>NZ_BMVW01000046.1 GCF_014650915.1 Streptomyces poonensis | reverse complement strand
GCTCATCGGACAGTCTCCTTGGGCTGGTTGGGCACGTCGCTGCTGGTGAGGGCGAAGAACACGTCGTCGAGGTCGGGGGTGTGCACGGTCAGTTCGTCGGCCTCGATGCCGGCCACGTCCAGCCGGTCGAGGAGGGAGCGCAGTGCGCGCTGGCTGCCGTCGCTCGGGATCTGCAGGGCGAGGGCCTCGTCGTCGCGGGCGGCCTCGCCCAGTGCGACGGCGGCGCCCTGGTAGGCGGCCGGGTGGGTGAAGCGGAGCCGGACGTGTCCGCCGGGGACGATCCGCTTGAGCTCCTCGGCGGTGCCCTCGGCGGCGATCTTCCCGTCGTGGAGGACGGCGATGCGGTCGGCGAGTTCGTCGGCCTCCTCCAGGTACTGGGTGGTGAGGAAGACGGTGACGCCGCCGGTGACCAGTTCCCGGATGATCTGCCACATGTTGTGGCGGGAGCGCGGGTCGAGGCCGGTGGTCGGTTCGTCGAGGAAGATGATCCGCGGGCTGCCGACCAGGGTCATGGCGATGTCCAGGCGCCGCTTCATGCCGCCGGAGTAGGTGGAGGCG
>NZ_BMVW01000045.1 GCF_014650915.1 Streptomyces poonensis | reverse complement strand
GGAGAAGGCCCGCGCCAAGGAACGCGTCTTCTCCCTGCGCGACGAGTTCTCCCAGTGGGACCCCCGCCGCCAGCGCCCCGAGCTGTGGCAGCTGTACAACGGCCGCCACGCCCCCGGCGAACACGTGCGCGTCTTCCCGCTGTCCAACTGGACCGAGCTGGACGTGTGGCAGTACATCGCCCGCGAGAACATCGAACTGCCCGACATCTACTACGCCCACGAGCGCGAGGTCTTCCAGCGCGCCGGCATGTGGCTCACCGCCGGCGAGTGGGGCGGGCCCAGGGACGGCGAGACGGTGGTCAAGCGGCAGGTCCGCTACCGCACCGTGGGCGACATGTCCTGCACCGGCGCGGTCGACTCCGACGCCGACACCATCGAGAAGGTGATCGCCGAGATCGCCGCCTCCCGGCTCACCGAACGCGGCGCCACCCGCGCCGACGACAAGCTCTCCGAGGCCGCGATGGAAGACCGCAAGCGCGAGGGGTACTTCTAAGCATGAGCACGACCACGACCGAGGAGCTCTCGGCCACCACCCTGCTGCGGTTCGCGACCGCGGGCTCCGTCG
>NZ_BMVW01000044.1 GCF_014650915.1 Streptomyces poonensis | reverse complement strand
ACCGACGTGTTCGGGCTGCGGGACGCCATGTTCCGCGGTGAGAGGATCAACGTCACCGAGGACCGCGCCGTGCTGCACACCGCGCTGCGCGCGCCGCGGGACGCGGTGATCGAGGTCGACGGCGAGAACGTGGTGCCCAAGGTGCACGCGGTGCTCGACAAGATGAGCGACTTCGCGCACCGGGTCCGCTCGGGCGAGTGGACCGGCCACACCGGCCGCCGCATCCGCAACGTGGTCAACATCGGCATCGGCGGCTCCGACCTGGGCCCGGCGATGGCGTACGAGGCGCTGCGCGCCTACACCGACCGCTCGCTGACCGTGCGGTTCGTGTCCAACGTGGACGGTTCCGACCTGCACGAGGCCGTGCGTGACCTGGACCCGGCCGAGACCCTGTTCATCGTGGCCTCGAAGACGTTCACCACCATCGAGACCATCACCAACGCCACCACGGCCCGCTCCTGGCTGCTGGCCGGGCTCGGCGACGACAAGGCCGTGGCCAGGCACTTCGTGGCGCTGTCGACCAACGCGGAGAAGGTCGCGGACTTCGGCATCGACACCGCGAACATGTTCGAGTTCTGGGACTGGGTGGGCGGCCGCTACTCCTACGACTCCGCGATCGGCCTGTCCCTGATGATCGCCATCGGGCCGGAGC
>NZ_BMVW01000043.1 GCF_014650915.1 Streptomyces poonensis | reverse complement strand
AACTCGCAGGCTCATTCTTCAAAAGGCACGCAGTCACGAGACACCAGCAAGCTGATGTCCGACGCTCCCACGGCTTGTAGGCACACGGTTTCAGGTACTATTTCACTCCGCTCCCGCGGTACTTTTCACCATTCCCTCACGGTACTATCCGCTATCGGTCACCAGGGAATATTTAGGCTTAGCGGGTGGTCCCGCCAGATTCACACGGGATTTCTCGGGCCCCGTGCTACTTGGGTGTCTCTCAAACGAGCCGTACAGATTTCAGCTACGGGGGTCTTACCCTCTACGCCGGACCTTTCGCATGTCCTTCGCCTACCCATACGGTTTCTGACTCGTCTCACGGCCGGCAGACCGTGAAAGAGAGATCCCACAACCCCGCATGCGCAACCCCTGCCGGGTCTCACACGCATACGGTTTGGCCTCATCCGGTTTCGCTCGCCACTACTCCCGGAATCACGGTTGTTTTCTCTTCCTGCGGGTACTGAGATGTTTCACTTCCCCGCGTTCCCTCCACACTGCCTATGTGTTCAGCAGTGGGTGACAGCCCATGACGACTGCCGGGTTTCCCCATTCGGAAACCCCCGGATCAAAGCCTGGTTGACGACTCCCCGGGGACTATCGCGGCCTCCCACGTCCTTCATCGGTTCCTGGTGCCAAGGCATCCACCGTGCGCCCTTAAAAACTTGGCCACAGATGCTCGCGTCCACTGTGCAGTTCTCAAACAACGACCAACCACCCATCACCCACCGCGCACTCGCGACGGTTCACTGGGG
>NZ_BMVW01000042.1 GCF_014650915.1 Streptomyces poonensis | reverse complement strand
CGCCCGGTGGACGAGCTGGGCGCCGAGCCGGCCGCCCAGCACGACCTGCTGATGGCCAACTTCTTTGCCCAGACCCAGGCCCTGGCCTTCGGCAAGACCGCCGACGAGGTGCGCGCCGAGGGCGTGGCCGAGGAGCTGGTGGCACACAAGACGTTCCGCGGCAACCGGCCCACCACCACGATCCTGGCCCCGCAGCTGACCCCGTCGGTGCTGGGCCAGCTGGTCGCGCTGTACGAGCACAAGGTGTTCGTACAGGGCGCGATCTGGAACATCGACTCCTTCGACCAGTGGGGCGTCGAGCTCGGCAAGGTCCTCGCCAAGCGCGTCGAACCCGCCCTCACCGAAGGCGCCGACGTCCCCGGTCTCGACCCGTCCACCCAGGCCCTGGTGGCCGCTTACCGCACCCTCCGGAAGAAGTGAACTGACATGCAGCTCGGACTCATCGGCCTCGGCAAGATGGGCGGCAACATGCGCGAGCGGATCCGCCGCGCCGGCCACACCGTCATCGGATACGACCGCAACCCGGACCTCGCCGACGTCCACAGCCTGGAAGAGCTGGTGGGCAGCCTCAGCGGCCCGCGCGTGGTGTGGGTGATGGTGCCGGCCGGGGCCGCCACCCAGTCGACCATCGACGAGCTGGCCGAGCTCCTGGAGCCCGGCGACGTGGTCGTGGACGGCGGGAACTCGCGCTGGACGGACGACGAGAAGCACGCGGTCGAGCTGGGCCTGAAGGGCATCGGCTTCGTCGACTGCGGCGTCTCCGGCGGTGTGTGGGGCCTGGAGAACGGCTACGCGCTGATGTACGGCGGCGACGCCGAGAACATCGCCAAGGT
>NZ_BMVW01000041.1 GCF_014650915.1 Streptomyces poonensis | reverse complement strand
ACATGGCCCTCGCCGGGTGTTCGATCGAAGCGCCAGCATCGTCCGCCCACCCGGCGAGGTTGTGGTCAGTGTGCGCCCGCCCATCGTGTTCGCCAATGCGTCCGACGTCGAACGTGAACGATTACGGGACCTGCTGCGCGGCCGAGGCCGGACGGTGGTGCGGGCGGTGATGGTGCTGTTGTCGCTGCACGGGCTGTCACCTGCACAGATCGCCGTGCTGGTGGAGTGCGACCCGGCCACGGTGCGTCGGTGGATCGGCCGCTTCAACGCCTGCGGGGTGACCGGTCTGGCCGACCGGCCCCGCAGCGGACGGCCGAGGCTGGGCGGCCGACGACTGCCCGCGCGGATCGCCGCGCTGCTTGAGCGGCCGGGGCCCTGGACGGTGCCGCGGCTGCACCGGCATCTGCGGCGTCCTGCAATGAGCCGGCGCACGCTGTACCGGCGGGTGCGGCAGGTGGCCGTCTGGCGGCGGCCCCGACTGATCGCCCGCGGTGATCCGGCCCGCGACGCGGTGGTGGCGGCGATCGTCAAACGGCTGCGGTTGCTGCCGCCCGGCACGGTGGTCTGGGCGGCCGATGAGACCCACGTGCACCTGCTGCCGCACCTGCGGTCCAGCTGGACGACGTTCGCCCACCGCCCGCAGATCGCCACCCCGGGCAAGAACCGCCAGCTCACGGTGCTGGGTGCGCTGGAGGTGACCACCGGCGCCTTCCGTTACCGGCTCGGCCGCCGGTGTGCGGCCGACTTCCTGGCCCTGCTCCAGCAGCTGGCGGCCGCCTCCCCCGCCGCCCCGGCGGTGGTGGTGCTGTGCGACAACGACTCCATCCACCACGCCCGTGCGGTCCGCGAGTTCGTTGCCGGCCAGCCTGGCCTGCACCTGTGGTACGGCGCCCGCTACAGCCCGCACGACAACCCCGTCGAACGCGTCTGGGCCGCGCTCAAGGCCTTCCTTGCCAACACCGCCGTTACGTGGCCCAGCCGCCGACGACAGGTGCATGCGTTCTTCCGGACCCGCTCACCCGGCCAGCTTCTGACCACCG
>NZ_BMVW01000039.1 GCF_014650915.1 Streptomyces poonensis | reverse complement strand
TCACCTGGCTTCCATATCCGGCCTATCAACCCAGTCGTCTACTGGGAGCCTTACCCTCTCAAGGAGGTGGGAGTCCTCATCTCGAAGCAGGCTTCCCGCTTAGATGCTTTCAGCGGTTATCCCTCCCGAACGTAGCCAACCAGCCATGCCCTTGGCAGAACAACTGGCACACCAGAGGTTCGTCCGTCCCGGTCCTCTCGTACTAGGGACAGCCCTTCTCAAGACTCCTACGCGCACAGCGGATAGGGACCGAACTGTCTCACGACGTTCTAAACCCAGCTCGCGTACCGCTTTAATGGGCGAACAGCCCAACCCTTGGGACCGACTCCAGCCCCAGGATGCGACGAGCCGACATCGAGGTGCCAAACCATCCCGTCGATATGGACTCTTGGGGAAGATCAGCCTGTTATCCCCGGGGTACCTTTTATCCGTTGAGCGACGGCGCTTCCACAAGCCACCGCCGGATCACTAGTCCCGACTTTCGTCCCTGCTCGACCCGTCGGTCTCACAGTCAAGCTCCCTTGTGCACTTACACTCACCACCTGATTGCCAACCAGGCTGAGGGAACCTTTGGGCGCCTCCGTTACCCTTTAGGAGGCAACCGCCCCAGTTAAACTACCCATCAGACACTGTCCCTGATCCGGATCACGGACCCAGGTTAGACATCCAGCACGACCAGACTGGTATTTCAACGACGACTCCACAACCACTGGCGTGGCTGCTTCAAAGTCTCCCAGCTATCCTACACAAGCCGAACCGAACACCAATATCAAACTGTAGTAAAGGTCCCGGGGTCTTTCCGTCCTGCTGCGCGAAACGAGCATCTTTACTCGTAGTGCAATTTCACCGGGCCTATGGTTGAGACAGTCGAGAAGTCGTTACGCCATTCGTGCAGGTCGGAACTTACCCGACAAGGAATTTCGCTACCTTAGGATGGTTATAGTTACCACCGCCGTTTACTGGCGCTTAAGTTCTCAGCTTCGCCCACCCGAAAGTGAGCTAACCGGTCCCCTTAACGTTCCAGCACCGGGCAGGCGTCAGTCCGTATACATCGCCTTACGGCTTCGCACGGACCTGTGTTTTTAGTAAACAGTCGCTTCTCGCTGGTCTCTGCGGCCACCCCCAGCTCCGGAGGCAAGCTCCATCACCGGGTGTGGCCCCCCTTCTCCCGAAGTTACGGGGGCATTTTGCCGAGTTCCTTAACCATAGTTCACCCGAACGCCTCGGTATTCTCTACCTGACCACCTGAGTCGGTTTAGGGTACGGGCCGCCATGAAACTCGCTAGAGGCTTTTCTCGACAGCATAGGATCATCCACTTCACCACAATCGGCTCGGCATCAGGTCTCAGACACATGCCAGGCGGATTTGCCTACCTGACGTCCTACACCCTTACCCCGGGACAACCACCGCCCGGGATGGACTACCTTCCTGCGTCACCCCATCACTCACCTACTACCAGCTCGGGTCACCGGCTCCACCACTTTCCATTCCCCGAAGGGTCCGGAACGGCTTCACGGGCTTAGCATCACTGGATTCGATGTTTGACGCTTCACAGCGGGTACCGGAATATCAACCGGTTATCCATCGACTACGCCTGTCGGCCTCGCCTTAGGTCCCGACTTACCCTGGGCAGATCAGCTTGACCCAGGAACCCTTGGTCAATCGGCGCACACGTTTCCCACGTGTGTATCGCTACTCATGCCTGCATTCTCACTC
>NZ_BMVW01000038.1 GCF_014650915.1 Streptomyces poonensis | reverse complement strand
ACGACCCGAGACCATCGCCGAACGTAATCGCCTCAAAGCTCACAAAGGTTAAAGAACAAGCTCAGAAGCTGTGAACGAACTCTCTATTTGCTCTGTTCTGGGGCGGGTGGGCCGTTTCGTTCACCGTTGTGGCAGAACGGGGCAGTACCGGGCGGCGGGAATCAGGGTTGCGGTGCGGACGACTGAGTTTTCGGTCGCTTGTGGTGACCATGGACAGCCGGGAGGACGGTCGGGGCAGGCGGGCCGAGTGCCTGGGCGGTGAAGGGCCGTCCCGGTCCGCGGGGTGGTGATCTGCCGTGTTCACGACGATCGGGAGTGTGGGGAAGGACCGGTTCGAGGAGCTGGTGACCAGCTCGCTGGACCGGGTGGAGATGGAGGCCCGCTGCCAGTTCGCGGTGGGCGATGCGGCGCTGGAGATCGAGCCGCTGCGTCCGCACGGCGGGCACCTGCCGGTTGCGGAGCCGCAGCTGAGCGTGGAGGAGTCGCTGGCGCTGTTCGCGGCCCGGCTGGGGGTGTCCTTTCACACGGTGCGCACGCAGCGGTGGGTGGCCGCGCAGTGGCCGGCCGAGCACCGGCAGACCGGCGTGTCCTTCGAGGTCCACCGGATCCTGGCCGCGCACCCGGACCGCTTCGAGCTGATCCGGAACCCGCCGCTGAACGAGCGCACGGGCCTGCCGCGGTGGACCGGCGAGGCCGCGAAGAAGGCGGTGGGCTGGAAGAGCGATCAGGTCCCGGTCAGCACGGCGGAGAAGGTGGCGGCCATCCGGGACCTGGCCGAGGGCGATGAGGCGGTGGCGGCGGTGGTGGCCACCGACTTCCTGCGCCGCCCGGACGTTGCCTTCAAGGCCATGCGCGACCCCACCGCCCGGGAACGCGTGAACGAGGCCCAGTTCGAGCTGGCCGAGGAAGGCGGGGAGGACGACGAGTTCACGCAGGACTACGTGCAGACCTTCTCCGACGAGGACGAGGGCGACCCGATCGAGGACCCGGTGCACATCGTCCGCGGCTTCCGCAAAGCCCAGGAGTTCGGCGACCTGATCGCGGTCTGCCAGGGCTTCATCGCCGGTGCCGCCCGGCTGGTGCCCAAGCTGCGCTGCCACGATCTCACCGCATCACAGGTGGCCGCGCTCACCCGGCATGTGGAGAAGCTGCGGGCCACCACCGACTGGATCGAGCACGCCGTGGCCACTGGCAAGGTGGACCTGGACGAACAGCTCGCCCAGCTGCTGCGGGGACAGTAGCCATGCCGCGGCGGGCCGGCTGTCCCGCCCACGTCCACGGCGACGCGGTCCGCAAGGCCCTGCTGGAGGCCCGCCCGGAGGGGTTGACGCTCGCGCAGCTGTGCCGGGCCACCAAACGCTCGCCCGCCCAGGTCTGGGCCGGGCTGCGCTACCTGCGGAAAGTCGCCGCCAAGGAGGGGCTCCCGCCCGTGACCTGCAACCGCGAGAAAGGCTTCCAGCTCTCCGACGACCCCGAGGTGTGGATCGCGTACGAGCGGGCGCTCTTCCACGCCGAGCTGAACCGGATCACCAACGTCCTCACCGGCATCGTCACCCCGCACGCACGGAAGGCCCCGGAGGACGAGTGGGTGCGGCTGGTGGTGGACCAGCTCAGCGGGGTCAAGGCCACCCTGGAAGTCCTCACCCGCATGGAACGCTGAAAGACCAGGTCAGAAGCATGCGCGAGCGGCGATATCCAACCGACATGTCGGACGCGGAATGGCGGCTGATCGAGCCGCTGCTTCCGCCGCCGGCCTGCACGCTGCCCACGGGCGGCCGACCGGAGAAGTACGACCGGCGCGATGTGGTCGACGCGATCCGCTACCTCGTGGACAACGGAATCAAGTGGCGGGCCGTACCCGCCGACTTCGGCATCCCCTGGCGCAGCCTCTACGCATACTTCCAGCGCTGGGCCGCCGCCGGAGTCGTCGCCCACCTTCGTGACCAGCTCCACCAGCAGGTCCGCGAGCGGGAGGGCAAGAACCCGCGGACAGTCACCGTCATCCTCGACTCCCAGAGCGTCAAGGGCGCCGAAACCGTCGGTGCCGCCACCCGCGGCTACGACGCCGGGAAGAAAATCAACGGCCGCAAACGGCACCTCGCCGTCGACACCCGGGGCCTGCCGCTGGCCGTGATGGTCACGCCCGCCTCGCTGCACGACGGACCGGCCGCCCACGACTTCCTCTTCCGTCTCCGCCTCGCCCACCCCGAGATCACCCTGGCCTGGGCGGACTCGGCCTACGGTGGCCAGCTCGTCGACTGGGCCCACACCTTCCTCGGCCTCACCCTGCGCACCGTCGCCCGCCCCAAGGGACAGAAGGGCTTTCAGGTGCTGCCGAAGCGGTGGGTGGTCGAGCGGTCGATTTCCTGGATCATGCGGGCCCGCCGGAACTGCCGGGACTACGAGCGCCTGCCCCAGCACAGCGAGGCCCACCTCGCCTGGACGACCATTACGTTGATGACCCGCCGTCTGACCAAGCCGGTCAAGAAGCGGCCCGCACCGACGACATCCCAGCCGGCCCGGCCCGCGCCGGTGCGGATCCGGGCCCGCACCCGCGGCATCCGCCTCGCTCCGGCCACGCAGTAGCCTCCCGTCCGCGCCTGCCGATGTCAGGAGGAACGAAAAGCTGGGCGTGCGCTCCTGGCAGGATGCGTGCGTATGAGTTCTGGCATATGGAGCACGCATGCAATCGAGTTGACCGGCGACAAGGTGATCAAGCGGTTCCCGAGAGGGAGCGGTGACCGTGCTGAGCGCGAGTGGCGGGCCTTAACGCTGCTGGCCAGGCATGCTCCCGGACTGGCTCCTCAGCCGCTGGAAGCCGACCTCGCGGCATCGGAGCCGGTCGTGGTGATGTCCCGACTCGACGGGAAGCCCTTGCGCGGCGGCGTGATGGGGAGCGAGCAGATCAAGGCCCTGGCCGAGGCGGTGACCGCGATGCATGCGGCGGTGCCCTCTGACGTCGTGCGTGAGGTGCCTCTCCGGCCCGGGCATCAGGCCGAGCTCATCGGGCACCTGCATACATGGGCGACGACGGCCCGTCCCCAGGCCGGTGGTCCGGTGCGGCAGGGCATGGACGCCGGCCTGGACTGGCTGGCCACCTCCGGTCTGGACGCCGGTGAGCCGCCGGGGGTGCCGCCGGTCTTCGGCCCCGGGGACGGCAACCTCGCGAACTATCTGTGGGACGGCCGCCGGGTCCAGGTTGTCGACTTCGAGGAATCCGGCCGCAGCGATCGCGCGTTCGAACTGGCGGAAATCACCGAACATGTGGGCAGCTGGGTGAACGGCACCCCGCTCGATGTCCCGGCGTTCTTGGACTGTTTCGACCTCGCCCCCGCAGAGGCGTCACGGCTGCGGGGCTGCCGCCGGTTGCTCGCTCTCGTCTGGCTGTTTCTGCTGGCCGGCGACGACCCGGAGGATTCCAGGAATCCGCCGGGGACCGCTGAGCGGCAGGCCGACCGGTTGTTGCACCTGCTGGCCTGAGCTTGTTCTTTAACCTTTGTGAGCTTTGAGGCGATTACGTTCGGCGATGGTCTCGGGTCGT
>NZ_BMVW01000037.1 GCF_014650915.1 Streptomyces poonensis | reverse complement strand
AGCCCGCACCCCGGTCGCATCAGGCACATCGCGAGAGATCACCCTAATGAGCCGAAGTCAGTAGCGGACGCGACCCGGCACAAATTCGGTTCGGGAACGTCCTGCGGGAGGACACCTTTGGCAACGAGCACTTCGACTACCTGTTGGCGCACCCTCCGTTTGGGCTTAGCTGGAGAAACGCCGAGGAGCGAGTCCGTGCTGAGTATGAGCGGGGCTATGAGGGACGCTTCGGCGCAGGGCTGCCGCGTGTCAGCGACGGATCGCTGCTCTTCCTCCAGCACATGCTGGCGAAGATGAAACCGGCGGACGCCTCTGGTGACGGCGGAAGCCGCGTTGTCGTCCTCTTCAGTGGATCTCCTATGCAGGGCGGAGCCACTGGCTCGGGCGAGAGTGACATCCGGCGATGGATCATTGAGAATGACTGGCTCGAGGGCATCGTCGCTCTGCCTGACCAACTCTTCTATACCACCGGCATCAGCACGTACCTCTGGGTCCTGAGCAACCGAAAGAAGCCAGCGCATCAGGGCAGGGTGGCCCTGGTCAAGGCACAGGACCATTGGCAGAAAACGCGGCAGTCATCGGGGAGCAAGCGGAAGTACCTCGGTCCTGATCAACTCGACAAGATCGTCCGGCTCTACGAAGAGGCACTGTCGGCCCCGATTGGGGGATCCCCCCCCGCGACCAGGTGGGCGTCGTGCGGAACGAGGACCTGCTTTACCGGCAGATTGTCATCGAACGCCCGTTGCGGCTGCGCTTCGAACTCACCACCGACGCCCTGGACCGGCTCGCCACCCTGCGGCCGATCCAGCAAGGGGTACACCCCGAGAAGCTAATTGGTGCGCTGCGTGGGCTCGTCGGAACTGCTTGGACCACCAGCTCCGGTGCTGCCTCAGCACTGCGGCGCGCGGCTGCGGCCGTCGGCCTGACCTGGCCGCGAAGTGCCGCCTTCGAGAGGAGCGTCCGAAACGCGATCGGGGTGCGCGACGATCAAGGGGAAGTGCAGCAGCGCCGAGGCGTGATGGAACCTGATGCGGAGTTGCGTGACCTAGATGGTCAATTCCAAGGGGTCAGTGGTCGTACGTTGTCAGCGAGCGGAGGGTGTCCTGTCCGGTGGCATCGTTGTGCCAGATCACGGCGGTCAGGGCGAGGATGCGCTGCAGGACGCGGGTGATGACACCGCGGGGTGTGCGTCCTCGGTGTTGTTCGAGGTTGAGGTGTCCCTTGAACGTTTCGTTGACCGACTCGATGACTTGTCGCAGCGGTTTGAACAGCGATCCGCCGGGCCGCTGCTGTTCACCCTTGCGGGTCGGCCGTAGCAACTGGATACCCTGCTGGGCGAGTTCGCGCTCGAAGGTGCGGCCGAAGTAGTTCTTGTCGCCGATCACTGTTTGGGCGGGCCGGGCGGCGAGGAGGTGCGGTTCGGCCGCGAGCAGGTCAAGCAGGGTCTCGCGCTCGTCGGCCTTGGCTCCCGTCAAGGCGAAGGCGATGGGCAGCCCCTGGAGGGTGCATATCAGGTGCAGGCGCAGACCCCAGAAGAAGCGGCTGTGGCTGGCGCAGTAACCGTACTCGGCCCATCCGGCCAGGTCAGAGCGTTTGACGGTCTCCCGTGAGCGGCCGCATTCCACGGGCGTGGAGTCCACGATCCACACGTCGTCACTCCACACCGAGGTGCTGGTGGCCAGGATTCGAGTGATGCGACGTAGCAGTTCGGCGGCCTTGCGCAGCCGCTTGTTGTAGCCGGGTTGCTGCGGCAGGTACGGGAAGAGGTGGCGAAGGTGGGCCCGGGCATACCGGAGCCACCTGGCCTCGGAGGTGAACCCGAGCATCACCTGCATCATCGCGAGGGTGACCAGCTCGGCGTCGGTGAGCTGCGGTGAGATACCCACGGCGGGCCGCCACGGCGCCAGGTCCGGGCTCTGTTTCAGTAGATCGTCGGTCGCCGCATACAGTGCCGTCGCGAGGGTGTCCAGGTTGTTCGTCACATAAAGAGTTCGATGACACCAGCCGCGTACGAACGAGCGCTCGCAGCATCGCGGCGCCCGCCCCCACCGCTGCAAGGTGCAGGACCGCCGCGAGCGCGAGGTTTTCCGGCAGGGCCGCATCGGCCGGTTGCGCGACTGCCAGGTACAGGGTGAACGGAAGCTTCCAGCCGCTCCAGGCGAACAATGAGCCCGAGCCGAGCCAGCCGAACAGCATCGGGCCCCATCGGGGGACTCGTGCGGGCCGGCCTCGGACGGCAGCCCAGGTGGCGGCGGACGCCACGAACGCCCAGAGCCCGAAGACGCCGGACAGTACATGCCAGGCGAGGTCCCGCTCGCTGCGGTGGGCGACCCCTGCGGTACCGCCCACCGCCCAGTACAGCCAGATGAGACCGATTACGGCGCCGACCACCGTCATCCATGGCAGCGTCCTTGGCGAGCCTTCCCCGCGGTCGCCGAGCCGACCCGCGAACGCGTCCGGCCAGCGCCGCCGCAAGTACGTGGGCAGCGCGATGGCCAGACCCAGCCCCATACCTACAAACCCGATCTGAACCAGCACGGCCTCCCAGACCGGCATCGACGGGGCGGCGTCACCCCCGCTCCTCGGATTGTTATCCTCCGAGCCCAGCAGCGAACTGAGAACGGCGTACGGCAGCACAGGGACAAGGAACCCCGTCCCCACCCAAGCGCAGAAAGCCAACGGCGCTGCCGGTATGTGCATCCCCCACGGCCGCACCAGCGCAAGCGCCACCGCGATCCCGATCCCTGCCATACCGATCGTGGCGCTGTTGAGCACCACCCACTCCGCCTTGCCGAATCCGGTCCCGACCGGCAGCAGCCCCAAAAGCGAACCAACCACCCACGACACCTTGATCAGCAGGTAGGGCGTCAGCGCCAGCGCTGCCCCATACGCCGCGACCCGCCCAGCCCGATCCCATCGATCCACTTGAACTCCCAATTCAAGCAACGGCAAGCCCGCCTCGGACGCCTACCGGCACGCCCTGGCCGCAACCGCGCCAGCGACCCGCAGCGCGCCTTTCCAGCGACGACCGTGCCGACAGCTGCCACGCCGCCGGGAGCTGGCGGACTATGCGCCTTGCACTACACCGGCCAGCCCGAGGCCCTGCAGACAGCCTTCTGCGCACCACTCGGCTGTCCCATCGTCGTCTCCCTTTCCCTCAGGAGCCGCATGCCATCCCGCGACGACCTCCACACCATCGACGGGGACGTCTACGTCTCCCCGCGCCATCTCGCCGGCACCACCGCAATCGGTGACCACGGTTTCGCCTCGCTTCGCGACCTTGGCTGGAACCTGCAGAACGACGACCTTGGCAACGCCTACCTGAACGCTCCTGACCGCAGGGTCCGTCTCGGCTACCTGCCGGAAGGCGAAGACGACGGCTTGTGGCGCACCGCCCGCCTGGGGCGTCTGCTTCAACGACTCCTGTCCGACGGAGTTCGTCACCGCCTTCACCACCGCGCTCGCCGCGGCGTACGAGCAGGGGCCCGACGCATACCTCGCGGCCCCCGATTCCAGGAGCAGGGACCATGACCCGTTCCTCGCGGTCGTACCGCTCATCGAGCGTGGCTGGCAGATCGACCGCCCCCGCTGGGGCGTGTTCGCCGTCCAGTCGGCCGACGGGCTCGCCGGGCTGGAGTTCACCACAGGACACCTCGACCCGGAAACCGAGCTGACCACCCGCGACACACGCTGGCAACTCTGGGCCGGCACTTCCCTCGCCCGCCCCTTCTGGTACGCCACCGCCAGCACCGACACCCCCGTCGCCCTCGTCCGGGCGGTCACCGAGTGCGTTTCCGACCCCGCACCACTGCCCCGCTGGCGGCAGGACGCCTACAGCTACGTCAAGGGCTTCGCCCAGCTCGCCCCGATTCTCCCGCCGGTTCCACCCGCTCCCACGCCGCTCGACGTCCAGAGGGCAGCATCCCGCCGCCCGGCCACGCTGCCCACCTCCAGCGTCCCGCGTCGGAGCACCACCAGCCGCCCCGCCGTGCCCGGCCCTCGCCGGTGATCCCTCGCTCGTCCGCTACCGCCGGGAGTCCTCCTTGTCTCTACGAGCTGCCGAATTCTTCACTGAGCTGTGTCTCCCGTTCACCGACAGCACCGTCGTCGGCAACACCTACTACGCCGCTCCCGTCCCGGGCGGGCCTCTGCGGCTGCGTATCAGCTTCACGGGCACCGTTTACGCGGACACGTACGGTGGTCTGCGAGCGGCCGTCATCCACGCCGATCGGGGCGAGATCGACGCCGTGGCACTCAGCTTTGTGGACCACGGCACCTTCCACCGCCGCGATGAAGCCCGCAACACCTCCCGCGACAGCAGCAAGTACGGCACGTTCGACAAGTACCACCGACCCGGTCAGCCGCCCTGGGAAGGCGCCGTGACCACGGGACTGCGTGACGCGATCGAGCAGTACACCCGCGTCTGGTTCCCCGGCGTCTGGGAGGCAGCCTCGCCCGTGCGCGCTGTGGGCCGCTCCGCCGGGACGACCGTGCTGCCCCCTCCGGCGCGGCCCTCCGTGCGCAGCCGCTGACCCCCTCACCAATCAGGGAGCCCATCCACTCAGGCGACTTTCATTTGTCCGTTCGGCCGCTTTCCTCGAGGGCCCGGCTGCGGCAACAACGGCACGGCTCAGGCTGACGAGTATCACCGCGACTGACGCGATGTCGTCGCCGCCGGGATCGATCCTCAGCTGAGAGTCTGCGCTGCGTAGAGTGCACCAACTACGGCGGCCAGGGCGCCCAGCAGGAGGCGGAGGAGCCGTTCGGGCAAGTGAGGTTGCAGGTGAGCGCCCAGGTAGCCGCCGATCAGCCCGCCCAGTCCGCAGGCCAGTCCGAGGAGCCAGTCGGGGGCGATGCCGCTTCCTCCGGTGAGGGACAGCAGTCCGTAGGTACCGGCGCCGACCAGTGAGGTCAGGAAGGTGGAGGTGAGCGCGGCAGGGGCGACCTGGGCGGCGGGGACGCCGCGGCCCACCAGGATGGGCCCGAGTATCGAGCCGCCGCCGATGCCGTAGATGCCGCCGACCGTTCCGACGGCCACCGCCAGTGCGGTGACCGTACGCGGCGATGGCTCGGCCGGTGTGCTCGCAATGGTGGGGCGCAGGGTGCGGACGATCAGCCACAGGCCGAGTGGGAGCAGCAGGGCGGCGACCAGGAGCCGGAAGACAGCTGGTCCTGGGATGGCGAACACGCGGATGAACGCGCCGAGGACGACTCCGGGGAGCGTGCCGGCGAGCAGGCGGCGGGTCAGCGGGCCGTAGAGAAGACCGTTGCGCCGGTAGCGCAGCAGGGCGCCCGGTCCGGCGACGACGTTGTAGAGCAAATTCGTCGGGGTGACGGCGGGGCTGGGTACGCCGAGCACGCTGAGCTGGACGGGAAGCAGGAACACGGCGCCGGAGACGCCTACCGGTGCGGTGACGAGGGCGATCAGCACGCCTGCGGCCAACCCAAGAACGCCCGCCGACCAGTCCACCCTTCCCCCCCCGTCCGAGCTGTCTGCTCAGTATCCGTCCCGGTCCGCCGCTGTTGTGCGGCGGCCTGCGGTGTCCTGACTCGTGGGGGATCCAGCGTGGATGCAGGCGGAGGGGCGGGGCCCTGATGAATCTGGCTGTGGGCCGGCCGCGCCGAACCGGGTGCCGCTGTCGGGCGTGAGCGCGCCCACCTTCGACGGCCGCCCCTCAGCAGCCCGCCAGTAACTCGACGACCCGGTTACACCGTTCGTCTCGCAGACCCAAGAGCCCCGGAGCGGTGCGCGTCACGGGAGTTCACCGGGCGAGGCCGGTCACGTCGGACGACAGCCATCAGTCACACGTTATTCGAGGCGCCGGATCCAGTATGGCGCCCACTCGGCTCAGGCCCTCGTGGTTGATGGAGAACCAGGCCCAGGTCCCGCGCCGTTCGCGGTTGAGCAGTCCAGCCTCGGTCATGATCTTCAGGTGGTGGCTGATGGTGGACTGGCGTAGTTCCAGGCTGTCGGCCAGATCGCACACGCACGCCTCTCCGTTGGGGGCCTGCTCCAGCAGCCGGAAGAGCTGCAGCCGTGTGGGATCGGCTATGGACTTCAAGATTGTGACCAACTGCTCGGCCTCGGAGCGGTCCAGAGGTTCGCAGTTCAGTCCCGGCCCGCACGAGCCGCCCTCGAAGATACCGTCTTCCGAAGCATGAAATGCAATGACAGCCATCTACTGACCATAGACGCTAGGTGATCGATCGTGCACGGTCGAAATTGATCAGACTGTGGGTTCACCTGTCGTTAAGAGAGTGGTTCAGCGGCTGTTGGGCTGTTGGTATGGGAGGCAGGAGGCGGTCAATCCCGTCTCGGCATGCCGTTTGGCACGCCGTGATGGTGCTTCCCCGGAAGTGACCGCCCCCTGCTTGGAAGTTGCCCCGCATCTGCTCGGTGGAGCTCCCCACACACAGGGCACCTGCGATCGTCCGGAGCTTCCCACGCAGTGCCCGAAACCTCCTGTCGACACCGCCGCGCCGTCGACAAGCCGCGTCAGTGGTGGGGGCCGTGCCGGCCGAGGGTCTCCACGGGGGTCGCGCCGGGGCGGGTCCACTGCGGCACGGGGCGGCTGGTCGGGCCCCAGGTGGCTTTCCCGTCCGCGTCCGAGCGCCAGTACCAGCTGATCGGCGAGCCATGGCCACCGACCGGCGAGTCGGCCTGCGGGGGCTCGGGCCAGCCCTCGGGGGTGTCCTCCCACGCCTCGCGGCGGCCGTAGGGCGTCCTGTCGAGCAGGGCGAGGGACCCGTTGACCGGCTCGGTGCCTCGGCCCGTGGTGGAGTAGGTGAGGAACACGCGGTCGCCGTCGCGCACGAAGCAGGCGAGGTAGCCCATGTCGCCGCCGACCGGCGGGTCCACGCCGCGCACCGAGTACCAGGGCTGGGTGTAGCCCATGAACGCGACGTAGGAGGCCACCTCCTCCCAGCGGCCCGTGGTCAGGATGGCGAACGAGACGCCGCGGGCGTTGAGGTAGACGGCGTCCTTCAGATGCCAGGCCGTGGTGGTGCAGCCCTCGCACTGCCCTTGAGGCGGCGCGCCGTCGTACCACATGTGCTGGTAGACCACGAGCTCGTCGCGGCCCTGGAACAGGTCGAGGAACGGGACCGGGCCGTCGGGTCCGACGACCTCGACCGTTCCGTCGAACTCCACCATCGGCAGCCGGCGGCGGGCGGCGGCGAGGGCGTCGCCCTCGCGGGTGTGGGCCTTCTCGCGGACCAGCAGCTCGTCACGGGCCCGCTGCCAGGTGGCCAGGTCGACGATGGGCGGGCGGCCGGGCAGTGCGCCGGCCGAGGTGTTCGGCGTGGTCGTCACGGTGACCTCCGTGGTGTCTCGTGCCGGGCGGCGTCGTACGTCGTCCGACGACGGTCACTAGAACAGACCCGCGCCCGGGTCGAAACTCATCGCAGCGAGGGCGCCCTCGGCCGAGTTGGCATGGACCACGTCGGTCTGACCGGTTCGCAGACGTACTTCTGAAAAGTGGGGCCCCGGACGACGACGCGCGCGATGCTCGCTGGCGCTTTCACTCGGTTGAACGACGGACCGAATAACGCGACGGGGACCCGGGTCGATCTCAGGGGTACCCATCAGCTGGTGGACATCAGATGCCAGAGCCTGTGAACAAACCCCGGTCTGCCCCGATCACTCCGTTATGGGCAGGCACTCGGCGAGCAGGTCGACGACGTCCCGCCAAGCTCGCTGCGCGTGCTGAGGGTGATAACCGACCCCGGGAAGCACGATGTGGTCGACCGGTGGGTGATGGAAGGCGTGCAAGGCGCCGCCGTAGACCACGAGGCGCCAGTCGACGCCCGCAGCCTGCATCTCGGCGGTGAATGCGTCCCGTTGCGCGGGCGGCATGATCGGGTCTTCTGACCCGACCCCGGCCCACACCGGGCAGTGAATGCGCGCCGTCTCGCCTGGTCGGCCCGTAATCAGTCCGTTGACTGTCGCGATCGCGCGCAGGTCGACGCCGTCGCGCCCGAGTTCCAGCGCGATTGCGCCCCCGGTGCCGTAGCCGACGGCGGCGATCCGGTCCGGGTCGGTCCGCGGCTCGGCGCGGAGCACGTCGAGCGCCGCGTGGCCGATGCCTCGCATCCGGTCGGGGTCGGCGAGCAGTGGCGTGCAACGGGCCAACATCTCCTCGGGGTCGCCCAGATAGCGCCCGCCGTGGAGGTCGAAGGCCAGCGCCACGTATCCCAGCTCGGCGAGCGCTTCGGCCCGGCGGCGCTCGACGTCGCTGAGCCCCATCCCCTCGGGCCCGACCAGGACCGCGGGTCGGCGGTCGACACCGGCCGGGAGCGCGAGGTGCCCGATCATCGTCAGGCCGTCGGCCGCGTATGCGATCGTGCGCGTGGTAACTGTCGTCATGAGCTTGGACTGTAGTGATCGTCGAGCCCGGTCGGGCCGGTGTTCTGCCGCTGGCAGAAGGCAGGTCTCTGGCGTATTCCGGAACCACCCCGTCAGCGGTTCAGCTCCGAGCCTGTGGACAAACCGCCGTCCGCCCGAAGGGCGGGCGCACCGGACGCCGCTGCGCGCAGACGGGGATTGTTCACAGGCTCTCAGCTTGTTCTTTAACCTTTGTGAGCTTTGAGGCGATTACGTTCGGCGATGGTCTCGGGTCGACTGGTTGTTTTGCCCACGTCGTGACGGGTGGCGGGATGTCGGTTTTTCGAGCCACCCGGCTTTCCTGGTCCGGGCGTTGAGGGTTTCGGCGCACGGGCTGGGCAGTGCAGGTGCGGGCGGAGGTTC
>NZ_BMVW01000036.1 GCF_014650915.1 Streptomyces poonensis | reverse complement strand
CACAGATCCTCGGGCGAACGCACCCCGCCCGGATAACGGCACGCCATACCGACGATGGCTATGGGCTCGTCGTCCTCGGCGGGTCCGGCGGCGGCCTCCGGTGCCGGCACTCCGGTGCGGCCGGTGAGTTCGGTGCGCAGCTGCCGGGCGAGTGCCTGGGCGTTGGGGTGGTCGAAGACCAGCGTGGCGGACAGGGTGAGACCGGTCTCGTCGTTGAGCCGGTTGCGCAGTTCGACGGCGGTCAGCGAGTCGAAGCCCAGCTCCTTGAAGGCCCGGTCGGCCTCGACCTCGCCGATGCCGCTGTGCCCGAGGACGGCTGCCGCGTGCGTGCGGACGAGGTCGACCAGCAGCGTGTGCTGTTCGTTCTCCGGCAGCGCGGTGATGCGGCCGGCCAGCGGCGAGTCGGCGGCCGTTCCCGGCCCGCCGGAGGAGCCGCCCGCGGTGCGGATCTGCTCGGCCTCCGGGAGGTCGCCGAGGAGGGCGCTGGGGCGGCCCATGGTGAACGGGGGCAGGAACCGTCCCCAGTCGACGTCGGCCAGTGTGGTGGTCGCCTCGCCCGAGTCCAGCGCCTGCCGCAGCCCGACCAGGGCGAGCGCGGCCGGCATCGGGATCAGGCCGCGGCGGCGCAGCCGCTCGTCCGCGCCGTCGCCCTCGGCCATGCCGCCGTCGGCCCACGGGCCCCAGGCCACGGCGGTCGCCGGCAGGCCCTGGGCCCGGCGGCGTTCGGCGACCCCGTCGAGCAGGGCGTTGGCCGCCGCGTAGGCGGCCTGGTGGCCGCTGCCCCACACGCCGGCGATGGAGGAGAAGAGGACGAAGGCGTCCAGCTCCCGGTCGTGGAGCAGCTCGGCGAGGTGCAGGGCTCCGGCCGCCTTGGCGGACAGCGCGTCGGCGAAGGCGCCCGGTGTCATGGCGTCCAACGGGTCCAGGTGGTCCACGCCCGCGGCGTGGACGACGGCGTCCACCGGGTGCTCGGCGAGCAGCCCGGCGAGCGCCTCGCGGTCGGCCGCGTCGCACGCGGCGACGGTGACCCGGGCCCCTGCCGTCTCCAGCTCCGCGACGAGGTCCGCCGCGCCGGGTGCGTCGGGGCCGCGGCGGCTGGTGAGCACCAGGTGCTCCGCGCCGGCTTCGGCGAGCCAGCGGGCCACGTGCCCGCCCAGCGCACCCGTACCACCCGTGATCAGCACCGTGCCGCGCGGCGACCAGCGCTGCCCGGCCGGGGTGTCGCGACGGGCGGTGACATGGGCCAGTCGGCGGCCGAACACGCCGCGGTGGCGGATCGCGACCTGGTCCTCGTCCCGCTGGCCGAGGACCGCGGCGAGGCGGCCGACGATGCGGCCGTCGATCGTGCCGGGCAGGTCGATCAGGCCGCCCCAGCGGTCCGCGTGCTCCAGCGCGGCGACCCGTCCCAGGCCCCAGACGGCGTTCTGGGCGGCGCTCGGAACCGTGTCCGCACGGCCGGTGGACATGGCGGACCTGGTCAGTGCCCACAGCGGGGCGTCGATCCCCGCGTCGCCCAGGGCCTGCACGAGCGCCAGGGTCAGCGCGGTGCCGACGCGCAGGGCCGGGTGCCCGGAGTACGGCCGCTCGTCGGTGCCGAGCAGGGAGAGCACGCCCTCGAGCGGGGTCCGCCCGGCGGCGTCGGTGAGCTGCCGCCGCAGTGCGCCGCGGTCGGCGTCGGGAGCGACCGCCACGCGGACCAGCCGGGCACCGAGGGCGGTGAGCCCGTCGGCGACGGCGGCGGTCCACCCGGTGGCCTCGGGGTCGCCGGGATCCTCGGTGGACAGCAACAGCCAGTCGCCCGTGAGCCGGCCCGTCCGCAGGCCGCCGAGCGGCTTCCAGGCCGTGCGGTAGGACCAGCCTTCCGCGGCGGACTCCCGGCGCTGCCGCCGGCGCCACGCGGACAGCCGGGGCAGCACCGCGTCCAGCTGTCCGGCGGGCAGGTCGAGGGTGGCGGCGAGGGACTGGGCGTCCTCGCGCTCCACCGTCTCCCAGAACCCGGCCTCCACGGCGTCGGCCCCCGTCGCGGCGGCCGTGGGCGCGGTGGTCGTGAGCCAGTACCGCTGGTGCTGGAAGGCGTAGGTGGGCAGGTCGGTGCGGCGGGCGCCGCGGCCCGCGAAGTACGCGTGCCAGTCGACGGGGACGCCGTGCACGTGGAGCCGCGCGAGGGCGTCGGTGATTGTTTCGGGCCCGGGGCTGCCGGACCGGGTGGTGGGGACGGTGACCGCGTCGTCCAGGCAGGTCCGGGCCATGCCGCTGAGCACCGTGCCGGGTCCGGTCTCCACGAACGTGGTCACACCCAGCTCGCCGAGCGTCGCGATGCCGTCGGCGAAGCGCACGGCCTCGCGGACGTGCCGGACCCAGTAGTCCGCGGTGTACGAGTCGATGAGCCGGCCGGTGAGGTTGGAGACGACCGGTGTCCGGGGGGGCTCGAAGCGCAGACCGGCGGCGACGCGGGCGAACTCCTCCAGCACAGGGTCCATCAGCGGCGAGTGGAACGCGTGGCTCACCGCGAGCCGGGACGTCCTGCGGCCCTCCTGGGCGAAGTGTGCGGCGACGGCCGCCACGGCGTCCTCGGCCCCCGAGAGCACGACGGACCGCGGACCGTTGACGGCCGCGATGCCGGCGCCCTCGGTGAGGTGCGGCAGGACCTCGTCCTCGGTGGCCTCGACGGCGATCATCGCCCCGCCCTCGGGCAGCGCCTGCATCAGCCGGGCCCGCGCGGAGACCAGCGTCGCGGCGTCCTCCAGCGTGAGTGCCCCGGCCACGTGCGCGGCCGCGATCTCGCCCACGGAGTGCCCGGCCAGGTAGTCGGGCCGCACACCCCAGGACTCCAGCAGCCGGTGGACGGCGACCTCGTGCGCGAACAGCGCGGGCTGGGTGAAGGCGGTGCGGTTCAGGTGCTCGCCGTCCTCGTGGCCGTCCTCGCCGAAGGCCACGGCCCGCAGCGGCTGGTCCAGGTGCCGGTCGAGGTGGGCGCAGACCTCGTCGTACGCCTCCGCGAAGACCGGGAACGCCTCGTACAGCTCCCGTCCCATGCCGGCGTGCTGGGAGCCCTGACCGGAGAAGAGGAACCCGACCTGGCCGGTGTCGGCGCGCCCGAGGTAGGCGCCGGGCGCGGGCCGCCCCTCGGCCAGAGCCCGCAGGCCCTCGGTGAGCCGGCCGTGGTCGTCGCCGACCACGGCGGCGCGGTGCTCCAGGGCGGTTCGGGTGGTGGCCAGGGAGAAGCCGATGTCGGTGAGGGAGGGCCCGGTGCCGTCGGCGGTACGGACCAGCAGGCGCTCGGCCTGGGCGCGCAGCGCGGCCTCGGACTTGCCGGACAGCACCCACGGCACGGTCGCCGAGGCGACCTCGACCGGTGCGACGGGGGCCGGTTCGGCCACCGGGGCCTGCTCGATGATGGTGTGGGCGTTGGTGCCGCTGACGCCGAAGGAGGAGACGGCGGCCCGGCGCGGGCGGTCCGTCTCCGGCCAGTCGACGGCCTCCGTCAGCAGCCGCACGTCACCCGCCGACCAGTCCACGTGCGGCGTCGGCTCCTCGGCGTGCAGCGTCCGCGGCAGCACACCGTGCCGCAGCGCCATCACCATCTTGATCACACCGGCCACCCCGGAGGCGGCCTGCGCGTGGCCGATGTTGGACTTCAGCGAACCCAGCCACAGCGGCCGGCCCTCCGGCCGCTGCTGCCCGTAGGTGGCGAGCAGCGCCTGTGCCTCGATCGGGTCACCCAGCCGGGTGCCCGTGCCGTGCGCCTCGACGGCGTCGACGTCGGCCTCACCGAGCCCGGCGGAGGCCAGGGCCTGCCGGATGACCCGCTGCTGCGCGGGACCGTTGGGCGCGGTCAGGCCGTTGGACGCGCCGTCCTGGTTCACCGCGCTGCCCCGCACGACCGCCAGCACCTGGTGGCCGTTGCGCACGGCGTCGCTGAGGCGCTCCACGAGCACCACGCCCGCGCCCTCCGCCCAGCCGGTGCCGTCCGCGCCGGCCCCGAACGCCTTGCAGCGGCCGTCGACGGAGAGTCCGCGCTGCCGGCTGAACTCGACGAACGCGGCCGGCAGGGCCATGACGTTCACACCGCCCGCGACGGCCATCGTGCTCTCGCCGCTCCGCAGCGACTGCATGGCCAGGTGCAGGGCCACCAGCGACGACGAGCACGCCGTGTCGACGGTGACCGCCGGGCCCTCCAGGCCGAACGAGTAGGCGACGCGCCCGGAGACGACGCTCGCGGCGCTGCCGGTGAGCAGGTGGCCCTCGACTCCCTCGGGGACCTCCGGGAGGCCGGCGCCGTAGCCCTGGTAGGACATGCCGACGAACACGCCCGTGCGGCTGCCCTTGAGGGAGGCCGGGGCGATGCCGGCCCGCTCGAACGCCTCCCACGTGATCTCCAGCAGCAGCCGCTGCTGCGGGTCCATCGCGATCGCCTCGCGCGGCGAGACCCCGAACACCGCGGCGTCGAAGTCACCCGCCTCGTGCAGGAAGCCGCCGGCGAGCGTGTACGTCTTGCCCGGCGCGCCGGGGTCGGGGTCGTAGAGGCCCTCGACGTCCCAGCCGCGGTCCTCGGGGAAGGCGGTGATCGCGTCGCCGCCGGACGTCACGAGCTGCCACAGGTCCTCGGGCGAGCCCACGCCGCCGGGCAGGCGGCAGCTCATGGCCACGATCGCGATGGGCTCGTCGCCGCCGGTGGCGGCCGGGTGCAGCTCCTGGGGCGCGGCTTCCTGCGCACCGAGGAGCTCGGTGCGCAGGAAGCGGGCCAGGGCGGTGGCGTCGGGGTGGTCGAAGACCAGCGTGGTGGGCAGCTTCAGACCGGTGTCGGCCGTGAGCCGGTTGCGCAGTTCGACGGCTGTCAGCGAGTCGAAGCCGAGGTCGTTGAAGGCCCGGCCGGGCTCCACCGCCGCGGCGCCGTCGTGGCCGAGCACGACGGCCGCGTGCGCGCGGACGAGGTCCACCAGTGTGCGGTCCTGCTCGCCCGCGGACAGCACGGCCAGCTTCGCCGCGAGCGCGTTGCCGGCCTCGGCGCCGCCGGAGGCCGGGGCCTCCAGGGCGCCGCGGGCCTCGGGCATGTCGGAGAACAGGGCGCTGGGGCGGGTGACGGTGAACGGGCCGATGAACCGCTGCCAGTCGAAGTCGGCGACGGTGAGGAGGGTCTCGTCGTCCGCCACCGCCTGCTGCAGCGCGGAGATCGCCAGGGCGGGGCGCATCGGCGGCAGGCCACGGCGGCGCAGCATCTCCTCCCCGTCGCCGACGCCGGCCATGCCGCCCTCGGCCCAGCCGCCCCAGGAGACGGCGAGCGCGGCGCGCCCGCGGGCCCGCCGGTACTCGGCGAGAGCGTCCAGGTAGGTGTTGGCCGCCGCGTAGGCGCTCTGGCCGGCACCGCCCCAGATGCCGGCACCCGAGGAGAACATGACGAAGGCGTCGAGATCCCGGTCGGCCAGCAGTTCGTGCAGGTGTGTGGCGCCCGCTGTCTTGGCCGCGACCGTGCCGGCGAACCCGGCCTCGTCGCTGTCCTCGATCATGGCGTGGTCGCTGGCGCCGGCGGCGTGCACCACGGCGTCGACGGGGTGCACGGCGAGCAGGGCCGCCACCGCGTCGCGGTCGGCCACGTCGCAGGCGGCGACGGTCACGTCGACGCCCGTCTCCTCCAGCTCGGCCCGCAGAGCGGCGGCACCGGGGGCGTCCAGGCCTCGGCGGCCGGCGAGCACCAGGTGCTCCGCTCCCGCACCGGCGAGCCAGCGGGCCACGTGCCCGCCCAGCGCACCCGTACCACCCGTGATCAGCACCGTGCCGCGCGGCGACCAGCCCCGGGCGGGGCCGGTGGCGCGGGCGGCCCGCACGAGGCGGCGTCCGAAGGCGCCCGAGGCGCGGACGGCGACCTGGTCCTCGGCCGTCTGGCCGAGGACGGCGACCACGCGGGCGGCGGTCCGGGCGTCGAGCACGTCGGGCAGGTCGAGCAGGCCGCCCCAGCGCTGCGGGTGTTCGAGCGCCGCGGCCCGGCCGAAGCCCCACACCTGCGACTGCAGCGGGCGGTCCACGCGGTCGGAGCGGCCGGTGGCCACCGCGCCGCGGGTGGCGCACCACAGCGGCGCGTCGATGCCCGCGTCGCCGAGCGCCTGCACCAGCCGGAGGGTCGCGGCGAGCCCGTTGGTCAGTGCGGGGTCGGTTCCCGAGGCGCTGTCGTCCTCGGCGAGCAGGGAGAGCACGCCGGTCACCGGGCCGGCGCCGGCCAGTTCGCGGGCCAGCGCCCCGCGGTCGGTGCCGGGCCCGGCGACGAGTGTCACCAGGTCCAGGCCGCGGTCGACGAGCGCGGTGCGGACGGAGCCGGTCCACTCGCTCTCCGCGGCGGCGACCAGCAGCCAGGTGCCGGACGCGCCGGACCGTGGAAGCGCGCCGAGCGGCTTCCAGGTGACGCGGTAGCGCCAGCCGTCGACCACGGACTGCTCGCGGCGGTGGCGGCGCCATGCGGAGAGCCGGGGCAGGACGGCGCTCAGCGAGGCGTCCGCGTCCACGCCGAGGGCCGCGGCGAGGGACTCCGCGTCCTCGCGCTCCACGCTGTCCCAGAAACCGGAGTCCGCCGCGTCGGCCGGGGTGCCGGCGGCCGCCGGGCCCTCGTCACCTTCCAGCCAGTAGCGCTCGCGCTGGAAGGCGTAGGTCGGCAGGACGACCCGCCGGGCGCCGGGGAACAGCGCCTGCCAGTGCGGGGACACGCCGTGCACGTGGAGTTCGGCGAGTGCGCCGAGGACGGCCTGCCGCTCGGGGCGGTCGCCGCGCAGCACGGGCACGGCGACCGCGTCGTCGAGGCAGCCCTGGGCGAGGGCGCTGAGGACGCCGCCGGGGCCGATCTCCACGAACGTGGTCACGCCCAGCTCGTGCAGCGTCGCGATGCCGTCGGCGAACCGCACAGCCTCCCGGACGTGCTCCACCCAGTACTCCGGCGTGTACGACTCGACCAGCCGCCCGGTGAGGTTGGACACCACCGGAATCCGCGGCTGCTCGAACGACAGACCGGCGACCACCTCACCGAACTCCGCCAGCATCGGCTCCATCAACGGCGAGTGGAACGCATGACTCACCTTCAGCCGGGACGTCTTGCGGCCCTGCTCCCGGAACACCTCACCGATGGCGAGGACCGCCGCCTCGGCACCCGAGACCACCACCGACCGCGGCCCGTTGACCGCCGCGACACCCACACCCTCGGCCAGATGCGGCAGCACCTCCTCCTCGGATGCCTGGACCGCAACCATCGCCCCGCCCTCCGGCAGCGCCTGCATCAGCCGCGCACGGGCGGACACCAGCGCCGCGGCATCCTCCAGCGACAACACCCCCGCCACATGCGCGGCCGCGATCTCACCCACCGAATGACCGGCCACATAGTCCGGGCGGACGCCCCACGACTCCAGCAGCCGGAACAGCGCCACCTCCACCGCGAACAACGCCGGCTGCGCCGCCCCCGTCCGGTGCAGACCCTCGTCATCGACGTCGACCGGCGCCTCCAGACGCGCGCACGCCTCGTCGTACGCGTCGGCGAAGACGGGGAACGCCTCGTACAGCTCACGCCCCATTCCGATCCGCTGCGACCCCTGACCCGAGAACAGGAAACCGGTCCTGCCGCCGGAGCGGGCGCGTCCCAGCGTCACGTTGGCGGCCGGTTCACCGGCGGCGAGGGCGGTGAGAGCGTGCCGGAGGTCGTCCGGCTCCTGCGCCAGGAGCACCGCACGGTCCTCGAACGTCTCGCGCAGGGCCAGGGAGTAGCCGATGTCGGCGGCCGTCCAGCCGCCCACGCCGTCGAGGTGGCCGGCCAGCCGGGCCGCCTGGGCGCGCAGTGCCGCCTCGCCCTTGCCCGACAGCACCCAGGGCACCGGCGCGCTCGGGGCGGGTGCCGCGCCCGGCCCGGCCGCGGCGGCGGGGGCCTGCTCGATGATGGTGTGGGCGTTGGTGCCGCTGACGCCGAAGGAGGAGACGGCTGCCCGGCGCGGGCGGTCCGTCTCCGGCCAGTCGACGGCCTCCGTCAGCAGCCGCACGTCACCCGCCGACCAGTCCACGTGCGGGGTCGGCTCGTCCACATGGAGCGTCCGCGGCAGCACACCGTGCCGCAACGCCATCACCATCTTGATCACACCGGCGACACCCGCGGCGGCCTGCGTGTGGCCGATGTTGGACTTCAGCGACCCCAGCCACAGCGGCTGCCCGTCCGCCCGCTCCTGACCGTACGTGGCCAGCAGCGCCTGCGCCTCGATCGGGTCACCCAGCCTCGTACCGGTGCCGTGCGCCTCGACGGCGTCCACGTCGCCCGGCGTGAGCCCGGCCGAGGCCAGCGCCTGCCGGATCACCCGCTGCTGCGCGGGACCGTTGGGAGCCGTCAGACCGTTCGACGCACCGTCCTGATTCACCGCGCTGCCCCGCACGACCGCCAGCACCTGGTGGCCGTTGCGCACGGCGTCGCTGAGGCGCTCCACGAGCACCACGCCCGCGCCCTCCGCCCAGCCGGTGCCGTCGGCACCGGCGGCGAACGCCTTGCACCGCCCGTCGACGGAAAGTCCGCGCTGCCGGCTGAACTCGACGAAGACCGTGGGGCTGGCCATGACGGTGACACCGCCCGCCAGCGCCATCGTGCACTCGCCGTTGCGCAGCGACTGCATGGCCAGGTGCAGAGCGACGAGCGAGGAGGAGCAGGCCGTGTCGATCGTGACGGCGGGGCCCTCCAGGCCGAAGGTGTAGGCCACCCGGCCGGAGACGACGCTGGACGCGCCGCCGACGAGCCGATGCCCCTCGACGCCTTCCGGCATCCGGCGCGCCTCGGCCCCGTAGCCCTGGTAGGCCATGCCGACGAAGACACCGGTCCGGCTGCCGCGCAGCTGTGCGGGGGTGATCCCGGCCCGCTCGAACGCCTCCCACGAGGTTTCCAGCAGCAGCCGCTGCTGCGGGTCCATCGCCAGCGCCTCACGCGGCGAGATGCCGAAGAAACCCGCGTCGAACTCGGCGGCGTGGTGGAGGAACCCGCCGTCGCGCGCGTACGCCGTGCCGGGCCGCTCGGGGTCGGGGTCGTAGAGCCCGTCGAGGTCCCAGCCGCGGTCGGAGGGGAACTCCGAGACGGCGTCGCCGCCGGACGTCACCAGATCCCACAGGGCCTCCGGCGAGTCGACGCCGCCGGGCAGGTGGCAGCTCATGGCGACGATGGCGATGGGCTCGTCGTCGGCGGCGGCCGAATGCTGCGCCTGTGGTGCGGCGGGCTGCGCCTCGAGCAGTTCGCTCTGCAGGAAGCGGGCGAGCGCCGTGGCGTTGGGGTAGTCGAAGACCAGGGTGGGCGGCAGTGCGAGGCCGGTCGCCGCGTTGACCTCGTTGCGGAGTTCGACGGCGGTCAGGGAATCGAAGCCGAGGTCCTTGAAGGCCCGGTCGGGCTCGATCTCCGCCGCCGAGGAGTGGCCGAGCACGGCCGCGACGTGCGCGCGGACCAGGTCGGCCAGGGCCTGGGTGCGTTCGGCCTCCGGCAGTCCGGCGAGCCGGGCCGCCAGGGGCGTGGCGCCGGTTCCCTCGGCGGCGTCGGCCGGGGCGGCGCGGCGCACCTCGGGCAGCTCGGACAGCAGGGCGCTGGGACGGCCGAGGGTGAACGGTCCGATGAACCGGTCCCACGCGATGTCGGCCACGACGACCGCGGTGTCGTCGCAGTCCAGGGCGCGCTGGACGGCGGTCACGGCGAGGGCTGCGGGCAGGGTGACGACCCCACGGCGGCGCAGGTGCTCCTCGTCCGAGTCGGTGACCATGCCGCCGTCGGCCCAGGGGCCCCAGGCGATGGCGGTGGCGGTCAGGCCCCGGGCCCTGCGCCGGGCGGCGAGCCCGTCGAGGAAGGCGTTGGCGGCCGCGTAACCGGTCTGCAGCCCGCTGCCCCAGACGCCGGCGATCGAGGACAAGAGGACGAAGGCGTCCAGCTCACGGTCGCCGAGCAGGTCGTCCAGGTGCGCGGCGCCATGGGCCTTCGCCGCCAGGGTGCGGGCGAGATCGGCCGGGGCCAGCTCGTCGAAGGCGCCGAACTGGGGCACGCCCGCGGCGTGGAAGACGGAGGTGAAGGTGTGCTCGGCGAGCAGCGCCGCCACCGCGTCGCGGTCGGAGACGTCGCAGGCGGCGAGGGTGACGCGCGCGCCCAGCTCCTCCAGTTCGGCCTTGAGCGCGGGCGCGCCGGACGCGTCGGCGCCGCGGCGGCCGGCGAGCACCAGGTGCTCGGCGCCGGCACCGGCGAGCCAGCGGGCGATGTGCCCGCCCAGCGCGCCCGTACCGCCGGTGACCAGGACGGTGCCGCGTGGCGTCCACGGCCGGCCGCTCTCGCTGCGGGCGTGGGCGAGCCGGGCGGTGAACACGCCGGAGGAGCGGACGGCGACCTGGTCCTCCCCGCCCTCCCCGGTGCCGGTCCCCTGGCCGAGCGAGGCGGTTCCCTGTCGCAGTACGGCGGCGATACGGCCGGCGGCGCGCTCGTCGACGGCCGCGGGCAGATCGATCAGGCCGCCCCAGCGCCGGGAGTGTTCCAGGGCCAGGGCGCGACCCAGCCCCCAGACCTGGTTCTGCACGGCGCTCAGCGGCGCGTCGTCGGATCGGCCGGTGGCGGCCGCGCCCCGGGTGACGCACCACAGCGGTGCGTCGACGTCCGCGTCACCCAGCGCCTGGGCCAGGGCCACGGTGTGCGCGAGCCCCTGCGGCAACGCGGGCTGCCCGGGCGTGGCGGTCTCGTCGACGGCGAGCAGCGACAGGATGCCGTCGACCGGTCCGGCGGCGGCCACGGCTGAGGTCAGCTCCTCGGCCAGGGACGCGCGGTCGGCGCCCACGCCGGTCGCGAGCGGGACCAGGTACGCGCCGCGTCCGGTGAGGGACTCGTGGACCGTCCGGGCCCACTGGTCGCCCTCGGGGGCGGCGAACAGCCAGGTGGTGCCCGTGAGGTCACCGGCGGAGAGGCCGTTCAGCGGCTGCCACGTCAGCTGGTAGCGCCAGCCGTCCACGAGGGACTGCTCGCGCCGTCGGCGGCGCCAGGCGGAGAGCTTGGGGATGACGACGTCGAGTTCCCCGGGGCTAAGCTCCAGCGTGGCGGCGAGGGACTGGGCGTCCTCCCGCTCGACGCTCGCCCAGAACTCGGCGTCGACCGCGTCCACGGCTGCGGCCTCTGCCTCGGCCTCGGGAGCCTCCAGCCAGTAGCGCTCGCGCTGGAAGGCGTAGGTCGGCAGGTCGACGCGGCGGGCACCCGGGAAGAAGGCGCGCCAGTCCACTTCGTGCCCGTGCACGTGCAGGTCGGCGAGGGCGGTGACGACGGCCTGCTCCTCGGGGCGGTCGGCCCGCAGGACGGGCACCGTGACGACGTCCGCGTCGCCGTCGAGGCAGCCCTGGGCGAGGGCGCTCAGGACACCCCCCGGCCCGATCTCCACGAACGTGCCCACACCCAGCTCGTGCAGCGTCGCGATGCCGTCGGCGAACCGCACCGCCTCGCGGACGTGCTCCACCCAGTACTCCGGCG
>NZ_BMVW01000035.1 GCF_014650915.1 Streptomyces poonensis | reverse complement strand
TGCGGTTCGACCGGGGCGGGGGCCTGTTCGATGATCACGTGGGCGTTGGTGCCGCTGATACCGAACGACGAGACACCGGCCCGGCGGGCACGATCGATCTCCGGCCAGTCGACGGCCTCCGTCAGCAGCCGCACGTCACCCGCCGACCAGTCCACGTGCGGGGTCGGCTCGTCCACGTGCAACGTCCGCGGCAGCACGCCGTGCCGCAGCGCCATCACCATCTTGATCACACCGCCGACACCCGCGGCCGCCTGCGCATGACCGATGTTCGACTTCAGCGACCCCAGCCACAACGGCCGGTCCTCCGGCCGCTCCTGCCCGTAGGTGGCCAGCAGCGCCTGCGCCTCGATCGGGTCACCCAGCCTCGTGCCCGTACCGTGCGCCTCCACCGCGTCCACATCGCCCGGCGTGAGCCCGGCGTTGGCCAGCGCCTGCCGGATCACCCGCTGCTGCGACGGACCGTTCGGAGCCGTCAGACCGTTCGAGGCGCCATCCTGGTTGACCGCCGTGCCACGGACCACCGCCAGCACCTGATGGCCATTGCGCTCGGCGTCGGACAGCCGCTCCACCAGCAGCATGCCCGCGCCCTCCGCCCAGCCGGTGCCGTCGGCACCGGCCCCGAACGCCTTGCACCGGCCGTCCGCCGACAGCCCCCGCTGCCGGCTGAACTCCACGAACGTCGACGGCGTCGCCATCACGGTGACCCCGCCCACCAGGGCCATCGAGCACTCACCGCTGCGCAGCGCTTGGGCCGCCAGATGCAGTGCCACCAGCGACGACGAGCACGCCGTGTCCACCGTGACCGCCGGACCCTCCAGCCCGAACGTGTACGAGACCCGGCCCGAGGCGATGCTGCCCGCGCTGCCGCTGCCGAGGTAGGCGTCCATACCCTCCGGAACCGACTTCACTCGCCCGCCGTAGTCGTGGTACATCACGCCGGCGAAGACTCCAGTGCTGCTCCCCCGCACCGTCGCCGGGTCGATCCCGGCCCGCTCGAACGCCTCCCACGACGTCTCCAGCAGCAGCCGCTGCTGCGGGTCCATCGCCAGCGCCTCACGCGGCGAGATCCCGAAGAAGGCCGGGTCGAACTCGGCGGCCTCGTGCAGGAAGCCACCGTGGCGCACGTAGGAGGTGCCGGAGTGGTCGGGGTCGGGATCGTAGAGGTTCTCCACGTCCCAGCCGCGGTCCTCTGGGAAGCCCGAGACGGCGTCGCCGCCGGAGGCGACGAGGCGCCACAGGTCCTCGGGCGACCGCACGTCGCCGGGGAACCGGCAGGCCATGCCCACGATCGCGAGCGGCTCGTCCGTGGCGGCCACTGCGGCGACCGAGGCCTCGGGCCGCTCCTGTACACCCAGTGTCTGTGCCAGCAGGAAGCGGGAGAGCGCGACGGGCGTCGGGTGGTCGAACACCAGGGTCGCGGGGAGCCGCAGCCCGGTCGCCGCGTTCAGCCGGTTGCGCAGCTCCACCGAGGTGAGCGAGTCGAAACCGATGTCCTGGAACGCCTGTTCCGGCTGGAGGGTCCGGGACGAGGCGTGTCCGAGCACGGCGGCGACCTCGGTGAGCACCAGGTCCAGCACCGCCTGCTCGCGCTCGGCCTCCGGCAGTCCGGCCAGCCCCTGCCCCGGCGAACCCTTCGGCGCGGTCTGCGCCGTGCGCCGCGCGGAACCCCGTACGGGGCCGTGCAGCCCGCGCAGGACCGGCGGCACCGTGCCCCGCAGTCCGCCCAGGTCCAGCCGCAGCGGGGCGACAGCGCCCCGTTCCGAGGCCAGCGCCGCGTCGAACAGCCGCAATCCCTCGTCGACGCCGATCGGGGCCAGACCCACCCGCTTCAGCCGGACGAGGTCCGCCTGGCCGAGCCGGTCGGCCATGCCACCACCCTGCTCCCACAGGCCCCACGCCAGCGACGTGGCGGGGAGCTCCCGGGCGCGGCGGGCTTCGGCGAAGGCGTCGAGGAAGGTGTTCGCCGCCGCGTAGTTGCCCTGGCCCGCGCTGCCCAGGATGCCGGACACCGAGGAGAAGACGACGAAGGCCGACAGACCGTCCGTCAGCTCGTCGAGGTTGAGCACCGCGTCGACCTTGGGACGCAGCACCGTCTCCAGCCGCTCCGGGGTGAGCGAGGCGATCACACCGTCGTCCAGGACGCCGGCCGTGTGCACCACGGCCGTCACTTCCGTGCCGGACAGCACTTCGGCCAGGGCGTCCCGGTCGGCCACGTCGCAGGCCGCCCAGCGCACCTCGGCACCCCACGCGGTCAGCTCGGCCTCCAGCTCGACCGCGCCGGGAGCCTCCGCGCCGCGCCGGCTGAGCAGCAGCAGGCTGCGCACTCCGTGCTCGGCGACCAGGTGCCGGGCGAACAGCCCGCCCAGCGCACCGGAGGCGCCGGTCAGCAGGACGGGGCCGGCGCCGAAGTCCGCGGTGCCGGTCGCGGCCGTGGCCGCCGGGGTGGCCGCCGACGTCTTCACCAGGCGCGGTACGAACACCTCCCCGCCACGGAGCGCGAACTGCGGCTCACCGGAGGCGAGCACCGCGGGCAGCGCCCGGACCGCTTCACCGACCTCCTCGGCCTCCACCAGCACGAACCGGTCCGGGTTCTCCGACTGTGCGGAACGCACCAGCCCCCACACCGCGGCATGCGCCAGATCACCCGCGGACGTCACCAACGCCAGCCGACCCGCACCCTCCCGCGCCAACCACCACTGCACCAGCTCCAGCACCTCGCGCGTGGCGCTGTGCACGCGGTCGGCGGTCCGCTCACCGGACCCCGTCGGGCACGGCACCACGACGGCGTCGGGTGCGCCTTCCATGTCGCGCAACGCGCCGAGGTCCGCCACCGTCTCGATCGTCGCCGGTTCCGCGGCGGCAGGAAGGGTGAACGGCGTCCACTCCAGCCCGAACAGCTGATCGCCTCCTCCGGCACCGCGCAGGTTCTCCGCAGGGACGGTACGCAGCGACAGCGACTCGACGGAGGCCACCGGGTCACCGGCACCGTCGGCCACGGCCAGTGCCAGCGAGCCGTCGGCCTTCCGCGTCAGCTTCACACGCACCATGGCCGCACCGACGGCCTGGGCGAAAACGCCGGACCACGCGAACGGCAGGGCCGGGCCGTCGTCCAGAGACACCAGCCCACCGGCGGCCAGGGCGTGCAGGGCGGCGTCGAGCAGGGCCGGGTGCAGCGCGAAGGCCTCCGCATCGGCGGCCGACTCCTCCGGCAGCTCGACCTCGGCGAAGATGTCGTCCCCGGCCCGCCAGACCGAGCGCAGGCCCCGGAAGACCGGGCCGTAGTCCAGGCCCGCGGCGGCCATGCCGTCGTAGAACGCCGTCAGGTCGATGGCCTCCGCACCCGCCGGCGGCCACACCCCGAGGTTTGCAGCGGACGGTGCCGCTGCCGAGGACAGTACGCCTGTCGCGTGCCGCAGCCAGGGACCGTCGCCGACGCGCGAATGCACGCTCAGCTGCCGCCGGCCCGACTCGTCCCCAGGATCGACCGCCACCTGGAGAACCACACCGCCGCGCTCGGGCACGACCAGGGGAAGCTCGAGGGTGAGGTCCTCGATCCATCCGCACCCGGTCTCGTCGCCCGCCCGGATCGCCAGTTCCACGAACGCGGTTCCGGGCAGCAGAACGGTTCCGTGCACGGCGTGGTCGGCGAGCCAAGGGTGCGTCTCGAGGGAGAGCAGCCCGGTGAGCAGGACCCTGTCGCTGTCGGCCGTCACGATCGCGGCACCGAGCAGCGGATGGTCCGCCGCGCCCAGGCCGACGGCCCGGAGGTCACCGGACGCCTGCGGAACGTCGAGCCAGTAGCGCTCGCGCTGGAAGGCGTAGGTGGGCAGGTCGACGCGGCGGGCACCCGGGAAGAGAGCCCGCCAGTCGGGCGAGAGCCCGTAGGTGTGCAGCACCCCGATCGCGGCGGTGACCGCATACGACTCGGGGCGGTCGGCCCGCAGGACGGGCACGGTGACGACGTCCGCGTCGCCGTCGAAGCAGCCCTGGGCGAGGGCGCTCAGGACACCCCCGGGGCCGATCTCCACGAACGTGGTCACGCCCAGCTCGTGCAGCGTCGCGATGCCGTCGGCGAACCGCACCGCCTCGCGGACGTGCTCCACCCAGTACTCCGGCGAGTACGACTCGACCAGCCGCCCCGTCAGGTTGGACACCACCGGAATCCGCGGCTGCTCGAACGACAGACCGGCGACGACCTCGCCGAACTCCGCCAGCATCGGCTCCATCAACGGCGAGTGGAACGCATGACTCACCTTCAGCCGGGACGTCTTGCGGCCCTGCTCCCGGAACACCTCGGCGACCGCGAGCACCGCCGCCTCGGCACCCGAGACCACCACCGAGCGCGGCCCGTTGATGGCCGCGACACCCACACCCTCGGCCAGATGCGGCAGCACCTCCTCCTCGGATGCCTGGACCGCAACCATCGCCCCGCCCTCCGGCAGCGCCTGCATCAGCCGCGCACGGGCGGACACCAGCGCCGCGGCATCCTCCAGCGACAACACCCCCGCCACATGCGCGGCCGCGACCTCACCCACCGAATGCCCGGCCACATAATCCGGCCGCACACCCCACGACTCCAGCAGCCGGAACAGCGCCACCTCCACCGCGAACAACGCCGGCTGCGCGCAACCCGTCCGGTTCAGCTCCTCCTCGTCCACGTCGAGCACCACATCGAGATGCGCACTCACCTCGTCATAAGCCGCCGCGAACACCGGGAACGCCGCATACAGCTCACGCCCCATCCCCACCCGCTGCGAACCCTGACCCGAGAACAGGAAACCGACCTTCCCGCCCACGGCACCGCCCACCGGAGCAGCCCCGGAGACCACCGCCTGCAACCCGTCCCGCAGCTCAGCGAAGCCCTCACCCACGACCGCCGTACGCCGCTCCAGCACCGCGCGCGACGCCGCGAGCGAGAACGCCACGTCCTCCGGCCGCAATCCCGAACCCTCGACACCAGCACCCTCGGCATCCAGGAAGGACAGCAGCCGACCCGCCTGCTCACGCAGCGCCGCATCGCTCTTCGCCGACAGCACCCACGGGACCGGCCCCGCAGCCACCGGGCCACGGGCAGGCGCCTCGCTCGGCGTCACCTGCTCGACGATGACATGCGCATTCGTGCCGCTCACTCCGAAGGACGAGACACCGGCGCGGCGGGCACGATCGCTCTCCGGCCAGTCGACGGCCTCGGTCAGCAGCCGCACGTCACCGGCCGACCAGTCCACGTGCGGGGTCGGCTCGTCCGCGTGCAGCGTCCGCGGCAGCACACCGTGCCGCAGCGCCATCACCATCTTGATCACACCGCCGACGCCCGCGGCCGCCTGCGTGTGGCCGATGTTGGACTTCAGCGACCCCAGCCACAGCGGCTGCCCGTCCGCCCGCTCCTGACCGTACGTGGCCAGCAGCGCCTGCGCCTCGATCGGGTCACCCAGCCTCGTGCCCGTACCGTGCGCCTCCACCGCGTCCACATCGCCCGGCGTGAGCCCGGCGTTGGCCAGCGCCTGCCGGATCACCCGCTGCTGCGACGGACCGTTCGGAGCCGTCAGACCGTTCGAGGCGCCATCCTGGTTGACCGCCGTGCCACGGACCACCGCCAGCACCTGATGGCCATTGCGCTCGGCGTCGGACAGCCGCTCCACCAGCAGCATGCCCGCGCCCTCCGCCCAGCCGGTGCCGTCGGCACCGGCCCCGAACGCCTTGCACCGCCCGTCGGGGGCGAGCCCGCGCTGCCGGCTGAACTCCACGAACGTCGACGGCGTCGCCATCACCGTGACACCGCCCACAAGCGCCATCGAGCACTCACCGCTGCGCAGCGCCTGGGCCGCCAGATGCAGCGCCACCAGCGACGACGAGCACGCCGTGTCCACCGTGACCGCCGGACCCTCCAGCCCGAACGTGTACGAGACCCGGCCCGAGGCGATGCTGCCCGCGCTGCCGTTGACCAGGTACCCCTCCAGCCCGGCCGGCGAGGTGTGCACCCGCCCGCCGTAGTCGTGGTACATCACGCCGGCGAAGACTCCGGTCCGGCTTCCCCGCACCGTCGCCGGGTCGATCCCGGCTCGCTCGAACGCCTCCCACGACGTCTCCAGCAGCAGCCGCTGCTGCGGGTCCATCGCCAGCGCCTCACGCGGCGAGATCCCGAAGAACTCGGCGTCGAAGTCCGCCGCGTCCCGCAGGAAGCCTCCCTCCCGGGTGTAGCTGGTGCCCCACTGGTCGGGGTCGGGGTTGTAGAGGTTCTCCACGTCCCAGCCGCGGTCCTCGGGGAAGCCCGAGACGGCGTCGCCGCCGGAGAACACCAGCTGCCACAGGTCCTCGGGCGACCGCACGCCACCGGGGTAGCGGCAGGCCATGGAGACGATCGCGAGGGGATCGTCCGCCGGTCCACCGGCCGCGGCCGTGGCCACCGGCGCGGCTGCCGCCTCCTCGCCGGAGCCCGTGACCTCGGCGGTGAGGTGGTGGGCGAGAGCGAGCGGGTTCGGATAGTCGAAGATCAAGGTGGCGGGCAGGCGCATACCGACGGCCGCGTTGAGCCGGTTGCGCAGTTCGACGGCGGTCAGCGAGTCGAACCCGATGTGCTTGAAGGAGTCGTCGGCGCCGACCGACTGTGCGCCGGCGTGCCCGAGCACGGCGGCGACCTCGGTGAGCACCAGGTCCAGCACCGCCCGCTCGCGCTCGGCCTCCGGCAGTCCGGCCAGCCTCTGCCCCAGCGAACCCTTCGGCGCGGTCCGCGCCGTGCGCCGCGCCGGTGCGACCCGCACCAGGCCGCGCAGGACCGACGGCACGGTCTGGCCCTGCCCGTCACGGAGCGCGGAGGTGTCGAGCCGGATCGGGACGACCGCCGCCCGGCCGGTGGCCAGCGCCGCGTCGAACAACCGTAGGCCGTCCGCCGCGGGGATCGCGGCGAGGCCCATACGCCTGATGCGGGCGAGGTCGGTGTGGTCGAGGCCGCCGGTCATGGCGCTCTCGCTGTCCTGCGCCCACAGGCCCCAGGCCAGCGACGTGGCCTGCAGGCCCATGGTACGGCGGTGCTCGGCGAGGGCGTCGAGGAAGGTGTTGGCGGCGGCGTAGTTCGCCTGGCCGGGCGTGCCGAGGGTGCCCGCGACCGAGGAGAACAGCACGAACGCGGACAGGTCGCCGCACAGCTCACCGGCCAGGTCGTGCAGGTTCAGCGCCGCGTCCACCTTCGGGCGGAACACGGCGTCCAGCCGTTCCGGGGTCAGCGAGCCGATGATTCCGTCGTCCAGCACGCCGGCGGTGTGGACGATCGCGGACAGGTTCCGCCCGGACCCGGACAGGAGAGCGTGGACGGCGTCGCGGTCGGCCACGTCGCACGCGGCCCATGTGACGTCGGCGCCCTGCGCGGTCAGCTCGGCGGTGAGTCCGGCCGCGCCGGGCGCGTCCCCGCCGCGGCGGCTGACGAGCAGCAGGCTCCGTACGCCGTGCTCGGCGACCAGGTGCCGGGCGAACAGCCCGCCCAGCCCGCCCGACGCGCCGGTCAGCAGAACGGTGCCGGTGCCGAAGCCCGGAAGCTCCGGCTCCGCGTCCGGCGCGGGGACGCGCGCCAGCCTCGGCACCCGGACCTCGCCGTCGGTGTGCACCACGGCCTGCGGTTCACCCGACGCGAGCAGGCCGGGAACCACCCGGGCGAGAGCGGCGGTGTCGACAGCGCCGACAGGGTCCGCATACGCGTCTCCGGCTGCCTCGAGCAGCACGACGCGGTCGGGGTTCTCGCTCTGCACCGAGCGCACCAGCCCGCGGACTGCCGACTGGGCCAGGTCGTTCGTGCGCGTGACCAGCACCAAACGGGCGGAGCGCTCCTCGGCCAGCCACCACTGCAGCAGGTCCAGCACGGCGTGGCCGACCTCGTGGACCCGGGTGGCCAGGTCGGCGCCCGTCCCGGTCGGGCAGGGCACGACCACGGCATCGGCCGGGGCTCCGGCCACGGTTTCCGCCGGTGCGCCGGTGGCCCGGAGGGCGGCGAGGTCCTCGTACGTCTCGATATTCACGCCACCCGGCGCGGACGGCAGAGCGGTCGGCACCCACTCCAGGCCGAAGACGGTGTCACCGGTTCCGGAACCACCGCGCAACTGGTCGGCGGGCACCGGCCGCAGCGTCAGCGAGCCGACCTGCGCGACCGGCTCACCGGTACCGTCGGCCAGCGTCAGCGCCACCGTCGAGGAGCCGGTGCGCGAGACCTTCACCCGCAGGCCGGAGGCGCCGGCAGCCGTCAGGCGCACACCGCTCCAGGCGAACGGCAGCAGTCCGTTGCCCGTTCCGGCCTCGGGCTCGACCGCGCCCAGCCAGACGGTGTGCAGGGCAGCGTCGAACAGCGCGGGGTGCAGACCATAGGCGGCCGCGTCCGTCCCCTCCGCGTCGGGCAGCTCCACCTCGGCGAAGAAGTCGTCCCCGCTCTGCCATGCGGCGCGCAGCCCCTGGAAGAGGGGACCGTAGTCGAGCCGCATACCGGCGAGGCGGTCGTAGAAGCCGTCGACGTCGACCGGTTCGGCACCGGCGGGCGGCCACGCGGCGAGCGAGCCCTCCCCGGGCTCCGCTGCTGCGGCGACGGTCAGTGAGCCGGACGCGTGCCGGACCCATGGCCGCTCGCGGTCGTCCTCGTGGGCGTGCGCGTCACCGGCCTCGCTCCGTGAGTGCACGGTCAGCGGTCTGCGGCCCGAGCCGTCGTCGGCACCGACGCGCACCTGCAGGGCGACGCCGCCGCGCTCGGGCACGAGCAGCGGTGTCTCCAGCGTCAGTTCTTCCAACAGGTCGCAGCCCACCGTGTCGGCAGCGGCGATCGCCAGCTCGACGAACGCGGTTCCCGGCAGGAGCGCGACCCCGGCGACGACGTGGTCCACCAGCCACGGAAGCGTGTGGGTCGAGAGCCGCCCGGTGAACAGGTGTCCGTCGCCGTCCGCCAGCGGCACGGCAGCACCCAGGAACGGGTGACCGGCCTGGCCCTGGCCCACCGCGCGCATGTCGCCGGCAGCGGAGGCGGGGGCATCGAGCCAGTAGCGCTCGCGCTGGAAGGCGTAGGTCGGCAGGTCGACGCGGCGGGCACCCGGGAAGAAGGCGCGCCAGTCCACTTCGTGCCCGTGCACGTGCAGTTGGGCGTACGCGGTGGTGATCGCCTGAGGTTCGGGGCGGTCGGCCCGCAGGACGGGCACGGTGACGACGTCCGTACCGTCCTCGAAGCAGCCCTGGGCGAGGGCGCTGAGGACGCCGCCGGGGCCGATCTCCACGAACGTGGTCACGCCCAGCTCGTGCAGCGTCGCGATGCCGTCGGCGAACCGCACCGCCTCGCGGACGTGCTCCACCCAGTACTCCGGCGAGTACGCCTCGACCAGCCGCCCCGTCAGGTTGGACACCACCGGAATCCGCGGCTGCTCGAACGACAGCCCGGCGACCACCTCACCGAACTCCGCCAGCATCGGCTCCATCAACGGCGAGTGGAACGCATGACTCACCTTCAGCCGGGACGTCTTGCGGCCCCGCTCCCGGAACACCTCACCGATGGCGAGGACCGCCGCCTCGGCACCCGAGACCACCACCGACCGCGGCCCGTTGATGGCCGCGACACCCACACCCTCGGCCAGGTGCGGCAGCACCTCCTCCTCGGATGCCTGGACCGCAACCATCGCCCCGTCCTCGGGCAGCGCCTGCATCAGCCGCGCGCGGGCGGAGACCAGCGTCGCGGCGTCCTCCAGCGACAACACCCCCGCCACATGCGCGGCCGCGATCTCACCCACCGAATGCCCGGCCACATAATCCGGCCGCACACCCCACGACTCCAGCAGCCGGAACAGCGCCACCTCGACCGCGAACAGCGCCGGCTGCGCGCAACCCGTCCGGTTCAGCTCCTCCTCGTCCACGTCGAGCACCACATCGAGATGCGCACACACCTCGTCATAAGCCGCCGCGAACACCGGGAACGCCGCATACAGCTCACGCCCCATCCCCACCCGCTGCGAACCCTGACCCGAGAACAGGAAACCGACCTTGCCCATCCGGTTGGCGCGTCCGGCGACGACGTTCACCGCCGGGGCGCCGACCGCGAGGGCCGCCAGCCCCGCGCGCAGTTCCGCCGGGTCGGTGCCGGCCACCGCGGCCCGGTACTCCAACGCCGAACGCGTCGTGGCCGACGAGAACCCGATGTCGAGGACGTCGAGGGGTGACATGTCGTCGGTCACGAGGGCCGTCAGACGTTCCGCCTGGGCCCGCAGAGCCACGTCGCTTCTCGCCGACAGAACCCAGGGCACGGGCGCCGGGGTGTGCTCACGGTCCGGCTCGGTCACGGCCGCTGCGGGTGCTTCCTCGATGATCGTGTGCGCGTTGGTGCCGCTGATGCCGAACGACGAGACCGCGGCCCTGCGGGGGCCCTCGGTCCCGGGCCAGGGCACCGGCTCGGTCAGCAGCCGCACGGCACCCGTCGACCAGTCCACGTGTGGCGTCGGCTCGTCCACATGGAGCGTTCGGGGCAGGACACCGTGCCGCAGCGCCATCACCATCTTGATCACACCGGCGACACCCGCGGCGGCCTGCGTGTGGCCGATGTTGGACTTGACGGACCCCAGCCACATTGGCCGGTCGTCGGAGTGCTCCTCGCCGTACGTGGCGAGCAACGCCTGGGCCTCGATCGGGTCACCCAGCCTCGTGCCCGTGCCGTGCGCCTCCACCGCGTCCACATCGCCCGGCGCAAGTCCGGCGTTGGCCAGGGCCTGCCGGATCACCCGCTGCTGCGACGGGCCGTTCGGGGCCGTCAGACCGTTCGACGCACCGTCCTGGTTCACCGCCGTGCCACGGACCACCGCCAGCACCTGATGGCCATTGCGCTCGGCGTCGGACAGCCGCTCCACCAGCAGCAGGCCGACGCCCTCGCCCCAGCCCGTGCCGTCGGCACCGGCCGCGAACGCCTTGCACCGGCCGTCCGCCGACAGCCCCCGCTGCCGGCTGAACTCCACGAACAGGTCCGGCGTGGTCATCACGGTCACGCCCCCGACCAAGGCCATCGTGCACTCGCCGCTGCGCAGCGCCTGCGCGGCGAGGTACAGGGCCACCAGCGACGACGAGCACGCCGTGTCCACCGTGACCGCCGGACCCTCCAGCCCGAACGTGTAGGAGATGCGTCCGGAGACGACCGAGGCCGCCTTGCCGGTGAGCGCATACCCCTCGATCTCCTCGGGCGCGTTGCGCAGCCCATTGGCGTAGTCCTGGCCGTTGGTGCCGATGAAGACACCGGTGCGGCTGGCGCGGACGGACTCGGGGGCGATGCCTGCGCGCTCGAAGGCCTCCCAGGCGGTCTCCAGCAGCAGCCGCTGCTGCGGGTCCATCGCCAGCGCCTCACGCGGCGAGATCCCGAAGAGACCGGCGTCGAAGCGGTCGGCGCCCTCGATGAAGCCGCCCTCACGCGCGTACGTCTTGCCGGACCGGTCGGGATCGGGGTCGTAGAGCGCGTCGAGGTCCCAGCCGCGGTCGGTGGGGAAGCCGGACATCGCGTCCCGGCCGGAGCCGATCAACTCCCACAGGTCCTCCGGCGACTCGACGCCGCCGGGGAAGCGGCAGCTCATGCTGACGATCGCAAGGGGCTCGTCGGATACGGCGGCCGTCGCATGCGGGGCGTCCGCCGCCGGGTCCTGTCGGCCGAGGAGCTCCTCGCCCAGATGGCGGGCGAGGACAGCGGGGGTCGGGTGATCGAAGACGAGGGTCGCGGGCAACTTGAGCCCGGTGACCGAGTTGAGCCGGTGCCGCAGTTCGACGGCGGTGAGCGAGTCGAAGCCCGTCTCACGGAACGTCCGGTCGGCGTCGAAGGCGCCCTTGCCCGTGTGGCCGAGCACCAGGGCGGCCTGCTCGCGGACCAGGTTCAGCAGGATGCGACCCTGCTCCCCCGGCGCGACCTCGCGAAGGCGCTGGACCAGCGCGGACGCGGGCACATCGGCGTTACGCACGGCCTGCGCGCGAACGTCGAGTGCCGTGCGGGCCTCGGGCACGCCGAGCAGCAGCGGGCAGGGGCGCATGTCGGCGAAGGCCTGGACGAAGCGGTCCCAGTCGACGTCCGCGACGGTCACGGCGGTCTCGCCGTGGGTCAGTGCGCCGTGCAGTACGGAGATGGCGGGAAGGGCCCCGATCGGCCGTACGCCGCGCCGCCGCAGATGGTCACCGACGGCTCCGTCGGCCATGCCGCCGTCCGCCCAGGGCCCCCACGCGACGGCCAGCGCGGGCAGGCCCTGCGCCCTGCGGTGCTCGGCGAGGGCGTCGAGGAAGGCGTTCGCGGCACCGTAGGCGCCCTGGCCGGCGTTGCCCCAGACACCCGTCATCGAGGAGAAGAGGACGAAGGCGTCGAGATCGTGGCGGTCCCGCGTCAGCTCGTGCAGGTGCAGTGCCGCGTCCGCCTTGGGGCGCAGCACATGGTCGAGGCTCTCGGGTGTGAGCGCTTCGACCAGCCCGTCCTCGAGCACGCCGGCGGTATGCACCACAGCGTTCACCGTGTGCCGGGCGAAGACCTCGGAGAGCGCGTCGCGGTCGGACGCGTCGCATGCCGCGACGGTGACCCGGACGCCCAGCTCCTCCAGATCCGCGCGGAGTCCGGAGATGCCCGGGGCCTCGGGGCCCCGGCGGCTGAGGAGGAGCAGGTGCTCGGCGCCGGCTCCGGCGAGCCAGCGGGCCACGTGTCCGCCCAGCGCACCCGTACCACCGGTCACGAGAACGGTGCCGCGCGGCGTCCAGGGTGCGTCCACGGGTGCCGCGCTCTGCGGCGCACGCACGAGGCGGCGGCCGGACACGCCGGAAGCCCGTACGGCGAGCTGGTCCTCGTCGCGCTGGTGCAGCAGGCCGGCCAGGCGCTCCAGCGAGCGGGGGTCGGGCTCGGCAGGCAGGTCGATGAGACCGCCCCAGCGCTGCGGCTGTTCCAGGGCGACGATCCTGCCGAGGCCCCACAGCTGGGCGAGGGCGGGGTCGGTGAGCGCATCGGCCGTACCGGTCGTCACCGCGCCGCTGGTCAGGCACCAGAGGGGAGCCTCGATCCCAGCGTCGCCGAGGGCTTGGAGAAGCAGGACGAGCCGCTTGAGGGCCTTCGTACCGCCTTCCTCCCGTGCTGGTGGTGCGGCGAACAGGACACCGTCCACCTGCTCATGCCCGGCATCGGCCAGAGCCCGGGCGAGCGCTTCGCGGCCGGTGCCGTCGGCCACGGCGAACGGCTCGAGCGTGATACCGAGTTCCGTGAGCCCGGCGCGGATCGCCTCGGTCCACGCGGTCTCCTCGGAAACCACGTGGAGCCAGGTCCCCGACGGCGCGGCCCCGGCCGGGTCACGGAGCGGCTGCCAGGTGATCCGGTAACGCCGGCCGTCGGCGACGGACTGCTCGCGCCGCTGCCGGCGCCAGGCGGACAGCCTGGGCACCACGACGTCCAGATCGGCGGGCTGCAGTCCGAGAAGCGCACCGAGGGACGCGGGGTCCTCGCTCTCCACGGAGTCCCAGAACTCGGCGTCCAGCGTCTCCGGGGCACCGGCGGTCGCCGGCCCGGGCGCGTCGAGCCAGTAGCGCTCGCGCTGGAAGGCGTAGGTCGGCAGGTCGACGCGGCGGGCACCCGGGAAGAGCACCTGCCAGTCCGGGGAGATTCCGTGGACGTGCAGGTCGGCGAGGGCGGTGACGACGGCCTGCTCCTCGGGGCGGTCGGCCCGCAGGACGGGCACCGTGACGACGTCCGCGTCGCCGTCGAAGCAGCCCTGGGCGAGGGCGCTCAGGACACCCCCCGGCCCGATCTCCACGAACGTGCCCACACCCAGCTCGTGCAGCGTCGCGATGCCGTCGGCGAACCGCACCGCCTCCCGCACATGCTCCACCCAGTACTCCGGCGAATACGCCCCGACCAGCCGCCCCGTCAGGTTGGACACCACCGGAATCCGCGGCTGCTCGAACGACAGCCCGGCGACCACCTCA
>NZ_BMVW01000034.1 GCF_014650915.1 Streptomyces poonensis | reverse complement strand
CAGCTCACGCCCCATCCCCACCCGCTGCGACCCCTGACCCGAGAACAGGAAACCGACCTTGCCACCGAGGCGGGCCGCGTTCCGGACGACGGCCGCCGACGGGGTGCCGGACGCCAGTGCCCTCACGGCTTCGGTGAGTGCCTCCGGGCTCTCTCCGACGACGGCCGCCCGGCGGTCCCAGGCGGTGCGGGTGGTGGCGAGGGAGAAGCCGATGTCGGCCGGTGAACGGCCGGAACCGCCGCGGTCGTCCTCGAGGAAGGAGAGCAGGCGCTGCGCCTGGGCCCGCAGTGCCGCCTCGCTCCTCGCCGACAGTACCCACGGCAGCGCGCCGGCAACCGGGGCGCCGGCCGGTTCGGCGGCGGGCTCCTCCTCGGAGGCCGGGGCCTGCTCGATGATCGTGTGGGCGTTGGTGCCGCTCACGCCGAAGGACGAGACGGCGGCGCGGCGCGGGTGGCCGGACTCGGGCCACTGGACGGCCTCGGTCAGCAGTCTGACGCCGCCCGAGGACCAGTCGACCTGATCCGTCGGCTCCTCCACGTGCAGCGTCTGCGGCAGGACGCCGTTGCGGATGGCCATCACCATCTTGATCACACCGGCGACACCGGAGGCCGCCTGCGTGTGGCCGAAGTTGGACTTGACGGACCCCAGCCACAGCGGCCGGTCGTCCTCACGCTCCTGGCCGTACGTGGCGAGCAGTGCCTCGGCCTCGATCGGGTCGCCGAGGGTGGTGGCCGTGCCGTGCGCCTCGACCGCGTCGACCTGTGAGGCGGTGAGGCGCGCGTTCTCCAGTGCCTGCCGGATCACACGCTCCTGCGACGGGCCGTTCGGGGCCGTGAGGCCGTTGGAGGCGCCGTCCTGGTTGACCGCGCTGCCGCGGATGACGGCGAGCACGTCGTGGCCGAGCCGGCGGGCGTCGGACAGCCGCTCCAGCAGGAGCACGCCGACGCCTTCGGACATGCCCGTGCCGTCGGCGGTCGAGGAGAACGCGCGGCAGCGGCCGTCGGGCGACAGGCCACGCTGCGCGCTGAACGCGATGAAGGTGTTCGGCGTGGCCATCACGGTGACACCGCCGGCCAGGGCGAGCGAGCACTCGCCGCGGCGCAGCGCCTGGGCGGCCAGGTGGAGCGCCACCAGCGAGGAGGAGCAGGCCGTGTCGACGGTGACCGCCGGGCCTTCGAGGCCGAGGGCGTAGGAGATGCGGCCGGACACCACGGCGGCGGTGTTCGCGGTGACGAGGTGGGCCTCGATGTCGGCGTCGGGCCGCTGGAGGTAGGCGTGGTCCTGACCGTTGGTGCCGACGAACACGCCGGTCCGGCTGCCGCGTGCGGTGACGGGGTCGATGCCCGCCCGTTCGAAGGCCTCCCAGGAGGTCTGCAGGAGCAGCCGCTGCTGCGGGTCCATGACCAGGGCCTCACGGGGCGAGATGCCGAAGAACGCGGGATCGAACTCGCCGGCGTCGTGGAGGAAGCCACCCTCGCGCACGTAGGTGCGGCCCGTCTTCCCCGGCTCGGGGTCGTGGATGGCGTCCAGGTCCCAGCCGCGGTCGGTGGGGAACCCGGACACGCCGTCGCCGCCGGAGGCCACCAGCTGCCACAGGTCCTCGGGGGAGCCGACGCCGCCCGGGTAGCGGCAGGCCATTCCGACGATGGCGATGGGCTCGGTGTCCTTCGCCTCCAGCTCACCCAGCTGCCTGCGGGTCTGCCGCAGGTCCACCATCACGCGCTTGAGGTAGTCCCTGAGCTTGTCGTCGTTCGACATGTTTTACGTCCTCGGTAGCAGTGCGTGACAGAGGTCAGAGGGAGCCGAGTTCTTGGTCGATGAGGTCGAACATCTCGTCGTCGGTGGCGGCGTCGAGCCGGTCGAGCTCGCTTCCGGTGCCGGGGCCCGCGTCGTCGGCCGCCGCGTCGTGGCGGGTGTCGGTCCACTTCCAGAGCAGCGCCTTGAGCCGGGCGGTGACCTTGTCCCGCAGCGCGTCCTGCGGGGCCAGAGCGGCGAGCTGCTCCTCCAGCCGGTCCAGCTCGGCGAGCACGGGCGGGGCCTCGGCGGCCGAGTCCAGCAGCAGGTCCTTGTGGAGGAGCCGGGCGATGGCGACGGGGTTGGGGTGGTCGAAGACCAGGGTGGGCTTGAGCCGCAGGCCGGTCGCGGCCTTGAGCCGGTTGCGCAGCTCCACGGCGGTCAGGGAGTCGAAGCCGATGTCGCGGAAGGCGGTGGTGGGCTCGACACGGGAGGCGTCGACGTGGCCGAGGGCCGCTGCCGCCTGATGACGTACCAGCTCCAGCAGTGCCTTCTCCTGATCGGCTTCCGGCATTCCGGCGAGCCGGGCCGCCAGGGGCGTGGCGCCGGTTCCCTCGGCGGCGTCGGCCGGGGAGCCGGTGTCGCCGGCGAGGCCGCGGAAGACGGCGGGCAGCATGCCGGCGCGGGCCATGGCACGCAGCTGCGGTACGTCCAGCCGGACCGGGACGAGCACCGGCCGGTCCACGGTGAGGGCGGCGTCGAACAGGGCCAGTCCCTCGGCCGGGGTGAACGGCACGACTCCGGACCGTCCCATCCGGTCGCGGTCGGCGTCGGTGATCCGGTCGCCCATGCCGCCGTTGTCCGTCCACAGGCCCCATGCCAGCGAGGTGCCGGGCAGGCCCGCGGCCCGGCGCCGGCGCGCCAGCCCGTCCAGGAAGGCGTTGGCGGCGGCGTAGCTCGCCGCGCCCGCGCTGCCCAGGACGCCGGCCAGGGAGGAGAAGAGCACGAACGCCGACAGGTCCAGGTCCTTCGTCAGCTCGTGCAGGTGCAGCGCGCCGTCGACCTTCGGCCGCAGCACGATGTCCAGACGCTCCGGGGTCAGGGCGGTGACGACACCGTCGTCCAGGGCCGCCGCCGCGTGCACGACGGCCACCAGCGGATGCTCAGCCGGTACCGAGGCCAGCAGCTCGGCGAGGGCTTGGCGGTCCGCGATGTCGCAGGCGGCCACGTCGACGTGCGCGCCCAGCCCGGAGAGCTCGGTGACGAGCTCTGCGACACCCTCGGCCGCGGGGCCGCGGCGGCTGGCCAGCAGCAGCCTGCGGGCTCCGCGTTCGACGACGAGGTGCCGCGCGAGTGACAGTCCCAGGCCACCGGTCGCACCGGTGAGCAGTACGGTTCCCTCGGGGTCCCACGCGGGTCCGGCGGGCTCCGCGGGCGGGCTGATCCGGGCGAGGCGCGGCACGAGGAGCTTGCCGTCGCGCACCGCGGCCTGTGGCTCGTCCAGCGCGGCGAGCGCCGCGGCCAGCGCCGGATCCAGGCCGCCGGCCGAGTCCGGGTCCGTGCCGTCGTACGAGGACGAGTCGTCCGAATCATCCGTGTCCACGAGCAGGAGCCGGTCCGGGTGCTCGGCCTGGGCCGCCTTCACCAGGCCGGAGACCGCGACGTGCGCGGGATCCACCGCCGGGCCGTCCGGTCCGGCGCCTCCGCATGTCATCACCACGAGCCGCGCGTCGGAGAACCGCTCGTCGGCGACCCAGTCCTGGACGGCCGACAACACCTCGGCCAGCGTCCCGCGGGTGGCCGCGGCGGCGTCGCCGTCGCTCGGGGCGCAGGGCAGGAGGACGTGGGCGGGCACGGCCGCACCGCCGTCGACCGCCTCGCGGAGCGCGCCGATGTCCGCGTGGGAGCCCTCGTCGCCGAGTACGGCCCAGCCGGCTCCGGAGGCGGGTGCGGTGGCAGGGGCCGCGGTGTGCTCGACCCAGTCGATCTCGAACATCCAGTCCTGGTGCGCCACGCGCGAGGCCAGCACCTGCTGCGCGGTCATCGTCCGGGTCCGGACGGAGGTGGCCGAGGCGACGGGAGAACCGTCGGCCCCGGACAGCTCGAGCGCCACCGTCCCGTCGCCGGTGGGCCGGACGCGTATGCGTACGGCGCCGGGTCCGGGCGTGTGCACGGACATGCCGCTCCAGGCGTGGGGCAGAAGGAACACGCCGGGGTCCGCGGCCCGGTCCGGCGCCATCAGGCCGAGGGCGGCGTCCAGGAGTACGGGGTGCAGGGTGTAGCGGTCCGCCCGATTCCGCTCCGTGGCGGGCAGTTCGGCCTCGGCGTACAGCTCGTCCCCGGCGCGCCAGGCGGCGCGCAGGCCCGGGCGGCCGGCGACGTCCACCGCTTCCGCGCCGGCCGGCGGCCAAGCCGTCAGGTCGAGCTCCGGCGCCGGAGCGTCCCGGGTCAGTTCCCCGGTGGTGTGGCAGACCCACGCCTCACCGGTACCGGCCGCGGCGGACCGGCTGAAGACGCGCACCGAGCGCCGCCCGGGGTCGTCGGCCACGCCGATCCGCACCTGGATGCGGACGGCACCGTGTTCGGCCAGAACCAGAGGGGCGTCCACGTCGAGCCGGGTCAGGTACGGGAATCCGGTACGCCGGCCCGCGGACAGGGCGAGCTCCACGAACGCGGCGACCGGGAGCACCGGCACGCCACTGACGGTGTGCTCCGCGATCCAGGGCAGCTCGGCCGGGGACAGCCGGCCGGTGAACAGCACCTCCTGCGTCCCGGCGGTCTCCACCACGGCGCCGAGCAGGGCGTGACCGGCGGAGTCCAGGCCTGCCGAGGAGACGTCGGTCACGGCCAGGCCTTCGAGCCAGTAGCGCTCGCGCTGGAAGGCGTAGGTGGGCAGGTCGACGCGGCGGGCACCCGGGAAGAAGGCGCGCCAGTCCACTTCGTGCCCGTGCACGTGCAGGTCGGCGAGGGCGGTGACGACGGCCTGCTCCTCGGGGCGGTCGGCCCGCAGGACGGGCACGGTGACGACGTCCGCGTCGCCGTCGAAGCAGCCCTGGGCGAGGGCGCTCAGGACACCCCCCGGCCCGATCTCCACAAACGTGCCCACACCCAGCTCGTGCAGCGTCGCGATGCCGTCGGCGAAGCGGACAGCCTCGCGGACGTGCTCGACCCAGTACTCCGGCGTGTACGACTCGACCAGCCGCCCGGTGAGGTTGGACACCACCGGAATCCGCGGCTGCTCGAACGACAGCCCGGCGACCACCTCACCGAACTCCGCCAGCATCGGCTCCATCAGCGGCGAGTGGAACGCATGACTCACCTTCAGCCGGGAGGTCTTGCGGCCCTGCTCCCGGAACACCTCACCGATGGCGAGGACCACCGCCTCGGCACCCGAGACCACCACCGACCGCGGCCCGTTGATGGCCGCGACACCCACACCCTCGGCCAGATGCGGCAGCACCTCCTCCTCGGATGCCTGGACCGCAACCATCGCCCCGCCCTCCGGCAGCGCCTGCATCAACCGGGCCCGCGCCGACACCAGCGCCGCGGCATCCTCCAGCGACAACACCCCCGCCACATGCGCGGCCGCGACCTCACCCACCGAATGCCCGGCCACATAGTCCGGGCGCACACCCCACGACTCCAGCAGCCGGAACAGCGCCACCTCCACCGCGAACAACGCCGGCTGCGCCGCCCCCGTCCGGTTCAGCTCCTCCTCGTCCACGTCGAGCACCACATCGAGATGCGCACACACCTCGTCATAAGCCGCCGCGAACACCGGGAACGCCGCATACAGCTCACGCCCCATCCCCACCCGCTGCGAACCCTGACCCGAGAACAGGAAACCGACCTTGCCCTGGTCGGACGCGGCCCGCCCCGTCACCACCTGTGCCGCGGGCTCGCCCGCCGCAAGGGCGGCCAGGCCGGCGAGCAGCTCCTCCTCGTCGGCGCCGACGACCGCCGCGCGGTGCTCCAGCGCCGAGCGATTGGCGGCCAGCGAGAACGCCACGTCGGCCGGTGCCGCGGTGGCCAGGTCCACGGACGACAGCAGTCGCCGCGCCTGCGCCCGCAGCGCCTGTCCGGTCTTCGCGGAGAGCACCCACGGCACCACCGCGGCCTTCGTCCGCGTCCGCTCCCCGGCAGGAACCGCCGCCTCCCCGGCCGCCGGCTCGGGGTCGGGCGCCTGCTCCTGAGGGGCCTCCTCCGGCGCCTCCACCGGCGCCTCTTCGAGGATGACGTGCGCGTTGGTGCCGCTGATCCCGAACGACGAGACCCCCGCCCGGCGAGGACGGTTCGTAGCCGGCCACGCGGTCGCCTCGGTCAGCAGCCCGACCGAGCCGGCCGACCAGTCCACCCGCGGGGTGGGCTCGTCCACGTGCAGCGTCTTCGGCAGTACGCCGTGCCGCATCGCCAGCACCATCTTGATCACACCCGCGACACCCGCCGCGGCCTGCGTGTGGCCGATGTTGGACTTCAGCGAGCCCACCAGAAGCGGGCGGTCGCGCTCCTGCCCGTAGGTCGCCAGCAGCGCCTGCGCCTCGATCGGGTCACCGAGAGGCGTGCCGGTGCCATGTGCCTCGACGGCGTCGACCTCCTCGGCGGACAGCCGGGCGCCGGCCAGCGCTTCGAGGATCACGCGTTGCTGCGAGGGACCGTTGGGCGCGGTCAGGCCGTTGGACGCGCCGTCCTGGTTCACCGCGCTGCTCCGGACCACCGCGAGCACCTGGTGGCCGAGCCGGCGGGCGTCCCGCAGCCGCTCCACGAGCAGCAGGCCGGCGCCCTCGGACCAGGACGCGCCGTCCGCCGCGGCCGCGAAGGACTTGCAGCGGCCGTCGGGGGCGAGCCCGCGCTGGCGGCTGAACTCCACGAAGGCGCTCGGACCCGCCATGACCGTGACGCCGCCGGCGAGCGCCATGGAGCACTCGCCGGCTCGCAGCGCCTGCACGGCGAGGTGCAGGGCGACGAGGGAGGACGAGCAGGCGGTGTCGACGGTGACCGCGGGCCCTTCGAAGCCGAAGGTGTAGGCGATCCGGCCGGAAGCGACGCTGCCGGAGTTGCCGGTGCTCATCAGCCCCTCGACCCCCTCGGGGAGGACGCCGGGCGTGAAGCCGTAGTCGTGGTACATCAGCCCGGCGAAGACGCCGGTGCGGCTGCCCCGCAGATCCGCGGGGTCGATGCCCGCGTGCTCGAAGGCCTCCCATGACGTCTCCAGCAGCAGCCGCTGCTGCGGGTCCATGGCCAGCGCCTCGCGCGGCGAGATGCCGAAGAAGTCGGCGTCGAAGTCGGCCGCGTCACGCAGGAAGCCGCCCTGCCGGGTGTAGACCGTGCCGGGCCGGTCGGGGTCGGGGTCGTAGAGCGCGTCGAGGTCCCAGCCGCGGTCGTCGGGGAAGTCCGAGACGGCGTCCGTGCCCTCGGCCAGCAGCCGCCACAGCTCCTCGGGGGAGCCGACGCCGCCGGGGAACCGGCAGCCCATGCCCACGATGGCGATCGGCTCCTGGCCGAGGGCCTCCAGCTCGCGCACCCGCCGCCGGGCCTGCCGCAGGTCGGTGGTGGCCCGCTTGAGGTAGTCCCGGAGCTTGTCTTCGTTCATCATCGATGTTGCCCGCCCCTTTGTGGCCTTGCCCAGTTCAGGAGATGCCGAGTTCGTCATCGAGCAGGTCGTACAGCTCCTCGTCGCTCGCCGAGCTGAGGTCGTGCCCGGTCCCGGTCGTGCCGTCGTCTCCCGCATCGGCCGGCCCGTCCCCGTTCCAGCGGGCGAGCAGCGCCTGAAGACGCATGTTGATCCGGGTCCGGGTGACGTTGTCGACGTCGCCCGCGCCGGCGCCGTCCAGGGCCGCGGCCAGGCGGTCCAGCTCGTCGAAGACGGGTGCCGTCCCCGCCGCGCCGCCGGGGAGGTCCTTGAGGATGTGCTGCGCGAGCGCCGCGGGCGTCGGGTGGTCGAAGATCAGCGTCGCGGGCAGGCGCAGTCCGGTGGCCCGGTTCATCCGGTTGCGCAGCTCCACCGCGGTCAGCGAGTCGAAGCCGAGTTCGCCGAAGGCGTGGTCGGGTTGGACGGCCTTGGCCGAGCTGTGTCCGAGGACGGCGGCGGCCTCGGACCGTACGAGGTCCAGTACGGCTTCCGCGCGCTCGCTCTCGGGCAGGCCCGCGATCCGCTGCGCCAGCGGTACGGAGGCCGCCCGGTCGGTACGGCGCGGCCGGCCGCCGACGAGCGCCCTGAGCAATGGAGGCACCGGGGTGGCAGCGTTCCGTAGGGCGGCGAGGTCCAGCCGTGCCGCCACCACCAGGGGCTCTTCCAGCGTGAGCGCGGCGTCGAGGAGTTCCAGGCCGTCCTCGTCGGACAAGGGCAGCACGCCGCCGCGGGAGAGCCGGTTCCGGTCGGTGCCGCCGAGGTCCTCGGTCATGGCACCGGTGCGCTGCCACAGGCCCCAGGGCAGTGACACGGCGGGCAGGCCCTGGGCCCGGCGGAACCGGGCGAAGGAGTCCAGGTATGCGTTGGCCGCGGCGTAGTTGGCCTGGCCGGGCGTGCCGAGGGTGCCCGCGAGCGAGGAGAAGAGCACGAACGCGGACACGTCACCCGCCAGTTCGTGCAGGTTGAGCACCGCGTCCGCCTTGGGGCGCAGCACCGTCTCCAGCCGCTCCGGGGTGAGCGAGGCGATCACACCGTCGTCCAGGACGCCGGCCGTGTGCACCACGGCCGTCACTTCCGTGCCGGACAGCGCCTCGGCGAGGGCGTCCCGGTCGGCCGCGTCGCAGGCCGCCCAGCGCACCTCGGCGCCCGCGGCGGTCAGTTCCGCCTGGAGTTCGGCTGCGCCGTCGGCGGTCGCGCCGCGCCGGCTGAGCAGCAGCAGGCTGCGCACTCCGTGCTCGGTGACCAGGTGCCGGGCGACGAGGCTGCCCAGGGCGCCGGAGGCGCCGGTCACCAGGACCGTGCCGGTTCCGAAGCCGGGGCCGGTCCGCGGGGCGTCGGTGGCCGCCCTGGCGAGCCGGGGCAGCAGGAGTACGTCACCGCGCAGTGCCGCCTGCGGCTCTTCGGAGGCGACGAGCCGGCGGACGGCGGTCGCCGCGGTCCGCTCCGCTTCGGCGCCGGCGTCGATGCCGAGGCCGGGGTCGAGGTCGAGGAGGACGACGCGGTCCGGGTTCTCCGACTGCGCCGAGCGGATCAGGCCCCACACGGCCGCGTGCACCGGGTCGTCCTGCGCCGGGCCGTCCCCCGCGGCGACCGCGCCCCGGGACAACAGCACCAGGCGGGGTGCGCGGTCCTCGGAGAGCCACCACTGGACGAGCCGGAGCACCTCGGCGAGGACGTCGCGGAGCCGTTCGGCGTCGGCGCCCTGCCCGGCCGGGCAGGGGACGACGACGGCGTCCGTCGCGGCCTCCGCCCCCGTCTCCGTCTCGGGAGCGGCGAGGAGGGCGGCCGTGTCGTCGTAGAAGCGCAGGGTCGGGGTGGGCGCGTCCGACGGGGCGGCGAGCGGTGCCCACTCCTCGGTGAACAGGGCGTCCCGGGAGTTGGTCCGCAGGTGCTCGACCGACACCGGGCGCAGTGTCAGCGACTCCACCGACACGACGGAGCGGCCCGTGTCGTCGGCGGCCTCCAGCCGTACGGTGTCGCCGCCGGCCGGGGCGAGCCGCACCCGCAGGGCGGCCGCTCCGGTTCCGCGCAGGGTGACGCGGGACCACGCGAAGGGCAGCAGGGGCCCGTCGGCGGCCGGTACGAGGCCGCCCGCGCCCAGTGCGTGCAGCGCGGAGTCGAGCAGGGCCGGGTGCAGGCCGAACGCGTCGGTGTCCGTCCCGTCGGCCACGGCGAGTTCGGCGTAGACCGCGTCGTTGCCGCGCCAGGCGGCGCGCAGTCCTTGGAAGGCCGGACCGTAGCTGAGGCCGAGGTCCGCCAGCCGGCCGTAGAAGTCGTCCAGGTCCACCGGCTGCGCGTCGGCCGGCGGCCAGATACCGAGGTCGGTCTCGGCGGGGGTCGCGCCGGTGGCGAGGACACCGGTGGCGTTGCGCAACCAGGGTCCGTCACCGGCCCGCGAATGCACGCTCAGCGGCCGGCGGCCGGAGTCGTCCTGGGCGCCGACCAGGACCTGGAGCGCGACGCCGCCGTGCTCGGGCAGTACGAGGGGTGCCTGCAGGGTGAGTTCCTCGACCAGGTCGCAGCCGGTCTCGGCCGCGGCGTGGGCGGCCAGTTCCACGAAGGCCGTGCCCGGCAGCAGGACGGTGCCCAGCACCGCGTGGTCGGCCAGCCAGGGGTGGGCCTGCAGGGAGAGCATCCCGGTGAGCAGGTGGCCGCCGGCGTCCGGCAGTTCCACGGCCGCGCCCAGGAACGGGTGGTCGGCGGCGTCGAGTCCGGCCGTGCGCACGTCGCCGGCCGGGGCGCCGGCCTCCAGCCAGTACCGCTCGTGCCGGAACGCGTAGGTCGGCAGGTCGACGCGGCGCGCGCCCGGCAGGACGGCGTCCCAGTCGACGGCGACGCCGTGCCCGTGGGCCTCGGCCAGGGAGAGCATCAGCCGGTGGATTCCGCCGTCGCGGCGGCGCAGTGTCGGTACGACCGCGGCGACCGCGTCGGCGGCCTCGATGGCGTCCTGGACACCCGTCAGCTGCACGGGGTGCGGGCTGACCTCGATGAACACATCGTGCCCGTCGGCCAGCGCGGCGCGGATCGCGTCGTGGAACCGCACGGTCTGCCGCATGTTGCGGTACCAGTAGCCGGAACCGAGTTCGGCCGGGTCCAGTTTCCCGCCGGTCACCGTGGAGTAGAAGGGCACGGTGGCGGGAAGCGGGCTGATGCCGACGAATCCCTCCCTCGCCTGCTCCTCGACGAGCTCGATCTGGGGTGAGTGCGCGGCGTAGTCGACGGCCACCTTGCGGGCCTGGACGTTCTCCGCGGCGCAGTGCGCGAGGAGTTCCTCCATGGCGCCGGTCTCACCGGAGACGACGACGGTGGCGGGCCCGTTGACGGCGGCGATGCCGAGGCGGCCGTCCCACCGGCCGACCAGTTCCCGCGCCTCCTCGTCCGGGAGCGTCACCGAGGCCATGGCGCCGCGCCCCTGGAGTTCGCGCACGGCGAGGCTGCGCCGCGCCACGACGCGCGCACCGTCCTCCAGGGAGAGCGCTCCGGCGATCACTGCCGCGGAGACCTCGCCCTGGGAGTGCCCGACGACCGCGTCAGGGATCACTCCGTAGGAGCGCCACACCTCGGCGAGGGCGACCGTCATCGCCCAGAGCACCGGCTGCAGCACGTCGACCCGATCCTGCTCGGCCTCGGCGGTGCCGTGCAGCACCTCGGTCAGCGACCAGTCCACGTGCGGTGCGAAAGCACGCTCGCAGGCCTCGATCCGCTCGCGGAAGACAGGGGAGGTCTCCAGCAGTTCGGCGGCCATGCCCATCCACTGCGAGCCCTGTCCGGGGAGGACGAAGACGGTTCTGCCGCGGGTGCGTGCGGCGCCGGTCACCACACCGGGCGGGGTGTCGCCGCTCGCGGCAGCGGCCAGTCCCTGCCGCATCTCCTGCAGGGTGTGCCCGACGACCGCGGCGCGATGCTCGAAGGCGGCCCTGGTGGTGGCCAGCGAGTACGCCACGTCGGCCACCAGGGCGGCTTCCCCGTCGCCGGCCGCGGCGTCGTGGTCGTCCACGAAGGACGCGAGGCGGGCGGCCTGCGCCCGCAGGGCCTCCTCGGTCCTGCCGGAGAGCACCCAGGGCACGGCGGTGCCGGAGCCGGGTGCCGGCGTGCCGCCGGTGGCCGCCGCGGCGGGGGCCTGCTCGATGATGGTGTGGGCGTTGGTGCCGCTGACGCCGAAGGAGGAGACGGCGGCCCGGCGCGGGCGGTCCGTCTCCGGCCAGTCGACGGCCTCGGTCAGCAGCCGCACGTCACCGGCCGACCAGTCCACGTGCGGGGTCGGCTCGTCCACGTGCAGCGTCTTCGGCAGCACACCGTGCCGCAGCGCCATCACCATCTTGATCACACCGGCGACACCCGCGGCGGCCTGCGTGTGGCCGATGTTGGACTTCAGCGACCCCAGCCACAGCGGCTGCCCGTCCGCCCGCTCCTGACCGTACGTGGCCAGCAGCGCCTGCGCCTCGATCGGGTCACCCAGCCTCGTACCGGTGCCGTGCGCCTCGACGGCGTCCACGTCGCCCGGCGTGAGCCCGGCCGAGGCCAGCGCCTGCCGGATCACCCGCTGCTGCGCGGGACCGTTGGGAGCCGTCAGACCGTTCGACGCACCGTCCTGATTCACCGCGCTGCCCCGCACGACCGCCAGCACCTGGTGGCCGTTGCGCTCGGCGTCGGACAGCCGCTCCACCAGGAGCATGCCGACGCCCTCGCCCCAGCCGGTGCCGTCGGCACCGGCGGCGAACGCCTTGCACCGGCCGTCCGGCGACAGCCCGCGCTGCCGGCTGAACTCGACGAAGACCGTGGGAGTGGCCATGACGGTGACACCGCCCGCCAGCGCCATCGTGCACTCGCCGTTGCGCAGGGCCTGGACGGCCAGGTGCAGAGCGACGAGCGACGAGGAGCAGGCCGTGTCGATCGTGACGGCGGGGCCCTCCAGGCCGAAGGTGTAGGACACCCGGCCGGAGGCGACACTGCCTGAGCCTCCGGTGGTGAGCAGGCCCTCGACGCCCTCGGGCAGTTCGCGCGGGCCCTGGCCGTAATCGTGGTACATCAGGCCCGTGAAGACGCCCGTACGGCTGCCCCGGATCGTCTCCGGGTCGATCCCGGCGCGCTCGAACGCCTCCCAGGACGCCTCCAGCAGCAGCCGCTGCTGCGGGTCCATCGCCAGCGCCTCGCGCGGCGAGATGCCGAAGAACCCGGCGTCGAACTCGGCCGCCTCGTGGAGGAAGCCACCGTCGCGGGCGTAGGTCCTGCCGAGGCGCTCCGGGTCGGGGTCGTAGAGCCCCTCGATGTCCCAACCGCGGTTCTCCGGGAACCGGGAGATGCCGTCCCGGCCGGAGGCCACCAGCGTCCACAGGTCCTCCGGCGAGCGCACCCCGCCCGGCAGACGGCAGCTCATGCCGACGATGGCGATCGGCTCGTCGGTCCCGGCCGCCGTGCGCGCTCCCGCGGCGGCGCCGGGCACGGGGGCCGGGGCCTCGCCGAGGAGTTCGATGCCGATGTGCCGAGCGAGAGCGGCGGGCGTGGGGTGGTCGAAGACCAGGGTGGCGGACAGTCGCAGACCGGTGGCGGTGGACAGGCGGTTGCGCAGTTCCACGGCCGTCAGGGAGTCGAAGCCCAGGTCCTGGAAGGCGTGCGCGGGCTGGACGGCCCGGGCGGAGGTGTGGCCCAGCACGGCGGCGGCCTCGCTCCGGACCAGCTCCAGAAGTGCCTCGTCGCGCTCGTCCGCGGCCAGTCCGGCGAGCCGGTCGGCGAGGGATCCGGTGACGGCGCGCTGGGCCGTGCCGCGCGCGGGGACACGGACGAGTCCGCGCAGCAGGGCCGGCACGCTCTCCGCCGTACGGTTGCGCAGGGCAGCGGTGTCGAGGCGGACCGGCACGAACACCGGCTCGTCCGAGGCGAGCGCCGCGTCGAACAGCCGCAGACCCTCCTCGGTGGACAGCGGCAGGACACCGGAGCGCGCCATCCGCGTCCTGCCCGCCTCGTCCAGGGCGTCGGCCATGGCACCCTTCTGCTCCCACAGACCCCAGGCCAGCGACACCGTGGGCCGGCCCTGGGCGCGGCGGTGCCGGGCGAAGGCGTCGAGGAAGGCGTTGGCCGCGGCGTAGTTGCCCTGGCCGGAGTTTCCGAAGACACCCGCGGCGGAGGAGAACAGCACGAACGTCGTGCGCTCGCCCGTGAGTTCGTCCAGGTTGAGCACGGCGTCGGCCTTGGGCGCGAGGACGGCGTCCAGGCGCTCCGGGGTCAGCGCGGCGATCACGCCGTCGTCCAGGACGCCGGCGGTGTGCACGACGGAGTCGACCGGGGCGGCGGCCAGCAGCCGGGCGAGGGCGTCACGGTCGGCGACGTCGCAGGCGGCCCACTCCGCTTCGGCACCGAGCGCGGCGAGCTCAGCCCGTAGGTCCACGGCACCCGGGGCGTCCGCGCCACGGCGGCTGACCAGCAGCAGCCGGCGCACGCCGTGTGCGGTGACCAGGTGGCGGGCCAGCGTTTCACCGAGCGCGCCGGAGGCTCCGGTGAGGAGTACGGTGCCGAGGCCGCCGGAGGCTCCGCCGACCGGTGCGGGAGCCGCCTCGCCGGTGGGGCCGGTGGCCGTCTCGGGCGTCCGGGGTACGGCGCGGACCAGCCGCGGCACGCCGGCTTCCCCGCCACGGACGATGACGTGGGGTTCGCCGGACAGCACGACGCCTGACGCCTGCGCGGCCGCCTCGTCCGGGCGGTCCGTCTCGAGCAGCGTGAGCCGGCCGGGGTTCTCCGCCTGGGCGGAGCGCACCAGGGCGCCCGCCGCGGCGTGCGCGAGGTCGTCGCAGCGGGCCACCAGCACGAGGTGCGGCGTGCGCTCCTCGGCCGTCCAGTGCTGGACCAGCCGCAGTGTCGCGGAGGTGACCGCGCGGACCCGCTCGGCCCCGGTCGCCCCTTCCGGGCCGTCGGGGAGGGGGACGACGACCACGTCCGGTTGCGCCGGCCCGTCGGTCGGGGCCGGTACGGCCGTGTCCAGCGCCCAGAGGACCGTCGTCCCCTCCGCTCCGTCCGAGGGCAGGGCCAGCGGCACCGTCTCGACGGTGAAGAGTGCGTCACCGGAGTTCTTGCGCAGCTGCCCGGCCGAGACGGGGCGGAGCGTGAGCGATTCGACCGACGCCACCGGTGCGCCGGTGCCGTCGGCGACCGTCAGGGACACCGCGTCCGTACCGGCCGGCGCCAGCCTGACCCGTACGGTGGACGCGCCCGTGGCGTGCACGGACACCCCGGACCAGGCGAACGGCAGGAGCGGCCCGCCGGACCCGGCATCGGCATCGGCCCCGGGGGAGCCGTCCGCGGCGCCCGCGCCGATCGCGTGCAGCGACGCGTCCAGCAGCGCCGGGTGCAGGAGGAAGGAGCCCGCGTCCGTGCCCTCGGGGAGGGCTGCCTCCGCGAACACTTCCTCGCCCGCGCGCCAGGCGCTGTGCAGGCCGCGGAACGTCGGCCCGTAGGACAGGCCGAGGGCGGCCAGCCGGTCGTGGAAGCCGTCCAGGGCGATCGGTTCGGCGCCCGCCGGCGGCCACGTCGCGAGCGTGCTCCCGGCGGCCCCGGCGCCCGTCTCCGCGGTCGCCTCGGCGACGGAGCCGGTGGCGTGGCGGACCCACGGCAGGTGGGCGTCCTCCTCCGGGCGCGAGTGCACGGTCAGCGGCCTGCGGCCGGAATCGTCGGCCGCGCCGACCCACACCTGCACCGCGACGCCGCCCTGCTCGGGGATGACCAAGGGCGCTTCGAGGGTGAGGTCCTCCAGCAGGTCGCAGCCGGCTTCGTCGGCGGCGCGCACGGCGAGCTCGACGAACGCGGTGCCCGGCAGGAGCACGGTGCCGAGCACGGCGTGGTCGCTCAGCCACGGGTGCGTACGCAGGGACAGCCTGCCGGTCAGCAGCCGCTCGTCGCCGCCGGCCAGGGAGACGGCCGCGCCCAGCAGCGGGTGGTCGGCCGCGCCCAGGCCCGCGGCGCGGACGTCACCGGAGGTGGCCGGTGCGGCATCGAGCCAGTAGCGGTCGTACTGGAAGGCGTAGGTGGGCAGCTCGACACGGCGGGCACCGGGGAAGAAGGCGTGCCAGTCGGGGGAGACCCCGTGCGCGTGCAGTTCGGCGACCGCGGCGACAAGTGCGTCCCGCTCGGGGCGGTCGGCGCGCAGGGCGGGCACGGTGACGACGTCCTCGTCCAGGCAGCCCTGGGTGAGGCCGCTCAGTACACCGCCGGGGCCGATCTCCACGAACGTGGTCACGCCCAGCTCGTGCAGGGTCCGCGCGCCGTCCGCGAAACGCACCGTCTCACGGACGTGCCGGACCCAGTACTCGGGCGTGTACGGCTCCGCCGGGCGGCCGGTGAGCGTGGAGACCACCGGGATCCGCGGCTGCTCGTGGGCCAGCCCGGCGACGACCTCGCCGAACTCCGCCAGCATCGGCTCCATCAGCGGCGAGTGGAACGCGTGGCTCACCTTCAGCCGGGAGGTCTTGCGGCCCTGCCGGCCGAAGATCTCGGCGATTTCCAGCACCGGGGCCTCGGCCCCGGAGAGGACCACGGAGCGGGGCCCGTTGACCGCCGCGACACCGACGCCGTCGGAGAGGTGCGGCAGGACCTCGTCCTCGGTGGCCTGGACGGCGACCATCGCGCCGCCCTCGGGCAACGCCTGCATCAGCGCGGCCCGCGCCGACACCAGCTTCGCGGCATCCTCCAGCGACAACACCCCGGCCGCATGCGCGGCCGCGATCTCACCCACCGAATGACCGGCCACGTAGTCCGGCCGCACACCCCACGACTCCAGCAGCCGGAACAGCGCGACCTCGACGGCGAACAGTGCGGGCTGGGCAGCGCCCGTGCGGTGCAGTTCCTCCGAGTCCACGTCGACGACCGCGCCGAGGTGGCTGCAGACCTCGTCGTATGCGGCGGCGAACGCCGGGTGGGCGGCGTACAGTTCGCGGCCCATGCCCGGGCGCTGCGACCCCTGGCCGGAGAAGAGGAATCCGACGCGCCCGCCGGAGCCCGACCGGCCGCGCGCGACGCCCGGGGCCGGGGAGCCGGAGGCCACGGCCCGCAGCCCCTCGGCCAGCTCCGCCGGCGTTCCGCCCTGGACCACCGCCCGGTGCTCGAGGGCCGTGCGGGTGGTGGCGAGCGAGAACGCCACGTCGTACGGGGAGACCTCCGACTCCGTGCGGGACAGCAGGCGTTCGGCCTGGGCGCGCAGGGCCTCCTCCGTGTGGCCGGAGACCACCCACGGCACCGGTCCGCCTTCGGCCGGGCGCGCGGCCTCCGGGACGAGGGCTTCCGTGTTCCCTTCGCCTTCCGCCGGCTCCGCCGGCTCCTCCCCGGCGTCCAGGGCGGGGGCATCGGCCGACGGGGCCTCCTCGATGATCGTGTGCGCGTTGGTGCCGCTGATCCCGAAGGAGGAGATACCGGCCCGGCGCGGCTCGTCCGACGCGGGCCAGGGCGTGTGCTCGGTGAGCAGCCGTACGGCGCCCGCCGACCAGTCGACGTGCGGGGACGGCGCGTCGACGTGCAGCGTGCGCGGCAGCTCGCCGTTGCGCATCGCCATGACCATCTTGATGACGCCCGCCACACCGGCGGCGGCCTGGGTGTGGCCGATGTTGGACTTGATCGAGCCCAGCAGCAGCGGCTTGTCCTCGGTACGGGCCTGCCCGTACGTCGCGAGCAGCGCCTGCGCCTCGATCGGGTCACCGAGCCGGGTGCCCGTGCCGTGCGCCTCCACCACGTCGACCTGGGCCGCGGTCAGCCTGGCGGCGGACAGGGCCTGGCGGATCACCCGCTGCTGGGAGGGACCGTTGGGGGCGGTCAGGCCGTTGGACGCGCCGTCCTGGTTGACGGCGGAGCCGCGGACGACCGCGAGGATGTCGTGCCCGTTGCGGCGGGCGTCCGAGAGGCGCTCCACGAGCAGGAGTCCGGCGCCCTCGCCCCAGCCGGTGCCGTCGGCACCGGCGGCGAACGCCTTGCACCGGCCGTCGGGCGCCAGTCCGCGCTGGCGGCTGAAGCCGACGAAGGTGGCGGGGCCGACCATCGCGGTGACACCCCCGGCCACGGCCAGCGAGCACTCGCCGCTGCGCAGCGACTGGACGGCCAGGTGCAGGGCCACCAGGGACGAGGAGCAGGCCGTGTCGACGGTGACGGCCGGGCCTTCGAGGCCGAAGGTGTAGGCCACCCGGCCGGAGGCGACACTGCCCGACGTGCCCGTCCCCAGGTAACCCTCCAGGTCCTCCGGGGCGTTCTGGAGGGTGGCGAGGAACTCGTGGTTCATCACTCCGGTGAACACGCCGGTTCTGCTGCCCGCCAGCGAGGCGGCGTCGATGCCGGCCCGTTCGAAGAGTTCCCACGACGTCTCCAGCAGCAGCCGCTGCTGGGGATCCATGGCGAGCGCCTCACGCGGCGAGATACCGAAGAGGCTGGCGTCGAACCGCGCCGGGTCCTGCAGGAACGCGCCCTCACGGGCGTAACTGGTGCCCCGTGACTCCGGGTCCGGGTCGTAGAGCGCGTCCAGGTCCCAGCCGCGGTCGGTGGGGAACTCCGAGACGGCGTCGCGGCCGCCGGCGACCAGCCTCCACAGGTCCTCGGGCGAATCGACACCGCCCGGGTAGCGGCAGCTCATCCCGATGATGGCCACCGGCTCCCCGGCGGCGTCCTCGTGGTCACGAAGGCGCCGCCGCGTCTCCTGGAGATCCGCGGTGACTCGCTTCAGGAAATAGCGGAGCTTGTCCTCGTTCGCCACCGAAATCGTCCTCACTCCTGCGATGACTTAGCGGAATTCACCAAAGGGGTCACCAGGGCATGCCCAAGCGGTCAGGAAATCCCGAATTCCTTGCCGAGCAGATCGAATACTTCGTCGTCCGTGGCTGATTCCAGATCGCTCTCGCCCGTGTCCGCGCTTTCCCGAGCCGGCACAGTGCCGAATCCCCCGGTAATCGCCAGAAGCTTCTGGAGCTTTGACGTGATCCGGTCGCGAGCTTCGCCCTCTCCCAACTTCGTGGCCAATTCTTGTTCGACCCTGTCCAGGTCGGCAAGTAGGGAATCCACTAGAGCCGGAGCGGCCGCCGCCGTCTCTGTAAATACATGACGTGCCAGCAGAGCGGGCGTCGGATGGTCGAAGACCAGCGTCGCGGGCAGCCGCAGCCCGGTGGCCCTGTTCAGCCGGTTGCGCAGTTCGACGGCCGTCAGGGAGTCGAAGCCCAGGTCCTGGAAGGCGTGCTCCGGTCGGACCGTACGGTCCGACGCGTGCCCCAGGACCGCGGCCACCTCGGCCCGGACCAGGTCCAGCACGGTCTTCTCCCGCTCGCCCTCCGGCAGCCCGTCCAGCCGTTCGGCCAGCGAGGGCGCGGAGACAGCGGCGGTCTGAGCGGTCCTGCGAACGGTCATGGCCGGCACCAGGGACCGCAGCACCGGCGGCGCCTCACCGGCGCGCAGCGCGCCGGTGTCGATGCGGACCGGGGCGAGCACGGCCTCGTCCGAGACGAGTGCCGCGTCGAACAGCCGCAGCCCTTCCTCCGGTGGCAGCGGCAGCACGCCGCTGCGCGCCATCCGCGCCCGGTCGGCCTCGGCGAGGCCGTCGGTCATCGCACCGGACTGCTCCCACACGCCCCATGCCAGCGATGTGGCGGGCAGTCCCGCCCGGCGCCGGTGCGCCGAGAAGGCGTCGAGGAAGGAGTTCGCCGCCGCGTAGCTCGCCTGGCCGGCGCTGCCGACCAGGCCGGCGACGGAGGAGAACACCACGAACGCGGCCAGGTCCATGCCGTGAGTGCACTCGTGCAGGTTCAGCACGGCGTCCACCTTCGGACGGAAAACTCCCCGCAGCCTTTCGGGCGTGACCGAAGCGACGACTCCGTCGTCCAGCACACCCGCGGTGTGCACGACGGCGGACAGCGGGTGCTCGCCGAGCCCGGTCAGCAGCTCGGCGACCGCCTCCCGGTCCGCGACGTCGCAGGCCGCCCAGGTGATGTCGGCGCCCTCCGCGGCCAGCTCGGCCCCCAGCTCGGCCGCGCCGGGCGCGTCCGCGCCACGGCGGCTCACCAACAGGAGCCTGCGCGCCTTGTGTTCGGACACCAGGTGCCGGGCGACGAGTGCGCCCAGTGCTCCGGAGGCACCGGTCACGAGAACGGTACCGTCGATGAGGTCCGGCAGGCCGTCGTCGCCGCCCGGGGCGGCCGTCGGCGTCTTCACCAGGCGCGGTACGAACACCTCCCCGCCACGGAGCGCGAACTGCGGCTCACCGGAGGCGAGCACCGCGGGCAGCACCCGGACCGCCTCACCGACCTCCTCGGCCTCCACCAGCACGAACCGGTCCGGGTTCTCCGACTGCGCGGAACGCACCAGCCCCCACACCGCGGCATGCGCCAGATCACCCGCGGACGTCACCAACGCCAGCCGACCCGCACCCTCCCGCGCCGACCACCACTGCACCAGCTCCAGCACCTCGCACGCGATGCCGTGCACGCGGTCGGCGACCTCCGTATCCGGCCCGTCCGGGCACGGCGGAACCGTGAGGACCGCGACATCGGGCAGGTCCGGCTCGGCGAAGACAGCGGACGCGCTCGGGTAGCTCCGCACGTCGAGCGCGGCACCTGCCCGCGTGAGGGCGAGGGGCTGCCAGGCGAGTCCGAACAGCGAGTCACCGGCACGGCTGCCGGAGCCGCCCGCCGCGTCCAGCTGCTCGCGCGTCACCGGCCGCAGCGCCAGCGATCCGGTCGTGGCGACCAGACCGCCCGAGGTGTCGGCCACGGTCAGCGACACCGTGTCCGTACCCGTGCGGGACGCCTTGACCCGCAGCACCGTCGCACCCGCGGCCCGCACCCCCACCTCCGACCATGCGAAGGGCAGCAGCGGACCGTCCGCGACGGGTACGAGCCCGCCCGCGCCGATCGCGTGCAGCGCCGCGTCCAGCAGCGCCGGGTGGACGGCGAACGCTCCCGCCTCCACGTCCTCGGGAAGGACGACCTCGGCGAGGACGTCGTCCCCGCTGCGCCACACCGATCGCAGGCCCCGGAAGACCGGGCCGTAGCCCAGGCCGAGTGCGTCCAGGCCCTCGTAGTACCCCTCCAGATCGACGGCCTCCGCACCCGCCGGCGGCCACACCCCGAGGTCCGTTCCATGCGGCGGCTCGGGCAGTTCGCCGGTCAGGAAGCCGACGGCGTGCCGCACCCACGGTGCGACGTCCGGTGCGTCCTCTGGACGGGAGTGCACGCTCAGCGCGCGCCGGCCGGGCTCTTCCTCCGGCCCGACCCATACCTGTACGGCCACACCCCCGCGGTCCGGGACGATCAGCGGCGCTTCCAGCGTCAGGTCCTCGACCTGCGCGCACCCGGCCTCGTCGGCCGCTCGCACCGCCAGCTCCACGAGCGCGGTGCCCGGCAGCAGCACGTTGCCCATGACCGTGTGGTCGGCGAGCCAGGGGTGTGTCCTGAGCGAGAGCCGCCCGGTGACCAGGAATCCGCCGGCGCCGGGCAGCGCGACCGCCGCACCGGCCAGCGGGTGTTCCGCCGCGCTCAGTCCGAGTCCGGTGGCGGCGGCACCGCCGGTGAACTCCTCGGGCGCGTCGAGCCAGTAGCGCTCGCGCTGGAAGGCGTAGGTCGGCAGGTCGACGCGGCGGGCGCCGGGGAAGAGCACCTGCCAGTCCGGGGAGACACCGTGGACGTGCAGGTCGGCGAGGGCGGTGACGACGGCCTGCTCCTCGGGGCGGTCGGCCCGCAGGACGGGCACGGTGACGACGTCCGCGTCGCCGTCGAAGCAGCCCTGGGCGAGGGCGCTCAGGACACCCCCCGGCCCGATCTCCACGAACGTGCCCACACCCAGCTCATGCAGCGTCGCGATGCCGTCGGCGAACCGCACCGCCTCGCGCACATGCTCCACCCAGTACTCCGGCGTGTACGCCTCCACCAGCCGCCCGGTGAGGTTGGACACCACCGGAATCCGCGGCTGCTCGAACGACAGACCGGCGACCACCTCACCGAACTCCGCCAGCATCGGCTCCATCAGCGGCGAGTGGAACGCATGACTCACCTTCAGCCGGGAGGTCTTGCGGCCCTGCTCCCGGAACACCTCACCGATGGCGAGGACCGCCGCCTCGGCACCCGAGACCACCACCGAGCGCGGCCCGTTGATGGCCGCGACACCCACACCCTCGGCCAGGTGCGGCAGCACCTCCTCCTCGGA
>NZ_BMVW01000033.1 GCF_014650915.1 Streptomyces poonensis | reverse complement strand
CGATGGCGCGCGATGCGCATGGACCGGGTCCAGCCCCACCCGCCGACCCACACCCCCTTCGGCCGGCGGGACCTCCCGCACGGCGATCCCGCCGCCTTCGTCATGACCGCCCACGACCGCGGAGACGCCGCCGCCGCCGAATGGCCATGTCACGGCTCCGCCGTCCTCGCCCTGCCCGCCTCCACCGTCGCCCCGTTCGCCCCCGGCGGATCAACAGTCGAGTACGACAGCGAAACCACATGCCGCCTCACCCTCGGTGCATGGTCATGGCCAGGACTGGCAGGACTGCTTCTCACCTTCGACGCCGACATCAGCGACATCGAACCGGCCGAACTCCGGCAGGCCCTGCACTCCCTGCGCGCCCGGATCGACAGGGGACTCGGATCCGACTGACCTCGCCCGCCCGGCGCACCGTCCGCCGCCGCTACGCCGAGGGCCAGGAGTCCCTGGCCGACCTGGCTGCCGAGTACAGCGTCGGACGCTCCACCATCCAGCGTTCGTCCACGGGCCGGAGACCTCCAGATGGGGAGATCACAGACCGAAGCCGGATGTCACGCCTCGCTCATAATCATTCTCAATGTCTCCCGGGCGACGCGGTTGATGCAACGGCTCGGCTTTCATCCCGTGATGTGTATTTGGTCCGGTGATGTCGGGTTGCGCCAGGAGATGGTGTTCTCGCCGGTGAGGCGGCGGGCCATGAGGTCGGTCATGGCCGGGTGGATCATGGCTTCGGAGCGGGCGGGGAGGGTCTCGTAGTCGCGGGCCAGGCGGCGGTGGAGCATCAGCCAGCCGTAGGTCCGCTCCACCGCCCAGCGCTTCGGCATCGGGGTGAAGCCCCGGGCGCCGGGGGCGCGTTCGACGACTTCCATGTCGATGCCGAGGGCGGCGGCGTGCTCGACGAGGTGCTTGCGGTAGCCGCTGTCGACCCAGACCTTGCGCAGACCGGGGTGGACCGCGGCGACCTGGTCGAGCAGGCGGGTGCCGGCCACCGAGTCCTGCACGTTCGCGGCGGTGACCAGGACCGCCAGCAGCAGGCCGAGGGTGTCGGTGACGATGCTGCGCTTGCGGCCCACGACCTTCTTGCCCGGGTCGGCGCCCTGCCCGCGGGCGGGGACGCTGGTGGAGGTCTTGACGCTCTGCGCGTCGATCAGGCCGCCCGACGGCTGCGCGCTGTGCCCCTCCTGCTGCCGCACCAGCTCCCGCAGCAGGCCGGTGAGCCGGGCGAACACGCCGTCCGTCTGCCGCTTGGCGAAGTAGCTGTAGATCGTCTCCCAGGGCGGAAGTCGTGCGGCAGATGGCGCCACTGCGCCCCGGTGCGGTCGACGTACAGAATGGCGTTCATGATTTCCCGCAGGTCATGTTCGGGCGGCCGGGTGAAGGGCAGAGCCCGGCGGCGGCGTTCGGCCCACCAGGCGGACAGCACCGGTTCGATCACCTCCCAGCGCGCGTCGGACAGATCACTGGGGTACGCCCGTCGTGGCTGCATGGTCGGGGTGTACCGCGCGACGGCCGGGGCGCCCAGGCGTACGGCACTGCCGGCGGGAGCACGGCGCGGAACCGGGCGTCCTGGAATGGGACAGGTTTCAGCATGGAAGGGCGGCATTACGGACATTCGGCAAGCCTCATCCGTAGCGATGCCAATGCGATACCTCAAAAGCCTCTTCCGCCGCCGAGGCGATCCGGGATCAAACAGGCTTTACCTGCCCAAACGATCTCTTAGGTGACGATTCCCCGCCTAGTCAGTGGCGACGAACGCTCCGTCGACGAGGACGGGGACTACATCGCAAGCGTCTTGCTCTGTCGCGATGGCGACATCGTCTGCATAACCGCTGTTGATGAGCTCTTGGCCCGATGCACAGGCCGCGACAGTGGCACCCGCGTCTGTCACGCCGTCGAAAACCGCGGCCGCGATTGCCGCCTCCGGCGAGAGGTTGCTCCGGCCGAATCGGCGCAGTGCAGCGATCACGGATCCGGCGCCGAGGAGATCTTCGAGCGCGGGCCTGAGACTGCCGTCGGGCCAGCGCTCACCCGAGGCAACCACCAGTACAGGTTGCTCGGCTGTTCCATAGCCTCGACCTGCCACCCATCGGCCGACAGCAGTTGCGTTCCTCAGTGCCCCAGCAATCACCATCGCCTCCCCGGCCACGGCGGCGATGGTGGATCCATTAGGTGAAGGGAGCACCAGCCGCGAAGCGAAAGGAGCACGTCGCAGCGCAGCTGGTGACAACGACCACGGTGACGTCTCGCTGGCCATGCTCCGCCCCACGGCCAGCTGGGCCCCCACCTTGTCAGCGAAAGTCTCAGCGGTCTCGTCACGCCAGCGATAAGGGAACACCTGAGTCCCCGCCTCGACCGCAACCGTCACCGACGTCGTGAACGACAACACGTCGACGACGACAAGACAGGCGGTGTCTTGCGCAAGAATCTCCGCGCCGACTGGTCCCCACTCGAACCGCACGCCATGGTTTGCCTGCACGAACCAATCACCCATGAACGGAGATCATGCCAGAGCCTACCGAGTGGACTCCCCGGTCGGAGACTGTCTCCATCGACGCTGGGAAACCTTGATGCGGCCACTGTGATTTCGGGGGGGTGTAGTTGGGGTGTGGGGTGAGTTGTGGGCTGGGGTGCCGGAGGTTTTCTTGGACGGAGTGTCGGGGGATGGGGTGGGGGTCGGGAGGGTGACTGGTCTGGGGTGGTGCGGGGTTGTCGGGGATTGATGTTGGTGTGTTGAGGGCGATGGTCCGGGTGTAAAGACTCGGGTGGTGTTTTCGCAGGTCGGGTGTGCGTTCAGTGGTGGGTGGGGTCGGGGGTGGCATCCGCCCAGTACAGGGGCGGTGTCGAGGTCGCGGGCCGTCCAGCCGGCGGGTGCGTGGTGGTGGAGGAGGTCGTTGAGGAGGTGGAGGTAGCGGTCGTAGCGTCCGGGGGTGGCGGTGAGGGTGAGGCCGAGGGTGTTGAGGGTGTGCTGGACGCGGCGGTCGTAGACGGCCGTCCGCCGGGGTGCGGCGGCGGTGAGGACGGCGGAGTTTGAGGACTCCCCGCACCTGGTCCAGGCCCTCGACCAGGTGGTCCGCAAGCTGGGCGGGACCGCGAGGCGGTGGCGCTTCGACCGGATGGTCACGGTCTGTTACCCCTCCAGCGGGCAGGTCACCGCGTCGTCCGCGCCCAGGCGGCGCAGGATGGCAAGCCCCGGGCCGAAGCAGCCGCGGCCGTCGGCGTCAGACTGACGACGCTCCAGCGGTGCATCTCCGCTGGCCACCGCGTACGCAGCAGCAGCGGGGCCACCACCGGCGGTGAGCTGCCGGTGCTGCGGGCCTGCCTGGTCGTCGCGCCTGCAGCCGCCGAGCGCGAGCGGCGCGTCATCGTCACGGTCACCGTGCACCGCCGAGGACGGGGGGAGATCCTCGGCGTCGCTGCATTCACTTCCAATAGATTGCAACGAACGATGCACCCTCTGTTGCATTAGCTCGGAGGTTGTTGCAACGATTTATTCGCTGTGATCTGCGCAGATGCTACTTGGGCGCAACGACGCTGTTGCCTGACATGCGAACGCAACGTAGCGTTTCCGGTGTCAGAAACGGCAAGGCGAAGGAGAGCGTGATGCTGAAGTTCGACACCCCCGCCCCAGTTGCGGCCGTGCTGGACGTCCCGGCGGGTCGGATCCGGTTCATCGCCGCCGACCGGGCGGACACCGCGGTCGAGGTGCTGCCCGCGGACGCCTCGCGGGGCCGCGACGTGAGGGCGGCGGAGCGGACCGAGGTTGCCTACGCTGACGGCGTCCTGCGGATCAGCGCCCCGGAGGCGAGGAACCAGTACTTCGGCCCGTCCGGGTCCGTCGAGGTGACCGTCCGGCTGCCCGCCGGCTCCCGCGTCGAGGGCAGGTTGTCCGGCGCCGAACTCCGGGTGGTCGGACGCCTCGGCGACGTCGCCTTCGAGGGCACGCACGGCTCGGTCGAGATCGACGAGGCCGCGAGCATGCGCCTCACCGCCGCCGGTGACGTCGTGGTCGGCCGCCTGGGCGGGCCCGCGGAGATCAGCACGCAGCAGGGCGACATCCGCATCGCCGAGGCGGTGCGCGGCACGGTCGTGCTGCGCACCCAGATGGGCGACGTGTCCGTCGGCGCCGCCCACGGCGTCTTGGCCGCGCTGGACGCCGGCACCGGCCACGGCCGCATCCACAACATACTGCGGAACGCCGACGGCCCCGCCGCCGGCCTGACCATCCACGCGACCACCTCCTGCGGCGACATCACCGCCCGCAGTCTCTGAAGCAGCACCGCCATCGCTACCTTTCCTTATCGATCCCGGAGGGCATTAATGTCTCGCCACCTCAGCGTCTCCGTCGCCGACACCGTGCTGGACGCCAACGACACCGAGGGCAACGGCCACCCGGTGCTGCTGCTCAACGGCATGTACGCCACCCAGCGCTACTGGAAGGGGGTGCTGCCCCTGCTGACCGGCCGGTATCGCGTGGTCACCTTTGACGGGCGCGCTCGCGGCAAGTCGGGCGCCTCCGGCGACTACTCCTTCGCCGGCTGCCTGGACGACATCACCGCCGTCCTCGACGCCACCGGCCTGAAGCGGCCGATCCTCGTCGGCTGGTCGCACGGCGCGGCACTCGCCGTCCGGTACGCCGCCCGGCATCCGAACCGGGTCGCCGGCGTGGTCTGCATCGACGGTGCCTACCCCATGGCACCCATCGACGACGCCTTCCGGGAGCGGGTCCGCAAGCTGTTCAGGCGCAACGCGGTCCCCATCAAGATCCTGGCCGCGCTCGGCCTCGGCTCCCGCATGTCGGCGGCACAGGCCGCCGAGGCGAACATCGAATTCAACGAGGTGCTCGGCGGATTCGCCGCCGATTACGCACAGATCAGCTGCCCGGTGGCGTTCATCAAGGCCAGCGGGAAGCACATGGGCGCCACCGAGGAGGAGGTACGCACGATGCGCGCCAACCTCGACCCCATCATGGCGAGCAACCCCAACGTCACCGTCTTCGCGACCGTGCCCTCCAACCACAGCCGGGTCGTCGCCAAGCACCCCGACACCATCGCCGCCGCCGTCGACACCATCGCGAGCCAGGCATTGCACCCCTGACATGCGGCCGTTGTCAGTTACCTATCTAGTTGCAACATGCAGAGGATTCTGACCTGCGATGCGGCAGTTCTACCGACAGGGATCTGCGGGTCTTCGAACTGCGACGATGTATACGGTCGGTGTGGATCATGCTGCTGGCCTGGGATGCGGCAGATAGATAGAGCAATGTTGCAACTGCACTGGAAAATACTCTGGTCGTGAGGGAGCGGGACCAGTCGGCTACTTGTTGTGTGCATGCCCATTAAGTGGCTGCCTGCTTGGTGCCTGGAAGAAGGGGCAACGGGGCCGGCTCCGGGTGCGGCTGGTTTCCGGCAGCTGGATCCGACTCGTCCGCACGAGACGATGGCCATCCGTTGTCAGGCCCCGCTCATCACCGAGCGGGGCCTTTCCCATACCCGCGCCCGGCTGCGGACCCCACGAAAGGCCTTCCCATGCCCGACCTTTCTCACGACCCCCTCTACCTCTGGCTCACCGGCCCGGCGCCCACCGCCCGCCGTGAGGCTGTCACCCCGGCGAGCATGCCCGCCCGACGGCCGCGCGCGGCTACAGCCGCCGACATCGCCGAGCGCGAAGGACTCGATCTCGGTGACCTGACCGCCTACCAGCGCCGCGGGCGGCGTCCCCGCCGGGGCCGGCAGCCGAAGGCCACGGTGCTGTCCACCGTGATCAGCCTCGCCACCGACCACGGCCTCCTTCCGCGCGAGACGGCCATCACTTACGGACGCCGCTGGGCAGCCTCACAGATCACCGAACCGCAGGAAGCCGCGGAATGGATCCGGCTGGTCGGCCTCGACGGCCTCGACCAGGCACTGAAACTGCGCGGACAGGGCATCACACCGGCCCAGGAGAAGGCCCGCCGCGCACGCGAGGAACAGGACCGGCTCGCGGCACGCGCCGTCGAGGATTGCCAGTGGGCCGAACTGGCCACACGCTACCGCCCCGGCGTCGCCCGCCAGCTCCGGCTGGACGGCTGCACCCCGGACATGCTCGACCGCGTCATCAACGGCAAGACCGCCGATCAACTGCTCCGAGCGGGACGCCCCGTCCCCGTCATCATCAATGCTCTGCGTGCAGCCGACAACTGACGGCTGCACGGCGGCCGTCTCCCCCTGCCTCGCCGCATGTCGCCGCATGAGTCGCTTGCCTGCGAGGTGAACTGTGCGGGGCAGAGACGGCCGCCCCGGGCCGAGTGCCGTGGCTGTTGGCAATTCCCGAGCCCGAGCCCGAGCCGGTGATGGGTGCGCTAGTTTCGTGCCGCATGGAAGACCCCTCTCCGCTGCGACAGGCCGTCCTCACCTGGCTCGAGCAGGCACGCAACCTGCCCTCCATACCTCAGGCCATCACCGACGCGGCGCTCGCGACGCAGCCGGAATGGGAGGCCCTGAGCAACGCGGTGGTCCGGGCGGCACCGATGCCGGACCACCGTGACCTGTACGGCAAGTACACCGGTGACTGGCTGCCCCGGTGGCACGCACTCCTGGGCGCATCGGGCCTGGGCGACGCGACCCGTCTGATCGCCCAGGGGACGACGGTGCCCGTGGAGGACATCGCGGACAGCTTCGTCGCCTACTGCGCGGCCCCCGCGCCGGCCGCCGAGGACTGGCTGCTGCTGACCGGCGACCTTCCCGAAGGAACACGCATCCCCCTGGGCTGCTACACCCTGCAGACCTTCACCGCCGACGAACTGAAGCAGCTGGGCCCCATGCCTGCCCTCCACGGCTTCCAGCCGGGCGGGCTCGACCTCGATCTCCTGGTCGGCGCACCGTTCATCCACGCCCCGAACCCCGACCGCACGCCGGACCGCAGAGGCACCCACTGGTTCGACTTCCCCGGTCCCCGGCCGGAAATCCGGCACTGGAGGGCACTGCTGCCGCTCATCCTGTGGAGCGAGGACCTGCTGCACGTCGACGCCGTGTTCAACGTCGAACGCGGCCGGTGCTTCGACCTCAACCAGGACCACGTGCCCACCACCCTCCGCACCTACCCGGACCGCTCCGGGCATCCGGAGGAAGTCGAAGAACGCGAGACCGGCAGCTTCTACGCCACCCGGGCCGACCTTCCGCGGATGCAGGCCTTCTGCTCCGCAGTGACAGCAAAGATCGATGCCGTCATGGACGGCGCCACCAGCGGCCTGCCCCGGAAGCGCGCCCGGCGCCTGGAGCGGGCCGCCCGGCATCTGCTGCAGGCCTACCAGCGCACCCACCAGGACTACGGCGTGTGGGAGCAGGAAGCCGACGAGCTGCACCTGGACTACGTCATTGCGCTGGAAGCCCTCATGGCCAGCCCCAAGGACAAGCACGAGGGCATCAGCAAGAAAATCCGGACCCGCACAGCAGCCCTGTTCCCCACCCCGGCCCTGCGCGAGCGCGTCGAGGACAGGGTGCAGAAGGCCTACAGCGCACGCTCCAAATACGTACACGGAGACCTGCTCATCGACCAAGAGGAGACCAAGAAGCTGGCCGAACTGCGCGAACTCAGACTGCTCGTGCGGCAGGCCGTCCTGCGCTGGCTCATCCTCACCCCCCACGACACCGAAGACCTCGCACCCCGTCTTGACGCCGTAGCCGATTGCACCAGCTGCGCCCGCGCCATCGACGAGCCCCTGCGCGCCTTCTTCCGAGAAACGCCGCCGCAGGACGACATCCCGGCCTGAGCGCGCGAAGAGGCCACTCGCTGCCACGCGGCCGGGCCCACCCCGTGACCTCCCTGGCGGCGGTCGTGTCGTCCAGGGAGACCATCGCCGTCGGCCCGGAGACGCCCGCCGGGCAGCTGGCCTTTCACTCGTTCGAACGGACGATGACGGTTTCCCGCCGCTCTCTGGCGACGGCGGCAACTGCGCGGCCCCGGTCGCTCGGGTGCTGTGCCGGTGGACCTGGCTTCCTATGCAGGTACGGCTTGGGCGGCGGCGGACGGCGGCCGGGCTGATGGGTGGTGGGGTGCCGAGGGCAGGTCGCGGCGGGCCGGTGCGGCGGATCTTGACTTCCAGGGCGTAGAGGGTGCCGTGTCGGTCGCGCCGAGAAGGGGTCCCATATCGCGAAGCCGGGGCTGGTCGTGGTCGACGTGGCGGCCGCGGACGAAGGTTCCGCTTTCGCCGCCCAGGCGGTGCTCGCCGCGGAGCCGGCGCCTCCTGATGAGCGGGCGACTGGTGCCGATGTGGTGGCTGGCTTCGACCGACGAAGCTCTGGGAACAGCGCAGTTGGCGGCGTCGGCACACGGGATTCGTGGGGGATGTCAGTGCCCCTCCGTACGATCCTGTTGTGTCCTATCAATCGGCTCGTGATCTTCCTTCGTTCCGTGAAGCGGAACAGGCGCTGGCGGTCTTGCGCTTCCTCCCCTCGGCAAGGGCGAAGGCCATCAAGCAGCAGATGCTCAGGCTCCAGCACCAGGTCGATGCCTTCTACGACCTGCTCAGCGAGAAGAACTGGATACTCCACGACCACCTGTCGCTGACGGTGGTGGAGGCCATCCTCGCCGAGGCCCATCAGGACGCGGACCGTGCCGAGGCCATGCTGATCGACCATTACCACGACAGAGACCGGCTGTCGTTCATGATCCGTCTCATGAGGAAGCTGCCCGCGATGCGCCGCAGGCTTGCTTTGATCGACAAGGCGCAGGAGGACTACTTCGCCGGCCGCTACTACGCCTGCGTTCATGTGCTGCTGAGTGTCATGGACGGCTTTGTCAATGAGGTCGAATCCGTACGCCGGGGGCTGCACGCTCGAGAAGCGAAGGACCTGCATACCTGGGACAGCGTCGTCGGCCACCACCGAGGCCTTGCCCACGCCCACAAGACCTTCGCCAAAGGCTGCAGCGCCACCCAGGAAGAACCTGTCCACGAGCTTTATCGCAACGGCATCGTGCACGGCAGCATCCTCAACTACGACAACATCATCGTGGCGACCAAGGCATGGAATCGGCTGTTCGCCGTCGCCGACTGGGCTTCCGCGCGAGAGAAGGAGCAGCAGCACAGTACCGCCGAGCCCTTCTCCTGGTCGGCGCTGGCCGGACAGTTCAAGGACGCGGCTGCCTCCGTCGTGGAACAGGGGAAGATCAAAGACATTGAGAAGCAGTGGACGCCGCGTGAGCACCTGCCGGGAAGCGCTGATTTCGCCGGCCACCCCGCCCGTGAGCGCACTGAAAGCCTGCTGACCTGGTGGAGGGACGGCAACTACGGCTCCTTGAGCGACCTCATCACGCAAGAGGTGCACACCAAGCACGGCAAGGCCGTACGCAGCAAGGTCCGTCGGGCCTACCAGGACCACCCTCTCACCACCTTTGACATCCTGGCCGTCAGGCATGACATGCCCGCCGCCTGCACCGTCACAGCGCGACTGCACCGCGTCGACAGCTCGCAGACCACGGTGTCCATGCGATGGATCAGAGAAGACGAGCAGGCTCAGCCCAAGCCGGAGCCGTGGCCGGGAGAATGGCGGCTATGGACATGGGAGCCCCTGCACCTCTTCGCTCGCGCCAGCGACTGACGGGCTCGCGACTCGACCCTGCTTCGGGACCGGCAGCACATGCCACAACCGTGGTGTGCGCAGAATTCGCGCGCGGCCAGCCGCACTGCGGCCTACCGTTTGGGCTGTGACGACAGATGCATGGCAGGTACTGAGCCGATCCTTGCAGACGCTCCGCGAGGAATTCGACAACACTTACGACCGGTACAACGGCCTCGCGGCGCCCGGCTCGCCCGGAGCTGTGGAACTTCGTGAGGACCGTGTCTTGGCGGGGGAGTGGGGCGCCCGGCCGGTGCATGACGCGCATTTGGCCGCCGTATCACCGGTCATGGCCGTCATGGATCACCTCGACAGCCTCGGCCTGCTGTTCACTTCGCCCGGCGGTCTGATGACATCGCACACGGTTGCCCGGGGCGCGCTCGACATCGCAACCAAGCCCTGGTTCCTCCTGGAACCAGGTATCGACACCCGCGAGCGAGTCCGTCGCTACATGAACTACAGACTGGAAAGCCTGAAGGAGCAGTCACTCATGGTCGGAGACCACGGGACTGCGGCCGAGGTCCAGCGGCATCTGCGAGAACGCACTGAGGGAATCCTGCGCGCAGCCAGGCACCACGGGTTCTCTGTCAAGGGGAAGATCGCGGATAAGGTCAGACCCTGCTACCTGGGCCCGCACCAGGCGCCCAGTACCACGAAACTGGCTGGCCAGATAGTGGTCCCGGGCGGCAGCCCGCTGGGCGCTCTGCTGTGGCGTGCGACCTCGGCCGTAGCGCACGGACAGGCTCACGGATTGCTGATGTTCCATGCGGACGCGCCGGAAGCCCCGGGTACCGGACCCGACGACCACTTCGTGTACCGACAACTGCAGTTCAGCCCTCAAGAGGCCGCTCAACGCTGTGCGGGTGCTCCGCTGGCCACCCTGTCGATGCTGCGCCGCTTGTACGCTCACTGCGGTTGGCCAGCCGCCGGCCTCGAGAGAGTCGGCAAGGATCTTGCTCGGGCTTGGCTGCATATCAGTGGTATGGCACAAGCAACTGTCGCCTGACCCCCTGCAACCGCACCGCTGACGCTGCTGACATGCCTGTCCAAAGGCGGCTCAACGCGCATGGTGCTACTTGCCGCGGAGCTCGTCGATCCGATGCTGCTCCCACCAGTCCAAGATCATTTCGAGGCGCCTGACGGACGGTTCGATACGGCTCAGGGACCGGTCCAGGTTGATGAATGGATCCAGCAGGCCGGTGAGTGACGACGTCTTGGACCGCAATCCCTCCGCCTGCCTCGTCCAGGACGGCAGCTGCCTGGACACGTCAGCGAGACCGGTCAGCATGCGGGCTATCTCATCGTCCGGCAGTGAGGGGTCAGCTTCCCAGGAGTCGTTGATGCCCAGCAGTTGCTGCGCGACGGCCACGGCGGCGACAACTGCCGCCACGCGCTTGACCGCATGGTCGCGGAACCGGCGGGCCATCGCCTTGAGATCGACATCGACGCCCTCGACGAGCCGGCCCCGCAGCTGGTGAGGCGTCACGACGGGAGCCGGGTCCGATGACGCCATCGTCCACGCGATGGGCTTGTGCCGGGCGAGGAGGTCGTCTGCCAGCACCCTGTAGGCCAGAACGAGATCCGCGATCAGATCCGGCTCCAGCGTGTCCCGGTGATAGGCCGCGTTGCGGTACTGGTGCAGCCGGTTGAGCACGGTGCGTTCCTGGTCGGTCAGCACGCCTCTCTGCCGCAGGAATTTGGTCTTCTCGTCCAGGTGGTTGTCCATGGCCTTACGGCGATCCGGCCCTATATGCGTGTCGACCAGCTGGTTCAGTTCCTCGGGGAGCTGTCCGCCGCTGTCGCTGAACTCGCGCATCTCCGCGATGACGCTGTCGGCGATGCGGAAGGCCAGCTGGGCGTTGACCTCGCGGCTGATCACCACCTCCACCAGGTGGTCAAGGAGGATGAGAGCGAGCCGGTCGTGTGCCTGATCACCTGCCTCGGCGCATCGCCGGATCTCGGCTATCTCAACCGCCAGCCAGTTCCACTGCTCGGCCTGCTGAATGGTCTCGCGGTCGAAGTCGGACGCGAAGGGCTGCATGGGAGGCATGGCATCAGCCTTCCACTGCCTGGCCAGCAGGCCACCGCCGGGCCCGCGCAGCCATACTCCCCGGGCGCAGGTGACCGGCTACCACGGCAGGCTGGCAAAGCCGCCAGCCTCCGGGCCGTCGCGCAGCATCCGGTCCTTTCCGAGGGAATCGCCAGGGCACAAGAGCGGCAACGTCGGAAGAACGTCACTCGACAGGGCTGGCAAGCTCCTCGGTCAAGGCACGGAGCACTTCCAGGCTTTCTGCCGCCTGATCCATGCGTTCAGTGATTGTGCTGCTGGCTTGCGTGAGCTGCAACAAGCGTTCGTCCAGCTTCTTCTCCGCGAGGGCCTGAACCGCGGCGTCGATGCCTCCCACGACAGGCGGGAGCAGCGCGCCACCGACAGTGGCGACGATGTTCTTGGGCATCGGAATCGGAATCGTGACCGGGACTCCAGGAAGGCGAGCCGTGATTACTTTCAATCCTGCGCCTCTGATGAGGGACTGTGACACATGCGGCACCCACGCCCTGCGATGTACGGTCCCGAACCGAGCACGGATACTCTCGTCAAGTTGGCCCAGTCGGCCACATGCGTGCTTGAGCTGAGCACGGAACTTGGCAGTGGACGCGGTGATGAGCTGGGCCTGCGTCCTGGCGACGTCACACTTCCCCTCATGGAACTCGAGGGCGACCTGGGCGAGTCCGAACTGGACCGAAGCCGCATAGAGCTTCCCCAACAGATCGAGGTGCAACATCACCTCCTGCACAGCGCCCGTGCTCAGGCTCTTCTCTGCCTTCCGTGAGGATTCGTGCTGCTTGGCGTCCTCCAACTTCGCGACCGCATCGTTGAGATGGCGCATGCACTTGTGCCTCGCCTCACCCAGGCGGTCCCTGATGATCGGGACATCGCCTTCCTTGACGCCGTCCCTGCCGTGAAGACGGAGCCGCGCGACCAGATCTTCGACCTGCTCGACAGCATGCTCGACAGCACCGGTCTGGCCGGACTGCAGGTACTCGTATATCGCGTCTACTCGCTGCCGGATGGCTTCGATATTCCGGGCCATCTCGGCAGTCTGAGCCTGGGCCGCGATGGCACCCAGGATGGCAATCCCACCCGACACGGCAGCCAAACCCGTGACGGGACGGATGCGCATCACACGTGCGAACCGGCCCTGATCGGTGCGGAGATTGGCCTGGATCCAGCCTCCCCCCTCAGTGACCTTCTTGAAGGTCGACCACATTGCGCGAGAGGTCGGGTCGAGCTCGACCAGACAGCCGGTCAGACGCCGAGCCTCGATGAAGGCCCGGGTTGCCGGGTCCAGTGTCCGCACAAGAGAGGCGAGTTCGTGCTGGTTGATGTCGGCCATCCAGCGACCCCAGGTTGGACGCTCCGTCTCGGACGGAACACCGATCACGATTGCTTGATCGTCCGTTACACGGACAACGATCTCTTCGGGCTCATCGCTCGGCGCCACTGCGCTCAGCTCCCTCGAATTGGGACCGACATCGGCCGATCCTAGGTCGATGCACATGGGAGAGACCAATCGATGGTGTCCGTCAGCGGTGCTGATTCCCAAGTGCCGTTGAGGACGAGGGCGGCGTAGGCGATGGCACCGATCCGGCTGAGGCTGAGGATGACGCGCTGAAGGAAGCGCCAGCGCCGCTCGCGCTCGGCTGCGGCGCGTTCGCCAACAGCCTGGACGCCTCTGATCAGGTCATGTGTGCTGCGTGTAGGAGACTCACAGCGGGAAGCCGTCCGGGGCGGTCAGGGACTGCACGTCTGCGCTGCGTGTCGCGTGCTTCTGGCTGTGCCACCGGTCGTTGCCCTTGAAGCGGACACCGGCGGGACGGTCATCCCATGGCCGCGTACAGGTCCGGTGCCTGGTCTGCAAGGACACCGATTCCCTCATGCAGGCAGCGGTAGTCGGCGGCCTGGGAGACGCTGGCATCGCGGGGCGACGCGACGGACCCAAGCTGCTGGGCGATGACGTCCGCGGCTGGAGTACCGGCCTACCGGGAAGCGGTCCCGACGGGTCCGCGGCCTGGTTCTGCGCAGCGGGCCACGACAGTGGATATGCGCCCGGTGCTCAGACGGGGATGCTGATCCAGGTGTCGCCGGTGCGGTATCGCAGGGCTGCGTCGCGTCCTTGTCCGCAGTGCAGGACGACGCGGCCGGGGACGGTCAGGCAGTGCCGGCTTGTCGCGGCCCAGGTGCCGTCGAGGAGTTCGGCGCGGGTGAGGGTGAGGGAGGGCTGCTCGTGGTCGCGGGCGGTCAGCAGGGCCCGAGCGCCGTGGACGGCGAAGCCGTCGGGCTCGGGAACCGGGCTGAGGTAGTGGACGGTCTCGCCCGTGGAGGGAGTGATGCGGGTCAGGTAGGTCTCGCGTCCGCGGGTGCCGGCCTTCCATACCAGCCATACGTCGTCACCGTCCGTTGCGGCGGTGCAGCCCTGGAGCGCGGGGGCGGGTTTCTCCTTGGCGGCCGTCCAGACCGACCGGCCCTGGGCGTCCCAGGCGGCGAGCCCGGTCCCGGACTCGGGGTGTCCGCTGAAGATGCCTTCGTCGCCGTGGGCGGTCCATATGCGGTCCTGGCGGTCGGAGACGAGGGCGGCGATGTCGTCACCGATGCAGAACTGCCTCTCCGGAGTACCGGCACGGCAGTAGAGCACCGCGTTGGGCTCCCAGATGCCGACCGGCTGGACGCGACGGGTCCTGCCGGACGCCAGGACGAACCGGCCGTCAGCCATGAGCGCCAGCTGGCTGCTGAAGGCCGGGACCTCTTCCAGCGGCGTGCGCCGCACCTCCCGCCCGATAACGGTGATCACCTCGGCGGGGCACGGGGCGGGCACGGTCCAGCCGACCCACCCCTTGATGTAGTCGACATGCCGAAGATGCCTCTCGTGCACCACCAGGACCGCGAGCTCCCCGGCCGGCCCAGTGCACCAAGCCAAGGCACGCCGCCCTTGTTTGGCCTCATCCGCAGGCCACTCCCAGACGTGAGAGAAGACGCCGTCGGCGGGCTCGTTCATAACCTCGGAATGCATCGGGGCAGTCGCCTTTGAGACTCCGGGGGCCGTCGCCGTCCGAAGAGAGCAACGCTAACGGGCCATAAGTCCACGGAGCAAGGACGAGCGACAACCTGCCCCGCAGACAACTTCTGCAGCAACACTCCGACGTCCTCCTTGAGACCTCGCGAGTGGCTATGGGGTGGAAGCTGCACAGCGTCACTTTCCGATGGCCCGCACGGAGCACACAGCAAGGCGACGAGACTGGCGCCGTGTCATAAACAGCGGGATGCTGACCGAAAGGAAGGAACTGCCAGGACTGCCGACACGCGGCAGATCGCCGCCTGGGGCGTGGGGGTAGATCCGGGCCCGCACGATACGGAGCCCGACGTGAGCAAGTTGGAAGTCCCCCGGAGCTACACCCATGAGCAGTGGCAGGAGTACGTCAAACGGGGGCGGCGCATCATGCGCTCCAAGAGCGCCAGCAACTTCGAGCTCGGCGACCTCCTCAACGAAATCATCGACGCCGGCCCCATCGGCCACGGAGAAGTCACAGACCTCCTTACCCTGTTCGCCGCACAGATTCGCTCAAGCCACAGCAGCTTGAGGAAATACCGAACCGTGGCGAGGGCCTGGCCGACGGAGCAGCGCCGCGCGGATGTCCCATGGAGCGTTCACCGCGCGCTGGCGGCGGTACCGGACCGGTTCAGCCTGATCCGTGAGGAACCCTCCGACGAACTCGACCCGGCCGGCCGCGGCCACTGGACCCATGACGCCGGACTGCGGGCGCGTGACTCGATGCCGCACACCCCGCACACCCCCGGGGAGCGGATCGGGCAGGCCAAGCGGCTGCTGAGGGTCACAGAGGAGGCGGCGGAGGCGCTGCAGCAGCTTGCCGAGCGCACCGAGGTGATCGGCAAGGCCATGGAAAACCCGGCTTTCCGGCAGACAGTCCGGGACGCCCAGCGAGACGTACATCTCAGGCTCGAGGCAGAAAGGGGCAGGCAGGACCCGCCGGAAGGCTCCGTACCTGCACCTCGGTCCGAGGACCCGCTGCCCGGATCTACGGTGGAGCACCGGAAGACCCCCACCGCGGTCCTGCGGATCCTGGGCCAGTGCACCAGCTTCTGTGTCGGCATGCAGAACGCCGTCATCGCGATCCAGGAGGAACTGCTCACCACCGAGCACCACGCGGCGGTCCTGGAAAGCCTGGGGAAGGTGCGTGCGGTGTGCGACTGGTGCGAACAAGCGGTGACCACCGGCCGGACCGACGTGGACGAAGCCCTCATCCGTCTGATGGACGAAGAGCAGGACGGGGGCGGCCTGCCGTGAACCACCCGCGCCGCTCACCGGCCGATCTGGGCCTGCAGCTCTGGGACCTGGTGAAGGACACCGGCGAGGACGGCATGCCGCACACCACGGCCCTGCAGCACATGAGTCCCCACCAGTTCCAGGTCGCCAAGGTCTGGGACCGCGACGAGATGTGCCCCATCGCCGGCGAATGCTTCCTCTACGCCCTGGGCCGCTACTTCGTCACCACTGACCCGCGGCTGTCCGTACTGGCACTCGCCCGTGAACTCGGCCTGTTCCACCACAAGGCGGTGCGCCTGCACGGCAGTACTATCGAGCCACTGCCGGACACCGAGCGGACGACGGCGCAGCTGCAGGTCGTCCACGCCGCGCTCAGTGACGTCATCAATGCCACCGCCCCGCTGCGCAAGGCCGGACTGTCCGTGGACCTGGCCGCCCGGCTCCACACCCCCAACACGTAGCTCGCGCCTGATGACGTACGGTGCGGCACCGCTTGACGACGTCGACGGACCGGCCCGTGCGCGTCGGGCCGAGGGCTGTTCCCGACGGGGGAGAGGATCCTGGCGGCGGGCACAGCCTGGCCCGCATGATCGCAAGGGGTGCGCCCGGCTCGGGCCTGCGAGGTACCGGCGGCTGCTGAGCCGGGTGTGCGCTTCTGCCCGAACAGAGCAGCGGAGCGGGGCAGACGGGGTACGGTGGTGACCAGTCAGATCCGGGCCGCCGTCCGCAACGGTGGCACCAGTCGGCTCCATCACCTTCCCTCGTGCCGTCCGGGGATGCGCTTGTACCGCGTCCACCAGCGGAGCGCCTCTTTCTGCCTGCGCACACGCCACGGTTGAGGCTGTGCGCTGCACACGTCCTGTGGAGACTTCGCCATGACTGCATCGCCCCGCACTGCCCGGGCCGTCGACTTCCTGTGCGAGCACACCCAAAGCAAAAGCCGAGTGATGGCACTGCTCGATCACGACCATGGGCCGCGCTCGCTGACCGCCGTCTTGACCTGCAAGAAACCCGATCACGCCTACGAGGCCGTCGACATCCTGCGTCGTGTCCTGGCCAGGCGCGACATCGCGTGTGTCGAAGACGAGCTGCGCGTGTTGACCACCGTGATGCCCGACGCCCCTGCTGGCTCGCTGCGCCAGGCCGTCACGCACGCGGCGACCGGTATCTGGCCGATCAGCCCCGGAACCCTGTACGAAATCGTCCAGCCGGACAATTCCGGCTCCGGCAGCGAAGCGGAGATAGCGGACGTGTCGTCCGTGGCAGCCGGCCATCCGCGCCTTAACGACCTGCCGGGTAAGACGGTGCGGATCGCCCGCCTGCACGAGTTCCACATCACCGACGAGGACGCCGTGCTCCGGGCCGCCATGGACCGCGGATGGGAGCCCCTGCCGGCCTCGGAACTCGCAGACGACGACCCAGGCGACCTCGTCGGCGCGGTCATGACACTCACCGACGACATCGACCTCCCCGGCGCCCAGACCCTGGAGGACCAGAGCGTCGCCGAACTTCTCAGTCCGGACGACGGTGACGAACTCGCCGACTGGAGTGCCTCCCCGATCACGATCCGGTTCCATCACGGATGGCGCCTGCACTACGCACGCAGCCGCCCCGCAGCCGAGGCACGAACCCCGAACTACGCGGCGCTGTTCCCGCTGCAGGAGTGCACTTGCGCCGGCGAACCGGACGAGGACTGCCCCGCCTGCGGATGGCAGCTGACTCCGCGTACCGCGGACCTGCTGAGCACGGCGCTGTCCATCCTGGCCGACCAGGCCTTTGACGACGCCGAGCGGCTGGGAGATCAGTACCTGCCGGATGCCCAGTCCACCGGCTGGGAAGTCTTCGACCGCCTTCCCCCGCTGACCTACATCGCCGACCACCGCTGGCGTCGGCGCATGGCCCGGGCCTTCGACGACCTCGCGGATGACCTGGCCAAGGGCTGGTGGCCCGACCCCACCTGCACGGCCGAGGAGATGGCTCTGCACCTGGCCATCGAGGACGCCCCCACCTACCTTCGGGACCGGCCCGCAGACGATCAGCACCACTCATTGCCCCAGCACGAGGACGACTACACCTGGGACAGCTGTTCTGCGCTCCTCTTCCAGGACCACGACGTTTTGATGCTCTTCAACAAGTCCCTGACCGGCATCGAAGATCCCGACAGCCCGGCGAACCAGCGGCTCGGAATGGGCGACCTCCGCCTGGACAACTGGTTCGAGCCCTTCGACAACAGTGCGGCCCGTGACCCGCGGCGAGGCTTCCGCCGCTGAGGAGAAGGCCAGCGCGCCGCCAGACGGCCGAGGAAGGCGGTGGGGCCGGGCAGGCGGCGCGGTCATGAGTGAGGGGATGCGGGGAGCGCAAGTCCCGAATCCTTGGAACAAGGCTCATTCGCGGCGCACGGGAGTGGGAGCCGATTGCGATAACCACGTTCGGCCGCAGCGTGGGCAGACCACCATGGCCGCCCGCCTGTCGGCTGGTGGGCGGCCATGGTGCCTTCGGTCCGGGGCAACGGGCGAGGCGGCCAGGGGTGCGGTTTCCGGTGAGTGCCTGGCAGCCTGCGCGCCAACGTGCAGGCGGGTCGCCTGTGTTGCGCGGAAGCACGGTGAAACCAACGTGAATCGTGCACGCGGGCAAGGCCGGTGTCCTCCTCGTGCTCCGTGTGGAGGGCGCGTGCGAGGATGGGCGCTGTGGGGGAGAAGAGGGGCGGGGTGAGACGGTCGTCGGGGGAGGTGCCCACGCGCCTGCGGGTCCCGCCGTCCGGCGCTGTGGCCCCGCCAGTGGTCACGAAGGCCGAGTACCTGCCGCTGGGCGAGCTGTCCTGGTCGGACGTGGAGCGGCTGCTTCTGCGGCTTGCCGAGCGTGACGGCCTGGCCGAATATGCCGGGCTGTACGGCACTGCGGGGCAGGGGCAGGAGGGCATCGACCTGGTGGTCCGCCTGGCCCGGGAACCGGACGCGCCGAAGGATTCGGCCCGACGCTATGCGACCCTGCAGTCCAAGCACGTCAAGACGCTGACCCCCGCGAGGATCACCGCTGCGGTCGACAAGTTCCTGGCCGGTTCCTGGGCGGGGCGCTCGGAGTCCTTTATCTACGCCACGACGCACGATCTGCGGCCCACGGAGCTCGCCGAGGAAGTCAACCGGCAGGCGGACCGGCTGGAGGACTTGGGGATCCGGCTGGTGGCCTGGGGACGCGAAGCGATCAGTGAGCGGCTGCGGCGGCTGCCCGAGACGGTCGATGACTTCTTCGGGCGGCCCTGGGTGGAGGCGTTCTGCGGCCCGGAAGCCGCGCAGGCCCTGGCGGGGCGTCTGCCCGGCCAGGATGTGGCCCGGCTGCGCGCCGGTCTGCGCGGCCTGTACCGGACGGCCTTCGCTCTGCAGGACACCGGAGCGGTGCTGCTGAGCCCGGCTGCGGCCACGCAGCCGCCCGCGCCTTTGGCGTTTGTCACCCTGGACGTCACCGACGGCGGCAGCGACGTGCTGAGCGACCACCGGGCGGGCACCGGCAGCAGGCGGGAGCGTGCACACGGCGGCCCTGCCCCCGATTCCGACGGGACAGACGAGGACACCGCGCCGGCGACGGACCGCAGGGAAGGGCAGCCGTCCTGGCGCGAGCTGGACGGTGTGCCGCCGGTGGACCGCACACTCCAGCTCCACCGGGTCCAGGACGACCTGGGTGGTTCGGACGTTGCCCGCACGGCCTGCGATGCATGGCTGGCCGGCGGTGATCTGTCGGTGGTTGCCGGGGGACCGGGGGCGGGCAAGTCGAGCCTGCTGCGGTTCGTGGTGGCCGACCTGCTCGACGAGGCGCCCAGCTCCGCCGCCCTGGCCGCGCGGTTCGGCGCGCACCTGCCGGTGTGGATGCCGTTTTCCTTCCTGTGTGAGCACCTGAAGGAGAACACCGAGCGGTCGATCGAATCCGCCGCCCGGGCATGGCTCACCCGTTACTCCGCCCAGCACCTGCACCAGCTTGTCGCCCGGGCCCTGGCCGACGACCGCCTGCTGCTGGTCGTCGACGGCCTGGACGAATGGACCGACGAGGACAGCGCCCGGCCCGCGCTGACCCTGCTGGAGAACTTCGTCCGCAGCCGGAAAGTCGCGGCCGTCGTCTCCAGCCGCCCCTACGCGCTGCGCCGGCTGGTGCCGGTGGCGGGCTGGCGGGTGGGACACCTGGCACCGCTGTCGGCCGACCAGCAGCAGCACATGGCGCAGGCCGCCTTCACCGCCCGCCTGCAAGCCGTGCAGGCACCGGACCGGGACGAGACGCACCTGGCGGGCGAGACAGCCGCCCGTTTCCGGCAGGAGCTCGATGCCGTAGCCGATCTGCGGGCACTCGCCACCGTGCCGCTGTTCTTGCTGATGCTGGCCGGGATGTGGTCGAGCGGCCCTCTGCCCACGCGACGGATGGAAGCCTACCGCCGGCTGGTCGACGTGCTGCTGGAACAGCATCCTGCCATCCGCCGGCGTGACATACGCCTGCCCCACAGAGAACTGGACGCCCGGGAGATCCGCCAGGTCCTGGCAGCCGCCGCCTATGCGCTGCGCCAGGCCGATGCGGGGCCGGTGGCCAGCACACGCCAGTGGCGCGAAACACTGATCCGAGCACTGCAGGACGACACCCTCTTCGGCTACGACGAGCAGACCGCCCGCCGCCTGGCGTCCCAGATCATGGAAACGGCCGAAGGCGAGCTCGGCGTCCTCATTCCGCAAGGCGCCGCAACCCTCGGCTTCGCCCACCGCGCCGTCGCCGAGCAACTGGCCGCCGAACATCTGGTGGCCCAGCCCCTGGCCGAGCAGAAAGACATCGTCCGCACCCGGGCGGACAGCCGCGCGTGGCGGGACGTACTGCTGGCACTGCTGGCCGGACAGGGACGCCCGAACGAGGTCACCGACCTGCTGGAGGCCGCCATCACCACGGGCCCGGATGCCTCCGTGTCGCAGATGGGCGGCTACGAACTGGCCGCAGATGCCCTGGCGGCCGGCATCCGCATGCCGCCCCGGGATGTCGCCCGCTTCGCCCAGTTGCTCTGCGACCGCATCGAGGACCACCCCTGGTTGCCCCACCGGGGCCGGCTGCTCGCCTCCCTCACCGGCGCCCTGGCCGAGACAACAGCACGCCGCATCCTGCTGCCCTGGTTCACCCGCAAGACCACACAAGTCACCGACGCACCCGATGCTTACTGGTCCCTGCGCCATACGGACATCGCCGCACCTGCAGCAGAAACCATCCTGCTGCGGGCGCTGCGCAACCCCTCCGACCAGATCAGGCACGCCGCGGCCCAGGCCCTCGCCGAGCGCTTCGACGGCACCGACCACTCGGCACACACGCTGGGCCGTCTGGCCCGCGAAGGCAGCGACGCCCGTATCCAGGCTGCCGCGCTCGAAGCACTGGTCACCGGATGGCCCCAACACCCCACAACGGCCGACCTCATCTCCTGGGGCAGGCGCCAGGGGACGACCGGCATCCGTTCCGTGGCGCTGCACGCGTACCGCGTCATGCAGCGCGAAACCGCCTCCACCACCGAGCCCGCTTTCGACGACAGCGACCGCCAGTGGCTGCTGAGCCTGCTCGAGCACGACAGCTGGCGAGACTCCTGGGACCAGAAGACCGCGGAACTGGTCAGCGAAGCAGCACAGGACGACACCACCGTGCGGGACTTCTGCCTCGCTGTCCTGTCGGGCACGCCCGGCAGACCCGGCGCGCCGGGCTCCCGCAGCCTTGCCTGGTGGGTCCTGCTCACCGCCTTCCCGCAGGACCCGCACGTCATCCAGTGGGCAGCCGACATGATCGGCTCCGACGAGTACCTGCCCTACAGCCTGGAGCTTGCACCGGACACCTGGGCGCGCGAGCCCGCCATCCGCAACGCCGCGCAGACCCGACTGTTACGGGAGACCGACACCACCCACATAACAGGCGAGCTGTCCCATCTGGTGCGCCTCGCCACTACCAGCCAGGTCCGTGACCTCCTGATCACTGGCCTCGACGCCGCCTTCGGCACAGCGGCAGCGGCCCATGCCCTGATCGACCACTACAGCACCGACCCGACCGCCCGCGACGCCCTGCTGCGCAAGATCAACGCCCCCGCGGATGAAGCCGTAACCTTCGCCGACCTCGTCGCGGACCTGCTGGGGCCGGCGGACGGCATGGAACGCCTCATCCAGCTGATCGGCCAGCGCCCTCGGCGACACCTCCCTCACGCGATCTCCGCCCTCGCCCGCCTGTGGATCAACTGCAAGGACGCCGCCCGCGGCAAGCCGTCGCCTGTCCAGCCCGACCAGGCCGCAGACGTCCTGAAGCGCCACACCGCGCACGGTCTTGCCCGCCTGTGCCTCGACGCGGTACCGGCCGAGGACTTCGGTACAGCCCGCGGCTGGATCATCGGCGCATGGCCCGAAGTTCCCGAGGTCCTGGCCTATGCCCGGCAGTGCCTAACGGGGTCCGCGCCCGAGGCCGGCGCGGTGCTCCTCGGCTACGGTCCGCTGTCCGGCCCGGACGCTGCCCAGATTGTCACCGAAGCGACGGCGCTGCTCTCCCCCCTCGACCCCGCCTTGCGTGTCTTGATTGCCCAGCAACTCACCCGGCGCGGCATCGACGCGGCAGTGGTGGCCGACCTGCTGCAGGACTGGCGCCATGACACCTCCGGTCCGGTGCGGCGAGCCGCAGCGACGGCGCTGGCCCGCGCGCTTGCCCCCACCCCCGCCCCGGTGCCCGATGCCGAGACAGCGCGGCCGTCCCACGCCACCACGACCCACCTCACACGCCGGCAACAGGCCCTGCAGCGGCTGCAGGCCGAGTGCCGGCAGGAGCTTGTCTCCTACGACCTCGACACCGGTGACGATCGCCGCCGCACCGCCTGGGTGATTGCGCTCCTGCTGGGTGATCTCACTTCCCTCGCCGACGCCGTCGAACGCGACGGCAGCCCGGCCGCGGCCGAATTCGACGATCCGCTAGCCGACCACGATCCTCAGCTGGCTGACCTGATCGCCACTCACTGGGCACCGCTGCAGCACCACTGCGACGGCAAACTGCCAGAGCGCCTGGCCGGGCGGGTGCGCGGCCGCAAGCGGGGGTTCGCCAAGGTGTGGTCCCGTCTGGCGCCCGTGGCCTCCCGCCATCCCCACCTCCACCGCGCCCTGACCGAGGCCGTGGACAACGACCCCGAACTCTTGCGCGATCCGCGAGTCTTCACCTGGTACGCAGACAGCAATCCGACCGACCCGCAACTGCTGCCCCTGGCAGTCCAGGCCGTTCCCGCAAACGATGCCTGGCCGATCCTGCACCTGTGGGGCAGGCAGCACCTGTCCGACAGGCTCAGGACGGCGCTGAGGAAGGAGCTGACCCGCGACACTCCGTCCGGACCGCGCCTGCTGGCTGACGAAGACATCGAAGCAGCCATCACGGGATGGCGTCGTATCGCCCTGGCCCGCCTGCTCCCGGACGACCCTTACGCCCACAGCCTCTTCCGCCAGCTACACCAGCACCTCGCCAACGAACGGCGCTCGATGTGGAGCTGGCCCGAGGCGATCGAGGTGTCCGTCGGCCTCGCCCCGCCAGCCCACGTGCCCCACCTCATCTGCAGACTCGCAGACCGGCTGCAGCGCTGCGGCTTCACCGCCGGCGGGCGCAACCTTCTTGAGGCCGCTGTTCACCGTCTCCGCCGGGATCCCGAAGCCGAAGAAGCCGTCATCGCAGCCGTGATCTGTCCCGGCATCCCCGAGGCCGACTTCCCCGCCTGGCGCCTGCAGGGCCGGACCGTGAGTCCCGCTCCCAGTGTCGGAGCTCACCAGCAGCTTCTTCTCGCCGGCGTTCTCGCCACCGCTACCCATCTGCCCGCTGCCGTCGCAACAGCCTTGGCCCCTCTCGCCAACAGCGACGCTGTGCTACACGACAACCCCCTCATGACCCCCCGCCCGATCAGCCTCGCCGTTCTCGACCTTCTCGACGCAACGCGCTAGCAACAGCCGACCCACCATGCTCACCGGCTTCGACAGCAGCCCCAACGGCAGAGACCGCACCGCCTACGCCGCGGGCACCGGGACTTCACTTCGCTAACGGTGTTCAGACGACAGCAAAGCAGCCGCCCCGTACTGGGCCAGAGCCTCCCGGGCTGCTGTGATCATGCGGTCCAAGCGCTGCTTCAGCTCCACCACTTCCGGCGGAAGAGGGATCTCTTCGCCTGCAGCGGCGAACTCGTCCAGGATGCCGCTCTCCACGAGGGAAGCGATGCGAGCGTGCGTGGCGGAGAGCAGATCCATGACGCTCTCGGCCGCCTCGACGACCGCCTCGGGACCCTCCAACGCCACCTGCGCCCGCACACGCTCCAGCCGCTCGCTGAGCTCCTCATCCTCCAGGACGAGGAGCAAACGGCCGTGACCGTCTCCAGGCCCGCTGCGCCACGCCTCAAACAGTTTGGTGCGCACGTGGTGCACCGTGGCGATGAAGTCACCGTAGACCCGCCGTCGCGGCTCCATGACCTGCAGCAGTTGAGCCGACTGCAGCTGGCCCGCCATAAGAACCTGCTGGCCCCGAATTTGCTCCCGCTGACTTCGGCGACTCCACCAGGCGCCCAACAGCGCTGGCACGCCGGCTAGCACTCCGCCTGCCACCGCGCCCACCACGCCGGCCCACTGTTCACTCATGCCGATCATCATCGCTCAGGGCCTGCGCACGCACCTGCTCCCCCTGTCGCGAGGAAGGCAGAGGATGGGAACGACCTTCCCTGCCTGCCGACCGGTCGTGTTCAGGCTGATCCGCACGCACAGCGCGCCGCCCCTCACGTGAGAATGCCCTTCGACCGCTACTCGGCCGAGGACCCCTGCAGTTCACGACGCAGCCGGTCCACGGCCCGTCGCCACTGACGAGCCTGCGAATGGTCGGGGAAGCAGGCCTGGGCGGTCCGTGCATCCAAATCGTCGAACTCCTCCAGCGCCGTGACCGTGGCGGAACCGTCGCCCGCCGACCGGTGCCAGACCGTGGCACGGACGCGCTGTGCGCAATCGTGCAGCTGATGCGCGGCCCGGTAATAGGCGACCTGCGCGGCGGTAAGGCGGCGCACGGCATACCCGCCGCACTTGCTGCACGGGTCAAAACCCTTGTTGCCCAGCAGCTCCTCAACGGTGACCATCTCGTCGTGGCGATCCACACCGGGCTGCGCACGCCGGTGCGCACAGCCGGGGGAGTGGGCCCGGCCCTGATAGCGGCCGGCCGCGTCCGTGGTGTACGCCTGCACGCGGGCCAGCATCCCCAGCGGCAAACCCGAACCGCGCCCGTCGCTGTCCGCTGCGGGCTCGAACGGCTCCAGATCCAGTTGCTCCATCGCCAGCAGGCCGTTCCACACCGCGGGCGCGAAGGGGCTGCGCGCCACTCCCCGGTCGTCATACCCGCCGTCCCCGAGATCGCGCAGGTCCGGCACGGAGCGGGCCAGCGCCAGCGACCGCAGCGCGTGGCCGACGTCCCGGCGCCCCTCACACAGCCGCACCAGGACTCTCTCGCCCTCCGCCATGCTCAGACTGCGGCCGAACGCTGGGTCGCGCGGGTCATACACCGGGGAAGCCCACACGCTGCTGCCCTCCGCCGCCTCCTCGGACACCGCCTGCTGGCGGGGCTCGATCAGCGCGCCGGGCAGGTCACTGGCGCCGGCGAGGAGGATGCCCTGCCAGCCCGCGGCGCAACGCTGTTCCAGCATGCTCAGCGCCACCACCTCCACGCCGGTCTCGAGGCCGAGCACCACATACAGCTGCTCCGCATCCCGCACCGTGCTGCGCAGGGCCCGCAGATGCTCCGCGGTGAGCAGGCGTCGGTGGCTGACCGGGGTGTCGTCGAATACTCCAGGTCCCAGCCCGCTGTCGTCGGCCTGGGACCGCACGGCGACCGCAGCCGGGGACGGCTCCGGACGCTGCTCGGCGTAGGAAAGCACGGACTGCTGCGACAACAGGCGGGTGGCCACCGGCTCTGGTACGCGCACCGTGACGGCCGGCTGCGCGGGCGGCGAACCGGCCGTGGTGATCATGTAGGAGGCGAGCACGCCCTGCTCCCACTCACTCAGCCGGTCCGGAAACGACTCGCGTGCTTTGCCCGCGGGCCGCACCGTGTCCGGAACGCGCGCGACCAGAACGCGTTCACCCTGGTCCCCGGGCGCGGCCGACCGCGCGGCCTGCTCCCACTCGGCCAGCAGTATCTGGGCCCGCTCCAGCAGCTGCTCCCGCCCCTTGCGCCGACTGCTCATCCCGCTCACCAAATGGTGGACGAGATAGTGCTGCTCCCGAGGAGGGTCCCAGCTGTCCGCGACGCGGCCGCGCCACCGCCGCCACAGGGACGTCAACTGCTCCGCCTGCTGGGGGGCGGTGCCCAGCGGGGCGAAGACCGGGTCACCGGCCGGGAGGGCCGGTGTCTGCTGAAGCGATACCGCTGCCGCCCCCACCAGCGACTCCCGCAGGACCAGGCGCGCGGCCTGGGCGCGCAGCCGCTCCAGATAGTCGATCTTGCGCTGGACTCTCGGTTCGGCCCAGGGCCGCAGCCACGGAAACAGCTCCAGGACCTGGTGCACGCGGTTCAGGCTGGCCAGCGCGCCACCCCATTCGGCGAACACAATCTTGCGCACGTGCCGGGCCTCCTGCAGCGCTTCGAAGGCCTCGTCCTCGGCGGCCTCCGCGCTGTCTTCGGCCGCGAGACCGTCCCCGCTGCCGGAAGGAGGCCGGCAGAGCACGGATGCCGCGTGCGCCACCTCCTCGTCGCTGCAGGTGTCCTCGTCCGCCTTGACATAGCGGTCCAGTTCGTACAGCAGGCCCAGGCCGGTCACCGCGCCCAGAAAAATGCTCAGGCCCGTCCCGGGCCGCGCCCAGGAGCCGTACGCCCCGCACGAGGGACACAGCCGGCCGACCACCGAGGCGTCCAGCCCTACCTCCCGCTGGGTGACGCGGGCGGTCCGCAGATAGGAGCACGAGCGCTTGGCATGCAGCCTCGCCTGCCTGCCCTGCGCCGACCACACGGTGACGGCGGCGCCCTCGAACGGACCGAGCGGGACCTCTGGTCCCAGTGCGTACGTCATACAACCTCCCCCAAGCGGCTCCGAGCCTAGCCGTCGGCACTGACACCGACGCGCCTGACGGCCCGGGGGCTGGCTGGTACCGCCGCATCGCGCCCTTGGCGACATACGGGGGTTGGCGATGCAGTGGGCCGCTCCCGCTGCACCTGGTGCCGGCTGCGGCGCCCAGCAACGGGCCGGGCGATGCCACTCGTTGACCGGATCCGTGCAACAGCCGTCCGGATAAGTAGCGCAACGGCGATGCCCGCGTTCCCGCCACCGGTCCGCGCCGGCCCTGCCCTACCGGCCCCCGAGGGCCAGGCGCTGCGGGCAGCGCCCGCGCATGGCCCAGGCCGCGGCCTGTGACAAATCCACGAAGGATCACTGCATGAGTGATGCGTTGAGCTGCTGATCTAGTGATCGTCG
>NZ_BMVW01000032.1 GCF_014650915.1 Streptomyces poonensis | reverse complement strand
TGACCACCGGTTACGGGGGCGCGCGGTAGCGGTGTCGGCGCACCGTGATAGACCGAAGGCGAGCCACCGTCGTGCACACGCCGACCAGCCGACCGGACCGGAGGAACCGTGCCCCGCACCCTCGCCAACGCCCCGATCATGATCCTCAACGGGCCCAATCTGAACCTCCTCGGCCAGCGCCAGCCCGAGATCTACGGCTCCGACACCCTCGCCGACGTCGAAGGGATGTGCGCCAAGGCGGCGGCCGCGCACGGCGGCACGATCGACTTCCGGCAGTCCAACCACGAGGGCGAACTGGTCGACTGGATCCACGAGGCGCGGCTGAACCACGCCGGGATCGTCATCAACCCCGGCGCCTACTCGCACACCTCCGTGGCGATCCTGGACGCGCTCAACACCTGCGACGGCCTGCCCGTGCTGGAGGTCCACATCTCCAACATCCACCGGCGCGAGCAGTTCCGGCACCATTCGTACGTCTCGCTCCGCGCCGACGGGGTCATCGCGGGGTGCGGGGTGCAGGGGTACGTGTTCGCCGTGGAGCGGGTCGCCGCGCTGGCGGGAGCGGGGCGGGCCGACGCCTGAGCCCCCGGCGGGCTTCCGGGCGCCGGCTACAGCCGCCCCGCCTCCACGATCCGCCGCAGGAAGCGCCGGGTGCGCTCCTGCCGCGGATCTCCGAAGACCTCCTCGGCGGTGCCGCGTTCCAGCACCACGCCCCCGTCGAGGAAGCACACCTGGTCCGCGACCTCGCGGGCGAACCCCATCTCGTGCGTGGCCAGCACCATGGTCATGCCCTCGTCCTTGAGGTCCCGGACGACGGCGAGGACCTCCCCGACGAGTTCGGGGTCGAGGGCGGCGGTGATCTCGTCCAGGAGCAGCAGCCGGGGCCGTACGGCCAGCGCCCGCACGATCGCCGCCCGTTGCTGCTGCCCGCCGCTCAGCCGGTCCGGGTACTCGTCCGCCTTCGCACCGAGACCGAGCCGGTCCAGCAGCTCCCGCGCACGCTCCTCGGCCCGCGCCCGCGGCACCTTGTGCACCCGGCGCGGGGCGAGCGTGACGTTCTCCAGCACGGTCATGTGCGGGAAGAGGTTGTACGCCTGGAAGACCACACCGATCCGGCGGCGCACCGCGTCCTGGTCGGTCCGCGGGTCGGTGATCTCCTCGCCGTCCAGCCAGATCGCCCCGTCGTCGATCTCCTCCAGCAGATTGGCGCACCGCAGCAGCGTCGACTTGCCCGACCCCGAGGCGCCGATCAGGGCCGTCACCGTGTGCGGGGCGACCTCCAGGCCGATGTCGCGCAGCACGACCGTGCCGCCGAACGTCTTGCGGACGGACTCCATGCGCAGTACGGGCGCGTCGCTCACAGGGCTCCTCCTTGGGCGCGCCGGCGGTCCATGCGGGCCGTCACCCAGTCCGTGAAGCGGGTCATCGGGATGGTCAGCGCGACGAAGACCAGTCCGGCGACGATGTACGGCGTGTAGTTGAGGCTGCGGCCCACGATGATGTCGGCCGCGCGGACCGCGTCCACGGCGCCGCCGATCGAGACCAGACCGGTGTCCTTCTGCAGCGACACCAGGTCGTTGAGGAGGGGCGGCACCTGACGGCGTACCGCCTGGGGCACCACCACGTACCGCAGGGCCTGCCGGTTGGTGAGACCCAGCGAGCGGGCCGCGGCGCGCTGCGAGGGGTGCACGGACTCGATCCCGGCGCGGAACACCTCGGCCACGTACGCCGAGTAGGTCAGGGTCAGCGCCGTGCCGCCGAGCAGGACGGGGTCGACGGTCACGCCCTGCAGCCGCAGCGCGGGGACCCCCAGGACGACGATCAGCAGATTGATGATCAGCGGCAGTCCGCGGAAGAAGTCGGTGTACGCGGCGGCCAGCACCCGCAGCGGGAAGAACACCGGGCCGCGCAGCGTGCGGGCGACGGCGAGGAGCATGCCGAGGACGAGCACCGAGGCGCCGCACACGAGCAGCAGCCTGAGGTTGAGCCACAGCCCTTCGAGGACCTTGGGCAACGCCTCGCGCGCGTATCCCCAGTCGAAAAACGTCTCCTTGGTGCGCGGCCAGCCCGGCGCGTTGACGACGACCAGGTACAGGACGGCAGCCGTGACGAGTGTCGACAGCGCGGCCACCGCGGTCGCCCGGCGGGCACGGGCCCGCTTGTACGCCTCCCGCTCGGTCCGCCGCGCGGAGGGGACGTACGGGTCGCCCGCGGTCCGTACGCCGTCCGCGTCGTCCTGCCCGGGCCTTTCCTTCGCGACCGTCACCTGAGCACCGGGGCGTCGACGGCGTCCGACAGCCACTTCTTCTCGATCTCCGCCAGCGTGCCGTCCTCGCGCAGGGCGTCCACGGCGTCCGTCACGCACGGGGTGAGCGCGCTGCCCTTGTCGAGGACGAGACCGAACTGCTCGACCGCACCGCCGCGGTTCTCGAACTGCCCGACGATCCTCGCGTCCGTCACCTCGGCCGCGGTGATGTAGAAGGCGGTCGGCAGATCGACCACGATGGCGTCGACCTGGCCGTTCTGCAGCGCGGACTTGGCCTGGTCGTTCTTGGCGAAGGCGGCGGCCTCCTGCTCGGGGCGTACGACGTCGTGGATGTGGTCGAGGCTGGTGGTGCCGACCTGGGCGCCCAGCTTGACGTCCTTCAGGTCGGCGACGCTCGTCGCCTTCGCCGCCGGGCTGTCCTTCAGCGCGACGACGGCCTGGCGGACGTCGTAGTAGCCCGAGGAGAAGTCCACGGCCTTTCTGCGCTCTTCGCTGATGGACACCTGGTTGATGTCGAAGTCGAAGGTCTTGTCACCGGGCGCGAAGGCCTTGTTGAAGGGCACGGTCTGCCAGACGACGTCGCCCTCGCCGTAGCCGAGCCGCTCGGCCACGGCGTACGCGACGGCCGACTCGAAGCCCTGGCCGCTCGCCGGATCGTCGTCCTTGAACCAGGGCTCGTAGGCGGGCTCGTCGGTCGCGATCGTCAGCTTGCCGGTGGTCTCCGTCTCCAGCTTCCCCGGGGCGCACGTCTTCTGCGGGGAGCCGGATGCCTTGTCGGAGGCGTTCTCAGCGTTCTCAGCGGGTTGCGGGGCACAGCCCACGGCCACGGCGAGCAGGACGACGGTGGCGGCGGACAGGGCGCGGCGCAGCGTGCGCGGGGTGCGAAGTGCTCCTGCGGCGAGATGCATGGCGGGAGACTGACAGCGCGGCGTCCGGTCTGTCGAGGTCAATAAGGCAACTGTCCGCATGATGGGAACGGGTGTTGCGTTCTCGTGAACTCGGTAACCGGCTTCCCGCGCGCGGGGGTTCACCAGCCCCGTGCGCGCCAGTCCGGCAGCTGCGGGCGCTCCACGCCCAGCGTCGTGTCGTTGCCGTGACCGGGGTAGACCCATGACTCGTCCGGAAGAACGTCGAAGACCTTCGTCTCGACATCGTGGATCAGGCTCGCGAACGCCTTCGGGTCCTTGCGTGTGTTGCCCACACCTCCGGGGAACAGACAGTCCCCCGTGAACACATGGGGGTGCCCGTGCGGGTCGTCGTAGACGAGGACGATCGAACCGGGCGTGTGGCCCACCAGATGACGCGCGGTGAGCTCGATGCGCCCGAACCGGATGACGTCGCCGTCGTCGACCAGGACGTCGGTCGGCACCGGGATGCCGTCGGCGTCGTCGCGGCCCGCGTACGTCCGCGCGCCCGTGGCCGCCACGACCTCGGCCAGCGCCTGCCAGTGGTCACCGTGCTGATGCGTGGTGACGACGGACGTGATGCCGTCGTCACCGATCAGGGTGAGCAGGGTGCCGGCGTCGTTCGCCGCGTCGATCAGCAGCTGCTCGTCCGTGGCGCGGCAGCGCAGGAGATACGCGTTGTTGTCCATCGGGCCGACCGCGACCTTGGAGATCATCAGGTCCTGCAGTTCGTGCACGTCCGCCGGGCCGCCGACCTTCACCGCTCCGCTGTACGTCATGGCGGTCAGTCTAGGGCGGAGGAGAGCGCGGAGAGCGGGCTGCCGTCGCGTCGCGTGCACGCGCCACGGCAGCCGCCCCGGCCGAGCCCGTCCTACAGCGGAGGCAGCGCGGGCAGGGCCCCGCCGGAGACGTCGAGCCCGGTGCCGTCGCGGCGCCCGGCGAGCCAGCCGAGCAGGGCGGGCGCGGGACCGGAGACCGTCACCTCGGGCCCGCCGGCCTCCCTTCCCGTGCTCCACGCGCGCGTGCCGTCGGTCAGCCGTGTGCACGGCACCTCCGGGTGCCCGGCGAAGCGGTCGGCGAGGAAGGCGATCTCCCGCTCCGTGAACTCCTCGGGCAGGTCCTCCAGCTCGTACCCGATGCCCAGGTCCACGTGGTGCAGCTCGACCTCCGCCCACCGCCGGAACGGCACCCGGGACGCGGAATCCTTCACCCCGTTGCGCAGTTCCACCGTGCGGGACCAGTCCTGGGGCGCGGCCACCGCGTCCTGGAAGCGTGCCGCGCTGTCGCGCACGTCGGTCAGCTGGGCGTCCAGGGGCCGCGGCGCGTCCCGCGCGATCTCGGCGTCCCGTACGTCCCCGGAGACGTACATGGGACGTCCCTCGAAGACGTTCACGAGCGCGTCCGCGTTGCGGGCGAGGTGGGCGAGGACGTGGCCGCGGCTCCAGCCGGGCAGCCGTGACGCCTGCGTCACAGCGGTGTCGTCCAGTGCGGCGACCGCGGTCAGCAGCCGCTCGGTCGCGTCATGCAGTGATGCCAGGTCACGGGCGTGATCCATCATGAGGCCCGACCCTAGCCCCGCCACGCCGACGAGTGAAGGGCTTCCAGTATCCCAGTAAATCGAATGCGCGTGCTATAAGGTCGGGGGTGGCGCCGGGCATTTTGGAAGGCCCGGGATTGTTGTGAACGGGGAAACAGGACCGGCGCTGTCAGTGGCTCCCCCTAGTCTGGAATCGACGGGGGCCCCGCCCCTGTCTCTTCCCTCAAGAAAGGTGCGGACCGGCGTGGCCGACCGTCTCATCGTCCGTGGCGCGCGCGAGCACAATCTGAAGAACGTCTCGCTCGACCTGCCGCGCGACTCGCTCATCGTCTTCACGGGCCTGTCGGGGTCGGGCAAGTCCTCGCTGGCCTTCGACACCATCTTCGCCGAGGGCCAGCGCCGCTACGTGGAGTCGCTGTCCTCGTACGCCCGGCAGTTCCTCGGGCAGATGGACAAGCCGGACGTGGACTTCATCGAGGGCCTGTCCCCGGCCGTCTCCATCGACCAGAAGTCGACCTCGCGCAACCCGCGCTCGACGGTCGGCACGATCACCGAGGTCTACGACTACCTGCGGCTGCTGTTCGCGCGCATCGGCAAGCCGCACTGTCCCGAGTGCGGCCGCCCGATCTCCCGCCAGTCGCCGCAGGCCATCGTCGACAAGGTCCTGGAGCTGCCGGAGGGCAGCCGCTTCCAGGTGCTGTCGCCGCTGGTGCGCGAGCGCAAGGGCGAGTTCGTCGACCTCTTCGCCGACCTCCAGACCAAGGGCTACTCCCGCGCGCGCGTGGACGGGCAGACCATCCAGCTGACCGAGCCGCCGGCCCTGAAGAAGCAGGAGAAGCACACCATCGAGGTGGTCGTCGACCGCCTCACGGTGAAGGACTCCGCCAAGCGCCGCCTCACCGACTCCGTCGAGACCGCGCTCGGCCTCTCCGGCGGCATGGTCGTGCTCGACTTCGTCGACCTCCCCGAGGACGACCCCGAGCGCGAGCGCATGTACTCGGAGCACCTGTACTGCCCGTACGACGACCTGTCCTTCGAGGAGCTGGAGCCCCGCTCCTTCTCCTTCAACTCGCCCTTCGGCGCCTGCCCCGACTGCTCGGGCATCGGCACGCGCATGGAGGTCGACCCGGAGCTGATCGTCCCCGACGAGGACAAGTCCCTCGACGAGGGCGCCATCCACCCCTGGTCCCACGGGCACACCAAGGACTACTTCGCCCGGCTGATCGGGGCACTCGCCGAGGCGCTCGGCTTCCGGACGGACATCCCCTGGGCCGGTCTCCCGCAGCGCGCCAAGAAGGCCCTCCTGTACGGCCACAAGACGCAGGTGGAGGTCCGCTACCGGAACCGGTACGGGCGCGAGCGCGCGTACACCACGGCCTTCGAGGGCGCCGTCCCGTTCGTGAAGCGGCGGCACAGCGAGGCCGAGAGCGACACCAGCCGCGAGCGCTTCGAGGGCTACATGCGCGAGGTGCCCTGCCCCACCTGTGAGGGCACCCGTCTGAAGCCGATCGTCCTCGCGGTCACGGTCATGGGGAAGTCCATCGCCGAGGTCTCCGCGATGTCCATCAGCGACTGCGCGGACTTCCTGGGCGAGCTGAGGCTGGACGCGCGCGACAAGAAGATCGCCGAGCGGGTGCTCAAGGAGGTCAACGAGCGGCTGCGCTTCCTGGTCGACGTCGGCCTGGACTACCTGTCGCTGAACCGCGCGGCCGGCACCCTCTCCGGCGGCGAGGCCCAGCGCATCCGCCTCGCCACGCAGATCGGCTCCGGTCTCGTCGGTGTCCTGTACGTCCTCGACGAGCCCTCCATCGGCCTGCACCAGCGCGACAACCACCGGCTGATCGAGACCCTGGTCCGGCTGCGCGACATGGGCAACACGCTCATCGTCGTCGAGCACGACGAGGACACGATCAAGGTCGCGGACTGGGTCGTCGACATCGGCCCCGGCGCCGGTGAGCACGGCGGCAAGGTCGTCCACAGCGGCACCTTCAAGGAGCTGCTGGACAACGACGCGTCGATGACCGGGCAGTACCTGGCGGGCAAGAAGGCGATCGGCATCCCGGACGTCCGCCGCCCGATCGACCCCGGCCGCGCGCTCACGGTGCACGGCGCCCGCGAGAACAACCTGAAGGACATCGACGTGTCCTTCCCGCTGGGTGTCCTCACGGCCGTCACCGGTGTGTCGGGCTCCGGCAAGTCGACGCTGGTCAACGACATCCTGTACACCCACCTGGCCCGCGAGCTGAACGGCGCCCGCAGCGTGCCCGGCCGGCACACGCGCGTGGACGGCGACGACCTCGTCGACAAGGTCGTCCACGTCGACCAGTCGCCCATCGGCCGCACCCCGCGGTCCAACCCGGCGACGTACACCGGTGTCTTCGACCACGTCCGCAAGCTGTTCGCGGAGACCACCGAGGCGAAGGTGCGGGGCTACCAGCCCGGCCGCTTCTCCTTCAACGTCAAGGGCGGCCGCTGCGAGAACTGCTCCGGCGACGGCACCATCAAGATCGAGATGAACTTCCTGCCGGACGTGTACGTCCCCTGCGAGGTCTGCCACGGGGCGCGCTACAACCGGGAGACCCTGGAGGTCCACTACAAGGGCAAGTCCATCGCCGACGTCCTCAACATGCCCATCGAGGAGGCCCTCGACTTCTTCGAGGCCGTGCCGGGCATCTCCCGCCACCTGCGGACGCTCAACGAGGTCGGTCTCGGCTACGTCCGGCTCGGCCAGCCCGCCACCACGCTGTCCGGTGGTGAGGCGCAGCGCGTCAAGCTGGCGAGCGAGCTGCAGAAGCGCTCCACCGGGCGCACGGTGTACGTGCTCGACGAGCCGACCACCGGTCTGCACTTCGAGGACATCAGCAAGCTCATCCAGGTGCTGTCCGGCCTGGTCGACAAGGGCAACACGGTCATCGTCATCGAGCACAACCTCGATGTGATCAAGACCGCCGACTGGCTCGTCGACATGGGCCCCGAGGGCGGCAGCGGCGGTGGCGTCGTGGTCGCCGAGGGCACGCCGGAGCAGGTCGCCGGGGTCCCGGCCAGCCACACCGGCAAGTTCCTCCGCGAGATCCTGGGCGCGGAGCGCGTCAGCGACGCCGCCCCGGTGAAGGCCCCGCGCAAGGCCGCGGCCAAAAAGACGGTCCCTGCCAGGTCGACGGCGAAGAAGGCGGTGACAGTCAGGACCGCCGACAGCACGGCCACGAAGAAGGCGGCGCCCGCGAAGAAGGCGACTCGGGCCCGGAAGGTCTGAGTGAGGCGAGCGGAATGCCGGGCGGAGGCTCCTGACGAGCCGCCGCCCGGCATTCCCGTTCTTTCCCGTCGTCGCTCATGACCGGGCGCGCTGCCTGCGGGATGGGGGCACTGAGATGTCTCTTGTGCCCGTAGCCTGCGGTGACGACAGAGAACTCATGGCCGCTCCCACAGGAAACTCATGGCCCCCTCCCACCGGGGCGGAGCCTCCCGTGGTGGTCCACACCGTCATGGGAGACATCCCGGACCGCCCGCCCCGGCGAAGAAGGCGCCGCAGTGACCGCAACCGCGTCGCGCGGCGGGCCTGCCCGTCACCGGCGGGCTCGGTTCTTTCGGGACTTCACTGCATGCGACCGGACGGGGAAACTGGAAGAGGCCGATGCGCCGCGCACCGCATCGAAGTCCGGGCCGGCGCGTGGTGCCGGCGCACCCGGAATGCGTCGCCCTGGACCCGGTAGCGGTATCGAGGGGAGTTCCGGTATGGAACCTGGTGTTCCCGCAACCAGGAGCGAGCCGAGGGAGCTGCGCGCGGCACGGCCGGCCGATGTGACGTGGGAGCGCTTACAGGACCAGATGGGCTGGTTCGACCGGAAGAGCGGCTACGGCCAACGGCAGTTCAAGCGTCTGAAGATGGCCACACTGGCCCTGGCGGCAGGCCTCCCGGTGGCAGTTGCAGCCTCCGCTCCCCATTGGGCCGTCGCCGCGATGGGCGCCCTGGTAGCGGTCATCGAAGGCGCGCAGCAGCTTTTCAGGTTCCAGGAGAACTGGATCAATTACCGGGCGGTGTGCGAGAGCCTGCGCCGTGAGCAGTACCTGTACCTGGCGCGTGCCGGTCACTATGCCGGCGTGGAGGACGCCGACATCCTGCTCGCCGAGCAGGTGGAGAAGATCACCGGCCAGGAGAACACCCTGTGGGCGGAACGGGGGATGTCATGATCGTCGTCTTCACCGGTCGACGGCCGTCGGGCCCGAAGGGACCGTTCCCCGAGACCGCGGTGCCCTGGCTGAAGGAGCGACTGGAGCGGCTCTTCGCGGGGTTGCGTCCACGGCTTGCCGTGGGTTCCGCGGCGGCCGGTACCGATCTGCTGGCCGCCGCTGCCGCCCTGCGAGCCGGGGCGAACATCGATCTCCTGCTCACCGAGGACGCCGATGCCTTCGTGGCGGCTTCGGTGGCCGACAAGGGGAGCGGCTGGGCGGGGGCGTTCCATGACCTCGCGGAGAGCCCCGGCGTCCGGCTGCGCTCCCTCGCGGGTGCTTCGGCGGACGACGACGGATTCCGCGCGGTCAACCGTGCGCTGCTCGACCACGCGCGCGCCAACCTGCAAGCCGTCGACACCCCTGGGCACGAACCGGAGGAGCTCGTGCTCGTCGCCGTGACCGCCGGTCGCCGCGAGGGCGAGGACCACACGGAGTCGCTGGCGGACTCGGCGGAGAGACTGGGCCACTTGGTGCTCCGCCTGGATCCCTCCGCGAGGAAGGAGAACGCGCCCACGGCCTTCGTCGCCATGCCGTACGGCCGCAAGCGCGACGCCACGCGTGAACTCAGGCTGTTCGAGGCGAACGAGACCTGGAACCGGGTTCTCGTGCCCGTTCTGCTCGACAGCGGCTACCGGCCGATCCGCACGGATCTCGAGTCGGGTCTGGAGACCATCGACGCGCGCATGCTGCACAGCATCAACACCGCCGACCTGTTCGTCGCGGACCTCGCCACGCTCAATCCCAACGTCTTGTGGGAATTGGGTGTGCGGCATGCCTGGAGGCCTTCCGGCACGCTCCTCATGGCACCACGGTGGGTCACTCCGCCTTTCGATCTGGGGCATGCCACCGTCAAGCGCTATGAACGCGGCATGAGGCGGATCAGCGACCGGCAGGCCGTCGCGGGGATCCGTATGCTCAGGCCCGCGCTGCGGGCGTCGAAGCGAGGGACCGACAGCCCGGTGTGGGCGGTGTTCCCTCTGCTGGAGCCCGTACGGCTGCCTTCCGACCACGACGCGGCGCTCATCAACCGGCTCACGCACCATACCGAGGAGATATCCCTGGCGGCGGATCTGCACGACGCCGAGCGACTGGCCGGCATCACCGCGCAGGTGCAGGAGGAGGAACTGCCGGACAGCAGCCGTCGCGCCCTGCTGGAACAGATCGGGCTGGCTCTCGTCACGCTGGGCTGCTTGGAGAAGGGGCGCATCCTGCTGGCCCCGCTGGCCGAAGCCGACATCTCCTTCGCCCGGGTCCGCATGCAGCAGCGGTACGCCTTCACGTTGATCCACCGTCCCGGAACGCCGGCGGAGCGCCTGGCGTACCTGAAGGACGCCGAGGACAGGCTTCAGCGGCTGGACGCCCTCCATCCGGACTCGTCCGAAACGTGGGGACTGCTGGGAAGCGCGGCCAAGCGTGCCTTCGAGCTCGCCCTGGGCCTCGGCGAGAAGAGCGCCCTGTACCACCTCGACCGTGCCGTCGACGCCTATCGCAGCGGCATGGCGGCGGATCCGGGTGACCACTACCCAGGGGTCAACGCGCTGGCGCTCCTGAGGGTGAGAGGGCAGCACTTCGGCGGCGGCGCGGGCGATGTGGCGGAGGCGGAGTCGGTACTGCCGGTGGTCCGCTTCGCCGTCGAACGCAGACAGATCGGGCCGCGCGACACCTGGGAACACGCGAGCCTGGCCGAACTCGCCCTGCACTGGTACCTGCTGACCGGGGCGACGGAGGGGCCGCCGGCCGAGGCCCTGCGGCACTACACCTTCGCGGTCCATTCGGCCGATGGTGCGGCGATCTCCTCCATGCGTCGTCAACTCGAGCTCCTCCTGGCCGCAGGAGACCCGCCCGCAGTGCTGGAACCACTGCTCTCGATCATGTCCGCACCCCGCGAACGGGGAAGCTCATGACACCGGCGACCGTGTCGCCTCCCGAGATGTGGGCTTCCCGAGACATGACGCGCCTCATACAGGGACGACACGATATGTCGGCAGGGTCTCCAGACTGGTCGCTGTCGGCCCGACAGGCAGCGGATACCACACGTACCGCGGAGGCGTCAGCTCCACGCGGTAGCGGAGGGCACCGGGACAGTCTTCGTTCGGGCAGGGCAGCGGGGTGCCCTGCCCGGCGGCGTGTACGAGATCCGCTGCCGGGACCGGATGCAGTACGGGATAGCGGTTGGTGAGGAAAGCGTCCAGGTCGTTCGGCGCCGCGTCCCGCCCCCGGTTGCACGCCGCGCACTGCAGCAGCGGAGTACTCCAGAAAGAGTCGGAGAACACCTCGTCCGAAGCCATGCGAAAGATTCGCTGCAGGCCGAGGGCGGCGTAGCCCCGCATGGCTACCATCGCCTCCGGTGCCATCATCTCGGGGTGGCTGTTGACGAAGCACCGAGCCATGCGCCGGCGCTGGGCCTCCGCCAGGGTGACCTGGTACTCGGGACCGGCCTCCTGCACGGTGCCGCGCACGGGATCGTAGACCCGCAGCACGGCACGGTCGTTGAAGTACGCACGGGTCGCCAACTCGCCGCGCGTCCACCACGACCGCCAGTACTCCGGATGGTCCACCACCCAGAACTCCTCGCAGTCGAGGATCGCGTCGCTGATGATGCTGAGCACGTTCCAGCGCATCAGCGGGGACAGCACCTCGTCTTCTACGGCCAGTTCGCCGGGTTCGTAGAGCTGGACCGAGCGGCGGCCACCGTCGACGACTCCCTGCTCGATGCGTCGTTTCAGGTCTTTCGCGATGTCGTAGGTGGTCCCGCGGTAACTCAGGAAGACCTGCCGCCCGGCCGCTCGGCGTGCCCCCACCCGGTTCTGCGACGACAACAGGGGCGGCACCGCCTTGCGCCACAGTGGCCGCGGCAGTTCGATCCGGTCCGGTCCGGTGAGCTGGTGCTCGATCCACTCCAGGATGGCCTCGTTGCTCTGCTCGTGGGGGTAGACCGGCGCCCCGCCCCGCCGGGTGCCCACCACATTGACCGGCAGATAACGGCGGCCCACGAGGAGGACGTGCTCCAGCATGAAGGAAGCGGACTGGATGATGCCGTACCGATGCTCGCCCGGACCGTCCGGGGTGCCGTCGAAGATCACCAGGTCCGCGGCGACGCTGCTGGTGGCGAAGGACGCCGGACCGGAGGAGGAGTGGTCCCGGACCCGGGCCGAGCGACCGTACAGACTGCGCACGAGGCTGCGGCAGCCGGTGAACAGTTCGCGGCCCGCAGCGTTGTCGGTGGTGAAGACGGCGACGCTGACCATGGTGCCCCCGTTGGACGACTTCCGGCACCGCCCGGAGCCGCGCGGTGCTGCGTGAACACGGCGTCACCGCCACTCTGGGGGCGGGGGAGAAGGCGGTCAATACGGTGTGCCGCGGTCGTCTGCCCTTGGCGCGGCTCCGTCAGAGTTCCGCCGCGTACGGCGGCTCCGCGCCCGCCCGGGAGCAGGTGAGCGCGGCCGCGCGGGCGGCGAAGCGCAGCAGGGCGGTCCAGTCGGCGGCGGTCAGGGCGGAGAGCGCCGCGGGGGAGAGGGCGTCGCGTACGGCCAGGCCGTGCAGGAGGGCCGCGTTGACCGTGTCACCGGCGCCGATGGTGTCCACCACCTCCACCTTCTCCCCGGGGACCGGGTGGACGGCGCCGTCCCGGGTGAAGGCGGTCAGCCCGTCGCCGCCCTGCGTGATCACGACGGCCGACGGACCCGCGGCCAGCCACTCGTGCGGCGTACCGCCGAGCCACTCCGCGTCCTCCGCGGAGAGCTTCAGCAGCGACACCGACGGCAGCCAGCTCTTGAAGCGGGCCCGGTAGGCATCCGCGTCCGGGATGAGCCCGGCACGGATGTTCGGGTCGAGCGCGGTGAACACACCCCGCGCGGCCGCCGTCCGCATCAGCTCCTCGTACGCGCTCGCACCGGGTTCCAGGACGAGCGAGCAGGTGCCGAAGGAGACCGCCCTGGTGCCCTCCGGCAGCTCGGCGGGCGCCTCGAACAGGCGGTCCGCCGAGCCCTCGACATAGAAGGAGTACGCGGCCGAGCCGCCCTCGTCGAGCGAGGCCACGGCGAGGGTCGTCGGCTCCGGCCCCCGCTGTACGGACGCCACGTCGACACCCGCCGCACGCAGTCCGTCCAGGAGTGCCTCGCCGAACGGGTCGCGCGAGACGCGGGAGCAGAAGGCCGTGGGCGAGCCGAGGCGGCCCAGCGCGACGGCCGTGTTGTACGGGCCGCCACCGCGCGCGGGCCGCAGATCCACGAGCGCGCCCGCTCCCCGCGGTACCAGGTCGATCAGGGCCTCACCGGCGACGACGATCACAGGACGGTCCTTTCTGGACGAGCATGTGCTGGACGAACGTGTGGGGCGGCTACACGGTACGTGCGGAACGCCCCGGTGAGTCCAGCCATGGCGGGAGCAGCCGTACGGCTCGCGCCCCCTTCCTCACTCCCAGTTCCACCCGATGCCGAGGATCCCGGAGCGCACGCGGGGCTCGACGAGATGGACCGAGCGGTGCCGGGTGTTCAGCGCCAGCTCCCGGTGACCGCTGCGCGGAGCCGCCGGCGTGTGCTGGGTGAAGCGGTGGCAGCGCGCGGGAAGGGCATGCTCGTCGAAGCGCACCTGAAGCGCGTACTGCCCGCCCGTGCAGGGGAACCCGCGCACGTACTCGCGCGACGCGCCGGCCGTGCCGTCCTCGACGCCGTACCGGAACAGGAAGGTGTCGCCGATGCGCAGCCGGACGTCGAAGAGCAGCTCGGCGACGAGGACCCCGGTGTCGTGGTGCCAGCGCACACGTCCGGTGCGGCAGTTCTCCAGGGCGCGCACCGTCATGCGTTCGGGCGCACACCCCGGGTCACCATGGTGCACGGCCATATAGCGGTCCACACCGTCCTTATGGGCGCGCACTATGTGGTGGGACTCACGCGCCAGCAGTTCGCGGTGCGCGCCGATCCGTACCCGCTCGTGGTGGCCGATGGTCTGCAGCCCGCTGTCCGGCGACGCGTCCAGCTCGCCGAGAAGCTGCTCCAGGACGCCGGAGGCCGCCACCAGGGAGTGGTACGAGCGGCCGGCGGGGCGCTGCGGGGAGGGGGGCTCCCCGGAACCGGCGAGCAGACGGATCAGCGACTCGTCCGGGAGGTGCAGGATCTCCTCCAGGGCGCGGACGGCCCGCAGCGACTCGGGGCGCTGGGGGCGCCGGGCACCCTGCTGCCAGTAGCTGAGGCTCGTCACGCCGACCCTGACCCCGTAGCGCGACAGATGGTGCTGGACGCGCTGCAGCGGCAGCCCCCGTGCGGCGATCGCGGCCCGCAGTGCGACATGGAAGGGGCCGCCCCGCAGGGCCGACGCCAGTTCCGCCGTGCCTGCCGTGCCGACGTCCGCGTGCTCTGTGCCGTGCGTGCCGTGCCGCATGCAGAGACCTTTCTCTGAGGGGTGCGATGGCTGGTCGGACCGTTCGCGCGGCCGATCGGGAACGCCGCCGGAGCGTGCGGAACCCGGGCACGCCCATGCGGGGGGCTGTGAACGGCCCCAAGTCATCCCGCATTGAAGCGTGTTGACCATGCGCCGACAACACCGGCAGCCCAACACCGGCCTTGCTCGGCCCGGGGCCGGAAGCTGTCCTTCCGGCCTCGGGGCACCCCGTGCCGCGTGGGCCGAGAACGCCCGCTTGCGCGGGAATCACGCGGCCGGGGCAGGTGTCGGCGCGGTCCTCGACGACCTCCCGGAGATGGCCCGGAGGGGCGGTTGATGACGGCTGGAACCCAGCGTGACGCGGGACACGTCGCCGGTCGCCGTCCGGCTCCGCGCGGCGCGGAGGACGGGGCCCGGACCGCGCCGCCGCAGGAGGCGGAACGGCGCGTTCCGTGACGCCGCCGGAGCTCTGTCCACAGGGCCGTCGCGATGTCAGTCACCGCCAGTAGGGTGTCTGACATGGCCGACCCCTCCAGCTACCGCCCCAGGCCGGGAGAGATCCCGGACTCACCCGGGGTCTACAGGTTCCGTGACGAGCACCGCCGGGTGATCTACGTCGGAAAGGCGAAGAGCCTGCGCCAGCGCCTGGCGAACTACTTCCAGGACCTGGCGAACCTCCACCCGCGCACCCGCACCATGGTCACCACCGCCGCGTCCGTGGAGTGGACCGTGGTGTCCACGGAGGTGGAGGCGCTTCAGCTGGAGTACTCCTGGATCAAGGAGTTCGACCCCCGGTTCAACGTCAAGTACCGCGACGACAAGAGCTACCCGTACCTCGCGGTGACCATGAACGAGCAGTACCCCCGCGTGCAGGTGATGCGCGGCCACAAGAAGAAGGGCGTGCGCTACTTCGGCCCGTACGCGCACGCGTGGGCCATCCGCGACACCGTCGACCTGCTGCTGCGCGTCTTCCCCGTGCGCACCTGCTCGGCCGGCGTCTTCAAGAACGCCGCCCGCACCGGCCGCCCCTGCCTGCTGGGCTACATCGGCAAGTGCTCGGCGCCCTGTGTCGAGCGGATCTCCGCCGAGGACCACCGGGAGCTGGCCGAGGAGTTCTGCGACTTCATGGCCGGCCGCACGGGGACCTACATCCGCCGCCTGGAGCAGCGGATGACGGAGGCGGCGGAGGAGATGGAGTACGAGCGGGCCGCCCGCCTGCGCGACGACATCGAGGCCCTGAAGAAGGCCATGGAGAAGAACGCGGTCGTGCTCGCCGACGCGACCGACGCCGACCTGATCGCGGTCGCCGAGGACGAGCTGGAAGCGGCCGTGCAGATCTTCCACGTCCGCGGCGGACGCGTGCGCGGCCAGCGCGGCTGGGTCACCGACAAGGTCGAGGCGGTCTCCACGGGCGGCCTCGTCGAGCACGCGCTACAGCAGCTCTACGGCGAGGAGACCGGCGACTCCGTGCCCAAGGAGGTCCTGGTCCCCGCGCTGCCCGACCCCGTGGAGCCCGTGCAGGAGTGGCTGGCCGGCCGCCGTGGCGCGGGCGTCTCGCTCCGCATCCCGCAGCGCGGCGACAAGAGGGCGCTGATGGAGACCGTGCAGCGCAACGCCCAGCAGGCGCTCGTGCTCCACAAGACCAAGCGGGCCTCCGACCTGACCACCCGCTCGCGCGCCCTGGAGGAGATCGCCGACGCCCTCGACCTGGACGGCGCCCCCCTCCGGATCGAGTGCTACGACATCTCGCACCTCCAGGGCGAGGACGTGGTGGCGTCCATGGTCGTCTTCGAGGACGGGCTGGCCCGCAAGAGCGAGTACCGGCGCTTCCAGATCAGGGGCTTCGAGGGCCAGGACGACGTCCGCTCCATGCACGAGGTGATCACCCGCCGCTTCCGGCGGTACCTCGCCGAGAAGGAGCGGACCGGCGAGTGGGCCGACGGCGAGGAGCTCGACGCGGAAGGGCGGCTCAAGGAGGACGACGGCCGCCCCAGGCGCTTCGCGTACCCGCCGCAGCTCGTCGTCGTGGACGGCGGCCAGCCCCAGGTCGCCGCCGCCCGCAGGGCTCTCGACGAACTGGGCATCGACGACATCGCGGTCTGCGGCCTCGCCAAGCGCCTGGAGGAGGTGTGGGTGCCCGGCGAGGACGACCCGGTCGTCCTGCCCCGCACCAGCGAGGGCCTGTACCTGCTCCAGCGCGTCCGCGACGAGGCCCACCGCTTCGCGATCACCTATCAGCGCACCAAGCGGTCCAGTCGGATCCGGTCCGGCCCCCTGGACGACGTGCCGGGCCTCGGCGAGACCCGCAAGCAGGCACTGATCAAACACTTCGGCTCGGTGAAGAGGCTGCGGTCCGCGACGATCGAACAGATCTGCGAGGTGCCCGGCATAGGCCGCAAGACCGCGGAGACCATCGCCGCGGCCCTGGCCCAGGCGGCTCCGGCCGCCCCCGCCGTGAACATGGCGACCGGAGAGATCATTGACGACGAGGAGCCCGGTGCGTCGGGTCAGGAGCCCGGAGTGACCGCGGGCTCTTCGGAGGAGCCCGTGTCCGCGGGTCCCATGGACGAACGACGGGGGCAGGAGAGATGACCGAGCACGGTGAGCAGCGCGAGGAAGAGCACGAAGAGCACCGCGAAACGCAGGGCGAGCGCGCGGCACGCGACGAGCAGGGAACACACGACGGGCGCGCAGCGCACGAGGAGCGCGCGGCGGGGTACGAGGGCGCTCACCGGGAAACGGGCGGCCCTGTCCCCCGGCACCCGGCGCAGGCACCTCAGGAAAACGGAGCACACGTGAGTACGGGCATCGAAAAGGCCGGCCTCCCCGAGGCGGCCATCCCCGAGCTGGTGATCATCTCCGGCATGTCCGGCGCGGGCCGGTCCACGGCGGCGAAGTGCCTGGAGGACCTCGGCTGGTTCGTCGTCGACAACCTGCCGCCCGCGCTGATCCCCACCATGGTGGAGCTCGGCGCCCGCTCCCAGGGCAACGTGGCGCGGATCGCGGTCGTCGTCGACGTCCGCGGCCGCCGTTTCTTCGACAACCTCCGCGAGTCCCTCGCCGACCTGGAGGCCCGGCACGTCACCCGGCGGATCGTTTTCCTGGAGTCCTCCGACGACGCACTGGTGCGCCGCTTCGAGTCCGTGCGCCGCCCGCACCCCCTCCAGGGTGACGGCCGCATCGTCGACGGCATCGCCGCCGAGCGGGAACTGCTGCGCGAGCTGCGTGGCGACGCCGATCTGGTGATCGACACCTCCAGTCTCAACGTGCACGAGCTGCGCGCCAAGATGGACGCCCAGTTCGCGGGCGAGGAGGAGCCGGAGCTGCGGGCCACCGTCATGTCCTTCGGCTTCAAGTACGGCCTCCCGGTCGACGCCGACCTCGTCGTGGACATGCGGTTCCTGCCCAACCCGCACTGGGTGCCCGAGCTGCGCCCGTACACCGGCCTCAACGAGGAGGTGTCGGCGTACGTCTTCAACCAGCCCGGCGCCAAGGAGTTCCTCGACCGCTACTCCGAGCTGCTTCAGCTCATCGCCGCCGGATACCGCCGCGAGGGCAAGCGGTACGTGACCATCGCGGTCGGCTGCACGGGCGGCAAGCACCGCTCGGTCGCCACCGCCGAGAAGCTCGCCGCCCGGCTGTCCTCGCAGGGCGTGGAGACCGTGGTCGTCCACCGGGACATGGGCCGCGAATGACGGGACGCACACTACGGCTGAGCAGACTGCGCCGGGTCGGCCCCGAGGGCCGCGGAGGCCGGCCCGCCGAGGCACGCGAGACACGCGGCGGCCGGCCCCGCCGACGCGGTGCCCAGCCCAAGGTCGTCGCGCTCGGCGGCGGCATGGGCCTGTCCGCCTCGCTCGCCGCCCTGCGCCGGATCACCGGCGACCTCACCGCCGTCGTCACCGTGGCCGACGACGGCGGCTCCAGCGGGCGGCTCCGTGACGAGCTGGGCGTCCTCCCGCCCGGCGATCTGCGCAAGGCGCTCGCCGCGCTGTGCGGCGACGACGACTGGGGCCAGACCTGGGCGCGCGTCATCCAGCACCGCTTCCAGACCGAGGGCGATCTGCACGGCCACGCGGTCGGCAACGTGCTGATCGTCGCCCTGTGGGAGCAGCTCGGCGACCACGTCAAGGCGCTCGACCTGGTCGGCAGGCTGCTGGGCGCCCACGGCCGGGTACTGCCCATGTCCGCCGTACCCCTGGAGCTGCAGGCGCTGGTCAAGGGGCACGACCCGGACCGCCCGGACGACGTCGACACCGTACGGGGGCAGGCGACCGTCGCCCTCACGCGCGGAGAGGTGCAGTCGGTGCACCTGGTGCCGCACGACCCGCCCGCCGTCCCCGAGGCCGTCGCCGCGGTCCTCGACGCGGACTGGGTGGTCCTCGGCCCCGGCTCCTGGTTCTCCTCGGTCATGCCCCATCTGCTCGTGCCCGAGCTGGTGGACGCCCTCATGGCGACCAAGGCACGCCGCGTCCTGTCGTTGAACCTCGCCCCGCAGCCCGGAGAAACCGAGGGCTTCTCCCCGCAGCGTCATTTGGAGGTTTTGGCACGACACGCCCCTAAACTCGCCCTGGACGTGGTGCTGGCCGACACGGCCGCCGTGCCCGACCGGGAGTCGCTCGCCGAGGCCGCCAAGCGGTTCGGAGCGGCGGTCGAGCTGGCGCCGGTGGCCAGGACCGACGGCACTCCGCGGCACGACCCGGAGCTGTTGGCCGCCGCGTACGACCGTATTTTTCGGATGCATGGAAGGATCGGCCCATGGCGATGACGGCAGCGGTGAAGAGCGAGATCTCCCAGCTACCCGTCACCCGGACCTGCTGCAGAAAGGCGGAGGTCTCGGCGATCCTGCGGTTCGCCGGTGGACTGCACCTGGTCAGCGGCCGCATCGTGATCGAGGCGGAGCTGGACACGGGCGCGGCGGCGCGCCGGCTCAAGCGGGACATCCTGGAGATCTTCGGCCACAGCTCCGAACTGATCGTCATGGCGCCCGGAGGACTGCGCCGCGGCTCCCGTTTCGTCGTGCGGGTGGTCGCGGGCGGTGACCAGCTGGCCCGCCAGACGGGGCTCGTCGACGGCCGGGGCCGCCCGATCCGCGGCCTGCCCCCGCAGGTGGTCTCCGGCGCCACCTGTGACGCGGAGGCGGCCTGGCGTGGCGCCTTCCTGGCGCACGGCTCGCTCACCGAGCCCGGCCGTTCCTCCTCCCTGGAGGTGACCTGCCCGGGGCCGGAGGCCGCGCTCGCGCTCGTCGGTGCCGCCCGCCGGCTGTCGATCGGCGCGAAGGCCCGCGAGGTGCGCGGTGTGGACCGGGTCGTCGTCCGGGACGGGGACGCCATCGGCGCCCTCCTCACCCGCCTCGGCGCCCATGACTCCGTGCTGGCCTGGGAGGAGCGGCGGATGCGCCGCGAGGTCCGTGCCACCGCGAACCGCCTCGCCAACTTCGACGACGCGAACCTGCGCCGTTCCGCGCGCGCGGCCGTCGCGGCCGGAGCCCGGGTGCAGCGCGCCCTGGAGATCCTCGGTGACGAGGTCCCCGAGCACCTCGCGGCGGCCGGACGGCTCCGCATGGAGCACAAGCAGGCCTCCCTGGAGGAGCTGGGCGCGCTCGCCGACCCGCCGCTGACCAAGGACGCCGTGGCCGGCCGTATCCGCCGGCTCCTGGCCATGGCCGACAAGCGGGCCGCCGACCTCGGCATCCCGGGCACGGAGGCCAATCTCTCCGAGGAACTGGCCGACAACCTGGCGGGCTGAACGGCCCGGCGCCATCGCGCCGGGCCCCGGGCCCGGCTCCGCCGCCCACCTTCCGCCGTCGGACAGAGGCGTCGCCGCCGACGGCGACCAGCGCCGCGGCACGGACGTCTCCGCCGACCGGGCCGCTGCCGGGGCCCACGGCACCCGATCGGACGGGACGGCACCCAACCCTTACGGCGTCCGTCCCGTGCAGCCCACCATCCCGTACGGCGTCCGTCTCGTAGAACGTGGAGCACCCACCCCGTACGGCGTCCACCTCGTACTGCACCGTCCCGCACAGCCGCCCCCCTGAAGCCCGCACACGCCACATCCCGTACGCCGCACCGCACCCCGTACCCCCGCCCGGCCCCGCCCAACGCGCTCGCCCGAGCGCCCGCTTGAGGGACGCCCGCCCGCGCGTGAGTCTTCTCGTACAGGGCCGTGCCCCTCCGCGAGGCACCCTTGACTTGACCATGAACTGTCATAAGCCTGGCGTCTGTTCGCTGCTGTGGCGAACCTCTGCAAGGGGGGCTCATGAGACGAAGAGCGAGACCGATCCTCGCTGTCGGCGCACTCCTGCTGGGCGGCGCGGGGATCGCGCCCGTCGCCCAGGCGGCCGGGAACGGCACCACCGCGACAACCGGCTCGGAAGAGGTCAAGGTCTTCCGGGCCGAGGTGACGAAGCAGCAGATCCCGCTGCTGCTCGCGGCCGGGCAGGACGCCCATGAACTCGGCGAGCAGGCACCCGACAAGGGCACGGCCGACGTCGAGGTCTACCTCACCGAAAAACAGGCCGAGGACCTGGAACAACAGGGCATCGACCTGAAGGAGCACACCCTCACGGCGAAGACACGCGCGCGTGTGGCCGCCGCCGGGGACGGGGTCTACCGGCCGTACAGCGGCGAGGGGAACCTCAAGGAGGAGATCGTCCGGACGGGCCAGGAGCACCCGTCGCTCACCAAGGTGGTCTCCATCGGCAAGAGCCTTCAGGGTCAGGACATCCTCGCCCTGAAGGTCACCAAGAACGCGAAGAAGACCAAGGACGGGGCCAAGCCCTCGGTCCTCTACCTGTCCAACCAGCACGCGCGCGAGTGGATCACGCCGGAGATGACCCGGCGCCTGATGCACCACTACCTGGACAACTACAGGACCGACAAGCGCATCAAGAAGATCATCGACTCGACCGAGCTGTGGTTCGTGCTGTCCGCCAACCCCGACGGCTACGACCACACGCACCAGGCCGCGAGCAACCGCCAGTGGCGCAAGAACCTGCGCGACGTCAACGGCGACGGCAAGATCACCGTCGGCGACGGCGTCGACCTCAACCGCAACTTCGCCTACAAGTGGGGCTACGACGACGAGGGCTCCTCCCCGTACCCCACCAGCGAGACCTACCGCGGCGCCGGCCCGGGCTCCGAGCCCGAGACGAAGGCCATCGACGCCTTCCAGAAGCGCATCGGCTTCGAGTACGGCATCAACTACCACTCGGCCGCCGAGCTGCTGCTGTACGGCGTCGGCTGGCAGGTGGCCACCGACACCCCGGACGACGTCCTCTACAAGTCCCTCGCGGGCACACCGGAGAACTCCGCGATCCCCGGCTACCACCCGCAGGTCTCCTCCGAGCTCTACACCACCAACGGCGAGGCCGACGGGCACGCGGCCAACGTCAACGGCACGGCGATGTTCACCCCGGAGATGTCGACCTGCCAGACGGTGTCGGACCTCTACCCGGACGACGCCTGGGAGGCCGGTGACTGCGCCTCCGTCTTCACCTTCCCGGACGACGAGAAGCTGATCCAGGAGGAGTTCGCGAAGAACATCCCCTTCGCGCTCTCCGTCGCCGAGTCCGCCGCCACGCCCGACCGGCCCAAGTCCTCGGTCGGCGTCGACGCCCCCGACTTCACCCCGGCGCCCTTCACCACCTCGTACTCGCGCGGCGCCGATCAGGAGGTCTCCGTCGTCGCCCGCAAGTCGGTGCGCGACAAGGAGCTCAAGTACCGCGTCAACGGCGGCCGGACGTACGACATGGCGCTGAGGCCCTGGAAGGGCGGCGAGCGGTACGGCGGCGAGGACAACCTGTACTTCGACGAGTACCGGGCCAAGGTCAAGGACGGCGAGCCCGGTGACAAGGTCGAGGTCTGGTTCACCGGCGAGACCAGGAGCGGGAAAGCCACCTCCAGCGAGCGCTTCACGTACACGGTCGCCGAACGCCCGCGCGCGGACACCCTCGTCGTCGCCGAGGAGGGCGCGGCCGCGACCCACGCGCAGACGTACGTGGACGCGCTGAAGGCCAACGGCCGCAAGGCGCTCGTCTGGGACGTCGCCACCCAGGGCGCGCCGGACGCGCTCGGCGTGCTCGGCCACTTCGACACGGTCGTCCACTACACGGGCGCCGTCCGCCCCGGCAACGCCACCCAGCTGGAGCTGCGCGCGTACCTCAACGAGGGCGGCCGGCTGATCGAGGCGGGCGAGTCGGCCGGCGGCTCCGTCGACCTCGGCGGCGGCAACCTGTCCAACGACTTCAGCCAGTACTACCTGGGCGCCTACACCCGTACGACCCTGCCGGGCGTCACCGGCTTCGAGGGCGCCGGGAAGCTGGCGGGCCTCAAGGCTCCGCTCGGCGACGCCCCCGGCAACCCGCTGAACACCGCGGGCTCGTTCGGCGTCACCTCGGACAGCCTGCCCGTGGAGACGTTCCCGCAGTTCGCGAGCGCGGGAGCGGGCCAGTACCCGGGCACGGTCAACCCGTACGGCCCGTACGCGGGCTCCTCCATGGCGGCCGTCACCCACTCGGACTACGCCTGGAACCGGCTCACCCGCACCGTCGACCTCACCTCGGTGACCGCGGCCGACCAGCCGACCCTGCGCACCCGGCTGCTCTGGGACACCGAGGAGGGCTACGACCACGCCGTGCTCGAGGCGCGCACCGCGGGTGCCGAGGACTGGACCACGCTTCCGGACAAGGGCGGCGCCACCGGCACCGCCGTGCCCACCGAGTGCGAGGCCGGCTTCTTCCTCCAGGTCCACCCCGCCCTGTCCCGCTATCTGACGCTGGGCGAGAACGGCTGCACGCCCAGCGGCACCAGCGGCTCCTGGAACAGCTTCACCGGAGCCTCTGACGGCTGGCAGCAGGTCGAGTTCGACCTGTCGGCGTACGCCGGGAAGACGGTGGAGGTGTCTCTGAGCTACATCACCGACCCCGGTTCCGGCGGCCGCGGTGTCCTCGCCGACGACGCCGCCGTGGTCATCGGCGGCACGGCGCAGCAGACCGAGGGATTCGAGACCGCCCTCGGCGCCTGGAGCACGCCCGGACCGCCGGCCGGCAGCCCCGCCGTCATCAGGGACTGGGGCCTGTCCGGCGAGCTGTCCCGGACACACGGAGCGGTCACCACCGGCGACACCGTGCTGCTGGGCTTCGGCCTGGAGCACGTCACCGCGGCGGCCGACCGTACGGCTCTGCTCCGCAAGGCGCTGGCCGCGCTGGACAGCTGACCGGACCTGCCGGCACCGGCTCGTCGGTCACCGCTGTCCGATGATCGGTGCGCGAAAAGCGGGGCGGTCCGTACCCCTACCGACGGGTACGGACCGCCCCGCCGGGTATGGGCCATCTCAATGTCACCACCGGGGCCCCAGGGAGGTAGGGTCGTATGCGGTCGGGGACATCCCATACAGCTCGCCGGCATCGACGGTCGGCGTACCAACGAGGAGATCGGTTCGTGACGATCCGCGTAGGCATCAACGGCTTCGGCCGCATCGGTCGCAACTACTTCCGTGCGCTGCTGGAGCAGGGTGCGGACATCGAGGTCGTGGCTGTCAACGACCTGGGTGACACTGCGACCACGGCTCACCTGCTGAAGTACGACACCATCCTGGGCCGCCTCAAGGCCGAGGTGTCGCACACCGAAGACACCATCACCGTCGACGGCCACACCATCAAGGTGCTGTCCGAGCGCAACCCCGCCGACATCCCGTGGGGCGAGCTGGGCGTCGACATCGTGATCGAGTCCACCGGTATCTTCACGAAGAAGGCCGACGCCGAGAAGCACATCGCGGGCGGCGCCAAGAAGGTCCTCATCTCGGCTCCGGCCAAGGACGAGGACATCACCATCGTGATGGGCGTCAACCAGGACAAGTACGACCCGGCGAACCACCACGTCATCTCCAACGCCTCCTGCACCACCAACTGTGTGGCGCCGATGGCGAAGGTCCTCGACGAGAACTTCGGCATCGTCAAGGGCATGATGACGACGGTGCACGCGTACACGAACGACCAGCGCATCCTTGACTTCCCGCACAAGGACCTGCGCCGCGCCCGTGCCGCCGCCGAGAACATCATCCCGACCACCACCGGTGCCGCCAAGGCCACCGCCCTGGTGCTCCCGCAGCTCGAGGGCAAGCTGGACGGCATCGCCATGCGCGTGCCGGTCCCCACCGGCTCGGTCACCGACCTCGTCATCGAGCTCGACCGCGAGGTCACCAAGGACGAGATCAACAGCGCCTTCCAGAAGGCCGCCGAGGGCCAGCTCAAGGGCATCCTCGAGTACACCGAGGACCCGATCGTCTCCTCGGACATCGTCAACTGGCCGGCCTCCTGCACCTTCGACTCCTCTCTGACGATGAGCCAGGGCAAGCAGGTCAAGGTCGTCGGCTGGTACGACAACGAGTGGGGCTACTCCAACCGCCTCGTCGACCTCACGGTCTTCGTCGGCGGCAAGCTCTGACACCCGGAGCAGGCACTTCGATGTGAGAGCAGGGCTCGGGCAGCGCTGGACGGCGCTCCCGGGCCCTGCGCCGCGCTGTCTGTGCGGCGCTGCCTGCACGGCGCTTCCTGTGCGGCCTGACCGCCGCCGCTCCCGCGGAACCGACCGCCCGCCATCGTCGTTCCCCACATGATGGCCGGGGCGTCCGCGGACCATTCAGAGCCTTCTGGTAGGAGACACCCCATGAAGACGATCGACGAACTCCTCGCGGACGGCGTCGCGGGCAAGCGGGTCTTCGTCCGCGCCGACCTCAACGTGCCGCTCGACGGCACCACCATCACCGACGACGGCCGCATCCGCGCCGTCGTCCCCACCGTCAAGGCGCTGGCCGAGGCGGGCGCACGCGTGGTCGTGGCGTCCCACCTGGGCCGCCCCAAGGGAGCCCCGGACCCCGCCTTCTCGCTCGCCCCCGCCGCCGCGCGCCTCGGTGAACTGCTCGGCGCCGACGTCGCGTTCGCCACCGACACGGTCGGCGACTCCGCCACGTCCACCGTCGCCGCCCTGACCGACGGCCAGGTCGCCGTCGTCGAGAACCTGCGCTTCAACGCCGGCGAGACGTCCAAGGACGACGCCGAGCGCGGTGCCTTCGCCGACCAGCTGGCCGCCCTCGCCGACGCCTACGTGAGCGACGGCTTCGGCGCCGTGCACCGCAAGCACGCCTCGGTCTTCGACCTTCCGGCCCGGCTGCCGCACTACGCCGGGTACCTCATCACCACCGAGGTCGGCGTCCTGAAGAAGCTCACCGAGGACGTCAAGCGCCCGTACGTGGTCGTGCTCGGCGGCGCCAAGGTCTCCGACAAGCTCGCCGTCATCGACCAGCTGCTCGGCAAGGCCGACCGGCTGCTCATCGGCGGCGGCATGGCGTACACCTTCCTCAAGGCCAAGGGGTACGAGGTCGGCAAGTCCCTGCTCCAGGAGGACCAGATCCCGGCCGTCCTCGAGTACATGGAGCGCGCCGAGAAGACCGGCGTCGAGCTGGTCCTGCCGGTCGACGCGCTGGTCGCGGCCGACTTCCCGGACCTGAAGACCAAGGCGCCGGCCAACCCCACGACCGTCGCCGCGGACGCCATCCCGGCCGACCAGGAGGGCCTGGACATCGGTCCGGAGACCCGCAAGCTGTACGCCTCGAAGATCGCCGACGCGGCCACCGTCTTCTGGAACGGCCCCATGGGCGTCTTCGAGCACCCCGACTACGCCGAGGGCACCAGGGCGGTCGCCCAGGCCCTCGTCGACTCCGAGAGCTTCTCGGTCGTCGGCGGCGGAGACTCCGCCGCGGCCGTGCGCACCCTCGGCTTCGACGAGAATGCCTTCGGTCACATCTCGACCGGTGGCGGCGCCTCCCTCGAATACCTCGAGGGCAAGACGCTCCCCGGCCTCGCCGCACTGGAGGACTGACCCTCGATGACCACTCCCGAACAGGGCCGCACGCCGATCATGGCGGGCAACTGGAAGATGAACCTCAACCACCTCGAGGCCATCGCCCACGTCCAGAAGCTCGCCTTCGCCCTCGCGGACAAGGACTACGAGGCCACCGAGGTCGCCGTCCTGCCGCCCTTCACCGACCTGCGCTCCGTGCAGACCCTGGTCGACGGCGACAAGCTGAAGATCAAGTACGGCGCCCAGGACATCTCGGCCCAGGACTCCGGTGCCTACACCGGTGAGATCTCCGGGTCGATGCTCGCCAAGCTGAAGTGCACGTACGTGGCGGTCGGCCACTCCGAGCGCCGCCAGTACCACAACGAGACCGACGAGCTCTGCAACGCCAAGGTCAAGGCCGCCTTCAAGCACGGCCTCACCCCGATCCTGTGCGTCGGCGAGGAGCTGGAGGTCCGTGACGCGGGCGAGCACGTCTCGCACACGCTCGGCCAGGTCGAGGGCGGCCTCAAGGACGTCCCCGCCGAGCAGGCCGAGACCATCGTGATCGCGTACGAGCCCGTCTGGGCCATCGGCACCGGCAAGGTCTGCGGCTCCGAGGACGCCCAGGAGGTCTGCGCGGCCATCCGCGGCAAGCTCGCCGAGCTGTACTCGCAGGACGTGGCCGACAAGATCCGCATCCAGTACGGCGGCTCGGTGAAGGCCGGGAACGTCGCCGAGATCATGGCGCAGCCCGACATCGACGGCGCCCTGGTCGGCGGTGCCTCGCTGGACGTGGACGAGTTCGTCAGGATCGTGCGCTTCCGCGACCAGTGACGCGGCCGGCGATGCGATCGGTGACGCGACCGGTGAGTATGCGCTAGAGACGATCCGTCGTACCCTTGCGGGGGCCGGAGGCTCTGCGGAGCTTCGGCCCCCGTCGTCCCAATCAGTCCGAGGAAGTTGGTCCAGCCGTGGTTATGGGGTTCTCGATCGCCCTGATCGTCTTCAGCCTGCTGCTGATGCTGCTGGTGCTGATGCACAAGGGGAAGGGCGGCGGCCTCTCCGACATGTTCGGTGGCGGTATGCAGTCGTCCGTCGGCGGCTCCTCGGTCGCCGAGCGCAACCTCGACCGGATCACCGTGGTGGTCGGTCTGCTGTGGTTCGCATGCATTGTCGTCCTCGGCATCGTCATGAAGGTCAACAACTGACCGAAAAGCCGGTCATCGGTGCGTCAGTACGTCACAGACGCACCAATCCGCACGTAAAGCCCCATGGTCGGTACGCGCTCAACGGCGCGGCCTATCATGGGGCTTGCGTCTAGGGGGCGGGGTGTAACTCCAATCACTGGACGCGCGTTGGGCCTTACGTAGACTGAGGCGCCCGCGGCGAAGCGTCACGCCGACTCGCTTCGCGGCACCATCACGCAGGGAGTTACGACCGTGGCAAGTGGCAACGCGATCCGAGGAAGCCGGGTCGGGGCGGGGCCGATGGGCGAAGCCGAGCGCGGCGAGTCCGCTCCCCGGCTGCGCATCTCCTTCTGGTGCTCCAACGGGCACGAGACACAGCCGAGCTTCGCCAGCGACGCGCAGGTCCCCGACACCTGGGACTGCCCGCGCTGCGGCTTCCCGGCGGGACAGGACCAGGACAACCCGCCGGACCCGCCGCGCACCGAGCCGTACAAGACGCACCTCGCGTATGTACGGGAGCGGCGCAGCGACGCCGACGGCGAGGCCATCCTCGCCGAGGCACTCGCGAAGCTGAGGGGCGAGATCTAGGAACCGCTGACGGCCGGGCACCGATGGGTGTCCGGCCGGATGCGTTCCGGGCCGCTCCCGCGTTCTGTCTTTCCCCGTCGGGCCCGCGTTTCGCCTGCTCAGCGCCATTGTCAGTGGCGGCCTCTAGGGTTGCGCGCACTGAGATCGGCAGAGGGGACGAGGCCTCCTCGAGGCATCGTGAGGGGGACGCGGTGACGACGGACGAGCCGACGGGTGCGCCGACGGACGGGACGGGGGACGAGCCGCCGGCAGCCGTACCGTGGCGCGGCGGCTTCGGCCGTCTCTGGAGCGCCGCCGTCCTGTCCAGCTTCGGCGACGCCCTGCGGACGGCCGCGCTGCCCTTGCTCGCCGTCACGCTGACCGACCGGCCCCTGCTCGTCGCCTCGGTGACCGCCTGCGGCTATCTGCCGTGGATCGTCTTCGGGCTTCTGGGCGGAGCCGTCGCCGACCGGGTCGACCAGCGGCGCGCCATGTGGACCGTGGACGCCCTGCGCGGGGTGCTGATGGCGGGCTTCGCGGTCGCCGTGGCAGTCGACCGCGCCTCGATCCTGCTGCTGATCGCGCTGGCCTTCGCGCTGACCACCCTGCAGACGCTCTTCGACAACGCCTCCACGGCCCTGCTGCCCGCCCTGGTCGACCGGGAGGCCCTGGGCAGTGCGAACGCCCGTCTGATGACCGGTCAGCGCCTCGCCGGAGGACTGCTCGCCGGCCCGGTCGTGCCAGTACTGATCGCGGTCTCGGCCGCCGCTCCCTTCGCCGCCAACGCCCTGACCTTCCTCGCGGCGGCGGCCCTGGTGGCCTCGTTGCGGACCGCACCACCCCGTCGGGAGCCCAGACCCGGGGGCAGCACCCTGCGCGCGGAGATCGCCGCCGGGCTGCGGACGCTGGGGCGTGACCGGGCGCTGCGGGGGCTGTGCGCGGCCACCGCGCTGTGCAACGTCGGCATGGGTGCCCTCATCGCCACGCTGGTGCTCCTCGTCACCGACTGGCTGGACGCGGGCACCGCGGGATACGCGGCGGCGACGGTCGCGTACACGGTGGGCAGCCTCGCCGGGGGAGTGCTGAACGGCTGGGTCTCGGGGCGGCTGGGCCGGATGCGGAGCGTGCTGCTCGCGGGTGCCGCGCAGATCGCGGCGCTCGTGGTGATGGGCTCGGTGCGCAGCCTCGCCGCGCTGGTCGTGAGCCTGGCCGTGTTCGGCTTCATGGGCATGGTGTGGAACGTCAACACGACGACGGCGATGCAGCGGCGCAGCCCCGCCGAGATGCTCGGCCGGGTCAGCTCGGCCTTCCGGACACTCGCCGTCGCCGGCGCGCCCCTGGGGGCGTTGCTGGGCGGCGGTGCCGTCACGGTGCTCGGGCCGAGCACACCCGCTCTGCTCGCGGCCGCGTTCTTCGCTCTGTCCCTCGCCGCGCTGATACCCGTGCTCAAGGCGGACGCATCGGGTGCCGACGCTGTCGACGTTCCGGACGACAACCGGACGACAGCTCATGTTCCGTCCGGCTCCATTAGGTTGGGACCGGCAGCGGGGCAAGGCACGCGGGCAGGACAGAAGGAAAGAAGGCGGAAGACCGGATGAACGCAGGAAGCCGTACCAGGCTCAACCAGACGTCCGAGTGGACGGCGCTGGCCAAGCACCGGGAGGAACTGGGCGAGGTCCAGCTGCGGGAGCTGTTCGCGGCCGACCCCGGGCGCGGCACCGGGTACGCGCTCGAGGTCGGCGATCTGCACGTCGACTACTCCAAGAACCTGATCACCGACGAGACCCTCGCCCTGCTGCGGGAACTGGCCGCCGCC
>NZ_BMVW01000031.1 GCF_014650915.1 Streptomyces poonensis | reverse complement strand
TAGATCTGGCCCGCCGCCAGGTAGTTCGCGGCCCGCCAGTGGGCGTCCAGGCCGCGCAGTTCCTCATCCGTTACTACGGTGCTGCTGTCCCGGGCTTCGGCCTTCGACATGGACGGCTCCTCGGTATTGAGCGGAAGAGGCAGGGCGGCATGGCGGGCAAGAAGGACAAGAAGACGGACGCGAAGAAAGCGACGCTGCCGCGCAAGGTGTACGAGCGGGAACTGCTGCGGCTGCAGACCGAGTTGGTGAAGCTGCAGGAGTGGGTACGCGCCGAGGGGGCCCGCCTCGTCGTGGTTTTCGAGGGCCGGGACGCGGCCGGCAAGGGCGGCACCATCAAGCGGGTCGCCGAGCACCTCAACCCGCGGGTGGCGCGGATCGCGGCCCTGCCCACGCCGACCGAGCGGGAGCGCACCCAGTGGTACTTCCAGCGGTACATCGGGCATCTCCCGGCTGCCGGGGAGATCGTGCTGTTCGACCGCTCCTGGTACAACCGGGCCGGCGTCGAGCATGTGATGGGCTTCTGTACGCCGGAGGAGTACCGGCTCTTCCTGCGTCAGTGCCCGGTGTTCGAGCGGATGCTGGCGGAGGACGGCATCCTGCTGCGCAAGTACTGGTTCTCCGTGAGCGACGCCGTGCAGCAGGAGCGGTTCCGGCGCCGACTGGAGGATCCGCTGCGGCGCTGGAAACTGTCGCCGATGGACCTGGAGTCGGTCACCCGCTGGGAGGCGTACTCCCGGGCCAAGGACGAGATGCTGGTCCACACGGACATCCCCGAGGCTCCGTGGTACATCGTCGAGAGCGACGACAAACGCCGGGCGCGGCTCAACATGATCGCCCATCTGCTGGGAACCGTTCCCTACCACGACGTACCGCCGCCGACGCTGGGCCTGCCCGAGCGGCCGCCGTCGACCGGTTACGAGCGCCCGCCGCGCGATCTGCAGACATACGTGCCCGATCGTTCGGCGAGCCTCTGAGCAGCCGTCCGTTACCCAGCCGCCCGTCAATGTTCGGCTTCCCTCGGGCACGACCTCCACGGGGCAGGCCGAGTGGTGCAGCACCGCGTGCGCGACCCGCCCGAGCTGCAGTCCGAAGTGCCCGGTGCGGCGCCGGGCCCCGACGACCAGGAGGCCGGCGTGATGGGAGGCGTCCACCAGCACCCTGCGCGCGGGCCCTTCGACGGTACGCCACCGCACCACCGCGTCCGGCGGAACGTCACGGAGCGCCGCCTCCAGCATCCCAGCGGCCCACTGCTCATGCAGCCGGGCAGGACCGCCGACGAGCAGGGGCTGATCGGCGGTCTCGTGCGCAGGGCAGCACCAGGCCCCGCGCAGGGCGGCCTCGCCAGCCGCCCAGCCGACCGCCCGCAGACTGGGCTCGGACCCGTCGACGCCGACGACCAGAGGCACTTCCGCCATGATGTCTCCTCCCGCTGATCACCGACACGTCAGCCGTGCGGGACAGCGGCGACGGGTACGGCGGCGTGATGCAGAACCGCGTACATGACGGGCCCGATGTGCGCGCCAAGAGGGCTGCGGCGAACGCGTCGGCCCACCACGACGAGGGAGGCGTCGCGGGAGGCGTCGACCAGGTGGTGGGCCGGGCTGCCGTAGCGGGACTGCTCGAAGACCTCGACGTGCGGGAACTTCTGCCGCCACGGCCGCATCACCTCGGCCAGCGCGGCTGCCACGCTCCGTGCCAGCATCTGCTGGAGCTCGGGGGCCGCGGCCAGGCCGTACGCATAGGAGGACGGCGGGTTCCAGCCGTACACGACGCGCAGGGACGTGGCCCGGCGCACGGCTGCCTCGAAGGCGAACCGGATCAGCGACTCGTCCGGACTTCCGGTGTCGAGGCCGAGGACGACGGGCCGGAACGCGGTCGCGGCCGACGGGACGCCCGCGGGGTCCATCTCATGCTCGTCGGCGGCCTGCTCCCCCGCCCGCACCAGCACCACCGGTCGCTCCGCGTGCGCCACGACGGACAACCCCACCGAGCCCAGCAGCCACCCGCCGATGCCACCCAGACCGCGCGAGCCCAGAACGAGCAGCTCGGCGGAGTTCGCCGCCGCGCACAGCACCTCGCCCGGGCGGCCGGTCACATGCTCGACGGTCACCTCGACGCCGGGGTGACGCATGCGCAGGCCCTCGGCGGTCTCCTGGGAGATCTTCCCCCATACTTCGGCCGGGGGTGCCTCGGTGGCGGTTCCCTCGTCCCAGAGTTGGTGCGTCTCGGCCCCGAGGAACGGCGCCTGCGCGATCGGCTCCGGGACGGGCTCCAGGACATGAACCAGCTTCAGCGGCCGGCCGAGCAGGTGCGCCTCGCGGGCCGCCCATTCGGCGGCGGCCCGGCTCTCGGGCGAACCGTCGACACCGGCCGTGACGGTGCGGAGCATGATGATCTCCTCCCCTGATACGGGGTTCCGGTTCCAGAATCGGGTGCCGAACGTGCCGGGAACAGGGGGCCACTGGTCCCTCGCCCGGGCCGGCCGGCTCCCGCGCGACGGCCCGTTCGCCACCTCGACCACCGCGTCCCTCACCGGACGCGGTGACCGCGTGGGTCGAGCGCTCCTAGCCGCTGCGGTGAGGACGGATCGAAGCCGGTCGGTTCACTTCCGTCACGCGAGCCGCGAGCCGCGAGCCCAAGGAGACGATGGAGAGCGGGGACGGACACGGCAGTTCCGGGCAGCACCCGCCCAAACTGCGGCTCGGCGAGCTGCTGGACGAGCTGCAGGCGCGCATCGACGCGGCTCGTGGCACACAGGACCGCGTGCGCAGCCTGCTGGAGGCCGGACTGTCGGTGGGAGGGGAGCTGAACCTCTCCCGGGTGCTGCGGTGCATCGTGGAGGCCGTCGTGGTGCTGGTGGACGCCGAGTACGGGGCGCTGGACGTGATCGGCGAGGACCGTCGGCTGTCGCAGTTCCTGACCGTGGGCGTCGACGAGGAGCAGCGGGCGCGGATCGGCGATCTGCCCAGCGGCCACGGCAATCTCGGCGAGCTGATCCGGCACCCGGAGCCTTGGCGGCTACCGGAGCTGGTCGAGCATCAAGCCCCGTACGGTCTCCCCGACGCCAGGGAGACGAGCGGGGTGCGCGGGCAGGTCGCGGAGGTGGCACGGGCCTCCGCTACCTCCTTCGGTTCCACGCCCGCGCTGCGTGTCGAGGGGCTCGTCGACACCGAGGTTCCCGATGAGGTCCCGGACCATGTGACAGCCGTGCTCGGTGAGGCGCTCAGCGAAGCGGCCCGACACTCCTGAGCGCACTCGGTGGACGTCCAGACGTCCACCTGCGGAGTGCCCGGGACGAGTTGACGCTCGTGGTGCTGTCTGGTCGTCGGCCGAAGCGACCGGAGCAACCGCGCTCCGGCCACCCTTACGCGAGCAGTTCCGCGAGATCCCGCACGACGATGTCGGCACCGTGCCGTAGCAGTCGTTGCCCGGCTTCCGGAGCGGGGTCGCGGGCCACGCCGACGACGAGGGCGAAGCCGCCGTTCCGGCCCGCCTCCACGCCCGCGACCGCGTCCTCGACGACGGCGGCACGGCAGGCGGGCACGTCGAGCCTGCGGGCCGCTTCGAGGAAGAGGTCGGGCCTCGGTTTGCCCGGCAGGCCCAGCCGCGCCGCCTCCACCCCGTCGACCAGCACGTCGAAGAGGCCGAGGACCGCCGCGCGGTCGAGGAGTTCTCGGGCGTGGCGGGACGCGGAGGCCGCCGCGCACGGGATGCCCGCCCGGCGCAGGGCACGCACCAGCCGCACGGTGCCCGGATAGGCATCCATGCCCTGCTCGCGCAGCCGCGCGGAGAACAGGCGGTCCTTGGCCTCGGCGACGGCCCGTACGGTCTCCGGCGGCAGGCGCAGGCCGCGCGCGGCGAGGAAGGCGGTGGCGCCGTCGAACCTGGACCTGCCGTCCACATACCGCAGGTAGTCGTCCCGGACGTCGAAGGGGCGGCGCTGCTCGGGTGCCGGTGGAGGATGCTCGGCCAGGTAGGCCTCGAAGGCGGTCTTCCATGCGGCAGCGTGCACCCGGGCCGAGTCGGTGATCACGCCGTCGGTGTCGAACACGACGGCCCGCACGTCCCGCAGCACGGAAGCGAGCGTCTGATGGGGCTGAACTGTCATGATCGCTCCTCGTGGCGGTGGATACGGCGGCACCCGTGCCGGATCGTGTTCCGTCCCTGCCGTCGGCACCTTCGGCCGGTCCCGCGCAGTGAGATCGCTACCAGGGTGCCTGGCCACGGTGCCACCGGCGGAGCGGCGGCAGAAGGGTCGCACCGGCCCTTGCCCGGGCCGTTCGACCTGTTACGGCGTCCCACGTGCCGACTGGCGCGGGCAGAGTGTCACCAGCAGTCTTGCGGCTCGGTCCTCCTCCCGCACCGGCAACCAGCACATTCCCGTGCTTCCGCCGCCGTCCGGACTGGTGTTCCCCGGGTCGGAGCCCTATCGATGCGGTAATGGTCGGCGATGGGGGCGCGGGGCACCACCGCATCCTCCGAAGCCGCCGACATCGTCCTGACCACCGACCGGGTGGACCGCCTGGCCAACGCGGTGACCGTCGCCGTGCGCACCCGGCGCATCGCCGTACAGGGCGCGCTCGGCGGGATGCTGATGTCCCTGGCGGCCATGGCCGCGGCAGCTGTGGGGCTGCTGGCGCCGGCCGCCGGCGCCCTTCTGCAGGAGGCGATCGACGTCGCCGTCATCCTCAACGCACTGCGCGCCCTGCGCGCCGACCGGGCGGCCCGGCCCGCCCTCCAGCCCGCCGCCGAGGCCCTGATCCACCGCTTCGCCGCCGAGCACGACGACCTGAAGGATGTCCTTGAGACCGTACGAGAGGCCGCGGCCCGGCTCACCGAAGATTCCGGCGCGCAGGCCCTGGCGACGCTACGCGAGATGGTACTTCCAAGCCCGAGCGTCTGCACGCCGACAAGCCATATCGCCGCCCCGACCTGCGGAAATGGCTGCGCGACAGGCGCATTGGAGTGCGGATCGCCTGCTACGAGCGACTTGCCCGACTCACCGCTCAGGACACGGTCTCAGGGCCGCAGGGTGAACCAGGTGGTTTTGCCGTCGTCGGTGGGGCGTACTCCCCAGCTGTCGGCGAGGGCGTCGACGAGGAGGAGGCCGCGGCCGGACTCGTCGTCGGGGGCTGCCAGGCGTGGTTGGGGCAGGTGGGGGCTGTGGTCGCTGATCTCGACGGTGAGTTCGGTGGCGGTCCGGCGCAGGTGAAGGCCGAGCGGGCCCTCAGCGTGCTGGATGGCGTTGGTGAGGACCTCGGAGACCAGGAGCCGGGCGTCGTCGGCGAGGTGGGCGCAGTCCCAGGTGGCGAGGGTCTTGCTGAGGAAGCAGCGCCCGTCGCTGACGGCGGAGGAGTGGGCGGGCAGGTCGGTGGTGGCGGTGGCCAGCGGGGCGGCGGGAAGCCGGGCCAGGAGCAGGGTGACGTCGTCGTCGTGGCCCTCGGCGTCGGGCAGCAGACAGGTGAGGACGTGGTCGGCGGCGGCTTCCAGGCTGTCGGCCGTGGCGAAGGCGTCGTCCAGGGCGCGGGTGAGGTGGGCGAGGCGGCATTCGATGTCGCTGCCGGGGGTTTCGATCAGTCCGTCGGTGTAGAGGACGAGTGCGGCGCCGGGCGGGACGGCGGTGCGGGCCTGCTGGTGGAGGATGCCGCCGACGCCGAGCGGCGCACTGATGGGGGCCTCGATCTGCCGCGCCCCGCCGGCCGGGTCGGCCAGGAGGGCGGGCAGGTGGCCGGCCGAGCAGACGGTCACCTCACCGGTGTCCGGGGCGAGGATCAGGTAGCAGCAGGTGACCAGTTGGTCGGGCAGGTCGAGGTCGGTGACGATCGCGTCGAGGGCCTGCATCAGCTGGCGGGGTTCCATGCCGGTCTTGGCCAGGGCGTGGGCGGCGGCCCGCAGCTGGCCCATGACCGCGGCGGCGTCCAGGCCGCGCCCCATCACGTCGCCGATGAGGATGCCGACCCGGCCGGCCCCCAGGGGGAGGAAGTCGAACCAGTCGCCGCCCACCCCGGCGCCCTGGGTGGCGGGCAGGTAGCGGCTGGCGGTGGCCAGTCCGGGAATGGCTCGTGGGGTGCCCATCAGGCTGTGCTGGAGGGTGAGGGCGATGTGCCGCTGCTGCTCGTACAGGACGTGGAGTTCGGCCTCGGCCCGCTTGCGGTCACTGATGTCGCGCACGATGGCGCACGCGCCCTCGACCGTGCCGTCGGCGGCGCGGGTGGGCCACAGGGTGACATCGACATCGAGTAATTCTCCGCCGCGGGTGACGCGGAGCGTCTCGAAGCGCTCGATCTTCTCCCCGCGGGCCAGCCGCTCCAGGAGCGCGGTGATCTCTTGGGTGCGGTCGGGCGGAGCGAGCATCGCCACGTGATGGCCGAGCACCTCCTCGGCGTTGTAGCCGTAGAGCCGCTGGGCGGCGGCGTTCCAGTACGTGATGTGCCCGTCGAGTGTCTTGGCGAGGATCGCGTCCTGGGAGGACTCGACGAGGGCGGCGAGCTGGTTGATGTGCTTCTCGGCGGCTTTGCGGTCGCTGACGTCGCGGACGGCGGCGGAGACGAGGAGTCCGTCGGCGGTCTCCAGCGGGCTGAGGCTGATCTCGACGGGGAACTCGGTGCCGTCCTTGCGCAGCCCGTGCAGTTCCAGACCGGCCCCCATCGGCCGTACCTGCCGGGTCACGGCATACGCCTCCCGGTGCCCGGCGTGCTGGGGGCGGAACCGGCCGGGAATCAGCAGCTCCACCGGCTGGCCCAGCAGCTCCGCGCGCCGATACCCGAACAGCGACTCGGTCTGCGCGTTGACCAGCCGGATACGGCCCGCATCGTCCACGATCACCATCGCGTCCGGCGCCGCCTCCAGCAACCCCCGAAACCGCTGTTCGGCGGCTTTGCGGTCGCTGACGTCGCGGACGGCGGCGGAGACGAGGAGTCCGTCGGCGGTCTCCAGCGGGCTGAGGCTGATCTCGACGGGGAACTCGGTGCCGTCCTTGCGCAGCCCGTGCAGTTCCAGACCGGCCCCCATCGGCCGTACCTGCCGGGTCACGGCATACGCCTCCCGGTGCCCGGCGTGCTGGGGGCGGAACCGGCCGGGGATCAGCAGTTCCACGGGCTGACCCAGCAGCTCCGCTCGCCGATACCCGAACAGCGACTCGGTCTGCGCGTTGACCAGCCGGATACGGCCCGCATCGTCCACGATCACCATCGCGTCCGGCGCCGCCTCCAACAACCCCCGAAACCGTTCCTCCGCCTCCCCCCTTCCGTCTCCCAGGGAAGCGGCACCGCAGCGGCAGGACGGCGGACCCGCCGCTATGGTCTCGCTCGGTGACGCTGTACTGACCTCGTCCATGTCGGCCCCAACCGGCTGGCCTATTCACAGTGAATGGGCCATCACAGCGCAGCTGTGCCCCGCGCATCCCCGGATGCCCTCTACTGTTCGGCCCGCAGCCGAACCTGCCCACTTCGCTTCAACAAACCATCTCAGAAGTACGCCGGTTCTGGCCTTCCTGACCCGGCTCCACCGCAGCGGAGACACCGATTCCAGGGCAGCGTTGATGGATCACGTCCACCGTCGGCCCTTCCCTTTGCGTTCTTTCGCGTCCGTCCAGCACGGTCGCCCGGCCCGGGAAGGGAAAGAGTCTGATACGCGTGCTCGAGGCAACACTTCCGAGCACCTGACGAGCGGGTCCCCGGCGTCCTGCTCTGCCTTCTCGTCCGCCCTGCCCGCCACCCGCTGGGCATGACCGGTCCCTGCCTGTCGGGGATCTTGCGCCATCACGGGCCGAGCCGCCAAGGGCGGGACACCGCCTTCCTCGTTGCACGGCTCTCGTTCGCCAAGTCTCTCCGGGTGTCCGGGGACGCAGGTACCCAGTCGTTCCCTTCCTCACTACGAGCACCGACGGGCCGCGCGGCGACGAGTCCTTGAGAACATCAGCCGTCGGCTTCCGCAGCCGTGCTGCCGGCGGGCAGGGGCACCGTCCACTCCAGGAGTGTGCCGGTCGGATCGCGGCGGGCCAGCCGGAACGTGCCGCCGAGCTCCTCGGCGCGGCTGCGCAGATTGGCCAGGCCGCTGCGGCGGGTGGCGGCCGGGTCGATACCGCGTCCGTTGTCCGTGACGGTCAAGCGCAGCGTCCGGTCGGCGGCTTCGACGGTGACGTCCACCGTGGTGGCCCGGGCGTGCCGGGCGGCGTTGGACAGGGCCTCGCGCAGGACGGCGAGGAGGTGGCCGGCGTGTGTGGCGGGCACGTCGGTGTCCAGCAGACCCGTCATGCGCAGGGCCGGGGCGAAGCCGAGTGTCCGGGTGGCTTCGTCGGTCAGGGCCAGCAGGTCGGCGCGCAGTCCACCGGTCCGCTCCTGCCGGTCTCGGTACTGGAGGCCGAAGATGGTGGAGCGGATGATCTTTATGGTGTCGTCCAGGTCGTCCACGACCCGCTGGATGCGTTCGGCCGCTGTGGGCTGGTCGCGGACGCGGCCGAGTGCGGCCTGCAGGGTCAGCGCGTCGGCGAAGAGCCGCTGGATGACCTGGTCGTGCAGGTCGCGGGCGATACGGTCGCGGTCGCCGAGCAGGGCCAGCTGCTCGGCGTCCCGGCGGTGCTCGGCGATCTGGAGCGCCAGCGCGGCCTGGTCGGCGAAGGTGAGGACCATGTCGACGGCCGCGTCGGTGAACGGTGGCCTGCCGGGGGCGTTGGCCACCTGCAACACCCCGCGTGTCGCCTCGCTGTCGCCGATCGGTACGAAGAAGGCGGGCCCGAGCGGTACGACGGAGGCGCTGCCACCCAAGGCACGGGGATCGGCGCTGAGGGCGTCGCTGGTGAGGGGTTCCCCGGTGGCGTACACCTTCGCGGCCAGGGTGGTGGCGGGCAGGGCGAGGCCCAGCACCTGGTCGGCCGCCTCCCCGGCCGCGGCCTCCACGACCAGGTCGTCACCCTCGCCCAGCGGGCGGGCGAGGGTGACGAGGTCGCTGTCGGTCATCTCCCGGACGGTGTCGGCCAGCGACCGCACAATCTCCTCCGGCGGTGCCCCCGACAGCAGGGCACGGGTCATCTCCGCGCTGGCCGCCAGGCGCCGCTCGCGGTGGCGGCTGTCGGCGTACAGGCGGGCGTTGTCGATCGCCACGCCCGCGGCGGCGGCCAGGCTGCGCAGCACCGCCTCGTCGTCGGCGTCGAAGGGCGTCCCACCCCGTTTGTCGGTCAGATAGAGGTTGCCGAAGATCTTGTCCCGCACCTGTACGGGGGCGCCGAGGAACGTGCGCATGGGCGGGTGCCCCGGCGGAAAGCCCACCGCCTCCGCGTGCTCGCCGAGCACCTCCAGGCGCAGGGGGTGCGGCTCGCGGATCAACAGGCCCAGAATGCCGTGGCCTTCGGGATAGGCGCCGATCCGCCCGATCGTCCCCTGATCCATGCCGACCGTGATGAACTGCCGGATCGTGCCCTCCTCCCCCAGCACGCCCAGCGCGCCGTATTCGGCGTCCACCAGGTCGACCGCGGACTGCACGATCCGTCGCAGCAGGTCTTCCAGATCGAGGTCGCTGCCGACCGCCAGCACCGCGTCCAGCAGCGTCTGCATGCGGTCCCGGCCGCCGCGCACCCGCTCGACATGCTCCTGCAGCTCGCTCAGCAGCGCATCCATCCGCAGCGGCGGGACCGGACCGGGACGCTGCGCTTCCGACCGGCCGTCCACCGCCGCGTTCTCGTCCTCCCGACTGACCATGTGATGCAGCATGCCTCAACGGCCCTACACGAGGACACCCCGGTTCTGTTATGGAATCGCCGAGTCGTCGGCGTCTTGTCCAGGCCGGGACCGGTACGGGGTGGCCGCCTCGGCCCTCTCCTGGCGAAGCTCCCGTACGAGCATGCTCGGTGCGGTCGGAGGGAACGTACGACGCGGGGTGGACGTGAGGGTGCCAGGCGTGCATCACGGTCAGCCCGATCCCCCGCCGCTGTGCCTCCTGCGCCGCCCAGTGCGCGGCGGCAAGGCTCGCGGGTGAGCCGTCGACCCCACGGCGATGTCGTGCAGCATGACGCGTCCCCTCCTGGGTCCGTGGTCCTCCGGATGCCTCCGAGCCTCCTCCCGGCGGGAACGAGGGCCCAGGGACCGTACAGCCCGGTACAGGTCCCTTTCGGCCCTGCGAGGCTGAGCGGTCACCGCCGGGTGCGGGCCTCCTCGGGACTGCGGGGCCGGGCGAGGGCACGGGGCCGACCGGCCTCACGGGGCGGGACTGCCGGCACCTCGCGGGCAGCGGCACCACCGCCCGACGCTGGCACTACCACCCCACGGCTGAGGAGCGCGGTGTCATGGTCCGTTACGTGTACGACTTCACGCAGGGCGGCCGTGACATGGCCGGCCTGCTCGGCGGCAAGGGAGCGAACCTGGCCGAGATGACCCGGCTGGGGCTGCCGGTCCCTCCGGGGTTCGTCATCACCACCGAGGCATGCCGGGCCTTCCTCGCCACCGGTGGCGAGCCCGCGGGCCTGTGGCGGGAGGTCTCCGGCCGTCTGGAGGCCCTGGAGGCCGCCGCGGGCCGGCGGCTGGGGCAGCCGGACGACCCGCTGCTGGTGTCGGTGCGCTCCGGCGCCCGGTTCTCCATGCCCGGCATGATGGAGACGATCCTCGACATCGGCCTGAACGACGACTCCGTCCTGGGCCTGGCCAAGGTTTCCGGCAGCGAACGCTTCGCCTGGGACTCCTACCGGCGCCTGCTCCAGATGTTCGGCAGCACGGTCATGGGCGTCGATGCGGCTCTGTTCGAGGGGGAACTCGCGCTGCTGAAGGACGTACGCGGCATCCCGGACGACGTGCACCTGGGCGCCGCTGACCTCGCCCGGCTGGTGGAGATCTACAAGGATCTGATCCACGACGAGACCGGCGACTGGTTCCCGCAGTGCCCCGCCGAGCAGCTGCGCCGGGCGGTCCTGGCCGTCTTCGCGTCCTGGAACGGGCAGCGGGCCCGCCTGTACCGGCGGCGCGAGCACATCCCCGACGGCCTGGGCACCGCTGTCACCGTACAGCGCATGGTCTTCGGCAACCTCGGCCCCGACTCCGGCAGCGGCGTGGCCTTCACCCGCGACCCGGCCACCGGACGCCCCGGCCCGTACGGCGACTACCTGGCCGACGCGCAGGGCGAGGACGTCGTCGCCGGCGTCCGCGACACCGTGCCCCTGACCGAGCTGGAACGCCGGGATCCCGGCTCGTACGCCCGGCTGCGCGAGCACCTGCGGACCCTGGAGCGGCACTACCGGGACCTGTGCGACATCGAGTTCACCATCGAACGCGGCACGCTGTGGATCCTGCAGACCCGGGTCGGCAAGCGCACCGCCGAGGCCGCCTTCGCCATCGCCGCGCAACTGGCCGACGAGCGAGTCATCACCCCGGACGAGGGCCTCGCCCGGGTGAGCGGCGAGGAACTCGCCCGGCTGATGTTCCCACGCTTCGACACGTCCGCGACCGGCGACGCACTCGCCCGCGGCGTCCCGGCCTCCCCCGGTGCCGCGGTCGGCGCGGCGGTCTTCGACTCCGCCGAGGCCGTACGGCGCGCCGCGGCCGGCGAGAAGGTCGTCCTCGTCCGCCAGGAGACCACCCCCGACGACCTGCCCGGCATGATCGCCGCCCAGGCCGTGCTCACCAGCCGCGGCGGCAAGACCAGCCACGCCGCCGTGGTGGCCCGCGGCATGGGAAAGGTCTGCGTGTGCGGTGCCGAGGAGCTCTCCGTGGACGTCCGGGCGCGGCACTTCACCGCCCCGGACGGCACCGTCGTCGGGGAAGGCACGGTCCTGTCCGTGGACGGCAGCGCGGGAGCCGTGTATCCGGGCTCCGTGCCGCTGGTGGACTCGGCGGTCATGCGCTTCCTGGAGGGCGGTGACACCGACGAGAAAGCGGCCGGCGTGGTCGAGGCGGTAGCCCGTGCGCTGGCCCGGGCCGACACCGTACGGCGGCTCGAGGTGCGGGCCAACGCCGACACTCCCGAGGACGCCGCCCGCGCCCGCCGGTTCGGCGCGCAGGGCATCGGCCTGTGCCGCACCGAGCACATGTTCCTCGGCGAGCGCCGCCAGCTGGTCGAGGACATGATCCTGGCCCGCTCGGACACCGAGCGCGACCGGGCCCTGGCGGCCCTCCTGCCGCTCCAGCGGCGGGACTTCACCGGCATCCTCCAGGCGATGGACGGCCTGCCGGTCACCATCCGGCTCCTCGACCCGCCGCTGCACGAGTTCCTGCCGGACCGCACCGAACTGGCGGTACGGATCGCCACTGCCAGGGCCCGCGGCGACCTGCCGGACCCGCACGACGCCGAACTGCTGGCCGCGGTGAACCGGATGCACGAGGAGAACCCGATGCTCGGGCTGCGGGGCGTGCGCCTGGGTCTGTTGGTGCCCGGTCTGGTCGCCATGCAGGTCCGGGCGATCGGCGAGGCCGTGGTGGAGCGGACGCGGGCGGGCGGCACGCCCCGGGCGGAGATCATGGTCCCGCTCGTCGGAGATGTCCGCGAACTGCGCATCGTCCGGGACGAGGTGGAACGGGTGCTGGCCGAGGTCTCCGAGGAGTCGGGCGTCCTCGTCACCTGCCCGGTGGGGACCATGATCGAGCTGCCGCGGGCGGCGCTGACGGCGGGCCGGATCGCCGAGGAGGCGCAGTTCTTCTCCTTCGGCACCAACGACCTCACCCAGACGACCTGGGGTTTCTCCCGCGACGACGTCGAGGCGGAGTTCTTCTCCGCCTACCTCGACCGGGGCGTCTTCCCGGCCTCTCCGTTCGAGACGCTCGACATCGACGGCGTGGGCCGCCTGGTCCGGATCGCCGTCGCCGAGGGCCGCGCCGCCCGGCCGGACCTGACGATCGGCGTATGCGGCGAACACGGCGGCGACCCCGGCTCGGTGCACTTCTTCCACACCGCCGGCCTGGACTACGTCTCCTGCTCGCCGTTCCGGGTGCCGGTGGCGCGGCTGGAGGCCGGTCGGGCGGCCCTGAAGGGAACCGACGCGAGCGACACCAGGTGAACGGGACCCACGGCCCCGGGCCCGGCGGTCCGCCGGGCCTGGGAGCGGGGCACGGTGCGCAGCAGTCTTGAGGCTGCCGGAACGATCACAAGGAGTGGACCACATGACTGCCGAGGACAGCACCACCCGTGACCTCACCGCCGCCGTACGCGTACGCGCCGAGGGCGACGCGGACGAGGAATCGCTCACGTATCTGCGAGAGAAGGTGGGGGCCGTACTCGGCCGTCCCGGACTCCCGCCCGTCAGCGGCGAGGTGCACGTCACCAGGGCCGTGGCCCACCACATCGAACCGCCCTGGACCGCCGGCGCCGACGTTCGGGTGGGCGGCGACCACGTCGTCGTGCACGCCCGGGAGCTCGCCGACCGGGGAGGAGGGGCGTCCGCCGGCCGAGGTGCTCGCCGGCCGCCCGGAGAGACACCCGCAAGCGGCCGTGGAGCACAGGGTCGTCCACGGCCGGACGCGCGAGAACATCGCTCGTGGCGGGCCACTCCACTGGCGGTGGCCGGTACCCGGGCGTGACGCCTCCCATGACTACTGCGGGGGCCGGTCAGCCAGGCCCCGTCACGCCATGCGCACTGCCCGCCGATGGTGCGGGTAACGGATGGGTCTTGCTGAGTGCACGCCCGCCGTCCGGTTCCGCCTTCGGCAGCGGTGCCGGGCCGGTGGGCGCGCAACGGGTGAGCAGGGGCCCGCACACAGCCAGGATCATGACGTAGGTGGTGACCAGGGCCCCGAGGCGGTCCTGTGCGGGAGCGGCGAGGCCGATGATGACGACCGAGAACTCACCGCGGGCGATCAGCGCGGTTCCGGCGCGCAGCCGGCCGCGGCGGCCCGTCCCGTCGCGGCCGGCGGCATACCATCCCGCGGCCATTTTGGTGACGGCGGTGACCAGCGCCAGGGCCGTCGCGGCGGGCAGTGCCGGCAGCAGGTCACCGAGGTCCACGGACAGGCCCAGGGCCAGGAAGAACACCGCGGCGAACAGGTCGCGCAGCGGGCTGAGCACGGTGCGGGCCCGGTCGGCGGCGGCGCCGGTCAGTGAAAGCCCGATCAGGAAGGCTCCGACGGCGGCGGAGACATGGGCGAGTTCGGCCAGCGCGGCGACGATCAGGGTGACGCCGAGGACCCTGAGCAGCACCTGTTCGGCGTCGGCGTGGGACAGGATCCGCCCGACGTGATGCCCCCAGCGACCGGATGCGGCGATCGCCACGGCCACGACCACCGTGGCCACCAGGACGGCGAACAGCGCCTGCGCCCAGGTGCCGCCGGCGGTGACGACGGCGAGCAGGGGCAGGTAGACGGCCATGGCGAAATCCTCCAGCACCAGCACCGACAGCACGGCCGGTGTCTCCCGGTTGCCGAGCCGGCGCAGATCGCCCAGCAGGCGGGCGACGATCCCGGAGGAGGAGACGTAGGTGGCGCCGGCCAGCGCCAGGATTCCCGCCGCGTCAAGACCGAGCAGCCATCCCGCCAGGGCGCCGGGTACGGCGTTGAGGACCAGGTCGACGACGGCGGAGGACCGATGGCGGTGGAGGCTGCTGGTGAACTCCCGGACCGTGAAGTCCAGGCCGAGGGTCAGCAGCAGGAGGATCACACCGATGGCGGCGCCGGTGTCGACGAACTCCCGGGCAGCCGGCACCGGGGCGAGTCCACCGTCGCCCAGGGCCAATCCCGCCACCAGGTACAACGGCACGGGCGACAGGGCGAAACGCCGGCCGACCGCACCGAGCACGCTCAACGCGGTCAGGATGACCCCCAGCTCCAGCAGCAGGGCGACGGGTGTGTGCACCGGTCAGCCCTGCACGATGCGCTGGACCCCGGCGATGCCCTCGCGGGTGCCGATGACGACCATGACGTCCCCGGCCCGCAGACCCTGCGCCGGTCCGGGTGAGGCGATGACGTCCTCACCGCGGACGACGGCCACGATCGAGGCGCCGGTACGGGTCCGGGCCCGGGTCTCTCCCAGCGGACGGCCGGCGAACGGGCTGTCGGGCCGGACCTCCACCTGCCCCGCGCTCAGTCCGGGCACCTCGCGCGTCAGATCGGCGAACCGCTCCGCGATGCGCGGGGCGCCGAGGATCTCGGCCAGGGCGTCGGCCTCCTCGCCGGTGAGCCGGAGCACCGGCTTGGCCTCGTCGGGGTCCTCACCCGGGTAGACCACGAGCTCGAACTCCCCGGAACGCTGGGCGACGACACCGACCCGGTGCCCTTCATGGTTGACGAACTCGTAGCGCAGTCCCACGCCGGGCAGCAGCACCTCGTTGACGTCCACGCACATCACTCCGTCGGCCGTGAGTTCCGGTGTCCCTGCGGACCTGCGCTCCCGGCCTGCGGTACGCGGGGCCTTCGGCACGCACCGCCGGGCACACCCGACCACCGGTGTCCCGGCCTGGTCCGTAGGGGGAACGACCAGTGTTCCGGCCGCTCGCCGGCCGCGACAGGGCCAAGTGGCCCGAGCGCCGGCCTTGTCGTCCCTGGCCGCGACGGGCCGCGACAAGGCCGAACGGCTCCGGGGGAAGTGAGCCTGACAAGGATCACCTCCGGCGGCGACCTGGAGGGGGACAGACAGCGGGAAGGAGGCCACGGGGGTTCCGCCTCCTCGGCGCGCCCCTCAGTGCGGTCGGCGCTGATCGAGGCGGGCCGCTCCGCGCAACTGACAGTGGTCGGTCCCGAGGCCGCGGCGGCTTAGCACAAGCAGTTCGCCGGACGCGTCCACCACTCAGCGGGAACGCCACGGAGCGGCTGCGATTGAGCGAACACCGCCACTGCCGCACGGACCGGTCGTTGCCGCCGGGCGCGGCCAGCGGATCTCGGCGAAGGCTCGAGCGGGTCCGGTCATGCCGAGGAGCGGTCTCCTCTCCTACGGGCCTGCGCGGGCGCCCCGGCCGTGCCGGGCGGTGTACGCGGGCCGCTCCGGATCCCGTACCGGCGCCGCCCGGTCTCAGGAGGCCGCGCGGCGCCGCGGCGGCGAGAAAGCGTACAGGTCGAGGATCTCGGGCCGGGCGGCGACGCCGGGGCCGCCCGCGCGTACCCAGTCGACGATGTCCTCGGTGGCGTCCGGGTCGTTGACCAGCCCCAGCCAGACGGGCCGTGCGCCGGCGGCGCGGCCGGCGGTGGAGGGCTGGACGACGATGACGTTGGCCTGGTCGCAGACGTCCAGGCAGGCGGAGACGCGGACGGGCACCTCCGCGCGCAGGCGCGCGGTCTGCGCGGCGTGGTCGACGCCGGTCACCTTCGGGCTGCCGCAGCAGCAGTCCCGGCACACGACGACCCGGCACGGCACCGTGCCGGTCGCCGCCGCGTCGGAAATGTGGCCAGCCACTTGGTCAGCCGGGCGCGCGGGCATGGAGCATCGTTCCTCTCTCCGGGGAGATCCGCCCCGGTGGTCCGTCGAGGAGGCGACCGCGTGAGTCTCCTGGCTCTCGGGTCGATGCTCGTCCCGGCCTTCCCGCCCCCGCTCGGTGCTTGGGGGCCGTGGCCGTGTCGGGATCCGCTCGCCGATCACAGTGGCGGGACCGCGCCGGATTCACACCGGCTTCCTCGGACCGCCGTCGCCTTGTCGCACGTCATCTTTCCATCCCTGGCGGCACCGCGTCACCCGGGGCCGCTGCCTCCGAGCAGGGATCAGCCCGTTTCCTTCGGATGCGGGCTGCTCGCGGGCGCCTCGGCCGGGCGGTCCCGGCCGCCGTCGTGCCCGGAGACGGCCACGACGACGAGACCGACGACGACGGCCGCGGCGATCGCTCTGCCCCCGGCCCGCAGCACCCAGCCCGGCACGGAGCCGCCCGCCCGCCGGCCCGGCACGCCCAGCCGCTCCGACCGCCGGGCCGGCCGCAGCAGCCGAAGCAACAGCAGCACGGCGACCGGCACTTGCAGCAGCCACAGCACGGTGCGCGGCCACTCCCCGTACCAGACGTTGGTGCCGTACAGCAACGTGTGCCACACGCTCAGCACGTACACGACGATCACAAAGCGGTGCAGTCGGCGCCAGGTGTTCGCGCCGATGCGGTGCCGGACGTAGAACAGCAGCCCGAGCGGGATGGCCAGGTAGAGGGCGCCCTGGCCGATCGGGATGGCGAACCGGCCGGTCCCGGAGTCGTACCAGCCGGGTACGAAGGAGTCGGCGAAGCCGGCCCACAGCCGTCCCGCCCACGCCAGCTGGTCCTCGTAGCGCACCAGTTCCGCCGCGAACATCAGCGCGTGCGCGAACATCAGGGCCATCGTGGTCAGGCTGGTGGTGCGGTGCCAGCGTTCCAGGGTCTGCCGGGAGACCGGCAGCCGGGCGGGGCGCTGACCCGACAGCAGCAGCCCGAGCATGACCGTGCCCCACGCCCACAGCAGTCCCGACCAGCCGAACGCCTGGCTGAGCAGGTACATCCAGTACGTGCCGGCATCGTCCATGAACGGCATGACCGCGACCGTCGCCGAGGCGCCCGACTCCATGCGCGCCCACAGGAACGCGAACACCGCCGCCGTGACGACGACCGCCGCGGTCGCGTCGGGCAGTGCGGACCGCAGGTCGGCGCGCAGGCGGACCGGCTCGGCCGATCTCCGGTCGTGCGAGGACGGTGGGGCCGTGCCGCCCTCGTCGGGCGTCGCGTCGGGAAGCATGCCGGGCCTCCTGGGCACTGGTCACCCGCGTTCGGTGCGGACGAGATACCGGTGCACCAGTGTGTCCGGGGGAACCGGTGTTGCAGAGGCTCGATCAAGCCAGAGCTGAGGGGCTATCAGGCCGGACGCCCGCTGCCTCCGCGTGCCGATGCAAGCAGCCAATGGCCAAGCTTTACGGCGCTTGGTCGAGGTGACGCACGAAAGGCCCAGCGGTCCGCGCGTCACACCCAACATCTCTTTCGCACACGGCACTTCATCCATCCACCACATCAGGACAACCCGTGAACAACCTCTGTCGCAACGTCACAGGTGCCCCTAGCCTGAGGAACGCAGTCGGTTCGCGTCCGGCGCCCCACCGGGCGTGCGACGGCGCGACGCAAGAGGGAACCCGGTGTGAATCCGGGACTGTCCCGCAGCGGTGAGTGGGAGCGAACGCCGTCAACGCACCGGGCTCGTCAGGGCCGGGGAAGCGACGGCGGTAGGTGTTCGCCTGGCCTGAACTTTCGGCGGACGTGCTCACGAGTCCGAAGACCTGCCACTGCGCCCGTGCGGGCAGGCGCGGGCTGTGCACGGTGACCTCGCGGACTGGGTTGACGGTACGGACGACGGCACGGCCTGCGCGTGGCCGCGTCTTCTTCCTGGTCGGCATGCGGTGTCGGAGACCGACAGGAGGACATATCCGTGATCACGCGAGCCCTCGCCGTCCGCGCCGGAACGCGGCCTGCCCACGCCCGGGGCGAGCGGAACGGGCCGTGCTGACACTCCCCGGGGAACTCCGCGCGGCACCCGGCCCGCCGGGCCCGCCGGGCCGCACCGTGTCCGGTGTCTGCCACGGCACCCTGGGCGAGCTCTACCAGGGTCCTCTGCGGGCGGCCCCTGATCCGGACATCGCAGTGGTGTCCTTCCCTGTCGACCGGCATTCGTGGGTGTACTTCACCCAGAGCACCCGGGACAATCGGAGCACCCGGGACACCCAGAGCACCCGGAGCACCCGGAGCACCCGAGACACCCCAGGCACCCCAGGCACCCGGGAATCGCACGCGCCGGGCCCGCCGCCTCTCGGAGAGAAGTCGGCGACAGCGGCCCGGCTGTTCCTGGAGCACTTCGGGCTCACCCTGCCGCCGGGCCACTGGACCACCCACTCCGACCTGCGGGTGGGGGTGGGCATGGCCAGCTCGACCGCCGACATCGTGGCGACCCTGCGCTGCCTGTTCCGGCTCTTCCACCTGCCGTACGACACGGACGTGGCGGGCCGACAGCGTGTTCCTGGATGAGTTCGCGCTCCATCTCAGCGGCCGGCACCGGGTGGTGCGGCGGCTGGGGACGGACATCGGCTTCCACACCGCCCACGTCACCGAGCCCGGCACGGTGGACACCGCAGCCGTCACCGACCTGCTGCTGGCGCACTACCGACGGCACGGCGAGGAGTACGAACGGTGCCTGGCCGAGCTGCTGAAGGGCTTCGCCTCCGGTGACCCGGCCGTCGTCGCCCGGGCGGCCACCACCAGCGCCGTCCTGTCCCAGCGGGTGCTGCCCAAGTCCACGTTCGACAGTGTGCTGGCGCACCGCGAGCGGTTCGGGGCCGACGGCGTCTTCGTCGCCCACACCGGCTCCCTGATCGGCTACCTCTTCCGCCGCCGTCCCGGCGCCGGCGTCAAGTCCGACCTGTCCGCGTTCTTCCACTCGCTCGGCCACCAGTGCTCATTCACCCAAGGAGGCTACGGGTGATCCACCCCCACATCGCCGACGCCCTGAAGGTCCCCGACCTGGTCCGGCTCACCGACGGTCTGGTCCTGATCCGGTTCGAGTCGATGAAGATCTACTCGGCGCTCGCCGCCGTCCGCCATCTGCTCGACCGGGGCACGGTCCGCCCAGGGCAGACCCTGATCGACAGCTCCAGCGGCATCTACGCCTACGCGCTCGCGCTGGCCTGCCACCGGTACGGCATGCGGTGCCACATCGTGGCGTCCACCACCGTCGACATCACGACCCGCGCCCAGTTGGAGATCCTCGGCGCCACCGTCGAACAGGTCACACCGTCGCAGAACCTCAAACTCGACCAGGAGTTACGGGTGCGGCGGGTGAAGGAGATCCTCGCCGAACGCCCCGGCTGCCACTGGATGCGGCAATACCACGACGACGTCCACTACCTCGGCTACCACGAGGTCGCCGACCGCATCACCGCCGCGTTCCCCGGCCGCCCGCTGACCGTGGTCGGCGGCGTGGGCTCCGGAGCCTCGACCGGGGGTGTCGTGGAACGTCTGAGAGCCACCGACCCCTCGGTGCGGCTGGTGGGAGTGCAGCCGTTCGGCAGCGTCACCTTCGGCAGCCAGGACCACCACGACCCGGAGGCGATCATCGCCGGCATCGGGTCGTCGATCGTCTTCGACAACGTCCGCCACCACCTCTACGACGCCGTGCACTGGCTGGACTTCACCCACGCCATGTCCGGCACGGTCGCCCTGCTGCGCGAGCACGCCGTCTTCGCCGGGCTGTCCACCGGCGCCGGGTACCTGGCCGCGACGTACGAGGCCCGCCGTCACCCCGACCGGCTGCATCTGGTGATCGGCGCCGACACCGGGCACCGCTACGTGGACCGCGTCTTCGCCCGGCACGCGGAAGCCCTCGATCCGGCGGCGCTCAAGCCCGTCGAGGTCGGCACACCCGAGGAGATGACCATGCCCTGGTCCAGGATGGCCTGGCAACGCGCCGCCTGCCCCGCGCGCTGGAAGGAGCGAGCGGCGTGAGCGTCGTCTGCCTGGAGTCCCTCACCTTCGGCCTCGGACACCTGGTCCGCGCCGCCGACGCGCTCGGCGAGCGGCTGGTCCTGCTGACCCGCGATCCCGCCTACTACGCGTACGAGCTGGACCGGTTGCCCGCGGACGCCGTCGACGTCGTCGAGACCGACACCTTCGACGTGGAGCGGGTGGCGGACGCGTTGCACCGCATTCCGGATCTGCGCGGTCTGATCAGCTCGACCGACACCTGGACGCTGGTCGGCGCCGAACTCACCGCCCGGTTCGGGCTGCCCGGACTCGACGCCGCCATCCTGCGGCTGACCCGCGACAAGGCCGCCGTGCGCAACCGGCTGCACGAGGCCGGGTTCACCCGCGGACGGGCCGTCGAGGCCACCGAGGCCAGGAGCGGGGCCGGGGCGGGGCTGCGGGAGCTGCTGCTCAAGGAGGTCGGACTGCCCGCGATCCTGAAGGACACGGCGGGCACCGGCAGCCAGAACGTCTGGCTGGTGCGCGACGAGACCGAACTGGACACGGCCCTTACCGAGGCGACCGGGCGGGACCTGAAGGGGCGGCTGTTCGCCGAGCCCTACTTCAGCGGCCCGGTGTACAGCGCCGAGACCCTCACCTGGGCGGGCAGCACCCGGCTGCTGGGTGTCTCCAGCCGGCTGATGTCGCCCGAGCCGCACTTCCGCGAGGAGATCACCGCCTTCCCCGTGGCCTTCCCGGAAGCACGGCGGGCCTCGCTGGAACGGTGGCTCGGCCAGGTGCTCGCGGCCATCGGCTACACCGACCGCTTCGCGCACGTGGAGTTCGTGCTGAGCGCCGACAGCCCGGAGGTGGTGGAGGTCAACCCCCGGATCGGGGGCGCCCTGGTGGGCGAGGGCCTGTGCCGGGCGCTCGGCGTCAACGTGTACGAGGCGATGATCGAGGCCGCGCTGGGCCGCCGCCCCGGTCTGATGGACGCGGACCCGCCCGGTGGCCCGGCCGTCGCCTTCGTCCTCGGCTACCCGGCCGCGCCGGGCGTGTTCACCGGGGTCGGCGGGCTCGACCGGCTGGCGGACATGCCGGGCTCCCCGGCCTGGTACCCGGTCAAGCAGCCCGGCGACCGCGTCGAGCACCTGGACGACAGCCGCGGGTACGCGGGCATCGTCTACGCGGAGGCCGAGACCGCCGAACTCGCCACGCACCACGCGGTGGCCGCCGCCAACGCCGTACGCGTACGCACCGAGCCGTTCCCGGTCCCCGACCCGGCGGGCCGGGGCACACAGGACACATCCGGTGGGTGAACGCGCCGGGGAGAGCGTGCGGTTGCGGGCGGCGCTGGCCACCCTCGACGGTCCACTGCGCTTCCTGCTGCTCAGCTCGTTCCTGATCCCGCTCGGCAGCTTCATGATCCTGCCGTTCATGTCGGTGTTCCTGCACGAACGGCTCGGCATGGGGCTCGGCACGGTCGGTGTGGTGCTCGCGCTGGCGTCGCTCGTGCAGTTCTCCGGCGGCATCGTGGGCGGGGCGCTCGCGGAGCGGATCGGGCTGCGCCGCACGATGCTGTGGGCGCTCGTCGTGCGCACGGCCGGGTTCGTCGGGCTGCTGCTGGCCCTGCGCTGGCCTCCGCTGGCCGTCGGCGCGCTGATCCTCACGTGCTGCGGTGCCGCGCTGTACCTCCCCGCCAACAAGGCGTACCTGGTGCGCGGGGTGGACGACGAACGCCGCCCGGCGTTCCTGTCGGCCGGCAACGCGGCCCTCAACGCGGGCATGGCGGTGGGCCCGCTGGTCGCCGGACCGTTCGTGCTGTCCTCGCCCGGCTGGCTGTTCCTGGCCGTCACGGCACTGTTCGTCCTGGTCACCGCTGGCCACGCGAGGCTTCCCGCAACGGCCGACCAGCGGCGACCGGACCCGCGGGAATCCCGGCAGGGCCTCATGGCCGGTGTGGCGGTGCTGCCGTTCGCCGCCACCGCGCTGGCCTTCTACCTGTACTTCCACTTCCAGCACTACCTGGCCGTGTACGCCGTCGAGCGGGCCTCCAGCGAGTTCTACAGTCTGGTGCTGCTGCTCTGCTTCACCCTGGTCATCGTCGTCCAGCCCCTCGCGTCCGACCGGATCCGGCGCATGCCGTACGCGGCGGCCCTCGCCGTCGGCTTCACCGGCCTCGCGGCCGGCCTGGCCGTGCTGGCCGTCGGCACCCGGCCGGCCCTCCTGGCCGGCGGCGCACTGATCACCCTCGGCGACATCGTGCTGTTCCTCAAGAGCGATCTGGAGGCGCTGCGCCGCAGCTCACGCTCCGATGCCGTCGTCTTCGGTCAGCAGCGGCTGGCCGCCGGGCTCGGCGCCGGCGCGAGCGGGCTGCTGGGTGGTCAGCTCTACGGCCTCACCGAACACGCCGGGAACACCGGCTGGTTCTGGCTGCTGGCCGCCGCCCAGTGCGCGCTGCTTCCCCCCGTGCTGCTGACCTTGCGCGGCCGCACGGCACCCCTCCCCCACAGTGACCACGACAAAGGAGCGTTGCGTACCCATGACAAGGACGGGCGGATTCCAGGACGATGACTTCTGGACCGAGTTCCACGACTTCCTGTTCTCCGAGCAGCGCCACGCCCAGGCCGCGGAGCTGCTCGACACCTCACCGCTGCTGTCCTTCCCGCCCGGGTCGCGGGTGCTGGACCTGTGCTGCGGTCCGGGGGTGTTCACCGTGCCCCTCGCCCGCCACGGCCACGACGTGACCGGGGTGGACCTGAGCCCGGCCATGCTGGACCGGGCCCGGAAACGGTCGGCCGACGCCGGCGCCGCGGTCACGTATATGCAGGCCGACGCACGCGAGTACGAGGCACCGGGCCGCTTCGACGTCGTCCTCAATCTGTTCACCTCGTTCGGGTACTTCGAGGACCCCGCCGACAACGCCCGCGTGCTGCGCACCCTGCACACCTGCCTGGCACCCGGCGGCACCCTCGTCCTGGACCTCGCCGGCAAGGAACTGCTGGCCCGCAGGGTCACCCCGCCCAAGGTGGTGCGGCGCGGTGACGACCTGATGGTGCAGACCGACACCGTGCTGGACGACTGGGCGCGGCTGCGCAGCGACTGGGTGCTGGTCCGGGGCGAGCGGGTGACCAGGGCCACGCTGGTGTGGTTCGTGTACAGCGCCGTGGAGTTGCGGGCGATGGTGGAGGAGGCGGGTTTCGGCCGGGTGGAGGTGTTCGGCGGCTTCGACGGCCGCCCTTACGACGAGGACGCCGAACGCCTGGTCCTGCGGGCGGTCCGCGAGGAGTGACGGGAGCGCGGGAGGTGTACGGCCGGGTGAAGTGACGGAGCGTGGGCGGTGAACGGCCGGGCGAGCAGGCCCTTTTGCCCTCGCTCCGGGGAACCGTACTATCACCGGGTCATCACCGCGACGGGAGACAGGAAGCCGGTGCGATTCCGGCACGGTCCCGCCACTGTGACCGGGGAGTGCACCCCTTCGACACGCCACTGCGCGCCGCGCGGGAAGGCGGGGGGAACGTCGATCCGGGAGTCAGGACACTGGCCTGTCGCGGGCCCGTTCCGAGGAGCGCGGACTCCCCAGGAGGCTTCACGTGTACGACGGCACGTCCCGTCCCCCCTTGTTCTCCCCTGCCCGCAGGCACTGGTCCCTGCGCGCCGCGGCCGCCGCCGTCGCCCTCTCGGCGGCCCTGCTGACCGCGGGCTGCGGCTCGTCACAGGACACCGCCGAGGACCCCAAGACCACGGCGTCGTCGCGCGAGGGCTTCCCCGTCACCGTCGACAACTGCGGCGTACGGACGACGTACGACAGCCCGCCGTCGCGGGTGGTCACCATCCACCAGCACCCGGCGGAACTGATGCTCGCCCTCGGGCTGAAGGACCGCATGGTGGGCACCGCCTTCCCCGACTCGGCCGTCCTGCCCGAGCTGAAGACGGACTACGAGACGATCCCCGAACTGGCGAAAAAGGAACCGTCCTTCGAGACCGTCCTGGAGGCCGAGCCGGACCTCGTCTACGGCGGTTACGGCAGCGCCTTCGCCGAGAACGAGGGCCGCTCCCGCGAGGCGTTCGCCGACGCCGGCATCGACACCCACCTCAACCGCGAGTACTGCGGCGAGAAGCGGGTGACGATGAGGGACACCTACGACGAGATCCGTACCATCGGCCGGATCTTCGGTGTCTCCGACCGGGCGGACAAGCTGGTGTCCGACCTGCGGAACCGGGTCGACAAGGCCACCACGGCCGTGAAGGGCGAGGCCGAGGTACCGGTCTTCGTGTACGACAGCGGCGACAAGGCCGCCTTCACCGCGGGCGGCAAGAGCCTGGGCACCGAACTGATCCGGCTGGCCGGCGGCCGGAACGTCTTCGCCGACCTCGACGACGTCTTCGGTGACGTCTCATGGGAACAGGTCGTCGACCGCCGGCCCGAAGTCATCGCCATCTACGACTACGCCGGCGCCGGAAGCGTCGAGCAGAAGAAGGAGTTCCTGCTCTCCCAGCCCGCCCTCGCCGACGTACCCGCCGTCAGGAACGAGCGCTTCGTCGTCCTGCCGCTGACCGCCACCCTGGTCGGCATCCGGTCCGCGTACGCCGTCGAGGACCTGGCCCGCGGGCTGCATCCCGAGAGCTTCCGGTGACGCCTCCCACCACGGACAGACCCACCGGGCCGGCCGTCCACCGGCCGCAGGCGGGCGGGAAGCGCACCGGCCGTGGCACTTCGGCCGTAACCCTTCTCGCGCTCGCCGCCCTGCTCGTGGTCTCGGTCACGGCGGGGCTCGCCATCGGCTCGGTGCACGTGCCACCCGGCCAGGTGTGGGGCATCGTGACGCACGCGCTGGGCGCCGACTGGTCGGAGGCGGACTGGTCCGAGGCACGGGAGACCATCGTGCTGGACGTACGGGCGCCGCGCGTACTGCTCGGCGCGGTGACCGGTGCCGGACTGGCGGTCGTGGGCACCGCCCTGCAGGCCCTGGTGCGCAACCCGCTCGCCGAGCCCTATCTGCTCGGGGTCTCCTCCGGGGCGTCCCTGGGCGCGGTCGCGGTGATCGTGTTCGGGGTCGGCGTGTTCGGGCCGGTGTCACTGTCGGCCGCCGCGTTCGCGGGCGCCCTGGGCGCGCTGCTGCTCGTCTACGCCACCGCCCGCACCGGCGGCCGCATCACCTCGATGCGGCTGGTTCTGTCCGGGGTGGCGATCGCCGCGGTACTCACCGCGGTACTCGACCTGCTGCTGCTGACCACCGACCGGGGCAACGAGACCCGCGCCGTGCTCGCCTGGACCCTGGGCGGCCTCGGCGGCGTCAACTGGGGCACGCTGTGGCTGCCCGGCCTGGCCACGCTGCTGGGCGTCGGCGTCCTCATGGTGCAGGCCCGCAACCTCAACCTGCTCCTCGCCGGCGAGGAGGCCGCCACCACGATGGGGCTGGACGTGGCGCGCTTCCGCGCCCGCATGTTCGTGCTGCTCTCCCTCATCACGGGCGTCCTGGTCGCGGCGGCCGGACCGATCGGCTTCGTCGGCCTGATGCTGCCGCACATCGTGCGCCTGTTCGTCGGCGGCGACCACCGCCGGGTGCTGCCGACCGCCGCGCTGGGCGGCGCGGTCTTCCTCGTCTGGGCCGACGTCGCCGCGCGCACGGTCGCCGCGCCCATGGAGATACCCGTCGGCGTGCTGACGGCCCTGTGCGGCGGGCCGTTCTTCCTGTGGCTGATGCGCCGCGACGCCCGGCGCGGCACCGATCGAGGAGTGGCATGAAGGCGACGAACGGCATGAAGGCGACGAACGGCATGCCGGCGACCGACCTCGCCCTCGACAGCGTCACGCTGACCGCGGGCGCCCGCCACCTGGTCAAGGACGTCACCCTGACAGCCCGTCCGGGCGAGACCATCGGACTCGTGGGCCCCAACGGCAGCGGCAAGTCCAGCCTCCTGCGCGCCGTCTACCGCGTGCTGCGCCCCGACACCGGTCAGGTCCTGGTCGACGGCACGAACGCCTGGTCACTTCCCGTGCGGCAACTGGCCCGTACGGTGGCGGCGGTGGTGCAGGAGCCGGGCGCCGACGTCGACCTCACGGTCCGGGAGGTCGTCGCCATGGGCCGCACCCCGCACAAGCGGCTGCTCGACGGCGACACCCCCGAGGACGCCGAGCTGATCGAGTCGGCGCTGAGGTCGGCGGACGCCACCCACCTGGCCGCCCGCCCCTTCGACCGGCTCTCCGGCGGCGAACGCCAGCGCGTACTCATCGCCCGCGCCCTCGCCCAGCAGCCATCGCTCCTCGTCCTGGACGAGCCGACCAACCACCTCGACATCCGCCACCGGCTGGCAATCCTTGGCACCCTGCGCCGTCTGCCCGCCACCGTCCTCGTCGCCCTGCACGACCTCAACCTCGCCGCGTACTACTGCGACCGCCTCTACGTCCTGCACGACGGTGAGATCACCGCCTCCGGCCCGCCCGCCGAAGTCCTCACCGCCCCGCTGCTGGCCCGGGTCTACGGGGTCACAGCCGAGGTCGCGATCCATCCCCGTACAGGAGCCCCCCAGGTGACCTTCGTCCCCGGGGAGCCGCTGCCGGACCGTGACGGCGGGCCCGGTGTCTCTCCCCACCGGGTATGACCATCAGCCCTACGGGCTCTTCGGCTCTTCCGCCCGATGTGGTCGACCGGCGGGCATGACGCTCAGGGAAGACGACGGTGATACGGGCGCGGGGACCTGCCGTCTGCGGCGTTCGCGGTCGACGCGGCTCGGGTGGCGGGTCGTCGACGGCGGTGGCTCGGCGCCCGCGACGCTGTTCGCGCCGCGGGCCAGGGCCTTCGGGTATGGAGGCGCACTTACGGGAGGACGATGTCGCGGCCGGGTCCGCCTTCGAGGGAGTCCTTTCCGGTGCCACCGCAGACGAGGTCGTCGCCGCCTTCGCCGTCCAGTGTGTCGTTGCCGGGGCCGCCGAGGAGGATGTCGCGGCCGTCCCCGCCCATGGCGTGGTCGTCGCCGGGGCCGGCGTGCACGGTGTCGTCACCGCCGTAGCCCTCGATCATGTCGTCGCCCCGGCCGCCCCACATCTGCTGGTTGCTGCTGTCACCCATCAGGTGGTCCATGCCGTCGCCGCCGTGCAGGGCGGCGGGTCCCATGACCATGTCGTTCCCCGCGCCGCCCAGCACCGTGCGTGCGGTGTGGGCGTGCAGTTCGTCGTCGCCGGGGCCGCCGTTGACGGTGCCGATCCCGGGGGTGAAGGCGGCGATCGTGTCGTTGCCGTCGCCGAGGAGGACGTCGATCCTGTCGGGCCGGGAACTGTCGGCGGGCAGTTCGCAGACGACGGAGGTGGTGTCCTCGGCTCTGGAGTACGCACAGTGGTCGCCCGGTTCGAGCGGGACCACGTCGCTGAAGCCGATCCGCCGGATTCCGTCGCTGGTGTACATGGAGAATATGTTGAGGTTGTTGGCCTGCCCTGCAGCGGCGGTGAAGACGATCGACTGAGTTGCCCAGTCGGCTCCGACGCGGGCCTTCGCCTCGGTGGCGGTGGCGGCGGCTGCCGGGCCGACGGCTAAGCCGGCGGTGAACAGGGTCACGGCGACCGCGCTGACGGCGGCTCGGTTTCGGTTCACGAGACCTCATCTCGGTGGAGTGACGGTGGACCGACCTGCTTGGCGTGGTGCTGCCGGGGACCGGGCGGACCCGGGCGTGAAGGCAGTCTCCCCTGCTGGCCCGGATCTGCGAGACCGTGATTTGACGCGGCGTCATGGTAAGCCGATGTCCCTCTGGATGCGATGGTTGGGCTTTTTTTGGTCAGGCGTGTTCCCGGTGTCGCCGTGGCAGGGTTTGCTGGCTCATTCCTGGCTCAGCGGCGGGGAGTCGGCCGACGCAGTCGAGGGTTGGGACTGCCGGAGGAGCGGAAGGCGGCTGCCCGGGTGCGGGTGGGTCGGGTTTCGCCCTCAGGTGGGACGGATCGCGGTCCGACTCGCCGAGGCGGAGGCGGTGTGGGAGCGTCGGGTGATCGACCGGGAGAAAGCTCGTCGAGGCCCTGGCCGCTCCGGACATGGCGGGAGTGCCCGCTGCGGGTGCGCGGGGCGGTATCGGCGGTGGTCGAGGAGGCCCTTGGCGAGGGGGCTGTCGTGCCGCACTGGCACGAGGCGGCGACCGTGGAGGTGCTCGCGGTGGACCACCGGCGGATCGTCGAGCTGGTGGCCGCTACGTGGGTGAGGGCGGAGGGCTCGGCCGGGAAACCATCATCAGTGGCGAACTGGCGACGGGCGAGCCGCAGCCCGGGCCGCCCGCTCACCGCGGGGCAGCCCGGGCCGGAACAGCCGTGTCAGCAGACGTGGAACGGACCCGGGCGTGATCAGCCAGGCCTCCTCTCCAAGGCCTGGCTGACGGTCCACCGGGAAGTGTTCCGGCACCTGGTCCCCGAGCGTCTTGGGGCCGCGGCGGCGGCCCAGGTGAGTTGGAGCGCGCCGAGGCTGTTCTGCGTTGCCGGTGACTTCCCTCGCTACGGCATCCATGCTCCAGTGCCGCCGGTTCGGAGCCGAGGAGTACGCACCTTCCCGCTGCGTGCCATCGGCCGCGTTCCCCGCCCGACGCGCCGTACAGTCACAGCTCCTACCAGGCGACTTGCCCGGCGAGGCCGACTTGGGTGTACGGAAGCACACCATCGGGACCTGGGATCTCGCATGTTGTGGAACTGGACAGCCCTCACGCCAGAACCACGTCGCCATGCTGCGAACGCCCCTCCCTGGCATCGCCCGCACACGGTCCAGGCCGCGTCCTCGCTTCCCGGTCCCGGGAACGGTTCTGACTCCCGGCTCACGGCAGAGTCCCTGCTCGCCACCCACCCCTGTAATCAACTTTGTTTGTTTCATTGACATTTCACTCAGAAGACCTACCGTTGGGAGCGCTCCCATAACAGCCTTGAAACTGGAAGGAGTTCCCCCCACATGCGCAATCAGAGTCCGTTAACCGGGCGTTCGCGGTCGTCCCTCCGCCGGCCTCTCCAGGCGCTCGTCATGCTGTTCGCCGTGGTTGTCGGCGCACTGGCCTGGTCGGCCCCCGCCCAGGCTCACGGCACCATCGTCAACCCCGCCTCCCGCGCGTACCAGTGCTGGAAGACGTGGGGCAGCAACCACACGAGCCCGGCCATGCAGACCGAAGACCCCATGTGTTGGCAGGCATTCCAGGCCAACTCCGACACCATGTGGAACTGGATGAGCGCGCTCCGCGACGGCCTCGGTGGCCAGTTCCAGGCGCGGACCCCCGACGGGACGCTCTGCAGCAACAACCTGTCGAGGAACGCCAGCCTGGACAAGCCCGGGCAGTGGAAGACGACCAACATCAGCAACAACTTCACGGTCCAGCTGCACGACCAGGCGTCCCACGGTGCCGACTACTTCAAGGTCTACGTGAGCAAGCAGGGCTTCAACCCCAAGACCCAGACCCTGGGCTGGGGCAACCTCGACTTCATCACGCAGACCGGCCGCTTCGCCCCGGCACAGAACATCACGTTCCCCGTCCAGACCTCCGGCTACACCGGACACCACATCCTGTTCGTGATCTGGCAGGCCTCGCACCTCGACCAGGCCTACATGTGGTGCAGCGACGTGAACTTCGGCTGAGCCGGGGAGCGCCGCACACGGCACCGGCCTCCGCCGGGCGCCGGTAACCCGCCGCCCGGCCGACCGAGCTCCGTCGGGGCAGGGGACTTATGTGGTCACCCTGCCCCGACGGGGCTTCCTGCGCTCCTAGTAGGACTCCGTTACTGAGGGTTTGTCGGACCGGCAGGCGGCCGCCGCGGTCCGGGCACGCATCGACTGGAAGTTCCTGCTGGGCCTGGAGCTGACCGATCCCGGATGCGACTTCTCGCTGCTGAGCGAGTTCCGCGACCGCAACATCGCCGGCGGCCACCCGGAGCATGTCCTCGACGTAACTCTGGACCGACTGCTCGAGGCGGGCCTGCTCAAACGACCGGGACGGCAGCGCACCGACTCCTTCGGCGCTTCGGACATCACGTGCCTCCGCACGCAGTCTCCGCCCTTCACCTTCGCGTCCATCGGGTACAGCGGCTGAGGGAACTCCCCACCGCTCACTCCCCCAGAAGTTGCTCCAAAACCTGAGCCTCGGTCCTGGCCCAACTCCTGGGATGTGGCCGCTTCGATGACTGTTGAGCTTGTCCGTGGCCCTTCGGGATACGCCGTCCGCGCCCTCACGGAGCGCAGGCATCAGCTATCGAAAGGCTGCTCTCGTAGAGATGGTGTCGGCTGATCCTGCCGTGCTCGTCGGTGAGGTGCAGCGCGAACGGGCCCTCGAAGGACTTTTCCGTCGCGCATACGGTCCCCGACACATGCTCCATCAGAACGGCGTCGGTACCGTCGACAAGGGAAGTATCGACGGAGGCTCGTGCGTCCTCGGGCACGGTGTTCTCCATCGACTCCGTTGAACTGAGCGGCGCGTTCGGCGGTGGTGGAGCGCGGGCGGATCCACGGGACGGCGGGGTTCTCGGCGAGCGACCAGTCGACCTCGTCGGCGAGGAGCGCGGTGAGCCGTCCCGTGCCCCCGGCCAGTCGAGCGGCAAGGAGCTCCTGCACGACGGCCCGGGTGGCCTCTGACGTAGAACTCTGCACGACAGCACCGGACTTGACGGGCATGGCACTCCTCAAGGCTGCGGCGCGATCCCGACGGGGTTCCGTCGATGTGCCCGATCCTGCTAGGATCTGTCCGGCCGATCATGGTTGTGGGCTGTCAGGCATGATGCCCGCCGCGCACTCCAGGCTGAGTGACGTCGCCGCCTCGTGGACTCGGCTGCGTGCGGAGGACGGCGAGGTCATCGACGCGGAGATCGCGGACGCGATCGTGGGTGATCTGGCTGCCCTTGTCAGCAGCGCCCGGCGCCAGAACCAGAGCGTCTACTGCTGGGTCGCATAGCAGTTCATGTCCGAAGCCAGATCGTGACGGCCGCCGCGATGGCAGTGCCGAGGAAGACGTAACCGCGCTTGCCGTAGCGAGTGGCGACCGTCCGGGACTGCTTCAGGAAGCTGATCGCCCGCTCGACGGTGTTGCGTTTCTTGTAGCGGAGCTCATCGAAGCCGGGCGGCCGTCCACCGCGTGCACCTATGATTCGGACCATTCCCGGGCCAACGACTGCACGAACCCCCCAGATTCACTATGTGCGCAGGTCAGCAATGCATTGCCGCTGCACCACCAGCAGACGAAGAACATTCTTAGTTCTTGAGAAGCCGAGCTTCTGAGGGCTGTCAGCAAGTCCGCTGAACTGAGCTCAGGGCCGACGCCGGAACGGGGCGAGCGTGGCGCGCACGAGGGCGGCGGCGCCCCAGTCGGGGTCGAACTGGGCGATCACGGCCAGGTGCTGGCGTAGCTGGAGGATCGGCATGCGTTCGCGCCAGTCGCGGTCGAGCCCGGTCAGCTCGGCGTAGAGCTCGAAGAACACGTGCGCCTCGGGCGGCGGCATCGTCGTCCACAGGTGGGCCAGGTCGACCTCGGCCCACGTGTACGACACGGCCGGGTCGATCAGCGCGGGCCGCCCGTCGGGGGTGGCCATGGCGTTCAGCGCCCACAGGTCGCCGTGCGTCAGGCACGCGGGCCTGACCGGCAGCAGCTCGGGCAGCCGGTCGCACAGCCGCTCCAGCGCCGCCCGGTCCGCGGCGTCGAGCGCCTCCTGGACGCGACGCTCGCCGAGCCAGCGCAGCAGACGGTGCCGGGCGAAGAACTCGAACCCGTCGTCATCCCAGGTGTTGACCTGCCGACGACGGCCCAGCCAGTTGTCCCGGTGCCACCCGAACCGGGGGTACCGCGTGGTGGTGTGCAGGTGGGCGAGCGCATGCGCGAGCTGCTCCCAGAAGGCCTCGGTGCCCGGCCGGGGCCGCAGCACGGACAGCACGAGCAGGTCGCGGTCCGTGAGGATGATCTCCGGCGTGGCGACGCCGCCCGCCTTGCGCAGCACGGTGAGCCCTTCGGCCTCCGCGGCGAAGGCGTCGTCCGACGGCGGCTCACCGAACGCCTTGACGAACACCGACGTGCCGTCACCGCGGCGCGCGAGCCCCGCCGTCGCGGCGAGGCCTCCAGTGGCCGGCTCGACGGCGACAACGTCGGTCAGGCCGGCCGCATGCAGGCGTTCGAGCAGGAAGGACGTCGATTCTGTCACGGGTGTGCTTCTCTCTGCCGGTCTCTCTGTCGGTCACGGATCAAGGCCGTCCGCAGTCTGTCGAGCATCGCCCGCTGGTGGAAAGCGAAGATCAACCGGTAGGGGTGGCTGTTGTCGTAGTCGACGGGGACCCTGAGGATGAAGCTGCGGCTCTTACCACCGCTCTGGATCGTGCGCGTACCGCTCGCCGGAGTCGGGGTGCTGCCCCGTCCGCCGCCACCGGACGACAGCTTGATCGGCTGCCATTGCTGGTTGACGCCGCCCCAGTCGGTGTACTGGACGACGTTGCCGCCGTCGGCGGTCGAGGCGCCGGCCACGTCGAGGACCTTGTCCGAATGCCGGGCCTCGAGGCGGTAGAAGCCGTTGCCGGAGTCCACGAAGTGCCACTGCTGGTCGGCTCCGTCGTTGCGCGTCCACTGGCTGACCCGCGCGCCGTCGGCGGTGGACGCGCCGGAGACGTCCACCGCCTTGCCGCTGTTGCGATCGACCATGACGTACCAGGCATTGGTGTCCATTGTCGCCGCCCCCACGGGCGCCGCATTCACCCCGACGAGATGCCGATCGCGAGGGTCGCCGCCACCACGGCGGCGACCCGGGACCATCAGCGATGTCTTCGTGGAGGGACGAGGGAAGCCACACCGCAGGCCGTCATCGATTCATCCTTTCGCTTGCAGCAGGCCCTTTCAGGTTCAGGTGCGGGTCCAGCGCTGGTTGCTGCCGTTCGAGCAGGAGTAGAGCTGGATCAGGGTGCCGTTGGCGGTGCCGTTTCCGACGGCGTCGAGGCAGAGGCCGGACTGGACGCCGACAATGGACCCGTCGGAGTTCAGGCGCCACTTCTGGTTGTCGGCGCCCCAGCAGCTGTAGATCTGGACCTTGGCGCCGTTGCCGGTGCCGGCGGCGTCCAGGCACTTGTTGCCGTAGACCCTGAGTTCACCGGCGGCGGTGTACTCCCACTGCTGGTTGGTGTTGCTGTGGCAGTCCCACAGCTGGACCTGGGTGCCGTCGGCGGTACTGGCGCTGGGCACGTCCAGGCAGCGGCCCGAACCGACGCCCTTGATCTGTCCGCCGTCCGCCGGGGGCGTGGTGGAGCCGCCGTTGAGGGCGTTGAGGACGGCGGTGTAAGCGGGCTTCTTGCTGCCGTCGTTGTTGAACAGCAGCGGCGTGTCCGACGCGCGCCAGGAGTCGCTGTCGCGCACGCCCCAGACGGTGACGCCGAGGCAGCGGGCGACGGCCAGGCAGTCGTTGACCACGTTGGCGTAGGTCGTGGCCGAGGCGCCCTGGATGTCGAGCTCGGTGACGGCCACGTCGACGCCGAGGGCGGCGAAGTTCTGCAGGGTGGTGCGGAAGTTGCTGTTGTAGGGGCTGCCACTGTTGAAGTGCGACTGGAAGCCGACGCAGTCGATCGGCACGCCGCGCTGCTTGAAGTCCCGGAC
>NZ_BMVW01000030.1 GCF_014650915.1 Streptomyces poonensis | reverse complement strand
AGCAGACCGCGGACCTTCGGGCGCATAGCGGGTCCGGGAAGGGCGTACAAGCCCATGACTGTGCCTCCAAGGTAGGAATTACGGAATGACTGAAGCGCAGGGGGCAGCGTCGTCCGCTCCCACTCGGCAGACGGACGGGGCAGGCCGGAACCTGGGCAGCAGGGAATCACCCGACACCGCGGTCATGGGACCGGCAGGATCGCAACTGGCACGGACGGCACCCGGTCGGCCGCCGGGGTGACGTACGGCGGACGGCCACGGTCTTTGGGCACAGGCACGGAAGTACTCCATCGCGGCTCAGCCGGGGGACCGTCACGCGGCGTCGCGTACCTCTCCGACTGCACGGACAGCCAGGATGCGCCGGGGCGAACCTCACCGGAACGAAACGGGGTGACGCAGGTGCTTCGGTGCACGGATCTGTCGTGCAGCCGATGCGTGGATCTGCCGTGCAGCACAGTCCACTCAAGACCAACGCGTTCGAAATTTCGATCTGTAGTCGGTACTCCAGACAGGGATGATTGAGGGATTGACGGTGGCCCGTCAATACTCCTCGCAGGAAAAGTTTCCGTTCACGTCCCGAAACATTCGAAGCCCGTCGAGCCGGACGGTGCATTTGCACCCGCCGCCGTCGGCGGATGCCGTAGGGCCCGAGGCCGGGACCGGGGCGAGTGTGCGGACGCCGCTCACGCGCCTTCCTCGCCGACGCAGACCCTTGGATGGCGAGCCGCACCGCGAACTTCCGGAGTGTTCCCGGTCGGCGCGACAGCTTGTCAAGCCCGAAGGGGAGAAACCGTTTGCGGACAGATCTGCGACAGATCTTGACCGGGGGGCCTCACATTCCTAGCTTGTGACGTCGAAGGATTCGGAGACCGTTCGAAAGTTTCGAGATCGTCTCTGTCCCGGCCCGGCCGCTCCGCGGTTCATCGGCGCCACCTCCCCCGCCCCCAAGGAGGCCCTCTGATGTGGTTTAGTCACGCGTCCCCAGTCCGTCCAAGACGCTTGCTCGCCGTCCTTTCGCCCTTGCTGCTCCTGGCCGCCTTCCTCGGTGCCCAGCCCGCCGCCGCGGCGACCGTAGACCCCAACGCCTCGTATGTGCTGGTCAACCGCAACAGCGGCAAAGCCCTGGACGTCTACAACATGGCGACCGGCGACGGCGCCCGCATCACCCAGTGGACCAGGAACGATCAGAACCAGCAGCAGTGGCAGTTCGTCGATTCCGGGGACGGCTACTACCGCATCAAGTCCCGCCACTCGGGCAAGGTGCTGGACGTCTACAACTGGTCCAGCGCGAACGGCGGCTCGATCGTCCAGTGGGCCGATCTGAACGCCACCAACCAGCAGTGGCGGCTGGCCGACAGCTCGGACGGCTACGTGAGGCTGATCTCGCGCCACAGCAACAAGGCTCTCGAAGTACAAGGCGCCTCCACCGCGGACAACGCGAACATCGTCCAGTACGACGACTGGGGCGGCACCAACCAGCAGTGGCAGCTCGTCAAGGTCGGCGCCGACACCCCCGGCTCGTGCGCTCTTCCGTCGACCTACCGCTGGTCGTCGACGGGCGCGCTGGCGCAGCCCAAGCAGGGGTGGGCCTCGCTCAAGGACTTCACCGTCGCCCCCTACAACGGCAGGCAACTCGTCTATGCGACCACGCACGACACGGGGACGAGGTGGGGTTCGATGAACTTCGGCCTGTTCACCGACTGGTCGGAGATGGCCTCGGCCAGCCAGAACACCATGTCCCATTCCACCGTCGCACCCACGCTCTTCTACTTCGCGCCGAAGAACATCTGGGTGCTCGCCTACCAGTGGGGCGGGACCGCCTTCTCCTACCGGACGTCGAGCGACCCCACCAACCCGAATGGCTGGTCATCCGAACAGGTGCTCTTCTCCGGAAGCATCTCCGGCTCCGGAACAGGACCCATCGACCAGACGCTCATCGGTGACGGGACGAACATGTACCTGTTCTTCGCCGGCGACAACGGCAAGATCTACCGGGCCAGTATGCCGATCGGGAACTTCCCGGGCAGCTTCGGCTCGACCTCGACCGTGGTCATGAGCGATACGACGAACAACCTGTTCGAAGCCCCCCAGGTCTACAAGCTGCAGGGCCAGAACCGCTACCTCATGATCGTCGAGGCGATCGGCTCGCAGGGCCGCTACTTCCGCTCGTTCACGGCCACCAGCCTGAACGGCTCATGGACACCCCAGGCCGCGACCGAGAGCAACCCCTTCGCAGGCAAGGCCAACAGTGGCGCCACCTGGACCAACGACATCAGCCATGGCGAACTGATCCGCACCAGTGCCGATCAAACCATGACCGTCGATCCCTGCAATCTGCAGTTGCTCTACCAGGGGCGCAGCCCCAACTCAGGCGGCGACTACGGACTCCTGCCCTACCGTCCGGGCCTGCTGACACTGCGGCGCTGACGGCATGAAACGGGCCGGCTCCGGTATGGAGCCGACCTGGGCGGGCTCGGCGGAGTGCCGAGCCCGCCCGGGTCGGGCGACAACGTCTCCCACCACGCCCTGTTCGAAGCGAGCGACGTCCACAAGGTGCGGGAAGCCAACCAGCATCTGCTGCTCGTCGAGACCGTCGGACCGGGCGGCAGGCGCTGCTTCTGCTCATGGACCTCAACCAGCCTGGTGGGTTCTGGGAGATCGCCCACGCGGGCGATGCCGTGACCCGGACTCGGCGGGAGGCGCCCCGCTGACCGACTGCGGGCCCCCGACGAGCCGGGGGCCCGCAGTCGGTCAGCGAGTCGACCTGCTCCGGCGCGGCGAGGCGACGGGCAGCAACTCGCTCACGTCCTGTGTTGCCTGCTCGCCGAGCCGCTCGTTCGTCCCGGCCTCGCCGACCCGCACGTTCGTCCCGGCCCCGCCGGCCCGCTCATCCGACTCGGCCTCGCCAGTCCTCTCGCTCATCGCAGGACCGCCTTTTGGTACACCGGGTCCGACGCGGCGAGTTGGGTGTGGGTGCCGGTGCGTGTCGCGCGCCCGCCTTCGATCACGACCACCCGGTCGGCGCGGGCCAGCAGCGCGGCTGATCAAGCAGCAGTACGACCAGACGGTCAAGTACGCCACCGCGGTCCGGCTCGAAGAACGACCCTGTCGCGGGCGAGCTGTCGAGCCACGTAGCGAACGGCGACGCTGAGGATCGTCTCGTTGAGCACGACGAGGAACGCACCGCCGGCCAGCGGCAGCAGCACCTTCCTCCACTCCCCCGGTGTGGGAGCCGGCTGAGCGGGCTGGGACACGTCCTGGGGTCCTCCCGGCGGGTCGACCGCCCGGTGGCGGATGGACGCACGGGGCGGAACCGCACGCCCGGCCGGGGTACGGGCCGGGCGTGCGGCGGCGGTAACGGTGTGCGGTGCCCGGTGCTACCTGGCGAGCGTCTCGGCCATCCACTTCGCCGAACGGGCGATGATCTCGCCGAAGTGGTGGGAGAGGATCTCGTAGTGCTGGCCCGGATACTCGATGAGTTCCTTCGGCTCGGGGATGCGCTCGAACATCTCCCGCGCCTCCTCCACCGGCGCCACGGTGTCCTCGCCGGCGAGGATCATCAGCGTGGGCTGGGTGATGCGCTCGGCGTAGGCGCGGACCTCCACTTCGAAGAGGTGGTCCAGGGTCGAGATGGTGATGGCGTTCCTGAAGCTCGGAAGGTTGTGGATCATGTTCTCGACGAACTCCAGGCCCTCCTCGTCGCTGAACATGACCGGGTCGCCGGGCGCGGGCTCACCGTGCAGCCGGATGGTCCTCGCCGGCTCGCCCTTGGCCTGGGCCTGACGGTCGACGGGGATCAGCGCCTCCAGCTCCGCGAGGGTGTCGGCGGGCTGGAGCTTACGGGCGCTCCAGCCGCTGACCGGCGGGATGACGGCGGAGACGGCCTTGACGCGGGTGTCGGTCGCGGCGACGAACATCGAGTTGGCACCGCCGATGCTCACCCCCCACAGGCCGATGCGGTCGCCGTCGATGTCGTCGCGCAGGGTCAGGTGGGTGATGATGTGCCGCAGGTCGCGGCACTGCTGCCAGGGATCGAACAGCTGGCGGGGCTCGCCGCCGCTGTATCCGGTACAGCGGTGGTCGTACGCCAGACAGACCAGGCCCTGCTCGGCGAAGCCCTGGGCCTGGAACTTCATCGACTCGGCCGGGCCGCCGAGACCGCCCTGGAGGATGACGACGGGCAGCGGGCCCTCGGCGTCGTCCGGGCGGGTCAGCCAGCCGCGCAGGGTGATGCCGTCAACGGTGAACTCGATGTCCTCGACCACGGGCATGGTGCTCTCCAGAAGTTGTGTGTGTGCGGGGTTCGGGGAGGGTCAGCGGCCGGCGACGGGAACGTAGTCCGGCAGGAAGTCGGCCTGGTCGAAGGAGCGCGGGTCGGCCGAGGCGCGGAAGATCGGCCAGACCTCGGCGCGCATGCCTTTCTCGTAGGCGGCGATCTCCTGCAGCAGGTCGCCGTCGCCGTTGACCGCATGGTTGAGGGCGGCGGCCAGGGACGCCGCGTCGCGCAGGGCGGTGTTGGCACCGGAGCCGAACGAGGGCGGCATCGCGTGAATGGCGTCGCCGAGGAAGGTGACGCGGCCGGTCTCCCAGGTGTCGACGGGCTCCAGGCGGCGTACCGACATCGGCGCGAGGGTGGACATGTCGACGCGCTCGACCAGCTCGACCACGCCGGGGTGCCAGCCGCGGACGGCCTCGCGCATCACGGGACGCAGTTCCTCGGCAGTGGCGTTCCACAGGTCCGGGATGCCGGCGAGGTAGGGGCTTCCCTCGCTGAAGCCGCAGTGAACCATCATGTACGGCTCGACGTGGTCGATGTCCGCGCCCGGGGCGAGTTCCGCGACGGCCTCGGCCACGGGGCGGCGGGGCTGCCAGGCACCGAAGGAGAGATTCACCCCGTCCGCCGAGCGGGCCAGCACGAAGCCGTCGAACAGTGCCTCGGGCAGGGCGGTGACCAGGTCGTCCGTGAGCGGGACGCCGGCCGCGACACCGCGCATGCCGGTGTCGACCGTGGGTATCTGCGGCAGCCGTTGACGTCGCACCGAGGAGTGGAGTCCGTCCGCGGCGATCAGGACGTCACCGGTGGCGGAGGTGCCGTCGGCGAAGAGCAGCCGGATCTTGTCGCCGTCCTCCTCGTAGCCGGTGACCGTGTGGCCGAAGTGAACGATGTCCTCCAGCCCCGTGTTCATGATCTGGCGCAGCGTGCGCCGGTTGACCGCGGTGTGCGGGCGGTCGGGGTCGTTCGGCGGTCCGATGTGAGGGCGCGCGCCGATCTCCTCGCACTGGTCGTCCAGCATGACGAACACCTCGCGCCGCGGCCTGACGCGGGAGGTCTGCATGTACAGCTCGTAGAGATTCTCCGGGAGGCACTCCTCGAGAGCACCGCCGCCGGTGGCATTCATGTGCAGCCGGTATCCGGTCCGCACGACACCGTGGGCCGCTTCGTAGACGGCGCAGCTGATTCCGGCTTTCTTCAGTCCTTGCGCCAGACAGAGGCCCCCGATTCCTCCACCGGCGACGAGAACGTGAAACGACGACATCGGCGTCCCTGCCCTTCTTGAACCTTCAACGCGTCGATGCGGCGGGCGAAAAGCCCTGCCGAGAACGCGGAGCCCGGTGCGGCTACGTCTCTGGACTCGCGGTGCCCTAGTCTTGCCGCACCGAAATTCATCAGGGAAGCTGAATTCGATGATGTCCGTTATAGATGAAGCTGATACCCCAGGCAGGGGTCGCACGTGAGCCCGGACCTCAACCTCCTCGTCTCCATGGACGCCTTGCTGCAGGAACGCAGCGTCACGCGCGCCGCCCAGCGCCTCGGACTGAGCCAGCCGAGTCTGAGCGCCGCCCTGGCCCGCCTGCGCAGGCACTTCGACGACGAACTCCTGACCCGCGTGGGCAACTCCTACGAGCTGACCGCCCTGGGCGAGCGCCTCGCCGAGCAGACCTCATTGGCTCTGAGCTGGACGGACCGGGTCTTCCAGACGCGCGCCGACTTCGACCCCGAGCATTCGGAGCACGAGTTCACCCTGGTCGTGGCGGACTGCCATCTGCCGGTGTTCGGGCGGGTGCTGGCCGATCTGATCCAGCGACAGGCTCCGCACGTACGCCTGACGTTCCAGCACAGCACCGCACAGTTCGTGCACCGGGCCTCCGACCAGCTGCGGGCCGTGGACGCGATCGTGCTGCCGCAGGGCGTCCTGGTGAACATGCCCACACTGCAGCTCTACCGGGACCGCTGGGTCTGCGTGATCTCCTCCGACAGCGCCGGCCGGCCACTGGACCGCGAGCAACTGTCCGGCCGGCCCTGGGTCTTCGCCTACCAGCACCCCTTCTCGGCGCTGTCCACGATGCCGCGCCTGGCCGAGGAGGGCGTACGTATACGGTCCTCGATCACCACGGAGGACTTCCTGGCCGTGCCCCACCTCGTGCGCGGCACCGACCGCATCGGCCTGATGCCCGAGCGCGTCGCCCGCCTGCACCCCGCCGGCGAGGGCGTCACCATCGCCGACCTCCCCTTCGAACTGGGCGACCTGCTGGAATCCCTGTGGTGGCACCCCGCCCACGAGCGGGACCCCGCCCACACCTGGCTGCGCCACATGGCCTCGCAGGCGGGACGCATCGTGGAACGGTCCTGAGATCCGTGCGCTCGGTGACGTGACCAGGGGCGGTACTCGATGAAACATTTGCGTTTCATCGAGTACCACCCTAGTTTGCGTACGGGACTGTTCCGATTCATCCAGGAGGCGTCTGTGGCGACGGACGAGGCCGCTGCCCCCGTCAAGCGGCCGCGGGTCACCGCGGAGCGCGAGCAAGAGGTGCTGGCCGCCACTCTCCAGGCGCTGAGCGACACCGGTTACGAGGCCCTGTCCATGGACGACGTGGCCGCGCGCGCCCACTGCAGCAAGGCGACTCTCTACCGGCTCTGGCGGAACAAGGCCGGCCTGGTCTCGGCCGCGATCCGCAGCAGCGGCCCGGTACGTCCCACGGAGGTGGACACCGGGAGCCTGCGGGGTGACCTGATCACGGTGGCCGAGCGCCTTGCTCAGCACGCGACCCAGGACAGTCGGCTGTACGCGGCTCTCAGCCACGCCATCCTCACGGACGACGAGTTGGCCTCCGCCGTACAGACGGCCCTGTTCCAGCCGGACACCGAGCACGTCATGCGATTCATCGACCGAGCGGTCGAGCGCGGGGAGCTCACCCACCGGCCCGCGGCAGCCGACTTCCTGCCGCAGGCCTTCAGAAGCCTGGTGATGAGCCGCTCCGCGCTCGACGGGACCCTCCTCGACTCGGACCACCTCTCCCGGTTCATCGACGACTGGGTGTTGCCGGCCCTGCTGAACACCTGACCGGCGGCCCGGCATCCCTCGGACGGCCAGGGCCGACACCGACTTCTCCCGCACACCGCGCAGCAAAAGGACGGCGACGCACGCGACGCCGACGCCAAGGACCGCCGGCACGAAAGCGGAGATCCTGGTCCGGTCCCACCGCACGCCCCAGCCCGGAGGCGATCGGCGCCGACCCCACATCGCCAGCAGTAGAGCGGCCGATCCGGCCTCGCCGAACCGGTCGCCGGGTGGGCCGGCACCGCCCGCATCTTCGTCGTCGCAGGAGTTCCAGTGGGCGGCACTGTGGATTCGGCACCAAAACACACGTCAATACGTCGACGCGGCCCTTTTCCCCTCCGCCGAGTTCCGGGGAGCAGAAATAAATAAGTGACCGGCCCGAGCGAATGGCCAGGTCCGCCGCGCTGCTCCCCGTCGTGAGCCGCACGCCCTTGAAGGACCACGCGAGCCGGCCTTCCCGTCCCACTTGGCCGGTCGCAACGGCCACTTGGAGAGAGAGACCCCCGACATGGAACGTTTGCGTTTCATCCACGGCGGTCGCTATGGTGGATGAAACGGACCCGTTTCATCTCTGTGCTGGGCCGGCGGCCCCGGAGCCGATCCAGGCCGGTCCGACGGGCCTCGTTCCCCCACACCACCACTCACGCACTTACGACTCCAGGAGCACTCCGTGTCGCAGTCCACTGCAACCCGGGCACCCGCCCCGGCGGGCGCGCGCCAGACCGACCACCGCTGGTGGATATTGGCGTTCGTCGGTATCGCGCAGCTCATGGTGGTGCTCGACGCGACCATAGTGAACATCGCACTTCCCACCGCCCAGGCCGACCTGGACTTCTCCGACGGCGCCCGGCAGTGGGTCATCACCGCCTACTCGCTCGCGTTCGGAAGCCTTCTCCTCCTGGGCGGGCGCATCGCCGACCTCTTCGGCCGCAAGATCACCTTCCTCGTCGGTCTCGTCGGCTTCGCCGTCGCCTCCGCCATCGGCGGCGCGGCGCCCAGCCTCGAACTCCTCGTGGCCGCCCGCGCGCTCCAGGGCCTCTTCGGCGCCCTGCTCGCCCCCGCCGCCCTCTCCCTGCTCACCACGACGTTCACCGCCCCCAAGGACCGCGCCAAGGCGTTCGGCGTCTTCGGAGCCATCGCGGGTGCCGGCGGCGCGATCGGGCTGCTGCTGGGCGGGCTGCTCACCGAGTACCTCACCTGGCGCTGGACGCTCTACGTCAACGTCGCCTTCGCCGTCGTGGCGTTCATCGGCGCCTTCGCCCTGCTGAAGCACGACGGACGCAACCGCGACGCCGCCCTGGACGTGCCCGGCACCGTCCTGGTCTCCGCCGGCCTGTTCGGCGTCGTCTACGGCTTCGCCAACGCCGAGTCCCACAGCTGGACCTCCGTGCAGACCTGGGGCTTCCTGGCGGCGGGAGCGGCGCTGCTCGCCGTGTTCACCTGGTGGCAGACCCGGGCGAAGCACCCGCTGCTGCCGCTGCGTGTCCTCGCGGACCGCAACCGCGGCGCGTCCTTCGTCTCGGTGCTGCTCATCGGCGCCGCGATGTTCGGGGTGTTCCTGTTCCTGACCTACTACATGCAGATCATCATGGGCTTCACGCCCGTCAGGACGGGCCTGGCGTTCCTGCCCATGGTCGGTGCGATGATGACCGGCACCATCCTGGCCACCAACGTCCTCGTGCCCCGCGTCGGACCCAAGCCCGTCGTCCCGGCGGGCATGGCCATCGGTGCCCTCGGCCTGCTGTGGATGACCACGCTCGGCGTCGACAGCTCCTACGCCACGCACGTCCTGCCGCAGCTGATCGTCACGGGCCTCGGCATGGGCCTCATCATGGCCACCGCCATGAACCTCGCGGTCTCCGGTGTCGCCCACCACGACGCCGGTGTCGCCTCCGCCGGGGTCAACACCATGCAGCAGGTGGGCGGTTCCATCGGCACCGCCCTGCTGACCACGATCGCCTCCAGCGCATCGGCGGACTACCTGGCCTCCCACCCGGACGGCACCCAGGCCGTGATCGCGCAGGCCTCCGTCGAGAGCTACTCGGCCACCTACGCCTGGACGGCCGCCATCTTCGCCGTCGGAATCGTGGCGACCGTACTGCTCTACAAGCGCGGCGTGCCCCGGCACGACGAGTCGGCGGCACCCGCCGTCCACATGTAGGCGCAGGCCCGCAGGACCGCGGCGACGGCCACGGGAAGTCGAGTGGGTGCCCGGTCAGCCCGACCGGGCACCCACCGCCGTTCACCAGACGACTGTCACTCCACACCTCGACCCGTACGGGCCCGACCGGACCGACCGGCTTCATGGGCTCGACGTGTCCAGGTTGCAGAGCTGTCCCACGTGCCGTCACCAACGTGTCCGAACAGCACGTCTGGCGCCGCCGGAGGAGGGCCGGGCGGTACGCCCGCCCGGCCCTCCTTGCGGGCGGTCAGTTACGGAAGGCCTCGTGGGTGATGTAGGTGCCCGTCGGCGGGGTGACCGTGGTGCGGTTGGGGCCGCTCTCCCATACGACGGGGGTGTTGGCGGCCTTGACGATGTACTTGTACTCCACGCCGGTGTTGGCCGGCAGGATGACGGTCGCCGACCAGGTCGGGTAGGAGGCCGAGGAGAGCGGCACCGCCTTGTCCGGGTGAACGAACCGGGGAGTCGCTACCACACCTCACGTGCCATTCACCCCGAAGCACCCCGAGTCGACCGGAGTGTCCAGCCGTGAGCACTCCGGCTGCCGGCCGAGCCGGTCAATGTCTTGATCTGCACGCGAAGGTCATCCCCAGGTTTTCAACCCTGGTGGGTTCGGCCCTCCACGAAGTCCTACCTCCGCTTCAACCTGCCCATGGAGGTCTCACCCGTCCCGGGTCGGGGCCGGGGATCACCACCCGGAGGGCTTCGCGGTCCCCATGACCCGACTGACGGTGATCTCGATGACGACCCGGTTCGGATTGACCCGCGGGATCTTGTACCGCTCGGCGTACCGGCGCTCGGCATCGGCGACGGATACGGGGTCGTCCTTGATCACGGCGGTGCCTTCGAGAGTGCACCAGCGCCGGCCCTCGGCCTGCCCGACGGACACGCGTGCCTCGGCACCGGCGGCCAGAGCGGCGCGGACGTTGCGCGCCTTCTTGCTTCCGCCGTCGGTGATGACGCGGGCGATCCGTGCCTCGGGGTCGTACGTGACACCGACCGGGGTCAGATGCGGAGTGCCGTCAGGCCGGAGAGTGGTCAGGAAGCATGTGCGGCGCTCCCGCCAGAACATGTCGTCCCCGCCGTCAGCCTGCGGTGCGCTGATGTCCAACGTCGGTCTCCTTGGTACGAAAGGCTCGGCTCGGCGCCCACGAGCCCGAGGAGGCGAGGAGGCCGGCGGTCAGACCGTAACGCGGAGCTCTGCGGGTTCAGACGCCGGGTTCGCGTTTCTCAGAGGACGGTTCGTGAGTCTTTGAATGGTTGTGGTGTCGCCTGATGGTGTGGGCGGGGTGAAGACCGCTGGTCAGTGGACGGTGTCCTGCCGCAGTGGCGGGGTGAGCGAACGGAAGCCGTGACCGAGCCCCCTGCCGGACGAGCAGTGGTCGTTGATCGAGCCGGTACTCGTGGCCTGGAAGGACCGGCACAGCCGTACGTTCGACATGGTGACGGGTGCGGACGCTGTCCGTGATGACGTGCCGCCCTCAGGAAGGGATGTGGGCGAGGCTGCGGTTGAGTGCGCTGTCGGGGCGTCCGGTGAGCTCCTCCCAGGTGCCCTCCTCGGCGATACGGCCGGCTTCGAGGACGGCGATGCGGTCGGCACGGCGGATGGTGGCGCGGCGGTGCGCGATGACGACCGTCGTACGGTCCTCCTGCTTCAGTGCGGCGGCGAGCCGGGCGTCACTGGCGTTGTCCAGGTGGGCGGTGGACTCGTCGAGTACGAGGACCCGCGGCCGGGCCAGCAGCGCGCGGGCGAGGGCGATGCGGGCCCGCTGGCCTCCGGAGAGGGTGGATCCGCGCTCACCGACCGGGGTGTCCATCGGGGCGATCCGGTCGACGCCGCACAGGCGGGCCGTCTCGGTGAGCAGGTCGTCGTCCGCCTCGGGGGCGGCGAGCCGCAGGTTCTCGGCCAGGGTGCCGTGGAAGAGGGGCGACTCCTGGCCCACCAGCGCGACGGCGCGCCGGAGTTCGGCATCGCTCACCTCGCGTACGTCGACGGGCTCCCCGTCGGCGGGTACCAGCTGGACCGCTCCCTCGGACGGGTCCCAGAACCGGGCCAGCAGGTGGGCGCAGGTGGACTTGCCGGCGCCCGAGGCGCCGACCAGGGCGAGGGTCTGACCCGCGGGGACGGTCAGTTCGACGCCGTCCAGTACGGGACCGCCGCCGTAGTCGAACCTCACCCGGTGCAGCCGGACGCCCAGCGGACCGGACGGCAGGGAGCGGGGTGCGGCGGGCGGCGGGGCGAGCGCGGGAGCCTTGACGGCCGCGCCGACCCGGGCGGCGGCGGCGCGCAGTGACACGGCCTGGCTCAGGGAACGGGCCGATTCCGCGACCGGGCCGAGGACCGCCAGGGCCAGCGCCATCGCCGCCGGAGCCCATGCGCCGTGCAGCCGCCCCGCATTCACGGACTGCGCCGCCGCGGCCACCACGCCGAGCACCGCGACCACGATGAGGAGGTCGCGGACCGCGGCGGCGACGGCTTCCCACACGGCCTCGGCACGCTGGGCGTCGCCTACCTGCCGTCCCCTCTCGGCCAGTCGGCGGCGCCGTTCGGCCAGGGCTCCACAGGCGAGCAGTTCCCGCAGCCCGTCGACGGTGTCCACCGTGTCGGCCGACAGCCTGGCGACGGCCGTCCGGGTGCGGCTGCCGCGCGCCGCGCGTCCGCGCGCGTCGGCGAAGGGTGCCGCGGCGAGCAGTACCGCGACCGGCAGTACGGCTGCGAGCAGCCAGGGCTCCACCGTGGCGAGGACCGCGGTGCCGCCGGTGAAGACCGTTCCCGCTGCCAGGAGCTGGGCGGTGGTGTGGGCGTAGAAGAACTCCAGTGCCTCCACGTCCGCCATGGCCGTGGCGGCGAGGTCCCCGCTGCGCCGGCCGGCGACCCGGGCGGGTGCGCTGCGGGCGAGCCCGTCGAAGACCCGTACGCGCAGGACGGCCAGGACCCGGTAGGCCAGGTCGTGCGAGAGGTCCATCTCACGCCAGGTCATCAGGGCGCGTAGGAGAACGAGGGTGACGAGTGCGGTGACGGTGGCGGCCGAGGGGGCGTGTCCTTCGAGGACGGCTGTTCCCACGGTGTGCGCGGCCAGCGTCAGCAGTGTGACCAGGGAGCCCTGTTCGAGGAGAGCGGCGGCGCAGGTGCGGACCGTCATGGCGCGGTGCCCGGCGAGGGCGGGGAGCAGGGCGCGCAACGAGCCCCGCGCGGGAACGCCCGCGTCGATGGTGGCGGTGTCGGCGGCGCTGCTCATGCGGGGGCTCCTTCTCGGTGGACGTGGCCGGCCTCGACGAGGCGCGTGTAGACGCTCCCGGCCTCGGCCAGGCCGGTGTGCTCGCCGACGGCGTCCACCCGTCCCGCGTCGAGGACGACGATGCGGTCGGCGTGCCGGACGGCGGCGAGCCGGTGGGCGACGACCAGGACGGTCCGGCCGCTCGCGGCCTTCGACAGCTCCCGGACGATGTCCGCCTCACGGCGTTCGTCGACCGAGCTCGTGGCCTCGTCGAGGACGAGCACCGGGGCGTCCGCCAGCAGGGCCCGGGCGAGCGCGAGCCGCTGGCGCTGGCCGCCGGAGAGGGTGGCGCCCCGTTCACCGAGGACGGTGGCGTAGCCGTCGGGGAGGGCGGCGATCTCGGCGTGGACGCCGGCGATGCGCGTCGCACGCGTCAGGTCGTCGTCCGTCGCGTCCGGCCGGGCCAGGCGCAGGTTGTCGGCGATGGTGGCGTGGAAGAGGTACGTCTCCTGCGAGACCACGGCGATGCCCTGCCGCAGTGAATCCAGCGCGTACTCGGTCGTGCGGCGCCCGTCGAGGGTGATCCGGCCCTCCTGCGGGTCGTGGTGGCGCAGGAGCAGGGCGAGGAGCGTGGACTTGCCCGCGCCGGACGGACCGACGATCGCGGTGGTCCGGCCCGCCTCCGCGGTGAAGGAGACATGGTGGAGGGCGGGTGCCGGTGCGCCGTCATACGTGAACCCGACGTCCTCGAAACGGAGTTCGGGCGGTGCCGCCCAGTGGGCGGGCGCCGTTCCGGTGTCGCGGACGGCAGGCTCGGCGGTGCGCAGCGCGGCGAGCCCGTCCGCGGCCGACACCCCCAGGTATCCGGCGTGCCACTCGCGAGCGAGGTCACGGACCGGCCGGAAGCACTCGGAGGCCAGCAGCAGCACCAGGTAGGTGCCGGTCGCCGTGGTGGATCCGGTGACGGCCGACCAGCAGGCGAGGAGCGCGGCGGCGGCGGTGCCGCCCTGGACGGCGAGGTCGGTGATGCCGGTGTCGACCAGGGAGACCCGCAGTTTGGCGACGGTCGCCCGGTGCAGCGCCGCCGAGCGCTCCTCCAGGCGGGCGCGGGTGCGGCCGACCGCGCCGGCGGCGCGCAGGGCGGGCATGCCCTGCAGGGCCTCCAGGTAGTCGGCGCCCAGCCCCTCGTAGGTGTCCCAGTGCTCCTTGCCGCGGGCGGCGAGGAGCCGGTCCCAGACGCGCGGGCCGCACAGGGCGAGCAGCAGGGCGGGGACGAGGCCGAGGAGGGCCCGCGGTTCCACCGCGGCCAGGACGGCGAGCACCAGGGGCGGCAGGGTGACGGTGATCAGGAGCTGGGGCAGGTAGCGGGAGACGTACGCGTCGACACCCTCCACTCCGTCGACGAGAGTGGTGCGTACGGCCCCGGCACGCGCACTGGTCAGGTGCGCGGGCCCCAACCGCCCCAGGTGGGCGAGGAATTCGTCCCGCAGGGCCACCCTGACCTGGGCTCCGGCGCGGGTGGCGGTGCGCCGCTGCCCCATGGCGAGACCGGCACGGGCGGCGACGACGGCGAGCACCGCGGCGAGCAGCCACGGGAGCCGGCCGGTGTCGCCGCGGGCCAGGTCGGCGAGTGCGACGGCGAGCAGGGCGGCCTGCGCGAGGTGGGTGAGGGTGACGGTGCCCTGCAGGAGGGTGGCCGTGAGCAGGGGGCGCCGTGCGCGGCGGGCGGCGCGGCGCAGCTCGGGGTGGACGATCACGTGGTGTTCTCCTCGTCGGCGTGGCGGGTGCCGAGGGCCAGTCCGTGGACGATCCAGTCGCGGCCCGGCGCGGCACCGAGCGCGGCGCCCAGGTCCGCCTGCTGCCAGGAGCCGACGGGCCGGGCGCCCAGCCCGTGGCGCCGGGCGGTGACATGGGCCAGGTGGACGGTGAAGCCGGCCCGCAGGTGGGTGCGGCGGATGTGCGGCGCGTCGGCGTCCGCGGGGCAGCCGTGGGCGAGCAGGACGGCGCCCGCCTCCGCGATCCACGCCTGACCCGCGGCCCAGGCCGCGAGCGTCGGACGGGCCTCCCCCACGGCGCGCCGTCGCAGTGTCGTGCCGTCGGCGGCCAGTTCGAGCAGGCCGGGTCGTGGTGCGCCGACGGCGACGCACCAGCGCAGCTCACCGGCGCTCGCCCGGGCGGCGGTGGCGAGGACCGCCCGCAGCGCGTCCGGGGGCGGAGTGCCCGGGAGCGGTGGCGGGTCGCTGCGGCGTGCCAGCAGCTCGGCGGCCGTGGGCACGCCCGCCGGCGGTTGCGGGCGGTGCGTGCCGTCGAGCGGGCGTCCCGGGACCTGCCCGCCCGGCGAGGCGATGCGCACGGCGGCGAGTGGGCTCTCGGCGAGTCCGTCCAGCCGTACCTCGGGCTCGCCCGCACCCAGCGCGCGGGCCGCGAGGAACAGCGCCGCGGCGGCGTGCCCCGTGTCCAGCAGCAACAGCGGCCAGGCACGGTGGCCGTAGTGGGAGACCGTGCGCCGTGCGGTGACGGAGAGTTCGGCGGTCACGCCCGGCGGTGTGCCGTCGGGTTGCCGGCCGAGGCGGTGGACGTGATGCTTCAGCGGGTCGTAGCCGTAGCGGCCCGGCGGCAGGGAGCACCCGGCACCCACGACGAGTTCGGTGTCCACCGGGTGCAGGGCTCCGGCGGAGGACGCGGGCCGCAGCCGTCCGGAGTCGTCCGAGGCCGCCAGGGAGAGACGCAGCAGGGCCCGCAGGTCGAGGTCTTGCCGGCCGGCCTCCGGGACGGGACGCGATGGTCCCGGCCAGGCCCGGACGGCGGGCCCGGCGGGTGTGTCGGGACCGGGACGCTCCGGGGAGCGGGCGCGGGCGAGCGCGGCGACGAGATTCACCGGACGGTCTCGAGGGGCGTGTTCCACGTCGGCCGCCCTCACATGTGCGGCGGAGGCGCCAGCGTGAAGTCCTCCGGCGCGCCCGGTGCGCCGGCCCGCCAGCCGCGTGCGACGGCGGTCTCGGCCAGGCGCGGGCAGCCGAAGTACCCGAAAGCGGCGGGGGCGTTGGGGAGGAGACCGGAGACCAGGACGCGGGCGACGCGCAGCGGGGTCTCGGCCACGTCCTCGGTGGTGAGGTCGAACGTCATGACGCGGTGGCCGCCCGCGTGCAGTGCGCGCTCCAGCCGGTCCCGGCTGCCGGGCCGGACCGCGTCGAGGGACACGGTCCCGAGCGCCGGCCCGGTGAAGCGCCGGGCTTCGGGCGCCATCCGTTCGTCCAGCCAGACCTGCACATGCGCGCCAAGGTCCCGGACGTGCTCGAACTGCTCGCCGCACGCGTCGAGATAACGGCCGTCGGCCCGGTGCTCCAGATAGAGCCCGCGGGCGAGCAGACCGGCCTCGACGGCCTGGAACACCCAGCCGTCGGGGTCGGTCAGGCCCTGGGTGAAGACCCAGGTGTGGACCGCCTCGAGGACGGCCTTGCGGGCGGCCTCGGCCGGGTCGTACTTGCAGGCGAATCCGGCGGCGTACAGGCCGAGCCGGGGATCGTGGACGAGTGCGGCCATGCAGGGGGCGAACTCCGAGGGCATCTCGACGAGGTGGACGTCGAGCGCGGATCCGGCGAGGTCGTCGGCGAGGCCGGGCACACTGGCCGGGTCGATGCCGCGGGCCGGGCCGTCGAGGTGCCACCACAGTTCCAGGGCGTCGCGTTCGACGATCTCCAGCAGACCGCGCTCGGCCGCGTCGTCGAGGCCCTGCCCGGTGGCGATCCCGGCGTAGTTGAGGTGGTGGGTGCGGGGCAGCGAGCGCAGCTCTCCCTGTCGCCAGTTGAGGTGGGTGAGTGCGACGGGCGCCCAGACCTCGGTGGTCGTGCCGTCGGGCAGCCGCTCGGCGCCGCGCGTCCACAGGGCCGGAGTGTCGGCGGTGAGGGGGCGGTAGGGGAACTTCTCCCGGTCGTACTGCCACTGCGCGTAGGCGGGCAGATCGTCGGGGCCGTAGAGCCGCAGGCCCTTCTCGGCCAGCTCGGCGGCGGTGGCGCGCAGGGGGGCGTCGGGGTGACCGGGCGGGGGCACGCGGTTGCCGCAGTACCGCTCCACCCCTTCCGCTATCGCGGCGACACGGGCTTGCCCGGGGTCGCCGAAGGTGGTGCCGAGGGAGACCCGGTCGGCGGGCCACAGGCCGAGCCTGCGGGCATCGGATATCTCGGCGGTGAGTGCGGTGTAGCGGGGCGGTGCGCCCACGGGGTGCTCGACGGGCTTGACCTTGCGGACGATGCCGCAGACGGGATCGACGAGAGCTTCCAGCGGCAGCAGCGCCGTCATCGCAGGATCTCCTTGGCGGGATCGGTGGGGGTGGGACGGGACGTGAGCACGGGCAGCCGCAGCGCCACGCTCCGGGGGTCGACCGCCCGCCCGGAGGGGATCAGCCGGTCGGCGGTCACCGGGTCGTCCCCGGTGTGGGGATTGCGGGCGTGGGCCGGGAAATGGTGTCCGGCGATCTCCAGGCGGAGCCGGCTGCCCGCGGGCAGCCGCCGGGCGAGCCGGCCGAGCTCGACGGTCAACTCGGTTTCCCGGCCTGCCGGTTCCTCGCGCCGGACGACGCCGACGGCGAGTCCTTCGGCTCTCCCTTCCGGCGTGAGGGCGACGAGCCGGGCGGCCCAGTCGGCGGACGGGGTGTGGGCGGTGGCCCGCAGCCGTACGCGCACGGGTCCGACCACGTCGAGCGGACGCGGCAGTGGCGGGGTGACCAGCACGCAGCGGTCGGGCGGTCCGCCGGTGGGAACGGTGGGAACGGTGAGGTCGTCGGAGCGGACGGGACGGTCGGGGTCGGCGGTGAAGGCGGAGCCGTGCAGCAGCCGCAGCCGCTGCGTACGCGGCTCGCCGTGGGCGTCGGCGGGCAGCCACAGGTTGCCGCCGCCCAGCGCCACCGCGCCGTGGCGCCCTTGGGCGAGCTCGCCGGCGAGGGCGCGGCGGACCCAGCGCACGTACAGTTCGCCGAGGCTCACCCGGTGGGCGGGTCCGGCGTCGGGTCCGGGCGCGGTGACGAGGCCGTGTCCCCAGGGGCCCAGCAGCAGCCGCGCCGAGGGGCCGCCCCAGGCGCGCCATAGTTCGACGGTGTCCTCGGTGAAGTGATCGTGGTGGCCGCCGACCGCGAGCAGGGGCACATCGGCGTGCGCCACCCGCGACACGAGGCGGCCGCGCTCACGGTGCCGCCACAGGGCCGCCCAGGAGGGCAGGCTCCGGCCCAGCCGCTCGGGGAGGCCGGTCAGCGGCAGGTGGGTGAGCAGGCCGGGGTCCGCGGCGAGGGCCTTGTCCAGCGCGCTCTCGTCGGAGTCCCGCCGGTCGCCGTGGGCGGCCCACCATCCGGCGCGGGTCAGCAGCCGTTCCACGCCGGAGGGTTCGCGTGCCGTCTCGGCGGCGCCGAGCGCCGGTACGGCGGCGACGACGGCGTCGGGCCGGGCGCCGCCGGGTGCGTCGAAGGCGAGCACGAGCGCGCAGTGCGCGGCGTAGGAAGCGCCGACGGCGACGATCCGTCCGTCGCTCCACGGCTGTCGCCGGATCCAGCGGACGGTCGCCGCTCCGTCGGCGGCCTCGTTCTGGTACGGGTGCCACTCCCCCGGTGACGCGAACCGGCCCCGCACGTCCTGGACGGCGGCGGCGAACCCGTGGCGGGCCCAGCCGCGTGCCTCGGCCCGGTACCGGGCGCGGTCGTAGGGGGTGCGGACGAGAACGGTCGGGAAGGGGCCGTCGCCGTCGGGGAGGTGAACGTCCGTGGCGAGACCTTCGACAGCCTCACTGAACGGCGTCATCCGTCCTTCTTCGGCTTGGTCTTCGGCTTGGTCTTCGGCATGGTCGCGGCCTCGGGCACCGGGAGGACGGGGTGCTCCGTGACGGTCAGCGTGCGCAGGTCGACGCGTCGGAGCCGGCGCCGTGCCGGAAGGCCGCCTGAGCCGGGGGCGTCGGGCGCGTCGATGGCCCACCGCCTGAGATCATCGGCGAGCAGGGCGGCGAGCAGCCCGGCGGCTGGGACAGTGAGCCGGACCGGTGCGCCGGACGTACGCGGACCGCTCCAGTAGGCGGCCAGCTCGCGGTGCGCGGGGGTGGCGGCGAGCCGGCGGGCCCGGATGTGGGCCGAGGTGACGTCTCCGGGAGCGGCGGCGAGCGGCTCGACGTACGCCTGCCAGCCCTCCCGGTGGCAGCGCAGCCAGGCGACGCCGCGCTCGGGCAGCATGTCGGCGGCGTCCCACAGTCCGTCGGGCACGGGTCCGTCGAGGCACCACACGACGGCGGCGGGGTCTTCGTGCAGCAGGTCGTCGAGGTCTCGCGGCGACGCCTCAGGAGCAGGTGCCGCCGAAGTCGTGTGCGGTACGGCACCCAGGGCGGCCAGGTGCGCGGCGAGCGGCTCGGTCAGTACCGGGTCGCCCAGCAGCCGGATGCCCCGGCGGGCAGCGGGCCACTCCGGGTGCTGCGGCTCGTCCGTCAGGTAACCGGCCTGCTCGAACGCCCGCACGACACGGTGCAGTTCGTCGTCCGCCGGGGCCGTGGTCGCGCCCGCGAGCCGGGACAGCAGGGCGTCCTTGTCGGCGTCCTGTGTCCTGACGCTGAGGAACTCCCCTTCGGCGGTACGGACGGCAAGATCCCGCCCGGGTACGGCGACGACCTCGACACCGGGTGCGAGCTGGCTGCGGGACACAGTGACCCTCCTGGGACGGCAGGACGTGGAACGGGCGTGGGCCCGCCCGGAAGGCAACGGGCGGGCCCACGGTCTGAAGGGCTGACCCCTCGCCTACTCCTCGGTGTCGTCGAAGGGGTTCTCGACGAGCGCGTTGGAGTGGGAGGCCGAGTCGTGGGCCAGCTGACCCGGGTCGGCGATCGGCGCGAAGACCTGCTCGTTGTCCATGAACTCTCCTTATTCACCAGGGAGATGCGGCGATCGGGTGAGCACCGCACCCCCACACTAATGAATCTGATTTTCATATTCTAGATCGGCGAGGGGGTGATCTGGGTAACACACCGGCCATCCGCTCTCCGGATCCCGGCCGACCCGGCCCGCCACCTTCAGCACATCGGCCAGCAGTCCCGGCGTGACGACCTCCTTTGGCGTCCCGTCGGCCACCACACGGCCGTCCCGCAGCGCGACGATCCGCTCGGCGAAACGGGCCGCGTGGGCCAGGTCGTGCAGCACCATCACCACGGTGAGTCCGCGCTCCTCGCGCAGGCGGACCACCGTCTGCAGCACGTCGAGCTGGTGGTGCAGGTCCAGATAGGTGGTCGGCTCGTCGAGCAGCAGGATGCGGGTGTCCTGGGCCAGCGCCATCGCGAGCCGCACCCGCTGCCGCTCGCCGCCGGACAGCGCGTCGACGTCACGGTCGGCCCACTGCTCCACACCGACGTCGCGCAGCGCCCGGTGCACGACGGGGTCGTCGCCCTCGCGCAGCATGCCCAGCGGGCCACGTGCCGCGTACCGCCCCTGCCGCACCAGATGGCGCACCGTCATGCCCGGTACGGCGGGCGCGGACTGGTGCAGCAGCGCCACCCTTCGCGCCGCGGCGCGCCGGGAGAGCCGGGCGAGGTCGTCCCCGCCGAGCAGTACGCGCCCCCGGTCCGGTCTCAGCAGCCCGGCGGCCAGGCGCAGCAGGGTCGACTTGCCGCAGCCGTTGAGGCCGATGAGGGCGGTCAGTTCGCCCGGCCGGACGGTCATGTCGACGCCCCTCAGCACGGGGCGTGCGGGGTAGCCAAACCGGACCCCCTCGACGTGAATCCCCATGGACTCGGTCATGCTTCGTCCTCCGTCGGACTTCAGAACGTACGGCTCGGCGTGCGGCGCACGACGACCAGCAGCAGCGCGGCGCCGAGGCAGGCGGTGAGCGCCCCGACCGGCAGCGTGAGCCGGCCGGAGCCCAGCACTTCCGCCAGCAGCCGCGAGGACAGCTGCGCCGCGGCGTCCGCCCCGCACACCACGACCGCGCCCACCAGGGCGGCGCCGGGAAGGCTCGCCCGCAGGTCCGCGCCGAAGAGGGCGACGGCCAGATGCGGGGCCAGCAGCCCCACGAAGCCCAGCGCCCCGACGGCGGCCACCGCGCCCGCCGTCAGTGCCACCGCGCACAGCAGGGCGAGGGTCCGGGCCCGCCGGGCGGAGAGGCCGGCGGCGAGGGCGATGTCGTCCCCGCAGCGCAGCAGGGTCAGCGGCCCGGCCAGCAGCCAGGCCGCGGCCCCCCAGGCCAGCGCCCACGGCCACAGCAGGTGCCAGTGCTGCCACACCCGCCCCTCGGTCGTGCCGACGAGCCACTGGACGACGCTGCCGAGTTCGCCCGGCTCCACGAGGAGCACCATGGCGGTGAGCCCGCCGAGCACCGCCGACACCAGCACCCCGTGCACGGCGGTCTGCGCGGCATCGCCACCACCACGGCCGGCGAGCAGCCAGAGCAGCGCCGCTCCGGCGCAGCCGCCCGCGCAGGCGGCGAGGACGACGGCCAGGGGCGAGTCCCAGCCGGCGAGTCCCAGGGCTGTCGCGGTGACGGCCCCGAGGACCGCCCCCGGCGTCACGCCCGTCACCTCGGGCCCGGCGAGGGGATTGCGCAGCGCGGACTGCAGGACCAGTCCCGCCACGGCGAGGCACGCGCCCGCTCCGAGGGCCACCAGCAGTCTGGGCAGGCGCAGTTGCAGGAAGATGTGACGTTCCGTCGCGTCACCGCCACCGCCCAGGACGTCCCAGACCACGGCCGGGGACATGCCGCGCCCGGCCACCAGTTCCACTCCGGCGCAGACGACGGCCAGGGCCGCGAGCGCCGCGAAACGCCGGCTCATCGCGCGTCCTCCGTTCCGGTCGCTTCACCGGGGCGAAGGGAAACCCCGCCGGGTCCGGAACCCGCCGTCCCGCGCCGGACTCGGCCGAGGCCACGGCCACGGCCGCCCGCCCGCATCAGGGCGACCCCGGCCGGCACCCCCAGCAAGGCCGTCCAGGCCCCGACCGGCGTCTCCACGGGCGCCAGCGCCAGCCGGGCCGGCACATCGGCGACGGTGACGACGACAGCACCCCACGCGGCGGACCAGGACAGCCACCGCACCGCCCCCGCCGCGGGGTTGAACCACCGAGCCAGGTGCGGGGCGAGGAAGCCCACCCACGCCACGGGCCCGCACACCGCCGTCACGGGCGCGATCAGCACCACGGCGATGGCCAGCGCGGCCAGCCGGGCCCGCTGGGCGCGCACGCCCAGCGCCTCGGCGTCCTCGTCGCCCAGCCGCATCACCGAGAGCACCGGCGCGCACAGTACGAGGGCGGGCGCCGCGACGAGCAGCCACGGCCACAGGCCCGCGACGTCGTCCCAGGTCCGGGCGGAGAGGGAGCCGAGCAGGTAGCGGTAGATCAGCTGGAGGTCGAGCTGGTCGGCCATGACCATCAGCACGAGCAGCGCCGCCTGCAACGCGGCCGCGACCGCGGCGCCGGTCAGCAGCACGGCGGACGGACTGCGGCCCAGCCCCGCGGCGAGCAGCGTGAGTCCGCCGCCGAGCGCGGCACCGCCGATGGCCAGGAAGGGCTGGACGGCGGCGGGCAGCGACAGCGTCAGCACCAGGGGCGCGGCCACCCCCAGCGCGGCCCCGGACGACACACCGAGCATCTCCGGCACCGCCAGGGGATTGCGCAGCGCCTCCTGGAGCACGAGTCCCGCCGCCCCCAGACAGGCGCCGGCGACGAGCGCCAGCACCAGGCGGGGTACGCGGAGTTCGGTGACGACGATCCCGGCGAGCGTGGTGTCCCCGTCCAGCACCGTACCGGCGAGCCGGTGCGGCGGGACGTAGGGGGTACCGAGGCTCAGGGCGCACACGGACGAGACGGTCAACAGCGCGACAACCAGGAGCGGTTGCCACCCCCCTGCACGACGTGCGGGCCGCCGGGCGCCCACCGTGCCGTCCGCCGCGGCGGGCGCCGAGAAGAGCGCCTTCACCGCAGCGCGGCCGTGGCCTCGTCGAGGACGATGCCCAGCGAACGGGTGCCGCGTCCCTTGGCCCACACCTCTGAGTTCACCTCGTGGACGTCGCCGTTCTTCACCGCAGGGATCTTGCTCCAGAGGGGGTTCTTCGCCAGTTTCTCCGAGAGCTTGCCGTCCGCGTCGCCGAAGCTCATCGTCTCGACGAACAGCACGTCCACGCCCTGAGCGAGGATCTCCTCGAGGCTGTAACTGCCCTCCACGCCCCGGGACTTCCAGGGGTAGTCGGCGATCTTGGGGAACAGGCTGGCGGTCACGTCCCCCTCCGGGGTGGCGACGCCGAAGTTCTCGTCACTGCCGTAGATGATGAGCGCGGTCCTGTCGCTCGGGGTCTTCTCGGCCTCGGCGAGCTTGGTCCGGAAGGTCTTCTCGGCCTTCTCCCCCTCGGCGGTACGGCCGGTGAGGGCGGCGACATCGCGCAGGTAGCCCACGCTGTCCTCCCACGTCTCGGGCTGCATGGCCCAGAACGTGGTGGCGTCCTTCAGCGCCGGGGCCAGCTTGCCGTGGGTGTCCCCCAGGCCGATCACGAGATCGGGCTTGTGGGAGAGGATCGCCTCCACCTCCGGGGCGATGAACCCGCCGGGGACGACGTCGACCTCCTTCGCCTTCTCCTTCCCCAGGAAGCCGGGGTGGGCGAGCAGCGTGCTGTTGGTGGCCGTCGGGACGATACCCAGTTCGGTCAGGATGTCGTCGCAGAGCGCGAACAGACAGACGATCCGCTCCGGTTGCTTCTTCAGTGAGATCTTGACGCCGTTCGTGTCGGCCAACTCCGTCGCCGCCTTGATGGGTTCGACGGTGACGTCGGTCTTCGCGGCGGGCTCGGCCTTGTCACCGGCGGGTTCGTCGGATGACGAACCACAGCCGACCAGGACGGAACCCACCACCGCCGCAGTGATCCAACGGCGGACGAATCTCGACGGTGAGCGCAGCATCGATGCCCTCGCTTCTTCTCAGGGACTCGGAACGCACTGAAGATACATGATAATCATTTTCACCAAATCGGTTTCCTGGAGGCCTCATGCCCGCTGCCGCCCCCACGCCTGCCGCCACCCCCTTGCTGCTCGTCTCCGACCATGTGGAGGGATCCGTACATGTGCTGACCGTGCCGGACGGCACCGTCACAAGCCGCCTCACCGGCCGTCATCTCTCGGAGCACGCCGGGTTCTTGGCGCTGCCGGACGGACGGGTGGCGTGCGTCGACGACCGCCGCGGGGAACTCCTGGTGCTCGATCCCTTCGGCGACGAGCTCGTGGAACTCGCGATCCCGGTCGCCGTGCCGGCCGAGCACCTCGCCTGCGACCCGTCCGGCCGCCGACTGGCCGTCACCACCGGCCTGGGCAAGAACACCGCGCCGTGGTCGGACCTGTTGACCGTGATCGACCTGGCCACGGGAGAAGCCGCCAGGGTGCGCACACGTGCCGGCGAACCGGGCGTCACGGTGCTGGGCGGCGGCGATCCGCTGGTCGTGCTGCGGCACCGGGAACCCGGCGCGCTGGCCGTCCACCGGTTCGCGGACCTCCTCTCGGCACCGCCCGGCTGCCCCCCGGTCACGCCTCACGCCCTCCTGCCACTGCCGGACGACGGACACGGCGACGCCCAGGAGCCCCGCTGTGGGCAGGTGTTCGCGGCCACGGGCGCGGGAGTGCACCGGGCCCGGCGGAAGGGGGACGCGCTCGTCGCCGAGACGGTGATTCCCTGGGGATCACCCGCCCGGGGCTGGTATCTGCGCCTCGACACCCGCCGACGGGCACTGTGGTCCACGCTGCGCGGTGGCGCTCCGGACCCTCTGCGGTGGCCGGAATGGACCAACCAGGCATGGCGCCATGACCTCGAGACGGGCCGCACGCTCCGCACGGAGCTCGGTCCCGGCCTGGTCTTCCGGCTGGCCGTCGCCCGCCGCCACACCGCCTTCACCCGCATCCACCCCGACGGCGACGAACTGGTCCTCCTGGGCCCCGACGACACCGTCCGCCGCTCCCCCCTGCCCGCCATGGAGGGCGCTCCTCGTCGCGGCGGCACCCCCTGGGAGGGAGTCCAACGCCGAGCGGTGGGCGCCTCACCGGACTCCGACTGGGTCACCGTCACTCGCGGCGGCCACGGCGAAGTGCACATCATCGACGCGGAGTCGGGCCACGAGGCGACCCGTCTGCGGTTGAGTACGCCGCTGCATCACGGCGGCCACGTGATGCTGCGCATGCGGAGCGACGGTGCCGACGGCGATCCGGTGGGCCGGTGACGACGCGTTCAGGCCGGCGCCGTCCAGGCATCCGGGGCAGCCTCGACGACCCTGCTCCGGGACGGGCGCCTTCGGAACAGGACCGGCCCGACCAGGTCCTCACCACGTCGGCACACGCCGAACCGCGGTTGAGAACAGCCCTATGAGCAATGAACACTGCCATTAGTAATGAACACCGTTTTCATGTAGCGTCATGGTCTCACTCACTCACTGGAGGCAGCCATGACGGCACGGCCCGAGGTGCCCTTGGGCACGGTCCAGGAGACCCTGCTGATACCCCTGTACGGACGCGCGGTGGAGAACCGCAAGCCGGAGCCCGCACTGCGCGATCCCCGCGCCGAGGAGATCGTCGCCTCGATCGACTACGACTTCGCCCGCTTCGACGACTCGCCGAGCCTGGTCGGCTCCGTCCTGCGCACCGCCCTGTTCGACCAGTGGGTGTCGGACTTCCTCACCCGCCACCCCGAAGGGACGGTGGTGGAGCTCGGCACGGGACTGAACACGCGCTACGAGCGGACCGACAACGGCCGGGCACGCTGGTTCGAGCTGGATCTGCCCGACGTCGTCGACGTACGGCGCGCCTTCTTCACCGACACTCCGCGCCGGACGACGATCGCCGCCTCCGTGACCGACCGGGCCTGGAGCGACATGGTCGCCTCCGGGTCGAAGGCCCCGTACTTCTTCGCCGCCGAAGCCGTCCTGCCGTTCCTCACCGAGGACGAGGTCCGCGGTGTCGTCGACGTCATGGCCGAACGGTTCCCGGGTTCCTTGCTGGCCCTGGACACGGCCGGTGCCGGCATCGTCGACGCCCAGGACGGGCACGACGCGCTCGGCAAGGTGGCGGCCCGCATGCGCTGGGCGTGCGCCGGTCCCGCCGAGATCGCCGCATGGCACCCGGGGACCGAGGTGCTCGCCTCGTGCCGCATCACCGAACTGCCGTCGCCCCTGAGCGACCACCTGCCCGGCGCCTACCGGGACATGCTGTCCGGCCTGGCCGGACAGCGTCTGCCGCAGGTCGAGGAGTACCGGCTCAACCTCCTGCGGCTTCCGTAGCACCCGCTCACCGTTCCCTCACCCTCATCCCCTCATGGAAGGACCCGTCTCATGGCCGTTCCCAAGCGCAAGATGTCCCGCAGCAACACCCGTCACCGTCGTGCCCAGTGGAAAGCGAGCGCGCCGAACCTGGTGTCCGTGACGGTGGACGGGGTGACCCACCGGGTCCCGCAGCACCTCGTTCCCGCCTACCGGCGCGGCCTGCTGCGTCCGAAGGACTGACGCGGACACCCTTGCGACGCCTGCCCGTCACCGTGCTGTCGGGCTTCCTCGGCTGCCGGCAGGACGACACTCCTCGACCACGTCCTCACCAACCGCGAGGGTCTGCGCGTGGCGGTGATCGTCAACGACATGAGCGAGAACAACATCGATGCCGCGCCGGTGCGCGGCGGCGAGGCCGCGCTGTCCCGGACCGAGGAGCGGCTGGTGGAGATGACCAACGGCTGCATCTGCCGCACGCTGCGCGACGACCTGCTGGAGGAGGTCGACCGGCTCGCCCGTGAGCGCCGGTTCGACTACCTGCTCATCGCGTCCAGCGGCATCTCCGAGCCGATGCCGGTGGCGGCCACCTTCGCGTTCGCCCGCGACGACGGTGCGACCCTGGACGCTGTGGCGCGCCTCGACACCATGGTCACCGTCGTCGACGCGGCCAGCTTCCTGGCCGAACTGGGCACCGGGGACGACCTGGCGGAGCGCGGACTCGCCCCTCACCCGGCCGGGTCCTGCGCTCCAGGGGCTTCTTCACCCTGGCCGGCCGCGACGGCGTGACCGGCCTGTGGTCCCAGGCCGGTTCCGTCGCCCGTTCCGAACCCTTTGGGACCCGCGGCGAGTGGCGCCCCACCCCGCAACGGGCCGCCGTTTCGCGGGCGTTGACCGCCTGCGACGGCTTCGCCTCCGCCCCGGCCCTGCACGCGGCGCTCACGGCGGACGGCGCCGAGGTCGGACCGGCCACCGTCTACCGCACGCTCCACCTGCCGGAGGCGTCGGGCCAGGTGGACATGGTCCGCGACAGTGACGGCGAAGGCCTCTACCGGCCCCGCCCCGCCAACGGCCACAAGCGCCACCTCCTGTGCCGACGAGAATCCAAACTTATGAAAATGATTGTCATCGTGTTACGGTCATCGCGCTCCCGCCCGATCTTGTCCGAAGTACTGCCCCGGAGTTCTCCCGTGCGCCTCCCCGCCCGTCTTCTCCCCCTCACCGCGGCCGCCACCGCCTCCGTCCTGCTCACCGGCTGCTTCTCCGCGGCGTCGGACGCCGACGGCTCCTCGGAGGGCGAGAGCCGCCGCATACGCGTCGCGATGATGCAGCCGCCGCGCTCGGGGCTCTCCCCGCTCTCCGACGACGCGTTCAAGCTGTCCCGCTGGTCGACCGCCGAGACACTGGTGAAGCTGGACGCGGACGGCGACGCCGAGCCCGCCCTCGCCACCGAGTGGGAGCAGTCCGGGCGCGACTGGACCTTCACCGTGCGGGACGGGGTCACCTTCCACGACGGCACCAACCTCACCGCCGAGGCCGTGGTCCGCTCCCTCACCCGGGCCGCCACCGCCTCCCCCAAGCCGCGCATCCTCGACGGCGTGGACCTGACGGCGAAGGCCGACGGGAACAAGGTCACCGTGACCACCGCCGAAGAGGATCCGCTCGTCCCGCAGCGCCTCAGCTCCCCGCAGCTCGCGATCCTCGCGGCCAAGGCGTACGAGGGGAAGACCGTGAACCCGGTCGGCGCGGGCACCGGCCCCTTCGAGCTGACAAAGGTGAACGGCACCTCCTCGGCGACCCTCGACCGCTACGACGACTACTGGGGCGGCGAGGCCAAGGCCCCCGGCATCGACGTCCGCTTCGTGCCCGACGGCACCGCGCGGGCCGCCGCCCTGCGCAGCGGCGAGGCCGACATCGTCGAGGCCGTCCCCGTCTCGCAGGCCGCCGTGCTCGACCAGGACCTGATCACCGAGGTCCCCATGCCCCGCACGAACACCCTGTACCTGAACACGGAGAAGGGCGTCTTCAAGGACGCCTCACTGCGTGCGGCGGCACGGGAGGCGATCGACGCGAAGACGATCGTGGACGGCGTGTACGAGGGACGCGCCGACGTCGCCGAGGGCCTGCTGGGCCCGGCGCTCCCGTGGGCGGCCGACCTGCGCAAGCCGGTCCAGGCGCGGGCGAAGGCCGGCGACCCCGCCGGGAAGACCATCACCGTCGGCACCTTCACCGACCGCGCCGAGCTGCCCGAGGTCGCCGCCACGCTGCAGCAGCAGCTGCAGAAGGCCGGCTTCGAGGTGAAGCTGGACGTCCGCGAGTACGCGAACATCGAGTCCGACGCGCTGGCCGGCGAGTTCGACGCGTTCGTCCTGTCCCGGGCGACCGTCCTCGACTCCGGTGACCCCGCCGCGTACCTCTATAGCGACTTCGGCTCCGAGGGGTCCTTCAACATCCCGCAGCTGGCCGACCCGGCGGTCGACGAGGCGCTGGACAAGGCGTCCGCGGAGAAGACCGGTGACACGCGCCGCGAGGCGATCGTCGAGGCCGAGGCCGCCGTGCTCGCCACGGACGCCGCGGTGCCCATGCTGCACGAGCGCGTCATCCAGGGCGACGCCGCCGGGGTCACCGGCGCGGCCCACGACCCGCGTGAGCGGGAACTCGTCACGATCGACACCCAGGTCAAGTGAGGCTCCGCGCGCGCGGGCCGGCCGGTGCGGCCGCGCTGACCCGCCTTGTCTGTCTCACCGCCGTGCTGGCCGCCGTCGGCCTGCTGCCCTGGCTGTCCGGCCGGGACCCCGCGCTGACCGTGCTGCGGGCGCGGTCGGCCGAGCAGGAGCCCACCGCCGAGGCCCTGGACGCGGTGCGCCGCGACCTCGGCCTGGACGCGGGTCCGCTGTCCCTGCTGGGCGACTGGCTCTCCGGGCTGCTCCGCGGCGACCTCGGCATCTCGTGGGTGTCGGGCACCGACGTGCTGCCGTCCGTGCTGTCCGGCCTGCAGGTGTCGCTGGGTCTGATGTCCGCCGCCCTCGGGGTCGCGGTGCTGCTCGCGTGCGCGCTGGTCGCACCCGTGCTGGTGCGCGGACGGGGGTCGGCGGGCGCGTTCGGCGCCATGCTCGCCGCCGTGCCCGAGTTCCTCCTCGCCACGGTCGCGTTGCTGGTGTGCGGGGTGTGGCTCGGGGTGCTGCCGACGTCCGGCTGGCAGGGCCCCGAGTACCTGGTGCTGCCCGCGGTCGCCCTCGGTGTCCCGGCGGGCGGGCTGCTCGGCCGGCTGGTCGCGGACGCGCTGCCGGCCGTGCTGGACGAGCGCTGGGTGGAGCTGTGGCGGGAGGCCGGAGTGAGCCGGGCGCGCGTCGCGGCGGCCGCCCTGCGGCGTGCGCTGCCGCCGCTGGTCCCGCAGTTCGGCATGGTGGCCGTCGGCCTGACCGGCGGGGCCGTCGCCGTGGAGACGGTGTTCGCGGTGCCCGGCATCGGCCGTACGGCGCTCGGGGCGGCGAAGTCCCAGGACCTGCCGCTGCTCCAGGGTTGCGTGCTCGCCCTGCTGGTGCTGGGACTGGCCGCGGGCGCGCCGGCCGCGCTCGTACGGCGACGCCTGCTCGGCCCGGCACTGCGCGACGCGGGGCTGACGCTGCCGGCGCCGCGGCCGGTACGCGCGCACCCGGCGGTCCCCGTGGCACTGGGCGCCGTCCTCCTCGTCACCATCGGCTGGGGGCTGCTGCGCGACCCGTACACCGTGGACGCGACGGCCCGGCTGCTGCCTCCGTCCTGGGCCCGTCCGCTCGGCACCGACGGGCTCGGCCGGGACGTCCTGGCCCGGCTCGGGCACGGTGCCGCCACGACGGTCGGCACGGCCGTCGCCGTGTCCCTCGCCGGTCTGCTGCTCGCGCTGGCCCTGGGGTTCCTGCCGCGCGTGGCCGCCGGGGCCGCCGACATCGCCAACGCGCTGCCGCCGGTGATCGTCGGCATCCTGGTCGCGGCGGCCACGGGCCCCGGCACGGGCGGTGCCGCGCTCGCGGTCGCGCTGGTCTCCTGGCCCCCGCTGTCCGCCCACGCGGCGGCCTTGGTGCAGGAGGTGCGCGCGTCGGCGTTCCTGACCGCCCAGCGGGCCATCGGCGCCACCCCGTGGTGGATCCTGACCCGTCACGTCCTGCCGTCGGTGGCCGGCCCCGTCGCCCGCCACGCGGTCCTCCGCCTGCCCGGCGTCGCCCTCGCCCTCGCCTCCCTGGGCTTCCTGGGCCTCGGCGCCCAGCCGCCCGCCCCCGAGTGGGGGCTGCTGCTGGAGGAGTCCCGCGCGTACGTGGAGCGGGCCCCGTGGGCGGCGCTCACCCCGGCGGTCGCCCTCGCGCTGCTGGCCGGCCTCGCCGTGGCGAGCGCGGCGTACACACAGGGGCGCACCGTCCAGCACGCCCGCCGCACCTCCCGGCGCGCCCGCCTCCTCCGCCGCCCGGCACCCGCCGACAGTACGGCCGCACGGCCCGGCTCCCCTTCTCGCTCCTCCCGGAAGGAGGTCTCCCTTGACGGCAACGCCACCTGACACCGACGCCCTCCTCTCGGTACGCGGGCTCGGCATCTCCCTGCACGGGCTCCCTGTCGTGCGCCGACTGAGCTTCGACGTCCGCGCCCGGGAGGTCCTCGCCGTGGTCGGCGAGTCGGGCGCGGGCAAGTCCCTCACGGCACGCGCGCTGCTGGGCACGGCCCCCCGGGGCGCCCGCGTGACGGGGAGCGTACGGCTGCGCCGCGCCCCGGGCTCGTACGACGAGCTCGTGGGCGCCCCGGCACCGGTGCTCGCCGCCCTGCGCGGCCGCCGCACGGCCCTCGTCCCGCAGGACGCCCTCTCCGCCCTCTCCCCCGTGCACCCCGTGGGAGACCAGCTCGCCGCCGCCGTACGGTCGGTGGCGCGCGTCTCGCGCACGGAGGCCCGCGCGCGGGCGGTCGCCGCACTCGACCGGGTGGGCATCGCGGACGCCGCCCGCAAGGCGCGGGCGTATCCGCACGAGTACTCCGGCGGGATGCGGCAGCGCGCCGTCATCGCCATGGCCACGATCAACGAGCCGGACCTGCTGATCGCCGACGAACCGACGACCGCGCTGGACCCGGACCTCCAGGAGCAGGTGCTGCGGGTCCTCGGCGAGCAGCGCGAGGCGGTCGGCGCCGCCCTCGTCCTGGTCACCCACGACCTGGAGGCGGTCCGCCACCACGCCGACCGCATGCTCGTGATGTACGCCGGACGCCAGGCCGAACAGGGTCCGGCCCGGCGGGTGCTGACCCGCCCCGCGGCGCCGTACACGGCGGGGCTGCTGGCATCACTGCCGCCGGTCGAGACCGGTGGGCACGGCGGCCGACGGCGTCTCCCCACCATCCCCGGTGCCCCGCCCGCCTTCGACCGGCTCCCGCCCGGCTGTGCCTTCGCGCCCCGCTGCCCGCTGGCCGACGAGCGGTGCCGGCGCGAGGAACCGGGCCCCCGCGCGATCGGTGACGGCCATGAGGTCTCCTGTCACCGCTGGGAGGACGTGCCCCACCCGGCGACCGAGTTGTTCCTGGAGCGGTCCGTATGAGCACCCCTGTGATCCCTCCGCCGCGCCGCGCCGCGGACGACCCGCTGCTGGACGTCCGTGACCTGGTCGTGCGCTACGGCCCGGTCACCGCCGTGGACCACGTGTCCTTCACCCTGGAGGCGGGCGAGACCCTCGCCCTCGACGGTCCGTCGGGCTGCGGCAAGTCCTCCACGGTCAGCGCCGTGCTGCAGCTGCGCCGCCCGGACGCCGGGGAGGTCCGCTTCGAGGGCCGGGAGCTGACCGCGCTCACCGAACGCGAACTCCGCCCGCTCCGCCCCCGGATGCAGCCGGTCTTCCAGGACCCGTACGGCTCGCTCAGCCCCCGTCACCGCATCCGGGACGCGGTGGCGGAACCCCTGCGCGTCCAAGGCCGCTGGGACGACGCGGGCGGCCCCGCCCGGGTCGCCGAACTCCTCGACCGGGTCGGCCTGGAGCCCGCCCACGGCGACCGCTTCCCGCACGAGCTGTCCGGCGGGCAGTGCCAGCGCGCGGGCATCGCACGGGCGCTGGTGTCCGAGCCCCGGCTCCTGGTCCTCGACGAGCCGGTCTCCGCCCTCGACCCGTCCGTCCGGGCCGGGGTCCTCAACCTGCTCGCCGGCCTCCAGGAGGAGCTGGGGCTCGCCTACCTGTTCATCTGCCATGACCCGGCGGTCGTACGTCACTTCGCGGACCGCACGATCGAAATGCGGGACGGCCGCCTCGTAGCGGGGTAGCCGTCCGCCTCCCCGCCAGACCGTCACCCCCGGCACCTTCCGAGCGGGAGCCAGGCATCTGCGCCCAGGCCCCCCGCCGCGGCGGTCACCAGGTCAGCAAGCCGGGACGCCTCCGCACCTCGCCACGTGTCCATGGGGCGATGCATGCTGCTGAAGGCACTGCTCTGCGCTGCACTGTGCTCGGGAGCGGCGAACCGGCTGCCCGCCCTCCACTTGACGGGCCACGTGTGGGTGGCGATGACGGCGAAGGGCGGGGTCGGGGTCAGGCGAAGGCAGCGTGGATGATCTCGGCGCTGGTCGCGGCATTGAGCGCCAGGCCCTGGTGATCTCCGGGGAAGGCGAGCGGCTCGGTTCCGAGCTTCTCGGCCAGCACCCGTGCCGCCAGGACGGGGACACCGTTGCCGGAGGCCTCCCCGACACCGACCGTGACCGGGACGGGCCCGGAGCGCAGCGCTGCGATGTCCGGTTCGAAGCGCAGCACGGGCAGCAGTACGTGAGCCAGGAAGTGGTCGAGGTTTCCCTGGATGCGGCCCATCATCTCCAGCGCCTCGGCCGGCATCTGCGAGGGGTCAGGCATCGCGGGAGGCGGGCTGTCGGGCCCGTCGACGGTGGCGATGAACTTGCCCATCGCCGCTGCCGCCCCGTGCTCACGGTAGGTGTCGTGCACGTCCTGGAAGACGGCCCGCCACTGCTCGCGATCCGGCAGCACTTCGGGGACGGGCGGCTCGTGCACGACCAGGGCGCGCACTTGCTCGGGGTGGCGTACCGCGAGGTCAAGGGCGGTGAGGGCGCCGCCGCTGTTGCCCAGCACGAAGGCCGGCTCATCGCCGAGGGCGGCCAGCAGCAGGGAGGCGTCCTGACTGAAGACCGTCACGTCCTGATCGGTGGGCGTGGTGGTCAGGGTGCTGCGCGACAGGCCGCGCTGGTCGTAGGTGACGACGGTGTACCGGTCGGCCAGGCACGCGGCCGGCCCGGCCAGTGCCCCGGCGTCGGCGGGTGCGCCGGCGATCATCAGGAGCAGCGGCCCGGCGCCCCGAACCTCGTAGTGCAGGCGCGCACCGGGCACCTGGAGCGACTTGATCTCGGTCCATACTCCCGCCGGCCGTCCCATCCCTCCCGGACCGCGCTCCGACAGCTTCAACGAGACCCTGACCCTGGTGGCAGCAGGACGCGGCGTCTTCCCCGTCGCCGCGAGCGTTCCCGAGTTCTACCCCCGCCCCGACATCGCCTACATCCCCTTCGACGACGCCCCAGCCATCGAGTGGGCACCGGTCTGGCTCAAGACCAACACCACCGCACGCGTCCACGCCCTGGTCCGAGCAGCCCATGCCGCCTGCCGCCCCACCACGGCAGCTGCCGAAGAACCTGCCGACGCACACCGGGCAACCGACCCGAGCCGCCCCCGCAGGTTATTGTCCGAAGACAGCGAACTCCCCTGAGTCCACCGATCGTGCGGGTCGCCTCACTTCAACACGCCGCACGTGACAGGGAACGGACCCGGTCCCGCGCGACACCGCCCACGCCATTCACGCGTCACAGAGTTGACGGGAGAGTCGCTGCGTGGCTGGGGGCGTGCGTGCTGCGGGCGTCGGCCTTGGCCGCCGACCTACCGGCGCCCGGCGGGGACGTCGCCGACGGTGGCTGAGGACGCCGCGATCCACGGCGGCGGCGCCTCGGTCATCCCGGCATGGGACGGCAGGGCGGCCGGCTTCCGGCCGGCCGGGCGGCGCGCCGGCGTGGATGCAGGACGGCGCTGTTGCACACGCGAGGAGACGCGGGACGTCGCACCGGACGTACGGCCGGGTCACTGGCCGGCCACGATGATGTCCCTCAGCCTGGCGAGGTCGTGGGCGGTGACGCCTGCGGGGCGCAGGACGGCGTTCCAGGCGTCGACGTACTCGCCGGTGTACTTGTGCCCGTGACCGTCGGGGACCTCGGTGGCGAACGGCAGGTCGGCGGTGACCTGCCAGAACGTTACGAAGGGCACCCAGAACATGCCCTGCATGACGTCCTGGCCGGCGGGCTCGCCGATCCAGTCCGGCCGGTGCAGGATCAGGCGCGGGCTCCACCAGACGATCGGGTCGGAGGGGTGCATCAGGTACAGGACGCGGCTGCCCTGCCAGGGCTGGTCCGCCGGCGGGATGTCCGCCCTCGGGTCGCTGGTGAAGCGTACGGTCCGCCCGTTCCTGTGGACGGGCTGGATCTCCGGGCTGCCGGTGTCGCGGTGGTCGCTGAACTCGCGGAAGAGCGTGTTGAAGTTGGGCGGGCCGGCGAACAGCGTGCCGGCTGTGCGGTTGCGCAGGTCGTACTCGCCGCTGAAGGCGGTCTCGCCGCCGAACGAGCCCAGGCTCTCGCCGGCGACGAAGAGCCTGGGACGCTGGTCGGGGGGCAGTTTCGACCAGCGGTCGTAAACGGCGTCGAAGAGCGCGCGACCCGCCTCTCGGGCCTTGCTCTGGTCGACCAGGTAGGAGATCCAGGACGGGAGGTAGGAGTACTGGATCGCCACGGCCGCCGAGTCGCCGCCACTGAGGTACTCGAAGGAGTCCACCGCCGCCGGATCGACCCAGCCGCTGCCGGTCGTCGTCACCACCAGCAGGTTCGCGCGCCCGAAGCCGCCCTGACGGCTCAGGTCCGCGACCGCCGCGGCGGCCCGGGACTCGGTGTCCTGGGCCGTCGCCAGACCCGCGTAGGAGCGGATCGGTGCCCTGGACGGACGGCCGGTGAAATCTCCGATGGCATCCGCCGTGGGGCCGGTGCCGGTGAAGTTGCGGCCCTGCATGCCCAGCGACTCCCAGGGAATCAGCGAGCCGGGCCCGCCCGACCGCAGGCTCGTCGTGGGTCGGTGTGCCCCTTCCTCGGTGGTCGTGTCACGTACCGAGAACGCCTCGTTCGCCACGGCGACGAAGCCGTTCAGCAGCACGCCGGTGACGACCACCCAGACGAGAGCGGCCACCGCGATCCAGCCGGTCGCGGTGGCCGCGCGAGGCCCGATCCGACGCCTGAGCAGATCCGCCGTCCAGCGGTACATACCGCGCAGGCCGCGCCCGGTCAGCAGGATGAGACAGAAGACCAGTACCGCGACGAAGGGCGAGAGCACCACCAGCAGGATGCTGTACTCGCTCACACCCATCAGGCTGCGGATCTCGTGCTGCCAGTACTGCCCGAAGCCGAAGGAGAGACCGAGCAGGACGGCCGCGGCGACACCGAAGGCGGTCCAGGACCGGTGTCGCGGCGGCCGGGCCTCCCGGTCGGCGAAGGCCCGCCACACGCACGCCGCGAGCACACCGAGCCCGTAGCCGATGGCCGCGGTGACGCCGCTGATCAGGCCCTGCACAAGGCCGCCGCGCGGGAGCAGCGACGGGGTGAAGGACAGACAGGCGAGAACGAGGGCGCCCCAGCAGCCGGGCAGCGTGAGGAACAGCAGTTCGCGTCGTTTCCGGGCCTGCGGTGACGGCCGGGGATCTTCGTCCGGTGCGGGGGTGCGGGCGGCTTCGGCTGCCGTGGACGGTTGATCGGCGGTGTCCGGCTCGGCGCGTCGGCCCTTGCCGTCGTGCGGCTTCCGCGGCGACGGGCCGGCCGGTGGACTCGATACGTTCCCCATCGTTCCTGCCTCCGCATCCGTCTCCGTCTCCGCATCTGTCTCCATCTCCGCATCTGTCTCCGTCTCAGCATCCGTCTCCGTCTCAGCATCCGTCTCCGTATCCGTATCCGTATCCGTCGAAAGGGTGCGTCGGTCGGGGTGGGGGCTGCCGTTTCGGCCGCCCGGGGTACGGGGCAGGAAGGCCGCGGCGGCGAGGCCGACCAGGCCGGTGGCGGCCAGGGCGGTCAGTGCGGCGGCATAGGCGTGCGTGGTGAGGCCGGCGACGAGGATGGTGCCGGCGATGGCGGTGCCGCAGGCCGAACCGAGATTGGAGACGCTGCGGGACAGACCGGAGATCTCGCCCTGCCGCTCCTCGGGAAAGCTGGACTGGACGACGTTCACCGAGGGGGTCAGCATCACTCCGAGGCCGAGACCGAAGAGGAGCAGGCCGGGGACAGCGGCCCAGTCGGTGGGGTGGCGGCCGGCCAGGGCGATCAGGGCGGCCAGACCCGCGAGGGCGACGGCGAAGCCGGTCAGGATGAGGGTGCGGGGCCGGCGCCGCTGCGCGAAGCGTTCGGCGGCCAGCGACGAGGTCAGCAGCCCGAGGGTGGCGGCGGTGAAGACGACGCCGGTCTTCAGGGCGTCGTAGTGGCGCACGACCTGCAGATAGGCCGCCACGGTGAACGAGGCGCCCATCAGCATCAGCCACTGCACGTTCTGGGTGACCAGTCCTAGGTCGGAGGTGCGGTTGCGGAACAGGGCGAGCGACAGCAGCGGTTCCCGGCCGGACCGTTCGCGGGCCCGGGCATGGTGGAGGAACCACCACAGCACCAGGGCCCCGAGGACGAGCAGCCCGGCCGTCAGCCGGATGTCGTTGTCGGCGGCCAGGATGCCCAGGACGACGAGGACGAGGCCGACCGCGGACAGGACGGCTCCGCCGGTGTCGAAGGGGCGGCCCCGGTCGGGCGGCAGGGGGTCGTCGAGACGGCTGCTGAGCACGACGATCACGGCGATGACCAGTGCCTGGAAGACGAAGGCGGCGCGCCAGCTGATGCCCGCGGTGATCAGTCCGCCGATCAGCGGGCCCGCCGCGGCGCCGATCCCGCCGAACGCCATGATGACGCCGAAGGCCCGGGCCCGGGCGGTCATCTCCCGGTACAGGAGCGTGGTGAGGATGTACACGGGCGGAATGAGCAGGGCGGTGCCGATGCCCTCGAGGATCGAGTTGCCCAGGATCAGCACCCCGAGCCCTGGAGCGGCGGCACTGACCAGCGCACCGACGGCGTAGACGATCAGGCCGGCCAGGAAGCAGCGCTTGCGGCCGAAGCGGTCGGTCAGCTTGCCGCCGGGAATCATCAGCGCCGCCATCACCAGCAGGAAGACGGTGATCGCCACCTGTACGCCCTGCACGGTGGTGTTCAGGTCCCGGCTGATGTCGTTGATCATCACGTTCATGTTGGAGCCGGCGAAACTGCAGACGAACTGCGCCAGGGCGAGCGCGGCGAGGACCCGTCGCTGTGCCGCCCGCTTCCCTGTCCGCTCACCTGCCTGCTGCCGTTGCGCCCGTTGTCCGGGCTCGGCCGTCTCAGCCACCCCCGACGCCTCCTGGTCCGGCCGGTCCGGCCGGCCCGGCCGGGCCGCGGGCGGCCGCATGCGGGGAAGCGCCCACCGCGGGTGCGCTTCCTGCCCGGCTCAGTTCCTCGTCCGAGGCCATCGCCGCGGTGACCAGCGCGAGATGGGTGAACGCCTGGGGGAAGTTGCCCAGTTGCTCGCCCGTGGGGCCGATCTCCTCGGCGAACAGGCCGACGGGGTCGGCGCCGTCGGCGCGCAGGGCGGCCCCGTCCGTGGTCTGTACGTGCAGGTCGGTTCCCGGTCCGTGGAGGACGGCGGAACGGCTGTCGGACTGTGTGAGGGTGTGCGGGGCCCGGCCGTAGTCGAAGCGGGGACGGCAGTCGAAGGCGAAGGGCAGGCTGCCGCGTACCACCCTGACGACCCTGACCAGACGGTGCCGGTCCGTCGCGGAGGACGAGGTCACGGGCGGCATGAACTCGGCCACCTCACCGACGCCACCGGGGGCCGTGAACCGGGTGACCAGGACGGCCGTGTCGGACAGGTACAGCTGACGCACCGCCGTCCCGTCGCCGTCCGGGACCTCCGCGGTGAGGCCGCAGTGCCCCCCGCGCTCGCTGTCCAGGAGCGAGGCGAACACACTGGGCGAGTCGAACCGGGGCGTGCGCCACCAGTCGATGGTTCCCCCGGACGACACCAGAGCCGCGGTCTGCGGGTCACCGGTCATGCCGTGCTCCGCAATGGGCGGATACCGGTCCACGAGCCCTCCTCCGACACGCCGCCACGCGGCCACGCCCGTCGGCACGGGAGAGACTTGCGGCCGCCGACAGGTACCCACCCGCGCCTGCCCAGCCTCGGGTCACGCCGTCGCTCCGGCATCACCCGCCGCGGGTGAGTGGCGCCGTGCCGCTTCCGGGACGGCGCGCGGTGCAGTGCCGTCCTGGCGGCGGTCTTCCGACAACGCGGGGAGCGCGAGTCCCGCCGGAACGGTGGGGCGATCCGACACGGGAATCTGCAGCTTCCGTGCGCGGGCGGCGACGACCGGGGCGTGAGTGCAGCAGCCCGGCAAGGCGGACGTCGCTCCGCAGGAAGTGCCTCGGCGGACGGGGACGGGGACGGCGGGCCGGCCCGGCACGCACCGGCGCCTCCTCGGGCAGCGCGTTCGGGCCGTTCTCCCGCAGGGCCCGCGCCGCCCGTTCGGACGACAGTCCCACCGCGGGGTTCACCTCCAGCGCCGCGGCGACCTCGTCCGGCGAGTGCGCGTACCAGAGTTCGCTGTCCGCCGTGCCGTGCGCGTCGGCGTATGTTCGTGCGGTCCCGGCACATGGCTCCGATCCGGCCCGCGGCAGCCGGCGGCGATGCCTTCCCTCACGCCTTCCGTCGGCCCTTCCCCGCCTTCTTGCGCTTCCCGTTTCCCTCGCCGCTCCCGGCTCCCTTGTCCTCGGCGGCGGTGCGCCGGCGGGCGGACGACGCGGTCGGGCCGGCCGGGGCGGCGTCGGGGGCCTGGCGTTCGAGCTCCCGTTTGGCCTTGGCCAGCTCGCGGCGGGCCGCGTTCCCGACGTCGGGGTACCGGGGGCCGATGTCCATCAGGGTGTGGGCCAGCACGGCACCGGCACACAGGCGCGCGAACCACTTCCGGTCGGCCGGTACGACGTACCAGGGGGCCCAGCCGGTGCTGGTGGCGGAGAGCATCTCGGAGAAGGCGTCCTGGTAGTCGTCCCACCGCGCACGCTCCCGCACATCGGCCGCCGAGAACTTCCAGTTGCGCTCGGCCACGTCGATCCGCTTGAGGAAACGGACACGCTGCTCCTCCTTCGACAGGTTGAGGAACAGCTTCACGATCCGGAACCCGTTGTCGGTCAGATAGCGTTCCCAGTCGTTGATCTCCCGGTACCGCCGGTCCCAGACGTCCGGGCCGCGCGCCGCCTCGGGCAGCTTCTGCCGGACGAGGTGCTGGGGGTGCACCCGCACCACCAGGACCTCCTCGTAGTGGGACCGGTTGAAGATGCCGATCTCCCCGCGCGCGGGCAGGCGGCGGACGTAGCGCCACAGATAGTCGTGGTCGAGCTCCTCGGCCGACGGCACCTTGAACGCCGCCACGCGCACGCCCTGCGGGTTGAGCCCGCTCATCACATGACGGATCGTGCCGTCCTTGCCGCCCGCGTCCAGGGACTGCAGGCACACCAGCACGCCGACCTCGCTCTCGGCGGCCAGCCGCCGCTGGAGGTCGGCCAGCAGTTCCATACCGTCGCGGAGGAGTGCGACGCCGTCCTTCTTCCTGCGGACGCCCGCCTTGAAGCCGGGGTCGAAGTCGTCGGCCAGGCTCACCTTCGACCCGGGTTCGACCCGCAGCGGCCGGATGAAGTCCGCTGTCCGCCCGGCCCTGTCGTCGACCATCACCACTACATCCCTTCACCGCGCGAGACGGCCCACCGTCCCGCGCCCGATCACCGGTGCCCGCCCCGGCAGCCTCCGCCGCGCCGCGCCGGAACCGACTCAGAGTGGGGCGCCGTAGACCTTGTGGGCGACCTGGTGCCCGTACCCGGCCAGGGACCAGATCACCAGGACGTCGAGCGCGATGACCAGCACGGACCACACCGCGTAGTACGGCGTGAAGAGGAAGTTCTGTACGGCGCTGAGGCTCGCGACCGCGATTCCGACGACGCGAGCCCAACGGGGGCCTCTGAAGAGGTTGAGGCCGGCGGCCACGACGATGACGCCGAGGCCCACGTGCACCCACCCCCAGGCCATGATGTCGAGTCGGTAGGCGTAGTCGCCCGGGGGCACGTAGAACTTCTCGTCGATGACCGCGGCAAGCCCCATGATCGTGTGGTACGCGCCGATGATCAGCAGGAGGCACGCCGCGAGGACGACTCCCTCGACGACGAGCGGCCGGACCTCGGGCTCCGGGTCCGGCCCGCCGCCCGGGGTCTGTCCCGCCGGTGGCTGCTCATCCATGTCCCGGCCTCCTCTCGTGCCTGGGCCGACCGGAGGCTGCCGTAGCGTTCCGCCCCGGCGCTGCTCAGTTCCTTGAGATCCGCCGTCAGGCCCTCCTCGAGTTGCAGGCGGCCGGCCGGCCCGCGCGCGACGGCGGCGCGACCGGTTCGCCCAGCCTCTCCGCCGCGACGGCGAGGTGCGCGGCCACTGGTCCGAGGGTCGCCGCGGTCAGAAAGCCCTCCGCGACGGGAGTACCGCCCGTGTCGAGGATCGCCTTCCGCAGATACTTCGCCCACGTGTGCTCGAGCAGAATGAATCCCGCCGCGGTGCCAGGATCCAGCGCTCCCGTCAGCTCCCTGATCTCGCCGACAGTGAGACCGGAGGCGTTGCCCTCGACCGGAGACGAGGACGCGGACTTGGTTCCGCGCAGCGGCTCGCAGGGGAGGCCGAGCAGCGCGGCGACCGTGTCGCCCATGCTCATGGCCTGGTGGTGCAGGGCGAACAGGGTGCCGTCCGGCTTCTTCTGCACGAAGAGCAGATCGAGGACGCGGATCTGCCCGTTCGACTCCAGGATGTCCAGCTCCTCGGTGATCCGCCCCACGAACTCGGCGTCGGGACCGAACGCGACCGCCAGCAGCTGCACCGGACCGACCATGACCATGACGGTGGCTCCCTTCGACGGAACGCATGTCCATCGAGCCGCAGACCGCGCGCTGCCGCGTCACCCGCCAGGGGTGAGGAGGCCGTGCGCCACGTACGTGACGGTGGGCGGTGGAGGTGCGACGCCCATGGCCCACGAGGGAGAGGCTCCCCTGGCCCGCGAACGCGGGAGCCCAGCGGGCCAGGGAGGAGAGGGCGGAGGGAACGGCCCCGGGAGCCGTGAGGCAGCGGGCGTCAGCCCCCGCGACGGCGAGGCGGGTGCCGGCGGCACGACCGCCGGGGAGCCCGCCGTCGAGAACGGACGGGAGCGTCTGCGGCCCAGGTCGGGGGGTGCGCGCCCGTGCCCGGACCGAGCACCGGCGGCGTGCCCGGCTGCCGGCCGTCAGACGCGCGGTCGCCGCCGTCCTGATCAGCCCTGATGTCCGTGAGCGCTGTCGGCGCGGTCATCGGAGTGTGGGCTGCGCGGACCACCTTCCACACCGGCCGCTGGGTCACCACGGTGGGCCCGTCGCCCGAGGATCCGGCCGTGGGCACGGCGCTCTCCGCCCGTCTCACCGAGTGCTGTTCGACCAGCTGCACGTCGAGCATCGGCTGTCCGACGCCCTGCCCGAGCGGGCGTCCAGGGCGCCCAGGCCATCGGCCTGCTGGTGGCCCGGATCGGTCAATGCGCCCGGTCGGCCGCGCGGTTGCGGCCGTGGACCCGCGCACACGCCGATGTGCTGCGGGTCGCGGGCGTCGTCATCGCGGTCGTCACGGCACTGTGGCTGTCCTCGTGGGCGGGACCGTTCGTAGTCGCGCCCGTCCTCGCCGCGTACGAGGGCACGGTCACCCTCCTGGCACGCGGCGGCACCCCGGCCCCGGCCGACGAGGAGCCTCCCGAGGAACTGTCGCCCTCCCCGGGGCACCGGTGAGCGGTCCGGTCACGGGCGGACGGCCGCAGCGATCCGGTTCCGCGGGCGGATCCGCCGGAGGGAGATATGCGCCCCGTAGCCCTGTACCCGGTTCGCGGTCCTCCGGTGACGGGCACCGCGACGGGGGACGCGACGCAACGGCATCCCCCCATCACACCGGCCCCTGCTCCGTCTCTGACAAGGCTTCCGCCATGACGTCGTACGGCTCACCGCGGACTGTGTGCAGGCGTCCGATCGGTACGGGCGCGGCGGTGGGCGGCACCCTTGCCGTGCTCGTCGTCACCCATGTGCTCAACCACCTCTGGGCGCCCATGGCCGGGGTGCCGGCTGCCGTCGTGGCCGGCGGACTGCTGCCGGCAGTGCTCTTCTGTGCCGGGGGCACCTGGGCGGACGCGGGCCTGGACCCGGCCGCGCTCGGGCGCGGCGCGCGCTGGGCGATGGTGCTGATCGCCCTGGTCACCGTGGTGTACGCGGCCGGCATGCTGGTGCCGTTGACCCGGGCCCTGTTCGCGGACGACCGCTACAGCGAGCTGACCGGCGGCCAGGTGGCCCTCCGCGTGCTGCTCACGGTTCCGCTCGGGACGGTGCTGCTGGAGGAGGTCGCCTTCCGGGGTGTGCTGTACGGGCTGGTGCGCCGGGCGCGGGGTGCGGTGTGGGCGACGGCTGTGTCGAGCGCGTTGTTCGGGTTGTGGCACATCCTGCCGTCGCTGGGCCTGGCGGCGGCGAAGCCCGCCCTGGCGCCTGTGTTCGGCGACTCCGCGCTCGGTGTCGTCACCGCTGTCGCGGCCACGGTGGTGTTCACCACGGGCGCGGGGGTGCTCTTCTGCGAGCTGCGGCGCCGCAGCGGCAGCCTGCTGGCCCCCATGGGCCTGCACTGGGCGGTCAACGCCCTCGGCTACCTGGCCGGCTTCCTGCTGCGGTGACCGGGTCCCTGGACGCGCGAGGTGACGGGTCAGCCCTGGCCTGCGGGCGTTCAGGACGCACAGCGGCCTGGGCGAGCCGTGCGAATCGGCGGGTTGCGAAGAGAACTGCGGCTTGACAGGAACGACGGCGGCGCTGCGAACAACGCGGAGACGACACGATGAACAGCGAGCCGGCGGAGAGCGGTGACACGGCGAGCAGCGAGTCGGCGGCCACACCTGTCACCGATCCTGCTGGCTTATTCGCTCACGTGGCGAGTTCGAAGACCGAGGCAGCGGGCGCGTCTTATCCCGGTGACCGCGACGGCCTGGTGGATGGTTCCTTCGACGCCCGCGCGGATTCCGTACGTGGCTCGCCACTGCTCATCGCCCTGCTGGAGGCGGGCCTGGTCGAGGACTTCTTGCAGCTCGCGGGGTTGCAGAGAGGGCCCGGCCGCCGGTCTTCGAGCGGGTGCACTGGTCGCGCACCGTGCAGGGTCGGCATGTCTCCTTGCCGAACTTGATGACGATGGCTTCGGTGCCACGCGGGGTGGCGGGGCTCCACCAGGTGCTGGTGTCCCCGCGTGGGCAGGTGGCCTGCCGCTTGTCCCAGTCGATGGCGAACGCGGTGCGGTCGAAGCCGGCACCGGCACGCGCCTGAGGTGAGCTGTTCATCAGCACCGGGATGACCAGAGTGACGCCGAAGTTCTTCCGCATGCCCACAATCAACTCGGCGGAGGCGTAACCGGAGTCGGGGAAGTGCTCGTCGGGCAGGAGATCGCGAGCGGCGAGCATGTGATGGACCGGTTCGGTCATTTCCGCGTCGGTCACTGTGGCATCGGTGGTCGCTATGTTGGTGATCAAGCGCGGCGGCGGTCCGTCGGCTCCGGGGATCAGCGCCTGGTCGCCGGCGGCCGAGTCCTGTTCATCGGGATCGTCGCAGGAGTCGCTGATGTGAATCTTGTAGCCGGTCCACCAGGAGCCCTGTTTGAGGCCGTAGCGTGCGGCGGTGTCGTACGGAGAGGCCAGCCGCAGCCTGCCGGGCGGAAGGTCTCTGCTCTCCCGCCGCTTCACCTCCGCCCCGGCCTCGGTCACAGTGCGGTGGTCGTTCTGCACCCACATCGTGCGCAGGACCTGCACCGCCGGGAGCTCTGCGATGTGGAGGCAGTCCCGCCTTCCTGTAGGCAAGTAAGGCTGGGGCCCAGTCATGTGTGGGCAAGTTCCGGGGAGTTGCGGTGCCAGGCAGGTTGAGATCGGCTCGCGAAGTCGGCATCCGACTTCGCGGGCAGCGAGGCCGGTGGCCTGTCGGTAGAAGGCCGCCAAAGGCAGCGGATCAGGGCAGTCGGGCGTTATCGCGACCAGCTTCATCTGTAGGGACTTGGCACCTCCGGACCGACCAGTGGACTTCCGCCACCACCCTGGAGACAGCTTTTTACGGTTAAGCGGGAAACCGACCGCCAACATCCCACTCAACCGTAAACACCGCTGGTCAAACGAAACCTCTACTCGGCGTGCTCGACTGCGGCTTTCGGGAGTGCGAGCATCACGAGTGCCGTGATGAGGTAGAGCGCGGCTGAGACGATCAGGACGATGCCGAGCGCGTGACCGTAGTCGGGCAGCGCCGGTGCTCCGCCGACGGCCGAACCGGTGACGGAGGTGAAGAAGACCGTGCCGAGCACGGCGATGCCGACGGCGCCGCCGATCTGGTTGACGGTGGACAGCACTCCGCCCGCGGCGCCCGCGTTGCGCCCGGGCACGCCGGCGAGGACGACGTTGACGAGAACGGGCGCGGCGAGCCCGAGGCCGAGGCCGCCGATGAAGAGGGCCAGGGCGAGGAGCCAGTATCCGGGATCGTTGCCGTCCTTGACGACGGACCACAGGACGAGCTGAGAGGCCGCGATGGTCAGCGAGCCGGT
>NZ_BMVW01000029.1 GCF_014650915.1 Streptomyces poonensis | reverse complement strand
GCCATCTGAAGTGCGAGTTCAGTGATCGTTCCGGAATCTGGTGATCGTCGCAGGATTCGCTATTGCCGGGTGGATCAGGCGGAGCGAGTCTGTGCTGGTCAGGGGGGTGTGGTGGTGTTGGGGAGTGAGGTGGGCCAAGAGCGCGGCTGCGGCGTGGTCGGTGGTGACAGGCTGTTTGGCTGGCCTCGTGCAAGGAGGTTGATCTCTGTGTATCCGTGATCAGGAGGAGGACCTGGCAAGGTGCCCGTCGGACCGCTTCCCGGTGGGTGTCACTGCCAGCTCCTGGGCTGTGGACATGACGTCAGCGAGGTCCGAGCGACCGGCCGGTGAACTCCTGGGCGATCTCGCCCGGTTGCATCTGGGCGCCTGGGCGGTCGGCGACGCGGCGGGCTTGGACGAGGCATGGACCGACGGCATCCTGCCCGACTTGGGATCCCGGTACGGGGCTTACGAGTTCTGTACGAGTGGGGCTGCGCCGCCCCACCGCACGAGCACCCGCCCGCAACACCGTGCTGTCTTTCACCGTCTCCACGGCATGACAGAGGGCCGACCTGGTCACAGGTCGGCCCTCAGGGTTGGGCCGGGTGCTGCCACGCACGCCGGTGCCCGAAGGTTCTGTCCCGATCGGTAGGGAGGAGTCCGCAGCCGCCGGGGGAGTTGGAACCTGTCATTTGGAGCGTCGCATCCCTACCTGTAGGGGTGCAAGCGCGCCGTGCCGAAGCTGGGTCGCAGGCGCATCAACCGTACGGAGCTCCGTACACCGCGCCAGAACATTGCAGGTCAGCGGGACTGATCCGCGTGGATTGCTTACGGAGCCTGCTAACAGAACTGCCAAGGGGCCCGTAGACGCATCAACTGCTGGGGTCCCTGCAGGCGGTAGGGCACCATGGCACTTAGACCCCTTGGACGTGCCACCGTCCAGGTGTGGTGAGGAGTCCGCAGCCGCCGGCGGCAACACCCACGAGTGCAGCCGCCTGATCACAACAGGGAGTTCGCATGAGCCGCAAACGCCATGCCGCGGGGGGCTGTACGCCCGCCCTGCACCGTCTCACCGGAACCGAGACCGCCGTCATCATCGTCATCGTCCTGACCAGCGTCGCACTCGCGTGGGGCGGCATGGATCCGGGCACCGTCCTCCGACTGCTCGCCGGTGCCGGTCTGATCGCGGTGGGGGCCGTGGTGACACTGCGCTTCGGCCGCCGGGCCCCGCTGCCCCTGCCGATAGTTTGAGGGGCGTCATGGGACGTCCTGAGAAGCCGATCGCCACGCTCAACCTGGGGCTCCTGGCTCTCGCCGGGTGGCTGCGAGAGATCCGTACCAACGCCCAGCTCACGTATGCCGAGCTCGCGGCGAGGACCGGCAACGCGTACTCGGCCACCACGCTGCAGCGCGCTGCGAGCGGTGAGCGCGTCCCGCGCCTGCCGGTGGTGGAGGCGTATGCCGTGGCCTGCGGCCAATCGTTGGAGCAGGCCCGTCGCCGCTGGCGCCACGCGCGTGCCGTGGAGCACAGCATTATGCACGTGCTCGGCAGTGCTCCCCGACCCCGACTGGTCGAGAACGCGGCGGAACTACGTGCCGCTCTGCGCGAGATGTACCACCGGGCCGGTGCGATGCCACTGCGCGAGATGGAACGCCGGGCTGGCCTGGGGCGTCTGCCGCGCAGCACGATGCGCCGCATGCTCGACGGCACCACCATGCTCAGCAAGGACCAGATGCTGTCCTTCCTCACGGTCTGCGACGTGCCCGAGCGTGAGCACCAGGACTGGCTGGACGCTCTGTCCCGGGTGTGGGACAAGAGGCACTCCTGGTACGACAACGAACTCTTCAAGAACCTGAACGAGCCCGCCGAGCAGTTCATCCGGGACGAGCAGAACCACCGGATCAAACGCGAGCCCCCGTCAGGCCGGGGCCGCTCGACGAGCAACGCGGGCGCGCAGCGCTCGCAGTTCGCTCGCGGCGGCCCTACCAACAAGAACGGACAGCGGCTGAAGCTCGGTGTCACGACTACCGGGTAAGAGCGATTGAGCACGCCTGCGGGGGGCCTCTATCCAGAGGCCCCCCGCAGGCGACGCCGAACGCGACCGTCAGCGGTGGCCAGGTGGTTGGGTCTCGCGGGCGGTGAAGGTGCGCTATTTTCGTGCCGCATGGAAGACACCGCCCCACTGCGTCAGGCCGTCCTCGCCTGGCTTGAGCAGGCACGAGACCTGCCCTCGATACCCCAGGCGATCACCGATGCAGCGCTGTCGACGCAGCCGGAGTTCGATGCCGTGGTCAACGCGGTGGTGGGCGCTGCACCGAAATCCGAACACCGCGACCTGTACGGCAAGGCTGATGGTGACTGGGTGCCCCGATGGTCCACGCTCCTGGGCGGATCAGGGCTCGGGGACGCGACCCGTCTGGTTGCCCAGGGGGCGACGGTGCCGGTGGAAGAGGTTGCGGACAGCTTCGTCGCTTTCTGTACGGCGCCCGCGCCGGCAGTGGAGGACTGGCTGTTGCTGAGCGGCGAACTCCCCGAGGGGACACGGATCCCGCTGGGCCGGTACACCCTGCAGACCTTCACCGCCGACGAACTGAGGCAGTTGGGCCCGATGCCCGCCCTCCACGGCCTCCAGCCGGGCGGGCTCGACCTCCGTCTCCTGGCCGGCGCACCGTTCGTCCACGCCCCCGATCCGGACCGTACATCGGACCGCAGCGGCCTACCCTGGTTCGATTTCAGCGGCCCGCGGCCGGAAGCCCGGCACTGGAGGGCGCTGCTGCCACTGATCCTGTGGAGCCCTGAACTCCTCCATGTCGATGCGGTGTTCGACGTCGAGCGCGGCCGCGAGTTCGGGCTGCACCCAAACCACGTGCCCACCACTCTCCAGATCTACGAGAACCACGATGGCGGGTACAAGGAAGTCGAAGTCCGCGAGACGGGCAGCTTCGACGTTACGTGGGGACAACTCCCGCGCCTGCAAGCCTTCTGCGCCGCCGTGACTGCAAAGATCGACGCCGTCATGGACGGCACCACCAGCAGCCGAAGGCTGCCCAGGAGGCGCGCCCTGCGCTTGGAGCGCGCAGCCCGGCACCTGCTGCAGGCATACCAGCGCACCCACAGCGACTACGGCGTGTGGGAGCAGGAGGCCGACGAGCTGCACTTGGACTACGTCATCGCGCTGGAAGCCCTGATGGCCAGTCCTAACGACCAGCATGAGGGCATCAGCGAAAAGATCCGGTCCCGTGCAGCTGCCCTGTTCCTCACCCCGTCCCTGCGCGAGCAGGTCGAGACAAGCGTGCAGGAGGCGTACAGCGCGCGTTCCAAGTACGTGCACGGAGACGTCCTCAAGGATCAGGACGAGGGCAAGAAGCTGGCCGCCCTGCGTGAGCTCAGGCTGATCGTGCGGCAGGTCATCCTGCGCTGGCTCGTCCTCACCCCCTGCGGCACTGAAGACCTTGCACCCTTCCTCGACGCCGCTGCCTCCGGCACCGGCCGCGAAGGCGCCGTCGACGAACCCCTGGACGCCTTCTTCCGCGCAACGCCGCCGCAGGACCGCTTCCGACCCTGAGCCGGACCACGGCGATGGCCGTGAGCAGTGCGACGCGGCCGCCCATCCCTCGGCAGGCGACCGGCAGCAGTGCGAGGGCGGGGAGCCGCCTGGGCGCTCCGCGTGTTGGGGCAGTACCCGGTTCCCCCCGTTGGCCCGGGCGAGGCTGGCTGGCACCGGCTCGCAGGAGTCAGGTGGTGTGGAATTCCGCTACCGCCGCCGTGGCTCGCTGGTCTGCCTCTGCTTGCAGGGTCTCCCAGTCGGCGGCCACCTGGCGTGTTCCTGTCGCCAAGACCGCGGCGCGTACGGCGGTGCGGACATCGCCGGGACCCACCCGCAGCCCGGCTCCCCTAAGGCCCTGGATTTCCGACAGCGCCTGCGCGGCGGCCTGGTCGAGGTCGGGGGCTGCCCCTGCAGACGTGCCCGCGGCGTCCCGGCACAGCACGATGACGTCGATGCGGTTGGGCTCCGCCGCTGCGGTCTTGGAGAGACTGGTCGCCACTTCGGCGATCACGGCGCGGGTGGTGGTAACGGTGAAGCCGGCGTCGGACAGCGACCGCATAAGAGCGCACCAGCCCGTGGTCTGCGACTGGTGGAAGCTGAACAGGAGGCAGCCGCCGGGCTTGAGGACGCGCCGACACTCGCGCCAGACACGGGCTGCGGTGGCTTGGAATCCGTCAGGGGCGGCGTTCTGTACTTCCTGGACGGCCCGGGTGCTGGGCATGTCCGGGTAGCCCTGGTAGGGGCGCATGGCGCTGAGCCACGCGTGGAAGAAGTCGGCCAGTTCCGAGTAGTGGACGTTGTCGACGTAGGGGGGGTCGGTGACGATGAGGTCCACGCTGTTGTCGGGGAGATCCGTCTGTGAGGCGTCGCCGGTGGTGGTGTAGGCCGTTGCGGGATTCCGCACGAACTGCTGCCACGTCGTGCTCAGGGGGCGGGCGACGGGCAGCGAGGACTGGTCGACGGCGAGGATCCGGCCGGCCTCGGCCCTGAAGTCCAACGGGGTGCTCTTGTACTGGGCTGCTTTGTGCAGCCGGGTGAGCACCCCGGAGAACCCGGCCGATCCCCCCTGGGCGCCCCAGGGGTCTCCTTCGACGCTGCACCGCTCCGGTCGCAGTACGTGGTTGTGGAAGACCGAGCGGACCGGGCCGGTGCCCTCCCCCTTGTAAGAGCAGAACAGGTTGTGGTGTTCGACGGTTCTGCCGAACGATGCGATGAGCGCCTCGCGTTCCGCGGACGCCCCGGGGAGATCGCGCAGCGCCGCGCCGATCAGTCCCAGGCTGTAGCGCTGGCGCTCGTTGAAGAACCGCTCCCAGGAGTCGTACCCCCAGCGCAGCGCCTGGATGGTGCTGACGCCTTCCTCCAGCGCGCCGAGCGGGCGTACGAGCTCATCGGGGGATGTGTCGGCGAGGGACTTCGCTGCCTTGTCGTACAGGCAGAGGTCGAAGTCGTCGATCGCCCGGTACTCACGCTGGCCGTCGGCGCGCAGCACCAGCTTCGCGTACATGCGCCGCTCCGGGACGGCGCCGTTCAGCGCGGCAATGACAGGGGTGCGGTGACCGTGACGGCACGTCATGAATCGTCCACGGGCGGCCCCTTGGAACGAGAAGGCCATGCCGCAGGCGGGACAGTGCCCCCTCTCGTCCTTGCTCAGGTCGGTGACGCAGACGCCCCGGCAGCCCGGGCATACGGCCTGGGCGCGCGGGAATCGGCGCGGGTATGCATGGCGGGCGAACACTCGGGTGGTGAAGAGCTCCACGTCCTCGCCGCACTCCGGGCAGTACGCGAGGGCGACCCAGAAGTAGTGCAGAACCGGTTCGTTGGAGGCGGTGCGGTGCAATTCCTGGACGGGACGGGCGCACTTCCTGACGACCTGCCCGAAGAGGTCCGCGAGCACCTCTAGATCCCATGGTTGCAGCGCCTGCCGCTGGGTGAGCGTCGCGACGGGGTTGATGTCGCGACCGACAACGGCGGCCCCGAGTTTGGCCGCCTCGACGAGGGTGGTGCCCGATCCGGCGAATGGATCATAGACGACGAGCCCCCGCAGCCTGGCCGCGGCGTCCGCAACAGAGTCGTCCGGCCCGGACACCGCAGCCAACAGTAAGTGGCGTGCGACGCTGCCCAGGCGCCTCGCCCACCACTTGTGTACGTAGGTCGCGGGCCGGTGCACCTCCTTGCGCCACGACTCGTGCTCGGCGATCCGGCTCCACTCCACTGGCGCCGGCCCGGCCTCGAGAAGTGACACCGGGGGAAGGCCCGCCCCTGGCTTCTCGTTCATGTGTACGCCCCCGGTGGTCCGAACCCGGATCCACCGCCCTCGGATTGGGCAGGAGCAGGTGACGGCCTGTCAACGTGCGTTACTGTAGCGGCAGGTAGTGGGGGGATACCAGGTGGGTGATGGCACGCGTGACGTATCTGGACTGTCTCGTCCCTCCCGACGCAGACCCGGCCGACTTCTTCGAGCGCGTGCAGGCCCTTCGTATGACGGACCGCGGCCGCACCGTCGATCTCGGTCCACTGGACCGCGCCACCCTGACCCTGCTGTCCCGCGCCTTATCGAGCGACCAACACAGCGTGTACCTGGGACTCCCGCGCGGGCGGCACGACCTGGCCGTGCTGATCGGGATCTACCTCCAGCTCATACGGCGCGGCGCAGAGCTGACCGGCGGATCGCCCTGTCCGGTCCCTGACGGACCGGTGGTTGTCGTCGGATTGCGCACCAACGTCACCGTACGGCTGGCACAGCTCGCGATCGGCCGACAGAACCTCTCGCGAGCCCTGCGCATGCAGAGAATCCGCGGTGACGGGCGGGTTGTTGACCTCCAAGGAAGGATCACCAGGGCTGTCGACTCGCCCTCGGGACTGTTCTACCTCAACACCGCGCTCGGCAGGCCCTCGCTGGGGAGCAGCGTCGGCACCGTCGTCATCGACCGCACCAGCATGGCCAACGACCAGTCCTGGGAGCGCGCGTTGGCCTGGGCGAGCGAGCACGACGCCGCTCGCGTCGTAGGCGTCGCCGACCTGGGCACCCAGCCGGGCAGCAGCAGGGCCTGGACCCAATGGCCGTGGACTCCCGCGCTGCGCACCGACGTGCGGCACACCCTCGGACACCGCTCCGCATACGGCCCCCTGACCAGCAACGCCCTCCTCGCCCATCGCCCGGCAGCCGCACCAAGCGTGGCGGTATACCGCCACGAGCAGCTCGCCGAGCTGTACCGGACCGTCGTGGCGGGTGTGGTTGCAGCACGGCGTATCCATACGTCGGAGCCCTGGCCGCAGCCGATCGCCGACGCCGTGCGCCTGCTCAACCTGCTGTGGTGCAGCTGGGGTTCGATCGGAAAGCAAGACGCCTGGCAGGTGCTGATGGGGCGCGGCAGCGGCGCACGGGCGCTGGCCCGGTCGGTGTCCCGCGGGACATTGGAGGGCCGGGCCGGGCCGTGGGGGCTGTTCCGCGAAACCCAATGGCCCGACCTCCGGCGCAGCGTGCTGGACCTGTATGAACTGCTCTACGACGACAACCCCCGCCGGGACCTGCTGCTTGCGCTGATCGCCTGGGCACGGGCCGACCGGGCAGACGTCCCCGTTCTCGTCCGCACCCGCTCCCGCTCTGCCGCCGCCGCTGTCGCCGAGGAGCTGGCCGACACGCTCGGCGGTGACGCCGACTCCCTGCTGCTCGCTCCCCGGTCCGGGCCCGCCGCCAGCAGGGGAGCCGGAACGCTGCATGTGATGCCCTATACGGAACGCCTGCCCTGGGACGCCTCGCCGAGGCTCGAGCTCCACCTCGGTGTCCCCGCGGCCTCACGCACCGGCGTGCTGTTCTCCGGTGCTGCCGATGAACACCTCGCCGTTGTAGAGCAAAGCGAGTACACCTGGCTGGAGCGTTCAGCCGACCGCGCGCTGCACGGCTGGCACGAGCAGATACGCCAGACCGCCGCGGTGCTGAGGCTGGGCGAGGTACCAGAGCGGGTGACGCCCCCGCTGCCCGTCGCGTACGGCCCCGTCGACCTCTCCAGACCGTCCACCGCACCAGAAGAGCCGCCCCAGCACGACAGTCGGCTCGCCCTCGACCTCTCAGCGCTCTTCGAGGACTACGACGCCCCGGCCAGGGCCATCGGCACCTCGGCGGACTCCGGCCGCAGCGCCACAGCGGTGGCGGCTGCGGACGACCCGGTGCCGGCCACGGCCGTGCTCACCGAACCCGAAGGGGCAGTGCTCTGGCTGCGCAGCGACGAGCAGGTCGACGTCCTCATCGGCCAGCGCTACGCCAGGGTGCCCGTGACCGCACTCACCCCCGGCAGCCGGCTCCTGCGCGCACGCGGCGACGGGCAGTCCAGACTCCACGACCGGCTCGTCATGGTGATGCACGACAGCGCCGAAGTGACCGCCATGGACACGATGATCGGCTTCTTCCGCCAGGCCATCACCACCGTGCACGAGCAACGAGGGTCGTGGCCAAACGTGCTCACCGCCCTGAAGAACCTCGGGAGCGAGGTCTCGTCATGGCAGGCCGTGAGCAAATGGGCCGACGGCAGCGTCATCGCCCCGGAGGACCCGCAAGACATCCACCGGGTTGCCCTGCTGGCCCGGGACACCCGCCTGACCGCAGGAGGCACCTGGCAGCGCCTGGCCCGTATGGCGGAGGAACTACGCCGCTTACACCGGGCGCTGGGCCACACCGCGGCGGCGGCGATGACCGAGGCCGCACGGGGCACGGAAGGCCCCGCGCTGCGCCAGCTGAAGACACTGTGCTCCGGGATCGACGTCTCAGAGGTCCTCGAGGAGTTCGACCTGGTCGTCGTCCGCAGCGTCGGCGGCCAGAAGAGCGTGTCCACAACCGTCCTGGGCCGCGTGCCAGGCCCCCGCAGCGCAAGCAGCTCACCACAGGAGGCGCCGTGAACGATGCCCGCAACAACCCGCTGGCGCCGCACCCCGACAGCGCTGCGGACAATCAGCGGGAGACGGCGCTGATCGACCACCTGACGCAGGTCCTCGCCGACAGGCTCGCCGACCGCAGCGGCGCCCCGCACAAACCCCCGTGGACACCACGCGACCACGTCGTCGTCGGCGTGCTGCCCGCCGTCGCGGTACCGCCGCAGCAACCCCCGGCACCAGACGAGGCGACGGCCGACCCGGGCCGCCGGCCCGTCGAATCCCTGCGCGGCACGCAGGCGCCCCCGGTCCTGGCACTCGACTTCCGGGTGCGCACCGCCCCCGGCCGCAGGACCGCACAGCTCGCCGTCCACTGCCGATTCGCCCTGTACCTGGAGGACATCGCCAGCTACGCCGAGCACATGGAGTACCTGCGCGGCGACGAAGGCCCCTCCGGCGCACAGGCCCGGCCGGGAGAGCTGCTGGGCGTCTGGCGCCGCCGCGACGTTCACGTGCCGGACCTGGTGATTGAAGTGCCGCTCGGGGAAGGCGACCTCGATCCGCCCGCGCTCAGCAAGGCCCAGCAGGTGCTGGACCGGGCGGTCCGCCGCGCGGTGGACGCGCACTTCGCCCGCCCCGAGGCCCGTCGCCCGCTCACCGCGGGGCCGCAGGGTCGCCAGGGGCGGCGCAGGCGCAACGTGCTCCCCGCCGAGGCCATGGCCGACGAGGAGGCATTCCACCACCACGTCGCGGCACTGCTGGACCGCGACGCGGCCCCTTGCGCACCCCAGCTGGTGCTGTCCGCGCACGCCCAGGCCCTGGACGGCGGCGACCACCTCATACGCGTCTCCCTGCACAACCAGAGCGACACGGCGCAGAGCGACTGGCAGGACCTCTCCGTGTACGACTGCCGCTTCGCGGTCCTGCCCGGGGACGGCATCAGCATCGTGCCTCAGCGCTTCCACCTCGCCCCACGTGACTACCGCCTGGAGGAACTGGCGGAGGTGATCGGTCGCGGCACCGGCTGCGCAGCAGTTCCCCACGGCGTCGGCCTGCGGACCGAGACCCTGCCCGTCCACGTCCAACGCACCGTCGTGCCTCGCCAAGCCGGGGTGCGGCACCCGCGGTGGCGCGAGCTCGCCGACGACCCGGCCCCGATTCTGGACTCCGTCGAGGTCGCGATGGCCCGCTACGCCCGGGAGTTCGCCACAGCCTGCCGTGCTGCTGAGCAATTGCCGCACCACAAGGCCATCGAAGCCGACCGCGCCCAGTTCGACGACGAGGCCAGGCGGTTCGGCCTCGGCCGCGAGTGCCTGGACCTGGACCCGGACCTCAAGCGCGCCTTCCAGCTCGCCAACGAGGTCTTCGCCCGCGTCAACGACGGCCGCCCATACGACAGTTGGCGTCTCTTCCAGCTGGTCTACATCGTCTCCCACCTGCCGGCACTCGCCGTGCGCGAACACCCGCAGCGGGCAGACCTGCGCGCTGAACTCGACCACACCGACGTACTGTGGTTCCCCGCAGGCGGCGGGAAGACCGAGGCATACCTGGGACTGATCCTCACGGCCCTGTTCTACGACCGGCTGCGAGGAAAACACGCAGGGGTCACCGCCTGGCTGCGCTTCCCGCTGCGCATGCTCAGCGTGCAGCAACTCGACCGCACCCTGCGCATGCTGATCGCCGCCGAAGAACTCCGCGCCGAGCGCGGGATCGGATCCCCCCACGACGACCCCTTCGCGCTCGGCTACCTGGCCGGCGGGGCGGGCAGCCCCAACGACCTCCACTGGGAGCGGGGCTGGTGGCGCGGCTGGGAGACCGAGGCCGCCGCCACCCGGACGGGGACCTTCACCGAAGACCACCTGCGCGACCGGCTCGTGATCACCTGCCCCTACTGCGATCGCGACAGCGTAGAGCTACGCCTGGACACCGACGCGGTCCGTTTGCATCACGAGTGCGCCGCCTGCCAGCGGATCCTGCCCCTGCACGTGAGCGACGTCGAGGTCTATCGCACCCTGCCGGCGATCGTCATCTCCACTGTCGACAAACTCACCGGGCACAGCTGGTTCCCCGAGTTCACCGCGTTCCAGCACGGACCGAGGCACCGCTGCGCCGAGCACGGCTACTTCTCCTTCCCGCGTTTTGGAGCCTGCCTGGCCGGACCGAGCCACTGCACCGCGCCGAGCCAGGGCTACCCGCCGGCCCGCCCGATCAAGGACCCGGTACCGGCACTGACGGTGCAGGACGAGATGCACCTCCTCAAGGAGGAGCTCGGCGCGTTCAACGCGCACTACGAAGGCCTGATCGCCGAACTCCAGTCAGGAGCAGGCAGCGGCCTGCCCAGCAAGGTACTGGGCGCCTCCGCCACCATCGAGCAGTACCAGGACCAGCTCCGCCAGCTCTACGGCCGCCGTCCCCGCGCCTTCCCCGCACCGGGATGGACACTCGGCGAGAGCTTCTACACCACCACCCGGCCCGACTTCCGGCGTGTTCACATCGGCGTGCTCCCGCACAAGCGCCGCAAAGCCGATGTCGCCGCGATCGTGCAGGGCGAGCTCCTCACCGAGATCGCCCGGCTCCAGGAGGAGCCCAAGGCCCTGCGTGAGCGCCTCGCCCTGCACGGGCTACCCGACTCGGACCTCCCACGGCTCCTCTTCCCGTACGAGGTCTCCTTGGCCTATGTGAACAGCAAGCAGCACGGCACCCAGCTCGACGAGGAGCTCGGCCAGCTCTCCGACGACCTGCAGCACGCCGGACTCGACCGCGTCGAGCACGCGGTGCTCACCGGCGAAGTCCCGGTCCCCGACCTCGCCGCGGCCATCGCCCGGGTCCAACGCGAGGACCTGGACACCCCGCGAGGGGAGCGGCTGCGCGCCCTGGTCGGCACCAGCGTGCTCAGCCACGGGGTGGACCTCGAGCGTCTCAACCTCCTGGTCCTGGCCGGCATGCCGCCGACCGCCGCCGACTACATCCAGGTCACCGCCCGGGCCGGGCGCACCCACGCAGGCCTCGTCGTCACCGTCTACGACCCCGTCTCGCGCCGCGAACGCTCCATGTTCTCCAACTTCCTGAGCTACCACCGCCTGCTCGACCGCATGGTCACCCCCGTGCCCGTCAACAAGTACGCCTACTTCGCAGCCCGACGCACCCTGCCCGGCATCGTGCTGGCGCTGCTCCACGACGCCGCCCGCGACCCCGCGCTGAAGCCACCACCGGAAGGAGCTGACTACTCCAAAGACTTCAAGCGCTGGTGGAGCGCCCAACGACCACTTCTCGACCCCTGGCTGGAACGACGCATCCCAGCCTGCTATCGCGAGCGCGTGGAGGGCGTCAACGGGCGCGGCCTGGAGAACGACCTCGTTGCGCGGATCATGGACACCTGGCGGCAGGAGGAACGCCCCAACCTCAACAAGGGCGCAGAGGAAAAGCGCACCGCCTACCTGTTCCTCCAACAGCCGCTCACCAGCTTCCGCGACATTGACAAGAGCACAGAGTTCCAGTCACTGACCAGCAGCCAGGACGCCTTCAAGGCGCTAGCCACCAACACCGCCGACAGCAAGGGGGGCGAGGATGAACCGCAGCCGTAGCCAGGCCATGACCGCCTTCCTGCCCGGTGCGGTCTTCCGCCACGAACAGCGGCTGCGAGGCAGGGTCCAGGCAGTCGACGGGGACGTGGTCAAAAAACTCAACGAAGACGTCATCTACGACGAAATCTCCCGCTACCTGGAGCGCTGGAGCGAAGACGCCAGAGCTGCCCTGCCCGTGCCGCAGGGCCGACTACGGCAGAATTTCGTCCTGGTCAGTCCCGACCTCGTCCGCTTCGAGGTATTCCCGCTCGTCCTCGAATGCGTCCGCCGCTCCTGCCGCCGCGTGCGCACCTACGTGAAGGCCCAGCAACTCGCGGCCGACCCTCGGTGCCGCACCTGCAGCGCACCGCTGCGGCAACTCCCGTACTTCAACGCGCACAACTGCGGACGCATCCGCCCCATGTACGTGCCCAAGTGCCGTGTTCCCGCGCATGGCTACGACCACATCGTGTTCGAGAACACGGGAAGCTTCGTCACCGCCCTCTGGCGCTGCGTCGGGCCAGGCTGCGGCGGCGCGAAGCTCCAGGGCACCTCGCAGTCCCCCTGCGGCTGCGAATGGAAGGACGCCGCCGGCCGAGCCATGATGCGGGCAAGGACGTTCAACGACACCCGTGCCTACCAGGTCCACGCCCTCCAACTCGTCAACATCGACAACTCCGAGTTCCGGCAGTACCAGCGCCACCCCCAGCGCGGCCGGATCGCGGCCGCCCACTACCTCAACCTGATCGACTCCACGGCCCAGGGCCTCGGCGACGCCGCCCAGACCGTCACGGTGTCGCGCCTGTCCCCGCAGGAATGGCAGCAAAAAGAACAACAACTGCGCCAGATCCATATGGGTGAGGAGGCAATCGAGCAGATCCGAAGAATGATGGGCCCCGAGGAGAGCGGCCTGGCTGCTCTGCCCAGTACGGACGCCGACAACGCGCGGTGGGAACTGCTCGGTGCAGACCGCCCTTTCGTGGAACGCGCAGCCGTCTTCGACCCCGCCCAGATCCAGCGCATCACCCTCGACGACCAGTGTGCACGCTTCGCCGAACTCCAGGACCGGCTGGCCCAGCAGACCACGGAACGCGCCCGCGAGCAGGCCCGCACCCTGGGGATCGCAGAGATCGCGGTCACCTGGGAGTTCCCCGTAGCCCGAGTCGCCTTCGGCTACACCAGAGAAGAGCACGAGCCCGAACGGGGCGTCCTGACCGGCTTCCACAACAAGTACCACCACGACGGAAAGTACCCGGTCTACGTCGCAGCATCAGACACCGAAGCCCTCCTGGTCACCTTCTCCGCACGTTCCGTCCTGTCATTCCTGAACGCCAAAGGACTCACCGCCGGGGTGGCCGAAGACGAATCGGCGGCCCGCCGGCGGCTGCTGGAACTGTTCACGGACCAGGACGACCCGGAAGCCGCCCGCGCGGCAGCAACCGTGCACACGGTCATCCACACCCTCGGCCACCTCCTGCTTCGCTCCCTGGACGACGGCCAAGTAGGACTGGCCGAGAACACGCTCGCCGAATGGGTCGTCACGAAGGCACTCACCGTCGCCATCTACGCCGACAACGTCCGTGAATTCACCCTCGGATCACTGTGGACCCTGCTCAGCAACCGCGTGCTCAGCTGGCTGGAGAGCACCGCCGACTCCGTGCTCAGCTGCGAGAACGACCCGCTGTGCCATCAGTCCTCACCACGATGCTGCGAACGCTGCGTCTACCTCACCTTCGGCTGCCAGCTGTTCAACGACGACCTCGACCGGGGCCTCGCCGCAGAGTTCCTCCGCCACACCGCCGCCTTGAGCCACACATGACCGACGAACTGCGACCGCTGGTCCCGCTCGCCCAGCTCCTGGAGCGCCTCGCGGGCAGCTACGCGGCAGCCGCCGAATGGACACGGGAGATCGCCAGAGCCGACACCCTTGACGCCCTCCGCGTCCACGGGGTCGCAGACGATCACGCTACCGCCGTACGCCAGCTCGCCGCCGAGTGCGGCCTACTGGGCTCAGGCCGGCACGCAGGGCTCGTCCCTGCCCGCCTCTCCCAACTCCAGGTGCTCCTGGACGTCTTGGACGGCCTTGACCCACCGCCCGCAGCACCACCATCCGAGCGCCCCCTGGTGTTCACCACCCCCCGAGCCGCCGCCCACCTCGTAGCGCCCCCCGTCCGACGCCTGGACCTGCTAGTCCAGGACGTCATCGCCGGAGCCAACAGCGAACTCCACATCGGCGGCCCCTTCTGGAACCGCCACGGCTGCGACCTACTGCGCGAGGTCCTGCTGCCCGCCGTCGCCGAGCGCCAGGTCGCCGTCCACTTCTACGCCCACGACCCGAGCAGCCGGGCCCAACCCCTGACCGACCTCGTCAAAGACTGCGCCGACTACGGAAGAACGTCCTTGTACTGGTGGACCGGGGCCAACCCCGGCATCATGCACGCAAAGTTCGTGGTCGCCGACCGCGCCACCGGCTACTTCGGCAGCGCGAACCTGTCCTCCCTCGGTCTTCAAGAGCACTTCGAGATCGGCATGGAACTGGGAAGAACCCAGGCATCCTCACTGGTGGACCTGTGCACCCGGCTGCGCCAGGAAGGCTTCTTCGCCCAGGTCACCGAGGGACCGGGACGCGCACCGGACCCGCCCGTGTTCGTAGAGACCGCCGACGGGAAACGCCGCTTCGGCCAGTTGCGATCCTGGCACACCACCAGGGACGGCCGCCGTGAAGCGGACGTGCTGTGCCGCCTCTCGGACGACGCTCCACGGCCGGCCAGGGTCCGCGTCGATGAGAGCCGCATTAGGCTCTTTCCCGGGGTCGACTACGCCAACGTGCCGGCAGACGGCGCTCGTGCGGGCGACGGCGAAACCGGATCCACCGGGTAGTTCATGACACGAGGCGAACGGCCCGCTGCCCGCCATGTTTCAGGGTCGAGCGGGGCCGTTGCGGCGTCGATCTCCTCCAGCGCGATCCGCAAGCAGCCGCAACGCTTTCGGATCGCGATGACGGTGGCGGCGGTGGAGGCCGGCCGGCTTCACCGCACGCCTGCGGCTGGTTGCCAGGGGCCGAGCTGGGCTGTCGCTGCTTTGAGCTCTTTCTCGGTGATGTTCTCGCTGCCGCTGTGGATCGCGATGACGGCGGCGGTGGAGATGACGTAGGTGAGGGCTTTGAAGTAGCCGCCGGTGAGCTGGTGCAGTTGGGCGGCGTGCTTGCTGAGGGCGTTTTCCTCGAGCCGGTACAGGCTCAAGTCAGCCTCGAAGCTAGCCAGTACGCGCCGGAACATCTCCTGTTCCTCGGCCTTGGGGCCCAGGGGCAGGGGGTGCAGCCAGGTCACGGGCAGCAGCGCGGTGGGGGAGGGCGAGACGGGATCCGCCGGGCGGCCCGCCTGTTCGAGCCGTACCCGGTTCTCCGCGCTGACCCGGGTCAGGTCCTGGGCCAGGATGCGGGCCTGGTGCAGGAGGTGGCTGGCGCCGGTGCCGCAGAAGATGAGCGAGATGCCCAGCTTGTCGCGCAGGTAGTCGAAGTAGGGCAGCACGTTGGCCAGTTGCTGTGGCGAGGACCGGTCGATGTCGTCGACGAGCAGCAGACGGGTCTGCGCCGTCTCCAGGACGTAGTTGACCGACAGGGTCACGTCCTGGTGCCTGCGCATCTCCAGGACTTCCGTGAGGCTCTTCGGCTCGGGGTTGAGACCCAGGTAGGAGCCGATCTCCCAGATCCAGTTCACCCTCGGCTCCGGGTCCGCGGGGGTGGTGATGTGCACCACCGGGATCGTGTTGGGCTGCCGGCCGTTCGTGGCGACTTCGATCTCCTGCTGGGCGGTGCGTCCGATCGCCCGCAGCAGGCAGGTCTTGCCAGTGCCCGCGGGCCCGTCGATGACATGGTCCATCAGGCCCTCACGGCTCCCGCTGTTGCGGTGGACCGCCTCGACGACCGTCTTCTGCATGTGCGTCATCGCGTCGGTGGGCACCATCCGCAGGTGCCGGTGGTAGGCGATGGCCTGTTCGTCCGTCTTCCTGTCCTCGGCGGGACTGGTGCCTGCCGCCAGGACGGGCGGGTTCACCTCCTCGTCGACGAAGTGGGTCCAGCCGGTGAGCTGGAACAGCGGCAGAGGCCGCATCGGGGTGTCCCTCAGCTGCTGGCGCAGGCGGGCTTCACGCTTATCACGCAGTTCGACGGATGCCTTCATCACGCTTCTCCCTCATCACGGTTCCTGCCTCGACACCGGCAGACCGGCCCCGGGCCGGAGGACGCATCCGGCCCCCGCGGGGGCCGGATGCGGCTGCGTCGTTCACGGCCCCTGCCCCAGGTCGCCTACACATTCCATACGTCGTTCTCGGCCTCGTCATCGTCCGGATTGGGGTCGTCGAGGAGCTCTGCGTCGACGACCTCGTCTACAGATGCCGGTGCTTCGGCCGTGAGGGCCTGCGGCCCGCTGCCGTCGCCGTCGTCGGGGAAGAGCGCTGCGAGCGGATGCGGAGCCAGCCCGCTGCCCGAAGTCGGCCCCACGTCGTTGCTGCCCGCGGGCAGCAACGACGTGGCGGGTGCTGAGGGGGGTGCCATGGGGGAGATGGGCAGCGCCGGGTAGGGCCGCAGGGTCGACAGGTCGAACTCCTCCAGACCCGCGTACGGGTCCTGGGACGGCTGCTCCGTCTCCAACTCCAGCCCCCGGAAGGGCGGTTCGGCCCCGCTGCGCTTGGGCGGCGGCCTGCGACTGCGACGACGCCGGTCGCGCTGCGCCAGGGACAGGGCGATCGCCTCCTCGTCCTGCTTGCTGCCGCCGGCCGCCAGGTGCCGCTCTGCGTGTTCCTGCCACATGTCTGCGGTCCACGGATCGTGCAGCAGGTGCCGCAGCCGGAAGTCGCAGGTCACCCAGGTGCCGGCGGTGTGGTCGTACAGCCACACCCGCTCGGGGTGGTAAGGGTTGAAGCGGCATTCCCACTGGTCGCCTCGGCCGGGCAGTTTCGAGCCGCCGCGCAGAAGGATCTCGCGGTAGTGACCGGCGTCCTGCGCGATGGGCTGATAGATCCGATAATCGATCATGAAGCCGCCCTTGCCGGGGCGGACCCACTGCCGCAGCAGGAAGGAGCGGTTCTCGGCAGGGGAGAGCGGCACCGCCCGGTAGCCGCTGCGGGCCACCTGGACCGCATACATCTCGTTGGGCGACAGCACGACGTGGGGACGGAACGGGTCACGCAGCCCCGCGTCGGGGGTCTGCTGGTACTCGAGCGCCACCCACTCCTGGGCCATCTGCTGGAGCTCGGCAATCGTGTACAGCGGCATCCGGTCGATGCCGCGGCCGCGTTTCTTGTGGCTGCGGCCCTGCCAGCCGTGCGTCACGTGCTGACTGAAGCGGTGCGCGAGGGTGACGAAGAAGTGTTCGGGGAGCGGTTTGTCGGTCGGGGTCTTCTTGCGCGCCGGGCGGCGGGCGATGCGCAGCCGGTCGCAGACCTCGGTGAAGTGCTCGCTCACATAGGGGCTGCCCTGGTCGTAGATGATCAGCTCGGGGCGGATGACCGGGCGGGCGGCGGTGGCCTCGGTGAACCGCTCGTCCGCGGCCCGCAGCGCCCCGAACGGCAGACTGGAGGCGGCGGCCGCACTGAGCGGGTCCCAGCCGGGCATCACCGGCCAGGGCGCGAATGCCTGGGCCAGCATCAGGGTCAGGTCGATCGCCCGGGTTGCCTGGCCCGCCTGCCCGCTCTCGGCGTCCCGGGGGCGGCTGGGCGTGATCATCAACGCACACACGGTGTGGTTGGCCACATCGATGAGCGAGGTCAGCTCCGTCGCGGTGGGCCGGCCGTCGTCGCCGCGGGCCAGGATCCGCAGCGGCGTGGTGTCGGTCTGGGTCACCTGTCCCGGCCGCAGCACGACCTCGCGCCCGCCATGGGGCAGCGGCGGGGTGGAGGCCAGGGCGGCCCGGGACCGTGTCGGCTGGCCCAGGGCATCGGCCAGGCCGGACTCCTTCATCCGCAGGTAGAAGGTGGAACGGGAGGGCAGCAGAGCCGCCACGCCAGCCGAGCCGAGTTCCTTGGCGTACCGCGAGTGCAGCAGGTCCTCGACTTCCTCGCGGATCACGTCGATGGTCACATCCGACGCGTGGGCCCGCCGGGCCACCACCTCCTGCATGGCGGACAGGCACCGCGGATCGGTGAAGCCACCCGGCCGTTTCTCCCGCCCTGCGGGCAGCAGCACAACCGGGTTCTCCCCGGCCGCTTTCCACTTGCGCCGCTTGTCGGCGAGGGTGTGAGCGGAGCAGCGGATGCCGTCGGCGGCCAGCCGCGCCGACATCGCGGCGCACCGCTGGGCCAGCGTCGTGTCCGGCCCGAATCCCCGCGCATGCTCGCTTCGGCCCGGCGCCAGACCGGTATCGATCTCCACCATGCGGGCCTGCCACAGCTCGGCCTCCTCCTGCCCCTCCAGCCGCCCTCGCCCCTCAAGTGCCGCCCCGCCCGCGGCCGGTGCCGCACCGCCGCTGACAACAGCGAAATCCTCCGCGCTCACCAGCCACCGGAAGGACACCGCCCGGGGCGCCTCCGCACCGTCCTGCGGCACCAGCGTGACCAGCGGCCCCTGCCACTCCGCCACCTCCCACTCGCGCTGGTGCCAGCGCACCAGCGCCCCGATGAATAGCGATCCCGCAGACCGGCCCTCGTCTGTTCCCGCCATGCGCTCCTCCCGGTCGTTCAGGCCGTCCAGGCCATGGCATCGGGCAGCAGCGGATACGCGGTATCGAACAGCAGCCGCCGTTGCCAGAGCATCCGGTAGGCAAGGTCCAGCCCGGTCAGCTCGTCCAGTCCGCTCGCCGCCACCCCCGCCCGCAGACCCGTCGGCTGCCTGAACGCCTCCAGCAGCGCCTGTCCTTGGCCCTCCTCGTCGCCTTCGGGGAAGCGGTAGCCCGCCAGCCACCCGAGATTGCGCGCGCGCACCCCCGACGGCTCGCGGACCTGCCGCACCCGCCACCCTGCCGGCCGGGCCACCTCCTCAAGTACCTGAAGCCGCGCCGCGGGCAGGCTCTCCTGGCCGGACGGCTTCAGCACCAGCACCTCACGTACACCATCGGCCGTGCGCGCCAGGAAATCGGGGCGCCAGCGGCGAAGGCGGCCTCCTGCCCGCCACCGCAGTTCCACCGGGCCGGCACTGAACGCCGCCCAGACCGGCTCGAAGTCCAGTTCCACCGCCAGCCGCCACTGCCGCAGGCTGCCGCACACCACGGTCGCCTCCCGGGTCGCCACCGGCCAGTAGGTGATGATGCCCCTGCGGCCCCGATAGGGCACCGGCTCGCTCACCGGCCCGAATTCCTCCAGCGCCACGCCCTGAAGCCCGTCCGCGGTGCACGAGTACACCGGCCCGTACGGCTCGCGGTACAAAGCCACGACACCCTGGCCCGCCTTCGGCACGGCCTCGCCTTCCAGCAGTCCGCCGGCGACCTCCACCGCACTCATGCCCACCCCCTGCCGTGCCGCCGCACGGCCCCGCAGACCTGTCCGCCCGTCAACTCCTGCATCTTCGGTCCCTGGCCGTGCGCCCAGCCGGCCCACACCGCAGCCCGGTACCCCCATGCTGCTGTGCGCCGCGCCGCGAGAACTTCCCCGCCCGCCGGATACGCCTGAAAGGGTGAATACGGTGGTGACAAGGAAGTCGGACACCCCCTTCCCGCGCGGACCACGGCGTCCTGCGCGCCGCCTTTGCTGTTGAACTCGCCCGCCACGCGGCCCGGTTCGGCCCGCTGAACATCCGCTGCATCGATCAGTCCCAGGAAGGGGAGGGAGCGAGGAGACCCACCGCGGCCCGCCGGGATCCGATCACCGGTGGGGGAAGGACCCTGGCGCCGCCAACCGGCCCCGGCACCCCGCGTCCGGGGCGACGGGTATCCGGCAGCTGCCGGGCCAGGACGCACCAGACCGTCTGCGCCTCCGGCCGACGAGCGGTGTCCGCACCACGGCGATCCGCGGGGACGGTCCGCGTGACGAACAGGCTCGCGGTTCCCGCCTTCGGGCGTGTTGCCTGGCGGGCCTGAGACGGCAGGTGTATGCAGGCAGGAAGCCTGGGACCGTCCGTTCCAGGCGGGTCGGGGGTGGTGAGCTGGTGGCGGGTGGAGCGTACGAAGAACTGTCACACACGGGCCAGTTGGGGCCGGAGACGTTCGAACTGCTGCGACGTCTGGTTCATCAGGTCCGCCAGTCGTCCGGATTCCCGCCGCCCGAGGGGTACGCAGAGTGGAATGACGACGCGGCCTACGACGTGATCACGGCCATGCTGACCCGCGAGGGCGCCGGGCAGCACTTCGTGACCAGCTGCTTCGCCCTGGCCGCCGACGAGGCCTCACTGGAGCGGCTGTTCCTCACGTCGATCAAGAACTTCCTCATCGATGAGGCGAAGAAGACCCCGCGCGGCAAGCTGCGGCGCCGCATCGCCCGGCTGATGGGCACCGACGCGTCCTTCCGCCGGATCCCCGGGCCTCCGCCGCGGTGGGCGCTGAGTGAACATCCCGAAGGCGCGGTGTGGCAGGGGAATCTAGATGATTTCGTTGCCGGGGCCTGGCGCGTACGCGGGGTGGGGATCACCCGCTGGAACCATTCCGGCCCGACCCCCGCACAGACGGTCCGGGCCCTCATGGCCATCGTGACGCAGGTCCTGCGGCACGCCCGGGGCGCCGTGCGGGAGGAGGACCTGGCCAAGGTCCTCGAGTCCCGGTTCGAGCTTCTGACACCGGCCCGCTTCACCCCCCTCTACGCCGACGACGGGACGCTCGCCGCTGCGGTTGAGGCGAGCGCGGCGTCGGAGGCTGACCCCGCGGGCGCTGGCGGTGGCGCCGCCGACATCTGGCAGCGGCTGACCGACACCGAGCGTCTGCTGCTGCCCTACCTGGATGAAGACGCCCAACACGCGGCGCAGTTGCTGGAGATCGGACAGGCACAGGCCGGGGCCGTTCTGGCAGGTCTGAAGGCAAAACTCCTGCTTGCCCTGTCCGAGGACAGCGACCGGGAAGCGGTCATGGGAGCGCTGCTGCGGCGCTGCGCGGATCCGCCCCCTGAGCCGCCCCTGTGACGTCGTCCGTATCCAGTGAGAAGAGAATGCGCTGATGGATCACAGCCGAGGAGAGGGGGAGACAGGATGAAACCCGCCCAGGGCAGCAGCGCCTACCAACGGCTGGTGGCCGCCGCAGCGGGGCTGAAGGTGCCCGACGCCGTCCGGGAGGTCGCCACCGCGCCGCCGCGGGATCCCGAACCCGGCCAGATCTGGCGGGCCGTGTGGGAGCAGACCATCCAGCTGCTGGTGATCACTACGGTCGACGACGACACGGTGCACGCCATTCCGGCCTCCTTGGAACGCTACGCCGACGCCCACACGCTGCTGCTGCCTGCCGAGGCATCCACGCTGGAGCAGCCGCTCGCCCTGTGGTGGGGACTGAAACAACCTCTGCCCTGGTATGTGCTGGACCGTCAGGTCAGCCAGCTGACGGTGCCGCTGCCCGCCTTTCTGCACCTCGATCTCGCGCACGACCCGCCGCCAGGGGCACGCTGGGGCAGCACCGCGCCGTCACCCGCCGCGGCGGCCGCCGAGTACCGGGGTGTCCTGGCCGACAACCTGGCGAGGCTGAGCGCCGCACGATGGGTACCGGAAGGATCCGGCGCGCTGCCGCAGCTGCTGCAACAGCGCGGTGTCACCCCCCAGCAACTGGGATCACAGCTGCAGCTCCCGCCCGCCCAGGCCCTGCCGCTGTGGCGCGGCCACCACCCCCTCACAGCCGACCAGGCCGAGAAACTCGCCGTACTCCTCGGCCTGGGCGCGCAGGAGGTCCTCGCCGCCAATCCCGCGCCGCCGCCCGCCGTGGTGCACGAGCTGAACCGGCCGATGCGCCGCCAGCACCTACGAGCCCTCGCTGCCCGGCACCTCGAAAACGAACAACAGGCCCGGCTCCGTGCCGCCTACGGCATCCTCACCCTGGCGGCCCGCCAGGACGACCGCACCAACACGGACTGGGCGGCACGCGCGGACACCTACTTCGAACTACATCTGGGCCAGTAGGGGCTGCCATGGTCAACTACGTGCTCGCGGCCGCCGCCCGCGCCCAGGCGACCGCCATGATGGCGGAACTGGACGCACACAGACCCGGTGCGACCCAGCGCCTGGCCCAGGACGCCCTCGCCGAGATGCAGACATGGCCGGAGCTGACCGTCCGGCGCGTTGCCGAGGCCCAGAGCGGCCCGCGCTGCAGCGTCGCCGGCGCCTACGCACCCGGCCCGCCCCCGCAGATCGTCGTCGCCGACTCCACCAGCCCTGCCCGGCAGGACTTCACCGCCCTGCACGAACTGGGCCATCACCTCCAGCAGAACAGCTTCGCCCTGATGGATGCCTTCGCACGCCAGCCCGATCGCGGCGTGCTGCTGGAAGACGCGGCCTGCGATGCGTTCGCCGCCGAGATCCTGCTGCCGGCACCGCTCGTGGAGCATCACCTGGCCTCCGACGGACCCACCGCCCCCGACATCGTGGAATTGTGGCGTGCCAGCGGCGCCTCCCGCATGGCCGTGTGTGTCCGTGCCATCCAGCACCTGCCCGCCCCCGGACACATCCTCCTCCTCGACACCGGCGGACAGGTCGTCTTCGCCGCCTCCCACGGCCTCCGGCCGCTGCAGCGCGGCAGCTTCCAGGGCGACATCCCCACCATCGCCCAGGCCCGGGCCGGCCAGGGCCGCGCGCAGGGACGCACCCAAATCCGCTACCGCGACGGCATCCTGGGGCGAGAACTGCACGCGCAGACCGCGCCGATGGACGGCTACCTGGTCGCCGTCCTCGTCACCGACTCGGCGCCCTGGCGCGCCTTTACGCCGCCCACGAAGGACACCGGCCCCCAGGCGCGCGAGTACATCTGCGAACACTGCGACGAGGAGTTCCGCTCCTTCGAACCCGCCTGTTCCGTCTGCGGCGTCCCCCGCTGTCCCGAATGCGACCGCTGCGCCTGCCCGGCGCGCGTGACCGAACGCCTGTGCCAGGGATGCTTCATTCGGCATCCGCCCGCGATGTTCGCCGACGGCGCCGACCGCTGCCTCGACTGCTCCTGACGCCCCGCCAGTGCCTTCAGGACACCCTCGTTTCTCTACCCGCGAGTTACGTCGTCCGTCCCGGGCGAATCACCCCACACCGGGGTGACGGGACCCGGCGCCGGCTCCGGGACCCCGTCGGGCAAGGCCGGCAGAAGAAGAATCATGGCCATCCAGATCACCGCGGTACGCCTGTCCGGCGGCACCACGCACCAGCACATCACTCGCTTGTGGTGGACCAACCCGGCGACCGCCAAGACCGGCGACAACACCCGGGCGGAGATCGTCACCTGGATCGAAGACGAAAAGGGCCAGGCCTACACAAGCGACGCCGGCGGGCACCGGGCGGAGGTCGCCGTGGTGACCCCGCCGCGCGGCGAGAAGTACCTGCAGACCCGCGCCGATGGCGTGTGGACCAACAACCTGCTGGCTCTTCCCCGCCGCTGAGCAGTCCTGCCCCCGGGTGAGCAGAAAGGCGGCCGCCGCCCTTCCTGCTCACCCGGGCGGCGGATCGCGGAAGCGGTGCGGGCCGCCGGAAGGATCGGGCCGGCCACCCACGACGTGGGGCTGACCATGCCCGGCCCGCGGCAGGGGCACGGTCTCCTCGCCCCTGCGGTTCGCGTCCGTCTGTCGGGCGTTCGACATGCTCGAGGACTTCGAGGCGGCGATCACGGAGCTCCGGGAGCAGAGACCGAACACCCTGCCGTCCGATCGCGGCGGCGTTGTCAGTGGCGCGTGGTACATCTGACCCTCAAGTGAACTTGTGTGCTTTTCCCGCTAGTTGATCAATATCGAGTGAAGAGGCAGGACAGGGTCGAGACGGAACTTCCCGAGCAGGGGGTGGTGTTCTGGCCGGTGGACACGGGTGACTCCACCACGATCGTGCTGGGCGGCGACCTGGTGGTGCAGGTGGACCTGCGGGACATGAAGGCGGCCGACGAGGACGACGCGGTGGTCGCCGCCGTCATCGACCGCCTGGAGGAGACCCTTCCGCAGCCCGACGGCAAGACGCCCTACCTTGCGGTCTTCGCGCTGACCCACGCCGACAAGGATCACTGCTGCGGCTTCGGCGACCTGCTGGAGAGCTCCATCCTGATCGGGGAGATCTGGGCGACGCCCCGGCTGTGGCGCGAGCTGTCCGAGGACAAGCCCATGTGCGAGGACGCCCGCCGCTTCCAAGAGGAGGTCGAACGGCGTGTAGACGCCACCCTCCAGGCCATCAAGGACGGCAAGGAGCCCGCGAGCGGGGACCGGGTGCGGATCATCGGCTACGACGAGGACCGCGAGGGCCACTCCTACGCGCAGCTGCCGGACGAGTACTTCACCTTCCCCGGGAAGCCCATCACGACCGTCGACGGCGTGGAAGTCTCGGACAAGTTCGAGGCCTTCGTCCACGCCCCCTTCAAAGACGACTGCGCCGGCGACCGCAACGACACCTCCCTGGCCCTGCAGGTGCAGCTGCACACGGACGACGGCACGACGGGCCGGCTGCTGTTCCTGGGCGACCTCGCCTACCCCACCATCAAGAAGATCTTCGACTACAGCGAGTCCCACGACCGCACCGACCGCATCGAGTGGGACGTGCTGCTCTCCCCGCACCACTGCTCCAAAAAGGCCATGTACGCCAAGGGCGAGGACGGCGAAGAGGAGCTCAAGCAGGACATCCTCGACCAGCTTGAGGCGCATGCCAACGCGGACGCCCGGGTGATCTCCAGCTCGCGGCCCTTCCGCGACAAGGACGACAAGGGCAACGACCCGCCGCACCTGCTGGCCCGCACCGCCTATGAGTCGATCATCGACTACCCGGTGCTGTGCACGGGGGAGTACCCCTCCAAGGAGGAGCCCCGCCCGGTGGTCTTCGCCCTGGAGCCCGGTCTGGGCCTCGAACTCGTCGACGTCACCGACCTGGAGAACAAGGGCCAGGTGCTGAAGGCCGCAGGCGGGGGACGCCGGCTGCTGGCCACGCTGGGCACCACGCGCTTCCCGGCCGCCGCCTTCGCCGCAGCCGGCCTGCCGCACCAGCGCGGCACGGACGCCGCCCGCGCCGGTGTGCAGCAGGCCAGGGGTGACAAGGCCGAGCCGGCGGTACAGATCGGATTCGGTGCCGCGTGAAGGACAGCGCCACCCTGGAACTCACTGAAGGCCAGCAGCTCGCCCTCGACCAGCTCCACCGGATCGTCCAGGCCTCTCACGGAGCGGTGGCGGCCACGCACGTGGCCGCCACCGCCAACCGGCCAGGGTACGTCGAGGCCCGCATCAGCGTGGGCTGCGCCAACTTGCCGCGCACGGAGGGCGGCCTGCGGCTGCGCAGCGTGGAAGCGGTCACCCTGCTGATCCCCCCAGATTTTCCCTTCAGGGCTCCCAGCGTGCGGACCCGGCACACCCGGTTCGCCGGCGCCCCGCACGTCAACTGGGGCCGCCACCTGTGCCTGTACCGCTCGACGGCGACCGAGTGGGATCCGGCCGACGGCATGTACGGGTTCGTCAACCGCCCCCTGGACTGGTTCGAGGCGGCCGCCGCGGGAGAACTGGACCGGCCCGGTGACCCCCTGCACCCCCCGAACGCCCTGACCGACCACACGGCGGGGCTCCTCGTGATCCGCCGCGACGCGCCCGTCGCCCTGCCGGACCGGTCGTGGCTAGGCGCCGCCGTACTGCACCAGGTCAACGAGACGCGATGCGACGTGGTGGGCTGGCTCGCCATCGAGGACCCCTGGCCCGCAAGCCCGGAGCAGCTGCGGGAGAGCGCCGCGCTCCCGGCCGACGCCCACGCGTTTCTCGCCCCCGCCGTCGTCACCACGAAGCACCTGACGTTCGAATACCCGCTCACCGCGCGGGAACTGGTCGATGCCCTGGCCCGCGACCACCTCACGCCACGCCTGCTGCTGGGGCTGACGGGAATCGTCGCGGACCATAACCGCACCCTGCTCCACCCCGGCGGCGACGCGCCGGCCGACGAGGAGGACACCCCGGCCGCGCCGGTGCACCTGTTGCTGGGCACCCCCTCGCGGGGCATCGCCGGTGACGGGCCGCGCCAGACCCACTTGGTGGCCTGGCACCTGCCCGACTTCGCCGACAGGGTCGGGCGCCTGGCCGCCGACACTGCCTTCAGCGGCCGCCCGCAGCTGGCCGAACTCGGCGACGCGGTCATCCAGTTCGGCACCGAGTGGCTCGACCGTCTGCCCACCCGGTGGATGCGCATCTACGAGGCCCGCCCCGAGGTCACGGTCCGCCGCGACCACGCCACCCCCGCGGCCTGGCTGCGGGGCAAACGCATTCTCGTCCTGGGCGCGGGCGCCCTGGGCGCCCCCGTCGCCGAAATGTGCGCACGCGCCGGTGCCGCGCACCTCACCGTCGCCGACCAGGCGCTCGTCCACCCGGGCATCGTGGCTCGCCAGCCCTACACGGACGCCGACATCGGCCACTTCAAGGCGAGCGTCCTGGCCGACTGCCTCAACCGGATCGACCCCCACACCACCCGTGTCGAAGCACTCGTCGGCGACATCCACCCGGCTGTCCGGACTCGACCTGCACACCTTCGACCTGATCTGGGACTGCACCGCCAACCGCATCGTCCGTGCCCGACTCGAACGCGCCCGCCGCACCGATGCCGCCCCCTGGCCCTACCTGGCCACGCTGATGATCGGCCACCACGCCACCCGCGGCCTCGCCGCCCTCTCACCCCGCGGCGCCACCGGCGGCGGCGCCGACGTGCTGCGCCGCACCGCGCTGGCGGCGCACACCGACGCCACGCACGTCTTCGACGACCTGATCGAGGACTTCTTCCCCACCCAGCCCCCGACCGAGCTCTTCCAGCCCGAACCCGGCTGCTCGGACACCACCTTCACCGGATCGGCTGCCGACGTCACCGCGCTGGCCGGACAACTGGTGGCCGGCATCCTCCACGCCCTGGCCGCCCCCGCAGACCGGTGCACCATGGCTACGCTCATCGTGCGCATGCCCGTCGGCCCCACCGTGGCCCAGCCCGCCGGGCCGCGCTGGCTGACCTGGCCCGACGACACCCTCGTCACGGACGAGGCCACCGGCTACGACGTACGCATCACCCCCGCCGCGCTGGCCGAGATGCGCGCGGAGGCCCGCCGCGGCGCCCGCGTCCGCGGCCCGCGCGTGGAAACCGGCGGCACCCTGCTCGGCGTCGTCGACGACGCCACCGGCGTGATCTTCGTTGACGAGGCCACCGGCCCGCCCCCCGACTCCCTGCTGACGGAGGCCTACTTCCGGCACGGTCTGGACGGCGTCAGCAATCACCTCGCTGCCCGCCGGGAGGCGACCGGCAACCTCAGCCGCTTCCTGGGCATGTGGCACACCCACCCGCACACGGCCGCGCAGCCCAGCGCCACCGACCGAGCCGCTATGACCAGCCTCACCCTGCCGCTGGACGACGCCCCCGCCCGCGCCCTCGTCCTCATCGCCGGAGGACCCGGACCCCTCTGGCGCAAATGGCTCGCCACTGGCGACGGCCCCGACTTCTACGCTCACCTCGCCGCCCGCACCGCCCCCGCCGCGACCGAGCCCCCCGCGCCGGAAGTACCCGCCCACCTCGGCCCCGTGACGTGGTGGCCCGGCGGCTACGCCATCCGCCCCCACCGTTCCGTCCCCGTCCCACGCAAGGGCTCCCGCTCATGACCCGCACCCTCGGCCTCGCCCTGTCCGGCGGCGGCTCCCGCGCCGCAGCCTTCCACCTCGGCTGCCTGCGCGCCCTTCACGACCGCGATCTCCTCGACCGCATCCGCGTCGTCTCCGGCATCTCCGGTGGCTCCCTCCTCGCCGCCCTGTGGGCCTACGGACCGTCCGACTTCGCCGACTTCGACATCCGCACCACCGACCTCCTGCGCCGCGGCCTCCAACTGGACATCGCACGCCAGGCGTTCAAGCCCTCCGCGGCCGCGCGCAACCTCACCGCAGCCGCCCGCGCAAGCACCCGCCAACTGTTCTCCCGCCACAGCGACGTCAGCGTCGCCCGCCCCGCCAACCGCACCGACGCCCTGGCCGCCGTCCTCACCCACAAGGCGTTCGGCCCCAGACCATGGCCGATGTCACCCACCCGGGCCTCGACGTCGTCCTCACCGCCACCGATCTGGCCACCACCAATGCCGTGCGCTTCGGCAGCACCCGCAGCGGCTGCTCCCGCTACGGCACCATCACCGAGCCCATCCACGTCGCCACCGCCGTGGCCGCCTCCGCCGCCTACCCCGCGCTCCTGCCCGCTCTGGAACGCACCTTCACCTTCCAGCACCCGGGCGGACACAACCAGCAGCACACCGTGCTGCTCACCGACGGCGGCGTCTACGACAACCTCGGCCTGTCCGTCCTCGAGCCCGGACGCTCACCGCACCACACCCAGCATGTCTACGACGTGCCCTTTATCATCTCCTGCGACGCCGGCCTGGGCGAACTCGTCCTGAAAGCACCGCACTTCATGCCCGGACGACTCAACCGCTCCTTCGCCACCATCCACCGCAAAGCCCAGGACTCCGCCCGCTCCCGCCTGCACGAGTGGGCCGCGAGCGGACGCATCGACGGCTTCGCCCTCGCCTACCTCGGCATGAAGGACAACCGGCTGCCCACACCGCCCGCCGACCTCGTCCCGCGCAGCGCGGTCGCCTCCTACCCGACCAACTTCGCAGCCATGACCCGCAGCGACCTCGAGGCCATCACCACCCGCGGCGAACAGATCATGCGCACCGTCCTTCCGATGTACCTGCGCCGGGCACACCGCTGAGACAGCAGCGAAGCAAGCGGTGTGGTGCCCCTCCGGCACGCGCAGCGGCAGGATGACCGGGGCCCGGCAAACGGGCCACAGTGCTGCCTTTACGCGCCAGCCTCTCTGGCGGCGTCTTCGCTGGGCGGCGAGTGCGCGGGCAGCTCCCACCGGACCTCGCCGCTGTCGTGATGATGGTGCCAGGCCGTGACGAGGCGGGCGCGGACCAGTTGGTCGAGGAGGTCTTCCAGCTGCTGGGGCGGCTGTCCGCACTGGCGGGTGAGGGCATCGAGCTCGCCCCCGCCCGCCCCGGCGGTGCTGTGGGCGGCCAGGGCGAGTGCGGTCAGCCGCAGAGCGCAGGGCAGGCCGGGCGAGGCGGCCAGCGGGGCGGGGCGCAGCGCCCATTGGGCGGCGCGGATGCGCGCGGTGCGTCCGGGGGCCTGGTGCAGGACGGCGGCGTCGAGCAGCTGTGCCTGGACGGGCGAGCATCTGCGGCTGAGGCGGTGCAGCCAGCCGGCGTGCTCCAGTTCGAGCCACAGCTCCGCGCGGCCGTGCAGCCGCATGCCGCGCAGGAACCCATGGGGCAGGCGGATCTGCCCGTGATGGTCGGCGCGCAACGCGCACTGCAGGGCGAGCAGCCGGGCTGCGGGGGAGGAGAAGCGGGGCAGCGCTGTGGCGAGGTAGGTGAGCATTTCGCGTACGCGCTGCTGCTCTGCCGGGCCGAACGGAGGCGTGGTGCGCGCAGGGCGCGCCATGCCGGCGGCCGGCTGGGCGCGGCCGGTGCCGAGCAGGGTGGGCGGCACGACGGCGGTGCGGCTCATCGCCGCCGCGCAGGCGGCGCAGGCATCAGCCAGCCGCCACGCACGGCCGCCGCGGTCGCAGGTCAGGGCGAGCAGGACGGGTCCCGCGCAGCCGCGGTGGCGGGGGTGCCAGTGGCAGCCCAGTGCCTGGCACTGGCAGATGCGCAGGTGCCCGGGCAGCGTGTCGGCGCGGGCGTGGCGGGCCAGATGGGTGAGGGCGGCCGAGCGGGCGGAGGCGGCCGGCAGGACGGGGCTGTGTGCGCAGCGGGGACAGGTCAGGGCCGGCCCGCCCGTCTGCGGGCGCAGGTGCACCGTCCAGATGCGCTGCACCGCAGCGTGTGTACTGGCAAGCCGCATCGGCTCGTTGTCCCTCCGTTCTGGTCCGCGTCGGCCTCGCGCGGTGGCCTCCCGGTACGTACGTGGGAGCCGCCCGCACCGTAGTGCAGATACCTGCACTCGCGCAGTGCGAGTGCAAGGCGCGCTCACCTGCACTGATAGTGCAGAAATCCGCACTGACAGGGCAGGTGTCTGCACCGTCGGATGGTGGGGTGACGATCTTGCCGCCCGACCCGGACCGCGACGCCCTGCGTGTGACGCTGGTGCGGCTGAGGAACGCGCGCGAGTGGACCTTCGACGAACTCGCCGGCCGCAGCGGCCTGGCCCGGCGCACGCTGATCGACCTCGAACACGGCCGGGCCGCAGGCACCGTCACCACCTGGCATGCCCTCGCGCACGCCTTCGATGTCCCCATCGAGCAGCTGCTCGGCTCGCTCTGCGACGACCACACCCCGCCCGGATCCAAGGGCGCCTGACTCCGGCCGCGTCAGGCCTGGCGCGCCGCGCAAATCACCCGAACCGGCGAGCATGCATAGAACGCACACCCGCCGACTCGCGTTGCCGTTCGACAGGGCTGGGCCGCCCGGGGGACTGCCCGTCCGCCATCCCCGCCCTCCGGGCGTGTCACCTGGCACGGTCCTCGCCATGCGCCCCCACTCCATCCCCGGCTGCCACTGGGACGGCAGCCCTCGCACCGCCCCGGCGCGCCGTCCCCTGCGGGTGGCCGCCACCAGTCCCAGCCGCCTGCTGCGCGCCGGCCAGAGCGGCCGCTGCCGCCACTGCGGCAACCGCATCGACCTCTACCCGCGTGCCGACGGGCGTCCCATCGCCCTGCATCCCGCCGAACTGGCCACCGCCCACGCCCCTGCCTCCTGCCACTGGCACCTGAGCTCCGGCATCGCTCACCCGCACGGCGACGGCAGCGCCTGGTGCCGCATTCCGCACGCCGTGCTCTGCCCGCAGCGCACTCCCCTCTGCCGGATCAACCCGTCCCTCACGTCGGTGCGCCGCCAACTCGCCGTACGAACCCGTCGCCTGATCGACACCGGTGTCTTCATCCCCACGGCTGCCCCCACCAGCGCAGCGCCTGACGGCCCCGACCGCCCTCTCGTACGGATGCTGCTGGGCTACTACCTCGCCGACGGCCCCGTGGAGGCCATCCGCTGCGTAGCCCAGACGAGCCACCGAACCCGCTGCCCCCGTCCCGTCCTGGCCCCGGACGCCCCGCCCGGATCCTGGAGACTGCTGCATGTCGGCACCCAACGCGGCCAACTCGCCCTGTCCGAACAGGTGACGGCCGTCTACGACCTCAGCCAGCTGCCCCATGCCGAACAACGGCGCTGGCGTATCCAGCGCTGCCCCGCGCACGCCACCACCCACGGCGCCGCCGACCTGGCCCTGGCCGGATGGCAGGTCTTCGATCCCCTCCTGCACGCCCAGCACCTGCGTACCGGTCTGCCATACCCACCGGCACCCGGCAGCAAAGAGAGGTGACAATGCCGCACCACGCCCTGGAAATCCTCCTGACGCGCCCGCTGGTCCCGGCGGAGCTCCGTGACGCCGCCCGCGTGCTGCCGCTCGCGACCAACCACGACACCACCCGCCTCATGGCCCTCGTACGCGCCAAAACCCCCGGCCGCGCCGCACACCGGCTGCGCCAGCACCTCGCCACTCGGCTCCCCGTGGACGTGATCACCACCCACTACCCGGACGCCGCAGGGCAGGTCCTGCTCAACCTCGCCTTCCCGCCCACCGTCCACGCCACGATCCCCCACGCCGCCCATGAAACGGGGCAGAGCCCGGAACTCTTCGTGAAGCTGGCCCTGCACCGCGCACTGGCCCAGCACGCCAGCGACGAGGCCGACCGGCTCGACCGGGCCGTGCAGCACCTGCTCGCCGGCACCACGGCCGCACACCTCCTGGCAGCCGTCGGCCACGCCCTGACCCGCACCCCCGGAGCAGCCCCCGCATGAACCCGACCGACGAACAGACGGCCGCGGCCGACGCCTTCCACGCCGGCCACCACCTCGCCCTGCAGGCCGGCGCGGGTACCGGCAAGACCACCACCCTGACCCTGCTCGCCCGCACCACCAAACGCCGCGGCCGCTACCTCGCCTACAACCGGGCCATCGCCCAGGACGCACGCACCCGCTTCCCCGACACCGTGCAGTGCAAGACCGCCCACGCCCTGGCCTACGCCGCCGTCGGCCACCGCTACACCCGCCGCCTGAACGCCCCCCGCCGCCCGGCCTGGCAGACCGGACAGGCCCTCGGCATCACCAAGCCGATCCGCATCGGCGACCGCGACATCTCACAAAAGACCCTCTCCAACGCCACGCTGCGCACCGTGGCCGGCTTCTGCCACACCGCCGACGAGACGATCACCCGCCATCACGTCCCCCGCCTGCGCGGTCTGGAAGACAAGGACCTGCACACCCAACTCGCCGCCCACATCGTGCCGTTCGCCCGCAAAGCCTGGGCCGACCTGCAGCACCCCGACGACGGGGCCGTGCGCTTCGACCACGACCACTACCTGAAGATCTGGGCTCTCAGTCAGCCGAAGATCGACGCCGACTTCCTGCTGCTGGACGAGGCCCAGGACACCAACCCCGTCGTCGAACAGATCTTTCTCGATCAGCGCGGCCACGCTCAGCTGGTGATGGTCGGCGACTCCGCCCAGGCCATCTACCAGTGGCGCGGCGCCAAAGACGTCATGACAGGCTTCGAGGGCACTCAGCTCGTCCTGTCGCAGTCCTTCCGCTTCGGCCCCCACCTGGCCCAGGAGGCCAACCGCTGGCTTTCCATCGCGGAGGCACCGATCCGCCTGACCGGCACCCCCGCCGTGCCTACCGAACTCGGGCACCTCGTCCGGCCCGACGCCGTGCTGTGCCGCACCAACGTCGGCGCCATGGCCCACGTCATGGACCTGCTGGCCGCCGGATACCGCGTGGGGCTGGCCGGGGGAGGGGACAGCCTGCGCGCCCTGGCCCTGGCCGCCCGTGACCTCAAGGAGGGCCGCCGCACCTCCCACCCCGAGCTGGTGCTGTTCCCCTCCTGGGGCGAACTGCAGGACTACGCAGCCCACGACCCGGCCGGACGTGACCTGCAGCCGCTGGTCGACCTCGTCGACACCCACGGCACCGACGCCATCCTGGCCGCCCTCGCTCACCTCACTCCGGAGCAACAGGCCGAGGTGACCGTGTCAACGGCCCACAAGGCCAAAGGCCGTGAATGGCCCTGCGTGAAGATCGCCGACGACTTCACCCCGCCGAAGGACACCGACAAGCACGACGACACCGGCCGCCCCGTCCCCGGCCCGATCAGCGACAGCGAAGCCCGTCTCGCCTATGTCGCCGTCACCCGCACCCGCCGGCGCCTCGACCTCGGCGGCCTCTCCTGGATCCACGAGCACCCCGACGGAAACCCGCCGGCACGCTGACCGCCCTGCGGCAAAACGGGAGCCGTCGGTGCGAGTGAACCGAAGCGCGGGCGCGGAAGGACCTCAGCAAAGGTGATCGCTTCCCGGCCGATGGTGACGAGCTGTCGTCGTTGATGGCCGCTGCCGGATGCGACCTTTCTTGCGCGAGCCCTCTGAAGGATGCGTGTTTACACAGGCCAGCCACAGTTCTGGAGCATGGTCCGTAGACTGACGTCCCCTTGGAGGCCGCTTCCCCTCGTCGCCCGTTGCAGAACCGGCCCGTTGCGGAAACCAGGGAGAGCGTGGCGTACGCGGCGTTCTCCGCAACCGGGGCGCCGGCTGAAGCGGTACGGCGGACAGGCTCGACGCGCTGCCCGAACGACGGCGGGCGGGAGGGGGGCTTGGGCGGAGTGGTCTGCCGAGAACTGCCGTAGGCCTTCAGGCCGGCCGCTGTCCACAGACGGCCCGGGGCAGGCTCCTGAAGCCATGAACACTAGCTCGCCGGGCCCCGCCCGCAACAACAGGAAGGCGCCGCGCTGCGAGCGCCACGATGCCCTCCTCCATCCGGAGGAGCAGGCCGAGCTGGCCGCACGGTTCCCGGCCGGCCACCAGGCGCAGATGGCATTCCTCCTGGCCGCCTACACCCGCAACGCCTCCGCGGTTGCCGCGCTCTTGGGCACCCGCGCGCGTACGGTGCACCGTTACTGCCGCGGTTGGTCGATGCCTCCCGGGCCCCGACTGCGCCGGGCCCTGCGCCGCCGTGTCCTGGACCTCGTGTGCCCACGGTGTCTGTCCGACCGGGCGGTTGAAGAGGCACGCCAGGCGAAGCGGGACGCCCGGCGCGCGGCCCGCCGGATTCCGCGTGAACAAGACGGTCCTCATCGCTGACTTGCAGGCCTGAGCAGAGACTGCCATAGCAAGGGCCCGCGCAGATCATGATGATGAAGCTTCTGTGCATCATTGAAAGCAATTGGCTGATATCCATGCGGAATTTGCATCGACTCGGATACAATGAGGGCGTGGGATTGACCTTGGAAGAGTCGCTGCGGTTGACGGTGGCCGCGTTGATGCAGGTGACGGGTGACTCGCAGCGGTCGGTCGCGGCAGTGCTGGGGCTGACACAGACGCAGGTGTCGCGCCGGCAGTCGGGTGCCGTTTCGTGGAGCCTGCGCGACGTGGATGTCCTGGCCGAGCATTACGGCATCGGCGCCCTGGACTTGCTTGCGGGTCCGACCAGAGCATGCGAGGCGCTACACGCCGACCGGCGCCGTTCCGTCCGGGCCGAGACGAAGGGGGCGAGCCGGTGAGTGACTTCGACGCGATCGACTCGCTCCTCGACGCCGTCGGCCCGCAGGCCGAACTCCCGCCCTGCCAGGTACGCCGCGAGCTGCGGGAGCGAGCCCGGCTGTCCAAGGCGCAGGTGGCCCGTGCGCTCGGGGTGAGCCCGTCCACCCTCAGCGGATGGGAGAGCGGCCGGGACCCGGCCGGTGAGGTCCGCACCAAGTACGCCTATCTGCTGGACGGGCTGAACGCCAAGCTCGCCACCGAGACCGAAACCAAGACCATGGCGGAGCCGGCTGCGGAGCGGCCTGTGGCATCAGGCACTGCTGCGGCGGCCGTCACCTGTACGTCTTCGCCGGAAGTCGGCCAGGACGAGGACGAGGTGGAGCTGCTCGCCGTGCCCGAGCCGTGTGTGCTGTGCGGCCGTCCCGCCGAACAACGCGTGGCGGGATTCGCTCAGCACCTGGACCCCTCCGACTGCCAAGCGACCCCTGTCGAAACCCCGAAACCCGAGCCCGCCGCGCCATCTACCCAGGCCCACGAGCCGCGTACAGTACGCCCGCCTCGTCCGGCCGGCGGGAAAGGCACGGCCCCGCGCGGGCGGGCGTTCCAGGAGCCGTCCGGGCCGGCCGACTTGATCCACGAAGCGGTGCACGCCGTGCTCGCCGAGCACCGGGGCGACGTCGAAGCCGCGAGCGCCGTACTGCTGAAGCGGGCCATCCCGGACGCGATGCGCCTGCTGGACGAGACCCGCAAGGGCGCCCGCTACGACGTGATCGCCCACCCCTGGATCCCCGACATCCTCAAGAAGCAGACCTCCAGGGGCGCCGACCAGATCTGGGAGGCCCGCCCCAAGTGGACGCGGCCCGAGCTGCCGCCCGGGAAGCACGAGGTCACCGCACTCGACATCAACGGCGCCTATTTGAGCGCTCTCAAGACCCACCTCCCGCTCGGCCAGCTGGAACATTCCACGGGCTTCGCGCACGACCGGCGCCGCGCCGGAGTCCACCTGATCACCCCGCCCGCCTGGGAGCACGACGCGGTGCTGCCCAACCCGATCGGCCAGCGCGACGAACCAGGCCCCCTGTGGGTCACCGAGCCGACCCTGCGCCTGCTGCTGCGTCTGTCCGGACCGAAGCACGGCCTGTGCGAGCCGCCCCAGATCCACGAGTCGTACACCTCGGGAGCCACCGAGAACCTCCTGGAGAAGTTCCGGATCGCCCTCAAGGATGCCCGCGACACCGCGATCGCTGACGGCGACGGGCTGACGTTTGAGTACGTGAAGGCGATGTACTCCAAGTTCGTGTCCACGATGGGGGAGTCGAACTACAACCGGGAGCTCTACCGCCCGGACTGGATGCACATCATTCGCTCCCAGGCATTCGCCAACCTCTGGATGAAGGCGCTCAAGGCCCACGACGCGGGACTGACGGTCGTGCGGGCGATGGGAACCGACGAACTTCACGTCATCGGAGACTGGCGCCGTGTCTTCCCCGAAGGCCGCTCGGTTACCGAGGTGAAGGTCAAGGACACGTACACCGCCGGGACCGGCACCGAAGCCGGCACAGGGCAGGAGCAGTAGATGCCGGAGAAGAACATCGACTTCGGGAAGTTTGGTGCGAGCGGGATCAAGGGCAGCGAAGCCGTCGCCCGCCAGCTCGACTGGCTCGCCGCTCACATCGCCACCCCGGTGACCGCCAGGCGTGGCCTGATGGCCCGCCTGCACTACCTGACGACATCGGACAGGGCCTGGCAGGCGGCCAAGGACGCCGGACTGACCGTGAGCGACCGGACGCTGAAGGCATGGCTGGAGGGCACCCGCCGTCCCTCGAAGGCCAACCTGGAACGCATCGACGCCGCCTACCGGGCGGTGCGGCGCCGCAACGTCGCCCGCCACCTCATCGCCCGCCTCAACCGCGAGGGTCGCGGCACTCGCGTGGAGATCCACCCCCTCGACCAGTCCGGCGTGGCGCGCCAGCTCCAGCGGGTGGTGGCACACCGGACGATGAACGTGCGCCGCTGGGACAAGATCGTCGCGTCCTGGGCAGCCGGTGACCACCAGGGCCTGGACGACGCCTGGACCGCCGATGTCCTGCCCGATCTCGGCTCCCAGTGGGGCCAGTACGAGTACGTCAAAAACATCGGCTTCGCCGCGTAGACGCTGCCCATCTCTCGGGCCAGGGGGAGGGATGCCGGACACTCCACCGGGGCGACCGGAGCGGTCAATCAAGCGGTGGGCAGGCCCCAAAGCCGGTCGTAGGCGGGATCGCCGGGGAAGACGACGGACTCGACGTGCTGCGGCGGGATCGCGTTGCGGTAGAGGACGTCGGCGTTGGCAGGGGCGTAGCCGATGGCCTTGCCGACGAAGGTGTGCACCACCGATTTGAAGACGAGGTGCCTGCCGGAACTGGCCAGGTCCACGTAGGCGGTGACCAGTGCGGGCCGGCCCAGGCTGCGCAGTCTCTGAGCAACACCGGCAGGGTCGTCGCAGTGCTGCCAGTAGATCGCCTCGCCGCCCCAGAAGGACAGCAGCCGCCACGCCCCGCCGATGTCGTGAGAGGTGGCCTCGGCCGAGAGGGTCAGGCAGATCTGACCCTCTCGACTGCCCATCCTCTGCCTCCCCGGGGCGACCATGCTCTGGGAGCGCAGTACCTCCCGCTCAGCGGCGGTCAGATAGCCCCGCTCATGGGCCTGATCCAGGCGGTCATCAACGAGAGCGGCATCCAGGGGTCGCAGGCCATGGGCACGAATCGCATCGGCCTCATGGTCGAGCAGCCTGGTGCAGTGCTGCGCCCGCAGAAGGTGGCCGCGGAGCAGGTCGAGGACCTGCGCCTCCCTGTCCTCCAACTCCAAGTCGACGTACAGCTCCGGCTCGTCCAATTCGGCTTCGTGGGCGATCTTGTAGATGAGATCTGCCAGCGGCCGGGGCCACGTGGCGGGGTCGTCCACGTCCACGACGGGCCGACTGGTGGCGGCGTGAGCCAGTGTCATGGCGGGCCAGTATTCCACTGCCGGACAACAGGCTCCGGACCGGGAAATGGTTCACGGCCAGCGCGCCGGACGCCGCACCTACGGCCAGGTCAGGCCGACCTCGAGGGCCACAAAGATCCGGAACATACGACCCCCGGCCCATAATGGTCTCCAGCGCCCGCCGCTATGACGTACGGTGGTGTTCACCGACGCGGGGTGGAGCAGCTCGGTAGCTCGCTGGGCTCATAACCCAGAGGTCGCAGGTTCAAATCCTGTCCCCGCTACTGCAAGGTGGAGGGCTCGCAACCGTACGGTTGCGAGCCCTCCACTCGATGACGCCTACATGTCGGCGGCCGCCATGCCCAACTGCCAGGTCAGGCACGAGCGTTGGCTCACCGGACCGGTCCGGGACGCGATCCGGTTGTGCCCCGCCCCAAGTAGCAGCCCGTTTCCGCCCGCCGGACCGGACGGCGCGGGCACCCCCCTACGGTGGCGCCCCAGCCACATCAGCAGCGCCTGACGCCCTTCAGTCACGTCCACCCCCCACCCGGCCATCAACTGCTCCACGCCCGCAAGCCATCGGGACCGGTCCGCCGTATCCCGCCGCCCCGCGCATTCGTAGTCCACCATGGCGTGCGCGAGTTCCGCGGCCTCCGGGTAGATCACCAGTGGGGCCGCCCGCATCTCCCGCGCGTCCAGTCCAGCCGTCCAGGCCCGCCGCACCCAGCACACGGTGTCCGGCATCCGCGTCCACCAGTACACCGCCACCTGGAAGGCATCGGCGAACAACTCCTCGCCGGCCGGCCCCCACCGTTCGGCCAGCTGCTGCCGCACCTGGTGCGCCGTCACCGTCTCGGGCAGCTCGGCCAGCTGCACGAAGTCCGGACCACGGCCGCGGGAGTCGTCCGACCAGTAACCGTGCCGCAGACAGACCTGCCAGCTGTCCGGCGACATCAGCCACACCGTCTGGCCGACACCCAGGGCATCAGCGCACAGTGGGCAGTACCGCACGAGGTGCCCCGCCACGGGCTCCCAGCGCCACCACCACTCCGCCGCCTCCTGGCCTGGCAGCAGGTGCTCCGCGCCCAGGCTGGGCAGATCCTGCTGCAGAAGACCAGCCGCACGGTCAGCAAGGACAGCCAGATAGCGCAGCCCCGCCTCGTTCATGTACATCTCGGTGGACTGCGGGTACTTCTCCACCCGTTCGGTGTACGCGGATGCCTCGCCCTGTCCGACGCGGTCGAGGAACGCCGCCGGGCTCAGGCCGTTGGCGTGCGCGAGCCGGTTCACGAACGACCCCGTCGACTCACCCGGCACCGGCCGCACACGCAGCGGCAGCGGCCGGCGAGGCCCGTACAGACCGGGATCGTCCAGCACCGCTGCCCTTCCGCCGAAGCCGTCACCACGGGTCACCGTGACCGGCCCGCCAGCAGGCGGTCAAGAGCACCGACACTCGTTCAGGTGAACCCAGGCGAACGCCCAGCCACGGCCTCGCACACTCCTTCCACCCTGTGAACCAGGTGCCTGTGCACACCGTCACCCGGGGAGGACCATGGCCACGACGACACGCATCCGCCCGGACACGACCGCCCCCGCCCCCGCGACCGCCTCGCGCCTGAAGACCCGCCTGCGCGGAGGCCAGCAAATCGCCGTCGACACCTCCGCGAGCAGCTTCATCGAGGGCTACCGCCGTGTCAGCGTTTACATGGCCACCGGCACCGGAAAGACCCTGGTGGCCCTGCACGTCGTCCAGGAAACCGCACCCGAAGGCGCCTCCCTGGTGGCAGTCCCCTCCCTGCGACTGCTTGAGCAGACCGCCGCGAAATGGCACAGCGAAGGAGGTCCCGGCCGCTACCTCGGTGTCTGTTCCTCAAGCCACCCCGCAGACCCGTACCTGGCCGACGTCCTCACCATGGTCAACACCGCCGACGACCTGGCCTGGCAGGCAGCCGACACCCCAGGACCGCTCAACGTGTTCTGCACCTACGACTCCCTGGACAAGGTCGTCGAAGCCCACCGCGACTTCCACCTGCCCCGCTGGGACGTCGTGGTCGCCGACGAAGCCCACCGCACCGCCGGTGACTACGACAAGCCCTGGGCCCGCATCCACCACGACGACCAACTGCCCGCCCGCCACCGCCTCTACATGACCGCGACGCCCCGCGTCTTCGACGAAAAGAAAGCCCGCGAAAAGGGCATCAGCCCCAACACCGTCATCGCCTCCATGGACGACGTGAGCATCTACGGGCCCGTCGTCTACCGCATCTCCCTGAGAGAGGCGATCGACGAGGGGCTCCTCGCCGACTACCGCATCGCTGGCGTCGTGATCAGAGACGAAGACCTGCGGGGCCTCCTGAACCGGCTTCCCGCGAACACCTGGACCGGCGAAGCCTTGCGTGCCGCAGCTGCCCAAGTGGCCCTGCTGGTCGCGCAGCACCGCTATGACCTGCGCCGCACGCTGACCTTCCACCCCTGCATCGCCGCGGCGGACGTCTTCGCCGAAACACTCCACGAGACCGCGGCCCTCATGCCCCCGGCCTACCACGCCCCCCTGCAGGTCGGCACCGTCAACTCCAGGCAGATCCCCTTCGAACCCCACAAGAACTACGCCGACTTCGCCTCCGCGCCCCTCAACACCCCCGCCTCACAGCAGCCGCCCCGCCGGGCCGTCCTCACCAACTGCCGCTGCTGCGCCGAAGGCGTCGACATCCCCGCCATCGACTCCCTGCTCTTCGCCCACCCCAAGACCAGCAGCATCGACATCATCCAGTCCATCGGACGCGCACTGCGCCAGACCCCAGGCGACAACAAGATCTCCACCATCGTCATCCCCATCTACATGGCACCCGGCGAAACCCTCGAGGAGGCCGTCAAGAAAACCGCCTTCCACCTGATCTACCGGGTTCTCATCGACCTCGACGTCTACGACGAGCACACCTTCCACCTCGTTGACCACTTCCGGTACCCGAGCGACCCCACCGCCACCCCCCAGATCGCCCCGCGCCCGGAACGCGCCGACGAGATCATCCCCGTTCTCGACCTGAACGATGTCATGGCCCCCAACCGCGTATGGGAGGCCGCCTTCGAGGTCGCCACAGACTTCTACCTCCAAAACGGCCACCTCGACGTCCCCAGCCGCTACCTCCACGACGGCCGCTTCTACCTCGGCTGGTGGATCGGCGCACAGCGCTCCATGCGCAAGAACGGCCTGCTCCTACCCGAACGCATCGCAGCGCTGGACACCCTCGGCATGATCTGGGAGCACCCTCCGCACAGCATCGAGCGCAAGCTCCTCATCGCCCGCGACTACGTCACCCGCCACGGACACCTCGCCCCCCGGTGGGTCGAACACCACCAAGGCCTGCACCTGGGCCGCTGGCTCGCCGACAGCCGAAAGGAAGCCAACACCCGCCGCCTGCCCCACTGCTACCAGCGGGCCCTGAACGAGATCTACCCCTGGTGGAACACCAAAGGCAGAGCCGAATGGAAACGCACCTACGCCCGCGCCCACGCCGCCGCACGCGACAAGACCCTGATCTTTCCCGGCCCGCACCAACTCACCGGCGCCGCCCCTGTGCTGACCCAATGGCTGGCCGAGCAGATCGACAACCTCGCCGGGCTCGAGGACTACCAGCGCCACCTCATGGGCGACCTCCCCATCGAGCACCCCCTGGCCCTCCTGCTGCGCCGCCCGCGAGGCTCTTCCCAACGGGCCTTCGCCCGAGGATTGAAGGCCGCCTACGCCTACCGCTGCCGCCACCAACACCTCGACGTTCCCTACAACTACACCTGCGAAGACGGCTTCGCCTTGGGAAGGTGGCTCGCCGAGAAGCGGCGTTTTCCGCAGGCCCTCTCACGAGAACAACTGGACGCCCTGGAAGCCCTCGACATGCGCTGGATCTCACGCCACCGGCACCGCACACCCTGAACCGCCGACCAACCGGCAGACCACGGGCGCGCCCCTGCGCTCCGCCCCCCGAACGAACAGCTGCACCAGATCCTCCCGGCAGCGCCCGCCGCCCCCGCCCAACAGATGCGGAACCCGAGCCCGGCAGACATCACCAGACGTACCGCAGCCCAAAAGCACGAAAGAACCGAACGACCTCAACCAGGAGCACGGCATCATGACGACACCGCCCCACTCGCCCGGCCTGCTGCCTGCCTTCAACATCGGCCTCACCCACGTCACACTCCCCACCTCACAGATACAGCTCAACCGCCTGACCGAACTCATCAACGAAGTCACTCTGGGCACCGACGTGATCGTGATCGTGGTGAGCCCCGCCACCCACCTGGCCGAGACCGACGTCGATCCAAGCCGCTTCATCTGGCCGACCTGGCAGGGAGAGACCATCCCCGAGGCCCACCAGAAGTGGAAGGCCGTCTTTGCTACCCAGGACCGCACCTTCAGGGGCATCTACTACGAGGCCCCCACCCTTGAAGAGACGCAGACCTTCCGCGTCCCGGCCACCGTTCTGTCCGACGCGATGTGGAAGATGACCCAGAACGAGCCGCCCTGCGCGGTCCTGTGCACCGGCCTCACCGGAGACCCCTCCGCAGCCGAAATCACGACCGCCCTAAAAGAAGGAAGGCTCCAAGCAGTCCTGGTAGAAGCCCTGTTCGCCTAACCGCAGACCAGCCCCATGCCATCCCCTAACGTTGCACGGACACAACCCGCACCCACCGACCCGGCCCGCTCCTCTCACAACACCACTCAGCGAAGGACACCCGACACGATGGATCCCGCCGGCCACCGCTCCATCGCGCACTGAGGATCTTGTTTCAATGCCCTCTGAGGAGCCCATCGCCGAGATCTCCGCCGTCACCGCCTCCCGCACCCGCCCCGCCAGGCTCTCACTACGCCCGGACCAGCAGCGGGCGGTCGACAGCGCGGCACGTCACCTGGCACGCGAACACACCCGCGGACATATGGTCTCGGCCTGCGGCACCGGCAAAACGCTCACCGCGCTGCGGACCGCCGAAGCCCTCGACGCCCGACACCTGCTGATCGCCGTGCCGAGCCTGGACCTCATCTCGCAGTGGGCCAGCATAGCCCGCAACGACGGACGCCCAGAACCGATGATGGCCGTCTCATCCCTGGCCGCAGCCAAGCACCCGGTCCTGGCCGGAGCAGCCGTCCACAGCACCAACAACCCAGAGTTCCTGGCAACGTGGCTGGCCCGGCACGAGCACGCCACCGTCTTCGTCACGCTTGACTCCCTCCCGAGAATCGAACAGACCCAGCACACCCGTGCTCCCGTGCCGACCTTCGACCTCCTGATCGTCGACGAGGCACACCGCACCGCGGGAAGCTGGGACAAGGACTGGACCGTCCTGCACGACCACACCCGCATCCGAGCCGACCGCCGCCTCTACCTGACCGCCACCCCCTACGAATGGGACCCACCCCGCCTAACCGAAGCACCCACCACCCGCCCCCAGCCCAAACGCACCGCAGCCACCGCCCCCGCCTGGGACACCCCCGCCCTCGTCGCCTCCATGGCGGACCCCAAGACCTTCGGCCCCCGCCTGCACACCTACAGCCACGCCGATGCCATCGACGACGGAGTCCTCGCCGACTACCAACTGGTCGTCCCCACGATCACCGACACCCACCTGCGCACCGTCCTCACCACCCCCGACACCTACTCCGGCTTCGGCCCGACCGCACGCCGCACCACCGCCCTGCACCTGGCAGTCCTCAAAGCGATGACCGAACACGACCTCCACCACGTGATCGTGTACTTCCAGCAGGTCGCCGACGCCACCGACTTCGCCTGCCAGTTCCCCCACACCCTGCGCACCCTCACCGACGACCAACGTCCCGCCTGGACCAGCGACCTGGTAGTCCAGTCGATCAACGGCACCCACAGTCCCGGCCAGCGCCACGACATCCTCACCGACTTCGCTACCGCCGACCGCGCCGTGCTGACCAACGCCCAAGTACTGGGGGAGGGCGTCGACCTGCCGGCCGTCGACGCCGTCGTCTTCGCCGACCGCACCGCCAGCGTCCGCCGCATCGTCCAGGCCCTCGGCCGCGCCCTACGCAAACCCCCCACCCAGACCGCAAAGACCGCCAGCCTCGTCGTCCCCGCCTACATCCCTCACGGCGCCGACCCCACCGACCTCCTCGGCACCCCCTACGAAGCCCTCTGGCTCGTCACAGCAGCCCTGCGCCACCACGACCAGACCATCGCCGCCCGCGCCCCCCGCACCACCGCAAAACGCCGCCTGGAACAGGGCACCCGCACACTCCTGGCCCGCCGCTTCCGCTTCGACTTCACCCTCGACCCCGACAGCATCGCCCGTGCCATGGACCTGATCGCCTGGCCCGCCGACGCCGCCGCCCTTTCCGCCCCCCGCCGGGCAGGCCTGGCGGCCGCGACCCGCTTCCACGCCGAACACCGCCACCTGCGCGTGCCCTCCGACTACGAAGACGCCTACGGCTACCGGCTCGGCGCCTTCATTACCAGCCAGCGCACCGCCCGCAGACAAGGCATCCTCACCGAGGACTGGATCGCCGAACTCGACGCACTCGCCATGATCTGGGACGACCACGAAGCCGCCTGGCAGGGCAACCTCACCACCGTCACCGCCTTCCACACCGAGTATGGCCACCTCGCCATCCCCGACCACCAGCCCGGCGGCCGCTTCCTCGGCATCCAGCGCACCCTCGCCCGCGACAACCGCCTCGACCCCGACCGCCACGTCCAGCTCGCCGCCCTCGACCCCGACTGGACCCTCCCGCACGGCCCCGACTGGCATCGCAAGTACCACCTCCTGCGCCGCCACATCGAGGCCGGCAACAGCCCGGCTGCCCTGCACCGCGACACAGTGATCGACGAGGTGAAGGCGGGAAGCTGGCTGCACCGCCAGCTCTCCACCTGGGACCGCCTCGCCCCCGCTCAGCAAGCTCTCCTCACCCGCCTGCAGCTGACCCCCGCAAACCCCCTGACCCCTGCCAGGCCGGCGAGCCCGCCCACAGCGAAGCGGCGACGTCGTTCCTTCGAGCAGAACGCGCAGATCCTCCAGCTCTTCGTCGAGCACTGGAACCGCCCGCCCGGTGCACGGGAATGGATCGAGATCGACGGAGAACGCATCATGATCGGCCCGTGGCTGTGCAAAGCCCGAACCAGACGTGACGCTGGTCAACTCGCACAAGAGCGGGATAACTTGATGGCCCGGATCCTCCAGGAAGCCTGGACCGCCCCAGTACCGGAGTAACGCACCAGGCTCGAAAGGCTACGCGGTCACTGTTCTGGCCCCTCGGTGACGCCGAAGCTGAAGCCGACCTCGAAGGCGGGCGATTCGTCGTACGCGGAGTGCCTCATCTGCTGGTCCTGTATGTCGAAGAAGCCGTCCTCGACGAGGGCGCCGCCGTCCCAGTACCAGCGGGCCAGACGATCGGCGGCTCCGGCGAACTTCGTCGTCCACGAGCCCGAGCTCACGCTGATCCTGCCGATCGACGCTTCAGCGGCCATGGCGGACACCGACTTCATGCTCGGCTCGTTCGGCATGGGCGCCCAGCTCCACGACCGCGAGTCCGTCTCCGTGCGCGTAGCGCTCGAGATTCCCCGACCCGAAAGGTTCGTTATCGGTAAATGGATCGAGTCGACTCCATTAGGTTCAACCCGCTTTGGATCTCGCCAGCCCTGATACGATCTTGGTTGCGAGATGGGCGGCCCGGCAAGGTGTTACCGCACCTTGCCGGGCCGTTTTCTTTGGCGAACTCGATGGGAGCGAGTCACCAATGGCAGAGCCTAAGTGCTCCGTAGAAGGCTGCGAGAAGCCGCAGAGGTACAAGGCGAGCGGCTGGTGCGGGATGCACTACGCCAGGGCGAGGAAGTACGGCACCCCCGATGCAAAGGTGCGTGAATACACGGCACAGACCGGTACCTGCCGGGCGGAGGGGTGCGACCGTCCGGCTCAGCGCAAAGGGTGCTGCCAGGCCCACTACGTGCGACTGTTCCGTGGGGAGAAGGATGCGCTCGCAACCCCCATCAGTACTCAGACGAAGAAGACTTGCACCCTGGACGGCTGCAGCAGAACGCACGTTGCCCGCGGGTACTGCGATCTGCACTACAGCCGGATGCGGCACAAGGGAGATCCTGGGGGCCTGGACTTTCAGGAGAAGACCCCTCGCCCCGACAAGTGCCAGGGGCCGGAGTGCGACTCGCCGGTTCGCGCTAAGGGGTACTGCTCGGCCCACTACCGGCAATGGCGCGAGGGTCAAGAGCTGGTCCCTAAGTTGTCCTTCGCCCCGGCAGGAAGCGGACACACCAACAAGAACGGCTACAGGGTCTTGTCAGTGACCGTCGATGGCGTGCGGCGCAGCGTGTTCGAGCACCGTGTAGCTGTTGAGGAGGCGCTCGGCCGCCCGCTGTTGCCGACGGAGACGGTGCACCACGTCAACGGCATACGCCATGACAACAGCACCGACGGCCCGCTCATCCTGGATGAGCGGGGCCGACTGCGTTCGGGGAACCTCGAGTTGTGGTCGCACGCGCATCCGCGCGGTCAGGAGATCGGTCCGAAGCTGGATTACGCGCGGGGCCTGCTGGCGCTGTATGGGTCGACTGAGGAGCGGCAGCGGTTCGCTGAGTTCGCGCGGCATGTGGTGGAGAACGAGGGCGGCGAGGACGGTTCTGACGGGCAGGCGACGTAAGAGCGGGGCGGACTTTACGGTCCGCCCCGTTCGTTGTTCAACGCCGTGCCGCTGGAGCCTCCGGCCGACTCCGGAAGCGCCGGAAGTCCCGCTCGATCCGGGCTACGTCTCGCCCGTTGAAGCGATCCCGGCCGAGGAGAACCTCGCGGACGTGATCCTCGACGACGCGACGAAGGAGCCGCCCGCGGACCCGGACGCCGTGTTCGTTCCGGAGCTGCCCTACGGCTCCAACCGCGTGTGTCAGTACCGCCTGGTGGAGCGCACGTTCCTCGGCCCGCACAGCAGCCCGATCGAGCGTCTCCTTCTGCCCGAGGGCGATCCCACCCTGCTCGGACAGGCCCCAGCCCGCCCCGACCGAATGCACGCCGCGCACGGGGCGCTGCTCGCCAGCACCGCCCCTGAAGCGCGGACACTCGGACCACAAGCCCAACTGGCGAGCGTGTACCTCGCGGCGCACACCGACCCTGCAACCGGCAACGGCCTGGAAGAACTCGACCAGATGGCACGCTCCTGCGATATCAGGCCTGCAGAGCTGGCCCGCACCCTCGATCAACTGACAGCCACAGCACTGCTCGAGACATGGCAGGCATCCCCGTACTCCGGAGACCTGCACTGGACCCTTGCGCGTACACACAGAAACGCCCCACGCATCGCCGGTGAGCAGTAGTTAAAAGCCCCTACCAAAGCTGCCGTAGCCAGCCACCAGCTCACCCCGGCACCGAACACAGCCTCGCAGCAGTAGTTCTGAAAGGCAATCAAGTAGCGCTAACCCAGAGGGTGAACGACGCGACCGATCTCTGCTCCAAGCCGCAGTCTTTCGCCAACCACCCGGCGTCGCGAGAACGAATCGCGGTGGGAAGCCGGCCCGAACAGGGGGAGGCCCATGTTTCAAAAATGTGGGGAGTTTTCTGCTTCCTTAGACGAAGAGAAAGCTCGACCGCCCCACCGTCCCCAGCCCGGAAGACCCCCGCTACGCAGCCAGCCTGAAGGCGCACCGCGGAGCGGGGCGCCTTCCCAACTTCTCTCACTACGCAGCCAGCTGAAGGAAAGTCAGCAGGCAAGGTGCATGGGAAGCTGATCGCGGAGCGATCGTGTTCCCATGCACCGTACCCACCTCATGCTCCACGGAGTGGAGCACACCGGCCACGGAGTGGCCGGCAGGATGCGGAGCATCCTTGCTTTCCCGCCGCGTAGCGGCG
>NZ_BMVW01000028.1 GCF_014650915.1 Streptomyces poonensis | reverse complement strand
GGCGAATCTCCAGGTGAGTGACGTCGTACGACGCCCTGTTCGAGGCCAGAGGTTAAAGAACAAGCTCAGGGGTAGCGGGGCGAGGTCCGGGGACTTCGCCGACCTGGAGGGCGGTGAAGTCGGCGTGGGCCTGTTCGACGGCTTCGGGGTACGCCTCGCGCTTGGCGTGCTCGGCCAGCGCCCGATAGATGCTCGCCACCGAGGGGTTCTGGCCCTTGCGTTTGCCGGTGGGGATGATCAGGTCGGGCTGGATCTGCTCGACGGACTCGCCGCCCGCGCGGCGCCGGAGCACGGTGTGGAGCATGTCGTCGGTGATGACCGGGGGCCGGCCGCCGTGCTTGCCCTTGCGTGCCGCAGTGTCGATCCCTTCCAGGGTCGACTCGCGGATGTTTTCCCGCTCGGTCTCCGCCATCGCCGCGAAGAATGCGAACAGCAGCTTCCCCGGGCCGGTGGGGTCGTAGATGCCGGGCAGGGGCCCGGCGAGCATTTCCAGGGCCAGGCCGTGGGCGGTGAGGTGGTCAGCGAGGGCGGTGAGTTCGGCGGCGTCGCGGCCGAGCCGCTTCATCTCGTACACGGTGAAGATGACCCGGCAGTGCGGGGCGTGCGCCTTGACCTCCCGCGCGGTTCGCAGCGCCTCCTCGAACCGGGGCCGGACCCGCACCCGGGTGCTGATCTTCTCGCTGAAGATCTTGTCCCTCGGGATGCCGTGGTTGCTGAGCGCGTCGAGCTGGGAGTCGAGTTCCTGCCTGAGGGTCGAGCACCGCGCGTAGCCGATGCGGATGTCCGCGCTCGGCAGGTCCGGGTCGGTCGGCGCTGGCGGCGGGGTGCCCGGCCGCCACGGCCGTCCCGGTCCGCGGTCGGCCGGGGTGGGCACCCGCAGCGCCTTCTTCAGCCGGGGCACCTTCGTGAAGCGGCGGGTGTGGTAGGCGGAGGCGATGGCGCCGCCGCGCGAGCGGCACGGTGAGCCGGGCTGGGCGTCGCACTTCGGACAGGCGTGCTGTTCGACGTCGTCCGCGTCCGCCCGGTCGGCCGGGGAAGACCGCTGGGGGTCGTCATGGGCCCGGATTTCCGCACAATGCAAGTCTCAGAAGGGGGCCCGTCCCGCTTTTGAGTGAGAACAGGTTCTGCGAACGAATCCGGGGTCGGCGGAGGTCTGGCGGCCCGTTTCTGATCTTGCTCGCGCAAAGGACCGTTTATGCGAGGTCAGGCTGTCCGCGAACGGCCTGAAACGTCCCTGCTGCGGTGAACGCGTTGGCGATCGGCGCGATGAGCGAGGCGAAGCGGCGGGCGCCTGCGTTGCCGATCGGTGCCCACAGCGCGGCGCAGTGCTCGTCTGTCTCCACTTCAATGCGCTCGCGTGCCGCACTGCCGGCGTCGGTGACCACGCCGTGGGAGTCGAGCCAGCCGCGCGCGACGAGGCGTGCCGTCGCCGCGCTCCACTCCTCGTCGTCCCACCGGCGGGTCGCTCGCGCCAGAGCTGTCGGGAGGCGGCCGGTCGCGGCGTGCAGAACGAGACAGTCGCACGGCCCGAGGCCGTTGTCGGCGAGTACGACGAGATGGGCGTCGCCGCGCCACTCGCGCGCCACCGTGATCTGCTGCCAGAGTGCGACGAGAGGATCGGAGGGAAGCACGACCGAGGCGTTCGCGGCGGCCAGCACCTTGCCGGCGTAGTCGGCACCGGCGACGACCGGGTCGATCAGCGAGCGCGCCTCGGCAAGGTGGTCATCCGTGAGATGTACGTCGACGCGCCGCATCGCCCGGCCGGCGGCCAGGAAGCGGGCGGCCTGCCACCGCTCCGGCGGCGCGGCGTCCCATACGCCCGCCATGGCCCGCACGGCCCGCGGGCTGAAGTTGTAAAAGGCCGCGAGCGTGACCTGCCACGGAACCGCGCCCATCGCGGCCGACCGGAAGGCCAGATACGCCGGCCCGCGGTCGGCCACGCCGAGCTCGGCCGCCTCCTCGGCTGTCTCGGGGGCAAGATAGATGAACAGGTGGGCGGCGCTGACGGCGCGGCTGACGTCGCGGACTGCGTTCAGGTCCATCGGGCCGCCGCCGGTACGGGCGGAGTCGGGAAGGGCGTCGAGGTGCATGGCGGTGGTGTCTCCGGGAGTCGGGCGGCGCTGTCAGGCGGGTGTTTCGGCAGTGGCGATCAACACCGCGCGTCCGAGGGTGTGACCGGCCATGGTGAAGCCGAGTACGGCCGGTGTGGCGTCGGCCGGGACGCCTGTCGAGGGGATGTCGAGGGCGTGCACCACGACGAAGTAACGGTGCGGGCCGTGTCCGGCCGGCGGGGCGGCGCCGATGTAGCGGGCCACGCGGGCGTCGTTGGGCAACTGATAGGCGCCCTCGGGCAGATGTGAGCCGGTGTCGTCGCCGGCGCCCTCGGGCAGCTCGGTGACCGTGGCGGGGATGTCGGCGACCGCCCAGTGCCAGAACCCGGACCCGGTGGGGGCGTCGGGGTCGTAGACGGTGACGGCATAGCACTTGGTGCCGTCCGGGGCGCCGCTCCAGGACAGCTGCGGGGATGTGTCCTTGCCGCCGGGCAGGCCGGAGGAGTGCTGCTCGGGCGGCCACGCGGCGCCGTCGGTGACGGTGGTGCTGGTGACGGTGAACGAGGCCACCTGGGGGAGGCGGGCGAAGGGGTCGTTGGCAGGCACAGCGGTCGTTCCTTTCCGGACGAGGGCGCCCTCATGGGCTACTGAATCGACAGTAACATAGATAATCGATTATCCAATGGATCGTCTAGGATGGGCTCATGACTGAGAAGGCGCACTCCTCGACCCCGCCGGGGAAGCAGATGCTTTCCGAGCAGGTCTACGCACACCTGCGGGACGCGATCATGCGCGGGGACTACTCCCTTGGAGCCCCGCTCAAGCCGCAGGATCTTGCCAGGGAGCAGGGCGTGAGCCTGGCCGTGGTGCGCGAGGCGCTCGTGCGAGTGGTCGGCGAGGGGCTCGCCGACCGGCTACCCAACCGCGGTTTCGCAGTCCCGTCCTTCTCCGACCGCCGCTGGCAGGAGATCGCGGAAGCCCGCCGGACCGTCGAACCGGTCGTCCTGCGCATGTCCATCGAGCGCGGCGACGTCGACTGGGAGGCCCGCGTGCGGGCCGCCCACCATCGTCTGGTGCGCACTCCGGCATACGCGCCGGAGGAGAGCGAGTACTACACCGGCGCCTGGGCCGAGGCTCACCGGGCCTTCCACCGCACGTTGCTGGAGGGGTGTGGCAACCGCGCGCTGCTGGAGACCTTCGACCGGTTGTGGACCGCGAGTGAGCTGGCCCGCCGTTGGTCGGCGCACCGCAATCCCGACCGGGACGGCGCCAAGGAACACCGCATGCTGGAGGAGGCGGTTCTGGCCCGTGACGCCGACACCGCAGCCGCGGTCCTGGTCCAGCACCTCACCTTGACCGCGGCTGCTCTGACCGACGATTCAGGCCAGGCCACCTAGGCTTACGCCACAACAGTGAGGTCGAGGTGGGAATTCATGTCCAGCTCGAACCGGCCGTAGGGGTTCACGTGGGTCCAGAACAGAGGGGACAGGGCCCGTCGGTCGGCGTCGGTGAGCCGCTTCTGCCACTTCTCCTCGCTCAGGATGTCCTGGAGGAGCAGGGTGTTGACGTGCACCAGCGCGGACTGGAGCAGGTGCAGGGCGAGCATCGAGATTTCCTGGGACTCCTTGTCGGAGCCGGTCAGGTCGCCGTCCTTGCCGTGGAAGAGGTCGTGGTTGGCGGAGTTCCAGTTCTCAACGACCTGGAGGCCGTCGTTGATCTCGCGCCGCAGGTCGGCGTCGGCGAGGTAGTCGCAGATGAACGCCGTACGCACCGCCCGCCCGAGTTCCTCGCTTGCCCGGTAGGTGGGGTGCTTGGGCCCGCCGCGGGTGAAGCGCCGCAGGACCTGCTCGGCTTCGGCGGTGCCCAGGCGCAGGGCGGTGGTGTACTTCACGATCTGGTCGTACTGCTGGCGGATCAGGTCCCAGTCGATCGTCTTGGTGGACAGTACCGGCGCCAGGTTCGGCCACTTCTCGTCCTGTCCGGCTGTCGGCCGGTACAGGCGTGCTGAGCCGACGTTCTTCAGCCTGGGCAGCAGGTCGAAGCCGAGCATGTGGGCGAAGGCGAACCCGACGATAGAGGCGCCGTGCGTGTCGGTGTACTGCCGGTCGATCTCCACGTCCGTGCAGTGCCGCAGCACGCCCTCGATCATCGCGGCGACCTCGGAGGCCGAGCAGGACTTGAGCTGGCTGTAGACGCACAGCGACTTCTTCTCGACGTGCCAGTAGATCATCACCCCGGGCCCGCGGTACCGCTGGTGCCACTCGGTCATGAAGTTGCTGGACCAGGAGCCGAACTTCTTGGAATCGCTCGCGCACGCGGTGCCCTCGCCCCACCACGCCGCATCGCGGGCGGCGAAGGTGGCGTTGACCAGCCGCACCAGCGCCGCGCGCCGGTTGGTCCGGTTGACGAACAGGTGCCGTACCCGGCGCAGGACGGCCTCGCTCTCGCCGTGCTTGCCGGTGACCGCGACCCGCTTGATGCCCATGTTCGTGCCCAGCGCGAACAGCACCAGCAGCAGCCGGCGTCGAAGCACCGCCTTCGGGACCGCCTCCCTGGTGGCGACCGAGGTGAACTCGCCGGTGAAGCCGGTGGCGAACTCGGCCTCCTTGAGGATGTCGTTCAGGTCGATGGTGCCCCAGCGGCGTTCGATCTCCGCCTTCAGCGCGACGAGGATCGTAGGCTCCTCCTGCTTGCCCAGCGGCGAGACGGTAGGCGTAGCTCATGTAGTCGGTGCGGCGCCGCTGATGAAAGGCCCAGTACGCCCGCTGCGCCGTGGTGTTCCACTGGTCGATGGGCACCGCCTTGGGCGCGCCGACCGCTCCGCCGGTCTCCTCCGCCCACGTCTCGCCGCTCACCGGACCTCCTGCGGCGCCTCGGCGGAGTCGGCCGGTTGAGCGGACGGGGCGCGGGTGCCGGTCAGGCCGGTGATGCCGATCCGGACACCGGCCGTAAGCAGCCGGCGGCAGATCCGGACGGCGTCCGGGCCGAACACCCGGAGAGCAAGCGCGATCTCAAACGACCACGCGGCAGCGGTCTGCTGCACGGGGTCCTCCCCTGTACGTGTTGCTGACGTTGAAGATGCCGTCCCCACCCCATTGGCACCAGAGGCACCATGCGCCTCCACAGTAGAAGCGTTCGCGGCGGCCGGAATGTGCACTCTCGCCCGGAAAAAAATCACGGTCCGTATCGATTAAGTAGCGTCTAGTTCAATCTTCGACCAGTCCCCACCTGCACCGACGCCGCTGGTCAACCGCAAGAAACTACCGACAGGGTTAAATAATGAGGTTAAATATGAGGGCAAGTGCTGCTAGTGTTTGGGGTGGAGGTAGAGAGATGGCAACCGAGGAAGAGCTTTTCGCGTCGGTCGACGCACTGCTGGAGGAGGAGCCGGAGCTCCCGCCGCCGGCGGAGCGTGCCCGGCTTCGTGAGGCCGCCGGTATCACCCAGGCCCGCCTCGCAGTCGCGCTGAAGACGTCGACGCAGAGCATCAAGAACTGGGAGAACGGCCGCTCCGAGCCGAAGTCGCCGCGCCTGGAGGCGTACCAGCGGCTGCTGAACGGCTGGGCAGCGAAGTACCCCGCGCCCGGCGCCGCTGCGCCCGCCCCGACCACCGCGGCGCCACAGTCGGAGGTGTCGGCCACGTTCACCGGCCCGGCCGCTCCCGTTGCGGAGACCGCCGCGCCGGTGGAGGCCCCCGCCGCTCCTGCCGCCCCCGGGCTCCCTACCCGTCCGGCCGCGCGCCCGGCGGCATCGTCGCGGCGTCCGGCGGCGAAGAAGGCCGCGAAGCCCCCCGTTGACCCGCGGTTCCCGCACGGCCCGCTCGCCGTGCTGGACGGCGACGGCTCCGCGTACGGCGTCGACGGAATTGTGCTCGACTGCCCGGTGACCACGGTGGTGGAGCTGGTGGAGTGGACGCTGCGCAAGTCCGGGCTCGGTGCGCCGAAACTCAACCGTCACGGCAAGGACTCCGACCCGCTGATCGTGCTCACCGCGGCGGCCGCGGTGAAGCTCGGCCTGCCGGAGCGCCTGGAGGGCCACGAGCAGCGCCGCTCCCTGCGCCTGCCCGACGACCACCCGGTCGTCAAGCAGATCACGAAGGCGAAGTGGCAGCTCACGCAGCGCGGGTTCGGCCCGTGGGCCCGGATCTACCGCAAGGCCCAGGGCCGCGAGCGGCAGTGCGTGCAGCTCGCCATCCTGTCGTGGGACGCCCTCGATGAACGGTCCTGGCCCGGCGTGACGGAGATGGAGCCGGCCGACATCGCACGCGCCCTCGGCATCTACGCCCAGCGCGTCATCACCCCCCGCGGGTCGACGGCCGTCTCGGGCCTGGAGCTGATGACGGCGCTGCGCCCGCCGACGAAACCGGAACGCGACCCGGCCACCGGCAACTGGATCTCCGGCTACAACCCCGGCTCGCTGGGGACGCAGCCGATGGAGCCGGCACCGCCGGAGGCCACCCCGGAGCACCCGGTCGTGGTGAACTCCGGCTGGAAGGGCGGGTTCCTCAACGAGGAGGCCTACCAGTGGGTGCGCGACGTGAACCTGCTCACCGATGAGGAGTGCACGCTGCCCTTCGCGGTCGGCCTGGACCTGAACACGGCGTTCCTCGCATCCACGGCCCGCCTGGTCGTCGGCCTGTCCGGCCCCGAGCACTTCGTGAACCCGCCGTTCAACCCCAAGGTGCCCGGCTCCTGGCTGGTCGACCTGTCCCACATCGAACTGGACCCGCGCCTGCCCAGCCCGTTCACGCCGACCGGCGAGCGCCCGACGGGGCCGGCCTGGTACCAGACGCACACCGTCGCCTACGCCCAGCAGCTCGGCTACAACGTCCAGCCCCTCGAGGCATACCTGCGCCGGGAGACCGGCGCGTATCTGGACCCGTGGCACGACCGGCTGAAGGCGGCGTACGTCGACACGCTCGCCGACCTCGGTGTCACCGCGGACCTGCCGGACGCGGAGTTCCTGGCGGCGATGGAGCGGCACAAGCAGGTCGATCCGGCCCTGGCCGCGGTCCTGGCCGCCGTCAAGGCCACCATCAAGGGCGGCGTGGGCAAGCTGCGCGAGCGTCCCCAGGGCCGCCACTACAAAGAGGGCGAGCGGTGGCCGGCCCTGGAGCGGCCGACCTGGCGCCCCGACATCCGCGCCGCCGTCATCTCCAAGGCCCGGGTCAACATGCACCGCAAGCTGCTGAACATGGCGAAGCTGACGGGCCTGTACCCGCTCGCCGTGCTGTCCGACTGCGTCGTCTACCCCAGCCCCGGCGCCAGCCCGCTGGACTTCCTCCCCTACGCGGCGTCCGGCAAGCCGCAGCCGGGCGCCTTCCGCCTCGGGCCCACGCCGGGCCTGGCGAAGCTGGAGGGCGTCCAGTCGATGCTGTGGGCGGTCGACCTGATGGAGAAGGGCCTGAACCCGGCCCGCTACATCAAGGGCGGCGACGCCGTCCTGGACGAAGGGGAGTAGGACCGTGGGGGAGATCGACGACGCGATCGAGCGCGCCGACCGGGAAGCCTTCACCCGCCAGCCACCGAAGAGCCTCAAGGGCCAGATCGGCTACCTGCTCAAGCAGCTGGGCAGCGCCAGGGCCGTCGCGCAGGAGATCGGGGTCACCGCCGACTCCGTCAACCGCTACCGGCGGGGCGCCCGCAAGCACGCCCGCGCCGACGTCGCCGCGAAGATCGACGACGCGGTACGGCAGCGGTGGCAGCCGCTGGTGCGCAAGCGCCGGCAGCGCCAGGCCGCCACCACGGGCGGAATCACGGTGGAGACCCGCGCCCGGTTCGGGTACACCGCGCCGGTCGGCACGACCGACGACGGAAGGTTCCGGCGGCTCACCGTGCACCTCCCCCCGGAGTACGCGCAGCGCCTGTTCGACGCCCGCGACGCCGGGGCCAGCGACCAGCAGATGCGCGGAATCATCGCCGATGGATTCAAAGAGGTGTATTTCCAGGACGGCGGAGGCCGCGCCATGGGGCTCTCGGACGTGGCCATCAACGACATTGACTACCTCGATCTGGATTTCTGATCAGGCACGCACTCCCCAACTTGAGATACGGCTCTTGAGCCAAAGCACTATAGATGTCACAAGGGCAGGCTTGTTGTCACAAAGAACGGCAGCTTCCGCCCGTCGTTCGCAGGCGGTGTAGCCGTAGAGGGCCCCGCCTGGGACACTGCAGCACCTGACAAGGGGAGCAGATGGTCTACACAGAACCCATGGCTCGAGCCGTCGTCGAACCGGCCGTACGCGAACTGATGCACCAGTGCGCTGACGGCCAGGAGCCCTCCACGACAGTTACTTTCCGCGGAGACGGCTTCAATATGTGCGCCCACATCCGAGCCCGTATCGCGGTACCCGGACAGATCAAGGTCTCCCTGGCCTGCTGGGTCGTCAACATGGACACAGCCCGCTACTTCGGCAGCACCCCACCGAGTGAGGACGAAGCGCGTCTGCCCCCGGAGGGCATAGCCACACCGGACGAGTCACTCACCAGCCGCGTGATCGGCCACCTGGCCACCCGTATGAACGCTCTCGATACCCCTCAACCCGACGATGACGGGCATCTCGTAATCACCGTCCCCCTCGCCTCCCGATAGCAGCCGATCAGAGACGGCTGCGCTCGGTGACAACAATCCCGCTGTCCGCGTCACTGGTGCCAAGTAGCCTGCCGATTCGGTGACAACTGCGGTGCTTTGCCGCCTCATAGGCACAGTTGGTTACCCCTACCGATGACAAGTAGCGTGCTTCGGCTCAGCTCTACGGCGGAGCGCAATGGGCGCAACAAAGGGCAGCCGCTGCCGCGAACGCTCCCAGACTCTGCGCCGCCGCGGGCTGCTGCCCGGCGGCCCCGTCCCACTGCTCCCGGCCCCGCGCAAGGAGTGCCTGGACCTCCCTGGCGACGCGGAGATTGTGAGTCTTACAGCCCGAACACCCAGGTAGAGGGGTGAACCGAAGGCGTGTGAGCTGTGAGGACAGCCGTCGGCGAAGGCCTGCATCTGCTGCACGGCGCTGCTCCTGGTCGTGCTGCTCGACATGGCGTGCAGCGGGTTGCTGCACGGTGGGTGATGGCCGTCATCGGTGGGGTGCTGCTTGCGTTATTCGTGGTGGTCGTCGGGTGGCAGCAAGGTGGTGTTGCCGAGGGCAGCGCAGCATTTGCATGGGCCAGGCGCCGCACGGTTGCTGCTCGTGCAGCAGGCCCCCGGCCTCGATGCAGCGCGCCCCCGCTGGTCCGGGGTAGCAGCAGCGTCGTGGACCGGCTGCAGCGCTGCATAACATCGCAGATCTGCGATGTTCCGGGGGTGATCTATGCACGGCTGCTGCATGGATCGGTCACGGCCCCCGCAGCAGCGGCTTGTCCGGGCGGAGCAGAACGAACCAGCTCACCCGGTGCCACTGTTTCGGGCACGAGAACGGCGTCGCACCCGAAGGTGCGACGCCGTCTCGGTGAGGCCGCTGGCGATCAGTGGACGCGCTTGAGGCGGGGGGGGCTTGTTGATGGACGTGACGTTGCCCTTGGCCTTGGCTTCGGCCTTGCGGGCCTTCTCGTCCAGGTGGAGCTGGAAGCGACGCTCGTACTCGTCTTCGAAGTCGCCGGCGTCCAGGCGCATGTTCCGGGGGAGTGCCTTGACCGCTCGCTGCTGTTCGCGGGGGTCGTTGAAGGCGGCGATCATCGGGTGGAGCTGGAAGCGGCCGCGGCGGACCACGGTGACGAGCCGGGCGGCGACCAGGTGTGGCATGGCGCGGCTGATCATGCCGCGTTCCATCGCGAGGCCGGCCGCGAGTTCGTCGTGCGTGGCGACGACCAGGCCGCCGGGCTCCTGCTCGGTCATCATGTGTAGCAGCAGCGTGTAGGCGGTGGGAGGAAGCCGCGGTACGTACGCGAGACCGTTGAAGCTGCCCCACAGCACGTTGCGGCGCGGAACCCATTCCTCGGCAGCGGACGTCATGACGTGGCCTTCCCTTCCCCATCCGACTCCTTGCGCACTTCCAGTTTCGCGCCGGGAGCGGCCATCGCCCGGAACGCTTCGGGCGCGTCCGGGTCCTCCATGATCTCGCGCAACAGGTCCAGCTGCTCCACCCTGTCGCTCATACCCGCCTTGGAGCGCTTCTTCTCGCCCTTCCGCGGCTCCCTGAGCCCGCCCCTGAGCGACGCGGCAGGGTTGAGCTGGTACAGGCCCCGCTGGACCCTGCGCAGCGCGCCGTCGGCCTCCAGGACGTTGAAGACGCGGCTGATGTGAGGCCGGCTGTACCCGAGATGCTCGGCGACGTCCTCGTGCTTGACCTCGATCAGCCCGCCAGGCTTCTGCGAGCCCATCAGGTGGAACAGCACCACGAGCACGAACCGGTCACTGTCGTAGCGAACGGCGGCCCAGCGCATGAACTCCAGGCTGTCCATGGAGAACGCCTCGCCGATGAACCCCGTGCTGGAGCCGACCGGGAAGACCTGGGCGGCATGGCCGGCGGGCAGCTCGATGGTGGAGCCGGAGGACCGGCTGTAGGCGGTGGGACCCCGCGACGTGGATGACCTCACCGCAGAACCTGGCCCGCCTCGCCGCGCTCACCCGCGCAGCCGAGGCCCGCGGCCGTACGGTCGAAGAGCAGGCGGACCAGGCGAAACACGCGCACCCGGCGAAGCAGGCTCCGGCCGCCGACGCGGGCAGTCAGCAGCACCACACGGCGCAGCCCGACCAGGGCAGGGGAGCCAGCCCCGAGCGGTGAGGGATGCCAACCGGCCAGCAGGTGGCCGATCTGTGACTTCACCCGCGAGGCCCGGCGGCCCGGACTGAGAATCGGGGCGTTGGCACCCGGCACGGGAGGAACCTTGACCGACCCGCACGAACCCCTGGAACCGCTGGAGAGATACCCCGACGAACCGCCCCCGCCCCGCCAGCGCAGCGACGTGAACCTGGTGGGCCTGCTCAGCATGGCCGACGACCTCGCCAAGACCGTGTCGGCGCTTCTCATCCGGGCGAGGTCCTCGGGCTCGGAAGTCCAGATCATGCCCCGGGAGATGATCCAGAAGAATCTGGAAAAGCACGCTGAGGAAGTCCTGGGGAAGGTCGTCTACCTCCAGCGCCACGCCCACGCCGCACTGCTCGGGCGCTGCGTCCTCGGTGCGGACTCCAAGGAGGACTGCTCCACCGAGGGCGCCAACCTCCAGCTCAACGTCTGGGACGACACCACGCGCCGGGAGGTCGTCGAAGACGGCACCACCGGCTGCGTCGCCCACACCGTCGAAGCCGCCCGCCGGGCCATGGCCGACCCCGCCAGCCGCAAGATCCTGCTCGTCTTCGTCCGCGACGACGAAGGCACCGCCGTCTCCCGCGCCCTCGGCTTGGGACCGGACGACACCGAGCAGTTCCTTAACCGCGGCCTGACCCTGCGCCCCGAACACCGCGCTGGCTGACCTCACCGTTCCCCGCGGCCGCGCCCCGGCCGCCAGGCACCCGCATTGGAGCGCCACGTTGCCCTACGAGGCCCGCGATCTGAACCTGACCGATCCGACGAAGGGCTACCTGAACTTCGTCCTCTACACCGAGCCCCAGCGCGGCGCCGTCACGTCGTCGCTGAACGCCGTACTGGACATCGAGGCGCAGCAGACCGTGACACCTCACTTCCAGGAGTGGCTGGGGAGACTGGTGCGCTGCAAGCCGAACGCGATGCACTGCACCCTCGTAGAACCGAAGAACATCCCGGCCCTGTTCCACCCGTGCGTTGCGGAGGACAAGGACAGTCCCTCAGCCATCGACGGATCGGGCTGCCTGTGCCGCCGGACCTTCTACGACCCCGAGTTCGGGCTGCCCGTCGTGGGCGAGCACTTCAAGCACGCGGGCACCGGCGGCACGGACCAGTGGAGCTACACGACGTACGCCCCGCTCGAACTACGCCCTAACGACACGTTCAGCCGCTTCTACACCGGCCGCGGTCTGTTCTGGGCCCGGACGGACAAGGGCGTCCTCTCGCTCCTTCCGCAGAGGAACGCCCTGGGGTACGAGATCGGCTACAACGGCGGCGGCCCGCACGCCCTGGCCGCCTACCTGACCCAGGTCGCCACCACCGACGGGCAGCACACGGCCGTCGGCGCCCCGTTCCAGGACGCCCATCCGGCGGTCCTCGCGTGGACGCAGAGCAAGGCGGCGGACCGTGGCACGAACGAGCTGGCCCTCAGCGACCTCCAGGCCATGATGGCGAGCTGACCTCCAACCGCTGACCGCGCCGACGCCCACGGACCTGATGCCCGTGGCGTCAGCGCGTTCGGATCCTCGTGGGCCCCAGAGCTCTGCCCGTCTCCCGGGACGACGGGTGAAGTCGCCGGAGCGCCTGCCGGGACGTGGGCCGCGCGAGCGCCCCCGCAGGCGACGGAGACAGCGAAGGTGCAGGGGAGCGAACCCACCGAAGCACGGAGACCCCGATGATCCATCCGACTCCCCCGCACCTCTCACCGGAGCAGCTCGAGCGCCTGGAGCAGCTTGCCGACGCGTCGCGGCTGCGGGCGGCGCTGTACCCGTCGCCGAAGCCGTCGCCCGTCCGGCGCCGCTCCCGCTCACGGCAGTACCCCGGCGGCCGGCCGAACCCGTGGCGCACCGCACGGGGCCGCCGCCGGGGATGAGTGACCACGGTGGACTCCACCGCGCGCCCTGTGCGTGGACCGCTGGGCGGGTGGGAGTGGAGTCCGCCCAGCGAGTGGAGACCACGGTGGAGCGCATCGGGTGGACTCCATTCCAGTGCGCACCATCCGGTGGGGGAGTGCAGGATATCCCGGCATCCGGCGCGCGGTGCGGTTCATCGCGCGCCGGTGCGGTGACGGTGCGGTGCATCCGGCGCGCCGGCCGACGATGCACCGCGCTCCCGCCGACCGCACCGGCGCACCGCACGGGAGTGGCCGCCACTCCGCACGTTCCACCCAATGCGTATACAAAGGGTGACGGCGCATCGGGCGCGGTGCACTTGATGCACCTTCCTTGACCAGGTGTGCCGCCGGATTCCACCCAGCCCATCGGGTGGAAAGCAACCCTAGTCCAGCTACGAGTTTCCGCGTAATCTTCGACGTTTTCCCTTGACAGCGTCCGCTACCTCTTCGGGGGCGGCACGCATCGGGCCCCCGATGCACCGTGGCGGAGGGGAGATCTCTCCCTCCCACCGCACCGTGCGCCGTCACCGTCCGTAGGGGCGGTGCGTGGCGCGGACGATGTCGTGCATCGCCGCATCGGGGTGCGCTCCACCGGGTGGAAGTGCACGACATCGTCCGCATCGAGTGGAGAGTGGAGGCCATCGCGCTACGCACCAGGTGCGGGTGGAGTCCACTCGGTGCGCTCCACCGGGTGGGGAGTGCGTTCCATCGCGCGCAACTCAACGCACCGCGCGCGCTGGTCCGCACCCGCGCGCCACCGCCTGGGACATCCGGTGCGCGTGGCGCGCGCCGCCCGCCGCACGTCGGCCTCTACGATCCGCGCGTGGGACAGACCCCGGCACAGAAGGCCGCCAAGGCGGCACGTGGGCAGCAGCCGAAGAAGCGGCCCGGCAAGGCGCAGCGCGAGGCGATCAAGCGGGCGCAGGCGGCGAAGAAGAAGGCGGGCGCCGGGAAGCCGGCCGCGAAGAAGACGGCGGCGAAGAAGGCGGTGCCGCTGCCGCGCGGCTCGGTGCGGGCCGCGTGCCCGGGCACCTGCCGGGCCTGCTTCAAGGACTACGCCAAGGGCGAGGTCATCACGAAGGTGACCGACGGCTGGGGACACCCCGGCTGCGTGCCCCGGCAGCTGTCGGCAGCCGAGCGCGAGTTCGCCCGGAACAAGGCCCGGATCGAGAGCGGCGAGACGTTCCGCGGCCAGAAGCCCTCGGACTGGCGGCGCGGAGCCTCGCCGTCCGGTACCCGGCCCGCCCGCTGAGCTCCAGCCGGGCGGTGTGGCGTCGGCCACGGACAAACCCACACGACATGAGGGTGGTCAAGGAGAAACCGGACACCCGTTGCCGCTGATCGTCAGACAGCGGACAAGGGGTGATTCCTCACGGTGGCCCCGGCCCGTGCGCACATCCGCGTGCGGGCCGGACGACTGCCGACCCGGCACACAGGCCGGGGGAATCCGAGGACACCGTGCCCGCCGACCACACACCCCGCCCCACCCAAGACCTCCGTACCGTGCCCGGCCCCGCGCCCGCGGACGGCCTGGACCAGGCCCCGCAGACCCCATCCACGGGCCCCTCCATCACCCCCTCCACGACCACTTCGCCCGCCCGGCGCGTATCCGCAGGTCAGCCCCGGAAGTCAAAGCCCCGCGATGCGTTCGACAACCCTCCTAGGACGACACAGGTCTGGAAGCCGACCGGAGTGCGACGCAAGGAAGTGCTGAGGGCTCTGGGAATCTTCCAGCGGGCTACTGCCGATCAGCTCTGGCGGATGTTGCGCCCCACAGACCGGCACGACCGGTGCACCAGGGACACCCTGAACGCGTTGAAGGACTCGGGCCTGGTCCGGGTGGAGACGCGACTGGAGTCGGGCCACCAGCTGTGGGTGCTCACCGAGCAGGGCCACAAGGAAGCCAAGCTGCTGCTGCCGAAGACGGTGCGGATCTCCGCGCTGCGCAAGCTCCGGCTCGACGCCGAGGGCCGGCCGGTGAAGGACGACGGCTACGACGAACACGCCGCCGCCGTCATGACGACCGCGGCCGTGCTCACCGGTGCCGGGTACGGCACGCCGCTGTCCTGGCAGACCGAGATCGCCCACAAGCTCCCGTACGGCTACACCCAGTACGCCGACCTGACGATGCGCGCCCCGGATGCCGGAGTGCCGGCGATGCTGCTGGAGGTCGACCGCGTCACCGAGCCCGTCGACGACCTGGTGGACAAGCTGCGCCGCTACACCGACTGGTTCGAGCTCCTGGCGCCGAAGGCCGACGCGAACCAGGAGAAGGCGGCCCGGCGGCAGGGTGCTGCGGTGCACGACTTCCGGCTGTGGTCGCGGATCTACCCGGCGACGGGCCGCGAGGGGTACGTGCCGGTGGCGTTCGTGTTCACCGGGGCGACCGCCGCGCAGCGCGAGAGCCGGATGCGGCGTCTGGAGCAGGCCGCCCGCGCCTACTTCGCGGGCACCCCGCACCGGGGAGAGAGCTACACGGCGGTCGACTACCACCAGGCGGTGCCCGTGGTCGTCACCGAGCTGGAGCGCATCACCGCCGACCCGGCCGGGGCCGCGGGGAAGGTGTGGCGCAGGCTCGGGCGCGATGATTGGCAGACCCTGTCCGAGGCCCTGGACAACCCCGACGGCGAGCGGCTGTACAAGGTCCAGCTTCGGGAGGCCCGTCGGCGTCAGGCGGAGCGCGAGGCCGCTCACCGGGAAGCGCAGCGGCCGGTGTGCACGGAGTGCGGCACGAAGTTCACCGACGAACGCTGGCAGGAGACGACGCAGTCCTCGTGGCCCGGCGAGTGGGACCGGCTGTGCGGGCCGTGCGCGAAGGAGGCCGCCGACCGTGCGAAGGCTGCGCGCGCCGCGCGCCGCCAGGCGGAGGAAGCCGAACGCGCGGCGGCCGAAGCGCCGGCGGTGAAGCCCCGCGGCCGGTTCGGCATCAGGCGCCGCCGGTAGCCAGCGGGCTCGGAGGCCGGGGTGGTTGTCGGTGTAGCTGCGAGGCTGGTCGGATGAACGCCGATGACGAGCAGCTGCTGCGCGGCCGGGTGTACGGCCGCGACCACGACGATCCCCACCCCGGCCCGCTGCCGCACTAGACGTACGCCGCGCTGGTCGGCGGCCCGCTGGACGGCCTGCTGCTCGACATCACGGGCTGGCGGCCGGAAGAGATAGACGACGGCGTCGCGCTGATGACCGAGCTGGGGCGGTGGCCCGGCGGCCGGGCGCTGTACGACCCGCGCCCCGGCGAACCCCGGGCACAGGGGCCCGGCGTCGCGTGCCGCTTCTACTACTCCGGCGACACACCCTGACCGCTGCTGACCATGCGCTCCGGGCCCGGTCCTCTCGTCAAAGGACCGGGCCCGGAATCCGTGTCCGTTCGTCAGCGGGCGCTGCGGTCGAGCAAGGGGCCGCGTTTCCAGAAGAAGCCCAGACCGCCGACGGTTCGTGTCCGCTTCCGGATGCCGGATGCGGAGTGCCGGGACGCACACCGCGCCCTCCGCCATCGGCCTGCCCTCGGTCAAAACCTGTTCTGGAAGCCCTGTACATACAAGGTGCGGCCAGTGACTGCCGTGGTGTTGGGTCGTGACAGTCCATATGGAGCTACGCGCGGGTGATGGGGGCTGGTTGGGTCAGGAGCAGGGTGAGGTCGTCGGCCGTGGTGGTGTGAGCGGTGTGCCGGTGGAGCAGGTCGAGAAGTTGATCGAGGGCTTGGTCCAGATCGGGTGTCCACATGGCGGCCCGGGCGCGGGCGTCGAGGGGGAAGAAGGCGCCGTGGCTGTTGCGGGCTTCGGTGAGGCCGTCGGTGTGGAGCAGCAGGCGCTGGTCCGGGCGGAGGGGGATGCGTTGGAGGCGGGGGGCGGGGCCCAGGCCGAGGGGCGGGGAGGGGCGGGACGGGGTGAGCGGGTCCAGGCGGGATCGGGTGATGCGCACCGGTGGGGGTGCCCGCAGTTGGCCAGGCGGACCTCGCTGGGGTGGAAGTCCGTTATGAGGAGGGTGATGTAGTCCTCCAGGCCCAGGTGGGGGCGGATGCGGGCGTCGAGGGTGCGGGCCAGGCGGAGGGGGTCGGGTTCGGTGGCGGCGATGGGGCGGGCGGCGGCCAGGAGCGCGGCGGCGAGCGGGGCGGCGGTGGGGCCGTGGCCCTTGACGTCGCCGATGAGCAGGCGCGGGCCGGTGGGGGTGAGGAGGGCGTCGTACAGGTCGCCGCCCATCTGGCCGGGGCCGACGGCGGAGCGGGTGCGCACGGCCAGCGCGAGAGCGGCCGGGGTGTGGGGGGCCAGCAGCAGTCGGCCGCGGTCCGCGTGCACCGTGCCTCCTCGTCGGCGGGAGGCCCCTCCTCACCGGGGGAGTCTGGCGGGCACTTTTCCGCACGGGGTGGGCGTTCCGTGGCTGGTTCGGGTGAAGAGCCCCGAGCAGTGCCGTCGTTGTGCTAGCGCCGGGAGGCAGGAACAGGAGGGACGGCACACGGGCCCGCATCGGGCAGGGAGGCTTGCTCTCGATCGCGTACGGGTGGCGCCGCAACCGCTTCCGCTTCGTCCCGCGGGCAAGCTCTGTCGCCGCCGAGGTCGGACCAATGCATAAGGTGTGCCGGGTCCTTCGCCGGCATCCGCGGCAGGCTCTGCCGGCCGTATCGGTCGTGCGGCGGCATGGCGCGGAGTGCTGCGCCGCCGCGTACCCGGGCGTGGGCGGCCAAGGCCGCCCCGCGTAGCGGAGGCAGTCCTTCTCATTCTTGTCCTGTCGGTGCGCGGGTGCGGGGTTTTCGCCTATTCAGCCTGCTCCGCCGTGCCTTCCGGCCAGGCTGGGTGCCCTGGGCCAGCAGGGCCCACTGCCTGAGGTGGGAGCCGGAGCAAAGGTGGAGGGAGGCGGCCGGGGTGGAGTTCTTCCGGGCGGACTGGCCGGCGGGGGAGGTGCCGGTGGAGACGACCAGTTTCGTGGGCCGCCGGGCCGAGCTGATAGAGATCGGCTGCACCCTGGAGGAGGCCCGGCTGGTGACGCTGACCGGGGTGGGCGGGGTGGGCAAGACCCGGCTGGCGCTGCGCGCCGCGGCCGGGCTGCGCGCCGCCTTCCCCGACGGCGTCCATCTGGTGGAGCTCTCCCCGGTGCCCCGGGCCGAGCACCACGACACCAACCTGCTCGCCCTGACGGTCATGGAGGCGCTGCGGCTGGAGGACCAGACCACCCGCCCGGCGCTCGAGGTGGTGAGCGAGTGGCTGGCCGACAAGCATCTGCTGCTCCTCCTGGACTGCTGCGAACACCTCACCGTTCCCTGCGCCCACCTGGCCGGGGAATTGCTGACCGCGGCGCCCGGGCTGCGCATCCTGGCCACCAGCCGCCAGCCCCTGGGCAGCCCGGCCGAACGCGTACTGGCGGTGCCTCCGCTGCCGCTGCCCGGGCCGGACCACGCGGGCGGCATCGGAGACCGGGACGGCGCGGTCGCGCTGTTCCTCCACCGGACCGTTGACCTCATGCCCGGGCTGGCCGCCGACGATGCTGGCCGCAAGACTGTGACGGACGTCTGCGCCCGCCTGGAGGGCATCCCGCTGGCCATCGAGCTGGCTGCGGCCCGGCTGCCCGAACTGACCCCGCACCAACTCCTCGAACGCCTGCAGGCCCGCTTCGAGGTGCTCACCGCCGACGAGGACGGCGGGGGCGAGCCGCGGCATCAGGCACTGCGCACCACCATCGGCTGGAGCCATGAGCTGTGCGCCCCGCTGGAGCGGCTGTTGTGGGCGAGGCTGTCGGTCTTCGCCGGCGGCTTCGACCGGGACGCGGCCCAGGATGTGTGCGCCGGCGGCCCGCTGGCGGCCGCGGACGTGCCCCGGCTGCTGGACGGCTTGGCCGCCAGGTCGCTGCTGCGGCGGCAGACAGCAGGAGCCGGTGTGGCGCGTTACACGATGCTGGACACGGTGCGCGAGTTCGGCGCACAGTGGCTGGCCGGACTCGGCGAGGACCAAGCCACCGCCCGCCGCCACTGCGCTCACTTTCTGGCCTTCGCCCGGCAGGCCGATGCCGCCTGGGTCGGCCCGGACCAGTCGGCCTGGTACCAGCGCACGGCCACCGACCACGCCAACTTCCGTGCCGCCCTGGACCGCTGCCTGACCCGGGGCGACGGACACACCGCGCTGGAACTGGGCGCCTCCTTGTGGTTCTTCTGGCTCGCCTGCGGGTTCCTCCGGGAGGGCCGCCACTACCTGGACCGGGCCCTGGCCCGCTTCCCGGAGCCGAGCCCGGTCCGCAGCAAGGCGGTATGGGCCTGCGGCGCGACCGCCCTCGCGCAGGGCGACACCGACGCCGTCCTCCGGCTGGGAAAGGAATTCCGGGCCACCGCCGAAGCAACCGCCGACCCGGCCATGCTGATCGCCGCCGCCCACCTCACCGCCACACGCCTGGTGCTGTGCGGAGAAAACGCGCAGGCCGCCACGGTGTTCGACGCGACACCGTACGCCCAAGACCACGGCCGTGCATACATCGGGGCACGCTTCCTGGCCTGGCCGGTCCGCGCCTTCGCCCACGTAGCGCTGGGGGAGTTCGCGGCCGCCGCCGCGGTGGCCGACGCACTGCGCGCGGAGTGCGTCCAGCGCGGCGACCGGTGGGCCCGGGCCTGGGCCGACTACGTCCGGGCGCTGGCGGCCCTCGCACTCGGCCACCCCAACGAGGCGGCCACCCACGCCCGCGCGGCCCTGGAGGGCAAGGCCCTGCTCCACGACAGCACAGGCATGGCCACGGCCCTGGACCTGCTGGCCTCGGTCGCGGCCGCCGACGGCCGCGGAGAACAGGCGGCCCGGCTGCTCGGCATCGCCCAGCGCCTGTGGAACAGCGTGGGCCGAAACCAACTGGGCATCCCCGCACTCGTGGCCGCCCGCCGGGCTTCCGAGAGACAGGCCCGCGACGCCGGCGGCGACGCCGTGTACGAGACGGCCTACCGCAAGGGCCTGGAGGGCAGCATCAACGACGGCCTCGCCTACGCCCTGCACGCGACCTGAGCGGGGACGTGCCAGTCGGCTGACGGTGAGCCCGATCCACAGGAGTGTCTGCGCAACGAGCGAGTAGTCACCTGATGCAGCGGACAGCCACAACCGGCCGGATGGCCAAGGTGCGGCACGGACGCAGAAACCGGCTCTTGGCGGGTCTTCAAAGGTGCCGGACACTGCCGATATGGGGCGTGAGGACGCCGACAAGAACGGAGCGCTGACCGAGGAGGAACGCCAGAACCTCGGTCAGCTGCCCATCGAGGACCCCGACGACGACCAGGACGAGGAAGACGGCGAGGGCGAGGATGAGCAGGACGGGCGATGAGCAGTTCGGGCGGAGACTGCTTGAGCGCACCTACCAGCCCGGCCGGATGCGCGCCATCACCCTCGTCCCCGGCCCGCCCCGCGCCGCCCACCGCGATCCCCACGCGCCCCGCGCGGTGCTGCGCTGGGACGGTGAGCGCTGGAAGCTCGTGGCCGTCGTCGCCGATCTCGCCGCCGCCCAGGCCCGCATGCGTTCCGACCACCCCGGTCCCGAACCCTGGTAGCGGCACCAGGCCCCCGCGCACGCGCGTGCCGATCAGGCGGGTGCGCGGCACGGGTCAGTCACCGAAGCGGGGAACGGCGTCGGGGGAGAGGTCGGGGCGGGCTGCTGGTACCGGGTAGGTATTCGAAGTGCGCGGTATTCGCCTGTCACGGGTGTCTGATAGATCGTTGCTGTGACGTTCTTGGTGGTTGTCGAGGGTGACGCGGGCGGATGGTGCATCGATCGGGACGCGCTGACTGCAGCCATCTGCGCTCGGTGGTCTGAGGTCGAGATCGACTCGACGCACAGCAGCGCAGCACGCAGTCTCGTGTGGGAGTTCGAGACGGAGATCGGCCCGGGTGAGGCGTATCTGCACGAGGACGGCACCTGCTTGTACATGGATGTCTGGCAGGAGGACGCGATCTGGTTGGCGACCGTGTTCCGCGAGCTGACGCCCGCCAACCTTGACCTGGTGTTCTGCGATGAGGGCTACACCTTCGACGTTCGCTTTGTGGCCGGGACTGCCGAGGCCGACCTTACGGAGCTGGTCGCGGCTGCAGAATGAACGGCCTTCGACCCGCCCCGTGATGTCCCTGGTCATGTAGGAGGTAGGCGTTCCAGTCGCGCGTGCCCCGGCAGGTCGACTCGCTCCTGCATGTGTTGCATCCAGTGCAACATCGTGGCGTTGCATTGCTGGCTTGGGAACGCCCCAGCTCGCAAGGGCTAGGGCTGCTCGTGCAGATTGCCGTCAGCGGGTGGTTCGTCCCCTTCGCCGAACTTCGGCACTTGTATCGGATGCAACTCCGCTCGAATGCGGTGCCAGCGCGCGGGGTGGCGCCAGCGGCCGGCGCTGTCCCGGGCGACGTCGACGTCGACCTCCACGACCAGGTCGGGCCGTACCAGGGTTGCGTTGAGGGTCTCGTTCGTTCCCCAGCCAGCGGAGAAGGTCCAGCCAGCCCACGGGTGTGTGCCGGTGGCCGGGGCCAGGAGTTCGGCGAGGGCACGGCCGGCCGCCTGGGACAGGTTGGTGCTGCGGCCGGTGTACTGCAGGCGCCCGCTGGTGTCGAAGCGGCCCAGCAGCAGCGTCCTGGGCGCGGCCAGCCGGCCGGTGATTGCACCGACGATCGCGTCGTGTGTCTCAAGCACCTTGTACTTGCGCCACCTGCGCACCGCTGGCTCGTAACGGCCCTCCAGCCGTTTAAAGACGATGCCTTCCATGCCGACCGCCGTCCAGGTCAGCCACTCGCGGACGGTCGCCGGGTCGGTGGTCGACGGACACAGCGCCCACGGCGCCGCCAGCTCGTGTTCGGTGAACAGATCCTCCAGGGCGGCGCGGCGCCGCCGGTAGGGCCACCGGGTGGTGTCCGTACCCGCGAGGCGCAGCAGGTCGAAGGCGACGAAGTGGGCGGGCCACTCAGCGGCGAGCCGGGCCGCCTGGGCCCTGCGCCGCTGCAGCCGTTTCTGCAGTCGCTCGAATGCCAGCCGTCCGGCCTCCCACACCACGATCTCGCCGTCCAGCGCCGTCGCGTCCGGCAACTGCCCGCTGCCGGACCGGATGTCCGGGAACATCGGCGCCAGGTCCGTGCCCCGCCGCGAGCGCAGCACGATCCGTCCGGCCTCCACCGAGACAAGGGCCCGCCAGCCGTCCCACTTCGGTTCGCCGGCCCACCCCGGCGGCAAGGCCGGATCGGCGACAGGAGCGGCGAGCATGGGTTCTGGCAACGTCCAGGTGGTCACGGCCCATGCCTTCCACCCGGGCCGCCCGCCAGCGGAGTGATCCGGGGCAGTGGCCGACGCCGCGGCCGCGAGCCATCCTCGGAAGGGAGGTCTTGACGTCCTGCCCGGGGTGAGGGGAGGGCCGGGGATGCCGGACAAGCGCCCTCGCGGCTACCAGCCCGGCTGGCGCCCGCGGCCGGCGACACGGGAGCTACTGGCCGCGGTCGACCTGGTGCTGGCCCGCTTCGCCGGCCAGCTGCCGCTCACCATCCGGCAGTGCTGGTACGCCCTGGTGTCCGACGGCGTCCTGGCCAAGGAGGAACGCACCTACAAACGGCTGGTCGAAGTCCTCGGCATGGCGCGGCGCTCCGGCCGCATCCCGTGGCAGGCCCTGCGCGACGACACCGAGATCAGTGTGGTGCCGGTCGCCTACGACGGCCCGGTGCACTTTCACGGCACGCTGCTCGCTGCCGCTCGCGACTTCCGGCTGGATCGGCAGGCCGGGCAGCCGGTGAGCCTGGAGGTGTGGTCGGAGACGGCGGGGATGGTGCCACAGCTGACGGCCGTCACCGACCCCTACGGCGTGCCGGTCTACTCCGGCTCGGGCTTCAACAGCCTGCCCGGCAAACGCGGGGCCGCACTGCGCGCCGCCACCGGCGGACACCGCGCGGTGCGCATCCTGGTGGTGTCCGACTGGGATCCAAGCGGAGTCCACCTCTTCTCCGCGCTCGCCGAGGACGTCACCGCCTTCGCGGCCGTCGACGTCCCCGACACCCGGATCGGCTTCGAGCGCCTGGCCGTCACCGAACAGCAGATCGCCGACCACCAGCTGCCCACCGCCCCGGCGAAGCCCACCGACCGCCGCTCGTTCGCCGGCACCTCCACCACCCAGGCCGAAGCACTCCCGCCCGACGTCATCACCCATGTGCTGCGCACCGCGATCGAGGCACACCGCGACCTGGACGTCCTGGCCGCCGTCCTTGAGCGCGAGGAAGAACAGCGGCGCGAGATCATCGAGCGCCTTCAAGCGCTGGGCGGTTCTTCGCACGGGCACAGCACAGAGCCCTGACCGCATCCCGTACTGCTACGGCGTGCCCTGGGTCAGCTGGCTGGCGGTGTTCTCGATCCACCGCAGCGTCCACTCCACTCCGGCCTGCCAGCCGGGTTCCGCGCTGTCGTACCGGCCTTCCGCGTCGGCCCGGATGTCGGCCGCGAGGGTACGCAGGTCCCTCTGCAGGCCCTGCCGCCGGGCGGTGTCCATGGCCTGGCGCATCTCGTCCGTGATCTCTATGGGGTACTTGTCGCTCCCCGGCCCACCTTGACGATCACCCCCGCCGGTGGCCATACCGCGAGGTGGCTTTGTTCACGAGCTGCGACGGCAGATGTACGCCTCACCGAGCAGCGCGTAGATGACGGCATGTTCGAGGTTCATAAGAAATGACAGCGGCGGTGGGGCGGCTGGCCCTGGATTCGCATCCTCCGGTCGAGGATGTGCTCGATCACAGCCCGGTGGCCAGCCAGATGGTCACGGCCGCGGTGGCGATGAGCCCGACGTTGAGTGCGATCCGGCGGTCTTCGCCGGTCAGGTGGACGGCGATCGCACCGGTCTGCAGGAGGACGAAACCGATGGCTGCGGCCGGCGCCAGCGAGGGTGCGATGCCGGTCAGCGGCGGCAGGATCAGGCCGGTCGCGCCGAGTGTCTCGACCGTCCCCAGCGCCCTGAGGGCGGGCAAGGGGATGCGGTCGACCCAGGCCATCATCGGTCGGAGCTGATCGCGGCTGCGGATCACCTTCAGCGTGCCTGCGTAGAAGTAGAAGAGGGCGAGCAGTCCCGCGACGATCCAATAGGCGATGTTCATGGTTTCCGTTCATGGTCCACCGGTTCGCGGAGCCCCGTCGATTGCGTCGATTGCCAGGGAAGCCCCCGGAGAAGGCCCGTCCGTCGTCCGAGGGGAGGGACGTGGGCGGGAGTGCCACGGCCCCGCCGGTCGAAAGGAGGGCGGCCGGGCCGATCCCTCCCGTCGACTTCAGGCGAGGTCGGTGGCGGGCTCGGTCGCGTAGCGGCTCATCGCGTCGAGATTGGCCTGCGGCGTCAGCGGCCGGCCGTCAGCGAGTACCTCCTGAAGGTCTCGGAAGTACTGCACGTACAGGTCAGGGGTGAAGGTGCTGAGCATGACGGCGGGTTGGTCGGTCAGGTTGGCGAAAGTGTGAGGGGTACCGGGCGGAACCATCACGAGCGTGCCCGTGGTGGCGTCGTGGTCCTCGTCCCCGACGGTGAACCGCACGGTGCCGGAGAGGATGTAGAAGCCCTCGTCGTGTTGGCCGTGGCGGTGCTGCGGCGGTCCCTGGGTGTGCGGGGCGAGGACGGACTCGGCGATCGCGAGGCGGTGCCCGGTGTGGCTGCCGTCCTCCAGAACGCGCATGCGGGTGGTGCCCAGAACGATCGTCTCACCGCCGCCGGGACCCACCACCGATACGGCGGGGTCGGTCTGCGACTCGCTGGTCTTTGCTGCTTCGGTCATGCTCACCAGTGCACCGCCGGGGTTCTGCCCGTGTCCAAGACCCATTCCGCAGCACCGATACCCCATGGGTATCATTGCGGCGTGGAGCTACGGACCTTGCGCTACTTCGTGACGGTCGCCGAGGAACTCCACTTCGGCCGGGCCGCCACCCGACTGCACATGAGCCAGCCGCCGCTGAGCCGGGCGATCAAGCGGTTGGAGACGGATGTCGGGGCCCTGCTGTTCGTCCGCTCGCCTGCTGGTGTCACGCTCACGCCGGTGGGCACAGTCCTGCTCGACGAGGCGCGGGCCCTGCTCGACCATGCCGACCGCGTCCGTGTCCGCGTGAGCGCCGCGGCCGGCGTCGCGACCATCACCGTCGGCATCCTGGGCGACGGTACCGACCCGGGAGTGTCCAGGCTGGCCGCCGCCTACCGCCGAAGCCACCCCGGCATCGACATCCGCATCCGCGACACCGATCTGACCGACCCCACGTGCGGACTGCGCACCGGACTGGTCGACGTCGCCTTGACTCGGGCGCCGTTCGACGACACCGCCCTGACGGTGCGTGGGCTGCGGACCGATCCGGTCGGGGCGGTCCTGCGCGCCGACGATCCGCTGGCCCGCCGCGACCGGCTGCGGCTGGCCGACCTGAGCGACCGCCGCTGGTTCCAGTTCCCAGAGGGCACCGACCCCGTCTGGCAGTCGTACTGGAACGGCGGCAGGCCGCGCGAGGGCCCCGTGGTGCGCGCCGTCCAGGAATGCCTGCAGGCCGTGCTGTGGAACGGCACGGTCGGCCTCGCCCCGCTCGGGCACGACCTGCCCGCAGAGCTGGCCGTGGTGCCGCTGATCGACATGGCGCCGAGCCGAGTGGTGGCGGTGTGGAACGAAGGCAATACCAACCCGTTGATCCGATCCTTCATCGAGATCGCGACAGCCGCGTACCGCCACTGAGCACCACCCACCGGTGCTGCCGCAGCTCGTGAACCATTCGAACACTGCGGCCCTCGGGACTGCCGCCCGAAGCGGTGAACATCTGCCGCCCCTTCTCGGATCAGGCACACATTTCGTGAGGGCGATCAAGGTTCGGGCTCGTCCCACTTCCAGCCGCTCTGGGGGAATTCCTCAAGGAAGGACGCGAGCGAAGACGCCTGGTGGATGGCGGATGACCAGTCCGGTGCGGATACGTCGAGCAGAACCAGAGGCGGCGGGTCTTGCCGGAAGTCATAGGTGAGCAGTTCGCGGCTCCCGTCCCCGCCAATGACGAGGCTCCCGGGGAATCGTTCCTGGAACTGGCCGGCCTTATTGACCTCGATAAGCTCCGCGATCTCATCGATCATTAGGAAGTCGTCGGCCGGAAGGACGAACTGGCTCATGCTGCCCTGTGTGATCAGAAAGTGCCGGTAGTCCTGGGGAAGCCGGACCCCGAAGTGCTGCTCAGCCTGCGTGATCCGATCCTCGTTCGAGCTCATGACGCTGTTCTATCAAGGCGGCGTCCTGCCGAGCAGCACGGCCCTGGGCAGCGGTGAGGAGCACACGCTTACGGAGGAGGGGGAGTTTCGCCCGCCCGAACATCTGCCTCTTGATCATCTTGATGTGGTTGACGCGGCCTTCGACGGGTCCGGAGTTCCAGCGGGTGGTCAGTCCCTTCAGCACGGCGTCCCAGTCTTTCTCCAGCCCGTGCGCGAAGGTATGGAGTGCGGGGAGGTCCTCGGCCTGGGCAGCGCTGACCCAGTCCTTGAGGTGCTGGCCGGAGCGGGTGGTGAGAATTTCGACGAAGCCCCGGACGAGTTGTTCGGCCGCGGCCAGTTCGGGGCAGCGACTGAGGATGCCAGCGAATTGCTCCCGGTCCGCGTTCCGCAGACGGTCTAGGTGCCGCATCATCCAACCGGTCACCTGGCGGACGCCCGGCGGCGCCGGGCCGACGACGCGAATGCGCTGACGCCAGCGGGGCCGCAGGTAGTGGCTGACGATCTGGTAACTGCCCTGATAGCCGAGTTCCTTGAGCTCGGCGTGCAGGCGGATGGCGTTGGTGTGGCCCTCTGCCCAGCGCCGGTCCAGGTGTGGCTTGAAGGGGTCGAGTTGACTGGGCCGGGGCTGGTGACGGCCGTTGAGCATCTGCTCGGGTTTTTGAGCGCGTGCGGCCCGGCGGACGGTGTTGCCGCCCATGTGCAGTTCCCGGGCGATCTCCCGGATGCCGTGTCCTTGGTCAAGGAGAGAGTGGACAATCGCGTGGCGTTCTCGCAGTCGCGCCTCGATGGGCGACCTGCCAGCCCGACACCGCAGCGACGTCCGCCCACACCCTGCCGTTCACACCGGGCCCCGGCATCGCCCTACCTCTGATTCCTGCGCAGCCCGCGCCACAGGTCAGGAAAGCAGCAGCGACACCCACCATCCCGGCACCCGCACCGACACGCGAGCAGGACGCCGGCGCCCCAGCGCAGAGCACCGGCCTGCCTGGTCAACTGATCGCCCTCCAGCAGACCGCCAACCGCGAACGCAGCAAGCTCGAGCAGCTGACCGACAATGCGGAGCGCCAGCGGCAGCGTGCCGTGTGGTTCGAGGCGGCGTTCGCCGTGCAGAGCGCCATCACCCAGTACGCGTGCACGAACCGTTTCAACCGCCACGACGTCGAGCAACGACTGCGGCAGGTCGCCCGCAGCTGACACGGGTAACAGCTCGCTGTCGACCGCCCGACCCCCTCCGCGCTGTCGAGGGAGAGGGGGTCAGGAGAAGCGGGCTGCGAGCAGTACGGCGTCGTCGTGTCGGACGTCTTGTATGAGGGCGTTCATCGCTACGTCGACCAGGTCTTCCAGAGGCGGCGACGCTGTTTCTGCGGCCTTCTGCGCGCGTGACAGGCTTGTCGTCAGACGCTCGAAGCCTTCCCAGATGTCTTCGCCCGGTGCCGAGACCAGGCCGTCGGTGAGCAGGAAGAGTGTCGTGCCGGGGTGCACGTCGTAGGTGACGGTCTCGCAGGCGTCCGCCGCGAGACCGATCGGCAGTCCCGTCGGTACGTCGAGCACAGTGCAGGTGCCGTCGGCCTCCAGCAGCACGGGCGGAGTGTGGCCGGCGCTGGAGAGAGCGACAGTGCCTGCCTGGGCGTCGTAGAGGGCGCAGAGACAGGTGGCGAGCTGGTCCCCGGCCAGGCGGTGGGCCTGTTCGCTGAGCCGGTTCAGGGCGTCATGAGGCGGAAGGCCGAGGTGGACCAGCGTGTTGAGGGTTCCGCGCAGTTGGGCCATCAGGGACAGGGAGAGCGCCGACGACCCCATCACGTCCCCGGCGGCCAGGGCGAGCTTGCCGCCCTCAAGAGGAGCGACGTCGAACCAGTCCCCGCCCGACCGATCGTCCTCGGTGGCTGTCAGATAGCGAGCCGCCATCTCAACGCCCTCGAAGACCGGCAGCACGCCCGACGGCAGAAGGGCTCGCAGGAGCGCGCGGGTCTCCGTCTCCCGGCCTCCCCCGGACCGTCCCTCCGGGCCTGGTCGCCCGTCGCTCTCCTGCGCGGCGCGCAGCCAGACCTCGTACAGCACCTTCAGATCCTCTTCGGGCCGGCCGCCTGGTGCCTGGGAGGACAGAACCTCCACCAGCGCGTCGACGACCTTCCACTTGGGCAGCCGCCGGCTGCAGAAGGCGTCGTGAATGGTGCTGCGCGAGATGCCGGCACCACTCAGTGTCCGGGCGACCTCGGTGAGGCTCGGGAGCCCGGCGAGCAGATGCAGCCGGTGCAGCGCGGTGTTGAGTTCTCCGTGCGCTCCCGCAAGATCAGGTCGGCGAAGTCGTCCGGCACGCCCCACGTCTGCAGCCCCCCCGGCGTCCAGAACCGTCCAATACCGTCCGAGAATCATGCCATCGCGTACGACGTTGGTGAGGGCTGTCCGAAGACATCGAAAGCTTGCGGCACCGCGTCCAGCACCACGGGGCCGTCAGCGAGGGTCTTCATCACGGCGAACACCACGTGAGAGGGACGGCGATGACGACACAACGCTCCAAGACGGCAGGTGCGACATGGAAGCGGCTCGCCCGCACGGTGCTGTTCGCGCTGGTGCGCGGAGCAGCGACAGCGGCCGGCACAGCGGCCTTCGGCGCGGTTGTGTGGTGGCTGAGCGACAGATGATTAGGATTCTTGAAGCGTTCTCACCTCGTCCGATCGATCTGTGGTCGGGGTGAAGGCGAGGAGGCTCGGGTTGGCGCTGGCAGCCGTACGCGACCTGCGTGAGTTCCGTGATCCGGTCTCGGCGGAGGAACTGAAGCAGTTCGAGAGCGATGTGCTCGCCGGGTTCGTCCTCGCGCGGGCTTCGGCGGGGCTGGCGGACCGCGCCATCCGCGGGGACGTCGGGCACTTGGACCAGATGCGGGCCTGGTTCGGCCGGCCGCTGTGGGATATGGAGCCGGTCGACTCAGGGGTGGGCTTGATCCGCGCGCCTGGCAACGCGCCGCCCGCCCGCGAGGCACGACGAGAACCCGCCCGGGCGACAGGACCGGGCGGAGGCGGTCACGCGCGGCCGGACTCCGGCCCTTCGGCCGTGTCCGGCCGCGCGGTGTCTCCTGGTATCACCGCGTACCGCACCGCGTCCCGCCACTGCCCGTCGCGGAATCCCACGGCGCGCATCACGCCTTCGCGGGTGAACCCGGCCTTAGTGTTCGGCCTCGTCAGTCGCTCCCGCACCTGTGCGAGCACTGCCAGCGTCAAGCTAGCGGTGGCGAGCTCAAGCGGTCAGCGCATCACCGCTGTTCAGCAGGTCAGCGTAGACCTCTGCCGGAGTGCGATAACCATGGGTCCTGCGCGGACGATGGTTGAGCTCGTGGGCGATGGCGTCCAGGTCGGCTTGGCTGAAGGTGTGGAGGTTCGCGCCCTTGGGCAGGTACTGCCGCAGCAACCGGTTGGTGTTCTCGTTGGTGCCGCGCTGCCACGGGCTGCGCGGCTTGCACAGGTAGATCGGCATCCCGGTCTCGGCGGTGATGGCCTGGTGCTCGGCCATCTCCCGGCCCCGGTCTCAGGTGAGCGTTCGCCGTAGCTGGGGCGGGATGCCGAGGAGACTCCTGGTGAGGTGCGGAGTGACCTGCTCAGCCTTGATGCCGTCGGGCAGCGCGACGATGGCCGTGTAGCGGCTGGTGCGCTCGACGAGCGTGGCGACGGCCGAGGGCCGGGTGCCCATCACGAGGTCGCCCTCCCAGTGGCCGGGAACCTTGCGATCCTCGACCTCGGCGGGGCGGGCGGTGATGGACACCATGCCGCGGATGATGCCCCGCCCGGTGGGCCGGCGGGCGACCTTCGGACGGCGCATGGGCCTGCCTGACCGCAGCCGCCGGGTGAGGCTGCGGTCGATCGCCTGGCGCCGGCGAGGGTCGTAGAGCGAAAGGTAGATCGCCTCGTGCGAGATCCGCATGGCGGCGTCCCCGGAAAACTGCCGTCGCAGCCATCCTGCAATCTGCTCGGGTGACCAGCACAGAGCCAGCTTGGCCTCCACCAGGGCGCGGAGAGCGGGCCGCTGGGCGAGCTTGGCCTGCTTGGGCCGGCGCCCGCGTTCGTAGGCGGCTGCATCGGCCGTGGCGGCTCGGTAGCGGTCCCGGCCGCCGTTGCGGGCGATCTCCCGGGAGACGGTCGAAGGGGACCGGCCCAGCAGTTTGGCCAACTGTCGGGCCGATTCCCCGGCGGCGATGCCGCGGGATATCTCCTCGCGCTCGCTGCCGCTCAGATGCCGCTCTGACCGCGTCTGCGGGGCGAGACGGACACCGCCGCTCTGGTACAGGAAGCGACGGGCGTGCTGCATCGGTGCCCCGAGTGCCCGCCCGATCAAGCTGAACGACTGCCCCTCGCGCCAACGTCTCCAGATCTCGTCCTGCTGAGCCGGCGAAAACCCGTAGCCACGCACCTGTGCCTCCACGACCACATGATCATCCGCGGGTGGTGCGTTGATCACTTGAGGGTGCCATCCTGCGGCGACAGGCGGCAGGCCGAGCACGTACGCGCGGGCGGAAGTCTGCGGCTCGGCTCGGCTGAGGTGTCCCGTGGTCCGGTCCATGTCCTGGTCGAACATCGTCCGTCAGTGCACAGGATCTGCGTGGTGGCCTGCGGCCATCGCAAGGTCTCTCCGGAAGTCCGTACAACCCCGGTGGTCACGCGAGGGCTGCACCTGCCGCCAGCCGGGCCCGTCGCGCGCGTACGGGAGTCTCGATCGGCGAGTTGTTGTCGGTGCGGGTTACGGCTGCGGGTGTCCGCCAGCTGGCGTGTGGAGGGTGTCGAGGAGGTGTTTGTGGTGGGGGCCGGCGTGCTGGTGGAAGATGCCGGTGGTCAGGTCGGGGCGGTCGGTTGGGGGGCCGGGCAGTGCGGCTGGTGTGGGGTGGGGGTGTCCCAGCGCGGCTGTCAGGCGGCTGAGGGCGGCCTGCCGGGCCTGGGTGGTGCCGCCGTAGTCGGGGCCGGCGAGTTCTTCGCAGGTGAGGGTAGTGACGGCCGGGTGGTGGCGCAGCCAGGCAGTATGGCGGGCCGCGGTGTTGCCGGGGAAGTAGGGATCGCTCAGGGCGTGGGTGAGGCGGGCGTCCATGGTGGGCAGGGACGTGAGGATGTCCCGGTAGACGAGGTGGGTGGAGATGGTGCCCACGCGTCCGTCCTGGCGGCACAGGCGCTGGATCAGGCTGGTGATCCGGTCGCCGGGGTTGCGCTCGAGGTGGACGACGGCTGGGTGGCCGGTCGCGTGCCAGTGGCGCAGCAGGCCGGAGTCGGCGCGGGTGAGGTCGAGTGCGTTGATGTACCAGGCGTTGCGGCCGGGGAGCAGGCTGATCAGGCGGGTGTCATCGAGGCGGGTCAGGCGTTCTTCGACGGCTGCGTCGAGGGGGGTGTGGGCGGTGACGGGCTGGCCCAGGCGTTGCCACCACACCCGCCACAGGGTCAGGAGCGCATCGCCCCAGGCTTCTTGCAGGGCGGCGGGGTCGCGGGTGTCGTGGTGGTAGTCGTGCAGGAGCCGGGTGGCTTCGTCTTCGCCGTAGGCGGCTTGAAGGAGGGGGTAGACCTCGCCGGGGCGGGCGGGGGTTGAGGGTTCGGCGAGTGAGTTCAGTGTGCCGCGGGGGGTGTACCCCAGTGCGGTGAGGGCCGGGTGCAGCAGCTCGATGCCGCTGCCGGGCAGGTAGACGACGACCAGCTGCTGCATGAGGGGGAGAGTCTTCCGGGTAGAGGCGGCCCGGTCAGGGGCCCGGGCCGCCAAGGCCGATGGTCACGGTGCGGGAACCGCAGGGAAAGCCGTGGCCGGGCGGGGGGTGAGGAGGAGGTCCTCGTAGCGGTGGTGGGTGCGCCGGGTGAGGCGGTCCTCCAGCAGGGCCGCGGCTCGCTCGCCCTGTCCGGTCTCGGCCAGGGCGCGGGCGAGGGTGTCGTGGACGATCTCCCGTTCCACCCGCACACCTCCCAGACCTTCCAGGGCATCCCCCAGCGGTTCCAGTAGCGTCACCGCCTGTCCGGGCGCTCCGGCGCACACGTACGCCAGGGCCCGCGCCACGGGCGCCACCACCTCGCGGAACGCCTCGCGCTCATCGCCTTCGGCGGTGGCCGCGAGACGTTGCAGATCTTCCACCGCGCTTTCGCAGGCCAGGGCGAGGGCCAGGTTGAAGGTGTGCAGGGTGTCGGCCATCGCTTCCGGTGCGGCCAGCAGTTCCCGCACGTGATCCGGCTCGGACAGGCGGGCCGGGCTCTGTCCGGCCAGCAGCAGCCGCCAGTTCGCTGCCGCGCGCATGCCCACGTCCGACCGCTTCAGGACCTCATCGGCACGCCGGCGCGCCTCGACGAAGTCACCGCAGGCGATCGACTGAAGCGCGGCATGCCAGTTCAGGTGCCGCAGCTGCACCGCCTCAGGGTTTTCCGCCAGCCACCCGTCCACCCGGGCCACCGACTCCGCCCCCGCCCCCAGGTCGTGATCGGCGTGCGCGCGGGCGTGGACCGCCACACCCGAGCGGGGAAACAGACCCAGGGCGTGCTCGGACAGCGCGATGGCCTCCTGCGGCCGGCACTGCTCCGCACGCACCCACGACAGCCACGACGCCCACGCCCACGACTGTGGGCCCATGAACTGGTATTGCTGTTCGGTCAGCGCCTCCCCCGCCCGTTGCAGAGCGGGGTCAGCGCTGGCGTGGAAGACGCCCAGCATCAGACCGGCCACCTCGTCACCGGGGTAGTCGGCGAAATGCCGCAGCAAGTGCTCCGCGGCCAGGCGGTGCTGGCGCAGCGAGGTGAGGAAGAGGCCGTAGACGAGACTGGCCGCACGTCCGTTCTCCGCCTTCGCGGCCTTGAACGCGCCAGCCATTTGAGCCTTCAGCTCCTCGTCCCCCAGCTCCTCACCCCCCAGCCCGTCCGCTTCCACGCACGCCAGCAGCGCCCGCGGCACACCGGCATCCGGATGGCCGGCGACCCACTCCCGCAGCAGCGGAAGGTGACGGCCGTTCAGCGCCGCGAACTCCAGCATCGCCTCACTTGGCAGTACAACCGCATCCATCACCCCGACACCCATACTCCTATCACCCGCCGCAGCCGGCGCAGACGATGCCGCTGTTCCCGCACTGGTTGCGCTGGAGGTTCAGCGGCAGCTGCGTCACGTTGCCCGAGGCCGCGCCGGCAGACGCCGTGGTCGCGCCGCGTGACTGTGCAGCCCCCACGTTCGTGCAGCTGTTACCGAACGCGGCATTGCCGATCCCGATGATGTTCGCGTGCGCCGCACCGGCCGGCACCAGCGCCACACCCGCCGCAGCACCCACCACAGCCCCCACCGCGGCAACCCGCGCTCCCGTCCGGCCGACAGCAACCCGCTTGTCCGACATACCGATCTCCATGCGCTTCCTCCTGTTGCGTGCATGTTTAACCCGCCTGGAGCACACTCGGCGGACTGGTGATATCACCAACGACCCGCCGCGGCCAAAGCCACGCTCGAATATCAATGCGCCGCCGGGACACCCGGTCAGGAAGACCGCAGCGGTCACAGGTGTCTGCCCGGCGGTCCACGAACCCGCACCGGACCCACCAGCCATGGCCGTATCCGAGCGCCAGGACGTACCGCTGCTGGACCGGCCGTTCAACGGCCGTCATAGCCGTCGTCCTCGTCCAGCTCCGGCGCGTCCGGGTCACGCAGCGGGCGCAGGGCGCCGACGGCCGGGATGCTGGCGGTGAAGCTGTAACGGCCGAGCAGGTTCAGGTTGCGGTGCTTGAGCGGGGAGACGCGGGCGACGTCTTCGTCCAGGACATCGTGCTCGCGCTCCTCGGCGGGCAGAGCCCGCAACTCCTCGACTGCGGCGTCGAGATAGCGGGTCGTCCACAGTAAGGCGGCATTCAGCACGAGACCGAGCGCGCCGAGCTGGTCCTCCTGGCCCGTCTTGTACGCCTGCATGATCTGCCCGCGCTTGCCGTGGCAGATGTCCCGGGCGAGCTTGTGGCGGGACTCCTGCACGGTGAGCTGCCGGTAGGTGTCGTCGACCGGGTCGACCACCCGGAGCAGGTGCAGGGTCTTGGCGATCCGTCCGTACTCGGCGAACGCGGTGCCCAGCGGGGTGGGACGTCCCTCGCGGCCGAACATCCGCAGCAGATCATAGGCGCGGACCTGCCCGGTGACCAGGGAACCGACCACCCGGAGCATGTCCGGCCATTGCGTGATCACCTTGTTCAGATTCACCTTGTTGCAGGCCAGCGGCTCCAGCGGCCCGTACCCACCGGTCTCCACCCCGGGCAGCTCCGCCCGTCAAAACCTCTGGTCGGCCAGGTCGCGGAAACGGGGCGAGAAATTGTAGCCGAGCAGGGGGAAAAGGACAAGCACGGCATCACCGACAGCGAACGTGTCAGATCGTCGCTGTTCGACCGGATGCGGGCCAGCCTGCCCGAGGAATCACCGGGGCAGGACAACCTGTACTGGCTGTACTACAACATCTACCAGCACGAACCCGATGATCTGCCGGCCCTGCTGCCCGAGGTGTGGCTGCACTGGGACCACCAGACGATCTACCAACGCCGCGAACGCGCGCAACAGCACATCCGCATGGACTTCCTGCTGCTGATGCCCGCCTACAGGCGCATCGTCCTGGAGGTCGACGGAAGCCAGCACTTCACCGACAACCACGGCAAGACACCCCAGCATGCGCAAGTACGCCGCCACCATGGTCGCGGAGCGCGACCTGAAGCTCATGGGCTACCACGTCTACCGCTTCGGCCATGACGAGCTCGAGCACCTGGAGCGCGCGCGTCCGCTGCTGAATGGGAAAGATGCCTGCCTGACGACCGCAGGCGGAACTGGCTCCCGTCCGGTGGATGGCGATCCACTGAGGGCTTCCGCGGTGGCCGACTCCCCAGCCGAGGGAGAGGTCGTCTCGGGCGAGGAGGCCGAGGCGAAGGCCCGTGGCCTGCTGGAGCGCCTCGGTGCCGGCCAGGATCCGGCGGCCGCGTAAGTGGCGCCGATCGCCGTGGTCCTGGACCACACCACCGCCACCGCCCTGTACGACCCCAAGGACCCGCACAACGAGGCGGTAGCCGCCTTCTACGTGCAGGCCTCGGGCGGCCTGGGCACCCTCTACGCCCCCGTCCTATCGCTCACCGCCGGCGACACCGAACGGCCCGGCCTGCTCGCCTACATCAACGGCCTGCGCTTCATCCGCCTCGGGCCCTTCGACACCGCGGCCGCCCTCACCGCCACCGAACTGCTCCGCGCCGGGCACTCATGGGCGACCGTGCAAGCCGTCCACGCCGCCCAGCCCTCCGCCGACTTCCCCGGCGGCCGCTACCTGCTGACCCTGACGCCCGGGGTGTACGAGGGGACCGGCGTGAGGGCCGTCCACCCCGACCACTAGACGCGGCTGAGGCCCGTCCCGCCGCCTGCCCCGGCCGTTACGGGTACCTGTCGCGCTGTCGCGTCCGCGCCGCACTCGCGCGTTTTGGCCCCGCAGGCCTGTACTGAAGCCGTGAGCGGCCACCCTGGCGGCTCAGGGCTGCCTGTGTGCGACAGCGGCCGCCAGGCCTGCCCGGTGGGTCCGCAGCGCCCCTGGCCGCGGGTGGTGCGGAAGCCGATCGGAACGGCGCCGCCGGAGCTGCTGCCGGGGGGACGCTGAACGCCATGCGCAGGGGGATGGTGTCCTCACCTGGATGACACGCGGCTAATCCGTCTCGACGGGCAGGAACGCCCAGGCATTCTGGAGGTCGGAGTTGGAAGGCGCCAGGTCGAGCTCAGGCGGGAAGATCTTCTTCGGCGACACCACCACCTGCAGCTCCTTGTCGAGAACACGGATGAAGTAGGGGGGCGGAAACGGCGACTGCGGAGCTGGCTCGATCGTCCACTCACGGGTGGGGAAATCACTCAACGGCCCCAGGATCACCCTCTCGCCTGCCTCCGGCTCCTTGTAACTCAGGGAACGAGAGGGGAAGAGGCGGGCGGGAATCTGGATGGCGGCGAGGGTGCCGTCTTCGCGGACCTCCACGGAAAACTCTTGCTCTCGTTCCGGCGCAGCCCCCGGAGCCGTAACGGTCACACCATTTTCCGAGGCCGTGAGAACCCGCGCCTCGGGGCCGTTTGCGCCGGGCCAGCTGACGATGCGATAGACGCCAGATCTCAAGGTTGCCATGGTGCGACTCCTTCGCTTGGTGATCGCCGCGCCCAGCGGCTGACTCCGGTCGACAGCCTCCTGCGGCGACGAGTGGGCCGGACCGCAGATCGGCCGGACAACCGGGCAACGCTGCACAAGCCCTGAAGACGCGCCACGAGACGGCAAACCACCTGAACGCGGGAAAACCCCAAGGAGACAGGCCCTTCTAGGGCGCGACCCAGGACGTGATCTGAACGGGCAGGCATACGCCGGCCGCCCATCGCGCTACTCCAGGACGCCCAGCTCGGTGTCCGGGCGGCAGTGCGGGCAGGCCTCCACACCCTCCGCCAGTGCCCGCACCGCCACATCCCGTGTCACGCCTTTCGCGCGCTTGCCCGCCATGTGGCAGCCGCCCGCGTGCACGTACACCGCCGACGCCCGCCCACCGCCCAGGCTCCGCTCCACAGTCCACTCCGGCGCCGCCGGCCGCGCCGCCACACCCCGCTCCCGCTCCGCCACCCGCCGCTCCTCCGCCGCCTTCCACCGGCGCACCTGCGCCAGCTGCTGCTCGGCGACGCGTTCGGCGAAGGCCAGCAGCTCGAGACGGGACGGCGGACGGGAATCGGTCATGTATTCGATTTTATGGGGTCGGGGTTCCCTCTCTGGCTGAGGGTCGGACTGCCCCGGGGCCCGTGCCGGAACCTCTTCGGCATGGGCCCCGGGGTAGCGCCTGTGGGAAGCGCGGCGCCGCTGCACGGCGCGAGCCCGGCCGTATGACCGCTCTGCGCTGTCTGCGGTCGGCGCGGAGCGGTCCCAGGGATGCAGGGGTGGGCGAGGAGGAACGCCCGGCGATGCCCCGTCAGTACCTCATTAGAGACCGACAGAACCGACGGTGCCGGTGCCTGTCTTGGGTGAGGTACCGAGGTCCTGCCAGCGATGACGGCATGGGTTTTCGTCTGCGGAGTCCGCAACCTACTCTTCGCCGCACGTGCTGGAGCTGGGGTCGCAGCTTTCGTCCGGCTCGATCAGGTTGCCCGCACAGTCGGTCACGGCAGCGAGCGCCTCCAGGTAGGTGTCAGGGCCCACCACCGTGATCGCGTCCTCGTCCGGCATGGAAGTGAAGTAGGTGCCGCCGAGGTAGTCGACGACGGCCCAGTTGCTGGTGTGAGCCTTGTCCATGTGCTGCCGGCTGGCCTGGCCGCTGTCCGGGCGGGCGGCGGCCGGGGAGAGCAGTGGGGTGGCGGGTCCGCTGAGGGTGGAGGTCTGCTGGCTCTTGTTGGTGTCCGCGCTGGCGGCACCGGCGACGGCCAGGACAGTGGTGGTGGCCAGCAGCACAGTGGCCAGAGCGGTCGGGTACGGGGGCATGGGCGACTTCCTTGGTTCGTCCGGGGTGCGGTGCTTGCTCCGTGTCCTCGGTCGAACCGACATTGCGGAGCAGGGCATGAATGTCGGCGGGGCCGGTGGCGGGAGGAGGTGCCCGCCGCCGGCCCCGCCGGGCCGGGGTCAGAGGCCGGCGGCGACGCTGGGGAGGCCGGGGGCTTCGATGTAGTCGATGACGGACCAGTTGGTGGTGTGGCGCTTGATCATGGCCTGCTGGCTGCTCTGGTGGTTGTCGCCGGGGCCGGTGCCGGGGGACAGGACGGGGGCGGTGGGGCCGCTGATGTTGGAGGTCTGCTGGCTTTTGTTGGTGTCGGCCGCGGCGGTGCCGGCGGCGGCCGCTGCAAGGGCGCCGACGAGGGCCAGCAGGGCGGTGGGGCGCAGGAGCGCGTGCATGGGCGTGCCTTTCGAAAAAAGGGACGGTGGGATGGGGCGGGTGGCGCCTGCGTGCGGCCGAAGCCGCGCCGGACACGGACGCCGGAGAGGTCAGGGCAGCAGGCCGGCGGCCGTCTCGGCCTTGGCGTAGTCGACGAGGGCGGTGTTGGCGGTGCCGTGTTTCACCATGTCCTGGCCGGTGACCTGGGCGTTGCGGCAGCCGCCGACGTGCGCGCCGGGCGAGAGCAGCACCATGTTGCAGAGCATGGTGGTCTTCTGGGTGCCGGTGTTGGTGTCGGCGGCCGCCATCCCGGCCCCGGCCATCAGGGCGGTGCCGGTCAGGGCGGCGGTCAGCGCGGTGGCCGGGCCGAGCGGGACCAGATGGCGTTTCCAGTGCGCGGGGAGGTTGTAGCGCCTCATGGGCTTCCTCATGTTTCTCGGCCCCGCGAAATCGGGGCGGCCGGGACGGACGGCCAGGCGCCCCGCGCACGGTTCATCACATCTCCGTGTCGTCGGATGAACACCTGACGCCCCGGCCAACGACCGCACCGACCCGGGGGACACGGAACCGGAAGACGCACCACGAGGCCACCTTGTTGACGCACGCGTCCGTTTGCGCCGGGGTTCTCGGCCGGCGCCGGATTCACCCCACCGTGTGCGCCGCGCGCTTCCCCGACATGCGGCTCGCGGGGTGGAACGCTCGCCTCATGGTCTACCGCTATGAGCACGCCGCTCACGCGCTGACGGTGGGGGCGCTCCGTCTCCTTCTGGCCGGGCTGGAGGACTCCACGCCGATCGAGGTCATCGTCCCCGTCGGCCCCACCACCGAGTGCGGTACCGGCGACGGGTCTCCGCTCATCCTGACCGGCGGGTCGGGCGACTCGACGGTCGTCCTCGGCACGGGGCGGCCGGTGCTGCCCCTGGACGCCGATGTCCCGCCCGGCAGGTACCGGCGCCTCGACGACGGGCGTCGCGTGCCCGACTACAGCACGGCCGAGTAGCCGTTCCCGGTCGTGGCCACGGCTTGCCTGCGGCCGGGGGCGGCCGGAAACCTGGTGGATGCCGGTCGGGCCAGTCCGCGGGCGTGCGGTATCCGGCCGCCAGGGGAGGCGGTCGTCGTGCGGCAGCGTTGCCAGGGGCCCGGGTGCGCCGAGCTGCTGCCCGAGGCCGGCGTCCGCGGCGGGCGTCCGCGGCGGTACTGCTCGGAGCGCTGCCGGTCGAGCAGCCGGCGGTTCCTCGCGCTCCTCGACCGGTGCCTGGCCCGCCGGGGCGCGCGGCTGGAGACCATGGCGGAGGAACGGCACCTGCTGCGGTCGGCGGCGTACACGGTGGCGAACGAGGCCCGGGGCCTGGCGGCCGTGCTCGACGCCGAGGCGGGTCGGCCCGGCTGGGAACAGCCCGCGTGGTGGGACCGGGCCCGGCCGGAGCTGGGTCGTCCCGGCGCCCCGTATACCCGTGCGGCGCTGGAGCTGCTGGAGGCCGCGCACCTGGCGGTGGCGGCCGCGGTGGCCGCGGACCGGGCGCCGGGTGACGGCTGGGCGGAGATCGGGGCGGCCCTGGGCGTCAGCGAGGACACCGCAGCACGCCGCTACCGCCGGGCCGCGGACACACCGCCCCCAGACCGGTAACCCGCCCCGTAGGCCCCGTCACGCTCTCCGCCCCGGACATAGCGCCTCCACCGGTACGGTCATCGTCACGGCATCGCGTACAGCACGCACCACAGGGCTGAGGGGACGGTCGATGGGTACGGAGAACGGGCCGCAGAACACGTGGGGCGAGTGGCGCAGGCACCTGCGCTCCGGGTCCGAGCAGCAGCTCGTGCGCGACTGGTTCCGGCGCCTCGAATGCCCCACGTGCAAGACGGCCGCAGGACGCGCCTGCCGCACCGCGGGCGGCCGCCCCACCGACCAACACCGGGCCCGCCGCGACGCCGCTGGCCCGATCCCGTACAAGGAATGGCGGCAGCAGGGCCTCATACCGGAGCAGCGGACGTACACGATGCCAGCCGTGCTCAAGGAGACGGAGAAGGCGCGCGCCGACTTCAACGTGGACACCGCCCTGGCCGATGGCGTGGCGGTCGTCCGTATGTTCCTCGCCGACCGGCTCGGGCTGTTCCTCCAGGGCGAGGAAGCGATGGACCGCATCGACGACGCCGTAAGGAAACTGATCGAAGTCCGCGGCCCAGTGGGGACGGCCGACCTGGTCACCGTCCTCGCCAGTCTCGTCACCGCGCTGCTGTCCGCGAACGCCGGACCCGACGGCGATCCGGACGCCCTGTTCGAGGCCGTGATCCGTGCGCAGGTAGACATGGCCCGCAGGATGCGCACCACCGAGAGGAAGCGTGCCGACAACTGACCGAAAGCGACGTCAAGCGCCAACGGGAGGAGAGACCAGGGCAGGCAGCCCTCCGAAAGGGGAGCGGCCCAAGATCTCAGGGTTTACACGCACACCAGTGCGGTTTCGCAGCTCAGAAACTCCGGGCATCGCACCCCAGTGCGTGTAGGCCCTGGAACGAAGCCGCTGCGGGGTCGGCGGTTGCCCTCCGGCTGGCGCCGGGCTGGACGATGACCAAGTGGTGCGCGGATGAACTCAACCTGTGGCAATCTAGGTTCCGTTGGGGGGATCAACTGATGACCGAATACGTGTGCACGGAGTGCCCTTTCCAGGCTGACGGTCTCGAAGATCTACAGCGGCACTCACAGGAGACGGGCCACGTCGGCATCTGCAAAAGCGAGGCCGCGCCAACTGGAGGAAAGCGCACCAAGCGTCTGGCGGCAGCTCTGGGCGTGACCTCTACCGCCCTCGGAGCCTCCATCGGCGCATGCATCTACCTGTACGCCAAGTTGCGGGACGCAGAGACCGAGCTCGCCTATCTGAAGTCACCCAGTGGCGCAGGCCGCAACCTCAAGAACCAGGACAGGCGTCGCGATAGGGAGTGAGCTGGGTGCGGGCGAGGCCTGCGCCGTCGATCGTCGACTTTCCGAGAGGCATCCGGCAACCATGAGGCGTCCTGCTGGTATGAGCACACGCCGGGCACAACCGCTCCGCCTGTCTCCTCATTGGCCGGAAGGAGCGGGGGCGGCAGCGGGCCCGACTTGGTCCGTGGCCGCGGGCTGGTTGCGAAGGATGTCCCCGCCGATCAGCAGTGACCGGGTGACGTGAGCGTATCCCCGCTGCCGATGGCGTTGGCAGCGGTGGAGGCCAGTACGTCCAACGCCTTGCCCACGGCGCTGTCCCAGCCCTCCCCGTACGCGGTGCCGTGAGCGTCCGGGGCGCAGCCGTTCAGTTCCTCCACCCAGCAGTGCGCCCCGGCGACGGCGCCGGGCCTTGAGCGCGCAGACAAATTCGTCCGCCTCATCCGGCTCCAGCCCGGCGGCCGCGAGGACCGCGTGGACCCGCGTCCGGGCGTTGACCGCCATGCTCTGGAAGTCGCCCATCCGCTGACGCAGGTCAGCGCTGGCCTCCTGCTTCCCGCGCCCTGTTCGCGTGCGGTCATCACGCCGTTCCTTCCGTGGCTGCCCACTCCAGCCCGAGGCCGGCCAACGCGGCGAGCTTGCCGACGGTCAGCTTCGCCCGGCGGCGGCCAGGCCGCGCAGCACAGTGTTGCTCATGTGCCGGTGATAGCGGCCGCACCCGAGGGTGCGGAGAGCGGACCGATGCGCGTCACCCGTGGGAGCGCAATCGTCGTACCGGCGGAGGGATCGCCAGCCCGTCCCGTGTCCCTGCCCGTGATGCGACAGGCCCCCGACCGCGGCTGGTCAGCACCTCCGGCGGAATATCCGAGATGACAAAGAAATCGAACAAGCGATCTAATGCAGGTATGCACGCCACCGACTTCCCCGACGACCTGATACAGACCCAGCACGCCTGGACCGCCACCTACACCGCGCTCGCGGTGCGGCCGGATGACACCGCGGCCCTGCGTCGGCGTCTGCTGCGCCTGTCGGTACGCCTGTGGTGGCACCCGTACTGGAGGACCGTCCCGGCGGTGCCGGCGGCGCGCACCGAGCTGCGGCAGCTGGCCCGCGAGCGGGAAGCGGCCAGGGAAGCCTGACCAGCGCGCCGATCGTCGTGCACTGGCCCTCCCGCACGGGCGGGCGGAGAGTCACCGCGCACCATCATGGCCGTGACGAGATCCTCGGCACCGTGTACAGAGCGACCACGACCTGGTGGTGTTTCTCGAAGGCGCTGGCATCAGCGATCCCGCGGGCGTCCTGGACGATCCGCAGTGGGTCGAATGGCGCGGTGGTCACGCCCACGCGTGGAGCGCTGCCTGATGCTGCGCCGGGCGGCAGCAGCGTCGTCCGCAGGCGGCCTACTCGGCAGGGGTCCGGGCGGGGCCGGGGTCGTGTTGGTCCCGTCGCAGTTCCGGCAGTTCCGCTCGTCGGGCGCCCGGCACCTCCCCTGCAGCGCCGGATTACCGGTGCTGCGTGAGGACCGGATATACGGTCGTCCGCGCCCGGTGGTGGCTCCCTCCTGCCCTGGCCTGCCCCTTCGGCCGGGCCGGGGGTGTCGTGTCCAGGCGCGGCCCCGGAAACGACGGTGGAGACGACGTGGGGAACGACAGGGCGAACGACACGCGCCTGTCGTGCGGCGCGGGGTGTCAGCGGCCGCCGGCTCGGCCGTCGTCTTCGTTGTCGGCGCGTTCGGGCAGTACGCCGGTGCCGTCGCAGGCCGGGCAGTCGGCGGTGTACTCGCGGCCGTCCGGGTCGCGGACGGTGACCTGGCCGCCCTGGCAGTTCGTGCACTGGGGCATCAGGCGCTCCCGTTCCGCGAGCAGCCGCTGGGTCAGGTTGAGCAGCCGTGTATAGCGGCCGTCAGCCCGCAGCGCCGGAATCCACTTCGGGTCCACCCATCCCATGGCCATCTCCTCGCGCTGGGTCGGCCGGGCCTGCCGACGTCCATCGTCTCCCCGGCCGTCGGCGCCTGCGCTGGTGTCGCCGAACTTCCGTGCGCGGCGGCCTGTCGGCGTACCGAGAAAAGTGCTCAGGCGTGTACGGACGAACGTGCTCAGTCGTGGGACCGGGAGGACAACCCTGCGGCCGTGGGGGTGTCCGCGAGCGTCCATGGCTCGACGGCGGTCTGGACCTGGGGCAGGCGGGCGTAGGCTCTCAGGGATGCGGATAGGCGAGTTGTCCAAGCGCACGGGCGTGAGTCCGCGCTCACTGCGGTACTACGAAGAGCAGGGCCTGCTGACCAGCTCACGCTCTGACGCGGGGCAGCGTCACTATTCCGATGCTGCGGTCCAGCGCGTGTCACTCATCCGACAGCTGTTCGACGCGGGTATGTCCAGCAGGGTGATCGCGACTGTGCTGCCGTGTGTGGACGTCCCGGGTGACCTGGGCGTCGCCGAGGAGACGTTCACGGCGATGATGCGCGAGCGCGACCGGATCGACGCCGAGATCGCGCACCTGATCGAGACCCGGGATGCACTCGACGTGCTGATCAGGGCCAACAGCCGACACCGGGCGGAGCTGTCCACGGCCCCGGAACCGGTGGCGCAGTCGGCCTGATGCTGTGATCTGCATCTCAGCCGGTTGCCCCTCACATCAATGTCAGAGGTGAGGATGGCGGCAACGCCCGGAATCACCGGGTCGGTCATACGAGAGGCGGCGGAAGATGGGGCAGGCGTGGGGTTTCGGCAGGTATGGCGGGCCCGAGGTGCAGGAGTTCTTCGACCGTCCCGACCCCGTCCCCGGTCGCGGTGAGGTGCTGATCCGGGTCGACGTCGCCGGCGTGAATCCCCTCGACCACCTTCTGCGCTCGGGTCTGGTCGACGGGCTCGACGGGGGGCGTCCGTTTCCCCGCGTGCTGGGCATGGAGGCAGCCGGAACCGTTCTCGCCCGGGGCGAGGACGTCAACGGGCTCGAGGTGGGTGACGCGGTCTTCGGCTTCGCACTCACCGGTGGCGGCACCTACACCGAGACGACGGTGCTGTCCGCGCCGAACACCGCGCGCATCCCGGAGGGTCTGTCCGCGACCGTGGCGGCAACGCTGCCAGTAGCCGGGACGACCGCGGTGGACGTGCTCGACCAGCTCGGCCTCCCGGCCGGTGCCACGGTCCTGGTCAACGGAGTCGGGGGCGGGGTCGGCCTCGCCGTCGCCCGGCTGGCTGTCGGGCGCGAGCTGCGTGTGATCGGCACCGGGAGTACCGCCAAACGCGAGCACGCCGAGGCCATCGGGGTGCGGTTCATCGACTACACCGCCGAGGACGTCGCCGCCACGGCACGCGAGCTGGTTCCGGACGGCTTCGACGGGATCGTCGACCTGGCCGGAGGCACCTCGCTGCGGACGGTCGCTCCGCTGGCCCAGGATCCCCGCAACGTCATAGCTGTGGGTGATATGTCTGTGCCCGATCTCGGTGGGCGTTTCGTCGAGCGTCGCGTCGACCGCGAGAACCTGGAGCGGTCGGCCCGGCTGGCCCTCGACGGACTCCTCGCACCCGTAATCACCGCGGTCCATCTGCTTTCCGACGCCCCGGCCGCCCTCGCCACCGTCGAGAACGGTCACACCTCGGGCAAGGTTGTCATCAAGGTGGCATGAGAAGTGCCCGGCCCTCTGACGCTGTCGACCGTCCATTGCGGACTGACGAGAACCCGTGGTCGGCGCATCATCAACTGAGCCCGGTTCACGTGTACGCCGACAGTCCGGCCCGCGGCTGTTGCCCGGGCAGCCGAGGCGGACTCATTGGCCGCAGTGTCGGCAACGTCCCAGCAGATGCCGTCCACCGCCAGCAGCCGCAGACCCCGCCAGAACGCCCCCGGCGTCTCCTCGGTGACCAGTGGTCTGGCAGTCGTGGTGAACAGCACCCGCAACGGCTCCGGCCCCAGCCGGTGTCGGGCCCGAAACAGCGACGACCTCGCCGGGATGCGCCAGTCGCCCAGCAGCCCGCGCCGGGCCCCGCAGGCCCTTAACCAGGTGCCGCATGACCTTGAGATACGGAGCCGGGGAGAACAGGGCCGGTCCGAGCACGAAGTAGACCACCAGCCGGGCCGGCAGCAGGCGTTTTCGTCGCTCCGCCCGGCTGCAGGCGGCCACCACCCGGTCCACCAGCCCCGGCGGATATACCCAGGTCAGCAGCCCCAGGCCCGATAACTCGGACACACTCGCAGACACCCGCACCACCCCCCGCGGCCACTGCCAAGCAGCCTACGCCCGCCGGTTGAAACAACAGCATTGCCTTTAGCCGATGTAATCGACGGAAGGCGGAACATGAAGCGTCCCCGAATCGGTTCCCCGTTCGTGGAACGCTTCGTGTTCCGGTTCGCCTTTTCGGGTGGCTGGCAGTGGTGTTTCAGAGCCGCCAGATCCGCTCTGAGCGGTCTCACCGCACGCCGCACCACAGCAGCTTCGCCAGCCCCCGCGTCTTCGCTAATGGGACCAGAACGGTATTCGCTCCGCCGCTGTCCCGGGTGCGCTGGAGCGGCTGAGCAGGATGCAGGCAACCTGCAAGAGGTCGCCCAGGACCCACGATCCAGTATCGGAGCAGCCGCCTGGGTCCTGTGGCTTTGTATCTCAGTGCGGGAGTCGTTTCGAGGTAACTGTGGTCGCCGCCCCTGCTGCTCGTGCCGGTGGAACCGGCACGAGCAGCAGGGGCCTTCGCGGACACGGCGCACGTCGCTGTCGCATCACGCGACGGCGGTCCCCTCGAGCTCGACCATGAGGGTGGGGATCGCCAGTCGCGTCACCCCGAGCATCGTGGAGGTCGGCGTCACCCCGGCGGCGCCCAACCGCGCCGCCAGCACGCCGTAGTGCTGGAGGAGCAGATCGACGTCGGTCGTGTAGACGTTGAGCCGGACCAGGTCCGCGAGAGACATGCCGGCTTCGCCGAGCACGGCCTCGAGGTTGTCGAGGCTCAGCGCCAACTGCGCCGCCATGTCACCGTCGTGCTGGGGTTTGCCCTCGCCGCTCATCGCGGTCTGCCCCGAGATGTACAGGGTCCGTGTGTGCCCGGAGACGACCTCCCCCTGGTTGAAGCCCATGTCCGTCGACCACGTCACCGGGTTGACCGCCGTTCGTTCCATTGCCACATCAGCTCGATTCGTTGGAGGGCATACGCCTGTGGGCTCGGTAGCCGCCGGCCCCGGCGTCGTGTGCACGAGCCTCACAGCAATACGTGACACCCTTGGTCATGTATTGCCTTACGGTTCTCGTGTGCGCGCCGACAGGTTGGTCTCACTGGTACTACTGCTGCGCCAGCGCGGTCGGCTGACCGCGGATACGCTGGCCCGCGAGCTGGAAGTGTCCACCCGCACCGTGCTGCGCGACATCGAGGCGCTGTCCGCGGCCGGTGTCCCGGTCTACGCCGAACGCGGCCGGCACGGCGGGTTCGCGTTGTTGCCCGGTTTCCGGACCGAGCTCACCGGACTGAACCACGACGAGGCCCTTGCCCTGCTGGCCGCCGGATCGGGGCGCGGCGAGCAGGTGTTCGGCCTCGGCCCGGCGCTCGCTTCAGCCCTGCGGAAGGTGGTCGACGCGCTGCCTGAAAGCCACCGGGCCGCCGCGAGCGATGCGGCCCAGCGATTCCTCGTCGACCCGCAGGCCGACCTGCTCTCACGCCGGCTGGTCACTGAGGAGGTACCCGACACCATAATGATCGAGGTCCGGCGCGCGGTACTCGCCGGGCGCAAGCTGCGGATCCACTACGCGGCCGCAGGCCAGACTCCACGGTGGCGCACGGTGGACCCGATCGGCCTGGTCACCGTACGCGACCGGGGCTACTTGCTGGCGACGAGATCCGGCGCGGACCGTACGTACCGGCTGTCGCGGGTGCTGGCCGCCGAGGAACTCCCCGTAATGGCACAGCGGCCGAACCGGGTCGATCTGGACCGGATCTGGAGGGAACGCTCCGCGCAGTTCCTCTCCGACGGCGACCACATCACCGTGCTGGTACGGGTGAACCCGGCGCGGCGGGAGGGCCTGCTGGACACCGCGCTGGCCGTCCGCGCAGAGGACCCTGACGCGGACGGCTGGCTCCGGCTGGAGGTGACCTACCAGGATCCACGACACGCCGAATGGGCGCTGTGGCAGCTCGGCATGGACGCAGAAGCCCTGGCCCCGCAGTCGTTGCGCACCTCCCTGCGCACCCGCGCCACCGCCATCGCCACCCGCTACGCAGACTCATACCGGGAGTGAGGAGCCATCTGCCGTCTTCGACCGGCTGGTCGGTCGAGGCCGCGTGCCGGCGGAGGAGATGCGACGGCTCATCGAGGCCGCCTTGCGGCAGATGTGTGACGGGTTCGACGTCAGCGGCATGCCGCTGACACTCCGGGCTGTCGTGACGGCCGATCCCGGTCGGCGTCCTGAGGAACCCAGGAACAGTCATCGGCGCTGAAGAATCCAGCGAGACTCGACTGTCGGACTTCGGTGGGTGATCGGATCGGCCGTGGAACGAATGCTCTACTCGGCGTGCTCGACTGCGGCTTTCGGGAGTGCGAGCATCACGAGTGCCGTGATGAGGTAGAGCGCGGCTGAGACGATCAGGACGATGCCGAGCGCGTGACCGTAGTCGGGCAGCGCCGGTGCTCCGCCGACGGCCGAACCGGTGACGGAGGTGAAGAAGACCGTGCCGAGCACGGCGATGCCGACGGCGCCGCCGATCTGGTTGACGGTGGACAGCACTCCGCCCGCGGCGCCCGCGTTGCGCCCGGGCACGCCGGCGAGGACGACGTTGACGAGGATGGGCGCGGCGAGCCCGAGGCCGAGGCCGCCGATGAAGAGGGCCAGGGCGAGGAGCCAGTATCCGGGCTCGTTGCCGTCCTTGACGACGGACCACAGGACGAGCTGAGAGGCCGCGATGGTCAGCGAGCCGGTGACCAGGAGCTTCCTGCCTGCCTTGGCGGCGAGAGCGACGCCGAGCCCGGAGGTGATGACCGAGCCGAGCGCGTACGGAAGGATCACCAGGCCGGTCTCCCACGCGGTCCGGCCGGTCCCGTTCTGGAGGTAGACCGAGAGGGTGAGAAAGTACGACCCGAGGCCGCCGAAGAACAGCACCGAAGCGCTCAGGCCGACGGTGAAGGCGCGGATCCTCAGCAGGGCGGGGTCGAAGACGGGTTCGCCTCCGCGTCCGGTGAGGCGGCGCTCGTGGGCGAGGAAGATCGCGAGCACGACGATCCCGGCCGCCAGGAGGGCGTAGCTGCCCCAGGTCCACCCCCAGGCCCCGGTCTGGATGATCGGCAGCAGCAGGAGAAGGATGCCCGTGGCCGCGAGGAGCGCGCCCGGCAGGTCCAGCCGCGCGGTCGAGGCGGAGCGGGACTCCGGCAGCACCTTCGCGCCGATGACGAGCGCCAGGATCGAGACGGGCACGTTGACCCAGAAGATCGTGCGCCAGCCCGGACCGAACAGGTCGGCGTCGACGAGCAGCCCGCCCAGCAGCGGGCCGGCGACCGAGGCGAGGCCC
>NZ_BMVW01000027.1 GCF_014650915.1 Streptomyces poonensis | reverse complement strand
TAGATCTGGCCCGCCGCCAGGTAGTTCGCGGCCCGCCAGTGGGCGTCCAGGCCGCGCAGTTCCTCGTCGGTCAGCACGGTGCTGTTCTGGTGGTCGTCCTGGGGCATGTGGTGTGACTCCCGTCGTGGATCGGGGATGTGGATCTTCGTCGCCGGACCGCCGTCCCAGGGAGGAGTACCAGCGTGGCCCGCACCGATGCCCGCGTCGCCCGCACCGGTTTCCGCGTCGTCCGCACCGGTGCCCGCCTCCTCCCGGCCCGCCGGGGCCCCGCGACACCGCACGGCCGCGTTCCGCCGTCCGGTGGACGGGTGCCGTCCGGGGCACATGCGCGCCTCCCCCTCATGAGTGCGGCACGACCGCCACCGGGCAGGCGGCGTGGTGCAGCACCGCGTGGGCGACCGGGCCGAGGCGGGGACCGGGGCCGCCGCCCCGTTCACGGCGGCCCACGACGAGCAGACCGGCTCCGGCCGCGGCGCGTACCAGTTCATCAGCGGGCCGGCCCTCGGTCACGGTCTCGGCGACGGTCGTGTCCGGCCATTTCTCGCGCCACGGGCGCAGTGCCGCGGCCACGGCGTGGGTGTGGTCCGCGAGGAGGCCGGCGCCGGACGACGGAGCCGGATCCGGCCGCTCCGCTCCGCCTCCGAAGGCGTGGACCACGCGCAGCGGAGCCCCACGACGGTGGGCCGCCTCGAAGGCGAATCCGATGAGCTCGTCGGAGAAGACGGTCTCGTCACCGGGGGCGCCGGCGTCCAGACCGAGCACGACGTCGCGGTACGGCACCTCGGGGATCTCCTCCGGGGAGACCCCGTCGACGGCCGGAAGGTGCTCGGCCGCGGCGTCGGCCCCCGCCCGGACGAGCACCACGGGACGTCCCGACCGGGCGACGACCCGCTGGGACACCGACCCGACGACGAACCCGGCGACACCGGTGAGCCCCCGGGAGCCGAGCACCAGCAGCTCGGCCTCGTCGGCCGCCGCCAGGAGGACGGTGACCGGGTCCTCCTCGACCAGCCGTTCCCCGACGTCGAGTCCCGGATGGGCGGCCCGTACCCCGGCGGCCACCCGGGCGAGGGCCCGCTCGGCCCAGTCCTGCCGCGCCCCGTCCACGGGCACGGACACCGACGGATCCGGACGCCACTCCCAGGCGTGCACGAGTTCGAGGGCGCTGCCGCGGCGGGCGGCCTCGCGGGCCGCCCAGTGCGCGGCGGCGAGGCTCTCGGAGGATCCGTCGATCCCCGCGGCGACGTGTCGCACCATGATCCGCACCTCCTGCGGCCGCAACCGGCCCGGTCCTCGGCCCCCGCTCCGAGCCTCGTGCGGGCCCGGTTCCGGGGCAAGTGCAGAGTCCCGCCGTCGACTCCGTCCTGCCAAGCCATGGCGGGGACGGAGCCGGCGCGCGACGCTGGAGGTGGCAGTTACGAACGCCTTCTGGGAGGCATCGCCATGAACGCTCCGTCCACCGGTCCGATGCTCCGTGCACTGCCCGCCGAACACCGGCAGCGGCTGATGCGCATCGCCCGCGAGGTGTCGTTCCCGCAGGGTGCCCGGCTCTTCGAGGAGGACGGGAGTGCGGACCGGTTCTGGGTGATCCGTACCGGGACCGTCGACCTGGACATGCGGGTGCCGGGGCGGCGTCCGGCCGTGCTCGAGACCCTGGGGCTGAACGAACTCGTCGGCTGGTCGTGGCTGTTCGCCCCGCATACCTGGCACCTGGGAGCCGAGGCGACGAGCCCCGTGCGGGCGTACGAGTTCGACGCCGCGGCGGTGCGCGGGATGTGCCGGGAGGACCCCGCTTTCGGTCTGGCCGTGGCCGAGTGGATCGGCGGCATCCTCGCCCACCGGCTGAGGTCGGCACGGGCCCGGCTGCTGGACCTGTACGCCCCGCACAGCGGCGTCGGCTTCCTCTGACCCGCGCCCGCCCTGGCGCCCGCCCGCGCCGTCGTACGGTTCGCCGCCGACCTGCGGGGCGCGTCCGGCGGTGCGGCGGGCCCGCGCCCCGTCAGCCCTCCGCCCTCTCCGTCCCCACTTCCCCCTCCACTTCCGCCTGACCGCGCACGAACCGTTCGACCAGGTCGTTCCAGCCGGCCTCCAGTCGCTCCAGCGTCATGCCCCGCCGGGTGACCAGATGGTCGACCAGGGTGACGTCCAGATAGCCCAGCAGGGTATGGGCGAGGAGCTCGATGTCGCCGCGCACCTCGGCCCGGCGCAGCAGCATGCAGAGATGGCTCAGCCGCAGGAGCGTCGCCGGGCTGGTGTGCCGACGGGAGGCGTCGGCGTGGGCGGCCAGGTAGAGGTCGCGATGGGCGTGCCCGTGCCGGATGACGGCCACGCCGAAGGCCTTCAGCCGCTCGGCCGGCGGCGCGTCCGGCCCGAGCGGCGGCGGACCGGTCAGGAAGGCGGTCTGCAGCTCCCGCTCGTGATGGTCGAGCAGCGACAGCAGCAGCCCGGTGCGGTCGCCGAAGCGCCGGAACACGGTGCCCTTGCCGACCTGGGCGGCGCTCGCCACCGCCTCCATGGTCAGCTTGGCCGCTCCGCACTCGCCCGCCAGCCGGGCGGCGACCTCCAGCAGGCGGACGCGGTTGCGGGCCGCGTCCGCGCGCAGCCGGGGCTGTTCACCGGCGGCGGAGGCGATGTTCAGCAGTTCGTGCGCGTCTTCCGCGGGGTTCTGTCTCTCGGGCGCTGGCAGGGGTGGGAGCGGCTCGGTCATGAAGTCGAGGGTAGCGCTCGTCACAGACAACTGGACCGCGGTCCGGTTACTCTGGCGAGGGCAAGCGGACCACAGTCCGGATAGCGGGTGGACCCCCACCCCGGAGAAGTGGTACAACTTTCAACGGACTTCGGTCCGCTTGGCTTTTCACCTTTTCCGTTTAGGAGTCAGCTCATGTCCGTACGCATTCTCGCGCTCGTCGGTAGCCTGCGTGCCGGTTCGCACAACCGTCAGCTGGCCGAGGCCGCCGTCAAGCACGCCCCCGAGGGCGTCACGATCGAGCTGTTCGAGGGCCTGGCCGACATCCCGTTCTACAACGAGGACGTCGACGTCGAGGGCAGCGTCCCCGCCGAGGCCGCCCGTCTGCGCGAGGCCGCCGGCCAGGCCGACGGCTTCCTGCTCTTCACGCCCGAGTACAACGGCACCATCCCGGCCGTCCTGAAGAACGCCATCGACTGGCTGTCCCGCCCGTACGGCGCCGGTGCGCTGTCCGGCAAGCCGGTCGCCGTCGTCGGCACCGCGTTCGGCCAGTACGGCGGCGTGTGGGCGCAGGACGAGACCCGCAAGGCCGTGGGTATCGCCGGCGCCACCGTCCTGGAGGACGCCAAGCTCGCCATCGCCAGCTCCGTGGTCCGCTTCGCGGAGACCCACCCGGCCGACGACGCCGAAGTCGTCGCCGACCTGCTCAAGGTGCTCGAGCAGTTCGGGTCCGCGGGCACCGCGGCCGCCTGATCGGCTTCCGGTATCGCACGAACGGTGCCGGGTGGGGCGTTCACGCCCCACCCGGCACCGTTTTCCATACATCCCCTCAGCTTGTTCTGTATCCTCTGGCGCTCCGGCAGTGGTGCGGGCGCAGTGGGCCGCATGACAGACAGTTCCAGCCCTGTTCCTGCGGACGTTGATGACCGGCAGGCGATGGAGCACTTCCTCGGTCGCCCCTTGAGTCAGACATGGCCGACGGGTGCACTGGCACCGGGAAGCCGGGTCACGGTCGTTCGGGCCCAGGACTGGGATGGCCCTTGGCAGGTCGAGTTCGCTGGAGCGATCGATGCCATGGGTGCACCCGAGCCCAACGAACATGCCCAGGCACTCGATGGCGAGTTGAAGTACTGGGTCACCTTCGACACGCCGCAGTACGACAGCGCCGGGGATGGCCCCTATCGCAAGGCTCAGATCTGGGGCCGATATTTGAGGGCCGAGCCGGAGTCCGAAGCGTAGCTTTTCCGCAGGTCATGTCGCTGCGCTCGAATTGCCGCTGCGCTCGAATCGTCCGTCGAACCGGGTCGCTCACCTGGGGATTCGCCGGACGTCGGGGCGGCCTTCCACGGACGATGTGGACCGATTCCGGCAGTCATTTCTCCGCCGCTTCGATCTGGAGCACACCTTCCGCTTCGCGAAACAGAGACTCGGCTGGACTACCCCGAAACTCCGCATGCCCGAAGCCGCGGACCGCTGGACCTGGCTCCCGATCGTCTCCCACACCCAGCTCCGGCTCGGTGTTCCCGAACCCACCGGCACCGGCCCCGGCCGACCACCCGGCGCCAAGAACAAACACCCGGCACCCCGCTACGACGTTGGCAAGACCGTCGAACGCCCCGAAACCCTCAAGGCCATCGGCAAGCTGGCAGGTCCTGGTAGATGAAAAACAAGCTCAGCCGTGTGCGGACCGCTCAGCCGTGTGCGGACCGCTCAGCCGTGTGCAGACCGCTCAGTCGTGTGCGGGCCGGTCCGTCAGCCGGTGGTCCGCGAGGGCGAGGGCCTCGTCCACCACGCGCCGCAGATGGCCGTCGCCCAGTGAGTAGATCACCCGGCGGCCCTCCTTCCGGGTGTGCACCAGGCCCGCGAGGCGCAGCCGGGCGAGATGCTGGCTCACCGCCGGCCGGGCCGCGCCGCAGACATCCGTGAGCGTCGTGACATCGGCCTCGGCCCGGGCCAACGCGTGCAGCAGGGTCAGCCGCGTACGGTCGCCGAGCAGCGCGAGGAGCTCCGCGGCCAGCGCGAACCGCTCCTCCCCCGGCGCGGTCGGGTGCCCGCCGGGACCGCCCTCGATATGCGGCTGCGTACGGTGCGCAGGTGATAGGTGCATGCGTGCGCTCATACGCACATAATGGTGCCGTGGGCGCCCGTACGTCCACTCCCGCGCGCGGAAGGGGCACGACGTGAGCGACCGGCACCACGAGCACCAGCACGGGCACGGACACCAGCACCAGCACCAGCACCAGCACCAGCACCAGCACCAGCACCAGCACCAGCACGGGCATCAGCACAGGCACCGACACGACAACCACCACAGCGGCGCTTTCGCCCGCCTGCGGCACCTCCTCACCCCCCACTCCCACAAGACGGCGGACAAGGTCGATCCCGCCCTGGAGTCCTCCGCGCGCGGCATGCGGGCACTGTGGGTCTCGCTGGCCGCGCTCGGCGCGACGGCCGTGGCGCAGGCGGTCGTGGTCGTGTTCTCGGGGTCGGTCGCACTGCTGGGCGACACCGTGCACAACGCGGCCGACGCGCTCACCGCCGTCCCACTGGCCGTCGCCTTCCTGCTGGGCCGCCGTGCGGCGACGCGCCGGTTCACGTACGGCTACGGCCGCGCCGAGGATCTGGCCGGGCTCGCCATCGTGCTGACCATCGCCGCGTCGGCGGCCTTCGCGGGCTGGACCGCGGTCGCGCGGCTGCTCGACCCGCGGCCGGTGGAGCACGTCCCCGCCGTCGCCGCGGCGGCGGTCGTCGGGTTCCTGGGCAACGAGTGGGTGGCCCGCTACCGCATCCGCGTGGGCCGGGCGATCGGCTCCGCCGCGCTCGTCGCCGACGGCCTCCACGCGCGGACGGACGCCTTCACCTCGCTCGCGGTCCTGATGAGCGCGGGCGGTGCCGCCCTCGGCCTGCGGCTCGCCGACCCGCTGGTCGGGCTGGCGATCACGGCCGCGATCCTGCTGGTGCTGCGCGATGCCGCGCGCGAGGTGTTCGGGCGCGTCCTGGACGCCGTCGACCCGGCGCTGGTGGACCGCGCCGAGCGGGCACTGCGCGGGGTGCCGGGCGTGCGCGAGGTGGGCGAGCTGCGGCTGCGCTGGATCGGGCACCGGCTACGGGCCGAGGTGGCCGTCGTGGTGGACGGGGAGGCGACCGTACGTCAGGCGCACGGCGTCGCGGTGGACGCCGAGCACGCGCTGCTGCACGCCGTTCCGGGGCTCACCGCCGCCCTGGTGCACGCGGATCCGGCGCCGGCGCCGGGCGAGGCGGACCCGCATCTGCCACTCGCCCACCACACGGCCGCCTGAGCGGCCGGCGCTCCGGTACCGCGACCGTCTCCGGTACCGCGACCGCCGTCAGGCGATCCCCAGCCCCTCCAGCACCACCGCGTTCGGCAGCTCCGCGAACGCCTTGCCCGGCACGAGCAGCTTCCCGCGCCGCCGTCCGCTGCCCACGAGCACGTACGGCAGGTCGGCCACCGCCGAGTCGACCAGCACGGGCCACTCGCCCGGCAGCCCGACCGGAGTGATGCCCCCGTACTCCATGCCGGTCTCCCCGGTCGCCGTGTCCATCGAGGCGAACGAGGCCTTGCGGGCGCCGAGGTGGCGCCGGACCACACCGTTGACGTCGACCCGGGTCGCGGACAGGACGACACACGCGGCCAGCGTCGTCTCCCCGCCCCGCTTGCCCGCGACGACCACGCAGTTCGCCGACTGTTCGAGCAGCTCCGGCCCGTAGTGCTGCAGGAACACCGCGGTGTCGGCCCACTCGGGGTCGGTGTCCACGTACAGGATCTGGTCGGCGGGGATGCTGCCGGTCCAGTCGCGTACGGCGGCGGCGACGGGGGCGGTGAGCTCGTCGAGGCAGTCGGGGGCGGGCGTGGCGTGGTCGAAGTCTCCGATGGGTGCGCGCATGGGCCGCACGCTAACAGCCGGGCATCGAACAGAGGATCGGCGTTTCAACGCGCGGGCGGCACCGACACCGCCATCACCATGTCGACGGGCACTGCGCCCTGGTTCCCGTACGTGTGCGGGACGTTGGCCTCGAAGGAGGCGCTCGCGCCGGCCGGGACGCGGTGTTCCAGGCCGTCGACGGTGAGGGTCAGCTCACCCGCGGTGACGTGGATGAGCTCCACGGTGCCGGTGGGGTGCGGATCGGAGGCGCTGCCCTCGCCGGGCATCAGCCGCCAGTCCCACATCTCCAGCGGGCCCGGGGCCTCGGCGCCGGCCAGCAGCCGGTTGTAGCTGCCCGCGGCGGTGTGCCAGAGCCGTACGGCCTGCTCGGCGGGGACGATACGGACCTTGGGGCCCTGCTCGTAGTCGAGGAGCGTGGTGATACTGACCCCGAGGGCGTCGGCGATCTTCACGACGGTGCCGAGGCTGGGGTTGGTGCGGGCCTGCTCGATCTGGATGAGCATGCCGCGGCTGACTCCAGCGCGGGCGGCGAGCGCGTCGAGCGTGAAGCCCCGCTCGGCGCGCCAGCGTCTGACGTTCCGTGCCAGGGACTGGGTCAGCAGGTCGAGGTCCGACACATTCCGTCCATGAGTCTCGTGCGGGCATCGATCAGTGCATCGATCAAAGCATCGATCAACGATCGTTCAATATCCTGGATGGCACAGTTCAATGCATTGAACTGCAGTGTGGTGCACCCTTCGTTCACCGAACTGTACTAAGAGGCCGCCCCATGACAGCACTGTTCGCCCTGGCCACCAGCCTGTTGTGGGGGCTGGCCGACTTCGGCGGCGGGCTGCTGACCCGGCGGACGCCCGCGCTCACCGTGGTGGTCGTCTCGCAGTCGATCGCTGTGGTGGTGCTGGGCACGATCGTGCTGGCGACCGGCGCGTGGAGCGAGGCCGGCCCGCGGTTGTGGTTCGCCGTGGCGGCGGGGCTGGTCGGCCCGGTGGCGATGCTCGCCTTCTACCAGGCGCTCGCGCTGGGCCCGATGGGCGTCGTCTCCCCGCTGGGCTCGCTGGGCGTGGTGGTCCCGGTCGGGGCGGGGCTGGTCCTGGGCGAGCGCCCCGGGCTGCCGCAGCTCGCGGGGATCGTCGTGGCCGTCGCCGGAGTCGTGCTCGCGGGCGGGCCCCAGCTCAAAGGAGCCCCGGTGCAGCGGCAGGCCGTGCTGCTGACCCTGCTCGCGGCGTTCGGCTTCGGCGCGGTGATGGCCTTGATCGCGGAGGCGTCCGCCACCCTCACCGGCCTGTTCCTCGCCCTGTTCGTCCAGCGCGTGACGAACGTCGTCGCGGGCGGCACCGCCCTGTACGTCTCCGCCCGGCGCGGCACCCCCGCCCTCCCCGCGGACGGCTTCCCGTGGCGGTCTCTGCCGGCCCTCGCCTTCGTCGGTCTCGCGGACGTGGCCGCCAACGGCACCTACTCGCTGGCCGCGCAGCGGGGCCCGGTCACCGTGGCCGCGGTGCTCGCCTCGCTGTACCCGGTGGTGACGGCGCTGGCCGCGCGCGGTGTCCTCAGCGAGAGGCTGCGCGGCGTCCAGGCGGCCGGCGCGGGCCTCGCCCTGGTCGGCACGGTCTTGCTCGCGGCGGGGTGAGCGAAACGGACGGGCCGAGCGACGCGGCCCCGCCCAGCCACACGCCGGGCCGAGCCACATGGACGGGACTGATCGGTACGGCCCCGGACGCTCCTCGGCGGCTCTACGCCTCGCCCCCGGCGGCGCGCTCCGCGAACCCGCTCGTGCTCTCCTCGTCCTCGTCCAGGTCCGCCAGCGCCAGCAGCTGCTCGGGCGTCACCCCGTCCGGGATCGGCACCGGCGCCGGGGTCCTGAGCGGCGGCTGCCAGCCGGCCACGGGGTCCCAGCTGCGGACCACGCGCGCGGGTGCCCCGGCCACCACCGAGTGGTCGGGCACGGCACCGCGGACCACCGCCCCGGCGGCCACCACCACGTTCCGCCCGATCCGCGCCCCCGGCAGGATCACGGCGCCCGTCCCGATCCAGCAGCCGGGCCCTATGGACACCGGCTCCATCCGCGGCCACTGCTTGCCGATGGGCTGGTGCGGATCGTCGTACGAGTGGTTCGTGGACGTGATGTACACATACGGCCCGAAGTAGCAGTCGTCGCCGATCGTGACCGTGGTGTCGGCGATGACATGGCTGCCGCGGCCGAGGACCACGCCGTCACCGATGCGCAGGATCGGCTCGGGGCCGAGGTCGAGGTCGGGCATCAGTCCCGCGGTCAGCGTGACCTGCTCGCCGATGATGCAGTGCGCGCCGAGGTGGATCCACGGCTCCCCGAAGACCGTGCCCAGCGGGAAGGCCAGCCGGGTGCCGGTGCCCATCGCGCCGAAGCGGAACCGGCCGGGCCGGTCGGCGGTCACGGAACCCGTGCGCTGTACCCAGGACCAGCCCGAGTGGACGGCCCGCTGGACGATGCGGCGCCGCCGGGACGAGAACGTGTTCTTGCGCTCGGGCACCCGCTCACCGTACTCACCGCGAGAGCCACCGATGCCGTCGTACCGCTGTGATCTTCACCCCACGGACGCACGGCGGGGCGGGGTCGATGCCTTACCGTTCCCCTACCCCGAGGAGACCTGTCCCGACGAGACGAGGAGTGGACGATGACGCACGAGGCCCTGATCGCGGGCGTGGCCGGCAAGGAGCCGCAGGTGGACGGGCAGGCGTTCACGGCGCCGAGGTCCGTGGTGATCGGTGATGTGACGCTGCGTCCGGGGGCGAGCGTCTGGTACGGCGCCGTGCTCCGCGCGGAGTCCGAGCCGATCGTCGTCGGCGCGAACAGCAATGTGCAGGACAACTGCACCCTCCACACCGACCCGGGCTTCCCCGTCTCCGTCGGCGAGGGCGTCTCGATCGGGCACAACGCCGTGGTCCACGGCGCCACCGTCGAGGACGGCTGCCTCATCGGGATGGGCGCGACGGTCCTGAACGGCGCGGTGATCGGCGCCGGTTCGCTCGTCGCCGCGCAGGCGCTGGTGCCACAGGGCATGCGGGTGCCGCCGGGCTCGCTCGTCGCGGGCGTGCCCGCGAAGGTCAGGCGGGAGCTGACCGCGGAGGAACGCGAGGGCCTCGCGCTGAACGCGGCCGTCTACGTGGAGAAGGCCGGGATGCACCGGGAGGCACACGGGCAGTGACGGGAGCGGGTGGCGTGCCACCCGCTCCCGTCACTGCCCGTCGTCCGTCAACCGTGGCACGGCCGTAGCGCACTCTCCCGGCGGGTGCCGCCGACGCGCGGATCCTGCCGGGACGCGGCGCGCTACTCCGTGGCCGGCACCGCCTCCGCGGCCGCCGTCTCCGGGCTCTCGGCCTGTGCCTTCTTCGCCTTCCGCTTGAGGATCAGCATCGAGGCGACACCGAGCAGCACCGCCACGACCAGTCCCAGCCACGAGAAGCGCTTGAGCCAGGACTCGGCGACGACACCGACGTAGTAGATGACGGCCGTGGTGCCGCCCGCCCACAGGACGCCGCCGAGGATGTTCGCGGTCAGGAACTTCCAGTACGGCATGTGCAGCACACCCGCCAGCGGTCCGGCGAAGATCCGCAGCAGGGCCACGAACCGGCCGAAGAACACGGCCCACATGCCCCACTTCTGGAAGGACCGTTCGGCGGTCGCGATGTGCCCCTCGCTGAAGTGCCGGGGGAACTTCCCGCCGAGCCACGCCAGCAGCGGGCGCCCGCCCTTGCGGCCGATGGCGTAGCCGATGGAGTCACCGATGACCGCTCCCGCGCTGGCGCAGGCGCCGAGGACGAAGGGGTCGATGTCACCGTGCTGCGAGGCCAGCAGGGCCGAGGAGACCAGGATGATCTCGCCGGGCAGCGGGATGCCCAGACTCTCCAGGCCGATGACCAGGCCCACCAGCGCGTAGATGCTCACCGCGGGCACCGTCTCGAGCCATTCCTGGACGTGCAACGCCGCTCCTCCCATGTCACCGGGCCGTGTCACCGGGCCGTCTCACCGACCGGACCCTGCGTTCCGGGCGTGCGTTCCCCGGGAGCGCACGCCGAGGAAGCCTACCCGTTCGCCGTAGCGGCTCCGACGTGGCGGGGACGGCTTCGCCGCCCCTTCATCATGTGGTCACCTCCGCGGTGGCGGTCAGTCGCAGGTCGCGCGAGGAGGCCCCGACCCACACGGTGCGCCGTCCGGTGCCGAGCACCCAGCCGTGCCGTTCCGGGTCCCACGAGGACAGGGTCGGCGGCCGGACCGTCACGGCGACCCGGCGCCGCTCCCCCGCCTTCAGCGCGAGCCGCCGGTAGCCGCCCAGGACCCGTACGGGCTGGTCGAGCCGGAGGTCCGGAGCACGGCCGACGTACACCTGCGGCACGGCGATCCCGTCGCGCCGGCCGGTGTTGCGCACGGTGAAGCCCACGTGGAGCTCCCGCCCGGACCACCGCACCGACGGTTCCCCGTACGAGAAGGAGGTGTACGACAGTCCGTGCCCGAACGGAAACAGGGGCCGTACGCCCTCCGCGTCGTACCAGCGGTGGCCGATGTGGATGCCCTCCGTGTACTCCTCCGTGCCGTCGGTCCCGGGATACCGGCGCGGGTCCCCGGCGACGGGATGGTGGTCGTCGTCCGCCGGGAAGGACTGGGTGAGCCGGCCGCCCGGGTCGCAGTCGCCGAACAGGACCGCGGCGGTGGCGGCCGCGCCCTCCTGGCCCGGGTAGTACATCTGGAGCACCGCGGCGGTCCGCTCCAGCCAGGGCATCGAGGTCGCGGACGAGGTGTTGAGGACGACGGTGGTGCGCGGATTGACCGCCGTGACCGCCTCGATCAGTTCCGCCTGGTGTCCGGGGAGCGCGACCGTCGTACGGTCCGTGCCCTCGGTCGCGTCCTCGTAGGCGAACAGGACGACGTCCCGCGCGGCCCGCGCGGCCGCCACGGCCCGGTCGACGTCCCGCGCGCGGGTCGTGCCGTTGGCGCACCGCAGCCGGAACAGCAGCCCGGCGGCGCCGCCCTCTGCGGTGATCCGCAGCCGGTGCCGGCCCTCGGTGACCAGGGCCGTAGCGCGGCGCACGCTCAGCCCGTCGGGCGCGGCGGATCCGAACCCACCGGAGAAGTGCTCCTGGTAGCCGGGCCGCAGCGGGAACAGCTCCTTCCCGTCGAGCAGCACCTTCGGCCGCTCGGTGGGCTCCCCGTCGAAGTGGAGGACGAACATCCACTCGTCGTCCCGGTCCGCGGTGAGCGTTCCGTCGTACGTCCAGGTCTTCCCGGCGGCGACACGCCGCTCCTCCAGGCCGGCGGCCGGCCCGAGGACGTCCTCGGGCAGCGCCGTGCCGAAGAGGTCCTCGCCGAGCGCGTATGTGACCTGCGCATGTGTGCCCGCACGCCGCCGGATCGCGTCGAGAGGGCTGTCGGCATGGTCGGGCACCACATGGGCGCTGCCACCACCGCTGACGAAGGGCCGGGCACCGGAGGGTCCGATGACGGCGATGCCCCCGGCGCGGGGGCGCAGCGGAAGGGCATCATGCTCGTTGCGCAGGAGCGTCGCCCCCGCCTTGGCGACCTCCAGGGCGACGGCGGCGCCCGCGCGCGGGTCACGGTCCGGGCGGGGCGGGCCGCCGCGGCCGTCGAGCAGCCCGAAGCGGTCCAGCACGCCGAGGACCCGGCGTACGGCCCGGTCGACGTACCGCTCCGGAACGCTGCCGTCGCGGACGGCCGACTTCAGGGCGGCCCCGAAGTACCTGCCGTCGGGCATCTCCATGTCGAGGCCCGCCGTGATCGAGGCGACGGTGCTGTGCGTGGCGGACCAGTCGCTCATCACCCACCCCTCGAAGCCCCAGCGGTCCCGCAGCACCTCGGTGAGCAGCTCCCGGTGCTCGCCGGCGAACGTGCCGCCGACCTTGTTGTACGCGCTCATCACGGCACCCGCACCGGCCGCGACGGCCGCCTCGAAGCCGCGCAGTTCGACCTCGTGCAGGGCCTGCTCACCGACCCGTACGTCGACCGACTCGCGGTCCCGTTCCTGGTTGTTGAGCGCGAAGTGCTTGACGGTCGCGATGAGCCCCTCGCCCTGGATGCCGCGGATCTCGGCCGCGACCAGGTCGCCCGAGAGCAGCGGATCCTCGCCGAACGTCTCGAAGTTGCGGCCCGCGTACGGGGTGCGGATCAGGTTCACCATCGGCGACAGGAGCACGTCCTGGCCGAGCGCGCGGCCCTCGCGGCCGATCACCTGGCCGTAGCGGCGGGCGAGTTCCGGATCGAAGGCGGAGGCCAGCAGCACCGGGGCGGGCAGCGCAGTGGCGTGCCGGGTCGCCCGCACTCCGGCGGGACCGTCGGCCAGCCGCAGCGGCGGGATACCGAGGCGGGGCACACCTGCGACGTGACCGGCCTGGCCGAGCGGCCGGGGGTCGGTGGCACCGTGCAGGAGGGAGATCTTCTCGTCGAGGGTGAGCCGGGCGAGGAGCCTCTCGACCCGGGGGCGGCCGGGTCCTGCGGCGGCGTCCGGTCCGCTCCTGGCCGCGACGGTGTGCGAGGGGACCGTGCAGCCGGTGGCGGTGGCCGCCGTGGCGACCGTGACGGCTCCGCCCAGCAGACGCAGGGCGGAGCGCCGGGACACGGAGTCGGGAGTGCGGGTGGGGGCGGGAGCGGGGACGGGGTCGGACATGGACCGTCACTCCTTCGTGCGGGCACGTCGTGGCGGACCGCGTGTGGCACGTGCCGACGGACGTCGGCATTCCGCCCTTGCCCACACTCTGCTCCACCGACCGGGGTGACATGCCGTCGGACACTCCGACCGCCGCGACCGCTCCCCGGCCGCCGCGACCGCTCCCCAGCCGCCGCGACCGGCTCCGCGACCCGCTCAGCCGTTGGGACGCAGGGTCCAGACGACCGTCATCTCCCCGGTCACGGCACCATCGCCGCGCCGGATGGCGATGGAGACGGGGAACTCCGGGCGCTGCCCTGCATCGAGCTCGGCGACGACCTCGGCGACGGGGCGGCCGAGCGTCGCGGTCGCCGTGACGGGCCCCATCGCCAGCTTCCGGTACGCGATCTCGGCGCTGACCGCGAGCGGTACGGCCCGCGAGAGCTGCTCCCCGAACGCGGCGAGCACGATGGCCCCGCTGGCCGACTCCCCGAGCGTGAACATGGCGCCGGCGTGCGGGCCGCCGACGTGGTTGTGGTAGGCGCTCTGGTCCGGCAGCGTCACCACGGCCTTCTCCGGCGTGGTCTCCGAGAACTCCAGGTTCAGCGTCCTGGCCATGGGCACCGTGGCGGCGAGCATCTCGCCGATCGACATCTGGTCTGCGCTCATGAGGCGGGAGGTTACCCGTGAGTAGCCATCGTTGGCCAGGCCCCGCGGGATCATCACGACGGCAGGCGCGGTACCGCGTCGCGCAGCCGCCGGGTGGCGGGGTGCCGGGGGTTGCGGAGCACGTCGGCCAGGAGCCCCTCCTCCACGATCCGGCCGTGCCGCAGGACGGCCACGTGCCGGCAGAACTGCTCCACGACCAGGAGGTCGTGCGAGACCAGCAGACAGGAGAGCCGGTGCTCGGCGCGCAGTCCGCCGAGCAGCCGGAGGATCCGGGCCTGCACGGTCGTGTCCAGCGCGCTGGTCGGCTCGTCCAGGACCAGGAAACGCGGCCGTACCGCGAGGGCACGGGCGATCGCCACGCGCTGGCGCTGCCCGCCGGAGAGCTGGTGCGGGTAGCGCGTGGCGTGCTCGGCGGAGAGTCCCACGTCGGCCAGCAGTCCCACGACGCGTTCACGCTCGGTGCCGCGCGGCACCATCCGGTGGGCGCGCAGCACCTCGGCGATCGCCGTGCCCACCCGCATCCGCGGGTCGAGGGCGCCCTCGGTGTCCTGGACGACGATCTGGACGGCGCGCCGGAAGGGACGCTGCCGCCGCATCCGGCCGATGTCGGCGCCGTCGAAGAGAACCGTGCCGCGCGTCGGCGGCAGCAGTCCCAGCAGGCAACGGGCCAGCGTCGTCTTGCCCGAGCCGCTCTCGCCGATCAGGCCCAGGCCGTACGGCCCCTCGGGCAGCGTCAGGCTCACCCGGTCGAGTACCGCCGTGCCGCCGTACCGCACGGTCAGGTCGCGGGCTTCAAGCATCGGCCGTCCCTTCTCCGTGGGCGCACCTGCCCCCTGCACACCTGTCACCACCTGCGCACCTGCCACCACCCCCGCACCGATCACCGTTCCCGTCCCCCGGCCTGCCCCCCTCGTCTCGCGCCCTCGTTCCCGTCCCCGCTTCCGCCCTCACTCCCGTCCCTGCCTCCGCCGCCCCGGGCACCGCGGCCAGCAGCCGCCGGGTGCAGTCCGCCCGGGGTGCGGCGACCAGGTCCGCGGCGGGGCGGTCCTCGGCCACCCGCCCGCGGTGCAGTACCGCGATCCGGTCGCACAGCCCGGCCAGGAGGGCCAGATCGTGGCTGATGAACAGCACGCCCGTACCGTGCTCGGCGCGCAGCTCCGCCAGCAGCGCGCAGATCTGCGCCTGCGCCGTCACATCCAGCGAGCTGGTGGGCTCGTCGGCGACGAGCAGCCGTACCCCGAGGGCCGACGCCAGCGCGATCGCCGTCCGCTGGAGCTGGCCGCCGGAGAGCTGGTGCGGGAAGCGGGTCAGGTACGCGGCGGGCAGTCCGGCCCGCTCCATCCCGGCGGCGGCCCGCTGCCGTGCCTCCGCGCGCGTGCAGCCGTGCAGCCGCAGCGCGCGCAGCACGGTCGTACCGACCGACAGCACCGGGCTGAAGGCGGCGGCCGGGTTCTGCGGGATCAGCGCCATGACGGAACCGCGCAGCCGGCGCAGCCGCCGTTCCGGCATCCCGACCAGTTCCTCGCCGGCCAGCCGGATGCTGCCGGTCACCCGGGCGCCCGCGTGGCGGGTCAGTCCCAGCACCGTCAGCCCGGTCGTCGTCTTGCCCGCCCCGCTCTGCCCCGCGACGCCCAGGAACTCGCCCCGGCGCAACACCAGTCGGTCGATGTGCAGCACGGGCTCAGCCTGCTCGGGGCCGAACGAGACCCGTACGTCGCGCAGTTCCAGCAGGGGTGCGGCGGTCACGGCCGGATCCGTGGGGTGTGCCGCGGGTCGAGGCGGTCCCGGAGCACGTCCCCGAGCAGGAAGAAGAGGGCCGCGACCAGCATGATGGCCAGTCCGGGGAAGGTGCCGATCCACCATTGGGTGGTGAAGTAGTTCTGCGACTGCTCCACCATCAGGCCCCAGTCGGGGGTGGGCGGCTGCGGGCCGAGGCCGAGGAAGGACAGTGCGGAGGTGACGAGCAGCACCCCGCCGACATCGGTCGACGCCTGGACCAGCAGGGGGGTCGAGGCGTTGGGCAGGACGTGGCGGAGCAGGGTGCGCCGGTGGCCGAGACCGAGGGCCCGGCACGCCTCGGTGTACGGGCGGCCGGCGACCGACGCGGCCTCGCCGCGCACCAGCCGGGCGTACCACGGCCACCAGGTCACGGTGAGCGCGACGGTCAGCCCCACCGGGCCGGGCGTCAGCACCGTGGCCAGGACCAGGGCCAGCAGCAGGGCGGGCACGGCCAGGAAGACGTCGGTCAGGCGCATGAGCGCCTCGTCGATCCAGCCGCCGAAATAGCCGGCCACCAGCCCCGCCGCGGTGCCCACGAGCAGCGAGACCGTCACCACGGCCGCCGCGACGACCGGGCCGACGCGCGCTCCGTACAGCACCCGGGAGAACACGTCGCGGCCCAGTTCGTCGGTGCCGAACCAGTGGGCCGCGGAGGGCGGGCGCAGGATCCGGCCGGTCTCGGTGCCGCCGGTCGCGTCCGCCGGATACGGGGCCAGCAGCGGCGCGAGCAGGGCGACGAGCACGACGAGCGCGACGCCGGCGGTGACGAGGACCAGTGCCGTGCGGCCGCTTCCGGTGCCGCGTGTCATCGCCATCCCCTCACCGCCATGTCCTCACCGCCATGTCCTCACCGCCATGTCCTCACCGCCGTCCCCTCACCGCAGGGTGATGCGCGGGTCGAGGGCCGCCTGGGCCAGGTCGACGGCCAGGTTCGCGGCGAGGTACAGCAGGGCGACGAGGAGCGTCACGCCGACGACGGCCGGTGTGTCGAGGGACTGCACCGCGTCGGCCGCGTACCGGCCGAGCCCCGGATAGTCGAACACCGACTCCACGAGGAAGGTGTTGACCAGCGAGTACCCGAAGATCAGCGCGAGGAGCTGCAGGACCGGGTTCCAGGCGAGCCGCAGGGCGAAGCGGCCGAGGACGGTCCGTTCGGGGAAGCCGAGGGAGCGCACCATCTGGATGTGCGGTTCGCCGGCCGCGTCCAGGAGGCTCGCCCGCACCATGCGGGCGACGACGGCCGCCGGGTAGGAGGCCACGACGAGGGCCGGCAGGAGCAGGTGGTCGAAGAGGTCGGCGGCGGCCGCGCCGTTGCCGGTGAGGACGGCGTCGAGCAGGGGCAGGCCGGTGACGGTGGTCACCGGGTGCGCGGCGAGCACCGCCCGGTCGTGGCTGCCGGCGATCGGCAGCAGGCCGAGCCGGCTCGCGAGGAGCGTCTGCAGGAGGAGTGCCAGCCAGAACGTCGGGATCGCGGCGCTCAGCAGCGCGCCGGACCGCACCAGCCTGTCGGGGGTCCTGCCGTGCCACCGTACGGCCGCCAGTCCCGCGGGGAGGCCCACCGCCAGCCCGATGACCAGTCCGGCGAGCACCACTTGGAGGGAGTTGGGCAGCAGCGTGAGCAGATCGGTGAGGACGGGACGGTGGGTGAGGACCGACAGGCCCCAGTCGCCGCGCAGCACCCCGGCCACGTACGAGACGATCTGCTCGGCGACCGGGCGGTCCAGCCCCAGTTCGGCGCGGATGCGCGCCCGTTCCGCGGCCGAGGCCCGCGGTCCGGCCCAGACCCCGGCCGGGTCGCTGGGCACCACCCGGGCGATCAGGTACGTCAGCACCACCACCCCGAGGGCTACCAGGGCCGAGAGCACCGTACGGCGGGCCGCGTAACGGATCACCGGCAGGCCGCGGCCGTTCCGGGCACGCTTCATGTCCACCCCCGGGCTGGTGCAGGCGGCTACTGGTGGGTGAGGTCGTGGACGAACACGACGTTCGCGTACGCCGGGTTGTCCACGTAACCCTTGACGTCGCTGTCCAGCACCCGCTGATAGATGTTGGTGCCGAGGAAGAGCTGCACCGCGTCCCTGATGATGATCTCCTGCATCGTGCGGTAGGTCCGCACGGCTTCGTCCGGGTCCGTCGCCGTGAGCGCGCTGACTTGGTCGATGAGCCGGTCGAGCTCGGGGTTGGAGTAGTAGGCGAGGTTGTAGGAGATCTCCTCCTCGGTCCGGAACACGTTGCGGAAGTACGACAGCGGCTCGGGGTCGTCCGGCCACCACCACATGACGAAGATGTCCTGGCGCTTGTCCGGGTCCTTGCTCTTGGCGCGCGGCCACTGCGCCGACGACCAGGCCAGCCCCTGGACCTTCAGGTCGATGCCGAACGGGCGGAGCTGAGCCTTCATCAGGTCGCCGAGGGTGCGGATGGTGTCCTCGCCCGCGGGATAGGTCATCTCCAGCTCGATGGTCCGGCCGCTGCCCGGGCCGTACCCGGCCTCCTTCAGCAGCTTCCGGGCGAGGTCCTGGTCACCCGGCAGGTCCAGCGTGGTGGTGTGTCCGAACATGCCCTCGGGGATGACGCCGTCGGAGGCGACGAGGGCACCCCTGCTCGCCTTGATCAGTTCCTGGTAGTCGAGCGCGTTCGCGACCGCCTGGCGCACCCGGATGTCGTCCAGCGGCTTCTTCTGGGTGTTCATCAGGCCGATCAGGGTCTGCCACGAGGGCCGTTCGTACACGGTCAGGTTCGGCCGGCCGCGCAGCGTGTCCACGAGCTGCGGCGGCAGCCCGCCGGCGAAGGTTCCCTCGCCCGAGCTCATGAGCTGCGCCGACGTGGACGACTGCGGCACCGCCTGGAAGACCACCTTCGTGTAGCGGTTGCCGCGCCACCCGCCCCAGTAGTCCTCGAAGGCGGTCAGCTCCAGTTCGTTCTCGCTGCCCGGGTTCCACGAGGCGACCGTGTACGGCCCGGTGCCGCGGGCGGTGGCCCGGTAGTCCTTCGCGTCGTCGGCGTCGTCGGGGATCTCATAGATCCAGGCCGCGTAGGTGGCGGAGGCGATGATGTCCAGCGGCGCCGGGCGGGACAGCTCGAAGCGGACCTGCCGCTTCCCGACCGGGGTGATCTTCTCCACCGGGTCCCACACGTAGGAGGCGCTGGCCTTCAGCCTCATCGTGCGGTCGATCGCCGCCTTCACCGCGTCGGCGGTCAGCGGGCGTCCGGAGTGGAAGCGCACGTTGTCCCGCAGGGTGAAGGTCCAGGTCCGGCGGTCCTCGGACGTGGTCCAGCGGGTCGCGAGCACACCCTCTGTCTTCCCGGTCCCGGCGTTGTACCGGGTGAGGGTCTCGTACATGTTCGCCAGCGCCACGACTTCGTCGGAGTACGAGCGCGCCGGGTCCCACTCGGTCACCAGCCCCCTGCTGGACAGGTACACGAAGGTGTCGTCGTCGCTCCCTCTCTCGCCCCCGCCGGAACAGCCGGCCACCAGGAGCGCCACGACCATGGCGACGGCCGCTGCGAGAACACGGACCCACGGGCGCCGGCGCGCGGGACGACAACCGGGGAAGGGCCGTAATGACATGACTGACCGAGCCTTCCGGGACAGGTCCTGTCAGCCTGGCACGCGGGCCCGGTGGACCGGCAGCCGTCTTTGAGCTGATTCGGGCCCCGGCCGACGGGGACGCGGGGAGGGGACGCCCCGCGTCCCTCCGGCCGGGCCGGCCCTCAGCCGATGCCGAAGGCCCCGTCGGGCGGCTCGGGCGACGGTACGGCGTCCTCGTCGCGCACGGGTACGGCGGCTCCGATGAAGTCGCGCAGCGCCCCGCCGTGCTCGACGCGGGCCGGGAAGGCGTCGGCGGCGGTGCGGCGGGCGAGCGGGGCGATGTCGAGCGGGTGGTGGGCGGCGAGGAGCACGGCGTTGCCGAAGCGCCGGCCGCGCAGGACGGCCGGCTCGGCGACGAGCGCGAGTTCGGCGAAGACCGTGGCCAGCGTGGCCAGCTGGGAGCGCAGGAAGGCGAAGGGCGCGGCGTCCGCGAGATTGGCCAGGTAGACCCCGTCGCCGCGCAGCACGCGGGCGGCCGCGCGCGCGTACGCCACCGTCGTCAGGTGCGCCGGGACGCGGGAGCCGCCGAAGACGTCCGCGATCAGGATGTCGGCGGAGCCGGCCGGTGCCGCTTCGAGCCACTCCCGGGCGTCGGCGCCGTGCAGCGCGATCCGCGCGTCACCGGGCAGGGGCAGGTGCTCGGTGACCAGGTCCAGCAGCCCCCGGTCGGCCTCGACGACGTCCTGGCGCGAGCCCGGCCGGGTCGCGGCGACGTACCGCGGCAGGGTGAGCGCGCCCCCGCCGAGGTGCAGCACGTCGAGCGGCCGTCCCGGTTCGGCCACCGTGTCCAGCGCGTGCCCGAGCCGCCGCGCGTACTCGAACTCCAGATGGGTCGGCTCGTCGAGATCGACGTACGACTGCGGTGCCCCGTCGACCGTCAGCAGCCAGGCGCGCTCCCGGTCGACGTCCGGCATGAGCTTGGCGGTCCCGTGGTCGGTGACCCGGGTGACGGGTATGGGCTCGTTCACGCGACCCATTGTGCCGCCGGGACGGGGGTGCCCGTCCCGTCCGGAAGCGGACGGAACGGGCACCCTTACCACCGGTGTCACCCGTACCACTGGTGTCACCAGCGACACCGGTGTCACCAGCGCCATGGGTGACACCGCTCAGCCGACCGAGGTCACCGTCCCCGCGCCGACCGTGCGGCCGCCCTCGCGGATCGCGAAGCCGAGACCGGCCTCGAGCGGCACGTCCCGGCCCAGCTCGACCGTCATCGTGACGGTGTCGCCGGGCCGGGCGACCGCCGCCCCGCCGAGGTCGATGTCGCCGACCACGTCCGCGGTGCGGATGTAGAACTGCGGCCGGTAGCCGGTCGACACCGGGGTCGTACGGCCGCCCTCCCGCGCCGAGAGGACGTACACCTGCGCCGTGAACCGGCGGCTGGGCGTGACGCTGCCGGGCGCGGCGACGATGTGCCCGCGCCGTACGGCGTCGCGCGGGACGCCGCGCAGCAGCAGCGCCACGTTGTCGCCGGCCTGTGCCTCCTCCATGGGCTTGCCGAACGTCTCCAGGCCGGTGACCACGGTCTCCAGCTCCGCGCCGAGCACCTCCACGCGGTCGCCCACGCGGATTGTGCCCCGCTCGACGGCGCCGGTGACGACCGTGCCGCGGCCGGTGATGGTGAGCACGTTCTCGACCGGCAGCAGGAACGGCGCGTCCAGGTACCGCTCCGGCATGGGCACATACGTGTCCACCGCGTCGAGCAGCGCCTCGACGGCCGCCGTCCAGCGCGGGTCGCCCTCCAGGGCCTTCAGCCCGGAGACCCGTACGACCGGTACGGAGTCGCCGCCGTAGCCGTGCGCGGTGAGCAGTTCGCGGACCTCCAGCTCGACCAGGTCCGTCAGTTCCTCGTCGCCCGCGTCGGCCTTGTTGAGGGCGACGACGATGTGGTCGACGCCCACCTGCCGGGCGAGCAGCACGTGTTCGGCGGTCTGCGGCATGATCCCGTCGACCGCGGAGACGACAAGGATCGCCCCGTCGAGCTGCGCGGCCCCGGTGACCATGTTCTTGACGTAGTCGGCGTGACCCGGCATGTCGACGTGCGCGTAGTGCCGGGTGTCGGTCTCGTACTCGACGTGCGCGATGTTGATGGTGATGCCGCGCGCGGCCTCCTCCGGCGCCTTGTCGATACGGTCGAACGGGACGTAACGGGTGCCGTCGCCGGAACCGCGCTCGGCGAGGACCTTGGTGATGGCGGCGGTCAGGGTGGTCTTGCCGTGGTCGACGTGGCCCATCGTGCCGATGTTGAGATGGGGTTTCGTGCGGACGTAAGCCGTCTTGGGCATGGCGGTACCTCGAAGCCTGTTCAGTGGTACTCAGATGACGGTCCCGGCGCGGAACTGAGACGGCCGGAACGGGGACCCCGGGGTCTGGCCGACCCTCCCCCTGCGGGGTCCGCCGGACGATCCGGGGAGGGTCAGCTTCGGGCGCCGTCTGCGGCGGCCTCGACGATGAGAAGGGCAGCCTTCGGGGCATCCGCGACTGCCGCGGATGCTGCGAGGACGAAGGCCTGCCGGAACATGACGTCGATCATCGTCGACACGTCCGTCCGCGTCGAATGATTTTCGCGACGGGCGGGACCACGGGGGCGGACGGTCCGAAAGCGGTGCGCCGGACGTCTCCCGGCGAGAGATGCTTCACACGGTGGGGGCTCGGAGGGGGTGGCGGGAGGCACCTGCGCGTTCGCCGGGGACCCGCGGCGGCGGGTACGCCGGTCCGGCGGCCGGCCTTGCCGGAAGCGGACCGCCGATGAGCCAGGCCAAGTCCCGTGCACCCGCGTCCTACCAGGTCAGCGAGGGACGCGCGCCATGTCCCGCAGCACCACGCACGGTGCGGCAGCCCGCCCGGAACGGTCACGGGTGTGTACAGAAGGGTGGAGCGTGCCCATACGGTGCCGGCGAAAGGGGCGTACCGGCGCCTCGGCCCGCGCAGCCGCTGTTCGGCATCCTGTGACACCCCTGTGACGCCCGTGAGACGCTCCATACGGCGATCACACACATGGGTCGGTTACTGTCACCAGATGCTCGATGCCACCACCCGCTCTGGGGGCACCGCGGCGGCCACCTCCCCGCCCGTCGCATCCGTCGCACCGGTCACACCCGTCTCCCCAACGGGTCTCGCCGCACGCTGCACCCGACTGCTGCTCTCACCATGGGCGAGACTCTCGCTCCTCGTACTGCTCCTCGCGGGCGCCGCGTCGAGCGTGCTGCTGTTCGAACCACAGCGCCTGCTGGCCGACGGCTGGCCGCCCCATCTGGGCGGCGCCGCCGCGGCGGTGGTCTACGCGGCGGCGTACGGGCTGTGCACGGTGGCGTTCGTCCCGCGGCCACTGCTCAACCTGGCGGCGGGCGCCCTGTTCGGCTCCGCACTCGGGCTGGGGGCCGCGCTGGCGGGCACGGTCCTCGGGGCCGGGATCGCCTTCGGACTCGGCCGGGTGCTCGGGCAGGACGCGCTGCGGCCGCTGCTGCGGGGCCGCTGGCTGAAGGCGGTCGACGGGCAGCTCAGCCGGCACGGCTTCCGCTCAATGCTGGCGGCCCGGCTGTTCCCCGGGGTGCCGTTCGCGGCGTCGAACTACTGCGCGTCCGTCTCCCGCATGGGCTGGCTGCCCTTTCTGCTCGCCACGGGACTCGGCTCGATCCCGAACACCGCGGCGTACGTGGTGGCCGGCGCCCGCGCCTCGACGCCGACCTCGCCCGCGTTCCTGATCGCCATGGCGTGCATCGCCGTCCCCGCCCTCATCGGCGCGGTGGTGGCCTGGCGCAAGCGCCACCACCTGCGGGTCCGGTGACCGCGTCACCAGCGGCTCGTCACGTCCCCCGGTAGACGTCCAGCCGCCCGCACATCCCGAACTTCCCGTACTCCACGGGCTGTTCCGACCGTACGACCGCGTCGGCCAGGTGGGACACGTCACCGCGCTCCAGGCGGTCCAGCTGGTCACCGGTGGCCGCCGCGGCCGCGCGGGCGCCGTGCTCCCAGCGCTTCCGCCAGTGCGCGAGCCGGGGCCGTACCAGCGCGGCGGCGGCCCGGTGGAAGGCCGCCAGCGGCTCCGGACCGCCGGCGTCCCGCAGCGCCCGGTAGCCCTCCAGGGCGAGATCGCGCCGGGTGCGGACGATCCGCTCCCGTTCCTCCTCGGGAACGTCCGCCGGGACCGCGGTCGCGGCGGCGTACGTCTCCGGATCGGTGAGGTACTCCGGCGGCAGGGTGAGCACGGCGTCGCCCGCCTCGGGGAGCCCGTCGTTCTGCATGAGGACGGTGATGCGCAGGTCGTCCTCGTCGACCAGCCGGTGGACGGTGCCGGGCGTGAACCAGGCGACCGTGCCGGGCACGAGGGGCGTGACCTCGTACCCGGACACGGTCAGCGTCTGCACCGCGCCGCGCCCGCCCGTGACGACGTACGCCTCCGAACAGGTCAGGTGCAGGTGAGGGCTTCCGCCGCACACGCCGTCGGCCGCCGGCCAGTCGTACACGGACAGATGGGAGACGGCGACCGCGCCGGGCAGTCCGGGGAAGCCGGACGCGACGCGGCCGGCTCCCTCCGCACTCACCACGGGTGGTCCTGCAGGTACTTGGCGATCTCCTCCCGCTCCCAGGCCCCGTCGGCCACGACGACCCGGTAGCGGCGGGTGAGGGTGTCGCCGGGCGCGAGCTCCAGCTCGTCGAAGAAGGCCCAGGACGGGGCGACGGCGGCGAAGGGCTCGTTGCGCACGAACCAGTGGGCGGGGTGGGTACCCCCGGTTCCGGCGTGGTCGTTCTCGGGGGCGTGCGCGAAGACGAGCGTGGCGTGTCCGTCGGTGCCGTCGTGCTCCGCCGAGTAGGCGAGCCAGGGCGCCTGGCCGCCCATCAGCCCGGGACCCTCGCCCTCGGGTCCGAGGATCCGGCCGTCCCGGAAAGCCCGCGGGCCGCGCCAGAACAGACCCGTGTAGCCCGCCGTCTCGCGTCCGGCGGTGGTCGGGCTGCCGAAGCGCAGCGGTTCGTCGCGCCGGTTGGTGATGGCACTCGTCCAGGTCAGCGCCCAGGACCCGGCCGCCGGATCGGCGTCGTGCACCTCGATGCGGCGCTCCTCGTCGGCCCACAGTTCGCCGGTGTACGGGTGCCAGGTGAGCCGCTCGGCGATCACGGCACGGTCGCCGTCGGAGGACACCTCGTCGAAGGCCGCATGTGCCATCGACCCCACCCGCTCCGGGAGGGCGAGATACCCCTCACCGTGCACATATGTGTTCCCGCCCCATAGGTTCTGCCCGGACAGATGGGAGGCCGTCAGCTGCAGACCCTTGTGCCAGCGGTGGTCGTTGGGCCGGTAGTCGGTGACGACGTCGCCCTTGAGGGTGCGGACCGGGTGCAGATACGGCTTGGGCGCCTCCCAGGCCGCCTCGGGCCGGTACACGTAGCTGAACAGCTCGACACCGGTGGTGGGTTCGGTGACCGTGATGCGGTCGCCGTGGGCGTGGACGATGCGCAGGCCGTCGCAGGCGGTCATACGGAGACCTCCTGGCTCTCGGCGGTCGCGGAGGTCCCGACCGTGGCGGCGTCGGTCGCGGGCGCCCAGCCGGGCGCCCCTCCGTGCAGCGCGGTGTAGTACGGGTCGCCGGGCCCGATCTCCCCGGCCCGTACGGTCGTGTCCGTGAACGCGGACTTGTAGAGCGCGGTGATCAGCTCCAGGCTCGTCCGCCCGTCGGCACCGCTCGCGCGCGGCCGCGTCCCGGCGCGCATGCTCGCCACCAGGTCCCGCAGCTGCGCCAGATGCGAGCTCGGCACGTCCGCGCCGAAGTCCCGCCAGGCCGCCACGTCCGCGTCCGGCACGTCCGGAGCCGGGGTGATGCGCCAGTTGTCGTTGCTGTGACCGTACAGGTGGGTGAGCTCGACGGTGGCGCGCTCACAGTCGATACGTATGCGGCTGACCTCGTCGGGGCTGAGGACGCTGTTGACGATCGTGGCCATCGCACCGTTCTCGAAGCGCACGAGGGCGGTCGAGACGTCCTCGGTCTCCAGGTCGTGCACCAGCCGCCCCGCCATGGCGCGCACCTCGCTCCACGGGCCCAGCAGGTCGAGCAGCAGATCCATCTGGTGGATGCCGTGGCCCATGGCGGGGCCGCCGCCCTCGGTCTGCCAGCGGCCGCGCCAGGGCACGGCGTAGTAGGCGGCGTCGCGGTACCAGGTGGTCTGGCAGTGCGCCACGAGCGGGCGCCCCATGGTCCGCTCGGCGAGCAGCCGCCGTACGTGCCGCGACCCCGAGCCGAAGCGGTGCTGGAAGACGATCGAGGCGTACGGGCCGCCGTCGGGGCCCTCCTCCGCCTCCACGGCGTCGAAGTCCGCGAGCGTGGGGACCGGCGGCTTCTCGCACCACACCCAGGCCCCGGCCCGCAGCGCGGCCACGGTCTGCTCGCGGTGCAGGGTCGGCGGGGTGCAGACGGTGACCAGGTCGGGGCGCTGCTCCGCGAACATCCGGTCCAGGTCGGTGTACGGGTGCGGGATGCCCGCGTCGGCACAGAAGGCCCGTACCGCGTCGGCGTCGATGTCGACCGCGGCGACGACCTCCGTCTCGCCCTCCTCGGCGAGCGCGGTCAGCGCGGGCAGATGGCAGCCGCGGGCGATGCCGCCGGTGCCGACGATCGCGACCCGGATGCGGCGGCCGTCCGGAACGGGGCCCGGTGAGTTGTCGGGACCGGATGTGTCGCTGGGTGTGGGCATGGACGTGATCAGCACTCCATCGGTCGTGACGGCACAGGTGGTGAGGGCGCCAGCCCTGGGCGGCATGGCGGATCACCCATGGCGGACCACCCATGGCGGACCACCCATAGCAAGCGCTTTCTCCCCGCTGCAACGTATGCCGCGCCACAATGACCGGTCAACACCCCGGACCCGCCCGCTCCGCCGGGGCCACACCCCGCGCCCAAGCCCGGAACGGCGCCTTCCGGACACCGCACGGGAATCTGTGGGGTTCCCGCGAAGCCCCTGTGGCGAGCCCGTCATCTTGGGGCGCTACGCTGCCCCCCAGCACCCGTGATCAGCGCGCACAGCGGCCACGGCGTGCCCGTCGGCCCTCCCCCGAGCAGCGCTTGGACCACGTACTCCATGTCTTGGTTTGAATCCCTCATCCTTGGACTCGTCCAGGGGCTGACGGAGTTCCTCCCCGTCTCCTCCAGCGCCCATCTGCGCCTGACCGCGGCGTTCTCCGGCTGGGAGGACCCCGGTGCGGCCTTCACCGCGATCACACAGATCGGCACGGAGACCGCGGTGCTGATCTACTTCCGCAAGGACATCGCGCGGATCATCTCCGCGTGGTTCCGGTCGCTGACGAACAAGGAGGCGCGGCGGGACCACGACGCGCAGATGGGCTGGCTCGTCATCGTGGGCTCGATCCCGATCGGCGTGCTGGGCGTGACGCTCAAGGACCAGATCGAGGGGCCGTTCCGCGATCTGCGCATCACCGCGACCATGCTGATCGTCATGGGCATCGTCATGGGTGTCGCGGACCGGCTGGCGGCCCGTGACGAAACGGGCGGCAGACACCGGGCGGTGAAGCAGCGCAAGACACTCGACGCGCTGAACGCCAGGGACGGCCTGATCTACGGCGTCTGCCAGGCCATGGCCCTGATCCCGGGCGTCTCCCGCTCCGGCGCCACCATCAGCGGCGGCCTCTTCATGGGCTACTCCCGTGAGGCCGCGGCCCGTTACTCCTTCCTCCTCGCCATTCCGGCGGTGCTCGCGTCCGGTGCGTTCGAACTCAAGGACGCGGCGGAGGGCGGCCATGTGACCTGGGGACCGACGATCTTCGCCACGATCGTGGCCTTCGGCGTGGGCTACGCGGTCATCGCGTGGTTCATGAAGTTCATCTCGACCAAGAGCTTCATGCCGTTCGTCTGGTACCGCATCGCGCTCGGCATCGTCATCATCGTGCTGGTCGGCATGGGCGTGCTGAGCCCGCACGCGGGTGAGTCGGCGCACTGACGGAACAGCGGTGCGCGGCACGAACCCGGGGCGGATCCCGGGCACTTGACCGCGCACCGGAGGTCCTTGAACCGTGACCAACCGCATACGGTGCCCGTAGCCATCCGGTAGCGCTGTGTCAGTCGGCGGGCATAGGCTGATGGCATGTCCCCCGAATCCGCCACTCCTGGTTCCCCGCGGTCCGCCGCCGCGGTGAACGAGCAGATACGAGCGCTGTGGAAGCGCGCGGGTGGTTCCCTCTCGGACCAGGAGCGGGCCGAGTACGAACTGCTGGTCGTGGAGTGGGCCACGGCGATGCGCGGAGAGGTCGTCGAGGCGGCCTGAGACAGGACCCGGTCGGCCCGCCGACCCGTCGGTTCGCCGACCCGTCGGTTCGCCTGTGCCTGTCGCCGGCCCGCCGGGCCGCTGCTCCACCTGCCGCCGGTCCCCGCTCCATCTGCCGCCGTTCTGGCGTTCCGCCTATCGCCGCAGATGGGCGAGCACGTCGTCGTCCAGCGGGTACGGCTCCTCGGCCGGCAGCAGCCGTGCCGCGCGGTCGAGTTCGCCCTTCCCCACCAGGCCGTGGATCTCCCGTGCCAGCGGGGTCACGTCCTCGATGCCCACGATCCACTCGTCCGCGTACCGGGCCGCCGCCTCCCCGGACAGGCCGAGCTGGAGGGAGCGGTACGGCAGCGGGCTGAGCCGGAGGTCCCGCTCGGGGTCCCACTGCACCCGCGCGGGCGCCCTCCGCAGCTCCTGCTTCCACGTCTGCTCGTCCGCGTGCAGCGCGGGAACGTAGTGCGACAGACAGGAGTTCCGCAGCGCCCAGACGAAACCCTCACGTGTGATCTCGACGGCCAGGACGGTCTCCTGGTTCTCCTTCGTGCCCCAGCCGCAGCGGTACATCATCCACAGGAACGACGGCTTGATCCACGTCATGCGGTCCCGCTTCCACCGCGACGGGAACCGGCCGGTGCGGGCCGCGGCCCGGCCGATCCCCGGAGGGTACGCCTGGTAGACGGTGACCGTGGACTCCGTGTGACGGGCCCGCACACGGAACATGGGCTCTTGTACAACCGACTGATCGTTCACGGGTACAGGATCGGCGCGCCGCTGCCCCGGTGGCCAGCGAATATCCACGCGCCCCCTGGGCTCCGGCGCCCTCCCACTGTCGGTGATCGTCCACGGAGCGCACACTGGGAGCTACGCACGACCGGGGAGGGAGGCCCTGCATGAGGACGGCCGACCGGTGGCTCGCCTCCCGGTGGCGGCGCGGCGTCCTGGCCGTGCCGGCCGGCGCACTGCCCATGTTCGCGTTCCCGGCCCCGTCGCTGTGGTGGTTCGCGTACGTCGCGCTGGTCCCGTGGATCCTGCTGATCCGTTCCGCCCCGACGGCCCGCCGCGCCGCGTACGACGGCTGGCTGGGCGGCTCCGGGTTCATGCTGGCCGTGCACCACTGGCTGCTGCCGAACCTGCATGTGTTCACGTTCGTGCTCGCCGCGCTGCTCGGCGCGCTGTGGGCTCCCTGGGGTGCGCTGGTCCGACGGTTTCTGGGCGGGGCGCCGTCGGCCGGGCGCGTCACGGCGGCGCTCGTCGTCGTGCCGTCGGGCTGGCTGACGGTGGAGCTGGTCCGGTCCTGGGAGCGGCTGGGCGGCCCCTGGGGGCTGCTCGGGTCCAGCCAGTGGCAGGTGGAGCCGGCGCTGCGGCTCGCCTCGGTCGGCGGGGTGTGGCTGCTGAGCTTCCTGGTGGTGGCGGTGAATGTCGCGGTCGCCGTGCTGGTGGCGGTGCGCCCGGCCCGTGTGCCCGCCGTCGCCGGGCTCGTCGCGACGGCCGCCGCCGCCTCCGCTGCCTGGGTGGGGGCGCCGCGCCCCGCGGTGGACGGCCTCGTGCGGGTCGCCGTCGTCCAGCCCGGCGCCGCCGCCGGCATCGGCAGCCCCGGCAAGCGGTTGGCCCGTGAGGAGGCCCTCACCCGCGGGCTCGCCGGGCGGGACGTCGACCTGATCGTGTGGGGTGAGAGCAGCGTCGGGTTCGACCTCGCCGACCGCCCCGATCTCGCGGACCGGATCGCCGCCCTGTCCCGCGCGACCGGGGCGGACGTCCTGGTGAACGTCGACGCCCGCCGCGCCGACCGCCCCGGCATATACAAGAGCTCCGTGCTCGTGGGCCCGGACGGCCCGACCGGCGACCGCTACGACAAGATGCGGCTGGTCCCCTTCGGCGAGTACGTCCCGGCGCGGTCCGTCCTCGGCTGGGCCACCTCGGTCGGCGAGGCGGCCGGGGAGGACCGCAGGCGCGGTACCCGGCAGGTCGTGATGGACGTCGCGGACGGACCGCGGGGAAGCGGCAGCCTGAGGATCGGACCGATGGTGTGCTTCGAGTCCGCCTTCCCCGACATGAGCCGCCAACTCGCCGCCAACGGCGCCGAGGTGCTGATCGCCCAGTCGGCGACCTCCACGTTCCAGCGGAGCTGGGCCCCGGAGCAGCACGCCTCGCTGGCCGCGCTGCGGGCCGCCGAGACCGGCCGCCCGATGGTCCACGCGACGCTGACCGGCGTCTCCGCCGTCTACGGTCCCGACGGTGAGCGCATCGGCCCCCGGCTGGGCACGGACGCGAGTACGCGCGCGGTGTACGAGGTGCCGCCGGCGAGCGGTGTCACGCCGTACGTCCGCCTCGGCGACTGGCCGGTGTACGCCGCGCTGCTGGCGCTGGCCGTCACGGGCGCCGCCGGAGCCGTACGGACCGTACGAGCCGTGCGGCTCAGGCGGGCGGGTCCTGAACCGCCCGCACCACCCGCTCGCACAGATCGTGAGTCGCCAGCGCGTCCCGGGCGCTGAGCGTCCTGCCCGCCCGCACGGCGTCGAGGAAGGCGAGCACGGCCTGTTCGATACCGCGCTGCCGGGACACCGGCACCCAGTCGCCGCGCCGCCGGGTCGTCGGCTGGCCCTTGTGGTCGACGACCTCGGCGAGATTGACGACCTGGCGCTTGGTGTCCTGCCCGGACACCTCCAGGATCTCCTCGGCGGAGCCGCTGAGCCGGTTCATCACACCGAGCGCGGTGAAGCCGTCCCCGGACAGCTGGAGCACGACGTGGTGCAGCAGGCCGTCCGCGACGCGGGCGCGCACGGTCACGTCGTCGACCGGGCCCGGCACCAGGAAGCGCAGGGTGTCGACGACGTGGATGAAGTCGTCCAGGACCATCGTGCGCGGCGCCTCGGGCAGGCCGATCCGGTTCTTCTGCATCAGGATCAGCTCGCGCGGATGCTCCGCGCACTGCGCGTACGCGGGCGCGTGACGCCGGTTGAAGCCCACGGCGAGCGAGACGTTCCGCTCCTCGGCGAGCCGTACCAGACGTTCGGAGTCGGCGAGCTCGTACGCGAGGGGCTTGTCGACGTATGTCGGGACGCCCGCCTCGAGGAGCCGGGTGACGATCTCCGGGTGTGCCGTGGTCGGTGCGTGCACGAAGGCCGCGTCGAGGTCCTGGGCCAGCAGGGCGTCGAGATCGGAGTGCCGCTGCGCCTGCGGCAGATGCAGGCTGTCGGCCACCCGCGTGAGGGTGGCGGGCGTACGCGTCTGAAGATGCAGCTCGACCCCCGGCTGTGTGCCGAGCACCGGCAAATACGCCTTGCACGCGATGTCGCCGAGCCCTATGCAGCCGACCTTCACAAACGTCCCCTGTCCTACGGTGTGCCGACGCCTTGCGGGGTGCCGACGCCATATGTGGTGCCGACACCCTACGTCGCCTGCGGAGACATGCGCCGGATCACCCATGTGTCACCGCCCCATGACGCGATCACACACATGCGCAGGCCCCATGGCGCGTCGGCACATGTGCCGACGTTTCAGGGCACGACGACACCTGCCTCCTCGGAGGCGTACGTCCGGCGCGGCGGGCGCCAGTCGGCGATCCCGTCGAAGCCGCGCAGGAAGAGCGCAGGTCCGGCCTGGGAGAGCACGGCGATCGCCGCGTTGCGGACGGCCGTGCCGACCGGGTGGGACATCATGTTCAGCCGGGCGACGCGGACCGCCCTGCGGGTGATCGCCGTCGTACGGGGCTGCCGTGCCGCCGTGTACGCGGCGAGCGACTCGGCGACGGGAGCACCCGCGCCGGGGCGGAGCCGCGGAACGGACAGGGCGAGCACGATCGCGTCCTCGATGGCCTGGTTGCCGCCCTGACCGAGGGTCGGCGGCATGGCGTGGGCGGCGTCCCCGAGCAGCGCGACCCTGCCGCGGTGGTGGGCGGGCAACGGCTCGGCGATGTGGTGCACGTCGTGGCGCAGCACGTCCTCGGGGCGGGCCGCGGCGAGGACGGCCGGGATCGGGTCGTGCCAGTCGCCGAACCGGCGCACGAGTTCCGCCCGCTCGTCGTCCGGCGCCTGCTGCCCCTCGGGCGTGACGGCGGCGGCGTACGCGTACGTCCTGCCGTCCTTGAGCGGATGCGTGCCCCAGATACGGCCCTGGCCCCAGGTCTCGTGCGAGGCGAGGGTCGAGGAGGTCAGCCCCGGCACGGGAAGGACGACCCGCCAGGTGGTGAAGCCCGAGTAGACGGGACCGGGGTGGTCCGGGAAGAGCGCGCCGCGCACGCCCGAGCGGATCCCGTCGGCCGCGACGACCAGGTCCGCCTCCAGTTCACCGTCGGCTGTGCCCACGCGGGCGGGGCGGCCGGGACCGCCGCGGTCGACGAGCGTCGCGGCGGTGGCCAGGCGTACGGTGCCGTCGGGCAGCCGGGCCGCCAGGCGCTCGATCAGCGTGGCCCGGTGCAGGAGGACGAGCGGCCCGCCGAAGCGCTCGGCCGCGGCGGCGGTACTGGACCGGGCGAGCCAGCGACCGCTCGGTACGCGCACCCCTCCCTCGTCCCCGGCCACGCCCGTACGGGCGGGACCCGCGCCGTCCTGCCAGGCGGCGAGACCGCGGATCTCGTCGCCGAGCCCGATCACGTCGAGAGCGCGCAGCGCGTTGGGGGCGAGGGAGATCGCGGCGCCCACGGGGTCCAGGGAGCCTGCCCGCTCCAGGACGGTGACGCGCCAGCCGTCGCGGTGGAGAGCCGCCGCCGCGGTCAGACCCCCGATCCCGCCTCCGATGACGACGGCGTGCGCGGTCCGGCCCGCCGTCGTGTGCTCGTCCGCCATGACTTCTCCTTGTCGTCGTCGCGTTCCCGCGCCGTCGCGCGTCGCTCCGTCAAACAGGTCACTCCCAGCGCTCACTACAGCTGTAGTAACCGCACACCTCGACCGTACTACAGATGTAGTTCGACGGGTAGGTTGGCCCCATGTCCGCACTTTCCACCGGCACCTCGCGCACCGATCTCCTCGCCGACGCCGCCCTCCGGCTGCTCGCCGAGCGCGGGATGCGGGGCCTCACCCATCGGGCCGTCGACGAGGCGGCCGGCCTCCCCCAGGGCTCGACCTCGAATCACGCGCGCACCCGGCAGGCGCTGCTGGAGCTGGCCGTACGGCGGCTGGCCGAGCGGGAGGCGCAGGTCCTTCTGCCCGCGGAGATGCCGGCACCCGGCGGCGGACCCGACGCGCTCGCAGACGCACTGGCCCTGGCGCTGCACCGCTATGTGACCCGGCACCGCGCATTGCTGGTCGCCCGCTACGAACTCGCGCTCGAGGCCACTCGCCGGCCGGAGCTGCGGGAGGTGTTCGACACGGCCGGCAAGCGGTTCCGCGACCCGGCGACCGCCATGGTCACCGCCGCGGGTTCGGCGGATCCCGTCCGGCACATGCTGTCACTGGTGGCGTGGTGCGACGGGATGATGTTCTCCTGTGTGGCCGGGTCGTTCCACGCGACCGTGCCCACGCTCGGCCAACTGCGCGACAGCATGCGGGAGTTGCTCGGCGGGATGCTGCGCGACCGGCCCGCGCGGGACCTTCCCGGCGGGAGGGGGGAGCCGGGCCCGTAGGGAACCGCGCACCGAAAATGAGATGAGCGCCCACCACCCGCCCGGACAAGATACGGCGCATGACAATCGAACGCACCGTACCCTCCGTCACCGCCGATGAACGGACCATGCTGGAAGGGTGGCTGGACTTCCACCGCCGGACGCTCGCCATGAAGTGCGCGGACCTGGACGACGCCCAGCTCAGAACCGCCTCCGCCGCGCCTTCCGAGCTTTCCCTGATGGGGCTGGTGCGGCACATGGCGGAGGTGGAGCGGAGCTGGTTCCGCAGAGTGCTGGCGGACGACGACGCCGGGCGGATCTACAGCACCGGCGAGAACCGGGGCGGTGAGTTCCGCCTCAGCGAGTCGGACACCTGGCAGGAGGCTTACGCCACCTGGCAGGCCGAGATCGCCGTCGCCCGCGACAACGCCGCGCGCTTCACTCTGGACGGCATGAGCACCGGCCGGAACCGGTACACCGGCGAGGCCGTCAGCCTGCGCTGGATCTACACCCACATGATCGAGGAGTACGCGCGGCACAACGGTCACGCGGATCTGATCAGGGAGCGCATCGACGGGGCAACCGGGGACTGAGTGGAAGCGGGCCGGGCGCGTCCCTCCGCGCGGGCCGGGGACAAGAGACCACAGGCCGACGCGGGAGACCACGCGGGAGGGAAACGGAAGTTCACACCGGCGGGGAGGGCAAACCCACGCAGACGGCCGCAGCCGTCACCCGTGCGGGGCATCCTCCGCCTGTCCTCTCCTCAAACCGGGTCCGACGCAGCAGAGTTGCGCGGGTGCATCGTACGACCACTACAGCAACGCTCCTGGTCACCGTGGCCGTTTCGGCCGCGTCTGCCGTCTCGGCCCTCTCCGGCTGCACCGGCGGGCAGCGCCCGCCCGCACCCGACGTGCCGGCCGGCCCGCCGCGTCCGGCCGCGCCCCGCCCGGACGGTCCTGCCGAGCCGCGGATCGTGCAGGCTCCGGCACGGGAGGCACTGGAACTCATCCGCCTCCCCCGGACTGCCGAGCCGAGCACTTCCCCGAAACCCCGGGCGACCGCCTCGGTGCCCGCCGCCGCGCCGACGGCCGGCGACCCGGGCCGACCGCGCCCCACCGCCGTCCCTCCCGTGCGGCCGTAGTCCCTCCAGCGTTCGTCGTCGTCCTCGTCCCCGTTCCGGCCGTGGGCGGCCGTTCCCGGCGGCTTCTCCGGGCCTCTTCCCGAGCCCACCGACGTAGGCGCACCCTCAGCAGGCACTACGGGTGCTGTCTCGGCGGGCGAGGCGCCCCCGGCCCCGGCGGCTCCGACGATCCCTCTCCGGTCGTGCCCTCTTCCGTCGTGCCCCCTCCGTTCAGCTGGTGCTCCAGACGGTCCATCGCTGCCCGGACGCCGTTTCCGTAGGCGTCGTCCGCCAGCGCGTCGACCGCCCCCCGCGCCAGCCGGAGATGGCTGCGGGCGGTCTCGGCGCGGCCGAGTCTCGTGTAGTCCGCCGCGAGGTTCAGATGCAGCGACGGGTAGAAGGCGCGCATCACGAGCGAGCGGTGGTGCTCCGCCACTCGCCCGTCGGTCAACTCCTCGGCCGCCGCCAACGCCCGCAGATCCCAGGCGAGTTCATCGGCGGGGTCGTCCTGGGCGTCCGCCATGTAGTGGGCCAGGGTGCAGCGGTGCAGCGGGTCGCCGTCCTCGCCGATCTCGGCCCACAGATCCAGGAAGCGGCTGCGGGCCTCCTCGCGGTCGCCTCCGTGGTGCAGCATGACGACCTGGCCGATCCGCGTCATCACGGCGTCCGGCGCCGCTGTCCCCTGTTGCTCCGCCACCGCTCGTCCTCTCTGCGCTCCGTCGTTGCCACGACGCTAGCCGCAGGCGCTGACAATCACGGGCAGGCCGCTCCGTGGGCCGACGGGCCCGGGCCGGTGACGCCCTACCCGGTGACGCCCGGCCCTGGTGGACGCGCCGCGGCATCGGCCGGAACCGAGCCTTGCGGTGCGGTGCGGTACCGGCCGGAGCGGAGCCCGTACCGCGGAAGGCGCGACACCGGCCGGTCGGAGCGGAGCACGGCTGCGCCGACCGGAGGTACGGCACCGCGGGCGGCCTCGGCGGTCAGCCGAGGTTCGGAATCGTCCAGTCGATGGGCGTGTGGCCCTGCGCGGCCACCGCCTCGTCGATCTGGGTGAACGGACGGGAGCCGAAGAACTTCTTCGCGGACAGCGGCGAGGGGTGCGCGCCCTTCACCACCACATGCCGCTCCTGGTCGATCAGCGGGAGCTTCTTCTGCGCGTAGTTCCCCCACAGGACGAAGACCGCCGGGTCGGGCCGGTCCGCGACCGCGCGGATCACCGCGTCCGTGAACTTCTCCCACCCCTTGCCCTTGTGGGAGTTGGCCTCGCCGCCACGCACCGTGAGGACCGCGTTGAGCAGCAGTACGCCCTGCTCGGCCCACGGCATCAGGTACCCGTTGTCGGGGATCGGCGTACCCAGCTCCGCGTGCATCTCCTTGTAGATGTTGCGCAGGGAGGGCGGGACCTTCACCCCGGGCCGCACCGAGAAGCACAGACCGTGCCCCTGGCCCTCGCCGTGATACGGGTCCTGCCCGAGGACCAGCACCTTCACGCGCTCGTACGGCGTGGCGTCGAGCGCGGCGAAGACCTCCTCACGGGGAGGGTAGACGGGACCCTTGGTGCGCTCCTCCTCCACGAACTCTATGAGTTCCTTGAAGTAGGGCTGCTGCAGCTCCTCGCCCAGGACGCCGCGCCAGGACTCGGGCAGCATGGCGATGTCGGTCACGTCAACTTCCTCCGATACGTGCTCATTTCACGGCCGGCCGCGGAAGACACGGCCGTGGACGGCCGCGTGCGGCACGGCCGCCGTCAGAACACAGAACCTACAGGCGGCCACTGACAACCGGGGCCGCCCGGGCAGGAACCGGGGGAAACCCGGGAGAACTACCAGCTCGTCTTCCGGTAGAGCTCCCACACGACCATGATCGTCGCCGGGTCCAGGGCCTGGTCCCCGCCGCCGATCTCCTCGCTGGCGGCCACGTACTGCTTGCCCTGCCACAGCGGCAGCAGCCGCGCGTCGTCGACGATGATCTGCTGGGCCTGCTCGAACTGCTCGGCCACCTTCCCGCGGTCGGTCTCCCGGCGCGACTGGGGCAGCAGCTCGGTGGTGATCTCGGGCACCGGGTACGGCGTACCGAGGGCGTTCTGCTCGCCCACGAAGGGGGCGACGAAGTTGTCGGCGTCGGGGAAGTCGGGGAACCAGCCCCGCCCGAACACCGGGTACTCGCCCTTCTGGTACCCCTCGACGTACGTCTTCCAGGGGCGGCTCTCGAGCGTGATGCGGAACAGGCCGGAGGCCTCGAGCTGCCGCTTCAGCTCCTCGAACGCCGGCTTGGTCTGCGAGCCGTAGCGGTCGGTGGTGTACCAGAAGGTCAGCGGCACGGGCTCGGTGATGCCCGCGTCCAGCAGGAGCTCCCGTGCCTTGGCGGAGCTGGGCTCGCCGAAGTCGTCGAAGTACCCCGTGGTGTGGCCCACCAGCCCCTTGGGGATCATGGAGTACAGCGGTTCGACGGTGTCCTGGTAGACCTTGTGGGCGAGGGCAGGCCTGTCGACGAGCTGGGCGACCGCCTGGCGGACGGCGGGCTCTCCCGCCCACTCGTCCTGGGGGTTGAACACCAGGTAGCTGATCTCGGTGCCGGCGTGCTCGAGGAGCTGAAGGCCCTCCTCCTCGTGGTTGCTCTGCAGGTCGACGACGTCCGGGGCGGCCAGACCGCGGTACGTGACGTCGATCTTCTTCTTCCTGAGGGCGTCGACCATGTCGCCGGAGTCCTGGAAGTAGCGGATGGTCACCGCTTCGTTCCGGCGGTCCGCGAAGCCCTTGTAGCTGTCGTTGCGGACGAGCTCGGCCTGCTCGCCCTCGTCGTACGAGCTCAGGGCGTACGGCCCGGAGCCGGTGATGCCGCCGTCCGCACGGATCTTGTCCGCGGGGTAGTCGGCGGGGTCCACGAGGGACATGGCGGGCGTGGCGAGGACGAAGGGGAAGGTGGCGTCGGGTTCGTTCAGGTGGAAGACGATCTTGCGGTCGTCCTTCGTCTGCACGCGCGCGAGGTTGCCCAGCAGGCCTGCGGGGCCGCCGGTCACGTTGATGTTCCTGATCCGGTCGAAGGAGTGCTTGACCGCCTGCGCGTCCAGGGCGTGACCGTTGGAGAACTCCAGGCCCTCGCGCAGCGTGCAGCTGTACACGGTGTGGGAGGTGTCCGTGAACGAGCAGGACTCGGCGGCGTCGGGCTCGGGCTCGGACGCCCCGGTGGGGTAGTTCAGGAGGGTCTGGTAGACGTTGCGGAACAGCTCCCAGGAGTTGTCCCAGGAGGCCGCCGGATCCAGGGTGCTCGGAGAACTGGTCGTTCCCACGACGATCGGCTCTCCGTCGTCGGAGGAGTCCGAGGAGAGGACACCGCATCCGGCGACGAGGGATATGGACGTGATCGCCGCCAGCTGACGCAGGCATCTGTCCCGGTTGAACACGCGCACGCTCCTCGATCGGCCATGCCACAAGAGTTGGCAGACCATACCGCAGCGCCCGACCGGTTGACCGTCCCCTCGTAAAGGCCGCCTGATCAGCGCGTATGTCCTTTTGTCGACAAGCCTATGCCTGGCTCCGCGCGCCCGGCGCGACGGGCGCCCGCGCGGTCCCGGCCAGGTCCGCGCGGGCGCCTGCCGGCCGACATGGGCCGGGGACTTCGGGCGGCGACCTCGGGCGGCGACCTCGGCCGACGGCATCACCGGTTCCGGTGGGCGGCTTGGGCGGCCGGTTCCGGCGGCCGGCTCCGGGACGCGGCGCCCGGGCTCCGCCCGGAGCCCGGTACCGTCGGCCGGCTTCGTCAGCCGACGCCGGCGTTGAGGAAGATGCCGCCGTCCACGACGAGCGTCTGCCCGGTGATCCAGTCCGACTGCTCCGACGTCAGGAACGCGGCGGCGCCGCCGATGTCGGAGGGCACGCCGAGCCGTCCCATCGGGTACGAGGCGGCGGCCTCCGCCTCCCGGCCCTCGTACAGGGCCTGCGCGAACTTGGTCTTGACCACGGCGGGCGCGATCGAGTTGACCCGGACCACCGGGGCGAACTCGTGCGCCAGCTGGAGGGTCAGATTGATCATCGCGGCCTTGCTGATGCCGTACGCGCCGATGAACGGCGAGGCGGAGACACCGGCGACGGAGGCGATGTTCACGATCGCACCGCCGTTGTCCTTCTGCCAGGCCTTCCAGGTGAGCTGGGCGAACCCGAGCGCCGAGACGACATTGGTCTCGAAGACCTTGCGGGCCACGTCCAGGTCGAGGTCGGCGATGGGGCCGAAGACCGGGTTGGTACCGGCGTTGTTGACCAGGAAGTCGACACGCCCGAAGGTCTCCATCGCGCGTTCCACGACGGTGACCCGGTGGGCTTCGTCGTGCGCCTTGCCCGCCACACCGACGGCCCGGTCGGCGCCGAGCTTCTCGACGGCCTCCTTGAGGGCGTCCTCGTTGCGGCCGGTGATGACCACACGGTCACCGCGGGCGACGAACGCCTCGGCCACGCCGTAGCCGATACCGCGGCTGGCGCCCGTGATCAGCGCCACCTTGCCCGACGGCTCCGGCAGTTCCACAGCAGTCATGTGCTTCTCGTCCCCCCGGCCTCAGTTGAGCGGTCCGCCGGCGACGTACATCACCTGACCGGAGACGAAGCCCGCGTCGTCACCGGTGAAGAAGGCGATCGCGTTCGCGATGTCGTCCGGGCGGCCGACGCGCTGCACCGGGATCTGGGTCGCGGCCGCGGCCTGGAACTCCTCGAAGCCCATGCCGACGCGGGCCGCGGTGGCGGCGGTCATGTCGGTGACGATGAACCCGGGCGCGACGGCGTTGGCGGTGATGCCGAACTTGCCGAGCTCGATGGCGAGGGTCTTGGTGAAGCCCTGCAGACCGGCCTTCGCGGCGGAGTAGTTGACCTGGCCGCGGTTGCCGAGCGCGGAGGACGAGGACAGGTTCACCACCCGGCCGAACTTGGCGTCGACCATGTGCTTCTGGACGGCCCTGGTCATCAGGAAGGCACCGCGCAGGTGCACGTTCATGACCGTGTCCCAGTCACCGGCGCTCATCTTGAACAGCAGGTTGTCGCGGAGCACGCCCGCGTTGTTCACCAGGATCGTCGGCGCGCCGAGTTCCTCGGCGATCCGGGCGATGGCGGCCTCGACCTGGGCCTCGTCGGACACGTCGCAGCCGACCGCGAGCGCCCTGCCGCCGGCGGCGGTGATCTTCTCCACGGTGTCCTTGCACGCGGCCTCGTCGAGGTCGATCACCGCGACGGCGCGGCCCTCCGCGGCCAGTCGTACGGCGGTCGCGGCGCCGATGCCGCGCGCGGCACCGGTGACCACGGCGACACGCTGCTCAGTGGTGGACATTGCTGCTTCTCCTCGCCCTCGGAAAGCCTGTGGACGGTCCCCTGAACCCGGGAACAGTCCATGGTGAGCTTGCGGCTCCACGGCCGCCCCTCAGGTGAGCGACCGCTTAGTACCTTGCCCGCACGTGACGCTAGAGACCCTGGCACCCGGTGTCAACGGCGCGCGGGCGCAGTGTGATCGATTCACCTGCCGCGACGCGTGATCGAGTACCTGGCGCGACGCATGATCGATTGCCTGAACAGAAGCTCGTTGCCTCGACCAAGGGCTCGGCGGCCCGACCAGGAGGCCGCTTACCCGACCGGAAAGCTGATCACCCGACCAGGAGTCTGATCACCTGACCGAGAGACCGTGCACCTGACCGAGAGACCGCTATGTGACCCAGAGACCATTACCTGACCAGGAGGCCGAGCAGCCGCTCGGTCTCGGCGGCCGGATCGGTGGTGAACCCGGTGTGGACCGGTCCGGGCTGGATCACGGCGGAACGGGGCGCGATCAGCCAGCGGAAGCGCCGTCCGGCGTCGTCGCGCGCGGCCTGGCCCGCCGATTCGCCCCCGGCACAGAGGCTCTCGACGGCGCCCAGCGCGGCCCGTACGCCGGCCACATCGGCCTCCGGGTCCAGCGCGAGCAGCTTGGTCTCGTCGAGGTGCGTACGGGCACCCACGAAGGACTTGGCGCGGCAGTACACCAGCACACCCGCGTTGAAGCACTCGCCGCGCTCGACACGGGGCACGACGCGCAGCAGCGCGTACTCGAAGACGTCCTGCCCGGTCGACCGGGTCGCCAGAGTGCGCTCGGCCATACGCCCGGCCAGGTGCTCGGCCATGCTCTCGGCCATGTGCTCGCTCACGCGCTCGCTCACTTGATCCCCTCGATGCGGTCGTGGATGACGGCGGCGCGCGCCAGCAGCGGCTCCGCGTACGCCCGCCGCAACGCGTCCGCGGTCTCGAATCCCGGCTCGTCCGCCAGCCACACATCGGGGATCTCGGCGGTGACCTCCGCCAGCAGGTCCTCGGTGATGCGGGGCGCCAGTTCGGCGGCGGCGCTCGCGACGTCCGGCCCGAAGGGGGCGAGGGCGTGGTCGGAGGCGTCGTACGGGCGGTCGGCGAGGGTGCGCGCGCCGGACCAGTTGTGGTGCCAGATCATCGTCGCGCCGTGATCGATGAGCCACAGGTCGCCGTGCTGGACGAGAAGGTTGGGGTTGCGCCAGGAGCGGTCGACGTTGTTCACCAGCGCGTCGAACCAGACGATGCGCCCAGCCTCCTCCGGGTCCACCCGGAAGGCGAGGGAGTCGAAGCCGATCGCGCGGGTCAGGAACCGCATGCCGAGGTTGGTGCCGCCGCTGCGCCTGAGCAGTTCCTGCACCTCCTGGTCGGGCTCGCCGAGGCTCAGGACCGGGTCGAGATCGAGGGTCACCAGGTCGGGCACGCGCAGCCCGAGCCGCCGGGCGAGCTCACCGCAGACCACCTCCGCGACGAGTGTCTTGCGGCCCTGCCCCGCACCGGCGAACTTCATGACGTACGTCGCGCGGTCGTCGGCCTCGACGAGTCCCGGCAGCGAACCGCCCTCACGCAGGGGCGTGATGAACCGGGTCGCGGTGAGTTCCTTGAGCACTCGCCCAGGTTACCGGCGCGGCCCCGGGCGCCGGACGTGGCTCCCGCACGGATCCGCTGCGCGCCCCGTACGCCTTCCGCTGCGCGCCCCGCACGGATTCCGTGCGCTCCAGCACCGCACACGCTGCGGAATCACTGCGGGATCCCCCGCGGCTTACGCCACCTTGATACCAGTAAGGTCAAAGTCTCAACCATCCCTTGGACTGAGCAGCAGAGGACCACGGTCCGTACTTCCGTACAGCTCATGACGCACCCATGGAAGGGAACCCCAGCATGACCAGCGCACCGCTTCAGCCCGCATCGTCACCGGCTCGCCGCACCGTGATGACGGCTGCCGGCGCGGCGGGACTCGCCGTCGCGCTGACCGCGTGCGGATCGGACGACTCCTCAGCCTCCTCCGACGGGCAGAACGGCGGCGGCTCGGGCGGAGGCGGGAACGCCGTCGCGGGCACCGAACTGGCGAAGACCTCCGACATCCCGGAGGGCGGCGGCAAGGTCTTCGAGGGTCAGGGCGTGGTCGTCACCCAGCCCACCGCGGGCACTTTCAAAGCCTTCTCGTCCACCTGCACCCACCGTGGCTGTGCCGTGCAGAGCGTCGCCGACGGTGTCATCAACTGCCCATGTCACCAGAGCAACTTCTCGATCACGGACGGCAGCGTGAAGAGCGGCCCGGCGATGACGGCACTGCCCGCCAAGAAGATCACCGTGGACGGAGACACGATCAAGCTCGCCTGAGCGAGCACGTCTGATCAAGCTCGCCTGATCGAGCACGTCTGATCGAGCTCCTCTGACCGAACTCGTCTGATCGCTCCCTCCGGACCGTGGTGATCGGGGACGGGGTCCTGCACACTGCTGCGGAGCACCGGACCGGCGTTCCGCAGGGGCCGGGAAGATCGGCGGGAGCCGGGAGATCGGCCGGAGCCGGGAAGAGGGGACCGCATGAGCGTCACGCAGCGCCGCGGCCGGAAGATCATGATGGCGCCGGCCGAACTGGACGCGTTCCTGACCGCGCAGCGCACCTGCCGGGCGGCGACCGTCTCGGCGGACGGCTCCCCGCACGTCAGCCCGCTCTGGTTCGTCTGGGACGGCACGTCGCTCTGGCTGTACTCACTCATCCGCAGCAAGCGCTGGGCCGCCCTGCGCCGGGATCCGCGGGTCGCCGTCGTGGTCGACGCGGGTGAGGAGTACGGCGAACTGCGGGGCGCGGAGCTGTCCGGCACCGTCGAGGTCGTCGGGGAGGTCCCGCGCACGGGCGAGCCGGGCGAGCCGTGCCCCGAACTGGCGGCGGTGGAGCGGCTGTTCGCCCGTAAGTACTTCGGCATCGACGAACTGCCCCACGACGGCCGGCACGCCTGGCTGCGGCTGACACCGGAGAGGACCGCCTCGTGGGACTTCCGCAAGTCGGCGCAGCGGCTGTGAGCGGGCGGCGAAGCCCGTACTCGCCTCTCCGGCTCCCACCGTTCCTACCGCGCCGGCCCTCACCGTGACGCAGCGGCCCCCGTCGCCACTCCCGCCCCTCGCAGTGCCTCCACCGCCGCCCTGATCGACGGACGGCGGTCGGCGTCGGAGCGCCACACCGCGTAGACGTGACGGGAGACCCGGTGCCGCACGGGCACGGTGCGCACCCCCTCCGGCAGCGGATCACGACCGAGCCGGGGGGCGACACAGACGCCCAGTCCGGCGGCGACCAGAGCCAGTTGCGTGTGGTGTTCCTGGGCGCGGTGGGCGATATGGGGCTCGACGCCCTTGGCGCGCAGCATGTAGAGCAGCCACTCGTGGCAGAACTCGCCGTCGGACCAGGCGACCCACTCGTCGTCCGCGAAGTCCGCCAGGTCGACCTCGTCCCGGTCGGCCAGCGGGTGCTTCTCGGGCATCGCGATGTCCACGGGGTCGTCCAGGACGGCCGCCCTGGCGAGCCCTTCGGGCATGGGCAGGGGCTTGTTGTACCAGTCCATGACGACAGCCAGGTCGACGTCGCCCCGGACCACCGCGTTGACCCCGAACGCCGGCTCCAGTTCCCGTGAGGACACCCGGAGCGCGGGGTGCCGCTCCCGGAGCGCGCTCAGCACGGCGGGGAACAGTCCGCGCATCGCGGTGGGGAACGCGGCCAGCCGCAGCTCGCCCACCACCTGTCCGCGCTGGGCCTCCAGGTCGGCCTGGGCCAGCTCGACCTGCGACAGGATGCGTGTGGCGTGGTCGGCGAGCAACCGGCCCGCGTCGGTCAGACGTACCCCGCGTCCGTTCTTGGCGAGGAGCTGCTGCCCCACTTCCCGCTCCAGTTTGGCCATCTGCTGGGAGACGGCCGAGGTGGTGACATGCAGACCCGCCGCCGCTCCGCTGACCGAGCCGTGCCGGGCGAGGGCGTCCAGGGTGCGCAGGCGCTCCAGGTTCAACATATAAGCGATGCTACGAGGAATCGCTAAAAAAATCTCGCTTGTGCTACAGAATCATCCGAAGCATGGTTGCGTGCATGACCAGCACCGCCCCCTCCTCATCACGCGTGTCTCCGGCCGCGACCGCCACGGCCACTCCCCCAGCCACGGTTACTCCCACGGCTGCGGTTACTCCCACGGCTGCGGCCGCTTCCACGGCCAAGGCCGCTCCGACGGCTGCGGCCACCGAACGCCGCCGTCGCCCCGCCGTCGACTGGCGGCTCCGCTTCGCTTTCCTCTCCGTGGTCTGGGGGTTCAGCTTCCTCTTCATCAAGGTGGGCACCGACGGCTACGCCCCCTTCCAGGTCACCCTGGGCCGGCTGGTGTTCGGTACGGCGGTGCTCATGGCGGCGATGGCGGTGAAGCGGGAACGGCTGCCCGGCGGCGCCCGTGTGTGGGGTCATCTCGCGGTCGCGGCGCTCCTGCTCAACGCGCTGCCGTTCTCCCTCTTCGCGTACGCGGAGCTGACGATCCCGTCCACGCTCGCGGGAATCTGCAACGCGACCTCTCCCCTGTGGGGCATGGCCCTGTCCCTGGTGGCCCTGTCGGAGGACCGGCCGACACGGATACGGGTCGCCGGCCTGGGACTGGGCTTCCTCGGTGTACTGACGGTGCTGGGCGTCTGGCAGGGCTTCGACGGCCTGAACGCCTCCGGCACGGCACTGGCACTGCTGGCCTCGCTGAGCTACCCGGTCGGTTGGATCTACGTCCGCCGCACCCTGGCCGGCACCGGGCACTCGAACCTGTCGCTGACCGGAGGCCAGTTGCTGCTGGCCACCGCCCAACTGGCCGTGGTCACTCCCCTGTTCACCTCCCTGCCGACCTCCTTCCCGGTGCTGCCGCTGCTCGCGGTCGCCGCGCTGGGCGCCCTGGGTACGGGGCTCGCCATGCTCGTCCAGTACGGACTGGTCGCCGAGGTGGGGCCGACGACGGCCCAGATGGTCACGTACTTCACGCCGGTGATCGCCACGGCCGCGGGGGTGGCGCTGCTCGGCGAGTCGCTGACCTGGTCGACACCGGTCGGCGCGGTGATCGTCCTGGCGGGCGCGGCGCTGACCCAGGCCAAGGCCCGCTCACGAGGCGCCTGACGGACGACCGTACGCGGCAGGCCGCCGACAGATGACCGTGAGCGATAGGCCGCTGACGGTCGGCCGGCGCGTGAGCCCTCCTGACGGTCGACCGCAGGCGTGATGCGTAATGCGCGATGCATGATGCGGGATGCGGGATGCGGGATGCTCTTGACGGTCGACCGCGTCCACCTCGTCACCCGTAACGTCGCGTCGTCACCCGTAACGTCGCGCAGGAGCGGGACCGATCGCCGCGGCCACCGCGTCCGCCAGCCGCTCGATCTCGTCGTCGCGCTCGTCCTCTGCCAGCGACGAGACGGTGATACGGATGCCCGGTGGCGCGCTCGTCCGGAAGCGGGCGCCGGGTGCCACCGCCCAGCCGGCGTGCAGCAGCCGGGCGACCGCGCCGGTCTCGTCCGGCACGGGTATCCACACGTTCATCCCGCTGCGCCCGTGCGCCGCGACACCGCGCCGGGCGAGCGCGGCGATCAGCGCGTCCCGCCGTCTCCCGTACGCGGCCGCCACGGCCCGCCCGTCCACGGCGCCGTCGGCCCAGAGCCGGACCACGGCCCGCTGCAGGAGGCGGCTCACCCAACCCGGTCCGAGCCGTTGCCTGCCGCGCACCCGGTCGACGGTGACGGGGTCCCCGGTGAGCACGGCGAGGCGCAGATCGGGCCCGTACGCCTTGGCGGCGGAGCGAACGACGGCCCAGCTGTGCGTGGTCCCGGCCAGCGGATGCAAGGGCTGATCAACGATCTTGTATCCGTGGTCGTCCTCGATGAGCAGGGTCTCCGGATGGCCTTCGAGCACCGAACGCAGGGCACGCGCGCGTGGGGCGGTCACCGCGGCACCGGTCGGGTTCTGCGCGCGGTCCGTGACGACCAGGGCGCGTGCGCCACCCACCAGGGCACGGCCGACGGCCTCGGGGAGGGGGCCCTCGTCGTCGACCTCCACGGGGACGGTGCGCAGTCCGAGCGCCGGGACGAGGTCGAGCAGGCCGCCCCAGCCGGGGTCCTCGACGGCGACCGCGTCGCCGGGCCGGAGGTGCGCGGCCAGGACGCGCTCGACGGCGTCGAGCGAGCCGGAGGTGACGGCGACCGGTCCGTCCGGAACGCCGTCGGCGGTCAGCTCCGCGCGGGCGATGCGCGCCAGCTCCGGCTCGACGAGGGCGTCGCCGTACAGGACGGGCTCGCGGTCGCCCTGCTCGGCGGCGGCCGCGAGAGCAGGCGCGAGCGGCGGCAGGAGCGCCGGATCGGGGTTGCCTCCGGTGAGATCGCGCGTGCCCTCCGGTACGTCCACCCGGATGTACTCGCGGCCCGTGGTGGCCGGCCTCGGGCGCACCCGGCTGCCCCGGCGCCCGTCGGTCTCGATGACTCCGCGCTCGCGCAGCGTGCGATAGGCGGCCGCGACCGTGTTGGGATTCACGCCCAGCCGGACCGCCAACTCCCGCATGGAAGGCAGCAGTTGACCCGGCTCCAGCTCCCCCGAGCCCACCGCGCGCTCGACGCTCGCCGCGATATCGGCTGCACGCCGCCCCTCGATCCGATAATCTCCTAGCACAAAGTCAAGTATGCACTAGTGCAATGGAGAGCGCAATGCAGGGAGCCGAGCAGCGGACACCACCGCCCGCCGCCTACACCCCGACCGACCGCACCGTCCCCACGCGCTCCGCGCACAGGGCGTCGTACGACAAGGAACTGGTGCACGCGATACTCGACGAGGGGTACGTCTGCCACCTCGGCTTCGTGCGGGACGGTGCGCCGGTCGTGCTGCCCACCCTCTACGGCAGGGTCGGCGAGCGCCTCTACGTGCACGGCTCGACGGGTTCGCGCCCGCTGCGGACGGCGGGCAGGACGGACGCGGGGCCGGGACTCGCGGTCTGCCTGACGGTCACCCACGTCGACGGCCTGGTCCTCGCCCGCTCCGCCTTCCACCACTCGATCAACTACCGCTCCGTCGTGGTGCACGGCGTCGCCCACCAGGTGACCGACCCCGAGGAGAAGCGACTCGCCCTGGACGCGCTGGTCGACCACGTCGTGCCGGGCCGCTCGCGCGACGCCCGGCCCGCGGACGCCAAGGAGTCCGCGGCCACGGCCGTGCTCCGCCTGGAACTCGGCGAGGTCTCCGCCAAGGTGCGCACCGGCGGCGTCAACGACGAGCCCGAGGACCTGTCCCTCCCCCACTGGGCCGGCGTCGTCCCGCTCCGCAAGGGGTACGGAACCCCGGTGCCGGACGCCGCGCTGACCCCCGGCACCGAACTCCCCGGCTATCTGGCGGCTCTGTCGTCCTGATCCGTTCCTGCTCGTTCCCACCGCCCACTGGAGAGGAACGGCGCCGGGGTACGAGGCGTACGGGTCGTACGGGGCGTACGGGGCCATGAGGCCCCGTACCCGATGGGCGGTCGGCCCGACGCCGCACACCGGCCACCGTTCACTCGGCCGCCTCACCCGGCCGCCCCTCACCCGGCCGCCCCTCACCCCGTCGCCGCTCAGCCGGCCGCCCTCAACCGAGCGCGGGCTGCTCCGCGGCCGTGCCCCGCGCCTCCGCCGCGGCGAGGCCCGCGACCGAGCCGAGCATCAGCAGGGTGCCGAGGAGCGTCGCCGCCGTGAGGTGCTCGCCGAGCAGGACCACGGCGAGCACCGCCGCGCTCACCGGCTCCAGCAGCATGATCACGGAGACCGTGGCCGACCGCACCACGGCCGCGCCCGCGAAGTACAGCGCGTACGCGAGGGCCGTGGGGATCGCCGCCATGTAGACGACCAGTCCCAGCAGCAGCAACGGCCGGTCGGTGCCCGGCAGGAGCCCTTCGGCCAGGGCGAACGGCAGCAGACACCCGCTGGTCACCGCGAACGCCCACATCGTCGTACTCGCGGAGTCCACCGCGCCGTCGCGCCCCCACCACCGAGTGAGCAGCGTCATCGCGGAGTACCCCGCGGCGGACAGGACGGCGAGGAGCACGCCCGACGGACGCACGGTCGCCGCGCCACTGCCGAGCACCAGCACGGCGAGGCCCGCGAGCGCCCCGGCGACGGCGGCGAGACCGCCGCCGCCCAGCCGTTCATCCATCGTCAGCCGTGCGCCCAGCGCGATCATCACGGGCCCGGTACCCAGCGTGACAACGGTCGCCACGGCGAGACCGGTCTCCTCGACGGCGGCGAAGTAGGCGGTCTGGAAGACGGCGAGTCCGACGCCCGTCGCACCGACCCGCAGCGCCCTCCGGCCGAGGGGTTCACGGGCGGCGCGAGGTACGGCACCGGCGGACCGGGTCCGGGCACGCAGGCGGTGCACGGCGAGCAGCAGGACGACGCCGACCGCGCAGCGCCAGAAGGACAGGGCGATCGGCCCCATGTCACCGGCCCGGAAGACCAATGAGGCGGCCGCGCCCGCGGTGCCCCAGGCGGCACCGGCGACGATCAGATAAAGGAGGCCTCGCCCGACGGGCAGGCCGACAGCAGTGTTCGACACGTGTTCTCTCCGCAGACACAGAAGTGCACGAAAGACGCGAGAACGCGCTGCATGCGCTGAAGTGCGCGAAATCGCTCGGACTTCATCTGCGGGCAGCACCGTTCCCCGCTCCACCGACAGCGGAGCGTCATGTTCCGGAGGCCCGCCTCAGGCGGCCGGGGGCGGAAGGACGAGTGCGGTCGACTGCATGATCGTCACCTTACGCACCGGGCCCGCGGCCCGACAACTCCCGCTCGCCACGGCCCGCATCGGCTGCCCCGGCCGCTCCGTCCCCGTCCGCCACCGCTTCGTCGGCCCCTCCCACGACCAGCCCCTGCGAGGCCTTGGCCGACGTGGAGGACTGTGCGACGAGGGCACCCATCAGGACCACGGCGCCGCCGAGCAGCTGGGGGGCCGAGAGGTGCTCGCCGAGCAGTACCCAGGCGAGAACCGTCGCGATGACCGCCTCCAGACAGGCGACGACGCCCGCGACCTGCGGGGAGAGCCTGCGTACGGAGAGCACTCCGGTGACGTACGCGACGACGGTCGCGATCAGCACGACCCAGGCGAGCAGCAGCCACGCGGGGACGGGGGTGCCGTCCATGCGGGCGGAGCCCGCGAGCAGCGACCAGTCCATGGTCCAGGGCCGGGCGACGACGGTGAGCACGAGGGCGCCCACGAGCAGGCCGTACGCGATGACGCCGAGCGGGTGCGGCGCCTCCTCTCCCGCGTCGGCACCCTGGTCGGACAGGACGAAGTAGCCGGCCTGACAGCAGGCGGCGGCGAGGGCGAGCAGCAGCCCGACGGCGTCGAAGCCCAGCCCGGACCACACCTCGACGACGCACGCGAGCCCGCCGACCGCAAGGACGACTCCGACGGCCGCGCCGCGCGCGACCCGCCGTCGCTGTACGAACCGCACCCAGCCGAGCACCAACGCGGGCCCGAGATACTCCACGAGCAGCGCGACTCCGACGGGGATACGGGAAATCGCGGCGAAGTAGCACGCCTGGACGCCGGCCACGGCCAGCAGGCCGAACCCGGCGAGCAGCGCGGGCCGGCGGCGCAGCAGAGCACGATGCCGCACGGCCAGTGGAAGCATCACCAGCGCGGCGCCGGTCACCCGCAGCCAGACCACGTGAAGCGGGTCCAGGCCCGCCTCGATCAACGGTTTGGCCGCGATCCCCGATCCGCCGAAGGCGACCGCCGACGCGAACGCGAGCCCGAGGCCGACGCCCCTCGCACGGTGCCCCTGAGGCCCCTGAGACGTATGCACCGGCACATGATGACAGGCAACAACATGAGCGTCACTTGAAATGACACCTGTCCCAGCAACTGGGGCGCCGACGAGACCCGCCGGTCAGGCGGGTGAGAGACGCCGGACGGGCCGACGCGCCAGGACAACGGCCCACGTGACAGGCTCGACGGGCCCGCCGATGACCTACGCGTCAGGCTCGGCGACACCGAGCGCGCACCGGACGGCCCCGGCACACTTCGCCGGCCGGGACCCGTCCCGCGTCAGCCGTTCTCCCCGCCCGCCACACAGCCCGTCGCCCGGCGCTCGATCCGCTCCGGCAGCGCTTCCGTGTCGACGCCCGCGCGCCGGAGGACCTCGACGGCGCGCGCGTCGGGGGCCGCGACGAGTGCGGCGAGCAGGTCGGTCCCGCGGGCGTGCGCCTCCCCACGGCGCTCGGCGCGCGCACACGCGTCCTCCATCGCTCCGGAGGCCACCGGCGACCAGCCCGTCACCCCGGTGAACACGGGCAGGGCGCCGGAGTCCTCGGCAGCGCTCTGCCAGCGCAGTCCATAACCGATACTCCGCTGCACCAGATAGCCGAGCAGCCGCGCGACCTGCGGTCCGCCCTCGAAGACGGCACGCACCTCGGGATCCGACTCCAGGAGCGCATGGAGCAGATGAGCGGTGTCGATCTGCTGGTCCCCGTCCCTGAGCGCCCGCCTGCGCGCACTGCTGACCACCGCTGCCAGCTCGTCGGTGAGCCCGGCAACGGCCTCCACATGGCCATGGCTGTGACCATGACTGTGGTCGCGGCTGTGACCATGGCCACGGCCTTGATCGGCGGCCGCATGCCGAGGAGATCGGGATTGCACACCCCCACCCCACCAGCCGCACCGCATCGAGGCATCCTCGCCGGGCAGCATTCTCACGTCCCACGCAGGTTGGGGGTGGGCGAGAGGTTGTCCTCCTTACGGATGACTTGACGCCGCCCACGGACGGCACGGCTCCCAAGTCCTCAACCCGCAACCCGCAGTCCTCAGCCCTCAGTCCTCAGTCCTCAGTCCTCAGTCCTCAGTCCTCAGTCCTCAGTCCTCAGTCCTCATCGGCGAGGATCAGGTACAGCTTCTTCCGGGCCTCGTTGACGACCGCCAGCGCCTTGTCGCGCTGCTCCTTGCTCCCGGTCTTCCAGACCTGCCCGAACGCCTCCATCAGACCGAAGCCGGCCTGCCGGATCTCGCTCAGCGCTTCCCAGTCGACCCCGCGCGAGGCCTCTTCCCACGGCGCGTCGGAACCCTCGTCGGCCGCCGTACGGCCGGCCTCGGTGAGCGAGAACAGCTTCTTGCCCCCCTCGCTCTCACTGGCGATCAGCCCTTCGTCCTCCAGCAACTGGAGGGTCGGGTAGACCGATCCCGGGCTGGGCTTCCACGCCCCGCCGCTGCGCTCGGCGATCTCCTGGATCATCTCGTAGCCGTGCATCGGCCGGTCCTTCAGAAGGGCCAGGATCGACGCCCGGACGTCACCGCGCCGCGCCCTTCCCCTGGGTCCGCCCCTGCCGCGCCCACCCCACGGTCCCGGGCCGAAGCCGGGGAAGCCGGGGCCGCCGTGCCCCGGGCCGAAGGGCCCGAAGGCACCGCGCAGCGCCTCATGACCGCCGCCGGGACGTCCATGCGGGCCGCGCCCACCGTGACGCCCGTGTCCGTGCTCGAATCCGTAGTCCTCTCCACGGGTACGCATCGCAACCACTCCATTCCATCGTTGATCTGTCGCGATGCCTCAACGATATATCGGGACCTGGCATGCGACAACCCCCTTGGGCCTCGCCGCTGAAAACGATGCGCCGGTGATCCCGCCCGGAGCCGGCAAGCCGAGGCAGTCACTCCTCACCGTCTAGCCGAGGCAGTCACTCCTCACCGTCTAGCCGAGGCAGTCACTCATCACCGTCTGCCGTGGTCGCCGCCCCGACCGCTCGAAGCAGTGGCTCGACCGGCTGTCGTGCCCGTCGTGCCATGCCACGTTCGCGTCCGTCCGCACTTCGTCGGCACGAGCTCAAGGCTTGCCAGTACCCCCGGAGCACCGCCGAAACAGGTCCAGCGCCCGCGAATTGGCCTTGGCCTGCGACTTCACCGAGCCCTTAGCGTCGGACCATGCGCATTCGAATCGTCGACGCCTTCACCGACCGCCCCTTCTCCGGCAACCCGGCCGGGGTCCTCCTCCTCGACGCCTTCCCGGACGACGCCTGGCTGCGGAACGTGGCCCGCGAGGTCAACCACCCCGAGACGGCCTTCGCCCACCCGCTGCCCGGGGACGGCGAGGCCGACTGGGCGCTGCGCTGGTTCACCCCCGCCACCGAGGTCGCGATGTGCGGCCACGCGACGCTGGCCACGGCGCACGTCCTCGCCACCACCGGTGCCCACTCCGGCCCGGTCAGGTTCGCCACTCTCAGCGGCGTACTGATCGCGACGCCGCACGAGGACGGGTCCATCACCCTCGACTTCCCGACGGCACCCCTCACCCCGGTCGACCTGCCGGACGGCGTGGCCGACACACTGGGCGCCGAGCCGCTGACCGCCCTCGACACCGGGCCGTCCGTCGGTGACCTGCTGCTCGAACTCCCCGACGAGAAGACCGTCCTCGGCCTCGCGCCCGACTTCAAGGCACTCGGCCGGTACTCCGAGCGCGGCATCATCGCGACGGCGCGCGCCGAGGACCCTGCCGCCCGGGGCTACGACTTCGTCTCGCGCTGTTTCTTCCCGAACGTCGGCATCGACGAGGACCACGTCACGGGAAGCGCCCACACGGCCCTGGCCCCGTTCTGGTCCGAGCGGCTCGGGCACCCGGTCCTCACCGGTCTGCAGGCTTCCCCCCGCTCCGGCCTGGTCCGCACCGAGGTCCACGGTGACCGCACCCTGCTGACCGGCCGCGCGGTCACGGTCATCGAGGGCGAACTACTGGCGTGACAGCTACTGGCGTGACAACCCCCGGCGGGAACGGCGCGGCCCGATCCGGGTAGTCCCCACCGGCACCACACGCCCCACGCTTCGCGTTCCACGTCTTACGTCTTACGTCTCTCGCGTCCCGTCACCGGGTACGCGCTCACGCCGTCGGCAGCCACTCCACCTTGCCGGCCAGCAGCGCGTACCCGACGAACGCCCCGACGTCGAGCAGCGTGTGCGCCACCACCAGTGGCCCGACCCGCCCCCAGCGCCGGTACAGCCAGACGAACACCACGCCCATCACCAGATTGCCGACGAATCCACCGATGCCTTGGTAGAGGTGGTACGAGCCGCGCAGCACCGACGTCGCCATGAGCGCGGTCCCCGGACTCCAGCCCAGCTGGCCGAGCCTGCGCAGCAGGTATCCGACGACGATGACCTCCTCCAGGACCGCGTTCTGGATCGCGGAGAGGATCAGGACCGGGTACTTCCACCACACGTCGGGCAGCGCCTCCGGCACCACGGTGAGGTTGAACCCGAGTGCGCGGACCGCCAGGTAGAACGCGATGCCCGTGCTGCCGATCACCGCGGCGACCGCCGCCCCGCGCCCCAGGTCGGACCAGGGCTTCGTACGGTCGAAGCCGAGCGTGCGCAGCCCCGCGCCCTCCCGCAGCAGGAAGTGCGCCACGAGGGCCACCGGCACCAGCGCCGTGGCGATGCCGAAGAGCTGCCAGGCGAGGTCGAGCCAGGGACGGCCGGGCGCGGCGGAGGCGTTGAGCGTCGCGGCCTGGTCCTTGAGCCCTCCCGGCTTGGTGACCGACCCGACAAAGCTGATCAGGGCGGACACCCCGCTCGCACCGAGCGAGACACCCAGCACGAGCAGTGTCTCGTCCCGGAAGATCCGCCGGGTCAACCGCTCCGACGGCAAGGCACCGTCCACCGACCCCGCGTCCACCCGCACTCCCACCTTCAGTCGGACATCCCAGCCGTCACAGCATGCCCGATGACGATGAGCCCGGTACCACCGCCCCGCACCCTCGCGCCGGCCCGGCCCGGCAGTCCCTCACCCCAACGGCACAGCCTCCGGCAGCCCCACCGGCCAGTTGTGCACCGGCTCCCCGGAGTGCATCAGCTCGCAGTACCTGCGCGTGGTCGCGGCCAGCGCGGCATCGCGTCCCAGCCCCTTCTCCAGCGCGCGATGAAACGTTTCCGCTTGCCAGCTCGCCCCATTGACCCGCCGCCGGCACCGTTCCTCGATCACCCCGAGGTAGAAGTCCCGGTCCGCCGGCTCGACGCCCCAGGCGTCCAGGCCCGCCTCCGCCAGCGGCAGCAGCTCGTCCCGCACCAGACTCACCGCGTCCACTGCCACGGTCCCGCCGTACCGACCGCGCCGCGGCCACCGCAGCCGTGCCTCGATGCCGTGCCGGCACGCCTCGTCGAAGTTGGCGGCGGCGGCCTCGAAGGGCAGCCTCGTCCACACGGGCCGCGACTCCTCGGCGAGCGAGCGGACGACACCGTAGTAGAAGGCCGCGTTGGCGAGGACGTCCGTGATGGTCGGCCCGGCGGGCAGGACCCGGTTCTCCACCCGCAGATGCGGTACGCCGTCCGCGACGCCGTACACGGGCCGGTTCCAGCGGTACACCGTGCCGTTGTGCAGGGCGAGTTCGGAGAGTTTGGGCGCGCGTCCCTCGTCGATCACGCGCAGCGGGTCCTCGTCGTCGCAGATCGGCAGCAGTGCCGGGAAGAAGCGCAGGTTCTCCTCGAAGAGGTCGTACGCCGAGGAGATCCACCGCTCGCCGAACCAGGTGCGCGGCCGTACGCCCTGGGCCTGCAGTTCCGGCGGCCGGGTGTCGGTGGACTGCTGGAAGAGCGGGGGCCGGGACTCACGCCACAGTTCGTGCCCGAACAGGAACGGGGCGTTGGCGCCGACGGCGATCTGGGCGGCGGTCACCGCCTGGGCCGCGTTCCACACGTCGGAGAACCGGTCCGGCGTGACCTGGAGGTGCAGTTGCACGGAGGTGCAGGCGGCCTCGGGCGCGATCGATCCCGAGGTGCACACGAGCCGTTCCACACCCTCGATGTCGAGCTTGAACTCCTCTCCGCGGGCGGCCAGGATCTGCTCGTTGAGCAGCGTGTAACGGTCCACGTCGGAGAGGTTCGAGGAGACCAGGTCGTCCCGGCCGAGCGTCGGCAGGATGCCGATCATCACGATTCCGGCGTCGACTTCACCCGCTTTCCGATGGGCGTACGCCAGCGAGGTCCGCAACTCCTCGGAGAGCCGGTCGAATACCCGGCCGCCCAACCGGTGCGGGGCTATGTTGACCTCAAGATTGAACATCGCGAGTTCCGTTTGGAAATCACGGCTCGCTATTCGCTCCAGCACCTCTGCATTCAGCATGCGCGGCAGACCGTCGGCACCCGCGAGGTTCAGCTCGATCTCCAGCCCCATCAGGTTCTTCGGACGATCGAACCGCTTCTCCTCCAGCAGTCGCTCGAGTCCCGTCAGGCACTGCTGCAGCTTGTCGCGGTACCGCTGCCGGTCGGCCAGGTCGAACGGCCCCGCCACGACCTTCTCCCCCATCTAACTGTCCCTCCTCGGCGATGGGCAGGCCGATGATCGGCCGTCACTTGCCCCGGGTCACGGGGGATGATGCCCCGGCAACGCGATCGATAACGTCCCCCCGAGGAACCACTCGACAGCACTCCGGGCACACCCGCCACCCGCTAGGGTGGGTTGGGTACCCATCGCCTGATTCACCAGACACACAACCGCGCAGGAAATTCTCCCGCATCCGCCGTCCTCGTGAAAAACGCCGATGACAACCGGCCTACCGTTGCAGGACGAAATTCACAGGTCAACGAGGTCCAGGCCACCGGCAATCGGGATGAACACCGCATTCCAGAGACCGAATAGTGCCTTGCTCTTCATATGCGGAGCGGCTAGAGGAAACACCACCTGAACACGTGTCGTATAAACTCCGCAAACGAGGCAGAGAGTTGGCGCTCGCGGTCCTCGGTCTGCTGCCTGAACGATGTACGGCAGACCGCCCCCCTCATTCCCGCTCCGGACCTTCAGCCCCCGCCTCTCTGTCCCCAGAGAGCTGACAGCGCCGTCCGCCCCCCTCCCTCGCGCCACCGTGCCTGTCTGAATGAGAGGCGACCCACCATGCCGCTGCATGTCCCCGAGGCTCCCGCGCCCGCCCTGCGCACCGTCCTCACGGCACTCGGTTCCCCCACCGCCGTCAAAGAAGCCCGCACTCCCTCCCTGCGCAAGGCGCAGGGCCCCGTGACGCCCGATCTCCCGCTGCCCGTCCACGTCCTGGACCGGGTCGCCCCCGTCGGCGCCTCCACCACCCGGCTGTCCGGCTGGCGCTTCCTGATCCGCTGCGGCGAACGCGCGGTGGCAGCGGCCGAGACCCGGCTGACCCCCGACGGCTGGGCGTTCTCCCACTTCTTCGAAGGCCCGTACGTCGCCGCCACCGAACGCGCTTTGCGTCAGGCCGAGTCCGTGCCGCAGCCCTGCCAGGCTCGGCTGCTGTCGGTGCCCGAGCTGTACATGCTGACCCTGTGGCTGCACGGCGACTGCACCGCCGACGGCGCCGCCGGCCGCCTCGCCCCCACCGACATCCTGATCCCGCTGGCCCCGGCCCCGCCCGGCATCGCCGCCCACCGCCCGCACCGGGTCGCGGAACTGATGCCGCTGCTCACCCACCGGCTGACCCCCGCCCCCTTGCTCAGCGCCTGACCGCCCACACCGGAGGAACGCGTATCCACATACCCGCGCACCGAACACACATCCGCGAGGATTCGCGCGCAAATTCGCGCGAATCCTCGCGGATCTTTCTTTGCGAGTCCTCCCGATTTCCCGCCACCCGTGCACCCCGCTCTTCCGGGCGCTCATACGCTCGTACGAGCCTCGAAAACGCCCCCCTGACCCGTCTGGACTAGCCCCATCCGGCCCCCGCGAACCACCCGATAGGACAAGGGAGTTGGACTGAACCGTCCGCACGGGTGATGCGTCATGAACCTGTGAGAAGCGGTGCTGTGAAATCCCTGCGAATTGACGCCCGTGGGGCAACACTGGAACCGACCGACTCATCACAACGGGGGGCGGCCATGAACAAGGCTTCACGCCGCGGGACTGACAAGACGGCCAACTCATCCACAACGACACACCGAGAGATCCCAACCACCATGTGCCAGCACCAGCCACCGTGCCCGACAGCCGAATCCGCCGACCGGGAGTCCGCCCGCCTCGTGGCGCACCACCCGGAGCAGGGATGGAGCCTGCTGTGCAACGGCGTTCTGCTCTTCGAGGACACCGGTGAGCTCCTGCCGGACGGCCAGATCATCGCCCCGCACCGCCCGCTCGGTGCGGACCAGGTGATGACGGCCGCCTGAGCGGCGGCAGTCACGGGGCGACCGGCCTGACACAGCGCGACCGCCCGGACAGATGAGGGGCCGGCCCGGAGAACCATTCTCCGAACCGGCCCCGACGCGTGCCCGGCGTCACTGGGTCACTGGATCACTGGGTCCACGATGTGTCGACGACGCCGTGACATGACCGTGCGGCGACTACTCCTCGTAGGCGTCCAGCGGCGGGCAGGAGCAGACCAGGTTGCGGTCGCCGAAGGCCTGGTCGATACGGCGCACCGGCGGCCAGTACTTGTCCGCGGCCCCGACCCCGGCCGGGAACACGGCCTCCTCACGCGTGTACGCGTGCTCCCACTCACCGCCGACCGAGGCGGCGGTGTGCGGGGCGTTGCGCAGCGGGTTGTCGTCCGCGGGCCACTCGCCCGCCCCGACCTTCTCGATCTCCCCGCGTATGGCGATCATCGCCTCGCAGAAGCGGTCGAGTTCGGTGAGGTCCTCGGACTCGGTCGGCTCGATCATCAGCGTCCCGGCCACCGGGAACGACATGGTGGGCGCGTGGAAGCCGTAGTCGATCAGCCGCTTGGCGACGTCGTCGACCGTCACGCCGGTCGCCTTGGTCAGCGGCCGCAGGTCGATGATGCACTCGTGCGCGACAAGCCCGCCGGGACCGGTGTAGAGCACCGGGTAGTGCGGCTCCAGGCGCTTGGCGATGTAGTTGGCGGACAGTACGGCGATCTGCGTCGCACGCTTCAGCCCCTCGCCGCCCATGAGCCGGACGTACGCCCAGGAGATCGGCAGGATTCCCGCGGACCCCCAGGGCGCGGCGGAGATCGGGCCGACCCCCGTCTCCGGACCGGCCGCGGGCTGCAGCGGGTGGTTCGGCAGGTACGGCGCCAGGTGCGCGCGCACCCCGACCGGGCCGACGCCCGGACCGCCGCCGCCGTGCGGGATGCAGAACGTCTTGTGCAGATTCAGGTGCGAGACGTCACCGCCGAAGTGCCCCGGCTTGGCGAGACCCACCAGGGCGTTGAGGTTGGCCCCGTCGACGTACACCTGACCGCCGGCGTCGTGCACCGCCGCGCAGATGTCGGCGACGTGCTCCTCGAACACGCCGTGCGTGGACGGGTACGTGATCATCAACACGGCCAGCTCGTCGCGGTACTGATCGATCTTCGCCCGCAGGTCCTCGACGTCGATCTCGCCGTCCCCGGCGGTCTTCACGACGACGACCTTCATCCCGGCCATGACGGCGCTGGCGGCGTTCGTGCCGTGCGCGGAGGACGGGATGAGGCAGACGGTCCGCTGCTCGTCGCCGTTGGCCCGGTGGTAGCCGCGTACGGCGAGCAGGCCGGCCAGCTCGCCCTGCGAACCGGCGTTCGGCTGCAGCGAGACCTTGTCGTACCCGGTGACCTCGGCGAGACGCTCCTCCAGCTCGGTGATGAGCGTGAGGTACCCCTCCGCCTGCTCGGCGGGCGCGAAGGGGTGCAGCTGCCCGAACTCGGGCCAGGTGACCGGCTCCATCTCCGTGGTCGCGTTGAGCTTCATGGTGCAGGAGCCCAGCGGGATCATGCCGCGGTCGAGCGCGTAGTCGCGGTCCGCGAGCCGGCGCAGGTAGCGCAGCATCGCCGTCTCGGAGCGGTACTGCCCGAAGACCGGATGGGTCAGGTACGCGTCGGTGCGCAGCAGCGCGTCCGGCAGGGCGTCCCCGGTCTCCGCGTCCAGCGCCTCGACGTCGCCCCCGACACCGAACGCGGCCCACACGGCGGCCAGCTGCGCGCGGCCGGTGGTCTCGTCGCACGCGATCGACACGAGGTCGGCGTCCACGAGACGCAGGTTGACCCCGCGCTCGCGCGCGGCCGTGACGACCTCGGCGGCCCGGCCCGGCACCCGCACGGTGAGGGTGTCGAAGTACGCGCCGTGCACGACCTCGATCCCGCCCGCGGTGAGACCGGCGGCGAGGATCGTGGCGTACCGGTGGGTGCGCCGCGCGATGGTCCTGAGCCCCTCGGGCCCGTGGTACACGGCGTACATGCCGGCCATCACGGCGAGCAGCACCTGCGCCGTGCAGATGTTGCTGGTCGCCTTCTCCCGCCGGATGTGCTGTTCCCGCGTCTGCAGGGCGAGCCGGTACGCCTTGTTCCCGTCCGCGTCCACGGAGACGCCCACGAGCCGTCCGGGCAGGCTGCGCGCGAACTTCTCGTGCACGGCCATGTAGCCGGCGTGCGGCCCGCCGAAGCCCATGGGCACGCCGAAGCGCTGCGTCGTACCGACCGCGATGTCGGCGCCGAGCTCGCCGGGCGAGGTGAGCAGGGTGAGCGCGAGCAGGTCGGCGGCGACGGTGACGAGCGCGCCGAGCTCGTGGGCCCGCTCGATGACGGGCCGGAGGTCGCGTACGGCACCGGAGGCGCCCGGGTACTGCAGCAGTACACCGTTGATCTCACGCTCGGCGATCTCCGCCGGGATGCCGTCGCTCAGATCGGCGACGACGACCTCGACACCGGTGGGCTCGGCACGCGTCTCGATGACGGCGATCGTCTGCGGCAGCGTGTCCGCGTCGACGAGGAAGAGGCCCTTCTTGTTCTTCCCCATACGTCGCGACAGCGCCATGGCCTCGGCGGCCGCGGTGCCCTCGTCGAGCAGGGACGCACCGGAGGTCGGCAGCCCGGTGAGGTCGGCGACCATGGTCTGGAAGTTGAGCAGCGCCTCGAGCCGCCCCTGGGAGATCTCGGGCTGGTACGGGGTGTACGCGGTGTACCAGGCGGGGTTCTCCATGACGTTCCGCAGGATCACCGGCGGGGTGAACGTCCCGTAGTACCCCAGGCCGATCATGGAGTGCAGCACCTGGTTGCGGTCCGCCAGCGAACGCAGCTCGGCAAGGACCTCGGCCTCGGTGCGCGCGTCCGGCAGCTCCAAGGCGTCGGCGCTCTTGATCACTTCCGGTACGGCGGCCGCCGTGAGCTCGTCGAGGGAGCCGTAACCGACCTGCGCGAGCATCTTGGCCCGCGCCTCCTGGTCGGGCCCGATGTGGCGCTGCTCGAAGGGGATGCCCTGTTCGAGCTCGGAGAGCGGAGTGCGGTGGACGGTCATTGCGGAGGCCTCCTGGTCTGACGCGACCTGCGAGGGGCACCACGGCACGGGTGCCCGAACGGCCTCCCCCTCTGTCATCTCAACCTGAGAGCTTCGCCGGACCCCCCATGGGCCTCCGACTTTCACCGTCGGTGAGAGCGGAAGCCGTCGACACCCGCTCTGCTTTCCAGAGTGACCTCGTCCGTGCGGTACGTGAGCCTGAGAGATTCCGGGGAGGAGTTGCTCCTTCGGCGCCTCCGGTGGCCTTCGGAGGACTCTCCCGCACGGGGTCAGCAGCCGTTGTCAGCCTACCAGCGAGGGCAACGCACGAGCTTTCGAGTGGCCGCCTTTCCCAAAGTGCCTTTTCGTAGTGGTTGGGGACGAGTTGCGACCCGTGGCGACCCACTGGAGGGCCCGTGCAGAGCGATATCGATCCGCGCAACCTGATCGGCCGCAAGGCGTTCGACCGCAAGGGCACCAAGATCGGCACGATCGACGAGGTGTACCTCGACGACGCGACCGGCCTCCCCGAGTGGGCGGCGATACGCATGGGCCTGTTCAGCAGGGACGCCTTCGTGCCCCTGGAACCCAGCGAACTGGTCGGGGGGATCCTCCACGTCCCGTTCGACCGGACCCTCATCAAGGACGCCCCCGACTTCGGCGTCGGCCGCCATCTCTCCCCCGAGCAGGAACTCCAGCTCTACCACCACTACGGACTCGATGTGGCACCTCCTCCTCCGCTCGACAGCGAGTTCGGCCGGCTCGCGGGCACGGAGGAGGTCTGAGGCACCTTCCACGCGCCCTACGCTTCTCCCGCCCCCCATGCCTCGCTCACCGCAAGCCCTGCCTCACACCGAGGGCTCCGTGACCGCCCCCGGAGTCACCGGTCCCCCGGGGGTCAACGGCAGCGGATCCGCCGGCTCCAGGGCCGGATCGTCGGTCCGGAAGGTCCGGACGCGTCCCGGCGCCGAGTCGGGTGTCTCGAAGCGCACGGTGACCCGTCCGAGCCCGCTCCCCTGCACCCACCCGTGCCCGTACTCCGCGTGCCGCACGTCGTGCCCGGCCGGCCACCGCCGTTCCGCGGGCCCGGCCACCACCTCCGCGGGCTCCTCCGCCGCTACCTCCTCCTCGAACCGCTCCTCTCCCGCCGCCTGCGCGAACAGGTCCTCCTGCGTGAAGTCGGCGAGCCCGCTGACACCCACTCCGAGCAGCCGCACCCCACCGGTGGTGTCCACGGACTCCAGCAGCCGCGCGGCGGCCTCCCGCACCACCGCCGGATCGTCCGTGGGACCCCGCAGCGTCTCGGACCGGGTCAGCGTCGAGAAGTCGTATCTGCGGACCTTCAGCACGATCGTCCGCCCCGACAGCCCCGCGCCGCGCAACCGCCGCACACACCGGTCCGCGAGCCGCTGTACCTCCAGCCGCACGCGTATCCGGTCGTGAATGTCCACGTCGTACGTGTCCTCCACCGACACCGACTTCGTGTCCCGCTCGGCCACCACGGGCCGCTCGTCGCGCGCCAGCGCCATGGCGTACAGCCCGTGCCCGTGCGCCTTCCCGACCAGCCGCACGAGCTCGTCCTCACCGGCCTCCACGATCTCCTCGACGGTCGTGATCCCGGCACGCCGCAGATGGTCGCCCGTCGCGGGCCCCACCCCCGGCAGGATCCGCACCGACATCGGCCCCAGCAGTGCCCGCTCGGTCCCCGGGCGGATGAGCACGAGCCCGTCCGGCTTGGCCTGCTCCGACGCGATCTTCGCGAGCATCTTGGAGGCGGCGAGCCCCACGGAGCCGGTCAGGCCGGTCCGGTCCCGTATGTCGGCACGCAGCCGCTCCCCGGCGAGCCGCGCCGACTCCTCGTCCCAGGCCGCTCCCCCGGCCTCCAGATCCACGAACGCCTCGTCCAGGCTCAGCGGCTCGACCAGCGGCGACAGGGCGCGCAGCAGCCGCATGACCTGCTCGCTGATCGCCCGGTAGAACAGGAAACGGGGCACGAGATAGGCGGCGTTCGGCGCGAGGCGGCGCGCCTGCGCCATGGGCATCGCCGAGTGCACGCCGAAGACGCGCGCCTCGTACGAGGCGGTGGCGACCACACCGCGTGGCCCGAGCCCGCCCACGACGACGGCCTTCCCGCGCAGGCTCGGCTTCGACGCCTGCTCCGCGGAGGCGAAGAAGGCGTCCATGTCGAGATGCAGAATCGTGGGCGCGGTTCTCACATGTCCGATGCTGCCCTACGCCACTGACAATGCCAGGGGACGACCGGCGTCTGCCTCTGTCTCTGCGGCCGGCTCTGTCACCGCGGCCGCCTCTGTCCTTGCGGCTACCGCCGCATCTGCGGCTGCTGCCTCGTGTGCATGTGCATGTGCTGCCGACAGCACGGGCCGCCGGGTCCGTAATCTCAGACGGCCCGGTTCCGCCGGCGGGCCAGTTCGTCCGAGGGGTGGTGGCCGACGAGCGTCTCGCCCGTGTCGACCCGCTCTCCGTGCAACTGCGAGAGCGCGCTCTCCACGTCCCGCCAGACCACGCCCACGGCGATGCCGAAGATGCCCTGTCCGCCCTGGAGCAGGGCGTGGACCTCGTCGGGGGACGTGCATTCGTACACGGTCGCACCATCGCTCATCAGCGTCATCCGCTCCAGATCCCGGAAGCCCCGCTCCCGGAGGTGCTGGACGGCGGTGCGGATGTTCTGCAGTGACACGCCCGTGTCGAGGAACCGCTTGACGATCTTCAGGACGACGACGTCCCGGAAGCTGTACAGGCGCTGCGTACCCGACCCGTACGCGGGCCGCACGCTCGGCTCGACGAGCCCGGTGCGGGCCCAGTAGTCGAGCTGTCTGTAGGTGATGCCGGCCGCCGCACACGCGGTGGGCCCGCGGTAACCGATCTGCTCGGACGTCTCGCACGTCTCGGACGCCCCACCGGTCACCGGTACGGCCATCGCCTTGCCCGGAACGTGACCGGCCGCATCACCGTGCTGGGGATATCCCCTGCCCGGGCGGAGCCGAGAGCTCGGGGGAGGGTACGGGCCGTTCTCCCCCGGACTGTGTCCGCGGGCACCCCCTGCCGTACCGTCGCCGCTGCTTCTCACGCCGACCTCCGTCCTTGACCTGCCTTCTCGACGGTAGGCAGTCACCAGGGGTGCGTCAACGATCGCCACACTCGGCACGCCGAGTGATAATGACCCAAGGAGTGGTTTCTCATGCCTTTCCGCGGGGAAAGGCTAGCCGAATGTCCTTCGGACAGGACGCGGGATGCATGACGCCGCATCCCTGCCGCGTCTGTGCGCCGAATACGTGAACCCGGCCGCCTCGTCCTTCGTCCCGCCTCTCCGCGGCCGTCCCGCCGGCCGCCCGCGCCGGACTCCACACCCACGCGGGTCGCTTCGAGCCCACTCCTCGCACGGCACGCTGATCCGCTGTGCCGCCTGACGGCCCCCGACTGTCCGCGTCGAGACCGGATGAGTACCGCTGGGCTCTACCCAGCTCCACACGGCCTCGAACGTCCGGCCGTCACCTCCTGCGTTCCGCGGTCCGGCAACGCCCCGCAACCTCATCCACCGACGACTGCCCGGGCCACCGCGCCACGACGGCAACGACCACAGCGACCGCCTGCCGTCCGACCCACCGTTCCCCGTGGCCACCGACCACGCATCCGCAGACCGCTCGGGACCCGGCCCGCCTGCCTCCCGGCGCGGCGGGTACGGCCTCACTGGCTGCTGGTCCCGAAGTCCTCCGGCGAGATCTGGTCGAGGAACTCGCGGAACTTCTCCACCTCGTCCTCCTGCTCGTCCGGAATGGCGATACCGGCGTCGTCGAGCACCCCGTCACTGCCGTAGATCGGCGTGCCGGTGCGCAGGGCGAGCGCTATGGCGTCGGACGGCCGGGCACTCACCTCGACTCCGCTGGCGAACACCAGTTCCGCATAGAAGACGCCCTCGCGGAGATCCGTGATGCGTACTTCGGTGAGCTCCTGGCCGACGGCCTCCAGCACGTCCTTGAACAGGTCGTGGGTCAGCGGTCGAGCGGGCGCCATGCCCTGCTGGGCGAAGGCGATCGCTGTAGCCTCCCCCGGCCCGATCCAGATGGGGAGGTAACGGTCGCCTCCCACTTCACGCAGGAGCACGATCGGTTGGTTGGAGGGCATTTCGACCCGGACACCTACGACATCGAGCTCGTTCACACAGCAACCCTAGGCCGTGCGCGGGACGTTTGGGTAGTCGGGCAGGGACTGACCCCCCGGCCCGGCATCCAACCGGGGCAATCGTACGCCCGGGCGAAGACGGTCGCACCACCGCTTCCCCGCCCGTGCTGCGCGGACGCGGGCACGCTCAGGGCAACCGCACGCCGAGCGCGGACCGCACCAGCGCGGCGTGCAGCTTCACCGTGAGCCCCGCCAGTTCCTTCGTCCGGGCCTCCGCATGGGCCCTGGTCTGCGGATTCCGGTGGCGCCGCAGAGGCGCCACCACCTGGTCCACCAGGCCCGCCTCACGGTCGGCGGCAGCCTTCATCGCCCGTAGATGACGCGGCTCGATACCGGATCGCCCGAGTTCTAGCAGAAGTGTGGCGACGGTGACCGCCTCGGCGTCGTACGCCCCGTCCTCCAGCGGACTGACGAGCCCGTACGACTCCCACTCCGCCAGTTGCTCCTCCTCGATCCCGACGGCCGCCAGGAGCTCCGAGCGGCCGAGCCGGGCCGCCACCGGCTCCTCCGTCTCACCGAGGAACACGATGAACCGCTCCTCACCGTCCTCCGCGTCACGCTGACGCCCCAGAACCGGCAGCCGCAGGGGCTCACCGCGCTCCAGGGCGTCGAGATACTCACGGATCACCTTGAGCGGCAGATAGTGGTCCCGTTGCATCCTCAGCACATGACCGAGCCGCTCGACGTCCTGGGCGCTGAACTTGCGATACCCCGAGGGGGTGCGCTGCGGCTCGACCAGCCCCTCCGACTCCAGGAAACGGATCTTGGAGATGGTGACCTCCGGGAACTCGTCCCGCAGCATGGTCAGCACGGTGCCGATGCTCATCAGTCCGCTGTCCGCGGCGGCGGTGCCGTGGCCGGCACCGCCGCTCGGTGTGTGAAGCATGGACCTTCCTGGGGGTCCCCCCGGACGGAGTCCGGGGGTGAGTCAGATGCCCCGCTGGCTCGCGTAGAAGACCAGCCGGTACTTACCGATCTGCACCTCGTCGCCGTTGGAGAGCGCGACCTCGTCGATCCGCTCCCGGTTGACGTACGTGCCGTTGAGGCTGCCGACGTCCGCGACCGTGAAGCTGCCGTCCGGGCTGCGGCGGAACTCCACATGACGGCGCGAGACGGTCACGTCGTCCAGGAAGATGTCGCTCTGCGGGTGGCGTCCCGCCGTGGTGAGATCGCCGTCCAGGAGGAAGCGGCTGCCCGAGTTGGGGCCGCGGCGCACCACCAGAAGGGCCGAGCCGAGCGGCAGCGCGTCGACGGCCGCCTGCGCCTCGGGAGAGAGCGCCGGGAGCTGAGTCTGGCCCGTGGCCTCGGCGTCGTAGGCCTCGAGGCCCGAGATGGAGATCGTGGAGGTCGTCTCGGAGGCACGCTCAGCGGCCACCCCGGGACGCAGTGGCGCACCGCAGTTGGAGCAGAACCGGCTGTTCTCCGCGTTGCGGTTCCCGCACCTCGTACACACCAGGGCCGACATGGACGGATCCTCCTGCCGCGGCTGCCCCGCCGGGGCGTTGGACGCGTACGGGCCGGAGGCGAACCCTCCACCCGTACCTGAGGTTGACGGTTCCCCGAAACCTATGCGGCCGGACTGGGCAGGGTCAACAGACGGCGCGCCCTGACCTCCGGAAATGTCACCACCCGGACCAGCCACCTGGTCCCGGAACATCGGGCGTCCGCCGCCCTGGCTCTCCGCCTGGGACGGCTGTGCGCGGTGGCGAGCGGTCGCGTTCTCGCTGCCCTCTCGCGCGCTCTTGCCGAACAATTTCGCAAACAACTTCACGGGCGATTCCCCTTGACCGAAACAGACCCGCCCGTGGGGCAGGACGAACCCTGATTGAACACACCGGCCGACTCGGACATCCTCACAACGTCCGTATCCACCAGACAGTTTCCACCACGCACCACCCGATCGGTGCGCCGACCCCCCGCAACCTCATGCCCCCGCCTGACGGCCCCCATGCACCCCCTGTTCACTGGGAGGACGACCGAGCGTAGTCAGGCCGCTCCGCCGCCCGCAAGGCGTCCACGACGATCTTGTCCGCCCGCGCCACGGTCACGGTGGCCTGCTCCTTCTCCAGTGTCTGCACCACGCCTCCCGGGATGTTCAGCGCGGGCTCGAGGTCCTGCGGTTTGCCGATGACCTTGAAACGATAGGGCTGGGTGATCTTGTTCCCGTCGACGCTGATCCCGTCGTCGGAATCCGTCAGATAAGTCCCTGCCACCACCCTGACACCGTTCACCTGGATCGCCTCCGCGCCGGCCGCGCGCAGCTCCTGGATCGCGTCGAGCAGCATGTCCGCCTCGACCGTCCCCTTCGTGTCGTCGATCCTCACCGTGATGCCGGGTCCCTGCGCCGCCACCGTTCCCGCGAGGACGCCGAGCTGCCGCTCCTTCTCGACCGTCTGCCTGCGGGCTTCCTCGGCCTGGTCGGAGCTGTTCTCCAACTCGGTGCGCTGGTCCTCGAGCCCCTGCTTCTCCTCCTCCAGACGCTGTGTACGGTCATCCAGTTCATCGAGGATGCGTACAAGATCTTCCTGACGCGCGCCGCGCAGGGCGCCGTCGCCCTCGCTGTTGGACGTCACCTGCACGGCGAGGCCGAAGCCGAGGCCGAACAGCAGGAGGGCGACGATGAGTTGGGCACGGGTGACGCGCGGCGGCCACAGCCCGTTGACCAGCCGCTGACGACCGGTCAGGGCGGGCTTCTCCGCCTGCTGCCCGGCGCCCCCGGCCGGCCCGGCGGGCGCCGCGGGCACCTCGGCTGGCAGTTCCCTGCGCAGCCGTGTGGTGGGGGTCTCGTCCTGGTCGCTCATCGGTCTCACGTCCTCACGCCCGGAAGACGTGCCGCCGGATCGCGGCGGCGTTGGAGAAGATACGGATGCCGAGCACGACCACGACACCGGTGGACAACTGCGCTCCGACGCCGAGCTTGTCCCCCAGGAACACGATCAGCGCGGCCACGACCACGTTCGACAGGAACGACACGACGAAGACCTTGTCGTCGAAGATGCCGTCCAGCATCGCGCGCAGGCCTCCGAAGACGGCGTCGAGGGCCGCCACGACGGCGATGGGGAGATACGGCTCTACCACCGCCGGAACCTCGGGCCCGACCAACAGGCCGGCCACGACTCCCAGGACGAGGCCCAGTACGGCGATCACGATGTGCCCTTCTCCACTCTCGGTTCTGCTGTTCGTACAGTCACGCGCGGCGCGGCGGGCACCCGGACGTCGTCCTCCACGGACAGGGCGGTCCGGATCCCGAAATTCTCCTGCAGAGCATGCAGATACAGCCCGTCGGGGCTGTCCTGGAACTCACTGCCGAGCCGCTCCCCGTCCCCCACGGCGAGCACCTCGTACGGCGGCACGAGCGGCTTGTTGTCGACCAGTATCGCGTCACCCGCGGCCCGGATCGCGGACAGCGCCGTCAGCCGCTGGCCATTGATCGAGACGGCTTCCGCACCCGACTGCCACAGCCCGTTCACCACGCGCTGCAGATCGCGGTCCCGTACACGTCCGGTGTCGGAGAAACCTGACGTCCCGCGCGGATCGCCGTCCCCACCGGATGTGGCTTCCTTGGCGTCGTTGACGACGAGCTTCACGCCCGGCCCGTGCACCTCGACGGCTCCCGCCAGAATGCCGACGAGCTCCCTGCGGTCACTTCCCCCGTCGTCCTTCAGTACTTCGCGCTGTCTCGCGCTCACCTCGTCACGGAGATCGTCGACGCTCTCCTCGAGCCGGTCCGCGGCCGCGGTCTCGCGCTCGATGCGGTCGATGAGTTCCTCGCGCTCCTTGGCCATCACGGGCGCCGTGACACGCGCCTGCGCCGCTCCGACGGTCACGACGAGGGCGGCGAGCACCAGCCCGGCGGCCAGCCCGAGCTTGGCCCGCACCGTCTTCGGCAGGCCTCCTCCGGTGCCCTGCTTCCGGGCGGCTGCCTCGGCGTACCCGTCGTCGAGACTGTGATCCATGACATTGGTGAGCAGCGACATGGAAGCGTCCACGCGCGGGGGACGCGTGGGAATGCTCCGAACGGGGGGCTGCTGCGGCATGCCGCACATCGTCGCACGTCGTGGCCAGTACCTCCGAATGGCCCCACCGGCGTGCCGGACAGGCCCCGTTGGGGGCACTTGTCCGGCACGCGCGCGTGTTGCGGTTTATTACCGGCCGGCGCTGTCCACGACCGCCGACCACTCGTCGAGCAGGGCCTGCGCGGACGCGTCGTCGGGTCCCTCGGCCCACAGATGCGTGACGGCCTCCGCGGGGTCCGGCAAAACCATCACCCAGCGTCCGTCGGTCTCCACGACCCGCACGCCGTCGGTCGTGTCGACAAAGCGGTCCCCGGCCGCCTCCACGACCCGCCGCATCACGAGTCCCTTCACGGCCCACGGGGTCGCGAGATCCCGCTTGAGGACGTGCGCCCGCGGTATCCGGGCGTCGATCTGGCTGAGCGTGAGCTGGGTCCGGGCCACCAGCCCGATGAGCCGGACGAAGGCCGCGGTGCCGTCGAAGACGCTGCTGAACTCCGGGACGATGAATCCGCCGCGCCCGTCACCGCCGAAGATCGTCGACTCGTCGCCGCCGACCCGTGTCAGGTCGTCGGGCGACGTGGTCGTCCACTCCACCTGCGTCCCGTGGTACGCCGCCACCTGCTCGGCGATCCGGGTCGTGGTGACCGGCAGCGCCACACGCCCGCTGCGCCGCTCCGCGGCCACCAGGTCGAGCATGACGAGCAGCGCCCGGTCGTCCTCGACGATCCGCCCCTTCTCGTCGACGAGCGAGATCCGCTCGCCCACCGGGTCGAACCGCACGCCGAACGCTGCCCGCGACGACGCCACGATCTCACCCAGCCGCACCAGGCCCGCGCGCCGCATCTCAGCGGTCTCCGTCGGCCTGGACTCGTCGAGACCGGGGTTGATCGTCAGCGAGTCCACCCCGAGCTTGCCGAGCAGGCTGGGCAGCACGAGCCCCGCACTGCCGTTCGAGGCGTCCACGACCACCTTGAGCCCCGACTCGGCGATACCGGTCGTGTCCACGTCCCGCAGCAGCGATCCGGTGTACGAGTCGAAGACGCTGGACGGGAAGTGCAGGTCGCCGATCTCACCCGGGAACGCACGCCGGTACTCCTGCCGCGCGAAGACCCGGTCCAGCTTCCGCTGACTGCCCTGCGACAGATCCGCTCCCTGCCCGTCGAAGAACATGATGTCGACCGAGTCCGGCACTCCGGGGGTCGTCCGGATCATGAGCCCGCCGGCGCTGCCCCTGGCGGTCTGCTGCCGCGCCACCGGCAGCGGTACGTTCTCCAGGTCGCGTACGTCGATGGCGCTGGCCTGGAGCGCCGAGATGACGGCACGCTTCAGCGCACGGGCACCTCTGGAGTGGTCGCGGGCGGTGGTGACCGTGGAGCCCTTCTTGAGCGTCGTCGCGTACGCTCCCGCGAGCCGTACGGCCAGCTCCGGAGTGATCTCCACGTTCAGGATGCCCGACACGCCGCGCGCGCCGAAGAGATGCGCCTGGCCCCGCGACTCCCAGATCACCGAGGTGTTGACGAAGGCACCGGCCTCGATCGTCTTGAACGGATAGACCCGTACGTTGCCCTGCACGATCGATTCTTCACCGACGAGGCATTCGTCGCCGATGACGGCACCGTCCTCGATCCGCGCGGCTCGCATGATGTCGGTGTTCTTCCCGACGACGCAGCCCCGGAGATTGCTCTGCTGCCCGATGTAGACGTTGTCGTGCACGACGGCCTTGTGCAGGAAAGCCCCGCTCTTCACGACGACGTTCGATCCGATGACCGTGTGTTCACGGATCTCGGCCCCGGCCTCCACCTTGGCGTAGTCACCGACATACACCGGCCCGCGCAGTTCGGCGTCCGGGTGCACCTCGGCGCCCTCGGCGATCCACACACCGGGCGAGAGCTCGAATCCGTCGATGTCCACATCGACCTTGCCCTCGAGAACGTCGGCCTGCGCCTTCACATAGCTCTCGTGCGTGCCGACGTCCTCCCAGTAGCCCTCGGCGACATAACCGTAGATCGGCTTGCCTTCCTTCATGAGCTGCGGGAAGACATCACCCGACCAGTCGACCGGAACATCGGGTTCGACGTAGTCGAAGACCTCGGGCTCCATGACATAGATGCCCGTGTTCACCGTGTCCGAGAAGACCTGCCCCCAGGTCGGCTTCTCCAGGAAGCGTTCGACCTTGCCCTCGTCGTCCACGATGGTGATACCGAACTCGAGAGGGTTCGGCACCCGCGTCAGGCAGACGGTGACCAGCGCGCCCTTTTCCTTGTGGAAATTGATGAGCTCGGTGAGGTCGAAGTCGGTCAGGGCATCGCCGGAGATGACGAGGAACGCGTCGTCCTTAAGGGCTTCCTCGGCGTTCTTCACGCTCCCGGCAGTACCGAGTGGCTTCTCCTCATTGGCATAGGTGAGCTCCATTCCGAGCTCTTCACCGTCACCGAAGTAGTTCTTGACCAGTGAGGCAAGGAACTGCACGGTGACCACGGTCTCATTGAGCCCATGCTTTTTGAGCAGCCGCAGCACATGCTCCATGATCGGGCGGTTGACCACCGGCAGGAGCGGCTTGGGCATACTCGAGGTCATGGGGCGAAGGCGTGTGCCTTCGCCACCGGCCATCACGACGGCCTTCATGTCGGAAGCGTCCTCCTTGAAGAGACGGTCTGACCGACTTCACCCGTCCAAATTGTCCCGCACTTTTACGACGCGGGCCATCGGGGCCACTGGGCGCCCAATCCGGGCGAGCTCAATCGGCCATGGCGTCCGCACGAACCAAGCGGCGGACTTGTACCACGTAGAGGACTCCTGCCCACCAATACAGCGTTGTACCCCATCCGGCGAACGCCCATCCGAAAATCGCAGCGAGTGACGAGATCCAGCCACTTCCGTCACTGAGGAGCAGCAGCGGGAAGGCGTACATCAAGTTGAAGGTAGCCGCCTTCCCCAGGAAGTTCACCTGGGGCGGTGGGTAGCCGTGCCGCCTGAGGATGCCCACCATCACCAGCAGGACCAGTTCCCTGGACAGCAGCACGATGGTCAGCCAAAGCGGAAGGATCTCCCGCCAGGTGAGCCCGACGAGGGTCGACAGAATGTACAGCCGGTCGGCTGCGGGGTCCAAGAGCCGGCCGAGGCTGCTGATCTGATTCCAGCGCCTGGCCAGCTTGCCGTCGAGGTAGTCACTGACGCCGCTGAGAGCCAGCACCAGCAATGCCCAGCCGTCACTCTTGGGGCCACCGAACTCCGGCCAGAGAATCAACCACAGAAAGACGGGCACGCCTACGAGCCGCGCCATGCTGAGGATGTTCGGGATGGTGAGGATCCGATCCGTCTGGATCTGGGTCTCCTGGACCTCCACCCGGGGGCCTCCTGTGGGGAAAAGAACCAATGATGCCCCCCGACCTTACCTCAACGCAAAAAAGCTCTGGCTCTCGGGCATGATGCCCGAGAGCCAGAGCTCTAAAAGAAGTTCGGCGGCGTCCTACTCTCCCACAGGGTCCCCCCTGCAGTACCATCGGCGCTGTAAGGCTTAGCTTC
>NZ_BMVW01000026.1 GCF_014650915.1 Streptomyces poonensis | reverse complement strand
GGCGAATCTCCAGGTGAGTGACGTCGTACGACGCCCTGTTCGAGGCCAGAGGTTAAAGAACAAGCTTAGACACTCCCCCAGACAGCCGATGCCGTCGGTTGGGGAACACCGTGTACGCCTTATTTGATGAAGCCTTCCACAACCTTCGGCGGCCAGGTGCCGACCTTGAGGACACCCATGGAGTAGGTGCGGGAAACGAGGGCGGCGCGGTTGGGAACCTTGAGCTTGCGCAGCAGTCCGGTGACGTGGTACTCGACGCCCTGACGGCTTAGGTACAGGCGGGAGGCGAGGGGGATCGTTGAGACTCCGGCGGCTATGCCCTCCAGAATCCGGGCCTCGATCTCACTGAGTATCTGCTCGCGCGGCGCCATCACCACGGTATCCTGAGCCTTCTTCTCCGCGGCGGGCATGGATACAAGAATTGCCTCCACGTCGGGGATGTGGCCGCCGCGAACGGCCATGGCACTCAGAGGGAGCCTGGAGGCGGTGTGATCCTGGCCGACCATGATGACCTCAGTTACGAAGCGCTGCCGCTTGCCCTCCAACATCCGTAAGAACTGCCGCATTAGGGGCTGCTGGACGCCAGGGTGAACTAGATCGCAGAAGTGCTTGCCGCACAGCTGGGTCGCCGGTCCGCCGAAGCGGTGGTCGAACTCCTGGTTGACCTGCTGGATGGTGAGGAACCGGTCCAGACAAGCGACGTAGGCTCCGACCCAGCCGAGCCCGTGGGCGGCAGCTGCGGCCGGCTCCGGAGAACCGTTCGGGCCAGTGATCTGTGCGCGGTTCATGAGGGTCGTGTGGGGAGTGAGCGTCATGGAAATCGGATCCTTTCTTTTTGACGCATTCGCGGGGAAACGTAGGACGGCACGGGTCTGCAGAGGCGGATCGGTACCTTGTCTCGGCGGTATCGGATAGCCGCCTGTCGGTGTGGTGCAGCACCCTGGCCGCCAGGAAGGCGAGGAGCCGTGCGGCCACCCGATCCGACTGCCGCACGTTGGGCAGAAGTGGTCGAGGTCTGGTTGCTGGTGAACGCCATCCGGCACCGACGCTCGTCCAGGTGCGGCAACAACGATTCGAACTCCGCGGCCAGGACGGCCTCGATCCCCTCCGGTACCCCCTCACCACTAGGACGTACTCCGGAGTTGGAGGCCACCAGTTATTTTTCGGCAAGCCCTAAGCCGGTGCGGTGGGGCGCCGGCCGTTCAGCTAGGTGGCTGGTCCTTCCATGATCCGGAGAGGCGGATCTTACTGTTCATCAAGCCATACGGGCTACCTTGTCCGGATTTCATGACGCCCAGTTCAGCCTCTGACGGGTTGATTGACAGCCCGCTTCGGGCCGCTAATCAATGACTGTTTCGCTACTGAACCAGGAAAGGTGTGCACTAACAGTCTCTGCAGCTCCCCCCTGATGCTAGACGTCTGGTAATTGGCACGTGAGGCTTCAGTGGGCGGTTTGTGATTCTTTGGGTGGGTCTGCTGTCGCCTGATGGTGTGGCGGCTGGGCGGAATCGGCTGGTCCGCGGTTGTTGATCTGGTGGTGTGACCGGGTGAGTGAACGCAAGCCGTACCCAAGTGACTTATCGGACGAGCAGTGGTCGTTGATCGAGCCGGTGATCACCGCGTGGAAGAACCGGCACTGCTCGGTCAGCGGCCACCAGGGCGCCTACGACATGCGGGAGATCGTGAACGCGATCCTCTACCAGGGCCGGACCGGCTGCCAGTGCTCCTACCTCCCGCACGACCTGCCGCAGAAGAGCGCGACCTACTACTACTTCGCCGCCTGGCGGGACGACGGCACCGACCAGGTGATCCATGAACTCCTGCGCTGTCAGGTCCGTGAGCGCGCCCGGCGATTAAAGGAACCGACCCTGGTGGTCCTGGACACCCAGAGTGTCCACGTGGCCGCCGGGGTCCCCGCCACCACGAGCGGTCACGATCCGGCCAAGCGGGTGCCCGGCCGCAAGCGCGGACTGGCCGTGGACGTCCTCGGCCTGGTCATCGCGGCCGTCGTCCTCGCCGCGAACACCCATGACAACGCCGCGGGCATCGCCCTGCTGGACCGAGTCACCGAGCACGCCAGCGGCACCGTCCGCAAAGCCCTGGTCGACCAGGGCTTCAAGAATCAGGTCGTCATGCACGGCGCCGACCTGGGCGTCGACGTCGAGATCGTCGCACGCGACCCGCAGGTCAAAGGGTTCGTGCCGCAGCCCAAGCGGTGGAGAGTCGAGCAGACCTACGGGATCCTGATACTGCACCGGCGCCTGGTCCGCGACTACGAGCACCACCCCTCCTCCTCCGCCTCACGCGTCTACTGGGCGATGACCCACGTCATGACCCGACGCCTCACCAGCGCGAACACCCCCACCTGGCGCGGTGCGCAGGCGGTGGCAACGTGAGCATCCAGCCTCTGCTCGAGGCCCTGGCCCTCCAGGAAGACGCCGCCCGGGCCCCGGCCGACGACCTCCGTGCACAGATCGACGACCTGCAGAACCAGTTGCGGGAGGCCGAGACGCACCTGGAGCACCTCGCGATCACCCGCAAGACCGTCACCGGCCTCGCCGACCGGCTCCCGGCCGTTGTGCCTGCGGCCCTGCCCGAGCACCCGGACTACCCCCGCATCCTTGCCGCCATCAACCACGCGACCGGACCGCTGCGGGCCAAGGACGTCTGCGAAGCCCTCGGCCACGAACTGCTGCCGAAGAACGTCGAAGGCACCCGCGCCAAGCTGAAACGCCTGGTCAAACTCGACATCCTCACCGAGGCCGACACCGGCAACTTCGCGAGGAAGCCATAGCCGGACACCTATGTCCAGCAATCTCTGGCCGCAATCTGGCGTGCGTACTGGTCCTCCGGGCCGATGTCTTGAACTACCTTCTGGGCTTCTTGCACCCGACCCGTCTCGCACATCAGTCGAACAAGGACGTACAGGGCGCCACGGTCGCCGTCTTCGGCGCGGTCACGCAGCGCCGCCTCCATACCCCGCTCTCGAAGCGATCTGTTAAGTCTTCGACGTGCGTGGTTATCCGTGAGGGCGCGCTCCGTAAGTTCTGGAATCCGTTCCGCTCGGGCCAGCAGATCCATGTGCCACAGATGGTTGTCGTGCATGTCTGGATCGTCGGAGAAGCATTCGGCGTGGGCGCTTACCAGCGCGATCGCCACGTCCCAATCTTGAAGCTGTTCCGCCGCCCGAGCTCGCTCCAACCAGTCCACAAGACGAGTATCGCCTGTGGCCCCACCGGACAGCGCCTTTCGAAGTAACCGCTGATGAGCGCCCTCAAGGCAAGACACGGTCAAATGCTCACGAACCGCCCTGTAATAGCTCATCGGTGGGCTCGAGCGCAGAAATGCAAAGGCTCGCTGTGCGAGGTGGAAGCCTGCCTCCGTTCCGGACTGGAGTCCGTGGTCAGACCTGCTCCGCCTCGCCCCTCGCCCTGCCGGTCGGAGACCTTCGGTAGTTCCGGAGCCTCGATTTCTTGTCAAAGACCGGTCCCGCCCGGCAGGAGCTGGGGCATCACAGGTTTCATGTCGCCAGCCCGCTGGCAGGGGCCGACCTCTCAGTAGTTCGTGAGCCCGAGAGCTCTTCAGCAGACCGAGGGAGTCTGTCAAACGAGCGGTGTAACTGGGGTAGTTGGGGCTACTGGCGGGCTGCCGACAGGCGGCCGTCGAAGGTGATGTCGAAGGCGTTCAGCGCGGTCTTCCAGCGCATGGTCCAGCGGGCCTGGCCCTTGCCCGTGGGGTCGAGGGACATGATCGCCATGTAGACGCACTTCAGGGCGGCCTGCTCGTTGGGGAAGTGTCCACGGGCCTTGACCGCCCGGCGGATGCGGGCATTCACCGACTCGATCGCGTTGGTCGTGCAGACGATGCGGCGGATCTCGGTGTCGAACCGCAGAAACGGGGTGAACTCCTCCCAGGCGTTCTCCCACAGCTTCACAATCGCCGGATACTTCCGGCCCCAGGCGTCGGCGAACTCGGCGAACCGCTCCAGAGCGGCCTCCTCGGTCGGCGCCGTGTAGACCGGCTTCAGAAGCTTGGCGATCTTGTCCCAGTCCTGGCGGGCGGCATAGCGGAAGGAGTTCCGCAGCAGATGCACCGCGCAGGTCCGCACGATGGTCCGCGGCCAGGCGGTCTCCACCGCCTCGGGCAGGCCCTTGAGCCCGTCGCAGACCAGCATGAGGACGTCGTTCACGCCGCGGTTCTTGATCTCGGTGAGGATGTGCAGCCAGTGCTTGGCGCCCTCGCCGCCGTCACCGGCCCACAGGCCCAGGATCTCCCGCCGGCCCTCGGCGGTGACGGCCAAGGCCACATAGATCGGCCGGTTGGCGACCGCGCCGTCGCGGATCTTCACGTGGATGGCGTCGATGAAGACGACCGGATAGACGGTGTCGAGGGGCCTGCTCTGCCACTCGGCCATGCCCTCGAGCACCTTGTCGGTGATGGTGGAGATGGTCTGGCGGGAGACGTCAGCGCCATAGACCTCGGCCAGGTGGGCCTGCACCTCGCCGGTGGTCAGGCCCTTCGCGGCCAGCGAGATCACCATCTCGTCGACCCCGGTTAGGCGCTTCTGCCGCTTCTTGACGATCTTCGGCTCGAAGGAGCCGTCCCGGTCGCGGGGCACGACGATCTCCACCGGCCCCACGTCGGTCAGCACGGTCTTGGAGCGTGTGCCGTTGCGCGAGTTGCCGCCGTTCTTGCCCGCCGGATCATGCTTGTCATAGCCGAGGTGGTCGGTGATCTCGCCCTCCAGGGCGGACTCCAGCAGCCGCTTGGTCAGCTGCTGCAACAGCCCGCCCTCGCCGGTCAACTGCAGGCCCTCGGCCTGGGCGCGGCTCACCAGCTCGTCGATCAGCTGGTCGTCCACGGCCTTCGCCGACACAGCCGCTGCCGACTCGACAGCGTCCTGCTCAGCCACGTTCTCACTGGTCATCGATGCATCCTCCATGATCGAGAGTTACACCGAACGATTTACAGTCCCTCCCACCACAACGGAGTGTCGACCTGGGCCCGGCCCGGCGGCCCGGGGGCGCTGCTGCCGGACGGCCATTACCCGTTGGACGCGGAGGGGATGCGGCTCGGGCAGCGGGACATGGAGCGGGAGGTGGCCTGGAGCCTGGAGGACGGGAACGCTGAGCTCGTCGTCGGTGCGATGGCGCATGTGCGATGGATACCCCTGTCCCGTACCTCGGTGGGCACGCAGCTGGTCGTCGACCACCGCGAGGGGCCGACCGAGGGTGCGGTCCTGGAGATCGACCAGGACGTGGAACTGTGGGGCGTGCTGCGCTGGAAGAGTCTGGCGGAGATGTTCGCGGAGACGGTGAAGTCCCTGGAGACCGGACGCCCCATGGTGACCGCGATCGGCCAGGAGATCCGGGCTGAACACGTGCATGAGACGGACGGCACCCGGCACCTGGTCTGGCACTGATCCCGTGAGGGGGACCGGCACGACGACCGGTCCCTACAGAAGAGCTGCACCCACAGCGGAAAGTGACCCGCAGGGAGCAGCGGCACACGCGGGCCATACCGGCGAACTGTCCACCGTCCTGCGCAGCGAGTTGCCGTCCGTTGCGTCGGACGCTCACACCGTGGGCAGGCTGACCGGGGCATCCGTCCCCTTTGCCGGGCGCGTGCCGCCTGCGGCCGACCGGTGACACGTGCCGACCGCACTGTTCGGCGGTGAACAAGCGCAGGAACTCGGAGCAGTGCTGGGGACACAACCCCCGGCGGCGATGTCCGGGGCGGAAGCGGTGACAGCCGGTGCGGACAGGCGGCCCCCATCAGCTGGGACATGGTGTGTGGTCGGCTCGGTGGTCGTCCTGCGTGCCGGTGTCGGCGCGCAGGACGGTCTGGCGGTTTCAGTGAGTGGCCGCGGGCGCTTCCTCATCGGCGTCGGACTGGCGCGGTACCGGTACCTCGTCGGCACTGGGAGACGTTCCGGTCTCCCGGGGCGGGGGCAGGACCGGCGTGGCGGTGACGCTGCCGGCGAGGCCGAGGCGCAGGTGTACGAGCTTGGCGATGTCGGCGAGGGTGCCGTCGGCGCTGCGGAGCAGTTCCATGGGCGGGATCTCGATCTCGTAGCGGGTCTGCAGGGTGACGAGGAGTTGTGTGGCCATGAGGGAGTCCAGCCCGTAGGTGTCCACGCGCTGGTGCGGGTCGATCTGTTCGGCGTCCATGTGCAGCACCTCGGCGAGCATGCCGACGAGATGGGATTGAAGGTAAGTGAGTGCCTCCTCGGGAGACATCTGTGCCAGTTCGCGCAGCAGCTCCTCCTTGCTCTGCCCGCCGCCGGCGCCGCCGGCCGGCACCAGACTGCTCAGCCGGGGGGTGTTGACCAGTGTGAGGAGCCGGCTGAGCCGGGCCCAGTCCGCTCGTGCGACCAACGCTGTCTCGCAGTCGCTGTCAAGGAGGCTTTCTGCCTGGGTGAATGCCTCGTCCGGCCGCATGGTCCGCAGGCCAAGGGCCGACATGGAGGAGGCGAGGTCGTTCCGTGCGACGTAGCCGGCGTCGCTGATCGCGCCCCAGGCCAGGGCGAGCCCGGGGCTGCCGCTGTGCCGACGGCTGCGTACCAGCGCTTCCAGGTACAGGTTGGCCGCCGCGTACGGTGCCTGGGTGACCGTTCCGACGTAGCCGCTGCCGGAGGAGTAGAGGAGGAAGAGGTCGCACGCCCGGTCACGGGTCAGGGTGTCCAGAACGACGGCACCGCTGATCTTCGGCGCCATCACCGCGGCCATGCGTGCGGCGTCCAAGGCGAGGAGTTCCGCGTCGTCCAGGTGCATCGCGCCGTGGACGACGCCTCGCAGCGGGTGTCCGCCCGCGTCGATGTCCGCGATCACCTCGCGCATGGCGTCGAGGTCACCGGCGTCGGCCGCGTAGGCCGTGGCGGTGACGCCCCGTTCGCGCAGGCCGGCGAGGACGGTGTCGGCCTCCGGGGCCAGTGTGCCGCGGCGGCTGACGAGCGCCACGTGACGGGCTCCGAGGCCGGCCAGCCACTGTGCGCTCGCCGCGCTGAATCCTCCGGTGCCACCGGTGATCAGGTAGGTGCCGTCGGCGTCAAGGCGGGGTGGCCGCGGCCGGCGTACCACCTGGGGCGGTTCGTCCAGCGAGTCGAAGGAGACGACGACCTTTCCGATGTGGCGCGAGTGCTGCAGGTGGGTGAACGCCTCGGTGACGCGTGCCGCGGGGAAGACGGCATGCGGCAGCGGCCGCCAGGCGTTCACTTCCGCGGCTTCGTCCATTTCCCGCAGCAGGGAGTCGATCTGTGCTTGCTCGTTGAGCACCTTGGTGAGGTCGATGCCGAAGAAGGCGATGTTGTTCTTGAACGGGTTGAGCAGCAGCGGCTTGTTCTCGTAGATGTCCCGCTTACCCAGTTCCAGGAACCGGCCGCCGGAACGGAGCAGTTCGAGGCTGCGCGGGATGGCCTCGCCCGCCAGGGAGTTCAACACCACGTCGACGCCGCGGCCCTGGGTGAGGGCGGCCACGTGCGCCGCGAAGTCGAGGGAGCGCGAGTCCAATACGTGCCGCATCCCCAGGGCGCGCAGAAAGTCCCGTTTCAGTGCGCTGCCCGCGGTGGCGATGATGTGGGCCCCGCGTTCGAAGGCGTAGCGCAGTGCGGCGAGCCCGACGCCGCCCGCCGCGCCATGGACGAGGACGGTCTCGCCCGGCTGGAGGCGGGCCAGAGTGCTGAGGGCGTAGTGGACGGTGGTGAGGGCCACCGGCATGGTGGCGGCCTCGGTGTACGTCATGGTGCCGGTCAGTGGCAGCAGGCCCAGTTCACGGGTCACGGTGTGGGAGGCCAGGGACGCGGGGGCGAGGCCGACGACGCGGTCGCCGGGCTTGAACCGTGTGGCACCGGGGCCGCAGGCCACGACGACACCCGCGCACTCCAGGCCGCAGCCGTCCTGCGTGGGCGTGTCCTCGATCGCTTCGGAAGGCAGCAGACCCACGCTCTGCATGATGTCGCGGTAGTTCAACGCGGCGGCCCGTACCTCGATCAATACTTCTCCCGGCCCCGGTCGCGGGCATTCCTTCTCCTGCCACTCAAGCTGGTAGGACAACCCGGGCTTGCGTACCCGCAGCTGGTACGACAGTGCTTCGGTGGCGGGTTCGGCGGTGGGGCGTGGCACAGTTCGCGGCACGAAACGGCCCTGCCGGGTGAGGATGATCTCGTCCTCGTCGGTGGGGGACAGCAGTTCACGGCCGAGTCGCCGGCCGTCGGCGGCTGTGTCGTCGCTCGGGTGCAGGGACAGCCGACGGCAGTTGAGGTGCGGCAGTTCGTTGACCAGACACCGGCCGAGACCCCACAGGACGGCGTCGGCGGGATCGGTGCTCTCGGCTGTTTCGGCGGTCCCGCACGGCTGCGTCACGAGCCACAGTTCGATGCGGACGTGCTCGGGCAGTTCATCGCAGGCGGCGGCGAGGGTGCGCAGTGTCTCTGCGCGTCGCGTGGCACGGGCCAGTACCTCGGTGGGCGTGGCCTCGTCGGCTGTGCCGAGAAGCAAAGTGACGGCGAGCGTGCTTTTGCCCGCCGCTTGGGCGGCGGGGCCCAGGAGCCGCTTCCAGTCCTCGGGTGCCCGGACGGCGAGGCTCGGCGCCGTCGCCTGGGCACCGCTGTCGGTGAGGGCCTGGGTGAGGGCGGCGGCGAGGGGCTCTGCCTGAGGGGTTTCGGGGACTGTGAGGAAGACAGTGCCCTCCCGGTCCTCGGAGATGGTCGGCGGGGAGGTGTCCGGCGCCTCGGCCGACGTCGCCCCGGCGCGGGCCAGCAGCACGGAGAAGTGGTCACGCGCGGGCGCCCGGTCGTCACCGCTCTGGAACACGTCAGGGAATCCGCACGTGCGCAGCAGCTCGGGCCACTTGTGCCGGGCGAGAAGCAGCGAGTGGGGGCGCAGGTCGGTGTCGGTCTGCCCGTAGAAGCTGTCGAGCGTGCCGAACAGCGGGGTCAGGATCGCCACGTCGTGGCTCTCCACCGCGAGCAGCGCGCCGTTGCCGGTGAGCAGGGAGGCGACGTGGCGCAGAGCGGTGCGCAGGTCCTTCGCCGTGTGCAGGGCGTTCCCGGCCACCACCAGATCGAAGGAGTGCGGTGTGAAGCCTTGCTCGCCGGGGGCGACGTCGAGGTCGAACGTGCGGTAGTCGACGAAATCGTGCGCCGCGAAGCGGGACTGGGCCCGGGGGAAGAAGAACGCCGAGGCGTCGGTGAAGCAGTACGTGGTGCGGTCCGCGGGCAGCAGCGGCAGCAGCGCCGCTGTGGTACCGCCGGTACCTGCCCCTACTTCCAGGATGCGCAGCGGCCGGTCGGCGGGCCATGCGCGCACGATCTCGCGGAGCATTTCCCGGGCGATGCGGTTGTGGAAACGGCAGACAGGGGAGGTGTCGTAGAACTGTTCAAGGGTGCGGACGGAGGCGTCGTCGGTCAGCATCTCCATCGGGTCGCGGTGGCCGCGCAGCACCTCGGGGAGGCTTCGCAGGTGCTGGGCGGCCAGTGCGTGCTCGTGGACGAACGCCGGCGTCTGCAGTGCAGCGCGCGGCATGACGTCGGACACCTCGGTGTCCGTGCGGCGCAGGTGGTACCGGCCGTCCGGCGCGGGCCGGGCCGCGCCGTGCCGGCACAGGGCGGGCATGAGCAGCTCGACGAATTTGACGTACCGCTCGTCCAAGCCGTGCTGGACCATGTCCTGGATGGTCCAGGGACCGGCGTGCGGGAGGAGATCGGCCAGTACGTTGCCGACCTGTTCGGCGTAGTCCTCGGTGAAGAACGGCACGCCGTCCTCGTAACGCATCGCCCGCCACGCTTCACGCAGTCGGGCGAGGGGCTCGGCGCAGCCGGCGGCCACCTGTTCGGGAGAGGGCATCGGTGACGGAGCGAGGGGCTCGCTCTGCCAGGGCGCGGCGCGCAGCACCGTGTGGTGGACGGTGAGCGGCGGGCGCTGGGCGGCGCTGAAGCGGCGCATACGGCAGCCATCGAGTTGGACGGTCACCCTGCCGTCGGGGTCGCGGACGGTGATGTCCCAGCACACCTCGCCATTGGTCCGAGAGCGCTCGACGACGCGGATGGTGCCGGTGGGTGCGGGGGTGCCCCAGGTGCGGACCGCCGCGATGAGCGCGGGCAGGTATGCCTCGCCCCGGTCCAGTTCCTCGGCGAGCAGAGGGATGCCGGCCTGGAGCGCTCCGTCGAGGAGGGCCGGGTGCACGGTGTAGGACGCGGCCGGCGGGTCGTAGGAGTAGTGGGCCAGGACGCCGTCCTCGTCCACGTGCAGTTCGGTCAGCACTTGGAAGGCCGGTCCGTAGTTCAGCCCGGCGGCGGCGCACCGGCTGTAGTGGTCGTCGGCGGTGATGCGCCGCAGGGCTGGTTTGTCGGCTTCGGCGTCGGCGCCGATGGGGGCGGGGTCGGGCCGGGGGATGGCCAGGCGCCGGACGCGGGCCCGGGCGTGCGGGCGGGGTTCCTCGCTCCGGTCGTCGCTGCTGCAGACCCGCACGACGCCGTCATCCGGATCGAGCGAGACGTGGATGTGCACGTCGGAGGCAGTTGCCCAGGGGATGACCAGCGCAGTGCTGATCTCCAGGTGCTCCATCTCCACGGCGTCACCGAGCGTCCTTCGGCCGGCGGCCAGGGCCATCTCCACGTATCCGGTGGCGGGCATGACGACGGATCCGGCCACTCGGTGGTCGGTCAGCCACGGTACGAGGACGGGTTCGACGGCGCCCGCCCACAGCGGGGTGGGTGCGGTGAGCCGGGCGCCCAGCAGGGGATGCTGGTAGGGGCCGGCGGGGGTCCATGACTCCTTGGTGCCGCTCCAGTGCCGCTCGCGCTGCCAGGGGTAGGCCGGCAGCGAGACCACCCTTCCGGGCACGGGGAAGTACTGCTCGAGGCCGGTGGCCGGGTTGACGGCGAGCAGCCTGGCGTGGGCGGTGGCCAGATCGTGCGGTCCCTCGCCGTTTCGGTGCAGGCTCGCCAGGACGGCGGTGGGCGTCCACGGGCGGGTACCGGCGATGCGGCGCAGGTAGCCGCGCAGAACGGGATGGGGGCCGATCTCCAGGAAGATGTCGGCGCCGTCGGCCATGGCCTCCTCGACCGTGTCGCTGAAGACGACGGGCTCGCGGACGTTGCGCCACCAGTAGTCGCCGTCCAGGTCGGCGCCGGGGGTGCGGGTCCCGGTGACGGTGGAGTAGAAGGGGATGGTGGCGGGGCCCGCCTCCAGGTCCTTGAGGGCGGCGGTCAGCGCTGCCTGCTGCGCGTCCATGGTGCGGCTGTGGAAGGCGTAGTCCAGGCCGAGGTCGTGGAAGAAGACGCCGCGGTCGGCCAAATCTTCACCCAGCGCTGCCAGGGCGGCGGCGTCCCCGGCGACGGTGACGTCCGTGCCGCTGTTGATGCCCGCCACCTCCAGCCGGTCCCCGTAGGAGCGCAGCGCCTCCTCGGCTTCGTTGCGGCCCAGGCCGACGGCCGCCATCCGGCCCGTTCCGGCGGTGGCGGCCTGCATCGCACTGCGTTCGTGAATCACGAGCGCGGCCTGACTGAGCGTCAGCGCACCGGCGGCGTGCGCCGCGGCGACCTCGCCGACGCTGTGACCAAGAACCATGGCAGGTTCGACACCCCGCTCCCGCAGTACGGCGACCACACCCACCTGCACGGCGAACAGCAGCGGTTGGGCGACCTCGGTTGCCCGCAGACGCCCCTCGTCCACCGGCCGGGCCAGCTCGTCCGCCACCGACCAGCCCAGACGAGGCGCCAATTCGGCGTCCACGGCCTCGACGGCGGCGCGGAAGACGGCGTCATGCGCGAGTAGATCCGCGCCCATGCCCGCCCACTGCGAGGCGTTGCCGGCGAAGACGAACGCCACCCGTCCGTGCCGGACCGCGTGGACCGCGGCGGCAGGGTCGTCGGCGACGCGGGCGAGCCGGTCGGCGGCCTCCGCTGCGGTGGGCGCGAGCACCACCGCGCGGTGTTCGTGCTTCCCGCGGCGCAGGCACGAGGTGTAGGCGATGTCGTAGAAGGCGTCCTCGTCCGCGGTCGCCAGGCGGTCGGCCATCTGGGAGGCCGCTTCGCGCAGTGCTCCCGCGGTGCGTCCCGTCACCATGATGGGCAGCTCGCGTGGCCGCTCCGGGGTATCGGATGCCGCCTCGCTGGGGGCGGCGGCGATGACGGCATGGGCGTTGGCGCCGCCAAAACCGAAGGAGTTGACCCCGACGACCGCCCGTTCAGGACGTCCCAGGGGGCGGTTCTCGGTGACGAGGTCGAGCCCCAGACCGGTGAAGTCGATGGCGGGGTTCGGTACGTCGGCGTGCAACGAGGCGGGAGCCGTGCCGTGCCGCAGGACGAGCAGCGCCTTGCACAGGCCGGCCATGCCGGAGGCGGGCTCCAGGTGGCCCACGTTGGTCTTGACCGATCCGAGCGGCAGGGGTCCGGTGATGCGGCGGATGCCGAGCGCCTGGCCGATCGCCCTCGCCTCGATCGGGTCCCCCACGGCGGTGCCGGTGCCATGTCCCTCGAAGTAGACGAGCTCGTCGGGGTGCACGCCGGAGTCCGCGTACACCTGGCGCAGCAACTGCTCCTGCGCCTCGGCGCTGGGCAGGGACAGGCCCATGGTGTGTCCGTCGCAGTTGCTCGCGGTGCCGAGGATCACGCCGTGCACCCGGTCGCCGTCGGCGAGGGCGTCGCTCAGCCGCTTCAGCAGGACCATGCCGCCGCCCTCGGCTCGCACGAAACCGTCGGCGTCTGCGGAGAAGGAAGCGCACTTTCCTCGCCGCGAAAGCATCGCGGCCTGTGAGAAGCCGACGTAGTGGTACGGGCTGAGCAGGATGTTGGCGCCGCCGCACAGCGCCGTGCGGCTCGTGCCGTCCCGCAGTGTGCGGCAGGCCCGGTCCAGGGCGACGAGCGAGGAGGAGCAGGCAGTGTCGATCGCCATGCTCGGTCCCCGCAGGTCGAAGGCGTGGGAGAGCCGGTTGGCGGCGATGGAGGAGGCGCCGCCGGACATCGTGTACGGGCCGATGCGGCGTGGGTCGAGCATCTGCAGCGCACCGTAGGACGCGTCGGAGACGCCCACATAGACGGCGGTATCGGTGCCCTTGAGGTCCGAGGGATCGACACCGGCGTCGTCCAAGGCCTCGGTGGTCAGCTCCAGGAGCATCCGGTGCTGGGGGTCCATGTGGGCCGCTTCCTTGGGCGAGATGCCGAAGTAGGCGGCGTCGAAGCGCTCGATGTCGTCGAGGAAGCCGCCCGCGGCTGTGTAGCTCTTGCCGGCGCGGGGCAGCTCGGTGTCCACGAAACGGTGCGGATCGAAGCGGTCCTCGGGCATGTCCGTGACGAGGTCGCGGCCTTCCAGCAGGGCGTTCCACAGACTGTCCATGTCCGTGATCCCGCCGGGGAGTCTGCAGGACACGCCCACGACGGCGATGGCCCGTTCGTCGGCGGAAACGGGCGCTGGTTCCAGGTTCACGGGTACGGCCTTCCTCGCAACATTCTTTCCGCTCGGCCCAGGACGGCCGGCACCACCCACGCACCTTAGGGTCACAGAGGTGTCGCGCAGAGCCACTAAATTGCCCTGCCGCACCCCCCCTTGGGCGACCCCTTGGGTGAATTCACCTATATTCGCAACATGGCGACTCTTGTTTAGTGTGACCCTTATGGGTGATTCCCCGGAGGGGGTGGGACTTCTCCTGCCCCTTGTCGTGGCCCGGTCTCCCTGCGCCGTGCGGGACGTGAGCGACGCATACTCCGCACGCCGACACGGCCGCGGTCCGCCGACGGCCCCTAGCATCACGTGCTGCCACGCGCAGGCCATCCCGCTGCCGCGCTCCGGCCCCCAGCGCGAAGGAGACTCCGTGTCCATCCTCATCACCGGCGCCACCGGATTCCTCGGCTGCCGCATTCTGCGTGAACTGCTCACCAGAGAGGGCGACGACACCGTCTATGTGCTGGGCCGCGGCGACGGCCAACAGCTGCGAAAGCGCACCGAGGCGGCCGTGACCTGGCTGGACGCCCCGCCCCTGCCGCCAGGGGCCCTCGAACGCCTGCGATTCCTCAGCGGCGACATCACGGTGCCGGGACTCGCACTGTCGGCCGAGGACCGCGCGCGAGCGGTCGACGGCCTCACCGAACTGTGGCACAGCGCGGCGCTGCTGCACTTGCGGGGCGACCCCGCTCCGCTGCACACCGCGAACGTCCTGGGGACCCGGCAAGTCCTGCAACTCGCCCTCGAGGCACCCGCCGCCCATGTGTTCCACGTCAGCACGGCCTACGTGGCGGGTCGCCGCACCATCGGGCATGTACGAGAGGACGACCTCAGCGAGGAGTACGGCTTTCAGACCTCGTACGACGAGAGCAAGTACACCGCCGAACGCCTCGTACACGCCTGGGCCGAGCGCCACGACCGAAGAGCCACCATCCTGCGGCCCAGCCTGCTCATGACGGACCGGGCCATTCCACCGGGGCTGCCCGCGCAGCCACTTGACGCCCTGCTGCGCTTGCTCGACGACGGTGCCACCCGCAGCCGCAGTGTGACGCGGTACCTCACCAGTGCACGGCTTCGGGGGGAGGCCCTGCACATCCGTGTCCAGGCCGACGCCGCGGGCGAGGGCAATGTGCTCCAGGCCGAGTACGCGGCGAAGGCCATGGTGCGGGCAGCCGACAGCCCGGACGTACCGGCGGGTGTGCGCACTTTGCACGTGACGCACCCGCACAACGTTTCCGCAGACGCGGCCGCCACGGCGCTGGAGGCCCGTTATGCGGGCATCTCCGTGCAGTTGGTGTCCGAGGTGACCGACCCCACGCCGCTGGAAGCCCTGATCGCAAGCCAGGGCGAAACGGCGCTGGCCTTCAGCGCCCACCGCCGCACCTACGACCGCACGCAGCTTTTGCGAGCCGTGGGCGACCTGCCGGATCCGGAACCCATTGACGCCGCCTACCTCGCCCGCGCCTTCGGTGCGACGAAGGCGCCCCTGCCGGTGTGATCCGAGCACACCGGGCCCGGCCGGCCGCCACAGCAGGACGGCGAGGCGGCCGGCCGCTCACCTGCCCCAGCACCCCAGCGCACGCCGAGCGGCGGGAGCGACGCCGGCGTTCTGGGCGACAGCAGATTCCGCTCGAGACCACCGGCCGACGGCGCGCACATCCCTCATCCGTACGTAGGGGACGGGCACGGGCGGTACGGCGGCCGTGGACAGGGTCAGCGGCAGCAGGCCGAAGACGCGCCCGCGCAGGACGGCCGCCCGCAACAGCACGCGGCCGGACAGGGTGACACGCCGGGCGGTCGTGCACGATCCGACCTGGTCCGCGGCGCCCGAATAGTGGATGCGAGCGCCGTCCACAACGACGGTCCCCGCTCGGCACACGCCGACGGCATCCAGCCCGCACAGCAGGCCGGTGACGGTCAACTGCTCGGCCTATCGCCGGGCACGACGTGGGGACGGTCGCGGGCCGGGCCACCACTGCGGCGGGTACGGCCCGCGACACGACGGTGGCACCTGCCCTGACCGGGGGCGCCGCGCACGAGGACGCAACCGGCAGGAGCGGCGCGGGCAACAGCGCCGCAGGGTGGACAGCCTTCCTGTCGGACCTTCACCGCGGCCGCTTCCTCGGCGGGCGCCCAGCACAGGCGAAAGATCCGCCGAGCAGTGCGAACAGCATGCCGAGAAGGGAACCGCCCAGATTGGCCAACGGGTAGGACAACAGCCCCAGAAGCCTGACCGCCGCGCCACTCGATCTGGAGGTCGCCGGGCGCGTCCACAGACGCACGGCGCAGCCCAGCAGGGCCGACGCCACGAAGAGGGCACTGCCAGCGTTAGCTGCCTGCAGACTCAACAGAGAGGGGCGCCCGAGCGGGAACGCCCCGAGCTCGACACCGGCAGCGGTGACGAGAAGGCAGGCCGTGACCGGCCGCGACACAGGGGTCATGCGCACAGCCGCACACCTCGCCGTACGGGCATGTCGGCCCGGTGAGCGAAAAGGTCCCGGCCGTCAGGGAGCATGCCTTGAGCCGCAGATCGTGCACGGTGAGCGCGCGCCGGCTGCCCGTAGGACCGGCCACACCCCGCGCTCCGGAACCGTCCAGGGTGGCGGCGTCGCGGCCCATCTCCACGGATGTGAAACGCATGTCCCCGGTGAGGCGGGTGAGGTTGAGCCCCGTGCCGCTGGCGTGCACCGGTTGGTCCGCACCCTGAATGCGGGCGTCGTCGATCCCGACGACGCCCGCCGCGTGATGAGCCCCATGGGCCGAGAAAGATGAGCCATGCGCCGGGCCGGGCGGACCCGCCGCGGCCGTACCAACTGGAAGCGCTTCGCGCTGGTCTCCTGCGCCGTGCCCGCGTTGGCCGCGGGGACCGTGGCCACGACACCGCGGCCGACCGCCGCACGTCCCTTCTGACGGCGGGCAGCAATACACGTGTCCCGCGTTCAGCCTCCTCAACGCAGGACACCGGTCCATTGGCGGCCCGTCACCTACGTCGCGCACTGGAGGAGACGAGCGCGGGCGCCCCGGATCTCAGCCACCGGCGGCGACGATCCCGGCCAGAGCGTGTTCCGCCAGCGCGGCGATCGTCAAAGAGGGGTTCGCGCCTCCGACGTTGCCCGGCAGCCAGGATTTGGCGAGGGCGACCCGGGTGCTGTAGTAGTGCATGGCCGAGGCGGCCGCCGCGGATTTGTCGCCCGTCCAGTCGGAGAGGTGGACGCGCCCGGCGGCACGGTCGTAGCGGAAGCGGCCACCGTGGTCGTGGTCCACGGTCACACCGAAACTCACCACGGCGGGGAGCGCCTCGCAGGACGGCAGCATCCAGTTCTCGACCAGGGGCGGAAGAGCGAACTCATGGTGCAGGAAGGCCGCCGAGGCGCTCGGTGCCGCCTGGCTGCCGCCGTGGAAGACCAGGGGCTGGCTGCGCAGGTTGAGCTGGTCGCCGTTGTCGCCGAACCCCGTGCCGATACCGGCGGACAGGTCGGGAAGGTCGCCCCGCTCCCGCGCGGCGACCAACAGGCGGTTGGTGTTGAGCGTCCCGGCCGCCACGAACAGCATGTCGCAGCTCAACTCCCGTTCCCCTACGACCGAACCGTCGGTGTCCAGCCGGTGCACGCCCACGAGATACCCGCCGCGCCGCCTCGGCCGCAGCGAGACCACCTCGTGGTGGGGACGCAGCCGCACATGGCCGGTGGCCACCGCGGCAGGCAGGTAGCTACGGGTGAGGGACTTCTTCGCCCCGTTGCCGCAGCCGAAGTCGGACTGGCCCACAGTCGCCGACAAGGGCGCGCCACCTGCAAGTTCACGGCGGATAACGGACCAGTCGAAGGTCGAGTGCAGAGGGAAGGTGCGCCAGCTCGCCCGTCGCACCTGGCGGTCCCACACCCGTGAGTGGGTGAAGGGCGCCGAACGGTAGATGTCACCGGGCAGCGTGCTCGCGCCGAGCATGGCGCGAACCTTGGGGAAGCAGGTGTGAAGAAACGCGTCGTAGCGCAGCCCGGCAGGGTAAAGGGTTTCGAAGTAGCGGCGGGGCGGCGCGAGAGTGACGCCCGTGTACACCACCGATCCGCCGCCGACCGCGGCGGCGCAGGCGATGTCCAGGCCGGACTCCTGGGACACCTCCATGACACCGGTACCCGGCCGTACGGGCACCGGCAGCATCGCCGGCCACCGGGCGGTGGCACGCCGCCAGAACATGGTGTCGGTGATCCCGTGCGCGGAGCCGAGTACCGGCCGCTCAGGGGCGACGGGCCATTCCCGGCCGCGTTCGAGGACCAGCGTGTCGACCCCCACCCGGCCCAGACGCAGGGCGGCCACGGACCCCCCAGAACCGGACCCGATCACGATGGCGCGGAAGTGACCGCGGCGGCTGTCGCCGGCTGAGCGGCCGCCGCCTTGGGCGGCGGCCGTGTCGGCGAGCCCGGCCAGCGAGCCGTTCATGGCGAGACCGATAAGAGCACGACGGGACAAGGGCACAGGGCCTCCACATGTGATGCATGAGGCACGGACGTGGACGCGAAATAGTGCGACGGGGGGCGGCTATGCCGGACCTGCTGAAGAGGTCCTCGGGCGCAGCAGCTGGAAAACGAGCCCTCAAGCGCCAAGTCACCTACCTGCGGCCGACCGTGTCAGTGCGCACCCGCAGCCGCCCAAGTCGGCGAGACGTGGCTCCCCGACGCGTCACCACACGGCTCGGCAGCGACAGCCTGAGGATGCTCCGCCACGTGCTGAAGAACTGCCTGTGCAGCGGCCCGGTGTTGTACGGCAGACCGTACTTGTCGCAGACCGCACGGACCTGAGGGGCGATCTGTGGGTAGCGCCGGGAGGGCATGTCAGGGAACAGGTGGTGCTCGATCTGGTGGCCGAGGTGGCCGGTCATGATCTGGAACAACCTGCCTCCGTCGAAGTTCGCGGTACCGAGCAGCTGGCGGTAATACCAATGGCCCCTGCCCTCGTCGGCCAGTTCCTCCTCGGTGAACGTCACTACGCCGGCGGGGAAGTGCCCGCAGAAGATGAGCGCGGACGTCCACAGATCGCGCAGCACCTTCGCGCAGGCGTTGGCGGCGAGGGTGGAGAAGAAGAACGGGCCGGTGAGTGCGGGAAAGAGCACGTACTCGCGCAGCACGCGGACGCCGATCTTGCGGCGCAGCCGACGGTGGATCTCGCGGTTCTCCGACCAGGCCCGCTCGCGGCGCAACAGCCGGTCGACCTCCAGGTCGTGAAGCGCGAACCCCCAGTCCAGCAGCAGCATGAGCAGGGCCGCGTACAGGCCGTTCCCAAGGTAGTAGGGATGCCATTTCTGCTCCGGGCTCACACGCATGATCCCGTATCCGATGTCCCGGTCCTTGCCGAGCACATTGGTGAACGTGTGATGTACGTAGTTGTGTGAGCGACGCCAGTCCTTGGAGGACGCCAGTCCTTCCCACTCGACGTTTTGCGAGCTGAGAGCGGGATCGCCCATCCAGTCGTACTGGCCATGCAGGACGTTGTGGCCGATCTCTTCTCTGTTCAACAGCGAGGAGACGGCCAGGCAGACGACGGCGGCCACCCACACCGGCGGCAGGAACCCCAGATAGAGCAGGGCGCGTCCGGCGAGTTCCAACCGGCCTTGCAAGCGCAACAGTCGACGGATGTACTCGGCGTCCGGTGTGCCGAGATCGGCCATGACGGCGTCGCGGACGGCGTCCAAGTCACGGGCCAGTCCATCGAGTTGCTCCGAAGTGAGGCGCGGAACGGGCATGATGGGGGTACGCATGCTTCTCCGAATCAGAGGTCCAGGGTCACGTCGCCGTACGGTGCGGACACGCACAGCCGAATCTGCTCCTCCTCCACATGCGACACCTCACCATTGAGCAGGTGACGTACAGTCCCGCCGAGCTTGCGGCTGGTGCATGTCGTGCAGATGCCCTGACGGCACCCGAAGGGCGGCCGCAGACCGCTGGCCTCGGCCAGTTCGAGGAGGGAGACGCCGGCGGCAGGGGCGGAAACCCCGCTCCGGGCGAAGATCACCTTGGCGTGCGGCACGGAGTGCGTCGTTGGCGCAGCGGTCGGGGCGACCGGCGCCGCGAAGTTCTCGGTATGCAGCCGGTCCGCCAAGCCGCGCGCCGTCCAGATACCGCGAACCGTCTCCACCAGATCCGGCGGCCCGCTCACGTACGCGTCGGCCGCTGCGACATCGACGACATCGACGCCGACGGCAGCGAGATGCTCCTCCGACAGGTGCCCGTACAGGTCTCCTCCCGTGCGTTGAGCGGTGTATGCGCGCACCACGGTGAGGTGCGGGCGGTGTCGGGTCATGTCTTCGAGTTCGTCCCGGTACAGCATGTCCGCTTCGGTACGTGCGTAGTGCAGGAACGTGACTCGACCCGAATGGTGCTCGTCGTGCAGAGTACGAAGTATTGACATCAATGGAGTGACGCCGCTTCCCGAGCCGATCATCAGCAAGTGTGCCGGCCGTCGCTCGGGCAGGGTGAACTCCCCCTGTGCGGGCGAGACGGTGTACATCTCGCCGGTCGTCGCGCGGTGCTTGAGGTAGGGCGACACAATCCCGTCAGGGTTGACTCTCGCCGAGATCTCAATCGACCGGTCCTTGCGGTGGGCCGATGAGGCGAGGGAAAAGCACCGATGGCGTCGCACACCGTTCACCTCGACACCGAGACGGACGTACTGACCCGCTTCGAAGCCGCGCCAGTTGGCGTTGGGCCGCAGGACCAGCGTCACCGTGTCCGGTGTGTCAGGTGCTGGATCTGGGTGACCCGGGCCCGGATCTCGCACGTCGACCACATGGGATTGAGAGCAGCCAGGTAGTGGTCAACGCCGTTCGGCGCCGCCAGGACGTTCAGTAGCGGCGAGGTCAACAAGCGGCGGAACGGCTTCACAGGGGCTCCTCGGGAGGATGTGCCGGAGGCGAGGGTGAGGGGAGAGCCAGAGCGAGAACGCGTGGTCGCCATGCGACATCGGAACTCTACGCGTACGCGCGACCGCGTACGGCGACGAAGCGCGAACTGGAGAGCGTACCCGCATCGTGGTCCGCGACACTTCTGAGCACCCCGCAGAAGGTTCCGACCAGCGGTGCTCGTGACCAGCTGATCCGACCGGTGCTCTACGGGACGATGGGGCCGTCCCCCTTGTCTGGGTGTGCCGACAGGACATAACTGGTAGCGGAGCGGCTGGACAGGCCGAAGAGTCCATCAGCCGGAGGGGGTCGGCGCTGTGGCGCGCCTCGTCGATGATGCGGTCGGGCCTCCGGCAGCGCGACCTGCCCGATGTACAGGGTGAGCTGGCGCGGCCGCCCCGAGGGCAGGGTCTCTCCGTGCAGTTCGCTCTGAGCCCAGGGATTCTCCTCACCCAGGCGGACCGCCAGCAGGCAGGGCAGACACACGCCCGCCCGGGTGACGGGCATGACCCAGGCGCAGCGGCGGCACGGGGCGTCGCTCCAGCCGTCGCGGCCCGAGGGCACGCGCCGCCAGGCCCACGCGCACCGCAGGCACAGGGCATCCTGGTTCACCGCTCCCCAGCTCGCACAGGTGCGGCACGAACCCACCAGTCGAAAGCCCCTGATCATGGCTGACTCCCATCAGTTCGGCGGGAGCCGGCGGCGGGGTCCGCCACCGCCCGGCCGCGGAGCCGGGCGAGCGGGACCGCCGTCTCCAACAGCCCGCTGCTCGGTGTTGGGGCGGTCTTCGACGGCGGCCACCGGTTCGGCCTCCATCAGGTCCGCGACCGGGCACTGCAGGGCGGCGCAGATCATGTCAAGGCCCTCCAGCCGGATGGTGACCGGCTTGTTGGACCACAGCGCGGCCACCTTGCTCAAGGACGACGTGAACCCCACGTCCCAGAAGGCCGCCTGCAGCTGCGTCGGGCGCCAGATGTCCCGCTTGGCCGCGGCCCAGCGCAGATTCCACTTCACGGACTCACGCCTCCGTACTCAGCCGGCGAACCGCACGCCGGGACGACTCCAAGCTCGCCCGCTCCGGATCTCCCTGGGCGGTCGCGAGATACCCGACCGTGGTGGAGGCAAAGACGTGACCGAGCAAGACCTGCACGTCCCACAACGGCATCCCCGCCTCATAGTTGTGGGTCGCGCAGGCGTGGCGCAGCAGATGCGGGAAAAGCACGCTGACCGGGCCGCGCAGATGCTCGCGCGAGGCCATCTTCAGCGCGCGCCGGAAAGTGTCCGGCACCACCGGAGGCGCGGGCAGGCCCTCTATGCCGGCCAGGGACTTCGCCAGCCGCTCGGAGGGAAACAGCGGCGCACGCGGATCACTGGGATCATCCGCAAACTCACCCCTCACTTCCTCGACATACCACCACAACAGTTCGCGTCCCTCAGCGAAGAGGAACGCTTCGCGATCCCGCGGTCCGGAACCGCCGGCCCCCTTGCCGTGGACCAGGAAGCGGCCCCACTGTCCGTTCTCCCAATGCACGTCCCCCAGCTGCACCGGGCGCAGCTCCGCCGCCCGGACCCCGGAGATGTACGCCACCTTCGACATCACGTAGCTGCGGACCGCCACCGGGTACTTCCGCGCCCGTGGCAGCGCCTCGCGCCACGCGGCGAAGAATTCCTTCGTCGCCCTCGCCGACGGCGGGATCCGCAGCCCGAAGTGCCCCCGGTGCACAGGCCGGTTGAACGCGTCGACGGGTGACTCGACCACCGCTCCGAACCGGCGATTGATCTCACCGGCATACCGCTGCTCGAGAAAGGCGTTCTTCGATCGCACCGTGGAGGGACGCGGCCGCTTGCCCGGGCCCGCGAAGTACCCGTCCAGTTGTCGCGAGCTCAGGTGCCACGGCATGACGTCGTAGTAGGCGCAAATCTCCAGCACCGGCTGGACCAGCGCTTCCAGGGTCCGGGGCGACAGCCCCGCGACATCCCGCGCCCACACGTCTTCAGCGAGAGAGTCCTGGAAGAGCGCGCGCTCGGCTTCAGCGGACACGGTCGCCGCGCTCTGCCGTTGCAGCGTCAGGACGTCAGCCAGGCCCGGCTCGGGCTCACGGTACCTGCCAGGCCGGTTCTGCGCAGCGACATCGCCGCCCGTGATGAGGGAGAAGCGGCGAGTCCCGGAATCCGTCACAGACAGGCAGATTGCCGAGAGAACTCCTGAAATCCGAGAGTGCTCGTCAGATTCCTACACTTTGAGGTGACTTGTTCGCCTACGGCCTTGACACCTGTCCCTCGTGCTCGCGCAGTGAGGGTTCGCCCGCCGCCCAGGCCATCAGCAACGCCGTCGACATGGTCCGGGTAGGGCTCGTCATCGTGTTGCCCCTGTCCTCCTGCGGCCCCAGGCAGGCCCCCATGGGGATGTACACGACAAACGATCGACCTGTCCACACTCCCTCGCAATCAGGGGCTTTACGAATGCAGTTGCAACGTTGCTCTACCTATCTACCGCATCGCAGGTCAGCGGCATGATCCAACAACGATAGTTGCCATCACTGCAGTTCAGAGCCCATCGAATTCCTGTAGCTGGAACTAGCGCATCACAGGTCAGGGGCCTCCTCATGTTGCAACTACATAAGTAACTGACAGCCAGCAGACCCTTCGCGATGCGGGCCACCATGGAGGCCGCGAGCCGCTCGCCCGGCAGCGCGATGTGCTGGGCTTCGGCCGCCTCGATGACGGCGCGGGCGAGCTCGGAGGCGTTCTTGACGCCCCGGTTGCTCAGCCAGGATTCGAGGCGGCGGACACCGGTGCGGCGGATCGCGCCCGGCCTCTGGTAGCCGGTCAGCAGCATGACCGGACCCCGGCCCTTGCGGGGCAGGACCCGCTCCAGTGCCGGGAAGATTTCTAGGAGCTGTTCGCGCAGCCGGTTGATCTGCCGGGTACGGTCGTTGACGAGGTCGAGGCGGCGGCCGGTGAGGATGCGCAGGTCGACGGCGGTTTCGTCGCCGAGCCGCAAGAGTCCGAGGTCCTGGCGCATGCGGGCCTGGCCGGCGATGACGTGGGCGTCCTTGGCGTCGGTCCTGCCCTGGCCGCGGTAGCCGGCCGAGGCGCGGTGGACGGCCAGGCCGGTGAGGTACACCATCGGCTGCCCGGCGTCGAGCAGGAGCCCGATGAGCAGGGCGGCGCTGCCGTGATTGGTGTCCATCGCCCACAGCACCTCGCCCCGGTCGGCGAGTGCGAGCACCTCCCGGATGAGCTCCAGCAGCTCGGGCTCGTCGTTGCCGACGCGGCGCGACAGCCGCCGTTCGCCCTGGGCGTCGAGCACCACGCAGTGATGATGCTCCTTGCCTACGTCGACCCCGGCCCAGATCGTGAACATGGCCGCCTCCGTCAGCTGTTCGCTTTGCGGTCCCGCGGACGGCCTTGCCGACGTTGTCCTACACAGCGACACAGCGATCAAGTCGCGTATCCCAATGAGCGGTTGTGACCGTCACGGGCTCCGGTCGGCCAAGTCCTTTCAGCCATCGAGCGGCGACAAGCTCACTCCCATACCCGGAGTCCTCGGGCTCACCGATCCTACGAATGACCGGCGTGGGCCCGCGTCAGAACGGTAGGACAAGCTGAGCTGCTCGGCGACCGGGTCGGCGTCGGCCAGGTCCTGGGCGGTGAGGGCGATGCCGGTGAGGCGGGAGCGCTGGAGGCCGGCGGCGGCCCAGCAGCCGGTAGGCCATCGCGCGCAGGTCGTCGTACGCGGAGGCCGCGGTCAGGCGGCGGATCTTTCCCCAGCCGGCCCCGCCGGCGCAGCGCAGCGTCATCTGCGGTGCCCGGGCCGCCTGGCTGCGCCCGGGCAGCCAGGCGGCCGAGCCGGACCACGCAGTCGAGCAGGGCGGCCCCGACTTCGGCGCCGTCCAGGGTGTGCCGGGCGAAGACGTGGCTGTTGACGCCGCGGTGCCCGGGGCTTCGGAGGTGGAGCGGCGACCCGGCAGCAGTCGCACCAGGACCTGACGGCCAGGGCATGGGCAAAGGTGCACGAGTGGGAGCAGGTCCGCGCCCGGCAGGCTGCCGCCGCTCAGGACCGCGCCCGTGGCCCCGGTCAGGCTGCCCGCACCGCGCCCGGCCGCCGTCGCCCCGGCCCCGCAGCATGCGGCCTGCCGGAGAAGAGCACCTGGTACCTGGTCACCGACCTGCCCCGCCACGGCGGCCCACGAGTCGCCGAGTCGCCTCACGCGCCCGCCGATCTCGCTGAGGTGGTGCGGATCCACGGCGTCCGCGACTGGATCGAGCAGAGCCACAAGCAGGTCAAGGACGAGCTGGGCTGGGCCGACTCCCAGATCCGCACCGACCGCGCGATCCGCCGCCGTCGGACCCTGGTCAACCGCGCGTTCTCCTTCTGCCGGCATGCCGGTCTGCCCCCGGCCCCCGACCCGCCGCCAGAGAGGGGGCATCCGGCCGCCCGGCGGCCCCGTTGGCCACAGACTCCGCGGGCCGGCCGCAGCCGGCTGACCCCGGCCATCATGCTGCAACGCTGGTGGAAAGCCTGGTCCAGCACGCCCCCGCCGGCACCACTGCCGGACCTGATCGACGCCGTCAGCCACGGCCAACGACTCAACCCCTACCTGCCCCCGCCCTGACAAACCACCGGTAGCCAGGGGTGGAGCCGGAGCCGGTCCTCCAGGGCCGGCACGATCAACGCCCACGAATGATCCCGGTACCCCGGCACTCGAAGTTCTGCGCACGGCAGGGGCCGCACCTCTGCGACGGCCCGCATGAGACCGCTCCGCCCGGCTCCGGCGGCGGCGCGGTCGGCTTCGAGGGGCAGTCCGTCGTTCGTGTGATAGCCGAGCTCAGCCCTGCACAGCCGCCTCGTTCTCCTTCTCCCCCGTTGCCTTACCGGTCGTGGCGGACCGGGCGTCGTAGCGGCGCAGCGCCGGGAACGCGCAGGCGAGGATCACCGCCCCAACGACGCAGGAGACGCCGCCACTCACCACTCCGGTCACGGGGGAGGTGAACTGGGCCACCGCGCCCGACCGGAGTTCGCCGAGCCGGGGGCCGGCCGCGCTGACCACGAAGTCCAGGCCGCTGAGCCTGCCGCGCAGCTGGTCGGGTGTGCTGACCTGAAGGACCGTGGTCCGGAAGACATCGCTGACGACGTCGCATGCGCCCGCGGCCATCAGCATCAGCAGTGCCAGCCACAGGGCGGTGCTGAGCCCGAAGCCGATCAGGGCCAGGCCCCAGAGCGCGCCCGCCGCCATCATCGCCCTGCCCTGGCGACGGGTATGGCCCAGCCACCCGGAGAACACGGAGGCGAGGATCCCTCCCACGGCAGGGGCTGCGTAGAGCAGGCCCAGCGTCTGCGAGCCGCCGTCGAAGCGGGTCTCGGCGAGAGCGGGGAAGAGGGCGCGCGGTGCGCCGAGCACCATCGCGTTCAGGTCGACCAGGAACACGGCGGCGATCAGCGGGTGTCGACGGGCGAAGCGCACACCGTCCACCACGGCGGCCACACCGGGGCCCGGGCCGCCGCCCTCGGGGGTCATCGCCCGGAGCCGGAGCACGGCGTACAGGCCGACGAGGAAGGTGACGGCGTCGAGCACATAGGCCGTCTCGAGGCCTGCAGTCGCGATAACGACACCGGCCACCAACGGTCCGACGGTCATGCTGGCCTGGAAGGAGAGTTGGGACAGCGCGCCGGCGGCGGGCAGGTGTTCCGCGGGCAGCAGCCGGGGGATGAAGGCCCGCCGGGCGGGCTGGTCGAGGGCGAACAGACAGGAGTGCAGGACAGAGAGCGTGTACAGCAGCGCCACATTGCGCAGGTCCAGCACCGCCTGTGCGGCCAGTAGCAGAGCGACGACGGACAGGCCGCTGCTGGTGATCAGGACGAGTCTGCGCCGGTCGAAGGCGTCCGCCAGAGTGCTGCCCAGCACCCCCATGACGACCAGGGGGACGAACGTGGTCAGGCCGAGCGCGCCGACGGCCAGAGTGGAGTGGGTGAGGGCGTAGACCTGGAACGGCAGTGCCACCGCCGTCATCTGACTGCCGATCGCCGAGAGCGACTGCCCGACCCACAGCCGGCGGTACTCGGGGGACACCCTCAAAGGACGGGTGTCGGCCAGTAAGCGTCGGCGGGGTGTGCGCTTCGAGGGTTTCGTTTCGTCCACTTCGGCTCCGTCAATCGGGGTCGCTCGGCTTCCGGGGCGGCTCAGACAGCCGGCAGTGCCCTGCTCGTGCCGCCCTCCGGGCCGACGAGCGGGGCGGCGCCCGCCATCGCACGCTGAATCAGCCGTTCACCCGAGCCGTGATCGAGTACATAGTTGTGCAGCAGCCGCACATTATCCCAGACGGCGATGTCACCCTCGTCCCACTTCCAGCGGACGGTGCGTTCAGGGACCAGGGTGTGGGCGAGGAACAGGTCCAGCAGGGTGCTGCTCTCCAACTGGGAGAACCCGTCGATGCCGGTCACGCAGTTCGGGTTGAGGACGAGCGACTTGCGGCCGGTTCCCGGGGCGACGGCCACCAGGGGGTGGGTGACGACGGGCAGGGCGAGCAGCCGGTTCCTGCTCTCCTCGTCGTGGCCGGGGAGCAGCCAGTCGCTGTACAGGAGTTTGGCGTCGTGCGGGCAGCTGAGCCGGTCTGCGAGGTCTCGCAGGGGACGGGCCAGGCCGTCGTAAGCGCCGGCGAGGTCCGCGAAGAGGGTGTCCCCGCCGAACGGCTGCACGGTCACGGCCTGGAGCAGTGAGTAGACCGGGACGTCGCGGAGGAAGGTGCAGTCCACGTGCCAGTTGGTGGCATGCCGGTTGTAGCGGTCGCGGCAGCGAGTGTCCTCCGCGGTCACCCCGCCCGTCTGGTTGGCCAGCACATGCGGATGGCCGGCGAGTCCGGGCTTGAGGGGGTGGGCGGGTTGCAGCGGGCCCAGCAGGGAGGCGAACCGGGTCAGGTCAGCCGGATCCGTCGACTGGCCACGGAAGAACAGCACTCCGTGTTCCTCGACGAGCCGCGCGACCGCCTCGGCCGTCGCGCCGTCCGCCGCGCGGACGTCCACGCCGGTGACCTCGGCGCCGATACTGCCCGTGAGGCGCCTGACCCGCAGGCCGGTGCCCTGTTCGACGGTGCTCCGTGTCACCTCTGTACTCCTCTCAGTACGGCGTTCTCCATTGCGCCCTGCCCGTAGACACTGACCACACCGCTCTCCCCCGAGGGGAAGTAGCGGGCGTAGCAGCCGCCCGGCCGGCCACCGAACACCATGGGACTCAGAACGGGAGCGACGGCGACCCGTTCGGCGCGGGTCCCCGACGCGTCGCACATCTCCAGTTCGTACGGCACCGACTCGGTGTACTCCTGGACGATCGTGTCCCCCTCGGCGAGGGCGCGTTCCAGCTCGGCCGCCCACTGCGCGGGAGTGCTCAGCAGGCCGATGAGGACCTCGCGGCCCATCATGCCGATGGCCTTCTTCAGGACGAACCGTTCCCTGGCGGACAGGAGGAGTTCGGGCAGGTCGAACGTGCGCCCGTGCCAGTCCGCCTTGGTGTCGCCCACGACTCTGCTCCAGGGGACGTACCGCCCCACGAGCGCGCGGTCCGCCCCGGTCATCCAGGGCAGCCCCTCGGAGAGCCAGGCCAGCACCTTCTTGTTGGCGAGCAGATAGCTGCTCTGCGGCGGAAGCAGCAGGCATCCCGCGGCCAGCACCGATCGCACCGGGTCCAGCGACTGGCCGCGGCTGGTCCAGTCGGCGGTGGCGAAGTAGCGCAGGCCGACGGGAAAGTCCAGCCGTTCGGGCAGGCCGAGGCCATGGGGCAGCCGGTCCGGTTCGAAGAACTCGGCGCGCAGACCGCGGCGCCGCAGGACGTCGACCTCGATGTCGTAGTAACGCGACGTGGCCGCCTGGTCCTGTTCGTAGGGGCTGCCCACCAGGGCGACCGCACGCGGCAGCCCGAGGTCCTGGCAAACCTGGTCGAAGAAGGCGGCGCGCGCCTCCAACGGGTCGTGGCCGGTGAACGGAGCGCCGTCGTGGCCGCCGTACACCTCGGTCCAGACGCGGGACAGCAGATGGGTCTCGGCGGGGCCGCCGAACGCGCCGCTCACATTGAACTCGATGAACCGCGGGCCCTGCGGGCCGAGGATCACGTCGGGGCGGGCCATCGCGGCGCAGTAGCGCTCCTCGAAGGGGTCATCGTCGGTGAAGAGCGGGTAGTCGTCGCCGTCGGGAGCGAGTCCGAGCGCCGCCAGTCTCCCGGCGCGGGTCGGCGCCGACTCCAGCACCGCGCGGCGCAGCAGGGCCAGCAGCCCGGTCGCGGCGGTGAACAACTCGTCGTACGCGGGTCCGGGCAGCACGAACGGCTCCAGGGGCGCCCGCTCGGTCTCGATACGGGTGCCGCAGTCGCGCAGTTCGTATTGAAGCGTCCGGAGCACCTCGGACACCGGCCAGCGGCGTACGAGAGCGGACCGGGCGGTGCCGGGGCGGGTGAGTGCCCGTTCGGTCACCGGTACTCCCTCCGTCGGTCCGGCCGGGCGGGGAGCGCGCCGGCGAGGAACTGGTCGAGGTCGACGAACCGCGGCTCGGCCAGACCCGGGGTCCGCCAGCGCAGGCCGGTTCGGGGCGGCCGGTCGTGGTCGTGGAAGTAGACGGGCCGCAGCGTCCCCCGGCCGTCGACGGCGACCGGCGGATTGCTCACCAGGAAGTCGCGCAGCGGCTCGCTGTCGCGGCGCGCCCGGAGCCAGATCCGCTGCCCGCCCCAGTGATTGGCGGGGAGTGAGACCTCTGGGTGGATCTTCCGCTTGAACTGGAAGGTGCCCTTGCTGAGGAAGGGTTCGCAGCCGCCGAGGTCCACGGTGTCCGCGCCGTGGCGGGCGGCCCAGTCGAGCACTTCGATGTACAAGGCCATCGAGACGCCGGAGCGGTAGTGGGTGGTGTCACCGTCGAGCACTCCGGCCAGCCGGATCACCAGCTTGCGCCCGGACCGCTCCCATTTGCACAGCATGCCCGCCACGCGGGTGCCGGAGTCGCGCAGGAAGAGGAGGGCTCCCCCGCGGAAGATGCAGGAGTACGCACTGCCGCGGGGTTCGGAGCGGGCGGCGGCGCCATGCCGGTGGGCCATGGTGGGCTGGTGCATACGGTCGTAGAAGAAGTCGAAGTCGGCCGTGCCTGTGGCGCGTTCGAGGGTCCAGGTACGGCGGGTGCGCTGACGGCGGTAATGGCCGCGGTCCTTGGCCGACACCCGCTCCAGGGGTGCGGTGCCGCCGCCGACGGGGACCTGGAGCGAGAGGCGCAGCGGCAGCAGCAGCGCCTGGCGGCTGGGGAGACGTCGTGCCTTGGCAGCAGTGCAGGCGAGCACCAGCAGATCGGGGGTGGCGGTGAGGGCCGCGGCACCGGTGGTCCGGCGGACGGCGGGTCCCGCGTGGGGCTCGCGACGTTCCTCCAGGAACGGCAGGGTCAGTCCGACGCTCTCCGCGGGGCCCCGGCAGCCGATGGTCAGTTCCCCCTCGGCCGTGTGGGAGACGAGGCCGGTCGGGCGGGTACCGTGCAGGGCGTCGACGGCGCGGTGGGCGCCCAGGACGATGCGTCCGTCGCCGTTGCGCCAGCGATAGCCGAGGCCGTCCCACAGTGCGCTCAAGGGCATCGTTCCTCCAGCCGAGGCCGTGCCGCACGCCGGCGCAGCCGGTCGCGTACGGTCTTCAGTTCCGTCTGTGCCTCGTCGAGCGCGGTGGCCGCGAAGCCCTCCGCCAGGGCGGGGGCGTATGCGGTGACGGCTGCCTGGGCCGGTCCGGTGAAGCGGACCCGGCCGTCGTGGACAGTCACTCCGTCGCCGGTGCCGACGCGCTGGTTCCATTCGGTGGCCTCCTGCTCGGTGAGGAGCGGCGGAAGGTCGAGGGTCAGCGTGCCGTCGCGCGCCGTCACGGGGTAGCCGCCGGGCAGTCCGTGCGGGCCGGGGAGCGAGGTGTACAGCGTGTGGCCGTGCGCGAGCGCGGCGATCAGGAGGGCCGCGGTGTGTCCGGTGACGAGGTTCAGCCGCTCCCGGTCGGTGGTGCGCTGCCGGGTCAGTAGTGCGGTCACGTCGGGAAGGGGTGCGCCGTCGAGCCAGGCTCGCGCCTCGTCGGCGGGGTCGGCGGGCGGGTGCAGATGGACGTGGTGGGCGAGGACCTTGAGCCGGGGTGTGGGGCCGAGACCGAGGGCGTGGCCGAGAGATGCCGCCACCAGGCCGGCGTTGCCGATGCCGCAGAGCACCGGCAGGTTCAGTGTCTTGAGCAGGGGGTTCACCGCGTCGGGGAAGCAGGCATTGATCAGCAGGGTGTCGGGGGCGGCGTCGGCGACGGCGCGGGCGGCCCGTACCGGTATCTCCGCCTGCAGAGGCAGGGTGAGGCCGAACCCGGCCTCCGCGATCAGGTCGGTCCAGGCGCTGGGGTGCCGGGTGCGTTCCCACGGCGACTGGGAGGAGGCGCAGACGACGAGCAGCCGGGGGCTGGTGCGGGCCAGCAGTTCCGTGACGGCGGGGCTGCCGGGATCGACGTACGCCGCGTCGAAGTCGATGGGTGCGCCCGACAGCAGGGCTCTGCTTCCGGCCAGATAGGCGATCTCGTCCGCGGCTCGCACGTCGCGGCCCGCGACGGTGACGCGCAGCGGGCCCGACCGGGTGGCGGCCAGCGAGCAGCACACCGAACGGGCCAGCGACCCGGTGCCCAGCACGACCAGGTGAGGCGCGCCGCTCAACGCTTCCACACCGCGGCGGCCACGTCCTCGACCGAGTGCACCACGTGGTAGTCGGCGGCGCCGACCGCGTCGTAGTCGCCGCGGGCGTAGGTGCCGCTGCCGTGGACGACGACGGGGCCGTCGCCGACAAGGTCGCGGTCGATGGCGTTGAGGACGCCGGTCAGTGCCATGACGAGCGACCACTCGGTGAGGGTGCGCGGGTCGTCGGGGAGCCGGGCGGCGGTGTCGGCGAGCAGCCCGAAGACCAGCGGATAGCGCTCCAGGCACTCCTGGAGCGAGACGACGATGCCCGCCCCGCCGTGTCGGCCGATCAGCTCGTTCATGGCCGGGGAGGTCGCGGGGCGCTGGGTGTAGAAGGTCGGGTCGAGCACTTCGTCGAGCCGGTGCACGGTCCGCGGGAAGGAGGGGTCCTCGTGCTGGACGTGGAGCCCGGTGGCCGTGTCGAGGGTGTAGCGGGGCAGCCTGGACCGGTCGAAGCTGCCGTACTTCCAGCTGAGCACCATGTCGGGGGTGTTGAGATGCTGCACGAGGAGGGAGGCGGGCCGGCTCTCGGGCGAGGACTCGCCGGACTCCTCCAGGACGGTACGGCCCCGGTGGTAGCCGAGCAGCCCGAAGGCGCTGGAGACGGCGTGCGCGTGCAGCCTCCTGGGGCCGTGGTCGCAGGGGTCGACGCGGTTCTCGAAGAAGGCCCGGGCGGCGTCGGCGATCAGGTAGTTCTCCAGTTCCAGGGAGAACCACAGCCGTCCGCCGGTCTCCCGCGCCCAGGCCCGTGCACGGGCGTCGGCGAAGGCGCGGGCGAGGGGCTTGACGTCCTCGGGCCGCTCCGAGTCGAGGAGCAGCAGGGGGTTGAGGGCCTGGAGTTCGCTGTCCGTGGACAGTCGGGAGCGGCGGAGTTTGGCGTGGCTGGACAGAGGGGCGAGCGTGGTGATCCGCAGTTCGTGGGGTTCGGCCAGGCCGGCTTCCAGGGCGCGCAGGACGGCATCGCGCAGTGCGGTGCCCTTGTTCCCCGAGGTCGGGGTGAAGAGCATGACGGGTGTGCCGGTGCGCCGAATGTGTTCGACGGCTCGCGCAACGATGAGGAGGGAAGCGAACGTCTTGGTCGTCCCGGTCGCCGGGTTGCCGGTGAGGTCCAGGAGGGTGAGCGGGCGGTCCCGGTACGTCCCGAGGGGCTGCCAGCGCGCCGTGGCCGCGGAGTAGTACGCGCGGGTGGCCGGGTCGAGCGCGGGGAAGGCGAAGCCGGGGCGGAACCCCTCGGCCTCGAGGCGGGGACTCGGGTCGGTGACGCAAGCGGCCACCACTGCGGGCAAGCACTCGTAGTGATCGAGGATCAGGTTGCCGGACGTGGTCTCGGTGCCGGCCGGACGTGGGGGCGACGTCATCGTCGGGGTCCTCCCCTGCTGGGTGGCTTGGTGGTCATCCCTTGACGCCGACGACGAGCGCGTGCTCATACGGCAGCCCGGTGTACGAGCGGACGCTGTCGCAGCCGGCCTCCGTCAGCCACCGCTCGTAGTCCTTGGGCGGGTAGGCCATGCCCTCGCCGCTCGCCAGGACGTTGAGGAAGAGCGAGAGCCGGGCGGAGAGCAGTCCGCTGTTCTCGTCGTCGGGGGCACACATGTTGTAGAGGAAGATCTTCCCGCCCGGGGGCAGCGCCTCGTAGGCCTTCGCCAGCAGCCTGCCGTTGTGCTCGGGGGAGAAGACTTCCATGGAGTGGCTGAACAGGATGCCGTCGAAGCCACCGGGGAAGTCGTCCTCGAAGATGTCCCCGGGGTACGTCAGCACCCGGCCCTTCACATCGTCCGGGAGTCCGCTCTCGGCGTGCCGGCACACGCTGGGCATGTCGAAGATGGTCACCGTGGCGTGTGTGTGCCGCCGGACGAACTTGATCGCGGTCGTGCCGTCGCCGCCGCCGACGTCGAGCAGTCGGCCGACCTCGGCGATCTCGGCGTTGTCCAGGAGTGCGTGGGCGAAGAGATGGGTGAACGGCCCGATGGAGTCGTGATAGCTCGCCACCAGTTCCGGGTCGTTCGCCAGCCGGTCGTAAAGTGTGTTTCCCGGCCCGGGATAGGACGCGAGCGCCGCCTCGTTCTTTCCGGTCCGCAGGGCGTCGGTCAGGTGCGGGAAGGCCGGGTATTGGAACTTCCGCCAGCCGAGAAGCGTGTCCCGCCATCCCTCGGGGCTGTCGGTCACCAGATGCTCCTCGGCGACCCGTGAATTCACGTATCCGCCGTCGCGCCGCTCCACCAGTTCGGTGGCGCACAACGCCAGCATCAGCACGCGCAGTTTGTGCGGCTCGATTCCGACGTGATCCCGCAGCTCCTCGAAGGTGGCACCCGGGTGGCGTGAAACGAAGGGGAGCACATCCAGCTCCAGAGCCGTGACGACGGCGTTGAAAAGCGCCGGCCCGTTCACGATGAGCTGGAATCTTTCGTATACGCGGTCAAATTCTTGCGAATCGCCCATCAGCTAAATGGCCCCTTTCAAGGGTGTGACTGATGTTGAGATCGACAAGACCTCGGGGAGGCTAACACGCCATCTCGGACAGGGTCAACGACGCTCACACCGGCACAGAATGACCGATTTTCGGGTTTCGAGGCCGAAAATGATATGCCGAGCAACAAGTTGTCGGGTGAAACAAGCCATTCTGCAGTCCTCCCCGACCAGGCAGCCCGACAGGGTTGACATCGAGATCAACAGCCCTTGAGCATAAGGAAACGGCGCGAAACCTGCGACTCATCTTCATTTGTTCCGACGCTCGATGCGAGGAGCACGCGTGACAGGTTCCGAAGACCGCAAAACCACCATCTTCCTGGTGCAGCAGGGCGTCTGGGAAATGCCACTGGAGTCGATGCCGCTGGCTTCCGGATATCTGAAATCGACCCTCATGGCCGACGACGAAATCAGCCCCCACATCGAGGTCTCCATCAAGAACTTCCGGGGCGGAACCACGAATGCGGTCATGGCCAACGCGCTTTTCAGCGAGGGCCCGCCCGACATTCTCGCCTTCTCTGTACTGGGGTGGAACTACCAGTCCTTCGGCGCGCTCGCCGCCACCTTCCGACAGCTCAACCCGGCAGGCCTCGTCGTGTTCGGCGGCACCCATGTGACCAACCAGGCGGCCCGTGTCTTCCGGATGTTTCCCGAGGTGGACGTCGTGGTCAACGGGGAGGGCGAGCTGACGTTCAGAGAGCTGGTCCGGGCCCGGCTGACGGGCGCGGACCGGCACGCCCTCGGCTCGGTCGCCGGGATCTCCTACCGCGCGCCGGACGGCAAGGTCGTCACCACCGAGGAGCGCCCGCGCCTCGACAACCTCGAGCAGATCCCCTCGCCCTTCCTCACCGGCGCGCTGGAACTGACCGACGAGAACGGCGAGTTCCGGTACGACGTGGCCCTGATGGAGACCAACCGCGGCTGCCCCTACAAGTGCGCCTTCTGCTACTGGGGCGGCGCCGTCGGCCAGAAGGTCCGCGCCTTCTCCACGGAGCGGCTCCGCCGCGAGCTGAAACTGTTCGCCAAGCTCAAGGTGCACACCATTGTGGCCTGCGACGCCAACTTCGGACTGCTGCCGGGCGACCTCGAGTTCGTCGAGGCGCTGATCGAGACCCGGGACACCTACGGCTTCCCGCGCGCCCTGGAGACCTCCTGGGCCAAGAACAAGTCCAAGACGTTCTTCAGGATCGTCCAGCGGATGAAGGAGGCCGGCATGCACAGCTCCTTCACGCTGGCCCTCCAGACCCTCAGCGACAGCGCGCTGGAGACCATGAACCGGCGCAACATGAAGGTCAACGAGTGGGAAGATCTGGCGGCCTGGCTCGACCGGGAGGGCCTCGACTGCTACGCCGAGCTGATCTGGGGCGCCCCCGGAGAGACCGTGGAGTCCTTCATGGAGGGCTACGACCGCCTCGCCCGGCGCGTGTCCAGGATTGCCGTCTACCCCATCCTGCTACTCCCCAACACCGACTACATGGAGAAGAAGGAGCTCTTCGGGATCACGGCGACCCGCGGCGACCGCGACGACTTCGAGTACGTGCTCGCCCACAACACCATGACCTTCGCCGACAACCAGTACATGCAGCGTTTTCTGTTCTGGGCCCGGGTGGTCGCCGAGAACGCGGTGTTCCGCCACATCTGGGGCTCGCTCCGGCACTTCGCCGGCCTGACCCAGTCACAGGTGCTGACCAACCTGGGTGACTGGATGGCGCAGGCCGACGATCCGGCGGCCGTGCCGTTACGGGAGTACTGCGCGACCGCCGTCGGAGGCACCGAGTCCTTCGGCGCGGCGATCAGCTACTTCTACACCGATCCGGAGGCCGTGCGGCTGCTGCACCGCTGGTGGGACGAGGCGGTCCGCCCCTTCGTGCCCGAGCGGTTCCGGCCGGTCCTCGACGAGGTGTTCCGCTACGACCTGCTCACCCAGCCCGTCTTCCGCCCGGACCACTCCGGGACCGCGTACGAGGAACTGCCCGTCGAGGTCATCCGCGACGAGCAGTACTACGTACGCAGGGACGTCCGGCTGGCCTATGACGTGCCCGCGATCGTCGCCGCCCTCCGCGCGGACCGGGAACCCGACCTCTCCCCCTCGCCGTGCGTCCTCGACCTCTACTACCGGACCGGGTCGGAGTCCGCGGTCACGTCGACCAACCACGAGATCGTCATCCACTTCATGGGGATGACGAAGGAGCACATCCTCGCCAACGCCAACGCGGGCGGCCCGGCGACCGGCGCGACCGGCGAAGGAGGCAGCGTCCGGGGCGGCTGCGGTTGACCCCAAGGGCACACACCGAGCGTCTCCACGGAGGGGGAACGCCCTTGACACGGCTACTCATCGGCAACGACTTCAACGAAGACCTCTTCACCCGTATCGCCGCCTCCTGGTCGGTACAGCGGCTGGTGTGGTTCGCCCAGGACGGCGATGTCCTCGTCCTCCCCGTCCACCCCGAGGAGGACTTCCTCGCCTACGTCACCTCGCTCACCGGCACCCGGCGCGCCACCCTCGAGGTGGTCGTCCCGGCACCGGGGGCCGGTGGGGAGGACCTGCTGACCGCCGACCGGCTGGCGGATCCCGCCTTCCTCGGCGCACTGCGCCGGGCGCTGGCGGGCCGTCCCGTCACGGACATCCTCGCCCTGTGGCCGGACACCTCGGTGGCCGCACTGGCCCGCGCCCTCGGTGCCGAAAACGCGCTCCCGGGCCTCGGCTTCGCCGCCCAGAGCGGCGGCACCCTGGTCAACAGCAAGGCGGTGTTCCGGGCGGTGGCGGCGGGCGCCGGCGTACCGATACCCGAAGGCGCGGTCTGCGCCACCCGGGAACGCGCCGCGTCCACGATCACCGAACTGCTCGACGCGGACGCGCCGGTCATCGTCAAGCAGGACTACTCGCTCGGCGGCAAGGGCAACGAGATACTCAGCCGCGTCCCCGGCGTCCCGCCCGTCGGCGGCCGCCGGACACTGACCCTCACGGGTGCCTCCGACACACAGGGTTATCTCGAGGAGCGGTGGGCGGAACTGAGCCGCGACGGCCGCGACCCGGTCGTCGTAGAACGCTACTACCCGGGCAGCACTTCCCTGTTCGCCGAGTTCCTGATCACCGACGACGGTGTCGAGTTCGGCGGCACCGGCGAAATGATCATGGCGCCGCTAGCCAAGGCGCAGGTGGTGCCCGCGCAGGGACTCGAACGGGACACCGCCTGCGACCTCGTCGCGCACGGACGGCGGCTGTGCGTCCCGCTGCACGCCATGGGGTACCGCGGGCGCCTCAGCGCGGACGCCGTCCTGAGCCCCGACGGCGAACTGTTCTTCACCGAGTACAACGGCCGCGTCACCATGTCGACCCACACCTACGCGGTCATCGGCGCCCGGCTGGCGGGCCTGGACCACGCGGACGACCGGGTCGTCGTCGAGTGCATCTGGCCCGACGGCTGGTCGGCCCGCTCCTTCGCCTCCGCCGTCACAGCGCTCACCGAGACCGGCCTCGCCTACGACCCCTCGACCCGCACCGGGGTGGTCTTCAGCAGCGCCCTCGACCTGAGGGACCACTCGATCATGCAGTGCGTGATCGCCGAGGACCCGGCCCACGCGGCCGTGTACGAGCAACGGCTCAAGGACCTGTTCGGCCCCGGCGGCACCGCCGCACGTACCGACCCCACCGGCAAGGAGAACGCAGCATGCGGTTGAACAGCTTCGACGAATGGTCCCCGCTCAAGGAGGTCGTCGTCGGATCCGCCGTGAACTACACCTCCCACGAACGGGAGTTGTCGTTCGACCTGTTCTTCCACGACAACATCGTCCGCTCCGAGTGGTATTATCCGCGCCTCAGCACCGGCGGCACCGCCGCCCGCTCCCCCATCAAACAGCGGTACGTGGACGAACTCATCGAGGACGTCGAGGGCATCGCCGCCACCCTGGAGTCCCTGTCGGTGAAGGTGCACCGGCCGCTGGACGTCGACGCGGCCACCACGGAGGTCCGCACCCCCGCCTGGTCGGCGGCCGTCGTGCCCCCGTTGAACGTCCGGGACAACACCCTGGTCCTCGGTGACGAGATCATCGAAACCCCGCCCATGATCCGCTCCCGCTACTTCGAGACCCAGTTCCTCACGCCGGTCTTCGCCGAGTACTTCCGGCAGGGCGCCCGGTGGACCGTGATGCCCCGCCCGCTGCTGACGGACGCCTCCTTCGACCTGTCGTACGCCCGGAGCAGCAACGTGGGCGGCCCCACGGAGCCGATCGAGAATCCGCAGCCCTCCGTGTACGACGTGGGCTTCGAGATGATGTTCGACGGGGCACAGTGCCTGCGGCTGGGCCGGGACATTGTCGTGAACATCTCCACGGCCAACCACGCCCTGGCCTGTGACTGGCTGGAACGGCATCTGGAGGGCCGGTTCCGTATCCACCGGGTGCACCGGCTCAGCGACAGCCATATCGACAGCATGGTGCTGGCGTTGCGGCCCGGCACGCTGCTGGTGCGCAATAAGGAGGTGCTGGACTTCCTCCCGGAAGCGCTGCGGAGCTGGGACCTGATCGTGCCGCCGCCGCCCGGGAAGAACAACTTCCCGCAGTACGAGGACGACGACCTGGTGCTCACCAGCCCGTTCATCGACCTCAACGTCCTGTCGGTCGACCCGTCGACGGTTCTGGTGAACAGTGCATGCCCGGAACTCATGCGGACCCTGGAGCAGCACGGGTTCACCGTCGTCCCGGTGCGCCACCGCCATCGACGGCTGTTCGGCGGCGGCTTCCACTGCTTCACGCTCGACACCGTCCGCGACGGCGGCCCCGAGGACTACCTCGGCCTCGGCTGACACCGCGGAGAGGAGTAGACGATGACCCGGATCAGCGGCTCTCTCGCACGGATCGCGTCGGTCGGGACCGCCGTGCCGCCGGCCTCGTACACACAGGAAGAACTGCTCTCGATCTTCGGGGTGACCGATCCCAGGGTCCGGTCGGTCTTCCTCAACAGCGCGATCGAGCGCCGCCATCTCACCCTGCCGCCACGCGGCACGGACGGCACGCCGCGTACGGAGACACAGGGCGATCTGCTCCGCAAGCACGTCTCCAGCGGGCTCCTCATCGGCCGGGAGGCGATCGAGGCGTGTCTGAAGCGGCTCGACGCGGATCCGGACGAGGTGGCGTTCCTGGCGTGCGTCTCCACGACCGGGTTCCTCGCACCCGGCTTCAGCGCACTGCTGATCAAGGACCTCGGGCTGCGGCCCTCGTGCGGGCGACTCGACGTGGTCGGCATGGGGTGCAACGCCGGGCTCAACGCGCTCGCCGCGGTGACCGGCTGGGCGAGCACGCACCCCGGACGGCTCGCCCTCATGGTGAGCATCGAGGTCTGCTCGGCCGCATACGTCTTCGACGGCACCATGCGCACTTCCGTCGTCAACAGCCTCTTCGGCGACGGCGCAGCAGCCATCGCCGTGGTCGCGGACGCCGGGGCGGGGCCTGGAACGGGACACGGAACCGCGCACGGGCCGGAACACGGGATCGCGCACGCGTCGGGGCGCAGGGTCGGCCGTGACGTACGGGCGCCGGGCTTCGGGGTGGGACCCGTGGTGCTCGGGTATGCGAGTCGTATCGTCACCGACGCGATCGACGCGATGCGTTACGACTGGGACGAGGACCAGGGACGGTTCTCCTTCTTCCTCGATCCGGAGGTGCCCTACGTGGTCGGCGCGCATGCGGAGGAGACCGTCGACCGATTGCTCGGCGACGCCGGTCTACGCCGCTCGGACATCGCCCACTGGGTGATCCACTCGGGCGGTAGGAAGGTCATCGACGCGGTCCGCGTGAACCTCGGCCTCACCCGTCACGACGTGCGCCACACCCTGTCGGTGCTGAGGGACTACGGAAACCTCTCCAGCGGCGCCTTCCTGTTCTCCTTCCGGCAACTGTGGGAGGAGGGAACCGTCCGGCCCGGTGACCACGCGGTGCTGATGGCCATGGGCCCCGGCTCGACGATCGAGACCGCACTGCTGCGCTGGTGAGACGCGCGGAATGGGAGAAGCATGAACAAGCATGTCATCCGGGACGTCGCCGAGTTCGTCGACGGACTCGGCTTCATTCTGACGGTCGACGGAACCCGCCCCCTCGACGAACTGACGGCGGCGGTGACCTCGGTCTGCGCCCGGGCGGAGGAACACGACGGCCGGAACGCGGTCGTCCTGCGGCTGCGGTCAGCTCGGCCCGAGCGGTCCTGGCCCGGCCGGGTCCGCATCGGGCAGGTGAACCGCTGGGAGCGCGCGGTCCGCAGGGTCGAGCGGCTGGCGGCGGTGACCGTCGCCGTGCCGGAGGGTGTATGCGGCGGCCCCGCGCTGGATCTGCTGCTCACCACCGACTTCCGGATCGCCTCGCCCGACTTCCGGCTGCTGCTGCCGGTCAACGACGAGCACTTCTGGCCGGGCATGGCGGTCCACCGGCTGGTCGACCAGCTGGGAGCCGCCCAGGCCCGCCGGCTGGTGCTGTGGGGCCACGAGATCACCGCGGAGCAGGCCGTGCCCCTCGGCCTGGTGAACGAGATCGCCCAGGACCCGGAGGAGGCGCTGCGCGCGGCCGTCGTCATGCTCGGCCAGCTCAGCGGGGCCGAGGTCGCGGTTCGGCGCAATCTGATCCTGGAAGCGTCCGCCACCCCCTACGAGGATGCCATCGGCACACATCTGGCCGCCTGCGACCGCGAGTTGCGCCGGCTGGCCCGCACCGAGGAGTCCAAAGCATGGTCATGACACCCCCGGGGGCAACCGCCGCAGCCGGCCCGGTGCCCGCCGTGCTCCCGCCGGACGGCACCCTCGACGAGGACGCCTCGGTGCTGGCCGAGCAGGCGGAGGACGGGGAACGGGCCCTGGCGCGCCTGCCCGCCCCGGCGGACCGCGACGCCGGACAACGGAACCTGGCAGCGGCCGTGTTCGGCTCCTGCCGTCAGATCCGCGAGCAGTTCATGCGACGCCACGCGGACGCGGTCTACGACGCCCTGACGGACGGGCGCACCCGCCGGCACCGGCTGACCGAGCTGGTGTTCGCCGCCGCCGAACGCTTCCCCGGCCTGGTGCCCGACCGCAGCCGGATGGACGAGGAGAGCGCCCGTGTCCAGGCCCACAAGGAGGGCAGGGAGATCGATCAGGGCATCTTCTTCCGCGGCATCCTCCGCTCCCCGACGGCCGGGGCGCATCTGACGGACACCATGCTGATGGCCTCGCCGCGCGCCCTCGCGCTGGTCGACCGCTACCGCCATGACGGAAGGGTCGACCTGGGCCCGGTGCTGCTGGAACGCCGCGCCGCGGCCGGGCATCTCACCGTGCGCAACCCGCACTGCCTCAACGCCGAGGACAACGCGCTGATCGACGCGATGGAGACGGCCGTCGACCTGGTTCTGCTGGACGAACGGACCCATGTGGGCGTCCTCCGGGGCGGTGTGATGACCCACCCCCGCTACGCCGGCCGGCGCGTCTTCAGCGCCGGGATCAATCTGTCGGACCTGCGCGACGGCCGGATCTCGTACGTGGAGTTCCTGCTGCGCAGGGAGCTGACGTATCTGAGCAAGATCCTCCGTGGTCTGCTGCTCCCACCCGCCGAGGCCACCTTTGCGGTGCCGTCCCTGCAGAAACCGTGGGTGGCCGCGGTCGACTCGTTCGCCATCGGCGGTGGCATGCAACTGCTGCTGGTCTTCGACCGGGTCATCGCCGCTGACGACGCCTTCTTCAGCCTCCCGGCCGCCCAGGAGGGCATCGTGCCCGGGGCGGGCAATCTGCGGCTCGGCCGGCTGACCGGTTCCCGGCTGGCCCGCCAGATCATCCTCTCCGGCAGAAGGATCCGGGCCACCGACCCGGAATCGGCCCTCGTCTGCGACGACGTGGTGACCGCGGACGCCATGGACGACGCCGTCGAGGCCGCCGTACGGGAGCTGGACAACCCCGCCGTGGCCGCCAACCGCGCGATGCTCGCCCTCGCCGAGGAGCCAGCGGACCGGTTCCGTGTCTATATGGCCGAGTTCGCTTTCACCCAGGCGTGCAGGCTCTACGGCGAGGACGTCATCGGCAAGGTGGACCGGGCCTGGTCCCGTTCGGCCGCCCGGAGGCGACCTCCTTCCTGAGGAACCCGGCGAGCCGGGCCACGCCTTCCTCGATCCGGTCCGGCTCCAGATAACTGCAGGACAGCCGCAGTTCGTGGTCGCCCCTGCCGCCGGCGTGAAACTGCGACATCGGCGTCCACAGCACGCCGTGCTCCGACGCGGACGTCTCCAGCAGGGCGGCGTCGGCCGGCACCGGCAGCCGCATCCGTACGAAGAAGCCCCCCGACGGACGCGACCAGCTCACCCCCGGCAGCGGCCCGGCCCCGGGCCCGAGATGCCGGTCGAGCGCGTCCAGCAGCAGCGCGAGGTTGCGGCGGTACAGCGCGGACTTGCGCTGCGCGAGGGCCTTCAGCGATCCGCCGTGTTCCAGAAGCATGCCGCCCACCACCGCCTGGCAGATGGGCGAGGTGTTGACGGTCACCATGCTCTTGCTCACCGCCAGTTCGTCCGCGAGCAGCCGCCGCCCGCCGTCGCCAGTACGGATCACTTGGTCCGCGACCACATAGCCGACCCGGGTACCCGGCAGACACACCTTGGCGAAGGTGCCCAGATGGATCACCTGGCCCGCGGTGTCCAGCGCCTTGAGCGGTGGGATCTCCTCCCCCGTCGGTGCGGTGAAGCCGTAGGCGCCGTCCTCCAGCAGCAGCAGGTCCTCGTCCTCGGCCAGGGCCAGCAGGCGCCTACGGGCGGCGAGACTCGTCAGGCTCCCCGACGGGTTGGAGTAGTCCGGGGAGACGTAGACGGCCCGGATCCGCTCGCCCCGGGACCGCGCGGCGCGGCAGTGCGCCCGCAGCGCGGCGACGTCGACGCCGTCCTCGGCCTCGTCCACGGAGACGACGTCGACGTTCAGCAGCCGGGCGGCGCCACGGATGCCGACGAAGCACGGGTCGACGACGGCCAGCAGGTCCCCCGGCCGGGCGCACAGGGCATGCAGCGTGAGCAGCATCGCCTCCTGCGCGCCCACCGTGACGACCACGGCGTCCGGTCCGGCGTCGATGCCGTGATCGCGGCGGAGCGCGTCCGCCACGAGTCCGTTGATCAGCCCCCGGCTGGGTCCGTACTCGTAGAGCAGACGCCGGGTCCGCTCCCGGCTCAACGCGCGCTCCGCGGCCTCGTGGGCGACCCAGGTGTCGACATGGCGGGCGATGTCGAGGTCGTCGAGGAAGGCAAGATGCGGGGCGCCGGGGGCGAACGAGATCGCGTCGGGGTACCGGCTCATGATTTCGTTGAGGAAGCTGATCGCGCCGAGCACCGGATCACCGAACGCGCTGTGCAGCTCGTCCTGTCGCAGCTCAAGCACGATCCCACCTCATTCGTCTCCTGGCCCCTCCTCCCTACCCTCGAAGGGACCGGGACAAGCGCGGCGAGCGGCCGGGCGGCATAGGTGACGCGGACGGCGCCGTCGGCGTGGCGTTGCCTCGTACGCCGAAGACCTCGCGGAGGACGACGAGGTGGTCGCAGAGGCGGGCGGCCGGGTCGAGGTGCACCGGCATCACCACCCTCGCCGTCCTGTACGACGAGCAGGACACGTCGGCGTTCGCCGCCGGAGAGGGGGACGTAGTCGCGGTCCGCGAAGGGGGCGACTCCGCAGCGGGCGACCGCCTCGACAACGGTCTCGCGGTCCAACCACCGGAGCATCGGGCAAGCCACGCGAGGAGGGGCCATGGGATGGGTGGATCCGAAGTGGGGGCCTTCCACCTTGATCGTGGACACCGGTTGTCATGCAGCGATGGCCAGCGTAGTTGATCTCTGTTCGAAGGCGACCGGTGCGAGGTAGCCGATCGTGGAGTGCCTGCGCCGGTGGTTGTAGAAGCCGAGCCAGCGGAAGACGGCGAGCCGGGCGGCTCGTGCGGTCGGCCAGCCGCGCCGGTCGGGCAGGATCTCCCGCTTGAGCGAGGCGAAGAACGACTCCGCGGCGGCGTTGTCCGCCGAGGTGCCGACCGCTCCCATGGACCGGCGGATTCCGGCGCGGTGGCAGGCGTCGGCGAACGTTTTGGTCCCGTACTGAGCCCCGTGATCGGAGTGAGAAATGACGCCGTCCACCTGTCCGCCGCGGGTGCGGACGGCCGCCTTGAGTGCGTCGGTGACGAGCTCGGCCCGCATGTGATCGGCCATCGACCAGCCCAGCAGGCGGCGGGAGAACACGTCGATGACGGTGGCCGGATACATGAATCTCCCGCCGGCGAGGGGCAGGTAGGTGATGTCACCGGCCCAGGCCCGGTCGGGGGCGGGTGCGGTGAAGTTCCGCCGCAGCAGATCGGGCACCGCCTGGGCGGTGGGGCGCGGGATCGTAGTGCGGTGTCGCCGTTTCAACCTCCGTCCCTGAATGCCGTGTTGGCGCATGAGCCGCTCGATGCGCTTGCGGTTCACCATCACACCGCCTGCGCGGAGTTCGGCGGTGATCCGCTTGGCTCCGTACGTCTTCCCGGACTCCGTGTGGACCGTGCGTATCCGCCGGGTGAGCGCGGCGTCCGCGGCCTTCTTCGCGGCCCGGGCCGGGGCGGTCTTCAGCCACCAGTAGAACCCGGACCTCGACAGGTTCAGCACAGTGCACAGCCGCTTCACGCCGAAGGCGCCACGGTGGTCGGCAACGAACTCGGAGCGGCTCACCAGTTCGTCTCGCCCGCAAAATATTTGGCCGCCCGGCGCAGGATGTCGCGTTCCATCTCCAGCTCGCGGACCTGCTTGCGCAAGGCAGCGATCTCCGCGTCCTTCGTGGACTGCGCGACCGCCTCGGGCCGCTCGGCATGCTCCGCGGTCTTGATCCACTGCCGCAGCGTCTCGTGGTTCACGCCCAGCTCGGCGACCACGCGCGAGACGGGCCGACCCGACGAACGGGCCAGTGCCACCGCGTCGGCCCGGAACTCCACCGAGTACTTATAGGTCCCCACCTGGGACTCCTCTCCCTGGACTCAAGATCCAGTGTCGAGGTGTCCACGATCAAGGTGGAAGGCCCGAAGGACTGCACCCCGAAGAAGCAGACACACGAACGCGCCCCTGCCTGCGGGTTCTTTGCCGGCACAAGGCGCGCTGTAGTGCCTGGGCTCTCTCCGGTCCGTCAGCGCCACGTGGATGTGTGCCGAGCCGGGCCGTGCGACTGCGCAGGGAACAGCTCAGACGACGATGACCCGGCGCCCGCGCGTGTGACCGGCCTGGCTGTCGATGTGCGCCGCAGCGGCCTCGGCGAGTGTGTACGACTTCTCGACCGGGATGTGGAGTTTCTTCCGCGAGATGAGGCTGACGGCTTCGGCGAGTGCTGCCGGCACGCTCCCGGCCACGCCGGAGAACCGGACGCCCAGATCCGGCGCATCGAGATCGGCGATGGAGATCACCTTCTGCGGGTCCCCGGTCAGTTCGACGAGCTCGCGGATCACGCCCGAGCCGGCCAGATCGAGAGCCGCGTCGATCCGGCCGAGCCGCCGTACCCGTTCGACCCAGCCCTCGCCGTACGTCGTGGCGAGGGCACCCAGGCTCCGCAGATACTCCTGGTTCGCGGCCCCGGCCGTGCCGATCACCGTGATGCCGCGGTCGCGGGCGATCTGCAGCACGGCCGATCCGACTCCCCCGGACGCACCGCTGACCAGCAGTGTCTGCCCGGACTGCACACCGACCTCGCGGATGATGCGCAGCGCGGTCTCCACCACGGAGGGGTACCCGGCCGCCTCCTCGAACGTCAGCCCCTCGGGCATACGGGCCCAGGCCGACAGCACGGCGAACTCCGCATAGGTGCTCGCCCCTTCGCCGAACACGTGGTCACCGACCTCGACCCCTTCGACACCCTCGCCGACCTCGTCCACCACCCCGGAGGCGTCCAGTCCGACTCCGGACGGCAATTCGACCGGATGGGCTCCCAGTCTCTGGCCTTCACGGACCCTCCAGTCGGCAGGGTTCACGCCCGCCGCCCGCACGGCGATGCGTACCTGGTCGGGGCCCGCGTGGGGCTCCTCGGCATCCACGAGGTGCAGAACATCCGGACCGCCGAACTCGGCGAAGCTCACTTTCTTCATGCCGTCGACCGTAACACTAACGGTTAGCATTTAAGGACCGTTACACCTTTGTAACTGGTAGGATCAAGGCATGACCTTGCCGACCGGACGCCGCGAGCGCAAGAAGGCCGCGACCCGCCAGAAGATCGCTGACACGGCCCTGCGGCTCTTCCTGGAACGCGGGTACGACGCGGTGGGCATCCGTGATGTGGCCGCCGAGGCCGACGTGGCCGTCACCACCGTCTTCTCCCACTTCGCCTCGAAAGAGGCCCTGGTGTTCGAGCAGGACCAAGACTTCGAGCAACGCCTCACGCAGGCGGTCACCCGCCGTGCACGACACGAGCCGCTCATTCCTGCGCTGCGCCGCGAGATCGAGGCCTTGGTGCGCCATTGCACGGCGGACAGCGCCGCCCCGATCTGGCACATGGTCGACGCATCACCCGCCTTGCGGGAGTACGAGGAGTCGATGAGGCTGCGCCATGCGGAATCGCTGGCAATGGCCATCGCCGCCGATCCCGACCTGCCACAGACCACAACGGTCTGCCGGACGATCGCGAGATTCGTGATCGACGCCCATTCGCTGGCCCGGGAGGCGGCCGATCCGGAGACCGCGCTCGACGAGATCTTCCGGATGATCGAGGCAGCCTGGGCAGCCACCCGCCCTTCGACGGACGCACACAGCTGTTCCGGAACTGCTTCTCGGGGCAGGGTAGGAGACAGTCCGGAGTAAGGAGTTACGGCTCGGGGTGTAGTTCCTCGGAGGGAGAGCCGGACCGACATGGACCTTCGGATCCACAAGTGGCGGGTGACCCTTCCGACCGCTGTTGCCCGCCCCGCCTTCGACTGCGTCGGCCATACTGCGGTCTGGCCGTGACTGACACGAGTATCTGCGGCGCTTGCCGAAGTCGCAGCTCAACCTGTCCCTCCAGAGGAGCCTCACCCATCGCGCTTTGACTCACCGGTGAGCCGAAGCACGACAGTTGTCACCGGCGGAGCCTGATGAGCTGGCGAATGGGGCCGGTCGAAGCAGCCTGGTTGTCACAAGCGAGGCACGCTACTTGCCGCAAGACGCCCATCAGCAGCTTTCTTGTCACCAGATGCAAATATCGGAAGCCCCGAACTCTCAACCTGCCGGGTGCGGCGGGTGGGAAAGCAGCGGAGAGCGTGTCCAGCGGAAGGGGTTGCCGTCGGGACCGTCGGTGAGCCAGGAGCCGTCACTCAGGGGAACCAGTTCGTACGGGTTGGTCACATCGACGGCGATCTCGCCGCTGAGTGTGCCCGTGCGCACGTCGATCAGGTGGTAACGGAACCACTCCTCCTCGTCCTGACCCTCACCGCCCAGTGTGACGACGGCCAGGTCGGGGGTCAGGTAGCCGCCGCTCCATTCCACGAAGGTCTCCTCCGCGTCGTACTTGAAGGCTTCGACGGGCAGAGTGAACAGCACGTCCCCGCTGGAGTGGCGGTGGAAGGCGACGTCCGCCTGCCCGTGGTCGACGGTCATGAACTGCTGTCCATCCGGCGACAGGTCGATCAGACAACGGTCCTGCCACGGGTATGTCACGAAGTCAACCTCGCCGTCGGCCCCGGCCACACCCCGCAGAATGACGGATCCGTCCTGGCCCTCACCGATGTCGAGGTAGATGCTGCCGTCCACAGGGTGCACGTGGTGGCTGGCGCCGTGCCCGACTGTCTCCAACTCATGGCGGGCGAGGACTGCCCCGCTATTGGCGTCGTGCACGACCCACTGGTCTGCGCCCCCGCGTCCCGCCATCGCGTCTGGCCGGTACAACCACACGGTGCGGCAGTCCAAGGACAGCGCACAGCCAGGCCGGTGACCGTGGCGCTGGTCCGAGTGCGGCCTGAAGTCCGATTTCCACAGCAGCTCACCGGCGCGGGTGAGGCAAACGACGCTGTTCAGCGTCGTGTACACGACTCGCTTCAGATCGGGCCAAACCGCGGACTCCACGACGTCGTCGCCGGGCCGTGGTTGGAACACCGCGGCAGGCTCCAGTGCCCCGAACACGCCGGAGTCCATCGCGTAGGCATGGATCCGCCCGTCGCGGTGGCGCGTGATCACCTTCAGAGGCCGCACAGGAATCATCTGCCGAGGCTAACGCCCAGTTCAGGCCGGCCGACAGCCGGACTCGTTGGGCGCACCGTTCTCCAAGGCGACCACTCCGACGAAGGGACCGATTCGCCCGGGCTCGATCACCGAAAGCGTTCAGACACAACAGTTGGTGACAACCGGCCTGCCTAAGTGACAACTACCGTGCTTCGGCTCAACCGGCTGCCACTGCTCGACCTATTCGGCCTCTTGGTCAGAAATCCAGGTCGAGGTAGTCAATGTCGTTGATGGCCACGTCCGACAGCCCCATGGCGCGTGCTCCACCGTCCTGGAAATAGACCTCTTTGAATCCGTCGGCGATCGGCGATGATCTGGCGCATCTGCTGGTCGCTCGCCCCGGCGTCGCAGGCGTCGAACAGGCGCTGCGCGTACGTCGGGGGAGGTGCACGGTGAGGCGGCGGAAGCGTCCGTCGTCGGTCGTGCCGATCGGCGCGGTGCAGCCGAACCGGGCGCGGGTCTCCACCGTGATCCCGCCGGTGCTGGCGGCCTGCTTCCGCCGACGCTTGCGGACCTGGGGCTGCCAGCGGGCCCGGACGGCGGCGTCGATCTTCTGCTGGATGTCCTTGGGCGGGTGCTTGTGCTCGCCCTTGCGGTAGCGCTCCACCGACCGCTGGCTCACCCCGAGCTCCGCCGCGACGGCCCGGGTCGTCTTGAGCTGCTTGAGCAGGAAGCCGATCTGGCCCTTGAGGGTCTTGGGCGGCTCCCGGGTGAAGGCTTCCCGGTCGGCGCGCTCGATGGCGTCCTCGATCTCTCCCACAGCGTCAGCTCCCTTCGGGGGTGGGGGGCTGGCCGTCAGGGGCGACCAGCCGGAACCAGGTCTCGCGCGTCTCAGGAAGGCGAGCGGGCTGTCGCCGGGGCTGGGGTAGACGCCGCAGTCGGAGAGCAGGGCGAGCGGGTACAGGCCCGTCAGCTTCGCCATGTTCATCAGCTTGCGGTGCATGTTGACCCGGGCCTTGCTGATGACGGCGGCGCGGATGTCGGGGCGCCAGGTCGGCCGCTGAAGGGCCGGCCACCGCTCACCCTCCTTGTAGTGGCGGCCCTGGGGGCGCTCGCGCAGCTTGCCCACGCCGCCCTTGATGGTGGCCTTGATGGCGGCCAGCACGGCGACCAGGGCCGGGTCGACGTCCTTGTGCCGCTCCAACGCGGCGAGGAACTGCCGGTCGTCCAGGTCTACGGTGACGCCGAGGTCGGCGAGGGTGTCGACGTAGGCGGTCTTCAGCCGGTCGTGCCATGGATCCAGATACGCGCCGGTCTCCCGGCGCAGGTAGGCCTCGAGGGGCTGGACGTTGTAGCCGAGCTGCTGGGCGTAGGCGACGGTGTGCGTCTGGTACCAGGCAGGGCCGGTCGGGCGCTCGCCGGTCGGCGTGAACGGGCTGGGCAGGCGCGGGTCCAGCTCGTTGTGGGACAGGTCGACCAGCCAGGAACCGGGCACCTTGGGGTTGAACGGCGGGTTCACGAAATGCTCGGGGCCGGACAGGCCGACGACCAGACGGGCCGTGGAGGCGAGGAACGCCGTGTTCAGGTCCAGGCCCACCGCGAAGGGCAGCGTGCACTCCTCATCGGTGAGCAGGTTCACGTCGCGCACCCACTGGTAGGCCTCCTCGTTGAGGAACCCGCCCCTCCAGCCGGAGTTGACGACGACGGGGTGCCCGGGGGTGGCCTCCGGCGGCGCCGGGTCCATCGGCTGTGTACCGAGCGAGCCGGGATGGTGGCCACTGACCCAGTTCCCGGTCGCCGGGTCCTGCACGGCCCGCGTGGGCGGGCGCAGCGCCGTCATCAGCTCCAGGCCCGACACGGCCGTTGACCCGCGCGGGGTGATCACGCGCTGGGCGTAGATCCCGAGGGCGCGGGCGATGTCGGCCGGCTCCATGTCCGCCGCCCCGGGCCAGGACCGCTCATCGAGGGCGTCCCAGGACAGGATCGCCAACTGCACGCACCCCCTCGTGCATGGACCAGGTCCGCCCGCACATCACCTGGGAACACCACCCGGAGATCGGCACTGTCCCCCTTCCCGAGCCGGCCCTGGTCGACCAGCTGCGCCACCTCCCCTCACCGCTGTAACCGGTTGGCCGACGCCCGCACACAGCGTCAGCCGACACGCAGCAAGTGGTCGCGACTCCTGGGCGGCTCGACCGGTCCACCGGTCGAGCCGCCCAGGAGCACTATCGGTGTGGGAACCGTGTTTGCGTCCGGCCAGCCGTGCTGCCTCTCACTGTTGGTCGCGCCGGTCCTTACTGCTTCTGTGCGGTCTTCAGGTGGGTGTCGAACCAGTCGATGGCGACCGAAGAGGACAGCTCAAACTGTTGCACGTAGGGCGAAAAGTGGTTGCCGTCCATGAATACGAGCTTCTTCGGTTCACGAGCGCACGCGAAACCGTCGAGGGCGATGTCGGTCGGGGCGACGTCATCGTCCTTGGCCACGAGCATCAGCAGCGGGGTGGGTGCGATACGCGGCAGCCACAGGCCGGGCTCGTAGGCGCGGGCACGGCGGTTGGACTGGAGAGTGACCTCGTTGGTCCACTTGTCCTCGGGAGCCCAGTTCAAGTAGAAGTCGACCGCGCCCTGCTGCCGGTAGGCGGCCTGGTTGTCGGGGTCGGTGTCGACGAACGGCACGTAGACGGGTGGCTTGCCGGCCAGCTGGTCGCGCTCGTCCTGGTTGAACCGCTCCTCCAGGGCGCGGACCTCGTGCGGCGGGACGCGGCGCAGGCCGGTCTCGTACCCGCTGACGGTGGGAACCTGGGCGCACACGGCCTTGATGCGGCGGTCGGTGGCGGCCAGGATCAGAGTGTGGCCGCCCGCGTAGCTGGAACCCCAGATGCCGATGCGCTGGTCGTCGACCTCCTCACGGGTGCCGAGGTAGGTGATCACCCAGCGCCAGTCGGCTATCTGCTGGTAGGGGTCGATGTCCTGGCGGGGCGTGCCATCGCTGTCGCCGAAGTTGCGGTGGTCGTGCAGGAGGACGGCGTAGCCGACCTCGCTGAAGCGGCGGGCGATGTGCTCGATGCCGTGGTAGCGGGTGCCGCCGAAGCCGTGGGCCATGGTGATGGCGGGCAACGGCCGCTCGGCGTCGTCGGGCAGGAACAGCCAGGCAGCCAGCTCGATGCCGTCGGGCAGGGGGACACGCACGTCGAAGCGCTGGGTCATGGTGATCACCTTTCATGCGGCCGGCGGTCCAGCCGCTGTCGTGTCGAAGCTGCGAGGGGGCGGCTGCGGTGGCTCAGGGATCGCTGAGGGAACGCGGCAGCTAGAGATGCGAGGGCTTGACTCCTCGCGGTGATGTATCCGCAGGGCGGGGAGCGAAGGCTCGCGGATCAGAGCTGGTCGGGCGTGATGGCGGCCATCACTTCGCCCAGCTCCAGCTCGGTCGTGCCGCGGGTCTGCAGGCCCTGCCGGAGCAGCCAGGCCGTGCGGGGGGCGACCGAGCCCTCACGCACCAGGTGCTGGAAGACGACGGCCGCAGCACGGATCTCCTCGTCGGAGGGTGCGCTGATGCGGGTGACGGCCGCTTTGGTGACCGCGACGGCGTCCGCGGGGAAACTCGCCACGCGGCGGGCGAAGCGTTCGACGAAGGCGTCGAGTTCGGCGTCGGGCACGGCACGGTTGATCCAGCCGTAGCGCTCGGCGACATCGGCGGTGAAGTCGTCGCAGCCCAGGAGCACTTCCAGGGCGCGGCCGGCGCCCAGCAGCCGGGTCAGGCGCTCGACGGCGCCGGCGCCGGGCGGGGCTCCGAAGCCCACCTCGGGCTGGCCGAGGACCGCGTTCTCCCGTGCGGCGAAGCGCACGTCGCAGGCGAGCAGGAACTCACTGCCCGCGCCGCGGGCCCGGCCGCGCAGCTTGCCGATGGTGACGACCGGCAGCCTGCTCAGGCGCTGGTAGAGCATGCCGAGTGAGGCGTCACCCGGGCCGCCGGCCTTGGCGGCCTCGGCGGTGTACTCGGGGACCTTCGTCATGTCCACGTGCGGGATGAAGAAGTCCGGGTCGGCGCTGTCGAACACCACCGCCTGGAACGGGGTGGGACTGCTCAGGTAGCCGATGAGGTGGACCAGGTCGCGGACGAGTTCCGGTCCGATCAGGTTGAGGGGCGGGGCGTCGAACGTCGCGTACAGGACGCCGCCGCCGTCGGCACGCAGGCGGATGCTCTCCGTCTGCGGCAGGACATCGTCTGGCATTTCAGTTCCTCCGCCGGCGGGTTCTGGTGGGCGCCGCCGACGCCATCATGAGCACGACTGGTTTAAAAACGCAACCACACGGCGGACGGGGGCGCAGGGGGCGCAACTCGGCGCGAGCGGAGAGGATGGCGGCGGCCCGGCGATGACCGTCATGCATGGTTTAAAGTTGAAACCCTCGCGCAGGTGAGGGAGGGATGCACCCATGCGGAAGACGGATCTCAGTGAGGCGACCTGCCCGGTCGCCCGTTCGCTCGGCGAGGTCGGCGACTGGTGGTCGCTGCTCATCGTCCGGGACGCCCTGAGCGGAGTGAGCCGGTTCAGCGACTTCCAGCGCAGCCTGGGGTGTGCGCGCAACATCCTCAGCGCCCGGCTGGCCAAGCTGGTGGAGACCGGGGTCATGGTGACCGAGCCGGCCTCTGACGGAAGCCCGTACCGCGAGTACCGCCTGACGGAGAAGGGCAAGTCCCTCCGGGTCGTCCTGGTGGCGCTGCGCCAGTGGGGGGTGGCTCATCTGTTCGACGACAGGGAGGAGCGACTCCAGCTGGTCGACATCCGGGACGGCGAGCCGGTGGCCCGGCTGGAGATGCGCGCCCACGATGGGCGCGTCCTCTCGGCCGACGACGTCGAAATTCAGTCCGCCCCTGGTGGGGCCTGACCTCGAGGCGCCGCTGCCGTGCGGTACCGGACCGGCCGGGCCGCCGGCATGGCGGTCCGCTTCAGAGGACGGCGTCCAGCAGCCCGGGGAAGCGGGAGTCGAGGTCCTCGCGGCGCAGGCTGAGTGAGCGCTGGCGGCCCTGGGGCACGTTGCGGATGACGCCCGCCTCGCGCAGGGTCTTGAGGTGGTGCGAGAGCGTCGACTTGGGAATGGGTCCCGAGCGGGGCTGGCACTCGGCGACCTCCAGCGAACCGTCGGCGGCGAGGCGGCGCACCAGCTCGAGCCGGACGGGGTCGCTCAGGGCGAAGAGGACACTGGTCATCTCCAACTCGGCCGTCTCGGGGTGAGCGAACTCGCGCGTCTTCGCACTCATGGTTCGAGGATACTGAAACCATGAGAGTTCGAGAATCTTGGAACTATTGCCCGGGGTGACGTACGCTCCGACAGTTCGAGTTTTTTGGAACTCTCCTTGGAGTCCTCATGCCCACCGCCCCTCGGCCGCAGCCGCTATCCGGTGGCCGCGCCCTGCGCCTGTCCCGGGCGACCGCCTTCTGGCTGCTGGGCGTCACCCAGCTCACGTTCATGGCGGCGAGCAGCGCCCCCTCCCCGCTCTACTCCGAATACGCCCGCCGCTGGGGCCTGCCGGCCACCGCCCTGACCGTGGTCTTCGCCGTCTACGCCCTGGCGCTGCTCGTTTCCCTGCTCGTCGTCGGCGGGCTCTCCGATCACCTGGGCCGCCGTCCGGTCCTCACCGTCGCCCTCGTCGGCGAAGCGGCCGCCATGGCGGTCATGCTGACCGCCGGCGGGGTCGACCAGCTGATAGCCGGCCGGATCATCCAGGGCCTGGCGACCGGCGCGGCCACCGGCGCCATCAGCGCCGGAATGATCGACCTGCAGCACCCCGGGTCCAAGCTCGGCCCGCTGCTGAACAGCGCCGGCGCCGCAGGCGGCATGGCCCTCGGCGCCCTGGCCGGCGGAGTGCTCACGCAGTACGCGCCCTCCCCGCACACCGTCATCTTCGCCCTGCTCACCGCAGCCTCCTTGGCGCTGGCTGCGGCCGCGCTGCTCATACCCGAGACCTCCCCCCTGCGGCCCGGTACACTCGCCTCGCTGCAGCCACGGGTGTCCGTCCCCCACCCCGACCGCAAGGCCTTCCTGATCGCCGTGCCGCCCTTCGTCGCCAGCTGGGCGATCGGCGGACTGTACTTCTCCCTGGGATCGTCGCTGACCGCCGACATCCTGCACACCGGCAATCACCTCGTCGCCGGTCTCGTGGTGGCCCTCCTGCCCGGCGCCGCCGCACTGGCCTGCATCGTGCTGCGCGGCATGGCCCCGCTGCCGATGATGCTGTCCGGGTCCGCTGCTCTGGTCGTCGGCACGCTCGTGACCCTCCCGGCACTCCTTCTGCCGTCCACGGCCCTGCTGCTGGGCGCTACCGTCATCGCCGGCTTCGGCTTCGGCACGGCCTTCTTCGGCGCCTTCCGGATGCTGGCCCACACCGCCGCCCACGAGCAGCGCGCCCAGCTGTTCTCGGCCGTCTACGTCGTCTGCTACCTGGCCAACAGCATCCCGGCCATCGCGGCCGGTCTCGTCATCCCCACAGCAGGACTGCGTGACACCGCGATCGGGTACGTCAGCGCCGTCACCGTGCTCGCGCTGCTCTCGATCCCCTTCGGCATCTCAGCGCTGCGCCGCACGAAGGCAGCAGCAGCCGACTCCCCGCTGCCAGCAACCGCTCCTCTCCTCGAAGCAGCCGACACCAGGCCCTGACCGGCCCTATCCTCGCCCGACACCGAAGAGCCGCCTGGCAATCAGCTACAGCCGGGCGACCCGGGCCTTGCCCGGCAGCCGCCACAAGCCCACTCCCGCGGACCACCGTTGACCCCGTCCTGCGACGAAATACCGCGGAAGTCATGCCCTGCGCGCCTGATGCGCACCGCCAAGCATGGGACGCATGACCGCGCCGAGGCGGGCGCTTGTCGGTATCCCACCTTCACTACGACCCAGCGGAGTCGATCTCATGCCCGACCCACTGCGCCCCTCGCGCCGAGTGCTCAGGACGACCGCCCGAGGCTGCCCCGTCCTGACCAACCCCCGCCCGAACCGCGGCACCGCCTTCACACAGACACAGCGGCGCGAACCGGACCTGGTGGGCCTGATACCGCCACAAGTGCTGACGCTCGACCAGCAGGCGGCACGCGCCTACCAGCAGTACAGCGCACAGCCGACAGACCTCGCCAAAAACGTGTACCTGACCGCGCTGCACGACCGCAACGAGGTGCTGTTCTACCGGCTGATCGGCGACCACCTGCCGGAAATGCTGCCGATCGTCCACACCCCGACCGTCGGCACCGCCATCGAGCGCTACAGCTTCGAGTACCGCCGCCCGCGCGGCATCTACCTCTCCGCCCACGCACCCGAGGACATAGAGCGCTCCCTGCGCGCTCCGGGACTCGCCCTAACGACATCGACCTGATCGTGGCCACCGACGGCGAGGCCATTCTCGGTAGTGGCGACTGGGGCGTGGGCGGCATCGACATCGCGGTCGGCGAACTCGCCGTCTACACCGCCGCCGCCGGCGTCGACCCGCACCGCACCGCACGCTCGCGGTGATGCTCGACGCGGGAACCAACCGGCCGGAGCTCCTGGACAACCCGCTCTATCTCGGCATCCACCACAAACGCGTCGACCAGGAGACCTACGACTTCTTCATCGACGCCTACGTCGACACGGCCGCCACCCTCTTCCCGAACGCACTGCTGCACTGGGAGGACTTCGGCCCGGCCAACGCCCGCCGCATCCTGGACCGCTATCGACACAAGGCGTTCACCTTCAACGACGACATCCAGGGCACCGGCGCCGTCAACCTGGCCGCCGTCCTGGCGGGCGTCCACGCCACCGACCTCCCCCTGGCAGAGCATCGCATCGTCATCTTCGGAGCCGGCAGCGCAGGCATCGGCATCGCCGACCAGCTCCGCGAAGCCCTCATCACCCAGGGCCTGCGCCCAGAGCAGGCCACTGGCCGTATCTTGGCCGTCGACCGACACGGCCTGCTCACCGAGGGCCAGCACGACATGCGTGACTTCCAACTGCGCTACGCCCGCCGCGCGGCAGAGGTCGACGACTGGCGGTATGACGCCGAGGCCGGCGGCATCCTGCTCGACGAAGTCGTCGCGCGGGTGCGGCCCACCATCCTCATCGGCACCTCCGGCCAGGGCGGCGCCTTCACCGAGGACATCGTCCGCGCGATGGCCTCCCACACCGACCGGCCGATCATCCTGCCCATGTCCAACCCCACCCGCCTGGCCGAGGCCGTCCCCGCCGACCTGCTCGCCTGGACCCAGGGACGGGCCCTGATCGCCACCGGCAGCCCCTTCGGCCCGGTCGAGCACGAAGGCGTCACCTACCAGCTCGGGCAGGCCAACAACGCGCTGGTCTTCCCCGGCCTCGGCCTGGGAGCCATCGTCGCCAAAGCCGACCGGGTCACCGACGCCACGCTTCACCACGGCAGCGCACGCCGTCGCAAGACAGACCGACGCCACAGCCGCCGGAGCGCCCTGCCCCCCCGATCACCCAGCTCCACGAGACATCCGTCGCCGTGGCCGTCGCCGTGGCCCAGGCCGCCGCCAGCGACGGCATCGCCCGTACCTCGGTCGACGAGGACACCGAGCAGCGTGTCCGCGCCGCCATGTGGCAGCCGGTCTACCCGCCGGTCAAGGCCACTGACCCACCGACGGCCGGCCACCTCCGGTCCCCCGCCAGCCGCACGGCAGGTACGGGGCCGGGCACAGCACCGCCTCGTGCAAGGGCCAATCGCATCCGGCGGTCCTCACACCGCGTGGCGGGAGCGGATCACAGGTTTCTGCCCGCCGGGCGGGAGCAAAGGCGGCGTCTCGGGGCGTACGGGCCTGCAGGAAGCCAGGATTGGCGAGGCTGCTGGCACTGCCAGCCCGTACCCGTTGGAGGAGACTGCGCTGGACCCCGAGGTGGAGATGCTGATCGAGACGGACTCGGACGCGTACGCGCTGTGGAAGGCGCTGAGCCTGGTCGTGGCCACTCACCCGCTCGCCCCCAGGCCGGTGAGCGAGGACACCGCCGCGGTCTATCTGTCCGTGATGGGTGCCGAGGACCTCGGGCACCGCACCCGCGTCCCGCTCGCCGGGCGCCGGCTCTCAAAGGCCCTGCTAGGCAGTGTCGACACCGAGCCGTGCAGTCGGCGTCCGCTGCCGTCCATCAACGTGAGCAGGGGCCGGGAGGTGAAGTCTGCCGGTTCGTCCTGGACCGCACTCTCTGCTGAACCAAGCCATGGCGCTACGCGCTGCCCAGCGACTGCGGGCGTGCAGGTGTCAATGCATCGACCACCGCGTCGAGCCAGGCACTTCTGCCCCGCCGGGATGCCGCCAACGCTCGGAACTGCCTCGTCTCAAATCCCAAGAGAGGACCGCCACTTCCATCTCGCTCTTTCTGAGCGCGCAACTGATCAATCAGTGCAGGCACGGGCACGTCTTCGTCCAGGGCGAAGCGCATCGCGTCGGCGAGCCCGCTGTCCAGAACGGCGACAGCCGGTGAAGATGAAGTGGGTGTAGCTCCTTTCGAGGGACGGCTTCACCTGCGTGAACTGCGGTCTGGGTCGCTCCCGAGCGATCGGCTCGGCCACCAGGGTGGCTGGCGCGGCGGCCTACGTCCTCCACGCCTGCAACGGTGACCGAGGCGGAACATGAAGTGAGACTCAAGGGCGACCCCTGATGAGAATCTCCAGCGCGCTGAGGTGAGACGTCCCACGCGGCAACACTGACCGGCCGCAGCGGCCTTCCACTAAATCAGTGCGAGGTGCGGATGATCCGGGGACGGCGGGCACACGTGGAGTTGCAGGTTGTAGTCGCCCGCAATGTCGATCAAGGTGAAGTTGCCGCGCCGGGCGCCCAGGGGAGGCGGGGCCGGGTTCGCCGGTTCCTCCTTGGCGATCCAGGTTCCGCTGCCGCCGTCCCATTCCGAGGAGGCGATGGTCAGGAGCGGGACCATCTCTTCGGCGCCGCACTCGGGGCAGGGGCGGTCGACGGGGTCGGTGGGGCTCCAGCGGGTCCAGCCGCCGGTCTTCCAGCCGGGGGCGGTGGAGAGGTTGTTCAGGTAGAGCTCGCCCGGGTCGTACGCGTACGCCTGGTAGCGCGCGGGGTCGATCGTCTCCCAGCGGCTCTTGTCGGCCAGCTGGTCCCGGAGCTCCTCGTCCAGCTCGCTGGGGTGTGGAAATTCGGTGACCTGTTCCGGTGAGAACAGGCACGGCTGCGGGAGGTAGTCGTCGGTCTGGACGATGGGCGGCTCGGGCGGTGCGTCGAGGACATCGGTGACGGCTGCGGAGGAGCGCCAGAAGAGCGCGGTCCGGGGGTGGGCGTACTCCGCGTGGTCGAAGGGGCACCACAGGACCTGGAGGAGGTCCTTGTCGGGCGGGCACGGGAAGGGGATGTCGCGGGCGTAGAGCTGGGCGACGGGGAGAAGGGGGATCGGGCCGTCGAACCATGGGCGGCCCGCCCTGGCCCGCTCCAGGGCCTCCCGTTCCTCGGGGGTCCACTGAGGTGCATCGGGGTCGCGGTGCAGCCGCTCGGCCGACGCAGTGAGGCGGCGACGCTGGAGCCGTATGTCGTCCGGTGACTGGATCTCCAGCGCCGCGGCACGGTTGTGCGGCTCGTCGCAGTACGGCCACGGATCGTCGGCGGGCCACAGCAGCGGCCCGCCGACGGAGCTGTCGTGCACGGTCGGCACGCCCGGCCGCGGGTGCAGCCGGGTCGCCGTGCGCGCCAGCGGGGCCAGTTGAGGGAAGAGCGCGGTGACGTCGAACGGCCGCGGCGGGGTGGTGAATATGGTGTTCACAGCGGTGATGCTGCCAGCAGCCGCTGACAATGGGTGCACCGATCCCCGTCAGTTGACACCGGATCGGTTCGCTGAGTCAGCAGGCAGGCCAGAGGAAGATCCCAGCAAGGTGTGCGCGCTGGAGGCCGAACATGAAGGGGCCGGGATCGTGGACGGGTGCAGCTCCTTCCGCGGGGCAGGATGAGCTGGGCATTTGCCGGTTCGACTCGACTGCCGGTCGTGAAGATCCTTTCGGAACCCGCGGGTTGCTTTTACGCACCGTATGAAGATCCACAGTGTGGAGGGCGTAGGTTGCCGCGCCAGCCGCCCTGGTGGCCGAGTCGATCTCTCGGGAGCGGCCCAGACCGCAGTTCACGCAGGTGGAGCCGTCCCTCGGAAGGAGCTACACCCACCTGAGAATTCTGGTTACGCACCTCGCCAATCGCACGTGGCCCTGACAATCACCGCCCACGGCTGCTCAAGCACTGCAGGTGCGGTACGGCACCAGGGCGGCGAGCCGTGCGGCGGCGCACCGGTGCCCGTCCGGGCGCACCAGCGCGTCATCCGGCGCCCGGGCGACGTCGTGCGCTCAGGACGGAGCGGCCGGGCTGACGTCCTGTGGGGTGAGAGCGGCCAGCTGGGCGCGGACCGTGTCGGCGTCGGGGACGCCGAGGCCGGCGTACAGGCCCAGGGCTTCATCCCAATGGCGGCGGGCTTGAGGCACGTCTCCTGTGGCGTGGTGTGTAGCGGCGATTCCCGTGTGTGCGCGGGCTCGCTCGTACTGGTCACCGGTATCTACGGCCAGAGCCAGCGCCTCGGCGTGCCGGGCTCGAGCCTCCAGCGTCTGGCCGTCCGCTTGCAGGGCCTCGCCCAGGCCGTTGAGCGCATCGACTTCAAGAGCGCGGTGGCCGATCTCCTTGGAGATGTCCAGGGCCTTGTGGTGATGGTCAATGGCTTGCTGATGCTGCTTCTGCTCCCGGTGAACCAGGCCCAGGCACGTCAGCGCGTAGGCCTGGCTGACTCGGTCATCGAGCTGCTTGGACAGATCCAGGGCCTGGTGGTGATGGTCGGCGGCCCGCTGATACTCTCCCTGCCGCCAGTAGACCAAGCCCAAGCTGAGCAAGGCGAATTTCTGGCCGGCGCGGTTACCGGTCTGCTGGGAGATCTCCAGGGCCTGACGATGGTGGTCGGCGGCCCGCTGATAGCGTCCCTGCCGCCAGTAGACCAGGCCCAGGCAGGTCAGCGCGTATGCCTGGCCGTCCCGGTTGCCGGTCCCCTCGAAGAGGTCTAAGGCTCGGCGCTGGTGACTGACCGCCGGCTGGTAGTGCCCCTGCTGCCAGTGAACCAGGCCCACACAAGCCAACGCATAGGCTTGGCCATCCCGGTCACCGATCTCCTCGAAGATGTCCGCAGCTCGGCACTGGTAGTCGGCGGCCTGTCGGTAGTGCCCCTGCTGCCAGTAGACCAGACCCAGGTGATTCAGCACCCAAGCCTGGCCGCCCCGGTTGCCGGTCCGCTCGAACATATTCGCGGCTCGGCACTGGTCGTCTGCGGATTCCTGAAAATGACCCTGTCGCCAGTAAACCAATCCCCGGCATGTCAGTGCGTAGGCCTGGCCGTCTTGGTTGCCGGTCCGCTGAAAGAGATCCAGGGCCTGACGGTAATGACCTACCGCACGCTGATAGTGCCCCTGCCGCCAATAAACCACGCCCAGGTAGCTCAGCGCATACGCCTCGCTGTTGCGGTCGCCGACGTGACGGGCCGCCTCCCGTGCATGGGTGTGGAGGGTTAGCGCGACGGCATACAGTCCCGAGTCATCCAAGTGGCGGAACAAGGTGGTGGCCAGATCCGAGGCGTGGCGGTGCCAGCCGTGCCGGACGGCGTGAGCGCAGACGGCGACCAGGTTGGCACGTTCGGCGTCCAGCCAAGCCCGCGCCGTATCCGGGTCGCCGACCGGCGGGGCAGGTATGACCGGCGTGTAACGGAAGAGCCGGGGCCGCCGGTCCAACAGGGGAAAGCCAAGGGCGATGGTGGCGGTGGTGGCGGTGGCCAGGTAGTGGTCGAGCAGACGGGTCAGGGCAGCCTTCCGGTCAGGACCCGGGTCGGTGCCGGCGGCCAGTTCGGCGGCGTAGGCGCGCAGCAGGTCGTGCATGCTGTAGCGGTCGGGGCCGGTGGTCTGGATGAGGTGGGCGCGGGCCAGCTGGCCGAGCAGGCGGCGGGCCGCGTTTAGATCGGTGCGGGTGAGGGCGGCGGTGGCGTGAGCGTCCCAGTCGGTGCCGGGGTGCAGGGCGAGCAGGCGGAAGGCGCGGGCGGTGTCGGCGGGCAGCCGCTGGTAGGACCAGGAAAGAACCGCCCGCATCCCGGCACCGATGTCCTCGTCTGCGTCCAGCAGGTCCAGGCGCCGCTGCCGGTCGGCGAGTCCGGTGGTCAGGTCGGCCAGGCTGTGGTGAGGGCGGGCGGCGGCGAGCTCGGCGGCCAGCCGCAGGGCCAGCGGCAGCCGCCGGCACAGGTTGGCCAGGGTGGCGGCGGCCTGCGGATCGGCTTGCACACGGGCGCCGATCAGCCGGTGCAGCAGGGTGCGGGCGTCGTCGGCGGGCAGCAGGTCCAGCACCAGGCGGTGGGCGCCGTGCAGGGCGACCAGGCCGGGCAGGGCGTCGCGGCTGGTCACCAAGGTGGTGCAGGTGGCGGTGCCGGGCAGCAGCGGCCGTACCTGGTCCGCGGTAGCGGCGTTGTCCAGCACAATCAGCATGCGCCGCCCGGCCAGTTCGCTGCGGTAGCGGGCCGCCCGGTCCTCCACCTCCAGCGGGACGTCCCGGCCGCGCAGGCCGAGCGCGGCCAGCAGCCGGGCCAACGCCTCCCCCGCGGTCATCGGCCGCTCCGGGCCGTAGCCACGCAGGTTCACGTACAACTGCCCGTCCGGGAAACTGTGCCGCGCCCGGTGTGCCCAGTGCAGGGCCAGCGCGGTCTTGCCCACCCCCGGGGTACCGCAGATGAGGCCGATCACCGTCGCTGTCGAGGTCGCGTCCGAAACCATCAGCCGGTCCAGCCACGCCAACTGCTCTCTCCGGCCGGTGAAGCCGGCCACGTCCCCGGGCAGCAGGCACGGCGCCCGCACCGGACCGGAGCGTTCCGGCAGAGCGCCTTCCGGGGCGGGTGACGTCAGGGCGGGATCGGCGCTGAGCACCGCCCGCTCCAGGCGCTGCAGCTCCGCACCGGGTTCGATGCCCAGTTCCTCCGCCAGAAGTGTCCGGCCCTGGCGGTAGGCGGCCAGGGCCTCGGCCTGCCGCCCCGACCGGTACAGGGCCAGCATCTGCTGGGCGCGCAGCCGCTCCCTCAGTGGATGCTCGCGCACCAGCCGGGCCAGCTCGGCCACCACCCCCGCATGCCGGCCCAGCGCCAGATCCGCTTCGATGCGCTCCTCCAGCACATCCAGCCGGTGCTCTGCCAGCCGGTCTCGCTCGGCCTCCAGCAGCGGACCGGTCAGGCCCTCGCAGAGCCCGCCCCGCCACAGCTCCGATGCTCCGTGCAGCGCCTCGGCCGCCGCGCGCAGGTCTCCGGCGGCCCGGGCCGCCCGGCCCCGCTTCACCTGCGCGGCGAACGTCTCCAGATCGAGTCGGCCGGCCGGCACCGTCAGCATGTATCCGGCCCCGCTCCAGGTCAGCAGCCGGGACGGGGCGCGGGCGGGCCGGCCGGGCTCGAGCACCCGGCGCAGCCCGGCAGCATGCCGCTGCAACAGGTTCACCGCGCGCCCCGGGACCGTCGTTCCCCATACGGCGTCGATGAGCTTGTCCCGCGATATCGGCTGGTTGGCGTGCAGCAGTAGTACCGCCAGCACTACCCGTTGCTGCATCGGGCCGACGTCGAGTTCTGCCCCGTTTCGCCACACTTGCAGTGGACCGAGCACCGCGAAGCGCAACGTCTGGGGCGCCGTGTGATCGTCCATCACCGACTCCCTACCGGGGGCAAAGCCAATCTAGCCCGCCGGAGCCGGTCAGACCCCCGTCGGCGAACGGCATTTTCACCACCCGCTACAAAGGGCGCGTCAACCCGTGCTGCAGCCCCGCCCCGCCTGAGCTTGACTCTGTCGGGGATCTTGGAGTCGTTGAGGTCAGCTGCCCAGGCTTCGCCACGACTTCGGCCGGGGATCTCGCGCCGGTCGAGGTAGTTCTGGAAGGCGGTTGGTCGGCTGGGCATGGGGGCTTCCTCGGTGGGCGGAAGTCCGCTGAGGCGTTCGATGTTGACGGCGATGGCTGTCAGAACATGCTGGACGTGCGCCTTTCCCTGTCCTCGGTAGCGGCAGCGGCGCATGCCGTGTCCGTGAGCAAACTCGTTGACCGTGCCCTCCACTCCGGAGCGAACCGCATACCGGGTCCTCCATTCGGGCGTCTGCTGCTCGGCGCGGACGCGGAGCTGCAGGTCGCGGAGTTCGCGCGGGGGAAAACCCACGGTGCGGGCGCTGTCGACGGTAGACGTGCAGCGGGATCGGACGGGGCAGGGGCGGCACTGGCTCCTGCTGAACCGGGCCACGATCAGCGGGGCCACGGTTGGCGAAGAGGTCGGGTAGGGGCCGTGCCAGCCCGCGCTGACCTGACCCTGGGGGCAGGTGACCTGCTGGCGGTCGTAGTCGATGTGGAAGTCGTCCCGGGCGAACCCCTCGTTCCGGCGGTGCTGACGGGTGGGATTGCTCCGCAGCGGCCCAAAGACGGTGACCTGGTGTTCACGTGCGGCTTGTTCCAGATGGGGCAGAGAGGTGTAGTCGGCATCGACCAGATGCTCGGCGGGCAGCAGCCCGCGACGCGCCAGGCGGATATGGATACCGGGCAGGACCTTGCTGTCGTGGGTGGTGGCCGCGGTGGTGGCCACGTCCGTGATCACGTTGGGGCCGTCGGGAGCGCAGGTCTCGGTCAGATGAGCGGCGAATCCCTTCCAGCTGATGATGTGGCCGTGCCGTGCGTAGCGGGCCGAGAATCAGCTCCAGGCGGGTCAGGTCACGCACCGCGGCCAGGACATGGGTGGAGTCGGTGCGCTGCGTGGTGCGCTCGCGCACCAGTCCGGTCTCCTTGCGACGGGCCAGCGCGAGGTCGAGGAGGCGGTCGGCACGGCCGTCTTCGGCGAGCCGGGCGCGGAAGTCGGCCAACACGCTGAATGAAAAATTCCCCAGGTCACGGGCATGCTGACGCGTTCGTTAGCCAGAGCTTGAGATGGTGGTCAGCTTGCGGGGGCGAGAGCGACATCGTGGCCAAGCGCGTTGAGCCGGCGGACCAGGTCGCGGGTGCGTCGTTGCGGGTCGATCAGGCGGTGGTGGTAGTCGGAGCCGAGGTCGCGGAACGTGGTGTCCGAATCATTGATCAGGTGCCAGGCGGTGATCAGGATGGAGCGGGCGATGGCGACCAGGGCCTTCTTGCGCCCGCGGCGTTTGACGATGCGTCTGTATCGCGCGCCGAGGTAGGTGTCGGTGCGGGCAGCGGCGCTGGCCGCTTAACCGAGGGCGCTCTTGAGCCAGGGGTTGCCCCGGCCGGTCGGGCTGGAGCCGCGCTTGGCGCCGGACTGTGTGGTCCTCGGGGTGAGCTTGGCCCAGCTGGCCAGGTGATCCGCAGTGGGGAACACGGCCATGTCCGGGCCGAGTTCGGCGAGCAGAATGTGGGCGGTGGTGAGTCCGACACCGGGGATGGCGTCGAGCCGCTCGACGAGCGAGGGCCCGGAGCGTATGTGTTCCTCCGGTCCGGGCAGGTCCTGAACAGCGGTGGCGATCTGCTCGTCCAGTCGCGCGATCTGCCCGCTGAGGTGGTCGACGCTGTCCAGCAGCGTCTGGCAGAGGAAGCTGTGGTGGTCCTCGAACTGCCCGGTTTAGAGCCCCTGCCAGGGCGGTCTTCTTGCGGACGAGATTGCCGCGGGCCAGCTCGGCCAGGGCGGGGGCTGCGTTCGCCGGCGATGAGGGCGGCGAGCATGTCACGGCCGGAGGCGCCGAACAGGTCGGTGAGCACGCTGGTCACCTTGATCTGCGCGTCGTCCAGGATCTTCTCCACCCGCTGCTTGTGCCGGCTGCGTTCTTGGTTGAGGACCGCGCGCAGGCGGGTCAGATCACGCAGCTGCCGCACCGGTTTCGGCGGCACGAACGAGGGGCGGAGCATGCCCCGCTCGGTGAGCTTGGCCAGCCAGACCGCATCCAGCTTGTCCGTCTTGGGCCGCCCCGGGACGTTCTTTACGTCACGGGCGTTGACCAGCCAGCATTCCAGGCCGCGGGATTCCAGGAGAAAGAAGTACGGCTTCCAGTACGCGCCGGTGGCCTCCATCACCACCCGAGTGACACGCCGGCAGACCAGACGGTCACCCAGCTCCAGAATCGCGGTGGTGGTCGACGGGACGTTCCACACCTGCTGGACCCGGCGTCCCGTCCGGGTCTCGTGGGGCAGGCGCATACCCACCATCCCCGACGCCTTCGCGACATCAATCGCCGCAACCCTCTCCACCAAGTCCTCGGCCGTGCTGAGCTCTTGTGTCTCCGGCACCGTCCTCACCTCGCTTCGACTTCGATCCGGGCAGGCGGCGGCTGCCCATGGAGCGGGAGGGGGCATCGGAAAGCTGAATGGCGTGCTCGAGGCAACAGTGCACGGCCCCTCAGGCCAGCTCCGGCGTCAGACTGTGATGCGGGATCCACCCCCAAGGTGCTGCCGACGCCGACGGACAGCCGCCGACCCAATTTTCACGCCGGGGCAAGGCGTCACGCAGGGATACGGACACTGTGGTGGAAGCCGGGATCGTCCAGCTCCATGGCCATCGCGTATTTGAAGTCGATGCGGCAGCGGACCGCCTCGGCGGCCTGCCGGTCCGACAGGCCGAGCAGGAACGGCAGCACACAGACGGTGGCCAGCTACGCAGGCGAGAGACCCGGACGCCCGTCCCGCGGGTACCAGTCGGCGAAGTCCTCGTCACGCCACAGTCCGTCCAGGCGGTCACGTACCCATATCGCCGTCGTGCCACCCGGGTTGCTCGCCCGCGCAACCTGCGCAGTCAGAGGCGGGACTTGCTCACCGGAACGGGGGCGGAGGGACAACGGGCACCTCGACAGCTGCGTCGATCGGAGGAACCACCCGAGCGTGCCCGTTGATCATGCTGTCGCACCGGGAAACTCCAAAATCTCCGACAGAGTCAAGCTCGACTCACACTTCAGAGGGCTCTTTGACTCCTGAACCTCCACGGAAACCCCAGCTCGGATCGGTACGGCACGACGACCAAGAATCCCGCAACGATCGCTAGATCAGCAGCTCAACGCACCACTCATGCAGTGATCCTTCGTGGATTTGTCACTTATTCGGCCGGTGGCGGCGGCGTGCTGGTGAGCGCGGACGATGGTGGAGTCGACATGGACCAGCCACTCGATGTCGCCGGCCGCGTCCGCCCGGGCCTGCACTTGCTGCAGGGCCCGGGCGAAGACTCCGTCGAGGGCGTAGCGGCGATGGGGGCGCCCCCGCGCGAGCGAAGCCGAGCGTGGGGGAGGGTGTGGACCGTCTTCCACGGCCCGTAGCGTTCCGGCAGGTCACGCCAGGAGATCCCGGTCCGTATCTTGTAGACCATGCCGTTGATCACCCGGCGGTCCTCCACCCGCGGCCGACCCGTCGCGGCCCGTGGAATGAGCGGAGCGAGTAACTCCCACTCCTCATCGGTGCGTTCATGACGGCGTACCACGCCACCATGATCCACCATCTAGCGACCTGCGAAGACGGACCCTAGATGACGGCCCCGGCTTCGAGGTCGAAGGGGACACCTGTGAGCTGCTCGCTCGCCGCCCACAGCCGCCTGCCCTCCGCGGGGTCGTCGGCGCCTGTGGGGAGCTTGGCGGGCTTGGGGGTGCCGGAGGTCTGGTCCCGCCCGGCGGGGCCGATGAACCGGCCCGACTGGACGTACGGGCTGGTCGCCGCGTACAGGGAGGGCCAGGCCGCACCCTCGGGCGAGCCCATGAGCAGGCGTGCGGCGATCGGGGTGACCATGCGGCTCAGGGCGCCGGTGCCGTGCTGCTGCAGACCGGTCATCGCCGACCCCGGGTGGACGACGAGCGCCTCGACGGGGCTGCTTGCGGTGCGGCGCGCGAGTTCGAGGGTGTAGACGATGTTGGCGCGCTTGGACTTGGCGTAGGCGCCCATGGCGCGGTAGCTCTTTTCGCTCATCAGGTCGTCCAGCCTGCCCATCGGCCACCGCGCCGCGCTGGCGCTGACGGTGACCACGCGCGGTGCGGACGAGCGGCGCACGGCGGGCCAGACCTGGGCGTTGAAGGCGAAGTGGCCGAGGTGATTGGTGCCGACCGTCATCTCGAGGCCGTCGTGGGTGGTCCGCCGCTCGGGCAGGTTCATCACGCCGGCGTTGTTGAAGAGCAGGTCGACCGTCTCGGTCTCGGCGATTCGGGTGGCCGCGTCGCGGACGGAGGAGAGGTCGGAGAGGTCGAGCACGAGGGTGTCCGTCCGGGCCTCGGGGGTCGCGGCGCGCACAGCCTCCGCGGCCTGGTCCAGCTTGGTTCGGCTGCGGCCGGCCAGGATGACGCGGGCCCCGTGCCGGGCGAGCGCGCGGGCGGTCTCGAGTCCGATCCCGCTGTTCCCGCCGGTGATCAGCGCGGTGCGGCCGGTCTGATCGGGGATGTCGTCGGGGGTCCAGTGGTTCACTGTTGTCACGCTCCTCGGATTCGTTGATTTTGTGCTCGGTCCTGCGGCGCTCGGCAGGGTCGCGATACCGGGCTGGAAGAGCATGCCGAGGATGCCCTCGGCGAAGGCGGCTTCGGCGATCTTGCCGTTCTTGATGCGGTACACGCCGGTGCCGAGCCACTGGGCATGCTTGCCGGTGGGGTCGGCGCCCATGAAGTCACCGGTGTGGGTGCCGCTGTTGGTGAAGAGCAGTACAACGGTGTCGTCCTCCGCGACGACCTGGATGATGTCCAGGCGCATGTCGCTGAAGGCGCCGGCGGCACTGGGCCGCCGTGAACTGCCTGTAGGCGTCGGTGCCGCGGTGTTCTCCCAGGCTGCCGCCGCGCCAGATCATGTCGTCCGCCCAGAGTTGGTCGATAACGTCGAGACAGCCCCCATTGACGACTTCGTCGATGAAGCACCGGACGACGGCGATGTCGGCTTCGGTGGTCGCTTGGGTGCTCAGGGTGTTCTCGCTTTCCCATGGGTGGGTGTCTGGCCGCCTCACTGGCAGTAGCACCACGCGGTCGCCCGCCTGCAGAGCGGCGGTGACAATGGCGCGGCCCGGGGCCGCGGGAGCTTCGGGTGACGAACCAGCCTTGGACGTGAGAGTGCTCATTTCGGAAGGCGGAGAGCTGCACAGGCGTCGGTCCTGGTGCGCAGCCGAAGACCTGCCCCCCTTTTTTTCAGACCGGTGGTCTATTCGACTGCGACCCCAACGTAGAGGACCGCCGGTCTGATGTCAAAAGACCGGCAGTCTGTAACATGGGGGCATGACGAACTTCCAGCGCGCGCGCAGTGAGGAGCAGCGCGAGACACGGCGCCAGGCCATCCTCGACACCACCGCCGCCATGCTCGAGGAGATGCCCATCGGCGAGATCAGTTTGAACGAGCTGAGCCGCCGCGTCGGGCTGGCGAAGTCCAATGTGCTGCGCTATTTCGAATCGCGTGAGGCGATTCTGCTGGAGCTGCTCGACCGTGCCTGGCGGCAGTGGGTGGCCGATTTGCCTGCCCTTGTGCACGCCGGCATCGACCAGGACGCTCCGGTGAGCCGGCGTGCAGAGCAGTTCGCCGCCGTCATCGCGGGCTCCCTCGCCCAACGCCGGGTCCTGTGCGACCTGCTGAGCGCGCAGGCGGGCGTACTGGAACACAACGTCTCCCCGGAGGTGGCCGCCCGCTATAAGCGCGCGGCCGTGGCCAACGTCGCCGACATCGCGGCGTTGGCCCACCAGCACCTTCCTGAGCTGGGCAACAGCGCACCACAGTTGACCGTAGCCATGATCATGGCCGTCGGTGCCGTGTGGACACACGCACGTCCCTCCCCGGCGATGCTCGCCGCCTACCAAGCCGACCCCTCACTCACCGCGTTCAAGCTGGACTTCGTGACTGCCCTGCAGGAGATGCTGGCCACGCTCACCGCGGGCACCATCGCCCGCGCCTCCGCCTGAGCCCGGTCCTGCCCCACTCGCCTTGGAACATCCGCGCGCGTCATCATCAAGGTTTCGGCAAACGGCACGTTCAGGCAGTAGCCGTGGGCCGGGCCGCGGTGGCCGGCGCGCGGTGGCGCACCGCGACCAGGTACGACAAGACCGCGACCTCCTATGAAGCAGCGGTCTCTCTCGCCTCGTTCCTGCTCTGGGCGAGATTTGTTTGAAGACGGACCCTAGGTCCAATGCCGTGACTTTGTTGGCGATCTTGTGGGTGCGGTGACGAGTCCTGCGGCTGTGCACAATGTGCGGAAGTCGGTGTCCCGGCGTGAAGCGGTCGGTGCGGTGTCGAACCAGTCCGCCAGGCGGGTGAAGTTGCAGGCCATGGCGGTCAGCACGTGCTGGACGTGAGTGCGGGCGAGCCCGCGGTAGCGGCTTCTGCGCAGGCCGCAGGTGCCGATCGCCTGGGACAGGGTGGCCTCGATGCCGGCACGAATGGCATACCGCCGCTGCCATTGCGGATCCCGCTGCTCGAGCCGGTTGCGCGTCTGGATCTCGTGCAGGGACTGGCGGGGCAGCAGGGCGAGGGCCCGTGGCCGGTCGTCGAGTCGGTGCACTGGGCCCGGACCGGGCAGGCCAGGCAGTCCTTCTTGGCGAACTGGATCTGGATGCAGTCGTGCCCGCCGATGCGCAGCGGCCGCCATGCCCGGCTGACCGCGCCCTGCGGGCAGGTGGCCTGCCGGATGTCCCAGTCGATGGTGAAGGCAGTCCTGTTCGAAGCCCTGTCCGGCCTTGGCCTGGTGGCTGTGGTCGGCGGCGACCGGACCGAGCAGGGTGATGCCGTGCACCTGTTACCCGTGGTTTGTTGATGTCGGGCAGTCGTCGCAGTAGAAGGACGAGCAGGGGTGGCTGTCATGACCGCTCGTTGTCCGTGTCCACCGGCGCCGGGGCCGCTCGAGTACTACGCCGCCGGCTTTGATGATCTGCTCGACTCGCTGGCTCAGCGGCGGGGCTTCCGCCAGTACCTGACGGGGCTGCTGGCGCCGCGGGAGCGGAACAAGACGCTGACCTGCCTGGCCGGGGCGGAACCGGTGGCCGGCGCCCAGCACCCGGCGGTGCAGCGGCTGCAATTCTTCCTCTCCGAGTCCCCGTGGGAGCACGAGAGGGTCAATGCCCGCCGTCTTGAGCGGCTGCGGGAGGATCCGCGCACCGCCCCGCACGCGGGCGGGGTGCTGGTCATCGATGACTCCGGCGATCCCAAGGACGGGACGGCGATCGCCCACGTGGGCCGGCAGTGGCTGGGCCGCTACGGCAAGACAGACAACTCCGTGGTCACCGTGACCACGCTGTGGGCGGACGAGAACCTGCACTACCCGCTGCATGCCGTGCCCTACACCCCGGCCCACCACTTCGAGCGGGGCCGCGGCGAACCCGGCTTCCGCACCAAGTGGCGCATCGCCGCCGCCCTGGCCCGGCAGGCCCGGGCGGCCGGGTTTCCCTTCCGGGCGGCGGTGGCCGACGGCGCCTACGGCGACGTGGACGACTTCCGCTGTGAACTGCACGCCGCGGACGTGCCGTTCGTGATGGCCATCCGGCGCCGCCGCGGCGTCTGGGCCTACGCTCATGAGGCCCATACCCCATCGACGCGGCACTGCGGTTGGCCTGGCACGGCCCCGGCCGGCCCGGCGACTGGATGCCGGTGAGTAGCAGCTACCGCGATGGACACACCGCCACCTGGTGGGCGGCGGATGCCACTCTGGGCTTCTGGGGCCCGGACGGGCTGAACCGGTTGGTGGTGGCCACCACCGCCCCGGCCACGCTGCCTGAGAAGAGCACCTGGTATCTGGTCACCGACCTGCCCCGGCCCGGCGGCCCACGAGTCGCCGAATCACCTCACCCGCCCGCCGGTCTCGCCGAGGTGGTGCGGATCTACGGGATCCGCAACTGGATCGAGCAGAGCTACAAGCAGGTCAAGGACGAACTCGGCTGGGCCGACTTCCAGGTCCGCACCGACCGGGCGATCCGCCGCCACCAGACCCTGGTCAACTGCGCGTTCTCCTTCTGCTGGCATGCCGGCCTGCCGACCTGCCCCGGCCGCCGACCCGCCGGGGTCAGAGAGGGGGCGCCCGACCATCCCAGCGGCCTCGCCGGCCCCAGACTCTGCGGGCCGTCCGCAGCTGGCTCACCCCGGCCATCATGCTGCAACGCTGGTGGAAAGCCTGGTCCAGCGCGCCCCCGCCGGCACAACTGCAGGACCTGATCGACGCCGTCAGCCACGGCCAACGACTCGACCCCTACCTGACCCCGTTCTGACAAACCACCGGTAACCGGAATGCCCGTGCTCTTTCGCGGACGCAGCGACACGGTCCTCACCCCCTGGCTCGGCCCTCGACCACCATGTCACCGAACCAGACAGTCCTCCTCGGCTGCCACAAGATCGCCAACAGCACAGCGTTGACCCTAGGTCGCCAGGTCAGCACGTCACCCATCCAGTGATCGTCAATGGATTCGTCACATCGTGGGCGCGCTGGCGGCGCGAGCCAGCGCCCGAGCTATGACTGCTATGACGCCTCGATCACCTACTTCGCCGACGCAGCAAAGCTGGCAGGTGCCGAGCTCACCTACCTTCCCAGGTTTTCCATGCTGGTCCCGCGGATGCTGAACAGCGACGGCGAGGAGGTATCGCCGATGGAGTTCTACGCTCTGTGGGGAAAAGCCTGCGGACGTGGAGTCGGTGGACAACGCTGCCGGTGAACCTGCTGGGGCTGGGAGCGCCGGGAGCCACGATCCACGCCGGCTTGGCCGATGAGAACGACCTGGTGGAATCGGACTCCGGCTGGCCCCGTGGCCTTGCTCCAGGAGCACTGCTGCAACTCTGGGCGGACCGTGACAGCTACATCGGAGTGCGTGACCACGGGAGGGGGAAGCCCCGTGTAGGGCACTCCTGCGTCTTCCTCGGGTACGGAGACGGGAAGAACCGGATCCGCATCGCCGATCAGGTCGGCACCCGCCGCACAGTCATTTACCCGTTGTCCGACTGCGAGCTCGCCATCGGTGTGAATCCTGGGCGTGCTGTGGTGTTCCACAGCGGTACTGGATACCGGCTTTGACAGGTCAGGCATCACCCGCCGTGGCCGACACACTCGAGGTCCAGGTGATGACTTCCCGCGAACAGGCCGCGGTCGACGGCGGCCTGGAGGTCGGCCTGCGTTCGTCTGCTCCGGGCCGGGATCGCGCAGCGGGTTACGGTGCCCGCAGTCCCAGCACCTCAGTCTCCGGGGGTGCTCGAATGTGCCGGAGACGCCGAAGGATCCGTCGATGCGGAAGCCTCCGCAGCCCTGGCACGGCGTGGCCTGGAAAGGCTTGTCGCAGCGGAAGCAGTCGCCTTCCGCGCTGGTCTGGTCGAGGCGGGCAACTCGGGTGTCTGGACTGCCACATCGCACGCAGAACGCTTCTTGGGTCTTCATGGTTCCGATGTGCATCAGATTCGCGGGGACGTTCCCCCTGCTCCGATCCGGCGACGTAGCTGGCGGTCACGGGGCGGGGCGCGTGACACTGAGGCCGCAGGGTTGTTGGGCCGGGGGCACCCCATAGAACCGGGCCCGGGGACGTCATGGCTGATCCCCCGGGGCCCGTGGTGCGTCCTGCTCGGTGTCAGTTCCCTTCGGCCAAACCGTTCACCCGCGTCTAGCCGGGCGTCTCGCAACGCCCGCCGACATACCCGGTCGGGAGAAGACGCCGGTACCGCCGAACCGTCCCGGCCCGCCGCAGCGTAGTGCCGTGCATGAGGCCGATCAACGAGGTGCACCTGGCGGAGCCGGGGCCGGCCATGGTGGAGATCGCGGCGTGCGACGACCGGACCGCTGCTGAGTGGCCCGCCCACTTCGTCGCCTTCGACCTGCTGCGCCTCGGGGGCACGGACACCACCCCGTGGTCCTACCGGCGGCGCCGCGCCGCGCTGCTGGATGTGTTCGCGGAACAGGGGTTGGCGGCGCCGTGGGCGCTGTGTCCGTCGACCCCGCCCCGGCAGAAGCTTTGAACTAACTCCCCCCGCCGGTGGAACGCTCAGCCCGCCACCCGGTGGTGAGGTCACCGCCAGACAGGCGGGATGGCGCCGAGCTGCTCGAGGACGTCCCAGCTCGCCGGGCGGGCCGAGGGGTCGGTCCACGGGGCTCCGAGACCGACCCAGTAACCGCGGCGGGTACGGATGGCCCGCATCGTCTCCCAATCTCCGGGGCGCCCCAGGTCGTCGATGCCGGACTCGCTGCCGCAGGACGGGCAGACCGTCTCGGTGGGCACGCCGTCACGCCAGAACGACGGCCCGGCCAGACCGCAGATCCGGCACACGGTCTCCGTACCCGGCGACCCGGACGCGGCCCGTTCAAGGACGCGCTGCTCCCGGTCGACCGGGGGCGGCGGCGGGGTACGCCACGGCGCGGGGATGTTCATCACCTGCTGGAGCACATCCCAGTCCCGCGGCTTGCTGCGCGGGCACCACCACTGGGCACCGTGGCCGATCCACCATCCCCGGAAGTCGTGCAGGCCCCGTACACCGTCCCACGAGCCGGGCTCCGCGCCCATGTCACCGATGCCGGACTCGCTGCCGCAGCAGTCACAGATGGCGGAGGTCGGCCAGCCGTCCTCCCAGAAGGTGTCGTCGTTCCACCCGCACATGCGGCAGAATTCCTCGGGGGGAACCGGCGCGCTCGGTATCGTCTCGTTGTCCGGCATCCTCAGCGCCACTCCTCGGGGATGTTCTGTATCTGTCGCAGGAGATCCCAGTTCTTCGGGCGACGGTGAGACTCTGCCCAGGGGGCACCCCGCCCGACCCAGTACCCGCGGAGTTCGCGGACCTGGGTGAGGTTGTCGTCACCGATTCCCGATTCGGTGCCGCAGCAGTCGCAGATGACGTACAGGGGGAAGCCGTGGGCCCCCCACAGGATCTCGCCGTCGTCGACACCGCAGACGCGGCACGCGGTCTCATCTCTCTTGTCGGGCATACCGCGATTCTCCACTCCGTCGCGCCGACGGTCCGCGGCGGGCCGGACGATCCCTCACGCCTCGTGCCAGTTCGCCGGTGACCGAGGCCGCCTCGGAGACGGGCGCGGCCACCGTTGGTCATCCCCACAGCCAGGAAACGACGAGACCTCTTCCGAGGGCCGGTTCCGTTCGCCCATCCCGCGCCGGGGTGTTGTCCGTACGATCGAAAGCTGTGATCAGACTGCTTGATCGCGGTGGCCGGTCGGCTATTTCGGGACCGAAGAGAGGCGGATACCGTGAGGGCAGGCCCGGATCCGCACCGCGGCGGACGGAGCTTGTGAGGTCTGCGGAGGTGTGACAGTACAGGCCGTCCCTTGAGCGGCCGGGTCAGGCGGCGGCTCACCAGGGTGATCGATGTCCAGGCAGATGCGCTTCACTGTGCTGGGGAAGGCGTTCGTCGTCCCGCACGTTTCTGCGGGCCCGCGTAATCCAGCTGATGGCCCGCTCCACCACCCACCTTTTCGGCAGCACCTGGAAGCCCTTCTGTCCCTTGGGGCGGGCGACGGTGCGTGGAGCAGGGACCGGCCGACGCTCACGCGGCCGCAGCACCGGTACGTGCCGCATCGATCTCTCCGGGCGACGGCGAGTGAGGCATGCGCGGTGCACGAACGCCGTGCCGGCTCTGTTCACGAGAACCGACAGCACCGGTACACGGGATCGGGAGGCGTCGGCGGCGCGTCGTATTCGATGTTCATGAGAGACGACAGCGCCCCCAGCGCGCCCCGCCGTCGCAGTGCCTCGCCTCGACAAGCCGCGATGAGGCGCCCCGAACAGTTCTGCGTAGTGTTCCGACTCCTTGGCATCCGGCTACGGGGCCCGCGCAAAAACCGATTGGCGGACCACGGCGGCCGTTGCTACTTTTCGCGGAGGCCGTGCGAGAGAACGAGGAGGTGGTGTCCGTGCATGTATCGACATGGGTGCTCTCCTCCGGGGTCACGGTCGGGCGATAGGTCATCCGGGAGCGCCGTTCAAGCTCATTCCCGAAAGGCATGACCATGCCCCTTCACTTCACTTCCGAACAGCGCCTCGACGACGGCGTCCTCGAACGCGCATTCACCCTCGGGGAGATCCCCGGCATCCTGTGGACGCCCGCATCCGCACCGGCGCCGCTGGTCCTGCTCGGCCACCCCCCGCTCGGACTGCACAAGATGTACCCCCGGCTGGTGGCGCGGGCCCGGCGCGCCGCGGCGGATGGCTTCGCTGCGGCCACCATCGAGCTTCCCGGAAGCGGTGACCGGCCCCGTTGGGCCGCCGCCGAGCAGGCCCGCGCCAACCTGCGCCAGGTCATGGAAGCCGGCGAGCCGGTCAGCGACGAGATCGTCGACGCCCTCATCCTCCCGCTCGTCGACAAGGCGGTCCCGGAATGGCAGGCCGCCCTCGACGCCCTCCTGTCGCTGCCCGAGATCGGCGGCCCGGTCGGGTACTCGGGGGGCGTGATCTCCATCGGCGTTCGCCTTGCGGTGGTCGAGCCGCGCATCGTGGCCGCCGGTTTCTTCGCCGGGAGTTTCGTGCCTCGCGCCATATTCGAGGAGGCCCGCCAGGTCACCATTCCGCTGCACGTCCTGCTGCAGTGGGACGACGAAGGGAACGACCGGCAGGCGGCCCTGGCCCTGTTCGACGCCTTCGGCTCCAAGGAGAAGTCCCTGCACGCCAATATGGGCGGACACACCGGCGTCCCGCAGTTCGCGGGGGACGCCGCAGCCCAGTTCTTCACCCGGCACCTGAAGTGAGGCCGGGCCGCCGGGCCATCAGCAGACGGTAAGCCATGTCGGCCGGGATGCTGCTCGTCGAGGGCAGGTCCCGGCGCTCCTCTGCTGTTCATGCCGCGGGCCCCTGCCAACTCGGCAGGGGCCCGCGCTGCCCGAAACCATGGGCTGTTCGATTGCTGCAGTGCTTCGGATGCTGCCCTGAATCGTGTCCAGGTGCTGTCGGCTCTCGTGGACAAAGCCACTCAGAGCTTTCTCACCAGGTGGCTGCCGGGTCGGGCATTGCGCCCACCAGGGCAGTGCTGGTCCCCCGGGAAAAACCTTCGACCAACGTCATACCGGTCCGGCAGTCTCCGGGCCATGACCACACCGCCCTTCATCCCCGGACTGGAACTCTCCCGCCGCTTCTACCTCGAAGCCGTCCGGCCCCTGCTGGACGAGGCCGCACCCGGCATCGCTCACTCCGCCGCCCGTCTCGGCGGCGGCTCGGAGGTCCTGGGATTCGACACCGCCCGCTCCGCCGACCACGAGTGGGGACCCCGGCTCCAGCTGTTCCTGCACCCGCACGACGTCACCCGCCACAGGACTGCGATCAAGAAGCTGCTCTCCGCACGGCTGCCCAAGACCTTCCACGGCTACCCGACCCACTTCGCCGCCACCGCCGACGCGGGCATCCGGATCATGCAGGCGACCGACGGACCGGTGCACCACCGCGTCGACATCACCGATCCGGCCACCTGGTTCACTGCGCAGCTGGGCTTCGACCCCGGCCAGGACGTCACCACGCTGGACTGGCTGGCCACCCCCGCGCAGCGGCTCGCCGAGGTCACCTCCGGTGCCGTCTTCCACGACGGGATCGACCGGCTCGGCCCGGCCCGCGCGCGGCTCGCCTGGTACCCCCACGACCTCTGGCTCCACCTGCTCGCCTGCCAGTGGCAGCGCATCTCCCGGGAGGAAGCCTTCGTCGGCCGGTGCGGCGAAGTGGGCGACGAACTCGGCTCCGCCGTCGTCGCCGCGCGCCTGGTCCGCGATCTGATGCGGCTCTGCCTGCTCATGGACCGCCGCTACCCGCCGTACAGCAAATGGCTCGGCAGCGCCTTCGCCCGCACCCCGCAGGCCGCCGTCCTCACGCCCGTCCTCACCGCAGCCCTCGCCGCCACCGACTGGCACACCCGCGAACACCACCTGGCCCGCGCCTACGGGACCGTCGCCGCCGCCCACAACCGGCTCGGCCTCACCGACCCGGTCGACCCCACCACACGCCCCTACCACAGCAGACCGTTCCAGGTCCTGCACGCCGAACGCTTCACCGCGGCACTGACCGCCCGCATCACCGACCCGGCCGTCCGCGCGCTGCCGCTGACCGGCACCGTCGACCAGTTCACCGACAGCACCGACGCCCTCAGCAACCCGCAGCGGACACGAGCGGTGACCCGGGCCACGGCCTCCGCCCCGAACCCGTGACGCCCCGAAGCCGTGACGCCGTGACGCCGTCGCCAGGCTGCTACCCGCACGCCACCACGCACACCCTCATGCCTCATGAGACACCGCGAAGTCTGGAGAAGGACAGGTGGCGGGCCCTGGTCTCGGTGGAGACCGGACGGGCCGCGCTGCGCTCAAGGCAGGGCACGGACCTTGCGCCGGCGTTCCCGGAGATCCGGTCCGGCAGCGGGCAGCTGCCGGACGCAACGGCGCTGGACGGCGTTACTGACTTCGGCTCATTAGGGTGAGGCGGGGCCCCCGAGGGTGAGGCCGGTGCCGGCTATG
>NZ_BMVW01000025.1:55410-79475 GCF_014650915.1 Streptomyces poonensis | reverse complement strand
TCGCTGAGCGCCCCGCCGGTGGAGGAGGTCAAGGTCGGCACCCAGATCCTGGAGTCCCTCGGCCTCAGGCAACGGCGGCTGGAGATCGTCTCGTGTCCGTCGTGCGGGCGGGCGCAGGTCGACGTGTACAAGCTGGCCGACGAGGTGACGGCCGGCCTCACGGGCATGGAGGTGCCGCTGCGGGTCGCGGTCATGGGCTGTGTCGTCAACGGTCCCGGCGAGGCCCGTGAGGCCGACCTCGGGGTGGCCTCCGGCAACGGCAAGGGCCAGATCTTCGTGAAGGGCGAGGTCATCAAGACGGTGCCCGAGTCGAAGATCGTGGAGACCCTCATCGAGGAGGCGATGAAGATCGCCGAGCAGATGGAACGGGACGGTGCCGCGCCGGGGGAGCCGGCCGTCACGGTGAGCTGACCCACCACGGACCGAGGCGGCAGGAACCGAGAGGGGGCCGAGCGTGACGATCCTGGAGACCATCCGGCAACCACGCGACATGAAGGCGCTGTCCGAGGCGGAACTCGGTGAACTGGCCGGGGAGATAAGGGAGTTCCTGGTGCACGCGGTGGCCAGGACCGGCGGGCACCTGGGGCCCAACCTGGGGGTGGTGGAACTGACCATCGCCCTCCACCGGGTGTTCGAGTCACCCGTCGACCGCATCGTGTGGGACACCGGCCACCAGGCCTACGTCCACAAACTGCTGACCGGGCGGCAGGACTTCTCCAAGCTGCGCGGCAAGGGCGGCCTGTCCGGCTACCCCTCGCGCGAGGAGTCCGAGCACGACATCGTCGAGAACAGTCACGCCTCCACCGCCCTCGGCTGGGCCGACGGACTCGCCAAGGCCCGCCAGGTGCAGGGCGAGAAGGGCCATGTCGTCGCGGTCGTCGGCGACGGCGCCCTCACCGGCGGCATGGCCTGGGAGGCGCTCAACAACATCGCGGCCGCCCGGAACCGGCCGCTGATCGTCGTCGTCAACGACAACGAGCGGTCGTACGCCCCGACCATCGGCGGACTCGCGAACCACCTCGCGACCCTCCGTACCACCGACGGCTACGAGAAGGTCCTGGCCTGGGGCAAGGACGTGCTGCTGCGCACCCCGGTCATCGGCACGACGCTCTATGAATCGCTGCACGGCGCGAAGAAGGGCTTCAAGGACGCGTTCGCGCCGCAGGGCATGTTCGAGGATCTGGGCCTGAAGTACGTCGGGCCGATCGACGGGCACGACGTGCGGGCCGTCGAGTCGGCGCTCCGGCGCGCGAAACGCTTCCACGGTCCGGTGCTGGTCCACTGCCTCACCGAGAAGGGCCGCGGCTTCGAGCCGGCCCTCGCCCACGATGAGGACCGTTTCCACACCGTCGGGGTGATGGACCCGCTCACCTGCGAACCGCTCGCGCCTTCCAACGGGCCGTCCTGGACCTCTGTGTTCGGTGAGGAGATGGTGCGGATCGGCGAGGAACGCGAGGACGTCGTGGCGATCACGGCGGCCATGCTGCACCCGGTGGGGCTCGGCGCCTTCGCGCGGCGGTTCCCGGACCGCGTGTGGGACGTCGGGATCGCCGAGCAGCACGCGGTGGTGTCGGCGGCCGGCCTCGCCACCGGGGGACTGCACCCGGTCGTCGCCGTCTACGCCACCTTCCTCAACCGCGCCTTCGACCAGCTCCTCATGGATGTCGCGCTGCACCGCTGCGGGGTGACGTTCGTGCTGGACCGGGCCGGTGTGACGGGCGCCGACGGGCCCTCGCACAACGGCATGTGGGACCTGTCCGTCCTCCAGGTCGTGCCGGGCCTCAGGATCGCCGCCCCGCGCGACGCCGCCCAGCTCCGGGCACAGCTGCGGGAGGCGGTCGCGGTCGACGACGCGCCGACCGTGGTCCGCTTCCCGAAGGAGTCGGTGGGGCCCGGGATCCCGGCGGTGGACCGCGTCGGCGGCATGGACGTCCTCCACCGGGGGGACCGGCCGGGGGTGCTGTTCGTCGCCGTCGGCGTCATGGCCCCGGTCTGCCTCCAGGCCGCCGGCCTGCTGCAGGCCCGCGGTGTCGGCTGCACCGTCGTCGACCCGCGCTGGGTCAAGCCCGTCGACGCGGCGCTGCCCGCACTGGCCGCCGGACACCGGCTGGTGGCGGTCGTCGAGGACAACAGCCGTGCGGCGGGCGTCGGTTCGGCGGTCGCGCTGGCCCTCGCGGACGCCGATGTCGACGTGCCCGTACGGCGCTTCGGCATCCCGGAGCAGTTCCTCGCCCACGCCAAACGGGCCGAGGTACTGGCCGACCTGGGGCTGACGCCGGTGGAGATCGCCGGGCGGATCAGTGCCTGCCTGGCCGCCAAGGACGAGTTCGCCGAGGAGACGACGGAATGACCGCAGCGGAAGATCCGGCAGGTCCGGTGCGCACCGGGAAACCGGCAGGCCCGGCGCGCACCGGGAAACCGGCAGGCCCGGCGCGCACCGGAGAGTTCGACCTGGTGAGGCTGCTGGCCGAGCGCGGGGCCGAGCGCTACGACCTCCACACCCGGCATCTGAACCACCAGCTCCCGCGCATGCTGCACACCATCGGCTTCGACAAGGTGTACGAGCGGGCGGAGGGCGCCCACTTCTGGGACGCGGACGGCAACGACTACCTGGACATGCTCGCCGGGTTCGGGGTGATGGCCGTGGGCCGCCACCACCCCGTGGTCCGCAAGGCCCTGCACGACGTCCTCGACGCCTCCCTCGCCGACCTCACCCGCTTCGACTGCCAGCCGCTGCCCGGACTGCTGGCGGAGCGGCTGCTCGCGCACAGCCCGCACCTGGACCGGGTGTTCTTCGGCAACAGCGGCACGGAGGCCGTGGAGACCGCCCTGAAGTTCGCCCGGTACGCGACGGGCCGGCCACGCGTCCTGTACTGCGCCCACGCCTTCCACGGGCTCACCACCGGCGCGCTGTCCGTGAACGGCGAGGCGGGCTTCCGCGACGGCTTCGCGCCCCTGCTCCCCGACACGGCGGTCCCGCTGGGCGACCTGGACGCCCTGGAGCGGGAGCTGCGCGCGGGCGACGTGGCCGCGCTCATCGTCGAGCCGATCCAGGGCAAGGGCGTGCACGAGGCCCCGCCCGGCTACCTGCGGGCCGCCCAGGACCTGCTGCACCGGCACGGGGCGCTGCTCATCACCGACGAGGTGCAGACCGGGCTCGGCCGCACCGGCGACTTCTACGCGTACCAGCACGAGCCCGGCGTGGAACCGGACCTCGTCTGCGTGGCGAAGGCGCTGTCCGGCGGGTACGTGCCCGTCGGCGCGACCCTCGGCAAGGACTGGATCTTCAAGAAGGTCTACTCGTCGATGGACCGCGTCCTCGTCCACTCGGCGAGCTTCGGCGCCAACGCCCAGGCCATGGCGGCGGGTCTCGCCGTGCTGTCGGTCCTGGAGGACGAGCGGCTCGTCGACCGGGCCCGGGCCATGGGGGAGCGGCTGACGTCCCGGCTCACGGCGCTGATCGACAAGTACGAGCTGCTCGCCGACGTCCGCGGCCGGGGCCTCATGATCGGCATCGAGTTCGGGCGGCCCTCGTCACTGCGGCTGCGCACCCGCTGGACCGTGCTCCAGACCGCGCGCAAGGGACTGTTCGCGCAGCTGGTCGTCGTACCGCTGCTGCGCCGGCACCGCATCCTCACCCAGGTCTCCGGCGACCACCTGGAGGTGATCAAGCTGATCCCGCCGCTGGTCGTCGACGAGGCCGACGTCGACCGCTTCGTGGACGCCTTCACGGACGTCATGGACGACGCGCACAGCGGGAACGGGCTGCTGTGGGACTTCGGGAAGACGCTGATGAGGCAGGCGGTGGCCCACCGGTAGGGGCCGGCGCCGCTTCGCCCGCGCTGCTTCCAGGCGTCGCTTTTGCCTGTCAGGCAAGAAACTTGTCAGCCAGGCAAAAGTGCGGCTGAATGGGCGCATGAGCGCTCCCGAGCCCGGGCCGGTCGACGACCTGCCCGCCGTGGCCCCGCAGCTGCGCACCCTGCGGCACCGTGCCTCCCTCACCCTGGAGGCCGCCGCCCGGACCGCCGGGCTGTCGGCCGCGCACCTCTCACGGCTGGAGACCGGCCACCGCCAGCCCTCCCTGCCCGTGCTGCTCACGCTCGCCCGGGTCTACGGTACGACGGTCTCCGAACTGCTGGGCGAGTCGGTCCCCGAACGTGACGCGATCGTCCGCGCCGCCGACATGGAACCCACGCGCGCGGGCGGCTGGACCTACTGGCAGGCGGGCGCCCCCGGCCGGGGGATGCAGTCCCTGCGGGTGCACGTCCCGTACGGCTCGCAGGGCGACATCGTGCGCGTCCACCCGGGCGAGGAGTGGCTGTACGTCCTGAAGGGCCGGCTGCGGCTGCGCCTCGGGGACGCCGCACACGTGCTCCTGCCCGGGGACAGCGCGCACTTCGACTCGCTGACCCCGCACCGTATCGCCGCCGCCGACGAGGACGGCGCCGACCTGCTCTTCGTCCACACCCTGCTGCAGAGCCCGGCCACCGCGCTGTGCCTCGGCCCGATTCCCCACGGAGGAACCCCGTGAGCAACCTCGAAGAGAAGTTCCCCCGCGGCCTGTGGGTCCGCCTGATCATCTACATCGCGGTCGGCCACCTGTTCGCGGCGTTCATCTGGCTGCTGTTCGAGGTGGGCGCGAAGTAGCCGGCGGCAGCGCTGAGCCCGGGCCCCGAGGCCGCGGGCTCAGTCCAGCAGGCGCTCCCGGAGCCGCTCCCGCACCTCCGGCGTGAGGCCGAGGCCCTGCTCCAGATACGCGTCCGCCCCGCCCCACTTCTCCTCGATCGCGTCGAACGCCGCCTGGAGGTACTCGGCGCGCGCGTCGAACAGCGGGCTGAGCAGCTCCATGACCTCGGGGGAGTAGGCGCTCGCGGCCGTCGAGCTGCGGCGCACCTTGTAGCGGCGGTGCTTGGCGTTCGACTCCAGGTAGTCCGCGAGGATCGCCTCGCGCTCGACGCCGAGGGCGAGCAGCGTCACCGCTATCGACAGACCCGCGCGGTCCTTGCCCGCCGCGCAGTGCATCAGCGCGGGCACGCTGTCCTCGGCCAGCGCGTGCAGCACCCGCGAGTGCTCGGCCGTGCGCGTGGTGATGATCGTGCGGTAGGAGCCGATCATCCGGGCCGCGCCCTTGCCGTCGTCCAGGAGCGAGCGCAGCTGGTCGAGGTCGCCGTCGCGGACCATCCGCCAGAACTCGGCGCCGTCCGCCGGGTCGCTCAGCGGCAGGTTCACATTGCGCACGCCGGGCAGCTCGACGTCCGGGCCCTCCAGCTTCTGGTCGGCGGCGTTGCGGAAGTCGAAGACCGTGTGCAGGCCGAGGGAGGCCAGGAACGCGGCGTCCTCGTCGCTCGCGTGCGCCAGATGACCGCTGCGGAACAGCCGCCCGTGGGCCACGCGCCGACCGTCCACGGTCGGCAGCCCGCCCACGTCGCGGAAATTGCGCACGGACGTCAGCTCGGGCTCGGTCGACGGGATCTGCTGCGTCACGAAGGGCTCCTCCCATGAGGCCGTCGGCGGTGCGCGGCTCGGCACGCCGACAGGTGCGCCCTTGACGATACGACATGGGTGCGTACGGCAAGGAGTTCCCCCGCGCCATTGCCAGGCATGTCCCACGGCCTTGATGATGTTGGCACCTGATCGTCTGTGTTCGGATCTGTGTCGGATCTATGGGGGTGCCATGTTGGAGATCGGCGGAGACGGCCGCACCTGGCTCCTGTCGGGACCGGCCAGCAGTTACGCGCTGAGTCTCACCGAGGACGACGAGCTGCTGCACCTCCACTGGGGCGCACGTGTCGACCTCGCGGACGCCGAGGAGCTCGCCGCCCGGCCCCTGCCCCCGCACTGGCCCTTCGAGTCGCGGCTCGACGGGCGCGAGGAGTACCCGGTCGAGGGCGGCGCCCGCTTCGCACGGCCCGCGCTGTCGGTCCGCACGGACGAGGTGCGCGGCACCGAGTGGGCCTTCGCCGGGTACGAGGTGGAGGACGACGGGCTGCGGCTGCGGTTCACCGACCACGGGCTCGCCGTCACCCTGCACTACCGGATGCGCGACGACGTCGTGGAGCGCTGGGTGACCCTCGCCAACGACGGCCCGGCGGCGGTGGAGGTCCTCCGCGCCGACTCCGCTACCTGGACGCTTCCGCTGCGCGAGGAGGGCTGGCGGCTGTCCCAGCTGCACGGGCGGTGGGCGGCCGAGTCCCGGCTCGTGCGCAGCGACCTCACCTACGGCGAGCAGGTCATCGGCAGCCGGCGCGGGCACACCGGGCACCAGCACCTGCCGTGGGTCGCGCTGGACGCCGACGGGGCGACCGAGGAGCGCGGCGAGGTGTACGGGTGCGCGCTCGGCTGGTCCGGTACCTGGCGCGTCTGCGTGGCCCAGCTCCCGGACGCGCGCGTGCAGATCACCGGTGGTGCGGGGTACGACGACTCGGGGCTCGTACGGCTGGAGGCGGGCGAGACGTACACCACGCCCGTCTTCGCGGGGCTGTGGAGCGACGGCGGCTTCGGCGGCGCGAGCCGTGCCTGGCACGCGTACCAGCGCGCGTACGTGATCCCGGACGCGGACCGGGACCGTCCGGTCCTCTACAACTCCTGGGAGGCCACGTACTTCGACATCTCCGAGGACCGGCAGCGCGAGCTGGCGCGGCGGGCGGCGTCGCTGGGCGTCGAGCTGTTCGTGGTCGACGACGGCTGGTTCGGGGCGCGGACCAGTGACCGGGCGGGCCTCGGCGACTGGACGCCCAACCCGGAGCGCTTCCCGGCCGGGCTGACCCCGCTCGCGGACCATGTGCACGCGCTCGGCATGCAGTTCGGCATCTGGGTCGAGCCCGAGATGGTCAACCCCGACAGCGACCTGTACCGGGCACACCCCGACTGGGTGCAGTACCGGCCGGGCCGCGCACGGACCGAGTTCCGCAACCAGCTGGTCCTCAACCTCGCGCGCGCGGACGTGCAGGAGTACCTGTGGGAGCGGCTGGACGCCCTGCTCGCCGACGCGCCCATCGACTATGTGAAATGGGACTTCAACCGCTGCTTCACCGACGCCGGCTGGCCCGGCGAGCCGTACCCGCAGAAGCTGTGGGTCGAGCACGTGCACGCCTTCTACGCCCTGCTGGACCGGCTGCGGGCCGCGCACCCGAAGGTCGCCTTCGAGTCCTGCTCGGGCGGCGGCGGCCGGATCGACCTCGGCGTCCTGTCCCGTACGGACCAGGTGTGGACCTCCGACAACACCGACCCCCTCGACCGGCTCGCCATCCAGCACGGCTTCAGCCAGCTCCATCCCGCGCGCGTGATGGCCGCCTGGGTCACCGACAGCCCGAACACCCAGCTCAACGGACGGGTCAGCTCGCTCCGCTTCCGCTTCGTCAGCGCCATGGCGGGCGTCCTCGGCATCGGCGGCGACCTCGCCCACTGGAGCGAGCAGGAGCTCGTCGAGGCACGGGACTGGGTGGCCCTGTACAAGCAGATCCGGCCGGTGGTCCAGCGCGGCGACCTGTACCGGCTGCGGCCGCCGACGGGCGGGCTGAGCGCCGTCCAGTACGTCCTCGGCGACGAGGCCGTCGTCCTGGCCTGGCTCCAGGCCCAGCGGTACGGGGAGCCGCTCGCACCGCTCCGGCTGCGCGGACTCGATCCGGCAGCGGCGTACGAGTGCCGCGAAACGGGCGAAGTGCACCGGGGTGCGGTGCTGGCGCACCATGGGCTTCCGCTGGAGCTGCGGGGCGATCTGGATGCGACGGTCATCCGCCTGCGTCGCATATGAGCGTTTCGCCGGAAGTGGTGCGGTGAGTCCAGCTGGCCCGGGAATAAGGAATGCCGGTCGGCGGGTGCGTGACCAGGCTCATATCGTGACGCAGCGTCGCCGTCATGGGTGGGTAACTGGCCTGAAATAACTGAGGCGTTGAGAAAAAATAAAGATCATTAATTGACGCAGGGTGACCGGGAATTCGGGCAACCGCCCGAATGTAAGACGCACAGGAAATTCCCATGGTTGTCCCGGCGCCCGTAAGTCGCTTACGTTCTGCGTCAATCCGGACGGTCGCCGAATCCTGCCGCCGACCGGAGCCGTCAGAACTCACCCGTGCACGGCAGGAGCGGGGGACCCACAGGTATGACCGCCTGTTCCGGTTCCCGGAACAGGCTAGGGGTTAAGCCGTGCACAGCCGCGGCCGGGCAGCTCCAGTCCGCACCCGACAGCTCACCTCGCAGGCGCCGGAGAGGAACCCGTCATGCCCGCGAAGGGTAAGCACCGCCGCCCGAAGACCCAGCGTCTCACCCGCTCGATAGCCACCGTCGCCGGAACCGGTGGCGCCGCGATCGCGCTGCCCCTGATCGGGGCCACCGGGGCGCACGCCTCGACGCCGACGGAGTCCGTCTCCCAGGTCTCCCAGCTTCCCCAGAAGGCGACATCGGTTACGCAGCAGGCCGAGGCCGAATCCGGGAATTCCGCCGCAGAGAAGTCCACGACGCGCACCTACGCGGTGAAGGCCGGCGACTACCTCACGAAGATCGCCGACGAGCAGGACGTCACCGGCGGCTGGAAGACGATCTACGCGGACAACCGAGGGGCGATCGGCTCCGACCCGTCACTCATCCACCCCGGCCTGAAGCTCACCCTGGACGGCAAGGCATCGGCGCAGACCGGGTCCTCCGCCGGGAAGACCGAGAAGAAGTCGGGTGGGACGGAGCCCTCGGCCCAGAAGCCGGCCGCCACGACGCCGGGCACCCAGACCACGGACAGCGGCAACGCCTCCGGCTTCACCCTGCCCGTCTCCGGTTCCGTGGGCACCGCGTACAAGACCGCCGGCAGCATGTGGTCCAGCGGCTACCACACCGGCGTCGACTTCGTGGTGCCGACCGGCACCTCGCTGAAGGCCGTCGGCGCCGGCACGGTCGTCTCCGCCGGCTGGGGCGGCGCGTACGGCAACCAGGTCGTCATCCAGCTCGCGGACGGCCACTACGCGCAGTACGCCCACCTGTCCTCGCTCTCCGTCTCGGCGGGCCAGAGCGTGAGCGCGGGCCAGCAGGTCGGTCTGTCCGGCGCGACCGGCAACGTGACCGGACCGCACCTGCACTTCGAGATCCGTACGACCCCCGACTACGGCTCGGACATCGACCCGCTGGCGTACCTGCGCTCGAAGGGCGTCTCCGTCTGACGTCTCCGTCCGTCGACCGGCGCCTCCCCTTATCCGGGGCCTCCCGTCGTCCGACAGCAGCCGAAGGCCGGACTCCGCGATCCGCGGGGTCCGGCCTTCGGCGTGCACGTCACCGGCCGTATTCCTTATTCCGCAATTGACCAACACTTGACGAGTGGCCTATCTCACCGCCCGTCAACCCTTTCCTACGGTCGCGTAGCTCACATCCCAAGGTGAATGATGGGCCGACGTGGCAGACGATTCGAAGAGTGATGACAGCAGATCAGTGATCGGGTCGTACGTGGCGGTGGGTGACAGTTTCACCGAGGGCGTCGGCGACCCCGGCCCCGACGGGGCGTTCGTCGGCTGGGCCGACCGGTTCGCCGTACTTCTCGCCGACCGGCTCCCCGAGGGCGACTTCCAGTACACGAACCTCGCCGTGCGCGGAAAGCTGCTCGACCAGATCGTGGCGGACCAGGTTCCGCGGGCCCGGGAACTGGCGCCGGACCTGGTCTCCTTCTGCGCGGGCGGCAACGACATCATCCGGCCGGGCACCGATCCCGACGAGGTCGCCGAGCGCTTCGAGCGCGCGGTCGCCGACCTCACCTCCGCCGCCGGCACGGTCATGGTGACCACCGGCTTCGACACCCGTGGCGTGCCCGTGCTGAAGCATCTGCGCGGCAAGATCGCCACGTACAACCTGCATGTACGCGCCATCGCCGACCGGTACGGCTGTCCCGTACTGGACCTGTGGTCGCTCAGGACCGTCCAGGACCGGCGCGCGTGGGACCAGGACCGGCTGCACCTGTCGCCCGAGGGACACACCCGCGTGGCCCTGCGCGCCGGGCAGGTCCTCGGGATCGACGTCCCCGCCGACCCCGACCAGCCGTGGCCCCCGCTGCCGCCGCGCGGCACCTTCGAGGTCCGCCGCGACGACATCCACTGGGCCCGCGAGTACCTGGTGCCGTGGATCGGCCGACGGCTGCGGGGGGAGTCCTCCGGCGACCGTGTGGTGGCCAAGGGGACCCTCTCTCCGGAGGACATCAGGTCGCGGATCGGGACGGTGGCTTGAGGGCTTGAGGGCCCGAGGGTTTGAAGGCATGAGGGTCTGAGGGTCTGAGGGACGGGGCCGCACGGTCGGTGGCGGGTCCCGTCCCGGCCGGGCCCGTCCGCGCCGCGGAGCGCGGCAGTGCGGCTGCGGCGGATCGGTCTCCGTCGTGGCCGGCCGGCTGGGGCTCCGGGGCGACGGCACATCGCGCGGGGCGGGAGCCGTTCAGCGCTCCGTCGCTGTCATCTCCTCGCGGCTGAGGCCCAGTTCGCGGGCGAGTGCCTCCTCCGCCCACTCCAGTGCCCGGGGCCGCGACACGGTCCCCTCGTACGCGGTGGTCTGCACCGCGAGCCCGTCCAGCAGGGCGGTCAGCCGCAGGGCCGAGGCCGCCGGGTCGGCGCACCGGAACTCGCCCGCGGCCACGCCCTCCGCGATCACCCCGGCCAGCGCGGCCTTCCACTGCCGGTCGAGCTCGCGGGTGACCTCCCGCAGCGCGGGCTCGCGCAGCGACGCGGCCCAGCCCTCGATCCACAGCCGCCAGCCCTTGGCCTGCCCGTTCGGCGCGTACCAGCGCACCGCCTCCCGCAGTCGCCGCAGCGCGCTCGTCCGGCGGCCCAGCAGTTCGCGCAGCTGGGCGAGATCGCCCTGCGCCGCGTGGGCGAACGCCCCGGCCACCAGCTTCTCCTTGGTCGAGAAGTGGTAGAGCACGAGCGCGTTGCTCACCCCGAGCGCCGAGGCCACGTCGGCGATCCGTACCGCCGCCAGGCCCCGCGCCTCGATCTGTTCGACGGCGGCCCGCAGCAGTTCCTCGCGCCGCTCCGCCACGCTCAACCGCACTCTGGTCACGCGGCAACCCTAGTGCGCCGCCGTACGGCACGGCGGCGGCCTCCACGGTCCAACACCGCCCGGTGACCGCCTGGTTGCCTCTGGTGCCGACGATGACGCCGGCTTCCCGGGCAGCCCGGGTGGCTGTCGTGGGGGCGGACCATAATGGAACGACTGAGCGCATTCACCAGGAGGTGCCGTGTCAGGTCCCCGTTCCCCGATCCCCGGGCTCCGCGCGTTGCGGCCCGCTGCCTTCGGCGCGCAGCCGAGCGGCGCGCGCCTCGCCCGGATCCGCAGATCGCCGCATTTCGCGAACGGCGCCTTCGTGAACCCGGAGGGCACCCGCGTGCGCCCCTCCGGCGGCTCCGCGCTCGAGATGGCGAAGCTGTACCTCAGCAAGGAGGACCGCGCCCGCCGCGCCCCGGCCGGCCCGGTGCCGCTGCACGCCACGACCGCCGCCGACCTCGCCGCGCCCCCGGCGACCGGACTGCGTCTGACCTGGACCGGGCACTCCAGCGTCCTCGCCGAGATCGACGGGCACCGCGTCCTCTTCGACCCCGTCTGGGGCGAGCGCTGCTCCCCGTTCCCCTTCGCCGGACCCAGACGGCTGCACCCGGTGCCGCTGCCGCTGGCCGCGCTCGGCCCGCTCGACGTCGTCGTCATCTCCCACGACCACTACGACCATCTCGATCTGCCGACCATCAAGGCCCTGGCGGGCACGGACACCCTCTTCGCGGTGCCCCTCGGCGTCGGAGCCCACCTGGAGCACTGGGGTGTGTCCGAGGGACGCATACGCGAGCTGGACTGGCACGAGTCGACGCAGGTGGGCGGCCTCACCCTGACCGCCACCCCCGCCCGGCACTTCTGCGGCCGCGGCCTGCGCAACGCGCAGCACACCCTCTGGGCCTCCTGGGCGGTCGCGGGCGACGAGCACCGGATCTACCACAGCGGCGACACCGGCTACTTCGAGGGCTTCAAGGAGATCGGTGCCGAGCACGGCCCGTTCGACGCCACGATGATCCAGATCGGTGCGTACTCCGAGTTCTGGCCCGACATCCACATGACGCCCGAGGAGGGCATGCGCGCCCACCTCGACCTCCAGGGCGGCCGGCCGTCCGGCGTCATGCTGCCCATCCACTGGGCGACGTTCAACCTGGCGCCCCACCCCTGGGCGGAGCCCGGCGAGGGCACGCTCGACGCCGCTCGCGCGGCCGGTGCCGCCGTGGCCCTGCCGCGGCCCGGCGAGCCCTTCGAACCGACCGGGGAGACGGTTCCCGCAGAGCCCTGGTGGCGCGGCGTGGCCCGTCCCGGCGGGGGCGGCCGGCCGACCGCCGAGAAGGACGTGGTCATGACAGTGAGTGATCGTTCCCGACGTGCCGAGGGGGACAGCGGAGAACCTGAAACGGTATCCGCCGGGTGAATTTCCCGCGGGTGTGACGCGGTGGGACGGGGCCGAGGGCAATGGCGCTTCTCGGCCCTTGTTGTTTTTTGCGGACCGCTTCTGATCAGCTCCGATCGGAGTGCAGGGATATCGGGAACGTACGTCCGACGGATTGTCGGTCTGCCGTACGAAGCCTCATATCAGAACGGCAAGCTTTGCGGGGGACTTTGTCAACTGCCCTCCGCACCTGATGCGTTGGCGACTACTGTGCGTTGCTGTCGGGCGACACCGGGCCGGAATCTTCGGCTCTCTCGACCGGCACGCGATGGCGCACGCCCGGGTCGCGCAGACGCGGGAGCCCCCACCGCCCCGACGCACCAGTACAAGGACACCGATGTCTCACCTTCGCGCACCGGCCGCTCGCGCGGACCGCCGGGAAGGCGGCCGGCACGGACGACCGGTCGCCCGCTCCGCCCCCTCCCTGTCCGAGACGGCGATACGGCCCCAGCTGCTGCGTCTCGCGGTACTGCCACCCGTGGCGGTCACCCTCAGCGCCTGCGCGGCCGTGCTGTTCACCGTCCGCTCCACCGGAGCGTCCCCCGCCCCCACCCTGTGGGCCGTGCTCGCCGGAGCCGTCGGCGTCGCCCTCGCGGCCGTCGTGCTCGCCGCCGTGACCGCCGGCCGCACCGCAGGGTCCGTCCGCGCCCGCCTCGGCACCCTGCGCCGCACCAGTGCCCGAGGCGAGGCCGAACTGCGGGCCCTCGTCGAGGCGCTGCGCCGCGGCGAGACCCCGCCCGCGCCGGCGCCGCGCACCGGACCCCCGGCGGGCGCCGACGAGTTCGAGCTGCTCGCCGCCGACCTCGCGCAGGCCCAGGACGCCGCCGTCGGCGCCGTCGTCCAGGCCGCCCAGCTCTCCAGCCGGGCCCGCAGCGAGCAGAAGGTCGAGGTCTTCGTCAACCTCGCCCGGCGCCTGCAGTCCCTGGTGCACCGCGAGATCTCGATACTCGACGAGCTGGAGCAGGAGATCGAGGACCCGGACCTGCTCAAGGGCCTCTTCCACGTCGACCACCTCGCCACCCGTATCCGCCGCCACGCCGAGAACCTCGCCGTCCTCGGCGGCGCCGTATCCCGCCGCCAGTGGAGCCACCCGGTACCGATGACCGAGGTGCTGCGCTCCGCGACGGCGGAGGTCGAGCAGTACTCACGGGTCAAGCTCGTGCCCCCCGTCGACGGCACCGTGCGCGGGCACGCCGTGTCCGACGTCATCCACCTCCTCGCGGAACTCGTCGAGAACGCCACGGTGTTCTCCGCCCCGCACACCCAGGTCCTGCTGCGCGCCAGCCTCGTCACCTCGGGCCTCGCGGTGGAGGTCGAGGACCGGGGCCTCGGCATGCCGGTCGGCGAGCAGAACAGGATGAACGCCCTGCTCGCCGACCCCGACCAGGTGAACGTCGCGCGTCTGCTGCAGGACGGCCGCATCGGCCTGTTCGTGGTCTCGCAACTGGCCAGGCGGCACCGCATCCATGTCCGGCTGCAGTCCAACATCTACGGGGGCGTCCAGGCCGTGCTCGTCGTGCCCGAGGCGCTGCTCGGCGGCCCGGAACCCGAGATCCCCGGGGACGTACCGCAGGAGCAGCCCCGGCAGCCGGCGGGCTCCCGGCGTCCGCCCAAGTGGTCCGCCTCCCCGGAGACCGTGGCCCCGCCCGTCCCCGCGCCGCTGCCCGCCCCCGTGCCCCTGCCCCCCGCTCAGGGCGCCGCGCCCGACGTACCGTACCGGCAGAACCCGGCCGCCGACGGCGGCCCCGTGCCGCTGCCCGTACGGGACACCCGCCGGGAGCGGCTGAACCCGGCGGCCGCCCTGCCCGGCATCCGCCCCGACGAACGGCGGACCGTACAGGAGAACACCGGCGTGCCGCCCACCCCGCGCGCGGGCGCCGTGCGCGGCACCATGGGCAAGCCCCGGCTGCCCCGCCGACGCGCCCAGGAGCACCTCGTGCCCCAGCTCCGCGGCGGCCCCGCGCCCGCGCCCCGGCACGGCGGCGACCAGTACGTGGCCCACGACCCGGGGCTGATGGCCGCGTTCCAGCGGGGCATCGGACTCGCCGAGACCCGTCACGCGGAGCCGGCCCAGCACGAGAGGCCCGGCCCGGACCAGGAGGCGGCGGGCCGAGAGCCGGCCGACACGCACCACATCGACGTGCTCCCCCGGGACATCCGCGGCGTGGAGCGCGCGCACCGGGAGGCGCCGCGCACGGCACCGGCGCCCGCCACCGGTGTCCCCGCTCCGGACTCCGTGTCCGCCCCCGCGGCCGTACCGCCGTCCCTGGGCGCGACCCGCCCGGGCGGTCCGCGGATGCCGGGGCCCCGCGAGACACCCGGAGCGCACCGGGCCCCGTCCAAACCCGGGCCGGCCCCCCGGCCGGACGGGAGCGCACCCGCCGGATGACCACATCTCCCGCTCTCCCCCCACCCACCCCCTCCGCTCCCGCGGACCCCCGTACCCCTAGGAGTCGATCCACCATGGCGAGCGATGTGCCGACGACCGGTCACGTGTCCGATCTCGACTGGCTGATGAGCGGCCTCGTGCAGCGCGTACCGCACACCACGAGCGCCGTGCTGCTCTCCTGCGACGGGCTCGTGAAGTCGGTCCACGGCCTCGACGCGGACAGCGCCGACCACATGGCCGCGCTGGCCTCCGGCCTGTACTCCCTCGGACGCAGCGCGGGCGTCCGCTTCGGGGACGGCGGCGAGGTCCGCCAGGTCGTCGTCGAACTCGACTCGTCGCTGCTGTTCGTCTCCACGGCGGGCTCGGGCACGTGCCTCGCCGTCCTCGCCGGGCGCGAGGCCGACGCGGCGGTGCTCGGCTACGAGATGGCGATGCTCGTCAAGAGCGTGCGGCCGTATCTGGTCACCGCGCCCCGGCAGCCCGCCGTCGAACCCCCGGCGATGAGGCCTTGAGCGCGGCCACGGCCGGCGACGGACCCTGGCTCGACGACGCGGCCGGACGGCTGGTGCGGCCCTACACGGTCAGCGACGGCCGGACCCGGCCGAGCACGGCGTTCGACCTGCTCTCGCAGGTGATGGCCACCGGCGCCACCCCCCTCGGCTACCTCGGCCCCGAGCACACCCAGGCACTCGATCTGTGCCGGGCGCCCGTCTCGGTCGCCGAGGTCGCCGCGCACCTGAAACTGCCGGCGGCGGTCACCAAGGTGATCCTGTCCGACCTCGTGGACTGCGGAGCACTCACCGAGAGACCGCCGTCGTTCCACGGCAATCCCACCGACCGGGCCCTTCTGGAGGCAGTGCTCGATGGACTACGACGACAGCTGTGACCCGTTCCCCACCGCACTGAAGATCCTGGTGGCGGGAGGGTTCGGGGTAGGCAAGACGACCTTCGTCGGCGCGGTGAGCGAGATCGCGCCGCTCAGTACGGAGGAGCTGCTCACCACGGTGAGCGAGGGCACCGACAATCTCGACGGCGTCGAGAACAAGGTCGAGACGACGGTCGCCATGGACTTCGGCCGGATCACCCTCGACCGCAAACATGTGCTGTACCTGTTCGGCACCCCCGGCCAGCAGCGTTTCTGGTTCATGTGGGACGAGCTCTCCGAGGGCGCCCTCGGCGCGGTCGTCCTCGCCGACACCCGCCGCCTGGAGGACTGCTTCGCGGCCGTCGACTTCTTCGAACAGCGCGGACTGCCGTTCATCGTCGCCATCAACGAGTTCGACGGCTCCTACCGCTACGAGCCAGGGGAGGTCCGCGCCGCCATCGACCTCGACCCCGAGGTCCCCATCGTGCGCTGCGACGCCCGGATCTCCAGCTCCGCCGTGCAGACCCTGCTCACCCTCGTCCGCCATCTCCTCGCCCACACACCCGGGCACGCTCCCAGCCACGGAGCCCACACATGACGGCCGGCACGGCCCGTGGAGCACGGCCATGACCTACGATCCGCCGCGCCCGGCGGGCCGGCTCCTGCTGACCCCGGAGGACAGGGACGCCCCCGCGCGCGTGCGACGGCTGTGCGCGCTCGGCCTCGGCGAACGCGCGGAACCCGCTCTCGACGCCTTCGCGCACCAACTGGCGCACCACGCCTCGGCGCCCTACGCCATGGTCACCTTCGTCGACGAGCACCAGCAGTTCTTCGCCGGGCTGTGCGCACCGGACGCCGCCGTACGCGCGGCCGACGGCACCGAACGGCGGGTGGGCCGCCATCTGCCCCGCGAATACGGCTTCTGCCCCCATGTGGTGGTGCGCCGCAAGGCACTGGTCCTGGACGACGTCCGGGACTATCCGCGCTTCGCCGGGAACCCCGTCGTCGACGAGCTCGGCATCCGCTCCTACCTCGGCGCCCCGCTCGTCGACAGCACGGGCATCGCGCTCGGCACGGTGTGCGTCGCCGATGTCACCCCGCGCGCGTGGGGCAGGGCGGGACTGCAGACCATCAAGGCGACGGCGGCCGACCTCACCGCCCGGCTCGAACAGCGGGGGACCCTGCTCTAGCCGCCCGCCACGCGCCCTACGACCGCTGTGCGACCGCGGTACGGACGCCGTACCACGATGCCGGGCGAGACCGGTGTGAAGGAAAGCTGCGGCCGAGCTTAAGAAAAGCTCGATGGACCTCGAGCGGCGCCCTGCGGAAGATTCCTTACGGGTTTTCCCCTCACATTCCACCCCCGGACGGGCTCCTTCGGCATGCCCCGCTCCGGGACCTCACCCCGTAGGAGCCGTTGCGTGAAGGCGCTGGTCAAGGAGAAGGCGGAGCCCGGGCTGTGGCTCATGGACGTGCCCGAGCCCGTCATCGGGCCCGGTGACGTACTGATCAAGGTGCTCCGGACCGGCATCTGCGGTACCGACCTGCACATCCGCGAGTGGGACGGCTGGGCGCGGCAGACGATCGGCACCCCTCTCGTCGTCGGCCACGAGTTCGTCGGCGAGGTCGTGGAGACCGGGCGCGACGTCACCGACATCGCGGTCGGGGACCGCGTCAGCGGCGAGGGCCACCTGGTGTGCGGCAAGTGCCGCAACTGCCTCGCCGGGCGCCGTCATCTGTGCCGGGCCACGGTCGGGCTCGGCGTCGGCCGCGACGGCGCGTTCGCCGAGTACGTGGCGCTGCCCGCGTCCAACGTATGGGTGCACCGGGTCCCGGTCGACCTCGACGTGGCTGCGGTCTTCGACCCGTTCGGCAACGCTGTGCACACCGCGCTGTCCTTCCCGCTGGTCGGCGAGGACGTGCTGATCACGGGCGCCGGCCCGATCGGGCTGATGGCCGCGGCGGTGGCCCGGCACGCCGGGGCCCGCCATGTCGTGATCACTGATGTGAGCGAGGAGCGGCTGGAGCTGGCGCGCAGGACCGGCGTCTCGCTCGCCCTCAACGTCGCCGAGCGGACCATCGCCGACGGGCAGCGGGAGCTCGGCCTGCGCGAGGGCTTCGACGTCGGCCTGGAGATGTCGGGCAACCCGCGCGCCCTGCGCGAGATGCTCGCCAACATGACCAACGGCGGCAAGATCGCCATGCTCGGCCTGCCCGCAGAGGACTTCGCCGTCGACTGGGCGAGGATCGTCACCTCCATGATCACGATCAAGGGCATCTACGGCCGCGAGATGTACGAGACCTGGTACGCGATGAGCGTCCTGCTCGAGGGCGGCCTGGACCTCGCCCCGGTGATCACCGGCCGCTACCCGTACACCGACTTCGAGGCCGCTTTCGACGATGCCGCGTCCGGCAAGGGCGGCAAGGTCATCCTCGACTGGACTGTTTGATTTCTGACTCGGTTCGCCTCCGGGGCGCGAAAGCCTGTGTCGAGGGACCGACCGTGCTCAGCCCTTCGGGCCTCCGCGCGCTCGTTCCCTCGACACAGGCGCGCCCCTTCGGCTCACTCGCCCGTTGCCGCACCCTTTGGGAGCTCTTCATGTTCGACTCTGTACGCGCCGATCTGCGCACCACCCTCGACGAGATCCGAACCGCCGGCCTGCACAAGCCCGAGCGCGTCATCGGCACCCCGCAGTCCGCGACCGTGAACGTCACCGCGGGCGGCCGCCCCGGCGAGGTGCTCAACTTCTGCGCGAACAACTACCTCGGCCTCGCCGACCACCCCGAGGTGATCGCCGCCGCTCACGAGGCCCTCGACCGCTGGGGCTACGGCATGGCCTCCGTACGCTTCATCTGCGGGACGCAGGAGGTGCACAAGGAGCTGGAGGCGCGGCTCTCGGCGTTCCTCGGCCAGGAGGACACGATCCTGTACTCCTCCTGCTTCGACGCCAACGGCGGCGTCTTCGAGACACTGCTCGGCCCGGAGGACGCGGTGATCTCCGACGCCCTCAACCACGCCTCCATCATCGACGGCATCCGCCTGTCGAAGGCCCGCCGCTTCCGCTACGCCAACCGCGACATGGCCGACCTGGAGCAGCAGCTGAAGGAGGCCGCCGAGGGCGGCGCCCGCCGCAAGCTGATCGTCACCGACGGCGTGTTCTCCATGGACGGCTACGTGGCGCCGCTGAGCGAGATCTGCGACCTCGCCGACCGTTACGACGCCATGGTGATGGTCGACGACTCCCATGCAGTCGGCTTCGTCGGCCCCGGCGGCCGCGGCACCTCCGAGCTGCACGGCGTCATGGACCGCGTCGACATCATCACGGGCACCCTGGGCAAGGCCCTCGGCGGCGCCTCCGGCGGCTACGTCGCCGCCCGCGCCGAGATCGTCGCCCTGCTGCGCCAGCGCTCGCGGCCGTACCTCTTCTCCAACACGCTCGCCCCGGTGATCGCGGCGGCCTCGCTGAAGGTGCTCGACCTGCTGGAGTCGGCGGGCGACCTGCGCGAGCGGCTCGCCGCGAACACCGAGCTGTTCCGCCGCCGGATGACCGAGGAGGGCTTCGAGATCCTCCCCGGCGACCACGCGATCGCGCCCGTCATGATCGGGGACGCGGCGGTGGCCGGACGCATGGCCGAGCTCCTGCTGGAGCGGGGCGTGTACGTGATCGGCTTCTCGTACCCGGTGGTTCCGCAGGGCCAGGCCCGCATCCGGGTGCAGCTCTCGGCGGCGCACTCCACCGAGGACGTGCACCGCGCGGTGGACGCCTTCGTGGCGGCGCGGGCGGAGCTGGCGGCCTGACCGGCCCGGACGCCTGACCGGCCGGAACACACCGCACACACTGCGATAATCGTTCGCATGATCGAAGCGCGGCGGCTGCACATTCTCCGTGCGGTGGCCGACCACCGCACGGTCACCGCCGCTGCCGCCGCGCTCTACCTCACGCCCTCGGCCGTCTCCCAGCAGCTGGCCGCCCTGGAGCAGGAGACCGGCCACCGCCTGGTCGAGCGCGGCGCCAAGGGCGTACGGCTGACGCCCGCCGGTGAGATCCTGCTCACCCACACCAACGCGGTGCTCGCCCAGCTGGAGCGCGCCGAGGCGGAGCTGGCGGCGTACGCGACCGGCTCCGCCGGCACCGTCACCGTCGCGGCCTTCGCCACCGGCATCGCCCAGGTCCTCGCCCCGGCGCTGACCCGCCTCGCCGCCACGGCCCCCGGCATCCGCGTCCGGGTCCGGGACGCCGAGGGCGACGCCAGCCTGCCGATGGTGCTCGACCGGCAGATCGACGTCGCGGTCGCCGTCGAGTACCGGGGTGCCCCGGACGCGGACGACCCGCGCCTCACGCACGTCCCGCTGTACGCCGAGCCCTTCGACGCCGTCGTGCCCGTCACCCACCGGCTGGCGGACGCGGGCGAGGTCCCGCTCGCGGAGCTCGCGAAGGACCCGTGGATCGGGCCCTACCCCGGCAACCCCTGCCACGACGTGGTGGTCCTGGCCTGCGAAGCGGCCGGCTTCCAGCCCTCCCTGGAGCACTCCTCCGACGACTTCCGCGCGGTCGTGGCCCTCGCGTCCGCCGACGCGGGTGTCGCCCTCGTGCCGCGCTCGGCCCTGCGCGGCATGGACCTCACGGGCGTCGTCGTACGCCCCGTCGACGGCGTCGCCCCCACGCGCCGGGTGTTCGCCGCCGTGCGCCGTGGCGCGGAGGGGCATCCACTGATCCGCCCGGTACTGGACGCGCTCGGCGAGGCCGCGCGCGTGTGAGACGCGCCGGTCCACCGATCGGGCGCCGCGTCCGCCGTCGCGCGCCGTCTCCGTCAGCGGGTGTCTTGTACGTCGTCGGGTGCCGCCCCTCGTCGCCGTGAGTCGTCTCCGGTGTCGCGAGCCTCGTTCGTCGTCGGGTGCCTCGTTCGTCGTCGCGAGCCGTCCCCCGTCGTCGCGCGCCGTCCCCACCGTCGGGCGTTGCGTCTCTCGTCGCGCGCCGCGTCGGTCGATCGCGCGCCGCGTCTCCCGTCGGAGAGCCGCCCGCATTGACTGCGAGCCGTCTCCCTCGTCTTTCCTCGTGTCTGTCGTCTCCGCGCCGTGTTCCTCGTCCGCGAGCCGCCGTCCGTCATTGCGCCTTGCCTGCGCCTGCCGTATCTGAGATAGCATCCCGAATATGAAACGCAATGAAGGGGGCGGCCCCGAGGCCGCGGTGGGCTCCGTCGACCGCCGGCTCGGTGTGCGCCTCGCCGAGCTGCGGGCCGAACACGGCTGGTCCCTCGGCGAGTTGGCGGAGCGCAGCGGGGTGAGCCGCTCGACCCTCTCGCGGGCCGAGCGCGCGGAGATCAGCCCGACGGCCGCGCTGCTGAACCGCCTCTGCGGTGTCTACGGACGGACCATGTCCCAGTTGCTGGCCGAGGTCGAGTCCGAGCCCGTCACGGTCGTCCGCGCGGCCGGTCAGCCGGTGTGGGAGGACAGAGCCTCCGGCTTCGTACGGCGGTCCGTGTCGCCCCCGCACCCGGGACTCCGCGGCGAACTGGTCGAAGGGAGGCTCGCGGCGGGCGCGGACATCGCGTACGACCGTCCGCCCGTGCCCGGTCTCGAACAGCACGTCTGGGTCCTCGACGGAAGCCTCCACGTCACCGCGCAGGACATCGAGCACCACCTCGACGCCGGGGACTGTCTGCGGCTGCGCGTGTGGGGGCCGACGCGGTTCCGCTGCCCGGGGCCCGACGCCGTACGGTACGCGCTGGTGGTGGTGCTGCCGTGACGGTGCCGACGACCCGGCTCGCCGCCGCACCCGATGTGCTGGCCCGCGCCGGGGAACTGGCCGCGCTGCTGGCCGACACCGTGGACGGCGGGGCCTCGGTCGGTTTCCTCGCCCCGCTGGACCGTGCGGAGGCCCTCGCCTGGTGGACGGGGCGAGCGGACGCCGTGGCCGCGGGAGAGCTCGCCGTATGGGTGGCGGAGGACGACGGGGGCCGGGTGGCCGGCACCGTGAGCCTCGCCTTCCCGGACAAGCCCAACAGCCGCCACCGCGCCGAACTCGTCAAACTCATGGTGCGCCGCGACGCCCGCGGCCGGGGCCTCGGCCGCGCCCTGCTGGCCACCGCGGAACGCGCCGCCGCCGCGACGGGTGTCACCCTGCTGCACCTGGACACCGAGACCGACAGCCCGGCCGAGTCGCTGTACCGGGCGGAGGGCTGGATCCGTGCCGGCGCCATACCCGACTTCGCGGCGGACCCGGCCGGGGTGCTGCGGTCCACGACGATCTACTTCAAGCAGCTGACGGGGCGGACGGGCGGCTGACCGCGGGGTGGGCCGCGGGGCCGCCCGCGACTGCCGGGGGGTGCGCGAACGGCGTTGTCAGTACGGCCCGTTACGGTGCTGCCCATGCCGGATGCCGAAGACGTACGCCGTATCGCCCTGTCCCTGCCGGACACCACGGAGAAGATCGCTTGGAGCATGCCCACCTTCCGGGTCGCGGGCAAGATGTTCGCCACGCTGCCCGAGGAGGAGACCTCCGTCGCGGTCCGCTGCCCGAAGGGCGAGCGCGAGGAGCTCGTCCTGGCGGAGCCCGCCAAGTTCTGGGTCGCCGAGCACGAGGCGTACTCCGCCTGGGTGCGGGTCCGGCTGGCCGCGCTGGAGGACGAGACGGAGCTGCGCGACATCCTCGCCGACTCCTGGCGCCAGTCGGCCCCGCCCCGGCTGCTGGAGTCCCACCCGCGGCTGGGCGTTCCCCTGGCCGACTGAGGGCGGGGCGGCGCATCGCCGACTGAGGGGGAGCGGCGCATCGCCGGCGGAAGCGTGCGGGCGGCCTCCGCGAAACAAGGAGTGCGCGATCACCACCCCGAGTGCGGTATTGTTTCCGTGCGCGTTCGGCCGGGGGAAACCCCAGGTCAGACGGGCACCGGGACGTGGCGCAGCTTGGTAGCGCACTTGACTGGGGGTCAAGGGGTCGCAGGTTCAAATCCTGTCGTCCCGACTGTTCGAACGATCGAACGTCGCAGGTGAGAGGCCGTTTTCAAGCGGCCTCTTTTCTGTTTTCGGCGCTCGAGGCGCCAGGCCGCCTGGACCGGCTCGACCAACTCCCAGCGGGCATCGGACAGATCGCTCGGATACGGACGTCGCTCACTCATGACCTGGGCGTACCGTCCCGAGCCGAGTGCGCCCAGGCGTGCGTCTGCGGCCGTGGGAGCACGCCAGGGAATCGGGGGTCCTGGAATGAGACAGGCGCAAGCCGCATCCCACCCCAGGGGTCACCCCGTCCGGCTCTCAAGGCCCCACGACTTCTTCAGGGAGCACTTCGGAAGGGACGGCGGGGCTGCCGCAGTCGGAACTGACCTGGGCGAACCGGACGCTGCGCCGGTACGCCGACCGGCTCGGCCGGAAGGGGGCCGACATCGGACGGGCGGTGCGGGCACTGTCCCGGACCCTCCCGCGGCGCCGGGGCGAGTGAAAAACGAACGAAGAAAAGGAGAGCGGAAGTTTTCGGTGGGGCGGGGAAAATGGAAAGCGCCCGCCAGGAGCCTCCGTGAGGTACGGCTGAAGTTTCCTTGCGGGCGCCCGTGCGGAAGTGGGCCGCGGTGCTCAGAACCCCATGAATTCGGGGCGGTCGGCCAGCTTGTGGAAATGCTCGGCCGGATTCTCGATCAGCTTCCTCCGGGTCAGGTCGATGAGACCGGCGACGCTGGACAGCTCCGCCGCCAGTACGCCGTCGGACCGGCGGATTTCCTGTTCGACGTGGAAGATCTTGCCCTCGCCCCATATCCACTTGCAGGTGACGTCGACTTCATCGCCGCCGCGTAGTTCCTGTCGGAACCGCATGGTGTTCTCCAGTACGGCAGGACCGATCCCGGTGGATATCAACCTGTCCTGAGTAATCCCTGCGGCGCGTAGGCTCTCCCAGCGTGCGTGCTCACAATACTGCAGGTAGACGGCCTGATTGAGGTGTCCCTGAGTGTCGAGCTCGTACCCGCGCACAACGACCCGAAGCTGAAACGGCTCCGCCATACTCGGCAGCCCTCCTTTGTGGATTCCTTCACTTCATACTCCATGCACCGTACCTGAGCAACCCTTTTCAGAGGGCGCGATGGCGCGTCGAATAAAGGTGGAGTGGGGAATTCCGGACGAGGGGGCGACGCTTCGCTCCGTCAATCTCTTGTGGTGTGGATCACAGTGATATTTCTTGGTTGACTCGTGGGGTGGGGCGGTGTTAGCGGCGAGTCGCACCTTGCTCGGACCGTCATTCGCGCATTGCTCAATTCATCTGGACAGCCATCGCGGCGCCGCTATGGAAAGCGAGACTGATGGCGGACCTGATCGACACCCTGGTGAGGGTGTCCGTCGTAGTCCCGCCCAGCCGGCGCTCTTCCATGACGGCCGCGAAACCGCGGGT
>NZ_BMVW01000025.1:0-55400 GCF_014650915.1 Streptomyces poonensis | reverse complement strand
CGCCGTCCGGTCCGCCGCACCGGACGGCGGCCGCCGCGCGGACCGGGTCAGGACAGGCAGCCGACGTGTGCCAGCGCCTGCTTCAGCACGACGCCCTGGCCCCCCGGCATCTCGCTCTGCACCATGGCCGAGGCGGCCTCCTGCGGGCTGAACCAGACCAGGTCGAGGGCGTCCTGCCGGGGGCGGCAGTCGCCGCTCACCGGAACGATGTAGGCGAGGGCCACCGCGTGCTGGCGCGGGTCGTGGAACGGCGTGATGCCCAGCGTCGGGAAGTACTCGGCGACCGTGAACGGCTGCAGGGAGGGCGGGACCCGGGGCAGTGCCACCGGCCCGAGATCCTTCTCCAGATGGCGCAGCAGGGCGTCACGGACCCGCTCGTGGTGCAGCACCCGGCCGGAGACGAGCGTACGGCTGACCGTTCCGTCCGGCCCGATGCGGAGCAGCAGGCCGACGCTGGTCACTTCGCCGCTGTCGTCGACGCGTACCGGCACGGCCTCGACGTACAGGATCGGCATGTGGGCGCGGGCCGACTCGAGGTCGTCGGGACTCAACCAGCCGGGCGTGGTTTCGGTCATGTCAGACATTGAATGATCGTACTTTCGAAGCGCTCTCTTTTTCCGCTCATCGCTCCAGGTCACATATGCCATTCGTGGGCACTTCGCGGGCACTTCGTGGTCACTTGGTGGTCACTTCGCGTGGATGCGGTCCACCAGGATGTCGATGACCAGCGGGGTGCGCGGGCCGTAGCCGAGGAGCACCCCGTCCTCCAGGTCGACCACGCGGCGGTCCAGGCCCGCCGGGGTCTGGGCGATGCCCGGGATCTCCTGGAGTCCGTCGACACCGCCGACGGACTCCAGCCCCTTGGTCATCATCAGGATCACATCCGGCTGCGCCTTGACCAGTGCCTCGCTGGTGATGGGGGTGAACGGCTGGTCCAGGCCCGAGGCCTTGCCCGCGTCCACCGCGCCCGCCGCCTCGACGAGCGAGTCCGCGCCGGAGCCCTCGCCGCCGATGAGGTAGACGGCGGCGCTGCCCCGCAGGTACAGGAACGCGACCTTGGGCCGGCTGCCCTCGGGTACGTTCGCGCGGGCGGCGGCGAGTTCACCGTCGATGCGCTCGTTGAGGGCCTGGCCCGCCCCGGGCACGCCGAGGGCCTCGGCGATGCGCGTCGTACGGGTGGACACGTCGGCCAGTTCGGTGGCCGGGTCCAGGACGACCACCGGGACGCCGGCGTCGCGGATGTGGTCGAGCGCCTCATCGGGGCCGGTGTCGGTGTCGGCGAGCACCACCGTGGGCTTCAGCGAGAGCACGCTCTCCGCGCTCACGTCGTGGGCCTTGGTCACCAGCGGGAGGTTCTTCGCCTCCTCGAACGTGGCGGTGATGTCCCGGCCGACGACGCGGTCGCCGAGCCCGAGCGTGAACACGATCTCCGCGACACCGCCGTTGAGCGGCAGGATCCGCGAGGCGTCCTCGACGGTGACCTTCCGTCCGTCGGAGGAGTCGACCGTGACGGGCAGTCCGGGAGTGGGAGCCTCGCCCTCCAGCGGGACGATCGTGTTCCTCTCCAGCTGCTCGCGCGCCGCGGCGGCCCGCGCGCTCGCCCCGGCCGGCGTGGACGCCGTCCCGGTCCCGCCGCTCCCGGTCCCGCCGCCGGCGGTGCCGCCGCAGCCGGCGAGCAGCATGGTCAGGGCGAGGAGCAGGGCGGCAACACCCCGGTGGACAACGGGTGTTGATGTCTTTCCTGGGATGTGCATCGCCCGGCTGCTCCCTCTTGTGATCCGAACATGTGGACCGAACATGTCGGCGGATACTTTAGGTTAGCCTTACCTGAGTTGCCTACCGTGGGGGTGCTGAACTCCGATGCACAGAAGTGGCGTACGTGCTCTGCGAGGCGGGCCGGCTCTGCTGGCCCTCGCGAGCGCCCTGGTCCTCACGGTGTCGCCCGGAGCGGCGGCCGCCGGAACCTCGGCGACCGGCCCCGAGGGACAGAAACTGACGGTGTCGAAGGCGTCCGGCCTCGATCCGGCGGGCGAGACGGTGACTGTGACGGGCTCCGGCTACAACACCGAGAAGGGCATCTACGTCGCGTTCTGCGTGGACAACGGGGCGGGGAGGACGCCCACTCCGTGCGTCGGCGGCGTCGACATGTCGGGGGAGTCCGGGGCGTCGGCGTGGATCTCCTCCGATCCGCCGTCGTACGGGGAGGGGCTGGCGAAGCCGTACGAGGGGAGCGGGCACCAGGGCTCCTTCTCGGTGAAGATCAAGGTGCGGGCCAAGGACGCGAACACCGACTGCACCAAGTCCGGCGTCACCTGCGCGGTCATCACCCGCAACGACCACACGCGCGGCGGCGACCAGAGCCAGACCGTGCGCGTTCCGGTGACCTTCGGCGACGGCTCCGGCGCCGGCGCCCCCGAGCCGTCGGCGACCACGAGTCCGGGTGCCACCGCGAGCGCCGGTCCGTCCGCGGCCGACGGCACGGGCGGTGCCGGTGACGACTCCGCGGACGGCCCGCTCGCCAGCACCGGGAGCGGGACCGCGCTGCCCGTCGGGCTCGCCGCCGCAGGACTGGTGGCGGCCGGCGGTGTCAGCTGGGTGTGGGCCCGGCGGCGCCGTGGCGCGCGGACCGCCGACGGCACGGAGACGAAGTGACGGCACGGCGCGGCCGTCACGCGCCGGATCCGTACGAGTGCACGTACGCGCCGATCGAATCCACGTGACGCGTCGGTCGAACCGATCGCGCGTCAGGGAGCAGCAGGGGGCCACATGAGGAAGAGACCGGTCGCCGCCCTCGCGGGAGGAGTGCTGATCGCGCTCCTCTGCCAGGCGCCGGCGCAGGCGGCGGAGGACGGGGCGCGGGCCCCGTACGAGGTGTCGGGAGGCTATGCGAGCTGGTCGGGTCCGGCCGGCGGCGGCGCGGACGTGACGGTGCGCGCCGAGGAACCCGCGGTGGGCGGGGCGGGAGGCCGCAGCTGGCTGCCGGTCACCGGTGGCAGCGCGACCCCCACGGCCGGGGACGCGGACGTCGGGCTGGCGGGCGCCCTCCGGCTCTCCGTGGCGGGCGCCGAAGGGGGCGACCTGGTCCTCGACGAGCTGCGGCTGCGCCTGGACGGCGGCACGGGGACCCTGTACGTACGGGCCGAGCAGGCGGGCGGCGCGCGCCGGCTCGCCCTCGCCGACGTGGGGTCCGGCCCGTCCGCGCCGGTCGTACGGAGCGCCGGGGCGACCTGGACGGGCCTGCGGACCACCCTGACCGCCGCGGGCGCCGAACTGCTGTCCTCCTGGAGCGGGAAGGCGTACGCGGAGGGCGGGGAACTGGCCCCGCTCGACGTGACCGTGGGCGTTCCGGCACAGGCGGGTGACGGCCGGTCGCCGGCGTCGCCGAGCGCTCCGGAACAGGAAGAGGGGCAAGGGCAGGCCCCGGAGCCGGTGCCGGGTGCGACGTCCGGGCCGGGAGCGGGCCCGCGGGGCGCCGCGGAGGACGAGGAGGCCCCCTCCGCGGGCGTGGCCCGCCCGTCCCTCGCCCCGGGCGGTGAACAGCTGGTCACGGGGGCCGGGTTCGAGCCGGGCGAGGTGGTGCTCGTCGCCATCGACGGCGACACCCGCTACGACGTGGTGGCCGACGGTTCCGGGCGTGTGTCGCAGGCGTTCCCGGTGTACGCCACGGCCGTCGAGGGCGAGCACGCGGTGGCGCTGGACTCCGTGTCCGGCGGCCGGTCCGCGGCCGTGGAGTTCGCCGTACGGCACGGCTGACCCGTCCGGCAGGTACGTACGACAGGAGCGGGCCGTTCACCGGCCCGCTCCCCGGCGTGCCCGGAAGCGGCCAAGTCCCTTCCTGTGTGCGGCAGTCGGCGGATTCCCGCCGTCCCTCGCCCGCTGTTGACAACCCGCCGGAAACCATATTTAGGTTTGCCTTACCTAAGTCGGGTGGGCCTTCCCGGGCCCGTCACCGCCCCGTCCCCGAACTCCGGAAAGGTGTTCCGCGCATCATGAGAGTTCTGCCGTCCGCCCGTACCGCCGCCCGGGCCGGCCTCGCCGTCGCCGCATCCGCCGCGCTCACCCTGGGCCTCGCCACGTCGGCCTCCGCCGCCACCGCGACCCGCACGGTCACCGACGGAGGCGTCACGTACGGCCTGTCGCTCACCGCGCCCGCCACCGCCTCCGCGTCCGGGCAGGTCATCACCGTCTCGGGCACCGGCTACAACCCCGGCCAGGGCGTGTACGTCGGCCTGTGCGCGGTCAGCGGGGCGCAGGGCGCGGCCAAGCCCACCCCCTGTCTGGGCGGTCAGGACGAGAGCGGCTCGACCGGCGCCTCGCACTGGGTCAACAACACCTTCGGCGGCCTGTTCGCCAACAGCTCCAAGTTCGGCCCGGGCGGCAGCTTCAGCGCGCAGATCTACGTCAAGGCGACGCTCGACGACGGCCAGGTCTGCGGCGAGGACGTCACCTGTGCCGTCGTCACCCGCGCCGACCACTTCGACACGAACGACCGCAGGTACGACGTCCACGTCCCCATCAGCTTCCAGTAACCGTCCGTCCGGCCGGGTCCCGTGCCAGGGGGCCCGGCCCTCGGCGTACCGGGCGAACCCGGGCAGGGCGCGTCCGTGCGGCGGCGCACCCGTACAGAGTGAGGAACCCTTCCATGGCAGAAGCATCGACGGTCCGGGGCCGGCCGGGCCGTACGGCCGGACCGCGGCTCAGACACGCGGCCGCGCTCCTCGGCGCGGCCGCGCTGGCCACCGCCTCCCTCGCACTGGCCACCGTGGCCGGCGCCGCCGACACGCCACGGACGGGGCTGGGCAAGGACGGCCAGAAACTGACCGTCTCCGCCTCCGCGAACCTCGACCCGGACGGCGAGAAGATCAGGGTCACCGGTGCGGGCTACGACGAGACCAAGGGCATCTACGTCGCCTTCTGCAAGGACAACGGCGACAACCGGGTGCCCAGCCCCTGCCTCGGTGGCGCCGACATGACCGGGGACGGCGGCGCGTCCAAGTGGATCGTCCCCGAGGGCGACACCTACGAGGGCGAGTTCGCCACCGCGTACGGAGACGGCGGCACGTTCGACGTCGAGATCGAGATCGCGGCCGAGGGCGACGGCCTCGACTGCGCCGAGGTCACCTGCGCGGTCGTCACCCGCGTCGACCACCGCGGCAGCGGCGACCGCTCCCAGGACGTCCGTGTCCCCGTCACCTTCGAGGGCCAGGACACCGGCGGCGGGGGCGGCGGCGGAGACGGCGTGGACGTGCCCGCCGGAACCGTCAGTTACCAGCGGTCGGCCGAGTTCACGACCGCGGGCAGGCCGCGCGACCTCCTCCTCCACCCCGACTCCGGGAAGCTGTACGTCGGCTCCGACAACCTCGCCGACACCGCGGACGTCAACGAGCAGGGCCTGTACGTCCTCGACGCCGCCGACGGCACGGTCCGCAGCCACATCAGCCAGGCGCCGAACTCCGCCGGCACCATGGCCGGCCGTACGGTCAACCAGGTCGTCGCCCCGCTCTCCGGCGACGGTGTCGTCTTCCAGTACGCGGTGCGCGGCATCGGCACCGCGAAGGACGGCGACACGGCCGCGCGGGGCGTCTGGCCGCCGGGGGCGTCGATCACCGACACCGGACCGGGCACGGCGGACGGCACGGTCCTCGTCGCCCAGGGCGCCGCGCTCTCCGAGGTGGAGACCGCCACGGGTGAGGTGCGGCGCACGGTCACCCTGGACGGCGGCTCCCTGCTCGGCGTGGACACCGGCAACAAGGCTGCCTGGTCCGCGGGTTCCGGCGGCGGGCAGCTGCGCCGCGTCGACACCGGTTCCCTCGCCGTCACCGCCACGGCCGCACTGCCCGACGGCCTCGTGTACTCGGTCGAGCCCGACCCGGCCACCGGCAACGTCTGGGTGGGCGGCGGCACCTCCGTACGCGTCTACGACAAGGACGCGAAGCTGCTGACCACCATCGAGGGCGCGGACCGGCCGGCGGACATCGCCTTCGACGCGGCCACGGGCAGCGCGTTCGTCCTCTGGCAGGACAGCGGGGAGACCGGCAGCGGCTCGGACAACGACGGATCCCTGGCCGTGTACGACACGAAGACGTACGAGGAGGCCGCCGAGGCCACCGCACTGCCGGGCAACCACGGGCAGTCGGGCCAGGCCGCCCTCGCGGTCGCCCCGGGCGGCACCGCCGTCTACGCCACCAGCCCCGCCGAGGGCAAGATCGTCAAGCTGGACCGGCGCATGTCCCCCAAGGTCACCCAGGCCCCCACGGACCAGTCGGCCGCCCCGGGCGACGAGGTCTCGTTCGTGGCGGCGGCCGAGGGCGCCCCGGAGCCCACCGTGCGCTGGCAGGTCAGCACCGACGGCGCCCAGACGTGGAAGTCCATCGAGGGGGCGACGGACCCGGCGTACTCCTTCACCGCGAAGGCGGCCCACGACGGGTACGAGTACCGCGCCGAGTTCACCAACACCACCGGCACCACCCGCACCGCGCCGGTCACCCTCACGGTCACCGAGAGCGGTGACGACGGCGGTGACGACGGCGGTGACGGTGGCGGCGACGGGGACGGCGACGGGGACGGCGGGGAGAACCCGGAGCCGTCGGGCACCAGGACCGTCACCGGACCCGAGGGCCAGAAACTCACCGTCACACCGGTCAACGGCCTCGCCACCGAGAACCAGACGCTGCGGATCAGCGGCTCCGGCTACGACGAGAAGAAGGGCCTGTACGTCGCCCTGTGCGTCGACAACGGCGACGGCGAACTGCCCACCCCGTGCATCGGCGGCGTCGACATGACCGGCGGCTCCCACAGCTCGGCGTGGATCTCCTCGAACCCGCCGGACTACGGCCAGGACCTGGCGACCCCGTACGGCGAGGGCGGCACCTTCGAGGTCGAGCTGACCGTCGACGCCCGTGACGAGTTCACCGACTGCTTCGAGGCGACGTGCGTGCTCGCCACCCGCGCCGACCACACGCTGTCCGGCGACCGTTCGCAGGACGTCAAGGTGCCCGTCAGCTTCGTCGGCCAGGATCCGGTGGACACCGACGACGAAACGGGCGGCACGGACGGCGGTGGTACGGGCGGCACGGGAGGTACGGACGGTGACAGCGGGGGCACGTCCGGCACGGGTGGCACCGGCGGATCCACAGGCGGCACCGGTACCACGGCCGGCGGCAGTCTCGCCTCCACCGGCACCGCCGTCCTGACCCTCGCCTCGGTGGCCGCGCTGCTCACGGCGGCGGGCTGGCTCGCGTACCGCCGCAGCCGCCCTTCGAGTGGCCCTTCGAGCACCTGAACCGACCGAGCTCCCCGTGGGTCCGCCCGCGGGGAGCTCAGGTATCCGGTCTCGGGTCGACGCGTCAGCCCGCCCGGCGCAGACACTCCTCGACCACCTGCTTGTCGAGCGCCGCGCGCACCAACGCGGCCGCCAGTACGGCCGGTTCGATGTCCCCGGCGCGCTTCAGCAGCTGCCGGGGATCGTCCGGGAGCCCCAGTCGGCGGGCGCCGGACAGCGCCTTGCCGTCGAGGTAGGGCGCCGGCTCCGGCCACACCCGCTGCACCTCGCGCAGGAAGATGGCGGCGCCGGCCGGGCCGATGCCGGGCACCTTCTGGAGCAGCCGGTCCAGCTCGCCGACATCCCCGTCGGCCTCCTTCCGCAGCCGCCGCAGGTCGCCGCCCCAGCGGTCCAGGACCAGCCGGGCGCCGTCACCGAGCTGCGTCGACGTGCGCTCGTCGTACCGCCGGTAGCCACCACGGCCGAGCGCGTCGACCCGCTGCTGCCAGGTGGCGTCGGCCATGGCGCGCGGGCTGCCGAAACCCGCCTCGAACAGGGCCCGGGCGGCCGCGAGGGCGGTGGAGCTGCGGATGCGGGCGCTGAGCAGACAGGACAGCACGAGGAGGCGGTACAACGGCTGAGGGGTGTCCCTCAGCCGGATGCCCGCCTCCTCGGCGTAGGTACGGCCTTCCGCCGCGGTCAGCTCCCGGACGACGCGGTCCACGGCCACGCTCCCTGTCCGCCGCTATGTCGTCCGCGGCGCCCGGAGCGGATCGTGGCCCAGCGACATGAGATGGTGGCGCCGGAGTGTGTCGTGTCCGCTCTCCGGCTCCGGCTCGTTCTCCAGGTCCACCTGCGACAGGATCTCGTCCACGACGTGCTGCATCACCTCGATGTCGCCGTCGGTGAGGTCCCTGCGCCGCTTCTGCAGGATGGCCAGCACATGCCGGCCGATCTCGCCGCCCGCCTGGTCGGGGAGCGGCTCGACGTTCTCGCCGGCGTCGTGCATCCGCAGCCAGTCCGCCAGTTCCGGGGAGGGCATGTTCACGACGCGGTGGAAGTCGTTCCACAGCACTTCGATGTCATGGGCGTCGGCCATGAGGGGCCCCTTTCGTGCACGTGCGGTCCGCGTCCGGGCCTGGTCAGTCCTCGCGCGGGTAGTCCTCGGCCTGGAACATCCAGCGCTGCTTCTCCAGATCGGCCGTGATGGAGATCAGCAGGTCCTGGGTGACCGGGTCGGACTCCTCCGTGACGGCGATGCGCTCGCGCAGCCGCCCGATCGCCGCCTCCAGTGTCTCCACGAGGAGCGAGACGACATCGGTGTCCCGCAGCCAGCCGTCCTTCGTGCTCGGCAGGGAGAACCGGGACGCGATGGTCTCCGGACGGCCGTCCGGCGGAACGCCGATCGCCGCGGCGCGCTCGGCCACGGTGTCGGAGTACGCACGGGCCGTGTCCACCACCTCGTCGAGCTGGAGGTGGATCGAACGGAACCTCGGCCCCACGATGTTCCAGTGGGCCTGCTTCCCGACGAGCGAGATCCCCAGCAGATCGACCAGGGTGTCCTGCAGGGCCTCCCCGGTCTTCCCGCGGGCGGGCTCCGGGAGGGTGCTCGTCACTTCCGTCATGATGCGTTGCTCCTCATCACGTCGTGCCGGGGCTCACTCGTGTCCCCGGCGGTACGGAGCAGTGCGGTGCGTTCGTCCTCCGCGAGGCCACCCCACACACCCGACGTCTGGCCGCTGCCCAGTGCCCAGGAGAGACACTCGCTGATCACCGGGCAGCCGGCGCAGATGCGTTTGGCGTCGGCGATGTCCTGCAACGCCGGACCCGTCGTGCCCACGGGGAAGAAGAGATCGGGGTCCTCTCCCACGCAGGCCGCTTGCCGCAACCACTCCATGGAGGCGCGGGTGCCCAGCCCCCCGGGGTGGAAACACGCCGACCGCACGTCAGCGGGGGGAGAGGGACGCGTCCGCGCACCGCGCTCAGCGAGTCAGGACCCGGTCCACGAACGCCGTCACGTCCGCCAGGACCTCGTCCTTGTTCGTCTCGTTGAACACCTCGTGCCGCGCGCCCAGGTACACGCGCTCGGTCCGGTCGGCGCCGCTCAGTGTCCCGACGCCCGGACGGCTCGCGGCGAGCGGCACGATGCGGTCGTCGTCGCCGTGCACCCACAGCAGGGGCAGCGGACCGACGTCCCCGCTCTCGCCGACGGTCTCCAGGGCGCGCACGAACGCCTCCAGCGTCGGGCGCCTGAACGGCCCGTGCCACACCAGCGGATCGGCCGCGTACACGGCACCGACCTCGGGATCGCGGGACAGCAGGGCCGTGTCGATGGGGGTGTCCGGCAGTTCCTCGGCCGCGAGCAGCGTGCGCGGCAGCTCCCAGGAGCCGATCACCGGCCCGGACAGCACGAGCGCCGCGAGCCCGGCGCCGTACCGCTGCGCGTACCGGGCCGCGATCAGCCCGCCCATCGAGTGGCCGATCAGCACGACCGGCACGCCGGGATGCGCGGCCCGGGCCAGCTCCTCCACCGCGCGCACATCGGTGACGACGTCCTCGAAGTCCTTGATCAGCACCCGCTCGCCGGCCGACGCGCCGTGCCCCATGTGGTCGGGCCCGAACACGGCGGCGCCGTGCGCGGTGAGCACGCCGGCCACGTGCTCGTACCGGCCGATGTGCTCGCCGTAGCCGTGGACGAGGAGCGCGACGTACCGCGGCCGCGGGCGCGGCCACTCCCGTACGACGACTTGCCCGCGCGTACCGGTCAAGGTGTGCTCGCGCGCCTCGGTCATGTCTGCCTCCAGCTGCGTCGGTGAGGGCTGACCGGAGATCCTCCCAGGGAGACGGGCGAGGGTCCATGTGCAGGCGCCACCTGTCGAGACGGTCCTGTCACGCAGAGATACGTGGGCATAGCATCGGTGCCCGCATGAACACGATGACACTGGGGCACCTGTCCCTCGCCGAATTCACCGCCCTCGCCTTCGCGGCTTTCCTCGTCGGCTTCTCGAAGACGGCCGTGAGCGGGGCCAACACGGTGAGCCTCGCCGTCTTCGCGGCGATCCTGCCCGCCCGGGCGTCCACCGGCGTCCTGCTGCCGATCCTCATCGCCGGGGACGTGCTGGCCGTGCTCACCTACCGGCGGCACGCCCACTGGCCCACCCTGTGGCGGCTCTTCCCGGCCGTCGCCGCGGGCGTCGTGCTCGGCACGGTGTTCCTGATGTGGGCCGACGACGGGATCGTACGGACCTCGATCGGCGCGATCCTGCTGATGATGGCGGCGGTCACGGTGTGGCGGCGGCGCGCCGCCGAGCGGGAGACGGACCCCGACGAGGTGACCACCCGTGCCGGCCGCGTCAAGGCCCGCTCGTACGGGGTGCTCGGCGGCTTCACCACGATGGTCGCCAACGCGGGCGGCCCCGTGATGTCGCTGTACCTGCTCTCGGCGGGCTTCCGGAAGCTGGGCTTCCTGGGCACGTCGGCGTTCTTCTTCCTGATCGTCAACGTCTCCAAGGTGCCGTTCAGCGTCGGGCTGGGGCTGATCGACGGCCACTCGCTGCTGATCGACGCAGCCCTGGTGCTCTTCGTCCTGCCGGGCGCGCTCGTCGGCAAGTGGGCCGTGGACCGCATCAACCAGCGGCTGTTCGAGCAGCTGGTGATCGCGGCCACGGTGCTCGGCGGGCTTCAGCTGCTGCTCCCCTGACGGCCGGCCGCGGGCCTGCCCGTACGCTCGACGCCATGTCCCCGCAGTCCCCGCTGTCCCCGCCCGCCCACGTCCTCGTCCTCGGCGGCACCACCGAGGCGCGGGAACTCGCCGCGTCGCTCGCGGCGCGCCCCGGCGTGCGCGTCACCACCTCGCTCGCCGGGCGGGTGTCCCGGCCGCTGGAGCAGGCGGGGGAGGTACGCACCGGAGGGTTCGGCGGCGCCGAGGGCCTCGCGGACTGGCTGCGCGAGCACGCGGTCGACGCGCTCGTCGACGCCACGCACCCGTTCGCCGCGGGCATCACGGCGCACGCCGCCCGCGCCGCCGCGGCCACCGGTGTCCCCGCGGTGGTCCTGCGCCGCCCCGGCTGGCGCCCCGGCCCCGGTGACGACTGGCACCCGGTGGACTCCCTCGCCGAGGCCGCCGCCCTCGTGCCCACGCTGGGCCGGCGCGTCTTCCTCACCACGGGCCGCCTCGGCCTCGCGGCCTTCGCGCACCTCGACGGACCGCACTTCCTGCTGCGGTCGGTGGAGCCACCCGAACCACCCCTGCCGGCCCGCGCGGAGGTGCTTCTCGCCCGCGGCCCGTTCACGGTCGAGGGCGAGAAGGCGCTGCTGCGCGAGCACCGCATCGACGTCCTGGTGACCAAGGACAGCGGGGGAGCCGCGACGGCCGCGAAGCTGGTGGCCGCCCGGCACCTGGGCCTCCCCGTCGTCGTCGTACGGCGACCGCCCCTGCCCGAGGGCGTGACGGCGGTGCCGGACGTCGCGGCGGCGCTGGCCCGCCTGGAGCTCGGCTGACCGGTGACCCGTCCGGCCACTGCGGCCGGGCCCCGGGAGCCGTGCCCGGCTAGCCGGGCGCCCCCGCGTCGGCCAGTTCCCTCGCCCGCGCGGGCATCCCGTCGGCCAGGTCCTCCGCGAGGAGCCGCTTGGCGATGGCGTCCACCGCGGCCCGCAGGTCCCTGCCCGCGGGCCGGCCGTAGTCCGGCTCCAGGCGTTCGCCGAGCCAGTCGGCCCAGGCCGCGTTGATCACCCGGGCCTCGCGCGCTCCCGCCGAGGTGTGGGAGAAGAGGGAGCCGTGGCGGGTGAGATAGCCCTCCTCGACCATGCGGTCGAAGACCGGCACCAGCACCTCGGGCGGCGTGTTCCGGCTGGCGGCGATGAGGCCGAGACCCGCGTGCCCGACCATCCTCGTGAACAGGTCGACCTGGGTCACCGCCCAGGCACCCGCCAGGTCGAGGCGCGTGTCGGAGTCGCTCACGACACGCCGCAGGGTGTCCGGCCCCGCACTGCCGATGACCCTCGCGACAGCGGCCTCCAACTGCTGCTGCGAGTCGTCGGGGCGCGGCTGCGCGAACCCCTCGCCCATGTCGGCGGAGCTCGCCCGCGCGGTGTCCCGCAGCGGCACCTGCTTGAGGAACAGCGCGACCAGGAAACCGAGCGCCGCGACCGGCACGGTCCACAGGAAGACGGTGTGCAGGGTGTCGGCGTACGCGTCGACGACCGGCCGGGCCGCCGCGGCCGGCAGGCTGTGCACGCCCTCCGGGCTCTGCGCGGCCCGGCCGACGGCCGCGGGGTCCGCCACGCCCGTGCGCACCGCCGCCGCGACGCCGTCCTGGAGATTCGGCGACAGCGCGTTGGCGTAGATCGTGCCGAACACGGCCGTGCCGAACGCGCTGCCCAGCGTACGGAAGAAGGTCACGCCGGAGGTCGCCGTGCCCAGGTCGTGGTAGTCGACGGTGTTCTGCACGGCGATGATCAGCACCTGCATGGACAGCCCGATGCCGACGCCGAGGACGAACATGTACAGGGACTCGAGCCAGGCGCCGGTCTCCGGCCCCATGCGGGACAGCAGATACAGGCCGCAGCCCATGACCACGGAGCCGACGATCGGGAAGATCCGGTACCGCCCGGTCTTGCTGACCACGTTGCCGCTGAAGACGGACGCGATCAGCAGTCCGACGACCATGGGCAGCGTCCGCACACCGGAGACCGTGGCCGAGTCGCCGTCGACGTACTGGAGGTAGCTCGGCAGATACGTCAACGCGCCGAGCATCGCGAACCCGACGATGAAGCTGAGCACCGAGCACACCGTGAAGACCGGGTTCCGGAACAGCCGCATCGGCAGCATCGGCTCGGCCGCGCGGGTCTCGGCCCAGCAGAACAGGGCCAGCGCGATGATGCCGCCCGCGAACAGACCGATGATGACGCCGGAACCCCACGCGTACTCGTTGCCGCCCCAGCTCGTCGCGAGGATCAGGGCACTGGAGCCGATCGCGACGAGCGCGATGCCGAGGTAGTCGATGACCGGACGCGCGACCGCCTTCACCGAGGGGATGGTGCGGGCCGCGGAGGCGATGACGACGATCGCGATGGGGACGTTGACGTAGAAGGCCCAGCGCCAGGTCAGATGGTCGGTGAACAGCCCGCCGAGCAGCGGCCCGACGACCGTGGACACACCGAAGACCGCGCCGATCGCGCCCTGGTACTTGCCGCGCTCCCGCAGCGGGATCACATCCGCGATCAGGGCCATGGAGGTCACCATCAGCCCGCCGGCGCCGATGCCCTGCACGGCCCGCCACAGGATCAGCAGCGTCATGTTCGTGGCGAGACCGCACAGGAACGAACCGATGATGAAGACGGCCGCCGACACCTGGAAGACGGTCTTGCGGCCGAAGAGATCGCCGAACTTGCCGACCAGCACGGTCGCGACCGTCTCGGCGAGCAGGTACGACGTGACGACCCACGACATGTGCGCGGCGCCGCCCAGCTCGGCCACGATCGTCGGCAGCGCCGTCCCGACGATGGTCTGGTCGAGTGCCGCGAGCAGCAGACCCAGCACGATCGTCACGAAGACGATGTTGCGACGTCGTACGTCGAGCACGGGTGGCTGCTGAGCGGCCGGCGGTGCCGGATCCCGGGTGGTCGTCACAGGCCCACCCTCACACCGGGGGGCGCCGGACGCATGCGGGGGCGCTCCGCGCGGGTGTGGCGGGACGGCGGCGTGGGGCGGTGATGCCGCGCCGGTGTCGACGCGGCGAGGCTCAGTCGCCCCGTCCCCGCGGATTCCTGCGCAGCAGATACGTGTCCATGATCCAGCCCTTGCGCTCGCGGGCCTCGGCACGGAGCCGCTCGATGCGGGGGGCGGCCTCCGCGAGGGGCCCGGAGTCGAGTATCTCGTCGGGGGTGCCGATGTAGGCGCCCCAGTAGATGTCGATGTCCTCGTCGGCGTACTGCCGGAAGACCTGATGGGCGTCGAGCATCACCACCACGTCGTCCACGCCCTCGGGGAACCCCTCGGCCAGCCGGCGCCCCGTGGTGATCTGTACCGGCCGGGCCACCCGGTTCAGCCCCGTACGGTGCCGGGCCACGAGCGCGGAGACACTGCTGATGCCGGGCACGACGTCGTACGCGAACGCCACCGCCCCCCGCTCCAGGATCTCCTCCAGGATTCCCAGCGTGCTGTCGTACAGCGCGGGATCCCCCCACACCAGGAACGCGCCGCTCTCGTCCTCGCCCAGCTCCTCCGCGATCAGCCGCTCGTAGATGTCGGCGCGGGCGCTGCGCCAGTCGCCGACGGCGGGGGAGTAGGAGGCGCCCCCGGCGGACCGGTCGCGCTCCGGATCGCGGGCCTCCACCACCCGGTACGTGCCCTCCGGTACGTGCGCGTCGAGGATGTCACGCCGCACCTGCACGAGGTCCGACTTCACCTCGCCCTTGTCCAGGACGAAGAAGACGTCCGTGCGCTTCAGCGCCTTGACCGCCTGCAGGGTCAGCTGGTCGGGGTCGCCCGCCCCGATACCGATGACATGAATCGTTCGCACGCCCCGAGTCTGCCGTACGCCGCTGACAGCGCCCGCACCCGGGACCCGCTCACGCCTGTCCTCTCCCGCGCAGCCGTGGTGCCCACGCGCGCGCGTCCACCGCCGTCCCCGTACGCTCCACGACGCCGGCCAGCTCCCGCGCCCAGTTCCCCAGCTCCGCCACACCGATGCCGTACGGCTGTGCCTCACCGCTCCCGGCCGCCCACTCCTCCACGGCCCCGGCGCCGCGCCGCAGCAGCCGCGCCCCGCCCGTCGTGTTCCCGCGCGCGGCGTGCGTGAGGCCCACCGAGAGCTGGGCGAGCCCCCGCCACAGGCCGCGTTCCGCGTCCGGCCCCGACTTCCAGGCGTCCTCGAAGACCTCGTGCGCGTGGAACGGCTTGCCCGCGTCGAGCAGCGCCTGCGCCTCGGCCACGGTCTCCCGCGGATCGCGTACGACTCCCTCCGGCTGCCGTGCCACACCCGGCGCGCCGTACGGCAGGGGGCGGCCGAGCCCGTCCCGCGGCCGGGCGTTGCGCGCCCGCCCCTCCTCGTCCCGGTCACGTCCCTGCACCTGCCGGCCCCGCGATGTCCCGCTTCCGCTCCCGCTCATGCGCCGATTCTCTCGCGTCCTTCCGCCCACCCGTCCGAACCGGGGTTCGGGACAGCCTCCTACGTGGGGTAAAGTTCTTCTTGCGTGATCACGCGGGACACCGCGGTGAAACGCACCGGGACGTGGCGCAGCTTGGTAGCGCACTTGACTGGGGGTCAAGGGGTCGCAGGTTCAAATCCTGTCGTCCCGACAGTGCTGTCGGAGATCAGGGGCCGTTTTCGAACGGCCCCTGACGCATTTCCCGCCGGGCGGCGTTCGCCCCGATTCCGCGGAACTCCACGGCCGCCTCCCGCCGCTTCTGTTGGTTGATCATTCATCGGTGCGACACCCGTCGATGCTCGCCACGTCGTCGGCGTTCCCTGTACTGACCAGGGCATGTCAATCTGACCGCTCAGTCCCGCTTGTGGACCGCCCCCAGGGTCGATCAGGAGGACGCAGTGCAGAAGAGCTCGCGGATCCGCAGAGCATCCCTCATTCTCGGCAGCGCCGTCGCGTTGGTGGTCGCCTTCCCCGGCAGTGCCCTCGCGGCCCCGCCCACGGCGCTGCTGGCCAACGCGGAAACGCTGGAGCAGACCTTCCAGCCCGCCTACGACTACGACACGGACGGCTGCTACCCCACCCCCGCCATCGGCCCCGACGGCACCCTCAACGGCGGCCTCAACCCCACCGGCGCCCTCAACGGCCAGTGCCGCGACGCCTCGGACCTCGACAACACCAACGGCTACTCCCGCTACAAGTGCAACAACGGCTGGTGCGCCGTCGTCTACGGCCTGTACTTCGAGAAGGACCAGGCCGTGGCCGGCAGCAGCCTCGGCGGGCACCGGCACGACTGGGAGCACGTCGTGGTGTGGGTGCAGAACGGCCAGGCCCAGTACGTGTCCACCTCGGCCCACGGCGCCTTCGACGTCTACGCCAGGGACCGGATCCGCTGGGACGGCACCCACCCCAAGATCGTCTACCACAAGGACGGCGTGAGCACGCACTGCTTCCGCCCCGCGACCTCGGGCGACGAGCCCCCGGAGAACCACAAGGGCACCTGGCAGTACCCCGCGCTGGTCGGCTGGAACGGCTACCCCGCGGGCCTGCGCGACAAGCTGAGCCAGGCCAACTGGGGCAGCGCCAACTTCGGCCTGAAGGACGGCAGTTTCGCCTCCCACCTGTCGGCGGCCAAACCTTCGGGTATCGCGTTCGACCCCAACGCCTGACGAGGAGGAGCCCTCTTCCGTCCTTCTCGCGACCCTCTTCAGTCCGCCGCGGGACGGTGCAGGGGCTCTTTGGCGATCGGCTCCGAGGACGACCCGTCCACGCCCACCGGGACCTCCCCGGCCGTCATGACCCGGTGCATGATGCGCGGGAAGTCCAGGTGGGCGTTGTCGCTCGGAGCGAGGCGCTGGTGGCGCGGTTGTCCCGGAGGGCGACACGTCCGGGCAGAACAGCACCTTCCGGCGCAGCGGTGCCGCGCGGATGCCGGTGACGGTCTCGTCCGCCGGCGGAGCGGCCAGGTCCACGCCGTGGATCTCGGCGTCTGTGAACCCGGCGACCGGCCGGACGTCGAGCGGTGCGGACGGTGCCGAGTTCATCAGCTCCCCACGATGCTTCACCGGCGTACTCGCCCGGCGTGCCCCTCCGTCCTCGGCTCCGTGCCCCGATCTGCCCGTACCGCCGCGTGCGCATACCGGGGCCGGGGCCGGAGGTCGGTCCCGTCCGCCGCATGCGGTAGGCTTGACGTGCGCAATCGCGCGGGAGACCGCGTCAGCGCATCGGGACGTGGCGCAGCTTGGTAGCGCACTTGACTGGGGGTCAAGGGGTCGCAGGTTCAAATCCTGTCGTCCCGACAGTGAAGGGCCCCGCGGGTGAGAACCCGCGGGGCTCTTGTCGTGTCGTCGTGTCAGGGGTGGCTGACGAGGTTGGCCACGTTGGTGGAGCTGTTCGACGGGCCGCCGCGGTCGTTGACGACGTGGCGGATGGTGCCCGTGCCGCCGAGGGAGACGGTCACCATGTTCCGGAAGCGGACGTCGGGGCGGTTCGGGGTCTCGATGGCGTGCTCGGCGGTCACACCCGGGTTGACGTTGAAGTAGCAGTAGCTGCCGAAGCCGTACACCTGGTGGCTCATGACGGAGTCGGCGACCTTGTAGGCCGCGTAGCCCTGGGTGGAGCCGTTCATCCAGGCCGCCTGGTTCGGCGGGTCGTAGGGCATCTCGTTCTGGTAGAAGTACGTGCGGCCGCCGTTGCCGTTCCAGATGGTCTGGTGCTTCTGGTAGTGCTCGACGAACAGGCCGTACATCGTGGCGTCGTCGCCGTTCACGATCAGGCCGGTGTCGGCGGTGTTCGTGTTCCAGCCGACGCCGTCGCCGTGGTCGCCGCGCCAGATCCACAGGTGGTCGCCGATCACGTCGTCACTGTTGACGGTCAGGCTGGTGGTCGCCTTCCCGACGCCCGCGCCGCCCACGCGGAAGAACACGTCGTGCAGCGAGGTGGGGTTGGCGGAGTGGTCGGCGGCGGAGCCGTTCGGGCCGATCTCCATGAGCTGGGAGGAGTTGGCGGGGCCCGCGTCGACGAGGAAGCCGGCCAGCTTGACGCCGTCCACGTCGGCGACCGTCATCGCGGTGACGCCGTTGTCCGGGACGAAGGTCGCCAGGCCCAGGCCGAGCACCACCGTGTTCGCGCGGGTCACCCGCAGCGTCTGGTCCAGGTGGTACACGCCGGGGGTGACGAGGAGGTGCTTGCCCGCGGCCAGCGCGCTGTTCAGCTGGGCCGCCGTCGCGCCCGGCTTGACGACGAAGAAGTCCGACAGCGGCAGGGACGTGCCCGCCGGGGTGCCGGCGCTCCATGTCGTGCCGCTGGAGTCCCTGCGCACGGCGGGTACGAAGACCTTCCAGGCGCCTGCCGAGTCGACGTACAGGAACGGCTTCTCGCGGGAGACCGGGGTGCGGTCGACCGTCGTGTAGGGCGGGTTCGGGAAGCTGTTCGCGGGGGCGTTGCGGGCGCCGACGAAGACCATGTTCCAGTTGGAGCCCGTCCACGAGGACCACTCGGTGTTGCGCGACAGCCACTGCTGCTGGGAGCCGGAGCGCACCTGGCCGTCGATCTTCGTGTCGGCCAGCAGGCCGCCGCTGGACCAGCCGCCGTCGTCGAGCTGGAGGTTGCCCCGCAGATGCATCCGGCGGTACGGCGCCGCCTGCGACACCGCCCAGCGGTCCGTGCCCGAGGCCGGGGTCACCGAGAGGTTCTCGGCGCTGCGCCAGAAGTTCTGGGTGGCGTTGCCCTGGAACCAGTCGGCCTCCGCGTGCACCGCGCCCCGTATGTGCACGTCGTCGGGGGAGAGGCCGAGGCCCGCCACCTGCGTGTAGAAGCCGACGTTGGCGTCCGCGCTGTATGTGCCCGGCTTGAACAGGAAGGCCTTGCGGGCCGTGCCGAACTGGTTCGTCTCCTGCTGGGCGAAGGCCGCGTTCAGGCTGCTCTGGATGGTGGCGGCCGGGGTGGAGGGGTCGAAGACGGTGACGTTCGGGCCCAGGTCCGGGGTGCCCGGCGGCTGTTCGGGGGCCACCGCGCTCACGTAGAAGGACTGGGCCGCTGTGCCGTTGCACGTGTACTGCTGGAGCTGCGTGCCGTCCGCGGTGGACGCGCTCGGTACGTCGAGGCACTTGCCGCTGTGCCGGTTGACGAAGCGGTACGAGCCGTCCGCCTCCGCGACGGGCTGCCACTGCTGGTTGGCGCCGCCGCCGTACGTCCACAGCTGGACGGGCGCGGCGTCGGCCGCCGAGACGCCGGTGACGTCCCAGGACTTGGTGGCGTCGTTGCGGTTGTCGACGCGGACCCGGCCGTCGCCCGTGTCCTGGAGGCGCCAGTGCTGGGCCTGGGTGCCGTTGCACGCGTACTGCTGCACGGCCGTACCGTCCGCCGTGCCGGCGGCGCGCGCGTCCACGCACTTGCCGCTGCCCTTGTTGACGACGGTGGCCCAGCCCGTGGGCAGGGCCGCGGCGGACACCGGGGGTTCCGGAGCCGTGGCGGCGTGAGCGGGGGTGGGGAGGGTCGAACCGACCGCCGCGGCCAAGGCGAGGGCGAGGAGCCAGGGTGGCCGCGTGCTCGATCTGCGCATGGTTGTCTCCCGTGCGGGGTGGGGGGTGACGAGACTGCGTTCAAGTAGTTGAACGCCAAGCGCGTTATTGATGCGTTGGTGATCGGTGAACCTAAAGGTCTGAACCAAACACGTCAAGACTTGAAGCGAGGGACGGTGCGCGGTGGGGGACGGGCACGAGGAGGCGAACGAAAAACAGGCCGCCCCGGCCGGAGTGCGTTCCGGCCGGGGCGGCTGAGGTGCGGGGCGGCCCCGCGGGTGGCTGACGGAATGTCAGGCGAGCGTCGCCAGCGTCTCGTTCCAGGTGGCCGACGGGCGCATGACCGCGGCGGCCTTGGCCGGGTCGGGCTGGTAGTAGCCGCCGATGTCGGCCGGGTTGCCCTGGGCCGCGATCAGCTCGTCGACGATCTTCTGCTCGTTCGCCGCGAGGGTCTCGGCGAGCGGGGCGAAGGCCTTGGCCAGGTCGGCGTCGTCGGTCTGCCGGGCCAGCTCCTGGGCCCAGTACAGGGACAGGTAGAAGTGGCTGCCGCGGTTGTCGATGCCGCCGACGCGACGGGTCGGGGACTTGTCCTCGTTGAGGAAGGTCGCCGTGGCGCGGTCGAGGGTGTCGGCGAGGACCTGGGCGCGGGCGTTGCCGGTGGTCTTCGCGTACTGCTCGAGGGACGGGACCAGGGCGAAGAACTCACCCAGGGAGTCCCAGCGCAGGTAGTTCTCCTTGACCAGCTGCTGGACGTGCTTCGGCGCGGAGCCGCCGGCGCCCGTCTCGAACAGACCGCCGCCCGCCATCAGCGGGACGACCGACAGCATCTTGGCGCTGGTGCCCAGCTCCAGGATCGGGAACAGGTCGGTCAGGTAGTCACGCAGGACGTTGCCGGTGACGGAGATGGTGTTCTCGCCGCGGCGGATGCGCTCCACCGACAGCTTGGTGGCCTCGACCGGGTTCAGGATGCGGATGTCCAGGCCCTCGGTGTCGTGCTCCGGCAGGTACTGCTTCACCTTGGCGATGAGGTTGGCGTCGTGGGCGCGGTCCTCGTCCAGCCAGAACACGGCCGGGTCGCCGGTGGCGCGGGCGCGGGTGACGGCGAGCTTCACCCAGTCCTTGATCGGGGCGTCCTTGGTCTGGCAGGCGCGGAAGATGTCGCCGACGGCGACCGGCTGCTCGATCAGGACGTTGCCGGCCTGGTCGACCAGACGGACCGTGCCCGTGGCCGGGACCTCGAAGGTCTTGTCGTGGCTGCCGTACTCCTCGGCCTTCTGCGCCATCAGGCCGACGTTCGGGACGGTGCCCATGGCCGACGGGTCGAAGGCGCCGTTGGCGCGGCAGTCGTCGATCACGGCCTGGTAGACGCCCGCGTAGCTGCTGTCCGGGATGACGGCGAGCGCGTCGTGCTCCTGGCCGTCCGGGCCCCACATGTGGCCGGAGGTGCGGATCATGGCCGGCATCGAGGCGTCGATGATCACGTCGGAGGGGACGTGCAGGTTGGTGATGCCCTTGTCCGAGTCGACCATGGCCAGCTCCGGGCCCTCGGCGAGCTCGGCGTCGAAGGAGGCCTTGATGTCGGCGCCCTCGGGCAGGGCCTCCAGGCCCTTGTAGATGCCGCCCAGGCCGTCGTTCGGGGTCAGGCCGGCGGCGGCGAGGGTCTCGCCGTACTTCGCGAAGGTCTTCGGGAAGAAGGCGCGCACCACGTGACCGAAGACGATCGGGTCGGAGACCTTCATCATCGTGGCCTTCAGGTGCACCGAGTAGAGGATGCCCTCCTCCTTGGCGCGGGCGACCTGCGCGGTCAGGAACTCGCGCAGCGCGGACACCCGCATCACGGAGGCGTCGACGACCTCACCGGCGAGCACGGGGACCGAGTCGCGCAGCACGGTGGTGGCGCCGTCCTCGGCGACCAGCTCGATCTTCAGGGCGCCGTCCTCGGAGATGACGACGGACTTCTCGGTGGAGCGGAAGTCGTCCGCGCCCATGGTCGTCACGTTGGTCTTGGACTCGGAGGTCCAGGCGCCCATGCGGTGCGGGTGGGTCTTGGCGTAGTTCTTCACCGACGCGGGGGCGCGGCGGTCGGAGTTGCCCTCGCGCAGCACCGGGTTCACGGCGGAGCCCTTGACCTTGTCGTAGCGGGCGCGGATCTCGCGCTCCTCGTCGGTCTTCGGGTCGTCCGGGTAGGCCGGCAGCGCGTAGCCCTGGCCCTGCAGCTCGGCGATCGCGGCCTTGAGCTGGGGGATGGACGCCGAGATGTTCGGCAGCTTGATGATGTTCGCGGCGGGCGTCTTCGCGAGCTCGCCGAGCTCCGCGAGGGCGTCCGGGATGCGCTGGTCCTCGGTCAGGTACTCCGGGAACACGGCGATGATCCGCCCGGCCAGCGAGATGTCACGGGTGTCGACGTTCACACCGGCCTGCGCGGCGTACGCCTGGATCACCGGCAGGAACGAGTAGGTCGCCAGTGCGGGCGCCTCGTCCGTGTGGGTGTAGATGATGGTCGAGTCAGTCACCGGGTGCTCCGCTCCACGTCTGCAACATTGCTCGACATCAAGATATCTCGTGATGGACCGGGTCTCGACAGGGGCCCGGCCGGGAATCGGCGCGGGCCGTGAATCGGTGCGGGTGGTGGAGCGGTGCGGCAGCGCGTCGGGTGCGGGCCGTGGCGGCGGTCACGGCCCGCACACCGTCACCGCCGCGGGCCGGCCGCCGCTCAGAGCACCTGCGGTGCTCCGTCCGTCTTCTCCGTCTGCCGCTGGTGCGGGATCGCCGGCGCCGGGGTGTCCGTGCCCTGGTGCAGGGTGACCGTCCGGGTGGGCGCCGGGATGCTGATGCCCTCGTCCCGGTAGCGGCGGTGCAGGCGTTTGATGAACTCGTGCTTGATCCGGTACTGGTCGCCGAACTCGCCGACGCCGAGGATCACTGTCATGCCGATGCGCGAGTCGCCGAAGGTGTGGAAGCGGACGGCGGGCTCGTGCTCGGGCAGCGCTCCCTCGACCCCGGTCATCACCTCCGCCACGATCTCGCACGTGACCCGCTCCACGTGCTCCAGGTCGCTGTCGTAGCCGACGCCGACCTGCACCAGCAGGGTCATCTCCTGCTCGGGCCGGTTGTAGTTGGTCATGTTCGTGCCGGCGAGCTTCCCGTTGGGGATGATCACCAGATTGTTGGAGAGGGAGCGGATCGTGGTCTGCCGCCAGTTGATGTCCTCGACATAGCCCTCCTCGCCGCTGGTCAGCTGGATGTAGTCGCCGACCTGGACCGTCTTCGAGGCGAGGATGTGGATGCCCGCGAACAGGTTCGCGAGGGTGTCCTGGAGGGCCAGGGCGACCGCGAGACCGCCGACGCCCAGGGCGGTGACCAGCGGGGCGATCGGGATGCCCAGGGTCTGCAGCATCACCAGGCAGCCGAGCGCGACGACCATGACCCGGGTGATGTTGACGAAGATCGTGACCGAGCCCGCGACCCCGGCGCGGGACTGCGTGAACGTCCGTACGAGACCGCCGACCACGCGGGCCGCGGCGATCGTCGTCACGAGGATCAGCAGGACGGTCAGGAACTGGTTGACGTTGTGCCCGATCGTGCGCGTCAGCGGCAGGACCGCCGTCGCGGCCGCCGCCCCGCCGGTGATCGCGCACCACGGCACCACCGTGCGCAGCGCGTCGACGATCACGTCGTCGCCGTTCCACCGCGTCCGCGACGCGTGCCGGCCCAGCCAGCGGAGCAGCATGCGCAGCAGGAACGCCGCCAGGAGGCCCGCCGCCAGGGCGACCGAGGCCATGACGAGGTCGTCGAGGGTGAGGTCCCGCGTCATCGGGCGCCTCCCGAAGGACGCGGGGAACGGGCCTCGGCCGCGGGCCGGATGTGAAGTGTCGTCACCTTGCCACCTGATCGGATGCCGGTCTGCATGACTTCACCCGACGTCGGACCGGACGTGTGTACGACATCGGGTGTGACCGTCATCCTGCCGCATACGTACGGCCGTTCGGCGCCGGACCTGCGGTCCCGTCCACCTCACCGGCGTCCTCACGCCTCACCGACGGCTCAGATCACCTTCAGCCGCACCAGCGCCCCGAGTGTCAGTGCCCCCGGCAGCAGCGGCAGCCACATCGTGATGATCCGGTACGCCAGCACCACCGCCGTCGCCACCGCCGCCGGGCCGCCGGCCGCCACCAGCGCGACGACCAGCGCCGCGTCCACCGAGCCGAGGCCGCCCGGGGTGGGCACCAGCGCGACCGCGGCCGTGGCGGCGAGATACGCGACGACCATGTGCGGCACGGACACGCCGAGGTCCAGCGCCAGCCCCACGGCGACCAGTCCGCCCGCCTGGAGCAGGGGGAAGGCGAAGGAGCCGCCCCAGAGGGCGAGCGCCCTGGCCGGCCGGGCGTGCACCGAGCGCGCCTCGCCCAGCGCGGTGCGCAGGAAGGACCGTACGGCCGCCCGCACCCGCCGTACCGCCAGGAGAACCGCCGCCACGACGCACAGCACCGCGCCCGCCGCGAGCAGCAGGAGGCCGACGGCCGCATCCGGCACGAGGGCGCCGAGCCGGAGCGCGTCCGGGAACGCGGCCAGCAGCACCAGCAGCAGGGCCACCCGGGCCACCGACTCCGCCAGCAGATAGAGCGCGAGCGCGGAGGACGCGGGCCCCAGGGGTACCCCGCACACCGTCATGAAGCGCAGGTTCACGGCGGTCGCGCCCAGACCGGTGGGCAGCAGATGGTTGGCCGCGCCCGCCGCGAACTGCGTGGCGAGCAGCCGCCGCGCGGGCAGCCGCTCGACGAGCGCGCCCTGCCGGACGCACGCCGCCGCGACCCAGGTCAGACAGGTCGTACCGACGGCGGCCGCCAGCCACGGCCACTCGGCCGTGCCCAGATGCCGGAAGCCCTCGGCGAGCACGGCCCGGTGGCGTACGGCCACCACGGCGACCAGCACGAGCGGCAGCAGACAGAGGATCTGCCGGACAGGGATGCGCCGGACAGGGATGCGCCGGATGGCGATGCGCCGGACGGGGATGCGTGGAAGGTTCCTGGTGCGCTCGATGAGTCGTACGGTCGTCACGTCCACAGAGGTTGGACGCGGCGCCGCAACGGCAGGTTGCGGGCGCGGGGGCGGCAGTTGACGCGCCGGACAAGGAGAAGCCGCATCTGCGTGTGCGGCTTTCTTGACCTCAAGGATGCTTGAGGTCCTACTGTCCGGAACATGAGCATGGAAACCACCGCCTGGACCCAGCTGTACAGCGTCATGCACGCCCGGGAGCGCCGGCCGCTGGCCCGCGCGACGCTGCGCCGGATCGCCGTCTTCGCCCGCCCCCACCGCCGCCGTATCGCACAGTTCGTCCTGCTGAGCGTGGTGACCGCGCTCCTCGCCGTCGCGACGCCCGTCCTCGCGGGCCGGGTCGTCGACGCCATCGTCTCGGGCGACGACGGATCGCTCGTCGTACGCCTCGCCGTGCTGATCGCCCTGATCGCGCTCGCCGAGGCGGCCTTCGGGCTGCTCGGCCGCTGGCTGTCGGCGACGCTCGGCGAGGGACTCATCCTCGATCTGCGGACGGCTGTGTTCGATCATGTGCAGCGCATGCCGGTCGCGTTCTTCACGCGTACCCGTACGGGAGCGCTCGTCAGCCGTCTCAACAACGACGTCATCGGCGCCCAACGGGCCTTCAGCAACACGCTCTCCGGAGTGGTGGGCAACCTGGTCACCCTGGTGCTCACGGGCGCGGTGATGTTCACCCTGTCCTGGCAGATCACCCTGCTCGCGCTGGCCCTGCTGCCGGTGTTCGTGGTGCCCGCCCGCCGGATGGGCCGCCGGATGGCCGGGCTCCAGCGGGAGGCGGCGGACCTGAACGCGGCCATGGGCACCCGGATGACGGAGCGCTTCTCGGCGCCCGGCGCCACGCTGGTCAAGCTGTTCGGGCGGCCGGGGGACGAGTCGGCGGAGTTCGCGGCGCGGGCCCGGCGGGTGCGGGACATCGGCGTCCGTACCGCGATGGCGCAGTCGGCGTTCATCACGGCCCTCACGCTGGTCTCGGCTCTCGCGCTCGCCCTCGTCTACGGCCTCGGCGGCTGGTACGCCCTGCGCGGCGGCCTCGAACCCGGTGCCGTCGTCGCGCTCGCCCTGCTGCTGACCCGCCTCTACGCGCCGCTCACCGCGCTGGCCGGGGCGCGCGTGGAGGTCATGAGCGCGCTGGTCAGCTTCGAGCGCGTCTTCGAGGTGCTGGACCTGAAGCCGCTGATCGAGGAGAAGCCGGACGCCCGCGAGGTGCCCGAGGGACCGGTCTCCGTCGAGTTCGACGACGTCCGCTTCGGCTACCCCTCGGCCGACAAGGTCTCCCTCGCATCCCTGGAGGAGGTGGCCGCCCTCGACACCCGGGGCGGCGCCGAGGTGCTGCACGGCGTCTCCTTCCGCGCCGAACCGGGACAGACGATCGCGCTCGTCGGCTCCTCCGGCGCCGGCAAGTCGACCGTCGCGCAGCTGCTGCCCCGGCTGTACGACGTGGACGCGGGCGCCGTACGGATCGGCGGCGTCGACGTGCGCGACCTGAGCGCCGCGTCGCTGCGCGGGACGCTCGGCATGGTCACCCAGGACGGGCACCTCTTCCACGACACGGTCCGCGCCAACCTGCTGCTCGCCCGCCCCGACGCCACGGACGACGACCTGTGGGACGTACTCCGCCGCGCCCGCCTCGACGCGCTCGTCCGGTCCCTGCCCGACGGCCTCGACACCGTGGTCGGCGAACGCGGCTACCGGCTCTCCGGCGGCGAACGCCAGCGCATGACCATCGCCCGGCTGCTCCTCGCCCGGCAGCGCGTCGTCATCCTCGACGAGGCCACCGCCCACCTGGACAACACCTCGGAGGCCGCCGTCCAGGAGGCGCTCGCGGAGGCCCTGGAGGAACGTACGGCCGTGGTGATCGCCCACCGGCTGTCCACGGTCCGGGCGGCCGACCTGATCCTGGTGGTCGAGGCCGGCGGCATCGTGGAACGGGGCACGCACGAGGAACTGCTCGCGGCGGGCGGGCGGTACGCGGAGCTGTACCGGACGCAGTTCGGGAACGTCGCGGCCGCGGCCTAGCGACGGCCGCGGGAAGCCGCAGGTGCAAGCCGTGGGGGAGCCGCACGTGTAAGCGGTGGGGGAGCGGATAGGCGCGGGGAATGAGCAGTCACCTGGAGAGGGGCGCAGCGGCTGAGGGCGTCTTCGCGTCGCCCGCCGCCGGCCGGGGCGTGCCGCCGGCCGGCACGGGGAGCAGGTCTGTTCAGCCGCTGCAGCCCACGCGCACCGGTGAGGGCAGTCTCGCCCACGTGGTGGAGACGCTGCTGGACAAGGGCCTCGTCCTCAACGCCGACATCATGGTCTCCGTCGCCGGGGTGGAACTGCTGGGGATCCGCCTGCGCGCGGCGCTCGCCTCCTTCGAGACGGCCGCCCGGTACGGACTGGAGTTCCCGGCGGGCACGGACGTGGAGACCGCGGCCTGGCGGGAGGCGCGCGAGGAGAAGGAGACGTGCCCCGACTGCGGCAAGCGCGTGCCCGTCGAGCAGTTGCTGCGCCAGTGGTGCCCGTGGTGCGGCTGGCGCAGCGCGCAGGCCCGGATGGAGCAGGAGTCCCGCGCCGGGTCCCGCGCCGGTCTGCCCGCTGTCACCGGCTCCGACGACGGCGGGGGCGACGACAGCGACGAGGCGTCCGTGGAGGAAGACGGCGAGGCGTCCCGGCATGACGGCTGACGCGGCTCACCAGGCGCCGCTGCGGCCGACGAGGGACCCCCGGGTCACCCTGGACGACCTGGTGGAGGTCCTGCTGAACAAGGGCGCGGTCCTGCACCTCGACCTCATCGTCGCTGTGGCCGACATCCCGCTGATCGGCGTCAACGTCCGGGCGGCCCTCGCCGGCATGGAGACGATGCTGGAGTACGGCATGATGCGCCACTGGGACGAGGCGACCCGCGCCTGGGCCGAACGGTCGGCCCGCCGCCGCGGTATCGACCTGCGGGAGGGCGAGAGCGCCGTCTGCCGTATGAGCGGCGGCCACCTGCTGACCGGAGGCGTCTACACCGGCTGGCGGCCCGGCACCGTCTACCTGACCGACCAGCGCCTGGCGGTCCTGCGCGACGAGCCCCGGGAGATCCTGTGGCAGGCCGAGCTCGGCGCCGTCCGGGCCGTCCGCCTGGAGCCGGAGCGGACGGCCGGCGGCGAGGAGCGGCTGCGTCTGCGGGTGGCGCTGGCCGACGGGACGGAGGAACTGCTGTCGGCGCAGGAGCCCGAGAAGCTGCGCGAACGGCTCGCCGACGCGTGTGCCGGCCGGCTCGACACGGCCTTCCCGTTCACACCGGCCGTCGAGGAGGAGCGGCTCTTCGAGGGGCATCTGTGGTTCCACGAGCCGCGCCGCGGCGGCCCGTCGTGGCGCGGCGGACAGGGCCGGCTCACCCGCGGCGGCCTGGTGTGGAGGTCACCCATGGACTCCCGGCCCGCTCTGGTCGTCCGTACGTCCGACGTCGTCGCGGTACGGCGGTCGGCCGGGACCGGTCCGGCGGGGGACGGCAGCGTCTTCGCTCTCCGCACCGCGGACGGGGCCGAGGTGAAGCTGGCCGCCGACGACCCCGTGGCCTGGATGAGGAAGCTGGACGCGAGGACATACGGGACAGGCAGGCAGAACGGACAGGAGGTGCGGAACCATGCCGTTGACCGTCGACGAGAAGAGCCTCAAGCACGGCGTGCTGTCGCTCGTGCTCACCCTGACCGAGGTCATCCAGGAGGCCCTGGAACGCCAGGCCCTGCGCCGCATCGAGGGCGGTGACCTCACCCTGGAGGAGAGCGAACGCCTCGCGGACGCCCTACTGGAACTGGACGAGGCACTGGAACAGATCAAGGAGGACCACGGCATCACCTCCTCCGTCGCCGATCTGCACCGGGGGCTGGACGAGGTGGTCGACGACGTCGTGGACAAACTGATCAACCCGCGCCGCTGGGCGGAGGAGGCCGGAGCATGAGCGAGCAGGGCGCGCTGTACGTGTACGCGCTGCTTCCCGACCGGAACGGGGCCGCCGACGGTGTCACCGGCCTCGACGGCCTGCCCGTACGGCTGCTGCCCGTGCCCGGCACCGGCCTCGCGGCGCTGGTCCACGACGCACCGGCCAGCCCCTACCAGGGTGACGACGAGCAGGTGCGCCGGTGGGTGGGCCAGCAGAGCGAGGCCGTCACCGCCGTGTGGGAGCGCACCGGCAGCCTGCTGCCGACCACCTTCAACGTCCTGGTCGCAGGCGGCGGCCCGGGTGCCGACGGGGCCGGCGGTGAGCGGACGGCGGAGCAGCGCCTGACGGACTGGGTCACCGAGCAGGCGCCGAGGATCACCGAACAGCTCGACGCCCTCGACGGCCGGTGCGAACTGCGCGTGGAGGTCACCCTGGACCGGACGGCCATGCCCGCGGCGGGCATGGCGGACACGGCGGATGCGAACGCGGATGCGGACGCAGATGAGAATGTGCATGTTGTAGGTGCGGGTGCGGGTGCGGGTGCGGGTGCGGGAGTACGGGACGGCCGACTGGCCGGCCGGTCGGCGGGACTGCGCCGGCTGCTCGCCAAGCAGCAGGAGCAGCACAGCCGGCAGACCGCCGAACGGCTCGCCGACTCCCTGCACGCCGGCCTCCGCCGCCGGCTGCTGTCCGTCGCCGAGGACCTGCGCGACCGCGGCCGGACCCACCGCGCTCCGCAGGAGACCGACGTGCTGTCCGCCGCGCTGCTCGTCCACGGAGACGACGTCGACGCCGTGGGCACCGTACTGAGCGAGCTCCGGGCACAGCAGCCCGCCGTCCGCATCCGCTTCCTGGGCCCCTGGCCGCCGTACTCCTTCGCCGAGATACCCGGGGGGCAGGGCGTCGGCTCTTCGGCGGACCGGCACGGTCCCTGAAGCCTCAGGGCTTCGTCAGGGACCGGAACTCGGTCGGTGTCATGCCGGTGTGCTGCCGGAAGAAGGCACTGAAGACGGTCGGGTAGGCGAACCCGATGCGTTCGCTGATGGTGGCCGGTGGCAGCGCGGTGTGGATGAGCAGGCGTTTCGCCTCCAGCAGCACCCGGTCGTCGATGTACCGCTTGGCACCGCAGCCGAGGGCCGCCCGGGTGGCGCGGGTGAGCGTACGGGGACTGTAGCCGAGCCGGGCGGCGTAGTCCTCGACGCGGTGGGTCCTGCCGAAGTCCTCCTCGACGGCCCGGCGGAACAGGTGGAACGGCTCGCTGGTGCCGGACTGCGTCTGCCGTCGCGGGTCGGCGAGGTGGACGAGCCGGATGAGGATCACCGAGAGCAGGTTGCGCAGCGTCTCGATGTACGCCTCCAACGCCAGGTCGGAGAGGCCGGCGTGCTCCTCGACCAGGGTGTCCAGGAGGCGGTCCAGTGCCGACCGGCGTGCCGGGTCCGGCGTGACGAGGCGGTCCGGGACGTGTTCGCCGTCCCGGATCAGGGCGTCGGTCGCGGAGCTGGGGAAGCCCGACGGAAAGACCAGCGCGGTGGCGTCGCCGTCCCCGTGCCCGCCCGGGAACTGCAGCACCTGACCGGGCCACACCCACAGCCAGTCGCCCGGGCCGAGCACGTACGAGGTGAAGTCCACCGAGCACTCCAGCCGCCCGCTCCGCAGCGCGATGATCAAGTGGAAGGCCGGGCGGGCGGGCGCGGTGAGGGGCAGTTCCCGCTCGTCGGCACGGGCGGCGAGTCCGGGAAGGTCGAGGACCTCCAGGCCCGGTGGTCTTCCGGGCGTCGGGCGATAGGCCACGGCCGGGATGGCGGCCGCGCTGCGCCCGGCCGTGATCTGTCCGTTTTTCTTCATCGCGTGCCCGAGTGTACGCCGATCACCCTCGCTCGCCGGATCTAACTTGGGTGAAGGAAGTTCCGCCGCGGGACGAGCCGCCGAAGTCCCGGCCGGCTACCGCAGCACCCGTCCGGAAGACACGTGCTGCCGCAGGTCGCCGACGTGCGCGACCCCAGCCGGCCGCTCGTCCCCGGATCGGCGACGTGCTGTCCTTCGCCCTCAGGAAGGCCCATCATGACCATCGAGTTCGCCACCCAGTACCGCGACCGCTCGTTCATCCCGTCCGAGCCCGGCAAGCCGTACTTCATCGAGAAGGGCATGGGAGACCGTGCTCACCTCTTCAACGACATCTTCACCATCTATGCCGGCGGTGAGCAGACCGAGAACACCTTCAACTTCTTCACCTGCGAAGGCCCCAAGGGCGACATCATCCCCGCCCATTCCCACCCGGACACCTACGAGGTCTTCTACATCACCGACGGCGCGGTGCGCCTGTTCGTCGAGGACCTGGAGGGTGAGCAGCACGAGAAGCTGCTCACTGTGGGCGACTTCGGCTTCGTCCCGAAGAACTGCCCGCACGCCTACCGCATCGAGCGCCACCACAGCCGGATCGTCGGCGTGGCCGCCGGCCCGGGCGGCACCTTCGAGCGGTTCTTCGAGACCCTCGGTGAGCCCACCGGCGAACTCGGCCTGCCCCGGCGGACGGTCGTACCGGAGCCGCACAAGTTCGGCACCGTGCCGCAGCGCTACGACGTGAACTTCCTGCCCGACCACAAGTGGCGCACCGGAAGCTGAGCGAGATCCATGCCGTATCTCAAGGCACTGCTCGCCGGTGTGCTGGTCGGCGTGGTGTACGTGGTGGTGCGGGTCAAGTCGCCCGCACCGCCGCCGGTGGCACTGCTCGGACTGCTGGGCATGCTGCTGGGCCAGGCCTTGCCGGGGGTCCTGTGATGAGCCCTGTGAGCACCTCCGTCGCCGCCCGCGCCTTCCTCCGCCCAGCCGCCCTCTCCTTCACCGCCGGCCTGCTCATGGGGGCGGTGTACTGGGCACTGGACATCACCTCGCCCGCCCCGCCGCTCATCGGCCTGACCGGGCTGGCCGGCATCGTGCTCGGCGAACGCGCCGCCACCGCCGTCCGCAACCGCCTGACCCGCCGCCCCGCCGCTCCGCCGCCCGCCGCAGAAGGAGGAAGACCCCGTGTCTCCTGACACCCCCGCACACGTCGACGACACCCCCGCGTACATCGACACCCCCGCGTACATCGACGTCCACGCCCACTTCGTCACCGACTCCTACGTCCGCCAGGCGCGCGCCGCCGGGCACGAACTCCCCGACGGGGTGCCCGCCTGGCCCTCCTGGTCGGCGAAGGCCCACCTGGAGCTGATGGACCGCTGTGGCATCGGGACCTCGATGCTGTCGGTCTCCTCCCCGGGCGTCCACTTCGGCGACGCCGCCGCCGCCCGCCGCCTGGCCCGCGAGGTCAACGAGGCCGGCGCCGAGACCGTACGCGAGCACCCGGGCCGCTTCGGCCTGTTCGCCTCGCTGCCCCTCCCCGACGTCGACGGCGCCCTGGAGGAGATCGCCCACGCCTACGACACCCTGGACGCCGACGGCGTGGTGCTGGAGACCAACACCCACGGCACCTACCTCGGCAACCCGGATCTGGAGCCTGTCTGGGCCGAGCTCGACCGGCGCGGCGCGGTGGTCTTCCTGCACCCGACGTCCCCGGTGTGCTGGGAGCAGTCCGCCCTAGGACGCCCCCGCCCGATGATCGAGTTCATCTTCGACACCGCCCGCACCGTCACCGACCTGCTCATGTCCGGCACCCTGGACCGCCACCGCGACCTCACGGTGATCGTGCCGCACTGCGGCGGCGCCCTGCCGGTCCTGGCCGACCGCATCAACGGCTTCATGAAGATGTTCATGCCGCCGGGCACCGAAGCCCCCGACGCCGTCGAACAGCTCGGCCGCCTCTACTACGACCTCGCGGGTCCCGCCCTGCCCCGGCAGCTCCCCGCCCTGCTGAACCTCGCCGGCACCGACCGGCTCCTGTACGGCAGCGACCACTGCTGGACCCCCGCCGCCGGGGTGGAGGCCCACGTCGCTGGCCTCGACGCCGTCCCGGCCCCCGGGGGCGCCGCGAGCTGGCGCGCCCTCACCACCGCCAACGCCCGCCGCGTCCTGCCCCGCACGGCCCGTTGACCGACGAAGGTTCCCACCATGACCGACACCGGCCCCGAGCCTTTTCCCCGGCACCTGCTGGCACCACCCGACCCGGCCGAACTGCCCCTTCCGCACCCGGCCGCCCCCGACGCCGGCGTGCGGCTCCTGCGCGGCGCCGTCTACGCGATCCCGGACGGCATCCGCCCCCTGACCGTCGACCTCTGGCTGCCTGAGAACCCCGAGAACGCCGGCGGACCCGTGCCGGTCGTCGTCTTCGTGCACGGCGGAGGCTGGCGCACGGGTCTGCGCGACGACCTCGGCCCCCGCTTCCGCCCCTGGCGGCCGGGCCCCTTCGCCCGGCTGGCCCGGGCCGGCTTCGCCGTGGCCTGCCCCGACTACCGCCTCAGCGGCGAGGCCCCGCACCCCGCCCAGGCCGACGACCTGGCCGCCTGCCTGGCCTGGCTCCACACCCGCGCCGCCGACCTCGGCCTCGACACCGCGCGGACCGTGCTGTGGGGCGAGTCCGCCGGCGGACACCTCGCCGCCCTGACCGCGCTGACCCACCACACCCGTGCCGACAGCGCGACCGTCACCGGCTGCGTCACCTGGTACGCCCCCAGCGACCTGCCCGCACTCGCGGAGGACCGCCCCGAGGGAACGTACGACGCCCACGATCCCGGCTCCTTCGAGGCCCTGCTGCTCGGCGGGGCCCCGGCGGACCGGACCGGGACGGCGCGTGACGCCAGCCCGGTCACGCACGTGAGCCCCCAGGCACCGCCGTTCCTCATCCTGCACGGCACCGACGACGCCTTGGTGCCCGCTCGGCAGTCCGTCCGTCTCGCCGAGGCCCTGCGGGCGGCCGGGCACCACCCGGACCTGCGCCTCCTCACCGGCGGCAACCACCTCTGGGTGGGCCTGTCCGACGAGGACGTGGCGGACTGCTACGTCCGCACCCTGGACTTCGCCCGCCGCTGTACGAGCGACCAGGGAGTCCGGGCGGGGGAGGCAGGCCGCTGACGCGTTGGGGACCGCCCTCGGCCGTACTGTGCGGGGCCCTGGTGGCCTGCCCCGCGCCGGTTCCGCGGCGGCCTCCCCCACGCTCGGCTGCGCCCGTGCGGGGCACCCCCGGCCACCGGCGGCGGCAGGGCGATGACGACCGGCCGGGCGCCCTGGTGCGACGGCGACGCGCGCACCGTGACGACGACGGTCGTCACGCCGGTACGGACCGGCCGGCGGCGCGGCCTGGACCCGGGCCGGGGCGAGCACACCGGGGCGGTGCACCTGGCGGTCGGCCCGCCGTGCGAGGGCGTGCGGAACGTGATGGTCGCGGGCGAGTACCCGCACCGGCATTTCCGGCAGTAGCGGCAGGATCACCGTGGCGAACGGGCCGACGGGAAGGAGGCGGGGCGCCTCAGTCATCGGCACGGATCCGGGAGGCGGCGGCACGGTCCCGCGCGAGCGCGGACAGTTCTTCCGGGGTGCGGGGACCGGCGGCGGACCCGGTGAGCAGACCCTGCGCACGCAGGAGTTCCGCGGCCGCGACGCCCCAGGGCAGCCGCAGGCCCGCCCGCCGGAGCAGGTCCGTACGGGCCAGCATCGTGACGGCCGGCCCGGTGCGCACCCCGTCCGGGGTGAGCAGCGCCGCCTCGTCGGCCCAGCGCAGGGCGAGGTCCACGTCGTGCGTGGCCATGACGACCGTGGTGCCGTTCCCGCGCAGCCCGTCGAGGGTGGCCAGCAGCCGCTCCTGGCCGTCCGGGTCGAGGCCCGCGGTCGGCTCGTCCAGGATCAGCACCCGGGGCCGCATCGCGACGGCCCCGGCGATCGCGGCCCGCTTGCGCTGCCCGTACGACAGCAGGTGGGTGGGCCGGTCGGCCAGGTGACCGATGTCCAGGGCGCTGAGGGCCTCGTCGACCCGCGCCCGTACCTCGGTGTCCGGCAGGCCGAGGTTCAGCGGCCCGAACGACACGTCCTGCCCGACGGACGCCGCGAACAGCTGGTCGTCCGGGTCCTGCACGACCAGCTGGACGGTCGTCCGCAGCCGGGTCAGTCCCTTGCGGTCGTAGGTGACCGGCCGGCCCTCGAGGGTCAGCTCTCCGGTGTCCGGCCGCAGCCCGCCGCTCAGCAGCCGCATCAGCGTGGTCTTGCCGGTGCCGTTGCGGCCCAGCAGGGCGAGTGCGCGCCCCTCGCGCACCTCGAAGTCGAGGCCGCCGAGCACGAAGGGCCCGTCCTCGTACGCGAAGGAGGCGCTCCGCAGGGCGACGAGTGCCGGCTCGCTCATGACAGCGGCCCTTTCAGTACAAAGGCTTTCAGTACGAAGGTGAGGGCGGCCACGCACCCGAGGAGCACGGCACTGCCGGCCGTGAAGCGCACGGAGACACCGGCCTCGGGCACCAGCACGCGCAGGGTGCCGTCGTAGCCCCGCCCGGCCAGCCCGGCCTGGAGCCGCGCCGCCCGGTCGAAGGCCCGGACGAAGGCGGTGGCGCCGAGCCCGGCCAGGGAACGCCAGGCCGCGGCCCGGGTGGTGTGCCCCAGCCGGGCCGCCTGGGCCTCGCGGATCCGGCGCACGGAGTCCAGCAGCAGGAAGCTCATCCGGTACGTCACCAGCGCGACGTCCACGACCGGCGCGGGCACCCCGGCCCGCACCAGGCGGGGCAGCAGGTCGGACATCGGGGTGGTGAAGGCGAACACCAGCACGCCGAGGGAGGCCGCCGAGGTACGCAGCAGCAGCTCCCCGGCGCGGCGGGGTCCGCCGTCGGCGAGGGACAGGAAACCCTCCGGGCCACCGACCTGGAGGAGCAGCGTCGCCGAGCCGGTCACGCAGAAACCCAGGGGCACCCGGTAGGCGCGCCACAGCCGGCGGCCGGGCACACCCGCCGGGCCCAGCAGCACGGCGAGCGCGGTGAGGAGGACCAGGACCGCGCCCGGCCAGGGCGGCAGGGAGATCGCGAGCAGGGTGAGCCCGAGCCCGAGCACGGCCTTGTCCACGGGATGGCGGTGGCGCCAGCGACTGCTGTGCGCCACCGCGTCGATCGGCAGCACGGAACCTCAGGCCCCTCGGTCCTCTCGGTCCTCTCGGGCCTCTCGGGCCTCTCCGACCTCTTGGGCCTCTCGGATCTCTTGGGCCCCGGGCTCGTCGGCGACGGTTCCGGTGCCCTCGGTGTCCGGCCGCCGCGCCTCGGCCCGCCGCTCACCCTGGCGGCGGCCCCGGCGGAGGCCGAAGTAGTAGGCGAGGACACCCGCGCCGAGGGCCGCCTGAAGGGCGAACAGCGCCGACTCGATCTCACCGGACGGCGGTTCGTACAGCGGGGAGAACCACGGCTCGTAGTCCGGCTCGAGCTCCGTGATCGCCGTCTCGGCCTCGGCGTCGGCACCGGTGAACGGCTCCTCCTTGTGGTCGCCGAGGCCGAGGGCCAGGGGCAGTACGGCGAGTGCGGCCACGAGGAACAGCAGCAGGAGGTTGGTCTTCGTGCTCTTCCTCATCACGCCACCGCCCCGGTCCCGGTCGTCCTCGTCCCGGCCCGCTCACCGGCCGCCAGCACACCCAGCCGGGTCAGCTCGCCCTTGCTGGACTGCACCAGCAGGCGCATCACCAGCACGGTCAGCAGCCCCTCGCTCACCGCGAGCGGGATCTGCGTGACGGCGAAGATGGAGCCGAACTTGCCGAGCGCGCCCAGGAACCCGCTGCTCGGGTCGGGGAAGGCGAGGGCCAGCTGCACACTGGTGACGCAGTACGTCGACAGGTCGGCGACGAAGGCACCGAAGAAGACGGCCACCATCAGCGGCGCGTCGTACCGCCGCAGCAGCCGGTAGATCCCGTATCCGGCCCAGGGCCCGGCGATCGCCATGGAGAAGACGTTGGCGCCGAGCGTGGTCAGCCCGCCGTGGGCGAGCAGCAGCGCCTGGAAGAGCAGGGTGATGGTGCCGAGGACCGCCATGACGGGTGGCCGGAACAGGATGGCGCCGAGACCGGTGCCGGTGGGGTGCGAGCAACTCCCGGTGACGGAGGGGAGTTTCAGGGCCGACAGCACGAAGGTGAAGGCTCCGGAGGCGCCGAGGAGCAGGGTGCTCTCCGGGTGCTCGCGGACCTCACGGGTGAGCGACCGTACTCCGTGGACGACGAACGGCGCGGATGCGACGCCCCAGGCGATCGCGTGCGCGGGGGGCAGGAAGCCCTCGGCTATGTGCATGGCTGAACAGACCCTCTCCAGCACCTCGTGGATGGTTGACGCGCCTTGGCCGGTCTCCTGGCTGACGGGTACCACCGCCCGGACTCCGCCTTCCCGGGTCACGAGGACCCAGTGGCTGCCCGCGAGGGGCCGGAGCCGGACTTCCCGATTCACAGTGGCGAGGGCCGCACCGGCATCACACCGGATTTCCCGTTCACCAAGGCGTGGCGAGAGTAGTGCCGCCGGAAGAGGCTGACAAGCTCGGCGAGGGGGCGTACGAGCGCGCCGGGCGCGGCCGGCCGACTGCCACGGCCGTCGTACGGGCCCCGAGCGACGATTTGCCGGAACGGCAACAAGGCTCCGTCTCGCGCGGCCCTCCGCAGCAGGATGGGCGCCGGGCCACGGGCACCGCGCAGCCGCGCCGCCCGTGGCAGGCCCAGGACAAGCACCGACGGACACGGGAGCACCATGTCATCGCGCGTCACGAACCCCACCCACCGCCTCATCTCCTCACCGGCGGGCCGGATTCACCTGGTCGAGCAGGGAACCGGGCCGTTGGTGCTGCTCGTGCACGGTTTCCCCGAGTCCTGGTACTCCTGGCGCCACCAGCTGCCCGTACTGGCCGCCGCGGGGTACCGGGCGGCCGCCATCGACGTCCGCGGTTACGGCCGCTCCTCCAGGCCCGGTGACGTGGCCGCCTACCGGATGCTCGACCTGGTGGCGGACAACGTCGCGGTGGTGCGCGCCCTGGGCGAGGAGTCGGCGGTGATCGTCGGCCATGACTGGGGTGCGACTATCGCGGCCGACTCCGCCCTGCTGGAGCCGGAGGTCTTCCGCGCGGTGGGGCTGCTCAGTGTTCCCTACGCCCCGCACGGCGGGCCGCGGCCCAGCGAGGTGTTCGCGCGCATGGGCGGAGACGAGGAGTTCTACGTCTCCCGCTTCCAGCGGCCGGGCCGGGCCGAGGCGGAGATCGAGCCCGACGTGCGGGGCTGGCTCGCGGGCTTCTACGCCGCGATGTCCGCCGACACCATGCCCGCCCCGGACGCTCCGGACCCGCACTTCGCCGGTCGCGACGGTGCGCTCCGCGACCGCTTCCCCGCCGGCCGGCTCCCCGCCTGGCTCAGTGAGCACGACCTCGACGTCTACGCCGGGGAGTTCGAACGGACCGGCCTGACCGGGGCCCTGAACCGCTACCGCAACATGGATCGCGACTGGGAGGACCTCGCCGCCCTCGACGGTGCGCCCCTCACCCAGCCGTCGGTGTTCATCGGCGGCCGTTCGGACGCCTCCACCATGTGGCTGGCCGACGCGATCGACGCCTACCCCACCACACTGCCCGGGCTGACCGGTTGCCACCTCCTCGACGACTGCGGCCACTGGATACAGCAGGAACGACCCGCCGAGGTCAACCGGATCCTCACCGACTGGCTCGCCTCGCTGCCCGCCTGAACACGCGCGGGTCGCGGTGCGGGCGCGGCACGGCCGTCGGGGCCGGCGTGCATCGGCCACCTCGAGGCCTGCCCCGGTGGGAGCCGACCGGGCGTGACGGCCTTCGGGGTTCATGCGTCCTGCCCGGGGTCCAGTGGCGGGCGGAGCAGCCCGGCCCGTTCGGCGAGCAGGGCCGCCTGGATGCGGTTGCCCACCCCGAGCTTGGCGAGCAGGGCGCTCACGTGGTCCTTGACCGTGCCGGTGCTCAGGTACAGCCGGGCACCGATGTCGGTGTTGGAGAGCCCTTCCGCGATGAGGCGGAGAACGGCACGCTCGCGGTCGGTCAGCTGGGCGATGCGGTGGTCGGAGGTGTGCGGGCTGCCGTTCAGGTAGCCGTTCACGACGGTGCGGGCGACCTGGGAGGCCAGTACGACGCCGCCGTCGGCCAGCTGGCGGATCAGGTAGGGCAGTTGCTGCGGGTCGGTGTCCTTGAGGAGGAATCCGGCGGCTCCCGCACGCAGGGCGGTCGTCACACATTCGTCCATGTCGAACGTGGTGAGCATGGCCACCACCGGCGGGTGCGGCAGCCGGCGGAGCGAGGCGAGGACGGTCAGCCCGTCCACGTCCGGCATCCGGATGTCGAGCAGCACGACATCCGGACGTGCCTCCTGCGCGGCCCGGAGGGCCTGTCCGCCGGGGACCGCGGCCGTGACCTCGATGTCGTGCACGCAGTCGAGGATGCGCTGAACGCCCGTGCGGATCAGAGCCTCGTCGTCGACCACCAGTACACGGATCACCTGAGCTCCACTCGTCGCCGGACCGCCGCTGAATTTCTACGCCGCATAGGAGCACAGTCAAGTCCGGTGGGCGATTACCGGCGTCCAGCCGGGCGGCCCCGGCCGGTCGCCGGGGCAGCGGTGGCCGGCTGCCCGACGGACCGGGACCCCGACGCCCCCGATGCCCTGGACGCTTGAGCACCTTGAGCGTCTTGAGCACCTGACAGACCACTGCTTGCCGCCCTGTCCGTCGCACGTCTGCCGCAGAGGCCGGCCGTGGCACGGTGGTATCCGGTACGTCGTCGGCAGGACGGCTCGTCGGCACCGATCCGGCCCGGGGCCCAGCCGTTCGCGGTACGTGCACCGCTCGCGTCGGGCCGGGCTCCATCGATGTGCGGGCCGCTGGATCGCGTACCGAAGCCGGCGCGGGACCGGCTCGCGACGCACTGCGTGCGGTACGGCGTGGAACTCCTCCTTCCGCCAGGAGGCGGCCGTCGTCCAGGAGGCGGCCGTTGTCGAAGGACGCTGCCGTCACCGCGCAGGACGGCCGACCGTGCACCGCCGTCACGTCGCCCGGCCGCCGGTGCGAACGCCCGGCGGGGCGCCGTGAGCCGTGCCTTGCGAGCCCGCGGTGTCAGCGGGTCAGGGCGGCGAGCGTGGCGTCGAGGTCGGTGGCCCTGGGCCGGTTGTGGGGAAGCTTGGCGAGAATCCTGGCCATGCCGCAGGTGTCGGTGAGGGCGGAGAGGACCAGACCGCCGGCGACGCCCGCGGAAAGCCAGCGGGCGGCGGGTCGGCGCCGGCCGGTGAGCAGGCCGGTCAGGACGAGGGAGCCGGCGGCCAGGCGGACCTGGCGCTCCATCGCCCACACGGCGCGGGTACCGGCGGGGCGCTCGACGTCGTGGCCGAGCTGTGTCCAGGCGGTGGTGCCACCGGTGAGGCCGACGGCGGTGACGCCGTGCCGGGCCAGGCGCTCGCGGGCCTGGCCGGAGCGGGCGCCGGAGGCGCACACGAGGAGGAGGCCGCCGCGGCCGGCGGCGCTCTTCAGGGCGGGCAGGGCCGCGTCCAGGTGGTCCAGGGGGATGTTGTGGGCGCCGGGCAGATGGCCGGAGGCGTACTCGCCGGGGGTGCGCACGTCGATGACGGTCAGCTCGGCGAGGCGGGCGTGGGCCTGGGCGACGGTGAGGGAGGTGGTGAGGGAGGTGTTGGGTGACACGGGGACTTTCCTTTGCTCTTCATGGGTTACCCCCTTCGGTAGGGTACCCGCGGGGGTATCTGCGAAGGAGTGTGGGCTGTGGATCTGTCGATGGCGGCCGAGGAACTGAAGACGGTGGTCAACCGGCTGCGCAGGGCGCAGGGCCAGATCGCCGGTGTGATCAAGATGATCGAGGAGGGGCGGGACTGCGAGGACGTGGTCACCCAGCTGGCGGCCGCCTCCCGGGCCCTGGACAAGGCGGGCTTCGCGATCATCGCCACCGGTCTGCAGCGCTGCCTGACCGACGAGGACATGGCCGCCCCGGAGGACCGGGAACAGATGCGCGCCCGGCTGGAGAAGCTGTTCCTGTCGCTGGCCTGAGCTGCCGGTGCCACGCACCGTGCCTCTCGGCTCAGGCGAAGGCGTCGACGAGCATGAAAGCCGCGACGGCCAGCAGCACGATCGCGAAGGTGCGCCGCAGCAGGGTGCCGGTGACCTTGGCGGCCAGGCGCTTGCCGTCCCAGGCGCCGAGGATCGCCGCCCCGGTGAAGGGGCCGATCAGCGCCCAGTCGAGCCCGGCGGTGGTGGCGCCGCGGGTGGCCAGGGAGGCGAGCGAGTTCGCCGAGATGACCAGCAGGCTGGTGCCGACGGCGGCCTGCATCTCGAACGCCAGCACCGTCACCAGCGCGGGTACGGCCAGGAAGCCGCCGCCGACGCCGAGCAGTCCGGTCAGCGCCCCCAGTCCCGCACCGGCCCGGGCCGCACGGGCCGCCCGGGCCGCACGGGCCGGGCGCACCGTGCGCCGCCCGTGACCGTCCGTCGTACGGGCGGGGCGGAGCATACGCACCGCGGCCAGGGCGGCGACGACGGCGAACGCGGCGGTCAGGAGGGCCTGCGGCAGGTGCGCCGCCGCGGCGCCCGCCACGGCGGCCGGCACCAGCCCGGCCGCCGCGAACAGCGTCCCCGCCTTCCAGCGCACGGTTCCGGCCCGGGCATGGGCGTACAGGGCGGTGAGCGAGGTGGCGGTGACGATGATCAGGCCGGCCGTGGTGGCGGCGGCCGGGGTGAAGCCGAGCAGGTAGATCAGCGCGGGCACCGCCAGGACGCTGCCGCCCCCGCCGAGCGCGCCGAGCGCGAGCCCGACCGCGGCACCGGCGGCCAGGGCCAGGACCAGCGCGCTCACGCGTCGCCGCCGCTGGTGCCGCCGTCCCCGGTGACCGGCAGGCCCGCGCGGGCCCAGGCGGTCATGCCGCCGACGACATCGGTGGCCTCCGTACCGCGGGCGGCCAGGAGGCCGGCGGCTGTGCGGGAGCGGTTGCCGGAGCGGCAGATGGTGACCACCGGCCTGCCTTGGGCGGCCCGGGGAAGAGCCGCCCCCGCCGCCAGGCGGCTCAGCGGCAGGTGCAGCGCGCCGGGCGCGTGCCCGGCCTGCCACTCCGGCAGTTCGCGGACGTCCAGCAGGACGGCCTGCCCGGCACCGGTCTGCCGGTGGGCCTGCCGTGGGGTGAGGCGGTCGGCCCCACGGCGGAAAAGCGAGAACATCGTCGGGTCACTCCGTGCGGGTGGTGCGGGGCAGGTCGTTCAGCCGGCGTGGCCGGGCCGGGTGAGGGTGAGGCCCGCCGCGGTGGCGGCGTCGAAGCCGTCGTCGACGGCGACCACGTCGCGGCCGACGGCATCGAGCAGGGACGCGGCGATCGCCGCGCGCATCCCGCCGGCGCAGTGCACCCACACCACCCCGTCGGGCACCTCGTCGACGCGGCCGGGCAGCTCGTGGACCGGGATGTGGACCGAGCCGTCGACGAACCCGCCCGCCCGCTCGGCGGCGCGGCGCACGTCCAGCACCACCACCTGCTCGCCGCGCCCGCGCACCGCGGCGAGGTCGGCGAAGCGGGCGCGCGGGAAGGAGGCGAGTCGCTCGCCCGCACGGACCCAGCCGGCCGGGTCGCCGGTGGCGGCGGCGGCCGGGCGGTCGATGCCGACCCGGGCCAGCTCCCGCTGCGCGGCCGTGATCTGCTCGGGCGTCTCGGCGAGCAGGGTGACGGGCTTGCCCCAGGGGATCAGCCAGGCCAGATAGGTGGCGAGCCGGCCGCTGCCCTCGAAGTTGAAGGAGCCGGCCACATGTCCCTGGGCGAAGGCGACCCGGTTGCGCAGGTCCACCACCCACTCTCCCGCGGCCAGCCGGGCGGCGATCTGCTCGGCGTCCGCCTGCCGGGGCGGGGTGAGGTCGACCGGGGCGGGGCCGGCGGCGTTGGCCGGGCCCATGTGCGTGTAGTAGGCGGGCACGTCGTCCAGTGCGGCGATCATGCCGGCGACGAAGGTGTCCACGTCCTTCGTCAGCGCGTCATTGGTCCGGCGCTCCTGTCCGATCGTGGTCGACTCTCCTGCCGCCTGCGCGGAGGAACAGAAGCTGCCGAAGCCGTGGGTGGGCAGCACCGGCACCTCGTCGTCCAGTGTGTCGGCCAGACGGTGGGCGGAGGCGTGCTGGGCGCGGGCCAGCCGCTCGGTCAGCCGCGGCTCGACCAGGTCGGGCCGGCCCACGGTGCCGATCAGCAGCGATCCGCCGGTGAACGCCGCCACCGCCCGGCCGTCCTCCTCCAGGACGTACGAGGTGTGGTGGGGGGTGTGACCGGGGGTGGCGATCGCCCGCAGCACCAGGTGCTCGTCCACCTCGAACGCGTCACTGTCGGCGACCGGGGTGCGGGCGAAGGCGACCGACGCCCCGGCCGGCACCAGGTAGCGGGCCCCGGTCACGCGGGCCAGCTCCAGCCCGCCGGTGACGTAGTCGTTGTGCAGGTGCGTCTCGGCCACGAAGGCGATGCGCACCCCGCGCCGCGCCGCCGCGGCGACGACCTGCTCGATGTCGCGGGGCGGGTCCACCACCAGCGCGGCACCGGGTCCGCCGGCCAGGTAGCTGCGGTTGCCCAGGCCCTCGATTTCCAGGGTGTCGACGAAGAACACGACTACGACTCCTCTTGAGCGGGTGATGTACCCCCGGGGGTATCTGACACTCACCCTAACAGCAGTACCCCGGGGGGTATTCCGGAGAGAGGGCGCCCCGTCGCCGGATGGCGCTCCGCCCGCATCGGATACCCGCTGGGGTATCGAGGAATCAGTCGTTCGGCACCGGCTGGTCCGATGCCGCCCGTGTCGTACGGCCGCAGCGTCCGCCCGGCCGCAGCGTCCGCCTCGGCACCGGCTTCGGCCTCCGTCACCGCCGTCCGCCAGGCCCTCGGTCCGGACACCAGGGGCACCCTCACCGGCCTGCCCGCTCTCCGGCCCGCCGCCGAGGCCACGGCTGCGCCCCGGCCGGCCGGCTCGATCCGGCTACCCGGCCTCGCCGAGGTACCGCAGCATCGTGGCCCCGTAGGCCCGGATGGTGCGGGGCATGCGATAGCGGGCCTGACCGGCCCCGGGCCGGTCGGCGAGCAGGAGGGACCGGTCGAGGAGCTGGGCGGCGCCGTCGGCGACGGTGGCGGGCGGAAGCAGTTCGTCGGCGCACCGGGCGACGGCCTCGGCAGTCCCGAAGCCGCCGTCGAAGGCCGACAGCCGGGCCCACAGCAGCCGCTGTGGCGGCGTGCACAGCTCGTGGCTCCAGCTGATGGCGTTGGCCAGCGTGACATGGTGCAGCGGACGCCCGTTGGTGAGGGGGAGGTAGGCGCCGAGCGTCAGGCAGCGCGTCCGTACCAGCTCGGCCAGTTGCTCCAGCGACATGTCGGAGAGGCTGCGCGCCGCCAGTTCGACGGCCAGCGGAAGCCGGTCCAGCAGCTCGCACACCTCGGCGACGAGGGCCTGGTCGTGCTCGGTCTGCGGGAGGGGCGGTGCGGTCTCCCGGGCCACCGCGGTGAACAGCGCCAGTGCGGCGGCCGGAGCCAGCGGGGGAAGGACCACGATCTGCTCGCCGGGGACGTGCAGCGGCTGCCTGGCCGAGACGAGGAAGTCCACTTCGCGGCAGTGGCCGACGACCGCGTTCACCAGTTCCGTGACGCCGCCGATCAGATGGTCGCAGTCATGCAGCACCAGAAGCAGCGACCGGCCCTCCAGCGTGTCCAGCAGCATCTCCAGCCGACTGAGCGTGCAGTCGTCGGGCGTCCGCAGCGCGTCCGCCACTACATGCGGGACCACCTCGGGGTCCTGGATCTCCTCCCAGCTCGGTCGGAAGCGTTCGACGTAGACGTCCCGCCCCGGCCGCGACGCCGCCACGGCGGCCACGGTGGACTTCCCCGCTCCGGGCGGGCCGGTGACCGTGACCACCCGTGCCCGGCGGCGCAGCAGCCGCTCCACTTGCGTCAGTTCCCGAGTCCGCCCGATCACTCCTGCGGTCGGCTCGGCGTGCCACATCGTCGTTCGCACCGTGATCCCTCCGATACCGCCGTATCCCCCGTGCGAAGAGGCTCTCGTACGGTTGCGGCGGCGCCATCGGGACATGTACGGATCCGTAATACCGATGTCGGTGCCCGGCCGTCGGCGGGGGGCGGCGCCGCGGCGTAGGTAGCGCCGGGAGCGCGCGCTAGGTAGGGACCGCGTCGGGCTCAGCCGACCGGCCCGGCGACGTCGTCGAGGCCGGGCTGCCGGGTGCTGCCGCCGGCCTCGCCCACCAGGGCGGCGATCTGGGCCCGGGAGGAGAAGCCGAGCTTGGTCAGGATCTGCTCGACGTGCGCGTCGGCGGTGCGCTTGGAGATGACCAGCTTGTCGGCGATCTGCCGGTTCGACAGGCCCTCGGCGACCAGCACGGCGACCTGGCGCTGCCGACGGGTCAGCACGCCCAGCGGCGTGTCCTGCTCCTCGGGCTCGGCGGCGGGCGCCGGCCGGGGCTTCTCACCGGTCGCGTCGGCGACCACCTCGTCCACCGGGGCGGCGGCGCCGCTGCGGAAGGCCGCCTCGTACACGGCGTCGCCCAGGACCTGCCGGGCCCGCCGTTCGGCCGCGTACTGGAACTCCTGGAGCATGGGCACGCCGAACAGCGGGGCGGCACCGCACTTGCGGTAGAGGCCGGAGATGGCGCCCAGCAGCCATGCCGCCTGCCGGCAGTGCTCGGGCTCTTCGGCGGCGATCCAGGCCAGGGGCTCCAGACAGTGCGCGATGCAGAGGTGGTCCTCCAGGTCGTACTTGCAGCGGACCCCGATGCGGGCGAGCCGGGCACACTCCTCGCGGTCGCCCATCAGCCACAGTGTCACCGCCTTGTGGCAACAGGCCCAGCCCCGGTTCCAGCGTTCCTCGGTGCCTTCCACCATGGACAGCGTGACGTCGAAATCCGCGCACGCGGTCTCCAGGTCTCCCAGCATCATGTGCAGGAAGCCGAGATGGTAGCCGTACATGAGGATGCCGACCCGGTCGTCGAGCTCGCGCAGCTTGACGTGGGCGGCCTCGTACAGCTCCACGGCCGCCTCGGGACGGCCCATCATCATGTGGACGCAGCCCAGGATCGCCTGGGCATGGGCGTGCAACTGCTCGTCTCCGAGCTGTTCGGCGATGTCGCAGGCCTCGGTCAGCAGCAGCGGCAGCCCGGGGGAATGACCGCCCTGGACGGCGGCGTACCAGCCGGCGTACCGCAGCGCCACGGAGCGTTCGGCGACCGGTTCGGGCACCAGCTCCAGCCCTTTGTGCAGCCAGTAGCGTCCCTCCGACAACCGCGCGGCGCAGAACCAGAACGCCCACAGCGTCGTGGCCAGCGTCAGGCCGGCGTGGGCCTCCTCCGGCGCGGAGAAGGAGAACTCCAGCGCCACCCGCAGGTTCGCGCGCTCACGCAGGAGCCGGTGGAAGCGGGGCATCTGCTCGTCGCCGGCCCACTCGGCCTCGAACCAGCGGGCCAGCTCCAGGTAGTGGTCCCGGTGGCGCACCTGCACGGCCCGCCCGTCGCCGTGCTCGGCCAGTCGCTCGGCCCCGTACTCGCGCAGGGTGTCCAGCAGCCGGTACCGGACCCCGTCCGCATCGTCGCCGCGCAGCACCACCGACTTGTCGACCAGCCCGATCAGATACTCGACGATCTCCTCGGCGGGCAGCGCGTCGTCGGAGCAGACCGCCTCCACGGCCGCCAGGTCGAAGTCGCCGGCGAACACCGACAGCCGGGCCCACAGCAGCCGTTCCTGCGGCGAGCACAGGTCGTGGCTCCAGTCGATCGCCGTGCGCAGCGTCGCGTGCCGCGGCAGTGCCACCCTGCTGCCTCCGGTGAGCAGGCGGAACCGGCTGCTGAGGCGGACCACGATCTGCTCCAGCGACAGGGCGCGCAGCCGCACCGCCGCCAGTTCGAGGGCCAGCGGGATGCCGTCCAGCCGCCGGGTCAGGGCGGCGACGGCCGCGCGGTTGCCGTCGGTCAGCGCGAACCCGGGGACCACGGCCGTCGCCCGGTCGGCGAACAGCCGCATGGCGTCGGTGTCGGCGGGGTGCTCGTCCTCCTCGCCCGGCACCGCCAGCGGCATGATGGGAAAGGTGTGCTCGCCGGGCACGGCCAGGGGCTCACGGCTGGTCGCCAGGATCCGCACCGACGGTGTGCCGCGCAGCAGGATGTCGGCGAGCATGCCGCAGGCGTCCACGATGTGCTCGCAGGTGTCCAGCACCACCAGCAGTTCGCGGTCCTTCAGGTGGTCCACCAGCGTGTCGATCTGCGAGCGGTCCGTCTGCTCCGGCAGGTTCAGGGCGGCCGACACCGAGTGCGCCAGCAGTCCGGGGTCCTTCAGGGCCGACAGCGGCACCATGCAGACACCGTCCGCGAGTTCCTCCCCGAGCCGGGCGGCGACGCGCAGCGCGGTCCTGGTCTTGCCGACGCCTCCGGGGCCGAGGAAGGTGACCAGGCGTGCCCTGTTCAACAGCTGCGTGGCCGTCTCGATCTCCTCGGCACGGCCGATGAAACTCGTCACCTCGATGGGCAGGCCCCCGCGGTACCACTCGGCCTTCACTGATCGCGCCTCTTCTCGAGAGCAAGCCAGCCGTGAGGGGAATCACAGTAGTTGTCCCGGCGTGCGATCGACTCCGTCAGTCCGAAGGCGGCATAAAAGGGGTGCGGACCGGACCGATTCCGACCAGCCGCGGCAAGAACCAGATCGAACGTTCATCTGAACGACCGGGAGGAACTGTCCCCTGCCCCTGGCCGTCTCCGCCGCCCACCCCGGACAGCCGCGGGCTGATGTGCCCCGGCCCCTCCGGCGACCCGAGCCCGAGAGCCCTGGCCCGTGCCGGTGAGGATGAACCCATGGACCATCTGCTGCACCTCGACCGCACGCTCGATGAGCTGGACCCGCCCCGGTGGGCCCCTCCTGCCGCTGACGCGACCCGGTTGGTGCGCACCGTGCACGAGCTGCGGCGTGTGCCCCTGGGCGCACTCGGGCCGGCGGATCTGCGTACTCTCCTGTCCCAGCGGGTGGCGCTGCCCTACGTCCTCCCACTCGCCGTGCGCCTGCTGATCGAGGACCCGCTGCTCGACGCCTGCTTCTACGAGGGCGACCTGCTGCTCGCCGCCGTCGATGCCCCTGCGGCGGCCTGGGACCTGCTGCCGGAGCCGGGCGCGCGGCTGCGGGCCGTGATCACCACGTTGCCGGAGGCGACGGTCGCCGGCCTGCCCCGCGGCGCCGCCGAGGCGCTTGCCCGCTTCGTCGCGCGGTCCGTACCGCCTCGCTGACCTGACAGCTGACCGTGGTGCTGCGGCGTGGCGTCGCGGCGCCGACTCGGGCGCGATGTGCGGGCGGCGGTGTCCGGTTCTCGCCCGTCCGCGCTAAATGCCTGGACCCGTGGCCTCTCCCGACGGGAAACTCCCGAGTTCCGACCTCCGGGAGCGTGATGGGTACAACAGATACGCACGGGCCGATGCCGGGCAGGAGCGCGGTCCTTCTCGCACTGCGCCGATACGTCCGGGAACTGTTCCGACTACGACGGCTGGCCCTGCCCGCGCTGCTGCTGCCGGCCGTGGGCACCACCGGCATCCGCTACGTCGCCCCCCTGCTGGTCGCCCGACTGGCGGGGCAGGCCGCCGACGACGGTGGTCTCACCCTCGCCTCGGCACTGCCGTACGTGCTGGGCTTCGGCGCGGTGCTGCTGCTCGCCGAGACCGTGTGGCGGATCGGGCAGCACTGCCTGAACCGCGTGGACGCCCTCGGCATGGAGCACCTGTACGTGATCGGCATGGACGAACTCTTCGCCCGGGACGTGGCGTTCTTCCACGACAACTTCGCCGGCTCCCTGACCAAACGGGTGCTGAGCTTCGGCAGGCGCTTCGAGGACTTCGTCGACACGGTGACGTACCGGATCGTGGGCAGTCTGGTGCCGCTGGTGTTCGGCGCCGTGGTGCTGTGGCACTACGAACCGATGCTCGTGGCCGGACTCGTCCTGATGATCGCACTGACCGTGGTGGGCGCCACCCCGCTGATCCGCCGCCGTCAGGCGCTCGTCCACGACCGTGAGGCGGCGATCGCCCGGGTCTCCGGCCACGTCGCCGACAGCCTCATGAACATGGAGACCATCCGGGCGTTCGCCGCCGAGCAGCGGGAGGCCGACGAACACCGCCGCCGCGTCGCGGAGTCGCGGCGTCTGACGCTGAAGTCATGGGACTACGGCAATCTGCGCGTCGACACTCTGATCGCTCCCATGTCCGTGCTGACCAACGTGCTGGGCCTGTTGGTCGCCATCGCCTTCGGTGGCCCGGGCCAGGGAGTGGAGGAGATCATCATCGCTTTCACCTACTACTCCAACGCGACCCAGATCATGTTCGAGTTCAACCAGATCTACCGGCGGCTGGAGAGCTCGATGACCGAGGCCGCGCAGTTCACGGAGCTGCTGCTGGACCCGCCCACCGTGCTGGACGCGGCGGAACCCGAACCGCTCGCGCCGCGGGACACCGGCATCCGCTTCGAGGCGGTGACCTTCGCCCACGCGGGTGCGAAGCCGATCTTCCAGGGCCTCGACCTGGACGTGCCCGGCGGCGCACGGATCGGTCTGGTCGGCAGGTCGGGCGGCGGCAAGACCACACTCACCCGGCTCCTGCTGCGGATGGCGGACATCGACGCCGGACGCGTCCTGATCGGCGGTCAGGACATCAGCCGGCTGCGCCAGGCCGACCTGCGCTCACTGATCGCCTACGTCCCGCAGGACCCCGCGATGTTCCACCGCAGCCTGCGGGACAACATCGCCTTCGCCCGGCCCGGCGCCACCGACGAGGAGATCCACGCGGCGGCCGCGGCCGCGCACGTCACGGAGTTCGCCGACCAGCTCCCCGAGGGCTTCGCCACCCTGGTGGGGGAGAGGGGAGTGAAGCTGTCGGGCGGCCAGCGCCAACGGGTCGCCCTTGCCAGGGCGATCCTCCGCGACGCCCCGATCCTGCTGCTCGACGAGGCGACCAGCGCCCTGGACTCGGAGAGCGAGATCCTCGTCCAGGACGCCCTGTGGCGGCTGATGGACGGACGTACGGCGCTGGTGGTCGCCCACCGCCTGAGCACCGTGGCCGGCATGGACCGTCTCGTCGTCCTCGACCGGGGGAGCGTGGTCGAGCAGGGCGCCCACGGGGAACTGCTCGCCGCGGGCGGCGCCTACGCCAAACTGTGGCAGCACCAGTCGGGCGGCTTCCTCGGCGAGAGCGCCGAGAGCGCCGAGAGCGCCGAGAGCCCTGAGCCGGTCCCTGCGGACGATCTGCCGGGAGCCGGTTCCACCGGGCTGCCGGTACCGGCCGAACCGGCGCCGGACCGAGGCCGGAAGGTCTCGCCGCAGACTCGCACGAGCACCGGGCCCGCGTGATCGAGTCGGTTCATCGATCCGTCGCGTGAGGTCGAGGAGAGCGGCGCCTCGGGCGACGCGACCGGTCCTCCACCTGGAGTCCGTCCTCTCTTCCCGCTCCCCGGCCGGTCTGTGGGACCAGGGCTTCCGGTCCGGCGACTGGTTCGACCCGGACGCCCCGCCCGACGAGCCGCAGGCGGCCGAGGCGGACCCCGCCGTCGTCGCCACGGCCTGCCTGTACCGTTCGGCGGCCTGCACCGCGCAAGCCGCCCGGCTGCTGGACGAGAAGGCGGACGCCGACCGCTGGCCGCGGCTGGCCGGGCGGACGAAGGACGCCTTCCGCCGCCACTACGTGACGGACGGCGGTGGCCGCATCCGCTCGGACTGCGCGACGGTCTACGCGCTCGCGGTCCGCTTCGGCCTGCTGGAGGAGACGGAGCGCGGGGCGGCCGCCTCCCGCCTCGCCGTACTGGTCCGGCAGGCGGACTACCGCGTGACCACCGGTTTCGCGGGCACGCCGTTCGTCACCTGGGCCCTGTCGGAGAACGGCCACGTCGAGGAGGCGTACCGCCTGCTGCTGGAGGAGAGACGTCCGTCGTGGCTGCACCCGGTGACGACGGGGGCGACCCCCATCTGGGAGCGCTGGGACTCGACTCGATGCTCCCCGACGGCACCGTCAACCCGGGGGAGACGACCAGCTTCCACCACTACGCCTTCGGTGCCGTGGTGGACTGGCTCCACAAGGCGGTCGCCGGTACCCGTCCGGCCGAACCCGGATACGCCCGCCTCCGCCTGGCTCCGACCCCCGGGGCCCGGCCTCGACTGGGCCAGGGCGAGCCTGAGGACTGCGCACGGGCGGGTCGAGTCCGGGTGGCGGCGCACCGGCTCCGGCATCGAGACCACGTCGAGGTCCCGGAGGGGATCGAGGCCGATGTGGTCCTTCCGGACGGCACCGCGCGCACCGTCGGGGGCGGCACGCACACGTTCCGCACGGCGCCCTGAGCGGGCACGCACCGTCACGCGGCGGACAGGTGTGAGGCAAGGCAGCGGTCGGCCGGCCGAACGTCGTCATGTAGGCCGCACCGCGACGTCGGATGCCGATCCCGACACGCAATGTTTCGAAACTACCCGCGCGAACGCGTGGGTTGACCCTGCCGATCGGTCATCGCCAGACTCGGACGGCCGATCAGTGAATCGATTCATATGCACAGGACCCCTCGTCCGACGAGCAAAGGAGCATGCGGATGGGCAGGAGATCCACCGTTCACGGCACCGGACGCACCACGAGGACCACGGCCGGGGCCGGCCGCACCCGCGCCCGCCTGGTCACCGCTTGCCTCGCCGTCCTGGCCACCGCCGCCACCGCGTTCACCGGCCCGGCCACCGCGTCCGGCGGCCACCGGCCGGACCGCCCGCTGCGCCAGATGGAGAACCTCGACCGGGCGCCGGTCGCCGTGCGGACCGGGGACGGGGTCTTCGTCGGCTGGCGGATGCTCGGCCTGGACCCGGAGAACACCGCCTTCCACGTGTACCGGGACGGCCGCCGCATCACCCGCACCCCGGTCCGCGACGCGACCAGCCTCACCGACCCGCGCGGCACCGCCGACTCGGTCTACCGGGTGGCGGTCCTGCGCGGCGGCCGGGTCACCGAGCGCACCGCCACGTTCGGCGTCTGGTCCCAGCAGTACAAGGAGATCCCGGTCAACCGGCCGGCGGGCGGCGTCACGCCGACCGGGCAGGCGTACGACTACCACCTCAACGACGCGAGCGTCGGCGACCTCGACGGTGACGGCCGGTACGAGATCGTGCAGAAGTGGGAGCCGAGCAACGCCCAGGACAACTCCCGCAGCGGCTACACCGGAAACGTCTACCTCGACGCCTACACCCTGGACGGCGAGCAGCTGTGGCGCATCGACCTGGGCCGCAACATCCGCGCCGGGGCGCACTACACCCAGCTGATGGTCTACGACCTGGACGGCGACGGCCGGTCCGAGGTGACCGTGAAGACGGCCGACGGCACGGTGGACGGCACCGGCACGGTGATCGGCGACCCGGCGGCCGACCACCGCAACAGCAGCGGCTATGTGCTGTCCGGCCCGGAGTACCTGACGGTCTTCGACGGCAGGACCGGCGCCGCGGTCGACACCGTGGACTACGTGCCGGGGCGGGGCGACACCTGCAAGTGGGGCGACTGCTACGGCAACCGCGCCGACCGCTTCCTGGCCGGTGTCGCCTACCTGGACGGCAAGCGTCCCTCGGTCGTCTTCGCCCGCGGCTACTACACCCGCTCCACCCTGACCGCCTTCGACTTCGACGGCGAGCGGCTGAAGCAGCGCTGGGCGTTCGACTCCGACGAGCTGGGCAAGGAGTACGAGGGGCAGGGCAACCACAACCTGGCGGTCGCGGACGTGGACGGCGACGCCAAGGACGAGATCGTCTACGGCTCGCTGACCGTCGACGACGACGGCTCTCCGCTGTACAACACGAAGCTGGGCCACGGGGACGCCCTGCACGTCTCCGACCTCGACCCGAGCCGCCCCGGTCTGGAGGTCTTCTCCGCCCACGAGTCGATGTCGGCCTCGGGCAGCCGCGGGGCGACCTTCCGGGACGCGGCCACCGGCGAGATCCTCTACGGCATGCCCGCCACCCGGGACATCGGGCGCGCGGCGGCCGGTGACATCGACCCCGCCCACCCGGGCGCGGAGGCCTGGGCGGTCACCGCCACCGGCGCCTGGAACTCCCGCGAGGGCGAACTGCGCGCGGCCGACGGCACCCTGCTCGGCACGTCCATCCCCTCGGCCAACCACATGATCTGGTGGGACGGCGACCCCCTGCGGGAGATCCTCGACCACGACTTCAACGAGTCGACGGATCCGGCGGGCCGGCCGTACATCGCCAAGTGGGACGGGCAGACCGGCACCCAGAACACCGTCTTCCAGCCCGAAGGCGTGTACACCAACAACTGGACCAAGGGAAACCCCGCGCTCCAGGCCGACCTGTACGGCGACTGGCGGGAAGAGGTGATCTACCGCGCCCAGGACGAGTCGGCGCTGCGGATCTACACCACGACCGCCGGGACGGACCTGCGGCTGCCCACCCTGATGCACGACCCGCAGTACCGCCTCGGAGTCGCCTGGCAGAACGTCGCCTACAACCAGCCGCCGTGGACCGGCTACTTCATCGGCAAGGACATGAAGCAGCCGGCCCGGCCCGCCATCCGCTACACACGATGACCAGCGTGCGTCACCCGTCATGACGCACGGCTGAGCGGCCGTCCAGCGGCCGGGCTCCCGGCCGCTGGACCCGGTTCTTGCCGCTGGCCGGCGGTGATCGCAGCGACTCACCGTCGAGCGAGGGGAGCTGCGAGGGCCTTGCCGCGTCCTCTCCGCGTGCACCGCTCCCTTTCCGCGGCCATCGGCCACGGGGTTCCGTCACCCATGTCCTGGTCCACCGGTCCACGTCCACGGAGAGGAAGAAGACGGCGCGTCCGCGTCGACCGGCGGCTGCCTCGGGTGCAACCAATCGTCAGCACTAAGGAGTCACTGATGAAGCGAACCACCCTCACGCCGGCCGGATCACGCGGCCGGCCCGGACGCATGGCGTCACTCGCCGCGCTGGCCTCCGCGGCATGCGTGGCGGCCTGGCTGCCGGCGGCCCCCGCCTCGGCCTCGGCGGACGACGGGATCACGGTCTACCTCGCCGGTGACTCCACGGTGCAGAGCTATGACCCCTACTGGGTTCCCCAGGCGGGCTGGGGCCAGGTGATCGACCGCTATCTGGACGACGACGTGACGGTGGAGAACCACGCCATCGGCGGCCGGAGCTCACGCACCTTCATCGAGCAGGGGCGGCTCGACGCGATCCTGAACAAGATAGAGCCGGGCGACTATCTCTTCGTCCAGTTCGGGCACAACGACGCCTCCGTCAGCATCCCCGAGCGCTACACCTCGCCCGAGGACTACAAGGAGTTCCTGCGCACCGACTACATCGGCGGCGCGCGGGAACGCGGCGCCGTCCCCGTCGTCGTCACACCCGTCTCGCGACGCTCCTACAACAGTACGACGGGCGAGTTCAACGTCTCCTTCCCCGAGTACGTCGAGGCGGCGACGGAGGTGGCCGCCGAGGAGAACGTACCGCTGGTCGATCTCTCGGCCTCCAGCCGCGCCTACCTCGACACGATCGGCCCGGAGGAGGCGAAGTCCGTCTTCCTGCACGTCCCGGCCGGCGTGTACCCGAACCGCCCCGACGGCACGGCGGACGACACCCACTTCCAGGAGTACGGCGCGATCCAGATGGCGCGGCTGGTCGCCCAGGACGTCTCCGGGCTGGACACGCCGCTGGCGCAGCACGTCGTCGACGCCGCGCCGCCCACCGGAGTCCCGAAGAAGCCGGCTGCCCCGGCGGCGCAGACCGTGACCAACGAGGGGGCGCGGCTGACCTGGAAGGCGGTCCACGGCGCCGACATCTACCGGATCCAGAAGAGGGAGAAGCACGTTGAGGGCGCCGAGTTCACCCTGGCGACGACCTCCACCGTCCCCCTGGCCGACATAGGAGGTCTGAAGGAGGGAACCACGTACGAGCTGCGGGTGATCGCCGTCAACGGTGCGGGCGAGTCGGCACCTTCGCGCAAGCTGCGGGTCACCACAGGCGTGCCCGACCAGCGATACGACTTCGGTCCGGCCGGCAGCCCGGTGCACGAGGGGTTCACCGAGGTCACTCCGGAGACGCTCTACACCGCCGAGCGCGGCTACGGCTTCACCGACACCACCGGCATGATCAGCCGTGACCGCGGCAGCGCCCTGGACGCCCTGCAACGGGACTTCGTGGCACTGTTCGGCGGGCAGTACGAGTTCTCCGCGGACGTTCCCGACGGCGTGTACGCGGTGACCGCCCATGTCGGCGACCTGCTCGGCTCGGCGCGGACGAACCTCTCCGTCGAGGGCCAGGACCGTGGCGCACTCGCCGGCAGCCGTTCCGTGGTCAAGCACACCTTCGGCGACGTCGTGGTGAACGACGGGCGGCTCAGCGTGGTGGTCTCCGGCCAGACGGCCCACCTTAACGGCCTGGAGCTCACGAGGATCGGCGACCTTCCCTAGTCGTACTGGTCAGGGACGTCGCTCAAGCTGGTGGGGAAAGGCTCGCCGCCGGTCGCGGTTTTGGGGGCGGTGACGATCCTGTTGGCTTATTCCGTGCTGTCCTGTTCCAGGTAACTGTGGGCAGGGCAATAGCCCTGGGGGACATCCGTACAGCCGTTGGCGCCGGCTTCGGTCTGTGATCTGCCTGCCTGGAGGCCGGGGAACCCCCTCACGGAACACCCAGTTCATCCCCTCCGCACTTCACGCCGGATGTGCAGGTCAACGGTGAGGTCAGTCGGATCCGAGTCCCTTGTCGATCCGGGTGCGCAGGGAGTGCAGGGCCTGCCGGAGTTCGGCCGGTTGGATGTCGCTGATGTCGGCGTCGAAGGTGAGGAGCAGTCCTGCCAGTCCTGGCCATGACCATGCGCCGAGGGTGAGGCGGCATGTGGTTTCGGTGTCGTACTCGACTGTTGATCCGCCGGGGGCGAACGGGGCGACGGTGGAGGCGGGCAGGGCGAGGACGGCGGAGCCGTGACATGGCCATTCGGCGGCGGCGGCGTCTCCGCGGTCGTGTGCGGTCATGACGAAGGCGGCGGGATCGCCGTGTGGGATGTCCCGTCGGCCGAAGGGGGTGTGGGTCGGCGGGTGGGGCTGGACCCGGTCCATGCGCATCGCGCGCCATCG
>NZ_BMVW01000024.1 GCF_014650915.1 Streptomyces poonensis | reverse complement strand
CAACACCTGCCGCCCTGAACGGCGCCGCCCTCCGATACGCGCAAGACTTCTGGATACGCGCTTAGTCCGCCGGTTCGCCGAGTTCTCCAACCAGTATCCGCGGCAGTGGCAGCCGGCGGAGTTTGAGGCGTTCATCGACCATCTGCGCACGAAGACGCCGACGTTCACGGTGGCGAGCGGCCGCAACTACCAGAACCACCTGCGGCTGTTCTGCGAGTTCATCACCGATCCGCGCTACGGATGGATGTCCGTCTGCCAGGAACGCTTCGGCGAGGTGCCGGTCCAGATCCTGCACGAGTGGAACACCGTCACCCACGTCAGCGAGTACGAGGGCGACCCGAGCCGTCGGCCGCTGACCTACGAGAGCCAGGACCTGTTCGACGCCGCAGACGGACAGGTTGAGGAGATCCGGAAGCGCGGCCGCAAGGGTGCGTTGACCGCCATGCGCGACTCCGCCCTGCTCAAGACGTACTACGCCTACGGCATGCGGCGCCGGGAGAACGTCGGCCTCAACCACGCCGATCTGCGGCGCAATCCGAAGGCCCCGCAATACAAGCGCCACGGGGCGGTGTTCGTACGCTGGGGCAAGTCCTCCAGACAGCCCGCCCAAGCGCCGCACCATCTTCACCGTCCCTGAGATGGACTGGATCGTCGACGACCTCGACCACTACCTGACCGAGGTCCGGCCCCGCTTCAACGTGGGCAAGCACCCCGCGATCTGGGTCACCGAACGCTCCGGGCGTCTGTCGCGCCGGTCGGCGAACGAGGCGTTCGCGGCCGCCAAGAAGGCCGCTGAGCTGCCGGAAGAACTCGAGTTGCACTGCCTGAGGCATTCCTATATCACGCATTTGACCGAATTTGATTACCCGGAACGGTTCATCCAAGATCAGGCCGGTCACGGCTATGCCAGTACGACGGCCCTCTATACCGGCGTCTCGGACGAGTACCGCAACCGGCTGGTGCACAAGAAGTTGGGCCAGCGTTACCCGGGCATCTGGGAGGACCCGAAGTGATCAAGAAGATGGGCTACCGCTGGAACCTGCGCAAGCTCATGGCCGACCGGGAGATGTTCCAGACCACTGACCTGGTGCCGATGCTGGCCGAGCGGGGCGTCACCCTCTCGCGCGAGCAGGTCTACCGCCTGGTCACGCAGCCGCCGCAGCGGATGTCGATGGACACCCTCGCGGCTCTGTGCGACATCCTCGGCTGCCAGCCCAACGACCTCATTGAGGTCCAGGTCGTCAACCAAGAGGTACGCAAGACCGCCGGCGGTGAGACGCACGGCCCGCTTCCGGCCGTGCGCCGGACCTCGATCCGGCGACCGGAGGGCCTGTGACCGCGCCTTCTCCGACCGCTCCGTCGGTCGTCGCCCGTCTTGCCGCGCAGGCGACGCGGATGGAAGCTGCCACGGCCGCCGCCGTTGGCCAGGTCACCATGGCTCTGCCGACCCTCAGTACCGCCGACGCGAACGCGGTTTTGGAGGCGGCGGTGCCGATCCCCGTCCGCGGGGCCGCTCGATTTCTGGAGGAGCTGGCCGAGCACATGGCCACGCACCCCGACGCCCTGACCTCGGGCAGCTCTCTTTGCCCACCGGTCCTGCTGCGGCTGGCCGAGGTGCTGCACGAAGCCGGACATCCAGTCGTTCGCCCCGGATGCGCGCACTGCGGGAAAATCAGGTCTGACCTGCGGCAGCTTCGCCCCGAAGGGCGGCTCTGCGGTTCGTGCGACGCCCGAAGCCGCAAACGCGAAACCTGCGCACGCTGCCACCGTGAAGGTCAGCGCGTCACTGCCCGGCGCCCAGAGGGACCGATCTGCCACCGCTGTTACCGCACGGACCCCGCCACGTTCGAGACGTGCGCCGGCTGCGGTCAGCTCCGACACCCGGTGGTGCGACGGGACGACGGCCGAGGGCTGTGCATGAAGTGCTGGCAGCGCCCGATGCACACCTGCGCGAGCTGCGGAAAGACCGCCGCCGCTGCCCTCGTTGACGACGACGGCGCAGTCTGTCACCTCTGCTACAACCGCCATCGTCGGCCCCGGCGGCTCTGCGGTCGGTGCGGGAAGCTCAAGCGCATCGCCCGCAACGCGCGCGACGGGCAGCCGGACCTCTGCGACGGCTGCTACCAGAGCCCCGAGGTGACCTGCTCGATCTGCAGCCGGGTCCGCCCCTGCACCAGCCGCGATCCACATGGCCGGCCGGTCTGCGCCACCTGCTACCAGCGACACCGCGCTGGCGAGCCGTGCGCCCGCTGCGGCAAAACCAAGCCGGGCAACGCTCGATGGCCGATCGGGCCGGTCTGCATGACCTGCTATACCGCCGTGCTCCGCTCACCGGCCGAGTGCCCTCGCTGCGGCAAAGTCCAGCCGCTGACCGCGCGGGGTGACGACGGCGCCGAGATCTGCGGCCCCTGCGTCGGCTTCGCCGCCGACTACACCTGCAAGCAGTGCGGCCGGGCGGGCAATCCCCATAGCCGCGGCCGATGCGCTCACTGCGTCCTCGCTGAACGAGTCAACGCCCTGCTGGCTGGGCCCGACGGCACGGTCACCCCACAGCTGGAACCGCTCGCGACCGCGCTGACGGACGCTCCCTCACCGTTCCGTGCCATCCAGTGGATCAAGGAGAGCCCGAACACCAGGCTCCTCGCCCAGCTCGCAACCGACGGCCACTTGCTCAGTCACGAGCTGCTGGACAAACTCCCGCCCAGCCGGAACCAACGCTACATCCGTCAACTCCTCGTGCACACAGGCGTTTTCGAAGAATGCCATGAGGACCTCGAACGCATCCCGGGCTGGCTGGAGCACGAACTCGCGGACAAGCCGGCCGCACACGCCCGCCTCGCCCGCCCCTTCCTGAACTGGTTCCTGCTTCGCCGAGCACGCCAACGGGCCGCCTACCGCCACCATCCCGCCTCCGCCGACCGCGACCTGCGGCGCCGCGTCAGCGTCGCCCTGGACTTCCTCGCTTGGATGGACCAACGCGACCTGATCCTCGCCGACCTCGCCCAAGAACACATCGACGACTGGATCGCCGGAGCCACCAGTCAGCGGCGCTATCTGATCCGTTACTTCCTGAACTGGACCACGAGCCGGCGGCTTACCCGCGAACTCACGGTCCCCTCCCTCCCGAGACAGGAGCCCCAGGACCTGCTCGACGAGGACGACCGGTGGCCGCTCCTCAAAAGCTGCCTGACCGACGATGCCCTGCCCACGGACGTCAGAGCTGCCGGTGCGATCACCCTGCTGTTCGGTCCGTCCACCAAACGTCTCTGTCATCTGACGCCCGAGCACCTCAAGTTCGACGACAAGCACGCCCACCTGGTCCTGGGCCGCCACCCCGTCCTGCTGCCGCCAATGCTCGCCCAGCTCCTCCGCCAACTTGCCGAACAGCCCCAGCTGCGGCCGCAGCTCTCACGAGTCCGCCCAGGGCCCCGGTGGCTCTTCCCGGGCATGGTCCCCGGCAAGCCGATCTCGACGCACGGCATGACCCAGAAGCTCAACCGGTACGGCATCCCGGTTCGCACCGCCCGCAACGCGGCACTGGCCGCACTCGCTGCTGATCTCCCCAGCCCGATCGTCGCCGACGTGACCGGGATGCACCGCCACACCGCACTCCGCTGGGTCGCCTACGCCCAACGCCACTGGGCCGAGTACCTCGCCGCACGAGCCGAGGCCGTGGCATCTCGAGAGGAGGCGGAGACCCGGGGAGGTACACAGTCTGCGGTCGAATCCGCCTTGGCTTCGTTCGAGAAATTCGAGACGCCGACCACTCGATGAAGAATGTCGTCCCCATTCCAAGAGATCAAGGAGCGTACCGCATGAACAAGGAGAGCTTCACCGTGATGGGCGGCGGACTGCTACGAGAGGCCTTAGGGGCCTGGAGGGCAGGCAACCGAGCATTCTCTGTACTGTATGCCGGAATTGCCTGCGAGCACATGCTCAAAGCAGTCCTATGCCACCACGACCCGGTCCTCATCTCCGACAAGGGAGACATGGCGCACCGCTTCCATGCCCTTGGCTTCGGCGAAGCGGATGGTGCTAAGCCCCTGAAGCAGGCTAAAACGATCGGCATGGCCGAAGCCTTCAGAAGTGCTGAGATTGTCATGCGGGGAAATATGCCGATCTCATACAAGGCATTCGAGCCGGTCATGGAGTCCCGCAATGGCAGGGCGCACTCGGCCTGGCACGACGACCAGGTGACGGAGCAGGTGGTCGCCTTGAGTGTCAAGGTCGCAGATGCTATTCGGAACGAGCTGTCCATCGCATCAGACGACTTCTGGGGGGAGTTCGACGGTGTCTACACGGACTTGGCGAAGGTTGCAGCGCTGCCGGTGAAGGTGGAGCGACCCGATATCGAGACGGCGGCAACCAAACTGATCGCAGCCGAGGAGGAGCACGCCTTCCATGCCGGCGCCGTCGCTGGTCAGATGGCTGCTAGCGTCGCTCTCAGGGGTTCACATGAGCGTAGCGGTGAGGAGCAGGAGACAGTTCAGGAGTTCTCCAGCCGGGCGGCTGTGGGAACTGCTCTGCAATGCTCGGGTCTGCGCGCCCAGCGTGCTGCCGTCGCACTGCTGGAGTCCTACGAGGTACTCCCGCTCGACCGGCATCCTGTCGGTGGTACCCGGCTCAAGGAATTCCCCTACTACCTGCCGGGGCGACGCGCCGAACAGGCGCGCACCGCCCTCGCTGTGAAGACCATGGTCGCCAGGCGGGTCGCCGCCGGGTTCCAGAAGGGTTGCAGCATTGGTAGCAGCGACGCGGCAAAGGTGCTCTCTTCGGCCTACTCCAGCTCGGTACGCATGGTGGCGAGTGGCAGTCTCGAAGCCGTGGCAAAGGTGATTGCTTCGGTGTTCGAGTATGGGACGGTTGGGGCCGCCCCGTTCACGGATGACGTGGAATCGCTCGGATGGATGTTCCACTGCCCGGCCTGCGGGGCCTGGGGAGACATGTACGGGAACGTTGAGCAGGAGGAATGCCCCTGCGGCGGACACCCCAACTGCCAGAGCTCCGACGGGTTCCGGACGATCACGACCCCACGGAAGTTCTACTGCACGGCCTGCTCCTTGACGCTCGACGACAAGGAAGAGCTGGAAGCAGCAGCGCTGCCGTCGGAGGAGGAAGACCTCGACGAGAAGTGCCCGCACGGCTGACAGCCGCAGGAACGATGCCCGTAGCCCCCGCCTACCACTTCAGGTGAGCGGGGCGTCGTCTGCGGGAGGAGAGCTACCCCATGGGGAATAGTGCACGGTTGGAATAACCCCCTCCCGCCAGTAGTGCTGGGCATGCGGTCCGGCTGCTGCCCGGACCCGGAGCCGGACGAGGACGGCATCGTGGGGCGGCATCTGATCCGCAGCGTCCACTACAAGACCGCCACCGACGAGAGCGGGAACCACCTGCCCGGCGGCACCGAGCGGAATGTCCCCTGGGTGGCGATCACACCGGCAGTCAACGCGATCCGGGTTTTGGAGCGCATAGTCCCGCCCGGCCGTCTGCTCTTCGACCACGATACCCACGACCTCGTGTCCGGCTCGCGCCCGAGCACGCGCGGTGCACTGCGCCCTGGAGGGATGCGTCAGCGGATCGAGGACTTCGTGGCCTGGGCGAACACCGAGGCCGAGGCCCAGGGCCTGGAGAACGAGATGATCCCGCCCGATCCTCACGGCGCGATCGGAACCGCCCGGTTCCGCCGCACCCTGGCCTGGCACATCGCCCGCCGTCCCGGCGGGCTGGTCGCTCTGGCCATTCAGTACGGTCACATGCGCACAGCACTCAACACCGAGGTGTCCGGCGGCTACGGCACCCGCAGCCGCGGCGGCATCCACGACATGCTCGCCCTGGAGACGGCGCTGGCGACCGCCGATACCGCGGCCGACCTGCATGACCGGTTCGAGAACGGCGAGGGGTCTCCGGCCCGGCCGCCCGCCGGGCCCTGGTGGAGGCGGCCACGAGCCGCCAGTTCGAGGGCCGGGAGGTCAAGACAGACTTCGCCCGCGAATACGCCGCTGCCCGCTGGCATCTCGCCCGCGACGGCTCTGTGCTCTATGACAATCCGCACGCGCTGCTGATCTGCCTCTACAAGCACGACCGGGCACTCTGCCAGCGCGACGGCGCCGTCGACGACGCCCCGACCCTGGACCGGGGCGTCCCCAGTTGCAGCAACGCCCTGCGCACCGACCAGCAGGCGGCCCTGCTGCGGGAGAAGGCCGCGCACATCGACAAGCGGGCCGCTCTGCACCCCAAGCCGATGGGCGACCGGCTGCGGGCGAACGCCGACAAGCTCCGCGCTTTCGCCGACGAACATGACCAGTTCCGCTTCACCCGCCAGGAGAAACCTGCATGAGCCCCGCACCCGATGAACGCAACCGCATCCGCGCGGCAATGGACCGCATCCTGGCCGGCACACCGGAGCACTCCACCGGGGCCCTGACTATTGTCGCCCTGGCCCAGGAGGCTCAGGTCCCCCGCAACGCGCTCACCCAGCGCCACCCCGACCTGCGCAACGAGTTCTACGACAGAGTCCGCGAACGCGGACAGATGCCGGATTCCGAGAGGCGGCTGCGCAAGCAGATCGTCAAGCTCAAGGAGCTGCGGGCGAAGGACACCGAGGAACTCGCCCAGCTTCGTGAGGACGTCCAGGGCCTGATCCGCGTGGTGAACCAACTGGCCCGGGAAAATTCGCAGTTGCGGACCGCGCTCACCAAGCCACGCGCCCGCCTGCGGGTCCTTCCCGGCCAGCCGCATCCTCCGTACCCCAACTAAGAGCGCCCCTGGATCAGGCCCGGTTTGTCGGTGCGGGCCTGATCCTCGTCTTCAATGCCACGAAGGCCCCATACCAGCTTCGCCGCAGCCAGAACGACACCACCCGGACCCACCCGGCAACGTCCGCCCGCCATTGCGGAACCGGCGCTGCCCCTGACCGGCGTCCGCCTTCCCCCAACGGGAACGGCTATCTGACGATCGCACCTCCGTGCTGGGCCGACTGTTCTAATCTCGTGATCGTGAATGAACATCTGGAGCCCCGTGGGGTCGTTGAGGTCCCGACCCAGGCAGAGACGGCCTTCCAAGGCCTGCAGTCGTTCGAGGCGCTGGTCCTTGGCGTCCTCGCGAAGTCGGGACTCCCGACGGACGGCATTCTGGTCGGCCTCGACGAGCGGCATGTCCTGATGGAGAGCACCGGCTTCGCGCTCGCCAAGCTGCCCGTCGACAAGCGGGGCCACGCCAGCTACATCTCCAAGATGATCATCGCTGGGGCTGTCGGCCTCTTCGATGCGGCACTGAACTACCTCTGGGACGAGACCGTCCTCGAGCTCCGCAAGCGTGTCGTGAACTTCGACCTCCAGTACTTTTACGAAGTCGCGGAGAAGTCCGACAGCAAGCGCAAGGACCTCAAGGACGAGAACGACCTTTCCAAGCTCGATGACCAGAAGCTCCTCAACGGCTGCCGAGAGATCGGCCTGATCAGTGACATCGGCTTCCAGGAACTCGACCTCATCCGCTACATGCGGAACTGGGCGAGCGCGGCCCACCCCAATCAGGTTCAGTTGGACGGCCTCCAACTGGCCCACTGGCTGGGCGCCTGCATCAAGCATGCGATCACGCTGCCCTACGACCAGATCACCGCCCAGGTCAAGAAGCTCCTCGCGAAGGTCAAGGAGAAGCGGCTCGACGATGGCGTGATCAAGGAGATCAGCTCTTTCTTCGTGAACCTCCCGCCGGTCCAGGCTGACCCTCTCGCCTCCGGATTCTTCGGCCGCTACACCGACGTCACCACCGGGCCTGAGACCCTGGACAACGTCCGCCGCCTCTGGCCCGACCTCTGGAAGCAGGTCTCTGACGAGGCCCGCTACAACTTTGGCATCCGCCTCGGCCGGTTCCGCGCCAACGGCGACCAGGAACAGGCAGACCTCGCCCGGCAGCTCATCGACCTTGTCAACGGCGCGACCTATCTGCCCTCCGAGGAGCGGGCCTGGGAGATCGACACTGCCCTGGACGAGCTGATCGACACGCACAACAACTGGAACAACTTCTACACCGAACCGCCGATCGCCCGCCGGCTTCAGGAACTCGTCGGTCAGCACGGCGACATCCCCGAGGGGCTCAGCCGGAAGTACGTCCTTGGCGTCATCGAGGTCTTCCTGACCAACGGCAACGGCGTCGCCCGCGACGCCGACCCGATCTATCAGGATCTGATCACTAGGTTCAATCCGAGTCAGGCATCCGTCGCCTTGAGGTCGTTCACGGACACCGTGATCGCCAGCAAGCTGCAGTGGTCGTTCCCGCAGGAGAAGTGGGCCGAGCTCCTCGGCCTAATCGGCAGCAAGCTGACTGGCCGCAGTGACCGCGAGCTGTTCGATGCCGTTCAAGTCTTCCCTGGACAGCCGCATCTCCTGTCGAAGGATCCCGAGATCAAAGCCCAGATCAAGCGCATGGAGGGCTAACGAATACCCAGCCGGGAAGGTGAGCGGGCGAATAACGTGACGCGCGGCGTCGGCTGGCTCGCGACAGCCGGGGCTGTCGCGGATTGAGAGCCTGGGGTCAGTGTCAGTGGCGTCCCTTACGTTTGCAGCGGCAGGCTGACAGAGAGGACATGCCCATGGCTCTGGATTTCGACAGTCGCAAAGCCCCACGCAATCACAGCGATCTTCTGCAGCTCGTTCGAGCAGTGCGTCATGCCAGCAAGGCGGACGAGGCGCTCTGGCTGGAGTGGAAGTCCGAGCTGGACCTCGACCCTGCCGACAAGGGTGACAAGAGCGGCAGAGCTCATATCGCCCGAGCGATCATCGGCTTCGCGAATCGGCATCCTGACGAAGCGCGGCGCTTCGCCGAAGGGCATGGTTATCTTTTGGTCGGTATCGATCATGAGCAGATGCCTGGCGTTAAACAGCACGATGTCACGGAACTCGTCCGATGGATCACTCCATACGTTGGCGACAAGATCGGTTGGATGCCCACCTATGTTGAGGCTGAGGGAGAGAATGGCCCAGTAGCCATTCTGGTCATTACGGTGGACCCTCCTCAGTGGGGTGACCCGATCCACTGCATGCGAAAGGAGGCGCCTAGTCCGCGCAAGAGTATTTCTGAAGCTGCAGTTTTCGTTCGTGCTCGCGAAGGAGAAACGCGGCCGGCTAAGGCGCGTGACATCGACGCGCTTAGCGAGCGACTTGTGCATCGTCCTCCCTCGATGAACCTTGCCTTGGAGGTGTTGAGCGGAGTCATCCGCCCACTTTCCTGCACGGAAGAGGAGATCGAACTCTGGCTACAGGGAGAGGAGCGGGAGGCGCTGGCCTCTCTCGAAAGTCATCTGGCACGAGAAGCCCAGCCCCCAACACTCCAATCCGTTCTGTCCCGGTCCATCAGCCATCCACTCATCGAGACGCCCGAAGAACGCACACCAGAGCATTATCGCCTGCAGGTGCAACGCTATCTGAAGAAATGTCGCCAGAAGCTCCCTGAGGCCCTCGAAGAGGCGGCAGCAGCACGGCTTACCCCCATCACGCTACGACTGATTAACCATGAGAGCGCCAATCTGGAGGGGGTCCAGGTCGAGCTCTATATTCCTGGCGCGGTGCAAGCCCTTGAGGTTGAGTCCGACTGGATTGCCGACAACGAAAGATTCCCGAGAGCCCTACCTCCCCGCCCCTACTACGGCCCGCGGAGTCGCCTGCCCTTCGGCGCTGGATTTTCCCTCAACAGCGGTGATCTCATTCCTCGCGCTGGTGACACCTCCATCAACATCGACAACAGCGGCTCCGCCCGTCTCCAGCTTCCACCCGTGCACCTGCGCCCTAACCGGCATGCCGACCTGGAACCATTTGTCGTCGTCAGTTCCCCAGCCGAAACGGGCCCGGTCATCGCGGAGTGGTCCGTTACATGCACCAACCGCGATGGGGTTGAGTCCGGCACCGTGACACTCCCACGGGCTAAGGCGCTGGCCTTCTACGAACTGTTCTCCGAGGCCGACAATGCCTGAGCGTCGAACCAGGCCTCGGCAGAGCCAGCGTTAGCGCGTGCTCATGTGATCTGGTCGCCAAGTCGGAAAGCTGTCCGCCTGCAGCCATTTACCAGCTTGAGGCTCGGTGACCTCAGTACTCCCACGTCGACCGCACCGCCTCGAAGGCCATCGACGGCCGCGGCATCCTCAACGCCAGCACCTGGGGGGTGGACCTTCAGGCTCCGGGACGGCGTTCCGCCTAACTTTCCTTGAACGGGCTGGTCGAGGCGTTAAAGGATAAGCCTGGCGGGCGCTACCGATCGTCAGTGGCCGCCAGACTCAGGCACTTCGGCAGCCTTCCCTGAATGCGTCGCCGCGTCCAGCTCGCCACGGATGCGCCGCTGCCGGCCCTCGGGGAACATTCCCAGCCGCAGCCACGCCCCCCTCGGCGCGCCCTCGCTCGGCACCAGCCACACCGACACCCGCTCGGTCAGTCCCCGCAGGCACATGTCCGACGTCCCGCCGCTGCCCGGCGAAAAGTGATCATGAAAGGCGATGAGCAGCCGCGGACGCTCCTGGACGAGCATCCGGGTGTTGCGTTCCGGCCCGGCCATCCTCCAGGCCTGGGGGCGAGCCCGGCGCTCAGCGGCCCAGTCGACCGGATGACAGCGATGTCGTTCCGGGCCGAGGCAATGCCGCTCGCACCAGGCATGGGCCGCGGAGTCAGCCCCGGTCGCGGCTCCCTCGATCACGACCAGATCCTTACCATGACGGGCCAGCAGACGGTCCAGCACGGCCTCAACAGTCCCTGGCCATGGCCACCGGCGGCTCCCACACACCAGTACCCGTGGCTCCTCCAGCACCAGCGTCATCGAATCACCTCAGTCCTCAGCCTTCCAGACGGCACCGACAGCCCCGGCAGACCGTGATCACCATGCGGGCACTGGCCTGGGACGCCAGCAGCCCAAGCCCGCGTCATGCGCCCTACCGACTCAGACCTCCTTGCCTCCCGCCTCGGCCTCCACGGGGCCAAGGAGCCCCCGCCTCACAGCAGGGGGCGATCCGACGAGTGGAGGGACGTGAGCACGGTGCTGGTTGGGGGTGTCTGCCAGACGGCAGACACCCCCAACCAGTCCTTCACCTACTCAGTCGGCGTGCTGCCCGGCTCACTGCCTCCAGGATCAGCCTCAGACGCCGGCCGGCCGTCCCCGGCATCGTCGGGTGCGTGGTTTCGCCGCCCCTCGATGATTTGGAGAGCGAGCGACCCAGTGCCTGCGAGAGCAGAGATGGCGCTCAGAATGTTGTCGAGATTCAACCTCGGTCCTCAGGGTCGAGCAGGACCATCCCGCCGCTACACGGTCGGGCGCCCTCCACGCCCTCCGGCTTGATGCAGCCGACGGCGGCCCTGCACAGTGACTGCACGAGGGACCGCACAACCCGGCGCTCGCGGGACACGAGGCTCCGAACGCAACAGCCCGCCTGGTGAACGGCAAGGCCGGAGCGGCACATCTCGCTCTATTGCATGCGAAGCCTGGACATCCGCAGCAGCCTCGAGGCAGGCAGCAAGCGTGTCCATGAGGATGTTCCACGCGGTCGGCTCGAAACCGAGCAAGGCGAGAACACGGAGGCGATCAAGCACCTGCGCCGCTTGGGCCAGCGAGCTTTCACCGAGGCCTGCCCGGCTGATCAGGTCACTGGGAGTCATCTCGCGGAGTTCGTCGAGGGAGATCTCGTCCAGCGCGGCCACCGCCCACAGCGGGATGCGGGCAGACCTGAGCACCCGCGCGATGCGGTGATGGTCCTGCCCCCAAGCCTTCTGCCTGGCCCTGAGTTCACTCATGACGTCGGCGAGCCGCCAGAGTTGGACCACCCACTCCATCGGCATTCCGAGCGTCAGAGCGCGAACCGTGATCGCTTCGTCGGCCCTGCCCTGCTCAGCCAGTCTGTGTTCGGCGGCTACGAGGAGGTCAGCGTTCGTGCGGCACATCTCAGCGAACCCGGAACCCTGCACGCACCGGGCCATCGACCTCAGCAGACGCGCCTGCTCCTTGGCCCCTCGATGGACGACCGGGTGCTTGGCAAAGCTGTCATATCTGGCGAAGTGGGAGTGCATGACAGCGCACCTCGCCCGCCAGACATGGTCGGCTACGCCCTCCGGCACAGCGGCCATCAATTTCTGGGCCTCGGCCACGGAAAAGGAGAGCGCGAGGCCAACCCTCGTCGCGAGACTCCCCACCAATGGCTGCACGCTGACACTCTATCGGCTGACGCCGCAGGGGCCCTACCTCATTGCCGGGGCTGGACGTTCAACCGGTTAGCACCCCACGCTGTCTCCGCAGCGCCGTCCGCGACAGGGGCCCACTGTCCCCTAGCTCAGGCCGCCACCTTATCCGCACCACCTCGCATCAAGAATAGGAACTTCACTCTCAGAGGGGACACTGAAGCCGAACCTCTCCGGCACTCTCTCTTTCCAGACCTGCCAGATGCCCAGAGATCCCGGAGCCGAGAGTCAGCCGCACCTCCCGCCCCGGGCAGAGCCACGCCCAGACGACGGTGTCAGCAGCAGCAACATGCTGAACTTGACAGGGAAGGTGTGGTGTTCGGCGAGCACGGTGAGCATGTCCCGCTCAATCCCGATCGCGTGCCAGAACGCCTCGTCGGTTCACTCGTCGGCGGCCTCGAAGCCGTCCTGGCGCAGGTCCAGATAGAAGGAAAGCATGGATCCCTTCGGTAGGCGGCAGGGTCAGCGGCGGGGCCGTGCGGCAGCGGGCCAGGTGCCGGGCCGAACGGTGGCCGGGGAGGCAGCCGTACTCGCCTGGCGGCTGCCGGTGAGGGCGGCACGGCCAACGTTGGTCAGGGCGACCGGCTGTCCGGCGTGCAGCGGATGGCTGGTGTCCCGGGAGACGAGGCCGGAGGACTCGAGCTGCTGGAATCGTGCGTACGGGATCCGGGTGCCGGAGGCGGTCACCACCGACAGGCGTCCCGTCAGGAGGTGTTCGTGCAGCTTGGCGCCGCCGGCGATGGCCAGCAGGGCAGCGCGGTCGGCGGGCGGCAGTGGCTTCCGTTCGCCGTGGCGTGTGCTGCGGTTGGCTGTCTCGATCGGCTCCAGGGCCGTGATGACGCGGGCCGCGGCGGAGTCGCGTTCACCGGCGGCTTCCTGCATCTGGTCGACGGTGCGGTCGATCCGCTCGAACAGGGCCGCATCGGTGGGGAACTCGCCGCTGCTGAGCCGGTGCAGGAGGGTGCGGTAGAAGGTCACGCCGGTTTCGGCCCTGGCCAGCTCGCGGTGCAGGTCCACCAGGCGGGCGTGCGGCTCGTCGAGGACGCCTCGGTCCCGGTGCGCCCACAGCGTGTCGACATCGTGGCCGGTCGCCGCCTCGATGCGGTGGTCGAGATCCGAAATAGCTCGGCGAACGAGCGCCGTAGCCGGATCAGAGGGCATAGACAGGTGCTCCTTGTGTCAGCGAGCGTGGTGGTGTGCTGGGCTGTGGGCTGGTCGGGGCAGGCCCGGCATCGCGGAAGGCAGCGGTCCGGGCTTCGGCATCGGGCCGCGTGCCATGAGCTGCGGGGAGCGGGCGCGGGCAGCGTGCGTGCGAGCGCTCAACGGTCGGCGGGTCATCCCCAGGCGGCGACCCACCTCGTCGTAGACGTCGTTGTTCGCCCGCGGCCGCATGGCGACCACGTGGATCTCCCGCTGATAGGCGGAGGTCTCGGGGGCTGGGCGCACGCCGTACACGACGCGCCAGTCCTTGCGGGCATCCACGAACAGCTTGCGGTAGCCCTCCAGGTCGCCGGTGAGTTTGATCCCGAACCGCTCCGCGTTCACCACTTCCTGCAGGCAGGCGAGGGTGAGGTCGCGGATGTCGCTCGGGGCCTGCAGGAGGTCGGTCAGAGCACGGGGGTCGAAGCTGAGGCCGAAGGCCGGCTGCCCGGCGCTCATGACGTCGGCTCGTCAGGCAGGGACTCCGCGGGTCCCGCCGCGTTCGCCTTCTCCGTACGGGCCGAGGGCGGCGGGCCGGGCAGAATCCGGTGCGCGGGTCGGTCCGGGGAGGTCATGCATGCCGACAGCGGGCCGCCGGGTGCGCGGATCGCCGCGATGGCGTGGGTGAGGCAGTCCCGGTGCCAGACGAACAGGCCGCTCAAGCCGGCTTCGGGGTCCTTGTGCTGCTGGTAGGCGAGCCACAGGGCGTGCAGCCACGCGACGACGTCGTCGTGCTCCTGCCACTGCAGACACCAGGGTGCCGCCGTGGTGACCTCCGCCCCGTAGACGGGCAGGAGGAAATCGTCGACCCAGTCGCTCAGGGCGTCGAGCTCGTCCTCGTACTCTTCGCCTTCGAGTTCCAGGATCGGGCGCGGCTCCGGCGGAGCGGTCGGGCCCGGCCCGCCGAAGCCGGGCATGCCGAAGGCAGCGAACGACGAGGCGCCGCCGAGGGCAGGGGCGGAGGCCAGGTGGTCCAGCTGCTGGGCCTGCTGCGCCGACTGCTCCATCAGTCGCCGGACGCTGGCCTCGATGCCCTCAAGGTGAGGGTCCGGCACGCGAACCGGCTTCAGCTCCGTGTCGGGCACGGGGTCTACGGATTCAGACATGGAAGGGCTGGCCTCCTACAAGCCGGTGGAAAGGTGAGGCGGAAGCATCACTGAGCAGCAGCGGCAGCTTGAGCTCAGGCCGTCAGAGTCATGTCCTCTTGGGTCAGGGTTTCGCGGATGGTCTCCGTCAGCCGGTCCGCAGCGATGGAGGCGTAGTGCTTCGTCTTCTCCACGCCGATGAAGTCCCGGCCCTCCAGCAGGGCCGCGACGCCGGTGGAGCCCGAGCCGGCACAGAAGTCGAGGACGGTTCCGCCCTCGGGGCAGATCTTGACCAGCTCACGCATCACGGAGACAGGCTTCTGCGTGATGTGCTGCCGCTCCTTACCCGACGGCTGAGACGCGCTGTAGAGCCCGGGTAGGTAAACGGGATTGCGGGAGCCGTCGATCGCTCCCTTCGAGGCCCACACGATGAACTCGCAGTTCTGGGTGAAGCGGCCCTTCTGCGGTCGAGCCTGCGGCTTGTGCCAGGCCAGCACACCGCGCCACAGCCAGCCAGCCGCCTGGATGGCATCCGTGGTGACGGGGAGCTGACGCCAGTCGGTGAACAGCAGGGCGGTTCCCCCGCTCTTCGTCAGCCGGTGGGCTTCGGTCATGATCTGCGTCAGCCAGAAGCCGTAGCTGCGCTGGTCCATGTTCTCGCCGGTGAAGTCCGCCAGGCCGTGGTCGGCGTCAGCGGAGGTGTACTTCTGCTTCGCGCTGCGGGAGGTGCGCTCCTTGGCGGTTCGACCGCCGGAGTTGTACGGCGGGTCGGTGATGACGGAATCAACGCAGTCGTCCGGCAGGTCGGCGAGGACGCTGAGAGCGTCACCTTGGTGAAGGGAAAAAGGCAAAGAGGGACCCCGAATCGAGAGAGGTGCAGAACAAGTAGCCCGTCGTTCATTGGGCCAAGGGCCGGAATTTGGCATGCAGACGCCCCGGCGCAGACCGGATAGGGCGGGGGAGTTCCAAAACTGTAGAGGCGAATCAGCGGCCGACCAAGAAGTGCGGGACTGAGGTGCCGGTTTCCGACCCCTCACGCCAACTTTTTGGTCGGCCGCCGATTTGCACCTACTGTTTTGGAACTGCCCGGCGCACACCGCCACTGGCCTGTGTTTACCCCTGTCTCGCGGAGGCTTTCCCTGCCCCGGCATACCTAGCTCACTCATGCCCCCGTCAGGCGAGCGGCAACTCGCCTGTGCCGGCCAGACGACTGATCGCCCACCCCCGGCCGCCGTGTCCCTTTCCACCACGCCCATGCGCACGTGACAGGCCGGAACTGCACTGAAGGAGCGTCCATGACGTCTCGTTGCCCGCCCCTGATCGAACACGACGCCGCGCGAGCGGGCGAGGCTGGTTGAAGGCGCTCGCCGCCGGCATCGGCGTCGTCTTCCTCACCCCGCTTCTCCTCGGTGGCACGGCCATGATGCTGGCTTCATCGAGCGAAGCCGCCGAGGGCACCATCTCGTCCCTGCAGTGCCTGCCCGACCTGGACACCGACAAGGTCGTCGAGCAGGTCACGAAGATCCTCGACGGCGCGGACGCCTCCCATGTCCGCGTCGAGGGCCTGGAACTGCCCGCCGAGCAGATCCCGAATGCCCAGACGATCGTGGCCACCGGGATCGGCCTCCACATTCCCAAGCGCGGACAGGTCATCGCGCTCGCCACGGCCATGCAGGAGTCCCGGCTGCGCAACCTCTCCGGAGGCGACCGTGACAGCCTCGGCCTGTTCCAGCAGCGCCCGTCACAGGGCTGGGGCACTCCCGACCAAATCCGCGATCCCGTCCATGCGAGTGAAGGGTTCTACAAAGCGCTGCTGCAGGTGAAGGGCTGGCAGCAAATGACCGTGACGCAGGCGGCCCAGGCCGTGCAGAAGTCCGCCTACCCGGACGCCTACGCACAGTGGGAACCGCTCGCGACCGCGCTGCAGAAAGCCATCGCCGCCACCTTCGCCGGCGCCGACTCCGACAGCTCCGACAGCTCCGACACGGACACTGACGACACCGCCATTTCCGACTGCGGCACCGCGCAGGACGGATCCCAGTACGGGCCAATCCCCGAAGGCGCCGTCCCGGAGGGCTACTCGATCCCAAAGGGCACCGACCCGCGCGCCCGTACGGCGATCGTCTGGGCGATGCACCAGCTCGGCACGATGTACCAGTGGGGCGGCTCCTGCACCGCTCCGCACGGCCCGGACCCGATGGGCCGCTGCGACTGCAGCTCGCTGATGCAGCAGGCGTATGCCAAGGCCGACATCCAGCTCACCCGCACCACGTACACGCAGGTCCACGAGGGCAAGGCCGTCTTCGGCAAGGCACTCAAGCCCGGTGACCTGATCTTCAGCCGCGGCACCGCGACCCGCCCGGAGCACGTCGGCATGTACCTGGGCGAGGGCCTGGTCATCGAGGCCCCGCGCACCGGCAAGCCCGTCCGGATCACGCCGCTCAAGGACTGGGACGTCCTGGCCGCCCGCCGCGTCGTCTGACGCCAGCCTCCCTTCTTGCGCCGCTCGCGCGCCTCTCCCCTCCCCCTCGCCTTCCCGCCCACCGGACCCCATCGGCCTGCGCACGCAAGGAGCCCGCCACACCTGTGTCACCACTCGCCGACCGCTTCCTCCAGCTCGCCTACGACCCTGGCATCTCCCCCAAGGACGGCGGCCTTCCGGGCCTTGCCGTTCTGAAGAACGTCGTCAACAGCATCAACCTCTTCGGCATCGTCGCCGTCGTCGGAGCCCTCGCCGTCAGCCTCGCGGTCTGGGCCTGGGGTCACCACACCGGTGGCCACCAGGCAGAGGCCAACGGAAAGAAGGGCGCCACCGTCGCCGCCGGTGCCGCGCTCGGCCTCGGCGCCGCCAACGGCATCGTCGCCTTCTTCTCGGCCCTGGGGTCACAGGTTCACTAATGAAAAAGCGATTCCCCGGCTACGGCATCAACTGGTCGCCGAACCGCCGGTTCACTCTCATCGCCATCGTGCTGGCCTGCCTGCTCGTCCTGGCCGCCGCGACCGCCTACATCACCGGACGCGGCGAACAACACACCACCCCCTCCGCCTCCCCCACGCCGGGCGCCAACCCCTCCCCCACCGCACAGAAGCCAGAAGCGGAGACCGGCTCGGTTCCACAGCCGCCTCGGGTCTCCGACCCGGTGCAGTTCGCCAAGGCCGCCGCCGCGATGCTCTGGTCCTACGACACCCGCACCACCAGCCACGCCCAGCAGCTCGCCGGCATGGAGGCATGGATGACTAAGGAGGGCCAGTACAGCGACTGGGCCTCGGTCTCCGCGCAGATGCCCGATCCGCTCTTGTGGTCGCGGATGACCGACCAGCGGCAGCATGCCACCGCAACCGTCGCCGAGGCGCACTACCCGGCCGCGTTCAAGCAGGCACTCGCCGACGATCCGGCCGCGATCACCGAGGCGTACATATACGCCGTGACCGTCACCGGCAAGCAGACCATCACCTGGTCCAAGGGCGGCGGTGCAGAAGACCGCTCGGTCACCCTCGCTGTCCAGTGCAGGCCCTCGGCCGACTGCTCGCTCGTCGCCATCGCCCCGAGCGTCGCGCCCTGACCGGAAGGAGTCCTCATGGGGTTTTGTGATCTCCCCCTCGCGGACAAGGTCTGTGCGGTCGGTGAGGCCGTCGACTTCGCCTCCAACCCGGGCAAGGCCATCGGCGACTGGATGGCGAAGAGTGCCGGCGAACTCGCTGCCGCAGCCGCCGACCTGGCGTCCAAGGCCGTCGATACCACCACCCGTGTCGACCTCAACGCGGGCTGGTTCCGCGACAACTACGAGACGATCCTTCCCATCGGCCTGGTCGTCCTTGTTGCCACCTTCTGCGCCCAGCTCGTCCGCGCAGCTGTCCGCCGCGACGGGCAAGCCCTCACCCAGGCGTTCACCGGCACCGCATCCGGCGTGATCTTCGCCTTCGCCGCGATCGCCCTGACCACCGTCGCGATCGAAGTGGTCGACGCCCTGTCCGCCGGCCTGTTCAAGGCCGCGAACATGGACATCGCCTCCGCGGTCCGACGCATCGTCAAGGTAGGACAGATCCCCGCGCTGTCCGAGCTCGGCTGGCTCGTCACCGTCTTCGTCGCGCTCGGAGCCGCCATCGGCGCCGTCCTGTATTGGTGCGTGATGATGGTGCGCAAGGTCGGCATCCTCGTCATGGTGACCCTGGCGGTCTTTGCCGGAGCGGGCGGTGGCTGGGAAGTCGCACGTCGCTGGCGCAAGGGCTGGATCGAGGCCACCGCCACCCTCGTCGTCTCCAAGCTGCTCATGACGATCATCTTCGTCCTCGGCATCGCCGCGATGGGCAAGACCGAGGCCAGCGACGGCCTGGCCGCGCTCGCCGACGTTCTCGCGGGCATCGTGATCATGATTCTAGTGCTGCTCTGCCCCTACGCGACCTTCAAGTTTGTGCACTGGGCGGCCGAAGGATCCGACGCAGAGACGTTGCACCGTGCCGGCGGCACCGGCGTCCAGCTCGCCAAGCAGCACGCCGAACGCGCCGGCAGGAAGGCCGCCGCGATGGCAGCCACCGCCGCCACCGGCGGAGCCGCAGCCGGAGCCGGGGCGGCTCCGCAGGGACCGGACTCAATCCCCGGTGGGGTCGGGTTCCCCGGCGACGTCGCCTCCAGCCCGACCGGCGGCAGTGAGGAGAGTTCGCAGGACACAGGCTCAGGTATCTCGTCCGGTGGCGGCTCCGCCAAGTCCGGCTTGGAGAAGGTCGTCCAGCCGCCGCCGACCAGCGTCACCGACGACACCATCGGGCAGGTCGGTGGCAGCCCGGCAGCCAGCAGCGCCGGTTCGGGCACCGCGGCCGGCCACCCCGGCGGATGGCAGACCACCCCGCCGACCACGGCCCCGCCGCCGCAGGGTGCCCCGCCGCCCCCGGGCTCGCAGACCGCAGGTTCACCGAACCTCGGCACGAGCGGGACGGCTTCTTCGCCACCGCCCAGCGGCAACTGATCAACTGCCCGCCCTCTGGGGGCGGGTGGCCGCGCCGCCCGCCCCCAGGTTCCCCCGCGCCTCCAGGACCTGCCCCTTGTCTGATCTCTCCGTCGCTCCGGTCACGGTGAAGTTCCCGCACCGGAGCCGCCGTGGCATCCTCCTCGGCCTCACCCTGCCCCAACTCGTCCTCGTCTCCTGCGCGCTCGCGCTGCTGCTGGTGACCGTCGTCACCACCGGACTGCTCGGCGCCATCGCCGTGGCCCCGCTGTGGGCGGCAGTCGCTGCCCTGGTCGCCATGCGCCGCCACGGCCGTTCCCTGATCGACTGGGCGCCGATCGTCGCCCGCTACGCCCAGCGCCGCCGCACCGGCCAGACGCTGTGGCTCGCCCGGCCCGTCACCCGGCCCCGGCAGGACGGCCTCCTCCACCTGCCCGGCACCGCCGCCTCCCTGCGCGTCGTCACCCCCGGCGACTCGGCGAGCGGCGCCTCGGCCGTCTACGACCCGCACCGGCAGACCCTGACCGCCGTCGCCCGCGTCAGCAGCCGCGCCTTCGCCCTGCTCGACCCCGCCACCCAGAACCACAACGTCAATGGATGGGGGCGTGCCCTGGCCGGCATCGCCCGCACCGGACACGTCGCCACCGTGCAGGTCCTGGAGCGCACCGTCCCCGACTCCGGCGACACCCTGACCCGGCACTGGGCCCAGCACGGACAGGCCGAGGCCCCGGTCGCGGGGCAGATCTACGCCGAACTCGTCACCTCCGCCGGTCCCGCCGCCGCCCCGCATGAGACCTACCTCGCGATTTCCCTCGACCTCAAGGCCGCCAAGCGCGTCATCAGCCAGGCCGGCGGTGGGCTGCCCGGTGCGTTCACCGTCATGCAGCAGACCACCGCCAGCGTCGCCCAGGCCGCCCGGAGCGCCGGACTCACGGTCACCGGGTGGCTGACCGCCCCGGAGATCGCCGCCGTCATCCGCACCGCCTACGACCCCAAGTCCCTCTCCGCGCTGCAGCAGTGGTCCGAGTCCGGCCGCGCCGAAGCCGATCCCGCAGCCGCCGGCCCCGTCGTCCAGGTCGAGGAGTACGACCGGATCGCCACCGACACCGCCCGCCACGCCACGTACTGGGTGGAGAACTGGCCCCGCACCGAGATGAGCGCCGGGTTCCTGCACGGGCTGATGTTCACCGCCGGTGTTCGCCGGAGCCTGTCCCTTATATACGTGCCGCAAAGCCTGGAGTCCGCGCTGCGGGACGTCCAGCGCAAGAAGGCCGCGATCGTCGCCGACGCCAACGAACGCGCCCGCCGCGGACAGGTCGACAGCGAGGAAGACTCCGTCGAGTACGCCGACGTCAAACAGCGCGAGCGCCAGCTCATCGCCGGGCACGCCGATGTCGCCCTGACCGGCTTGGTCACCGTCACCGCCGACACCGACGCCCTCCTGGACGCCGCCTGCGCCCAGATCGAAACCGCCGCCGTCACCGCCAGCGTCGACCTGCGCCGCCTCAACTACCAGCAGCCCGACGCCTTCACCCTCGCTTCCCTCCCTCTGGCCCGCACCGCCCTGTGAGCCTGTCCACCCCGGGACGCACTCTGACATCGACCACCGAACACGAACGACCGCCTGGCGAACTGCGCGGCCTGCTCGCCTCCTGCCAAGAACTGGCGAGCCGCCACCGCTCACGTCTCCATCAGTACCGGGACAGCGACGGCTACGTGATCGAGGAGAAGTACCCCGAGCGCGACGATGCCCGCATCACGACGGCCATCGAGGCCAGCGACCACCTCGACACCGTCGTACAACGCCTCGCCGACCTCGCGGGCCCACCCGCTCCTCGTGCCTTCACCCTGAGGCCCGCCGGAAGTGAGCGGCACGACGGTCAGGCACCGGCCAGCTTCGTCGTCAACGCCGTCAACCTCGACGACGCCGCCCGAGTGCTGGCCACGCTCCCCGGCGTCCTCGACTATTACCAGGCCGACGCCGCCAGTTCCGAGCACAGCGCGGACATCGTCTACGTGCCGGAACAGAGCCACCCCGGCCTCCCGGACCCGGCAGGTACGTCGACCTACGGCCGGAGCAGGGTGCTTCGGCGACTCCCGCAGAGGCCCGCGTGCCCAGCACCCGGCCCCGGCCGCCGCCCCATCCCTACCTCCGAGCCGGCGCCGCTGAACCGCTGCTCCCAAGGACTTCGTTGAACACTTCCTCCACGACTGGATCCGACGCACATCCCTACCTGCGCGCCGCCACCGCTGGCCTGCGCCATCACGCCCGCACGACCACCGCACCCGCGGACCGCGTGCACCTCGACGCACTGCACGCCCACCTCACAGCCGCCCACAAGCTCCTTGACCGGCTCGCCGACGCCACCCGGCCCCCACATCCGGCCGCCGGACGCCACCTCGCCACCTCGCATCTGCGGCTGTGGCAGGCCACCGCCGCGGTCCACGACGCCTTCCACACCGTCCCACCGGCTGACGGCCCCCGCGAGCCCTGCCGACCCGAGCGCCTGCCCGAAGGGCCGCCGGTGCTGACCATCTGCCAGCGGCATCTGGCCACCGGACACACCATCCGTCGCAAAACCACCCCCACCGCCCTGCACACCAGCACATGCGCCATCTGACCGCGCGCTGCCGAAACGAGCCCCACCCATGAGCCACCGGCCCGCCCGCCGCGCCCGCCGCGCATCGGCCTCTCCCCTGTTCACCCCCCACGGCACCGACCGCGCCGGCCGCAAGACGGCCCGACGGCAACTCGCCGAGGCAGTGGCCAAGGCCCGTGCCCAAGCCAGTGCCCACGAGCCCGGCGCCACGCCCGCCGAGCAGGAGACGCCCGCCCCGCTCTTCCCTCCGAGCGGGCGTCCGGGACCGGCCTCCGCGCGCGGAAACCGGCTGAAGCTGCCCGCCCATCGCATGACCACCGCCATCGCCGCCGGCGCATACCCGTTCCTCGCCGAAGGCGGTCTCGGCGCCGAGGGCATCTACATCGGCCGGGACGTCCACGCCGAAGCGTCCTTCGTCTTCGACCCGTTCGCGTTGTACGGCCGCATCGAGGGCTTCACCAACCCCAACGTCCTGCTGGCCGGGGTCATCGGCCAGGGCAAGAGCGCGCTGGCCAAGAGCTTCGCCCTGCGCAGCGTGGCCTTCGGCTATCGCGTCTACGTTCCGTGCGACCCCAAGGGCGAGTGGACACCGGTCGCCCAAGCACTGGGCGGCACGTCCGTCGCCCTGGGCCCCGGGCTGCCTGGGCGCCTCAACCCGCTGGACGCAGCGCCCCGGCCGGAGAGCATCCCGGAGGCGGACTGGGTCGGCGAGATCCGCAAGCGTCGCCTGCTGCTGCTCGGCTCGCTCGCCCGTACCGTCCTGGGGCGGGACCTGCTGCCGATGGAGCACACCGCCCTTGACGTCGCCCTCGACGCCGCGGTCACCAGCACCGCCGCCAGCGGCCGCACCCCACTCCTCGGCGACGTCGCCACCGTCCTGAACGACCCCACCGCGCTCGACGAAGCCGCCGGAATGATGTCCGGCCGCCTCGGCGACGCGGCCCGCGACCTTGCGCACGCCATGCGCCGCCTGGTCCACGGCGACCTCGCCGGCATGTTCGACGCCCCCTCCACCGTGCGCTTCGATCCCAGCGTCCCCATGCTCACGATCGACCTGTCACGCCTGGGCGGCTCCGGCGACGACACCGCCCTCGTCCTCGCCATGGCCTGCGCTGCCGCCTGGATGGAATCCGCCCTCACCGACCCCCACGGCGGCCGACGGTGGATCGTCTACGACGAGGCATGGCGCCTGATGCGCCACGTAGGCCTGCTCCAACGCATGCAGGCCCAGTGGAAGCTCTCCCGCGGTCTGGGCATCGCCAACCTCATGGTCATCCACCGGCTGTCCGACCTGCTCACCGCCGGCGACGCCGGCTCCCAGGGCCGCGCCCTCGCCGAGGGCCTCCTGGCCGACTGCTCCACCCGCATCATCTACCGGCAGGAAACCGACCAGCTCCACGCTGCGGCCTCCCTGCTCGGCCTGACCTCTGTGGAGGTGGAGGCCATCGCGCACCTCAACCGCGGACGCGGACTGTGGAAGGTAGCCGGACGATCTTTCATCGTCCAACACCTGCTCCACTCGTATGAACTGGCGCTCTTCGATACAGATGCCCGCATGCATTGAAGAAGCGCCGAATTCACGAAAACTGAAGCGCCTTTGCTGCCGCTCCGGCTCCGTGAGGTGCAGTGATGAGTGCAGGTGAGGTCCTGGGTTCCTGTCAGCTGCTGCCCGGCGTCGCCTTCGGGGTCGGCTTGTGAGAGGACCAGGGTGTAGCGCATAGCCGCGCCGATTCCGATGGCCCCGCGCTCCGCCCTGCCCATCACGGCGCCGGCCCCAGCTGTGCCATCTCACCGGCAGGCCCCACACCCCACCGCTGACCTGCGGCGCCCCCACCATCAGGAGAACCGCTCTTTGGACCCTGGCACTCAATTCGCTTTCGGCACCCATCCCCAGCACGGCTTCGTCGCGGCCTTCACGTCCTCCATGCCGGTGCACCTGGCCCACTGGTTCCTCACCCGGGAGCAGTTCGAGCCCGTCCCCGGCACGCCGGGCCTGTTCCGGCTCACCGAGCCCGAGCGCGACGGGCCGCGCCGTACCCGCCAGGCCGTCCAAGACCTGCGCCGCCTCGGTTTCGCCGTCCAGGCAGATGTAGCCCTGGACCTGACGCCTTCAGCGCGTCCGCCGCGCCCTGCCTCCTCCGACAGGCTGCTGCAACGGCACAGTCGGATCGCGCAGGCCGCCGCCGCCCGGTCTACCCAACGCGGTGGGGCGCCCACCACCGCAGCACCGCCCGCACAGCCGGTACCCCCCAAGCCCACCTACGCGCCGACCGTACACCTCACCGCCTCCGCGACCGGGCGGTCCCGGTGAAGCCCACAACCGAGCCGATCACCATCACCCGGGGACAGGGCGGCCAGGTCGAAGTGGAAGGTGTGCTCGATTCCTTCGCCGCAGAGGTCCTGCGCCGTGCCGGGTTCCTGTTCGAGCCCACGCTGCGCGGGCACTGGATTCGGCTCCCGTTCGACCTGGGGCGCGACTGGGAGAACGAACACGCGACCTGGGCAGCAGGCATGCTCACCGCCGCCCGCTACCCGGTGCGTCTCGACCCCGACCTGCGCGCCGACGTCCCCGAGCAGGCCCCACCGCCCGGAGCCTCACGGCCGCCGGCCATGACCGCGCTCCTCCCTGGCGCCGCACAGGCCGCTGATCCACACTCCAGGAGAAGCGACTACCCACATCCCTACGGCCAACGAACTCGCCCGCCAAGCCGGTGACCCCCGCCTGCGCATGGCCGTCATCGACCACGAGAACGAGGCGGCGCTCGACGCCACCCGGGACCGCTACGGACGAACCATCCGCCGCCAGGCCGCCGCAGCCGCCATCGCCTGCTGGAACAACCCCTCCGCCGAGGCATACGCCACCTACCTCGCCGAACACGCCGGCCACCTGCTGGACGCGGCCCGCGCCCTGTCCTGGACACCACATCGCCGGCGGCCCCGCCGGGCACTGCCGCGGCAGTGCGCCGCCCCTAATGCCCCCTGATTCAAGGAGATTCATCTTTGGCTGTCCGTACACAGTGGAGCGTCCTCCACTCCTGTGGACACGAGATCACCCATGACCTGTCCGACCGCGCCGCAGACAAGCGTGCCGGGTTCACACGCTGGCTCGCTACCAAGGCCTGCACCGACTGCTGGAAGGCCACCCGTGACGCCGACTCCGAGTCCAAGGAGCAGTGGCTCGCCGCCAAGCGCGCCAAGGAGCAGCAGGCCGCAGCCGAGTGGGCCGCCCAGTTCGATATGCCGCCGCTGGAGGGCCCGGAGCGGGCCCTGGACTGGGGCGAGCGCTCCCGCCACCAACTGATGGTGGCTGCGCACACCGCACTCGTCGCCGAAGGCACCTGGGACGAGGCGGACTGGGCTCAGCTGGAGGAGAAGGTCCGCACCATCACCCGGGCCGGATGGTGGATCGACCAGCGGGATGCAGACGGCGCTGACCTGCTCGAACTCCTCGAAGCAGCCACCGAGGCGGATCGCGGGACGGAGAACCCCTTCCGCTGACATCGGCGGAACATAGCCGCCGATCGCCGGTTACCCAAACCGGCGATCCTGCGGACCATTGTTCCTCCCACCGCCACTCCGCCCCGCCTGGAAGGACCCGCATGCTCCCGCCGTCCTGGACCCCTGCGAATACCCCGGCGCTCAAGCCAATACCCGACCCGCTCACACTCGAGCGGGACATCACCCACCAGCACTTCGAGACCGGCGATCAGGTCGTCGTCCTCAAGGGCGTGGTCGGCGGCGACCTGTGGGGCGATGCCATGCAGGTGGTGACCCCCTCCTGGCACACCCCGACCGACGAGGACGGCTGGCGCCTGCGGGACCCGGACGGCGGTCGACAGACATACATCACCGCTCACCCCCGCTACCTGGTCCACCTCTCCCGCCGCTGCCCGGACTGCATCATCTACATGCGGGCGCTGAGCGACTACCTGCTGCCGAAGTTCCCCGCCACGGATGAGGTGACCGACTGCGGCTGGTACACCACTACCGCCTTGAACCAGCTCGTGCACATTTCCGACTCCCGGAGCGACCGGTGATCCCAGCGTCAACGAGCGCACCCGCATCCCGCACGACCCGCTCAGCGAGGCACTGGGATGCCCGGGGACACCGGAGGAAGGACTGACCGAGCACACGGTCATCGCCCACTGGCCGGGCTTGGACGGCTACACCCTGGACGACGAGCAGGCGACACGGACATCCCTGCAGTGAGCCGAGCACCTCGAAGATCCCCTTCGGCCCACCCGTTTTCACTGCCGGCCCCGGCGGGGACCGACGGACGATCTCCACCTCGACGCGCGGCTTCACCCCGACGACCGTGACCTATTCCCTGCAGAATGGGCCGAGGTCGCCCACCGCCTCCGCCTCCCCGCGCCGCCGGCTTCGAGATCCCCTGCGACGAGGACGGCTGCTCCTGGATCGCAGGCCAGAGGCAGCCGGGAGGACTCGCCCTGATCGTCAACCTCGTCCGGCTCGACGGCGCCTGGCAGCAGCCGCCCGCCGGCCTCCTACGGCGGATCTCCGACGAGGCCCACCGCATCGAGCAGGACCTGCGCCTCATCCCCGTATCCGCCGCGCCCAGGCAACCGACTGCTATCCCGGCCCGCGCCGACAGCGTCTACGCAGCTCGAGGCAGCCCTGGCGCAGCTCGCCGACGAGCACACCGGCCCACTCGCAGCGGCGCAGCGGACTCGTCGACCTCCGGTCGCCCCGGCATCGGCCGCCGCGCGGCACACCGCACGACGATCACTGTAGGAGAAACGTCCCTTTGCCCCTGGCCGACCGCTTCCTGACCATCCGCCGCGATCCCCACTCCCAGGAGGTCCTGGCCACGGCGGCGACACGGTGGCCCACAGCGTCCTCCAGCGCACCGGCTTCATCCCGGTAGTCCGCGTCCACAACGCGTACCACCGCGCCCCGACCGGCCTCGGCGAGGACGACGAAATCGCCCTCGCCACCGAGGCCGTGGCCCGATTGCGGGCCGTGGGATACCACGTCGACTGCGACGAGGACTTCGACACCAAGTACCGCCCGGTCCGCGACCTGCCGCTAGGCGCCTCGGTCACCCACCTCGCCGAGCGCATCCGCCAAGCCACCACCACCGAAGAGGTGGCCGCCGCCCTCACCGAGCTGACGGCCTCCCACGACGGCATCCTCGCAGCCATCAGGGAAGTGATCGTCGCGACAGCCGAGTTCCACGACAGTCTCGGCGCCACGACCGCCCCGTGCACCGCCCGCCGCCTGCGCTACCTCGCCGACGAGTACCTCCACATCGTCCAGACCGACCTCGCCCACACCCGCAACGCGATCGCCGACCGGCACGCCCCGCACCCCAGCCGCAGCACCTGCACCCAAGTAGTCCCGCCACTGAACGGGAACGGTCGGCCGTCTGCGCCTGCCCACCGCCTGCGCGCACGGTGCCGGCACCTCCCCCGGCCGTTGCCGGGCTGCGCCGCTGACCCCCTGATCCCGCCCAAGGAAACCATGCACGACCACGTTGACAAAGAGCGTCTCGTCTCCTTCGCCGACGTCCTCGCCGGCGAACTGCCCGACACCTGGGCCAGCGCCTACCACTCATTCGAGCACAAGGACGACCTCGCCGAACTCACCGACCGCATCTGGGACCTGGACCTCGTCGCCGAGTCCCTCGCCCAGCACCCGCTGCAGCACGCGGCCGTCCTGACCCGCAAGGACGGCGCCCAGCTCGCCATCCTCGACCGGCACGACGAGCGGGACGGATTCCTCATCGCGGCCGTCGCCCCCCGCAGCCTGTCCGCCGAGGCGTACCGCGGCATAGCCGAGCCAAACGGCATCGCCCTGAGCGACGATCCCTTCCTCGGCGCCGAGCTGGTCACCGGCGACCTGCTGGCGCGCTACGACGCAGCGCTTGCCCAGGCCCGCTACAACGCAGCCGCGACCGTCCATCCCTCCCATCCGGACCGGGTCGTCCTGACCTGGCAGTCCGACGGCAGCCTCGCTGCCGTCAACGTCGGTGACACCGCCTCGGCCGTGCTGACCCGTAACGGCTTCGTCCACGACGAACAGACCGGCATCTACCGCCTGATGGGCATCGACACCTTCGAGCAGGCCCGCGCCGTTCGAGAAGTGGGTCGGCAGCTCACCGCCCAGGGCATCGACGTCGCGCTCCAGCACCCCTCGGGCCGCATCGCGCCCACCGTCACCCCGTCGGCGGCACCACCGACCCCGGTCACAGTCCGGAGCACAGCCGCCAGGAGCCGGTGAGTCAGACCACGGAGCCGTGAGCCGCAGGAGGGGGCTGATCACTGCTGCTCGGCGGAATACGGATTGTCTTCCGCAGCGTCCACGGCCGTGTCGAGAACTGCCCGCACCTGGTGGATGGTGTCCTCCAGCCTGCTCTGCACCGTCAGGCCCGGCCGCGCAAGGCTGAGCTGGACCACGAGGTTGTTGCGTCGGACATACGCTGGGCCGACGCCGACAGCGAGCGGCGTCGGCTCGGCAGCCATCATGCCCAGCTCGTACGGGGCGATCAGCTGATGCGATTCCGACTCGGGAAACCAGAACAGCACCAGGGAAGCGCGGTGCACGTGCCGGTGCTCCCACCGCACCTGCTGCGCCTCCGCGTTCGGGTCCTCCACCAGGAAGCTGGAGCCACGCGGGGTGAGAACGGCCACCTCCGGGTCGGCGAAGCCAAGGGCCGCCAGCACACCGTCAGCCTGGCCCCCCCGGCCGGCCCGCCTGCGCATGCCTTCGTCCGGACCACAATCTCCTCATTCCTCAACGCCATGGAACGGCACGCCGGCGAGTCGATGCCCCGACACCTGGTGACCGTTCCAACCCCTCTCTGTCTTCTGGGAGTTCCCGTAACACCGCACACACCTCCGCCCATCTCCGGTCACCGCAAGCCCCGTCTTGCCGTCCTCCTCTTCCGCCGCTACCTGCGCGCCTGCGTGGTCACGGGCCCAGATCGCGTCGTCCCCTTGGCTGGCGGTCGCCCCGGGGCCGCCCTTGACGAGTCCCGGCGCCTCGCCCATCACCTCTGACCTTCCTCACCAGGAGGACCATGACCCTTCCCCCTCCGTACGCAGTCCGCCTCGCCGACGAGATCGCCCGTCAGCTTCAAGCGCTCAGCCATCACCTGGCTGAGCTTCCCACCGGCCAGGCAGCGCAAGTCCTTGGTCGCGTCCTGGACGCTGAGGACGGCCTCCTGGGCCGTGTTACCGCTCTGGTGATCACCGGTTCGCACTTCGCCAAGGACCAGGCCGAGCGCGGCGCCCTGCCCGCCGAGGTGTGGCTCGCGCTGGGCCGGGCTGCCAACCAGCTGGACGACATCGGTCTGGACCTCGACGAGCACGCGGACACCATCAGAGCGGTCGGCACAGGGCCGACCACCGGTCCGGCGGAGTCGCAACCGGCTGCCTCCGCGCTGGTGGTACGGCGCCGCCGGTGAAGGAGAAGCAGTGGACCGGCTGGGGGCCAGGCGAGCAGGCCGAGCAGCACTATCTGGTCGAGCCCCGAGCCCTTGCTGGCGGCGGCGATCTGCGTCACGTATCCGCGTTCCTGCGGGCGTCCGGGTGGAAGGACCAGTCCAAGTCCGGCGGCCCCCTGTCCCTGCAGAGCCCTGACCGCAAGATCCGCATCACCTACGATCCCTACACCCTGCCGGGCGGGTGGACCATCCACGGTCAGGCGAGCGGACACCAGGACGAGTGGTGGGTGACCCTGGGCCGGCAGACGCCGGTGGAGATCGTCGCCGGGCTGACCGACGCCCTCACCCGCCCCCGCTCCGCACACGCCCCCAACGTATGGACACCGCTCCACGAGCAGCGGTGGCGCACACAGCCCGACGCTGGGCACGTCACCGCGGTGAGTCCGGACGGATCGGCGTGGATGCAGTTCCAGCAGGACTCGAACGGCCGCGCGATGTGGTGGTCCGGCGCAGAGGACGAGCAGGGCCACGGCTGGACCGCAAGCTTCACCGCCACCACCCCGATGCACCTCGTGCAGAGCTTTTCCGCCGCGCTCGCCAGTCCGGAGCCCGCGATGCGTCCACGCGGACGCGTGCCGTACAGCGCGCGCATCCGGACCACCTCCGTGTCCGTCCTGCCCTCCCAGCTCAGCGCCTGGCAGCAGGCCCGCATCGCCGCAGCCCGCGCCGCTGCCTGGGCCCACAGCTCCGTTCGAAACAGTCGGCCTTACACCACCGCCCGTCCCCGTACCACCGTCGCCAGCGCCCGCTCCCGCCGCTGACCGACGCCACCGTCCTCAAGGAGACCCTTGACCGTGCTGACCGCGAACGACGTTCGCACCGCCACCGACATCTTGTCCCGGCTCACCGAGTACTTGCGCGACACGCCGGATCCCGGCCAGGTGCTCACCCTGATGGAGCCCCTGCTCGACGAGTACACGGGCCTACCCATCCAGCTCGGCGACACCCTGCGCGCCTTCGCCCGCGCCGTCCTCGACCACCCGGACACCCCCCACAGCGCCGCCCTGCACACCCTGATAGCGGAGCTGCGCACCGCCGCCTGGCAGCAGACCGATCAGTACGACCTGCACTACACCCTCGACGAGCTGAAGGCCCTCCTGGCCACGGCGCCCGAGCCGGAGGGCTGCTCGTGCCGGTGAGCGAACGGCAGCTCACCGCCTTCGCCGACACGCACGCCTGGCGGATCCCGTTCGACACCACCCCGCGCCACCTCGCCGGCCCCGGAGACGCCCGCCACGTCACCCATGGCCTGGCCGCTGCCGGATGGACCCGCACCTCCGATCCGCTGAGCCCCGAGATCGTCCTGCGCAGCCCCGACCACCGGTACACCCTCCAGTTCGACCCGCAGTCCGCCACCTCCGCCTGGTGGCGGCTGCGGGCCGAGCCCACCGGCACCGAGCCGGGCTGGCACGCCGAATTCGGCGCACTGGTGCCCGCCGAACTCATCGGTCAACTGACCGATAACCTGCTCGGCTCCGTGCCGACCGCGCAGCCGGATGTCCTCCAGGTGCTGCACGCGGCGAACTGGGAGACCGACGAGCAGGGCACAGCTCACTCCCCTGACGGCATGTGCCGCCTTGAGCTGCGGCACCTCGGCCGCCATGAGGCCCCGTCGCGGTGTATTGAGACCCGCGAGCGCGGACACGGCGGCCATGACGGGCCACTGATCTGGCGCGCCTATCTCGACGGCCGCACCCCGACCCACCTGGTGAACGCCTTCGTCACCGCGCTCGCCGACGGCGCCCCGCTCCAGCGCGGGATACACGACCCCACCGCCCACCACAGCGTCGTTCAGCAGCCCAGCCCGCTGACACCGCAGGAGGTCGTCGCGGCACACACCGCCCGGCTCCGCGCGATCCGCGCCCAGGCCCGCGCCGCCCGCCGGCGTCAACGGCTCACCACCACCGCCGCGGCGACGGCCGCGAGCAACCCCCGTCCGGCCGCACGTCGCTGACCCGAGAGGACCTCCGCCCATCTCCTTCGCCCCGCTTGCACACCGCGATTCCCTGCAGCACCTCGACGGCTACATTCGCAACAGCAAGAAGATCCTCGACGCCTGGGACGCCTACTCCGACGAGCACACCGACCTGGACGGCTGGCCGTACGACGACCACGCCTACGGACGGCGTCAGAGCCAGCGCGACACCGACACCGCCGCCGCGTTCGAAACCGTCCACGCCGGCGCCCATCACCTCCTCGCCACGGCCGACATCCAGCTGGCCGCCCTGCCGCCGTCCTCGGTGCAGACCCGCTGGGTGTACCAGCTCGGCGTCCTACGAGGCGCGATCGAGAAGCTGGACGCCCTGCACGAGGAGTGGCTGCGCACGCGCGACAGTCTCCCTGCCGACGCCAAACCCGGAACCCCCGCATTCGACGACGCCCTCGCCGCGCACTACGCCGAGTGCTGGAGCTACCTCGACGACTGGGCCATCCACGGCCATGCCCTGCAGGAGATCAACGCCGCTGCCCGGCACGCCCCTTCACCCCTGGCGCCGCACCCGACCACGCGGGCAACCCTCGCGGCAGGCCCGACCCACACGGTGCGGAGGTGACCATGCCCCAGAGCCCGGAAACCGTCGAGGTCGACTGCATCGCACCGCGGCACCTGGCCGGCGGGGGCGGTCCCGCCTGGTCACCGTGCCCCTGCACCGCGCCTGCGGCTGGAGCTACGGCCACGCCCCCTTGTGCCGCGCGTACTCCTCTCCAGCCCCGACCAGCAGGCGCTCCTGCGCCTGGAGCCCGCCCCAGACGGCCAGCGGTGGACCCTTCACCACGCCTCCGGGCCGGACCGGCCCGCCTGGTACGTGAGCTTCGGCGCCCACACCCCGGTCGAGATCACCGCCGGTTTCACCGACGCTCTCACCGATCCCACCGCCGACCCGGCGAACGCCGGCGGCGCGCTGGAACCACTCCTGGGTACCGGCTGGCCACCAGCCTCCAACCACAACCGGCTCGTCTCACCCGATGGCACGGTACGCGTCGACCTGCACGAGCCGACCGGCGCCTGATGGGCCACCACCCTCCTCAGCGACTTCCGGCCTCCCGGGTGGCAGGCCCGAGTCGGCGAGCACACACCGACACACCTGATCGCCGCACTCACCGACCCAAGCTCGCTACCGCGCACCGGCACTCCGCTCAGCCTCCCAACCCCGAACCCGGCCCTCGTCCCCCACACGCGCCAGGAAGTGCCCGCAGCACAGGTCGCCTTCGCCCTGGACGACCGCATCCGCACACTCACCGCCCGTCCCACAGCTCCGCCGGCACCACCCACCGTCGCACGACGACCGCCCGCCGGCCCCGGTCGCACCCGCTGCCCCCTCCGTCCCCGCACCGAAGCACAGAGCTCTTTGCCTCCTCCCTCGAACAACCCCACCGACGGGTACGACATAGCCTTCCGGGCCCTCCTCGGAGTCCTCGCCGTCCTCGTCCCCCTGTCCCACCTGGCCTGGCTGTCGGGCAACATCACCGCCTACCTCACCGCAGGCGCCTGGGCGCCGTATCAGCCGACCGCCGCCCTGCTCCACCCCGACCAGCTCTGGCCCCAGGCCAGCAAAACCTCCCTGCTGATTGGCGCACGGATCGTCCCGATCACTCTCCTCCTCGCGCTCGGCGCCGTGGCCGCCCTCCTGTGGGTCCGGCACAAGAACCGCAGCGGCGGCCGGAAGAAGATCACCGGCATGGCCAAGGCCCGGGACATCGAGCCGCTGATGGCCAAGGCGATCACCGAAAAGGCCCGTTCCCTGCGCCCGAGCCTGAAGAACGCCAAGCGCATCGACGCCAAGGACACCGGCGTCCTCCTCGGTAACCTGCAAGGCACCAGGCACGAAGTCCGCATGGGGTACGAGGACGTCGCCGTCGCGATCATGGCCCCGCGGTCCGGCAAGACCACGTCACTCGCCATCCCGTCCATCCTCAACGCGCCGGGCCCGGTCCTGCTGACCTCCAACAAGGCGGCCGGCGACGCGTACACCACCACCCTGGAGGCCCGCGCCGCGGTGGGACGAGTGTGGTCGATGGACCCGCAGCAGATCGCGCACGCCGAACGCTCGATGTGGTGGAACCCTCTCGCCGACGCCAAGACGCTGGACGGCGCCGGCCGTCTGGCCGGGCACTTCCTCGCCGCCTCGGTGGACGCCTCCCAGCAGGGTGACTTCTGGTCCAAGGCCGGCAGCAACATCCTGTCCCAGCTCTTCCTCGCTGCAGCCCTCGACGAACGGCCCATCACGGATGTCATGCAGTGGCTGGCCTTCCCCGCCGACCGCACCCCGCTGGACATCCTTCGCGACCACGGCTTCACCGCCGTCGCCGCGCAGCTGAAGGGCACCGTGGAAGGACCGCCGGAAACGAGAGACGGCATCTACGAGACGGCCCGCCAGTACGCCGCCGCCCTGCTCAACTCCGAGATCGCCGCCTGGGTCACCCCGCAGAAGGACGTCCCCGAATTCCGGCCCTCGGAGTTCGTCACCTCCACCGACACCCTCTACCTGCTGTCGAAGGACGGCGGAGGCGGCGCTTCCGCGCTGATCGCGGCGTGCGCGGACTCCGTGATGCGGGCCGCGACCGCCCAGGCCGAACGCGCCGGCGGCCGCCTCGACCCACCCGCCCTGGCCATCCTCGACGAGGCCGCCAACGTCTGCAAGATCAGCGACCTCCCGGACCTGTACTCCCACCTGGGCTCGCGCGGGATCATCCCGATCACCATCCTCCAGTCCTACCGCCAGGGCCAGAAGGTCTGGGGAGACGCGGGCATGGACGCCATGTGGTCGGCAGCCACAGTCAAGATCATCGGATCCGGCATCGACGATCCCGACTTCGCCGACAAGCTCTCCCGGCTGATCGGCGACCACGACGTCGAGACGACCTCCACCTCAACGTCCGAGTCCGGGAAGTCGACGTCCGTGTCGATGCGGCAGGAGCGGATCCTGCCCGCCGATGCGATCCGCGCCCTGCCCAAGGGCACCGCTCTGGTCTTCGCCACCGGCATGCGCGCCGCGATGCTCGACCTGCGCCCCTGGTACGCCGAGCCCGGAGCCGGCGAACTGGCCGCCGCCTCTGCCCGTGCCTCCACGGCGATCACTGCCCGTGCAATCACGAAGCACGCACCCAGCCAAGCCGACTTTGGATCGGCAGCATGAGCAGGACACGCCTGGACGAAGCCGATGAAGTGCAGACGGGCGCCGAGGACAGATGTTGGCCCGAGCATGGCCTCGTCACTTGCCGCGGGGATGCGGGTGCTTCGAAGCGGGACAAGTTGGGGCTGGCCACGTGATACTCGACCTCTTCGCGGGGCCGGGTGGCTGGAGCCGAGCACTGGGTGTCCTTGGAGTGCGCGATGTCGGCCTGGAGTGGGACGAGTGGGCCTGCAAGACCCGTGCGCGTGCTGGCCAGTTGACGATCCGGGCCGACGTGGCGATGTATCCGACGGGGCCCTTTATCGGCCGCACGAGTGGGCTGATCGCTTCCCCTCCGTGCCAGGCGTGGAGTATGGCTGGCAAACGCCTCGGTCTGGTGGACCAGCCGATGGTGCACGCGGCGGTCGAGGACTTGGCCGCCGGGCGGGACACCCGCGAACGCCTCCTCGCCGCCTGCCGTGACGAGCGGTCGCTGCTGGCGGCTGAGCCGATGCGCTACCTCCAGGCCCTGAACACGGTCGGCGAGCCTGAGTGGGTCGCTACGGAGGAGGTTCCGGACGTCCTGCCGTTGTGGAAGCAATACGCGGCCGTCCTGCGCGGATGGGGCTTCTCGGTCTGGTGCGGGATCCTCAACGCCGCCGACTTCGGCGTCCCGCAGACGAGAAGGCGGGCGATCCTGGTCGCCTCCCGGGTCCGTACGGCACAGCCTCCCACGCCGACGCACTCCCAGGTCGAGGAGCCGGAATCCCTGTTCGGTCCGGGCCGTGCCCGTTGGGTCAGCATGGCCGAGGCCCTGGGATGGGGCGCGACCGACCGACCCGTCCCGACCGTCTGCGCTGGCGGAGGGCCCGGCGGCGGACCCGAACCGTTCCCTTCCGGCTCGCGAAAGACGCTGTCCGACGCCCGGGAGCGCGGCACCTGGGTGCCCCAGCCGGACGGAGTGGTCCTGCAGTCCCGCCGCGAAGGAGCCGGTTGGGCTGCCAAGCACGGCACCCGTGAAAACCGCGCCGCCAGCGCCCCTGCGCCGACCTTCACCGCCGAAGCACAGCGATGGTCTTGGTCCCTACGCAGCAACAACCAGGCCAACGCCACCGTCCGCCCGCTGTCCGAGCCGGCAGGCACGCTGTTCTTCGGACACCGAGCGAACGAGTGCACCTGGGTTGCCGAACCAGTGTCGGCTCTGGCCAACGACACGGACGCGCCGGCGGTGCCGGAGCCGATCCGGATCACTGCCCGGGAGGCCGGCCTCCTGCAGACCTTTCCCGCCGACTACCCGTGGCAGGGCAACAAGGGCCAGCAGTTCTCCCAGATCGGCAACGCCGTCCCCCCGCAGATGGCCGCGCACCTGCTCGCTCCACTCCTCGACAAGCCCTTCAACCCCGACGACTTCACCCTCGCAGCCTGATGCCCTACACCACCCCCGATCCCGACGAGGAAGACGACCTCGACCGCGTCCCGGCGCCGAAGCCGGTCCATTACGCCGAACAGGCCCTGCTCGGCGCCCTCCTCCTCGAACCGGCACGTCTGGCCGACACCGGCACCCTGGCCGCCGACCACTTCGACAACCACGCCCACGCCAACCTGTTCACCGCGATCCGCACCCTTCCACCGCCCGGCCTCGACGACCATGCCAAGGACACCGCCTGGCTCAACCAAGTCCTGGAGCGTGCCCGCCCCCACGCCCCCGGCCTGAACGCCTCCTACCTCCACGCCCTCATCCAGTTCTGCCCACAGCCCAAGCACACCGCGGCCTACACTCGGATGATCCGCGCCGACCACGCCCGCCGAACCCTGCGCCTGCACGCCGAACGCCTCGCCCATACCGCCACCGACCCAGCCGGGCCCGACCCGGCAGCCGCCACCCTCATGCAGGCCGACGCCCTCGGCCATGTCCTGGACGACCTCGCCGGGCAGTTCGCCCCACACCCCGGCTCCCTCCCCCGCACCACACACAGCGGGGATGTCCCACGGCAGGCTGGCGAGGAGGAACTGGACGAAGAACGTCTCCTCCTGGCCACCGCCACCGCCTACCCGGCGAATGTGCAGCAGATGCGGTGGCTGGCCGCGGAGGACTTCATCCTTCCACTGCACGCCGCGCTCTGGCAGTCCGTCACGGCGCTGGTCCACCGCGGTGACGTGGTCGACCCGATCACCGTCCTCGGCGAGGCCCAGCACCACAAACTCCTCACCGACGCCCTCACCCCCCGCGACCTGATGGCGCTGGTCTCCACGCCCGCTGGCTCCCCCGAGTACTGGGGCGAGAAGATCCTCCAGCGCGCCCTCCTCGCCCGCGCCCACACGGTCGCCGACCGGATCACCGCCTACACCGACGATCCCGCCAACACCCCCTACCAGCTCATCACCGGCAGCCGCCGCGCCCTGGCCGACCTCAACGCCTTGCGTACCCGCTGGAACCGCGCCACCTCACCCACCCCCGCGTCCACCACAAGTGCACCCGCACGATCCGCGCCGCTTCCCCGGGCCGGCCCACCACACCGGCCAGCCCTGTCCGCCGCGCGCACCCACCGATGACCTCACCCTCCGGGCCCGGCCAACCCACGGCAGGGGCCCCGGGCTCGAATCGAGCACACCCCATGCACCAGAGCCCCCTCAAGGTCCACGTCCGCCTCGACACCCACCCCGCCCACCCCAGCGCCGTGACCGCCTCCCTCACGGGCACCCACCACCGAACCGCCCAAGCCATGCTCGCCGCGCGCGGCTTCGAGCAGTTCGACGAACACACCATGGCCCTGGCCCGGATCGACCACGAAAAGCCCTACGGGGCCGACCAGGCCACCCAAGCCCTCGACGCCGAAGGCATCACCACCGAGATCACCCCCGGCCTGTCCCGCATGCCGATCCCAGATCGCATCCACCGCGTGCGTACCCCCCGAGGCCGCCAGGCGATCAACCGGTCCGGGCGGGGAAGATCCGTGCAGATGCATGGCTCCTTTCGCACGGGAGCTGCGCGCCTCTCTCCCCTCTCACTGTCGGCCGTTCTGGTTCGGTCCCAGCGCAAATGTCAGTGCCGCGTTTTAGCGTGACCTCCAAGTGGAAAAAGGGCGATTGGAGCCTTCGGGGTGATCTTTGAGGAACCACGGGCGGTCTACGAGAGCATTACCTCACGCATGAAGGCGCTGGCGGTGGTGCGCCCGCTACTGGCGCTCGACAGCAGCAAGGCCAAGGCCGAGCGGGGGTGGGAGGGCTACCGCCTGGCTGAGCTGGCGCTGGCTGCGATCGATGTCGTCACGCTGCGCACGGACATGCGCACGGCGGTCCGCCAGGAGACGGTGGTGGACCATGTGTCCGAGTTCGCCGCGCTGCAGCTGCCGGGACGCCCGGCTGAGGAGTACCGGGCCGTCGCGCGCTGGGTGATCGAACGGCTGATCAACACCGAGGAGCGCGACCGGGCGTTCCGTCACGCGATCGGCAGCGTGATGGACGAGGGGTTCCAGACCCGTATGACGTCGTTCCAGATCCTCAAGGAGGTGCCTGACCATGTGGGGCAGGCGGCGCTGATTGCCACGGATGCGGCGATCACCGTGCTGGTGCATGCCATCGACGTGGACATCGCTTCCGAACAGATCGCTGCTGAAGCCAAGTTGGAGGCGCTGCTCAAGCGTGCCCGTATCGGCGAGGCGTGGCAGATCGCGCACACGGCCCGTCTGCAGAGCATCCGTTACGCCAAGGACATCCATGGGCGCATCGAGGCGATGAAGCGGAACGTGCGGGCGGTGGACTGGGATACTGAGGTCAAGGAGACCGTCGACGATGCCCTGGAGCACGTCCGCAGCCGCTCCGCGACTGAGCAGCAGCTCAAGGAGCGAGTCGACCAGCTGCTGGAGGTCACTGACGACGCGCACAAGCGTCGGCAGTTGGAGGGGCTGGGGGCGCTGATCGTCGAATGCATGCAACGGCATTCGGTGCTTATCGACATGCTGTTGAAGGTCGGCCCGGAGTACCGGCGCCAACAGGACCGCCAGGTGTTTGTGGCCCCGACGCTGCACGCCCGGGTGCACATGCACGAGCAGCTCCTGCAGCCGGTGATGGAATTTTCCCTGGATGCCTGCCTGGAGCCCTTGGAGGCGTTCACCAGGGCCGTCCTGGGCCCGCAGCAGCCCCGCGTGATGTATCTGCCGGACTATTTCGAGGCCCTGGCCCGCGTCAGCGAATCGGCCGCGGGGGACCTGGTACCGGTTGCACAGGACGACGACCCAGGCGACAGCGAGCACACGGCCCTGTTCACCGACGCGCAGCACGAGGCGGTGGACGCCCTGCTGGACACGGCCACCGACCAGGGAGTGCGGCTGTCCGCGCTGCTGGGCTCCGCCCGCCTGCCCGGCTCCGGCATGGGTCCTGAATCCGGCACGGACGCACTCCTGGCGATGCGCGTGCAACAGCTCTTCCGGCGGGTGCCGGTGCGTCAACTGGCCGTCGGTGAGCCTGCCGTCGTGGCTCTCGACGACGGCACCGAGCTGGTGGACGAACGCTTCGGCGGCAGCGACTTCCTGCTGATCCGCGCCCAATCGCAGCCCTCGGTCCCACCCGGACCATCCGATGCCCCCACCGACGACAACCGGCTGTCGTCGGTGACGCCCATCCCCGACCGTGACCAGGAGAGCGCGTGAGCCAGCACGAGGACATTGCGGACGCCGCCCGGATGGTCGCCTTGGCCCTGGCCCGTGGCAAGGCACCGGCCCGCTCCGGGGAGTACGCGCGGCTCGTCCGGCGCTTCGAGACCGAACCGGACTTCGCCCAGATCGTACGGAAGATCGCCCAGGGCTTCGACCTGACGGTGCTGGAGGTCCACCGCATGCCGGGCCTGGTTCTGGGGACCACCCCGGAGACCGACTTCGCCGTCTCGGTGGCCGACCTGGTCCCTCAGACCGCCGACCGGCCGCTGTATCTGCTGGCCCAGCTCGCCATCGCCGCCCTGGCCTTCCCCCGGCCCGAGGACCTCGACGACGACGAGTACGTCACCCGAGTCTCGGTCAAGCAGGTGGACGAGGAGGTCCGCTCCCTGGCCCGGGCCATCGAGCACCGGCTTGCGCAAACCGACGCCGACACCGATCCCCCGGCGGACCAGCCCGGCCTGGAGGGACTGTGGCGGGCCTATCTACGGCGCAACGCCACCGGCACCACTCGGGCGGACAAGACTCCCAGGACGGTGACCTACTCCCTGGTGCGCCGGGCCCTGACCCACCTGGCCGAGCACGGCTTCGTGCGCAAGGTGAGCGACGAGGACGCCGGCACCTACGCCACCAGCGTCAAGTACCGGCTGCAGATCCGCGACCAGGCCGCCGGCGACATGCTGCGGGAACTGGCGGCCCTGGGCGTGGCCGCCCTGCCCTCCCGCGACCAGGCCACCACCTCCGAGTCGGCGGCAGACAGCGCTCTGAGTGCCGATGACACCCTGCCGGGTTCGCCGCTGCCCACTGATCTGCCGTAAGGACGCCTGCCATGTATGAACTCAATCGGATTCTGCTGCGCAATTTCGGCCCGGTCGACGCACGGTACGAAGACGTCACCCTGGACTTCTCCGGCGCCGGCCCGGAGGTGGAAACCGCTTCGCTGATCCCGGCCGCCGGCCATGTCACCCACCGCCCGGCCCCGGCCAACCTGATCATGCTGCAAAACGGCGGCGGCAAGGGCGTACTGCTGACCGGCATCACCTGCACCACCATCCCGCACCGCCACCAGGATGTGGAGACGCTGCGCAACTTCACGGTGTCCCTGGCACAGCCCTCTCACGTGGTTCTCGAATGGGCCGACGCGAGGACCGGACGCCTGCTGGTCACCGCCCAGATCCTGGCGCCGGACCGCGAGGGGAAACTGCACCGCCGCTTTTACAGCTTCCACCCGGCCGCCGCCCTGGACGCCGACCGTCTGCCCTTCCACCGCGACGGGCACTGGCTGCCGTTCGAGGACTATTGCACCGAGTTGCGGGACGTACAGCGCCGCGTCGACGCCCTGGAGCTGCGCATCGAGGACGGCCAGGAACGATGGGAGAAACACCAGCGCACCCTGGGCCTGCAGCCCGATCTGTTCGACGTGCAGCGCCGGATGAACGCCAAGGAGAGCGACGCGGCGGCGGCATTCACCACCACCACATCCGACGCCTTTGTGGACTGGCTGCTGCGCAAGGCCACCGACGACGACCAGTACGCCGAGCTGGGCACCGCCTTCCACTCCTACGCCCATGCCCACGACCAGCGCGCCGCATGGGACAAGGAACGACAGTTCGCCCTGACCATGCAGCGAGCCTGTGGGGAGGTCGCCATCCTTCACCAGACCCGGCAGAAGACCGCCCACGCCGCCGAGAGCGCGCAGCAACGGCTCGTGCACCTGACCGCCACTGTCCAGCTCCGCGAGCAGCAACTGTCCGACGCGCTCACGGTCCACGCCGACGCCATCACGGACACCTACCGAGCGCACGAGGAGGCAAAGCGGGCAGCCGAGCGGGCTGAGCAGCGCGTGCACCACGTACGCCATCACGCCAGCGCCCTCGAACTGGCCACCGTCCGGGCAAAGCAGCGCGGCGCCGAGCAGGACAAGAAGGAGACCGAAGCCGAAAAGTCGGGCTGGGAGACGGTCCCGGTGGCGCTACGCCATGCGCATGCTGTGGACGATCACACCCGCGCCCAGGAAGCCCTCAGCCAGGCAGAGCGCACCGCCGCCCCCTACCTCCGGGCCGTCCACCAGGCAGCAGCCGACCTCCGTGCTGGGTACGCCCGCGCCGAGGCCGCCGCCCAGGACAAGGTCCGCCGACTGGCCGAGGCCAACCAGCAGTCCGAGACCGATATCGAGCAGTGGCAGCACCGCCGCGAACAGCTCCTTGAAGACACCGGCGCGGCCCAGGCCGATCTCCGCACGCTCCGCGAGCAGATCGACTCCTTCACCACCACGCTGGGTCGGGCACGCCATGACCGGCTCGTCGAGCCGGACGAACTAGCCGGGGACGCCGCGGCCCGCGCCGAGGCGCACACCCGCCACCTCGACCAGCTCATGGACGAGGCCAAACAAGCACGTCAGACTGCCCGCACCGGGCGGGACCATGCGCACCGGCACCTGGCCGACACGCAGCGGCAGGCGCTGTCCGACCGTGCCGCGGCTGATGCGGCGCTCGCCCAGACCGACCGGCTGCGCAAGCAGGCCACGGCGGTCCAGTCCCTGCCGCTGTGCGCCGACCTCCTCGAAGCCACGCCCGACGAGCTGCGCGCCGTCGACGCGTTGGAATGGCTCCATGAGCATGCCACCGTGCTGGGGGAGGCCGCCGGACGCCGCATCGCGAACCTGGAGACCACGCTCACCGGGACCCGCCTCGGCCTGCGCGAGGACCAGGACCTGCTCGACGTGCTCGATACGAGCGGGGGCCTGCACCCGGCCAGCGCTGCCGTGCGGCGCCTGTGTGAGGACCTTGTCACGCACGGCATCTCCGCCTGGCCCGGCTGGCGGTGGATGCACGACAACGTGCCCGCCGACGCCCATCCTCAGGTCATCCGCGCGCACCCCGACCTGGTCGGCGGGATCATCGTGGGCGGCGCCGATGGCCTGGACGCCGCTCGCCGCCACATGGAACAAACCCGTCCCCTCCCGGCCGCCGCCGTGACCGTGGGCACCGGCGAGCGCCTGCTGCGCCCGGGCTCCTGCGACGACGACCGCTTCGTAATCGAGCCCTCCCCCGCCCTGCACGACGAAGACGCCGCCGAACGCGAACGAGCCGAGGTCACCGCGCGCATCACGGCCGCCACCCGCCAGCTGCAGGACCTCGATGCGCGCCTGGCGGAGGCCCGGGAGCTGGAGCGGCACCTCGCCAACTGGCTTGACGCGTGCGCGCAGATGCCCGTCCCCGACCGCCTCGCCCAGCTGAACGACCTGCAGACCATCGCCGCCGCGTCCGAGACCGCCGCCCAGGAGGCCCGCGACGCGGCCGAGGACCACGACTCCGCCCTGCACGAGGCGGAGCAGGCGTACGAGGTCCTCGTCGACCGGGCCGGTCAAGCCCAGCGCGCCCTGCACGTCCTCCGGCAACTGGCCGGCGCCGAGACCGAGGCCGGCCAGGCCCGCGACCGCATCTCCGCCCTGACCGCGCAGTGCCAGGAGTGGCGGACCGAAACCGACGATTTGCGTGCCGCGTGCAAGCGGGCCGAAGCGGAGCTGCTGCGCCGCGCCCAGGCCATCGAAGCCGCCCGGCAGGAGGCTGACAGCCATGCCGAGAGCCGTCGGGCCGTCCCCGCCCCGCCCGGCGGCGACGCGGCTATCGAACCCGACGCACCGCACGAGCCTCTCCCCGTGCTCAAGCACCGCTACGAGCAGGCCCTGGACGAGCTGCGCGCCGTCCAGGTCGGGGAAGACCAGCAGCAGCGCGCCGCCCGCGCCGAAGAACACCTTCTGACGTGCCAGAGGGAATGGAACCAGGTGCCCGGGCCGATTCAGGCGCTCGCCCAGAAGTTCAGCGCGGACCCGCGGGCCACCGACGAGGTCCAACGCCACGCCATCCTGCGCGACCTGGACGGACAGCTCACCGACCTCGACGACCGGCTCAACGCACTGCGTGACAAGGAGAGCGAGCTGAAGGTCCGCACCGACCACCTTAAGTCCGCCGCCGCGGCAGCACCGCTGACCGGCGAGGAGGCCGCCGCCTGGACGCCGACCACCCTGGAGGATGCCACCGCCCTGAGTGCCCGCGCGGCACGGGAGCTGGAGGAAGCCCGTACCACGGAGCGCGCCGCGTCCGAACGCTACAACGGCGCCCGCCGCAACCAGGCCAACGGCAGCCGCGACCTTGCGGCGTTCCGGTCCGTCCTGCCGCGCCTGGAAAGCGCCGCCCACGGTCTCGGCCTGCCCGCCGCCGCGGAGCCCTATCCGGGCACCGCCGAGGCTGCCGAGACAGAGGCCCGGCAGGCCACCGAGGAATACCGCACCAGCCACCAGGCCGCCCGCGACGCCGACCGCGCTCTGGAAACCGGCGTCAGCCGCCTCAAAGAGGAAGCCGCCGACGTCCGCTTCGAAGGACTCGACATCCCGCTGCGCACGCAGATCTCCGCCCTGGGCGGCGCGAAGATCCCCGACCTGGCCGAGAACTGGACCCAGGCGCTCGGCTCCCGCATCGCCGCACTGACCAGCGACCTGGATGCCATGGCCAAGACCCGCGACGCCCTCGCCTCCCAGCTCGGCGCCCACGTCACCGATCTCCTGCACCGCCTCGACCAGGCCAGCCGCTTCTCCGCCTTCCCCGACGGCGACGCCCCCTGGGCCGGACAGAAATTCCTCACCATCCGCTACAAGAAACCCGACCAGCAGACCCTCGCCGCCTCGATGCGCGAAACCGTCGACGCCCTCGCCCAAAACCCCCGCACCCGCAAACTCAAAGGCATCGACGTCGTCCTGCGCTGCCTCAAGGAGGCCGTACCGCGCGGATTCACCGCCGAGGTCATGAAGCCCAACGCCGCCCAGCGGATCACCCGCGTGCCCGTGGAGAAGATGGGCACCACCTTCTCCGGCGGTCAGGAACTCACCGGCGCCATCCTCCTCTACTGCGCCCTGGCCGCGCTGCGCACCTCACCCGGCCCCCGCAGTCGTACCCGCAACGGCGGGCTCCTGCTCCTGGACAACCCCATCGGCCGCGCCAACGCCACCTACCTCGTCGACCTCCAGTTCGAGATGGCCGCCGCCCTGGGCATCCAGCTCATCTACACCACCGGCCTGAGCGACGAGGAGGTCACCGCCCGCTTCCCGATGTGCATCCCGTTGCGCAACGACGCGGAAGCCCGCGCTGGCCTGTCCCTGATCCGCCTCGACGATCGCGTCCGTCACGCCCTCGTCCCCTCCCCTCGCATCGTCCCCGACGACAGCGCCGCCGTCCCGTCCGGCTACCTCCACTCCGCGCGCCTGTACACGAAGGAGACCCCCGCTCAATGACCGCCGGTTCTCCCCCTCCGCTCCCGCCACTGTCACCCGCGGCGGCCAGCCTCAGCGCCGCGCTGCAGGCCCGGGCCGAGAAGGCCACCGTGTCCCGCGCCACCCTCGTCGAAGCATTCAGCGCAGCCCTGCCCGGCCTGGCCAGTGGCGAGCACGCGCGCACCGCGCTCGCCACACTCCTGCACGAACTCGCCGACCACCGCCTCCTCAACCTGCCCACCAGCAGAGCCCACTGGGACGCCGGCCGACCACGCCTGCCCGAACAAGTACGCCTGCCCGCCACCACCCAGGCGACGCCGCGTGCACCGCGTGAACCCGTCTCGTGGCGCCCGGAACTCGACTGGGCCTACACTGCCCGTCTCACCGCCGCACAGACCGAGGACCTCCTGGCGTGCAACCGCTGGTTCCGGGACAGCAGCAACGCCCCCGACCGGCGTACGCCGATCCCGCTGCGCGAGCGGTCCTACGAGATCTTCCGCGACGAGAAACGTCTCGACGCCCTCATCTCCGGCGCGCTGTTCGCCCCCGGACGCCTCACCCTCGATCAGCTGGCCACCTACCGCCAGCCGCCCCCGCTCGCCCACCACCAACTCGGCGACGGCGACACCCTTCTGGTCGTGGAGAACAGCGACACCTATGCCACCCTCCACGACCTGATCGCCAAGCAGCCCGGCCGCATCCGTTTCATCGCCTTCGGGGCCGGACGTTCCTTCGAAGCCTCTGTCAGCCGCCTCACAGAGCTATCCGGCATCCACCGCATTTTCTACTACGGCGACCTCGACGCCGACGGCCTGGCCATCCCTGCTCGCGCGTCCCTCACGGCCCTCCAGCACGGCCTCCCCCCGATTGAACCGGCAACTGACCTCTACCGACTCCTCCTCGGCCACACCCCCACGCCCTCCGCTCTCGTTGCCGACGACCGTGCCCAGACGCTCACTGCCTGGCTGCCCGCACCCCTGTCCACACAGGCCCACGATCTACTCACCGCCGGCCAGCGCCTCGCGCAGGAAGCGACCAACCACAACCAGCTTTCAGTCGACTCCAGTTGGCGCACTTGACGTCTTGTTGACGGCCGCCGCTGACCCCGGCGGCGTACACCACCGGAGGTCCCGCCCCATGGGTGAGGGATAGAAGGTGACGATCGAGGGCAGGGAGGCATCTATCCCACCAGGGGAACCCAGCCCGAGTGTGTCTTGATCGAGATCGCGCGGGGGTGCGGGCGGAAGCCCGCACTGACGAGCCCTGGCCAAGACGACCCTTCCGTAATCCGCTGACCACGGTGTTCGCGAGTCCTGAGGACTTGCAGCGGGCCGTAGCCAGGTCGGAGATACTGGTGTTTCTGTGACCCCCTGCGGCCTGACGCTATCTCCATGTGCCTGGGTGGTTACGCTCCGGCAGTGACGGCATTGGTGAAGGAGTCTGCCCAGGTGGCGACGGCGACGGAGTATCCGCAGGGATCGGCGAGCAGCACCCCAAATACGGCGGCCGTTCCGCCGGTCCCGGAGCCGGGACAGGTCGTCAAGGTGCGGGGCTCCACCTGGGCCGTGTCCGATATCCAGAAGCAGGGCCTTCCTCGTAGCCCCGCAGACGAGGGCATGCCGGGACTTACCCATGTGGTCAGCCTCCAGTCGCTGGACGAGGACCGGCTCGGGCAAGAGCTGACGGTGGTCTGGGAGCTGGAGGTCGGGCACACCGTCGCCCCGAACCAGGGCCTTCCGGAGACTGTGCGTGCGGAGGCGTTTGACGATCCGAACACACTCGCTGCGTTCGTGGACGCGGTCCGCTGGGGTGCGGTCACCTCGGCGGACGCGAACTCCTATCAGGCTCCCTTCCGCAGCGGCGCGAACGTGGAGGCGTACCAGCTGGTGCCGCTGAGCCGGGCCCTTCAGTCATCGCGTACGAACCTGCTGCTCGCCGACGACGTCGGCCTAGGCAAGACCATCGAGGCAGGGCTCGTCGTGCAGGAGCTGCTGTTGCGACACCGCGCGCGGTCCGTGGTGATCGTGTGCCCGCCGAGCCTGTCGCTGAAGTGGCAGGACGAGATGCGGGAGAAGTTCGGCCTCGATTTCGTCATCGTCAACAGCGAGCTGATGGCGAAAGTTCGGCGAAGCCACGGGCTGAACGCCAACCCGTTCCGGCTCTTCCCGCGCGTGATCGTGAGCATGGCATGGCTGCCGTCGCTGCGGGCACAGCGCCTGCTGCGCGACGTACTGGCCGATGTGCGCAGCTCGGGCACGGCCAGGCGGTACGCGTTCGACGTGCTGGTGGTCGACGAGGCACACCATGTGGCGCCGGCCAGCCCGACGACGGCGCCGGGACAGCGTGGCTACGCGGTGGACAGCAAGCGGACGACGGCGACGATGCGGCTCGCCGAGGCGTGCGAGCACAGACTGTTCCTGAGCGCGACGCCGCACAACGGCTATTCGGAGTCCTTCACCGCCCTCCTGGAGATGATCGACGGTCGCCGGTTCACCCGCGGCGCGAGCATCGACGAGCAGGCGCTGAAAGAGGTGATGGTGCGGTGGCTGAAGACCGATCTGCCGGACAAGGGGTTCAAGACCCGGAAGCTAAAGACGCTCCCATTCACGCCGTCGGAGGAGGAGCAGCAGCAGTTCGGGAGGTTGGAGCGGCTACTGGAGGACAGTGCCCGGGCGAACGGCAAGGGGTCGGGCGGCGACATCGTCGCGATGCTACTGAAGAAGCGTTTCCTGTCCAGCCCGTGGTCGTTCGCCCGCACCCTTGAGCTGTATGAGGGCGCGGACGGGAGCGACTGGCAGCTTCGGATGGACGACGAAGACCAGTACTACACAGAGGTGCTGGGCAGCGGCCAGTCCGACGAGGAGGAGGGCGCGGCCGAACACCCCGAGTTCACCGCGCTGCGCCACTCCAAGGGCTCGGACCCCCTGGTCGCGGCCACCAGCAGCGAGATCGCCTCGCTCATCGAGTGGGGGCGCCGCTATGAGCACAAGCCGGACTCCCGGCTGGAAGAACTCCTGAACTTCCTCGCCGCGATCTGCCGACCGGACGGCACCCACTGGACCAACGAACGTGTCGTGGTTTTCACGGAGTACGCGGCCACCCTCGAATGGATCGAGCGCGTCCTGCGGCAGCGCGGCTACAACGACGTACTGGAGGTCATCCAGGGCTCGACCCCGACCGAGGAGCGGGAGAAGATCCGCGCCCGGTTCACCGAGAGCCCGGACAAGCACCCGGTCCGCATCCTGCTCGCCACCGACTCCGCCGGCGAGGGCATCGACCTGCAGACCCACTGCCACCGCCTGGTCAACTTCGACATCCCCTTCAACCCGTCCCGCCTGGAGCAGCGCATCGGCCGGATCGACCGTTACGGGCAGACCAAGCACCCGGAGATCTTCCACTTCGTGCCGGTCTCCAGCTCCACGACGTACGACGCGGACATGAAGTTCATGGGGATCATCGCGACCAAGGTTGGGCAGGCCACCAAGGACCTCGGCAAGGTCAACCAGGTCATCGACGGCGAGGTGCAGGAACACTTCGCCCCCACCCGTACGGTGCGCAAGGCCCGGCTGTCCGCGCCGGACGACGGCAACGAGGTAATCACCCGCGTGCTGGCCGGCGGAATGGAGCTGAACCGCCAGCTCACCAAGCTCTCCGAGACGTACGACGAGCGCAAGGCGGCCATGCATCTCACGCCCGCGAACGCCCGCCGGGTGGTGGACACCGCGCTCACCCTGACCTCTCAGCCCCCGCTCGTAGAGATCGGCGACGACCGCACCGAGGCGCAGGTCTTCCAGATCCCGAACCTCGGCCGCTCCTGGCAGCCGGCCCTGCGCGGCCTGGACACCCGCCTGGAGCCAGGTGTCCCGCGTCCCATCACCTTCGACGACCAGGCCGCACAACAGCGCACCGACCTGGTGCACATCCACCTCGGGCACGCCCTCATGCAACGTGCCACCCGCACCCTGCGCTCCGCGCTGTTCAGCACGGACTCTCCGGTGCACCGGGTCACCGCCGTTATCGCCCCCGGCCTTCCCGAGTCCTGTGTCGCTGCCGTCTCCCGGCTCGTCCTGGTCGGACGCGGCGGGCTGCGCCTGCATGAGGAGGTGTTCCTTACCGGCGTCCGGCTGCGTGGTCAGGCCCTTGCCGAGTCCAAGGTCGAGCAGGTCCTCGACGAGACCCTCGACTCCGCCGATCTGCTCCTGGCCGATGAGAAGGTACGTGCTCACCTCGCCGAGCAGTGGAACGACGACGGCTCCCGGCTGCGCACACGCCTGCTGACCGCGATGGAACGCAAGAGCGCCAGCCGCCAGGACAAGGTCACCGAGGCGCTCACCCAGCGCCGGGACGCCGACATCAAGCGCGCCCACGAGATCTTCGGTGCCTTCCGGCTCAACCTGCGCGATTCCCGTGACCGCCTGGAGCAGGCCATCCGCGCCGAGGAAGAGCTGCTGTTCACTGATGACCAGCAGAAGCAGCGCCGCCGGGACCTGCACCACATGAACGAGCGCCTGGACAGCCTGGACGACGAGGAGACGCGCGAAATCGCCTCGATCCAGGAGCGCTACAGCGACATCAGGCCCTACGTATCCGCCGCCGCGGTCGTGTTCGCCCTCACCCCCGAAGACGCGAAGAACGGAATGGTCAAGGCATGAGCCGCCGCTACCCCCCGACCACCGCCGGCCTGCACCGCGCCTGGCTCGAACTCGTCGACGCCGACGGCCCCTTCCTCGCCGTTCCCGCCCTGGAACGCGTCTACCCTCAGGGCATCCCCCAGCCCGACTCCCGGGCGCTCGACGCCATCAAGGACGCCAAGCCCGCCTTCGAGAAGGCATGGGAGAACTGGGACGAGCACCCGGGCGACGAAGCCGCTCTCGCCCTGTACCGCGAGGCCCGCAACACCTGGGTCGACCTCGTCCTGCGCCAGGGCCTGCGCTGGGGCGCCTCCTTCACCGTCCCCGCCCCGGCCGCCGCCGAGATCCGCTCACCCGATTACACGGTCACCGTGCGCGCCGACGGCGCCCTCGTCCACGGCGGCACCACCGGGGCCCTCGTCCTGATCACCGACCCCACGGACTCCCTGCGCGACCCGCTCACCGACGGCTGGTCGGCCAGCCCCATCGACCGCATGGAGGAGCTGCTGCGCGCCTCCGGCGTCCCCATCGGCGTCGTTACCGACGGCCGCTGGTGGGCGATCGTCAGCGCCCGCCCGCAGACCATGGTCGCCTCTGGCATCGTCGACGCCCAGACCTGGATCGAAGAGCCCCAGACCCGCAACGCCTTCATCGAACTCCTCCAGCGCCGCCGCCTGGTCGGCGGCAAACAGCACGACCGACTGACGGAACTCTTCGGCGAGTCCGTCACCGCCGCCGAGAAGATCACCGAAGCGCTCGGCACCCAGGTCCGCCGCGCCGTCGAACTCATCGTCCAGGCCCTGTCCGAAGGCGCCCTGGACGCACAGCGACGCGGCGAGCCCGACCCGCTGCCGGCGGCAAGGGGCGAGGTCTACGAGGCCGCCGTCACCGTCATGATGCGCCTCGTCTTCCTCCTCTTCGCCGAAGAACGCGGACTGCTGCCCCAGAGCCGCCTCTTCGCGATGGGATACGGCATCAGCGACGAACTTGACCTCCTCGACGCCCGCGAGAAGGAGGAGGGCGAACAGGCCCTCGACGCCACGTTCCTGACCTGGCACCGGCTCCTGGCCACCTCCCAGGCCCTGTACCGGGGCGCAAGCTTCGAGGACCTGCGCCTGCCCGAGTACGGCGGCTCCCTCTTCGATCCAGCCCGCTTCCCCTTCCTCACCGCCTGCGACTCCCAGGACACCCTGGCCATCACGGTCAGCGACCGCGTCATGCTCGAAGTCCTGCGCGCCGTCCAGATCGCCCAGCTGCCCGGCGGAGCACGACGGATCTCCTTCCGCGACATCGACGTCGAACAGATCGGCTACATCTACGAGGGTCTGCTCGGCTACTCCTGCGAACCCGCCGAAGAGATCATCGTCGGACTTACCGGCAGCGCGGGATCCGAACCCGAGATCCCCCTCGCCACCCTCGAAGAACTCAGCCAGGCCAAGCACACCGAGACCGCGCTGGCCGACGCGATCCTCGCCTGGATAAAGCAGCACCAGCCAGCCGCGAAGCCGTCCAGCAAAGCCGCCCTCACCAAAGCACTGAAGACGGGCGACACCCTCGACGACACCGAGATCGCCCTGCGCGACGTCACCGACGACCCCGAACTGCGCAACCGACTACGCCCGTACATCGGAATCATCCGCCGAGACCTGCGCAACCGACCGCTGGTGGTCGAGCCCGGCGGCGTCCTGCTGGTGGAGACCCCCTCGCGCGCCTCGGCCGGCGCGCACTACACGCCCCGCTCGCTGGCCGAGGAAGTCGTCCGCTACGCGCTGGAACCCCTCGTCTACTCGCCCGGACCACACCAGACCGCCGACCAGGACGCCTGGCGGCCCATCGACTCCGACCAGATCCTCGACCTGCGCATCGCCGACATCGCCTGCGGCTCCGGCGCCTTCCTCGTCGCAGCCGCCCGCTACCTCGCCGACCGGCTCGTCGAAGCATGGCAGCGCCAAGGCGAAGCACGTGGAAGGACACCGCACGACCTGCACGTCCACGCAATAAGGACCGTCGTCGCCACCTGCCTGTACGGCGCCGACATCAACGGCATGGCCGTGGAGATGTGCAAGCTGTCGCTGTGGCTGGTGTCGCTGGACCCGAAGCTCCCGTTCTCGTTTGTCGACGACAAGGTGCTCCACGGCAACGCCCTGCTCGGCCTGACCAACGCCGACCAGCTACGTCGCCTCCACATCGACCCCGCCGCGGCCGGCAACCAGCTCAGCATCTTCGCCTTGGACGTGGACGACATCCTGGACCAGGCCAGCCGTCTGCGTCGCCAGCTCGCCACCGAGGTCGACGACAACGACCCACAGCGCTCGGCCGCCACCAAGCGGCGGCAGTGGCGCCGGTACCAGGAGCTGACCGCGCAGCTCACCGACGTCGCGGACGGTGTGATCGCGGCGGGGCTGCGGTGGGGCGGAAAGCCCGGGAAGGAGTTGAAGGCGGCTTACGAGAATCTCCGCATAGCGGTCGAGAGCGCTTACCCCGTCGACGGCGGAGAGGCTGACCAGGACCGGGCGATGCTCGATGGCATCAAGCAGGCTGGCCTCACGCCGACCGTGACGACGGACTACGAACGCTGGAAGCCGCTGCACTGGATTCTGGCCGTGCCAGATGTGATGGGGAGGGGCGGGTTCGATGCGGTGATCGGGAACCCACCATTCTTGGGCGGGAAGAAGCTCACCGGATCAGTGGGAACGAATGTCCGCGATTGGTTCGTCAACACGCTAGCAGGAGGCAGGAAGGGGAGCGCGGACCTGGTGGCGTACTTCTTCCTACGCGCGCATGAGCTTCTATCACGGCGGGGTGGGCTCGGGCTGATCGCAACGAACACGGTCGCTCAGGGAGACACCCGACAGGTCGGCCTCGACCAGCTGGTCTCGCAGGACTTCACCATCACCCGCGCCATCCAGAGCCGGTCATGGCCTGCGGCTAGCGCCAATCTGGAGTATTCGGCGGTGTGGGGCAGTCGGGCCGACATCAACTCGGCGGTGCCCCGGATCGTCGCCGAGGTTGAGGGGGACCTCGAGGTCAAGCGGGTCTCTACACTGCTGGAACCGGGCGGCCAGGTAGACGGTCATCCGGTCCAGTTGGTGGAGAATAAGGGAGTTGCGTACATCGGCTGCTACGTGCTGGGCATGGGATTCGTCCTGGAGCCCGACGAAGCCGCAGCGTGGATCGAGGTCGATCCACGGAACAAGGACGTTCTATTCCCCTACCTCAATGGTGAGGATCTCAATTCCCGTCCGGATAGCTCGCCGTCACGATGGGTTATCGACTTCTTCGACCGCACCGAAGAGAAGGCGAAGGAATACCCACTTCCCTATGAGCGTGTACTCCAGTCTGTTAAGGCTGATCGCCAGAAGGTCAACCGGAAGGTGCTGCGAGACCGGTGGTGGCAGTACGCAGACAAACGCCCTGCGATGCGCAAGGCGATCACAAACCTGGACGAAGTGCTCGTGATCGCTCTGGTAAGCAAGACAGTGATGCCGGTGCGTGTCTCAGCGAAACAAGTCTGTAGTCACATGTTGGGAGTGTTCGCTACGGAATCCTATGCAGTTCAGGCGGTGTTGTCGTCTTCGCTGCATCAAACTTGGGCCATCAAGTACGGGTCGGGCATGCGAAATGACCCTCGGTACACGCCGTCTGATGTGTTCGATACCTTCCCTCAGCCAAGAGCCACAGATGAGCTCGCCGATGCCGGCCGCACCCTCCACGCCGAGCGCCGCGAAATCATGCTCCGCCGCAACCTGGGCCTCACCAAGCTCTACAATCTGGTCAACGACCCCGCCATCTCCGACGCCGCAGACCCCGATGTAGCCCGCCTTCGCCAGATCCACGTCGAGCTCGACCAAGCAGTCATGGCGGCCTACGGCTGGGATGACGTCCCGCTGGAGCACGGCTTCCACACATACCGCCAAATGGAACGCTGGACGGTGTGCCCTGCCGCTCGGGTGGAGATCCTCGACCGCCTCCTCGAAGAGAATCATCGTCGTGCCGCCTCGCAGGGCGTTGTCAGCCCCACCGGCAACAATGAGGGCACCGAGGACGAGGAGGATGACGAGTGACGACCCCGGGGCACAACAGTGCCCAGCCCTCAGCCGGTGCCCCGCAGGCCCCGGCCTACCGTCTCGCCCGCGAACCCGACGACCGTTCCTGCACGGCCCGCGAGAATCTGGTCGACATTCTGGAGCGTGAGCTCCTCGGCCCGGCGAACGGCCCGGACGAGGTCCTTGACGGTGTCCCCGACTCGGCGTACCTGATCGGCCGGATCGCACCCGTGCGCCTCACTGCCGGCCAGGACGACCCAGGCGAGGCTGGATCGGACGACGCTGCGACCGACGTGGGTGACGCTGTGGACGCCGCCGAGAGCCGGGGTGTGCCGCTCACTGCCGTCGACGACAGCAGCGCGAGTTCGGACGAGGACGAGGTAGAGGACCAGCCGCAGAAGCGTGGGTTGATGATCCCGGCGTCGATGGGGCTGCGCTTCCAGATCCCTGACGATCTCGACGAGTTCACGGTGACCGCCTCGTGGGGTACGTACGAGCCGGTGAAGGAGAAGCGTGGCGAGGGCACCGAAGACGGCGAGGGCGCGGCACCGGCTCCGGCGCTCCGTCGTTTCCAGCGCACCCCGCACGCCATAGCGAAGGCGATCAAGGTTGCCGACCTGAAGCCGTCCCGTACGAGCGAGATCGTGCTCAAGGACAAGGTCCTGCTTCGGGTGGATCGATACGACGACTCCGAGCGTGACTGCCGACTGATCGAGGTGGCGTTGTGCAACGACCGGGAGACGCCTCGGATGATCCCGGTCGAGGCGTGGCTGTACCAGACCAAGCTGTCGGTGTCGGCTGGTGGAGCTGAGGCGTTCCTGCCGGTCAATGACGTACTCCTGGACACGCGCGAGGAGCCGGACGACGAAGTGCGGCGCCTGCGGCTTCAGTACCGCAACCGTCTGGAGTTCGCCCATGGCCGGACCTGCTCGGTGGACTGGAAGGTAGCCGAGGGGGCGCGCAGGGCCAGCGAGGTGTGGACGACGTGGCTGCCGGTGAGTGAGACGCCGCAGACGGCCGCCGAGGAGATCGGCGCGGCTCTGCTGGACATGCGGCGGCTCCAGGAGGTGTCGATCGACGAGCTGCGTACGGGTCTTGAGCCGATCGTCGCGGGTTACACGGCCTGGCTGGACGGCGAAGAGCAGCGGGCCAAGGCTCTTCCGGAGCATCTGCGGTCCGAGGGCCTGGACGCGGTCACCGAGGCGCGCCGGGTGCAACGCCAGCTTGAGGAGGGTCTGAAGCACCTCCTCGGGGACAAGGAGGCGTTGCGCTGCTTCCGGTTCATGAACCGGGTGATGGCCGATCAGCGCGTCCAATCCCAGGTCGCGGAAAGGCGGGCGAGTCGGCCGGAGGAGAGCATCGACGAGGCTCGCGAGGCGATCCTCGCGGAGAAGGGGGCCTTGGCGCATTCGTGGCGTACCTTCCAGCTCGCCTTCGTGCTCATGCAGTTGCCGTTGCTGTCCGACCCGGCGGCCGAGAAGCGGTCGGGGGATCTGGCCAAGGCGCAGCTGCTGTTCTTCCCGACTGGTGGTGGCAAGACGGAGGCGTATCTGGGTCTGGCCGCCTACACGTTCGCGATCCGGCGCCGCCAGGGCCTCGTGGATGCATTCGACGGTCCGCTGGACGGACGGTCCGGGGTCGCCGTCCTCATGCGGTACACGCTGCGCCTGCTCACCGCCCAGCAGTTCCAGCGCGCCACCGCCCTGGTGTGCGCGGCGGAGCTGGCGCGGCGCGATGATGTGGCGACGTGGGGTGAGGAGCCGTTCCGGATCGGGCTGTGGGTCGGCACCGATGTGAGCCCGAAACGGTACGACGAGGCCGCCGAGCAGTTGCAAAAGGCCCATGGGGGTCGTGGGTATCGCCTGACGGTGCTGCAGATCCAGCGCTGCCCGTGGTGCGGGACGCGGGTCGAGGCGCGCGATGTGCGCACGGAGCCCGCGCTGCGCCGGGTGTACGTGTACTGCGGGGACGAGCTGGCCGACTGCCCGTTCGCCGACGGCGGTGAGGTCCCGGACGGGCTGCCGGTGCTCACGGTCGACGAGGAGATCTACCGGCTCGCGCCGGCATTCGTCATCGCCACCGTGGACAAGTTTGCCCGCCTGGCGCGGGAGGGCGAGGCCGCCTCGCTGTTCGGGCATGTCTCGCGACGCTGTGAACGGCACGGATTCGTGCATCCCGACTATCAGCAGTGCGACATCAAGGACGGCAGCAAGCACCCCAAGAAGGACGGCTGGCCGGCGGCCGCCCTTCACCCGGCCACGCGGCTACGACCCCCGGACCTGGTCATCCAGGACGAGTTGCACCTGATCACCGGGGCACTCGGCACGACGGTGGGCCTATTCGAGGTGGCGATCGACGCGATGACCGACTGGCGGACCAAGGAGGGACGCCCGGTGCGTCCGCTGCTCGTCGCCTCCACGGCCACCGCCCGTAACGCTTCCGAGCAGGTGCGCGCGCTGTACGGACGCGACGTCACCATCTTCCCGCCACAGGTCCTGGACGCCGGGAACACCTACTTCTCCAAGGAGATCCCGGTCTCCGAGAAGCACCCGGGGCGCCGGTACGTCGGGATCAGCACCACCGGGGTGCGCTTGACCACAGCGGAGATCCGGGTCGCCGAGGTTCTCCTAGCCGCCGGGCAGCTGCTCCTCGACCGCTCCAGCCGCGCGGCCGATCCGTACATGACCCTGGTCGGCTACTTCAGCGCCACCCGTGAACTCGCCGGCATGGCCCGATACATGAGCGACGACATTCAAACCGCGCTCGCCAAGGGCCGCCCCTGGTCGAAGCTCCCCCGCCGCACCGGAACCGACTACGGTTCGCTGCACGTCGCCGAGCTGACCTCGCGCGTGGCCAGCGCGGACATCACCGCGACCCTGGACCAGATGGCGACGGCATTCGACCCGGGCTTCGACTCCACCGCGGGCAAGCGCAACCGGCGCGCGCTCAGGGAGGCGAAGAAGCCGGAGCCCACGCGCGAGGTCAATCCGTATGACGTGGTTCTGGCCACCTCCATGCTCCAGGTGGGTGTGGACGTGACTCGCCTTGGGCTGATGCTCGTGGTCGGGCAGCCGAAGAACACCGCGGAGTACATCCAGGCGTCCTCCCGTGTCGGCCGTACGGCGGACCGGCCGGGGCTGGTGGTCGCACTCGGGAACTGGGCGCGGCCGAGGGACCTCGCCCATTTCGAGCAGTTCCGCCACTACCACGAGACGTTCTACGCCCAGGTGGAGGCGCTGTCGGTGACCCCGTTCTCGGTGACCTCTCTGGAGCGCGGCCTGGATGGCGTGCTAGTGAGCGCCGCCCGGGTCCTGCAGGCAGCGAAGGCTGGCCAGGGGCTGTCCCCGGAGGACGGGGCGGCCCGTATCGAGGCCGAGCAGCACTTCGCGGGCGAACTCATCGACGCCCTCGTCCGACGCGTCGCGCGAGCCGGCGACGAGGATGCCGCCACCCGCGCCCGCCTACGCCTGGAGAACCGGCTCGACCAATGGGGCAAGCGACGCAAGAGCCTCATGGAGGACCGTAAGTCGCTGGTGTACGAGAGGGTTCTGGACGACGGTCGGCACGACGCGCTGATGATGAGCGCGGAGAACGCCAAGGCGGGCATCGACACCCGTGACGCCGCGCCGTTCATCGTGGCGAACTCGATGCGCGAGGTGCAGCCGGAGATCAACCTCCTGGTGAGCCCGATCAAGGAGCGGCTGGTGTACCGGGCACCTGACCATGCCCCTCAGTGGAAGATGCCGGAGGACAACTCGTGAGTGACGAGACGCGCTTCGTCTACGACGTCGCCCACGCCGTCGACCCGCTGGGCGACTTGGAACAGGAGGCGGAGAAGGCGACCAAGCACAACCGTGCCAAGGTCGGCTCCGCCCGCCCCTCCTCCCTGCTCTACACCTACGGCCCCGGCGCGATCATGGACTTGCCGCAGTTCACGATCATGCCCACCGGCCTGGACGACTGGGACCGCATCTGGCGGCGCCGCGACTCCGCACCCCCGCAGATCCACGCCCCACGCCTGCGTGACGTAGTCCGCATGATGCTGCGTTCCCCCGACGTGCAGCTACGGCCGTATCCCTGGCAGCCGAAGAAGCACAGCCGGTCCGCCGAAGGCAACGACCTCGGAGTCCCCTCCCGGGTCTTCCCGCAATGGCTGCGCTGCACGGGCTGCGACATGCTCGGACTACTCACCCAGTTCGACTACCGCAACACGCACCCCTTCCGCACCGACCTGGCCGTCTTCGAGCACGCCAAGTGCACGGGCCGCGCGGGCGCCGGCACCCGCAAGCCGATGCGCCGCACCGCCATCCCAGCCCGGTATCTGCTGGCCTGCGTCGACGGACACCTGGACGAGTTCCCGTACGACCTGTGGGTGCACCGCGGACAGCCGTGCACCCAGGCGGAGCTACCCGTCCTGAAGATGGTCGACCGGACCGCCGGCAAGGGCGCCTCGGCCGTCATCCACTGCGCGTCCTGCGACATGCGGCGGCCCATGAACGAGGCCCAGGGCGAGGTTGGCAGGGCGAAACTCCCGCAGTGCCGCGGACGCCACCCCCACTTGGACGCCTTCGAGCCCAAGGGCTGCCGCAACGAGACCCGGCTGATGCTCGTCGGCGCCTCCAACCTGTGGTTCCCGGCCACCCAGTCCATCATCGTGATGCCGGAATCCCAGGAGGAGAAAGCCAGCGACCTCGCCGACCGGGTCCGCACCGCGCTGGGCGACAAACTCGCCAAATACCGCGACAACCTCGACCTGATCAGAGACCTGCTCGGCATGGACGGCGGCGTCGACGTCACCAGCCTCTCCGACCACGGCCTGGAGCAGGTCCTGCAGGCCGCCTCCGCCCCCACCGACACCCCGGACGAGCAGGAGGAAAAGCTCCGCGACTGGGACCCAGTCGACCTCCTCGTCCCCGAATGGCGCTACCTGCTGCGTGACATCGTCGGCACCCGCGTCGAGGACCCCAAGAGCGGACTCACCCTCGCCACCCGCAACCGGGGCGACACCCTGCAGCCTGAGATCACCCGTGTGCTCGCGGTCGAACGCCTCCGCAAGGTAAATGCCTTGGTCGGCTTCACTCGCATCGACGACATGGACCGCGTCGGCGACCTCCCGCGCCGCCTGGCCCCACTGACGCGTACGTCCCGACCGACATGGACCGTGGCCACCGAGGACCGCGGCGAAGGCATCTTCCTCCAGCTCGACGAAAGCGCCGTCGCCGCATGGGAGAAGCGCGTCCTGGACACCGACCTGTGGAAGCTCCACCGCGAGGCACACCGCAGAAACTTCGAGCGCCGCTTCTCCGACACCGCTGGCCAGATCGACCCCGACAGCCGCCTGAAGCCCCCGCGCTACTGGCTCGTCCACACCCTTGCCCACATCCTCATCCGCGAGCTTGCCCTGACCTGCGGCTACTCAGCCGCCAGCCTCAGCGAACGCCTGTACGCATGGCCCGCCGACGAAGGCCGCAACCCCGCGGCTGGCCTTCTCATCTGCACCACCGCATCCGACAGTGACGGCACCCTCGGCGGCCTCGTACAGCTCAGCGAGCCAACACGCCTCCAGCGGGTCGTCAGCAGCGCGCTGCGCAAGGCCACGCGCTGCTCCTCCGACCCCATCTGCTCCAAGCGCACCCCACAGGATCCCGAGGACTTCCTCCACGGCGCCGCGTGCCACTGCTGCGTCATGGCCTCGGAAACCTCCTGCGAGCGCGCCAACCGCTTCCTCGACCGCCGCTTCCTGCTCGACCTGCCCGGCAGCGACCTCGGCTTCTTCCAGGCCCATGAGTGACGCGGACGCGCCGCGCCAGCTCGGGCGGCTCCTGACCGGAACCGAGGCCAAGGACATAGCCGACCGCCTGGCCGACGGCGACACCTTGACCACCGCACTCAAGGTCGTCGCGGTCGGCCAGCGAGCAGAGATCCGGCGGCTACTAGAGGCGGTGGCCCGAGACGCCGGAGCGACGTATCAGCAGGTTCTAGTCCTGCGGGCAATCGAGGGGGCACGGGCACTTCCGACCACACTGTCACCGCTGTGGACCATGCCCGGACATCTCGCCCAGAGCGGGCCGCTCACCACCTCAGTCACCCGCCTCGTGGACAGCGCCCGCCACGCGATCACCTGCTCCACCTTCAACTTCCAGCGCAGCTCGGCACTCTGGGTGTCACTGCGGACGGCCGCACAGCGCGACGGCGTCGCCGTTCGCGTCTACATGGACACCCGGGCCGCCGACGGCAGCGGACAACACTGGGCTCCTTCGACCACAGAGGTAGCCGCCCACCTGGCTCCGGCCGAGGTATGGCGGACCAAGGAATTCGACGGCGGATACGTCCGCAATCACGCCAAGTTCCTCGCCATCGACCACCACCTCCTCCTGGTCACCAGCGCGAACTTCTCCTGGAGCGCAGAGAACAACAACGTCGAATTCGGCGTCCTCATCGACAACCCGAACCTCACCGAAGCCGTCGAGCGCGAGCTACGGGAGGCAGAGGGGGCCCTATACGAACAGATCTCCTGACAGGCCGGCGCCGGGCACCAGCCAGCCCCGACCGTCACATCCGCGCCAACCGTGGTTCCCGATAGCCTCCGCCCGTCCGGCCTTGTGCTGCAGGTGGGCGAACGGGAACGGCGCAGGACAGCGGGCGGTTTCCCGACGCCCTTCATGGTCGTTGTCCATGGGGACGGAACCCCTGCGGTCCTGCTGACCGCACCGCAGCAAGGAGTGTGCCGTGGGCCGGGAGAAAGCGCGCAAGCCGCGCAAGCCTCACAAGGAGACGCCGCGCATCGTCGACATGGCGGCCGTCTCCACGAAGACGAAGACGAACGTGGTGCTCAGCTACATCATGTCGGCGGAGGACCAGACCTGGCGGATGGTCCAGGCGGCGACCCAGCGTCGCTACGGGGAGTTCACAGTCGCCGAGCGCGACTTGCTCGACCTCCCCCCGCAGGCGCGCACCGAAGCACTGAACGAATTGAAGTCTTACGCGGCTGCGCAGATTCCCGCGCAGGCGCCCATGGGGGCACAGGAGGCAGCTGCTCGGACCGCAGCGAACTGCCGTCAGGCTTTGGCCCGGCTGCTTCCGCTCGTCGAGGAGACCGAGTAGTCCCCCGGCAGCGGCCGGAGGGGCCGTTCACCTCGTTCGGGACGGCCCCTTCGCCGCGTTCGGCTTGCCTCTGAGTCGGCGATGGCAGTGACGTGGCTGGTGTCGGCACGCCGCTATCGGTATCGTCGGCCAGGTTGCAACTGGGTAATGGTGGTGTTACTCAAGGTGACGCCCCCTGGATGCCCCGCCTGGTTGGTCGGTTCCTGATTAAGATCAGGACGTGGGTGCGCTTCGGGATTATCTACAGGGTCTGGCCAGGATTCACGCGACGGGCGAGGCTGTTGAGGAGACCTCTTACTACGGGCAGATGGAGAGGTTGCTCAACGCTATCGGTGGTCGATTGTCACCGAAGATCGTCTGTGTCTTGACGACTCGCAATCGCGGCGCAGGGGTCCCGGATGGCGGCCTGTTCATCGGCAGTCGTGCTGTCGAGCAGGCTGGACGCGAAGTCATGGTCGCACGGGTTCCCGAGCGGGGCGTGATGGAGGTCAAGGGGCCCGGCAAGGATGTACGTCGAATCGCACGTAGCCAGCAGGTGCGCAGGTACCTCACGCGGTATGGGAAGGTCCTGGTCACGACCTACCGTGAGTTCTTGGTGGTGGGGCTTGGCGAGGATGGCCAGCCTGTCGTGGGCGAGGCGTTCTCCCTCGCGCACGACGAGGAGGGCTTCTGGGCACTGGTTCACGCAGCCAGGCAGGTGGCTCCGGAACTAGAAACCGATCTTGAAGACTACCTGAGGCGGGCGCTCCTGGGCGATGCACCCCTGTCGCAACCAGCCGACTTGGCCTGGTTTCTGGCAGCCTACGCACGCGAGGGGCGAAAGCGGCTGGACTCGGCTGACGCCAGGCATATGAATGCCTTGGCTACGCTACGCGAGGCAATGGAAGATGGCCTCGGCTTGCGTTTCGAGGGCGAAGAGGGCGAGAGGTTCTTTCGTTCTGCGCTTGTCCAGACGCTCTTCTATGGGGTTTTCGCTGCATGGGTTGTGTGGAGCGAGTCGCAGCTGCCTGGCAGTCAGCAGCGGTTCAGCTGGAAGTCTGCGCAGTGGACCCTCAAGGTGCCAATGGTCCGTGTGCTCTTTCAGCAGTTGGCGACGCCGGCGACCTTGCCGGTGGGCCTTGACGAGGTGCTCGACTGGACTGAGGACACCCTCGCTCGCGTCGACCGCACACTTTTCTTCAACAGCTTCGAGTCGGGCAACGCCGTTCAGTACTTCTACGAGCCCTTCCTTGAAGCCTATGACCCGGACCTGCGCCGTCAGCTCGGTGTCTGGTACACCCCGCCCGAAGTTGTGCGGTACATGGTCATGCGCGTCCACCAATCCCTCCAGCAGGACCTCGGCCTCGAACTCGGCTTGGCCGATGAGAACGTTCACGTGCTCGACCCCTGTACGGGTACGGGGTCATTCCTCGTCGAGACCATCGAGACCATCGCCCGGGTACTGGAAGATCGGCATGGCGATGCCCTGGTAGCTCAGGACGCCAAAGCAGCCGCTCTAAGTCGGGTGTACGGGTTCGAGCTGCTGCCAGCGCCGTTTGTCATCGCCCACCTCAATATTGCTCTGACCCTCGATCGACTCGGTGCACCGCTGTCTTCCGACGAGCGGGCGAAGGTCTATCTGACCAACGCTCTAACGGGATGGGTGGAGACTGACGAGCATCCCAGGCTTCCCTTCCCGGAGTTCGAGGAGGAGCGGGACGCGGCAATAGATGTGAAGCGTTCCCAACCCGTTCTCGTCGTCCTCGGAAATCCGCCCTACAACGGTTTTGCAGGCGTCAGCGGACGAGAGGAGGGTGGTCTGGTCGAGCCATACAAGCAGGGCCTATCCGAAAAGTGGGACATCACCAAGAACAAGCTCGACGATCTCTACATTCGCTTCTTTCGTGTTGCCGAACGGCGTATCGCGGAGCAGACCGGAAAGGGCATCGTATGCTTCATCTCTAACTTCTCGTGGCTCGGCGATCCTTCAGCGGTCGTCATGCGGCAGGAACTCGTCTCCAAGTTCGACCGTCTCTACGTGGACAACCTCAACGGAGACAGCAGGGAAACCGGGAAGAAGACGCCCGATGGGCTAAAGGACCCGAGTATCTTCTCTACCAAGCTGAATCCCGCTGGCATCCAAGTTGGGACAGCAGTCACACTCTTGGTGCGCCAGGATGCACATGATGCTAGCGCCTTCGAGGGTAGCTATCGTGACTTCTGGGGGGCGGACAAGCGAAGGGAACTCCTGGAGTCGCTGAGTGAGTCAACTAATGCTCCCCACTACGCTCCATTGCTGCCGACCAAGGAGAACTGGTACCGCCTCCGCCGGTGGTCACCGCGGCAGGGTTATGAACAGTGGCCTGCTATCCCTGATCTTGCTCTGGCTGATCCGCTCCTCGGTCTCAATGAGAATCGAGGAGATGCACTGATCTCCACGGACCGGGAGCAGTTGCTGGACCGCTTGTGTCATTTTCTTGACTCAGACACAGGGTTCACAGATCTCGATGATCGGGTCGCGGGACTTACCCAGACCTGGGCTCGCTACGACCCGCAGAGGGTTAGGGCGAAGTTGCTGGCTGAGTCCCCTTATGATCAATCCAAAGCAGTCCGCTTCTGCGTTAAGCCCTTTGACGTGCGTTGGGCATATGTCGACACCACGGGAAAACTATGGAATGAATCCCGTGATGAGTTGGTCAAGGCCGCCACCATCGGCAGCGACTTCCTGCTGTTGCGACGCCGGGCTCCACGCGCACTCGATGGGGCGGCATTCCTACTCTCGCGCTGCCTCATCGATCAGCACGTGATGCACAAGGACGCCTATGTGGTGCCCTTCTATCTCGCGACCGACGAAACAGAGTCCAGCGACAACCTCTCGCTGTTCGACCTCCACGAGGAGTCGCCCAGCGCGTCGGGCTGGCGGCCGAACCTGTCCCCGTTTGCATTGGACTACCTATCCGGCCTTGGTATCACCGACGCCCAGACCTCACAGCTGAGCGCCCAGCTCCTCTGGCAGCACGTCCTTGCTGTTGGATATTCGCCGCTGTACCTCGAAGAAAACGGTGATGCGATCCGCAATGACTGGCCCCGCGTGCCGCTACCGTCCACATACGAACAGCTGGCAACCTCGGCTCAGCTTGGGCAACAGATTGCTGACCTACTGGACATCGACGCCACCAACACGTTGACGACACGTGCCTGGCGGACGATCGCCCAGGTGACACGTGATGACGGCGAGCGCCTGTCACCCGAAGCCGGTGACCTTGCCATCTCCGTTGGCTGGGCAATAGAGCAGAGACGAAAGCAGAAGAGCGGCGCTACCTCCCGTATTGTTATGCCTGGACGCGGTCGTATTACGCTGCGCGAAAGGACCGACAACGAGCGGCACGCATTCACCAACGAAGAGCTGGAGCTCTTGGGTGCCGAAGTTGTCGACGTCTATCTGAACGACAAAGTGTACTGGCGCGGTGTTCCGGAGGCGGTTTGGGACTTTAAGATCGGCGGTTTTCAGGTACTACGCAAGTGGCTTTCCTATCGAGACAAGAACATCCTCGGCCGCGACTTGACCATAGCCGAGGTGCGGCAGTTCACCAGCATCTGCCTCCGGCTCACCGAACTGGTTCTCCTCGGTCCGCAGCTCGACGAAAACTACAAAGCCGCGGCAGGCTCGTGATCTTGGCGACGAAGGTGCGGCCGCGCCCGGACATCATCTGCAGGTTGTGATCTGTGACGGCTCTGCGCGGCTCGATGCGCTGCCAACTAACGAGCTCGTGCACGTAGGCAGTGAGACGTCGAGGACCTCGACGTGGCTCGTTGTTCACGTCTGCCGTGTCGGGATCAGGTCTGCGGTCCGCTGATGGGAGAGCAGGCCGACGACGGCTTGGACGATGTCGCTCATGCGCTCGCCGCGGCCGAGATGGCGGGCCAGAGCCCGCCAGTTCTTGGGATGGGCGATGCCGTGCTCGACCCGGATGCGTCGCGAGGAGTGCGCTTTTTGCGCTGTTGGTCGCGCATCTCTTCGTACCAGTCAGGGGCGTTCCTCTTGAACTTGCGGTGCGGTGGTGTCACCACGCGCCCGCCGCCCCCAGGCCCTGGTAGCCGGCATCGGCGAGGATCTCCACTGCGGGCCCGACCCACTCCCGGTCCGTCAGGACCTCGCCCCCACCGACTGGAAGACCGCCCGCGTCGAACTCCCCGACTGCCTCACCCTGCCACCGTCGACCCACGAGCCGTCCGCGGCCTGAAATTCTCGGCGGCACTCCCCATCCGCATCGCCACCACCACCCTCGCCGAACGCCTCGCCGACTTCGACAGCGCCCTCGCTGTGACCCGTGAACCCGTACGGGTCGAATGGGGAGCCTGAACCAGGTTAAGCCAGTGGCCCCCACGTGCCCCTACTGGTGCCGTCCGCCGCTCCACCACCGGCGCCGCTGAGCGGATGGCGGTTGCGGCGGGTTCACTGGCGTCGCCGACTGTGCGGTCGCGGCCGCGTCGCCCAGCACTGCGGTGCGGATCGCCGTCCAGTCTGCGGCCCGCCACCAGTTGAACAGCTCCACTGTGCTGATGACCGTCACCGGTAGTGAGTCGAGCGAGGCGACGAACTCGGGCCGCGCGTACACCGCCGCCGTCCGCTCCGACGGATGCAGCTTGTGCTGGTGGTTGACGATCAGTACGCCGTCGGAGACCGTTTCGTCGGGCCGCAGCTGCGGCCAGGTCTCCAGATGCCGCTGGAGATGCCCGACTAGATGCTCCTGTGCGGGACCGGAGGCGCCCTTGACCTCGACCAGGCGCGATGCCATACCGTCTGCGCCAACGAGCAGGTCGGCTGACTTCGTCCCGCCGAGTTCCTCGTCCAGGTCCACGGCGTGCATTCCCGCCACGGTCAGCACCCGCGCGACCGCATGGACCAGCTCGGTGCCGCTGCCGTACAGCAGCCCATACCGCACCGGCTCCGCCGTCTCCTTGGCCCGTCGCAGTTCATCCTCCAAACGCTGCTTCTCGGCCGCGTACCGCGCCTCCAGGTCCTCCAGCGCGTCGCGAGCGCTCTGCTCACCGACGGTCTGCAGATCGGGGTCGATGAAGAACGGCGACCGAGCCCGGCGCAGTGCTGCGGGCACGTACTCCGGCAGCGCCCGGTGCACCAGCCAGCCCAGGACGCTCTCCCAGTGGGTGGCATCGGGGATGAGATACCACCGCTGGTCTCCCTCCGGCGACGTCCAGGCCGCGACCACCGGCTCCCCGAGCGAGTCGACGAGGATGGGATGCAGCTCGCCCGCAGCGGGGTGGTCTACCCTGCCGGAACCGTCGCCGTTGTACGACTGAGAGCCATACAACTTCAGGCTCCACCACGGCGCGCCTTCGGGGCGGGTCAGCAGCCGGATCGCCAGATCACGGTCAGCACCCTCCAGGCCCGGCGGGATCTCGGGCCGCATCCCCTTAGGCAGTCGCCGACCACCGGCGCTGGTGGACTGGTCACCGAGGCGTACGGAGGCGTCCACTGACGACAGCGGGTTACGCGGGCGGTCGCCGTCCGCGTGGCCGACGACGGCGAAGACCAGAGCGACCTCGCCGCGCTGCTGTGCACCGCCGAGGAAGCGCTGGAACTCCTCATGGCCCTGCCCGGAGAAGAAGCCCGGCTCCACGGCCGCCGGACAGTCGCTGCTCTCCATGCCCCACCATCGCGGCACGAGGCCGTGCCGCTCCCAGGGCACGTCGCCGGGGACAAGCAGCGGCTCTGGCGGGCCCATCCGGTTCAGAGCTCGCTCCCTGCGGAACAGCAGCCCCTGCTCTTCTTCGGAGCCGGGCTCAGGCTGGCCAATGTGCACCGGCACCAGGCCGGTGGTTGAGCTGCTCATCGCCGCAGGCTAGCACCCCTGTTGACACCCCGTCGGCGTACGGTCGACTCACCAGGCAGCCCGCCTGTGATCAGCTGATGAGTAGCCGAACCGTCACCAATAAGAGCTCACCGCTCGGCCCTCAATCGGCTACGCGGGCGCCCGGCGGATCATGAACACACTTTCCAGACGTTTGGGGTCGACGACACGGTCGGCGGGGCTGGCTGTCCGTAGCTGGTGGCTTCCTACGCCAGGACGGGGCTGCGAGAGGCCGATCACGGCTGTTCCTTGCTGCATGGGTATGGCTGTGCTCGTACTGCCCGGCGTTGCTCGTGAACTCCTTGCTGTGCAGGCTCTGCTGGTGATGCGCACAGTCCACACCTGTCCAACCGTTACGGAGCGTACGGTCGACCGAGGTGATGAACAGACGCGGAACTGCTCGCCGGGCGGGGTGAGGTCAGCCACTTGTTGCGGAGTTGATGGCGCCGCGGATGGCCATGTCCACTGTGCGCTCTCGCGTCAGATCGGCGAAGTGCCCCGCGCTGTCTGGGTACTCACGCAGGACGGGGGCGAGGATCTGAGCGGCCTGCCCGCGCAGTTGGCGCAGCCAGTCCCGGATGGCGTCGTGCTGGTCCCACTCGTTGGACGCCGCGTCCCAGGTGCACATACCGCGGGCCGCTTCCTCTAGCAGTTCCCACTGCTTTTCCCGGGCGGCGCGGACGGCGACGCCGCGAAGCCACGCGATGGCCCTCTTGGACTCGTTCCAGTGAGGCTGGCCGTTGCCGTCGCCCTGGACGTGCCCGGTCATCGCGTGCACGAGTGTGAGGGCCTGCTCGGGGTTGGCGAGGAGGAGCGGAGCGGCGGCCTTCATCTCCAGGTTCGGCAGGACGTCCAGGTAGAGCTCGTAGTCGTCGCTGTGGTCGGCAGCCAGCGCGAGCAGCCGGCCGGCGGCGTTGGTGTCCCCCTCTTGGGCGGCCGTCATGAGTTGCTGGGCACGTGCGATCGGCAAGTCGATGTGAGGCGAGGTCTCCCGCTCGACGAGGTAGAGGGACTCGGCGATGGTCTGCGGACGCTGGAGCGGGTCCCGGTACGTGCACTGCCTCACGACGCTGCGCCAGGGGCCCGGTGCCGGCAGAAGGGGCACGTTCGCCTCGGGCTCGATGCCCGTCAGCAGCCAGCCGATGACCTTTGACTCTGCATAGAACCGAAAGAGTGGCTCCGGGCAGTGGGAGTACTCAGGGACTTTTCTAGGAGTTCCGGCTGCATCAACGGGCATGAGCGTGAAACAGCCGAAAGTTCATTCACCAGGTCAGGAGCGCGTAACCACCCATCAGAGCAGCTCACGGGGCTGCCTGGTCTCTTCCGGGACATCTGCCCGCTAGGGCTCAATATGTCTGCGCTTAGAACTCCTAACGGAATGATCTTCAAGATGGTTGGATCACTCCGGGACGGATTATCCGGGGGTGCGGGGTGGCACGGCCGAAGCCATGGGAAGTCGACGACGAGCTGTGGGCGGTGGTCGAGCCACTGCTGCCGAAGGTCGAGCGTCGGGCCCGGCACCCCGGGCGTAAGCGGCATCCTGACCGGCTGGTGTTCCAAGGCATCCTGTTCGTGCTGCACACCGGGATCGCCTGGGAGCAGTTACCGCAGGAACTCGGCTTCGGCTCGGGCATGACCTGCTGGCGCCGTCTGGCCGAGTGGACCAAGGCCGGGGTGTGGCCTCGGCTGCACGAGCTCCTTCTTGCCGAGCTCCGCAGCGCGAACGTCCTGGACTTCTCCCGTGCGACGGTCGACGGCTCCCACATCCGGGCGTTAAAGGGGGCTCCAAGACAGGACGAAGCCCCGTCGACCGGGGCAGGACGGGCAGCAAGCACCACCTGATCACCGACGCCACCGGCATCCCGCTCGCCGTCACCTTGACCGGCGGCAACCGCAACGATGTCACCCAGCTGATACCGCTCCTCCAGGCCGTGCCGCCCGTGCGGGGTAAGCGCGGCCGGCCCCGGCGCCGTCCGGACGTGGTGCTGGCCGACCGCGGCTATGACCACGACAAGTACCGCCGCCTGGTCTGGGATCTCGGCGTGAAGCCACTGATCGCCCGCCGGGGCACCGAGCACGGCTCCGGACTCGGCACCCAACGCTGGGTCGTGGAGCGCGCGTTCGCCCATCTGCACTGGTTCCGCCGCCTACGGATCCGCTGGGAGATCCGCGACGACATCCACGAAGCCTTCCTCACCCTCGGATGCGCACTGATCTGCTGGCGACGGCTGAACTCAACTATTGTTCACTAGTTTTTCTGCAGGGTGCGGGTGATACCGGCGATGATGGCGGTCGTCAGCATCCAGCCGAAGGCGATCAGCAGGTAGGCCAGCCACTGGAGGCTACTGTTTGGCCAATACCACCCCGTGCGCTGACCCAGACCACCGAGGGGGATCAAAAGGTCGAGCGTGTAGACGAGGGGCTGGAACGGGCTGCCTTCGTCTCGTTTGACCGGGCTGGGAGAGTGAGTGCTAAAGGCCAGCGTGCCCAGTAGGGTCAGCGCGAGGAGCCAGACGCCAGCCAGCCAGGGCCGATAGCCATAGCCCACGGTCACGTCCAGCAGGTGCCCCCACGCCCGGGCCGGCGGGGACAGGGTGAGACGCCGGTGGCGCTGCTTGGCCAGGAGCACGCGGCGGGCGTCATCGTCATGGCCAATTTGCCGGTACCAGCCCGCGAGTTGCTCGTACGGCTGCGGGACATAGCCAGGATTCCGGCGGACCCAGGCCAGGCGACGGGCCACCTCGTCCCTCGCAGGCGGTCCGCCGTCGCCTGCCGCGGACGGGGCGTCCCCGAATCGGATGGACCCGTAGGTGAACCCTTCCAGGAGCACCTTCCTCGGCCAGCTCTGCTCGCTGTCCTGACACCAGGTGGCCTGGGCGGACCGGAGATCCACCAGTCCTGAGAGCGGTGCTGCGGTTCTGTAGTCGAAGTCGCCCACGTGCATGGATACGCAGTCCAGGGCTACGCCATCCCCGTTCAGATGGGCTCCTTCGAAGGTCAGCAGACCTTCTATTCGGGCCCTTCGCAGCAGTACGCCTCCTTGCGCGGCGAACCCCTGGGAGCAGTCCACCGTCGAAGCGGCCATACCTCCTGCGGCAAGTGCGACGCCCGCGGTGTTCCCCAGCCGTGCGCCTTGCAGGAACAGGCCGCTGAGCAGCTGTGCGCCGGGCAGCCGCAGTCCGCCTTGCGTGGTGAGCCGCTGGCCGAAGACGCCGCCATCCAGGACGAGGCCGCCCGCGCGCACTGCCCACTCTTCCGGGCCCGAGATCCTGGCATCCGAGATCAGCAGATTCCCGGCCATGCGAGCGTTGACGAGTATGAGGGAGCCGCCTTCGAGGGTCGACCGCCTCAGGTCCAGGTCACCCTCGATTCGGGCGAGCTCGGCGTTGATCCCCGGCACCCAGCTGTCCGTTATCTCGATCGTCCGAGTCGTCGCACCGTGCAGTTGCACCGCCTCGTCCAGCCGACAGCCCTGCAGCGAGAACGTGTAACAGATCTCCGCCCCGGACAGGTCGAGACGACCGGTGATACGCGCCCCGGTGAGTCGCAAGGCGGCTACGGTGCCAGACCGGTCGTCGTTCGCGCCGAGCAACAGCGTCGCCACGACGGCCGCGCGGACAGTGCGGTCGGGGCCCCACCGGTCACCCGCAGAGGGAGCGTCCGCGTCGGGTACTCCTGTGCGCAGGTCAACGCGACGCCCCTCAGGGAAGGCATCCCACAGCTCGCGCTCCGGCGGGGTCAACTCGTCATAAGACAGCACCCATGCAGAGTAATGATCTACTCACTCAGGCGCGCCAAGCGGGTCACCGGTTCATTCCGTTAGGAGTTCTTAGCCCCGCCCGCCCTCGGTGCCCCATCGGCCTCCGCATGTGTCTTCCCACCACTCCACCTCAGGGCTCAGCTCGTCGCAACCTGGCCCTGCCGACCTTGGAGCATCCAGGCGATGACGTCGAACACGCGCAGGACGCCGATGTCCTCACCGATACCCGCCTTGCCGCGGAGGTGGATCAACTGATCATGGAAGGCACCGTTGTCCACCCGCAGGGCCGCAGACAGCGCGGCCCAGAAGGAGTGGTCCACCTTCGGTCGCTCGAATAGCTGCTTGATGCGGATGTCGTAGATGGGGATGAGGTGCGGCCGCTTGCGGGCCAGCAATTTACCTGCCACAACCGGGCCGCTGCCGTCGGGTTTCCCTGGGTAGTGCTTGGTGCCAGCTAGGCGTTCCCACAACTCCCACGCGGGTCCACCCTCCTCCATGAGCGCATCGCTTCCAGGATTCTCCAGGCGCGCGTCACGAGGGATTAGCGACAGCAGGCGCGCCCAGTGCCCGTCGGGGTCGGTCAGCAAGTTGATCGCCCCATGCGGCTCCAGGGAGACGTTGAGCATGGTGATGGCTAACAGGTCGTTGCTGTCGAAGCGGTCTGCGACATGCTCGGCGTCGCCGCCCCCGCCCAGGCGCTCGAAGTGCGCGCCGGAATAGAACAGGTCACCGCTTGACCGTCGTCGGGTGAAGTACTCGACCAGCAGACTCACGGCGTTCTCGTCGTCCCAGTAGATCTCCGGGATCTGCAATCCGATCACTAGAGGCCCCCAACTCCCTCGCGCGCAGTGATACGTCGGCGGACTCTACAGCAGTGAGATCAGACGGTGGCTCGGGCGGAATGCGCCCCCGACGCGCGTGCCTGCGCTACACCGTTTTGAGGTGTGGGATGGCTTCTTGCACCGATCCCACCCATGCGGCGGCCGCGACAGCCAGCCGCGAATAGGCTCGCATGCGGCTGGCCCATGCCAACCAAGTGCAGTGCGAGCAACGGGGTTTGGATACCTATGACCGCATCCTCGGCGTCATCGACGGCGGGCTTTCCTCCGATGAGAGAGTCGCCTGATGGCCAGCAAGCAGACCACGAAGGGCCGGGACCCTGCGGCTCACTCACTTCGGCACCTCCGGCAGCGCCGGCACCGTCGAGATGGACTGGATGGTGGACTCCCACTCCCCGGTCCGCGTGTTCTTGAACCGAAGATGCAGCACCTCGAACTCGTCCGGCACCCAGTCGAACTCGCCGACCTCGTCCTGGTCGAAGATCTGGTGCTCCGCGAACAGCTTGGCGAGCTCGATGTCCGTGGACGCCTGCATGATGAACTTGCCAACCTTAACGACGTGCATCACCGGACGACCCTGCGCCTCCGCCACCCGGACGCTCTCCCAAAACGGCTCGTACCTCCTGGCGGACTTGGTCATCCCAACCCACTCGTCGCGCCTGATCTCGCTCACTTCGGCCCCTCCAGCTTGCTCGTCATCACCGGCGTCCAGCTCTGCACATACTCCACCTTCGGCGGCTTTACGACCGCCAGGCGGTTGGCCTCCTACACGGGCTCCGCTTCCGCCTCCACGCGCAGCGCCGCGTGACCGTGCAGAGCCACCGGCTCGGATCGGCCGTGCCCATTCAGTGTCCAACCCATGCTTGCCAAGCTCGTCAACAAGGCCGACGTCTCACAGCCAGCCGGGCCCGAACTTATTGATTCAGCCAATGTTGAAGCGGAGCCTCAGCTGGGTGCTAACCAGTTCGTAGCCTGCGAGGTCCGGAGCGCCGAATGGGTTGGGCAGGACAGTGATGGCGCGGCGATCGCGGTCGAAGACATGGGAGACGTACACGATGAAGTACGTCTCGCCCGGGGCCAGCCGGGAAGCGCGTCGTACCTCCGACTCGCCCAGGATGATCTCTCCGCTGTCGCCCGTGGACGCCTTGACCTCGTAGAGGTAGGCCGCGTCGCCGTCGTGGATGAGGAAGTCGTAGCCGAGCCGGTCGTCCCCCGGCTGTGCTCCGGCGAGTCCGTGCACGCGCAGGCTGGACTTCCATGAGTCCTGTGGTTCGACGCCGAACTGCTTGTGCAGCCAGGCGGCCACCGCCGCCTCCCCCGCTACACCCACCGGCACGGTGCGGTCCTGGTCGTTGCCCGTGGCCTGGTAGGAACCGCCCTGCGATCCCGTTCCGGGCTGTGACGGGGTGCGCGGCCGGGGAATGCGGGGAGCGAGCGTGGTCACGGCCGTGGCCGAAGTGGCGCGTTGTTCCGGTGTCAGGTCCGCGGCCACCTCACGGGCCAGTGCGGCCAGGTCGTCTTGGCCCGCCGGGACGAGCCTGCCGTTCAGGGCCACTTGGGGGCCGGGCACGGGTGCTCCGGACTGGCCTGTGCCCGCGGCCATGCCGCTGTTCCCGGCAGGCGCCGACGAGCGCGTCGGGGACAGCCCGAGTTGGGCGCGCCGGTCCGACAGGGGCATGTCCGTCGGCCAGTGGCCGTGGTGGCTGAGCCAGGTGATCAACGCCTTCGTGGATAGGACCTCGAAGTCCAGCAGCCCTTCGTCGTCCAGCGCTCGCAGCACCTCCTGCGAGGGCGGCGGCACCGCGGTGTGGCTCGTCGGGTGCAGACGCTGCCATTCCTGGATCAGCTGCCGTAGACGCGGCAGGTGCTGGTGGACGGCGGTGGTGGATGCTTCGCGGACCTCGGTGAGCGGCGGCAACGCGCGGGACGTCGGCGGTTGCGCGGGGAGCGATCGGGTCAGCCAGGCGTCCGCGTGAGCTTGGAGGAGCTGGTCGGTGAGGTCCCAGAGTGTCGTGTGCCAGGTCGGGTCCGGCGCGAGTGTGGGCAGGCCCCGCAGGCGCACGTAGGCGGCCAGGGACCGGCCGGAGCGGTGGACGTCGGCGTGGGCGTCCCTGATCCGCTCGGCGAGTGCGGGACGGTTTCGCTGCAGCCAGGTCGCGAACTGCCGTTCGTGCCGGTCGGTGTTGTCGATCTGCGGCAGACTCAGTGCGCGCCAGGCGCGGTTGGCCGCGGCCAGGGTTACGGACAGGGCCCTCAGCTGCCGTTCCGGATCGTCGTCGAGGAGCCGCATGAGGCGTTCCGCGTCGGGTGCGCCGGTGCGGGCGGTGAGCCAGGCCAGGAGGGCTGCACGGTCGGGGAATTCCTCGATGCGCTGTTGGAGTTCCTCCGCGAGGTCGAGGTCGAGGCAGGCGAGGAGCGGCACGAGCCGCGCGCTGCCGGAGCGCTGCGAGGCCCGCTCGGCGAGGACGGCGCGCAGCTGGTGCTGCCGTAGCTCCAGGACGTCCGCGAGATCCTCCTCGGACACGTCGTCCGTCTTCAGGCCCCGCTCCTCCAGCCGGGTCAGGGCCTTCCACAGGATGTCCGCGAGGTAGGGCGCACGGATGAGAGCGGCCAGGGCGGGGGCGGCGGTACGGAGCACCCGCCAGCCGGTGCGCGGCCCGCTGTGCACGACGACGACACAGGGCCGGTCGGGGTGCGGGTGAAGCAGGGCGCGGTCCGTGCCGTTCTCGGTGAGACGGTGTCCGGCGATCCAGACGACGGCCTCGTCGGCTACGGTCACCTCGCAGCGGCGCAGCAGCCCGGTCGACTCGACCACGGTCACAGGCTCCGTCCGGGACGCGCGCTCCTCGTCGAACTCCACCAGGGCCGCAACCAGAGTGAGCAGCCAGGGGCCCGCGTACTGGGTCAACGGCAGGCGCATCGCCTCACGGACGGGCAGCCCGTCGACCTGGATGTCGTGTGCGGCGTCGCTGCACCATTGGACGTCGAACGTCGCCCCATGGTCGAGGAAGGCGTGGACCCGGGCGCCCAGCGCCCTGTCCCTGATCGGGATCACAGGTACCGGGACGCGGTCCAGGAGGGCCCGGTTCTGGGCGCCGTCCGGGTCCGGGACGAAGACCGTCTCGTCCGTCTCCGTCAGGTCCAGCGGTTCGAGGGCACCGGCCCGGTGGACCAGCAGCCGGTGCTGTGGCGTGGCGGGCCCGCCGTCGGCGGTACGTGTGCCGCCATCCGCGGGCAGCAGCTGGGCCCATGCCTTCTCATATTCCTGCCCGATCTCGTGCGCGTGCCTGCCTTCACGCAGGTGCGGGACGGCCTGCACCAGGTTGGGCAGATGGCCGAGCCGGTCAAGCGCGGTGCCGGGGTCGTCCCAGGCGCGGATGCCGATCAGGCCGAGGCGTGCCACGAGCTTGGCGGACCGCCTGCTGCGCAAGGTCGCGGGCACCACGCCGAGGAACGGCGGCGGGGACTGAGCGCCCTGCCACCACCAGGTCCGGCCCGCCGTGGCGAACACGATCCCCTCAGCGGGGGCGCCCGGGGCGGTGGTCTGCGGGATCCACGGCGCGTGAGCGAGGAAGGCGGCCAGCGGAGTGGGCCAGGGGGTACCCGCGGAGTCGGTGTGGCGTACGAAATGCATCTCCAGCGCGGAGTCCGGCCACGAGAAAGCGAGGCCGTGCACAATGAGTTCCGCGTAAAGCCTGCGGCCCTCCTCACCGAAGGCGGCGTAGTCGTCCTGTCCGGGCAGCACGTCCGTGGAACGGGCGCGTGAGTGGTAGGCCACCTTGAGGTAACCGACCCGCCGCCGGTTCGGCCAGCGCTCGGCGGTCGTCCGCCACTGCGGCAGCAGATCCCGCCGGTTCGGAACCCAGAAACGAGCGGGCCAGTTGAGATCCTGGCCTCGCACTTCGGTGCGGAAGACCTCGTGCCGGGGACGCAGGCCGTGAGCGACGCCGTGCCGTTCAAGGAAGCGCCCCATGGCCTCGACGGGGAGCGTGTCCCCGCACAGCTCCTCGGGGCGCGGGAGGAGACGCTGCTCCGTCTGGGTGAGTACGGACGACAGTCCCCGGACGCGCTCCAGGAACCGGGTCAGAGTGTCATCGATGGAAGAGTGCTCACCGGGCCATCCCGGCCCGAACATGGCACGGCTCGCCTCCTGCCAGCCGCCCCGGGTCGGTACGCGGAGATCCTTCAGCTGCGGAGCCCCGCGCCCCTCGGTCTCCAGCGCGTGGGAGACCGCGCAGGCGTAGCGAAGGCAGGCCAGGCGCACGCCGTCCTCGACTCCGCCCTCTCCGTCCGCCCTCAGTGCCGCGGCCACGACCTCGAGCACCCGGTCGGCTCCGTACTCATGGACGAGGCCGGCGGTCCTGAGCCAGGTGCGGCCCTGCGCTCTGCGCTTGCGGCCCTTGCCGGTCCAGGCGATGCCCTCGTGCACGAAGTGCAGACGGCCGGACAGCCCGTCGGGCAGGGCCGGAAGGGAGCCGCCCCGCGGGGACTCGCGGTCGAAGAAGACGCCTTCCCCGCCAGCCGGTGCCGGCGACGCCGACCCGGATGTGAGAACGATCCGCTTGCCGGTCAGGTCCGAGCCGTCGGGGAACTCCTGCGAGAGGTCGTAGTAGAAGTCCGCCCACCATCCAGGGTCGAAGGGGCCACTGGCGGCGGCCTCGGCGAGCCGCTCCGCCCAGGAGGCGAGGCGCTCCGGCGGCGGTTCGAGGCGCGTGCCCACACTCCTCGCGAGAGACACCAGCCGTCGCAGCCGTACGGAATGCAGCTGCGGGTCGAGGAGATCGGTGACCCCACTGGCGGCGACCGCGTGCGGGGTGAAGGCCGTGGCGTGCTCCTTGCCTTCCCACAGCACTGCCCGGTGCAGGGAGGTGCGCGTGCCGGACGCCGTGGCGATCACAGGGATGAACGGGACCTGGGCGATGCCGTGGCCCAGCCGCAGGAAGGCGGAAGTGAGCCGGGTCAGTGCCGTGGGCGACCGCCAGCACATCAGGTCGACCAGCGCTCCGGCGGGAACGGGGGCCCGTCCCTCGGCCGTGGCGAGCACCGCGCGGGCACACGTCTCGGCCACGGTGTCGAGCAGCAGGCCATTCCACGGCACGGCCTCGTTGAATGAGCGCCGGTTCATTTCGGCGAAGAACGGGGCGTGTACGAAGCCGCGCAGGGGCGCCGGGATCTGCTCGCCCATCGGCAGGAAGGTGTACAGCCGCCCCTCCCGCAGGGGATCGGCGACCGGTACGGCGACGCGAACCTCGGCCTTCTTCTCCCAGGCCATCCAGTCGCGTCGCATCCCGCTCTTCTCGATCGACGCGGTGAGCGCCTCCCGGGCGCGGTCCGGGTCGACCTTCCCGCAGACGACGATCAGTCGCATCCGCCGGCGCAAGGTGACCAGCTGCACCTTCAGGCCGCGGGTCTGGTGCAGCACCTCCACCTGGCGGTCATACGTCTTGCCCCGGGTTTTCCCTGCGACCCGCCGCTCCAGCCGGACACGTTCCAGGCGGTCAAGAAACAGCTCGAACGGGGTGCTGTCGTCCATGAGTTCCCGCACCTGCGCCCCGGCGGCCGAGCGCGCGTCGGCCGACTTCAGCGGCAGACGGACGACGGTGACGAAGCCCCGGCGCACGAAGCTGTGGACGCTCTTCGGTGCCTCCTCCAGGAAGACCGGCACCTTCAACGTGAGCTGGTTCTCCTTCAAGTAGTCGTCGAAACCGGCGCGTTCGGGTGCCACCTCCCGGGCGAGCGCGTCGTAGTCATCGAGCCGGGCGAACCGGAAGGTGAACCCGTCGGGGACCCGGGATTCCTCCCTGGCCACGCTGTAGATCTCGGGCGCGTCGCACAGGTGCAGCACGCTCTTGAAGCCCACGCCCTTGTGGCCGATCCCGGCGTCGGCACGCTTGCTGGACAGGGCGATGCTGCACAGGTCCTTGAAGTTCTTGCCGCCGAACGGCTTGCCGCCATTGGCCACATAGAGGGTGCCGTGCTCACCCTCGTCCTCGTCCAGCCGGATCTCGATACGTCCGTCGGCGGCGCCGGCCAGGTGCGCGTCGTGCGCGTTCTGCAACAACTCGATGAGCACCCGGCCCTCGTACTCGGGCGCGATGATCGTCTCGGCCACCGCCTTGGCCTCGCGTGCCGCGTCCCGGCCGTCATCCCAGTCCCGCAGACAGCCCCGCACCTCGACCAGTGCCTTGTCGTGAACGCGCTTGCGCACCGCGGCCCTACGGCGCTCCCGAACCCGCTCCGCCGACCCCCGCCGACCCCCCGCTGCCATACCGCTGCTCCCCACCCCCGCGCGCCTCCGCCCCGCTCTGCCGGTGATCCTACTGACCGGGAAGGAGCCCTGAAGGGCGTTTGACACGAGCGGCCCTGTGACTCCGCAGCAACCTGCAAAGCGGCGCAACATAGCGCGGGATTGCCGGTTAGCCAAACCGGCAATCCCGCGGATCATTAATGGCCCACCGCCAACACCTGCTCGCATGTCGGAAGGAATCGTGAAGATGACACCAGATCGACTCCGAGAGCCAAGATCCCTGGTCCCCCTTCAGCTCTCTGCAGCACGCAACGACCCCATCACCGATCGGCGCGCTCTCTCAGCTGGTATCGGTGTAACCGCTACCGGCCCTTGCCGCTGTGCCGTTTTTGCCAGCTGACTCCGCAGTACGGGGCCCCAGCCACCGACTCTAAAAATAGCGATACCGCCTGAGCAAGGAGAAACACTTCGAGAATGCATCAAGAAAGCAAAGCGCCGTCAGGCCCCCGCTACAGCCCTATCCGCATTCGGGCTACCTGGGACGGAACAGGGAGCGTGGAAGATGCATCAAGGGCACTGGGATTCTCACGAGCGAAGGGCTACGACCTTATTCGTCGCGGAGAGTTCCCCTGCCGCGTGCTGCGCATCGGCCGTACGACACGTGTCGTCACCGCGTCCCTGCTCCGCGTGCTCGAGAGCGGGGTGCCTGAATACAACGGTACCCACGCCGACCGCGACACGTCGTAGCACGATTCGCGCAGAAGCCCCGATGGGGTGCTTCCCGAACGGCTTCGTCGTATCAAGGGCTCCGAACGCTCGAGAGAGGTGAAGTCGACAGTTGTGCCCATCGGGGACGCCCCACTCCCTTGTGCGCTCTCTGCAGAAGCCCCGTCGGGTATGGATCCCCGACGGGGCTTCGCCGTATCACCGACATCTCACAGCGCGCTCGCCCATACAGGCTGCGGCCCCCTGGGCGCCGGGGCTCCTTAATCAGTGTCGGCAAATCGCTGCCGGACGAGGAGAAGAAGTACAGGGCGTAACCGTAGCCTGGGCCCACGTTGCCGTCGAGATCCCTACTCCCTACCAGCGCTCCTCGGGAAGCGGGCGGCCGCTCAGACCTCACCGAGGAGTTACCTCCCGCACAAACGCTGCCTCTGCTGACCGAGTTCGGGAGGAGAGTCAGCGGTGACCGGGCATGATCGGATCGGTGGGTTCGACGGCCATGTATGTCTCGGCCGTCCTCGCCTCCAGCACCCCGCCTCTGGCTTCGGGCCCTTCCACCACGAGGGGAGCACCGCGCAGGAGTCCGGCCGGCACCTCTTGGGTCCTGTACGCGTTGGCCATCTCCCGCCTGACCGTCACCAGTCGCTCGTCCTCGCGCTCGTAGAAGGTGCGCCGCGCTTTGCGGCTCATCTCCTCACGTTCCTCGTCCGCCCCGCGCCGCACGAGGAACGGAGCCGCAGGGAACAGGGGCTCCTCCGCTGGGATCTCCGTCTGCATCTGGTGCAGATGGGCGCAGGCCGCGTACAAGCCACGCGACAGGCCAAGGTGGAGGCCAATACCGGGGATATGCCCGACCACGAACTCCTGCACGGTCGAGTGCTGTTCCTGCCGAAGCCGCTCGTAAGGCACCCCTTCGGCCAGCACACGCCGGCGTAGATCGCGGGTCCCGGCATCTAGTTCAAGCGGCCCTATGGCGCTCTTCCGCCTGGATGGTCCGCCAGGTCCCGGCCCCGTTTCCGCAAGCGGGACGACCCGCAGGTCCTGGACTGCCCCGAACGCCAAGGCTCTGAAGACGAGAAGTTGGTCCCGCGCGACACTGAGCAGAGCGTCCGGGGTCTCGTCCAGTGAGGGTTCGCCTCCGTCACTCGGGGGGTCTGGTAGGGAGTGGACGCCGCCGACCGGGGACGGGCCCACGAGAGTGGTGTGCACCATCATGACGAGGTGGTCGTCCTCCCAGCGGCCGGGCTCCGGCAGTACCGTTCCGCAGAGCACCTGCCGGTGCGCGACGGCGATCTCCGCCGTCGCCTGGTCCAGCTGCCACTGTCCGTCGCGCATGTCGCCGACTCCCAGTGACTTGCGCGCCTTGGCTTCGATCAGCCACGGCAGCGCCTCGACCGCGTGATTGCCGTAGAGATCTGGGAGCTTCTTCGTCGGATCCACCAGCTCGGGTATGCCGCAAGCCTCCAGGTGCACGGTGGCCGGCAGCCCCGCCATACCGACCGTCAGCCACTGGGCCATCGTCATGCCCAGGTGGTATCCGAAGGCGGCATGGGCGCTGCGTTCTGTGCCGTGGCGGTAGACGGCGTTCACGAACAGCCGCCGCTCCGCCGCTCCAGCGGGCGCCTTGAAATCCTTGAGTGTGAGATACGCCTGCAGTGGGGCAACGCGGGCGATTTTCCGAAGCCAGGGTGCCAGGTCGCGGCCCGCGCTGGTCGCCGCCGTCACGAGTTACCGCCAAGTGGTGGTGGCCAGGTATTCACCGTCTGCCGGGAGCGCGTCGGTCACCGGCCATGGCTGCGCGGCCTTCGGCACCTGGCGTCGGTCCCACTTCGCCAGGTCTCCGTCGGAGCGCACGCGGACAGGTATGTCGAGAGCGTCGGCCAGCGTGAAGGTGAAGGCCGAAGCCTCGGGAGGAGGGGTGAACGCCATGAAGGGAGCCTGCCAGAGCGCGCGACTCCACCTCCACCAGTGACCGGAATGGACGGTCCGCGTTCAGCACCACATCGGCCAGTTCGAAGAGCGCGTCCGCACGTCTGGTCAGGAGAACTCGTCCCGAAGGAGTGACCTGGTCGGCGTGGTGGCTCTCGTAGAGGTGACTGCGGTGTTCGGCGGCCAGGCCGAGCCAGGCGGTGACCTCGGCGTCGGCGTCCCATCCGCGCATGGCCTTCCCCACGGCCTCGCAGACCTCTTCGGGCGTCGAGTCGCCGTTCGGCTCGGGAGTAGGGCCGGACCGGCTCGGACGACGGACGTTGCCCGGCCGCGGGCAGGGCCGACCGCGCGGGCCGGGTCAGGCGGGCTGCTTCGGGCGGTGTTGTCCGACCCCGGCGGGTTGACGTCGGGCGCTGGTGGGCAGGACGCGAGACGGTGCGCCGATGGCCCTCCTGCACGCTCCGCGCGCCGGTCGTCGGCGTGCCGGACCTACCGTCCAGGAGGTTCTGGGGTTCGTTGGTGAGCCAGGAGGGCAGTCACGTTGGGGGTGGCCGCCGTCGAAGAAGTCGCCAGCCAGGTCAATGTAGTACGCGTACCGCTCCCACCTGTAGTGGCGCGCGTGCTCCTGACCGAGCGTGCGCAGCGCCGACCGCATCCGCGCATACGGCACCGTCTGGCCAGCTAAGCGCGTATCCAGAAGTCTTGCGCGTATCGGAGGGCGGCGCCGTTCAGGGCGGCAGGTGTTG
>NZ_BMVW01000023.1 GCF_014650915.1 Streptomyces poonensis | reverse complement strand
CCGCCCCCTGGACCAGCCCTTGGTTCCCGACCAGTTACCGACGGAACTTCTGGATAGGCGCTTAGTTGGTACGACGTCCGGTTCCGCGCGGCGTCGATAGCGAGCGCGATGCGGTGCACGGGTGTCGGCGGCGGGGTCTCGCACTGCGACACGATGCCGACCCAACGGTTCATGGCCCCGTTATCTTCTTCGCGGTCCTGCAAGAGGGCCGCTGGCCTCCGGGCCCGGCATGGCTTTTGCCCCCTGTCGAACGGATGACCTGGGGGGGGTGCCACCGGGCCGAGGGGTGCCGTCGGAGACGCTGATCAGAGGTCGATCACAGCACTGGATATACCCGCCCGGAGTACATGGACTCCTCTCCCGGGGAGTGCAATCGCAAAGTAGGCGCACCCCAAAAGCGCCACAGGCACATGGACCGCATGAGGCGCCAACCGCATCGTGCGCGCCAGCGCCCGGTCTCACGACGAAGCCGCATCGGAGCGCTCCGATGCGGCTTCGTCGTCTCACGGCTCGGCTTATAGTCCCGTCAGGAGGGACCCCGGCGGGCCCCGCCGTATCACTCGCCTATCACGCAGCCATCACCAACTGGGCGGCCCCTCCCGGACCGGAAGGCCCTGACCTGCTATTTCACGCCCGCGCTGGACTGGCGTAGACGCCCCTGGACGGTCTCCACTACCTGTGCCATGTGGTACCCAGTGAGGGACCCAGGATCAGGATTGGGGCCTCCGCCGGCGCGTCACAGCGGTACTGCAGGGTGTTGGTCGGTGTCTCACTCACGTCCTGCACGCTCTCACATCTCGCAATCTCTCACATGCTGGGGTCGCGGCCCCGTGCAAGCCGTCCCACGTTGTGGCGGCTCCGCAAAGATCCTCCACATCCGGCTTGACGTACCACTTCTTGGTGGTCCGCACATTCGTGTGCCCGGCCCACCGCGCAAGGATGTGGTCCGGCACCCCGTTGTTGGCCAGGTACGCGAGGCACGACGAGCGGGCATCGTATATGCGAACGCGACGGAGACCGAGCAGTTCCATGAGCCGGTACGCGCGTCGCCGTAGCTGCTTGATCGTGAAGGCTTCTCCGGTCTCGTGCACCAGGACGTGCTCGGAGTCTGTCTACAAAGGTTGAATCGGCGATGTCCGGGCGGTCGTGACGAGCGGTGATCCGTGCGGTACGACGCCCCCATGCGGTTGCCGCAAGGGGGCGGGCTAACGCCCGTGGAGCAGCGGAAACGGGAGGTCGTGCGGTTGAAGGCGGCCAAGAGGTTCGAGGCCGGGGCAGACACAGCGCAGATCGCGGTGGAGCTGCGGGTGGACGGAGCGGTCGGTGCGCCGGTGGCGGTCGGCCTGGCGACGAGGTGGTGCGGCGGCGCCGGCGCCGGCGGGGCCGATGGCGGTGGAGCGGCTGAGCCCGCAGCAGTGCCAGCGGCTGAAGACAGAGGCGGGGCGCGGGCCGCTGGCACACGGCTTCGTTGGCGAGGACCAGGGCTGGGCACTCAAGCGGGTGAAGCTGCCGATCGGCCGGTTGTTCCACGTCGGCGGGGGGGGGAAGCGGATTGAGTCGTCCGGTGGCTGCGTCTCCCTTCGCCCCGCCCTGCATCGGCGGTGTCGGGAGGCCGTCGATGCCAAGACCCGCGAGATCCCGGACACCGCCGCCGGCCTCGGACGTCACCCCGACCGCGGCGCCCCGGCATTCTGCGGTTGGGACGCGGCCGGCCGGCCGGGAGGCTGGGGTGCCACGAAGTCCTTGGCGCGGATGAGGAAGAAGGCCAGGACGCCGCCCACCATCGCCAGGATGCCGCTGGCGACCAGGAGGTCGTTCATCGACGCGGCGAAACCGGCGTGCACCGCGTGATCCACCTGCCCACGGATCTCCTGCGGGGCAGCGGCGATCGCCTTCCCGGGCACACCCATGCGGACGGCATCAGCGATCTCGTCGGTCCGTCCCTGCATTCCGGGAATGCCCGCGAGCCGCTCACGCAACGCGTCGCGTAATGACGAGGTGAAGATCGAACCGTACAGGGCGATACCGACGGCGATGCCGACCTGCCGGAAGGTCTGGTTCACACCGGAGGCCATACCGGCCCGGTACACCGGCACGACACCTATCGCGGTCGAGGCCAGCGGCGGATTGACCATTCCGGCGCCGATGCCCGTGACGACGAGTCCCGGGATGAGGTGAGTCCACTCCGACCCGGCGGTCACTCCCGTCATGAGCAGCAGGCCGATGCCCACCAACACCAGGCCCGGGCCGATCAGCCACCGGGTCGGTACACGGTTCAGCAGCCGACCCGCCGCCATGGCGGCGACGAGTGTGCAGCCGGAACTGGCCAGCAGTCGAGCACCGGTGGCCATCGCGCTGTAGCCGAGACCGTTCTGCAGGTAGAACACAAGGTAGATGAACATGGCGAACAGTGAGGCGTTCATCGCGAACGCCGCGATCGAGCCGCCCAGGAAGGTCGGAGTCCGCAACAGAGAAAGGTCGAACATCGGCTCGGACACGCGCGACTCGATCACCACGAACGCCGCCAGGAACACAGAGGCCAGGCCGAAGCAGATCAGCACGCCCCTCTCGCTCCAGGCCGTGTCGCTGGCCCTGATCAGGGCGTACACCAGGCTGAACAGTCCGACGGTGAGCGGCACGATGCCCAGCCAGTCGACCCGGGAGGCACGCGACGGACGCGACTCGTCCACCAGACGCACCGTGATGGCCAGCGCGGCGATGCCGATCGGCAGGTTCACCAGGAAGATGCCGCGCCAGCTGATCCCGCTGGTGATCACGCCGCCGAGCACCGGGCCGAGCGCGGTGGCGATACCCGCGACGGAACCCCAGACGCCGAAGGCCACACCTCGCTCCCTGCCTTGGAACGTGCTGGCGAGCAACGCCAGGGAGGTGGCGAACAGGATCGCGCCGCCGATGCCCTGCAGCGCGCGGGAACCCACCAGCATCAACTGGTCCGATGCGATGCCGCACAGCAGCGATCCCCCGGTGAAGACCGCGAGGCCGATGACGAACAGGAGCCGCCTGCCGTACAGGTCGGCCAGCGAGCCTGAGGTAAGCAGGAGCGCTGCGAGGCTCAACGCGTATGCGTCCGTCGTCCATTGCAGGCCACTGAAGTCGGCGTCCAGCGAGTGCTGGATGTCGGGCAGCGCGACCGCGACGATCGTGACGTCCAGCAGCAACATGAATGTGGCGGCGCACACGACTAACAGCGTCCACCATTGACGTTTCATCGTTCGAGCTCCTTCTCGATGCAAAGCTCTTGCGCGTCATGCCCGATCGCGGCGCATGCTAGTATGCTAGCATGGGTGTCGAAGTCAAGCAGTTCAACGTCTACTTGCCGGTGGACCTCATCCGACAGGTGAAGCACCATGCCATCGAGAACGAGTCCTCGCTGTCGGCCCTGGTTGCCGAGGCGCTGCGCTCGTATCTCGCCGTTCACGGGCAAGACGCTGTTCAAGAGCAGGAACTGTCGGAAGGAAAGCTGACATGACCACCGAGGGCGTCGAAGGCGTATACCTCGAGACCCACAACTGGGGGAAGACGGCCAATTTTTTGCAGGCGTTGGGCTACAAGGTCGAGTTCGCGACCGAAGAAGGCTCGGGCATGCTCCGCAATGGCTCCGGCCCCTACCTCCTGCTCGCCGAGGTCCCCGAAGACCAGAAGCCCGACTTCCAGGTCGTGCTGCGCGTGCCGGACGCCGAAGCGTTCATCGCCGACGCGTCCCTCGACGTCGTCACGTCGTTCGAGGAGACCCACTACGGGACGCAGGAGATGAAGGTGCGCGACCCCGACGGCCGTGTCTGGAGCCTGCAGGCGCCGATCAAGAAGTGAGCGAGTGGCAGCCGTCATCGGTGCCGCACAGGCCAGTGCGGGGCGAGGATCACTCGCTTGCCGTGCAGTTGCCCCTCTCCATTCGCTCGTGCGCTTCGGCGGCCGCGCTCAGCGGCAGGACCTCCGTCGCCCGGGAACGGAGTCGGCCTGAGGCGAGCAGGCGGTTGATCGTGCCTGCCGCCTCGGCGAGTTCCGCCGTCGTGGCGTGCGAGATGACAAAGCTGCTGATGGAACAGTTTTTCATGTAGAGCTGTCCGGCCGGCAGGACCGGCTGTGTGCGCGCCGGCGAGCAGCACGATCCGGCCGCGATGTGCGAGCAGGCCGACCGCGGTGGTCAGGTCGGTCTCGCCGGATGTGTCGACATACATGTCGACCCCCCACGGACACAGCTCCTTCAGACGTTCCGCCACACGAGGATCGGCATAGTCGACGACCTCGGCCGCCCCGAGGCTCATGCAGTGGTCCGCGTCGTGCTCGCCGGCCGTCGCGACGACCGCTTCGACGGCCAGCGTCACCAGGGAGCTCCCGACATTGCCCGCGGCGCCGACCCCACGAGAACGGTTTCCCCGACCCGGAAACCGCCGTGCGTGAAGAGCGCGAGATACGCGGTGCCTGCCGGATGGACCACGGAGACCGCCTCGATCGACGGCACCGCGGCGGGCAGATGGTAGAGCCGGTCGGCGGCCACGACGGCCCGCTCCGCCGCCGCTCCCTGCCTGCCGTTGTGGCCAAGGCTGTTGCTCCACACCAGGTCGCCCGGGGAGAAGCCGGGAGCACGGCTGTCGGCCACGACGCCGACCAGATCCCGACTGATCACGAGCGGGCATTCGATCGGCGTACGGAATGCTCCCGAACGCACGAAGGTGTCGACCGGATTGACCGTGGTGGCGATGACGTCGACCATGACGTCGGTCGGCCCCGACCGCGGCGATTCCAGTTCGCCGTAACGGACGTATTCCGGTGGCCCGAGTCGTTCGATGAAGGCTGCCCGCATGTCGTCATTGTCGGTCGCGTCGGCCCGTAGACCGACGTTGCCACCGGCCTATCTGTCAACTCCGCGCGCTCATCCGCGAACCTGACGCATCGAGCAGCCTTTCATTGACCGGCTCCGCGGCGGCTCCCCATGATTCAGGTCATGGGCCGAACTCAGCACACACCACTGTTCGAGGTAAGGGCCGACATCCGACTTTCGGCCGCTCCGTACGAGGTCTACGCGGTGGTCAGCGATCTGCCGCGCAGCGCCGAGTGGAGCCCGGAATGCACCGGCGGAACGTGGGTGTCGGGTGAGCCGGCCACGGTCGGCGCGGTCTTCCGCGGTGAGAACCGGCGGTCCCCGAACGTCGTCGAGTGGGCGCCGGTCGTACGCGGCACCTGGAGGACCGAATCCCAAGTGGTCGCGGCCGAGCCCGGACGCGCCTTCCGCTGGGCCATGCGCGACAGCTTCGGACGCGCGCAGCAGAGTGTGTGGTCCTACGAGATCAAGCCGGCCGGCGACGGATGCGTCCTGGTGCACCACTTCCTGATGGGCGCCCCCACCGAGGGGATCAGGAGCATCACCGCGGACCTGGACGAGGCTGAGAAGCGCAGGTTCTTCGCCGACTGGAGCGCCAAGCTGGCCAAGGACCTCCAGGTCACATTGCTGAACATCAAGGCGGTAATCGAGCGTAAGTGACCGGGGACGGTGGACAGATGATCCTCCAGCGCATAGCAAACCGCGGTATTCGACTGGGTACGCTGTTCGATCGAGCCGCTTCCCGACATCCCGCCAATTTTCTGATTCTCGACCACGACCTCGATCTGGCGCCAGAACTGGGACGCCGTATCACCGTGACCGAAGTCGCCGACCTGGTGGACGACTTCGCCTCCCGGCTCCGGGCCGCGGGAGTCAGGCCGGGCGAGCGCGTGGTCGTCTGCAAGTCCAACAACTTCGACATCACCCTGCTGGCGTGCGTGGCAGTCCGGATTGGCGCCGTACCCGTGCTGTTGTCGCCCAAGCTCGACGGAGAGACCGTCGCCGAACTGGTCCGTCGCGTCCACAAACCGCATCTGGTGACCGATCAGGCGAAGCTCGACGACGAACTGCCGCCTACGGTGTTCGACCACGCCCACCAGGTGCTGCTCACCAAGGGCGGCCATCCGGGCGCGACGCAGCTGGAATCGTTCGCCGGGGTGGCGCGGGTCCCGCCGGTCACCATGCCGCCGGACCATCCGACGCTCATCACGCACACCTCGGGAACCACCGGCATCCCCAAACTCGCCGTCCATACGGGACGGACGTTGGAGGCGCGCTACCGGCCGCAGGCATCGGCGACCGCCCTCGTCCGCAAACGGCGACCAGTGGCGGTCCACGTCTCGTTCGTCCATTCGCGGCTATTCACGGCCCTGGCCATCACGATGCTGCGCGGCTTCCCGTTGATCATGCTCATCGACGACGACCCCGAACACGTCGCGGACGTCTTCGCCCGGCTGCGCCCCGGCGTGGTCGAAGCGCATCCCAACTCCTTCATGCGGTGGGAGAGGCTCGCCGACGACCCACGTAAGCCGCTGGCGGACGTGAGGTACTTCAGCAGCACCTTCGACGCCATCCACCCGAGGACCGTGCACCGCACCCTGCGTGCCTCCCGGCACCGGATGCCGATCTTCGGCCAGCTCTACGGCCAGAGCGAGGTGGGTCCCGTCGTCGGACGAATCTTCACCCGGTGGCGAGCCGAGGATGCTGACGGCCGCTGCGTCGGATTCCCCTTCCCTGGCATGACCGACGTCCGGGCGGTCAGCATGGACGGCAAGCCGGTGACGAAGTCGTCACCGGGGTACATCGAGGTCCGCACCGACGGTCGGGTGCTGACGTACCTGGGCGAGAACGAGCGCTACCACAAGCAGGAGAACGACGGCTGGTGGCGCATGGGAGACGTGGGCTACCGGACCAAGTGGGGGTGCCTGCACCTGCTCGACCGCGAGGTCGACGTCATCCCCGGATTCGGCAGCACACTCGCGGCCGAGGACACGCTCTTCTCCGCACTCGACGAACTCGTCGAGGTCATCATCGTGCCGGGTCAGGACGGCACAGCAGTCCCCGTGGTGTGCACCAGGGGCGAAGAGCCGCTGGACATGGCCGCGTGGAAGGCCGCAACGGCGTCGCTGCCCGCCATGGCGGACCCCGTGCAGTGGCGGCTCGCCGATCTGCCCCAGACGGCGACCACAAAGATCAAGAGGCTGGAGTTGGCGAAGCTGTTGAGCAACGGAAGTCAGGTCCCGTAGAGATGGCTAGCTTATTGATCGTCGGCGGCGGAATCGGTGGACTGGCCGCTGCCCTCGGCATCGCCCGTGCCGGCCACGAGGTCATGGTGCTGGAACGCAACGACCGCTTCGCCGAACTGGGCGCCGGCATTCAGCTGGCGCCGAACGGAATCGCGGCGCTGGACAGGCTCGGCCTCGGTGCCATGGTCCGCGAGCGAGCCGTGCACATCGACCACCTGCGGTTCATGGACGGAGTCACCGGGGAGCACGTGGTGAGCATGCCGCTCACCGAGGACTACCGCCGGCGCTTCGGCAACCCCTATGTCGTGGTGCACCGAGGCGAACTCCACCGCATGCTATACGCCGCCTGCCTCGCCTCACCGGGAGTCCGGTTGCGGGCCGGCGCCGCGGTCACCGCCTACGACCAGGACGACACAGGTACCACGGTCGTCCTGAAAACGGGCGAACGGATCAGCGGCGACGCCGTGATCGGTGCCGACGGCATCCGGTCGGCGATCCGCAGGCAGCTCGTCGGCGACGGCGAACCCCGCGTCTCCGGCATCACGGTCTACCGTTGCCTCATCCCCATCGACGTGGTACCGGACGAACTGCGGTGGAACGCCGTCACCTGGTGGGCGGGCCCCAAGTGCCACTTCGTGCACTACGCGATCGCGGGCGGCCGGTATTTGAACCTGGCGGCGAGTTCCGACGACGCGGCGACTCAGCCCGTCGCCGGCGTACCGGTGGAGAAGCAGCTCGTGCAGATTCTGTTCGCCGGGCTCGACGCGGCACCACGGCAGCTGCTCGCGCTCGGGGAGGACTGGAAGGCCTGGGTCCTGGTCGACCGCGACCCGGTGGACAACTGGACCGACGGCCGGGTCACCCTGCTCGGCGACGCCGCCCACCCGATGCTGCACTACGCCGCTCAGGGCGCGTGCCAGGCGCTCGAGGACGCCGTGCTGCTGGGCGACCTGCTCGACTGCTCCACGGCTGAGCTCGTCCGGCGCTTCGACCGGTACAGCCACGAACGACGCGAGCGCACCGCCGCCGTCCAACGCGTCTCTCGCGAGAGCATCGAGCTGTGGCATCCGGCCGGCACCGAAGCCAAGGCCCGCAACGACATGCTCTCCTCGATGTCCGCGACCCAACTGCACGACCACGTGGCCTGGATGCACGGCGCGAGGTACTTCGGCGGCGCCCTCCTGACCGGTGGAGCGTCGGGATGAAAGGCCGGCACCTGGAGATCTGTGTGGTCGGCATCGGCCCCCGTGGCCTATCGGTGCTGGAACGCCTGTGCGCCAACGAACGCGAAGAACGGTCACACCAAACGGTGACCGTGCACGTCGTCGACCCGGCCGTCCCCGGTGCGGGCTCGGTCTGGCGGCCCGACCAGTCGCGGTATCTGCTGACCAACACGGTGGCGTCCCAGATCACCGTCTACACCGACGACAGCGTCCGCATCGAGGGACCTGTCGAGCCGGGGCCCAGCCTGTACGAATGGGCCAAGAGCCTGGCGCGGCCGGACTCCGCCGACGGCTACGACGAGCACACCCTGGCGGACGCCAGGAGCCTCGGGCCGAACTCGTACCCGACCCGTTCCCTGTACGGTCGCTACCTGCACGACAGCTTCGGGCGCGTCGTGGCGAACGCACCTGCTCACGTCACCGTGCAGGTGCACCGGTCACGCGCGATCGCCGTGGCCGACACGCACGGCGTGCCTGGTGGCCCGCAGGGAGTTCGTCTGGAGAACCGGACCCGGCTCAACCAGCTGGACGCGATCATACTGGCGCAGGGCCACGTGCCCGCTCGCCTTACACCGCAGCAGGAACGGGCGGCGAGTCTGGCCCGCATCCACTACCTCACCTACATCACCCCGGGCAATCCGGCCGATGCGGACCTGAGCATGATCGAACCCGGCCGGCCGGTGTTGCTCCGCGGCCTCGGCCTGAACTTCTTCGACTACATGGCGCTGCTGAGCGTCGGCCGCGGCGGGGCGTTCGTCCGCGACGGCGACCGCCTCGTGTACCGGCCCTCGGGCGACGAGCCACGGCTCCACGCCTTCTCCCGCCGCGGTGTGCCCTATCACGCCCGTGGCGAGAACGAGAAGGGAGCCTTCGGCCGGTACTTCCCCAGGCTGCTCACCCCCGAATACATCACCGGGCTGCGCCGCAGCGCGCCGGACGGCGACCGGGTCCACTTCAACACCGCCCTTTGGCCGCTCATCACCCGGGAGGTGGAGTCGGTCTACTACGGCACGCTGCTGCGGACCCTGGGCAGGGGCGCGGAGGCGGAACGCTTCGTCGAGCGGTATCTGGCCACCACCGACGCGGAGAGCTCGGCCCGGCTGCTGGACACCCACGGCATCGACGCCACGGACCGGTGGGACTGGGAGTCCGTCTCGCGGCCCTACGGCAGCCGTGAGTTCACGGACCGCGCGGAATTCCGGACCTGGCTGCTGGAGTACCTGGCGCGCGATGTCGTCCACGCGAAGCAGGGCAATGTCAGCGGTCCCGTGAAAGCGGCGCTCGACGTGTTCAGGGATCTGCGCAACGAGATCCGGCTCGCGGTGGACCACGGCGGTCTGGAAGGCGACTCGCACCGGGACGACCTCGAAGGGTGGTACACCCCGCTGAACGCCTTCCTCTCCATCGGACCCCCGGTCTCGCGGATCGAGGAGATGATCGCGTTGATCGAGGCGGGCATTCTCGAAATCACCGGGCCAGCCACTCAGGTCCGCCTGGACACCGTGGCCCGGGCCTTCGTCGCCACCTCGGCCAGGGTGCCCGGGCCGCCCGTACGCTCCGCCGTGCTGATCGAGGCGCGTCTCCCGGAGCCGGACCTGCGGCGCACCACCGACCCGTTGCTGCTTCACCTGCTCAACACGGAGCAGTGCACGACGTATCGCATCGACGGAGCCCGCGGAACGAGCTACGAGACCGGCGGGCTCGCCGTCACCGAACGCCCGTACCGAATTCTCGACGCACGGGGACGTGCTCACCCGCGCCGCTTCGCCTTCGGCGTCCCGACCGAATCCGTGCACTGGGTCACGGCCGCGGGTATTCGCCCTGGGGTCGACTCGGTCACGCTGGGCGACGCGGACGCGATCGCCCGTGCGGCCCTCGCCCTGCCGCCGGTCGCGCACGTGCCCGCCGCGTTCCGCCCGGACCTCGACGAGACAGACCTGACGGGAGTGCTCATTTGACCACGCCAGCCGAAGTCCCCCACGACGCCTGCCTTGACGTGGGCCTGCTGTCGCCGGTGCGGGCAGGCACGCCGATCGAGGCTGTCGTCTGCGATCAGGCATGGCTGCAGGCCATGCTGGCTGCCGAGGCGGCGCTGGCGCGAGCCCAGGCCCGGCTCGGCACCCTGCCCGGGCCGGCGGCCGACGCCATCACCAAGGCGGCCAGGGCCGACCGCATCGATCTGCGTGACCTCGCCGTGGCCGCTCGGGACACGGCCAATCCCGTCGTGCGGCTGGTGCGGGCGTTCACCGAGGTCGTGGCCTCCGACGAACCGGAGGCTGCCGAGTATGTCCACCAGGGTTCCACCAGCCAGGACATCCTCGACACCGCGGCCATGCTGATCGCCGACCGCGCGGTGCGTCTGATCCGGCGAGATCTCGCGCGCGCCGCCGAGGCGCTGGCCGGACTGGCCATTGACAACCGGGACACCGCCATGGCGGGCAGAACCCTCGCGCTTCAGGCTGTGCCCACGACCTTCGGACTCAAAGCGGCGGGCTGGCGGCAGCTGATCCTCGACGCCGACCTGCGGCTCGGCCGGCTCCTCGACCCCGGCCTGCCGGTCGCGCTGGGCGGGGCCGCGGGCACACTCGCCGGCTATCTCGAGTACGCCCGGACCGCCGACCGCGCTCCCGGCGCGTATGCCGACGCGCTCGTCGCCGCCTTCGCCGAGGAGACCGGTCTGGCCCGGCCCGTGCTGCCGTGGCACGCGCTGCGCACTCCGGTCGTGGATCTGGCGGCGGCCCTCGCGTTCGCCGCGGGCGCGCTCGGCAAGATGGCGATCGACGTGCAGACACTGGCCAGGACCGAAATCGCGGAAGTGACCGAACCGACGGCGTCCGGACGGGGCAGCTCGTCCGCCATGCCGCACAAGCGCAACCCCGTGCTGTCCACGCTCATGCGCAGCGCCGCGATACAGGTTCCCGCGCTGTCGGCCGCGCTGACCCAGTGTCTGGTCAGTGAGGACGAGCGCTCGGCCGGCGCGTGGCACGCGGAATGGCTGCTGCTGCGGGAGTGCCTGCGGCTGACCGGCGGTGCCGCGCACACCGCGGCGGAACTCGCCGAGGGCCTGGACGTGCGCGCCGACCGGATGCGCAGCAATCTCGACCTGACCGGTGGCCAGGTCGTCTCGGAGCGGATCGTCGCCGCGCTGGCGCCGGTCATCGGCAAGGCCGCCGCGAAGCGACTGCTGACCCGGGCCGCCGAGGACGCCGAGCGGAGCGGCCGACCGCTGGCCGAGGTGCTCGCCGAGTCGGCGGAACTCGACGGCCACCTCGTCGCCGCGGAGTTGACGGGAATGTGTGACCCCATCCACTACACGGGCGTCGCAGGACCCTTGGTGGACCGCGCTCTGAAGGCATGAGGGCATGACTGCATCAGCACCGAGCGACGACATTCAGCAGCTCGTCGTGGAGTCGGAGGGCGCCGTCGTACAGCCCGGCGGCCCGGGCTGTACGAGCTGGCCAACGATCTCCACAACACCATCCACCGGCACCGGCCCACCGCCGTGGTCGTGGCGACCGGGGCCGCCGGCATACTGACGGCGGTGAGGTTCGCCGCGGCCCGCTCGGGGCGAAGGCTTCGCCGAGCACCTCAACGGGATGTACGCCTTTCGCGATCCGGGCCGCACGCAGCGAGAAACCCCACCTGGTACGCGACCGGATGGGCGTCGAGCCGCTCTACTGCTACCCGACCGACGACGGCGTGCTGTTCGGCTACGAGCCCAAGACGATCCTGGCGCACCCGATGTCGAGGCCGTCGTCGAGGCCGAAGGGCTCCGGGAGATCTTCAGCGTCGTCGCCGTCTTCCGAGGAATGTACGAGGTCCGTCCCGCAACCATGGTGCGTGTCCCCCGGAGCGGACTGCGCAGGACGCGGTACTGGCAGCTTGAGGCCGGCCGGCACACCGACGGCTGGACACGAGGATTCACACCGTGCGCACACTGCTCGAGGACATCGTCGAACGGCAGCTGTTCGCGGACGTCCCCGTGGGCACACCGCTGTCCGGCGGTTCGCCCACCGCGTCATCCAGGCGGCGGCTGCTACCGCACCGCGAGAAAAGCCGAGTGAGTTCACACGATGGCTGACCGGCCGCCATCGTCGCCGGGAGTGCTGCCGAGCGGCCTCCCTTGGTGTCTTCGACAGATCGGCGGTCAGCGGGCCGCCGACCTGTCTCTGCGGGGCCCGAAAGGGCTCCCTGTCACACCGCGCTGCACCAAGATCCCTCCGGGGAAGGCCGGTGGTCCAGGATCTCGGCCAGGCGTGTGCCGATGATCCGGACTCCGTCCCGGGTCAGTACCGACTCGGCGTGGAACTGCATGGAGGCGAAGCCGAGCCCGCGCAGCGCGTGCACTTCACCCGTCGCCACGTCCCGGCTGACCTCCACCATGCCGATGCCGGGGCAGCTGATCTTGTCCTCGGCGCTGCGGGCACCGAAGGTGTTGTAGAAGCCGACCCGCTCCCGTGCCCCAAAGAGGTCGATCTCACGCTGCAGGCCCTGGTTCGGCACGTCCCTGCGGACCACCTGGAGCCCCAGCTGCAGGGAGAGCACCTGGTGACTGAGGCAGACGGCGAGAAACGGCCGCCGCTCGGCCAGTAGTCGGCGGAGCGCCGTGTGCAGATGGGCGATCTTCGGATGATCGGTGTCGCGCGGATCCCCCGGCCCCGGGCCCATGACGACCAGATCATGGCCGTCGAACGTGTACTGCTCGTCGAAGCGACGCACCGTCACCACACAGCCGAGCGCACGCAGTTGTTGGTCGAGCATGGCGGTGAACGTGTCCTCCGCGTCGACCACCAGCACACGGCGCCCGACGAGCGTCGGCAGTGGACGGGCTCGCTTCTCCGTCGTGGCCAGCCAGAAATCGGAGATACCTGTGTTGCGCTGGGCAAGAGCGGTGCGGACCTGTGGATGATCCGCGAGGCGGGCCGGTTCGTCGGCCTGCAGTGCCGAGAGCAGCGCGGAGGTCTTGGCCTTGGTCTCGGCGACCTCGGATGCTGGATCGGAGTGGCGGACGAGGGTGGCGCCGACCCCGATCCGGATCCGGCCGTCACCACCGATGTCAGCGGTGCGGATCAGGATGGCGGAGTCCATGGTGTGCCGACCGTGTTCGTCGCGGCCGATCAGCGCGGCGACTCCGCTGTAGTAGCCGCGCCCCCGCGGTTCGTACCGGCTGATGGCCCGGCAGGCACTCTCCAGCGGACTTCCGGTCACGGTGGGGGCGAACATCGTCTGACGCAGGATCTCGCGCGGATCCTGGGTGGTGTGCCCCTCGATGAAGTACTCGGTGTGAGCCAGCCGCGCCATTTCCTTCAGATAGGGCCCGGTCACGCGACCGCCGGCGTGGCAGATCCTGGCCATCATCTTGAGTTCCTCGTCGAGGACCATGTAGAGCTCGTCGATCTCCTTGCGGTCCTCGAGGAACCGCAGCACGTCCGGCAGTGCCGGACCGGACGGCGGATAGCGGTAGGTGCCGCTAATGGGATTCATCACCGCGGTGCCGCCCGCCACGCTGATGTGCCGTTCCGGTGTACCACCGACGAAGGTGCGGCTGCCCGTGTGGACGATGAAGGTCCAGTAGGCACCGGTCTCCTGCTGCAGCAGCCGACGGAACAACGACAATCCGTGGTGCAGTGTGTAGTCCGTGATGTCCGCGACAAACGAACGTTGGATCACGAAGTTCGCGCCCTCGCCGCAGCCGATCTCGTCGGTGATGACCGTGCGAACGAGATCGGCGTACTCGTCGTCGGAGACGTCGAAGTGGGCGCCGGACAACCGGGTCGGCAGGTCGGGTGACTTGGCCAGCGCCTGAGAGCACGGAGCCGTGGCCTGGTCGGTGACGGTGATCACGATCAGCGGCTCACCATCGTCGACGCACGCGAAACCACGCTCAGCGATCTGCCGGTAGGGCATGAGCACCAGTACGTCGTGTCCCGCCCGACGGCCGGAGTCGGGCAGCGGAACATCGGCGATGGTGTCCACCGTGGACGCATCGCCGACGAGGACGTCCAGCATCCCCTTGCCGGCCTCGGGACGGTGCAGCAGTGCAAAGGCGGGCGGCTGGGACTCGAATACCCGGTCGAGCAAGTCATTCGCTTGCTCGGACGCTGTCATGCCAGTACCTCCTTGACAGTGGTGACCACCGCGCACCGTTGAGCGGCGTACTCAAGCGTCAGCCGGTGGTGGTCGGCGGAGAAGTCCGCGATGGCGTCCGCGACGATGAAGGTCTCGATGTCGTGGGAGAACGCCTCGAGTGCGGTCATCAGCACACCGACGTGCCCGTACACACCACAGATCACGAGCTGGTCTCTACCGCACTCGTTCAGTCGCTCGCGCAGGTCAGATCGGAAGAAGGCGCTGTAGCGCCATTTGGTGAGCACCCAGTCCTCTTCGGCCGGGGACAACGCCTCAGCTATCTCCTGGTCGGCCGGATCGGTGTTCATCCCGGGGCCCCAGAAATCACTCAGCAGACCACGTTGTTCCTCTGTCATGCTGCCGGGCTGCGCGGTGTAGGCGATGGGAGCTCCGAGCCCGGAGAAACGTTCCCTGAGCAGCGCCGTATCTCGGACGAGGCCCTGCCGGATGCCGTCGGGGAGAGGGCGCAGGAAATAGTGCTGCATGTCATGGATGAGCAGCACCGCTCGCTCCGGATGGGCAACCCACTGCGCGCTGTTGCTGGGCAACTCGCCCGGCGTCGGCATCGGATAGGGCGCGATGGCCGGGATGCCTGCCACGAAGTCCTCCTTCACCACCAAGGTTCTCTCAGACGCCGAGGGAGGCGCCGCCGTCGACGGTCAGGTCGTGCATCGTGATGTGCGCGGCCTGGTCGGACAGCAGGAACAGCACCGCGTCCGCGATGTCCGACGGCTGGGCCAACTTGCGGAGCGGGATGCCGACCCGGAAGGCTTCGGGTCTGCCCTCGATCGCGGTTTTCGGACCGGTCCCGTCCTGCCACATGGACCTGAGCATGGGGGTGTCGGTCGAACCCGGCGCGACCAGGTTGCACCGGATCCCGTATTCGGCGACCTCCAGGCCGAGACACTTGGTGAACATCGTCGCCGCGGCCTTGGACGCGGCGTACGCCGCCATCTCCGTACGGGCCGTGCCGGCCGCGTTGGACGCCACGGTGACGATCGCGCCGCGTGCGCGGGGCACCATTCGGTTGACCACGGCCCTGGACATCAGGAAGACACCTGTCGCGTTGACCGCGAACGTAGCGGACCAGTCATCGTCCGTGAGACTGCGTGCCTGCCCCAGACGGAGCACACCGGCGGCGTTGACGAGGAACTCCACGGAGCCCAACCGCCGTTCGGCCCGTTCCACGACGTCCTCCACGTCCATGCTGTTGGTGACGTCGACCACGAACGCCTCAACGTCCAGGCCGTCAGCGGTCATCTTCTCCACTGCCGCGCTGAGCCGTGTGGCGTCGTGGTCCATCGCGGCTACTCGCGCACCGCGCTGGGCGAGCGCACGGGTGACGGCCGCGCCGATTCCGCTCGCGGCCCCAGTGACGAGGGCAACCTTGTGTTCCATGCTCCGACCTCCTTCGTGGGCCTCAGCCCCGCCATGCCGAGACCACGGAGACGGCCTGGCCGGGGTTTAGGCGCGGGTCGCACAAACTGGTGTACTTGTCCCCGACGTGGCCGACGTCGGACTCGCTCTGCACGCATTCGGTCACGTCGTCGGGCGTGGTTTCCAGATGGAGTCCGCCCGCGACCCCGCCCGAGTTGCGGACCGCGACCTGGAACCCCAGCACCTCCTGCACCAACGTCTGCACGAAACGCGTCTTGAGCCCGTCCGGTGTCCCGAGCGTGTTGCCGTGCATCGGGTCGCACAGCCAGATCACCGGGTGTCCCGCAACACGCACGGCGGAGACGAGCGGCGGCAGCCGTTCGGCGACGTTGTCGGCGCCCATCCGGCTGATCAGCGTGAGCCTGCCAGGCTCCCGCTGCGGGTCGAGCCGTTCACACAGCGCCAGCAGTTCGTCGGCCGTCATACGGGGACCGACCTTGCAGGCCACCGGATTCACTACCTGTGCGAGCAGGGTGACATGGGCGCCGTCCAACTGCCGGGTGCGCGCACCCACCCAGGGCCAGTGTGTCGAGGACAGCAGCAGGTGCCCCGAGTCGAGCCTGCGCAGCATCGGCAGCTCGTAGTCGAGCAACGCGGCCTCGTGACTGGTCCAGATCAGCGGGTCGATGTTCGGGCTCCGGTCCCGGTCGGGCCAGCCCAGGTGGCTCACGACCGCCCTGGCCGCCCAGTAACCCGTCAGCATCCGCTTGGGATCGGGCCGCCGGCACTCGAGATCGGGCTCCGGACCGTTCACTATGTGGCCGCGATACACGGGCAGTTCGGAGTCTCCGACCCGCTCGGTGGGCCGGGAGCGAGGCTTGGCGAACTGGCCGGCCAGCCTGCCCGCGCGCAGTACGGGCTTGTGGGTGTTCATCTTCAATATGCCCGCGAGGACGTCCAGCAGTCCCGCCTTGCGGGCCACATAGCCCGGCGTGCATTCGGCGGGATCCTCCGCACAGTCACCCGCCTGTATCACGTCGGCCTCGCCGGCGGCGACGATGGCCAGCAGGGAGCGCAGTGTGTCCACGTCCTCGCCGGTGACCAGCCCTGGGCGGGCCGCCAGTTCCTTGCGCACTCGTCGAACAAGCGGCAGGTCGCCCCACTGCGGTTGCTGCATGGCCGGCCTCAGTTCGCAGTCACGGACAACGTCGTGCACTGAGTCAGCTGATCGATCCAGAAACGAATGAGTGGTGAGCACAGTGATCCCCCCGGAACTGCTCCATACGGGTCCAGCTACGGGCGGCTGTCGGTGCCGTGCCGTGGCGATCCGTACGGTAGGGCGGGCATGCACCTCGATCACCACGAGGTTAGACTCTGACCTCACGGCAACGAGGTCCACTCCGAGCGCGCTGCCAGTCTTCTGCTGGGCCGACAGTGCGGCAAACTCCCGTTACCGCACTTCGTCAGGTGGACTGGTAGTCCATCAGGTCGGCGCCTCCGTCGGATACCGGATGGTGCAAGCTTTTGCAATGACAGTTGCGCACTCACACCGGTCGGTGTAACGCTTCGAGCCAAGGGAAGCGGGAGCGAACATAGTGATCAACGCCGCTTGATCGATGGCGGTGACCACTGCGGCGAGCAACTGCGGACAGAACCGAGTGATGCGGAATTGCCGCATTGTCGGAAGGCCGGTGCCGAGAGACACCATGACGGGGAACCGGCGCCCGCGCTCGAGATGCACGACCATGACCGCTCATCCCTCCCTAAGCGCTCCGGATGCGCGGCCTGATCTGCCGGGAGGGTGGATGAGCAGCCAGGATTCAGTACCCCAGCGAACGTACTGTGGTCAACCCGACGAAAGTCGTGCCATCGCGCAGGCGGCGCGGGCGGTGTTCGGGCAGAAGAGGTACAGCGGTGCCAGCGTCGACATGATCGCGGCTGAAGCCGGCGTGTCCGCGCGCACCATTCACAACCACCATGTGGACAAGGAACAGCTGTTTCTGTCGGTCATCCTCGAAGGCTCCGCCGAGGTGGCCGAGACCCATACCCGGATCGCGGACCGGCATCTGCGCAAGATCTTCGACCTCGATGAGGATCTTGTCGCCTTCGCACTGGAGTGGTCCAGCTCGCCCTCGGCGTTCGCGGGGCACTCGCCTTGGTCCGCACCATTCAGGCGGAGGCGGCACGTTTCCCGCCGGCGGTACTGCGGGCATGGCAGGACACCCGGCCCCGGGCGTTCCAGCAGGAGCTCGCCGGTTATCTGTCCCAGATGGCTGACCACGGACTCCTCGCTTTGGACGACGCCGACACCGCAGCGCTGCACTGCAACCTGCTGACCTTCATCAGCGTGGCGCAGCGGTCATTCTATGGCGCGCTCCCACTCGGCGAGGCCGAGATCACCGAGCTCGTCATCGGCGGCGTGAAGGCATTTCTCCGTCTCTACCGAACCGATGGGGTCGAGCAGGAAGCGTCCGGCCGCACGAGTCGCGGATGGATCTTGCGGTAGTTACCAGATACACTTCCTCGTTTTCAGCGGGTCATCTGGTCACAGCTGCGACTAGTTGCTTCGTATTCATTTTTGCCTGCTTCCGGTGAGCGGCTTCTGTCTGCCCCGATCCGGCCTCTCCAGCGTCGGAGTCGGATAAAAATCACTTGCGAATCCACGCGAGGATCAAATAGGCTGAATTCAGATCTTGCATGAATATTCGCCATCTAGGCCATCTAGGGTTTACCTGAGGTCTTTGTCGAACGCGGGAAATCTGCGGGTTGGGGGGAGTGAAGCGCCTGCTGGTGACCGAGGTGCGGGATCTTTCGAAGTGCGCAACCGGAGTTTTTCGCGCCGCGGCCAGCGGCCTGACGAAGCACCGACACCGACAGAAGAGACCGGGGGATCACTGTCGATGAGGCGCAGAAGTGCACCAGTCGCCTACCCGAGCAAAACCGATACACCATTTCCTGCCGGGGAGACGCGGGAGTCCGGGCAGGTCAGGACTATTCCGATACGCAGCCTGCGGCTGGATGTGTCCGGCCGGGACGAAGGTGAGAGCGGCGAGTACGTGGAAATGCTTTCCCAGTTGTCGGAGAAGTTGCCGCCGATCGTCGTGCATCGCAACACCATGCGAGTAATCGAAGGAATGCACCGACTAAAGGCCGTGGAACTCCGCGGTGAGCAGTCCATCGACGTCATCTTCGTCGACGGTGGCGAGAGGGACGTGTTCGTGCCGGCGGGCAGGCCGATCAACGGTCAGGACGTGCCGTCGTCACTCGCTGGCCGCGAGGCAGAGGCGGATCGGTTCCTCACGTCCCCTGCGCAGCAGTCGGATCGGGGCATCACGGCAGCGACCGGTCCCGCACCGAGAGTCCTGGGCCCGCCGCGCGGGTGTTCGACCGTCCTGGACGTCGCGTCGGCCATGCAAGCCGCGCTCGACGGCCGCGTCCGCCCGATCTGCATGGCCGCCGTTCGCGGCATCACCTGCGAACTGGTCGGGTCCCAGCAGGAGGAAACGCCGGTCCGACAGCTGCCCGAGCGCCGTCCGGACCACCCGCCGCGGGCGTCCGGCGGACAGAGCCGTCCCCAGCAGTACCCGTGCGTGACATCCGAGGGCGGGTCCGGTCCGCAGCAGGACCATGCCCGCCGTGGGGAGACCGGGCCGCTCGACATCACCGTCCTCGACGAGCTGTGCGACGACTTGTTCGGCACGCTGGTCCGCCGCGACCAACGGCAGCGGGCGCGGCAGTACTTGAGCGGGCTGCTTCAGACGCCGGGCCGCAAGACGATCAGGAACATCGCGGCGTTCCTCGGCGGACCGGGGACCGACCAGCGCCTGCACCACTTCATCAGCGACTCGACGTGGGGCTGGGAGCCGGTCCGCGCGGCACTGGCCCAGTACGTGAGGGGTGTGACGGCGCCCGAGGCGTGGGTCATCCGCCCGGTCGTAATTCCCAAGGCGGGCCTGCACACAGTAGGTGTGAGCAGGCGGTTCTGTCCCAACCGCCGCAAGGCCGTGCACGCCCAGCAGGCGGTCGGCGTCCTGGCCGTTTCCGAGCAGGGGAGCTTCCCCGTGAGCTGGCGGCTCCAGATACCCAAGGAGTGGCTGGAAGACGATCAGCGGCGCAGCCGCGCGGCGCTCCCCGACAACCTGCGTGCCGAGTCGCTCGGTGAGTGCATGGCCCAGGCACTTCTGCGTGTTCCCGGTGAGCACGGAATCAGCGATCCTCCCGCGCTGCTCGACGGCCGTGACATGGACGCCACCCAGCTCTTCCGGACACTGTGCACGGCCAGGTTCCCCATGCTTGTGCGGATTGCGCACGGCATGCCGCTGTACATCAATGACGCGGGTCTCGCCGGTTGTCGCCCGCACGCGCCGCAGGCCGCCCGCCAGATCGCGGAGGCGGCCAAATACCGCCGACGCCCGATCGCCGTTCTGGATTCCGGGACGCCGAAGGCGCACATGGTCGCGGCCGTCGACGTCCGAACACCGATCGGATCCGATTTCCGGCAGCCCCCGCTGCAACTACTCACGATCAATCCGCTCGGTGAAAGCGCGAACGATGAGTTGTGGGTCACGACCCTGACGTCGATGCCGAGCGCCTCCGTGGTGAGGCTGACCAAACTCCTGGGGCAGGTCGACCGTGACCTCGAGGTAATGTTCGAACAGATCGGCATCTGGGATTTCAGCGGGCGGTCCTACCCCGGCTGGCATCGGCACGTCACCCTTGCCTCGGCGGCACACGCCGCGAAAGTACTGGCCGGCATCGGCCACCCGTCGGACATGTGAGGCCGCCGAGACAAAGGGCGGCCTTTTCTGCCCGGACGGGAAGATGACAAAGCTCGTTCTTTCTGACCCCAGTGAATTATTGCCACTGATACGTTGCCGGTGTCGCTGCGGGTAGGTCACGTCACGGGAGATCGCGCATGCCTGAGCAGAGGAACACGACAGAATTACTGATCATCGGTACCGGCGTGATCGCCATGTCGATTGCCTACCACTGTGCGGAGGCGGGAATTGATGTTGTCCTCCTGGAACCGGCAGAGCCCGAATCCACCGCGACACAGACTGCGGGCGCGTTCCGCACCTACTTCCCGGGGCGGGTGCACGACTCAGAACTGGTGGCGCGCAGCCTGGACGACTTCCGTTCGTTCGATGCCACCATGGGCGCCGATCTCGGAGTTACGAAGACCGGGATGCTCGTCGTGGCGGACACCCCGGAGCAGGCGGCCGCGTTGGAGGCGGAGCTGCCCGCACAGCGCGAAGCCGGCGTGCAACTGGAGCTGTTGACCACCGCGGTGGCCATCGGGCGCAACCCCTGGCTGGACCCGGCGGACGTCGAGGCAGCGGTCTGGTGCCCGCAGATGATCCACCTCAGGGCCGACGAGGTGCTCCGGGCCTACAGCGAGGGTGCGCGCGAGCACGGCGCGCACGTGCTGAGCAACACAATCGCCACCGAGTTGGACGCGTCCACCGGCCACGTCGGCACTACCCGGGCCGATTTCACCGCGGAGGCGATCGTCATCGCTGCCGGGCAGCGCACTAGTGACATCGCCGACATGGCCGGCCTGAAGCTGCCGCTGTGGGGCCAGTACGCCGAACTGTTCCGCACCGCCCCAGTCGGCGAGGCCGACGTCAACGCGCCGTTCACGTTCCACCCCGACGCCGGACTGAAGACGATGGGAATCGGGCCGTCCTTTCTGGTTGGACTCGAGCGCTTCTCCACGAAGCAGGGTATGCGGGACATCTGGTACAAGGCGGCTCGCCAAGAGGTGGCACAACGCTACCCGCGGCTGCGAGACGTCGAGCTGCACAGTGCCTGGACCGGAACCCTCGACGTCACGCCCTCGAGGACGGCGCTCATCGGCAAGGCGGGCGGCAGGCACGAGCGAATCCTCTTCGCCGCCGGCTTCACCGGCCACGAACTCGGCCAGGCGCCCGCCACCGGCAAGATTATCCGCGATCTTCATCTCGGTCGGCGGCCCGAGGTCGACATCACGCCGTTCTCACTGGCCCGCAACGGGGCATGACCACCCGAGGAGCGGGAGTGCGCATCGGGAACAGCCCCTGGGACGTGTTGGGCGTGCTGTGCGCCAGGTTCTTCATGACGCTGCTCGACACCTCGATCGTCAACGTCGCCATTCCCGCCATCCAGACCGACCTGAACGCTGGCTTCGACCAGGTCCTGTGGGTCGTCAACGGTCACGTGCTCGCCCTGACCGTGCTGCTGATCGCCGCGGGCAGGCTGGGAGACCGGTTCGGGCTGAAACAGCTCTACGTGGCCGGCCTCGTCGTCTTCTCGGTGTCCTCCCCGCTCTGCGGCGCCGCGACGAGTGCCTACCAGTTGATCGCCGCCCGCGTCCTCGCCGACATCGGCGCCGCCATGCTCGGCCCACAGACGTTCGTCCTCATCACGATGCTGTTCCCGCCGAACCGGCGGAGAGCCGCCATCGGGGTGTGTGGCATGGTCGCCGCGCTGTCCACGGTGAGCGGTCCACTGCTCGGTGGTGTGCTCGTCGACGCACTGGGGTGGCAGTGGATCTTCCTGGTGAACGTGCCGATCGGCCTTCTCACGTTGATCCTCGCGGCGGTGGTCGTTCCCGACCCACGACCGGGCGCCCAGCACCGGTTCGACAGCCCCGGCATGATTCTGATCTGTCTGGCGCTGTTCGCCATCAGCTTCGGCCTGCTCGAAGGCGAGCGGTACCACTGGGGCACCGTCACCGGTCCCCTGTCGATCTGGTCGCTGCTCGCCTGCGGCGGGCTACTGCTCGCCGTCTTCGTGTCCGTGCAACGGGCGCAGCGCTGGGCGCCGTTGGTACCGTTTGCCCTGTTCGCCAACCGCAGCTCCTCAGTGGCCAGCGCCACCATGCTGTGTTTCGGCTCCGCGATGATCGGCCTGGCACTGCCCATGACGATCTGTCTGCAGTTCGTACTGCACCTGTCGCTGAGCAGGGCCGGAATCACGCTGGCCGTGGCCTCGTTCGCATCGGGCCTGGTCGCCCCTATCGGTGGCTGGCTGTCCGACCGCATGGGCCGCAAGCCCTTGCTCATACTCGGCCTGGCCGCGTACGCCGTCGGCCTGGCCCTGCTGGCGGTTCAGGCCGACTCCGGCGCACGCCCGTGCCAGTTTGTGCCCACTCTGGCGATCACGGGCATCGGTATCGGTTGTGTGTTCGTCCTCACGGCCAACCTGGCCGTCGATGTCCTGGACCCGAAACTGGCCGGAGGGGCGTCCGGCGTCTTCCACACCACCCGGCAGATCGGCGCGTTGCTCGGCGGATCCGCCGTCGGCACGTTGCTGCAGAACCGGCTCAGCGCCTCACCGCGCGAGCATGCCGTCCAGCGGGCGGCCGAGTTGCCTCCGGAGGCCAGCGCCTCGTTCATCGACCACTTCGCCGGAACCAGCTCCACCACGCTGCGGGGCGGTGACACCTTCGCCGGCACACTGTCCCTCAGCCAGCCGCCCGATGCCGTCGACAGGATCCGCAGTGTGGGTGACGCGGTGCTCCGGGACGGGTTCGTCGAAGCCCTGCGGGAGACCGGGGTGCTGCCCATCGCGATCTGCTTGATCGCGCTGCTCTGTGCGTGGAGGCTGGCGCATCCTGCGGCCCAGGCGCCCGCGGCAAGTCCGGGGAGCACGAATCAGGCCCATATGCCGACGGGGGGAGCGGGCTGAGGGCTCCGACGTACATGCCTTCTGGCTGATCGTGCCGATAAAGTCGGTGCCTGCCCGGCAGGTGCCGGCATTTGGCATGCCTGCAATGAGGTGCAGGGCGCGAGGTGACAAACAACCGGCATCCTGACAAAGGCGCCACTGTTGTTGGCCGACTGAATGCCACCGCTCCTATAGTCGTTCGTGACGGCATCTTGCCCGTTACTGGAACCCAATTCCCCTGAACCTGTCGTGCGCTTCGTCCGGCAACAGGGGTCGAGCACAACGAAGTGGGGCGTAATGCGCCAGATTGAGATCGCCTGGGAGTCGATCGGCGCCAGGATCCGGATCACCCTCGACGAGGGCCGCAACGCAGACTGTGTCGAGCCGCTCTGGGCAGCACTGCCATACCGGACTCTGCAAGGTCACGCACTTGTGGCCGGTGACTGCATGTACCACGTGCCGCCGGCGCACGATTTACTGCACGCGGTTCCGGATTACAAAGTAAATCGAAAGATCCAGCCCAACGGCACGGTGTTCCTTTCCGCTGTGCAGCACCTGACCATCAAGTACGGCGAACTGACCGAGCCGATGCCGACCTCGCCGATCGGCTCGGTCGCACCCGAGGACGTCGAGTCGCTGCCGAAAATCGGCCAGCTGATCTGGGACTCCGTGTACCGCGACGGTGAGCCCGTGATCGCCCAGGTGCGGCGGGTGGACGGGCCGGCCGGCCACGGCGTACGGCGGATGACCGCTGAGTCCGAGCGGGTCCGCGCGCTGGTCGAGCGGATCGCCGCGGAAACCGAGCGCATGCTGGTCGGTCCAACGGAGGAACTGATCGACATCCATGACGGAAAATTCCCGTCCGGGGCCGGAACGAAGAACTCGGTATTGACGACGCTGGTCGCCGTCAATGGTGAGACCAGGCCGCTGGGTTATGTCTCCTACACGAGTCTCGTGCGTGCGGCCCGGCTGACCGAGGTGCCGCTCTCGGCGTTGCTCGAAATGGCCAAAATCTTGCTGGTCAAGCCGACCGAGTTCCTCGGCTACTGCGGATTGAACACACTGTGGGATATCACCAAAGAGGTGGTTGCCGCCCTTGACGGCATCACCACCCGCGAAGACTTCGTCGCACTGATGGCGCAGATGGCGACGTACGTCAATTCCATCGGTGCCTGGAATCTCCAGCTGTTCCCGTGGAATGCGGAAGGCGACAGGTGGACTAACCGTCCGACCGTTACGAGGAGTGTTGATGTCTGAGCAGAAGAACACGGCCGAACTGCTGATCATAGGTGGTGGGGTGATCGGTACGTCCATCGCTTACCACTGCGCCAAGGCGGGCGTCGACGTCCTCCTGCTGGAGAAGAATCAGTTCGGTGCCGCGACCACGTCCCAGACCGCCCGCGCGTTCCGCACCTATTTCCCGAGGAAGCCGCACGACTCCGAGCTGGCGGCACGCAGCCTGGCCGACTTCAAAACCTTCGCCGGCGGCATGGGGGTCGATCTCGGACTGGCCGACCTCGGGCTGCTGACGGTGCTGACCAGCCCGCAGCAGGCGGCCGAGCTGGAGGCGGAGCTGCCCGACCAGCGCGAGGCCGGCGCGGAGCTGGAACTGCTCACCGCCGCGCAGGCGGTGGAGCTCAACCCCTGGCTCGACCCGGACACCATCGAGGCCGCGATCTTGAACCCGCAGACGTACCGCGTCAAGCCGGAGGTGATCGTCCAGGGATACGCCGAGGGCGCGCAGAAGCTCGGCGCGCGGCTGCTCAGCGGCATCACCGTGACCGGGCTGGACGCCGGCAGCGGCGTGGTCAGCACGACGTCGGGTGACTTCACCGCGGAGGCGATCGTCATCGCGGCCGGACCGTGGAGTGGTGACGTCGCCAAGCTGACCGGCCTGAACCTGCCGGTGTGGGGGCAGTTCGCCGAGTTGCTGCACACCGACCCGCTCGTCACCGAGGGCGACGTGCACAATTTGCCGTTCACCCTCCACCCCGTGTCCGGTCTGAAGACGATGGGCATGGGCAAGTCCCTCCTCGTCGGCCTGGAGCGCATCTCCAAGCAGGACGGAATGCGGGACATATGGTTCCAGGCGGCCGTCGACGAGCTGCCGAAGTGGTATTCGCGCCTGAAGAACGTCGAGTTGCACAGCGCGTGGACCGGAACGCTCGACGTCACGCCGACGAAGTCGGCCCTCATCGGCAAGGCGGGCGGCAAGCACGAGCGCATTCTCTTCGCCGCCGGATTCACCGGTCACGGACTGGCACAGGCGCCCGTCACCGGCCAGATCGTCCGTGACCTCTACCTGGGGCACCAGCCCGGGGTGGACCTGACCCCGTACTCGCTGGCCACCAACCTGGCCCGGCTCGGAACCTTCTGACCAGGCCGTTATCGCGGCGGACGGCGCGCTCCCCACCCGTCCGCCGCTTTCCCGAGAGGTGTAGACGATTGTCTTCGGCACAAACCCTCACCGCGCAGTGGCAGGGCGAGGCTCTGACACCGCTGAACCCCGATACCGCCTTCAACGGCTTCATCTGTGCGCACGTGGTGCACACACTGGAGCGCCTTGGAATATTCCGGAAACTCCAGGACGACGGCTCCGTCGAGGTCTCCTCGTTCTGCCGGGAGAACGAGCTGGACGAGACGATCGTCCATGCCCTCGTCCGCGCCGCCGAATCCTTCGGATACCTGCAATCGCGCGGTGACCGCGTCGAGGCGACTCCGACGGGGGAGGACGTCCGTCGGACGCTCGGCTTCTTCACCTGGGGCGTCGGAGGCTACCACGATGTCTTCGCGAACGGCGCCGCCGTCGCACGCGGGGAGCGCCGCTTCGGCGTCGACCTCCATCGCGACGAGGGGATGGTGGCGCTCGGCTCGGCCCAGGCGGACACCGCTCTCATGCGGCACATCCTGGACGAGGAGATCGCCGAGCTCGACTTCACGACACTCGTCGACCTCGGTGCCGGCGTCAGCGAACGGGTTGCCCGGCTGGTCAAGGCACGCCCTGGAAGCCGTGGCATCGGCATCGACATCAGCAAATCCGCCACCGAGCTCGCGGTCGGCACCGTCGAACGGTACGGCCTCGACGGCACGGTCACACCGGTGTGCGCCGACGTACTCGACATCCTCTTCAACGGGCACCAGGTCAAGGACGCCGGCGAAGCCGACGTCGTGATGAGTTTCATGTTCCTGCACGACCTTCTGGTCGACCCGGAGCGCCGCGATCAGGTGATTCCCCGGCTGCGTGCGGCCTTCCCCAAGGCGAACACGTTCCTGCTGGGTGACACCACGGTGCGGCCGCGAAACGGCGAGAACACCCTGCCGGTCTTCTCCGACGGTTTTGAACTTGCCCACGCGCTCATGGGCGTTCCCATCTACACCCGTGAGGCCTACGAGGATCTCTTCGACAGGGGAGGCATGCATATGCGCCGTGCTGTGCCCTTCGGCGCCCCGCACACCTATCTGTTCGTACTGGAGGCAGCGTGACCCGCGTCGCCGCCGAGATAGTGTCCCGGCTTCCCGTTCCGCTTGCGATGGCGGGACACCAGCAGCCCGCGCCCTTCTACCTCACCGCCGACATGTTCGACGGCATGCCGGTCCAGATCGCGGGTGGTGAGCTCAGCACCCTCGTGGACAAGCCGGTCGCCGAGCCGCACACCCACGAGGTCGACGAGATCTACTTCCTCATCTCGCCGACTCCGGGCCAGGCTCGCATCGAGGTGCATCTGGCCGGGGTGCGTCATGAACTGATCTCGCCGGCGGTGATGCGCATTCCGGCGGGCAGCGAGCACTACTTCGTCACCAAAGAGGCCGCGGTGGGAAGTTACTGCTTCGGCATCCTGTTGGGATCCGACCTGTGAGTGCGCCGACGCGGCCGGAGCCAACGGTGTACAACACCAGCGTGCCGGACGCAGACACGATGGTGAGGTTGCACCTGAGTGAGAGCCCGTTCAGCGCGAGCCCCTCGGCGGTCGCCGCGGCGACCGCCGCGCTGGAACGGGTCAACCGCTATCCGGCGCCGCAGAGGGAGAGCCTCGTCGAGGCCCTCGCCGAGCACTGGGGCGTACGCGAGAACCAGATCGCGGTGGCCAACGGCAGCGACGAGCTGGTGCTGGCCACCGCACTGAGCCTCGGTGAACTCTCCCACCCCGGCCTGGTCACCGCAGGTACTTTTCCCGGCTACCGGGAGGCCCTGGAACGCATCGGGCGTGGGGCGGTCGCCCTGCCACTGCGGTATGCCGACATCGGCGTGGAGGCTTTCGCGGACCGGCTTCTCCATCACGGCATCGGGTACGTGTGCAATCCGCACAACCCCTCTGGAACCGCGCTGTCCAGGGACACGTTCGGCACTCTGGTCTCCGCGGCGCACGCCGGCCAGGTGCCTCTGGTCTTCGACGAGGCGTACCAGGAGTTCAGCGACCCGGGCCTGCCACAGACGAGGGACTTCCTCGACCGGGGCGCTCCGGTGCTCGCGCTGCGTACCTTCTCGAAGGCATACGGGCTGGCGGCCCTGCGGATCGGATATGCCATCGGCCGCGCCGATCTCATCGCCGAGGTCCGCCGGACGCTGAACGTCCTCCCGTTCAGCGTCAACCGTGTCGCACAGGCCGCGGCACTGGCCGCGCTCGCCGATCAGCGGTTCCTCAGTGAGATCCGTGACGGCACGGCCGAACGGCGCAAGTGGTTCTGCGCGGAACTGGAGCGGCGCGGGTACCGGTACCTGTCGTCGGTGACGAACTTCGTCGCCGTCCAGGTCGTCGCGTCCGCCGAGGCGCAGAACGCGCTCGCCAAGGACTACGGCATTCTCGTGCGGGACACCGGAATATTCGGATTCCCCGGCCATCTGCGCGTATCGCTCGGCACGGAGAACGAGCTGCGGACGTTTCTCGACGCACTCGATCAGCTCACCGCCGACCAGGGCGCTTCTAATGGCTCCTGGTCAGACATCATCGGGCCGGGTGGCACTACGCGAGGCGCCCAGCGAGGCGTCGGCTGACTCATCGGGCCCGCCCACAACGGTCCGGGGACGGTCCCAAGAGCCCGTCGGAAACGGCCTAGCAATCGAACAGCACGGAGGTCAGAAATGGTCAACGCAATTCCGGACGGATATCCGGAGCTGACGGCGTATCTGTCCGTGAACGCCGCGAGCGAGGCGATCACCTTCTACAGCGAGGCCTTCGGGGCCGAGGAACTGTCCCGTCACGTCGCTCCCAACGGCAAGATCATGCACGCGCAGGTCAACATCGGCGGCACAATCGTCATGCTGTCCGACGAGTGGGTGGAGGCCGGCCTGCCCAGCCCCAAGACTCTCGGCGGGACCCCGGTCACCCTCTACCTGTTTGTCGAGGACGTCGACGCCACCTTCGCCCGGGCGCTGCAGTCCGGAGCGAAGCAGCAGCGAGAAGTCCAGGACAACTTCTTCGGTGACCGGACAGGGCAGCTCACCGACCCGTTCGGCCACCGGTGGACGATCGCCACCCATGTCGAGGACGTGTCCCCGGAGGCGCTCGAGCGACGCGCCGAAGAGCACATGCGCGTGAGTGGGTGATAGGGGAAGGGCCGGATGCTTCGTGGAAACGGGGCCGTACTGAGCGAAGGTGCCGCACCTGCGTACCAAAATACTTTCTCAGAGGCCCACAAGTGCGTTGGACTTCGCGGAAGCGAAGCATACGTCCTGGGTTGGCCGCGAAGAGTCCCCGGGTCGCATGCCGGGCATCGGCCGCAAGAGTCGTGGTGTCGCCGCGTCCTCGGGTACTCAGGAGAGGAGAACCTCAGTGCAACGCTGCCCACTATGGACGCTGCAACTCACCTAGTGACAACTGCTCCTAGGGCCAATGCTGTGACTCTGTTGGCGATCTTGCGGGTGGTCAGGCGGCAGAGTCCTGTGGCTGCGCACAACGAGGTGAAGTGGCTGTCTCGCGGCCCGCGCATCGACCGGGCCCGACGTCCCGCGCAGGCGACGGGCCGTACGGTCGGGCCGGTTCCCGTCGTAGGCCGGCTACCAGCGACTTCTGCAGCGGGCTCTCGAGTCGGCTGCGGTGCGCCGGACGGGTGTGGAAGGGACGGGCAGCATGACGGCCGGGAACGACTCGGTGCCGATGACGGTCTCCAGCGAGGAGACCGCGTCCTCGGCGTGGACATCCCGGTGCGTGTCCACGCCGAGGGCGGCCTCGCCCTCAGCGGGCCGACGCCTGCGAGCAGACCGAGCGCTGGGCGATTGGGCCGGCTTGGTCGCCTCCGGACCGGATGACAGGTCAAGGAGCCGCCACCGGCCCATGTGGGCGGTCAGGACGGTGACGGCGCCGGCTTCCCGGCCGACCTCGATCGGGACGCGCCCCGTCGGCAGTCCGACGCGCTGTCACCGGAGTGTGGCTGCCTCGCGCACCGGTGCTTGTGCGCACGCAGCGCCGGCTCCGATCGGCCTCCGCAACCGCATGGTCCCTCCCGCTCCGCGGGAGCGGGCACAGACAACAATGTCGGGCGCCCGGCGTGGAATCGCATCGACCTGTCGGGAACTCGTCGGGAACACGAAGGAAAACGCGAGTACGGAGACTGCGCGACTACGCGTCTCCCATCTGCCTGCGCAAGCTGAGCGGACGCATGTCCGTCCAGACCTCCTGAATGTACGCCATGCACTCGTCCTTCGTCCCGGTCTTGCCCGCGCCCCTCCAGCCGAGCGGATCTTCCCTGTCCGCAGGCCAGATGCTGTACTGCTCCTCGCCATTGACCATGACTTTGTAGATGGTGCTGTCGCCGTTGCTCACGTGGGCCCCTCCTTCACGAAGTCTTCCGACACAACGTCAATCGAACCGACATCGAGATGTTCGAAGCGAGCACAGTAAGTGTGCATTGCCTTCGAGGTCGGCATCCAGGTGGCGAAGGCACATCCGGTCATGCGTCGACCGATCACTCTCTCCTCTTCCTATGCAGGCCAGCGCCTCAGAAGCGAGGGCGGTCGAGAACGGTTACATGCGCGGAAGCGTCCGACCATCGGTCCGTGAAATGCGGGAGCGTGCGCGGATATCACGCGCTATTGGCGACCGCGGCTGATTGACCGGAAGCCGCAGCCACCCGCACCGCGCCCCCGTCACGGTCCAGACCATGTCGATCCCGAACCGGGAGCCCTGCACCGCGCACAGAGCGCGGCCTCGATCTCGGCGGCCCGGCGACACAGCGTCCCGGACATCCGGGGGCCTGCCGCTCAGGAAGCGGCGACGGGGAGCCGCTTCCCGCGTATCCAGCCCGTGCACTCCCTGAAGTATGCAGCCGGGCGCGGCACTCTCATCCGCCCCGGCGCAGGCGGGGCAGGTGAGACATCGGGAGCGGAGGAACTGCTCAGTGCCGTATGGCCGGTTGCCATGGTGGACAGTTCCGGGGCCTCTGTTCATCCCGGTCTTCCGGAGCCGGCCCTTCGTACCGAGCCGCTGCGGTCCAGCAATACCAGGTCTTGCGGTGAAAGCCACTATGCCGACGAAGACCGGTCCGGGCTCCTCCGGCGGGCATCTGCAGGAATAGGTACCTCCATTTCCGGGGTGCGGGGAACTCAATACCATCGGTGTACAGAGCCGCCTCCAGCCGGAAACGAAGATTGCAATGCATTCCGATACGGTGGCCGAATCCACGGCCGCAGGAAGCGAAACCCTTTCCCCGCCTCCGGCCCTTTGCTAGTGTCCCGGCCTGCGCTATCCACATGCTTCAGCCAAGAAGGAGGTGCAGCATGCCGGTAACCAACGCGTCGTATGACGAACTGCGACTGCAGTTCTTGTTCCGGGAGTTCTGGGGTTTCGACAAACCACCGACGCCGTCGAATTTCGAGGTTTATGCCAAGGCCCTGCTGGTCATGGCGAACGCCGACGGAGAGCTGGCGGACGAGGAGCGCAACTACGTGCTCAGCCTGATCGCCGGCATGGGCGGCCAGCCTGCCCTGATCGAGGAACTGCGCAACTACCCGGCGACGGAGGACATCCAGAACCTGCTCAGCCGGGACAAGGACGTGCACGCGTCCGCCCGCGCGCTGGTCTTCGACGCGATCCGCGCCTGCTCCGCGGACGGCATTCTGCACCCGCGCGAGCTCGCCAAGATCTACGAGGTCGCACGCGATCTCTCCATCCCTCCCGAGGTCGTGGACGAACTCCAGGACCTCTACACCCGGATGCGGCGGAACGTGGGCCAGCTGTTCCAGCTCACCTACCCGGACCCCAAGAACCGTCCGTTCTGACCCGGAAGGGCCGCGGAGTGCTGCGGGGAGGAGGTGACAACTCCATGACTGCTGAGGACTTCCTCGCCTCTCGTGAGGCCGGCGAAGCGGCGACCAAGTGGTGACATCCGCGCCGCATGCCGCGAACGGTGTGCTCCGGGCTCTGCCTAAGAGCCCGGAGCACACCCTCGCGACGCCGGCGCGGGACGGACGACGGCAGACGGAGCGGGAAAGGCGGGACGGCGACGTGCTGGACGAGCTGGCCGATGAGAAAGTGCTGCAGGAACTGGACGACGGGGCGTACGCCGAGCGTCTGCGCCTGCTGGAGCGGGAGCTCGGGGCCCTGCCCGCCACGGACGCCACGGTCGCCCGGCTGTGCGCCTGGTCCGCCGGCCACGGCGACTGGAATGTCCGGCGGCTGAGCGTCACGGCCCTGGCCGATCGCTTCACCGGCGATCCGGCGGCCAGGGCGGCGCTGTGCGCGGCGACGCACGACGATGTCGACTGGGTGGCGTTCACGGCGATCCGGGCGGTAGGCGCCCATCGCATCCCGGAAGCCGCTCGCGACCTCATCCGGATCTCCGGCTGGCCGAGCAACTTCAGCCGCCCCGACCGGGCACGCAAGCCGGTCGGCTGCGGAGCCGCGTTCACCAAGAGGGCCCTGTGGGAGATCTTCGGCTCCCGGGACCCCGACGAGCTGCGACGGCTGGAGGACGAGCTGTTCGAGCCGCTGCGCGAGGAGGTCGAGGCCCGGCGGCGCCCGCCCGACCTCTCCGACGCGGTGCTGGTGCCGGGCGGGCCGTTCATCGCCGGAGCCGAGGCGACGGGCGACGGCCCCTTCCGGATGGACGACACCGACAACCCGCCCCGGGTGGTCACCCTGCCCGCCTTCCACATCGACCGCACGGCGGTGACCAACGAGCGCTACGCACGTTTCCTCGCGGACGTGGGCGACTCCGCGGAGTTCGGCCACCCCGACGAGCCGGAGGGCAAGGACCGCACTCCGGCCCACTCGCGCGATCCGCGCTTCAACGACCCCGCGCTCCCCGTCACCGGCATCGACTGGTACGACGCCTGGGCCTTCGCACGCTGGGCCGGAGGACGGCTGCCCTCGGAGGACGAATGGGAGAAGGCGGCCCGGGGCACGGACGGACGCCGCTACCCGTGGGGCGACGAGTGGGACGGCGACAGGGCCCACTGTGTGCTGTCCGCCTACGGCGCCGAAGAACCGGGAGATCTCGCCGAGCTGGAGGAGCTGCTGGTGCGGACCTCCCTCACCTGGCCCCCCGCACCCGTCCTGCCCGCCGACTCGATGCCGCGGGGCGCGAGCCCCTGCGGGGCCCTGCACATGGCGGGCAACGTCTGGGAGATGACCCGGACCAACTTCTTCACCCGGCAGGACCTCGACCCCTTCTTCAAGGGCCGCCGCCCGGCGGAGTTCATGAACCGTCCCGAGGCCTTCCATGTGCTGCGCGGCGGTACCTGGACCTCGCCGCCGGTCTGTCTCACCACGTACTACCGCGGCAAGGACCTGCTCACCGACCGGCACAACGAAGTCGGTTTCCGCTGCGTCTACGACGCCCGCTGACGACAGGAGTACGACGATGAGTGCCGACGAGGCCCGGGCCACCCGCCGACAGCAGCTGGTGGACGCGGTCCATCTGCTCGGCGCCCTCGGCTACGGCCAGGGCCTCGCCGGGTATGTGAGCGCCCGCGACCCGCACCGGGACGGCTGCTACTGGGTCAACCCGCTGGGCGTGGACTTCCGCCGGCTGCGCGGGGACGACCTGCTGCTGGTCGGCCCCGCGGGCACGGTGGTCGAGGGGCACGGCGAGCTCAACCCCTCCGTCGACCCGCTCCACGGTGAGCTGCACCGGGCCCGGCCCGATCTGGTGGCCTTCGCCCACACCCACTCGCCGCTGGGCAAGGCGTGGTCGGCCCTCGGCAGGCCGCTCGACCCCATCACCCAGGACTCCTGCGTGCTGTTCGAACGACACGCCGTCTACGAGGAGTTCGGCGGGCCGGTCACCGACCGGCAGGAGGGCAAGCGGATCGCCGCGGTGCTCGGTGACCGCATGGCCGTCATCCTCCGCAGCCACGGTTTCCTCACCGGGGGCCGCACCGTCGCCGAGGCCGCCTGGCTGCACGTGGTGATGGAGCGGGCCGCGGAGGTGCAGCTGCGCGCGGAGGCCGCGGGCGAGCCGCACGTGATTCCCGACCGCGTCGCCCGCGCGACCGCACGGATGCTGTCCGAGGTCGCCTACGCGGACACGCAGTTCTGGAACCTGTACACGAATGTCTGTACACGTCCCTGAGGCCTGCGGCGGCTGCGTGAGCACCCCGGACACGGAAAGGAGCGCGCCCCGATGAGGATCGGGCTGAACATCCTGCCCACCGTGGCCCCCGGCGAGCAGCCGGCCGACCGCTTCTACAGCGAGTGCCTGCGGCTGTGCGAGGCGGCGGAGGTCGTGGGCCTGTCGCACATCAAGGTGGTCGAGCACTATCTGCACGCCTGGGGCGGCTACAGCCCCGACCCGATCGCCCTGCTCTGCGCGGTGGCGGCCCGCACCAGCCGGGTGCGGCTGGTGACGGGCGCGGTCGTGCCCGCCTTCACCCATCCGGTGAAGCTGGCCGCGTCCCTGTCCGTACTGGACAACCTCTCCCGCGGGCGCCTGGACGCCGGCTTCGGACGGGCCTTCCTGCCCACCGAGTTCGCGGCGTTCGGCATCGACATGGCGGAGAGCCGGCCGCGGCTCAGCGAGGGCGTCACGGCGGTGCGGCGGCTGTGGACCGAGGAGCGGTTCCGCTGGGAGGGCACCTTCCACCGGTTCGGACCGCTGCCCGCGCTGCTGCCCCGGCCCGCCCAGCAGCCCCACCCCCCGGTGTTCATCGCCGCCACCGCGTCGCCCGAGACCTTCGCCTGGGCCGGGGAGAACGGCTACCACCTGATGGTCATCCCGGGCGTCGCCGGGCACGACCGGGTCACCGAGCTGCTGGAGGGCTACCGCGAAGCCCGCGCCGCCGCCGGGCACACCGGCCCGGGGAGGCTGCACATCAGTCTGCACGCCACGTTCGCGGAGGACCGGATCCGGGCGCGGGAGACGGCCGAGCGCGCCTTCGCGGACTACCGCCGCAAGCAGCTGGAGGCGTACGCCACCTGGCGCGGCGTCGACTCGGCCGCCTATCCGGGCTACGAGAAGATGGAGGCGGCCGCCCGCGACACCCGGCTCTCCGATCTGCTCGAGGCCGGTACCGCCGTCGTCGGGGACGCCACCGACGCCATCGAGGGCCTGCGCCGCATCGCCGCCCGGTACCCCGGCGCCGAGCCGAGCCTGCACCTGCGCTTCGGGGACGCCACCCACGAGGAGGCGATGCGCTCCCTGCTGCTGCTCGGCAGTGACGTACTGCCCAAGCTCACGGATCTGCGGTGAACAGCGCCGGGGCCGCCGGGTCCCTACGCGCGCGGCTGGCCGCCCGCACCCGCGGCCTCGGCCCCTCCCCCATCGGCGAGGCCTTCCGCACGGCCGGCGACCCGGGCGTCATCCCACTGGCCGCCGGGAGCCCGGCCCCCGAGGCGCTGCCCACGGCGGCCGTCACCCGTATCGCCGCCGAGCTCGCCCGGACGCACCCGCATGCCCTGCAGTACGGCGACACCTCCGGCCTGCCCGAGCTGCGCGAGCTGCTGGCGGCCCGGCACCGGCACGGCACCGGGCGGCCCACGGCGACCGGGCAGGTGGTCATCACGCACGGCGCCCAGCAGGGCCTCGACCTGATCTGCCAAGCCCTCGTCGACCCGGGTGACACGGTGGTGGTGGACCGCCCCGCCTACACCGGAGCGCTCCAGGTGCTGCGGCTGTACCGGGCCGACGTGGCCGCCGTACCGATCGCCGGGGACCCCGGGCTGGAACGGCTCACCGTCCTCGTACGGCGGCGGCCGGTCAAGGCCGTCCATCTGGTGCCCGACTTCGCCAACCCGAGCGGCCGCACCCTCACCTCCGGCCAGCGGGCCGCACTCGCCGCCCTCGCCGAGCGGTACGGCTTTCTGATCATCGAGGACAATCCGTACGGCGAGTTGTACTTCACCCCGCCCGCGCCCCGGCCGCCGCTGAGCGCCCTGTCCGGCCGGGTCATCACCCTGGGGTCCTTCTCCAAGGTGCTCTTCCCCGCCGCCCGCCTGGGTCACCTCACCGCGCCGAGCGAGCTCGCCACGGTGTTCCACACCCTCAAGCAGGCGGCCGACCTGGGCAATTCCGCGCTCCTCCAGCACCTGGTGCTCGCCCTGCTGCGGGAGCCCGGGCTGCTCCGCGGGCAGACGGCACGGGCCCGAGCCGTGTACCGGGAACGCCGCGATCTGCTCATGGACGCGCTCCGCGTCTTCGACGGTGCGCTGCGCTGGGAGCCGCCCGGCGGCGGCTTCTTCCTCTGGGCCCGCCTGCCGGAACACCTCGACGCCAGGGCGCTGCTGGCCGAGGCGCTCACCGAGAAGGTGTCCTTCGTCCCCGGAACCGCCTTCTACCCTTCCGCCCCCGACCACTCGGCGCTCCGGCTCTCCTATTCCTACGCCCCGCTCGACTCGCTGCGCGAGGCGGCCGGCCGGCTGCACCGGGCGTATCTGCGGCTGGCCGGGAGGACGCCGTGCTGACGACGGTACGGCGCGGCGGCACAGGGTTCGGGCCGCTGCCGGAGCTGCCCTTCGACCTGGCGGCGTTCCTCGCCGTGCCGCGCGTGGCACACCTGGCCACCCGGGGCCGGAACGGGCCCGCGGTCCGGCCGGTGTGGTTCCTGTGGGAGGACGAGGTCTTCTGGGTCATCACCGGCACCTGGTCGCGGCTCGGGCAGCAGCTCACCGCCGATCCGCGGTTCGCCCTGGTGGTGGACAGCTGCGACCTGGCCACCGGGGAGGTGCGCCAGGTCACCGCGTACGGGCACGGCACCGTGACCGCCTTCGGCACCGAGCGCGGACGGCGGAAGCTGCGCCGCTATCTCGGCGGCCGGGAGGAGGCGTGGGACCCCCGGTTCCGCCTGGACGGTGCGGAGGAACCGTCCCCGAACCGGTGGGCCCGGCTGGTGCCCGACACCCTCCGCATCGCGGACCTGTCCTTCCGGCCCGCGTCCGTGTCCGTATCCACCGTGCGAGGAGAACGATGACCTTCGACATCCGCGATCCGTCCGCGCTGTCGGCCGCCGACCGCGCCCATCTCATCCATCCCTTCCTGCCCGCCGCCGCCCCCGGCCGGGTGGTGATGACCGAGGGGCGCGGCTGCCGGCTGCGTGACGCCACCGGCCGGACGTATCTCGACGCGACCGCCGGCATGTGGCTGTGCCAGATCGGCCACGGCCGCCCCGAGCCCGCGCGGGCCGCGCAGGACCAGATGACCCGGCTGGAGTACTCCACCAACTTCTGGGACTTCGCCTGCGACCGCACCGTCGAACTGGCCGCGCGGCTCGCGGACCTGGCCCCTCCCGGGATCGACCACGTCTTCTTCACCACCGGGGGCTCGGAGGGTGTCGAGGCCGCGCTGCGGATGGCGCGCTATGTCCACCACCGGCGCGGGGAGCCGGACCGCACCTGGTTCCTGTCCCGCCTCGGCGGCTATCACGGCGTGGGGTACGGCAGCGGCAGTGTCTCCGGCTTCCCGGACTTCGCCGAGGGCTTCGGCCCGATGCTGCCCCATGTGCACCACCTGGCCGCGCCGTATCCGTACCGCAGCGGGGCGGCCGGTCCCGCCGAGGTCACCGACGCCTGTGTGCGGGAGCTGGAGGCCGCCGTCGCACGCATCGGGCCGCACCGGATCGCCGCGATGATCGGCGAGCCGGTGATGGCCCTGGGGGGTATGGTCGCGCCGCCCGACGACTACTGGCCGCGCGTGACCCAGGTCCTGCGCCGCCACGGGATCCTGCTGATCCTGGACGAGGTCGTCACCGCCTTCGGCCGTCTCGGCGACTGGTTCGCCGGCCGGCGGACAGGGGCACGGGCGGACATCATCGTCACCTCCAAGGGCCTCACCTCCGGCTACTTCCCGCTGGGCGCGGTACTCACCAGCGGGGCGGTCGCCGAGGTGCTGGGGCGGGACACGGGATTCCCCGTCGGGCACACCTACAACGGGCATCCCGTCGGCTGCGCGGTGGCCCTGGCCAATCTGGACATCATCGAGAGCGAGAAGCTCCTGGGCGCGGCCGACACCACGGGGGCGTATCTGGCCGACGCGCTGCGACCGCTGGAGCAGCTGGACGTCGTGGGCGAGGTCCGCCGCACGGGGCTGATGCTGGGCATCGAGCTGGTCGCGGACAAGACGGACCGGCGGCCGCTGCCCCATGGCACCTACTCGGTGGCCGACGCCGTACGGACGGAGACCGGTGTTCTCGTCCGCGGCGGTCCCCACGCGCTGACCCTTGCCCCGCCGCTGATCATGACCCGCGACGAAGCCGACGAGGCCGCCGAGGCGCTGCACACGGTCCTGGCCCGGCTCACCCCGGACGGCGAGCTCCGCTGACGGCCCGCCGCTGTCCACGCCCGCATCGCTCCGGCCGAACGGAGGCACCATGCCCGCCCCGCGCACCGAAGACGCCCTCCACCGCTTCCCGTTCCCCCGCGTTCCGGCCACCCGGCCGCCGTGCGCCTATGCCCGGTTCCGCGCCGACGAGCCGGTGGTGCGGGTGGCCATGCCCAGCGGCGACACCGCCTACTTCGTCACCCGTTACGAGGACGCGCGCTTCGTCCTCACCGATCCCCGTTTCTCCCGCGCCGTCGAACTCGCGGGACTCAAACTCGGTGACATCGGCATCGCCGAACACCTGCTGCTGTCCAACCTCGCCAACATGGACCGTCCCGAGCACACCCGGCTGCGGCGGCTGGTCTCCTCGGCGTTCAGCGAGTCCCACGTGGCCCGGCTCCGCCCGGAGATCGAGAAGGCGACCCGTACGCACCTCGACCGGCTGGCCCGCCGGGAACCCCCCGTCGACCTCATGGAGGAACTCTGCCGCCACCTGCCCGCCGGCGTGCTCCTGGACTACCTCGGCATCCCCTACACCGATCGCGACCGCCTGCTGGGCTGGACCGGCGTCCTCACCGATCTGGCGGGCCACACCCAGGAGGAGGTGGACGCCACCCGCGACGCGCTGCACGCCCACCTCAAGTCGGTCATCGCCGCCCGCCGCCAGGATCCCGGGGACGATGTGCTCACCCTTCTCTCCCGGCTCTGCTACGAAGAGCGCAGGATCAGTGAGTTCGAGCTCGAGGCCCTCGCGATGTTCCTGCTCATCGGCGGCCTCCACACCGTCGTCTACCAGCTCGGACTGTGTGTGGTCGCCCTGCTGGAGAACCCGGACCAGATCCGTCATCTGCTCACCGGGCCCGAAGCGGGCGATGCCGCCCTGGAGGAACTCCTCCGCTACACCAACGCCGTCGAGTCCAGCCTGCTGCGCACGGCCAGGGAGGACGTCACCGTCGGCGGCTGCCGCATCCCGGCCGGCAGCGCCGTCCTCGCGGCCATCCCCTCCGCCAACCACGACGAACGGTGCTTCCCCTCGCCCGACGAGCTCGACCTGCGGCGCCGCCCCGACCCGGCACACCTCACCTTCGGTCACGGCATGCACCGCTGCCTGGGCGCGCCGATCTCCCGGCTGATGCTCCGTATCGTCCTGCCCGCGCTCTTCCGGCGCTTCCCCACCCTCCGGCTGGCCGTCCCCCCGTCCGCCCTCGCCTGGAAACCCGACCGCCTGCTCACCGGGTACGACACGATTCCCGTCACCTGGAGCGGCACGCGGGCGCCGTGACGTGCCACCGGTGCCGGCACCGGCACAAGTTCCCGTAGCACGGCCGTCCACGCCACCCTCGACCGCTGACCTCGCCCGGCCGTCCGGCAGGGCTGCGCACTGGTTCGTCGCGGGTCCTGCTCCGCGTGCTCGGGAGCGGGCTACCGGAGTTCAACGGTGCCCGCGCCGGACACCGCACCCCGTCGTAGCCCGCCGCGCCGTAGAAGCCCCGCCGGAACACCCGGCGGGGCTTCGCCGTCTCACACGGACGCCCTATAGCAGGGGGCGAGCGCGTGTGGCCAGGTGGAGGACCTCTCGGACGACGAGGCATTCCAGGCACCGGACGCTCCAGGGACGTCATCACCGTCGCCGCGGTCACCGCCGAGCCGGGCACAGGTGCGGATCAGGACAGTCGAAACATCCGGCCGGCACCCCGCCCGCGCGTCCGGGCAGCGGCCCCGCCCTGCCTGCCGGGTGACTGGAACCCGCGCGCCCTGGCCACGTCCGGCAGCAACCGGCAGCTCGGAGAGGCCGCAGCGCGTGAGGCGTTGCCCCCTCACCTCTTGGCGTCACCTCATCACGTCACCTCATCGTGTGACGGGCTCGGACTCGGGTCAGCCTGTGTGTTCATCTGGGTTTTCTCCCTCGCGTGACCGACAAGCGGACGGGAGGGTTAGCTGCTTGTCTGCCCGGCGCCGCCCCGAAGAGGGAGTCGGCCGCACATGAACTGGGTGGGCGATCTCACTGATCCCAGAGCGGTCCGCCCCGGGACGGAACCTGCACAGAAGGGCAACCTCACGATGTTGAGGTAGATGGTCACCGTGGTCGGCTGCGCCGCTGCCGCGGTCATGCTGCTCGCCGGAACCGGTGCCGCACACCAGGGAGACGGCTCCAACGAGTCCCCGGACTACCGGAAGCAGACCATGCTGTCGATGTCGACGACCTCGGTCAGCCTGCTGCCGACACCGTCCGTGATGTTCCGGACGAAGCTGACCGAGGCACACACGGGCAAGCCGATCGTCGGCCGGCGGATCGACTTCTACGGCGGGGGCTACGCCATCTGTCAGGCCAGCACCGACCGGCAGGGCTGGGCGAGGTCAACGGGGCGGAGAACTATGGCCCCCAGACCCTCAAGGAGATCGCCGCGGGGTATGAGGCCGTGTTCACCGGCGACGGTGTCTATGCCCCCACCGCTCAGCACGCCCCGGCCACCATCGGCACCAACGCACCGCTCTAGGCCGAACCCCCTGCGCCTGCGGGCGGGGCAGAGGCCGGTCCGGGTGCCACCTTCCCGGGCCGGCCTCTGCCCCGGAGGGCGGAACCCGTACAGGGAAGGAACCTCATGATGAAGAAGACGCTCACTGTCGTGGGCTGCGCCGCTGCCGCGGTCATGCTGCTCGCCGGAACCGGTGCCGCGCACCAGGGAGATGACCGGAAAGAATCCCCGGATCACCAGAAGCAGACCATCCTGTGGATGTCGACCACATCGATCAGCCTGCTGCCGACTCCGTACGTCAGCCTGAAGGCGAAACTGACCGAGGCGGACACAGGCGAACCGGTCGTCGGCCGGCGGATCGACTTCTACGGCGGGGGCTACGCCCTGTGCCAAGCCGACACCGACCGGCACGGCTGGGCCAGGTGCAACGGGGCGGAGAACTACGGCCTCCAGACCCTCAAGGAGATCGCCGCGGGGTATGAGGCCGTGTTCACCGGCGACGGTGTCCATGCCCCCACCGCTCAGCACGCCCCGGCCACCATCGGCACCAACCTGACGTGACGGGAACGATGACGACCGGGGTGTCCTCCGGACCGTCCAGGCGGTACCGGAGGACGGGCGGCCGCGTCTCACCCACCGCCCCACCGCCTCGCGCCGTGGACAGCTCGCTCAGAAGTCGTCCGTCGCGCCCAGGCCCGTGAGGGCGCCCACCGGGTCCGGGTCGGGGGTGCCGCGGGGCCACCAGTCGTCGCGGTCCGGCTCCGACTCGTAGGGGTACCACAGGCCGTCGCGGCCCAGGCGGAGCTGGACATGGCCGTGGGGGTGGGTGAGGCGGTTGCGCCAGGGGCGGAAAGCGGGGAGGTCGGCGGCCCGGAGGAGCGGCCGCGCGCGGTCGAAGCGGCCCGCCGGCGGGTCCCAGGGCTCTTCGAGGACCGCGAGCCCGTCCGGCCCGCCCTGACGCCACGCGGCCACCGCGCGGGCCAGGTCGGCCGGGGCGCGGCCGGTGGCGGAGGCGAGGGAGGAGTAGAGGGCGCGGGTGGCTGCGGTGAGTCCGGAACCGGGGCGGGCGGCGGCGAGCCGTACCGCGTCCTGCCAGAGCGTGAGGTCGGCGACCGGGTCACGGCCGGTGGTGAGCAGCGCGTGCGCGCGGGCGGCCGCGTCGGTGGCCAGCTGGTCCAGGGCGAACGGGTCGGGGCCGCCCGGCGCGCCCGGGTATACCGGGGGCTGTTCCGGGTGCGGGGGCGGGGGCAGCGGTGCCGGCAGCGGCGGGAGCGGGCGCTTGGCCAGGGCGTCGCGGGCCCGTACGCCGGGCAGGGGCGCCGGATCCTCGTCCTGGGCGGCGCGTGCCGCACGGGCGGCGCTCCGCCGGGACAGCGCGTCGAGCAGTTCGCGCTCGCCGCGGCCGCGCAGGAGGAGCAGGACGAAGGGGTCCTCGTCCAGCAGCCGGGCCGTCTGGTAGCACAGCGCGGCCGCGTGCTTGCAGGGGTGGCCGCGGTCGGGGCAGCTGCAGCTCGGTTCCAGGTCGCCGGGGCCGGGCAGCAGCCGTACCCCGCACTCGGCGAGGGAGTGGGGCATCTCCTTGTCGAGCAGCGCGGCGATGTGACCGGGCCGTTCGGCCGCCGCGTCCAGGAAGCGCTCCCAGTCGGCGTCGGAGAGCGTCCGCAGCCGGACCTGGGTGCGGTACGGCCGTGCCCTGCTGCCCTGCACATAGCCGAGGACGAGGCCGGGGGTGACCGTGATCGCGTCCACGTGCCCCTGCCGGGCGTACGTCCGTCCGCGCCCGAGCCGCGCCGCGTCGAGGGCGCCCTCCTCCAGGGCCTCCACCCAAGCGTTGCCCCACCAGGTCTCCGCGAACCGCTCCGTGTGTCCGGGACGCGGCGGGAAGGCGGCGAAGGTGCGCCGCAGGTCGCCGTCGCGGGCGGGCGCGGCCATGGAGCGGGGTACACGGCTTGAGCCCGTCGCACCGGATTCGGGCGCCTGACCGGCAGAAGTACCGGTCGCCACGTGTCGTTCCGCATCGTGCTCCGGGGCGTCGCCCGCGAGCGTCTCCCGTCCGTCGTCCCGTCCCTCGTCCCGTCCGTCGGCGGCAGGCAGCTCGAAGGCTCCCGCGAGCAGGGCCCGTAGGTCCTCGGCCCGGTTCCCCGGTGTCTCGCGCCGGGTGCCGCGGCCCCCGGCAGGACGGGCCGTCGCGGAATCGGCAGAACGGGACGTCGCGGAGGCCCTTGCCGGGCGCGCCCGCCCGGTTCCGTCCCCCTCCTGCTCCGTCCGTGCCTCCCGGGCCACCTCGCGCGCCGCCCGCAGGGCCTGCCGTGCCACGTCGCCCGGACGCGCCTCCTGCCGCGCCGACTCGACGTCGGGCGCCTCCACGCCCATGCCGCGCGCCGCCCGCAACGCCTCCCGCGCCACGTCCCCCGGACGCGCTTTCCCGTGCACCGGCTTCTGGGACACCGGCTTCCCGCCCACCGGCTCCTCGGGCACCGGCTCCTTGTACACCGTCCCGTCGCTGTCCGGCTCGGACGCGGCAGGAGGGGCGACCGGCGTGACGGGCCGGTCCGCGGGCGGCTGTGTCTCCTCCGCGTCCCGCTCCCTGGCGGCCCGCTCCCGCGCGTCCCGCAGCGCCCGGCGGGCGACGTCGGCCGGGCGGCCCGCACTGGCCGGACGGTCCGCATCGGCCATGCGCTCCGCGCCGCCGCGCGGCTTCTCCGTCCCGTTCACGCCGGCCTCCGCAACGACACCAGATCGGTCAGCTCCCGGTCCGTCAGCTCGGTGAGGGCCGACTCGCCGGAGCCCAGGATCGCGTCGGCCAGGGCCCGCTTGGACTCGAGCATCTCCGCGATGCGGTCCTCGACCGTGCCCTCGGTGATGAGGCGGTGGACCTGGACCGGCTGGGTCTGGCCGATGCGGTAGGCGCGGTCCGTGGCCTGCTCCTCCACGGCCGGGTTCCACCAGCGGTCGAAGTGGATGACATGGCCGGCACGGGTGAGGTTGAGACCCGTGCCCGCGGCCTTCAGGGAGAGGACCAGGATCGGGGTCGCGCCGTCCTGGAAGCGGTCGACCATCCGCTCGCGCTCCTTGACCGGGGTGCCCCCGTGCAGCATCTCCACGGGGATCGCGCGGGCAGCGAGGTGCTCGGTGATCAGGCGGGCCATGCCGACGTACTGGGTGAAGACCAGCGCCGAGCCGTCCTCGGCGAGGAGGGTGTCCACGAGCTCGTCCAGCAGGGCGAGCTTCCCGGAGCGCGCCGCGAGCCCGTCGCCCGCGCCGTTTCCCGCCTTCGTGTCCCCGTCCTTCAGGTACAGCGCCGGATGGTCGCAGATCTGCTTGAGCGCGCCCAGCAGCTTCAGCACCAGGCCCCGGCGGGCCATGCCCTCGGCCGTCTCGATGGCGAGCATCGACTCGCGCACCACCGCCTCGTACAGCGCTGCCTGCTCGCGGGTGAGCGGCACCGGGCGGTCCGTCTCCGTCTTGGGCGGCAGCTCGGGGACGATGCCCGGGTCGGACTTCTTGCGGCGCAGCAGGAAGGGGCGGACGAGGCGGGCCAGGCGGTCGGCCGCCTCCTGGTCCTCGCCGGTCTCCACCGCGCGTGCGTGGCGGGCGCGGAAGGACTTCAGCGGGCCGAGGAGTCCGGGGGTGGTCCAGTCGAGCAGGGCCCACAGCTCGGAGAGGTTGTTCTCCACGGGGGTGCCGGTGAGGGCCACGCGCGCGGGTGCCGGGATGGTCCGCAGGGCCTTCGCGGTCGCCGAGTACGGGTTCTTGACGTGCTGTGCCTCGTCCGCGACGACCATGCCCCAGGGCTGGGCGGCCAGCAGGGGCGCGGCCGTGCGCATGGTGCCGTACGTGGTGAGCACGAAGCCGCCGTCCAGGTCGCCCAGGGTGCGCTCGGCCCCGTGGTAGCGGCGGACCGGTACGCCGGGCGCGAAGCGGGTGATCTCCCGCTGCCAGTTGCCGAGCAGGGACGCGGGGCAGACGACGAGGGTGGGCTCGCGGCGGGCGCGGCGCACGTGCAGCGCGATGACCGTGACGGTCTTGCCGAGGCCCATGTCGTCGGCGAGGCAGCCGCCGAGGCCGAGGGAGGTCATGAGGTCCAGCCAGGCGAGGCCCCGCAGCTGGTAGTCGCGCAGCCGGGCGGCCAGCCCCGGCGGCGGCTCCACGGTGCCCACGCCCGCCGTCAGCCGGTCCCGCAGCGCCGCCAGCGCGCCCGTCGGCACGGCCGCCACCGTCTCTCCGTCCACCTCCGCGCTGCCGGTGAGGGCGACGGAGAGCGCGTCGACGGGGTCGAGCAGGCCGAGCTCGCGCTTGCGGGCCTTGCGGACGAGGGCGGGGTCGACGAGCACCCACTGGTCCCGCAGCCGGACGACCGGACGGTGCGCCTCGGCGAGGGCGTCCATCTCGGCGTCGGTGAGGGGATCGCCGCCGAGCGCCAGCTGCCAGCGGAACTGCAGCAGGTCCTCGCTGTCGAAGAAGCCCGTGCCGTCGGTGGCCGAGCCGGGCGCGGGGCGGACCACGGCCGTGGCGCTCAGGTCGCGGGCGAGGTCACGGGGCCAGTGCACGGCGACCCCGGCCGCGCCGAGCCGGGTCGCGGCGACACCGAGCAGGTCGTTCAGCTCCTCCTCGGACAGCGCGAGGACGTCGGGCACGTCCTGCTCGCACAGCCGGTACAGCGGAGGCCACACGCGGGCCGCGCGGCGGACGGCCAGGGCGGCGTCCACACGCGCGCGGGGCCCGAAGGCCATTTCCGCGTCCCCTGCCCACAGGGCGGCGGCGTCCGCTACGAGCGTGGGGTCGGCGAGGCTGTGCACCTGGACGACGGCCGCGCCGGCCCGCCGGGCGTCCTCGGTGTCGTCGAAGAGGGCGTGCGCCGACAGGTCGAGCCGCAGCGAGATCCGCACCCCCGCGTCCATGCCCGCGGCGACCTCCGCCGCCCAGTCCCGCGCACGGGGCAGCCGCTGCGCTCCGGCCGCCGCGAACGGCCTGCCGGAGACGTGCGGCGCGGCCGGGGTACGCGGCAGCGTGTCGGCGACCGCGTCGAGGAAGGCCCGCATCAGCGCCTCGGGCTCGGGCAGCCGGAGCGGGCCCCTGCCGGGGAGCGGGACGGCGTGGCCTTCGTACGGGAGGGCCGCGGCCACCGCCCTCAGGTGGGCGATGTCGTCCTGGTCGAGGGGTCCGGCGCGCCACGCGTCGTAGCCCTGGGCGGTGAGACCGGGCAGCAGCCGGCCACGGGCGACGAGCCGCAGGGCGTGCAGCGCGGCCGCGCCCCAGCAGGCCGTGGCGGGGTGCGCGGCGGGGTCGCGGCGGGCCCGGACGAGCAGCGGCAGCGCCTCGCCGAGCGGCAGCGACACGGCGGGGACCGCGGCCCTGCGGACCTGGCTGCCGTGCGGGCGTACGACCGTGATCCCGGACACCTCGGGGGCCGGCCGGACGGCCTCCTGGGCCCCGCTTTCCGGTGCGGGTCCCGCCGTGTCGTCCTCCGGTCCCGCGAAGCCGCCCTCCGGGTCCCAGAAGGCCATCCGCCCCTGCCGCGGCAGGGGCGCGGGCAGGAAGACGGCGGCGAGCCGCACGGACACGTCCGTGGCGCCCGCCGCGGACGCGGTGTGCTCACCGCTCACGGCCGTCCGCACAGCCACAGCCCCGTCCCTCATACGCCCGGTCACCTCCCGCCCGGCAAGTCGGATCAGACGTCTTCGACTCTACGGGCGGGGTCTGACAATCGGTCCCGGACCCCGGGGCCGGTGCGGCACCGCGTCAGGGCGTCGTCCGCGACACCACGTACACCATCGGGTGCTTGGGGTTCGACCGGTTGACGACGACGGTGTGCGTCGGCGCCGGGTTCTCCTGCTCGTGGACGAGCCCGAACCAGGGGCCCTCGCCGGAGAAGTCCCAGCGGACGGTCTTCCGGTCGCGGGCGCTGATGGCGATCTCGTCCTCCTCCAGTGCGTCGGTGCTCGTACCGATGTTCCTGAGGAACCGGTCCAGGCCCTCGTTGCTGGTGAGGAACTGCACGTACAGGCGGCTGGTCTTCCAGTTGTTCGTCTCGTAGTAGGCGACGTCGGCCGAGTACCCGGGGACGGGCACCTGGTAGAGGCGGCGCTGGAGGCGGGAGGGCCAGCCGGCGGTGAGACCGGTCGCCGAGTACTTCTCCTCCTTGTCCCGGCCGCTGTCGCGGCTCTGGTTGGCGGAGATCACCAGGTAGCCGGCGGGCACGCCGATCAGCAGGACGATGATCAGCAGGGTCAGCGCCCGCCGCCGGATCCGGTGGCGCCGGTCCTCCGGCGGGCGGGACGGCTCCTCCGGCGACGACGGCTGGCGCGGCAGGGTGGGCGTCGTGGGGGTCATGCGGAGTCCTGGGTGGTACGGCGGGTCTCCGCGTACCGCGCGTAGCGTTCGTAGCGCTCCACGCGGCGGCGGTTGGCGCGGCGGAAGCGGCGGGCGACGAGCCGGGCCAGGTCAGCGGCACCGACCATGCCGGCCTCCGGGCCGAGCTGGGCGCGCGCGATCCGGGCCTCCGGGCGGTAGCCGCGGCCGGTCAGATGGCGCCGGAAGGCGTCCCGGGCGGGGGCGATGAGCAGGTCGTCGGCCGCCGAGACACCGCCGCCGATCACGAAGCAGGACGGGTCGAGGGCCGCGGCCAGGTTGGCGATGCCGACGCCGAGCCACTGGCCGATGTCCTGGAGCAGCTCGATGCACATGGCGTCGCCCTCGCGGGCCAGCTCGGTGATCATCGGGCCGCTGATCTCGGAGATGTTGCCCTTGACGTGCTCGATGATCCCGTACGCCACCGGCGAGTCGGCGGCGGCCAGCTCCCTGGCCTCGCGGACCAGCGCGTTGCCGGAGCTGTACTGCTCCCAGCAGCCGCGGTTGCCGCACGGGCAACGGTGGCCGCCGGGCACGACCTGCATATGGCCGAACTCGCCCGCGACGCCGAACTTGCCCCGCTTGACCTGCCCGTCCTCCAGGATGGCGCCGCCGATGCCGGTGCCGAGCGTGATCATGACGAGGTGGTCCTCGCCGCGGCCGGCGCCGAAGCGCCATTCGGCCCAGGCGGCGGCGTTGGCGTCGTTGTCGACGAGGACGGGGACGGCGAGACGGCCGGCGAGGCGGTCGCGCAGGGGCTCGTTGCGCCAGGACAGGTGGGGGGCGAACAGGACGCGGTTGCGGTCGGCGTCGACCCAGCCGGCCGCGCCGATGCCGACGGCGTGCACGTCGTGCCGGTCGGAGAGGTCCAGGACCAGCTCGACGATGGTGTCCTCGACGACCTGGGGGCTCTTGGACTTGTCGGGCGTCTCCGTACGGAGCTTCTCCAGGATGTTGCCGTCGGCGTCTACGACGCCCGCCATCACCTTCGTACCGCCGATGTCGATGCCGACCGTGGGCACGCGGGGCGCGGACAGGTGCGAACGGCGCTCGCGCGTGCCCACGGTCCGCAGGACGGTGGCCCGGGCGGAGCCGCGGTGTGTGAAGTCGCGGTAGGTGCTCATCGCGCCGATTCTGCCCTACGCCCTCACGAGGCGCGCCGTGGGGCGCCCGCGACGTCACCGACACGCACGCACGCGCGCGGGAGCCTCATCGGGAGCACACCGAGGTCAGGAGCACGCCATCAGGAGCGCACCGAGGTCAGGAGCGCACCGGTGAGTCCCGTCACGAGCGGACGAGGAGCTGGAACTCGAACGAGTAGCGCGAGGCGCGGTACGTGTGCGTGCCGTACTCCACGGCGCGGCCCGTGTCGTCGTACGTGATGCGCTGCATGGTGAGCAGGGGCGCGCCCGCGGGCTCGCCGAGCCGCTCGGCCTCGGCGGGGGTGGCGGCGCGGGCACCGACGGTCTGCCGGGCGCTGTGCAGGGTGATACCCGCGGCGCGCATCAGCCGGTAGAGGCCGGTCGCCTCGAGCTGCCCGGTCTCCAGCTCGAGCAGGCCGGTGGGCAGGAAGTTGCACAGGTACGCCATCGGCTCGCCGTGGGCCAGCCGCAGCCGCTCCACGCACCGCACCTCGCTGCCCTCGCCCACACCGAGCCTGGCCGCGACCTCGGCGGTGGCGGGCACGTGGGTGTGCGCGAGCACCTGGGTCGCGGGGCGCTGGCCGGCCGCCTCCAGGTCGTCGTACAGGCTGCTGAGCTCCAGCGGGCGCTTGACCTGGCTGTGCACGACCTGGGTGCCGACCCCGCGGCGGCGGACCAGCAGGCCCTTGTCGACGAGGGACTGGATGGCCTGACGGACGGTCGGCCGGGACAGGCCGAGGCGGCCCGCGAGCTCGATCTCGTTGCCCAGGAGGCTGCCCGGGGTCAGCACGCCGTGCTCGATCGCGGCCTCCAGCTGCTGGGACAGCTGGAAGTACAGCGGGACCGGGCTGTTGCGGTCGACGCTGAGCTGGAGCGGGACGGTCTGGTCCACTTCTGGTTTCGGCACGGCCCGAGCGTAGCTCCGGTGCTGGTTGACGGGAAGCTGTGCAGTCACATTGTCCGGACAAACAAGGGAGGGCTGGGCGAGCAAAGGGCGCCCGGACGAACAAGGGGTTGCGTGGACGAACGAAGCGCCCGGACGGCTGCCGTGCGTCCGTCCCCCGGTCACCGACCGTCTCACCAGCGCACCGGCAGGCTCCGCACCCCCCGTATCAGCGTCCCCGGCAGCCAGTCCCCGGGCCGCCCGTCCAGCGCCAGGTCCGGGCAGCGCTCCAGCAGGGCACGCAGGGCGATCCGGGCCTCCAGCCGGGCCAGCGGCGCGCCCAGGCAGTAGTGGAGGCCGTGGCCGAAGGCGAGGTGGCCCTGGGGTGCGCGGCGGATGTCGAACCGGTCGGGGGCCGGGAAGCGGGTGCCGTCGCGGTCGGCGGCCGTGAGGCCGATCATCACCGGGTCGCCCGCCGCGATGGCGGTGCCGGCGATGTCGAGCGGCTCGGCGGCATAGCGGAACGTGGCGTTCTCCACCGGTCCCTCGTAGCGCAGGATCTCCTCCACCGCGCCGTCGAGCAGGGTCATGTCGGCGCGCAGCGCGGCGAGCTGGCCGGGGTGGGCGAGCAGTGCGTGCACGCCGTTCGCGATGAGGTTGACCGTCGTCTCGTGGCCCGCTAACAGCAGGACGTAGGCCATGCCGCGCAGCTCTCGCGCCGACAGCCGGTCGCCGTCCTCGTCCGTCGTGCGGATCAGGTCGCTCAGCAGGTCGTCCGCGGGCGGGGAGCACCGCTTGTCCTCGATCAGCTCGTCCAGGTAGGCGGCGAGCCGGACGATCGCGTCGTGCTCGCTCTCCGCGCTCGTCGGCGCCACCGTCTCCGTCGACAGCGCGCGGAACAGCTTCCGGTCGAGCTCGGGTACGCCCAGCAGCTCACAGATGACGGTGATGGGCAGGGGGAACGCGAACGACTCCACGAGGTCGGCGCGGCCCTGCGGCAGCATGGCGTCGAGCAGTGAGCCGGTGATCTCCCGCACCCGCGGCCGCAGCCGCTCCACGCGCCGCCCGGTGAACTCGCGCGCGATCAGCCGCCGTAGCCGCGTGTGCTGCGGCGGATCCGCGACCAGCAGGTACTTGCCGATGAGTTCCTCGTCGAGCGGCGTGAAGCCGGTCTTCGAGACGTCCTTCGCCAGCCGGCCGTCGGCGAGCGCCGCCCGCGCCTCCTCGTACCCGACGACCAGCCACGTCTCGTGGTGCGCCATCGGCGGCGGCAGCCGCACACGGTGCACCGGGCCGCGGGCGCGCAGCTCCGCGTACACCGGATGCGGGTCCTCGGTGAACCTCGTCCCGTACTCCCCCAGTTCGACGATCTCCCCCATGCGTCTCCCCCTTCGCCACCGACGGCACGCGCTTCCCGCAGCACGCCTCCATGCCGTCCAACGGCCGGGACGCCCCGCTAGTGCCCGTCCTCCTCCAGCAGCCCCGCGTCGTACGTCAGCAGCGCGATCTGCACCCGGTTGTTGAGGCCGAGCTTGGCGAGGATGCGGGAGACGTGCGTCTTGACGGTGGCGACGCTCATGAACAGGGCGGCGGCGATCTCGGCGTTGGAGGCGCCGCGGCCCACGGCGACGGCGACCTCGCGCTCACGGTCGTTGAGGAGGGTGATCCGCGCGCGTGCGCCCGCGCGGCGGGTCACGGGTCCGCTCCCGGCGGCGTGCTCCATCAGCTGGCGGGTGACCGTGGGCGAGAGCACGGGGTCGCCGGCCGCGATCCGGCGCACGGCGTCGACGAGTTCCGCGGGCGGGGTGTCCTTCAGGAGGAACCCGGCCGCCCCCGCACGGAGCGCCCGCAGTACCTGCTCGTCGGCGTGGAAGGTGGTGAGGACGACGACCTGGGGAGCGTCGGCGCGGCCGCGGAGCCGTTCGGTGGCCGTGAGCCCGTCGACCGTGGGCATCCGGATGTCCATGAGGACGACATCCGGGCGGGTGCGGTCGACGAGTGCCTCGACCTCGGCGCCGTCGGCGGCCTCACCGACGATGTCGATGTCGTCGGCGCCGCCCAGCATGAAGGTCAGGCCGGCTCTCACCAAGGGGTCGTCGTCCACCAGGAGCAGTCGGATCGCAGTCATGCGGCCTACCGTAATGACGCGCGCGTGACAGGGGGTTCGGTATGCCGGCACGTCAACGGCGTCAGCCCCACGGCAGCCACGCCCGCACCTCGAAGCCCCCGTCCGCGGTCGCCCCGTGCTCCAGCCGGCCGCCCGCCAGCGTGGCGCGTTCGGTCAGGCCGATGAGTCCCTGACCGGAGCCGGGGACGGACGGGACCTCGCCGGGCGGCGCCGGGTTGCGCACCGCGACGGTGAGGCCGTCGCCCGGGGCGCCCGCGACGGACACGGTGACCTCCGCGCCGGGCGCGTGCTTGCGGGCGTTGGTCAGGCCTTCCTGCACGATGCGGTACGCGGTGCGGCCGACGGAGGCGGGCACGGCGGCCGGGTCGGTGACACGGTGGTCGAGGACGACCTTCGTACCGGCCTCGCGTGACTCGGTGACCAGCGTTCCGAGGGCGGCGAGCGTCGGCTGGGGGCGTCCGGCGTCGTCGGGGTCGCCCGCGCGCAGCACGCCGATGATCTCCCGCAGGTCCTGCAGCGCCTCGTGCGCGCTCTCCCTGATCACGCCGGCCGCCCGGGCGACCTCCTCGCGGGGCGCGTCGGGCCGGAACTCCAGGGCGCCCGCGTGCACGCTGAGCAGGGTGAGACGGTGCGCGAGCACGTCGTGCATCTCGCGCGCGATGGCCTCCCGCGCGAGCCGCTGCGCCTGCTCGGCCCGGAGCGCGGCCTCCGTCTCGGCGCGCCGGGCCCGGTCCCGCAGACTCAGCATGAGCTGTCGCTTGGAGCGGACGAACAGGCCCCAGCCGAAGAGCGCGAGGCTGATCACCGTCCACAGGAACACGGCCGCCGGGAAGGGGAGCCCCGGTTCGGGGCGCCACCAGAAGTAGAGCGGGACGAGGGCGAGGGAGACGCCCCCGATCCAGGCGGTGTACCGGAACGGACGGTGCACGGCGAGCGAGAAGAACGCGATCAGCGTCGCGCCGCCCCCGGTGTCCGATACCACGCTGACCGGCAGCATCGCCAGGGCCAGTCCCACCGGCCAGCGCCGGCGCAGCCAGACCGCGGCACAGGCGAGGGCACCGATCAGCTGGTCCGCGACGGCCAGGGCGTGGGGCACGCCGGAGTTCCGGGACAACTCCTCGGCGGCGGTGATACCGATGGCGACGGCCAGGAAGAAGGCGGTGAAGTCGACGGCCCAGTCCCGTACGGTGCGCCGGGGCCGGCCCGAGCGCCGGAAGGTCCCGGGCCGCTCCGGGTCGAGCGCGGCGGCGAGGGCCGACGGCAGCAGCCAGCGCGGCCCGGTCGGCACGCGCGCGGACGACACCGGGACCTGCGGTACGAACGTCGGACGGTCACCCTTCACAGTCGACGAATCTACGCACGCACGGCTCCCGGCACCCCCTCTCCACCCCTGCGCACCACCGATCGGCGACCAAAGTCGCGCTCGTGCAGACTTTCGACGACCGGCTCCGCCACGACCGGGGACTTCCGTCGGGCACACCTCGCCCCGCGGCCGATGACGTGGGGGGGTCCGCGGGGCGAGGATCTCGGACATGAGGAAGTTGCTGGGATTTCTCGGGTTCATCGCCCTGGTGCAGGGGCTCGGCGGTCTGGTCGGTGCGCTCACGGACCGGCTGCGCTGGGGCTTCGTACACCGGTGGAGCGCCTTCGACGGCTACGAGATCTATGTGAGTGTCGTGCTGCTCGTACTGGCCGTCGCCCTGTTCGCCGCGGCCGAGAGCCGTGGGACCGGCTGACCGCGGCGGAACGGGCGGCGTCAGCAGCCGTGGTCGACCAGGTCGAACGACGCGTAGTGGTCCGCGGTGTAGTAGTCCTCCTGGTACGCCTGACCCGTGACGATGCGGCGGGCGCCGCGCGTGGCGGAGCCGGGGGTCTTCACCGTGTACTCGTGGTAGTAGCCGGTGGAGTGGCTGGGCAGGATGCCTTCCCGGTTCTGGAAGACGGCGCCGTCCTGCGAGTAGGGGAAGGGTCCGCCCGACTCGATCAGGTCGAGGGTGTCGTGCGCCTGGGACGGAAGGTCGCTGTAGCAGATGTCGCCGACCGCGGCGGCGGACGTGCTCGCGGCGGTCGCCGGGCCGGCGGCGGTGACGGTGCCGCCGATCAGCAGAGCGGACAGGAGCGCGGCGGTGGCGCCGAAGCGAGTGGTACGCGGGGGGAATGTCATGACCTCATGATGACGCGCGTAGAGCATGGCATGTCAATGACAACAACCCTGACTTCCCGGGCTGGTCCCGAGCGCTTTCCGAGGAGTTCACCCTCGCCGGATGCCGCCCTCGCCGGACACCCGGACCACCCGGCCCGGATCCGCCCGAGGTCGTCGTCCGTTCACCGCCAGCACGGACGGTGCCGGACCGCTGGGATGAGGGGCATGACTTCACTACTTCCTCTGCAGGACAAGGTGGCCCTGGTGACCGGCGGAAGCCGGGGTATCGGGGCGGCGACGGCACTGCGGCTCGCCCGGGAGGGCGCCGACGTGGCGATCACGTACGTACGGGACAAGGACGCGGCCGAGGACGTCGTACGGCGCGTCGAGGCACTGGGGCGGCGCGGGCTCGCGCTGCGCGCGGACGCCGCGGACGCCACGGAGGCGCCCGGGGCGGTGGGCCGCACCGTGGACGCGTTCGGCCGGCTCGACGTCCTGGTCAACAACGCCGGCGCCGGACTCCTCGGGCCCCTGGACACGCTGTCCCCGGCGGACGTCGACCGCCTCCTCCACGTGAACGTCCGCGGGACGTTCCTGGCCTCCCAGGCGGCGGCCGCCCGGCTGGGCCACGGCGGCCGGATCATCACGATCGGCTCGTGCATGACCCAGCGGGTGCCCGGCCCGGGCGGGACGCTCTACGCCACCGGCAAGTCGGCGCTGACCGGCCTGACGAAGGCGCTGGCGCGGGAGCTGGGCGACCGGGGGATCACCGCCAACATCGTGCATCCGGGCCCGATCGACACGGACATGAACCCGGCGGACGGCCCGTACGCCGCGGACCAGGCCGCCCTCACGGCCGCGGGCCGCTTCGGCACGGCCGACGAGGTGGCGTCGATGGTCGCGTACCTCGCGGGCGCCGAGGCGGCGTACGTCACCGGGGCGGAGTTCGCGGTGGACGGCGGCCACGCGGCCTGAGGGGCGCCGCCCGGCGGGCGGCACGGGTGAGACGGGCGGGGCGCAGGACCACAACACCGCGCCCCGCCCGGCACTTCAGCCCCCCAGCTCCCGGTGCTTCAGCCGCCCAGCTCCCGGTACCGCGCTTCGAGCCGGGCCGTACCCTCCGGCGTCAGCGAGCCGTGCAGGCGCAGCCGGGAGATGCCGCCGTCCGGGTAGATGTCGACGCGGGCGTGGGTGCCGGCGGCCGGCGTGTCCAGGACGAAGCGGTGGTTGGTGTCGGGCTGGAGGCGGGTGCGCGGAAGGACCTCACGCCACTCCCCGTCCTCACCCTCCTTGACCGACACCGACGCCCAGCCCGCCGCGTTGCCCTTCAGATACGCCGTGTCGATCTCGATCGCCCGGATCTCGGACTGTTCCACCAGCCGGTAGCGGATCCAGTCGTTGCCCTGGTCGCGGCGGCGGCGCGTCTCCCAGCCGTCGTCCATCTTGCGGGAGCGGCCCGGCTGGATGGTGTTGGTGGCGGGCGAGTAGAACAGGTTCGAGGCGTCCTCGACCTGGCCGCCGTTCTCCAGGGCGACCACGTCGAAGGTGCCGAGCGCGCCGAGCCAGGCCGGGTCGGGCGCGACCTCGCCGTACACCCGCAGACGCGCGATGCCGCCGTCGGGGTGCTGGCTGACGCGCAGGTGCGTGAAGCGCTGCTCCGAGGAGACGGCGAAGCCGTTGGCGGCGTGGCCGCCGACCGGGGTGCGCGGGACGAGCGTCGTCCACTTCACGTCGTCCGCGAGGAGCTCCTCGGGCGACGGCGAGCCGGGTACGGACACCCCCTCGACGGACACCGCCTGCGGGTAGTTGCCGCGGAAGTGGGCCGTGTCGACGACGATGCCGTGGATCACTCCGGGCGCGCCGAGGCGGACGATCGCCCAGTCGTGGTCGTCGGCCGTCGGCCACGGGTGATCGGCGGAGACGCCCCGGCGCCGTCGGGTCTCCCAGCCGTCCATGATCTTCCCCTTGTGCCCGAAGTGCTCGGGGTCGAACTCGGCACGCTCGGGCACCAGGAGGTTCTCGCGCTGGGCGAAGAACTCGTCGTTGGCGGCGACGACTCCGGCGCCGAGACGGCGGTCGGCGAGGTTCGCGTACCGGGTGAAGGGGAAGTCGGCGGTGCGGTAGTCCGCGTACGGGTCGCCGCCTCCGTAAGGGTTCGCGTCGCCGGTGAAGCCGGGAAGTACCGTCACGATGATCAGGTCCGCCTTTCGGTCTTTCGGTGGTCGGTCGCTCGTGTCGCGGGAACGGATCACGGAGTCCTGGTGAGGATCGGACAGTCCTGGTGAGGATCAGACGGTCCTGGTGAGCAGCGCCCCCTTCGGTTCGGTGAACTCACCGTCCGCGACGATGCGTTCGCCGCGCAGCCAGGTGGACTTCACGACGCCGTACAGGGTCCGGCCCGCGTACGCGGTGACACGGTTGCGGTGCTGGAGGGCGGCCGGGTCGACGGTGAACGTCTCGTCGGGGGCGAGCACGGCGAAGTCGGCGTCGCGGCCGGCCTCGATGGCGCCCTTGCGGTCATCGAGGCCGACGAGCTCCGCCGTACGCGACGACATCCAGCGCACCACGTCCTCCAGACCGTGCCCCCGCCCGCGGGCCTCCGTCCAGACCGCCGGCAGGCTGAGCTGGAGTCCGGAGATGCCGCCCCACGCGGTCGCGAAGTCGTCGGTCTTCAGGTCCGCCGTGGACGGCGAGTGGTCGGTGACCACGCAGTCGATGGTGCCGTCGGCCAGCGCCTGCCACAGCAGGTCCTGGTTCGCGGCCTCACGGATCGGCGGGCAGCACTTGAACTCGCTCGCCCCGTCCGGTACTTCCTCCGCGGTCAGCGTGAGGTAGTGCGGGCAGGTCTCGACGGTGAGGCGCACGCCCGCGCGCCGGGCCTCGGCGATCAGCGGCAGCGCGTCGCTGGACGACAGGTGCAGGACGTGCACACGGGCGTCCAGCCGCCGGGCCTCCGCGATGAGGTGGGCGATGGCCGTGTCCTCGGCGTCGCGCGGACGCGAGGCGAGGAAGTCGGCGTACCGGGGGCCGCCCTGCTGCGGGGCCGCGGCGAGGTGGTGCGGGTCCTCGGCGTGGACGATCAGCAGCCCGCCGAAGGAGGCGATCTCGCCCATGGAGCGGGCGAGTCGCTCCCGGTCCAGCTCGGGGAACTCGTCCACCCCCGACGGCGACAGGAACGCCTTGAAGCCGAAGACGCCCGCGTCGTGCAGCGGCCGCAGGTCCTTGACGTTGTCCGGCAGCGCGCCGCCCCAGAAGCCCACGTCGACGTGGGCCTTGGCCTCGGCCACCGCCTGCTTCGTCCGCAGGTGGCCGACCGTGGTGGTCGGCGGCAGGGAGTTGAGGGGCATGTCGACGAGGGTGGTGATGCCCCCGGCCGCCGCGGCGCGCGTGGCGGTCCAGAAGCCCTCCCACTCGGTGCGGCCCGGGTCGTTGACGTGCACGTGGGTGTCGACGAGGCCGGGCAGCAGGACGTCGTCGCCGAAGTCCTCCAGCCGGGCCCCGGCGGGTACGTCGGCGTCGTACGGCAGTACGGCCGCGATCCGGCCCCCGGAGACCGCGACGGAGGCGGCGCGCATCCCTTCGGGGGTGACGACGCGCGTCGAACGCAGCACCAGTTCGGCTCCGGCCGATCCGTCGTCGGGCACGGGTATGGACACGGACACGCGGACCCCTCTCTCCCACCGTCCACCACCGGATTTCAACGTTCTGTTGAATCTCCGCCGAACGGAGTCTTCACTCCCCTCCGCCACCCGTCAAGAGCCACCTCGCCCGCTGTGCACCCCGATCGCCCCCTCTGTACGTTTTCACAAAGCGGAATTAACATTCCAGCAAGCAGAACGTAGCTTCGCACCAGCAGGGCGGCGACCGGCTCGGCGGTAGGCTGCTGCCTTGCCTGCCAGCCGAAAGGAACGCGCCGTGCCGACGTCCAGCGCCAGCACCACCGACAAGCCGTCCACCGCCAGCGGTGGCGTCCAGTCACTGGAGCGCGCCTTCGACCTGCTGGAGCGCATGGCGGACGCCGGCGGCGAGGTCGGTCTGAGCGAGCTCTCGGCCAGCAGCGGGCTGCCGCTCCCCACCATCCACCGACTGATGCGCACCCTCGTGGCCTGCGGTTACGTACGCCAGCAGCCCAACCGACGGTACGCCCTCGGCCCCCGCCTCATCCGCCTCGGCGAGTCCGCGTCCCGGCTGCTGGGCACCTGGGCCCGCCCCTACCTCGCCCGGCTGGTCGAGGAGACCGGCGAGACCGCGAACATGGCGCTGCTCGACGGTGACGAGATCGTGTACGTGGCGCAGGTGCCGTCCAAGCACTCGATGCGGATGTTCACCGAGGTGGGCCGCCGGGTGCTGCCGCACTCCACGGGCGTCGGCAAGGCACTGCTCGCGGACTTCCCGCCGGAGGAGGTGCGCGCCCTGCTCGGCCGCACCGGCATGCCCGCCGCCACGGAGAAGACGATCACGACACCCGACGGCTTCCTGGCCGCCCTGGAGGACGTACGCCGGCTCGGGTACGCCGTGGACGACAACGAGCAGGAGATCGGGGTGCGGTGCCTCGCCGTTCCCGTGCCCGGCTCCCCCACCGCGGCCGCGATCTCCATCTCCGGTCCCGCGGGCCGGGTGACGGAGGAGGCGACGGAGCGCATCGTGCCGGTGCTCCAGCAGGTCGCGGCGGAACTGTCGCAGGCGCTGGCGAGTTCGGGCGCCGGGGCCTGAGCGGCGGCCACCGGCCTGAGCGGCACCCCCGGCCGTCACAACGGCTCAGCGTCGCGGTGCCGACTCCCCGAACAGCTCCACCGCTCTGCGCACATCGGCGAGGCTTCTCGTGAGGGCGCTGACCGAGCCGATGGCCCCGGCCACCAGGAGCAGGGAGCGGTGCAGCCGGGACACCTCGGGGATCCCGGCCATGGTCATGGCCGCGAGCGCGGCGAGTTCGTCCTCGGCTATGGAGCGGTCGGGGAAATCGGCGGGCAGTACAGCGAGTTCACGGCGTAACCGGGAGACGGCCGACCGCAGTCCGGCCACCCTCGGGTCCTCGCCGCTGCCGGTCACCGGCCTCTGCCCCAAGCTCCGCAACACAGCTCTCCCCCCTCGCACGCCAGTGCGCGATACGCCTTCGTAACGTCTTCGTACGGAGCCCGGCGGTTCCCGCATACCGGCCGGGCTGTCAGGGATGCGGGCCAGTAAACGCCACCGGCGCCGCCCGCGCCACCTCGCGGGCCGAATTCCAGCCCCCCGCAAGCCCCCACGCGCCCCCGGAATCCCACCGGTTGCCGTACGGCCCGCCGCGGGACGCACGGCACGCTCACCCCGGGTCGGGTATGCGTCGGGTATGCAGGGGAGCATGACGGACACCTACGGGAACCGGGACGAGAGCCCGAACGGGAACCAGGACGGGAACCGGAACAGGAACCAGGACGAGAACCGGAACAGGACCCAGCATGGGACCCAGAACCGGATCCAGACCGACGACGAGGTGGTCGGCCTGCTGCTGGCCGCCGGTGGCGGGCGGCGCCTCGGGGGCCGTCCCAAGGCCCTGCTGACCCACCGGGGGCGCCCCCTCGTCGAGCACGCGGTCGCGGTGCTGCGCGAGGGCGGCTGCGCACGGGTGCACGTGGTCCTGGGCGCGCGGGCGGAGACCGTACGCGCGCGTGCGGAGCTGCCCGGCTGTGTGCTCGTGGACAACCCGGAGTGGGCGCGGGGCATGGGGTCCTCCCTGCGGGCCGGCCTGGCCTCACTGGCGGATACGGGTGCCCGTGCGGCACTGGTGATGCTGGTGGACCAGCCGGGGATCGGGGCGGAGGCGGTGGCGCGCGTACGGTCCGCGTACCGGTCGCCCGACTCGCTCGTGGCGGCCGCGTACGGCGGTGAGCGGGGCCACCCGGTGCTGTTCGGCGCCGCGCACTGGGCGGGCGTCGCCGCGGCGGCGACCGGGGACCGGGGGGCACGCGGCTATCTGGCGGCCCGCGCGGACGAGGTGGTTCTCGTGGAGTGCGGTGACGTGGCGCGGCCGTACGACATCGACACGGAGGGAGATCTGGTCCATCTCGAGTAGGCACCGCGCGCCAACTTGGCTCGAACCGGAGAATCTCGACATCAACAAATCATTGAACTTCCACCATGAGGAAACTACTATCCACTGATCAGAAGCGCCCCGTCCCCTGCGGGGGCGTTTCCTCTCCATACCCGGGAAGACTGGCACCGGGTGCCACGCTCGCTGAAGCACGCTCGCTGAAGGAAGTGACAGCTCATGTCCGCACCAGCGCCGTCCCCGCTGGCCATCGTCGACGCCGAGCCCCTGCCCCGGCAGGAGGAGGTCCTCACCGACGCCGCCCTCGCCTTCGTGGCCGAGCTGCACCGGCTGTTCACGCCCCGGCGTGACGAGCTCCTCGCCCGCCGCGCGGAGCGCCGCGCCGAGATCGCCCGCACCTCCACGCTCGACTTCCTCCCCGAGACCGCGTCGATCCGCGCGGACGACTCCTGGAAGGTGGCCCCGGCCCCCGCGGCCCTGAACGACCGCCGGGTGGAGATCACCGGCCCCACCGACCGCAAGATGACCATCAACGCCCTCAACTCGGGCGCGAAGGTGTGGCTCGCCGACTTCGAGGACGCCTCCGCGCCCACCTGGGAGAACGTCGTCCTCGGCCAGCTCAGCCTGTCCGACGCGTACACCCGGAACATCGACTTCACCGACGAGCGCACCGGCAAGTCGTACGCCCTGCGCCCGAACGAGGAGCTCGCCACGGTCGTCATGCGCCCCCGCGGCTGGCACCTGGACGAGCGCCACCTCGTCGACGCCGACGGCCGTGCCGTCCCGGGCGCCCTCGTCGACTTCGGCCTGTACTTCTTCCACAACGCCCAGCGCCTGCTCGACCTCGGCAAGGGCCCGTACTTCTACCTCCCGAAGACGGAGTCGCACCTGGAGGCCCGCCTCTGGAACGACGTGTTCGTCTTCGCGCAGGACCAGCTCGGCATCCCGCAGGGCACCGTCCGCGCCACCGTCCTCATCGAGACGATCACGGCCGCGTACGAGATGGAGGAGATCCTCTACGAGCTCCGCGACCACGCCTCCGGCCTGAACGCGGGCCGTTGGGACTACCTCTTCTCCATCGTCAAGAACTTCCGTGACGGCGGGGCGAAGTTCGTCCTCCCGGACCGCAACGCGGTCACGATGACGGCCCCGTTCATGCGCGCGTACACCGAACTCCTCGTCCGCACCTGCCACAAGCGCGGCGCGCACGCGATCGGCGGCATGGCGGCCTTCATCCCGTCCCGGCGCGACGCCGAGGTCAACAAGGTCGCCTTCGAGAAGGTCCGCGCCGACAAGGACCGCGAGGCCGGGGACGGCTTCGACGGCTCCTGGGTCGCCCACCCCGACCTGGTCCCGATCGCCATGGAGTCCTTCGACAAGGTGCTGGGCGACAAGCCCAACCAGAAGGACCGCCTCCGCGAGGACGTCGACGTCAAGGCCGCCGACCTGATCGCGATCGACTCCCTGGACGCCAGGCCCACGTACGCGGGCCTCGTCAACGCCGTGCAGGTCGGCATCCGCTACATCGAGGCCTGGCTGCGCGGCCTCGGCGCCGTCGCCATCTTCAACCTGATGGAGGACGCGGCGACCGCCGAGATCTCCCGCTCCCAGATCTGGCAGTGGATCAACGCGGGCGTCGAGTTCGAGCACGCCGGGGAGACCGTGAAGGCCACCCCCGAGCTCGCCCGCAAGGTGGCCGCCGAGGAGCTCGCCGCCATCCGCGCCGAACTCGGCGACGAGGCCTTCGCGGCCGGCAACTGGCAGCAGGCCCACGACCTGCTGCTCAAGGTCTCCCTCGACGAGGACTACGCGGACTTCCTGACGCTGCCGGCGTACGAGCAGCTGAAGGGCTGACCGTCGGATCAAGGTCCGAGCAAGGTCCGGAGCAAGATCGAACCAAGCTCGGATCAAGGGCTGCCGATCGCCCGCACGCTCACCCGTCCGAGTGGCCCAGGGACTTCCCCGGGGCCACTCGGTCGCGTACGGCCCTCTTCACGGCCGTCGGCTCCGGGAAGCCCTGTGCGCGGCGGTCCCACACCACCTCGTCGTTCACGCGGACGACGAAGACGCCGCCGGTGCCGGGTTTCAGGGACAGTTCCGTCAGCTCGGTCTCGAAGGTGGTCAGCAGTTCCTGCGCCAGCCAGGCGGCCCGCGGCAGCCAGCGGCACTGGGTGCAGTACTCGATCTGGACCGCCTGCGGGCCCTCGTGCGCGTCCGTCATCCGAGGTGCACCGACCAATCCTGTTCCGCCGCCGGCTTGCCGTGCAGATCGGGGACCCGTTTGAGCCAGTCCGGGCGGCCCTGCTGCGTACGCGCCGTCCGGGCGGCCTCCTCGGCGGCGCGTTCCTCCGGGGAGGGGAAGTCGGTGGGGAGCCAGGACGCGGAGGCCCGCACACGCGCGTGGAGGTAGTCGACGTACGCGCGCCTGACGTCGTCCGGCGTCGCGAAACCCGCCTCGCCCGCGAGCCAGGCGTCGGGGACCTCCGCCACGACCTCGCGCAGCAGCTCCTCGGTCACCCGGGGGGCCAGTTCCCGGTCCGCGGCGCGGACGTCGGGTCCGTAGTGGCCGAGGGCGTGGTGCCGGAAGTCGTACGCCTTCTCGGGGTCGGCGCCGTCCCAGCGGTGGTGGAAGACGAGCGCGGCACCATGGTCGATCAGCCACAGGCGCGGGGGTACCGTGCCGAGGGTCGGCCAGACCATCAGGTTGGAGCTGTGGACGGTGCGGTCGACGTTCGCGGTCAGGGCGTCGAGCCAGACGATCCTCCCCGCCTCCAGCGGATCGACCCGGAACGTCTTCGCGACCTCGGGCGTGAAGTCCCGCGCGCCCGGCAGATAGTCCATACCGAGGTTCACCCCCGCGCTGGCCGCGTGCAGTTCCCGCACCTCCTGGTGGGGCTCCTGCTCGGCGATCGCCGGGTCGAACCGCACGAGGACCAGCTCCGGGAAGCGCAGTCCCAGGGCGCGGGCCAGCTCGCCGACGATCACCTCGGCGACCAGCGCCTTGCGGCCCTGCGCGGAGCCCGTGAACTTCACGACGTAGGTGCCGAGGTCGTCGGCCTCGACGACGCCGGGGACGGAGCCGCCGGAGTGCAAGGGTGCGACATAGCGGGTCGCAGCGACTTCTCTCAACGCCTTCGAAGGCCCCGTCACGCTTCCACCTTACTTTCCACGGCCGCCTCCGCAGTGCCACGACCCAGCGAAACGCCCACGATCACCCTTGAAGAGAATCTGGGGAGTTTCGACCGGCACGCTCGTCTTCCCTTCTCCCCAGCAGTCCGTCGAGGGCGGTGCGGCCCTCGCTGCCGGCCTCCGGCATGAAGTGAGCATAGTAACCAAGCGTGACAGCCGGAGAGGAGTGCCCGGGCCGACGCGCCAGCGTCACCACGGACTCCCCCGCCTCCAGCATGATCGAGGCGTAGGTGTGCCGCAGCACGTGGAAACCGTCCTTCGGCGCTGCCTCCCACTGCCACTTCTTCGCTTCCCCGGAGCGAGGCGGACCCGGCCGACGGCGCTGCGCGCCGGGCACGCACGCTGATCCGGCCGGGCTCCGTGCACCGGTCCGCGCGGGGCAGGCCCTTTCTCACGCCCCGACGGCCGCCTGCAGCTGCGTGGCCATGAGGCGAACGACCGCCGCCTGATGGTGCGCCAGGAAGAAGTGGCCGCCGGGGTAGACCTTCAGTACGAAGGGGCCGTCGGTGTGCTCGGACCAGGCCTCGGCCTCCGCCACGGTGACCTTGGGATCGTCGTCGCCGACGAGGACGGTCACGGGGCAGCGCAGGGGCGGCCCGGGGGTCCAGGCGTAGGTCTCGGCCGCGCGGTAGTCCGACCTGATGGCCGGAAGGATCATGCGCAGCACTTCCTCGTCGCCCAGCAGGTGGGGGTTGGTGCCGCTGAGGGCGCGCATCTCGGAGACGAGGCCGTCGTCGTCGCGCAGATGGACCGTCTCGGTGCGGTGCCGGGACGGGGCACGGCGGCCGGAGGCGAAGAGGGCGGCGAGCGCGGTGCCCTGCTCCTGTTCCATCCGGCGGGCGACCTCGTAGCCGAGAGAGGCACCCATGCTGTGGCCGAACAGGGCGAGGGGTCGGTCGGTCCAGGGCAGAAGAGCCTGGTAGACCTTGTCGGCCAGCGCCGCCACGGTGTCCAGAAGCGGTTCGCCGCGGCGGTCCTGGCGGCCCGGGTACTGCACGCAGAGCACCTCGACGTCCTCGGGCATGGAGCGGGAGACCGGGAAGTAGAAACTGGCGGAGCCGCCCGCGTGGGGCAGGCAGACCAGCCGGACCGGGGCGTCCGGGCGCGGGTGGAATCTGCGGATCCACAGGCCGTTGTCCTCGATGAGCGGAGCATCCATGGGGTCGTTTCCTTTTCGATTCCGGCTCGGCCACCCACCGTGGCGGGGTGGCCGTCATCGGGCGGAGAAGCGGGCGGGGCGGCGGAGGCCCCGCCCGCCGCTCGTCAGGAGCCCGTGATGTCCTCCTCGATGATGCGCTCGACGTTCCGCTCCGCCAGCGCCGTAATGGTCACGAACGGGTTGACACCGATGCTGCCGCTTATGAGCGAGCCGTCGGTCACATAAAGGTTCCTGTATCCGTCGACACGGCCGTAGTTGTCGGTGGCCTTGCCCAGGACGCAGCCGCCGAGCGGGTGGTAGCAGAAGTCGTCGGCGAAGGCCTTGATCTGCGCGCCGAAGAGGTCGTAGCGGTAGATGGTGCCGTTCGCCGCGTTGATGCGGTCGAACAGCGCCTTCGTGGCCGCGACCGCGGGCGCGTTCTGCTCCCGGGTCCAGCGCAGGTCGGCCCGGTCCTTGGCGGCGTCGTAGACGAAGGTGCCCCGCTCCGGGTTCTTGGTGATGGCCAGGTAGAGGCTGACCCAGGTCTCGAGGCCGGCCGGCATGGGGGCGATCTCGGCGAAGACAGGGCTCTCCGGGTTGTCCCAGTCGTCGATGCCGAGGGCGGGAATCGAGGACTGCTTGCTGCCCGTGGTGTTCCACACGTGGTTGGCGCGGGCCGTCATGATGTTGCCGTTGGGCCCCCAGCCGCCGCCGATCTCGGAGCTGAGGTCCGGGAGCGTCCCGGTCTCCCGGGCGCGCAGCAGCAGTTCGGTCGAGCCGAGGCTGCCGGCGCCGAGGAAGAGATGACGGCAGGAGATCTCCTTGGTCGCCAGCAGCTTGCCGTCGGCGTCCTTCTGCTCGACGGTCAGCAGGTACGTGCCGTCGTTCCGCTGCCGGATCGTCTTGACCTGGTGCAGGGTCTCGATGACGACGTTGCCGGTGCCCAGGGCGGCCGCCAGATAGCTCTTGTCGAGGGAGACCTTGCCGTGGTTGTTGCCGTAGATGACCTCGGCGGCCAGCGCGGACTTGGGGACCGTGCCGTCGGCCTCACGGCGCATGTAGTCCCAGTCGTAGACGTTGGGCACGAAGGTGGTGCCAAGGCCCGCGTTCGCGGCCTGCTCACGCCCGACGCGCGCGTATCTGTACCAGTCGGTCTGCTCGAACCAGCCCTCGTCGATGTTTTTCACCCGCAGGCCGGCGTTGGCGCGCGGGAAGTAGGTGCTGTACATCTCGTCGGCGTCGACCTGGGGCAGTACCTCCTCGAAGTACGAGCGCCGGGGCGTGACGGCCATGCCGCCGTTGACGAGCGAGCCGCCGCCGACCCCGCGTCCCACGTACACGGACATCTGCTCGAAGTTGACCCGGTCCAGCACACCCGCGTAGGGCTCGATGTCCCGGTTGGCGAGATCGAGCCAGAGGAAGGAGCCCAGCGGGGCCTCGGTGCGGGTCTTGAACCAGCTGGAGCGCTTGTCGGGCGCGAGCGTCCCGGTGAACACCTTGCCGTCGGGACCGGGCTGGTTCCACAGCTGTCCCATCTCCAGCATCACGGTGGAGACCCCTGCCTCGCCGAGGCGCAAGGCGGAGACGGCCGCGCCGTATCCGGTGCCGATCACGACGGCAGGAACGAACGCGCCGTCGGAGACACCGGCCGCGGTGGCGGCGGCCGCCCGGGGCGCCGCGGCGATCGTGGTGTGCCCTGCGAGTGCGGCGGCACCCAAGGCCGTGAGGCCGAGCATGCGGCGGCGCGACAGAGTCTGGTGGGCGTTCACACTGAGCTCCTGAACGTATGGGGGCGTTGGAAGAAGGGAAGAGGGATCGCGAGGCCGGCCGAGCGACCGGTCCGGGGCCGCCCGGCGCCCGCGCGGACCGGGGCGGGCAGGGGTGAGGGGCTCGGCGCGGGCCCCGTGTCCGTTCACTTCACGAAGTCTTCGACGACCTCGGGCGGCCAGGCGCCGGCCTTGAGCGCGCCCATGGAGTAGGCGCGGGAGACCAGAGCGGTGCGGTTGGGGACCTTCAACTTCCGCAGCAGGCAGGTGACGTGGTACTCGACGCCCTGCCGACTGAGGTAGAGGCTCGCCGCCAGGGGGACGGTGGCGACGCCGGCGGCGATGCCTTCGAGAATGCGGGCGTCCATCGCGGAGAGGATCTTCTCGCGCTTGGCCACCACACGCGTCTCCTCGCCGTCCCCGGCCGTGGGCATCATGACCAGTATCGCGGTCGAGTCGGGCGGGCCGCCACGCACCGCGACCGCGGTGAGGGGGACGGTGAAGGCGGACTCCTCACCGTGTCCCAGGGCGAGGACGGGTGTGACGAACCGCTGGTGCCTGCCTTCCAGCAGTTCGGAGAATTGACGCACCAATGGCTGCTGCACGCTCGGGTGCACCACGTCGCGGAAATTACGGCCGCATATGTCCTCGGACGAGCCGTTGAATTGCCGGAAGAACTCATGGTTCGCCTGCTGGATGGTCAGCGTGTCATCGAGGCTCGCCATGCACAGGCCTGGAGCTGCAAGTGCCGGACTCAGCAAGAGGGGGCTCCCTGTCGGAAATGTGAGCGCAAGACCGATTCGGAGGCTGGTGACCGGCCGTCAGGACCGCCGGCAGGGGCGTCATCGGCCCTGGACCAAAATATCTCCGGACTCTCGGAACATCCTGCGTCACAGGCCTTGCAACATCTTGTTCGAGTCGCTGGCGACCTCTTTCCGCCACCCGTAGTCGCTTTCCGGCCCTTCTGGGGAAACCTTGCCCGCTGCCTGCCGAATTCTTGCCGGTTGGAAACACCCTGCCCGTAAGAGGCTCCTCCGGCGCCGAAACCCGCAGGGAACGGCCTCCGGGCAGCCGCCGCAGGTCCTTCGTGGGCCTTTCGAGGCACGCCGTGCGGCCGGTCCCGGGCGGCCCAGGCGTACAGGACGGTGAAGAATGGCCGCGGCGCGACTTCTCTCCTGCTTCCCGGTTTGCACGGCACTTCCCCGACGGCAGGAAACAGAGACTTAACCGGGAGTTCACCCGTGTTCCCGGCCGTTCGGTAAGCGGGCCCGAACAACCGGAGCTGCTCTTCGGACAGCCGGTCCCACTGCCTTGCATACGGGCTGCGACCCCGAGCCCCCAACTCCTCGACCGGCGCCCCGTCGCCACCCCGCCTCGGCGGTATCGACGATCCGGCGTCCACGGCACGCACAAGGGCCATCTTTTACGGCACCGGGAACAGGATTACGGTGCCATCGTAATCAGTCCCGCACCGCTGCTCCAACCGCTGCTTATCTCCTGCGACAGGACTCGATCTCCGAAATTGGGGGCATTGCCATGCCGCACCTCCGACTGCCGGCGGGTCGCCCATGACCAGCGTCCCGGCCAGCCCCTTCCTGAGCGTCCTGGGACCCATGTCGGCGCGGCTCGACGGGCACGACCTCCCGCTCGGTCCACCACGCCGGCGGACGCTGCTCGCCCTGCTGCTCATCCGCCTCGGCCGCGTGGTCCCCACCGAGCTGCTCATCGAGGAGCTGTGGGGCGACGCAGCGCCCCGCCACGCCGTCGCCACCCTGCAGAGCCTTGTCTCCCATCTACGCCGGGCCCTGCACACCGCGGCAGGGACGGGCAAGCACTCGGTGCTGCGGCACAGGACGCCCGGCTACGTCCTCGATCTGGACCCCGAGCACGTCGACGCCGTCCGCTTCGAACTCCTGGTCACCGACGGACGGCGGCTGCTGGAGCAGAGCGATCCGCACACCGCGCTGGCCCGGCTCACCGAGGCGCTCGGACTGTGGCGCGGCACCCCGTACGCGGAATTCGACGGCCACCCGCCGCTCAGCGACGAGAGCGCCCGCCTGGAGCAGATCCGGCTCACCGCCGTGGAGTCCTGCGCCGAGGCGAGGCTGACCCTCGGAGCGGCCGAGGACGTCGCCACCGATCTGGACGGGGAGGTGCGCCGCCACCCCACGCGGGAGCGGCTGGTCGGCCATCTGATGACGGCGCTCTCCCGGCTAGGCCGGCAGGCCGAGGCCTTGGAGGTGTACGAGCGGACACGCAGCCATCTTGTCGAGGAGTTCGGTGTGGACACCGCGGCCGAGCTGCGCCGGGTCAGGGACGCGATCATGCGTCAGGAGCCGGGCGCGGGCGCTGCTTCCGAGATGCTGCCGCCGGTACCGCGCGCGTCCGCCGCTGCACCGCCCGCAACGCCCGTCCCACCCGTGCGGGACGGAACCGGGGTCGGCGTGACGCTCGTCACGGCGCGCGGGAACGGCGAGGCGGGGGCGGCCGCCGGAGGGGACGGGGCCACGGGGAACGGCACGCGCCCGGAGGTGCGGCCCGACATGCCGCCGGAAGCGTGGGCGGATGTCGTCGGGACGCCGGACGGGACCGGCCGGTGGCGGGCGCCGGCCTGGCCGGCACACGGACGGGCGGACGGTGCGGAAGCCGGCGCACACCCGGAGCCCGGGCAGGGGTGGGCGGCGGCCCCTTCGCCGTTCACCGGCCGCGGCCCAGAACTGGACCGCCTGACGGCCGCCGCCGCCGGCGCGGTCGTGGGCAACGGCCATGTGGCCGGCGTCCTCGGTCCTCCGGGGATCGGGAAGACGCGCCTGCTCCTCGAACTCGCCGCACGCCTGAAAGGCATGGAGGCGCGGGAGAAGACTGCCGGGCCGGAGGCCGTATGGAGCCACTGCTTCGCCGGCGAGGGCGTCCCCGCCTACTGGCTGTGGACCCAGATCCTGCGGCGGCTGGCCGCCACCCGGCCCGATGCCTTCCGCGCGGCGGCACAGCCGTACGGCGACCTTCTCGCCCCGCTCATGCCCGAGCGGTCTGCGGCCCGGGCCACCGACGAAGGCGCCCTCCCGGCCCCGTCCCGGGCCCTCTTCCTCACCCATGACGCGGTCTGCGAGGTACTGCTCGAACTTGCCGCGCAGCACCCGCTCGTGCTGCTCCTGGAGGACCTGCAGTGGGCGGACACCGCCTCCCTGGACCTGCTCAGGATGGTGAGCACCCGGTGCCAGGGCAGTCCGCTCGGCATCGTGTTCACGGTCCGGACGTTCGGGGCCGATGCGCATGCGACGCTGCACCGCAAGGTCGCCGACGTCCTGCGCGGCCCCAGGGCCGAGACCCTGCGGCTGTGCGGTCTCTCCGCGGACGCCGTCGGCGCTCTGGTCGAGGCGCACGCGGGGCCCGGTGTGGCCCCGGAGGTCGTCGAGGTGCTGCACCGGCGCAGCGAGGGCAACCCGTACTTCGTGATGCAGTTGCTCTCCCTCTTCGGCGATGCGCGTAAACTCCACCACCCGGACGCGGTCGACGCGCTCCTGACCCACATTCCTCCCGGCGTACGTGAGGCACTGCACCAGCAGTTCGCCGAGCTGCCCGAGCCGGTGCTGCGCGTGCTCCGGCTGTGTGCCGCCATCGGCGCCGAGGTGGACACCGACCTGCTGCACCGGACCGCCGCACCCGGCGAACCCGTCGCCGCCGGACTGCAGTCGGCCGTCCGGGCCGGGCTGCTCGAGGAGGACCCGCACCACCCGGGGCAGCTGCACTTCGTCCACGCCATGGCTCAGGAGACGCTGCTGGACCAAGTGCCCACGGCCGACCGCCAGCGCCTGCACGCCAGGATCGCCGACGCGCTGCGCTCACGCCGGCGCGGGCAGGTGGGCGACGAGGAGATCGCGTCCCTGGCGCACCACAGCTGGCACGCCAAGGACGCGCTGCCCCCGGCCCAGGTGCTGCCCCGGCTGCTGCGCGCCGCGGAGCACGCCGAGCAGTCGCCCGCGTACGAGCAGGCGGAGCTGTGGCTGCGCCGCGCGCAGCACCTGATCGCCTTCCTGCCGCCGGACGACCCCGCCACGCTGCGGCTGGAGCAGAAGCTGCACATCGAGCTCGGCCAGGTGCTCGCCACCACGCGCGGCTACGGCCACCGCGAGGCCGAGACGGTGCTGACGCGCGGCCGCGCCCTCGGCAGCGCCGCGCAGGCTCCCGAGGATCCGGCGGTCCTCTGGGCGCTGTTCGCGGCACACCTGGTCACCGGTCGCTACGACACCGCACGGCAGCTCTCCGGCCTGCTGCGGGACATCGCGCTGCGGACCGGGGACCCCGTGGCGGTGCTCGGCGCGGCGTACGGTGAGGGGACCGTGCTCCATGTCCGCGGGATGCTGCCGCAGGCGCTCGCCGAACTCGGGCGCGGCGTCGCGGTGGCGGACCGCCTGGCCGACGAGGGACAGGCGCCGACGCCCACCGCCTTCCAGCACGACCCGCGTGTCTCCATCCGCTCCTACGACGCCCTGACCCACTGGCTCGCGGGGAACCGGCGGGCCGCCGACGCACGCAGGCGCGAGCTGCTGGGACTGACCGAATTCGGGCACAGACCCTCCGACCGCGCTCTCGCGCTGTACGTGGACGGGCTCGTGGCGGCCTGGGAGGGCGACACGCGCACCGCGCTCGCCTCGGGCGACGAGGGACTGCGCATCACAGGCGAACACGGACTGCACTACTGGAGGGCGATGCTGGGCATCGTGAGGGGGTGGGGCCTGGTGCACGCGGGGGACCACGACGACGGCCTCGCCCTCATGCGCACCTCCCTGGCCGGGCTGCGGCAGTCCGGCACGTCCTTACGCCGCCCCGTCCATCTGGGGCTGCTGGGCCAGGCGCAGCACCACAGCGGGCGCACAAGGGAGGCCAGGGCCACCTTCCGCTCGATGCTGGCCGCTGTCGAACAGCATCAGGAGCGGGCGTACCTCGGCCCCGAACTGCCGGCGACGCGGCTGCTCGAGGAACTGCTGGGCCAGGGCGACGGCGACCGGCCCGGTCCGCCTGCCTCCCCGTCCCCGTGAGGCGCCGCCGCGGAGTCCCGGCGAGCGGTGGCCCCGGCCGCCTGGTACCGGCGGAGCCACCGCTCGCACGGTCGTGCGCGCCACGCCTCACGGCGGGGCCGCTCAGTCCTCGTGGATCTCGACCGCCTGTACCGGGCAGGCCATGGGGACGTCGTGGACGCGCGGGTCCTCCGTTCCCTCCTCGTATCCCGGAACCAGGGTGACCAGCGCGTCGTCGTCCTGCGTGAAGACGCCGGGTGCGGTCATGGCGCACTGGCCGGAGCCGATGCACCGGTCTCGGTCGATGGTGATGCGCATGGCGTGACCCGCCTTCCTATCCGTCCGTTCCGTTGCTGCTGCCCGTCCGGGTCCTCACCAGGTGACGGGGAGCTCGACCGGGCCCTGGGCGTCGTGCCCGGCCTTGATGGGCACCTCGTCCAGGGGGACGGCCGGCCGCAGGCCGGGGATGCGGGTGAAGAGCGTGCTCAGGGCGATCTCCAGCTCGGCGCGGGCGAGGTTCTGCCCCAGGCACTGGTGGATGCCGTGGCCGAAGCCGACGTGGTGGCGGGCGTGGCGCCGGGCGTCGAAGACGTCGGGGTCCTCGTAGGCCTTGGCGTCGCGGTTCATCAGGGTGATGGAGACGACGACCGCGTCCCCGGCCTTGATCGTCGTGCCGCCGACCTCGATGTCCTCCTTGGCCATCCGGACCATGTAGTCGGAGACGGAGGTGAACCGCAGCAGCTCGTCGACCACGCGCGACACCGCGCCGGGGTCCTCCAGCAGCACCTCGATCTGCTCGGGGTGCTGCATGAGCGCGAGGGCCCCGAGGGAGATCGCGTTGACGGTGGTCTCGTGGCCGGCCACCAGGAGGACGAACGCGATCATGACCACCTCGTTGTGGTCCAGCCCGCCCTCCTCCAGCTGGCGCGCGATCAGGTCGTCCAGCAGGCCGTCCTGCGGCTCGGCCTGCTTCTTGACGACCAGGCCGTGCAGGTACTTGTACAGCTCGGCGAAGGCCGCGTCGGCCTCGGCCGAGGTCGCGGCGCCCACGAAGTTGCGGGAGGACTCCTCGAAGAAGTCGTGGTCGTCGTAGGGGACGCCGAGGAGTTCGCAGATCGCCATGGAGGGCACGGGCAGAGCGAAGGCGGACACCAGGTCCGCGACCGGTCCCTTGGCGAGCATGTCGTCCACGAGCCGGTCGACCAGGCTCTGCAGGCGGGGCCGGATGGCGTTCATCCGCTTGACGCCGAAGCTGGGGATCAGCATGCGCCGCTGCCTGGCGTGCAGCGGGTCGTCGACGCCGATCAGCGGGAACGCCAGGCCGGCGCGGTCCTCGGTGCGCCGGACGACGACGGGGAAGGCCGGGTGCCCCCAGTCGGAGGAGAGCCGGGGGTCGGCGAGCAGCGCCCGCCCTTCGGCGTGCCCGGTGATCAGCCAGGCCGGCCGGCCGTCGAACAGGGTGACCTGCGTCAGTGGGGCGTCGCCCCGCCACTCCGTGTAGGCCTTCGGCGGCTGGTAGGGGCAGGTCCGGTCCTGGGGGAAGGAGGGGACCGGCTCGCCGGGACGGCGGATCTCGGTCTTGGTCATGTCATGCCTTTCGGGCCATCGGGGCGGCGGCTGCCCGGCGGTACGGGAACGGCTGCGGGCGGGGCGTCACCAGGTGACGGCCAGCTCGTGCACGCCGTAGAAGACCATGTCGTGGCGGAAGCGGAGCTCCTCGACGGGCTTGGCCAGCCGCAGGGTCGGGAAACGGCGGAACAGGGTCTCGAAGGCGATCTGCAGCTCGATCCGGGCGAGCTGCTGGCCGATGCACTGATGGGCACCGAAGCCGAAGGCCAGGTGGGGGGCGGGCCGGCGGGTGATGTCGAAGCGTTCCGGGTCCTCGACGAAGGCGGGGTCGAAGTCGGCGGCGAGGACGTGTGTGACGACCTGCTCGCCCGCGGCGATACGCACGCCGCCCAGCTCCACGTCCCGGGTGGCGACGCGCTCGCCGCCGAACTGGCCGATGGTCAGGTACCGCAGCAGTTCCTCGACCGCGTTGCCGATCAGCGAGGGGTCCTCGCGCAGCAGGGCCAGCTGGTCGGGGCGGTCCAGGAGGAGGGCCGCCCCGAGGCCGAGCATGCAGGCGGTCGTGTCGTGGGCGGCTATCAGCAGGGTGCCGGCCGCGTTCATCAGGAACATGTCGTCGATGACGCCGTCGGGGTCATCGGTGGTGGTCAGCGCCGAGATCAGGTCGTCCCCGGGGCTGGCCCGGCGCTCCTGGACGAGTTGGTAGAGCAGCCCGCCCAGACGCATGCCGGCGGCCTCCGTGGCGGCGACGTCCTGGTCGACCCGCATCATCGCCTCGGCGATCTCCTGGAACTCCGGCCGGCGCTCGACCGGGACACCGAACAGGTCGGAGATCACCATGGAGGGCACCGGGTTGGCGAAGGTCTTCACCAGGTCGACCGGGCCGCCCTGCGCCTCGATGGCGTCGAGGTGCTCGTCGACGATGCGCTGGATGTTCGGCCGCAGCGCCTGCATGCGCCGGACGGTGAACTCCTTGGCGAGCAGCTTGCGGTCCATGGTGTGCTCCGGCTCGTCCTGCCAGAGCAGGCTGCCGCGGCCGGGCTTCTGGGTGACGACGCCGTCCTGGGTGTGCAGCGCGTGCGGCACCTGGACGCTGAACGAGGGGTCGCGCAGCGCGGCACGTACCTGCTCGTAGCCGGTCACCAGCCAGGCTTCGTGGCCGCTGGTGAAGGTGGCCCGGGTCACCGGGGCGGTGGCCCGGATGTCGGCCAGGCCGTCCGGCGGCAGGAACGGGCAGCTGCGGGCCTTGGGAACGGCGGGCGCGGCGGTGGGCTCGGGCATGACTCTCCTTGCGTTGATGGTTCGTTGTACGGAGGTGGAAGGGGTGGAGGGTGGTTCGGCGGGGCCGGTCAGGCGGCGGGCAGGGCGAGGGTGGTCTCGCCGCGCCGGGTCGCGTTGACGAGGGCGGCCATGTTCCCGGACGGGTGCACGTTGTCGTGCATCATCTGGTGCATCCGCCCGATGTCCCGGAAGCTCTCGCAGGCGGACAGGCAGGGATCGAGCATTCCGGCCCCGACCAGCTCGATGACTTCGCGGCACTCACGGGTGCCGGCGTAGTGCGAGCCCTGGAGGCGCTTGGATCGCATCCACAGGTGGCGCAGGTCGATGTCCCCGTTGTAGCCGGAGGTGCCACCGCAGATGACCACCATGCCGGCGTTGTCGCACAGGTACATCGAGGTGGGCAGGGTGTCCTGGCCGCTGTGCTCCAGCACGATCCGCGGGGATTTGCGCTCGCCGAGGATCTCCCAGATCTTCTTGCCGACCCCGCGGGCGCCTTGCAGGAACCGTTTGGAGCCCTCGACGTCCGTGGAGTCCGGCAGCCGGCCCCAGTGGTCGAAGTCGCGGCGGTTGATGGTGCCGGCCGCACCGAGGCTGCGGCAGTACTCGGCGCGGTCCTCGCTGGAGACCACGGCGATCGGGACGCCGCCGGCGAGCTTGACGAGCTGGATGGCCATCGAGCCGAGGCCGCCCGCACCGCCCCAGATGAGCACGGGGTCACCGGGGCGGACGGTGTTGCCCTGCCAGCCGAACAGTTGCCGGTAGGCGGTGGGCCCGGTGAGCAGGAAGGCCGCGGACTCCTCCCAGGACAGGTGGGCGGGCTTGGGGTGGCACTGGTACTCGTCGACGCGGCAGAACTGGGCGAAGGAGCCGAAGTTGGTCTCGTACCCCCAGGCCTTGATGCTCTCCGAGGTCAGCGGGTCGGCGCCCATCCGGATGTCCTCGGCGGTCTCGTCCCACTGGCCGCTGGTGAGCAGCACGTGGTCGCCCACCTTGACGTTGCGGACGCCGTCGCCGACGGCCCACACCACGCCGGAGGCCTCCGAGCCGCCGATGTGGAAGTCCTCGGCCGCGCCCTGCCGCTGCCGCATCCCGATGACATCGACGGGTCGGCCCAGCGAGGACCACACGTTGTTGTAGTTGATGCCGGCGGCCATCACGTAGACCAGCACCTGGCCCCGGCCGACCTGCGGGGTGTCGACGACCTCGGTGCGGAACGCCTGCTTCGGCTCACCGTAGCGGTCCTGGCGGATCACCGCGGCGTACATCTGCGCGGGTACCTCGCCGAGCGGCGGAAGCTCGCCTATCTCGTACAGGGTCTTCGTCATGTTCTCTCCTACCTGTGTTCTGTCGGTGTCCGGGGGCCCGCGGTGGCCGCCGGCCGGTCAAGCTGTCGTTGCGTCCTCGGGTGCGGCGCCGGCCGGGCCGGTGAGGGTCCTGGCCAGCCAGGTGTCCACCGCGGCCGCGGTGGTGCCGGCGTGGTCCTCGAGCATCGAGTAGTGGTTGCCGGCCACTTCGACGACCGTGTCCACGTGCTCGGGCGGTGCCGCGCGCCCGTCGCCGTCGCCGCCGGCGGCGGCCGGCACGGGCTCACCCGCCCGTACGAGCAGGGTCGGTGCGGCGGTCTCCGGCGCGGCCCAGTCGTCGAACAGGCGCAGGTAGCGGCCCATCGCGGTGAGCTGCTCGCCGCCGGACCTCATGTACTCCAGGCGCTGTGCCTGCGCCTGCGCCATCGCGTTGAGCACCTGGTGGTCGAAGGGGACCTTCCGGCTGAAGCTGTCGACCATCACCACGGCCGCGGGCCCCTCGCCCATGGCCTCCAGGTGTGCCGCGACCCCGACGGCGATCCAGCCGCCCGAGGAGTAGCCGAGCAGGACGACCGGCTTGCCGCCGGCGCACTCCCGCACGGTGCGGGCGTGCAGGCGGAGCACCGCGTCCGGGTCGGAGGGGACCGGCTCGTCCTTCTCGTAGCCGGGGTTGACCAGCGCCCACATGTCCAGCCGGTCGCGGAAGGGCGCGGCGAACCGCGCGTACTGGTGCGCCCCGGCCGGTACGACGTACGGCGAGAAACACATCACCGCGAAGGGGCCGTCCCCCTGCGACAGCCGTACCGGTGCGGGGCTCCGGGTCAGTTCCTCGGGCCGCTCGAAGGAGGGCCGGAAGCGGGCTGCCTCCATGAGCATCCCCATGGCCTCGGCGGCCTTCCCGTTCTCGCTCGCGTGCCGGTAGAGCTGCACCAGCATGTCGGCGGACCGCTCCGGTGCCGCGCCCCGGTCCGCGCCCTGCAGCTGCGTCAGCAGGTGCCTGGCGAGCTTGGCGGGCGTGGGATGGTCGAAGGCCAGTCCGGCGGGCAGCCGCAGGCCGGTGGCCGCCGACAGGCGCCGGCGCAGGTCGATCGCGGTGAGCGAGTCGAAGCCGAGCTCCAGGAAGTGCGCGGTGGGCAGGACGTCCTCGGCCGACGCGTGCCCGAGGACCACGGCGCTCTGCGAGCGGATGTGCTCCACCAGCCGCTCCTCCCGCTCGGCCGGCTCCAGCCGGGCCAGTTCGGCGGCCAGCTCCGCACCGCCGGGCTCCTCGGCGCCGGACTCCCCGCTCTCCTCGGCCGCCAGGAGCCTCTGCACGTCGGGCAGTTCGGCCAGCAGCGGGCTGGGCCGCCCCACGGTGAAGGCGGGCAGGAACTTCTCCCAGTCGATCGGGGCGACGACGAGAGCCGCCTCGCCGTGCTCGACGGCCTGGCGCAGCGCGGAGATCGCGAGCTGGGGGTCCATGACGCCCAGGCCGCGCCGCTCGCCGCGCTCCTGGACCGTGTCGTCGACCATGCCGCCGCCCGCCCAGCCGCCCCAGGCGACCGAGGTCGCCGTCAGGCCGCGGGCCCGCCGCCGCAGTGCCAGGGCGTCGAGGAAGGCGTTGGCACTGGCGTAGGAGGCCTGGCCGCCGCTGCCCCAGACGCCCGCTCCGGAGGCGAACAGCACGAACGCGTCGAGCTCGCGGTCCCCGAGCAGCTCGTCGAGGTGGACGGCGCCGGTGGCCTTGGCGGCCGCGGCCTCGGCGAACTCCTCCAGGGTCGAGTCGGCCAGCACGGAGGAGCGTGCCGAGCCGGCGGCGTGCAGCACCGCGGTCAGCGGGTACCGGGACTCGATGCCGGAGAGCAGCCCGGCGACCGCGTCGCGGTCGGCCATGTCGCAGGCGACGATGGTCACCTCGGCGCCCAGGGCGGTCAGTTCCGCCCGCAGTTCCTCCGCGCCGGGAGCATCGGGGCCGCTCCTGCTGGTGAGCACCAGGTGCTGCGCGCCCGTGCCGGCCAGCCAGCGGGCGAGGTGCCGGCCCACGCCGCCGGTGCCCCCGGTGACGAGGACGGTGCCGCGGGGCTGCCACGGTGCGGCGGGCTCGCCTTCGGCGGGCCGTGCCCTCACCATGCGCCGGCCGTACACGCCGTCGGCCCGTACGGCGAGCTGGTCCTCCGCGCGCTGGGCCAGCGCTCCGACCAGGTGGCGCAGCGCGTGCTCGTCCAGCTTCTCGGGCAGGTCGACGAGACCACCCCAGCGCCGGGGCAGTTCGAGGGCGGCGACGAGACCCAGTCCCCACAGTTGTGCCTGGCCGGCGTCGCGCAGCGGGTCGTCGGCTCCGGTGGAGACGGCTCCGCGGGTCGCGCACCACAGCGGTGCCTGGATGTCCGCGTCACCCAGCGCCTGCACCAGCGTGACGGTCGCGGCGAGACCCGCGGACAGCGTCGGGTGGGCCGGGTGGCTGCCGGGTGCCAGGCCGAGCATGGAGAGGACACCCGTGGGCTGTTCGCCGTCGAGCTCCTCGGAGAGCAGCTGCGCGGCCCGCGCGCTGTCGCAGTCGACGGGGAGTTCGACCACGCGCACCTTGGCGCCGTGCGCGCCGAGCACGCCGGCGACGCAGGGCGCCCACTGCTCGTCGGCCAGCCCGGCGGGGAGGACGGCGAGCCACTGGCCGTCCAGTCCGGGGGCCGGCTGCTCGGTCAGCCGCCGGAAGGAGACGCGGTAGCGCCAGCCGTCCACCGTGGACCGCTCGCGGCCGCGCCGGCGCCACGCGGACAGCACGGGCAGCGCCGGGCCGACGAGGGCGGCGCCGTCCGCCCCGAACCGGTCGGCGAGACCGGCCGGGTCCGTGTTCTCCACCAGCTCCCAGAACCCGGCCTCGGCCGGATCGGCGCCCGCAGGCACCGGATCGGCGGTCTCCAGCCAGTACCGGCGCCGCTGGAACGCGTACGTCGGCAGGTCCACGCGCCGCACCGGGTGCCCCGCGAAGGGCACCGTCAGGTCCACGGGGACGCCGCTGACGTGCAGTTCGGCCACGGAGCGCAGGAAGCGGTCCATGCCTCCCTGGTCCCGGCGGAGCGAGGCACCGGTCACGGCGTCGACGCCGGCCTCCTCGGCGATCGTCTGCACCGCGTCGGTCAGCAGCGGGTGCGGGCTGCACTCGACCAGCACCCCGTACCCGTCCGCGAGCAGCGCGCCCACGGTCCGCTCGAACTCCACGGTGTGCCGGGCGTTGCGGTACCAGTACTCGGCGTCCAGGGCGGTGGTGTCGAGCACCGCGCCGGTCACCGTGGAGTAGAAGGGCACGGCGGCCGGGCCGGGCGCGACCGGGGCCAGCAGCTCCAGCAGTTCCGGGCGCAGGCTCTCGACCTGGGCGGAGTGCCCGGCGCCGGTGGCGCCGCGCACCTTGCGCACGCGCACGCCTTCGGCCTTGAGCTCCGCCAGCAGGTCGTCGACCGCGCCGGGTTCCCCGGAGACGGTCAGGGCGGCGGGCCCGTTGACAGCGGCGACGGACAGCCGGTCGCCGTACTTCTCCAGGCGCGCGCGGACCCGCTGGGCGGGCATGGCGACCGCCAGCATGGCGCCCTTGCCGATGAGCCGGCTCAGCGAGCGGCTGCGCAGGACCACGATCCTGGCCGCGTCGTCCAGCGTCAGCGCGCCTGCGACGTAGGCGGCGGCGACCTCACCCTGCGAGTGGCCGACGACCGCGGCGGGTGTCACACCGTGGGAGCGCCACAGGGCCGCCAGCGACACCATCACGGTGAACAGCGCGGGCTGGGCGACCTCCACCTCGGTCAGGTCCGGTGCGCCCGGTACGGCGTGCAAGACGTCCAGTAGCGGCCAGTCGAGGTACGGGGCGAACGCCTCGGCGCAGGCCGCGGCCTGCTCGGCGAAGATGGGGGCGCATTCCAGCAGTTCGCGGGCCATCGCCGGCCACTGCGAGCCGTGGCCGGGGAAGACGAAGGCGACCTTGCCGGACGCCGCCGCGGTGCCCTGGACCACGGTCTCCGCGGGGGTGCCGCCGGCGAGCGCCGCGAGCCCGGCCCGCATCTCCTGCCGGTCCCGGCCGACGACCACGGCCCGCTGCTCGAGCCGGGTGCGGGTGGTGGCCAGGGCGCGGCCGACGTCGGGCAGGGAGAGCCCGTCGTCGCCTTCGAGGTGCTCCAGCAGCCGGCGGGCCTGCTCGCGCAGGGAGCGGGCGGTCTTCGCGGACAGCGTCCAGGGGAGGGCGTCCAGGGGCGGGCCGGCGGGTGCGTCCTGCGCCGTGGGGGCCGCCTCGTCGCCGGCCGCGGTCCCGGCGGCGGGCGTCTCCTGCGGGGCCTGCTCGATGACGGTGTGCACGTTGGTTCCGCTCAGCCCGAAGGAGGAGACGGCCGCGCGCCGCGGCCTGCCCCGCTCGGGCCAGGCTGTCCGCTCGGTGAGCAGGCGCACGGTGCCGCCGGACCAGTCGACGTCCGGCGTCGGCTCGTCCACGTGCAGCGTCTGCGGGAGGACGCCGTGGCGGATGGCCATCACCATTTTGATGACGCCGCCGATGCCCGCGGCCGCCTGCGCGTGGCCGATGTTGGACTTCAGCGAGCCCAGCCACAGCGGTTGCCCGTCCGGCCGCTCCCGGCCGTACGTGGCCAGCAGCGCCTGTGCCTCGATCGGGTCGCCGAGCCGGGTCCCGGTGCCGTGGGCCTCCACGGCGTCCACCTCGTCCGGGGTGAGCCGGGCGTTGGCCAGTGCCTGCCGGATGACCTGCTGCTGGGCCTTGCCGCTGGGCGCGGTCAGGCCGTTGGAGGCACCGTCCTGGTTGACGGCGCTGCCGCGTACGACGGCCAGCACCTCGTGCCCGTTGCGGCGGGCGTCGGACAGCCGCTCCACCAGGATCAGGCCCACGCCCTCGGCGAAGCCGGTGCCGTCGGCGGACGCGGAGAACGCCTTGCAGCGGCCGTCGGCGGAGAGAGCGCGCTGCCGGCTCGACATCGTGAACGCGGAGGGTCCGGCCATCACCATCACGCCGCCGGCCAGTGCCATGGAGCATTCGCCGCCGCGCAGCGCCTGTACGGCGAGGTGGAGGGCGGTCAGCGAGGAGGAGCAGGCGGTGTCGACGGTGACCGAGGGCCCCTGGAGGCCGAAGGTGTAGGAGAGCCGGCCGGAGATCACACTGGCCGCGGTGCCGCTGGGGAGGTAGCCCTCCACGCCCTCGGGCACCTTCAGCGGCCGCCCGGTGTAGTCCTGGTAGCCGGAGCCGACGAAGACGCCCGTGGGGGTGGAGCGCATCGTGTCGGGGGCGATCCCGGCCCGCTCGAACGCCTCCCAGGCGGTCTCCAGCAGCAGCCGCTGCTGCGGGTCCATGGCGACGGCCTCCCGGGGGCTGATGCCGAAGAGCCCGGGGTCGAACTCGTCCGCGTCGTGCAGGAACCCGCCCTGGGTGGTGTACGTGGTTCCGGGGTGGTCGGGGTCCGGGTGATAGAGCGCCTCGACGTCCCAGCCGCGGTTGTCGGGGAACCGGGAGATCGCGTCGCGGCCGGAGGCGACCAGCTCCCACAGGTCCTCGGGCGAGTTGACGCCGCCGGGGTAGCGGCAGGCCATCGCGACGATGGCGATCGGCTCGTCCAGTACGGCGGCGGCCGCCGCGGTGGTGATGTCCGCGGACGGGGCGCCGGTGAGTTCGGCGAGCAGGTGCCCGGCGAGGTCATCGGCCGTGGGGTGGTCGAAGACGAGCGTGGTGGGCAGGGTGAGGCCGGTGGCCTCGTTGAGCCGGTTGCGCAGCTCCACCGCGGTCAGGGAGTCGAAGCCGAGGTCCCGGAAGGGCCGGTCGGCCTCGACGGCGCCCGCGGTGCGGTGGCCCAGGACGGCGGCGGCGTGCGTGCGGACGAGGTCCACGACCGCGCGGGCGCGGTCCTCGGGCGACAGCGCGGCCAGGCTCTCGGCGAGGGCGCCCGAGCCGCGGCCCGCCTCGGGGGCCTCCTCCGTGAGCGTCGCGCGCACCTCGGGAAGGTCGCCGAGCAGCGGGCTGGGCCGGCCGAGGGTGAACGGCACGATGAAGCGGGGCCAGTCGACGTCGGCCACGGTCAGCAGGGTCTCGTCGCGGTCGAGCGCGCGCTGCAGCGCGGTGACCGCCACTGCCGGGGTCATCGCGCGCAGGCCGCGGCGTCGCAGCCGCTCCTCGTCGTCGCCGTCCTCGACCATGCCGCCGTCGGCCCAGGGGCCCCAGGAGACGGCGGTCGCGGTGCGGCCGCGGTCGCGGCGCTGCCGGGCGAGGGCGTCGAGGAAGGCGTTGGCGGCGGCGTAGGCGGCCTGGCCTCCGCTGCCCCAGACACCGGAGATGGAGGAGAAGAGGACGAAGGCGTCCAGCTCCTGGTCGCCCAGCAGCTCGTCCAGGTGCGCCGCGCCGCCGGCCTTGGCGGCGAGAGCTGCGGCGAAGGCGGCCGGGGTGGTGTCGTCCACCAGGCCGGCGTCGGCGACCCCGGCCGCGTGGACGACGGCGGTGAAGGTGTGCTCGGCGAGCAGGGCCGCCACCGCGTCGCGGTCGGCCACGTCGCAGGCGGTGACGGTCACGGCGGTGCCCGTCTCCTCCAGTTCGGCCTTGAGGGCGGCGGCGCCGGGGGCGTCGACGCCACGCCGGCTGGTGAGCACCAGATGCTCCGCACCGGCTCCGGCGAGCCACCGGGCCACATGCCCGCCCAGCGCACCCGTACCGCCGGTGATCAGGACGGTGCCGCGGGGCCGCCACGAGCGGGTCGCGGCCCGTGCCGGTGCGTGCTCCAGCCGCCGGGTGAAGACGCCGGAGGCGCGGACGGCGAGCTGGTCCTCCTCCCAGCGCCCCGCCAGGGCCTGCGCGAGGACGCCGGCCACGTGACCGGCGGCCTGGTCGTCGAAGGTCTCCGGCAGGTCGATGAGGCCGCCCCAGCGCCGGGGCTGCTCCAGGGCGACGGTGCGGCCCATCCCCCAGACCTGGGCGTGCCGGGCGTCACGTACGGCGTCGGAGCCGCTGACGGCCACCGCGCCCGAGGTGAGGCACCACAGCGGGGCGTCGAGGCCCGCGTCTCCCAGGGCTTGGACGAGGAGCAGGGTGGGCAGCACCGGGTCCCCGGTGAGGAGCAGGGAGAGCACGCCCTGGACCGGGCCCGCCTCGGCCAGTTCGCTGGTGAGAGCGGTGCGCTCGGTCGTCGCACCGACGGCCACCGTCCTCAGCGTCGCGCCGCGGGCGCGGAGCGCGGCGAGGACCGCGGCCGTCCGCTCGTCCTCCTCCTGGTCCACGGCCACCAGCCAGGTGCCGCCGGTGGCGGCCGGGGCTGGCCCGCCCAGGCGCTGCCATGTCTCGCGGTAGCGCCAGCTGTCGACGGCCGACTCTTCCTGACGCCGGCGGCGCCAGGAGGACAGGCGGGGCAGCACGTCGCCGAACGTGTCCTCCGCCGCGATGTCCAGGGTCTCGGTGAGCGCTCGGAGATCCTCGCGCTCCACGGTCCGCCAGAACTCCGCGTCCACCGGATCCACCACCGCGGCGGCGGCCCGCGGGGCGTCCACCCAGTACCGCTCGTGCTGGAAGGCGTACGTCGGCAGATCAGTCCTGCGCGCACCGGCGAAGAAGACACCCCAGTCCACGGGGACGCCGACGGTGTGCAGCCGGGCCAGGGCCGTCACCAGCGCCTGCCGCTCGGGCCGGTCACCACGCAGCACCGGCACGGCGACCGGCTCCTCCAGGCACTCCTGCGCCATACCGCTCAGGACACCACCCGGGCCGATCTCCACGAACGTGCTCACACCCAACTCGTGCAGCGTCCGCACCCCGTCCGCGAACCGCACCGCCTCACGGACGTGCCGCACCCAGTACTCCGGCGTGTAGGCCTCCACGGGCTGCCCCGTGAGGTTGGAGACGACCGGGATGCGCGGCTCGTCGAAGGACAGCCCGGCGACGACCTCGCCGAACTCCGCCAGCATCGGCTCCATCAGCGGCGAGTGGAACGCATGGCTCACCTTCAGCCGCGACGTCTTGCGCCCCTGCTCGCGGAAGACCTCCGCGACCGCCAGGACCGCCGCCTCGTCGCCGGACAGCACCACCGACGAGGGCCCGTTGACGGCGGCGATGCTCACACCGTCGGTGAGGTGGGGCAGGACGTCCTCCTCGGTGGCCTGGACGGCGACCATCGCCCCGCCCTCCGGCAGCGCCTGCATCAACCGCGCCCGCGCCGACACCAGCTTCGCCGCGTCCTCCAGCGACAGCACCCCCGCCACATGCGCCGCCGCGATCTCACCCACGGAGTGGCCCATGACGTAGTCGGGCCGCACCCCCCACGACTCCAGCAGCCGGAAGAGCGCGACCTCGACCGCGAAGAGCGCGGGCTGCGTGCACCCGGTGCGGTGCAGCGTCTCGGCGTCGACGTCGACCGGCGCGTCGAGACGGGCGCACACCTCGTCCCAGGCCGCGGCGAAGACGGGGAACACCTCGTACAGCTCACGCCCCATCCCCACCCGCTGCGACCCCTGACCCGAGAACAGGAAACCGACCTTGCCACCGACCGGGCGCCCCAGCAGCACCTGGGAGGCCGGGGTCCCGGCGGCCAGGTCCGCCAGCCCTTGGAGCAGTTCCTCGTGGTCCTCCCCCACGACCGCGGCCCGGTGGCGCATGGCCGCGCGGGTCGTGGCCAGCGACAGCCCGATGTCCTGCGGCCGGGCCCCGCCGCGTGCGAAGGGCAGCAGCCGGGCCGCCTGGGCCCGCAGCGCCTCGTCGCTCCTCGCCGAGAGCACCCAGGCCAGCGGGCCGCCGGCGTGGCCCTGCGCGGGCTCCTCGTCCTCGGCCGGTGCCTGTTCGATGACGGTGTGGGCGTTGGTGCCGCTGACGCCGAAGGAGGAGACGGCGGCCCGGCGCGGATGACCGGTCTCCGGCCAGTCGACGGCCTCCGTCAGCAGCCGCACGTCACCCGCCGACCAGTCCACGTGCGGCGTCGGCTCCTCGGCGTGCAGCGTCCGCGGCAGCACGCCGTGCCGCATCGCCATCACCATCTTGATCACGCCGCCGACACCCGCGGCCGCCTGCGCATGACCGATGTTCGACTTCAGCGAACCCAGCCACAACGGCCGGCCCTCCGGCCGCTCCCGCCCGTACGTGGTGAGCAGCGCCTGCGCCTCGATCGGGTCGCCCAGTGCCGTGCCCGTACCGTGCGCCTCCACGACGTCGATCTGGGCAGGAGACAGACCGGCCGAGGCCAGGGCCTGCCGGATGACCCGCTGCTGCGCGGGGCCGTTGGGCGCGGTCAGGCCGTTGGAGGCGCCGTCCTGGTTGACGGCGCTGCCCCGTACGACCGCCAGGACCTCGTGGCCGTTGCGGCGGGCGTCGGAGAGCCGCTCCACCAGGAGCATGCCGACACCCTCCGCCCAGCCGGTGCCGTCCGCGTCCGCCCCGAACGCCTTGCACCGCCCGTCAGGGGCCAGCCCGCGCTGCCGGCTGAACTCCACGAAGGCGGTGGGCGTGGTCATCACCATCACGCCGCCGGCCAGCGCCATGGAGGACTCGCCACTACGCAGCGACTGGATCGCCCAGTGCAGGGCCACCAGCGACGAGGAGCACGCCGTGTCCACGGTGACCGCCGGGCCCTCCAGCCCGAAGGTGTAGGCGATGCGGCCGGACATCACACTGGCGGAGTTGCCGGTCCCGAGATGGCCGTCGGACTCGCCGCCCACCCCGACCAGGAGGTTGACGTAGTCCTGGTAGCCGGAGCCGACGAAGACCCCGGTACGGCTGCCGCGCACCGACTCCGCGTCGATACCGGCCCGCTCGAACGTCTCCCACGTGGTCTCCAGCAGCAGCCGCTGCTGCGGATCCATCGCCACGGCCTCCCGCGGACTGATCCCGAAGAACCCGGCGTCGAACTCCCCCGCCTCGTACAGGAAACCGCCGTGCCGCGCATACGTCTTCCCCGCCGCCAGCGGGTCCGGGTCGTAGATACCCTCCACGTCCCAGCCGCGGTCCGCCGGGAACTCCCCGACCGCGTCCGTACCCGACGCCACCAGCCGCCACAGATCCTCGGGCGAACGCACCCCGCCCGGATAACGGCACGCCATACCGACGATGGCTATGGGTTCCTGGTCCTTCTCCTCGATCTCACGAAGGCGCTCCCGGGCCTGGCGAAGGTCCCCGGTGACGCGCTTGAGATATTCGAGAAGCCTGTCTTCGTTGCTGCTCATCCGCCTCATCCGTCCTCGGCTGTCGTCTTGGGTGGAGCGCCAAGAACTAGATGTCCTCTAGATCTTGATCGATCAGATCGAAGATGTCGTCGACCGTCGCGTCCTGGAGCTCTCGCTGTGCGTCGGCCGATACCGTGCTCGGCTCGCCGGCGGAACTGACCAGGGTCAGCAGCTCCTGCAACCGCCTGCGCACCCCTGATCTGACCGTCTCCTCTGCGGCTGCGGTCGTGACCACCGACTCCAGCCGGTCGAGCTCGCTGAAGACCGACAGCTCGCCCGGGCCCGTGCCGCCGACGAGTTCGCTCTCCAGGTACCGGGCGACCGCCTCCGGCGTCGGGTGGTCGAAGACCAGCGTCGCGGGGAGGGTCAGACCGGTGTCGTCGGTGAGCAGGTTGCGCAGCTCCACCGCGGTCAGGGAGTCGACGCCCAGGTCCCGGAAGGCCAGGTCCGGTTCGACCGCCGCGGTGCCGCTGTGACCGAGTACGGCCGCGGCGTGCGCGCGGACCGTGTCCACGAGCAGGCGCTGCCGTTCGGCCGGGGAGAGCGCGACCAGTTTCTTCTTCAGCGCGGACGGCTCGGCGGACTGCTCACGAGGCGTCGCCGCGAGAGCCTTCTCGACCTCGGGCAGATCACTCAGCAGCGCGCTCGGCCTGCTGACGGTGAACGGGACGATGAACCGCTCCCAGTCCACGTCCGCCACGGTGACCGCGCCGTCCCCGCCGCTCAGCGCACCGTGCAGTGCGGAGATCGCCCGGTCCGGCCGCAGCGTGGTCAGGCCTCGCTGCCGCAGCCGTTCCTCGTCCCCGGTGTCGGCGACCATCCCGCCCTCGGCCCAGGGACCGTAGGCGACCGCGGTCACGGCGAGGCCGCGGGCCCGCCGGTGCTGCGCCAGCCCGTCGAGGAAGGCGTTCGCCGCCGAATAGGCGGCCTGGCCTCCGCTGCCCCACACGCCGGAGATGGAGGAGAAGAGGACGAAGGCGTCCAGTTCCCGGTCGCCCAGCAGCTCGTCGAGGTGCATCGCGCCGAGGGCCTTGGCGGCGACCGTCTCCGCGAAGGCGTCGAGGCTTGTCTCGGCGAGCATGCCCGCCTCGGCGGAGCCGGCCGCGTGGACGACGGCGGTGAAGGTGTGCTCGGCGAGCAGGGCGGCCACCGCATCGCGGTCGGCCACGTCACAGGCTGTGACGGTCACGGCCGTGCCCGTCTCCTCCAGCTCGGCCCGGAGCGCGGCGGCGCCGGGAGCGTCGAGACCGCGACGGCTGGTGAGCACCAGGTGCTCCGCACCCGCCCCGGCGAGCCAGCGGGCCACGTGCCCGCCCAGCGCACCCGTACCACCCGTGATCAGCACCGTCCCGCGCGGCGACCACGAGCGGTCACGACGGGCGGCGGGCAGATGCGACAGGCGCCGTGCGAACACTCCGCGGTCGCGGATCGCGACCTGGTCCTCGTCCCGCTGGCCGAGCACCGCGACGAGTCGGCCGACGGCCCGGTCGTCCGCCGCGCCGGGCAGGTCCACCAGACCGCCCCAGCGCTGCGACTGCTCCAGCGCGGCGACCCGGCCCAGGCCCCAGACCTGGGTCTGGTACGGGTCCGCCGGCTCGTCGGCGGGGCTCACGCCCACCGCCTTCCGGGTCGCGCACCACAGTGGGGCGCCGATGCCCGCGTCGCCCAGGGCCTGCACGAGCAGAAGGGACAGCGCGACACCGTTGGTCAGTGCGGGGGCCGCCGGGGCGGCCTCGCCGTCGACGGCGAGCAGCGACAGGACGCCCGTCACGCTGCGGCCGTCGGCCGCCCGGGCGAGCTGGGCCGCCAGTTCCTCACGGCCGGTGGCCGGATCGACCGGTACCGGCAGCGTGGTCAGGCCCCGCTCGGCGAGCCCGCGCAGCCACGCGGCGCTCCACTCGTCGTCGGGCAGCCCGGCGCTGACCGGTACCAGCCATACGCCGCTGCTTGTCGAGTCCTGCGGGGCGAGGTCGGCCATCGCCTTCCAGGTGATCCCGTAGCGCCAGCTGTCGACGGTCGACTCCTCGTGGCGCCGACGCCGCCAGGAGGACAGGCGCGGCAGTACGTCACCGAACGTGTCCTGCGCCGAGATGTCCAGGGTGTCGGTCAGCGCCTGGAGGTCCTCACGCTCCACCGTCCGCCAGAACTCCGCGTCCACCGGGTCCACCGCCGTGGCGGCGGCCTGCGGGGCGTCGACCCAGTACCGCTCGCGCTGGAAGGCGTACGTCGGCAGATCGGTCCGCCCCGCACCGGCGAAGAAGACACCCCAGTCCACGAAGGCCCCGACCGTGTGCAGCCGGGCCAGAGCCGTCACCAACGCCTGCCGCTCGGACCGGTCACCGCGCAGCACCGGCACGGCCACCGACTCGCCCGCACACTCCTGCGCCAAACCGCTCAGCACACCGCCCGGGCCGACCTCCACGAACGTGGTCACACCCAGCTCGTGCAGCGTCGCGATGCCGTCGGCGAACCGCACAGCCTCCCGGACGTGCTCCACCCAGTACTCCGGCGTGTACGCCTCCACCAGCCGCCCCGTCAGGTTGGACACCACCGGAATCCGCGGCTGCTCGAACGACAGACCGGCGACCACCTCACCG
>NZ_BMVW01000022.1:73661-88924 GCF_014650915.1 Streptomyces poonensis | reverse complement strand
TCGCTGAGCGCCCCGCCGGTGGAGGAGGTCAAGGTCGGCACCCAGATCCTGGAGTCCCTCGGCCTGCGCGAGCGCGGCCTGGAGATCGTCTCCTGCCCGTCCTGCGGCCGGGCCCAGGTCGATGTCTACAAGCTGGCCGAGGAGGTCACCGCGGGCCTCACGGGCATGGAGGTGCCGCTGCGGGTCGCGGTCATGGGCTGTGTCGTCAACGGTCCCGGCGAGGCCCGTGAGGCCGACCTCGGGGTGGCCTCCGGCAACGGCAAGGGCCAGATCTTCGTGAAGGGCGAGGTCATCAAGACGGTGCCCGAGTCGAAGATCGTGGAGACCCTCATCGAGGAGGCGATGAAGATCGCCGAGCAGATGGAGTCCGAGGGCGTGACCTCGGGCGAGCCGACGGTGTCGGTGGCGGGCTGAGGCGACCGGGCGCGGCGGGGGTGCGCAGGCGGACCCGCCCGGACGAGCACGTCCGGGCGGAAACGTTCCTCCGCCCCCAGCCGGCCACCGGCCCCACGACCCGGCGCCCCACAGATCCGCCAGGTACAGTGCGGAGATCAGCGAACCCCACGATGAGGCCCCCCGCCCGTGTTGACGCAGACCACCACCCGGGTCCTCGAACCGAGTGACCTGGACGCCGCGCTCGCCGTCCTCGACCGCGAGCCGGTCACGAACGCCTTCGTGACGTCCCGGGTACAGGTCGCGGGCCTCGACCCCTGGCGGCTCGGCGGCGAGATGTGGGGCTGGTACGAGGACGGCATGCTCACGTCCCTGTGCTACGCGGGCGCCAACCTCGTCCCCATCTGCGCCACCCCGCGCGCGGTACGCGCCTTCGCCGACCGCGCCCGCCGAACCGGCCGCCGCTGCTCCTCCATCGTCGGCCCCGCCGAGCCCACCGCCCTGCTGTGGCGGCTGCTCGAACCGAGCTGGGGCCCCGCCCGCGAGGTCCGTGCCCACCAGCCGCTGATGGTCGCCGACCGGCTGCCTGACGGCATCACCCCGGACCCGTATGTGCGCCGCATCCGCAAGGACGAGATGGACACGATCATGCCGGCGTGCGTGGCGATGTTCACGGAGGAGGTCGGCGTCTCCCCGCTGGCCGGCGACGGCGGGCTGCTCTACCAGGCCCGGGTCGCCGAACTCGTCGGCTCCGGCCGCTCGTTCGCCCGCCTCGACGGCGACGGCAAGGTCGTCTTCAAGGCGGAGATCGGCGCGGCCACGCCCCAGGCCTGCCAGATCCAGGGTGTGTGGGTCGCCCCCGAGTACCGCGGCCGCGGCCTCGCGGTGCCCGGCATGGCCGCCGTCCTGCGCTATGCGCTGGCGGACGTGGCCCCGGTGGTGAGCCTGTACGTCAACGACTTCAACACACCCGCGCGCCGCACGTACCGGCGCGTCGGCTTCCAGGAGGTCGGCGCGTTCATGAGCGTCCTGTTCTGAGGAGCGAGTCCGCTCGCACCACGCGCACCCGAACAGCCGCTCGGGACCCCGTCCCCCGACGACGGCCCGCGCCCCCCTGTACTCTCCCCACATGCGCCTTCCCGGTCAGGCACACCGCCACCCCGACGACATCGTGATCGGCCCTGTCGACCTCTCCGCGCGCGTCGACGAGGCGCTCGCCGTGCAGGCCCTGGCCTTCGGGCTCGGCGCCGACGAGGTCGCCGTCCGCCGGCAGATCGTCCTGCGGCACCTGACCCACCCGGGCGCCCGCGCCCTCGGTGCCACCGTCCCCGGCGGAGACCTCGTCGGCTTCGTCTACGGCATGCCCAACGACCGGACGCACTGGTGGTCCACGGTCGTCGAGCCGTACCTGCGCGCGCGGGGCCACGAGTCCTGGCTGGACGACTCCTTCGTGATCACCGAGCTGCACGTGCACCCGCGGTACCAGAACCACGGCATCGGCCGGACCCTGATCACCGCCATCACGGACGGCGCCGCCGAGCCACGGTCGATCCTCTCCGCGATCGACATCGAGAGCCCGGCGCGCGGCCTGTACCGCTCGCTCGGCTACGAGGACCTGGCCCGGCAGGTGCTCTTCCCCAGCGCCCCGATGCCGTACGCCGTGATGGGTGCCCCGCTGCCCCTGCGCCGCAGGTAGCGCCGGATCTCGCGCCGCCTCCCGCGGCCGCGAGGGCTTATCGATTTCCGCCGTCCCGCACCGCGGGGCTAACCTCGTGGCCATCACCCTTACGCAGCAGGAGTCGAGAAACCATGGCCCAGGTCCAGCGCATGTCCCGTTTGATGGTCAAGACACTGCGTGACGACCCGGCGGACGCCGAGACGCTCAGCCACAAGCTGCTCGTCCGCGCGGGCTACGTGCGCCGCAACTCCGCCGGCATCTGGACCTGGCTGCCGCTCGGCAAGAAGGTCCTCGACAACATCTCCCGCGTGGTCCGCGAGGAGATGGACGCGATCGGCGCCCAGGAGGTCCTCCTCCCGGCCCTGCTGCCCAAGGAGCCGTACGAGGCCTCCGCCCGCTGGGAGGAGTACGGCGACCTGCTCTTCCGGCTGAAGGACCGGAAGGGCGGCGAGTACCTGCTCGGCCCGACCCACGAGGAGATCTTCACCCTGGTGGTGAAGGACCAGGCCTCGTCGTACAAGGACCTGCCGGTCATGCTGTACCAGATCCAGACCAAGTACCGGGACGAGGCCCGCCCGCGCTCCGGCGTGCTGCGCGGCCGCGAGTTCCAGATGAAGGACTCGTACTCCTTCGACACGACCGACGAGGGCCTGGCGGAGTCGTACCGCCTGCACCGCGAGGCGTACCAGAAGATCTTCGCCCGCCTGGGCATGGACTACCGCATCGTCTCCGCCGTCTCGGGCGCCATGGGCGGCTCCGCGTCGGAGGAGTTCCTCGCCCCCGCCGCGGCCGGCGAGGACACCTTCGTGGACTGCCCGAACTGCGACTACGCGGCCAACACGGAGGCCGTCACCTTCGCGCTGAAGCCGGTCGAGGGCGCGGAGCACCCGGCGGTCGAGGAACTCGACACCCCCGACACCCCGACCATCGAGACGCTCGCCGAGCACCTCGGCGTCCCGGCCTCCGCCACCCTCAAGAACCTGCTGGTGAAGGTCGACGGCGAGATCGTCGCCGTCGGCGTCCCGGGCGACCGTGAGGTCGACCTCGGCAAGCTGGGCGAGCACCTGGCCCCGGCGGTCGTCGAGCTCGTCACCGCCGAGGACTTCGAGGGCCGCGCGGACCTCGTCCGCGGCTACGTCGGCCCGCAGGGCCTGGAGAAGGTCCGCTACATCGCCGACCCGCGCGTCGCCCCCGGCACCTCCTGGATCACGGGCGCCAACAAGGAGGGCAAGCACGCGAAGAACGTGGTCGCCGGCCGGGACTTCCAGGTCGACGACTACCTCGACGTCGTCGTGGTCGAGGAGGGCGACCCCTGCCCGAAGTGCGGCACCGGCCTGAAGCTGGACCGCGCCATCGAGATCGGCCACATCTTCCAGCTGGGCCGCAAGTACGCCGACACCTTCCAGCTCGACGTCCTCGGCCAGAACGGCAAGCCGGTCCGCGTGACCATGGGCTCGTACGGCATCGGCGTCTCCCGCGCCGTGGCCGCGCTCGCCGAGCAGACGGCGGACGAGCAGGGTCTGTGCTGGCCGAAGGAGATCGCCCCGGCCGACGTCCACGTGGTCGCCGCGGGCAAGGCCCTCCAGACCGAACTGGCGCTGGAGGTCTCCGAGAAGCTCGGCGCCGCGGGCGTACGCGTCCTGGTGGACGACCGCGCGGGTGTCTCCCCGGGCGTGAAGTTCACCGACGCCGAACTGATCGGTGTCCCGCAGATCCTGGTGGCCGGCCGCCGCGCGGGCGACCGAGTCCTGGAGCTGAAGGACCGCCGCACCGGCGAGCGCGAGGAACTGACCGTGGACGAGGCGATCGCCCGCCTGTCGGCGTAGCGGCTTCGTCAGGACCCCTGCCGCGTGCGCGGCAGGGGTCTTCGCGTGTGCGCGGGGTCGTCGTCTGCGGGCCGGACGCCTCAGTCCGTGCGGGGAGGCAACGCCCCTCCGGCGTTCGGCGTTTGAGGAGCGGAAGGTCCGGGGCCGGTCCCCGGGGCGGGACGGGAAGGGGCGGCGGGGGCGAGAACCCCTACAGCCACCCCGCGAACTCCAGCAGCAGTTCCGCGTCCTGGGCCCGGCCCACCCGGCGGGCCCGCACACCCGACTCCACGGCGCGGAACAGCGTCCAGCCCCGCAGCCGTTCCTGGTCCACCTCCAGGGACTCGGCGAGCCGCTTCACCCGGCGGCGGGTGATGGACGCCCCCGACGGCGAGGCGATCAGGTCCTCCACCCGGTCCCGCACCAGCCGGGCCAGGTCGAAGGCGCTCTCGCCGACCACCGGATCCGGGCCGACGGCCAGCCACGGCATGCGCTCCCCGGCGAGGATCTTGCTCTGCCGGAAGGTCCCGTGCAGCAGCAGCTCCTCGGGCGGGGCGGCGAGCAGCTCCTCCCGGGCGGCGAGCGCCGCGTCGACCAGCGGCGCCACGTCCTCGTCGGCGTCCGCGTCCGCCCGCATGGCCTCCGCCTGCCGGCCCGTCCGCTCGGCAACGGTCTCGAAGATGTGCCCGGCGGGCGGCTCCACCCACAGCCGCCGCAGCGTCCCCGCGGCCTCCAGCAGGGCCCGTGCCTCGGGCAGGGACCGCACGGACAGGTCGGGCCGCAGCCGCTCCAGCAGCAGGACGCCCTGGCTGTCGTGCCCCGGGTCGAGCAGCCGTACCGCGCCCCGCCCGTCCCAGTGCGCGAGGGCCGCCCGCTCGCTCTCGGGCCGGGCACGGGGCGGTGCCAGCTTCAGCACGGCCGGGGTGCCGCCGGGCAGCCGCACCAGCAGCACGACGCTGCTGCGGCCGCCCGGCGCCTGGACCCGTTCGACGGTCAACTCGCGTAGAGCAACTGCCTGCTGAGCCAGCTCGGGCAGCTCCTCCAGCCAGTCGCCGGCCTCGTCGGCCCCGTGGTGCGGCGTCTCGGCGAGTGCCCGCACGACACGCCGCGGCGGTTCGAAAGCCATGCGCGAGTCGTTCCCTTCCCGGTCGGGTTCACGTGTGCGGTGCCGCCGACCGGTCCGGTGAGGCCGCCCGCTCGGCAAGACCAGGGAAGGCTACGCTCCCGTCCCGCCAGCGCACCGCCCGCACCGCCGCCTCGCGCAGCGCCTCGGCCGCCGCGCGCCTCCGGTCGCCCTCGGACGCCCGTACGAGATCGGAGTAGACCGCGGCCACCCGCTCCTCCAGCTCGGTGGCGAGGCGAACGGCGGAGCCGGAGTCCTCGACGGTGAAGGGGAGCGTGTACGCGGCGTCCGCGGCGACCGGGCTGCCGCCCAGGTCCCGCACGGCGCGCGCGAGCTCGTCACGCCGGGCGCGATGGGCGTCGTACCCGGCGTGCGCGTCGACCCGTCGGCTGTCGCCTATCCGGCCGCCCACGACGCCGTATCCGTACACCGCGGCATGCTCCGCCGCGAGCGCCGCCTGCAGCGCCCCGAGCTCCCCCGCCTGCCGTGTCTTCTCCGAGTCGCCCTTGCCTGCCGTGCCGCTCACTTCGCCCCCTCCTTCAGCAGAAACGCGTGCCCCGCCCCGGCCGCCGCCACGGACGCCATCAGCCGCGCCAGTTCGCCCGGCACCTCCAGCAGCGCCTTCGTCCGCCGGTCCGCGAGCTCCGTCTCGGCCGTCGCCAGCTGGGCGAGGGCGGACCCCGCTTCGGTGGGCACCGCGGAAGCCGAAGCGGAAGCGGAAGGAGCAGCGGAAGCGGAAGGGGAAGCCGATGCGGAAGCGGACGCCCGCTTGCCGTCGGGCACGCTGCCCCCGAACGCCTGCGCGTGCCGGACGACTTCGGCCCGCAGCGGCGTCAGCAGCTCCGTCAGCTCCGGATGCGCGGCGATCACGGCCGCGTACCGCTCGGCGAGCTCCGCGCTGTCCCGCGCCACACGCGCGCGTGCGCGCTTCAGGGCCGCGGAGTCGCCCCCGGCGGCTTGCGGATCGGAGTCGGACGTGCAGCCCACGAGCAGCACCGCTCCGGCGGCGCCGGCGAGCAGACTCCTTCTGCGCGGCCCCGACGGGGTGCGCGACGGCAGGGGAAACGGCACGGCGAGGTCCTCGGCATGGTCGTACGAACGGAAGACGAACGGACAAGCGGTTGACGTGTGATCACCGTACCCGTGCACCGGCGTACTGCCCGCACACCCGCGCGGTACCGGTCAGCGCGCCGCTCCGCCCGCCCCCGTGGTGCCGCGGTGGACCGCAACACCCCCCGGGACCGGATACCCTTTGACCTGACACGCGACCTTCCCACAACAGCACACGCGGCCGAGGAGTCACCCGGATGAGCACCACCCAGAACGAGAGGCTGCGAGAACTGCTCGAACCGCTCGTACGCTCCCAGGGCCTGGATCTCGAGGAGATCGCGGTGGACTCGGTCGGACGCAAGCGTGTGCTGCGTGTCGTCGTCGACTCCGACACGGGCGCCGATCTGGACGCCGTCGCCGAGGTGAGCCGCGCGCTCTCGGCGAAGCTCGACGAGACGGACGCGATGGGCCAGGGCGAGTACACCCTGGAGGTCGGTACCCCGGGCGCCGAGCGCGCCCTCACCGAGCACCGGCACTACGTACGTGCCACCGGCCGTCTGGTGAAGTTCCAGCTGCGCGAGGGCGGCGACCTGGTCGCGAGAATCCTCGCCGTGCACGAGGACGGCCTCGACCTGGAGGTCCCCGGGGTGAAGGGCCGCAAGGCCACCACCCGCAGGCTCGCCCTCGCCGACGTCGACAAGGCGCGTGTCCAGGTCGAGTTCAACCGCAAGACCGACGACGGCAACGTCGGCGACGACATCGAGAACATGAAGGAAGAGGAGGAGGCGTAGCCGTGGACATCGACATGAGTGCCCTGCGGGGCTTGGTACGGGAGAAGGAGATCTCCTTCGACCTGCTGGTCGAGGCGTTGGAGTCGGCCCTCCTCATCGCCTACCACCGCACCGAGGGAAGCCGCCGCCACGCGCGCGTGGAGCTCAACCGGGAGACCGGCCATGTGACCGTGTGGGCGAAGGAGGACCCCGAGGACCTGGAGGAGGGACAGGAGGCGCGCGAGTTCGACGACACACCGTCGGGCTTCGGCCGCATCGCCGCCACCACCGCCAAGCAGGTCATCCTGCAGCGTCTGCGGGACGCCGAGGACGACGCCACGCTCGGCGAGTACGCCGGCCGTGAGGGCGACATCGTCACCGGTGTCGTCCAGCAGGGCCGCGACCCGAAGAACGTGCTCGTCGACATCGGCAAGCTGGAGGCCATCCTGCCGGTGCAGGAGCAGGTCCCCGGCGAGTCGTACCAGCACGGCATGCGCCTGCGCAGCTACGTCGTCCGGGTGGCCAAGGGTGTGCGCGGTCCCTCCGTGACGCTCTCGCGCACGCACCCCAACCTGGTGAAGAAGCTCTTCGCGCTCGAGGTGCCGGAGATCGCCGACGGTTCGGTGGAGATCGCCGCCATCGCGCGTGAGGCCGGTCACCGTACGAAGATCGCCGTCCGCTCCACGCGCAGCGGCCTGAACGCCAAGGGCGCCTGCATCGGCCCCATGGGCGGCCGGGTGCGCAACGTCATGGGCGAGCTGAACGGCGAGAAGATCGACATCGTCGACTGGTCGGACGACCCGGCCGAGATGGTGGCGAACGCCCTCTCCCCGGCCCGGGTCTCCAAGGTCGAGGTCGTGGACCTCGCGGCCCGCTCCGCGCGCGTGACGGTCCCCGACTACCAGCTGTCGCTGGCGATCGGCAAGGAGGGGCAGAACGCCCGCCTCGCCGCCCGGCTCACCGGGTGGCGGATCGACATCCGCCCGGACACCGAGCAGCAGTCCGGCTGACGCATCCGACCTCCGGCCGGCCCGAATGGATCGCCCGCGATCAGGGAAACAGGAGGGCGGGACGGTCCGGTCGCCCTGCGGGCGACCGGCCAGGACGACCGGCCGGAGGGCCGACAGGCAAGCACGGGCCGGCCCCCGGCAAGGTGGTCGGTCGGGAATGAATCTGAGACGAAGGTCGCTCAGATCACGTCAGGTTCGTGCACGGCAACTGTTCGATCACCGCCCCGAAGGGGTGGTGTCGGTGCGGGGAGGTAGACTTGGAAGTGTCTGGCCGGACGCTTGCCCGCGCACGCCCTGAACGCACCTGTGTGGGGTGTCGGGAGCGAGCAGCCAAGGCCGATCTGTTGCGGATCGTGGCGATCGAGGAACACTGCGTTCCCGATCCTCGCGGTACGCTGCCCGGCCGGGGTGCCTACATCCACCCCGCCCCTGTCTGTCTCGACCAGGCGGTACGCCGCCGGGCGTTCCCACGGGCGCTGCGTGTCCCGGGACCGCTCGACACAAAGGCGTTGCGCCATCACGTCGAGCAGACGGACAGTTGCTGAGCAGGCAACACCGTAAGACGTGCCGCACGGAACCCCGTGCGGCTCTGGTACCTCGCGAGTCGAAAGCAGGTCGAGATTGCGATGAGCACTCGATGAGTACGCGATGAGTACGCCCATGAAGTAGCGACGGTCCGGACGCAACCCGGACCTCAAAGGAGCGAAGTGGCTAAGGTCCGGGTATACGAACTCGCCAAGGAGTTCGGTGTGGAGAGCAAGGTCGTCATGGCCAAGCTCCAGGAACTCGGTGAATTCGTCCGTTCGGCGTCCTCGACGATCGAGGCCCCCGTTGTACGCAAGCTGACTGATGCCCTCCAGCAGGGCAACGGGGGCGCCAAGCAGGGCGCCCCCCGTAAGGCTGCCCCGGCGAAGCCGGCAGCCCCCACCCCCGCGCAGGCCGCGCGTCCGGCCGCGCCGCGCCCGGGTCCGGCCGCACCCAAGCCGCCCGCGGCCGAGAAGCCCGCGGCCCCGGCTCCGGGCCCGCGTCCCACGCCCGGCCCGAAGCCCGCGCCGCGGCCCGCCCCGGCGTCCCCGGCTCCGACCGCGCCCGAGTTCACGGCGCCCCCGTCGCCGTCCGCGGCTCCGGCCCCGCGCCCGGGTGCCCGTCCCGGCCCCGGCGGTCCGAAGCCCGGTGCCCGTCCGGGTGGCCAGGGCGGTCAGGGCGGTCAGGGTCAGGCCCCGCGTCCCGGCGGCCAGCGTCCGGGTGGTGACCGGGGTGCGCCGCGTCCCGGTGCCCGTCCGGCAGGCCCGCGTCCGGGCAACAACCCCTTCACGTCCGGCGGCTCCACCGGCATGGCGCGCCCGCAGGCGCCCCGTCCGGGCGGCGCTCCGCGTCCCGGCGGCCCCGGTGCTCCGGGCGCCCCGCGTCCGCAGGCCGGCCAGGGCGGCCAGGGCGGTCCCCGTCCGCAGGGTGCGGCCGGCGGTCCGCGTCCGCAGGCTCCGGGCGGTCCCCGCCCGACCCCGGGCAGCATGCCCCGCCCGCAGGGCGGTCCGCGTCCCGGCGGCGGTCCCGGCGGCCCCCGTCCGAACCCCGGCATGATGCCGCAGCGTCCCGCTGCCGGCCCGCGTCCCGGCGGTGGCCCCGGCGGCCGCGGTCCGGGCGGTGCGGGTCGTCCCGGCGGCGCCGGCCGTCCCGCTGGCGGCGGCTTCGCCGGCCGTCCGGGCGGTGGCGGCGGTGCCGGTCGTCCCGGTGGCGGCGGCGGCTTCGCCGGTCGTCCCGGTGGTGGCGGTGGCGGCGGCTTCGGTGGCGGCGGTGGCCGTCCCGGCTTCGGTGGCCGTCCCGGCGGTCCGGGTGGCCGTGGTGGCACGCAGGGCGCCTTCGGCCGTCCCGGTGGTCCCGCGCGCCGTGGCCGCAAGTCGAAGCGGCAGAGGCGCCAGGAGTACGAGGCCATGCAGGCCCCGTCGGTCGGCGGCGTGATGCTGCCTCGCGGCAACGGCGAGTCCATTCGCCTGTCGCGCGGTGCGTCGCTCACCGACTTCGCGGAGAAGATCAACGCCAACCCGGCGTCGCTCGTCGCGGTCATGATGAACCTCGGCGAGATGGTCACCGCGACCCAGTCCGTCTCCGACGAGACGCTCCAGCTCCTCGCCGACGAGATGAACTACACGGTTCAGATCGTCAGCCCGGAGGAGGAGGACCGCGAGCTGCTCGAGTCCTTCGACCTGGAGTTCGGTGAGGACGAGGGCGGCGAGGAGGACCTCGTGGTCCGCCCGCCGGTGGTCACCGTCATGGGTCACGTCGACCACGGTAAGACCCGCCTGCTCGACGCCATCCGCAAGACGAACGTCATCGCGGGCGAGGCCGGTGGCATCACCCAGCACATCGGTGCCTACCAGGTCACGACCGAGGTCAACGAAGAGGATCGCAAGATCACCTTCATCGACACCCCGGGTCACGAGGCGTTCACCGCCATGCGTGCCCGTGGTGCGAAGTCGACCGACATCGCGATCCTGGTGGTCGCGGCCAACGACGGCGTCATGCCGCAGACGGTCGAGGCGCTGAACCACGCCAAGGCGGCCGACGTCCCGATCGTCGTCGCGGTCAACAAGATCGACGTCGAGGGCGCGGACCCGACCAAGGTGCGCGGTCAGCTGACCGAGTACGGCCTGGTGGCCGAGGAGTACGGCGGCGACACGATGTTCGTCGACATCTCCGCCAAGCAGGGTCTGCACATCGACTCGCTGCTGGAGGCCGTGATCCTGACGGCCGACGCCTCGCTCGACCTGCGGGCCAACCCGACGCAGGACGCGCAGGGCATCTCGATCGAGTCCCGCCTCGACCGCGGCCGTGGTGCCGTGGCGACGGTCCTCGTGCAGCGAGGCACCCTGCGGGTCGGCGACACGATGGTGGTCGGCGACGCGTACGGCCGCGTCCGGGCGATGCTCGACGACAACGGCAACAACGTGGCCGAGGCCGGCCCGTCGACGCCGGTCCAGGTCCTGGGCCTGACCAACGTCCCGGGTGCGGGCGACAACTTCATCGTCGTCGACGAGGACCGTACGGCCCGTCAGATCGCCGAGAAGCGCGCCGCCCGTGAGCGGAACGCCGCGTTCGCCAAGCGCACGCGCCGCGTCTCCCTCGAGGACCTGGACAAGGTGCTCAAGGCCGGCGAGGTCCAGCAGCTCAACCTCATCATCAAGGGTGACGCTTCTGGTTCCGTCGAGGCCCTGGAGTCCTCCCTGCTCCAGCTCGACGTCGGCGAAGAGGTCGACATCCGCGTCCTGCACCGCGGCGTCGGTGCGGTCACGGAGTCGGACATCGACCTGGCGATGGGCTCGGACGCCATCGTGATCGGCTTCAATGTGCGCGCCGCCGGGCGTGCGCAGCAGATGGCCGAGCGCGAGGGTGTGGACGTCCGCTACTACTCGGTCATCTACCAGGCGATCGAGGAGATCGAGGCGGCCCTCAAGGGCATGCTCAAGCCGGAGTACGAGGAGGTCGAGCTCGGCACGGCGGAGATCCGCGAGGTCTTCCGGTCGTCCAAGCTGGGCAACATCGCGGGTGTGCTCATCCGCTCCGGCGAGGTCAAGCGCAACACCAAGGCGCGCCTCCTCCGCGACGGCAAGGTCATCGCGGAGAACCTCACCATCGAGGGCCTGCGTCGCTTCAAGGACGACGTCACCGAGATCCGCGAAGGCTTCGAGGGCGGTATCAACCTCGGAAACTTCAACGACATCAAGATCGACGACGTCATCGCGACGTACGAGATGCGGGAGAAGCCGCGCGTCTGACGCCTGCGGCGAGCTGAACCGGGCTGGGGTTGCCCGGCAGGGACACCGTTCCCTGCCGGGCGGCCCCGACCGGCTTTTCCGCGCCCCCCAGCCCCCGCTCCCGGAGGCCGGGGCGCGACCCTCGAGAGACGGACCGGGCAGAGGAGGCGGGGGAGAAACCCCGTCGAGCGCCCGGCCCGTTCGTTGTACGGTTTCGGTGTCCCTGCCCATACGGATGGGGGGGCCATCGATCCCGGACCGGCGGGTCATCCGGACACATATGTACGTGGGGACTCTGTCCTTCGATCTCCTGCTCGGCGACGTCCGGTCGCTGAAGGAGAAGCGCTCCGTCGTCCGCCCGATCGTGGCCGAGCTCCAGCGAAGATTCGCGGTGAGCGCGGCAGAGGTCGACCATATGGACCTGTACCGCCGGGCCGGCATCGGCCTGGCGGTGGTCTCCGGCGACGCGGGACATCTGACCGACGTACTCGACCGGTGCGAGCGGATGGTCGCCGCCCGCCCGGAGGTGGAGCTGCTCTCGGTGCGGCGCCGCATCCACGGCGACGACGACTGAACGACCGCGAACCAGGAACACAGAACAACAGCAGGAAGAACGAGGAGACGGACCAGTGGCCGACAACGCGCGGGCTAAGAGGCTGGCGGACCTCATCCGAGAGGTGGTGGCCCAGAAGCTGCAGCGCGGGATCAAGGACCCGCGGCTCGGCTCCCACGTCACCATCACCGACACCCGGGTCACGGGTGACCTCCGGGAGGCGACCGTCTTCTACACGGTGTACGGGGACGACGAGGAGCGCGCGGCCGCCGCCGCGGGCCTGGAGAGCGCCAAGGGCATCCTCCGGTCCGAGGTCGGCCGGGCGGCGGGCGTGAAGTTCACGCCGACCCTCACCTTCGTCGCGGACGCCCTCCCGGACACCGCCAAGAACATCGAGGACCTCCTCGACCGGGCGCGCGCCTCCGACGCGGCGGTGCGCCAGGCGGCCTCCGGCGCGAAGTACGCCGGGGAGGCCGACCCGTACAAGAAGCCGGGTGACGACGAGGACGACACCGCCGAATGACCCAGAAAACCACCACGCCCGACGGCCTTGTCATCGTCGACAAGCCGTCGGGCTTCACTTCGCACGACGTCGTGGCCAAGATGCGCGGGATCGCGCGGACCCGTCGCGTCGGCCACGCCGGAACCCTCGACCCGATGGCGACCGGTGTGCTCGTCCTCGGCGTCGAGCGGGCGACCAAGCTCCTCGGTCACCTCGCCCTGACCGAGAAGGAGTACCTCGGTACCGTCCGGCTCGGCCAGACCACGGTCACCGACGACGCCGAGGGCGAGATCACCTCGTCCACGGACGCCTCCGCGGTGACCCGGGAGGCCGTCGACGCCGGCATCGCCGAGCTGACCGGCGACATCATGCAGGTGCCGTCCAAGGTCAGCGCCATCAAGATCAACGGCGTGCGCTCGTACAAGCGGGCGCGTGAGGGCGAGGAGTTCGAGATTCCGGCCCGGCCGGTGACCGTCTCCTCCTTCACCGTGTACGACGTCCGGGACGCCGTCGCCGAGGACGGCACCCCGGTGCTGGATCTCGTCGTGTCGGTCGTCTGCTCCTCCGGCACCTACATCCGGGCCCTCGCCCGGGACCTGGGGGCCGGCCTCGGCGTGGGCGGGCATCTCACGGCCCTGCGCCGGACGCGCGTCGGGCCGTACCGGCTGGACGCGGCGAAGACCCTGGACCGGCTCCAGGAGGAGCTCACCGTCATGCCCGTCGCGGAGGCTGCCGCCGCCGCGTTCCGGCGCTGGGACGTGGACGCCAAGCGTGCGCGGCTGCTGCTGAACGGCGTACGGCTGGAGATGCCCGAGACGTACGCGGGTGCCGGACCCGTGGCGGTCTTCGACCCGGAAGGCCGGTTCCTGGCACTGGTCGAGGAGCACCGGGGCAAGGCCAAGAGCCTCGCCGTGTTCGGCTGAGACGGAGCTGGAGACGGAGCCCGGGCTCCGGGCTCCGTGAGCGGTGGGTGTGTTGCCCGTGGAGCGGCGATCACGGGGATTCCTGATGCGCCGCTCCACGGTCCCCCTCGGTTCCCCCACCCAGAGGTGTATCCATCCGCTCTTGACTATTCACCCCAATGAGCAGGCGCTCGGAGTGAGCGGAGGGAGTGGAAGGGGGCGCGTTCACAACCCACTGCATACGCGGCAGCCTCATGGCCGACGCGCCCGGTCCAGGCGAGCGCCGGCTTCCCGCGCGCGTGCCGCCCGTCACAGCCACCATGCCGGTGCAAGCCGTGGGCACCCGGCATGGCACCCTTAGACCTGCGGATGAGCAACTACGGACACGGTTCCGGACACGGGTTCGGAACGTTCGACAAGGAGCAGTCACAGTGCAGCGCTGGCGTGGCTTGGAGGAGATCCCCCAGGACTGGGGGCGCAGCGTCGTCACCATCGGCTCCTACGACGGAGTGCACCGCGGGCACCAGCTGATCATCAGGCATGCCGTGGAGCGCGCCCGTGAGCTGGGCGTCCCCTCCGTCGTCGTCACCTTCGACCCGCACCCCAGCGAGGTCGTCCGACCCGGCAGCCACCCCCCGCTGCTCGCCCCGCACCACCGCCGCGCCGAACTGATGACGGAGCTGGGCGTCGACGCGGTGCTCGTCCTGCCGTTCACGACGGAGTTCTCGCGGCTGTCGCCGGCCGACTTCGTGGTCAAGGTCCTGGTCGACAAGTTGCACGCCAAGGCCGTCGTCGAGGGCCCGAACTTCCGGTTCGGCCACAAGGCGGCGGGTGACGTGGCGTTCCTGACCGAGCAGGGCAAGACGTACGACTTCGAGGTCGAGGTCGTCGACCTGTACGTGTCGGGCGAGGCGGGCGGCGGCGAGCCGTTCTCCTCGACGCTGACCCGGCGCCTGGTGGCCGAGGGCGACGTCGAGGGCGCCCGTGAGATCCTCGGCCGCCCGCACCGCGTGGAGGGCGTCGTCGTACGAGGGGCCCAGCGCGGGCGGGAGTTGGGTTTCCCGACCGCCAACGTCGAGACACTGCCGCACACCGCCATTCCGGCCGACGGCGTGTACGCGGGCTGGCTGCACGCTGGGGGCGAGGCCATGCCCGCCGCCATCTCCGTCGGCACGAACCCGCAGTTCGACGGCACCGAGCGGACCGTCGAGGCGTACGCCATCGACCGGGTGGGGCTGGACCTGTACGGTCTGCACGCCGCCGTCGACTTCCTCGCCTATGTGCGCGGGCAGCAGAAGTTCGACTCGCTGGAATCGCTGCTGGAGGCGATGGCGGTGGACGTGAAGCGCTGCCGCGAACTGATCGAGGCCGCGGAAGGCACCGCTGCCTGAGCGCTTGCAGCGTGCAAAGTCCCTGCCCCTGGGCCCAGTTGTAGACTTCCCCCGCCCATACGGCCAGTGGAACGGAGCGAACCCGGTGGCGACCGAGCAGGAGAAGGAAGCGCTGTACGCCATGGACATCAGCGGCGCCGAGTGGGTCGGCTCCCCTGATGGACCCCAGGACGAGCGGGTGGAGATCGCCTATCTGGAAGGCGGTGCCGTCGCGATGCGCAATTCCGCGGACCCCGACACGGTCCTCCGTTACACCGCGGCGGAGTGGCGGGCGTTCGTGCTCGGCGCGCGCGACGGGGAGTTCGACCTGCAGCAGTGAGATGCGTTTCGTACG
>NZ_BMVW01000022.1:0-73614 GCF_014650915.1 Streptomyces poonensis | reverse complement strand
CTGCCGCTGCTACTGCTGTGTCCAGCCGGGCGGTACGGCGCCCTGCTGAGGCGGGTTCGGCTGCTGGTTCTGCGCCGGATCCTGAGGCGGCGCCGGCTGCTGCGGGGCCTGCTGCCAGCCCTGGGCCGGGCCGGGCTGCTGCGGGGGCTGCTGCCACGCCTGCCCCGGCTGGGGCGCACCGCCGGCACCGGGCTGGGCGTAGGGCTGCTGGGCCTGCTGCGGCTGCTGGCCCTGCTGCGGGGGCGCGTACCCTCCTCCTCCCTGCCACGGCTGCTGGACCTGCACGTTCGGGTTGCCGAAGCCCTGCTGCGTACGGGCGATGTCCTCGGCGACCAGGGCGGCGAGGTCGAAGTAGGCCTCGCGGGTCTTGGGACGCATCATGTCGAGATCCACTTCGGCGCCCGCCGCGAGGTGCTCGTCGAAGGGGATCACGACGACACCGCGGCAGCGGGTCTCGAAGTGCGCGACGATGTCCTCCACCTTGATCATCTTGCCTGTCTCGCGGACGCCGGAGATCACGGTGACCGACCGCTGGACGAGATCGGCGAATCCGTTCGCGGACAGCCAGTCGAGCGTGGTCGAGGCGCTGCTCGCACCGTCCACCGAGGGGGTGGAGATGATGATCAGCTGGTGGGCGAGGTCGAGGACTCCGCGCATCGCGCTGTAGAGCAGGCCGGTACCCGAGTCCGTGAGGATGATCGGGTACTGCTTGCCGAGCACGTCGAGCGCGCTGCGGTAGTCCTGGTCGTTGAAGGTGGTCGAGACCGCCGGGTCCACGTCGTTGGCGATGATCTCGAGGCCCGAGGGCGCCTGCGAGGTGAAGCGGCGGATGTCCATGTAGCTGTTGAGCCGCGGGATCTCCTGGACCAGGTCGCGGATGGTGGCGCCGGTCTCGCGCCGCACCCGTCGGCCGAGGGTGCCGGCGTCCGGGTTGGCGTCGATCGCCAGGATCTTGTCCTGACGCTCGGTGGCGAGCGTGGCGCCGAGGGCCATGGTCGTCGTGGTCTTGCCGACGCCGCCCTTGAGGCTGATCACCGCGATCCGGTAGCAGGACATCACCGGCGTACGGATCAGCCCGAGCTTCCGCTGGCGCTCCGCCTCCTCCTTCTTGGCGCCGAACTTGAAGCGGGACGGGGCCTGGTTGTTCTTGCGGACCTTGGGCTGGTGGCGCAGCAGCCGGTCGGAGGAGAGCTCCACGGCGGCGTTGTAGCCGAGCGGGGTGCCGCCGGCCGCGGCCTGTTGCTGGTACGCACCGGGCCCGGCCTGCGGGCCGCCCGGCCCCGTCCAGCCGCCCTGGTCACCGTAGGCGGGCGGCGGGACGGCGGACTGCTGCTGCGGCGGCATGGGCTGCGGCGGCATGGGCTGCGCCGGGGGCTGCTGCTGCGGTGCGGGCTGCTGCGGCTGCCCGGGCTGCGGGTAGCCGTAACCGGCCTGCTGGGGCGGATAACCGTAACCGTCCTGTCCCTGCCCCGACGGCTGCTGCATCAGCTCGGTGGGGGGAAGCGGGTAACCGTATCCGGCGGCCGGGGGCTGTCCGAACTGCGGCTGTCCGAACTGTGGCTGTCCGGGCTGTGGCTGTCCGGGCTGTGGCTGTCCGGGCTGTGGCTGTCCGAACTGCGGCTGTCCAGGGTTGGGCTGCGCAGGTGTGGGCTGGGGTTGTCCGGCCTGCGGGGCTTGCTGCGGGTAGGCGTAACCGGCGGCCTGCGGCTGCCCGGCCTGGGGCTGGGCGGGCTGGGGTTGTGCGGGTGCGGGCTGGGGCTGTCCGGCCTGATGTGCCTGCCGCGGGTCGACCGGTGCGGGCTGTCCGCCCTGCGCCGGGTACCCGGGCAGCGGCTGGGCCGGGCCGAACGCGCCCTGCGGAGGGGCCTGGTACGCGGGCTGGCCGGGCTGCGGCTGGGCCGGTGCCTGGGGGTAGCCGTATCCGGAGGCCTGCGCGGCGGCTGCGGCCTGCTGGGCAGGCTGCCCGGGCTGGCCCGCCTGCTGCGGTACTCCCTGTCCCTCGGCGGGGTGTGCCGGAACGTAGCCCTGCGGCAACGGAGGAAGCGCCGGGTCGACCTGGGGCGCTGCGGGCGCCGTCGGCGGCTGCTGGCCCTGGGGTGCGAGCGGAGGCAGGGGAGCGGCGGGGGGCGTCGGCGCTGTCGCCGCCTCCGCCGCGGGCTCTGCCTGTGCTTCCGCTTCCCGTGCTACTGCTTCTGCTTCTGCGTTCGCCTTGGGTTCCGGTTCCGCGGTCGCTGACGCGCCGTCGGATCCGGTCGGCGCAGGGGAGTCCGCGGTGGACCGGACGTCCGCCGTCGCGTCACCCTCCGTACCGGACACGGCCCCGGCCGAGTGACCCGGCTGCGCCTCGTCGCTCGGCTCCTGCGTCGGTTCCTCGGCAGCGGCAGCGGCAGCGGCAGCGGCAGTGACGGTGGCAGCGGCCTGGCTGAGCTCGCCCGTCGGCTGCCCGGGTGCCGGCTGCTCGGCGACCGGCTGTGCGGGGGCGGGCTGCCCCACCGGCGCGGCGGGCGGCTGTACCGGCGTCGGCTGCTGGGGCTGCCCGTAACCGCCCGATGCGTCCTGGCCCGACTGCGGCGTGCCCGGTACCGCCTGCTGGGGGTAGCCGTACCCGCCGGCCGCGGGGGTGGTGCCCGGTGCGGACTGCTGGGGGAATCCGTAGCCACCTGTGCTGTGCGGGTTCGCGGCCGGCGTGCCCTGGGCGGGCTGCGAAGGTGCGCCCTGGGCCTGCGGCTGGGCCGGTGCGGGGGTGTACGGAGCGGGCGCCTGTGGCGCTGGAGCGGCCGGAGGGCCGGTGGGCGGCCCGACGGGCTGTCCGGTCGGTGGTGGTGGTGACGTCTGCCCGGCGTCCTGCTGTGTGCCGCCGGCCGCGGCGTCACCCTGTGTTCCTTGGGCGTACCAGGCGGGAGGCGTGTAGACGATCTCGAACTCGCCGGTGAGATCCGCCTCGTGATCGTCCCCGTCCGAGGACGGGCTGCCGCCGTTGTACTCGGACCGATCCCTGTTCACTACTTGCCTCCTGGTCAGCCACCGTTACTAGCTGGTCGTCGGCCCGGCCGGGCGGACCGGGCGGCGAGTCCCACGCGGCTGCGATCGTCACCGCTTCACCAGAAGAAGACTAATCACTCGCTTGGCGGGACGGAAAAGCGCCTATGGGCGTGGCCGGTTCGCAACCTTTCCGGGAGCTTCCCGGGATCTTTCCAGGATCTTTCCGGCAGAAGACGACGTGCCAGCCCGTGCGGTGAACCGCGTCGCGCACACCCGATCGTCCCGACCGGACGGGCCCGCGCCGACCTGAACGGCGCAGGCCCTGACGTACCGGCGTACACCCCCGATGAGCCCGGCATCGCACGCCCCTTCGGCGGGGGCGCGCGGCGACAGGCCCTTCAGCACTGCTCTGCTCCTGAGTGCTTTCCTGCTCCGAGTACTTTCCTACTCCTCAGCACTCTCTTACTGCTACCCCTGTCGCGGGCTCAGTCCATACGGCGCGGCGCCCCGAGCAGACCGTTCTCCGCGTCGGTGGGCTGGGTCATCACGTACTGCTGGTGCTTCTGCGTGCACCACAGGGCCACGTTGTCGGAGAGGGAGGGCAGGGCGGTGACGTTGTCCTGGCCCAGCCGCATCACCTTGCCGACCACCTCCGCCTCCTGGGGGGAGATCCGCTGCACGCCGACGACATCGGCGTTGGACAGCAGCCGGGGCGCGGTGGGGCCGAGATAGGGGAGCAGGGTCAGCACCGACTGCCAGGGCTGCGTGGTGATGCGGCTGCGCGGCGGACGGGTGCCCAGGTCGCGGATGATGAGCACCGGGCTGGCCGGGGACGGTCCCTGCGGGGCCAGCCGTCTCACCTGGTGCACCGTCACGGCCTGCTGGCCGCCGCCGGCCGCCTGCGCCATCGGTGACCAGAGCTGGGGACGCGCCGTCTCGACGGCCACGCGGACACCGATCGCCGCGGCGCGCAGGGCGATGATCTGGGCCATCCAGGCGCCGCCCACCAGCACGACGTCCAGCCGGGTGGGCCGGCACAGGCCCAGTACGGCCGGCTGGTTGGCGGGATCGATACCGAGTATCAGGCCGTCGTCGCCGACGGGCAGGGCCAGCTGCGCCAGCGCGTCCGCGTCCACGAGATGGCGCTCACGCCGGGGGCCGAGCAGACCGAAGGCCGCGCGCAGACGTCGCTGCGGCCCGTGCTGGGACGGGTCGGGGTCGCGGGGCAGATGACCGGCACGCTGCCCGGGGAAGCCCGGGGTCGCGCTGCCGAAGCCGGGCCGGCCGGTGGCGGGGGCGGTGGGGGCGGGCATCAGCGGGTACCTCCCAGCGGCAGGGTGGCCAGAACTCCGGGCAGCTGCTCGCGGTCGAGCCGTACCAGGCCGAGCTTGAGCGCGGACGCCGCCTGCTTCAGATGCTGGTCCGCCTGGGCCAGCTCGTTCTCACCGCGGCTGGTGAGACGTACGTGCCCGGACAGGGACAGGAGCTTGCCCCTCTTCCTGCTGATGGTGAGCGAGAAGGTGCTCGCGAGCACGGGGGAGGAGGTCAGCGCGCGGACCAGGTGCGGGAGCGCCGCCGCGCCGCCGCCCAGCTGGGGCCACCGGGAGACCCAGTACGTGGTGTGCCAGCGGTCGTCACAGCGCCAGGCGCGGGACGTCTCGGCGGTACGGCGCGTGGAGCGGCTGCCGTCGAGCGCGGCACCGCCGGTGGTGGCCAGCGGGTTGACGCAGCTGGAGGTGGCGATGGACGCGACGATCTCCGTCTCGCTCAGCACCTTGGCCTCCAGGCCGACCCCTTTGAGGCGGCTGGCCAGCTGGTCGGCGACCCGCAGCAGCGCCCGCCGGGCACCCTGCATACCGCCGCCGCGGGCGGCCACCGCCTCCGGGCACAGCTCCGGGTCGAGCTTGAGCGCGACCCAGGTGAGCCGCATGCCGGGCGTCATGCTCTGCGCCTGCAGCGGCCCGTAGGAGCGGACCGCCATGGCCTGCGGGGGCAGGTGCGGGGCCGGCGCGGGCTGGGTGTGCTGGACGATCTGGACGGAGGCGAGCCGGATGTCGTCCACCTCGAGCAGGCCCTGGATCAGATCGAGCGGGATGTCCCGGGCGCCGCCCGCGGGACGCAGGGGGATGTCCGCGGCCTGCACCTGCACCAGGGCGGTGAGGAAGGTGCCGTCACCGACCATGCCGATCTCGCGCTGCTGGCGGTCGTGGAAGCCGTAGGTGCGCAGGGCCGGATCGCACTCGACGGCGGGGGCGAAGCCGGGGTCCGTGCCGGGCGGTACGGGGTCGGCGTTGCGCTTGCGGCGGTCCCGCAGGGCACGTGCGGTGGTGAACCATTCGTGCAGCGGGCGGCCGCGCCGGCGCAGCAGACCGGCCAGGACCAGCGGTACGGCGAGCACGATGCCGACGGTGAGGCCGATGGGGCGGAGCAGCCAGCCGATCAGGACCACCGCGGCGGCCAGTTCGAAGCCGACCAGCTGCTGGACGCGGACGGGGCCGAGGCTGCCGGGACGTCTGGAGAGCGAGGGCGCGGCGGGACTCACACGACGGGGGGCGGCCGAGGTCTGTCCGTGTTCCGCGTGCGCCCCGTGTCCGCCGTTCGCTCCGTGTTCCGGCTCTTGGTTCTCCTGCGTGCGACGGCTGCCGTTCCGGCGCCGGGACCTGGTCGCAGTGCTCATCCCCCGCTACAACCCCTTTGCTCTGTTGCTGTGTCCGTTGCCGCGGCCGTCGCTGTGTCCAGCGCGGCTGCTGTGCCCAGCGCGGCTTGAGCTGGCGGCGCATCACGGTACCCCGTACCGTACGGTGCGATCGTCACACGGCATAGTAGGGGCCCCTGCAGGCGCAAACGTCACGGATGTACCGGGCGGCCTGGGGACCTTCCGCGCACACGGCAGCAAAGCGAAAAAAACGGGGAGTTGACCCATCGATGGCGACACGTCGGGATGAGCTGAACGCCTATTCCTTCGCGCGCAGGCGCACGGTGGCGGCGTTTCTGCAGCCGTCTCCGCACGGTTCGGAGGAGGCCGCGCCACGCCCCCTCAAGACCATCCTGCCGAGCCTCGGTGTGGCGACGCTGATCGTCGTCGGATTCGGTGCCTGGGGGATGCTCAGCCCGACCGCACCGAAGGGCTGGGACCAAGAGGGCAAGAACATCCTCGTCGGCAGCGAGTCGACGACGCGTTACGTGCTCGTCAAGACCAAGGGCGAGGAGAAGCCCAGCCTCCACCCGGTCCTCAACCTGGCCTCCGCCAAACTGCTGCTGAACGGTGAGAGCCCGAAGGTCATGAAGATCAAGGAGTCGGTGCTCGACGAGAGCAAGTACGCGATGGGTGCCACCGTCGGCATCCCCTTCGCGCCGGACCGGCTCCCCTCGTCCAAGGACGCGGAGACGGCCAAGGTCTGGGCGCTGTGCGAGGCCCCGGGTGAGGACGAGCAGCCGGTCAGGGCGACGTACGTGCTGGACCAGGACGACTACACCGGTCTGCTGCACAAGGGCAAGAAGGAGCTGAACCAGACCCAGGCCCTGTACGTCGAGGCACCGGCCGAGGGCAGCGAGACGGGACCGCGGTACATGGTCACCTCGGACGGCCGGGCCTACATCATGGGCGGCAAGGACTGGAAGTTCCGCACCGAGGCGGGGATGAAGACGCTCGAGCGCGCCATATTCGGTGACGGCGTGACGCCGCAGAAGGTGAGCGCGGAGTTCGTCAAGACGCTGAACGTGGTGGGCGACGTCGACTTCCCCGACATGGCAGGGGACGCGGGAGCACAGGCGAACGTCGAAGGTCTCGACCCCAACTACTCCAAGGTGGGTCTCGTCCTCGAAGCACCTTCCGGCATCAAGACGCAGAAGTACATCGTCCTGAAGGACCGCGTTCAGCCGGTGTCCGACTTCACTGCCCAGCTGTGGCTGCGCAGTGAAGGGGTGAACGGCCTGTACGGGGGCGAGAACCCGGAGCCGGTGAAGGTCAAGTTCACCGACGTCCAGCCCGCGGACGGCGAGTGGCAGTCGGAGAAGAACTGGCCCAGTCAGCCGGTGACCGCGGCCAATACGCACTGGGAGACCGGCGGCAACAAGGTCTCGTGCAGCATCTGGCACGGCGAGGACGACGAGTACACCGGCCTGCCGAAGATGACCGTCTGGACCTCGCGGGAGTACCCGAAGGACGTCGCGCAGAGCGGCTCCAGCACCTACGTCTCGCCCGGCAGCGGCCTGCTGTTCAAGAAGATCACGGGCACGGACGCCGGCGGCGGCAACAGCTACCTGGTGACCGACACGGGCCTGCGGTACTCGGTTCCCGCCCGGAACGACAGCCAGGTGACCGGCGGCGAGAAGGCCGACGCCCAGCAGACCAACACCGCGCAGGTCAGGCTTGGTTACGGCAAGATCCGTCCGGTCTCGGTGTCGGCGGCCTGGGCGGACCTGCTCGCCGCGGGGCCGGAGCTCAGCAGCGGCAACGCGCAGCAGGCACAGGGGTCCTGACCGATTCCCGGGCATGGCATGAATGACCCATGCATGGCCCAGACATGGCCCATGCATGGGCCATGCATGGCCCATGCATGGCCCATGCATGACCCAGACATGATCCGGGCGATGGCAGGGCATCACACCGCCGACTGGTCGAACAATCAACAAACTCACATGTGAAAAAGGTGAGTTGGGTTCATCGCGATCCTGCTACAGAACCAATCCGATGTTCTTCCTGTCGGCGGATGCTACTAGAGTGGGACCAGATTCAGACAGGAAACGATCGCGCCATCTGGCGCCGACGCCCTGCTCAGGGATCTACCCAGAACTCCTACGTCTCATGGGGGACACAGCATGGCTGGACAGCAGTTCACCATGACCGAGGAGGAGATGGTCGCGTTCAGCGGTCGTATCTCCTCGGTCAACTCCTCGATTCAGTCCGAGATCCGTCGGCTGCAGACCGTGATCGACACCATCACGGGCGGCTGGAAGGGCTCGGCGGCCACCGCGTACAACAACCTGCAGAACCAGGTCAACCAGGATGCGACCAAGATCAACCAGATCTTGAACGACATCAAGGAAGCGATCGACCAGAGCACCAAGGCCTACGCGGCTTCGGAAGAGGAGCAGCGCGCGTCCATCCAGAGCATCGCTGCCCAGTCCCCGTTCGGATGATCGGCCCCGTGCGCCGCGGCGCACGGCCGTGACCGACCATCTACTCATCTGAGGAGACAGAAGACATGTCCGGGCAGATTCTCGTCAATTTCCAGACGATCTCCCAGGCCTCCCAGGACGTCCGCTCGACGGCGAACAGCATCCGCCGCCAGCTGGACGAGCTGGAGGCCGGCGTGGCGCGCATCGCCAACAGCTGGGAAGGCTCGGCGCAGGAGGCCTACCGCGCCAAGCAGGCCGAGTGGGACCAGCGCGCGAACTCCATGCAGCAGACGCTGGAGGCCATCGCCAAGGCCCTCGACAGCGCCGCTCAGAACTACCAGGCCACCGAGAGCAAGAACGCCTCGATCTGGGGCGGCTGACGTGATCGCTTGATGGGGGCGGGTGCGCGGCGGCGCACTCGCCCCCATCGGCGGTTGACGGGGCGAATGGACGGGAAACCTCCGGCTCCGCGAACTCCTCCGTCGAGTACGCGAGCCCACGGGTGACGGCCCGTCCCACGTCCCGTACAGGAACACGAACGGGAGGACGTAAGACAGTGGGATCCGGGGCATCGCGCACCGCGCGTCGGAGCGCCGCAGGAGCCGCCGCACTGGCGGTCGTGGCCTGCGGGCTGCCCTTCGCCGGCGCCGCGCCGGCCGCCGCTGCGGAGCACGTGCGGACCACCTTGGCCGACGACGACGTGCGGTTCCAGATCGACGACACCAGCTGCTCGTTCCCGTCCGACCCCATCAAGGGAACCCCCTGGTCCCTGCAGCGCATCGTGCTGGACCAGCTGTGGCAGGACACCAAGGGCGGGGGCGTGAAGGTGGCCGTCATCGACACCGGTGTCGACACCGTCAACGATCAGCTCGGAACGGCCGTGGTCAACGGCAAGGACTTCCTCTCCAAGGGCGGCACGGGCAAGACCGACGAGGTCGGTCACGGCACCAAGGTGGCGGGCATCATCGCCGCCCGTAAGTCCGACGAGAGCGGCTTCATCGGCATAGCCCCGGAAGCCACGATCATCCCGATCCGCCAGAACGACGACCAGGGCAGCGGCAACGTCAGCACGATGATCCAGGCCATCGACGCCGCGGTCGCGGCCGGCGCCGACATCATCAACATCTCGCAGGACACCGCCTCGAAGATGGCCCCGGTGGTCCACACAGCCTTCCAAGGGGCCATCAAGAGGGCACAGGAGAAGGACGTCCTGGTCGTTGCCGCAGCCGGCAACAACGGCGCCGACGGCAAGATCAAGGAGACGTACCCGGCGGCGTACGACGGCGTCCTGGCGGTCGCGGCCTCCGACCGCAACAACGCCCGCGCCCCCTTCTCCCAGTCGGGCAAGTTCGTGGGCGTCGCGGCCCCCGGCATCGACATGGTCTCGACGGTTCCGGCGGGCGGCCACTGCGTCGACCAGGGCACGAGCTTCGCGGCCCCGTATGTCTCGGGCGTCGCGGCCCTGATCCGCGCCAAGCACCCGGACTGGACCTACCAGCAGGTCATCACCCAGATCGAGCAGACGGCAGACCGTACGAAGCCGGACCGCGACAACTTCGTCGGCTGGGGCGTCATCGACCCGGCCGCCGCCCTCAACGAGGACAGCAAGGAACCCTCCGAGGCCGGCCCGAAACCAGACGCGATCGGCTCTCCGGGCGGCTCAGCCGACGTCCAGGCCGCGACTCTGGTCCTCGGGGAGTCCCGCGAGGAGCGGATGGAGCGGTACGCGTTGTACGTGCTGGCGGCCGGTCTGGGCGCGGTGGTGCTTCTGTTCGGGGGCGGGCGCGTTCTCAGCGACTGGCGGCGCAAGCAGGGCATCGGTGGCATCGGTAACAACACGCACACGCAGTCAACGGGGAGCTGAGCATGGCTGAGCAGTACAGGGTCGATCTGAGTGAGATCGAGGGGACCATTTCGAGGTTGAACCGTGTCTTGCACGACATGGGTACGTCGGCTTCGAACTGCAAAAACAGTACGTATCTGCCGGCTGGAGCGCTGGGTTCAGCAGAGCACGGGTTCGAGGAGGTCAAGACGCTGCACACCGCCCACAAGCAGATACAGGAACGCCTCTACGAGATCGTCGAGCACCTGGAACAGGTACTGGATGACTTCGGGCAGAAGACGAAGAGAACGCATGACGCGTTCGCTGACGCTGAGGCACAGAACCGTGCCGCTTTCAACCGGCAGTGACAGATGTTCTGCTACGTGGAGATGAGGGGGCTGTAGCCATGGGCGAAAAGAGCGTCGACAACTTCGTATACGACGATCCCAACGCGTGTTTCGCGAAGAAGCACACTACGCCGTTCGGACTCGATTACGACATGGACCAGATGAAAGCCATGGTCCGAGACGCGAACCCGGGCGTTGTGGAAGATGTCGCTGACGGCTGGGCAGCCCTCAGCAAGTCCCTTGTCGGCGGCGGCGGGATCAAGCAAAGTCTGGACGATGCTGTCAAGCAAGTCCTCGCTCACTGGGAAGGCGACAGCGCGGACGCCTTCGCGAAGCGGGCGCAGGTCATCAGCCAGAAGGTCACTGACAGCGCCAAGTACGCCGATAACACGGCTCAGTCGCTCAGAGGTGCTGCAGCAGTTCTCAAGGACGTCAAGCCCAAGGTCTTGGCGATGGAAAAGCCTGGCAAGCTCTCCAGCGCGCTGGACTATGCGGGCGATCTCGGTGACCGGGATGCTTCTGGCGCGGACAACGCCCTCAAGAACGGGGGCAGCTCGAAGGACGCTCTCGCAGCCAACGATGGCAGCTTGTCGGCAGGGCGAGAAGCACAGCTCAAGATGGCTGAGCAGATGGAGATTCTGGGAGCGGCCTATAACAGTCGGGCCGCAGAGATGGGGTCGTGGAGGAAAGCGAAGGATGGCCAGGAGGAGAATTTCCCCGGGGACCCTGGAGGTATCGCTCCTGCACCCGTAGTGGTCCCTAGCGGCAGGGCGCCTCAGAGCCCGCAGGGCGCGACAGGTGGTACCGCTCGCAGCAGCCAGACCGGTGCCATCAGTCCGTCGAAGTCCGTGTCCTCGCCGTCTGGCATCACTGGCGGAGCGTATAAGCCCGCGGCGCCGCAACAGCCTCACGTGAGCACAGCGATCGACGGCGTCTCCGGCGGTCGTTCTGGTGCACCGTCGGTTGGCAACCCTGGTCCCGTCAGCGGTGGATCGGCCAGCCCTGCCAGTCCGGTCGGCAGCCCTGGCTTCGTTGGCGGTGCGCCTGGCAGCGTCCCCGGCCCCGTTCGAGCCAGCGGTACGGTCGGTCGGGTGGGTGCTGGCGGAGTGGGTGCTGCTGCTGGCGCAGGTGTTGCCAAGGGCGGTGCCGCAGGCGTCGGTGGTATGGCAGGTCGGGCGGGTGCTGGCGGAGTGGGTGGCGCTGCTGGTGCTGGTGCCGCCAAGGGCGGTGCCGCACACGTCGGCGGTATGGCTCGCCAGAGTGGTGGTGTAGTTGGGGGCACGCCCAGGGCCGGTGCGGGTGCGGGTGCGGGTGCGGGCGCTGGCAGGGGCACTGCCGGTGGTTCGGGTTTGCACCGCAGCCGCGGTGCCGCAGGAGGGGGAACCGGTGCTGTTCGCAAGGGAGGCATGGTAGGTGCTCCCGGTTCACGTACCGGCCGCCCCAATGACCAGGAGCAGCGCGAGGGCGAGCGTCCCGACTACCTGGTCGAGGATGAGGAGACCTGGGCCCCGCAGACCAACGCGGCGCCTCGAGTCATCGAGTAGTCGTCGCCGCTCAGTGCTCATGGACACATGACAAGATGCGTGGGCGTGGCCTCAAGGTCACGCCCACGTTCGGTAACGGGAGAGGAAAGACGGAATGGCCTTCACGCGGACGGTGCGTGTACTAAGCGCCACAGCACTGACGGGCTCGCTGATCCTGACGGCAACTCCCGGAGCCTTTGCTGACCAAACCAGAGATGCTCAGTGGCACCTAGAAACGCTTCAGGCTGAATCCGTCTGGGAAATCTCAAAGGGAAAGGGTGTCACGGTCGCTGTCATCGACACCGGCGTTAATACCCAGCATGTAGACCTGAGGGATAACCTCCTGAAGGGGTATGATTTCGAGGATAACGACGAGGATCCCAGCCCGGAAGAAGGGGATCTGCTTTCCCCAACTCACGGTACCGGCATGGCTTCATTGATCGCTGGGCATGGACACGGGTCGGGGGCGGCCGACGGCGTCATGGGGCTTGCACCTGAGGCTAAAATACTGCCTATCCGTTCGGGCGGAGAGATGGGATTCGCGGAGGAAATCCGCTACGCCGTGGACCATGGCGCCTCAGTCATCAATATTTCGCAAGGTGAGAGTCAAGGCCTTGACGCAGATCGCGAGGCGGTGGCATACGCCCTCCAGCATGATGCGTTGATCGTGACAGCTTCAGGAAATGCCGGAAGTGAAGTTGATGACTACCCTGCACTATATCCGGGAGTTCTGACGGTTGGAGGTGTAAATAAAAACGGGACTATTTGGGAGGGGTCCAACTACGGGCCGGAAGTTTTGCTGAGTGCCCCTGCAGCTCGCCTTGTAAGCGCAAGCTGGCCTGGCAACAAACTGCGAATTGCAGATGGAACCTCGGGGGCTGCTGCGCTCACATCCGCAGCTGCAGCTCTGATTAAGTCAAAGTACCCAGACCTGACGCCCGGGCAGATCGTCAATCGTCTCGTAAAGACCGCCGTTTTGCCTGACTCCATCAAGGATCTCTCCCTTCCTGATGAGAAGTACGGTTACGGAGCCATTCGGCCGCTGGCTGCGTTGACGGGAGATATCCCTGCCGGCGGCGAGTATGGCCCGCTCAAGGTTCCGGAAAGCCTGGGCTCTTCGGACAGCGGTGTATCCGGGAAGGACTACGCAGCAGAAAACGCGAAAGCTGATCAAAAGCAGATGGTATTCCTCGCTGTCCTGGGTCTCGTGAGCCTAGCCGTGATCGGCCTATTCGTATTTTTGATCGTGAAGCTGACCCGGCGTAACAGGAATAAGAACAGCGACCTCGGCGTTTCGGCTGGTTATCCCCACCACTACGGGCAGCAGCCCGTCCCGCAGCAACAGAACCCGTACCAGCAGCAGTCAACCCCGCCTCACGGCCAGTGGCCGCCACAGCAGTAGTCGCGGGATAGTTCGGGACAGATTTGAATTGCAGGATGCGTGGGCGTGGCCTCTGGGTCACACCCACGTTCGGTAGGGGATGGGGAAGACGGAATGACCTTCGCGGGAACGGGGCGTGCACTGAGCGCTGCGGCACTGACTGGCGCTCTGATCCTGACGGCAGCTGCCGCTGCCTCTGCCGACCAGGCCCGACGTGACCAGTGGGCGCTGGAAGCACTGCAGGCTGAGTCCGCGTGGAAGATTTCGACAGGTAAAGACGTCACCGTTGCAGTGATCGACTCTGGCGTGAATGCGGAGCATGTTGATCTGAGGAACAACGTGCTTAAGGGAAAGGATTTCCTTGGCGGCGATGAGGATGCTTCCCCCGGTAACGACTCGGATGACGATCCCTCGCACGGCACCGCGATTGCCGCGATCATCGCCGGACATGGACACGGACCAGGTTCCGCCGATGGAGTAATAGGGCTGGCGCCGGGAGCTAAGATCCTTCCAGTTCGGGACGATACCGCACGTGATTACAGTTTTGCCGATGAAATTCGCTACGCGGTGAACCAAGGCGCTTCTGTTATCAATATTTCGGCGTATGTCAGCGAAGACAATCCTTCTGATCGCGAGGCTGTCTCCTATGCATTGGAACATGATGTCTTGATCGTGGCTGGTGCTGGAAACCAGAACAAGAACCCGGAGATTCAATACCCGGCTAAGTACCCAGGCGTTCTGACGGTTGGCGGGGTGGCTCAAGATGGGAAGTTCTGGGAAGGGTCGAACTATGGCCCGGAAGTTCTCATTACAGCCCCAGCGACACGCATCGTGAGCGCTGGTTGGCCTAATGATAAACTCAGCATCTCGGATGGCACCTCCGACTCTACTGCTTTCGTGTCTGCAGCTGCCGCCTTGCTTCGGTCCAAGTTTCCTGACCTTACGGCAGGTCAAGTCGCTAACCGCTTGGTGAAGACGGCTGTCTTGCCGGATTCCGCCGCGGGTCTTGCTCTCCCTGATGAGAAGTACGGCTACGGTTCCATTCGTCCGCTTGCTGCACTGACGGAGGACATCCCTGCGGGCTCGAAGTACGGGCCGCTCAAGGTTCCCGTGTCTGAAACTCCCTCCGCTGCTCCAAGTGTCGGTGAGTCCGACGGAGACTACGCGGCAGAGAACGCGAAATCAGATCAGAAGCAGATGATCTTTCTGATCGTCCTTGCTCTCGTGGCCTTGGCCGTGCTCGGCCTGATCGTCTTCCTGATCGTGAAGCTGGCCAGGCGAAACAAGAATAGGAATGGCGGCCCCGGCGGTTCCACTGGCTACCCCCAATACAGCCAGCCCTCCGTTCTGCCGCAACAGAACCCGTACCAGCAATCCGTCTCGCCGCAGCAGAATCCATACCAGCAGCCGTCGACCCCGCCACAGGGTCAGTGGCCGAACCAGCAGTAGTCACAGGCGGTTCAGCGCAGTCTTTGTCATTCGCGAGATCGTGGGCGTGGCCCTCAAGGCTACGTCCACGGATCTGTTTTTGAGAGAGGTAAGGAGAAATGGCCCTCACACGAACGGTGCGCGTTCTGAGCGCCACAGCGCTGGCCAGTGCGCTGCTGCTTGCCTCGGCGCCACTCGCAGCTGCAGATCAGATCAGAGAAGACCAGTGGGCGCTGGAGGCACTCAACACCGATGCCGTGTGGAAAATTTCCCAAGGTAGCGGTGTCACAGTCGCCGTTATCGATGATGGAGTCAACGCTGCCCACATCGACCTTCAAGGGAACGTCCTCGAAGGTAAGGATTTCATGGACGGCGGTAGTACGACTCCGAACCCAGGCGACGACCACGGTACAGCCATGGCTTCAATCATCGCCGCTCATGGGCATGGTGTAAACGATGGCGTGATCGGTCTGGCACCAAGGGCGAAAATCCTACCAGTCAGGGAATTCGGTACCGATGGGCCAGGGCTTGATGTCTCGATCCGTTATGCAGTTGACGCCGGCGCTTCTGTAATCAATGTCTCTCAGTGCTTTGACTCCACCGACCAAAGCGATTTGGACAAGACTTCAGATGCTGTGGCGTATGCATTGAGTCGCGATGTGCTAGTTGTTGGCGGGATGGGTAACGACGGAGATTCAAGCAAGTGCTATCCGGCGGCCTCGCCAGGGGCGTTGGGTGTGGGCGCGGTGAAGAACGACGGACAGATCTGGGAAGATTCTAATTCTGGCGCCCATGTATTGTTGTCGGCACCCGGGACTAATATCGTCTCCGCGAAGGGGGTTGGCAACGGATATCGCGCTGGGACCGGAACGTCTGATTCGACTGCATACGTTTCGGCGGCGGTTGCTCTTCTGCGGTCGGAATTCCCTGATTTGACAGCCGGACAAATTGTGAACCGCCTCGTGGAGACAGCGGCGCTGCCTGAGTCCGAGGAGGGGTTGAGTCTTCCGGATGAAAAGTACGGCTATGGCATCATCCAGCCACTTGCCGCACTGCGTGAAGATATTCCGGTCGGTTCGAAGTACGGCCCGCTCACCGTTCCGGAATCGCTGCAGGAGAAGTCTGCTGCTCCTGCTATCGGAATGTCCGACGAGCAGCAGGCACAGTCGGACCGTGAGGCCATCATTTCCTGGGCTGTCATTGCTGTCGTGGGTTTGGCTGTCATCGGCCTGATCGTGTTCCTAATCGTGAGGCTGGCCAGGCGAAGCAAGAAAAAGAATGGCGACCTCGGCGGTTCTACTGGTCACCCCCAATACGGCTGGCAGTCCGGTCCATCGCAGCAGAACCCATATCAGCAGCCTGTCTCGCCGCTGCAGAATCCGTACCAGCAGTCCACCCCGCATCACGGCCAGTGGCCCCCTCAGCAGTAGCCTCAGGTTCAGTCGGGTGCGAACCCTGGTACGCAAACGGCGCGAGCATGCAGATGACCGCTTGTCTGCGCGCCCATGCGGCTGTCTTCGGGTGACGCTCCGGATCATGCAACCGCGGAACGGCGAGTATTGCCTCGTACAAGCCAGTGGGGACAACGTCAGGTCGTGGGCGACGGTCATGAGCGGAACGACAGGCGGACAACCCAGAGCTCCGCTGTACCGGCCACCAGGCCCAGCGCTCTCAGATGTGGCCGGTAACTGCAGGTGGCTGAGGAATGCGCTTCAGGCCTGGTGGCTGAAGTCGAGCCGGAGGCCGGCCGGACGCCTGCTGTCCCGTATGGGAAGTGCGCCGGGCAAGCCGACAGCTGCCCTCAGGCAGTTGCCCTGCCTACCGCTGCAACTACTCGCGCGCCATACCGCTTTCGTGAGGAAAATCGGCGTGTGGTCTTCGGGGCTCAAGGTCGGTGCTTCTTCGTGATGCGACGGATCAGCGTAAGCGACTCTGCCGTCGGCAGCACAGTGGCGCGTGCGTCATCGAACCTCGCGAAACTGTCGGGTCGTCACCCGTGTTGAAGGGGCACGAGTGACGGCGCCTATCCGTTACACGTCAGGCATGCGTGGTCGTCACCATACGGCGGACCGATCATGTGTGGTCCGGCCCGCCCTCACCGATCTGGTCCCTGCTGGAGCCCGTTGACTGCTGCTCCTTAACGAATGTGCCCTTGCCGCGGACGGTGACGACGAGTCCGCGCTCGTTCAGCAGCCGGATAGCGGATCGAGCCGTCGGCCGTGAAACGTTGAATTCCGTGCATATCGCCGCTTCTGATGGGACGCGGCGCCGCGGCGGGTACGTGCCATCGGCGATCCGAGCGGCGAGCACGGTGGCGATCTGCTCGTACAGCGGCTCGGGCCCCTCGAGATCAACAGTCATATATCGACCCTAGTTGACCTGCGATAATGCATTCCGTCATGTGACGTCACATGACAGGACCTTACAAGTGGCGGTACGGTGTGAGGACAGAAGACCCCGGCGACGGCTGGCACCGTCCCGGGGCGCGGCCACCGCTTACAGGAGCGATGACATGACTGACCTTATCCGTGCTCTCGCTGAGCTATGGAAAGAGATGCTCGGCCTACGTCCGCGTGGTCGTCACCGCGCGGTCCGGACGGCCGTCGCACCCCCGTTGCTTGCTCCGTCAGTCCCTCGAATGCCTTGGGGCTGGTCTGAGGTGCCGAGTCCGCAGAGCCCCTACGGGCTCGATGAGTCGCTGAACGGCGACGAGACAGTCATGGTCCGCCCCTATCTCGCCGCCCACGAGGAGCGGGAACGGCAGTGGGAGCGGCGGGTGGCTCTGCTGCTGGCACTCGACGGCGTCGACGTCAAACCGGACGTGATCCACGGCCTGCGCATCGGTGCGGGAGCCGCCTGGTGAACGCCGCCGACACACCCGCCGCCCCGCTGTGCGGCGCCCGGCAGCCTGGAAGGCATGGGCGCGGTCCGGGAGCAGACGGGGAGCGGCTCGGCGCGCCATGCTGTTACGGCCCGCCCTGTGTCCTCGCCGAAGCCCACGAGGGCGACCATCGCGACGCCTCCGGCCACACTTGGGCCCAACCACCCAGCACAGCGCCCCACGCGGGGGAGTGCGGGACCTTGCCGCCGGGGCCGTCAAGGCTGGGCTGCCTGCGACTCGCCGGGCACGATGGTCCGCACCGCAATGTCTCCGGCCGCGCATGGGTAAGCCTGGACGGCACAGGCGATACGGGCGACCCGGGCGGCGCGTACGGCAGACGCGGGCGCGGCTCGTGCGAGATGTGCGGTTCGCCTTGCCGTCCTCACGCCACCGTCACCGACGCCGCCACTGGCCGGCGTCGACTGCTCTGCCGGCAGTGCACCCTCATCGGTCGACCGGCCCCACGTCGGCCCATGCGGATGTGCGTGCGCTGTGGCGTGCTCGCGGACGCTCCGGTGCTCGTCTCCGAAGTGCATCAGGCGAGCGGTCCGGGATGGAGCGTGTACGCCTGCCCGGACTGTGCTCCTCACTTCCCACCCCTGCCGGATGTGCTCGATCTCTTCCCGCGGCGCGGAGAGGAGGGTGGGTCGTGAAGGGCACACGCGACAGTGCGCCGCGCCTCTCGGGAGTGGAGCCGAAGCTCGGTATTCACTTGTATTCTGCCGCTATGGCTGACACCACCATCAAGATCAGTGAGTCGACAAGGGACCGGCTGCGCACCCTCGCGGAGGAGCGCGGCCTGAGTACGCGTGCCTATGTCGAACGCGTCGTCGCCGCAGCCCCTACGGAGGCGGAGCGCGCGGAACGTACAGCGCGAGGAATTGCCTACGTCCAGGCCAACCTGCGCGCGGACTTCACCGAGGCTGATGTGCGAGAGGCGCAGGAGTGGCGTGCCGCGATCGCCTCCAGGCAGCTGGGGGAGCGCCGTTGATCATCCTGGACCATACGGCGGTGCTCGCCCTGTGTCGTGGCCACCGGTTGCTGTCCGGACTGGCCGTCGCCGAGGTCGACGATCCGGCCCAGCGCGCGCACATCCCGGCGCTGTGTCTGGTGGCTGCGAGTCTTCAACTCCCCGGGGCCGCAGCACATGTCGGAGCGCTGCCCGGCCTTGAGTTCCTGACGCTCGACTTCGCCGGCAGCGCGACCGTCGAGCAGACGGTGGCGGCAGGCCTGGAGTGGCCCCAGGGCCATGCTGTCCACGCCGCGGTGACCGGTGCCGTCGAGGGGCAGGTACTGACCGCCACGCCCGAGGCCTACGACGGTACGGGCGTGTGGGTCGTCGACATCGGCAAACCCTGACTCGGCTGGGGGCTCGCCCGCGACGACGCCGTACGCAGTTGGGTCAGCGCCTTCGGAGTGCTGCATGAAGGTCTTCTCGACCTTCCGCGCGAACTGTTCAGTCGGTGCGGAAGGTCGAGGAGGCGGGCAGCTCGATGTCCGTGCAGCCGCGGCGGGCGACGACGTCACTGACGTACGTGTGGAACACCTCCTCAAGGGCGGGGACAGTCAGCTTGTTGTAGTCGTAGGCGGTGGTCATCGTGTGGATCTGCGGTTTCCCGTCGCAGACGGAGGAGGCCCACCAGATCGAGCGGTCGCTGCGGCCTGCCTGGTTCGGTCTCGCAGCGACCGGGAAGTCGTCGTCGTCCGACTTGAGGTAGACGTTCTTCGCCGCCTCTCCGGAGTAGGTGTGGAGCGAGACGAACCAATCGCCCGGGCGTGACGGGCGGTCGATGTTGTCGTGTTCCGCCGCGTCGGACTGCCAGAGGGCGTTCGCGCGTGGCTCGCTGAGCACCAGGCCGCAACGTTCGTCCCACAGCGTGTCGTCCGTGCGGCTTTCGAGGACCTGGTCCGGCAGCTGCTCGTCGTGTTCGAAGTCGGCCTTGCGGTACCAGGCGCAGGTGCCGTCCGCACGAGCGGCGGGAACGGGGCCTTCGGCCAGGGCGGGGATGTCCTCCGGAGGATCGGGCAGCCGGTCGGCGCAGCCCAGGCGCTCGGCGAAGTTGTTGGCTGTGCCGACGGCGGTTTGGGCCAGAGCGTTCCGGTCGTGTGAGGTGAGCTGTCCGTTCTCGGAGAACGCCGGACCGGGGTCCATCAGGGAGGCACGCGCCCACAGCTCTGTGATCGACTTCCCCTGCCACGTGCCGTCCGCGCACGGGAGCCTGACGGTGACGCCCGTAGCCGTGACCGTGCCGGCGATACCACCACCGAGCGGTTCGGTGGGGTAGGTGGGGTCTTCGCTGTACGGGGCGATGAGGTTGTTCAGCGAGTCCTCGGGCATCCAGGGTTCGTCATCGGGCAGGACTCCGACCGTGCCGGTGAAGAACCACCGTTCGCCACTGGAGGTGCCGTGCTTCTCCCCTGCCTCGGCGCTGAAGATCTCGCAGTCCTGCGGCAGGCCGACGTCGAGTTCGATAGTGCCCTCGTCGGCCACCCGATGCGAGATGGCGCCGCCCGCCGGGCAGAGCGTGAGCACCCGCCCGGCTGGGACGAGGCCCGCGCATGCCTCGTTGATCTGCTGTCTAGCGTGCCAGGTCTGCCACAGCACCGTGCCGCTCCATCCGATCCCCGCTACGGCGACCACACACAACAGAACGTTGACAGAGTTGCGTATACGACTCGGGACGACCATCACTATCCTGACCAACTTGATGCCGTGTCAGTCCGAGCACCTGTCTGCCTGCGCGGCTGCGGGCAAGAACTCTTCCATGAACTGGGTGAGCTTGGTCTGTGCTTCTTGCCAATTCTCGGAGTCGCCGATGCCCACCATGACCGCATAAACCCGCGACTCCTCACCGTCGACCTCTGACGGGAAACCAGAACAAGCAGTCACGCCTACGGCATGCCCCCGGTACAGAGCTATGTCACCTGAAGCGACAACAGATACCTCCTCGGCGTGGCCCTGAGGAGTGGTCTTCATGATGACATCTCGCGCTGTCAGCTTCTCCTGGTAACGCTGATCTGAAAGGCTGACGGCGGTATTCCCGTCCACCAAGTACGAACAGTACGATCGATCTTGGCCATCTGGCAGGGCGCCCCCCTCCTGAGTCAGTTCCTTTCCAGGAGGGAAGATGGGTTCGATCACGCTTCGGTCGACCGGAACGCCGCAGAGGCTATTCGGCAAGTCGTATTCCACCTGCTCCTCGGCTGAGCACCCGGACAACAGTGGTAGCACTGCCACGAGTGCCCATAGTGGTCGCTTCAGGATGCTCCCAGAGTTACCCATGGCACGCTTCCTCCCGCTTGCCTCCGCTGTCGGAACTACGCGGATTCCCTGGTAGCGGTGTACCGCTGAGATCGTTCACCGTGCAGAGGTTATGGTTGCCGCGCTGTGCTATTCGCTCGATGAGTGATAGTGCTGTGCAGCCGATACGGCGGCCAGGACGGTGGTCAGCCATGGTAAGGAATCAGTTCTTTCGGTTCTCGCCGAGTTCCTTGGATCCCTCACACTTCAGAACATCCTGGGCAACATGGCGAGCTGCCGAGATGATCAGATCTCGGAAGTCTTCCTTCCATGAGTTCTGCACATCGTCCGGGTGGCGATAGTATGCTGCCTCGATCCTGACGAGTGAGCCAGGATCATCTTTGGTGGGACAGGGAACAAATAGCGTGCCACCTGTATTGCTAACGTCTCCCTTGGCCTTTCCAATCGTCAAAGCGGACCGTCCGGGAGCCTTCGCCATTTCCTCAATGTGCGCTTCGGTGAACTCGCTTCCTGCATGCACGGTGTAGTTGATGCCGATATTCATGCCGGCGCCACGGAGGAAGCAGTGCCCAGTATTGGATCCGCCACCATGGAAGCTCTGGAACTTCTCTGTGAACTTTGTCCCATGCTTGGGTAGCAAGGAAGATACCGGATTTCCCGGTATTGATTCTCCACAAACACTCGCGGGAACTGCGACAGCTGACTCACTCGACGACTGGACAATCCACCACCCGAGGCCGGTTGCCGAAGCCAAGCCAACCGCACCGACTGCCGCCCAGATACCGAGGCGATGAGAGCGCGACCGAATCGGACTGCCGCTTGCACTGTTCATTGTGGACACCTCGAGATTGGGTGAAGTTAGCGTGAAGGGCGGAAGAGGTAATCAGTTGTCGACGCCGTCGACACGACTTCGTCCGTCGGAGTAACTGATGTTGGCCTGATTATAGGTAGCATCCGCTAGACGACTTGTCTCATCCGGTGTCAGGCTGGCATCGCGAGCGGCAGTCAGAGTCGCCGACTTGACTGCCTGAGCGCCGGTCTCCCTTTGTTCTTCGAGGTTGCGGGCTTCCTCGGCGCTCTTCTCATCCTTCGTGTCGCGTGTGAAGTGCTCGACAGTCGCCCCACGGATGTCTTCGACCACCCAGCCGACGGCATCTCCGGCGATGGGGATTCTGCTTGTGCCCGTCTCGATGATTCGCCCAATCCACTTATCGCCGGTAGCGAGACTCTTGTTGAACTCCTCATCCTTGGCGACCCCTTCGTCGTACACGGCCTGAGACCGGGACTCCTCCATGATTCCGCTGATCAAGGCTCCCGGGGCCACCATCGACTGGGCGGCTGTGGTTCGGGCATCGCCGCTGGACTGGTCACTCAAGGTGCCCCTGATGAGTTCGGTGGTCACTGCCTGCTGGGCGTTACTGATCGCACCGTAAGCGTCGGGGTCCTTGCCAACCGCTCCAAGGAACGCGGACAGAGAGCCATAGTTGAGTTGTCTCAATCCGGCATCCACGCCGTTCGTCGGAACATGAACACTGTCACCGGCCAGCGCCTTTTGTACGTCATACATGTACTCGGCCGTCATGTTCCCGAGGCTGTCGCTCATTGCGGTCAGCGGACCGTTGTCCTTCTCGCTGATCAACCCGGGGTTGTCGCCGATCTTTTCGACCACCTGGTGCATGAGTGCGGCCTGTTCCGCGGAGTGTTTCACGACGGGTGCGTCGGCATCGTCGTACGGACGGCCGGAGACCGCGGCCTCCAAGGCGTGCCCCAGAGCGTCAGGGAAGTAGTTCGCCGACTTCTGTGCGGCGTCGGGATCGTGGCCCGTGATGTCGGGGAAGTACTCGTAGTCCTTGTCGACGAGGTAGTCCAGGTAGCTGGAGGAACCGTCGATGTCGGAGAGGGTGCCCTTGTGGGTGCCGTCCTCGGCGTACTTCTCCATGGGTGGGGTGAAGTAGTCGGTGGCGGCTTCGGGGCTGTGGCCGAGCGCCTCGAGGACGCTGTTCATGGGGTCGTAGCCGGAGCCGTTCTTGCCGGACGGGTTGAAGCCGTACTCGGGGTCGCCCATGGTCATCTTCGTGTTGGCGAAGAAGTACGGGTCGTCGGCGTGGAGCTGGGTGATGTGCTCCGCGACAGGGGTCAGGAAGTCGGAGTCGTAGTTGCCGTAACGGAGGATGCCGCCGAGGAGCTGGTAGCCGTAAGGGCCCTCGTTCATGGCGTTGTCGTGCAGCTTGATGTGCTGGGTGCCGAGACTGCGCAGCTCCGCGGTCCACTCCTTGGACAGGTGCGGCTTGTTGTCCGGGTCGGTGGCGGTGGCCAGGGTGTTGCCCATGTTGCGCTGCATCTGCTGGAGCAGGGCCTTGCGCTCGTCGCTCGCGTCGGCCGTCTGCAGGGCCAGCTGGCCGTACAGCTGGAGGGAGCCCTCCTGGCCGAGCTGCTGGTAGTAGCGGGTGGCGAAGACCGGGTCGTTCTGGTTGGCCTTCATCAGCTGGTTGAGCTGGGTGAGCTCCGCGTCGGTGAGCTTGTCACCCTTCTTTATCAGCTCGGCGGCGCGGGTGGCGTCGGCGTCGTCGAGGGAGGTGACGACCTTGGAGTTGAAGTCGCTCTTGCTGGTGCCGAGGTCGCGGCGCAGGGCCCAGCAGGCGGACTCGTCGGCTTCGGCGGCGCGCTGCAGGACGCGTTCGATACGGCGGACGAAGGCGTCGCAGGCCTGCTGCTGCTCGCGGATGGCGGCCTGGCCGTCGGGGTCGTGACGGGCGCCGACGTCCTGGGAGAGGTCGTTGCGCGGGGTGACGGTGCCGGTGGCGCTGACGTGGAGGCCCTGTTCCTTGGCCTCGACGTCGGCGAGGCGGTGCAGGTCGTCCTTGGCCTTCTTCAGCTCGGTGTGCAGTGAGGTGAGAACGCCAGCGATGCCTTGAGCCTGCTTGTGGGCGCTCTCGAACTGCTGCTGGGCGGCGCGTACGTCGTTGTCGGCCTTACCGGCGGTCAGGGCCGGCTGGGTCCAGCCCGCCTGCTTGAAGGGGCCGGTGACCTGGTCCCCGTACGCGGTGTGCAGGCCCTTGAACTTGGTGGAGGTCTCTTCCCAGCGGTCGGCGGCTGCTGCGAGGTTGCTGAGGTTGAGGTGATAGAGCTGCTCGTACGTCGGCATGGGCTCGGTGGATTCCCCGTTGTGTTGTGCGTGCGTCTCGTCGGGCTGAAGCTACGGCGGTGGTGGTGGCGGTGCCGGTGGTCGCGTGGGGGGAGCGCCTGTTCAGCCGAAGGGCGAGGGCTCGCTCGACAAGGACCGCATGGTCTGCGTGTTCGCGGCTTCGGTGCGCTGATACAGCAGTCCCGAGCCGCCGCACTGGCGGGAGAGGTTGTCGCAGTCCGACGCGAGCGCGGAGACCTGACTCGACCAGGTCTCCGCCAGATTGGTCAGCGCACTGCCCAGTCCGCCGTCCCAATTGCCGCTGCTGAAATCCCGAGAGGCCGAGCGGGACTCGTCCACCGGATGAGCGCCGGCGGTTCGCGTCTGCCCCGCCACTTCCTGCGCTCCGCTGCCCGCCCGGTTGAGCGCTGCTGGATCCTCGATTTCCGTTCCGGCCGACACGCCTTTTCCCCCATGTCTGTTTTGGGTGTCTTGAAGCGGAAGCTATCGCTTTGTGACACGGACACGCCAACTATGAGTGAGTATAGGTATTGCTCCCGTGACGCGCTCGCTTTTCGGGTTGCGTTCGCCTGCGTTCGGCGCGCGGTGTATGTGCTGTGTGTGGATGTGTGATGTGTGGATTCGCGACGTTTTCGCGCTTCATACCAAGACCACGAGCTGGGACGGACGCCACTCATGCTCGCCTCGGAAAGCGAGCAGGCCGACCCCGGCCGTATCGCCAGGGCTCAGCGCGCCTGCCTCGGGCGGATCCACTGACGGTCGACATGCCATCCGCCGTGACCCCGCAAATGCGGGTCAACGGTGCGCATGTGGTCGCCCCATCGAGCGAGACGCCTCCCGCCTCGCCGGATGTGCTCGTCCCCTTCCCTGTCGCGAGGTGCCACGAGGAGAGCGAGAGGTGGAACCCGGCGGATGCTGCGGTCGGCGCTCTTCGGGCCGGGCGCGAGAGTGATTGCGGATGCGGATGGGATGCGGTTACGGGCAGGTACACCGGGTCCGCTACGGCGGCCGAGGCGCCTCGCGCATCACCTCGCGTGGCTACCGTCTCAGCCCCGGACTGTGAGGCACGAGCGAACGGTGTGCGGAGCGGCGCATGTCCCATGACTTCTACGTAGACGCGCAAGAACTGACGAGGCTGGCGAGGGCTTTTGATACGCGGGCGTACGACCTGTCCAGTGCGGTCAGGAGCTTCCAGGGCAAGACGGGTGCGGAGCAGATCAGTGACGGTTTCGGGTTCTTGACGGAGTCCGAGGAGGTCACGTCGGCCTATATCGAATTGTCCGCTGAGATGGCCGACTCGCTGGGGAAGCTGGCCCGGCACCTCGACGAGGTCGGGCAGGCCCTCAGAGACAACGCGAGGAACTCGGAGGCGTCGGACGACGCTCTCGCCGACATGTTCAGGGGCGGGAAGAGTTGAGCGAAGAGGGTGTCGCGGAGAAGGTCTACGAGGCCGGCATCGAGATCGTGAATCCGGGCGGGCGTCCGGATGTGCTGCGTGCGGCGGCCAAGGGCTGGCGCACTGTGGGGGAGGAGCTGGAGGAGGCGTATTCCGCGCTCGACAAGAGGGTGCGGGGGACCCTGGACGAGCACTGGCGGGGTGAGGGCGCCGAAGCCTTCCGTGCGCACTGGAAGAAGGTCGGCGAAGCGGTCGAGGAGACCGTGCCGCTCTTCGGGGAGGCGGCGAAAGGGCTGGAGGAGGCGGCCGACAACATCGAGGAGATCAACGACGAGATCCACGTGATCTACGTCGAGATCGGGGTCTCGATCGGGGCGTCCGTCGCGCTCTCCTTCGTCACGCTCGGGTTCTCGGCGGCGGCCGGCGCCGCCAATGCGGTGCGGCTGGGGGCGCAGGCCGTCAGTGCTGCGTCGAGGCTGGGTCGGCTGCTCAGCATGGCTGCGCGTTTCTTCGGCAGCGTTCGTCTGTTCGTGAGGGACAGCAAGGCGCTGAGTCTGGGCGTGGAGCTGGGCGTTCAGTGGGCTGCTGGGACAGGCACCGGAGTCGCAACGAGCCTGGCCACGGATAAGAAACCCGATCTGCTCAACAACGTCATCAACGGTGCGACAGGCGCCTTCGGAGGGAAGTACGTGGCTGGACCACTGGCTCAGAGACTCGGTGGAGGCATGTCGGCGAACGTAGCGGGGGGCGCAACGGCGGGCGTTGCCTCATCGGTCGTCGGTGACACCATCAGCAATCTCCCGAAAGGGCGCCACTTCGATGCCTCGCAGATGGCGCTCGGAGCGATGGCGGGCGGCCTCACCGGCGGTTCCGGGAGTGCGGCCGTCCACCGGGCCACGGACGGACAGGCATTCTCCGCGGCTCACACGCTCGCAGGTGATATGGCCACCAATGCTCCTGTCAGCTTCGGGCTCGGCGCCGGTGGCAACGTCTCCAAGAACCTGGACGGGGCGGTCAACGGCGATCCCAACGCGGACAAGGAGGAGGACAGGCCCGGTGCGGCCGCTGAAGCTCGGAAGGATGCGAGTGAGGATGCCAAGGCCCTACGGGAACGACCCGACACCCACCGGTATGGAGCATTCGGGTGAGCAGTGAGCGGACGGTCGGCAAGGGAGGGGATGCCGTCGGCGATGTGATCGCAATCCGTTGCTTCCCGCACTGCGCGAGGTTCGTCACCGTGGCCGCCCCGCTCGCCCTCGTGGCACTGACTGCCTCGTGGCTCTTCTTGGGAGCGACACAAGTGCGTGCGGCTGTCCTGTGGTGCTCTTTGGCACTGCTTACTGGGTGCATGGTGGTCCTCGGGGGCGCGGTCCTCCTCGGGGGCGGCCGGTCCCGTCGCGAGACCTACCGCCAGTCGGTAAGGGCCGCCTCGGGTACCGCGGGGCGTGGTCAAGGCACGGTGCCGATGCGGCTGGGCGGTACGCGCTGGTTGTCGGCCCGCTATGCGGGCGTGCTGGTCGTGGTTCCGACGTTGTTGGCGCTCTGGGCGACGCTGGCCGCCGCCGACGCGCGGGGCACGGGCAGGAGCGCCGTACTGGCCGAGGCGGGGGCGGTGATCGAAGAGCGCTCCATCGTGAAGATCGACAATGAGGTGGTGCAGGGCAGCAGCCGCAAAGCCAGCGCCACGGCTGACTACACCGTCATGCTGCGCTCGCCAACCGGGAGGCACGAGGTGCCCGCGACGTTCGAGGCGTCGACTGATCGGCGCCAAGAGGCTGGCGGCGAGCTGTATGTGGCCTACGTTCCGGGCCAGCCGGAGTTGGGTGCCATCGGTGACGACCAGCGCGAGGACGTGGAGCGCCAACTCGCTGGACGCGCTGTGCAGTGGGGCGACGCGTGGGTGATCGGCGGATTCTGGCTCTTGGTGACTTCCTTCCTGACCGTCGGCATGTGGGGAGCCGAAAGCATCCGGCGCCCCGCGCGCACTGTCGGCCCCGACTGGAAGGCGGTACGTGTCACCGCCACCGGAGTTGGGACGCATACCGACGCGCCGCCGCCCGGCAGTCCTGAAGCGGCCGATGAGAAGAAGCGCCGGGAGAACACCCGAAAGTTGCAGTGCCTCATGCTGGACGGCCGCGGTCGAGAGATCCCCTTCCACTCCCAGATGGCCGCGGCACCGGCCGGGCACGCGCTGTCAGGCGCGCAGGGCTGGCTGCTCTGGCACCCTCAGCAGCGTCGCGGCCGTGACGTACTGGCCGAGCTGGTGGGTGACGACGGCTGGCAGCTGCCGGGTGCGGTCCCGGTGCAGGTGGCCGAGCAGGTCGCGGAGGCCGGGCTCACCGTTCCCGCGCATCCGGATGCGGAGCGGAAGGTACGGATGCTGGACCTGGGGGCGGGCTGGCTGGTGACGGCGTCCGTGCCGGTGGTCGTGGGGTGGCTGGTGGCGCTCGGCTGCCTGGCCGCTCTGTTGCTCGTGCCGGGTGAGGGTGGGTGGCGGCTGTGGACGGTCGCGGCCGGTCTGCTGACCCCCTTCATCGGCCACTTCATGCGGGCGATGGCGAGCATGGATGACGGCGACGACGGAGACCGGACGAGTTGAGGGGAGTCCGTGAGCGGGTCGCTCACCGGACCATCGGTCAGGGGGAGGGCCCGCTCGCTTGCTCCTGTGACAGAGCATCCCCCGGTCGGGAATCCAGGCACCTGTCCCCGCATCTCACAGGGGAGCTGCTTCGTCTCACCGATCCCAGAGCGCATCCAGCCGAAGCCGTACGGCATACGACCCCTCGGCACCTCCGATGACGAGCAGACCCTCGGGAGTGAGGGCCAGAGCGCGGCAGGCGTGCAGCAGGGGCAGGACCTGCATCCTGCCGGAGAACACATCCCACAGGTGGAGTTCGTTGTCGCTCCAGGCGACGGCGAGCACCGGACCGACGGGAGTGTCGGCGGCGGCGAGTGCGGTGACCAGGGAACGGCGCTGCTCGACGGGGACCGGCATCGGCTCTGCCGAGGTCTCCCACAGGCGTACCGAGCCGTCCAGCGCGGCACTGAAGGCGAGGGTCAGTTCGGCTGTGGGGACGTGGAGGCAGGCGGTGGCGATGACGGGCTGCTCGTGCACGCGGCAGGAGCGGGGGGTGTCCTGGTAGTCGCTCAGCGACCATACATGGAGGGTGCCTCCTTGGTCGCCGACGACCGCGTACGGGCTGTACGGGCCGCTGCCGAGCGCGGTGACCCGGGACTGGGAGTCCGCCTCGGTGAGGGCGTTCGAACCGTGGTGTTCCGCGATGTGCCCCAGCACGGTCGCGGACATGCCGTCCTCGTCCTCCGCCGTGAGCGGAAGCAGCGTCCCGGCCTCGTCCAGCAGCAGCATCGAGCGGGCGTCGCGCGGGGCGACGGAGACGGGCCGTACGAACGGTGAGGAGCTGATCGGTGCGGCCTGGGCGTTTGTCCCTGTCTCTGTGCGTGTGCCCGTGCCCGTGGCCGTGTCCACGTCGTACGTCCGGAGCCGCCCCGTCGTGTCGGCCACCAGCAGGTGGCGCTCATCGCCCGGTACGAGTGCCAGTGCGGCCACCGAGAGGTCCGGGCGAGCCCACGCCGCGGACCAGTGATGACGCTGGGCGAGGGGGCGCAGGTACTCGGTCAGGGTCGCGTCCGTGCCCACGGCGGCCGCGTGGAGTAGAGCGGCACGCTCGGCGGCGTCGGTGCGGAGCGCCGTCAGTTCGGGTGCGGCGAGCCGCCACACCCGGCGGAGTTGCCCGGGTACGGGAATGCGCTCGTCGGCCAGTACGGCGGTGACTGCGGTGGCCGGACCGTGCACCAGGAAGCCGGGGTCCGCCAGCAGGCTGCGCACGGCGGCTCCTCCGTCGTCGGCTCGCAGCGCCATGTCGAGGACGTGGCGGCGGACCGCGTCGGGCGCTTCGGACCAGTCCGGCCGGCCGTCGGGTGTGCGCGGTACTGCCGCGATGAGGTCTGTGAAGGCGGTCTTCCCGGAATGCTCTCTGGAATCGTCGCCGTCGGGGGACGACGTGCCCGAGCTGCCCAGGTGAATGCTCTCCGCGTCGCTCGTGAGCAACAGTCCCGATCCGCCGACCTCCACGGCAGCACGCAGGTGGGGGAGTGACAGCAACGGCTCCAGCAGTTCCGCGACCAACGTTGCCGGGGCCGCCGCCGGTAGGTCCGCGGGGCCGGCCCCGGACCGGTGCGCATCGGGTACGAACAGCAACAGCGGCCGCTCGTCCCGGCCGATCCGGTCCAGCAGACGTGCGGGGGACAGTGGACCGTAACCGAGCTGCCGCCCCAGCTCCCAGGCGAAGGTCTCCGCTGTCAGCCCCGCAGCCGGAACGGTGGCGTGGACGGTCGTACGCGGATGCCCGGCCGAACCGGCCAGGAACCAGGCGAGCAGTCGGCTCTTGCCGCTGCCTTCGGCTCCCCGGAGCAGGCACAGCCGGGGCCGGGCCCCGCTGTCATCGGCCACCCAGTCGAGCAACTGCCGTCCGAAGGTGCGCATCTCGGGGTCCAGTGGCGGCCAGGAGGTGATGTCCGGCACGGTGGCGTCGGCGGTTCCGGTCGTCATGGTCTGCTGCCCCCTCTTGGCTGTCCTGTCGCTCGTCGTCGCGGCGCCCTACTGCGGCGGCTGCTCCGCCGCCTCGCGCAGCTGCCGGATGCCCTCGGCGCGGGACTCGGCCGTTTCCCCGTAAGGGAAGTTGTGCGTCAGCTGCGCCTCGGGGAAGACCTGCCCGAGCCACATCGAGCAGTAGTGGCCCGGCATGAAGCAGGCCTCCAACTCGGTGTGGATCCGCAGTACCTGCTCCGGTTCGAGGCCCGCCGCCCGCAGCCGGGCCCAGAGCCGCTCCTCCGGGTGGATGCCGATGCCCCCGGCCTGCGTGACGATCTGCTTCTCGCCCCGGTCGTTCACGATCTCGAAGGCGGTGAACCACTCCGCGCTCGCGGTGTCCCTGATGTCGTCGAGCACCAGCGGCCACCAGTTCTCGCGCCCGTCGAAGGCCTGGGGGTCGATCGCGCGCAGCCGCTGCTCGAGTTCCGCGTACGCGGCGGAGGCCTCCTGCGGCCGGTCGGTGCCCAGGATGACGCCGAGGGCGTGGTCGAGCGCGGTGAGCGACTGGGCGAACGCCTCCGGGGTCGCGTTGACGAAGCGCAACGCCTCGTTCCAGTCGAGCAGTACGGCGCGTACAACGCCCTGGTGGTCGGCGCAGATCTCGAATCCGCGGTCCGAGCCGAGCCGGGCCCAGTCCCGGCAGTCGTCCTGTACGACCGTGCGCCCGACGGCATGCGCGAACTCCTCCAGCCGTACGGAGTCGGCGTCGGCCGTCGCGAAGTACGGTCCGACCTCCAGGGGGACGGCGATGCGCGCGAGGCGTCGCACACTCTCCGGTGTGTCGGACGAGGCGTTGGCCGCGGTCCTCCCGAAATGCCGGATACCGTCGTCGCCCATTGTCGCGCACCCCCGGGGAAAGGACTCCTGCTTGCCGAGACGCGAAACTACCACATGCCGCTGGCGATATCGGTGATCGCACCCTCCCAGGGGCCGGGGGTTGCGAAAGGGATTGGATCGAGCCGGGAGAGTTCCGCCTCGATTTCTTCCGAGATGCGTATCGACTCCTCGACCGGGAGCATGTGGATCGCGTCTTCCGGATCGTAATCCGGCCTGCGCTTCTGTAGCAGCCACATTCCATACACCATGGATGAAAGGTCGGTGTGCAGCGGTGTGACCACCCGTAGTTCGCTGACGTTGTACACCATTCCTGTTTTGCCGTCGAGCGCTATGTCGCTATGGATGGCCGTGCCGAGATGAATCCAGTGACTGAGGTCGGTCGGGGCCCCGTGGTACTGCGGGATATCGGCCGTGGGACCGTGTGAGAGCAGAGGTGTCAAGCCTTCGGTGAGGTCGTCTCTGATGTCGATCAGTATTCCTTCGGACTTCGGAACACCGATGTCCGCGAGAAATGTGCGGGATGCGGAGTGGGTGAGAATCGCACTTTGCCGGTCCAGTGGCGTACGGGAGATGTGCTGCGCGGAGAAGAGGTCCTCCAGGAGCTGGGCGGTCACCGGGGCGATCATGATGCGTTCCTAGCCGATGGATTCGTACACATTCGACAGGACAACATCCCACGTCGGCATACGGGGCGCGTCATCGTCCTCCCAGTCGAACTCGTCCGACCAGGCGGGCTCCACGCCCTCGAAGGGGACCGGGTCGGCCTGGATCATCCGCTCCCGCAGGGAAACCGCCACCCCCTCAGAGTCCGGGATCTCGTCCGACACCGTGAAGTCGTAGTGGGGACGTTCGAGTTCGAGCAGGTAGGTGAAGTAGACGAAGGAGTCGAGGCTCTGGTTCAGCGGGTGCGCCCGGTACTCACCGTCCGGCAGGCAGTACACCGTTCCGTGGACGGCGTCGAGGGCCACGACGTCGTAGAACATCTCCCCGATGATCAGCCAGCTCTCCCAGCCTTCTGGCATGCTCTTGTAGCGGGTGAAGTAATCCAGTTCCGAGCACGTTCGGAACCTGTTGGGGGTGTCGTTCCCCTCGAAAAGCCAGCCGTCGAGTTGCAGGAAAGAACTCCGGTCGTGCGGTAGGCCCACGCCGGTCAGGATCGTGCGGGCCGACTCGTGAAGTCGAGCGGGCAGCTTTCCGTCCTCCCAGGTCTCGAGCTTTTCCGGAGGGAAGACCGACTCCATCATCGCGCGGTCGACGAGCGGGGACACAATCCATCCTATCGTTGTATCGAATCCGTATCGAATTCATGTCTGCTTGCTGTGCGCTTGACCGCCGGCTTCGGGAGCTCACCGCCTGCGGTCGGTCCCTACGGCTTTCTCGGGTTGATTTTGTTGAGGTACCGCTCCATTTCCTCGTTGCCCTTCTGCTTCGACTCCGCGGTGTCGCCGTATTCGACGGTGTGTGACACGCGTACATCATCCGGTAGGTACTCCGATATCCAGGCGCTGCAGTTCTTGGCGCCCGGCCCGGTTGTGCATGGCTCGCGCTCGGTGTAGAGCTCGGTCATTCCATGCACGGTTCCGGCGTTGAGGAACGGTATCCCCAACTGACGTTCCGAGTGAGAAGCGGGCCACTTGCTGCGTCCGACGAGCACGAACTCGTCGTTGGCGCCGGGCTCGCCGTACCGGGCCGCGGCATAGTTACGGCTGGAGAACTTCCCGTTTCTTGTCTGCCCGTAGTCATCGTTGGCCTCGCGCGCCATCCGTGTCGCCAGCGACAGGTCGGTACTGCCGAAAGCGACCTGCTGTGAGGGCTTGCTCTTCCGGTCCGCCGGTTCGGGCAGCGGATACTTGCCTGCTCTCCTCTCACCGACGGTGTCATCCGCCTGTAGCCGGAGAGGGGCGAGGCGGGCCCGGTCCGCCGCGGTCAGGTCTTGATGCCCCGCAGCGGTGAGACGGGTGACCTTTCCGTGGTCATCCACATGGTAGACGTGCTTCTTGGCGATGTTCTGAAGCTCGGTCGTGGTCCTGTCGTCATTGTCCTTGTGATTCGCGGCCATCTTCTTCAGGCCGCTGGACATGTTGTCGTCGAGGTGCTTCGCGGCGGTTCTGGCGGCGTTCTCCATGCCGTTCAGCACGGTGTCGATGCCGGCGTTGGCGGCATCGGCGATCGCGTCCCTGCCCTTGGTCCGGCCGTGCGCCGACTTCGCCCGGGACAGCTTGCCGCCCGCCTTGTCCCGGACCTTGCCGCCGGCGTTCTTCAGTCCGGAGTCGGCCCGGTCGAAGGAATCGGGGTCAAGGCTGAACTGCCCGTTCCCCGCCTGGCCACCTCCACCTCCTCCGCCGCCACCGGCGCTGTTGAGGTTCATGGACGTCTTGGCGGCGTCGACACCCTGTGTGAAGCCGTCCCGACCGGCGTCGGCGGTGCGGCCGAGATCCACCCCGTCCTGGACCCCCAGGGCGTTACCGCCCAGCTGCACCACAAGGTCGCCGGTCATCGAGCCCAGGGCCTGGTAGACCGGCCCCATGGCCACGTTCACGATCTCCTCGGCGACCTGCTCGCAGACTTCCTTGAAAATCCTCTTCACGGCGATGCGGGTGGCCTGAGTGGCCGCCAGGCCGCCGAGGGTCGACAGGCCCAGCGTGACGGGGGACGCGGCGACGGCCGCCGCTATCTCGGCGGCGAGGATGCCCAGTTGCGCGATCGCCGCGAGCTTCGCACCTTCGATCAGCACGGCGACCCCGTCCAGTGCGGTGGCCGCCATCCGCCCCGCCTCGGCGAGGTTCTGCAGATGTGTGTCCTTGACCTTGCCCCAGTGCTTCTCGAGTGCCTGTATCGCCAGGCCTTCGTTCGACCCGATGAGATCGCTTATCGCCTTGTGCGCTTCCCCCGCGCCGTCGTCGACGTCATCGGCGAACTCGCGCATCGCCGTGGCCATCTCGCGGTAGTCGTCCTCGTCGACGTTCGGCCAGCTGACACCGATCAGGTCCAGGGCCTCGTCCAGATAGCCAGGCAGCGTGACACCCACAAGAACCCCCGTTCGAGAGTGACTTGGGGAAGGTAGCTACTGGGGGCACAGGGGAACAAGTGTCCTTCGAAGCGCTGTAGTCGAGCTGTGACGCAAGTGATGCGGTGCGGGTCCACCGGTGCCGTTTGCGGTGAAGCAGGTGAGCCAGGAGCCACCGAGCCGAGCCGAGCAGATTCGAGCCGAGCGGAACCGAGCGGGGCGGTACGGAGCAGGGCTGAGCAGCTGTCCCACATGGCCCCGACTCCTGAGTGTGGAGATGCCGTAGAGACCTGTGAAATGGATGGTCAAGCGCTCGCCAAGGGGTCGGAAGCCGGGACTTCACGGGCGGACCAGGGACGTACGATGGCCGCCGCTCCGCACCAGTTCACGTGCGAGGTCGAGGACGGAGTTCGGCCACGCCGTCGACAGCTCATCGAATCGGGGGAACATCCATGGGAAACATCGACATAGACACCGCGCGCGTGCGCGCCGCGGCCGACGACACCCAGTCCCTGTCCCGGGCAGTCATGAAGCGCCTCAGCCACTCCCTGGACACCAGCGACGACGTGTACGGCTCCCACTACGGCAACGGCTGGGAGAGCCCCGTCCAGCTCAAGGTCTGTGCCGAGAAGTGGGAGGAGCACATGGTCTCCCTCGCCAGGAGCATGGGTGAGCTCAGCGAGCAGCTGCGCAGCTCCGCCGACGGCTACGACAGCGCGGACGCCGAGGCGGAGTCGCGGCTGCGGGCCGGCCTCAACGACCTCGGGAGGGCCTGACCGTGGTCTCGTACGAGGGCATCAACAACGCCCACCCCAGGAAGTGGGCCACCGCCGCCGACGAATGGCACGCGCTGGCCAAGTACTCCCTGGACGCGGCCAAGGACCTGCGCGAGTACGGCGCCAAGCCGCTGAAGGACAACTGGACGGACGAGGTCGGCGCCACGGCGGCCGCCGAGTTCGAGCGGCTGGCCAACCAGATGGAGGCGGCGTACGACATCCTCCTCGCCGTCAACATGGTCGCCGACGGCATGACGACGACCATCGAGACCGCGCACAGCACCATGCGCGCCGCGGTGGACCTCGCCACCCGCTACGGCCTGGAGGTCGGCGTCGACGGCACGATCACCGGCCCGTCCCCGCGCAACCGCATGGAGGCCGAGGAGATGGGCCCGTACCGCGCACAGGTGCAGGACCTCATCGACCAGGCCGTGGAACAGGTCACCACCGCCGACAAGCTGGCCGCGACCGAGTTCGCCAAGCTGGCGAACCAGACGGGTGTCACCGACCCCACCAAGGCACTCAACGATCTCCAGACGCACGCCTCGCACGTCCAGATGCAGATGCTCGCCGGCGACATACCGGTGGGCGAGGACCCGACCACGGTCCGCCAGTGGTGGAACGGCCTGACCGCCGAGCAGCGCAAGGACATGATGCTGGCCCAGCCGGTCGCCCTCGCCGACCTGGACGGCATCCCGGCCGACGTACGGCAGGAACTGCGCGGCAACGGCAAGTACGACCGGGTGAAGCTGGTCGAGTACGCCCTCGCCAACTGGAACAAGGACGACCCGACCGACTTCGGCAACAACTGCACCAACTTCGTCTCCAACGCCCTGCTGCACGCGGGCATGAAGGAGAAGACCAGCTTCTGGGGCGGCACCACGGACGACGACTCCTGGATGATCGGCAACCGCACCGGCGTCGACTCGGTCGACAAGCGGCTCGCCTACTCCGACACATGGGCCGCGGCCGAGAACCACCAGAACTTCATGCTCGAGCACGGCGGCAGCGAGGTCCCCCGCTCCGAGGTGAAGCCGGGCGACATCATCTACTACGAGCAGTCCGGACCCAACGACTCGATCGAGAAGGGCAACACGCACCACGCGGCGATCGTCACCGCGGTGATGCCGGACGGCGAGATCAAGTACACCCAGCACAGCGACTCGTACCAGAACGTCAGCCTGGAGGGCCGGCTCCCCGCGACCGAGAAGCACGAGGGACAGCAGAACGTACGGATCGTGCGCCCGAACCCGGACTGGTACTGATGAGCACGCACCACACGCATTCCGCGCATCCAACGCCCGCCACCCCCGCCCCCGCCCCGACCTCATCCTGGCGCCGCTGGTCCCTGCTGGTGCCGGTCCTCGTGGCCGCCTCGGCGGCGCTGCTTGCGGCCCACTTCTCCTTCGAGGGCGACACCTTCCGGAACTGCCGGTACCTGGGCCCGTCCACCCGCATGTACGTCACCGCCTGGGCCGGCCCGGTGTGCGGCCTGGCGGCGCTGCTGCTCCTGTTCGCCCTGCGCCGCGGGGCGCGGCGGCGGGGGCAGCGGCCGGGGGCAGCGTGGCAGGGGCGCGTGGCCATGGCGGCCGTGTGCCTCGTCCCCGTACTGCTCCTCGCGCAGCTCGCGGCCCTTTACTGGGTGTACGAGCCGGACCCCGCCGGGGGACATGACTGCTCGGGCCTGACGCAGACGCAGCTCCATGACCGAGCTGCCGCACGTCACTGAACCGTCCTCCGGAAAGGAGCCCACCCGATGGGCTTTCTCGTAGTTGCTGTCGGTGTCGTCCTCCTCGGAGCCGTGATCGTCGGTGTCATCGTCTTCGCGGTGACACGCAACCGTCGCACCACCGGTAACGGCAATCCTGCCGTCGGCATGTACGCCCAGAACATGAACCACCCGCCCCAGCAGCCGGTGCTCCCGTACACGCAGCAGCCGTACTCCAACCCCACGCACAACCCGTACATGCAGCAGACGCCGTACCAGGGGCAGTAAGCGATCACGGCGCGTCGGCGCGGCCATGCCCGTGCCCGGTGTCGCCTCTGTCAGGAACTCGGTCGTCGGCTTCGCCGGCGGCGTCGGTGGTCGGCGGGAAGGTGGCGCACACCAGGTAGCCGATGTCGAACTCGTAGACGTGCAGGGAACGTCAGTCCCGTCGGACAGCCTGGGCCGGGAGTAGCGGCTGCGGACGATGGCGAGGGCTTCCTCGGCGGTGCCGGGGGGAGCCGGGGTCTCTGGAGCCCTGGAGTGGGTCTCCTTGGCGGACCGACGGGGTTCGACGGCGAAGGCGCCGCCGAACCCTGTCGGTCCCCGCCACGAGTGGACCTGCGCGAACCCTCCAGCCTGCCGGGCACGCGAACGATCGAGGCTAATCGGTGGTGGGGAGAGCGACCAGGGAGTACGCCTTTTCGCCGTCGAAGGTGATGGGCGCGCCCAGCGCGGACACATAGATCCGGTCGTCGTGCCAGTAAGGCCTGGCATACGTGGTCATGCCCTTGTCGACGTCCTTCGGATACTCGACGATCGTTGTGATCGAGCCGTCCTGGGCTCCCATCTCGACCAGCGCGGGCCCCTTGTCGTTGTCGTTGTTGGTCATGAAGGCCAGGATGCGATCGCCGCCGGCCGCGGGCAGGGGATAGAAGTCCCTGTACTCGACCGCTTCCGTCTTCCACAGCTGCTTGCCGCTGTCGAGGTCGTACGCGGCCATGAGGCTGCCCTCGCTCTTCCCGGACGCATTGATGACGAAGGTGTTCCCGAAAACTCCGGCCTCCGACCAGGGGCCGCCTTCCGAGTCGTCGGTCCGGACGTAGTCGGCCGGTTTGCCGGGATCGAACTCGCTGCGCACCTTCCCCGTCTTCTCGTCGATGACGAAGAGGGCTTCCCCGTCGTCCCCGTCCCGGAGGAGGACGATGGGAGAGGTGGAGACGACGCCGTCGTTGGACAGCTCGCCGAAGCTGTCTTCGGGGAGGTCGTGGTGGTACGTCCAGCGGGGCTTCCCGGTGGCCGGGTCGATCAGGGAGACCTCGTCCCACTCCTTGCCGAAGTCCGGGCCGGAGGCGTCCATGATGGTGCAGCCACGAACCCTGATCAGGTTCTTGCCGCCGGTGAACCGGCCAGGGCCGCAGTCCTCCGTCGCGAACCGCTCCGGGTCCCAGGCCGCGGTGCCGTCCGACGCCTTGAGCGCCAGCGTCGTCTTCCCGGCGCTGACGACGACCACGTCCCCGACGCGGGCGACCGACACGTCGCGGGCCGACGTGGTGTCACCGGGTTTCAGGTCCTTGTGCCACAGTTCCTTGCCGCTGCCGAGGTCGTACGCCGCGATGTGGTCGCAGGCCTCGCCCTCGCCGTACGCGACGACACCGATGTCGCCCGACGAGTCCTCGGGGGCGACACACGCCTGGTTGGCGTCGCCGGGGAGCGCCGTGGCCCACAGCTGCTCACCGGTGTCGAGCGCGTACGCCTTGACCCCGTCATACAGGGTGTGAACAACCGCCTCGTCGGTGAACCAGGTGCCGCGCGTCTCCTCCCGCACATTGATCACGGCTTCCTGCCGGGTGTCGTACTCGGAGAAAGGCACGCTCCACAGCACGTTGTTGCCGACCGAGCCGATGAACATGTACCAAGCCCCGAAGCCGGTGCCACCCAGGACGAGCAGGGCCATGACGAGCAGCACGATCATCCCGGTCCGCTTCTTGCGCGGGGCCCCCTGCTGCGGCGGACCGACGGGATAGCCCGGTCCACCGGGCGCGTAACCCTGCGGAGGCTGCTGGGGGAACCCGTATCCCTGCTGCGGGGCTTGCTGGGGGAACCCGTACCCCTGCGGTGGTGGAGCCTGCTGGGGGTAGCCGTACGTCTGCGGTGGCACTGTCTGCGGGGCTTGTTGCGGCGAGCCGTACCCGTACTGCTGGGGCGGGGGGCCTTGCTGCGGCGCGGGCGGTTGGGGCGGCGCCTGAGGCGTCGGCGGGGTCTGCGGCGGTGCCGGGGGCTGCTGCGGCGGTACCGCAGGCTGCTGCGGGTAGCCGTATCCCGGCGGAGGCCCGGGCGGTGGTTGCTGGCCGGGCACCCTGCCGGCCCCCTGCATGTCGTTCGATGCCATCAGCTGTGACTCCTTACGTACGCGGCCCACGCGGCCTCGAACTCGCTCTCCCCCATGCCGACGGCCTGCTGCAGCTGCTGGTCGAGCTGATCGGGTTTCCGGTAGTGGTCCGTGACGAACTGCAGCGCCGCGTCATCGCCGCTCTTCTCGGCGATGAAACGGAAGGCCATGTAGCCGAGCGTGTAGCCCGAGCTGGCACCGATTCCGTCCGAACCCCAGTTGGGCAGCTTCCCGTCGAACTTGCCGGAGACGTTCCTCTGGATCCGCCACCCGGCGAGCTCCGTGTCGAAGCGCAGCGCGACCCACTCGGCGAAGCCCTCCCCGACCCACGTGCGCACCATCCCCTCGGCGCCGAACCCGCTGGACGCGGCCTCCAGAGGCTGGACGATGGCATGCGCGAACTCGTGGTGGGAGATCTCCTCGACACCCAGCTCCCAGCGCGTCGCGGCCGTGAAGCGCGACTGCGAGCTGTCCATCTTGATACGGGCGCCGCCGTACTCCAGATCGTCCTCGTCACCGCCGAAACCGGCGTCGAAGGTCGGCATCGCCACGCTCTGTCCGGCCTCCCAGTCGACGGAACCGGCGCCGTACAACGAGGTGTAGCGCTCGCGGTCGGGTTCGAGGACGGTCAGGAATCCCGTGGGCGTCTCGGTTGCAGAGGGACCGCTCGACTCCCACAGCTCGATGTCGTCCTTCGCCGCCTTCTCGACGTACGGCGCGAAGCGGTCCGTGTCCGCCGCGTGCTTCTTGTCGGAGATCGTGATCGTGTGGTCCTGGCGTACGACGTGCATGTCGTCGTAGAGGTCCCAGGGGGCCGGGTAGTACACGTACGTCTCGGAGCCGTAGGCGCCGGGGGAGGGGCCCACCTTGGTGATCACGGGCTCGGCGTTCTCCGACTCGCGCTTGACGACCCACCGGTACCACTCGGACACCGGCCGGACGTCCACGTCCTCGATCATGTGGACGAAGGCGACGTCGACGGCGACCGTCGCCCCGTCGCCGTACTCGGCGTCGCCGGAGCCGGTTTGGTTGAGGACGGAGTACTCGGCCTGCGCGAACGGTATCTTGCGCAGGTTGTTGAAGAGCTTCTTCTGCGTCTCCTTGGCCTTGCCGGTGAACGGGGCGAGGTAGGCGTCCTCGTCACCGCTCTGCAGTGCCTCGCTGCGGCCCTTGAGCAGTTCCGCGATGACCTCCGGTCCGATCACTTCCTTGCCCTGGGCGCCACCGCCCGCGGTGGGCAGCGAGCCGCCGCCGACGGCCTTGACCATGGCGAGCCCGCCGACCCCCAGGACGGCCAGCACGGCGAGGACGACGACGCCGATGACGACCTTCTTCAGGCCGTTGCCCTGATCGCCACCGCCACCGCTACCGCCGGCACCGCTGCCGTTTCCACCGGGGTACGGCTGCTGCGGGTACGGCATGCCGGGCGCCCCGGGCCATCCCTGGACCGAGCCGGGCGGAGGCGGCGGGGAACCGAACTGTCCCGGTACGTGCCCTGGTGCGCCTTGCGGCTGGTACGGCGACGGTGCACCGCCCTGCTGCGGCGCCCAGCCACCCTGGCCCTGCGGATACGCGCCGCCCGGCCCCGCCGGCGGCGGAGGGTACGACATGAACTCCCTCTCCCCTGAGTCGCGATGGTGCGCGGGACCGAGCAGTGCCCGCACAGGCAACGGAGAGGTCGTGGCGCCAGAAGCGCACGAGAAGTGGAGCGTTCCGCGACCGCTCGGCCCCTCGGCCGAGACCGGCAGGCCGGCGGGCCGGCAGACCGATCGGCCAGTCGCGGATGGTGCGTGATGCAGTCGACGCAACCCACCGCCTGCGGATGTCCTGGCAGTGCGTGATCGAACTCAGCGTGTTCGCACGGGTGGCGATTCGCCACTCATGCCTCAGCCTCCCCGTTAGTGCTCATGACACCCTACAAGCAGTGCTTCAGGCACCGACCGGCACTGTTTCTTCCGTGACCTCTCGTACATCAGGAGAGGGGCATGGACGGCGGTTCGCGGATGTCTTCCCGCTGTTCGTACAGTGATTCAGTCGTCACACAATCTCCAGAAGCCGCGGATAGTCTGTTGCTTCACCGGCGCCACGGGGGTTGCGGGAGTGCCCGTTGTGTTCCTCCGTGCTCCATTTGATCGCTTCGTCGTACGTATTCACGCAAGGGGGCCCCGATGAGCGGGGAATTCAAAGTCGATCTCGACCACCTGAAGTCGTTCGGTGACACGTTGAAGCGATCGGTCGAGCAACTGGAGGGAGCGCGCAAAGCGCTCGCGCATGTACGTTCCGACCAGATCGGGACGAAGCGGCTGGACGAAGCCTGTGACACGTTCCAGAACAAGTGGGAGCACGGGACCGAGGAGCTGAAGGAACTGATCAAGGCGGTCGGCGAGGGCGTGGAGACCACCATGCTGAGCTACAAGAAGTTCGAGGAGGAGCTTTCGAAAGCCCTCGCGCAGATGGGTGACACCGCGTCCGCGAACGCGGGGGGTGCGCGCTGATGGCTGCCAACCCGTATCCGCACCTGCCATGGAACCCGGTTCCCGGCGTACCGGACGAAGTGTCGTCGCTGCAGCAGAAGGTGAAGTCCGCGGCGAACACGCTGGACGACTGCCATCGCCAGATCGAGCGACTGCTCGCTGCCAGTTCGTCCTGGCAGGGGGACGCGGCGAGTGCTTTCCGGGACTCTCTCGACGGCGACCTCAAGGAGTACATGAGGAACGCCGGGCGGTCCCTGGGGAAGGCCGCGAGCTGGCTGGGTACATGGGAAGGCGACCTCACGTCGCACCGTGAACTGGCGAAGAAGTACGACGACGCGGCACGTGAGGCGAAGGCGGATGTCGGCAAGGCCCAGCAGCGCTACGACGAGGCGGGCAAGCACCCGGACCTCAAGCTCGGCGGGAAGGAATATCCCAGCCAGGCGGAAGCCGACGCCGCGACGGCGCGCCTGCGCTCCGCCGAGAGCGCGCTGAAGGAAGCCACGACGCAGCTCAACAACGCCACCACCGCGTACAACGACGTCATCAAGAAGGCGAAAGCTCTGGAGGAGGAGCACACCCAGCGGGCCGAGTTCATCGCCGGCAAGCTCGACGAGGCCGATGACAAGCTGGCTCCGAAGGAGCCCGGGTGGCTGAGCAAGACCGTCGAGGCCATCGGCGATGTCCTCGCGAAGGCCGGCGAGCTGATCATGGAGCACGCCGGAACCATCGGGGCGATCGCCGGTCTGCTGGCGCTTCTGCCGACGCCGTTCGCGCCGGCCTTTGCGGCGGTTGCTGTGGGCGCGAGCGCGCTCGCCATGACCAAGAACCTCTCGAGCGAGGACTTCAGGGATGCCCTGACGGGTGAGTACGGATGGAAGGAAGGACTGTTCGCAGGGGGAGCCATGCTCGGTGACACTCTGGGCATGGTGCCTGGGGTCGGCGCCCTGGCCAAAGCGGGAGGCGAGCTGGGGCTTGCGGCGGGGCTTGCCCGAGAAGGCGGAGAAGTCATGTCGATGGGGGAGAAGTTCGCCAAGTTCGGCAGCGAGATCGTGCCGGCCTTCCGGTTCAGGGCGGTGGAAGCTGCGACGGATCCCAGGGTCGGAACGCTCCAGTACTCCATCCAAGGAGTCAACGTGATCGGAAACTTGGCATCGTCGGCGGAGAGCGCCGGCATCTTTCCCAAGAATGGCCCCGGGCATGACGCCGCTGAGGTGACGAAGATCGGCGCTGCGTCGACCGGGCTGGTGGACGGGATCAAACTCATCACGGAAGACCTGGGCGACCTGATGGCGGGTATCCGACTGTGAACGGCTTCCTGGACATCGCGGCACCAGAGCCCAAACCGGAGTTCTGGTACGGGCTTCCGCACGGATATCTGAAGGTGGACCTCCAACCGTCGGCTGAGCGACTTCAGGAGATGGCACGGCAGATCAGTGAACTGTCCGAAGCACTCCGCGACCGAGCCGATCAGGTGTTCCGCCTGTACGCCATCGTCGTGACCATGCTGCAGAAGTACCAGGTGCAGGGTTGCGCACTTGGCATGCATCCGAACGACAACGGAAGCTCTTCGCTGTCGGTCCTTACGGTCTCCACACTTGCGATAGCGGAGGGGAATCCCAAGGCCGCTCTCACCCAGCTGCTGGCGGGCGCCGGGACCGGGCCTGACAACGGCATTGTGCCGGTGAGACTCCCCATTGGGACGGGCTTCTTGTTCACGTCGGAACGGCACACGGTGGCGCCGACTGCTCCGCCCGAGGGTCAGGAGGGCCCCTCGGAGGGAACGGTCTGGCAGGGCACAGTGGTCATTCCGGACACGCGCTCCTCATCGGTCATCACTGTGCAGTTGGTGACCCCGTCGGTGGATCTTGCTGACGATTACCGCGCAATTCTGCTGGGCGTCGCCCGCACAGTGACTTTCGAAGATCCTGCGGCGCCCGCCGAACGACACGGCGGAACCGGGCCGTTCGCAGCGCCCGGCTCAGGACCGAAGGAAAGGAGTCCTTTCGGATGAACTCGGGCGAGCACAGGGAAAACGCTATGTCGGGTGGTGCTCCGGCTCCCTATGCGACGGATGGCACAGATTTCAGGGGCGTGCTGAAGTATCACTACGGGATCGCATTGAAGCGATTCGCGAAAATTGGTCTTCCCTGTGCGGTCATGGTCGTGCAGATGTACCTGTGGCCGATGGACTACCGCGGATACCTGCTGCCGGTTGCCGTCGTGGGATTCATCGGATTGGTGTTCAGTTCAGTTCTCTTCTACGCGCGCACATCCATGATCTGGAGGTGCTCGCGGATCTTCCGTACGTACCCGCTCGCATATCGTGGATCGTTGGAGAAGGTGAAACACGAGAGCCGGAGGCTGCACCTGCGCTTCGGGAAGCAGACCGGTCATGCAGTGACGATGCTCGCTAAGGATCCCCTCCAGCGTGCAGGGTGGCTCAATCATGTCGTCGACGGTGTGTGGTTTGCCGGTGATGATCCCTTCGGTGGTGCGGCCATCGTGCCGGGCACGGGTGAGCTGCTCTTCATGCAGCCCAGCGAATGGAATCTGTCAGCTGCGGAGCGAGACAGCGCTGGGGAGGTTCGCATCAAGCAGGCCAAGCGCGCCGGCATCAAGCGACCTGTCGGTTAGTAGCGGTTCGAGGGCACCGGGCCGCCGAGGAGCAGGCTGACCAGTCGCCGACGCTGCTGGCCAAGGAGCTTTTGATGCTCAATCGTTGGTCGGAAGGCATTGCCGACGGTGTGTGGTTTGCCGGTGGTAATCCGTTCGGTGGTGCGGCCATCGTGCCGGGGCATGGGTGAACTGCTTTTCATGCAGCCCAGTCAGTGGGAGCTGTCGGCAAAAGAGCGGGACACCGCGGGCGAGGTTCGCATCAAGCAGGCCGAGCGCGCCGGCATCAAGAAGGCTGTGAGTTACCGGTAGTTCGGAATCCTCTGGCCCGCCGGGAGCACCGGCGCTCGTTGCGGGCCCGGGCCGATCCGCAGCGGTCGGCGGGGATGCCGATACCTGGTGGATGTCGCCTCCCGCATGGAAACCGGTGCGGTGATGGCGGCGGTGGTGTCGGGCTGTTCGCGGCCCTTGGCCCGGGATTAATAGTTCGGGATCGGCAGAAAGAGCCCCTTCGGGTGAATACAAGTCAAATCAGAGACGTCGCTGCGGCAGAGACTGCTCCGGCGCCTTACTCGACGGACGGCACGGACTTCAGGGGTGCGCTGAAGTACTACTACGGTGTTGCGCTGAAGAAGTTCGCCAAGTGGGGCATTCCTTGGGTAATTCTGTGGGCGCAGATGTTCGCGTGGCCGATGGAGTACCGCGGGTACATGCTGCCGTTTTCCATCGTCGGAATGATCGGATTCGTGTTCACGGTGTTCCTTTTCGGTGGACGCATGCGGCTGACCTGGAGGTGCTCCCGTGTCTTCCGCGCATACCCCCTCGTATTCCGCGGACCTGTGGAGAAGGTGAAGCTGGAAAGGCCTCTGAGGTTCCACTTGCGGTTCGGCAAGCAGGCCGAACAGTTGCCGACGCTGCTGGCCAAGGAGCCCTTGGGGCTCAATCGCTGGCCGGAAGGCATCGCCAACGGCGTGTGGTTCGCCGGTGACGATCCGTTCGGTGGTGCGGCCATCGTGCCAGGCACGGGTGAGCTGCTCTTCATGCAGCCCAGTGAGTGGGGGCTGTCGGCAAAGGAACGGGACACCGCCGGCGAGGTTCGTATCAAGCAGGCCAAGCGCGCCGGCATCAAGAAAGCCGTCTCTTACCGTTAGCTCGACAAGCCCCGAACCTGGCGAGTGCCGCGCCGCGGTGGGCCAGGATGCTTCTTTCCGTAGGCATCACTGGCCCAGGGCGCCGCGGCACTCACCGTGTGGCGGCCCGCCTGACCGTGAAGGTGCCGCGTCGGGCCGTTCCGGCAGGAGAATCAGTAGGGGTAGCGAGGGCTGACCTCCATCAGCTCGCTGCCGTCCGGGAGAGCGAGGACGCCGTGCTTCTCGGCGTCCCCGGCGTACCAGGCCCCCTGCTCCATGGCCTCCGGCCAGCGGCGGCGGTGGACGATGCCGCGGGCCGACATGATGTCGCTCGACTTCGACGGCTTGGTCATGGTGCTCAGCTGGAGCTGGATGGGCACACCGCTCGCGTCCTTGACGAGAGGCTGCCTGCGCGCTCCGGGAATCGGTTGCCACGGGTGCGCTTCGAGGATGCGTCGGATGCGCTTGGAGGAGCGCAGGGCGCCGACGTAGAGGTAGAGGAAGGTGAGGTAGACGAAGAGCGCCAGCGTCAGGATCAAGCCGAGTGTGTCTTCTGGCTTCCCGTTGGCGGAGGGAAGAGAAATGACGTCGAATCCGTGGAGCAGGCTGAGCGCGATGAACACCGCCACGAAGAGGAAGGTGGCGGCGCTCAGGCGCATGATGACCGCACGCCGGGCCTTGGCCCAGGCTGTGCGGGTTCCTGGGTGGACGAAGGCGACCTCGTCCAGGTTGGCTTGAGCTTCTCGACCTTCCACTGGCGCTCCGTGCACGCCGATCCTCCCGTTACTCACCACACGTTGTCCCCTCGCTCCTGTCGGCAGGCAGCCCGCGAGGCGGACATGGAGATTGCCGTCCGACTTTACTCGGACTTGGACTCGGACTTGGTCTGCGGAAACCTGGCCTGCCGAGGTCTGAGCAGTCGAGGTCTAACTCACCGCGCCAGGTGGGCAGCCGTCCAAAGTGAGCACCCCCCTCTTACTGACCCATCAGGTGGCATACGTATCGGCCAACTCACGGGAACCTCAGCTCACTTCAGACTCTTGTACGATCATTGCCTGTTCGAACTAACGATGCTTCAGGCGTGGGCGAGGCGCAGGGGTCTGCATGGGTGTCACACTGCCGGGCTATCTGGACGAGGCCCTGGACCTGATCGGTATCAGCTGGCCCAACGTCGACGAGGACGACTACCGCGAAATGGCGACGGCCATGCGGGAGTTCGCCGACGACGTCGATGACGGCGCCGCCGACGCCCACGCGGCGATCATGGACCTGATCGGGAGCAACGAAGGCCTGGCGGTGCAGGCGCTCGAGGCGCACTGGGGCAAGGTCAAGGGCACCCACCTGACCAACCTCGCCGAGGCGGGCCGGATGGCGGCGACCGCGCTGGACGGCGTGGCCGTGCTGATCGAGGGCGCCAAGGTCGCCGCCATCGCCCAACTGGGCATCCTCGCAGCCGAGATCGCCGCGGCGATCGCCGCCGCCCCGGTCACCTTCGGGCTGTCGACGCTGGGCGGCATCGCGGGCACCCAGGCCACCCGGATCGCGGTCAAGCATATCTTCGAGGAGGTGGCCGAGGAGGTCGTCACGCGGGTGGTCGAGGTCGCGATGGGCCCCGTCTACCAGGCCCTCGGGTCCATGGCCGGCGACCTGGTGGTCCAGCTGGGCGGCAACGCCCTCGGAGTGCAGAAGGGCGTCGACCTCGGCCAGACCGCTCAGGCGGGCAAGCAGGGCCTCAGCGACGGCGTCGACAGCGCCAAGGCGGGTCTCAACGGCTCGATGGCCCTGGCCAGCGCGGACGGTGGCGGAGGCTCCGGAGGCGGGGGTGGCGGCGGCGCGGGCGGCGGCAGCGGTCAGTTCAGCCTGGACCCCGACGCCTACGACAGGGCGGGCACCCAGCTCAAGGGTGCGGGCGGCAAGCTCCGTGACGGAGCGGGCGGCAAGATATCCCGTGCCAAGACCACGCACGGCCGCACCAAGGGCAAGGACCCGATCGCGGACGCCGCCAACGCCATGCTGGACACGGTCATCGACGGCATCGAGCGGGGCGTCAAGAGGTCCGCCGATCACCTCGACGAGAACATGACCGGCGGCCTGAAGAAGATGGCCAAGAACCACCAGGACAACGACAACGACACCGCCCTGTCCTTGGCCAAGCTCCGTGAGCGCGCCGGCAGTACGCCCATGTACCTCATGAGTGACGACGGAACTGTCAGGCGCCTGCACTCCGACGGTAGGCGTGCGGATCTGACCGACGAGGACAGACAGCGCATCGGCCTCAAGTTCGGAGGCGACGGCGACAACGTCGGCCGACCAGTGGCAGGCGAACCGAGCCTGAAGCTCCACGGCAAGGAAAAGCCGCGTCCCCTCAGTAATTCGACGCGTGTGGAACTCGGCAGCACACCGCTGTCCCGAGCCGTGCAGCTGGCCCGGCACGCGGACGGGAGTTACGGCAACCACAAGCAGGTCAACGGGCAGGACAAGTTCGAGAGCAACAACTACGCCGCCGCACGCCTCAAGAACGCCAACGACGACGGCGACTTCGTCCTCGTCGCCCGGAGCTCGGGATTCCGTCACTCCGAGCGAATGATCGGCTTCCCGGTCCTCAGGGACGGGGCGGGAGGCCGCATGACCGAGCTGTACACGGAAAGAGCCCCCTGTTCCTCCGCCCCGAACTGCAGCGCGTGGATGAAAGAAACGTTGCCGCACGTCGATGTGAGCCACAGCATCGAATACGGCTCCACGCGCGAATCCAGAGCGCAGGGGAACGCGGAAATGATGAATTACCTGGACCGTCTGAAATCGAACCGGAACAGATGAGATCGAACCGGAACAGATGAACCCGGTGTTCCTGTACTCCTTGCACTCCCCGTATTCCTTGTTTTCCTTGTTTTCCTTGTTTTCCCCGACACGGAGCCGCTTCGGTGCTGCTGCTAGCATCGGACGCTCCCATCGTTCGCGAGTCAGGCAGGTCACGACATGACACCCCCCATCGACCGGGAAACGCTGGAGACCGAGTTCGGTCCGGAAGAGCTCACGACGTTTTCCGAGGAAGCGGTGGCGAACATCCGGCATGAGCCGAGTGTGCACTTCCTGCGGCACGTCGGAATTCCGTCACGCCCCAATCCATGGTTCGATCTCGTGGACGGGACTCCGGAGCAGGCGAGGTCGATGGGCGCCGCTTACGACGACCTCCGCGAACGATGGGACAACCTGCCCGAGGGTGCCGAGAACTGGCTTCTGCTCGGCATGATCCCCTACGACGACATTGCCCTGGACGGGGTCACGGGAATCGTTCACTGCCTTCCGGCCGACGAGTCCGAGGCATATCCGCTGAACAAGGATCTCCCTTCCTTCGCTCACTTTCTCTACCTGCTGGAGAAGGAGCGTCCGAACTACGATTTCGAGTCGGAGCAGGAGGAACTCGACATCGATGGCGCGGTGCGGCGTCTGACGGAACAAATGAGGGAGATCGACCCGGAAGCCCTGGAAGTGAGCCATTCGCGCTGGCACGACATTCTTGAGTATGTGGAATACCCCGAGGCGCGGTAGTTCGACCCCGCGGCTTCCCTGGGTGGAATGGCCTCTGAGGCTCTGTCGATCGTCATCGTCAGCAGCATCGTCAGCAGCATCCGTATCCGTATCCCCAGAGAAACACTCGTGAGCTACAGCAACCAGGGATGGGCCCAGCAGCCGCAGCAGCCGCAGCAGCCAGGGCAGCCGCCGCACCCCACGCCCCCTCCCACAGCGAACACCTCGATCGACCTCGAGATCAAGAACAGAAGGCTGCGCACGTACGACCGGGTCAAGGCGGGGGAGCAGACCACCACCATCCGGCAGGCGGACCCGAACCACCCGGGCGCGAACCGCCCGCAGGGCAACCCGCTCGCATACGTCCACGTGCCCCAGGACGTCCCCAAGGGAGGGCGCACGGCACGGCCGCCGTTCACCGTGACCGGCCTGAACGGCGAGCTGTTGTGCTCGGTCAGGTCCGTCGGCGGGGGCGGGGGCGGGGGCACGTACGACGTGTACGGCGGCGACGGCGCGGTCATCGGCCGGATCACGCGGCACGGCGGACGCCTGCTGCCGGCGCCCCGCCGTGTGCGCTGGACCATGGGGTCGGCCCATGGGGGCGAGCCGCCGGCCGGGAAGGTCGGGACCGTGAAGGGGTGGGTGGCGTGGACGATCCTCGGCCTCCCGCTCTACGGCGTCGCCTGGGCGATCGGTGCGGCCCAGGGACTGCTCCTGCTGCTGATCGGGGACAAGGAAGAGGCGAAGAAGGAATCGGTGTGGGACCTGGAGCCTCCGAACAGCACGGAGTGGCGCGCCTCCGCCGATCCGGCTGTCGTCCTCGAGTACCGGGGCGGCGGCATCTACCGACTCACCCCGTCGCGGCTGGACCACCGGCTGGCCTATGCACAGGCCGTGCTGCACATATGGGACCGCGGCACTCTGTGAACGTCGCTACGCACGTCACTGCGCACGTCTCTGTGAACATCACATGGAGAACACCACAGGTTGGTGACGGCGAACGTCCCCGAGTACCCCGGAACCTGCCCCTTCGATAGCCTGCACGGCGGTGTGACGCGATCACGACTACGGGGAGGCGAACGGGGATGGCGGACTTCCAGATCGATGTCGATGGCATGAAGAGTCTGCTCAACAGGCTGGACCAGGTGGACGACCGGATGCGCGGCGCCCAGCAGCGGCTCAACAAGGTGGGCCCGAAGGGACTGGGCACGGACGGCCTCGACAACGCCTGCGACAGCTTCCAGGACGACTGGGGCGACGGCATCAAGCGGATCGCGGACGCCTCCAAGCAGCTGCACGAGGGGCTCAAGAAGACCCTCGAGTCGTACCAGTCGACCGAGCAGGACCTGCAGAAGGGCTTCAGCCAGAAGTAGCCCTGGCAGTGCACCACCACCGACGCTCCGACAACTCGCACACAACGGGGAGAAGACGATGGGGATGTTCGACGATCCCAACTGGCCCGGTCTGAAGTTCAACCCGGCCAAGGGCGACCTGCACACGATCGAGTCACTGGCGTACGACGTCAAGACGGTCGGCGACGAGCTCGACGAGCTGCGCGAGATGCTGACGAGCATCGGCAAGACGGACGGAGCGTGGGAGGGCGAGGCCGCCTCCAAGTTCCAGGAGAAGGTCGGTGAGCTGCCCAAGTACCTGAAGCAGGGCCACGAGTCGATGACCGCCTGCGCGAAGGCGCTCAGAGGCTGGCACTCGGAGCTCCAGACCATGCAGCGGCAGGCCAAGAGCCTGGAGGCCGAGGCGGTCGAGCAGCGCAAGCGCCTCGAGGAGAAGAACGGCGCCGTCGACCGGGTCAACGACAAGATCGGCCAGGCGGCGTTCCGTCAGCTCACCGAGCAGGAGGCCAAGACCCTCGAGCAGGAGGCCAAGGCCGCCGAATCCGCGGCGAAACAGGCCGCGTGGGATCTGGAGAGCACCCTCCAGGACGCCGAGGCGCTGCTCAAGTACTGGCAGGAGCAGGCCAGCAAGGCCGAGAGTGCCATCCGTGAGGCCGCGAAGAACCGTCCGCCGGACTTCAGCATCTGGGACAAGGTCACGGACGGGCTGAAGGGCGCCTGGGACGGCTTCAAGGACTTCCTGGTCGACAACGCGGACCTGTTCTCCAAGATCGGTTCCGTCCTGTCCATCCTGTCCCTGGCGACCATGGCCATCCCGCCCGTGGGGGCCGTGTTCGGGGCGCTGGCCATCGGCGCCAGCGCACTCGCTCTGGCCGGTTACGGGATCAAGACGGCCCGCGGCGGAAAGGTCGGAGTGATGGACTGGGTCGGTGCCGGTCTGGGCGTACTGCCGGGTATCGGAGCGGTGAAGGGACTGACAGCGGCAGGGAAGGCGGCCAAAGCCGCAAGTGTGAACAAACCACTCCAGGGTGTTTTCGCCAATGCCCATAAGCTGCCGACTTCGGTCAACGTGGCCAGGGGCATGGCCGACGGCATCCTGTACAACCAGGTGTTGGTGAGGGCCGGCAAGGGGCTGGGCCTCAGCGACGAGGCTCTGGACGTCGGCAGCTGGACGATGCGCGGTACGCAGATGGGTATCAAGGGCGCCGCCCTGGCATACGGCCTGGTGTCGGGGTCGTCGAGCACCCAGGCGGCCAGTGCACCGTCCAGCAACGCGTTCATGTCGGCGGCGGGAGCGGCGTAAACCGATGGACACGATGCTTCCCGGCAGCGGCTCGGCCGACCCCTCGGCCGCTGCCGCCCCGCGCCTGACGTTCCGCGTGCCGCCCGCCTTTTTCGAGCTCCCTGTCCAAGAGGCTCCGGAGGAGCTCGGCGAGGCGCTGGCCGAGCTGGCCCAGGACGTCTACCCGGAGGGGAACGCCGAACTCTGGTTCCAGTACGTGGCGGCTCAACTGCCCTTGGTCATCGAGATGATGGAGGCCGGAGTCAGCTACGCGGGATTCTGTCTGCTCGACCTCGACGGGCGCCGCAGCACGGCGACGGTGACCGCCACTCTGCTGGAGTCCGTGCCGGGAGGGGAGAAGGCGACCGCCTCGAGCGTCGCCGCCGAACTCGCGGGTTCCGGGGATCAAGTTCATGTGGAGACGGTCTGGCTCGCGGCGGGCGAGGCGGTGGCCCGGTTCACCTCGGAGATCACGACTCTCCCCGCGGAGATCACCGATTCCGGCCGGTCGGAGGAGGTGGAGATCGGGAAGATCGCCGTCTTCGTGCCTCTCCGCCGGGACGCGGAGATGGCTCTCTTCGAGCTCAGCACTCCTTGTATGCAGGACTGGGACCTGTACTCCGAACTCTTCTTCAACATCGTGAACACCCTCGAGGTGAACGACGCCGGGACACCGGTCGAGGACCCGCGTCCGCAGCAGTCGGAGGGCGTACCGCCGAGCCGGCCGGAGAGCGTGCTTCCCGGTCGGCCGACGGACGTGGCGGGCGGCGTCGAGGTGCCCCTGCGGACGAAATCCGTGCGAGACGTGTTCGGATGAGGAGCGACGACGGCACCGTCCCCCAGGAGGCATTCGACCTGTTGCAGGTGACAGCAGCTCATCTGGCGGCGGTGCCGGGACTGACCGAGGCGGTGCGGACGATCGGCGCCGACAGGGGCATCGACTACCTGGCCGATGCGGAGGTCGCGGCGATGCTCCATCGCCATCGGATGCTGCTGGGCAGGATGAACTCATGCGGGATGTGGGGTGGCCTGCTGCTTGCTCCCGGTGCGGTCGGAGCCTGGTTCCTGACCGGCACCACCGACTGGGACGACGTCGGCACGGCGGTCGGCCTGATCCTCTTCACCCCTGTGGTGCTCCTGCTCTCCCTCAGCGGGTACCTGCTGGTCCGGGCGTTCTGGTACCGCCGTATATGGCTACGCGGTGGAACTCGCGATCAGGTCAACGGGTATCTTCAGGTCCTGTCGGCAGCGGGACTCCCGCACCACAGTCTCCCCGTGTGGCTGAGGCCGGTCACCGGAAAGAGATGGCGATGACTTCTATGACCGCTGAACCGCTGAACCGCTGACAACTGGGGCCGGGAATCGTGAGTGTCACTGTCTTTAGCGTGCACGCGCAGACCGCGCGTGAGGAAGCACCATCCAGCTTCCAGTGGGTCATCCGGGTACGAGGCGGTGCCCCTGTCCATGTCGGTGGAATGTTCCCGAGGACGGACACGCCGGATGAGCTCGGCCCGAGGTTCACCCTCTATGAGGATCAAGCAGGGCGCAAGCCTCTGTGCTCCGTGGCCCGGCAGACGACCGGGACGAGTCCGCACGGTGGTTTCGCCGTGACGGGCCCCGACGGAAACGTGCTGGGTGTCCTACGGCCGCCTGCCCGACGGAGCCGCTGGCGGCCCCGGTACGAGATGGAACTGCCCGACGGCACGAGACTGGTCGGCCGTGGGGGAACCATCGGTGCCTGGGCTCTGTACGTCGTGCTTTCGCCACTGACGCTGATCTACAACGTGGCGAGTCTCGTCGGGGGATACGGCCTCGACTGGCATCTGCCCACGCGTACGGCGTGGCGGACAGAGGGCGGTCCCGGAGCGGGACGTGCGCCCTTGAGGTTCTACGGCATCACCGACAAGTACAAGGTCCGCACGGCACGCCTGGACCCGCGCGTGGCCTACGCGCAGGCCGTACTGCACTACTGGTCCAGCTGAGCGGGTCCGCGGACAGGACAACGGCGTGCGGGGGAACGACGGCGGCGGTGGCGGTACCCGATGAGGTACCGCCACCGCCGTTTCGTACAGGCTGCTACCAGGTGCCGCTCAGCCGACTCGCGCACCCGCCGCCCGGGCCCGCTCCCGCGCCTCGGGGCTGACGCCGCGCTTGCGGGCCGACATCCGGTCGTCGACCGCCTCGCGCTGTGCCACGCTGAGCAGCCGCCGGGGTCCCGGCACGGCGACGACGCCCAGGAAGCGTGGGTCACCCGCGAACCAGACCTCATCGACCCCGCCGGACCTGACCTTCCGGACCCAGAAGGTGTATCCGCTGCCCAACCAGTCGCCGTAACGGAGCGAGACCTGTTTGTCCGGTTGCTCGGGATCGGCGAAGGAAAATCGGGTGGTGCCGTTCTTCGCGGTCGAGGCGGCTCCTGGGACCGACTGCCAGGGATAGACCCGCAGAACCCGGCGCAGCGACAGAACGCCCGAGAACCTCACGGTGTTCAGCATGGCCACATAGATCAGTACGAACAGGGCGGGCATGAGGACCCAGAGAGTCCACACCGGCGTCATGACCACCACGTACAGCCAGAGCACGAAAGACCCGTAGGAGAGGAGAAAGGTGCACAGCCGGAACGCAGCCGTGCGCCGCCAGGCCCATCGGGTGGCCGTATCGTCGTAAGCCGTCTTCGTCAGGGGAACGTCCACTGCGTTTCACTCCGTAGGGGTCAGCCGAAGACCGCGCGTGTGGACGCCTCGACCTTGGACTCGGGGATCTGGGCCTTGAATTCCTCGGGGAGCGGGTTGTCGAAGCTCACCATCTCCGCCATGCCGCGGTGGATGTCACGGTAGTGCTCACGGGCGTTCACGGCCGTGGTGGTCAGCGTGAGGATGGCGAGGTTCCGCCCGTCCGGGAAAGGCAGGTACGCAGTTGCCTCGTAGAGGGAACGCCGCTGCGAGTCAGCTTCCGCGGGAAGTTCCAACAGGGCTTCGGTGAACGCGCCGGGACCGCAGGGCAGGTCCGCCACGGCCACCGGAAGCGCGTTCTTGCGCGCCGTCGCTGCCTGCACCGCCGCCAGTTTCGGCGGAGTCCAGGGGATCTCGCGCCGGGCGAGGGTGACGACCGACTCCAGCATGGAGCCGTCGTCCGCTTGGTGCGCGCCGATGGAGAAGTGCACCACGCCCTCCCGCTGCATCTCCAGAGTCAGCCCCCGGGCCTCGGCCAGCTGCGCCAGGAAGTCGTCCCGCTTCTCCTCCGGCACCAACTCCAGCAGGGAGTTGATCGCTTCGACCACCCGAGCGCCCTCGGGAGAATCCGGATCGGAGAAGAGGTCGCGGAAGGGGATCTCCACATAGCCAGGTGGCATCGCGAACCACATGTCGCAGTCACGCTGCATGGCCGACTCGTCGATGGCGTACTCGTCCATGTGCTTGTACTCGTCCACGTCGTCTGTCAACAGTTCCACCCCTTCAGTCCTTTCAGTGCGCCGCGCCGAACAGGATCTTCAGAGTCTTGAGAGCGGTGGCACCGTGCCCGGCTCCGTCGAAACTGCCGGCGCGGGCGCCGTCCGCGCCGGTCGCGGTGTTCTCCGCGCCGGGTTTCTTGATGTCCTCCCAGATGTTCTTGGCCACGCCGTAGGTACCCGTGAGCGCCCCGGCTCCGGCGACCGTACGGTCGATGCCCGTCGCCCAGGCGGACGGGTTGGCCGTGCCCTTCACCAACCAGGTGGTCAGCGGGTTCTCGGCGGCGTGGATCCGCTGCGCGGCCAGCCAGGTCTTGCCGCCCGCGCTGCTGAGCCTCTGCCCGAGGGTGAGAGCTTCCGCGCCGGCACTCGCCGATCGAATGGCGCCGTTCACACCGCGCGCCACGGCGCCGACGCCTGGGACCGCGCCGAGGGAGTCCCCGACCACGCCGACCGCGTTGTTCCAGAAGTCGGCGTCGAACTCCCCCTTGGTGAACCCGTCCTTGAGCGAGGCCCGGACCGTCGGGTTCGACAACCGGGTGGCCAACGTGGCCACGCTCGCCGCCGCCGCGACCAGCAGCAGGATCGGACCCACCGGCACCGCGAAGAACAGGGCCGCCAGACCGGCGATCGCCGCGATCGCACCGAGGACGTCGGTGAGGTTGTCGCCCACCCAGTCCATGGTCTTCTCGAACCAGTTCGGCTCCTCCGGCGCCAGCTTGTCCGTGGAGTCCCGCAGGGTGCGGGCCTTGGCGCGGGCGTCGGTGGAGTGGTCCTCCTCCAGTTCCTTCGCACGCTTGACGATGTCGTTGTACGCGTTCCTGGCCTCGGTCACCGCCTCGCGCGCCTTGGTGAGCTCGGCGGTGGCCTTGTCCAGCCGTGACTGGGCGTTCTTCAGCGCCGCGTCGTCGGTGAACGTCTGGCCCGCGAGCTTGAGGTCGGGGTTGGCGGAGGCCGTCTTCTCGTTGCCCTCCGCCGTCTCGATCTTCGTCTTGGCGTCCTTGGCCTGGCCGTCGAGGGTCCTGGCCCGGTCCTGGTAGCCGTCGAGGGCCTTCTGCCACTCGCCCAGCGCGGTGGCGGCCTTGGTGATGGAGGCGTGGGCGTTCTTCAGGTTCGTCGGCAGGGCACCGTCGAGCTGCTCACGGAAGGCGACCGCCGCGTCCCCCTCCCAGGAGCTCCCCGATCGCAGGTTCTCGATCATGCGGTGCGCGTCGGAGATGGTCTGTGCGGACTTCTGGAGTTTCGCCGTCAGGGCCGAGACGACCGAGACGCTGCCCGGTACGGGGTTGAAGCCAAGGTTCGGGTACGGGTTCGCCGTCACTTCCCGCCCCCCTGTGCCGCGGCCTTGGCGAAACCTTCCTCGAGCGCCTTGTCGACCTCTTCGTAGTTGGCCCGGCTCTGGTTCACGCCCTCGGCGAACTTGCCGGTCATCTCCGCGATCTGCTCGGAGCCGTACTTCCAGTGCTCGTGGAACTCGGCGCAGGCCGCGTCCAGCTCCTTGGTGCCGATGCCCTCCGCGGACACGTCCTGCATCAGCTTGCGGACGTTGTCGAGCTCCGCCTTCGCGTTCTCCAGGGTCTTTCTGAACCGGCCCAGTTCTTCGGTGTCGGTCTTGAAGTAGTCGGTCATACGTTCTCCCCGTTCGGTGCGAAAACACAGGGGGTGGGCCGTGAGTTCTGCCCACCCCCAGACCGGAGCCGCCTCAGCTCTCCGGCAGGAATCCCGTCTGCACCAGCTGACCGCTGGTCCGGCGCGAGATGAACTGGCCACGGCCCTGCGGCTGCGGAGTGGCCTTGAGGTTGTTGAACACCGGCCCCTCCGACGGGTCACCGGAGAGCACGATGCCCTGCGCGCCCAGCTCCTTGATCCGGGTGAGCACCGGCTCGAAGGACGACCGCGACGCACCCGAGGTGGTGCGGGCCAGGATGATGCGCAGGCCCAGGTCGCGCGCGAACGGCAGGTACTCCATCAGCACCGACATCGGGTTGCCCATCGACGTGGCGACCAGGTCGTAGTCGTCGATGAAGATGAACGCGTCGGGCTCGCTGTACCAGCTGCGGTTGCGCAGCTGCTCCGGGGTGACGTCCGGGCCGGGCATACGGCGGCTCATCGAGCCGGCCAGCGACTCCAGGACCTCCTGGAGCTGCGGACCCGAGGCGCAGTACTTGTACATGTGGCTCTCGGGGACCTGGCCGAGCAGCGCACGCCGGAAGTCCGACACCACGAACAGCGCCTTGTCGGGCGCGTACCGCTCCGAGACCTGCTTGGCGATGAACCGCAGCAGCGAGGACTTGCCGGACTCGCTCTCGCCGTAGATGACGAACAGCGGGTCGGTCTCGAAGTCCACGAAGACCGGCGAGAGGGTGAGCTCGTCGACGCCGATCGCGATACCGCGGCTCGCGAAGTCGCCGCCCGAGGGCAGCTCGGACGCGGGCAGCATCGTCGGCAGCATCCGCACCTGGGGGGCCTGCGGGCCCTGCCAGGCGTTGTTGATGTTGGCGACGAGGTTCGCCATGCCGTCGGCGAGGTCGTCCACCGTGGTCGACCCGTCGAGGCGGGGCGTCGCGGCGAGGTAGTCCAGCTTGTCCGGGGAGAGGCCGCGGCCGGGCTTGCCCACCGGCACGTTCTCGGCCCGCTTGCGGTCGAACTCCGACTCCATCGCGTCACCGAGGCGCAGCTCGAGACGGCTGAGGATCTGGTCGCGCAGCGCCGGCCGCATCTCGGTGTACCGGGTCGCGGTGACGATCAGGTGGATGCCGAAACCGAGACCGCGGGTCGCGATGTCCGCGATGACCGCGTCGAGCATCTCGTAGTCGTTCTTGAACGTCGCCCAGCCGTCGATGATCAGGAAGACGTCGCCCCAGTGCTGGTCGGGGTAGTGCCCCTGCGCCCGGCGGTTGCGGAACGTGGCCATCGAGTCGACGCCCTTGGCGCGGAAGAACTCCTCACGGGCGTTGAGGATGCCGTGCACCTCCGCCACCGTACGCCGGACCTTCTCCTGGTCCAGCCGGGAGGCCACACCGCCGACATGAGCGAGGTTCTCCAGGGCGAGCATGCCGCCGCCGCCGAAGTCGAGGGCGTAGAACTGCACCTCGGCGGGCGTGTGCGTGAGTGCGAACGACGCGATCATCGTACGGACGAGGGTGGACTTGCCGGACTGCGGGCCGCCCACGATCAGCGTGTGACCGGAGGAACCGGACACGTCCACGTACATCACGTCGCGGCGCTGCTCGAAGGGCTTGTCGACCAGGCCGACCGGGACGACGAGCTTGCCCTGGGCCTGGTAGCCCTCGGCGTGCAGACCGCGCTCCGCGCTGATGGCGAGCGCGGGCAGCACCTGGTCGAGGCTGAACGGCTCGTCCAGCGGCGGCAGCCACACCTGGTGGGCGGAGGGCCCCTGGCCCTCCAGGCGGCCGACGATGACGTCCAGCACGGTGTCGGCGAGCGCGTCGTCGACCTGGTCCGGACGGGTCTCCGGCTCCGGCTCGGCCAGTATCCGCACGGGCACCGGCGCGGCGGTGAAGAGCACCGGCGAGCGGTCGATCCGTCCGCCGCCCTGCACCACCGGCCCGTTCGGCCGGTAGGTGCCCGACACGTACGCGGCCTTGAACTGCACCATCGACTCGGTGCCGTACTTCAGGATGCCCGCGCCGGGGACGTTCGGCAGGTGGTAGGCGTCGGGCACACCGATCGCCGTACGGGACTCCGCCGCCGAGAAGGTCCGCAGACCGATCCGGTAGGAGAGGAAGGTGTCGAGGCCGCGCAGCTTGCCCTCCTCCAGGCGCTGCGAGGCGAGCAGCATGTGCACACCCAGCGAACGGCCGATGCGGCCGATCTGGATGAACATCTCGATGAAGTCGGGCTTCGCGGCGAGGAGTTCGCTGAACTCGTCGATGATCAGGACGAGCGACGGCAGCGGGTCCAGCGGGGCGCCCGCGGCACGTGCCTTCTCGTAGTCGGTGATGTTGGCGTAGTTGCCGGCCTGCCGCAGCAGTTCCTGACGACGCGTCAGCTCACCGGTGATGGAGTCGCGCATCCGGTCCACGAGCGTGAGCTCGTCGGCCAGGTTGGTGATCACCGCGGAGACGTGCGGCATGCTGCCCATGCCGGTGAACGTCGCACCGCCCTTGAAGTCCGCGAGGACGAAGTTGAGCGTCTCGGACGAGTGGGTGACCGCCAGGCCCAGCACCAGGGTGCGCAGCAGCTCCGACTTACCGGAACCGGTGGCGCCGACGCACAGGCCGTGCGGGCCCATGCCCTCCTGCGAGGCCTCCTTGATGTCCAGCATGACCGGCTCGCCGTTCTCGCCGAGACCGATCGGGACGCGCAGCCGCTCGTGCAGCGTACGGGGCCGCCAGGTGCGCGAGACGTCCACGCCCGCCGCGTCACCGATCTGCATCAGGTCGGTGAAATCCAGGTTGGCCAGCAGCGGTTCGTCCGCGTCCGCCGCGCCCAGCCGGAGCGGCGCCAGCTGACGGGCCAGCGACTCCGCCTGCGCCTGCGACAGCACGTCGGGGGTGCCGGTGAACACACCCGTACCGGCCTCCAGCTCCAGGGCGTCCGGGTACACCCGCACCGACAGGGAGCCGCGCGCCTCGTCGAGCTCACCGGGCACCACCTCGAGGATGGTCACGCCCTGGAGGCCCTCCGCGGAGGCGAGGACCGAGTCCGCCGGCACCCCGCCGCCGTCCAGGACGACGACCACGTGCGGCTGGTCCAGCACCGGCTGGCCGTCCCGGCTCCACCGGGGGCGGCCCTCCAGCTGCTGGGCGATCATCTCCTCCAGCTCGCCCAGGTCGAAGCAGATCAGCCGGCGCGTACCGGCGCCGTCGGACTCCTTGTGCTGCATGTGCGGCAGCCACTTGGTCCACTCCCAGTCCACCGCCGCACCCGGCGCGGCCACGACCGCGATCACCAGGTCCTCGGGGGAGTGCAGCGAGGCCAGCTGACCGAGCATCGACCGGGTCTGGCCGTACACGGTCTCCGAGTCGCCGGAGACCGTCACGTGGTAGAAGGAGCGCAGCCCGATGGCCAGCGGGAGTTCGTTGACCGTGCCGTAGCCGGCGATGAACTGCTGCATCGCGTGGGCGGTCAGCGGCTCCAGTTCGTCCACCGGCGCGGTCTCGGGCGCGATCAGCGCCGTCGACAGCTGCTGCGGTCCCAGACCGATCCGCACCTGGACGAAGTCCGGGTCCGTGGACCGCCGTTCCCACAGCCGGGAGCCCTCCGCGACCAGCGCCCACAGCTGCTCGGGCGCCGGGTGGAGGTAGTGCTGCGCGTCGCGCTGCTTGTGCGCGGTGCGCCGCACCTCACGCCGCTTCTGCGCCAGGTACTTGAGGTAGTCGCGGCGTGCCTCGGCCATCTGGCCGGACGGCCCCTTACGGGCCCGCACGATCTGGGCGACCAGCATGGCGACCGTGGACGCCATCATGAGCATGCCCATGATCTTCATAAAGCCCTGAGCGCCCGGCATGAAGAAGAAAGCCGCCGACGAACCCATGCCGAGCATGGGCAGCAGGTTCATCAGCAGGCTGTCGTCCTCGTTGCGAGGCAGTTCGGGAGGTGACTCGAGCTTGACCTCCTCACTCGGCACCTCCGGCGGGAACACCCGCGGCGGGCGCTTGACGATGACGACGCTCACCGATGCACCAGTCCTTCACGCAATCGCAATCCTGAACCGCCCCCGTGGCGCGGCCCCCGTACGCACGTCAACTCGCCGGGCTTTCGCCGGGTCTGCGGGCCGGTCTCGGCCGGGCCCATGAGTCGGGCGTTGATCCTACTGTTCTACGGGGTCATTGAGCCGGGAGGGGATGAGGAGATGAAGAGAGGGGACGGTAGGGTGACGGCCCTGAAGAAGCGCGGGACGGGGATCACCCCGGCAGACCGCGTCCGATCACCAAGCACTGGACGAGGGGGAACCGTCAGGTGAGCACGGTTTCAGCAACCGGATTCTGCAGAGTCACGGTGGCGGCGCCGAACAGCCGGATCGATGTGGCACTCCCGGAGGACGTGCCTCTCTCTGACGTGTACCCGGAGATCCTGCGGCTGTCGGGCCAGACGCCCGAGGAGGCCGCGCCCGTCGGGTACAACCTGGTCCGCGGCGACGGCTCCGTACTCGACGACGGCCGATCGCTCGCAGAACAGCAGATCCGCGACGGTGAGTTGCTGCTCCTGCGGCCGTTCGCGGAGTCGCTGCCGCCCGCCGTCTTCGACGACGTCGTGGACGCCGTGGCCGCCGCCGTCGAGACCGACCGCCGCAGCTGGAACGACGGCATGATGCGCGGCGTCGGCCTGGCCGCCGGCGCGCTGCTGCTGACCATGATGGCGCTGGTGCTGTGGTTCTCCGAGCCCCTCGCCCACGACATGCACGGCCTGCCGGGCGTCATCGCCGGTGTCACCGGCGTCGTCCTCGTCGCGCTGGCGTCCGTACGGGCCCGGGTCTACGACGACCACCTCGCGGCGGTGGCCCTCGGCCTGGCCGCGCTGCCGCACCTGATGGTGGGCGGCTCGGGTGTCGTGGGAGTCGCCTCGGGAGAGGGACCCGGACGGCTGCACCTGCTCATCGGCCTGGCCGTCGTCCTTGTTGCCGCGGTCCTGCTCGTCCTGATGCTGCCGCAGAACGACGCGCCCTTCGTCGCCGCATCGTTCGCCGCCGGTGTCGGTGTCCTCGCCACCTTCGCCACGATCGTCTTCGAGGCGGAGCCCCGCGAGAGCGCCTCCGTCACCGCCGTCGTCATGGTCGCCGCCGTCGGCTTCCTCCCCGGCTGGTCCTCCCGCTTCGCCAAGCTCCCCATAGGGTTCCGTTCGCCCGACCAGATCGCCAAGCGGGGGCGCGCCGAGGACCAGCAGGAGCAGGAGCCGGTCGACTACCAGCTCATCACCGCCCAGGCACGCCGCGGGCACGAACTGCTCCTCGGTCTCGTCGGCGGCTGCGCGGTCGGCGCCGTGGCCTCCGCCGGTGTGGTGCTCGGCTTCTCCACCAGCGGCTGGGCCCAGCTGCTGTCGCTGGCGGTCGGCCTCGCGATGCTGATGCGGGCCCGCCTCTTCCTGTACACGTCACAGGTCGTGACGCTGATGGCCTCGGGCATCATCACGGTCTGCCTGCTGGTGCTCGGCCTGGCCCTGAACCCGCCGGTCGACATCATCGAGGAGCTCACCTACAACCACAACAGTGCTCCGCTGGACATCCGCACCATCTGGCTGTCCGCCGCCGTCGCCCTGGGCGCGGTGCTCCTCCTGGCGATCGCCCTGGTCGTCCCGCGCAAGGGCGTCACCCCCTTCTGGGGCCGCATGCTGGACCTGTCCGAGGGCGCGGTCCTGCTCTCGCTGATCCCGCTCTGCCTGGCGGTGCTCGACCTGTACTCGGCCGCCCGGGGCATGACCAGCGGCTGACCGATCGGTCACCAGCGGCGCACAGCGTCGGCAACGCACAGCGGCTGTCACCTCACCGGGTGACAGCCGCTGTGCGTTGCGGAGCTTCGGTCAGAGGCTCCGTACCTTGCGCCCCCGGGTCAGCCCCACCTGCTCCGCCAGGGCGTCCGCGGCGGGCGAGGCGCCCTTGCGCGAGCGGGCGGCCTTGGCCCGGTTGGTCCGCGCGACACGGACCACCCGGTGGCCGCCGGGCGGCGAGGCCACGCCGCCGAAGCGCAGATCACCCGCGAACCACATGCTCTCCAGTGCGCTCCCGCGGTCCCTGCTCAGGTCGGTGTCGAAGACGGTGGGCTGCAGCGGCACCTCGTGTCCCGGCTCCGGCCTGAGCACCACGACGGTCACCTGCGACCCGCGCCTGAACGTGCACGGGTGCTTCTGCCAGGGATAGGCGCGCAGTATGCGGCCCATACGATAGGCCGAGACCAGGGCCGTGACGGTGAGCGGGACGGCGAACAACGCGACGATCGTGACCATGACGACGACACCCGGGTCGGCCCCCTCCTGCCCGGGCAGAGCGCTGTAGGCCACGGCTCCCGCCCAGCAGAGGATCACGGCGGCCAGCCAGGCCCACCGCGCGCGGACGCGACGCCGCCAGGACGCCGCCGTCTCCGGGTGGCTCATCGCGGTCTCGGAGGTCGCATGCATGGCCGGGATGCTATCGGCGGCCCGAGGCCCGCCCCCGCGCAGCGAGGCGGGGCGCGCCGCTTCCGGCTGGTACCCTGTGTGACGGCCGTTCGTGTACGCACCTCCGGAACGCCTGGCGAGAGCCGGATCTGGAGGCCGCGCCCAGCGGATCCCCGCCTCCCGAGTCGTGGAAGCTCCCCTGAGAAGCAGACCAGGGGCACTCGGTGGCAACAAAGAAGACTCACGAGGAGTACGCGTGTCGCTCGACGCCGCTACGAAGAAGCAGATCATGTCCGAGTTCGGTACCAAGGAGGGTGACACCGGCTCCCCCGAGGTCCAGGTCGCCCTGCTGTCGCGCCGGATCTCCGACCTGACCGAGCACCTCAAGACCCACAAGCACGACCACCACTCCCGTCGTGGTCTGCTGATCCTGGTCGGTCAGCGTCGCCGCCTGCTGCAGTACCTGGCCAAGAAGGACATCCAGCGCTTCCGTACGCTGGTCGACCGCCTCGGCATCCGCCGTGGTGCGGCGGGCGCCAAGTAAGACGCCGTGAAGGGAGCGGTTCCCACAACGAGGGAACCGCTCCCTTTGCCGTATGTGCGGACACCGCCGTCTGCGCGGACATCGCCGTACGTGCGAAACGTGCGCGTTGTCACCACCGCTTTGTAGGGTGGTAGCACAACGCAATACGTACGACACAACGTGACGGTACCCGGTCCGCACCGGGTACACGGATGAACGTCACGCACACCGGAGAAGCGACACCGGAAGCAAAGCCGGACGCGACACCGAAAAAGCAACACCGAAGAGGAGAAGCGCACCTCGCCGCCGCCGGTCCTCGGTAGTGGCCCCCGGGGGACAGCGGTCCCCGGGTGCTTCGATCGAAGACCGGCCCGCACCAGACGGAGCGCTTCTCCGCCACCGTCCCCCTGCCACACGGGCGGGACCAGGGACGAAGACGAGGAGAAAACGCTGGTGGAGAACGAGACCCACTACGCCGAGGCCGTCATCGACAACGGTTCCTTCGGCACCCGTACCATCCGCTTCGAGACGGGCCGCCTGGCCAAGCAGGCCGCCGGCTCCGCCGTGGCGTACCTGGACGACGACACCATGGTGCTGTCGGCCACCACCGCTTCCAAGAACCCCAAGGACCAGCTCGACTTCTTCCCCCTGACGGTGGACGTCGAGGAGCGGATGTACGCGGCCGGGAAGATCCCCGGTTCCTTCTTCCGCCGTGAGGGCCGGCCGTCCGAGGATGCGATCCTCACCTGCCGCCTCATCGACCGTCCGCTGCGCCCGTCCTTCAAGAAGGGCCTGCGCAACGAGATCCAGGTCGTCTGCACCGTCATGGCGCTCAACCCCGACCACCTGTACGACGTCGTCGCGATCAACGCCGCGTCCGCGTCCACGCAGCTGGCCGGCCTGCCCTTCTCCGGCCCGATCGGCGGCGTCCGCGTCGCGCTGATCCGCGGCCAGTGGGTGGCCTTCCCGACGCACACCGAGCTCGAGGACGCCGTCTTCGACATGGTCGTCGCGGGCCGCGTCCTGGAGGACGGCGACGTCGCGATCATGATGGTCGAGGCCGAGGCCACCGAGAAGACCATCAAGCTGGTCGAGGGCGGCGCCGAGGCCCCCACCGAGGAGATCGTCGCCGCCGGTCTGGAAGCCGCCAAGCCCTTCATCAAGGTGCTGTGCCGCGCCCAGTCCGACCTCGCCGCCAAGGCCGCCAAGCCGACCGGCGAGTTCCCGATCTTCCTGGACTACCAGGACGACGTGCTGGAGGCGCTCACCGCCGCCGTCCGCCCCGAGCTGGCCCAGGCGCTGACCATCGCCGGCAAGCAGGAGCGCGAGGCCGAGCTGGACCGCGTCAAGGCGCTCGCCGCCGAGAAGCTCCTGCCGGAGTTCGAGGGCCGCGAGAAGGAGATCTCCGCCGCGTACCGTTCGCTGACCAAGACCCTGGTCCGCGAGCGCGTCATCAAGGAGAAGAAGCGCATCGACGGCCGCGGTGTCACCGACATCCGCACCCTGGCCGCCGAGGTCGAGGCCATCCCGCGGGTCCACGGCTCCGCGCTGTTCGAGCGTGGCGAGACCCAGATCCTGGGCGTCACCACCCTGAACATGCTCCGCATGGAGCAGCAGCTGGACACCCTCTCCCCGGTGACCCGCAAGCGCTACATGCACAACTACAACTTCCCGCCGTACTCCACCGGTGAGACCGGCCGCGTCGGCTCCCCGAAGCGCCGCGAGATCGGCCACGGCGCCCTCGCCGAGCGCGCCCTGGTGCCGGTGCTGCCGACGCGCGAGGAGTTCCCGTACGCGATCCGCCAGGTGTCCGAGGCCCTCGGCTCCAACGGCTCGACGTCCATGGGCTCGGTCTGCGCCTCCACCATGTCGCTGCTGAACGCCGGTGTGCCGCTGAAGGCCCCGGTCGCCGGTATCGCCATGGGCCTGATCTCCCAGGAGATCGAGGGCGAGACGCACTACGTCACCCTCACCGACATCCTCGGTGCGGAGGACGCCTTCGGCGACATGGACTTCAAGGTCGCCGGCACCAAGGAGTTCGTCACCGCCCTCCAGCTCGACACCAAGCTGGACGGCATCCCCGCCTCCGTCCTGGCCGCGGCCCTCAAGCAGGCCCGTGACGCCCGCCTCCACATCCTCGACGTGATGATGGAAGCGATCGACACCCCGGACGAGATGTCCCCGAACGCGCCGCGGATCATCACCGTGAAGATCCCGGTCGACAAGATCGGTGAGGTCATCGGCCCCAAGGGCAAGATGATCAACCAGATCCAGGAGGACACCGGCGCCGAGATCACGATCGAGGACGACGGCACCATCTACATCGGTGCCGCCGACGGCCCGGCCGCCGAGGCCGCCCGCACCACGATCAACGGCATCGCCAACCCGACCATGCCGGAGGTCGGCGAGCGCTACCTGGGCACCGTCGTGAAGACGACGACCTTCGGCGCGTTCGTCTCGCTGCTCCCGGGCAAGGACGGTCTGCTGCACATCTCGCAGATCCGCAAGCTGGCCGGCGGCAAGCGCGTGGAGAACGTCGAGGACGTGGTCGGCGTGGGCCAGAAGGTCCAGGTCGAGATCGCCGAGATCGACTCCCGCGGCAAGCTCTCCCTGATCCCCGTGATCGAGGGCGAGGAAGACAGCTCTGACGACAAGAAGGACGACGCCGACCAGTGACGTCCCGTAGCTCCAAGGCGACGGCCCGCACCTCTTCCGAGGCGCGGGCCGTCGCCCGTACCCAAACCCTCATCAAGGGCGAGAACGGCATCGGTACGGTCCGCAAGACCACCCTCCCGGGCGGCCTGCGCATCGTCACCGAGACCCTGCCGTCCGTGCGCTCCGCGACCTTCGGCATCTGGGCCCACGTCGGCTCCCGCGACGAGACCCCGTCCCTGAACGGCGCCACGCACTACCTCGAACACCTGCTGTTCAAGGGCACCTCGCGGCGCAGCGCGCTCGACATCTCCGCCGCCATCGACGCGGTCGGCGGCGAGATGAACGCGTTCACGGCGAAGGAGTACACGTGCTACTACGCGCGCGTGCTCGACACCGACCTGCCGCTCGCCATCGACGTCGTGTGCGACATGCTCACCGACTCGCAGATCCTGGAGGAGGACGTCGACGTCGAGCGCGGCGCCATCCTCGAAGAGATCGCGATGACCGAGGACGACCCGGGCGACTGCGTGCACGACCTGTTCGCGCACACGATGCTCGGCGACACCCCCCTCGGCCGCCCGGTCCTCGGCACGGTGGACACGGTCAACGCCCTGACCGCCGACCGCATCCGCCGCTTCTACAAGAAGCACTACGACCCGACGCACCTCGTCGTCGCGGCCGCCGGCAACGTCGACCACAACAAGGTCGTACGGCAGGTCCGCGCCGCCTTCGAGCGCGCGGGCGCCCTGACGCGCCTCGACGCGACCCCGATCACCCCGCGCGACGGCCGGCGCGCCATCCGTACGGCCGGACGCGTAGAGGTCCTCTCCCGCAAGACCGAGCAGGCCCATGTCGTCCTCGGCATGCCGGGTATCGCCCGCACCGACGAGCGGCGCTGGGCCCTCGGCGTGCTCAACACCGCGCTCGGCGGCGGCATGTCCTCCCGGCTCTTCCAGGAGGTGCGCGAGAAGCGCGGCCTGGCGTACAGCGTGTACTCGTACACGTCGGGCTTCGCCGACTGCGGGCTCTTCGGTGTCTACGCGGGCTGCCGGCCCAGCCAGGTCCACGACGTGCTGAAGATCTGCCGCGACGAGCTCGACCACGTCGCCGAGCACGGTCTGCCCGACGAGGAGATCGACCGGGCCATCGGCCAGCTCCGCGGCTCCACGGTCCTCGGCCTGGAGGACACCGGTGCGCTGATGAACCGTATCGGCAAGAGTGAGCTGTGCTGGGGCGAGCAGATGTCCGTCGACGACATGCTGGGGCGGATAGCGGCGGTCACCCCGGACGACGTCCGCGAGGTCGCCCGCGACATCCTCGGCCAGCGTCCCTCGCTGTCGGTCATCGGTCCGCTCAAGGACAAGCAGGCCGCCCGGCTGCACGACGCCGTCGCCTGACGGCCGGTCATCGACTCAGAAGGAAGCGACAACATGAGCAAGCTGCGCGTGGCGGTCCTCGGCGCCCAGGGCCGTATCGGATCCGAGGCGGTACGGGCCGTAGAGGCGGCCGAGGACATGGAGCTGGTGGCCGCCCTCGGCCGCGGCGACAAACTGGAGACGCTGGCCGAGCAGGGCGCCCAGGTCGCCGTCGAGCTGACCACCCCGGCCTCCGTCATGGGCAACCTCGACTTCTGCGTACGGCACGGCATCCACGCGGTCGTCGGTACGACCGGCTGGACCGACGACCGTCTCGCGCGGCTGAAGGGGTGGCTCGACGGGTCCCCGGAGACGGGCGTCCTCATCGCGCCCAACTTCTCCATCGGCGCCGTCCTCACCATGAAGTTCGCGCAGATCGCCGCGCCGTACTTCGAGTCGGTGGAGGTCGTCGAGCTGCACCACCCGAACAAGGTGGACGCCCCGAGCGGCACCGCCACGCGCACGGCCCAGCTCATCGCCGAGGCACGCCGGCAGGCGGGCAGCGCCCCCCAGCCGGACGCCACGGTGACGGCCCTCGACGGTGCCCGCGGCGCGGACGTCGACGGGGTGCCCGTCCACGCCGTACGCCTGCGGGGTCTGCTCGCCCACCAGGAGGTGCTGCTCGGCGGCGAGGGCGAGACCCTCACGGTGCGCCACGACTCCCTCCACCACAGCAGCTTCATGCCGGGCATCCTGCTGGGCGCCCGCCGTGTGGTGAGCACCCCGGGTCTCACCTTCGGCCTCGAGCACTTCCTCGACCTGGGCTGAACCGAGAGCCGACACGACACGATGCGCGCGAAGATCACGTATGCCGTCACGGCCGCCGTCCTGGTCGTCTACTTCGTCCTGGTCGGCAGCCGTGGCGTGCTGCTCATCGAGACCGGTACGCCCGTGACGATCGCCTTCGGGGTCGCGGTGCTCGTCCTGCCGGTGATCGGGCTCTGGTTCCTGTGGAAGAACACCCAGTTCGTCCGCAGGGCCAACGCCCTCGCCGCCGAGCTCGACGCCGAGGGCGGCCTGCCCGTCGACGAGCTGAAGCGCACGCCGGGGGGCCGGATCGACCGCGACTCGGCCGACGAGGTCTTCGCCCGCCGCAAGGCCGAGACCGAGGACGCCCCCGACGACTGGCGCAGCTGGTTCCGCCTCGCCGTCGCCTACCACGACGCCCGGGACACACCGCGGGCCCGCAAGGCGATGCAGCGGGCCATCGCACTGCACGACGGCAAGCCGGTCCAGCCCGTCTGAGGGAGACCCGCTCATGCGTGAGGGCCGGCCCGCGACATGTCGCGGACCGGCCCTCACGGCATTTCGCCTCTCAGGCCCGCCCGTACTCCGCGACCCATGCCTCCACCATGTCCGCCGCCCGGTCGAACGCCTCCGGGCGTCCCAGGAAGTCGGCGTTGTGGGTCGTGATGAGCGGCGCGACGCCCTCGGACGCCCGGCCCTCGCGCTCGAGGACCAGCGCCTGCCCCTGCACCGTGCGCGGCGCGCCGAACCAGCGCACCGGCTGCTGGAGCGTACGCGCCGAGAGGACCTGCTCCCACGGCACCGTGCGCGTGGTGAAGAAGCCCACCTGGCGCAGTCCCCGCGCGCTCACCCAGACGCCCATGCGCAGCATCCGCAGGGCGCCGGCGATGACGAGGAGCGCCACCCCGAAGCAGACCGCACCGGCCGACAGCGTCCCGGCGAACGCGATGATGACAGCCGCGGCGAGCACGTACGAGGCGAGCAGCAGCAACAACGCCGCCGCGCCCACCCGCCACGGACCGGGACGGTAGGGCCGCCGCCAGCGATCACGGTCGTCGAAGGGCAGCGCCAGATCGTCCGCTGCCTCGTCGAAGGCGGGGTCGGCGGTCAGGAAGGGCAGGGGCACGGCTGATCCTCACTCCATCCACCAGGGGCTGTGCCCGGTGAGGCTATCGAGACGTGTCCCCGCTCACCACTCTGGGGCGGCCAGGAGGAGTGCACGACCCGGGCCATTCGGACGGCATACGGGCCGGCAAGCGGCAGAGCGGCCCTGTCAGCGACCGGTGGAGGCCTCGGACTGGCTCTGTGACTGGGTGGGGGACTGGTCGACCGACAAGGCGGGCATCCCGACCAGCAGGGAGCCCACGAGGCCCGCGACCACGGTGAGCCCCACCAGCCACCGCCCGGCTATCTCACTCACGGTGGCGCGCTCCCGGGGCGGGGGAGCGACATTGCTGCGGAATCTGTCGGCCTCGGCGACGAAGGCGAACGGAATGGGCTCGCGCCGACGGAACATGGGCCTTGCTTCTCCTCGGGAAGTCGGGGACGCGGACGGATCACGCCGCACGGATCACTGTCACTGGCGTCGCACGGATCACTGTCACTAACACAGACGAGCGAGTGCCCGGAATGGTGCCGCCTTTCACCTACTTCACAGAAGTCACCGGCCCGCGACGGCCGGGAGCCGGGGCACGCGACGGGAGGGACCGCGGCACGCCGGGAGGCCGCCCCTGTCAGTGCCGGGCCGTAGAGTGGTCGCCGCCCCAGAGAAGTGAAGAAAGGGACCCTCCGAGCCGTGACCGACACCCCCGCCGACGACCTCAAGCCCAGCTTCCGCAGCGACGTCACCGTCGAGCTGGTCAAGCACACCGCGTCCGACGCCGACGTGCTCTTCGCCGCCCGCGTCTCGACCATCGGCGAGCAGTCCCTGGACGAGCTCGGCAAGGACCCGGAGCGCTCCAAGGGCCTGATCAACTACCTGATGAGGGACCGGCACGGCAGCCCCTTCGAGCACAACTCGATGACGTTCTTCATCAGCGCCCCGATCTTCGTCTTCCGCGAGTTCATGAGGCACCGGGTGGGCTGGTCGTACAACGAGGAGTCGGGCCGCTACCGGGAGCTCCAGCCGGTCTTCTACGTCCCCGACGCCTCCCGCAAGCTGGTCCAGGAGGGCCGCCCCGGCAAGTACCGTTTCGTGGAGGGCACCCAGGCGCAGCAGGAGCTCACCGGCCGCGTCATGGAGGACTCGTACGTCCACGCGTACGAGGCGTACCGGGAGATGCTCGCGGCGGGCGTCGCGCGCGAGGTCGCCCGCTCGGTGCTTCCCGTCGGCCTGTACTCCTCGATGTACGCCACGTGCAACGCGCGCTCGCTGATGCACTTCCTCGGCCTGCGCACCCAGCACGAGCTGGCGAAGGTGCCGTCCTTCCCGCAGCGGGAGATCGAGATGGTCGGCGAGAAGATGGAGGCGGAGTGGGCGAAGCTCATGCCGCTGACGTACGCGGCCTTCAACGCGAACGGACGCGTCGCCCCGTAGCGACCGGCGGGCGCCTCTGATGCACCTGCGGGAGCCTCTGGTCACCTGCGGGAGGGCGTGATCACCCCGGGGCGCGGCGCACGATGCACATATGTGCGGGTCAGTCGAGCGAAGTGTCCGGATTGCAGCTTTTCGCGAAGTTCATCTAGCCTGATCAAACGGGCCCGGCACTGCTTGAACCCCCGAGCAGGCAGTGCCGGGCTCCGCCTTTGTCCTGACTTTTCCCGCACCCCACGGGCAGACCGCGCCTTGAGCAACGAGTAGCGTGTTACCCATGGCTCCGACCTCCACTCCGCAGACCCCCTTCGGGCGGGTCCTCACCGCCATGGTCACGCCCTTCACGGCGGACGGCGCACTCGACCTCGACGGCGCGCAGCGGCTCGCCGCCCACCTGGTGGACGCAGGCAACGACGGCCTGATCATCAATGGCACCACCGGCGAGTCCCCCACCACCAGCGACGCGGAGAAAGCGGATCTCGTACGGGCCGTCCTGGAGGCCGTCGGCGACCGCGCCCATGTGGTGGCCGGTGTCGGCACGAACGACACCCACCACAGCATCGAGCTGGCCCGCACCGCCGAGCAGACCGGCGCGCACGGCCTGCTGGTCGTCACGCCGTACTACAACAAGCCCCCGCAGGAGGGCCTCTACCGGCACTTTACGGCCGTCGCCGACGCCACGGAGCTGCCGGTGATGCTGTACGACATCCCCGGCCGCAGCGGTGTCCCGATCAACACGGAGACCCTCGTCCGGCTCGCGGAGCACCCGCGGATCGTCGCCAACAAGGACGCCAAGGGCGACCTCGGCCGCGCAGGCTGGGCCATAGCCCGCTCCGGCCTCGCCTGGTACTCCGGCGACGACATGCTGAACCTGCCCCTGCTCTCCGTGGGCGCGGTCGGCTTCGTCTCGGTCGTCGGCCATGTCGTCACCCCCGAGCTGCGCGCCCTGGTCGAGGCGTACGTCTCCGGTGACGTCCAGAAGGCGACCGAGATACACCAGAAGCTGCTCCCGGTCTTCACCGGCATGTTCCGCACCCAGGGTGTGATGACCACCAAGGCGGCGCTCGCCCTCCAGGGCCTGCCCGCCGGGCCGCTGCGGGCGCCCATGGTCGAGCTGACGCCCGAGGAGACCACCCAGCTCAAGATCGATCTTGCTGCCGGCGGGGTACAGCTCTGATACCGGACTTCACAACTGAATAGGCAGGACACAGGTGCCTGCATCCCATCAACAACTGCTTTCGCACGAACGTCACACGCGCCACGTGCCCTACAGGCACGTGGCGCGTGTGGTGAGGAGAGTCTTTTGAGTCATCCGCATCCTGAACTCGGGCCGCCGCCGAAGCTTCCCCAGGGCGGCCTCCGGGTCACCCCGCTCGGCGGTCTCGGCGAGATCGGCCGCAACATGACCGTCTTCGAGTACGGCGGCCGCCTCCTGATCGTCGACTGCGGGGTGCTCTTCCCCGAGGAGGAGCAGCCCGGAATCGACCTGATCCTGCCGGACTTCTCGTCCATCCGTGACCGTCTCGACGACATCGAGGGCATCGTCCTCACACACGGCCACGAGGATCACATCGGCGGCGTTCCGTTCCTCCTCCGCGAGAAGCCGGACATCCCCCTGATCGGCTCCAAGCTCACCCTCGCCCTCATCGAGGCCAAGCTCCAGGAGCACCGCATCCGCCCGTACACGCTCGAGGTCGCCGAGGGCAACCGCGAGCGCATCGGCCCCTTCGACTGCGAGTTCGTCGCTGTCAACCACTCCATCCCGGACGCCCTCGCGGTCGCCATCCGCACCCCCGCCGGCATGGTGGTGCACACGGGCGACTTCAAGATGGACCAGCTGCCGCTGGACAACCGGCTCACGGATCTCCACGCGTTCGCGAGACTGAGCGAAGAGGGCATCGACCTTCTGCTCAGTGACTCCACCAACGCCGAGGTCCCCGGGTTCACTCCGCACGAGCGCGACATCTCCAACGTCCTGCGCCAGGTCTTCGCGTCCGCCCGCAAGCGGATCATCGTGGCCAGCTTCGCCAGCCACGTCCACCGCATCCAGCAGATCCTGGACGCCGCCCACGAGTACGGCCGCCGGGTCGCCTTCGTCGGCCGCTCCATGGTCAGGAACATGGGCATCGCACGCGACCTCGGCTACCTCAAGGTCCCGCCGGGCCTGGTCGTGGACGTCAAGACGCTGGACGACCTGCCCGACCACGAGGTCGTGCTGGTCTGCACGGGCTCGCAGGGCGAACCGATGGCCGCGCTGTCGAGGATGGCCAACCGCGACCACCAGATCCGCATCGTCCAGGGCGACACGGTGATCCTGGCGTCGTCGCTGATCCCCGGCAACGAGAACGCGGTCTACCGGGTCATCAACGGCCTCACCCGCTGGGGCGCCAACGTCGTGCACAAGGGCAACGCCAAGGTGCACGTCTCGGGCCACGCCTCCGCCGGCGAGCTGCTGTACTTCTACAACATCTGCCGCCCGAAGAACCTGATGCCCGTCCACGGCGAATGGCGCCACCTGCGCGCCAACGCGGAGCTGGGTGCCCTGACCGGCATCCCGCACGACCGGATCGTCATCGCCGAGGACGGCGTGGCCGTCGACCTCGTCGAGGGCAAGGCGAAGATCTCCGGCAAGGTCCAGGCCGGATACGTCTACGTGGACGGCCTCTCGGTCGGCGGCGTCGGCGAGCCCGCGCTCAAGGACCGCAAGATCCTCGGCGACGAAGGCATCATCTCGGTCTTCGTGGTCGTCGACTCGTCCACCGGCAAGATCACCGGCGGCCCCCACATCCAGGCCCGCGGCTCCGGCATCGAGGACTCCGCCTTCGGGGACGTCATCCCGAAGATCACGGAAACCCTGGAACGCTCGGCTCAGGACGGCGTCGTAGAGCCCCACCAGCTGCAGCAACTCATCCGCCGCACGCTGGGCAAGTGGGTGTCGGACAGATACCGGCGCCGGCCGATGATCCTCCCGGTCGTCGTGGAGGTCTGACCTCCGCCGTACGGCCTGCCGTACGGGCTCCACTCGCGTGGCAACAGGCAGCGGGGCGCCTCGATTTGCATCGAGGCGCCCCGCTCCAGTACGTTTACGGCTCCGCCCAACCGGGAACCCGGGTGCTTCAAGCACCAGGGAGCGACTCCCGGAGCGGGGCGGAAAATCCGACTCAGAACTTCTGATAAAGTCGGAACCGCCGGAAAGGGAAACGCGAGAGCGGGAACCTGGAAAGCACCGAGGAAATCGGATC
>NZ_BMVW01000021.1:26952-113160 GCF_014650915.1 Streptomyces poonensis | reverse complement strand
GGCGGCGGCCAGTTCCCGCAGCAGGGCGAGGGTCTCGTCGGTGATCAGGTTCTTGGAGTAGTCGATGCGCAGGTCACCGACGTGTGCCACGTACCGCTCCGCGCGGGAGGGGTCGGCGGCGAACAGCTCCCGCAGATCCGGGTCGCGCAGCGCGTGCGCGCGGTGGTCCTTCAGCGCGGTCCACTCGGGGCGCTGGTCGAGCCTGGGGGTGTCAGTCATGGGAAGCGATCTCCTCGTTGGGCTCGCCGCGCAGGGCGACGCAGTACATCTCGTCCGCGTCGAGGCGGCGCAGTTCCTCGGCGATCAGTTCGGAGGTGGAGCGCACCTTCAGAGCGAGGGTGCGCGCGGGCTGGTCCGGCAGGGTGAGCGTGGCGAGGGGGCCCTCGGGGCGGTCGATGACGATCTCGCCGTTCGCGGTGCCGAGCCGGACGCCGGTGACGACGGGTCCGCCGGTGACGACCCGCTCGACCTGCACGCCCAGCCGTGCCTCCAGCCAGCGGGACAGCAGTTCGGCGCTCGGGTTCTCCGCCTCGCTCTCGACGGCGGCCGAGGTCACCGTCGCCCGGGCCTGGTCCAGGGCCGCGGCCAGCATGGAGCGCCACGGGGTGAGCCGTGTCCACGCCAGGTCGGTGTCGCCGGGGGCGTAGGACTTCGCCCGCTGCTCCAGTGCCGCGAGGGGGTTCTCCACGGCGTACATGTCGGTGATGCGGCGCTGGGCGAGGGCGCCGAGCGGGTCCTGCGCGGGCACCTCCGGCGCGTCCACCGGCCACCAGACGACGACCGGGGCGTCGGGGAGCAGCAGCGGCAGGACCACCGAGCCGGCGTGGTTGCACACCTCGCCGTACAGCCGCAGGACGACGGTCTCGCCGGTGCCCGCCTCGGAGCCCACGCGGACCTCGGCGTCCAGCCGGGACTGCGTGCGGTCGCGGGGGCCGCGGGCGTGCCGCTTGATGACGACCAGGGTGCGCGAGGGGTGCTCGTGCGAGGCCTCCTCGGCGGCCCTGAGCGAGTCGTACGCGTTCTCCTCGTCGGTGACGACGACCATCGTCAGCACCATGCCCACGGCGGGGGTGCCGATGGCGCGGCGGCCCTGTACGAGCGCCTTGTTGATCTTGCTTGCCGTGGTGTCGGTCAGGTCGATCCTCATGGCCTGCGCCAGCTCCGTCCGTCTCGTGCGAGCATCTCGTCGGCTTCCTTCGGGCCCCAGGAGCCCGAGGCGTACTGCGCGGGCGTGCCGTGCTGGTCCCAGTACTCCTCGATCGGGTCGAGGATCTTCCAGGACTCCTCCACCTCCTGATGGCGGGGGAACAGGTTGGCGTCACCGAGCAGCACATCCAGGATCAGACGTTCGTACGCCTCCGGGCTGGACTCGGTGAACGACTCGCCGTAGGCGAAGTCCATGGACACGTCCCGGATCTCCATCGAGGTACCCGGCACCTTGGAGCCGAAGCGCACGGTCATGCCCTCGTCCGGCTGGACGCGGATGACCATCGCGTTGGCGCCGAGCTCCTCGGTCGCGGTGGAGTCGAAGGGGGAGTGCGGGGCGCGCTGGAAAACCACCGCGATCTCCGTCACCCGGCGGCCCAGCCGCTTGCCGGCGCGCAGGTAGAAGGGGACGCCCGCCCAGCGGCGGTTGTCGACCTCCAGCTTGATCGCCGCGTAGGTGTCGGTCTTGGAGTGAGGGTCGATGCCCTCCTCCTCCAGGTATCCGCGCACCTTGGCGCCGCCCTGCCAGCCGGCCGCGTACTGTCCGCGCACCGTGTGCTCGCCGAGGTCCTCCGGCAGCTTCACCGACTTCAGGACCTTGAGCTTCTCGGTGAGCAGCGACTCGGCGTCGAAGGCGATGGGCTCCTCCATCGCGGTGAGCGCGAGGAGCTGGAGGAGGTGGTTCTGGATGACGTCGCGGGCGGCGCCGATGCCGTCGTAGTAGCCGGCGCGGCCGCCGATGCCGATGTCCTCGGCCATCGTGATCTGGACGTGGTCGACGTAGGACCGGTTCCAGATCGGCTCGTACATCGAGTTGGCGAAGCGCAGCGCCAGGATGTTCTGGACGGTCTCCTTGCCGAGGTAGTGGTCGATTCGGAACACCTGCTCCGGGTCGAACACCTCGTGCACGATCGCGTTCAGCTCACGCGCGCTCGTCAGGTCGTGGCCGAACGGCTTCTCGATGACCGCGCGCCGCCAGCCGTCCTCCGGTGCGTCCGCCAGGCCGTGCTTCTTCAGCTGCTGGACGACCTTGGGGAAGAACTTCGGCGGTACGGACAGGTAGAAGGCGAAGTTGCCGCCCGTGCCGCGGGAGGCGTCCAGCTCCTCGACGGCCTCGCGCAGCTGCTCGAACGCCGTGTCGTCGTCGAAGTCGCCCGGGATGAACCGCATGCCCTCGGCGAGCTGCTGCCAGACCTCCTCGCGGAACTCGGTGCGGGAGTGCTCGCGCACCGCGTCATGCACCACCTGCGCGAAGTCCTGGTCCTCCCACTCCCGCCGGGCGAACCCGACGAGGGAGAAGCCCGGCGGGAGCAGCCCGCGGTTGGCCAGGTCGTACACGGCCGGCATCAGCTTCTTGCGGGACAGGTCACCGGTCACACCGAAGATGACGAGACCCGAGGGTCCGGCGATGCGCGGCAGCCGGCGGTCGCGCGCGTCGCGCAGTGGGTTGGTCCAGTCGGAGGTGGTGTCGGAGGTGCTCATCACGCGTCCGCTCCCTTGCGGTCCAGGGACTTCTCGACCGCGGCCAGCAGCTCCTGCCAGGCGGCCTCGAACTTGGCCACGCCCTCGTCCTCCAGCCGCTTGACGACCTCGTCGTACGAGATCCCGAGCGCCTCGACGGCCGCCAGGTCGGCGCGCGCCTGGGCGTAGCCGCCGGTCACCGTGTCGCCGGTGATCTCGCCGCGCTCGGCGGTGGCGAGGAGGGTGGCCTCCGGCATGGTGTTGACGGTGCCGGGGGCGACGAGCTCGTCCACGTACAGCGTGGACTTGTACGCCGGGTCCTTCACGCCCGTGGAGGCCCACAGCGGGCGCTGCTTGTGGGCGCCGGACGGGGCGAGCGCGGTCCAGCGGTCGGCGGCGAAGACCTCCTCGTACGCCGCGTAGGCGAGCCGGGCGTTGGCGAGGGCGGCGCGGCCCTTGAGGGAGAGGGCCTCGTCGGTGCCGAGCCGCGTCAGCCGCTTGTCGATCTCGGAGTCGACGCGGGAGACGAAGAAGGAGGCGACGGAGTGGATCGAGGCGAGGTCGTGCCCGGCCGCCTGCGCCTTCTCCAGGCCCGCGAGGTAGGCGTCCATGACCTCGCGGTAGCGCTCCAGCGAGAAGATCAGCGTGACGTTGACGCTGATGCCGAGGCCGATGACCTCGGTGATCGCCGGGAGGCCGGCCCGGGTCGCCGGGATCTTGATCATGACGTTGGGGCGGTCCACCAGCCAGGCCAGCTGCTTGGCCTCGGCGATCGTGGCGGCCGTGTCGTGCGCGAGACGCGGGTCGACCTCGATGGAGACCCGGCCGTCACGGCCCCCGGTGGCGTCGTACACCGGGCGCAGGACGTCGGCGGCGGCCCGTACGTCGGCGGTGGTCATCATCCGTACGGCTTCGTCGACCGTCACCCCGCGCACCGCCAGCTCGGCGAGCTGCGCCTCGTACCCCTCGCCCGAGCCGATGGCGGCCTGGAAGATGGACGGGTTGGTGGTGACGCCCACCACGTGGCTCTTCTCGACGAGCGAGGCGAGGTTGCCGGAGGTGATGCGCTCGCGCGAGAGGTCGTCCAGCCAGATGGAGACGCCTTCGTCGGAGAGGCGCTTCAGCGGTTCCGCGGCCGCGGTCGGCGTTGCGGTCGTATCAGTCACAGTGATCATCTTTCTTCAGGGGCTCGCATCAACCGCGGTCGGCCGCGGTGTCCGTGACCGCGGCGAGCGCGGTCCGGGCGGCGGCGACGACGTTCTCGGGGGTGAAGCCGTACTCGGTGAACAAGGTCTTGGCGTCGGCGGAGGCGCCGAAGTGTTCCAGGGAGACGATGCGTCCGTGCTCACCGACGTACCGGTACCAGGTCAGGGCGATCCCCGCCTCGACCGCCACGCGGGCCTTCACGGACGGCGGCAGCACGCTCTCCCGGTAGGCGAGGGGCTGCTCCTCGAACCACTCCACGGACGGCATCGACACCACGCGCGTGGGCACGCCCCCGGCCTCCAGCTGCTCCCGCGCGGCCACGGCGAGCTGCACCTCGGAGCCGGTGGCGATCAGGATGACCTCCGGGATGTTGATGGAGGCCTCCTTCAGCACGTACCCGCCCTTCGCGGCGTCCGGGTTCGGCTCGTACGTGGGCACGCCCTGCCGGGTGAGGGCCAGTCCGTGCGGGGCCGGGTGCGTGGCGTGGCGGCGGAGGATCTCGGCCCAGGCGACGGCGGTCTCGTTGGCGTCGGCCGGGCGGACCACGTTCAGGCCCGGGATGGCGCGGAGGGAGGCCAGGTGCTCGACGGGCTGGTGGGTGGGGCCGTCCTCGCCGAGGCCGATGGAGTCGTGCGTCCACACGTACGTCACCGGGAGCTGCATCAGCGCGGAGAGCCGGACGGTGTTGCGCATGTAGTCGGAGAACACCAGGAAGGTGCCGCCGTAGATGCGGGTGTTGCCGTGCAGCGCGATGCCGTTCATGGCGGCGGCCATGGCGTGCTCGCGGATGCCGAAGTGGACCGTACGGCCGTAGGGGTCGGCCCCCGGCAGCGGGTTGCCCTTCGGGAGGAAGGAGCTCGTCTTGTCGATCGTGGTGTTGTTGGAGCCGGCGAGGTCGGCCGAGCCGCCCCACAGCTCGGGGATCACCGCGCCGAGCGCCTGGAGGACCTTGCCGGACGCGGCCCGGGTGGCCACCGCCTTGCCCTCCTCGAAGACCGGGAGGTGCTTCTCCCAGCCCTCGGGCAGCTGACCGGCGACGATCCGGTCGAACAGCTGTGCGCGCTCCGGCTGGGCGCCGCGCCACTCGTGGATCCGCTTGTCCCAGGCGGCGTGCGCCTCGGCGCCCCGGTCGAGGGCCTTGCGGGTGTGGGCGAGGACCTCGTCGGAGACCTCGAAGTGCTTCTCCGGGTCGAAGCCCAGGACACGCTTGGTGGCCGCGACCTCCTCCTCGCCCAGCGCCGAACCGTGCGACGCCTCGGTGTTCTGCGCGTGCGGGGCCGGCCAGGCGATGATCGTGCGCATCGCGATGATCGAGGGGCGGGCCGTCTCGGCCTGCGCCGCCCGGAGCGCCGCGTACAGGGCGTGGACATCGATGTCGCCGTTCCCGGCGGGCTCGATCCGCTGTACGTGCCAGCCGTACGCCTCGTAGCGCTTCAGCACGTCCTCGGAGAAGGCGGTGGCGGTGTCGCCCTCGATGGAGATGTGGTTGTCGTCGTAGAGGAAGACCAGGTTGCCGAGCTTCTGGTGGCCCGCGAGGGAGGAGGCCTCGGCGGAGATGCCCTCCTCCAGGTCGCCGTCCGAGACGATCGCCCAGACCATGTGGTCGAACGGGGACGCGCCCTCGGCGGCCTCCGGGTCGAACAGACCGCGCTCGTAGCGGGCGGCCATCGCCATGCCCACGGCGTTCGCCGCACCCTGCCCCAGCGGGCCCGTCGTGGTCTCCACCCCGGCCGTGTGCCCGTACTCCGGGTGGCCGGGCGTCTTCGACCCCTGGGTGCGGAACGCCTTGAGGTCGTCCAGCTCCAGCTCGTACCCGGCGAGGAAGAGCTGGGTGTAGAGGGTCAGGGAGGTGTGCCCGGGGGAGAGGACGAAGCGGTCACGGCCCGTCCACTCCGGATCGGCCGGATCGTGCCGCATCACCTTCTGAAACAGCGTGTACGCGGCCGGCGCGAGGCTCATCGCCGTGCCCGGATGGCCGTTGCCGACCTTCTGCACGGCGTCGGCCGCGAGAACACGGGCCGTGTCGACGGCACGCCGGTCGAGGTCGGTCCACTCGAGACGGTCAGATGTGTGCGTGCTCATCTTCAAGAAGTCCTCGGTAGGAGCAGGGGAACAGCTCTGACGTGTTCAAAACTAAAAGTCTGACTTTTGGCGCGGAAGGTCTCCCTGTGTCAGCCTTCGGTGAAAGTGGGACACCGGGGAGCGCTCCCGGGGCGGACCGAGCCGACGCGAGAGGGACATGACGGACAGAACCACCCGGAGTGGCTGCGTGGAGGACGACAGCGGCGGCCACCCGGATCGAGAAGGCATCAAGACGTTCGCCTTCCCGGTGGGCAGCAGCCGCGCCGGCGTCGGGATGCAGATCAGTCCGATGGCACCGGAGTACCCCTGGCACACCGGCGCACCCCTGGACCGGGTGCACCGCATCGACTTCCATGTGGTGATGTTGTTCACCGGCGGCCCCGTGACTCACATGATCGACTTCGCCGAGTACCAGGCCTCGGCCGGCGACCTGCTGTGGGTCCGTCCCGGGCAGGTGCACCGCTTCTCGCGCAGGTCCGGGTACCGCGGGACGGTACTGACCATGCAGCCCGGCTTCCTGCCCCGCGCCACGGTGGAGGCGACCGGCCTCTACCGGTACGATCTGCCCCCGCTGCTGCGCCCCGGCCCCGCGCAGCTGGCGGGCCTGACCGGCTCCCTGGAGCAGTTGGAGCGCGAGTACACCGACACCGAGACGCTCCCGCTCAGCCTGCACGCCGCGGTGCTGCGGCACTCCCTGAGCGCCTTCCTGCTCCGTCTCGCGCACCTCGCGGCCAGCTCGGCGGAGGCCGGGCGGCGGCAGGCGGACACGACGTTCACCCGTTTCCGGGACGCCGTCGAGCGCGGCTTCCCCACCAACCACAGCGTCAGCGCCTACGCCGACGCGCTGGGCTACTCCCGCCGCACCCTGGTCCGCGCCGTCCGCGCCGCGACGGGCGAGACCCCGAAGGGCTTCATCGACAAACGGGTGATCCTGGAGGCCAAGCGGCTGCTGGCGCACACGGACCTGCCGATCGGCCGGGTCGGCGTGGCGGTCGGCTTCCCCGACCCGGCCAACTTCTCCAAGTTCTTCCACCTGCACACCGGGGTCACGCCCGTGGCGTTCCGGGCGGAGCTGCGCTGAAGGGTGCGCGGTACGGGAAAAGCGGGCCCCCACGCGCGTGGGAGCCCGCTTTCGCCCTGTCGGGGGCGGCTCGGTGTCCTCAGTGTCCGAAGCCGAACCAGTTCACGTTCACGAAGTCCTGCGGCTGGCCGCTCGTGAAGGTGAGGTAGACGTCATGGGTGCCCGTGACGCCGCTGATGTTCGCGGGGATCGTCCGCCAGGACTGCCAGCCGCCCGTGTTCCCCACGGCGAAGCTGCCGACCGGCGCGCTCGTCCGGCTGTCGAGGCGCACCTCGACCAGTCCGCTCACCCCTGCGCCGGCGCCGCTCGCGACCCGTGCGCTGAACTGGCGCGCCGCGGTGGAACCGAAGTTCACGCCCTTGTAGAGCGCCCAGTCGCCGTTCGCGAGGGCGCCGATGTTCTGCCCGCCGCCACTGTCGGTGGTGGCCTCGGTCGTCGTCCCGCTCTGGCCGTCGTACGACTCGGCCTGGATGGTGCCGTACGCGTCACGGTTGCCCGTCGGGGGCGTGGTACCGCTCCCACCGGCCGACAGCACCTGGACGTAGTCGACGACCATCGAGTGGCCGGGCACCGTGGCCGCGTCCGGTCCGCCGCCGAAGGCGTCCACGAAACCGCCGCCCATCGCCACGTTCAGGATGACGAAGAACCCGTGGTCGGTGGCGTTGCGCCAGGTCGTCGCGTCGACCTGGTTCGCCCGCACCGTGTGGAAGTTGTTGCCGTCGAGGTAGAAGCGGATCTCCTCCACGCTCGTCGAGCGGTCCCACTCCAGCCGGTACGTGTGGAAGCCGCCCTGGCACGTGGTGCCCTGGCAGGTGGTGGAGCTGCCGATGCCGGACGTCTCGTTGCAGGGGCCGCCCGGGCTGGTGCCGCAGTGCATCGTGGCGTGGACGGTGTTGAGGCCGTTGGCGTTCTCCATGATGTCGAGCTCGCCCACGCTCGGCCAGTTCCAGTAGTTGCCCCGGTAGGGCGCGCCCAGCGCCCAGAACGCCGGCCAGTAGCCGCGGGCGGCCGCGCCCGTCACGTTCGGCAGCTGGATGCGGGACTCGATGCGCAGCTTGCCGCCCGCCGGCGGCTGGAAGTCCGAGCGGACGGTCTCGATACGGCCGGAGGTCCAGTTGCCGGCGGCGTCGCGCCGCGGGGTGATGCGGAGGTTGCCGTTGCCGTCGAGCGCGACGTTGCTGGTGCTGCTGGTCATCGTCTCGATCTCGCCGGTGCCCCAGCCCGTGGGCCCGCCGGGGTAGCCGGTGCCGGTCGCGTACTGCCAGTTGGCGGTGTTGACGCCGGTTCCGGCGGCGCCGTTGAAGTCGTCGACGAAGACCTGCGTCCAGCCGGACGGCGGAGCGGGCGCCGACGCCTCGGCGACCGACGCCCCGGCCGCCGCGAGGCTCAGCGCGCTGACGACGGCGAGCAGTGCGCGGCGCAGGGGCCGGCGCGGGGACGGTCCGAGGGTTCGTCTCATGAGTACCTCTTCGTGTCGGGGGTGGGGGAACACGTCTGAGAGCGCTCTCAGAGAGCACTGCGGGCTCAATGTGCTCTCGGACACACCGGCCGTCAAGAGGTGAAGCAGTGAAAGTCTCTGCGGGAGGGGCGAGTTCAGACGTCGAAGGCGTGGCGCAGGGGGCGTCCGACCGCCGCCCCGACCGGATGACAAGATCACTTCGTCCGATGGAACCAGAGCCGGGGGTTCCCCTCTCAACCGTCGGGTGCCGCCCTCAGCCGCCCGGGATCCTCCCGAGTCTCCCGATGTCCCATGACGCTCCCGGATGCTCCGTGCGCTCCCGCGACCTGCAACAAGGTGTTCATGTCGGGAGCGTGGTCCCGTCCGCCGTGTGCCGCCCGCCGTCGGTGCACGACCCACCGCCGTCCGCCACAGGAGCCCGTATGTCCAGCCGCCGTCGTTTTCTCGCCGGGTCCGGCGCCCTCGGCATGACCGGGACGGCGGCCGGGTGTTCCGCGGGCTCCGCGGGTGAGAAGGCCGCGGGACCGGCCCCGGCGACACCGGCCGGCCGGCCCTCCGCCCCGGTCGTCCCCGCCGCCCGGCCGGCCGGGCAGCCGCTCAACTTCGTGGTGGTCCTCGCGGACGACCTCGGCCACGGCGAACTGGGCTCCTACGGCCAGCAGCTGATCAGCACGCCCCGCATCGACCGGCTGGCCGACGAAGGCCTGCGGTTCACCGACGCGTACTCCACCGCCCCGGTCTGCGCCCCCTCGCGCTGCTCCCTGCTCACCGGACTGCACAGCGGCCACGCGGCCGTGCGCGAGAACCCGTGGGGCCCCGGGGGCCAGGGCCGCCTCACCGACCGGGACCTCACCTTCGCGGAAGTACTACGGGCCCGCGGCTACCGCACCGGCCTCATCGGCAAGTGGGGCTTCGGACCCGACGAACCGGACCAGCCGAGCCACCCCAACGCCCGCGGGTTCGAGACGTTCTACGGCTACATCCAGCACCGCCACGCCCACGACTACCACCCGGAGTACCTCTGGGAGAACGGCACCCGGCAGGAGATCCCCGAGAACCGCGCGGGCGCCCGCGAGGTCTACGCGCCCGACCTCATCGAACAGCGCGCGCTCGCCTTCGTCGACGCGCACAAGGACGAGCCGTTCCTGCTGTACCTCGCGCCCACCGTGCCGCACGCCCCCAGCCGCACCCCGGACGCCGGCGCGTACGCGGACCGGGACTGGAGCGACGCGGACAAGGCCCACGCGGCCCAGGTCGGCCTCTTCGACACGCTCGTCGGCGGCATCGTCGACCGGCTCACCGACCTGGGCCTCGCCGAACACACCCTCGTCCTCGTCACCAGCGACAACGGCCCGCACGAGGAGGGCGGCACCGACCCCGGCCTCTTCGACGGAGCCGGCCCGTTGCGCGGCCACAAGCGCAACCTGTACGAGGGCGGCATCCGGGTGCCGCTCGTCGCCTGGTCGCCGCGGCGGGTCCCGGCCGGCACCACCGACCGGCCGACCCCGCTGACCGACCTGCTGCCGACGCTCGCCGACCTGGCGGGCGCCCCCGCACCGTCGGACATCGACGGGCTCTCGATCGTCCCCCTGCTGCGCGGCGGCACCGGCGCCGCCCACACCCCCCGCCACGACCACCTGTACTTCTACCGCAACCACAGCGGGGTCACCCCGCGCGCAGACGCCGTCGACGGCGGCCGGGGGCGGCGCCTGGCCGAGGCGGTGCGGCGGGGCGACTGGAAGGCGGTCCGCTTCGCGCCGGGCCGGGACCGGCGGGTGCCCGACGAGAAGTGGGAGGTGGAGCTGTACGACCTCGCCAGGGACCCCGGCGAGCGGGACGACCTCGCCGCCGCGCGGCCCGCGCAGGCCGACGCCCTGGTGCGCCTGATGCGCGACTCCTGGGCCGAGACGTACGAGCGCGAGCCGTTCGGCGTCACCCTCGAAGTGACCGAGGAGAGTGAGGGCTTCCTCGTGACCGCCGCCCTCGCCAACGGCTCCTCCCGCCCCTGGACCGACGCCCGGATCACCCTGAAGGCGCCCGCCCACGGGCGGGTGCGGTCGCTCGACCCGGTGACCGCGCACCGCCTCCCCGCGGGTGGCACGCTCGCCGCACGCTGGAGGGTCACGCCCGCGCCGGGGGCGAAGGAGGGCCGGCTGACCGGCCGGGGCACCGCCACGCACGGGGAGGCGGCGGTGACGTACACGGCCCAGGTGCCCGTTCGGGTCCAGTAGGAGGGCGGCCGGGGACCAGCGCCCCAGGAGGTGCGCTCACCTCACCTCTACGCGTACGTGGCATCGGCGGTGACGAGCTGTCACCCTGGTCCCGTCCGTGGACGCCACCTCAGGGGGCCGTACATGCGCAACGAGGGACTGGGTTCCTGGCCCGCCCGCAGGGCCCGCAAGACCCCGCACCGCACCGCCCTGGTGCACGGCGACAGCACGGTCGGCTACGCCGAGCTGTACGAGCGCACCACCCGCCTCGCGCATGCCCTGCGCGCGCGGGGAGTGCGTCGCGGTGACCGCATCGCCTACCTCGGACCCAACCACCCCTCCTTCCTGGAGACGCTGTTCGCGGCGGGCACGCTCGGCGCGATCTTCGTCCCGCTCAACACCCGTCTCGCCGGCCCCGAGATCGCCCACCAGCTCGCCGACTCCGGCGCCGGGACCCTCGTGTACGGCCCGTCCCACGCCGGGCTCGTCGCCGGGCTGCCGGGCGACCCGGATGTCCGTACGTACCTCCAGGTCGGGGCCGGGTACGACGCGGCGGTCGCCGGGGCCGCGCACGAGCCGATCGACGAGCCCGTCGCCGCCGACGACACCTGCCTCATCCTCTACACCTCGGGGACGACCGGCCGCCCCAAGGGCGCGATGCTCAGCCACGCCAACGTCACCTGGAACGCGGTCAACTTCCTGATCGACAAGGACCTCCACGCCGACGAACAGGCCCTGGTCTCCGCCCCGTTGTTCCACATCGCCGGACTGACCGTGCTCACCTTGCCGGTGCTGCTCAAGGGCGGCACCTGCGTCCTCGTCGAGGCGTTCGACCCCGGCGAGACCCTCGACCTCGTCGCACGCCACCGGATCACCTACATGTTCGGCGTACCCGCCATGTTCGAGCGGATCGCCCGGCACCCCCGCTGGGCGGCGGCGGACCTGTCCAGCCTGCGCATGCTCAGCTGCGGCGGCGCCCCGGTCCCGACGCCGCTGATCGAGACGTATCTGGCCCGCGGTCTGACCTTCCTCCAGGGCTACGGGACGACGGAGGCGCTCGGTGTCCTCTTCCTCGACGGCGAGACTTCCGTGAGCAAGGCGGGCTCGGCGGGCGTCCCGCACTTCTTCGCCGACGTGACGGTCGCCGGGCCGGACCTCACCCCGGTCGGCCCCGGCGGGACGGGTGAGGTGCTGGTGCGCGGGCCGGCCGTGATGTCGGGGTACTGGGGGCTGCCGGACGAGACGGCGGCGGCCTTCACCGACGGCTGGTTCCGCACCGGGGACGCCGCCCGGGTCGACGAGGACGGCCACGCCCACATCGTCGACCGGATCAAGGACATGATCATCTCCGGTGGCGAGAACGTCTACCCCGCCGAGATCGAGGACCGGCTCCTCGCCCACCCCGACATCGCGGAGTGCGCGGTGATCGGTGTCCCCGACGCCGCGTGGGGCGAGGTACCGCGCGCGGTCGTGGTGCCTCGCCAGGGCGCCGAGCTGGACCCCGACGAGGTGCTCGCCTCGCTGGTCGGACGGCTCGCCAAGTACAAGATCCCCAAGTCGCTCGTGATCACCGGCGAACTCCCGCGGACCGCCTCCGGCAAGCTCCTGAAGACCCAGGTGCGCAGGCGGTACGGGACCCCCGAAGGAAACGCTTGAGGGCCGTTTCGACGACAGGGTCCCGCACCCTCACCGCATGCTCATGCGCCCACCACGTCCACGAACACCGGGTTGGAGTAGAACCACGTGTCCTCCCACGGGTCGCCGTCGCCCGGCTCGTGCGGGACCGGGCCGTGCGGGTCGATCGCGGCCCCCAGGTGCCCCGCGCCGTTCCGCTTGCCGTCACTGCCGCGCAGGCGGACGTAGAAGGACCCGTCCCCGGCGGTGAGCGGGACGCGCAGGGTGTACGTGCCCTTCCGGCCGCTCACGTCCCTGGTGTGGACGACCCTGGTGTCGGGCGCCCGCCACGCGTCCCGGTCGGCGACGGGACCGCGCACCGCGCCCCGGATGACGTCCACGTGGGCCAGCTCGGGCAGGACGCCGTGGGGGTTCGGGCGTGAGGCGGACGTCACGGTGACGGACAGCGTGAGCCGGTCGCCCTCGCGGACGCGCAGCCGCCCGCCGAGCGTCACGCCCCGTCCGTGGTCGCGGTCCCGCTTCAGGCGCACCTCGAGCCCGTCGAGCAGATGCCCGTGGTCGAGCCAGACGCGGCCCGCGCGCAGGCCCGCCATCACCGCCCGGTGGCCGTGCCGGGTGACGCCGACGTGGGTGCGGCTGAACTGGCCGGGCCAGAAGTCGCTGCCGGGCTGCGGCGTGTCGGTGTTCACCGGGTCGGGGAGCCTGCCGGTGTCGTCGAAGTTCTGGCCGGGCGCCCAGTCGCCGTTCCGCCAGGTGTCGTGGACGATGCGGTGGGCGTCGGAGTTGGTGGTGACCGAGAACAGCCTGCCCTCGGCGAGCAGGGAGTCCCACAGCCCGCCGACGGTCGCCGTCGCCCAGTCGAAGCCGCCGTACGTGAGGTACGCGGCCGCCGGATAACCGGGCCAGGACTGCGCGGACGGCTTGTTCTCGTACTCGCCGCGGATCGAGGCCGCCCCGCGCAGGCCGGGGAGGGCGGCGCCCTGCGCACCGGGCGCGCCCTCCATGCCGATCATGATGCCGGGAGCGGCGTCGCGCCATGCGCGCATCTCGTGCGGGGAGTCGATGCCGAGGCGCAGCGGATGGTTGGCGAGGACGAGCACGTCGTCGATGTACCCCGAACGACGCTGCCGCGCCAGCCACTTGAGGGCCGCCACGGCGTGCGCCTCGTTGCGCGCGGTGGCGGTGTCGGCGGCGCCGCCCTTGTCGTGGCCCAGCAGCTTGCCGTCGTAGGCGAGCTCGAACCGCGTGAGCAGTTCCGCCTCGTTGCGCCCCGGCGCCACGAAGACCGTGCCGTGTTCGGCGCCCGGGATGTACCACTCCAGCCCCTGGAAGATCAGCTGGCGCGGGTTCTCGGCCCGGGCCCTGAGGATCTCCGCGCGCTCCAGCCGGGCTCCGTGAGCGGCGTGCCCGGCGTTGGAGTGCTCGGTGAACACCATCCAGTCCAGGCCGTACTCGGCTCCCGCCCGGGCGAGCTGGGAGAACGTGTACTTGGCGTCGTGGCTGTAGACGGTGTGGACGTGGTGGTCGCCGACGAGGTAGGCGAGGCGGGGGTCCTCGCCGCCCGGGCGCCGGGAGCCGGCGGCGGCCACCGAGGGCACCGCGAGCGATCCGGCGGCGAAGGCGGCGCCGAAGAGGCCCACGCGGCGCAGGAGCCCGCGACGGGAGAGGCCCTGCGGGTCGAGGGCCGAGGGGGAGACGGAAGGGTCGGCCCAGGCGGGCAACTGCCGGTCGGACATGGTCGGTGCGTTCCTCGGAGTGCTCAGTGGCCAGTGGTCATTGGTCGCGGGAGTTGGCGCTCTCGGGAGTCGGTGGTCGCGGGAGTTGGCGGTCTCGGGAGTCGGAGGTGCCAGTGGTCGTCCACGGCGGCAGCCGACGCATCCGGCCGGCCCTCCGTCGCCGTCGTTCACCTGCCGGAGAATGCCGTGACCCCAGGTCTCCGGGATGAAGACGCCCTGAAGACCCGGCGTGGGGCGGATGACTGCCCGATGATCGGCGGCGCGACCGTCCGTCGAGCGGCTTCCGGCGGCTTCCGGACGGCGTGCGGGTAGCTTCGGGGAAGGTGATCAGGACGGCGAAGGCGGGAAGTGACGGCGTGAAGCTGACGATTCTGGGCGGCGGCGGATTCCGGGTGCCGCTCGTGTACGGGGCGCTCCTCGGGGACCGCGGCGAGGGCCGGGTCACCCGGGTCGTGCTGCACGACCTGGACGCCGGACGGCTGTCCGCCATGACCCGGGTCCTGGCCGAGCAGGCCGCGGGGGTCCCCGACGCGCCCGGGGTGAGCGCCACCACCGACCTCGACGAGGCCCTGCGCGGCGCCGGCTTCGTCTTCTCCGCGATCCGCGTCGGGGGCCTCCAAGGGCGGGCGGACGACGAGCGGGTGGCCCTCGCGGAGGGCGTCCTCGGGCAGGAGACGGTGGGCGCGGGCGGGATCGCGTACGGCCTGCGCACCGTGCCCGTCGCCGACGGCATCGCCCGGCGGGTCGCCCGGCTCGCCCCCGACGCCTGGGTCATCAACTTCACCAACCCGGCCGGCCTGGTCACCGAGGCGATGTCCCGCCACCTCGGCGACCGGGTGATCGGCATCTGCGACTCGCCGGTCGGCCTCGGCCGCCGTATCGCCCGCGTGCTCGGCGTCGCCGACCCGCGCGAGGCGTGGATCGACTACGTCGGACTCAACCACCTCGGCTGGGTACGGGGCCTGCGCGTCGCGGGCCGCGACGAACTCCCGCGCCTGCTCGCGGACACCGGACTGCTCGGTACCTTCGAGGAGGGCCGGCTCTTCGGCGCGGAGTGGCTCCAGTCGCTGGGCGCGATCCCCAACGAGTACCTGCACTACTACTACTTCAACCGGGAGACCGTACGCGCCTACCAGGAGGCCGAGCGCACCCGCGGCGCCTTCCTGCGCGACCAGCAGGCCCGCTTCTACGACGAGATGCGGCGCCCGGACGCCGGGGCGCTGCGGACCTGGGAGCGCACCCGCAACGAGCGCGAGGCCACCTACATGGCGGAGAACCGGGAGGCGGCGGGCGCCGGCGAGCGCGAGGCCGACGACCTGTCCGGAGGCTACGAGAAGGTCGCCCTCGCCCTCATGCGGGCCATCGCCCGCGACGAGCGCGCGACCCTGATCCTCAACGTCCGCAACGGGCGCACCCTGCCGGTCCTCGACCCCGAGGCCGTCATCGAGGTGCCCTGCCTCGTCGACGGCAACGGGGCGCATCCCTTCTCCGTCGATCCGCTGCCCGGCCACGCCACCGCACTGGTGTGCGCGGTGAAGGCCGTCGAGCGGGAGGTCCTCGCCGCCGCCGAGTCGGGCTCCCGCAGGACCGCGGTGAAGGCCTTCGCGCTGCATCCGCTCGTCGACTCCGTGAACGTGGCCCGCAGGCTGGTCGACGGCTACACCGCGGTGCACCCGGGACTCGCCTATCTGAAGTGAACCGGCACCGGAACGAACCGGAGTGAACGCTTCCCATCAACAATTAAGGAAGCGGAGAAACACCTGGTCGCGGCGGGTGCACGACCCGCCGCGATCCCGCCGCGTCCCCCGCTCGTTCCCTTCCCGACACTTTCGGTTCGCCTGCCGCCCCTGTGATGCGGGAGCACCAGGAGCAGTGAGCAGGAGGGTGTCAACGTGGGAGACCCGCGTATGTCCGCGATCGGCAAGGGGCTCAGGCGCCGCGGCAGGCTGATGGTCCAGGCGGTGAGCCCGCCGCGCCGCGGGCTCGGTGCCGTGCCCTCGCCCCGCCCGACCGACGGGGCCGAGGCGTACGAGGCCCCGCGCGCCCCGCGCCTGGTGGAGTCGCCGGTGTTCGTCCTGTCCTCCGTGCGGTCCGGCTCGACCCTGCTGAGGGTCCTGCTGAACAGCCACAGCCGTATCCGGGCCCCGCACGAGATGCATCTGCGCACCGTGCACGCCCGTTTCGCCCGCGACTTCACCGCCGACGCCATGAAGGCGCTCGAACTCGACCGGACCGAGATCGAGCATGTGCTGTGGGACCGGCTGCTGCACCTCGAACTCACCCGCAGCGGCAAGGAGATCATCGTCGACAAGACCCCGCCGAACACCCTCATCTGGCCGCGGCTGAACCGCTGCTGGCCGAACGCCCGGTACATCCTGCTGCTGCGCCACCCGGGCGCGGTCATCACCTCGCTGACCCACCGGCGCACGGACCCGGACCCCGAGGCCATCCGCGCCGAGGTGTCGCGGTACAGCGAGAAGCTGGAGGAGGCCCGGCAGAGCCTCCCCGTCCACATGATCAAGTACGAGGAGCTCACCGCCGAGCCGGAGAAGGTGACGCGGGGCCTGTGCGACCACCTGGACGTGCCCTGGGAGCCCGGCATGCTCGACTACGGCAGCCAGGACCACGGCACCTTCCGCCCCCAGCTCGGGGACTGGTCCAGCACCATCAAGTCGGGGCGCATCCAGCGCGCCCGCGAGGCCGGTCCGGAGGCTCCGCTCTCCCCGCGCCTGGCGGAGATCGCGCGGGCGTGGGGCTATCCGGACCGGTGAGGGCAGACCTCCGGTGAGGCCGCCCGCGGCCCGGCCGCTCACACCGCCAGCGGGCTGCCCGTCGACGCCGGCCGCACGGCGGGGGCGGCGGATGCGGCGGAGCCCGCGGCCGCATCCGGACGCTGGTAGGGCAGGGACACCGGGCGCACCGGGCGGGGACCGGAGACGACCGCGTAGTCCTGGCCGAGGCGCTGCGGACGCAGCTCGCCCGGGTCCTCGCCGAGCGCCAGCCGCACCGCCGCCCAGGGCGCGTTGAGACCGCACAGGGACAGCTGGTGGAGGCCGCCCGCCGGGCGGGTGTTGACGTCCATGAGGACCGGCTCGTCCCCGAACATGCGGAACTGGATGTTCGTCAGGTAGTGCAGGCCGAAGCCCTCCGCGATCCGGCGGGCCGGCTCGATGACCGACGGGTGCAGCGTGAAGCCGCGGCGGCGGCCGTTCTTCGTGCGGCCCACCGCCATGCGGACCCGCCCGTCGGGGCCGGTGAGGCAGTCCACGGACACCTCCGGCTCCGCCAGCCGGGGCATCACCAGCCAGTCGACCGGCTCCCCGGCCCCGCGCAGCGCCGCCACGACCAGGTCGAGCGGCACGTACGGGCCAGGGAACCCGCTCAGATGTGCGAGCGAGAACGGGGCGCGGGTCACGACCCGGAAGCCCACGCCGCCCGCGCCGGCCGCCGGCTTGAAGCACACCGTGTGCCCGGCGGCCTCCAACTCCTCGACAGCGGCGAGCAGTTGGTCCGCGTTCCGGGCGCGGTGGTACGGCGGCACCGGCACCCCGAGCGCCTCGACGGCCTCGTACGCCGTCACCTTGTCCTCGAACACCCGGACGGCCTCCGCGGGCGGCGCCAGCAGGGCCGTGCCCGCGGCCGCGAAGTCCGCGCGGTGCGCGGCGACGGCCGCCTGGTGCAGCCGGGGCACGAACACGTCGACGCCCCGCCGCCGGCACTGGTCGAGGGCGTACTCCACGTACGCGGCCGGGGACAGGCCCTCCGGTTCCAGCTCGGCGGTGTCGGCGGCGGCCAGCACGGGGGAGTCGGGGTCGCCGTGGGTGGCGTGGATCTCGACCGGGCGGCCCTGCGGATTGCTTCTCAGCTGATCCATGAAGAACACGTTCTCCGCGTACGTGCGGTTGAGCCAGACGCGTACGCGAGAGACCATGCAGGCCGCCTTTCGAGGGTTCGCGGGCAGGGGGGAGCGGGCCGTGCCCGGCCAGGGGGAGTGGGGTACGCCCGACCGCCGTACGCTGACGACGGGGCGCGGCGGTGGTGGTAGGGGCGATCATAGAGCCACGCGGACCCCTGTTTCTGTCACGCGCGTGTTAATCCTGTGTGCCGGACGCGGCGGACGCACCCGCGGGCTGGGCGGGGGCGCACTTGTCCGGCGGTGCGCCTATGTGATCTCGTGTTACCAACGGGTCAGTGGAGGGAGCGAGGGTGGAGCCGACGGCCGGCCGCACGGGGAGTCTGTTAGCCATCAGCGATCTCCATGTCGCCTATCCCGAGAACCGTGCGCTGGTGGAGGGGCTCCGTCCCGAGAGCGACGGCGACTGGCTCCTGGTGGCCGGGGACGTCGCCGAGACCGTCGCCGACATCCGCTGGACCCTCGAGACCCTCGCCGGCCGTTTCGCCAAGGTCGTCTGGACCCCCGGCAACCACGAGCTGTGGACCCACCCGAAGGACCCGGTCACCCTGCGCGGCGCCGCACGGTACGCGCATCTCGTCGAGCTCTGCCGGGAACTGGGCGTCACGACGCCCGAGGACCCGTACCCGGTGTGGGAGGGCCCGGGCGGCCCCGTCGTCGTCGCCCCGCTCTTCCTCCTGTACGACTACTCGTTCCTGCCCGCGGGCTGTACGACGAAGGACGAGGGCCTGGCGTACGCGTACGGGACGGGGGTCGTGTGCACCGACGAGCACATGCTCCACCCGGATCCGTACCCGAGCCGGGAGGCCTGGTGCTGGGCGCGGGTCGCCGAGACCGGGCGACGGCTCGCCGAGCTGCCCGCGGAGCTGCCGACGGTGCTGGTCAACCACTACCCCCTGGACCGGCACCCGACGGACGTCCTGCACTACCCCGAGTTCGCGATGTGGTGCGGCACCCGGCTGACCGCCGACTGGCACCGCCGCTTCCGTGTCGCCGCGATGGTCTACGGCCATCTGCACATCCCGCGGACCACCCGGCTGGACGGGGTCCGCTTCGAGGAGGTGTCGGTGGGCTATCCCCGCGAGTGGCGCCCGCGCCCGGAACCGCCGGGAAGGCCGCGCCGCATTCTGCCGATGGAGGTCGGACCCGGTGATCGAGGAGCTGCTCCCGGAGCCGGTCGTGGTCGTGGAGAGACATGACGACGACCACGACCGGGCCGGCGCGGACGACGGCACGGACACGGCCGGGGGCGCGGTGCTCTTCCCCGAGGAGGAGGCGCTCATGGCACGGGCGGTGCACAAGCGCCGCCGCGAGTTCACCGCCGTGCGCGGCTGTGCCCGCCGGGCCATGGAGAAGCTCGGCGTGCCCGCGCAGGCGATTCTGCCCGGCGAGCGGGGCGCGCCCGTCTGGCCGGCCGGGCTGACCGGCAGCATGACGCACTGCGAGGGCTACTGCGCCGCCGCGCTCGTCCGCGCCGCCGACCTCGCCTCCCTGGGCATCGACGCCGAGCCGCACGCGCCCCTCCCGGAGGGCGTGCAGGAGGCGATAGCCCTGCCCGCCGAGGAGGACCGGCTGCGCCGGCTGACGGCCGGCCGGCCCGGTGTGCACTGGGACCGGCTGCTGTTCAGTGCCAAGGAGTCGGTCTACAAGGCGTGGTTCCCCCTCACGGGCAAGTGGCTGGACTTCGCGGAGGCCGACATCGACGTGTCCGCGGACCCCGGCGCCCGCACGGGCACCTTCCGCGCCGAACTCCTCGTCCCCGGGCCCGTGGTGAACGGCCGCCGGATCACGGCCTTCGACGGCCGCTGGATCGTGCGGCGGGGTCTGGTGGCCACGGCGGTGCGGGTGCCGTTCCCGGCGGGGGTCCCGGGAACCCGGTGATCGGGGTGACCCCAGTGGGCCGGCGCCACCGCCACCGCGGTCACACCTCGGCGCACCAGCTCCTGAGCAGCCGGAAGAATTCCTCCTCGTTGCCCGCGAACCCGGCTGCCGTCAGTGCCCTTTCGGCCTCCGCCAGCGCGACGGTCGGCACCAGCGGTGGCCGGTCTCCGTTCGGCGGACCGTCGAAGGCGGCTCGTACGGTCCGCGTCAGCCGCAGATAGGCCTGGACGGCGGCGCGTTCGCGGTCGGTCAGTACGGCGGTCTGCATCGGACGGCTCTCCCTGGTCGGACGGGTCAGGACGGTTCCATCGGCATGTGCGCCGCCGGCACGGCGGTGGCACACCCCCAGCTTGCCGCCCACCACTGACAATCCCGTTCCCGTGCCCGGAGGTTCGCCCGCTCAGCGGAGGGGAATCCTCACGAAACCCCTGGAAAAGCGGGCGTTTCGCGCCGGAGGTACCGGAGGGGACGCCTTCGGCCGCCGCGGCGGCCCGAGGACAGGAGGCAGCCCGTGGACGAAGCACCGCGCCGGCGCCCACTCTGTGCCCGTCTGCGGTCGGTCGCCGACGGGGAGCTGGAACTGCGCCACCGGGTCGTACACGGCTACCGCCGCGCGTACCGCCTGGCCGGGGAGGGCCCCCCGCTCGTCCTCATCCACGGCATCGGCGACTCCTCGGCGACCTGGGCCGAGGTCATCCCCGACCTCGCCCGCCGGCACACCGTGATCGCGCCCGACCTCCTCGGCCACGGAGCCTCGGACAAGCCGCGGGCCGACTACTCCGTGGCCGCGTACGCCAACGGGGTGCGCGACCTGCTCACCGCGCTCGGCATCGAGTCCGCCACCCTGGCCGGGCACTCGCTGGGCGGCGGCGTGGCGATGCAGTTCGCCTACCAGTTCCCCGAGCGCACCGAGCGGCTGATCCTGGTCAGCGCCGGAGGGGTGGGCCGTGAGGTGAACCCCGTGCTGCGGGCCGTGTCGCTGCCGGGCGCCCAGCTGCTGCTGGCCCTGCTGAGGCTGCCCGGGATGCGGGTCCAAGTGGAGCTGTTCGCCCGGCTGATGAGGTTCCTGGACACCGATCTGGGGCAGGACGCGCCCGAGCTGCTGACCCTGGTGGACGCGCTGCCCGACGCGACCTCCCGCAACGCCTTCATCCGTACGCTGCGGGCCGTGGTCGACTGGCGCGGCCAGGCGGTGACCATGCTGGACCGCTGCTATCTGACCGAGGGCATGCCGACCATGCTGATGTGGGGCGACCGGGACAGCGTGGTGCCGGTACGGCACGCCTACCGTGCCCACGAGGCGATGCCCGGCAGCCGGCTGGAGATCTTCGAAGGGGCGGGCCACTTCCCGTTCCACACCGATCCCGCGCGCTTCCTCGCCCTCGTCGACGACTTCGTCGGGGGCACGCTCCCGGCCGACTGGAGCCGCGAGCACTGGCGGGAACTGCTGCTGGCGGGCCGCCCGGCGACAGCGGCCGGCCGGCCGGACACCGCGCACAGCCGCGCCGTCGGAGAGGACCTGAAGGAGGCGAGCGAACGCAGCGCCACCTGATGCCTCCGGCGGCCACCGGCTACGCCGCCCGTCACCCTCTGCGCCGCCCGTCACCCTCTGCGGCGCCCGCCGCTGCCTGCGGTGCCTCTCATCACCTGCGGTGCTCACTACCGCCTGCGGTGCCTGCGAAGCCCGCCCCCCGATGGCGACAGCCGCCACCGGCCGGGCCGGAACCCCGCGCCGCGGCAGCCTCAGGACCTGCCGGACCCCTCAGCCCTGCGGCCCGTGATACCCCAGCGAGGTCTCGATCCGGCCCGCGAGATGGTCGCGCTGCACGGGTCCGCGCAGCGCGGAACCGGCCAGCCACGTACGGCACTTGCTGGCCAGCAGAAGCCCGAAGCTCTCCGCGTCCTGCTCCTCGCTCAGGTCGAACCGGGTGCGCGCCGCGACCTTCAGCACGGTCGCCCGCAGATCCGCCTCGTCGTTCGCCAGCCGCGCCGCGACCACGGCGCCTTCCAGGTCATGGCCGTGGTGCCCGGCCTGCATGTGCCACAACTCATGGCCGAGGATCACCAGCTGGTGGTCGGGCGCGGTGCGCTCCTCGATGACGATCAGGTCCTGGTCGGCCATGTCCAGCCACAGCCCGCTGGCGGTGCCGGGCGGGAAGGGGGCCGTACGGTGGCGGACGGGACGGCCGCGGCGTCTGCTCATGGCGTCGCACAGCGCGGTGCGCAGAACGGCCGGCTCCGCCGGCGCCGTGAGCGAGAGCTCACCGACCAACTCGCCGCACAGACGGCGCATATCCCTTCCGATGCCCACAGTTCTCCCCCGATTCAGGACTCGGGTCGCTTGACGCTCTCCAGGAGCATGTCGAGCCACTCCGCCACTTTGTCGCGGTGCTGGTCGGTGGGCAGCTGAGCGGCCCGCCAGGCGATGCCGCGGACACCGTGGTTCTGCAGCAGGCGCTCCAGCGGATCGTCGGCGGCCCGCTCGCCGCGCGCGGCCTCGCGCTCACGGTCGGCGAGCTGCTGGAGGAGCTCCTGCTCGGTGCGCATCAGCACGCTCGCGAGCGCCTCCGGGTCCTCGGCCGTGAGGAACCCCGCGTGCACGCGGAAGAACCGCTGGATGGCGTCGCAGTGCTCCATCGTGGGCCGCCGGTCGCCGTTGATGAGGGCGCCCGCCTGCTGGCGCGACATGCCCGCCCCGTCGGCGATCTCCTGCTGGGTGTACTTGCGGCCGTTGGGCTTGAGACGGGTACGCCGCAGCAGGTCGAGACGCTGCAGGAAGCGCGCCTGCACATCCGGTTCCCCGGCGGGCCGGCCGCCGAGCAGGGCCTTCACCACGGGCTCCGGAACACCGGAGGCCACCGAGAGGCGGTGCCCGTCGAAGATCTCCTCATGGGGCACGCCCAGCCGGTCGGCGAGCGCGGTGACACGGGCCACGACGGCCGGCAGCACCACCGACGCCGCGGCGTCCGGACCCTCGAAGCCATCCGTCACCGACAGATCTCCCACGTCTCTCTCAAGCCAATCTCATGATGGTGCGGAACGACCCGGGACGCGAGGTCGCCGGCACCGGCAACCACCGTGAACTGCGTGGAGATTAGCCCCAGACTCGAACTCGCATCCAGGTCTCGCCACAATTGTGGCGAGATTCAGCCGTCAACGGGCACCGAATGCCACGATAGTTGACACGGCTCGTTCACGGGCGACAGGATCAAGACGCCACGTGAAGGCCGCAGAGGCAAGAGGGGTGACCTCCCGATGGCATATCAGGCAGGAGGGCAGCGGTCCGCACCGCGGCCCGTCCCCACACGTCCCGAGGCGCAGGCGTACCTGGACGACTACGCCACCTACCTGGAGGCCGTCCCCTTCCCGTCCGTCGTCTTCGACCACCGCTGGGACGTCGTGCTGTCCAACAGCGCGTACGAGAAGCTGTTCCACGGCGTCGGCCCGCACCCGACGGCCATGCCCGGCGACAACTTCCTCAGATTCGTGCTCTTCCACCCCGACGCGGCCACCGTGCTCGGCGAGCACGAGTCCAGCTGGTGCCTGCCGATGCTGGCCGGCTTCGCCGCCGCCGTGGAGCGCCACGGCCAGGACCGGGGCCTGCAGTCCATCCGCCGGGACATCGCCCAGGACCCCATCATGGACGCCGCCTACCGCCAGGGCCTGCCGCACTGGATCCGTGCGGTCGGCCCCGGCGCCGCCGAGGACGACGGCGCCGTGCGCCCGCTGCTCCACCCCGACCCGCGCTGGGGCAGAACCGACTGCAGAGTCGTCGGTGAGACCCCGAAGACCCTGCAGGACATGGGATACACGCGCCTGACGCTGGTGCTGCGCGAGGCCCGGCGTACGGCGTCCGGCTCGTCGCGCGGGACCGGGCGCGCCCGGCGTACGGCGACCCATCTCAGCGTGGTGCCCGCTCCGGAGGCGTGACAGCCTCGCGGGCCTTCCCCAAGAACCCCGACACCGCCGGCGTTCAGGTCGCCGGCGGCGTCGGGGTTCGTCCCGGAACGGTGGGCGCGTCCGCCGTCGGCACCGCTGCCGTCCCGCGCTTCGCCGCCTGCACCTGTGCGTACACATGGGTGCGCAGCTCGGCGAAGCGCGGGGCCACGCGGGTGTGCAGCTGGTCCCGCTCCGGCGGCAGGTCGATCCTCAGCTGCTCCTGGACGACGGTCGGGGAGGCGGACAGCACCAGGACGCGTTCGCCGAGGTAGACGGCCTCGTCGATGTCGTGGGTGACGAAGAGGACCGTGATGCCGCGCTCCCGCCACAGCCCGCGCACCAGGTCCTCCAGATCGGCGCGCGTCTGCGCGTCGACCGCCGCGAACGGCTCGTCCATCAGCAGCACGTCCGGCTCGTACGCGAGCGCGCGGGCGATCGCCACGCGCTGCTGCATCCCGCCCGACAGCTGCCACGGGTACGCCCCCGCCGCGTCCGCCAGACCGACGGACCGCAGCGCGTCGGCGACCAGGTCGCGACGGCGGGATCCGGGCAGTTTCTTCTGCTTCAGCGGGAGTCCGACGTTCTCGGCGACCCTCATCCAGGGGAACAGGGAGCGCCCGTACTCCTGGAAGACCACCGCCATGCCGGGCGGCGGACCGGTCACCGGCCGGCCCCGCAGCAGTACCTCACCGGCCGTGGGCGCCAGCAGCCCGGCCACACACTTCAGCAGGGTGGTCTTGCCGCAGCCCGACGGGCCGACCAGGCAGACGAGTTCCCCGGCGCCGACCGTGAAGGTGAGGTCCCGTACCGCCTCCACCCGGCGGCCGGATCCCTCGTAGACCTTGCCCAGCCCCCGTACGTCAAGCATGACCCGCCCTTTCACGAGACCCTCGGCACCTGTCACGACGACCGCCGTGAGGACGCGCGCAGACCGTGGTACCAGCCGAGCACCCGCCGCTCGACCAGCTGGAAGACGACCGACAGCAGGAACCCGAGCAGTCCGAGCAGCAGGATGCCCGTCCACATGCCGGGGATCGCGAACTGCCGCTGGAACTGCACAATGGTGAAGCCGAGCCCGTTGCTGGCCGCGAACATCTCGCTGATCACCATCAGGATGATCCCGATGGACAGCGCCTGCCGCAGTCCCGTGAAGATCTGCGGGCTCGCCGAGCGCAGCACGACGTGGCGCAGCCGGGCGGCCCCCGTGATGCCGTAGCCGCGGGCCGTCTCGGCCAGGACCGGGTCCACCGCCCGTACGCCTTCGACGGTGTTGAGCAGGACCGGCCAGACGCAGCCGCTCGCGATCACGGCCACCTTCATGGTGTCGCCGATGCCCGCGAACAGCATGATGACCGGCACGAGGACCGGCGGCGGCACCGCGCGGAGAAACTCCAGCACCGGTTCGCACACCGCCCGCACCCGCCGGCAGGAGCCGATGACCGTGCCCAGCGCGACACCCAGCACGGCCGCCGCCGTGTACCCGGCCAGCAGCCGCAGCAGGCTCGGCAGCACGTCGGCGCGGAGCCGCTCGCCCGTCCACACGTCCGGGAACGTGGTCAGGATCGTACGGAGCGGGGGCCAGTACACGTCGGTGCTGTCCGCCGACGCGAACCACCACACCGTCACCAGCAGCGCGGGAAGAGCGAGCATGAGGGCGAGCCCTCGTGCCAGGCGCCTCACACCGCCACCTCCCCGCGCACCGACTGGTGCCAGGCCAGCGCCCGCCGCTCCACCGTGCGCGCGCCCACGTTGATCAGCAGCCCCAGCACTCCGGTCACCACCACCAGCGCGTACATCTCCGGCACCGCCTGAGAGGTCTGTGCGACCGCGATGCGCGCGCCGAGCCCGGGTGCGCCGATGACGAGTTCGGCGGTCACCGCGAGGATGAGCGCGACCGCGGCGGCCAGCCGCACGCCCGTCATGACGTACGGCAGGGCCGTCGGCCACAGGACGTGCCGGACGCGGGCCCAGGTGCCGAGGCCGTAGGCGCGGGCCGTCTCCTCGGCGACCGGGTCGACGTCCCGCACGCCGTACAGGGTCTGGAGCAGCACCTGCCAGAAGGACGCGTACACCACCAGCAGGAGCACCGAGCGCAGTTCGGTGCCGTACAGCAGCACCGCGAGGGGGATCAGGGCGACCGACGGAATGGGCCGCAGGAACTCGATCGTGGACGCCGTCGCCTCCCGGAGATACGGGACGACCGAGATCACGACCCCCGCGAGGACACCCGCCGTCACCGCGATCGCCAGCCCCAGTGCCCACCCGGTGAGCGTGTCGCCGAGCGCGGTCCAGAAGGCGCCGTCGCCGAGCTCGCCGGCGAGCGCGTCCGCGATCCGGCTGACCGGCGGGAAGTACTCCGCGGAGACGACGCCGAGCCGCGGCACCGCCTCGCACAGGGCGAGGAAGCCCCCGAGGCCGGCCGCGCCCAGGGCGGCGTTCGTCAGGCCCGGGGGACCGCCCCGCGCCCGCTCCGGTGGGGCACCGTCGAGGTGTCCGTCCTTCACGGCAGCAGCGCGTCCAGGTCGGGCGACTTCTTGAAGAGCCCGTCCTCATTGCCCAGCTTCAGGAGGGCCATGATCGAGGCGCGGTTGGCCTCGGCGGGCCACTTCGGCAGCGTCACCTGCTCCAGCGTTGCCGCCGGGATCTTCGTGTAGGTGGTGACGACCTCGCGGACCTCGTCGGGATGGGCGTCGGCGTACGCGAGGGACTCCGCGGTGGCCTCCCGGAATCTCTTCACCAGCTCCGGGTTCTCCTGTGCGTACTTCTCCGAGGTGAAGTACATGGCGACGGTGAGCTTGTCGGCGATGTCGACGAGCGACGAGGCGATCTCGGTGCCGCCCTGTGCCTTGATCGTGGCGAGCGCGGGTTCGACGACCATGGCGGCGTCGACCTGGCCGTTCTCCAGGGCCGCGGGCATCTGGTCGAAGGCGAGCTCGACGAGCTCCACCTTGTCGGGGTCGCCGCCGTCCTGGCGCACCGAGTTGCGCACCGCCGTCTCGTTGATGTTCTTCAGGGTGTTGACGGCGACCTTTCTTCCCTCCAGCTCCTTCGGCGTCTTGACGGGGCTGCCCTTCTTCACCATCAGCCCGCCGAAGTCCTCGCCCTCCACCCCCGAGGAGGAGGCGCCGTTGACGACGGCCCTGACGGGTACGCCGTTGCTCTGGGCGATCATCAGCGAGGTCACGTTGGAGAAGCCGAACTGGAACTGGCCGCTGACCACACCCGGCACGATCGCCGCGCCGCCCTGCGCGGGGCTGAGCGACAACTTCAGGCCCCGCTCCTCGAAGAAGCCTTTCTTCTCGCCAAGGTAGAGGGGCGCCACGTCCACGATCGGGATGATGCCGACCTTGACGGTGGTGATGCCCCCGGACTCCTTGTCCGCGGGCTCGTCGTCGGAGCCGGACGAACCGCAGGCCGGCAGGGCGGCCAGTACGGTGCCGACGGCGAGGCCGGCGAGCAGACGACGCATGACTCCTCCTGGAGGGATCCCGATGTTCCTCGACAGGCTGTGCGTACGGGTGTGCGCAGACCGCACTGAAGTGCTCAGCGGGAACGTAAGGCCCCGGCCCGGCAGGGTCAATGCCCTTGGCGCGCAAGGCCGTTGACAGCTCAGGAAGCGGACTCCTAGCGTGCGCAGAACGCACCCTCGTGCGTACAGAACGCACTCTTCCGCGTGTCCTCGTGGCGGCGACGATGGAGGCGGCGATGCCTGTGGGAGCCCGCGAACCGCACTTCGTCCGGTCCTTCGAGCGCGGGCTCGCGGTCATCCGGGCCTTCGACGCCGAGCACCCGTCGCTGACGATCGGCGAGGTCGCCCGCGCCTGCGAGCTGACCCGCGCGGCGGCCCGCCGCTTCCTGCTCACCCTCGCCGACCTCGGGTACGTCCACACCGACGGCCGGCTGTTCCGGCTCACCCCGCGCGTGCTCGAACTCGGCTACGCCTATCTGTCCAGTTTCACGCTGCCCGAGCTGGCCGCACCGCATCTGGAGCGGCTCGTGGAGCAGGTGGGGGAGTCGTCGTCGCTGTGCGTCCTCGACGGGGACGCCGTCGTGTACGTGGCGCGGGTGCCCACCCGGCGCATCATGACCGTGACGATCACCGTGGGCACCCGCTTCCCGGCCCAGGCGACATCGGTGGGCCGGGTGCTCCTCGCGCACCGGCCGGACGAGGAGGTCGACGCCTGGCTCGCCCGGGCCGAACTGCGGCCCCTGACCGGGCGCACCGTCACCTCGCCGGAGCAGCTGAGGACGGAGCTGCGGCGGGTACGGCGGCAGGGGTACGCCATCGTCGACCAGGAGCTGGAGGAGGGGCTGCGCTCGGTCGCCGCCCCGGTGCGGGACCGGGACGGCGAGGTGGTCGCGGCGGTGAACATCCCCGTGCCCGCCGGCCGCAGCTCCGCGGAGTCGGTGCGCCGCGACCTGCTGCCCCAGCTGCTGGCCACGGTGTGCCGGATCGAGGCCGACCTGTGCGTGGCGGGTACGGCGACGCCCACGGGCCGGGCGCCGGCCGTTCTCCCCGGCACCGCGACACGCGGTTGACCTGGGGGCGCGCCCGCGGACCCCCTGCCGCCGACGGCCGGCCGGTGGTGTTCGCACCGCGGACCACCGCGCGTCACACGGACGACACAGCCCCTTCCCCGTAGTTCGCTGCCCTTTGATCACTCCCAGCACGCGTTCCATCCGTCGCATCACACCAGGACAAGAGGTCACCCACCCATGCCCGAAGTCAACCGGCGCCGATTCCTCCAGCTCGCGGGTGCCACCACCGCGTTCACCGCGCTCTCGAGCAGCATCGAGCGCGCCGCAGCGCTGCCCGCGAACCACCGCACCGGGACGATCGAGGACGTCGAGCACATCGTCGTCCTGATGCAGGAGAACCGGTCCTTCGACCACTACTTCGGCGCGCTCAGAGGCGTCCGCGGCTTCGGTGACCCGCACCCCGTGACCCTGCCGAACGGCAAGTCGGTCTGGCACCAGCCGGACGGCGACGGCGAACTGCTGCCCTTCCACCCCGAGGCCGACGACCTCGGCATGCAGTTCCTGGAGGGCCTGCCGCACAGCTGGCCCGACGGGCAGGAGGCCTACAACGGCGGCAAGTACGACCGGTGGGTCCCCGCCAAGGGCACCACCACCATGGCGTACCTGACCCGCGAGGACATCCCGTTCCACTACGCGCTCGCCGACACGTTCACCGTCTGCGACGCGTACCACTGCTCGTTCATCGGCTCCACCGACCCGAACCGCTACTACATGTGGTCCGGCCACACCGGCAACGACGGCAAGGGCGGCGGCCCGGTCCTCGGCAACGAGGAACTCGGCTACGACTGGACGACCTACCCCGAGCGCCTGGAGCGGGCCGGGATCTCCTGGAAGATCTACCAGGACATCGGCGACGGCCTGGACGCGAAGGGCTCCTGGGGCTGGATATCCGACGCCTACCGCGGCAACTACGGCGACAACTCCCTCCTCTACTTCAACAAGTACCGCAACGCCCAGCCCGGCGACCCGCTGTACGACAAGGCCCGCACCGGTACGGACGTCAAGGCGGGCGACGGCTACTTCGACCGGCTGAAGGCGGACGTGAAGGCGGACCGGCTGCCGCAGATCTCGTGGATCGCGGCCCCCGAGGCCTTCAGCGAGCACTCGAACTGGCCCTCCAACTACGGCGCCTGGTACATCGCGCAGGTCCTGGACGCGCTCACCTCCAACCCCGCGGTCTGGGCGAAGACGGCACTGTTCATCACGTACGACGAGAACGACGGCTTCTTCGACCACATCGTGCCGCCGCTGCCGCCGGCCTCCGCCGCGCAGGGCAAGTCGACCGTCGACGTCTCCCTCGACCTCTTCCCGGGCAGCGGCAGCCGGGTCGCCGGGCCCTACGGCCTCGGCCCGCGCGTGCCGATGCTGGTCGTGTCGCCGTGGAGCAAGGGCGGCTACGTCTGCTCCGAGACCTTCGACCACACCTCCATCGTCCGGTTCATGGAGCGCCGCTTCGGGGTCCGCGAGCCGCAGATCTCGCCCTGGCGCAGGGCCATCTGCGGCGACCTGACCAGCGCCTTCGACTTCTCGCGCAAGGACAGCAGGCCGGCCGCGCTGCCGGACACCGACGCGTACGAGCCGCAGGACCGCGACCGTCACCCCGACTACCGTCCGACGCCGCCGTCCGACGCGCGCCTGCCCCGGCAGGAGCGCGGGCTGCGCCCCGCCCGCCCGCTGAGGTACGCGCCGTCCGTGGACGGCTCGGCGGACCCGGCGGCCGGGACGTTCACGCTGACCTTCGCCTCCGGGGCCAGGGCGGGAGCCGCCTTCCACGTCACCTCCGGCAACCGCACGGACGGCCCGTGGACGTACACCACCGAGGCGGGGAAGCGCGTCTCCGACACCTGGAACGCGGCGTACTCGAACGGCTCGTACGACCTGACCGTGCACGGCCCCAACGGCTTCCTGCGCGTCTTCCGGGGTCCGGGCGGGGCGGCCGGTCCCGAGGTGACCGCCCGGCACGCGGGCGACGACATCGAGCTGTCCTTCACCAACAAGGGCTCCGGCACGGTGAGCCTGAAGATCGTCGATGGATATGGCGGGCGGCCCCGCACGGTGCGCGTGCGGGCCGGCGCCACCGTCCGTCACACCGTGGACCTGCGCGCGAGCAGGCGCTGGTACGACCTGACCGTCACCTCCGAGGGCGACTCCGGCTTCCTGCGCCGGTTCGCCGGGCACGTCGAGAACGGGCGGGCGGGCGTCAGCGACCCGGCGATCGGCGCGCTGGGGCGGTGATGTCGCACCGGTCGCGCTAGAGGCGCGTGAGACGGGTGCCCGGCTGCCTCGGCAGCCGGGCCGGCTCGTGCGGAACCGGGTGCGCGGGCAGCGCGAGGACCGCGGCGACCGGGTGCTCCTCGCCGGCCGGGCCGGCGGGTGACTGCCCGGTGGCGGTGGCGGCGGTGGCAGGGGCCGGTTCCGGTGCCGAGCGGCACAGCGCCACCACGCCGAGTGCCGCCGCCACCGCCCCGGCGAGGGCGAGCAGCAGGCCCGCGGCACCGCCCCGCAGCTGCTCGCCGAGCAGGGAGAGGCCGATCACCGCGGCCGCCACCGGATTGGCCAGCGTGACCACGGCGAGCGGGGCGCCGAGACCGTCCCGGTAGGCGGTCTGCGACAGCAGCAGCCCGCCCGCAGCGAACACCGCGACCAGCACGGCGACGCCGATCACCTGGGCGTCGAACGGCGAGCCCGAGCGGTCCGTCGCGGCCACCGTCACGGTCTGGGTGAGCGCCGACGCGACGCCCGAGGCGACGCCGGACGCGGTCGCGTGCCGCAGCCCGGGCCGGGTGCCGGGCCGGGCCAGCAGCCCGATCAGCGCCGCCGTCGCCCCGGCGACCGCCAGCGCCTCCGGCACGCTCAGTACGTCGTCGGGGGCGGGCCCGGAGGCGGCGGCCAGGAGCGCGGCCAGCCCGCCGAGCGTGAGGGCCGTGCCCCGCCACTCCACGGCGCTCACCCGCCGTCCGGCCAGCCGCGCCCCCAGCGGTACCGCGGCCACCAGGGTCAGCGCGCCGAGCGGCTGCACCACGGTCAGCGGGCCGTACTTCAGGGCCACGACATGCAGCAGGGCGGCCGCCGCGTTCAGCGCGACCGAGCCCCACCACGCCCCGCTCGCCAGCATCCGCAGCGCTCCCGCGCCGCCGCTGCGGGACGCCAGCCGTTCCTGGGCGACGGCCGCGGCGGCGTACGCGACCGCCGAGACCAGCGACAGGACGACGGCGACGAGGAAGGCACTCATCGGCCCGCTCCCGCCAGGGCGACACGGTCGGACGGCAGGAGCTTGTGGTGCCGGGTCCGCCCGGCACCGGACGCGTCCGGTCGTGCCCAGCGCACCGCGGCGAGGGCGAGGCCGAGCAGCGCGGAGGCCACGAGCGAGTCGAGCCAGTAGTGGTTGGCCGTGCCGACGATCACCAGCAGGGTGAGCAGCGGATGCAGCAGCCAGAGCCACCGCAGGCGCGACCGGGTCGCCGCGATCAGGCCGATCGCGACCATCAGCGCCCAGCCGAAGTGCAGCGAGGGCATCGCCGCGAACTGGTTCGCCATGGTGTCGGTGGCCGGCGCCGCCCCGTACACCGTGGGTCCGTACACCCGCCCGGTGTCGACGAGCCCCGACACGTCGAGCATGCGCGGCGGTGCGAGGGGGAAGGCGAGGTGCAGCACGAGGGCGGCGGCGGTGACGGCGGCCAGCGCCCGGCGGGCCCACACGTAGTGCGCCGGGCGCCGCAGATAGAGCCAGACCAGGAAGGCGGCGGTGGCGGGGAAGTGAACGGCCGCGTAGTAGGTGTTCGCCACCCGTATGAGGCCGTCGCCGTGCAGGAGCAGCGACTGGATCGCGCCCTCGCCGGGCAGGTGCAGCGCCCGCTCCCAGCTCCACACGTGGTGCGCGTTGCGGAAGGCCTCGCCGGTGTGCCCGTTGGCCAGCAGCCGGCCGGACTTGTAGACGAGGAAGAGCCCCGCGACGAGCAGCAGCTCACGGACGAGCGGCGGGCGTGCGGCGGGGGAGGGGTCCGGGGGGACGGTGGGGCGTTGCGGGGGTACGGCCGGGCCGGGCGGGGACTGCCGTCGTGCGGGCGCGTCGGACGCGCGTGCCGCCGGTGCGGTTCGGGTTTTCATCCCCGGCCCTTTCGTCCGTGGTCGGGCCGGCGGGTGCGCCGGCTTCTGGTGCTCGCCGCGGCCGTACCGGTACACAGCGAGCTGTACGTGTCAGCGATACACATCAGTACCGATACGGGGCGGTTTCGATACGCCAGTGTACCGATACGCGGTCGTATCGGTACACTGGCGTATCGGAGAGCTGGACAGAGCGAAACAACGGGTCAGTCGGAAAGCGAGGAGCCATGACGTCGCAGGCAGCGGGCGGTCCCGGGCCGGAGTCGGCCGTCGCCTCGCGCCGCTCCAAGCTCACGCCCGAGCGTGAGCGGGAGTTCTTCGACGCCGTGCTCGACCAGATCCGCGAGTGCGGCTACGAGGCGGTGACCATGGAGGGCGTCGCCGCGAGCACCCGCTGCAGCAAGTCCACCCTGTACCGTCAGTGGAAGACCAAGCCGCAGTTCGTGGCGGCCGCGCTGCGCGCCAGCCGCTGCCCCCGGTTCGCGGACATCGACACCGGCTCCCTCGCCGGGGACCTGCGCGAGGTGGCGCGGGAGGGCGGCACCCGGTCCGGCCGGGACACACGGCTCCTCCAGGCGCTGGCGCACGCGATCACGCAGGACGAGGAGCTGCAGCGCGCGCTGCGGGACGCCTTCGTCGAGCCGGAGCTCGCCGCGCTGCGGAAGATCATCGACCGTGCGGTCGCCCGGGGCGAGATCGCCGCGGACCACCCCGCGCTGGAGTACGTGCCCGCGCAGATCCTGGGCGTGCTGCGGATGCGCCCGGTGCTGGACGGGCAGTACGCGGACGAGACGTATCTCACCCGGTTCGTGGAGGCAGCGGTGCTCCCGGCGCTCGGGCTCGGCCCCACGCCGCCGGGCGACAAGCCGTCGGAGGACGGCACCTAGAACCCGGGCCGCCGTCCGAGGGATGACCGGACGCGCGGACCCGGCCGCGCCGCACCGTGGGGACGGGGGCGGCGCGCACCCCCCGGCCGGGTGGGGTCCTTCTTGAGCGGAGAGGGATCCCACCCGGCTGAAGCCTCGTGGCCGGCGCCGCGGCTCGCCGGCTGTTCCGGGCCGCCGCTGCGCGCGGCCCGTCAGACGTTCTGGCCGCTGCCGCCGCCGGAGACCTTCTTGATGCCCTCGGTGATCTCGTCGATGACGGCCTGCCCGGGCGCGCCGGAGCCGGCGTCGGTGCCGAAGCGGACCACGACCAGCCGGTCGGGGTCGGCGGGCGCCGGGAACACGAGCGACTGGACGTACCCGTCGGCGCCCTGCTGCGTGACGACCTTCCAGCGGACCGCGTAGCCCTTCTGCCCGGCCACCGTCACCGCCTCGGAGACGAGTTCCTCATGCGAGGTGATCTTCCCGTAGGTCGTGCCGCCGTAGGATTCCTCGGCGTTCTCCTCGATGTCCGCCTTGGCGGCGGCCTCGGCCGTGGTCGCCTCCAGGCCCAGCGCCTCGGCCGGTGCCGAGTAGGCGCCCCCGGGCGTGCACGACTTGGAGGTGTCGCCGGGGCACTCGTAGGCGCCGTCGGCCGTGATCTGAGCACCCACCGAGAGCGCCGAGGCCGACCAGCCGTCGGGTACGGGGATGCCGATGCCGTTCATCGAGTCGACGGCGTACCCGTCCTCGACCTGCGGCTGCGCGGACCCGCCCGGCGCCGGCACACCGCCGTCCGAGCCGCCCGAACCGCCGCCGGGTCCCCCCTGGCCGCCTTGTCCGCCCGGTCCTTCCTGTCCGCCGGGACCGCCCTGGCCGTTCTGCCCGCCCGGACCCTGGGAGGAGCTCGCGGAGTTGTCGCCGTCGTTCGCGGTGAGGGCGTACGTGCCGATGCCTATGCACCCCAGGACCACCGCGGCCACGCCGACGGCGATGCCGGTGTGCAGGCCGCGCCGCGCGCCGGGCGCCGGAGGGACCGGGCCGGGCGGGTAGGGGGCGTACGGGCCGGCGGCCGGCGGCTGCGCCGGTGGACCCCACGCGGCGTCGGCCGGGGCCGCCTCCGCGGGCCGGATCCGGTCCGTCCATGCGTTGCCGTCCCACCAGCGCTCGGTGGCGGGGCCGTCACTTGTCTGCCCCGGGTCGGGGTACCAGCCGGGAGGAGTCACCTGCGTCATGGGGCCACGGTATGAGGTCAGGCTGAAAAGCGGATGAGAGGGGCCGCGGCTGCCGGCCGGCCCCTGCTCCCGTGTTCCGTCAACCGCTCACGTCACCACCAGCCGCACCGGCGCCCGCCCGGCGCGCGGCACCACCGGCAGCCCGCCGCGTCCGGGGGTGACCGACCCGAGCACGCTCGCGTGCCGCGCGCCCGTGCTCACCGGATCGGTGCCCGGCAGCCCGTGCACCGTCAGGAAGCCCAGCACGGCGAACGCGTACGCCTCCTTCGCGGCCGCCGGCAGGCCCAGCGCGTCGGAGACGCGCAGCGGCACGCCCGGCAGCTCCTCGCCCAGCATGCGTATCAGCACCGGGTTCCGGGTGCCGCCGCCGGAGGCGAACACCTCCGTGGCCCGTACGGAGCGCACCGCGTCCGCGACCGTGCGGGCGGTGAGCCGGGTGAGCGTGGCGACCACGTCCTCCGTCGGCAGTCCGGGGAACCCCGCCAGCGCGGCGCGCAGATGACCGCCGTGGAACAGCTCCTTGCCCGTCGTCCTGGGCGGCGGCAGCGCGTAGTACGGCTCGTCGAGGAGCCGGGTCAGCAGCGGACCGTGCACGGTGCCCCGGGCGGCGAGGGCGCCGTCCACGTCGTACGGCAGACGCCCGCCGGTGCGCTCGCGTACCGCCGTGTCGAGGAGGGCGCATGCCGGCCCGGTGTCGAACGCGGTGCCGTCCGGCGCGGTCAGGTTGGCGATGCCGCCGAGGTTCAGCGCGACCGGGGTGCCCGGCCGGCCGCGCAGCCACAGCAGGTCCACCAGGCTCACCAGGGGGGCGCCCTGCCCTCCGGCGGCGATGTCGCGCGGCCGGAAGCCGGAGACCACCGGCAGTCCGGTCGCCTCGGCGATCCAGGCGGGCTGCCCGATCTGGAGGGTGCCGTGCACCGTGCCCCGGTCGGCCCAGTGGTACACGGTCTGGCCGTGCGAGGCCACCAGCTCCGCGCGCCCGCCGCACAGTTGACGGTCCGCCTCCGCCGCGACCGCCGCGAAGGCCCGCCCGATCAGCGTGTCGAGCCGGCAGACCGCCGCGAGGGTGGTGGCCGCCGGGGGCAGGGCCGCGGCCAGCGACGCGCGCAGCCCGTCGTCGTACGGCTCGCCGAGGTGCCCGAGCGGCCTGAGCGTGAGCGTGTCCCCGGCGAGCTCCAGATCCGCCGCCGCGGCGTCGACGGCGTCGTACGACGTGCCCGACATCAGCCCGATCACCCGCACCTCCGCCCCCTCGGCCCCCTCGGCTCCCTCGACCCCCCTGGCTTCCACGGCTTCCCCGGCTTCCTCGACGGCAGGAGCGCGAGCGCGCTCACCGCGCACGTCGCCGCCGCGTAGTACGCCGGGATGTCCACGTTCCCCGTCCGCTCGATCGTCTCCGTGATGATCAGGCCCGCGCTGCCCGAGAAGACGGCGTTGGACAGGGCGTAGGCCAGGCCCAGGCCCGTGTAGCGGACGGTCGTCGGGAACATCTCGGCGAGCATGGTCGGACCGGGTCCCGCCATCAGCCCCACCACCGCGCCCGCCAGGCACACCGCCGCGCCCTTGGCCCCGTTCGGCGTGCCCTCGTCCTGCAGCAGGCCGAGCAGCGGCAGCGCGAGCGCCGTGACCAGCAGCGCGCCCGCCAGCATCACCGGCCGCCGCCCGACCCGGTCGCTGAGCCACCCCGCGGGGACGATGGTGAGGGCGAAGCCGAGGTTGGCCAGCACCGTGGCCACCAGCGCCTGCTGGAACGTGGCGTCCAGGCTGCTCTGCAGATAGGAGGGGAGGACCACGAGGAAGGTGTAACCGGCCGCCGCCCAGCCCATGATGCGCGCGGCGCCGAGGGCGATCGCCGCCGCGACCGCGCGGGGCGGCGGCCGCACCGCCGCCCGCTCCGCCCGGAACGCCGGCGTCTCGTCCAGCCGCAGCCGCAGCCACAGCGCGCCCAGCCCGAGCGGCAGCGTCAGCAGGAACGGCAGCCGCCAGCCCCAGGAGTTCAGCTCCTCCGTGCTGAGGACCGTGGCCAGCAGTGCCGCCACCCCGGCCCCGCCCAGCAGCCCCAGCGCCACCGTGAACGACTGCCACGACCCGTACAGCCCGCGCCGGCCCGGCGGGGCGAACTCCGTCATCACCGACACCGCGCCGCCGAACTCCCCGCCCGCGGACAGTCCTTGCAGCACGCGCAGGAAGGTCAGCAGCCACGGGGCGAGGACGCCGACGTCCGCGTACGTGGGCAGCGCGCCGATCAGCGTCGTCGCGCCCGTCATCAGCGAGATCACCAGGATCAGCACCGGGCGGCGCCCGAACCGGTCACCGAGCCGGCCGAACAGCGCGGCGCCGACCGGCCGGAAGAAGAAGGCGAGCGCGAACGACGCGTACGTCTTCACCAGGGCCTCGATCTCGCTGCCGCCCTCCGGGGTGAAGAAGCGGGCCGCGATGACCGTGGCGAAGTAGCCGTAGACGCCGAACTCGTACCACTCGATGAAGTTGCCCACCGAGCCCGCCAACAGCGCCCTGCGGGATGCCCTGGGGGAGGGCGCGGAGGTGGTCATGCCGATTCCTCCCGGAGAGGGCCGGAGACGGGGCGGAGGGCGGAGGGCGGAGGGCGGAGGACGGAGGACGGGCGGACGATGTTGGAAAATAAGCTTCAGTTCAGCGGCTGTTGACTGTCAATAACTTTCACCACGGCTGGTCGGTGGCCTGTCGCGTCGTCCCCGGATGTCCCGTGTCACCCGTGATGGCCACAGGTGTACCGACCGTCCGCCATCGCGGCCACAGGACGGCTACGCTCGAAAGCCGTACGTCGTTTGGGCGACCTGGGGAGGTAGCGGGATGACGGAGGCAGCGCCGGGAGCGGTCGCCTCGGCCTCCCTGTGGGAGCGCGACGAGGAACTCGCAGCCGTCAGAGAGGCCGTCGACGCCCTGCGCGAGGACCACGCCTCACGGGGGAGCCTGCTGGTCTTCAGCGGCGAGGCCGGGATCGGCAAGACAGCGCTCCTCGGCGAGACCCGCCGGATGGCGGAGGCCCTCGGCTGCACCGTGTGGGCGGCGCGCGGCGGCGAGACCGTCACCTCCGTTCCCTTCAATGTCGTACGGCAGCTGCTCCAGCCCGCGCTCGTCTCGCTCATGCCCGACGAGGCACGGGAGTACCTCGGCGACTGGTACGGCATCGCCGGACCCGCCCTCGGCATAGCGGAGCCGGGCGACCGGCAGGCCGACCCGCAGGGCGTGTGCGACGGACTCGTCGCGGCCGTCACCCGGCTCGCCCGGCGCTGCTGGCCGCTCGTCCTGCTGGTCGACGACGCGCACTGGGCCGACCAGGAGACCCTCCAGTGGCTGGCCGCGTTCACCGAGCGCCTCACCGAGCAGTCCGTGCTCGTCGTGGTCGCCCACCGGCCGGGCGAGGCCGGCGGCGAGCGTGCCCGGCACCTCGACGCGGTGGCCGCCGCGGCGGCCCGCCCGGCGGCCATGCTGAGCGCGCTGACCCCCGAGGCGACCGCCGGGCTCACCCGCGCCACGGTCGGCGCGCAGGCCGACGCCCCGTTCTGCCGCGAGGTGTGGGCGGTCACCGGCGGCAACCCGTACGAGACGGTGGAACTGCTGGCCAAGGTCCAGGACAGCGGCCTGGAACCGGTCGAGGGCTCGGCGACGGAGCTGCGCGCCCTGAACCGCTCGGCACGCGGCCGCGGTCTGGTCGCCCGCCTGGAGGGCCTCGGCATCGATGCCACCCGCTTCGCCTGGGCCGCCGCCATCCTCGGCACCGGCATCTCCGTGGACCTGGTGGCCACCCTCGCCACCATGCGCCGCGAGGACGCCGCGCGCTGCGCCGGACTGCTCACCGCGGCCCGCATCCTCTCCCCGACCGACCCGGCGGCCCGGCGGCCCGGCGGTTCGGCGACGGCGAGCTGGAGTTCGTCCACCCGCTGATCGCCAGCGCCGTCTACAACTCCATCCCGGACGCGCTGCGCACCGCCATGCACGGCGTCGCCGCCCAGGTCGTCGCCGACTCCGGCCTCGGCGCCGCGGCCGCCTCCCGGCACCTCCTCGAAGTGCACCCGGACGACGACGCCGAACTGGTCCAGCAGATGCGCGAGGCCGCCCGCGAGCACCTCGCCGTCGGCGCCCCCGACGCGGCCCGCCGCTGCCTGGAGCGGGCCCTGCTGGAACCGCCCGAGAGGCACATCCACGCGCGCGTGCTCTACGAGCTGGGCTGCGCCACCCTGCTCACCTCGCCCGCCACCACCATCGAGTACCTGCAGGCCGCGCTCGCCATGCCCGGCCTCGACGGCGACGTACGCGTGGACGCCGTCTACCGTCTCTCCCAGGCGCTGCTGCACAACGACCAGCTGGAGGAGGCCGTCCGCACCGTCGACGCGGAGGCCGCCCGGCTCGGCCCCGGACCCGCCCGGATGCGGCTCCAGGCCGTGCACTACATGTGGGAGGGCATTCACGCGGGCGAGGGACACTCACCGGCCCGTTCCCGCGAACTCGCCACTCTCGCCGCCACGTGCACCGGCCGGGACAACTCCGAGCGCGCGCTGCTGATCCTGCGCGGCTTCGACGCCATGACCCGCGGCGAGAACGCGGAGGAGGTCGTCGAGTTCTGCGACCACGCCCTCGTCAACGGCCGGCTCGCCCCCGGACTCGGCTGGACCGACACCGAGTGGGGCATCGAACTGCTGCTGATGCTGGCCAACTGCTACGCGTACGCGGACCGGCTCGACCGCGCCGAGAGCCTCTACACCGAGGCCCTGCACGCCTATGAGACCGCGGGCTGGAGCGGCGGCCACCTCTCCCTGGCGCACGCCTACGTCGGCCTCGGGCACCGCAGACGCGGCAGGCTCCGGGAGGCCGAGACGTCCCTGCGCGAGTCCCTGCGCATCGCCGAGCGGGTCGGCCGCGGGCTGCCGCTGTACTGGACCGCCACATGCAACCTCGTCGACACGCTGCTCGCCCGCGGCCACGTCGACGAGGCGTGGGAGATCGCGGAACGGTACGGCTTCGCACCGCCGTACCCCTCCACCATCGTGCTGCCCGACTGCCGCACCGTCCGCGGCCGGCTGCTGCTCGCCACCGGCCGCCGGGAGGACGGCGTCAACGAACTGGAGGCCGCGGAGAAGGCCGCCATGGCCCGCGGCCACCACAACACGGTCCTGGCGCCCTGGGCCGGCGAGCTCGCCCGCGCGCTGGCCGATGAGGACCCGCGCCGCGCGGCCGAACTCGCCGTCGCCGTACGCCGCCAGGCCGAACGCTTCGGCACGGACACGGCCATCGGCGAGGCCGTCCGGGTGGCCGCGGCCCTGGAGACCGGCCCCCGTGCCGTCGCGCTGTACGCCCAGGCGGTCGCCTACCTGGAGGCGTCCCCCTGCGCCTACGAGCACGCCGCGGCCCGCGTGGAGCACGGCGTCGCCGCCCGCTCGGCCACGGAGGTCCGCAAGGGCCTGACGCTGGCGCGGTCGTGCGGGGCGGACGGACTGGTGGCCCGGGCGCGGCAGACGCTCGAGGAACTGCCGTAGCGCGATGTGACGGTGGGGGTGGAGGAACGCGGATCCGCGTTCCTCCACCCCCACACCCGCTCATCTCGTCAGGCCCGCTCCCCGTCCTCCTCCGCGAGCACCCGCTGGGCCACCGCGAACGCCGAGTTGGCGGCCGGGACCCCGCAGTAGACGGCCGTCTGCAGCAGTACCGCGCCGATCTCCTCCGGGGTGAGCCCGTTGCGCCGGGCGGCGCGCACATGCATGGCCAGCTCGTCGTAGTGACCGTGCGCCACCAGCGCCGTCATGGTGATCATGCTGCGCTCGCGGCGCGCCAGCGTCGGGTCCGTCCAGATCTCGCCCCATGCGTAGCGGGAGATGAAGTCCTGGAACCGGGCCGTGAACGCGGTCTGCCGGGACTGCGCGCGGTCCACGTGCGCATCGCCGAGGACCTCCCGGCGCACTTCCATCCCCCGCAGGGCGCCGCCGGAGAAGTGCGTGCGCAGCGCCGTCAGCACGGCCTCCGGGCGCTCGGCGGGAGCCAGGTGGGAGGCGCCGGGGATCTCGACGAGGGCCGCGCCGGGCACCGCGTCGGCGATCTCCCGCAGATGCGCGGGCGGTGTCGCCGGGTCCTCCCGGCCCGCGATCAGCAGGGTCGGAACGGAGATCTCCGCGAGCCGGTCGCGCAGGTCGAACGCCGCGAGCGCGTCACAGCAGGCGGCGTACGCCTCCGGGTCGGCGTTCCGGTGGTCGTCCACCAGCCGGGGCACGGCGAAGCCGGGCGTGAACCAGCGCGCGTCCGCCGACTCGGCGAGCCCGGCCAGGCCCTCGCGGCGGACCAGCTCGGCCCGCTCCTCCCACGGCTTCGAGCCGTTGAAGTGGGCCGACGAGCAGATGACGGCCAGGGACGACACCCGCTCGGGGTGGTGCAGGGCCAGGTGCAGGCCCACCGCGCCGCCCAGGGAGACACCCGCGTACGCGAACCGCTCGACGCCGAGCGAGTCCGCGAGCCGCAGCACCAGGCCGGCGAGGTCGCCCACGGTCGCCCCGGCGCCGACCAGGCCGGCCGCCGAGCCGCCGTGCCCGGGCAGGTCCCAGCGCACGACCCGGTGCGCGGTCGACAGCTCGGGCGCCACCTTGTCCCACAGGGCGTACGAGGTGCCGAGCGAGGGGCCGAGGAGCAGCGGGGGAGCGCTCTCGGAGCCTTCGGTGCGGTGGTGCAGCAGTGCGTGTGTCAACGTCGCTCCAGAGCGCGGTCGATCAGGGCTCCGGCGGAGCCGGTGTAACGGGCGGGGTCGGTCAGCTCGCCGAGGTCGACGTCCTTCAACTCCGACTCTTCCGCCAGGAGTTCGGCCAGCGACCGGCCCTCGCTGTAGGTGCGCTTCGCGGCCTCGGTGAGGAGTTCCTTGGCGCGGGCCCGGCCGAGCACCGGGGCCAGCTCGGCGGCCAGCCGCTCGGAGACGATCAGTCCGTGGGTGAGGTTCAGATGGCGGCGCATGGCGTCCGCGTGCACCTGGAGCCCCTCCGCCAGCTCGGTGGCGTCCCGGGCCGCGGCCCCGGCCAGCCGGAGCAGGTCGCGCAGCGGCTCCCACTCGGCGTGCCAGGCGCCGGCGGGGCGCTCGTCCTCGGCGGCCAGTGAGCCGTACAGCGTGGCCGCGAGCTGCGGGGCGCGCCGGGCGGCCGCGGCGATCAGCGTGGACCGTACGGGGTTCGCCTTGTGCGGCATCGCGGACGAGCCGCCGCCGCTGCCCTCGGAGACCTCCGCGATCTCGGTCCGGGCGAGGACGAGCACATCGGCCGCGATCTTCCCGAGGGCGCCCGCGGTGAAGGCGAGCGCACCGGCGAGGTCAGCGACCGGGGTGCGCAGGGTGTGCCAGGGGAGGAGGGGTTCGGCGAGGCCGAGTTCCCGGGCGTACGCGGCGGTCAGCTCCGTCGGGTCGGACGCGCCGAACGCGGTGAACGCCGCCAGCGTGCCCGCCGCGCCCGCGAGTTGAGCGGGCAGACCGTCCCGTACGGCCGTGAGGCGGTCCCGTGCGTCGAGGACCAGCGCACGCCAGCCCGCCGCCTTCAGCCCGAACGTCGTCGGCACCGCGTGCTGGGTGAGCGTCCGGCCCGGCATCGCGGTGTCGCGGTGTTCCGCGGCCAGCCGGGCCAGCGCGCGTTCCGTGCGGGCCAGGTCCTCCAGGGCCGGGCCGAGCGCGCGCACCGCGACCAGCATCATGGCGGTGTCCATGATGTCCTGGCTGGTCGCGCCCCGGTGGACGTACGGGCCGTACTCCTTGCCGACCGCCTCGGTCAGGTCCGCGACCAGCGGGATGACCGGGTTGCCGCCGCCGCGGGCGCGCGACGCGAGGGACCGTACGTCGAAGCGGCCGACGTCCGCCGCCTCCGTCACCGCGGTCGCCGCCCCGTCCGGGGCGAGCCCGAGCGAGGCCTGCGCGCGCGTGAGGGCGGCCTCCGCGTCGAGCAGCGCCCGCAGGAACGCGGTGTCGCTCGTCGCGGAGGCGGCCGGGGAGCCCGTCCAGCCGGGGGCCAGCAGCCCGCCGTCGGAATCGGCAGGGATCACGTGAACTCCAGGAAGACCGTCTCGCCCTCGCCCTGAAGGCGGATGTCGAAACGGTACGTGCCGTTGCCCTGGTCCTCGGCGATCAGCGTGTCGCGGCGCTCCGGCGCGAGCTGCGCCAGCAGCGGGTCCGCGGCGAGCGCCGCCTCGTCGCCCGGCAGGTAGATGCGGGTGAACAGGTGCACGAGCAGACCGCGCGCGAAGATGCACGCGCTGATGTACGGGGCGCTCTGCCCGCGGGCGCCGGGCCGCAGCGTGTGCGCGTACCAGTGGCCGTTGGCGTCGGTCTGGATGCGGCCGAAGCCGGTGAACTCCACGCCGTTGCGGCCGAGGAACCCGCCGCTCGCGGGGTCGCGGCGCATCGAGCCGTCGGTCGTGGAGATCTTCCCGTCCGGGTCCGGCCCCCACAGCTCGACGAACGCGTCCGGCAGCGGCTTGCCCTCGCCGTCCAGCACATAGCCCTGGACGGTGATGGTGTCGGGGTGGTTGAGGGGCGCGATGTCACCGCCGCCGGGGAAGGGGAGCGCGTACCCGTAGAACGGGCCGACCGTGTGCGACGGGGTGGGCAGCACGTTCTCCGGGCTGCTGGTGTCGATCTTCGTCATGGCGGGTCAGCGACCTTCCTCGATCCAGGTGGCGTTCGGGCCGTCCAGCACGATGTCCCAGTGGTAGCCGAGCGAGAACTCGGGCACCGACAGGCTGTGGTCGTACGTGGCGACCAGCCGCTGCCGGGCCGCGTCGTCCGTCACCGACTGCAGGATCGGGTCGTACGGGAACAGCGGGTCGTTCGGGAAGTACATCTGGGTCACGAGCCGCTGTGTGAACGCCGAGCCGAAGAGGGAGAAGTGGATGTGGGCGGGGCGCCACGCGTTGACGTGGTTGCGCCACGGGTACGGGCCCGGCTGGACGGTGGTGAAGCGGTAGAAGCCGTCGTCGTCCGAGAGCGTGCGGCCCACACCGGTGAAGTTCGGGTCCAGCGGGGCGTCGTGCTGCTCGCGCTGGTGGGCGTAGCGGCCCGCCGAGTTCGCCTGCCAGATCTCGATGAGCTGGCCGCGCACCGGGCGCCCGTCGCGGTCCAGCAGCCGGCCGGAGACCGTGATGCGCTCGCCGATCGGCTCACCGTTGTGCTGCCGGGTCAGATCGTTGTCGATCTCGGTGATGTCGCGCTCGCCGAAGGCGGGGGAGGACAGCTCCACCAGCTCCGGGTCCTTGGTGACGTCGATCTGGACCGGCGGCTGTTTCGGGTGGCGCAGGGTGGAGGAGCGGTAGGGGGCGTAGTCGCGGCGCGGGTGGTGCTCCACGGGCGCACCGGCGGCGACGCGCTTCTCGTACGCGGCGTGGTTCTCCGCGATCTCCTGGTCCATGTCCTGCTGGGTCAGAGTCATCAGTGGTTCCTACCGTTCGAGAACGAGGGCGAGGCCCTGGCCGACGCCGATGCAGAGGGTGGCGACACCGGTGCCCGAACCCTTGCGGGCGAGCTGGTGGGCGACGGTGCCGGCGAGGCGGGCACCGGAGGCGCCGAGCGGGTGGCCGAGGGCGATGGCGCCGCCCTGCGGGTTGAGGACCGCCGGGTCGAACTCGGGCCACTCGGCCACACAGCCGAGGACCTGCGCGGCGAACGCCTCGTTCAGCTCCAGCACGTCCAGGTCGGCGAAGGACCTGCTCGCCTTGGCGAGCGCGCGGTTCGTCGCCTCCACCGGGGCGAGCCCGAAGTACTGCGGGTCGATGGCGGAGACCCCGGTCGCCGAGACCCGGGCGAGCGGCTCACGGCCGGTGGCCTTCAGGCCCTCCTCGTCGACCAGCAGCAACGCGGCGGCGCCGTCGTTGAGCGGGGAGGCGTTGCCCGCGGTGACGGTGCCGTTCTCCTTGCGGAAGGACGGCTTGAGCTTGGCCATCGCCTGGAGGGAGGCGTCCTGGCGGACGCACTCGTCGGCGGCGTACAGCACCGGGTCGCCTTTGCGCTGCGGCACGGGCACGGCGGCGAGCTCAACGTCGAACAGGCCCTCGGCCTGCGCCTTCGCCGCCTTCCGGTGCGAGGCGAGCGCGAACTCGTCCTGCTGCTCACGGCCGATCTTGTGCTTGTCGGCGATGAGCTCGGCCGACTCGCCCAGCGGGATCGTCCACTGCGGGTCCATCCTCGGGTTGACCATGCGCCAGCCCAGCGTGGTCGAGTACAGCTCGGCGTGTCCGGCGGGGAACGGCTTGTCGCTCTTGGGCAGCACGTACGGGGCGCGGGTCATCGACTCCACACCACCGGCCAGCGCGATGTGCGCGTCCCCGAGGGCGATGGCGCGGGCCGCCTGGATCACGGCCTCCAGACCGGAAGCGCACAGCCGGTTGACGGTCACGCCGGGCACGGAGGTGGGCAGACCGGCGAGCAGGGCGGCCATGCGGCCGACGTTGCGGTTCTCCTCGCCGGCGCCGTTGGCGTTGCCGAAGTAGACGTCCTCGATGCGGGAGGGGTCCAGGTCGGGCATACGGGCGAGGAGTTCGCGGATGGCATGCGCGGCCAGGTCGTCGGGGCGGACGGAGGCGAGGGCGCCGTTGTAGCGGCCGATGGGGGTGCGGACGGCATCGACGATGTAGACGTCGCGCAGACTCATGACGAAATCTCCTCGTTGAGCGTTTCGAGTTCTTCTGCTGCTGCCGCGATCTCTTCCGTGATACGGACCTTCGCGGCGGTCTTGGCGACGATCTCGTCGACGGTGACGCCCGGCGCGGTCTCGACGAGGACCAGGCCGTCCTCCGTGACGTCCAGGACACCGAGGTCGGTGATGATCCGGTTCACGCACGCCTTGCCGGTCAGCGGCAGCGCGCACTCCTGAAGGATCTTCGGCGAGCCGTCCTTCGCGGTGTGCGTCATGACGACGATGACGGTGCGGGCACCGTGCACCAGGTCCATCGCCCCGCCGATACCGGTGATCATCTTGCCGGGGATGGCCCAGTTCGCCAGGTCACCGCCGGCCGACACCTGCATGGCACCGAGCACGGCGACGTCGATGTGCCCGCCGCGGATCATCGAGAACGACAGCGACGAGTCGAAGAAGGACGCGCCCGGCAGCACCGTCACGGTCTCCTTGCCCGCGTTGATCAGGTCGGGGTCGACCTGGTCCTCCGTCGGGTACGGACCGGTGCCCAGGATGCCGTTCTCCGACTCCAGGACCACCTCGACGTCCGCCGGGAGGTAGTTGGGGATCAGCGTCGGCAGGCCGATGCCGAGGTTGACGTACTGGCCGTCCTTGAGCTCGCGCGCGGCGCGGGCGGCCATCTCCTCACGGGTCCAGGACATCAGTTGCTTACCGTCCGCTTCTCGATCATCTTGTTCGCCGCCTGCTCGGGCGTGAGCGCGACCACGCGCTGCACGAAGATGCCCGGCAGGTGCACCGCGTCCGGCTCGATCTCGCCGGGCTCGACGAGCTCCTCGACCTCGGCGATCGTCACCTTGCCCGCCATCGCCGCGAGGGGGTTGAAGTTCCGCGAGGACTTGCTGAAGACGAGGTTCCCGTGGCGGTCGCCCTTGGCGGCCCGGACGAGGGCGAAGTCGGTGCGGATGCCGCGCTCCAGCACGTACTCGGTGCCGTCGAACTCGCGGACCTCCTTCGGTGGCGAGGCCAGGGCGACGCCGCCGTTGCCGTCGTAGCGCCAGGGCAGTCCGCCGTCGGCGACCTGCGTGCCCACGCCGGCCGGGGTGTAGAAGGCGGGGATCCCGGCCCCGCCGGCCCGCAGCCGCTCGGCCAGGGTGCCCTGCGGGATCATCTCGACCTCGAGCTCACCGGCCAGGTACTGCCGCGCGAACTCCTTGTTGGCGCCGATGTACGACCCGGTCACGCGCGCGATCCGGCCGGCCGCCAGCAGCACCGCGAGCCCGGACTCCATCGCGCCGCAGTTGTTGGAGACCACGCTCAGCCCGCCGGTCCCGCGCTCGTACAGCGCCTGGATCAGTACATTCGGCACGCCGCTCAACCCGAACCCGCCGACCGCCAGCGACGCGCCGTCCGGCACGTCCGCCACCGCCTCAGCGGCTGTCGGCACCACCTTGTCCATCGGTACAGCCCCATCTCTCGATGCAGAAAATAGTCAGCGCACTGATTATTTCCGCGAGGTTTCCCGTACGCTGCCACTCCCCGGGGCGACCGTCAAGACCTTGAAGAAAAACCTGGTCAACGCCACAAGGGAAGCGGCAGGACTCTGGGGACATGCACACGGTCACCCGCTATCGTTCAGTACACGGAACGAATTGAGGAGCGCATATGGCGGCGGTGGACCTGACCTCCCACCCCGGGCACCTCGCCCGGCGGCTCCAGCAGGCGCACTACCTGCTGTGGAACACGATGGTCTCCGAGGAGATCACCTCGCCGCAGTTCGCGGTCCTCAACACGCTCGTCGCCGAACCCGGCCTCGACCAGCGCACGGTGGGGGAGCGGGTCGGACTCGACCGGTCCACCATCGCCGAGGTGATCAGCAGGCTCAGCCGGCGCGGGCTCCTCGACAAGGTCCGCGACCCGCAGGACGGCCGCCGCTTCCTGCTGCGCCTCACGGACGACGGCACCCGCACGCACCGCAGACTGAGCGTGCGCACCGCCCGGATGAACCAGGTCTTCCTGGCCCCGCTCTCCGCCGCGGAACAGCATCAGTTCTTCGACCTCATCCAGCGCGTGGCCGACGCCGCGGAGGGGCTCCGCAACCCGGCGGAACCCCTCGTCACACGGTCCTGAACAGGGCGGCCGCCGCTCGGCTCAGGCCGGGGAGTCCTGGGAGTCCTGGGCGTACACCACCCACACCTGGCCCTCGGCGAAGTTCACCGGGCTGCCGTCCGCCGTGGTGAACTCCGTGCCCTCCGTGGCCGCCGGACGCTGCCAGTTCACGTCGAACACCTTCCCGTCCCGCAGCACCCGCGCCTTCCCCGAGCCCACGGTCTCGGTGTACGGCGTGGTGCTGCCCCGGACGTCGTGGTAGGCGGAGTCGCGCACCTTCACGTACTGCACGACCACGGTCGCGGGAGCCGGCCGCCCGCCGTCCGTCGTCTCCGCCGGCGCGCCGTCCATGCTCACCAGCCAGCGCTGCCGGTCCGCCGACCAGGTGAAGGTGAAGCCGGCCGTCGGGTAGCGGACGGTGTACGAGTTCTGCGGGGTGCCGCCCTCGGGAGCCGGGCCCTGGCGGAATCCCGTCGTGAGCCGGCCGGCGCCCGGAGCGGAGCCGACCAGCCGCTCGGGGCGCAGATAGAGGTTGTGCGGCGCACGCCTGCCGGAGTCGCGGTAGTAGGCGTCGGGCGCGTCCTTCGGCGTCTCCGCGTGCAGCGGCGCGCTGTCGATCAACGGCAGCAGCTTGTTCTGTGCTCCCGAGAACGCGAGCGTCGGCTCGTCGAACTGCCGCAGCAGCTCCAGGTCCGACTCCCGCGCGCTGCGCACCGGCCCGACGGCCTCCGGCAGCTTCGTCGCGTACACGGCCATCAGCCGGCTCAGCCCGCCCTCGACCTGTTCCGCGTACACGACGTCCGCCGCGTCGAGCCCCGTCTGCGGGCGCGCCGCACGTACGTTGTCGATCTTCACCGCCAGAACGGACGTCCCGCCCTCCGCGGGATCCTCCCCGCTCCCGTCGGTGCCGCTCACGGTGCAGCCCGCCGTCACGACGGCCAGCAGCGCCGCCGCCGCACCGTGCCGCAGCACCTTCGTCCTCTTCGCCACGCCCGATAAGCCCGCCACACCCATCATGGCCCCCTGTCCGTCTCTCCCGATCGTGCGTCGATTGTCCGCCGGCCGTTTCCGGGACGTCCCTCGATTCGGCACCGGGGGCCCGGGTACCCGACCGTCACCGACGGACGGACGTGGCGAGACACCACAAGGAGCCACGAACCGTGACGAGAAGAGCTACGAACCGTCAGGGACGGAGCATCAGGCGATGAAGGCAGTGACATGGCAGGGCAGGCGGGACGTACGGGTGGAGACCGTGCCCGATCCGGTGATCAAGGAGCCGACGGACGCGATCATCAGCGTCACCTCCTCCGGGCTGTGCGGCTCGGACCTCCACCTGTACGAGGTGCTCACGCCCTTCATGACACCGGGCGACATCCTCGGCCACGAACCCATGGGCATCGTCGAGGAGGTCGGCCCCGAGGTGCCGAACCTCAAGCCGGGCGACCGGGTCGTGGTGCCGTTCCAGATCGCGTGCGGCCACTGCTGGATGTGCGACGCGGAACTGCCGACCCAGTGCGAGACCACCCAGGTCACCGGTGAGGGCATGGGCGCGGCCCTCTTCGGCTACACCCGGCTGTACGGCGCGGTGCCCGGCGGCCAGGCGGAGTACCTGCGCGTCCCGCAGGCCCAGTACGGGCCGATCAAGGTGCCGGAGGGCCCGCCGGACGACCGGTTCGTCTACCTCTCCGACGTGCTGCCCACCGCATGGCAGGCCGTGCAGTACGCGCACATCCCGCCCGGCGGCACCGTCGCCGTGCTCGGGCTCGGGCCCATCGGTGACATGGCCTGCCGCGTCGCCCAGGTACAGGGGGCGTCGCGGGTGTTCGGCGTGGACCTGGTCCCCGAGCGGCTGCGCCGGGCGCGCGAGCGGGGCGTGGAGACGTTCGACCTCAAGGACTTCGACGGCGAGAAGGAGCTCGTCGCGGCGATCCACGACCGGACCGACGGGCGCGGCCCCGACTCCGTGATCGACGCCGTCGGCACCGAGGCCCACGGCAGCGCGGCGGCCCGCCTCGCCCAGAACGCCGCCGGGCTGCTGCCGCGCGCCATCGGGTCGAAGATCGCCGAGCGCGTGAGCGTGGACCGGATGGCCGCCTTCTACACGGCCATCGACCTGGTGCGGCGCGGCGGCACCATCTCGCTGTCCGGGGTGTACGGCGGCATGGCCGACCCGCTGCCGATGCTGACCATGTTCGACAAGCAGATCCGGCTGCGCATGGGCCAGGCCAACGTCCGTACCTGGGTAGACGAGATCCTGCCGCTGCTGACGGACGACGATCCGCTGGGCGTCGACGGCTTCGCCACGCACCGGCTGCCCCTGGACGAGGCGCCGCACGCGTACCAGGCGTTCCAGCGCAAGGAGGAGGGCACGGTGAAGGTGCTCATGCAGCCGTGAGCCGGCCCGTACGGTACGGCGGCCCCACCCTGGAGGGTCGCCGTTTCACCCGAGGATCTCCCGCAGGTCGTATCGGACCGGCTCCTCCAGCTGCGCGTACGTGCAGCTCTCCGCCGTGCGGTCCGGGCGCCAGCGGCGGAAGCGGGCCGTGTGCCGGAACCGTGTCCCGTTCTCCATGTGGTCGTACGCCACCTCCGCCACCCGTTCGGGCCGCAACGGCACCCAGGAGAGGTCCTTCTTCCCCGACCATCGGCTCGGCGCGCCGGGCAGCCGCGCCGTCTCGTGCGCCACCTCGTCCGACCACGCCGCCCAGGGGTGCCCGCTCGCGTCCGCCATCCGCAGCGGCGCCAGCTCCTCCACCAGCTCCGCGCGGCGCTTCATGGAGAACGCCGCGCTCACGCCGACGTGCTGGAGGGTGCCCCCGGCGTCGTAGAGGCCGAGGAGGAGCGAGCCGACGACGGGGCCGCTCTTGTGCAGGCGGTAGCCCGCGACCACCACGTCCGCCGTGCGCTCGTGCTTGATCTTGTACATGGCGCGCTCGTTCTGCCGGTAGGGCAGCGCGGGCGGCTTGGCGATCACCCCGTCGAGGCCCGCCCCCTCGTACTGCTCGAACCACTCCTCGGCCACATCGCGGTCGGTCGTCGCCGGAGCCAGGTGAACGGGCGCGGTGACGTCGGACAGGATTCTCTCCAGCAGGGCCCGCCGGTCGGTGAGCTGGACGTCGAGCAGTGACTCGTCGTCCAGCGCGAGCAGATCGAAGGCCACGAAGGAGGCGGGGGTCCGCTCCGCGAGGGTGTTCACCCGTGAGGCGGCCGGGTGGATGCGTTCCGTGAGCGCGTCGAAGTCGAGCCGGCCGTCCCGGGCGAGCACGATCTCCCCGTCCAGTACGCACCGCTCGGGCACCCGCTCCCGCACCGCCGCCACCAGCTCGGGAAAGTACCTGGTCAGCGGCTTGCCTGTACGGCTGCCGAGCTCCACCTCGGCTCCGTCACGGAACACGATCGCCCGGAACCCGTCCCACTTCGCCTCGTACTGCATGCCGGGCGGGATCCGCGCCACGGGCTTGGCGAGCATCGGCAGTACGGGAGGCATCACCGGAAGATCCATGCTCCGAGTCTGCGGGGTTGCGTCATGATGTGCCCGGTATGCGAGCTATGTGCGGTACGCCTACCGTTGCTCGCATGGGCGACGCGGTGGAACTGGAGGCGGACGGCAGAACGGTACGGCTGTCCAGTCCGGACAAGATCTACTTCCCCGAGCATGGCTTCACCAAGCTGGACCTCGCCCGCTATTACCTCGCCGTCGGCCCCGGCATCCTGCGCGCCCTGCGCGACCGCCCCACCACCCTCCAGCGCTACCCGGACGGGCTGGACGGCGAGTGGTTCTTCCAGAAGCGGGCGCCGAAGAACATGCCCGGCTGGATCCCCACCGCCCACATCACCTTCCCCAGCGGCCGCAGCGCCGACGAGATGTGCCCCACCGAGGTCGCCGCCGTGGTGTGGGCCGCCCAGTACGGCACGCTCACCTTCCACCCCTGGCCGGTACGGCGCACCGACGTCGACCACCCGGACGAACTCCGCCTCGACCTCGACCCCCAGCCCGGCACCGGCTACGCCGACGCCGTGCGCGCCGCCCACGAACTGCGCGAGGTGCTCCACGAGTACGGCGGACTGCGCGGCTGGCCGAAGACCTCCGGCGGCCGCGGCCTGCACGTCTTCGTACCGATCCGACCGGAGTGGACCTTCACCCAGGTACGGCGCGCCGCCATCGCCGCGGCGCGGGAGCTGGAGCGGCGGATGCCGGAGCGGGTGACCACCGCGTGGTGGAAGGAGGAGCGGGGCGAGAAAATCTTCGTCGACTACAACCAGACCGCGCGGGACCGCACGATCGCCTCCGCCTACTCCGTGCGCCCCCGCCCGCACGCCCCGGTCTCGGCCCCCCTGACCTGGGACGAGGTCGGCGCCGCCGTGCCGGACGACTTCGACCTCGCCACCATGCCCGCCCGGTTCGCCGCGCTCGGCGACGTGCACGCCGACATGGACGAGCACGCCTTCTCCCTGGAGGCCCTGCTGGAGCTGGCCTCCCGCGACGAGCACGACCACGGGCTCGGGGACCTGCCGTATCCGCCGGAGTATCCGAAGATGCCGGGGGAGCCGAAGCGGGTGCAGCCGAGCCGGGCGAAGAAGCCGCAGGCCGGCTGAGCGCGCGGGCCACGGCCGGAGGACGCCGTCCGTCCTCCGGCCGCGGCCCGCTTCCGCGCCGTACAGCCGGTTACAGCTCCATGATCCGGATGTCCCGGTACGACACCACGTCCGTCGTGCCGTGAACCTGGAGCCCGATGTACCCGGAGGCGAACCGCCGGCCGTCCGTGCCCGGGTCGTCCGAGCGCGCCGGGTAGAACTCCTGGCCGCCGGTGTTGTCGAACTCGTTGATCAGCACGCCGTTGCGGTACACCGAGTAGTGCTGGTCGACCACGCGGATCTCGTAGTCGTTCCAGGTGCCCTTCTCGGTGACGCCCGCTCCGGCCAGGCCCACACGGTCGAAGCCGTAGATCGATCCGGTCTTGTACATGTCGCCGTCGGGCCGGTCGTGCACCTGCACCTCGTGCCCGTACTTGATGGCGACCCACTCGGGCCGTGACTCCTCCGGGTGGTCGTGGACGTACGGGAACCGCACGAACACGCCGCCGTTGGTGTTGGCCGTGCCGGGCGCGTCGTCACGCCACTGGAGCCGCAGCGAGAAGTCGCCGTACTTCCGCTCCGGGAACCACAGCATGCCGAGCCCGCCCCGCGACGTCCCCGAGGTGATCGAACCGTCGGCGTTCAGCCCGAACGAACCGCCGCCCACGTGCTGCCACCTGGCGAAGGACTCCTCCGTGCCGTCGAGGATCGACCGGTAGCCCTCGGTCTGGCCGGGCGTGCCGATACCGGACTGCCGGGCCGCCTTCCGGATGGCCTCCAGCTCCCGCTGGTCGATGACGCCTTCCTTGAGCAGCTTCTCCGTGACCTCCCTGACGTGCTTCAGGAAGAGCTGCTGGGACGTCCACTCCTTCTCGTCCTCGATCAGCTCGTTGATCCGGCATCGGTTGTTCGTGAGCCGGTTCGGCACCCCGGAGTCCACCGTGCCGACGATGACCGTCAGCCGCTCGTCCCACTCGGCGCAGGCGGGCGCGGGCACGCCGCCACCCGCGGCGACCGTGAAGCTGACCGTGCGCGCCTCGGCGGTGTTGCCCGCCTTGTCGCTCGCGCGGTACGCCACCGAGTGCGCGCCCACACGGTCCACGACCACGGGTGCGGTGTAGGCGAGGTACGGACCGCCGTCGAGCGAGTACTCGACCGCGGCGACCCCCGAGCCGCCGTGCTCGTCGGTGGCGCTCACGGTGACCTTGGCACTCTTGATGTAGGCGCCGGAGGAGTTCCGCTCGCCCTCCACGGTCGCCCCGGTCACCGGCGGGGTGGTGTCCTCGACGGGCGGCGCGACGACGGTGAACGCGACGTTCTTCGCGTCGGACACGTTCCCCGCCTTGTCCGTGGCCCGGTACCGCACCACGTGCGCACCCACCTCGTGCACCATCACGGGCGCGGTGTACGGCTGCCACGCGCCGTCGTCACCGATCGCGTACTCGATCGTGTTGACGCCCGACCCGGTGTCGGATGCGGAGACGGTGACGGTCGCCATGGCGACGTAGTCGCCCTCGGCGCTCTGCTCACCGGTCACGGTCGCGGACGTCTCCGGCGGCGCGGTGTCGTCCGTCGGCGGCGCCACGACGGTGAACTCGACGCTCTTCTCGGCGGCCGTGTTGCCCGCCTTGTCGACCGCCCGGTACCGCACCTTGTGGCTGCCGACCTGGTCGACGACGACGGGGGTGGTGTACGGCTGCCAGGCGCCCCCGTCGCCGATCGCGTACTCGACGCGCTCGACGCCGGAGCCGCCCGGGTCGGTGGCGCCGACGGCGACGGTCGCCGAACCGACGTACGCGCCGTCGGCGTTCTGCGACCCGCTCACCTCGGCACTCGTCTCGGGCGCGGTGGTGTCGTCGCCGGTTCCCTCGGTGACGACGAGGACGCCCTGCATCTGCCCGTGGCCCGGGATCGTGCAGTGGTAGCGGTAGCGGCCGGGAGTGAGGGTGACCTCGGCGGTGTGGCGGCCGCCCTGGTCGTCGAAGGGGTTGGCGAGGATGTTGAGCGAGACGTCGTTGTTGTACTCCGGATCGGAGACGTCGAACGTCAGCGTGTGCGGCATCCCGGTGGTGTTGCCGGTCGCCTCACTGTTCTCGAACACGATGGTCGTCGCGCCCGCCACCGCGGTCTGCGGGGCCGACGCGTAGGAGTCGATGTCGTTGTCGGCGGTCCAGGTCAGGACCTGAGCCGCGGCGATGGGCTCGTCCACGGGCAGGGGCCGGCCGAACGCGGCCGTGGACGTCAGCCCGAGCACCATGAGCAGGGCCGCCAGCAGGGCCGTCCACAGATGCCGTCGTGGGCGGGCGGGTCTCGCGTATCTCCTGGACATCGTGGAGGACATCACTGCGCCTTCCTCGCCAGCTGGCCGGCCGCGGGGGTCGGGCCGCCACCGGTGTAGGTGACCCGCCACAGCGCCGACTTGGCGTCCGAGGTGAAGAAGCCGCGCCCGTAGTCGAGCACGTACAGCGCGCCGTCCGGGCCGAACTTCCAGTCCATGAGGTTCTTGATGCCGTCGTTGCCGATCGGCACGATCTTCTTCAGCGACTCCGAGTGGATCGGCAGCCCGCCGTCCCCCTGTGTCTTCGGGTCGGTGATCACGGCGTTGCGCGGCTGGTCGGCGTCGTACAGGTCGCCGACGAACCACTTGCCGTCCCAGTAGGCGGGCCACTGCCCGGCACCGGTCACGGTCTCGTCGTACCGGAAGACCGGTCCGTTCATCGCGGCCTGCCCGCCGCCCTTCAGCCACGGCAGCAGATAGGTGGCTTCCTCGTTCTCGTACGAGGGGATGCCGTTCGCGTCGCGCGGGAAGTCGGGGGCGCCGCCCTGGGGCGAGTACCAGATGTTGTTGCCCGTCACCGGCGGCAGGTTGACCAGGCCGTCGTTGTTGGGGGACTCGTTCTTGGGGGCGTCACAGTCGTACCAGCCGAGCGGCTTCGACGGGTCCGGCAGGTTGCGGTCCCGGTAGGGCTGCTTGTTGCCCATGCAGTACGGCCAGCCGCGGTTGCTCGCCTTGTCGATGACGGCGAACGTGTCGTACTTGGCCGGGCCCCAGGTCGGCGACGGTGCGCTCGCGTCGGGGCCGACCCAGCCCGCGTAGAGGATGTCGGTCTGCTTGTCGACGAAGATCCGGGCGGGGTTGCGGACGCCCATCACATAGATCTCACCGCGGGTCTTGCCGCCGCCCTCGGCGGTCTCCTTGCCGGTGAAGAGGTTGCCGGCCGGGAGCGTGTACGTGCCGTCGGACTCGGGGTGGATGCGCAGGATCTTGCCGTTGAGGTTGTTGGTGTTGCCGGCGGTGCGGCGCGCGTCCGCGAACGAGACGCCCTTGTAGTTGGGCTGCGGGTTGTTGCCGGAGTAGCCGTCGCTGAACTGGCTGGAGTTGTTGTCGCCGGTAGCGATGTACAGGTTGCCCTTGGAGTCCCAGGCCATCCCGCCGCCCGCGTGGCAGCAGCTGTGGATCTGCACCGGCCACTTCAGCAGTACCTTCTCGCTGCTGAGGTCCAGCTTGTTGGTGGCGCGGTCGAGGGTGAAGCGGGAGACGTAGCGCTCGGCCATGCGCTTGTCGCGGTCGATACGGGAGTGCGGGGTGTAGTGCAGGTACACCCACCCGTTCTCCTCGAACCGCGGATCGAGCTCGATGCCGAGCAGACCTTCCTCGACCTTGACGAGTTCGTCCCCGCCGCCTTTGTTGCCGAAGACGGTCAGCTCACCGGCGAGGGTGACCTTCTTGGTCTTCGGGTCGTAGACGTGGATCTGACCCTTGCCCTTGCCGATGTCGGGGTTGTTCCAGTCGGTGATGACGGGCTGGGAGGAGTCCGTACCGCCGCGCCCGATGTAGAAGACGCGGCCGTCGGGAGCCGTGACGAGCCCGTGCGGCTCGCCGATCTGGTCGTTCTGGCCCGGCTGGTTGGGCTGGGTGAGGCGTTCGGCCTTGTAGTGGGAGGTGATGGTGGCGGTGCAGTCGGCGCGGCTGAGGCGGGTGGTCCACAGCAGGGCGCCGCGCAGGTGCGTACGGAAGTCGGTCTCGTCGTACGACGACACGGTGCCGCCCATGGCGGTGTAGAAGGAGCGGCCGCCGTCGTAGTCACGGCACCAGCTGACCGGGTGGTCCCAGCCGTTCTTGCTCGCACCGGGGTCGTACGTCGACTCGCGCACCCGGGCCACGGTGTGCACGTCGCCGGAGGGGTTCTTGACCCAGTTGAACCACTGGTCGGGCCGCTTCCACTGCACCGGCAGGTCCTTCGTCGCCGGGTGCCGCCGGTCGCCGACCTCGACGGTGGCACGCTGGACGGCGGTCGGGCCGGAGGCGGCAGGGCGGGCGCCGATGAGCCCGGTGAACCAGTCCGAGTACGGCTCGGCGCGGGCCGCGTCGTGGAGGCCGACGAATCCGCCGCCGGCCTCCATGTAGGCCTCCAGCCCGGCCTCCTGCTCGGGGTCGAGGACGTCCCCGCCGCCGGTGAGGAAGACGACGGCGTTGAAGCGGCTCAGCCGGGTCTCGTTGGTGAAGACGGAGGCGTTGTCCGTGGCGACGACCGTGTAGCGCTGGTCGGCGGGCCCGCTCAGTCCGATCTTCTCGATGGCCTCGATCCCCGCGTTGACGAGAGGGGACTCCTCCCCGGCGGCGGCCGAGCCGTAGAAGACCAGGACCCGGACGTCGGCGCTGCCCGGCGGGGACTTGATCGACATCGTTGTCAGCGCCGTATCGGGCGCGGGTTCGGGCCGGGCGCTCGCGGCGGGGCCCGTGAGGACCCCCGCGGTGACGACACCGGCGGCGAGCGTGGCGATGGTGGCGCGTCTTGCTCTGCTCGGTCTGCTCGATCTGCTCGGCTTCCTGGCGGACAAGGACGTGTGGTGCGGTGGGCGCCGCATGTGGTCCTCCACCCCTCGTTGGTCACAGGTCACAGCAACAGCGCCAAGAAGCTAGACCTCTTTTCGCGGCTCGCCAATAGGTATGACCGCGATCCAACGAACTTTGTCCTGAGTGTGGAAAAACGACGGAGGCGCGGCTACCGTCTCACAGGTTCTTCTCAGGCATCTCCTATCCCAGTCACCTCCGTACCTCCGTACATCACTTGTCAGAGTGGGGAGTCGAGCATGGACAGACGCGGCTTCAACAGGCGGGTGCTCCTGGGCGGGGCGGCCGTCGCGACATCGACATCGTTGTCCCTCGCATCCGAGGCCGGCAGTGTCGCGGAGGCCGCGGAGGCGCCGCGCACGGCGCCCGCCGGCGGCGAGGTGCGGCACATGAAGCTCTACATCGAGAAGCTTCCCGACGGGCAGATGGGCTACGGCCTCGAGAAGGGCAAGGCGACGGTCCCCGGACCGCTGATCGAGCTCAACGAGGGCGACACCCTGCACATCGAGGTGGAGAACACCATGGACGTGGCGGCGAGTCTGCACGTCCACGGCCTGGACTACGAGATAACCAGCGACGGCACGAAACTCAACAAAAGCCACCTCGAGTCGGGTGACACCCGCACCTACACCTGGCGCACCCACGCCCCCGGCCGCCGCAAGGACGGCACCTGGCGGGCGGGCAGCGCGGGTTACTGGCACTACCACGACCACGTGGTGGGCACCGACCACGGCACGGGCGGCCTCCGCAAGGGCCTCTTCGGCCCGGTGATCGTCCGCCGCGCGGGCGACATCCTGCCCGACAAGACCGTCACGGTCGTCTTCAACGACATGCTCATCAACAACAAGCCGGCGCACTCGGGCCCGAACTTCGAGGCCACGGTGGGCGACCGGGTCGAGTGGATCGTGATCACCCACGGCGAGTACTACCACACCTTCCACGTCCACGGTCACCGCTGGGCGGACAACCGCACGGGCCTGCTGACCGGCCCCGACGACCCCAGTCAGGTCATCGACAACAAGATCACGGGGCCTGCGGACTCGTTCGGCTTCCAGGTGATCGCCGGGGAGGGGGTGGGAGCCGGTGCGTGGATGTACCACTGCCATGTTCAGAGCCACTCCGACATGGGGATGGTGGGGCTGTTCCTGGTGAAGAAGGCGGACGGGACGATCCCGGGGTACGAGCCGGGCGGCCATGAGCATGAACACTGACAACTGCGGTCTCCGCGCCGCGCAGTGATGAGAGTGCGGATGCGACGCGATGGGGGGCACTGTGGCGAAGGTCAACATCAGTCTCGACGCCGAACTCGTGGTGGAGGCGATGGTCCTGGCGGGAATCGGTTCGCCTCAGGACGCGATCGAGGCGGTCGTGCGGGACTACATCGCCCGTGGCCACCGCACGGAGGCCCGCACCGAGCTCAAGGACCAGCAGCTGCGCGAACTGGACGTCAAGCCGCAGGAGCCGCAGGGCTGAACTCCCGGCCCTGGAGAGTCACCCGCGACAGAGGGGCACCGGGCGAGGAGGGTCCGGCCATGGGTGGACGCCGTCACCCCTGGTAGGGGGCTTCCCCTCATCGGGGAGCTCTCGCCTTGTCGAGGGCGCCGTCCCGGACCGGCAGACGTTGTCGAACTGGGGCCAGAACCCTGACGGCGGACCCGGGGAGCGCTCTCGCGCGGGCCCCGGTCATGGCTATCCTGACCGGCAGCCGCCGATGAGGAGCCACGAAGTGACCGAGACAGCGCCGCGTCCCACCCTGGAGGCCGTGGCCGCGCGGGCCGGGGTGTCGCGGGCCACCGTCTCCCGGGTCGTCAACGGCGGTGAGGGCGTGCGCGAACCGCTCGTCGAGCGGGTGCGCCGGGCCGTGGAGGAACTCGGGTACGTACCGAACCAGGCCGCCCGCAGTCTGGTCACCCGACGGCACGACGCCGTCGCCGTCGTGATCGCCGAGCCCGAGACCAGGGTGTTCGCCGACCCCTTCTTCGCCCTCCAGCTGCGCGGCATCAGCAAGGAGCTGACCGCGCACGACTCCCAGCTGGTACTGCTCCTCACCGAGAGCCGGGACGACTACGCGCGCGTGGGACGCTATCTCGCGGGCGGGCACGTCGACGGCGCGCTCGTGTTCTCGCTGCACCTCGACGACCCACTGCCGGAGCTGATCCGTGGCGCGGACGTCCCCACGGTGTTCGGCGGGCGGCCCGGCTGGGGCGAGGGCGCGCGCGGCACGGCGCCCACGCCGTACGTCGACAGCGACAACCGCGGTGGCGCCCGGGACGCCGTACGGCACCTCCTCGGCCTCGGCCGCAGCCGTATCGCGCACATCACGGGCCCCCTCGACCAGACCTCGACCGTGGACCGGCTCGACGGATACCGGGACGTCATGGCGGACGCCGATCCGCGGCTGGTCGTCGAGGGCGACTTCACGCCGGCCGGCGGGGAGCGCGCCATGCGGGAGCTGCTGGACCGCTGCCCGGACCTGGACGCCGTCTTCGCCGCGAACGACCTGTCCGCCTCGGGCGCGCTGCGCGCCCTGCGCACACTCGGGCGCCGCGTTCCCGAGGACGTCGCCCTCGTCGGCTTCGACGACATGCTGCCGGTGGCGGAGCAGACCGACCCCCCGCTGACGACGGTGCGTCAGAACACGGAGGAGATGGGCCGGTTGATGGCCAGCCTGCTGCTGCGTGGACTGGACCGCCAGGGCGGCGGCGGGGCCGAGGAGCCCGGAGCGGGAGGCGCGCCGTCCGGCGTCGTCCTGCCGACCACGCTGGTGCGGCGCGCCTCGGCCTGAGCGCGGCTCCGGGGGTAAGGAACCCGGGACAGCCATGGGCGCTCGTCTTCGTGGTCGTCCTGAACGGTTGAGGCGCCGAAGGGGGCAGGCGAGCTGGGCTGGTCGACGCCTCGCCGAGGCCGGAAGCTGAGAAGCGCCGCCCTTCGTCCGGTGCGGTCCGGGGATCACCGGGCGCCTCCGTCGAGTGGTGCGGGGATACGGGCGGCCCGCAGCTCCTGCAGGCCGGGGACGTGGGGGCAGAGGGTGCCGGGGCTGACGCCGAGCAACTCGGCGACCGAGGTGATCGGGTGCTCGGGGCTGGGCAGCATGTCGCGGGCGGCCCGGACGATGTCCGCGTCGACCACGGTCGGCCGTCCGCCGACCTTGCCGGCCGCGGGCGGCGACCAGGCCCTCGCGGGTGCCGGGCTGTGAGCGGGTCACGCTCCGGCTCCACGGTCGTTCTCACCGATGGCCACGGTTCCACTGATCTCGAGGCCGTACCTCAGCCGCTTACCCAATGTCCCGTCGGGGCATTTGTCCTGGTGCTGTACGGGGGCGGCGCGGAGCCGGCGGGTGCGAGTCCGCCCCCGTTGATGCGGCGTTGATCGAACGTTTTTCGCCGCCCGGCACGATCCCGTCCATGTACATCGACACACTCACCCCGCCTTCCGTCGCCCGGCCGGAGCAGGCGCTGTGCGCGCAGACCGGGGCCGACTTCTTCTTTCCCGAGCCGGGGAGCTCGGTGCGGGAGGCCAAGCGCATCTGCGGCATGTGCGAGATGCGCTCCGCCTGTCTGGAGTACGCGCTCGCCAACGACGAGCGCTTCGGCGTCTGGGGCGGACTGTCCGAGAAGGAGCGGCTCCGCCTCCGGCGTGCCGACCCGAACAAGGGGATCGGACGCTGACGGCTTAGTCAGTACGCGAGGCCCGCCGCAGCAGGCACGATCCCCGCATGCACAGCACCCCGCGGCAGCAGGCCGACAGTCTGCTGCACGCCCTCGACCCCCTGCCGTACCCGCAGCGCATGCGCGAACTCGTCCGGCGCGTCCCTTCGACCACCCGCTGCGGCCCGTGCTGGAGGAGCTGGAGAGGCGCGGGCCGTACGAATGCGGGCTCGCGGTCGTGGCGGCGGCCGTCGGACGGGACATCGAGTGGACAGCCGGTCGTCTCGGGGGCCGTACGGACTGGCCCGCGCCCTGGCGCGACGTACATGGTGAACTGCGCCGCCACCCGGTGCCCGACGTCCGCGACGCGGCGCTGGCCGAGGTGACGGCGCGCGAGTGATCCCGCGTGCGCAGGACGGAAGTCCGCCGGGGACGCCCGAGCCCGCGGGCCGTCGGGCACGGGCGTCCCCCGGGAGCCTCCGGCAGGCGTCTCCGGCAGGCGTCTCCGGCAGGCTTCCCCGATGTCTGCCGCTTCGCCGGCTACTTGCCGGCCCGCGCCGCCATCCGTGCCCGCCGCGCCTCCAGCTTCTCGTCGAACTTGCGGGCCTCCGCGTCCAGTCCGCCCATGTAGAGACCCAGCTCCTCCTGTGCCTTCAGGCCCTCCGGGCCGAGCCCGTCGATCTCCATGATCTTCAGGAAGCGCAGCACCGGCTGGAGCACGTCGTCGTGGTGGATGCGCAGGTTGTACACGCCGCCGATGGCCATCTGGGCGGCGGCGCGCTCGAAGCCGGGCATGCCGTGGCCCGGCATGCGGAAGTTCACCACGACGTCGCGGACCGCCTGCATCGTGAGGTCGGGCGCGATCTCGAACGCCGCCTGCAGCAGGTTCCGGTAGAAGACCATGTGCAGGTTCTCGTCGGTCGCGATGCGCGCCAGCATGCGGTCGCAGACCGGGTCGCCGGACTGGTGGCCGGTGTTGCGGTGCGAGATGCGCGTGGCCAGCTCCTGGAAGGCGACGTACGCGACGGAGTGCAGCATCGAGTGCCGGTTGTCCGACTCGAAGCCCTCGCTCATGTGCGCCATGCGGAACGCCTCGAGCTTGTCGGGGTCCACCGCGCGCGAGGCGAGCAGGTAGTCGCGCATCACGATGCCGTGGCGGCCCTCCTCGGCCGTCCAGCGGTGCACCCAGGTGCCCCACGCGCCGTCACGGCCGAAGAGCGAGGCGATCTCGTGGTGGTAGCTGGGCAGGTTGTCCTCGGTCAGCAGGTTCACCACCAGCGCTATGCGGCCGATCTCGGTGACCTTGGACTGCTCCTTCTCCCAGGGGTCGCCGTCCTCGAAGAGGCCGGGGAAGTTCCGGGCGTCGCTCCACGGGACGTACTCGTGCGGCATCCAGTCCTTGGCGACCTTCAGATGGCGGTTCAGTTCCTTCTCGACCACTTCCTCCAGTGCGTACAGCAGGCGGGCGTCGGTCCAGTCTGACGAGCTGCCGAGAGAGGGAGAGGCGATCGACACAGTTGCTCCATGGGGACGGGGATGACGTGCGTGGCCACGAGCGGGTGACCCTAACCTACGGTGTCGTAGCCTACGAAACCGTAGCCTACGACACCGTAGGTTACGAGACCGTAGGTTAAGCATGCCGTAAAGACCGCTGATCACCGCATGCGCAGGACGCTCATCCGGACATGTGAAAGGCCCCTGACCCGAAGGCGCCGGGGCCGAACGGGTGGGGTCCGGAGAGGGCGTTCACCCCATCAGGCGTGCAGCTCCCGCAGCCGCACCGACAGACACGTCACGCAGCCCTCGAGCTTCTCGAACTCGCTGATGTCCACCACCACGGGCTCGTACCCGAGGTCCGCGAACAGCTCGGCGGTCCTGGGCGCGCTGGCGGCCATCAGCAGCTTGCCGCCGCCGAGCAGCACCACATGCGCCCCGGACGCCTCCGGAACGGGCAGGAACCGCGGGAACAGTGACGGGGCGTCGAGGAGCGGGATGCGCCCGACGACCGTGCCGTCGGGCAGCGCGGTCACCGCGGACTTCAGATGCAGCACCTTGCTCACCGGTACGGCCGCGACCCGCGCCCCGAGCGGCTCGAAGGCCGCCCTCAGCTGCTGGATCCCGGCCGCGTTGGTGCGCCCGCCGCGGCCCGCGTACACCGTGTCGCCGATCTTCAGGATGTCGCCGCCGTCCAGAGTGCCCGGTTCCCAGATCCAGTTCACCGAGCAGCCGAGCCCGGCCACGGCCTCCTCGACCCCGGCCGTCTCGGCCCGGCGGGAGGCGGCGCCGGGCCGGGTGATCAGGGCGACGTTGCGGAACATCACGACCGTGTCCTCGACGAACACCGAGTCCGGGCAGTCGTCGGCGGGTTCCACCTCGACGGTCTCCCAGCCGTGTGCGCGCAGGGCCTCCGCGTACGCCTCCCACTGCTCGACCGCGAGATCGACGTCGACCTCCCCGCGCTCGACGTGCGTGACCAGCCCCTCGTTCAGACGCGGGCTGGGGCGGCGGATGAGGGCCTTCTTGCTGGGCACTGCGGATCTCCGTCTCGGGCGTTCTCGTGGCGTACGCCTGGTGTTCGCGGTGTGTTCGCTCCGGGCGTCCTTGTATTCGAAAGCCCGTTGGTATCCCGGCCCATCATGCAGTCCGGGTCCGCAGGGACAAAAACGCCCGCAGATGCGCACGGACCCACCCAGGAACCTCCGCGGGAGCCGCCGCGGGCCGCCGGTCGTTCAGCCGGCGACCCGGCGCAGATGCTCCGCCGTGAACGACCCCTGTGCGTCCAGCAGTTGCCCCGGCGTCCCCTCGAAGATCACCCTGCCGCCGTCCCGGCCGCCGTCCGGACCCAGGTCGACGACCCAGTCGGCGTGCGCCACGACGTCCAGGTTGTGCTCGACGACCACGACCGTGTTGCCCGCGTCGACGAGCCGGTCGAGCAGGGTGAGCAGCGTGCCGACGTCCGCCATGTGCAGTCCGGTCGTCGGCTCGTCCAGGACGTACACCACGCCCGTGCGGTGCAGACGGGTGGCCAGCTTGATGCGCTGCCGCTCGCCGCCGGAGAGCGTGGACAGCGGCTGCCCCAGCGTCAGATACGTCAGCCCCACGTCCCGCAGGGCCCCCAGTCGGCGCCGTACGCCCCGGTCGTCTCCCTGGACAACGCTCTGGACAACGCCCTGTTCATGGTCTCGGCCGTCGCCCCGGCCGGCGAAGAAGTCCAGTGCCTGCTCCGCCGTCATGTCCAGCACGTCCGCGACGGAGCGGCCGCCCACCGTCAGCCGCAGCACCTCCTCCTTGAAGCGCCGCCCCTCGCAGTCCCCGCAGGTCGTCGTCACCGGGTCCATGAACGCCAGGTCGGTGTAGATGATGCCGCGCCCCTGACATGTCCCGCAGGCACCCGCCGAGTTGAAGCTGAACAGCCCCGCGTCGGCGCCGGTCTCGCGCGCGAAGATCTTCCGTACGGTGTCCATGACGCCGAGGTACGTCGCCGGTGTCGACCGCGCCGAGATCCCGATCGACGACTGGTCGACGACCACGGCGTCCGGGTGTGCCGCCACGAACGCGCCGGAGACCAGGGTGCTCTTGCCGGATCCGGCGACCCCGGTGACCACCGTGAGGACCCCGGTGGGGAACTCCACGGTCACGTCCCGCAGGTTGTGCCGGTCCGCGCCCTTCACCCACAGCCCGCCCGTCGCCCGCCGCGGCCGCTCCTTGACGGTCGTACGGCGCCGCAGGCACCGCCCGGTCGGGGTGTCGGCCGCCGCCAGCTCGCGCGGGGTGCCCTCGAAGATGACGTGCCCGCCGCCCGTTCCCGATCCCGGCCCCATGTCGACGACGTGGTCGGCGAGCGCGATGACGTCCGGGTCGTGCTCGACGACCAGCACGGTGTTCCCCTTGTCCCGCAGCCGCAGCAGCAGATCACCGAGGCGCCCCACGTCGCGCGGGTGCAGCCCGACGCTCGGCTCGTCGAAGATGTACGTCATCCCGGTCAGACTCGACCCGAGGTGCCGTACGGTCTTCAGCCGCTGCCCCTCCCCGCCGGACAGCGTGGCCGTCTCCCGGTCGAGGCTGAGGTAGCCGAGGCCGATGGCGTCGATCCGCTCCAGCGCGGCGACGGCGGCCGACGCGATCGGGCCGGCCACCGGGTCGTCGATCTGCCGCAGCATCCCGATGAGGTCACTGACCTGCATGCGCGTGCAGTCGGCGATGCTCAGGCCGTTGATGCGGGTGGCCAGCGCCGCCGCGTTCAGCCGGGCACCCCCGCAGACCGGGCAGGTGTCCTCGGTGAGGAAGCGCTGCGCGAGGTCGCGTGTCTTCTGGCTCATGCCCGACAGGTCCCGCTTGAGGTAGAGGCGCTCGAAGCGGTCGGCGAGCCCCTCGTAGTCGGTGCTCCAGGTGCCGCCGGAGCCCGTCACCTCCACCTTGCTGCCGGGAGCGCCGCGCATCAGGAAACGCCGCTCCCGCGCCGTGAAGTCCCGCACCGGCTTGTCCGGGTCCAGCTCGGGAGTGTTCGTCCAGGTCTGCCCGTGCCAGGTGCCCGCGGCGAACGGCGGGAACCGGACCGCGCCGCCCGCCAGGGACCTGTCCTCGTCGAGGATCCGGTCCCAGGCGGGCTGCACCGAGCGCCCGAGCCCGTCGCAGTCCGGGCACATCCCCGACGGGTCGTTGAACGAGTACGCGGTCGCCGGGCCCGCGCTGGGCGTGCCGTGCCGGGAGAACAGCACGCGGATCACGGAGCAGATGTCCGTCATCGTGCCGACCGTGGACCGGGAGTGGCCCCCGACCGGCCGCTGGTCGACGACGATCGCGGGGGAGAGGTCCTCGATGGCCTCCGCGTGCGGCCGCTCGTACTTGGGCAGCCGGTTGCGGATGAACCAGGTGAACGACTCGTTCAGCTGGCGCTGCGACTCCACCGCGATCGTGTCGAACACGACCGAGGACTTCCCCGATCCCGACAGGCCGGTGAACACGGTCAGCCGGCCTTTCGGGATACGGAGGGTGATGTCCTTGAGGTTGTTCTCCCGGGCCCCTGAGATACGGATGTGACTGACGTCGGCGTGGTTCATGCACCCGACGCTAGAAGGGATACCCGACAGCCTCTGTCGTGATTTCCCTCAGCTTCCCGTCCTCCAGCAGCAGCCGCCGGGTGATGCCGATGGAGTCCAGGAACGGCAGGTCGTGGCTGGCCACGATCAGCGCTCCCTCGTACGACTCCAGGGCCGTGGTGAGCTGCCGCACGCTCGCCATGTCGAGGTTGTTCGTCGGCTCGTCGAGCATCAGCAGCTGCGGTGCGGGCTCCGCCAGCATCAGCGCGGCGAGCGCCGCCCGGAAACGCTCCCCGCCGGAGAGCGTCCCGGCCGGCTGGTCGGCCCGCGCCCCCCTGAACAGGAAGCGGGCCAGCCGCGCCCGGACCCGGTTGTTGGTGGCGCCCGGCGCGAACCGGGCCACATTCTCGGCGACCGTCAGCCCGTCGTCGAGCACGTCGAGCCGCTGCGGCAGGAAGCGCAGCGGCACGTGGGCCGTCACCTCGCCCGCCACCGGCTCCAGTTCGCCCGCGATGGTGCGCAGCAGCGTGGTCTTGCCCGCGCCGTTGCGGCCGAGCAGCGCGATCCGCTCCGGCCCGCGCAGATCGAGGACGCCGCCGGCCTCGCCGCCGTACCGCAGCCGGAGGTCCTGGATCGTGAGGACGTTCCGGCCCGGCGGTACGGAGGTGTACGGGAGCTCGACGCGGATCTCGTCCTCGTCCCGTACGGCCTCCACCGCATCGTCGAGGCGTTCCTTCGCCTCGGCGAGCCGCTCCTCGTGCAGGATGCGGTGCTTGCCCGCGGACTCCTGGGCCGCGCGCTTGCGCGCCCCCATGACGATCTTCGGTTCGCGTTTCTGCTCGTACATCTTCTGCCCGTACTTCCTGCGGCGGGCGAGCTTCACCTGTGCGTCGACCAGTTCGCGCTTCTGTTTCTTCAGGTCGGCCTCGGCGACGCGCACCATCCGCTCGGCGGCCTCCTGCTCGGTGGCGAGGGCCTCCTCGTACGCGGAGTAATTGCCGCCGTACCAGGTGACCTCACCGGAGTGGAGGTCCGCGATCTGGTCGACCAGCTCAAGCAGTTCCCGGTCGTGGCTGACGACGACCATCACCCCGGACCAGGACGCGACGGCGTCGTACAGCCGGCGGCGCGCGTACAGGTCGAGGTTGTTGGTCGGCTCGTCCAGCAGGAGCACGTCCGGCCGGCGCAGCAGCAGCGCGGCCAGCCGCAGCAGCACCGACTCGCCGCCCGACACCTCGCCGATGGTGCGGTCCAGGTCGATGTGGCCGAGCCCGAGTTCGCCGAGGGTCGCGCGGGCGCGCTCCTCGACGTCCCAGTCGTCGCCGACGGCCGTGAAGTGCTCCTCGGCCACGTCGCCCGCCTCGATGGCGTGCAGCGCGGCGCGGACGCCCGCGATGCCGAGCGCCTCGTCGACCCGCAGGCCGGTGTCGAGCGTCACGTTCTGCGGGAGGTAGCCGACCTCGCCCGCCACGCGGACCGTGCCGTCGGCCGGGACGATCTCCCCGGCGATCAGCTTCAGCAGGGTCGACTTGCCCGATCCGTTGACGCCGACGAGCCCGGTCCGGCCGGGGCCGAACGCGATCTGCAGGTCGTCGAAGACGGGAGTGCCGTCGGGCCAGGCGAAGGAGAGGGAGGTACAGGTGATGGATGTTGACATGGCGGCCTCACGGTTGCTTGGTGCGGTCAGGGGCAGACGCGTGAGAGACACCGCGGAGCGACGGAGCGACGGAATGAGGCGGGAGCGAAGGGAGGAACGCCGAGAAGGAAGCCCCGCGCCGGAGGAACGGCTCGTACGCCGAGGTCGCACGCTGCGCACACACACGACGGTGTGTTCACGCGGTGTCTCAGGACCTCAGACGAGCAACGTCCTTCTCCAATCGACGGCAACAGGACCGTCAAGAACGGTACGAGGGCGCTCCGCGGGCTGTCAACGAATTAACGTGGCCCATGGCCCATGGCCACCGGCCCAGGAGGGTGGAGCGGGCCCGCAGGGACAGGAGGCCCGGCGGATCCTTCAGGGGCCGCTCTCGGTGGACGGGGTCTCCGAGCGGGACGCGGCCCTGGTCGCCCTCGCCGCGGGCCGCGAGCGTGAGGCGCACAGGGCCCGTGTCGAGGCGCTGACCGGACGCAGCGGCGCCGCGGCCCCCGCCCTGCGGAAGGTGCTCGGGGAGGTGCGCACGGCGCTGTTCGCGGTGGTCACGGTCACGGCGGTCACCTGAGTCCGGTGACCGTGCCCCGGGTGTCCGGCGATGTCGAGGCGGTGTCGCTCAGGCGGCGTCCCGCATCAGCTCCGCGAGGTCGTGGTCGAGGTCGACCTGGAGGTACTCACGGCCGAGGGGGACCTCCTCGGTCGTACGGTCCAGGAAACGCCGTACCTCGTCCGCGCGGACGTGGATCACGGCCGTCCCCTCCGGGGCGTGGAACTCCAGGACCAGACGCTCGTACCCATAGGGCCGCACCCTCACGTCGCCGTGGCCGGCCCGCTCCTCCAGGCCGGTCACGAACAGGTCCCGGGCGAACGTCCACGAGACCTCGACGCCCTCCAGCGTGGCGGGGGCGGGGAAGGTCATGCGGACCGCGAAGGGGTCGCGCCGGTCGTAGTGGAGGGTGGCGGGAATGCTCTGCATCCGCGGTGCGGCGGCGACGAGGCGGGCCTCGACGGGCTGCTCGATGACGGTGGACAACGCCTTGCTCCCTCGTGACGACTTAACAGACCTGACGGACCTGACGAACATCGGCCGGGCACTTGAAGAGACGATGGAACGAGTCACTCCGTGCACTGGGGGATCGAGTGACCTCTGTCACCGAATCCATTCACTGTGGCGATCCATTTCCGGTCCCGCTCTTCCTGGACATCCGGGAGGACACGCGCGCGCGGTCCACGGTTCCCGCCGCAGGCCAACTGGACGCCGCTGAGGGAGCGGAAGGGCGGCGAGTGCCATGAGGGCTGCGGGGACATCGGGTTGTGAGAGGCGCACGGGACGGGCGGTGGGCGGGGCTGCGCCATCGGCGGCGCAGGGCTGCGCCATCGGGCGCAAGGTGACCAGGAGAGGGATGTGCAACGGCCGCGAAGGGGGTACCCGATTCGCAGAAGGAAAGGAGCGATCATGCCACGCGGTTCCAGCCCCAAGAGGGAACGGCAGTACGAGCACATCAAGAAGAGCGCCCAGGACCGGGGCGAGAGCACCCAGCGCGCCGAGGAGATCGCCGCCCGGACCGTCAACAAGGAACGGGCCCGGTCCGGCGAGTCCAAGACGGCCAGCCGCACCTCCACCAAGGACATGTCCTCCGGCGAGCGCGGCGGCCGGCGCTCGGGCCAGGGCTCCCAGGGACCGACGTACGACCAGCTGTACGAGGAGGCCAAGCGCCGGAACATCCGCGGCCGGTCGGACATGAACAAGAGCGACCTGCAGAAGGCCCTGGGCAAGTAGGGCCGCCGGCCCCGGCCGAAGCCTTGGGTCCAAGCCATGTATTCCAGACCGAACTCTGATAGGCCAGGCCAGACCCTGATATGCCAGGCAGACCTTCTTTCCAGGCCCTGATTCCACGCCCTGGTGGTTGCAAGCCCTGGTTCCGAGACCTGGGCGAACAGCGCCGGGGCCCGGCACGGGCGCCCGGCCCCGGGGACCGTAGGCTCGGCACCACCATGACGACCGTGCGGATCCCCGCGGGCTGGCCCGCGACCGAAGAACAGGCCCTGGCCGTGCAGGACGAGCTGCGCGGCGGGGTGGTCCTCGACGAGACCGGCCCGCCGCCCGGCACCGGGCACGTGACCGGTGTGGACGTCGCCTACGACGACGCGCGGGACATCGTCGTGGCGGCGGCCGTGGTCCTGGACGCGGCGACCCTCGGCACGGTCGCCGAGGCCACGGCCGTCGGCCGCGTCTCCTTCCCGTATGTGCCCGGACTGCTCGCCTTCCGGGAGATCCCCACCGTCCTCGCCGCCCTGGAGGCGCTGCCCTGTGCCCCGGGGCTCGTCGTGTGCGACGGGTACGGGCTCGCCCACCCGCGCCGCTTCGGTCTCGCCAGCCATCTCGGCGTCCTCACCGGGCTCCCCGCCATCGGGGTCGCCAAGAACCCCTTCACCTTCACCCACGACGATCCGGGTCCCGCGCGCGGGAGCAGCTCCCCGCTCCTCGCGGGCACCGAGGAAGTGGGCCGCGCGCTGCGCACCCGGGACGGCGTCAAGCCGGTGTACGTGTCCGTCGGCCACCGGGTGAGCATCGACAACGCGTGCGCGCACACCCTCGCGCTCACGTCCGGTTACCGGCTTCCGGAGTCCACCCGTCGCGCGGACGCGCTGTGCCGGCGGGCACTCAAGGAGGCTCAAGTGTGAGGCGGGGCACGGGGGTTGCCCGGTGCCTGAGATCGGGGTGCGGTCAGAGGCCGCGTCTGAGTACCCGGTCTGAGTACCTCTACGGATGTGAGCACGGCGCCCTGGTGGGCACGCTGGTTCCCATGACGACACGCCGCGCCCGGAAGCCCGCCGCCAGTTCCGTCCAGCCCGCCGGGCGGGCCGTGACGGCGGGGCTGGTCCTCGCCGTGCTCGCCGGCCTCGCCTGGGTCGCCGGGATGGTCTACACGGTCAGCGGGTGGGCCGGGTAAGGACCCTGCCCCAGGAAGTCGGTCATTACCGGACCCACCCGCCGACCGCGCGGCGTCTCACCGTGAGGCGGCCACCCGGAACCCGATCCCCGCCGCGCGCAGCCGCCCGATCAGGGCGTCGCCCATCGCGACCGCCGTCGTGACCTGTCCCGCCGTGTGCGGAAGGCCGTCGAGGGCCAGGCACAGCGCCGACTCGGCCAGCATCTTCGCCGTCTCGCCGTAACCGGGATCACCGCCCGACACCTCCGTGAGCACGCGGTGCCCGCCGCCCTCGCCCACGAAGCGCACCGAGAACCAGCTCCGCTCCCGCCGCTCCGCGCTCGGCCCGTCACCGGGCTTCAGCCGCGACGACAACCAGCGCCGAGCGGGCGGCAGTTGGGCGGCCGCGACCACCCCGCCCACGGCGGCGGTCCCGCCCACCGCGTACGGCAGGCTCTCGACGGCCGCGTAGTGGCGGTAGCGGAAGTCCGGCCCGTACCGCCGCAGCGCCCGTGCCGACCGCTCCACCACCTGCCCGTCGATCGTGGGCAGCGGAAGCGCCCACGCGCCGACCTCGCCCGCGAACCGGGGCGCACCCAGTGCCGCACGGACCCGCCGCCCCGGCGTCCGCGGCTCGTGCCGCCGCCGGTCCCGCGCCGCGGCCAGCAACTGCCGCCCGCGCGAGAACTGGGTGAGCGCGGAGGCGAACGTACCGCCCGAGAACATCGCGCCGGTCCGCACGAACCCGTCCACGGTGACCGGCACCCCCTTCGGGAGCTGCCGCACGGTGAAGTACACACCCAGGTCGTGCGGGACGGAGTCGAAGCCGCAGGAGTGCACCAGCCGGGCCCCGGTCTCCCGCGCGCGTGCGTCGTGCCGTACGTACGTCAGGTCCACGAACTCCGGCTCGCCGGTGAGGTCCAGGTAGTCGGTGCCGGCGTCGGCGCACGCGGCCACGAGGTCCCCGCCGTACGTCAGGTACGGGCCGACCGTCGTGGCCAGCACGCGCGTACTGCGGGCGAGTTCGCGCACCGAGCCGGGATCGGCGGCGTCCGCGGTCAGCACCCCGACGCCCTCGCCGCCGGGCAGCCGCTCGCGCAGCCGCTTCAGCTTCCGCTCGCTGCGGCCCGCGACCGCCCACCGCAGGTCCTGCGGCGCGTGCGCGGCGAGGTACTCCGCCGTGAGCTCGCCGACGAATCCCGTGGCACCGAAGAGCACGATGTCGTACGCGCGGTCCGGCCGGTGTGCCCGGTCAGGCCGGTGTGCCCGGTCAGGCCGGTGTGCCCGGTCCGCCGGCAGGTCGGCCCGCTCCGCTCCGTCGTGCATGCTCATGACACTCCTAGCCCGCGCCGTTGTGGGTGGCCGAGGCTAGCGTGCGGGACGAGCGCCCGGGCCGGCGGGACGCTCGCGTCATCCCTGTTCCGGCCGGGGGCGCGCCCCGGAGGGACTCGTCCGCCACCGGGGTACCGTGGCTAAGCGCTTGCTCGTTCAGGTCTTGTGCCGAGTGGAACCCGTTCTTAGCATCGTTGGTGTTACATCAGGAGTGTCACATCGCAGGGGGTGCGATGACAGTGGCAGGGACGCCCGGGCGCGGCCCGCTCGGCGGCGTGCGCGTGGTCGAACTCGCCGGCATCGGCCCGGGGCCGTTCGCGGCGATGCTGCTGGGCGACCTCGGCGCCGACGTGGTGCGGGTGGACCGCCCCGGCGGCACGGCGCTCGGCATCGACCCCGCGTACGACGTCACCAACCGCAACAAACGCTCGGTGATCGTCGACCTCAAGGCCGAGGACGGCCCGGACACCGTGCTCGACCTCGCCGAACGCGCGGACATTCTCATCGAGGGCTACCGCCCGGCCGTCGCCGAACGCCTCGGGATCGGCCCGGAGGCCTGCCACGCCCGCAATCCCCGGCTCGTCTACGGCCGGATGACCGGCTGGGGACAGCAGGGCCCGCTCGCCCCGCGCGCGGGGCACGACATCGCCTACCTCGCGCCGACCGGCGTCCTCGGGATGATCGGCGATCCGGACGAGCCGCCCGCCGTCCCGGCCAACCTCCTGGGCGACTACGCGGGCGGCTCCCTCTACCTCGTCGTCGGTGTCCTCGCCGCCCTGCACCACGCGCGCGCGACCGGCACCGGACAGGTCGTGGACGCGGCCATCGTGGACGGCGCCGCGCACCTCGCCACGATGATCCACGGCATGCTCGCCGCCGGGAGCTGGCAGGACCGGCGCGGCGCCAACCTCCTCGACGGCGGCTGCCCCTTCTACGGGACGTACGAGACCGCCGACGGCCGGTACATGGCGGTGGGCGCCCTGGAGCAGCAGTTCTACGACGAGTTCACCGCACTGCTCGGCATCGCGGACCAGCTGCCGGACCGCTGGGACCTGGCGCGCTGGGACGAGCTGCGCGAGACGGTCGCGGCCCGCTTCAGAACCCGTACGCGCGACGAGTGGACGGCCGTCTTCGCGAGCTCCGACGCGTGCGTGGCGCCCGTGCTGTCGCTGCGCGAGGCACCGCACCACCCGCACCTCGCCGCACGCGGCACGTTCACCGAGGCGGACGGCATCACCCAGCCCGCGCCCGCGCCCCGTTTCTCCGCCACCCCCGCCTCCGTACGCGGTGGCCCCGCCCGGCCGGGCGACGGCACCGCGGACGTGGCCCGCGACTGGGGCATACCCCGTCTGCTGAAGGACGGCCGATGACCGGTCCCGCCGCCCTTTCCGACACCTCCGAACGGCCCACCCTCCCGCCACCCGAAAGGCCACACCCGTGAGCACCGAAGCGTACGTGTACGACGCGATCCGCACCCCGCGCGGGCGCGGCAAGGCGAACGGCGCCCTGCACGGCACCAAGCCCATCGACCTGGTGACCGGACTGATCCACGAGGTCAGGCGCCGCTTCCCCGGCCTCGATCCCGCCGCGATCGACGACATCGTGCTCGGTGTCGTCGGCCCCGTCGGCGACCAGGGCTCCGACATCGCCCGCATCGCCGCGATCGCCGCCGGACTGCCCGACACGGTCGCCGGCGTCCAGGAGAACCGCTTCTGCGCATCAGGCCTCGAAGCCGTCAACATGGCGGCGGCGAAGGTCCGTTCCGGCTGGGAGGATCTGGTGCTCGCGGGCGGCGTCGAGTCGATGTCGCGCGTGCCGATGGCCTCCGACGGCGGCGCCTGGTTCGCCGACCCGATGACCAACCTGGCCACCAACTTCGTACCGCAGGGCATCGGCGCCGACCTCATCGCCACCATCGAGGGCTTCTCGCGGCGCGACGTCGACGAGTACGCGGCGCTGTCCCAGGAGCGGGCGGCCACCGCCTGGAAGGACGGCCGGTTCGAGCGCTCCGTCGTCCCGGTCACCGACCGCAGCGGGCTCGTCGTCCTCGACCACGACGAGCACATCCGGCCCGGCACCACCGCCGACTCCCTCGCGAAGCTCAAGCCGTCCTTCGCGGACATCGGCGACCTCGGCGGCTTCGACGCCGTGGCGCTGCAGAAGTACCACTGGGTCGAGAAGATCGACCACGTCCACCACGCGGGCAACTCCTCCGGCATCGTGGACGGCGCGGCCCTGGTCGCCATCGGCTCCAAGGAGGTCGGCGAGCGCTACGGGCTCACCCCGCGCGCGCGGATCGTCTCCGCGGCCGTCTCCGGCTCCGAGCCCACCATCATGCTCACCGGTCCCGCACCCGCCACCCGCAAGGCCCTGGCGAAGGCCGGGCTGACCATCGACGACATCGACCTGGTCGAGATCAACGAGGCCTTCGCGGCGGTCGTGCTCCGCTTCGTGAAGGACATGGGGCTCTCCCTGGACAAGGTCAACGTCAACGGCGGCGCCATCGCGCTCGGCCACCCCCTGGGCGCGACCGGGGCCATGATCCTCGGCACGCTCGTCGACGAGCTCGAGCGCCAGGACAAGCGGTACGGGCTGGCCACGCTGTGCGTGGGCGGCGGCATGGGCATCGCCACGATCGTCGAGCGCCTGTAACCCCAGCGGACCACGAGCGGCCCACGAGACTTCTCACGCAGACCGGAGACCCACGTCATGACCGAGCCCACCACCATCCGCTGGGAACAGGACGACACCGGTGTCGTCACCCTCGTCCTGGACGACCCCAACCAGTCCGCCAACACGATGAACCAGGCCTTCCGGGCCTCCATCAAGGCGGTCGCCGACCGCGCGGAGGCCGAGAAGGACTCCATCCGCGGGATCATCTACGCCTCCGCCAAGAAGACGTTCTTCGCGGGCGGCGACCTCAAGGACATGATCAAGGTCGGTCCCGAGAACGCGCAGGACGCGTTCGACACCGGCATGGAGATCAAGGACTCCCTGCGCCGTATCGAGACCCTCGGCAAGCCGGTCGTCGCGGCCATCAACGGCGCGGCCCTCGGCGGCGGCTACGAGATCGCCCTCGCCAGCCACCACCGCGTCGCCCTCGACGCGCCCGGCTCCAAGATCGGCCTCCCCGAGGTCACCCTGGGCCTGCTCCCGGCGGGCGGCGGCGTCACCCGCACCGTACGCCTCATGGGCATCACCGACGCCCTGCTCAAGGTGCTCCTCCAGGGCACCCAGTACAACCCGCAGCGCGCCCTGGACAACGGCCTCGTCCACGAGCTCGCCGCCACGCCGGAGGAGATGCTGGCCAAGGCCCGCGCCTTCATCGAGGCGAACCCCGAGTCGCAGCAGCCCTGGGACCGGCCCGGCTACCGGATCCCCGGCGGCACCCCGGCGAACCCGAAGTTCGCGGCGAACCTGCCCGCCTTCCCCGCCAACCTGCGCAAGCAGCTCAACGGCGCCCCCTACCCGGCGCCCCGCGCCATCATGGCGGCCGCCGTGGAGGGCTCCCAGGTCGACTTCGCGACGGCCCAGGTCATCGAGGCGCGCTACTTCACCGAGCTGCTCACCGGGCAGACCGCGAAGAACATGATCCAGGCGTTCTTCTTCGACCTCCAGGCCGTCAACTCCGGCGCCAACCGCCCCAAGGGCGTCGAGCCCCGCAAGGTCCGCAAGGTCGCCGTGCTCGGCGCCGGGATGATGGGCGCGGGCATCGCCTACTCGTGCGCCCGCGCGGGCATCGAGGTCGTCCTGAAGGACGTGTCCCTGGAGGCCGCGCTCAAGGGCAAGGGCTACTCCGAGAAGCTGTGCGCCAAGGCCGTCGGCAGGGGCCGTACGACCAAGGAGAAGGCCGACGCGCTGCTCGCCCGCATCACGCCCACCGCCGAGGCCGCCGACGTGGCGGGCTGTGACGCGGTGATCGAGGCGGTCTTCGAGGACGCCACGCTCAAGCACAAGGTGTTCCAGGAGATCGAGAACGTCGTCGCCCCGGACGCGCTGCTCTGCTCCAACACCTCCACCCTGCCCATCAGCGAGCTCGCCGAGGGCGTGGAGCGGCAGACCGACTTCATCGGGCTGCACTTCTTCTCGCCGGTCGACAAGATGCCGCTCGTCGAGATCATCAAGGGGCGGCGCACCGGTGACGAGGCCCTGGCCCGCGCCTTCGACCTGGTCCGGCAGATCAACAAGACGCCGATCGTCGTCAACGACAGCCGCGGCTTCTTCACCTCCCGCGTCATCGGCCACTTCATCAACGAGGGCGTCGCCATGGTCGGCGAGGGCATCGAGCCCGCCTCCGTCGAGCAGGCCGCGGGCCAGGCGGGCTACCCCGCCAAGGTGCTCTCCCTGATGGACGAGCTGACCCTCACCCTGCCGCGGAAGATCCGCCAGGAGACGAAGCGGGCCGTCGAGGAGGCGGGCGGCACCTGGACCCCGCACCCTGCCGAGGCGGTCATCGACCGCATGGTCGACGAGTTCGGGCGCACCGGCCGCAGCGGCGGCGCCGGCTTCTACGAGTACGGCGAGGACGGCAAGCGGGGCAGCCTCTGGCCCGGCCTGCGCGAGCACTTCACCGAGCCCGGCAAGCGGATCCCGTTCGAGGACATGCAGGAGCGCATGCTGTTCTCCGAGGCGCTGGACACCGTCCGGCTGCTGGAGGAAGGCGTGCTGACCTCCGTAGCCGACGCCAACATCGGCTCCATCCTCGGCATCGGCTTCCCCGGCTGGACCGGCGGCGTGCTCCAGTACGTCAACGGCTACGAGGGCGGGCTGCCCGGCTTCGTAGCCCGCGCGCGGGAGCTCGCCGAACGCTACGGGGACCGTTTCCAGCCGCCGGCGCTGCTGGTGGAGAAGGCCGAGCGGGGCGAGACCTTCAGCGACGGCTGAGGCGCGGCTGAGCCGCCGCCCCAGCCGGGCCGAGCGCGCGGCAAGGGCCCGTTCCGGACGAGTGGAACGCGCCCTTGCCGCCGCCCGGCGGCTCACCAAGACTCGGCCCATGGAGACGCGCACAGCCCTGGTGACCGGAGCGGCCCAGGGCCTCGGGCAGCAGTTCGCCGTCGCGCTCGCGGGGCGCGGCTACCGGGTCGCGGGACTGGACCTCCAGCCGCAGCCCGAGACGGCCGGGAAGATTCTCGACTATGTGGAGCTGGTCGTCCCCGACGTCACCGACGAACAGCAGCTCCGCCAGGCGCTGGAACAGGTCATCGACCGGTTCGGCACGCTGCACGTGCTGGTCAACAACGCGGAGACGGTGCCCGAGGCGGATTTCGAGGACATCACGCCCGAGGAGTGGCGCCATGTGATGCGGTTCAACCTGGAGGCGCCGTACCTGCTGACCCGTGCCGTGCTGCCGTACCTGAAGGCGGCGGGCTGGGGCCGCATCGTGAACATCGCCTCGTCGGCCGTCCTGTCCGCCCCGCCGACGATGGTGCCGTACGTCACCTCGAAGGCGGCCCTGATCGGCTTCACCCGGGTGCTGGCCTCGGCCCTCGGCCCGTACGGCATCACCGTCAACGCGATCGCCCCCCGCACGCCGCACGCCGCGCCGGCCGTCCAGGAGCCCGCCGACCTGGTGTCGACGCTGATGTACGTGGTGGACGAGGGCAGCGGCACCGTGACCGGGCAGACGCTCAACGTGGCGGGCGGCCCGGTGCCCGGATAGGCCCTGGACGAGGTCCCGGGTGAGGTCTCCGGCCGCGCGGCCGGCTCAGGTCTCCTTCAGCCACTCCCGGAGCTCCTCCCGCAGCGACCGCTGGAACGTCGTCAGCAGCGCCTGTACGACCAGCGGCTGCATGTGCGCCGACAGGGACTTCACCGCCTGCGGATCGCGTTCGGCCACAGCGTCGCGCAGCAGCCGCGACAGGGCATGGGCCGCCGCGCGGGAGTGGTCGAGGAGGACGGTGCGGGCCGCGAGGACCGTCTCGTGGGACAGCGGTACGTCGAGGAGCTGGACCCCGAGCCTGAGGAGGCCGGTGTCGACCTGGAGGGAGCCGTCGTCCGCGGGCGCGACCACGTTCATCGCCCCCAGCCGGGCCACGTCCTCCTCGCTCAGCGCCCGGCCCGCCAGCCGGTCCAGCTCGTCCCGGGTCAGGGTCTCCACGGTGTCCGGTGCCCAGGAGGCCACCACCGCGCGGTGGAGGGCGAGGTCGTGGGCGCTCAGGTCCGGCGGCAGCTGCTGGAGGTAGCGGTCTATGGCCGCCAGCGTCATGCCCTGGCGCTGCAACGCGTCGATCAGCTCCAGCCGGGCCAGGTGCTCCAGGCCGTAGTGCCCCACCCGGCGCGGGCCGATCACCGGCGGCGGCAGCAGCCCCCGGGTGCTGTAGAAGCGGACCGTGCGCACCGTGACGCCCGCCCGCGCGGCCAGTTCGTCGACGGTGAGGGTGGGCCCTTCGGCCTGGGTCGTCATGTACAGCAGTATCGCTGTCTCACCAATGGTGTGAAACCCGTTGTCCACGACCCGGTGACCATGGTGCGGGTCCCCGGGACCATGGTGCTCACCCCCGCTGACCATGTGAGATGAGCCGCTCTGTGAGATCCGTTACCGCGCGCGGGGCGGTCCCCGGGGGAACGTGGCCCCTTGGTCTGTGCCTACACTCGAGCGCCGACCAGGCACAACACGACACCCGGGCGCGACCCGCCCGGGGGCATCAGAGTTTGGATCCACCCGTGAGCAAGGACGCCGTCTCCACGGCACCGGCCGCAGCCCGCACCGACGCGGCCCACGGGCCCGCTGACGCGGGCGACGCCGGTTACAGCAAGGACCTCAAGGCCCGCCACATCAACATGATCGCCATCGGGGGAGCGATCGGCACCGGCCTCTTCCTGGGCGCCGGCGGGCGCCTGCACAGCGCGGGCCCCGCGCTCGCCCTCGCCTACCTGGTCTGCGGCGTCTTCGCCTTCTTCGTGGTCAGGGCCCTCGGCGAGCTGGTCCTCTACCGGCCCTCCTCCGGCTCCTTCGTGTCGTACGCGCGCGAGTTCCTCGGTGAGAAGGGCGCGTACGTCGCCGGGTGGATGTACTTCCTCAACTGGTCCACGACCGGCATCGCCGACATCACCGCGATCGCGCTGTACACGCACTACTGGAGCTTCTTCACCGACATCCCCCAGTGGGTGCTGGCGCTGATCGCCCTCGCGGTCGTCCTGGCCGTCAACCTGGTCTCCGTCAAGATCTTCGGCGAGATGGAGTTCTGGTTCGCGATCATCAAGGTCGCCACGCTGGTCGCGTTCATGCTGGTCGGCATCTTCCTGCTGGCCACCCAGCACGACGTCGGCGGCCAGACGCCCGGCCTGAGCGTGATCACGGACAACGGCGGGATCCTCCCGCACGGCGTCATGCCCGTCGTCATCGTGATGCAGGGCGTGATCTTCGCGTACGCCGCCCTGGAACTGGTCGGCGTCACCGCGGGCGAGACCGCCGAGCCCGAGAAGGTCGTCCCGCGCGCGGTTAACTCGATCATGTGGCGCGTGGGCCTGTTCTACGTCGGCTCGGTCGTCCTGCTGGCCCTGCTGCTGCCCGGCTCGGTCTACTCGGCGGACGAGAGCCCCTTCGTCACGGTCCTCTCCCGGATCGGCGTCCCGGCGGCGGGCGACGTGATGAACCTCGTCGTCCTCACCGCCGCGATGTCCTCGCTCAACTCGGGCCTGTACTCCACGGGCCGCATCCTGCGCTCCATGGCCATGGCGGGTTCCGCGCCGAGGTTCACCGCGCGGATGAACCGCAGCCAGGTCCCGTACGGCGGCATCCTGCTCACCTGCGGGGTGTGCGTGCTCGGCGTGGGCCTCAACTTCCTCATGCCCTCCCAGGCCTTCGAGATCGTCCTCAACGTGGCGTCCCTCGGTATCGTCAGCACCTGGGTGATCATCATGATCTGCCACCTGATCTTCGTCCGCCGTGCCAAGGCGGGCCTGGTCGAGCGACCGTCCTTCCGGCTGCCCGGCAGCCCGGTCACCGAGATCGCCACGATCGCCTTCCTGCTGGCCGTGCTGGGCCTGATGTGGAACGACCCCGAGGTCGGCCGTCGCACGCTGCTGCTGATCCCGCTGATCGCGGTCCTGCTGGTCGTCGGCTGGTTCGGGATCCGCCGCCGGGTCGGCCGCAACGCGGCCGAGAACCCGTCCGGACAGTCGGCGAAGCTCACGAAGTAGCAGGTCACGGCCACTGTCAGTGGCTGCCCCTACGGTGGCGTCATGTCGGAGATCGCGTATGTCCGGGGTGACGCCGCCCTGCCGTCGGGGAAGGGCGTCAAGGTGATCGCCCATGTCTGCAACGACATCGGGGGCTGGGGGAAGGGCTTCGTCCTGGCGCTGTCACGCCACTGGCCGGAACCGGAGGCGGCGTACCGGGCCTGGCACCGCGACCGCGCGGCGAACGACTTCGGGCTCGGCGCGCTCCAGCTCGTCCAGGTCGAACGGTACGTGTGGGTGGCCAACATGATCGGCCAGCGGGGCACGAAGACGGGCAGCAAGGGAGTGCCGGTCCGCTACGAGGCGATCGACACTGCGCTCGGCCGGCTCGCCGACGAGGCGCTCGCGCTCGGCGCGTCCGTGCACATGCCCCGGATCGGCTGCGGTCTCGCGGGCGGGAAGTGGCCACGGATCGAGCCGCTCGTCATGGACCGGCTGATACGGCGCGGGATATCCGTGACGGTGTACGACCACCGGGACTGAGGAGACTGAGAAGGCTGAGGGGATGGTCGACGGCCGGACGGCCGGCCGTCGACGGGCCTTCGGTGGACTGTGACGGTCGATTGCCGGCCAAACTTGGCGCGTATGTGCGATGCCTCGTGTGCCTGAACGGGTAGGCCACGAGTATGGATCTTCTGCCCTACCCCATCGGTCCACTGAACCCGAGGGTCGAGCACCTGGTCATCGCCTTGGCGCTGTTCGCGCTCGCCTATCACGTCGTCTCCCGGCTGCTGCCCCGGATCAACCGCGTGCTCGCCGAGCGCGAGGAGGCGACCGAGGGTGCCCGGCGGCGGGCCGAGGCGGTGCTGGCGGAGGCGGAGGAGAAGCGGGCAGAGACCGCGTCCGTGCTCGCCGAGGCACGCCATGACGCCGCCCGCACCCGGCAGCAGGCGCGGGAGCAGGGCAGCGGGCTGGTCGCGGCCGCACGGGCGGACGGTCGGCGCGAGTGCGACGCCCTCCTCGCCGGGGAACGCGCCCGGACAGCGGCCGAGCACGCCGCCGCCGAGGCCGAGCTGCGCATGTACGTCTCGGAACTCGCCTCGGACCTCGCGAGCCGCGTGGTGGGCGAACGGATCACGTCCCGGGCGGAACCCCGCTCCTGAGACCGGAACCCCTGACACCCTCGCCCACTCCCTCTGCCCCCTCTATCCCTTCTGTCCATCTGCCCCGTCTGTCTCGAACGGCCCTCTTCTGCGCCGCGGTTGACCGCTGTACCGTCCGCCCATGCCGACACCGACACCAGCGCGCCGCAGGCGCCGCACGACCCGGGAGAGCCGGAGAACCTGGAGATCGCTCGCCACGGCGGCCACCGCCGCCCTCGCCGTCACCGCCGCCGGCCTGATGTCCGCACCGGCGCACGCCCGGGACGGCGGCGTCCCACCGCGCACCGGATTCGAACGTACGAACGGTGCGCGCTGGACCAGCCAGCCGGAGGAGTGGACGTTCCTCGCCGCGGTGGACCGCGCGAGCGACCGCGTGTCGGTCAGCCGCATCGGCACCACCGACCAGGACCGCCCCCTCCAGCTCGTCCGGATCGGCGGCGCACGCCCCACGACCCGCACCGTGCTCCTCGTGTGCAGCCAGCACGGCGACGAGCCGTCCGGCCGGGAGGCCTGCCTCACCACGGTCCGCGATCTCGCGTACGCGAAGGACAGGCGCACCAGGAGGTTCCTGGACGGCACCACCGTGCTCGTCGTGCCCACCGCCAACCCCGACGGCCGGGCCGCCGACACCCGCGGCAACAGTGACGGCGTCGACGTCAACCGCGACCACCTGGCGCTCCGGACGGCCGAGGCACGCGCCCTGGCCGCCGTCGTCCGCGACCGGGCCCCGGACGTCGTCTATGACCTGCACGAGTACGGAGGCACACCCGGCTACTACGACAAGGACCTGTTCGACCTCTGGCCGCGCAACCTCAACACCGGCACGGCCGTCCACGACGAGGCGCGGACCCTGTCGCGGTCCTACGTGCGCCCCGCCGCCGAGGTCGCCGGGTACACGACCGGGACGTACGGCATCTGGACCGACCCCGTCACCGGCGAACCGGTCCGGCAGGTCGCGGGCGACGGCCAGGAGCGCATCCTGCGCAACACGTCCGGCGTCAAGCACGCGGTCGGACTGCTCATCGAGAGCCGGGTCGAGCCGCTGACCCAGGTGGCCGAATCCGTCAACAACCGCCGCCGGGTGTCCTCACAGCTCGCCGCGCTGAAGGGTCTGTTCGCCTTCGCGGGCGAGCGCGGACGGCAGGTCGACGCGGCGACCGCGGGCGCCCGGCGCGCCGGTCTGCGGGACACCGGCCCGGTGTACATAGGCGGCGCGGACAACGACCCCGCCGAACCCACCGAGGTGATCGAGGACCCGCCCTGCGGCTACCGGCTCACCGGTGAACAGTACGGGGAGGTCAAGGACGAGCTCGCCCTGCACGGGGTGCGCGTACGGCACGCCGCCTCCGGGGACCACGGGGACCACGGCGCCGGTGTTCTGGTACCGCTGCGCCAGCCGCTGCGCGCTTTGGTGCCCCTGCTGCTCGACGAGCGGGCGCCGTACCGGCTGACCGCCGGGGCACCCGACCCCGACTGCTGAGTGACGGATACGGATCGCAGACGGTTGCGTCGAGCCTCACAGGTGGCAGGGCCGATCGGGGGAAGGAGTAGCTCCGTTCCAGCCATCGGGGAATGGCTCTGCCTGTGACGCGTGATCAGCATCGGACACCCAGTTATCACGAAGGAGGCGCGTTTCCGGGTTCGGAAGCGGGCCTCCGCGGTGGCGGACGGCCGGAGACGGACCGCATCGTCTTCGGCGTGACAGCCGTGCTCACCTTGGCCTTCGTGCTGTGGGGCGCCATCGCGACCGACTCGCTGCAGAGTGCGTCGGGCGCGATGCTCGGCGGGCTCATGCACAACGGCGGCTGGGCGTTCATGCTGGCCGCGTCCGCCTTCGTGGTGTTCGCCCTCTGGCTCGCGATCAGCCGCTATGGCCGGATCCATCTGGGCCGGGAGGGCGAGGGGCCGGAGTTCCGCACGGTCTCCTGGGTGGCGATGATGTTCAGCGCCGGCATGGGCATCGGCCTGATGTTCTACGGCGTCAGCGAGCCGCTCTCCCACTACGTCCAACCGCCGCCGGGCACCAGCCCCGCCAACTCCGGGGAGCGCATGGAGACGGCGATGGCGACCACCCTGTTCCACTGGACACTGCACCCGTGGGCGATCTACGCGGTGGTCGGCCTCGGCATCGCGTACAGCACGTTCCGCAAGCGCCGCCGCCAGACCATCAGTGCCGTGTTCACGCCGCTGATCGGCGAGAAGCACGCGAACGGCACGGTCGGCCGGGTCATCGACATCCTCGCGATCGTCGCCACCGTCTTCGGTTCCGCCGCATCCCTCGGCCTCGGCGCCCTGCAGATCGGCTCCGGCGTGCGGGAACTGGAGTGGATGGACGACGTGAGCACCGGGCTGCTCGTCGTCATCATCGCCGTCCTCACCCTGGCCTTCGTCGCCTCGGCGGTGTCCGGCGTGGAGCGGGGTATCCAGTGGCTGTCCAACACGAACATGGTGCTGGCGGTGATTCTCGCCGTGTTCGTGTTCGTCGTCGGGCCGACGATCATCGTCCTCGACCTGCTGCCCACGTCGGTCTTCGCCTACTTCGGCGAACTGCCCCGGCTCGCCGGCCGCACCGAGGCGTCCGGCGGCGACGGCGTCGCCGACTGGCTGGGCAGCTGGACGGTCTTCTACTGGGCGTGGTGGATCTCCTGGACGCCGTTCGTCGGCATGTTCATCGCCCGCATCAGCCGCGGCCGCACGATCCGCCAGTTCGTCGGCGGCGTCATCCTCGTCCCGAGCACGGTCACCCTGATCTGGTTCGCGATCTTCGGCGGTACGGCCATGAAGATGCAGGAGCGGCGGCAGCTCGGCGACGAGTCCACGCCCGAGGGACAGCTCTTCGCCGTGCTGCGGGACTACCCCGCCGCCACGGTCACCAGCCTGCTGGTGATGATCCTGGTCGGCATCTTCTTCGTCTCCGGAGCCGACGCCGCGTCCATCGTGATGGGCACCCTCTCGCAGCAGGGCGCGCTCGAGCCCGGCCGGTTCGTCGTCGTGTTCTGGGGCATGGTCACCGGCGCCGTCGCCGCCGTCATGCTGCTCGTCGGCAGCGGCGAGGGCGACGCGCTCACCGGTCTGCAGAACCTCACGATCCTCGCGGCGGCGCCGTTCGTGCTGGTGATGACCGGCATGTGCGTCGCCCTCATGCGCGACCTGCGCAAGGACCCGATCATCGTGCGCGAGGAGATGGCCGGCGAGGCCGTCGAACAGGCCGTCATCGAGGGCCACAAGAGGTACGACGGCGACTTCGAGATCCGTATCGGGCCCGGACCGGGCACGGAGACGGAGGGCGACCCGATCGGCAAGCACCACTGACCGGCGGGTGCTCAACGCCGAAGGGCCGGCAGCGGGCAGCGGTGCCCGCTGCCGGCCCTTCCACGAACGCCCCCGGCCCGGCTGTCAGCCGCTCCGCCATCACCGTGGGACGAGCACTGACCGGCGGTCGCCGCTGAAGGGGCGGTTCCGGGATCAGCGCCCGCGGCGCAGCCGGGGCACCAGAGCCCGCGGTCGCCCCGCTCACGGGGCGGCTTCCCGTCCGGCCGCCAGCCGCGCCACCTCCCGGGCGCAGCCCCGGGCGACGGTGACGCCCGCGCCGCCGTGACCGTAGTTGTGCACCAGCACCCGTCCGCCCGGCAGGGACGCACGCTCCAGGCGCACGGCGGCGCGGGACGGCCGCAGTCCCACGCGGTGGTCCAGCACCCGCGCCCCCGCGACCTCCGGACGCATCGCGGCGCAGCGCCGCACGATCGCCTCGGCCGTGGCCGGATCGGGCACCGTGGACCAGTCGTCCTCCTCGGCCGTCCCGCCGAGGATCAGCCCGCCCGGCTGCGGCAGCAGATACGTACTGGCCGCCGACGCATGGTCCACCGACGTCAGCCAGGTGGTGACGCCCGGGTTCTCCACCACGACCAGCTGCCCCCGCACAGGCCGTACGGACGGATCGGGGACCAGTTCCCGGGCACCGAGACCGGTGCAGTTCACCACCACCGGCGCGGCGGCGACGGCTTCGGCGAGGTCCGTCACGGCCCGCTGCTCCACCACCCCGCCCGCTGCGGCCAGCCGCTCCCGCAGCCACCGCAGATGCGCCGGCATGTCGATCAGCGGCAGCCGCGCCCACAGGCCGGCGCCCGCGTACTCCGCGGAGGTCGCCGCCCGCAGCCCGGGCACCCGCGCCGCCCACGCGCCCAGCCCGTCCAGCCGCGTCTCGCCGTGTACCCCCTCGACCATCCGTACGCCCGTCTCGTCCGGCCGCGCCGCCAGCCGCTCGTACTCGGCGAGCGATTCCAGCGCCCAGGCACCGACGCGCGCCTCCGGTTCGATCCGGTACGGCCACCACAGTCCGCCGGCGACGGCCGAGGTGGTCCGCTCCGCGGGCTCCCGCGTCCACACCCGCACCCGCCGTCCGTCCTCCGCGAGGACCAGGGCCGTCGTCAGTCCGATGACCCCGCCCCCGACCACGATCACATCACCGCTCGCCCGTCCCGTCACCCGGCGACGGTAGCGGAATATGTCATGCCGTGCTCACATCGGTCCCGCTCTGGGGATACTCACACCATGTCTGCCGAGCATCCCGAGTACGCGACCTTCGGCCTGGCACCGGCCATACGCGCCGGCGGCGTCCTCGCCAACGGTGACTACCAAGTGCACCGGGACTTCGTGGACTTCATCGTCGACGGGCGCCCGCTGCTGTTCCGGCTCTCCGACCTAGACGCCGTCTCCCCGCTCGCCTCCGACGTCCCGCCCGCCATCTTCACCGCGCAGGTGCGCGGCCTGCTGCTGGAGTCCGACGCCCCGCTGACCGGCGGCCGGTACGTCATATACGGCTGCCCCGAGTGCGAGGACCTCGCCTGCGGAGCGGTCACCGCGGTCATCGAGCGGGACGGCGACGACTACGTCTGGCGCGACTTCGCCTGGCAGACGCGGGAGGAGGCCGACCTGGAGCTGAACGGCTACCACGGCATAGGGCCGTTCCGGTTCCGCGGCGACGCCTACCGCGACGCCCTGGGCTCCCTGCTCACCGAGACCCCCGACGAGTCCGCGAGCCGGCGTGTGCTCCTGATCGGCGCCCGTGTCGCCGTGCTCGCCCGGCTCGCCGCCGCGCTGCGCACCATCGGCATCGGCGCGGACATCACCCAGGACGCCGCCGCGGTGCCCGCCGACGAGCTGCGCGCCTACGGCGCGGTCGCCTTCGGGCGGGCGGTGGACGAGGAGCGGCGCACCGCCGTACGACGGTCCTTCGAGCGTGCCGGGGTCGACGTCGCGTACGTCGACGGGCTCGCCCCGATCATCCCCCTGCTGGTGGCCCAGATCGAGAACGCCCTGGACCGCAGCCCGCCGGAACGGCGCCGTCTGGTCCGGCTGGTCGCCGCCGACGGCGCGGCGGGCGTCGAGGTCACCTCCACCTGCCGGGTGCGGCTGACCGCGTACCGGCTGGACCGGCTGTACCGCCCCCGCACACAGGAGATCTTCGACGGCACTCTGCCGGCCGGCCGCCACCGCATCGCACTGGATTCGAAGGCCGTGAAGGGTGAGTCGTTCATCGTCGCGCGGTCGTCGGGGAGCGTGCTGGTGGAGACCATGGCGCGCTGAACGGCCGGGCGGTGGCCACAGGCCA
>NZ_BMVW01000021.1:0-26912 GCF_014650915.1 Streptomyces poonensis | reverse complement strand
GCCTCGACGGATCGTCAGCGCCGCCCCTTCTGCTGGTCGAGCAGCCCCGCGCGGCGCAGTGCGTCCGCCATCGCGCTGTTCGCGGGCGGCGGCGCCTGCCGCGATCCGCCCCCGCCCCCGCCGCCTCCGCGGCCTTGACGCTGCTGGGGCGCGCGACCGCCGCGCTGCGCACGGTCGCCCCCGCCGCGCCGGCCACGGTCGGGTCCGCCCGGACGGTCCTGCGGGGCCGCCTCGTCGTCCAGCCGCAGCGTCAGCGAGATCCGCTTGCGCGGGATGTCGACGTCCAGCACCTTCACCTTGACGATGTCGCCCGGCTTCACCACGTCCCGCGGATCCTTGACGAACGTCCGCGACATCGCGGAGACGTGCACCAGCCCGTCCTGGTGGACGCCGACGTCGACGAACGCGCCGAAGGCGGCCACGTTCGTGACGACGCCCTCCAGGAGCATCCCGGACGACAGGTCGGAGATCTTCTCGACGCCCTCCTTGAAGGTCGCCGTCTTGAAAGCCGGACGAGGGTCGCGCCCCGGCTTCTCCAGCTCCTTGAGGATGTCGCTCACCGTCGGCAGACCGAACGTCTCGTCCACGAACTCCTGGGGCCTCAGCGACCGCAGCACCGCCGTGTTGCCGATGAGCGCGGCCACCTCCTGGCCCGACGTCTTCACCATGCGGCGCACCACCGGGTACGCCTCCGGGTGCACGCTGGAGGCGTCCAGCGGGTCGGAGCCGCCCCGGATGCGCAGGAAGCCCGCGCACTGCTCGTACGCCTTGGGGCCGAGCCGCGGCACCTTCTTCAGCTCCGTACGGGACGTGAAGGGGCCGTTGGCGTCGCGGTGCGCCACGATGTTCTCCGCGAGCCCGGAGGTGATGCCGGAGACCCGGGCGAGCAGCGGCGCGGAGGCCGTGTTCACGTCCACGCCGACGCCGTTCACACAGTCCTCGACCACCGCGTCCAGGGACCGCGACAGCTTCACCTCGGACAGGTCGTGCTGGTACTGGCCGACACCGATCGACTTCGGGTCGATCTTCACCAGCTCGGCCAGCGGGTCCTGCAGCCGGCGGGCGATCGAGACGGCGCCGCGCAGCGACACGTCCATGCCGGGCAGCTCCTGCGAGGCGAACGCCGACGCCGAGTACACGGACGCGCCCGCCTCGGACACCATCACCTTGGTGAGCTTCAGCTCCGGGTGCTTGGTGATCAGTTCACCGGCGAGCTTGTCGGTCTCGCGGGACGCCGTGCCGTTGCCGATCGCGACCAGCTCGACCGCGTGCTCCTTCGCCAGGCGCGCGAGCTTGGCGATGGCCTCGTCCCACTTGTTGGCCGGGACGTGCGGGTGGATGACGTCGGTGGCGACGACCTTGCCGGTCGCGTCGACCACCGCCACCTTCACACCCGTACGGAACCCGGGGTCGAGGCCGAGCGTCGCGCGCGTGCCCGCGGGCGCGGCGAGCAGCAGGTCGCGCAGGTTGGCCGCGAACACGCCCACGGCCTCGTCCTCGGCGGCCGTACGCAGCCGGAGCCGGACGTCGATGCCCAGGTGCACGAGGATGCGGGTGCGCCAGGCCCAGCGGACGGTGTCCTTCAGCCACTTGTCGGCGGGGCGCCCCCGGTCGGCGATGCCGAAGCGGTGGGCCACGATCCCCTCGTACGACGACGGGCCGTCCGTGGGCTCCTCCGGCTCCAGGGTGAGGTCGAGGACCTCTTCCTTCTCGCCGCGCAGCATGGCCAGGATCCGGTGCGAGGGCAGCTCGGTGAAGGGCTCCGCGAAGTCGAAGTAGTCGGCGAACTTGGCGCCCGCCTCCTCCTTGCCCTCCCGCACCTTGGCGGCCAGCCGGCCGCGCACCCACATGCGTTCACGCAGCTCGCCGATCAGGTCGGCGTCCTCGGAGAACCGCTCGGTGAGGATGGCCCGGGCGCCGTCCAGCGCGGCCTGCGCGTCGGCGACGCCCTTGTCCGCGTCCACGAAGGCCGCGGCGGCGGCCGACGGGTCGACGGTCGGATCGCTGAGCAGCCCCTCGGCGAGCGGCTCCAGACCCGCCTCGCGCGCGATCTGTGCCTTGGTGCGCCGCTTCGGCTTGAACGGCAGGTAGATGTCCTCCAGACGCGCCTTCGTCTCGGCGCCCCGGATCTGCGCCTCGACCTCGGGCGTCAGCTTGCCCTGCTCGCGCACCGAGTCGAGGATCGCCGTGCGCCGGTCCTCCAGCTCCCGCAGATAGCGCAGCCGTTCCTCGATCGTGCGCAGCTGCGCGTCGTCGAGCATCTCGGTCGCTTCCTTGCGGTAGCGGGCGATGAAGGGCACCGTCGAACCGCCGTCCAGCAGCTCCACCGCGGCCTTCACCTGCCGCTCCCGTACGCCGAGCTCCTCGGCGATCCTGCCTTCGATGGATCCCACTGCGCTGGCCCCGATGGACCCGGGTGTCGTCACGATCCCGTACCGCCTTCTCCGCTTCAGGTTGCGCGGCAATTGTGGCAGGTGGCGCCGACAGAGGGGGATCAGGGCGCCTGGCGGGGCGCGGCGCCGCGTGCGGACGTGCGGGGAGCCGGACGCGCAGGCCGCGTCCGGCTCCCCAGGGGTATGTCTCAGGCGCGGCGTGCCGTGTTCGAGGCGCCGCCGAACAGCCGGGCCAGGGCCCGGAAGGGCAGCGTGACGACGGTGGCGATGGCCGACCCGATCTGTCGCAGCACATCTGCGATCGCGCGGAACACGTGTCTCCCCTTTCGTCTCCCGACCTCGCGACCGGGAGATGGACGGGTACCGCTCATGGCGCGATCCATACCTGCCGGCCTACCGGAAGCAACGGCCCCCGCCGCCTCAGCGCTTGCCGATCATTCCCTGGGGGAACGCGCCCGCCGCGGCGGCGATCGCCGCCAGCCCTCGCGCCAGCTCGGTGAGCCGCTCGACCCGGGTCGCGCCCAGGTGCTCGTACGGCGCGCGGTCCAGCCGGTCCGTCTCGTCCTCGATCTCCGCGCGCAGGGCGGTGCCCGCCTCCGTCAACTCGCCGTCGGCGTCGAGCAGTCCGCGCTCCCGGAGCCGTCCGGCCGCCGCGTCCCAGTCGTCCCGCGTCCAGCCGCGCGTTCGCTGTGCCCATGCGGGGGCCATGCCCTTGCCGGTCGCGGTGTGGCTCACCAGGGCCTCCACCGGGTCGAGTCCCGCGTCCAGCAGCACCGCGAGGTGCCCGTCGCCCCGGTGCTCGCGCAGCAGCGTGGCCGCGTGCCACAGCGCGAGGTGCGGCTCGTCGGGTACGGGCAGGTCGGCGTGGGCGGCATACAGGGGGCGTGCGGTCCGGACGCACGCCTCGGTCGCCCGCAGGGCGAGTTCCGCCGCCTCGGCGACCTCCTTGGAGGCGACGGCCTCCTCGCCGAGCAGCCGCCGCAGGGTGGCGTCCACGGCACGCGCGCGTGCGGCGAGCACGACGGACGGGGCGGCCGTCTCCCACACGGCGGGCACGTGCCGGGCCACCAGCTCGTGCCGGAAGTTGTAGAACGTGGCCGTCACCACGCCCGCGCCCACCGGGCCCATGGCGGCGGACCGTGCGGCGAAGTAGGCACCGTTCGGGTCGTCGATCCCGACGGCGGCCAGCTCCCGTCCGAGGTCCGGCGAGAAGTAGTGCGACGAGTGCAGGGGATTGAGGGCGTTGTGGCAGCGCCGCCCGGCGCGCTCCGGCAGGGATGTCGTCATGACCGCACGCTACCGACTGGTAGGTACGCCGGGAAGAGGTGATCCTGCCATGGCAGGAAAGGTGGGGAACTCGTCATTGTGGCCATGGCGCCGCCCGCACCACCATCGAGGCATGCGAACCGTCCTGGTCGTCCTCTTCGACGACGTGCAGAGCCTCGACGTCACCGGTCCGGTGGAGGTCTTCCACGGCGCGGAGACCGCCTCGCCGGGGACGTACGACATCCGCACCGCCACCCTGGACGGCGCCCCCGTGCGCACCTCCAGCGGCCTCACCCTCGTCCCCGACCTCGCCCTGCGCGACCTCGCCGGCGGGCCCGCGCCGCACACCCTCCTCGTCCCCGGCGGCCAGGGCACCCGCCGGCCCGCCCCGGAGCTCGTCGCCTGGCTGCGCGAGCACGGCCCGCGCGCGCGGAGGCTCGTCTCGGTCTGCACGGGCGCGATCCTGCTCGCCGAGGCGGGCCTCCTGGACGGCCGCCGGGCCACCACCCACTGGGCGTACTGCGACAAGCTGGCCCGCGACCACCCGGAGATCGAGGTCGACCCGGACCCCATCTACGTGCGCGACGGCCGCGTCTCGACCTCCGCCGGCGTCACCTCCGGCATCGACCTCGCCCTCGCCCTCGTCGAGGAGGACCTCGGCCGCGACACCGCGCTCACCATCGCCCGCCATCTGGTGGTCTTCCTGCGCCGTCCGGGCAACCAGGCCCAGTTCAGCGCCCAGCTCGCCGCGCAGACCGCCCAGCGGGATCCGCTGCGCGAGGTCCAGCAGTGGATCATCGAGCACCCCGAGGACGACCTGAGCATCGAGTCGCTCGCCGCCCGCGCCCGGCTGTCGCCCCGCCACTTCGCCCGCGCCTTCCAGGCGGAGACCGGGACCACGCCCGGACGGTACGTCGACCGGGTCCGCCTCGAACGCGCCCGCCGCCTGCTGGAGGACAGCGCCGACGGCGTCGAGGAGATCTCGCGCGCGTGCGGCTACGGCACCCCGGAGGCGATGCGCCGCGCCTTCGCGAAGGCCCTGGGCACCGCCCCGGCGGAGTACCGCCGCCGGTTCCGCCCCGTACCGGCCGACCGAACCCCCTGAAGCCGAAGCGCCCCTCGAAACCGAAGCAACTCACCGAAACCGAAGCGGCGCACAGAAACCCAGGCGCCGCACAGAAACCGAAGCAACCACTGAAGGAGCACCCTATGCAGATCGCCATCGTCCTGTTCGACCGCTTCACCGCCCTGGACGCCGTCGGCCCGTACGAGACCCTGGGCCGCCTCCCCGACGCCGAGACCGTCTTCGTGGCCGAGCAGGCCGGTCCTGTACGCAGCGACACCGGCGCCCTGGCGCTCACCGCCGACAGGACGCTCGCCGAGGTGCGGAGCCCGGACATCGTCGTCGTCCCGGGCGGCCCCGGCCAGTCGGCGCAGATGGAGAACGAGGCCCTCCTCGACTGGCTGCGCACCGCCGACGGGACGAGCACCTGGACGACCTCGGTGTGCACCGGCTCGCTGCTGCTCGCCGCCGCCGGACTGCTGGCGGGCCGTCGCGCCACCTCGCACTGGCTGGCCCTCGACTTCCTCAGGCGGTACGGCGTCGAGCCGACGGGGGAGCGGGTGGTGTTCGACGGCAAGTACGTCACCGCCGCCGGTGTCTCCTCCGGAATCGACATGGGGCTCACCCTGGTCGGCCGGATCGCGGGCGACGAACACGCGCAGGCCGTACAGCTGCTGACCGAGTACGATCCGCAGCCGCCCTACGACGCGGGCTCGCCGGAGAAGGCGTCCGCGCACCTCGTGGAGCAGTTCCGCGCCAAGAGCCGCTTCATCCTGACGTAGTCCAGGTGAAGCGCGGCTGTCTGCGCTCCAGGAACGCGGCGACGCCCTCCGCGGTGTCGCCGCTGCCGCGCGCCTGCTCGGCCCAGTACGCGTCCCGGCCGGTGTGCCCGTTCGCGAACTCCTTGGCCGCGGCCTGGGTCAGCTCCGAGCGCGACACCAGCACCCGGGCGAACTCCGCGACCCGCTCGTCCAGTCCTCCCGCCGGCAGCACCTCGTCCACCAGCCCGGTCCGCAGCGCCCGCTCCGTACCGATCAACTCGCCCGAGAACAAAAGGTACTTGGCGGTGGCCGGACCCACCAGCGCCACCAGCCGCCGGGTGGACGACGCCGGGTACACGATGCCGAGCTTCGCGGGCGTCACCCCGAACAGCGCGCCCTCCTCCGCGAACCGCAGATCACAGGCCGCCGCGAGCTGCGCCCCGCCGCCCACGCAGTGCCCCCGCACCGCCGCCAGCGTGGGCTTCGGGAACGCCGCGAGAGCCTCCTCGGCGAGCACCGCCAGCCCCTGGGCCTCCTCCGCCGAGCCCTGTAGCGTCGAGATGTCGGCTCCCGCACAGAACGTCCCGCCCTCACCGGTGAGCACCAGCACCCGTACGGCGGGGTCGGCAGCCAGACCGTCGAGCAGCGGCGGCAGCGCCCGCCACATCCCGGCGGTCATGGCGTTGCGCTTGGCCGGGTGGTGGACCACGACGGTGGCGACCCCGTCGGCGACGCCGTGCAGCAGCTGTGGCTCCATGCACGGGATGCTAGCCACCTCTCCCGACCATACGATCAAGGAGGGGGCCCGGACGCGAGGAGGCTTCCGCATGGTGGGCAGGAAGACGGCGGGCAGGCGGACGGCGGGCGGGAGGACGGCAGGGAGGAAGCCTGCTCGGGCCGAGGACGGGACCGACCGGCTCCGCCGCGGCTTCGGCTGGCTCGCCGCGCTCGGCGTGATCCTGGTGCTCGCGGGCCTCGTCGGGCTCGTCTACACCGGCGTCGCCACCCTGACCTCGATGCTCCTGTTCGGCTGGCTGCTGCTGATCGGCGGCGTCGTCGGCCTGCTGCACGCGCTCCAGGCGCGCGGCACCAGCTTCTTCTGGCTGGGCGCGGTGGTCGCCGCCCTGAACCTCGCGGCCGGTGTCGTCATCCTCAAGATGCCCCAGGTGGCCGCCGAGGCCCTCACCATGTTCGCCGCGCTGCTGTTCCTGACCGGCGGGGTGTTCCGGCTGGCGGGCAGCCTCGTGGTGCGCGGCCCGCAGTTCGGCTGGACGCTCCTCCAGGGTGCCTTCGGGCTGCTCCTCGGCATTCTGGTGCTGGTCTCCTGGCCGAGCAGCAGCCAGTACGTCATCGGTACGTTCTTCTCGCTCGCCCTGCTCTTCGACGGTCTCGGGCTGATCGCCACGGGCTACGGCGGGCGGCGCGTCGTCGGGATGGTCTCCGGGGCATCAGGGGACAAACACGTACAACCCGAATAGTTCCGAAGCCGACGCCTACCCGGCATGGCCGGTCGCTGCGCTGCCCGGGTCGATCAGCGGCGGTCGTAAGCCGTCGATACGTGCTGACTTGTGTTCAGTCACCGAGGCGACACCTGTGCGTTACCAACACTCGACGTGTGGTGACAATCGAGCGCAAGGGTGGCGACCGGACGATGGAGAACGAGGGGCGGGGGCCGGGCCCGCGCCCTGACCGCGGAGGCGGTCCTCCGCGCGAGGCGCGCAGACCGAAGGCATCGAGGCCGTACGAGGGAGTCTGGCGGTTCACCGCCCCGACCGTCGACTCCTCGGTGCCCCAGGCCCGGCACGCCGTCCGTGACCTGCTCGTCCGCCAGGGCGTCCCCGTCACGGAGGACCTGACCCAGGGACTGCTGCTGATCGTCTCCGAACTGGTGACCAATGCGGTCAAGCACGCGGCGCTGGTGTCACCGACGCTCGCCCTGGAGGTCGCCGTCGGCGCCGAGTGGGTGCGGATCTCGGTGGAGGACGACCACCCGTACCGTCCGACCGCCCTGGAGACGGATCCCGCCCGGACCGGAGGCCGGGGTCTGCTGCTGGTCCGGGAGGTCGCCAAGGAGGCGGGAGGGGTGTGCGACATGGAGCACACCGCGCGGGGCGGCAAGGTGATCTGGGCCGTCCTGCCGCTGCGCCCCGCACCGCTGCTGTAGACCTCCGGCCCGCGGTCGGCTCCGGTTCACCAGCCCGCGGACGGGCCTGTCAGCTCCCTGACCGCGGGACGGGCCGCGTCCAGCACCGTCATGAACCAGGACGAGAAGGTGTCCCGCGCATGCCGCTCCGCCAGCTCGGCGGGCGTGACGAAGGCCGTCGCCCCGACCTCCTCGGCGTCGGGCCGCAGCGGGGACTGCACCAGCCCCACGAAGAGATGGTTGAACTCCTGCTCCACCAGACCCGAGGCCGGGTCCGGGTGGTTGTAGCGGACCGTGCCCGCCTCGGCCAGCAGCGACGGGGAGACCCCCAGCTCCTCGTAGGTGCGCCGGGCCGCCGCCGCGAAGGGCGCCTCGCCCGGGTAGGGGTGGCCGCAGCAGGTGTTCGACCAGACGCCGGGGGAGTGGTACTTGCCGAGGGCCCGCTGCTGGAGCAGCAGCCGCCCGTGCTCGTCGAAGAGGAACACGGAGAACGCCCGGTGCAGCTGCCCCGGTGCCTGATGGGCGGCGAGCTTCTCCGCCGTGCCGATCGTGGTGCCGTCCTCGTCGACCAGTTCCAGCAGGATCGCTTCGGTGGTGCCTCCCCCAGAGCCTTGAGGGCCTGGGAGGTGCCCCCATGGTGAACTGTGCATCGCGGTGGCAGGTGTGATCGGCATAACCGTCCTTCGCCTCGTTCGTCGAGCCTCAAGTCTGCCGTACGAATCCGGCACTCCCGACACTTCACGGCGCGCCGTTCCAGGCCAGGCCACGCCGGGCGGGAAACGCGGCCGACGGGGATCACACGCCGAAGGCGGCCGGGTAAACGATCGTGCCCGGCGCCACGGACGGGGAGCCGTCCAGCACGAGCGCCATCATCGCCTCGTCCGGAACCTCGAACCCGGGCCGGATCCCGTACGCCGAGGCGGGCGCGAAGCCGAAGCGCGGGTAGTACTCGGGGTGCCCGAGCACCAGCACGAGCCGCTCCCCGCGCGCGCGTGCCTCCGCGAGCACCGCCCGTACGACGGCGGCTCCGGCGCCCTCGCGCTGCCGGTCGGGCCGCACCGCGACAGGGGCGAGCGCCAGTGCGGGCGCCTCGTCGACATGGCAGCGGGTGAGCAGCGCGTACGCCACGACGGATCCGTCCGGCGCCTCGGCCACGGACGCCAGATCCAGCCAGGCGCCGGCGTCCCCACGCAGCGCGTCCACCAGATCGGCCTCCTCGGCCCGCCCGAAGGCGGCGACGGTCAGCGCATGCACCTCGGCGCGGTCGCCGGCGGCCTCCGGGCGCGTGCGCCAGGAGGGGATCGGCTCGGACGGGGTGTCGGTCAAGACGTGCACCTTCGGGTTCGTGGCCGCGGTGCGGCCGGGCTCAGTGGCACAGCTTCGCCTCATGCTCCGCGTGGCCGCTCGGTTCCAGCTGGAACGTGCAGTGCTCGACGTCGAAGTGGTCGCCGAGGCAGCCCTGGAGCTCGTGCAGCATCTTCTCGTGGCCGATCGCGCTCAGGGTGTCGCTGCCGACGACCACGTGTGCGGACAGTACCGGCATCCCGGACGTGATGGTCCAGGCGTGCAGGTCGTGCACGTCCTCCACCCCGGGCAGCGCGAGTATGTGCGCACGCAGCTCGGCCATGTCGACGCCCTTGGGAGCCGACTCCAGCAGGACGTCGAGGGTCTCGCGCAGCAGCTTCACCGTACGCGGCACGATCATCAGGCCGATGACCAGCGAGGCGATCGGGTCGGCGGCCTGCCAGCCCGTCGTCAGCACGACCACCGCCGAGACCAGCACGGCCACGGAGCCCAGCGCGTCCGCCGCCACCTCCAGGAAGGCCCCCCGCACGTTCAGGCTCTCCTGCTGGCCACGCGCCAGCAGCGTGAGGGAGATCATGTTCGCCACCAGGCCGATCAGCGCGAACACGATCGTGAGGCCGCCCTCCGTCGCGGCCGGGGTGAGGAAGCGCTGGATCGCCTCGTACAGCACATAGCCGCCGACACCGAGGAGCAGCAGACAGTTGGCGAGCGCGGCGAGGATCTCGGCGCGCGCGTAGCCGAAGGTACGCCGCTCGTTCGCCGGACGGCCCGCGAAGTGGACCGCCAGCAGCGCCATGCCCAGGCCCAGGGCGTCCGTCGCCATGTGCGCCGCGTCCGCGATGAGCGCGAGCGAATCCGCGACGATGCCACCGACGATCTCGACCACCATGACGGTGAGCGTGATCGACAGTGCCACCCGCAGTCTGCCGCGGTACGCGGCCGTCGCCGTGCCCCCGGCCGGCGCGCCGTGCGCGTGCCCGTGATCGTGACCGGCCCCCATGGACTCCGCCCTTTCCGTCTCCGTCCTCCGGAGCACCCAGTGAACTACGGGTGGGGGGTATCCGGCAACGTGGTGGTGAACACCGTTGTCATCTGCTCTGACCTGCGAAAACGTCGCGTGGAGGTAAGCGAGGACAAGCCGCAGGTCAGAGCCTGCTCAGACGCCGCGGCGATCATTTCCCGGGTGCGGCCGCCGCTTAGCCCGGACCGGCCCGGCCATCTCGCGTACCCCGCGCCGGGCCGTCCATCCCGGCTCCCGGGCGGCGGGCCCGGTCGCGACCGCCGCGCGGCGCGTCCCCGGGGCGCGGCGCGGCCCGACGGGCGGCGACCGCCGGTCGCCCCACCGATCAGCTCGACCGGTTCACGAACGGGAACGCCCCTCCCCCGTGCGAGGGGCGGCGACCGCGCGCCTCGTGGACCCGTCGTGCGCGCCGCCGTGCGTGCGCCGTGCGCGAGGCCGGGCGTGCACCGTACGCGGGGTTGTGAACGCGCCGTACGCACATCGTGAACGCGCCGCACGCACGTCGTGAACGAGCCGCGCCGTGCTGCCGTGAATGCGCTGGTCTGCGAGGGCGGGTTTGTGGCACGGCCCCGGAATCCCCGATGATGATCGTGGCCGAGGTGGAGCAGAGCAGGTTGAGCGGATCCTGAACAGGCGGTGAACGCTCGCTTCTCATCATCCGATAGCCTCTGCCGACACGCCGCCCGGCCCCGCGGGCCACCCGGCGCCCCCCACCACGCGCACGGCCGGCGCAGCCGCCGGCACACAGGGAGTGAGTTCGTCTGTCGACCGCCATCCTCACCGGTCAGCCGGTACCCGGAGCGTCGCTGGAGGGCGAGCTGCGGGCACTCGGTTTCGACGTGCGGGTCGCCTCCGACGCCGGTGACGCCGAGACGCTGCTCGCCCGGATCCCCGGAGACCAGCGGGTCGCGCTCGTGGACGCCCGGTTCGTGGGCCACCTCCACGCGCTGCGCCTCGGGCTCACCGACCCCCGCTTTCCGGTCGCAGCGCTGCCCGGCGCCGTGACCGTCCAGCCCGCCGCCCGCCAGGCCCTGACCCGGGCCCTGGCCCGGACGGGCTCCCGCGCGTCCGGCGACGGCGGGTCCGGCGGGTCGGCCGTCGCCGTGGACGGCGTCGCCGCGGCCCTCGCCGCCGACGGGGTGCCCGTGCACCGGCCCGAGCTCGGCAGCCTGGTCGCCACCGTCCCGGCCGACCCGCAGGCCCGCAACGAGGCCCGCCAGGCCGTGGCCGCGGTCGACGACGAGGCCGTACGGCTGCGTACGGCGGTGAAGTCCCGCGACGGCTTCTTCACCACGTACTTCGTCAGCCCGTACTCGCGCTACATCGCCCGCTGGTGTGCGCGCCGCGGCCTCACCCCCAACCAGGTCACCACCGCGTCGCTGCTCACCGCCCTGATCGCGGCGGGGTGCGCGGCCACCGGCACCCGCGGCGGCTTCGTGGCGGCCGGTGCGCTCCTCATCGCCTCCTTCGTGCTGGACTGCACGGACGGTCAGCTCGCCCGCTACTCCCTGCAGTACTCGACGCTCGGCGCCTGGCTCGACGCCACCTTCGACCGGGCCAAGGAGTACGCCTACTACGCGGGTCTCGCGCTCGGCGCGGCCCGCGGCGGGGACGACGTGTGGGCGCTCGCACTGGGCGCGATGATCCTGCAGGCCTGCCGCCATGTCGTGGATTTCTCGTTCAACGAGGCGAACACCAGGGACCCTGCCGCCGCAGCCGACGCCAGTCCCGCCGCCGCCCTCTCCGGCAAGCTCGACCGCGTCGGCTGGACGGTCTGGCTGCGCCGCATGATCGTGCTGCCGATCGGTGAGCGCTGGGCGATGATCGCCGTCCTCACCGCGCTGACCACGCCGCGCATCACCTTCTACGCCCTGCTGATCGGCTGCGGGCTCGCCGGGCTGTACACCACGGCGGGCCGGGTGCTTCGGTCCCTGACGCGTAGAGCACAGCGGACGGAGCGGGCGGCCCGCGCGCTGGCGGACCTGGCCGACAGCGGGCCCCTGGCCGAGGTGCTCGCACGCCTGCTGCCCAGCGGGCCGCGTGTTCCGGCGCGGCTTCTGACCGTCGCCGGTGCCGCCGTGGTGGTGCTCGCGGCCTGGTTCGACGGGCCCGGCTGGTCGGTCGTGGTGTGCGCCGGCGTGTACGTCCTGGTGTCCGCGGACGTCATCCAGCACCCCCTGAAGGGCGCCCTGGACTGGCTGGTTCCGCCCCTCCTCCGCGCCGCCGAGTACCTCACCGTCCTGATCCTGGCGGCGAAAGCCGACGTGAACGGAGTGCTTCCGGCAGCTTTCGGGCTGGTGGCGGCCGTCGCCTACCATCACTACGACACGGTGTACCGCATCCGCGGCGACGCCGGCGCGCCGCCGCACTGGCTGGTGCGGGCGATCGGCGGACACGAAGGCAGGACGCTGCTGGTCACCGTTCTGGCCGCGCTGCTGACGGCCACAGGTTTCAAGGTCGCGCTCACGGTTCTGGCCGTGGCCGTGGCACTGGTGGTGCTCTTCGAGAGCATCCGCTTCTGGGTGACCGCCCACAGGCGCGGCGCACCCGCCGTACACGATGAAGGAGAACCCGCATGATCGGCCTCGTGCTGGCGGCCGGCGCCGGACGGCGTCTGCGCCCCTACACCGACACCCTGCCCAAGGCGCTGGTGCCGGTCGGACCCGAGGGTGACGAGGAGAGCCTCACCGTCCTGGACCTGACGCTCGGCAACTTCGCCGAGATCGGCCTGACCGAGGTCGCGATCATCGTGGGCTACCGCAAGGAGGCCGTGTACGAGCGCCGCGAGGCCCTGGAGCAGAAGTACGGCGTCAAGATCACCCTGATCGACAACGACAAGGCGGAGGAGTGGAACAACGCCTACTCCCTGTGGTGCGGCCGTGACGCCGTCAAGCACTCGGTGATCCTCGCCAACGGCGACACCGTGCACCCGGTCTCCGTCGAGAAGACGCTGCTCGCCGCCCGCGGCGACGGCAAGAGGATCATTCTCGCGATCGACACGGTGAAGTCCCTCGCCGACGAGGAGATGAAGGTCGTCGTCGACGCCGAGAAGGGCATGACGAAGATCACGAAGCTGATGGACCCGGCGGAGGCGTCCGGCGAGTACATCGGCGTCACCCTCATCGAGGGCGAGGCCGCCGACGAGCTGGCCGACGCCCTGAAGACCGTCTTCGAGACGGACCCCCAGCAGTTCTACGAGCACGGATACCAGGAGCTCGTCAACCGCGGCTTCAAGATCGACGTCGCGCCCATCGGCGACGTCAAGTGGGTCGAGATCGACAACCACGACGACCTCGCCAAGGGCCGGGAGATCGCGTGCCAGTACTGACGAGGCTCATCCCCTCGCCGATCGTCGTGGACATCCGCCCGGGTGCCCTCGACGATCTGGCGACGGTCCTCGCGGACCAGCGGATCTCGTCGTCCGGCAAGCTGGCCGTCGCCATCAGCGGCGGCTCCGGGGCGAAGCTCCGGGAACGGATCTGCCCGGCGCTGCCGGACGCCGACTGGTTCGAGGTCGGCGGCGGCACGCTGGACGACGCGGTCCAGCTGGCCGACGCGATGAAGCGCGGGCGCTACGACGCCGTCGTGGGCCTGGGCGGCGGCAAGATCATCGACTGCGCGAAGTTCGCCGCCGCCCGCGTCGGGCTGCCCCTGGTCGCGGTCGCCACGAACCTCTCGCACGACGGTCTGTGCTCGCCCGTCGCGACCCTCGACAACGACGCGGGCCGCGGCTCCTACGGCGTGCCCAACCCCATCGCGGTCGTCATCGACCTCGACGTCATCCGCGAGGCCCCGGTCCGTTTCGTGCGCTCCGGCATCGGCGACGCCCTGTCCAACATCTCCGCGGTCGCGGACTGGGAGCTCGCCGCCCGCGAGAAGGGCGAGGACATCGACGGTCTCGCGGCCGCCATGGCCCGGCAGGCCGGCGAGGCCGTGCTGCGCCACCCCGGCGGCGTCGGCGACGACGGCTTCCTCCAGGTGCTCGCCGAGGGCCTGGTCCTCACCGGTATCTCGATGTCGGTCGCGGGCGACTCCCGCCCCGCCTCCGGCGCCTGCCACGAGATCAACCACGCCTTCGACCTGCTCTTCCCCCGGCGCGCCGCTAGCCACGGCGAGCAGTGCGGCCTGGGCGCGGCCTTCGCGATGTACCTGCGCGGGGCGCACGAGGAGTCGGCCTACATGGCCGAGGTGCTGCACCGCCACGGGCTGCCCGTACTGCCGGAGGAGATCGGCTTCACCGTGGACGAGTTCGTCCAGGTTGTCGAATTCGCGCCGCAGACCCGGCCCGGCCGCTACACCATCCTCGAACATCTCGACCTGAACACCGACCAGATCAGGGACGCCTACGCCGACTATGCAAAAGCCATCGGTAGCTGAACTCCGCCCGGTCGTCCACCCCGCGGGGGTGAAGGACCGGCGGAGCGGCGAACACTGGGCCGGCCGGCTCTACATGCGCGAGATCTCGCTGCGCATCGACCGGCACCTGGTGAACACGAGGGTCACGCCCAACCAGCTGACCTATCTCATGACCCTCTTCGGCGTGCTCGCCGCCCCGGCCCTGCTGGTGCCGGGAATCTGGGGCGCCGTCCTCGGCGTGGTGGCGGTACAGCTGTACCTGCTCCTCGACTGCGTCGACGGCGAGATCGCCCGCTGGAAGAAGCAGTACTCGCTGGCCGGGGTGTACCTGGACCGGGTCGGCGCGTACCTGTGCGACGCCGCCGTGCTGGTCGGCTTCGGCCTGCGCGCCGCCGATCTGTGGGGCACCGGACGGATCGACTGGCTGTGGGCCTTCCTCGGTACGCTCGCCGCCCTCGGCGCCGTACTGATCAAGGCGGAGACCGATCTCGTCGGCGTCGCCCGGCACCAGACCGGGAAGCCGCCGGTGCAGGAGTCGGCGTCAGCGCCGCGCTCGTCCGGACTGGCGCTGGCCCGCCGGGCGGCCTCGGCGCTGCAGTTCCACCGTCTCGTCCTCGGGATCGAGGCGTCCCTGCTGATCCTGGTCCTCGCGATCGTGGACACGGCGCGGGGCGACCTGTTCTTCTCGCGGCTCGGGGTCGCCGTACTGGCCGGCATCGCGCTGCTCCAGACGGTGCTGCACCTCGTGTCCATCCTCGCGTCGAGCAGGCTGAAGTGAGTACCGCAAGGAAGCCGCTGAAGGTCGGCGCGGTCATCATCACCATGGGCAACCGCCCCGAGGAGCTGCGCGCCCTCCTGGACTCGGTCGCCAAGCAGGAGGGCGACCGGGTCCAGGTGGTCGTCGTCGGCAACGGCTCCCCGGTGCCCGAGGTGCCCGAAGGCGTCCGCACCGTGGAGCTGCCCGAGAACCTCGGCATCCCCGGCGGCCGCAACGTCGGCATAGAGGCGTTCGGCCCCGGCGGCTCGGACGTCGACATCCTTCTCTTCCTCGACGACGACGGCCTGCTCGCCCGCAACGACACGGCCGAGCTGTGCCGCGAGGCGTTCGCGGCCGACCCGGAGCTCGGAATCATCAGCTTCCGCATCGCGGACCCGGAGACCGGTGTGACCCAGCGCCGTCACGTCCCCCGGCTGCGGGCCTCCGACCCGATGCGCTCCTCGCGCGTGACCACCTTCCTCGGTGGCGCGAACGCGGTCCGTACGAAGGTCCTCGCGGAAGTCGGCGGACTCCCGGACGAATTCTTCTACGCCCACGAGGAAACCGACCTGGCATGGCGGGCTCTCGACGCGGGCTGGATGATCGACTACCGGGCCGACATGGTGCTGTACCACCCGACCACCGCGCCCTCGCGGCACGCGGTCTACCACCGCATGGTCGCGCGCAACCGCGTCTGGCTCGCGCGCCGCAACCTCCCCGTGCTCCTGGTCCCCGTGTACCTGGGCGTCTGGCTGCTCCTCACCCTGCTCCGCAAGCCGTCCGGGCCCGCCCTGAAGGCATGGCTCGGCGGTTTCAAGGAGGGCTGGACGAGCCCGTGCGGCCCCCGCAGGCCCATGCGGTGGCGTACGGTGTGGCGGCTGACACGACTGGGCCGACCTCCCGTCATCTGACAAGCTCGGTATCTGAGAGCATTCGGCCGTACCCGGTCCCAGGTTTTCCGCCTCGGTCCGACCAGGCTGCGCACATTGAGGACGAAAGTTTCCACTCGTGAGTGAGACAACGCATGACGGCGGCGTCGCGGTGAGCGACCGACCGTCGCCCGACGACGGGATGACCGCGGCCGAGCTGGCCGCCAAGTACGGGCTCTCGGTCAGCGGTGCCCGGCCCGGACTCGTCGAGTACGTCCGCCAGCTGTGGGGACGGCGCCACTTCATCCTCGCCTTCTCCCAGGCCAAGCTCACCGCCCAGTACAGCAAGGCCAAGCTCGGGCAGCTGTGGCAGGTGGCGACCCCGCTGCTGAACGCGCTGGTGTACTTCCTCATCTTCGGCCTGATCCTGAACGCGGACCGGGGAATGGGCCGCGAGATCTACATCCCCTTCCTGGTCACGGGCGTCTTCGTCTTTACCTTCACGCAGAGCTCGGTGATGGCGGGCGTCCGCGCGATCTCCGGCAACCTCGGCCTGGTGCGCGCGCTGCACTTCCCGCGTGCCTCGCTGCCCATCTCGTTCTCGCTGCAGCAGCTCCAGCAGCTGCTGTTCTCGATGATCGTGCTGTTCGCCGTCGCGATCGGGTTCGGCAGCTATCCGAGACTGTCGTGGCTGCTGATCGTGCCGGTGCTGGTGCTGCAGTTCTGCTTCAACACCGGCCTGGCGATGATCTTCGCCCGCCTGGGGTCCAAGACCCCCGACCTCGCGCAGCTGATGCCGTTCGTGATGCGCACGTGGATGTACGCGTCCGGCGTGATGTTCTCGATCCCGGTCATGCTGGCCGACCACCCGGGGTGGATCTCCGACGTCCTCCAGTGGAACCCGGCCGCGATCTACATGGACCTGATGCGCTTCGCGCTGATCGACGGATACGGCTCCGCCAACCTGCCCCCGCACGTGTGGGCGGTGGCCGGCGGCTGGGCGGCCGTGGTCGCCGTCGGCGGCTTCGTGTACTTCTGGAAGGCGGAGGAGAGGTACGGCCGTGGCTGAGGCACGCGTTCCGACCGTCATCGCGGACGAACTGCACATCGTCTACCGCGTCAACGGCGCCAGGACCGGCAAGGGCAGCGCCACCGCCGCCCTGAGCCGCATCCTCAAGCGAGGTTCCGACGACACGGCGCGCGGTGTGCGCAAGGTGCACGCCGTCAAGGGAGTCTCCTTCGTCGCCTACCGCGGCGAGGCCATCGGCCTGATCGGCTCCAACGGCTCTGGCAAGTCCACCCTGCTGCGCGCCATCGCCGGCCTGCTGCCCGCCGAGAGGGGCAAGGTCTACACCGACGGCCAGCCCTCCCTGCTCGGTGTGAACGCGGCCCTGATGAACGACCTCACGGGCGAGCGCAACGTCATATTGGGCGGTCTCGCGATGGGCATGTCCCGGGAGCAGATCAGGGAGCGCTACCAGGAGATCGTCGACTTCTCGGGCATCAACGAGAAGGGCGACTTCATCACGCTGCCGATGCGCACGTACTCCTCCGGCATGGCGGCGCGGCTGCGGTTCTCCATCGCGGCCGCCAAGGACCACGACGTCCTGATGATCGACGAGGCGCTGGCCACCGGTGACCGGGCGTTCCAGAAGCGCTCCGAGGCCCGGATCCGCGAGCTGCGCAAGCAGGCCGGCACGGTCTTCCTGGTCAGCCACAACAACAAGTCGATCCGCGACACCTGCGACCGCGTCCTGTGGCTGGAACGCGGCGAGCTGCGGATGGACGGGCCGACCGAAGAGGTCATGAAGGAGTACGAGAAGTTCACGGGCAAGTAGCGGCCCGTTCCGCCGCGCGCGTCCGTCCCGACCCCGCCGAGCACGCGTCCGGCGGGGTCGGCCGTACGAGGGCCCGGGGGCGCTGCGGGAGCCCGGCCCCGAGGAGGGTCGAGGAACGGCCAACTCCCGTATGAAGCCGACAAGTCGGGGTCGATCGGTGTGTTCTTGTGATGCGCGGGACACCCCGGGGGAGCGCGGCGCGCTGTACAACGTAAGCTGTACCGGTGCTGAATCGCGGCAAGTAGGTCCATAATGCGCGACACCCGGCATCCGTCACTCCGTGCCGGCAGCGGGCGGCGTGTCTGAAATAGGGTTAAATGCGTTGTCGGTGTAGAACGGGAGATGTGACGGCAATGGCTACGGAAACTCCCCACCTCCGCGACGCTCCTGCCGTCCCCGCGCCGGGTGGCGCGCGGTGACGAAAGCCGGAACGGCGTACCCGGGCGACCGGGAGCAGGGCACCCTCGCCAAGGCGGCCGCCGAGAACTTCCCCGTGGCCCCGTTCTTCCTGCCCAGGGCCTGGCGCGACGACCTCATGGCCGTCTACGGCTTCGCCCGGCTCGTCGACGACATCGGTGACGGCGACCTCGCCCCGGGCGGCGCCGACGCCCGGCTCCTCGGTGTGTCGTCCGCGGCGGCCGAGGACCGGCTGGTCCTGCTCGACGCCTTCGAGGCCGACCTGCGCAGGGTGTTCGACGGGACTCCGCGCCATCCGCTGCTGCGCCGGCTCCAGCCGACCGTGCGCCGCCGCTCCCTCACCCCCGAGCCGTTCCTCGGCCTGATCGCCGCGAACCGCCAGGACCAGCTCGTCACGCGCTATGAGACGTACGACGACCTCCTCGCCTACTGCGAGCTGTCCGCCAACCCCGTCGGCCGGCTCGTGCTCGGCATCACCGGCACCTCGACCCCCGAACGCGAGCGCCGTTCGGACGCCGTCTGCACGGCGCTGCAGATCGTCGAGCACCTCCAGGACGTGGCCGAGGACCTGGGCCGCGACCGGATCTATCTGCCCGCCGCCGACATGAAGCGCTTCCACGTCGAGGAGGCGGATCTCGCCGCCCCCACGGCGGGCGCGTCGGTGCGCGCGCTGGTCGCGTACGAGGCCCAACGCGCCCGTGACCTGCTGGATGAAGGAATCCCCCTCGTGGGTAGCGTGCACGGCAGGCTGCGGCTGCTCCTGGCGGGTTTCGTGGCGGGGGGCAGGGCGGCGGTCGACGCGATCGCCGCCGCCGCATACGACGTACTTCCCGGCCCGCCCAAGCCCGGCAAGCTCCGGCTGCTGCGTGAGGTGGGCCTGACTCTGCGAGAAGAGGGGTGATCCGGACCGTGGAGCCGGATGCACGCGTGTCCGCGCCGGTGCTCGCCGCATACAGCTACTGCGAGGCCGTCACCGGGCAGCAGGCCCGTAACTTCGCCTACGGCATCAGGCTGCTGCCGACCGCCAAGCGCCGCGCGATGTCGGCGGTGTACGCCTTCTCGCGGCGCGTCGACGACATCGGCGACGGCGCGCTCACGCCCGAGGTGAAGGCGGCCCGGCTGGAGGACACCCGCGCGCTGCTGACCCGGGTGCGCGACGGCGCCGTGGACGAGGACGACACCGACCCCGTGGCGGTCGCCCTCGCGCACGCGAGCGGGCAGTTCCCGATCCCGCTCGGCGGCCTCGACGAGCTCATCGACGGCGTCCTGATGGACGTGCGCGGCGAGACCTACGAGACCTGGGACGACCTCAAGCTGTACTGCCGTTGCGTGGCGGGCGCCATCGGGCGGGTCTCGCTCGGCGTGTTCGGTACCGAGCCGGGCGCACGCGGCGCCGAGCGCGCCGCCGAGTACGCCGACACCTTGGGGCTCGCGCTGCAGCTCACCAACATCCTCCGGGACCTGCGCGAGGACGCCGAGGGCGGGCGCACCTATCTGCCCGCCGACGACCTCGCCAAGTTCGGCTGCTCCGCCGGGTTCGCCGGGCCGGTGCCGCCGCGCGACTCCGACTTCATCGGGCTCGTCCACTTCGAGGTGCGCCGGGCCCGCGCCCTGTTCGCCGAGGGGTACCGGCTGCTGCCCCTGCTCGACCGGCGCAGCGGTGCCTGCGTCGCCGCCATGGCCGGCATCTACCGGCGCCTCCTCGACCGCATCGAGCGCGAGCCGGAGGCCGTGCTGCGCGGCCGGGTCTCGCTGCCCGGGCGCGAGAAGGCGTACGTCGCGGTGCGGGGGCTGTCCGGGCTGGACGCCCGCCATGTGTCGCGCCGGACCGTCAGGAGGCGCGCCTGATGGACAATCCGGTCCAAGGTGATTCCACCACCGGGGGAACTTCTGGGGGGAAACGGTACGCAACCCTCCGGCCGCGGGCCGCGTCCCTGACTCCGACGGCCTGGCGTGAACCGTTCAAGTGTCACCGTCCGGCCGCGGGGGAGGGCGCGCGATGACCGACGGCACACGAACCGGAGGAGGCACGTCCGCTGACGGGCGCACGGCCGTGGTGGTGGGCGGCGGACTCGCCGGGATCACCGCTGCGCTGTCACTGGCCGACGCCGGGGTGCGGGTCACGCTGCTGGAGGGGCGGCCGCGGCTCGGCGGACTCGCCTTCTCCTTCCGGCGCGGCGAACTGACCGTCGACAACGGGCAGCACGTCTACCTGCGCTGCTGCACCGCCTACCGCTGGTTCCTCGACCGGATCGACGGGGCCGCGCTCGCCCCGCTGCAGGACCGTCTCGACGTGCCCGTCCTCGACGCCGCCGCCCGGCCCGGGCGACGGCTCGGCCGGCTGCGGCGCGACGCGCTGCCCGTACCGCTGCACCTCGGGCGTTCCCTCGCGACCTATCCGCACCTCTCCCTCGCCGAGCGCGCCAACGCGGTCCGCGCCGCCCTGGCGCTCAAGGCGCTCGACCTCGCCGATCCCGCGCTGGACGAACGGGACTTCGGCAGCTGGCTGGCCGCGCACGGCCAGTCGGCGCGCGCCGTGGAGGCGCTCTGGGACCTGGTGGGAGTCGCCACCCTCAACGCGGTGGCACAGGACAGCTCCCTCGCGCTCGCCGCGATGGTGTTCAAGACCGGGCTGCTCTCCGACCCGGGCGCGGCCGACATCGGCTGGGCGCGCGTCCCGCTGGGCGATCTGCACGACGGGCTGGCCCGCAGGGCGCTCGACGCGGCGGGCGTCCGTACCGAGCTGCGCACCCGCGTCACCTCCGTCTCCCCGGCGGCGAACGGGCGGTGGACGGTCGAGGTCCCCGGAGAGCGCCTCGACGCGGACGCGGTCGTCCTCGCCGTACCGCAGCGCGAGACGCACGGCCTGCTGCCCGCGGGCGCGCTCGACGCCCCGGAGCGGCTCCTCGACATCGGTACCGCGCCCATCCTCGACATCCATGTCGTCTACGACCGGAAGGTGCTGGGCAAGCCGTTCTTCGCGGCGCTGGGCAGCCCGGTGCAGTGGGTGTTCGACCGGACCGAGGCGTCCGGGCTGCGCGAGGGCCAGTACCTGGCGCTGTCCCAGTCGGCCGCCCAGGACGAGATCGACACGCCCGTCGCCACCCTGCGCGAGCGGTACCTGCCGGAGCTCGAGCGGCTGCTGCCCGCCGTGCGCGGGGCCGGGGTGCGGGACTTCTTCGTGACCCGGGAGCGCACGGCGACGTTCGCTCCCGCGCCCGGCGTCGGACGGCTGCGGCCCGGCGCCCGTACCAAGGCCCCCGGCCTCTGTCTGGCCGGAGCGTGGACCGCCACGGGGTGGCCCGCGACCATGGAGAGTGCGGTCCGCAGCGGCATCAGCGCGGCGGACGCCGCGCTGGACGCCCTGGGCCGGCCCCGGGACCACCTCTTCGACTTCGGCGGCGAGGCGGCCGGCCGGGCCTTCCCGGGGGCCGACCCCCGGACCCCCGGCCGAGTACCCGAGGGAGCCGGCGTCCCCCTGCGAGGTGGACCCCGGTGACGGTCGTACGGCACGCGGCGGATACCCGCACCCCCCGCCCCGCAACAAGAGGAGAAACTGTGCCCACTGTGCCCCCGGCCCCGACGGCTGCCGACGCGGTGGACGTGACCGCGCTCCTGGAGCGCGGCCGGACCCTGTCCACACCGGTGCTGCGGACGGCCGTGGGCCGTCTGGCACCGCCCATGGACACCGTCGCCAGCTATCACTTCGGCTGGATCGACGCCGCGGGCAACCCCGCCGAGGGCGACGGCGGCAAGGCGGTGCGGCCCGCGCTCGCCGTGCTGTCCGCCGAGGTCACCGGGGCCGCGCCGGAGACCGGCATCCCCGGCGCGGTCGCGGTCGAACTGGTGCACAACTTCTCCCTGCTGCACGACGACCTGATGGACGGCGACGAACAGCGCCGCCACCGCGACACCGTGTGGAAGGTGCACGGCCCCGCCCAGGCCATCCTCGTCGGCGACGCCCTCATGGCGCTGGCCAACGAGCTGCTCCTGGAGCTCGGCACCGTCGAGGCCGGCCGCGCCACCCGCCGCCTCACCACCGCCACCCGCGCCCTCATCGACGGCCAGGCCCAGGACATCTCCTACGAGAACCGCGACCGCGTCAGCGTCGAGGAGTGCCTGGAGATGGAGGGCAACAAGACCGGAGCCCTGCTCGCCTGCGCCTCCTCCATCGGCGCGGTCCTCGGCGGCGCCGACGACGCCACGGCCGACGCGCTGGAGAGCTACGGCTACCACCTCGGCCTCGCCTTCCAGGCCGTGGACGACCTGCTGGGCATCTGGGGCGACCCGGTCTCCACCGGCAAGCAGACCTGGAGCGATCTGCGCCAGCGCAAGAAGTCCCTGCCGGTCGTGGCCGCGCTCGCGGCGGGCGGCCCGGCCTCCGCGAAGCTCGGCGAGATCCTCGCCGCCGACGCGCGGAGCAGCGACTTCGCGAGCTTCTCCGAGGAGGAGTTCGCCGCCCGCGCCGCCCTCATCGAACAGGCCGGCGGCCGGGAGTGGACCGCCGAGGAGGCGCGCCGCCAGCACCGGATCGCGCTCGACGCCCTGGACACCGTCTCCATGCCGGAGCGGGTGCGGGAGCAGTTCGTGGCACTCGCCGACTTCGTTGTCGTACGAAAGAGATGATCACCAACGCGAAAGAGCTGATCGTTATCGGTCGAATAAGCCTCGCGTAGTCGCCGGCCGGTGCCCCTCGACAAGTCTCGGCCTCGCCCGGGCAGGGGCTCCCACCGCACACCAGCACCGGCCGACGGCGGACCCACAAGCAGAGACAGCCACTGCACGAAGGGGAAGCCATGACAGCGACGACCGACGGAAGTGCCGGGGCCCTGCCGCCCCGCACCGCCTCGGCCAGCGACACCGACACCGACATCGACACCCCCGGGGCGGCAGGGGTCCCGGAGGCCGCCGTCCGCGCGATGCGGCGCGCCACCGACCTGCTGCTCGCCCGCCAGGACGCCCAGGGCTGGTGGAAGGGCGACCTGGAGACCAACGTCACCATGGACGCCGAGGACCTGCTGCTCCGCCAGTTCCTCGGCATCCGCGACGCGGAGACCACCCGCGCGGCCGCCCTGTTCATCCGCGGCGAGCAGCGCGCCGACGGCACCTGGACCACCTTCTACGGCGGACCCGGAGAGCTCTCCACCACCATCGAGGCGTACGTCGCGCTGCGCCTGGCCGGGGACGCCCCGGACGCGCCGCACATGGCGCGGGCCGCGCGGTGGATCCGCGACCAGGGGGGCATCGCGGCCTCGCGCGTGTTCACCCGGATCTGGCTGGCCCTGTTCGGCTGGTGGCGGTGGGAGGACCTGCCCGAACTCCCGCCGGAGATCATCTGGTTCCCCCAGTGGGTGCCCCTCAACATCTACGACTTCGGCTGCTGGGCACGGCAGACCATCGTGCCGCTCACCGTCGTCTCCGCGAAGCGGCCCGTGCGGCCCGCGCCCTTCCCGCTGACGGAGCTGCACACCGACCCCGGCGACCCCCGCCCGGCCCGGCCCCTCGCGGCGGTGACGAGCTGGGACGGGATCTTCCAGCGGCTCGACAAGGTCCTGCACGGCTACCACAGGGTGGCGTCGAAGCGGCTGCGCAGGGTCGCGATGAACACCGCGGCGCGCTGGATCGTGGAGCGGCAGGAGAACGACGGCTGCTGGGGCGGTATCCAGCCCCCGGCCGTCTACTCGCTCATCGCGCTGCACCTGCTCGGCTACGACCTGAAGCATCCCGTGATGCGCGCCGGTCTGGAATCCCTGGACCGGTTCGCGGTGTGGCGCGAGGACGGCGCCCGGATGATCGAGGCCTGTCAGTCGCCGGTGTGGGACACCTGCCTCGCCACCGTCGCGCTCGCCGACGCCGGAGTGCCCGCCGACCACCCGCAGCTGGTGCGGGCCGCGGACTGGATGCTCGGCGAGGAGGTCCTGCGGGCCGGCGACTGGGCGGTGCGCAGGCCCGGACTCGCCCCGGGCGGCTGGGCGTTCGAGTTCCACAACGACAACTACCCCGACGTCGACGACACCGCCGAGGTCGTCCTCGCCCTGCGCCGTGTCCGGCACCCCGACCCCGGGCGGGTGGACAGGGCCGTCGGGCGCGGGGTGCGCTGGACGCTCGGCATGCAGTCGAGGAACGGTGCCTGGGCCGCCTTCGACGTCGACAACACCAGCCCGTTCCCCAACCGGCTGCCGTTCTGCGACTTCGGCGAGGTGATAGACCCCCCGTCCGCCGACGTCACCGCGCACGTGGTGGAGATGCTCGCCGTCGAAGGGCGCGCACACGACCCGAGCACCCGGCGGGGCATCGAGTGGCTGCTGGCCGCACAGGAGCCGAACGGCTCGTGGTTCGGGCGCTGGGGCGTCAACTACGTCTACGGCACCGGGTCGGTGGTGCCCGCGCTGACCGTCGCCGGGCTGCCCGCCGCGCACCCCGCGATCCGGCGGGCCGTGGCCTGGCTGGAGACCGTGCAGAACGACGACGGCGGCTGGGGCGAGGACCTGCGCTCCTACGAGGACGTGGACGGGTGGAGCGGCAGGGGCGCCTCCACGGCCTCCCAGACGGCCTGGGCGCTGCTCGCGCTGCTGGCGGCGGGGGAGCGGGAGTCCAAGACCGTGGAGCGCGGGATCGAGTGGCTCGTGGGCACCCAGCGGGAGGACGGCTCCTGGGACGAGCCCTACTTCACCGGGACCGGCTTCCCCTGGGACTTCTCGATCAACTACCACCTCTACCGGCAGGTGTTCCCGCTGACCGCGCTCGGCCGGTATGTCCACGGCGAGCCGTTCGGCGACAGGACGGCCGCGCCGCAGCCGGGGAGCTGAGGTGGGCGGCGTGCCCGCCGAGGCCCCGCCCGGGGCTCCGCTGCTGATCGCCTGCGCGCTCGGCATCGAGCGCTTCGCCCTGCGCGGTGCCGGCCGCGGCGGCCCCGCGGGCCCGGTCACCGTGCTGCGCACCGGCATGGGTCCGCACGCCGCCGGGCGCTCGGTCACCCGGGCGCTCGGCGACCCGGCGCTGCGCGGCGCGGCCGTCCTCGCCACCGGGTTCTGCGCCGGGCTCGCCCCGGACATGCACCCCGGTGACCTGGTCGTCGCGGCCCGCACCCGTGGCCCGGACGGCACCGTCGTCCCGTGTGTGGGCACCGGCCTGCTGGCGGGGGAGCTGCGGCATGCCGTGCCGGGACGTACGGTCCACACGGGACTGCTCACCGGCTCCGACCACGTCGTACGCGGACACGAGCGGGCGGCACTGTTCAGAACCGGCGCGATCGCGGTCGACATGGAATCCGGTGCCACGCTCCAGTGCGCCGTGAGCGCGGGCGCACACCCCGTTGCGGCCGTCCGGGTGGTCGTGGACGCTCCAGAACATGAACTGGTCCGGATCGGCACGGTGCGCGGTGGAATATCGGCTTTCCGTGTCCTTCGTTCCCTTCTCCCCGCTTTTTTCGAATGGCACCGTTCCTTGCTGCTCCCCAGGAGGTGAGCCAGATGGCCATGCCACTCCGCCAGTCCCTCAAGGTGGCGACGTACCTCGCCGAACAGAAGCTCCGCGGACGGGACAAGTTCCCGCTCATCGTCGAACTGGAACCGCTCTTCGCGTGCAACCTGAAGTGCGAGGGCTGCGGCAAGATCCAGCACCCGGCGGGTGTGCTCAAGCAGCGCATGCCGGTCGCCCAGGCCGTGGGAGCCGTGCTGGAGTCGGGCGCGCCGATGGTGTCGATCGCCGGCGGTGAGCCCCTGATGCACCCTCAGATCGACGAGATCGTGCGACAGCTGGTGGCCAGGAGGAAATACGTCTTCCTGTGCACCAACGCGCTCCTTCTCCGTAAGAAGATGGACCGGTTCAGGCCCTCGCCGTACTTCGCCTTCGCCGTCCACATCGACGGGCTGCGTGAGCGGCACGACGAGTCCGTGGCGAAGGAGGGCGTCTTCGACGAGGCCGTGGAGGCCATCAAGGAGGCCAAGAAGCGCGGCTTCCGGGTCACCACCAATTCCACCTTCTTCAACACCGACACCCCGCAGACCGTCGTCGAGGTGCTCGACTACCTCAACGACGACCTCCAGGTCGACGAGATGATGATCTCCCCCGCCTACGCCTACGAGAAGGCGCCCGACCAGGAGCACTTCCTCGGCGTGGACCAGACCCGCGAACTGTTCCGGAAGGCCTTCGCGGGCGGCAACCGGCGCCGCTGGCGGCTCAACCACTCACCGCTGTTCCTCGACTTCCTGGAAGGAAAGATCGACTTCCCGTGCACGGCCTGGGCCATCCCCAACTACTCGCTCTTCGGCTGGCAGCGGCCCTGTTACCTGATGAGCGACGGCTATGTGCCGACGTACCGGGAGCTGATCGAGGAGACCGACTGGGACAGCTACGGCCGCGGCAAGGACCCGCGCTGCGCCAACTGCATGGCGCACTGCGGCTACGAGCCCACCGCCGTCCTGGCCACCATGGGATCCCTGAAGGAGTCCCTGCGCGCGATGCGCGAGACGGTCTCGCCCGGGAACCGGATCTCCGGCGAACGGGGCTCCGGCGAACGGGTCTCCGGAAACCAGGGGTGATGTCATGACGGCCGTCTCCCTGGGTGTCCCCGGCATGCCCGTCCGGCCGCTCGCGGAACGCCGCCTGTCGCGGCGGATCCAGGTCGGCCCGGTCGCCGTCGGTGGAGGCGCCCCTGTCTCGGTCCAGTCGATGACGACGACGCGTACGTCGGACATCGGCGCGACGCTGCAGCAGATCGC
>NZ_BMVW01000020.1:14523-135163 GCF_014650915.1 Streptomyces poonensis | reverse complement strand
AGCGTGACTTCATCGCCTTGATCGACGGCACCCACCAGCTCATCAAGGCCCCGGTCGTGCTGGTCCGGGACCGGCTCAACACGCATGTCTCCCGCACGATGCGGGAGTTGATCGACGCGCGGGAGTGGCTGACGGTGTTCCTGCTGCCCGCCTACTCGCCCGATTCGAACCCGGTCGAGGGCGTGTGGGCGCACGTCAAGCGCAGCCTGGCCAACCTCGCCGTCGTCGCCCTGGACCGCTTGGAGGTTCTCGTCCGCAACCGGCTCAAACGCCTTCAGTACCGGCCCGAGACCCTCGACGGCTTCATAGCCGGCACCGGCCTCACCCTCGGGGGCCCCGCCTCACCCTAATGAGCCGAAGTCAGTAACGCCACGGACATCATCGACGAGGCAGCATGCACCGCCCTGGACGCCGACACCCGCGACTACCCGCCCGTGCTGTGGAGAATTAGCAGCGGCCACGTCCACGGACACGCCTACAGCCGACTGCTACAAACGGACCGCGCCAGCTTCCGTACTACCAGCAACGGCCAGACCTGGGCACGCGCCAATTCCACCCTGGAAACCGTCGGTTCCCACGCTGCCGCCTGCGTTCTGCTGACCAGCCACGCCTGGAAGCAGTGGGACCAGCGCTGCCGCAACCACCATAAGCAGTAGCGACCGGCCAGCAGGCCGCCTCACGTCGGGCACTTCTGGGGATGACGGGCTAACCTGGACGCTCGTACCTGACGATGGCGTGCGCAGCCGGCGCCCCGCTTCAGTTCGTAGTCGGGGTGGGGCTCGAGGAGATGGCGGAGGAACGCGTCGCCATCCAGGTCGGTGACGTCACCGCCGATGCCGCGGCAGACGTCCCGGACAGCTTCCTTGGCGGGGTAGTGGGTTGCGCCGATGGTGACGCCTCGGGGCATGAGTGGTCTCCGTTCAGGTTGCGGTGTTCATCGGTCGCCGTCTGACCGGATCCGCTACAGGATCAGCGCCGAGCGGGCAACGAGGCGGGCGCGTCGCTCGGCACCACCGGGGGACCGGCCACTCCGCCGCCGCGGACTGGCCACCAGCTTCGAGCGCGCCGGCAACGACCGCAAGGTCATCGCCAAGCAGGGCGGCTGGGTCGAGAACTCCGCCGCCTGGGGGCTACTTCGAGGACGGCGACGGCTGGGAGGAGAACGCCTCGGTGAAGGTGCTTGTGGGACGAGCCCCGATCGGCCCCGGCGGGCCCGGCCGGCGTGCTGGCGGTCACTAGGGGGTCGCTGCGGCGCCTTCGCCCTTCTGTTCCTCCACGGCCGGGTGATAGAGCCGGTTCCGGTCAAAGGGCCGGCCGGGATTGCCGGGCGCGAGTCGGCCGGTCCATGCGTCGGGCGGCCGGTCCGGCAGGGGCGCCTCCCGGTATACGGGGGATCACTGCAGCACGGCGGTGGCGCGCCCGGGGCCGGCGGGCGGGGTGCTGCGGCGGATTACCGTCCCTGCGGCTTTGCGTCCTGCCCGCGCTGTGGTGAGAGTGGACGGGCTGTCCGCCCCGTACTGCGCCGCCCCGACCAGTGATCGAATCTCTCGTCGCCGATGAGGGAAGGACATCCGCAGCCATGGCCCTGCATCGCATCGTGTGGTCCGAGGGTGTCGTCCGCCTGGTGCTGACAGCGGTGGACCGGCTGACCACGCCGCTGCTCGCGGACGACTATCTGGCGCTGGCCGATCCGCTGCTGTCGCGGCGGTGGCCGGCCGGACGGGTGACGCAGGTGCGGGCGGAGACCGCCGACGCGACGACCCTGGTGATCCGTCCGGGCCGCGGCTGGCGGCCCGCCCGCATGGCCGGGCAGTACGTCCCGGTGGGAGTGCGGATCGATGGCGTGCTGCACTGGCGCACCTACTCGCTCACCACACCGCCCGGCAGGCCCGGCGAACCGTTCTCCATCACGGTCAGGGCCCTGCCGGACGGCCGCGTCTCCCAGCACCTGGCCCACCGGGTCCGCCCGGGTGAGGTGCTGCGCCTGGGCCCGGCCCAGGGCGAGTTCCACCTGCCCGACCCGCCGCCCGGGCGGCTGCTGCTGCTCACCGCGGGGATCGGCATCACCCCGGTCATGGCCATGCTGCGGGCGCTCGCCGCCGGCGGCCGGCTCGCGGCGGGCACGGACGTACTGCTGGTGCACTCCGCTCCCGATCCGGCCCGAACGGTGTTCGGCCCGGAGCTGCGGGCGATGGACCAGCGGCTGCCGTGGTTCCGGCTGTACGAGCACCACACCCGTGCCGGTGCCCGCCCGGCCGGTCACCTCACCCTGGCGCGGCTGCCCGCCGTCTGCCCGGACTGGCGCGAGCGCGCCACCTTCGTCTGCGGTCCCGCCGCGCTGCTGGAGTCCGCCCGGCGCCGCTGGGCCGTGGAGGGCCTGGCCGGACGCCTGCACTTCGAGCGGTTCTGCCCCTTGCCGCCGGCGCCGTCCCTGGGCGGTACCGGCCCGCAGACGGCACGGGTGTCCTTCGCCGCGAGCGGGGTGGAGACAGCCGCCGGCACCGGTACGCCGTTGCTGGAGGCCGGGGAGGCTGCCGGGGTGGCGATGCCGAGCGGCTGCCGCATGGGCATCTGTTTCGGCTGTGTCAGCCCGCTCCTGCACGGCCGGGTCCGCGACCTGCGCACCGGCGAGGTGCGCGGCGAGCCCGGCGACCTGATCCAGACCTGTGTCTCGGCCGCCTGCGGCCCCGTCACCCTCGACCTGTGAACCCCCACCCCGCACTGTTCCGTGCGTCCCTGCTGTCCTGTACGTCTTTGCCCTGTACGTTCCTGCACGTCCCACCGGAGGAGCTGTCCAGCATGGCCACTGCTCTGCCGACCGATCCGGCCGCGCCCGATCCGTCCGACGCACCGCCCAGGAGTACGGACACCGAAGCCCTGGGCCGTGAGCTGGACCGCATCCGGGCCGAGGTCCTCGCCCGCCGCGGCGCCGAGGACGCCCGCTACATCCACACCGTCGTGGCCGTCCACCGCCGCCTGGAGGTCGGCGGACGCCTCGCCCTGGCCATCTCCCTGCTGCCGCCGGCCTGGCTGGCCGGCACGGCCGCCCTCACCACCGCCAAGATCCTGGAGAACCTCGAACTCGGGCACAACATCATGCACGGCCAGTGGGACTGGATGCGCGACCCGGCGATCCACTCCACCACCTGGGAATGGGACAACCCCACCCCGGCCTACGCCTGGAAACACACCCACAACCACATCCACCACACCTGGACCAATGTCGTCGGCCGCGACCGCGATCTCGGCTTCACCGTGCTGCGGATGAGCGAAGAGCAGCCCTGGCGCCCCGTCCACCTCCTCCAGCCCTTCTACACGGCCCTGGGCGCGCCCTTCTTCGAGTGGCTGGCGGCCCTGTACGACCTGGAGGCCGACGCCGTCCTCCAGCGCCGCAAACCCCTGCGGGCCTTTCTCCGCGACGCCGTCAACACTGTGTGCAAAGGCGCCCGCCAGGCCGCCAAGGACTACCTGCTCTTCCCGCTCCTCGCCGGGCCGTCCGCCGTGCCCTGCTTGCTCGGCAACCTCACCGCCAACACCGCGCGCAGCCTGTGGGCCCACACCGTCATCTTCTGCGGCCACTTCCCCGACGGCGTCCGCTCCTTCACCGAGGAGGAGACCGAGCACGAAACCCGCGGCCAGTGGTACCTGCGCCAGGCCCTGGGATCGGCCAACATCGAAGGCGGCACCGCCCTCCATGTCCTCACCGGCAACCTCAGCCACCAGATCGAACACCATCTCTTCCCGGACCTGCCCAGCAACCGCTACGCCGAGATCGCTCCCCGCGTCCGCGACGTCCTCACCGCCCACGGCATCCCGTACACCACGGGCCCCCTGCTGCAGCAGTACGCCTCCACCTGGGCCCGCATCTGCCGCATGGCCCTGCCCAATCTCCACCGGGCAGCACCCGGCCGGCCGCGAGGCGAAGATCCCGCCTGAGGGCAGTGCGAACGCTCTTCGGAGTACCGGGTGACCTTCAGGCTTCGCTCAGCCGGAGGCTTTCCATCTCGTGCCAGCCGCGCGCTGCGAGCCGTTCCTGGAGGCCGAGCGCGGGGCGTGCCCACAGGGTCAGGCACAGGTCGGGTGGCAGGCCGCGGGCGGCGCAGACCAGGATCTCCAGTGCGCTGGGGGAGAGGTAGTGGACGCCGGTGAGGTCGACGGTCACGTCCTTGTCCTGCCGGCGGCAGGACATCAAAGCCAGAAGCAGAGGGATCTTGTGCACTCGAAGGACCTGGCCGACGAGCCTGATGCCCGGCCCATGAGCCAGCGGCGTGATGAACATGAAGTCGTCGATGAAGTAGTCGGACATGGCCGGGTTCCCCAAGGCCATGCACCGTCGGGGAAACAGGAGCGACCGGGTCTTCAGGGCCAAGCCGCAGCGGTCCCTCGTGCGATGCCGGTAGGCGGGCTCAGATCCCGCAGGACACAGCCACTGACGTAGGGGCGCTCCCTGCGCCTCGAGTGATCGCCGGACCACGGCGCCGTAGCAACGGACGGCCGACAGTGCACGGACTACCAGCAGCCTACGCCAAAACACCTGGGCCGGAGGCCCGTTGGGACGCGGGCGGGTACGGCCGTGCTCGGCCGCCCCCGTCTCCACCGGTTTTGCTGGAGCACGTTCTTCTGGCCGGGCCAGGTGGGCGCCGCCATGCGGCCCTGCTCCTGCCTCGCCCTGTTGATCGCGTCGTCCAGCGCCATACGACGACGGTAGCCGCGTCCACCGACACCCCGACCCGATCCTCGGGCCGCTGGCCGGGCTGACCGAGGGCACCGCCCGCAAGTACCTGAGCGGCGTCCGATCCGGCCGCTGACTGCCCCCCTCGCTGAACGCCGGGACGCCGCACGGCCCGTTCCCGCATCACCGTTCCTGACCGGTTGCCCGCAGCGGCAGCCGGTGCTGCAGCCCGGCCCGGGTGGGTGATGGCGACGCGGGCGACGGAGCCGGTGGCGGTGATGGAGACCGTGATGCCGACCGCGTCCAGCGCCTGGCACATGCCCAGCAGGGCGAACAGGCCGGCGTTGTCGCAGTAGGCGAGGGCGGACAGGTCCAGCAGCAGCCGACGGTGATCGTCCGGGCGCAGCGCCACCTGCACGATCGCCTCGCGCAGCAGGGTGGTGGTGTCCAGGTCCAGCTCGCCGGACAGGCAGATCAGCACCGCGGCCCGGCCCGCCGGCACCTGGCGGATCACCAGTCGGCCTCCGGCGTCGGGCCCCATGGCATGCCCGTCGGGCCCCATGGCATGCCCCTTTCTCCTTGCTCAGCCAGGGGAGGGCGCGGGATCCGCCTCCAGGGCGGCGAAGCACTCCAGCAGGACGCGCACCGGCAGATGATCCTCGGCCGGATGTCTCAGCGGCCGGTCCGGGTGCAGCGCATAGTGGTTGCGTCGCCCCACCCGCTCGCGCTGCAGATAGCCCGCGCGTTCCAGGTCCGCCACGATGGCCCCGGCGGTGCGCTCGCTGATCCGGCAGGCGGCGGCCACCTGCCGCAGCGACACGTCCGGGTCCCGCGCGATGGCCAGCAGCACCCGCGCATGGTTGGTCAGGAACGTCCATCCCCCGGCCTCGCCGGCCATGCCCCTCAGCCCCCTCCCCGGCCACCCGTGCCCCCCTCGGACACCGGTCCGATATTGCCGGAAATCCTCTTCCCGTATTGTTCCGCCTCCCGGCGGTCCGCGTCTGTCACTCGCGGCCCCCGGACATGCGCGTGGTCCCGGACCATGAGGAGCCGGGACCACGAAAGCGCGCGGGCGGACGGCCCGCCGTCAGGGGGGGGGAGCGGGCGGGCGCGCTGGCCGAGGACTCCGGCCGGTCGGGGACCGGCGAGGACTCCGTGCCGCCGCCGTTCAGCAGCCCCAGCATCAGGAGCACGAGCAGCACGGCGCCGCCCCCGCCCCCGGCCACCTTGGCGGGGGTGCCGATGCGGCGGCGGTGGGCCCGGACGTAGGAGCCGTTGCTGCGGACGTGGCTGCGCACGCGCGTGGTCGGGCCGGGCACGGTCGGGGTGGCGCGGGGATAGGGGGCGGGCCGGGAGGGGGCGGTGGTGCCGGTCGATCCTCTGGAGCGGCGGTAGTGCGGTCGGACGTAGGAGCCGTCCCGGCGGTAGTGGCCACAAACGTGGGGCATGGCGGTGTCCTCACAGGGGGCGGGAACAGGGAGGGGTGCGCCTATGACGGTACCGACGCCCACTGACAGTTCGGCCCGCCAACTTGGTTGAGCCCGGCCACAGTTGTCGTTCGGCGGCCCCGGTGACCGGACGCGGCACCGGCGGCGCGGGCCGCTCACCGTGGTGACGCAGTGTGCGGGCGGGCGATACCGGGCCGCGACCACGGCGATGGCGCTGCGCGCCGTGGTCGCCGGGGACGTCGAGCAAGCCGCCGTGTACGGACTGGCCGCCGCCCAGCAGTTCGCCGGCCGCCACCTGGTCGTGGACCTGGTCCACCGCGACCTCGACAAGGACGTCGTCGACCGCTGACCGTCAGGCAGCACCACACGGGTGCCTGCAGCCATTCGAGCTGGCTGCGAACCCACACAGAAGGGCACGGCACGGCCCCACCCGGGAGCCGGGCGGTCCGACCAGCGAAGGAGCACGATGACCGACGAAGCGCCCCAAACTTCCGAGGACACCCGCACACCGCCGACGTGGTGGCTATCGCGCCGGACGGCCAGGTGCTGCTGATCGGGCGGGACTGGCCGACGTACGAGGGTCACTGGGCCCTGCTCGGCGACCAAGTCGATCTCCATCTGGGAGAGAAGAGCCGAGACGCTTCTACAACACCAGGCGACAGCACAGCGCAGTCGGCGGGATGCCGCCGAACGCGTTCGAGCAGATCGCCCAGAAAGCGCGAGCCCGAACCGATCAGACGGACCAGTCCGCATGACCAAGGGCTGTCCCCCCTCAAGGGATTGGCAGGCGTTCCTTACGGTGCGTAGTGACTGATTGGGTGTCAGGCATCCCTTCACGGGCTCAGCCACATCAGCATGACGGGTGTTAATCAGCGCGGTCCGTAGCCGGTGCTGGGTCAGGTGGTGCCGATGAGGGACGCGGCGACGATGCGCCGGAGGTTGGACGGAGCTGGTGGAGCGGTCACGGCGGAGGACATCGGTACCACTTCCTGGCGGTTGACGGGGACGGTTGCGTGTCGCCACACCGTAGGAATGCGCAGGTCAGAGGCTATTTCGGGGCGCCGTGCTGACTCCAGTGCTGGTTCGGTGCTGACTAAAAACCCACGTCATCAACCGTTCCCGCCCCTTCCGTGCCGACTTGGTGCTGACTACGTTGCGTAAGGATCCGGCAGGTGGTCTGGAACGGGCTTCGGGTTACACGGTGCACAGGCGGATCGGTGCGTCGTCGGTAACGATCTCGATCCACGAAAAGGCGCCGGCGTCGCGTAAGGCGAAGCGCATCGGCCTTGACGCTCGTGATGCTCATCCTGTGGTGACAGATCCACGACGGACCACTCGGACGCCGTAAGGCGTGCTGCTGGTGCGAGCGCTACCGATTCGTTGACGTAAGTCGCGGTGCGGGCGGCTGGACTGGTCGCCGAGCGGGAAGGCGGTGTAGTGCGGCCAAGTGGACTTCGCCGTCGAAACGGCCGATCCACCGGCGCACCGTGGCTGGGTCATACTCCGCCAGCACCGCGATCTGCGCAGGTGACAGGCCATGCAGCGACAGCGGCACCATCACCGCCCGCACCACTGTGCGGCCCGGCCGCGCAGCAGACCGCGTAATCGCTTATGTTCGGCAGCCGGCGCATTGGCATACAGGGAGGGCGCACACTGACCACTGCCTCGCCGGGTGGGCGGACGATGCCGGCGCTTCGATCGAACACCCGGCGAGGGCTATGTCAACGCCTGCCGCCCCGAACGGTATCGCCCTCCGATACGCGCAAGATTTTCGGATACACGCTCAGGAGTTGTGCGCCACGGTCCGCGCCGCGGTGCTGCCGACCGTCGGTGCTCCGTAGATCACTGGGATCGACCTGCCGGAACCGGCCCGGGCAGGTATGGGAGCGCCTTACCGCTGGGCTGACTCTGACCTGTCCCTGCCAGAACGGCAGGGTGTCGGTGCCCGCAGTCCTGTGACTCCGACCCATCCCGTGACCTCCTGGTCCTGGCCGATCACACCCGCGCGGGCCGCCTCGACCTGGGATCGCTGCAGAGGGAATCCGGCCGCCTTTGACAACATGGTGGTGGGAAAGAGCGGGCGCTGGTGGCGTTCTGCGGGTTCGGCGTCGGGGGGGCGGGGCCACAAGGAAGGTGATTCTGTACTGGGCTGGAAATGAGCGGAAGGTCAACTGACTGTTGGACCGGTTAAGTCGAAGTCCAAGAGGCACCCCTGGCCGGCCACAGGATGTGGCCTGCTGGAGACCCGTCGGTCTGATCACGACCCTCCTGCCCCGTGGGACCTATGCGTCCCTGCGCCTCAGACACCACCACCCCGCCACCACCGCCGCGCCCGTCCATAGTGCCGTCACTCCAAGGCCTGCCAACGGCGCCAGGTCACTCGGCGGGTCCACGTACAGGATTTGCTGTCCTGCGCGGTCGGGGAGGTAGTCGGCGACGGTACCCGACGTCTCGCCGAGGACCATGGAGACGATGAGGATGAACGGGATCAGGATGCTGAGCACGGCGAGGCCGCTGCGCAGCACCGCCGTCAGGCCGGCCGCGAAGAGCGTCATCAGCGCGAGGTAAACGGCCCCGCCCAGGCAGGCGAGCAGCGCGTCCCCGTCGCCCAGGCTCAGCGCCGCGTCGCCCAGGAAGGCGCTGCCGCCCAGGAACGACACGAACGTCGTCACCAGGCCCATCGCCAGCGCGAGGCCGGCCACGTTCGCGAGCTTCGCCGCGTAGAACAGGCTCCGGTTCGGCACCGCCGTCAGCGACGCGCGGATGACTCCCCCCTGGTACTCGGACGACATGGCCATCGTGCCGAAGGAGATCGCCGCGATCTGGCCCAGGTTGAGGCCGAGGAAGACGGAGAAGAGCGGGTCGAAGTCGGCGCTGTCCGCCTCGGAGTCGCCGGTCGCCGCGTTGGCCGCGATGGCGAAGCCGGCCGTCAGCAGGAAGACGGCCAGCAGCGACCACGCGGTGCCGCGGAGGGTCCTGATTTTGATCCACTCGGAGCGGAGCACGGCTGCGGTGGACATGGTCAGGCCTCCTGCGGGGTTCGTGCGGAGAATTCCGTGGCGGCAGCCGTGAGGTCGAGGTAGGCCTGCTCCAACGTGGCTTTTTCGGCGGCGAGTTCGAGAAGAATGATGCCCTCCTGGGCGGCCAGCGGGCCGATGGTGTCGATCTCGGCGTCGTTGATCAGCATGCGCCCGTCGTCCGACTCGACGGGGGTGTGGCCATGCCGCAGCAGCACCTCTCGCAGCCGGGCGGGCTCCGTTGCCCGGACGCGGACACGCGGCTTGACGCGGGCCTCGAGGAAGTCCTTCATCGGCGTGTCCGCGAGCAGCCTGCCCTTGCCCAGGATGATCAGGTGGTCGGCGAAGGAGGCAGTCTCGCCCATCAGATGGCTGGAGACCAGCACAGTGCGGTTTTCCCGCGAGAGGCGGCGCATCAGCTCGCGGATCCAGATGATGCCCTCGGGGTCGAGGCCGTTCGACGGTTCGTCGAGCAGCAACACCCCGGGGTCGCCGAGCAGGGCCGCGGCGATGCCGAGGCGCTGGCGCATGCCGAGGGAGAACGTCCTCACCTTGCGGGACGCCGCGCTCGCGATGCCCGTCAGTTCGAGGACCTCGTCCACCCGCCGGTCGGGGATGCGGTTACTCGCGGCGAGAGCCAGGAGGTGGCTGCGGGCGGTGCGCGAACCGTGCGGCGCCTGGGCGTCGAGGAGGGCGCCCACATGCCGCAGCGGCTCGTCGAGCCGCGTGAACGGGCGGCCGCCGATCGTCGCCGTGCCGGAGCTCGGGCGGTCAAGGCCGAGGATGAGACGCATGGTGGTGGACTTGCCCGCGCCGTTGGGGCCGAGGAACCCGGTGACCTGGCCGGGCCGGACGGAGAAGGTGAGGCGGTCGACCGCGCGCACCTGTCCGTAGACCTTGGTCAGGTCCTTCACATCGATGGCTGTCATGGTGACGACGGTGCCGTCCACAGGGCCGTGTCCGCTTCCCCCGGCGGAGGGGACGTCCTCCCCCACGTGGGGGAGCCAACTGCCTTACCCCGCTGGGATCATGGCCCTCATGAAGCGTCTCCATCGACTGCTACGGCCCGTCTCGCGTGCGGTCACGTACACCCGGTGGCTGCACCTGTTCATGGGCGCGGTGGCCGCCGTGGTGGTCGTCGGGGTGGTCTTCCCGGGCCTTGAGGACCCCGGTGCGGGCATGTGGCCGCTGCTCTTCGTGCCGCTCCCGCTGCTCGGGCTCGCCGCGTTGATTCCTGGCATCCGGGTCGCCGAGACAATGCAGGCGCGGCTGCTGCTCTACCCCGGGCCGCAGGCGCCGCACGAGTATCCGGCGCCGGAGATCGCCGGTTCGCCCTCGAGCTCGTGGGGCGACCGGTGGCGGGTCTTCATGTGGCTGACCCTGCGGCTGTGGCTCGGCTTCGGGGTCACTGTGGTCACGCTCAACGGCATCGTGCTGACGCTGGGTCTGCTGATGCCGTCCCTGTGGCCGCCGTTCGGGCCCGCGCCCATGCTGCTGCCCGCGCGATGGGGGTGGTGGTACCCGCTGCTGGCCCCGGTGTCCGGCGCCGCGCTGGTCGCCGTCGTATGGGGGGCCGGCGCGCTGATGGCCGACCTCGCACCCCGGCTGCTCGGCCCGTCCCCGGCGGAGCGGCTCGCGGAACTGGAGGAGCGGACCGAGCGGTTGCTGGAGCGCACACGGCTCGCCCGCGAGCTGCACGACACCATCGGGCACGCGCTCACCATCGCCGTGGTGCAGGCGGGCGCGGCACGCGCGGCCGGGACGCCGGAGTTCACCGACCGGGCACTGGCCGCCATCGAGGACACCGGGCGTGAGGCGCTGTCCGAACTGGACCGGGTGCTCCGGCTGTTGCGCGAGGACGCCGACCCGACGGCGCACCGGCCCACGCTCGCGCAGGCCGGACGGCTGGTGGAGTCGGCGCGCGGGGCCGGGGCCGACGTGACCACCCGGATCGGCGGGGACCTCGACGCCGTGCCCGGGCCGGTCTCGCGCGAGGGCTACCGGATGCTGCAGGAGTGCCTCACCAACGTGCTGCGGCACGCGGGCTCGGTGCCGGTGACCGTGCGGATCGAAGTCCTCGACGGCCGACTGGAGATGGAGGTGCACAACAAGCAGCCGGCCGGGTCCGGCGGGTCCCGCGGCGGCGGCTCCGGGCTGCGCGGGCTGCGCGAGCGGGCCGTCCTGCTCGGCGGTGCGGCCACGTACGGGCCGTACGACGGAATGTGGCGGGTGCACGTCACCCTGCCGCTACGGTGACCGGCATGCCGATCACCGTCCTGCTCGTCGACGACGACGCGCTCGTACGCGCCGGGCTGCGCGCCATCCTGGAGACACAGCCCGACATCGAGGTCGTCGGTGAGGCGGCGGACGGCGCGGCCGTCATTCCCCTGGTGGGGAAGGTGAAGCCGGACGTCGTCGCCATGGACGTGCGTATGCCGCTGATGGACGGCATAGAGGCGACCCGGGCCGTGCTGCGGACGGTCGCCGACCCGCCGAGGATCCTCGTCATCACCACGTTCGAGGAGGACGAGTACGTCTACGGGGCGCTGCGTGCCGGCGCCGACGGGTTTCTGCTGAAGCGCGCCCGGCCCACCGAGATCGTGCACGCGGTGCGGATCGTCGCCGAGGGCGATTCGTTGCTCTTCCCGCCCGCGCTGCGCTCCCTCGCCGCCGCGCACGGCAACGAATCGGCGCGGCGCGCACTGGAGAAGGCCGCGCTCACCATACGCGAGGGCCAGGTGCTGCGGTTCGTCGCGCGCGGCCTGACGAACGCGGAGATCGCCGCCGAGCTGCATTTGGGCACCGAGACGGTGAAGACACACGTGAGCGCAGTGCTGGCGAAGCTCGGCGCGCGCGACCGCGTCCAGGCCGTGATCACGGCGTACGAGTCGGGCTTCATCACCGCGGGGGCGGACGAGTAGCGGCCCCGGCCGCGCTGGAGCCCACGGGCTGGGCCGGAGGGGCACTTGAGCGTGTAGTCCGGCGACAGAACCGCGCCCGTCCGCGGGGCTAGCCTCCGTGTCCATCGAGCCCAAGATGCGATACGCGAGGAAGCAGATGAGCGGTGTGCGGGAACTCCCGGAGGACTGCACCACGGTGGATCTGGCCGACCCCTGGTTCTTCCAGCTCTACGACCAATACGAGCTGTGGCGCAGGCTCCGGGCCAAGAACCCGGTCTTCCGGACGGAGCCCGGCAAGGGCCGGCCGGGCTTCTGGTCGGTTACGCGCTTCGAGGACGTGCAGCGCGTCTACCGCGACAACCGGCGGTTCCATCGAAGATCACTGACACGAGGATGGTGCACCAGTGAGCGCGCTGTCCGCCTGGAGTCAGACGGGCTGGCCGATCGGACGGATCGTCACCGCGTTGAGGTCGACGCCTGCCGGCTGGTCGAGCGCGAAGCCGATCGCCTCGGCCACCGAATCCGGGCTCATCGCGATGGGGGGAGCCTGGCCGTGCCAGAACGCGGTGTCGATCATGCCGGGGTTCACGACCGTGACCCCGATGCCGCGGGTCGTGGCGTGCAGGCGGAGGTTCTCGGCGAAGCCGACCACTGCCCACTTCGTGGCGGAGTAGAGGTTGCCCGGGCTGTTCTTGATTCCGGCCACGCTGCCGATGAGCACCAGCCGGCCGCGGGACTGCTCGAGGTGGGGCAGGGTCGCCTTGGCCAGCAGAGCCGGGCCGAGCACGTTGGCGAGTACCATCGGTGCCCACAGCTCCGGATCGCCGCCGTCGACGACGCCGCCACCGCCCGTCCGGAAGTGATCCGCGGACGCGCCGCCTGCGTTCGCGATTGCTGCGTCGAGCGACCCGAAGCGCTCCACCGTGCTGGTGACCGCTGTGTTCGTGGACTCCCAGTCGGAGGCATCTGCTACCAGTCCCAGGACGCGGTCCGCGTAGCCGACTTCGTCGAGGAAGGCCTTGAGCCGACCAGGGTCGCGCCCGGTGACGGCGACCCGGTGGCCACGCACGAGCAGGAGCCGAGCGGTCGCGGCGCCGATTCCGCTCGTGCCACCGGTGATCAGGACCGTCTTTCCAGCGACCGGCGATGCGCCGGAGTCAGTGAGTGTGTCAGTGAGTGAGGTGTTCATGGCGTCCACTCTGTGGCGCGGCGCGGGCCCGCGACAGTTGCTCCCAAAGGTGGGGACGCCGTCCCCTGGCAGGCAGCGGCGACACGCGCAGAGGCTGGACGAAACGTCAGCCAACGAAGGGAGCCGCATGACCATCGACGTTCGTCACGACCATGTCGGCATCACACTGGCAGCCGACATGCTCTTGGCCGTGGCGGACCTCAACGATGCCCTTGCCCGCTTACAGGCACGTGGTGTGGCGCCCTTCGCCGAGCCACTGCAGATCGGCCCCATCGGCCGACGAATCGCCTTCATCGTCGACGATGTCGGAACGATCATCGAGCTGACCGCCGCGATCCGGAACGCCACGAGGCGACCGTGACAGTCGCTCGCGAAGGTGGGGACGACATCCCCTGGCGCCGACGGCGCCGCCCAGGGAGGCTGTGCCCATGTCGAACACGAGGTACTCCGAACTCGGTGGCTTCCTGCGTTCGCGACGCGAGCGGATCCGCCCCGAGGACGTCGGGCTCGCGCCCGGCCCGCGGCGCCGCGTCCCCGGTCTGCGTCGCGACGAGGTCGCCGTTCTGGCCGGCGCCTCGGTGGAGTACTACACCGAGCTCGAGCGCGGTGCCGGCTCGCAGCCCTCCGACCAGATGCTCGCCGCGCTCGCCCGCGCCCTGCGCCTCAGCCGCGACGAACGCGACCATCTGTACCGGTTGGCGAACCGCCCGATCCCGCACCAGGGCGGGACGGCGTCACACGTCCACCCCGCGCTGCTCGACCTGCTGACACGAATCGACGGGACCCCGGCGATGGTGAGCACCGACCTGCACACCGTTCTGGTCCAGAACCCGCTCGCCATCGCGATGCTCGGCGACCTGTCCGCGCACCACGGCCGCGCGGCGAGCTTCATCTACCGATGGTTCACCGACCCGGCCTCGCGGCAGATCTACCCGCAGGAGGACCTCGCCCCGCAGTCACGCTCGTTCGTTGCCGACCTGCGCGCGGCAGTCGGGCGACGCAGCCCGGGCGACGCCGAGGCGACCGAGCTGGTGGACGAGCTGCTGCAGCAGTCGCCGGAGTTCCAGGGGCTCTGGGCCGACCAGGACGTGGAGGTGCGCAGAGACGAGCGCAAGCGGATCGTCCACCCCACCGTTGGCATGCTCGATCTCAACTGTCTCAGCCTCTTCAGCGAGGACGGCCGCCAGCGGTTGCTCTGGTTCACCCCACGCGCCGAGGGCGACACCGCCGAAAAGCTCGCGCTGCTGACCGTCGTGGGCACACAGGCGATGCAAACCGAACCAGTCCGATGAACCGATCGAGGAGGTACCGCTCGAGCGACAGCCGCGACAGCCGCGACAGCCGCGACAGCCGCGACAGCCGCGACCGGCCGATCGTCACCGTCCAGCGCCGCTGGCCTTGGTGCGTGATGCCGCTGTCGGACCATACGCAGGTGGCTGTCGTCTGCACGGCACTCATCGGCCAGCCCGGATCTACACCCTCAACTGCGAAGAGCCATCATCGGGGCAGGCATTCAACCGAACCGTGAGCGACGGCCGGAATGTGGCGTGCGCGTGCCCACCGGGCTATGACGGGATCCGTGCGCGCCCACACGCTCCGATGCACTACCCCGTGGCCGGGACGCGGCTTGTCGGCTTTTCGACCGAACCCCACTCTTGGCGGGTCAGCTGACGACCACAGGGGCGGGGCATGCCGTTCATCAGCAGCAGAGCTCTGAATGAGATCGCCGACGCCATCAACGGGCTACGCAACAAGGTCGAAGCGCTGCAACGCGACACCACAGCCCTCCGGGAAGGCGTCCACGGACAGCAGACCGTCATCCGTGACGGACTCGGCCGCCACCGCGACACCACCGTGCAGCCGCTCAACCGCATCAACGACGAGCACACCGCCATCCGTGGCCACGTCCACCAGCTCGCCGGCCCGCGCTCCGCCGAAGAGTCCAGGCCGGCCGCGAACCTGGCGCCCGACGAACCCCAGGACGACAGCCTCGACAAGCTCCTCCGAGCCGCCGCCGGCATCTCCGCCGCCCACCTCCACACCCACCGCGACAACTGGGCATTCCTCGTCGAGAACGCCGGACAGGACCCGCACTTCCGCGTCCCCGGCAAGGTCACATCCGAGAAGCGTGGCGCCGTCAAGGTCGTGGCGTCCGGGCGCAGCCTCGTCGCCGCCCTCACCAGCCTCCGCGCCGTCCGGCAGCGGACCGACGTGCTACCCGGCACGCGGACCCTCGCCCGGCACCTGTACGCGCGCATCGAGAAGACCGTGCAGGCCGTCACGGAGGAACCACAGACCGGCGAAGGCGACCCCGTGACCATCGTCATCGACGACCGGCCGAAGACGGAGGAGGGCTGACAGCAGTGCTACGCCCCGCCCGCTGCTCTGGGCGGGGCGTAGCAGCGTGCGGTCAGGTGCGTGACATGTCGAGCGGCGCCGGAACCGGCGGGGCATCCAGCCCCAGGCCCTCCGCGAGGAGTATCCGCGCCGTCGTGCACCGCTCGGCCGTAGGTCGGCCCGGCGGGCGGATGAGGAGCGAGCTCGCCTTCAGAGCGGGCCAGGCAGGCGGTGAGCTTCGAGAGTGAGGGGCCTGCTGCGCCGCCTCGGCGATCGCATCGGCTGCCGACTCCAGCTCGCCCTGCTCCGTCATTCCGGGCGCATGCCACAGCACCAGGGCCAGGTGGCGCCGGCGCAGGTCGTAGCCGAGGCGCGCACTTGCTCGCTCTTCGGCGATCGACGCGCCCTGGAGCGGGAGGTTGACGGTCTCCAGCCGCCGGGTGGGCATACCGCCGACGAGCTGGTCGCGTTCGTGCTGCACATGTTTCTGGACACCGGCCCGAGCACCCCATTGCCCGCCTCTATACGGACAACCGTGTCTTCCGCATCTACGGCGGCATCAGTGAGGTCATGAGGACCGTTATCGCCCGGCCGCGCGCAGACCCTGCTCGCCCCGGCCCTGGCCGCCCATCCGCCGCTGCGGGTCTCCACGAAGGCCGGCTGTCTCACAGCGGCCACCGGTGTCGAAGCCGTGAAAGCCGGGGCCCTCACCGAGGACCAGGCCCCGGCCGGGCACAGCCTTGCCCGGACTACGTGCGCTGGCAGATCGCCCACGACCGCCAGCAGTTTGGGCGCGAGCGGCTGGACCTGGTTCTGCTCCGGAATCCCGAGCGCGCCCACCCCGGCGACCGTACCGCCCTGCACCACGCGATCCGGGACGTTTTCGCTGTCGCGGAGGAAGCCGCGGCGGCTGGGCGCGTGACCGGGTACGGGGTCGCTACGTGGGCGGGCCCGGAGGAGGCATTCACGGTGGAAGAGCTGCTCGCCCTGGCTGCCGAAGCCGTCGGCGGGACGGAGCACCACCTGGTCGCGGTCCAGACGCCGGTCAGCGCGACCGCCAGGACCACCATCCAGCAGGATCTTGCCCGGATCGTGCACCGCCCGCGGACGTTGCCACGGCATCAGCGCCGTCGACATCGACCGGGCATGCCCGGCCTTGCGGATCGTCTCGACCAGCAGTACGGCCCCGGCCTGGGACACCGCCGCCTGACTGCCGCCCTCGATGTGGACGCGAGGAGAGGGCCCCATACGTTTCTTCACTTGGGAAGTGCCTCGACGGTGGTCAGAGGCACTTTTCGCGTACCGACCACCCACCGGGCAGCCCCCTCATGAACGATCGAGGCTAGTGATATGTCCCCTTGGTTCTAATTTGTCTTCAAGTAGTTGAGACTCAGGGAAGGCTAGTGCCGTTAGTCCTTCATTCTGTTACATCTGGATGGCCGGCAGACGACATGCGGATTTGAGGGTGGCGCGAAGGTGATCCTGGCTTCCTGTGGGTTGCGGGCGCGCCCTCCAGCGGTGCGAAGAGGTCTGCGTGGCAAAACTTCATCGCTAAAACCGCTGGTCAGAAGCTTGATGTGGGAAAGTGTTACCTCAAGCAGCTTTCTGTTCAAGTGCGTTGGGTGCTCGGCTGATCAGTCGATGAGATTTGGACAACTGGCCGTCCGTCTCTGCCTGTTTGCTTAATTCCTTGAAAGCATCGAGTTGTTCCAGGTGGTGCGTATCGCTGCCTGGGGCCGGTTGTGCCGGCTCACGTCCGGCATCCGCGCCACCGGCCGTCGCGCGTACGGCCGGACACGAGGAGAGCTGCAGAAGTGACTGACAGACTGCCATCGTTAAGACATTCTCCGATATCCGGGTCTCGCCCTCTCCGGGGCGCTGCCGCTCCGCGCAAGCGCGCGGTGCTGACCGCAGCGCTCACCGTGGGAGCGCTCCTGCTCCCGGCCACTACGGCTGCGGGCCCGGACGCCTTCGCCGCGGACAAGGACCGGGCGCCCCGGCGGATCGAGGTCCGGCCCGAGCCCGGGTCCGGGAGCGTCGAACTCTCCGCGGAGGAGCGGGAGAAGCTGCTCGAGTCGGCCGCCGCCGGCGGTGCCGCCACCGCCCGCCGGCTGAAGCTCGGCGACCGCGAGAAGCTCGTGCCGAGAGATGTCGTCAAGGACGCGGACGGCATCGTCCACACCCGCTACGAGCGCACCTACGCCGGGCTCCCGGTGCTCGGCGGCGACCTGGTCGTCCACCAGGACGGCGACTCCAGGACCGTCACCAAGGCCACCTCGGCGCGGATCGCTGTCGACACGACCAAGCCCACCGTCACCGTCGGCGCCGCCAGGAAGGAGGCGCTGGCAGCGGGCAAGGAGAAGGGAACCGCCGAGGCCGCCACTCCGCAGGCCCCCCGCCAGGTCGTCTGGGCGGGCTCCGGCGAACCCGTCCTGGCCTGGGAGACGTTCGTCACGGGCGTCCGGCAGGACGGCACCCCGAGCCGCCTCCAGGTGGTGACCGATGCCACCACCGGCGAGCAACTGCACAGCGCGGAGCAGATCCGAGCCGGTGAGGGCCAGAGCCAGTACAGCGGCCCCGTGCAGATCGGCTCGGTGCACAACGGCACCGCGTACGAGTTGACCGACCCGGCGCGCGGTAACCACCGGACCTACTCGTTCGCCCAGGACAACACGCAGAGCCTGCTCACCGACGACGACGACCACTGGGGCGACGGCACCGCCGCCCACGAGCAGACGGCTGCCGTGGACGCCGCGTACGGCGCACAGAAGACGTGGGACTTCTACCAGGACCGGTTCGGCCGCAACGGCATCGCCGACGACGGGGCGGGAGCCCGCTCCCGCGTCCACTACGGCAGCGGATACGCCAACGCCTTCTGGGACGACCTGTGCTTCTGCATGACCTACGGTGACGGCATCGGCGACGCCCGACCCGTGACCTCCATGGACATCGCGGCCCACGAGATGAGCCACGGCGTCACCTACGCCACCGCGAACCTGTACTACTCGGGTGAGTCGGGCGGCCTCAACGAGGCGACCAGCGACATCATGGCCGCAGCCGTGGAGTTCTACGCGGACAATCCGCTGGACACGCCGGACTACACCATGGCCGAGCTGATCGACCTGCGCGGCACCGGCCAGCCGATCCGGTACATGGACCGGCCCTCCAAGGATGCCTCCGCGAAGGGGACGTCCCAGGACTACTGGACCTCTGAGACCAGGAAACTCGACCCCCACTTCAGCTCCGGGGTGGGCAACCACTTCTTCTACCTGCTCGCCGAAGGCAGCGGCCAGAGGACCATCAACGGCATCGCGTACGACAGCCCCACCTACGACGGCAACCCGGTCGCCGGCATCGGCATCGAGAACGCCGCCGCCATCTGGTACCGGGCCCTGACGGTCTACATGACCAGCCGCACCGACTACGCGGGCGCCCGCGTCGCCACACTCCGGGCCGCGGACGACCTCTTCGGCATGGCTGACGGTGCGTACACGGCCGTCGGCAACGCCTGGGCCGCCGTCAATGTCGGCCCCTCGTACGTCAACAACATCGCGGCCGTCGTTCCGCCCACCCAGAAGTCCGCGGTGGGCCAACCCACCGAACTGCGGATCGACGCGGTCTCGACCCGTCCCGGCGCTCTCGGTTACGCCGTGACCGGCCTGCCCGCCGGGCTGAGCATCGACACCGCCACCGGGGTCATCAGCGGAACCCCGACAGCGGCGGGCGACTTCTCCACGGTCGTCACCGTCACGAACTCCGCCTCGGAGACCCGCGAACTGGCCTTCGACTGGTCCGTGCTGGCCTCCGGAGGGAACTTCTTCACCAATCCGGCCCGGGTCGACATCCCCAACTGGGTCACCGTCGAGTCACCCATCACCGTCACGGGGCGGACCGGCAACGCGCCCGACGACCTCAAAGTGACCGTCGACCTCGTCCACGACTTCATCGGCGGACAGGTGATCAACCTTGTCGCCGAGGACGGCACGGTGATCCTGGTGAAGGACTTCGTCTGGGACTACGGCACGGAACTCCACGACACGTTCACCGTGGACGCGTCGGCCGTACCCGCCAACGGCACGTGGAAGCTGCGCGTCACCGACAACACTCCCGGCATCTTCACCGTCGACCCCGGATACCTCGACGGCTGGAGCCTGACCTTCTGAGGCTCCCGTCCACCGCGGCGTGACCCCGAGGAGCCCGGTCGGCCCGCGGCCGGCCGGGCGCCGCCCCGCCGACCGCGGGCAAGGCGGCACGGTGGCGTCCTGTTCCGCGGAGTGCGCCAGGGCGAGGACACCGTCGCTGTCCACGATCACTTGCCCGTTCGCGACCGCGGCCGAGGCCCTCGGCCCGCCGCTGCTCGATCTCCGCCGCCTACCGGGCGGCGGCCCGCGCGTTCTTCGACCAGATGCCCACCCGGTACCCCTGGTGGGTGGCGCGTGTCCCCGCTGTTCTGGACATACGTAAACCCCTACGGCCGGTTCGAGTTCGGTATGGACAGCCGACTCGACCTGGACGTGACCGCCCTGGCCACGGCGGTGCCCGGGCCCCTTGTGCGCTTACCCCTCGTGTACGGCGCCGGCAGCGTCCGCGTCGAGAACGATTCCGAGAGGCCGCTTCCGCCGTCGGGGCTCCCCGCCAGGCCGGTGGCGGTACCGGCCTGGCGGGGGCATCTTCGGTCAGGCGAGGTTCTTGGTGAAGAACTCGTCGAGCCTGTCGAAGGGGATGACGTCCTTGCGGTCGTACAGGTCGACGTGGTCCGCGCCCGGGACGATCAGGAGGTCGACGGTGTCGGGGGCCATCGCCTGGACGTCCTCGGAGTAGTAGCGCGAGTGCGCGTCGGCGCCGGCCACCAGGAGGGCCTTGCGGGGCGCCAGCATGTCGATGTTCGTCATCTGCCGGAAGGCGAAGAACGACATCGGCGTGGTCGCGGTCCACGCGGTGGTGGAGTTGATCGAGCGCGGGTGGTAGCCGCGCTCGGTGCGGTAGTAGTCGAAGAAAATCTTCGTGATCGGGTCGGCGTCCGCCGGGAGGGTTCTGGGCAGGACGCGGTTCGAGGGGGCGACGTCGCCGTTCTCGTCGAAGGGGACCTCGTGGGAGAGCCGCGCGCAGGTGCCGTTCTCGGCGTCGATCCAGCGCTGCCGGCTGAGGTGGTCCACGACCTTCTGGCGCTGCTCAGGCGTGTAGTAGTCCTCGTGGCCGCGGGACATGCTGCGCGACATGTCGTACATCGAGGCCGCGGCGACCGCCTTGATACGGCTGTCCGCAGCCGCTGCGGTGAGCGCCATACCGCTCAAGCCGCAGATGGCCTGCAGACCGATCCGCTCGCGGTCGACGATCTTCTGCAGGCCGAGGAAGTCGACGGCGGCGCTGAAGTCCTCGGTGGAGATGTCGGGCGAGCCCACGTCGCGCACCGTGCCGCCGCTCTCCCCGGTGAAGGAGGGGTCGAAGGCGAGGGCGACGTAACCGCGGCGGGCGAACTCGTTGGCGTAGAGCCCCGAGGACTGTTCCTTGACCGCGCCGAACGGTCCGCTGACCGCCAGGGCGGGCAGCTTGCCCCTGGCGTTCTTCGGCACGTAGAGGTCCCCGGCGACCTCGATGCCGTAGCGGTTCTTGAACCGCACCGAGGCGCCGGCTCCGCCCCCGCCACCATCCTCCTGGTTGCCCTGCTCGGCTTCTTCGGCCTCGGCGCCAACCCGGTCCTGATGGCCCTGGCCGTCCGCTACGCGGGTCAGGCGCCCACCCTGGCCTCCGCCCTGACCGTCTCGGCGTTCAACGCCGGCACCGCCATCGGCTCCGGGATCGCCGGCCGCGTCCTCGACTCCGGCCTGGGCTCCACCGGCCCCGCCGTGGTCGGCACCGCCATCGCCGCACTGACCCTGATCCCCACCACCGTCCTCGCCCTGAACCGCCACCGCCGCGCCGCGGCGCCCGGCTCGGCGGACCTTCCGGGTGCGCCCGCCGACCGTGCCGATCAAGCTTGATACCGGCCGGGGCGCGCACTCGCCCATGAACCTCTGACCAGCACCATCCGAAACACACGATTCCCCGCACTGGAGAGCACCTCATGCGCGCAACCCTCATGTACGGCGCCGGCGACGTCCGTATCGAGAACGTCCCGGACCCGGTCGTCAAGCACCCGACCGACGCCCTGGTCCGGATCACCGCGTCCTGCATCTGCGGCAGTGACCTGCACCCGTACGGCTCGATGAAGCCCGAGGACGGTCCCGCCCGGATGGGGCACGAGTTCATCGGCATCGTCGAGGACACCGGCTCGGAGGTGACCACCGTCAAGCGCGGCGACCTGGTCGTCGCCCCGTTCGCCATCTCCGACAACACCTGCGCGTTCTGCCGCGAGGGCCTGCACACCTCCTGCGCCCACCCGCAGGCCGGCTTCTGGGACGGTGAGGCGGAAGAAGGCGGCCAGGCCGAAGCGGTCCGTGTCCCGCTCGCCGACGGAACCCTGGTCAAGCTGCCCGTCGCGGCGGACTCCGCCCTCGTCCCGTCCCTGCTGACCCTCTCGGACGTCTTCGGCACCGGCTACCACGCCGCCGTCGCGGGCGGTGTCGACGAGCGCACCCGCGTCACCGTGATCGGAGACGGCGCGGTCGGCCTGCTGGCGGTCCTCTCGGCCAAGCGGCTCGGCGCGGAACAGATCATCCTCATGGGCCGGCACCGGACGCGCACCGACCTGGGCCGCGCGTTCGGCGCCACCGACGTCGTCTCCGCCCGCGGCGAGGAAGGCATCGAGGCTGTCCGTGAGCTGACCGGCGGACACGGCACGCACGTGGTCCTGGAAGCGGTCGGCCACATGCCCGCCTACGAGCAGGCCCTCGGCGTCGTCCGCCCCGGCGGCGTGATCAGCCGCGTCGGCGTGCCCCAGTACGAGGAGGCACCCATCGGCTTCGGCAGCCTCTTCCGTCACAACATCCGCCTGGCCGGCGGCCCCGCACCGGTCCGCGCCTACATCGAGGAACTGATGCCCGACATCCTCGACGGCACCATCGAGCCGGGGAAGGTCTTCGACGCCACCACCGACCTCGACGGGGTCCCGGCCGGCTACCAGGACATGGCCGACCGCAAGAGCCTGAAGGTCCTCGTCAAGCCCTGACCCCGGGCGCCGGGTGGGGTGCGGCGCAGGCCCCACCCTCACCCGGCACTCGAACCTTGCGAGGATCTCACGCACGGTCCTGGCGAGCGGGCGCAGGCCCTGTTCGGAGGGGGAGGCGGGTTCGGCGGTGCAGAGGGTGAGGGTGAGGCCCGATGCGGCGGCCATCTCCAGCCCTTCGCAGGCGAGGGTGAGTTCGCCGACGGCCGCGTGGTGGTAGCGCTTGAAGCCGGTGCAGCGCTGCCGTAGTCACACTGAGTGACTCCGGATGTCGGATAGATGCTCCCGTGGCAGGTTCTTCGTCTGGTGGTACAGCGGCGATCGCAGTCACGCCAGCTGCTGAACCCCCAGAGAACGGGTGATTCCCAGACGGTGGGTGACCAGATGCTGGTTCGGTGTGCACGGCTGGGCGAAACCAAGCAACGTGAGCCGGGGCCGCCCAGGCGGCCGTTCCGCCGCTCCTCGGCCTTCTGGCCGGCACAGTGCTCCTGTACGCAGGTCCCGCTTTCACCGCTGAGCCGATGACGCTCAGGGAGCTGGGCGGATGTCTGTCAGCAGGGGTCGAGCGTCTCCCTCTGTACCGGTCGAGCGTCTCCCCCTGTACCGGTCGGGCCGGCTTCCCGTACCGGTCAGGCCCGCTTCGTGGGCGCGCGCCTGAGCAGGACGAGGACCATCACAAGTGTGCAGGCCAGTACCACGGCACCGCAGCGCAGGGCCAGGCGCAGGCCGTCGATGAAGGAGTCCTCCGCCCATGAGGTCACGCGCAGGGCGCCCGCACCGGTGTAGCTTCCGGTGAATCCGTGGGCCGGGCCGTCGGTGACGACGGCCCGCACCAGGTGGTCGGCCATGTCCGGGGGGAGGCCGGCGTCCGTGGCGCGGTCGTGGAGGGCGACGCGCATCCGTGCGGTGAGGACGGAGCCGAGCGCGGCCACGCCGAGGACGCCACCCACCTCCCGCAGGGTGTCGACGACCGCTGAGGCCGTGCCGGCACGGTCGGCGGGAGCGTGTTCGATCAGTGTGATGACGGTCGGGACGAACAGCAGCCCGGTGCCGACGCCCAGGGCGGGCAGCAGCCACGCGTAGCTCGCGTAGGCGGCGTCCCGGCCGTAACAGCTGAACCCCAGCAGGACGAGGGTGTTGAGTGCCAGGCCCAGGACGAGGGGGGCGCGGATGCCGCGGCGGACGGTGAGCAATGCGGCGACGGGCGCGGTGAGCGCGATGAACGCCGAGGCCGACAGGAACACCGCGCCGGCGCCGGCCGCCGACCAGCCCAGGATGTCCTGGAGGTAGATGCTCAGGAAGAAGGTGCCGCCGAACAGCCCCATGCTGGAGGAGAAGCAGGCCACCGCGGTGGCCCGGGACGCCGGGTCGCGGAAGTGGGCGGGGCTCAGCAGGGGCAGGGACACCCGCGCCTCCACCGCGGCGAAGGCGGACAACGCCGCGGCCGCCACCGCGAGGGCGGCCACCACCGCCGGTGCGCCCCAGCCGTCGACGGGCCCCTGCACCAGGCCGTACACGAGGCTGCCGAGGCCGGTGACGGCCAGGACCTGTCCGGCGGGATCCCACCGCACGGGCGTGGCGGGCGGGCGTGGCAGCACCCGCAGGGCGACCAGCAGCGCCGCCGCACCGACGGGCAGGTTGATCCAGAAGACGCTGCGCCAGCCCAGCACCTCGGTCAGGGGACCGCCGACCGCGGGGCCGAGTGCCACGCCGAGCCCGCCGGCCGCGCCGCGCACGCCCAGGGCGCGGGCCCGTGCGGCGGCGTCGGGGTAGGTGTGGCGCAGCAGGGCGGCGCCGGCCGGCAGGAGCACGGCGGCGCCCAGGCCCTGGAGGGCCCGTCCGGCCACCAGCGTGGCCAGGGTGGTCGCCGCGGAGCCGATGGCGGAGCCCGCCATGAAGCCGATGAGTCCGGCGAGGAAGGCCCACCGCTGTCCCATCAGGTCGCCGACGGTGCCGGCGGACAGCAGGGTCGCGGCGAGAACGAGGGTGTAGGAGGCCATGGCCCACTGGAGCCCGCTGATGCCCAGGCTCAGTTCCTCGCCCATGGTGGGCAGCGCGTTGGTCACGGCCAGGTTGTCGAGCATGGCCATGAACACGCCGGTGCACACCACCGCCAGGACGAGCCAGGGGTACCGAGCCGGGTCGGTGCCGCGCCTCACGGGTGTCCTCCGGCCGGGCCGGTCGGGTCCTCGGGGAGCCGGTGCAGGCCGGTCAGACCGAGGTTCGCCTGGGCGTGCACGGAGACGAGGTGGAGGTCGGCGCGGGTGGCGGTGCGCACCAGCGTGGCCGAGGACCCGGCCACCACCGACCGGGCGGGAACGTGCCGGTTCTCCGGGACGACGGTGCCGGCCGCCAGAATCGAGCCGGAACCGATGCGACTGCCGTTGAGTACGACGGCGCCCATACCGATCAGAACGTCGTCGTCCACGTGGCAGCCGTGCAGGGTGGCGTTGTGGCCGACGGTGACGCGCGCGCCGAGCCACACGGGGAACCCGACGTCGGCGTGGAGGACGGCGCCGTCCTGGACGTTGGACTCCTCGCCGATGTCGATGCTGTCCCAGTCGGCACGCAGGATCGAGTGGTACCAGACACTCGCCCGAGGACCCACGCGAACGGTCCCCAGCAGGACGGCGGTGGGGGCGAGGAAAGCGGTCGGGTCGATCCGGGGAGCACGCCCGCTCAGCCCGCGGACGAGTGGTTTCCCCCTCGCGGTCGAGCGCTCTTCCATGCGGCCCCCCAGGAAATCTCGGCTCAGCTCTGCCCGGTCGCTTCCGCGCTCCCGCCCCCCGGGGGCTGCCCGCCGCCACCAGGGACCATGCACACCTCAACTCGCCCGGGGGAACGTTCGAACCTTCGTCTCCCTCTTGGGCTGTTGACGAGCGCGTCCCTATAGTGGGGATATCTCCCTGGCCTCCTGCCAGGCCTCCGCGGTCCCGCCCAGCCGCAGTCGCCCGAGCAGCCAGCCGAGGAGAGTTCCATGCCGCGCACTTCTCCGCCCCTGTCCCCACCCACCCCTTCCGGTGACCCCATCGCCGTGGTGGGCTCGGCCTGTCGACTGCCCGCAGGCATCGACACCCTGGACGCGCTGTGGCCGGTCCTCGTCGAGGGCCGGGACGTGACCGGTCCCGTGCCACCCGACCGCTTCGACGCGAGCAGGTGGCTGGATCCCGACCCGCGGCGCCCGGGGAAGACGTATGTCGCGAAGGGCGGTTTCCTCGCGGATGTCCAGGGGTTCGACGCCGAGTACTTCAGCATGTCCCCCCGCGAGGCCGCGCGCCTGGACCCGCTGCAGCGCATGCTCCTCGAAATGGCCGTGGAGGCCGTCGACGACGCCGGGTACCCTGCCGGCCGCCTCGCCGGCTCCGACACGGCCGTGTACGTCGGGGTCTCCGACCACAGCTTCGCCCACCTTCAGGGGCTCGACCCGGTCACCGTCGACGCCCACACCATGACGGGCAGCGCCACCGCCAACACCGCCAACCGCATCTCGTACGCCCTGGACCTGCGGGGGCCCAGTCTGGCCGTGGACACCGCCTGCTCCTCGGCGCTGGTGGCCGTGCACCAGGCCTGCGAGGCGCTGCGTCATGGCCGCTGCGGCACAGCGCTGGCCGGCGGAGCGAACGTACTGCTCGGTCCCCCCGGGTTCGTGGGCTTCGCCAAGGCGTCGATGCTCTCTCCCACCGGCCGCTGCCGGCCCTTCTCCGCCGACGCCGACGGGTACGTGCGCTCGGAGGGCGGTGGGCTCGTCCTCCTCAAACCGCTCACCCGCGCGCTGGAGGACGGCGACCGCGTACGGGCCGTGATCCTGGGCAGCGGCGTCAACAGCGACGGACACACACCGGGCCTGACGCTGCCCAGTGCCGAGGCGCAGGAAGCGCTGCTGCGCGAGGTGTACGCGGCCGCCGGTGTGCGTCCCGAGGAGGTGGCCTATCTGGAGATGCACGGCACCGGCACGCCCGTGGGCGACCCGGTGGAGTGCCAGGCGGTGGGCCGGGCCCTGGGGGTGGGCCGGCCGGCGAGCGCGCCCCTGCCGGTGGGCTCGGTCAAGGGTGTGCTGGGCCACCTGGAGCCGGCCTCGGGCATGGCCGGCCTGTGCAAAGCGCTGCTGATGCTGCGGCACCGCCAGGTACCGGCGAGCCCGTACGCCCGCCCGCTCAACGAGACCATCGACTTCGAGGGCCTGCGCCTGGCGCCGGCCCTGGAGAGCGGGCCGCTGCGGTCCGGCGGGCCCGGGGAGCGGGCCGTGGTCGGGATCAACTCCTTCGGGTTCGGCGGCACGAACGCCCACGTCGTCCTCGCCGGCCCGCCGACGCAGTCCCCGGTCTCCTCGCCGTCCCCGGTCTCCTCCCCGGACGGCGCCAAGCGGCTGCCGGTGCTGGTGTCCGCCCGTACCCCCGGCGCGGCCGCCGAAGCGGCGCGGCGCATGGCCGGGCGCCTGCGGCAGTGCCCGCCGGAGGAGTACTACCACCTGGCCTCCACGTCTTTCCTGCGGCGCGGGCGGCACCAGCACCGCGCCGTGGTGCTGGCCGCCGGGCCGCAGGAAGCCGCGGCGGAGTTCGACACTCTCGTACGGGGCGAGCCGGATGCGGCCGGCGCCTTCGCGGAGGGGGCCGACGGCGCCGCAGTCGCCCTGGCGTTCTCCGGGAACGGTGCGCAGTGGGCGGGCATGGGGCGGGACCTGCTGGCGGAGGAACCGGTGTTCCGCGCGGGCGTAGCGGAGGCCGACGAGGCCCTGCGGCCGCTGCTCGGCTGGTCGGTGCTGAACGAGTTGACCGTGGACGCGGGCGACCGCCGCCCGGACACCACCGACGCGGCGCAGCCCCTCCTCTTCGCGGTGCAGGTGGGTCTGGTGTCCGTGCTGCGCGCCCACGGCGTCCGGCCGGCAGGGGTGGTGGGGCACAGCGCGGGCGAGATGGCCGCAGCCTGGACCGCCGGTGCCCTGGACCTGGACGCGGCTGCCCGGGTGGTCGTGGCGCGCTCGCGGGCCCAGGCGTCGACGGCGGGCGACTGGGGCATGGCCGCCGTCGGAGCGGACGCCGAACGGGTCGAGGAGTGGCTCGCGCCGTACGAGGGCCGTCTGGAGATCGCCGGGGTGAACAGCCCGCGCGACGTGACCGTCAGCGGTGACCGCGCCGCCGTGGCCGACCTCGGGGAACGGCTGCGGAGGGAGGACGTCTTCTTCCGGGACCTGGGCCTGCGCTACGCCTTCCACAGCCGCGTCATGGATCCGCTGAGGGAGGAACTGCTCGACACACTCACCGGGCTGACGGGCCGTCAGGCAAACCTGACCTATGCCTCCGCCACCACCGGAACGCTGCTGACCGGCACCGAGCTGGACGCCGGTTACTGGTGGCGCAATCTGCGGCAGCCGGTGCTGTTCGGCGCCGCGGCCGACACGCTGCGGGAGGCGGGCTGCGCGGTCTTCGTCGAGGTCGGCCCGCACCCGGTGCTCGCCGGTTGCCTGCGTCGCGCGGCACGGGCCGGGCAGCAGCGGCCCGGCGTGGTGCCGATGATGCGCCGGGACGCCCCGGGCCCGGCAGGCGTCCGCGCCTGTCTCTCCCATGTACTGGCCGCAGGCGTGTGCACCGACCCCACCGCCTTCTTCCCGCACCCGGGGCGCGTGGTGGACCTGCCCGGATACCCCTGGCAGCGCGAACGGCACTGGAACGGCGACCCCGCGCTGTGGCAGCGGGGCTACGGTGACGGGACGATCGACCATCCGCTGCTCGGCGAGCGCGCGGCGGTCGCCGATCCCACCTGGCACGGCGCCTTCGAGCCGGGCCGGGTGCCCTGGCTGGCCGACCACAAGGTCGGCGACGCCGTCGTGATGCCCGCCGCCGGCCTGATCGAGATGGCCCTCGCGGCAGGGCGGCGCGTGCACGACGGCCCGGTGGAGATCACGCACCTGAGCATCCCGCAGGCCCTCGTCCTGCCCTTCGACGCCGAGGCCGAAGGGAACCTGGAGATCCAGACGTCGCTGTCGCGCGACGACGGCATCCTGCAGATCGCCTCCCGCACCGGCCGCGACGAGAGCTGGCGGCACCACGCACGGGGCCGCGTCAGGCGGCTGTACGCGGCCCTGCCGGCCCTCCTGGACGTCGAAGGCATCGCCGGCACGCTGCCCCGCTGCAAACCGCCCGAGGAACTGTACGCGGACGCCGAGCACTGCGGCCTGCGCTACGGCCCCGCCTTCCGCGTGATGGACGACATCCGCTTCGACGGCACCCGGGTGCTGATGCGCTACACGGGCACGACCGACACCGTCTCCGGTCACGAGGCGCATCCCACGCTGCTGGACGGCGCGTTGCAGGCGGCCTCCCCTGTCGTGCAGGAGCACGTGCCCGCCCAGGCCCGGTACCTGCCGGTGGCCTTCGACCGCATCCGCGCCTGGCGTCGCGTACCCTCCGGCGGCCACTTTCTGGTACGGGTGCGTGCCGTCTCAGGGCACGAGGTGCTGTTCGACGCGACGGTGGCGGCTCCCGGCGGACTGGTCTGCGTCACCGTGGAGGGATGCCGGCTGCGCCGGTTCGACGAGGGTGGCCGGGCGGCCGCCCCGTACATGACGACGGTGATGCGGGCGGCACCGCGGGCGGGACAGGCGCTGCCGACGGGTCCGCAGGTCCCGCAGCCCGGGGCGATCGCACGCCGGTGCGCGGGCGAGCTGCGGCGCGCCACGGCGGCGTGGAACGGGGACGACGATCCGGGGTTCCCCGCGGTGGTCCGTGAGCTGACGGCGCACTTCACCGCGAGGTCCGTCCGGGACCTGCTGCACGAGGCCGGACACGGCGAACGTCCCTTCACGATCGGAGAGCTCGTCCGCGCGGGAGTCCTGGCGCAGTACACCAAGCTGCTCGGTGTCCTGCTGCCCAACGCGCAGGCCCACGGCCTGGCCGAGCCGGTGCCGGACGGGGCGGACGGCGCCTGGCGCCTGGTGGGAACGGCGCGCCCGGAGGAGCGCTTCCGGACCGCGGTCGCCCGGCCGTCCGGACGAGTCGTAGACCTGGCGCTGCTGGGCCGGTGCGCGAGGCAGTTGACGGCCCTCCTGCGCGGCGACCGCGATCCGGCGGAACAGCTCCTGTCCGAGGCCAACCGGTACCTGCTGGAGGAGTTCTACACGAGCGGGGGGCTGACGACGTTCCCCAACCGGGCGGTACGGGCCGCCGTGCGCGCACTGGTGCGCGACTGGCCGGCCGACCGGCCACTGCGCGTTCTCGAGGTCGGTGCCGGAACCGGCGGTACGACCGCCTTCCTGCTGCCGGAACTGCCACCCGACCGCACGCGGTACACGTTCACCGACGTATCTTCGGCGTTCTTCCCCCGCGCCCGGAAACGCTTCGGCGCCTACGACTTCGTCGACCACCGCACGCTCGACCTCGACCGCGACCCGGTCGAGCAGGGCTTCGAAGAAGCCGCCTGCGACCTGCTGGTGGCGGGCAACGCGCTGCACGCCGCCGGCGACCTCCGCACCGCACTCGGCCACGTATGTCGGCTGCTGGCCGACGACGGCCTGCTGCTGGCCGTGGAGGCACACACGACGGCCGACCTCGCGCTGATCTTCGGGCTGCTGCCCGGCTTCTGGAATCAGCAGGACACCGCACTGCGCCCGGACGGGCCGTTGCTGACCGGCGACGGCTGGCGACGGCTGCTGGCCGAGGAGGGCTTCCGGGACATCGGCCGGCTGGCCCCGCCGGACGGTCCGCGCGAGGACGAGTTCTCCGCTCTGCTGGCCCGGCGGACGCCTCGCCCGGCCCCGGTGACCCCGCCCGCCCCGGAATCGGCCGGTGCGGAGCCCCCCGTCCCCGAACCGGCCGGTGCGGATCCGGGCTGGATCATCGTGGCCGAGGCGTCCCGCGACACGCTGGCGTCCGCCCTGGCGGAGCGACTCGCGCCGGGAGGCGGTCCGCACGTGTGTGTCGTGCCGCCGACAGGCGACGACGAGCGCTGGGCGACGCTCCTGACCGGGCAGTCGGAGTCCGCCACCGTGGTGTTCCTGGTGGGGGAGGACGAAACGGAGGGCGCCGCGGGCGACGGACGGCTGGAGACGGAACGGGCCCTGCGGCACACAGGGATCCTGCGCGGCGTGGCACGGGCCGCCCACCGCCGCACGGAGGAGGGGGACGGAGCCGGGGTGCGGCTGTGGGTCGTCACACCGCCGTCCGGGGCTCTGCCCGCACCCGAGCGCCCGCTCCACCCCACGGCGGCCTGTGCCTGGGGCGTGGCCCGCAGCCTCGGTAACGACTACCCCGACCTGACGGTCCGGCGGGTCTCGCTCGACGCCACCGGTCCGGACATCGACGCGGAGCGGCTGGCCGCCGAGCTGACGGATCCGGGTCCGGAGGACGAGATCCTGCTGACCGGGTCAGGTCGCTTCGTGCCCCGTGTCCGGCAGGAGACGGACCTCTCCCGGCCCCTGCGGGCCGGTACCGCGTCCTCCTACGCCCTGCGCCTGCGCGACCCGGGCCGCTCCTACCGGCTCGTCTGGTCGCCGGCGCCCGTGCCGACGGCCGGACCGGACGACCTGCTGATCGCCGTGCAGGCCGCCGCCCTCAACTACCGGGACGCGCTCCAGGCAGTGGGCGCCATGCCCTTCGAACAGCAGCAACACGACCTCGGCGGGCGGGAGTTCTCCTTGGGCATGGAGTGCGCGGGGACGGTCCTCGCCGTGGGATCCCGCGTCACCGGCTTCACGCCCGGAGACCGGGTCATGGCGTTCGGCAGCGGAACGTTCCGCTCCCACGTGGCGGTCCCGGCGGCCTTCGCGGCCCGCATCCCCGACCACCTGGGCTTCTGCCCGGCGGCCACGCTGCCGACCGTCTTCCTCACCGTCCACCACGCCCTGCACCACCTGGCGCGGCCGGCTCCCGGGGAGACCGTTCTGGTGCACGGCGCCGCGGGAGGCGTGGGGCTGGCGGCCCTGCAGTACGCGGAGCACGCCGGCGCCCACGTCGTCGCCACCGCCGGCACTCCGACCAAGCGCGACCTGCTGCGGCTGCTCGGCGTGCGGCACGTGCTCGACTCACGGTCGCCCGGATTCGCCCAGCGCCTCATGGAGGTGACGGGTGGCGACGGCGTGGACGTCGTCCTCAACTCGCTGTCCGGTGAGGCGATGGCGCGCGGGCTCGAGGTGCTGCGTCCCGGCGGGCGCTTCGTGGAACTCGGCAAGCACGACCTGTACGCGGACGGCCGGATGCCGCTGCGGCCGTTCCTGAACAACATCACCTTCAGTGCCGCCGACCTCGCCGGCCTGGCCGAGACCCACCCCCGGCTGCTGGCGGCACGGTTCGCCGAGGTGGCCGAACGGGTGACAGGCGGCGTCTACCGGCCCGTTCCGCACTGCGTGTACCCCGCCGACCGGGTCCCTGATGCCTTCGAAGCACTGCAGCACTCACGCCACGTGGGGAAGGTGGTGATCTCCCTGGATGAGCCGCCGGTGCTCCGGGACGTGCCGCGGCCGTACGCACCGGACCCGCTCGGCACCTATCTCATCACCGGGGGCCTCACCGGGTTCGGGGCGGCCACCGCGCGCTGGCTCGCCGACCGCGGTGCCCGGCACCTGACCCTGGTCGGGCGGCGCGGCGCCGGCACGCCGGAAGCCCCGGCGCTCCTGGAGCACCTGCGAGAGCGGGGAGTGACGGTAGCCGTGCACGCGGCGGACGTGGCCGACGCCGCGGCCATGAAGAGGGTGCTGCAGGCCGTGGACGCGGCGGGGCCCCGGCTGCGGGGGGTGCTGCATGCCGCCATGGTCATCGACGACGCACCACTCGCCGAGCTGACCACCGACCGGGTGCGGCAGGTCCTGGAGCCCAAAGCCGGCGGCGCGGACGTCCTCGATCGTCTGACACGCGGTCGCGACCTGGATCTCTTCGTCCTGTACTCGTCCGCCACCTCCCTGCTGGGCACCGCGCACCAGGCCGGCTACAGCGGCGCCAATCTGTTCCTGGAGGCCCTGGCGCGCTCACGTCGGCGAGCCGGCCTGCCAGGTCTCGCGGTGGCGTGGGGGGCCGTGGACGAGGTCGGCTACGTCGCCCGGCAGGGCATCGGCGACTTCATGCGGCAGTTGGGCCTCGACCCGGTGCCGCCGGGTGACGCGCTGACCGCCCTGGGCGTGTTGGCCGCGCGTGGCGACGAGGTCGCCGTCGTCGCCCGGATCGACTGGGGCGCGGCCCGGCACGCTTTCGCGACGCTCGGCGCCGCCCGATTCGGCACTGTGCGGCCGGCCGAGGACTCCGGCGGCACGGGCCGTACCGCGCTGTTGGAGGCGCTGGCGACCGTGTCACCGGAGGAGGCCCTCGCCCGGGTGACGGAAGTCCTCACCGACAGTCTCTGCCAGGTCCTGCAGACCACCGCCGACCGGGTGCCTGCCGACAGGCGGCTGGACCAGCTGGGGCTGGACTCCCTCATGGGCACCGAGCTGCTGACGATCGTCAACCAGCGGCTGGGCTGCAACCTGTCGGCCGTGGAGATCTTCGACAGCACGACGGTCGACGACCTGGCCCGGCGCTGCCTGCGGCGGCTCAGGCCGGACCGGTGACACACCGGGGAGCCCCGTGCTGACCGAGCAGGCCCCGGAGGCAGACGGGGAGTGTCGGCCGGGGCGCCCACCGATGCTCCGTTCAAGCGGGTTCCGCCCCGGGCCCGCTGGAAGGGAAACAGACTGGTCAGCACCTGTCTGTCGCCCGGGGCCCGGGGCGGCTGCCGGATCAGCCGAAGGACTGGGCGGCGGTGTTGTTCCGGCCTCCCACGACCACCCAGATGCCCTGAAGGGCACGACTGGCGTCCAGCAGCACCGCGCCCCTGTCCGGGCAGTCATACCGCCGAGTGTCCATCTGATCAGACTGCAGCGCGGTCACCGTCACGCCTTGTCCGAGGCAGTCGGCGTTCACCAGCGGCGGCGCGGCAGCATCCCGGTCCTGAGCGGTGGCGCTGGAGCACCATCCCATTCCCACCACGACTGCGACCGCCGTCGCGGTCATCCACCGCATCTCAGAGCCCGAGGAACCGGTCCGTGTTGACCACGCCCGGGCTCATCCCTTGTCCGCTGAACCCTTGGCGCGCGTTTGACGCGTCTACGAGCGCCGACCGGTCCCGGTAGACAAAGGTACGGCTCGTCCGCGTTCCCGGGCTCGCGGCCGAGTACGTCTGCCCCTGCTCCAGATTCTTGACACTCACCAGCGAACCACCGCCGCCCGGAGCGTACGCGGCGGCAGATCCCGCGCCTACGACGACCATCCCTGCCCCGGCGACGGCCACAGCGAAGGCCGCCCATCCCCGACGAACGACTGCACTCATCTACTTCCCCTCCAGGAAAGTCCGTCTTCCCTCTGTCAATGGGAACTAATGGGAAGACATGATCAACTGTCGCTATGAGTAACGATCTCCTGATGAAGAGGTAACGGACCCTCAAGAAACGCCGCGACAGCTGCCATTGACTGCCGGCCACGCGCTGGTCGGTGCCGGCAGCCCAGCGGCCCGGCGGGCAGGCCCGGCGGGCCGCAGAAGCGGACCGGAAGGCCGTCGGCTCGAGGCCGGGATCGCTCAGGCAGGGACTCGGCGCGCGGGTCCGGGCCGTGGATGGGACCGGACGGGTTCCGGAACGTCGTTACCCGCGAAGACGGCTTCCGGGTGGCCTGCCCGGTCGTGTTTCATCGGCAGGTTCCGGGGCTGCATGGAGGGCCACGCCACCTCAAGTACCTCGTCCGGCACATGCAACCCCGCCGACGAGGCGAGATGACGCGGCCCGCACACGTCCGGAAGAGCTGCGACAACGGCATCGCAAACGCCCCTGAACTAGGCAGTACCCATAACCGTCGGCCTGGACGGCATGTTGGATTCGGTCCCACGTGCTGTCCGCCAGCCAGCGCCGGCCACGGTTGAACACCGTCACCTCTCACCCAGGTCGAGCGCGTCCTGTGCGATCGCCTGGCCCAGGAATCAGACGCCATCAAGGGTGAACATTCTCATGGCCGCGATCCTGCCCGGATGCGCGGACCTCGGATCAGCCACCGAGTGTCCGGGCGGTGAGCGGGGCCTTTCCGGCCTCCCTCATGTTCATCACTGTGCCGACGAGCACAGTGCGGACGCGAATCGGGCGCGTCGTCGTACGGCTCCGGCCTGAGCGAGTACGGCTTCTCCTGTCGATGACGGTTCGAGTACGACTGGCGGCGACACGGGCAGCGGTCCGGGACAGCCTGGCGCCGCCTCATGGGCCTGGAGCTGCTGCTGGTGTGGGACACCTGCGAACACCTGGTCGAGGACTAGGCTTCAGCACACCGGCGTCGCGGGCGACGGGCAGCAGGCCGGTCGGGGAGACCTTTTCGGCGAGTCACCCGTCGCGACTGCGCCGGTACGAGTTCCAGCCCCCGATGCGGCTCCAGCCGGTCTCCACCCGAGTGGGGTTTCCACGGAGCAGTGCCGACGGCGGAGGCCGGTGTTCTGACCTCGACGCCGAGACCGACCGCGATCGCGCCGTGACGGCCCTCGGACAGCTGTGTGTGACGACCGCGGCGGCTGTCGTCATTCTCTCCGCTTGTGGGATCAGGTCGTCAACGGTCGCGGCGTGCGGTGACGCATGGGCCTGGGCCTGGAGAGCCGGGCGCGCACAGCCCGAGCGGTGAGGGGCGGCGGAGGTGGAGCACGGGACTACGAGACAGGACCGTCAGATTGCTAGGCATATTGTTGACAATCTTGTAGCGTGCGTCACGCCTCGATCCCGGGGCCTTGGGCGAAGCACTCGGTGCTCGATGAAGGGAGACCCATGCAGAGGCTCTCCGCGTCTTTCGGACATGACGCACTCACTCACCCGGGGGGTGCGGGCGCAGGACGCCCCGTGACCCGCGGCCGCCTCCTGAGAGGCGTGGCGCTCGCGGGTTCCCTCGTTCTCGCGGCGGCCGCGGTGCCGACCTCCGTCGCGGTGGCGGCTCCCTCCGCCGGTCGCGGTCACACGGCGGACCTCCAGGACGCCGCGCTGGACTTCGGCTCCGCCGCGTACACGACGATCACCGTCACGGTCGACGGCCGGCCGATGAACGTGCGCTGGTACAAGGAGATCTGCTACGTCGCCGACCCGGTTGCCGCGGCGGCCCGGCAACCCGGCGGCCCCGGCGGCGGCACCACGATCCCCAACACCGCCTGCGGCTACCAGAGCATGAACGTGTTCGTCCCCGAGAGCGCCTTCGGTGACCAGCGGACCCCGATCTACTTCGCTGTCAACAACAGTGGCTGGAAGGCCAGTTACATACGGGCGAGCGTCACCGCCGGCACCTCCTACGACAGCGCGAAGAGCAACGTCGGCGCCGCACTCAAGGCGGGCTACGTCTTCGTCGACGTCGCCAACCGCAGCCGCGGCCTGCTCGGCGCCGATGGCACGTATCCGGGCAAGGCCCCCGCGGCGGTGGTCGACGCCAAGGCCGCCGTGCGGTACCTGCGCCTCAACGACGCCGCCATGCCCGGCAGCGCGGAGCGGATCGTCATCAACGGCACCAGTGGCGGCGGCGCGCTGGTGTCGATCCTGGGCGCCTCCGGCAACAGCGCCGAGTACACCCCGTACCTCGCCGCGATCGGCGCTGCCGGTGTCGACGCCAAGGGGCGCAGTACGCTGCGCGACGACGTCTTCGCCGTCAACGCGTACTGCCCGATCACCGACCTCGGCAACGCCGACGTGGCCTACGAGTGGCTGTACAACGTCCTCGGCACCCGCGACACCACCGGCTCCGACCCCTCACCCGAGGCGGCCGCGGAGATCGCGGCCCGGTTCGGGGCGTACGAGAAGAGCCTCGGGCTGCGCAGCCCCGATGGCTCCCGGCTCACCGCCGCCACCATGCTCGACACCATCGAGCAGGAGGTCGTCCGGTCCGCGGAGACCTACCTGAAGGCGGACCCCGCCCACACCGTTCCGCCGCTGGGCGGGACCTTCGAGATCACGTCCGGCGGCCCCGGAGGCCCGCCCACCACCAAGTCGTACGTCAACGACTGGATCGACGTCGACACCGCCACCCGCACCGTGCGCTCCGTCGACATGGCGAAGTACCTCGCCTTCGTCGCCACCCAGGCCACGCTGAAGACGACCCCCGCCTTCGACGCCGTGGGCGTCGACGGGAACACCACCAGCGGCACCGAGACCGACCTCTTCGGCCCGTCGGCGCAGAGGTACCTGAACTACACCGAGTACAGCTGGAACCACAACGACGTCGCCGGCGACGGCAGCGGCCTCGACGACACCGGGCTGACCTGGAAGCAGTACACCACCAAGAAGAGCACCACCGTCGACGACCAGGTCCACCTGATCAACCCGATGGACTTCGTCGGCACCAGCGCCGACACCGCGCCGAACTGGTACGTCCGCCACGGCACCCGTGACCGGGACACCGCGTTCACCGTCTCGGTCAACCTGGACCGGGCGCTCGCCGCGGACAGGCAGGTCAAGAACCTGGACTACCGGCTCGCCTGGAACCAGCCGCACGCCGGCAACTACGACGTGCCCGAGGCCATGGCCTGGATCGCCGATGCCGTCCGCAAGGCCGGCGACCCGCTCGCCTCCCGGCACAAGGGATAGGACGGATGTCGGCCGCCCCGCCCCGTCCCGCCGGGCCGGGACGGGGCGGTCGGGAAGACCGTCATTCCTCGTAGTCGGGGTACCAGGGTCTGGGGTCGACGTCCCGGAACCTGGCCCGGGTGAACATGTCCCGCAGGCCGTACGGCCGGGTGGCGTCGTAGACCATCTTGGCGGTGACGCCCTTGGCGGGCAGGGCCGGGTTGTACTGCGGGGTCTGGGAGGGATCGAGGACGTGTCCGGCGACTCCGGGGAGGACGACCAGGTCCTTGTCGGCCTGGAAGCGGGTGGTCATCGCCCAGAGCACGTCCTCGGTGTCGAAGGGGTCGACGTCCTCGTCGACCAGGACGACGTGTTTGAGCTCGGTGTAGATGCCGAGGGCGAGGACGCCGACCTGGCGGGCCCGCCCGTCGTCGAAGTCGCTGGTCTTCTTCACCTGGACGACCTGGAGGAACTTGCCGCCGCCGGAGGAGTGGGCGTACGTCTGCTGCACGAAGCCGGGGTACTCGTCCTCGCACATGCGCAGCACCGCCGCCTCGGTGGGGATGCCCGCCAGCGAGACATGCTCCTCGCCGGGGCCGACCAGGGTCTGCACGATGGCGTCCTTGCGGGTGGTGACGGCCTTGACCTTGATGACCGGCAGGGAGGGGTTGGCGGGCCCGTCGTAGCCGGGGAACTCGGGCATGGCGTGCCCGGTGTTGGTGTTCTGGTCCTCGGCGACCCGCACCTCGGGCAGGATCTCGCCCTCGATGACGATCTCCGCGCGGGCGATGGCCTTCTGGTCGACCGTCAGGCAGTCGACGAGCTGGACGCCCTCGCCGCGCAGGGAGCCGCCGATGGTCAGCTCGTCGAAGCCGAGCGGTGTGGTGGGGGCCTCGAAGGAGGTGCCGAGGTAGACGGCCGGGTCGAGGCCGATGTTGATGGAGACCGGCAGGGCCTTGCCCCGGGCCTCGGCCTTCTTGCGGAAGGCGTCGATGTGCCGGCCGGGCGCGAAGAAGATGGAGATCTCGTCCTTGTCCTGCACGCAGAGCCGGTGGATGGTGACGTCGGTGTGCCCGGTGTCGGGGTCGGAGCCGAGGACCAGGGCCTCGCAGAAGTAGGGGCCGGCGTCCTGGTCGGTGTTGGTGGGGGCGGGCAGCAGGGTGCGCAGGTCGAAGCCGTCGGCGTCGGCGCGGTGCACGACCTCCTGGCAGGGGGACTGGTCGGCGCCGACGAACACCGGCTCGACGGGGTTGCGGACCGCGTCGGTCATCCGCCGGGTCAGCTCGCGCGGCGGGCAGTCCAGCAGCAGGCCGACCCGGTTCCGGCTGGCGAGCAGGCCGACCAGGATGCGGGCGCCGGGGTAGCCCTTGACGTTCTCGAAGAGCATGGCCGGACCGACCCGGGTCGGCCGCTCCACGGTGCCGCCGGCGCCGACGCGTTTGTACACGCCGGCCAGTTCGCCGTAGGGGTCGATGGGGTGGTCGGTGGTGTGCAGCTGGCCCGGGTGCCGCTCCAGCAGGGCCAGGGCCGAGCGCAGGTCGTTGACGGGGGCGGGCTGGTCGGACATGGCACGACTCCAGGTCGGAACGGAACGGCAGCGCTGGGGAGGTCAGGACGGGACGGCACCGGCGTCCGGGCCCGCCTCGCCGCGCGCCGTGGACAGGCCGGTCCAACGGCCGGGGTGGTCGGTGACGAGGTCCAGCTGGTCCAGGACACGGGCCACGAGATGGTCGACGAGGTCGTCGATGGTCTCGGGCCGGTTGTAGAAGGCGGGCACCGGCGGCACCACCACCGCGCCCATCCGGGCCAGGGCGAGCAGGTTGTCCAGGTGGACCTCGCTCAGTGGTGTCTCGCGCGGTACGAGGACCAGGCGCCGCCGCTCCTTGAGGGTGACGTCGGCGGCCCGCCCGATGAGCCCGTCGGCGTACCCCGTGCGGATACCGGCGACCGTCTTCATGCTGCACGGCACGATGACCATGCCGTCGGTCGGGAAGGAGCCGGAGGACACGGCGGCGGCCTGGTCGCCGGGGCTGTACACCACGTCGGCGAGCTTGGCCACCTCACGGGCGCTGTAGGGGGTCTCCAGCTCGATGGTGGTGCGGGCCCAGCGGGACAGCACCAGGTGGGTTTCCACTCCGTCGAGTCCGCGCAGAACTTCCAGCAGCCGGACCCCGATGGGCGCGCCGCTGGCCCCGGTCATCCCGACGACGAGCCGGGTGGTCACGCGTCCGCTCCCCGCGCCGTACGGGCGGCGGCCCGCTCGACGGAGGCCCGGCTGCCGCCTTCCTGCCAGGTGTAGTAGTCGGTCTGGTCCAGGCCGACGAAGCCCAGCAGCCGCTCGGTGAACTCCTCGAACATCTGCTCAACGGTCTCGGGCAGGTTGTAGTACGTCGGGATCATCGGGTAGACGATGCCGCCGGCCTCCGTCACCTGGGCCATGTTGCGCAGATGGATGAGATTGAACGGGGTCTCGCGCACGCACAGCACCAGCGGGCGCCGTTCCTTGAGGCAGATGTCGGCGGCGCGTTCGATCAGTGCGGTGGCCTGTCCCTGCGCGATACGGCCGACCGTGCCGAGCGAGCACGGTACGACGATCATGCCCCAACTCGGGTAGCTGCCGGAGGTGTGCGGGCCCTCCCAGGTGTCACTGTCCCAGACGGTCACCTTGCCGGTGGGCCTCCCCAGCAGGGTGGTCACCGGGTCACCGTCCTCGGCGCCGCCGAACTCGTGGGCGACGAGCTTGCGCCCGTTGGGCGAGACGAGCAGGTCGACATGGGCCACGCGGTCGTCGCGCTCCAGCGCGGACAGCACGTGGCGGGCCATGCGGGTACCGCCGGCGCCGGTGACGGCGAGGGTGATGGTGCGCTGCTCCGTCATGGTCCGTCCATTCTTTTCGAGCATGCGGAAGGACGAGTATTCCGCCCGGACGGAGAATGCGCATTTCGGGATATAGCTCCCTGCGTCGTGTGCAGTAACAGCGCCGGGCGCAGAGAGGCTGTTCTGCTGACTGATCGCACCGAACCTCTCGCGGGCGTCGAGTATGTCTCCACAGATGCTGCACAAGGGTGGAAGAAGATCTGCGGTAGCAGAAACCGGGTGGATGTCACTGTCAGCTGGAACGCCTCGTGACTTTCTCGGGTGTGCCGCATCAGGGGCCCCGATCCGTGGCGCTGCCCACCTGGCCAGCGCCGTCCCCACGGCCGGCACACTTGCCGGGAGCGTCACCGGACGCTGCTCGTGAGCATGAGCCGGTCGGTGAACCGTGCGGGGCGGCACCGGGGGAGCTCTGGGGCAGCCGGCCTCCGTCTTCCGCGGTGGCCCTCACTTCCCGAGCGTGGCGACGGCCTCCTCGTAACCGCCCGTCGGCGGCGCGGTGTCGGGCCCGTACACGAGGTCCAGCACGCCCGTGGTGAACGTCTCCGACTTCAGCAGCTTCAGCGGGATGGAAGGCTCGCCCTCGTCGAAGAGGCGCATGCCCGTGCGTACGGCGATGGGGTGGACGAGGAGGCGCAGTTCGTCGAGGAGGCCCGCGGCCAGCAGCTGGCGGACGACGGAGACCGAGCCGCTCAGCGAAATGTCACCGCCCGGCTCGCTCTTCAGCGCGGCGGCGACCTCGGCGACGTCGCCCTGCGCCTGCTCGGAGTTCCGCCATCGCAGGTCGAGCCGCCGACGTGAGAACACGATCTTCCGCATGTCGCCGAGCTGCTTGGCGAAGCCCGCGTCCTCGCCGCCCGCCGCCTCCCGCCCGGGCCAGGCGCCGGCGAAGCTGTCGTACGTCCTGCGGCCGAAGAGCAGGACCTCCGTGGTGTTCAGGCCCGCGCCGACGGCGGCTCCCATCTCGTCGTCGAAGTACGGGAAGTGCCACTGGTCGGGCGCCTCGACGACGCCGTCGAGCGAGATGAACAGGCTGGCGATGATCTTCCGTGGCATGGTGTCCTCCGCATCCGGGTGCATGTACCGGATACGACCGTGCGGCCCGCCGGAAGTCATCGGCGGGCGGCACGCGGACGGGTCCGACAGTGTCCGGTTCCCTGCGGCGCTCTGTGCCCGGTACGTCGCCTGCCGGCCGGCGCGGATCCGTGACGCTGCCCAGTCGGCCCAGCAGGAGTCCGGCCGGCCTCGTCACCAGGCCCGGGATCGTCACGTCCCGCATCCTGACGTCGTGCTCCGGAGCGTCGGGACGACGACCAGGACCCATGCGGCGGCGACCGTCACGACCGCGGAGACCGCCCCCGTCATCGGCAGAAGCGGGCTCTGCCGATGACGGCCATCGGCAGAGCCGATCAGAAGGGCGGAGGCCGTGGGACCGCGTCACCCGCGGACGTTCCGGACCGTGGCACGCACGCTCGACTTCACTCGGGCCGCCGCCGAACTGCACTACGCCCAGTCGAGCGTCACCGAGCAGATCCAGGCCCTGGGATCCGCGCTGCCCGCCGAGCGCAGGGACTCCGCGCTGCGTACAGTTCGCCCAGGGCAGACGGGTGCGAGGAGACCCGCTGCCGCGCGGCGCAGTCGGGCCCGGTATCGCCACCGTCGGCGTTGTCCTGTGGGTCCGGGCATGTCGTTCGGCCGCCCGTCAGCCCGAAGGCTGTTCGTCGCTCCCTTCCTCGCCCCCGGGACAGGTGGTACTGCGCCGGTTCGGTCGGCGTCGGGCGTACCCCGGAGGACGGTCTGCCGCTCTGTGCCCGTGAGAGTGCCCGGCGTTAGAGTTCCCCCTATGAACAGGCAGGCCCCGACGCTGGAGGATGTCGCGCGGGAGGCGGGGGTCTCCCGCGCCACTGTGTCGCGGGTCGTGAACGGCGTGCGCAACGTCGATCCCAGCATCCAGGAGCTGGTCCGCAGCGCGATCGAACGGACGGGCTACACGCCGAACCGCGCGGCGAGGGCGTTGGTCACCCGACGCACCGGAACGGTGGCGCTCATCGTCTCCGGTGCGGGCGACGCCTTCGCCGGCCGCGTGTTCGCCGACCCGTTCTTCGGTCGCGTCGTCAACGGCGCCTTGGGATATCTCCGGGCACGCGCGATGCAACCGGTGCTGCTGTTCGCCGAGTCGGAGGCAGCCAGGAAGCAGGTGGTCGACTACGTGCGGCAGGGCAGCGCGGACGGTGCGCTGGTGGTCTCCGTGCAACCGGACGACCCTCTGCCGGACATGCTCCTCTCCGCCCGCGTCCCCACGGTGCTGTTCGCACGTCCCGCCCGGGCGACACCGGCCAGTTGCGTCGATCTGGACCACTACGCGGGGGGACGCCTGGCCGGAGAGCATCTCCTGGCCCGCGGCTGCCGCCGTATCGCGGCGATCAGCGCTCCGCCGGACCTCAGAGCCGGCCGGGAACGCCTCGCCGGATTCCGCGACGCCCTGGCTCGCGCCGGGCATGACAGCCCTCCCGTGGCCGAGGGCGTCTTCACGCTGGACAGCGGGGCGACGGCCATGGCCACGCTGCTGCGGGACCACCCCGACGTGGACGGCGTGTTCGCGGCCAACGACCTGATGGCCCAGGGCGCCTGCCAAGTCCTGCGGGAACTGGGCAGGCGCATACCGGAGGACGTCGCCGTCGTCGGGTTCGACGACTCGAGCATCGCGGTGACGTGCCGGCCGCCGCTGACCACCGTGCGCCAGCCGGTGGAGGACATGGCGGCGGCCATGGCCAGGATGCTGGGCGAGCAGGTCAAGGGCACCCGTACCGAACCTCGCACTCTTGTCTTCGAACCTGAACTGGTCGTCCGCGAGTCCGCCTGATCCGGCTGATCCGCCTGATCCGGCTGGTCCGCCTGATCCGGCGCGGCGCGTTCTCCGGGGGCGGACATCGCCCGGCCCTGCCGCCGGGCGTGTCCTCGTGGCAGCCGACGGCAGGGCACCCGGTGTCGGCGCGGTCAGGCGTGGGACTCCCGGTGGGCACGGATGATCTCCGCGTAGCGCAGGCCGCTGGTCTTGAGGGTGCGGGTCTGGGTCGCGTAGTCGACGTGGACGAGGCCGAAGCGCTTGTCGTAGCCGTAGGCCCACTCGAAGTTGTCGAGGAGGGACCAGACGTAGTAGCCGGCCAGCGGCGCACCCTTGCGGACCGCCCGGGCGCAGGCGCTCACGTGCTCCTCCAGGTAGCGGGTCCGGCCGGGGTCGTGGACGGCGCCGTCGGGCGAGACGGTGTCCGGGAACGCGGAGCCGTTCTCGGTGACGTACAGCTCGCGGACTCCGTAGTCGTCGGTCAGGCGCAGCAGCAGGGACTCCAGGCCCCCGGCGTCGATCGGCCAGTCCATGCCGGTGTGCGGTGCGTCGGGCAGCCGGACCTCACGGGCGTACGGGACGGGACCCCGGGGGTCGTCGGTGACGGTCGCCGGGAAGTAGTAGTTGAGGCCGTGCCAGTCGAGGGGCGTGGCGATCGTGTCCAGGTCGCCGGGCCGCTCCGGCAGCTCCACGCCGTACAGCTCGCGCATGTCGGCGGGGAAGCCGCGGCCGTAGACGGGGTCGAGCCACCAGCGGTTGGTGTGGCCGTCCAGGCGGGTGGCCGCCGCGATGTCCTCCGGGCGGGTCGAGGCGGGCTCGACGGTGGAGTGGTTGGTGACGAGGCCGATCTGCGCCCCCGGGGCGGCCGCGCGGACCGCCTGGGTGGTGAGGCCGTGGGCGAGCAGCAGGTGGTACGAGGCGTGCACGGCGGCGGTCAGGTCGGTCAGGCCGGGTGCCATGCGGCCCTCCAGGTGGCCGATCCAGCCGGAGCAGAGCGGTTCGTTGAGGGTGGCCCACCGGGTGACGCGGTCGCCGAGCCGGGCGGCGACCACGGAGGCGTAGGCGGCGAGGTGTTCGGCGGTGTCGCGTACGGTCCAGCCGCCGCGGTCCTGGAGGACCTGGGGAAGGTCCCAGTGGTAGAGGGTGATGTTGGGGGTGATGCCGGCGTCGAGGAGGGCGTCGACGAGACGGTCGTAGAAGTCGAGGCCGGCCGCGTTGACCGGTCCGTTCCCGGCGGGCATCACGCGGGGCCAGGCGACGGACATGCGGTAGGCGTCGGTGCCGAGCCGCTTCATCAGGGCGATGTCCTCGGGCCACCGGTGGTAGTGGTCGCAGGCCACGTCGCCGTGGTCGTCGCCTGCGACCTTGCCCGGGGTGTGGGAGAAGGTGTCCCAGATCGACGGTGCCCGGCCGTCCTCGGCGACGGCGCCCTCGATCTGGTAGGCGGAGGTAGCCGTGCCCCAGGCGAAGTCGGCGGGGAAGGCGGCGAGGTCAAGCGATGCGGACACGGAGGGCCTTTCCGGAGTGAGCGGGCTGCAGTGAGTGGGTGAGACCGGGGCGCCGGTGGAGTCCGGCGGATACTTGACGGTGCCGGCGGCTACTTGACTGCGCCGGCGGTGAGGCCGGCGACGAGGAAGCGCTGGCAGAGCAGGAAGCCGGCGACGACGGGCACGCTGACGACGAGTGAGGCGGCCATGATCTGGTTCCAGTACACGTCGTTCTGCGTGGAGTAGCCCTGCAGGCCGACGGCGAGGGTGCGGGTGGTCTCGTTGGTCATGACGGAGGCGAAGAGGACCTCGCCCCAGGCGGTCATGAACGAGTAGACGGCGACGGCGACGATGCCGGGGACCGCCGCGGGCACGATGACCCGGAACAGCGCGCCGAGCGGCCCGCAGCCGTCCACCTTGGCCGCCTCGTCGAGGTCTCTGGGCACCGCCTCGAAGTAGCCGATCAGCATCCAGATGGAGAAGGGCAGCGAGAAGGTGAGGTAGGTGAGGATCAGGCCGCCGCGGGAGCCGAAGAGCGCGATGCCGGTGGCGTTGCCGATGTTGACGTAGATGAGGAACAGCGGCAGCAGGAAGAGGATGCCGGGGAACATCTGCGTCGACAGGACGGTGACCGTGAAGACGCGCTTGCCGCGGAAGGAGTAGCGGCTGACCGCGTAGGCCGCGAACACGGCGATGGTGACGGAGCAGACGGTCGCCGCACCGGCCACGATCAGCGAGTTCATGAAGTAGTCGGCCAGCGGCACCGTGTCCCAGATGTCGACGTACGGACGGACGGTGAGGTTCGAGGGTAGCCATGCGAACTTCCCCGACACGTCCTCCAGCGGCTTCAGCGAGCTGGAGATCATCACGTACACCGGCAGCAGCACGAAGACGGTGAGGAGGGTCAGGAAGATCCGCCGGCTCCACAGGAAGGACCGCGGGGCGGCCATCGGGGAGCGGGGCTGCCGGACGGCTTGGCTAGGCATCGGCGGCCTTCCTTCCCCGGGAGGTGAACCGGAGATAGACGCCCGTCACCACGAGCAGGAACAGGAGCAGCAGCACCGACATCGCGGAGCCCGTCCCGAAGTTCCAGGTCTGGAACGAGGACTGGTAGATGTGGATGGAGATCAGGTCCGCGGCTTCCGGCGCCGCCTTGCCGAACAGGACGAAGGGGGTGTTGAAGTCGTTGAAGGTCCACAGGAACAGCACCAGGACGAGCACCTGGTTGACGGGGCGCAGCGCCGGCAGGGTGATGCGGCGGACCTGCTGCCAGACGCCCGCGCCGTCGAGGGCGGCGGCCTCGTAGATGTCCTTCGGGATGTTCTGGAGCCCGGCCATGAGGGTGAGGAAGGCGAAGGGCCAGCCCTTCCACACCGAGACGACGAGCAGGGCGATGAAGCTGTTGTCGCCGATCAGCCAGAACGGGGCGCTGTCGGTGAGGCCGAGCTGGTCGTGCAGCACATGGTTCACCAGGCCGTTGTCCCGCTGGAACATGAACGCCCAGGTGATGACGGCGGCGTAGACGGGCAGTGCGTACGGCACCAGGAAGAGCGTGCGCAGGATGCCTCTGCCGCGGAAGGTCTCCTGCATGAAGATCGCCGCGGCCGCTCCGAGCAGCCAGCACAGGCCGACAGAGAGGACGGTGAACAGGCAGGTGGTGAGGAAGGAACTCAGCAGCGCCTTGCCGACGGGGGCGTCGAAGTCGACCGCCAGGGAGAAGTTGTCGAGGCCGGCCCAGGGCGCGGTGCCCCAGTCGCGGATGTAGAACTGGGTCAGCTCCTTGAAGCTGACGACGATGCCGATCACCATCGGCACCAGGTGGACCAGTAGTTCGAGCAGCAGTGCGGGGAGCAGCAGCAGGTACGGCAGTCCGACGCGGCGCAGCCGCCCCGGGCGGCGCTTGCGCGGTGCCGCCCCGGGGTCGTCCTTCCGTGCCGTCCGCTCGCCTGCGCTGAGGGCAGCGGTGGTGGTGGTCATGGCGGTGTCCGTGCTCACTTGTTGGGCATCTGCTGCTGGGCCTTCTCCAGCTCGGCCCGCACCGACTCGGTGGTCACGGCACGGCCGGCGGCGGCGTCGGCGAAGAGGTTCTTCACGGCGGTGCCGACGACGGTCTCGAACTGCGACTCCTCGGGGACCTGCGGCAGTGCGGTGGCACTGGTGGCGAGGGTGTCCCTGAGCACGGCGACCGCCGGGGCGCTGAAGGCCGGGTCCTGCTGGGCGGCCTTGACCGGAGGTATGGAGCCGTACGCCTTGTTCAGGACGACCTGCTCCTCGTCGCTGGTCATGAACTTCACGAACTTCTTGGCGCCGTCGATGTTCTTGGTGTTCTTGAAGACGGCCATGTTGATGCCGGCGACCATGGAGTTGGTGGCCTTGCCCCGGCCGGGCTCGCCGGACTGCACGGGGGCGGGAGCGACGCCCCACTCGTCCTCGCTCATGCCCTGCGTCTTGAAGGTGGCCGACGCGGTCTGCCACAGCACCATGGCCGTCTTGTCCTTGGCGAAGTCGCTCAGGGACTGGTTCTGCGCGTACTCGGCGTTGCCCGGCGCGATGACCTTGTCCTCGGCCATCAGGTCGACGTACTGCTTCACCGCCGCCACGGCACCGTCGGAGGTGAAGTCGGCCTTGCCGTCAGGGGTGAAGAAGTCCGCCCCGTGCTGCTTGGCGAGGACGAAGACCTGGTGGATGTTGTTCGACAGGTTGGAGCCCTCGGCGCCGAGTCCCCACTTGCCGTCCTTGGAGAGCTTCCTTCCGGTCTCGGCCAGCTCCTCCCAGGTCGCCGGCGGCTTCTCGATGCCGGCGTCGGCGAACATCTTCTTGTTGTAGTAGAGCGCGTAGGCCATGGAGTACAGCGGCACGGCGGCCGGGTCCTGGCCCTCGACGCCGGTGGAGCCGAGCGCGGACTCCAGGAAGCGGTCCTTGCCGCCGATCGCCTCGAAGTTCTTCGCGTCCCAGGGCAGCAGGGCGCCGCTGGCCTGGAGCGACGCACTCCAGGTGTTGCCGATGTTGAGGACGTCGGGGCCCTGGCCGGAGGTGGTGGCGGTGAGGATGCGGTTGAGGAGGTCGCTCCAGGGCACGACCTCGAGCTTCACCTCGATGCCGGTCCGCTTCTCGAACTTGTCGAGTTCCGGCTGGAGGACCTTCTTGTCCACCTCCAGGTTCGCGCCCTGGTTGGAGGCCCAGTACGTGAGCGTCTTCGGCTGCTCGTTGGACCCCTCCGAGCCGGAGGTCCCGCCGCCGCAGGCCGCCGCGGTGAGAACGAACGAAAGGGTGACGGCACCGACGGCCGCGGCTCTGATTCTGCGCATGACTCCAGAGGCCTTCCGGGAAGTGGCGGATGCGGAATCGCCCGCGGGAGCCGAGGCCGGAGCAGCGCCCCGCATGCCGACCCTGTAGCCCCCCACGGCTTAATTTAGGATGTGAGTTAAACCTCAAGCGAAGGTCGCGTCAAGGGCTCCGCCCCATGTAGGTTGCGAGAAGGACTTCGGAACGAGGGGGCAGGGGTGAGAGTGCGCAACGGCCGTACAGTGCGTGACCTGCGACGGGAGAACCGCACCGCGGTATTGCAACGGTTGTATTTCGACGGGCCGCTCAGCCGGTTCTCGCTGGGGCCGGCCACCGGGCTGAGTTCGGGCTCGGTGAGCAACGTGGTCTCCGAGCTGGTCGCCGAAGGACTGGTCGAGGAGGCCGGCAGCGTCGACTCGGCCGGCGGCCGGCCCCGCACACTGCTGCGCATCAGCGCACAGAGCGGTTACCTCATAGGCGTCGACATCGGCGAGACACGGGTACGGATCGAACTCTTCGACCTCGCCCTCACCGAGCTGGCCCGGACCGAGAAACCGCTGGAGACCGACGGCCCGAACCGCCTCGACCGCTACGACGTCGGCGTCGTCCTGACGCATCTGCGCGAGGGCATCCCCGAGGTGCTGGACGAGGCCGGCATCGCGGCGGAGCGGCTGCTCGGCGTCGGGATCGGGGTGCCGGGCATCGTCGCCAGGACCCCGGAGGACGGCGCCGTCGTGCACGGCCAGACGATCGGCTGGGACGCCGTCCCCCTGGAGCGGCTGCTGCGCGAGGCCCGCCTGCTGCCCGACACCGTGCCGTACTACATCGACAACGGCGCCAAGACGCTCGGGCAGGCGGAGATGTGGTTCGGCGCCGGGCGCGGCGCGCAGAGCGCGGCGGTGGTGCTCTTCGGCTCCGGCGTCGGCGCCTGCGTCGTCAGCGACGACATGGGTCCGGGCCGGGCCGTGGAGTGGGGACACCTGACGGTACGGGTACGCGGGCGCCGGTGCCGCTGCGGCGCCCAGGGCTGCCTGGAGGCGTACGCGGGCGCGGAGGCGCTGCTCCAGCGCTGGGCGGAGGCGGGCGGGCAGCCGCCCGCGGGCGCGGACGAGGAGACGGCGCTGACCGCGATGCTCGCGGCCGCGTACCCGGATCCGGGTACGGGTTCGGATCCGGGTTCGGGTTCGGGTTCGGACGGAACGGGGACCGTTCCGGAACCCGACGCCACTGCCCTGGCCGTCCTCGAGGAGACCGCCGAGTACCTCGGCGCGGGGTTCTCCGACCTGATCAACCTTTTCCAGCCCGAACGCATCCTGGTCGGCGGCTGGGCCGGACTCCAGCTCGGCCGGCGCTTCCTGGACTCGGTGACGGCCCATGCCACCTCGTACGCCCTGACCTATCCCGCCGCCCGCGTCCGCATCGACCTAGGCACCCTGGGACCGGACGCCGTCACCGTGGGCGCTGCGATCCTGCCGCTCGCCGACTTCTTCGCGCGGGGCGGCCGGCCGGAGGAGGCCGAACCGGTGGAACCGGACCCGGCGTGGCGGACGGCCCTGCGGGAGCGCTCGGTGCAGTGAGCGGCGCACGCGCCGATCTCGGGTCCTGTGCCACGGACTCGGGTCCGGTCCGGTGCCATGGACCCGGCGCAGTCGGCCCCCGCTGCGGGTGATGAGAGGAGAAGTGATGCCCAGGCATCGGCCGAAGGCGCGGCGCCGGGGGAGTTCCCCACGGCGCCACGCGGGCCCGGCCCGGCGCTGCGGCCTCGGCGAACGCGCTGCGGTTTCGGTGCACGCGCCGCGGTTTCGGGCAACGCGCCGCGGCCCCGGCGAACGTGCTGCCTGGAACGCCGCGCCCCTCAGGGGCCGCCGACCGCCACCTGCCCCTCCCACCGCACGTCCCCCGCCGACCTGCCCACCATGAGCCGGAAGGGGCCGGGCTCCGTGGCCCAGCCGTGGTCCGCCTCCGACCAGTGCCGCAGGGCGCGCGGGCCCACCACCACCTCGGCACTCGCCGTCCGGCCCGCGTCCGCCCGCACGGCCGCGTACCCGGCGAACCAGCGCACCGGACGCTCCACCGCCGAATCGGGCCGGGCCAGATAGACCTGTACGACCTCACGCCCGGCGCGGGTGCCCGTGTTGCGCACCGTCACTCGAACGGTGAACGGCTCGCCCGCCGCGACGTGCGCGGGAGCCTCCACGGCCGTGTACTCCCACGTCGTGTAGCCGAGTCCGTGGCCGAACCAGTAGGCGGGCTCGCGTCCGGCTCGCAACCACGCCCGGTGGCCGATGTGCAGTCCCTCGGCGTAGTCGAGCCGGCCGTCGACCGGCCGGGTGCGGGTGACGGGCGCGTCCGCCAGGGACGCCGCCCAGGTGGTGGGGAGCCGGCCGCCGGGCTCCGCGAGGCCGAACAGGACGTCGGCTAGCCCCGCGCCGGCCTCCTGTCCCGGGAACCAGGTGAGCAGCACGGCGCCCGCTTCCCGGCGCCAGGGCAGTTCGACCGGGCCGCCGCTGTTGACGACCACGACCGTGCGCGGATTCGCGGCGGCCACCGCGCGGACCAGCTCGTCCTGGTGCCCTCCGAGTGACAGACCGGTGCGGTCGTACCCTTCGGTCTCGCTGTGCTCGGTGGTGCCGACGACCACGATCGCGGCGTCGGCGTCCCGGGCCGCCCGCACCGCGTCCGCCAGCGCGGTCGCCGGGTCCGGTTGCGGTGGCGCCGCGGTGACGACGGTGGCGCGTCCGCGGCCGGGTACCAGTTCACGCCGGGCCACCACGTGCACGGGCCGCTCGGTGGTCAAGACCGTCCGCGCCGCGTGCACGGGCGGGTTGACGTGGACGACGGCCGGGTCGTCGGTGTCACCGGGGAACTCCCCTGCCAGGAGCGTGCGGCCGTCGACGGTGAGCGTCATGCGCCCGAAGCCCCCGACACCGAACGCCCACTCTCCCGGCCGATGGGGGTGCAGCACCGCACCGATCTCCACCGTGTGGGCGCCGGGGGGCAGACCGGGCTCCAGCTGCCGACCGGAGAACCGGTGTTCGGCGTACAGCTCCCGCCCCGCCGCGTCCAACACCCGCAGGAGCACGCCGGGGGCACCCGACTCCGGGTCGGTGCACCGGTCGATGCCGAGAGGGTCGGGCGGGGACTCCGGTGCCGGTCCGGGCTCGTACACGACCCGGGTTCGCCCCCGCAGCCGGGCCCGGACGCCCGCCAGCGGGGTGACCACGTCGGAGCAGAAGACGCCCGCGCTGCCGCCGCCCTGGACGCGCGGGGACGCGGCGTGCACGCCGACGACCGCGACGGTGGACAGCCCGGCGGGGTCGAGCGGCAGGACGCCGCTGTTGCGCAGCAGGACCGAACCGGCACTGACGGCGCGGCGCAGCAGCGCCCGGTTGTCGCGGGACGCAGCCACCGGCACCCGGCGCGGGCGGTGGGGTTCCAGCGCGCCCACACGGCCGGCGAGCCGGAGCAGCCGCCGCACCTTCTCGTCGACCGCATCCTCGGTGACCAGGCCGTCCTTCACCGCCCGCACCAGCGACGCGCCCCAGGGACTGTCCGGGCCCGGCATCGCCAGGTCGAGGGCGGCGCGACCGGTCTCCTCGGTGGTGCGCACGGCCGCCCAGTCGGAGACGGCGACCCCGTCGAACCCCCATTCCCCCTTGAGGGGTTCCGCCAGGAGCGGGCTGGCCGTCATGGTCGTGCCGCCGACGGCGTTGTAGCCCGCCATGACGAGCCACACCCCGGCCTCGACGGCTGCCTCGAAGGGCGCGAGGTACACCTCTCGCAGGGTGCGTTCGGACACCCGGACGTCGACGGTCAGCCGGTCGGTCTCGGAGTCGTTGCCGACGTAGTGCTTCGCGGTGGCCGCCACCCCGAGGGCCTGGATGCCCCTGATCAGCGCGGCTCCGGTACGGCCGGTCAGTTCCGGGTCCTCGGAGAAGCACTCGAAGTGCCGGCCGCCCAGCGGGCTCCGGTGGAGGTTGAGCGTGGGGGCCAGTACCACGTCGACGCCCTTGCGGGCGGCCTCGGTGGCGAGCAGGCCCCCGAGCCGCTCCACCAGTTCCTCGTCCCACATCGCGCCCAGGGCGGAGGCGGAGGGCAGCAGGACCGAGGTGCGCCGTTCGTCCCACGCCTCGCCACGCACCCCGGCGGGCCCGTCCGAGGTCACCATCTCCCGCAGCCCGATCCCGGGCTCACCGGCGGTACGCCAGGTCGTCGCGCCGGTGAGCAGGCGCACCTTCTGGTCGAGGCCCAGCTCGCCGATGAGCCGGTCGAGTGTCTCGTCGTCCATTCCGAACACTTCCTGGGATCAGGGCAGCCGGTGGTCCTCGTTCAGCACCGCGCCGCGCTCCGGGTGGTACAGGTCGTAGCCGCGCGTGTCGCACTGGAGGCCGCCCACGATGCAGTGGTCGACCAGCGCCTTGAGGGTCCGCTCCTCCCAGGCGTTGAAGAAGTCGTAGTGGAAGGAGTAGCCGCGGCCACTGGCCAGGCGGACGTCGCTCATGTCGCCGTTGACCGGGAAGGCCATCTTGAACTCGATCATCGGCAGGGCGACCGGGTGGGAGGCCGGGCACATGTTGTCGTTGGTGCCGGGCTTGACGACCGGGTAGGCCATGTGGCTCTTGTGGTCGGGGGTGTCGAGGTACTTGCCGTCCCAGCAACTGGGCGCCTGGAAACGGATGTTGAGCTGGACGTCGGGCCGGCTCGGGCAGCTGGCCGGGAAGTCGACGTTGAAGAAGCTGTCACCGCATTCCCAGCCCTCGACGAAGCCCTTGTGAGCGCGGAAGTCCTGAGCGCTCTGCATGGGGTCGCCGACGACGTACCGCAGCCCCTTGGGGAAGGGCCGGACGCTGGTGTAGTCGGTGACACCGGCCTTGTAGTAGATGACCTGCGGGCCGACCGGCAGGATCTTCTTGTCCCCCTTGTACAGGGACGGCATCCAGTACGCGGAGGCGTCGGCCGGCGCCTTGCAGGTGGTGTCTCCTCCGTAGAGGCTCGCCGTCGTGCTGCCGGCGTTCGTCGTCGTGTTGCCCATGAAGGTGTGGTCGTGGGACTTGCCCGGCTGCCCCGGGTACACGATCGGGTCGTCCGGCGCGGTGTGCGTGACGGCGCAGTTGGCCTGGAACTCCTTGTGGTAGCGCGGCGGCGGGGTGGCCTCGGACGGGGTCACGCCGGTGACCGGGGGAACGGCCGGTATGTACCCGTCGCCGTCGGGATCGTCGGCGGACGCCCGGGTCGACACCGCCGTCGTGTGTCCGGTGTGACCGGTGTGTCCGCTGGCCGAGAAGGCCGAAGCAGCCGGGGTGCTGCCGGGATCGGCCGCCGTAGCGATGGTGCCGACGCCGAGTGAGCTCGCGAGGAGTGAGCTGCCGACCAGCAGCGCGGGGAGCTTCGAACGCGGTCTCATGGGGCCTCCTGCCCGCTGAGGTGCCAGGTGGGTGGGGGTGGTGCGGAGGGCGCCGCCGGACGCCCTCCGCCGTCAGCCGTGGATCAGCTGTAGATGCCGAACTCGTGCAGCGAGTAGCCCCAGCCGGTGCCACGCGCCGTCAGGTGCAGTCGTACGTAACGCGCGGTCGCCGCGACGTCGATGGTGTCGACGTCGCCGTCACCGGCGGTCGTGGTGTGGACCGTGCGCCAGGTGCTGCCGTCGTCCGAGACCCGGACCTCGTAGGACTTGGCGTAGGCGGGGTCCCAGACGAGCTGGAGCCTGCGGACGGCGGTGGCGGCGCCGAGGTCGACCTGGATCCACTGCGGGTCGCTCCAGTCGCTGGCCCAGCGCGTGTCGGCCTTGCCGTCCGTCGCCTTGGCGGGCTCGCACGGGCAGTCGCCGTAGGAGGGCTGGAAGGAGGAGGCGGTGGTGGGCTTGTTCAGCGCCACGTTCGTGCCGGTGACCGGCGGGGCGACGACCTTGACCGACTTCGTCTCGATGCCGGCGTTGCCGCGGCCGTCCTCGGCCTGAAGGTACACCTTCCACACGCCGAGCTTCTCGGGGGCCTTCACGGCGAAGGTCCCGTTGCCGGTGGACCGCCACTCCGCCTCGACCAGGCGCTTGTCGCCGTTGGCGTAGTTGCCGCTGAGGAAGACCTTGTACGTGACCGGGTCGCCGTCGGGGTCGCGCACGCCCGCGCGGACGGTGAACTCGCCGCCCGCCGCGGCCGATGAGGCCCGGTCGACGGCCATGTCCGTGATGACGGGCGGGGTGTTGTCACCGCTGGTCGATCCGCTGTACGCCTTCTTGACGGCGTAGTAGGACAGCCTCTTCAGCCCGTCGGGTATGAGGTTGAACCAGATGCCGCCGAAGTCGTGCTCGACGCCGTAGTGGAAGAGTGTGGCGCCGAGCGCGACGCCCCGGTGGCCGGTGACGCAGTCCCAGGCCTTGGTGTACCCCTCGGCCTTCTGCACGTCGGTCGGCTCGTCGGGGACGCCGTTGGCGTCGTCGGGTACCTCCCACTCACCGGCCGGACCGCCCTCGGTGATGATGTACGGCTTGGTGTAGCCGCCCTCCTCCCAGTCCTCCTGGACGCCGCAGACGTCGCCGTAGGAGTTCATCGAGTACAGGTCGAGGTCGGGCGCGTTGCGCTGGTAGTACGGCCAGGCTCCCGTCCAGGCGTCGGTCGAGGTGACGGGGTGGTCGGGGTCGATGCTGTGGATCTTCTTGGCGACGTCGTTGACGAAGCCGGTGTAGGCGTTGCGCTGCGCCTCCAGCTCCGTCCCGCTGTAGCAGTTCTGCAGGCCGAGGACCGACTCGTTGCCCACGTTCCACATGAGGGTCGCCGGGTGGCTCTTATATGCCTCCACCCACTTGGCGAACTCGGTGAGCATGTTGTTCTTGTACGTGGTGTCGGTGACGTAGTCGACGCAGCCGCCGGAGCCGGGTCCGCCGCCGGGTTGCAGCCAGAAGCCGTTGACGACGCGGATGCCGTGCGCGGCGGCGGTGTCCAGCAGCGGCTCGGTGGAGCTGTCGGTGCCCCAGGTGCGGATCGTGTTGACGCCCATGGACTTGACGTCGGGCATGTACTTGGGCGCGTCTGCGATGGCGGGGCCCCAGGTCAGGCCCTTGACGGTGTACGGCTGGCCGCCGACGGTCAGTTGCCAGTTCCCCTGCGAGCCGGTGACCTCGACCGGTCCTCCGGCGGGCGGTGTGCCGTCCGTGGTCCCGTACACCTGGAACTCCCACAGGGAGTAGCCGTAGCCGCCGGAACGCTCGGTGCCCAGCATGCGGACGTAGCGTCCGGAGCCGGAGACGGCGAGCTCGTCCGTGCCGCCGTCACCGCCGGTCACGGTCTTCAGGGTCCGCCAGTCCGTGCCGTTGTCGGACGCCTGGATCTGATAGCTCTTGCCGTACGCGCCCTCCCAGGTCAGCACCACGCGGCTGAGGCCGGACCGCTGTCCGAGATCGACCTGGAACCACTGCGGGTCGCTCCACCGGCTGGCCCAGCGGGTGCCGGTGAGGTTGCCGTCGACGGCCGCCGAGGGGGCGTAGCCGTCGCCTTCCTGGGACGAGGCGGTGGCGGGCCTGCCCTGGGAGAGCAGGGTCTCCGCGGCCTGGGCGGGCGGAGCGGCGAGGGCGAGCGACGACGCCACCAGGGCGCCGAGCGCGAGCAGGGGAACGGCGCGGCGGCCGGCTGGTCTCCGGTACGGGTACGTGGGGGCTGCGGACACATCTGCTCCTGGCGGGTTGGGGAGAGCCGACGGGGCGAGGAGGGGGAGCACCGTTCGATGGCCGTGGTGGCCCCTCCGGGTCGGGGCGCGGGGGTGTCACCCGGCCCGGAGGGGAGCTGTGGCCGACAGGCGGCTCGGTCGAGGGTCAGGGGTAGGACACGACGGTGGACGGCACGGTCGAGGTGCCGGCGGGCACCGTGGAGGCGCCGGTGTCGTTGATGACGTGGTTGTAGTGGCCCATGCCGCCGAGTGACACCACCAGCAGACTGTGGAACTTCACCCCTGCCTTGACCGGTGCCTTGAAGCCGTGGTCCTGGCGGATGTCCGGGTCCACGTTGTAGTTGCAGTAGCTGCCCAGGCCCCATGCCTCATGGGTGTCCACCGAGTCGTCGACCCGGTAGGCGGCGTACCCCTTCGTCGAGCCGTTCTGGATGGCGGCCTGGTTCGGGGCGTCGTACGCCTTCTCGTTCTGGTAGAAGATCGTCCGGCCGCGTTCGCCGTACCACTCGACGTCGTACTTGTTGAAGTGCTCGACGAAGAGTCCGGTGGCCAGGACGTCGTCGCCGTTGACGCGGACGCCGTAGTCGGCGCGGTTGGTCTCCCAGCCGACGCCGTCGCCGTGGTCGGCCCGCCACACCCAGGTGTGGTCGATGATGGTGTCGTGGCTGTTGACCACCATGCTGGTGGTGGCCTTGCCCGCGCCCGCGCCGCCGATGCGGATGTAGACGTCCTGCACGGTGGTGGGGTCGGCCGTGTGGTCGGCGGACGCGCCCTGCGGGCCGATCTCCAGCAGGGTCGGGGAGTTGACCGGTCCGGCGTCGATGAGGAAGCCGGCGAGCCGTACGCCGTCGACGTCGGCGACCTTCATGGCGGTCACCCCGTTGTCCGGGATGATCGTGGCGAGGCCGAGGCCCAGCACGATGGTGTCGGCCCGGTTCACGTTGATCGTCCGGTCGACGTGGTAGACGCCGGGGGTGAAGAGCAGGTGCAGGCCCTGGTCGAGGGCGGCGTTGATGGTGGCGGCCGTGGCGCCGGGCTTGACGACGTAGAACCTGCTCAGCGGGATCGACTCGCCCTGCGGGGTGCCGTTCGCCCAGGTGGTGCCGCGGGCGTTGGTGCGCTTGGCGGGGGCGAAGACCTTGTACTCGTTGCCGTCCAGGTAGAGGAAGGGCTTCTCGCGGGAGATCGGCGTCGTGTCGAGCGTGGTGTAGCGGGGCTCGGGGAAGCCGGTGGCGGGAGCGCCCTCGACACCTGAGAAGACCTGGTTCCAGACGCTGTTGGACCAGCCTCCGATGGAGCTGTCGCGGGTGTACCACTGCTGCTGCGAGTAGTTGCCGACCTGGCCGTCGATCCTGCTGTCGGCGATGTAGCCGCCGCTGGCCCAGCCGTAGCCGTTGGGCGCGAGGTTGAGGCCGCCCTTGACGTGCATCCGGCGGAAGGAGGCGGCCTGGGACACCGCCCAGCGGTTGGTTCCGTTGACCGGCTTCACGGCGAGGTTCTCCGCGCCGCGCCAGAAGTTCTGGGTGGCGTTGCCGTTGAACCAGCCGGCGTCGACGGTGATGTCACCGTTGATCGTCGTGTCGTCGGGGCGCAGTCCGAGGCCGGCGATCTGGGTGTAGAAGCCGATCTGGGCGTTGAGGTTGTCGTACGTGCCCGGCTTGAAGAGGAAGGCGTGCCGGCCGGAGCCGAACTGCGCCGACTCCTGCTCCTTGAAGACCTGGTCCAGCTTGGCCTGGATGCCGGGCGTGGACGGGTCGAAGACGTGCACGTTCGGGCCGAGGTCGCCGCCGCCCGGGATGACCGGGCCGGGGTCGTCGCCGGTGGTGCCGTACACCTTGAACTCCCAGAGGGAGTAGCCGTACTGGGTGGCGCGGGCGGTTCCGTACATGCGCACGTAGCGGGCGGTGCCGGAGACGTTCACGGTCTCCGTGCCCCCGGCGCCGGTGGTGGTGGAGTAGGCCGTCGACCAGTCCGTGCCGTTCTGGGACGTCTCGATCCGGTACGACTTGGCGTAGGCGGCCTCCCAGCGCAGCTCGACCTGGCTGAGGGAGGCGGAGGCGCCGAGGTCGACGCGGATCCACTGCGGGTCGGAGGCGGCGCTGGACCAGCGGGTGCCGTTGTCGCCGTCGACGGCCGCGGTCGCCGGGGTGCCGTAGTGCTCCTGGCTGGAGGCGGTGACCGGCTTGCCCTGGGACAACAGCACGGGTGCGGCCTGGGCCTGCGCGGCGGGGACGACGGCGAGCAGGGCGGCGGCCAGGGCGGTGACCAGGACGCCGACGAGGCCGCGGCGGCCGGGTCTGCGCGGCACCGGCACCGGCGCCGTCGGGGGTATGCCGACAGGGGGCATGGGGGGACTCCTTGACGCGGAACGGGTGGGAGAGCGCGGTCGGAGAGCGCTCTCCGGAACCTTGCCCGCCGTGCAGGTCGCGGTCAAGGTTTCGGACGCGGCTTTTCTTTTGGCTTTCATTAAGTGGGGGTTGGCGGGCTGGGCACCGACGAGCAACCGGGGCGAGGCCGAAGCGGTTGCGGTCCGGCGCGGTCGCTGCCGTGATCTGCCGGCCGCTGCCATGATCTGCCGACCATCGCCGTGATTTGCCGGCGGTCCCCGTGATCTGTCGGCCGTCGCCGTGGATCCGCCCGCGCCCGAGTGGGTCACCGAACCGCTGCTCGTCCCTCTGCTCGCGGTGGTCCTGTGCCGGACGACCGGCACGCGGCACGGTTCCGTCCTCGCCGGGGCCGGCCTGGCGGCGCCCGTGCCGGGCCCGGCCCGCTGATGATCCCGGTGATCGCGCTTCACAGCCTGGTACTGATGCTCATGGCCACCACCGCGCGCGTGCGGGGCGCGAGAGCAGCCTGGGGGAGCGGCCCGGGCGGAGCGGCCCGGGGGGGAGCGGCCCGGGGCGGAGTGGTCTTCGTCGGGGTCGACCTGCTCGTGGGGCCGGGCGCGGCGGGCGTCGACTTCACCGGCCGGCCCGTCTGGTCATGCTCACCTACGCCACGGCCCAGCTCCTGATCGTGGACGCGTTGACGAGGCCGCGCCGCGGGGGATGCGCGTGATGTCGCACGGCCACGGACCGTGGAAGAGCCGCTCGGACGCTCGACGAGTGCCCTCGGGTCGTCCGCGCTGACTCGGTGCTGACCAGGCTCCGTAGGGCGGCTGCCTTCGGGGAAGCCAGTGCCAGGTGCGCCCCCTCCGGATCGGCCTGGTACGGGTCAGCCTCGTCCGGTCAGGCCGGGCTCGGGTTCCCCCTCCTCGGATGGGCCCCGCCCAGGTGGTCCGCCAGGGCCGACCCCCTCCTGGCCGAGCATGGCTGCACCGTTCCACCGGATACCACCGGCTGCTCAGCTTGGAACCGTGGTTCAGGCGCGTGCCGGCCCTGGAAGTGGTCGGCCGGCACGGCCGGATCGGACTGCACACTGTGCGGGCGGCGTTCCCGGACCCCGCCGGGGCCGGGAGCCGACGCTTTGCCGTGCCGCTAGGCCGTCCTGACGGCTCTTGAAACCGTTTCTGAGCGGTTACGTGCGGGCCTGACAAGACAGTCAACGCCTCGCGAGTCACGCCGCGTAGCGCCGACTGGCCGGATGATGTCCGACCAAGAGCCATCAGAAGGGTCCTAGTCGCGGTCGACGTGCTTGCGCAGGACCTTGCCGTTGGTGGCGTCGACGTCGTAGGTGGTCTTGTTCCAGTCGTCGGTCGTGACGATGTCGACGGACCAGATGGGGGTGCCATCGTCGGTGTCGTCGAGTTTGACGGAGGTGACGGTGCCCTTGGTGCGGCTGGTGGCGGTGTCGACCGCCTTCTGCGAGGAGATCTCGGCCTGGGAAACCTGCTGGGCCAGGTCGCGCTTGTCGTCGCCGTCCTGGTCCGAGTCGGTGCGGGAGCTGACGACCTTGCCGGTGGCGGCATCCACGTCCACCTTGTGCTCGGTGCCGTCCTTCGCGGCCACCGTGGCCCGCCACACCGGCTTGTCGTCGTTGTCCCGCTTCAGTTCGATCTCGGTGGTCGTCCCGTCGGGCACTTCGTCGACCGCGGTGCTCGCGGCCTTGCGGTAGCCGGTCTTGTCGGCGGGGATCAGCGCCTCGCGTTCGCGCTGATCCTCGGTCAGACCGTTCGTCGTGGCCCCCACCGGTGAAGCGGGGGCCTCGGAGCGGGAGGCGGGCTGCCGGCCACCGTTGTCACCGCATCCGGTGAGCAGCAGCGCGCAGGACGCTGCGGCGCAGACGGTGGCCGCGGCGGCTCGGCGAGTACGGGTCGTCGACGTGCCCGGACGGAAAACACGCATGAATTTGCTCATTTCGAACATATCGCACCCGTTCCCGCTCTCGCAGATGTGGCACGCGGGCGGTCATGGAATCACCCGTACCGGCGACTGACCGGCATCGGTCCCCGAAACGAGGTGGCGGTGCGCACCCGGCAGCCGGGTCGGCCCGGCGTACGGCTGCGCCTCTGCGCCTGTTCGCCCATCTGCGGCGGGGCCGACTGACGTGCGGTCCCTGCCGTCATCCACATGTACGAGAAGTCGTCGTGGAACTCGAGGGTGCGCGTACGATATCCGGATCGGGTGGGGCGGATCGGCCCGAACGCCCGGCTTGGCGGGGTGGAGTTGCCCAGTGCTTTGCTTCCCGGGCGTCCGGGGCGGTCGCACCCAGCGGATCGGCCCCCAGGAGGAACACCATGGCGGCGCAGCGCGAACTGGACGAAGCGAAGGCCGAAGCCTTCATGGAGAAGGCGCTCGGGGACATCAGCGGGGCGATGACGATCGGTCTGTGCCACCTGGGCGACCGGCTGGGCCTGTTCCGGGACCTGGCGGCCGGCGGCCCCGCCGGCAGCCAGGAGCTCGCGGGCCGTCTGGACCTGAACGAGCGTTATGTACGCGAGTGGCTGCGCGGTCTGACCGCCGCGGGCTATCTGGAGGAACCGGAACCCGGGCGTTTCGCACTGCCGGCCGAGCACGCCCCCGCTCTGGCTGACGAACCAGGGCCCACGTTCCTCGGCGGCGTGTACCAGCTGATGCCCGCCGTCCTGGCACCGTACGAACGACTCATCGAGGCGTTCCGGACCGGGGGAGGCGTACGGCAGAGCGACTACCCGGACATCCTGTGGGACGGCATGAGCCGTTTCACCGGCAGTTGGTTCGAGAGCCTGATGGTGCACGGCGGGCTGAGCACCTTTCCCCATGTGCTCGAACGGCTGGAGCGCGGTATCGACGTCGCGGACGTGGGATGCGGCGCGGGCCGTGCCCTGATCATGCTCGCCGAGAAGTTCCCCCGCTCCCGTTTCACGGGGTTCGACAACTTCCCGGCCCAGGTGGAACGCGCCCGGGCGAACGCCGAGAAGGCCGGTGTCGCCGACCGGGTGACCTTCGAGACGGTCGATGCCGCCCAGGGGCTTCCCGGGCGCTACGACCTCGTCACCACCTTCGACGTCATCCATGACGCGGTGGAACCGAAGCGGCTCCTTGCCGCCATCAGGGCCGCGGTCAAGGACGACGGCGACTACCTGATGCTCGAGATCAACTGCGCGGACCGTTCCGAGGACAATGTGGGCCCTGTTCCGTCGATGTTCTACGGGTTCAGCGTCTTGTACTGCATGACCACGTCCCTCGCGAACGGCGGAGCCGCCCTCGGAACCTGCGGTATGCCCGAGACGATGGTGCGCGGTCTGTGCGCCGAGGCGGGCTTCGGCAGCGTGGCCCGGTCCGCGCTGGACGACCCTTTCAACGTCCTGTACGACATCAAGCCGTAGGTCACCGCGCTCTCGGGTGACTTCTCTGGGTGCCGTCTTCACGGGGCAGGCCGAACTCGACGTGCCCTTCGCCTCCGAGGCAGTGGTCGAGGCGGCCTGACATCGATCAGCGAACGGGTGGTGCCCTCAGCCGGACAGCCGGCTGAGGGCACCACCCGTTCGGCTCGGTGGGAGCGGTCGCGGGGAACCTCCGGGAGCCGGGCACGCCCGGGTGTTCCGTGAGTGCTCTACGAGCGATCCACGCCGAACAGACTCCGGATTGTCAATGAATTACGAAACCAACGCGATATCTTGCGTACATCTGTTGAGGATGGTTGAGTGTGCCGCGCCCCACAACGCACCCACCGTCTGGTGGTGGGGTGACCTCCACGTTCATGCCCGAAGGGGACCACCCATGAGAAGTGCCAGGTTCCGCCGTACTCGCCGCGCCAGCGCGGTCGCCCTCGTCTCCGCTCTCACGCTGAGCGCGCTCGCCGCCTGCGGCACGAGCAGCAGCGACAACGGCGGCGGCGCTTCCCAGGGGAGCGGCTCGTCGGATCCGTCCGCCCCGCTGGACCCGAAGACGAAGGTGACGATCACCATCGACTGCATGCCGCCGACGGCGAAGGCGGCCGAGCTGAAGGAGTGGAAGCAGGACGTCGCGGAGTTCAACAAGACCTACCCGAACGTCACGATCGAGGGCCGCTCCACCCCGGGCCAGTGCCTGGAGCCGCCGCGCTTCACGGCCATGCTGAAGGCGAAGTCCCAGCCGGACGTCTTCTACACCTACTTCACCGACCTGCCGCAGGTCCTCGACAACGACGGGGCGGAGGACATCACCGCGTACGTCAACGACAAGACCGTGCCGCTGCTGAAGGACATCGACCCCAATGTTTTGAGCTCCCTCAAGCAGGACGGCAAGCTGTACGGTCTGCCCACCAGCAACTACACGATGGGCCTGCTGATCAACCGCAAGCTCTTCACCCAGGCCGGCCTCGATCCCGACAACCCCCCGCGTACCTGGGAGGAGGTCCGGGCCGCGGCGAAGAAGATCGCCGGGCTCGGCGACGGCATCGCCGGCTTCGGCGAGTACAGCGCCGGCAACCAGGGCGGCTGGCACTTCACCGCCCAGATGTACAGCGTCGGCGGTGAGATCGTCGACGCGAGCGGCAAGAAGGCGGCCTTCAACGACGAGCTGGGCAAGCAGGTCGCCGAGAACCTCCACGCCATGCGCTGGGAGGACGACAGCATGGGCAAGACCCAGCTGCTGAAGTGGGGTGACCTGCAGAAGCAGATCGCCACCGACAAGCTCGGCATGTTCCTCGCCGCGCCCGACGACATCACCTACATGGTCCAGCAACTGGGCGCGAAGTACGGGAACTTCGGCATGGGACCGATCCCGGGCCGGCAGAACACCCTGGCCGGCGGCAACAGCTACATGATCAAGAAGGGGATATCCCCGGACAAGGTCAAGGCCGCCGTCGCCTGGCTCAACTTCCTGACCCTCACCGCGGACAAGGGCCAGTTCGACTGGGCGCGCCGCAAGGCCGACGGACTGCCGGTCGGTATTCCGCAGCCCAACTTCTGGCTGAACGAGACCAAGACGAAGGACGACGCCGCCCGCGCCGAGCACGCCACCATGCCGGTCGAGAACTTCAAGGCCTTCATGGACGACCCCGTCGCGGGCAAGGCCGAGCCGCCCAAGGCGCAGGAGGTCTACAAGGTCCTCGACAACGTGATGTCCGGCATCCTCACCAACGAGGACGCCGACATCGACGAGCTCCTCGCCACCGCGGAGTCGCAGGTCAACCAGATCCTGGCCGACCAGTGACCGGTCCGGGCGGGGCGGACCGTACCGGGCCGTCCCGCCCGGCGACGACCTGGCCCCGCGACGGCCTGGCCCCGGCGACGGACATGCCGGCGACAGACATGGCAGACCAGTACCGAGGAGCGACGATGTCGGCCACCGGCCTGACCCCGAGCAAGGCAGGACCCTCCCGCCCTTCCGAGCCGCGCGAACCAGCCCGCGCGACCTTTGGCGGATCCTTCACCAAGAGCCTGCGGCGCCATCTGACGGCTCACGGATTCCTCATCGGCGCGGTCGTCTGCTTCGCCGTGTTCTCGTGGTACCCGATGGTCAGGGAGTTCTTCCTGGCCTTCCAGAAGACCGAGAGCGGCGAGGTCACCTGGGTCGGTCTGGACAACCTGAGGACGGTGTTCAACGATCCGGCCTTCTGGCAGGCGTGGCGCAACACGCTCCTGTTCACCGTGCTGGCACTGGTCTTCGGATTCGCGGTGCCGTTCGTCGTGGCGATCGTCATCAACGAGTTCCGCCACGGCAAAGGCTATCTGCGGCTGCTGGTCTACCTGCCGGTGATGCTGCCCCCGGTCGCCTCCGTGCTGCTCTTCAAATACCTCTACGACCCCGGCTACGGACTCCTCAACGAACTGCTGAGAACTCTGCATCTGCCGGAACAGCAGTGGCTCCAGGACGCGGATCTGTCGATGCTCTCCGTCGTCCTCGCCTCCACCTGGATGAACATGGGAGGCGCCGCCCTCATCTACCTCGCCGCGCTCCAGGGCATCCCTGGCGAGCTGTACGAGGCGGCCGAACTCGACGGAGCCGGCCTGTTCCGGAAGATCTGGCATGTCACCGTTCCGCAGACGCGCCTCATCCTCTCGCTGATGCTGCTGATGCAGATCATCTCGACGATGCAGGTCTTCGTCGAGCCGTTCCTGCTGACGGGCGGCGCCGGACCGGAGGGCTCGACCACGACGGTGGTCTATCTGATCTACCAGTACGCCTTCAACTTCAACGACTACGGTGCCGCGGCGGCGCTCGGCCTGCTGCTGCTCGTACTGCTCGCCGGATTCTCGGCGGCGTACGTGAAGCTCAGCCGCGCCGAGGACGAGTAGGCCAGGGGAGACCATCATGTCCACGCGTACGCTCATCTCGCCGGCCCAGCTCGCCAAGCCCCGCGGCAAGGCCCTCTACTGGATCGTGTTCACCCTGGTCGTCGGCGGTTTCACGCTGGTCTTCCTCGGACCGCTGTACTGGCTGGTCTCCAGCGGGTTCAAGGACGCGCAGGAAGTGATCCGGACACCGCCGACCCTGGTGCCCGCAACCTTCACGCCCGAGAACTACAGCCACGCCTGGGAGGTCATGGACCTCGCCAGACTGCTCGGCAACACCCTCTACTACGCCTTCGGCGCCCTCGCCTTCCAACTAGTCCTCGACGTGGCCGCCGCCTACTCGCTGTCCAAGCTCCGCCCGGTGTTCGGCAACGTCATCCTCGGCATGATGCTCGCCACGCTCATGATCCCCGCGACCGTGCTCGTCGTGCCGCAGTACCTGACGGTCCTCGACGTGCCGATCGTGGAGCGGAACCTGCTGAACACACCCTGGGCGATCTGGCTGCCCTCGGTCACCAACGCCTTCAACATCTTCCTGCTCAAGCGGTTCTTCGACTCGATACCGAAGGAACTGCTGGACGCCGCCGCCATGGACGGGGCGAGCCCGCTGCGCACCCTGTGGTCCATCGTGCTGCCCATCTCGCGGCCGATCCTCGGCGTGGTGTCGATCTTCGCGATCGTCGGGGTCTGGAAGGACTTCCTCTGGCCGATGCTCACCCTGCCCGACCCGGCCGGACAGACCCTCAACGTCGGCATCTACTCGCTCTCCAACGGCGTCCCCGTCAATGTGCTGATCGCCGCGCTGACGATCGCCTCCCTGCCCACCCTGCTGATCTTCCTGATCTTCCAGCGCAACATCATGAGCGGTCTCACCGCGGGCGGCCTCAAGGGCTGATCCGCCCCGTCGTCCGACCGCCCCGCCGCCCGACCGCTCACTCGCCCCTCACCCGCGAAAGCCTTCGCCGCCGGCCCGTCCGACGCCCCGCTGTCCGGGCCGACGGTGAAGATCCACCCTGCCCGAAAGGACCGTCACGTGGCAGCCCCCACCCCGCACCGCACCGACGACTGGTGGCGCGACGCCGTCATCTACCAGGTGTATCCACGCAGTTTCGCCGACGGCGACGGCGACGGCACCGGGGACCTCGCGGGCGTGCGCGCCCGACTGCCCTATCTCGCGCAGCTCGGTGTCGACGCCGTCTGGTTCACCCCCTGGTATCTCTCGCCGCTCGTCGACGGCGGTTACGACGTGGCCGACTACCGCACCATCGACCCGGCCTTCGGCACCCTGGCCGAGGCCGAGAAGCTGATCGCCGAGGCCCGTGAGCTCGGCATCCGCACCATCGTCGACATCGTGCCCAACCATGTCTCCGACCGGCACCCCTGGTTCCGGGCCGCGCTCGCCGCGGGCCCGGGCAGCCCGGAGCGGGAGCTGTTCCACTTCCGGCCCGGGCGAGGCGAGAACGGGGAACTGCCGCCCAACGCCTGGCCGTCGCAGTTCGCCGGCACCACCTGGACCCGCGTCCCCGACGGCGAGTGGTACCTGCACCTGTTCACGCCCGAGCAGCCCGACCTGAACTGGGCCCATCCGGCGGTGCGGCAGGAACACGAGGACATCCTGCGCTTCTGGTTCGAACGCGGCGTCGCCGGCGTACGCATCGACTCCGCGGCCCTGCTCGTCAAGGACCCCGCCCTGCCCGACTTCGAGGAGGGCGCCGACCCGTCGCCCTTCATCGACCAGGACGGGATCCACGACATCTACCGCTCCTGGCGAGCGATCGCCGACGAGTACGGCGGTGTGTTCGTCGGGGAGGTGTGGCTGCCCGACGCCGAGCGCTTCGCCCGCTACCTGCGACCCGACGAACTGCACACGGCCTTCAACTTCACCTTCTTGACCTGCCCCTGGGATCCCGGCCGGCTGCGCCGCGCCATCGACGACACACTCGCCGACCACGCCCCGGTCGGCGCCCCCGCCACCTGGGTCCTGTGCAACCACGACGTCACCCGCACCGTGACCCGCTACGGCCGCGCCGACACCGCCTTCGACTTCGCCACCAAGCGCTTCGGCACGCCCGCCGACCTCGATCTCGGCACCCGGCGCGCCCGCGCCGCCGCCCTGCTCACCCTCGCCCTGCCCGGTTCCGTCTACCTCTACCAGGGCGAGGAACTCGGGCTGCCCGAGGCCGACATCCCCCTCGACCGCATCCAGGACCCCATGCACTTCCGCTCCGGCGGCACCGACCCCGGCCGCGACGGCTGCCGCGTACCACTGCCCTGGGAGGCCGACGCACCGGCCTACGGTTTCGGGACGGCGGCCGAACCCTGGCTGCCCCAGCCCGCGGACTGGGCCCGCTACGCGGTCGACCGGCAGAGCGGCGACCCGGATTCGATGCTCGCCCTCTACCGCGAGGCCCTCCTCCTGCGCCGTGCCGAGCCCGGCTTCGGCGACGGCCCCCTGACCTGGCTGCCCACGGAGAACGGCATCCTCGCCTTCCGGCGGACCCACGGTCTGGTCTGTGTCGTCAACCTCTCCGACGCGCCCGCCGCCCTTCCGCCGTACGAGCGGCTCCTCCTCGCCAGCGGCCCCCTGCACGCCGACGGAACGCTGCCGGAGGACACAGCCGTGTGGCTGCGGGCGTGACCTCCCGTCCACCCTCCGCGCTGCCTGAGCCCCGTCCGCGCCGTACGACGCGGACGGGGCGGGCAAGGCCTCCCGGAACTGACATGAGGACGGAAGGAACCTGCAACTACTTGCGGGTCTTGCGTTAGTCTTGCGTACATGACGCGACGACTGGCCCAGGTGGCGAAGAAGGTGGGGGTCAGCGAGGCCACGGTCAGCCGTGTCCTCAATGGCAAGCCCGGTGTCTCCGAGGCGACACGGCAGTCCGTGCTCACGGCGCTGGACGTCCTCGGGTACGAGCGCCCGACGCAGCTGCGCGGGGAGCGCGCCCGGCTCGTCGGTCTCGTACTGCCGGAGCTGCAGAACCCGATCTTCCCGGCGTTCGCGGAGGTCATCGGGGGCGCGCTCGCGCAACAGGGACTCACGCCCGTGCTCTGCACGCAGACCAAGGGAGGCGTGGCCGAGGCCGATTACGTGGACCTGCTGCTCCAGCAGCAGGTCTCCGGGGTGGTCTTCGCCGGCGGTCTCTTCGCGCAGGCCGACGCGCCGCACGAGCACTACCATCTGCTGGCCGAGCGCAAGGTCCCGGTCGTCCTCGTCAACGCGTCGATCGAGGGCCTCGACTTCCCGTGTGTCGCGTGCGACGACGCGGTCGCTGTCGAACAGGCGTGGCGCCACCTCGCCTCCCTCGGGCACGAACGGATCGGCCTCGTCGTCGGGCCCGCCGACCATGTGCCGTCGCGCCGCAAGCTGGACGCCGCCCGGGTGGCGGCGAAGACGATGGGCACGGAACTGCCCGACGAGTTCGTGCAGCGGTCGATCTTCTCGCTGGAAGGCGGGCAGGCGGCGACCGCGCGGCTCCTGGAGCAAGGCGTCACCGGCATCGTCTGCGGCAGTGACCCGCTCGCGCTGGGGGCCATCAGGGCGGCCCGCCGGCGCGGGCTCTCCGTTCCCGCGGACGTGTCGGTCGTGGGCTTCGACGACTCGGCCTTCATGACGTGCACGGAGCCGCCCCTGTCGACCGTGCGCCAGCCTATCGAGGCGATGGGCCGCGCGGCGGTCGATCTGCTGTGCGCCCAGATCCAGGGGACCCATCCCCACCCGGGGGAGCTCCTCTTCGAGCCCGAGCTCGTCGTCCGCGGATCGACCGCACCGCCCCCGGTGCGCTGACCCGGGCGCGCTGACCCGGGCGCGCTGACCCCATATCACCCCTTCGGCACCGGTATCGCCGCCGCCTCGAGCGGCGCCGATACCGGTGCCGTCGGCGTTTCCGGGCATACCGCCTGTCATGTTCGTGATGGAACCGTTGACAAACCCATCACGCAGTAGAAACCTCTCACTCCGGCAATGCAAACAAGTCACAGAATCACTCAAGAAGTTGGCTTGCTGCCGCTGTTCTTGTCGGAGTCATGTTGGGCTCCCGGCACATGACCTTGTCAGCTCTCTCCCCGGGCTCCTTGCGGAAAGGCCACCATGAGAGGCACACATCCGGGCAGACGATGGGGGGTCGGCCTGCTGACAGCGGGCCTGCTCGCCGTCGGACCGCTGCCCGCCCCCGCGTATGCCGCGGACGACGACCCCAATCTCGCGCTCGGCAGGACGGCGACGGCCGGCGGAGCGCACGGCGGCTACCCGGCGACGAACGTCACCGACGGAAGCCAGCAGTCGTACTGGGAGGGCCCGGCGGGCTCCTTCCCCCAGTGGGTGCAGGTCGACCTGGGCGCACAGGTCGACCTGGACCGCGTCGTACTGAAGCTGCCCACCGGCTGGGAGGGACGCTCCCAGTCGCTCGCCGTCCTCGGCAGCTCCGACGGCGGTTCCTTCACCACGCTCGCCGGGGCGCAGGCTCGCGCGTTCGATCCGTCCGCGGCGAACACCGTGAACATCGACCTGCCCTCCGCCACCGCCCGGTTCGTCCGGGTGCAGGTGTCCGCCAACTCGGTCTGGAACGCGGCGCAGCTGTCCGAGCTGGAGATCTACGGCGAGGACGGCGGGGGCCCCGTCGACCCGCCGGTCGAGGGCACCGACCTGGCGCGGAACAAGCCCATCGAGGCGACGTCCACGACGCAGAACCACCTGGCGAAGAACGCCAACGACGCCAACCCCGGCACCTACTGGGAGTCGGCGGGCTTCCCGGCCGGACTGACCGTGAAGCTCGGCGCCGACGCGGATGTCGAGGCCGTCGTCGTCAAGCTGAACCCGGACCAGGTCTGGGGGCCGCGGAAGCAGTCCCTGGAGGTCCTGGGGCGCGCGCAGGGGGCCTCCGCCTTCACCTCCCTGAAGGCCAGGGCCGACTACGCCTTCAGCCCGTCGTCGGGCCAGAACTCCGTGGTGATCCCGGTGACCGGCCGCGTCGCGGACCTGAGGCTGTCCTTCTTCTCCAACACCGGAGCCCCCGGCGCCCAGGTCGCCGAACTCCAGGTGCTCGGCAGGGCGGCGCCCAGCCCGGACCTCCTCGTCACCGACCTGACCTGGTCCCCGGCCGCCCCGTCCGAGAAGGACGACGTGACGGTCAAGGCCACCGTCCGTAACGCCGGCACCGCGACCGCCTCCGCGACTGCGGTGAACGTCAGCGTCGAGGGCGCCGTCGCCGGTTCCGCTCCGGTCGCCTCCCTCCCGGCCGGAGCGTCCGCGACCGTCTCCGTCCCCGTCGGCAGGCGCCCGCAGGGCTCGTACACCGTCTCGGCCGTCGTCGACCCGACGGACACCGTCGCCGAGCTGGACAACGGCAACAACAGCCGGACCGCGGACAACAAGCTGACCGTCGCCCAGAGCCCGGGCCCGGACCTGCGGGTCACCGGCATCACCAGCGACCCGGCGTCGCCCGCGGCCGGTGCGTCCGTCTCCTTCACGGTGGCGGTGAACAACCGCGGCACCACCGCCGTCCCCGCCGGCACCGTCACCCGCCTCACCGTCGGCGGCACCACCCTCCAGGGCACGACCGAAGCCATCGCCGCGGGCGGCACGGCCACCGTCGCCGTCGAGGGAACCTGGAAGGCCACCAACGGCGGCGTCACCCTGACCGCCACGGCCGACGCGACCGGCACGGTCGAGGAGACCGACGAGAACAACAACGTCTTCGCCCGCTCCCTCGTCGTCGGACGCGGCGCCGCCGTCCCGTACACCGAGTACGAGGCCGAGGACGGCCGCTACGACGGCACCCTCCTCACCGCCGACAAGCAGCGCACCTTCGGGCACACCAACTTCGCCACCGAGTCCTCCGGCCGCCGGTCGGTACGTCTCGACGACACCGGTGACCATGTGGAGTTCACCTCCACCGGCGCCGCCAACTCCATCGTCGTACGCAACTCGATCCCGGACTCGGCCACCGGCGGCGGACGCGAGGCCACGATCAGCCTCTACGCCGACGACGAGTTCGTCCGGAAGCTGACGCTCTCGTCCAGGCACAGCTGGCTCTACGGGACCACCGACGACCCCGAGGGCCTGACCAACACCCCGGGCGGCGACGCGCGCCGGCTCTTCGACGAGTCGAACGCGCTGCTGACCGAGACCTACCCGGCGGGCACCGAGTTCCGCCTCCAGCGGGACGCGGGCGACACCGCCGCCTTCTACGTCATCGACCTGATCGACCTGGAGCAGGTCGCCGCCCCGGCCGCCAAGCCCGCGGCGTGCACCTCGATCACCCAGTACGGCGCCGTGCCCAACGACGGCATCGACGACGCGGACGCGATCCAGCGGGCCGTCACCGCCGACCAGAAGGGCGAGATCGACTGCGTGTGGATCCCGGCCGGCCAGTGGCGCCAGGAGAGGAAGATCCTGACCGACGACCCGCAGAACCGCGGGCAGTACAACCAGGTCGGCATCCGTGACGTGACGATCCGCGGCGCCGGTATGTGGCACGCGCAGCTGTACTCGCTCACCCCGCCCCACCAGGCCGGCGGCATCAACCACCCGCACGAGGGCAACTTCGGCTTCGACATCGACGACAACACGAAGATCTCCGACATCGCGATCTTCGGCTCCGGCACCATCCGGGGCGGCGACGGGGGCGCGGAGGGCGGCGTCGCGCTCAACGGCCGCTTCGGCAAGGACACGAAGATCACCAACGTGTGGATCGAGCACGCCAACGTCGGCGCCTGGGTCGGCCGCGACTACGCCAACATCCCCGAGCTGTGGGGCCCCGGTGACGGGGTCGAGTTCAGCGGCGTACGGATCCGCAACACCTACGCCGACGGCGTCAACTTCGCCAACGGCACCCGCGACTCCACCGTGTTCAACTCCTCCTTCCGCAACACCGGTGACGACGCGCTCGCGGTGTGGGCCAGCAAGTACGTGAAGGACACCTCGGTCGACATCGGCCACGACAACCACTTCCGCAACAACACGATCCAGCTGCCCTGGCGGGCCAACGGCATCGCGGTCTACGGCGGGTACGGCAACACGATCGAGAACAACCTGGTCTCCGACACCATGAACTACCCGGGGATCATGCTGGCCACCGACCACGACCCGCTGCCCTTCTCCGGCCGGACCCTCATCACGAACAACGGCCTGTACCGCACGGGCGGCGCCTTCTGGAACGAGGACCAGGAGTTCGGCGCCGTCACGCTCTTCGCGCAGGGGCCGGACATCCCGGGGGTCACCATCAGGGACACCGACATCCACGACTCGACCTACGACGGCATCCAGTTCAAGACGGGTGGCGGCGCGATACCGGACGTGAAGATCACAGACGTCCGCATCGACAAGTCGGTCAACGGCTGCGGCGTCCTCGCGATGGGCGGCGCCCGGGGCAGCGCGACCCTGACGGACGTGACCATCACCGACTCGGCGGAGAGCGACGTCTGCGTCGAGCCCGGCTCGCAGTTCGTCATCAGGCGCGACTGACTCCCCTCGACACCGGTACGGCGGCCCGCCCTGCTCCGCTCCGCGAGCCGCCGTACCGGCGACGGCAATCACCGAGCCGCATCGCGCGCTGACAGGGTGCGCGTCCACGAAGCGAGGACCGATGACCATCCCCATCCGGAGATCACGGGGCGTGTGCGCCGTGGTCATGACGAGCCTGCTGATGCTGGGCGGTCCGCTGGTGACCGCCCGCGCGGCGGGCGGACCGAACATCGCGCTCGGCGACACCGCGTCGGCGAGCAGCTCCCACAGCGAGTACGGCGCCCGGAACATCACCGACGGCAACCAGGGAACGTACTGGCAGAGCGCCGGTTCCAACCTGCCCCAGTGGGTCCAGGCCGACCTCGGGACGGCCACCCGCGTCGACGAGGTCGTGCTGAAGCTCCCCGCCGGCTGGGAGAGCCGCAGCCAGACACTGTCCGTGCAGGGCAGCGCGGACGGCACCAGCTTCACCACGCTCAAGAACTCCGCCGCGTACACCTTCAGTCCGGGCTCCGGGAACACCGTCACCGTGTCCTTCCCGGCGTCCCAGGCGCGGTTCGTCCGGGTCGACATCACCGCCAACACCGGCTGGCAGGCCGCCCAGCTCTCCGAACTGGAGGTGCACGCAGCCGACGGCTCCTCGGCGAACCTCGCCGCCGGGCGGACCCTCACCGCGAGCAGCCACACCCAGTCCTACACGGCCTCCCAGGCGAACGACGGCAACCGGGCCACCTACTGGGAGAGCGCCAGTAACTCCTTCCCGCAGTGGCTCCAGGCGGACCTCGGCGCCACCGTCGGCGTCAACCGAGTCGTCCTGCGCCTTCCCGCCGGCTGGGAGAGCCGCAGCCAGACCCTGAAGATCCAGGGAAGCACCGACGGCAAGAACTTCACCGACCTGTCGGCCGAGCAGCGCCACACCTTCGACGCGTCGAACAGCAACACCGCGACGATCACTCTCGACACCGCCGGCACTCGGTACGTACGCGTACTGGTCACGGCGAACTCGGTCCAGCGGGCCGCCCAGATCGGCGAGTTGGAGGTCTACGGGCCGACCGGCGGCGACATCCAGGCGCCGACGGCGCCGGCGAACCTGGCTCTCACGGAGCCCGCCGCCGGCCAGATCAGGCTGACCTGGAAGGCGTCGACCGACGACGTCGGTGTGACCGGCTACGACATCTACGCCAACGGCGCCCTGCTGACCGGCGTCGCCGGTGACGTCACCACCTTCACCGACAACCGGCCGGCCGACGAGACCGTGTCGTACCGCGTACGGGCGAAGGACGCGTCCGGCAACCAGTCCGGCGACAGCAACACCGTCACCCGCATCGGCGACGGCGGCGACACCCAGGCCCCGACGGCGCCGGCGGACCTGGCCCTCACCGAGCCCACGAGCGGCCAGGTGAAGCTGACCTGGACGGCCTCGACGGACGACGTCGGTGTGACCGGCTACGACATCTACGCGAACAACGTCCTGCGCGGCAGCGTGGCCGGGAACACCACCACCTACACCGACACACAGCCGGCCTCCGGCACCGTCACCTACCACGTCCGCGCCAGGGACGCGGCCGGCAACCGGTCGGCCGAGAGCAACCGGGTGACCCGCAACGGCAGCGGCGGCACCGGTTCCGATCTCGCCGTCGGCAAGCCGATCGACGCCTCCTCCACGGTGCACACCTACGTCGCGGCGAACGCCAACGACAACAACACCGCCACCTACTGGGAGGGCGCGGGCGGCAGCTACCCGAACCTCCTCACCGTCGAGCTGGGCGCCAACGCCGACGTCGACCGGCTCGTGCTCGGACTGAACCCGGACAGCGTGTGGTCCGCCCGCTCCCAGACGATCGAGGTGCTCGGCAGGGAGCAGAGCGCCAGCGGCTTCTCCAGCCTGGTCGCGGCGAAGAGCTACACCTTCGACCCGGCGAGCGGCAACACCGTCACCGTCCCGGTCTCCGGGCGCGTCGCAGACGTCCGGCTGAGGTTCACCGCCAACTCCGGCTCCCCGGCCGGTCAGCTCGCCGAGTTCCAGGTCATCGGTGTCCCCGCACCCAACCCGGACCTCGTCGTCACCGATCTGACCACCTCGCCCGCCGCCCCGGTCGAGTCGGACGAGATCACCGTGTCGGCCACCGTCCGCAACGACGGTCCGGCCGCCGCCCCGGCCAGCCGGGTCGCGCTGCGCCTCGGCGGCACCGAGGTCACCACCGCCCAGGTCGGCGCCCTGGCGGCGGGCGCCGAGACCAAGGTGAGCGCATCGCTCGGAACCCGCGACGCGGGCTCGTACGAGCTGAGCGCGGTCGCGGACGAGGCCGGTGCGGTCGTCGAGCAGAACGAGAGCAACAACACCTACACCAGGCCCACCGCCCTGGTGGTCAAGCCGGTCGCCGGCTCGGACCTGGTGGCCGGCTCGGTGACGACCTCCCCCTCCAGCCCGGCCGCCGGTGACAGCGTCACGTTCAAGGTCGCGGTGAGGAACCAGGGCACCGAGCCGACCGCGGCGGGCGGCCACGGGGTGACACTCAGCCTCCTCGACGAGCAGGGAGACACGGTCAGGACCTTGAGCGGTGAGCACACCGGGGTCATCGCCCCGGGCGCCACCGCCCAGGTGAGCCTCGGCCCCTGGACGGCGGTCAACGGCTCGTACACCGTCAGGACGGTCCTCGCCGCCGACACCGACGAGCCGCCGGTCAAGCGGGAGAACAACACCCACACCCAGCCGCTGTTCGTCGGGCGCGGCGCCGACATGCCGTACGACATGTACGAGGCGGAGGACGGCACCGCCGGCGGCGGCGCGAAGGTCGTCGGGCCCAACCGGACCGTCGGCGACATCGCCGGTGAGGCGTCCGGTCGCAAGGCGGTGACCCTCGACGCGACCGGCGAGTACGTCGAGTTCACCACCCGCGCCGAGACCAACACCCTCGTGACCCGGTTCTCCGTGCCGGACGCCCCGGGCGGCGGTGGCATCGACACCACCCTCAACGTCTACGTCGACGATGTCTTCAGGAAGGCGCTCCCGCTGACGTCGAAGTACGCCTGGCTGTACGGGGCCGAGACCGCGCCCGGCAACAGCCCGGGGGCGGGTGCCCCGCGGCACATCTACGACGAGGCGCACATGATGTTCGGTGAGAACATCCCCGCGGGCAGCAGGATCCGCCTGCAGAAGGACGCCGCCAACAGTGCCGCCCATTACGCGATCGACTTCGTCAACACGGAGAAGGTCGCCCCGGTCGCGAACCCGGACCCGGCCACGTACACCGTGCCGGCCGGCTTCACGCACCAGGACGTGCAGAACGCGCTCGACCGGGTGCGCATGGACACCACGGGCAAGCTGGCCGGTGTCTACCTGCCGCCGGGCGACTACCAGACCTCGGGCAAGTTCCAGGTGTACGGCAAGGCGGTGAAGGTCGTGGGCGCCGGCCCGTGGTACACGACGTTCCACGCGCCCACCACGCAGGACAACACCGACGTCGGCTTCCGGGCCGAAGCCTCGGCCAAGGGCTCGCTCTTCAAGGGCTTCGCCTACTTCGGCAACTACACCTCGCGTATCGATGGACCCGGCAAGGTGTTCGACTTCGCCAATGTCTCGGACATAGTGATCGACGACATATGGAACGAGCACATGGTCTGCCTCTACTGGGGTGCCAACACCGACCGGATCACCATCAGGAACTCCCGGATCCGGAACATGTTCGCCGACGGCATCAACATGACCAACGGCTCCACGGACAACCTCGTGTCCAACAACGACGCCCGGGCCACCGGGGACGACAGCTTCGCGCTGTTCTCGGCGATCGACGCGGGCGGCGCGGACATGAAGAACAACGTCTACGAGAACCTGACCTCGACCCTGACCTGGCGTGCCGCGGGCGTCGCCGTCTACGGCGGCTACGACAACACCTTCCGCAACATCCACATCGCCGACACCCTCGTCTACTCGGGCGTCACCATCTCGTCCCTCGACTTCGGTTACCCGATGAACGGCTTCGGGACCGGGCCGACGACCTTCGAGAACGTCTCCGTCGTGCGGGCCGGCGGACACTTCTGGGGGAACCAGACCTTCCCCGGCATCTGGCTGTTCTCCGCATCCAAGGTGTTCCAGGGGATCCGGGTCAGCCATGTCGACATCGTCGACCCCACCTACAGCGGAATCATGTTCCAGACCCAGTACGTGGGCGGACAGCCGGCGAACCCGGTCAAGGACACGGTCCTCACCGACATCTCGATCACCGGGGCCCGCCGGAGCGGGGACGCCTGGGACGCCAAGTCCGGCATCGGTGTCTGGGCCAACGAGATGCCCGAACCCGGTCAGGGACCGGCCGTGGGCGAGGCCACCTTCAACTGCCTGCGGATGAACGACAACGCCGAGAACATCCGCAACACCACCACCTTCCGACTCGACATCAACCCCTGCTGACCTGGGACTCCGGCCCGGCCCAGTGAGCGACCGGCGCCCGCCGCACTCGTGGCGGGCGCCGGTCCCGTCATGGGGGCGGGGAGCCCGGCGTGTCGTTCACGTCCGGGAAGAGCACACGAAGACTCTTGACGTGGACCTGCCTAGATGGGTTCATGGGAGCGCTCCCATCCACGTCACCGACCGATGCCCATGTTTCTTGGCGCTCACTTCCAGGAGTCGCAGTGAGAACTACAAGAAGCACGACACGACAGCGCCCCCTGGCCGGCCTGCTGACCGGTCTGGTCGCCGCCCTCGGCCTCGCCGTCCTCGGCGCTCTCTGCCCGGCCGTCGCCCAGGCCCAGGACGATCCGCCGGGCACCGCCGCCACCGGCCTCCACATCAGCGACGGCCGCCTGCTGGAGGGCAACGGCAACGATTTCGTCATGCGGGGCGTCAACCACGCCCACACCTGGTACCAGGGCGAGACGACGCAGTCGCTGGCCGACATCAAGGCGACGGGTGCCAACACCGTGCGCGTCGTCCTCGCCAGCGGCCAGCGCTGGGCCGCGAACAGCGCCGCCGACGTGGCGAACGTCGTCGACCAGTGCAAGGCCAACCGCCTCATCTGCGTGCTGGAGGTGCACGACACCACCGGCTACGGCGAGGAGGCCGCGGCCGCCACGCTCGACCAGGCGGCCGACTACTGGATCGGCCTGAAGGGCGTCCTCGCGGGCGAAGAGGACTACATCATCGTCAACATCGGCAACGAGCCCTGGGGCAACACCGACCCCGCCGGCTGGACCGACCCCACCATCGCGGCCGTGAAGAAGCTGCGGAACGCCGGGTTCGAGCACACGATCATGGTGGACGCGCCCAACTGGGGCCAGGACTGGCAGGGCGTCATGCGAGCCAACGCCCGGTCCGTCTACGACGCCGACCCCACCGGCAACCTGATCTTCTCGATCCACATGTACAGCGTGTTCGACACGGCCCAGGAGATCAACGACTACCTGGACGCCTTCGTCGCCGCCGGACTGCCCATCCTCATCGGCGAGTTCGGCGGCCCGGCCGACCAGTACGGCGACCCGGACGAGGACACCATGATGGCCGCCGCCGAGCGGCTCGACCTCGGCTATCTGGCCTGGTCCTGGAGCGGCAACACCGACCCGATCCTCGACCTCGTGCTCGACTTCGACCCCAGCCGGACGAGCTCGTGGGGGGAGCGCATCTTCCACGGCGCGAACGGCATCGCACAGACCGCCCGCGAGGCCACCGTCTTCGGCGGCGGCACCCCGGGTGACACCCAGGCCCCGACGGCCCCCGGCACGCCCACCGCCTCCGCCGTGGCCGCCACGTCCGTGACCCTCACCTGGGCCGCCTCCACCGACAACGTCGGCGTCACCGGCTACGACGTCGTCCGCGTCAGCGGCGGCTCCGAGACCACGGTCGCCGCCGCGACCACCAACACGGTCACGGTGACCGGCCTCACCGCCGACACGGCGTACACCTTCGCCGTCTACGCGCGCGACGCCGCGGGCAACCGTTCCGCCCGGTCGGCCACGGTGAACGTCACCACCGACGAGAGCGGCGGCACCCCCGGTACGTCCTGCTCCGTCAAGTACAGCGTCGTGGGGGAGTGGCCGGGCGGCTTCCAGGGTGAGATCACCATCCGCAACACCGGCACGGCCGCTGTCAGCGGCTGGACGCTCGGGTTCACGTTCGCCGACGGCCAGACCGTCAGCAACATGTGGGGAGGCACCCCGACCCAGAACGGCGGCGCGGTGAGTGTCGCCCCCGCGTCGTACACCTCCACCATCCCGGCCGGCGGCTCGGTCACCGCCGGGTTCATCGCGACCAAGAGCGCCAAGAACACCGCTCCGGCCGCGTTCACCCTCAACGGGGCGAGCTGCGCCACCGCCTGACCGCGAGCCACCCGGTGAAGCGATCGCCGGTCCGGCGCCCCGCCCGACGGCGGGGTGCCGGACCGGCGGCACGTGCGCCGGGAGCCGGGCTCAGACGGCCGGCGCCGGGTACGTCGGGTACTCCACCCCGGAGACGTGCTGGACGACCCGGATGACCTGGCACGAGTAGCCGAACTCGTTGTCGTACCAGAGGTAGAGGATCGCGTTGTCGCCCTCGACCTTGGTGGCGCCGGCGTCGACGATCGAGGCGTGGCGCGAGCCGATGAAGTCGCTCGAGACCGCGTCGGGAGCGGTGGTGAAGTCGATCTGGCGCTTGAGCGGCGAGGTCAGCGACACCTCGCGGAGGTGGTCGAGGACCTCCTCGCGGGTGGTCTCGCGCGCGAGCTGCAGGTTGAGGATCGCGATCGAGACGTCCGGGACGGGCACGCGGATCGAGCTGCCGGTGATCCTCGCCTTGAGGTCGGGCAGCGCCTTGGCGACGGCGGAGGCGGCACCGGTCTCGGTGATGACCATGTTGAGCGGCGCGGAACGGCCGCGGCGGTCCGCCTTGTGGTAGTTGTCCAGCAGGTTCTGGTCGTTGGTGAACGAGTGGACGGTCTCCACATGGCCCCGCACCACACCGAACTCGTCCTCCATCGCCTTCAGCGGCGGGACGATGGCGTTCGTGGTGCAGGACGCGCAGGACAGGATCTGCTCGTCGGGCTTGACCGTGTCGTGGTTGACGCCGTGGACGATGTTGGGCACGTCGCCCTTGCCCGGCGCGGTCAGGACGACCTTGTCGATGCCGGGGCGCAGATGCTGGGACAGGCCCTCGCGGTCGCGCCACTTGCCCGTGTTGTCGATGAGGATGGCGTCCTTGATGCCGTACGCGGTGTAGTCGACCTCGGACGGGTCGTTCGCGTAGATCACCTTGATCTCGTTGCCGTTGGCGACGATCGTGCGGTTCGCCTCGTCGACGGTGATCGTGCCCTGGAACTGGCCGTGGATGGAGTCCCGGCGCAGCAGCGAGGCCCGCTTGACGAGGTCACCGCCGGCCCGGGCGGCGTCCCCGCGCACCACGATGGCGCGCAGCCGCAGTCCGTTGCCGGAGCCGGCCTTCTCGATGAGCAGCCGGGCCACGAGGCGGCCGATGCGGCCGAACCCGTAGAGGACGACGTCACGCGGGGCGCGGCGCTCGATCCTGTCGGCACCGGTGGCGCCGGCGACGGCCTCGGCGGTGAACTGCTCCACGGTCAGGCCGCGGTCGTCCGTCGCGTACGTCGCGGCGAGCATGCCGATGTCGATCTGGGAGGGGCCCAGGTCGAGCGTGGTGAGGGCCTGCAGGAACGGCCAGGTGTCGGTGACCGACAGTTCCTCACCGGCTATCTGGCGGGCGAATCGGTGGGTCTTGAGGATGCTGACCACCGACTTGTTCACCAAGGAGCGGCTGTGGAGCAGGACCGTGACGTCCCTCTCGCGGTGCAGCTTCCCGATGATCGGGATCATCGACTCCGCGATCTCCTCGCGGCGCATCCAGTTGGTGAACGAGTCGTCTTTGACAGTCACAGGCATATCTTTCGAGCTAGGCGGCGCTCACATGTTAACCCCCGCTCTTTTGGGCATCACACCGCACCTCTGATATGGCTCTGAAGGTAGGCCCGCGACGAGGTCACCCCGCCGTCAACGGCAGCGTCCCGAAGACATGCCCCTCCCAGAGACGGCGGGACGCCTCCTCCGGGTAGGCCGCCACCACGGGCTCGACGTCGAGGACGTGGGTGAGGCGCCGCGCCGTGTCGTACCCGGGCCAGCCGGGGTCGCCCGTGGCGGCGAAGGCCGTCCAGGCGGCGCGGATGTGCGCCGACAGCTTCTCGGCCTCGGCGGGCGGTGTCGGCCCGAGCAGTTCGTTGCCGTCGAGGGTGCCGAAGGTGAGGGGGAGGTCCAGCGCGTGGCAGGCGCCCAGACAGCCGTCGAACGCAGGAGCGGGCCAGGTGAGCTCGTAGACGTGGGCCCGGCCGCCGCCGGCGGTGTGCGCCTCCGCGAGCCGGAGCGTGGGCATGCGGAACAGCCAGTCGGAGTGGACGAGTTCGTAGAGGCGCTCGGCCGAGGCGCCGGGGAACGCGGCACGGTAACTCCGTACCGGATCGGGGCCGGGGCCGAAGACGCGCAGCGCCGTGGCCGCCCGTACGTCGTCGATCTGCCCGAGGTCTCCGTCGAGGGCGATGAACAGCCGGTACTCGTTCCGGGTGTGACCGGCGATCAGCTCGACGTCCCGGGCGGCTCCGTCCGCCAGGGCCTGCCAGGGCGCGACCGGCAGGACGTCGCCGTCCACGACGGGCGAGTACGGCGTCGGGGTGTGCGCGACCGTGCCCCAGCGCCCGGTGTGCCGGCCCATGTCGAGCGCCGCCACGGCCTCGGGAAGCTCGTACGGGTCCACGCGGGAGAGATCGGCCGCTGTCGGACGCACGCCGGCCTCCCGGGCCAGGGCGGTGGCGATGTCGGCGGCCAGCGCGTCCGAGAAGTACGTGCCGGGCACGCTCTGGGCGATGGCCCGCCGGAACAGGCCCTTCGCACGGGGCATGGCCAGCAGCGCGGCGATCGACCCGGCACCGGCCGACTCGCCGAAGACGGTGACCTCGTCCGGGTCGCCGCCGAAGGCCGCGATGTTCTCCTGCACCCACCGCAGGGCGGCGACCTGGTCGAGCAGCCCGCGGTTGGCCGGAGCGCCCTGGATGCGGGCGAACCCCTCCATACCGACGCGGTAGTTGAAGCTGACCACGACCAGGCCGCCGTCGCGGGCCAGCCGGCCACCGTCGTAGCCCGGCTCGGCCGAGGAGCCGAACTTGTAGGCACCGCCGTAGATCCACACCAGCACCGGCCGGCGGGCGGCGGGGTCCGGCGCGGGCGTCCAGACGTTGACGGTCAGCCAGTCGTCACCGCCGCCCGCCGCCCGCCCGGGGGCCGGCGGCGTCCCCGGTGTCATGGCCTCCTGCGGGGGCGGCGGGCCGAACGCGGTCGCCTCCCGTACGCCGTCCCAGCGGTCCACGGGACGCGGTGCGAGGAAACGGGCCGGACCGACCGGCGGCCCGGCGAACGGAATCCCTCGGAAGACCGCCAGGCCGTCCTCGGAGAGACCCCGCACGGTTCCCGCCGCCGTGGCCGCCAGCGGCCGGTCCGTCACGCTCATCGATGGCTCCCCTGACTCGAACGAACGGTCTCACCCGGCGGACATGGCTGCCCGCGTCCGGTGACGACGATGCCGCCGTACCGTCAGAAGGGGTAGTGCGCCTGCTGCGTGGCGATGGTCACCCAACGGGTGTTCGAGAACGCCTCGATGCCCCAGCGTCCGCCGAACCGGCCGTAGCCGGACGCCTTGACACCGCCGAACGGCGCGTGCGGCTCGTCGCCCACGGACTGGTCGTTGATGTGCACGATGCCGGTGTGTATCCGGCGTGCCACGGTCAGGCCGTGGGTGGCGTTCTCGGTGATGATGCCGCAGGTCAGGCCGTTCTCGGTGTCGTTGGCGAGGGCGATCGCGGCGTCGTCGTCCGAGAAGGTCGTCAGCACGCACAGCGGGCCGAACGACTCGGTGCGGAAGAGGTCGGCGTCCTTCGGTACGTCGGTGAGGACGGTGGCCGGGTGGACCGCGCCCTCCGGCGCCGTGCCGCCCGTGAGGACCTTCGCGCCCTTGGCGACGGCGTCCGCGACCAGGGCGGCCACGCGCTCGGCCGACTTCCTGGTGACCAGGGGGCCGACCACGGTCGTCGGGTCCGCCGGGTCGCCGGACTGCAGCGCGGCGGCCTTCGCGACGAACTTGGCGGTGAACTCCTCCGCGAGGGACTCGTGGACGAGAATGCGGTCGCCGGACATGCAGATCTGCCCGGCGTTCATGAACACGCTGAAGCAGGCGGCGTTCACGGCGTGGTCGACATCGGCGTCGTCCAGCACGATCACGGAGTTCTTGCCGCCGAGCTCCAGGACGGCGGGCTTGAGGTGACGCGCCGCGTGCTCGCCGATGACGCGGCCCACGCCGGTGGAGCCGGTGAAGTTGACCGCACGCACCCGCGGGTCGGCGATCAGGGTCTCGGCCACCACCGCGGCGTCCTCGCGCGCGTTGGTGACGACGTTGAGCACGCCGTCCGGCAGGCCGGCCTCGCGCAGTACGTCCGCGATCAGCAGCCCGCAGGCGATCGGCGCGTCCTCGCTGGGCTTGGCCACCACGGTGTTGCCGGCGGCCAGCGGCGCGGCGACCGCCCGTACGCCCAGGATGAGGGGCGCGTTCCAGGGCGCGAACGCGGCGACCACGCCCAGCGGTTCGCGCACCGCGAGACCGAGGACGCCCTCCTCCTGCGCGTTCAGCACCTCGCCGCGCGGCGCGGTGACCGCCGCGGCGGCCTCACGGAGGATGTTCGCCGCAAGGGCCACGTTGAAGTGCGCCCACGGACGGGTGCCGCCCGCCTCGTACGCCATGACGTCGGCCGCCTCGCCGCTCCGCGCGTCCAGCAGGTCGGCCGCCTTCAGGAAGATCGCCCGGCGGGCGAAGGGGGAGAGGGCCGCCCATGCGGGGAAGGCGGCGTCCGCCGCGTCCACCGCCCGCGTCACGTCCTCCGGCCCGGCGGCGGCCACGGTGGCGTAGACCTCGCCGGTGTAGGGGTTGACGTCCGCCTCGGTGCGCCCGGAGGCTGCGGGGACGTCCTTGCCGCCGATGAACAGGTCGCGGGTGATGGGCATGGTGCGGCTCCGGAGGATTCGGTTCGCTCGGTGAACTATCGTTCACTGTGTTACGGGAATGCTGCGCTCCGGCCCCGGCCAAGTCAAGAGTTGACCAAGGAGGCGAAAGCCACAGGTCACCGGCTGCAGAGCGGAACGCCCTGCTGTACGGAAGCGTGCCGTCCGTCCTCATGGCCGTGCACAGGCATGCCCGTCGCCCGCTCGGGTACGCGACCCCCGTTGCGCCCGGAACGGACCCCGTCCCGGGTGGTCCGTTTCGCCACTACCCCGGGATCCGCCATGGACACACCCCCGTACGACCACACCGCGTACGACCACATCGCGCCCGAGTCCGTGACCGCGGCGCAGCGGGCGCTGACGACGCTCGCCGAGGACACCGGCGACGCGGTCGCACTCGACACGCTGGCCCACAGCGACGTACTGATCCCCGTGCCGGACGACGCCAGTGACGAGGACGCCACCGATCCGACGGTCGTGGCGCTGCCCGTACTGGAGCAGCCGGGAGGCGAACAGGTGGTGCCCGTCTTCACCTCGGAGACGGAGATGGCGGGGCTGCTGCCGTCCGTGGAGCGCTACCGCCTGGTGCCGCTGGGCGCGCTCGCCGCGCAGTGGCCCGACGGCGATCTGTCGCTCACCATAGACGCGACCTCTCCCTACGGCCTGACGCTGACCCCCCAGGGGGTCCGCACCCTGCTGGCCAGGCCGTACGACTGATGAGGCCGTACGGCCGAGCCGGCCGCGGTCAGCCGTCCAGCGTGCGGGACAGGGCCGCGCGCTGCAGCGGCAGCACCCGGGCGTGCAGGTCGCGTCCCTTCTCGGTGAGGGCGACCCACACCCCGCGCCGGTCCTCCTCGCAGATCGAGCGTTCCACGAGGCCGTCCTTCTCCAGCCGGCCGATCAGCCGGGACAGCGCGCTCTGACTGAGATGCACCCGGCAGGCGATGTTCTGTACGCGGCACGCCTCCCCGGAGTTCTCCGCCGCGGCGGAGACGAGGAGGTCGAGCACCTCGAAGTCGCTGGCGCCGAGGCCGTGCGGGTGGAGCGCGCGGTCGATCTCACACATGGTGCGCGCGTGCACCGACAGGATGTCCCGCCACCGATCCTCGAGCCGGGTGCCGGCCGTGTTGGCTGCCATGCGTGCACGGTAACAGACCTGGGCATGTTCGTTGACCATGCAACTAATGCGTGCGCAACGACGTGCGGGGTCCCGGCTTCCGGCCCTGGGCCCCCGCGGCCTCAGGTCGAGTCCCGCCGCACCAGTTCCGTCGGAAGGATCACCGCCGCCGGGTCCTCCCCGCCGATCTGCGCCAGCAGCACCCGCACCATCTCGTTGCTGATCCGGTCCCAGGGCTGGCGGATCGTGGTGAGGGCCGGGGTGGCGGCCGTGGCGGCGGGGGAGTCGTCGAAACCTCCCACGGCCACGTCCTCGGGGACCCGCCGGCCGGCCCGGCGCAGCGCGCTGAGCACGCCCTGTGCCATCAGGTCCGACGCGACGAACACCGCGTCCACGTCCGGTGCCTGTGCCAGCAGCCGTTCCGCCCCCGCCTCACCGCTGGCGCGGCTGTAGTCGCCGGAGACGATCAGCCGCTCTTCCACGCCGACGCCCGCCTCGGTGAGCACCTCCCGGTAGCCCGCGAGACGCTCGACACCGCCCGGGGTGTCCAGTGGCCCGGTCACCACGCCGATGCGGCGACGGCCCAGTGACAGCAGATGGCGCACCATGTCGCGGGCGCCGTCCCGGTCGTCCGCCGCCACATAGCTGACCTTCGAGCCGAGCCCGATGGGCTTGCCGCACGCGACCAGCGGCACGCCCGCCTCGCGCAGCTCCTCGGCGACCGGGTCCCCGGAGTGACTGGACACCAGCAGCACCCCGTCGACGTGTCCGGCGGTGATGTACCGCGTGATGCGCCGCCGCTCGTCCTTCGTGCCCGCCAGCATCAGCAGCAACGGGATGTCGTGGGCGGCCAGGGCCTGGGTGCAGCCCCGCAGCAGGACGTTGAAGTTGGGGTCCTCGAAGAACCTCTCCTGGGGCTCCGTCAGCAGGAAGCCGACCGAGTCCGACCGCCCGGTGATCAGTGAGCGGGCGTGCCGGTTCACGACGTAACCCGTCTTGCGGATCGCCGCGTTGACGGCCTCCTGGGCCGCGGGGCTGACGTAGTGGCCGCCGTTGAGGACGCGTGACACCGTGCCCCGGGACACCCCGGCCTCGCGCGCCACGTCGTGGATCGTCGGCGGCCTGCGCCGGCCCCCCGTGTTGCTCATGGTCATGACTTTACGGCCCCGGACAGCAGGTCGAGGCTCCAGAACCGCTGGACCGCCAGGAACAGGGCGATCAGCGGCAGCACCGCGAGCAGCGCGCCCGTGATGACGAGGGTGTAGAGCGCCGGGGTGTTGGATCCCTGTTCCAGCAGCGTGAACAGACCCAGCGTGATCGGGAACTTCTCGTCGTCGCTGAGCATGATGTACGGCAGCAGGAAGTTGTTCCACACGGCCACGAACTGGAACAGGAAGACCGTCACCAGCCCCGGCACCATCATCGGCAGCGCGATCCGCGTGAAGATCCGCCACTCGCCCGCCCCGTCCATCCGCCCGGCCTCCACCACGTCACCGGGCACGGCGGCGGCTGCGTAGATGCGGGCGAGGTACACGCCGTACGGGGAGAGGACCAGCGGCAGCAGCACGGACCAGTACGAGTCCGTCAGGTCCGCCTTCGCCAGCAGCAGGTACTGCGGGATCGCGAGGATGACCGGTGGCATCAGCACACCCGCCATGAGGATGCTGAAGACGGTCTCGCGGCCCCGGAAACGGTAGATCGCGAGCGCGTAGCCGCTGACCGCGGAGACGGCGGTGGACAGCAGGGCGCCGAGGCCGGCGTAGAGCGCGGAGTTGCCCATCCACTTCCAGTAGACGCCGTCGCGGTAGGCGTTCAGGTCGGACAGGTTGTCCGCGAAGCCGGTGCCCGGCAGGAAGGTGAACGTGGAGAACAGCTCACGGCCCGACTTGGTGGCCGCGATCACCACCCAGGCCACCGGCAGCAGGCAGTACAGCGCGCCCAGCACCAGGGTGAGCGTCGGGACGAGGGCGATACGGCGGCGGCGCGCGGGCGGGCCCTGGGCGGTGCCGGGCGTGGTCCCCGCGGCCGGTGCGGACTTGCGGACGGCAAGAGTACTCATCGTGCTGCCTCCTGCTGGGTCATCGTGCTTCCTCTTGCTTGGAACGGGAGTTGGCGGCCCGCAGGAAGCCGAAGGACAGGACCAGCGTGGCCACGGCGATCAGCACCGCGCCCGCGGCGGCCGCGTGGATGTCGCCCTTGCCGAAGGCGTCCTGGTACACCTTCATCAGCGGACTCCACGTCGTGGAGACGGAGTTGGTGAGGGGCTTGAGGGTGGTCGGCTCGCTGAACACCTGGAGCGTCGCGATGATCGAGAAGAAGAAGGTCAGCACCAGCGACGGCGCCACCATCGGGATCTTGATCCGCAGCGCGATCTGCAGCGGTGTGGCGCCGTCCAGCCGCGCGGCCTCGTACACCTCGTTCGGGATCGACTGGAGCGAGGTGTAGATGACGATCATGTTGAAGCCGGTGCCGCCCCACACCGCGATGTTCGACAGGGCGAGGTACAGCGGCCCGCCGTCCAGCAGGTCCGGCTGCGGCAGCCCGAGCTCGTCGAGGACGAAGTAGAAGGGGCTCACGTCCGGCAGGTAGAGGAAGCCCCACAGCAGCGCCGCGACAACGCCCGGGACGGCGTACGGCAGGAAGATCGCGAGCCGGGTGAAGCGGGTCAGCCGGACCTTCTCGCTGTCCAGCATCAGCGCGAACACCAGCGCCAGGCCCAGCATCACCGGGACCACGATCGCACCGTACCCGACCACGCGCAGCGCGCCGGCCAGCAGTTCGGAGTCGGTCAGGGCGTCGGCGTAGTTCTCCAGGCCGGCCCACACCTCCTGCCGCGCCCCCGCGCCCAGACCGAGGCCCTTGACCTCGACCTTGTGCAGGCTCAGCCAGAGCGCGTAGCCGATGGGCAGCGCGAAGAAGAGGGCGAACAGGACGGTCGCCGGGAGCAGGAAGACATACGGTGCGCCGCCGCGCCCGCGGGAGCGGGCACGGGCGGGGGAGGGACGGCCGCCGGACGTACGCGCGACCGGGGTGGGGCGGCCGCCCGGGGTCCCCACGACCCCGGACGGCTCCTTGCGCGTGCTGGTCACTCGGCGACCTCGAAGCCCTGCTTCTCCAGGTCGGCGACCGTCTCGTCCTGCATCGTCGTCAGGGCGGCACCGAAGTCGGACCTGTCCTTCGCGGCGGCGGCGAACGCGTCCTTGAAGGTGGTGTACGCGACGTTCACATTGGGACCCCACGCCGACGGCGCCGTGGTCTTGGCGATGGCGGCGGCCCGGGTGTAGAAGTCCGGCTGGTTCGAGAAGTAGGCCGGCGGCTCCGCGAACGCCTCGCTGAGCTGCGCGGTCGTCGCGGCCGGGTAGATGCCGCCCTCCTTGGCCAGCGCGGCCAGCGCCTCCTGGTCGGTGTTCAGCCAGGTGGCGAACTTGGCGGCGGCCTCCTTGTGCTTGGAGTCCGTGGTCACGGCGGTGGAGGAACCGCCCCAGCTGCCGGTCACGTCCTCGCTCTTCGACCACTGCGGCAGCGGCGCCATCTTCCACTTGCCCGCGGTGTCGGGGGCGGCGGTGGTCAGGGTGCCCGGCGCCCACACGGCGCTCACCCAGGCGATCTGCTTGCCGGTGTTGAGCGCCTTGTTCCAGGCGGGGGTGTACATCGGCTGGTTGTCGATGGCGCCCTCCTCGACGAGACCGCCCCAGAAGTCGGCGACCTTCTGCGTCGCCGCGTCGTCGATGCCGACCTTCCACTTCTGGCCCTCGGTGGTCCACCACTTGGCGCCAGCCTGCTGGGCGAGGCCCGCGAACAGTCCGGAGTCGTTGGCGGAGAAGGTGGTCAGGTCCACATCGGGAGCCTCCTCCTTCAGCTTCCGCGCGGTCTCGGCGAACTCGTCCCAGGTCGTCGGCACCGTCAGGCCGTACTCCTTGAACAGGTCCTCGCGGTAGTAGAACATCATCGGCCCGATGTCCTGCGGGATCGCGTAGACCGCGTCCGTGCCCAGCGTCGTCTGCTGCCAGACGCCCTCGGCGAAGTCGCCCTCCGCCTCGCCGGCCTCGCCCGCGATGTCGGCGACCGCGTCATTGCTGACCAGCGTGGGCAGCGCCTGGTACTCGGCCTGCACCAGGTCGGGACCCTTGCCCGCCTTGTGCGCGGTGAGGATCTTGGTGACGAGGGTGTCGCCGGAGGCCTGCTTCTTCACCGTGACGGTGATCTGCTGCTCCTTGCCGGGGCCCTTGTTCCACAGGTCGACGACCTTGTCCATGCCCGGCGTCCAGGTCCAGTACGTCAGCTTCGCGGGCCCGGACTGCGCATCACTGTCGTCGTCGGACGAGCCGCAGGCCGCGAGCGTGGTGGCGCCGAGTGTCACGGCGACAGCGGTGGCCACAAAGCGGCGGTGCTTCGTGTTGGTGGGCATGGATCGAATCTCCCCTGACCGTGGCTCCCGCCTTGCTGCGAGAACCTGCCATGCTTCTGTGAGCGTTCACAGTAGAGAAACACTCTCGACACTTGTCAATGGTTGTTGCTGTGCGGTTATGTTGGCTCCGCGCCGTCGGCGCTGTGTGTGCACGTTCCCAAATGATCGATTAAACGGGAGAGACCCATGCCGGAGTCGATGCCGGAGACCAACCCCAAGGGCCTCACCAGGCTCGCCTTCGGTGGGGACTACAACCCCGAGCAGTGGCCGGAAAGCGTCTGGCACGAGGACGTCCGCCTGATGCGCGAGGCGGGCGTCACGATGGTCAGCGTCGGCATCTTCTCCTGGGCCCTGCTGGAACCGGCCCCGGGGACGTACGACTTCGGCTGGCTGGACCGGCTGCTGGACCTGCTGCACGAGAACGGCATCCGCGCCGACCTCGGCACCCCGACCGTCGTCCCGCCCGTGTGGTTCTACCGCGCCCACCCCGAGGCGCTGCCCGTGGCCGCCGACGGCACCCGCTACGAGTTCGGCTCACGTGGTGCCATCTGCCACAGCAACGCCGACTACCGGGCTGCCGCCGCGAACATCACCACACAGCTCGCCGAGCGGTACGGGAACCACCCCGCCCTCGCCATGTGGCACGTGCACAACGAGTACGGCGTCCCTGTGTCGGCCTGCTACTGCGACTCGTGCGCCGCGCACTTCCGCCGCTGGCTGGCGACCACGTACGGCACGGTGGAGGCGGTCAACGAGGCCTGGGGCACCGCCTTCTGGGGTCAGCGCTACACGGACTTCGAGCAGATCAACCCGCCGCGCGTGACCCCCACCGTCGGCAACCCCGGCCAGGCCCTGGACTACAAGCGGTTCGCCGACGCCACCATCCGCGAGAACTTCGTGGCGGAGCGCGACATCCTGCACCGCCTCTCACCGGGCGTCCCGGTCACCACCAACTTCATGACCGCCCTGAGCCAGTGCGACTCCATCGACTACTGGGCCTGGGGCCGCGAGGTCGACCTCGTCACCAACGACCACTACCTGATCACCGACGGCCGCCGCACCCACGTCAACCTCGCCATGGCCGCCGACCTCACGCGCTCCGTCGCGGGCGGCGCCCCCTGGCTGCTCCTGGAGCACTCCACCTCGGGCGTCAACTGGCAGCCCCGCAACCCCGCCAAGGCCCCCGGTCAGATGGCCCGCAACTCCCTCGCCCACGTGGCGCGGGGCTCCGAGGGCGCCATGTTCTTCCAGTGGCGGCAGTCGCGGCGCGGCGCCGAGAAGTTCCACTCGGCGATGGTGCCGCACGCCGGCACCGACTCCCGGGTCTGGCGCGAGGTCGTCGAACTCGGCGCGTCCCTCGACTCCCTCGCCACGATCCGCGGCACCCGCACCGTCGCCGACGCGGCCGTCCTGTGGGACTGGCACTCCTGGTGGGCGCAGAACCTCCAGTGGCGCCCCAGCGAGGACCACGACGCCCGCGAGCGCGCCGACGCCTTCTACGAGGCCCTCTACGACCGCCACCTCACGATCGACTTCGCCCACCCGGAAGCCGACTTGTCGGCATATCCCCTTGTCGTCGTCCCCGCGCTGTACCTGATGACGGAGGCGGCCGGGAACAACGTGCGCGAGTACGTCGAGAACGGCGGCACCCTCGTCGTCTCGTACTTCTCCGGCATCGTCGACGAGCACGACGCCGTCCACGAGGGCCCGTACCCCGGCGCCCTGCGCGACGTGCTGGGCCTGACCGTCGAGGAGTTCTCACCGCTGCTCGCCGGTGACGGCGTCCGCCTCACCGGGCCCGACGGCTCCGAGCTCACCGGCGACGTGTGGACCGAGTTCGTGGTGCCGCGCGGCGCCGAGACCGTGTGGGAGTACGCCGACGGGCTCACCGCCGGCCGCCCCGCCATCACCCGGCACCGTCTCGGCGAGGGCTCCGCCTGGTACGTGTCGACCCGCCTCGACGCCCAGGGCCTGGACGCCCTGCTGGGCTGGGCCGCCGACGACGCGCGGATCGCGCCGCGTGCCGATCTGCCCCGGGACGTCGAGGTGGTCCGCCGCGCGGGTGCGTCGGGCACCTATCTGTTCGTGATCAACCACAGTTCCTCGGATGCCAAGGTGCCGTTGGACGGGCACGGCACCGAGGTACTGACGGGTGAACGCGCCGCGGGACACCTGGCGGTGCCCGCGGGGGCCGTGCGGGTCGTACGACTCGACGGCTGAGCACGGATCGGTTTTCGCCCCCGCCGCCCCTACCCGTCCCATCCCCAGGGGCTCCGCCCCTTCAACCCCGCCAAGGGGGCTGCGCCCCCTGCTCCCCCCGGGTCCACGGGGGCTTGGCCCCCGCTCGGGTTCGGGGGCTGCCTTCGGTCCCGGGTTCGGGGGCTTCGCCCCGGCCGGATCCGTGGGGCTTCGCCCCAATTCCCGTCGGGGTCAGCCTCCGGGGTTTGAGCGGGGGAGTCCCTCGGCCCCGGGTCCACGGGGGCTTGGCTCTCGCTCGGGTTCGGGGGCTGCCTTCGGTCCCGGATCCGCGGGGCTCCTCCGTCCCGGACCTCCGTTGGGGGAGCGAGTCCCTGGGCCCCGTCGGGGTCAGCCCTCGGTCCTGGATCCACGGGGACCGTCCCGGGCCCCGTCCGGAGTCGGCCCCCGGGACCTGTGCAGGGGGCAGCCCCGGATTCAGGTCCACGGGGGCTCCGCCCCGGCGCCGCCGGGGAGCCGGCTCCCCAGCCCGCTTCTCGGACGCGGGAGCACTGCATCGTGCAGGTCGGCGATGAAAGTTCCCAGCCCGTCCGGCGTTCGAGGACGAGGCCGTTCAGGCCGGCAGCGGGGGTCTGGGGGCGGCAGCCCCCAGGGGACGGGATCGGGTAGGGGCGGCGGGGGCGAAAACCCCCTGTCCCGGACCACCTCCGGGGCATCCATCTCCATCACGTCGAAGGGACGACGGACGACGATGTTCCATCCCAGACGCGATTCCGGACGCGATTCCGGACGCATACTGCGGACCCTGCTGCTGCCCCTGGCCGCCGGGCTGGCCCTCACCGCCCTGCCCGCACAGAGTGCCTCCGCCGCGAGCACCCTCACCAACGGCGGCTTCGAGTCCGACGGCACCGGGACCGCGACACCGGCCGGCTGGTCGACGTACTCGGCGGCCGGGCAGAACGCGGCCTCGTTCACCGAGGCCGGCGGCCGCAGCGGGAGCTACCGCCTGACCCACTGGTCGTCCTCCGCCTACAAGGTGGAGACGTACCAGTACCTGTCCGGCCTCACCAACGGCGACTACACCCTCACCGCCTGGGTGCGCTCGGGCGGCGGCCAGAAGTCGGCCTACCTGGCCCTGAAGAACTGCGGCGGCGCCGAGCAGCGCACCGACCTGCCGGTCTCGTCGAGCGGCTGGATCCGGATCGTGGCCTCGGTCGCGGTGACGAACAACCAGTGCACCATCAGCGTCAACTCCGACGCCGACGCGGGCAACTGGATCAACGTCGACGACCTGACGTTCACCAAGGGCCGCACCGGTCTCGCCGTCAAGGGCTCGGACGTGTCGTCGCTCGCCAAGAGCGAGGCGCTCGGCGGCACGTACCGGACCAGCAGCGGCACGAAGGGCGATCCGCTCGCCATCCTGAAGTCCGCCGGGCAGAACTACGCGCGCGTGAAGGTGTGGGTGAACCCCGCCGACGGCTACAACAACAAGGCCCGCGTCCTCTCCCTGGCCAAGCGGATCAAGGCGCAGGGCATGAAGCTGCTGGTCGACTTCCACTATTCGGACACCTGGGCCGACCCGGGCGCCCAGAGCAAGCCGACCGCCTGGGCGGGCCACTCCTACAGCCAGTTGAAGACGGACGTGTACAACCACACGTACGACGTCCTGAGCGCGCTCAAGGCCCAGGGCACCACCGCCGACATGGTCCAGGTCGGCAACGAGATCAACGGCGGCATGCTCTGGGACGAGGGCTCCACCGACAACTGGCCGCAGCTCGCCGGGTTGCTCAACTCCGGCTACAGCGCGGTCAAGGCGGTGAACTCCTCCACCGCCGTCGCCCTGCACCTCGCCAAGGGCGGCGACCTCGCGGGCACCCGCTGGTGGTTCGACAACGCGGTGGCGAACGGCGTGAAGTTCGACGTCATCGGGCTGTCGTACTACGGCTACTGGCACGGCTCGCTGGTCGACTTCCAGACCACCCTCGACGACGCCGCCTCCCGCTACGGCAAGCCGGTCTACGTCGCCGAGACCGCCTACCCCTTCCGGCTGGACAGTGAGGACACCCACGAGAACATCATCGACCTCAGCGGTGAGCTCGTCGCCGGCTACCCGGCGTCGACGGCCGGTCAGACCGCCTGGATGAAGGACGTCGCGAGCATCGTGGAGGCGGTGCCCAACGGCCGTGGACTCGGTGTCTTCTACTGGGAGTCCACCTGGACCGCCGTCACCGGCAACGGCTGGGACCCGGCCGATCCCACCTCCGGCAACGGCTGGGAGAACCAGGCCCTGTTCGGGTACGACGACAGGGCGCTGCCGGCGATGGAGTGGTTCCGCCACCGCTGAGCCAGGCAGGGTCCAGGAGCCCCCGTATGGACAGGGTCCGGCCGCTGTGTGCGGCCGGACCCCTCCTCCGCGCCCGCGGTTCACGGGACGACGACACCGCGGGCGCGGCGGCCGGGCGGCTCAGCGGTTCGCCGGGCCGACGGTGAGGGTGGGGGTGTAGTAGCCGGCGGGATGGGGCTCCCCGATGGGCCGGCCGTCGGCCTCGACCCAGGCGTGGGCGCGGAACGGAGCGGTACGCACCCCTGTGCGCCAGGTGGGCCAGGTACCGGCCATCCGGCACAGCAGGGCGGTGGCCAGGGACCGCTGGAGGCAGTGCCGGCCCGCGCAGCGGGCGCTGACGGCCACGACCGCGTCCCGGGCGCCCAGCGTCTGTGCGGCGCGGGCCGGCCGGGCGCCGGTCCTGACCAGGTGGAGGGCGGCGCGGAGGCGCCGTGGCGGAAGGGCCGCCAGCGCGCGCGCCGACGCCACCGCCAGCCGGGCGGCCAGACGCCGGCGCGGCGGGAGGTCGTACCGTTCCCCGAAGGCGATCGGCGCGCTCATGCGCGGGCCAGCCGAGCGGCGCACACGGCGTCGATCAGCGCGGACACATCGGCCCGCGCCCGCTCGGCGTCGATGCCGTACCGCTCCTGGAGGAGCGCCGCCGCCCGCTCGCCGCTCGCGCCGTCCAGGAGCGCCCGCAGGACGAGCGTGCCGGTGGCGTTGAGCTTGAAGTAGCGTCCGCGCCGCTCGTCGAGGAGAACGGTTCCGTGCTCGGTGTCGGTGGGGACCACGTCCGGTGCCAGGGTGAAGGTCACAGTGCTCACAGCGCTCCTTCGGCGCAGGCCCGCTGCGGGACGGGGGCGGGCAGGGCGCGCAGCCACACCTCGCAGGCGAGCGTGGGTTCCAGGGCTTGCAGGGGCAGGGTGAAGAGGTGGTCGGCGCTCAGTACGGCGCGGACCGCGGCCTCGTCGACCAGGCCGCGGCGGGCGAGCAGCGAACCGTCGAACAGCCGCAGCAGGCTCGCGCGGTGGCGGTGGAGCCCGTCGAAGACGTCCTCCCCGTAGTCGCCCTTGGTGGAGCGCCGCAGCAGGTCCTCGGGGACCAGGCCGCGCACGGCCTCGGCGAGCAGCGGCTTGTAGCGGCGCGGCCGGGCACGTTCGCGCAGGCGGACGGCGAGCGCCGCCTCGATCACCCGGTCGTCCAGGTAGGGCGCGGCGAAGTCCACGCCGTGTGCGGCCGTCAGTCCGGCCGCGTACCGGACCATGGCACCGGCGCGGTGGACGGCCTCCACGGTGGTGTGCGCCGCGCGGCCGTGGCCCAGGGGCCTCGGCTCCTCGTACGCGGTCTGCCGCAGCAGATCGCGCACCGTGGCGGCCGCGTCGGGAGTCGCCCAGGCGGGTATCCGCAAGGGCGGCGTCCAGCCCAGGTGCGGGGTGAACGGGGAGGGGAGCGGACCGGGCAGCTGATCGGCGGCGCAGGCGAGCCATGCCGGGAACGACCGGGAGTCGGCCAGGCCCCGCACCGTGCTCCCCAGCGGCCAGCGTCCCAGCGCACGGCGTTCCCGCAGCAGGCGCGCGCCGGCCCACGGCCGGGACCGGACCAGGGTGTGCAACGAGACGGCGGAGGCGTGGAACACCTCGTCGCCGCCGTGTCCGCACAGATGGAGCCGGGACCCGCGGGCCGCGACGCGCCCGGCGATGTCGACGAGCCGCGCGCCGGCCCGTACCCAGAACGGCGGCTCGCTCGCCAGGGTCAGGCCGGTACCGCCGTCCAGTCCTGCGAACATCGTGGGCGCCTGCTCGTACTCCAGCAGCAGATGCTCGGCTCCGGGCAGCCGTGCGGTGGTACGGGAGGCCCACTCCGCGTCGTCCCCGGCGGCGTCCAGCTGCGGAATGCGCACGGTCACCAGACGTGGGCCGGCGCCCGCCGCGAGATGGGTGACCGTACCCGAGTCCAGGCCGCCGGACAGATCGGTACTGACCACCCGCGCGGCGGCCCGCACCCGGCCGCGCACCGCGTCGGTCAGCGCCTCACGGACGGCCGGCACCCCCTCGCGCAGCGGAACCACCGGCTCGGGCGGACTCCACCAGGTCGCGGTACGCGCCACACCGTCGCGGTTCAGCACCAGGCAGCGTCCCGCGGGCACCTGGTGCACCCCCCGCCACACCGGCCGGTCCAGCAGCGGATGGGGCACGTACGGGGTCAGCAGGCGCAGCGCCAGCACCTCGTCGTCCACCTCGGCACCGATCAGCCGGGCGAGCGTGTCGGGCCGGTCGGCGGCGACGGTGACACCGGCCAGCTCGGCGTGGAACACCGCCCGTACGCCGGACGCGGTGCCCTGCGCCCGGACCCGGCCGCCGACCGAGGCCAGCAGATGGGCGCTGCCGCCGAACCGCCGTGCCACCGCGTCGAGATCGGCCAGGCTGCGCAGGCGCCCGGCCGCCGCGGTCAGCTCCTGGCCGGAGGCCGGGCAGAACCCGGCCACCGCCACGCGCGCCTGCCCGGCCGCGGCCACCCGGACCCGGCCGGCCGGCCAGCGGCCGACCAGCCACGGCCGCCCGGAGGCATGGGCGATCACCCGGACCCCGGGTGACGCGCACACCGACCGCGCCGCTCCGTCGGCCACGTCGCTGTCGGGCAGAAGCACGAATGTCATGTCCTGTACCACAGGCGAACCTCAGAGAAGACCGAAAATGGTGAATGTCTCGATGTCGGGACCGAAGCCTCCGAGGGTGAGGTCGGCGAAGTCGCCGGCCTCCATCAGTTCGGGAGCTTCGTAGACCGCCTGGGTGTTCTGCTCTTCCATCGGATGCCCTTTCCTCTGGTCGCGGACGGTCCCGTCGACCGTCTGCTTACTCATAGTGAGTGAATGGTCACTAAAAGGAACATCACCCTCACGGTGGGCGCGCGAGGGTTGACGGTGCGGACGGCGCGGACGCGTGTGCGGGCGTACATCTCCGGGTCCCGGTGCGCCGGGCGCGTCAGGCATGAAACGGACGGTGCCGCGTACGGGGACGGACGGCGTCGAGGGAACGGTGCGCGGCGCGGAAACGGTTCGCGGCGAGCGACGCCTGATCGTGGCGGGTTTGCCGGAGTCGGCCGTCGCCGCACCCGCCGTACGCGAGGATGGGCCGCCGTAACCGGGCAGCGCATCGGGAGGCGGACATGGATCGGTCACGGGGCGGGCTCGTACCGCTGGCGTACGTGGGCATCGGCGGCCGGGGACCGGAGGACGTGGTCGCCGACGACCGGGGCAGGGTGCTGACCGGTGTGGAGGACGGGCGCATCCTGCGGCTGAGCCGGATCTCCGATCCCGTCCGCACGCGGGTCGAGGTGCTGGCGGAGACCGGTGGCCGGCCCCTCGGGCTCGAACTCCTGCCCGACGGCGACCTGCTGGTCTGCGACGCGCGGATGGGGTTGCTGCGGGTGGCGGTCGGGGACGGCACCGTGCGGGTGCTCGCGGACTCGGTCGCCGGTGAACCGCTGGCCTTCTGCAGCAACGCGGTCGCCCTGCCGGACGGCACCGTCTGCTTCACCGCCTCCAGCCGCCGCTACCCGCTGGAGCACTGGGTCGGCGACCTGGTGGAACACTCGGGGACGGGACGGCTGCTGTGCCTGGCGCCCGGGAAGGACACGCCGGATGTGCTCCTGGACGGACTCCAGTTCGCCAACGGGCTGGCCCTCTCGGGTGACGAATCGTTCCTCGTGATCGCGGAGACCGGTGCCCGGCGGCTCACCCGGTACTGGCTCACCGGGCCGGACACGGGCCGCAGCGAGCCGTTCGTCGAGGACCTGCCGGGCGCGCCCGACAACCTGTGGCGCGGCCCGGACGGGCTGACGTGGGTGGCGCTGGCCGGTCCGCGCGTTGCCGCCCTGGACGCCGCGCACCGGGCCGCCCCGGCCGCCGTGCGGCGTGCCGCCGCCCGGGTCGCGCTCCGCGCGCCCTTCCGGCCCGGCGGGTTCGCCGGGGTGATCGCGGTCGACGACACCGGCCGGATCGTCCACGACCTCACGCGCCGGCGCTCCGGGTTCCGCATGGTCACCAGCGTGTGCCGGGCCGAGGACCGTCTCGTCCTGGGGAGCGTGTGGGAACGCGGGGTCGCGGTGTGCGAGCTGCCGGGGGAGCACCAGGGAGGCTGAGGGAGGCCGCGGCACCCCTCGCCGCGCACGCGGGCCGGGCAGGGCGAATGCCGGGGAACCCCAGGAGTTACCCTGGCATCGGCCGTGACCCGCGCCCGCGGGACCCCGCGGCGCGGCGGTGGGGCCCGCCGTACCCGAACCGTGGCACCGGTGCCGCCGACGGTCCCTGCTTGCGATCGACCATGCCCGGGGCGCCCGGGCCGGCGAGTAGGAGCCGCACCCCCATGAGCGTTCCGCCCCCCGAGAGGGCCCCCGACGCGCCCGTGCGGGTGCCCGTACGGCAGCCGTATGCACGGCGGCCGTCACCGTGGCACGGACAGGCATCCGTAGTGGCGGTGGTCGCCCTCGGCGGAGGCATCGGCGCGACGGCCCGGTACGGCGCGTCCCTGCTGTGGCCCACGCGGCAGGGCGGATTCCCGTGGACGACGTTCTGTGTGAACGTCGTCGGGTGCGCCGTCATCGGAGTGTTCATGGTGGTGATCACCGAGGCGTGGGCGGCTCATCGGCTGGTGCGGCCGTTCTTCGGGACCGGGGTGCTCGGCGGGTTCACCACGTTCTCGACGTACGCGGTCGACGTCGAGCGGCTGCTCGACGCCGGGCACGCCGTGACCGCCCTGGCCTGCTTCGCGGCCACCCCACTGGCGGCCCTCACGGCGGTCTGGACGGCGTCGTCGGCGACCCGACGGCTCCTCGTGTCCCGTCAGAACGCCCGCACCGGCCGGGCGGACGGGACGCCGTCGTGAACTGGGTCCTCGTCGTGCTCGGCGGAATGGCCGGCGCGCCCCTGCGGTATCTCACCGACCGCGCGGTGCAGGCCCGGCACGACACGGACTTCCCCTGGGGCACGTTCACCGTCAACGTCGCCGGGTCGCTCGTCCTCGGGCTGCTCACCGGCGCGGTCGCCGCGGGCGCCGCGGACTCGCGCGTGCAGCTGCTCCTCGGCACCGGGCTGTGCGGCGCGCTGACCACGTACTCGACGTTCTCGTACGAGACGCTGACCCTCGCCCGGCAGGGTGCCCGGTGGCAGGCCGCCGCCAACGTGACCGTGAGCGTGGCGGTCGGACTGGCCGCCGCCTGCGTGGGGACGGCGCTCGCCCGGCTGTTGTGGGCCTAGGGACGGCGACGGCCGGTACGGCCGGTGGTGCCGCGACAGCGGGCGGCGCCGCGAAGGGGCGGCGGGCCCGCACGGCTCACCACAAGGGCGAGATTGTGAGGTTTGGGAGCGGCCGACGGCAGGGCGGGGCACGGGCGTGGGCCGGTGCTGCCGCCGGGTACCCCGGCGCCGCACGGTTCGCCCGGGTGCACCGGCGCACCCGCGGTCTGCCGCCGATGCACGGCGCCGCCGGGCCGTGCGGTCGGCTGAAAACGGTCGGTCGACCCCGACGAGCAGTACGGAGAGTGACCGGAAGACGGGTGCCGGGCCTCTCTTCGGCTCATTATGCGGCTCATTATGGGCTCTCCTCACGGTGATCCAAGTGGGTGGACGAAGCGTGTGGGCGACGTTCGTGCCGGGCGTGCGACCGGAGCGGGAAGCGTGGTGGAGGCCGGTCCGGCCTCCCCGGCGCGTCAGTCCGGGTGATGCGGTGGCGAGCCCGCGCCGGACGCGCCGGCCGCAGGACGGTCCGCCGGCCCGCGTACGGCGGGCCCCGACCGCGCACGGGCCGCGGGCGGTCTGCTCGCGGCCGTTCCGGCGCAGGTCGGGGTGTGTCCGGCAGCCGTGGGCCACGGCTGCCGGAGGGTGCTGCCGCGGGTTCCGTCACCGTGGCGGAGCGCGGCCGGGCTCATGCGGCGCGTCCCCAGACGGCGGTGCCGGGGCGGCCGGCGCGGCGTCCGTTGATGGACGGCACCTGCGTGTGCCGGAGATGGGCGAGGACCGCGCGGCCGGAGTGCTTGCCGTCGTACAGCGCGGCGTCGGCCGCCCGCTGGAGCTGCGACAGATCACGTACACCCAGCGTGTCCGGGGCGGCGGCGCCGACCGAGGCGGCCACGTCGACCGTCTGCCCGTCGTCCAGGCTCACGGGGGTGTGCAGCATGCGCACCAGCTGCTCCAGCCGCACCTCCCGCCGTCCGGGCTCGACACGCAGGACGATCGCGAACTCGTCGCCGCCCAGGCGGCCGACGGCCGCGCGGGGGCCCGCCCAGGCCTGCAGCCGGGCGGCCGTGGCGGTGAGCACCGTGTCGCCCGCCGCGTGCCCCAGCGTGTCGTTGATGGTCTTGAAGTGGTCCTGGTCGACCAGGACCACCAGCACGTCGTCGCCGTGGCGGCGCAGCAGCTGGCGGGCCTTGGCGGTGAAGCTGTCGCGCCGCAGCAGCCCGGTCAGCGGGTCGCGGCGGGCGGCGGCCAGGCGCCGGTGCAGCGCCACGGCGTGGACGGTCCACCCGGTCAACGGGATCGCGGCCGTCGTGAGGATCAAGGTGCGCTGCCCAAGTCGGGCGGGGGTGAGAAGGTTGGACGCCATAGTCGTGTTCTCCGTCTCGTCTCGTACGGGAGGGGTGCCCGGGACAGCCGATGACGCCGCCAAGCATGTGCCGCTGGCCCGTGACGGAGCTACAGCTGAAAATCGCCGATGCGCCGCCAGGCGGAGGGACCGCCACCGCGGCCGGCCGTCGTGACCGGCCGGCCGGACCCCCGGCGGAACCGGAAACCGCGGGCTCACCGGCCGTCCGGCCGTCCGCCGGTGACCTCGGCTCCGGCCTGCTGTGCGGCGGATACGGCGCCTTACACCCCGTCCGCGCTCCGGATCGTCTCACTGGATGGTCGGCCTGGCCGGTGAACACGCACAGGCCGTGCGGGACGCCGTGCTGTACCGGGACGTCAACATCTTGAAAAGGGCAAGATTTTGACGTCTCTCTTCCTTCGTGATGCCCGTCCCCGCCCCCTCACCACGTCCGCTTCGACAACGGTCGGCACGGGGCGGGGGTGCCGCCCCGGGCATATGCGGATGCGGATGCCGGTGCGGGCGGGGCGCGCAGCTTCACCGGGCTTCACCGGGCTCCTCCTCTTTCTTCTCGCTTCTTGTTCTCCTCGTCCGTCGCGCGGGGGCATACGGGGCACTGATCACACGGCGGTCACGCACAGGCCGCCCCGTGGCGGGCGGCCCGTCCCCTCCCGGTCATCCGCCGCCGACATCCTGTCCGCGTGTGGGCCATGGCTTCTCCCGTCCGGCTGCGCCACTGCCGGGCGCTCGGCCTCGTCGGCTCCGCCGTCCTCGCGCTGGGCGGCGAGACCGCCGGGGCCCTTCCCGTCCGCGAGCTTCCCGCGCCCTCGTCGGCGGGCGCGGCGCTCGGTCTGGTCGGCGTCTACTTCGGCGTCGTCCTGCTGATCGCCGCGTGGGTGCTGCTGGGCCGCGTCGTGCGCGGACCACGGCCGCCGGCTCCCCGTGCCCTGCTGGTGACGCTGGCCGTCTGGGCGGCCCCGCTGCTCCTCGCGCCGCCCCTGTTCAGCCGGGACGTCTACAGCTATCTCGCGCAGGGGGCCATGGTCGACGCGGGCATCGACGTGTACGCGCACGGGCCCGCACGGCTCGGCGGGCCGCTCGCCGACGAGGTCGCGCCGGTGTGGCGGCACACCACCACCCCGTACGGGCCCGTCTTCCTCGGCATCGTCGCCGGGCTGTCCGGTGTCCTGCCCGGCGACCTGCCGGCCGGGCTGCTCGCCCTGCGGCTGGTCGCGCTCACCGGGGTGGCCCTGATGGCGGTGGCGCTGCCCCGCCTCGCCCGGCACTGCGGCGCCGACCCGGCCGCCGCGCTGTGGCTGGGCGCCCTGAACCCGCTGGTGCTGCTGCACCTGGTGGCCGGAGCGCACAACGACGCCGTCATGCTGGGGCTGCTCGGCATGGGCCTGGTGGCCGCGCGGGGCCGCCGGTATCCGCTGGGCGCCGTCCTCGTGACGCTCGCCGCGCTGGTCAAGGCGCCCGCGGCGCTCGGGCTGCTCGCCGTCGTGGTGATGCGGGGGCGCGCCCGCGCGCCGCGGACCGCCGTCACCGTCGCGGCCGTCGCGCTCGCCACGACCGCCGCGGCGACCGCGGTGACCGGCACGGGACACGGATGGATAGCCGCCCTGCGCACCCCGGTGTCACCGGGCAACTGGTCGCCCACCAGCCTCCTCGGCCGCGCCACCGGCGCCCTGCTCGCCCGCCTCGGCAGCGACCTGGCGCCGCTCGCGCTGCCGCTGTGGCACCTGGCCGGACTCCTGGCGGGCGCCGTCGTCGTGCTGTTCATCTGGCTGAGGCTGCGGCCCGGTCCGGTGTACGCCCTGGGGCTCAGCCTGGCCGCGCTGGCGGCGCTCGGCCCGGCGATCCGGCCCTGGTACGCGCTGTGGGGACTGTTCCTCATCGCCGCGGCGGCGCCGAAGGGCTCCGCGCGAGGCCGGGTCACCGCCGTCAGCGCGGTCAGCGCTGTCCTCGCGCTGGCCGTCCTGCCCGCCGGCGGGCCGCCCGACGCCGCGCAGACAGCCCTCGCCGTGTCCGGCGGCGCCCTCGCCCTGGTCGTGCTCTGGCAGGCCCGCCAGACGGCATGGCCACCGGCGCTGGAGCGCGCGGCATGACGTCTGAACCGCGCGGCACGACACCTCTTCCACGTGGCACGGCACTTGGACCCCCGGCACGACACTTGGACTCCCCGGTATGACGCCTGGACTCCCCGGTAGGACACCTGGATCCCCCGGTATGACAGCTGGGCCGCGAGCCACCGACCGGCGGCGGCTCCTGCTGCTGCTCCTCCTCGTCGGCGCCGTCACGCTCTTCACCGCCACCGTTCCCCTCCTGCGGGACTGGTTCGACCTGCGGGTGTACCACGGCGCCGTCCACGCGTGGACGCACCAGGGGGGCCGTCTCTACGACTACCGGGTGCCGGGGACGGCGTACGGCTTCACGTATCCGCCGTTCGCTGCCGTCGCGATGCTCCCGCTGGCACTGGTGGGACTGGGCACGGCCGTCGTGCTCTGTCTGCTGCTCAACCTCCTGGCGTCGGCGGCCGTGCTGTACGTCCTGTTCGGTCCTCTGCTGCGCAGGTACGGCCGGTTCGGCGCCGGGCTGGCGGTGTGCCTGCTCGCGCTGTTCGAACCGGTCCGGGACACGGTCAGCTTCGGGCAGGTGAACCTCCTGCTGCTGGCCGTGGTGCTCGGTGACGCCTGGCTGCTGTCCACCGGCCGGGAGAAGCGGGCGGGCGTCGGGATCGGCCTGGCCGCGGCGGTGAAGCTGACGCCCGCGCTGTTCATCGGACTGCTTCTGATCGCCGGGCGGTGGCGGGCCGCCGGGCGCGCGACCGCCGTCGCCGCGGCCGCCACCGCGGCGGCGGCCTGGATCGCGCCGGACGCCTCCCGCTTCTACTGGACCGAGGCGCTGTGGGACACCGGCCGGATCGGCCGCCTCGACTACGTCTCCAACCAGTCCCTCCAGGGGGTCCTGGCCCGGCTCGGAGAGCCGGACCGGGCCGTCTGGGCGGTGACGGTCCTGTGCGTCCTGGGAGTGTGGGCGTGGCAGGCACGCCGGGGAGCGCGGGCCGGGGACTGGACCGGCGCGTTCGCGGTGACAGGGCTGGCCTCCTGCCTCGTGAGCCCGATCACCTGGGTGCACCACCTGGTGTGGGTGCTGCCGTCCTTCGCCGTACTGCTGCGGCACCGGCGGCTGGTGGGGGTGGCGGCCTGTGCGTACGCGCTGCTGTGCACCAGTGTCGTCTGGCTGTGGGTCGACGCCCCACACACAGCGGCCGGCTTCCTGGGTGGCAACACATATGTGTGGATCACACTCGGACTGCTGCTGGGACTGCCCGTCGGTCAACCGCGCCCGGAGTGGCCGCCCTTCAGCCGCAGCAACCGCAGCACCAGCGCCACCGCGCCCGCGCCGACCACGGCGGCGCCCGCGATGGCGGCCGCCGCCGACCAGCCCGGACCGGTCTCCCCGCCCTTCACCACGGTCACGCCCGCGGGTCCGGCTTCGGGATCGGCCCCGGTTCCGGCCCCGGCCCCGGCTCCGGCCCCGGGCAGTGAGCCGGGACCGGTCGGCGGTCGGGAGCGCGGTGGCAGCACTGAGCCCACCGGGTCGACGCGCCCCGCCGCCCGGAAGCCCCAGTCGAGCAGCGAACGCGCCTCCTCGTAGACGGCGAGGCTGCCGCCCCGCCGCGGATTCATGACGGTGACGACGAGGGTGCGCCTGTCCCGGCGGGCCGCGGCGACGAGCGTGTTGCCCGCTCGGCTGGTGTAGCCGTTCTTGATGCCGATCAGTCCCGGGTACCGGTCGACGCCGTCACCGGTGAGGAGCCGGTTGGTGTTCTGGATGCCGTACGACCAGCCGTCCGCCGGGAAGCTGGCCCGGACGGTGGCGCAGTACCGCGCGAACTCCGGGTTGCGCAGCCCGGCCCGGCCGAAGACCGCCAGGTCGTACGCCGAGGAGACCTGACCCGGCGCGTCGTAGCCGTCGGGGGAGACGACATGGGTGTCGTGGGCGCCCAGGGCGCGGGCCGTTTCCTGCATCCGGGCCGCCGCGGCCCGCCGGCCGCCGCCGAGCGCGGCCAGCACATGCACGGCGTCGTTGCCGGAGCTGAGGAAGACACCCCGCCACAGGTCCGCCACCCGGTAGGTGCGGTCCTCCTTGACCCCGACCAGGCTGCTGCCGGCGCCGACGTCCGCCAGTTCCTTCTCGGTGACGGTGTGGCGGGCGCCGGGGGGCAGGGCCGGCAGCAGGGCGAGCGCGAAGAGGGTCTTGAGGGTGCTGGCGGGCGGCAGTCTGCGGTGCGCGTCGTGCGCGGCCAGCACCTCGCCGGTGCCGGCGTCGGCCACCAGCCACGACAGCGCGGAGAGCCCGTCCGGGACCTTCGGCGCCCCGGGCCGCGGCCGCACCTGGGTCCCGGGCCGGTGCAGCGACGTCCGCTGTGACGAGGACGGGGACGGGGACGAGGGCGGGGAGGGAGCCGGGGACAGGGAGGGAGCCGGGGACAGGGACGGGGACAGGGCCGTGGATCTCGTCGCGCGCGGGCCCGACGCGGGAGGAGCCGCGGCGGCACCCGGAGCGGAAGCCAGCGCCCCGAGGAGGCAGACGGCGGCGCAGGAGACGGCGGCGCGGGCCGAGAATCCGATGGTCATGGCGCCAACGTAGGAACGCCTGCCGCGCCCGTCCGGGTGCCGTGGCCGAGTGCGGGCATCGAGCACTCGGATGCATCAAGGCCCGGGCGGCGTGCCCAGCGTTCAGGCGGCGGCGGGAAACGTCGGCTGGACCTGGCGCAGGAACGCCGCGTTGTCCGGGGTGGCGCGCAGCCGCTCCAGCAGCGTTTCGAGGGGTGCCTGCGTCTTGCCGTCCCGCGACCGCAGGGCGCGCCGCAGCCCTCGTACGGCGGTCAATTCGCCCGCGGTGAACAGCAGTTCCTCGCGGCGGGTGCCGGAGGGGACGATGTCGACGGCCGGGAAGACACGGCGGTCCGCGAGGCCGCGGTCGAGGCGGAGCTCCATGTTGCCTGTGCTCTTCAGTTCCTCGAAGAAGAAGTCGTCGGCGCGTGAGCCGGTCTCCACCAGCGCCGTGGCCAGAACGGTGAGGGAGCCGCGCTCCTCGGTGCGGCGCGCGGCGCCGAAGAGCCGTTTGGGGCCGTGCAGCGCGGCGGCGTCGACACCGCCGCTCAGGGTGCGGCCCCCGGCGGCGGCCGCGTTGTTGTGGGCCCGGCACAGCCGGGTCAGCGAGTCCAGCAGGATCACGACGTCCTCGCCCTGCTCGACGAGGCGCTTGGCGCGTTCCACGACGAGTTCGGCGAGCGCGATGTGCTGTTTCGGCGTCCGGTCGAACGTCGAGGCGTACACCTCGCCCCGTACGGAGCGCCGCATGTCCGTGACCTCCTCGGGACGTTCGTCGAGCAGCAGCACCATCAGACGGCATTCGGGGTGGTTGCCGGCGATCGCGGCGGCCAGCTGCTGGAGCAGCACCGTCTTGCCGGTCTTCGGCGGTGCCACGATCAGGCCGCGCTGGCCCTTGCCGACGGGCGCGACCAGGTCGACGAGGCGTCCGATGAGACCGCTCGCCGGGTGTTCCAGACGGAGCCGGTCGTGCGGGTGCAGCGGGGTGAGGTCATGGAAACGAGGACGGTCGCGCAGCTCTCCGGGCGTGCGGCCGTTGATCAGCGCGACCTCGGCGAGCGTGTGTCCGCCGCCGCGTACACCGTCGACGGTGTCGCCCTTGCGCAGGCCGTACCGGCGGATGAGCGCGGCGGGCACCTGCGGGTCGCCCGAGGAGGGCAGGCAGCCCTCGGTACGCAGATGGCCCTGGCCGTCCCGCGCGATGTCGAGGACGCCGGAGACGGGAGACGTCAGCCGCCCTGGGGTGGAGGGGGTTTCGAGTGTGGTGGTCATGGAGGAACGTCCTTTCGGAACTGCGCGGACAGGCACAGGGGGGCAGGGGAAGAGGAGAGCTGGAGGGCTGGAGAACTGGAGAGCTGCCGGAGGCGGAAGGGACACGCCTATGTGCGGCGGAAGACACCACGCCGTGAACGCGATGAGCACGCCTCGGTACGGCGCCTCGTGCGGCGGCCGGACCCGCGGCCGTGCGTGTGACGTGGTGATACGGAAGCCGTTGCGCCTGGCCGGACTTAAACGGGCGGCAAGGTCAACGGGCGGAGATGCAGAAGGCAGCGGCGCCTTGGACCAGGCGCACACGCGTACTCGTCAGATTGTAACACCGGATGGAGTGGCTGTGCGGGGAGATCCGCGGCCGAGACGTGCTCCCCGCCGGTTGAACTCCGGCCGCGTGCGAACCGTACAGGGAAGGGCGGCCCCGGCTTCCCGAGCCGGTCCGCCGTGCCGCCACCGCGCTACCCATCGGAAGGACACTCGGGGTGCCGCTCTTCACGCGCTTCCGCCACCTGCCCGACCCGGACAGGGCGACCACGGACGACCCCGTCTCGGACGACCCGGTTCCGGAGGAGGCTCCGGACGAGGCGACCTCAATCGAGTCGACCGAGGGTGAGCCGAGCCGGGAGGAGGCGATCAAAGAGGAGCCGATCCGCGTCGAGCTGAGCAAAGGCGGGCCGCGTGAGGACGGTCCGGGCAAAGACGGGCCGGGTAAGGACGGTCAGAGCAAAGACGAGCCGATCCGCGACGACGATCCGCCCCCGGCTGAGTCGACACCGGACGAGCAGACATCGGACGAGCAGACGCCGGACAAGCAGACGCCGGACAAGCAGACACCGGACAAGCAGACACCGGACAAGCCGACCCCCGGTGCGGTCCCTGTTCGGGGCTCGGTCGCGCGTGGTCTGTGGGCCAAGTACCCGAGAGGCGCCCGTGTTCTCGCCCGGTCGGTCAGTGTGCTGGCCGCTGTGGCCGTGATGTTCGCGTTGCTCATGCCGGGCGACGTCGCGTACTTCCGGCCGAGGCAGTTCCTGCGGCTGCCGGCCGAGGCGGTCCTCGGCGCGGCGCTGCTGGTCGTACTGCCGCGCCGGCGGCCGAGGGCGGTCGTCGCCGTGCTGATGGGCGTCGGCCTGGCCCTGCTGGTGGTCCTGAAGCTGCTCGACATGGGGTTCAACCAGTTCCTCGGACGGGATTTCGACCTCGTGCTCGACTGGGAACTGCTCGACGACACCGTGTCGTACCTCCAGGACTCGGCCGGCCGTACGGGCGCGCTCGGTGCCGTGGTCGGGGCCGGCGTGCTGGGCCTGGCCCTGCTCGTCGCGTTCCCGCTGGCGGTGCTCCGGCTCGCCGGTCTCATGACCCGCAACAGGAACACCGCGGTCCGTACGGTCGTCATCGCGGGAACCGTCTGGATCACCTGCTCGGCGCTGGGGCTGCAGCTTTTCGGCGCCACGTCGGTCGCCACCAGGAACACCTTCGCGCTCGTCGAGGAACGGGGACAGCGAGTGCGGGCGGTGCTGCGGGACGAGGCCGAGTTCGCCGGAGAGGTGCGCGAGGACGCCTTCGCGGACGTGCCGCCCGACGAACTGCTCACCGCGCTGCGCGGCAAGGACGTCATCTTCGCGTTCATCGAGAGCTACGGCCGCAGCGCGATCGAGGACGAGGCCACCGCGCCGGGAGTCGGAGCCGTGCTGGACGCGGGCACCGCGAGCCTGCGCGAGGCCGGGTACTCCGCCAGGAGTGGCTGGCTCACCTCGGCGACGTACGGCGGCAGCAGCTGGCTCGGTCACTCCACCTTCCTCACGGGACTCTGGATCGACAACCAGAGCCGCTACCGCACCGTCACCACCGGCGAGCGGCTGACCCTCACGGGCGCCTTCCGGCGCACGGGCGCCTGGCGCACGGTCGGCGTCATGCCGGGCGTCACGAAGAACTGGCCCGAGGGCCGCTTCTACGGCCTCGACCGGGTCTACGACTCCCGTGACCTCGGCTACCGGGGGCCGAAGTTCAGCTGGTCGACCATGCCGGACCAGTACGCCCTCACCGCGTACGAACGCCTGGAACACGGCAGGAAGCACGACAAGCCGCTGATGTCGGAGCTCATCCTCACCTCCAGCCACCAGCCCTGGGCGCCGCTGCCGGAGATGCTCGACTGGGACGACGTCGGCGACGGATCCGTCTACCGGGACATCGAGAAGGCGGGCAAGGATCCGGCGGACGTCTTCTCCGACGGCACGGAGGTGAAACGGGAGTACGGCAGGTCCATCCAGTACTCGCTGCGCTGCCTCATCGAGTACGTGGAGCGCTACGGCACCGACGACACCGTGCTCGTCTTCCTCGGCGACCATCAGCCCGTCGCCCGGGTCAGCGGCAACGGCGCCGGCCACGACGTGCCCGTCAGCATCGTCGCCCACGATCCGGAGGTGCTCGACCGGATCGCCGGCTGGGGCTGGGCCGACGGCCTGAAACCCGGCCGGGACACTCCGGTCTGGCGGATGGACGCCTTCCGTGACCGCTTCCTGACGGCGTACGGGCCGCAGCCGGAGGGAGGCGCGGGGGCGCCCACGCCCGCCTCCACTCCGGCTCCGGCTTCCGCACGGGCCCACTGAGAAAAGCCGGAAACCGGACCTTCCTCAGCGGTCGAGCGCGAAGATCCCGAAACCGAATCCCCGTGCCTTGACGGTACCGGCGCCGAGGGCCACGCCCGACGCCTCCAGGACCCCACCGTTCCCCTCGAACGGCCAGCTCGCCTCCTCCCGACGCGGATTGACCACCACGAGGTACCGCCCGCCCCGTACGTACACGAACGGCCAGCCCGCGTGCAGCACCTCCACCGAACCGCCGGAGCCCAGTTCGGGAGTGCTGTCCCGCAGGGCGATCAGCCGGCGCACCAGGTGGAGCAGAGAGGTGTCGTCGGCGCGTTGCGCGGCGACGGACGGGCGGTCCGGGGAGGGGTCGAGCGGCAGGTAGAAACGGTCGGCGGGGGCCGTGGAGAAGCCGGCGCCCGGGCCGTCGTCCCACTGCATGGGGGTGCGTGAACCCGCCCGGTTGTAGCGGGGGCCGAGGACGCTGCCCTCTTTGTCGGGCAGGTCCGGGACATAGCGCATGCCGATCTCGTCGCCGTAGTAGATCGCGGGGAGCGCGGGCCACGTCAGCTGGAACGCGAACGCGGCGGGGAGCTGCTCGGCGGTGCGGGCACCGCAGTTGAGCCGGGAGAAGTCGTGATTGGCGGTAGGCAGGGCGATGAACCCGGCGTCCCCGACGGCGGCGGTCGCCTGCCGCCACGCCTGGACGAAGAGGTGGGGCGAACCCTTGCCGCTCGCGTCGAAGAAGCAGTCCAGAGGGTCCCAGGCCTCGTTCACCGTGCCGTCGCCGTTGCTCCACAGCGAGCGCAGGGCGAGTCCGTCGGCGGGCCCGCCGAACTGGAGGAAGAAGTCCGCGTGGAAGCCGGCCGGGACCGACACCTCCGGCTCGCCCCACTCCGACAGCAGCACCGCGTCCGGGTGCGCGCCGTCCAGCCAGTACCGCAGCTCCGTCCACACGCGTGCGGTCTCCACCTTGCCGGGATCATCCTTGACCAGCGACGACGCCATGTCGACACGGAAGCCGGACACGCCGAGGCGCAGCCAGTGGTCCATGATCGTGCGCAGTGCCTCACGATTGGCGCGCGGCCCTTCGGCGTCGACCGGCTGCCGCCACGGCTCGGCCGGGTTGTCGCGCGCGTAGCCGAAGTTGAGGGCGGGCTGGGAGTCGAAGAAGTTCGGCAGGTACGCACCCGGGCGGGTGCCGGGGGAGGCGACGAAACCCTCCGGGCGGCCGCAACTCTCGGGCGCCCAGATGTAGCGGTGATCGTCGGGGTCGTCCATGGACGCGCGGAACCAGGGGTGCTCGTCGGAGGTGTGGCCGGCGACGAGGTCGAGCAGGACGCGGACGCCGCGCCGGGCCGCCTCGTCGACCAGGCGGGCGAGATCGTCGTTCGAGCCGTAGCGGGGCGCGATGTTCAGGTAGTCCGACACGTCGTAACCGGCGTCGCGGAACGGCGACGCGAAGCACGGGTTCAGCCAGACGGCGTCGACGCCCAGCCAGACCAGGTGGTCGAGGTGCTCGGTGATGCCGTTGAAGTCGCCGATGCCGTCGCCGTTCGAGTCGGCGAACGACTGCGGATAGATCTGGTAGAAGACGGCGTCGGCCAGCCATGCGGGGGCGGGACGGAACGTGGTCATGCTGCCGACGATAGGCCGACGTGCCCGGACGGCGCTGCCCCGCCGCGCGGGCCCGCCCGGCACCTCGCCGCTCCGCCGCTCCGCCGCGAAGGGCTGTCCTGCACCCCCGCTGCTCCTCCGCGCCCGCCGGCCGTAAGCTGAGCGGGATGTTCTCCCCTCAAGGACCCAGCCTCCGCGAACTCGCCGTCCAGGCGCTGTCGTCCGTCGAGCACGGCTACGACCTGCTCGCGCCGAAGTTCGACCACACGCCGTTCCGTACGCCCAATGCGATCCTGGAATCGGTGGAACGGGCACTGTCCGCCATGGGCCCGTTCGACCACGGGCTGGACCTGTGCTGCGGCACCGGCGCCGGGATGGAAGTACTGCGCGAGGTGTGCCGGGAGAGCGTGACCGGGGTGGACATCAGCGCGGGCATGCTGACGACGGGGAGGCAGCGGTCGGGCCTCGCGGCCGTCGGCCCGGGCCGGGGCGCAGGCATCCCCGCCGGGCCGCGGACTGCGGAACCGCGTGCTGCGGGGGCGCGTGCTGCGGGGTCGCGGGCAACTGGGTCGCGGGCAACTGGGTCGCGCGCTGCGGAGTCGCGTGCCGCCGGGCCGCGTGCCGCCGGGGCCCGCGTCGCCTGGGTGCGCGGCGACGCCCTCGCCCTGCCCTTCGGTCCCGTCTTCGATCTGGTCGTGAGCTTCGGCGCGTTCGGGCACTTCCTGCCGCGTGAACTGCCCGCGCTCTTCGCGCAGGCCCACTCCGTGCTGCGGCCGGGCGGGCGGTTCGCGTTCCCGCTGCCCGCGCCCGCCCCGCCCGGTTCCCTCCCGTACTGGGCCACGCTGGGCTTCGACACGGCGATGCGCGTGCGCAACGCCGTATGGCGCCCGCCGTTCGTCATGTACTACCGGCCGTTCCGGCTCGGGCTCGTACGGCCGGAGCTGGAACGGGCCGGTTTCGACGTGGATCTGTACGCGCTGCCCGAGTTCGGACGCGGCTCCGACGGCGGCCCGCGGTGCCGGCTGGTCGTGGCGACTCGCCCGGCAGGTGGCTGACGGTCCCACGGTCTTGCCGGGCTGACGGTCACAGGGCCTCGCCGGGGCTGAGGCCCCCTGGCCCCGCCGGGCTCACAGACAGCCGTACACGGCCTCCACGAGCGCCATCTTCCGCGGATCGTCGGCGATGTGCGGGCCCATGCGGTTCATGACGTACCCCACGGACACCCCGGCCTCGGGATCGGCGAGCCCGCAGGAGCCGCCGTAACCGTCGTGCCCGAAGGCTCTCGGATTGGAACCGTAACTGCCGTTCGGGCCGCTGAGCCACAACCCGAGACCGATCTCCGTCTCGTGCGCGAACCCGGCGCCGAGCACCAGGTCACGGCAGCTTCCCTGACCCTCGCGGACCCGTTCCGCGGCCTCGGGCGACAGCACCCGGCGCCCGCCCCACGCGCCGCGCAGCGCGAGGATCCCGTACAGCTCGGCCACCGCCCGGGCGGTGCCGTGGCCGTTGGCGGCGGGGACCTCGGCGGCCCGCCACCGCGGGGAGACCGCACCGGCGGCGCCCACCACCGGGTTGGCGAGGGCGGCGATCGCGACGGGTGCCGGCTCGGCGGACACCGCGGCCTGCGGGTCGCGCCGCACGGCCGGCGGCGCCACCAGCTCGGCCGCCCGGCCCCACTCCTTCTCCGGCAGCCCGATGGTGAAGTCGATGCCGAGCGGCCGGGTGACCTCCCGCTCCAGGAACGCGCCCGGCAGCATGCCGGTGATCCGCCGGACCACCTCACCGACCAGGAAGCCGAACGTGAGCGCGTGGTACCCGGACCGGGTCCCCGGCTCCCACCAGGGTTCCTGCGCGGCGAGGCGCCGGACCGTCAGCTCCCAGTCGCACAGCTGCTCCAGGGAGTGCGGTTCGCGCAGCCCGGCCAGCCCCGCCCGGTGCGACAGCAGATGCCGTACGAGGACGCCCTCCTTGCCCGCCGCCGCGAACTCGGGCCAGTAGGCGGCCACCGGCGCGTCCAGGTCGAGCAGACCCTGGTCGGCCAGGATGTGCGCGCACAGCGCGGTGGGCCCCTTGGACGTGGACCACACGTTGACGAGGGTGTCCCGCTCCCAGGGCCGGGTGCGCGCCGGGTCGGCCCAGCCGCCCCACAGGTCCACCACGGTCGTGCCGTCGAGCGTCACGGCCACCGCCGCGCCCAGCTCGTCGCGGTCGCGGAAGTTCTCCTCGAACGCGGTGCGCACCGCCTCGAAACGTGGGTCGCAGTGGCCGTGAACCTGGGACATGAGCCCTCCGTCGTCCGGTTGTCCGGTCGTTCGTCGCACAGGGTGCCCGGCGCGTGCCCGGGCACCCTGAACATACCGACTGGTCGGACAGTGAGGAAGGGCAGGGACGGAAGAGCAGGGACGGAAGAGCAGGCATGGAAGAGTCAGAAGTGCGACGGCAGCCAGGCCAGCCTGACCGCCTCCTGGTGCGGGCCGCCGCCCTCGTGGTCGTTGAAGTCGTAGACCTCGATCCGCTTGTCGTCGTGCGCCCAGGCGTTGAAGGCCCCGAAGACCGTCGACGGCGGGCACGTCATGTCCTCCAGCGCCGCGGAGAACAGGGCGGGCGCCCGTCCGCGAGCGGCGAAGTGCACGCCGTCGAAGTAGGCGAGCGTGCGCCCGACCTGCTCGGTGCGGCCGCGGTGGGTCTTCAGGTACTTGCCGATCTCGCGGTACGGATCGCGGTCCGTGAGCGTCGTGGAGCGCGGGAAGTCGCACAGGAAGGGAACGTCCGGGGCGACCGCGGCGAGGTCCGGCACCAGGCCGCCGACGGCGATGGCGATGCCCCCGCCCTGGCTGGCGCCGACGACCGCCGTCCGCGCGGCGTCGGTCAGCGGATGCGCGCGGGCCGCCTCCACGGCACGTACCGCGTCCGTGTACACGCGCCGGTAGTAGTACGTCTCCGGGTCCTCGATCCCGCGGGTCATGAAGCCGGGGTAGGCGGGCCCGCTGCCCACCGGGTCCGGGGTGTCGCCGCCCGCCCAGCCGCTGCCCTGCCCGCGGGTGTCCATGACGAAGTGCGCGAAGCCCGCCGAAGCCCACAGCAGATGCGTGTGCGGCAGACCCCGGCCGCCGCCGTACCCGATGTACTCGACGACCGTGGGCAGTGGCGCGGCGGCCCCCGCCGGCAGGACCAGCCAGCCCTTCACCGGGTGCCCGCCGTAACCGGCGAAGGTCACGTCGTACGCCTCGACCGTCTTCAGGTGCGTCTCGACGGGCGTGAAGACGGCGTCGAGCTCGTGCTCCCGGGCCTCCTGAAGCGTCTTCGTCCAGAAGGCGTCGAAGTCCGCGGGCTCTGTTGAAGCGCTTCGATAACCGCGAAGCTGGTCGAGGGGCAGATCGAACTGGGCCATGGGTGTACACCTTCGGAATCGGACCGGTGCGAGTGATCACACCGTACGGTGCCGGGGCGCGCGCCGCCAGAGAGTCAGGACCCCGCGCCCGGGCACACGGACGGTGCACGGGGGACACCGGGGAGGCGCTCGGGCGGTACGTGGGGAATGGTCGGACGCCGGCTCGGACCTCGCGTGGGAAATGACCGGGCGTCGGCTCGCCGGTAGATGGGGACAGGCCGGGCGTCGGCTCGCCGGTACATGAGGAAAGATCGGACGTCGGCTCGGCCGGTACATCCGGTACATCCGGTACATGGGGAAAGACGGGACGTCGGCTCGGCCGGTACATGGGGGACGCGCGGACGACTCCCGGACTGTGCACGGGCGATGAGCAGCGCTGTATGCCGGTCAACCGGTCAATCGGTCGACCGATCGGCCCGGGGGTGCCGGTCGCCCCGGAGGTGCCGGTCAGGCCCAGCGGCGGGCCCACTCGGGCCCGGTGCGCGCCCACTCCCGGTCCCATTCCTCCATACGGTGCCGGAGGGCGACCCGGCGCACCACGAGGTGCCCGGCGAGGACGGCGACGGCGGCGCCGCCCGCGGCGCAGGCCCCCATCGCCAGCGTGTGCTGCCACACCACGGCCCCGGTCGCCGGCGGGCCGACGCTCCGTCCCCGCCCGTCCAGCCAGACCTCGGCGAGATCACCGGCCCGTGTGCCCGCCGGCACCCGGGCCGGGCCGGTCACGGTGCCCGCAGCGGGCTCCGTCCAGCGCGCCTGTACCCGGAACACCGGCTGACTGCCGCCGTTCGCGGAGGGGACCGCGGCCGGGGCGTCGGTCAGTACCACCGCGCTCACCCGGCGTAGTGCGGCCCGTTCCGCGGTGACCCGGGCCTGTGCGTCCGTGTGTGCCCACCACCCCGCGACGAGCCCGGCGAGGGGCGTGCCGACGACCAGTAGCACCGTCACGACCAGAGTCGTCCACGCCTCCATCACGTCCGAGCGGCGGCGCAGCGGGTTGGGGCGCCAACGCCAGCCGCGCAACGGGCTCAGCATCAGCACCTCCACCTCCTCGGCGCCGCGTCCGTACGGTGGGTACGGCGGGGCCGACCCGCCCCCTGGCACGGGCAGTGCACGGCACTGCGCTGCACGGCGCGCCACTGCGCTGCACGGCGCGGCTGTCGCGACGGCCCTCCTCTGCCGCCGGAGTTCCCAGCCGGACCACCCCGAAACCCGGGCCCGGTCCGCCGGGTCGGCCGAGTTCTGCCCGATTCCGCCGAGCTCTGCCCGGTACCGGCAGGCTCTGCCCGGTTCGGCCCGACCGTGCCTGGTTCCACTCGGACCGCCCGGTACCGGCGGCTCAGCCCACCGTGGCGACGCTGGTGACAGGCGTGACCGTACGGCGTGGCCAGGGCTGCACCCTGCACGTCTTTCTCCGCTGTACCAGCCCCAAGACCGTCGCGCAGTCCTATTGTTGGCCGATGCACACACACGGTATTGATCGCCCGGCCGACCTCGACGTGGTTCGTGAGTCGTATGACCGGGTGGCCGACAACTACGTCCACATGGTGGTGACGACGGGAATCGGCGACATCCGTTGCCATCCATGGCTCAAGGCATCGATCGACGCCTTCGCCGACAGCGTGAGCGAACTCGGCCCTGTGCTCGACGTCGGCTGCGGACCCGGAACGGTGACCGCCTACCTCGCCGAGCGCGGACTCGACGTGTCCGGAGTGGATCTCTCTCCTCGCATGATCGAGAACGCACGCCGTCTTCATCCGCAATGCCGTTTCAGTGTCGCCTCCGCCACCGACCTCGATCTTGACGAAGCGTCCCTCGGCGGCGTGCTCGGGTGGTGGTCACTGTTCAACCTCCCCCGTGACGTCCTTCCTCAGGTGCTGGCCATGTTCGCGCGCGCGTTGAAGCCGGGCGGACACTTCATCACCGCGACCCACGTCGGCGACGGAGACCTGGCGCGCACCGAGGCCTACGGAGGAGTACCCGTTCGTTGGACGACACACAAATGGCGGCCGGAACAACTCGTGGAGCTGATCGAGCAGGCCGGCCTGCGCCCGGTCGCCGAACTCCGGCTCCCCGCGGATGAGGACACCGGGCCGGGTGTGGTCGTCATGGCCAAGCGACCCGGCTGAGGACCAAGCGCCGGAAGCGGCACAGGTACCCGTGCCGGGCAAGGTTCCTCCGGACGGCTGCGGCGCCGGTCGAAGGTGCTGCTCCGGCGGGCAGCAGCCGGCGCGGCGACCGCGAAACCGAGCCGCTGTACCGATGTTCTCCGAGGCCGGGTACGGGGGTGTGTGGCCGGATCAGCCGAACCGTTCGATACGGATGCGGTCCACGGGCTGACCCGCCTCCACCAGAAGCCGTGAGGCGTGCTCGGCGAAGGCGTTGGAGCCGCACACATAGGCCTCCCACCCACCGGGAGGCTGCTCGGCCAGGAGCGGCGCCACATGTGCGGCCGCCATACGTCCCACCGGCACACCCGCGGGCGCACGGCGTGTGAACACCGGCGTCGTCTCCGGCCCCAACTCCCGCGCGTAGATGAGGTCCTCGGGCCCCCGCGCGGACACCAGCAGCCGTACGGGCACGGACAGGCTCCGTGCCCGCCGGTGACGCACCATCGACATCAGCGGCACGACTCCGGAGCCGGCACCGATCAGCAGCGCGGGCCGGTCGCCCGGCCAGGCGAAGAACCCGCTGAGCGGGCCGCGCACCTCGATCCGGTCGCCGGGCCGGGCCACCGTGTGGAACCAGCCCGACACCTCGCCGTCCTCGACATGGTCCAGGGTCAGTTCGATGTGCCCGGTGTCGTCGGGCGGGGACGCGATCGAGTAGTGGCGCTGGGCCACATAACCGTCCTCGGCGGTCAGCCGCAGCATCAGGTGCTGGCCGGGAAGGTGCCCCGCCCAGGCGGGCACGGCGAACCGGAACGTCGAGACGCGCGGCGTCTCCCGGCGGATCTCGGTGAGCGTCGCGGTCTGCCACATCGAGGCGGCCTGCTCGCTCACGCCGATCCGCCCGGGCACGGCGAAACGCGTCGGGGGAGTGAAGGGCGCCGGAACGGTCCTGGGAGCGGTCGTCGGAACGGTCACGATCTCAGTCACCTGCGTACCGCTGCTCTTCCCAGGGGTTGCCGCGCGCGTGGTAGCCGTTCCGCTCCCAGAAGCCCGGCTCGTCGTGGTCGAGGATGTGCAGGCCGGCGATCCACTTGGTGCTCTTCCAGAAGTACAGGTGCGGCACCAGCAGCCGCGCGGGTCCCCCGTGCTCGGCGGGCAGCGGCTTCCCGTCGTACGCGAACGCGATCCAGGCCCGTCCGCCCCTGAGGTCGGCGAGCGGCAGGTTCGCGGTGTACCCGGTGTGTGCGTACGCCACCGCATGGGTCGCCGTCGCGTGGGGCCGCACCACATCCAGGAAGGCGTCCAGGGAGACACCTCCGAACCGTGTACCGAACTTCGACCAGCCCGTCACACAGTGGATGTCGCCCTCGTACGAGGAGGAGGGCAGCGCGTGCGCCGCGTCCCAGTCCCAGGTGTGCGGCTCGGCCACCAGTCCGTCGATCCGGAACGTCCAGTCGGCGGGCGCGAGGTCCGGCGTGACCTCGGCCGACAGGACGGGCCAGTCGTCCTTGGCGTCGTACTGGCCGGGCGGCAGTCCGGCGTCGGGGACGCGTGGGCGCCCGGTGAAGCCTCGGGTGACGTGCATGGCGGTGCGGTGCCTCCAGGCCGGCCGTGCGGAGGGTGCGCGGGCCGGGTGTGATCGTGTGTGCGACTCCTACCACCGTACGCGGCGGGGGACGGTGCTCCGTCCGTCCCCCGGCTGTTCCGCCGTTCCCGCACCTGGGATGATCATTGCGGCCTCGTGAACGCACCGGTGGTACGGGAATAGCCGGCGCGCGGTCTCTCTTTCCGCTGGTGCCGGCCACGGCCACGGTGTGACAAGCGAAGGAGAGGGAGGGACACAGCCCATGTCCAAGGCGTACGTCTTCACACGGTACGGAGGCCCGGAGGCCGAGGCGCTCGTCGAGATCGAGCGGCCTGCCCCCGGCCCCGGCCAACTGCTCGTCGCGGTGCGCGCGGCGGGCGTCAACCCCGTCGACTGGAAGCAGCGCACCGGGCACGCCCGCCCGGGCGAGAGCGCGCGCGAACTGCCCGCCGTGTTCGGCAACGAGGTCGCCGGGGTCGTCGAGGAGGTGGGCCCTGACGTCACCGGGTTCGCCGTCGGCGACGAGGTCTTCGGCAACCCGGTCGCCGGCGGATACGCCGAGTACGCCCTGCTGCCCGTCACGGTGACCGCGCACAAGCCCGCCGGAGTGTCCTTCACGGACGCCGCGGCCCTGCCCGTCGCGGCGGCCACGGCGTACGACGGCGTCCGTCAGCTGGATCTGCCGGCCGGCGCCACCCTCCTGGTCACGGGCGCGGGCGGCGGCGTCGGTGTGGCCGCCGCACAGATCGCCCGCGCCTTCGGTGTGCGGGTGATCGGTGTCGCGAGCGCGGGCAAGAAGGACCTCGTCGAGTCGCTCGGCGCGGTGCACGTGCCCTCCGGCCCCGACTTCGCGGCGGGTGTGCGGGCGGCCGCGCCGGAGGGCGTGGACGCGGTCTACGACCTGGTCGGCGGCGACGTCCTCAGGACGGCGGCCGGGCTGCTGTCCGACCGGACGAAGCTGATCACCGCGGGCGGCAAGGACATCGTGGCGGAACTCGGCGGCGCGCCGGTCGCCCGCGCGCGTACCGCCGCCGTGCTCGACGAGGTGGTGCGGCTCGTCGTCGACGGCGCACTGCGGTCGTACGTCACGGAAACGTTCCCGCTGGACCGGGCCGCCGAGGCGCTGCGCACGGTCGAGGAGGGCCACGCCACGGGCAAGATCGTGATCGAGGTCGCCGAGGCCGCCGTATGAGCCGTACCACGGTCGCGGACCGCGCGCACGGCGCCGGCCGCCCCCCGGCGCACGTCCTCGATCACCCCGCCCTCACCTCGCTGACCGGCCCCCATGCCCGCTTCGCGGAGCGGCACGGCCGGATCCTCCGCTACCCCGTCGACGTGACCCCGTGGGTGGCCCTGCCCGAGGAGCCGGACGCCGGTGACTGGGACGTGCTCGCCGCGCTGGCGGGTCCCGGAGCCGAGGTGCCGCTGCTCGGCTTCAACGGGGCGGTCCCGGACGACTGGGAGCTGAGCTGGTACGCCGAGGGCGTCCAGCTCGTCGACGAAGGCGTCGACGCCGCGCCCGACTCGGAGGCCGTCCTGCTGGGACCCGCCGACGTGCCCGAAATGCTCGACCTGGTGGAGCGCACCCGGCCCGGACCGTTCCTGCCCCGCACCGTCGAGCTCGGCACCTACCTCGGCATACGCCGGGGCGGTGTCCTCGTCGCGATGGCGGGCGAGCGGCTGCACCCGCCGGGGTGGACCGAGATCAGCGCGGTCTGCACCCACCCCGACGCCCGGGGCCAGGGCCTCGCCGGCCGGCTCGTCCGCGCCGTCGCCCACGGCATCCGGGAACGTGGTGAGACGCCCTTCCTGCACACCGGCGCGGACAACACCGGCGCCATCCGGCTGTACGAGACGCTGGGCTTCGTACTGCGGCGCAGAACCAGATTCATGACGGCCCGAGTGCCCGCCGAAGCGGCGCGGGGGGAAGTGGTGGGCGCCGGGTAGTGACGTGGACCCGGACGGGGGCGAGGTCGGCCGCGCAGGTCGAGGCGAGGCGGGCCGAGGTGAGGCGAGGAGCACTGGAACGGAGGCGGCCCGGGGGACGGGGGCGGATTGGTACCGGTCGTGCAGTAGGGTGGCCGGGCCAGTCGTCACGTCGTCAAGCCGTCATGTCACCGAGGAGGTGGGACCGATCACCGCAGTGTCAGGTCGGGTGCTCTCACCCCGGAGCGGCGCGGTGCGCCGCCGGTAGGCAACGCGAGAGCGCCCTTCGCCCACCGAAAGGCTCTCGGCACCATGCCACCCCTTCCGACGTCCGCTGTCGTCGCCGCCCTCCGATCCGCCGGCTGTGTCTTCGCCGAGGACGAGGCGGAGTTGATACTGTCCACCGCCCACACCCCGGACGAGGCCGCCGCCATGGTGGACCGCCGCGCGTCCGGCCTGCCCCTCGAACTCGTCCTGGGCTGGGCCGAGTTCAGCGGACTGCGCATCGCCGTCGCCCCAGGGGTCTTCGTGCCCCGGCGCCGTACCGAGTTCCTCGTCGAGCAGGCGCTGGCCGCCGTGCCCGGAGCGTCGGTCGTGGTCGACCTGTGCTGCGGCTCGGGCGCGGTCGGCGCGGCCCTGGCGGCCCGCCTGGACGGCGCCGAACTGCACGCCGCCGACGTCGACCCGGCGGCCGTGCACTGCGCCCGCCGCAACGTCGCCCCCTTCGGCGGTCACGTCCACCAGGGCGACCTCTTCGCGGCGCTGCCCGGCACCCTGCGCGGGCGCGTCGGCATCCTCGCGGCGAATGTCCCGTACGTCCCCACCGGCGAGATCGCCCTGCTGCCGGCGGAGGCCCGCGATCACGAGCCACCGATCGCCCTCGACGGAGGCGCCGACGGCCTCGACGTACTGCGACGGGTCGCGGTCGGGGCGGCGCGGTGGCTGGCACCAGGCGGCAGCCTGTTCGTCGAGACGAGCGCACGCCAGGCACCGCTCGCGGCGGAGGCGTTCAGCCGCGGCGGGCTGACCGCGCGGGTGGCGGTGTCGGAGGAGTGGCACGCGCACGTGATCATCGGCACCCGCTCCGCCTCGGCTTCCTAGGCGGTGTCGTCACGCGGCACGCCCACTCCAGCAGTGACGCGAGGGTGACGGCTGCCTGGTGGGACTCGGCGGACTTCTCGTAGCGGGTGGCGCTGCCGCGCCGCTGCTTGAGGTGGTTGAAGCGTCGTTCCACCACGTTGCGGCGCTTGTGGGCCTGCTGGTCGGCCATTGCCGGGACCGCGGCGAGGATCCTCCTCCAGGTACCGTCCACGGCCCGCCTGATCAGCCGTTCATCGGGCCGGGCCGAACCTGACGATCACGGGCTCGGACGCTCCCGCGGCGGCCTGAGGACGAAAGTCCATCTCGCCAGCGACAGTCAGGCACGGCCCCTGGCCCTCCACGTCACTGCGGGCCAGGCTGGTGTCGCACCGGCCTTCGAGGCCGCGATGGCAAGCGTGCGGGTTCCGCGAAGCGGACTCGGAAGACCGAGAACCGGACCGGAGGCCGTCCTGGCTGATCGCGCGGATTCGTCCCGTGCGATGTGCGGTCATCTCCGTCGGCGCGGAGTCCGTGCCGTCATCCCTCAGCCGTCCGGCCAGGTCGGTCACCGTCTGCGGCGAGGCCGCGCCGGCGGTCGCCCGCCCGCTTTTGATGCCGAGGCACAGGGGCAGCGCAATGCGGTCGAACGGTGCGTCGACCGGCTCGAACAGTGGCGCGGCCTGGCCATGTGAACCGACAAGCTCGCCATCGCCTACCAGGCCGCACGCCACCTCGCCGCCATTCTCATCTGGGTTCGGGGGCAGCCCGCGGTTTCAGCGATCGGCCACCCAGCGTGCGTCCGCGGGCCAAGATCCCGTGCTGACAATGTGCTCCACAATCCTGAAAGCCTCACCGATCGGCACGGTGTCTTCGTCCGGGTACGCGTCATGCTGCCCGTTGGAGAGAACGAATCCCTCGCTCCATCCATCGGCTCCCGGATCCACAGCATGCTCGCCGGGGTCACCCTCTCCATCGAGCAACATCACCATCGCGCGCGCGGTATTCGTCACGAACGCCAACGACCGTCCGGACGAACTGGTCAGCCACGTCTCGAGCTGCCCTCCACCGATCCTCGGACGAAGAATCTTCAGCACCACCTCGAACGACACCGGGACGGTGCTGCCACCATCGATCACCCAGGACTCGATCATGGGCACGACGATCTCATGGACTGTTCCGGGAGACAGCCCCCAGTGCTGTGACCGCGTAGGTTCGCCAGGCTGGGCATGGCCTCGCCCCAGGGCACGGGGCACTCGTGTAGTGGAATCCCTGTGACGGTGACGCGCAGGTGTCACCGAGAGTCAGGTGACACCTGTCGTCGGGAGAGGGTCAGCCTGCGCCGCTCTCGGTCGATGTCCGTGACGACGA
>NZ_BMVW01000020.1:0-14448 GCF_014650915.1 Streptomyces poonensis | reverse complement strand
AGTCCCTCAATGCCGTCGGCGACCTGGACGAAGACGCCGAACGGGACCAGCTTGGTGACCTGTCCTCGCAGTGTTTGGCCGACCGCGACGCTGTCGGCGAATACCTGGAAGGGGTCGGCCTGTGTCGCTTTCAGGGACAGCCTGGCCTCTCCGTTCCATGTGTCGAATTGGAGGAACTCACACGAGACGCGCTGCCCGACCTGAACGACGTCCGAAACTGCTTCGATGTGCCGCCAGGACAGTTCGGGAATCGTGATGAACCCGACGCCGGGGAAGACCGGATGGTCGGGGCCGTCGTCCAGCGCCACGAACACGCCGAACCGTTCGATGGCCGTGATCGTGCCGGAAAGGATCTCGCCGCGGTGACGCGACCTCAGGAACGCCCACAGTTCCGGGTTCTCGGTGGCGGTCATTGCCAGCCGGGCGTGGCCCTCATCAAGATCGATGGCGATCACCTCGGCGGTGACCCGCTGGCCGACTTTCACGGCCGCCGACCGATTCCGAGTCCAGGAGACGTCCGAAGGCCAGATGGTCCCCAGCGGGCGTGCGGAGAATCCGTCCAAAGTGACCGTCACGCCCTGAGACCGTGTGACCTGTGCGACAGTTCCGCTGCAGAGGTCACCGATCTGGATTCCTTCCAGGAACTCCCGAGAATTCTGATCGCCCGACGCTGCTCCCATGCCGTCCAGCCTTTCATGGAGAGCCGTGCCCCGGCTCGGCGTTGGCGTTGTCAGGCCGCGGCCTTGCGGGTGCGCCCTCCCCAGCGAATGCCTTTCTCACTGCGGACCCGGGTGCGTTCACGACATTCGGCAGCCAGGACGTCCCGGTGGCGCGCGTTGGCGTTGCGCCACCGGAGGTATGCGCGCAGGGCCCGGGTCTGCACGCATGTGGGTGGGGTGGTGAGATGCGCGGAAGACGTCCGCCTGTTCCAGTTCGAACCGCCGGCCCTTGGAGGGCCGTACCACCAAGATCCACTTCGTGGCGGACAGCCGCTGTCGGCCCCTTGGCCTTCGTCATCACGCCCGCCAGGCTGGTGACGTGCCCGCGCTCCCGCAGGTCATGGCTCGGACTCGGGTGCCCCGCCTGATCGGCAGACCGCGCGCGGCACCGGATGTGGTTCTGGCGGGCAAGGCGTACTCGTCCCGCGCCATCCGCGCTCACCTGCGGCGCCGCAGGATCCGGGCGGTGATCCCGCAGCCCGCCGAACCGGATCGCCAAGCGCAAGAAGCGAGGCCGGTCCGGCGGCAAGCCGCCGGGCTCCACCCGTGACGCTCACCGGCAGCGCAACACCGTCGAGCGGTGCATCCGAGCTTGCGGTGGTGGCGCGCGGGGCTGCGGCGCATCCGAAAGATGACGGTGGCCGGCGGTCCCGAGGTGCACCCAGGACGAGTGGCAGTGACTGCCGCATTCCGATTGTTCGGCGCACCGGGGAAATGTAGCGTCGCGATCATGTCACTGATCGACAAAGCCACTGACCAGGCGCCGGCGAACCCGGCCGCCACCGATGACATGCTGGCCACTCAGCCGGTCGGCTACTGGAGCGGCCTGGCCCATGCGACCGTCACCCGGCATCTGCGTGATGCGATGGCCAAGATCGACGTCACGCAGCCGCAGTACTGGGTGCTCAACCGCGTGAACGGCGGCCCCGCGGCGCCGGGCCGCGAGGAGGTCGTCGCTTCTCTGACGCACCTTGCCGACGGGCCGCACGAGATCGCCAGGGTCGTGGACCAGTTGCTCCACCGTGAGTGGCTCAGGATCGATGACGGGCAGCGCCTGCACCTCACGGATGCCGGGGAGGCAGCCAGAGCGCGGCTCCGTGAGCTGGCGACCGAGGTACGCGCCGTAGTCCACCAGGGCATCAGTGATGAGGAGTACGTGGCCGCGCTCAAGGTACTGCGCAAGATGGTGGCCAATATCGAGGGTGACGGGGCTCCTGGCAGTCCGTCCTGATGACGCGATCTTGTGATGGCCCCGGCTGGGAACGAGCGCGGCCACGGCATGCTCATCGGTTGGTGTGTGGACAAACGACGATCGTGCGGTGGCCGCCGGCCATAGCGTAAAGCCCGCCCGCCGGCGGGCGATGTTCGACCAGGCCATGGACCGGATCGCGGGACGGTTCAGCCGAGTCGAGCCAAGGACCACTGCCCGCGCCCACCTGCTCGGGCTGCTGTCGCAAGTGGAGCGGAAGAACTGTCCCCGCAGGGGGCAACCCCCAGGCAGCCGGCCGAACAGGCCGGCCTGGCCCGGCCGGGGCCGATGCAGCGGATGCTGCGCTACGCCCGCGGGGAGGCCGACGCCGTCCGCGACGACATCCGTGCCTACGCCGTTGAGCACCTCGGCACCGACGGCGGTGTCCTGATCGTGGACGAGACCGGCTTCGTGAAGAGAGGCCGTGCCTCGGCGGGCGTGCAGCGGCAGTACACCGGCACTGCCGGGTGCGTCGAGAACTCCCAGGTGTGAGTCTTCCTCGCCTACGCCACCAGCCGGGGACGGGCGCTGGTGGACCGCCGGCTCTACCGGCCGGAGCAGTCCTGGTGCGCCGATCCCGAGCGCCGCGCCGCTGCCGGGATCCCCGACGAGGTGCGGTTCGCGACCAAGCCGCGTCTGGCCTGGGAGATGATCGCCGCCGCGCTGGGCGCCGGGGTACGGGCACGGTGGGTGACCGGCGATGAAGCGTACGGGCAGGACCCGCAGCTGCGTGCCGCGCTGGAGGCGCGCCGGACCGGCTACGTGATGGCCGTCGCCTGCTCAACGCGGGTATGGATCAACCAGAGCCGCACCTCCATCCGCGCGGACGCCGTCGCCGGCCGCCTGCCCGCCGCCGCCTGGCACCGGCAGAGCGCCGGAATCGGCGCGAAGGGCCCCCGCTACTACGACTGGGCCTGGATTCACATCGGCAGCGACAGCCAACGCCATCTGCTGATCCGCCGCAACCGCACCACCGGTGAACTCGCCTTCCACCTGTGCTGGTCCCCGACCGAGGTGCCCCTGGCGGAGCTGGTCCGCGTCGCCGGTATCCGGTGGAGTGTCGAGGAGTGCTTCCAGGCCGCCAAGGGCCAGGTCGGACTCGATCACTAACAAGTACGCGACTGAACCTCGTGGCATCGGCACATCACGCTCGCCATGCTCGCTCTGGCTTCCCTATCTTGTGCCTCACGCCATGTGCCCAAGAACATGTGCCCAAGAACATGTGCTCCACCCCATGTGCCCAAGACCATGGGGCTCCACCCCATGTGCCCAAGACCATGTGGCCTTCCCCGTGTCGCCTTCTCTGTGTGGCCTTCCCCATAGCCCTTATGCAACTAGTTGCACAAAACCTGTGGCGTCGTCTACAACAGTCCCGACGACGCCACGCACGGAGGCCCACCATGTCCCCCACAAGCCGCTACCCGCACCTGTTCGAGCCTCTCGACCTGGGCTTCACCACACTCCCCAATCGGGTCCTCATGGGCTCCATGCACGTGGGCCTGGAGGAGGCCGAGCGAGGTTTCGAGCGCATGGCGGAGTTCTACGCGGAACGCGCGCGCGGGGGCGTGGGCCTGATCGTCACCGGCGGCATCGCGCCCAACGAGGCGGGCCGCCCGTACGAGGGTGGGGCCAAGCTCAGCACCGAGGACGAGGCGGCACAGCACCGGGTGATCACCGATGCCGTGCACCGCGCGGGCGGCCGCATCGCGCTGCAGATCCTGCATTTCGGCCGGTACGCCTACCACCGTGACCTGGTCGCCCCGAGCGCCCTCCAGGCCCCGATCAGCCCCCACGTACCGCACGCGCTCACCGACGCCGAGGTCGAGCGGACGATCGACGACTACGCGCGGACGGCGGTCCTCGCGCGCCGGGCCGGCTACGACGGCGTCGAGATCATGGGCTCCGAGGGCTACCTGATCAACGAGTTCACCGCCCGGCAGACCAACCACCGCGAGGACCGCTGGGGCGGCTCGTACGAGAACCGCATGCGCTTCCCCGTCGAGACCGTGCGCCGGGTACGCGAGGCGGTCGGCGAGGACTTCATCGTCGTCTACCGGCTGTCGATGCTGGACCTGGTGCCCGGCGGCTCCACGTGGGACGAGGTGGTCACGCTGGCCAAGGCGGTCGAGGACGCCGGAGCGACGATCATCAACACCGGCATCGGGTGGCACGAGGCGCGGATCCCCACCATCGCCACCTCGGTACCGCGCGGCGCGTACGCGTGGGTGACCAGGAAGCTCATGGGCGCCGTCTCCGTCCCGCTCGTCACCACCAACCGCATCAACACCCCCGAGGTCGCCGAACGGCTGCTCGCCGAGGGGTACGCCGACATGGTGTCGCTGGCCCGCCCCATGCTCGCCGACCCCGACTTCGTCGCCAAGGCACGGGACGGCCGGCCCGAGACCATCAACACCTGCATCGGCTGCAACCAGGCCTGCCTCGACCACACCTTCAGCGGGAAGATCACCTCCTGCCTGGTCAACCCCAGGGCCTGCCACGAGACCGAACTGGTCCTCGCCCCGACCCGGCTGCGCAAGCGGATCGCCGTGGTCGGCGCCGGCCCGGCCGGCCTCGCCTGCGCGGTCTCCGCCGCCGAACGCGGCCACGACGTCACCCTCTTCGACGCGGCGAGCGAGATCGGCGGCCAGCTGAACGTGGCCCGCAAGGTTCCGGGCAAGCAGGAGTTCGACGAGACACTGCGGTACTTCCGTACCCAGCTGGAGCTGCGTGGCGTGGAGGTCCGCCTGGACACGTACGTCACCGCGGCCGACCTCACCGGGTACGACGAGGTGGTCGTGGCCACCGGGGTCACCCCGCGCACGCCCGACATCCCCGGCGCGGACCACAAGAGCGTCCTCGGTTACCTGGACGTGCTGCGCGACGGCGCTCCCGTCGGTGAGCGGGTGGCGATCCTCGGCGCGGGCGGCATCGGGTTCGACGTCGCCGAGTACCTGACCGACGGCGGCGAGCGGACGGGCGAGGACCCGGCGGCGTACTTCAGGCAGTGGGGCGTCGACACCCACTACCGCGCCCCCGGAGGCCTCGCCGCGCCCGAACGCCCCGCCCCGCCCCGCTCCGTGCACCTGCTCCAGCGCAAGACGACCAAGGTCGGCGCCGGACTCGGCAAGACGACGGGCTGGATCCACCGCACCGAGCTCAAGCACCGCGGGGTCACCATGGTCCCCGGCGTCCGCTACGACCTGATCGACGACGAGGGACTGCACATCACCGTCGACGGCGTACGCCAGATCCTGCCCGTCGACACCGTCGTCCTGTGCACCGGCCAGGAACCGCGTCGCGACCTGTACGAGGAACTCCTCGCCGCGGGCCGCGGCCCCCACCTCATCGGAGGCGCCGACGTCGCCGCCGAACTGGACGCCAAGCGCGCCATCGCACAGGGCACGGAGCTGGCGGCCGCGCTGTGAGCCCCGAGCCTCGGCGGGAGCCGGACCGCTCCGTCGTCTCCGGCGAGGCGTCACCGGGCCGCGCCCACGGAACGCACCCCGGCGGGCGTCCCTAGGATGACTCCATGTCACTCCCGCACGCGATCCTCACCGCACTTCTGGAGAAGCCGTCGTCGGGGCTCGAACTGACCCGCCGCTTCGACAAGTCGATCGGCTACTTCTGGTCGGCGACGCACCAGCAGATCTACCGGGAGCTGGGGAAGCTCGAGGCCGAGGGGTACATCCGCGCCCTGCCCTCCGAACAGCCCACGCGGGGGCAGAAGAAGAGCTACGAGGTTCTGCCGGCGGGCCGGGCGGAGCTCGCCCGCTGGACCGCCACCGCCCAGGACCCCAAGCCCCTGCGGGACGCGCTGCTCCTGCGGTTGCGCGCCTCCGCCGTGGTCGGAAGGGAGGGCGTCGAGGTCGAACTGCGTCGCCATCTCGTCCTGCACCAGCGGCAGTTGGCGGAGTACGAGGAGATCGAGGAGCGGGACTTCGGCGCGGGGCGGGACACACCGCAGGACCGGCTCCAGTATCTGGTGCTCAGGGCCGGCATCGACCTGGAGACGTTCTGGACCCGGTGGCTGACGCACGCCCTGGAGGAGCTCGAGCGGCTGCCGGAGGGACAGTCGCCGGAGCGGCAGCCGCCGGAGCAGCGGTTGTCGGAGGGACAGTCGCCGGAGCAGCGATCGCCGGAGGCGTAGGACGAAGCAGCCGGGCGGCCCCGTCGCATCAGTCCCAGGAGCGGCCCGGGCGGGCGCGGCGGCGCAGGTACCACACGGACGCTCCTGTGCCCACGGCGACGAGGGCCCCGCCGCCCAGCAGCGTGAGCGTGCGGTGGTTCTCGGTGGCCCCGCCCAGGCCGCCCAGCACGCCGCGCGAGGGCGAGGGCGAGGACGACGGCGACGGCGAGTACGAGGGCAACGGCGAGACGGAACGGTAGGACCCGGCGGAACGGTAGGGCGAGGCGGAAAGGGCGGGGGAGGGCAGGGCCGTGGCGGAGATCGTCGGTGGGCCCGAGACGATGACGGCCTGGGTGCCGGCCGTGGTGCCGTCCTTGCAGACCACGGTCACCGTGTAGGTGCCGGCGCCGACGTTCGTCCAGGCGGCGGACTGGGCGGTGCTCGTGCCGGTCAGCGTGGCCTGGCGGCCCTGGGCGAAGCTCCGCTGCCCGCCGGCGAGCAGGGAGGCCCGGCCGAAGCTGCCGTCGGCGTTCATGGTGGCGCAGGCGCTGGTGGTCACGTCGACCGAAGCCCCGACCGTGCTCACCGAGATCCCCGGCCCGGCCTGCGCGGGGGTGGCCGGGGCGAGCGGCAGCGCGGTGGCGGCGGCCGCGGTGAGGGCGGCGCGTGCAAGCAGCTGTCTGGTACGCATAGGACTGCCCTCCGGCGGCACGGTCGGCGGTACGTCCCTTGCGCCGCCGGGGATCGGGGAACCCCGTGCTGCCTCAGGCCGAGCCAACGTGCCCCAGCCTCCGCGCGCATCCGCACGGCGCCCGCCCAGGTGACGGATTCCCGCGTCCGGCGGACGGCGCATCCGGACACGAACGGGCGGGGAGGGTCAGGGCTTGAGGACCTGAGGGGCTGGCAGAGACGGGCAGAAGCGGGCAGAGACGGGTAGAGACGCGCAAGTGTGGGCGGAGCCGGGCAGGAACGGACAGGTGAGGAGGCAGTGGGCGGGTGGGGCGTCCCGTCAGTCGTCTGCCGTCTGCCGTCTGCCGTCTGCCGTGTACCGCCTACCGCCCCGTCGTCACCGTCCGCTCCGCCGAGAACCCGCCCCAGGTGCCGTCCGGCAGCTTCGCCCTGATCCGCACCCGGTGCGTGGCCCCGGACTCCCGGCCCACGTAGAAGCTGTGCTCCGCCGTGTCCCGGGGGGCGGTGCCGCCCCAGACGAGCGAGGTGGCGAGCCGCCCGTCGAGGTGGATCTCGTACTCCGTGATCACCCCGTCGGTGCGCGGCGGAACCCACGACAGGTCGATGTGGTACGCCCCGTCCTCCCGGTGTGTCGTCGCCCGGAAACGGGTGGGTGCCGTACCGCGGCCGTCGTCCGACCCCGGCGCCGTGGTGATCCGGACGGCGTCGCTCGCCGGGGAGGCGTTGTCCGCCGCGTCCCGGGCCCGCACGCTGAACGTGTAGCGGGTACCCGGCCGCAGCCCCGTCACGACGGTGGCCGTCTGCCCGCCGCCCACGCTGTGGATCCTGGAGTCGCCCTGAAGGATGTCGTACGACACCACGCCCCGGTCGTCCGTCGACCGTCCCCAGGACAGCTGGACGGCACGGCTGCCGACGGCCTTGCCGCTCGGCCGCGCCGGACGGCTGGGCGCCCGGTTGTCGGCGGCGGACGCGGCGGGCGTCGTGGCGCGCACCTGCCGGCTGGGCGGACCCAGGTCGCCGCCCGTGCTCCGGGCGCGGACCGTGAAGACGTACGTCGTGGCGGGTTCGAGCCCGGCGACGTCCGTCATACGGGCGGAGCCGGGCACATCCTTGATCTTCGTCCGCCCGCGGTACACCTCGTACGCGGCGATCTCCGGTTCCCCGAAGACGTGGTTCCACATGACGTGCACGCTGCCGGAGCTGCCCGCCTCGGCCGTGACGCCGGCGGGAGCGGAGGGCGGACGGCGGCCCTCGGTCATGTCCTGCCCGCAGCCGGCGCCGAGGAACAGCGAACCACAGAGCACCAGCACAGGAACGCGTCGCACGGCGCTGCCTCCTTGTCTCCCCCGCCAGTCAATTGGTCTGTACCTGTATGGCGTGAGTGGCGTGACCGCGTCAAGAGGGGAAACGAAGCGGTGGGGCGCAGGTACGGAGAGGTGCCGGGACGGGTGGGGTGCCGGGGTGCCGGGGTGTCGGGGTGTCGGGGTGCCGGGGTGTCGCGCGATGGCGTGCCGTCCCGGAACGCCATTGCACCGACCGGCCCCTTCACGCTGGCCCGGCTTCCCTGACCCCGGCACCGTGGGGTACGTGACCGTCGACGCCCTCGGGAGAGGGTCCCCCATCACGCGTGTCCAGTCGCTGACGCTCGCCCTGGCCGGTGCCGCCCTGCTCGCCGCCGCCCCACCACAGCCCACACAGCCGTACGATTCCGTGCGGGCCGAACGCGCCGTCCGCGCCGCCGAACTGCTGGCCGGGCTGGGCGACTGCCGGCCGGTGTCGAAGGGCCACTTCCGCAGTGACCGGGGCGCCCGCGCCGACATCCCCGTCTGCGGCACCCGCGACGTGGTGTTCTGGAAGGCCGACATGGACATCGACTGCGACGGCCGGGCCGGCCCCCGTTGCAACGGCCGTACCGACCCCTACTACCAGCCCACCACCGCCTTCCGGCAGTCCGACGGCCGGTACCTCAGCGCGGAGACGCTCCCCTTCGTCGTCGTGCCCGCCCCGAGCGGCATCTGGGACCACCGCGCCCACGGTGTCCGCGGTGGTTCCGTCGCCGCCGTCGTCCACCGGGATCGCGTCCAGTACGCGGTCGTCGGTGACACCGGCCCACGGGATGTCATCGGCGAGGCCTCGTACGCCACGGCCGAGGCGCTCGGCCTCAGCCCGGACCCGCGCACCGGCGGGGCCCGGGACGGGGTCACGTACATCGTCTTCAAGAACTCCCGTGTGACACCCATCGAGGACCACCGGCAGGCGGTGGATCAGGGCGAGGCGCTGGCACGTGCGTTCCTGCGGAGGCAGTGACGCGGGGCACCACTGGGGCGGGGCACCACTGAGGCGGGGCACTACTGACTCGAGGCATCACTGACTCGAGGCATCACTGACGCGGGGCATTACTGACGCGAGGCACCGCGCTCCCGCCGCCCGTCACTCCTTGCGGTAGGCGTACGCCTCCTTGGCCGCGGCCTCCACCGCCGCGAGGTCGCCGCCCGCCGAGGCCGTGACGACCGCGGCGACCGCGCCCTCGACGAAGGGGGCGTCGACCAGGCGGGTGTTCCCGGGCAGTTCGTCGCCCTCGGCGAGGAGTGCCTTCACGGTGAGGACCGCGCTGCCGAGGTCCGTCAGGACCGCCACCCCGGCCCCGCGGTCCACCGAGGCGGCCGCCGCCGACACCAGTTCCGCGCTGGTGCCCAGACCACCGTCCGCGGTGCCGCCCGCCGCGGCGACGGGGACCGGGGCCCCGCCGCCCGCGAGCCCTTGTGCGAGCTCGGCGACCGAGGCGGCCACCGCGGCACTGTGCGACACGAGCACGATCCCGACCTGCTCCTGCCGCTCCTCAGACATCAGCGGCCTCCGCTCGGGCACCGGCGGCTTCGGCGAGGGCCGCGACCAGCAGCGCGGCCGACGTGGCGCCGGGATCCCGGTGCCCGATGCTGCGCTCGCCCAGATAGCTCGCCCGGCCCTTGCGCGCCTGAAGTCCGGTCGTCTCCTCGGCACCCCGCTCGGCGGCGGCCGCCGCCGCGGCGAACGACTCGCCGAGCGCGTCGACGGCCGGCACCAGCGCGTCGACCATGGTCTTGTCGCCGGGTGCCGCCCCGCCGAGTGTCCGCACCGCCTCGACGCCCGTGCGCAGCGCGTCCCGCAGCTGTTCCCCGGTGACCTCGGCCGCGTCGTTCCCGAGCGCCTTGCCGGTACGGCGCAACAGGGTGCCGTACAGCGGCCCCGACGCCCCGCCCACCGTGGAGATCAGCTGCCGTCCGGCGAGCGTGAGGACGGCGCCGGGCGTCGGCGGCTCCTCCTTCTCCAGCGCGGCCACGACGGCGGCGAACCCGCGCTGCAGATTGCTGCCGTGGTCCGCGTCCCCGATGGGGGAGTCGAGAGCGGTGAGCCGCTCGGCCTCGCGGTCCACGGCCGCCGCGGCGGCCGTCAACCAACGGCGGAAGAAGTCGGCGTCGAGCACGTCATCTCCTTGCGTGTGCGGAAGGTGCGTACGGTGCGGAAGAACAGAAAGCACGGAAGAACGAGAGGCACGGAAGAACGAGAGGCACGAAAGAACAGAAGGCCCGAAGGCAGGGGAAGCGCAGAAGCTGCTGCTGATACGAGAGTGAGGACGCTCAGACGCCCCAGCGCAGCCCCGGCGTTCGCACCGGAGCGTCGTACAGCCGCAGCAGTTCCTCGTCGATCTGGCACAGGGTCACCGACGCGCCGGCCATGTCGAGCGAGGTGACGTAGTTGCCGACGAGGACGCGCGCCACGGGCACCCCCCGCTCGGCGAGCCGCCGCTGCACCTCCGCGTTGAAGCCGTACAGCTCCAGCAGCGGGGTGGCGCCCATACCGTTGACCAGGACGAGTACGGGGTTGCGCGGGTCAAGGTCGTCCACGACGGCGTCGACCGCGAAGTCGGCGATCTCGCGGGAGGTCATCATGGCGCGGCGTTCCCGCCCCGGCTCGCCGTGGATGCCGACACCGAGCTCCAGTTCCCCGGCCGGCAGGTCGAAGGTGGGGCTGCCCTTCGCCGGGGTCGTACAGGCGTCGAGCGCGACGCCGAAGCTGCGCGAGTTCTCGTTGACCTTCCGGGCCAGCGACTCCACCTGTTCCAGCGGCCGGCCCTCCTCGGCGGCCGCGCCGGCGATCTTCTCCACGAACAGTGTGGCGCCGGTGCCACGGCGGCCGGCGGTGTAGAGGCTGTCGGACACGGCGACGTCGTCGTCGACGAGGACCTTCGCGACCTGGATGCCCTCGTCCTCGGCGAGTTCGGCGGCCATGTCGAAGTTGAGCACGTCACCCGTGTAGTTCTTCACGATGAACAGCACGCCCGCACCGCTGTCGACCGCGGCGGCCGCGCGCACCATCTGGTCCGGCACAGGCGAGGTGAACACCTCTCCGGGGCACGCCGCGGACAGCATGCCCGGCCCCACGAACCCGCCGTGCAGCGGCTCGTGCCCCGACCCACCCCCGGAGACGAGGGCCACCTTCCCCGCAACCGGGGCGTCCCGCCGTACGATCACCCGATTCTCGACGTCCACGGCCAGCTCGGGATGGGCGGCCGCCATACCGCGGAGAGCGTCCGCGACCACGGTCTCCGGGACGTTGATGAGCATCTTCATGGGTACCTCCTGGTGAGGTTGGCAGGTGTGGCTGTGACCTGCGTTTTACCTGGTCAGATGAGGTGGTGCGAGTTGTCGGTCTTGGCGGTCCGTAGCGGTCGGAAGCGGTCTCTGGCGGTACTGATGCTGACTTAATGCTGACTTGACGACGGGGCGTCAGATCTGCGGGCTGGTTGGACGCGGGTCGGCGGGGCGCTTGCTATCGGCAGTATCGACCTTGCAGCAGCGAAGGTCACGTGCGAAGGGGCGTGGGCGTGCTGGGGGCTGGGCTGCTCTGCCGGCTGCGTCGGAAGGCGATACACAATGAGGGGCGGTGCGTGCACGACTGACTCGGTGGGGCAGCGGTGGAGAGGGGACTCTGTCGTGAAGTTCAGAAAAAAACGCTCGAATCTCTCGGCGACCTGGTCTGCGGAAACCTCGGCTCAGACGATCCCAGCAGCTCGTCCGAGCCGAAATACTTCCCTTACAGATCCAGCATGTACATCACCGAGTTCTTCGCTGAGCTCGGCACGGACTGGGTGCACGACGGCTCGACACGGCACCGTTGGGTAGCGGGAGTCCTCGAAGCGATGCTGGCCGAGCCGCACGACGGCCCCGCTCAGCCCCCGGAGTCCTTCTGCCGACTGATCGACCACCTGATGAGCCCGGCTGATGCCCTGAACGAGGGCCCTGACCGACCGAACGCCCTTCGCCAGTTCAATCAAGTACTGGCCCGGGAGGACTTCGAGGCCTTCTACGCAGAGGACAGACACTGCTATCTTCGCCATCTCGGGACGAACACGGTCTCGGCCCTGGCGGTGAACCCGCACCGGCCCTTCACCCTTGCAGAAACGCGACGCCGTGCCGCTCTGGCCGCATTCCTCGACACGTGCAGCGAGGACGAACTCATCGAGGCAGTGCTTCTCCCGCTGTTCCGGCAGCTCGGATTCCACCGGATCACCGCAGTCGGCCACAGGGACAAGGCACTGAAGTACGGCAAGGACATCTGGATGCGCTACACCCTGCCGACGCGGCACTTCCTGTACTTCGGACTCCAGGTGAAGCGGGGGAAACTCGACGCTGCCGCCATGACGAGGGCGGGTAACGCCAACATCGCGGAGATCCACAACCAAGCACTCATGATGCTCGCCCACGAAATCTTCGACCCGGAGACCAACAGGAGAGTACTTGTCGACCACGCCTTCATCGTGGCCGGCGGAGAGATCACCAAGGCGGCACGGAATTGGCTGGGCAACGCTTTGGGCGCCTCCAGACGCAGTCAGATCATGTTCATGGACCGGGACGACATCCTGAATCAGTACATCGTCGCCAACCTTCCTCTGCCGGCCGGTGCACCAGACAGCGCACCGGCCGACAGCGCAGGCGAAGCTCCCTCACAGGCCGCTGCGCTCCGCCAAGCTGTTGACGAAGAACGGTGGACAGAGCCGCCTCAAGTAGTTCAGTAATTCTTCGTCTGCTGGTGGTACGACGGAAGTGAATCGTTCACCTGCGTATATGGCAGCTGTGAAGACCCCGCCGGGACCGCTGGCCCGAGAACGCTCCTGATGCGGACCCTGGGGACTGCGGCACCGTTGGATGGCCGTAGCTGCCCGGTCCGAGCTGGCGGTCCTACCTCGCTCAGGTTGTAGTAGGCGTCGTGTGCGGTTCAGCTGATTGGGATCAGGAACCTAACCGCAGGTCAATGCCTTGTGGGTCGGCAAAGTCGACACACGTGGCGAGACTTGTGTGAGACGAGGAGCCCTTGCTGGCGCCCTTCCATGGAGTCGGCGTCCGGCTGCGAGACGACGCGGGTGCTCCGGCCGACGCGCAGCACACAGCAGGAGACCCTGCGGCGAACCCGGCCGTAGTCGTTCGCCGGACAGCGACCGGACGTTCCCTCCACGTTTCAGGCCGAGACTAGGCAGTGCCACCGACACGCCCTGACGGTACAGAAATCGAGTGTTCAAGATTACGGTGAACCCTTCAGGCGATTCGGCGATCTCATCGCTGTACACGGTGACGCTCTGCCTTTGTGCGGAGAGGTGACTGACACGGCGATGTCAGAGCGGCGCCTGTGCGTCACCGGCGGCTACAGGGGGAGCGACAATTCGGTCGGCTGATTAGCATCAACGGGCCGCCGCGGTGACGCCCTCACCGTAAGATCCACTGACTGTATGGAGATCGGCCCGGCCTCGAGTGCGGGAGGGGCCGTGTGGTCGGAAGGGGAGCGCCATGAGTGATACGGGGACGCAGTTGACCAGGCAGATCTGGTCGCTCGCGGATCTTCTTCGCGGGGTCTTCAAGACATCCGAGTACGGCAGCGTTGTCTTGCCGTTCACCGTGCTGCGGCGCCTCGACCTCCTGCTCGCGCCCACACGCCAGGAGGTGCTGGACGCCTCGGTGAAGTTGGCGGACAAAGGGGGAAATCTCGAGTGATTTCGAGATGTCGTGCTGCGTCGCGCCTCCGGCCACCCCTTCTTCAACGCCGGTCGCTACACCTTGGACGCTGTCGTCGCCGATCCAAGCAACGCAGAGCGGTTGCTGCGTGAGTACGTGCACGACTACTCAAAAAACGTCAGGGACGTACTACAACGATTCGAGTTCGACCGCACCATCGAACGGCTCCACCGCGCTGGGCTGCTGTGTGGAGTCGTCAGCCGGTTCCTCTCGCTGAATTTGGGGACTACCCTCTCTGCCCACGTCATGAGGTCCGTGTTCGAGCAACTCGTACGGCGTTCTGCGGAACAGGCAGGAGGGACTGGCACAGACGGGCACGTCACTCCCCGTGACGTCGGCCGATTGATGTCCGCCCTACTGGTGTGGCCCGATCAGCATGAGCTCGCCCAGCCAGGAGTGGTCCGTACGGTCCACGATCCGGCTTGCGGAACCGGCGGCCTGCTCGATGAGGTGGCCGGACGCATCGAGTCCATGAACGCCGAGGCCCACGTGTCCTTGCACGGCCAGGAGATCAATGCCGAGACCTGGGCTGTCGCTGGCTCCAGCATGCTGATTACTGACTTCGGCTCATTAGGGTGAGGCGGGGCCCCCGAGGGTGAGGCCGGTGCCGGCTATGAA
>NZ_BMVW01000019.1:57496-175464 GCF_014650915.1 Streptomyces poonensis | reverse complement strand
ACGACGGCAAGTCCACCCTCGTCGGCCGCCTGCTCCACGACTCCAAGTCGGTCCTCGCCGACCAGTTGGAGGCCGTGGAACGCGCCTCCGCCGGCCGCGGCCAGGAAGGCCCCGACCTGGCCCTCCTCACCGACGGCCTGCGCGCCGAACGCGAGCAGGGCATCACCATCGACGTGGCCTACCGCTACTTCGCCACGCCCCGCCGCCGCTTCATCCTGGCCGACACCCCCGGCCACGTGCAGTACACCCGCAACATGGTCACCGGCGCCTCCACCGCCGAGCTCACGGTCATCCTCGTCGACGCCCGCAACGGCGTCGTCGAACAGACCCGCCGCCACGCCGCCATCGCCGCCCTCCTCCGCGTCCCCCACATCGTCCTCGCCGTCAACAAGATGGACCTCGTCGGCTACGCGGAGGAGGAGTTCGACCGGATCGTCGAGGACTTCGCCGGTCACGCCGCGAAGCTGGGGCTGCCCGGCTTCACCCCCGTCCCGGTGTCCGCGCTCGCGGGCGACAACGTCGTCGAGCGCTCGGCTCACATGTCCTGGTACGCGGGCCCGGCGCTGCTGGAGCACCTGGAGACGGTGCCCGTCGGCGCCGAGCCCCTGGACGCCCCGGCACGCTTCCCGGTGCAGTACGTGATCCGGCACGGCGAGGACCGGCACTACGCGGGCCAGCTGGTGTCGGGCGTGCTGCGGGTGGGCGACCGGGTGTCGATCCATCCCTCGGGCGAGACGTCCCGGATCGCCGGCATCGACGTACTGGGCGAGCCGGCCTCGGCGGCGTACGCGCCGCAGTCGGTCAGCCTGCGCCTGGCCGACCAGCGGGACGTGTCGCGCGGCGACATGATCACCGCCGGGGCCGATGTACCCGCGCTGACGCAGGACGTCCGGGCCGCCGTGTGCCATCTGGCCGAGCGTCCGCTGAAGGTCGGTGACCGGGTGCTCGTCCGGCACACCACGCGGACCGTGCAGGCGATCGTCAAGAACCTTGACGGGACCGTCGGTGCGGCGGAGCTGTCCGCGAACGACCTGGGCCGGATCACCCTGCGCACCGCCGAGCCGCTGGCGCTCGACGACTACGCGCACGTACGCCGCACGGGCGCGTTCCTCCTCGTCGACCCGGCGGACGGCGCCACGCTGACGGCGGGCATGGCCGAGCTGCCGTAGACCGCGCGGTACTGTGCACGGCGCCCTCAGCCCCCGAGCGTCAGGCGGGGCCTGGGGGCGTCCGTGCGTCCGGTGCGGGGGCGGCGGCTGCCGGCCCGGTAGGGCGCGGGCCAGACCACGCCCGGTCCCTCGTAACCCTGCTCGGCCGCCGCGTGCAGGGTCCAGTGCGGGTCGTACAGGTGCGGGCGGGCGAGCGCGCACAGGTCCGTGCGACCGGCGAGGATCAGGGAGTTGACGTCGTCCCAGGAGGAGATCGCGCCGACGGCGATCACCGGGACGCCCGCCTCGTGGCGGATGCGGTCCGCGAAGGGGGTCTGGTACGAGCGCCCGTACGCGGGGCGTTCGCCGGCGACGACCTGGCCGGTGGACACGTCGATCGCGTCGGCGCCGTGCGCGGCGAAGGCGCGGGCGATCTCCACGGCGTCCTCGGCGGTGGTGCCGCCGTCGGCCCAGTCGGTGGCGGAGATACGGACGGTCATGGGCCTCTCCTCCGGCCACACCGAGCGCACCGCGTCGAACACCTCCAGCGGGAAGCGGAGCCGGCGCTCCAGGGAGCCGCCGTACCGGTCGGTGCGCCGGTTGGTGAGCGGGGAGAGGAAGCCGGAGAGCAGATAGCCGTGGGCGCAGTGGAGTTCGAGGAGGTCGAAGCCGCAGCGCGCGGCGCGCCACGCGGCCGCCGTGAACTCCTCGCGCAGGTCGGTCAGCTGGGCGCGGGTGAGCTCGCGGGGGGTCTGGCTGCGCGGGGTGTACGGGAGCGGGGACGCGGCCACGAGCGGCCAGTTGCCGTCGTCCAGGGGCTCGTCCATGCCCTCCCACATCAGCTTGGTGGAGCCCTTGCGGCCGGAGTGGCCGAGCTGGACGCCGATCGCGGTGCCCGGTGCGTGCCGGTGCGCGAACGTCACGACGCGGCGCCATGCCTCAGCCTGCCGGTGCGACCACAGTCCGGCGCAGCCCGGGGTGATCCGGCCCTGCGGGCTGACGCACACCATCTCGGTCATGACCAGTCCGGCGCCGCCGAGGGCCCGCGCGCCCAGGTGGACGAGATGGAAGTCGCCGGGGACGCCGTCCACCGCCGCGTACATGTCCATGGGCGAGACGACGACGCGGTTGCGCAGGGTCAGTCCGCGCAGCCGGAACGGCGTGAACATCGGGGGCGTGCCGGGCGGGCAGCCGAACTCGCGCTCCACGGCCGCGGTGAACCGGGCGTCGCGCAGCCGCAGGTTGTCGTGGGTGACGCGACGGCTGCGGGTGAGGAGGTTGAAGGCGAACCGGCGGGAGGGCTGGTCCAGATGGAGCCGCAGCTCCTCGAACCACTCCAGGCTGGCCCGGGCCGCGCGCTGGGTGGAGGCGACGACGGGGCGCCGCTCCTCCTCGTACGCGGTGAGCGCCTCGGCGACGGTGGGGTGTTCCTCCAGGCAGGCGGCGAGGGCGAGAGCGTCCTCGACGGCGAGCTTGGTGCCGGAGCCGATGGAGAAGTGCGCGGTGTGGGCGGCGTCGCCGAGCAGAACGACGTTGCCGTGGGACCAGTGCGCGTTGACGACGGTGCGGAAGGTGGTCCACGTGGACGTACCGGCCCTCAGCGGCCGTCCGCCGAGGGCGTCCGTGAAAATCTTCGCGCACCGGTCGGCCGACTCCCGTACGTCCATGTCCGCGAAGCCGGCCGCCCGCCACACCTCGTCGCGCATCTCGACGACGACCGTGGAGGCGTCGGTCGCGTACGGGTAGCCGTGGAGCTGCGTCACGCCGTGTTCCGTCTCGGCGATCTCGAACCGGAAGGCGTCGAAGGCGAAGTCGGCGGCGAGCCAGAGGTAGCGGCAGCGGTGGTCCTCGACGGTGGGGCGGAACTCGCGCGCGTACGTCTCGCGGGTGGTGCTGTGCACGCCGTCGGCCGCGATGACGAGGTCGTGGGTTCGGGCGAGCAGCGACGGGTGCGGTGCCTGGGTACGGAACCGCAGGTCCACGCCGAGCGCACGGCACCGTTCATGGAGGATCTCCAGCAGCCGCCGCCGGCCGAGCGCGGCGAAGCCGTGGCCGCCGCAGGTGTGGCGCACGCCCCGGTGCACGATGTCGATGTCGTCCCAGCGCACGAACTCGCCGCTCAGCGCCGCGTACACGACCGGGTCGGCGTGCTCGATGCCGCCGAGCGTCTCGTCGGACAGCACGACGCCGAAGCCGAAGGTGTCGTCCGGGGCGTTGCGTTCCCAGACGGTGATCCGCCGGGCGGGGTCGAGCCGCTTGAGCAGGGCGGCGGCGTAGAGGCCGCCGGGGCCGCCGCCGACGACGGCGACGTGGAGAGGCCGAGGCGGGGACTGCCGCGTGGCCACCCCGGTCACCGCCCCTGCCACTTGGGCGCCCGCTTCTCGCTGAACGCGGCGTGGAACTCGGCGTAGTCCTCCCCGTTCATGAGGAGTGCCTGGGTCGCGGCGTCGAGTTCCACGGCGGCGGCGAGCGGCATGTCCAGTTCGGCGGTGAGCAGGGCCTTCGTCTGGGCGTACGCCAGTGCCGGGCCCTCGGCCAGCCGGCGGGCCAGTTCGTGCGCGGCCTCGTCGGCGCTGTCCTCGTCCGTCAGCAGGCTGATCAGCCCGATCCGCTCGGCCTCGGCGGCGCGCACCGACTCGCCGAGCATGAGCAGCCGGGTGGCGTGCCCGAGGCCGACGACCCGGGGCAGCAGATAGGCGGCGCCCATGTCGCCGCCGGACAGGCCGACCCGGGTGAAGAGGAAGGCGAACCGGGCGCTGGGATCGGCGACCCGGAAGTCGGCGGCCAGCGCCAGGACCGCGCCCGCGCCCGCGGCCACTCCGTGCACGGCGGCGACCACCGGGAACGGGCACTCCCGGATCGCGCGGACGACCTGGCCGGTCATCCGGTTGAAGTCGAGGAGCGACGCGGTGTCCATGGCGAGGGTGGCGCCGATGATCTCGTCGACGTCGCCGCCGGAGCAGAAGCCGCGCCCCTCCCCGGCCAGCACCAGGGCGCGCACGGTCCGCTCCCGGGACAGCTCGGCGAGCAGGTCGCGCAGGTCGGCGTAGGCGCCGAAGGTGAGCGCGTTGAGTTTCCCGGGGCGGGCGAGGGTGACCGTGGCGACGCCGTCGGCGACGGCGCACCGCAGATGGCGCCAGTCGGAGGTGCGGGCGGCGGAGCCGGTGAAGGGACTCATGAGGGGTGGCCTCCTCCGACACGGGACAGGCCACGGGGCAGTTGCCGTGCCTGCCGGATGCCGTGCCTGCCGGGCTACCTCATGAAGCTATCACCCGTCTGTGACTGTCGTCATGAGGCCGCGACAACCCTGCTCCGGTGCGGCCGGCGCCCGTCACACGGTCACGCCTGCGCGACAGCCCCGTAACGGCGGGCGCGCTGGCCCGGGGCCGTGCGTCGGTAGAGGTGAGCCGACCCGTACCATTCCTGAAGTTGAAAGCAGGACAGCCTGCTGATGAACGGACCCGCCTTGCACGAACCCCCGACACCCGCCTCCTGGCGCATCGCGCTGCCGCACACGACCGCGGCCGTGCCCGTCGCCCGGGCGCTGGTCCGCACGGCGCTGACCGAGCGGCAGCCCGCGGCCGACAGCGACACGGCGGAGCTGCTGACCGCCGAGCTCGTCGCCAACGCCGTGGAGCACACGGCGGGCCGCGCGCCGATAGAGCTGGTCGTGGAGCTGCTGCCGACCGGCTGCCGGGTCGAGGTCCACGACCCGGACCCGGCCCCGCCCGGCGACCTCACCCAGCCGGTCACCGAGGAGCCCGACCCCTGGGAGGAGCACGGGCGCGGCCTGCTCCTCATCCGCGCCCTCAGCTCGTCCTGCGGCCACCGGCCCACCCCGTCGGGCAAGGCGGTGTGGTTCCGGCTGCCGGTGGCGCCGGTACGGCGGCGGGAGGACGCGCACCGGAACCGTTAGCGGGTGCTCTGCCGCTCCCCTGCTCTTCCGCTCCGCCGCTCTGGTGCACCACCTCGAGATGTCGCTAGGTTGCCGACATCCCACCCGACGTCCGTCGTAAAGGAGCAGCAGCCATGAGCCGGCAGCAGATGACCTTCCGCGCCATCGAGGTCGGTGACGGCGGCGACGGACGCTGGGCCGCCCACGCACAGCCCCTGTGGCCGGTCGCGGAGGGATGGCTGACCGAGGAGGGCCGGACCCCGGAGGGCGCGGACCGCGCGCGGGAGCTGTTCGAGACGCACATGCCGGAGCTGGTTCCGGTGCTGGACCGGCTCGCCGGTCAGCTGGACCGGCCCGGAGGGGACACCTTCCTCACCCTCACGGCGCTGCGGCCGTTCTTCTCGGGCTGCACCCAGATCGGCCGCGACGGCACCTTGCTGCGCAACTACGACTACCACCCCGACGCGTGCGAGAGCACCATCGCCTCCTCGCACTTCCTCCGCCCGGTGATCGGTATGCAGGAGGCGGGCTGGGGCCTGCTGGACGGGATGAACGACGCCGGGCTCGCGATCTCGCTCACCTTCGGCGGGCGATACGTCCACGGCACCGGCTTCGCGGTTCCCCTCGTGCTGCGCTACCTGCTGGAGACCTGCGACACCGTCGACGAGGCGATCGGCAGGCTCAGATCCCTGCCGATCGCGATCCCGCAGAACGTCACCCTCGTCGACTCCGACCGGGCGGTGACGGTGTTCGTGGGGCCGGACATCCCGCTGACCGAGGCACCGGACGCCTGCGCCGCCAACCACCAGCACCTGCCGGTGCCCGACGAGCAGGAACGGTTCTCCCGTACCCAGGAGCGGTTGAGGACCGTACGCGCGATGGGCACGGACGTGGCGGCGATGCTGAAGCCACCGCTGTATCAGTACGCGTACGACGAGTGGTTGGGAACCGTCTACACCGCCCATTACCGGCCCTCCGAGGGCCGTGTGACGTACCACTGGCCCGCCGTGTCCTGGGAACAGTCCTTCGACGCCTTCACTCCGGGATCCCGCACCGTGACCGTCGGACAGGCCGACGGGTCCGGCTAGCGGCCCAGCGTCGCCACCAGGACCGCCTTGATCGTGTGCAGGCGGTTCTCCGCCTCGTCGAAGACCACGGAGTGCGGCGACTCGAAGACCTCGTCCGTGACCTCCAGCGAGTCCAGGCCGTACGTCTCGTGGATCTCGCGGCCGACCTTGGTGCCGAGGTCATGGAAGGCCGGCAGGCAGTGCAGGAACTTCACGTCCGGGTTGCCGGTGGCCCGCAGCACGTCCATGGTCACGGCGTACGGGGAGAGGGCGGCGATCCGCTCGGCCCAGACCTCCTTGGGCTCGCCCATGGAGACCCACACGTCGGTGGCGACGAAGTCGGTGTCGCGGACGCCCTCGGCCACGTCCTCGGTGAGGGTGATGCGGGCGCCGCTGGTCTCGGCGAGCTTGCGGGCGTGGGTGACGACGTCCTCGGCGGGCCAGTAGGCCTCGGGGGCGACGATCCGTACGTCCATGCCGAGGAGCGCACCGGTGACCAGGTAGGAGTTGCCCATGTTGAAGCGCGCGTCGCCGAGGTACGCGAAGGCGGTCTCCGTCAGCGGCTTGGGGCAGTGCTCGGTCATGGTGAGCACGTCGGCGAGCATCTGGGTGGGGTGCCAGTCGTCGGTGAGGCCGTTGTAGACGGGCACGCCCGCGTACGCGGCGAGCTCCTCGACGTGTCCCTGGCTGTCCCCCCGGTACTCGATGGCGTCGAACATCCGGCCGAGCACCCGTGCGGTGTCCTTCACGGACTCCTTGTGGCCGATCTGCGAGCCGGACGGGTCGAGGTAGGTCGTCGAGGCGCCCTGGTCGGCGGCGGCGACCTCGAAGGCGCACCGCGTACGGGTCGAGGTCTTCTCGAAGATCAGCGCGATGTTCCGGCCGCGCAGGTACGGGGTCTCGGTCCCGGCCTTCTTGGCGGCCTTGAGCTCGGCGGCCAGCTCGATCAGGCCGCGGAACTCCTCCTCGGTGAAGTCCAGCTCCTTGAGGAAGTGGCGGCCGGCGAGGGCGGTCGGGACTGTCGCCATGGGGCGCTCCTGAATACGCGGGGGCGGGGTGGGACGATGAATGAACGAACTGGAAGTCTATACGACCTCTAACATTTATATGCAAGGCCCCGGCCCGCAGCACCAGGGTCTTTCGCTCAGCCGGCTCAGCTCACGGCGTCCCTCTCCACCGGACAGCTCATGCACCGCGGCCCGCCCCGCCCCCGCCCCAGCTCGCTCCCCGGGATCTCGATCACCTCGATGCCCTGCTTGCGCAGATGCGTGTTGGTCGTGGAGTTCCGCTCGTAGGCGATCACGACGCCCGGTTCGACCGCGAGGACGTTGCAGCCGTCGTCCCACTGCTCCCGCTCCGCCGCGTGCACGTCCTGCGTGGCGGTCAGGACCCGGATCTCGGTCAGCCCGAGCGCGGCGGCGATCGCACGGTGCATGTGCTCCGGCGGATGGTCGGTGACCTTGAGCTCCTCGTCGCCGGCGCCCGGTTCGATGGTGTACGAGCGGAGCATGCCGAGCCCCGCGTACTGGGTGAACGTATCGCCGTCGATCATCGTCATCACCGTGTCGAGGTGCATGAACGCGCGCCGCTTCGGCATGTCCAGCGCCACGATGGTGCGCGCCGAGCCCGCCGCGAACAGCTTGTGCGCGAGCATCTCCACCGCCTGCGGCGTGGTCCGCTCGCTCATGCCGATGAGCACGGCGCCGTTGCCGATGACCAGCACGTCACCGCCCTCGATGGTGGACGGGTAGTCGGCCAGCCCCTCCGACCAGACGTGGAAGGACTCGTCCCGGAACAGCGGGTGGTGCCGGTAGATCGCCTCGAAGTGGACGGTCTCGCGCTGCCGCGCCGGCCAGCGCATGGCGTTGATCGAGACCCCGTCGTATATCCAGGCGGAGGTGTCGCGGGTGAACAGGTGGTTGGGCAGCGGCCCGAGCAGGAAGTCGTCGAGGTCCATGACGTGGAAGCGCACCGAGGTCGGCTCGGCGTGGGCCTCCAGGAACTCCCGCTTGGTCATCCCGCCGACGAGGGCCTCGGCGAGCTCGCCCGTGGGCAGGGCCTCGAAGGCCGCCCTCAGGTGGTCGGTGGCGAGCGGCCCGTACTCCTTCTCGTCGAAGACCCGGTCCAGGATCAGTTCCTTCGCGGCCGGGATCCTCAGGACGTCGGTGAGCAGGTCACCGAAGAGGTGGACGGTCACCCCGCGGTCGCGCAGCACGTCCGCGAGCCCGTCGTGCTCCAGGCGCGCCCGGCGCACCCACAGCACGTCGTCGAAGAGGAGGGCGTGCTTGTTGCTGGGGGTGAGCCTTTTGAGCTCGAGATCGGGCCGGTGCAGGATGACCCGGCGCAGCCGCCCGGCTTCGGAGTCGACGTGGAATCCCATGTCTCCATCCTGACCAGTTCGAGCGCGTAATCACCTCCGGTTGCCCTGATCGGCCGGGGCGCCGCACCGGCCGGGGCGACACGCGGGCCGGGACGACACAGGGACCAGGACGACATACGGACCAGGACGACATACGGACCAGGACGACACACGGACCGGCGACGGCCCGGTGCGGAACACCGGGCCGTCGCCGCCTGCCTCACAGCCGCGGGTCCACCGGCTCCGACTCCAGCGCCAGCACGCCGAACACCGCCTCGTGCACCCGCCACAGCGGCTCGCCCTCGGCCAGCCGGTCCAGTGCCTCCAGACCCAGGGCGTACTCCCTGATGGCCAGCGACCGCTTGTGGTTCAGGAAGCGGCCGCGCAGCCGGGCCAGGTTGTCCGGGCGGGTGTACTCCGGGCCGTAGATGATCCGCAGGTACTCCCGGCCGCGGCACTTGATGCCGGGCTGGACCAGACGCCCCTGTTCGTCGCGGACGACGGCCCCGACCGGCTTGACCACCATGCCCTCGCCTCCGCGGCCGGTCATCTCCAGCCACCAGTCGACGCCCGCCCGTACCGACTCCGCGTCCCCGGTGTCGACGTACAGCCGTCGTGTCGTCTGCAGCAGTCCGGACCCGTCGTGCTCGACCATGCGGTCGATCAGGGCCAGCTGCTCGTCGTGCGGCAGCCCGGCCAGGCTGCGGCCCTGGACGGCGAGGATCTGGAAGGGGGCCAGGCGTACGCCCTCCAGTCCGTCCGTCGGCCAGCAGTACCGCCGGTACGCCTCCGTGAACGCGGCCGCGTCGGCCGCCCGCTCGCGCTGCCGCGCCAGCAGTCCGCCCACGTCCACGCCACGCGCCGCCGTGCCCTCCAGCGCGGCCAGCGCGCCCGGGAACGCCGCGCCGGAGGCCGCCCCGACCGCCGCGTACTGCGTGCGCAGCAGCCCGGACGCCTTCAGCGACCACGGCATCAGCTCGGCGTCGAGCAGCAGCCAGTCGGTCGCCAGCTCGTCCCAGAGCCCGGCGGCGGCGACGGCCTCCCGGATCCGGCCGAGGATCTCCTCCGTGACGCTCCGGTCGTCGAAGAAGGGGCGGCCGGTACGGGTGTAGAGGGACCCGGTCGGCCCTTCGCCGACGTCGCCGCCGGTCCCGACGCCGAACCGCCTGCGCGCCGTCTCCGCGTCCCGGCAGACCAGCGCCACCGCCCGCGAGCCCATGTGCTTCTCCTCGCACACGACCCGGGCGACGCCGTCCTCCCGGTACTGCGCGAACGCCTCGGCCGGGTGCTCGAGGTAGCCGTCGACGCGCGAGGTGGCGGTCGGGGCCATGGTCGGCGGCAGGTACGGCAGCAGCCGCGGGTCCACCGCGAAACGGCTCATGACCTCCAGGGCCGCCGCCGCGTTCTCCTCCCGGACCGAGATCCGTCCGCTGTGCCGGGTCTCGACGATCCGGCGGCCGTGCACGTCGGCGAGGTCGAGCGGGCGCCCCTCGTGGCCGCCGGGCGCCTCGGTGGCCAGGGGCTTCGCCGGCTCGTACCAGACCCGCTCGGCCGGTACGTCGACCAGTTCCCGCTCCGGCCAGCGCAGCGCGGTGAGGCTCCCGCCGAAGACGGCGCCCGTGTCCAGGCAGATCGTGTTGTTCAGCCAGGTGGCCTGCGGAACCGGGGTGTGGCCGTAGACGACCGCCGCCCGGCCCCGGTACTCCTCCGCCCACGGGTAGCGCACCGGCAGCCCGAACTCGTCCGTCTCCCCGGTCGTGTCGCCGTACAGCGCGTGCGAGCGCACCCGGCCCGAGGTCCGCCCGTGGTACTTCTCCGGCAGACCGGCGTGGCAGACCACCAGCCGGCCGCCGTCGAGGACGTAGTGGCTGACCAGCCCGTCGATGAACTCCCGCACCTCGGCGCGGAACTCCTCGCTCTCGCCCTCCATCTGCTCGATCGTCTCGGCGAGGCCGTGGGTGTGCTGCACCTTGCGGCCCTTGAGGTGGCGGCCGTACTTGTTCTCGTGGTTGCCGGGCACGCACAGCGCGTCGCCCGACCGCACCATCGCCATCACCCGGCGGAGCACGCCCGGGGTGTCCGGGCCGCGGTCCACCAGGTCGCCGACGAAGACGGCCGTACGGCCCTCGGGGTGGACGCCGTCGACGTAGCCCAGCTTGCCGAGGAGCGCCTCCAGTTCGGCGGAGCAGCCGTGGACGTCGCCGATGATGTCGAAGGGTCCGGTGAGGTGGGTGAGGTCGTTGAACCGCTTCTCGGTGACGACGGTGGCATTCTCGACCTCCTCCACGCCGCGCAGTACGTGCACCTTGCGGAAGCCCTCCCGCTCCAGGTGCCTCAGGGAGCGGCGGAGTTCGCGGGTGTGGCGCTGGACGACGCGGCGTGGCATGTCCGCGCGGTCGGCGCGGGCGGCGTTGCGCTCGGCGCACACCTCCTCGGGCACGTCGAGCACGATGGCTATCGGCAGCACGTCGTGCCGCTTCGCCAGGTCGATCAGCTGGCGGCGGGCGTCGGGCTGCACGCTGGTGGCGTCGACGACGGTGCGGCGGCCGGCGGCGAGCCGCTTGCCCGCTATGTAGTGCAGGACGTCGAAGGCGTCCTTGGTCGCGCTCTGGTCGTTCTCGTCGTCGGAGACGAGCCCGCGGCAGAAGTCGGAGGAGATGACCTCGGTGGGCCTGAAGTGGCGGCGGGCGAAGGTGGACTTGCCCGAGCCGGAGGCGCCGACGAGGACGACCAGGGAGAGGTCGGTGACGGGGAGGGCCCGCCCCTGCTTCAGGGTCTTCGCTGTCTCGTTGCTCATGCCGCCTTCGCCTCCTTGTCCTTCACGTCGTTCACGTCGTCCTTCTTCCGGAACACGGCCATCTGGGTGGGCGGCCCGACCTCGAGGTCGTCCGGGCCGACCGGCCGGAACTCCACGTCATAGCCGTGCCGTTCGCCCACCGCGCCCGCCCAGGCGCGGAACTCCTCGCGCGTCCACTCGAAGCGGTGGTCGCCGTGCCGGACGTGCCCGGCGGGGAGGGTCTCCCAGCGGACGTTGTACTCCACGTTCGGCGTGGTGACGACGACGGTGCGGGGACGGGCCGAACCGAACACCGCGTACTCCAGGGCGGGCAGCCGGGGCAGGTCGACGTGCTCGACGACCTCGCTCAGCACCGCGGCGTCGTACCCCTTGAGCCGGCTGTCGGTGTACGCGAGCGAGCCCTGGAAGAGCCGCACGCGGGCCGCCTGCCGCTCGCCCATGCGGTCCAGCTTCAGCCGCCGGGAGGCGATGGCCAGCGCGCGCACCGACACGTCCACGCCGACGATCTCGGTGAACCGCGGCTCCTTCAGCAGGGCCTGCACCAACTGTCCCTGCCCGCAGCCGAGGTCGAGCACCCGTGCGGCGGCGGACTCCCGGAGCACGGTCATGATGGCGGCACGCCGCTGCTCGGCCAGCGGGGCGGGCTTCTCCTCGGCCTCGCCGTCACCGGTGTCCGCCTCGACCGCGTTGTCGATCTCCTCGACCTCGCTGTCGTCGGTCTCGGCCAGCCGCACCAGCTCCAGCCGCTCCCTCGCCTCCCGGGTCAGCGACCAGCGGCGGGACAGATAGCGGCTGGTGATCAGCTGCTGCTCCGGGTGCGCGGGCAGCCAGCCCTCACCGGCGCGCAGCAGCTTGTCGACCTCGTCGGAGGCGACCCAGTAGTGCTTGGCGTCGTCGAGGACCGGGAGCAGGACGTAGAGGTGGCGCAGGGCGGCGGCGAGGGTGAGCGTCTCCCCCTCCAGGACCAGCCGTACGTAACGGGAGTCGCCCCACTCCGGGAAGCGGACGTCCAGCGGCACGGGCTCGGCGGTGACCGTCCATCCGAGCGGCTCGAACAGCCGCCGTACGAGGTCCGGGCCGCCGCGCGCGGGCAGCGCGGGCACCTCGATGCGCAGCGGCAGCGGCTGCCCGGCGCGCTCGGGCAGCGCCTTGCAGACACCGCGCATCGCACTGGAGAAGACGCTGCTCAGCGCGACGGCGAGCAGGGAGGAGGCAGCGTACGGGCGGTCGTTGACGTACTGGGCGAGCGCCGCGTCGGGGGCGCCGCCGCGGCCCTTGCCCTTCCCCCTGCGGACCAGTGCCACCGCGTCCACCTCCAGCAGCAGCGCCGCCGTGCAGCGTTCGGCGTCCGCCTCGGGGTAGAGGACGTGCGCCGTGCCGTAGGAGGTGGGGAACGCCTGCGTTTTGTCGGGATGCTTGTGCAGCAGGAACCCGAGGTCGGTCGCGGGGCGTCCGGGCGTGCCGGTGGTACTGATGGTCAGGAACATGCGGAGGGCCTCTCCGGCTGGACGGTCGACTGCGGTGCCGTACGCGTGAAGGCCCCCAGGGGTGGTGATCCTGGGGGCCTTCAGGACGACGCCCTCACTGTTGCACAGCGTGGCTGACCGGCGCCTTCGTTTATCGCCTCTGGCTGCGTCCGCTGTCCTGGCGACTACGACAGCTGCGACTGGACCTGGGCGGAGATCAGCTCCAGGTGGTCGAGGTCGTGCAGGTCCAGCATCTGGAGGTAGATCCGCTGCGAGCCGATCGCGGCGTAGCGGCCGATCTTGTCGACGACCTCGGCCGGGGAGCCGGCCAGGCCGTTGGCCTTGAGCTCCTCGACCTCGCGGCCGATGGCGGCGGCCCGGCGGGCGACCTCCGCGTCGTCCTTGCCCACGCAGACGACCAGCGCGTTGGAGTACGTCAGCGCGTCGGCCCCGCGGCCGGCCTCCTGCGCGGCGGCCCGCACCCGGCCGAACTGCCGCTCACTGTCCTCGATCGAGGCGAACGGGATGTTGAACTCGTCGGCGTACTTCGCGGCCAGCCGCGGGGTACGGGTCGCGCCGTGGCCGCCGATCAGCACCGGGATCTTCTCCTGGGCGGGCTTGGGCAGCGCGGGCGAGTCCGTGAGGTCGTAGTAGGTGCCGTGGAAGTCGAAGGTCTCGCCGAGCTTCGTGCTCCACAGGCCCGTGACGACCTCCAGCTGTTCCTCGAGGCGGGCGAACTTCTCCTTGGGGAAGGGGATGCCGTACGCCTTGTGCTCCTCCTCGAACCAGCCCGCGCCCAGACCGAGCTCGACCCGGCCGCCGGACATCTGGTCGACCTGGGCGACCTGGATGGCGAGGACGCCGGGCAGCCGGAAGGTGCCGGCGGTCATCAGCGTGCCGAGCCGGATGCGCTTGGTCTCGCGGGCGAGGCCGGCGAGCGTGATCCAGGCGTCGGTGGGGCCGGGGAGGCCGTCCACCGAGCCCATCTTCATATAGTGGTCAGAACGGAAAAAAGCGTCGAATTCGAGATCCTCGGTCGCCTTGGCGACGGTGAGAAGAGTGTCGTAGCTCGCCCCCTGCTGGGGCTCGGTGAAGATGCGAAGATCCATGCCTCCCATCCTGCACGCTCGGAGGCGGGTCAACCGCATCGGTCCCACGGTGTCGCCTCCACCCCGGTCGGGTGAAATCACGTCAATACGGCGCCGGGCTCCCTCCGGGGCCAGTGACCCGGCCGAACGGCCGTCGTTTGCGTGGGCGGAGCCGGACCGCCCGGCACCCGTCGCCGGCGGCCGCTCTGCCGGGACGTTTGCTCACGGGCCCCTTCTCCGGGGCCGAAGGCCCACAGGAGGCCGTGATGTCCCAGGAAGCCGAAGCCGAAGCCGTGCCGGAACAGACCGCGCCGGCGCAGCCCAAGGGGCTGCTGCAGCAGATGGAGGAGCTGATGGCGGCCCTCACCGCCGACCTGTCCCGGCTCGACGCGGATCTCTCGGGCTCCCGGCCCGCCCTGTCGGACGCATCGGCGGACATCACGGCGGGGGCTCCGACAGGCGTCGCGGCGGGCACTTCGGCGGACATCACGGCAGACATCACGGCAGACCGGGCCGACTCCTCGTGAGTCACCCCACTTCCCCTCGCCCCACCAGGCACAGCGCCCGGCCGAACGGCCGGGCGTTCTCCGTGGGAGCGGCCGTCACCCGGCCTCCCGCTCCGGGAGCGCCTGGTCCCGGGCCGCGAGGCGGCGCAGCATCTCCAGCACCCGGTCCCGGGACTCGTCGGCCGCGTCGATGGCCTCCATGCACTGCCAGTACATGGCCTCGTCGGCGGCCGCGCAGGCTATGCCGACGAGCGCTATGCCGACCTCGCCGAGGAGTCCGCCGAGACAGAGGAGGGCCTGGCGCGCGTCGCCCAACTCGGTGAGCTGGGCGGCACGCAGGGCCTCGACCGGGAGCTGCGGAGTGTCGAGAACACCGCATCCTCTGCCCGACAGCTCGGTCAGCCCCAGGGCCTCGCCCCGCAGTTCGGGCGGGCCCGACACCGCCAGACGGCTGCCTATCGCCTGGGCCAGGGCCTGGGCCTGCCAGGCCTCCGTCATGACGTCGCGCTGTTCTCCGCTTCCCGCCAGGGCACGCCTGCTCGCCACGATGAGCCGCACCGCGTCCATGCGCTGTCCCCGTCTGTCCGACGCGCTTTTTCGCACGTCCGCCCGAACTCCGCTACCACTACCCAGAGTGAAGGCAGGTGGGACGAAAAGCCAGAGGAAGACCGAAATCTGTGGACAACAAGTTGGGTGCGGACAACTTCGTGACTCCGGAGAGTGACGAACAGCGAAGCGCCCGCTTCCAGAACCCGGACATTCCGCGCCTGCCGGGCACCTGCCCGGCATCCGCCGAGCACCCCCGGGCACCTGCTCAGGGCATGTGCCGGGGGAATCTGCGCTCGTTGCGGTCGATCTTGGCGTCCAGCGCGGCGAGAGGGTCGATGCCGAGCACCTCGCACAGCTGGAGCAAGTACGCGAGCACATCGGCGACTTCGTCGGTCACACGGTGGGCCGTCTCCGCCTCCTCCATGACGCGCGCCGACTCCTCCGGCGTCAGCCACTGGAAGATCTCCATGAGTTCGGACGCCTCGACGCTCAGCGCGGCGACGAGGTTCTTGGGGGTGTGGTACCGCTGCCAGTCGCGGGCCGTCGCGAAGTCGGCGAGCCGTCGCTGCAGGGCCGCCACGTCCAGTTCTGTCACGGGACCCAGATGTACCACCCGCCTCGGACAGTCAGGACAGGGGCCGCTCAGGACAGAGGCCGCTCAGGACAGAGGCCGCCGGGAACCGCCTCGGCGTCCGCCCAGGTCCACCACGCTCACCCCGGGCACCTCGCGCAGCCCTGCGGCGGCGGACGCGTCGCTCACCGCGCCCACCAGCCGGATGTGCCCGCGCCGCCCCATACGGGCCGCGAGCCGCACCAGTTCGCCCGTCTGCCGTGCGTCCAGGGCGCAGTCGAAACCGTCGGCCAGGACGGTCAGCCCCTGGAGCGCCGCCGGCACCTCGTCCACCGCATCCACCTCCAGCACTCCCGGCCCGGTCAGCAGCACCAGGGCGAGGGCCAGGTACCGCAGTTCGCCGTCGCCGAGCATCGCCAGCGGCGTGCGCATCCCGTCGCCCCGGTCCAGCACGGCCCGCACCGTACCGTCACCCAGCGGCTCGGCCAGAACGTCCGCGACCGGGCCCGCGCAACCGGCGTGGACCGCTGCGACGAGCTGCGCGTGCCGCCGGCCGCACTCCGTACGCGTACGCCACAGCACCTCGGCGAGGTTGTCGCAGCCGCGCAGCAGCCGCCCGGTACCGAGCGGCGCCGGGGCGCGCATCCGCCCGGGCCGCGGGTCGCACGGGAAGAGGGACCGCAGGGCGACCACCATCTGCTCGGCCGCGGCGAGCACCCGGCGCTGGCCGTCGGTCCTGCCCGACACCCTCAGCGGCATCAACGCCGTGCCGAGCCGGTCGTCGGGGAGGGGGCCGCGGGTGACGGGCGACGACCCCGCGGTGTGCCAGGCCGCCTGGACGACGGGGCGGCTCGGGTCGCGCAGGGCGGTCTCCAGCAGGACGCGTCCGCTTCCGGACAGCCGCTCGCCCACGACGCGCAGTTCGGGCTCGGCCTGGACGGCGACGTCGAGCCGTACCGGCCCCTCGGGGCCGTCGGCCGTACAGCCGATACGGAAGCCGCGGCGCCGCTGGGCGTCGGGCCGGGCCCACTGGGGCACGCACGCGAGCGGCTCCGGGAAGACCTCCCCCAGTTCCTCACCGCCGCCGAGCCGGGCCAGCGCCTCGCAGGCCCACAGCGCCGTGGACTTGCCGCTGCCGCTGCGCCCGGCGAAGAAGGTCAGCGGTTCCAGCGGGAAGACCGCGCCGCGGTGCCCGGCGAAGGCGGAGAGCCTCAGTTCGACGAGGCGGGGCCGGTCCGGATGCGCCGCGGTGGCCGGTGCCGCGGAGCCGGGTGCGGGATCCGTACGGGGGGCGGCGTCGGGGCCGGGGCCGGAGCCGGGGCGAGGGCGGGGGCCACCAGCGGTACTCGGGTGGGACGTTGACGGGGACGACACGGTCATGGGCGGACGGTAGGCGCCGGTCCTCCGGACGAACCGTTCCACCCTCCCGCTCTTCCTACGATCGGGGGATCGTCCGGAGCAGCCGGTGAGCGTCGGATCCGGGCGCGCCAAGGCCCGGAAGCGTCAGCTTCCGTCACCCCACCCGCGCAACGGTCACGCCACCCGCACACCCGTCACGCTTCGCGCCCCTGGGACCGGCCGCACGCCATCGCCGTACGCACACGCCGTCGCCGTACGCACGCCATCGCCGTACGCACGGCCGCCGGTGTGCACGACGGCCGTGCGCGCCGCGCCAGCGAGCGCGCGCGGCGTCACAGGCCGGGCACCCCGGCCTCCTCCATCAGCCCCCGCACCTCGGTGCCGGGCGGCGTGAGCAGGAACACGTTCCGGTCGACGCGATGCATCCCGCTCGCCAGGCCGAAGACGACGCCGGTGCTGAAGTCCAGCACCCGCTTGGCCACCTCGACCTCGGCGCCCGTCAGGTCCAGCAACACCGGTATCCCGGCCATCAGGGTCTCGGCGACATCGCGGGCGTCGGCGAACACGTTGACCCGCAGGACCACGAAGCGGCGCCGCGACGCGGTCTCCGCCTCGGGGATCGAGCGGTGGCCGACCGCGGACGGCCATGCGTCCCGGCCCCGCAACGGCACGACCTGGGCGAGCCCCTCCCACTGTTCGTCGGTGACATCGTGGCTGTTCACCGGCCCTCCCCCTGGGTCGCACTGAAAGTCTGCACCAGCCAATTCTTACGCTAGGTCACCCGTCCGGCCCAACAGCGACACGGACCGCTACGCCCCCACTCGGCACAACGACCGGAACACGCCCCCACGCGCGCGGGACCGGTCGTTGGCAGCCGGAGGATGTGAGTGATTGATTACTCATATATAGAAGGAACGGCAACGCCGGCTCCCCACGGCGGGCCAACGCCGGGCGACGGTGCTCCACACCGCCATCGGCGCGTCCATCGGCGCGGGGCCACTACGGCACGACGACCACCGAGGTGGCAAAAGCGGCCGGCATCTCGCAGGCGTACGCCTACCGGCCCTTCCCGAACAAGGAGGCACTGTCCACCGCGGTGGTCGAGCACTGCTTCACCAGGGTCGGAGCGGCGCTGGAGGAGGGGGCGGCCGACGCGACGGGGAGCGAACCGCAGCAGGTCCTCGATTCCATGGGCGCCGCCTACGCCCGCCTGATCAGCGACGACGACCTCATGCCGATCCAACTGCACGCCCAGGCCGCGGCGGTCTCCGAGCCCGCGATCCGGGAGGCCGTACGGGCGGGGTACGCACGCACGGTGGAGTACGTCCGCGGCGCGTCGGGCGGCAGCGACGAGCAGGTCCAACAGTTCTTCGCCGTCGGCCTGCTGTGCCACCTGCTCAGCTCCCTCGACGCGGTCGGCGAGGCCGCCCCTTGGACCCGCACACTCACGGCGGGGATCACGCACTACTGACCAGCCCGCCGGGAAGGGCGGCCGGACGACTCACGATCGATGGCCGCCCTTCTCCCGGGCGCGAGAGTGAGTGATCGATCACATCTAGCACTTGGGAGTGCAGGAGGTCTCACGAAACCCATCGCCGTTCCGCCTGACGCCCCGGCCGCCCCGACCGGTCCGGCCGCCCCGACCGGCCCGGCTGCTCCGCCGCCCCGGCCGTCCACGGGTTTTCACCGAGACCGCCCGGCATCGGCAGCGGCTGTCTGCTCGCGCTTCGAGACTGCTCGTCCTCGGCGCCTCGGACCTGTCGCTCCCCGGCCCTCACGGTCCACCTGCCGCGCCGGGTTCCGGCGATGATCCACGGCTCGTGGGTCCCGGACCCGACGGCCGGCTGCCCCCGAACACCCAGGCGGCGCCGGGCGTCCGTGGGACGTTGGTGCCTCCGAGGGAGGCGGTGCGACCGTACGGCGGTGCGACACGACATGACCGCGGTGTTCCTGGGAACAGTGGGAGCTCGAACGTCACCGAAGCTGGGAGCCCCTCATGGGTGTTCGTGTCGCCGTGATCTACTACAGCGCCACCGGCAATGTCCACCAACTGGCCGAGGCCGTCGCGGCCGGCGCCTCCGCCCGCAACGCGGACGTCCGGCTCCGCCGGGTGCCGGAACTGGCCCCGGACTCCGCCATCGATGCCAATCCGGCCTGGCGCGCGCACGTGGACGCCACCAAGAACCAGGTGCCCGAGGCGACTCTGGAGGATCTGGAGTGGGCGACGGCGTACGCGTTCGGCACGCCCACCCGGTTCGGCAACGTGAGCTCCCAGCTCAAGCAGTTCATCGACCAGGCCGGCGGACTCTGGCAGGCGGGCGTCTTCGGCAGCAAGCCCGCGACGAGCTTCACCTCCGCCATGAACCGCCACGGCGGCCAGGAGTCCACCCTGCTGGCCCTGAACAACGTCTTCTACCACTGGGGCTGCCTGATCGTCCCGCCCGGCTACACCGACCCCCTCCTGTACGCCGCCGGCGGCAACCCGTACGGCACGAGCTGGCCCAGCGGCGGCGGGGAGGGCCCGGACGGGCCCACCCTGGAGGCGGCCCGCTACCAGGGGCGACATCTGGCGGACATCGCGGAGCGGCTGCGGGTCAGCTGAGCGGGCGCCCCGTGACGACGGCCTCACCCGTCGGCGGAAGCTGGGGGTGAGGCCGTCCGGTGCCGCATCCGCTCGAGACTCAGCCGTGGCTTCCGTGATTCCTGATTCCGTGACTTCCGCAATTTCCGGGACTTCCGTGACTTCCGTGACTTCTGGTCGGCGATTTCCAGCCGGACCGGAATATACGAAACGCACCTCTTGCCGGGCACATCCTGCCGGTTTCTGTGCCCTTTGGTGCGCTCTGTGACCACGGAAGGCTGACCATTCACCTACGCCGCCCTCGCGGGCACGCTGGGCCGATGCCTTCACGCCATGCACACTTCTGACGTCCGGCGAGCGTGTCCGCAGCCCGCGGCCGCCGCCCGTTCCATGGGGGATGGAAGCCATGAAGCGTTCGCGCAGACGCACACCGAAGGCCCGTGGCGCCGACGGGGATCGCGGAGGCGTCCGAAGAGCCGGCCAGTACACCGCCTGGGCAGGCCGCCTGCTGTGCTGGACCCTCGCCGGAGCCATGCTCACCGCCGCCGCCGAAGCCCTGCTGGCCCCCGACGTCACCTGGTGGCGCGTTCTGTGGCCGCTCCCCTGGTGTCTCGTCCCGGTGTGGGCCCTGACCTGGGCGGCCCTGCGGATCCGCGAGAAGCGCCTCCTGCGCCGGGCCGCCGACGAGGAACCGACGCCCACCTGGGACACCGCCGCCTGACGCGAGGCTCGGCAGGTGGTGTCCGATGCCGGTGGTGCTGGTGGTGCTGGTGGGGCCGCCCTTCGGAAGTTGGGGGTTGACGGCGTACGTATCGTGAAGAGGAAACGCATCAACGCCCGCGCCGGGCCATGAGCCGGGCGGGCCGGACGGGGGAAGAAAGGTGCGTGCCCGATGATGGTCGGGCTCCTCTCCGCGATCGCTGCCGTGTTCTACGGGGGTACGGTCTCGATCCTCGCTCTGACCGCGACCTTCGCCCGGCACCGCGCACTGCGGCGCGAAGCGCGCAGCACCCTGGCCGTCCTGGTACCGGGGAGGGCGGTGGAACCGCAGCAAGCGGACGGTGCGGCCGTGGGCCCGGGCAGCTGAGCTCTCACGGCCGGACATGCGGTCACCCGTTCAAGGCGTCGACGTCCTCCTCCGCACTGGCGTACAGGGTGAAGATCTGGTCCAGCCCCACGACCCGGAGGATGCGCTCCAGAGCGGAGTTGAGCCCCGCGACGGAGAACGACGAACCCACGGCCTCCACGCGGTGGTACGCGGTGATGATCACGGTCAGGCCCGTGGAGTCGCAGTGGTCCAGTGCCGACAGGTCGAGGACGACAGGCGTGTCCGGGCCGAACGGGAGCCCGTCGACGGCCCGGGTGAGACCGGGGGCGGTGCAGTGGTCCAGCTCTCCCGCCACGCGCAGTACGACGGGCCCCGTGGGGTGGGGCTGTCGTGCAATGGCCGGAGCGCCCTCTACCTCGGTCACCGTGACTCCTGTGCGGCGGGCCGGTACGGGGCGGAGCACGCGGGACGCGTCGCGGCAGCGGTGTCGTCCAACGGCCCCCGGGGCGCTCGGCCTTGACGCTGCGCGGTCCGGAGTGCGCACGCCGTCGCCGTGCGGTCCGCCTTCCTGCCCTGCCTGCCGGGTTCCCCAAGCTGCTGACTTGTCCTACGAAGTCGCAACAGCTCGTAAGTAACGGCACCGGCACTTCTCAAGCAGCGGAGCCTCATCTTCACGGGGACCGCACAAGCGGGTCCGGGCGGGCGAGTCGTCGGGGGCGCGGATCGCGGCACGCGCGTCGTGGTACGGCCACGCGCGTCATCGGCACGGGTGATGGCCGACGGCCGTCGGCGAGATAGACATGAGCAACATCGGCAGCCTCACCGAGGCCCTCGACGGCACGTCCGGTCCCCTGGTCCTCGACGCACTCGCCGACGCGGGCACCGCCCCCGACGCGGGCACCGGAGGCAGCTCTCCCGGCTGACGACTACTCGCCGGACCCGGACCCGGAGCCGGAACCGGAGCCGGCATCCGAGCCGGAGTCGAAGCTCGCGAAGTACGCCGCGACCATGTCCTCGTCGCCGTGGCCCTGGGCGGCGGCGCGCTCCATGCGCTCGGCAGTCGCGGCGGCCACGTCCAGGCGGACCCCGTTCTCCTCGCCCGCCTCCACGATCAGCCGGGCGTCCTTCGCGGCGGTCGCCACCGCGAACTGGGGCGGAGTGAGCCGGTCCTCCAGAACCAACCCGGACTTGGCGCGCAGATAGCCCATGTCCAGCGGGCCGCCCGCGATGGCGTCGAAGAAGTGCCGCGGGTCCACACCGAGCGCCCGGGCCAGCGCCAGGACCTCACCGGTCGCCGCGGTGGCCGCGAGGACCCAGCTGTTGGCGACCAGCTTCAGCCGGGTCGCGCTGCCTGCCGCACCGTCCTCGCCGGTCCAGACGGTGCGCGCACCGACCGCGTCGAACACGGGGCGGACCGCCTTCCGGCCCTCCTCGGGACCGGCGGCCAGCACCAGCAGCTGTCCGGCCTCCGCGGGCTCGCGGGTGCCGAGCACCGGGGCGTCGTAGAAGACGAGTCCGTGTTCGCGGGCGAAGGCGGCCAGGTCGACGATCGCCTCGGTGCCGGCGGTGGTGGACTGCACCCAGGCGGTACCGGGGCGCAGGGCGGGGGCGGCCTGCCGCATCACGTCCAGGGCCGCCGGGCCGTCGTACAGCATCGTCAGGACGACGTCGGCGTCCTCGACGGCCTCGGCGGGCGTACCGGCGACCCGCACGCCGTCGGCGGCCAGCGGCTCCGCCTTGTCCCGGCTGCGGTTCCAGACACGGACGGCGTGTCCGGCACGGGCGAGATTGCGGGCCATGGCGGCGCCCATGATGCCGGTGCCGAGAACACTCACGGTCAACTTGTCGGTCATGACGTCACCCTATTCAAGTGCGGCGGCGGACGAGGAGGGCCCGCGTCTCACGGTCGACCTGCTGAGCCTCTCCGGTGGGTACGACGACGACCGGTACCCGCGCCCCGGGCTCGCTGACGATCTCAGGACGGTCGGCGACGATCGCACGCAGGCCGCCCGCGAGGCCGAGGGCGGGCAGCCGGGCGCACACCTCCTCGCGCACCTCGGGCTGGTCCTCGCCGATCTCCCCGGTGAAGACCAGGGCGTCGAGCCGGTCGAGGGACGCGGCCATCGCGCCGATGCCCCGACGGCAGTGATGGGTGAAGACGTCCAGGGCGAGCGCGGCACGCTCGTCCCCCGCGCCCCGGCCGCGGACGAGGTCACGCGTGTCGTCCGAGGTGCCGGACAGGGCGAGCAGTCCCGCCTCGTGGTTCAGCGCCTCCTCGATGTCGTGCGCGGACAGGCCGTGCCTGGTCTGCAGCCACGTCAGGGCGCCGGGGTCGACGGTGCCGCTGCGGTGGCTCATCACCAGCCCCTCCAGCGGCGTCAGTCCCATCGTCGTGTCGACACTGCGCCCGTCGCGCACGGCGCAGGCGGAGCAACCGCCACCGAGGTGGGCGATGACGAGGTGAAGTCGGCCGGGCGGGCGGCCGAGGAGCTCGGCTGTCCGCCCGAGCGCCCAGGCGTACGACAGCCCGTGGAAGCCGTAGCGGCGCAGCCCGTACTCCTCGCGCCACGCGGCCGGCACCGCGTACTCCCGGGCGGCGGCGGGCAGGCCGGTGTGGAAGACGGTGTCGAAGCAGGCGACGTGCGGTACGCCGGGCAGCAGGTCCCGGGCCGCGTCCAGGACGGTGAGCGCCGGCGGAACGTGCAGCGGTGCCAGGCCGGCCACCCGGTCCAGCCGGGCGCGGACCTCGTCGTCGACCACCGTGTGCCGGAGCAGCTCCGGTCCGCCGTGGACGATGCGGTGACCGACGGCCGCGACAGTGGGCGCTTCGTCCAGCAGCCCCCGCAGCCGGCCTGAGGTGTCGTCACCGGGCGGGGAGTCGCCGCGGTGTTCGGCGAGGACCTTCCCGTCGTCACCGAACACGGTCAGGCGCAGGCTCGACGATCCCGCGTCGGCCACCAGGACCGGGCCGTTGCTCTCCGCCGACACGTCGCTCCTCTCCGGCGGTCCGGGGCCGCCCCGTGGGAATCGTTCCGAAGGGTGGGTCAGCCGGTGGGTACGGACCCATGCTCGTGTGTCGAGGGAGCAGCGGCGCGAGGTGAACGGCCGTTCGTGGTACGGGTCGCTTCGCTGCTCCGGCCGAACGCCGGTCATCCCCCGCCGCCGTTGATCACGCGCGACGGAGGCATACGCTTCCTCACCGGCGGGCACGGGCCGCTGATCGGCATGAGCGTCACCCTGCACAGGGGACTGAGCCGGCCGGACGCGTACGAAGACCTTCCCCCGGCGCGACCCTCGGTGCCGGCTCCCCGCAGGAGCGGAACAAGCGGTAGAGCGTCATACGAGCGTCACGACCACCAGCACGACTACCGGGACGCACCGCCCCGCTGCGGGCGGCCGATGATCACGGCACCGCGGAAGGGATCCGCCGAGACGGTCGCCATCGTGTCGAGCGACGGGTCGGGGACAGGCAGCAGATGGGCGTCGACCCAGGTGTCCCCCGTGGCCGCGTTGGCCCACGGGTCCTCGATCACGACGGCGCCGGGTACGGTGCCGTGGCAGAGCACCCAGTGCGGCACGTCGAACCCCTGCATCCCGGCGAGCGAGACCAGGAGCAGCACGTGCTCCCCTCGGCCGATCGCGCTCCGGATCGCGGTCATCGGGAGGTGGTCCGGGTCGATCGGGACGCCGGTCCGTCCGGCCTCCGTACGCGACGCGCGCTGGAGCACGGCACGCCACTCCTGCTCGTTCTCCGGGAGGTGGTCGAGCAGGACGGGCCGGTCCACGTCGAGGTGGACCGTGACGGGGGACGACGGCCACGCTCGCCGCACGGCGACGCCCAGCCCGACGGGCTCGCACGCGAGGAAGTTGGTCGCGTCCCGCCACAGCGTCAGCTCCGCCTCGCGGTCGAGCGCCTCCCACGGCAGCGTCCCCGCGTGCGCCTGCGCGACCAGGGCCGTGACGGCGCCGCAGGTGAAGTGGGTGGTCTGCCCGTAGTACGGGGGTTCGGTCACCGCGGTCACCGCCTCGTCGTGCAGCCAGCGGACGTACCCGGCCGCGGGCCCGGCCGCGTCCTCCGCCTGCGCGAGCGGAGGACACAGCGAGGTGAAGCCGGCGGCAGCGGCGTCCTCGGGGCTCGCCGTCCATCCTTCCCACTTGACCTGCGCGAGCCCCTGGCGGCGCGCGTGGGCGACGACGGCCGCGACGGCTGCCTGCACGTCACCGACGGCGTCGACGATCTTCAGATAGGCCGTGTGCGGGCGTGCCGACACGAGAGCGGCGGCGGTCCAGTCCGCGCCGTCGTCCCCCTCCTCACCCGGAACGGCCACGATGTGCGGGACGTGGGCGGAGCGGTCGGCCGTGTGCCAGCGCTCCGGCACATCGAGGTGTCCGAGCCGCTTCAGCAGGGTCGGCGACGTAGCGGACTCGAACGGTACGACGATGCTCTTCACGGGCGTTTCCTGTTGGGGCGGTCGGGGCGGTCGGGGCGGCATTTCGGTGCTCCTGGCGGGTCGGAGGGGACGAGGGGCAGTGATTCACCCGCGGGACTGCCGGAGCACCCACACGAAGTACGGAGCGCCGACCAGCGCGATCATGAGGCCCGCCGGTACCTGGGCGGGTGCGACGACCGTGCGGCCGAGGGCGTCGGCCACGCAGACCAGCAGTGCGCCGAGCAGCATCGCGACCGGGATCGCGCGGGCGTGCCGGGCGCCCACCAGTGACCGGGCGAGGTGCGGGGCGACGAGTCCCACGAAGCCGACGACGCCGACGGCGACCACGCTGAGCGCCGCGAGCACCGCGGCGATCGCCAGTGCGGCGAAGCGGGTACGTTCCACCCTGACGCCGACGATGCGGGGGGTGTCCTCGTCGACGGCGAGCAGGTCGAGCCGGCCCCGCATCGCGAGCAGCACGGGGAGCGCGAGTGCCAGGGCCACCGCGACCGGTACGACGTCGGGCAGTGTGCGGCCGTAGGTCGTGCCGGAGAGCCAGGTGAAGATCCGGGGTGTGTTGTACGGGTCGGCGCGCAGCAGGAGGAAGGTGGTGACGGAGGTGAGGCCGTACCCGCAGCCGATGCCGATCAGTACGAACCGGTCGGGCAGGAAGCCGCCGCGCCAGGCCAGCAGGGCGATCACCGCGAACGTGGCGAGCGCCGCCGCGACCGCGACCGCGACGAGCACGGGCTGTCCGCCGGACAGGCCCGACGTGACGACGCTCGCCGCGCCCAGCCCGGCGCCCGCCGTGATGCCGAGCACGCCCGGCTCCGCCAGCGGGTTGCGGACCGAGCTCTGCACGACGCATCCGGCCAGTCCGAGCGCCGCGCCGGCGAGGACCGCGGCGGTCACGCGTGGGACCCGGTCGTCGAGCGCCTGGCCGATCAGGTCCGGGGCGGCGCCCTGGATCCAGAGCGCGATGTCCCCTGTCCGCAGCCAGAGGCTGCCCGCCAGGACCGCCACGAGGACCGCCACGGCCAGGAGTGTCACCGCGCCGAGCACGACGAGGAGGAACGCGCGGCGCGACCGTACGGCGACCCGCGCGCGCGGTGGTTGCCGGACCTGGCCGGTGTCGCGGAGGCGCAGCGCGAGGACCACGATCACGACGGATCCGAGCAGCGCGGTCGGCACGCCGGTGGGGATGGAGGCGGCCCCGTCCGCACCCTGCACCGCGCGCAGGACCGCGTCCGCGAGCAGGATGAGCAGCGCGCCGAGCAGCCCGGCCGCGGGCACCAGGACGAGGTGCCGGCGCAGCGCCCGGACCCGTCCCGCGATCAGGCGGGCCAGGACGGGGGCGCCGAGGCCGACGAAGGCGATCGGCCCCGCGAGGGTCACCGCCGTGCTGGTCAGGAGCACCGCGCAGAGCACGGCGGTCACGCGGGTGGCCCGGATCGGCACGCCCAGGGTGGACGCGGCGTCGTCGCCGAGGTTCATCACGTCCAGCCGCCGGGACAGTGCCAGAGCGACGCACAGCACCACGGCCATGACGGGGTAGGCGCGTACCGACGCGTCGATGTTGAGCTGCGCGAGCGAGCCGCTCCCCCAGGCGTAGAGGCCGGTCGTGTTCTGGTTGAACAGGATGAGGAGCGTGCTGGTCGCCGCGTCCAGGGCCATCGCCGTCGCCGATCCGGCGAGGATGAGGCGGGTGCCCGCGGTGCCCGCGGACCGGCCCGCGAGGAGCAGCACGAGCGCCGCCGCGACCAGGCCACCGGCGAAGGCGACGGCGCCCGACGCCCACAGCGGGACGGTGAGGCCGAAGGCCGCGACGAGCGTGAGGGTGAAGTAGGACCCGGCCGTGACCGCGAGGGTGTCGGGGGAGGCGAGCGCGTTGTGCGTGACGGACTGGAGCAGCGTTCCGGCACAGCCGAGGGCGAAGCCCACCGCCACGCCCGCGAGCAGACGCGGCAGGCGCGAGCCGGTGAGGATCTCACCGACCGGCGCACCGTTCGTGCTCTCCCGTTCCCCGGCGAGATACCGCACCAGGTCGCCGACGCCGACGCCCGACGTCCCCTGCGTCAGGTGCCACATGCCCACCAGGGCGGTCACGACGAGGAGGAGTGCCAGGACGGCCACCCCGGTGGGGCCACCGCCGCGCTCGGCGCGCGGCGGCGTTTCCCCTCCGGGCGCCGATGTCCGCACTGTGCTCACGTCCTGCCCTGTGCTCACGTCCTGCGCTGTGCTCACGTCCTGCGCTGTGCTCACTTCTTGTCGAGTACGTCGACGTACGCGTCGATCGCCTGCTCGCAGGAGCGCGGACCGCCGGCGCCCCACACCCGCGCGGGGAACGAGTGCGCGCGGCCTTCCTTCACGGCCGGGAGGGACTTCCAGATCGGGTTCTTCTCCAGCGCCGCGACGTACCCGCCGGCCCCTTCGTCGTTGGCGTAGAAGAGGTTGGCGTCCCCCACCGCGGTGAGGCCCTCGACGTCGGTCTGCGCGAGGCCGTAGGAGGGGTCGACGCCCCCGTCCCCGTGGTCCTTGTTGACGTCGTCGGTCCACGCGGGGTTCATGCCGAGTTCCTTGCCGATCTCGGTGAACAGGGCGCCGTCGCTGTAGGGGCGGACGGTGAGGTTGCCTCCCTGCAGCCATCCGTCGAAGAACAGGAAGTCCTTCGTCGGCAGATCGGCGTCGGTGACCTTCTGCTTCGCCGTCGCGAGGTGCTCGTCGAACTCCTTGAGCACCTGGTCGGCCCGCTCGGTGCGCCCCGTCGCCTCGCCGATCATGCTGAAGACGTCCCGCATGTTCCCGATCGGGTCCTTCGGGTCCGCGCCCCGCGTGGCCATCACGGGGACGCCCCTCTTCTCCAGCTTCGCGATCATCTCGTCATCGGCGTCGAACGCCTCCACGATGACGAGGTCGGGCTTGGCCGCGTAGAGGGTGTCGAGGTCGGGCTCCTCACGGGTGCCGATGTCGGTCACCCCGTCGGGCAGCTTCTCGGCGCTGACCCAGGTGCGGTATCCCTTCGGGTCGGCGACCGCGGTGGGGGTGACGCACAGGGTCAGCGCGTCCTCGATCTGCTGCCACTCCAGGACCGCGATCCGTTCGGCGGGCTTGTCGAGCTTCACCTGCCGGCCGACGCCGTCCTTGAAGGAGACCGGCTTCGTCGAGGTGGCCGTGGTGTCCTGGGCGCAGTCCTTCGACGCGGGCGACGCACTGGCACTGCTGCTGCTGGCCTCGGCCTTGTCGACGTCGGTCGTGCCGCAGGCCGTTGCGGCGAGGAGGACGAGCCCTGTGGAGGCTGAGGCCGCCAGACGACGGGCACGGTTCATGAAGGGTCCTCTTTCTTGCGATGTGCTGTGCTTGCGATGTGCTGTGCTGTGCTGTGCTGTGCTGTGCTGTGCTTGCGACGCACGTGCGACGCGCTCGCGATGCGTTGGAGCGGCCGATGTGCCGGAGCGGCGGATGTGCCGCTTCAGGCGGGGTGCCGCCCGAGTGGGTCGATACGGAGACGGCCCGTGCGCGGATCGACGCTGACCTCGACACGGATGTCGTAGACCTCGCCGATGTTCTCGGCGGTGAGGACGTCGGCGGGCGCTCCGGCCGCGTGCACGCGGCCGGAGCACATCAGGACGATCGTGTCCGCGACGCGGGATGCCTGGTCGAGGTCGTGCAGCACGATCCCGACCGCGATGCCGTGCTCCTCGACGAGATCGCGCACCAGGTCGAGCGTCTCGATCTGGTAGCGCAGGTCCAGGTGGTTGGTCGGTTCGTCAAGCAGTACGACGCCGGTGTCCTGGGCCAGGCAGGCCGCGAGCCAGACACGCTGCATCTCCCCGCCGGAGAGTTCCCCGACCGGCCGGCCGGCCATGTCCCGCACACCGGTGACGCCCATGGCGTGGTCGACGGCGGCCCGGTCCTCGGCGGTCGGTCCCGCGAAGCCACGCCGGTAGGGGTGGCGTCCGAACGCCACGACCTCCGAGACCGTCAGGCCTTGGGGCGCCGGCCTCGACTGGGAGAACAGCGTGACCTCGCGGGCGAACTGACGGGCGCTGAGCAGGGCCGCGTCACGCTCTGGCTGTCCGTCGGGGGCGCCGAGCGTCACCCGGCCGCCGTCCACCCGGTGCAGTCGGGAGAGCGCACGCAGCAGCGTGGACTTGCCGCTGCCGTTCGGCCCCACCAGGGCGGTCGCGCGGCCGGGTTCAAGGCCGAGCGAGACGCCGTGGACGACCGGCTTGCCGCCGTACCGCAGTACCAGGTCGTGCCCGTTGAGGGCGGCCACCGGCACGGCGGGGCCGGCCACCGGGTGGCCGGTGCGCCGGAAGGGGCTTGTGAACATCGATGGGTCCGGGTGGTCGGAGGGGCAAGGACTGCGGCACCCTCCGTCCGGCCTTCACCGGCCGGGCCGCGAGCTCTCCCACGCACGGGAAGCACGCTTCGCGGCAAGCACCAACTAAGGGAAGGGTTACCTAACTCCGAGAAGGTTATATTCCGCTCGCCATGTCGACAATCAGGAGTTCTGGACACGCGATACGGGATTCCGGACAGCACCGGGGAGCCGTCGGACAGCCCCGCGGGCGCCGTCAGGCCGCGTCGAAGAACGCGCCCGGGGTGGTTCCCATGACCCGCCGGAAGGCGGTGATGAAGGTGCTGGGCTGTGCGTAGCCGAGCGTCTCGGAGACCGTCGTCACGTCGAAGCCCTCGGAGAGGAGCGTCAGCGCCCGGTGCACGCGCAGCATCTGCCGCCACTGTGCGAAGGAGAGACCTGTCGCGTGACGGAACGCGCGGGTGATCGTGCGGTCGCTGATCCCCAGCCACCGGGCCCACTCCTCCAGCGAGCGGGAGTCGGCGGGGTCGGCCAGCAGGGCTTCGACGATCGCGTCGATCCGGACGTCACTGGGCAACGGCAACGCGAACTGGCGTTCCGACGGCTGGAGCACGTCGAACACGACCGACTCCGCCCGTGCCCTGGCCGCCGCGTCGAGATCCGTGCGGGACAGATGGGTCAACAGCGACTCGAGCAACGGCGTCATCGCGATCGCTGTCGGTTCCCCTGACGCGAACGCGAACGACGTGCGGTCGGGAGCGAAGAAGGCGTCGTGGAATTCCGCACCCGCCGTCACCCGGCCCCCGTGCACCACTCCGGCGGGCATCCACAGCCCGTGCCCCTCGGACACGGTGAAGACGCGGTCCGCCACCCGGGACGTCAGCGTTCCCCCGCGTACCCAGACGAGCTCGTGCGAGGGGTGCGAGTGCGGTGCCCACTCCGTGGGAACGCTGGGGATCCGGAACCCGGCGACGATGGCGGAAGGGCCCACCGCCTGCTCCGGGAGCGCCACGGCCCGGCGCACCACGGTGCCCGCCTCGCGCCGCCACATCCCGGGGGTCGCCTCACCGGGGGACGATCGGACCATGCGGACGAGTCTATCCAGGGCCGGGACCCGCACCGGCCGCCCGGGCCCCTCGTCCGCGAGGAACCGGCGAGCGGTGCGGCGAGGAAGGCGCCACCAGGAAGGCGTCACATGGCCCTGAACGGGGCCGATGTGCGAGGAGAGTCAAAGGAACAGCGGCTCAGGCGCCCTTGGCGAGCGGCTCCAGGATCGCCACACATTCCACGTGATGCGTCATCGGGAACAGATCGAACACCCGCAGCGTCCGCACCCGGTACCCCCCGTCCCGGAAGTACCCCAGATCCCGCGCCAGCGCCGCCGGGTCGCAGGCCACGTACGCGATCCGCCGCGCGCCCAGCGACGACAGGTGCTCCACTGTCTTCCGCCCCGCGCCCGCGCGCGGCGGGTCCAGCACCACCAGGTCCACCTCGGTGATACCCGTCCGCGGCAGCACGGCCTCGACCTTGCCCTGCTCGATACGGATCCGCTCGAAGCCGGCGAGGTTGTGCCGGGCGTCCTCCACCGCGCGCTTGCCGGACTCGATGCCGAGGACCGCGCCCTTGTCGCCGACGCGGTCGGCGAGGGCGCCCGCGAAGAGGCCCACGCCGCAGTACAGGTCGAGGGCCGTCTCGCCCTTGCGCGGCAGCAGGCCCTGCATGACCGCCTTCACCAGCGTGTCCGCCGCCTTCGGGTGGACCTGCCAGAAGCCGCCGGAGCCGACACGGTACGTACGGTCGTCCGCGCGCTCGCGGACGAAGGGGCGGCCGTGGACGCGGTGGACCCCGCCGTCCTTCTCGCCGACGCGCATCACCGAGACCGGACGGTCCAGCTCCACGATCGGCAGGCGCGCACCCGGCCTCGGGGTCAGGATCACCTGGCGGTCCTGCGAACCCGTCGCCGCGATCGCCTCGACCGACTCCATGCCGGTCCAGTCGCGGGTCTCGATGCCCAGCTCGCTGACGCCCTCGGCGGCGATCATGCAGTGGTCGATCGGCTCGACCTCGTGCGAGCGGTGGCGGCGCAGGCCCGCACGGCCGTCGGGGGTGATCGCGTACTGCACGCGCGTGCGCCAGGACGGGACCTGGCCCGCCGGGACCTTGTCGCCCTCGGCCGGCATCACCGTGCCGTCCCAGCCGGCCTCCTCGGGCGTGAGGCCCGCGAGCCGCTTCAGCTGCTCGGCGACGACCTCGCCCTTGAGCCGCCGCTGGGCGCCCGGCTTGGCGTGCTGCCAGTCGCAGCCGCCGCAGCGGCCCGGCCCGGCGAACGGGCAGGGTGCCTCGATGCGGTCCTTGGAGGCGTCCAGGATCTCGACCGCGTCGGCGCGCAGGAACCGTGCGCCCTCCTCGCCCTCCGTCACCCGTGCGACGACCCGCTCACCGGGCAGCGCGTGCCGGACGAACAGGACCTGTCCCTCGTCCGTGCGGGCGATGCAGTGGCCGCCGTGGGCGACGGGGCCGATCTCGACCTCGTACTCCTCCCCCACCAGCGATTTCTTCGGTTCTGCCTGCATGGTGGGTGACTCCGTGGGGTGATCGTGGGGTGCGAGATGCCGAGCGGCCGGACAACAGCCCACCAGTCTACGGGGCCGAGGAGGACTCCTTGTCCCGGCGGGGAGCCGGACCGCGCCGCACCGCGCCCGGTGCGCTCCACTCCTGCCGCCTGCGCGCCCGGCGCTTCGCCGCCTCGGAGGACTCCAGCTGGTACGGCACCGAGGTGACCATCACACCCGGGGTGAACAGCAGCCGGCCCTTGAGGCGCAGCGCGCTCTGGTTGTGCAGCAGGTGCTCGTACCAGTGGCCGACCACATACTCGGGGATGATCACGGACACCACGTCGCGCGGGGACTCCCGGCGCAGGCTCTTGACGTATTCGATGACGGGCCGCGTGATCTCGCGGTACGGCGAGTCGAGGACCTTCAGCGGTACGTCGATGCCGCGCCGGTTCCACTCCTCCCGGAGCGCCTTGGTCTCGGCCGGGTCGACGTTGACGCTGAGCGCCTCCAGGGTGTGCGAGCGCATCAGCTTGGCGTAGGACAGGGCGCGCAGGGTGGGGCGGTGGATCTTGGAGATCAGGACCACCGAGTGCACGCGCGAGGGCCGTACGACGTCGTCCTCCGCCTCCTCCGGCGCCGCGATCTCGTCGGCCACCCGGTCGTAGTGCCGGCGGATCGCCGACATCGTCGCGTAGAAGATCACCATGCCGAGCAGGGCCACCCACGCGCCGTGCGTGAACTTGGTGACGAGGACGACGACCAGGACCAGCGCCGTGAAGAAGGCGCCGAAGGCGTTGATGGCGCGGGAGCGGACCATGTGGCGCCGCTTGGCCGGGTCCTTCTCGACGGCCAGGTGGCGGTTCCAGTGCCGCACCATGCCGGTCTGGCTGAGGGTGAAGGAGACGAAGACGCCCACGATGTAGAGCTGGATCAGGCGCGTGGAGTCGGCGCCGTAGATCCACACCAGCAGTACGGCCGCGCCCGCGAGCAGCACGATGCCGTTGGAGAAGGCGAGCCGGTCGCCGCGGGTGTGCAGCTGGCGCGGCAGATAGCGGTCCTGGGCGAGGATCGAGCCGAGCAGCGGGAAGCCGTTGTACGCGGTGTTGGCCGCGAGGAACAGGACCAGCGCGGTGGCGGCGGCCAGGACGACGAAGAAGAACGTGCCGTCACCGAAGACCGCGGCCGCGACCTGCGAGATCACCGGGTTCTGGACATAGCCGTCACCGACCGGGACGCCGTCGCGGAGCAGGTCGTGCGCGGGGTTCTCGGCCATGCGGACGTCGGTCGCCATGGCCAGGCCGATGATGCCGCAGAACATGGTGACGGCGAGGCCGCCCATCAGCGCCAGCGTCGTCGCCGCGTTGCGCGACTTGGGCTTGCGGAAGGCGGGCACGCCGTTGGAGATCGCCTCGACGCCGGTGAGCGCGGCACAGCCGGAGGAGAAGGCCCGCAGCAGCAGGAAGACCAGGGCGAAGCCGGCGAGTCCCTGGTGCTCGGGCTCGATGTGCAGATCGGCGGTCGGGGCGCGCATGGTGTCGTCGAGGACGAGACCGCGGAAGGCACCCCAGGCGATCATGGCGAAGACGCCGACGACGAACACGTACGTCGGGATCGCGAAGAGCTTCCCGGACTCCTTCACCCCGCGCAGGTTCATCAGCGTGAGCAGCACGATGATGCCGACCGCGCAGAGCACCTTGTGCTCGACGACGAAGGGGATGGCCGAGCCGAGGTTCTCCACGCCGGAGGAGATCGACACGGCGACGGTCAGGACGTAGTCCACGAGCAGGGCGCTCGCGACGGTGAGGCCGGCCCGGGGGCCGAGGTTGGTGTTCGCCACCTCGTAGTCGCCGCCGCCGCTGGGGTAGGCGTGCACGTTCTGCCGGTAGGAGGCCACCACGGTGAACATCAGCACGACGACCGCGACCGCGATCCAGGGGCTGAAGCTGTACGCCGACACGCCCGCGATGGACAGGACCAGCAACACCTCCCCCGGGGCGTAGGCCACGGAGGAGAGCGGGTCGGAGGCGAAGACGGGGAGTGCGATGCGCTTCGGCAGCAGGGTCTCCCCGAGCCGGTCACTGCGCAGTGCGCGCCCGATCAGGATCCGTTTGGGCACGTCGGTCAGTTTGGACACGCAGAGGATCGTAAGCCGTCGGGGCGCGGAGCGCCCACCCTCGCCCGGGCGTGGTTCGCCGTCCGGGCGCTGCGGCGCACCCGTCTGCCCTCCGGGTGAATTGGGGCACCGGGCGAGCTGCGGATTCCGTCGCGCACCGTACGGACGTGTCTATATGACAAAACCTTTCCTTGCGCATGGCGAAACCTTTTCTTCCGCCTCTTCCCTCCCTCTCCCCCCTCCCTTCCCCTGGAGATTCCATGACGCACGCCACCGCGGAACTCATCGGCGCCGCCGCCGCACTCGTCGGACTCGGCGTCCTGACCCTGCTCAGCGTCCGCAGCATCAGCCGCCGCTGACCGGCGGGCTTTGTGCACGGGGGTGCCCCGGGCCGACCGCGCGTGTGTAGCTTGGGCGTCGGTCTGAGACCCTGTTGTCTGCGTTTCGACGTCACGGCCGAGCCGTGACCATTGACACCGGAAGGACGGTCGTGCACATCGTCATCATGGGCTGCGGAAGAGTGGGCTCCGCTCTTGCCCAGACCCTGGAGCAACAGGGGCACACGGTCGCCGTGATCGACCAGGACCCCACCGCCTTCCGACGACTGGGCTCCGGGTTCGGCGGCCGTCGTGTCACCGGCATCGGTTTCGACCAGGACACCCTGCGCGAGGCGGGCATCGAGGAGGCGGGCGCGTTCGCCGCGGTCTCCAGCGGTGACAACTCCAACATCATCGCCGCCCGCGTGGCCCGCGAGATGTTCGGCATCGAGAACGTGGCGGCGCGGATCTACGACCCCCGCCGTGCCGAGGTCTACCAGCGCCTCGGCATCCCGACGGTCGCCACCGTCCGCTGGACCGCCGACCAGATGCTGCGCCGGCTGCTGCCCTCGGGGGCCGAGCCGCTGTGGCGCGACCCCACCGGAGGGGTGCAGCTCGCCGAGGTGCACGCGTCCCCGGCCTGGGTGGGCCACAAGATCAGCAAGCTGCAGGAGGAGACCGGCATCCGGGTCGCGTTCCTGACCCGGCTGGGCGAGGCCATCCTGCCCACCTCGCAGACGGTGCTGCAGGAGGGTGACCTGGTGCACGTGATGATGCGCACGGACGACATCGAGAAGGTCGAGGCGGCCTTCGCCGAGGGTCCTTCCGAGGAGGGCGGTCACTGATGAGGGTCGCCATTGCCGGAGCCGGGGCGGTCGGCCGCTCGATCGCGGGCGAGCTGCTGGAGAACGGCCACGAGGTCCTGCTCGTCGACAAGGCGCCGACGGCCATCTCGGTCGAACGCGTCCCGCAGGCGGAGTGGCTGCTCGCCGACGCCTGTGAGATCACCTCCCTCGACGAGGCGGCGCTCCAGCGCTGCAACGTCGTGATCGCCGCCACGGGCGACGACAAGGTCAACCTGGTCGTGTCCCTGCTGGCCAAGACGGAGTACGGCGTTCCGCGCGTCGTCGCCCGCGTCAACAACCCCAAGAACGAGTGGCTGTTCAACGAGGCCTGGGGCGTGGACGTGGCCGTCTCCACCCCGCGTCTGATGTCGGCCCTGGTCGAGGAGGCGGTGAGCGTCGGCGACCTGGTCCGGCTGCTCCGCTTCAGCCACGGCGACGCCAACCTCGTCGAGCTGACCCTGCCGGAGGAGTCGGCCCTGGCCGGCACCCAGGTCGGCGACGTGGAGTGGCCCGAGGACACCTCCCTGGTCACCATCATCCGCGGCACCCGGGTGCTCACCCCCTCCCAGGAGGACTCCCTGGAGGCGGGCGACGAGCTCCTCTTCGTGGCGGCCCAGGCGCGCGAGGAGCAGCTGGAGGACCTGCTGTCGGTGCGGCGCGAGGACGCGGTCGGCTGAGCCGCGCCCGTTGTACGTGAGTGGGGGCGCCCCGGTCGAACCGGGGCGCCCCCACTCACGTACTCCGCTTCTCGCTTACGGCTGCTCCGCGGCCCGGCGCTCCCTCTCCGCGCGCTCGCGCTCCTTCTCCGCGCGCTCCTCCGCCTCCATCTCGGCGAAGACGTCGATCGGCGCGGGCGCCTTCGCCAGGAACACCCAGGTCAGCCAGACCGCCAGCAGGAAGGGCGGGATCTTCAGCGCGACGAGGACCCAGCCGAGCTGGGTGGTGTCGGCCCACCAGTACAGCGGGAAGAGGATCGCGCACTTGGCGAGCAGGATCAGGCCCCAGGCGTAGCTGGCCTTCGCGTACGCCTTCTTGCGGCCGGGGTTGCGGGTGCGCCAGGAGAGGTTCTCCTTGAAGACCGGGCCGAGGATCAGGCCAAGCAGCGGCACACCGGCGAGCGTCGTGATGATGTACGCGAGGGCGAGGCCGAGCGTGTACAGCATGCCCGGCAGATAGAAGTCCTTGGCGTTGCCGGTCATCATCGCGAAGACCACACCGAAGGCGACGCCGAAGACACCGCTGAAGGCGTGCTTGACGGTGTCCTTCATCGCGAGGCGCACCGCGACCATGACCAGCGACACGGCGAGGGCCGCGATGGCCGACGCGTGCAGATCCTTGTTGATCGTGTAGATCGTGACGAAGAGCAGGCCGGGCAGCACGGTCTCGACCATGCCGCGGACGCCGCCGAACGCCTCGAACAGCGCGGCCTCCGTCACCGCCTTGGCGTCGTGCCGGTCCTGCTGCTCCTCGGCTGCGGCTTCGGTCGGCTTGTCGAGGGACGTCACGGGCTACTCCCGTCCGAGCGGTCTGAGTTCGTACTTCGGATTGAACAGCACCCTACGGCCCCGGCTCATCGAGATCCGGCCGGAGGCGATCAGCTTGCGTCCCGGTTCTATACCGACGATGGAGCGCCTGCCGAGCCACACCACGTCGAGGGCGGCCGTACCGTCGAAGAGCTCGGCCTCCAGCGCCGGGACTCCGGCCCGCGGGCGGAGCGTGACCGTGCGCAGGGTGCCGGTGACCGTCACGATCTCACGGTCCCGGCAGTCACCGATACGGGTGCATCCCGCCGTCTCCGCGTCCTCCCGCAGTTCCTCCGACTCCAGGTCCTCCTGGGAGGACGAGAGCCGGTCGAGCATGCGACGGAACCGGCCCGCCGGCTTTTCGGGACGAGGAACAGGACTCATACCGAAAGCGTACCGGGGGGTCGCCGACACCGGTTGAGCGAGTGCGCTGGGCCGCGCTCGCCCGAGCAGGGCTCCTCGTACGCATGGACGAGTGATCCTCGCTACTTCTCGAACCGGTACCCCATGCCGGGTTCGGTGATGAAGTGCCTCGGGTGCGACGGATCGCTCTCCAGCTTCCGGCGCAGCTGGGCCATGTAGACCCGCAGATAGTTGGTCTCCGTCCCGTACGACGGCCCCCACACCTCCTGGAGCAGCTGCTTCTGGCTGACCAGGCGGCCGGTGTTGCGCACCAGGACCTCCAGCAGATGCCACTCCGTGGGGGTGAGCCGTACATCCCTGCCGCCCCGGTTGACCTTCTTCGCGGCGAGGTCGACGGTGAAGCCCTCGGTCTCCACCACATCGTCCTCGCCGCCCCCGGCGGGCTCCGCCCGGCGCACCGCGGCGCGGAGCCGGGCGAGCAGCTCGTCCATGCCGAAGGGCTTGGTGACGTAGTCGTCGGCGCCCGCGTCGAGGGCCTGGACCTTCTCGTCGGAGGAGTGACGGGCGGACAGGACGAGGATCGGCACCCGGGTCCAGCCGCGCAGCCCTCTGATCACCTCGACGCCGTCCATGTCGGGCAGCCCGAGGTCGAGGACGACGACGTCGGGGTGGCGGGCGGCGGCGAGCCGCAACGCGGTGGCGCCGTCGGGCGCCGAGTCGACCTCGTACGCGCGTGCCTTCAGGTTGATCACGAGGGCACGTACGATCTGCGGCTCGTCGTCGACCACGAGCACCCTGGTCATGGGGCTGCCTGCCTTTCCGGTTCTTCTTCTGCGGGGTCTGCGGGTCGGGGGTCGGTGCCGGAGCCGCCCTCCGCGCGGAGGGTGAGCACCATGGTGAGGCCGCCGCCGGGGGTGTCCTCGGCGTTGAGGGTGCCGCCCATCGCCTCGGCGAAGCCGCGCGCCACCGCGAGGCCGAGGCCGACACCCGCGCCGCGCGGGGCGTCGCCGTGGCGCTGGAAGGGCGCGAAGATACGGCCCTTGGCCTCGTCGGGGACGCCGGGGCCGCGGTCGACCACGCGCAGTTCCACGCGCCCGGCGTGGGCGCTCGCGGCCACCAGCACGCGCCGCCCGGCGGGGCTGTACTTGACGGCGTTCTCGACGACGTTGGCGACCGCCCGCTCCAGCAGCCCCGCGTCCACGGCGACCATGGGCAGGCTCTCGGGGACGTCCAGGCGCACGCTGTCCTCGGGGACGCCGCCGAGCGCCATCGGCACCACCTCGTCGAGATCGGTCGCGCGGATCAGCGGGGTGACCGTGCCGGTCTGGAGCCGGGACATGTCCAGGAGGTTGCCCACGAGGTGGTCGAGCCGGTCGGCGCCGTCCTCGATGGCCTCCAGCAGTTCGGCCTGGTCCTCCTCCGACCAGGAGACGTCCTCGGCGCGCAGCGAGGACACCGCTGCCTTGATCGCGGCCAGCGGGGTGCGCAGGTCGTGGCTGACCGCGGCGAGCAGGGCGGTGCGGATGCGGTTGCCCTCGTCGAGCGCGCGGGCCCGCTCTGCCTCCTGCTCGAGGCGCTGCCGGTCCAGGACGACGGCGGCCTGGGCGGCGAACGCGCCCAGCACCCGGCGGTCGGACGCGGGCAGCACGCGCCCGGACAGGGCGAGCGCCATGTGGTCGCCGACCGGTACGTCCACGTCCGCGTCCTCGGGCCGCGCCGGCGACAGCCCGGTGCCCGCCCGGCCCGCGCAGGTCCACGGGTCGTGGTCGCCCGTCCGTTCCAGCAGGGCCACCGAGTCCATGCCGAAGGTCTCGCGCACCCGCTCCAGCAGCGCTTCCAGGCTGCTTTCGCCGCGCAGCACGCTGCCCGCGAGGAAGGAGAGGATCTCCGCCTCGGCCCGCAGCCGGGCGGCCTGGTGGGTACGCCGGGCCGCCAGGTCCACCACCGAGGCGACCGACACCGCGACACCCACGAAGATCGCGAGGGCGACGATGTTCTTGGGGTCGGCGATGGTGATCCGGTGCAGGGGCGGCGTGTAGTAGTAGTTCAGCAGGAAGGTGCCGAGCGCCGCCGAGGCGAGGGCCGGCAGGAGTCCGCCGAGCAGGGCCGCCGCCACGGTCAGCGCCAGGAACAGCAGCATGTCGTTGGCGAGGCCCAGGTCGACCGTGTTCAGCAGCAGCGCGAGCAGCACCGGGCCCAGCACCCCGACGAGCCAGCCCGAGACGATGCGGGCCCGGCCGAGCCGTGCGCCCCGGGCGACGGGCAGTCCGCGTCCCTTCGCGACCTCGTCGTGGGTGACGATGTGGACGTCGAGGTCGGGCCCGGACTCGCGGGCGACCGTGGCGCCGACGCCCGGCCCGAACACGTACTGCCAGGCCTTGCGGCGCGAGGAGCCGAGGACGATCTGGGTGGCGTTGGCGCCGCGCGCGAAGTCGAGCAGCGCGGCCGGTATGTCGTCGCCGACCACATGGTGGAAGGTGCCGCCGAGGTTCTCGACCAGGGTGCGCTGGACGGCCAGTTCCTTGGGCGAGGCCGAGGTCAGCCCGTCGCTGCGGGCGATGTACACGGCAAGGACCTCGCCGCCGGCGCCCTTCTCCGCCAGCCGTGCGGCCCGCCGTATCAGGGTCCTTCCCTCCGGCCCGCCGGTCAGCCCGACCACGATCCGTTCCCGCGAGCCCCAGATCTTCGACACCTGGTGCCGGCTGCGGTACTCGTTCAGGTACTCGTCGACCCGGTCGGCCACCCACAGCAGCGCCAGCTCGCGCAGCGCGGTGAGGTTGCCGGGGCGGAAGTAGTTGGACAGGGCCGCGTCGACCTTGTCGGGCTGGTAGACGTTGCCGTGCGCCATGCGCCGGCGCAGCGCTTCCGGCGACATGTCGACCAGCTCGATCTGGTCGGCCCGCCGCACCACCTCGTCCGGGACGGTCTCCCGCTGCCGTACCCCCGTTATCGACTTCACCACGTCACCGAGGGACTCCAGGTGCTGGATGTTGACGCTGGAGATCACGTCGATCCCGGCGGCGAGCAGTTCCTCCACGTCCTGCCAGCGCTTGGCGTTGCGGGAGCCGGGGACGTTGGTGTGCGCTAGCTCGTCCACCAGGGCCACGGCGGGGGCGCGGCGCAGGACGGCGTCGACGTCCATCTCGGTGAAGGTGCCGCCCCGGTGCTGCAGCTCCGCGCGCGGGATCTGCTCCAGGCCGTGCAGCAGCACCTCCGTACGCGGCCGGCCGTGGTGTTCCACGAATCCGACCACGCAGTCGGTGCCCCGCTCCACACGGCGGTGCGCCTCGGACAGCATCGCGTAGGTCTTGCCGACGCCGGGTGCCGCGCCGAGGTAGATCCGGAGCTTGCCGCGTGCCATGGCCCTATTGTCTTCCCGTTCCTGCTGCATACGCAGCGTCGACCTTACGGCCAACGATGTGGACGAACAGAGCCGGAAGCACGGCAGGAGGCGTCTTTGACGGAACCCTGATGCGTGCCGCGCGGGACGGCGGAAGCGGGTCAGCTCGGATTGTCCCCGTGCGTGAGCGTCTCCCAGGCGACGAAGAGGTTGTTGCTGCCGGCCGGACGGTTGCGCTCGGTGAGGGTCTGGGTGTTGGTCATGGCGTGACCGAGCCGGTTGTGCAGCGCGTTGTAGCCGACCTCGGTGACCGGGCCGAGCCCGAGGTGCAGCGACCCGCCGCACAGCCAGCTCGGCACGGCCGTACCCAGCTCGTACTTCGCCTGGAACCCGAGCGCCTGGCGCAGCCGCTCGCCCACATTGGTGCCGTAGAGGTCCTGCCCCTGGATCCGGCTGGTCTCGGCGACGTGCGAGATCGCGGAGATGCCGTAGCCGGTGTGCGTGAGGTCGCGACAGGTCTCCTGGGTGAGGCCGGTGACGAAGGTTGACTGGCCCTGCCAGTACTTGACGACCTTCTCCCGGGTGTCGAGGTTCTGGCTCGGCACCGTCTTCGGCAGCTCACCGTCGGAGGAGAGATACACGTAGGCGGCGGTGCGGGTGCGGAACTTGGCCATGGCCTTGTCGTACGACGCCTTGTCCTCGAGGAAGACGGAGATGCCGACGGCGGCCTCCATCATGGACAGCTCCCAGTTGCCGTTGGAGTTCGAGCCGTTGATGATCTCGGGCAGATAGACGGTGCGGAGCATGGTCGCGAAGCGGCCGGAGTCGGGCCAGTCTCCGGTGTACGTGTACTTGATGATCTCGGCGGCCCTGGGCCAGGAGGAGCCCGCCCAGCCGGTCTGCAGGGGCGCGTTGCTGTTGGTGTGGTCCTTGATCGTCGCCGACCAGGCGTCCATCAGCTCGATGGCCTTCTTCGCGTACCGCTCGTCGCGGGTGATGTACCAGGCGAGGGCGTCGGTGTACGCGGCGATCGCGTCCTCGCGCTCGTCGGTGCAGCCGTTGTTCGGGTTCGAGTACGAGCCGCACTCGACGGTGGCGCGCGGCTCGGGCGTGCGGTTCAGGTCGGCGTACCTGCTCGCCATCATCTTGTCGAAGGCGCCCTTCCAGGGCTGGGCGCCCGCGTTGACCTTGTTGCGGACGAAGTCCAACTGCCCCTGGGAGACGGTGACTCCGGGGTGGACGAAGGCGGCGGGGGCGGCGTCGGCACGGTGAGCGCCGGGACGGAGTATCAGGGTGCCGACCAGCGCGGTGGTCAGCCCGGCGAACAGCAGGGCGCGGGTTCTGCGGCGGTGACGTGCGGGAGCAGCGGACATGTGGGGGGCCATCCGTTCTCGTACGTGAACGATGAGTTCTGTCATGAACACTCGCGATGGCCGGTGACGATAGGTCTGGACCAGACTTCCGTCAAGGGGTGAAGAAAGCGCGGTCTCCCCGTCGCCGTTCACAGTCGACGGTGCACAGTTCACAGTGTGCGCGGACAGGCGCGAGGGCCGCACCCCGTAAGGGGTACGGCCCTCCGCGTACCTCTGCGTCGCCTCGCGTTCCTGCGCGTGCCGTCCGGCTACCGGACCTCGGTGATCTCCGGTCCACGCTGCAGCTGGCCCATTCCTCCGGCGAAGCGGGAGCCCTGCTCCTCCTGCTGGACGCCCTCGGGGACCATCTGCGCGTCGTTCGGCAACTTCAGGACGATCGGGTCGCGAGGGGCCATCGGGCCCTCACCGCGGACCACGACCGTGTCGCGGAAGATCTGCTCGAGCAGCCCGGCGGTCTGCGGCTCCACGGCGCCCCGGCCGGAGATCACACCGCGCAGGAACCAGCGCGGCCCGTCCACGCCGACGAACCGTACGACCTGGAACCCGCCCGTGCCGTCCGGCAGCTGCACCGGCACCTGGGCCCGCAGCTCCCAGCCGAGGGGACCCTCGACCTCCTCGATGACACCGCCCTGCTGGGTGATGCCGGTGGCGATCTCCTCGCGCACCTCGCCCCAGATGCCCTCGCGCTTGGGGGCGGCGAAGGCCTGCAGCTGGATGGCGCTCTCCCGCAGCACGACGGTCGCCGCGACGATCGCGTCGCCGGCGACCTCCACCCGCAGCTCCATGCCGTCGACCCCGGGCACGAAGAGGCCGCCCAGGTCCACGCGGCCCTCGGCGGGCTCGCGCACCTCGGTGCTGTCCCAGGGCCCGTCGGGGCGCGGTTCGGGCTCCAGCCGTACGCGCTCCCGCCCGACCTCGTCCGCCTCAGTGTCGACGCCGTCGACGACCTGCTCGGCCTCGCTCGCCGCGTCCGCCGCGTCCTCAGCGGAGCCCTTCTTCTTGCGACGTCCGAACACGTCACTGTCCTTCCCGGTCGGATACGACCGAAGCGTATCGATTCCCACCCGCTGTGCCGCCCACCGCGGCATGACCGCCGGTGGACCCGAAGCCCCCTTCGGCCCGCGCCGAGCCGGGAAGCTCCGCCGCCTCCTGGAAGCGCACCTTCTCGACCTGCTGGACGACCAGCTGGGCGATCCGGTCGAAGCGCTCGAACCGGACCGGTTCGCGCGGATCGAGGTTCACCACGATCACCTTGATCTCCCCACGGTACCCGGCATCAACCGTCCCCGGGGAGTTCACGAGGGCGACACCGCAGCGGGCGGCGAGACCGGACCGCGGGTGCACGAAGGCCGCGTACCCCTCGGGGAGGGCGATCGCCACCCCGGTGGGCAGCACCGCACGCTCACCGGGCGCCAGCTCGCAGCTCTCGGTGGTGCGCAGATCGGCTCCCGCGTCCCCGGGGTGCGCGTACTCCGGGAGCGGCACGTCGGGGTCGAGGCGCCGGACCAGTACCTCCACGGGCGGACGGCTCACGGGTTCACCTCGAAGGCGCGGGTACGGCGGACCTGGTCCGGGTCGCTCATGGCCGCCTGGATCTCCGCCGGGCGGCCGTTCTCGACGAAGTGGTCGACCTTCACCTCGACGAAGAGGGCGTCGGCGCGCACGGCGACCGGTCCGTCGGGGCCGCCGATGCGCCCGGTGGCGGTCGAGTAGATCTTCCGTCCGGCCACCGCGGTGACCTCGGCCTCCAGATACAGGGTCGTGCCGACCGGCACCGGCAGCAGGAAGTCGGTCTCCAGCCGTCCGGTCACGGCGATGATGCGCAGCAGCCAGTTGAGCGAGCCGAGGGTCTCGTCGAGCGCGCTCGCGAGGACACCGCCGTGGGCGAGGCCGGGAGCGCCCTGGTGGGCGGGCTGCACGGTGAACTCGGCGGTGAGGGAGACGCCTTCTCCGGCCCGGGCCTCCAGATGCAGTCCGTGGGGCTGTCCGCCCCCGCAGCCGAAGCACTGGTCGTAGTGTGCGCCGAGCGGCTCACCGGGCGCGGGCGCGTCGGGGTGCCGCACCGGCGCCTGGGCGTCGGCCGGCGGGGTCAGGGCTGCGGAAGTACCACTCACAGGCGCAGACCTTACCCGCGCGCGGGCGGTTGTCCGACACCGTGCCAAGCTTGACGTCATGCAGCCCTCCGCGTCGCCGTACGAAGAACGTCTCACCGCCCCCCGCACCTGGTGGCTGATCTCCCTCCTGGTCGGCGTCTCCATGGCGCTGATCCTGCTGCCGTTCGGCGTGCTTCCCATGCTGGGCGGCCTGGCCGGCGGCACCGCGGTCGCGGCGGTCGCGGCCAGCTCGTACGGCTCCGTGCGCATCCGTGTGGTCGGCGACGCCCTGATCGCCGGCGAGGCGAAGCTCCCGGTGTCGGCGCTGGGGGACGCCGAGGTGCTGGACGCCGAGGAGACCCGTGCGTGGCGTACGCACAAGGCCGACCCGCGCGCGTACATGCTGCTGCGCGCCTACATCCCGACGGCCCTGCGCGTCCCGGTCACCGACCCCCAGGACCCGACTCCGTACCTGTACCTGTCGACGAGGGAGCCGGAGCGCCTGGCGGCGGCCCTGGAGGCCGCGCGCGCCAAGGCCTGAGCGGCCTCGGCACAGTCCGGGCGGTACGGCGGCGCCCCGAGGGGCGCGGGACCGTACCGCGATGTGCGGGTGGGGCTTGTGCGGCTCCCCCGCTCGCGTGGGCGGGGCAGGCCACGAGGCGCCCGCGACAGCGCACCGGAGCACTCAGTCCCTCTACGCGAGCCGAGCACAGAGCCCCTGGTGTTCGTGCCTGGCCTGTGCTTGTGCGTCAGCGTCGGAGGCGGCGCGGAGCGCTCACCTGGAGACCGCGCCAAGCGCTCGGCCGGAGGCCGCGCAGAACTCTCACTCGGAGGCCGCGCGGAATCCTCCCCCGCGGCCGAGCCCCTTCGGCGGCTCGCCCACGTCCAGTGCGTCGGCCGGCTCCTCCAGCGGCGGGAGATCGCGCAGTGCCTCCCAGGGGACCTGCCGGGTGCGCAGGTCCTTGCGGATGCGCTCGGCGAGGTGCTTGGTGTCACGCCGGTTCATCACCGCGCCGACCGCGGCCCCCACCAGGAAGGGCGTCAGGTTCGGGAGGTTGCGCACCATGCGCTTCATGATCTGCTGCCGCAGCTGCCGTTTCATCTGACCGCCCAGCGCGTCGTTGATCGTCGCCGGCCTGGTCACGTCGATCCCGCGCTCCCCGGCCCACGAGCTCAGGTAGGCGGAGCTGCGCTGCCTCAGGGTTCCCGGCGGCCGCTGCCCGTACACCTCGTACAGCTCGGCGATCATCTTGAGCTCGATCGCGGCGACGCCGGTGATCTCGGTGGCCAGCTCCGTGGGCATCGCGGGCGGTACCGGCAGCATGGCCGCGGCCCCGATTCCGGCGCCGACCGCGGACGTGCCGCCCGCCGCACCGGCCACCAGCTTGTCCGCGAGCTCCTCGGGACCGAGACCCGGGAACTGACGGCGCAGGGTCGCGAGATCCCGTACGGGGATGCGTGGGGCCGTCTCGATCAGCCGGTCGGCGAGGTACGCCAGGCCGGCTCTGGCCCGGCTGCCACCCGCGCGGGCACCGGCCTTCAGTCCTTGTCTCAGCCCGTTCCGGACGACCGCGGCGCGGCGTCGGCGCCCGGGGACGGGCTCCGGAGCCGAAGACGCCGCCGGGACCGGAAGGCCCGGCTGCGCCTCCTGACCGTGCGTGCCGTGCGCGCCCCCCGACGCCGCACCGTCCGTACGTTCGAGCGAGGCCGCCCCCGGATCGGAGGAGCCTCGCTCGTCGTCACGCACACCGTGAGAGCCGTCGTGCGGCCCTTCGTCCGCTCCCTTGCGGAAGCGGCGCTTCCAAGGAGGGGTCGAGCCAGTCACGGCCGACCCTGCCTCAGTCGCAGTCGCGGCAGATCGGCTGGCCGTTCTTCTCGCGGGCCAGCTGGCTGCGGTGGTGCACCAGGAAGCAGCTCATGCAGGTGAACTCGTCCTGCTGCTTGGGCAGCACCCGGACGGCCAGTTCCTCGTTCGAGAGGTCGGCGCCGGGCAGCTCGAGGCCTTCTGCGGCCTCGAACTCGTCGACGTCGACGGCCGAGGTGGACTTGTCGTTCCGGCGGGCCTTGAGTTCTTCAAGGCTGTCCGAGTCGACGTCGTCGTCGGTCTTGCGTGGGGTGTCGTAATCCGTTGCCATGTCGCTCTCCCCCTCTGGGTGTCTGCGGTGTCTCCAGCGCACGTAACGCGTGAGAGGCCGGACTTGTGCCCGACCCGAGGCGGAGATTTTGCCTCACATCAAGGTCTGTTACTCAATCGACACCCAACCGGACTCCTCAAGAGTGATCGGCTTGGATGGCGAAGGGGACCGTACACGGTCCGGTGGCCGCACTTCAAAGGCGTCTCACCGTGTACTTCCCGTGATCAAGACCCCCGAAAACCCGGATTTTCCCGACTTTCCGACAGGTCAGGTGATCACAGAGAGTAGATGGCCGGAAATTCGCCCTTGTGATCGATCACACACGCTTTTCAACGTGCGCCTACCGGAGAATTCCGCGCAAAGCGAACATGGTCCGGTGTCGGCGGGCATGATCTCAGATCGGCACGGCCCCGCGCATCTCAGGTCGGCAGCGTGACACGCATCACGAGACCCCCTCCCTCACGTGGCTGAGCGGCGATGTGGCCGCCGTGCGCCCGGGCCACCGACCGGACGATCGACAGGCCGAGACCCACGCCCTTGTCGCTGCCCGTGCGCTCCGTACGGAGCCTCCGGAACGGCTCGAAGAGGTTGTCGATCTCGTACGCGGGCACCACGGGTCCCGTGTTCACGACCACCAGGACCGCCTGGCCGTGCTGGAGCTGGGTCGTGACCTCCACCCAGCCGCCCTCCCGGACCTCACCGGTGCCGTCGCCGGTGCCCCTGCCGGACGGTGCCTCGCGCGTGCCGTTGCCGCCCCCGGCCGGCACGTTGTACCGGACGGCGTTCTGGACCAGGTTCAGCGCGATGCGCTCCAGCAGGACACCGTTGCCTTGGACAACCGCCGGAGCCAGCTGGACGCGGAACTCCACGCCCTTGGCGTCCGCCTCGCTGCGCACCTGGTCGATGGCCTGGGAGGCCACCTCCGCGAGGTCCACGGGCTTGCGCTCCACTATCTGGTTGTCGCTGCGGGCGAGCAGCAGCAGGCCCTCCACGAGCTGCTCGCTGCGCTCGTTGGTGGCCAGCAGGGTCTTGCCGAGCTGCTGCAGCTCCATGGGCGCGCCCGGATCGGACAGCTGCACCTCGAGGAGGGTCCGGTTGATGGCGAGCGGCGTGCGCAGCTCGTGCGAGGCGTTGCCGACGAAGCGCTGCTGGGCCGTGAAGGCCCGCTGCAGCCGCTCCAGCATCTCGTCGAAGGTGTCCGCCAGCTCCTTCAGCTCGTCGTCCGGGCCGTCCAGCTCGATCCGCCGGGACAGGTCCGAACCCGCCACCGCGCGCGCGGTGCGGGTGATCCGGCCGAGCGGGGACAGCACCCGTCCGGCCATCGCGTAGCCGAAGGCGAACGCGATGACGGCGAGGCCGAGCAGCGCCAGCAGCGAACGGCTCAGCAGCTCGTCCAGGGCGTGCTGCCGCATGGCGTCGTTGCACGCCTTGAACGCGGCGCTGAGCGCGTCGCTGCTCAGGGGCGCGTCGTCGAGGGCCGGACACGTCTCGCTGCTGATCTTGATGTTGGAGCCGCTGATGCGGAGGTTCTGGCTGCTGCCCTCGTGGATGGCCTGCGCCGCCAGCAGGTAGATGATCGACAGCAGCAGGATGCCGGCGATCAGGAACATGCCGCCGTAGAGCAGCGTGAGCCTTATGCGGATGGTGGGGCGCAGCCAGGGGAACGGGGGTTCCGGCTTCCTGGGGTCCCAGGTGGGCTTCGGGGGCGCCGCCGGGGGCGCGGGTGTCGCGACCACCGGGATCAGATCCGGTAGCCGGAGCCGGGCACGGTGACGATGACGGGAGGCTCGCCCAGTTTGCGGCGCAGGGTCATGACGGTGACCCGCACGACGTTGGTGAAGGGGTCCGTGTTCTCGTCCCAGGCCTTCTCCAGGAGCTGCTCGGCGGAGACGACGGCGCCCTCGCTCCGCATCAGCACCTCCAGCACGGCGAACTCCTTGGGCGCGAGCTGGACCTCCTTCCCGTCGCGGAAGACCTCGCGGCGGTTGGGGTCGAGCTTGATGCCCGCGCGCTCCAGGACCGGCGGCAGCGGCACGCTCGTACGCCGCCCGAGGGCCCGCACGCGCGCGATGAGCTCGCTGAAGGCGAACGGTTTGGGCAGATAGTCGTCGGCGCCGATCTCCAGGCCCTCGACCCGGTCGCTGACGTCGCCGGACGCGGTGAGCATCAGCACACGCGTGGGCATGCCCAGCTCGACGATCCGCCGGCAGACGTCGTCGCCGTGCACGAGCGGGAGGTCGCGGTCGAGGACGACGACGTCGTAGTCGTTGACGCCGATACGTTCCAGGGCGGCCGCACCGTCGTACACGACGTCGACGGCCATGGCCTCCCGGCGCAGTCCGGTGGCCACCGCATCGGCGAGCAGCTGCTCGTCCTCGACGACGAGTACGCGCACGTCCCTAGTCCTTCCTGTGTCCACCCGCGCGCCACGTCCTCGGCGCGCGGGCAGGATGTTCGTGGGTCTGTGCCTCCATCCTGCCCTTTTCGGTCATAAGTCGGCTGTAAGCCGGGGGGAGGGGAGCGGGTGGGAGGGATCGGCCGAGGTGGGGAACCGAGAAATTCTCATCCGGGCGAGGTTTCCCCGGAAGTCGGCGGGGGGAGGACGGTTTACACCCCGCGATCACGCTCTGCCTGTGCCGCACCATCACGTGGCCCGCTGCGATCCGCTTCCGCAGAGCGGGCGTGGGTGTCCGGCACCGTCGCCGCCCAGCAGGGCAGCGCTGGGCACCTACCGGAGACGTGATCGCCCCTCCCGAAAATGGCACACCCCCGTGCCACCGACCCACGACCCTGGACGAGGGGGCGCAGCATGGACGCTTTCACCGCAGGACTTCTGCAGCGCATAAGGACGACCGAGTCCGACCTCACGCGGGCTCGCGAGACGGGCGACGACTTCCTCGCGGAGGTCGAGGAGGCGGAGCTGGACGATCTGCACCGCCTCGCCGCCGAACACGGTGTGGAGGTAAGCGCGTCTCACGCCTGACCGGCACGAAGCACCGAGTGAGCGGAGCCCCGGCAGATCCAGACGGGGCTCCGCTTTTTCCTGGGCTCGGTTCGCCTCCGGCGCGCCCCTTCGGCTCACTCGCCGTAGGGCACCCCTTCGTCAGGTGAGCGTGTGAGCGCGTCAGTCGTGCCAGGCCCCCAGCTCCTCCAGACGGCCCTGGAGGAGCTCGAACAGGCCGGACGGGGCCGCGACCGTCAGGTCGGGTGAGAGCCGCTCTCCGGGGCGGCCACCCGTCAGGGCACCCGCCTCCCGGGCTATGAGGTCGCCCGCCGCGTAGTCCCAGGGGTTCAGCCCGCGCTCGTAGTACGCGTCGAGGCGGCCCGTGGCCACGTCGCACAGGTCGATCGCGGCCGAGCCCCCGCGCCGGATGTCGCGCACCTGCGGGATCAGTTCACGGACCACCTCGGCCTGCCGGGCGCGCCGTTCGGCCAGATAGCCGAAACCCGTGCCCACGAGGGCCAGGCCCAGGGCGGGTGCGGGCCGCACGTGCAGGGGGCGGTCGTTCAGGAACGCCCCGTCCCCCAGGACCGCACGCCACGTCTCGCCGCGCACCGGGGCGTACACGACCCCGACGACCGTCTCGCCGTGCACCCGGGCCGCGATGGACACCGCCCAGCTGGGCAGCCCGTAGAGGTAGTTCACGGTGCCGTCGATCGGGTCGATGACCCACTGGACACCGCTGCTGCCCTCGACGCTGGCGCCCTCCTCGCCGAGCACGCCGTCGTCCGGCCTGCGGTCGGCCAGCAGGCCGGTGATCATCTTCTCGGAGGCGATGTCCATCTCCGTGACGACGTCGACGGCGCTGCTCTTGGTGGCGGCCACGCCCAGGTCCTCGGGCCGGCCGTCGCGCAGGAAGGCCCCCGCGCGGGCGGCCGCGTCTAGCGCGATCTCCAGCAGTTCCGCCTTGAGGGCGTCCGGGTACGGGGCCGGCTCGGGCTGGTCGGTCACGGTGCTCCTCACGCGTAGGGGCTGTCGGCGCCCGCGGCGGCGGGCAGCGGGTTACGGGACGGGCAGCAGCCCACCGGGCACACGTTGTGGCTCGGGCCGAGCGCGCCCAGGGCGCACGGGGTCACCGGGCGGGCGCTCTCGGCCGCGGCGCGCTCCAGGACCAGGTCGCGGATCGCGGCGGCGAACCGGGGGTCGGCGCCCACGGTGGCCGAGCGGCGCACCGGCAGGCCCAGCTCCTCGGCCTTGGCCTTGGCCTCCGTGTCGAGGTCGTACAGGACCTCCATGTGGTCCGAGACGAACCCGATGGGGGCCATGACGACGGCCGGGACCCCGGCGCCGTGCTGCTCCTCCAGGTGGTCGCAGATGTCCGGCTCCAGCCACGGAATGTGCGGGGCGCCGGAGCGGGACTGGTAGACGAGCTTCCAGGGGCGGTCGACACCGGTCCGCTCGCGCACGGCGTCGGCGATCACCTGGGCGACGTCCAGGTGCTGCTTCACGTACGCGCCGCCGTCCCCGTGCTCCTCCACCGGTCCGGAGGCGTCCGCGGCCGAGTCGGGGATCGAGTGGGTCGTGAAGGCGATGTGGGCGCCGTCCCGCACATCCGCGGGGAGGTCGGCGAGGGACTCCAGCACGCCCTCGATCATGGGCTCGATGAAGCCCGGGTGGTTGAAGTAGTGCCGCAGCTTGTCGATCCGCGGCAGCTCCAGGCCCTCCGCCTCCAGGGTCGCCAGGGCGTCGGCGAGGTTCTCCCGGTACTGGCGGCAGCCCGAGTACGAGGCGTACGCGCTGGTGGCGAGGACGAGGATGCGGCGGCGGCCGTCGGCGACCATCTCGCGCAGGGTGTCCGTCAGGTACGGCGCCCAGTTGCGGTTGCCCCAGTAGACCGGCAGGTTCAGGCCGTGCTCCGCGAAGTCCTTGCGCAGCGCGTCGAGCAGGGCTCGGTTCTGGTCGTTGATGGGGCTGACCCCGCCGAACAGGAAGTAATGCTGGCCCACCTCCTTGAGGCGTTCCTTGGGGATGCCGCGGCCACGGGTCACGTTCTCCAGGAACGGGACCACGTCGTCCGGTCCCTCCGGGCCTCCGAAGGAGAGGAGCAGCAGTGCGTCGTACGGGGTCGGGTCAGTTGCGTCGGGCATGTCTACGATCCTGCCACCCACCACCGACAGCCGGGCTCGCGGCCCGCGTTCCGCCATGCATTAGGGTTACCTAACTCGTAAGCTGTATCGACGAAAGTCACGCCTTACTTATCCTCGTCCGGGCTTACCGGATTCCACGGCAGACTCCCGGAGACCCCGTGCCCAGCCCCTACTTCGCCCTGTTCGCCGCTCCCGGCACCAAGGCCTTCACCGCCGCGGGTCTCCTCGGCCGGATGCCGCTGTCGATGATGGGCATCGGCGTGGTGACGATGGTCTCCCAGCTCACCGGCCGCTACGGCCTCGCCGGGACACTGTCGGGCACCATCGCGCTGTCCGCCGCGGTGGCCGGCCCTCAGGTCTCGCGTCTGGTGGACCAGTACGGGCAGCGCCGGGTGCTGCGCCCGGCCATGCTGCTCACCCTGGCCGCGGCGGCCGGGCTGCTGCTCGCCGCGCACTACCAGTGGCCGGACTGGGTGCTCTTCGTGTGCTCGGCGGGCGTCGGCTGCACGCCCAGCCTCGGAGCGATGACCCGCGCGCGCTGGGCGGCCATCTACCGGGGCACCCCGCAGCTGCACACCGCGTACTCCTTCGAGTCCGTGATCGACGAGGTCTGCTTCATCTTCGGGCCGATCATCTCCATCGGCCTGTCGACCGCGTGGTTCCCGGAGGCCGGTCCTCTCCTCGCCGCCTGCTTCCTCGCGGCCGGCGTCCTCTGGCTGACCTCCCAGCGCGCCACCGAGCCGGAGCCGCATCCGCGTGAACAGCACGGGGTGGGCGGCTCGGCCCTGCGCTCGCCCGGCCTGCAGGTCCTCGTGCTCACGTTCGTGGCGACCGGCACGATCTTCGGAGCGGTCGACGTGGTCACCGTGGCCTTCGCCGAGGAACAGGGGCACAAGGGCGCCGCGAGCGTCGTCCTCGCCCTGTACGCCGCGGGTTCCTGCGTCGCGGGCATCGTCTTCGGGCTGCTGCGCTTCGCCGGGGCCGCCGAGCGCCGGTGGCTGCTGGGTGTGTGCGCCATGGCCGTGAGTATGATCCCCCTCCAACTGGTCGGGAACCTGCCGTTTCTGGCCGTGGCGCTCTTCGTGGCGGGCCTCGCCATCGCACCGACGATGATCACGACGATGGCCCTCGTCGAGGAGCACGTACCACGCGCGCAACTGACCGAGGGGATGACCTGGGTGAGCACAGGTCTGGCGGTCGGGGTCGCGCTCGGTTCCTCCGTGTCCGGCTGGGTGATCGCCGCCGCCGGGGCGGAGGCCGGGTACGGGGTGCCGGCGGTCGCCGGGGCCGTCGCGGTCGCGGTCGGTTTCCTCGGGTACCGCCGGCTGCGCAGGCCGGCTGCGCAGCGGGAGGGGACCCATGAGCGGCACGGGGAGCGGGACGACCACGAGCGGCCGGGCGTGGCATAACTGGGCGGGCAACATCACCGCCCGGCCGGTACGGGAGGTCGTGCCCGCCTCGGTCGAGGAGCTCTCTGCGGCCGTACGGGAAGCCGCCGAGGACGGCCTGCGGGTGAAGGCGGTCGGCACCGGGCACTCCTTCACGGCCGCCGCCGCGACCGACGGCGTCATGATCCGCCCCGATCTGCTGACCGGTATCCGCGGGATCGACCGGGACGCCATGACGGTCACCGTCGAGGCCGGTACCCCGCTCAAGCGGCTCAACGTGGCGCTCGCGCGCGAGGGCCTCTCGCTCACGAACATGGGCGACATCATGGAGCAGACGGTGTCCGGCGCGATCAGCACCGGCACCCACGGCACCGGCCGCGAGTCGGGCTCGCTCGCCGCCCAGGTCACGGCACTCGAACTGGTCACCGCCGACGGCTCGGTCCTCACCTGCTCCCGCGAGGAGAACGCGGACGTCTTCGCGGCGGCCCGCGTCGGCCTCGGCGCCCTGGGGATCGTCACCGCGGTCACGTTCGCCGTGGAACCGGTCTTCCTGCTCGCGGCACGCGAGGAACCGATGCCCCTCGACCGGGTCCTCGCCGAGTTCGACCAGCTCTGGGCCGAGAACGAGCACTTCGAGTTCTACTGGTTCCCGCACACCGGCAACACCAACACCAAGCGCAACAACCGCAGCGCGGGCCCGAAGCGACCGGTGAGCCAGGTGCGCGGCTGGCTGGAGGACGAGTTCCTCTCCAACGGCGTCTTCCAGGTGGCCAACTGGGTGGGTCGCGCCGTGCCCGCCACGGTCCCCTCGATCGCGCGAATATCCAGCCGCGCTCTGTCCGCGCGCGCGTACACCGACATTCCCTACAAGGTCTTCACGTCCCCGCGCCGGGTGCGCTTCGTGGAGATGGAGTACGCCGTCCCGCGCGCCGCCCTGGTGGACACGCTGCGTGAGCTGAAGGCGATGGTCGACCGCTCGCCGCTGCGCGTCAGCTTCCCCGTGGAGGTCCGCACGGCCCCGGCCGACGACATCACGCTCTCCACCGCGTCCGGCCGCGACAGCGCCTACATCGCCGTCCACATGTTCAAAGGCACCCCGCACCGGGCGTACTTCACCGCCGCCGAGCGGATCTTCACCGCGCACGACGGGCGGCCGCACTGGGGCAAGGTGCACACGCGCGACGCCGATTACCTCGCCGAGACGTACCCCCGGTTCGCCGAGTTCACGGCGCTGCGGAACCGGCTCGATCCGGATCGGCGGTTCCAGAACGACTATCTGCGGAGGGTGCTGGGCTCGTAGCCGACGCGCTCGGGGCCGGGTCCGCGCCCGGCTCCTCGCCGGCGGAACTCTCGGTGGCGTCCGGTGCCGGGCTCCCCTCCGTACCGCTGCCGCCGTCCTCCGCGGAGGCGCCGTCCGTGGGCGTACCGCCGCTCGTCGCGGACGGCGTCGTGGAGGACGGCCCGCCGTCCTCCACGGCACCCGGGGAGTCCGGGGAACCGGAGTCGTCCGTGGAGCCGGTCGAGTCGGTGGGATCGGTGGAGTCCGTCGAGTCCGAGGAGCCGGAGGAACCCGGATCGTCCGAGGACGACGGCTTGTTGTGCCCGGACAGGGCATCGCCGACGGTGGTGCTGTTCCCGCCGCCGAGGCCGGTGCCGGAGACCAGTTCGTACGTGGTGATTCCGGCCATCGTGACACCGAAGACCACAGCGGCGGCGATCACGGGCCGCCGCCGGCCCCTGGCCCGCGCGCGGTGGACGGTCGCCGCGCCGAATTCCCCGGGTGCCCGGACCGGTTGCTCCGCGGGCCTGGTCTGCGCCGCGGCGTCGCGCAGCTGTTCGCCGGTGCGCCGCAGGAAGTGCTGGAGGACCGTGCCTCCGCAGGTGGCGATGACGCTCACCACACCGGCGCCGAGGATCGTCCCGTAGACGCCGAAGTACGACGCGAGTCTGGCGGCCACCACAGCGGCCACCGCACTCCCGGCGACCTGGGGAAGGCTCAGGTCGAGCTTGTTCCCGCGGCCCCCACCGCCCTCCCTTTCCTCACCGTCGTCCGCCTTTTCCTCGCCGTCGTCCGCTTTGGCGCGCATTCCCGGGGCTTGCCTACCTTTCCCGTACTTGGTCGTCCGATTGCACGAGAGGGGGACGTACGAGCGAAACCATTGGTTCCGTTTCTGGAGATTCCGTGAAGTGCGCCACGCCTTACCCACACGAAAGTGATGCTTCGGACGGCCAACTCCCGCCCTTCGGGGAAAGTTCGGCGGCGTGCCGATCCACGCAAGTGGCCCGAATGGAGTACTGTTGCGATCCCTGGGTCCGGACTCCCGCCAGGGTGTCCGGGGCCTTTGAGGACCGCCGGGAGGGGGAGCTTTGCACAGGGTGATGAGATTCGTCACTTAGCGTTGCGAATTGGTTACCGTGCCATAACGGCGGCCCAGGGCCCACGCCCGACACGCCGGGCAACTCGGCAAGGTTGTGGCAGGCTGCACCCGGGCAGGCCACACTCGACTAGCGGAAGCAGCGACGCACGTGACGTCGGCAGGCACCACCCGGGAGGTCCCCATGCCCGAACTGCGTGTCGTGGCCGTCTCCAATGACGGCACACGGCTGGTGCTGAAGGCTGCCGACGCCACGGAGTACACGCTTCCGATCGACGAACGGCTGCGCGCCGCGGTGCGCGGCGACCGTCCCCGCCTCGGTCAGATCGAGATCGAGGTGGAGAGCCATCTCCGCCCCCGCGACATCCAGGCCCGTATACGTGCCGGCGCGTCGGCCGAGGAGGTCGCGCAGCTCGCCGGCATCCCCGTCGACCGGGTACGACGCTTCGAGGGCCCCGTGCTCGCCGAGCGCGCCTTCATGGCCGAGCGGGCCCGCAAGACGCCGGTCCGCAGGCCCGGGGAGAACGCCGCGGGTCCGCAGCTCGGCGAGGCCGTCCAGGAGCGGCTGCTGCTGCGGGGCGCCGAGAAGGACACCGTCCAGTGGGACTCGTGGCGGCGCGACGACGGCACCTGGGAGGTGCTGCTCGTCTACCGGGTCGCCGGTGAACCCCACTCCGCGAGCTGGACGTACGACCCGCCCCGGCGGCTCGTACAGGCCGTCGACGACGAGGCGCGCTCCCTGATCGGCGAGTCCGACGACCTCGGGACCGCCGAGCCCAGCTTCCCGTTCGTGCCCCGCATCGCACGGCTGCCACGGGACCGCCCCCTGGACCGCCAGGCGGAACGTCCCGTCCCGCAGGCCCCGTCGTCGCCCGAGCCGATCGAGGAGAGCGCCGGCGACCGCGACTCGCTCACGAGCATCCTGGAGGCCGTCCCCAGCTACCGGGGCGACCTGGTCGTGCCCGAACTGCCCGCCGAGACACCGGAGGAGGGCGCGCCCGAGCCGGAGGCCGAGGAGCCCCCGGCGCCCGCGGCCTCGGCCGGTTCGGCCTACGCGGACGTCCTCATGCCGCGCTCGGTCACCAGCCACCGGGACCGGCTCATCGGGGCCACCGACCGCCAGGCCGAGGCGGACGGCGTCCGTCCCGGGCGCCGTGCGGCGGTGCCGAGCTGGGACGAGATCGTGTTCGGTACGCGGCGGAAGAAGCAGGACTAGTCACTCGTACGCGCCAGGGGCCCGCATCGTTCAGATGCGGGCCCCTTTCCCTGCGAGCGCCTTCTCCGGCAGGCCTCACGCGGCCGTCGGCGTCACCGGGGACCGGTCACCGGAAGTCCGGTCACCGGTCCGGTCACCGGTCCGGTCACCGGGGGTCCGGGCCCTTCGCCACCGGGCGGTCGCCGTCCCGGCTCCACTCCGACCACGAGCCCACGTACAGGGCGGCCGGGATGCCCGCGGCGGCCAGGGCGAGGACCTGGTGGGCGGCGGACACGCCCGACCCGCAGTAGACGCCCACCTCGGACGCCCCGGCCGCGCCCAGCGCCCCGAAGCGGTCGGCGAGTCGGCCGGCGGGCAGGAAGCGGCCCGCGTCGTCCACGTTCTCGCTGGTGGGCGCGGAGACCGCGCCCGGGATGTGGCCGCCGACCGGGTCGATGGGCTCGACGTCGCCGCGGTAACGCTCGGCCGCCCGCGCGTCCAGCAGCAGCCCGGTGCGCGCCACCGCGGCCGCCCCGTCGGCGTCCAGGAGCGGCAGGGCGCCCGGCTCGGGTGTGAAGGTCCCCGGGTCCGGCCGGGGAACCTCCGAGGTCAACGGGCCGTCCCAGGCGGCCAGACCGCCGTCCAGGACCCGTACCGAAGGGTGCCCCGTCCAGCGCAGCAGCCACCACGCGCGCGCGGCGGCCCAGCCGAGCCCGCCGTCGTACACGACGACCTCCCGGCCCGGCGAGACACCGGCCGCCCGCATCGCGGCACCGAAGACGTCCAGGCCGGGCAGCGGATGCCGGCCGCCGGATCCCGCGGGACCGGCGAGTTCGGTGTCCAGATCGACGAAGACGGCTCCCGGGATGTGCGCCTTCTCGTACTCGGGCCGCAGATTCGGGCCGCCCAGCTGCCAGCGGACGTCGAGCAGGACCGGCGCCTTCGGGCCCGCGAGGGCCCCGGCCAGTTCGGACGCGGAGATGATGGGATTCATGGCCCTCATCCTCGCGCACAGGGTGGCCGCCTTCTGCGGGTCCGATTACTCTGCCCGCCGGACCGGTCCGATCACGACCCCTGCGGGGCGAAGTACATGTCGCACCTCTGAGCGACGCCGCGCGCCTGGCGTGCGGAACGGGAAGAGAAGCGATAATCCAGGCATCCTTCCGCTGCTGCCGCCGTACGGCAGCAGCGCGGCTGGAACCCGCTGTACCGGACGTCGCGCGAGCAACACGTGGTGCGCACGGGGCAGGGCACAGCACGAACGGGACGTGAACGCGCACCACCGCGGCACGCGCGTATCCGAGCGGATGTGACACGGCCGCCGCGAGGGGCCGGGAAGAGAGTGACGATGACCGAGGCACGGGGACCGGCCGTCCCGGACGATGCGGCGCACCCGCCCGGCACACCCTGCTGGGTGAGCCTGATGGTGCACCGGGTGGCCGCGACCCAGGAGTTCTACGGTGCGCTGTTCGGCTGGGAGTTCCGGCCGGGGCCGCGGCAACTGGGGCCGTACGTACGGGCCCTGCTGGACGGCCGCGAGGTGGCCGGGATCGGTCAGCTGCCGCCCGACCGCCATCTGCCCGTCGCGTGGACGCCCTATCTGGCCTCGGAGGACGCGGATGCGACGGCCGAGCTGGTGCGGCACTGCGGGGGCACGGTCGGGGTGGGTCCCCTGGACGCCGCCGAGGCGGGCCGGCTGGCCATCGCCTCGGACCCCTCGGGCGCCGTCTTCGGCATCTGGCAGGCGTCGGTGCACCTCGGCACCACCGTGACGTGCGAACCCGGCGCCCCCGCCTGGCACGAACTCCTCGTCCGCGACACGTCCGTCGTCGCGAAGTTCTACCGGACCGTCTTCGGCTACGAGGACGAGCCGGCCGCTCCCGCCGGCCCCGACCACGTCGCCCTCCATCTCAAGGGACACCCCGTGGCCGGCATCCGCGGCGTCGGGAGCGCCCTGAGCCATGACCGCGGCCCGCACTGGCTCACCTATTTCCAGGTCACCGACACCGACGAGGCGCTCACCCGTGCGTGCGATCTCGGCGGCCGGCTCCTCGAACCGGCCCACGACACCGCCCACGGGCGGGTCGCGACGGTGGCCGATCCGGAGGGGGCGGTGTTCTCACTGGTGGACGGGGTGGGCTGACGGCTGCGCCGCCGGCTCCGCGTCCACCGGCAGCACGTCCGGCGACAGGGCGCCCGCCCGTGCCGTGGCCGCCGTCATACGGCGCCGGTGGTGGCGGCGGCAGAGGACCTCGTAGCCGATGGCACCGGACTGGTTGACGTCGCCGACGACCACCTGGGCCCCCTCGACGACCATGCGCCCGCCGATCGTGCGGGCGTTGTGGGTGGCGCGGGCGCCGCACCAGCACAGGGCCTCGACCTGGAGGACCTCCACCCGGTCGGCGAGCTCCACGAGGCGCTGGGAGCCGGGGAACAGCTTGGAGCGGAAGTCGGTGGTGATGCCGAACGCGTAGACGTCGATGCCCAGGTCGTCCACCACCCGGGCCAGCTGGTCGATCTGCTCGGGGGCGAGGAACTGCGCCTCGTCCGCGATCACGTAGTCCGCGCGGTTGCCCTGGGAGAGGTGGTCCACGAGGTGGGCGTACAGATCCTGGCCGTCCGCGACCTCCACGGCGTCCGTGACCAGGCCGAGCCGCGACGACAGCTTGCCCTCGCCCGCGCGGTCGTCACGGCTGAAGATCATGCCCTGGAGGCCGCGTGCCGAGCGGTTGTGCTCGATCTGGAGGGCCAGGGTCGACTTCCCGCAGTCCATCGTTCCGGAGAAGAACACCAGCTCGGGCATGGGACGTCGGGGACCTTTCGGGCGGAATGGGCTCGGTGGATTCGGTGGGGCGGGCGTCGGCGTCGTCGGCGCTCCGGAGCGCGCGGTGCCGAAGGGCGTGCGCGGAGGGCTCGGCTCGCTCGGGGCATGACGGTCAGGTGCGCACTTCCAGAAGCGGGACCAGTTGTTCCGCCGGGGTCATCGAGCCGTGGTTACCGGTCATCGAGGACTCGTTCGGTTCCCGCTCGGAGGCGATGAGCAGGACGTCGTCATGGGCCGCCGCGACCACGTCGCCGATCCGGTCGTACACCCGGTCCTCGACGGCCGGACCGAACCAGCCCGCCGCGACCGCCTCGTCGCGCGAAGCCACCCAGAACTGCTCGCCGAGCACCTCGCGCCAGACGGCCAGCACGTCCCTCGCGGCGCCGGGCAGCGCGTAGACATGGCGGGCGCGCCCCTCGCCGCCCAGCAGGGCGACCCCGGCGCGCAGCTCCCAGTCCTCGTCGAAGTCGATGCGGTGCTGTTCGTCGAAGGGGATGTCGATCATGCCGTGGTCGGCGGTGACGTACAGGGCCGTACGCGGCGGGAGCTGCTCCGCGAGGCGCTGGACCAGGCGGTCCACATGTCCGAGCTGGCCGCGCCAGGCGTCCGAGTCGACGCCGAAGCGGTGGCCCTTGCCGTCGACCTCGGCGTAGTACGTGTAGACCAGCGAGCGGTCTCCCTCGGCCAGTTGCCGGGCCGCGAGGTCCATGCGTTCCTCGCCGGAGAGACGGCCGTGAAACGTTCCGCCGCTGAGCGCGATCTGGGTCAGCGGGGTGTGCTCGAAGGTGGGCGAGGAGACCTGCGCGGTGTGCACGCCCGCGCGGTCGGCCAGCTGGAAGACGGTGGGGTACGGCTGCCAGACGGCCGGCGGGGTCCACGGCTTCCAGCGGAGCTGGTTCATCAGCTCGCCGGTGTCCGGGTTGCGGACCGTGTAGCCGGGCAGGCCGTGTGCGCCCGGCGGCAGGCCGGTGCCCACGGAGGCCAGCGAGGTGGCGGTGGTCGCCGGGTAACCCGCGGTGATCGGGCGTCCGGTGCCGCCGCGCGAGGTGGCGAGCAGCGAGGTCAGGTACGGGGCCTCGTCCGGGTGGGCCTTCAGCTGCTCCCAGCCCAGCCCGTCGATCAGGAAGACGCAGTTCCGGTCGGCCGGGGTCAGCTCCGGTATCGCGGCGGTCATGCCGGGGACGCCCAGGCCCGCCGCGAGCGTGGGCAGCAGATCGGCGAGCGAGCCGGTGCCGTACTCGGGCAGGGGGGCGGAGCCGATGGCGAGGGGTTCCGGGTCGTCCCAGGCAGGAAGCGCCATCAGCGGGTGACGTCCGCGGTCGCCTCGGAGAGGGCCTGGGCGAAGGCGAGGGCCTGGCGCACCGTCTCGGGGCCGTCGCCGGCCTCGCTGACGCGCAGGCTGAGGTCGTCCGCCGTCGAGTTGCCCGTGTAGCCGTGGTCCGCGTCACAGTTGGGGTCGCCGCAGGCGGCGGGCTCCAGGTCGATGCGGGAGACGGCGCCCCAGCCGATGGTCAGGACGACCTCGCGGGGCAGGTTGCCAGGCGTGTACGACTCCGGGTTGGCGACCACGCGGCTGACGACGACCGAGGAGATCCGGCCGAGTTTCACGGACTCGGTGGACGTCGTGGCGTACGGCGTCGGGGAGGTGGTGTCCGCCGCCTGCTCGTCGGTGTGGCTGACGATGAAGCGGTTGCCGGTGAGGACGAGCACGGTCACGTGCCGCCGCACCTCGTTGGCGTCGAACGTCGTCTCCTGGTGGACCAGGTACGACCGGATGGCCTCGCCGCCGACGGCGGCCTCCACCGCCTCGGCCACGAGAGCCGGGTAGTAGCCGCTGCGCTCGATCGCCGCCCGCAGCCCCTGGGTCGTCGTACTGGTCTTGGCCATGTCCTCCATCCTACGGGGGCGCACTGACTGCGAGGCACCGCTCAGTACGCGGCAAGTGCTCAGGTACGCGGCAAGCACCTCGGTGCGTGAAGCGTCTCAGTACACGGGAAGCGTCCGCGGGCCGAGGTCGTCCCGGGCCGGCGGGCGCGCGAGCCGTACGGTGGCGTCGAGGACGCTCAGGCCCCGGTCGGCGACGACGACCGGCTCCAGGGAGATGCCGACGACCTCGGGATGGTCGTCGACCAGCCGCGACACCCGCAGCAGCAGTTCTTCGAGGGCTCCGGTGTCCACGGGCGCGGAGCCCCGCCAGCCGAACAGGAGCGGCGCCGTCCGGATCGACCGGACCAGGGAGGCCGCGTCCCGGTCGGCGACCGGTATCAGGCGGTGCGCCATGTCGCCGAGCAGTTGGGAGGCGGCCCCGGCGAGCCCGAAGGAGAGCACCGCTCCGGCCGCCGGGTCGATCACGGCCCGGACGACGGTGTCGACGCCGCGCGGGGCCATGGCCTGGACGACGGGGCGCAGCTCCGCGGGCGTGCCGAAGAGGTCGGTCAACTCGGTGTACGCGCGGCGCAGTTGCTCCTCGTCCGCCAGGTCCAGCCGTACGCCGCCCAGGTCGGCGCGGTGGCGCAGGTGGGGGGCGGTGGCCTTGAGGGCGACCGGGTAGCCGAGGGCGCGTGCGGCGAGGACGGCCTCGTCGGGGCTCGGGGCGGGCCGGGCCTCGCGCACCGCGATCCCGTACCGGGCGAGCAGCTCGCGTGTCTGGGCGGTGCCGAGCGTCAGTCCCTCGCCGGCCTCCAGCAGCGCGTCGATCTGCCCGGCCGCGCCCTTCTCGTCGATGTCGTCGTACTCGGGGACCTTGCCGGGCTCGGCGGCATCGCGGCGCCATTGGGCGTACTTGACGGCCTCGGCGAGGGCCCGGACCGCGCGCTCGGCGGCGGGGTAGGCGGGGATGCGCCGGGTGTCCTCGGCGGGCGGGGCGTCGTCCGCGCGCGTGGGGGCCGGTTCCGTGTCGGACAGGGGCGGGGCGGCGTGGGGTGCGGTGCCCGCGGCCTTGGAGAGGGCGTCGGCGAGTCCGCCGATCTCGACGTGGACCACGAGGACCGGCTTGGCCGGGGCCGTGGCGGCGGCCGAGCGCAGCGCCGCGGCGAGGGCCTCGTCGGAGGCCGGGGCCTCGCCCACGCGCGGGATGGCGGTCACGACGACGGCGTCGCACGCGTCGTCCGCCAGCGCGCGCGTGAGGGCCGTGTGGAAGTCCTCCGCGGAAGCCGCGGTGGTCAGATCCAGCGGCGGCAGCGGCCGCAGCCCTTCAGCCAGGCACGCGTCGTAGGTCAGCAGCCCGAGCGACTCGGAGTTGCCGAGGATCGCCACGCGCGGGCCGGCGGGCAGGGGCTGGCGGGCCAGCAGCAGGCCCGTGTCGACCAGCTCGGTGATCGTGTCGACGCGGATCACCCCGGCCTGCCGCAGCAGCGCGGACACCGTGGCGTGCGGCAGCCGCGTGGCCCGTACGGCGTGGCCCGTGGGCGCCGCTCCGCCGTACCGTGCCCCCTGGACCACGACCAGCGGCTTGACGGCGGCCGTACGGCGCGCGAGGCGGGTGAACTTGCGGGGGTTGCCGATCGACTCCAGGTACATCAGGGCGACGTCGGTGTCCGGGTCGTCGTACCAGTACTGCAGGACGTCGTTGCCGGAGACGTCGGCGCGGTTGCCGGAGGACACGAAGGTCGACACGCCCGTGACGCCGGTCACACCCCCGCCGCGCCGGTGCAGCCGGGACAGCAGGGCGATGCCGATGGCGCCGGACTGGGCGAACAGCCCGATCCGCCCGGGGCGCGGCGCCTGCGGCGCCAGGGAGGCGTTGAGCCGGACCTCGGGCGAGGTGTTGATGATCCCGAACGCGTTGGGGCCGACGAGGCGCATGCCGTACGTCCGCACCCGGCGCAGCAGTTCACGCTGGCGCTCGCGTCCCTCGGGGCCGCTCTCGGCGTACCCGGCGGAGACCACCACGAGTCCCTGCACGCCGTGCGCGCCGCACGCGTCGACGACGCCGGGGACCTGCTCCGCGGGGACGGCGACGACCGCGAGATCGACGGGTTCGGTGATCTCGCCCATGGAGCGGTACGCGGGGACGCCGTCGATCTCCTGATTCGTGACGGCCCGGTTCACCGCGTACAGGCGCCCGGTGAAGCCCGCCTCCCGGAGGTTGGTGAGGACGCTGCGGCCCACTCCCCCGGGTGCGCGGCCCACGCCGACGACGGCGACCGAGCCGGGGGCGAGCAGCCGCTGCACCGAGCGGGCCTCGGCGCGCTGCTCCCGCGCGCGCTGCACCGCGAGGGAGCGGTCGGTGGGCTCCAGGCCGAACTCCAGGCGGACGACGCCGTCCTCGAAGCTGCGCTTCTGCTGGTAGCCGGCGTCCGTGAACACCTTGATCATCTTGGTGTTGGCGGGCAGCACCTCGGCGGCGAAGCGGCGGATGCCCCGTTCCCGGGCGACCGCCGCGATGTGTTCGAGGAGGGCGGAGGCGACTCCCCTGCCCTGGTGGGCGTCCTGGACGAGGAAGGCGACCTCGGCCTCGTCGGCGGGTGCGGAGGCGGGCAGACCGTCGGCGTTGATGCGGTCGTAGCGTACGGTGGCGATGAACTCGCCGCCGACCGTGGCCGCGAGTCCCACCCTGTCCACGAAGTCGTGGTGTGTGAAGCGGTGGACGTCCTTGGCGGACAGGCGAGGGTACGGCGCGAAGAAGCGGTAGTACTTCGACTCGTCGGAGACCTGCTCGTAGAAGCTGACCAGGCGCTCGGCGTCATCAACGGTGATGGGCCTGATGCGTGCGGTGCCGCCGTCGCGCAGCACCACGTCGGCCTCCCAGTGAGCGGGGTACTCGTGCCGGTCCGGCGAGGTCTGCATGGTTCCCCAGCGTACGGCTCGCGCCCGGCAAGGGCGCGGGGCAGTCTGGGGGCCGGCACCGGACGGCGGTCAGGCCGTGGGCCACGTCCGGGGCCGCTTCACCGTATGGGAAAATGGTCTAGACAACCCTCTGAAACATCGAAGGGCAGCATCACATGGCTGAGCGCCGCGTCAACGTCGGCTGGGCCGAGGGCCTCCACGCCCGTCCCGCCTCCCTCTTCGTCCGGGCCGCCACGGCCTCCGGAGTCCCCGTGACGATCTCCAAGGCCGGCGGGACCCCCGTCAACGCGGCCTCCATGCTGGCGGTGCTGGGCCTGGGCGCCCAGGGCGGCGAGGAGATCGTCCTCGCCTCCGACGCCGAGGGCGCGGACGCCGCGCTGGACCGGCTGGCCAAGCTGGTCTCCGAGGGGCTCGACGAGCTTCCCGAGACCGTCTGAGTGACGGCGCGGACGTCACCCGCCTAGGCCCGAAGAGGCCATCGGCGCATACGTGAAGGGCTCGCCCGGAATATCGGGCGGGCCCCTCGCATTTCCTTTCGGCGGACAGCGGATGCCACTCGCCGCCGACGCCGGATTCACCTCTCGCACACCGCCGAATAAGCGGATTCCGGGCAGCAGAAGAAATCCCCCGCGAATTCTGTCCCCTCTTTGTATACGGCCCCTGTGTTAATACCGCAGGCCCGTCATGTTTACGCGTTGTTGCGAAGTTCTCACACGATCCGCGCGGTCCGCACGGGAGAACCGCGGGCGGTGCGCGTCGGCCGCGCGCTCGGCGTGCAGGGCCGTGACCGCCCGCGCCCGCTCGCCGTCCCCGCGCGCGACGGCGTCGACGATGGCTCCGTGCTCGGCCCAGGACTCCACCGGATCGGCGAGCGCCTCCACCGTGTACATCCAGGCGATCTTGTGCCGCAGCTGGGCGAGCGTCGAGGTCAGCGCGGGACTGCCGGAGGCCTGGGCGAGCGTCTCGTGGAACCAGCCGTCCAGGGAGCGCAGATCCTCGCTGTGGCCCCGCCGGGCCCGCTCCTGACCCAGCCTGACCAGGCCGCGCAGCACCTTGAGGTGCGCCTCGGTACGGCGCTGGGCGGCCCGCGCGGCACCCAGCGGCTCCAGCAGCAGGCGCATCTCCAGCAGGTCGGCGGCCTCCTGCTCGGTCGGCTCCGCGACGCAGGCGCCCGCGTGCCGGCGGGTGACCACGAAGCCCTCCGCCTCCAGGGTGCGCAGGGCCTCGCGCACGGGGACGCGTGAGACGCCGTAGCGGCGCGCCAGCAGTTCCTCGGTGAGCCGGCTGCCGCGCTCGTAGACACCCGCGACGATGTCATCACGGATCGCCGTGCATACCGAGTGCGCCGGAATACGCATGACCGGACCTCCGCCTTAATCCCCGCGAAACACCGTCGATTGACGCGTGTTCAGGCGACTCTATTGCAGCGGGGCAGAATTTCCGATGCCGGGCCGGAATCTATGGATATTTTTTGGACAGCGGACGTACGGACATACCGGAACGGCGAAAGCCCCGGCTCGGTGAGCCGGGGCCTCGTGGGGCGGCTGAGCCGGAGGCGCGGGGCGGGCTGTCCGCCGCAGGGGGCTCGCGCTCCGGCCCTGGGGGTTGCGGCCCCATGGGTGGTCGCCTTGAGGGTTGTCGCGGCAGGGCGTGACGTCTCGGGGGGTGTCAGACGTTCACGCCGTGCGCGCGCAGGTAGGCGACAGGGTCGATGTCCGAGCCGTACTCGGCCGTCGTGCGCGCCTCGAAGTGCAGATGGGCGCCCGTGACGTTGCCGGTCGCTCCGGAGAGGCCGATGTGCTGGCCGGGAGTCACCGTCTGGCCGACAGAGACGGCGATGGACGACAGGTGGCCGTACTGGGTGTACGTGCCGTCGTGCATTCTGATGACGATCTGGTTGCCGTACGCGCCGCCCCAGCCCGCCGCCACGACGGTGCCGGAGCCGACCGACCGCACGGTGGTGCCGGAGGCGGCGTGGAAGTCGACGCCGGTGTGGGTGCCGGAGGACCAGACGGCACCACCCGTCCGGTAGCCGGTGGAGACGTACGAGCCGGCGATCGGGGAGACGTAGGTGTTGAGGCGCTTGCGCTCGGCCTCGCGGGCGGCGCGCTCCTCGGCCTTGCGTTCCTGCTCGGCCTTCTCCGCGGCACGCTTCTCCGCCAGTGCCTCGGCCTTCTCTCGGGCCTCCTGCTGCGCGGCCGCCTCGGCGGCCTGCCGCTGGGCGGCGGCCTGGGCGCCGACCTGCTCGGCCACCGAGTCACCGATGCTGAGGGCGAGGGTGAGGCCGGTCTGCTCGGCGGAGGGTTCCGCGGCGAACGCGGGGCCGGACAGGGTGCCGATGACGCCGGTGGTGGTGAGCGCGGCGACACCCATGGTGCGTGTGGTGGCCTGCTTCACCCGGCTGGGACGGCGATGCTTCCCGGTGGCGCAACTGAACGCCATGAAGTGGCTGGTCCTTTCCTTCCCTCTCGCCTACCGGGTTAGCTGACGGGTTCGGAGCAGGAAGGTCTCCTACGGACTCCCTCCACCAGGTGGAGGTCCTCCGATTCACCCCAGGGGACTGCGGTTGGGTCCCCGGCTCCCCTGGCTCGCGCCATGCGGGGACTCGGCGATGACTGTCCGGTGCCGCGGGCGCGGCATGGTGCCTGACGAACAGCCGGACCGACGCTAAGGGGCACGCCTTTCGAACGACAAACGAAAGGTAGGTTTTGTAGCGTACGCCACAGGGCAGACGGCCCTTCTCTCCCCCAATACGGGCAAAAAGGGGCCCTGGTGGCACTTCAGCCACCAGGGCCCCGGCGTCGGCGGGTGTTCCGTCCCGCCGGTGCCGCGTGTTCCCCTCGGTCCGTCCTGGGCCGTGAGCGGGCTTCTACTCGGCCCGGACGACGGTCACTTCGCCGATGCCGAGGGCGCCCACGGGCTCCTCGATCTGCGCGGCGTCACCGACGAGGACGGTCACCAGTCGGTCCACCGGGAAGGCGTTCACGACGGCCGCGGTGGCTTCCACGGTGCCCGTCTCGGCCAACTGCCGGTACAGCGCCGCCTGGTAGTCGTCGGGCAGGTGCTGCTCGACCTGGTCGGCCAGCGTGCCCGCGACGGCCGCCGCCGTCTCGTACTTGAGGGGCGCGACCCCGACGAGGTTCTGCACGGCCACGTCACGCTCGGCGTCCGTCAGGCCTCCCTCGGCGAGGGTGCGCAGCACGGTCCACAGGTCCGCCAGCGCGGGACCGGTGTTGGGCGTGTCCACGGAGCCGCTGATCGCGAGCAGTGAGGCACCCGTGCCGTCGGGCGCGGAGCGCAGCACCTGGCCGAACGCCCGCACACCGTAGGTGTAGCCCTTCTCCTCGCGCAGGACGCGATCCAGGCGGGAGGTGAGGGTGCCGCCGAGGCAGTACGTGCCGAGCACCTGGGCCGGCCACACCCGGTCGTGCCGGTCCGCGCCGACACGGCCGATGAGCAGCTGCGTCTGGACGGCGCCGGGACGGTCCACGATGACGACGCGGCCGGTGTCGTCGGCGGTCACCGGGGGCACGGGCCGCGGCTCGGCGGAGGAGCCGGTCCAGGCGCCCAGGGTGTCGCCGAGCAGCGTGCCGAGGTCGACCCCGGTGAGGTCGCCGACGACGACCGCGGTGGCCGTGGCGGGACGGACGTGCTTCTCGTAGAAGGCGCGCACGGCCGCCGAGTCGATGTTCTCGACGGTGTCCTCGGTGCCCTGGCGCGGACGCGACATGCGCGAGCCGGTCGGGAACAGCTCCTTGGAGAGCTCCTTGGCGGCGCGGCGGGCCGGGTTGGCCAGCTCGTGCGGGATCTCGTCGAGCCGGTTGCGCACCAGCCGCTCGATCTCGCCGTCCGCGAACGCGGGCGCCCTGAGGGCGTCGGCGACGAGGCCGAGCGCCTTGGGGAGCCGCGAGACGGGGACCTCGAGGCTGAGGCGGACGCCGGGGTGGTCGGCGTGCGCGTCGAGGGTGGCGCCGCAGCGCTCCAGCTCGGCGGCGAACTCCTCGGCGGAGTGCTTGTCGGTGCCCTCCGAGAAGGCCCGCGCCATGATCGTGGCGACGCCGTCCAGGCCCGCGGGCTCGGCGTCCAGGGGCGCGTCGAGCAGCACCTCCACGGCGACGACCTGCTGGCCGGGGCGGTGGCAGCGCAGTACGGTCAGGCCGTTGTCCAGCGTGCCGCGCTCGGGCTCCGGGAAGGCCCAGGGCCGTGCCTCGCCGGCCTGGGGCTGCGGGTGGAAGTCCATGGTCGCGAGCTCGGTCACTTCGCCGACTCCTCGTTCTCGTCGGTGACTTCGGCGGTGGTGGCGGCCTCGGGGGCCTCTGCGGCGGCGGCCTCGGCGCCCTCCGTGACGGCGGCGACCGGCTCGTAGACGAGCACCGCGCGGTTGTCGGGCCGCAGGCGGGCCTTGGCGATCTCCTGGACCTCCTCGGCGGTCACCTCCAGGACGCGCTGGACGGCGGTCAGGGCGAGCTGCGGGTCACCGAACAGGACGGCGAACCGGCACAGTTCGTCGGCGCGGCCCGCGACCGTGCCGAGCCGGTCCAGCCACTCGCGCTCCAGCTGGGCCTGGGCGCGCTCCATCTCCTCGGCGGTGGGGCCCTCCGCGGCGAACCGGGCGAGCTCCTCGTCGACGGCGGCCTCGATGACGGGAACCTCGACATCACCGGAGGTCTTGACGTCCAGCCAGCCCAGGGAGGGCGCCCCGGCCAGCCGCAGCAGGCCGAACCCGGCGGCGACGGCGGTACGGTCGCGCCGCACGAGCCGGTTGTACAGGCGGGAGGACTCGCCGCCGCCGAGGACCGTCAGCGCCAGGTCGGCCGCGTCGCACGCGCGCGTGCCGTCCTCCGGGAGCCGGTAGGCGGCCATCAGCGCCCGCGCGGGGACCTCCTCCTCGACGACCTCGCGCAGCTGCTCGCCGATGATGTCGGGCAGCGAGCCGTCGCGGGGCGCGGGCTTGCCGTCGTGCCCGGGGATGGAGCCGAAGTACTTCTCGACCCAGGCGAGCGTCTGCTCCGGGTCGATGTCGCCGACCACGGAGAGCACGGCGTTGTTGGGCGCGTAGTACGTGCGGAAGAACGCGCGCGCGTCCTCCAGGGTCGCCGCGTCCAGGTCGGCCATCGACCCGATCGGGGTGTGGTGGTAGGGGTGGCCCTCCGGATAGGCGAGCGCGGTGAGCTTCTCGAACGCGGTGCCGTAGGGGACGTTGTCGTACCTCTGCCGGCGCTCGTTCTTGACGACGTCCCGCTGGTTCTCCATGGACTCCTCGTCCAGGGCCGCGAGCAGGGAGCCCATGCGGTCGGCCTCCAGCCAGAGGGCGAGCTCCAGCTGGTGGGCGGGCATGGTCTCGAAGTAGTTGGTGCGCTCGAAGCTGGTGGTGCCGTTGAGCGAGCCGCCCGCGCCCTGGACGAGCTCGAAGTGGCCGTTGCCCTTCACCTGTCCCGACCCCTGGAACATCAGGTGCTCGAAGAGGTGAGCCAGACCGGTACGGTCCTTGACTTCGTGCCGGGAGCCGACGTCGTACCAGAGGCACACCGCCGCGACCGGGGTCAGGTGGTCCTCGGAGAGCACCACGCGCAGGCCGTTGGCCAGGCGGTGCTCGGTCGCTGTCAGGCCCCCGGAGCCTGCCTCGGCTGTGGCCGTGTGACCCATGGGCATGTACGTCCCTTCGATCGCGGAAGCTGTCGCTGAAACTGCAGAATCCTGCCGGTCCTGCCACTGTATGCAAGCGCGCGGACGCCTGGCGAAGTTCCCGGGCACCGTACGCCCAGAGCGAGAAGCGGGGTGAGGGGGCAGCTGAGGGGGCGGGGTGTTCGAGGTGGGGGGTGAAGGCGGACCGGTGCTTCGGTTTGATGCTTCCGGCCCCTGAGGTGCGGTTCCCGTCCTCCGCCAAGGCCCCTGGCCCGCACGCGCCACCCTTCGTCCGGCCCTTGGCCCGCACCCCCCGTCCTCCGTCCGACCACGGCCCGGGGAAGAGCACGGCGCCGTTGACCCGGCCGGCTACGGACCGTCAGTCCGGCCGCGGACCGACGATGGTTTCCACCGCGGGCCGACGGTGGACCCGGCCGCGGACCGACGGTGATTTCAGCACCGGACCGACGGTGATTTCAGCACCGGACCGGCCGTGGAGCCAGCCACGGACCGACAGCGATCCCGACCCCGTACCGACCATGAACCCGGCTGTTGACCGACCCGTGGACCGACCAGTGGACCGGGTCGCGGTCCGGGTTGTCAGCGGGGCGGTCCACAATGGAGCGCGTCAGAACCCGTTCATGCCCCATGCCCATGCCCCGGCAAGACTGTGAAGGAGCCGCAGCAGCGATGGCCCGCCGCAGCACGAAGACCCCGCCGCCCGACGACGCGTACGAGGAGAAGATCCTCGACATCGACGTCGTCGACGAGATGCAGGGCTCCTTCCTGGAGTACGCCTACTCGGTCATCTACTCCCGGGCCCTGCCGGACGCCCGCGACGGCCTCAAGCCGGTGCACCGCCGCATCGTCTACCAGATGAACGAGATGGGCCTGCGTCCCGAGCGCGGCTATGTGAAGTGCGCCCGCGTCGTCGGCGAGGTCATGGGCAAGCTGCACCCGCACGGCGACGCGTCGATCTACGACGCCCTGGTGCGCATGGCGCAGCCCTTCTCCATGCGCGTCCCGCTGGTCGACGGCCACGGCAACTTCGGCTCGCTGGGCAACGACGACCCGCCGGCCGCCATGCGGTACACCGAGTGCCGGATGGCCGAGGCCACGAGCCTCATGACGGAGTCCATCGACGAGGACACGGTCGACTTCGCGCCCAACTACGACGGCCAGGAGCAGGAACCGGTCACGCTGCCCGCCGCGTTCCCGAACCTCCTGGTGAACGGCGCCTCGGGCATCGCCGTCGGCATGGCCACGAACATGCCGCCGCACAACCTGCGCGAGGTCATCGCCGCGGCCAGACACCTGATCCGCCACCCGAACGCGGACCTCGACGCCCTGATGCGGCACGTACCCGGCCCCGACCTGCCCACCGGCGGCCGCATCGTCGGCCTCTCCGGCATCCGGGACGCGTACGAGTCGGGCCGCGGCACCTTCAAGATCCGCGCCACGGTCACCGTGGAGGACGTGACGGCGCGCCGCAAGGGTCTCGTCATCACCGAGCTTCCCTTCGCCGTCGGTCCGGAGAAGGTGGTCTCCAAGATCAAGGACCTGGTGGGCTCGAAGAAGCTCCAGGGCATCGCCGACGTCAAGGACCTCACGGACCGCGAGCACGGCCTGCGCCTGGTCATCGAGATCAAGAACGGCTTCGTGCCGGAGGCGGTGCTCGAGCAGCTCTACAAGCTGACGCCGATGGAGGAGTCCTTCGGCATCAACAACGTCGCCCTGGTGGACGGCCAGCCGCTCACCCTGGGCCTCAAGGAGCTCCTCGAGGTCTACCTGGACCACCGCTTCGACGTCGTACGGCGCCGCTCGGAGTTCCGCCGCGGCAAGCGGCGCGACCGTCTCCACCTGGTCGAGGGCCTCCTCACGGCGCTGGTGGACATCGACGAGGTCATCCGCCTGATCCGCTCCAGCGAGAACTCCGCCGAGGCCAAGCAGCGCCTGATGGAGCGCTTCTCCCTCTCGGAGATCCAGACCCAGTACATCCTGGACACCCCGCTGCGCCGGCTGACCAAGTTCGACCGCATCGAACTGGAGGCGGAGAAGGACCGGCTGACCGCGGAGATCGAGGAGCTGACCCGGATCCTGGAGTCGGACGCGGAGCTGCGCAGGCTGGTGTCGGCCGAACTGGCCGCGGTGGCCAAGAAGTTCGGCACCGACCGGCGGACGCTGCTGCTGGAGTCGGGTGCCGCCTCGGTTGCGCCCGTTCCGCTCCAGGTGGCGGACGACCCGTGCCGTGTCCTGCTGTCCTCGACGGGTCTGCTGGCCCGCACGGCCGACGGCGAGCCCTTCCCCGACGCCGGCGCCAAGCGCGTCAAGCACGACGTGATCGTCTCGGCCGTCCCGGCTACGGCCCGGGGCGAGGTGGGCGTGGTGACGTCGACGGGCCGGCTCCTCCGGCTGAACGTGGTCGACCTGCCGCAGCTGCCGGAGTCGATGCCGGCGCCGAACCTCTCCGGGGGCGCGCCGCTGGCCGAGTTCCTCTCCCTGGAGGACGACGAGACGGTGGTCTGCCTGACGACGCTCGACGAGTCGTCGCCGGGCCTGGCGATCGGCACGGAGCAGGGCGTGGTCAAGCGCGTGGTTCCCGACTACCCGTCCAGCAAGGAGGAGCTGGAGGTCATCACCCTCAAGGACGGCGACCGGATCGTCGGCGCGGCCGAGCTGCGCACGGGCGAGGAGGACCTGGTCTTCATCACGGACGACGCCCAGCTGCTGCGCTTCCAGGCCTCGCAGGTCCGCCCGCAGGGCCGTCCGGCGGGCGGCGTGGCGGGCATCAAGCTCACCACGGGCGCCAAGGTGATCTCCTTCACGGCGGTGGACCCGGCCGCGGACGCGGTCGTGTTCACGGTGGCCGGTTCCCGCGGCACCCTGGACGACTCGGTGCAGACCACGGCCAAGCTGACGCCGTTCGACCAGTACCCGCGCAAGGGCCGGGCCACCGGCGGCGTGCGCTGCCAGCGGTTCCTGAAGGGCGAGGACTGCCTGTCCCTGGCCTGGGCGGGCCCGGCACCGGCCAGGGCCGCACAGAAGAACGGCTCCCCGGCCGAGCTGCCAGACCTCGACCCGCGCCGCGACGGCTCGGGGGTGTCCCTGCCGAAGACGGTCTCGGTCGCGGCGGGACCGGTCTAGGCCCCGGGGATCTCCTCCCCGGTCGGCCCGTCGGAGTCCTGTACGTAGCGGAGGACGCCCCACATGCTGTGCTCATCGGCATGGGGGGCGTCGTCCCGGCATGCCTCCAGCTCCTTGGCCAGCGCCGCGGAGTCGATGCCGGACCCGATGAGGACGAGCTGGGTGAGACGGGGCTCCTCGCGGTCCCAGGGCTCCGGGTAGAAGCGCAGGAACGCGCCGACGGCGTGCACGGCGTACCTGTTGCCGCGGTCGTGGGGCCCGAAGTCGACGTACCCCTTGACGCGGTACAGCCCTTCGGGCCGGCTGTCGAGGAACTCCATCAGCCGCCGGGGGTTCAGCGGCACCTCGGAGACGAAGGACAGGCTGTCGTACGCCGTGTGCAGATGCCCGGCATGGGCGGGCCCGGCCTCCCCGGCCTCCTCGATGCCCTCCGCATGATCATGCAGGTCGTCGAAGGACAGCTGTCCGACGCGCTCCTCACCGGGCCTGCAGTCGAAGAGGAACTCGGGATCGATACGGCCGTACGTGGCGGGTACGACGGCCGCGTGCTCGGCGTGCGACCGTACGAGCCTCAGCACCCGCTCCCCGTCGTCCACCCGGTCCAGCTTGTTGACGACGACGAGATCGGCGAGGGAGAGATGCCGGTCGATCTCGGGGTGCTTCTCACGGGTGGCATCGAACTCGGCGGCGTCGACCACCTCGACGAGCCCCCCGTAGACCACCCGGTCGTGCTCGCTGGCGAGCACCATCCGCACGAGTTCCTGCGGCTCGGCGAGCCCGCTGGCCTCGATGACGATCACATCGATACGGGCGTCGGGACGGGCCAGCCGCTCCAGATACGAGTCCAGTTCACTGGCGTCGACGGCGCAGCACAGACACCCGTTGCCGAGGGACACCGTGGAGTCCCCGAGCGCTCCGGCCACGGCCATGGCGTCGATCTCGATGGCACCGAAGTCGTTGACGATGGCGCCGATACGACTGCCTCCGCTGCGGTGCAGCAGATGATTGAGCAGGGTGGTCTTGCCCGAGCCGAGGAACCCGGCCAGCACGACGACCGGGATCTGCCGCGGCCCCGCACCCGACCCGGGAGCCGCACCCGACCCCGCACCCGCACCCGCACCCGGCCATGCGCTCGACCGGTCCCGCCGACTCGACTGATGCAACGCGCCCTCTCTCCGCTTTCCACCCCGTACGACCAATGAACGCCGCCCAGGATACGAGCGGCGAGTGACGCCACGAAGTGAAAGGAGCGGGGCGGGGCGGTGGTGGGACGGTCCCGGAAGGGAGGCAGGAGCCCGCCGCCCCACGCGGCGCACGGCACCGCCGTGCGACCCGGAGTACCCCTTGTGCGCCTCCTTCTCCGCCTCCCGGAGAGCCGGAGCCGCTCGGTCACACTGGAAGACGGCATGCGCACCGCCGCCGATCGCCGGTCCCCTGCCATCGATGTGCGTCCGAAGACCGGCGGACGGGCGCCCGATCCGGGGGTGAAGATGGCCACGATGAACTTTCGGCTGCGCGGGCCGGGTCCCGCCGCCGCCATGGGAATAGGCATGATCGCGGGTGTGCTCGTCACCAGGGCGCTGCACCACCGTGCACTGGAAGCGCTGCACCTGCGGCTGACCCGGCTGGAACACACCGCGCACACCCAGCGGCACACCAACCTGGCCAGCCAGCAGCGACTGCACTGGGAACTGCTGAGCAAGGCCATCGACGACCCCGAGCTGGCCGAGGTGCTCGATCTGTACGAGTCGCCGGTCTCGCCCAAGCAGCGCCGCCAGTACCTGTTCGCCAACGCGCTCTACACGAATCTGCTCCTCTACTACCGCATCGGCAACATCAGCCGCGAGGAGTTCTTCAAGCATGTACGCGGCATATTCCAGAACCCGACGGTCCGGGATTACTGGTACGCCACACGTCAGCAGAGGGCCAGCCTCGCGGACACCGACGAGGCCGAGCTCGGACTGCTGGTCGATGACCTCCTACAGCAGCTCGAGGAGGCGGACACCGACGAATGGTGGGTGGTCGGGGAGCCACCGGCCGACGAATAAACCGTTTCGCTTACCGTCGCCGGACCGAAGGGTAAACTCCGCCCTCTCGAATCACTCCTGAGTGTGAATCACGCGGCCCGGCAATAACTGATCTTGTGCCATCGCGTTCACTCAGGCGCCAGCGGGTTGACTTGCGCGACCGCGCAGGCAGTCGACCTCCGCGAGGACCGTCGCGCACCAGTGCCCAGGCTTGTGCCTTGAGACCAGAGGGATATCCACAGTGAGCCAGATCATTCGCCGTCTTGGTGCACCTCCGCGCGATCGCGGCAGCACCTCCGGTGCGACCTGCCCGGACATTTTCGAGTTGGCGGACGGGAATTTCGCCGTCATCGGCACGGACGCCACCACCTCGCTCGATTCCCACCTTCCCGCCGACGCCGCTCGCGCCGATTACGAACGCATTGTGGTGATCACGCGCGAGACCTTGGTGAAGGCCAAGGCCGATATTCCCGACGTGTAGCTCACCAGCACGGCCGGGCCGGCCGTGCGCCGCCCGGCCGAGCATGACCGCAGGCCGCGCGGCTGAGTGAGATCACGTGCCGCACGACCACGTACGTGCGGCAGCGGCCGGACAGCCACGTGCTGCCGCGGGCCGCAGGGCGGGGCGCTGTCGCGCGCCACGCAGCCGGGTGCCGAGCGGTTCACCACCGCCTCGCGCCCGGCCGTTCTCGTTACTCCACGGACAGCACCGAACGTACGTCTGCTCCGTCCCTTGCGCCCGGCGTGCGCCACTCATACGCCAGATTGCGCCCCTTTGGTCCACGCGGAAGTTGCCGATCTGCAAGTCAGGTTAGGCTCACCTCTGTGACTATGTGCACGACCGCGTCGCGGCATCTCGACGAGCCCTTGACGGGGACGGCGACCACCGCGAGGACCTGGCTGCTGGTGGAGCAGCCAGGCCCCTGGGGTGCGAGAGCGCTCACGTCGAGCCACCTGGACCCGGCGCTCGGCCGGGCCCTGGAGGCCGCCGCGGACGGCACCGGCGTACGCCTGGCGCTCATCCGCCGTCCCGGCCGCCACGCGGACTGTCACGACGTCCGGCGACGCCATGTGTACGTGGCCCACACCGTGCCCGGAAACATATGGCTGCACAGCGCCGCCGTCACCCGTCCCGAACGGCTTCTGGACCTCGACTTCACCGCGCTCGGCAGGGGCGAGCACCACACCTTCGACACGGTTCTCCAGGGGCGCCCCCACACGGGAGAGCCCCTGGCGCTCGTCTGCACCAACGGCAAACGCGACCGCTGCTGCGCGCTCCTCGGCCGCCCGCTCGCCGCCGAACTGGCCGCGTCCGGGGTCGAGGGTGCCTGGGAGGCCACCCACCTCGGCGGCCACCGTTTCTCGCCCACGGTGCTCGTCCTTCCGTCCGGATACGCGTACGGACGCGCCGAGGCACCGCACGTCAAGGAGATCCTCCAGGGCGTACGGGAGCGGCGTGTCGTCATCGAGGGCTGCCGGGGCAGCTGCGCCTGGGAGCGGCCCGGGCAGGCGGCCGAGCTGGCGGTGCGCACAACGGTGCGCGAGGACACCGCGGAGGCGCTCACCGTCGTCCGTACGGACGGCGCGGCCCCGCGCTGGGAGGTGACCGTCGCGCACACCGACGGCCGCCGGTGGCAGGTGACCGTCGCCCAGGGCGCCTCGCTGCCGCCCCGGCCCGAGAGCTGCGGTTCCCCCCTCGGTTCCCCGGCCCGGATGGACGTCGTCGCCGTACGGGAGCTGACGTCGGCGGCACTGTCGGGCTGAGGTCACACGCACGCGACCCCGCGCGCGTGTGACCCCGTTCCACCCCTCGTCCAGGAGATCCGGGGCCCAGGAGATCCGGGCCACATCCCCATGAGTCCGGCCCGGTCGTCCACGTACCGTCGGAGGCATGAGTTCCACTGCCCCCGCACGCCGCCTGCGCCTGGGCCTGCCGCGGCGGGTCTTCTCACAGGTGCTGCTGATGCAGGTGGCGATCGCCGCCGGGGTCGCCGTCCTCGCCACCGGGCTGTTCCTCGCACCACTCGGTGACCAGCTGGACGACCAGGCCATGCGCCGCGCCCTCGCGATCGCGCAGACCACGGCCGCCCGGCCACAGCTCGCCGCCGACCTCATGGCGACGGAGCCGTCTCCCGACGGGCCCGTGCAGGCCGAGGCCGAGCGGATCCGTGAGGCCAGCGGGGCCGAGTACGTCGTGGTGATGGACAGGGACGGCGTGCGCTGGTCGCATACCGACCCGGAGCAGATCGGTGAGATCGTCTCGACCGACCCGAGCGGAGCCCTGGCCGGACGCGAGGTCATGCAGATCGACGACGGCACCCTGGGCCGCTCGGCCCGCGGCAAGGTACCGCTGCGCGACGCCGAGGGCACCATCGTCGGCGCGGTATCGGTCGGTATCGAGTACGACAGTGTGCGGGCCCGGCTGGTCCACGCGATCCCCGGGCTGTTCGCCTACGCCGGCGCCGCCCTCGCCATCGGGGCGCTGGCCGCGTACCTGATCTCCCGGCGCGTCCAGCGGCAGACGCGTGACCTGGCCTTCTCCGACATCTCGGCGCTGCTCGCGGAGCGCGAGGCGATGCTGCACGGCATCCGGGAGGGGGTACTCGCCCTGGACCGCGACGGCCGTGTGCGGCTGCTGAACGACGAGGCGCGGCGCCTGCTGGGCATCGGTGACGAGGCCGTCGGCCGGTCCCTCGACGAGGCGCTCGGCGCGGGCCGGACGACCGATGTGCTGGCCGGCCGGGCCACCGGAACCGATCTGCTCACCGTCCGGGGTCAGCGCGTCCTGGTCGCCAACCGCATGCCCACCGAGGACGGGGGCGCCGTCGCCACCCTGCGCGACCGCACCGAGCTGGAGCAGCTGGGCCGCGAACTCGACTCCACGCGCGGCCTGATCGACGCCCTGCGCGCCCAGGACCACGAACACGCCAACCACATGCACACTCTTCTCGGGCTGCTCGAGCTCGAGCTGTACGACGAGGCCGTGGAGTTCGTCGGCGAGGTGGTCGGCGACCACAGGGCGACGTCGGAGCAGATCACGGAGAGGATCCGTGAGCCGCTGCTCGCCGCGCTGCTCGTCGGCAAGGCCAGCGTCGCGGCCGAGCGCGGGGTGGCCCTGTCGCTCTCGGCCCGGACCCTGCTGCCGGACCGGCTGATCGACCCTCGGGGGCTGGTCACCATCGTGGGCAACCTCGTCGACAACGCGCTCGACGCTGCGGCGGGCAGCCCCCACGCGCGCGTGGAGGTCGAACTGCGCGCCGAGGGCCGTACGGCGGTCCTCAGGGTGCGCGACACCGGGCCCGGCGTTCCGCCCGAGCGGCGGGAGCTGGTCTTCGCGGACGGCTGGTCCACCAAGGAGCCGCCCGCACACGGCAAGCGCGGCATCGGCCTCTCCCTGGTGCGCCGGCTCGCCGAGAGGCAGGGCGGCAGTGCCCGGGTCACGGAGGCGGCCGGCGGGGGCGCGGAGTTCACGGTCGTCCTGCCCGAGGCGCTGGCGGAAGCGGCGGACCGGGGGCCTGTGCAGGGCTCCCCGCGACCGGAACGGGGCGACCGGCTAGCGTCGGAGCGGGTCGACGGGTCGGAGGACCCCCCGCAGAGAGCCGGCGGCGCCGCAGCCACCGAGGAGGAGTCGCGATGATCGAGGTCCTGGTCGTGGACGACGACACACGGGTCGCGAAGGTCAACGCCGCCTACGTGGAGAAGGTGCCCGGCTTCCGGGTCGCGGGCGAGGCGCACAACGCGGCGGACGCGCTGCGGCAGTTGGAAGCCCTGCCCCACCTGGATCTCGTCCTCATGGATCACTATCTGCCCGACCGGACGGGTCTGGAGGTCGTACGGGAGATGCGGCGGCGCGGCCTCCAGACCGACGTGATCATGGTGACCGCGGCCCGCGACGTCTCGACCGTCCAGGCCGCGATGCGCCAGGGCGCGCTGCAGTACCTGGTCAAGCCGTTCGCGTTCGCGGGCCTGCGGGCCAAGCTGGAGGCTTACGCGGAGCTGCGCCGTACGCTCGATGGCGGCGGCGAGGCCGAGCAGGCCGAGGTGGACCGGATCTTCGGTGCGCTCTCGGCGGGCGGCGAGCCCGACCTGCCCAAGGGCCACTCCGCGACGACCACGGAGCTCGTACGCCGGGCCCTGATGACGGCCGAGGGCCCGCTGTCGGCCCAGGAGATCGCCGAACGGACCGGCCTGAGCCGCCAGACCGCCCAGCGCTACCTGAAACTCCTGGAACGCACGGGACGGGCCAGACTGACCCTCAAATACGGCGACGCGGGCCGCCCGGAACACCGCTACGAGTGGTCCACGCGCGCGTGACCCCCGCGCCCTGTAGGAGCGCGGGGAACTGCGCGACCAGCCACAACGAACCCGCAGACAGTCACCGGCCTTTGAACCGGGCACCCAGCGGAGCGCTCACGCGTCGATGCGCGACCGGTCCAGCGTCGCCGCCGAGCTGGAGATGAACTCCTTGCGCGGGGCGACGTCGTTGCCCATCAGCAGGTCGAATACCTGCTCGGCGGCCTCCAGGTCGGAGAGGTTGATCCGGCGCAGGGTGCGGTGGCGCGGGTCCATCGTGGTCTCGGCCAGCTGGTCGGCGTCCATCTCGCCGAGGCCCTTGTAGCGCTGGATCGAGTCCTTGTAGCGGACACCCTTGCTCTGGAACTCCATGAGCTTGTCGCGGAGTTCCCGGTCCGAGTACGTATAGACGTACTTGTCCTGGCCCTTCTTCGGCTGGACGAGCTCGATGCGGTGCAGCGGCGGTACGGCGGCGAAGACGCGGCCCGCCTCGACCATGGGCCGCATGTAGCGCTGGAACAGCGTCAGCAGCAGGCAGCGGATGTGGGAGCCGTCGACGTCGGCGTCGGTCATCATGATGATCTTGCCATAGCGCGCCGTGTCGATGTCGAAGGTCCGGCCCGAGCCGGCCCCTATGACCTGGATGATCGCGCCGCACTCGGCGTTCTTCAGCATGTCGGTCACGGACGACTTCTGGACGTTGAGGATCTTGCCGCGGATCGGCAGCAGCGCCTGGAACTCGGAGTTCCGGGCCAGCTTGGCCGTACCGAGCGCGGAGTCGCCCTCGACGATGAACAGTTCGCTGCGGTCGACGTCGTCGCTGCGGCAGTCGGCGAGCTTGGCGGGCAGCGAGGAGGACTCCAGGGCGGTCTTCCGGCGCTGCGCGTCCTTGTGCTGACGGGCCGCGATGCGGGTACGGGCGGCGGCGACCGCCTTCTCCAGGACGGCACGGGCCTGGGCGGCGGCGTCCCGCTTGGTGGAGGTCAGAAACGCCTTGAGCTCCTTGGAGATCACGTTCGCCACGATGCGGCGGGCCGCCGAGGTGCCGAGCACCTCCTTGGTCTGGCCCTCGAACTGCGGCTCGGCGAGACGCACGGTGACGACCGCGGTGAGGCCCTCCAGGGCGTCGTCCTTGACGATGTCGTCCTCGGCGACGCGCAGCAGCTTCTTGGCGCGCAGCACCTCGTTCATGGTGGTGGCCACGGCCTGCTCGAAGCCCGCGACATGGGTGCCGCCCTTGGGGGTGGCGATGATGTTCACGAACGACTTCAGGGTCGTGTCGTAGCCGGTGCCCCAGCGCAGCGCGACGTCGACGCCGAGCTCACGGGTGACCTGGGTGGGGGTCATCTGGCCGTGCTCGTCCAGGACGGGGACGGTCTCCCTGAAGGTGCCCTGCCCGGAGAAGCGGAGGACGTCGCAGATCGGCCTGTCGCCCGCCAGGTACTCGCAGAACTCGCTGATGCCGCCGTCGAACCGGAAGGACTCCTCACCCTTGCTGTCGCCCTCGCCGAGCCCGACCTCGTCGCGCACGACGATCGTCAGCCCGGGGACTAGGAAGGCGGTCTGGCGGGCGCGCTGGTGCAGCGTCTCGAGGTTGAGCTTGGCGTCCTTGAGGAAGATCTGGCGGTCGGCCCAGTACCGCACACGCGTGCCGGTACGGCTCTTGGGGATCTTCTTGGCCTTGCGCAGGCCGTTCCCGGCCTCGAACTTGGCGTCCTGGCCGTTCCCCGCGAAGGCACCGGGCACCCCGCGCCGGAAGCTGATCGCGTGGGTGTGACCGGCACGGTCCACCTCGACGTCCAGCCGGGCCGAGAGCGCGTTCACCACGGAGGCGCCCACACCGTGCAGACCGCCGGAGGCCGCGTACGAGCCGCCGCCGAACTTGCCGCCGGCGTGCAGCTTGGTCATGACGACCTCGACGCCGGAGAGGCCGGTCTTGGGCTCGACGTCGACCGGGATGCCGCGGCCGTTGTCGCGGACCTCCACGGATCCGTCGTCGTGGAGGATCACGTCGATGTGGTCGCAGTAGCCGCCCAGGGCCTCGTCCACGGAGTTGTCGATGATCTCCCACAGGCAGTGCATCAGACCGCGGCTGTCGGTCGATCCGATGTACATACCGGGGCGCTTGCGCACGGCCTCGAGCCCCTCGAGGACGAGCAGGTGCCGCGCGGTGTAGTTGGAGCCGTCCCGGTCTGCTCCGGTCAGCAGCGCTGTGGACGGCACGGACGTGTCGGCGGTCACGCGGTTCGCTCCTCGCTGAATTTCAGGTGGGGTCCTTTGGGGTAAGGACGCGGCTCGGTCGCCGCTCCGAGGGTACCGAGGCCTGGTAGAGCCGTTGTAACGCCACCCTCCTCTGAAGCCAGAGTAGTCCAGAGTCGCACGGGCGTTCGATCCCTCGTTGGAGTGAAGTACATATCACGTTCCCTTCGAGGCATGAACCATTTAGGCTCCGGGCACGTCCTCATGAACAACCGGCGACGAGGCCGGTGAGGACCTGACAACTGACAGACTGCGCGAAACCGTAAGAGACGAAGACACGCACTACGGCTCATTCGCCGCCACCCGGCAGCAGACAGCCGGCCTGGAAAGATTTTTTCGAGGAAGTGCCGCGAGCGGGAACGTTTTCGGCCTGGTTGGATGTTGACCCTGGTACGACAGCTCGTCGAGCTAGAGAAGAGGCGACGTGACTACTGTTCTGACCCCCGCGAGCCCGCTGACGGCCGCTGACCGATGCGACCGTTGCGGCGCCCAGGCCTACCTGCGCGTCGTGCTGCTGAGCGGTGGAGAACTGCTCTTCTGCGCTCACCACGGCCGCAAGTTCGAGCCGGAGCTCAAGAAGATCGCCGCTGAGATACAGGACGAGACCGAGCGTCTGACGTCCGTTCCGGCCTCCGCAGGCGACGAGGAACGCTGACACTCGCACCACGACGAGCCAGCGCCGGCACACCAGGCCGGTGAACCGGGCGGTCACCCCCCGCACAGGGGGTGACCGCCCGTCCTCGTACAGCGAGCACCGCAGGTCAGCGCCGCTGGAGCAGGGTGCGAGCCGAGCTCGGAGCGTGGCATGTCCGATGGGAATCCCGGGGTGGTCCCCCCGCGCGGCGATGCCCTGCGGGCGGCCTCACCGGTTTCGGCCCAGCGCCCGCATGACCTCGGAGATCCGGGTGTAGACCCCCGGGTTGCCGGCGGTACCGCACCCGCTGCCCCAGGACACCAGGCCGATCGCCCTGCCCCGTGCGACCAGGGGACCTCCGCTGTCCCCCTGGCAGGCGTCCCGGCCGCCCGACGGCTCTCCGGCACACACCATGGACCGGGTCGCGTAGGTGCCCTCGGCACTGCCCGGGTACGCCTCCGCACAGACGGAGTCCCGCAGGACCTTCACCCGTGTCGCCCGCAGCGTGCCGGAGTAGTCACCGGCGCCCGTCGTGTCCCCCCAGCCGTAGACCGTACTGACCGTGCCCGGCCGGTACGCGGGGTCACCCGCCTTCGCCATGCGGATGACCGAGCTCCCCGGCAGCGGTGCGGCGAGGGTGAGGACGGCGAAGTCCCCCGCGTTGGTGTAGGCGTCATAGTCCGGGTTGACCCGCACCTGACGTACCGGGATCTCGCGGCCCTTCTTCGACAGGAGGTCACCGCGGCCCGCGATCACCTTCAGGTCGGTGAGCCGCTCGTACGGCGTCCCCAGCACGGCCTCGCTCAGACAGTGGGCCGCGGTCAGCACGGTCGAGCGCGCGACCAGCACACCGCCGCAGAACTGTCCCGATCTCGTACCGCCGAACCGGTCACGGCTCGACAGCGCCACCGCCCACGGGGTCTGCGAGATCTCGACCGGGTGGCCACCGATGACGGCCCCGGCCGTCGCGGGGGCCGAGGCGGACAGCGGTATCACGGTCGCCGTGACCGCGACGGCCAGCACGCGGGCGAAGGATCGACGCATACGAGCTCCTCACTCCGGGGAGTTGATGGCACACCCAGAGTGGTCCACCCGGCCCATGCCCGCATGCTGCACACGCGCCGAAGGCCCGGCTTCCACCGTGAAAGCCGGGCCTTCGAGCGTATGAGCGACGACTGATCGCGTCCGCGCGACGATCAGTCGAGGTAGTCGCGCAGCACCTGCGAACGCGAGGGGTGGCGCAGCTTCGACATCGTCTTGGACTCGATCTGCCGGATGCGCTCACGCGTCACGCCGTACACCTTGCCGATCTCGTCGAGGGTCTTCGGCTGACCGTCGGTGAGACCGAAGCGCATCGAGACGACGCCCGCCTCGCGCTCGGACAGGGTGTCGAGCACGGAGTGCAGCTGCTCCTGGAGGAGCGTGAAGCTGACCGCGTCGGCCGGGACGACGGCCTCGGAGTCCTCGATCAGGTCACCGAACTCGCTGTCGCCGTCCTCGCCGAGCGGGGTGTGCAGCGAGATGGGCTCGCGGCCGTACTTCTGGACCTCGATGACCTTCTCCGGGGTCATGTCGAGTTCCTTGGCCAGCTCCTCCGGGGTGGGCTCGCGGCCCAGGTCCTGGAGCATCTGGCGCTGCACGCGCGCGAGCTTGTTGATGACCTCGACCATGTGCACCGGGATACGGATGGTGCGGGCCTGGTCGGCCATGGCACGGGTGATCGCCTGACGGATCCACCAGGTGGCATACGTGGAGAACTTGTAGCCCTTGGTGTAGTCGAACTTTTCCACGGCGCGGATCAGACCGAGGTTGCCTTCCTGGATGAGGTCCAGGAAGAGCATGCCGCGGCCGGTGTAGCGCTTGGCCAGGGAGACCACGAGGCGGAGGTTGGCCTCCAGCAGGTGGTTCTTGGCGCGGCGGCCGTCCTCGGCGATGATCTCCAGCTCGCGCTTGAGCTTCGGGGCGAGCTTGTCGGCGTTGGACAGCTTGTCCTCGGCGAAGAGGCCCGCCTCGATGCGTTTGGCGAGCTCGACCTCCTGCTCGGCGTTGAGCAGGGGCACCTTGCCGATCTGCTTGAGGTAGTCCTTGACCGGGTCGGCGGTGGCGCCGGCCGCGGCGACCTGCTGCGCGGGCGCGTCGTCCTCGTCCTCGTCGGAGAGCACGAAGCCGGCGTTCTCGGTGCCCTCGGGCTCATCGCCGGGCTTGCCGGGGGCCGTGGTCTCCTCGAGCGCCTCGTCGTCGAGAAGTTCGACGTCGTCCTTCTTGGCGCTGGTCTTCTTGGCCGCCGTCTTCTTGGTGGCGGTCTTCTTGGCGACAGCCTTCTTGGCCGTGGTCTTCTTGGCCGCGACCTTCTTCGCGGGTGCAGCGCCCTCGGTGACATCGTCGGACGCGGACGCCGTCGCCGGAGCGGCGGTGGCCGTGGCCTTCCTGGTGGTCACCGTCTTCGCCGCCACGGTCTTGGTGGCGGTGCGCTTGGCCGGACTCTTCGCTGCGACGCTCTTACGGGTGCGCTTGGGCTCTGCGGCACTGACCATCAGCGTCACGCCCTCTTCTTCCAGAATCTGGTTGAGGCTGCGCAGTACGTTCTTCCACTGAGTGGCCGGGATCTGGTCAGCTTCGAAGGCCCGACGCACATCGTCGCCGGCGATCTGCCCCTCAGCCTTTCCCCGCTCAATGAGCGCCATGACAGAGACGGACTCGGCGATCTCCGGCGGGAGCGTACGGGATGTGCTGGCCGACACGAACAACCTCTCGGAACGTTGGAAAACGGCTTCCGGCCCCGTCCACTGCGGACAGGAGCCGACGACCGCCGACTGGGGATGGGCCGACGGCGCGGGCGGGGCCGGGAGAGCACAGCGCCACGAGCGGCGTCCGTATTCCCTCCTCGGCTGTCACCTCTTAGGTCATCGCGCTGTCCCGAGGAGCGTTACGCCCAATCTGCGTGGCCCGAGTCACACCCCGTAAGTAATTAAAGGCCCCCAAACCTGGACAAGAACGGGCAGTCGTGGCCATGACCGGTACGTACCCGGCGTGTTCACCGCCTCCCTGTGCCGCCGGGCCCCGCCGGTCCCCGTGCGGGAGCCGATGGGGCCCGGCGGAGGAAGACGGGCCCCGGCGGAGGGAGGCGACGCCGGCCCGGAGACCCCTGGCCGCCGGTCACCCCTGAGAAGGGACGTTCCAGGGAGAGGGCGCTCCGCCCGGTGACCGCGCCGCTCCCGGTACGTGACCGCGCCGGACCGCGCCGCTCCCGGTACGCGGTCGGTGCCCGCGCGACGCGAGGATCCCGGTACGCGGTCAGTGCTCGCGCGGCGCGGGCACCACGCGCTCCACCTCGGGGTGGACCATGAGCAGTTGGCGCATCGCCGCCTCGGCCGCCGTGCCGTCGCCCGCGCCGAGGGCCTCGACGATCCGGGCGTGGTGCGCCAGCGAGGTCTCGTTGGGGCGGTCGCACCCGGTGACCGGGCCTCCGGAGACCTGCAGGGCGGCCGAGACGATGCCGGAGAGGTGCTCCAGCATGCGGTTGCCCGCGACCTGGATGAGCATCGAGTGGAACTCGGCGTCCGCGCGCGAGAAGGTCAGTGCGTCCCCCTGACCCATGGCATGGGTCATGATCTCGACCATGTCACCGAGCCGCTGCTGGACCTCCTCGCGTCCGTGGCCCGCGGCCAGGCGCGCGGCGAGCGGTTCGATCGTCCAGCGCAGCTCGCTCAGCTCGCGCCGCTGGTCGTCCCGCTGCGGCCCGAAGGCCCGCCACTCGATGATGTCCGGATCGAGCAGGTTCCAGTCACTGACCGGGCGTACGCGCGTACCGACGTTGGGGCGCGCACTGACCAGCCCCTTCGCCTCCAGGACACGGAGCGACTCGCGGACGACGGTGCGGGAGACCTCGAACCGCTGGCCGATCTCCTCGGGCACGAGCGGACGGTCCGCGCCGAGATCGCCGGAGACGATCATCTGGCCGAGCTGCTGGACGAGTTGGCCGTGCAGTCCGCGTCCGCGGCTGCCGGCCGCGCGTCGGCCCACACGCCCCAGTTCGGGGTCGGAGCTCTCCCAGGCGGGTGCGCCGACGCGGTCGGCACCCGGGGCCTCGGTGTAGGAGTAGCGGTCGAGTTCGCCCGGGCCGGCCAGGCCGGAGTCGGCGGAGCGGGCGGCGGTCATCATGGTGTGCGCAAGGGTACTCACGCATCCTTTGTCGGCGCCGTCCTCAACTGCCTTGAGGTCTTTGGTGAAAAGCACACGAAAGGGTGATCGCTCACCCCATCGCAATTGACGCCTTATCGGAAAGAAATGGGCTTTCTCCAAGGAGTTGCGCATATGACGAAAACGGAAGGGTGCGGACCCTAGTCATCCGGCCCTGCTGCGCAGGGTCGTGACCAGATAGGCGCAGAGCAGCGTGGCCAGCGACAACAGCAGTGCTCCGCCCACCGGTTGGGCGATCACCCGGCCCGCGGCGGCCAGGTGCTCCTCCCCTCCTGACACCCACCGCAACAGGGGCAGCTCCCGCAGCCGCAGAGGGAGCCCGGCCGCAGATCGCACATGCGCCCCCTCCAGGAACCTGTGCACGAGAGGTACGACGAGGACGGGCACCGCGATCACTGCGGCCAGCCCCGCGGACGTGGACCGGAAGACACCGGCGGCCAGCACTCCCGCCCAGGAGCACCCGACGACGAGGCCGGCCCAACTCACGGCTGCCGACGTCCAGTCGGCGGGAACCCCGGCGACTTCCGGTCCGTATACGAGGTGGAGCAGTTCGAGGTCGCAGCCCACCGTGAGGACGGCGAGAAGCAGCGCGGTGACGGCGGCGACGAGGAGTTTGGCCCCGAGCAGGCCCAGGCGGCGGGGGACGGTGCCGCGGTCCGCGGCCAGGGCGGGATGGCGGAACTCGTCACCGAAGGCGAGCGCTCCGAGCAGCCCGGCGCCGAGCGCCGCGGGGGGCAGGGGCAGCTCCCGCGGCCAGGCGGCGAGAAGACGCGGCTGCGGGGTGTGCCCGATGCGGGCGAGGACGAGGGCGAGCAGGGCGGAGGTGATCAGGACGGTGACAGCGGTGAGATAGCCGGTTCCGATGCCGGCGGCGCGGCGCAGTTCGTAGCGCAGGGGACGCGCAGGGCTCCGCCCGGTCCGGACGGTGATGGGCGGGGGCAGTGGGAGTGAGTGGCCGGGCGGTTTCGGTGCTGCGGGGTGCGGGGCTGCTGGGGCTGAGCCGTGCGGGGCTGCTGGGGCTGCGCGACGCGCGAACGGTGCTGGGCGGTTCGCGGACGGATATGGCAGATCCGGGGTCGGCTCTGGCGGGTCCGCGGTCGGTCCTGGCGGGTCCGCGGTCGGTCCTCGGTGGTGCACGGCCAGCCGTGACCGGTGCGCGGCCGCGCCTGGCCGGGGGGTTGCCGCCTCGGCCTGATGAGGGGCCGCCTCGGCCCGGTGGAGAGCTGCCTTGGCCTGATGCAGGGCCGCCTCGGCCTCGCGGGGGGCCGCTTCCGTCCGATGCTCCGCGTCGTCTTCCCCGTACGGCGGCCCGGGCTCGCTCGTCCGTGCGCCTGCACTCGGGGCCTGGGGCGTGGTGTCCGGGGCCTGGGAGGTGGCGTCCGGCGCCTGAGGGTTGCCGTTCCGCGTCGGCGTGTCGATGGTCGGCGGCGCCTGGACGCCGACGTCGGGCCTCACCCCCATGTCGCCGGTCTCGTCGGCGAGACGGTGGACGAGGATGCCGTGCCGGAACGCGGTCTCTCCGACGTCGGCACAGGTACTGCCGTAGACCGAGAGCCGGTTGCCGTCCTCGCGTACGACCTCGACCGACCGGCGTGCGCTGCGGGCCTCCTTGGTGAGCATGGCGGCGAGCCGGGCCGCGTGCGGGCTCCGGACGGCGACGCGGGGACGGAGCCGGGTGCGGGCGAACTCGGTCACCTCCTGGTCGGCGACGAGTCTGCCTCGATCCAGGGTGACGACCTGGTCGGCGGCCTGCGCCGCCTGCTTGGGATCGCGGGTGGTGAACAGCACGGCGCCACCCTGGGCGGCGTGGGCACGCAGCATTCCGTGCAGCCAACGGCTCTCGCGGACGGACAGTCCGTCGGCGGGTGCGTCGAGGACGAGGGCCGGCGGGTCGGCCAGGAACGCGCAGGCGAGGCCGAGGCGGCGGTCCATGCCTCGCGAGAGGGTGCCCAGGCGTACGTCGCGCAGACCGGCGAGGCCCACGACATCGAGCACTTCGTCCGCGCGCCGCACGGGTACGCCGACGGCGGCGCACAGCATCCGGAGGTGGCCTCGGACCGTACGGGCCGGATGGCCGGGCACGTCACCGAGGACCACGCCGATTTCGCGCGACGGCTGTGCGATGCGATGCAACGGGCGGCCCCCGAAGTAGGTGATGCCACGCCCCTGTTGGAGTCCGAGCATGAGCCTCAGGGACGTTGTCTTGCCCGCGCCGGAAGCTCCGAGGAGTGCGGTGACACGGCCGGAGCGCGCTTCGAAGGAGACGTTGTCGACGACGGGTGGGATCTTCTTGCGGGAGGCGCTGGTCAGTCCGATGGCCTGGATCACCCACAGCAAGATAGCGCGACATGCCCGTTTTTACCGTTTTGAGCGTCGATGGGCACCACCCGCCCGGCAGAACCGGAGCCGGACAGCCGTGGCGTCAGACCTCGGGCCGCAGCATCGGCGGGTTGAGGAGCGTGGCACCGCCCGCGCGGAAGAGCTGGGCAGGGCGGCCGCCCTGGCGTGTGGTCGTGCCGCCGGTGGGCACGAGGAAGCCGGGCGTGCCCGTCACCTTGCGGTGGAAGTTCCTCGGGTCGAGCGCCACACCCCACACGGCCTCGTAGACGCGGCGCAGCTCGCCGACGGTGAACTCGGGCGGGCAGAAGGCCGTTGCCAGCGAGGAGTACTCGATCTTGGAGCGGGCGCGTTCGACGCCGTCCGCGAGGATCTGTGCGTGGTCGAAGGCGAGCGGAGCGACCGGTTCGCCGTCGCGGCCGTAACCGCCCTGCTGCAGCAGTTCCTCGACGGGTGCCCACCGCGCGCTGTTGGCGTCGCCGCCCGCCTTCGGTGCGGGCAGGTCGGGGGCGAGCGCGAGGTGGGCGACGCTGACGACACGCATCCTCGGATCGCGCTTGGGATCGCCGTAGGTCGCGAGCTGTTCCAGGTGCGCGCCGTTGCCCTGGGCCGGCGCCGACGGGTCGTGGGCGCACAGTCCGGTCTCTTCCGCCAGCTCGCGCTCGGCTGCCTGGGCCAGGTCCTCGTCGGACCGCACGAATCCGCCGGGCAGCGCCCACCGCCCCTGGAACGGCTGCTCGCCCCGCCGTACCGCCAGCGCACACAGGGCATGGCGGCGCACGGTCAGCACGACCAGGTCCACGGTGACAGCGAAGGGCGGAAAGGCTGACGGGTCGTAGGGCATGCCGCGATCATAGTCGTCTGCCTGACGATAAGCACTCCCTTCGCCGACCGCTCCCCCACCTGATCCGGTTCTGCCCGATCCGGCCCTCACGAGTGGCCGCCACGGAACACCCCCGTACGCGTCGTCCGAGGTCACGCTCCCAACTGCAGTCCCCCGGCCGCCTCCTCGACCATGGCGAGGCCGAGTCTGCTGACGCGCACCGAGAAGGGAGCGCCCGCGACTCTCAGCCCCGTGAACCCGACCCCGCCCAGCGGTGCGCTGCGCACAGGGCGCAGCGTCACCGTCCCTGCCGGGGCATCGGGACGGATTCCGGCGAGGGCCGTCAGGACCAGCACTCCCGCGGCCGCCGCCGTCGCGGCGGGCCGGCAGGCCGCCGGGTGGGGCAGCGGAGCACTGCCCTGTGTGCGCTGCTCCCCCGCATACATCTCGGGCAGCCGATGACCAAAGGTTTCCGCCGCTGCCAGCACGCCCCGGAGCAGCGAACTCGCCTCCTTCTCGTACCCGGCGGCGGCGAGCCCCGCGATCGCGATCGCCGTCTCATGGATCCGTACGGAGCCTCCGCGATGGCTGAAGGGGTTGTACACCGCGTCCTTCGCGGCCAGAGTGCGCAGTCCCCAGCCGGAGTCCATGGCCGGGCCGCCCAGTAGTCGGGCGAGCTGCTCGGTCCGCACCCTGTCGAGCAGCCCCGGGGCCGTCTCGCCGGAGCCCAGCAGCCCCGTGTCGAGGAGGTGGGCGGCGGCCGCCCCGAGATGGGGGACGGGCCGCCCGTCCGGGGTGCGGGCGGCCGCCGGTCTGCCACCGCCCCGGTCCTCGACCCAGAAGTCCTCCCGGAACGCCGAACGCAGCTGTCGGGCCCACTCCCGAAGCTCCGCGCCGCCCGGTCTGCCGTAGGCGTCCAGAAGGTCGGCGCCCAGCACCGCCGCTCTGTGCGCATGCGCCTGGGTCCCACAGCGCAGCGGCCCGCCGGGCTGCGGATCGGGGAGGTAGGGACCGTCACCGACGGCGCTCCTGAGCCACCTCAGACAGCGCTCGGCGACCGGCAGCAGCTCCCCCGCCTCCTGCTCCGGGAGTCCCCAGCGCCAGGCCTCCGCGAGGAGCGCCGGGAACAGCAGCGTGGCCTCCGTGCCGGTGCAACCCGGTGGCAGATACGGGCCCGCGTCCCGCAACGGCCCAGGGATCATCCCGGACCGCGGCCCGCGTCCGCCGAGTTGGGTGCGGGCCAGGGTGCGGAGCGTGCCCGCGGCCAGACGGGTGCCGAGCGGCAGCGTCATCCTGGCGGCGGCGAGAGCGTCCGCCGGGGCCAGGCCGCAACGCCAGGGGGCGCCCGCCGCCAGATATGTGTCGGACGGACCGGCCAGGTCGCGCAGCAGCAGCGCCCGCAGATCCTCGACACAGGTGTGCAGCAGCGCCTGGACCCGGGGGTCGTCGCCGGCCGCCGTGGCCTGCGCGATCGGACTCGTGGCTCCGCGTCCCACCGCTCTGACGGGTCCGCCGTCGGGCCGTACGCGCAGTTCCACCCTGCGGGTACCGCCGGGCGGGACCTCCAGCTCCCAGCGCAGCAGACCGGCGGAGGCGAGGGCGTCGGTGGGGGGCGGGTCGGCCGTGACGGCCGCATGTCCGGTGGGGCAGGACCAGCGCAGACCGCAGTCGTGAACGCTGGCGGGCAGTTCGGGCCCGGCCCGGCCGGAAGCGATGGCTCCCAGTTCCGCGAGGTCCGTGCCGAGCGCCACCTCGACGGGCAGCCGCAGGGGGCGAGGCGCCGCGCTGTGCAGGGTGATCCGCTCCGTGCCGTCCGCGTGCCGCATGCGCTCGACCACCACGTCCGGATCCGGGCCGGCGTCGGCGGACACGCGGAGCGTACCCATGAACCGGGCCCGGTCCGCGGCGACCATCCGTGCCTGCACGGCGATCGGTTCCCGGCCTGCCACGCGCACCTGGCAGCGGGACAGCATGCGTCGGCCCGCGCGGTAGAAGCCCTCGAGCCCCTGGCCGGTCAGCTGCCCCTGTTCCGCGGAGATCGCCATGCCGGGGAGGGCGACGCAGACCAACGCGGTGTGGGCGGGTGGCAGGCCCGCGGGACGGCGCAGGGACGGTGCCGGTGCCGGGTAGGGAAGCGGGCGCTCGGCCCGGAGGTCGCTGACGAACGAGGTAAGGGAGCGCGGGTCTTTCGGACCGCTCGGGTCGGACCGGTCGCTCCTGGCGGGGGTGAGGGACGCTGGTCCGCTCTTGGCGCTCGGAAGACGGGGTGGTGGACGGTCCGTGTCCGGGGCGCCAGGCAACGGCCGGCGCGTGTCCGGCCGGGGGGCCGCCTGCCGGACCGGGCTGAGGGACCGGCCCGGCGGGTCACCCCTGTCCGTGGGCTGATGCCATGTGCGGTGGCCGGTGCTCGTGTACGGTGCCGGCCGGATGCCCGTGCCCGTCCCTCGTGACGCGGGGCTGTCGGGCACCACGCCGCTCTGCGCCGACGGATCGTCAGTGGGGGACGGTGAAGCAGAGCGGCGAAGTGGGGAACGGTCGTCGTCGGAGGCGGAGGGCGGGGTGAGCAGAGACATGGGTCGGCTTCTCCTGCGCTCGACGCGCCTGCGGTGTGCTCGGCGCCAGGTCTGGGGCTCCGGTGGGACAAGGGCGGTGCGGCGATACGACCCGCCATGGACTCCGCCACTCAGGTGAACGGAGGGGGGCTTCGCCGGGTCACGGCCCGGATCCGAAGAACCGACCGAATGGCGGCGGTCAGGGGCATGGTGTACGGCCTGCATGACCTGCTCATGCCTCCCCTGTCTCCTCCACCTCGACGCCGCTTCCGGCGTCGCCGCGGGTCCGTGTCCGGCCGTCGGCCCCTCCGCGCCCGCCGTGTCCCGCCTCGCCGTGCGCGGTCCCACTCGCCTTGCCGCGCGCGTTCCCGCCTGCACCGCCGTGTACGTCTCCCCTCGCGCCTCCGCGGGCCTTCCGCCCGGGGGCACCACCCGCACGGCTGGTCCTGCGTCCCGGACCGTCGCCGGCGGGTGAGGCACCGTGGCCGGCGGGTGAGGTCCGGTCGGTGGTCCGCGGGCCACGGGTCTTGGGCCTTGCCGAGGGCTGCCGGGTGACGTGAGCACCCGGAGCCGCGTTGGCTTCTCCTGTCCGGCGTCGGTGACTCGGACCGAGCTCGTCCCCGCGTCCGTGATCGCCACGGATTCCGGCGGTGTCGGCCACTGTGCGTTCCTCACGTTCCGCGCGCAGGCACTGGCGGACGGACTCCGGGTCCAGTCCTTCGTTGCAGGCCTGGTGGAGGAGGCGGGCGAAGAGGTAGTCGGGATCGGCGGCGAGCGCCATGGCCAGGGCCTCCCTCGCCTCCAGCTCGTCGCCGGAGGACCAGGCGACCCAGCCGGCGAGCGTCAGCGGCGCAGCGGCGTGCTCCCCGTACGCGCCGACGCAACGGCGGGCGAGGGTGCGCCAGAGGCGGAGGGCCGACGCCGCCTCCTCGCCCTCCATCCATCCGGCCGCGCGGTCTCGGGTCGTACGGTCCTGCAGGCCGAGGATCAGGTCGGCGGCTTCCTCGGGCCCGACGAGTTCGTCGTCGCGGAGGTCCGCCTGGAGTGTGCCGGAGACCGATGGGGCGTCCGCGAGGCGGCGCAGGAGCCTGCGCGCGAGTCCGAGTGTCTCCTCGGCCACCTCTGTACGGCTCTCGTCCCGCAGGATCCTGGGGACGAGCGTGGAGTTGGCGGCGTCCAGCGCAACCTCCTGCCGTCGTGCGCCGGCGGTCTCCCAGGGGCTGAGCCTGACCCTCAGTTCCCGCAGGGTGCCGCGTACCTGCAGGCCCGCGTACGTCGCCGCGGCGGCGAGGACCGACGTGCCGGGCAGGCCCATGGTCTTTCCCTCGACCGGGCAGCAGCCGTGGCCGGGACAGCAGTACGACCAGAAACGGCCGTCGGAGATGCACAGTGCCTCGACCACGGGCACGTCGAACCGTCCGCAGGCCAGGCGCAGCAGTTGTGCCAGCGGTCGCAGCCGTTCCAGCACGTTCCTCCCCGACTCCCCGTCCGACGGCTCCTGGCAGAAGAAGGCGACCATGCTCTCCGGCCTGCCTGCGCGGCGCTCGCTGCCGGTCACGAGCGCATGTGACAACTGCTCGGCCACGGCGGGCCAGTCCTCGGTCTGGGCCGGAATGCCGAGCCTCGCCCGCCCGCCGAACCGGCCGCGCCCCTCCCGGTCGTGCACCGCGACGAGCACGACGCTGTCCTCGGGCCGGTACCCGAGCAGATAGGGCAGGGCGTCGGCCAGCTCCGCCGACGTCCGCAGCGTGACCTGGTGCTCGCCGCACGGACCGGTGGAGGCGCCATGCCCGCCGTGCACCGGAGCGGAGCCGGAGCCGTGCCCGGTGAGGGCAGCGCTGTGCACGCACCCCGGGTGGACGGAGGGTCGCCCCTCCCGCGCATGATCATGATCGGGAGCGGAATGGTTCTGCCCGGGCGCGGACGCCGGTTCCTCTCCCCGGTCCGGAGAGGCGTGCTGGGGTCGTCCTCCGTCCCGCAGGTCCGCGAAGGCGTGCTCGGGGCCGCCTTCGAGATCCGCGGGCATGGACGAGGGCTCGAAGAGTTCCGAAGGTTCACCGCGTCCGCCGTACGCACCGTTCCGGCCGTGCGCACCGCTTCCGCCGTGCGCACCGCTTCCGCCCAGCCCACTGATGTCACCGTCGCCGGAGGTCCCGGCCGCTTCGCTGTGGTTCGTCATGCCGCGACCATCTCGCGGACTCCGATCCTCCGCTTACCTCTGTGGATAAGTCCGATCATGCACACGCCAGCACTACGGCAATCCACCATGAGCACATCAAGAACTGTCCACAGCCAGGGCCGACCCGCTCGCACGATGTCAGAGGCATCGGGTTGCATGGAGGCATGACCAACGACGACCTGCCCCCCACGGACCGCCAGGACCTGCGGACCGCCGCCGACGCCGTACTGAGCCGCCTGGTCGGCGCGCCGTCGGGTGCCGCCCGGCTGCGCGAGGACCAGTGGCGCGCCATCGAGGCCCTGGTCGCCGACAAGCGCCGGGCCCTGGTCGTGCAGCGCACCGGCTGGGGCAAGTCCGCGGTCTACTTCGTCGCGACGGCGCTGCTGCGGGAGCGGGGCGCCGGCCCGACCGTCATCGTGTCCCCTCTCCTCGCGCTCATGCGCAACCAGGTGGACGCGGCGGCCCGCGCCGGAATTCACGCACGGACCATCAATTCCTCCAACACGGAGGAGTGGGACACGATCCGGCGCGAGGTGGCCGCAGGTGAGGTCGACGTGCTGCTGGTGAGCCCCGAGCGGCTGAACAATCCCGACTTCCGCGACCAGGTGCTGCCCGAACTGGCCGCGGCGACCGGCCTGCTGGTGGTCGACGAGGCGCACTGCATCTCGGACTGGGGGCACGACTTCCGCCCGGACTACCGTCGCCTGCGCACCATGCTCGCCGACCTCCCGCCCGGGGTCCCCGTCCTCGCCACCACCGCGACGGCCAACGCGCGCGTGACGGCCGACGTGGCGGAACAGCTGGGTACCGGTGGCGGATCGGACGCGCTGGTCCTGCGCGGGCCCCTCGACCGGGAGAGCCTCAGCCTCGGTGTGCTCCGGCTCCCCGATGCCGCCCACCGCATGGCCTGGCTCGCCGAGCACCTGGACGAGCTCCCGGGCTCGGGCATCGTCTACACGCTCACGGTGGCCGCCGCGGAGGAGGTCACCGCGTTCCTCCGGCAGAGCGGGCACACGGTGGCCTCGTACACCGGGAAGACGGAGAACGCGGACCGGAGGCAGGCCGAGGAGGACCTGCTCGCCAACCGCGTCAAGGCGCTGGTCGCCACGTCGGCGCTGGGCATGGGGTTCGACAAACCGGACCTGGGCTTCGTGATCCATCTGGGCTCGCCGTCGTCGCCCATCGCGTACTACCAGCAGGTCGGTCGCGCGGGCCGCGGCGTGGAGCACGCCGAGGTACTGCTCCTGCCCGGCAAGGAGGACCAGGCCATCTGGGAGTACTTCGCCTCGATCGCGTTCCCTCCGGAGGAGCAGGTGCGCCGCACGCTGGACGTGCTCGCGCGCGCGGAGCGGCCGCTCTCGCTGCCCGCCCTCGAACCGCTGGTGGAGCTGCGGCGGTCCCGGCTGGAGACGATGCTCAAGGTCCTGGACGTGGACGGTGCGGTACGGCGGGTCCAGGGCGGCTGGATCTCGACGGGTGTCCCCTGGACCTATGACACCGAGCGGTACGCATGGGTCGCCAAGCAGCGCGCCGCGGAACAGCAGGCGATGCGCGACTACGTCACGACGACGGACTGCCGCATGGAGTTCCTCCGCAGGCAGCTGGACGACGACGAGGCGGCGCCGTGCGGGCGCTGCGACAACTGCACGAAGCCCCGCTTCACGGACTCCGTGTCACCCGCCGCGCTGGCCGCCGCGCAGGGTGAGCTCGCGCGCGCGGGGGTCGAGGTCGAGCCCCGGAAGATGTGGCCGACGGGCCTGCCCGCGGTGGGCGTGGAGCTGAAGGGGCGTATCCCCGCGGGCGAACAGGCGGCTCCCGGCCGGGCCTTGGGACGGCTCTCCGACATCGGCTGGGGCAACCGGTTGCGACCGCTGCTCGCGCCCCAGGCCCCGGACGGGCCGGTGCCGGACGATGTCGCGAACGCCGTGATCGGTGTCCTGGCGGACTGGGCGAAGGGCCCGGGCGGCTGGGCCTCCGGACAGCCCGACGCCCCGCCGCGGCCGGTCGGCGTCGTCACTCTGGCCTCGCGCACCCGTCCGCTGCTCCTCCGGTCCCTGGGCACCCGGATCGCGGAGACCGGCCGGCTGCCGCTGCTGGGGTCGATCGGGTACACCGGTGACATCACCCAGGTCTCCCGCAGCAACAGCGCGCAACGGCTCAAGGCGCTCCATGGGGCGCTCACCGTGCCGCCCGCGCTCGTCGAAGCCCTCGGGCAGGCCGACGGCCCCGTCCTGCTCGTGGACGACATGACCGAGACGGGCTGGACAATCGCGGTCGCCGCGCGCATGCTGCGACGGGCCGGCGCGCAGGGGGTGCTGCCGCTGGTGCTCGCCGTCCAGGCATGACCCGGGCCCGCGCACCGGGACCACCCGGGCGGCGCCCCAGCCCGACGGTGACCTTGCAGCGCAGCGCTCCTGGTCAACGCATGCGTCGCCCGGAAGCCCACAGCGCGGGGATATAGGCGACAGATCACCAGAAAGCGGTCGGCGAGCCCGATTGCTCGTTGCCGCAACGAAGTTCGACGGGAAGAATTGAAGTCCGCTCCCCGCACGGCTCTTTTCGACGTTCGGCCAGGGTTCCGCTGCGGCGTGCGCTCCCCAAGTCCGACTCTCGCCCGCAGTATGGGCGCGTAGCCGAAGGGAGGACCGTGACCTTCGGATTCGCTCCGTCCTCGGCGGCGAACACGTCGACCCCTGCCGACCTGTACGCCGCTTCCGCCAACCCGGTGGCCCGCATACTCGAACCCGCGGAGTGGGCCGCTGCCGGAATCCCACTGCTGCGCAACCCCCGCGATGTCGTCAGCGGACTGCACGCACGCCACAGTCCCCGGCCGGCCACCGCGGTCGTGGCCGTCCTCGATCCGGACGAACGGCTGCTGGCGAGCGCGTCGTTCGACCGTCGTCCGGCCCTCGCGGACGGCTGGATGTTCCGCAACGCGCTCCTCGCCCAGCTGCGCCGGGTCATACCGCACGACCTCCGGCGCCGCACTCCGGTACGTACGGCGGTACTGCTCTACTGCCGCGAGGGCGACGGCCGCTGGACGGAGGAGGACGGGGCGTGGATGTGGGGGCTGCGCGACGCCTGCACACTGCACGGACTGCGCTGCGGGGCGTACATCACGCTGACGCGTGACGGCTGGCAGGTGCTGGGTGAGGGCCGGGGCGGACGTCGGCCCCACACGGACTCCCCCGCGGAGCCCTTCGCCGTGGCTCCGCCCCCGGCGCCGCGCGCCGGGGGCGCCGCGTCGGACATACTGCGCCGGGCTGCCGCGCGCTGAGCCCGGCAGCGCACGCACTGCGGCAGGCACACGCGGACAGACACCGCGGAGGAAGTCCAGGAAGGGCGGTCACCGGCGGGGCACCGCAGGGCGGTCGGCCGCCGGCTGGGCGCCGTGGAGCGGTCGACCGCCGCCGGGGCTCGCCACGCACAGCCGTCACCACGCTTCCGGTCACTGCGCGCCGCGCCCCGTGCAGCCGTACGAAAAGCCGGTGCGGCCCTGGAATCCACCCAGGACCGAGCCGCCGGCGCCCGTATCGCACGCAGGCCACCCGGTCCCTGGTCCACGCCCTCGTCCCGCGCCACCTCGCCCACACATGGCTCACCCCCGGCCTCGACACACACAGCGTGAAGCCAGGGGCACGAGGGAGGCCAGCGGCACGAGGCGCAGGAGTCAGCCCGGCGGCAACCGACCCACGGGCCGGAGCGCGGAAGCGCGGCAGCACAGACCGGAGGGCCCGGAGCACGGAAGCTGCGCTCAGGGGCGCGAAGCGCCAGCTCCGGAGTCGCTCAGACCCCCGCGCCCAGCAACGAGTTGATCCGCTGCGGATCACCGCAGACGATCAGCAGCGCACCGGCGCGTGTGAGAGCCAGCGGCAGGGCCTGCGCGGCGGCCGCGTCGGGTCCTCCATTGACGGCGACCACGACGACGGGACGGGGCTTGGCCCGTTCCGCGACGGCGGCGTCCGCATAGAAAACGTCGTCGCCCGCGTCGTGCTGCGCCCAGTAGGGGGCTTCCCCGAAGGACAGCTCGTGCGCGGCCCACGGGTGCGGTTCGCCGGTGGTGATCACCAGCACCTCACCGGGGGCGCGCCCCGACTCGAGCAGCAGGTCGACCGCTTCCTCGGCAGCATCCAGCGCGCCGTCCGGCGAAGCCGGGATCAGCTGGATCTGCGGGGTGTCGGAAGCAGCGGCAGCATCCGGTGCGGACGGGGTTCCCGGCTTGGCCGCGGCGGCGTCGCGCGGTGTGCGCTGGCCCGGCGTCGGCCTGACGGGCCCCGGTCGGCCGGGACGCGCCGGAGCCGCGGGACGGGGACCGGGTACGGGGCGAGGGGTCGGCGCGACGCGGCCGCTGGCCGGAGTGGCACGCGGACCCTGGGCACTCTCGTGAATCTGAGGCTCCTCGGGAATGAGAGGCATGAGCTGATGGTAATCAAACGCCGGTGCGACTCGCGTCGGCGGGTGGCACATGGGGGCGCACGGAGTCGTCAGAATTCGAAGCCGAGCTGGCCCTCGATTTCCGGAACGGTTCCGTCCGCCCAGTTGCGGACCTTCTTGAGATGCCGCCACTGGGGCAGCGCATCAAGATACGCCCACGACAATCGGTGGTGGGGGGTGGGGCCCCACTCCTCCAGCGCGGCCTTGTGCACGGGCGACGGATACCCGGCGTTGGCCGCAAAACCGAAGTGTGCATGGTCGACACCCAGTTCGGCCATCATTTTGTCGCGCTGAACCTTGGCGATCACCGACGCCGCCGCCACGGCCACGCACGACCGGTCGCCCTTGATCACCGTACGCACCCGCCAGGGCGACCCCAGGTAGTCGTGCTTCCCGTCGAGGATCACCGCGTCGGGCCGCACCGGCAGGCTCTCCAGAGCACGTACGGCGGCGAGCCGCAGGGCGGCCGTCATACCCAGCTCGTCGATCTCCTCGGGAGAGGCGTGCCCCAGGGCGTACGAGGTCACCCACGCGCGCAGTTCCTCGGCGAGCCCGTTGCGCCTCTTGACGGTGAGGAGCTTGGAGTCGGTGAGGCCCTCCGGCGGTCGGCGCAGACCCGTGACGGCCGCGCAGACGGTGACAGGACCGGCCCATGCGCCGCGTCCCACCTCGTCGACACCGGCGATGACCTTGGCCCCGGTCGTGGCGCGGAGAGAGCGCTCGACGGTGTGAGTAGGTGGTTCGTACGGCATGACACTCTTAGCCTACGCTGCCCGGATCTCCGCCCGGCACCCCGGTCACCCCTGCCGCCCCCGGACGCCCGACCGCCCCGCACAGGACACCGCGCCACCCCCGGCCGGACAGCGCCGGACGCCCCGCCGCCCCGTACCGGACGACCGCCTACCGGATGACCGCCTACCGGATGACTCGTACCGGATGACTCGTACCGGATGACCGCTATCGAACGACCACCCCGGTCAGACCTCGTCCGGCCGCAGCAGCGGCATCATCAACTGGTCGATCATCTCCTCGAGGTCCCGCTCCTCCCATTCGCTTGCGCACATCTTGGACCGGTACATCATCATGGCCGGAACGGCGTCGAACACATAACTGTTCGCCGCGCCGGGCCGCACCTCGCCCCGCTCAATTCCTCGGCTGATGAGCTTGCGCAGCAGCTCGACGGTCGGCTCCACCACCCCGTCGACGATCACCCTGTGGAAGCGCTCGACCTGAGCCGTGTCGCATTCGTGAATGACCGAGCGCAGCGCGGAACCGGACCTCGAGTACATCGCCTCACGCGCCCGCCGGCACAGCTCCAGCAGGTCCTCACGGACGCTCCCGAGATCGAGGTTCTCGTCGAAGCGCGGCAGTCCGGCCTGGAGCGCGTCCGCGACGAGGTCCTCCTTGGACGGCCAGCGGCGGTAGACCGCGGCCTTCCCGGTCTGGGCGCCCGCGGCGACGCCCTCCATCGTGAGGCCGTTCCAGCCGACCGTACTGAGCTGGTCCAGCGCGGCTTCGAGGATCGCGTGTTCGAGTACGGCGCCACGCCGGCGCGGGGAGGCCGTCCGGGCGGGCACGGGCGCCGTGCGCGAAGTAGCCATGTGAGTGTCTCCGTTGAGCGAGGGAAGCGGGGAATGCGAAGCAGGCACGAGCGACGGCGGCGCACTCCGGCGGCGACTTCAGTGAACGCTTGCGTTCACTAAGGGGGACTCACTACCGTTGAGGCGCCAGTGAACGCCATCGTTCACTAATACGCTTGTGGGGGACCCATAGTGACAACCTCTCAGTTAGTCGAGCATCAGAAGCCAGGAGCGCCGCGCCGGGAGGGGCGCCCCGGCATCGCACTCGCTGTCATCGCGGCCTGCCAACTCATGGTGGTCCTCGACGCGACGATTGTGAACATCGCACTTCCGCACATCCAGAACGCCCTCGCCTTCAGCACCACCGACCTGACGTGGGTGGTCAGCGCCTACACGCTCACCTTCGGTGGCCTTCTCCTCCTCGGCGGCCGGGCCGGTGACATCCTCGGCCGGCGCCGGGTCTTCATGACCGGCATCCTGATCTTCACACTGGCCTCGCTGCTGGGCGGACTCGCCCAGGAACCCTGGCAGTTGCTGGCCGCGCGGGCCCTTCAGGGCGTCGGCGGCGCGATCGCCTCGCCGACCGCGCTGGCGCTCGTCACCACCACGTTCCCCGAGGGGCCCGAGCGGAACCGGGCGTTCGGCGTCTTCGCCGCGGTCTCCGCGGGCGGCGGCGCCGTCGGCCTCCTCGCGGGCGGCATGCTCACGGAGTGGCTCGACTGGCGGTGGGTGCTCTTCGTCAACATACCCATCGGCGTACTGATCGCGGTGCTCACCCCGATGTTCATCGGGGAGTCCGAACGGCACCCGGGCCGGTTCGACCTCGCGGGGGCGCTCACGTCGACGGCCGGAATGGTCTCTCTGGTGTACGGGTTCATCCGGGCCTCGGAGGAAGGCTGGCGGGACGGCCTGGCTCTCGGGTCCTTCGGCGCCTCGGCGGTTCTGCTGCTGGCCTTCGCGGTCACCGAGTCGCGGGCCAGGGAACCCATCACTCCCCTGCGGATGTTCGCCGACCGCAATCGCTCCGGCACGTATGTGATCATGCTCAGCCTCTCCGCCGCGATGTTCGGCATGTTCTTCTTCATCGTTCTCTTCGTGCAGAACGTGCTGCGGTACTCGCCGATCGAGGCCGGTCTCGCCTTCCTGCCGGTGACCGCCGCGATCATCACCGGCGCGGGTCTGTCGCAGCGGTTCCTGCCGGTGCTCGGGCCCAAGCCGTTCATGGCGACGGGCTCCGCGATCGTCGTTCTCGGGCTCGGCTGGCAGACCTTCATCAGCCCCGACAGCTCGTACGTCGGCGGAGTGCTCGGCCCGATGCTGCTGTTCGGCTTCGGCATGGGCCTGAACTTCGTGACGCTGACCCTCACCGCGGTGTCCGGGGTCGCCCCGCACGAGGCGGGCGCGGCGTCCGGTCTGCTCAACGTCACACAGCAGGTGGGCGGTTCCCTCGGTCTGTCCATCCTGACCACGGTGTTCGGCACGGCGAGCCGTGAGGAGGCGGAGAAGCAGCTGCCGAGGTTCCTGGCCGAGGGAACCCCCGAGCAGAAGGCCGAGTTCGCGCAGAGCCGGCAGCTGCCGGCTCCGTGGGGGAACGAGGTGCTCTCGCAGGGCATCTCGACGGCGTTCGTCGCGGCCGTCGCCATGGCGGTCCTGGCGCTGGCCACCGCCCTGGTGGTCATCAGAGTCCGCAAGAGCGACCTGGAGGCCCTCGCGGGCACGGCCGGACCGGCCGGAGGCTGACGAAGTGGCACACGGACGGCCGGACCACGCCCGGGAAACAGCACGAGAACCGAATCGGGAACCGAGCCGGGACCGAACGAGGACCAATCGGGGATCGAGTGGAGACCGAGCGGGAGTGCACGGTTCCGGCCGTCCGCGGCGGCACACCAAGGGGCGACGAAGGGAAGTACGTCAGCACAACAGTGACGGCCCTCAGCGATACATGACCTCGTTCCCCAGCCGCTCGCACTCGACCGTGTCCGACTGCGTCGACACCGGTCGCTCGTCGAGGATCCGGCGCGCCTCCGTCTCGCCCCGGCTCACGGCGTACCAGGGCAGACGCCGCTCGTCGAGGTCGGCCGCGACGGCCCGCAGCGCGCACGACCGGAGCGGTTCCTCCAGCCGGTCGAGAGCCGGCACGGCGTCGGCGGACAGCCCGCTCGCGTACTCGAGGTCGATCACGCCCGTCTCCTCGTACCGCTGCACAGTGCGCTCGGCGATCAGCCCGTCCGGCGACACGAGACCGAACGCCAGCACTCCGGCGGCCGCGCTGGCCGCGACGGCACGCGGCAGCCAGCGCGCACCCCACACCCCGGCCGCCATGATGAGCACGATGACCAGACCGAGCCACAGCTCCACGGCCAGCACCGAGAGCCTGAGTCGCGTCAGTCCATAGGCCTCCACGTACATGTCCATCCGCCGCACCGCGGACGCCACCACAACGAGCGCCAGCGCGCACAGGGTTCCCAGCACACCGCGGACGAGCGTGCGGTCACCCGATCGGGTGCGCGGCGCCCAGCGCAGGGCGAGGACGATGACGAGCAGCGTGAGCAGCGTGGCAAGGAGCAGCTGCCAGAACCCCTGGCGCGCGTACTCGGCGTAGGTCTGGCCGGTTTTCTCCAGGACGGCGTCGTACCCACCGAACAGCACGGCGAGTTGGATGGCGTTGAAGGCTGCGAAGAGCAGATTGAGCACGATCAGCGGCAGCGACCACTCGACGCGGCCGCGGGCGCGCCCCTCGGGCACCTCGATCCGGTCCCAGTGGACGGGTGCCGCCGCGATGTACGCGACGGCCAGGGCACCGCCCAGGCCGAGCAGCAGGAGCAGGATCCGCCAGGGACCGTCGGCCACGGAGACGTCGGGCACGAGCGCGCCGAGCAGATCGGCGAAGGCCGAGTCCGCGGCGGCGAACAGCGCGCCGAAGACCACCAGCAGCACGGCGGCCACGGCGAGGGCCCGCAGCACCGGGCCGAGCCGCTCGCGCAGGCCGCCCGACCGCTGCCGCAGCCCTTCCCAGGCCCACGCCGGACCGGTGACCACCGCGGTGAGCACGCCGATCGGACCGAGCAGGACGGCGAGCCAGCCGCGGCCGCCGTGCAGCGCGAGCGAGCCGGCGCCGATCGCGGCGACGACGGCGAGGAACGACGGCCACGAGGCGTCGCGCAGCGCGGGCACGGTCAGCAGCGCGAGTCCGCCGACGCCCCAGACGAGCGTCCACGCGCGCGGGCGCCGGCCGGCGGTCATGGCGGCGAAGTAGGCGGCGAGCGTGACCGGCACCGCGACGATCAGCAGATTGACGCCGATCCCCTCGCCCAGCAGCAGCATGCTGAGGACTCCGGCCGCCAGCGCGGCCCACAGCGTGGCGGTGCGGACCGGCTTCGGTTCGGTGATCTGCAGGCCGGCCGGCCGGGCTGCGGGTGCGCCGGTCGGCGTGGGGGCGTGGGATGCGCCCTTCTGCTGCTTCTCCTGTGAGGTCGCCCGGGACCTGGGCCCGGCCCCGGTATCTCCGGCGTCTCCGGCGTCTCCGGCGTCTCCGGCGTCTCCACTTTCGGCCTCGGCGGCGCGCTCGCCCGGCTCCTGGTCCTCGGGCTCGGACGCGGACGGTGTTGCGGACACGGGACCCCCTCCCGACCGGCTCCACCGAAGCCCGCCGTCCGCGGCGCGCCGCTGCGGCGAAGCGCCGGTGACCGGTGTCTCGTCGGTGCCACCCGTCATGATCAACAGGCGGGTTGGGGCGCCAGAGTATGTCCTGTCCGGAACACCTCAACCGGAGGAGCTCCTCCTGTAGCACGCCTGTGACAGTCGGAGTCGGTGTTACGGATGAGACGGCGCGCTGACGCGGATCGCGGCTCCGGAGCTAACGCCCCGGCACCCACCCCGGCAGTTCCTCCGTCTGCCGCACCCACTCCTCCGGCGGCGTCCCCGCCCTGCCTGCGGCGACCACGCCCCCGACGATGGCGCAGGTCGTGTCCACGTCCCCGCCCACCTGAGCCGTCGTCCAGAACGCCCGCTCGAAGTCGCCGAGGGCCCGCGCGGCCGACCAGAGCGCGAACGGCACGGTGTCGTGCGCCGCCGTGCGCCGCCCGCAGCCCAGTACGGCGGCGACGGTGCCCACGTCGCCGTAGTCGAGCATGTCGCGGGCGCGCTGCAGCCCGGCGGCGACGGCGCTCTTCGGGACCAGGTCGATGACGCCGTCGAGCAGCGCCTCGCCGCTCGGCGGCCCGTCCGGACCGGCCGCGAGGGCGGCGGCAGCCGCGACGGCCATGGCGCCGACGACGGCCTCGCGGTGCTGATGGGTCGGGTACGCCGAGATCTCCGCCTGGTGCGTCGCCTGCTCCGGGTCGTCCGCGTACCAGGCGCCCAGCGGGGCGATCCGCATGGCGGCGCCGTTGCCCCAGGACCCCTGCCCGTGGAACAGCGCGGCCGACAGCTCCCGCCAGTCGCCGCCCTCGCGGACCAGCCTCAGCAGACGGTTGACGGCGGGCCCGTACCCGCGGTCGAAGTCGTGGTGCTCCGCGAAGGAGCGGGCCAGCTCGTCCTGGTCGATGCGGTGGTGGGCCGCGAGGACGGCCACCACGGAGCAGGCCATCTCCGTGTCGTCCGTCCACTGCCAGGGACCGGGCGGTGTCTCACGGCGCTGGAGCAGCGGGCGGTTCACGGGCACGAAGAACTGCGAGCCCAGCGCGTCACCCACCGAGAGCCCGCGCAGGCCCGCCAGGGCACGGTCCAGGCGCCGGTCGGAAGAGGAATGAGAAGAGCCAGAAGAGCCAGAAGAGCCAGAAGAGGCAGCAGAACGAGAAGCGTCAGCGGAGCGAAAAGAGTCAGCGGTCATCGCACGGCCACCTTATCCGGTGATGCCGTACGGCTCCGGAACATTACGCCAGCGTTCGAAGGGCCGGTCGAGTGTGTACTTGCCGTCCTCGCCGAGAACGAGCATCCGCGTCTCGCCGTTCCCCGGGTTGGACAGCGACTCGAACTCCGCGACCGACCAGTGGAACCAGCGCATGCAGAACAGCCGCATGGCCAGGCCATGGGTCACCAGGAGCACGTTCGGCGGATGGTCGGGGTCATCGAAGCTGCGGAACAGGCTCTCCAGGAAGCCCCCGACCCGGTCGTACACGTCGGCCCCCGACTCGCCCTGCGCGAAGCGGTAGAAGAAGTGCCCGTACGCGTCCCGGTACGCCTTCTGCAGCCGTACGTCCTCGCGGTCCTGCCAGTTGCCCCAGTCCTGCTCCCGCAGCCGCGGTTCCTCGCGGACGCGCACCCGGCCGGGATCGAGCCGGAAGGCCCGGAGGGTCTCGTGGGTGCGGCGGTACGGGGAGACGTACACGCTGACGCGCTCCTGACCGAACAGCTCGCGGAGCCGCCCGCCCGTCTCCTCCGCCTGCCGCCGGCCCCGTGCGGTGAGCGCCAGGGCGTGGTCGGGCTCGCGCTCGTACACGGTGTCGTCGGCGTTGCCCTCTGACTCGCCGTGCCGGACAAGGACGATGCGCCGTGGTCGTGCCATGCCGAAACCCTAGATCGAATCACGGCCGATCGAGCACCCGTACGATCCCATACGGTGTAGGTCACACGGTTCTCGGTGAGTCCGGCGGGGCGGGACGCGACGGACGGCATGGCACGCTCACACCGTCCAGCCGGGCTCCAGCTCCACGATGTCTCCCGCCAGCGCCGCGACATCCGCCTCGATCTGGGCTCTCAGGGCCAGCCGTTCGACCCGCTCGGCGCGGTACTTGCCGTGCTCGGCGGCCGACTGCCACATGGAGAGGATCAGGAACTCCGGCCCGGGCGCCTCGCCGAACAGGCCGCGGATCATGCCGGGCGAGCCGGCCATGGCGGGGTTCCAGACCTTCTCCTGCATCAGCGCGAAGTGCTCGGCACGCTCCTCGTGCACCCGGCAGTGCGCCACCCGCACCAGATCGGCGTCCGTGAAGCGCGGTTCGAAGCCGGTCTTCACATCGAAGCGGTGGTCGAACAGTTTGGTCTGCTGGTCCTTGAAGGTGCCCGACTGGGAGGCGGCGAGCCGGTCGTGGGAGCGTGCCATGAAGGAGTCGTAGAAGGAACGGCTCTCCCAGAACGAGAACGTGTGGGCCACACCCGGGCGCCCCCGGCTCCAGCCACCGCCCTGCCCACGGAAACCCGGCTCCCCCGGAAGCCCCGCCCACTTCCGCTGCCCCCGCTCGAACCCCCGACGGTCCACCACGGTGCAGCGAGTCCACTTGACCAGCACCGCGCCATGGTAAGGCCAGGGACCGTGGCGCCGGTCACGCTGCGGTGGAGCGCACCCGGGCGAACGTCCCGCGCGCGTGGGAGGATGGACAACTGCTGTCGACTGCACGGCAGTTCGAGCAGGGAACACAGTGACGCGGGGAGGGAGATCCGGTGAACGGCCTCAACAAGGGCATCCGCAAGATCGAGGTGGCGGTGAAGTGGGACCCCAGTCCCCTGGGCCGGCCGGCCGTGGACCTCGATCTCCTGGCGGCCACCTACCTGGCGTCGGATCCGCACGGGGACCCCGCCTATGTGGTGCACTTCGGCAGCCGCTCCCCCGACGGCACCATCACTCTGAGCCGCGACAGCAGGACCGGTCAGGGCCTCGGCTGGGACGAGGTCATGGTCCTGGAGCTGAACAGGCTCGACAGGCGCTACGCGCGCGTGGCGGTCGGTGTCGCCATACAGCAGCAGAACGGCAGGAAGACCTTCGTGGACATACAGCGCCCCGGACTGCGCATCCGTGAGGAATACGACGTCCTGGCCGAGCACGACTTCGGCGCCGTCCTCGGGGCGACCGCCGCGACCGTGGCCGAGTTCGTGCGCGACGACTCCGGTGCGTGGAGCTTCGTCCCCGGCATCCGGGGCTACGACACCGACCCGGCCTCGTTCACACGGATCATGGGCAGCTCCCCGCAGCCCTGAACGCGCCCGGGCCCACCAGGCCCCGACAGGTGACGAAGCCCCAACACGTGAGGGCGGTACGGCCGTTGGCCGTACCGCCCTTCAGCGTGTCAGGTCAGGCGCCGATCAGCTGCAGCCGCTCGTCGAGCCGCAGCCCTCGCAGATGTAGCAGGAGCCGGCCCGCTGCATCTTCGTGCCGCAGGAGAAGCAGAGCGGGGCGTCCGCCTGGATGCCCAGCTGCATCTCCACCAGCTCGGCGCTGGTGTGGGCCTGCTTCGGGGCGGGCTTGACCGCCTCGTCCTCGGCCTTCGGCGTGGCGACGGCCTTCAGTTCCTGCGCGCGGGGCGCGGACTGGGCGAGGCCCTCGACGTCGACCTCCTCGTCGGTCGGCTCGTACGAACCGGTCTCGAGGTGGCGCTGACGCTCCTCGGCGGAGTGGATGCCGAGGGCGGAGCGGGTCTCGAAGGGCAGGAAGTCGAGCGCCAGGCGACGGAAGATGTAGTCGACGATCGACTGCGCCATCCGCACGTCCGGGTCGTCCGTCATGCCGGCCGGCTCGAAGCGCATGTTGGTGAACTTCGAGACGTACGTCTCCAGCGGCACGCCGTACTGCAGACCCACCGAGACGGCGATCGAGAAGGCATCCATCATGCCCGCGAGGGTCGAGCCCTGCTTGGACATCTTCAGGAAGACCTCGCCGAGACCGTCGTCCGGGTAGGAGTTGGCGGTCATGTAGCCCTCGGCGCCGCCGACGGTGAACGACGTGGTGATGCCGGGACGTCCCTTCGGGAGGCGCTTGCGGACCGGGCGGTACTCGACGACCTTCTCGACGGCCTCGCGGATCGTCTCCTCGGTCTTCTCCGCGATCTTGTCCTTGTCGTCCTTCTTCTTCGCCGAGAGCGGCTGGCCGACCTTGCAGTTGTCGCGGTAGATGGCGAGCGCCTTGACGCCCATCTTCCAGGCCTCGAAGTAGATCTCCTCGACCTCCTCGACGGTCGCCGTCTCCGGCATGTTGACCGTCTTGGACAGGGCGCCGGAGATCCACGGCTGGATCGCGGCCATCATGCGGACGTGGCCCATCGCGGAGATGGAGCGCTCACCCATCGCGCAGTCGAACACCTCGTAGTGCTCCTGCTTGAGGGCCGGCGCGTCGACCACGTTGCCGTGCTCGGCGATGTGGGCGACGATCGCCTCGATCTGCTCCTCCTGGTAGCCCAGGCGGCGCAGGGCCTGCGGGACGGTGCCGTTGACGATCTGCATCGAGCCGCCGCCGACCAGCTTCTTGAACTTGACCAGCGCGAGGTCGGGCTCCAGGCCGGTGGTGTCGCAGGACATCGCGAGACCGATGGTGCCGGTCGGGGCGATGACGGACGCCTGGGAGTTGCGGAAGCCGTTCTTCTCACCGAGGCGGATCACGTCCTGCCAGGCCTCCGTGGCGGCGGCCCAGATCGGGGTGTCCAGGTCGTCCATGCGGACGGCCTTCTCGTTCTCGTCCGCGTGCTGCTTCATCACGCGCAGGTGAGGCTGGGCGTTCAGGGCGTAGCCGTCGTAGGGGCCGACGACCGCGGCGAGCTCGGCGGAGCGGCGGTAGGAGGTGCCGGTCATCAGGGAGGTGATGGCACCGGCGAGGGCACGGCCGCCGTCGGAGTCGTACGCGTGGCCGGTCGCCATCAGCAGGGCGCCGAGGTTGGCGTAGCCGATGCCGAGCTGGCGGAAGGCGCGGGTGTTCTCGCCGATCTTCTCGGTCGGGAAGTCGGCGAAGCAGATGGAGATGTCCATCGCCGTGATGACGAGTTCGACGACCTTCTGGAAGCGCTCGGAGTCGAAGGACTGGTTGCCCTTGCCGTCGTCCTTCAGGAACTTCATCAGGTTCAGCGAGGCGAGGTTGCAGGACGTGTTGTCCAGGTGCATGTACTCGCTGCACGGGTTCGAGCCGTTGATGCGGCCGGACTCCGGGCACGTGTGCCAGTGGTTGATCGTGTCGTCGTACTGGATGCCCGGGTCGGCGCAGGCCCAGGCGGCCTCGGCCATCTTGCGGAACAGCGCCTTGGCGTCGACCTCCTCGATGACCTCGCCGGTCATGCGGGACGTCAGGCCGAACTTGCCGCCCGACTCGACGGCCTTCATGAAGGTGTCGTTGACGCGGACGGAGTTGTTGGCGTTCTGGTACTGGACGGACGTGATGTCGTCGCCGCCCAGGTCCATGTCGAAGCCCGCGTCACGGAGGGCGCGGATCTTCTCCTCCTCCTTGACCTTGGTCTCGATGAAGTCCTCGATGTCGGGGTGGTCGACGTCGAGGATGACCATCTTGGCGGCGCGGCGGGTGGCACCACCGGACTTGATGGTGCCGGCGGAGGCGTCGGCGCCGCGCATGAAGGAGACGGGACCGGAGGCGTTGCCGCCGGAGGAGAGCAGCTCCTTGGAGGAGCGGATGCGGGAGAGGTTCAGGCCGGCGCCGGAGCCGCCCTTGAAGATCATGCCCTCTTCCTTGTACCAGTCGAGGATCGACTCCATGGAGTCGTCGACGGACAGGATGAAGCAGGCGGAGACCTGCTGGGGCTGCGGCGTGCCGACGTTGAACCAGACCGGGCTGTTGAAGCTGAAGATCTGGTGCAGGAGGGCGTAGGCCAGCTCGTGCTCGAAGATCTCGGCGTCGGCGGGCGAGGAGAAGTACTTGTAATCCTCACCGGCCTTCCGGTACGTCTTCACGATGCGATCGATCAGCTGCTTGAGGCTGGTCTCGCGCTGGGGGGTGCCGACGGCACCGCGGAAGTACTTGCTGGTGACGATGTTGACCGCGTTCACCGACCAGAACTCGGGGAACTCGACGCCACGCTGCTCGAAGTTGATCGAGCCGTCGCGCCAGTTGGTCATGACGACGTCACGGCTCGCCCACTCGACCTCGTCGTACGGGTGCACGCCGGGGGTCGTGTGGATGCGCTCGATACGCAGTCCCTTGCTCGCCTTGGTGCCCTTCGCCCGGGAACCTCGTGCTGCCGGACCGCTCGCCGTCTCTGTCATGCCGCCTCCCTGTATCGGGCTAAAACGCCCTGAAGTGCCACTTTGTTTCCGTGGCACGGTGTTCTGTCATGTGTCGCGGCACCGCTGCACGTCCGCGACAGGTCCTTGATCGCCGCCGGTCGACGGACCCCGAGGGGCCCGGCCGGGCGGCCCGCCGGTCAGTCGGCGGCACTCGCGGGCACGGGGACCGCGCCGGCCCCTCCCTGCCCGCGTTCGGGCTCTCCACGCCCCGCGACAGCGTCCTCGTCGTCCACGCCGCCCACGGCCGGGTGCCCGCCCTGCTCCTGCCTGAGTTCCGCGATGGCGGTCTCGAAGTCCTCCAGCGAGTCGAACGCCCGGTAGACCGAGGCGAACCGCAGGTAGGCCACGAGGTCGAGCTCCCGCAGCGGGCCGAGTATGGCCAGTCCCACATCGTGAGTGGTCAGCTCGGCGCTGCCGGTGGCGCGCACCTGCTCCTCGACCCGCTGGCCGAGCTGGGCGAGCGCGTCCTCGGTGACGGGCCGCCCCTGGCACGCCTTGCGCACGCCGTTGATCACCTTGGTGCGACTGAAGGGCTCCGTGACGCCGGACCGCTTGATCACCATCAGTGAGCACGTCTCCACCGTCGTGAAACGACGGGAGCAGTCGGGGCACTGACGGCGCCTGCGGATCGACGTGCCGTCGTCAGTCGTACGGGAGTCGACGACACGGCTGTCGGGGTGCCTGCAGAAGGGGCAGTGCATGGAACTCCAACCCTCCTTCACAGCAGACTCAACAGCCTCGGGAGCCACTCGGGCCCCGCGAAGCAGCCCCAAGCATAGGCGATCCCCGGAGCCCCGAAGACCAGGGGCACCACAACTTGTGGGCCACTCCCGCAATCCAAGCACTAGATATAGGGCTTGGCTGGTGAACCCGCCCACGCTGCGCGTGTCGCACACGTATCGGCATATGCCGCAGTGCCGCACGGCCCCGAGCCCCGGCGGCATTCCGTCGCGGAGCGCGCACGGATACGGTGAGCACGGCACGGTAGCGCCGGACACGGGGGGCGCGGGCCGCACGAGAGGAACCGCGGGCCGCACCGGAAGGGCCGCGCCGAAGGGGCCGATGACCGGCCGTCGGGGCACCTGATGGCAGACTGGGTCACGCGGCGTGAGAGCCCACGGGGCTACGCCCCGGCGGTGAAGCGTACAGCAAAGAGCCCTTTTGTCCGCCGGCCGGCAGCCCTACACCCTGGCCCATGATCAAGTCAGGCAATCGGCACTTTTTCACTCGAACGTGTGTTTGGCGCAACCTTTCGAAAGCCTCTACCGTTGTGCAGCACGGGAGAACATCGAGAGGGGCCGACGACGTGACCACGACCGCAGACAGCGCCACCATCACCGCCCAGGACCGCCCCCGGGGCGGATTCGAGCCGGTGCACGCGATGAACGAAGCCACGACCCCAGAGGGGCCCAAGCGGTCCCTGCCGGGCCGACCTCCCGGCATCCGGGCGGACAGCTCGGGACTCACGGACCGGCAGCGCCGTGTCATCGAGGTCATCAGGGACTCCGTGCAGCGGCGCGGCTACCCGCCGTCGATGCGGGAGATCGGCCAGGCGGTCGGCCTGTCCAGCACCTCCTCGGTCGCGCACCAGCTGATGGCCCTGGAGCGCAAGGGATTCCTGCGGCGCGACCCGCACCGTCCGCGCGCGTACGAGGTCCGCGGCTCCGACCAGGCGACGGCGCAGCCGACGGACACCGCGGGCAAGCCGGCCGCGTCGTACGTCCCGCTCGTCGGCCGGATCGCCGCCGGTGGCCCGATCCTCGCCGAGGAGTCCGTCGAGGACGTCTTCCCCCTCCCGCGCCAGCTGGTCGGTGACGGTGAGCTGTTCGTGCTGAAGGTCGTCGGCGACTCGATGATCGAGGCCGCCATCTGCGACGGGGACTGGGTCACGGTCCGCCGGCAGCCCGTCGCCGAGAACGGTGACATCGTGGCCGCGATGCTCGACGGCGAGGCCACCGTGAAGCGCTTCAAGCGCGAGGACGGCCATGTCTGGCTCCTCCCGCACAACGCGGCGTACGAGCCGATTCCCGGCGACGACGCGACCATCCTGGGCAAGGTCGTCGCGGTGCTGCGGCGGGTGTGACCCCCAGGACGCACCGCCCTTGATCCGGGCCCCGGGACCCCCTGCGCCGGTTCCGGGGCCCTGCCCTGTCCACACCGTCCACCCCGTCGGCCCTTGGAAACACCGAGGGGACCCCGGCTCCCGTGTCACTTGGGTGGCTGGTTACGCGCTCCGTCCCGGCCGGGACGGAGCGCGTAACCAGCCACCCTTCTGCTTGCTCTCCCAGGACGTCCCAGGTCGCAGGCCCTCGCTAGGCTCCCTCCGCCTCCTGTGCCCCTTCCGTCTCCTTCGCCGCCTTGTCGATGGCGGCGAGCGACCGGCGTACCTGGTTACGGTCCGTCGTGTACCAGAAGTCGGGCAGTGACGCCTTCAGATAGCTGCCGTACCGTGCCGTGGCCAGCCGCTGGTCGAGCACGGCGACCACGCCACGGTCCCCGGACGCCCGTACGAGGCGGCCGGCGCCCTGGGCCATGAGCAGGGCGGCGTGCGTGGCGGCCACGGCCATGAAGCCATTGCCCCCCGCCTCCTCGACCGCCTTCTGGCGCGCGCTCATCAGCGGGTCGTCGGGCCGCGGGAAGGGGATCTTGTCCATGACGACGAGCTGGCAGCTGGGGCCGGGGACGTCGACGCCCTGCCAGAGGGAGAGCGTGCCGAAGAGGCAGGTCTTCGGGTCCGCCGCGAAGTTCTTGATCAGCTCTCCGAGGGTCTCCTCGCCCTGGAGGAGGATCGGGTACTCGGGGATACGGGTGCGCAGCTCCTCGGCCGCGAGCTGGGCCGCCCGCATCGACGAGAACAGGCCGAGCGTCCGCCCGCCCGCCGCCTGGATCAGCTCGGTGAGCTCGTCCAGCATGTCCGCGCGGTCACCGTCCCGCGCCGGGCGCGACAGATGCTTGGCGACGTACAGGATGCCCTGCTTGCGGTAGTCGTACGGCGAGCCGACGTCGACGCCCTTCCACTGCGGGACGTCCTCGCCCTGGGTGCCCTCGGGGGCCAGGCCCAGGGAGGCCCCCACCCCGTTGAAGTCACCGCCGAGCTTCAGCGTCGCCGAGGTCAGGACCACCGAGCGGTCCGTGAAGAGCTTCTCCCTGAGGAGACCCGACACCGACATGGGGGCGACGCGCAGGGAGGCCCCGAAGCGGTCGTGGCGCTCGTACCAGACGACGTCCCACTCGGAGCCGTTGCTGATCCGCTCCGCGACGTCGTGCACGTTCTCCACGGACGCCAGCGCCTGCTTGCGCACCGCGTCCTCGTCCTGGACGGACTTGTCGCGGGTGCTGCCGAGCGCCGAGATCACCGCGCGGGCGGCGTCCCGCAGCGCCATCAGCACATAGCCGAGATCCTCCGGGATCTCCTCCAGCCGTCCCGGCAGAGCGAGCTCCATGAGCCGCTCGAAGCCCTCGGCGGCGGTCTGGAGCTGGTCGGCGATCTTCTCGTTGACGAGCTTGGCCGCGCGTCGCACCGCGCGGTTGACCTGGCCGGGCGTGAGCTCTCCCGTGGCCACGCCCGTGACCCGGGAGACCAGCTCGTGCGCCTCGTCGACGATCAGCACCTCGTGCTGCGGCAGCACGGGAGCGCCTTCGATGGCGTCGATCGCGAGCAGGGCGTGGTTGGTGACGACGACCTCGGCCAGCTTGGCTCGCTCGCGCGCCATCTCCGCGAAGCACTCCGCGCCGTACGCGCACTTCGAGGCGCCGAGGCATTCCCGGGAGGACACCGACACCTGGGCCCAGGCCCGGTCGGAGACGCCGGGGGTGAGGTCGTCGCGGTCGCCGGTCTCGGTGTCCTGGGACCAGTCCCGCAGCCGCAGCAGGTCCTGCCCCAGCTTGCTGCTGGGAGCGGCCGCCTCGAACTGGTCGAAGAGCCCCTCCTCCTCGTCCTGCGGCACCCCCTCGTGCAGACGGTGCAGGCACAGGTAGTTCGACCGGCCCTTCAGCATCGCGAACTCCGGACGGCGGCGGAGCAGCGGGTGCAGCGCGTCGACCGTACGCGGCAGGTCCCGCTCCACGAGCTGCCGCTGCAGCGCCAGCGTCGCCGTCGCCACGACGACGGGCTCCCCGTGCGCCAGCGCGGGCACCAGGTAGCCCAGCGACTTTCCGGTGCCGGTGCCCGCCTGGACCAGCAGGTGGGAGCCGTCGTCGATGGCCTCCTCGACGGCTTCGGCCATGGTCACCTGGCCGGGGCGCTCCGTACCGCCGACGGCGGTGACGGCGGCATGGAGGAGTTCGGGAAGTGAGGGCTTCGTCATAGCGCGACCACCCTACGGCCCACCACTGACAACCGTGGGGTCATGGCGGGACGGAACCCGGAAAAGGTGACCGGCGTCGCGCCGGAACCGCCCACGTCACAGCAGCGCGCGCAAGGCCCGGTCCCGGATCATGAGGGCGGCTCGCCTGCCGGGCAGGTCGACCTCGGCGGAGAACCGGAAGCCGGCGCTCAGGAACGCGGAGACGGACGGGGTGTTGCGCAGGTCGGGTGCCGCGATGACGCGCGCGCACGCGGCCCGCTTGTCGAGGACGAGGTCCGCCACGGCTCGCAGCAGCGCGGAGCCGAGCCCTCGTCCGCGGTCGGCGACCTCGCCGACGACGAGGTGGACCCCGGTGTCGTGCGGCCGTGCGGGACAGTGGCGGGCCACCGGGTCGAGGTCCGCGCGGTAGACCTCCCAGTAGCTCATGGGCCTGCCGTCCAGCAGGCCCAGGCAGGGCACCCTGCGCCCGTCCCCGTCGAGCTGGCGGCGCACATGCGCCTCGGCCACGGACGGGGGTCCGGCGAGTTCCCAGAAGACGGCCACGGCGGGGTCGTTCATCCAGCGCGCGATCAGGGGAAGATCGCGCTCGACACGTACCGGCAGAAGGTGCAGCAGGCCCACCGGGGTCGGGGCCGGACCCCAGTCACCGAGGCGGTCGAGCAGGCTCCCGTCCGCCGCGGGAGCGCCGTCTTCGCCCTCGCCGCGCGTGGTGCCGTGATCGCCGCCCGGTTCCGGACCGGGTGCGCCGCCTTGCCTGCCCAGGAGGGCGAGGAAGTCGTCGCTCAGACGAAGATCGAGCGTGTCCTCGGCATCGGCGCCGCCGTCGGCTCTCGCATCGGTGGGAGGCACGGAGTCGGTCCTTCGACAAGGAGGGAAAAGGGGCGAGGAGGAGGACGGATGAGGAGGAAGACGGATGAGGAGGATCGCTAGTCCAGACGCCCCCGCGCCACCGCCGCCACCGCGTCCGCCAGCCGGTCGAGCACCGCGTTCGCCTGCTCGTCCGTGATCGTCAGGGGCGGCAGCAGGCGTACGACGCCGGCGTGGCGTCCGCCCGGTTCCACGATGAGGCCGCGCCGCAGGCACTCCCGTTGCACCGCGGCGGCGAGTTCCGGCGCGGCCGACCGTGGGGCGGAGCCGGCCGGGGAAGGAGCGTCCGGACGGACCAGTTCCACGCCGATCATCAGCCCCCGGCCGCGTACGTCGCCGACGCAGGGGAACTCCTCTCCCAGGCTCCGGAGTTCGCGGAGCATACGGGCGCCCAGGATCTCGGCGCGCTCGGCGAGGCGGTTCTCACGGACGTGGGCGAGGGTGGCCGCGCCGGCGGCCATGGCGAGCTGATTGCCCCGGAAGGTGTCCGCGTGGCCGCCGGTCCGCCGGGCGTCGAGATCGTCGCGGTGGACCACGACGGCCAGGGGCAGGCTGCCGCCGATGGCCTTCGACATGACCATCACGTCGGGGACGACACCGCTGTGCTCCACGGCCCAGAACCGGCCGGTGCGGCCCACTCCGGTCTGCACCTCGTCCGCGATCAGCGGGATCGAGCGCGCGGCCGTGATCTCCCGGACACGGCGCATCCAGCCGTCCGGCGCGGGGATCACACCGCCCTCGGCCTGGACGGGTTCGAGGATCATTCCCGCGGGCCGCGGCACCCCGGACTCGGTGTCGTCGAGCAGTGTTTCGGTCCAGCGTGCGGCGAGCTCGGCCCCTCGCTCGCCGCCCACACCGAACGGGCAGCGGTAGTCCTGGGGATAGGGCAGCCGCGCGACCCGTACCTCGTCCGCGTCTCCGGACGCCTCGCGCGCTCCGCTGGTCGTCCCGTGGTGGGCGCCGGTGAAGGCGAGCATCCCGGTGCGCCCGGTCGCGGCGCGCACCAGCTCGAAGGCCGCCTCCACCGCGTCCGTCCCGGCAGGCCCGCAGAACCGCACGCGCGCGCGGCCGGCGAGTCCGGGCGGCAGCGTGCGGAACAGCTCGGTGATGAAGGCGTCCTTGACGGGGGTCGCCAGACCGGGGACCTGCAGCGGCGCTCCGGAGTCGAGGACCTGGCGGATCGCCTCCAGCACCACGGGGTGATTGTGGCCGAGGGCGAGTGTGCCCGCGCCGGACAGGCAGTCGAGGTAGCGGCGCCCGTCTGCTCCCTCGATGGTCAGCCCCCGGGCCCGCACCGGCACGATGGGCAGGGCGCGCGCGTAGGTGCGGGCCGCCGGCTCCCGGGCCGACTGCCGGCGCAGGATCCCCTCGTGCGCCGACCGCCCGCCGGCCCCGTCGACGCTCATCGTCCGCGGACCGGCGCCGGGGACGCCCGCTGTCCGCCGACCGCCGTCCTCGCCCGTGCCGCGCGTCCCTCCGCCCGTATCACCACGCGCCCCCTCGCCCGCATCACGCGTCCCCTCGCGCATACCGCACTCCCCATCGCCATCCTCGTACGTTGTGCGCGCCCCCTCGGGCTCGCGCCCCGCGGTGGTCACCGCGGACCCGGTCACAGCCACGACGACAGTTCCTCCGCTCCCAGAGGCGAGTCGGTCGGGGCCCTGCGTGCCCGCGACAGGTCCCCCGTCCGAACCAACGAGGCGGCCCGCGCGGGGAAGCGGGTGGGCCCGAGATCGTTGCGTCGGCGGGCGCACGGCCGGGCCGGATCACTCCGTGGCGGAACCGTTGCGGTCGCTCGGAATGTCCCTCACAGCGTCCGCATCGTGTGTGGTGCCGCGGCGGCGACGTACGACGACCACTTCCGGCAGCACAGGTTTCTCTTGTTCCAGGGGGGATTCGAGACCATGCGCTCCATACGCCCGCTCGTCGCCGCTCGCCCTGTCGAGGACGCGCACCGCAGACCCTCCCGGCTCCTGGCCGCGGTCGGCCTCGCCACGGCACTCGCGCTGACCGCCACCGCCTGCGGCCCGGACGGCGGCGGAGCGGACGCCGCCGCGTCCGCCACCCAGGACGCGCCCGGGGAGGACGGCGGGATCCGGATCCCGGACCACATCAAGGACAAGCTCGAAGAGCACGGGATCGACATCGACAAGTGGCGCGACGGCGCCTGGAGGAACTGGGACCGGGACGACTGGCTGCGCGAGGCCGAGGACTTCGTCAACCCGATCATCCGGGACCTGTGGAACCCGGACCGCATGCGTGAGGCGGAGGAGCCGGAGAAAGCGGTCGACGACGGCGACCTCACCGGTGACCGGGGAGTGACCGACCCCGCCCCGGCTCCGGTGCGGGCCGAGGCCGTGCCGACGGAGTACCACGAGAGCGTGCCCGAGGCGGGCAAGGTGTTCTTCGACTCCCCGGAGGGCCAGACGGTCTGCTCGGCGACGGTCGTCGAGGACCCGGCCGCCCCGGGCCGGTCGAACCTGGTGTGGACGGCCGGCCACTGTGTGCACGCGGGCAGGTCGGGCGGCTGGTACCGCAACATCGCGTTCGTGCCGTCGTACAACGACAGCGGCATGACCGCGGCGGAGCTGGAGACGGCCACGAAGGAGGAGATCGCCCCGTACGGCGTCTGGTGGGGCGACTGGGCGCAGACCTCGGACCAGTGGATCGAGCAGGGCCGCCGGACCGGCGGTGACGGCGCTCCGTACGACTTCGCGGTCATCCATGTGACACCGGAGGCGGGCGGCGACGGGAGGTCACTGGAGGAGACGGTCGGTGCGGCGCTTCCCGTGGACTTCGACGGGCCCGCCGCGCCGGAGGTGGAGAGCGTCACCGCGACCGGGTACCCGGCGTCGGCGCCGTACGACGGTCAGACGCTGTACCGGTGCACGGACGCGCCCGGCCGGTTGTCCCTCGTCACGTCGGACCCGACGATGTACCGCATCGGCTGCACCATGACCGGCGGCGCGTCGGGCGGCGGCTGGGTGGCGACCGGCTCGGACGGCAGGCCCGTGCTGGTGTCCAACACCTCGATCGGCCCCGTGGAGGCGGGGTGGCTGGCGGGCCCGCGGCTGGGCACGGAGGCCGAAGGCGTGTACAAAGCGGTGAGCGAGAAGTTCGCCGGCCAGTGACCGACCGCCCGGCCGGTGACCGAGTGATGAGCGACGGCTGACGGACCGGCGGGGCTGCCGGGCGGTGACCGTCACCGGACAGACGGCGGGTGGGCCGTGCGCGGCGATGCCTACCGACCGCCCGCTGTTCGTCCCCGGAC
>NZ_BMVW01000019.1:0-57412 GCF_014650915.1 Streptomyces poonensis | reverse complement strand
GTCCTCGCCGCGACCGGGCTCCTCGCGGCCCTGACGCTCACCGCGACGGCCTGCGAGCCCGGCGGGGACGGCGCGAGCAGCGGCCCCGGTGCCGGCTCGTCCCGCTCGGACGGCCGCACCGGTGGCGGCCTCGCCGACGATCTGGCCGACAGGCTGAGGCAGCTCGGCATCGACGTCGACGACTGGAAGGACGGCGGCTGGCGGGACTGGGACAAGGACCAGTGGCTCGACGAGGCCGACGACTTCGTCAACCCCGTGATCGAGGATCTTTGGCAGCCCGAGCGGATGCGGTCCGCCCAGGGGGCCGGCAGGACCGTCCCGCCCCGGGACGCCTCCGCCGACCGGGGCATCAGCGATCCCCCGCCGGCACCGGTCGGGGCCACACCCGAGCGGACCCCTTACCACGCGAACGCCGCCTTCGTGGGCAAGGTCTTCTTCGACTCACCCGAGGGCGCCCTGGTCTGCTCGGGCACGGTCGTCAAGGACGTGTACCACCCCGGCCAGTCGAACCTGGTGTGGACCGCCGGCCACTGTGTGCACGCGGGCAGGTCGGGCGGCTGGTACCGCAACATCGCCTTCGTTCCCGCCTACAACGACCTGGGCATGTCCGCGGCCCAGCTGGCGGGCGCCACCCCGCGGGAGATCGCCCCGTACGGCCTGTGGTGGGCGGACCGGGCCGCGACCTCGGACGAGTGGATCGCGGGCGGCTCGCAGACGGGCGGTGCCGGTGCCCCGTACGACTACGCGGTCCTGCAGGTGCGGCCCGAGTCGGGCGGCAGGTCCCTGGAGGAGACGGTCGGTGCGGCCCTGGACGTGGACTTCTCCGCACCGGCCGTGTCCGAGGCCGGCTCCATGGGCGCCTGGGGCTACCCGGCCTCGCCCCCGTACGACGGCCTCAGGATGTTCAGGTGCGTCGACCGGCCAGGCCGCTTCTCCCTCGGCCCGGACCTGCCGACGATGTACCGCATCGGCTGCACCATGACGGGCGGCGCGTCGGGCGGCGGCTGGTTCCGTGTCGTCGGCGGCGCGACGAGGCTGGTGTCGAACACGTCGATCGGCTCGGCGGACGGCACCTGGCTCGCGGGACCGCGACTGGGCAGGGAGGCCAAACAGTTGTACGCCATGATGGGCGCTCAGTACGGCGGCCGGTAGGCCGTCTGCCGTACGCGCCCGTCCGTGCCGGGCGGGAAGTGCCCGCCCCCGCGTGATGTACGGGAAGGCCCGCCCCTAGCGTGAGGGGCGGGCCTTGGTGCGCGGTGCTCGGGGCGCGCGGGTGACCGGACGCGCGTGCGTACGGTGCGGTGGCTCAGGCCACCGGTGCCGGTACGTACGGCGCGAGGTCCGCGGCGAGCTCCTCGTGGACCCGCACCTTGAGCAGCGTGCCCTCCGCGGTGTGCTCCTCGGAGATCACCTCGCCCTCGGTGTGGGCACGGGCGACCAGCTTGCCGAGCGTGTACGGCACGAGCGCCTCGATCTCGACCGAGGGCCGGGGCAGCTCGTTGTCGATCAGCGCGAGCAGCTCGTCGATGCCCTGGCCGGTGCGGGCCGAGACGGCGATGGAGCGCTTCTCGATCCGCATCAGCCGCTGGAGCGCCAGCGGGTCGGCCGCGTCCGCCTTGTTGATCACGACGATCTCGGGCACGTCGGTGGCGCCGACGTCCCGGATGACCTCGCGCACGGCGGCGAGCTGCTCCTCCGGGTTCGGGTGCGAACCGTCCACCACGTGCAGGATCAGGTCGGAGTCGCCGACCTCCTCCATCGTGGAGCGGAACGCCTCGACCAGGTGGTGCGGCAGGTGCCGGACGAAGCCGACGGTGTCCGCCAGCGTGTACAGCCGCCCGCCCGGGGTCTCGGCCCGGCGCACGGTCGGGTCGAGGGTCGCGAACAAGGCGTTCTCGACCAGCACGCCCGCGCCCGTGAGGCGGTTGAGCAGCGAGGACTTGCCGGCGTTGGTGTAGCCGGCGATGGCGACCGAGGGCACCTTGTTGCGCCGGCGCTCCTGGCGCTTGATCTCGCGGCCGGTCTTCATCTCCGCGATCTCCCGGCGCATCTTCGCCATCTTCTCGCGGATCCGTCGCCGGTCGGTCTCGATCTTGGTCTCACCGGGACCACGGGTGGCGAGGCCGCCGCCCTTGCCGCCGCCCATCTGCCGGGACAGCGACTGACCCCAGCCGCGCAGCCTCGGCAGCATGTACTGCATCTGCGCGAGCGCGACCTGCGCCTTGCCCTCACGGGACTTGGCGTGCTGGGCGAAGATGTCGAGGATCAGGGCCGTACGGTCGATGACCTTGACCTTGACGACGTCCTCGAGGTGGATGAGCTGGCCGGGGCTGAGCTCACCGTCGCAGATGACGGTGTCCGCGCCCGACTCCAGGACGATGTCCCGCAGCTCGCCCGCCTTGCCGGAGCCGATGTAGGTGGCCGCGTCCGGCTTGTCGCGGCGCTGGATCACACCGTCGAGCACCAGCGCGCCCGCGGTCTCCGCGAGGGCGGCGAGCTCGGCCAGCGAGTTCTCGGCGTCCTGCGCGGTTCCCGAGGTCCAGACACCCACGAGGACGACGCGCTCCAGGCGGAGCTGGCGGTACTCGACCTCGGTGACGTCCTCGAGTTCGGTGGAGAGGCCGGCGACGCGGCGCAGGGCCGCGCGCTCGGAGCGGTCGAACTGGTCGCCGTCCCGCTCTCCGTCGATCTCGTGGCTCCAGGCGACGTCCTCTTCCATCAGGGCATCGGCCCGGAGACCGTCGGTGTAGTTCTGCGCGAGGGCACTCTGTGCGGCCTGGGAAGGGGAAGAGGAGGAGGTCATTGGATCCTTTACGTCGATGGAATCGGATGCGGCGACGGGTGTGCTCCGTCACGGGTGACAACGTCCGGGTACCCCGGGAGATTCCCCGGATCCGCCCCGCACATTCCGGGGCGCGACCGGTCCCGGTGACCTGCGAGATCTCCGGGCCCTGCCCTTCGGTGGGCCGGGCCGTGCCGCCGACCCGAAGATGGTCGCACGGCACGGCCCGTCTCGTCACTGTGTTATTTCCGTCCGGGCGCGGCGGCACGGCCGGGCCGTGTCACTTCTCCGCCGCTCCCGGCTGTCCCACGGGCACGGACTTCCAGTCCGGGTGTCCCGGCATCGGGGGCGTCCGCTGCCCGTACAGCCAGGCATGGAAGAAGTCGTTCAGGTCGCGGCCGGCGATGACGGACGCCAGTTCCTTGTAGTCGTCCGTGCCGGCCGTGCCGTCGCGGTGGAGCGACACCCACGCGCGTTGCAGGCGCTCGAAGGCGGGGCGGCCGATCTCCTGGCGGAGGGCGTACAGGACGAGCGCGGCGCCGTCGTAGACGTTGGGCCGGAAGATGCCGGTCTTCCGGCCCGCCTCCGGGGCCTCGGGCGCCGCCGGCGGTCCTCCGGCGGCGCGCCAGCCGTCGGACGCCCCGTAGGCCAGCTTCATCCGCTCGTCCAGGGATCTGCCGCCCATCTCCTCCGCGTACAGGGCCTCGTACCAGGTGGCGTGTCCTTCGCTGATCCACAGGTCGGACCAGGTGCGCGGGCTGACGCTGTTGCCGAACCACTGGTGCGCCAGCTCGTGCACCATGACCGAGTCGACGTACCACTCCGGGAACTCGGGCCGGGTGAAGAGGTCCCGCTCGAAGAGGGACAGCGTCTGCGTCTCCAGCTCGAAGCCCAGCCGCGCGTCGGCGACCAGCAGGCCGTACGTCTCGAAGGGGTACCGGCCGACCTTCCCCTCCATCCAGGCGATCTGGCCGGGGGTCTTGCCGAGCCACCGTTCCAGCCTGCCGCGGTCCTTCACGGGGACCACGTCGCGTACGGGCAGGCCGTGCGGTCCGGAGCGGTGCAGCACCGTGGAGCGGCCGATGGCGACCTGGAGGAGCTCGGTGGCCATGGGGTGCTCGGTGCGGTACGTCCAGGCGGTCGACTTGGTGGCGTGTTCCTCACCGGCGGGCAGACCGTTGGCCACCGCCCGGTATCCCTCGGGCGCGCTGACCCGGACGGTGAACATCGCCTTGTCGGAGGGGTGGTCGTTGCAGGGGAAGACCCGGTGGGCGGCGTCGGCCTGGTTGGCCAGCACGAGGCCGTCCGCGGTGCGTACCCAGCCGCTCTCCCCGCTCGCGGCGGACGTGGGATCGCTGGTGTGCCGCACGGTGATCCGCAGCGCGCTTCCCTTCGACAGCGGCTCCTTGGGTGTGACGACCAGGTCCTCGCCCACCTCGGTGAAGTCGGCGGGGGCGTCGTTGACCTCGACGGAGCCGACCTCGCCATGGGCGAAGTCGAGGTTGACGTGGTCCAGCCGGGAGGTCGTCCGGGCCTCGATGGTGGTGACGACGGTGAGCGGCTCGCTGTTGGACCCCGGGTAGGCGAAGGCCAGGTCGTAGGACTTGACGTCGTACCCCGGGTTGCCGAGGTGCGGGTAGAGCCGGTCGCCGACGCCGAGGGGCGCGGCCGGCGGGGGCGCGCTCGCGGCGGTCAGGCAGACGGAGACGGCGGCGGCGAGGAGGGCCGCCCTGGCGCGGCCGGTCCGGGGGGCGGACGGGGCCGCCTTGGCACGACGGGTCCTGGGTCGGGGCGTGAGCAGCATGGACCACGGCTATCAGCGCGGCCGCGCTTCGCGACGACGACGCGCGACGAAGCCACCCGAACGGTGCTGCCGACGGTCCGCCGCCCGGCGCCGAAGTCCGTGCCGCGCGCGTGGCGTCGGGCGTGGTCCACGCGCGCGTGCCGTACGGTCGCCGTGCGCCGCGGGGTTACTCCGCGGCCGCCGCGTGGTGCTGGATCCGGCCCACGTCGTAGACCCCCGCGACGTTGCGCATCGCGCGCATCAGGGCGGGGAGACGGGCGGCGTCCGGCAGCTGGAGCGTGTAGGTGTGGCGGACGCGCTGCTGGGTCGGGGGTTCCACGGTGGCGGAGACGATCGCCACGCCTTCCAGGGCGATGACCTCGGTGAGGTCGGCGAGGAGGTGCGGCCGCTGGAACGACTCGGCGACCAGCGTGACCCGGCACTCGGTGGTGTCGCCCCAGCGCACGCCGACCTCCGCGCGCTCCGCGCTCTTCATGCGCGTCACTCCGGAGCACTCCACACGGTGGACGGTGACCACTCCTCCGCGTACGGCGAAGCCGGTGATCTCGTCGGGCGGTACGGGCGTGCAGCACCTCGCGAGCCGTGCGTTCGCACCCGGCCGGTCGACGATGACGCTCGGGGAGGCCGTCGGGCGCGGGGTCGGCGTCTCCGGCACGGGTCGCGAGGCGGCACCGTCGGCTTCGGGGCGCGGGGCCCTGTCGGCCGGTTCTCCGGTGTCGGCGGTCGACGGGTGGGTGGCCAGCCAGCGCTGGATGGCGATGCGCGCGCCGGGTGTGTGCGCGTGCTCCAGCCACTCCCGGGAGGGCTCGGAGGCCACGTCCTGCCCCATGAGCAACTGAACGGCGTCGCCGTCCCTCAGCACCGTACTGAGCGTCGCCAGCCGGCCGTTGACGCGAGCGCCGATACAGGCGTGTGCGTCCTCTCCGTACAGGGCGTACGCGGCGTCCACGCAACTGGCTCCCTCGGGCAGCCCCAGCGCGCCCCCGTCGGGCCGGAACACGGTGATCTCGCGGTCCTGGGCGAGGTCCTCGCGCAGGGTGGACCAGAACGTGTCGGTGTCGGTCGTCGCCTCCTGCCAGTCCAGGAGCCGGGAGAGCCAGCCGGGCCGGGTGGGGTCGGCGCGCTCGCCGTCGGACGGGTCGTCGGCCCCGGGGGCGTAGGGGTTGCCGAGTGCGACGACCCCCGCCTCGGCGACCCGGTGCATCTGGTGGGTGCGGATGAGGACCTCGACGACCTGTCCGTCCGCGCGCGCGACGGCGGTGTGCAGCGACTGGTACAGGTTGAACTTCGGTACGGCGATGAAGTCCTTGAACTCCGAGACGACCGGAGTGAGACAGGTGTGCAGTTCACCGAGGACCGCGTAGCAGTCGGCGTCCTCGCCCACGAGCACCAGAAGCCGTCCGAAGTCGGCACCGCGCAACTGCCCGCGCCTGCGGGAGACACGGTGCACGGAGACGAAGTGCCGGGGCCTGATGACGACTTCGGTCTGGACGCCGGCCTCGCGCAGCACCGAGCGCACCTCGTCGGCGGTCTCGGCGAGGGTGTCGCCCCCGTGCGCCGCGCCGGCCGCGTTCCCAGCGATCAGTTCCCTGGTGCGCTGATACTCCTCGGGGTGCAGGATCGCGAAGACCAGGTCCTCCAGTTCGGTCTTGACGACCTGGACGCCGAGCCGCTCGGCGAGGGGGATCAGCACGTCCCGGGTGACCTTGGCGATGCGTTCCTGTTTCTCGCGGCGCATCACGCTCAGGGTGCGCATGTTGTGCAGCCGGTCGGCGAGTTTGATCGACATCACGCGGACGTCGCTGCCGGTGGCGACGAGCATCTTGCGGAACGTCTCGGGCTCGGCGGCGGCCCCGTAGTCGACCTTCTCCAGCTTGGTGACGCCGTCGACGAGGTAGCGGACCTCCTCGCCGAACTCCGCTCCGACCTGATCGAGCGTCACATCCGTGTCCTCGACCGTGTCGTGGAGCAGGGACGCCGTCAGGGTCGTCGTCTCGGCACCGAGCTCGGCGAGGATCAGGGTCACAGCGAGGGGGTGCGTGATGTACGGCTCGCCGCTCTTGCGCATCTGGCCGCGGTGCGAGGACTCGGCCAGCAGATACGCCCGGCGCAGCGGTTCCAGGTCGGCGTCGGGGTGATGGGCGCGGTGGGCCTCGACCACATGGCTGATCGCGTCCGGCAGCTTGTCGCGGGCGGCCGGGCCGATCACGGCGGCCCGGCCGAGGCGGCGCAGATCGATGCGCGGGCGGTTCTTCCTGCGGTGTGCTGCGGTCGTCACAGTGGTGGGCGTGAGGGGGTTCGTGGCCTCCGCACTCATGGGCACCTCCGGCTCCGTGGACCGGCGGACGGGTGCCCTTGGGCATACGGCGGCTCAGGGGTGGGCGTCGTTCCCCCGTCCGGACCGGTGCTTGATGCTATCGAGCCCACCACGCGCGGTTGACCGCCTCTCGCCGAGCGTGAAACGGATCACCCATTCGAGCGAGGGTGGTGGGGTTTACGGTTTCGAGTCATGTGAAACACCGTCGGCCATGTAATCGAACGCACGCGCGCTGACTGAGTGCGATTCCGCACCTTCCGGCGCTCCGCGCTCTGCGATACCGAGCCGACGGACGGATCAGCGCGCCGCGCTTTCCAGCCACTCGGCGTCGATCTCGCCCTCGGCGACGATCACCGCGGGGCCGGTCATCTCGATCTCGCCGTCCGGGCGCTCGGTGATCACCAGGGTGCCGCCGGGCACGTCGACGGTGTACGTCACGGGGGTCCCTGTCACCGCCGGGTCGGCGCCGTCGCGGCGGGCCGCAGCCACGGCCACGGCGCACGCACCCGTGCCGCACGACCGGGTCTCGCCGGAACCGCGCTCGTGGACGCGCAACGCCACATGCCGGGGGCCGCGGTCGACCACGAACTCCACGTTGACCCCGTCCGGGTAGGCGGCGGCCGGGCTGAACGGCGGGGGCTCGTACAGGTCGCCCGCGTGGGCGAGGTCGTCCACGAAGGCCACCGCGTGCGGGTTGCCCATGTTCACGTTGCGCGCGGGCCAGCTGCGCTCGCCGACGCTCACCGTGACGTCGCCCTCGGGCAGGCGGGCCCTGCCCATGCCGACGGTGACGTCACCGTCCTTGGCGAGGTGCACGGTCTTCACGCCCCCGCGCGTGGCGATCGTCAGATCGCCCTCGGCCGCGTGGCCGGCGCGCTGGAGGTAGCGGGCGAAGACCCGTACGCCGTTGCCGCACATCTCGGCGACCGAGCCGTCGCCGTTGCGATAGTCCATGAACCACTCCGCCTCGGCCGCCATCGCCCGCGCCTCGGGGTGCGCGGCGGACCGTACGACGTGCAGCAGACCGTCACCGCCGATGCCTGCACGGCGGTCGCACAGCGCGGTGACGGCGGCCGGGGACAGGTCGATGGCGTTCTCGGGGTCCGGGACGATCACGAAGTCGTTCTCGGTGCCGTGGCCCTTGAGGAAGGCGATCCGCGTGCTCATTCCTCGATCGTACGGGGTGGGTACGACGGCCCCGGCGGCGCGGGGGTCCCGGCGCGGAAGTGCCGGTCACGCGCGCGGGGGCCTCAGCGCAGCCGGGCCACGCGCCACACGGCCAGCCCGACCAGTACGGCGACCACCACCGCGTACAGGAGCACCACCCGCCAGTCGGGGCGCCGGCCGGAGCCGCGCTGCGGCAGTCCGGGCCAGGTGCTGCCGACCCGGCGGGCGGCCATCATGCCCCAGCCGGCCGCGCAGAAGCAGATCAGCAGGCCGAGCATGGCGACCACGGCGCCGCCGTCACCGAACTCGAAGGCGAGCGGGAAGGCGAACATCAGGGAGCCGACCGCCGCCAGGCCCACGATGGGTGCGAGCTGCCAGATCCGCATCCGGCGCTGGGGGCGCAGCTCCACCTCGACCTCCGGCCCGGCGGACATCTCGTCCGGTGCCGGTCCGTCGGCGCTCACTCCGTCCGGCGGCTGCTCCTCGGGCCCGTCGGGGCTCAGTGGACTGCCGTCCGGGTCCAGGGGGTACCCCTCGAGGGTTTCCCGCTCCCCTTGCTCCGCGGTGTCGTGGTCCGCTCCTTGTGCGGTGTCGCGAGGGCCGGCCTCCATCGCCACGCGCCCTCCCAACTCAGGACTCCACTGGTCGATCGAAGCTTGATGATGGCACGCTCCCGGAGGCCGGGATGACGGCCGGAGCGTCCCGATGCCAGGACGTGATCAGGCTGTAACCGGTCGTTCGACCAACGCCAGCGCGAGCTCGGGAAGTTCTGTGACGTCCGCCGCACCGCCCCCCAGCCAGTGCACCCGGGGATCGCGCCGGAACCAGGAATCCTGGCGGCGCGCGAAGCGCTTGGTGGCACGGACGGTCTCGGCCCGCGCCTCCTCCTCGGTGCACTCTCCGGCGAGTGCCGCGAGCACCTGCTGGTAGCCGAGCGCGCGCGACGCCGTACGCCCCTCGCGCAGCCCCCGCGCCTCCAGCGCGCGAACCTCGTCGACCAGTCCGGCCTCCCACATGCGGTCGACCCGGCGGGCGATGCGCTCGTCCAGTTCGGGGCGGGACACGTCGACGCCGATCTGCACGGTGTCGTAGACGGAGTCGTGGCCGGGGAGGTTGGCGGTGAACGGCTTGCCGGTGATCTCGATGACCTCCAGGGCACGGACGATGCGGCGGCCGTTGCTGGGCAGGATCGCCCGGGCCGCCTCGGGGTCGGCGGCGGCGAGGCGGGCGTGCAGGGCGCCGGAGCCGCGCAGGGCGAGCTCGTCCTCCAGACGGGCCCGGACCTCGGGATCGGTGCCGGGGAACTCCAGGTTGTCGACCGCGCCGCGGACGTACAGCCCGGAGCCGCCCACCAGGACGGGCCAGCGGCCCTCCGCGAGCAGCGCGTCGATCCGCGCGCGGGCGAGCCGCTGGTACTCGGCGACGCTGGCCGTGACGGTCACGTCCCAGATGTCCAGCAGGTGGTGCGGGACGCCGCCGCGCTCCTCGGGCGTCAGCTTGGCGGTGCCGATGTCCATCCCGCGGTAGAGCTGCATCGAGTCGGCGTTGACGACTTCGCCGCCGAGGCGCTGGGCCAGGAAGACGCCGAGATCGGACTTGCCGGCCGCGGTGGGTCCGACGACGGCGATGACACGGGGGACGAAGGGTGCGCTGCTCACCGCCCCAGTCTCGCAAACCCGGCGGGTTCCCCTCGAACGAGCTGCGTGACGCCACACGGCCGGGGTCGTTGCCTGTTGCGAGGTTCGGACCGCCGGTTCCGAGTGCCGGTGACCCGGGCGGCGCAATCGGACGCACCGGGCAGCGCGGGATTTCGCCCGCACGAGTAATGTTGGAGTGGATATGGGCGTTTTTGCACGACTCCTCCGGAAGTCGAAGTCTGCGGAGGAGGCGCCGGTCGCCGAGGCGCCGGACTCCGAGGCACAGGCTGCGGCGCCGGCCGTGGATCCAGGCGTGGACGGGCCGCAGTCACCGGGCCTGGGGACGCCGGACGTGACGGAGACGCCGGACGCGTCGGACGCGGGGTCGGGCAGCGCGCAGGCATCCCCGGGGACGGCCGGGACCGCGACCGAGGTGGGACGGACACCGGACACCGAGGGCGGAGACGGGGCCGACGGGGTTCCGCCGGAGGAGTCCGGGGGAACCGCCGACCTGGAGATTCCCGCACAGCAGACCGCGGCGAAGGCCGCCGACAACGAAACCGGCGAGGGCGCCCGCACGTAACCGCTCCGGCGAGGAAGGTGGAGGTGGACCATGGGCCTCCTGGACAACGTGAGAGCCAGACTCGGCCCCGCCAAGGGCAGGATCTCGGATCTCGCCAAGGAGCACGGGGACAAGGTCGGGCGCGGTCTCGACAAGGCGGCGCAGATGGTCGACGAGAGGACCAAGGGCAAGTACAGCGACAGGATCCACACGGGCACGGACAAGGCGAAGGGTGCCGTGGACCGGCTCGCGCACAAGGACGACGGAAACGCGCCCCCCTCGGACACGTCACCACCGCCGCCCTCGGCCCCGCCGCCACCGGCTTCCTGAGCGTCGGGAACCGAACGGGCAACGGATACGAATCGGCGGACGGCCGCGGAGCAGCACGCTCCCGGCCGTCCGCCGTGTTCGTCCGACTGTCGCCTACGACCAGGTGGCCACCAGATACCCCACGCCGTACGGGGCGTCGTCGTACAGCAGCGAGCCGGAGAGGTCCGCGTCCTCTGCGGCGCCCGCCAGGAATTGCCAAGGGGCGCGTCCGGCGGCCTTCAGGTCGTACGCCAGGCCGGCGTCCAGCGCCTTCAGGGCGTCGGTGTCGACGGCGCCGAGGGCCCGCGCGACCTCCGCGTCGAAGCCGGCCGCGCGCTCGTCGAGATACCCCGGTGCCTTGAGCGTGCGGCACGCGCTGGCGTCGCCCATCACCAACAGGGCCACCCGCTCGGACCGCGCCGCGATCTCCCGCCCGGCCAGGACGCACCGCTCGGCCGGGAGACGCTGCCCGAGAGCGAGGCCCTCGACGGGCACGCCGGCCCACTCCGTGCAGTCCAGCAGCCACGCGGCGACCGCGAGGGAGGGCGGGAGCTCCGCCCCGGGCGCCGGGGTGTCCGGCTCCCCGCAGCCCAGACGTACGCCGACGTCCACGCCGAAGCCGCGGAAGGAGCCTGGAGTGCCCTCGACGTAGGGGACGGGCTCTTCCGTGCGAGGGTCCGTCCCCTCCGGGTGCGCCCCGTCGCCGCTCGCCCCGGCCGGGCCCACGATCACGAGCCGGTCGGGGAGGGCGGTGGCCAGTACGCCGAGCGCGGTGGCGCATGCGGCCCGCGCGGCGTCCAGTTCGGGCGCGGCCCCGGAGGCGACCTCGGGCACGAGCAGCGGCGGACAGGGGCAGACGGCGGCGGCTACAAGCATGACCAGCAGCGTAGTCCCGTCCAGGAGCCAGGCGCCCGCTCCCCCGGCGCCACTCCCGGAACGTCCGCCGCAGGCCCTACCGGCTCAGTCGCAGCCGCAGCCGCTGCCCGTCGCGACCGGCAGCGGCTCCGGGACCCCGATCTTGGGCAGGCCGAGCATCACACCGGCCGGCTTGGCGGCCTGGGCGGCGTTCCGCTTCTCCCAGGCATCGCCCGCGCGCGTGCGGCGCACGGCCAGGACGGCGCCCTCGGCGAGGAGGTGGTGCGGGGCGGCGTACGTGATCTCCACGGTCACCACGTCGCCGGGGCGCACCTCCTGCTCGGGCTTGGTGAAGTGGACCAGGCGGTTGTCGGGGGCGCGGCCGGAGAGGCGGTGGGTGGCGCCGTCCTTGCGGCCCTCGCCCTCGGCGACCATCAGCTCCAGGGTGCGGCCGACCTGCTTCTTGTTCTCCTCCCAGGAGATCTCCTCCTGGAGGGCGACGAGGCGCTCGTAGCGCGCCTGGACGACCTCCTTGGGGATCTGGTTCTCCATGGTGGCCGCGGGCGTGCCGGGGCGCTTGGAGTACTGGAAGGTGAAGGCCTGCGAGAAACGGGCCTCGCGCACCACGTGCAGGGTCTGCTCGAAGTCCTCCTCGGTCTCGCCGGGGAAGCCCACGATGATGTCGGTGGTGATGGCGGCGTGCGGGATGGCCGCGCGGACCTTCTCGATGATCCCGAGGTAGCGCTCCTGCCGGTACGAGCGCCGCATCGCCTTCAGGACGGTGTCCGAGCCGGACTGCAGCGGCATGTGCAGCTGCGGCATCACGTTCGGCGTCTCGGCCATGGCCGAGATCACGTCGTCGGTGAAGTCGCGCGGGTGCGGCGAGGTGAAGCGGACGCGCTCCAGGCCCTCGATCTGCCCGCAGGCCCGCAGCAGCTTGCTGAACGCCTCGCGGTCGCCGATGTCGGAGCCGTACGCGTTGACGTTCTGGCCGAGCAGCGTGATCTCCGAGACACCCTCGGCGACCAGCGCCTCGACCTCGGCGAGGATGTCGCCGGGGCGGCGGTCCTTCTCCTTGCCGCGCAGCGCCGGGACGATGCAGAAGGTGCAGGTGTTGTTGCAGCCGACCGAGATGGACACCCAGGCGGCGTACGCGCTCTCGCGGCGGGTCGGCAGCGTCGAGGGGAACGCCTCCAGCGACTCGGCGATCTCGACCTGCGCCTCCTCCTGGACGCGGGCGCGCTCCAGCAGGACCGGCAGCTTGCCGATGTTGTGCGTGCCGAAGACGACGTCCACCCAGGGCGCCTTCTTGACGATGGTGTCGCGGTCCTTCTGCGCCAGGCAGCCGCCGACGGCGATCTGCATGCCGGGGCGGGAGGCCTTCATGGGGGCGAGGCGGCCGAGGTTGCCGTAGAGGCGGTTGTCGGCGTTCTCACGGACGGCGCAGGTGTTGAAGACGACGACGTCGGCCTCGCCCTCGCGCGTGCCCTCGGGGGCACGGACGTACCCGGCATCCTCCAGCAAACCGGACAGGCGCTCGGAGTCGTGGACGTTCATCTGACACCCGTAGGTGCGTACTTCGTATGTCTTGACGCCCACTGCCTGGCTCCGGTCGCTGCTGGTCATGCCTTACAGGGTAGGACGTCCCGGAGGAACCCCCCGCCCCGGTGCCGCACACCTCCCTGGCGAGCGTGACCGTGTCCGGGTGACGCCGCACACCCCTGTGACGGAGGTCACTTCCGTGAAGCGGGGTGCAGGGCTTCTCGTGGCCCGTTCACCGACTTGGCCTGTTCGCCGGCTTGAGGCGGACCCCGCGTGCCCGGATGGTTGTGTGTCCGTCGGCCGTCACCTCGCAGGAGACCCCTCGATACGCCCGGCAACCGCGCGCCCTCCGTGGTGAGTGCGTCACCTGCCCGCTCGCTCACCTGCGCCGCTCGGGGGCAAGGGACGGCACGGAGAACGGTGACGTTCCTTCCCGCGTTCCGTTGAGCCCCTCGAACGCGGTGGGCGCCGTACGCCCAGCAGACGCCGTGCGACCCGGCGGCCACCGGACGTCGTACGACCCACGACATCGTGAGGACACACTGTGACCGTTCCGCCCACCTCTCCCGCCCACCGGGCCAAGTCCCCCGTCACCCGGCGCACCCTGATCGGCGCCGCGGGCGCGGTCGCCGCCGGGGCCGTGATCACGCCGGCCGTGATGGCGGGCACCACCGGGTCGGACACCGTCGACTCCGTCGGCTCCAAGGGAAGCGCCGACACCGCTGAGACCGTCGAGACAACCGGAACTGAGGCCGCCGACGCCGCGCAGACCGGCCTCACCACCGAGGACTTCCCCACGACCCGTGCCGAGGCGGCCGTCGGCGAGACGCCCGTGGAGGCCGCCTTCCCCATCGGTTTCGTGGGTGTGCGATGGGAGGGCACGGCGGAGGCGGCCGGCGGCGGCATCCGGCTGCGTGAGGCGGACGGGACCGAGGGTGCCTGGCAGGCGTTCCCCGAGAGCGGCTGCTCCCCGCTGAACGGCGGCGGGCTCCTGCTCCCGGCCGGGCAGGCCGCCGGGTACGAGCTGAAGGCGCCCGACGGGGCGACCGGGCTGCGGTCACTGGCGCTGGACACCACGAACGGCCCGAGGCGCGCGGTGACCGTCCCGTCGGCCCGGACGCGGATGCGCGGCCTCCCCTACGTGTCGCGGGCTGCCTGGGGGGCGGACGAGTCCCTCCGGTTCCGGCCGGACGGCACGGAGATCACACCGGCCGAGTACCACGGTTTTCAGACGATCACGGTGCACCACACCGCCACCCCCAACGGCGACCCCCGTCCGGCCGCCACCGTGCGCGGGATCTACGAGCTGCACACCGTGACCAACGAATGGGGGGACATCGGCTACCACTTCCTCATCGACGAGCAGGGCCGCATCTACGAGGGCCGCCGCTCCGGTGGCGACGGAATGCCCGCGCACGACGCGGACGGCAGGCTGGTGACCGCCTTCCACGTCGGCGGCTGCAACTCCGGGAACCTGGGCATCGCCCTGCTGGGCACCCTGGTGGAGCGGGGCCCGACAGCGGCCGCCCAGTCGTCGCTGACCCGTCTGGTCCGGGTGCTGGTACGGCAGCACGGCGTCGACCCGTGGGCTCATGTCACATACACGAACCCGGTGAACGGCGGGCAGAAGGAGGTCCCCGCGATCAGCGGGCACCAGGACTGGATGAAGACCAAGTGCCCGGGCGGGACGATGTACCGGAAGCTGGACCGGCTGCGCGCGGCGGTGGCGGGCGGCCACTAGCCGCGGGGAGTTCCCGTGCCGGGCCGACGCCCCCGGGGTTCGGAACGCGGCCTCCGAGCCCGCCTTTCCGGGCCTTGGCCACCGCCCTCTGAGCTGGCAGGATCACGCCATGCTCCAGGCACTCCACCGCTACGGCGCCCACCGCGCACTGCCGGCCGCGACGGCCGCGCTCGTGGTGCTCGGGCTGCTCGCTTGGTGGCTGTGGCCGCGCGAGGAACCCCCGGCCGGAACGATCACGATCAGCACGGGAGCGGAGGAGGGGGTCTACTACGAGTACGGGGAGCGCCTGCGGACCGCCATCGCCAGGGACATGCCCGATGTGAAGGTGGTGCTGCAGGCCAGCGACGGTTCCCAGCAGAACGTCGCGCGGGTGGCCACCGGCGAGGCCGACTTCGCGATCGCCGCGGCCGACGCGGTGGACACGTACCGGCTGAACCGGCTGCCCGGGCACAGCCGGCTGCGCGGCATGGCCCGGCTGTACGACGACTATGTGCAGCTGGTCGTACCGCGGTCGTCGGACATCGACGGGGTCGACGACCTCAAGGGCAAGCGGGTGGGCCTCGGCCCGGACCACTCCGGGGTACGGCTGATCGCGAACCGGGTGCTGAGGGCGGCCGGTCTCGATCCGCAGCGGGACATCGAGCCGGCGACGGACGGCATAAAGACGGGGCCGGCCCGGCTGCGGGACGGCGAGATCGACGCCTTCTTCTGGTCCGGCGGTCTGCCGACGCGCGGGCTGGCCGACCTCGCCAAGGCGTACGACTTCCGGTTCGTGGAGATCGACAGCGGCACCGTGGCCGCGTTGCACGACCAGAGCGACACCTTCGGCTACTACCGGTCCTCGGTGATGCCGGCCGAGGCGTACCCGTCCATCCAGCGGGGCCGGACCGTGCAGACACTCACCGTGGCCAATCTGCTCATCACGCGCGCGGGAGTGGATCCCCGGCTGACCGAGTGGCTCACCCGTACGGTGATCAAGAGCCGTGACAGCATCGGCCGCCACGTCCACTCGGCGCAGCTGGTGGACCTGCGCACGGCCATCTACACGGACCCGCTGAGCCTGCACGAGGGCGCGCGGCGGTACTACCGCTCGGTCAAACCGTAGAACGCCTCCGCACCCCTCAGGCCGCCGGTCCCGATCTCGGCACCGTCACGGTCACCTCCAGCCCGTGCGGCTCACGGCGGGCGTACGAGATGGATCCGCCGCCCGCCGTGAGGAGGGCGCGGGAGATGGACAGGCCGAGCCCGGAGCCCTTGACGTTCTGGTGCCCGGGGCTGCGCCAGAAGCGGTCGCCGATGCGGCCGAGCTCCTCGTCGTCGAGGCCGGGTCCGCCGTCGGCGACGACGACCGTGGAAACACCGCCGTTGGAGGACACCTCCACCGCGACGTCCTCCCCTTCGGGAGTGAACTTGAGCGCGTTGTCGATCACCGCGTCCAGCGCGCTGGACAGGGCGATCGGGTCGGCCCAGGCGGTGGTCGGCGGGCAGTCCCCCGACAGCCGCACCCCCTTGCTCTCGGCCACCGGCGCCCACGCGGCGACGCGTTCGGCGGCCAGCTCCCCGATGTCGGTGAGCGCGAGGTCCGCCTCGGCGTGCTCGGCGAGCGCCAGGTCGAGCAGGTCGTCGAGGACCTGCGCGAGCCGCTTGCCCTCCGTGCGCACGGAGGCGATCTCCTCGTTGTTCTCGGGCAGTTCGAGGGCGAGCAGGTCGATACGCAGCAGCAGCGCGGCAAGCGGGTTGCGCAGCTGGTGGGAGGCGTCGGCGACGAAGGCGCGCTGCTGTTCCAGTACCTCCTCCACGTGGTCGGCCATCTCGTTGAACGACCGGGCCAGGCGCCGAAGTTCCGGAGGTCCGCCGGCCACCGCGACGCGGGACTTCAGGCGCCCGGTGGCAATGTCGTGGGTGGTGGCGTCGAGGATCCGCACGGGCCGGAGCACCCAGCCGGTCAGCCGCAGCGCGGCACCGACGGCGAGGAGCATCGCGGCGATCAGGCCCCCCGCGATGACCAGCCAGCCGCGCAGCGTCGCGGACCGCATCTGCCCGGTGGGCGAGTCGGTGACGACGACGCCGACGACGTCCCCGTCCCGGACGACGGGCGACGCGACGGCCAGCCGGCCGCGTTGCCAGGGCCACACCTGCTCCGGGTCGTGGCTGCGCCGTCCCAGCAGCGCCTCGTCGTAGGCGTCGCGGCCCTCGCCGTCCGCGGGCACGGACCAGTTGCGCGGGGCGTTCGCCATGACACGCTTCTCGCGGTCGAAGACGCCCGCCCTGATGCCGTACACGTCGTGGTAGCGCTGGAGTTCCTTCTGGAGGGTCTCCAGACGTTCGTCCGTGCCGTCGACGCGCGAGCCGGCGGGGCGGTCGGCGACGTACTGGGCGAGGGCCGCGAACCGCGCCGTGTCGTCGATGCGGTCGACAACCACCTTCTGCTGTTCCGCGGCCGCCAGGCTGACCGCGAGCGGGATGCCGAGCGCCAGCAGCACGGCGGCCATGAGGACGATGAGCAGCGGAAGCAGACGAGTGCGCACGCGGGCACGCTATGCCGCCGGGGTGACGAGCCGGTACCCGACTCCGCGCACTGTCTCGATCAGTGCGGGCATGCGCAGTTTGGACCGCAGGGACGCCACGTGCACCTCCAGGGTGCGGCCGGTCCCCTCCCAGCTGGTGCGCCACACCTCGCTGATGATCTGCTCCCGGCGGAAGACCACTCCGGGGCGCTGGGCGAGCAGCGCCAGCAGATCGAACTCCTTGCGGGTCAGCTGGACCACGATGCCGTCCACGCTGACCTGGCGGGTGGGCAGTTCGATGTGCACGGGCCCGAGACTGAGCGCGCTGCCGCCCGGCTCCGGTGCCTCGCCGGCCGCGCTGCGTCTGCTGACGGCGTGGATACGGGCGAGGAGTTCCCCGGTGTCGTACGGCTTGACGACGTAGTCGTCCGCGCCGAGGTTCAGGCCGTGGATGCGCGAGCGCACGTCGGAACGGGCGGTCACCATGATCACGGGGGTGCTGGTGCGCTTGCGGATCTTCCCGCAGACCTCGTAGCCGTCCTGGTCGGGCAGGCCGAGATCGAGCAGCACCACGCCGAAGCCGGCACCCTCGGGGACGAGCGCCTGGAGCGCCTCCTCGCCGCTGCGGGCGTGCGTGACGTCGAAGCCGTGCCGGGTCAGCACCGCGGACAGGGCGGCGGCGACGTGGTTGTCGTCCTCGACGAGGAGCAGTCTCATTCCGGCCCCCTCCGATGTGGGTCGCGGGTCGTGTGTCGTGTGTCGCGGGTCGTGTGTCGCGGGTCGTGGTCGTACGTGCGGGCTTCGGGCGGGTCCCGGATCGCACATCCCGGACCACGCTTCCCGGACCGTGTGGGTTGCGGGTCGCGTGGGTCGCGGGTCGCGCGTTGCGCGTTTCCGACCGCGGGATTCCGGCCTGTTCGGCTTCCGCGGACACGGCGGACCCCGGTCGGCGCGGCGACCGGAACGTCCGGCCGTGACAGGCGAAAGCCCCGGTCGTGGCAGGCGGAAAGGGCAGGCACGCGCGCGTGCCTCCTGGCAGTGACGCCGATGACCGAGGACCGCGTCAAGTAGCTGCCGCCGGGCGTTACCCAGCCGGTACGCAGCACCATTCCGGTCACTACGCGGAGTGGCAGCCCGAAATCGGATCGTTATGCTCAATTTCCCCTCAGATGTAATGACGCTGGTCGCACCGGGGACCTACCCTCCTCCGAAACCGAGGAGGACGGAGCCAGTAAGCGATGACCGAAGTATCGGTGGCCAAGGACGCCGTGGCCGCTACCGACGACCTGGTCGTCCTGAAGAGCGTCAACAAGCACTTCGGCGCGTTGCACGTGCTCCAGGACATCGACCTGACCATCGCCAAGGGCGAGGTCGTCGTGGTGATCGGGCCCTCCGGGTCCGGCAAGTCCACCCTGTGCCGCACCATCAACCGCCTGGAGACGATCGACTCGGGCGACATCACGATCGACGGCAAGCCGCTCCCCGCGGAGGGCAAGGCGCTCGCCCGGCTCCGGGCCGATGTCGGCATGGTGTTCCAGTCCTTCAACCTCTTCGCGCACAAAACGGTGCTCGAGAACGTCATGCTCGGCCAGATCAAGGTCCGCAAGACCGACAAGGCGAAAGCCGAGGAGAAGGCGCGTGCCCTGCTCGACCGCGTCGGTGTGGGTACGCAGGCCGACAAGTACCCGGCCCAGCTCTCCGGCGGTCAGCAGCAGCGCGTGGCGATCGCGCGGGCGCTGGCGATGGACCCGAAGGTGATGCTCTTCGACGAGCCGACCTCGGCACTCGACCCCGAGATGATCAACGAGGTCCTGGAGGTCATGCAGCAGCTCGCCCGCGACGGCATGACCATGATCGTCGTCACTCATGAGATGGGCTTCGCCCGCTCCGCCGCCAACCGGGTCGTGTTCATGGCCGACGGCCGCATCGTCGAAGAGGCCGTGCCGGACCAGTTCTTCAGCAACCCGCGCAGCGACCGGGCCAAGGACTTCCTGTCGAAGATCCTGCACCACTGAGGTCACCGACGGGCTCACCGCCGGAGAACCACCTGATCAGCGCCTCGGTCACCCTCGGGGCCGACCGAGGTTCCGCTCACCCGGGATCCCGACAGCCTGCGTCACCCGCACCGACGGCCCGCTTCTTTTCACCACGCAAAGGATGTGCACCATGAAGCTCCACAAGGTCACCGCCGCCTCGGCCGCCGCCTTCGTCCTCGCCCTGACCGCGACCGCCTGTGGTGGCGGTGACAAGGACGGTGACAGCGCCTCCGGCGGTGGCGACAAGATCACGATCGGCATCAAGTTCGACCAGCCGGGCATCGGCCTCAAGGAGCCCGACGGCAGCTACTCGGGCTTCGACGTCGATGTCGCGACGTACGTGGCCAAGGAGCTGGGCTACGACGAGAAGGACATCGAGTGGAAGGAGACGCCGAGCGCCGACCGCGAGAACGCGCTGTCCCGCGGCGACGTCGACTTCATCGCGGCGTCCTACTCGATCACCGACGAGCGCAAGGAGAAGGTCGACTTCGCCGGCCCGTACCTCCTCGCCCACCAGGACCTGCTGGTCCGCGCCGGTGAGAAGGTCACGGAGGGCGAGGACCTCAACGGCAAGAAGCTGTGCTCGGTCACCGGCTCCACCTCCGCGCAGAACGTCAAGAACGACTTCGCCCCCGATGCCCAGCTGCAGCAGCTCGGCACGTACTCCGAGTGCCTGGACGGCCTGGCGAGCGGTGCGGTCGACGCCCTGACCACGGACGACTCGATCCTCGCGGGGTACGCGGCTCAGGAGCAGTACAAGGGCAAGTTCGAGCTGGCCGGCCTGGAGCTGAGCAACGAGAACTACGGCATCGGTGTCAAGAAGGGCGACACCGAGATGGTCGACAAGATCAACAAGGCCCTGGAGAAGATGGTCCAGGACAAGTCCTGGGACAAGGCCGTCGAGGCCAACTTCGGCTCCAACTACGAGAACGAGTCCGCCCCGAAGATCGGCGACATCGTCAAGTAAGGCAGTCACCGGTGACGGGCCGTTCGGTACGCCGGCGGTCCGTCACCGCCCTCGGCACACGCGGAAGCGCGGGAGATCGTGTTCGACTTTCTTGAAGGCTACGACGTCCTAGGGGCGTTCTGGACCACAGTGCAGCTGACGCTGCTCTCGGCCGTCGGCTCCCTGGTCTGGGGCACGATCCTGGCCGGGATGCGGGTCAGCCCCGTGCCGCTGATGCGCGGCTTCGGCACGGCCTACGTGAACATCGTGCGGAACATCCCGCTCACCGTGATCATCGTGTTCACCTCGCTCGGCCTGTCCAACATCTTCGGTGTCAACCTCGGCGCGGCCGACGACTTCGACACGAAGTTCTTCCGGCTCGCCGTGCTGGGGCTGAGCGCGTACACCGCGACGTTCGTGTGCGAGGCGCTGCGCTCCGGCATCAACACGGTGCCCGTGGGCCAGGCGGAGGCGGCCCGCGCGCTCGGGCTGAGCTTCAACCAGGTGCTCACGCTCATCGTGCTCCCGCAGGCGTTCCGCTCGGTGATCGGCCCGCTGACCAACGTACTGATCGCCCTGACCAAGAACACCACGGTGGCGGCGGCCATCGGCGTGGCCGAGGCCGCGCTCCTGATGAAGCAAATGATCGAGAACGAGGCGCAGCTCCTCCTCATCGCCACGATCTTCGCCCTGGGCTTCGTGGTGCTGACGCTGCCGACCGGCCTGCTTCTCGGATGGCTCGGCAAGCGACTGGCGGTGAAGCGATGAGTTCCGTTCTGTACGACACGCCGGGGCCCCGGGCCAGGCGGCGCAACATGATCCTCTCGGTGGTTTTCGCCGCCCTGCTGGTGCTCGCGCTCTGGTGGATCTGGCAGACCATGGCCGACGCGGGCCAGATGGAGGGGGCCAAGTGGAGCCCCTTCGTTGAGGGGCAGGCCTGGACGACGTACCTGCTGCCCGGCCTCGGCAACACGCTCAAGGCCGCGGCCCTGTCGATGATCATCGCCCTGCCGCTCGGTGCGGCCCTCGGCATCGCCCGGATGTCGGACCATCGGTGGGTACGGGTCCCGGCGGCCGTGATCGTCGAGTTCTTCCGCGCCATCCCGGTGCTGCTGCTGATGGTCTTCGCCAACCAGTTCTACTCGGACTACACCGCGATCGAGAGTGACACCCGGCCGCTGTACGCGGTGGTCACGGGCCTCGTCCTGTACAACGCCTCGGTGCTCGCCGAGATCGTCCGTGCGGGCATCCTGTCGCTGCCCAAGGGGCAGACGGAGGCCGCGCAGGCGATCGGCATGCGCAAGACGCAGGTGATGACGACCATCCTGCTGCCGCAGGCCGTGACCGCGATGCTGCCGGCGATCGTCAGCCAGCTCGTCGTGATCGTGAAGGACACGGCGCTCGGCGGCGCCATGCTGAACTTCACCGACCTGCTCAACGGCCGCAAGACGCTGGCGGCGAACTACGCGAACGTCATCCCCAGCTTCATCGTGGTGGCGCTCATCTACATCGTCCTGAACTTCCTCCTCACCAGCTTCGCCTCCTGGCTGGAGCGCAGGCTCCGGCGCAGCAAGAAGAGCACGGGCGTGGTCCTGGGTGCCGAGGACGTGGAAGACCTCAACGCGCCCGGCGAGGTCGTCGGCGTGCACGGTGTCGACGCGGGCGCGAGGGCCGGGGGCGACGTGGGCAAGGCACCCTGAACCGCCGGGCGAAGTGCCGTGCGGCACAAAACACCTGACGATATGTGAAAAAGCGGAGGCAGTGGCATGATCGCCACTGCCTCCGTCACTTGACGCAAGCACCGGCAATGGGTTGCATACGTTCTGTGATCGTGCACCCCCCTTCAACTGCCTGTTCCCGTACGTTCCTCAGGACACCGGTCCGGGCAGGGGGCACCACGCCGTGGACCCGGTGATCATCGCGGGAGCGGGGCCCGTGGGGCTCACGCTCGCGCTCGCGCTCGCCCGTCAGGACGTCCCCTCCGTACTCCTCGACGAGGGCCCCGGCAAGGACGAGCAGCGTCCCGCGCGGACGGTCGTCCTGCGTGAGGACACGGCAGCGCTGCTCATGCGGCTGACCGGGGCACCGCTCGCCGAGGCGGGGCTGCGCTGGACCGGCTGGCGGTCGATGCGGCGCAGACAGGTGATGCGGGAGATCCGCTTCGCGGAGGACGCCCCGGGCAGCACTCCGGAGAACGTCTTCGGCCGTGCCGCGGCGGACGGGTCCGGCACCACCGTGGAACCGGCCGCTCCGCTGCACATCCCCCAGCATGCGCTGACGAGTGCGCTGCGCGAGGCCATCGCGGGCGAGCGGCTGGTGAAGGTCGCCGTGGAGAGCCGGCTGGACGGCATCGAGCAGGAGGCATCGGGCGTCACGGCGCACACGCGCGGGCCGAAGGGCACTTGGTGGCGCGGCAGCTACCTCGTCGGCTGCGACGGCCCCCGCTCGACCGTCCGCAAGCTCCAGGACATCCGCTTCCCGGGGCGTACGGCCGTGGAGCGGCACGCGGTGGCGGCGCTGCGCACGGAACTCCCCCGGCCCGGCGAGGCGTTGCTGCACCGGGTGCCGCCGTGGCGCACCTCCGGCCCGACGGGCGGCGAGGTGACCGCGCGGCCGCTGCCCGGCGGGGTGTGGCGCCTGGACTGGCTGCTGCCGCCGGGCAAGGACCTGGTCACGCCGGAGATGCTGGTGACCCGGATCCGGGAGACGCTCGCGGGCTGGAGCGGCGGTTCGACACCGGCGTACGAACTGCTCGACACCGGAGTGCACACCGTCCACCACCGCCTCGCACGCCGCTGGCGGGCCGGCCGGGTCTTCCTCGCCGGAGACGCGGCTCACCTGCTCGGCGCACTCGGCACCCAGGGTCTCGACGAGGGCCTGCGGGACGCCGACAACCTCGCCTGGAAGCTGGCCCTGGCCTGGCACCACGGCCCGCACGAGGCGCTGCTCGACAGCTACCAGGCGGAGCGGCGGGCGGTCGTCGCCGCCCGGCTGCGCGCCGCCGACCAGGCCCTGCCGGTGCTGCGCGGCGGCGGGGGCCTGCGGTCGTACGTCCTCGGCTCGGCCCGCGGCCATGACACGCTCCTCGCCGACGGCCACCTGGGGCGCGGACCGCTGGGTGCGCCGAGTGTGTACGCCGAGTCACCGCTCGCGCCCCCGCACGCCGACTCGCAGACCGCCGTGGACACCCCGCCGGGTGCCCCGGTCGTCGACGTACGGGTGACCGCCGAGGACGGTTCCTTCGTCCGGCTGCGGGACCGGCTCGGACGCGGAGCGCTGCTGGTGGTACTGATCGCGCCGGGCACGGGGGTGTGGGCGCGCAAGCACTGGGTGAGCGCCGGGATCATGCCCCGGCTGGCGGCCGCCGTGGCCGCGCTGCCATGTCCCGCCGAGCTGCTGGTCGCCGAGAGCTACCCGGGCGCGGCCGCGCACACGGTCCTGCTGGTCCGTCCGGACGGCCACCTGGTGACCGCGCTGAGCGGAGTGCACCCCGCGGATCTGTACGCGGCGGCGGAGGCGGCGCTGGGCGGCGGGGCGCAGCCGGAGACGGAAGCGGGGGCGGAAGCGGAGGCGGGCTGAGAGAGGTGGCCGGTATCGTTCCCCCGTCGATCCCGCCCTCTTCCTCGTGAGTTGACCGCTCCCGTCGGCCATGGTGTACTCCGCACCGTGACCGACACCTGTGTGCGCCTGTGGCGGAGGGTCCATATGGATCTCGTCCGCTATGCGGGCTGCGTGTGTCGTCCGTCCTGCTGAACTCGCATCTTCTCCCCCTGCACTGCCACGCGCGCTTCTCCGTGTGCGCCGCCGTGCACTCCCACGCGAACATTCTCAGGACGGTAACCATGTCCGTATCACCTGCTGCTTCCTCCGCCGTGCCCTCCCGCTCCCGCGCCGGTGGCTCCACCCCGACCTCGGCGGACCTGCTCGACTTCGCGCGCCGTGCGGCCGCCGACAGCGAGTTGATCGCCTCGCTCCCCCTCGACCCCGAGGGCCGTACCTGGGTCCGTCTCGAAGGCCCCGGCGGCAGCGAGGCCTGGCTCATCGGGTGGCCGCCCGGCACCGGCACCGGCTGGCACGACCACGCCGACTCCGTCGGCGCCTTCGTCACCGCCGTCGGCGAACTGACCGAGAACTCGCTCGCCGCCCGACTGCCCACCGACGGCTGGCGAACCCTGGAACTCACCGAAGGCGTGGACCGCGTACGGCGGTTGCCGGCCCGCCAGGGCCGGGCTTTCGGCCGCCATCACGTGCACGAAGTGCTCAACGAGTCCGCCGAACAGCACGCCGTCTCCGTCCACGCCTACTACCCGCCCCTCCCCCGGATCCGCCGCTACAGCCGCACGGGTCCCGTGCTCCGCCTGGAGCAGGTCGAACGCCCGGAGGACTGGCAGTGAGGCCCACCTCGAAGCCCCTCGGACGCGCAGAGGAAACGCAAGATCTGGAAGACCTGAGAGTCCTGGGAGGCGTGGAAGTTTTGGCAGAAGACCTGAAAGACCTGGAACGCCCGAAAGCCCCGGCACACCCGATCGGCATCGACGAGCTGCTGGAGCGCGCCCGCGAGAAGCTCGACCGGGTCGAGGCCCTGGAGGCGTACGAGGCCGCGCGGGGAGGCGACGCTCTCCTGGTCGACATCCGCTACGCGGCCCTGCGGGACCGTGACGGCCTGATCCCCGGTGCCCTCGTCGTCGAGCGCAATGAACTCGAGTGGCGCCTCGACCCCCAGGGCAGCCACCGGCTCCCCGAGGCAGCTCACCACGACCTGCGCGTCGTCGTCATCTGCAACGAGGGCTACGCCTCCAGCCTCGCCGCCGCATCCCTGCGGCAACTGGGCCTCCACCGGGCAACCGACCTGGTGGGCGGTTTCCAGGCGTGGCGGGACGCCGGACTCCCACTGACGCTCTAGCACTGCCGGCCGGGGCCACGCCGCGCCGGCGGTAGCGACTGTCTGGGCCGACGCCGGTACCCGCCTCACTGGGTCACCGGCAGCCCGGCTCGCCGGGGCACCCGGTCCGCTGACTTCCCAGCTCACCGGTTCACCAGCTCGCCGACTCATCGGCTCTCGGCTCATCGAACAGTGGGTGTGTCCCCGTTCCCCGAACCCCGACCCCGTCTCAGTACTTCTCGTCCAGCCCTTCCGTATCCTCCCCCTCCTCTTCCAGTGCCTGGCGGACCACCTTGAGGGCCAGGCCCTGGGAGTACCCCTTGCGGGCGAGCATGCCCGCGAGACGCCGGAGGCGCTTGTCGCGGTCCAGGCCACGCGTCGAGCGCAGTTTGCGGGCGACGAGCTCCCGTGCCGTGACCTCCTCCTGATCGGAGTCCAGCTGGGCGACGGCCTGGTCGATCAGTGTCGCGTCCACGCCCTTGGTCCGCAGCTCCTGTGCGAGCGCCCGCCGGGCCAGCCCCCGGCCGTGGTGCCGGGACTCCACCCAGGCGTCCGCGAAGGCGCTGTCGTTGATCAGCCCGACCTCCTCGAACCGCGACAGCACCTGGTCCGCCACGTCATCGGGGATCTCCCGCTTGCGCAACGCGTCGGCGAGCTGTTTCCGCGTACGCGGGGTCCCGGTGAGCAGACGCAGACAGATCGCCCGCGCCCGCTCGACCGGGTCCCCTGAAGGCTCCCTCTCCCCGGCCCTCGACGAGGAGGAGGAACCTCCGTCCGCTCCGTCCGCTCCGCCCTGCCGGACGCCGGACGACCGGTCGAAGGGCGCCCCGGACGACTCCCCGAAGTCTGGCCGCCGACGCCCACGGCCGCTCCCACGACCACGCCCTCCACGCGGACCACCACTCCCGTGAGAACGACCACCCTGAGCACGACCGCCGCCATCACTGTCGCCGTCGTCACCGTGCCCCGTGCCGTCGCCCGCCGGCCAGGCCCCCGTACCGCTCGGACCGCCGTCGGGCCATGTCCCGTCGCCCGGCCGGCCGTACGCGTCCGCCCGGCCGCCGTCCGCCCGGCCATCGCTCGGGCGGCCACCGTTCGGACGGTGGCCGTCCTCCAGCCGGTGACCGTCCTGCGGCCACCCTCTGTACGGCCCCTCCGCGTCGGCGGGGGCGACGCCCGCGTCGTCCCCGCCCCCTTGGCCCCCGGGGACAACGGGGCGGGCGTACTCGGCCCAGTCCGTTCGCCGTGTCACGGGTCAGCTCTTGGCTGCCGCAGCCTTGGTCTTGGCCGTCTTGGCCGCCGGAGCGGGCACGGTCTTCGCGGCCTCGCCCGCGGTCGCGGTCGAGGCCGCCGCGTCCGCTCCCGGCTCGGCGGCGGGCTCCTCAGCCCGCACCCCGACGCCCAGCTTCTCCTTGATCTTCTTCTCGATCTCGTTGGCGAGGTCGGGGTTGTCCTTCAGGAAGTTGCGGGCGTTCTCCTTGCCCTGGCCGAGCTGGTCGCCCTCGTACGTGTACCAGGCGCCGGCCTTGCGGACGAAGCCGTGCTCCACGCCCATGTCGATCAGGCCGCCCTCACGGCTGATGCCCTGCCCGTAGAGGATGTCGAACTCGGCCTGCTTGAAGGGCGGCGCGACCTTGTTCTTGACGACCTTGCAACGGGTGCGGTTGCCGACCGCCTCCGTGCCGTCCTTCAGGGTCTCGATGCGGCGGATGTCGATACGCACCGAGGCGTAGAACTTGAGCGCCCGGCCACCGGTCGTGGTCTCGGGGGAGCCGAACATCACGCCGATCTTCTCGCGGAGCTGGTTGATGAAGATCGCGGTGGTCTTGGACTGGTTGAGCGCGCTGGTGATCTTCCGCAGGGCCTGGCTCATCAGACGGGCCTGCAGACCGACGTGGCTGTCGCCCATCTCGCCCTCGATCTCCGCGCGCGGGACGAGCGCGGCGACGGAGTCGATGACGATCAGGTCGAGGGCACCGGAGCGGACCAGCATGTCCACGATCTCCAGCGCCTGCTCACCGTTGTCGGGCTGGGAGAGGATCAGGTTGTCGATGTCGACGCCGAGCTTCTTGGCGTACTCGGGGTCGAGGGCGTGCTCCGCGTCCACGAAGGCGACCTGGCCGCCGGCCTTCTGCGCGTTGGCCACGGCGCACCACACGGCCGCGCGGCAGGCCGCCGACGCCGAGGGCCACGTCGAGGGCGGTCGAACCGGTCGGGATGACCTCGATGGGCTCCTTCGACCGCTCGCCCATGCGCATGACCGCGCCCTTGCCGAATTGCCGTTCAATCTGTGCGAGCGCGGCGTCGAGCGCCTTCTCGCGGTCGGTTCCTGCCATGGGTTCCACCCGGTTTGCTTGAGTCGTTCGCTTCACGTCAAAAACGCTAACGCCTGCCACTGACAATGGGCCCTGACGCCCGTCCGGCCTGTGGATAACTCCGGCACTCCCTCTTGGAAACCCCCTCAAAACCGCCGGAATCGCCCACCGAGAGCCTCGTCGAAGCCTCCATGAGAATGGATGTTCGATTTTAGTGTCAAGCGCGCCCTCGCCCCGCCGGAGTCGTGTGCGGGACGGGAACGGGCGCTACGAGCGCGGACCACCCACGTGTGGCGCCCTCCGGACATGGCGCCGGAGGGCAGCCGCCTCAGGAGGACCCGCCGCCCTCTTCCGGCTTCGGCTGCCGTCTCTGCTGCAGCATGCGCCGTGCACGGGCGAGTGCCCTGCTCGGACCCCGTCCGCGGTGGCCTTGCACCCGGGGGTCGTCCGTGACGTCGTACCGCTTCACGTACGCCCCGAGGAACGCCTGCAGCGTGGCGACCGCCGGAATGGCGATCAGCGCCCCGACGGCACCGAGGAGGGCGGTGCCCGCGATGACGGACCCGAAGGCGACCGCCGGATGGACGTCCACCGTCTTGGCGGTCAGCTTGGGCTGCAGCATGTAGTTCTCGAACTGCTGGTAGATCACCACGAAGATCAGTACCCACAGCGCGTACCACGGGTTCTCCGTGAAGGCGATCAGCATCGGCAGCGCGCCCGCCAGATAGGTGCCGATGGTGGGGATGAACTGGGAGACGAGGCCGACCCAGACCGCGAGGACGGGCGCGTAGTTCACGTCCAGGTACTCCAGCAGGACGTAGTGCGCCACGCCGGAGATGAGCGCCATCAGACCCCTCGAATAGAGGTAACCGCCGGTCTTGTCGACGGCGATCTCCCAGGCACGCAGCACCTCGGCCTGCCTGGCGGGCGGCAGTACGGAACACAGTGCGCGCCGCAGCCGCGGGCCGTCGGCGGCGAAGTAGAACGAGAACAGTGTGATCGTGAGCAGCTGGAAGAGACCGCCCAGCACCTGCGCGGAGACGTCCAGGACCCCCGTGGCGCTGTTCTGCACGTATCTCTGCAGCCAGTCGGAGCGGAGCAGGCCCTCCTGTATGTCCACCCGCTTCAGCTCGGTGTGGAAGGTGGTGTTGACCCAGCTGATCACGGAGTCGAAGTACTCCGGGAGGCCCTCGACCATCCTGACGATCTGGCCCGCGAGCATCGAGCCCATCAGCGTGACGAAACCCGCGACACCGATCAGCACACCGAAGAAGACGAGGAAGGTGGCGAAGCCTCTGCGCAGCCCGCGCGAGGCCATCCAGCTGACCGCCGGCTCGATCGCGAGCGCCAGGAAGAAGGCGATGAGGACGTTGACCAGCAGCCCGATGAGCTGATGGAACGCCCAGCTGCCGAGCTGGAAGGCGGCGACGAGCGACAGGGCCAGCACCATGGCGCGCGGCAGCCAGCGCGGCATGCGGTCGCCCCGCCCTGCATCATCGGCCGCCGGAGGCGGCGGGGGCGGCACGGTGCCGTACGGGGATGCGAGCTGGTCGACCGGCGCGGTCTCGTCTGTGGGGGCCACGCACCAAGTCTCGCCCACACGACCGACAGTCAGTCCCTCCCCCAGGATCTTCATGCGGGCACCGGGCGGCCGGGCTGCGGCTCCGCGAAGGTTCAGCGCCTCTCGTCCGGAACGTTCATCGTCGAGCACACCACGCGCCACACGTCCTTCGCCTCCCAGCCGGCGTCGAGCGCCTGCCGCACGGTGCGCCCGCCCAGCTCGGACATCACATGATCGTGCGCAAAGGTTTCGGCGTACCCCTCACCGAAGTGATCCGCCATCCGCTGCCAGAAGACCGTCAACCGCATGCCCCCAGTATCCCGCGCCCGGGGGTGGGCCGAGCCGGGACGGCCTGCCGAGAACGCTTTCCGCCCTACGGTCTGACGCATGGCCGAAACAGGAGCATCCCCACTCCCCCCGACGCCCCCGACGTCTTTGGCACACACCCCGCTGACCCGCGCCGAGCAGTTCGTCTGGCTCACCGCGCGCGTACTGGAACAGCGCCGCTTCGCGTACCACTTCCTGGGCGGGAGCGCCGACGCGGTGGAGACCGCACTGGCCGCCTACCGCAACGCGGACGAGGGATACGGCCACGCGCTCGCACCCGATCTGCGGGGGCCGGTGAGCCAGCCGCTGCACACCGGGCAGGCGCTGCGCGTGCTGGACTCGATCGGGCGCTGCGGCGGACAGCGGGCGGAGCGTGTGTGCCGGTATCTGACGTCCGTGTCGACGCCGGACGGCGCCCTCCCGGCGATCCATCCCAGCCAGCGGGCCTATCCGGCGGCCCCCTGCCTTCCCATCGTCGACACCCCGCCCAGCGACCTCCTCGCCACCGGGCCCGTGGTGGGGCTGCTGCACGGCAACGGGGTGTGGCACGCCTGGCTGTTCCGGGCCACCGACTTCTGCTGGCAGGCGGTGGACTCCCTGGAACAGTCGCATCCGCACGAGATCGAGGCGGCTGTGGCCTTTCTCGACTCCGTGCCCGACCGCCCGCGCGCGGAGGCGGCCGCCGACCGGCTCGGCCGCCTGGTCCGCGGCCGGCGGCTGGCCGTGCTGGACCCGGAGGAGCTGAAGGACGCGGCGGCGTACCCGGTGTCGCCCGGCTGTGTGCCGGGCGGGCGCCACTTCCCGTACGACTTCGCCCGCACACCGGACAGCCTCGCGCGCGCGTGGTTCACGGACGAGGAGATGACCCGCTCGCTGGACTTCCTGATGGCCGGTCAACGGGAGGACGGTGGCTGGCCGGTCCTTCCCCACTGCTCGACGCGCGAGCGCTCCCCTCAGCGCCCGTGGGCGCCGGGCATCGCACTGGAGAGCCGCCCCGTCGTCACCATCGAGGCGCTGCTCACGCTCCGCGCGTACGGACGGTTGTGACTCCCGGAGGCACGAACGGGTCCGCACGCGCGCGTGCGGACCCGGCCCGCGGTCAGCCCGTCAGTGCCCGTACCCCCGCCGTCACGACCACGGCCGCGGCGACGACGAGCAGGAAGGGCGCGCGCAGCAGCAACGCGACGGCGGCCGCGGCCAGCCCCGCGGCCCGCGCGTCGAGTACGACGGTGGTTCCGTCGGCGAAGGTCTGCTGGGCCGTGAGGGCGGCCAGCAGCGCCACGGGGACCAGTGCGGCCAAGCGACGGACGAGCGGCCGCTCCAGTACGCCTTCGGGCACGAGCAGGCCGATGAGCTTGACGGCGTAGCAACCGACCGCCGTCACGGCGATCGCGATCCAGACGGTCAACGGTCCGCCCTCCGTACGTCGTCCTCGGCGGCCTTCTCGCCGGCCGTCGCCGTTCGCCGCCCCGTTGCCCACAGGACGGCCGGGGCGGCCAGCGCGGCCACGAGAACCGGCATCCCGGCGGGCAGTACGGGCAGCAGGCCGACTCCCAGGACGACCGCGAGGCCGGCGACGGCGCGCTCCGTGGCGGTCTTCAGCATCGGCGCGAGCAGCGCCAGGAAGACGGCGGGGCCCGCGGCGTCCAGCCCCCAGGCGTCGGTGTCCCCGATGGCCTCGGCGCCCACCGCGCCGAGCAGCGTGGTGAGGTTCCACAGCACGTACAGGCTCAGCCCGGTGACGGTGAAGCCGATCCGGACGGCCCGTCGCGTCGGCTGGGCGAGGGCGACTGCCGCGGTCTCGTCGATGACCCACTGGGCTGCGAAGGGCCGCACCGCGCGCGGGAGCGCCAGCAACTGGGAGAGCCGCAGCCCGTAGAACGCGTTGCGCACCCCCAGGAAGAAAGCTCCCGCCGCCGCCGTGAACGGGTTGCCGCCCGCCGCGAGGGCGCCCACGAGTGCGAACTGGGAGGCGCCCGTGAACACCAGGAGGCTGAGGGCGCAGGTCTGCAGCAGGGTGAGCCCGCTGCCGGCCGAGGTCACCCCGAAGGCGAAGCCGGACAGTCCGACGGCGAGCCCGACTCCCAGGGCGTCTCTGACGACGGCCGAGTCGGGCTTTCCCTCACATATGTCTGCTGGTGCTGTCTGTTGTGCCATGCGTCGGACCGTACGGGGACCCGACCGCGCGGGTCTTGTACATTTTTGCGCTCCCGCTGGTAGGCGCCCGGCGGCACTCCTACGATCCGGCCGAAGTGACGGTTGAGATGCGGCTGGTCGGTGAAGCCCACGGCGACGGCGGCCTCCGCGGGTGTGCTGCCCGCGTCCAGCAGGCGTCGCGCCCCGCGCACCCGGGCATCGGTCAGCCACGCGTGCGGAGGCATCCCGTAGGTCTCCCGGAACGCCCGCAGCAGCGCGAAGGGGCTGGTGCCGAGGTCCTCGGCGAGCCGCTGCAGCGTCGGCGGCTCGGCCATCCGCTCCTCCAGGACCGCACGCGCGCGGGCGGCCATGCGGGCCCCGGCCGTGCGCACGGCACGCCGGGGCGGCGTCCCGCCGTTGAGCCGCAGCAACCGGGTCACGGCGACCCGCAGCAGCGTGTCGGCCGCGAGCGCGTTGCCCTCGTCCACGGCCCGCAGCACCTGGTGGACCAGCCCGGCGGCGTACGGGTCGTCGAGGACCGGGTTGCGGAAACCGGGTGTCCCCCGGATCAGCGTCGTCTCGGCGGCGATCTCGGCCACCAGCTCGGGAGACGGATAGACGGCCCCGTACCGCCAACCCTCGGGCCCACCCGCCCGTCCCGTGTGCGGGGTGTCGGGATTGATCAGTGCCAGCGCTCCGGGCCCCGCGTACTGATCGGCACCACCGTGATGGAAGACCTCGACACCGTCGGCGATGGCCGCGATGACGAAGTTCTCGTGCGTGTGCCGCACGAACCGCTTCCCGACGTACCGGGCCCGCAGCAGATCGACACCGGGCAGTTCCGCATACTGCCAGTGCCGTGCCCGCTCGCCCGAACTCGCCATGCCCTCATTCTCCCGCAGCACCAGGGCACCGCTGAGCGGGCCCGCCCGAGTGACCGTCGTCACCGCAGGTCAGCCCCATTGTCAGTGCTCGGGTGCAGGATGGGTGCATGGCTGGTTCCCCGCTCGACGCCTTCTCCCCCGCGACCCGCGCCTGGTTCACGGGGGCCTTCTCCGCGCCCACGGCGGCGCAGACAGGGGCGTGGCAGGCGATCAGCGAGGGCTCGGACGTGCTCGTCGTCGCCCCGACCGGCTCCGGCAAGACCCTCGCCGCGTTCCTCGCCGCCCTCGACCAGCTGGCCTCCACACCGCCCCCCGCCGACCCGAAGAAGCGCTGCCGCGTCCTGTACGTCTCGCCGCTGAAGGCCCTCGCCGTCGACGTGGAGCGCAATCTGCGCAGCCCTCTCACCGGCATCCGCCAGGAGGCCGTACGCCTCGGTCTGCCCGAGCCGGAGGTCAAGGTGGGCATCCGGTCCGGCGACACTCCGGCCGCCGAGCGCCGCGCTCTGGCCACCCGCCCGCCGGACATCCTGATCACCACTCCTGAATCGCTGTTCCTGATGCTCACGTCGGCCACGCGCGACGCGCTCACGGGCGTGGAGACGGTGATCCTCGACGAGGTGCACGCGGTCGCCGGCACCAAGCGGGGCGCGCATCTCGCTCTCTCCCTGGAGCGGCTCGACGAGCTCCTGCCGAGGCCCGCCCGTCGCGTCGGCCTCTCCGCGACCGTCCGCCCGGTCGACGAGGTCGCCCGCTATCTCTCCCCGCGCCGCAAGGTGGAGATCGTCCAGCCGCCGTCCGGCAAGGAGTTCGACCTGTCCGTGGTCGTCCCGGTCGAGGACCTGGGCGAGCTGGGCGGGTCCCCCGTCGCCGACAGCGCGCAGGGCGCCGAGCGCCCGTCGATCTGGCCGCACGTCGAGGAGCGGATCACCGATCTCGTCCAGTCGCACCGCTCGACGATCGTGTTCGCGAACTCCCGCCGTCTCGCGGAGCGCCTCTGCAACCGGCTCAACGAGATCGCCTACGAGCGGGCCACCGGGGAGTCCCTGGACGAGCACCACTCCCCGGCGGAGCTCATGGGCGGTTCGGGCGCGGCCCACGGCGCTCCCCCCGTCATCGCGCGCGCCCACCACGGCTCGGTCTCCAAGGAGCAGCGCGCCCTGGTGGAGGAGGACCTGAAGGCGGGCCGCCTGCCGGCCGTCGTCGCCACCTCCAGTCTGGAGCTCGGCATCGACATGGGTGCCGTGGACCTCGTGATCCAGGTGGAGTCACCGCCCTCGGTCGCCTCCGGCCTCCAGCGCGTGGGCCGCGCGGGCCACCAGGTGGGCGCGGTCTCCACGGGCGTGGTCTTCCCCAAGTACCGCGGCGACCTGGTCCAGGCGGCCGTGGTCACCGAGCGGATGCGTGAGGGTGCCATCGAGTCCCTGAGGATCCCGGCCAACCCGCTGGACGTGCTCGCCCAGCAGCTCGTCGCCATGACCGCGCTGGACGCCTGGCAGGTCGACGACCTGCTGGCCATGGTCCGCCGCGCGGCTCCGTTCGCCTCGCTCCCGGAGTCGGCGTTCACGGCCGTGCTCGACATGCTGGCGGGCCGCTATCCGTCGGACGCCTTCGCGGAGCTGCGCCCACGCGTGGTGTGGGACCGGGTCACCGGCACGGTCACCGGACGCCCTGGTGCCCAGCGCCTCGCCGTCACGTCCGGGGGCACGATCCCGGACCGCGGCCTCTTCGGGGTGTTCCTCGCGGGCTCCGACCCGAAGAAGGGCGGCGGCCGGGTCGGCGAGCTCGACGAGGAGATGGTCTACGAGTCACGCGTGGGGGACGTCTTCACGCTGGGCACCAGTTCCTGGCGGATCGAGGACATCACGCGCGACCGCGTGCTGGTCTCCCCCGCGCCCGGTGTCCCGGGCCGGCTGCCGTTCTGGAAGGGCGATCAGCTGGGCCGCCCGCTGGAGCTGGGCCGCGCGGTGGGCGCCTTCCTGCGTGAGGTCGGCTCTCTGACGCCGGAGGACGCACGGCTGCGTCTGCTCACGGCCGGCCTCGACGCCTGGGCCGCGGACAACGTCCTGTCGTACCTCGCCGAACAGCGCGAGGCCTGCGGCCATGTGCCCGACGACCGCACCATCGTCGTCGAGCGCTTCCGCGACGAGCTGGGCGACTGGCGGGTCGTCGTGCACTCCCCGTTCGGCGCCCAGGTCCACGCCCCCTGGGCGCTCGCCCTCGGCGCCCGCCTGTCCGAGCGGTACGGCATGGACGCCCAGGTCATGCACGCCGACGACGGCATCGTGCTGCGTCTGCCGGACGTCGATCTGATGGGCCTGGACCTGCTCGACCAGGACCCCATGAAGGGGGGCACGGAGTACGACGCCGAGAAGGCGCCCGTCGGCGCGGCGGACGTGGCGTTCGACAAGGGCGAGGTCGACCAGATCGTCACCGACCAGGTGGGCGGCTCCGCACTCTTCGCGTCCCGGTTCCGCGAGTGCGCCGCCCGCGCGCTGCTGCTGCCCAAGCGCAACCCGGGCAAGCGGACCCCGCTGTGGCAGCAGCGCCAGCGGGCCGCTCAGCTGCTCGAGGTGGCGAGCGAGTTCGGCTCGTTCCCGATCGTCCTGGAAGCGGTCCGCGAATGCCTCCAGGACGTCTTCGACGTCCCCGGGCTCGCCGAACTGATGGGCGACATCGAGTCCCGCAAGGTCCGGCTCGTCGAGGTCACCACCCCGGAGCCCTCCCCGTTCGCCCGCTCCCTGCTCTTCGGGTACGTGGCGCAGTTCCTGTACGAGGGCGACTCGCCCCTCGCCGAGCGGCGCGCCGCCGCCCTGTCGCTGGACTCACGGCTGCTGGCCGAGCTGCTGGGCCAGGCGGAGCTGCGCGAGCTGCTCGACGCCGACGTCCTCACCGAGCTGGAGCAGGAACTCCAGTGGCTCACCGAGGACCGACGCGTGAAGGACCCCGAGGGCGTCGCGGACGTGCTGCGGCTGCTGGGCCCCCTCACGGACGACGAGCTGGCGCGGCGCGGTGCCGACCCGCAGTGGGCCCGGGAACTGGCCGCGGCCCGCCGTGTCATCCAGGTCAGGATCGCCGGGGCCGACCACTGGTCGGCGATCGAGGATGCGGGCCGGCTGCGCGACGCGCTCGGCACGGCGCTGCCCGTCGGCGTCCCGGAGGCGTTCACCGAGCCGGTCAAGGACCCGCTCGGCGACCTCCTCGCGCGATACGCGCGCACCCACGGCCCGTTCACCTCGGCCGCGGCAGCCGCCCGTTTCGGCCTCGGAGTGGCCGTCACCGAGGGCGCGCTCCAGCGTCTCGCCGCGAGCGGCCGGGTGGTGCAGGGCGAGTTCCATCCGGCGGGCATCGGCCAGGAGTGGTGCGACGCGGCCGTGCTGCGCCGGCTGCGCCGCCGATCCCTCGCCGCGCTGCGGCACGAACTGGAGCCCGTGCCGCCCGCCGCACTCGCGCAGTTCCTGCCGCGGTGGCAGCACGTGGGCGGCGGTCACCGACTGCGGGGCATCGACGGACTGGTCCGCGCGATCGAGCAGCTGCAGGGCGCCTCCGTACCGGCGTCGGCCCTGGAGAAGCTGGTGCTGCCGTCCCGCGTCGCCGACTACCGGCCGTCGATGCTCGACGAGCTCACGGCGTCGGGCGAGGTCGTGTGGGCGGGCGCCGGAGCACTCCCCGGCAAGGACGGCTGGATCTCGCTGTACCTCGCGGACGCGGCCCCCCTGCTGCTCCCGCCCCCGCATCCCCTGGAGCCGACCGCGCTCCACCAGTCGGTGCTGGACACGCTGACGGGGGGCTACGGCCTGTTCTTCCGCCAGATCGCCGACCAGGTGCGCGCCACCACACACCCCGACGTCACCGATCCCCAACTGGCCGACGCTCTCTGGGAGCTGTCCTGGTCGGGCCTGCTCACCAACGACACGCTCACCCCGATGCGCGCGCTCCTCGGCTCGGGCCGTACGGCCGGATCCACCGCCCACCGCGCCAAGCGCACCGTCCCGCGCGGCCGCTACGGCTCCCTGACCGCCGCCGCACGTCCCCAGTCCCGTACCGGCCCTCCCACGGTCGCGGGCCGGTGGTCGCTGCTCCCCGCCCAGGAGCCGGACCCCACCGTGCGCGCCCACGCTTTGGCCCGGGCACTTCTCGACCGGCACGGCGTGGTGACCCGCGGCGCCGTGGCCGCCGAGGGGGTCGAGGGAGGCTTCTCGGCGGTGTACCGCGTGCTGTCCGCCTTCGAGGAGAGTGGGCAGGCACGGCGCGGTTACGTCGTGGAAGGGCTCGGCGCCGCCCAGTTCGCGATGGACGGGGCAGTGGACCGCCTGCGCGCGACGGCGAACGCACGGGAGCGGGGAGAGACGGGGACAGAGTCCGGATACGCGTCACCCGGGGGCGCATCCGGACTCCCAGCGACTCCGGGTCCAGGTCAGCGGACCGACTCTCCGTGGAGCACAGGCGGCCACCCGGGCTTCGCCGGCGACATCGACGGCCTGTCGGACTTCCCCGGTGCCGGTGGCATGAACGGCGTGCCGGACTTCCCCACCGGTCCCGCCGACCCCTTCGAGTTCCCCGGAGGCAGCACCGGCGGGAGCACGGGCGGCCCCAGCGGCTTCCGTCGCTCCGGTGCCGGGGGCCCCGGTCACGCCACAGGCCCCGCCAACCGTGCAGGGCGCCGTACCGGCAGCGACCGCGCCGTGGTCCTCGCAGCCGCCGACCCGGCCAACGCCCATGGCGCGGCCCTGCCCTGGCCCGAGCCGCCGGCCGGCGCCGGGCACAAGCCGGGCCGCAAGGCGGGAGCCCTGGTCGTCCTGGTCGACGGCGAGCTGGCCCTGTACATGGAGCGCGGCGGCAAGACCCTGCTGGCCTGGCCCACGGACCCGGAGGGTGCCGTCACCGACGATCCCCGTCTGCCGGCCGCCGCCGAGGCCCTCGCCGCCTCCGCCCGCGCGGGTTCCCTCGGCACGGTCACGGTGGAGCGCGTCAACGGAGCCTCCGCCCTGACATCTCCGCTGGGCGCCCTCCTGGAGGCAGCCGGCTTCGTCGCGACCCCTCGTGGGCTCCGGCTGCGCGCGTGAGCCCGCCCTCCTCGCCCTGTCCCACCGACCAGCACCGTTCCCGACATGCCACCCTGGAGCCATGCCCGAAGGAGACACCGTCTGGCAGACCGCGAACCGGCTGCACGCCGCCCTGGCGGGCAAGGTGCTGATCCGCTCCGACCTCCGGGTACCGAAGTACGCCACCGCCGACCTCACCGGCCGTAGCGTCCTGGACGTCACCCCGCGCGGCAAGCACCTCCTCACCCGGATCGAGGGCGGCTTGACGCTGCACTCGCATCTGCGGATGGACGGCGCGTGGAAGGTGTTCGCGAACGGCCAGCGCTGGAGCGGCGGTCCGTCGCACCAGATCCGGGCCGTCCTCGGCAACGCCGACCGCACGGCCGTCGGCTACCGTCTCCCCGTGCTCGCGCTGCTCCGCACCTCCGAGGAACAGCGCGTCGTCGGTCACCTGGGACCCGATCTCCTCGGCCCGGACTGGGACCCTGACCGCGCCCTCGCCAACCTGCTCGTCGACCCGGCCCGCCCCCTGGGCGAGGCCCTCCTGGACCAGCGCAATCTCGCCGGCATCGGCAACGTCTTCAAGTGCGAGCTCTGTCACCTGCTCCGCGTCACCCCGTGGCTCCCGGTCGGCGACCTCCCACCGGGCCACGCCGCCCAGCTCCCCGGCCTGGCGAAGAAGCTACTGGAAGCCAACCGCGACCGCCCTGTCCGCAACACCACGGGCCTCCCGCGCCAGAACTTCTTCGTGTACGGCCGCGCACCCCGTCCCTGTCTGCGCTGCCAGACCCCCGTCCGCATGGCCGACCAGGGCGACGGCACCCGCGAACGCCCCACCTACTGGTGCCCCGCATGCCAGACGGGGCCGTCCCCGACCGCCGCCCGCCCCGTCCAGCGCCGTACGACGTTCTGAGGCTTCCTGTCTCGGGTCCGCCCTCGGTAGCCGGACGGCCTCGTTGTTCACGACTACGAGGGAACGGAACCCCCGTCCGAACCCCTGCTCGACACAGGGTCCGGCTCCCCATGCGACGGAACACAGTGCACCGGCAACAGGCTCAGCCCCCATCCACCCGCGGCGACCGTCGCCTCGACCAGGCCGGCGTCCGCGGCGAAAGCCGTCCGCAGCACCCCCCACCACCAGAGCGCCCCGAGTCCCAGTACCGCTCCCCAGCGCACTGTCCGCATGGCCGCCACCTCCAGGCCACCCCGCCGTCCGGGGCCGTTCGAAGCGCTCCGGCCCGACGCTAGGCCGCCGCCCCTATCAGTCGGCAGGGCGCACCACGGGCACGCAGACGCACCGCACCCGTACGGACACTGCGCCGGTGCCACACCCGCGGCACAGCGCACGCACACCTCATCTTGTGCGCCGCACGCGCCCAGCACCCGCCGTTCACACGCACCACCGCCATTTCGCCGACGCTCCACTCACCCCTGTTCCGCTTTCCGCGGACGGAGGTGAACGTACGGCCCCGAGCCCCGCCTCCTCCACGATGACCGCCGTCCTACGGACCGGCAAGCGGAGTACGGCCTCACCACAGACGGACGACGCCTCACCACGGACGGACAGCGCCTCACCACAGACGGACAGCGCCCTCACCACCAGCAGAAGACGGACCCCACCCCATGCACATGCGAAAACCCCGACCGGCACCCCTCCGGTTCTCCCGGAGAAGCCCCGGCCGGGGCCTCACAACACTTCCTCGGGCTCGGCCGGACCTCTGTCAGCGTCCGACCGGCACCTGTCTCACGCGTGTACGAACGTCACGCGGCGACCACGTCCACCGCCTCGGCGGGCGCCTTGATCGTTACCCGCTCCGGTGACACACCGGTCACCGAGACGGAATTCAGCATGGGGCGACGCGCTGGTGCGGGCACCGGATCGGTGACCGCTGCCGACTGGGCCAGCTCCGCGAGGGCGAGCTCGTCGCTCACTTCCCGCATGAGCTCGGACATCCGTACGTCCAGCGCGTCGCAGATCGCGGAGAGCAGTTCGGAGGAAGCCTCCTTCTGCCCCCGCTCCACCTCGGAGAGATAGCCGAGTGAGACTCGGGCGGACGAGGAGACTTCGCGCAGAGTACGGCCCTGGCGCTGGCGCTGCCGACGCAGCACGTCACCCAGCAGGCGACGGAGCAGAATCATCGGTGGCTCCCTCCTCGGACCGCGTAACCGCATCCTTCACGCCCCACCGTACCGCCTTGCGCTGCGGCCGTGCGGGGAGCGCTGTCGTGTTCACTCAGGGCTGCAAACATCAAGTCCCCCCGTTCTGTTCCGTATCCTGTGTCCGCTCATTCCCGGTCTGTTCGCCCGCAAGCTCTGTCAGGAGCAGTGCGAGTACGCTCCGTACACTCTCCCTACGAATTTCCGCCCGGTCGCCGTTCAACCGCAGCGAGGACACTTTCCCGCCACCGCGACCGCCGGAATCCGTGTCGGCAGGCCCGTCGACTGCGACGAAGACCGTTCCCACCGGCTGTCCGTCCTGGGGGTCGGGCCCGGCGACTCCGGTGGTCGCGATCCCCCAGTCCGCGCCGAGCGCCTTCCGTACACCGGCCGCCATCTGGGCCGCGACCTGCGGATCCACCGCGCCGCGCGTGGCCAGCAGGGTGCCGTCGACGCCGAGCAGTTCCCGCTTGAGAGCGGTGGCGTAGGCGGTCACCGAACCCCGGAAGGCCTGGGAGGCCCCGGGGGTCGCGGTGATCTCCGCGGCCACCAGGCCGCCGGTCAGCGACTCGGCGACAGCAAGGGTCTCACCCCTCGCTGTGAGTAGTCGCAGCACGTCGGCGGCCGTGGAGCTCACCGCTCCGTCTCCTTCAACGCGGCCTCCCGCTCGGCCATTCCGCGCCTGCGCAGCACAATGGCCTGTCTTACATAGTCGAGTCCGGTCACCACGGTCAGGGCGACCGCCACAACCATCACCCAGAACCTCAGGGTCGCCAGGGGCCCCGTCAGTGCCAGTACGTACATCCCCACGGCGGTGCCCTGCGCCAGCGTCTTCATCTTGCCGCCGCGGCTCGCGGGGATGACCCCGTACCGGATGACGAGGAAACGCAGCAGGGTGATGCCGAGTTCCCGGCCGAGGATGACACCGGTCACCCACCACGGCAGGTCGCCCAGCGAGGAGAGGCAGATCAGCGCCGCTCCCATGATCGCCTTGTCGGCTATGGGATCGGCGATCTTCCCGAAGTCGGTGACGAGGTTGTACGTGCGCGCCAGGTGCCCGTCGAAGACATCGGTGATCATGGCGACGGCGAAGGCCGCCCAGGCCCAGGCGCGCCAGACCGGGTCGTACCCGCCGTCCATCAGCATCAGCACGACGAAGCCGGGCACGAGGAGCAGCCTCAGCATCGTCAGGAGGTTGGCGATGTTCCAGAGGCTGGCCTGATTGACGGCGGCGGCGCCCAGCTTCCCGCCGCGCACGGGCTTGGCATCCCCCTGGGCGCCCGGGGCGCTGGAGGACTCACCCGCCGCGGGTGCCGGGACTCCCGTCATCTGGCCGCCTCCTCGCCGGCCGCCGCCGCCCCCGGAAGCGGCTCGGCCACCAGGTCGACGCCCTCCGTGCCGACCACCTTCGCCTCGACCATGAGGCCGACAGCGAGCCCCTCGCGGCTCGTGAACAGCACCTGGCCGTCCGTCTCGGGCGCCTGGTGCGCGGCACGGCCGTATGCGCCGTCCTCGCCGTCGACCGACTCGACGAGCACCTGGAGCGTCTCACCGACGCGCTCCTCGGCGCGCTGCGAGACCAGCTCCTCCGCCAGCCGGGACACGCGCGCGAGACGCTCGGCGACGACGTCCTCGTCCAGTTTGTTCTCGTACGTCGCGGCCTCGGTGCCCTCCTCGTCGGAGTAACCGAAGACACCGATCGCGTCCAGCCGCGCACCGTTCAGGAAGCGCTCCAGCTCCGCCAGGTCGTCCTCGGTCTCGCCGGGGAAGCCCACGATGAAGTTGGAGCGGGCACCGGCCTGCGGGGCCTTGGAGCGGATGGTGTCGAGCAGCTCCAGGAAGCGGTCGGTGTCGCCGAAGCGCCGCATCGCGCGCAGCACGCCGGGCGCGGAGTGCTGGAAGGACAGGTCGAAGTAGGGCGCGACCTTGGGCGTGGAGGTGAGCACGTCGATGAGCCCGGGCCGCATCTCGGCGGGCTGGAGGTAGCTGACGCGCACCCGCTCGATGCCGTCCACCTCGGCGAGCTCGGGCAGCAGCGACTCCAGCAGCCGGATGTCGCCGAGGTCCTTGCCGTACGAGGTGTTGTTCTCGGAGACCAGCATGATCTCCTTGACGCCCTGCTCGGCGAGCCAGCGCGTCTCGTTGAGGACATCGCTGGGGCGGCGCGAGATGAAGGAGCCGCGGAAGGACGGGATGGCGCAGAAGGAGCACCGTCGGTCGCAGCCGGAGGCGAGCTTCACCGAGGCGACGGGCGAACCGTCCAGTCGGCGGCGCAGCGGCGCCCGGGGCCCCGAGGCCGGGGCGAGGCCCTCCGGGAGGTCGACCGGGGCGTGCCCGGGGAGGGCGATGTCCGCACCCGCGGTCTGCCGCTCGGCGGGGCTGATCGGCAGCAGCTTGCGCCGGTCCTGCGGGGTGTGCGAGGCGTGGATGCCGCCGGACAGGATCGTCTGGAGCCGGTCGGAGATGTTCGCGTAGTCGTCGAACCCGAGCACGCCGTCGGCCTCGGGCAGCGCCTGGGCCAGCTCCTTGCCGTACCGCTCGGCCATGCAGCCGACGGCGACGACGGCCTGGGTTCTGCCGTGTCCCTTGAGGTCGTTGGCCTCCAGGAGCGCGTCCACGGAGTCCTTCTTGGCGGCCTCGACGAAGCCGCACGTGTTGACCACGGCGACGTCCGCGTCCTCGGCGTCCTCCACCAGCTCCCAGCCGTCCGCCTCCAAGCGGCCTGCGAGCTCCTCCGAGTCCACCTCGTTACGGGCGCAGCCAAGAGTGACGAGTGCGACGGTACGGCGTTCAGGCATGGGCTCAAGAGTACTTCGTCCCACTGACGGCCCATGTCGACGGGGTTGGCCGATCCCGGCCAACCCCGTGCCCCCTGTCCGATCCTGTGCGGCGTCCGTGCGCGTCGGGTCGTCCGGCCGTCCCCCTGTCCACCAGGTCGTCGGGCCGTCTCCCGGCACGAGGCCTATCCGGCCTCGGGGTCTCCCTTGGTGTACGTCAGGCGCTCGACGGCACCCGCTCGGAATTCGTCCTCGATCTTCTTCCCGTTGACGTACAGCTGGATCGCGCCCGCGTCGCCGAGGACAAGATCGATCTTCTGCTGGTCCTGGAAGGTCTTGGAGTCGCCCTGCTCCATCAGCCCGTCGAACAGCAGCCGGCCGTTGTGGTCCTTGGCGGAGATCCAGCTGCGGCCGTCGACGGCGCTCACCTGGACGGTCACCTTGTCGCGGGGCGCGGCCGCGATGGCGCTGTCCGACGGCTCCGGCTCCGTCTCGGGCTTCTCGGTCTTCGGCGTGGACGTGGCGGGCTTGCTCGCCGTCGGCGTGGATCCCTCGGCGACCTGTGTCCTGCCGCCGTCCCCGTCGTCGCCGCCGAACAGGGTGAAGCCGACGAAGCCGATCACCGCGACGATGGCGGCCACCATGGCGGCGGTCCAGTTGGGGCCGCGGCGCTCGGGACGGATCCGCTCCGCCTCGAAGAGCGGGGCCGCCGGAGTGGGCGCGGGCCGTCCGCCGTGTTCGGCCTCGTACTGGGCGAGCAGTGGCTCGGGGTCGATGTGCACCGCGCGCGCGAGGGTGCGGATGTGCCCGCGCGCGTAGACGTTGCCGCCGCAGGGGGCGAAGTCGTCCTGTTCGATCGCGTGCACGATGGCAATGCGTACCCGGGTGGCGTTGGTGATGTCATCGACGGTCAGCCCGGCCGCGAGGCGCGCCTGCTGCAGGGCGCGTCCGATCGAGGGGCGTTCCGCCTCGTGGTCGTCCTGCTCATTTTCGAACGGACGCTCGTCTTCAGGGGAGTTGCCGTCAGAGGGATTGCCGATGGACACGGGGGCGCCTTTCGAGGGTGTAGCCACCTGTGCTGGAGGTTCAGTCTAGGGGGGGTGCAAAAGGGTGGGGCAACCGGGCGGTAGGACTTTGTACGCCATCAGAATGGCCGGACATCCTGAAGGTGGGACAGTAGTGTCCCCTCCCTCAACTTGACGTACGCCGGAGGGAAACGGTTGCCCACCGGTTCCTCACGGGTGAGTCACATTCGCCTACCCGCCCGCGGTCCACGTACGCGTGCGGAACCGGCCGACGACCGGCCCCCTCTAGGAATCCTCCCCACGGAGCGTCGCCAGCACACCGTCCAGGTCATCGGGCTTGATCAGCACGTCCCGCGCCTTGGAGCCCTCGCTGGGACCCACGATGCCCCGTGACTCCATCAGGTCCATCAGCCGCCCCGCCTTGGCGAAGCCCACGCGCAGCTTGCGCTGGAGCATCGAGGTGGAGCCGAACTGCGTGGAGACGACCAGCTCGGCCGCCTGGCACAGCAGGTCGAGGTCGTCGCCGATGTCCTCGTCGATCTCCTTCTTCTGCTTGGTGCCGACCACGACGTCGTCCCGGAAGACGGGCGTCATCTGGTCCTTGCAGTGCCGGACGACGGCCGCGACCTCTTCCTCGGTCACGAACGCGCCCTGCATACGGGTCGGCTTGTTCGCGCCCATCGGCAGGAACAGCCCGTCGCCCTTACCGATCAGCTTCTCGGCGCCGGGCTGGTCCAGGATGACCCGCGAGTCGGCGAGCGAGGAGGTGGCGAAGGCGAGCCGGGACGGCACGTTCGCCTTGATCAGGCCGGTGACGACATCCACGGACGGCCGCTGCGTGGCGAGCACCAGATGGATACCGGCCGCGCGCGCGAGCTGCGTGATGCGCACGATCGCGTCCTCGACGTCCCGGGGCGCCACCATCATCAGGTCGGCCAGCTCGTCGACGATCACCAGGAGGTACGGATACGGCTGGAGCTCGCGCTCGCTGCCCTCCGGCGGCGTGACCTTGCCCTCGCGCACCGCGCGGTTGAAGTCGTCGATGTGCCGGTAGCCGTAGGCCGCCAGGTCGTCGTACCTGAGGTCCATCTCCCGTACGACCCACTGGAGCGCCTCGGCGGCCCGCTTCGGGTTGGTGATGATGGGCGTGATCAGGTGCGGGATGCCCTCGTACGCGGTCAGCTCGACCCGCTTGGGGTCGACCAGGATCATCCGGACGTCCTCGGGTGTCGCCCGCATCATGACCGAGGTGATCAGGCAGTTGATGCAGGACGACTTGCCGGAGCCGGTGGCGCCTGCGACCAGCATGTGCGGCATCTTCGCCAGCGAGTGCATGACGTAGCCGCCCTCGACGTCCTTGCCGAACGCGACCAGCATCGGGTCGTCGTCCTCCGCGGACTCCGCGAGCCGCAGCACGTCGCCGAGGTTGACCATCTCGCGGTCGGTGTTGGGGATCTCGATGCCGACCGCGGACTTGCCGGGGATGGGGCTGATGATCCGCACGTCGGGACTGGCGACGGCATACGCGATGTTCTTGGTGAGCGCCGTGATCCGCTCGACCTTCACGGCCGGGCCGAGCTCGACCTCGTACCGGGTGACCGTCGGGCCGCGGGTGAAGCCGGTGACCCGGGCGTCCACCTTGAACTCGGTGAAGACGGTGGTGAGCGAGTCGACGACGGCGTCGTTGGCCGCGCTGCGCGCCTTGCCGGGGCCCCCGCGCTCCAGCAGGTCCAGGGACGGCAGCGCGTAGGTGATGTCGCCGGAGAGCTGGAGCTGCTCCGCGCGCGCGGGCAGGTCGCGAGGCGCCTCGGGGGGAGCCTTGGTGAGGTCCGGGACCCCGGCGCTCGACTGCTCCTCCTGGGGCGCCTTGGCGGGCGGCCGGGGCTCGTTGGAGCGCGCCGCCGGTACGGGCGTCGTCTCCTCGCGCCCGGTGCGCTCGGCGGTGACGCCCTGGGTGAGGTCGGCGACGAGCGGCGAGGGCGGCATGCCGTGCAGCACGGCGCCGTCGAGCTCGGCGGCGGCGGCCGCGGCGACGTCCACAGGGCCCTTCGGGCGGTTCGGGTCGGGCTGCGACGCCCCGGAGCGCCGGGACCGTCCACGGCGCTTGGAGAGCGCCTCCTGCTCGGCGTCGTCGGGGTCGTACGCCTGCGGGCCGGTACCGCGGCGGCGGGAGCGCGCGGGCAACGCCTCGCGCCACTGCTCCTCGTACCGCTCGTCGTCCTCGGTGAGGTTCCGGCCGGCGTCCTCCTGCACGATGCCGAGCTTCTGGCCGAGCAGCCGCAGCCGTTGCGGGATGGCGTTCACCGGGGTCGCCGTGACGACGAGCAGCCCGAAGACCGTGAGCAGCACGAGCAGCGGTACGGCGAGCACCTCGCCCATGGTGAACGTCAGCGGAGTCGCCACGCCCCAGCCGATGAGGCCGCCGGCGTCCTGTATCCCCTGTATGCCGTCGCTGCGCGCGGGCGACCCGCACGCGATGTGCACCTGTCCGAGCACGCCGATGACGAGGGCGGACAGACCGATGACGATGCGCCCGTTGGCCTCGGGCTTCTCGGGATGGCGGATGAACCGTACGGCGATGACCCCGAGGAGGATCGGCACGAGCAGGTCGAGCCGGCCGAAGGTCCCGGTGACGAGCATCTCGACGAGGTCGCCGACCGGGCCCTGCAGGCTGGACCAGGTGCCGGCGGCGACGATCAGCGCGAGAGCGAGCAGCAGCAGCGCGACGCCGTCCTTACGGTGCGCCGGATCGAGATTCCGCGCGCCCTGCCCTATGCCCCGGAACACGGCGCCGACGGCATGCGCGGCACCGAGCCATACGGCGCGTACGAGCCGGTACACGCCCCCGGTCGGACTGGGTGCCGGCTGCTTCGGAGCCGCCTTCTTCGCCGCGGCCTTCTTGGCGGGCGCCTTCTTCGCGGCGGTCCTCTTCGCGGGGGCCTTCTTCGCCGGAGCCTTCGCGGGAGCGGCCGCTTTCTTGGCGGGCGCCTTCTTGGCGGCGGACTGACGTGAGGCCATGAGGGCGAGATTACCGGTGAAGACCACAACGGACACGCGTGCCCACTGCTTCACCCGTTCGTGTCGGCTCTGGGGATACGGGAAACTGACGCGGCACCTAGGGCCCTTGACTCACCCTCACAGGGCTTACGCCGCTTGGCGCAACGCGGCGCGCAGCGTGTGCGGCGCGCGGCGTGTGCGTCCCGCAGTGGCCGGTGCGCCTGCGCGACGGCGAGGCTGGGTTCTTCCGCGGTTCCGCCGTCGGCGCTGAGCCAGTCCCGCTGTCGGTGCTGTGTCGTTACCGCGGTCAGTTCTGCGACGGTACGGACGCGGCACCGCTGCCCGTGCCCGGTTCCAGGGCGTCCAGTGCGCGGCGCAGCCCCGTCAGCTTCCGTTCGAGGTGGGCTGCCGTGGCCACCAACGCGGCGTCCGCCGACTCGTCGTCCAGCTGTTTGGACAGCGCCTCTGCCTGCTCCTCCACGGCGGCGAGCCGCGCGGAGAGCTCGGCGAGGATCCCGGCCGGCTCCTTGCCGTCGCCCACGGCAGGCCTGCCGCCCCCCTCCAGCTGCAGCCGCAGCAGCGCTGCCTGCTCCTTGAGCTGGCAGTTCTTCATGTACAGCTCGACGAAGACGGAGACCTTGGCGCGCAGCACCCAGGGGTCGAACGGCTTGGAGATGTAGTCGACCGCGCCCGCCGCGTACCCGCGGAAGGTGTGGTGCGGACCGTGGTTGATGGCGGTGAGGAAGATGATCGGGATGTCCCGGGTCCTCTCTCGCCGCTTGATGTGCGCGGCCGTTTCGAAACCGTCCATGCCCGGCATCTGGACGTCCAGCAGGATGACCGCGAAGTCGTCCGTCAGCAGCGCTTTAAGCGCTTCCTCCCCGGACGATGCCCGTACCAGCGTCTGATCGAGCGCGGAGAGAATGGCCTCCAGCGCCAGCAGATTCTCCGGCCGGTCATCGACCAGGAGGATCTTGGCCTTCTGTACCATGGCCCGCCCTCCTCGCCCCGGCTTGGGGCCTCCCCTGTCCGCAGGACCTGGAGCGGCACTTCCGGGAGCCGTCCCAAGGGACGACTTCCTTGTGCCGCCCGTCCTTGTGCCGGTCATCGTAGCCGTACCCCGCTTGTCGACACACCCTGTCACCGCCATGTCACCGTGCACGTAGCAGAAACGTAGCGGGGGACCAGAAGGTTCCCCGAATCCCGCACTTCTACACGGCTTCCACCACAGTCAGTTATGCCGGGCCTGTCCCGAGGGGCGGCAACCGGCCACCCCGGGACCGGCTTTCGGCCATACGTTCCCGGCGCCCGGCGACCCTTCATCCGGGCGCTCCCGGGGCGCCCGAAGGCCCGCCCGGCAGCGCTCGGGACCGTCCGGAATGCGCCTGTGTGCCGGAACACACCCGTCACTCGCCCCGCATCCACTGCTCCATCACGGAGAGCAGATGATCGGGGTCCACCGGCTTGGTGACGTAGTCGGAGGCGCCCGACTCGATGGCCTTCTCCCTGTCGCCCTTCATCGCCTTGGCCGTCAGCGCGACGATCGGCAGCCCGGCGAACTGGGGCATCCGCCGGATCGCCGTCGTCGTGGCATATCCGTCCATCTCGGGCATCATGATGTCCATCAGGACGACCGCCACGTCCTCGTGCTGTTCCAGGACCTCGATCCCCTCACGGCCGTTCTCCGCGTACAGCACCGACAGGCCGTGCTGCTCCAGGACGCTGGTCAGCGCGAAGACATTGCGGATGTCGTCGTCGACGATCAGCACCTTCTCGCTGTCGAAGCGGATCGACCGGCGCGGCTGGGCAGCCGGCTCCTGGCCGTTGGGCGACCACTCCTCCTGCCCGGCGGACGCCGCGGGCGCGGCCTGCTGGGTACCGCGCCGCTCGACCGCCGGCAGTGTCCTGCGGCGCCGCCTGAAGAGCGCGGCGGGCCCGTTCTGCGTCGCCTGGTACGACTTCACCTCGGCCGGCGTCTCGATGTCGGACGGCGTGAGCGCCCCCGCCTCGGCCTCCACCAGTTCGCCGGCCTCCATGGCGGGCGCGGACTGCGTGTACCCCTGCGGCGGCAGCTCGCTCGGGTGCAGCGGCAGGTACAGGGTGAACGTGGAACCGCGGCCGGGCTCGCTCTGGGCGTGGATCTCACCGCCCAGCAGACGCGCGATCTCCCGCGAGATGGACAGCCCGAGGCCCGTACCGCCGTACTTGCGGCTCGTGGTGCCGTCCGCCTGTTTGAAGGCCTCGAAGATGACCCGCATCTTGCTGGCCGCGATACCGATGCCGGTGTCGGCGACGGAGAACGCGATCAGGTCGGCGTCCGCGTCCCGCAGCGAGCCGGCCTCCAGCAGCTGCTCCCGGATGGCCGCGGGCACGTCCGCGCCGGCGGGCCGGATCACCAGCTCGACGGCGCCGGTGTCGGTGAACTTCACGGCGTTCGACAGCAGGTTCCGCAGCACCTGCAGCAGACGCTGCTCGTCGGTGTGCAGCGTGGCGGGCAGCTCCGGCGAGACCCGCACCGAGAAGTCCAGGCCCTTCTCCGCGGTCAGCGGGCGGAAGGTGGCCTCCACGTAGTCGACGAGCTGCACGAGCGCGATGCGCGTCGGGGAGACGTCCATCTTGCCCGCCTCGACCTTGGACAGGTCGAGGATGTCGTTGATCAGCTGGAGCAGGTCGGAGCCCGCACCGTGGATCGTTTCGGCGAACTCGAGCTGCTTGGGGGTGAGGTTCGTCTCCGGGTTGTCGGCGAGCAGCTTGGCGAGGATCAGCAGCGAGTTGAGCGGGGTGCGCAGCTCGTGCGACATGTTCGCCAGGAACTCGCTCTTGTAGCGCATGGAGACGGCGAGCTGCTCCGCGCGCTCCTCCAGCACCTGACGCGCTTCCTCGATCTCGGTGTTCTTGACCTCGATGTCGCGGTTCTGCCGGGCCAGCAGCTCGGCCTTCTCCTCCAGCTCGGCGTTGGACGCCTGCAGGGCCTTCTGCCGCTGCTCCAGCTCCTCCGACCGCAGCTGGAGCTGCTCGGTGAGCTCCTGGGACTGCTTCAGCAGTACCTCGGTCTTGGTATTGACGGAGATGGTGTTGACGCTGGTCGCGATCATCTCGGCGATCTGGTTCAGGAAGTCCTTCTGGATCTGCGTGAACGGCGTGAACGAGGCCAGCTCGATGACGCCGAGCACGGTCCCCTCGAAGAGCACCGGAAGCACGATGACCTGGGCCGGGGGCGCCTCGCCGAGACCGGACGAAATCTTCAGGTAGCCGCTCGGCGCGTTCGCCACCAGGATCGTGCGCTTCTCCTTGGCGGCCGTCCCGATGAGCCCCTCACCCGGGTGGAACGACGTCGGCATGGAGCCCATGGAGTAGCCGTACGACCCGAGCATGCGCAGCTCGTACGCGTCGTCGTCCCCGGTGCCGAGGTCCTTGAGGTCCTTGCCGTCGACCAGCGGCAGGGCGAGGAAGAACGCGCCGTGCTGCGCGGAGACCACGGGCGTCAGCTCGCTCATGATCAGCGAGGCCACGTCCTCCAGGTCGCGGCGGCCCTGCATCAGCGCGGAGATCCGGGCGAGATTGCCCTTGAGCCAGTCCTGCTCCTTGTTGGCGATCGTGGTGTCGCGCAGGTTGGCGATCATCTTGTTGATGTAGTCCTGAAGCTCCTGGATCTCGCCCGAGGCATCCACGTCGATCTTCAGGTTGAGGTCGCCGCGGGTCACCGCGGTGGCCACGCGCGCGATGGCACGCACCTGCCGGGTCAGGTTCCCGGCCATCTCGTTCACCGACTCGGTGAGGTCGCGCCAGGTGCCGTCGACGTCACGCACGCGCGCCTGGCCGCCCAGCTGGCCCTCCGTGCCCACCTCACGAGCGACCCGGGTGACCTCCTCGGCGAAGGACGAGAGCTGGTCGACCATCGTGTTGATCGTGGTCTTGAGCTCCAGGATCTCCCCGCGCGCGTCGATGTCGATCTTCTTCGTCAGGTCGCCCTTGGCGATGGCCGTGGTGACCATCGCGATGTTGCGCACCTGGCCGGTCAGGTTGGACGCCATCTGGTTCACGGACTCGGTGAGGTCCTTCCACGTGCCGGACACGCCCGGCACGCGCGCCTGACCGCCGAGGATGCCGTCCGTGCCCACCTCGCGGGCCACCCGGGTCACCTGGTCGGCGAACGAGCTCAGGGTCTTCACCATCGTGTTGACGGTGTCGGCGAGCTGGGCCACCTCGCCGCTGGCCTCGACGGTGACCTTCTTGGTGAGGTCACCGTTGGCGACCGCGGTGGCGACCTGCGAGATGTTGCGCACCTGGCCGGTCAGGTTGTTGGCCATGACGTTGACGTTGTCCGTCAGGTCCTTCCAGATGCCGGAGACGCCGGGCACCCGGGCCTGGCCGCCCAGCTGGCCCTCCGTACCCACCTCGCGGGCCACGCGGGTCACCTGCTCGGCGAAGTTGGACAGCTGGTCCACCATCGTGTTGACGGTCGTGACGAGCTCGAGGATCTCGCCCTTGGCGTCGACCGTGATCTTCTTCGACAGATCGCCGTTGGCGACCGCCGTCGTGACCTCGGCGATGTTCCGCACCTGCATGGTCAGGTTGTTGGCCATGCCGTTCACGGACTGCGTGAGGTCCTTCCAGGTGCCGGAGACACCCTGGACCTCGGCCTGGCCGCCGAGCATGCCCTCGGTGCCCACCTCACGGGCCACGCGCGTGACCTGCTCGGCGAAGTTGGACAGCTGGTCCACCATCGTGTTGAGGGTGTTCTTCAGCTCGAGGATCTCCCCGCGCGCGTCCACGTCGATCTTCTGCGACAGATCACCGCGCGCCACCGCCGTCGCGACCTGCGCGATGTTGCGCACCTGGGCGGTGAGGTTGCCCGCCATGCCGTTCACGGAGTCGGTGAGGTCCCGCCACACACCGGCGACACCGGGCACCTGCGCCTGACCGCCGAGCCGGCCCTCCGTACCCACCTCACGCGCCACACGTGTCACTTGGTCGGCGAACGCGGAGAGCTGGTCGACCATCGTATTGATGGTGTTCTTCAGCTCGAGGATCTCCCCGCGCGCGTCCACGTCGATCTTCTGCGACAGATCACCGCGCGCCACCGCCGTCGTCACCTGGGCGATCTGCCGCACCTGCGAGGTCAGGTTCCCCGCCATGAAGTTGACGGAGTCGGTGAGCTCCTTCCACGTGCCCGACACGCCGTCCACGCGCGCCTGACCGCCGAGGCGGCCCTCCGTGCCCACGTCCCGGGCCATACGGGTGACCTGGTCGGCGAAGCTCGACAGCTGGTCCACCATCGTGTTGACGGTGTTCTTCAGCTGGAGCATCTCGCCGGACACGTCGACGGTGACCTTCTGCGAGAGGTCGCCGTTGGCCACCGCCGTCGTCACCTGGGCGATGTTCCTCACCTGTCCGGTGAGGTTGCGGAACGCCGTATTGACGGAGTCCGTGAGGTCCTTCCAGGTCCCGGCCGCGCCCGGCACCTGCGCCTGGCCGCCCAGCTCACCCTCGACGCCGATCTCCCGGGCCACGCGCGTGACCTCGGCGCCGAACGAGGAGAGCTGGTCCACCATCGTGTTGACGGTGTTCTTGAGCTCCAGCATCTCGCCGGCGACGTCGACGGTGACCTTCTGCGACAGATCACCGTTTGCCACGGCCGTCGTCACCGCCGCGATGTCCCTCACCTGCGTGGTCAGGTTCCGGAAGACCGTGTTGACGGAGTCCGTGAGGTCCTTCCACGTCCCGGCCGCGCCCGGCACGTTCGCCTGACCGCCGAGGCGGCCCTCTCCGCCGACCTCGTTGGCGACCCGCGTGACCTCGTCCGCGAACGTCCGCAGCGTCTCGGTCATCTGGTTGATCGTCTCGGCGAGCTGCGCGACCTCGCCGCGCGCACTCACGGTCACCTTCCGTGACAGGTCACCGTTGGCGACGGCGGTGGTCACCTGCGCGATCCCACGTACCTGGGCCGTGAGGTTGCCGGCCATCAGGTTCACCGAGTCGGTGAGGTCCTTCCAGACGCCGGCCACGCCCGGGACCTGCGCCTGGCCGCCCAGCTCACCCTCGACGCCCACCTCGCGCGCAACGCGCGTCACCTCGGACGAGAACGAGGACAGCTGGTCCACCATCGTGTTGACGGTGTTCTTCAGCTCCAGCATCTCGCCGGCCACGTGCACCGTGACCTTGCGCGACAGATCGCCCTTGGCGACCGCCGTCGTCACCAGCGCGATGTCCCGCACCTGCGCGGTGAGCCGGTACGCCATCGTGTTGACGGAGTCGGTCAGGTCCTTCCACGAACCGGACATCCCGCGCACCCGCGCCTGGCCGCCCAGCTTGCCCTCGGTGCCCACCTCGCTGGCCACCCGCGTGACCTCGTCGGTGAACGTCGACAGCTGGTCCACCAGATTGTTGACCGTGCGCCCGACCTTGAGGAACTCCCCGCGCAGCGGATGCCCGTTCCCGTCCGTGCTCAGCGCCCGCAGCTCCATGCGCTGCGACAGATCGCCCTCGGCCACCGCCGACAGCACCCGGCCGACCTCGGACACGGGCCGCGCCAGATCGTCGACCAGCGCGTTGGAGGCGTCGATCGCCGCCGCCCAGGACCCCTCGCAGGCGCCCGTCTCCAGCCGCTCGGTCAGCTTGCCCTCACGGCCCACCACACGCCGCACGCGCGACAGCTCACCGGTCAGATGCAGATTGCGGTCGGCCACCTCGTTGAACACGGCCGCGATCTCCGACATCACGCCGTCGCCGGTGACCGGCAAGCGCTTGCGGAAGTTGCCGTCGCGGACCGCCTCCAGGGCCGCGAGCAGCCGGTTCAGGGACGCCGTGTCCACTGCGGTGGTGCCGTTGCGCGGTGTGCGCTTACTGCTGCCCAGGGACTGTCCGCCTTTCGCGCGCGTCTTCGTGCCCCGCGCCGCTGCGCCAGACTCCACTGTGTCCCTCCCGCAGGGGTCGACCATCACTGCTCTGCGTGTTTCAGGTGCTGCTCGGCGTGCCGCGCACGGCCGCGCGGCGCCGCCTCGATATACCAGGACCCGCCGGAATGCTGCTGCCCGCTTGTACGGAAGGCACTCGACCTGGCCGGACCTTCCCTAGAAGCTTGCCCAGTGTTTCACCATGGCTGAACCAGGCCATAACAGTTCGGCAGCTTCGCACATCGTCCGCACGCCCGGGGCGGAATCACAGGCGACCGGCATCCGCATGGACGGCGAAGGTAAGTAACCTTGCATGCGGCTGTCCAGCCGTGCCGGCCCGTCCGGCCTGGGCGGTGGCACGAGCACGAGCGGGCAGGCATCGGAGGGGCGGCCGCACCATGACCACCGGACTGCATCCTGGGGGAGCGCCCCAGGAACCTCGGCCGACGGAGCACCATTCTCTGCTTCTGCCCCCGCAGGAGCGGGTCGGCTGCGGACACCCGCAGGCAGACACCCGGACAAGGAGTTCTGTGATCACCGCGCGCGCGGCCGCCAGTTTCGAGCCCGTCGGGCGATCGGTCGCGACCGCCCGCTCCTTCGTCCGCGACACCCTCCAGGGCTGGGGCTTCGCCGACATCGTCGACGACGCCGTGGTCCTCACCAGCGAGCTGGTCACCAACGCGGTGGTGCACGCGGGCACCTCGGCCGACGTCCTGTGCCTGCGCACCGACGACGGCGTCCGCATCGAGGTCGCCGACAGATATCCCGAACGTGAGATTCCCCTCCAGGCCGAAGCCGTCAGCATGGGCAGCCCCGACCGTGAGGGCGGCCGCGGCCTGCAGCTCTGCGCGGCTCTGGCCGCCCGCTGGGGTGTCGAGTACACGCCCACGCAGAAGCAGGTCTGGTTCCAGCTCGATCTCCCCGAACGCCCGGTGGGCACCCGCGCCGCCGGCCCCTCGCTGCCGGCGGAACTCCTGCCGCTCACCGACGGCCGGGTACGTGTCGCGGTCGTCCAGATCGACCGCACGGGCGCGCTCAGCGCCTGGAACGAGGACGCCGAGGAACTCTTCGGCTACCCCGCCGAGCAGGTCGTCGGCAAGCCCCTCACCGACCTCGCCGCCTGGCCGCACACCCCGGGCACCAGCACCGGCATCGCCGAGGCCCTTCAGCTCTCCCGCTGGGAAGGCAGCTACGGCATCCGCGGCGCCAACGGCCGCGTGACCCCCGTCTACGCCTCCCACCTGCGCGTACGCGACACGGACGGCGATCCGTCCACGGTCTGTCTGCTCGTACGGGACCACGAGCGCGCCGTCCTGCAGACTCCGCTGCGGGGCTCGTCCTCCGACGCGGCGACCGCGTCCGAGAGCCCGAGCGCGGACCCCTTCGAGGTCTTCATCGGCTCGCCCGCCCCCGACGACCTGGACGGCCTGCTCCAGCGCACCGTCGAACGCGCACGCGACATGCTCGACAGCGACGCGGCCTTCCTGCTCCTGGCCACCGACGACGAGACGGAGCTGGAGGTGCGCGCCTCCACCGGCCTGCCCTCCGCCCGCCAGCGCTTCGCCCGCGTGCCCGTGGAGGCCGGCCCCGGCCGCTACGGCTCGGCCCGCATGCCCGCGGTCCACGACGACCTCACGGCCGTCCCCGGCGCCGTACCCCTGCTCAACGGCACGGGCATGCGTTCGGTGGTCACGGTCCCGCTCAAGGTCGAGGGCCGTCTCACGGGCTCGCTGGGCGTCGCGGCGGAGGCCTCCGGCCGCTACTCCAACGAGGAGGCGCTGCGGCTGCAGTTCGCCGCCGACCGCATCGCGCTCGCCGTGGAGTCGGCCCGCCTGGGCGAGCTGGAGCGGCTGCGCCGCGGTTCGCTCAGCTTCCTGGTCGAGGCGTCCGACCTGCTCGCGGGCACCTTGGACCGCGACCAGACCCTGGCCCTGATGGCCCAGATGACCATCCCGACCCTCGCCACCTGGTGCGCGGTCTACACGATCGCCGACCAGGCCTCGGAGCCGTACCTCTCGTACGTTCTCCACGAGGACGAGGAGCGCATCGACGGCCTCAAGGCCCTCCTGTCGAAGATCCGCCCGCCGGAGCCGATCCCTACCCCCGGCGCCCGGATCTGGTCGGCCCCCGCCGAGGCGGCCCACCAGGCGGCACTGCGCCAGTCCATGCGCAGCCTGGGCCTGAACGAGCCCGCCACGGTCAGCTCGGGCATCGGTACGACACTGGCGACGGCCGCCGCGGTGGGCGGCGAGACGGTCGTCCTGCCCCTCGTGGCCCGCAACCGCGTGATCGGCATGCTGACGCTGGGCAAGCCCACGGACGAGCACTTCCGCCAGGAGATCCTGGAACTGGCCGAGGACCTCAGCCGCCGGGCCGCCCTGGCCCTGGACAACGCCCGCCTGTACTCGGAGCGCATGGCCATCAGCCAGTCCCTCCAGCGCAGCCTGCTCCCGCCCGGCCTGCCGGACATCGACGGCGTGGAGGTCGACGTCATCTACCGGGCGGCGGGCGAGGGCAACGAGGTCGGCGGCGACTTCTACGACCTGTTCCCGATCCGCGACGGCGCGTACGGCTTCGCCATCGGCGACGTCTGCGGTACGGGCCCGAACGCGGCCGCGGTCACCGGCCTCGCCCGGCACGCGCTCCGGCTGCTGGCCCGGGAGGGCCTGAGCGGGCCGATGGTGCTGGAGCGCCTGAACTCAGCGATCCTCGACGAGGGCGACCGCGGCCGCTTCCTCACCCTGCTGTACGGCGAGCTGTGGCCGCAGGAGGACGGCGGTGCGCTGCTGAAGGTCGTCTGCGCCGGCCACCCGCTGCCGCTGCGCCTGCGCCAGGACGGCACCGTCGAGCCGGCCGCCGAGCCGCAGCCGCTGCTCGGCGTCATGGAAGAGCTCGACCTGTACGAGCAGGAGGTACGGCTCGACCCGGGCGACGTCCTGCTGTGCGTGACGGACGGCGTCACCGAACGCCGCGAGGGCACCCGCATGCTCGGGGACGACGGTCTCGCGGACGTCCTGACGGCCTGTACGGGCCTGACGGCGGGCGCTGTGGCGGCCCGCATCATGCGCGCGGTCGAGCGCTTCGCCTCCGACGCCCCCTCGGACGACATGGCGATTCTGGCGATGCGTGTACCGGGCCTCCAGAAGGACTGAGGAGCAGGACTGAGAACACGCGAAAGGCCCCGCCCGAATGGGCGGGGCCTTTCTGTCGGAGCCCCCAAACGGAATCGAACCGTTGACCTTCTCCTTACCATGGAGACGCTCTGCCGACTGAGCTATAGGGGCCTGTCGCTTTCAAGGTTTCCCTCGCGGCAACGGAATAGATCATACCCCGAACGGACCCGTGCTCCCAACCGCGTCCGAAGGGATCAGAAAGCGGGCTGCAGCAGTCCACCGAGCGCGTTGCACGCGGCGACGATCCGCTGCATGTCCCGTCTGGTCAGCGAAGCGTCCACGGGCAGCGCCAGCGTTTCGTCAGCGGCCCGCTCGGTCTCCGGCAGACACACGTCCTGCCGGAACGCCGGCATACGGTGCACGGGAGTCTTCACCGGCACCCGGCACTCGACTCCCCGCGCCCGCACGGCGCGCGCGAAGGCGTCCCGGTCCGGCCGCCCGTTGCCCGGCACCCGCACGACGTACTGCTGGTACGTGTGCCCCTCGGCCTCCTCCGGCGTCCGCACCCCGCTCAGCTTGGCGTCGAGGTAGGCGGCCCGTTCCCTGCGCTGGGCGACCTCGTCGTACGACGCCTCGGAGTCACCCTGCTCCAGGACCAGCAGCCCGCGCCGCTCGGCGAGGGCACGCAACCGCGTGACGTCGGCCGACCGGCCGAAGCGATGTACGACGACGACAGCGGCCGACTGCGGGGTGACGACCGCGTCCACCGCTCTGGGATCGAGGCAGTACGTCACCGGATCTATGTCGGCGAAAACCGGCACAGCACCGGTCAGTGCCACGGCCTCGGCGACCTCGACGTTGCCGAACGCCGGCACGATGACCTCGTCACCGACACCGATACCCGCCGCCCTGAGCATTCCCACGGTAGCCATGACTGGATGGTGATCGCGCAACGTGAACGCGAAGTGACACAAAATAAAAAAGAGTTGGTCCCCGAACTGAAGTCCGGGGACCAACTCTTGCAAAAATTGTTCGGCGGCGTCCTACTCTCCCACAGGGTCCCCCCTGCAGTACCATCGGCGCTGTAAGGCTTAG
>NZ_BMVW01000018.1:178809-190557 GCF_014650915.1 Streptomyces poonensis | reverse complement strand
AGCCCGCACCCCGGTCGCATCAGGCACATCGCGAGAGATCACCCTAATGAGCCGAAGTCAGTAGCGGGAAGCGGTCGGAGAGTCATCTGCACAGCTCAGCAACGCACATCCGCCCGGCCTGCCAGGTCATGGGGCCATCTGGTCTCTTGCGGGACATCTGACCGCAGCGGAGCTGCCCAATGAAGCGCCAAACACACGACAGTCACGGAGCGTATCGGTCACGGTGGCGGGCTTCGACGCACTGCCACCAGTGACGACAGCCCTCCCTGGGGAGAATCTGGGGAGTATCCACGCCACTGGGGAGCGTATGGGGAGGATCGACCGCATAAGACGGCACGCCCGTGAAAGACACTGAAAGACGTAACATGCCAGGTCAGCCACGGGCATGGTCGAATCACCGCAGGTCAACGCCGCTATCTGGACAACTTCACGACGAAGTCCACTTGGCCACGCAACGCAGCCTTCCCGCTCGGCGACCAGTCCAGCCGTCTGCACGGCGACCTACGTCAACGTCATCGGTAGCGCTCGTACCACAGCACGACCTACGGCGTCCGAGGGGTCCTACGCGGATCTGTCACCACAGGATGAGCATCATGAGCGTCGAGACTAATGCGCTTCGCCTCACACGACGCCGGCGCCCTTTCGGATCGAATTCGTCACCAACGACTCACCAATCCGCTTGTTCACCACGTAACCCGTGCCCGGTTCGAACCTCTTGCCGGAGTTCTACGCAGCGTAGTCAGCACCAAGTCAGCACGGGAGGGGTGGGAACGGGTGATGACGTGGGCTTTTAGTCAGCACGAAACCAGCACGGGAGTCAGCACAGCGCCTCCAAACCATGCCTCAATAGCGCAACTCGGACACCCTTCCTCTCGGCCTCCCTCAGGCCATCGAGGAGATCTCAGCACCCTCCCCATGGTGGACGCACGCACTCCCGCCCCCAGAACTATGGTGTCCCACCACATACGCCTCTGACCTGCGCATTCCTACGGTGTGGCGACACACAACCGTCCCCGTCAACCGCCAGGAAGTGGTGCCGATGTCCTCCCCCGCTGCCGCTCCACCGACCCCGTCCAACCTCCGACGCATCGTCGCCGCGTCCCTCATCGGCACCACCATCGAGTGGTACGACTTCTTCCTCTACGGGTCCGCCGCCGCCCTCGTCTTCAACAAGCTCTTCTTCCCGGACTCCGACCCGCTGGTCGGAACGCTGCTGTCGTTCCTGACCTATGCCGTGGGGTTCGCGGCCCGCCCGCTGGGCGCGCTGGTGTTCGGGCACTACGGCGACCGGCTCGGCCGGAAGAAGCTGCTGGTGCTGAGCCTGCTGATGATGGGCGGGGCGACCTTCGCGATCGGTCTGCTGCCCACGCACGCCACCGTCGGCACGGCCGCGCCCGTCCTGCTGACCCTGCTGCGGCTCGTGCAGGGCTTCGCCCTCGGTGGTGAGTGGGGCGGTGCGGTGCTGCTCGTGTCCGAGCACGGAGACGCCCGGCGCCGGGGGTTCTGGGCCTCCTGGCCTCAGACCGGGGCGCCCGCCGGGCAGCTCCTCGCCACCGGTGTCCTCTCGCTGCTGACCGCCGTGCTGTCGGACGCCGCCTTCGACTCCTGGGGCTGGCGGATCCCGTTCCTGCTCTCCGGGGTACTGGTGATCGTGGGCCTGTGGATCCGGCTGTCCGTCGACGAATCACCCGTCTTCCGGCAGGCGCTGGAACAGGCGGAGGCCAGGAAGGCGGTGGCCAGGAAGGCGGAGGACGCCGCCGAGCGGCTGCCGCTCGTCGCCGTGCTGCGGCACCACTGGCGCGACGTACTGATCGCCATGGGCGCCCGTATGGCCGAGAACATCAGCTACTACGTCCTCACCGCCTTCATCCTCGTGTACGCCACCACGTCGGCCGGCGTCTCGAAACAGACGGCCCTGAACGCAGTCCTCGTCGCGTCCGCCGTGCACTTCGCCACCATCCCGCTGTGGGGCGCCCTCTCCGACCGCGTCGGACGCCGTCCTGTCTATCTGCTGGGCGCGGCGGGGGTCGGTCTGTGGATGTTCCCGTTCTTCGCCCTCGTCGACACCGGCGACTTCGGGTACCTGCTCCTCGCCGTGACGGTGGGGCTCGTCCTGCACGGCGCCATGTACGCCCCGCAGGCCGCCTTCTTCTCCGAGATGTTCGCGACCCGGATGCGCTACTCGGGCGCCTCCATCGGCGCGCAGTTCTCCTCCGTCGCCGCGGGTGCGCCCGCCCCGCTGATCGCCACCGCGCTGCTGTCCGACTACGGCAGCTCGACCCCGATCGCGCTCTACGTGATCGCGGCGGCCGTGCTGACTCTGGTCGCGGTGGGAGTCGCCAAGGAGACCCGGCACCGCGACCTGACGGACCTCAGCGAACCGGCGGACGGCGAGTCCGCCGTCTCCCGGACGGCCGACGCGCGCAGCGTCTGACCGTCCGGCGTCAGCTCCGTATCGGTGACGACAACCGCCGCAGCCGCAAAGCCAGTTGAACCTCCAGCAGCCGGTCCGGGCGCTGCCAGTCGTCACCGAGGAGCCGGCCCACCCGCTCCAGCCGCTGGGCGACGGTGTTGACGTGCACGTGCAGCTCGTCCTTCGTCCGCACCGGGCTCATCCCGCAGGCGAAGTACGCGTCGAGCGTGCGCAGCAACTCCGTGCCGCGCCGCTCGTCGTACGCGATCACCTCGCCTATGGTTCGCTCGACGAACCGGGTGACGTCCCGGTCGCCCGCGAGCAGCAGCCCGAGGAACCCGAAGTCCTCGGCGGCGGCCCCGTCGCCGGTACGGCCCAGCAGCCGAAGCGCCTCCAGGCACCGCCGCCCTTCGGCGTACGCGGTGGCCACGGTGTCCGGCCGGGCGGTGAGGTCATCGACGGGCGCGGAGGCACCGACGGTGACCGCCTCGTGGACGGCCGTGCCGAGGTGCACGGCCGTGCGGCGGGCCAGCTCCGTCGCGGTGACGTCCGGCGTGAGGGGCAGCAGCAGAACGGTGCCGCCGTCGCGGGCGGCGGCCAGTCCGTGGCGGGTGGCCGCGAGGTGGGAAGCGGCGGACCACAGCCGGCGGCGGGCGGCGGCCTCCTGGTCGGCGTCGGCGGGCGGGCCGTCGATGCGGGCGGCCAGCACCACATGGGCCGCGTCCAGGTCGGCGTGGAGGCGGGCGGCGCGCTCGCGCAGCAGGCGCGGATCGCGGTGGCGGGCGTCGAGCAGGTCGTCCAGCAGTTCGCCGCGCACGCGCCGTTCGGCCTCGGCGGCCGAGCGCCGGGCGAGCAGCAGCAGGGAGGTGACCATGGCGGCGCGCTCCAGGGTGCGCTGGTCCACGGGGTCGAGGCCCGGACGGGCGCGCAGCACGAGCGCGCCGAGCAGTTCACCGCCGGCCGCGACGGCGGCGACCCAGTCGTCCCGGTGCCGTACCGCGTGGCCCTCGGCCCGGGACGCCTCCAGCGCCGCGCCGGGTGTGGCGTCCGCCTCGGTGAACTCGACGGTGCCGCCGAGGATCCGGGACACGGCGGCGGCCACGTCATGGACGCCGCCGCCGCGCAGGACGAGTTCGGCGAGCCGGTCGTGGACCTCGGCGGCGCGCTCGATGACTCCGCTGCGGTCCTGGATGATCTCGTTGGCCCGCTCCAGGTCGGCGAGGGCCGAGCGGGTCTCGGTGAGCAGGTTCGTGGTGTCGATGGCGGCGGCCGCGAGCGCGGCGAACGAGCCCAGGAGCGCGATCTGTTCCCGCTCGAACACCCGCGCGCGCCGGTCGGCGGCGAACAGGACGCCGATGACGTGCGGGCCCAGCATGAGCGGCACCCCGAGGATGGCGACCAGTCCTTCGTCCCGGACGCCCGCGTCGATGGTCATGGTGTGCCGGAAACGGGCGTCCTCGAAGTAGTCGTCGGTGACGTAGGGGCGGGCGGTCTGGGCGACGAGCCCGCCGAGCCCCTCCCCCATGCCGAGCCGCAGCTGCTGGAAGCGCGCGGCGACCGACCCCTCGGTGACCCGCATGTACGTGTCGCCCCGTTCCGGGTCGTTGAGGCTCAGATAGGCGACGTCGGTGGCGAGCAGGGAGCGGGCGCGCTGGACGATGGCCCGGAGCACGGAGTCGAGGTCCCTGAGGCCCGCCAGGTCGTGCGCGGTCTCGAAGAGCGCGGACAGCTCGGCCTCACGCCGGCGTCTTCCCTCCATCTCCGAACGGACGCCCAGGGCCAGCAGTTTGGCCCTCTCGAGCGCGGCGACCCGTTCGGGCGGGAGGCCTTCGGCGCGGGCCAGGAGCACCGGCTGCTCGTACGCGTCGGCGGACGCGCCCCTGGCGAGAAGCTCCAGGAACGGTGCCTCGACGCCGCCGGAGGCAAGGACGTGTGCACGGGATTCGCGGGACATGGTCACAGCATCGCGTATGGCACGGACGGGGCGGCCGGGCCTGTGGAAAACTCGGCCGGCCCGCTCAGTGGGCGGTCCATCCGCCGTCCAGCACCAGCGACGTACCGGTGACGAAGGACGTGTGCGGGCCGCACAGGTACGCGATGGCCTCGGCCACCTCCTCCGGCTCGATGAGCCGTTTGACGGCACTGTCCCGCAGCAGGACCTCGGACAGGACCCGTTCTTCCGGAATGCCGTGGGTGCGGGCCTGGTCGGCGAGCTGCTTCTCTACTAGTGGGGTGCGCACATAGCCCGGGGACACACAGTTGGAGGTGACTCCATGGGGTGCGCCTTCGAGGGCCACGGTCTTGGAGAGGCCTTCGAGTCCGTGTTTGGCGGTCACATAGGCCGACTTGAACGCCGAGGCGCGCAGCCCATGGACGGACGAGACATTGACGATACGGCCCCACTTCTGCCCGTACATGTGGGGCAGTGCCCCGCGGATCAGCCGGAAGGGCGCCTCCACCATCACGGTCAGCACGGTGCGGAAGACGTCGGGCGGGAACTCCTCCAGGGGACTCACCAGTTGGAGGCCCGCGTTGTTGACGAGGACGTCGGTGCCGGCGGCGGCGAGTTCGGCCGCGTCCAGGTCGGTGAGGTCGAGGAGGTGGGGTTCGACGGTGCCCGGGAGCCCCTGGGCCCGCTCGGCGAGCGCGGCCAGTCCCTCGGCGTCCCGGTCGACGGCTCTGACCTTGGCCCCGGCGGCGGCCAGCCGCAGCGCGCAGGCACGGCCGATACCTCCGGCGGCACCGGTGACGAGGGCGGTACGGCCGCCGAGGTCGGCCGAGGGGGCGTGGTGGCCCGAGAGGGCGCGGGGCGCGGTCATGCCCCGACCCTAGGCAGCGCCGTAGCTCTGACCGATATGGTCAGCACCCACACTTCGCCCTCAGGTCATAGGGGCGAACCATGTGGGTCCGTCGAATATGGCCTGCTTGATCCGCAGCATGGCGAACTCGTTGAGGTCCGGCAGCGCATCCACCGCGAACCATCCGACGTCCAGTGACTCGTCGTCGTTCACGCGCGCCTCGCCGCCGACGGCCCGGCAGCGGAAGGTGATGTCCATGTACTGGCAGACATCGCCGTTCTCGTAGTGCACCGGGTCGAGGGCCTGGACGAGAACGACCCGCTCGGCGACGCAGCGTACCGCCGTCTCCTCGAAGACCTCCCGGACCGCACAGGCCGCCGGCTGTTCCCCGGGCTCCGGGATCCCGCCGATGACCGCCCACCTGCGGGTGTCGGAGCGACGGTTCAGCAGCACCCTGCCCTGGTCGTCGAAGACGAGGGCGGTCACTCCGGGAAGCCAGAGCAGCTGGTGGCCGGCGGTGGCACGGAGCTCACGGATGAAGTCGGGAATAGCCATGAGGCGACCCTAACGGGCTGGGCCGCCCTGGTGCTCCCGCTCCAACGCCCGGGCACGGTCCGTACCCGCCCCGGCGGGTTCCGCACCGCGCACGGCCGATGCGTGACCGGTGCACCACCGCCTCATGGCTACGCGCGGCCGGCGCGCCGTCCGCGCACCCCTGCCACGACAGCCCAGCCGAGGCCGCCGGCGGCGACGAGCACCAGCAGCACCTCGGGCAGCACACCGAGCCGGGTCGCGGGGGTGTCGGAGGAGCGCAGCGGCACCTCCTGCACCAGGGAATCGGCGACGAACATCCCGGTACGCTGCGTGACCGTTCCGTCCGGCATGATCACGGCGCTGACGCCGCTGGTCACCGGCACGGTGACGGTGCGGCTGTGCTCGACGGCGCGGACGCGGGACATGGCCAGCTGCTGGTAGGTCATCTCGCTGCGGTCGAAGGTGGCGTTGTTGCTGGGCACCGAGATCATCTGCGCTCCGGCGGTGACGGTGTCCCGCACGGCCCAGTCGAACGCGGCCTCGTAGCAGGTGGCCAGACCGACCTCGGTGCCGTCCAGGGTGAACACCCCGGGCTCGTCGCCCCGGCTGAAGTCCTGGCGGACCATGGAGGTCCACTCGTCGTTGATCGCGCCGATCAGCGAGCGCAGTGGCAGGTACTCACCGAAGGGCTGGATCTGCCGCTTGTCGTAGGTGTCGGTGGGGCCCTTCTCCGGGTCCCAGAGGATCTGCTGGTTGTAGAGCCTGCCGTCCTTCTCGACGACGCCGCCGACGGATATGGGGGCGCCGATCTCCTTGGCGGCGGCGTCGATGACCGCGTACGCGTCCGCGTTGGTGAACGGGTCGATGTCGGAGGAGTTCTCCGGCCAGAGCACGAAGTCCGGCTGCGGCACCTTGCCGGCCTTCACCTCGGCGGCCAGGCGCTCGGTCTCTCGGGCGTGATAGTCGAGCACGGCGCGCCGCTGGGAGTTGAAATCGAGTCCCGCGCGCGGGACGTTGCCCTGGATGACGGCCACGGTCGCGGTGCCGTCCTCGGCCTCGTCGCTCACCAGGGTGCGGGCCGCGAGGGCACCCACCACGGGCACGGCCACACTCAGCAGGGCCACGGCCGCCGCCGCCCGCCGTACGGCACGGGTGTGCCGCCGCTCGACGGCCAGGCGCACCGCCTCGTACAGCCCGAAGCCGCACAGCACGACCGCGAAGCCGAGCACCGGGGTGCCGCCGAGCGCGGCGAGCGGCAGGAACACGCCGTCCGCCTGCCCGAAGGCGATCTTGCCCCAGGGGAAGCCGCCGAACGGCACGCGCGCGCGTGCCGCCTCTCCCGCGACCCAGAGGGCTGCCGCCCACACCGGCCGTCCGGGCAGCCGCGAGACGGCCGCGATACCCGCGCCGACCAGCGCGACGAAGACCGCCTCGATGACGGCGAGCGCCAGCCACGGTCCGGGGCCCACCTCCACCCCGGTCCACACCAGCAGCGGCAGCAGGAACCCGAGCCCGAAGAGGTAGCCGAGTCCGAGGCCCGCCTTCCAGGTGCGGCCGCGCAGCACCCCGCCGAGGACGGCGAAGGCGGGCACGGCCAGCCACCACAGGGTGCGCGGCGGGAAGCTGACGTACAGCAGCACTCCGGAGAGCGTGGCTGCGGCGGCGGGAGCGAGTCGGCGCGCCAGCCGTGCCGCTCGCGGCGCGGGCGCGGACTGGGGGTCGAGCTGGTCCGGCTCGTCCACGGATGTTGCGGTGGCGGTCACCCAGGGAGTGTACGGCGGGTGCCCCGCGCGCCGGACGGCGCCCGGCGAGGGCTCAGCCCTTGGCTCCGGACGCCGTCCGCCGCAGCCGGGCGCGGATGATCCGTACGGCAGCCTCCGCGTCGTCCACCGTGATGGTGAACGTGTGGCCGTCCCAGAGCCGCAGCACCACCGCCTCGCCGCGCCGTACGACGACGGCGGTGCCCTTGTCGGGCCGCCAGCGATAGCCCCAGCCGCCCCAGTGACGGGGAGTGACGCTCGGCGCGAAGTCGACACCGGCCACCTGGGAGAGGGGGATGCGGCGACGTGGCACTCCCATGTGGCCGCAGCGCACCTCGAGGAAGTCCTGGTCGATGTCGACCTTCACGGCGACGTGCACGAACGCGATCGTGCCGAACAGGACGAGCAGTCCCGCGGCGATGCAGCCGGCGGCCGACATGGCGAGCGCGATCCCGGGCGCCCAAGCCGAGTCGACGGCCAGTCCGATGCCGAGAGCCATGCACGCGGCGCCGCCGAGCGCCAGCACCCACTGACCGTGGTTGGTCGCACGCCCGGTCCAGACCTCGGAGTGACCGGCACCCTCAGGGGTGCCCTTGTCGCCGTGGGGGTACTCCCTCATATCTATGAGAGTACTCACGTTCCGCTACGCGGACACTACTTGACGTGGGCATGAGGTCCGGGTGACCCGGCGCGGCTCACCGCACGGGGCTGCCGACCGCCCGCAGGAGACGTCCCTCCTCGTACGCCAGCGCGGGCGCGGGCAGCTCGGCCTCCCGGCCGCTGAGGAGCACCGTGAGTCCGGGGACGGCACCGGCCTCGGAGACCGGGTGCTCGCCGATCCGGCGCAGTGCCTGGGCGGCCACGGCATCGGCGGAGCAGTGCAGTGCGAGCCGCGGGAGGCCGGGCTGCTGCACCGCCGCGCGGATGCGCTCGGCGACCAGTTCGTAATGGGTGCAGCCCAGGACGACGGCCCTTACATCGGGCGGCGTGAGGGCGGCCGCGGCGGCGATCGCGGCGTCGATGGCCGCCTCGTCCGCGTGCTGGACGGCTTCGGCCAGTCCGGGGCAGGCCACCTCCGTGACGGCCGCCGAGGAGGCGAACTCGCGGATCAGTGCCTGCTGGTAGGGGCTGCCCGTGGTGGCGGGCGTCGCCCAGATGGCGACGGAGCCGCCGTCCGCCGCGGCCGGCTTGATCGCGGGCACCGTGCCCACGACGGGCAGTCCGGGTTCGAGGCGGGCCCGCAGGGCGGACAGCGTGTGCACGGAGGCGGTGTTGCAGGCGACGATCAGAACGTCGGGGCGGTGCGCGGCGGCCGCCTCCGCGACGGCGAGGGCGCGCACGGTGAGGTCCTCGGGCGTGCGCGGCCCCCAGGGCATGCTGTCCGGGTCCGAGGAGAGCACGAGATCGGCGTCGGGTCGCAGACGGCGTATCGCGGCGGCGGCCGGGAGCAGCCCGATTCCTGAGTCCATGAGCGCGATCTTCACCTGGTCACCATAGTCGATCCGCTCCGTGGGGCCGTCGCCGTGGGGCAGACTGCGACGGGTGACCGCCCTCACGTGGACCGCCGCCGGTTCCCTGGCCGTCTGGCTGTGGCTGCTCCTCGGCCAGGGCTTCTTCTGGCGCACCGACGTACGGCTGCCGCCGTGCCGGGAGCCGGACGACTGGCCGTCCGTCTGTGTGGTCGTCCCCGCCCGGGACGAGGCGGCCGTCCTGCCGTTGAGCCTGCCCTCGCTGCTGAGCCAGGACTACCCGGGCCGCGCGGAGGTGTTCCTGGTCGACGACGGCAGTACGGACGGCACGGGCGAGCTGGCCCGCGACCTGGCGCGCCGCCACCCCGGCCTGCCGCTCACCGTCTCCTCGCCCGGGGAGCCGCCTGCGGACTGGACGGGCAAGCTGTGGGCCGTACGCCACGGCATGGGCCTGGCACGCGCGCGTGGGCCCGAGTTCCTGCTGCTGACGGACGCGGACATCGCCCATGGACCGGGCAGTCTGCGGGGGCTGGTGGCGGCCGCGCGCACGGGCGGCTACGACCTCGTCTCGCAGATGGCCCGGCTGCGGGTCGCGAGCCCCTGGGAGCGGCTCGTCGTGCCCGCCTTCGTCTACTTCTTCGCGCAGCTCTACCCGTTCCGCCGGGTCGGAGTCCGGGGCTCGCGCACGGCGGCCGCGGCCGGCGGGTGCGTCCTGCTGCGGGCGGACGCCGCCGAGCGGGCCGGTGTCCCGGACGCCGTCCGGCAGGCCGTCATCGACGACGTGGCGCTCGCGCGGGCCGTCAAGGGCAGCGGTGGGCACATCTGGCTGGGACTCGCGGAGCAGGTGGACAGCGTGCGGCCGTATCCGCGGCTGCGGGACCTGTGGCGCATGGTCGCGCGCAGCGCGTACGCCCAGCTCCGGCACAGTCCGCTGCTTCTCGCCGGCACGGTGGCCGGGCTGGCGGTGGTCTATCTGGTGCCCCCGTCGGCGTTCGTGGCGGGTCTCGCCGCGGGCGGCACGGCGGCCGCGGCCTGCGGTGGACCGGCGTGGCTGCTGATGGCGGCGACGTACGTGCCGATGCTCCGGTACTACCGGCAGCCGCTGTGGCTGGCGCCGCTGCTGCCCCTCACCGCGGCGCTCTATCTGCTCATGACGGTCGATTCCGCGGTACGGCACTACAGGGGGCGCGGCGCGGCCTGGAAGGGCCGCACCTACGCGCGCCCCGCACCCGAGCAGCGTTGAGCGGGAGAAGTGCGCCGGTCGCGTCGAGAGCCTCCGGGTCGACTCCCGGTAACCCGCCCGGAACTTGCCCTTTACCCGATACGGGCGCAGCGTGCTGCACCTTTTCGCCGCGTTCGCTCACATTGGGGAACGGAAGTCACTGCGGACATGTGAAACAACCCTCTTATCGGGCTCCCCAACCAGCACATCGTGGGCTTAACTTATGTGCCATGACCTCCCCCCGCTCCACCTACGGCGGTGGCTACTACTCCGCCTCGTCCTTCTCGGACACCCCCATCTACGACTCCCTCGTGGCCGAGCGGGGCACCCCGCAGATCGCCCCGATCCGAGTCCCCGCGGCGTACGACACTCCGGGCGGCAACCTGCCCGCGCTCCCGTCCGCGCTGCCCGCGCTGCCCGCGGCACCGTCCCAGCCGGCCCCCGCGTACGGCTACCCGCAGGCCCCGCAGCCGGTACCGGTGCCCGCCCCCGCGCCGATGCACCAGGCACCGGCCCCCTACATCCCGCAGCAGCCCGCCGGCCCGCGCGGCTTCCCCGGTGCGCACCCGCAGCCGCAGCCGCCCCGCCCGATGGCGGCCGGTGCGGGCTACGAGGCGATGCGGCCCACGGCTCCCCGCCCGGCCCCGGCGCCGTACCAGGACCCGTACAACGGGCAGCAGTACCGCGGCTACTGACGGGTTCCGCACGGGGTTGTCAGTGCCCTCGGGCAGGATGACCCCATGAAGAATCCGTCGCTGCACTCGATCCACGTCCACCCGCTGAAGGCGGCCCGGGGCATCACGCCCGACGAGACCGCGGTGGAGCCCTGGGGGCTGGCGGGGGACCGCCGCTGGGTGCTGATCGACGGAGCGGGCAAGGTGATCACCCAACGCTCGTACCCGCACATGGCCCTGGCCGCCGCCGAGCCGTCGCCCGGCGGCGGCCTCGTGCTGTCCGCGCCCGGCCGCGCGCCGCTGACCGTCGCCGTGCCCGAGCCGGCCGTGACGACGACGGTGGAGATCTGGCGGGACAAGGTGGAGGGGGTCCCCGCCGATGCCGCGGCGCACGCCTGGTTCAGCGACTACCTGGGCGTCGGGGTGCGCCTGGTCCACCTCGACGACCCGGCCACGCGCCGCCCGGTCGACCCGGAGTACGGACGCCCGGGCGAGACCGTGAGCTTCGCCGACGGCTACCCGCTGCTGCTCACCACCCTCGCCTCGCTCGACGCCCTCAACTCCCTGGTGGCGCAGGGGGACCGTCCGGAGGAGGGCCCGCTGCCCATGAACCGTTTCCGGCCGAATGTGGTGGTGGCGGGCACCGCCGCCTGGGCCGAGGACTCCTGGCGGCGCATAGCGATCGGCGAGGTCACGTTCCGGGTCGTCAAGATGTGCGGCCGCTGTGTGGTGACCACCACCGACCAGGACACCGGCGAGCGCGGCCGGGAGCCACTGCGCACCTTGGGACGCCACCGCCGCTTCGGGGACAAGCTGGTGTTCGGACAGAACCTGATACCGGAGTCCACCGGCACCGTCCGCACCGGCGACCCGGTGCG
>NZ_BMVW01000018.1:146976-178744 GCF_014650915.1 Streptomyces poonensis | reverse complement strand
CGGCTCTCCCCTCGCCCCTCACGCAGTTCGTGCAGCGGATACCGCCCTTTCGGGGAGCACAGCCCGAACCACGCTCGTTGAGTGTGCGTGAGGAGTTGAGGAGTTCATGAGAGGCCGGCAGACGCTCCCGGGACGGCGCCGGGGGTGATTTCGCTCTCTCTCCACCGGGCCCGCGCGTGAACGGCTCCGCCCGGGGTTATCACGGGAGCGGGGGGCGGAAGGGGGTGCGGGACCGTGCGGGCGATCGGCGGACTCTGGCGCTGGCGGCACAATCCGCTGCGCCGCACGACGGATCTGCTCGAAGCCTGGCTGGCGCTCGCGGCCCTCGTGCTGATCCTCCTGGCCGCGCCCCTGGCCGGCACCCTCGTCGGCACCGCCGCCCAGGACGCCCTGCAGCGGTCCGTGCAGGATCAGCGCCGGGACCGCCAGCAGGTCGCGGCCACCGTCGTACGGGCGCTCGCCCCCTCCCCGCTGGACCTCGACCCCGAGACCGCGGCCGCCCGCGACCGGTACCACCGCGTGGTCGCCGACTGGACCGCCCCGGACGGCACCGAGCAGCACGGCACGGTCACGGCGACGCTCCGGGATCCCCGCCCCGGCGACCGGTTCACCCTGTGGACGGACGAGCGGGGCCGCCTCGTTGGCCGCCCCCTGGACACCTCGACCGCGACGACGCACGCCGTGCTGGCCGGCCTCGGCACGGCACTGGGGGCCGCGGTGTCCGTCGAGGGCGCCCGGCGGCTGATCGTCTGGCACATGGTGCGGCGCCGGTACGCCCGCTGGGACCGGGCCTGGGGCACGGCGGGCCCGGACTGGGGAAGGACGGGCACCGGCAGCTGAGCGGCGCGGAGCACGGCCGGCCGGCCCCGCGTCTCTGGTCATCTTCCCCGCCCCGCGCACGCTACGGTGGACCGGCCGAACTCTTCGGCAATCGACCCGCGTTCGACGAGGTGGGGGCACAGCAGCGCCATGGCACAGGGCACGGTCCAGGTGACGCACACCGGCACATCGCGGTGGCGGCGCCGCACGGGTGAATACGCCTCGCTCGCCGCGGCCCTCGAAGCGGCGGGCGACGGCGACGTGCTCACCGTCGCCCCCGGCACCTACCGGGAGAACCTCGTGGTGGAGCGGGCGGTGACCCTGCGCGGCCCCGAAGGCTCGCCCGGTTCCGTGCGCATTGCCCCGGCGGACGGCGTGCCGCTGACCGTGAGCGCCTCCGCCGTGGTGCAGGACCTGCATGTGGAGGGACAGGACTCGGCCGCGCCCGCGCTGCTCGTCGAGGACGGCACGCCGGAGCTGCTCGACGTACGGATCGTGACCCGCTCCGCCGCCGGCATCGAGGTGCGCGGCAGCGCGCGTCCGACGGTGCGCCGCTGCACGGTGGACAACCCCGCGGGCATCGGCATCGCCGTACTGGACGGCGGCAGCGGGGTGTTCGAGGAGTGCGAGGTCGTCGCGGCGGGGCAGGCGGCCGTCGCCGTCCGCGGCGGCGCCCACCCCCGGCTGGAGCGCTGCCGGGTGCACCACGCCTCCGGGGTGGGCCTGTCGGCGACCGGCGAGAACTCCTCGCTGGAGGCGGTCGGCTGCGAGGTGTACGAGGTCAGGGGCTCGGGTGTGCAGGTCACCGGGCGGGCCGCGGCGTACCTCACCGGCTGCGAGGTGCACCGTACGAGCGGGGACGGTGTCACCCTCGACACGGACGCCGTGCTCACGCTCGCCGACTGCCGCATCCACGACATCCCCGAGAACGCGGTGGACCTGCGCTCGCGCAGCGTGCTCACGCTGACCCGCACGACGGTGCAGCGGTTCGGGCGCAACGGGCTGTCGGTGTGGGACCCGGGCACCCGCGTGGACGCCAACCAGTGCGAGATCTCCGACAGCACCGGCGACTATCCGGCGGTCTGGGTCAGCGACGGCGCGACGGCGGTGCTGGAGACGTGCCGGGTGCACGACGTGCCGGACGCGCTGTTCGTGCTCGACCGGGGTTCGCGCGCCGACGTCGTCGACAGTGACCTGTCGCAGGTGCGCAACACCGCCGTGTCGGTCAGCGACGGCGCCACCGCGCAGCTCGACGACTGCCGGATCCGGGAGGCCGCGACGGGCGCCTGGTTCCGCGACCACGGCAGCGGCGGCACACTGTCCGAGTGCACCCTGGACGACGTGCAGACCGGGGTGATCGTCACCAAGGGCGCCGATCCCACCGTCGAGCGCTGCACGGTCACCTCGCCCACGGAGGCCGGTTTCTACGTCTCGGCGGACGGCCGCGGCTCCTTCCTCCACTGCCGGGTCACGGGCAGCGGCGGCTACGGCTTCCACATCATCGACGGCTGCCGTACGACACTGCGCAAGTGCCGAACGGAGCGCTGTGCGCGCGGCGGCTACGAATTCGCGGACGGCGGCCCCGGTGACGTGGGCGGGCCCCTGGTGGAGGACTGCACGAGCGACGAGAGCGGAGGGCTGAGGCCGCCCGCGCCGCCGCGAGAGCCCGCCGTGCAGCGAGCGGCCGGCACCGTCGGCCTGCTGAGCTCGGTCCCGGCCCCGCGCGTCACCGAGCCGGCGCTTCCGGCCGCGCCCGCCGCCGAACCCCAGGCGACCGCGAGAACGGCGCGGACCTCGGCGGACGTCCTCGGCGAACTCGACGCGCTGGTCGGCCTGGAGAGCGTCAAGCGCGAGGTGCGTGCCCTGACCGACATGATCGAGGTGGGCCGGCGCCGCCGCGAGGCGGGCCTGAAGGCGGCCTCCGCCCGGCGTCATCTGGTCTTCACCGGCTCCCCCGGCACCGGCAAGACGACCGTGGCCCGCCTGTACGGCGAGATCCTGGCCTCGCTCGGCGTCCTGGAGAAGGGGCATCTGGTCGAGGTGTCCCGGGTCGACCTGGTCGGCGAGCACATCGGCTCGACCGCGATCCGTACCCAGGAGGCGTTCGACCGGGCGCGCGGCGGTGTGCTGTTCATCGACGAGGCGTACGCGCTGTCGCCCGAGGACGCGGGCCGTGACTTCGGCAAGGAGGCCATCGACACGCTGGTGAAGCTGATGGAGGACCACCGGGAGGCGGTGGTGGTGATCGTGGCGGGCTACACGGCGGAGATGGAGCGGTTCCTGTCGGTCAACCCGGGCGTCGCCTCCCGTTTCTCCCGCACCATCACCTTCGGCGACTACGGGGCCGAGGAGCTGCTGCGGATCGTGGAGCAGCAGACGGAGGAGCAGGAGTACCGGCTCGGGCCGGGCACGTCCGAGGCCCTGCTGAAGTACTTCGCGGCGATACCGAAGGGCCCGACGTTCGGCAACGGACGCACCGCGCGGCAGACCTTCGAGGCGATGGTCGAGCGGCACGCGGGCCGGGTCGCCCAGCTCGCCGAGCCGAGCACGGACGACCTGACGCTGCTGTACCCGGAGGACCTGCCGGAGCTGTCCTGACGGCACGGCGGTCCGTCGGTCGTCCGTGCCGTCCGACCAGCCCGTCACCCGTCCTTGACGTCACCCCGCCTCGACGTCCGCCGGCCGTGCCCGCCGCCCGACCGGCCCGTCAAGCGTTCATGACGCCCTGTCAGCCCGTGCCCCGCTGACCCGGCACCTCCGGTCCGATCCGGTCCAGCAGCCGCCTCCGCTCCCTGGCGAAGGCCGGGTCGGCCTGGTACTCGGAGTGGCCGAGGATCGGCGCGGGCAGCGGGTGGGCCCGGGTGCGGCCGTAGGCCAGAGGGTCCCGGAAGGGCTCCGCGTCGACCTGCGGGCCGTGGTCGCCGGGCAGGCGCACCGGCCCGCCGATGGGGTCGGTGAGGCGGTACAGGTTGCGCCAGCAGTCGACCTCGCGGTGCAGGGAGCCGAGCGCGTGCGGGCCGAAGTGGGCCGGGAACCAGCGGCCGTAGAGCCGCTCCAGCGGTGAGCCGTACGTGAGCAGCGCGATCCGCTTGCGCACCGAGGGCGACAGCTGCCAGGCGGCGGCCGCCGCGAGGACGCTGCCCTGGGAGTGCCCGGAGAGCACCAGCCGCCCGCCGGTGGCCCGCGTCCAGGTCTCCATCCGCCAGGTGAGGTCGGGTACGGCGCGCTCGGCGTAACAGGGCGGCGCGAAGGGGTGGGCGGCGCGCGGCCAGAACGTGCCGACGTCCCACAGGATGCCGATGGTGCGCCGCGCGGAGGCGTCCTTGTAGGCGCGGCGGCCCCAGGTGACGAACAGGAGGAAGCCGAGCCCGATCAGCCAGGACCCCAGCGCCTGCGCGGTGTCGGCGGCGCCCTCGACGAAGGGGTGCGTGCCGCGTGCCGCCGCGCCCGGTGTCTTCCCGGTCGTCGTGGCCCCCAGCAGGGCGCCGACCCCCAGCAGCAGCGCCGCCGCGCAGACGACGCCGACGATGCGCGGTGCCCGGTCGGTGAGAGCGGCCAGGGCACGGGTGCGGGCGATACGGCGGGTGCGGGCGCGGTCCCGGCGCTCGGGGTCGTCGTCGGAGGGGGCGGGCGTGTCCTTCCCGCCGGCCCCGTCGGCGTTCCTGGGACGTCCCGGCTTGTGGCTCCTGGCCGCGAGCCCGTACTCGCGTTCCACCGCGGGCATCTCGCGGCGCCGCAGCACGGTGGTGCGGCGGGTGAGCCAGGCGACGAGCAGCACCACCACGATCAGCAGCGGCGGTATCACGGACGCCTGCCAGGTCAGGAGGACGGGCGGGCCGAGGACGGCCGTGTCCCCGGTGCCGTTCAGCCAGTCCGCGACGCGCTGGGCCACGCCGCCGGACATCACACCGCCGAGCGCGCACGCCAGCATCGCGACCGCGGGCCCGGCGAGGCCCCGCATCGCGGTGCGGGCGTGGGGCCGCGAGCGGTACAGCGTGTGGGCGACGACCCCGAGCGCGACGACGAGCAGGCTCTGCACCAGCACGATCCCGCCGAACGTCATGTCGCCGGGCAGCCGTCGCTCCGAGTGCCACTCCGGGCGCGACCAGCCCGCGTACAGCAGGGCGAGGACCCATACGGCGACGGAGGCCATGGGCAGGCGGCGCACCAGGGCCCGGTCGAGCTCCCGGTCCAGACGGTGCTCGGTGCGGCCTCTGCGGCACACCACCCACACCGTGACGGCCGCCCCGGCCACCAGCGTGGTGTTCAGCAGCCAGCCCAGCACCTCCAGCAGCGCGGGGCCGCCGGGCCCGCGGTCGTGACGGGCCGCGGAGGTGCCCACCGCCGCGGCGATGGTGAGGAAGCCCGCCGCCGTGTGGGCGGCGCGCAGCCGGGCCACGAGACGGCGCCCGTACCAGAAGCCCGGACGGCTCAGCGCGGTGTGCTCGGCCTCCTCCTCGGTTCCGGGTGTGCGGTGCAGCGGCTCGTGCGACTCGTACGTGCTCCAGGTGCGGTGGGACAGGTACCACAGCAGACCGGTGAGCGCGGCCGGTACCAGCGAGGCGAGGGCCAGGCGGCGGCCCGGCTGGCTCCACCAGCCGCCGCCGGACACGTCGGGCGACAGGAAGCCCAGCCAGGAGTGGTCCTCGGCGCACGCGCGCGTGCCCGCGCACTGCCAGGCGGTCAGGTCGAGGGCGACCTCGCAGGCGGCGGCCACGAGCAGCACGGTCAGAGTGAGTCCGGTCAGCCGCACCAGCAGCCCGTAGAGCCGTACCGTGCGCCGTCGGCCGTGTGTGGTGGGCCGCATCCAGTGGGCGAGGTTGACCACCATGAACGGCAGCAGCAACAGCCACAGGGCGCGCGAGCCGTTGCCGGAGGTGAGGTTGCACCAGACGTACGCCTCGGGCACCGGTTTGCCGCGGTGGTCCCCGGGGCGGCTCTCCGCGTCGGCGTCGTCGATGCGCCGGAAGACAGCCGCGGTCCCGTCACCGGTGATCCGGACGGTCCGTGGATCGTCGAGCATCTTCTCGGGCGTGGTGCCGCCCACGCCGTGGACGAGGAGTTCGAGCGCGGTGCCGTCCGCGCCGGCCGCGCTGTCGGGGTCCTCGCCGTCCGCCGTGTTCTCTCTGGGTTCCGCCGCACGTGCCACTGTTCTGCCCTTTCCCCCGTGTTTCGCCCATGGCAGCTGTGATGTGCACGCACATGATCCCGCCATCGGGCGGCGTGTACACCCGCGGTCACCGAATCTCCCCGATCGGGCGGTACTAGCCGCCGGTGTGACGTGTCCACGTCTCCCCCAGGCGGTGGCGCGACGTCTGCCGGTCCGTGCGAGGATGGGACGTCCTCGGGACCGGGCGCGCAAGGAACGCCCTCGTCGGAGGGGGTACGGGAGACGTGATGGGGCGAAAGGACCGGAGCGGGCGTGAGTGACAACCAGAACCTCCTCGCGGAGCAGCGCCGTGCCCTGATCCTCGACGAGGTGCGGCGCCGCGGCGGGGTCCGGGTCAACGAACTGACGCGCAAGCTCGGTGTGTCGGACATGACGGTCCGTCGTGACCTCGACGCGCTCGCCCGTCAGGGCGCCGTGGAGAAGGTGCACGGCGGCGCGGTCCCGGTGGCCGAGGCGAGCACGCACGAGCCGGGGTTCGAGGCCAAGTCCGGGCTGGAGCTGTCCGCCAAGGAGGACATCGCGCGGGCCGCGGCCGAACTGGTCGCCCCGGGAGCGGCGATCGCGCTCTCCGGGGGGACGACGACGTACGCGCTCGCGCACCGGCTGCTCGACGTGCCGGATCTGACCGTGGTCACCAACTCGGTGCGGGTCGCCGACGTGTTCCACTCCGCGCAGCGCACGTCCGGGCAGCGGCCGGGCGCGGCGACGGTCGTGCTCACCGGAGGGGTGCGCACCCCGTCGGACTCCCTCGTGGGGCCCGTCGCCGACCAGGCGATCGCGGCGCTCCACTTCGACGTGCTGTTCCTGGGCGTGCACGGCATATCGGTCGAGGCGGGCCTGTCCACGCCGAACCTGGCGGAGGCGGAGACCAACCGGCGGCTCGTCCAGTCGGCGCGCCGCGTGGTCGTGGTGGCGGACCACACCAAGTGGGGCACGGTGGGCCTGAGTTCGTTCGCTTCCCTGGAGCAGGTCGACACGCTGGTCACCGACGCCGGGCTGCCGGACGCGGCACGCACGGAGGTCGCCGAGCACCTCAGGGAGCTGGTGGTCGCGGGCGGGTCCGGGGAACCGGGCGACGTCTGACGAACGGGCAAGTCCGGGGCAGGGCGTGCCCGCAGCACAGGCACGTCTGACGTACGGGCACGCCCGGCGTGCGGGCAGGGGCCTCGTCGGCGTCCGGCGTCCGGCGTGCAGACATGCGGTCGTGTGCCGGTTATGGTGGCGCTGCCGTCACCTGCCTGCTGGCGCCCGCCAGGGCGCCCGGCCGCAAGGGGGTCGCGTCCATGACTCGCCTGCTGCGCCCGGTGGGGCTCGACTTCACCGGAACCGCACCGCTGCGTCTGGCGGTGACCCGTGAGATGTCCGCGTCCCCGGACGCCGTCTACCGCGCCATGGCCGAGGACGTGGCCGGCTGGAGCGAGTGGTTCCCCGGCGTGCGGTACGTCCGGCCCATCGGCGACGGCGCCGGGCGCGAGGTCCGGCTCAAGGCCGGGGTCCGCTGCGTGGAGTCGGTCGTCGCGGCCGAGCCCGGCGCGCTGTACGCGTACCGCGTCGACGAGACCAATGTGCCCGGGATGCGCGCCCTGCTGGAGGAGTGGCGCCTGACACCGGCCGGTACGGGCACCCGGGTGCGGTTCGGCTGGGCCGCCGACGCCCTCGCGCCCGTGCTGCTCGTCCTGCGCCTGGGCCGGCCGGGTCTGGCCCGCGCGGTCAGGGACGGGCTCGTGGCGCTGGACCGCCGGCTGGCGTCCGTCTGAGCGTCCGGCCGGGACCGGCGCCGGGCGGGCGCGCTCGCCGTCCCCCGTGGCCGCGCGGGCGCGCCGCCCTCCGCGGTGGCGCACCACGCGGCGCGGGCGCTTCGCGCGGGTGCGCCCGCCGCACCGCCCGTACGCGCTCAGGCCGGCCACGCCCCCGTCTCCAGCAGGGTCTCGACGGCCGCCGTGTAGGGCGCGATGTCGAGGCCCTGTCGCGCGAGCCAGGCGTCGGAGTAGTACTTGTCGAGGTAGCGGTCCCCGGGATCGCACAGCAGCGTGACCACACTCCCCCGACGGCCCTCGGCCACCATCTCGGCGACGATCCGCAGCGCGCTCCACAGCCCGGTGCCGGTGGAGCCGCCCGCCCTGCGGCCGATCGCCGTCTCCAGGGCCCGTACGGCCGCCACGCTCGCCGCGTCCGGCACCTTCATCATCCGGTCGACGGCGCCCGGTACGAAGCTGGGCTCCATGCGCGGGCGCCCGATGCCCTCGATACGGGAACCGCGCTCACACGTGACGTCCGGATCGCCGGTGGACCAGCCTTCGAAAAAACATGAGTTCTCCGGGTCCGCGACGCATATGCGAGTGTCATACTGCCTGTAGTGGACGTACCGTGCGAGGGTCGCCGAGGTGCCACCGGTACCGGCCGTGGCGACGATCCAGGCCGGTTCGGGGAAGCGCTCCAGGCGGAGCTGACGGAAGATCGATTCGGCGATGTTGTTGTTGCCGCGCCAGTCCGTAGCACGTTCGGCGTAGGTGAACTGGTCCATGTAGTGGCCCCCCGTCTCGGCCGCGAGGGCGATCGAGGCCTCGTACATCGTGCGGGAGTCGTCGACGAAGTGGCACCGGCCGCCGTGGAACTCGATCAGTCGGCACTTCTCGGCGCTCGTCGTGCGCGGCATCACCGCGATGAAGGGCACTCCGATCAACGCCGCGAAGTACGCCTCCGACACCGCCGTGGAGCCGCTGGAGGCCTCGATCACCGGACGGCCCGGACGGATCCAGCCATTGCACAGGGCGTACAGGAAGAGCGAGCGGGCGAGCCGGTGCTTGAGGCTTCCGGTGGGGTGGGTCGACTCGTCCTTGAGGTAAAGGTCGACGTCCCAGGCCTCCGGGAGCGGAAAGCGCAGCAGATGCGTGTCGGCCGAGCGGTTGGCGTCGGCCTGCACCTTGCGCACGGCTTCTTTGAGCCACGCCCGGTACGCGGCGTCGCTGCGGTCGATGTCCACCGTGTCGGTGATCCGGCCGGTCGAGGGGGTCGGAGAGGGGGTCACCACGGGGCTCCTTACACATCTCGCCGACGGCGGTGTGCGCGGTCGGATTCCTCGATCATAGACACCCGTCGCACGCTTCTCACCTGCATAAACAGCCCTTTGGGAACCCCCAAGCGCACCTGTGACGGGTAGTGCGCGGGCGCACAAGGGGCGTATTCGACCGGCGCGGGCCGTCGACGGCGGGCCGCGCCGACCATGCGCACTGGTGCTCGACGGCGGGGGCGTGCAGACTGCACCGCACGGGCCGAGAAGCCCGCACGGGGGTGCACATCGCAGCAGGACCCACAGGGATTTCCGAGAGAGCTCAGCCGACACGCACAAGGGGGCGGACGGAACATGACGGAGCCGGAATTCGCGGCTACGGGCGTGCGGATCGGCAAGAGGCTGCGCTCACTCACCCGGGCCGGACAGGTGCGGATCGAGGACGGCAGGCTGCAGTTGCTCACCAGTTACGGCAGCGAGATCGACAGCGCACCGGTACAGGCGGTGCGCGCCTCCAGGCCCTGGTTCTCCCCTGAGGACCGGGCGCTGGCCGATCTGAACGGCACGCGCTACACACTGGTTCTCGGCGAGCACGACCCCGCTCCGGGCAAGCCCGGGCCGCCCTCGGCGCGACGGTTCATCGAAGCCGTGCGCAGGGCAGCGGGGCGCGGCCACTGACAGGCCGCGAGTTGCGGGATGAAAGGCCCTGAGTCACGCTGATGTCACGTCACTCTGGGTGCACCGGCGATAACGCTGCGAACCAGCCCGCCGGTCAGGACCGACCGCGGGCGGCCGCCGCAGGCAGCCACTCCGCGCCAAGACAGGCGGCAGCCGAGTGCGGCCGCACAGCAGGCGGCGTCGTCCCGCAGCCACCTCGCTGGATCCGTCCTCCGTCTTCTTCCGGACCTCAATTCGGGGAGTCGCAGTCGTGATCAGCAACCCAAGCAGGCACTGCACGGTGGAGCTGCAAGCCCTGCCGACGCGGATAGGCCAGGTGCGCAGAATCGTCTCTGCACAATTGCGCTACTGGCACCTCGACTCATTGATAGACCAGGCGGCGCTCGGTGTGACCGAACTGCTCACCAACGTCCACCGGCACGCCGAACCGGACAAGTCGTGCACCGTGGAGATCGAGCTGCTGCTCGACCGGCTCACGGTCTCGGTGCACGACAACGATCCGCGCCTGCCCGAGCTGCGGGACGCGGACATCACCGAGACGTGCGGCCGTGGTCTCGCCATGGTCGCCGCGGTGAGCGAGAGCTGGGGCGCGCGGCCCCACGGCGCCTCGGGGAAGGTCGTGTGGTTCACGCTGCCGGCGCCCTCCGAGGAATCCGTGGAGTCCGTGGCGGCACCGAAGCGTCCGTCGCACGGTGCCGTGCACACCGCCACCCACCGGCCGGCCCCGCGCAGACGACGGGCCGAACACACTCCCGCCCGGTCGGCCGTCGCAGGCTGACCGGGCGGTGACCGGCTCCTCGCGGGGCCGGCCCCGGCGCGTGGGTGCCGTCAGCGGTACCGGCGCGTCTCCGCGTGCGGGCGCGCACGCCCGTCCGTCCCGTACCACCGGACCGTTGTGGGCCCGGCCGGGCCCGGCAGACGCGCGGCGCCGAGGCGCGGAACTCAGGCCAGTGCCGCGATCGGGTCGTCCAGCACCGGCTGCCAGGCCAACTCGGCCGCTCCGACGAGGCTGTTGTGGTCCAGGGTGCAGGGCAGAATCGGTACGCCTCCGCTCTGCCGCCCCCACAGGCTGCGGTCGGCCACGACCGCGCGCAGCCGGTCGGGATCGGCCTCGATGAGGGTGCGGTGCAGGCCGCCGAGGATGATGCGGTCGGGGTTGAGGATGTTGACCAGGCCGGCCAGTCCCAGGCCCAGCCGGTCGATCAGGGCCTCGGTGGCCGTGCGGACGGCCGGGTCGTCGTACCGGTTGCGGATCAGGTCCTCGGCCTGGCGGAGCAGTGACACCTCGGGTCCCGGGTCGCGGCCGGCCGCGGTGAGGAAGGCCAGCGGGTCCGCCTCCACGTCCAGGCAGCCCCGGCTGCCGCAGTGACAGGGGCGCCCGCCCTCGGGGTTGACCGTGAGGTGCCCGACCTCCAGCGCGAGGCCCGAACTCCCCCGGTGCAGACGGCCGTCGAGCACCAGCGCACCGCCGACTCCCCGGTGCCCGGTGGCCACGCACAGCAGGTCCCGCGCGCCGCGCCCCGCGCCGTGCCGGTGCTCGGCGAGGGCCACGAGGTTGACGTCGTTCGCCGCGAACACCGGCCCCGCGATACCGGCGGCGCGCACCCGCTCGGCGAAGATCTCCCGTACGGGCGCGCCCGCGGGCCAGGCCAGGTGCAGCGGGGCCAGCGCGAGGCCCTCCGGCTCGGCGACCGCGGACGGTACGGCGAGCCCGGCGCCCACGCAGCGCCGTCCGGTCGCGCGCAGCAGTTCGGCGCCCGCGTCGACGACGGAGCCGAGCACCTTCGCCGGGTCGGCGTCGACGGTCTCGCAGCCGGGCGCGGTGGCGACGATCCGCCCGCCGAGCCCGACCAGGGCGGCGCGCCAGCCGTCGGTGTGCACCTGCGCGGCCAGGACGACGGGACCGTTCCCGTCGACCTCCAGCCGGTGCGAGGGCCGTCCCTGGGAACCCGCGGCGGCACCCGGGTGCGCGTCGACCCGGATCAGCCCGAGCGCCTCCAGTTCGGCGGCGACGGCGCCCGCGGTCGCGCGGGTGACCCCGAGTTCGGCGGTGAGCACGGCACGGGTGGGGGCGCGTCCGGTGTGCACGAGTTCGAGTGCCGGGCCGAGTGCTCCGCGCCCCCGGTCCAGCCGCGTCCGCGTGGTCCCTCCGCCCGCCACCCTGGGGGCCGCCTTGCCGTCCATGAGGGTGAGTCTCCCATGATCCGCTCGCCGGGCGTCCCCAGCTGGTAGGCCGGGGTTCGCCGTCAGTCCGCGTCGAAGCCGCTCACCCGCAGGGTCACGTTCAGCCGGCCGGTCAGGCCCAGGCCGGGCGGCGCGCTCCCCGGGTACACCTTCGGCACGCCGTGGTACGCGCGCCGGGAGGCGCCGCCGAACACGAACAGGTCGCCGCTGCGCAGCTCGACGTCCGTGTACGGCCGCGCCCGTGTCGCGGTGTTGCCGAAGCGGAAGACGCAGGTGTCGCCGAGGCTCAGGGACACCACCGGGGCGTCCGACTGCTCGTCGCTGTCGCGGTGCATGCCCATCCGGGCGTCACCGCCGTAGAAGTTGATCAGGGCGATGTCGTACGGAGCCGCGGCCTCGGCCTCCTTTGGTCCGAGGGCGTCCGTGACCGCGCTCCGGGCGAGCTCCCCCAGCCAGTCGGGGAACGGCTTCACGGGCGCGCCGTCGCCGTCGACGACCGTGCGGGCGTAGGAATACGGGTACCAGTGCCAGCCGAGGCAGACCTGCCGGGCGGTCATGGTGCCGCCCTGCGGGGTGCGGACCGTACGGAGTCCGGCGGGCGGCCGGGCCCAGGCGCGGCAGGCGTCCAGGAGCTGCCGCTGACGGTCCTCGTCCAGCCAGTCGGGCACGTGCACGGCGCCGGGCGCGATCTCCGTACGGCTCCGGGGGAACAGCTCGGTCTCCATGGGCCCCATCCTCGCCCACCCGCCCCCCGTCCGGTCCGCGCGGACGGCCCCGACCTGCGGCTCGGCTAGCCTTGACACACGATGAACGACCGGATGACCACGCCCTGGGACGGGCTCGCGCTGACCCGTTTCCCCGAGGACCCCCGCGACCGGCTGCGCGCCTGGGACGCCGCCGACGAGTATCTGCTCGGGCAGCTGGCGGAGAGCGGGACCCCGCTGTCCGGCACGGTCGTGGTCGTGGGCGACCGCTGGGGCGCGCTGACCACGGCGCTCGCCGCGCACCACCCGGTGCAGATCACGGACTCGTACCTGACCCGGGAGGCGACCCGGGCGAACCTCCGGCGCAACGGCGTCCCCGACGGCTCCGTACGTCTGCTCACCACCCAGGACCCGCCGCCCGGGCGGATCGACGTCCTGCTGGTGCGCGTGCCGAAGAGCCTCGCCCTGCTGGAGGACCAGCTGCTGCGCCTGGCGCCCGCGGTGCACGCGGACACGGTGGTCGTCGGCACCGGCATGGTGAAGGAGATCCACACCTCGACGCTGCGGCTGTTCGAGCGGATCATCGGCCCGACCCGGACCTCGCTCGCACGGAAGAAGGCCCGGCTCGTCTTCTCGGCGCCGGACCCGGCTCCGCGCCGGGACGCCAGCCCCTGGCCGTACCGCTACACGCTTCCCGAGGACATCGGCCCCGTCTCCGGCCGCACCGTCGTCAACCACGCGGGCGTCTTCTGCGCCGACCGCCTCGACATCGGCACCCGCTTCTTCCTGGGGCATCTGCCGGACGTCCGCGGCGGCGCCCGCGTCGTCGACCTCGGCTGCGGCAACGGCGTCGTCGGTACGGCGGTGGCGCTGGCCGAGCCGGACGCCGAGGTGGTGTTCGTGGACGAGTCGTACCAGGCGGTGGCGTCCGCGGAGGCCACCTACCGGGCCAACGCCGACGGCAAGGTGGAGTTCCGTGTCGGTGACGGGCTGGAGGGGTTCGAGCCCGGCAGCGTCGACCTCGTGCTCAACAACCCGCCGTTCCACTCCCACCAGGCGACGACGGACGCCACGGCGTGGCGGATGTTCACCGGGGCGAAGCGGGCGCTGCGCCCCGGCGGCGAGCTGTGGGTGGTCGGCAACCGTCATCTCGGCTACCACGTGAAGCTGCGCCGCCTGTTCGGCAACAGCCGGGTGGTGGCGAGCGACCCGAAGTTCGTGGTGCTCAAGGCGGTCAAGCGCTAGCGGGGGTGCCCGCGCGCGGGGCGACGACGCCGATGAGCCGCGCCACCGTCGCCGCCATGGCCTCCCGGCCCACGGCGAGGTACTTCCGCGGATCCACCGTCTCGGGACGGGCGGCGAGGAACTCCCGTACCGCGCCGGTCATCGCGATGTTGAGGGCGGTCCCGATGTTGACCTTGGCGATGCCGCCCTCGACGGCCGTCCTCAGTTCGTCGTCGGGGACGCCGGAGGAGCCGTGCAGGACGAGCGGCACGTCCAGCGCGGCGCTCAGCCGCTTCAGCAGGGCGTGGTCGAGGGCGGCCGTGCGCGTGGTCATGGCGTGCGTGCTGCCGATCGCCACGGCCAGGGCGTCCACGCCGGAGCCGGCGACGAAGGCACGGGCCTCGTCGGGGTCGGTACGGGCGCCGGGCGCGTGCGCGTCGAGGGCCGGCTCCCCGTGCTTCCCGCCGACCTGCCCCAGCTCGGCCTCGATCCACAGCCCGCGCGCGTGCGCCCAGTCGGCGGCGGCGCGGGTGGCGGCGAGGTTCTCCTCGTACGGCAGCCGGGACGCGTCGTACATCACGGAGCCGAACCCGGCGTCGGGCGCGAGGCGCAGCAGGTCGTCGCGCTGCACGTGGTCGAGGTGCAGGGCGACGGGCACGGCCGCGTGCTCGGCGGCGGCGGTCGCGGCGCGGGCCAGCGGGAGCAGGCGTCCGCCGCGGAACGTCACCGCGTTCTCGCTGACCTGGAGGACGACGGGTGCGCCGGCGGACTCGGCGCCCGCGACGACCGCCTCGATGTGCTCCAGCGTGATGATGTTGAAGGCCGGGACGGCGGTGCGGGCCGCGGCGGCCGCGGTGATCAGTTCGCCGGTGGTGACGAGCGGCACGGCTTCCCCCTATCGCTCTTGGGCGGCGGCGTCGAGGATGACCGAGCGGGTGAGGTGGCGGGGCCGGTCCGGGTCGAGTCCGCGGGCGGCGGCCACGGCGACGGCGAGCCGCTGGGCGCGGACGAGTTCGGCGAGCGGGTCGAGCGTGCCGGCCACCCAGGCCCCGCCGGTGTCCCTTACCTGCCGGTCCAGCCCGTCGGGGGCGTCTCCGAGCATCCAGGTGACGGTGCCCCAGGTGGTGACGCTGATCGGGCCGTGGCGGTACTCCATCGCCGGGTAGGCCTCGGCCCACGCCAGGGCGGCCTCGCGCATCTTGAGCGCGGCCTCGTTCGCGAGCCCGACGGTCCAGCCGCGGCCGAGGAAGGTGAACTGCGTGCAGCCGGTGAGGCCTTCGGGCAGCGGTTCCTCCAGCGCGGTACGGGCGTCGGCGACGGCCCGGTCGGTGTGCAGGCCGAGATGGGCGCGCAGCAGGGTGAGCGCCGTGGTCGCGAACCGGGTCTGGACGACGGAGCGTTCGTCGGCGAAGTCCAGCACCACGAGGTCGTCGGCGGCCGCCTTAACGGGGGTGTCCGGGTCCGCGGTGACCGCGGCGGTGCGGGTGTGGCCGCGGAGCCGGGCGAGGAGGTCGAGGACCTCGGTCGTGGTGCCGGAGCGGGTGAGGGCGACGACCCGGTCGTAGGCCCGGCCGTACGGGAACTCCGAGGCGGGATACGCGTCGGTCTCGCCCTGACCGGCCCCCTCGCGCAGCGCGGCGGCCGCCTGTCCCATGAAGTACGAGGTTCCGCACCCCACGATCGCGACGCGTTCCCCCGCCCCGGGCAGCACCGCCGCATGCCGGGCGGCCTCCTCGGCGGCGCGGGTCCAGCACTCGGGCTGGCTGTTCAGCTCGTCCTCGACGTGGCTCATCGCGCGCTCCTTCAGACCGGCACTCGTTGGGGCCTGTTGCTCGTTCTTGCAAGATAGAGCGAGCTTCCGAGCGTCATCAAGCATGCGGACGGCATGGATCGGTGCGTTAGGGTCGCCGGGTGACCGGCGAACGCGACGAACGGAGGACGCGGATGTCGCGCGACGCCCGCTGGAAGGCGCTGCTCGAACTGCTCGTCGAGCGGGGGCGGCTGGACGTCGAGGAGGCGGCGGCCGAACTGTCCGTCTCCGCCGCCACGATCCGCCGGGACTTCGACGGGCTGGCCGAGCAGCAGATGCTCGTGCGCACCCGGGGCGGCGCGGTCGTCCACGGTGTCTCGTACGAGCTGCCGCTGCGCTACAAGACCGCCCGCCACGCCTCCGAGAAGCAGCGCATCGCCCGGGCGGTCGCGGACCTGGTCTCCCCCGGCGAGACGGTGGGCCTGACCGGCGGCACGACCACCACGGAGGTCGCCCGGGCGCTCGCCGTCCGCGCCGACCTGGCCTCGGGCTCGCCCGCGCTGACCGTCGTGACCAACGCGCTCAATATCGCCAACGAGCTCGCGGTCCGCCCCCAGTTCAAGATCGTGGTGACCGGTGGTGTGGCCCGCCCGTCCTCGTACGAACTCGTCGGGCCGCTCGCCGACGGGGTGCTCGGCCAGATCACCGTGGACGTGGCCGTGCTCGGCGTGGTCGCGTTCGACGTCCGCCACGGCGCGGCGGCGCACGACGAGGCGGAGGCCGCGGTGAACCGGCTGCTGTGCGAGCGCGCCGAACGCGTCGTCGTCGCGGCCGACTCCAGCAAGCTGGGCCGGCGCGCGTTCGCCCGGATCTGCGCGACCGAGGCGGTGGACACGCTGGTCACGGACACGGCGGTGGACGAGGGGACGGTGCGGCGGTTCGCGGAGGCGGGGGTGCGGGTCGTCGCGGTCTGAACCGCGCGGCCCGGAGCCGGCCGTCGCCGCACGCCGCACGCGTCACCCGCCCTGGCTCGCGCAGATGTCGTCCGGCGGCTGGAAGGAGTCGTCCCCGCGGTAGTCCTCGTCCATCTGGTCGCGTACCGCCTCCAACTGCTCGAGCAGCCTGTCGAGACGCGCGTCCGCCGGGTTGCGGAAGAACTCCAGCACCGCCCGGTGGAAGGCGTCGCGCAGTATCGGTGGCATCACGTCGGAGGCGTCGAAGCACAGGGTCCGGGCCTCTTCGGTGAGCAGTTCGTGAATCCGCCGCTCGACCGGGTCGCCGGACCCGGTGGGCGCGGCCCCGGCCGTCTTCGGGAACAGCGGGCGCACCGCCGGCCCCGCCTTGTCCCGCCAGCGTTGCCGTCCCTCCGGGCTCGACAGCCGCTCCACGAGTTCCTGGGCTCCCGGATCGTCGCTGAACACGGCGGCCATGTCGCCCGCGACCTCGTACACGCCGTCGTGCTCGGGCTGCCCGTCCAGGAAGCGGGCCGCCGGCTGCACCTGCACGTCGTCGCCGTACAGATAGCGCACGAAGGCGCTCTGGTGCTCGTGCGTGCAGTCGAAGCCGGGTGTGTCGAGCAGTCCGCGCCGCGCGTTGCCGCCGGGGTCGAAGCCGCCCTCGAACGAGGTGGTCAGGGACCGCTCCACGGACGCCCGCGAACGGTCGCCGAGCAGCCGGGCCCAGGTCGTCCAGGCGTGTTTCACGGCCTCGTCGTTCCACTCCACGCGGCCCGTCGCCCACCGCTCGTAGAAGTCGGGGCCCTGCTGGTGGAGCAGGATGTCCTCGATCCAGTCGGTGCCGGGCCAGCCGGAGGTGGCGTCCGAGCCGAGCCCCACGCACCACGTCGGAGCGTCGTCCGACGCGCGCTTCCTGCTCCACACCAGACTCTTCAGGTCGACCTTCAGGGGCACCCAGTACTCACGGTCCAGGTCGTTCACGATCAGGGGCGGCGCCCAGGGTGAGTAGGCGCGGTCGGCGGCCTCCCCGGCGAGGGGCCGCAGCTTGTCGCGCCGGGCGTACTCGGTGAGCTCGCCGATGCTGTTGAGGATCGCCACGTCCGGCGGGTCGTCCGCCTCCATCTGGGACAGCAGCGTCTCGCGCAGCGACCGGGTGCCCTCGTACGTGTACTCCCGCCCGGTGCCGTCGTCCAGCGCCTTCAGGGTCTCCTCGAAGGCGGCGCCCTCCGCACCGGTCCACGGTCCGAGCACGACGAGCGGATCGGGTTCGTCCGTCGCGCAGCCGGACCCCGCGGCGAGCAGGCAGGTCACGAGGAAGGCACGCAGGAGGCGGAACGGTGATCGGGTCACGAGACGGCTCCCGGGCGGACGACGACCAAGTACTCGCGGCGGTAGGCGTGCAGGGCTCCGCCGGCCAGGGCGGCGGTGGCCAGCCCGGCGGGCAGGACGAAGGGAGCGGCCTCGTCCAGGACGGCGATCCGTCCTTCGGCCAGTTCGCCGTCGACCTGGGACGCCAGTTCCGCGATGGGCTTCGACCTCTCCCGTGGGCCGGTGCGGTCGAAGGGGCGTTCCTCGGCTCCGATCTCGGTGTCCGCCGTGACCCCTTCGACGAGCGCGTCCGCCACCGTGACGGCTTCGTCCTGTGCCCCATGCGCCCGCCACGCGTCCCAGACCAGCAGCGGGACGGCGAACAGGGGCACGGCGGCGGCCGCGAGCGGAACGCTGAGCCGGATCCGGAAGCGGCGGCGCAGGAAGACCGTGGTCCGCAGCAGGCCGGCGGCCAGCAGCAGGAAGGCGGCCCCGGAGACGGCCGCCGCGGTGATCACGCCGGAGCCCCAGGCGGCCCGCGCGGCGATCCGGTTCCGGACCCGCTGTTCCAGATCCGCCACCCGGTCCACGATCGTGGTGGCGGCAGAGCCCGTGGTGGCCGTGTCGGAGCTCTGCGCCACGCACGTCGGCGGCTTCCGGCCGGTCCGGTCCTTCGGGGGCGACGTCGGGCAGAGCATGGTGCGCGCATACGTCAGTTCGGCGTCCCGCAGGACGGAGTCGGTCGCGTGCCCCTGGGCCCGGGCGACCCAGGCCGTGTAGTCCACGACCAGCGCGGACACCACACGCAACTCCTGTTCCTCGCCCCGTGTGAGTGCCCCGCCACGCAGGGCCTGGTTCAGGGACTGCGTCGCCCGGGCCACGCGGATGCGGTAGCGCTCGCTGAGTCCGCTGAGCTCGGCGGCCCCGTCGTCGCCGAGGTTCCGGTCGGCCTCGGTCTGCGCGATGAGCAGTGACGCCTTCGCGTCCGCGAGGTCGACGAGCGCGGGCGCCAGCCGGTCCCGTACGTGCGCCAGGTCGCCGCGTACGCCGGCGTACGCCCACCCGAAGGCCCCGAACGCCACCACGGCGAGCAGCGGCAGGGCGACGAGCCGGTCCCGCAGGTAGGCGCTGTTGCGGCGGCCGGCGGCCGACGGCCAGGCGTAGCGGCGGACGCGGCGGGCGAGTTCGGCGGCTACGGCGGCGGTGGCCGACGCGAGGTGGACGGCGGGCCGTCCGAGGCGGGCGACGGTCTGCGCGACGCCGCGGAGGCGACCGTGCGGAGCCGGTCGGCGACTCTCTTCCCTAGCCATGGGCTGTCCCTGTGATGGCGGAAGGCGAGCGGGCGGACCGCGTAGGCGCGGTCCAGGAGGATCTCGGCGACGGCCGCGTCCGCGGACACCGCGGACCGGGCGGCCTGGTGGGCGAGGGAGCGGTAGAGCCGGGACAGAGCCTGGCGCAGTCCGGTCCCGGAGGCCGGGAACGCGAGCCGGGGATCGGCGCCGGCTGCCAGCGCGGCCAGTCCCGTCGCGTCCAGGGTGCCGTCCTCGAGCGCACCCTGCACGGCCTCCCAGACCTCGGCGGCCATCCGGGTGCGGGCCTGGTCGTCGGTGAGTCCGTGGGCGTGGAACAGCAGGGCGAGGCGCTCCAGCACCTCCCGCAGCCGTTCCCGTACCTCCCGGCCGCCGGCCGCGGTCCGGACGTGCTCGACGCCGATGCGGACGGCCGCGGTGCGGGCGGCGGTGCGGTGCCGGGAGTGCTGGGGCACCGCGTCCAGGGCCGCGACCGCCTCCTCCCGTGCCCGTTCGCCACCGAGGGCGAGACGGGCCCGGGCGGCGCCGAAGGCCGCGCTGCCGAGGGACGGGTTGCGCAGCCGTACCGCCTCGTAGAACGTCAGTGCCTCCCGCCACCGGTCGAGGCGCTCGGCGCAGTAGCCGAGGGCGAGTTTCGGGGCGTACTCGCCGGGGATCGATGCGTAGACCCGGTCGAAGTGTTCGCGCGCGGCGGCGACCTGACCGGCGGCGAGCGCGAGGAGGCCGCGGTGCCAGTCCAGCCGCCAGTCGTACGGGGCGCGCTCGGGGCCGATCAGCCGCTCGGCGGCGCCCAGTTCCCGCTCGGCCGCCCGGAGCCCGTCGCCGGGGACGCGTAACTTCAGCCGGCAGCGCAGCAGATGCACCTCCGAGGACGCACGCCAGTCCGCGGTGTGCTGCAGCAGCGCCTCCGGGGCGGCGTCGGCGAGCCTGCTCAGTCCGGCGTGGTGGGCGTCGTCGGGGTCGGGCCGCGGGACGGGGAGCCGTTGGGCGACCTGGTCGGGGGAAGGCAGCGCGTACGGGGAGGGGGCGCCCGGCTCGGCCCAGTGCGCGAGCGGCGGGGCGGACCCGAGCGCCCCGTCGAGCGCGTACGCCGACTGGAGGAAGAGCGGCGACGGCTCGAAGGTCTCCAGTCCGGTGCGCAGGGATCTCAGCTCGCGGAAGACGCCGCGCAGTTGCTGTTCCATCTCGCGGGCGTCGGCGAACCGCTCGGCCGGCTCGCCCCTGGTCGCGCGGCACAGCACGCGGGTGAGCGAGACGAGCCCGAGGCCGTGGGGGGCGGGCGCGGTCATCCGGTCGGCGACCGGGTCCGGGCCGGCGCCCAGCCTGCCGAGCTCGCCGAGTTCCCGGAGCTCGTCCGCCGACTCACCCAGCCCGCTGAGCCGTCGCAGCGTCTCCCCCAGGCTGAACAGGTCGTCCTGGCCCGTGGATTCGCCGCCCGGGCCCACGGTCGGGGCGCGGTAGCCCTTCGTGGTGTGCCCGGGCAGCCCGGCCGCGCGGACGCTGCCCACGTCGATGATCTTCGTCGAGGTGCCGTCGTGCATGACGTTGTCGGGCTTCAGGTCGCCGTACACCTTGGCGGGCCGGTCGGCGTGCAGATGGCCGAGCGCGGACAGGATCCGGACGCCGTACGCGAGCACGAACTCGTGGAAGCGGCTGCCGCCGAACTCGTCCGGGGTCACCCGCGCGCGGGCGCGCACCTCCTCCAGCGTCAGCCCGTCCACGTACTGCAGCACGAGGAAGTCGCCCACCTCGGGGTGATGCCCGTAGTTGAAGACGCGGATGATGTCGCCGTGACTGAGATCGACCAGGGCGCGCCGCTCCCGGGCCAGGGCGCCCGCCGCGGCGACCGGATGCCCGGCGTGCAGGATCTTGATGGCGACCTCGCGGTCGTCGACCTTGGTGTCCAGCGCGAGATAGACCTCGCCCATGCCGCCGTAGCCGAGGGGCCGGATCAGCCGGTACTGCCCGGCGAGCAGCCGTCCGGGCGGCAGCGGGAGACCGTCCTGGACCCCGCCCAGCGACGCCGCGCGCTCCAGCAGCGTGATCGAGGGGAGCAGGGTGGGGTCGGGGTTCTCCGCGGGGAGTCCGACGTGCGCGGCCCGCAGCGGTGGCGGCGCGACGACGAACGCGTCCGACGACTCGCCCGAGCCCGCCGGCACGGCGGACACGCGCCTGTACGCATCCCCCTCCATGCCACCTCAGCATAGGCCGGAGCGCCGGGAATGACTCCTCCCGTGCCGCGTGCGGACGGTGGTACCGCCGGTGCGGGCGTGCCTCCGGGTCGGTGCGAGGACGCTGGGCGGGTGGGGTGCGGGGCGCGCGGTGTGCGGGTGGTACGAGGGCGGGGACGCGCGGGACGGCGCACGGTGGCCGGTGGGCGGCAGGGCGGCCCCGCTCGCGTGCGCCGGCCCGCGCACGGGGGTTCGCACCTGCCCGGGCGCAGGCGGAGACAGGCGCGGCCGGTGGGTCGGCGCCGGTCGCCGAGCGCACCCGCCCGCGCGCCGGCCCGTGCCCGGCTCAGACGGCGAGGGACAGGCTGTGCTCCTCGCCGGTGTCCGGAACCCTCCCGGTCCTCGCGCGCGCTGTGCGGCTCGCGGCGAGCAGCACCTCGTCCGCGGCGGTGATCGCGTCCAGGATGCGGGACTCGCCCATCAGGGTGCACAGGGCGTCACTGACCTCCGTCAGCCCCCGCGCCGTCTGCGGTGTCTCCTGCTCCGCATGAGCGATCCGCAGCGTCGCGTACCGGGTCAGCAGCTGTCTGACGACCTTCGGGTCGGGAACGAGCACGGTGGGCCCCTTTCTCAAGTGTGGCTTCGCATGCCCCGTTCCCCGCCGAGCATTCACAAGTTTCACGGCACTGCCTTAATTTGGCCGAATTGCAATGTCCTGGACATCGGCCCCCGATAGGGCCTTACCTACGGGGAACTAGCAGGTACGCACGCACCTGCGGCCCGCGCTCGACGCACCCGGCCCGCAGGCGGCGACTGGCGCCGACACGCGGTTACAGAGCGTGAGGCAACCAATCACTCGTTCGATTCGTATAACTCCGTGAGAGCACAGCGACCCGTGCTGCCGCCGTGACGCCGGAGCGTCACCGTCCGCATGCCCGGGTGGCCCCGAACAAGGAGAGACCGATGCGACTGTTCGCCCTCGACTACGCTCGCCCCGCAGAGCAGTTGGAGGTCAGCGCTCCGTATGCCTACGACTCCGCCCTGCAGCTGAACGTGCTCCCCGACGGGCGGATCGCCGCCCATGACCACGCAGTGTTGCGGGAGCTGGGGGCCACGACCTCCACCGCGGGCTCCAAGACACATTTCGACGACTGAACGCGGCCGACGACAATGACCGTACTGATCCTGACGTGCGAACAGGATGTGACCGCGGACATGGTGGTGGCGCGGCTGAACGCGACCGGTGTGCCCGTGCTCCGGCTGGACCCCGCCGATCTGCCGGGCGGGGTGCAGCTCTCCGGTGAGTACGTGCACGGCGGGTTCCGCGGGCAGTTGTCCGTCGGCGGCCGCCTGGTGAGCACGAGCGGACTGCGGTCCGTCTGGGTCCGCCGGCCGGGCGTCCCGGCCGCCCGGGCGGCGTCGGCATCGGCATCGGCGTCCTCCTGGCTGACCGAGGAGTCCTCCCAGGCTCTGTACGGCATCCTGCGCGGCACCGCCGCCCGCTGGATGAACCATCCCGACGCGGCCGCCCGGGCCCGTCACAAACCCTGGCAGCTGCACCTCGCCCAGCGGACCGGGCTGCCCGTGCCCGCCACTCTGATCACCACGCTCCCGCAGGCCGCCCGGGACTTCGCGGAGCGCTTCCCCGACCTGGTGGTCAAGTCCGTGTCCGGCACACACCCGCAGGACCCCCCGGAGGCGGTGCCGACGAGCCGTGTCGCTCCCGGCACGGACTTCGCCGCCGTCGCCTCCGGTCCGACGCTGCTGCAGCACCGTATCGCCAAGCGCGCCGACATCCGCCTCACCGCCGTCGGCGACCGCCTCCTGGCCGCCCGCAAGGCGGTCGCCGCGGACGCGGACCCCGACGAGGTCGACGTACGGTTCGCCCGGGCCGGCGCGCCCTGGGAGCCGGTCGGCGTACCGGCACGTACGGCCGCGGCCGTCCATGCCTATCTGCGGGAGGCCCGACTCGCCTACGGAGCCTTCGACTTCGTCGAGGACGCCGACGGGATCTGGTGGTTCCTGGAGTGCAACCAGTCGGGCCAGTTCGGGTTCGTGGAGATCGACACCGGCCAGCCGATCTCCCGGGCCATCGCCGAATGGCTGGCCCAGGAGGCGGACGTGTAGGGGGAGTCACGAAGCCACGAGAAGACGGACGAACGAAATCAGCTTCCCTTGGGCCGCACTCCATCGGCACACTCGCAGCCATGGAGACGGACGAACACGTGAAGATCCTGGACCGGGAGGGCCGGCTGCTCACCGCGGCCGCCGAGGCGGCAGGGAGCGGGGCGGAGGTGCCCACCTGTCCGGGCTGGCGGGTGCGGGACCTGCTGCGGCACACGGGAACGGTGCACCGGTGGGCGGGGGCGTTCGTCGCCGACGGGCACACCTCGCCCCGCCCGATCGGGGACGAGCCTGATCTCGACGGCGCCGAGCTGCTGGACTGGTTCCGGGAGGGGCACCAACAGCTCGTCGAGACCCTCGCCACCGCGCCGGCGGACACCGACTGCTGGAGCTTCCTGCCCGCGCCCTCCCCGGTGGCCTTCTGGGCGCGGCGGCAGGCGCACGAGACGGCGGTCCACCGGTTCGACGCCGAGTCCGCGCGCGACGGGGCGCCCACCACACCCACTGTCCTCTCCACGGACTTCGCGGTCGACGGCATCGACGAAGTACTCCTCGGGTTCCACGCGCGGCAGAAGAGCCGGGTACGCACCGAACGGCCGCGCGTCCTGGGCGTACGGACCACCGACACGGACGCCGTGTGGACCGTTCGGCTGTCGGACGGGCCGCCCGTGAGCGAGCGGGGCCGGGCCGCGGAAGCGGACTGCGAGGTGGCGGGGCCCGCAGCGGAGCTCTGTCTCGCGTTGTGGAACCGGCTGCCGTTCCCGGAGGTCTCCGGCGACGCGTCCCTCGCCGGACTGTGGCGTGAGAAGTCCGCGGTGATCTGAGGTCAGCCGCCTGACGCGGGGTCAGGGCGCCGGGGGCGTCACACGTGCTCCCCGCGCAGTACGCCCGGCGCGTGGCCCTCCCTGGTCCCGGACTCATCGGTTCCGGACTCGATGGTGCCGGACTCCCTGATCCCGAACCGCTCGTGCAGCCGGCGCAGTGGCCGGGGCGCCCACCAGTTGGCGCGCCCCGCCAGCCGCATGGTCACCGGCAGCAGCACGACGCGGATCAGGGTCGCGTCCACCAGGATCGTCAGGGCGGTGCCGATGCCGAGTTCCTTCAGGAAGACGACGCCCCCACTGGCGTACGACAGGAAGGACAGCGCGAGGATCCCGGCCGCGGCGGTGACGAGCGGGGCACTGCGCCGGATGCCCTCCGCCACGGCGCGCCCGGTGTCGCCGGTCCGGTCGTGCTCCTCCTTGATGCGGGCCAGCAGGAACACCTCGTAGTCCATCGACAGTCCGTACGCCACGCAGAACATCAGCACGGGGATGCTGGGCTCGATCGCCCCGGTGGGGGTGAAACCGAGGAGCCCGGACAGATGGCCGTCCTGGAACACCCACACCAGGCAGCCGAACATCACCGACAGGCTCAGCAGGTTCAGCACGGTCGCCTTCGCGGGGAGCAGCACGCTGCCGGTCATCAGGAACAGGATCACGTACGTCGCGGCGAGGACGAGGCCGACGGCGAGCGGCAGCCGGTCGAGGAGCGTGGCGCGGAAGTCGGTGGTCTCGCCGGGGTAGCCGCCGACGAGCGCGCGGGCGGGCGCCGGTGTGTCCCTGATCCGTTCGACGAAGGCGGGGACGTCGCCGTACATGGTCCGCTGCGTGGGTACGACGGCCAGCCGTACGCGGCCGTCGGGTGCCGTCAGCCGGTCCTGTCCGGGGGCGCCGGTGCGCCGCCCCTCGCGGTAGGTGCCCTCGGGCGCGTCGACCTGGAAGACGCCCGGGATACGGGAGAGACGAGCCGCGTACGCCCGCGTGTCGGCCCTGCCGGCGCCGTCGTCGAGGACGACCTGGACGGTGTCGGTGGGCTCGGCGGGGAACTCGCGGTGCACGATCTCGGAGGTGACCCGCGAGGAGGTGCCCGCGGGGAGGGTGCGCTCGTCGGGGAGGCCGAAGCGCAGCCCGAGCAGGGGCGAGGCGGCCACGAGCAGGACGGTCAGGACTCCGGCTCCCGCGACGAACGGGCGCCGCATCGCCCGGAGCGCGGTGCGGTGCCAGAAACCGGAGCCGGGCGCGACGGGCCGCTCCACGCGGTGGCCCCAGCGGGCCAGGGCCGCGGGCAGGAACAGCACCGCCCCGGCCACCGCGGTGAGCACGACCAGGACACCGGCGTACGCGAACGAGCTCAGGAAGAAGAACGGGAACACCAGCAGCGCGCACAGCGACACCGCCACCGTCACACCACTGAACACGACCGTGCGGCCCGCCGACGCGGTGGCCCGCACGACCGCCTCGGGCTGCGGGTGCCCGGCCGCGCGCTCCTCCCGGTAGCGGCTGATGACGAACAGGCTGTAGTCGACGCCGAGTCCCAGCCCGAGGACGAGCGCGATGTTCGCCGCGAACGTCGACACCTCCGTGAACTGCGCGATCGCCCGCAGCCCGGCCAGCGTGCCGAGCACCGACAGCAGGCCGACGGCGACGGTGAGGAGGGCGGCGGCCGTACGCCGGTACACGAGGATCAGCAGCAGCACGACCGCGGGAAGGGCGAAGAGCTCGGCGCGCAGGAAGTCGGTACGGGCCTGCTCACCGACCTGCCGGGAGATCTCCTCCTGTCCGCCCACCCGGACGTCGAGGTCGGCGGTGGTGCGCGTCAGCCGCGGTGACAGCGTGGCGAGTTCGTCGCGGGCCTCGGTGGCGCTCCCCTCCAGGCGGACCAGGACGAGGGCGCGGTCACCGCCGCTGCTGCGCAGGGCCGGGCTGCCGGCGTCCCAGTACGAGGTGACGTCCGTGACGAGCGGCAGCTTTTCGACCTCCGCCGTGAGGTCGCGGGCGGCCCGCCCCGTGCGCGCGCTGTCCACGTCGCCGTCGCGGGCGGTGACCAGGAGCGCGAGGTTGGGGTTGCCGGTGCCGAAGTGGTCGCGCAGGACGTCACCCGCGCGGACCGACTCCGTGCCGGGTGAGCTCCAGCGCGAGAGGTCGAGTTCGGACTGGGCTCCGGCGCCGTAGGCGGCGAGGCCGAGGAGGACGAGGAGCACGCCGGTCAGGACGGCGCGACTGCGCCGCACCGCCAGGCGGCCGAGCCGGGTCAGCATCGTGGTGGGCCTTTCCGTGAGGTCTGTGAGGAACCGTCACGGACACCGTCACCCAGGCCGCTGGAACACCCGCTGGAAGATCCACTGGAACGCCCCGCCGGAAGGCCCCGCTGGAAGGCCTGCTGGAACGCGTCCGCCGCCGGGCTACCCTCGACCTCATGGGTGACTCGCACACGTCGCACACCGGCGTCCGCTTCGAACTGCTCGGCCCGCTGCGGGCGTTGCGCGACGGCGTGGAGATCCCGCTCGGTCCGCCCAAGCAGCGCGCGGTGCTCGCCGTGCTCCTGCTCCAGGAGGGACGGCCGATGTCGTACGACGGTCTGGTCGAGGCGGTGTGGGGCGGTTCCCCTCCGGTGCACGTGCGCAACCTCGTGCAGAAGTACGTCTCCGGCCTGCGCCGCGCGCTCGGCGACGGGCCCCTGCTGGAGTGGACGGGGAGCGGCTACCGGCTGTCCGGCGCGGCCGTCGACGATCTGCGCGAGCGGCGGCAGCTGGTCGACGCGGCGCTGGCCGCGCGGGACGCGGGCGAGCTGCGGCGCGCGGCGGAACTGGTCGCGCGCGCCGAGGAGTTGTGGCGCGGCGAGTTCGCCGAGGGACTGGCGGCGCCCTGTCTGGCGGCGGAGCGGCTGCGGTGGAGCGAGAAGCGGCTCAGCGTCCTGGAGGCGCGGCTGGCCGGGCAGATCGAGGCCGGCCGGCCCTTCGAGAGCGTCCACGAACTGGTCCGGCTGGCCGCCGCGCACCCGCTGCGGGAACGGCCCGTCGAACTCCTCATGCTCGCGCTGTGCCGGGCCGGCCGCGGAACGGAGGCGCTCCTGGCGTACGAGGAGCTGCGGCGGCGGCTCGCGGAGGCACTGGGCACGGATCCGGGGCCGGCGCTGCGCTCACTGCACGCGCGGATCCTCCGTCAGGACCCGGCCCTGCTCGCGGAGCCCGTGCCGGTGGGCTGAGGTGACACGAGGCCTACGTGGTGGGCGAGTTGGGCGGCCGCGTGCCGAAAGAAGGACTCGCGGTCCTCGACGACCTTGTTGAACTGTCCGAACACCTCAAAGCTGACCAGCCCGAACAGCTGCGCCCAGGCCGCGACGAGGACCGCGGCCACCGCGGGCGGCAGATCGGGGGCGAGCTCGCCCGCCAGGCGCGCCGCCTCCGGCTCGACCTCGGCCGACAGCTTCCACTGGGCCACACCCTTCCCCCGGTAGGCGTCCCGCACGATCCCGATCAGGACATACCCGACCCGCGCCGCCGCCGGCACGGTGGTCGCGGGCGCGAAGTACCCGGGCACGGGCGAACCGTAGATCAACGCGTACTCGTGCGGATGCGCCACCGCCCAGCCGCGGACCGCCTCGCACACGGCGATCCACTGCTGGGCCGGGGCCTCACCGGCGGCTCGGGCGTGCGCGGCCTCGGCGGCCTCACCGAGGGAGTCGTATGCGTCGATGATGAGCGCGGTGAGCAGGTCGTCGCGGCTGGGGAAGTAGCGGTAGAGCGCGGAGGAGGCCATGCCGAGTTCGCGGGCCACGGCACGGAGCGAGAGTTTCGCGGCGCCGTCCGCGGCAAGCTGTCTGCGCGCCTCGTCCTTGATGGCGGCGGTGACTTCGACGCGGGCACGGGCGCGGGCTCCTTGTGTGGTGGCCCCATGTGTGGTGCTCATGCGGGGCAGTGTGCCATGTAGCCGGAGCGGTGCACACAGTGGAGAGCGGCGATCGCGTGCGTGAGCGATGCTCGCACACCAGAGCGTCGCTCAGGCGAGTGAGCAGCACCCTGGCGAGAGAGCGGTGCCCTGGCGAGAGAGCGGTGCCCTGGCAGTCGAGACCTCGCTTGAGCACGAGGGAGCGGCGCTCACCCAAAAGGGCGGCGCTTACGCGGCGAGCGACCGCCCGCATAGCGAGCACCGCACAAAAACGAGAGCACCGCTCTTGCTTTGGGGCGCTGATCCCATGCAGACTGTCACGCAACAGCGAGAGCACTGCTCACAGAAGTGAGCGCCGCTCCCTCACGCCATCCGGGGGTCACCATGTCGTCAACAACAACGCCGTACTACCGCAAGGGCAGCCCGCTCAACGTCCGTCTGAACAGCGTGATCGGCTGGCTCGCCCGGCACGGCATCAGCCTCATGGGCTCCGCCGAGATGTCCGTGCGTGGCCGCAAGAGCGGACAGATGCAGCGAATCCCGGTCAACCCGCACACGTACGAAGGCGCGCAGTACCTCGTCTCGGCCCGCGGTCACTCCCAGTGGGTGCGCAACATGCGGGTCGCGGGAGGCGGAGAGTTGCGGGTCGGCCGGAAGGTGCGCGAGTTCTCGGCGGTGGAGCTGTCCGACGAGGAGAAGCTGCCGCTCCTGCGCACCTATCTGGAGAAGTGGGGCTGGGAGGTGAACCAGTACTTCAACGGTGTGACGGCCAAGTCCACCGACGAGGAACTGATCGCGGCCGCCCCGGACCACCCGGTTTTCCGGATCACGGTCAAGAGCTGATTCCGGCCCCGCCCCGCCGCCGGCCCCGGTCCCGGTCCCCGCGGCCCTGACCCCGGCCCCTACTTGTCGAACGCGGTCAGGGCACGCTGCGCCAGTGGATGGCTGCGGACCAGCTCGCCGAGCGTGGTCGCCCCGCGCGTGATGTCCATGAACGCCCGCCACGCAGGGCGGAAGCCGGTCAGGACCGCGTGGAACACGCCGGGCCGGCGCTCGAACGCCTTCAGCATCCGTTTGCCGACGCTCATCTCCACGCCGAGCCCGGACTTGACCGCGAAGGCGTAGTTGAGGGCCTGGCGCCGGGCGTCCACCGCGTCGTGCGCCTGGGCGATCCGTACCGCCCACTCCCCCGCGAGCCGCCCGGAGCGCAGCGCGAACGAGATGCCCTCGCGGGTCCACGGTTCCAGCAGCCCGGCCGCGTCCCCGCACACCAGCACCCGCCCGCGCGACAGCGGCGAGTCGTCGGCGCGGCAGCGGGTCAGATGCCCGGAGGAGATGCTCGGCTCGAAGCCGGCGAGGCCGAGCCGGCCGATGAAGTCCTCCAGGTAGCGCTTGGTGGCCGCGCCCTCGCCGCGCGCGGAGATCACCCCGACCGTCAGCGTGTCGCCCTTGGGAAAGACCCAGCCGTAACTGCCCGGCATCGGCCCCCAGTCGATGAGGACGCGGCCCCTCCAGTCCTCGGCGACGGTCTCGGGCACCGGGATCTCCGCCTCCAGGCCGAGGTCGACCTGGTCGAGCTTCACTCCGACGTGTGCGCCTATGCGGCTCGCGCTGCCGTCCGCGCCGACGACGGCCCGGGCGAGCAGCGTCTCGCCGCCCTGCAGGACGACGGCCACCGTACGGCGGTCCGGCACCGCGGAGCCGTGCTGCTCGACCCGGGAGACCGTGACACCGGTGCGCAGCTCCGCTCCCGCCTTCTGCGCGTGCTCGACGAGCTGCTGGTCGAACTCGGGCCGGTTGATCAGACCGAACAGCATCTGCTTGGAACGGCGGGTGCGGGCGAAGCGGCCGTTGTGGGAGAAGGTGACCGCGTGCACCCGGTCCTTGAACGGCAGCTCGAAACCGGGCGGCAGGTTGTCGCGCGAGGGACCGATGATGCCGCCGCCGCATGTCTTGTAGCGGGGCAGCTCCGCCTTCTCCAGCAGCAGGACGCGCCGTCCCGCGACCGCCGCCGCGTAGGCGGCCGACGCCCCCGCGGGTCCCGCGCCGACCACGACGACGTCCCACACCTGCTGCACGTCGCCTGCCTCGTCCGCCGAAGAGTTCTCGCTGCTCACGATGGTCTACTGCTCCCGATCCGCCGCCTGCCGCTGCTGTCCCGAGCATCCTACGGCGGGCCTGGTCAGGACCCGCTGTGGGAGGATCGGCAGGCGTATGCGCCTTACACAGTTGTGCGCGTACGCCCCAAGTGTCCGTCCGTACAACGTCGCACCCACGAGGAGCGTGCCCATGTCGTCGAATCCGGTCACCGAGACCGTCGCCTCGCTGATGCCGCTGGCGAAGCAGGAGCTCACCGAACTGGTGGCCTACAAGTCGGTGGCGGATTTCACGCAGTTCCCGAGGAGCGAGAGCGAGGGCGCCGCGAACTGGGTGGCGCGGGCGCTGCGCGCCGAGGGCTTCCAGGACGTGGAGCTGCTCGACACCCCGGACGGCACCCAGTCGGTGTACGGCTTCCTGCGCGGTCCCGAGGGCGCGAAGACGGTTCTGCTGTACGCGCACTACGACGTGCAGCCGCCGCTGGACGAGGCCGGGTGGACCAGCCCGCCGTTCGAGCTGACGGAGCGGGACGGCCGCTGGTACGGGCGCGGCGCGGCCGACTGCAAGGGCGGCGTCATCATGCACCTGCTCGCGCTGCGGGCGCTCAAGGCCAACGGCGGTGTCCCCGTCAACGTCAAGGTGATCGTCGAGGGGTCGGAGGAGCAGGCCACGGGCGGCCTGGAGCGGTACGCCGAGCAGCACCCGGAGCTGCTCACCGCCGACGCGATCCTCATCGGCGACACCGGCAACTTCCAGGTCGGTCTGCCGACGGTCACCGCGGCGCTGCGCGGGACGATCCTGCTGCGCGTCCAGGTCGACACGCTGGAGGGCAACCTGCACTCCGGGCAGTTCGGCGGCGCGGCCCCCGACGCGCTCGGTGCGCTGATCCGGGGCCTGGACTCGCTGCGCGCGGAGGACGGTTCCACGACGGTCGACGGGCTCGCGGGCGACGCCGCGTGGCAGGGCCTGCAGTACCCGGAGGAGCAGTTCCGCAAGGACGCCAAGGTGCTCGACGGTGTGGAGCTGATCGGCTCGGGCACGGTCGCCGACCGCGTCTGGGCGCGCCCGGCCGTCACCGTGCTCGGCATCGACTGCCCGCCGGTGGTGGGCGCGACGCCGTCGGTGCAGTCGAGCGCGCGGGCGCTGGTCGGCCTCCGGGTGTCCCCGGGGATGCCCACGGCCGAGGCGGCCAAGCTGCTCCAGGAGCACCTCCGGGCGCACATCCCGTGGGGCGCGCGCGTGAGCTTCGAACTGTCCGGGACGGGCGAGGGGTTCCACGCCGACACCGCGAGCCCGGCGTACGAGGCGATGGCCGCGGCGATGGCGGTCGCCTACCCCGGCCAGGAGCTGCGGTACGCGGGCGAGGGCGGCTCCATCCCGCTGTGCGCCACGCTGGCCGGGCTCTACCCGGAAGCCGAGATCCTGCTCTTCGGCCTGAGCGAGCCCGAGGCGCAGATCCACGGCCTCGACGAGAGCGTGCACCCCGAGGAGCTGGAGCGCCTGTCGGTGGCGGAGGCCCTGTTCCTGCGCAACTACGCGGCGGGCTGAGCGCCG
>NZ_BMVW01000018.1:24813-146927 GCF_014650915.1 Streptomyces poonensis | reverse complement strand
ACCCCGCTATCCGGCACCCGCTACACCGGTACCCCCGCCTCCAGGTACAGCGCCGCTCCCCGCTCGCGCGCCCGGAGGGCCCACCGCAGCCGTTCGTAGCGCACGGGGGGCAGCAGGTCGGCGGCCTCCTCCTCGGTGACGAAGCGCCACTCGCGCAGTTCGGGGCCGGGCAGGACGGGTCGCTGGTGGCGGGTGCTGTCGAGGCGTCCGCCGTCGTACAGCAGGCGCAGTCCGCCGTACCCGGGGGGTCTGGGTGCCTCCCAGTCCACGACCAGCAGGCGGGGGACGTCGTCGAGGCGTATGCCGGTCTCCTCGGTGACCTCTCGCATGCCCGCGCGCGCGGGGGGTTCACCGGGTTCGACGACCCCGCCGGGGAACTCCCAGCCGGCCTTGTAGGTGGGGTCGACGAGCAGCACACGGTCCTGCTCGTCGAAGAGCAGCACCCCCGCGGCGAGGGTCTCCGCCGTGGGTTCGGGAGTCTGCACGATGTCGCACACGGGCAGGTCCCCGGTGCGTACCGCCTCGGCGATGCGCCGCGCGGTCTCGTACGGCGTGTGGAAGCTGGTGTCGACGACGTGGGCGTCGGCGGTCAGCCAGGAGGCGAGCGCCACGTGGTAGGGCTCGATGTGGTCGTACGACCACTGACGGATTCTCATCTCGCCGTCGGGGAGGTCGGGCGGGACCTCCCGGCCGGCTATTCGTTCCCGCAGTATCGTTTCGGCTGGGGCGAGGAGCACATGCCGTACGGGAATCCGGCGGGCGGCGAGACCGCCGAAGATCTCGTCGCGGTACTCCTGGCGCAGCAGGGTCATGGGGACCACGAGGGTCCCGCCGAGCTCCGCGAGCATGGCGGCGGCCGTGTCCACCACGAGCCGTCGCCAACTCGGCAGGTCCTGGAAGTCGCCGACCTCGGCGAGGCGTTTGGCCGGCAGCAGATGTGTGAGTGCGCCGCCGATGACCTCGGGGTCGAAGAGCGTGCTGTTCGGGATCAGTTCGATCAGTTCCCGCGCGGTGGTGGACTTCCCCGCACCGAACGCACCGTTGATCCAGACGATCACGGTTCCCCCTCTTCTGTTGGCCTTCTGAGGCTTGCCCGCTCCACCCCGGGACGGAAACCAGCCGCTGATGAGGCAACAGACACACGGCGCCGGGTTTCCCGCCGCTCGCGACGGGGGACCCGGCGCCGCCCACGGGACGTCGGCCGCCCGGGGCCACGGCGTCAGCCGCTCGGGGCCGCGACGTCAGCCGCTCAGGCCACCCATACCGCTCTGACCGCTCCGGCCGTCCGCTCCGGTCCGGCCCGCCTTGCCTCCCAGGGACGACTCATCGACGGCGAAACTGTCACTGGCGACCGTCTTGTCGAGGCCGGCGAGATCACTGAGGGTGTCGTCGACGTCCAGTTTGACCAGCGATTCCAGGGGCTCCGCGCCGTGCGACGGGGTGACGGCCGCGACGACGAACCCGGTGGCCAGGGAGGCGATGGCGAGCATGCTGCGCTTCTTCATGCCCGGTTCAACTGCGGAAATCGCCCGGGGTCACGCGAATCGGGGCGATTCGGCCCCCCGGCGGACCGCTGAGAGCAGGTTCCGCACACCGTACGCGTGCCCTCCCGTCCTGATGACGAACCACCGGTAGAGGGCACCGAACGCTCCGGGAAAGACAGCCCGGGTCTCGGCCCGCACCCGTGAACGCCCCGCCCCGTCCGGTTCGACACGGAAGACGAAGGCGTACGTGGAGAAACGGTGCCGCCCCTCGAGGACCAGCTTCCGCTCCGGGAGGGCCTCCGTCACCCGGAACCCTGGCAATGTCGACCCCTCGGCGAGGGGGCGCGGCCCGGTCGCCGCGACCTCGGCGCATCCGACCAGCCGGGCGTAACCCGCCGCACCGGTCCGTGAGAAGGACTGCTCCAGCGCCTCGGCCAGCCCGCGCCAGGCGTCACCGGCTCCGGCCGCCACCAGCGTGACGTGCTCGTCCACATACGGCAGCGCGGCACCCGACATGAAGCCTCCCGTGAACTCACCCCGGTCTCGGTGGGACCAGGGTAGGACCACGACCCGACAGCCCGTCGTCCACCCCGCGGCTCCGGACCGCCGGTGCCCCGGACCGCCGCGGGCCCGGACCGCCGGTGCCCCGGTCCGTACATGCCCCGGGGCACGTACCTGACCCAGGGCCGTACCTGACCCAGAGCCAGCCGTACCTGACCCAGAGCGGCCCCGCAGCGAGCGGGGCCACGCCCTGCACCCGGGCGCCGGAAGCGGTGTCCCTCCTCGCCGTGACGCCGGGTTCCCGGATCGGCGGCGCGATGCCGCGCGTCACCACACCCACCGGTGCCACCGGCCCCGCGCGAACCCCAGCGCACCGGTCCCGGGGCGTGCGGTCCGCCGTCCGCCCTGCCGGCCCGGGCGACGCGGCGCGTTCCGACGCCACCGGGACGCCGGCCTTCCGGTCACGCCACCGGGACACCGCCCTCCCGGACACGCCACCCTCCCGGTCACACCGCCGGGACGCCGGCCTTCCGGGTCAGTGCCGCGGCGGCCGCGCCGACCAGGCCCGCGTCGGTGCCCATCTGCGCGGGTACCACAGTCAGTTGCTGCACGAAGGACAGGGTGGCGTAGTCCTTCAGGGCGGTGCGCAGCGGGGCGAAGAGGACGTCGCCCGCCTTGGCCACGCCGCCGCCGACGACCGCTATGTCCGGCTCGACGAGGGTCGCGGTCGCCGCGATGCCCGCCGCGAGCGCCTGCGCGGCCCGCTCGAAGGAGGCCAGCGCCACGAGGTCGCCGGCCCGCGCGGCGGCGGCCACGGCGGCGGCCGAGGTGTCGCCGTCGGGGCCGGGCCGCCAGCCGCCCTCCAGGGCGCGGCGCGCGATGTTGGGACCGCTCGCGATGCGCTCCACGCAGCCGCGGGACCCGCACGGGCACAGGTCGCCGTCGAGGTCCACGGAGATGTGACCGATGTGCCCTGCGTTGCCGGTGGGGCCTGGGTGCAGCCGCCCGTTCAGGACCAGTCCGCCGCCGACGCCTGTGGAGACGACCATGCAGAGCGCGTTGTCGTGACCGCGGGCCGCCCCCTGCCAGTGCTCGGCGGCGGTGATGGCCACGCCGTCGCCGATCAGTTCGACGGGCAGCCCGCCGGTGACCGCACGGACCCGGGCGACCAGCGGAAAGCCCCGCCAGCCGGGCACGTTGACCGGGCTCACCGTACCGGCCACGGCGTCCACCGGCCCCGCGCTGCCGATGCCGACGGCCCGCGCCCCGTCCCACAGCGGGGAGGCGGCCAGCTCGCCGAGCACCTCCTCGACGGCCCGCATCACGGTCTCGCCGTCCTCCTGCGCGGGCGTCGCGCGCTGGGCGCGCACCAGGATCCGGCCCTGGCCGTCCACCAGGGCTCCGGCGATCTTGGTGCCGCCGATGTCGAGCGCGGCCACGAGGTCGGTGTGCATGAGTGTCAGTTCTCCCACTGCTGTGGCGTCCCTGGGACAGCCCCAGGGAGGTACCGGGTTCCCCGGCCGGAAGGGGGGCAGTTCGAACGCGCCCCGGAATCAGGCGTGGACCGGAGAAGGCGGTGGACAGTCTCCCCCGCCCGTGACAACGTTGTCCAGGCTCTATGCTCGACGCCACATCGTCATACGACCTCACGGATCGGCGCACCCCCTGGGCAGCGGAACCGTGGACAGCAGAAGCTCGACCGTGGCAACAGAACAGGACCTCGCATCGTGCCCGAGACCGCCCGCCGGCCCGAGAGCCACCGTTACGGCAACCGTCCGACGATGAAAGACGTAGCCGCGCGCGCGGGAGTCGGTCTCAAGACGGTCTCCCGCGTCGTCAACGGCGAGCCCGGGGTCACCGCGGACACCGAGCGCCGGGTACAGGAGGCGATCGAGGCACTGGGCTTCCGCCGCAACGACAGCGCGCGGGTGCTCCGCAAGGGCCGCACGGCGAGCATGGGCCTGGTGCTGGAGGACCTCGCGGACCCGTTCTACGGCCCGCTCAGCCGTGCGGTGGAGGAGGTGGCCCGCGCCCACGGCACCCTGCTGTTCAACGGCTCCAGCGCGGAGGACCCGGAGCGCGAGCAGGAGCTGGCGCTGGCGCTGTGCGCCCGCCGGGTGGACGGGCTGGTGATCATTCCGGCCGGTGACGACCACCGCTATCTGGAGCCGGAGATCAGGGCGGGCGTCGCCACGGTGTTCGTGGACCGCCCGGCCGGGCGGATCGACGCCGACGTGGTGCTGTCGGACAACCACGGCGGCGCCCGCGCGGGCGTCGCCCATCTGATCGCGCACGGCCACCGCCGCATCGGCTTCATCGGCGACATGCCCCGGATCCACACCGCCGCCGAGCGCCTGCGCGGCTACCGGACGGCCATGGAGGACGCGGGCATACCCGTGGCGCCGTCCTGGACGTCGCTGGGCGTCACCGACCCGGAGCGGGTGCGCCGCGCCGCCGAGGAGATGCTCTCGGGTCCCGAGCCCGTCACCGCGATCTTCGCGGGCAACAACCGGGTGACGATCACGGTCGTCCGGGTGCTCGCCGAGCTCTCCCGCCCGGTCGCCCTCGTCGGCTTCGACGACTTCGAGCTGGCCGATCTGCTGCGTCCCGGCGTCACGGTCGTCGCCCAGGACGCCGCTCTGCTCGGCCGCACGGCTGCCGACCGCCTCTTCCGCCGGCTCGACGGCAGCCTCGTCGCCCCCGAGCGCATCGAGCTGCCGACCCGCCTGATCACCCGTGGCTCGGGCGAGCTGCCGCCCGCCGGCTGAGCCGCCCGATGCACGGACCCGGACGCACGCTGAAGGAGCTCGGTCTCGCCGTGGCCCCGCGCGCGGAACCTCTTGCCTATCCGGGCGCGTGGCCCGCGGAGTCCGGCCTCCTCGACGGGGACCGGCTGCTGCCTCCGGCGCGGGACCGGCGGGCGTACGAGGGCCGCGTCCCCGTCCTCGCCGTGGGCTCCAACGCCTGTCCGGGCCAGCTGCGCGACAAGCTGGACGAGTTCGGCATCCGTTCTCCCGTCCCCATGGTCAGGGCGCGGGTCACCGGCGTCGACATCGGGGTGTCGGCCCATGTGAGCCTGATGGGCTATGTGTCCGCCGCGCCGTTCGACTCCCCCGGCACCGTGCGGGAGTTGTTCGTGCTCTGGCTCGACGCCGAGCAGCTCTCGGTCGTCGACGCGAGCGAGGGCGTCATGCGGCCGTCCGGCGCGTACGACCGTGTCTGGCTGCCCGGCTGCGACGTGCGGATCGAACCGGAGGCGGGGCCGTCCCTCCACGGCGCCCACGCCTACGTCAACCGGCACGGGGTGCTGCACGACGGCACGGGCGCGCCGCGGCACCATCCCGGCGAGCGTCGGCTGCTGGCCGAGCTCCTGGCCGGCTCGCCGCGGCTGCGGGAGCTGTTCGGCCGGACGCCCGAGGAGTTCTCGGCCCGCGCCCGGTTCGACAGGGGCCTGTGCGACAAGGGCACCCGTGTCTTCGCCGAGGAGGGGATGGCCGTCGCCTCCGGTCTGGAGCGGTACGTGGGCGCGGCCCGCACCGCGGGCGACGTGCGGGCCGGGCGTCCGGGCGCCGGCCCGCCGCCGGCGCCTTCCTCGGCGCGGCCGCCCGGCCGGTGAGCGGCGGTCAGCCGCCCGAGACGGTCAGGTCCCCGCGGCGCGGCGCCGCGAATCCCTCCAGATCGGTCCGCGTGAGGCCGCCGGCCGCCTTCGCCACCTCGTCCGCGTCCAGGGCCCCGCAGTCCAGGCCCCGCAGCAGATAGCCGCTGAGGGCCTTGGCCGTCGCGGGCTCGTCCATCACGTCCCCGCCGGCCCGGTTCGCGTACCGGGCGAGGCGCGCCGCGGCCTGCTCGTACCCCTCGCGGTAGAAGGCGAACACGGCCGTGTACCGGGTCGGGAGGTGGCCGGGGTGCATGTCCCAGCCCTGGTAGTAGGCGCGGGCCAGGGCGCGGCGGGTGAGTCCGTAGTGCAGCCGCCAGGCGTCGTGGACCTGCTCGGTCGGGCCGACCGGCAGGACGTTGGTGGAGCCGTCCGAGACGCGTACGCCGGTGCCCGCGGCCGCGACCTGCATGATCGCCTTGGCGTGGTCGGCGGCCGGGTGGTCGCTGGCCTGGTACGCGGCGGAGACGCCGAGGCAGGCGCTGTAGTCGAAGGTGCCGTAGTGCAGTCCGGTGGCGCGGCCCTCGGCGGCCTGGATCATCCGGGCCACGGTCGCGGTGCCGTCGGCGGCGAGGATGGACTGGCTGGTCTCGATCTGGATCTCGAACCCGATCCGTCCGGGCTCGAGGCCGCGCGCCTTCTCGAAGGCCTCCAGCAGCCGCACCATGGCGGTGACCTGCTCGGCGTACGTCACCTTGGGGAGGGTGAGCACGAGCCCCTCGGGCAGTCCGCCGGCCTCCATCAGACCGCTGAGGAAGACGTCGAGCGTACGGATGCCCCGGTCACGGACCGCCGCCTCCATGCACTTCATGCGGATGCCCATGTACGGGGCGGCCGTCCTGTCCGCATACGCGCGCGCGACGAGCCGGGCCGCCCGGGCCGCCGCCTCGTCCTCCTCGGCGTCGGGGCGGGGGCCGTAGCCGTCCTCGAAGTCGACGCGCAGGTCCTCGATCGGTTCGCGCTCCAGCTTGGCGCGGACGCGGTCGTACACCTGGTCGGCGAGACGGTCGGCGAGACCCAGCGCGGATGCCAGGGAGGCGGGGTCGGGGGCGTGTTCGTCGAGCGCGGCGAGGGCCTTCTCGCCCCAGGAGCGGAGGGTGTCGGCGGCGAAGACGTCGCCCGGGACGTAGACGGTGTGGACGGGCTGGCGGGTGCCGGGGTCCCCGGGGTAGCGGCGGCCCAGCTCCGCGTCGACCGGGGCGAGGGATGCGCTGATCTCCTCGCTGACGGCACCCGCGAGACTCGTCGTCACCTTCTCCTGACGGTGGCCCTGCCCCATCCCACGCCCTCCTATTTTCCGCTTTACGGAATCAACAATCCGCAGAACGAAGTTATCGGTCGCCCTTCCCACCGGTCAACACCGTCTTGCCCATGGTCCACTTCGCCCTCTCGGCATGTTCACGTCCACCTGGCAGCGTTTCCCCGAAGTACGCATGACGAAGGAACCGCGCACGGCGAAGCAGGCACGACTCGCCCGGAAGCCCGCAGCGAAGACCCGAAGGAGCCTTTGTGCCGAACCACAGCCGCGTCACCCGCCGCCTGGGCCTGAAGACCGCGCTGGCCACCGCGGCCGCCCTGCCGCTGGCCGGCCCCGCACTGTCCGCCTCCCCCGCCTCGGCCGCCACGCGGGAGCTCCACGGCAGCCGCCGGCTGGAGGTCATGTCGTTCAACCTGCGCTACGCGGGCACCGCCGAGCCCAACAGCTGGGCCGTCCGCAGACCGGTGATGCGGGAGCTGCTGCGCCGTGAACGCCCGCACGTCATCGGCACCCAGGAGGGCCTCTACCAGCAGGTGCGCGACATCGAGTCCGACCTCGGCCCGCACCACGACTGGATCGGCACCGGACGCGCGGGCGGCAGCCGCGACGAGTTCATGGCGGTCCTCTACGACACCCGCCGGCTGGCCCCGCTGGAGTACGACCACTTCTGGCTCTCCGACACCCCGGACGCCATCGGCTCCAACACCTGGGGCGGCGGTTCGATCCGCATGGTCACCTGGGTCCGCTTCCGCGATCTGCGCGACGGCGGCCGGGAGTTCTACTTCCTGAACACCCACCTCGACAACGCCAGCCAGAACGCACGCGCGCGTGCCGCCGCGCTGATCGCCGAAAGGGTTGCCCGGCTCGACCCGTCGCTGCCGCTGGTGGTCACCGGTGACTTCAACGTCGCCTCCCACAAGAACCCGGTGTACGACACGATGCTCGGCGCCGGTCTCACCGACACCTGGGACGAGGCCGCCGAGCGCGGCGCCCTGTACGCCACGTTCCACGGCTACCGGCCGCTGACGCCCGACGGCGACCGCATCGACTGGATCCTGGTCACGCCGGGCGTCACGGTGCACCGGGCGGCGATCAACACCTTCTCCCGCGACGGGCAGTTCCCGAGCGACCACCTGCCGGTGCAGGCGTCGGTCACCCTGGGCTGACACGGCCGAGGCCCCCGCGACCGTACGGCGTGTGCGCCGGTCGCGGGGGCCTCGGTGTGCGGTCCGGGGCGGGACTCAGCCCTTGCGGGCCTTGATCTCCTCGGTCAGCTGCGGGACGACGTCGAAGAGGTCGCCGACCACGCCGTAGTCGACCAGCTCGAAGATCGGGGCCTCGGCGTCCTTGTTGACCGCCACGATCGTCTTCGAGGTCTGCATACCGGCGCGGTGCTGGATCGCGCCCGAGATGCCGGAGGCGATGTACAGCTGCGGGGAGACCGACTTGCCGGTCTGGCCGACCTGGTTGGTGTGCGGGTACCAGCCCGCGTCCACCGCGGCACGCGAGGCGCCGACGGCCGCGCCGAGGGAGTCTGCGAGGGCCTCGATGATCGCGAAGTTCTCGGCGCCGTTGACACCGCGGCCGCCGGAGACCACGATCGCGGCCTCGGTCAGCTCCGGGCGGCCCGTCGACTCACGCGGCGTACGGCCGGTGACCTTGGTGCCGGTGGCCTGCTCGGAGAAGGTCACGGACAGCGCCTCGACCGCACCGGCGGCCGGCGCGGCCTCCACGGCGGCCGAGTTCGGCTTGACCGTGATGACCGGGGTGCCCTTGGAGACACGGGACTTGGTGGTGTACGAGGCGGCGAACACCGACTGCGTGGCCACCGGGCCCTCGTCGCCGGCCTCCAGGTCGACGGCGTCGGTGATGATGCCGGAGCCGAGGCGCAGCGCCAGGCGGGCCGCGATCTCCTTGCCCTCGGCGGAGGACGGCACCAGCACGGCGGCCGGGGACACGGCCTCGTGGGCGGCCTGCAGGGCGTCCACCTTCGGTACGACCAGGTAGTCGGCGTACTCGGCGGCGTCGTGCGTGAGGACCTTCACCGCGCCGTGCTCGGCGAGCGTGGCGGCGGTGTCGGCGGCGCCGTTGCCGAGGGCGACGGCGACCGGCTCGCCGATGCGGCGGGCCAGGGTCAGCAGCTCCAGGGTGGGCTTGCGGACGGCACCGTCCACGTGGTCGACGTAGACGAGGACTTCAGCCATGGGACTTCTTCTCTCCTGCTTGCGAAGGGTGCGGGGCGGTCAGCTGACTCGGGCCTTCAGATGAACTTCTGGCCCGCGAGGAACTCAGCGAGCTGCTTGCCGCCCTCGCCCTCGTCCTTGACGATCGTGCCGGCGGTGCGCGCCGGGCGCTCGGTCGCTGTGTCGACGACCGTGTAGGCGCCCTCCAGACCGACCTCCTCGGCCTCGAGGTCGAGGTCCGACAGGTCCCAGGACTCCACCGGCTTCTTCTTGGCCGCCATGATGCCCTTGAAGGACGGGTAGCGGGCCTCGCCCGACTGGTCGGTCACGGAGACCACGGCCGGGAGCTGCGCCTCGAGCTGCTCGGAGGCGGCGTCGCCGTCGCGGCGGCCCTTGACCACACCGTCCTCGACCGAGACCTCGGACAGCAGGGTGACCTGCGGCACGCCCAGGCGCTCGGCGAGCAGCGCGGGCACGACACCCATCACGCCGTCGGTGGACGCCATACCGGAGATCACCAGGTCGTAACCGGCCTTCTCGATCGCCTTGGCCAGCACCAGGGAGGTGCCGATGGCGTCGGTGCCGTGCAGGTCGTCGTCCTCGACGTGGACGGCCTTGTCGGCACCCATGGACAGCGCCTTGCGGAGCGCGTCCTTGGCGTCCTCCGGGCCGACGGTCAGCACGGTGATCTCCGCGTCGTCGGCCTCCTCGGCGATCTGCAGGGCCTGCTCGACCGCGTACTCGTCGAGCTCCGAGAGCAGACCGTCCACGTCGTCACGGTCGACGGTCAGGTCATCGGCGAAGTGCCGGTCGCCAGTGGCGTCGGGCACGTACTTCACAGTGACAACGATCCTCAAGCTCACGCCGGCTCTCCTACTGCATCGTCATTTCCGGGCTGCCTTCCGGGCTGCCTTCCTGCAGGCAGCATAGGCGCCTGTGGCGGCCGGTCCCCTTCGGGGCGGCCCGCGCTCCGGGAGGAAATATTACTCGCCAGTACATCCATTGCCTGCCCGCTAAGCAAGCGCTTTGCACTGTGACCTTGACAACGCTGCGTAATCAGTCAGGCAGTCGGGCCGGGCAGCCGGATCCACCCCCGCGCGCGGGTCAGTCACGCAGTCCGTTGTAGCCGCCCTGGTGGTACAGCAGCGGGCGCCCCGCACCCGACGGATCCCCGTCGACCACCTCGGCGAGAACGATCCGGTGGTCCGCCGCCGGAACCCGCGCCACCACCCGGCAGACCAGCCAGGCGAGCACGTCGTCCAGGACCGGGACACCCTCCGGGCCGGTGTGCCACCGGGTGGGCTCCGCGAAGCGGTCGGCCCCGCTGCGGGCGAAGGTGGCGGCCAGCTCCCGCTGGTGCTCGCCGAGGAGGTGCACGCCCACGTAACCGGTCCGGGAGACCGTCGGCCAGCTGGAGCCGCCGGTGCTGACACCGAAGGAGACCAGCGGGGGCTCGGCGGAGACGGAGGCCAGCGACGTCGCGGTGAAGCCGACGGGGCCGGCCGGGCCGCGCGCGGTGATCACGGCGACCCCGGCCGCGTGCCGCCGGAAGACGGACCGCAGCAGATCACCGGAGGCGGGACGAGGGGCGGTGGGAGTGGTCGGGGTGCTGGAGGCGGTGAGGCCGGTGCTGGCCGTCATCGGGCTGCCCTTCTGCGGGAGGGGACGTACGTGGCCGGGGCTGTTCAACAGCCCGGACAGCGCGCGCTCGTCGTGCGGCCGAGATCCACATGGACGCGCGCGAAGAGAAGGGGGTCCCGGGGCATACGGTCAGGCTGACGATAGGTGAGGCATACAGTCAAGTGCGTCCCGGCAAGTGGGAGATGCGTCACCGGCCGTTTCTCATACGGGACCGGGTGCCGTACGGGGCCGACCGGATGCGATACGGAGCGGACCGCTCGGCGCACGCGGGTCGTCGCGGAGGGCGCCCTGGGAGGCATCACGAACGGCACCCCGGAAGTCGTCCCGGGGTCCGTCACGGGAGCCGGACCGCCTCGCCGAGGGCCGCGATCACGTCCACCTTGCGCGGCAGGCCCGCGGCGCGCCGCACGACGCGTCCGTCCGCGTCGAGGACGAGCACGGTCGGGGTCTTCTCGATGCCGAGTGCGCGGACCAGGCCGAGGTTGTCCTCGGCGTCGATCTCCACATGGGCGACGCCGGACACCATCCCGGCGACATCCGCCAGCACCCGCCGGGTCGCCCGGCAAGGGGCGCAGAACGCGCTGGAGAACTGGACGAGCGTGGCCCGTTCACCGAGGTCCTCCCCCAGTTCCGCCGCGCCGAGCCTGTCGTTCCCGTCGCGCCCGCCCACCCTGATCCCTCCCGTTCCGCCGCCGAGGCGGCACACTGCGACCCTGCGCTCCACTCGCTCCAGCGTTGCCACGCGCGCAGAGATTCCCGCAGGCCGCCGAGGGGGCTGCGGAATGTCCGGTCTCGTCCGGCGGACAACCGTACGCGAATAGTAAAGCCCGCTTAAAACCCCGAGGTGATCGGAGGGCGACGTGACGAGGATCTCGCCATTGTGGGGCACTGGGGCTGGTTGTCCGTCCGTTCCATGGGGCACCATCTGCGCTATGCCGTAAACCTACGGCTCCGTAACTTTTCCGCCGGGAGTCCCCTTCCAGGCAGAGAGAAGGGTCCACCTCGTCCATGGCCGAGTTTGTCTACCGTCCCGTCATCGGTCTCGCCCGCACAATGTTCAGGGCGTGGGACCTGAAGATCGACTGCAAGGGGTCGGAGAACATCCCGCGTTCGGGCGGCGCGGTGCTGGTGAGCAATCACATCAGCTACCTGGACTTCATCTTCAACGGCCTCGCCGCGCTGCCCCAGAAGCGGCTGGTGCGCTTCATGGCGAAGGAGTCGGTGTTCCGGCACAAGGTCGCCGGTCCGCTGATGCGCGGTATGAAGCACATCCCCGTGGACCGCTCCCAGGGCGAGGCCGCGTACGCGCACGCCCTGGACTCGCTGCGGTCCGGTGAGATCGTGGGCATCTTCCCCGAGGCCACGATCTCGCCCTCGTTCACCCTGAAGAGCTTCAAGTCGGGCGCCGCCCGGCTGGCCCAGGAGGCCGGTGTTCCGCTGGTCCCGATGGCGGTGTGGGGGACGCAGCGACTGTGGACCAAGGGCCACCCGCGCAACTTCAAGCGCAGCCACATCCCCGTCACCATACGGGTCGGTGAGGCGATCGAGGCGTCCAAGGACAAGTACGCGGGCGCGATCACACGCCAGTTGCGCGACCGCGTCCAGGAGCTGCTGGAGGCCGCGCAGCGTGCCTACCCCGTGCGCCCCAAGGGCCCGCACGACACCTGGTGGGTCCCGGCACATCTGGGCGGCACGGCTCCCACGCCGGAAGAGGTGCGGGCGGCCGAGGCGCGCTGACCGTGGTGGCCGACCTCAGAGGGCGGCGGGCAGCGTCTTCCAGAGGTACGGCCGGTCGGGAGCGGCCCGGAGGACGTCGAGTACGGCCGGGTGCGGAGTGGCATACAGGACGGGGTAGTCCCTCTCGTCCGAGCCGGGGTCGGGGGTGAAGGCGAGTCTCTCGCCTTCGAGGGAGAACCGCGCGTCCACACCCGGCTTGTTGCCGCGGGGGTCCTGCCGGTGCCAGGCGCCGTTGAACCGTACGGCGACCAGGCCGTGCACCGCGTACCCGTCGCCGTCGTCGTGCGCCAGCCGCTGGTAGCACAGCGCGGTCGGGATGTCCTCGGCCCTCAGCAGGGCGGCCAGGGCGTGGGCCTTGGCATAACAGATGCCGGTGCCCTGCTCCAGCACGTCGGAGGCGCGCCAGGTGACGCGAAGATCGCCGGAGTCCGCCGAGTGCGGGATGGCGTCACGCACGAACTCATAGGCCGCTCGCGCATAGCCATACGAGTCATCCACCTCCTCGGCGAGATATGCGGCCGTCCGCCGCACCTGCGGGTGATGGTGGTCGATGACCTCGTCAGCGGCTAGATAGGCGGAGAGGTCGGGCGTTTCCTGGGTCAGCTCCATGCCCGCAGAGCATAGGAATACGATCACCCGTCAGTCAATGACTTTTCAGATGACCGTATAACTATGCAGAGCGGGCCGCGACCCTCCGGTCCCCGGCGCTACCGCGCCATCTCCTCCTTCAGCGCCGCCACGAAGCCGTCCACGTCGTCCTCGGCCGTGTCGAAGGAGCACACCCAGCGGACATGGCCGGCGGCCTCGTCCCAGAAGTAGAAGCGGTACCGCTTCTGCAGCCGCTCCGCCACGTCGTGCGGCAGCCGGGCGAACACCGCGTTGGCCTGGACCGGGTACAGGATGTCCACGCCGTCCACGGCGCGCACGCCCTCGGCCAGGCGCTGGGCCATCTCGTTGGCGTGGCGGGCGTTGCGCAGCCACAGGTCCTTGGCGAACAGCGCCTCCAACTGCACCGACACGAAACGCATCTTGGATGCGAGCTGCATGGACAGCTTGCGCAGGTGCGTCATGCGGCGCACCGCGTCCTGGTTGATCACCACGACGGCCTCGCCGAACAGCGCGCCGTTCTTCGTCCCCCCGAGGGAGAGGATGTCGACGCCCACCGCGTTGGTGAACGTCCGCATCGGGACGTCCAGGGAGGCGGCCGCGTTGGCGATCCGGGAACCGTCCACGTGCACCCTCATGCCGTGCGCGTGGGCGTGCTCGCAGATCGCCCGTATCTCGTCCGGGGCGTAGAGGGTGCCCAGTTCGGTGCTCTGGGTGAGCGAGACGACCTGCGGCATCGCGCGGTGCTCGTCCTCGAAGCCCCAGGCCTGACGGTCGATCAGCTCGGGGGTGAGCTTGCCGTCGGGCGTGGGCACCGTGAGCAGTTTCAGGCCGCCCATGCGCTCGGGCGCGCCGCCCTCGTCGACGTTGATGTGCGCGCTCTCGGCGCAGATCACCGCGCCCCAGCGGTCGGTGACCGCCTGGAGCGCGAGGACGTTGGCGCCGGTGCCGTTGAAGACGGGGTACGCCTCGGCCGTGGCGCCGAAGTGGCTGCGGATGATCCGCTGGAGGTGCTCCGTGTAGGCGTCGCCGCCGTACGCCACCTCGTGCCCGCCGTTGGCCAGGGACAGGGCGGCGAGCACCTCGGGGTGGGCTCCCGCGTAGTTGTCGCTGGCGAAGCCGCGGACGCCGGGGTCGTGCCGGCGTCGCGCGTCGGTCTTCGGGGGGTTCACGGCTTCTCGGTCAGCCACAGACGGTTCCCGTTCACTTCGGCGGCGGGCCGCTCCCAGACACCGGCGACGGCCTCGGCGAGGTCGTCGACGTCCGTGAAGCCCGCGAACTTCGCGTTGGGGCGCTCGGCGCGCATCGCGTCGTGCACCAACGCCTTCACGACCAGGATCGCAGCCGCCGCCCTCGGTCCCTGCTCGCCCCCGGCCTTGCGGAAGGCGTCCGCCAGGGCGAGCGTCCACGCCTCGGCGGCGGCCTTCGCCGCCGAGTACGCCGCGTTGCCCGCCGTCGGCCTGCTCGCGCCCGCCGCGCTGATCAGCAGATAGCGGCCGCGGTCGCTGCGCAGCAGGGCGTCGTGGAAGGCGAGCGAGGTGTGCTGCACGGTACGGACGAGCAGCTTCTCCAGCAGGTCCCAGTCGGCGAGGTCGGTCTCCGCGAAGGTCGCGCTGCCGCGCCAGCCCCCGACCAGGTGGACGAGGCCGTCCACCCGCCCGAAGTCCGTCTCGATCCGGCCGGCCCAGTCGCGGGCCGACTTCAGGTCCAGCAGATCGACGGTGTCGCCGACGACCGTGGCGCCGCCGTGCGCGGAACGGGCCGCGTCCACGGCCTCGGCCAGCCGCTCGGGGTCGTTGTCCGAGCCGATGACGGTCGCCCCCGCCGCGGCGAGCCGCAGCAGCGCCGCGCGGCCCGCGGGACCGCCCGCACCGGCCACCGCGATCACCGCACCGCTCAGCGCGCCGTTCCCGTTTCCGTCCCTGTTTCCCATCCTGGCCTCCTGAGCAGTCCGAGCGGTCATGGCGCCGGTGGCGCTCACGCGGCGGCCCGCTCGGCGGCCTGCGCGGTGATGCCCTTGGTCTCCGCGATCACACGCTTGAGCTTCTTGGCGAGCGCCTCGTAGAACATGCTCAGCGGGAACTCGTCCGGAAGCACGTCGTCGACGAGCTTACGGGGCGGCAGTGACAGGTCGAGGGCGTCGGGGCCCTTGGCCCACTTGGAGCCCGGGTGGGGGGCGAGGTAGGTGGAGACCAGCTCGTACCCGGCGAACCAGTGGACGAGTTTCGGCCGGTCGATGCCGTCGCGGTAGAGCTTCTCGATCTCGGCGCAGAGCTGGTTGGTGATCTGCGGGGCGCGCTGCCAGTCGATGGAGAGCCTGTTGTCGGTCCAGCGGACGACGTCGTGTTTGTGCAGGTAGGCGAAGAGGAGCTGGCCGCCGAGACCGTCGTAGTTGCGGACGCGCTCGCCGGTGACCGGGAAGCGGAACATCCGGTCGAACAGCACCGCGTACTGGACGTCGCGGCCCTGCGGGACCCCGTCGTCCGCCAGCTTGACGGCCTCCTTGAACGCGGTGAGGTCGCAGCGCAGTTCCTCCAGGCCGTACATCCAGAACGGCTGCCGCTGCTTGATCATGAAGGGGTCGAAGGGCAGGTCGCCATGGCTGTGGGTGCGGTCGTGGACCATGTCCCACAGCACGAACGCCTGCTGGCAGCGCTCCTGGTCGGCGACCATCTCGCGGATGTCGTCGGGCAGTTCCAGGCCGAGGAGGTCCACGGCGGCCTCGGTCACGCGGCGGAAGCGGGCCGCCTCACGGTCGCAGAAGATGCCGCCCCAGGTGAAGCGCTCGGGGGCCTCGCGCACGGCGATGGTCTCGGGGAAGAGGACGGCCGAGTTGGTGTCGTAGCCGGCGGTGAAGTCCTCGAAGGTGATCCCGCAGAACAGGGGGTTGTCGTAGCGGGTGCGCTCCAGTTCGGCGAGCCAGTCCGGCCAGACCATGCGCAGGACGACCGCCTCGAGGTTGCGGTCCGGGTTGCCGTTCTGCGTGTACATCGGGAAGACGACGAGGTGCTGGAGGCCGTCCCGGCGGTCGGCGGCGGGCTGGAACGCCAGCAGGGAGTCGAGGAAGTCCGGCACCTGGAAACCCTCGTCGGCCCAGCGGTGCAGGTCCTTCACCAGCGCCCGGTGGTACGCGGCGTCGTGGGGCAGCAGCGGCGACAGCTCCTCGACCGCCCGGACGACACTCCGTACGGCCGACCCGGCGTCCTCGGGGTCCGGCGCGCCGTCGGCGCCGAAGTCGATGGAGCCGTCCCCGGACTGCCATGGCCGGATCCGCTCCACGGCATCCTTGAGCACGGGCCAAGCCGGGTGATCCACCACCCTGACCACGGGAGGAACCTGCTCCTCCGAACCCACTCGCGCAAGAATTTCCGTCATGACCCATCCTCCACGGGAGAACCTCTCGTGAGGACACCGTATGTAGGCCGAGATTGTTCCCGCAAGAGCAGTGGCGGGAAGTTGTCCTGCTCAACCTTGCGATCGCCGTAGATTTTCCTGCGATATCCCGCATCGATCAGAAGCCTCCCGCCACTTCTTCCATCGGTCCCGTCCCGGGTCCGTCGAGGTCGGCCGGGAACCGCGGCCGCCGTACTGGGCGAGGCGGCCGGAACCGGACGGTCAAACGCCTGCGGGACGCGCCCACCCAGGGGTGAGCCGATCTCCGCCGGCCGCCGGAGGGACCTTCCGCTCCCGGTGCCGTACGGCTCGTACACACCCCCGCGTCATCGGCTGCATCGCCAGTGGAGGACTACGCTGCGGCCTTGCCGCGTGGAGCCGTCCCCTCCGCCCACGCGCCACCGAGCCGCCGCAGACGGAAGCAGGTCCACCTTGAACTTTCTCACCATCGGTCACCGCGGAGTGATGGGCGTCGAACCCGAGAACACCCTCCGCTCCTTCGTCGCCGCGCAGGCCGCGGGCCTCGACGTCATCGAACTCGACCTGCACCTCAGCAAGGACGGCGCGCTCGTCGTCATGCACGACGCCGACGTGGACCGCACGACGGACGGCAGCGGGCCGATCGCCGAGAAGACACTCGCCGAGCTGCGCGCCCTCGACGCGGGCCGCGGTGAGCGCATCCCGGTCTTCGAGGAGGTCGTGGACGCGGTGAGCGCCCCGCTGCAGGCGGAGATCAAGAACGCGGCGGCGGCCCGGGCGCTCGCCGAGGTCATGCACCGGCGCGATCTCGTCGCCCGGGTGGAGGTGCTGTCCTTCCACGACGAGGCGCTGGCGGAGATCTCCCGGCTCGTTCCGGGGGTGCGCACCGCGCTGGTGGCCAGCCGCTACGGCACCGACGTCGTGGAGCGTGCCACGGCGGTCGGCGCGGGCACGCTGGTGCTGAACATCCGGCGGCTGACGCTGGAGGTCGTCGAGCGGGCGCGCAAGGCCGACCTGAGGATCATCGGCTGGGTGGTGAACACCCAGGACCAGCTGCGGCTGGTGCGCGCCCTGGAGCTCGACGGCGCGACGACCGACTATCCGGAGATCAAGCGCACCGGCCGCTTCACCGCGTGACGGCCGGCCGCACGGCCGCCCGCACTGCGGTCCCGCGGCCGGGACGGGTCAGACCAGCTCCTTGACCAGCAGCTCGAACCGCAGGTCGGCCCGCTGCGGAATGCCGAACCGCTCGTCGCCGTACGGGAACGGGCTCGTCCGTCCCGTACGGCGGTAGCCGCGCCGCTCGTACCAGGCGATGAGGTCCTCGCGTACGGAGATCACGGTCATGTGCATCTCCTTGGCGCCCCAGGTCTCGCGCGCGGTCCGCTCGGCCCGAGCCAGGACGGCCCTGCCGAGTCCGGCGCCCTGGAGCGCGGGGCTGACCGCGAACATGCCGAAGTAGGCGTGGTCGCCGCGGTGCTCCAGCTGGCAGCAGGCGACGACGGTGCCCTCGCGCTCGACGGTGAGCAGCCGGCTGTCCGGCGCCTTGATGACCTCCAGCACGCCCTCGGGGTCGGTGCGCTGCCCCTCGAGGATGTCCGCCTCGGTGGTCCACCCGGCCCGGCTGGACTCACCGCGGTAGGCCGACTGGATGAGCGCGACCAAGGCGTCCACGTCGGCGTCGGTGGCGTCGCGGAACGTCAATCCGGTGGCGGCGGTGTCCATGGGGCTGCTCCTGATCTGGCGCGCGGCTCGGGCACCGCCGAGCCTAATCCCCGGCCCACTAGGCTCCGCCCCATGGTCCACGTACTGAGCAGTCGCACGCTTCTGCGTCCCACCGACCCCGAGCGTTCCCGGGCGTTCTACGGCGAGCAGCTGGGGCTGTCCGTCTACCGGGAGTTCGGCACGGGCCCCGAGCGCGGCACGGTCTACTTCCTGGGCGGCGGCTTCCTGGAGGTCGCGGGCCGCGCGGACACCCCGCCCTCCCCCGCGCTCAAGCTCTGGCTCCAGGTGCCGGACGTCGCGGCGGCGCACGAGGAGCTGTCGGCCGCCGGGGTGGAGGTGCGCCGGCCTCCGGTCAAGGAGCCGTGGGGGCTGATCGAGATGTGGATCGCCGACCCGGACGGCACGGAGATCGTGCTCGTGGAGGTGCCGGCCGACCATCCGCTGCGGTACCGGCCGGGGATCTAGGTCACGCCCTTCCCCGGAGCGGCCCCGGAACGGTCCCGGGCACAGTCCCTCCGGGGCAGCCCCGTCCGGAACGATTCTTCACAGGCGCGAGGAGCCCAGCCTGCCCTCCAGCTGGATCAGCAGCTCGCCCAGCAGCGTGGCGAGCGCGCGCTGTCCGTCGCCGTCCAGCCCGGACAGGACGGCCGACTCGTACCCGAGCTGCTCCGGGATGATGGTGTCGACGAGGTCGCGTCCGGCGTCCGTCAGCCGGACGTGGGCCACGCGCCGGTCGCGGTCGTCGCCGCGCCGCTCGACCAGACCGCGCTCGGTCAGCTGCTTGAGGCGCTTGGTGACGGCGGCCCCCGAGGAGAACGTCTCGCGGGCGATCTCGCTCGGGGTCAGCTCGTGTCCGGTACGGCGCAGGGTGCCGAGGACGTCGAACTCGGGGCGGGTGAGCCCGGCGCGCCGCAGCGGGGCGTCCTCGGCCTGCTGGAGCAGGGCGGCGCAGCGGTTCACCCGGCCGATGATCTCCATGGGGCCGGTGTCCAGCTCCGGGTGGACGGCACGCCACTGGCGCACCACCTTGGCCACCGTGTCGCCGCCGGTCACCGGTGCGGGCGGACCGGCGGGGGCGCCGTCCGGCCCGCCCGCACCGGTGACCGTCCGCCCGCCGTCCGCGCCGTCGGGCCCGCCCGCTCCGGCGACCGTCCCGGCGGCCGCCCCTCCGACCGCGCCGTCCGCCGCGCCCGCTCCCCCGCTGCCCGCCGTCATGCCCCTGTGCCCTCCGCAGTGTGCTGTGTCCGCTGTCGTACCGTCGCCGCGAGCGTACGATGCCCGGCCTGCTCGGCGCTCATCACCCGCTCCTCGGGCAGGGCGCGCTGCCACCACTCGCCGGCCGCGGCGTCGGCGGTGGCCCGCAGGTCGACCAGTGCGGCGGCGAGCTCGCGGCGGGCCGCCAGCAGCCGGGCAGGGCCGGCGGCGGGGTCGGCGAGCGTCCGTGCCGCGTGTTCCCGGGCGCGCTCCACGGCGGCGACGGCCTCCTCGAGGCGGCTGCCCGAGCGCCGGTTGGTGACGGCGAGCGCCGCGACGAAGCCGACGATCGCGCCGACCAGGGTGTCCAGGATCCGGTCGGTGATCAGTTCACCGGCGCTCTGGAGGTGCGCGAACTCCGTGATGAGCAGCGCCATCGGGGTCACACAGACCGAGCCGAGCCAGTAGTTGCGGCTGATCAGGGCCTCGGCGCCGAAGTTGAAGGCCAGGCAGCACAGGACGATGGCGAGCGGGGAGAGGTGGGCGAGCGGGGCGACGGCGGCGAAGACCAGGACGCCGGCGAGGTTGCCGACGACGCGCTGCACGGTCCGGTTCCAGGTCAGGGTCATGTTGACCTGGTAGAGCGAGGCGGCGGTGACCAGCGCCCAGTAGGGGCGGCCGACGCCGATCGCGAGGGAGGCGTATCCGGCGAGGGCGCAGCCGAGGGCCGTGCGCGCGGCGACGGGGGCGAGCGGGCCGAGTCCGCGCCACCACCGCGGGGCGGGCGTCGCCCGCTCGATCTCCGCGCCCACCACGTCGTCGGCCGCCTCGCCCAGGTCGCCCGCGCGCGGGACCGCGTGCGAGCCGCGCAGGTCGCGGGCCTGGGCCCGCAGCCCCTCCGGGTCGGCGTCGGCGGGTGCGGCGAGGGCGACCTCGGCGCGCACCACGAGCCGTTCCAGGGCGCGCCGGGTGGCCGGGCGGGCGCCGCTGGCGAGCAGGACCTGCCAGGCGGTGTGGACGGCCGCCGCGGCACGGGCGCGGGCCGCCGGGTCTCCGCTCTCCGCGTGGGCGGCCGCCGCGTACAGGGCGTCCGCGGTCGCCCGGCGCTCCGGTCCGTGGGGGCGCAGCAGGGCGGGGGCCATGCCCACGATCCAGGCCCAGGCACCCGCGGCGGCGGCGAGCGCGAGATGTCCCGGCACCTGGCCGAGGGTCTGCGGCACGAACAGGGCGGCCGAGGCGACGAAGGCGAAGATCACGTTGCCGGGCGGCCCGATGCGGGTCGCGTCGCACAGTGCCTTCTGCGCGGCGGCGAGCAGGGCGCCGACGGTGACGAGCACGACCCCGTTCGAGGTGAGCGAGGCCGTGACGAGCGCTGTGCCGAGGCCGGCCAGCATCCCCAGGATCACCAGCGCGAGGACGCGCGCGCGAGCGGCGTAGGGGCGGTTGTGGGCGTAGAGCGCGCAGAGAGACCCGGCCATCGTGTACATCGCGAGGTCGAGGCGGCCGAGCGCGACGAGGGTCAGGTTCGGCGGGGCGACCGCGGCGACGACGCTGAGGGCGGGCTTGAACCAGATGGCGGAGGGGCGGCCGAGGCGCAGCACCCCGGACAGCCGGAGGCGGCGCACGGGCGAGGTTCCGATACTGCTACTGCTCATTCCGTCAATATTAGCAGGTGTTTTACAAGTAAATGATTCCCTGAGCTCCCGTACGGCCTCTCCGCGCCCGCGTGCTCTTCGCTCTGCCGGGGCATCCCCTGACCGAGTTGTCCGGACCGGCTCGCCCGAAACAGCCGGGACCGTCCGGGCCGGCGAGTCCCGGGAGACCGCCGAGTGGGGAGGTGCGCGATGCACGGAGCGGCTTCGTCCGGGTGGCCGCTGGTCGCGCTGTGCGCGGCGACCGGGGCCTACTGCCTGCTGCGGATGCGCAGCTCCGTCGAGGAGCAGCGCCGGGCCGCGGGCGGGGAGGCGCTGATGGGCTTCGCCATGGCCGCGATGGCCGTGCCCGCCGCCGTCCTGGCGCCCCCGCGCTGGGCCTGGCTGGTGTGCGCGGCCGCGTTCGGGGCGGCCGCGCTGCGCGCTCTGTGGGCGGCCCGGACGTGCTCGGGCCATCTGCATCACTCGGTGGGCGCGCTGGCCATGGTCTACATGGCCGCGGTGATGGCCGCCGCTCCCGCCGCCCCCGCCCACGCCGGGCACGGCGGCTCCGGCGAGCCCCTGGTGACCGGCGCGCTGCTGCTCTATTTCGCGGGATACGTCCTGTGGTCCGGCGCCCGGCTGGTCCCCATGGCGGCCCGGGCCGGGGACACCGGCGGCGCACGGGCGGCGGCGAGCGGCACCGGGACGGTCGGCTGGGGCGACCGGCCGGAGGTCGCGCGCGCGTGCCGGCTGTCGATGGGCATCGCGATGCTCGCCATGCTGTTGGCGCTGTGAGCGGAGCCGGAGCCACGGTGCGCCGGCGGCCCCGGACCGGGCACGCCCTCGGGTCGGCGCCCTGTCGGCGCTGTACGAAACCGTGGTCTGCGTCACTTTGCCGTCCGGCCCCATGTCGCCGCGGCCCACGGCCCTCATAGGCTTCCCTCATGATGGTCCCCGCGGCACTGATGCTGCTCGGCGCCCTGGCCGCCGTCGTCGCTCCGCGGCTGCTCGCCCGGGCCGACTGGCCGGACCGCGAGCCCGTGGTCGCCCTGTGGGTGTGGCAGTGCGTGGTGGTGGCCGTGCTGCTGTGCTGCGCGCTGTCGATGACGCTGAGCGCGGCCGCCGCCTGGGCCGCCGTCCGCGGCCAGGTGTTCGCGCCCGCGCCGCACGGGGTCGTGGAGGCGTACGCGCTGAGCACGGGCCGCCCGTGGGCCGCGACGACCGCCGTGGTCCTGGCGAGCGGCGGCGTGTGGACCGGGGCGATGCTGGTCCGGGAGGTGGTCCGCGCGCGGCGGCGCCGTCGTCTGCGGCGGGCCGAACTCCTCGTACGCGCCCCGCTGCTGCCCGGGGAGGAGCCGGGTGCCGACCCTCTGGTCGTGCTGGAGGGCGAGCGCCCGGACGCCTGGTGGCTGCCCGGCGCGCAGCCGCAGCTCGTCGTCACCACGGCCGCGTTGCGGCGTCTGAAGGGCCGGCAGCTGGACGCCCTGCTCGCGCATGAGCAGGGTCACGCGCGGGCCCGGCACGACTGGCTGCTGCACTGCTCGGCGGCGCTCGCGGACGGCTTCCCGCAGGTGCCCGTGTTCGCCGCGTTCCGTGACGAGATGCACCGTCTGGTGGAGCTCGCCGCCGACGACATGGCCTCCCGCCGCTTCGGCCGCCTCACCACCGCCCTCGCGCTGGTCGAACTCAACGAGGACCGTGGGGTGTTCGGCCCCTGCCCGACGCCGCAGGCCCATGTCCCGCAGCGCGTCCACCGCCTGCTGACCCCGCCGGACCGGCTCCCGGCGGTCCGGCGGCTGCGGCTGACGGCGGCCGCGGCCCTCGTTCCGGTGATCCCGGTGCTGGTGACGTTCGTACCGGGGCTGCGGGCGCTCGGGTAGGCCGGCCGCACCGCGCGGGAGAACGGAGCACGCCGACGGCCGTACGTTCACGTCGTTCACGGCAGGGGCATCCGTTCGCAACGGGCCATTCATCTACAACTGACGGGCGTCCCTTCGAGTTCCGGCGCACGGCGTGACGTCATTCTCACGCTGAGGAGTTGACCCCGGCCCCCGCGGGTCGGACAGGATCACCTCCATGCGCCCCCCACACCTCGACTCACCACCCCGTCCCGCGGGCCCGCGCGCGGCCGTGCGCGCCGCCGTCGCCCTCGCGGTGCCCACCGTCCTGCTTCTGCTGCTGGTGGCCGCCTCCTGGCAGCCGCTGATGTCGCTGGACGGGGACATCGCCCGCACCACGCACCGCTGGGCGGTCGGCGAACCCGGCGTCACGCAGACCTTCCGCATCCTCACGGACTGGGTGTGGGACCCCGTCACGATGCGCGTCCTCGCCGCGGTCGCCGTCGTGTGGGTGCTGTGGAGACACGCGGAACGGTGGCTCGCCGCCTGGCTGGTGGTCGCGGTCGCGCTGGGCACGCTGGTGCAGCAGGGCCTGAAGGCCGCGATCGGCCGGGAGCGCCCCGAGTGGCCCGACCCGGTCGACTCCGCGCACTACGCGGCCTTCCCGTCGGGGCACGCCATGACCGCCACGGTGGTGTGCGGCCTGCTGCTGTGGCTGCTGCGTCTGTACGGCGCCGGGCGCGCCCTGTGGCTGACGGCCCTCACCGTGGCGGTGGTCTCCGTGCTGGGTGTCGGCCTGACCCGCGTCTGGCTCGGTGTGCACTGGCCGTCGGACGTCCTGGGCGGCTGGCTGCTGGGCTCCCTCGTGGTGGTGCTGACGGTGGTCTCGTACGGGAAGTGGCGGGACGCGCGGGGCACTTGACGGGTGCGACGCGTCCGCCGAAGGATCATCTCGTGGCGAACGGAAGCGTGCTCTTCGACTTCTCCGGAACGCTCTTCCGGATCGAATCCACCGGGACCTGTCTGCGGACGGTGCTGGGCGAGCGCGGTCTCGTCCTGCCGGAGCGGGAGCTGCTGCGTACGGCCGAAGCCCTGGAGACGGCGGGGGCGCTGCCCGGCGGGGCCGCTCCCGCACTGGTCCCGGAGGATCTCCAGGAGGTGTGGCGGACCCGTGACGTGAGCGCGGAACTGCACCGGAGCGCGTACACCGCCCTCTCGCGCCGGGTGGAGCTGCCCTCCCCGGACCTCCACGACGCCCTGTACGACCGTCACATGGCCCCGGCCGCCTGGGAGCCCTACCCGGACGCGGCGGAGGTTCTCGCCACCCTGCACGGGCGCGGGGTGGCCGTCGGGGTGGTCAGCAACATCGGCTGGGATCTGCGGCCCGTTTTCCGCCATCACGGCCTCGACGCGTATGTCGACGCGTACGTGCTCTCGTACGAGCACGGTGTCCAGAAGCCCGATCCGCGGCTGTTCGCCACCGCCTGCGAGGCCCTGGGCGCCGATCCGCGGGACACCCTGATGGTGGGGGACGACCGCCGGGCGGACGGGGGCGCGGCCGCGCTGGGCTGCGCGGTGCACTTCGTGGACCATCTGCCGGCCGCGCGACGGCCGGACGGGCTGCGGCCGGTTCTGGATCTGGCAGACCGACAGCGCGGGTGAGGCAGCCCGTCCGCCCCGGACCATCCCCCGCGTGGCCCGGGGCGAAGGGCAACCCGGGAGTCCCCTCGCAGGGTGTTCTCCCGGTCGCGCTGAGTATAGTTGGCTGGCAGCCAGTCAACGCAGGAGTTACAGGATGTCCCCGCGCAGCGCCTCGGTCAATGAAGAATTGCGGCGGCGCTCCCGGGAACGGCTGCTTCAGGCTGCGGTGGAACTGGTCGGCGAGCGCGGGTACGAGGCGACGACGCTCGGGGACATCGCGGACCGGGCCGGGTCGGCTCGGGGGCTGGTGTCGTACTACTTCCCGGGCAAGCGGCAGTTGGTGCAGTCGGCCGTGCACCGGCTGATGCACCGGACGCTGGAGGAGGCCCTGGAGCGCGAACCGCGCACCGAGGACGGCCGGGAACGGATGGCCCGGGCGATCGACGCGATCCTCGGGCTCGCCCGGGACCGGCCCGTGCTGATGCGCCAGCACATGGCGGGGCTGCTCGACCCGGACGGCTTCGTGCAGTGCCCCGAGCAGCAACGGCTCGCCGAACTGCTGCGGGACACGGTCGCGCGGCACGGCTCCGCGGAGACCACCGCCGACTACGCGCTGCTGCGCTCCCTGCTGATGGGCTCGGTGTACGCGATGGTGCTGCCGAACGTGCCGCTGCCCGTCACCGTGCTGCGGACCGAGCTGTTCCGGCGCTACGGGCTCGACTGGGACGCGGGCGCCCCGCCGGGTCCCGAGGGACCCGGCGGGGCGTGCGACAGGGATCTGTCACGGTTCTTCTCGACGGAGCTGTGCCGGCCGGAAGGAACGGACCGGACGGGCCGGACGGGCCGGACGGGCCGGACGGGCCGGACGGGCCGGACGGGTCAGTCCGACCGGACCGGTCAGCCGAAATAGTCCGGTCAGTCGAAGTAATCCGGTCAGTCGAAGTAGTCCGGCTGCGTCTGGACGTTCAGCTCGTCCAGGCGGATGCGGCTGCCCGGGTCCGTGCGCCGGTCGCTGATCTTCAGGACGTCCAGGCCCTTCGCGATGTCGTTCGAGTAGATGTAGCCGTTGTAGTAGTACGCCGACCAGGAGCCGCCGAGCGTGAGGGCGCCGGTGGACAGCGGGCCGCGCTCGAAGTACGCGATCTCCTTGGGCTTGTCCGAGTCGGTGAACTCCCAGACCGAGACACCGCCCTGGTACCAGGCCTGGACCATGATGTCCTTGCCCTTGACCGGGATCAGCGAGCCGTTGTGGGCGACGCAGTTCTCGGTGTCGGCCTGGTGGCGGGGGATCTTGTAGTAGCTGCGGAACACCAGCTTCTGCTTGTCGCCCTTGCCGACGATGTCGTAGATGCCGTTGGCGCCGCGGTCGGGGCCGATGGCCGCGTTGCAGGTGGCCGCGGAGCCGCCGCCCAGCTCGTCGGTGAAGACGACCTTGTTCGCCTTCTGGTTGAAGGTCGCCGAGTGCCAGAACGCGAAGTTCACGTTGTCCTGGACCCGGTCGATGACCTTCGGGCGCTCCGGGTCCTTGATGGAGAACAGGATGCCGTCACCCATGCAGGCGCCCGCCGCGAGGTCCTTGGAGGGCAGCACGGTGATGTCGTGGCAGCCGGTCGTCTTGGACACGCCCGGGTTGGTCGGCGCGCCCGGGTTGCCGCCGCCGTCGACGCCCTCACCGGGGAAGAGGACCGGGAAGCCCACCACGGCCGCCTTCTCGGGGGCCTTGCGCGGCACCTTGATGACCGAGATGCCGTCGTGCGGCGGCTGGCAGTCGGGGAAGGACGCGCTCGGCGAGTACGAGGAGACGTAGATGTAGACGTTCTTGCGCTCGGGCACGATCGAGTGCGTGTGCGAGCCGCAGGCGGTCTCGACGGCGGCGACGTACTTCGGGTTGCGCTTGTCGCTGATGTCGAAGACCTTCATGCCCTCCCACGAGGACTTCTCGGTCGCGGGCTGCGTGGTGCTGTTGCAGGAGTCGTCGCTGCGCGAGGAGTCGGTGGAGAGGAACAGCAGGTCGCCGGAGACCGAGATGTCGTTCTGCGAACCCGGGCAGAGGACCTGGGAGACCGTCTTGGGCGCCTTCGGGTTGCTGATGTCGAAGATACGGAAGCCGTCGTAGTTGCCGGCGAAGGCGTACTTGCCCTGGAAGGCCAGGTCGGAGTTGGTGCCGGCCAGCGCGTCCTTGGGGATGTTGGTGAGGTGCGTGATGTTCGAGGAGTGGACGACCTCGTCCTGTGCGGGTATCTCCCCGGCCTCGATCGCCGCCCTCGCCTCGGCGACGTCGCTCTTCGAGACGCTCTTCTCCTGGACGGGAGCGTCCCCGGGGTCGGGGGTCGCCACCGCCGGGGCCGCCGTGAGCAGCGCGGCCAGGAGCCCGGCCGCCGTGGCGGCAACGCCCAGGCGTCTCCGCCGTGTTCGCGGGTTGTTCAACAGGGTCACTGCGTCCTCCCTTGTCGCCGTTCACAGTTGAACGGTTCACGGACCCCCGCAGTATCGTCCTTTGCATGCACAGATCAACAGACGGAAACGTACTCGTAATGAATTGTTTTGATCACTCACGCAGGGAACCGTGCTAGACCGGTCACCGACACTCACGAGGTGTCCGTCAGTTCTGTGCCCATCTGGAGGTCACTGTGCTCGTTCGCCGTACACCCCGGGCGCCGCTGATCGCGGTGTCGCTGGCGGCCGCCGTGCTCGTGCTCGCGGGCTGCGATTCCGGATCCGACTCCGGCGGGGGCACGGACTCGGCCAGCGCGACCGGCCCCTCGGTGATCGCGCCCGGCGAGCCCGGCGAGGCGGCCGAGACCCTCTCCGCCGCCGACGCGGAGCAGCGGCGCGCCGAGGACGACTCTCCCAACTCCGCGGACTTCTCCTACGCGCGGATGATGATCGAGCACCATGCCCAGGCACTGGAGATGACGAAACTCGTTCCTCAGCGCGCGGATTCGGACAAAGTGCAGCGGCTCGCCGAGCGGATCTCCGCCGCACAGGGGCCGGAGATCGCCGCCATGGACGGGTGGCTGAAATCCAACGGTGAGGAGAGGGCGGACGGTTCGGGAGCCGACGGCCATCAGCACGAGGCGATGCCCGGCATGGCGACCGAGGCCCAGCTGAAGAAGCTGCGCGCGGCCAGGGGCAAGGCGTTCGACGAACTCTTCCTGAAGCTGATGATCACGCATCACGACGGGGCGATCACCATGGCCACGGAGGTGAAGGCGGAGGGCAACAACCTCCAGATCGAGGAGATGGCCGACGACGTCATCGCCCAGCAGACGTCCGAGATCGGCCGGATGCGCGACATGCTGTGAGGATGCCCGAGGCCGGGGTGGAACAAGGGCAGGGACAGCGGCGGGGCGGGGACCGGGACTCGTCTAGCGCCGTACGTGGCGGGGCGGCAGCAGGCCGGCATCGCGTGCCCCGGCGATCAGCCTGAGCGCTCTGCGTCGGCTGTGGCCCGTCGCGCACATCACGGCGAGCACCGGATCGGTGCCCCGCTCCTGCGCCGCACGGTACTCCTCGGCGACCAGCCGGCGACCCTCGGTGCCGCGCGGCCAGGCGGGCCGGATGTGCCGCGACGCCTTCTGCCGGGACTCGCCGGACGGCCCGAGCGCTCCGGACGATCCGGACGGTTCCGGGTGTCCGGACGCCCCCGGGGGTCCGCACGGACCAGAGGCCCCGGACCGTCCGGACCGCGCGCCGACACACGCCTCGAACAGCGGACCCTCCAGCCAGTCCGCGAGCACGGCCAGGTCGTCGAGGTCCAGGGGCGGCTCGGAGCGCACCTCCTCGATGGAGACATGATCCCCGGCCGCCACGGCGAGCGCGTCGACGCGGGCGCCGTCGGTGAAGGCCAGCCGGGCGCGGAACCACACCGTGACACCCGCCCGGTCCCGCAGCTGCCACGCGGGCCACACGGAGACATCACTATCCGGCCAATTTCGATCAGAAAGATTAAGAAAGGATGCTTCCGTCACATACGGAACGTAAGTGAATGATCACACCTGGGCGGAAGAGGCACGCACGCCGGGACCGTCCACCGCACCCCGTCAGCGCAGCGGCCCGCGCCGTACCCGCCGCACGGCCTGCCACGACCCCGCCCGGCCCCGTGCCGTACGGCGTTCCGCCCCCCGCGCGTCATCGCGTTCCGTTTCCCGCGCCGTACGGCCTACCGGCATCGCGCCCTCTCCCCCGTCGCCCGGCGCGGTGCGATGCTGAAGGCATCAGCGATCTCCTCGGGTAAGGCCTCGGGTAAGGAGCTCCGCAGTGCTGCGTGTCGCCGTCGTCGGCTCGGGACCGAGCGGGGTGTACTCGGCCCAGAGTCTCGTCCAGCAGGATGCCGGGGTGCGCGTCGACGTCCTCGACCGGCTGCCGTGCCCGTACGGCCTGGTGCGCTACGGCGTCGCGCCCGACCACGAGAAGATCAAGTCCCTGCAGAACACCCTGCGGACCGTGCTGGAACACGACCGGGTGCGCTTCCTGGGCGGCGTCCAGATCGGCCCGGCGGGGCTGCCCGTCACCCGGCTGGGCGAGCTCTACCACGCGGTGGTCTACTGCGTGGGCGCCGCCACGGACCGCCGGCTCGGCATCCCCGGCGAGGAGCTGCGCGGCAGCTGGTCGGCGACCGAGTTCGTGTCCTGGTACAGCGCCCACCCGGACGCCGTCACGGACGGCTTCCTGCCCGGGGTGCGCACGGCCGTCGTCATCGGCGTCGGCAACGTCGCGGTGGACGTGACCCGGATGCTGGCGCGCGGCGTCACCGAGCTGAGCCCCACCGACATGCCGCAGGCGGCGCTCAGCGCGCTCGCCGCCAGCGAGGTCACCGAGGTCCACATGGTGGGGCGGCGCGGTCCGTCACAGGCCCGTTTCACCACCAAGGAGCTGCGGGAGCTGGGCACCCTCCCGGACACGAAGGTCACCGTGGACCGGGCGGAGCTGGAGCTCGACCCCGGGTACGCCGACCCCTCGGCCCTGCCCGGCCCCCAGCGCCGCAACGTCGAGGTGCTGCGCGGCTGGGCGGCGGACGCGGCTCCCGGCGACACCGTCCGGCACCGGCTGCGGCTGCGCTTCCACCTGCGGCCCGTCGCACTCCTGCCCGACGCCGCCGACGGCGACCGCGTGGGCGCGGTGCGCTTCGAGCGGACGGAGCCGGACGGCCGGGGCGGGCTGACCGGCACCGGGCGGTACGAGGAGATCGAGGCCCAGCTGGTGCTGCGGTCGGTGGGCTATCGCGGGGTGCCGCTGGAGGGGCTGCCGTTCGACGCCGAGCACGGCACGGTGCCGCATCTCGCCGGGCGGGTGCTGCGCGAGGGCGTGGTCGCGCCGGGCGAGTACGTGGCCGGGTGGATCAAACGGGGCCCGACCGGAGTGATCGGCACCAACCGGCCGTGCGCCAAGGAGACGGTGACCTCGCTGCTGGAGGACGCGCCCGCCCTCGTACGGCGCGAGCTGCCGGGCGATCCGCTCGCGGTGCTGCGGGCGGAGGGCCATGTGCCCGTGGAGTGGTCCGGCTGGCAGGCGATCGAGCAGGCCGAGGCGGAGCTCGGGGCATCGCTCGGGCGGAGCGTGGTCAAGCTGTCCGACTGGGGGTCCCTGCTGGCGGCGGCGCGGGGCGGCACGGTCTGACGGGAGCGCACGCGGGCGTGTGCGCGGGCGCGGCTCCGGTACGACGCGTCGGCGCCGGCCGCGGACGGGCCGGCGGGAGCGCACGGCGTCCTCGTACGGGCGTACGAGAACGGACGTCACCCCGCACGGCGGCGCCAAGGGTGCGCGGCCGTCGGCCGGGCAGCCGGGCGCCCGGTACCGCGTGAGCCCGGTCAGCCGCCCAGCCGGTCGGCCTGCCGGGCGGCCGCGTCGAGGACGGCGTCGAGCAGTCCGGGGAACAGGGCGTCCAGGTCGTCCGCGCGCAGACCGTTCATCTTGGCCGTGCCCCGGTAGACCTGCCGGATCACCCCGCTCTCCCGCAGTACCCGGAAGTGGTGCGTCGTCGTGGACTTGGTGACCGGCAGGTCGAACTGCGAGCAGGAGAGCTCGTCACCGCCGGCGGCGAGCTCCCGCACGATGCGGAGCCGCATCGGGTCGGACAGGGCCTGCAGCACGCCCTCCAGACGGATCTCCTCACGCGGAGGATGCGGCAGTTCACGGCCGCCGGCACCGGCGGGGGCGGGGATCGTCACGGCGGCTCCACTTCGGCTCAGCGGCTCGGCGGTATCGAGGGCTCAGGGGTTGCCTCATTGTACGAGAGTCATCGTAGTTTGACACACGCCGTACTACGATGCTTATCGTACGAGTCGTCGTAGCCCCCCTCGCCACGAATGGAGTTCTCCGTGAGCGCGCTGTTCGAGCCCTACACCCTGCGTGAGCTGACCATCCCGAACCGGGTGTGGATGCCCCCGATGTGCCAGTACTCGGCCGCTCCGGAGGGTCCTCTGACGGGCGCCCCGAACGACTGGCACTTCGCCCACTACGCGGCGCGCGCCACCGGCGGCACCGGCCTGATCATCGTCGAGGCCACCGCCGTCAGCCCCGAGGGCCGGATCTCGCCCTACGACCTCGGCATCTGGAACGACACCCAGGTCGAGGCGTTCCGCCGGATCACGGACTTCCTGAAGACACAGAACACCGTCCCCGGCATCCAGCTGGCGCACGCCGGCCGCAAGGCCTCCACCGAGCGCACCTGGAAGGGCGGCGAGCCGGTCGGCCCCGAGGCGTACGGCTGGCAGCCGCTCGCGCCGAGCGCCGTGCCGTTCCAGGAGGGCCACCCGGTGCCCGCCGAGCTCACCGTCGAGCAGATCCGCGAGACCGTCGCCCTGTTCGCGGACGCGGCCCGCCGCGCCCTGGCCGCCGGCTTCGAGGTCGCCGAGATCCATGGCGCCCACGGCTACCTGATCAACGAGTTCCTCTCCCCGCACTCCAACCAGCGGGACGACGAGTACGGCGGCTCGTACGAGAACCGCGTCCGCTTCGCCCTCGAGGTCGTGGACGCCGTGCGTGCGGTGTGGCCCGAGGACAAGCCGCTGTTCTTCCGCATCTCCGCCACCGACTGGCTGGAGGAGGGCGGCTGGACGACCGACGACACGGTGCGCTTCGCCGCCGAGCTGCAGGAGCACGGCGTGGACCTGCTCGATGTGTCGACCGGCGGCAACGCCTCCGGTGTGCGCATCGTCACCGGCCCCGGCTACCAGGTCCCCTTCGCCGCACGGGTGAAGGCCGAGACCACGCTGCCCGTCGCCGCCGTGGGCCTCATCACGGACGTCGAGCAGGCCGAGAAGATCCTCGCCAACGGGGAGGCTGACGCGGTGCTGCTGGGCCGCGAGCTGCTGCGCAACCCGTCGTGGGCGCGGCACGCGGCCCGCGAGCTGGGTGCCGAGCCGTTCGTTCCTGACCAGTACCACCGGTCCGTCTGACGCCCGAGGGGGCGGCCCCCGGGAGGGCCCTGGTGGCGGCCCTCCCGAGGGCCGCCCCGCTCAGCCCTCCGGCGGCAGCGACTGCTCCGCCCAGATGGTCTTGCCGTTGCGGTTCGGGCGGGTGCCCCAGCGGTCGGTGAGCTGGGCGACCAGGAGGAGGCCCCGGCCGCCCTCGTCGTAGGTGCGGGCCCGGCGCAGATGCGGCGTGGTGCTGCTGGCGTCGGACACCTCGCAGATCAGCGAGTTGTCGCGGATGAGCCGCAGCTGGATGGGGGCACCGCCGTAGCGGATGGCGTTGGTGACCAGCTCGCTCACCACGAGCTCGGTGACGAAGGAGACCTCCTCCAGCCCCCAGCGGGCGAGCTGTTCGATGGTGTGCTGGCGGGCGGTGGCGACCATCGCCGGGTCGGCGGGCATGTCCCAGACGGCCACCCGTTCCTCGTGGAGGGCCTCGGTGCGGGCGACCAGCAGTGCCACGTCGTCGCTGGGCCGGTCCGGCAGGCAGGAGCGCAGCACGGTGTCGCACAGGGCGTCGAGGCTCTCGGCCGGGGCGGCGAGGGCGGCGCACAGGGCCCGCAGGCCCGAGTCCACGTCGAGCTCACGGCCCTCGATCAGCCCGTCGGTGTAGAGGACCAGCAGGGAGCCCTCCGGCAGCTGGATCTCGGTGGCCTCGAACGGCAGCCCGCCCACGCCGAGCATCGGGCCGGCGGACATCTCGACAGTCCGCACACTGCCGTCGGGCAGCCGGACCACGGGCGGGGGATGTCCGGCGGAGGCGATCGTGCAGCGCCGGGCCACCGGATCGTAGACGGCGTACAGACAGGTCGCCGCGATCTCCGCGGCGCTGCCGCTCTCGTCGGTCGCGAGATGTCCGACCAGGTCGTCCAGGTGGGTGAGCAGCTCGTCCGGCGGCAGATCGACATCGGCCAGCGTCCACACGGCCGTACGGAGCCGGCCCATGGTCACCGAGGCGTGGATGCCGTGGCCCACGACATCGCCGACGACCAGCGCCACCCGGGTTCCGGACAGCGGGATCACATCGAACCAGTCGCCGCCCACCCCCGCCTGCGACAGCGCGGGCAGATACCGGGAGGCGAACTCGACGGCCACCTGACCCGAGATGTCCTGCGGCAGCAGACTGCGCTGCAGGGCCAGCGCGGTGGTCCGCTCCCGGGTGTAGCGGCGGGCGTTGTCCACACACACGGCGGCCCGGCTGGTCAGCTCGTGGGCGAGGGAGACGTCGTCGGGCCCGAAGGGGACGGTCCGTCCGGGCGTCAGGGCCCGGGCGAACAACGCCACGCCCAGCGTCGTGCCCCGTGCCACCAGGGGTACGGCCATCAGGGAGAGTTCGTGGCCCAGCCACGCGCGCAGCCCGGGGTGGTGCAGCGCCCGCCGCGCGAGCCACTCGTCGACGTCGGGGGTCCCGGTCCGGGCGAGCACGACCCCGCCGGAGGCCAGCGCGCGCATCGGCGGCGAGGTGGGCGGGTGGCTCTCCGCCGCGCCCACGCCGGTCCCGGACTCCGCTCCGGGCGCGCCCAGCGACGACCGGTGCGCGACCCGGCAGAGCTTCGCGTCACCGCCCACGGCACCCATGGGGGGTTCCTCACCCTGGAGCACCGAGTCGAGGAGGTCGACGGTCGCGCAGTCCGCGAGCCGGGGCACCACCAGCGTGGCCAGCTCCTCGGCGGTGTGGGACACGTCCAGCCGGGTGCCGAGCGCGTCGGCGGACTCGTTCAGGATGGCCAGCCGCTGCCGGGCCAGATACTGCTCGCTGCTGTCCAGCGCGGCGAGCGCCGTGCCGATCAGTTCGCCCGAGGAGTCGCGCACCGGCCACATCTCGATGATCCAGGCGTGCGCGCTCCGTCCGGACGGCGCGGTGGTCCGGCTCTCGTAGCGGACCGGCCGCCCGCTCTCCACCACCATGCGCAGATGCCGCAGGAAGCCGGCGTCGTCCACGGTGTCCGGGTAGTACCGGTGCCTGACCTCCGCCTCCGACCGTTCCATGACCCGGCACGCCGCGTCGTTCAGGCGCAGATACCGCTGTTCGGTGTCGAAGACGTACATCGGCATGGATGCCTGCTGGAAGGCCGCCCCCATGAGGACGCCCTCCGGCTCCGCCGGATTCTTCGCGGCCGTGGTGACGACGTAGCCCGGCTGCTCCCCCCGTACGGGGCACGCCCGCAGCGTGATGTCCATCCGCCGTCCGTCGCGGTGGCGGAGGGGCACCGTCGCCTCCCCGCCCGCGCAGAGGGTCCGCCAGGCCCCGGCCGGGTCCCCGTCCACCAGCTCGGCCGCCGGCCGGCCGGTGACCTCGGCGGCCGTGTGACCGGTCAGCAGGCGGGCTCCCTCGCTCCAGCCCGTCAGGGTGCCGTCTGCGTCGACCACGGCCAGGGCGTCGCCGGCCGGGTCCGTCCGCTCGGGGCCACGCGGAGCCGTCACCATATGTCCAAGAATGACCCCGGGGAGCAGGGGCAACAAGCCGGGGCCGGCCGCGCGCCACCGGTCCGGCCCCGCTCGCCCCCCGTCGGCGTCAGCCGGTGGCGAGGTCCTGCGGGCGGGCCGGAGTGCGGAAGAGCCGGGTGGGGACGGCGGCGGCGAGGATCCGGTAGCCCTCGGGATTGAGGTGGAGCCAGTCCCCGTCGTGGAGTCCGGCGCGCAGCCGGCGCGGATCGTCCGGGTCGCGGACCGCGCGGTCCAGGTCGATCACGGCGTCGAACCGGCCGCTGGTGCGGATCCACTCGTTGACGGCCCGGCGCGAGGACTCGCGCAGCCCGTCCGGGTCGTCGTACATGGTGTTGCCGCCGAAGGGCAGCAGCGTCGCGCCGTACACCCGGATGCCCTGCGCGTGCGCGCGGACGACGATCTGCTCGTACGCGGCGATCAGGTCCTCGGTGACGCGGCGCTGGGCCGTGCCGGTGGCCTCGGCGGTGCCGATGTCGTTGATCCCCTCGAAGACGATCAGCCAGGCGACACCGCTGCGGGCGAGGACGTCGCGGTCGAGGCGGGCGAGGACATTGGGGCCGAGGCCGTCGGCGAGGACGCGGTTGCCGCCCGCGGCCTGGTTGAGGACGGCGACGTCGGCGGTGGCGGGGTGCTCCCGCAGCCGGTCGAAGAACTGGTCGGGCCAGCGGTTGTTGCCGTTGGTCGTGGAGCCCCGGCCGTCGGTCAGGGAGTCGCCGACGACGGCGACCGCGGCCGTGGAGGCACCGGAGACGACCTCGACGTCGCTGAGCAGGTACCAGTGGTCCGTGGCCGTGGCCCCGGGCAGGTCCGCGTCGGCCGTACCGTCGCCGTGCCGGAGGTACGAGGTGGTGCGGGAACCCGGGTGCGAGGTGAGCGCGAGGGACTGCTGCCCCTCGGCGAGATAGGCGGTCACCGTGAGGGTGGAGCCCGGCCGGAGGCGGAAGTCCACGGGGTCCGAGACGACCTGCGCGCCGGCCGGCACGGTGGTGGACGCGCGCCCGCCGAACGTCACCTCGCGCAGGGTGCCGGGCTCGATCGCGCTCACTCCGGCCCGCCCGTCGCGGGGCAGGGCGACGGTCACCGCCGTCAGGGGCAGCGCGGTGGTGCCGAAGGCGTTGGAGAAGCGCAGCCGCATGCGCTCGCCGCCGGTGGTGACGCGCAGGGTCTGCCGGAGGGTCGTGTCGACGAGCACGGCGTCGTCCCCGGTGAAGGGCGCGGGCGGCATGTTGCCGGGCTCGGTGAGCTGCGGCATCGCGGTCCAGGTGTTCACCCAGTGCGGCTGTGCCCGGCCCGGCCCCCGGTCGGTGACGGCGGTCTCGCCGCCGCCGGCCGTGGCGCCGACCGCGGACGGGACGGCGAGGAGGGCCAGGGCCAGAACCCATACGGCGATCAGGTTGCCGAGCGGCGTTCTGCTCGGCTGCTGCACGGGCTCGGGCGAGGGGCCTGTCGACGACGGCTTCACGGGCGGCGGGGCCTTCCTGGGGCGGCGGGTTTCGGCGGGGTGTCCGGAGTCGCGGAAGTCGCGAAGTGACGGTCCGGACCGTCAGATGACGGTCCGAACCGTCCGTCAGATGACAGTGCAGGCGGCGCCGTTCAGCGTGAAGGCGGCGGGCTCGGCGCTGTTGCCGGTGTGGCTCGCCTGATAGCCGATGGAGACGCTCGCGCCGGCCGCGATCGTGCCGTTGTACGAGGCGTTGGTGGCGGTGACCGTTCCGGTGGCCGGGGCGTAGGAGGCGCCCCACCCGTTGGTGATGCTCTGCCCGGCCGGGAGCGTGAAGCCCAGCTTCCAGCCGTCGACGGGCGTGGAGCCGGTGTTGGTGACGGTCACCGAGGCGATCAGACCGGTGTTCCACGCCTGGGTGGTGACGGACACCCGGCAGCCGCCCGGCTGCGGTTCGGGGCCGGGACCGGATCCCGCGTCGTCCAGGCCGAAGAAGGTGATCGCGCGGGCCGCCATGCCGGTGGTGGGCAGGTTGTGGCCGACTCCCTGGAGGCTGATGGCCTCGACGGGGGCCTGGTCACCGGTTGCGCCGTAGCGGGTGCGGGTCCAGCCGGACGCGGGCGAGTCGGTACGGGCGGGCGTCTGGCCGAGGCCGTGCACATCGGTCCACTGCTCGATTGCCTCCCCGAAGTTGGGGTAGCGCAGCGTGTCGTCTGCGGTGCCGTGCCACAGCTGCATACGCGGCCGGGGCCCGGTGTAGCCGGGGTAGGCACCCCGGACCAGATCGCCCCACTCCTTCGGGGTGCGGTTCACGGTGCCGTTGGCGCAGGCGCTGTTCCACTCGGAGCCGTCGGTGGTGGCGAAGCAGCCGAACGGCACGCCCGAGAAGGCGGCGCCCGCCGCGAACACATCCGGGTAGTCGCCGAGCAGGACGTTGGTCATCATGGCGCCGGACGAGGCACCGGTGGCGAAGACGCGGCCGGTGTCGGCGTCGTAGGTGCGCGTCACCCAGTCGACCATGGACTTGATGCCGACCGGGTCGCTGCCGCCGCCGCGGCGCAGCGCCTGGGGCGAGGAGACGTCGAAGCACTTGCTGCTGCGGGTGACGGACGGGTAGATCACGACGAACCCGTGACGGTCGGCCAGCGAGGCGAACTCCGTGTTGGAGTAGAACACCGGGCCCGAGCCGGTGCAATAGTGCACGGCCACCAGGACCGCCGGGTTCGGGGTGACGCTCTCCGGCACGTACAGGTACATCCGGAGATTGCTGGGGTTCGCGCCGAAGTCGGTCACCTCGGTGAGGGTTCCGGTGGGCACCGCGGCGGACGCCCCGGACGCGGCAGCGTTCGCTCCGGACACGGCAGCCGGCCCCCCGGACGCGGCAGCGTTCGCCGGGGGTACGGCGGCGGAGGCGTGCGGTACGGCCAGGAAGGTCGCCGCGAGCAACGGCACCAGTCCTGCGAGGAGCGCGAGGAGCGCCGAACGGAGCGGCCTCCTCGGGGTGTTGCCGACAGTGGTGGACACGTCCTCGTCCCTTCCCGTGCACGGCTCGACGGCTCGTACGGCATGACGCGCGGGGCAACCGCGGAGGCATCGTGGCATGGACATGGCTCTCCTGGAACCGCTCCCACGCATCGAAAAGATTCGCTGTCCGACATCCGCGCCCGGTCGGTGAGTTCTGTGCGAACCGTTGACCAGTAAGCGCTTTCCCCTTACCTTCCGTTCAGCGGGGTGACCCGGTAGCACCGCCTCCGCTACGGAACGGCAGCCGCAGCCATGCGCACCACCTGGGGAAGTGCACTCCCCGGGCTTTGAAGCACCGCGCCGCACAGCTCTCCGCCCTGCACGCGGAGATCAGCATGATGAACAGCGGTCATGTAGGTGACCTGCCAGGTTCTCCCGAAGGGACGCACCCCACATGCGTACACGCCCCTCCCGTGCACGAGCGCAAAGACCGGAGAGGCCGGCCACCCGGCCGAGCCCGCCTCGCCGGTCGTCGCCTCGGTGACCTCGGGCGCGGGTGCGGGCGCCGGGAAGCTCTGGCACCCCTGCGCGTCCCCCACGGAATCTCTCACGGGATCTCTCACGGGGTTCTCCCGCAGGACCCCCTGTTCCCCCCACTGTTCCCCACTGAAAGAGGAATCGGGACATGACATCGCCAGTACGTCAGCATCTCGGACAACGCCGTCACCGCGCCCGGCCCGCCCGGCGGCGCGCCCTCGTCGGCACCCTGGCCGCTCTCGGACTGACCGGCTCGACCCTCCTCGCGAGCGGCCTGACGGGCACCGCGAGCGCGGCCGCGGCCTGGCCGACCGCCACGGGCAGCGTGCCGCTGACGGCGACGAAGGCCGTCTCCGGCACGTACGACGGCAAACTCCAGCGCTTCTACGGCAGCGGCGACCTCGGTGGTGACGGCCAGGACGAGGGCCAGGACCCGCTGTTCCAGCTGGCCGACGGGGCCGTGCTGAAGAACGTGATCCTCGGCTCCCCGGCGGCCGACGGCATCCACTGCTCGGGCAGCTGCACGCTGCAGAACGTGTGGTGGGAGGACGTCGGCGAGGACGCGGCCACCTTCAAGGGCAAGTCGTCGTCGGCGACGTACACGGTCAGCGGCGGTGGGGCGAAGTCTGCCTCGGACAAGGTGTTCCAGTTCAACGGCGCCGGCAAGCTGACCGTCACCGGCTTCCAGGTCTCGAACTTCGGCAAGCTGGTCCGCTCCTGCGGCAACTGCTCCACGCAGTACAAGCGCACGATCGTCATCAACGACGTGGACGTGACGGCTCCCGGCACCTCGGTCGTCGGCATCAACCAGAACTACGGCGACACCGCGACCCTGACCAAGGTGCGCGTCCACGGCGACAGCAGCAAGAAGATCAAGATTTGCACCCGCTTCACGGGCAACAGCAGCGGGGACGAGCCGAAGGAGATCGGCAGCGGACCTGACGGGACGTACTGCAAGTACTCGACGTCCGACGTCACTTACGACTGACCCCGACGGCACCCGGTCGCGGGGTGGCGGCCGCGACCTGCTCCACCCGGCCCCGGGCGGCCGTACGAAGGACCCCGCGTGGTCCCTCCGTACGGCCGCCCCGGCGCGTGACTCCACCGTCCCGGACGGCGTCCTGGTCGACCGCGCCCGCTGACCTGCGCCGACGGGTTCTCCGAGGGGGACTGTCAGTGCCGGGGTGCAGACTGGCCCGTGACTGAGACAGCGACGTCCCGGAGGTGGTCGGCATGGCCGGCATCCTGCTCACCGTAGGCACACGCAAGGGTCTGTTCGTCGGGCGGCGGCGCGGCGGCGCCTGGGAGTGGGACGAGAGCCCGTACTTCAACGCGCAGGCCGTGTACTCGATCGCCATCGACACCCGTCACGGCACACCCCGGCTCCTCGTCGGGGGCGACAGCGCGCACTGGGGCCCGTCGGTGTTCCACTCCGACGACCTGGGACGTACCTGGACCGAGCCCGCCCAGGCACCCGTCAAGTTCCCCAAGGACACCGGGGCCTCGCTGGAGCGGGTCTGGCAGCTGCATCCGTCGGCGGCCGAACCGGACGTGGTCTACGCGGGCACGGAGCCGGCCGCCCTGTATCGCTCCGAGGACCGGGGCGAGAGCTTCACGCTGGTACGGCCGCTCTGGGAGCACCCCACGCGCGGCAGGTGGGTGCCCGGTGGCGGCGGCGAAGGGCTGCACACCGTCCTCACCGACGAGCGCGACCCGCGGACCGTCACCGTCGCCGTCTCCACGGCCGGGGTGTTCCGCACCGAGGACGGGGGCGCGAGCTGGTTCCCCTCCAACTCCGGTGTCTCCGCGGTGTTCCTGCCCGATCCGAACCCGGAGTTCGGCCAGTGCGTGCACAAGATCGCACGCGACGCGGTCGTCCCCGACCGGCTGTATCTGCAGAACCACTGGGGCGTGTACCGCAGCGACGACGCGGGCGCGCACTGGACGGACATCGGCGAGGGCCTGCCGTCGACGTTCGGTTTCGCCGTGACCGCCCATCCGCACCGCGGGGACACCGCGTACGTCTTCCCGATCAACGCCGACGCGGACCGGGTACCGGCCGGCCGGCGATGTCGCGTCTTCCGCACGGCGGACGCGGGCAAGACCTGGGAACCGCTCGCGGCCGGGCTGCCGGACGGGGACCACTACGGCACGGTGCTGCGCGACGCGATGTGCACGGACGGCGCGGACCCGGCGGGCGTGTACTTCGGCAACCGCAACGGCGAGCTCTACGCGTCGGCCGACGACGGCGACAGCTGGCAGCAGCTCGCCTCTCATCTGCCGGACGTGCTGTGCGTGCGCGCGGCGGTCGTGGACTGACACCGGATGGAGCCGGTCCGCGCAGTCGTCCGCCTGCGCACGTCCGTGCCTGTCGCACGTGCGTGCACGTCATCCTCCGCCCGTCCGCGCACGTCGCCCTCCGCCCGTCCGCGCACGTCATTCTGCGCCCGCCCGCGCACGTCGCCTTTCGCCCGTCCGCGCCGTCGTCCGTGCGCGTGTGTGCCGGACGCGTGCATGGGCGAGCCAAGTCCGCCCGGGAGGCGGTCCGTTCGTCAACGGACCGGTCATTCCCGGTCGTGCCGCGGCCACTGGTTGATCGCGTCCGCGCGGACGGCAGTAGGGTGACGCCGTGGCACCACGACCGTTGCATGAAATCGTCGAGGCGGGCTGGGCGAAGGCTCTGGAACCCGTGACCGGACGGATCGCCGAGATGGGTGACTTCCTGCGCGCGGAGCTCGCCGCGGGACGCACCTATCTCCCGGCCGGGCCGAACGTCCTGCGGGCCTTCCAGCAGCCCTTCGACGACGTCCGCGTCCTGATCGTCGGACAGGATCCGTACCCGACACCGGGACACGCGGTGGGGCTCTCGTTCTCGGTCGCACCGGACGTGCGGCCGCTGCCGGGCAGCCTCATCAACATCTACCGGGAGCTGCAGGCCGATCTGGAGCTGCCCCAGCCGTCCAACGGGGACCTGACGCCGTGGACCCAGCAGGGTGTGCTGTTGCTCAACAGGGCGCTCACCACGGCTCCGCGGCGGCCGGCGGCGCACCGCGGCAAGGGCTGGGAGGAGGTCACGGAGCAGGCGATCAGGGCATTGGTGGCGCGCGGCCGTCCACTGGTGTCCATCCTCTGGGGCCGTGACGCCCGTAACCTCCGTCCCCTGCTCGGCGACTACCCGTCGATCGAATCCGCCCATCCCTCTCCCATGTCCGCGGACCGCGGTTTCTTCGGCTCCCGGCCGTTCAGCCGGGCCAACGACCTGCTCCTGCGGCAGGGAGCCCAGCCGGTGGACTGGCGCCTGCCATGACCGGCACGGGGCCGGAGCCGAGGCCGAGGCCGGCACCGAAGCCGACGCCGGTGCTGGTGTCCGGCGCGCCGTCACCCTCTGACGGCGCGCCGGGAACGAGCCGCCGCCGGGCCGGGCAACCGCCGCGGCCCGCACCGTCGCCGCACGCTCCGGTTCCCCCGACCGCTCCGGCTGCCGACTCCGATGGTCCGGAACCGCCCGCCGTCACCGGCTCCGACATCGGCACCCGCACCCGCACCCGCACCCGCACCCGCACCGACTCCAGCTCCAGCTCCAGCTCCAACAACAAACCCCGCTCCGGCTCCGGCTCCGGCTCCGGCTCCGGCTCCGATGGTCCGGGCTCGCCGCTCGTGCTGGCCGTCGACTCCGGGGGCTCCGGGCTGCGTGTCGTACTGGCGGCGGGCGGTGAGGTTCTTGCTGATCCCTTGGTGTCCGGCGAGCCCGTGCGGATCGGGGCACGCGGTGTCGACGCCGGGCATCTGCTGGAGCAACTGCTACCCATGGCGCGGCAGTTGATCGGCGCCGCCGGGGCCGGCCCCCCGCGCGCGGTCGTCGTCGGCGCCACCGGTTTCGCCACCCTCGGTGACCGGATGCGCGCCGAACTGCCCCCCGCCCTGACGCGTGAGTTCGGCGCGCCCAGGATCGCCCTGGTCGCCGATGCGGTCACCGCGTACACCGGCGCCCTCGGCCCACACGCCGGTGCGGTGGTCGCCGCCGGCACCGGACTGATCGCGATCGGCACCGACCTGGAGCGCTGGCGCAGGGCGGACGGCTGGGGTCATCTGCTGGGCGACTGCGGCGGCGGTGCGTGGATCGGCCGGGCGGGCCTGGAGGCGGCACTGCGCGCCCACGACGGACGCCCCGAGGGCTCGGCCCTTCTGCTGGTGCGCGCCGAGGAGATGTTCGGTCCGGTGAGCGAGCTGCCGGCGCGCCTCTACCCGCGCACGGACCGCCCCGCCGTGCTCGCCTCCTTCGCCCCGCAGGTCGCCGCCTGCGCCGGGCACGACCCGGTGGCGGCGGACATCCTGCGCGCGGCGGCCCGGCACATGGCCGACTCCGCCGCGGCGGTCTGCCCGGCCGACGGCGAGCCTCTGATCGCCCTCACGGGAGGCGTGTTCCACATGGGCGAGCCCCTCCTCGCGCCGCTGGAACTGGAGCTGAAGGAGCGGCTCCCGCACGCGCGGCGCGTACCCGCCGAGGGCGATCCGCTGCACGGTGCCGTACGCATCGCCACCGAACTGGCCACCGGGGCCCTCGCGCTGCCACGCGACGCGCGGATGCTCCACGAGGTGGCCGGAAACTGACCCCGCAAAGCGGACCAACACCTCGTACCGGACAGGCACTTCTCCGTGCCGAACGCGCGTCCTCCCGTATCCGCGGACCGCCGCGGGCGATCGGCGAAGCCGCTCCCCGCAGAGCCGGAACGCACGCTATCTCCGCTGATCGGCAAGTAACTCATCAGACAAATGCGGACGGATACCGCTCACCTGCACCCTCCCCGAACAGGGGAACCCACAAAGCCAGTAGCATGCGGCGCCATGAGCTCCCCCACTGGGCCCGCATCCGGCCTGCCTGTACGAATGCCGCGACCCCGCCAGCCCGGGCGGCACCGCCGTCCGGAACCCCTGGTGGCTCCCGAAGGCGCGCCCGCGCTCGTTCTCGCGGTGCCGGGCACGCCCAGCGCCGCCACACGCAGCCTCGCCGAGGAGGTCGTGAGCATCGCGCGCTCCGAGCTGCCCGGCCTGGACGCGCGGATCGGGTACCTCGACGGGAACGGTGACGAGTTCCCGACCTTGCAGTCCGTGCTCGCGCGTGTCGGCGAGGAGCGCACGGCCCGCTACGAGCAGGCCCGCGCCGCCGGCATGGACGTGAAGGAACCGGACGGCCCCGTGGGCGTGGTCGTGCCGCTGCTGGCCGGCCCGGACGGCTCGCTGCTGCGCCAGGTCCGCCAGGCCGTGATGGAGAGCCGTGTCGCCGCCGAGCTGACCGATGTCCTCGGCCCGCACCCGCTGCTCGCGGAGGCGCTGCACGTGCGCCTGTCCGAGGCGGGACTGGCACGTGCCGACCGTGCCCGGCTGTTCACCGTGGCGACCGCGGCGGACGGCATCATCCTGGCGTCCGTGGGCGGCGACGAGGCCGTGCAGGCGGCGGGCATCACGGGCATGCTGCTCGCGGCGCGGCTCGCCGTGCCGGTGATGGCCGCGGCGCTCGACGAGGACGGTTCGATCGCGTCCGTCGCGGAGCAGCTGCGTTCCTCCGGCTCCCAGCAGCTCGCGCTCGCCCCGTACCTGATCGGCCCGGAGATCGACGCCGGACTGCTGGACGCGGCCGCCAAGGAGGTGGACTGCGCCACCGCGGAGGCGCTCGGCGCGTACCCGGCGGTCGGTAAGCTGGTGCTCTCCAAGTACATGACGGCGCTGGGCATCGCCCCGCAGCAGCCGCAGGGCATGCCGGTCCGCTGAGCGGAACCGAGCCGAACGGCGCCCCCGCGTTCGTACGCGCCGGTTGGCCGTGAGGGCCCGCCCCGAGACGGGAGCGGGCCCTCACGCTGTGCGCCGGTGCTACGACCGGGGCGCGTGCGTCAGCCGAGCACCACGCAGGACGCGGCGGGCACCGCGACGGATCCGCTCCGCCGGGGTACGCCCGTGTCCGGGTCGACCGCGAACCATGTGACGTCCCCGGAGCGCTCGTTGGCGACGTACAGGAACCGTCCGCAGCCGGAGACGGTGAGCGCGCGCGGCCAGTGGCCGCCGCAGGGCACCGTCTCCACCGGCCGCAGAGTCTCGCCGTCCCCGTCCACCGCGAGCACGGACAGCACGTCCTGGCCGCGGGTCGCCGTCCATACGAAGCGGCCATCGGGCGAGACGGCGATCCCCGACGGGTACGCGTCGCCGTCCGGGGTGTCCGGCAGCAGCGCAACCTCGCCGAGAGGGATCGGCAGGCCCGTCACCGTGTCCCACCGGCACACGGTGACGATGGGCTCGAGCTCGTGCACCACGTAGGCGTGCCGGCCGTCCGGGTGGAAGGCCAGGTGGCGTGGTCCCGAGCCGGGCCGGAGCGCGGTCTCGCCGTGCAGGACGGGCCGTCCGGCGTCCAGCGCGCACACGAGCACGGAGTCCGTGCCGAGGTCGACGCCGACGGCCCAGTGGCCACCGGGGTCGGCCTGCACCTGGTGGGCGTGCGGCCCCCGCTGCCGTTCCGGGTGCGGGCCGGAACCGGTGTGCCGGAGCACTCCGGAGGCCGTTTCCGCGAGGGTGCCGTCGGTGCGCAGCGGCACGGCGGTGATGCTGCCGGAGCCGTAGTCGGCGGTCAGGACGTGGCCGGCGAACAGACCGAGGTGCGTGGGCCCGCTGCCGGGTACGGGCACGGGCACCGGCGGCCCTGCCGGTTCGAGGCTGTCGCCGGTCAGGCGGTAGGCGGCCACGGCGCCCTCGGCCGTCTCGCTGACGGCGTAGAGCAGGTCGCCACCGGGCGACAGGGCGAGGTACGACGGGTTCGGAACGCCGTCCACGCCGTCCACGCCGCCCAGCGGGGTGAGCGTGCCGCTCTCCCCGTCCACCGCCGCCACGACGATGCCGGGACCGCCCGCCGTCGTGAACGACCCGATGTACGCCCGTCCTGCCCGCCCGTGGGCGTCTTCCTCCGCCACCGCCGTCCCCTTCCGCTGTCGCGGGCCCATCGGCGTCGCACCGCCACCGCCGGCCGGGCGCTGCGCTGACCGCTCGGGGCAGACGGTAGCAGCAGGTCTAGACCAAGAGAACCGGTTCGCCGGGTCTCCGCCACCGGGGCGTGTCGCTCACCCGGTCACGTCGGACTGTCACATCAGCGTGTCGCGTGAGTCAGGCTCCAGCCAGCGGTGACTGGCGCAGGGGTGCGGCGAGGGCGGTCAGGGCTCGCTCCAGGGCGTGCAGGTGCGCGAGGGCCTGCTCCGCACCCGGGTGGTGCCCCGGCGCGCCCGCGTGTGCCGGTACGGCGCGCTCCGGCACGGCTCCGACCAGCGCCTCGACCGCCGTCTCCACACGCAGGCACGCGGCCGTGAGGCGGGCGTCGTGCGAGGCGTCCGGATCGGCGGCGACAGCCACGAGCCCGCGCGTCTCCCGGGCGCAGTCGTCCAGCAGGGCGAGCACCTGGCGGGCCCGCCGCTTGCGCTCCCGCAGCGGGTTGAGCGGATGCACGAGAGGGGCGACCGACAGCCGTACGCGCCCCAGCAGCGCCTCCAGCTCCGCCGCGCGCGGCGCCGGGTCGGCGGCGGCGTCCCCGGCCAGGCGCCGGGCCGCCACAGCGGTGCACCCGTGCACCGCGTGCAGGGCCCGCCGCACCCAGCGGTCGGTGACGGCGTGGGTGGTGACGGGCAGGACGAGCGCCACGGCGAGCGCCGCTCCGGCCGCCCCGGCGGCGGTCTCCGTGAACCGCAGGGCCAGCAGCCCCGGGTGCAGCACGCCGAGCAGCCCGTACAGCAGACCGGCCATGACCGTGACGAAGAACATCATCCAGCTGTAGGAGAGCGGAGCCGTGTAGAAGATGCCGAACACACAGACGGCGACGAGCACGGCGGTGGGCGCCGGGGCACCGTCCAGGGGTACGGCGACGAGCAGTCCGGCGGCGATCCCGGTGACCGTCCCCACGACGCGCCGGAAGCCGCGTACGAGTGTCTCGCCCCGCGACGCCGTGTTGACGAAGATCCACCAGGCGGTGCCGACCGCCCAGTACCAGCGCTCGTGGGAGAGGACCTGCCCGGCGGTCATCGCGAAGGCGCAGGCGACCGTGGCCTGGAAGGCCTGCCGCGTGGTGGGCCGGGCCGCCCCGCGACCGTCGAGCGGAGGGAGCACGGCGGCCGGCGGGGTGCGCCGTTCGATGCACCAGGCGCCGAAGCGCACGCCGGAGGCCGCGGCCAGGGCCAGCGCTATGGCGCCGTACAGCTCCGGCAGCTGGCCGGGCACCGCGTGCAGGAACTGGGTGACGAAGAAGGTCATGAACGCGAAGATGCCGAGCGCGTTGCCGCGCGGCCCCCAGCGGCGGGCGTAGACGCCGCAGAAGACGACGGCGAGCCAGCAGGCGTCCCGCAGCGCGGGCGTCCCGTGCAGGGCGGTCGCGAGCGCCAGCACCGGGAAGCCGGCGACCGGCAGCAGCGCCGTGGTGACCGCCTGGCCGCGCACGGTCGCGTCGGCGACCGTGAACAGCGCGAGCAGGGCCGCGAGACCGGCCGTGACGGAGGCGGTCAGCGACAGCCCGGCCAGTTCCGACGCGGCCACCGCGAGACCGATGCCGAGCACCGCGCGCAGCGACACCCTCAGCCGCAGCAGGCCCGGATCCGGAGCCATGAACATCCTCTTCACCGTCGGCAGCACGCCCCTTCCCTCTTCCGGCGGCCCTGGGCCACGACAGGCCGCATGACATGGGGACGGAAGGACCTCATGACATGGGCCTCATGGCATGAACCTCATGACATGGGAATGGCGCCGCGGGCACGGATCCGGCTTCATTGCCGTCCTGCGCTGCGCGGCGCCATTGATAGTGATTAGGAAAGCATCCGTACGGCAGTGGCTCAACAGGCTGCTGTTCCACTGGTCCATTGGTACAGTCACCGACGATCATCCGCGACGGCAGGAAGGCCAACGGACCATGGCCGTGGACGAGCTCGACACCCGCATCCTGCGGCTGCTCCTGGAGCAGCCGCGCACCAGCGCGCGCGAGTACGCCCGGATCCTCGGCGTCGCGCGCGGCACGCTGCAGGCCCGTCTGGACCGGCTGGAACGGGAGGGCGTGATCACCGGCACGGGACCCTCACTGTCCCCCGCCGCACTGGGCCACCCGGTCCTCGCCTTCGTGCACATCGAGGTCACCCAGGGCCATCTCGACGACGTGGGCGAGGCGCTGGCCGCCGTCCCGGAGATCGTCGAGGCGTTCTCGATCACGGGCGGCGGCGATCTGCTGACCCGGGTGGTGGCGCGCGACAACGCCCATCTGGAGGACGTGATCCAGTCACTGATCAGCCTGCCCGGCGTGGTCCGCACCCGTACCGAGGTGGCGCTGCGCGAACGCGTACCGCACCGGCTGCTGCCGCTGGTGGAGGCGGTGGGCCGGGCCGCCGGGGGGTGACCGCCGGGGGCCGGACCGCGCTTGGCATTCTGGTCCCATGGGCATCCTCGGCAGCATCTCGGTCGTGTTCGATCTCGACGGCACGCTCGTGGACAGCGAGCCCAACTACTTCGAGGCGGGCCGGCAGACCCTCGCCGAGCAGGGCGTCACGGACTTCACCTGGGCGGACCACGAGCGGTACATCGGCATCAGCACACAGGAGACGATCGCCCTCTGGCAGGAGCGGTACGGCCTGGAGGCCCCGGCCGAGGAGCTGCTCGCCGACAAGAACCGCCGCTATCTGGAGCTGGCGCGGGCCTCCACGCGCGTGTACCCCGAGATGCGGGCGTTCGTGCACCTGCTGGCGAAGGAGGGGGTGCCGATGGCCGTGGCCTCGGGTTCCTCACGGGAAGCGATCGAGGCGATCCTCGCCGGCACAGGGCTCGCCGACCGTCTGAAGACGGTCGTCTCCGCCGACGAGGTCCCGCGCGGCAAGCCGGCGCCCGACGTGTTCCTGGAGGCCGCGCGGCGGCTGGGCGCCGCTCCCGCCGACTGCGTGGTCGTGGAGGACGCGGCCCCGGGCGTGGCCGCCGCCCATGCCGCCGGTATGCGCTGCGTCGCGGTCCCGTATCTCGCCGCGCAGGCCGACGCCCCGGCGTTCGCCACCGCGGCCGCCGCGGGGCTGCTGGTGCGCGGCGGCCAGAGCGCGTTCACGGCGCGCGGCGCCTTCGACTGGCTCGTACGCTCGGCTCGCCGCTTCACCTGAACCGCGCAACCACACGCGCGACAGCGGGACCGGGAACGCCCTGCCGCTGCCGCCACAGCCATGGACCACACCCTGCCGCCGCGACCGTGAAAGCCCTCCACCGCCGCGACCGTAGGAAGCCCTCCACCGCCGCGACCGCGCGAACGCCCTGCCGGCCGCCGCCGCGGCAGGCGTGTTGTGCGCCTCACGCGCCGGTGACCGGAGGCCGGGCGAGCGGCTGCGTGCGCCTCCCGCGCCGGTGGCCAGGAAACGGATGACCGGCGCGGGAGCGTACGGCTCCGGGCTGCTCACCCCATGCGGCCGATCCGTACCCCCGGGGTCGTGAAGGCGCCCCTTTCACGCTGTTCCCGGCCGTCACCCGGACTGTTTGGCTTGTCCTGCGCCGCGTCCGGCCCGGTCGCACGCACCGCCACAGGATCCCGTCACCAGCTCGCCGTCATGGCGCCCGTCGCCCGTCTCTCCGGAAGCCGTTCGCGGACACCCGTCACCGTCGGTTCGCCCACGCCCATGTCCACACCCGCGGTCCCGGTCACCCACACCCATGACGCGACACGCCCACGGGACAGATATGGCGCCTTGTGACGTGACGTCCCCACCCGCCCCCCACCGGCCCCTCCTGGGCCGCCCGCCCCTTTCGCCCGTTTCCGCCTTCGCCCGCTCTCGCAAGGGAGGGACAGTGACCGTCCCGGACAGCTCGCCGGAGAACACCCCCGACAGCACCACCGGGCCCACCGGACCCGATGCCGACGCACAGCAGTTCACCAGCCTCGGCACCGAGGCAGCACGCCGGCTCGCCACGACCACCAAGTCCGAACCGCAGATGCAGGCCATCACCTCGCGGTGGCTGCTCAAGACGCTGCCCTGGGTGGACGTCAAGGGCGGCACCTACCGGGTGAACCGCCGTCTCCAGCTCCGCATCGGCCGGGGCCGGGTGCAGTTCGAGCAGAACGGCGCCGACCACATCAAGGTCATCCCCCGGACGCTCACCGAACTGCCGGCCCTGCGCGGCTACTCCGACATGGACGTGCTGAACGAGCTGGCCTCGCGGTTCCGGCTCCGCACCGTCCGGGCCGGCCAGGTCCTCTTCGAGGCCGGGCAGCCCGTCACCGAGGCGTATCTGATCGTCCACGGCCGGTTCACCCGCTTCGCGACCGGCAAGTACGGCGAGGAGGAGGTCACCGGGGTCGTCACGGACGGCGAAGGGCTGGGGGACGAGGCCGTCGGCCGCGCCGATCCGCTCTGGCTCGGCTCGGTACGGGCGGAGACCCCGGGAACGGTGATGGCCCTTCCCTGGGACGTCCTCGAGGACTTCGTGGAGCGCGCCCCGTCCCTCGCCGCCCATCTGGACGCCTTCGCGGAACGGCAGAGCAAACCCATGAACCGCAAGGGCGAGGCCGATGTCCCCGTGCAGGCCGGGCACGTGGGCGAGCCCGTCATCTCCGGCGGCTTCGTCGACTACGACCTGGCACCACGCGAGTACGAGCTCTCCCTGACGCAGACGGTCCTGCGCGTCCACACCCGGGTCACCGACCTCTTCAACGACCCGATGAACCAGACGGAGCAGCAACTCCGCCTGACCGTCGAGGAGATCCGCGAACGCCAGGAGTGGGAGCTGGTCAACAACCGGGAGTTCGGGCTGCTGCACAACATCGACCACGGGCAGCGCATCAGCACCTTCTCCGGCCCGCCCACGCCGGACGACCTCGACGAACTGCTGACGATGCGCCGCAAGACCCGGCTGTTCCTGGCCCATCCGAAGGTCATCGCGGCCTTCTTCCGGCAGTGCAACCGGCGCGGACTGGTGCCCGGCACCGTGAACGTCGACGGACACGAGGTACCCGCGTGGCGCGGCGTCCCGGTGTTCCCCTGCGGCAAGATCCCGATCAGTCCGCAGCACACGAGCAGCATCATCGCGCTCCGCACCGGTGAGAAGGACCAGGGAGTCGTCGGCCTCCACCAGACCGGCATCCCCGAGGAGTACGAACCCGGTCTCAACGTACGGTTCATGGGCATCGACAAGGCCGCGATCATGAGCTACCTCGTGACCGCCTACTACTCGATGGCCATCCTGGTGCCCGACGCCGCGGGTGTCCTGGAGAACGTCCAGGTCGGGTGGATGCCGGAATGAGCGTTCCGTCGGCAGCCGGCGCGTCCGGTGTCCCGCAGGGGTCCCACACGTCACTCGGGTGGAGCGCACAGCAGGGCCCCGGTACACCGCCGCACGAGCCCCATACACCGCATGAGCCGTGCGACGCACCGTGTGATCCGGCCCCATCGCCCGGATCCGGCAGGGCGCCGGAGCCCGGTACGTCGCCGGAGACCGGCCCCCCACCGGACTCGGGCGCGCCACTGGGCTCCGGCACATCCCCGGTCTCCGGCACGGCACTGACATCGGATGCGACTCCGGTCTCCGGCACGGCACTGACATCGGATGCGACTCCGGTCTCCGGCACGCCGCCGGAGCCGGGCGCGCCGCGGGCCTGGCGGTTGCCCGGGCCGCCGCGGCCACCGCGTATCACGCCCGCCCGGCGGAGCGGGGCGATTCCCGGACTGCTGTACCGGCCCGCCGTGCCCGCCGATCCGGAGAAGGCCGCCGAGGTGGACCGCAGGCTGGATGCCTGGGCGAGGGAGCTGGAACTGTTCCCCGAGGCGTGGACGGGCGACTTCACCGGGTTCCAGTTCGGCCGGGCCGTCGCGCTCCAGCATCCGGGCGCGGCCGACCTGGACCGCCTCACGACGGCCGGCAAGCTGTTGCTGGCCGAGAACGTCGTCGACAGCTGCTATTGCGAGGCGGAGGAGGGCAGGGGCGGATCGCCGCGCGGGCTCGGGGGCCGGCTGGTGATGGCCCAGTCGGCGATCGACCCGTACCACGGCGTTCCCGAGCTGGAGGAGGAGTGGCGGCGCGGTGTGCGGGCCGACGGCCCGCTGCGCTCCTACCACTGGGCGCTGAAGGACTACGCCGCCTTCGCGACGCCCAGCCAGACCGGCCGGTTCGTGCACGACATCGCGCGGCTGCATCTGGGCTACCTCGCGGAGGCTGCCTGGGCCGAGGTCCGGTACGTGCCGCGCGTGTGGGAGTACCTGGTGATGCGGCAGTTCAACAACTTCCGCCCCTGTCTGTCGATCGTCGACGCCGTGGACGGTTACGAGCTGCCGGAGCCCCTGTACGCCCGCCCGGAGACCCAGCGGATCACCGCCCTGGCCTGCAACGCCACCACGATCGTCAACGACCTGTACTCCTTCACCAAGGAACTGGCCGACCCTGCCCATCTCAACCTGCCGCGGGTCATCGCCGCCAACGAGCGGTGCGGGCTGAAGGCCGCGTATCTGGAGGCCGTCGAGATCCACAACCGGATCATGGCGGCGTTCGAGGCGGAGTCCGCGGTCCTGTCCGCCGGGTCACCGCTGGTGGGGCGCTATGCCGCCGGTCTCGCCGCCTGGGTCTCCGGCAACCACGAGTGGCACGCCACCAACACCCACCGCTACCACCTGCCGAACTACTGGTGAGTTCCCGCCTGTCTCCGTCCCCCACACCCGTACCACGAGGAGAGTCACCGTTGACCACGACCGACATCGGCACCGTGAGCACCACGAGCACCGCAGGAACGGCAAGCATGACAAGCAACGCCAGCACGCCCAGCGCCACGAACAGTAAGAACGTCAAGAGCGCCACGACGGCACCGGTGCCGCCCCAGTCCACGTACCAGAACCGCGTCGCGGCCTACTGGAACGCCGAGGAGAACCCGGTCAACCTCGAGCTCGGAAGGATCGACGACCTCTACCACCACCACTACGGCGTCGGGAACGTCGACTGGTCCGTGCTGGACGAGACCGGCCTCGTCCGGCGCCGGGAGCGGATCACCGCCGAGCTGCACCGTCTGGAGCAGGCCCAGGCCGAGCTGCTCGCCTCCCACCTCGGCCCCCTCTCCCCCGCCGACCGGGTCTTCGACGCCGGGTGCGGGCGCGGCGGCGGCAGCGTGGTCGCCCATCTGCGGTACGGCTGCGAGGCCGACGGGGTCACGATCTCCGGCAAGCAGGCCGACTTCGCCAACGAGCAGGCCAGGCGGCGGGACATCGCCGACAAGGTGCGCTACCACCACCGCGACATGCTCGACACCGGGTTCGCCTCCGGCGCCTACGCCGCGTCCTGGAACAACGAGTCCACGATGTACGTGGAGCTGGACCTGCTGTTCGCGGAGCACGCCCGGCTGCTGCGCCGCGGCGGGCGCTACGTCACCATCACCGGCTGCTACGACGACACGTACGGGCGGGCGTCCCGCGAGGTGTCCCTCATCAACGCCCACTACATCTGTGACATCCACCCGCGGTCGGAGTACTTCCGCGCCCTGGCCCGCAACCGGCTCGTGCCCGTCCACGTACAGGACCTGACGTCGGCCACCGTCCCGTACTGGGAGCTGCGCAAGGAGGCCGACCACCTGGTCACGGGCATCGAGGACGCGTTCCTGACCGCGTACGCGAACGGCAGCTTCCAGTACCTGCTGATCGTGGCCGACCGCGTCTGACAGGCCGGCCCGGGGCCCGGTCCGCTGGGCGGGCCGGGCCCCGCACGCCGCTCCCCGTCCCCTTCCTCGGTGCGTTTCTCAGCGGCGCAGATACGCGAATTCCCCGGCCTGTCGCGCGATGTCCTCGGTGATGTCCTCCCGGGCGAGGAGCAACTCGAGCATCTCCCGCGCAGCCCTCCTCGAGCCGCCGGAGGCAGAGGCCGCCGCGTGCTCCCGCAGCCAGACCACCGCGCTGCGCATGACGAGCCGTGCCTGCTCCGGTGTCAGGGAGTTCCGGCCGAGGAGCGCTCGCAGGACCATGCGTGACCGCCAGGCCGGCATGTGCTCGTGCAGCCACTGGAAGGCCCAGGTGAGGGTGGGGGTGAGCTGGTCCGCCGGCAGGTCCTGCACGCGGAGCAGGGCGTCCAGGAGGTAGCCGGCGTCCAGGGCCGTCGGATCGGCGCTGAGGCCGTCGTACGCGAGGCCGACGGCCTCGGTGAGGATGTCCTCGGGGAGGTCGGCCCGGGACAGCAGGGTCTTCAGCATGCGCCGGGAGTTGGTCTCGTCCGCGTGGTCGGTGCTCCATCGCAGGACGGCGGACGCCACCGTCCGCACCTGGGCAGCGGTCAGGCCGGACCGGAGGAGGACGGCTTCCATGACGTCCTGGGTGCTGTGCTGGGCCGGGTGGCGGAGCAACCAGTCCCGGGAGCACTCGAAGGCCTGGTCCACCTGGTCCGGGGTGAGGGACGGGTGCGCACTGAGCGGGGGGAGAATGAACTGCGCCCCCCAGGTCGTGCCGTGCAGCCGCAGCCATGCGAAGGAGGCGGCGACGGCGTCGCGCTGCTCGCCGGGAGTGAGGTCGGCCCGGAGCAGCAGCCTGCTGAGGATGAACTGGGCTTCCATCGTCGACGCGTGATCCCTCATCCACAACCCGGCGAAGGCCACCGCCGCGCGCAGCCGGTCCCCGGTGACCTCCTCGCGCGCGAGCAGTCCGTCGAGGACGGACCAGGCTCCGGGCGAGGTGACGTTGTGCTCGAGCCAGCGAGCGGTGAGGGCGACAGTCCGGTCGAGGGCCTGGTCTGTGACGTCCCCGGCGGCGAGCAGCAGGCGGAGATGATGAGCGACCTCCCGCTCGCCGACGTGTGCGTCCACCCAGTCGAGGGTGATCGACACGATGTCCCGGGTGTCCTCCGCGGCGAGTTTCCCGCTCTTCATCAGCGTTTCCAGGAGCTGAAGGTTCGCCGTCTCGCCGATGTGCCGGCGCACATAGGACAGGGCGTCGGCGACCGGCTCGCGCGCCTGTTCGTCAGTCCCTCCTGACCGGCCGAGTCGCGCGTTGAGGACGCGGGCGGCCTCGGACAGATCGCCGTTGGTGCGCAGCCAGTCGGTGGCGGCCTCCCGGATCCGGCCGCTCTGCTCGTCGTCGAGGTCGGTGCGGCCGAGCAGGGCGGTGAGGACATGACTCGCCCTAGGGCTGTCGCGGTGGGCGTCCAGCCAGTCGGCGGCGAGGGAGGTCAGGGTCTCCGCGGCGGCCTCGCTGAGATCACTGCGCTGCAGCAGGGAGCGGAGGGGGAACTCGGCTTCCGGCGCGCCCCGGTGCCGTCGCGCCCAGTGGAGGGCGAGCGCCGTCGCCTGCTCGGCCTCGTCCGGGGTGAGATCCTGGCGGAGGAGCAGGGGGCCGATCACAAAACCCGCCTGCACGGTGTGACCGTGCAGGCGCAGCCAGGTGAGGGATCTGGCGACGGCTTCCCGGGTCAGGCCGTCGGTGAGGTCCCGGCGCCTGAGCAGCTGACGCAGGACGAAGTTCGCCTCGTTGGTCCCTCCGGCCCCTTCCAGCCAGTTCATGGCCGCCGACAAGGCGTGGTCCGCCTGTTCTCCGCGCAGCTCCGCACGGGCCAGCAGGGGAGTCAGCACGAAGCTGGCGTTCCGGCCCGACGGGTGGACCTCCAGCCAGCCGAGGGCGGACGAGGCCGCTCGTACGGCGTCGTCGGACGTCAGGTCGGTGCGGTCGAGGAGGGCCCGGAGGACGAAGCAGGCTGCTGGGGTCTGTCCGTGGGTGCCGAGCCATTCGAGGGCGGTCGAGACGGTCTCCCGGACCAGGGCCGAGGCGAGATCCGCTCTGCTCAGGAGGCTGGCGAGGACGAAACTGCTCTCGGGGGCCCGCTGCCGCCTGCGCAGCCAGACGGCGGCGAAGTCCACCGCCGTGCGGTTCTCCGCGGCTGTGAGGTCGTCACGCGAGAGCAGCGCGCGGACCAGGAAGTCGGCCGCATGTCTCCGGCCGTGCTCCTTCAGCCAGTCACCGGCGAAGACGACCGCTCCGCGCAGCTCGCCCTCGGTGAGGTCCCGGCGCTCCAGCAGCGCGCGGATGACGAAGTCGGCCGCGTATTCCCGGCCGTGGGCCCTCAGCCATTCACCGGTGAGGACGACCGCTTTGCGCAGCTGGCCCTCGGTGAGGTCCGGGCGCTCCAGCAACGGGCGGATCAAGTAGCTCGCGTATCCGGCGAACACATGGTGTTCCAGCCATTCACCGGCCAGCGCGACGGACACCTCGCGTTCCGCGGTCGTGAGCCCGGTGCACTCGAGAAGCGGTTTCAGGACAGCGGTGCACCCGGCCTCGCGCACGCGCGTGCGTGCCCAGCCGATGCCCTCCTCCACCACGGCCCGCAGTTCCGGACCGGTGAGGTCGTTCGCACGGGCGAGTCTGCTCGCGATGTCCGATGTCTCCCGGCCGCCGCCCTCGGGCGGGGAGGCGGTCCCCTCCTCGGGGTCGAGGTTCTGGCTCGGGTCGCGGTGCGGGGGCGGCCGCATGCGCCACAGCTGCGCGATGCCGTCCTCGCCCGCGGTGGCGAGAAGCGTTCCGTCCGGTGCGTACGCCACCGCGGTGACCGGGGACTCGTGGGGGATGCCGACCAGTTCGGCGCCCGAGACGACATCCCGGACCCGTACGGTGCCGTCCTGACCGGCGGTCGCGATGTGGGTGCCGTCCGGCGAGAACGCCACCCCCCTGACGGAGCCCGAGTGGCCGGTCAGTACGGCGACGCACCTGCCGGTCGCGGCGTCCCAGATACGGGCGGTGCTGTCACTGCTCCCGGTGGCGACGCGGGTGCCGTCGGGCGAGTAGGCCACGCTGGTGACGGATCCCTCGTGTCCCAGCACGACGACGAGGGAACCGCTGGACACCTCCCAGATGTGCACGGTGGTGCCCATGAAGGCGGTGGCGAAATGGGCACCGTCCGGTGAGAAGGCCACCGCGGTGACACGCTCGCTGTGACCGGGCTCGAGGTAGCGGAGTTCCTCACCCGCGACGAGATGCGTTGTGCCGTCGGCTGTGCCGACGGCGAGGTGATCGCCGCGGGGCGACCAGGCCATGGACGACACCTCACCCATCAGGACGCTTGTGTCCCGGAGCGTCGTGAGGTCCCGGACCCGCGCGACGCCGCGAGTACCCACAGTGGCGATGCGGGAGCCGTCGGGCGAGTGGGCCACGCACCGGATCCGGCCGTCCTGGCCGGCGAGTTCGACGAGTCGGGCGCCGGTGGCCAGGTCCCAGATCCGCACCGTTCCGTCGTCGCCCGCGGTGGCGATACGCGCGCCGTCGGGAGCGAAGGACAGGTCCCGGACCGCACCCCGGTGGCCGGTGAGCACCAGTTCCGGTGGCTCCGGAGCCGGGGCGTCGTCCTCGGCCACGTCGGTGTGCGGAGGTGAGGGGGACGCCGGACCGGCCGGACGCACGCCGCCGGGAAGCGGTTCGGTCGGCTCGACCCCCAGCAGCCTCGCGGTGGCCGCGGCCGCATGAGCGATCGGCCGGAGTCCGGCCGGCAGGTGCTCCTCGCCCTCCGGCGCGTGCAGAACGGTGACGATGCCGTGCGGGGCCTGCGGATGGGAGTCGAGGTGGTCGGTGAGGGCGAAATGGGTGTCCCAGAGCTGGTCGCGGGTGAGCAGACCGGTCAGGTGCGCCGCCGCCGCGGGGTGAAACCGGTAGAGGGGATCGGCCGCATCCTGGCGGGTGACGGTGAGCAGCCCCGCGGTGAGGAATTCGGCGATGTCGGCGAGGTCGGCCTCGGGGACGAGACGCTCACGGAGCACGCCGAGGACGGACAGGGTGAAGGAGCCGAGCGGGGAGGCCGCGAGGGCGAGCCGCACAGCGGGCGACCGGCGGTCGTCGGTGAACGCCTCGGCGTGAGCGGCCACTTGGTCCTCGGGCGATGCCGCGCCGGGCCGGCCGGCGGGTGCGGCACGGCCGGGACGCAGCGGGGGCCGGCCGGTGGCGGGGACGAGGACGGCCTCGCAGCCGGACGGGTCCGTGCGCATCAGGGTGCGGGTCCAGGCGAGAACCTGGCCGGGGTCGAACTGCAGGACCGGCAGTGCCTGCCAGGGCTTCGTCTCCGCCGTCATCCGCAGCAGCCGGGGAGGACGGTAGGAGAGGAGGCGGCCGGGGGAGGCAGGGATCCCGGCGGTGGCCGTGGTCCGGGGAAGGTCGAGGCCGGAACGCTGCCAGAGCCGTTTGGGCAGCGGGTTGACCAGGGCGACGGGTGCGGTGCGGCCCCAGACGTGGAGGGTCCGCCACAGGGCGTCCTGCCGCCATGCCGGAGCCGCGCAGTCGGAGACGACGAGCAGGAGGCGCCGGGCCGGCTGGGTGTGGCGGGCGGCGTCCGGGTCCATGGGGAGCGCCCGGCCGTGATGGTCGTACAGCACGGGCGTGCCGCCGGGCGGATGCTCGAGATGCCAGACGCGTACATGACGGAAGGCGGCCAGCGCGCGCAGCGTCCCGGTGAAGGCGCGGACCGTCTCGTCCCACACCGCCATGGCGGTGCCGCGGTCGAGGACGACGATCGCCTCCAGCCAGGGCTCCGGCGCGGGCGCGAGCCGCGGGACGAGCATGCCGGTACGGGTGTAGTACTCGACGGTGGCGTCGACGTCGAGGCGACCGCGGACGCCGGAGAGCCAGGGGCGGCGCAGCGGGCGCAGCGCACGGCCGATGTCGAGGGCCCGGGGAAGGGCGGCGGCACGGCCGACGCTCAGCCGCTTCCCCGGAACCCTCAGGGCGCCTTCCTGGTCCTCCAGCCACACCGAGGCCGCGGGCTGTGAGGCGTCGTCCGTCTCGTCGTCTGCCGGTACCGGAAGGCCCTTCGCGGGAGACGACGTGCCGGCCGCGTCTCCGTCCTGGGGCTGTGGGGTGTCGTCCGGGGCGTCGGAGGAGTGGCTGCCGGGCGGCCCGTCGCGGTGCGCCAGCGCGGAGGCGAGGAGCAGGGCGTCGAGAAGGTCCTTGACGTCGATGTCGCCGTCGCCCTCGCCCTCGCCCTCGCCCGCCAGAGCGAGCCGCGCCAGCCGGGCGGCGGCGCTCTCAGCCACGTCCGAGCCCTCGCAGCAGCAGCTCCTCCATGCTCCGGCGCTGGCCCGCGTCCGGGATCCGGTCGCCGCGCAGCAGGTAGACGGCGCTGAGGAGCTGGTCGACGGCGACGGACTCTCCGGCGTTCAGTCTGTCGAGGAAGGTCTTCACCAGGCTGTCGGTGGTGGCGGCGTCCAGCTCGTCCAGGTGGGCGGCGACGATCTCGGTGAGGGCCTCCTGGGAGAGCGGGGGCATGTCGAAACGGACGCAGCGCCGCAGGAAGGGGGCGGGGAAGTCGCGTTCACCGTTGCTGGTCAGCACGATGACCGGGAACTCGTCGCACTGGATGCGGCCGCGCTCGACGGTGTGCGTGCGGTCCTTGTCGGCGGTACGGACCGTGATCTCCGGCTCGGGATGCCGGGCCAGTTCGGGGATCTCGAAGCCGCCGCGCTCCAGGACGTCGAGGAGGTCGCTGGGCAGGTCGAGGTCGCTCTTGTCGATCTCGTCGATCAGCAGGGCCCGGGGACGGCCGCCCGGGAGCAGCGCGGTTCCCAGGGGACCGAGCTGGACGAACTCGCCGATCTCGTCCTCATGGTCGTTCCCGGCGGGCCGGGTTGTGCCGTCGAGCATGCGCAGGTTGTGGGCGTGGATACGGCCGAGCGCGTCATAGCGGTAGAGCGCGTCGGCGAGCGTGCTGCGTGAGGTGATGTGCCAGTGGAGCACCTCGCCCAGACCGAGCTCCGCGGCGATCTGCCGGATGACGCTGGACTTCCCGGAGCCCGCCCTGCCCGTCAGCAGCAGGGGGCGGCGCAGGTGCAGGGCGGCGTTGACCGCGTCCACGAGGCCGGGGACCGGGCGGTAGGTGGTGGCGGGATCCGTGCGCCGGTCCGTTTCCTGCCGCTGTGCGGGGGTGCGCCACGGGGGCGGCGCCGGCAGTTCGGCAGGGTTCTCCGGGGGGACTCCCGTGCCCTTGTAGTACGGGGTCCAGCTCATGCTCGCTCCTTGGACGTCGTCTCGTGCGGTGCTCTCACGACCGCTCGGGCCCGTCTCTGGCAGAAGGCCTGCCAGTCGTGGTCGTGCCAGGCCGTCCTCACGGCGGCCAGGGGGCCGAGGTCGCCGTCGGGGTCCTGGACTGTTCTGCTCAGCTGCTTCCGGTAGGCGTGGGCTATCTGCTGCGGCAAGGCCTGCCAGTGCTTCCGGACGGACGCCTGGAGGGCCTGGGCGTCGCCGATGTCCTTCTGTCTCGGCCAGACCAGGGCGGGTGTGTGCTCGAGGAGTTCCTGCGCCATGAAGTCCCAGTCGGTCCGGGGCAGGGAGGTCACGGCCCACACCCTCTGTCCGCAGCCGTGGTCGACCAGCAGTTCCTGCAACTGCTCGACGGTCTCCAGGTCCTGCTCGAGAAGCCAGGCGGGACCGGGGGGCTCGTCGTCGCTCTGGCAGGCCCGTCGTTGTTCCTCCATGGAGGCCAGCAGCTGTTCGCCCACCTGGAGCATGTCGTCGATCGCGAAGTCGGGCGGGGGCGTCAGCAGGCCGGACCAGCGTGTGGTGACGGTGTAGTTGGCGCCCAGCCTCTGTTTGCGGACGATCTGGTCCTCCGGAGGGCGGTCCAGCAGCGTGAGGGTCGGCGCGGCCACATCGATGTGGCTGAGCCGTCCGCCCGCGACGTTCGCCCACGGGCCGGCCCAGGCCAGGGCTTCGGCCAGGGCCTTCGTCGTACCGTCGGGCCTCGCGGGGCAGGGGAAGCCCTGGTGGGCGAGTACGGCACGGCCGTAGAGCAGCCAGGCGTCCACGCGGACGATGCTCTCGCCCCCGTCGTCGACGAGCACCAGGACCAGCCGGGGGGCCCGTTCGCCGTGGGGTTGGCCGGTCAGCTCTCGCAGGCGGCTGTTGACCGTGGCAGTGAGTCCGAGGTCCTGGGCCCACCCGATGACGTCCCCGGGCAGGCGGTCCCCGTGTCCCGTCACATGGGCGAGGGCCGCGACGAGGCGGGCCAGGGCGCGATGGGCGCCCTCCATGGAATCCCCGTGGTGCGCGGCGTATTCGACCAGGTCCCGCAGGGCCCGCGGTGGTTCGTGGCGCACCCAGGTGAGCGGCAGCCCCGCCAGCAGGCCGGCCAGCTGCAGGCTCTCCTCGGTCAGCTCCGGTCCGAACACCTTGTTCACGACCCTCAGCGTCTTACGGCCTGCCGCCAACTCGGCCTGTACTTCCTGCAGTCGTCGGACGGCGAACCAGGAACGGTCACCTGGTGCCGGAGGGTGCTCCCGCAGCCAGGCGGTGATCTCCTCCTCGGTGGTCAGCCGCAGGTTCGTGTCGATCCGGCGGACGGCGTCCTGCACCGCCTTGCCCGCTATGGCTCCGAGGGAGTGGCCCAGGGCGGCGGCGCGGTTGCGGGCGAGCCAGAGGGAGTCACCGAAGGCCGGCGCGCCGTTGAAGACGTGCCCTCCCAGCTGCTGGCCCTCGATCTCTTCGCGGAGCTTCTCCAGCAGCCTCTCATCGACCGTCAGGAGGTCCCCGGCGCCGGGCAGGCCCTCTTCCATCAGGCGGACGAGTCCCTTGCTCAGCCGCATCCGGTAGGCCTCCTCCTTCGCGGCGGCCGCGAAGAGAAGACCGAACCGTACGCCGCCCTCCTGCCGGCCCATGGTGATCCGCGAGGCGTCCGGCACCGCGCCGCCGGCCAGGCAGGTGTCGACGATGGTGAGCAGACCGGTGACGCCGGGGTGGTTCGCGACCGAGCCGAGCAGGTCGGGCACGTTCATGTTGTCGAGCTCCGGGCCGTTCGTCCGGCCGGAGACCACGAAGTGCAACGGAGTGCCCTCGGTGCCCTCGCCGTGGCCGATGAGGGCCAGCACCAGGGACCCCCGGTCGCGCTGTGCGGCCCGGGCGGCCCGCACCACGGCCGCGTGCACTCGCTCTCTGCCCAGTCCCGTACCGATCAGCAGGGATTCCTCGCCACGGTCCACACAGCCGCCCAGCCCGGGGTCCACCAGGGCGGTATGGAGAGCGCGGGCGGCGTCCTCCAGCCCTTCCAGCCGGGCGTCTTCGCACTGCGCGCCCACGACGAGCACATGACGAGGCGGGATCGTTCCGTCGATCACGGCCGGAGAGCCTCGATCACCGGGCGGGCCACGGAGCCGTGCTCCAGGTACTTCGTGGCGGTGTGCGTCCACAGCCCGCGGGAGTCGACACGGGCCGTCACCGCCTTGACCCCGCTGTCGCTGGGGCGGATCCAGTCGGCCAGCCGCGGCCGGCCCACGACGATGTCGTCCCGGTCCCAGTAGTTGAGCCAGGAAGCGACGTTCTCGGGGCAGCGTGCCGGGCTCGGCACGAGTCGGTCCAGCACCACCGCCCCGAGGGCCAGCGGCGAACCCAGGGTGACCCAGAGGGACACCTCTCCCTCGTACTCGTGCAGCGCCTCGTAGGCGACGACCGTGCCCAGACTGTGCGAGACGACCACGAGAGGCCGCTCGGGATCCAGGCCGTCGAGCACCCGGGCACGCACGGCGGCGCCCAGGGACGCCTTCTTCCCCCGGCGCTCCAGATAGCGGCCGACCTGGGCGAGCTGGAGCAGGACGGCCCGGCCGTTCATCCACTGCGCCGCCTGCCGCAGTCCCGGCAGACGCAGCATGGTCGTCGTGACGCCGACCAACCGGCGGCCGGTCTCGCCGGGGCCCTGAGCCTGGCGGCCTTCGACGGCCGCGTCGAGCTGGAAACGGGCGTCACGGATGACCCGTGCGTCCTGTGGGCCGGTCTCGGCCGGGAACTGCTCGGCGAGTTCCTCCAGCATCGCGTCCAGCAGCTCCGCCAGGAACGGTACTTCCTCTTCGTCGAGTTCCCCTGCCGGGCCGCCCTGCGCTCCCCGGCGGCCGAACAGACCGCTGTAGTCGGCGAACGTGACATCCGCGAGCCAGCCCTGCGTCAGCGCGGAGATCTCATCGGCCAGCTGGGCCTCCCGCGCCCCCGCTGCCAGTGCCTCCAGCCAGGCACGGCGGTCCGCGTCTTCGTCCCGCAGGCCGCCTATACCGTGGACGAACAAGAGTTGAGGCTTCCCCGTACGCACCGCAACGCTCCCCTAATCCGGATGTCAGGCAGAGGATCATTGTGCTGTGTCCGCAGACTCCTGACGACACTTTCACGCAGCGACCTGCGGTTGCGGCTGCCACGGAGCTAGCCGAGGAAGGACGAGCGGACCGTGCGATCCGGGTTGTGCCGGTTGCCCCGGGGCGCATGCATCACAGGGGAACTGATCCGGGATGCGCGTCCCGTGCAGTCCGCGCCGAAGGAGCCCGAGACCTCGGAGCGACGTGTGATTGACTGATTCGTATGGCCCCGTCTCCGTATCCGCCCGTTCGGCCGTGACCGCCGATCCGGCCGCTGCCACCCGGCCCCGCAACCGCAAGCAGCTCATCGTCGAGGCGGCCGGCCGGGTCTTCAGCGAGCGCGGGTACCACACGGCGTCCATGGGGGAGATCGCCGCTGGCGTGGGCATCACCGCGGCGGCCCTGTACCGGCACTTCCCGAACAAGTACGCGCTGTTCGCCGCATGCGCCGACGTCATGGCGGACCGGCTAGTCGCCGCACTCGACGAGGTGCCGCCCGGGGCGCCCCTGACGGACGTGCTCACCGCCGTCACCCGGGTCACCGTCGCGCATCGCGCGTCGGGCGGCGTGTACCGATGGGAGGCCCGGTACCTCAACCGCGAGGACCGCCGGACTCTCCGGGCGAAGTTCGGGCACGTCGTCGGGCGGGTCGACGAGGCGGTGCAGCGCGCGTACGCCCTGCCTGACGAGCGTCTGCGGGCCTCGGCGGCACTCGGTGCGATCGGGTCCATCACGATGCACCACACCTCCATCGCCCAACGCCGGGCCGAGGACCTGCTGTCGGCGTCCGCGCTGGGCGTGGCCGCGACCGATCCCACGGCGGCCCGGAGGGGCGCACGCCCCGTCGCGCTGCCCGCCCAGCCGGTGCCGCGCACGCGACGCGCGCAGATCCTCGCGGCCGCCGTCCCGCTGTTCGCTCGGGACGGGTTCGCCAACGTCACGAACGGACAGATCGCGGAGGCGGTGGGACTGGCCCCGTCCGCGCTCTACCGTCACTACCCCGGCAAGGTCGACATCCTGGCGGCGGCGTGCCTTCAGGCGGCGGGGCTGCTGGCGCAGGGGGTGGACCAGGGTCTTCACGAGGTGGCCGGCCCGTACGACGCCGTCGTCGCGCTGGCGGCGACGTACGTGGCCTACAGCTTCGAGTACACCGCGCTCAACACCGTCGCCGAGGCCGAGTTCGCCGGTTTGCCGGCCGACCTGCGGCAGCCCTTGGTCCTCGCGCAGCGCGAACACATCGCCGTCTGGGAGCAGCAGCTGCGGCTGGCCCGTCCGGAGCTGGACCCGCGCCAGGCCCGGGTGCTGGTGCACGCGGGGTTCGGCGTGGTGGTCGAGGCCGGACGCAGACTGCGGTGGCGGGACAGCCATGAGAACCGTGACGCCGTGACCGCTCTGGTCGTGGGCGCCCTGGGCCTCTGAACGGACATCGGGACGGACCAGGCACGCGACGAGGCGCCGCGCCGTGGCAGCGCCTCGCCCGGGAGTCACCCGGATCGCCCGCCCCTCGGCGCACCTGCCGCGGGGCGGGCACCGGTGGCAGCGGACCGGCTGCTCAGGCGGCCGGCCTGTTGCCGGTGGGGATCGTGATGGGCGTGGTGGTCGTGGAGGAACCCTTGTTGAGGAACAGCATGGCCAGGGCGCGTACGAACTGGTCGACCATGTAGAAGGTGCCGGGCATGATGGGCGACAGCCCCTCGCGGAACAGGATGTAGGCCGGCCAGGCGGTGCGGACCAGGGCCGCTGCCGCGTAGTCGCGGCGCAGTCCCAGCCAGTCGCCGACCTCGTCGCTGAGGACGTAGCGCACGAACTCGTTCAGGAACCCGCGGGTGACACCGAGATCGATCTGTGCGGTCAGACCGAGCAGTACCTCGGCGAGATCGATGCCCTCGGGGGTCGGGGCGAGGATCGGGGTGAGCACCTGCGCCGACTGCGCGTCCGCGGCCGCCCAGGTCTGGGGGATGTACTCGTCCGGCACACCGAGCAGGTGAAGAGCGACCTGCCACGAATGCAGAAAGGCCTCCTGGTCCGCGGCCGGGAACGGGACCCTCCAGTCGAGCAGCCTCCTGCGCACATAGGTGCCGAGGCTGTGGAAGGTGACCAGGATGTCGGCGGCGCTGATCGGGATGGTCTGGTCGGCGCCGTCCCGCCAGCGCGGCGATTGCGGCAGCAGGTGCCGCACCGCGGCGTGCACCAGCCGCGTCTTGTTGGCGGTGACGACGAACTGCCCCGTCGGCTCGAAGGCTCTGAGCTGGGACAGGTCGTAGCCGAACGTGAACGTCTTGGCCGCGCGGTCCTGCATGTCCGCGCCGCCCGCGGACCAGTAGACACTTCTGGCCTCACGCGGGATCACGGTGCTCATGATTCCGCTGCCGAGGCCGTACAGCATGAACAGGTAGGTGTCCCTGCGCCGGTTGAAGTCGGCGGCGCGGCGCAGCTTGGCGGGGTCGGCCCAGGAGGGCAGCCTGTTGACCTGCCGCAGATGGGCGACGAGGTCGGCCGGCAGGCCGCTGGGCAGCGGGTCACCGTTGTTCACCCACCCCTTCATCGCGGTGTTGACCGACGGAACCTGGCCGTTGTCGAGCAGCGAGGCCAGGAGAGGATCCGCCGCGTCGTCCCAGATGTACTCCGGATCGGTGCCCGTGCCGGTTCCGGCCACCGAGTCCGCCGCCGGCCACGCCCACGCCTTGGCGGTGTCCGCCACGCCCACGAGACCGAGCGCGACACCGAGGGACAGAACTCTTCGCCTGTTGAGATTTTCCATTGACTTACCTGCTTCCCTGATGGGGATCGGACCGCGCTATGCGCCGCCCCTGACTATGCGATTGCGTGACCACCACGTTTCAGATCTCACTCAGCGATGTGATTTTTGATTAACATAGCGAGGTGCGTCACCGTCGGCAATGGAGGTGACCGTGGGGCCGTCGCCGACACCGCTCCGGCGCGTCGGGAGAAGGCCGCGCTGCCTTCCGGCGCCTGACCCCATCGGAGCGTTCCGCGCTCAGTGCCGCCGCCAGGCCCCGACGACCGCGGCCGCTGCCCCGCAGGGCAGCGCGTGCGCGCGTACGGGCTATATCGCTTCCACACGTGTCACTGACATGCCATACGCTGCACCTGGCAGCCGCGCCCCGTGCGTCACCATGATCCCCGTCGTGGTCACGTCCGGATGCCGCGCGGCGCTCTCAACTCCCCGGTGCCGCACCGGGTTTCCTTGTGGGGGTAACAGCACTGTGCGTACGCGCAGCATCTCGACCGCGACGGCGCTCGCGGTCCTCTCCGGTTCGGTGGTCCTGAGCACCATGGCGGCCGGGCCCGCGTCGGCCGCGACCGTCACCATCGGCTCGCCCGCGGGCATCGTCGTGAGCGGTGCCCTCGGGCGGGTCTTCATCGGTGACGACACGACCGACTCCATCGTGGCCACCGACTACACCGGCGAGCGCGTCGACTCCGTGAGCGGCATCGACGGCATCTTCGACCTGGCGCTGTCCGAGGACGGCGCCACCCTCTACGCGACGGCGCGAGGCAGCCACGAGATCGTCGCCCTGGACGCGGCCACCTTGGACGTCAAGGCCCGATACCCCGTGGCCACCAAGATCGGCCCGCTCTACCTGGAGGCCACCGGTGGCAAGGTGTGGTTCACCTACGAGGACCCCACCGACGGTCATGGCGACCTGGGTTCCGTCGACCCGGCGGCGGACCCGGCCGCCGGGACCGACCCGGTGGCACTTCGGCAGCTCCCGCACGAGAATCCCGGCGTCGGGGGCGGCCCGTACATCGACAGTGACCCGTCCGCGCCCGGGATGCTGGCCATCGGCGGCACCGACTTCTTCGACATGACCAAGGACCTGATGGCCGTCGTCGACGTCTCCGGCGCCACCCCGCGGCTGACCGCCTGGCACGACGGCGGATACGCGCTGAACTACGTCAGCGACATCGACCTCGTGCCCGGCGCCGCGCAGGTCCTGGTCGACGGCACGGACCGGCACACCTACGCGAACGGTACGTTCTCCCCCGCCGGCGCCTACCCGGCGGGACGGGGCGCGGACATCGCCCCGAACGGCCTGGTCGCCCAGCTCGGCCCGATCGGCGACAACACGGTGGCGGTTCACCGTCCCGGCGCGAGCACGCCGATCCGCACCTACACCGCCGACGCGCACGCCCTCGCCTGGGCCCCGGACTCCTCCCGGATCTTCGCTCTGGTCTCGGGCCCGCGCGGCTACGTCCTCAAGACGCTCACCGACCCGGCGAAGAGCGTGACGACCCTGACGGTCGACGCGCCCGCGACCGCCGCCCGCGCCAAGAAGCTCACCGTCACCGGCCGGGCGTCCGCCACGGTCCCCCTGCCCTCCGGCACCAGGCTCCAGATCACCCGCACCGACCTGGAGAGCCCCGGCGGCAAGGCACTGCCCGCCGTCACCCTGAAGCCGGACGGCACCTACTCCTTCACCGACACCCCGCCGGCCGGCGGGACGGTCACCTACAAGGCCGCCTGGGCCGGCGACAGCGGCCACACCCCGGTGAACGCCACCGACAGGACCGAGGTCTCCCGAGCGGCCACCGCGCTCACCCTGAACAGGAACGGCAACACCTACGACTACGGCGCCGACGTTTCCTTCACCGCGCACCTCGGGACGACGTACAAGAACCGCACGGTCGAGATCTGGGCCGACCCCTACGGCGGCGACAAGCCCAAGAAGCTCCTCAAGGCCGCGAAGGTCAACTCAAACGGCAACATCTCGGCGACCGTGGACATGACCCGGGACACGGTCGTCTCCGCGGTCTTCAAGGGCGACGCCCGCTACAAGCCCAGGACCGTCACGTCCACGGCGTACGCCCGGGTGAAGATCTCCACCGCCGTCTCCAGGCACTACAAGACGGCCAGGATCGGCTCGACGTCGTACTACTGGTTCCACAAGAACACCGACCCGCTGCTCACCACCAGCATGACCTACTACAAGGGCCGCAAGCACCGCTTCGACCTGCAGGTCTACGCGGGCGGCAAGTGGCACTCCGACGTGTCGCGGTACTTCCCGCTCGGTACGAACGGGAAGTCGGCCGTCACCCTCGAAGCACCCGGCGTGACCGGTCTGCGCCTGCGCATGCGGTCCGCGTACGTCAACGGCAGCTCCGGCGACAACGTCAACTCCACCACCTACGGCGCCTGGAAGTACCTCTACTTCTCCAAGTGACCCCTGCCTGAGGCGGTGCCGCCCGGTCACTCCGGGCGGCACCGCCGCCGACCGTTTCACGGAGACGGCGCCGCGAGCCGCGAGCCCCGACGGACCTGCCGCCGAAGGACGGGGGATCGATCTTGCGCCGTGTGTCGTCCAGAGCCATGCACGTACGGCGACAAGCGGCGGCGAGGACACGGAGACTCTGACATGACGTCGCTGATCAGGCTCGTAGGGTCGGGCGGTGCAGGTAGTCACCCAACGGTTCGCCGGCGACCTTGCCCGCCCGCAGGATGTGATGCCCTCTCAGAAAGGTGTCGGTCACCTGCGCGGTCAGCTCGAAGCCCTCGAACGGGGTGTACTCCTGCGACGACTCCGACTCCGCGGCGCGCACGGTCCAGGTACGGCCCGGGTCGACCAGGGCGAAGTCGGCGTCGAAGCCCGGTGCGAGGGCGCCCTTGGTGCCCAGCCCATAGCGCCGGGCCGGGTTCCAGGAGGTCAGCGCGGCGATTCGGCCCAGCGGCAGGCCTCGCTTCGTCCCCTCGGTGATGAGGCCGGGGAGGAGGTACTCGGCTCCGCCGAAGCCGGACCTGGCGACGAAGACGTCGTCCTCGGGCGTGCCGAACTTCAGCTCCTCGCGGCAGCACGCGTGGTCGCTGACGACCCAGTCGACGGTGCCGTCGAGCACGTACTCCCACAGCGCCTCGACGTCGTCGCGGGGCCGCAGCGGCGGGTTCACCTTGCCGCCGAGGCCGTGGGCCGTGGTGATGTCGGCGAGCAGGTGCCCGACGGTGACCTCCCGGCGGAAGTCGATGTGCGGGAACGCCCGGCCCATTCGTACGGCCGCGTCCACCGCCTTGCGGGACGACAGATGCAGCAGGTTGACGGTCGGCAGCCCGGTCTCGTGCGCGAGGTAGGAGGCGATGGCGACCGCGAGCCCCTCGGAGTGCTGCGGCCGGGAGGCGCTGTAGGCGGCGAGCCCGGTCAGCTCGCCCGCCTCCTCCACCAGCCTGGTGTACGCGGTCATGATCTCGGCGGTCTCGCAGTGCAGGGACAGCGAGATGCGGTCGGCGAGGTCGGGGTACCGCTCGCGGGCGGCCTGCACCCCGCGCATGACGAACTCGAAGTGCGCGTAGTCGTACCGCTCGTCCTCGGGGAGCAGCAGGAACGCGTTCTGGTCGTCGGATCTGCCGTGCAGGCCATGACCGCCGTAGAACATGAAGACCTTGAACGAGGTGACGCCGAACCGCTCGATCAGGTCGGGGATCTCGTCGATGTGACCGCGCGATATCGGCGCGAGGTGGAAACCGTAGTCGATGTGGGCACGGCCGGCGGCGGCGTCCAGCACCTCGGGGAAGAACTCGGCGTACGGGCCGCCCTTGTTGAGGTAGTAGCGGCCGGTCCGCATGTAGGTCAGGGCGGTGGTGACCCCGCCCTGTGCACAGGCACGGCTCTCGGTCGCCGCGTCCTCGGCGAGCGGGTGGTAGATCCCCCAGTGCTGGTGGGCGTCCACGACGCCGGGGAACGCCAGCCTGCCGGCGGCGTCGACCACCCGGCGCGCGCCCGACGCGGCGATGCCGGGGGCCACGGCGGCGATCCGCCCGCCGCTGACGGCGATGTCCGCGGGCCTTGCGTCGTCATGGTCGTGGGTGACGACGCGGGCGTCCTTCACCACAAGGTCGTACTCGGTCGGATCGGCCACGACGGCCTCCTTGAGTCCTGATCTCCTCAAGCGCCGAGCACCCGGTTCTCCTCGGACCAGAAGACGAGGCGCTTGTGGACGAGACGGATGATGAAGTGGGCGATCAGCCCCAGTACCGAGAGCACCACGAGCACGGCGAACATCCCGGCGATGTCGAAGTTGTAGTTGGTCTGCAGCAGGAGGTACCCGAGACCCTCCTTCGCCCCGATGAACTCGCCGACGACAGCGCCGAGGATCGAGAAGACGATGCCGATGTCGAGACCGGCGAACACGAAGGGGAGCGCGCTCGGCAGCCGCACCATCCTGAAGACCTGGAACCGGCTCGCGCCGAACACCGTGAGCATCTGGACCCGGTCGGCATCGGCCGAGCGCAACCCCTCGATCACGTTGACCAGCATCGGGAAGAACGAGATCACCGCCGCCATGACGACCTTGCTCGTCATACCGAAGCCGAACCACACCACGAACAGCGGTGCGAGAGCCACCTTGGGCACCGTCTGGAAGGCGACGATGTACGGCATGAAGGCGCGCTCGACCAGCCGCACCTGTGCGATCACCGTGCCCAGCACCAGCGCCGCCCCCACGCCGAGGAGGAACCCGTACAGCGACTCCAGGACCGTGACCCTGAAGTGGCCCCAGAACAACGGGTCGGACAGCTGCGTCCGCAGGGCGTCGACGATCTGGGAGGGACGCGGCAGTACGTAGTCGTCGACCCCGAGGGCGGGGATCGCGAATTCCCACCCCAGCATGACGACCACGAAGGCAGCGGGCACGAGCAGCAGCTCGGGGCGCTCCTTCAGGTCGACACGGGGCAGGTTCATAGGGGTCAGGTGCACACGGACACGCCTCGACCGCTCGGGCCGCTTCATGAGTCGGTCCCGGCGTGGGCGTCGAAGTGCGCACGGATCCGCTCGACATGGGCTCCGGCCCGGTGCGAGGTCATCACGCTCAGCGCTCGCGGGCGGGGCAGATCGATGTCGACGATCTCGGCGACCCGGCCGGGACGCGGGCTGAGGACCACCACCCGGTCGGAGAGGAGGACCGCCTCGGGGATGGAGTGGGTGACGAACACGACGGTCTGTCCGCTCTCCCGCCAGATCCGCAGCAGTTCGACGTTCATGTGCTCGCGGGTCAGGGCGTCGAGCGCGCCGAAGGGTTCGTCCATCAACAGCACGGCCGGGTCGTGCACCAGGGCCCGGCAGATTCCGGCGCGCTGCTGCATCCCGCCGCTCAGCTCATGGGGGTACTTGCCCGCGAACCCGTCGAGACCGACCAGCCCGAGCAGCCGCTCGGCCCGTTCCCGGTACACACGGGTGTCGAGCTTCTGCACTTCCACGGGCACCATCACGTTCTGCACGATCGTGCGCCACGGCAGGAGGGTGGCCGCCTGGAAGACCATGCCCACCTCGGGCAGCGGCCCCGTCACCTCGCGGCCCGCGACCCGGACCGTCCCCTCGCTCCTCGGGACGATCCCGGCGAGGATCTTCAGCAGCGTGGTCTTGCCGCACCCCGAAGGGCCGACGACCGAGACGAACTCACCGCGCCGGACGAAGAGTTCGATGTCCGAGAGCGCGTGGGTCGGCTCGGACCTGCGTGACCGGTAGACCTTGTGCAGTCCGTCGACCTCGATCCAGCGGTCCTCGTCCACGTCCGGTGCGGGAACAACGGTCCCGCGGCGCCGGCGGCCCACGGTTCTCACGGCCCTCACGGCGCTCACGGCCTGGCAGCCTTCGCCCGCTCGATCACGGCCGCGGAGTCGAAGTCGTTCGCGCCGTCGAGCAGGCTGTCGTCCCACAGATCCGGAACACTGACGTCCTCGGTGATCTGGCCGGACTTCTTGGTGTAGTCGACCGTCTTGTTCCACTCCCCGTCGCTGATCGTGCCCCAGTCCTTGTAGTCCGTGGGTTCACCGGTCGGCGGGACGGCGGTGTCGATCCAGGCCTGGAGGGTCTTGGTGTCGTCCCCGATACGGTCGTCGGCCTTCTTGCCGGTCAGCAGCTGGGGGAAGGCCCGGTAGCCGTCGCGCATGGCGGCCTCGGGGTTGACGGCGGAGAACAGCAGCGCCTTGTACGAGGCGCGCAGGTAGCCCGTCAGTACGTCCTTCCTGTCCTTCAGGGTTTCCTCGGTCACCGCGAAGGTCAGGGAGCGGATGCCCTCGAAGGCGTCGGAGTTGGGCAGGTAGCGGAACTCGGTGCCGGTGTTCTCGATCATGGTGTACGCCTGCGTGTACAGCGCCAGCACATCGACTTCGCCGTCCTCCAGGGCGGACAGGGCCTGCGCGCCGACACCGACCGGCAGCAGCTCGACGTCCTCGGCCGCGTCCAGGCCGGCGTCGGCCGCGTACGCACGGGCGTAGATGGCCGAGCCGGAGGCGAGACTGATGACACCGATCCTCTTGCCCTTGAGGTCGGCGGGCTCACTGATCTCGCTGTCCGGCCGGACCGCCATACGCCATGGCCAGTTCCGCACCAGGCCGCCGACGGCCTTCACCGGGACGCCCTTCTCCCGCGCCGCGAGAATGGCACCCACGTCGGCCGCCGCGATATCGGCGCTGCCCGAGGCGACAGCCTGGACCGCGGCGACCGAGCCGTCGGTGTTGAGCACGTCCACCTTGAGCTTCTCCGCGGCGAAATAGCCTTCGGCGTCGCCCACCGCGTATGTGGCCACCTCTTCCTTGGGGGCGAACACGGCCGAGGGTATGGCGACGTCGAGCGTGTCCTCGGCGCGTGAGGCGCCGTCGGGCGACGAGGAGGAACCACCGCCTCCGCAGGCGGTGAGCGCCGCGAGAGCGGCAAGGGTCGCGGCTCCGACGCATAACCTCGGGAAGCGTTTCATGTTCGGCACCTCTGTTGATCCGGTGGAATGGGGTAGGGACTCACTCACGACTACGCGTACGGATCGCGGCCGTTCTGCTCGATGAGGTCCGCCTCGATCCCCAGTCCGTCGCACGCTCCCGGGTCGTGGTGAATCGGTTCGAGCAGCCCTTGCGCCGCGAGTGCCTGCGCGTACCGGCCCGGGACGAACGTCACGTCGATGCCGCTGTCGGAGGGGGTGGTCGGTTCGGCGACGTTCTCCTCGTGGGTCGTTTGTTGCACGACGGTCACGGGCGTACCGACCGCGGACTTGAACCAGGCGGGCGGATCCCGCCGCATGCGGAGGGAACGACGGCGGGGGCGACCGCCATCGCGTCCACGAGAACGTGCCTGAACCTCGCTGCGCGTAACACGCCACTCCCTCGCTGTCGCGACCAGCCGGCTGAGTGCGGGGGTGCCCGATGCGCCGACAGGCTCGCGGGCAGGCATCGATCCCGAAGTTTCCCATCGTTGACGTGTACCGGGCAAGATGGCGGGCTCGTCGGGCTGCCGCAGCGGAGAGTGTGACCGGCCGAGACGAACCGGGGAACGGCGCTACTGAGCGTCTTCGAGGGGAGCGGACGAGCGGAGCGGCGACCTCGGCCCCCAGGCCCCGTGCGAGCTCAGCCCACATACTCCGCTGGTGAGCGTCGCGGTCGGTCCCATGCAGCCTCTGTCCGCCGACGGTCGTTCCCGACGAGCACGGGCGCACCACCACCATGCCCGAGGCGAGCCTGGCCGCCTCGGCGCACCACGACGTGCGTCGGCGACCGCTCCGCTCACCGAGGGCCGACCGGCGGGCCGGCGCGGCATCCTGGGCCCGGCCGGAATCCTGGTGGCGGTGACGGCAGTGGTCGCCTTCGTGGGCAGTCCTCGAAGTGCTGGAGTCCGCCGCTGAGCATGCCGATGCCGAACGACAGTCGGCACGGGTCGGCCCGTGGCGGGACGCGCCTGCGCGCTACGGCGAGCAGGTCTCCGGCCGGCGACCCGGGAGGGACGAGCACAGACAAGGGGAGCGGTCGGGCAGCCCACATCGGCGGTGAGCCCGAACGGCGGGCCGCGCCGAGGCACAGTGGCGCCCTCGGCGCGGGTCCCCTCGCCAGATCCGCAGAACTCCCGGCGCGTGAGGCGCCGTCGGAGCGTGGTGGCCGACCGGCCCGTCAGCGGGCGGTGCCGCGTGTGTGACGGTGGTGGACCCGGCTTCGGAGCGAGCCGGAGGCCCCTGCCACGGCCCGGTGGGTACGGAGGCCCAGCAGTCGGCCCTGGGGCAGGGAGTCCGGGTCCGACGCGGCAACGGCGTTCGTGGGGTGCGGGGTATCGCCGGCTCCGGCGACCGACTCGAGGTCCGCCGCATCGGCCGGGCCGAGGTGGTGGGTGGTGGTGTGTCCGGCGACGCCGTCATGGGCGTCGGCATGGGCGAGCGTGTGGACGACGCCGAGGCCGATCAGGAGCAGGCCGAGCAGCAGCAGGCGCGTCGCCAGGAGGCCCCTCGTCGTTCCGGCCGTCCTTGTCACGTCCGCGTCCCTCGTCCGCCTGCCGGCGGCACCAGGGTGCCCATGGCGCGGCGGGCGGCACCGGCCGGGCGAACGGTGGAGCGGAACAGCAGCGTGACGGCCAGGACGAGCCCCGCGAGCCAGGCCAGGGCGATCAGCAGACTGCCCGTCTCGTCGAAGCCGGGGGTCAGCGCCGCGTCGGTCAGCACGCGGCCGGGGCCGTAGCCGGGCAGGGCGTGGGCCCAGCCGGGCGGGGCGGGGCGGAGCATGGGGCTCTGTTCGATGCCGAGGTCGACGAAGGGCAACAGGAAGGCGATCAGGACGCCGCCGACCCGGCCGAAGAGGGGACCGACCAGGACGCCGACGAGGGCGTAGGTGAGAGCGATCAGGGCGCTCGCGGCCACGTACCAGCCCCACTGGCGTGCGTCGAAGACGGTGGCGGTGACGGCCAGCGACGCGGTCGTGGCGACGAGCGCGCCCAGGGCTATGACGATCAGCCGGGAGGTGAGCAGCGGCAGCGGACGGAAACCGGCGAGGGCCAGGCGGCGGTCTCCGGTGCGCGCGTCGAGCAGGGTGAAGAGCCCTGCCAGGGTGGCGAGCGAGGCGATCGCGATGGGGGCCATGGTGCCGCCGTGGACGTCGGGCAGCCAGAATTCCTTCATCATGGTCCGGCCGTTCTCGCGCACGCTGATCGTCGTCGGTTCGTCGGGGGTGGTGGCCACGGCCAGCAGGACGAAGACGACGGGTACGGCGATCAGCAGGACCCACAGCACCCGGTTGCGGGCCACTTCCCGCAGGCCCATCCGTATCCCCGTGGCCAGTTGCCCGCTCTTCCCGCGCCGTCGGGCGGTGCGGCTGGTCGCGGTGACGGTCGCCCAGGCCGTCGCGAGCGCCGCGGCGGCCCACAGCAGGGCCCGGCCCAGGTCGCCGATCCGGCCGCCGTGCCCGGACGGCAGGTCGACCATCCAGAGGGTGACGAAGTGGGTGGGCAGGATCCGGGTGGCCGGACGGTCGGCGGCACCGAGGACGGGGCCGAGGAAGACGTCCAGGATCCACACGAACAGGATCAGCACCGTGCCGTTGACCGGGCGTGCGACGAGCGCGCCGACCAGGGTGCCGATGGCGAGGTAGATCACTGCGTACATCAGCGTGCCGGACAGCACCCGCTCCGGCTCGTCGCCCCAGCCGGTACGGGCGGCCAGCGCCGTCAGTGCCGCCGCGGAGGCGACCAGGACGAGGGCGAGCCCGGTGGCCGTGCGGGCGGTCACCAGCCGGGCGGGGGCCAGTCCGGCCCGCACCAGACGACGGTCGGCGGCCCGGGCCTCGCGGATCTGGAAGTACATGCCGATCGCGGCGATGAACCCGGCCGCCCAGCCCGCTGTGGCGGTCTGCACCGCGGGCCCGCCCGGGCCGCCCAGCAACTCGGCCGCGTCCGCGAGCGGTTCCGCGGCCACGACGACGAACACCACGGGTACCAGGACGAGGGTGAGGACATTGACCGGGGTGCGGGCGGCCTCGGTCAGGAAGCGGCGTACCAGCAGCACGGTCGTGGACGTCATCGCCGTACCGCCCGCCCGTCGCGCAGTTCGACGATCCGGTCGAACCGCTCCTCGTCGGTCACGAAGTGACTGATCACCAGCACCGCGCGGCCCTGCTCGCGCCGCTCGGCGACCTGCGCCCAGAACCTCAGGTAGGTGTCGAAGTCGAAGCCCGCGTACGGTTCGTCCAGCAGCAGCACTTCGGGGTCGGCCAGCAGTGCCAGGCCCAGGTTGAGCTTGGCGAGGGTGCCACCGGAGAGGCGGTCGGTACGCACCGCCGCGTACCGCTCGAACCCGAGCTCCTCGTACAGCCTCCGGCGGGCGTGACGCTCGGCCTGGTCGGCCAGTCCGTAGGCGCGGCCGAAGAGTTCGAAGTGCTCGTCACAGGTGAGACGTTCGTAGACGACGGGCTCCTGCGGGCAGTGGCCGAGCCGTCCGGCACACGTGACGGAGCCGGCGTCGGGGGCCAGTGCACCGACGAGGATCTTCATCAGGGTGCTCTTGCCCGCTCCGTTCTCCCCGACCAGACCGACCACCTCGCCCGCCGCGAGGGACAGATCGACGCCGCGCAGGACGGGCAGCCGATGGCGGGACGGCCAGGTGCCGCGCCGGTAGCTCTTCTCGATGCCGGTGGCCCGGAGCAGTAGGCCTTCCCGGCCGGCCGTCATGACGGCTCACCTCCGTGCCGGGGCACGGGGAGTGCGCCGGTCGGCAGGGTGGCGCGGGCGGCGGGGCCAGAACGCGGGCGTGTCGGCGGCGTACGCCGTCCACTGCTCGCCGAAGCGCTTCGCGACCTCGCGTTCCTCGCTGCGGGCCAGGCGTCCGTAGACGTGGAGCAGAACGGGGAACATGAGCAGCGTCGGGATGGTCGGCCACTGGAGCAGGAACCCGGTCATGATGAGCAGGAAGCCGTCGTACTGCGGGTGACGTACCCAGGCGTACGCGCCGGTGGTGGCCAGTTCGTCGCGCCGGGCGGCGGCGTGCAGGGTCTTCCAGGCCGTGGCGATGAGCCAGAATCCGCTGCCGATGGCGACATAGCTGACCAGGTGGAAGGGGCTCAGGTGCGGATCGCCGCTCCAGCCGGTCAGGTCGTTCCACAGGTGGCCGCCGGCGTGGGTGTCCTGAAGCAGCGGGAAGCGGGAGCCGAGCCAGCTGCCGAGCAGGTAGACGGTCAGCGGGATGCCGTACATCTCGGTGAACAGGGCGACCAGGAACGCGCTGTAAGCGCCCATCGCCCGCCAGTCCCGCTTGCTCTTCGGGTGGAAGAAGCTCGCGGCGAAGGCGATGAACAGCAGGGTGTTCAGGACGACCAGGGGCCACAGGCCGTAGGCGGCGTCAGCCATGACGGTCTCCTCGGGGTGTGCTCGGGTGCCGGGGGTGCCGGGGGTGCCGGGTCGGGCCCGGGTGACGCTCGCCGTGGGCGAGGCGGCTCATCCGGCTCCGGTAGTCGGCCGGCGTGATGCGGCCGTGGAGTAGCAGTCCGGTGGTCCACCGCTCGGTGGCCTCCAGTGCGGCGCGGCGGCCGCGCAGGCGGGCCAGGGGTGGGCAGCGGGACTCGAACGGGGTGATCAGACGGGCGGTGTCGTGGACGACACCGGCCAGAACGACCACCCCGAGCAGAACGGCGATCACCGCCGACATGGTGGCCTCCCCGGGCCGGTCGGTCAGCTCCGCGGGCGCGGCTGGTCGCGCTTGGCCGGCGGGTCGTCCCCGGGCCGGGACTCGTGGGTGGTGTCGTGGCCGCCGCCGTGCATGCCACCACCACCGCCGTGCATGCCGCGCATCATGAAGATCATCATCAGCGGGCAGGCCAGCGCGATGGCCAGGAAGAGCAGTGTGGCCACCGGTAGACCCAGTGCCAGGGCACCGACCACGGCGATCGCCACCGCAACCGCGTACAGGCCGTAGTTGTGCTGGTCGGTGTTGTGCATCGCGAGCCTCCTCGAAGCGTGCCCGTCGGGTGGTTGTGCGGTCAGCACCTGGTGAGCCGGACGCGGTCGTCGGCGCGTCCGTGCAGGACGGTCGGACGGCGGTCGTGTCCGCACTCGTCGATCTCGCCGCGGGCAGAGCTTCCCCATGGCCTCGAGGGCGTGGACGGTGCCCACATGGCGAGCGGCTTCTCGGGGTCGGCCTTCCGGGTGCCGGTCGCCGTATCGGGGCCGGCCGCTCGGGTCAGGGCGCGGACGAGCAGGACACCGATGGCGACGATCAGCGCCCAGAAGAGGACCATGCCGGCCGACATGGCGAACCAGCCCCATCCGCTGAGATCGTGGTCGTACCAGAACATCGCGGTCACCCGCTTCTTCACGGACCGACGGGAGACAGGGCCCGGCGCCTGCGCCTCCCCGACGAGCTCACCTTCACGGTCGACCGTGCCCAGCGGCCCGTCTTGGGTCGATGAGGCCAACGCACCGGGGCCATAGGTCCCTTACCCCCTAGGGGTATCCGGGTGCAGTCTGGAAGCAGCCGGACAGAGAGAAGGCCTGTCATGGATACCGCCGACATCGTCGTCGTGACCCTGGCCGTCGTACTCGTCGCCACGCTGGGCTGGTTCTTCTTCGGTCCACGCCGCGCTCGCGCCGCACGGCTGGAGGGGGGAGTGCAGCGGATCGAGGTGAGCGTGCGGGGCGGCTACAGCCCGAACGTGATCCGGGTGCGGCAGGGAGTGCCGGTGGAGCTGGTCTTCGACCGGCAGGAGTCCGGTGAGTGCACCAACCGGGTCGTCTTCCCCGATCTGCGGGTCAGCGCCGGATTGCCCGCGTACCGGCGCACGACCGTGCGCCTGCGGCCCGAGCGGGCGGGGTCGTACGGGTTCGCCTGCGGGATGAACATGATCCACGGCACGCTCGTCGTCGACCCGGGCGAGGGCGGCGGCCCGAGCGGCGACAAGGGGCTCCCTGCCGTTGACACGGCTGTCACGGCACCGGAGGACCGTACGTCCGCCGCCGACGCCGAAGCGGCCGAGGCCGCCGAACGGCGTGCGGAGATCGTGGACCTCGGGCGGCGGGTCGCGGTCGGCACGGCGCTGACGCTGCCTGTGCTGTTCGCCGTGATGGCCCACGAGCTCTTCGGTGCCGACCGGGTGCCGGGCTGGATGCTGAACCACTGGGTGCAGCTGGCCCTGATCACGCCGGTGATGTTCTACACCGGGTGGCCGATCCACCGCACCGGCTGGCTCACCCTGCGCCACCGGGGCGCCGACATGAACTCCCTGATCACGCTGGGCACCTCGGCCGCCTACGGCTACAGCCTGCTGGTCACGCTGGCCCCGTCGCTGCTGCCGGCGGACGTCCGCGAGGTCTACTTCGAGGCGGTCGGCGTCATCCTCACCCTCATTCTGCTCGGGCGGCTGCTGGAGGCACGGGCCAAGGCCGGAACCGGCGAGGCCATCCGGGCGCTGCTGGGACTGAAGGCCCGTACCGCCCGTGTCGTACGGGCCGGCTCGGAAGCCGAGATCCCCGTGGACGAGGTCGTCGTGGGCGATGAGATCGTCGTCCGGCCCGGCGAGAAGATCCCCGTCGACGCCGAGGTCCTCTCCGGGACGTCGGCGGTGGACGAGTCGATGGTCACCGGGGAACCGATGCCCGTCACCAAGCGGGCCGGGGACACGGTCATCGGCGCCACCGTCAACACCACCGGTTCCCTGCGGGTGCGGGCGGCCAAGGTCGGCGCCGACACGATGCTGGCCCAGATCATCCGGCTGGTGCAGCAGGCCCAGGCGTCCAAGGCGCCGATACAGCGGCTCGCCGACGCGATCTCCGCCTACTTCGTGCCCGCCGTGATCGCGATCGCCGTCGCCGCCTTCGCCCTCTGGTACACCGTCGGCCCCTCTCCCGCGCTGACCCTCGCGCTCGTCTCGGCCGTGGCCGTTCTGATCATCGCCTGCCCCTGCGCTCTGGGCCTGGCCACCCCGCTGTCGGTGATGGTCGGCACCGGCAAGGGCGCTCGGGCGGGCATCCTGATCCGCTCCGCCGAGGCCCTGGAGACCGCGCACCAGCTGGACACCGTCGTCCTCGACAAGACCGGCACCGTCACCGCGGGCAAGCCGGTCCTCACCGACGTCCGGCCCGCCGACGGCTTGACGGTGGACGGCCTGCTGGCGCTGGTCGCCGCCGCCGAGGCGGACAGCGAGCACCCGCTGGCCACCGCGATCCTTGCGGGCGCCCGCGAACGCGGCCTGGACGTGCCCGCCGCATCGGCCTTCGGCTCCGTCACCGGCAAGGGCGTTCGGGCCACCGTGAACGACCGGTCCGTCCTCGTGGGCACCGCCCGTCTGCTCTCGGACGCCGGCATCGGCACCGGGCAACTCGCCTCGTCGGCCGAGGAGTTCGCCACCCAGGGCAAGACGCCCGTGCTGGCCGCGGTGGACGGGCGACCGGCCGGCGTGCTGGCCGTGGCCGACACCGTCAAGGAGGACTCCGTCCAGGCCATCGCCGACCTGCACGGCCTTGACATCGAGACCGTCATCCTCACCGGCGACAGCGCCCGCACCGCCGCCGCGATCGCCGGCCAGGTCGGCGTACGGCGGGTGCTGGCCGAGGTGCTGCCGGAACACAAGGCCGACGAGGTCCGCCGTCTTCAGGGCGAGGGCCGGACCGTCGGCATGGTCGGCGACGGCATCAACGACGCCCCGGCGCTGGCCCGGGCCGACGTGGGTCTCGCGATCGGCACCGGCACCGATGTCGCCATCGAGGCCGCCGACATCACGCTCATCTCCGGTTCGCTGTCCGGCGTCGTCACCGCGATCCGGCTGTCGCGGGCGACCATGCGCAACATCAGGCAGAACCTGTTCTTCGCCCTGGTCTACAACGCCGTCGGCATCCCGGTCGCCGCCGGCGCCCTCCACCCCCTGTGGGGCATCCGGCTCAGCCCGGTCATCGCCGCCGCGGCCATGGCCCTGTCCTCCCTGTCCGTCGTCACCAACGCCTCCCGGCTCCGCCGCTGGCACCCTGCACCGCTGCCGGACTCCGAGGACACGGGCGTACGGCCGACGGTGGAAAGTGTCACCGAACCGTCCGCACCGCCGGCAACCGACCCGGTGTGCGGCATGCAGGTCGACCCGGCCACCACGGCCATCCGGCGCACCAGGCCGGACACACGAGGGCGTCCTGGTCGATGGCGGTGAAGGCGACGCTGCACTGCCTGACCGGGTGCGCCGCGGCGAGATCAGCGACCGGACCTCATTCGGAACACGGGACGGGACACAGAGGTGGATTCGCATGCCACCATCCCGACAGTGAAGTACAAGATCAGGCGCCCGACCCGCTCTCACGATTCCACCACCCGTCGCGCCCAGGATCACGACGCCTACGGGCTGATCACGCACGGGCCGGAGAGGCATTCGGTACGGCCGGAGTTCGACGCTGCAGTTCCGTCACGTACGTCAGCCGAGGAAGCTCAGCCGCACCTGACGGTTGACGTTGTCGATGTTCGTGTCCGCCAAAGTCCGAGTCCGTAGAGGCAACCTCGAGGAGGGGTAGCCGGCCTCAGGCCGGAAGGCGTTACGAGGCCGCACGGCGCCCGACCGCTGCCGTTCCCGCAGCGCGAACCATGAGAACAGAAGTCCTGCCGGCCCGACGGGGATGGTCAGCTCGCGTCCGCGAACAGGCCGAGGCCGTGACGCTGCGGGATCAGACGGGCTTCTCCAGTCGGGGCGAGGCTCATGACCAGACGCTGACCAGACGCTCCCCCACACCGGGGCCGTGGTGGCGTCCGAAGAGAGGCAGCCGAGGCTGCGCAGCTCACCGACCGCTTCACAGAAGGCCTCAAGGCCCCTCGGCGGCCAGGCGCTCGTCGCGGGTGAGGGAGACCAGCTCACTATCGTGGGTTCCTGCCCCAGGGGCGTAGCCGGCCCCGCTCCGGCGGCCTGCTGGAGCGCTGCACCCGCTCGTTCGTCGGCGTCGTCTCCATGCTCGGCCTGCGCCCGCTGCCGGGACGGCAGATCGTGTACGCCACCACCGCGGCGGCCGGGGCGATGCTCACCCGCCGTCTCGCGGTGAACGTACGGCGCCCGCGGGGTGTGCTGCAACGGGGTGGCGCCGGGGTCGATGCCAACCGGAACCCGGCGGGCGAGGTACGACGACGAGACCCCCGCCAAGAAGCCGGAGAGCTACCCGGCCACGCCCGAGGACGTGGCGGCCGCGGTCGCCTTCCTGCTCGCACCCACCCTCCGCGGCCGGGTTCGTCAACGGCCGGATCCCCGCCAACGGCGGGGCCACCGGCCAGCTCGTCCTGTAAGTCCGCTTCCTCCGCACCCGCGCTCCACCGAACCACCGCGCGAACGTCATGGCGCGGAAGTTCCGGCACGGCCATTTTGATCGATCATTCAACAGACCCTTGACTCCCGCTTAACGCACAAGCAACATCCTCACGCACCTCGTGAGAATACTTCTCACTGTATGAGAAAGGCGTGGGTATGAGGGTCGGAATCTTGGGACTCGGCGAGGCCGGCACCCTGTATGCGGCAGGGTTCGCCGAGCACGGCTGGGAGGTGAGCGGCTTCGATCCGGCGGACGTCCCCACCCCGCCGCGGATCGAGCGGGCCGCCACCGTCGCCGAGGCCGTGCGCGGCTGCGACCTGGTGCTCGGTCTCACCGGAGCCAAGGCGGCCCTGCCCGTCGCCCGGGAGGCGGCGGAGCACCTCGGCGCGAGCACGGTGTACGCCGACATGAACGCCGGCGCTCCCCGGCTGAAGCAGCAGATCGCCGAGGCCGTGGGCGCCGCCTCGACAGCCGTGTTCGCCGATGTCTCGGTCATCGGGTCGGTGCCGAAGTACCGGCACCGCACCGCGCTGGTGGCCAGCGGCCCGGGCGCCTCGGTCGTCGCCGACTACTTCGGCGCACTCGGCGCCCCGGTCGAGGACCTCGGCGGCGAGCCGGGAGCGGCGTCCTCACGCAAGCTGCTGCGCAGCCTGTTCATGAAGGGCCTGGGCGCCGTCATCGTGGAGGCGGTGGACGCGGGCCGCGCCGCCGGTGACGAGCAGTGGGTGCGCGAGCAGATCGCCGGGGAACTCGCCGACGGTGAGCAGACGCTGGAGCGGCTCTACTCAGGCACGCACAAGCACGGCGAGCGGCGCGCGCGGGAGATGTCGGCCGCCGCGGAACTCGTCCGTGACCTGGGCCTCGACACGGCACTGGCGCGAGCCGTCGGTGACCTGCACGCCCTGGCGGCGCGCCCCGAGGGCCTGAAGGACACCACGCGGGTGACGCCCGAGCTGATCGCGGCGTACGAGGGGCTGCCGACGGCGAACATCGGCGACGCCACCGAGCGGCTCGGGCTGCTGGACTCGGGCATCAACGCCGTGTGGTCCGGCGCGCGGGCCGTGGGCCGGGCGCTGACCGTGTGGACCCGCGCGGGCGACAACAAGGCGTTGCAGGAGGCCGTCAGGGTGGCCGAGCCGGGTGACATCATGGTGGTCAACGGTGAGGGAGACACCTCTCGTGCGCTGGTCGGGGAGCTGATCGCCGAGCGGGCAAGGGCGCGGGGCGTGGTGGGTATCGTGCTGGACGGTGCCGCCCGTGACGTCGAGGTGCTCGCGGAGATGGGCTTCCCGGTGTGGGCGCGTGCGGTCACCCCCGCGGGTCCGTACAAGTTCGGACCGGGACGGATCGGGGTGCCGATCGCCGTGGGCGGCGTGGTGTGCCGTCCCGGTGACCTCGTCGTCGGTGACGGCGACGGTGTCACGGTCGTCCCCGCCGAGGACGCGTCCGCCGTCCTGGCCGCCGCCCGCGAGGTCGAGGCCGAGGAAGCACGCCGACGTGCGAGCATCCGCGCCGCGGCCGCCGCCACGCCAGGAGGAACATCGTGATCGCCGTATGGGCGCTGGGCTGCTACATCGCGGCCATCATCGTCTGGAACGCCGTCCTCAAACGGAACATCGGCGAGGCGCTGATCATCGGTTTCGTCGTCACCGGCCTGTTCGCCGGCGGTGACATCGCGCACGTCATGTGGGACGGCTTCGCCGAGGCCATGCAGGAGGAGGTCACCTTCGCCGCGCTGGCCTTCGTCTTCATGAGCTACCTGCTCGCCCGCACCCCGGTCCTGGACCACCTGCTGGGCATCCTCAACTCCCTGCTGGGCCGGCTGCGCGGCGGACCGGTGTACACCTCCACCGTCGCCGCCGGTGTCTTCGGTGCCATCGCGCACGTCGGAGCGGCGGTGACCGCGGCGGTCGGGTCGGTGACGATCCCCTGGATGAAGCGGTCCAGGGTGAGCGGCGAACTGGCGGCCACCGTCGCCGCGGGCGGCGCCGGCATGGGCGTGACCTTCCCCTTCAGTTCCACCATGTTCATCCTGATGGGCACCGCCGGGGTGGCCTCCATGGCCACCACCGACGACATCGTGCTGCCGCTGTTCCTCGGCGGACTGTGGTGTCTGGGGTACCGGCTGGTGGCCGCCTTCGTCATGGTGCGCCGGTACAAGATCGAGCCGATGGACCGGGCCGACCTGCTGCCCCTGCGCACCAGCCTGGGCGTCGGCTGGACGAGTCTGTTCCTGTTCGCCGCGATCATCGTGCCGCTGCTGCTGACCCGGGGCCCCTCGGGCGGCGCGCTGGACGACTGGGTCGGCGTCACCATGTCGGACGCCATCAGCCTGATCACCTGGATACCCGTCCTGCTGATCGCCACGGTGCTGATCCTCGGCCACCGCCACCTGCCCCGCTCGGGCCGCGAGTGGTGGGACGTCCTCGGCGGCGCCGCCCCGCAGTTCGGTGTCATCGGGGTGACGATCGTGGCCGCCTTCTCCGCCTCCAACGTCCTCGGGGAACTGGGACTCCCCGAGCAGCTCACCGAGCTGCTGGCCGGGGTGGACGCACCGCTGTGGGTCATGGCGCTGATCGTCGGCGTGCTGGTGGTCGGCGTGGCCATCCCGCTCACCGCCAGCGCGACCATGGCCGCCATCGGTCCGGTCGCGGTGTCCTCGCTGGTCGGCGCCGGTGTGCCGCCGGCCACCGCCTGTGTCGCGGTGCTCATCTTCGCCTCGACCGAGGGCGCCTCACCACCGTCCGGAGCGCCCATCTACGTCGCCAGCGGCATCGCCGGCATCGACCCGGCCCGCACCTTCGTCCCGCTGGTCACCTACTACTGCGTCCCCATCCTGCTGATCGGCGCCGCGGTGGCCACCGGCGTCCTGCCCGTCTGAACCGAAAGGCCGCACCATGGTTCACCGTCTGCTGGAACCGCTGTTCCGTCTCAGCGTCGTGGTCTTCCTCGCCGGGGGCGTCGTCATCGTCGCCGGCCAGGCTGTCGCCGTCGCCGCCGGCAGCGCGACCTGGCTGGAGCGGGTGGCGAGCACCGCCCAGCCGCCCACCTGCATCGCCGCGAGCGTCTGCGGCATCCTCTCCTTCGTGCTGTCCTACCGGTCGAAGGGGGCGAAGGAGACACCGGACGACCGGAGTGACGACCGGACCGACGACCGGGCCGCCGCGGCCACCGCCGCGAAATGAGCCCGGGGCTCCTGGACGGATCTCGTGTGATCCACGTCCCGCTCGCTCGCATACTGATAAGTCTTATCGCGACCCCGTGTGCCGAGCAGCCCCTTCAGGAGCCCGTCCATGACCAGTGCGCCCGCCTCCGCCATGCGTTCCCTCGACCGGGCCTTCGACGTGCTCGGTGTGCTGGAGGAGAGCCGTCAGCCGCTGCGCCTGAGCGAGGTCGCGCGCCGCGCCGACCTCCACGTGGCCACGACCCAGCGCATCCTCAACGTCCTCCTGGAGCGCGGCTGGGCGGCGAAGGAGGACATCGGCTACGTCGCCGGCCCCGCCGCCCTGGCCACGGCGCACGCCTTCCTCGTCAACAACCGCCTCAGCCAGGTCGCGCTGCCCGTGCTCCAGGAACTGGCCGCCACCACCGGCCTGACCGCGAGCCTCTACGTCCGGGTCGGCCTCGCCCGCGTCCTGACCGCCCGCGTCCAGGGCCGCAACCCGCTGCGCTACCAGCTCCCGATCGGCGAGAAGCTCCCCCTGCACCTCGGGGCCGGCAAGGCCCTGGCCGCCTGGCTGCCCGAGGCCGAGCTGACCACGCTGGTCGAGCGGAGCACGCCCTTCACCCGGATCTCCGGTGAGCAGGTCACCGCCGAAGGCCTCGTGACGGACCTGCGGCGGATCAAGGAGGACGGGTACGCCCTCTCCCTGAGTGAGCGGGTGCTCGACGTCACCGCCGTCAGCGCGCCCGTGCACCGCGCCGAGCACCTCCTCGGCGCCCTCGGTGTCACGGGTCCGAGTGGCGAGGTCACCGAGTCCGACCATCCCCGCCTCATCGGCGAAGTACGCCGGGCGGCCGACGCCGTCGCCGCCCGCTGTCCCTGAACGGAAAGCCACCTCGTGTCACTGCCCACCTATCAGCAGCTCACCGAACGCACCGACGCGGCCGCCGGTTCGAGCTGGTACCTCTTCACCGACCTGCCCGAGCGGGGCATGGCCAACTTCGCGGGCCCCGAGGGCGTGCTGCGCGCCGCCGAGAGCATCGTCGAGGGCCACGCGGTCAACCTGGACTACGCGCTCGACGCCTTCGACCCGCCCATGTCCAAGGCCCGTGGCATTCCCCGGCACAGCATCACCGCCAAGCACGAGCAGGCCCGCGACGACGTCCTGGACGGCTTCCACCTCCAGGCCACCACCCAGATCGACGGCCTGCGCCACCGCCGCGCCTCCGGACACGGCTTCTACAACGGGGTACCGGACCACGAGATCACCCCGCGCGGCCCGCGCCTCGGCGTCCAGCTGTGGGCCGAGACACCCCTGGCCGGGCGGGGCCTGCTGATCGACGTCGACGGCCTGCTGCGCGACCGCGGCACCCCCCTCGCGCACGCCGACGGCCCCGCGCTCACCACCGAGCTGCTGGACGAGGCGCTCGACGCACAGGGCTGCCGGGTCGAGCCGGGCGACCTGGTGATGGTGCACACCGGCTGGGCGGAGTGGTACCTGACCGCCGACCCCGGGGAACGCGCCGCGACCCGGGCCGCGCGGCGCGCCACCGGCTTCGCGCAGAGCCGCGCGTTCGCCGCCTGGTGCTGGGACCACCGCATCGCCCTGATGGCCACCGACACCTTCGCCGTGGAGGTGCTCCCGGTCCTGCCCGACAGCGATTTCCGCGACTCCGCTCCGGAGGACGACGGCATGATGCACCAGGAGCTGATCGCCAAGCTGGGCCTGCCGCTGGGTGAGCTGTGGAACCTCACGGCCCTCGCGGCGGCCTGCCGCGCCGACGGCCGCTGGACGAGCCTGGTCACCGTCAAGCCCCTCAACCTGACGGGAGGGGTCGGCTCCCCCGCCAACGCGGTCGCGCTGCGCTGAGTCTCCAGGGGTCGGTGCGCCGGGAGGAGCAGGCGGATCAGGCCAGAGGCCCGCGAGGGGCGGACTCAGCAGCCGCGGGCCCAGTCCTGCTGGGAGCCACCCTCTCCCCCTGCGAGCGGGCCAGGAGGTAGTCGGTACGGCTGGGGTTCGCCGCTGCAGTTCCGTCACGCGCATCAACGCGCATCAGCCGAGGAAGCTCAGCCGCACCTGACGGTTGGCATTGTCCTTGTTGGTGTCCGCCAAACTCCGTTAACTGGCTCTAACAAAAGCGGCTGATCATGTGACTGGCGGCCTGTCTGCTCGCTGGTCTGGCTGTGGGGAAGCGTCAGTCGCGTCCGTGGATCGTGTCGGATGAACTGTGGTCGCTGATCGAGCCGTTACTGCCCGAGCCGGCGCCGAAGCAGGTCGAGGGGCGGTTACGGGTCCCGGACCGGCAGGCATTGTGCGGGATCCTGTTCGTGCTGCATACCGGCATCCAGTGGGAGTACCTGCCGCAGGAGCTGGGCTTCGGCTCGGGCATGACCTGCTGGCGGCGCCTGGCCGCGTGGAACGAGGCCGGCGTCTGGGACCAACTGCACGCGATGCTGCTGAAGAAGCTGCGGTCGAAGCAGAAGCTGGACTGGTCGCGGGCGGTGATCGTCTCCTCGCACGTGCGGGCGGCCCGGCGGGGCCCAAAAGCGAGCCCAGCCCGGTCGACCGCGCACGGCCGGGCAGCAAGCACCACATCGTCGTCGACGGGCAGGGCATCCCGCTCGCGGTGTCGCTGACCGGCGGCAACCGCAACGACGTCACCCAGCTCCTGCCCCTGCTCGACAAGATTCCCACGGTGGCCGGCGTCGTCGGACGCCCCCGGCGACGGCCCGCCATGCTGTTCGCGGACCGCGGCTACGATCACGACAAGTACCGGCGCCTGCTGCGGAAGCGCGGTATCCGGCCCGCCATCGCCGAGCGAGGCCAGCCACACGGTTCGAGCCTGGGCATCTTCCGCTGGGTTGTCGAACGGACCATCTCCTGGCTGCATGGCTTCCGCCGCCTGCGCATCCGCTGGGAACGACGCGACGACATCCACGAGGCCTTCCTCGGCCTCGCCGTCTGCCTGATCACCTATCGGCATATCCAACGCTTCCGTTAGGGCCTTTTAGCGCATATTCATGTACGGTTTCCTAGTCTGAGCAGTGCAGATGACACCACATCCTTGGAGCGGGGCGCGAGGGATGATGGCAACGAGCCAACCACAGACCAGTGACGCGGTTATCTTGATCCCCGGAATCATGGGCAGCGAGCTGGTCGACGCTACGACCGGCCACATCCTGTGGGGTCTGTCGGACCCGCGCTGGTACGTCTCGGCGTGGACCTCCGGCACATCGTTGGCTGCGCTGCGGCTCACCCCCGAGGAACGGTCTGGGCGCTACGGGCGGGTACGCGCGACACGCCTGATTCGCTTTCCCGCGTTCGCACCAGTTCTCGCCGGTCTGTCGCCGTACGATCGGCTACGCAAAGCCCTACGTGCCGTCGTGTGGCACCCGGCAGCGATGGCGGAGTTCGCGTACGACTGGCGGCTGCCCATTGTCCACAACGCGGGCCTGCTCGCCAAGTTTGCCCACCGGCACCTTGAGAGCTGGCATGCTCACCCGGCCTACGCCGAGGGCCGCGCCCGCCGGCATGCCAGCGAGAAGACCGATACGCCCGCACGCTTGACTCTGGTCGCGCACTCGATGGGCGGTCTCCTCGCGTGGCAGGCGTGTCTGAACGCGGACTTGGCCGGACAAGTACGGACGACGGTGACACTGGGCACTCCGTTCTTCGGCGCGCCCAAGGCCGTCCTGATGCTCGGCTCGGGCCGGGGCGTAGCATTGCCCCGCGGACGACTTCACCGGCTCGCAGTCACGCTCCCCGGCATCTACGACCTTCTGCCGACCTACCGGTGCGTGACCGACGGAACCACGGCCCGCCGACTGACCCCTTCAGACGTCGCGGACCTGGGAGGGGACCCGGAACTGGCGGCCGACTCGCTGGCCATGCGCCAATACGGGCCGTCCCGTCCCCTCATGGGACATGTGCAGGTCGTCGGCATGCACCAGCCGACCGTACAGTCAGTGACCCTTGATCGAGGTTCGCTGGCAACGCATCAGTTCACCTATCGCCCTTTCCTGGACGGCATGACCTGCGTCGATGTCGGCGGGGACGGCACGGTCCCCCGCGAGTCCGCTCAGCTCCCACCTGGACCGGCCATTCCCGTCGCCCAGTCACACGGCGCGGTCGCGGCGGCTGCCGAGGCGGTGCTTGTGGCTCAGGACGCGGTGACCGACCAGCATATCGGCCCCTGGCTGGGCGAGACCAGAATCGGACTGGACGTACCGGATGTGGTGCAAGCCGGATGCCCGTTCCAGGTCGGCGTCACAGGCGTGGAACTGCCCACCGACGTCCGCTGTGCGGTTATCGACCTGTCCTCCGGGCTCCAAGTGGACGCTCCCTCCGTCCAGTGGCGGGACGGGGCGATCGTGGCGACAGGTCGGCCCCTGCCCCCGGGCCTGTACCAGGTGCAGGCGAACAGCGGCGGTATGTCACCGGTGACCCACATGCTCCTCAGCGCCGACCTGCCCCAGCGCTCGGTCCACCAACCCCCTGACAGCACCAGCGAAGTCTGCGGGACGACGCGGCATGAACGAGCACGATGAGCAGACCGTCACCGCGACTCCGGCCATCGAGGTGTTTTCGATGTCAATCGGGCACTTCGACGACCCGGCGCTGCCCGACCTCCCGGTGGACAGCCAGGTGGGCAGGGTCGTCGAGCTGTTGGCCCCGTTCGGCGGCCGACACATCCCGTGGGCCGCACCGGCGCTGGAACGCAACGCCAGCGCCGTCCAACACCGGCTGGACCAGTGGGTGGGCTCCGGCGCTCGGTCGATCGACGGCTCGGTTCTCTACTGGGTCGGGCACGGCTGGTCCGACGGTCATCGCGCCGCGCTGGCACACACGGAGAGCCCATTCCGCGTCGGTGAGTCTGGCCTGAGCCCCGAGCAGCTGGCCGACGCCATACGCCGGCGTCAGGCTCGGCCAGGCTGCGAAAGCTGGGTGCTCATCGTGGTGGACACGTGCGACTCGAAGAAGTTCGTCGAGCTGCTGAACGCCCAGTTGGACCAGGGCGGTGGGGTGCGCAATGTCCTGCTGGTCGGTGTATCGGGTGAAGGCGCAACGACGCTGGGCCGGTTCACCGACACTCTCAGCCGAGTGCTGGGCACCACCTACGCCGCCAATCAGCGCATATCCCTCAGAAGCCTCGCGGACCAACTGGAGGACTCACTGGACTGCAAAATCGCCAGGCACCAGCTGGGCGGCGCCCAACTGGTGCATGTCCAGCCGCCGGCCGCGTCCTGGATGAGTGCTTCCTACGACACCATCCTCTACCTCGAAGACGTCCTCGACCTTCTGGCTCCCGACGAACGCCGGCACTTCTGGGCCAAGGCCCACGGCGCCGAGTACGGCGAGCTGTCCTGGTTCTTCGAGGGCCGTACCACCGAACTGTTCGAGATTGCAACCTGGTTGCGCACCACCACGAGCGGAATGCTGGTGGTGTGCGGGCGAGCCGGATCGGGCAAGTCCGCTCTCCTCGGCAACGTCATGATCCAGTCGATGCCCGACCTGCGCGTCGCCCTGGTACGGCGCGGGCTCGCCACTCCACTGGCCCCGAAGGACACACCGCCCGATCAAGTCTTCCATGCCGTGATTCACCTGTCAGGGCTGACCGTGCCACAGATCATCGCGAGGATTGCGGACGCGGCCGGCCTGGAAGCGCCGCCGTCCCAGCACGACGCCTCGGTAGGCATGGCCACCGACTTGGACTGGCTCGCCGATTCGCTCACCCGGGTGACCGGCCCGGCCGCGCTCGCCGCCAACACGCCCTTCACCGTCCTGGCCGACGCGCTCGACGAATCCACCGACCCGTTGGATACCGCGCGGTCGCTGCTGGCGCGGATCGCTTCAATACTCGGGGTCCGGGTCGTGGTCGGTACCCGTGTCTCGACCCGCGAAGTCGTCGACCTCCCGCCCCCGGACACCGACCTCCTCGAGGCTCTGGCCTTCCCCCCGCCGAAGGCCGTCGCAGCTGATGGAACGACCGGGGCCGGTAGCACGCTGGTGCGGGTCACGCGTGACCCCGACGCGATCCGTGCCTACGTCCGGCGGCGGCTGCTGGCGGCCAAGGCATTCGGCCAGCACGGCGAGTCCGTGCACCACATGAGGGAAGTCACCGAGGCGGACATCGAGCGGGTCTCCTGCTTCGTGGCCGGACAGAATCGTGAGTTCCTTTACGCGCGACTGGCCGTTTACGAGCTCGTCGAGAACGCCCGGATGCTGACGCGGCACCGGGCCGCCTCCCTGACCAGGCTACTCGCCGGTGACCACCAAGACCTGTTCGAACGGGCGCTCACCCGCCTCACCGAGGAGAACGACCGGTTCCCCGCCCTGCTGCGGGCGCTGGCCCTGGCCCGGGGGCGCGGGGTGCCCGAGGCAGACGGCATCTGGGCAACCATGGCGTCCGTCCTGGAGACCGGTTACGACTGGCTTGAGGACGGGACCGATGCTCGAGCGGCCTGGGGGTCAGCGATCGAGAAGCTCCTCGTCCGTGCCGCCGCCTACATCATCGTAGACTCCCCCACCGCGGACGCGCCCAGTGCCAGGAGCGCCGAACCCGCCGGGCGGTCCGAGACGGGCACGGTCTACCGGCTGGCCCACCGCACGTTCGCGGAGTACTTCACCACCCGTGACAGCCGACGCGAGAGGTCGCGGCAGGACCGGCTCCGGGTGGCCACCGCCTTGCTCGACACGGCCACGGATGAAGCCCTCGCCACCGATTCCCCAGGCCTGCCGACCTACCTGGCGCGCCACCTCAGCGGCCACATCGCCGATGCGGGCCTATGGGACGCACTCGCCGGGCGGCCAGCCGTCCTCGACGGTCTGGACCCGGACGCGGTCACCGCCGACTCCCTGCGGACTCTGTTCGGACGCCGGAGCATGCCGCCTGCCATCGCCGGGATCATCAGCGCCCGGGATGCCCTCGTAGTCGCACCGCCCGCCGACCGGGCGGGCCTGCGTCAGATGGCGACCGCCATGCACAGCGCCCGCCAAGTGATCGACGAACCCACCCGCAGCTGGGGCGTCTACGCCGCGCACGCCCGGTCGATCACCCCGCATGTACGGCTCAGCGGCCACACGGCCTCGCTGAACAGCGTCCGCAGCCTCAACCTTCCCGGGCGGGGCACCGTCATCGCCTCCGCCAGTGACGACCACACCATCCGGCTGTGGGATCCTGCCACCGCCACCCCCATCGGCTCACCCTTGACCGGCCACACCGACACGGTTGAGGACCTGGTTCCCTTCCGGCGCCCCGACGGCCGCGTGATGCTGGCCTCCTCCGGTGGCGACGGCACCGTCCGGTTGTGGGACGTGCACACCGGCCAGCAGGCAGGCGAGCCCCTGACCGGCCACGTCGGTCGCATATTCGGCATCTGCGCGTTCCCCGGGGACCTGCCCGGCCGATCCGTCCGGCTCGCCACGGCATGCACGGACGGCACCGTACGGGTCTGGGACCCCTTCGCCGCAAAGCAGATCGGACGTCCCTTGGCCGGTCACCACGGCTGGGTTTGGGCGGTCTGTCTCGTGCCAGGTACAACCACCGGACAGACGCTGCTCGCCTCTTGCGGTGACGATCGGACCGTGCGCATCTGGGACCTGCGCACCGGGGAGCAGCTCGGCGAGCCACTGACCGGGCATACCAACCGGGTGTTTTGCGTGTGCGCACTGCCCGACCCCGTGAACGAGGGCCGCTTCCTGCTCGCCAGTGCCGGCAGCGACGGGTCAGTGCGCTTCTGGAATCCGCTCACCCGCAAGGAGATCGGCGAGCCCATCACCGGCTACCCGGGCATTCTTCTGACGGTGTGCGCGATGCCCCCACAGAGCAACGAACGGCGCACCCTGCTGGCAACCACCGGCTACGACGGCACGGTCGTCGTCTGGGACCCGGCCACCCGGGAACAAGTCGGCTATCCGCTGGCCAGCGACGCCGGACCGGCCTGGGGCATCTGCGTCCTCCCCAGCCAGGAGCCCGACGGACCCGCGTTGCTCGCCACCACGGGCAGCGATGGCACGGTGCGGGTCTGGGACCCCACGGCCGGGCAGCCGAGCGGCCGGCTCTTGAACTACCGGGCGAGCGGGGCCCGCAAGGCCGAACCACCGCCCGCAAGCGACTCCCAGCAGCTTGCGCCCTCGGCGGCCACCCGGCAGCCGAGCGGCCGACCCATGATCCAACAGACGAGCTCGGTCCGCAAAGTCGCAGTACTGCCCACAAGCGATCTACAGCAGCCCTCGCTTCTGGTGACCGCCGGGTTCGACGGAACCATGCGTGTGTGGGACCCCGTCGTCTGCCGGGCCGTCGACCATCCCCTCGAGAACGTCAGAATCACCCAGACCCTGTTCACAGTGCCCGGCCGCACCCCTGCCGAAGGCACCCTTCTGGCCGGTGCCGACCGAGACCGGAGGCTGTACCTCTGGGATCCCGACACGGGGGAACGGGTGGGTGGCCCCCTGGGCCGGTCGCACGGCATGGCTCGGACGGGCTGCGTGCTGATGAACCACCAGGCATCGCAGCGGCGCCCGGGCCTGGTCATCGCGATCGGCGGACTGGACGAAACAGTGGACCTATGGGATCCCGTCTCCGGACGCTGCAGCGGGCGGATACGCACCGACCACACCGAGGGGGTGATCGAAGTCTGCGCCCTGCCCGGCTACACCGCGGACGGACGGCCTGCTGGCCGAACCTTCGTGGCCACCTTCGGCAATGACCTGACGGTCCGGGTCTGGGACCCGGCGACCGGGGCACCCGCCGGCGCGCCCCTCGTCGGTCACACCAGCGACATCCAGGACATCTGTTCATACTCGCCCGGCGGCGGCCCGGCGGAGCGTGTCCTGCTGGCTACGGTGGCCTTCGACGGAACCCTGCGGGTCTGGGATCCGGTCGCCGGGCAGCAGCGCGGCGAGCCTCTGGTCGGCCACACCGCCAGCATCCTGGGTGTGTGCCCACTGCCCGCCAACGACCCGACGGCACCGACCCTGCTGGTCACCACCGGCTACGACCGAACCGTACGCATCTGGTCACCGGTCACCGGACGGGAGGTGCACGCTTCCCTGACCGGGCACACCGGCTGTGTCTCCACCGCCTGCCCGTTGCCGGACCTGCGGCCGGACGGTGTTCCGGGCCGGTATCCGCTGATCGCCTCTGCCGGTGACGACAGGACGGTACGCATCTGGGACCCCAACACCGGCCGGGCCGTCGGCGAGCCTCTGACCGAATCTCCCGACACGATCCGTGCCGTCATCGCTTCCGAGGGCACGGCCGCCGGCTGTCTCATCCTGGCCGGTGACGGCAGTCTGCACGCATGGGACGGGGCCACGGCCGACCTCACAGCCGTTCCCGCCCCCGCCCCACGGCGCACCACTGCGGCCACCGTGCACACGACCGACGACACACCGATGCTGCTGGCCGGTGACGCCACGGGACTCGTGCACTGGATCGATCCGGGCAGCGACCGCCGACGGTGGCCACCGGTCCGGGTGGACGACGGTGCCGTTCTCGCCTTGTGCCCCCTCGACGGGTCGCCCCTCGTGGCCGCCGCCGGCCGCAGCGGCGCCCTGGTACTGCTGTCGCTCCCCCACGCCGCCGACGCCCCGCCGGGGATCGGCCTGCGTCGTCTGCGCGGGCATTCCGGGCCGGTACGCGACCTGTGCGTCACAAACACCCGAAACGAGCAGCTGCTGATTTCGGCGGGCGATGACGGCACCCTCCGCGTGTGGAGCGTGCCCGCCGGCACTGAATACCGCAGTCCCCTAGTCGGTCACGACGGCCCGGTCTGGTCCCTGACGGCCCTACCGCGCCGCCGCGTGTCCGATGGAGCCCGTGTGGCCTCGGCCAGCGCCGATGGTACCGTCCGGTTGTGGGACGTCTGCACCGGCCGACCGGTCACCGCACCCCTGACCGGGCACACCGACCAGGTCCGCGCCCTCACGTGCACCACCGCCACCGACGGACGCACCCTCCTGGTATCCGGCAGTTTTGACGGAACCGTTCGCCTCTGGGACTGCATGACCGGTGCCGCCGTGCACACGATTCCCGTCGGCGTGCCCGTCCACGCCTTGCGCCAGCAACGGCCCGACACCCGCGCCACCGAGCGCACGGCACATGGAGCCACCGTGACCGTCGGACTTCGCACAGGCGTCCTCGTCCTCGACCTCAGCGCGTCGATCTTTCCGCAGCGTCCAACACCGCGACCGCTGCCGCCAACACAACGATGACGGAGGCATCGCAGTGTCATCACCGCAGGGCGTCGAAGTTCGCGACGCGACACGCGCCGACGCCAGGAACATCGCGGACGTCTTCGCGGCTTCATGCCGCCACGCCTACCAGGACGTGCTGCCGCCTTCCCAGCTGGCCAAGTATGTGCCCGGCGTGCAGATCCCACGCTGGACCGACCACCTCGATGCGCTGCCCGCCCACCATCACGTCGCGGTGGCGTGCCACGACGAGCACGTCGTCGGGTTCATCGAAACCAGGCACAACCCACCCGTCGGCACGTGCACCTTCCCTGGTGGCATCGTCATCGACGGTGCCAGCGTGGGCGAGGTCACCTATCTGTTCGTCGACCCGCAGAACATCGGCACCGGCGTCGGACGACTGCTGCTCGCCGAGGGAGAGACATGGTTGGCCACGGCGGGCCTGCACACGGCGATCCTGTGGGTGTTCAGCGACAACCTTCCCGCATGCGCTTTCTACGAACGGTCGGGGTGGATGTACACCGGTCACGAACAACTTGATGCCGACCTCTGGGAGGCGGGCTTCTCCGTGCGGGAAAGGCTGTACCGCAAGGTGTTCAAAAGTGCCGCAGTCACTGGTGAGCCTTTGAGCGAGCTGACGTGAGTGGCCCGACCGGGCCACCGCTCGCGCCGGGACTTTCGCGTTCACCGAGACCTTTTACTAGCGGTGGTTTGTTGCTGTCGGGCAGTCGTCGCAGTAGAAGGACGAGCAGGGGTGGCTGTCATGACCGCTCGTCGTCCGTGTCCACCGGCGCCGGGGCCGCTCGAGGACTACGCCGCCGGCTTTGATGATCTGCTCGACTCGCTGGCTCAGCGGCGGGTTTCCGCCAGTACCTGACGGGGCTGCTGGCGCCGCGGGAGCGGAACAAGACGCTGACCTGTCTGGCCGGGGCGGAGCCGATGGCCGGGTCCCAGCACCCGGCGGTGCAGCGGCTGCAAGTCTTCCTCTCCGAGTCCCCGTGGGAGCACGAGCAGATCAACGTCCGCCGTCTTCAGCGGCTGCTGGATGACTCGCGCACTGTCCCGCATGCGGGACAGGTGCTGGTCATCGACGATTCCGGCGATCCCAAGGAGGGGACGGCGACCGCCCACGTGGGCCGGCAGTGGCTGGGCCGCTACGGCAAGACAGACAACGCGGTGGTCACCGTGACCACGCTGTGGGCGGACGAAAACGGGTCTTCAAAGTTGAGCGGTGCGGAGGTGTCCGCGGGCTCGGCGGGTGGTGACGCAGCGTGTGCGTAGGCGTTGGTCCTCTGCGTTGCGGAAGCCGAAGGCGTTGCGGGCGACGAGCTTGATCCGTCCGATCGGCCTCCCCCTCCTTGGAGCCGATGCTGGACACGAGAGCGGCCCACAATCTGCGCCAGGCGCCCACGGAGTAGTGACGCAGCAGCAGTCCCCGCCAGCCCGTCGTCTCCGGATTGGCGGCCAGGACCGGATCGGTGGTCATGTCCTCTCCGAAGGCGACGGTCGAGCGCAACGTCTCCTGGTACCCCTGCCCTTCCCGACCGTGCAAGGCGATCGCCCGGCCGAGGATGCGGAAGGCGGCCCCTGCGGGTACGGTCGGCTGCCTCCCAGTCCTGAGGCGTATGTCTGCCCCTAGTAGGGCTTGGTCAGGTTCGTATGGGTGTGGGTATGTCGCGGTGACAGGTGGGGCAGGCGCCGGTCCAGGTGACGAGGAGTGTCTGCAGTTCGCGGACGACCTGGTAGAGACTCAGTCCTGCGTCGCGTCTTTTGGGTCTCGTGTCAGTCGTTGCAGGGTGCAGAAGGCGTGGGCGGCGGATACGAGGGTGACGTGGTGATGCCAGCCGGTTCAGGTGCGGCCCTCGAAGTGGGCCAGTCCCAGGCCCTGTTTCATCTCCCGGTAGTCGTGCTCGATGCGCCAGCGGAGCTTGGCCAGCCGCACCAACGTCGCCCGGGGCATCCCGGAGGGCAGGCTGGACAGCCAGAACTGCACCGGCTCGCTCTCGCCGGCCGGCCACTCGGCCAGCAGCCAGCGTTCGGGCAGCTCCGGACCGCCGGCGGCCCGGCGGACGCCGCGTCCGGCGGGGCGGACCCGGAGGGCGACGAACCGGGAGTACATACGCTTGAAGCCACTTCGGCCCTTGCCCGGCCGGGATCCCTCCCGCCAGGACACCGGCTTGACCGCCGTCCGGCCAGCCGCGATCACCAGGTCCTTCACGGTCTGCGGCGCATCGGGATACCGCGTTGTCGGTGGCCGGCCGGTGCCCGCGTAGGCGGGCTGAACGGGCCGGGCCTCGGCCGGATGGGCGGTGTGACGGGAGGAGATGCCCACCGCGTAGGGCAGACCACGTTCCTCCAGCCCGTGGCGGAAGGCGGCGGCATCGCCGTAGCCGGCGTCCGCGACGACCAGGGGGACGTCGATACCCCACGACCGGGCCTCGTCGATCATGTCCAGGGCCAGCTGCCACTTCTCCACATGGCCCACCTGGCCGGGGACACCGCAGCGGGTGCGGCGGGCGACCTTGACCGGATCGGCTCCGGGCGAGGCCGGATCCCAGCCGGCCGGCACGAACAGCCGCCAGTCGATCGCGGCCGAGGCACGGTCGGTGGCCAGGTGCAGCGACACCCCCACCTGGCAGTTGGTGACCTTGCCCGCGGTGCCGGTGTACTGCCGGGCCACACACGCCGAGGCGTCCCCGTCCTTGAGGAAGCCGGTGTCGTCGACGATCAACGCCTCCGGGCCGATCGCCTCGTGCATCCTCCAGGCCAGCCGGGCCCGCACATGGGCCGCGTCCCACGGGCTGGAGGTGATGAAATGCGCCAGTGCCTGGCGGTTGCCGTCCGCACCGAGACGAGCCGCCATCGGCTCCACCGACTTACGTCTGCCGTCCAGCAGCCCCCGCACATACGCCTGCCCCCATCGCCGCTGATCCGCACGGAAGAACCCATCGAACAACTCCGCCGCGAACGCCTCCAGGTCCTCCCGGACCCCACCCATCTCCTCAGGTGTCACACCACCCCAACGACACCTGCCAGCAGACAGACACGCCACTCACGAATGAACCTGACCAAGCCCTACTAGTGTCAGTGGCCGTCAGCACCCGCGTCAGCCAGTCCTGTTCGACCGCGAACGGGACGCCCAGAGCGGCCTGACCGGCCTGGTCCAACTCATCGAGGGGCACCACGTCCTGTTCGGCGAGCGAGAGCAGCGGCGCGAACAGTTCCCGCAGGGCCGCAGGGCAGGTATGCCGACCCGGCCGGAGTGCTCCGTCCCGAACCTCCACGGTCCCGAGAACCGGTCATGCCCCCTGTGGTGGTGTAGCGGTGTCGGGGTGATCTTCGGTCGTGGGGTAGATCGAGTCCATGCCGCCTTTGGGCAGGTAGCTGCGGGGGAAGGCGATCCATTCGTCGTGCATCTCGATGAGGACGGCCGTGGTGAGCCGTTCGAGGGCGGCGGGGTTGGGGAAGATCTGGACGACGTCGACGCGGCGTTTGATCTCCCGGTTGATCCGCTCCAGGGGATTGGTCGACTGGATCTTTCTCCAGTGCCGGTCCGGGAAGTCCGCGAAGGCGGTCAGGTCCTCCTTTGCTTCCAGGAGCATCGCCCTGACCTTGGGGAACTGCCGTCCGAGCATGTCGGCGACGGTGTCCAGCTGGGTGCGGACGGCCTCGGCGGTGGACTGAGCGAAGATCGTGCGGATGGTCGCTGCCACCATCTCCGCGGAGTCCTTGGGGATCACGGCGAAGACGTTGCGCAGGAAGTGGACGCGGCAGCGTTGATAGCCGGCGCCGAGCATGATTTTGCGGACGGCCTTGACCAGGCCGCTGTGGTGGTCGGCGATGACCAGGCGGACCCCGGTCAGGCCCCGTTCGCGCAGGGAGCGCAGGAACTCGCTCCTGGGCATCCGGCTCGCCGTGCGACGCATCGCAGGTGCGCGGTGCGTCCTGCACTCGGCCGACGGCGATCTGCTGCTGGACGACCTGGAACTGAACGTCGGCCGTACCTCGTCCGACACCGCCGACGGCAATGCGGAGGTGAGCGCGTCATGACCCTCCCCTCGGCAGACGACGTTGCCCTTGCCGCCGAGCGCCGCAGCGCCGCCCGGCTGCTGCTCGCCCATCCGCTGGTCACCTCGGACGGCCCGCACTCCGACCTCTTTCCGCTGATCCGCAGGCATGCCGACTGGCTGGGCAAGCGGTTCCAGCAGGTGCTCGGCTACCGCCTGCTGGTCGACAGCTCCTACGCCCGGCTGTTCAAGGCGGGGCTGGGGGCAGGCGCGGGACACCGGCTGGAGCGCTCCACCGGCACCCCCTTCACCCCGCACACATACGCCTGCCTCGCCCTGACCCTGTCCGTGCTGGTGACCGCCCCCGAACAACTGCTGCTGTCACAGCTGGTGGCCGACATCAGGGCCGCCGCGGCCGACGCGGGCATCGAGCTGGAGGAAACGGGCAGGGCGGCCGGGAAACGGACCTTGGTAGCGGCTCTGCGCCTGTTGGTCGAGTGGGGCGTCCTCATCGAGACCGAGGGCCATGTGGCCGCGCTCGCGCAGGACGCGGGCGGGGAGGCCCTGATCACAGTGGACCGCGAGCTGGCCCGCGTCGTCGTCGCCGGCCCGCTCGCCCAGGCCCATGACGGCGCCGACCTGGTCCGGCGGGCAGCGGACCCCGGATTCGGCGGACCGCGCACCTATGTGCGCCGGATGCTCGTCGAGACACCCGTCGTCCACCTCGACGAACTAACCGACGCCGAACGCGACTGGTTGCGCACCCGGCAGCGCCGGGAAGCGCAGGCCTTCTCCGAGCTTCTGGGCCTGGAGATGGAGATCCGCGCCGAGGGAGTGGCGCTGGTGGACCCCGAGGACGAGCTGACGGATCTGCACCTGCCGGGCACCGGGACGGTCGCGCAGGCCGCGCTGCTGCTGGTGGAACAGCTCGTGGAACGGCTTCGGCCGCAGGAGCCCGGACATCCGGCGACCGGAGGAACACTCGTCATCGGAGTGGCTGTCCCGGACGGCCTGGTCGACGAGCTGCTGGCCGAGCTGGTCGCCGAGTATGGACAGCGCAGCAACTGGCAGCGAGGTTATCTGGAGGACATCCCCGCCCTGCGGGAGGCCGTGCTGGACCTGCTGACCCGCATGCGGCTGATGGCCCGCGCCGGCCGGCTGCGCGCCGAAGGAGACGGCCTGCCGGAGGGGTACGCCGACGAGGCACCGGAAGGGCGCACCGTGACCGATGTCCACGGGGCACGTCCCGGCGGCGACGGCTGGGTGCTGCTGGCCGCGGCGGCACGCTACGCCACCCACGTGACCATGCGCCCGGCCACCGCAGCCGGCAAGGCCGTCGACGTCCAGGAGGAGCTGCCGCTGTGACCACTGATGCGCGTGCCCTCGTCCCACTGCCGCGTTCCGGCCCCGCGACGGCTGCCGGCACCCGCTTCCGGCTGCACCGCGCGGGCATCCAGAACGTCTGGCAGTACGACGAGCAGGAGTTCGCCTTCGGCGACGGACGGCTGCTGCTGCGCGGCAAGAACGGCGCGGGCAAGTCGAAGGCCCTGGAGATGCTGCTCCCGTATCTGCTGGACGGCGACTCACGGGCGCTGGACGCGACGGGCACCGGCCGGACCACCCTCGCCTGGCTGATGCTGGACGGGTTCGAGCAGACCAACCGTCTCGGCTACCTGTGGGTGGAGTTCCGGGGCACGACCGACGGCGGTGACCACCGCCACCTCACACTCGGCGCCGCCATCCGCGCCTCGAGGTCGACGCAGAAGGCGCTGCCGACGTTCTTCGTCACCCCGCTGCGCGTCGGTGAGGACCTGCATCTGGTCGAAGGCGGGAAGCCCTTGCCGGTCGACCGGCTCAAGGAGATCGTCGGCTCCGACAACATCACCGACCGTGCGGTCATGCACCGCTCGCGGGTGGCCCCGGAACTGTTCGGCATCACCGACGCGACCCGCTACCGCAACCTCACCCAGCTCCTCCACCGGCTGCGGCGGCCCACGGTCGGGGACCGCATCGAGCATGGTGGCCTGGCCTCCCTGCTGAGCGAGACCTTGCCGGGACTCGACGAGGACGTGGTCGAGAAGGTCGCGCGCAACCTCCATGACCTCGATGCCGTACGCGACGAACTCGGCCGCCTGGAGCGCACCGACACGGCGCTGCGCACCTTCCTCACCAGTTACCGCGGTTACCTGTCCGGAGTTCTGCGCACCTCGGCGCAGGCAGTGAGCCGGGAGCTGGAGGTTCTCGCGCAGCGACGCCGGGCGGCCGGAGACGCCGCACAGCGGACCAGCGAGCTGAGGACGCAGGAGGAGGAGTCGGAAGCCCGGCTGGAAACCCTGCGTGAGGAGGAAGAAGCCGCCCGGACCGACCTCGCCGCCCTGCATGACAGCCACGCCTACCGCAGCCTGCACGAACTGTCGGAACACCGCAGCACGGTGGAGGCAGTGCACACCGCCGCCGGGGCCGCCTTCACCGCCCTCAGCAACGCACATGGCGCGGAGGAGGGCGCGGCCGAGCGGCTGGCCGACGGTGTCGAACACCTCGGCAGCCGACTCGCCGAACTGGGCACCGAACACCGGGAACTGCTGACACAGGCGGAGATGGCCGGGCTTCCCACCGGCCATCTCGGCGAGGCAGTCGCCCTGCCCCGCACGGTCCGCTCTCAGACCGTCGAGACACAGCTGACCGCTCCGGACGGGGAGACGCACACCGTGCAGCAGCGGTCGGTCGTCCGCGTGGACACGGCCACGGTGCAGGACGGACTGGGATCCTGGCAGCTACGTCCCGGCCACGCGCTGCCGGACGGGCCCACCCTCGCCTCGGCCTTGCGCCCTGCGCCGCAACCGGGGTGCGGAGTCACGGCCGAGCAGGTGGAACGCCTGCTGACGACCATCGCCCTCGCACCTGCCGCGGAAACGGCTGCTCATGACGCGGTGTACCACGACGGAAGCTGGCGTCTGGGCATCCTCAGCGGCCGACACCACAAAGCCGACGCCTAGTACGTAGGAGCCGCCGTACGCGCCGAGACCCGGCGGCGCATCCTCGCCGAGCTGGAGGAGCGGTTCACACAGACGGAACAGCGGTTGGCCGACGCCCGTCAGGAACTCACCGAGGCCGATGCCCGGCGCCGGGCCCTCAGGCTCGCGGAGCAGGACTTCCCCCGGGCACGAGGTCTCGCCGACGCCTGGAGCAGGGTCGAGTCCAACGAGAGGACACTGCGTGACCTGACCGCCAAGGCGACCCGTGCGGCCCGGTCGGCCGAGGAGGCCCGCGCTCTCGCCGTAGCCGCACGCGCCGAGGCGGACGCCACCGCCACCGCCCATGACCTACCCGGTAACCCCGTCGAGCTGGAACGCGTACGCACCGCGCTAGCTGCCCTTCTCGCCGGCATCGGGCGTCTTCGCAGGGCGATCGGCAGCACGGGCGAGCGACTCGGCGCCCATCACGCCGATGCCGAACGGTACGAACGCGCCCGGAAGGACCGCCTGGCAGCGGAGGAGAACTACCGGCTCCGCCTCACCGGGCTGCGTACCGCGCAACAGGATCTGCGCACCCGTGAGGAGGCCATCGGGTCGACCGAAGAAGAGATCCTCACCCGCGAGCAGGAAGCCAGGCAACGCATCGCGCACGCCGCCCAGGCCGTCCCGGCGGCACAACGGACCCGGAACGACCTCCACGACCTGCGCGTGCGCGCGGAAGAGGAGGAGAAACGCCTGCGGGAAGATCTGGCCGGCCAGGAGACGGCGGTCATCGCGACCGGCAGCAGCCTTCGCGGCGCACTCGGCCGGCCGGAGGTGGTGCGCGGTGCCGGGCTGGACCGGTCCTCGTTGCCTGAGGAGGTGGCGGACGACCCCGGCTCGGACGTCCGCAGCCGTCTGCGGGCACTGCGGGCGCTGGCCGACGCCGTGGAACGGGCTCTCGGCCGACCGAAGGGCGAGGTGTCGGACAGCACCCTGCTCAACCGGCACACCGACCTGCGCGACCAGCTGGCCGGCGGCTACGACGCTCAGCTGGAGGAGCGCAACGGCATCAAGGTGTGCCGCCTGATCGACGACCACGGCTCCCACGATGTCGCGGCCGTGGGCGAGCGGATCGCCGTCCAGGCGGCAGAGGCCCGGGGGCGGCTCACCGAACGCGAACGTGAGGTGTTCCAGCGGTTCCTGACCGGCGAGCTGGGCGACCATCTCTCGGCGCAGGTCATCACCGCGGCGAACCTGGTCGCGGCTCTCAACGACACCCTGCGGACCGTGCGCACCTCCCACGGGCTCGGCGTGGAGCTGCTGTGGAAGCTGGACGAGGACGCGGACGCGGACGTGCGGGCGGCCGTGGAGCTGCTGCGCAGCCCGTCGAGCCTGCGCACGCGTGAGCAGACCGAGCAGCTCCGCGAGGTGCTGCAACGCCGGATCGAGGATGCCCGACGGGCCGACGCCTCAGCCGGATACGCCGCCCACCTGCGGACCGCGCTTGACTACCGCGACTGGTTCCGCTTCCACACCTTCGTGGTCGAGGACGCCGCCCCGGGACGCAGGCGGAAACTGACCGGCCGCACCGGGCTCAGCCAGGGCGAGCAGCGGGTGCTCTCCTACCTCGTGCTCTTCGCCGCGGCCGCCGCCCACTTCACCAGCCTCGCCGAGTCGGCACCCCACGCGCCACGGCTGATCCTGCTCGACGACGCCTTCGCCAAGGTCGACGAGCCCACCCACGGACGGCTGGGACGCATCCTCGTCGATCTCGATCTCGACTTCGTCCTCACCAGTGAACGGCTCATGGGCAACTGGCCGGAGGTGCCGTCCCTGCACATCTACGAGTGCCTCCGTGATCCCCATGTGCGCGGGGGGGGCCACCCTGCACTACACGTGGAACGGTCGGCACCGGCGTCTGGTGTCCGTATGAGCAAGTTGCCCGCGGCGACACGGGAGTGGCTCGCCGGTCCCGGGCTCGCCCGGCTCTGGGAGGCGGTACGCAAGCGCCTGGAGAGCAACGGCGTGCAGGCCACCGGGTCCCTCCGGTTGACCTCGGTGAGCCCCCTGGAACGCAACGCCCTTTCTCTCCTGCTGGGCAAACCTGTCACGGGTGCTGCCGTAACCGTGCGGCTCGATGCGCTCGACGCCCGGCTGCGTGCTTCGGCGGCCGGACTCGGTCTCAGGGACGCTTTGGAGGAACTCGGCCCTCCCCTCACCGACCGCCGTGCCGTCCGTGCGGGCGTCACGGCACGGCGCGAGCACATCTGGTCGTCACTCGGCTCGGCGCTGGACGCCTCTCCGCTCGCCGGCCAGGACTGGACCCGACAGTGGTACGACCTGCTGCGCCATACTGGCGTTCCAAGAGGTGTACCACCCGAAGCAGCGGTACGAACGCTCCAACAGGCAGTCAAGGTGCTCACCGTGCTGCTCGGTCCGGAGCAGGGTGGCACCCGAGGCCGAGGAGAACTCGCCGCCATGGCGACCGGGTCCGCACACGGCCTGGACGACGGCACCTGGCTCGCACGCCTCGTCCAACGCGGCATCGCCCTCGCCCACGGCACCGAGTTCCCCGGCGACGCGGCCAGCCGACGCGCACTGTGGCGGCTGGTGTCCGTCACACCGGACGAGGTCTCCAGCACAGTGCTGACCTATGGACTGCGGCCCGTCGGTGGGGGATGGCGGGAGCAGGCCCTGCGAGAGCGGTCCATCCACCATGCCGAAGCACATCTCACACTGCGGGACCTGCACGACCAGCAGCTGCGGCTGCCTGCCGGAACAGTGATCCACATCTGCGAGAACCCGCGCGTAGTGGAAGCTGCGGCGGACGCTGCCTGCGTCCGGCCCTTGGTATGCACCTCCGGCAGCGCCGCCACCGTGGTACTCACACTTCTCGACGCTCTCGCCACCACCGGCTGCCGCTTCGCGTACCACGGCGACTTCGACTGGCCGGGCATCGCTCTGGCGAACCGGATCATCCTCCGTTACGGAGCCCTGCCATGGCGCATGGGCGCCGAGGACTACGAGCACCTGGCTGCTCGCAGCCAGCGCGAGGGCATCCCACAACTGCCGCTCGATGGCCAGCCCGTCAGCGCGGCCTGGGACCAGCATCTCGCCCCTGCCATGACCGCCCTCGGCGTCGCGCTCCATGAGGAGGTCACCCTCGACCTTCTGGTGGACGACCTGTCGGGTCGGACGTAGGAACGCCTCGAGGCATGTCAACCGCACGCAGGAAGGCCCCAGCAGGCTGCCCCGCCGCAGCCGTCACCGACGGAGTCACGGGTACCGGCCCATGACCACCAAGGTGGACTGGTGCGAAATCATTGTCGCCTACGCCGCGTCAGCGGCTCCTGCCGGATCCGAGAATCGAAGCAGCCGGGCCAGTTCCTTCCGCCCGCGTCCGATCAGATCGAACACCATGGCTGGGTCCGAGTCCGGTGGCAGCGGGGTGTCGGTGAGGACGTCCGTAAGGGTGTACCGGCCGAGCAGCCACCGCTGTAGTGCGCGCCAGTCGGTGCCCCGGTCGGGGTGCAGGTCGCCCGCCCATGGCAGTGCCTCGTACCGGGTGTCGTCGGTGCCGTTTGCGTGAAGTAGCCCGGAGCGGCGCACCAGGCACGGGAAGCAAACTCCGCAGTTCGCGATGGGAGGGCCGCCACTGCGGCGGGCGGGCGGCTTGCCGCAGCTCAGGGTGGATTCCAGGTCGGACGGGGTAAGGCCCACGTCACGGCCGGCCTTGCACACCTCGCCTTTGGTCAGCTGCGCTAGTGGGTTGACCACCTGTACCGCGCTGCCGGCGTCACCCACGGCGGCTATCAGGGCGTTCAGACGGTTCAGCGTCCAAGGGTGCACGGAACGGGTGGAGCAGGCGGCCGAACGTGCAGGCGTCAGCGGCGGGTTGATGGCGAGCTGGCCATTCTCAGGGATGTGGACGGTGTCCACTCCGTGCGCGGCTGCGGCGCGGATCGCACCGGCCGAGTACAGCAGACCGCGGGTGCGGGAGGAGGTCTCCAGCCGCAGACCGGAGCCGTCGCCCGCCGGGGTCTGACTCATCGGGAGCAGCATGACCGGCCGTGGTCCGTCCAGTCGCTCGACGGCCTTGTACACCCGCTGTTGGAGACGCAGCAGGCCGATCTCGCGGAACATCACGAGCAGCAACGGCCGGGGATCGTCGGCGCGCGAGCGTGTGGCGGCCCAGCTGAGGGAGTCCAGTCCACCGGAGAACAGCGCGACTTCCGAGGCCCGCGGGTCGTCGGGGAAAAGCATCGCTTCCTCGACCTGAGAACCGGTGAGGGGGCGGAAGTCCACAGTCCAGAGGTCCCCGGTGAGGGTCTGGAGTAGCGCGGTGAGGTGGGTACGGACGGTTGCGCTCTGCCACCGCTCGTGTTCCGTGACGGGCACGTCGAGGCTGATACGGCGGGTCCAGCGGTCCCGGACGCCGGTCCGGCGTACGTACTTGTCGGCGATGAACGCGGCTCTGGCGACGCGGAACAGGTCCTCGGCCCAGTCGGGAACCGGACCGGGCAGATGATGCCGGCCGATGACACGGCGCTCCTTCTCTTGGAAGGCTTCCTCGCCTATCTCCGTCCAGCGGCCACCGCGCGGCCGGTCTCCGCGGTGGCCGCGCCACCACAGGGAATAGTCATGACCGGTCATGCCGCGACCTCACTCTCTCCGGTGACTTCATCGGTGATCAGGCCGAGTGCCTTGCCGACCGCCTTCGGTACCAGTGACTCGGCGATCCTGGGCAGAGCGGCCAACGGATCCTGCGCGGTGTCCGCGGCCTGCGCGAGATCCGTCGCTTCGGCGGACTCCTCGCAGGGATTCGGCACCAGGCCTACGACGGTCTCCGCGACCCAGTCGGCGATCCTGTCTTCCGGATCAGTCGCGATAAGCACCGGCACGGCCACTTTGACGTGCTCAGCAACAACGGACCGGAGGAACTCCCCCACCGTGTCGGCGAAGAACAGCTGGTAAAGATCGCACAGTATGTCCCAGGCGAAGCCGCCACCCGCGGCACCCCCGTCCATGGCGTCGTCCAGCTCGGGATGCATGTTCCGGATATCGCGGACCGCGGCGGCCAACCCCCTACGCACCGCGGCGTCGGCGAGTGTGCCACCGTCTCCACCGACCTCCGAGACGAGACGTGCGACGAGCGCGTCTGCTGACTCCGCGCCTTCGGCGGCCAGCGAGCCCAAGGCATCGGCGAGCCGTTCACCGGCCGCACAAGCTGTGTCGTACAGCCCGAAGGCCGATCGATCGACACGGAGAGTCTCGTGCAACGCACGCAGATAGTCCGCGGCGATTTCTTCCAGCCGCTGATCCGCGTTCCGCGAGCCGTCTCGCCAGCGCGCCAGTCGCCTCGCGACGGAGCTCCACCGGTCGCCGTTCGGTCCCTTCCATCGCGTGGATGTCCCCACAGCGCCCCCATCCCGGTTGTGTCGCAACCCGGTCTTTCAGCCATGGCATCAGACCGGACGTTCCCCAGGTAGGGCAGGACTCGGCCAGGGCGGCGCGCACGGGCCCGGCGGCCAGCCAGCCAGGAATATAACCTTCTGTGACACACACGCCTGGGACTGTGAGCAGACGTAGCACTGGGTCACGACGATCGTGCAGGTCCCGGTGCAGGCCAACTCAGAGGCTGGCGAAATTGGTCCTTGCGCCGTTCGGCTCTCGGTTCGTGCCTGCTACGGATCACCAGGCCGGCGTCGCATGGCTCAGCAAAGGGTCGGACCGCTCGCCACGGTTGGCCTGCGCGAACACGGCGCAAGGGGCGGACTCGGCAGCCGCTGACTGAGTCCCGCTGGGAGCCAGCCCACTCCCCCTACCCGCGGACCGCGAGGTATTCGGTACGGCCGGGTTTCGACGCTACAGTTCCATCACACGCATCAACCGAGGAAGCTCAGCCTCACCTGCCGGTTGACATTGTCCTGATTGGTATCCACGAGGCACACCGACTGCCAGGTGCCGAGCTCCAGCCTGCCGCCGATGACCGGCAGGGTCGCGTGGGGCGGGACGATCGCCGGGAGGACGTGGTCGCGGCCGTGCCCGGGGCTGCCGTGGCGGTGCTGCCAGCGGTCATCGGCGGGGAGCAGCGAGTGGAGGGCGGTCAGCAGGTCGTCGTCGCTGCCGGCGCCGGTCTCGATGAGGGCCACGCCGGCGGTCGCATGGGGGACGAAGACGTTGAGGAGGCCGTCCCGGCCGGCGGCCACCTCCCGCAGGAACGCCTCACAGTCGCGGGTGAGATCGACGACCGTCTCCTGAGAACCGGAGGCGACGTTCAGGACTCGAGTGGTGAAGGCATCGGACATGGCCCCATCCTCGCTCACCACGAGGGTTCCGGGCGGCAGCGACCACCCGGCGACGGCGTACGGTGCCGGTACTCGTACTCACGTGGAGCCCCGGGAAGATCCGCGCTCCCCCGCTGGTTGGTGCAAGCGTGAACAGCACCGCGATACGTACCGCGCCACGTGACGTCGAGGTCGTGGTGGTGGGCGCCGGCCAGGCCGGGCTGTCGGCCGCCCATCACCTGCGGCGCACCGGCTTCGAGCCGGAGCGTGACTTCGTGGTGCTCGACCACGCGCCCGGGCCGGGCGGCGCCTGGCAGTTCCGCTGGCCGTCGCTGACGTACGGCAAGGTGCACGGGATGCACGCGCTCCCGGGCATGGAGCTGACGGACGCGGACCCGGCACGCCCGTCCGCCGAGGTGATCACGGAGTACTTCGACCGGTACGAGCGGGCCTTCGGTCTGCGGGTGCGGCGGCCGGTCCATGTACGGGCGGTGGGCGAGGGTGAGGCGGGGCGGCTGCTGGTGGAGACGTCCGCCGGGACGTGGTCGACGCGGTCTCTGATCAACGCGACCGGCACCTGGGACCACCCGTTCTGGCCGCGCTACCCGGGCCAGGAGACCTTCCGCGGACGGCAGCTGCACACGGCCGGGTACGCCGGGCCGGAGGAGTTCGCGGGGCAGCGGGTGGTGGTCGTGGGTGGAGGCGCGTCCGGTACGCAGCATCTGCTGGAGATCGCCCCGTACGCCGCCGCGACCACCTGGGTGACCAGGCGTCCGCCTGTCTTCCGGGAGGGGCCCTTCGACGCGGAGGCGGGGCGGGCGGCCGTGGCGCTCGTGGAGGAGCGGGTACGGCGGGGACTGCCGCCGAGGAGTGTGGTGTCGGTGACGGGGCTGCCGCTGAACGACGCGATCCGCCGGGGGCTGGCGGAGGGCGTGCTGGACCGGCAGCCGATGTTCGACCGGATCACGCCGGACGGGGTGGAGTGGGACGCCCCGCGACGGCACGTCGACGCCGACGTCATCCTGTGGGCGACCGGCTTCCGGGCGGCCGTCGACCACCTGGCGCCCCTGCGGCTGCGCGAACCGGGCGGCGGCATCCGCGTCGAGGGCACCCGCGCGGTCGCGGATCCCCGGGTGCATCTGGTGGGATACGGCCCCTCCGCCAGCACGATCGGCGCCAACCGGGCGGGCCGGGCGGCGGTACGGGACATCAGGTGCCTGCTGGCCGGTGAACCGCTCGCGGCGTGACTCACTTCGCCGGCTCGGGGCTCTCCTGCCGGCGCTCCCGATCACGGTCCCGCCGGCTCTCCTGGTGCTTGTTGAACTCGGCCACGTTCCGCTGATGTTCCGCGTAGTCGGCCGTGAAGCGGGTGTCGCCCTGCTTCACCGTGACGAAGTACAGCCAGTCGCCCGGCGTCGGCTGGAGCGCGGCCCGCATCGCCTGCTCGCCGGGATTGGCGATCGGTGTGGGCGGCAGCCCCATGCGCTGGTAGGAGTTGTAGGGGCTCTGAATCCGTGTGTCGCTCTCGCGGGTGTCCAGTGTGAAGCGGTTCAGCGCGTAGTTGAGAGTGGAGTCCATCTGCAGGGGCATACCGCGCTCGAGGCGGTTGTGGACGACCCGGGCCACCTTTCCCATGTCGGCCCTGGTCGCGGCCTCGGCCTGGACGATGCTCGCGATGGTCACCGCCTGGTAGACGTTCAGGGCGCTGCGCTGGGCCCCGGCCGTGACGTGGCCGCCGCCGAACCTCCGGTTCGCGGTGTCGACCATGGATGACAGCAGGGATTCGGGGGTCGTCCCCTCGTCGAGGGGATACGTCGCCGGGAAGAGATAGCCCTCGGGGTTGCCCTCGGCGTCGGCCGGCAGTTTCAGACGTGCCTTGCCCAGCGACTTCTTCGTGGTGCCCGGGGGCAGGGCGAGGGCCTTGTCGACGGCTTCGTAGACCTGGCCCGACCGCCAGCCCTCCGGGACGACCAATGAGGTCGGGCGCCTGTCCGCCGCGCCGTCGGTGCCGATGATCAGCAGGGGCACCGCCACGGCGGTGGCCGCCGCGACGGCCCCGGCCGCGATGAGGGCGGCCCGGCCCCGGCGCGTCAGTCGAATCGTGCTCCGTGGCGGAGTGTTCATCTCCATGCGGGCACGGTAACCCGCAAACCACAGCAAACTCTGCATATCTTCATCTTGTCGGCTCCAGTCGGGCGTCCCTCCGTACGAGCGAGGCATAGCGCCCGTTCCGCGCCAACAACTCGTCGTGCGTTCCTCGTTCGAGCGCGCGGCCGGAGTCGAGGACCACGATCTGGTCGGCACCCCGAATGGTGGACAGCCGATGGGCGATGGTGATCGTGGTGCGGTCGGCCGAGAGCGCGTCGATGGCCTCCTGCACGGCGTGCTCGGTACGGGTGTCCAGGGCGCTGGTGGCCTCGTCGAGGATGAGCACGGGCGGGTCGCGCAGGATGGTGCGGGCGATGGCGAGCCGCTGCTTCTCCCCGCCGGAGAAACGGTGGCCACGCTCGCCGACGACCGTGTCGTAGCCGTCGGGCAGGGACATGATGTGGTCGTGGATCTGGGCCGCCCGCGCCGCCGCGTGCAGCTCCTCGTCGGTGGCGTCCGGCTTGGCGAAGCGCAGGTTGTCGGCGACGGTCGCGTGGAAGAGGTACGTCTCCTGGGAGACGACGCCGATCGCGCGCGCGAGCGTGTCGAAGTCCAGGTCGCGCACGTCCACGCCGTCGAGCGTGACGCGGCCGCCCGTGACGTCGTACAGCCGCGGCACCAGGTAGCCGAGCGTGGACTTGCCCGCGCCGGTGGGCCCGACGACGGCGAGGCTGCCGCCCGCGGGGACGGTGATGTCGATGCCGTCGAGCACCGGGCCGCCCTTCCCGTCGTACCGGAAGGCGACCTTCTCGAAGCGGACCTCGCCCTTGACCTGGCCGAGCCGGACCGGGCGCTCGGGCTCGGTGATGTCGACGGGCAGGTCGAGGTACTCGAAGATGCGCTGGAAGAGGGCGAGCGAGGTCTGTATCTGGACGCCGGTGGACAGCAGGCTGACGGTGGGGCGGAACAGGCCCTGCTGGAGCGAGACGAACGCGACGAGGGTGCCGATCGAGACGGAGGGGCCGCCGAACCGGAGCGTCACCCCCGCGGTCCAGTAGATGACCGCGGGCATGGCGGCCATGACGACCGTGATGACGGCCATGCGCCAGCGGCCCGCCATGTTGGACCGCACCTCGAGGTCGACCAGCCCTTCGGACTCGTCGGCGAAGGACTTCGTCAGCGAGTCGGCGCGGCCCATCGTGCGGCCGAGGAGGATGCCGCTGACGGAGAGCGACTCGGTGACGGTGGCGGCCATGGCGGCCATCTGCTTCTGGCGCTCGGTGGTGATCTTCTTGCGTTCGTCGCCGACGCGGCGGCTGATCCACACGAACAGCGGCAGCAGGAGCAGCGTGACCACCGTCAGCCGCCAGTCCAGGGCGATCATCGCGACGATCGTGGCGACGACGCTGGTCAGGTTGGAGACCAGGGAGGTGGCGGTCGAGGTGACGGTCGCCTGCATGCCGCCGATGTCGTTGGCGATGCGCGACTGGACCTCACCGGTGCGGGTCCGGGTGAAGAAGGCGAGCGACATGCGCTGCAGCCGGGCGTACACGGCGGTGCGCAGGTCGTGCATGACGCGCTGGCCGACCGTCGTGGAGATCAGTGTCTGCAGCACGCCGAAGACACTGTTGAGGACCGCGCCGAGGATCATGCCCAGCGCGAGCAGGCTCAGCAGGCCGGTGCGGCCCTGCGGGATCGCGGTGTCGAGGATCTCCTTGAGCAGGAAGGGCGTGGCGACCGAGACCAGCGACGCGGCTCCGACGAGCAGGCCGACGACGGCGAGACGGCCGCGGTAGGGGCGGAACAGCCTCAGGATGCGGCGCACCTGCCGGGGCCGGCCGGGCTCGGCGGGCGGCGGTGTCCAGGCGGGGGGTCGGTCGGGATGCATGGGCTCCTACGGGAGTCGGAGGTCAACAGCTCCTGCCCGCGCGGACAGGACGTCAGAACGCATGTAGGCACATAGGCGTATATACAAACAGGACGACTGCTGGAGCATAGCTCATTGTTACCTATACTCACAATGAACGGCGTCCTGATATTGTTCCCGCATGACCTCTCCCGACGCCGACGGCCTGCTCGCGGAGCAGCTGCTGCGGCTGACCCGGCGCGTGCACCGTATTCAGAAACGCCATCTGGAGCGGTGCGGACTGGGCATCACGCCGGCGCAGTCCCGACTGTTGCGCACCCTCGCGCACTACGGTTCGCCGCCCCGCATGGCCGACCTCGCCGAGCGGCTGGAGGTGGTGCCCCGGGCCGTGACGACCCTGGTCGACGGGCTGGAGGCGAGCGGGCGGGTGCGCCGGGTGCCCGATCCCACCAACCGTCGCGTCATCCGTATCGAGGTCACGGACGAAGGACGCGCGGCCCTGCGGGAACTGCGCCGGGCGCGTCGGACGGCGGCCGAGGAGATCCTCGCCCCGCTGACGGACGAGCAGCGCACGGTACTGGGCGGATTGCTGGACACGCTGATCGACGGGATACCGCCGGAGGCGATGGGCGCGGACGTGAGCGCGGCCCATCATGCGACGCATCGCGCACCGCACGGCGACGGCTGAAGCGGAGCGGGCCGTCAGGCCTTCATGGACGGTGACAGTTCCAGGCTTTCAGGCATTTCGGGCCTGCGGCCTTCATGCCTTCAGGCCTTCCCTTCATGCCTTCAGGTCCGCCCTGTCCCCCATCACGATCACTGGATGCAGCTCGGGGTCGAGCGTGCGCAGCAGGTACTCCATGCCGGACTTGGACAGGCTCACGCACGCGGACGTCCCGCTGCCGTGGTCCATGTGCAGCCAGATGCTGCCGCCCTTGGACTGGCCCTGCGGACGGGTCGGGTCGTTCGGCGAGGTGCCCTTCACACGGTTGTAGTCGATGGCGATGACGTAGTCGAAGTCGTGCCAGTGGGACTTCGCCCAGTAGCGGGGGGCCTGGAAGGAGGCGGATCGGGTGTACGGGAGCTCCGAGCCGGGGTCGGCCAGGACGCCGCCCGCGTCACTGAGTGTGAACACACCGACGGGGCTGCGGTTGTCGCCCTCGCGGTGGTCCGTCGTCCAGCCCTTCTTGCCGTTGTGCCCCTGCCAGCTGCGGGTCCGGTTCCAGGAGGAGCCCTTCTTGGTGTAGAGGACGATGGTTGAGTCCGCGTCGTCCCTGCCCTCGCCGTAGACGGCCACGACCTGGCGGGAGTTGCCGGGGATGCGCTTACGGAGGCGGTCGCCGACACCGGGGATGCGCTCGGTGCCGGCCGAGCCGGCCTTGGCCCGGCCGGCCGTCCCGCCGGCGCCCGTCTGAACCTTCGTTCCGCTTCCGCCGTCCGAACCGCCGCATCCGGCCAGGGACATCACCAGGACGCCGCAGGCCACTGCCGCGACCCGTGCGCGCATCGCACCGCTCGCACCGCCTATTCGCATGCGCTCCATCGTCGCACCACACACCGGCGCGGTGCCCCGTGCCCCGGGCGCCCCGGCCCGTGCACGGTCGATCCGGGCCGAATCTTTGCCTCATCACGGAAAACCGTTTGCCTCCGGCGACACGCTGACGGAACCTTGCACGGTTTGCTGCCGACTTCCGCGGGTCGGGCTGCTCCCGGCCCTCGCGGGTCGGGCTGCTCCCGGCCCCCGGGGCCGACGACGGTCCGGTCAGGCGCGGGTGGCTCCCAGGAGCCGGTCCGCGGCTGTACCGGCTCGCACCTCATGGTCCTTCCTCCGTCCTTCCGCCCTCCTTCATCCTCCTCCGCCCCTCCTTCCACCCACTTTCCGCCCCTCGATACGAGTCACTGGGACGTCATGCAGATCCAAGACCTTCCGTATCCCGACCCGGGTGTGCCGGACGCACGCTCGGGGCCCCGCTTCCTGTGGTGGCTCTTCCGGAACCAGCTCGGCGGGCAGCTGAGGTCGCTCGCCTGGGGACTGCTGCACTTCGTGGCCGTGTGCGGGCTGCCGTTCTGTGTCGGCCTCGCCGTGCAGGCCGTCGTCGAGCGCTCCGGAGCCGGACTCGCCCTCGCGGGTGGCCTGATGGCGGTGTGCGGCGCCGGGATCGCGCTGGGCGACACCTTCCTGCACCGTGCCGCGGTCACCAACTGGATCACCGCCGCCGCGCGCGTCCAGCAGCTACTGGCCCGCAAGACCGCCCGGTTGGGCTCGGCGCTGACCCGGCGCGTGGCCGCCGGCGAGGTCGTCGCGGTCTCCACCGGTGACGTGGAGAAGATCGGCTGGTTCGTGGAGGCGGTGTCACGGTTCACCGCGGCCGCGCTCACCGTCGTGGTGGTCTGCGTCGGCCTGCTCGTCTACCAGCCGACCCTCGGGACCGTCGTCGCCGTCGGCGTACCGGCTCTGGCCCTCGCCGTCCTGCCACTGCTGCCCAGGGCGACCCGGCGCGCCGACGTCCAGCGCGAGAAGGCGGGCCGGGCCACCGAACTCGCCGCCGACACCGTCGCCGGGCTGCGCGTCCTGCGCGGCATCGGCGGTGAGGAGCTGTTCCTGAGGCGTTACCGCCGGGCCTCGCAGGAGGTGCGCCACGCGGCCGTGCGCAGTGCCCGGATGTGGGCGCTCATCGCGGCGATCCAGGTCCTGCTGCCGGGACTGCTCATGATCTCGGTCGTCTGGTACGGCGTGCAGCTCGCCCGCGAAGGCCGCATCGCGGTCGGTGAACTGGTCACCGTGTACAGCTCCGTGATGCTGCTGACCTATCCGCTGCGGCACTTCGAGGAGATAGCCATGGCGTACTCCTTCTCGCGGCCGTCGGCCAGGCGGGCCGCCCGGGTGCTGTCGCTGGAGCGGGCCACGGACACCGAAGGAACACGCGAGGCCGTCGTACCCGCCGGGGATCTGTACGACCCGGCGACCGGGCTGCTCGCGCCCGCCGGCCGTCTCACCGCCGTGGTGTGCGGCGATCCGGACGAGGCGGGGCGGCTGGCGGAGCGGCTGGGCGGACACCCGGCCGAGGAGGGCACCTCGGTACTGCTCGGCGGCGTCCCGCTCGACGAACTGCCGATCGGCTGCGCCCGCACGGCCGTCCTGGTGCAGGACAAGGACCCGGTGCTGCTCTCGGGGTCGCTGCGCGAGCTGCTCGACGTGCCCGCCTCGGGTGCCGTCAGTGCCGAGAGCGCACTGGCCGCCGCACAGTGCGGGGACGTCCTGGACTCGCTCGTCCAGGGTTCGCTCGACGCCGGCGATCCGATGGACGCGCGGATCACCGAACGCGGCCGCTCCCTGTCCGGCGGCCAGCGGCAGCGTCTCGCGCTCGCCCGGTCACTGCTCACGGATCCGGAGGTGCTCGTGCTGGACGAGCCGACGTCCGCCGTCGACTCGCACACCGAGGCCCGTATCGCCGAGGGGATCCGCTCGCTCCGGGCGGGCCGTACGACGGTCGTCCTCACCTCTTCGCCCCTGCTCCTGGACCGGGCGGAACGGGTCGTCCTGGTCCACGAGGGCGAGATCGCGGCGGTCGGTCTGCACCGCGAGCTGGTGCGCGCCGAACCCCGGTACCGGGCGGTCGTCACCCGCGAGACCGACGAGGAGACCGCCGCGCGGGGCGCCCGCGGCGACGGGGCCGCCGTACCCGGTGCGCTCACGGAGCTCGGAGAGCCGGAGAAGCCGATCGAGCTGGCCGGGCTCACAGACATCGAGAAGATGCACGAGATCGAGGAGACAGCATGATCGGCGTGGCGCCACCGGCCCACGACCCGGCCGCCCCGGCCACGGCGAGCACCCTGCCCGTCGGCGCGCCCGGCACCGTACGGGCCTACGTGGCCGAGCTGATACGGCGGCACAGACGGGCCTTCGTCCTGCTCATCACCGTCAACACCGTCGCCGTCATCGCCTCCATGGCCGGCCCCTACCTGCTCGGCGGGCTCGTCGAGCGCGTCTCCGACGGCGCCCGCGACCTGCGTCTGGAGCTCACCGCCGGGCTGTTCGTCGCCGCCCTCGCCGTGCAGGCCGTGTTCGTACGGCAGGTGCGGCTGCGCGGGGCCGTGCTCGGCGAGCGGATGCTGGCCGATCTGCGCGAGGACTTCCTCGTGCGGTCGGTGGGACTGCCGCCGGGCGTGCTGGAGCGGGCCGGGACGGGGGACCTGCTGTCCCGGATCACCACGGACATCGACCGGCTCGCCAACGCGATGCGCGAGGCCGTGCCGCAGCTCGCGATCGGCGTGGTGTGGGTGGCGCTGCTGCTCGGCGGGCTCGCCGTGACCGCGCCGCCGCTCGCGCCGGCCGTACTGGTGGCCCTGCCGCTGCTGGTGCTGGGCTGCCGCTGGTACTTCCGGCGCGCGCCCGCCGCCTACCGGTCGGAGGCCGCCGGGTACGCGGCCGTCGCCGCCGTCCTCGCCGAGACCGTGGACGCCGGCCGCACCGTCGAGGCGCACCGGCTGGGCGAGCGCCGGATCGAGCTGTCGGACCGGCGGGTCGAGGAGTGGACCGCGTGGGAGCGGTACACGCTGTGGCTGCGCTCGGTGCTGTTCCCGGTCATCAACATCACGCACGTGACGGTCCTGGGCTCGGTCCTGATGGTCGGCGGGGTGTTCGTGCTGCAGGGGTGGATCGGCGTCGGCCAGCTGACCACGGCCGCCCTCATCGCGCAGATGCTGGTCGACCCGGTGGGCCTGATCCTGCGCTGGTACGACGAGCTGCAGGTCGCCCAGGTGTCGCTGGCCCGGCTGGTGGGTGTACGGGACATCGAACCGCATGCGGGGGACCCCGCCGTGGCCCCCGACGGGCGTGACGTGCGCGCGGACGAGGTGCGCTTCGGCTACCGGCCCGACGTCGACGTACTGCGCGAGGTGACCCTGGGTGTCGCACCCGGCACCCGGCTCGCCCTCGTCGGCCCGTCCGGTGCGGGCAAGTCCACGCTGGGCCGGCTGCTCGCGGGCATCTACGGCCCCCGGAGCGGCCGGGTCACCCTGGGCGGTGCCGAGCTGTCCCGGATGCCCGCCGAGGACGTCCGTTCCCACGTGGCCCTCGTCAACCAGGAGCACCATGTCTTCGTGGGCTCCCTGCGGGACAATCTTCTGCTGGCCAGCACGGACGCGGCCGACGCCGAGCTGTGGGCGGCCCTCGGTGCGGTCGACGCGGACGGCTGGGCCAGGGCGCTGGACGACGGGCTGGACACCGAGGTCGGCTCGGGCGGGCTGGCGCTCACGCCGGCGCAGGCCCAGCAGATCGCGCTGGCCCGGCTGGTGCTGGCCGACCCGCACACGCTGGTCCTGGACGAGGCGACCTCGCTTCTCGACCCGCGGGCGGCCCGCAACCTGGAGCGCTCCCTCGCCCGGGTCCTCGACGGTCGCACCGTCGTCGCCATCGCCCACCGGCTGCACACCGCCCACGACGCCGACGTCATCGCCGTCGTGGAGAACGGCCGCATCAGCGAGCTGGGCAGCCATGACGAGCTGGTGGCCGCCGACGGCGCGTACGCGGCGCTGTGGCGGTCCTGGCACGGCTGACCGGGGAGATCCTGCCGGACACAGCCACCGGGGGCGTGCCCACCGGCCCGCCCCCGGGCACTGCCGTTGCATGAGCCCGAAATCCGGTGGAACGCTGGAGGGTGCACCGGTTCCACTCCACCGACGGGAGGCAGGCCGTGAACAGCGCCGCAGGATGGGGCGACGACGTCTACCAGCCCGACGCGTCCGAGATCCAGGACGACTCGGGACTGCTGGACGCCGAGGACACCCTGGAGGACGACGGGGTGGACAATCCGCTGGAGCGGGGCTACTCCCCGCCGGAGCGGCCGCTGGCCGTGGAGCACACCGGGGTGACGGCCGCGGAGCGTCGGCACGGCGAGACCCTGGACCAGCGGCTCGCCGAAGAGGTCCCGGACGTCTCACCATCCGACGGAGACGGCATCGGCGACTGTGCGGACACGGACGGCGAACCCCTGGACAACGAGGTGGGAGCCGTCCGCGCCGGCCGTCTCGTCGCCCCCGACGAAGGCGCGCACGAGGACGCGGAGAAGGATCTGGTCGCGACCGACGTGGGCATCGACGGCGCGGCCTCCTCGGCCGAGGAGGCCGCGGTGCACATCGTCGACGAGGACGCCCTGCCCCCGCCCGTCTGACGCCCGTCCCTCCAGCGAAGGAGCACCCATGCAGCAGGAGAAGCAGCCCGACTACCACCCGGTCGTCTTCCGCGACCGTGCCGCCGGATACGCCTTCCTCACTCGCTCGACCGCCACCAGCGACGCGACCATCGAGTGGGACGACGGTGAGACGTACCCCGTCGTGGACGTCGAGATCTCCTCGGAGAGCCATCCCTTCTACACCGGCAAGGCACGGACTGTGGACATGGAAGGACGGATCGCCCAGTTCGAGCGACGCTACGGCGGTCAGGGCGGCGACGGCGGAGGTACGGGCTGAGGCCACGCCGGGGATGCCGGGGTGTCGGCGAAGGCGTGCCCCGCGCCTCAGATCACGTTGAGCGCCACCGCCCCGCCCACTCCGCCGAGCACCATGAACACGGGCATCAGCACCTTCAGCTCGACCCAGCTGCCCGCGCGGAACCGCATGGCCTTCGGCGGGCCGACGGGGTACCAGCGCTTGCGGCCGACGGGTATCGGCCACAGGACCGGGCAGCCGGAGACCGTCAGCGCGTCGCCCAGGTCGTGCACCAGCGCGCCGAGGACGACCGGCAGTCCCAGCCACAGGTACTCCTGGCCGGGCGCCGTGAACAGCCAGTCGGAGCCCTGGCCCGGCTGGTCCAGGATGTCCGCGAGGATCCAGGCGCTGGTGGCGGCGAGCAGCCACACCAGGACGTCGCTGCTGGAGCCGCGGGCCGCCCGCCACAGCAGCCCTTCGATGGCGAGCACCATGTGTACGAAGAGGATGGCGAGCACCCCCCATCTGTCCACCGCGATCGCCGTCACGGAGCAGCCCGCGCCGATCAGCACCGCCCACAGCCAGGTGTGCGTCAGGGTGCGGTGGCCGCCGGAGCGTCTGGGGTCGCCCGGCTTCTTGGTCGCCTTGTAGACGGCGTACGACAGCTTGTCGACGATCTCGCACAGCCAGCGCGACACGGGCCCGAAAGACCGCGAGATGGTCGCCGCCTTGTGGTCCAGGTCCGGGGCCAGCGCGGCACCCGCGCAGATCAGCGCGCCGACCAGGAGGACCGGCCAGGGCATCGGGTGACCGGCCGCGGCGGCGGCCGCTCCGACGCCGAGCCAGGCCGCGGCCCCGGACAGTGAGTGTGCTGGTCCCATCATGGCCGCTTCCCGCCCCATTTCTCTTGTGCCGCTGTCCGGTTGACCGTGCGCGGTGACACTGCGTCGCCGCCTCAGCGTAACGTTCGTGATCTTCACCTCGGCAGCCGATTCCCGCATCGGGTGGGACGGCAGGCAAGATGGGGGCGTGACCCTCATCGATCAGTTGCCGCAGACCGCCGACCCGGACGCCCTCTACGAAGCCTTCGAGGCGTGGGCAGGGGATCGCGGCCTCACGCTCTATCCGCACCAGGAGGAGGCGCTGATCGAGGTGGTCTCCGGGTCGAACGTGATCGTCTCGACGCCCACCGGCTCCGGCAAGAGCATGATCGCCGCCGGTGCGCACTTCGCGGCGCTCGCCCGGGACGAGGTCACCTTCTACACGGCGCCGATCAAGGCGCTCGTCTCGGAGAAGTTCTTCGAGCTGTGCAAGCTGTTCGGCACCGAGAACGTCGGCATGCTCACCGGCGACGCCTCCGTGAACGCCGACGCACCCGTCATCTGCTGCACCGCCGAGGTGCTGGCGTCCATCGCGCTGCGGGACGGCAAGGACGCGGACGTCGGCCAGGTCGTGATGGACGAGTTCCACTTCTACGCGGAGGCGGACCGCGGCTGGGCGTGGCAGATCCCGATCCTGGAGCTGCCGCAGGCGCAGTTCGTGCTGATGTCGGCGACACTCGGCGACGTCTCGATGTTCGAGAAGGACCTCACCCGGCGCACGGGCCGCCCCACCGCCGTCGTCCGCTCGGCGACCCGGCCCGTCCCCCTCTCCTACGAGTACCGGGTCACGCCGCTCACGGAGACGCTCACCGAGCTGCTGGAGACCAAGCAGGCTCCCGTCTACATCGTGCACTTCACCCAGGCCCAGGCGGTGGAGCGGGCACAGGCGCTGATGAGCATCAACATGTGCACGCGCGAGGAGAAGGACAAGATCGCCGAGCTGATCGGCAACTTCCGCTTCACCACCAAGTTCGGCCGCAATCTGTCGCGCTACGTACGGCACGGAATCGGTGTCCACCACGCCGGCATGCTGCCCAAGTACCGGCGGCTGGTGGAGAAGCTGGCCCAGGCCGGCCTGCTGAAGGTCATCTGCGGCACGGACACCCTCGGCGTCGGCGTGAACGTGCCCATCCGCACCGTGCTGTTCACGGCGCTGACGAAGTACGACGGCAACCGGGTGCGCACCCTCCGCGCCCGTGAGTTCCACCAGATCGCGGGGCGTGCCGGACGCGCCGGCTTCGACACGGCCGGCTTCGTGGTGGCACAGGCTCCGGAACACGTCGTCGAGAACGAGAAGGCCCTTGCGAAGGCCGGCGACGACCCGAAGAAGCGCCGCAAGGTGGTCCGCAAGAAGGCGCCGGAGGGCTTCGTCGGGTGGACGGAGAACACCTTCGAGAAGCTGATCGCCTCCGAGCCCGAGCCGCTGACCTCCCGGTTCCGGGTGACGCACACGATGCTGCTGTCGGTGATCGCCCGCCCCGGCAACGCCTTCGAGGCCATGCGGCGGCTGCTGGAGGACAACCACGAGCCGCGCAAGCAGCAGCTGCGGCACATCCGCCGGGCGATCGCCATCTACCGTTCGCTCCTCGACGGCGGCATCGTGGAGAAGCTCGACGAGCCGGACGCCGAGGGCCGCATCGTGCGTCTGACGGTCGATCTCCAGCAGGACTTCGCGCTGAACCAGCCCCTGTCGACGTTCGCCCTGGCCGCGTTCGAGCTGCTGGACCCGGAGTCGCCCTCGTACGCCCTGGACATGGTGTCCGTGGTGGAGTCGACGCTGGACGATCCCCGGCAGATCCTCGCCGCCCAGCAGAACAAGGCGCGCGGCGAGGCCGTGGCCGCGATGAAGGCTGACGGCGTCGAGTACGAGGAGCGCATGGAGCGGCTCCAGGACATCAGCTACCCCAAGCCGCTGGAGGAGCTGCTCTTCCACGCGTACAACACGTACCGCAAGAGCCACCCCTGGGTCGGCGACCACCCGCTGTCGCCGAAGTCCGTCATCCGGGACATGTACGAACGGGCACTGTCCTTCACCGAGTTCGTCTCCTTCTACGAGCTCGCCCGCACCGAGGGCATCGTGCTGCGCTACCTGGCCAGCGCCTACAAGGCCCTGGAGCACACCGTTCCCGACGACCTGAAGTCGGACGACCTGGAGGACCTGATCGCCTGGCTCGGCGAGATGGTGCGCCAGGTCGACTCCAGCCTGCTGGACGAATGGGAGCAGCTCGCCAACCCGGAGGAGATGACCGCCGAGGAGGCCCAGGAGAAGGCCGACCAGGTCAAGCCGGTCACCGCCAACGCGCGCGCCTTCCGGGTCCTCGTCCGCAACGCCATGTTCCGCCGGGTGGAGCTCGCGGCGCTGGACCAGGTCGACGAGCTCGGCGAGATGGACGCCGAGTCCGGCTGGGACGCCGAGCGGTGGGGCGAGGCGATGGACCGGTACTGGGACGAGTACGAGGAACTGGGCACCGGTCCGGACGCCCGCGGCCCGCGGCTGCTGATGATCGAGGAGGAGCCGCAGAACGGACTGTGGCGCGTCCGCCAGACCTTCGCCGACCCGAACGGCGATCATGACTGGGGCATCAGCGCGGAGGTCGACCTCACGGCCTCCGACGCCGAGGGACGCGCCGTCGTCAAGGTCACCGACGTCGGCCAGCTGTGAGCACGGGAGAGACACGCACATGACGACCAATCCGGCCGAGAGACTCGTCGACCTGCTCGACCTGGAGCAGATCGAGGTGAACATCTTCCGCGGCCGCAGCCCGCAGGAGTCCCTCCAACGGGTCTTCGGCGGCCAGGTGGCGGGCCAGGCCCTGGTCGCCGCCGGGCGCACCACGGAGGGCGACCGGCCGGTGCACTCGCTGCACGCGTACTTCCTGCGGCCGGGCCGTCCCGGCGTGCCGATCGTGTACCAGGTCGAGCGGGTACGGGACGGGCGGTCGTTCACCACCCGGCGCGTCACCGCCGTGCAGCAGGGCCGCACGATCTTCAATCTGACCGCCTCCTTCCACAAGCCTGAACTGGGCAGTTTCGAGCACCAGCTGCCGCCGGCCCGCGAGGTGCCGGACCCCGAGTCGCTGCCGACGGTCGCGCAGGAGATCAAGGAGCATCTGGGCGCGCTCCCCGAGCAGCTGGAGCGCATGGCGCGGCGCCAGCCGTTCGACATCCGTTACGTGGACCGGCTGCGCTGGATCCCGGAGGAGATCGAGAACGCCGAGCCGCGCAGCGCGGTGTGGATGCGCGCGGTCGGACCGCTGGGCGACGACCCGCTCGTGCACACCTGCGCGCTGACGTACGCGAGCGACATGACCCTGCTGGACGCGGTCCGCATCCCGGTGGAGCCTCTGTGGGGTCCCCGTGGTTTCGACCTGGCG
>NZ_BMVW01000018.1:0-24748 GCF_014650915.1 Streptomyces poonensis | reverse complement strand
AGTCCCCGATCGCGGTGGGCGGCCGCGGACTGGCCCGCGGGCGCATCTACGACCTGGAGGGGCGGCTGCTCGTGTCGGTCGTCCAGGAGGGACTGTTCCGCAAGCTCGGCGGCTGAGGGACTGCGCCGGGCCTGCCGGGCACCGCTCCGTCAGGAGCTTCCGCGGCGCAGCCTGGCGAACAGGCCTCGTCGTTTCCGCGGCGCCTCGCAAAGCTGTGGCTCGCAGTGCTGTGGCTCACGTGACTGTGGCAAACAGGCCTGTGGTTCACAGGGCTGTGTCACACAGGGCGAGGGCCGTGGCTCGACGGCTTCGCCCGTACCCGCCCGGCACTCGACCGCACGCCCCGGCGCTCCGGTGCGGGACAGTACCGGCCGTGGATTCCCCACCGGTGCCACCGCCGGCCGTGGCGCCAGCCGGTGCTCCCGTGCCTCGACAAGGGCCTGCCGCAGACCGGCCCGCAGCCGCAGGATCTCGTCGGGGTCGTCGGCCGTCGTGATGCCGTCGGTGGCCTGCGCGGCCGGTGAGTCGGGTGCGCCACGGGCGGGCCGCGCGGGGCGCAGTCGGTTGACGTAGGCCCGTTCATACGGATCGCGCACGAGTTCGGCGATCTGGACGGGGTCGAGGAAGGACGCCAGGGCCGCTGCCCGCGCCCAGGGGTCTTGGGCCCGGTTCAGCAGGAATCCGAGGTGGCGTTCCCGCCAGGTGCGGGCGCGGAGGTCCAGACCCGCGTCCAGCTGGTCGCGCAGGTCCTCCGGTGTGCGGCCGCTCAGCAGATGCGCGTGTCGCTCGTCGGCGGCGAACCGGTGCAGTTCTTCCGCCCGGTACAGCCAGACCACCGCCCGGTAACGGTTGAGGTAGTAGTCCACGGGACCCACATGGCCCAGTCGTGCCAGGCGGGTGAAGCGGACGCTCGTCACCTCCATGAGGGCGGCCCCCTCGGCGGTGCCCACGATCTTGATGCGGTCCTTCAGCGCTTCGGGGAAGCCGTCCTCGGAGCGGACCCGGTCGATCTCCGCCGGGGTGACACGAGGGCCACCGCCTCCGTCGTCGACAATCGTCCGGATCAACCCGAGGTGGACGGCGAGGTCGAACTCCCGGCGTTTGAGCCCCAGTTCCCGCGCGGCGCGGCTCTGCGAGAGTGGGACGCCGTGAGCGGTGCGGGTCGGGCGTTGCCGGGCACCGACCGGGGCGGTGGTGGGCCCGACGGCCGCTGTCGGCTGAGTGACGGTGTTGCCGGACATGGCGGTTCTCCCCCGTGCGATGACGTGCCGGCGCTGGTCGCGCTCGCTTCGGGAAAGACCGTATCGACTTCGCCCGACCTCGCGGGGAGCCTGTGGATAACTTCGATAGTGGCAGCGAACGCGCAGGTCAGAGCTCCGGTGTCGCCGAGCGCTCGGCCGGCCGGGCGTCCAGGCCGAGGTGCTCGCCGACCTGGTTCACCAGCCGGGTCATCTCGTAGCCGATCTCCCCGACGTCGGCCTGGGCGGCGCTCAGCACGCATAAGCAGCTGCCCTCACCGGCCGCGGTGACGAAAAGCATCGCGTCATCGAACTCGATCATGGTCTGGCGTACGTCTCCCGCACCGAAGTGGCGGCCGGACCCCCTGGCGAGGCTGTGCAGCCCCGCCGAGACGGCGGCGAGGTGCTCGGCGTCCTCGCGCCGCAGGCCGGTGCTCGCTGCCGTCACCAGCCCGTCGCCGGACAGCACCAAGGCGTGCCGTACGTGTGCGACACGCTCTATCAGGTCGTCCAGCAGCCAGCCGAGTCCCGTGGTCCGCGCCATCGCCGGTTCCCCCCATGTGGTTGCTCCTCCCCTGCCGGAGGATCCAGCGAATCAGCCTCCCCCACCGCCACGGTCCCGGCAAGCGGGATGGAGACACGGCACGGAAGATGACCGGCGAGCTGTGACGGCCTCTCGTCACCTGCGGGGGCCCGAACCGGCGGGCCGCGAACCGTTCACGGAGGGGGCGTCAGCTCACCGAGTCGAGCAGCCGGGCCGCGTGCATCCGTCCGGCGTGATCGACGAGCCGTATGAGCACTTCCTTGCCGGAGTCGCGGTCGCGGGCGTCGCAGAGGACCACGGGGGTGCCCGCGTCGAGGTCCAGGGCGCGCGACACGTCGTGCGGCTCGTAGGTGCGGGAACCGGCGAAGCAGTTGACGGCCACGACGAAAGGAATGCTCCGGTGCTCGAAGTAGTCCACCGCGGGAAAGCAGTCCTGCAGCCGCCGGGTGTCCGCGAGGACGACCGCGCCGAGTGCACCCTGCGCCAGATCGTCCCACAGGAACCAGAAGCGGTCCTGGCCCGGCGTCCCGAACAGGTAGAGCGAGAGGTCGGACCTGATGGTGATGCGCCCGAAGTCCATGGCCACGGTCGTGGCCGCCTTACGGTGCACGCCCTCCGCGTCGTCCACGGACCGGCCCGCCTCGCTCGGCACCTCCTCGGTGCGCAGCGGCCGTATCTCGCTGACCGCGCCCACCAGGGTCGTCTTGCCCACGCCGAAACCGCCGGCGACCAGGATCTTCAACGCCAAGGCGGTCGTGTCCCCGCCGGTGGTGTCGGAGTACTCGTAGACCATCGATCACTTCTCTCGAAAGTGCCGGCAGATGTCGATGTCGGTACACACTTGCGAAGACAGCATCATGGCAACAACTGTGCTCCTGCGTGGCGTTCGACCAGATTTCGATCGACATGGCCGACCGGGCACGGCAGCGGCGAGCAGGTCGCGGCGGCCGTCAGGCCCCACGTTCGTCGCACCGGTCACCCAAGAGCTGTTGCGGATGCGAAGTGTGTGTTTCGTCATCCGTCATCTGTCCGGGCCGCCCCCGGGTCGTCCCCGGCGGCCGGCCATGGATTCCGCGCGGCGGTGAACCGAGGTGTTCGCCGACACGGTTCACCAGGCGCGCCATCTCGCAGGCCACCCGGCCGATGTCGGCGGTGCCGGGTGTGAGGACGGCGAGAGAGGTTCCGTCGTCCGCGGCCGCCACGAACAGGTAGCCGTCCGCCATCTCCACCATGGTCCGGCGTACGCCACCGGCGCCGAAGTGACGGCCCGTGTCCTCGGCCAGACCGTGGAAGCCCGAGACGACCGCGGCGAGGTGTTCCGTGTCCACGTGCCGAAGCCCGGTGGAGGCACCCACCGTGAGGCCGTCGTTCGACAGCACCACGGCGTGGCCCACCTCACCCATGCGGAGCACCAGGTCGTCCAGCAGCCGGTCGAGTGCGCCGGATCGCCGGTCGGCCATGGTCCTCGGGTCCTGGATCATGTGCGGTCCCCTTCGTCGCTGTGCGCCGCGGCGTCGGTGCCGCGGCCGGAAGCTCCGCCGCCGCGCGCCCAGCCGTCGTCATAGGCGGCCATGCGCTGCCGTACGAGGTCGGGAGTGCGCTCGTCACGGGCGCTCCGGGTGTCCGCGGGGCCAGGTGGTCTCCCGGTGCGCCGTTCCCGCAGTTGGGGCGCGAGACTGGCCTGCCGTACACGCTGCGGGAGGTCGTCGGAACCACCGGAGTCGACCGGAGCGCGGCGCAGCCGCAGGGGGGTGGCCGAGCGTGGCGGCCCCGGGGATGTGGCGTGCGCCGCCGGGCCCTTTTCCGCCGCGGACGCCATGGGAGCCGTCAGCTCCACGGCGGACGTCACGGGAGTCGTCAGCGCGGGTCGCTCGACGGGCTGCCGGCCGGACACGTGCCGTGTCTCCACTGACACGCGCGCGAGGGTGCCCGCCGCGGACCGTGAGGTGTCGACGGCCGTATCGGGTGGGGGGCCGGCCGTTCCGTCCAGGAGGAGGGCGGTCGGCAGCAGGACGACCGCGGTGGTGCCGCCGTAGGGTGAGGTCCGCAGATGGACCTTGATGCCCCGGCGGGACGCAAGCCTGCTCACCACGAACAGCCCGAGCCGGTCGCTGTCGAACAGGTCGAGATCCTCGGCCTGTTCGATGCGGTGATTGGCCTCGGCGAGGCTCTCCTTGCTCATGCCGAGCCCTCGGTCCTCGATCTCGAGGGCGTAGCCGTTGCCGACCGGTTCGCCGGTGATCCGCACGCGCGTGTGGGGCGGCGAGAACTGGGCGGCGTTCTCCACGAGCTCGGCCAGGAGATGGGTGAGATCAGCGACCGCGGCACCGGTGATCCGGGCCTCGGCGATGTGCCGTACCTCCACACGCGTGCAGTGCTCCAGCTCGGAGACCGCCGCGCGGACCACGTCCGTCAGCGGAACCGGCAGGCGCCAGGCCCGGCCGGGCGCCGCCCCGGAAAGGACGATCAGGCTCTCGGCGTGGCGCCGCATACGAGTGGTGAGGTGGTCGAGCCGGAAGAGGTCGCTCAGCTCCTCCGGGTCCTCGAAGCGGCGCTTCATGGTGTCCAGCAGGGCCAGCTGGCGGTGCACGAGGACCTGGCTGCGGCGCGCGAGGTTGACGATGACCTCCGTGATGCCGCTCGCCAGCTCGGCCCGCTCGGCGGCGGCATGCAGAGCCGCGCGGTGCACGGTGCCCAGGGCCGTGGCGACCTGCTCGGCCTCGTCCTCGGCAGGCGGTCCGGTCGGGGCCTCGGCGTCGATGTCGATCTCCTCACCCGCGCGCAGCTTCATCAGGGACTGCGGCAGTTGGCGCCGGGCGATGTCCAGGGCGTTGTCGCGAAGGGCCGTCAGTTCCACGACGAGGCCGCGTCCGATCCGTCCGGAGACGACGAGCGCCGCCACGACGGCGACCAGACCCAGGACGGCCACGGCGCCGGCCGGGGTGAGCAGTCCGTGAGTGAGCGGGTCGGCCCGGTCCGCGACAGAGCGTCCGGCCCCCGCCTCGATGGCCCGCATACCGTCCCGCACGCGCGCGTGTGCCGGGTTCCAGACGTTCTCCGGCGCGGGGTCGATCGCCGCGGTGCCGGGCTCGGAGGCGAGCACCCTGTCCTCGACGGAGCGGATCGCCGCGTACCCGCTTCCGCCCGCGAGATCCGCCCAGGCAGCTTGTTCGGGACCGCGCAGGTCCGCCGCGGCGGACTCGGTCAGGGCGCGTCGCGTGTCGACGGCAATGGTGAACAGGCGCAGACGCTCCCCGTCGAGGCCGCCGACGAGTCGGGCGCCGACCAGCAGTGCGTCCTCCTGCTCCAGGGCCTCGCGCGCTCGGGCGAATTCAAGCAGTACGCGCGCGTGGGAGCCGGGGTCGGCGCCCTGGACGCCGGTGAGCGCGCCGTCCACGCCGAAGGCCTCGGAAATGGTCGCGGTGTACTGGTCGTACGTCTCGCGCCACCCGGCGCGGCGGTCGAGGACGGCCGCGCGCAGCGTGCGCAGCCGCTCGGCCCCGGTGACGAAGCTGTCGAGGCGCTCGGCCGCTGCGGTGGGCAGGTCGATACCTGCGGCGACGGTGTGGCGGTCACCGAGCCGCAGCCGGGTGACCGCCCGGTCCGTGCGCTCCGCCAGCCTCTGGAGCGTCTGGCCCTGGTCCTCTTCCGGGGCGGTGGAATGGCGTACCGCGGCCAGACGCTCGGCCTGGAGTGCGGCGGTCGCGGCCGCGACCGGGGCGCGCACGGTGGTGTCGACGCGCTGGGACTGCCGGAACCCGGCGATGTCCTGGGCGGTGGTGACGGTGGCGTACGCCCACAGCACGAGCAGGGAGACGACGGGCGCCATCAGCAGGCAGAGAATCCGGGCGCGGACCGTACGGGGACGGGTGCGCCATCGTCCCGCGCGTGTGGGGATCGCCTTCGCTGCCTGGGCGACGTCCTCCTGGAGGCCGGCTCGTTCATCGGCGGGCGGGCGCGCATGGGCGCGTCGGCCGCGCAGAGGCCGGGACGGCGCCTCGGCGCCTGCTGCCGGGGTTCTGCGGGGTGTGCGCATGGCCTCCTCGTTCGCGTGGCTCGGGGTGCCTTTCGAGCCGTCGGCGCATGCGAGCGGCTCGTCGTCCGTCGTCAGACGGCGCTGGTGACCGACCGGTCGGCCGAGACGGACGGTTCGTGCTCCTCGGCCATCGGGGACAGGGCCACGAATGCCGAGGTGAGGAAGAGACAAGACCCGAGGCCGACGGCGAGGGGGAAGACGAACTGCATCGCCGTGGCCCCGGGCAGGGCGTCGTCCGAGGGGATGACGCGCACGCTCACCGCGGCCATCGCGGTGAAGTGCATGCCGGTCACCGCGCCTCCCAGGACCAGGGAGGCACCGGTGGCCGCGAGCGGTGAGCCGACGTTCGGCGCGGCCCACAGGACCGCGGTGGCCGCGATCACCCCGATCACGACGGAGAGCACGACGAGCGCCGGGTCGTAGCTCATGTCGCCGTGCAGTCGTATCGCCGCCATGCCCAGGTGGTGCATGCCCGTGACGCCCACGCCGGTGGCGAGTCCGCCGAGGAGGAGCGCGCGGACGCGGTGGCGCCCGTAGCCGACGGCGAAGAGTCCCCCGCAGACGACGGCCATGGCGACGACGAGACTGAGGAGCGTCAGCGGTACGTCGTAGCGGATCTCTGTGCCACCGACGCCGAATCCCAGCATGGCCACGAAGTGCATGGTCCAGATGCCGCTGCCGATCGCGGAGGCCGCGATGACCAGCCAGTTGCGGCGCGGCGTCCCGGTGGCCCGTAGCGCGCGGACGGTGCAGCGCAGCCCGAGAGCGGTGCCGACACAGGCCATCACGTACGACAGCACGGGGGTAAGCCAGCCGAAGGCGGCGTGGTCCAGGTGTCCCATGGCCCAGGGACGCTAGTCCGAAAGGGGGCATACTCAGGGTGCGCGTTGCGAAGCTGACGGAATGTGGCGCTTCGGTGCTCCCGGGCGACCGAAGCTCGCTCGAACGCGTGCACCGCGTGCGTGTGTCCTCCACACCCTTGAGGGATCATGCGAGACATGAGCGACCATCGCACGCACGTTCAGGAGTTCTTCACGGCGCGCGCCGCCGGCTGGGACGCGAAGTTCCCCGACGACGGTCCCGCCTACGCCGCGGCGGTCGCCGAGTTGGGGTTGCGTGCGGGTGACCGGGTGCTCGACGCCGGCTGCGGCACCGGACGGGCCCTGACGCCCCTGCGCGCCGCTGTGGGACACACCGGAACGGTCCTGGGAGCGGATCTGACAGCGGCCATGCTGGCGGAGGCCGTACGGGCGGGACGGGACCGCGACGGGCACCTGCTGCTCACCGACGCGGCAGCCCTGCCGCTGCGCACGGAGTCGCTCGACGCGGTGTTCGCCGCTGGACTGATCGCACACCTGCCGGACCCCGTCGGCAACCTGCGCGAACTGGCGCGCGTCGTCCGCCCCGGCGGCACACTGGCGCTCTACCACCCCATCGGCAGGGCGGCGCTCGCGGCACGCCAGGGACGGCGGATGACGCCGGACGACCTGCGCTCCGAGACCAACCTGGGCCCGCTGCTGGGGCGTTCCGGCTGGCGCATGACGTCGTACGTGGACGAGGACGAGCGGTTCCTCGTCCTGGCCGTGCGCGCCGGCTGAGCGGACGCGACCGCTCAGGGGCCGTTCACCGCGCGGTTCCCCTTCTGCTGCACGGACTCCCACTCTACGTTTGAGGAGGAGAAGCCTGAGCGATCAGGTCAAGATCGACGCAGGGGGAGGGCATCCGACATGTTCGGCAGGCTCCGCAAATCCATCGGCAGAACTCTCGGTTCCTTGCGCACGGATGTGAACGGGGGTCAGCGCAAGCGGTCACCCAACCTCTTCGAGGCCGCCGCCGCGTATGTGTCGGCGTGCGCCGAGGACGATCAGGACGGGATCGACGAGGCCACGACCTGGGTGTCCCCCGAAGCACTCTCCTTCGGAGTGAGCGAGCTGGCGTGCCGGGCCGTCATCGTGCTCGCGCGGGAGCGGGACGAGTCGCCGCGGACCGTGGCACGCGATCTCCTCGGGCTGCCCGCCGCCTGAGCGGAGCCCTGTCGGACCCGAGTTCCCGTCGGGGCCGGAATCTCCGTCGGGCCGGTGTTCCCGCCGACCGCACGCCGACTCGCTCCCGTCGGCCGGATCACCGCGGCTCCGCCCATACTCCCCCACTCGTGACAAGCACCTTACGCGCCCATTAGGGTGCGCCGACGGACGAGAGCGACGTGGAGGCCGGGATGGCCGTGACGGGTGAGGACACGGGTGAGGACACCGTCGCCGCCGGGGGCGACGAAGCGCTGTATGTGCTGACGGCGGTACTGCTGACGCCGGCGCAGTTCCCCGGCGTGCTGGGCGACGACTACCCGGAGGCCTGCGCGACGCTCGGCCTGCCGCCGCTCGCCGAGGGGTACGGACTCGTGCTGGGCCAGGACGGCGACGGGGCACGGTGGACGGTCGTCGTCGACGACGTGTCCCTGGTCGCCGTCGCCATCGCGTCATGGGACTGCGGCATGGAGTACGACCTGTCGCCGGACGAACGCTCGGTCGTGGCCGCGCTGCCCGGTTGGCCCCTGGCGGTGGCCGTCGCGGCTCCTGGGGTCTCCGCTCCGCACGATCCCGCGCCTGAGGTCGCCGGGCGGTCGCCGCTGTGCCCGCCGGACACCGGCACCTGGGGGCCGGCTCAACGCCGCCTGGGCGCCGACGAGATCGCACTCCAGTGGTCGACCTGGCGGGAACAGATCGACGACACCTCGTTCGCCCCACCGGACGACGGAACGGCCGACACCGCAGACGATGACGCCCTGTCCGACGACACCCTGCCCTACGACCTCCCGTCCGACGACGCGCCGTCCGGCGAGGACGATGAGAGCAGCACCACCAACGACCCCGCCCACGACACCGTCCGCACCAGTGTCCGCCGCGTGCTCGCGGAGGCACGCGCGTACGTGGACACACCGCCGCCCCTGGGCCGCGTCCGCTCCTCGTTCGCCCCCGGCGGCGCCCGGACCCTCCGGGTCGACGGTCCCGGCTGGTCCCTGGTGGCCAGGACCGACGACATCGCCTTCGTCCTCCTCGACGAGGAGCCCGGAGAGGTACTGCCGGTGGGACGGGGACCGGAACTCCCTGGCCTTCTGGAAGCCCTGGACGAGATGGCGGTACGCCCCAGCTGAGCGCCGAGCCGACGAGAGCACCGAGTCGGCGGCTACCGCCTCAGCGGCCGAGTTCCTTGCGCGTGACGCGGCGCAACCTGCGCCGCTGGGCGGGGTCCAGCGTGAGATACGCCGCCGCCGGCACTCCCAGGACTATCAGGAGGGCGGCCCACCAAGGCAGCCAGATCATCAGGAGAAGCCCGGCCGCCACACCTCCTGCGGCGATCTTCGCGTTCTTCGACATCTCGTCGCCTCCTTCGCGGCCACTACCGCTGTCTGTCCTGGAAACGGGTCCGTGCCACGGGCAGTTCCGAGCAGCGACCCTGACACGTCCCTGATGTACCCCCGAGGCGTCCCTGAGGACATCTCCGAGCCGCTACCGAGAAGACCATGACCCACGTCACCACTGCACCGCTACCCGAGGGAGTCGAAGTGCTGTACCCTCGGCGACCCCGACTCCAGTAGTCAAATTTGAGGAATACGTCATCGCTGTGCAGACAATGCCCGCAGCACCATCCTTCGATCTCACTGAACTGGCCCGCTCCTGCGCCGTGTTCGTGCCGGGTGATCCGGCGCGGACCGGCCACGTGGCTTTCTGGCGCCCCGACGGCGCGGCGCCTCCTGTCCCTGTGTCCGGGTCCGCTGATGATCTGACCGTCGTCGCGCCCGGCGGCAGGGGCGTCGAGGCGATGACCGTACCCGCCGCGTTGCTGTCGGTGCGCTCCGCGCTGCCCGTGCTCACGCGCGCGCGTTCCGTCGCGCAGGCGCACCGTGCGACGGCCTTCTGGTCGGCGGCCGCCCTGCTCGGGTTGGAGTTCACCGCGCGCGGGCTGCTGCTGCCCGGGCTGTCGGCGACCGACCACGACGCGTGGCGTTCCGGCCCCTTGCGCACCGAGGACCTGGACCGCGTCCGCGAACTGGCCGCGGCGATGCCGCCCGAGGCGCACGCCGTGCCCGTGAACGACGCCGAGCCGTTCCGGCTGCCTGATCCGGAGCGGCTGCTGCGCGGGTTCCTGGACGCGGTCGCCGACGTACTCCCCCGCTCCCCCGCGGCGGCGCTCGCGGCGGGCGGCCCGGCGTTCGCGGCGCCGGAGCCGCAGCATGTGCCCGGGCAGCGCGCCTGGGCGTCCGCCGTCGCCGCCGGACACGACGCGGGCGTCCGCCTCTCGCTGCGTGTCGAGGTTCGCGGGCTCTCACCGGCCGCGCCGGACGACGCACACGCGTCCTTCCGTGCCGTGCTGCAGGTGCACAGCGTGGACGATCCCGCGCTCGTCGCAGACGCCTCGCGGGTCTGGGCCGGGGCCGAGGGCTTCAGCCCGCGCGCGCGGATGGACACCCTGCTGGCGCTGCGGCGCGCTGCCCGAGCCTGGCCACCACTCGCACCACTGCTGGCGGCCACCGTTCCGGACTCCGTCGAACTGGCCGACGACGAGGTCACCGAACTTCTCGGCGAGGGCGCCCGGCTGCTGGCGGCCGCGGGTGTCGACGTGCACTGGCCCAAGGAGTTCGCTCGCGGACTGACCGCCCGCGCGGTGATCGGATCGCCGGCGGACGAGGAGCAGGATCCCGCACACGCCGCCTCGGACACGCCGTCGTTCCTGTCGGCCGACGCGCTGCTCTCCTTCACCTGGTGGTTCGCGCTGGGCGACCAGCGGCTCACCCGGCAGGAACTGGACCAACTGGCCGAGGCGAACCGTCCCATGGTGCGTCTGCGCGGCCAGTGGGTCCTGGTGGATCCCGAGGAAGTGCGCCGCGCCCGCGGCCGGCAGGATCACAAGGTCACGCCCATCGACGCGCTGAGTGCCGCTCTCACGGGTTCGACGGAGATCGACGGACGCCGGATCGACGTACGGCCCACGGGATGGCTGGCGACGCTGCGGGAACGACTGTCGAATCCGGAGGGTCGGGAAAGCCGGGAAGACCGGGAAGGCCAAGGGCTCCAAGAGGGCCAGGAAGGCCGGGAGGGGCGGCAGAAGCTGGAGAGGCAGGAGCCGGTCGGCCAGCCGATCGGACAGCCGGCCGGGCTCGACGCGACCCTGCGCGACTACCAGCTGCGCGGGCTCGACTGGCTGGCGCGCCTGACCTCCTCGGGACTCGGCTGCTGTCTCGCCGACGACATGGGCCTGGGCAAGACGATCACGCTCATCGCGCTGCACCTGCACCGGCAGACGGACCCGTCGGCCGCCGGCCCCACGCTCGTGGTCTGCCCGACCTCGCTGATGGCCAACTGGCAGCGCGAGATCGAGAAGTTTGCGCCCGGCACCCCGGTGTCCCGCTTCCACGGGGCACGGCGCGCCCTGGACGACCTCTCGGCCGGGGAGATCGTCCTCACCACGTACGGCACCATGCGCCTCGACGCCCGGCGGCTGGCGGACGTGCCCTGGGGCATGGTCGTCGCGGACGAGGCACAGCACGTGAAGAACCCCTACTCGGCCACGGCGAAGGAGCTGCGCACCATCGGCGCACGCGCGCGCGTGGCCCTCACCGGCACGCCCGTGGAGAACAACCTCTCCGAGCTGTGGGCGATCCTCGACTGGACGACACCGGGCCTGCTCGGCAGGCTCGGCACGTTCCGCGCCCAGTACGCGCAGGCCGTGGAGGGAAGCCACGACCCCGCCGCGGCCGAGCGGCTCGCCCGCCTCGTACGGCCCTTCCTGCTGCGCCGTCGCAAGTCGGACCCCGGCATCGCCCCCGAACTGCCGCCGAAGACCGAGACGGACCACGCCGTCTCCCTCACCAAGGAACAGGCGGGGCTGTACGAGGCCCTGGTGCGCGAGACGCTGGCGGAGATCTCCGGCGCCGACAGCATGGCGAGGCGCGGACTGATCGTGAAGCTGCTGACCGGGCTGAAGCAGATCTGCAACCACCCGGCACAGTTCCTCAAGGAGGAGCGGCCCAGGATCGTGGACAGGTCGGGAAAGCTGGAGCTGCTGGACGAACTGCTCGACACGATCGTCTCCGAGGGGGCGGGCGTTCTCGTCTTCACCCAGTACGTGGCGATGGCACGGATCATCGAACGGCACCTGGCCGCGCGGGGCGTGTCGTCGCAGTTCCTGCACGGCGGCACACCGGTGCCCGAGCGCGAGGCGATGGTCCGCCGGTTCCAGGAGGGCGGGGTCCCCGTGTTCCTGCTGTCGTTGAAGGCGGCGGGCACGGGGCTGAACCTCACGCGGGCCGAGCACGTCGTGCACTACGACCGGTGGTGGAACCCCGCCGTCGAGGCCCAGGCCACCGACCGCGCCCACCGCATCGGCCAGACCAGGCCCGTCCAGGTGCACCGGCTGATCGCGGAGGGGACGATCGAGGATCGTATCGCCGGCATGCTGCTGCGCAAGCGGGAACTGGCCGACGCCGTCCTCGGGGCCGGCGAGGCGGCGTTCACCGAACTGTCCGATGCCGAACTGGCCGACCTGGTGGCACTTCGAGGGGACTTCCGATGAGCGATCACGACGACGCGCGCACGGACGACGCCCGCGCGGACGACGCCCGCACCTATGCCGCGCTGCCACCCACGCGCGGGCAGGGCTTCGCGCGGACGTGGTGGGGCCGGGCCTGGCTGCGGGCGCTGGAGGACGCGGCCCTCGACGGTGAACAGGTGAAAGCGGGGCGCAGGCTCGCGCGCGCGGGTGCCGTCGGCGCCGTGTCGGTGCGCCCCGGACGTATCACCGCCGTCGTACAGGACCGCGACGGTACCCCACACCGCGCCGACGTCCTGTTGCAGGCGCTGTCCGAGGAACAGTGGAACAGCTTCCTCCACATGGCCGTCGAGCGTGCCGGGCACATCGCGGCCCTGCTGGACCGGGAGATGCCGCCGCACCTGGTGGAGGATGCCGCGGCCGCCGGTGTCGAGCTCCTGCCCGGCCTCGGTGATCTGGAGCCGGAGTGCGACTGCGGCGCTTGGGACCACTGCGCCCACACGGCCGCGCTCTGCTACCAGTCGGCCCGCCTGCTGGACCAGGATCCGTTCGTGCTGCTGCTGATGCGGGGGCGCCAGGAGCGAGCCCTGCTGGACGAGTTGCAGGTGCGCGGCGCCGCTGCGGCCGGTCCGGAACCGGTCGTCCCGGACGGCCCGGTGGAGGGCGTGGACGCCGCCGAGGCGTACGCGGCGGCGGCCGTTCTGCCGCCGCTGCCCGCGCTGCCCGAGGCGCCTTCGCGGCCGGGCTCGCCGCCCCGCCTGGACACCGATGCCCGGCCCGCTGCGGGCGTCGACGCGGCCGCACTGGAGTTCCTGGCGGCCCAGGCCGCCGGCGAGGCGTACCGGCTGCTCGTCGACGCGCTCGGCGCCGGGCAGGTCCGGGGGCGGTCTCAGGACGGACCGGAGAAGGAGCCGACGCTCGCGCAGGACGCGGTCCGGCTCGCGGCCGGTGATCCTCAGGAGGCGATTCTCGCGCGCCTGGCGCAGGGGGCGGGGCGTGACGGGGAGGATCTGGCTCTCGCCGTCCGCGCGTGGCGGTACGGGGGTGCGGCCGCCCTCTCCGTCCTGGAGGACGCGTGGGCCCCTGACAGCGCGTCCCTCGCACGCGCGCGTGCCGCCCTGGAAGCGGCCTGGGACGTGGAGGAGCGACCGGTGCTGCACGCCATGGACAACCGCTGGACCGCGAACGGCGGTTCGCTGCAGCTGCGGCTGAGCCGTGACGGCCGCTGGTGGCCGTATCGCGAGGAGGGCGGTCGCTGGGCACCCGCGGGGCCCGCGGCCCAGGACCCGGCGACGGCTCTGGCCTCGGCGGCCGGGGACGAGGAGCTGGGGCGGTCGGACATGTGAGCCTCCCCTCCGGGTGGATCACCTGTGGATGCGGCGAAGGGAGGCGTGAGCCGGCCACCGTCTCGGACGGCGGCATCCGCCTCACGCCTTCCTCACCGGGGCCCGCGACCGTGGTTCTCACGGCCGCGGGCCCCGGGTGAGCGGCATCAGCCGCGCGCGCCCAGCAGGTGGTCCATCGCCAGCTGGTCCAGACGCTCGAACGCCATCCCGCGCGCGGCGGCCGCGTCCACGTCGAAGTCCTCGAAGGCGGTGCGGTCCTCGAGAAGCGCCTTCACGCCGTCCGCGGCCGTCGGCTGCGCCAGCTCGTCCAGACGCGAGGCGCGCAGGGCCTCCTGCACCTCGGGGTCGGCGCGGAAGGCGACCGCGCGCTCCTTGAGGATCAGGTAGTTGCGCATGCAGCCGGCGGCCGACGCCCACACGCCGTCGAAGTCCTCGGTCCGCGGCGGCTTGAAGTCGAAGTGCCGCGGGCCCTCGTAGCCGGCGCTCTCCAGGAGGTCCACCAGCCAGAACGCGGCGCGCAGGTCGCCCGCCCCGAACCGCAGGTCCTGGTCGTACTTGATGCCGTTCTGGCCGTTGAGGTCGATGTGGAAGAGCTTGCCCGCCCACAGGGCCTGGGCGATGCCGTGCGGGAAGTTCAGCCCGGCCATCTGCTCGTGGCCCACCTCGGGGTTGACGCCGTACAGCTCCGGGCGCTCCAGGCGCTCGATGAAGGCCAGGGCGTGGCCCACCGTGGGGAGCAGGATGTCGCCGCGCGGCTCGTTCGGCTTGGGCTCGATGGCGAAGCGGAGGTCGTAGCCCTGGGAGGTCACGTACTCGCCGAGGAGGTCGAAGGCCTCCTTCATGCGGTCGAGCGCCACGCGCACGTCCTTGGCGGCGCCCGACTCGGCGCCCTCGCGGCCGCCCCACGCGACGTACGTCTTGGCGCCCAGCTCGACCGCCAGGTCGATGTTCCGGATCGTCTTGCGCAGCGCGTAGCGGCGCACGTCCCGGTCGTTGGCGGTGAACGCGCCGTCCTTGAACACGGGGTGCGTGAACAGGTTGGTGGTGGCCATCGGCACGGTCATGCCGGTCGCGTCGAGGGCCTCCCGGAAGCGCTTGATGTGACCCTCGCGCTCGGTGTCGGAGGACCCGAAGGGGATCAGGTCGTCGTCGTGGAAGGTCACTCCGTAGGCACCGAGGTCCGCCAGACGCCGCACGGACTCGGCGGGGTCGAGGGCACCCCGGGTGGCGTCGCCGAACGGGTCCCTCCCCTGCCAGCCGACGGTCCACAGGCCGAAGGTGAACCTGTCCTCGGGGGTGGGCTGGTAGTTCATGCCACGGCTCCTTGCTTGCTCGGACTATTTCGTCATGGCGCTTAACAAATTAGTATGCCAACGCACCTCTGTGAAGACACCGGGTGTCTCCGACGGAAAGACGCCAGGTGTCCTCATGAGGAGTTCTCGTGTGACAGCCCCGGGCCCCGCGGTCCAGGACGTCCCATGAGAAGACCCGTGAACAGGCCGAATACCGCGAGCCGCGGAAGAGGGAGAGCCCGATGTCAGCAGCCGAAGGTCCGCTCGTCGTCGGTGTGGACACATCCACCCAGTCCACCAAGGCGCTGGTCGTCGACGCGTCGACCGGACGGGTGGTGGCGAGCGGGCAGGCGCCGCACACCGTGTCCTCCGGCGCCGGCCGGGAGAGCGATCCACGGCAGTGGTGGGACGCACTGTGCGCGGCGCTCGACCAGTGCGGTGCTCCCGCGCGCGAGGCGGCGGCCGTGTCGATCGGCGGCCAGCAGCACGGGCTGGTGACGCTGGACGCGCAGGGCGAGCCGGTGCGTCCGGCGCTGCTGTGGAACGATGTGCGGTCGGCGCCGCAGGCCCGCCGACTGGTGGAGGAACTGGGCGGTGCCAAGGCGTGGGCCGAGCGCACCGGAAGCGTGCCGGCCGCGTCCTTCACGGTCACGAAGTGGGCCTGGCTCGCCGAGCACGAGCCCGAGTCCGTCCGCGCCACCGCCGCCGTGCGCCTGCCGCACGACTACCTCACCGAGCGGCTGACCGGGCAGGGCACGACCGACCGCGGTGACGCGTCGGGGACGGGCTGGTGGTCGTCGGGGGCGGAGGCGTACGACGCGGAGGTCCTCGGGCACGTGGGGCTCGATCCGGCGCTGCTGCCGCGGGTGGTCCGGCCGGGCGAGGTGGCCGGGACCGTGCGCGAGACGCACGACCTGCCGTTCGCGAAGGGCACGCTGGTCGCGCCCGGTACGGGTGACAACGCGGCGGCCGCGCTCGGTCTGGGGCTGCGTCCCGGCACCCCGGTACTGAGCCTCGGCACCTCCGGGACGGTGTACGCGGTCTCGACGCACCGGCCCGCGGACCCGACCGGAACGGTGGCGGGCTTCGCGGACGCGCGCGGGGACTGGCTTCCGCTGGCCTGCACCCTGAACTGCACCCTTGCGGTGGACCGCGTGGCCGCCCTGCTGGGCCTGGACCGTGAGGCCGTCGAGCCGGGCACGGACGTGACCCTGCTCCCCTTCCTGGACGGTGAGCGCACCCCGAACCTGCCCCACGCCTCGGGCCTGCTGTACGGACTGCGGCACGACACGACGGCCGGCCAGCTCCTCCAGGCCGCCTACGACGGTGCGGTGCACTCGCTGCTCGGCGCCCTGGACCTGGTGCTCGACGCGGACGCGGACCGCTCCACGCCGCTGCTGCTCATCGGCGGGGGCGCCCGGGGAACGGCCTGGCAGCAGACGGTACGGCGGCTGTCGGGGCGTCCGGTGCAGGTGCCCGAGGCCAAGGAGCTGGTGGCGCTCGGCGCCGCCGCCCAGGCCGCCGGCCTGCTGACCGGTGAGGACCCGGCAGCGGTCGCCCGCCGCTGGAACACCGCGCGCGGGCCCGTGCTGGAGGCCGTGGAACGGGACGAGACGACGCTGACGAGGATCTCCGGGGTACTCTCCGACGCGGCGCCACTGCTGGAGCGGGACCACGGCAGGAGCTGAGGGGTCCGCCGGGGCGTGCACGCGCCGCCCCGGCCAGGACAGCCCCGCAGGCGCCGGGGACCGGTCACCGGCTCGGTGCCCGCGCGGGGAACGGCCGGACGAGGACTGACGGAGGCATGACAGCACCGCTGCACGAGGCACACCCCACGAGTCCCGGCCGCAGGCTGCCCGACACCCAGCAGGGCATGCGGCGCCGGAACCTCTCCCGGGTCATGCACACCGTCAACGCCGAGGGACCGCTGTCCCGGGCCGCCGTCGCCTCGCGCATCGGCCTGACCCGGGCGGCGGTCTCCACCCTGGTGGACGAACTCGTCCGCGCGGGTCTCCTCGACGAGCTGGGGCCCGAGCGGCCCGGACGGGTGGGACGGCCGGGCTCGGCACTCGCCCTCAGCGGGCGCGGGCCGGCCGGGATCGGCGCCGAGGTGGGCGTCGACCACCTCGCGGTCTGTGCGGTCGACCTGCGCGGGCAGGTACGCGCGCGTGCCGTACGGCAGGGCACGAACCGCGGCCGTCCATCCGAGCCGGTGATCGCCGAACTGACCGCGCTGGTACGGCAGGTGGTCACCGAGGCGGAACGGGAGGGACTGTGGCCGGCGGGGCTCGCGGTGGCCGTGCCCGGTCTGGTGGCGCGGGACGCCCGTACGGTGATCCGGGCCCCCAACCTCGACTGGCACGACACGGACCTCGGCACGCTGCTGACGGGCGATGCCCCGCTGACGGGCGACCTGCCGCTGACGGTGGACAACGAGGCGAACTTCGGCGGGCTCGCCGAACTCTGGCTCGGTGACGGGACCCCGCGCGACTTCCTGCACGTCTCCGCCGAGATCGGCATCGGCGCGGCCGTCGTCGTGGACGGCCGGCTGCTGCGCGGTACGCGCGGGTTCGCGGGCGAGCTGGGGCATGTGCCGGTACGTCCGGAAGGACCGGCCTGCGCCTGCGGAGGGCGCGGCTGCCTGGAGCAGTACGCCGGTGAGGAGGCCGTACTGCGGGCGGCCGGGGTGGAGCCGGGCGAGGGCCGCGTGGGGCTCCTGGCCGAGCGCGCCGCCGAGGGGGACAAGGACGTACGGCGCGCCCTGCGCGGCGCCGGTACCGCACTCGGCATCGCGCTCACCGGCGCGGTCAATCTGCTGGACCCGGAGACCGTCGTCCTGGGCGGCGCGCTGGCTGGCCTGGCGCCCTGGCTGCTGCCCTCGCTGGAACGGGAGCTGACGCGGCGCACCACGGGTCCCGCCCGTGCCGTGACCGTGTCGCGACTGGGCCCCGAGGGCCCGCTGCTGGGCGCGGCGCACTCGGTCGTACGGGGCGTGCTCGACGATCCGGCAGCGGTGTCCGGGCGGCAGTGAGCGGTCGGGGGCGGGCGCGTCACCCGTGTGGGTAGCGGCGTTTTCCACATTCTCCGCGTTGTCCACCGATCACGACGTGATCTCCCTGCGAGATCGACGAGCGCCGTAACGTGAATCACGCGAGGCGCAGCCACCGGTCCGGTCGCCCTCCACGGCGCACTGAGCACGCCCCGGCCAAGGAAGGCGAACCCACATGGAGCGATCCAGCCCCTCGCCCAGCAGACGACGGATACTGCAGGGCACGGCCCTCGCGGTGGTTCCCTACGCGCTGCTTCCCGATCCCCGGGCGGGAGAACGCGCCCGGGCTCCCGACCATCCGCCCGGCATCTGGGAGCCGGCCGACTCGTCCAACTACACGGCGGCCGGGGACCCGACGCCCCGCTCCGTCGACCGAGTGGTGATCCACGTGACACAGACGACGTTCCGCAACGCCCTGTCCGTCTTCCGCGACCCCGGGAAGCAGGTCTCCGCGCACTACCTCGTACGGTCCGCCGACGGGCTCGTCGCGCAGTGCGTCCGGGAACACGACATCGCCTGGCACGCCGGCAACTGGGAGTACAACACGCGCAGCGTCGGCATCGAGCACGAGGGCTGGGTGGACGACCCCGACTGGTTCACCGCCGCCCTGTACGAGCAGTCCGCCCGGCTCACCGCGGCGATCTGCGACAGACACGGCATACCGAAGGACCGCACCCACATCGTCGCCCACTACGAGATACCGGGCACCGACCACACGGACCCCGGTCCGCACTGGGACTGGGCACGCTACATGCGACTGGTCGCCTCCGCCTGACAGCCGCACCGGCGGAAGGACGTGATGCGGCCGCACGTGCCTTGTCCGGACGTGGTGTGGCCGCACATGCCTTGTCCGCACCTCTGGTGGGAGTGACGATGGGAGCGAGCCGCATCGCCCCGCCGGGAGGCCGAGTTGACCGATCCGTGGGTGGCCCTCGAGCCGGGGGCCGATCCCGCCGAGCGCGTGCGGGTCCTGCGCCGCGCCCACGAGAGGTTCACCGAGAGGGGCACGGTGGAGCGGCCCGTGCGCTCCGTGGTGGCCGACTCGTGGCGGCGTTCGGCGAAGGCAGGGGTCGGCCCGGACGGCGGTGCCCGTGTGGAGCTCACGGACGGGGACCTCGGTGCCTACCGTGCGGAGCACCCGCTGGCCCGGGTGATGCCGTTGGTCCGGGAGCTCATGGGCACGTTCGCGGCGGACGGCGAGCACCTGCTGGCGGTGTGCGACGCGCAGGGCAGGCTGCTGTGGGTGGAGGGGCACCCCACGACCCGGCGGCAGGCGGACCGGATGAACTTCGTGCCGGGAGCCCGCTGGGCGGAGAGCGCGGTGGGCACCAACGCGCCGGGGACGGCGGTCGCCGTGGACCGGCCGGTGCAGGTGTTCGCGGCCGAGCACTTCATCCGCCGGGTCCAGCCGTGGACCTGCGCGGCGGCGCCGGTGCACGATCCTCGCACGGGGCGGGTGCTCGGGGCGGTCGACATCACGGGAGGCGACGGTCTCGCGCATCCGCACAGTCTCGGCTTCGTGCAGGCGGTGGCGCGCGCCGCCGAGTCCCAGCTCGCGCTGCTGGAACCGCCCGGTGCGGCCGTGGACGACACGCTCGAACTGACCGCGCTGGGCCGTGATGAGGCGGGGCTCCTGGCGGCCGGCCGCCGGATCAGGCTCAGCCGGCGGCACAGCGAGATCCTCGTGCTGCTCGCCCGACATCCGGAGGGACTGACCGGCGACGAGTTGCTGTGCGCACTGTACGAGGACGAGTCGGTGACGCCCGTGACGCTGCGGGCCGAACTGGCCCGGCTGCGCAGGCTGCTCGGTCCCGGGCTGCTGGCGTCGCGGCCTTACCGGCTCACGGTTCCGGTGGAGTCCGACGTCGCCGTGGTGGAGCGCAGGCTGGAGACGGGCGCCGTCACCGCGGCGATGACGGCGTACGGCGGCCCGCTGCTGCCCGGTTCGCAGGCGCCCGCGGTGGTGCGGCTGCGGCACCGGCTCGCCGAGGCGCTGCGCACGGCACTCGTCGCCCGGCGCGATCCCGACCTGCTGGCGGACTGGGCGCACACGCCGTGGGGCGAGGACGACCTCGCGGTGTGGCGGGCGCTGGCGGCGGTACGGCCGACGGCACCGGTGCGCTCGCGTCTGGAGGAGCTGGAGTCCGAGCTGGCGGCACCGGCGAGGTGGGCGCGTCCGGCGGGGCGGGCACCCCGGTCACCACGGCACGGCCCGATGCCGTGATCCTGGTCGGCAGCCGCACAGCGGTGGTCGACGAGCCGCGTGACGATGCTCGACCAGGCCGTTTCTGACGGCTCTTGGAACCGTCCCTGAGCGGTCACCTGCGGGCCTGACGAGACAGTCAACGCCTCGCGAGTCATGTCGCGTAGCGCCGACTGGCCGGATGATGTCCGACCAAGAGCCATCAGGAGGGCCCTGGCCGGGCCACGCTGCTCGACAAGCCGCGCCACGAGGCACGGGAACTCGCACCGATGCAGTGAACCTCGCACCGACGCCGGGGAAGGCGCATCGCGCTGGGTGACCGGAAGGCGCAACGTCCTCGCAACCTCGCCCTTCCTAGCCTCGCGCCGAGAGCTGTCCAACGGCGGGCAGCGTGTTCTCGGGAGGCAGGCACACATGACGCGTTACGCGGCGCCCGGTACCGACGGCGCGATCGTCTCGTACGAGGCGCGTTACGACCACTTCATCGGCGGTGAGTACGTGCCGCCGGCCGGTGGTCAGTACTTCGAGAACCCGAGTCCGGTCAACGGGCAGCCCTTCACGGAGATCGCGCGGGGCACCGCGGAGGACGTGGAGCGCGCGCTGGACGCGGCACACGCGGCGGCGCCGGGCTGGGGCCGTACGTCCGTCACCGAACGCTCCGACGTCCTGCGGAAGATCGCCGACCGGATGGAGGCGAACCTGGAGGCGCTGGCGGTCGCCGAGAGCTGGGAGAACGGCAAGCCGGTCCGCGAGACGCTGGCCGCCGACATCCCCCTCGCGATCGACCACTTCCGGTACTTCGCGGGAGCGATCCGCGCCCAGGAGGGTTCGCTCGCGGAGCTCGACGACGACACGGTGGCGTACCACTTCCATGAACCGCTCGGGGTCGTCGCGCAGATCATTCCGTGGAACTTCCCGATCCTCATGGCGACCTGGAAGCTGGCACCGGCCCTCGCCGCGGGCAACACCGTCGTCCTGAAGCCCGCCGAGCAGACCCCGGCGTCCATCCACTACTGGCTGAGCCTGGTCGCCGATCTCCTCCCGCCGGGCGTGGTGAACATCGTCAACGGCTTCGGCGTGGAGGCGGGCAAGCCGCTCGCGTCGAGTCCCCGCGTGGCGAAGGTGGCGTTCACGGGCGAGACCACGACCGGGCGCCTGATCATGCAGTACGCCTCCGAGAACATCACCCCGGTCACCCTCGAACTCGGCGGCAAGTCCCCGAACATCTTCTTCGACGACGTCTGGTCGGCGGACGACGACTTCCGCGACAAGGCGCTCGAGGGCTTCACGATGTTCGCGCTCAACCAGGGCGAGGTGTGCACCTGCCCGTCACGGGCGCTGGTGCAGCGCGGCCGGTACGCGGACTTCATGGAGGCGGCGGTCGCCCGCACCGAGCAGATCAAGACGGGTCATCCGCTGGACACGGACACGATGATCGGCGCGCAGGCCTCCAACGACCAGCTGGAGAAGATCCTCTCCTACCTCGACATCGGCCGGCAGGAGGGCGCCAGGATCCTCACCGGCGGCGAACGGCTCGAGCACGAGGGCGACTTGAAGGGCGGCTACTACGTCCAGCCCACCATCTTCGAGGGCGACAACCGGATGCGGATCTTCCAGGAGGAGATCTTCGGGCCGGTGGTGTCCGTGACGTCGTTCCAGGACTTCGACGACGCCATCAAAATCGCCAACGACACGCTGTACGGCCTCGGGGCGGGTGTCTGGACACGGGACGTCAACACCGCCTACCGCGCGGGCCGCGCCATCCAGGCGGGCCGCGTCTGGACGAACTGCTACCACGCCTACCCGGCACACGCGGCGTTCGGCGGCTACAAGGGGTCGGGCATCGGGCGCGAGACGCACAAGATGATGCTGGAGCACTATCAGCAGACGAAGAACATTCTCTGTTCTTACAGCCCTCGGAAGCTTGGCTTCTTCTAGAGCTTGAAGTCGGGTTGCCTGAAGCATCGTCGTACGCCAGGCGGCCCCAGAGAGCTCGGTGAGCGCGGCCCGCCCGCCGCGGAGCGGTTCGGCGCGTTCGGACGGACCGATCAGGTCCTGCTGGGAGCTGGGCAGGGTGTGGTCAGCTTGGCCGGAAGCACTCCTCGACGCCCCGCCAGGGCCGCGTTCCCACAGACGCTGCCGCGCCGATCAAGCCGATACCGAACCGTCCCCGCCCTCTGCCCGCCACGTCTCCTACAGCCTGTTCGTCAGCCGTGACAAGTCCGAAGGCGTGGAAGCTCATCCGAGAAGGCCTCCCCGTCCTTGGATCTGGGATGGACGTCAACGGAGTGGAGCCAGGATCGTCCTGGCTCCACTCCGTGGTGCGGGCGTGTCACTGGAACTGTGCGAAGAACCTCCAGATCTCTGTTTTGGTCCAGGTGGCGACGCCGCTCTCGTTGGGGGAGCCGTCGACCGGACCGGGTATGTGGCCTCCGTCGAACGCGGCCCATTGGACCGGGTGTCCGGCACGGCAGCCCGAGTAGGTGGTGGTGATGTGCGTTCGGCTGCCCGGCGCGGGCTCGCGCGGGCTCTGGGGGGTGCAGCCGTTGTTGCTGACGAATCTGTCGCGCAGGGACCGTCCTTGCGCGATGTTGAGGACGGAGTCGCTGATGCCGTGGATCCCGAAGTAGGCGATGGGCTGGGTGCCGCCGCTGCACCCGCTGATCTGAGCGCCGGAGATGACCGCGACGGCCCTGAAGACGTTGGCCCGGCTGCATGCGAGTGCGTAGCTCATACCGCCGCCCCAGCTGAATCCCGTGGCGAAACGCTGTGCCGGGTTGACACAGAGGCCGCCCTCGATGTGCCGGATCATGTCGTCGACGAAGGTGATGTCCTCACCGCCCGAGTTGGCCCAGCCGTTGCCGAGGCCCTGGGGGGCGACGAGGATCGCGCTGTTGTTCGACTGTTCCTGTTGGCCGTAGTAGGACCAGGCGTTCCCGCTCGTGCCGCCCGAAGCGACGTCACCGGCGGTTCCGCCCCGCCAATGGAACGCGAAGATCAGCCGGTAGGGGCGGCTGTTGTCGTAGTCGGCGGGGACCCTGAGGATGAAGCTGCGGCTCTTACCACCGCTTTGAATCGTGTGCGTACCGCTCGCCAGAGTCGGGGCGCTGCCGCATCCGCCACCGCCACCGCCACCGCCACCGGACGACAGCTTGATCATCTGCCATTGCTGGTTGGCGCCGCCCCAGTCGGTGTACTGAACGACGTTGCCGCCGTCGGCGGTGGAGGCGCCCTGCACCTCCACCGCCTTGCCGCTGGTGCGGTTGATCAGCCGGACGTGGCCCGCGTCGGAGTCGGCCAGGCGGAACTGCTGGTTGGCCCCGTTGTGGTCGGCCCACTGCTGGATCGCGGCACCGTCTGCGGTCGAGGCGCCGGCCACGTCGAGGACCTTGTCCGAATGCCGGGCCCTGAGGCGGTAGAAGCCGTCGCCGGAGTCCACGAACCGCCACTGCTGGTTGGCTCCGTCGCTGCGCGTCCACTGGCCGACCCGCGCGCCGTCGGCGGTGGACGCGCCGGAGACGTCCAGCGCCTTGCCGCTGTTGCGATTGACCAGGACGTACCAGGCACTCGTGTCCACCGTCGCCGCCTCGGCGGGCGCCGGATGCACCGCGGCGAGCATGCCGATCGCGAGGGTCGCCGCCACCACGGCGGCAACCCGGGACCACCAGCGATGTCTTCGTGGAGGGGCGAGGGAAGCCCCGGTGTGGGCCGTCATCGCTTCACCCTTTCGTTCGTGCGTGGCCGGTGTTGTCAGGTGCGGGTCCAGCGCTGGTTGCTGCCGTTCGAGCAGGAGTAGAGCTGGATCAGGGTGCCGTTGGCGGTGCCGTTCCCGACGGCGTCGAGGCAGAGGCCGGACTGGACGCCGACAATGGACCCGTCGGAGTTGAGGCGCCACTTCTGGTTGTCGGCGCCCCAGCAGCTGTAGATCTGGACCTTGGCGCCGTTGCCGGTGCCGGCGGCGTCCAGGCACTTGTTGCCGTAGACCCTGAGTTCACCGGCGGCGGTGTACTCCCACTGCTGGTTGGTGTTGCTGTGGCAGTCATACAGCTGGACCTGGGTGCCGTCGGCGGTACTGGCGTTGGGCACGTCCAGGCAGCGGCCCGAACCGACGCCCTTGATCTGTCCGCCGTCCGCGGGGGGCGTGGATGTGTCGCCGCCGTTGAGTGCGTTGAGGACGGCGGTGTAGGCGGGCTTCTTGCTGCCGTCGTTGTTGAACAGCAGCGGCGTGTCCGACGCGCGCCAGGAGTCGCTGTCGCGCACGCCCCAGACGGTGACGCCGAGGCAGCGGGCGACGGCCAGGCAGTCGTTGACCACGTTGGCGTAGGTCGTGGACGAGGCGCCCTGGATGTCGAGCTCGGTGACGGCCACGTCGACGCCGAGGGCGGCGAAGTTCTGCAGGGTGGTGCGGAAGTTGCTGTTGTAGGGGCTGCCGCTGTTGAAGTGCGACTGGAAGCCGACGCAGTCGATCGGCACGCCGCGCTGCTTGAAGTCCCGGAC
>NZ_BMVW01000017.1:108634-212793 GCF_014650915.1 Streptomyces poonensis | reverse complement strand
CTCGCGTTTCCCTTTCCGGCGGTTCCGACTCTATCAGATCCTTTCGGGCCTGATTCCCAGTCAGCGGGCTTTGCCTTTCGGCCGTCTACTGGTCGGAGGTTTTCCCTCGCGGCCTTTCGACATTCACTACGTTAACCGTTTCCCGCGCCAACTCATAATCGAGTTCGCGGATCCGGATTTCAGGCATGCGGACACGCCGAAACCCGCCCCGCTGGGGGTAAGGATCAGGTAGTGGGTTGGCCGCTTCCGGCTGCAGGCTGATAGCCGTACCCGGTTCAAGCGGCTCGGGCTACGTTACGGAGTCTTCAGGGTCGCGTCAAGTGCGTCGCCGACGCGGCGCGTGGGCGCGGTACGGGCTCACCGTCGGGTCGTCCGCGATCCAGAAGCGCCACGGGTGGACGCCTCCCTCGCCGGCGACACCAGTGCGCGGGCCGCTGCGTACCTGGTCGAATCTCACGGGAGTGCCGTGCAGGACGGCGAAGGGACTGTCGGGGCCGGCGCAGGCGTCCGCGCCGTCCATGGCCCGGTCCACTCCCAGTGCCGTGGCGAGGCGGGCCGGACCTTTGGCCAGTTCTTTGTCGCTCCGGGCCGAGATCCGTCGCTTGCGGGCCTGCTCGACGCCCTCCACGACCTCACCGGCCCTCAGCAGGACTCCGCTCGCCCGGCCCTCCGGTCCGCACACCAGGTTCATGCAGTGCCACATGCCGTAGGTGACGTACTGAGCATGTATGTCGTTGCATCATCGAGCAAGACGACAAGCAGGAGAGAGACAGTCAGTGCGAGCGATCATCTACGCCAGGCTTAGCCCAACGCCGAGGGGTGAGGAGTCCAAGGGTGGGAACCTCACACAACAGGTCAAACTGAGCCAAGCACTCTGCGACCGCAACGGCTGGACCGTCATAGAGGTCATCACGGAGAAGGATTCTTCGGCATCGAAGTTCCGCACCGTTGAGGGCCGCAAGGTATCGGCGCGCGGTGAAGGCTGGAGACACGTGGTCGAGCTGGTTCGCGCAGGTAAGGCCGACGTCGTCGTAGCCAGACACTACGACCGCCTCTACCGCACAACACGGGACCTGGTCGAGCTGGTCGACCTGGCAGAGGAGACCGGCGTTCATCTGGCCGCCGCACAGGCTCAGGGAGTCCTGGACTTGGCGACCCCTTCGGGTCGCCTGGCTGCGCGTATCGGCGCTGCGGTCGCCGAGAACGAAACCGAGATGCGAGTAGAGCGTCAGGTGCTCGGTCATCAGCGCCGCAGGGAATCGGGCAGGCCCTTCTGGAGCACCCGCCCCTTCGGCTTCGAGCGCGACGGCACCCATCGCGAGGAGGAGGCGGAAGCTCTGCGGCAGGCTTCCGAGATGTTCTGGCTGGAGTCTCCCTGTGGTCCATCGCAAAGGACTGGAACGCTCGCGAGCTGCTTTCGCCACACGGCAAGGAGTGGCGTAGCTCGAACCTCCGGGGCGTCCTCTTGAAGCCAAGGAACGCCGGCCTGCAGACGTACTCCCAGTGGGTCGAGAAGCCGGACGGGAGACGCGTACGTGTGACTGAGGAGACCGGCACAGGCAACTGGGAGCCGATCATCTCCGAGAGCATGTTCCGTGCCCTGGCTCGCTACCTAAGCGACCCTGAGCGCAACACGGGCGGCGGAGGAGAGCGCAAGGCTCTGCTGTCCGGCGTGGTCCGTTGCTCGAAGTGTCAGGCCGTCGTGACGCAGGGGTGGAGCAAGAAGAACGCGGCAGGTGAGCGATACAGGATCTACACCTGTTCAGGTGGCCGGTGCATCACGTGCCCGGCGGACCCTCTTGACTCCTTCGTTGTACGGGAGGTCATCGACAAGGCCGAGAAGTGGAACAAGGCTCCGGCCACGGATGCCGTAGACGAGGAGCGCGAGGCCGAGCTACTGGCCCAGGAGGTGGCTACCTCCGAGAGGCGTACCGCCCTGGCGGAGATGTTCGCTGTAGGAGACATCGACGCATCGACCATGCGGGCAGGCATCGGCAGGTGTGATGCCGACCTGGCGAAGATTCGGACTGAACTGGCAGACCTGGCAGCGAAGCGAGTGCGGGTAGACCTGGGGGACGTCGAGTACTTGTGGGAGGAGCTGGACTACGAAGACCCCGACCGGATCGACTACGCACGGACGGTCGTCATGCAGGTTTGCGAACTCGTCGAGCTGATGCCGAGAGGTCGAGGAGTCCGAGAGTTCAAGCCGGACCACTGCCGGATCTCCTTCCGGAACCCGTAAGTTCTGCGCCTGTCTCAGGTGGTCTCACCGATGTGCCGGTACAGGGTGGCCCGTGAGATTCCCAGGGCCTCAGCGATCGCTGTGACACTCTCACCCTTGGCATGACGAGCTCGGGCTATGGCCAGCTTGTCTTCATCGACCACTGACGGACGGCCGCCGTGTCGGCCCTGTCGGGCCGCAGCGTCCAGCCCTTCCAACGTCTTCTCCCGAATGCCTTCCCGCTCCACCTCGGCGGCCACGGCCAGCACGGCGAAGACGATGGCGCCTGCACCGTTCGGGTCGTACACGCCCTGGAGCGGACCGGACAGGAGCTTCAGTTGGATACCGTCCGCCTGGAGAGCGGCGGACAGAGTCATCAGCTCGGCAGCGTTGCGGGCAAGACGCTTCATCTCGACCACGGTCAGGATGACCGGCTGGCCCGGAGCTGCCGCCCTTATCTCCCGCGCCAGGGTGAGCGCCTTGTCCAGCTCCGGCCGTTCCTTCACACGGGTACTGATCTTTTCGGAGAACACGCGCGTGCACTGTGCTGCGGCCAGCGCATCCAACTGCGACTGAAGTTCCTGTCCGACCGTGGAGCACCGGGCGTAACCGATGCGGATCGCTGTGCCCGGCGTCGCCTCTACGGCTTTCGGCACAACGGGGCCGGCGGCCCAGGGCTTGCACAGGTTGCGGTCGGCGGGAGTCTTCACCGTTAGTTCGGCCTTCAGTGCGGGGACCAGAGTTGAAGCGGCCCGTGTGGTAGCTCGCTGCCACCTTGCCTGCGCCGGTACGGCAGGGGCTACCGGCGGGGGCCTGACACTTCGGGCAGTCATGACGCCGTGTCGACCGCGGCCCACACCTTGGCTTCCAGGATGACTGCGCCTTGCTCTGCGTCCGGTCCTGACCACTCGTCTACATGCTCGGCTATCAGCGCCCAAGAGATATTGATCATGTGTCGGATCGTAAGGCCAGCGGCGAACACGGAGCCGGTCGGAGGGTGGGGGTATGACCCCCTCGAATCGGGCGCCTGACCGCCGTGTCTTAGCTGCTCAAATCCTGCCACGGTTTCGGGGGCCTCTTTGGCGCGAGGAACGTGCTTTCATCTGCGGGAACGCGTCACGAAGTATGTGAAGATCGCGGCGATCACGGAAGCAAGTGACACCAAGGCGATTACCTCAGCACCGCCAGTGCTGACTGCAGTGGCGAGGGCGAAGGCCAAGCAGACGAACGACACTGCCTGTAACCTCCGCCGCACCGCGCTGGTGCGTGCGCGTGGTGGACGTTCCTGGTCGCCCTGGGCCGGCGGGGGTGGCGGGGGTGGCGGGGATTCTGGACGCTGCCGATGTGGAGCGTCTGAGGGCTCGCCCTCGACTCGGCGATCCTCAGTTCGAGGTGTCTGTCGCGGCTGTGGGGGGCGGTAGTAGGCAAGTATCTGGAAGAACGCACCGGTGGCCGTAAGCAGGACGGTGAGCAACTCCATCTGCTCAGGATGGGCCTTCACTGTCCAAATTTGAACGTGAATGCCAGGTTCCGTATCGGTGCGTTGCAGTTTTGCGCGAAGCGCCATCCCTCGTGCAGCGGCGGAAGACGTAGCACGGTCTTTGGGACGCGGCAGCGCCCCGTACTTCGTGAAGGGTTTAGCTCTGTCGGGCCCTTCCGGGGACGCCTTACCGAAGCCGCTTCGGGCTGTGGCGGCCGCCGGCCGCCCCTCTCCTGCTCACCTCTTCGCCGCTGTTCCTGGTTGTGGGGGCGCTTCCGCGCTTCCTGCTCCGCTCGCCGTTGCTCGAGGCCGTCTGGCTCTGTCAACTCCTTTGGGGCCACTCTTGCCCTTCCGCCTGCCAGCCTTGCTCTAGCCGAGAGACGGTGCGCGGCAGCGCCCCACTGGCCTCGAACGTAGGTAGGTGGCTTCCTTTATGGCCCCTGCGGGGCCGCACTGTGAAGGAGACAGACAGATAAGAGGACGCGAATGTTTTCACAGGTCATCACCTATGTCGGTACACGTGAGACGTGTGCTGGCTACACGTCCAGCATGTAGTCAACGGTCTAGGCGGACACGGCACGGTACCGGCACACCCTTGCCCGCCTGGAACATGTGAGAGCCGAGCACGAGACAGGCAGCCCCCGAGTAAGGAGAGACGAGGCTCAGCGCCTTGGCGCGGGCTATCGCGTTGTTGGTGCTCTGTTCGGACAAGGGCTTGCCATCCTTGCTCAACAGGCTGGCGAGCTTCCCGGCATCGAAAGCTGCATGCCCCTGGCAGTCAGCCCACCCGAGTGCAGCGAAGTGCACACGGTAGGCAAGCTGGAGTCGAGCTTCCTTCGCCATGCGCCGGTACTCCACCTGCGAGACCCCGCCCCACGGGCGGTCATGGCCGAAGCTGATAGCCACTGGTTGCGGCTCCTTCCTGTGAGGCGCACACGAGTGCGCCAGTGCTCCCCGCCTGACGGCGGGACATGGATCTCCCTTCTTCGCGGGGGCGGATCGGCCATGGTTGGCGCGATCCTTCTTCACAGGTGACGCCCTAGGCTTCGGGCCTGGACTCGGTCTCGTGCGGTCGGGAGCGACGGCGGTGACCTGGCCGACGCACGTTACACGAGGAAGGGAGGACCCCAGTAAGGAGCCCTCCCGTGTGGTGTTTGGAGAACACACCAAGGGGTGTCATCCCTCCGGCCCCGAATCGGCGCACGCCAGCAGTCACAGACCGGCCAAGAACGCGTCACGCGCCACGCTCGCGAGCCATCACGCATCTGCGGCCCAACACCACCCGCCGACCGGCCGGCGAGCCGCGAGCGAGGCGCACAGCGGCTCAGGCTCCGGCGGACGGCTTGGCTCTCGGGCTCAGTCGGTACGCCGAGACCGTTGGATCACCGGCGAGGTGGAAGCGGTGCTGCCAGTCGTGGGCTTTGCTCACGCCTACCCGAGGACCAACGCGGATGAGGGCGGCGGGTACCGGCTCGCCCTCGGACAGCGTGACCGAGGCGCCCGCCAGGAGATGTGCGCCGTTGTGCTCTGCTGTGATGCCGAGCGCCTGGCAGAAGTTCCCCGGCCCTCGCGCCAGACGTGAACTCTCGGCCATGCCCCCTCGCCGCTTGCGCGCCAGATCCTCCCCTTCGATGATCCTGCCTGCCCGGACGAGGACGGCTGAAGCGATACCGTCTGTCCCGGTGACGATGTTGGCGCACCAGTGGAGACCGTGAGACCGGTATACGTACAGGTGTCCTGCCGGTCCGAACATGACGGCGTTGCGGGGTGTTCTGCCCCGGTAGGCGTGGGAGGCTGGGTCGGCCGCACCAGAGTACGCCTCGGTCTCCGTGATGGTGATGCTCACGGTTCCCTCGGGTGCCTCGTGAGTGAGGACGGCACCGAGCAGCTTGGGGGCGACTTCTTCAGCGGGGTGAGCGAGGTCGGCGAGGTTCATGCTGACTGCCTTGACATGCCATAGGTGAAGTAGACGTAGACGTGTCCGGGCGGGCCGAACATCACCCCGTTGCGGGCGGTGCGGCCGCGATAGGCGTGGGATCCCGGATCGTTCGTGCCGTCGTACGCCTCGACCTCCGTGAGGCGGAGCTCGATCGGGCCGTCCGGAGTGGTGTGCACCAGGACGCGGCCCAGGAGGTCTCGTGCCACCTCCAGAACGGGGCGGTCGAAGAAGTGCCGAGGTAGGGGCGTACGGTCAGGGGTCGCGATCATGCCGTACGAGCGTACTGCAGACGGGTGGCTGTCCCTTGCTACGCCCATGGGTGGCCGGGAGGCCCCCGCCTTGGGAGGGTGAGGGCACGGAACCGGTCACGGCCGGATCGCGTTGGTAGGGATCAAGGGTCCGTACGGTGCGGAGCTGCACACAGAGCACAGGCGTTGCCTGGGGAGGAAGAGTCATGGGGTTCAAGCGACTGCTCGCGAGCCTGGGGGCCGGTGGCGCTTCGGTCGAGACGGTGCTGACCGAGGTCAATGTCGTCCCGGGTGGTGTCGTCCAGGGCGAGGTGCGGATCCAGGGCGGCTCCGTGGATCAGCAGATCGAGGGGCTGTCGGTCGGTCTTCAGGCCAAGGTCGAGGTGGAGAGCGGCGACCAGGAGTACAAGCAGGACATCGAGTTCCACAAGGTGCGGCTCGGTGGTGCCTTCGAGCTGAAGGCCGAGGCGATCCACGCGGTGCCGTTCGGGCTGGAGATCCCCTGGGAGACGCCGCTCACGATGATCGAGGGGCAGCCGCTGCGCGGGATGAACATCGGTGTCACGACCGAGCTGGCCATCGCGCGCGCGGTGGACTCCGGTGACCTCGACCCGGTCAACGTGCACCCGCTGCCCGCGCAGCAGGCCATCCTGGACGCCTTCATCCAGCTGGGCTTCCGGTTCAAGAACGCCGACCTGGAGCGCGGCCACATCCGGGGTACGCGGCAGCAGCTGCCGTTCTACCAGGAGATCGAGTTCTTCCCGCCGCAGCAGTACCGCGGGCTCAACCAGGTGGAGCTGAGCTTCGTCGCGGACCAGAACGAGATGGATGTCGTACTGGAGATGGACAAGCGGCCGGGGCTGTTCAGCGAGGGCAGTGACTCCTTCCGCGCCTTCAAGGTGGGGCTGAACGGCTACCAGCAGACCGACTGGGCGGCGTATCTGAACCAGTGGCTGTCCGAGGTCGGCAGCAAGCGCAGCTGGTTCTAGGCTCGACTCCGGAACAGGTCATTCCAATTCACCAGGAGGTACGAGGTGACCGAGGTCAAGCGGCCCCCGCTTCCCCATGACTTCCACCCGGCCGTGCCGTCGTTCACGGTCACGAGCGAGGATGTCCAGGAGGGCGCGACCCTCAAGGACGCTCAGGTCCACGCGGAGGGCAACACCTCGCCGCAGCTGCGCTGGGAGGGCTTCCCGCCGGAGACCAGGAGCTTCGCCGTGACGTGCTACGACCCGGACGCCCCGACGGGGAGCGGGTTCTGGCACTGGGTCGTGTTCGACATCCCGGCCTCGGTGACCGAGCTGCCGGCGGGCGCGGGCACGGCCACGTTCGAGGGGCTGCCCGAGGGCGCGGTCCAGGCGCGCAACGACTACGGGACGAAGGACTTCGGAGGTGCCGCTCCGCCCGCCGGGGACCCGGCGCACCGCTATGTGTTCACGGTGTACGCCGTGGACCAGGAGAAGCTCGGCGTGGACTCGGACGCCTCGCCCGCGGTGGTGGGCTTCAACCTGCGGTTCCACACGCTCGCGCGTGCGCAGCTGATCGGTGAGTACGCGGCTTCCGCGGAGAGCTGATCGGGAACTGACGGAAAGTCGACGCGAATTGGCGCATCCCGACGTTCATTGAACGTTTGCCCGCCTCTGGTCATGGAAGTGATCGGAGGCGGGCATTTTTTATTGCGTTGTCCATCTCGGCGTGCCCGGCCAGAGTTGATCCAGCCCGCCAGGGGGTGGGCCGGTGCACATGGGAGGTGGGCTGGAGTGCGGGACACGCTGGTACTCAACGCGAGCTTCGAGCCGCTGTCGACGGTGACGCTGAACCGCGCCGTCGTGCTGGTGCTGCAGGACAAGGCCGTTGTCGAGCAGGCTCACCCCGAACTGCGCATGCGCGGCGCCGCGGTGGACATACCGGCGCCCCGGGTGATCAGGCTCTGCAGATACGTACGGGTGCCGTTCCGACAACGGGCTCCGTGGTCGAGGCGAGGTGTCCTGGTACGTGACCGGCACAGGTGCGCGTACTGCGGCAGAAGGGCGACGACCGTGGACCATGTGGTGCCGCGGTCGCGAGGCGGCGGGGACACCTGGCTGAACACCGTGGCGTCGTGCGCGGAGGACAATCACCGCAAGGCGGACCGTACGCCCGAGCAGGCGGGTATGCCGCTGCTGCGGGAGCCGTTCGAGCCGACGCCCGCGGACGCGATGTTGCTGGCGCTGGCGCAGGACGACTTCGAGGCACTGCCGGAGTGGCTGGCGCAGAGCGCGGCCTGAGGCATCGCCCACAGCAGTAGACGTGATGCGGCTGGGGGCCGCCTTCCGTTGGAAGGCGGCCCCCAGCCGCATCACGTCTGCCGGTCGTGTCAGTCGGTGACCGACGGCTTCTCGCGGCGCTCCGTGCCGCCGGAGGGAGCCGCGCCGCCCGGACCGCCGCCCATGAGGCCGAAGTTGCCGACGGCGCCGGAAAGGCCCTTGAGGGCGTCGCCGATCTCGCTGGGAACGATCCAGAGCTTGTTGGCGTCGCCCTCGGCGATCTTCGGGAGCATCTGGAGGTACTGGTACGAGAGCAGCTTCTGGTCGGGGTCTCCGGCGTGGATGGACTCGAAGACCGTACGGATCGCCTGGGCCTCGCCCTCGGCGCGCAGGGCGGCGGCCTTGGCCTCACCCTCGGCACGCAGGATCGCGGACTGCTTCTCGCCCTCGGCGGTGAGGATCTGCGACTGGCGGATACCTTCGGCGGTGAGGATCGCGGCGCGCTTGTCACGGTCGGCGCGCATCTGCTTCTCCATCGAGTCCTGGATGGAGGTCGGCGGCTCGATGGCCTTGAGTTCGACGCGGTTGACGCGGATGCCCCACTTGCCGGTGGCCTCGTCGAGGACACCGCGCAGCGCCGCGTTGATCTCCTCACGCGAGGTGAGGGTCCGCTCCAGGTCCATGCCGCCGATGATGTTGCGGAGCGTGGTGACGGTGAGCTGCTCGATCGCCTGGATGTAGCTGGCGACCTCGTACGTCGCGGCGCGGGCGTCGGTGACCTGGTAGTAGATGACCGTGTCGATGTTGACGACCAGGTTGTCCTGGGTGATCACCGGCTGGGGCGGAAAGGGCACGACCTGTTCGCGCAGGTCGATGCGGTTGCGGATGGTGTCGATGAACGGGACGACGATGTTCAGGCCCGCGTTCAGCGTCCGTGTGTAGCGGCCGAAGCGCTCCACGATGGCGGCGCTGGCCTGGGGGATGACCTGAATGGTTTTGATCAGGGCGATGAAGACCAGCACCACCAGAATGATCAGGACGATGATGATCGGTTCCATCGGCTCCCCGTACCCTTCTCCGCCTCGGCGCTTTCGGAGGATCTTATGGTTGTCGAAGATCTTGCTGGTCGAGTCTGTCAGACCGCCGACTGCCGGGTGGGGCGTTCGGCGCAGTTGGGTCCCACGAGCTCCCGGGAGGTCACATGACGATCGCCGTGGCCCCGTCGATCTCCACGACATCCACTTCCTGGCCCACTTCGTAGACCTGTCCCGCGTCGAGGGAGCGCGCCGACCAGATCTCACCGGCGAGCTTGATGCGACCGCCCCTGCCGTCGACCCGTTCCAGTACGACGGCGTGCTTGCCCTTCAGCGCGTCCACACCGCTGGCGAGCTGCGGCCGCTGGGCACGCTGCCGGGCCACGAGGGGCCGTACGACGGCGATGCCCGCGACGGAGACGGCGGCGAAGACGAGCACTTGCGCCACGGCGCCACCACCGAGGGCCGCGGTCAGGGCACCCGCGCCGGCGCCCACGGCGAGCATGCCGAACTCCGGCATCGCGGTCAGGACGAGCGGGATTCCGAGCCCGACCGCGACGATCAGCCACCACACCCATGCGTCGATGCTGTCCACATGGTCATGGTAGGACCGCGATCCTTCCGCCGACAGGGCGCACGATCAAGTGGAAGGGTCCGCGCCCCTGTTGCGTGGCCGGCCGGCCCAACTCACGGAGCGCCGGACGGCCTTAACCGTCAGGACAGCGGAAGGCCCTGGGCGGTCCAGCGGTCGCCCATCTGTTCGACGACAAGCGGCAGGCCGAAGCAGTGGGAGAGGTTGCGCGAGGTGAGCTCGAGCTCCAGCGGGCCTGCTGCGAGGACCTTGCCCTGGCGGATCATGAGGACGTGGGTGAAGCCCGGCGGGATCTCCTCCACGTGGTGCGTGACCATGATCATGGACGGGGCGATCGGGTCACGGGCGAGGCGGCCGAGGCGGCGTACGAGGTCCTCGCGGCCGCCCAGGTCGAGGCCGGCCGCGGGCTCGTCCAGGAGCAGCAGCTCCGGATCGGACATCAGGGCACGGGCGATGAGGGTGCGCTTGCGCTCGCCCTCGGAGAGGGTGCCGAACTTCCGGTCGAGGTACTCGCTCATGCCGAGGCGGTCGAGGAAGGCGCGGGCGCGCTGCTCGTCGATCTCCTCGTAGTCCTCGTTCCAGGTGGCCGTCATGCCGTACGCGGCGGTCAGCACGGTCTGCAGGACGGTCTGGCGCTTGGGGAGCTTCTCGGTCATGGCGATGCCGGCCACGCCGATGCGCGGGCGCAGCTCGAAGACGTCGGTGCCGGGCCGGCCGAGGGTCTCGCCGAGGATGGTGGCCGTGCCGCTGCTCGGGAAGAGGTAGCTGGAGGCGACGTTCAGGAGGGTCGTCTTGCCGGCGCCGTTGGGGCCGAGGATGACCCAGCGCTCGCCCTCCTTGACCGACCAGGAGACCTGATCCACCAGAGCGCGGCCCTCGCGGACCACGGATACGTCCTCCAGCTCCAGAACATCGCTCATGAGCGCGCTGTCTCCCCTTGCAGTGTCGGCCGGTCTCGGCTGTCGCGTACGCCTGTGGGCGCGACCCTCGCCTGTGGACGAAAGCCCTCTAGGAAATCTACGCCACCGGCCAGGCGGACCATTCCATCGGCCGGTCCTTAGGGTGGGTACATGCTCTCCGAACCACGCTCAGGACGCCTCGCCGCATGGGGTAATGCCCTGATTACCGGACTTGTCCCACCTGATGACGCGGTGCTCGCGATCGTCGGGGAGGACGCCGTGCACCGGGTGGAGGGGCTGCCCGGGGAGGCGGGGCCCGTCGGTCTCTCGCTCGCCCTGGGGCGGCTGCGCGCGCTCGGCACGACCGGGCTGCGGGTGGCGCTGCCCCAGCCCGGGCATCCGCTCGGTCTGAGCGGTCCGCCCGAGTTCAACAAGCGGGCGATCGACGCGGAGGAGGCCGTGGTGTGCCACGGCGCCGCGCTGGGGCTGGTGCCGGAGGTGTACGAGGCGGGGCCCGCCGGGGATGTCCACGTGGAGGTCGTCTGGCACTGCCTGCCGGTACGGGAGGCGCCGGCGGCCGACGTGCCGTCCCTGGGCGAGGCCGAGCGGGAGCTGGCGGAGGCGTTGCGGGAAGCCACGGAGGTGCTCTCGCGGCTGGACGTGGCGGCCTCGGGGCCGGTGGCGGAGGCGGCGATCGACGCCTACCGGGCGCGGGCCGAAGGGGGGCGCGAGGTGCTGGCGCCCGGATATCCGCCGCGTGCGGTGCGGGTGCTGGAGCTGGCCCAGCGGGTGGGGCTGCTGATCTCGCTGGCTTACGAGAACGGGCACGGGGGCGCGGTGAGCGCGTCGGAGATGGCCACGCGGGCGGCGGCGCTGCGCCCCGTGGAGCGGACGGCACGGCGGGCGCAGGTGGCGGCGTACAACGCCGTGGTGGAGGAGCGGGAGAAGAGGATGCGCTGAGGCCCGGTGCTGTGCGTCGTCGGGTGGTGGCCCTACGGCGCCGCTCCGGCCTCGGTGCACGGCGGAGCCCCGCGAACCGTTCCGCTCGCGGGGCTCCGTGACGGCCTCGTGGGTGTCCGGGAGGCCGGTGGTCACCGGTCGTACGGAGGGCGTCAGTGGTTGACACCCTTGTTGCCGAAGGCGGGGTTCATGACGCCGACGACCTTGACGGTGTTGCCGACCACGTTGAGGGGGACGTGGACCGGGACCTGGACGAGGTTGCCCGCGACCACGCCCGGCGAGTGCAGGGCCGCGCCGCTCGCGCCGGAGCTCGCGGAGGCCGTGCCCGCTCCGGCGGCGGCCAGACCGCCGGCCAGCAGCGTGACGGCGGCGGCCTTCTTGAGGTTCTTCACTTCTCAGTCCTCCCTCGGGAACCACTGCGGCGATCTGCGCAGCACGCCCTGGGGAACGGCCCGGAACCGGTCAGGGTGCGCCATCCGGGGGACATCCACACGACTGTGTGTATCTCGGTCCGGGACAGAACCTTTCGAGTGGTCCGTCATTCCGTCGCACCGGCTTTGATCAGCCCGTCATCCGATGCGATCACCCTGTCACACCGTGCCGCACCGCCCACAGCGCGGCCTGGGTCCGGTCCGCGAGGTCGAGCTTCATCAGGATGTTGGAGACATGGGTCTTGACCGTCTTCTCGGAGAGGACGAGTGCGCGGGCGATCTCACGGTTCGAGCGGCCGTCCGCGATCAGGCCGAGCACCTCGCGCTCCCGTTCGGTGAGCGAGCCGCCCCTCCCCTGGCCCGAGGTGCTCTCCTCCTGGGACAGGAGGGCGCCGGCGACCTCGGCCTGGAGCAGGATGTGCCCGGCGTGCACGGAGCGGATGGCTCCGGCGAGGGCGTCCGGGTCCACGTCCTTGTAGACGTATCCGGCGGCTCCCGCGCGCAGGGCCGGGACCACCGTCCGCTGCTCGGTGAAGCTGGTGACGATCAGCACGCGCGCGGGGTTGCCGAGTTCGCGGAGTCTGCGCAGCGCGTCGACGCCGTCCATGCCCGGCATCTTGATGTCCATGAGGACGACGTCCGGGCGGAGCTCCTCGGCGCGGGCGACTCCCTCGGCGCCGTCCGACGCCTCCCCCACGACCTCGATGTCGTCCTGCACCTCCAGGAAGGTGCGCAGGCCCCGGCGGACCACTTGGTGGTCGTCGACGAGCAGCACTTCGATTGCGTCAGCCACCAGGGACCTCCATCTCGATCGTGGTGCCCTTGCCGGGCGCCGATTCCACGGTCAGCCGGCCCCCGACCCCGCTCGCCCGGTCCCGCATGGAGACCAGGCCGAGGTGGCGTCCAGCGCGGCGTACCGACCGCGGGTCGAAGCCGTCGCCGTCGTCGGTGACGCGCAGCACCGCCGCGCCGCCGTGCCGCTCCAGGGTGACGTCGACCCGCTCGGCGCCCGAGTGCCGCAGCGCGTTGTGCAGGGCCTCCTGGGCGACGCGGAGCAGCGCCTCCTCCTGGGCGGCGGGCAGGGCGCGGATTCCCTGGGCGGTGAAGGTCACGCGCGCGGTGTGGGCGCGGTCGAGGACCTGGACCTGGGTGCGCAGGGTGGCGACCAGTCCGTCGTCGTCGAGGGCGGCGGGGCGCAGCTCGACGACGGCGGCGCGCAGCTCGTCGGCCGCCTCGGCGGCGAGCGCGGCGACCTGCTGGAGCTCTCCCTTGGCGCGGGACGGGTCGCGGTCGACCAGGGCGGCGGCGGCCTGGGCGGTCAGCCGCAGGGAGAAGAGCTTCTGGCTGACGGCGTCGTGCAGCTCGTGGGCGAGGCGGGAGCGCTCCTGGGCGATGGTGAGCTCGCGGCTGCGCTCGTAGAGGCGGGCGTTGGTCAGGGCGATCGCGGCGTGCTGGGCGAGGATCGCGAGCAGTTCCTCGTCGTCCTCGGTGAAGCCGCAGCCTCCGCCCGGCTTGGGGCAGTCCTTGTTCGCCAGGAACAGTGCGCCGATGACCTCGTCGCCGTCGCGGATGGGCAGGCCCAGGAAGTCGACGAGGTCGGGGTGGGCGTTCGGCCAGCCTCCGAAGCGGGGGTCCTTGCGGACGTCGGCCAGGCGCTCCCGCTTCGCGTCGTGCAGCATCGCGGCGAGGATGCCGTGCTGGCGCGGGAGCGGGCCGATGGCCTTCCACTGCTCGTCGCTGACGCCGTCGACGACGAACTGGGCGAAGCCGCCGTGGTCGTCGGGGACGCCGAGCGCCGCGTACTGGGCGTCGAGCAGCTCGCGCGCCGAGGCGACGATCGTCTTCAGGACGTCGCGCACCTCGAGATGCCTGCTCATGGCCAGCAGCGCGGAGCTCACCGCGGCCAGGCCGGACCGTGGACCGTGACTCATGGCCTCACGGTACCCGCGGGGGGTGACAGCCCGGATCGGTCGCATGACGGGCCCGGCTAGGGCGCCGGGCCTAGGGCGAAGGGCCCCGGCGCTCTGCGGCCCGCGCACGAGGCGGCCGGGACGGCCGGATTCCTACGGTGAGGGCAGCCGCCGGGCGGGGCGGAGCCGTACGGGCCGTCCGCCGGGAGCGGCTGTCAGGGGACGGCCGGAGGCGGCCGTCGTGGCGACGAGGGGACGGACGTCATGCCGGTGGCGATCATCACGGGGGCTTCGAAGGGGCTGGGCAGGGCGCTCGGTGCGGCCCTGGCCCGGCGCGGCTGGGATTTGGTGCTGGACGCGAGAGGCGGCGAGGTGCTGCGGGGGACGGCGGACACGCTGGCCGCGTACGGCACGCGCGTGGAGGCCCTGCCCGGGGATGTCGCGGACGCCGGGCACCGGTCCGCCCTGGTGGCGGCGGCCCGCGGGCTGGGCGGCGTGGACCTGCTGGTGAACAACGCGAGCGCGCTGGGCGCCGAGCCCCTCGTACGGCTGGAGGGGCTGTCCCTGGACGGGCTGCGGCGGGCCCTGGAGGTGAACGTGGTGGCGGCGCTGGGGCTGGTGCAGGAGGCGCTGCCGCTGCTGCGGGCCTCGTCGGCGGGCGCGGTGATCGACGTGAGCTCGGACGCGGCCGCGGAGGCGTACGAGACGTGGGGCGGGTACGGCGCCTCGAAGGCGGCCCTCGATCATCTGTCGGCGGTCCTCGCCGTGGAGGAGCCGGGGCTGCGCGTGTGGGCGGTCGATCCCGGGGACATGGCGACGGACCTGTACGCGGCGGCCGTACCGGACGACGACGGGTCGCGGCCGGCGCCGGACCGTGCCGTCCCGGGCTTCCTGCGGCTGCTCGACGAGCGTCCCGCCAGTGGCCGTTACGGCGCGCCGTCCCTGCTGGAGGGGCGATGACCACCGCGGTGGGGGTTTCGCCGCCCGTGTACGGACGCGCGTGGGGGAAGGTGCCGGAGGAGCTGTCGGCCCGGGTGCCCGCCGAGCAGCGGGGGCCGGCCCGGGACCGTGACGCGGTGCGGCTGCTGGTGTCGTGCGGTACGGAGGTGTCGCATCACGCGTTTCCGGAGCTGCCCCGGCTGCTGCGGGCCGGTGACCTGCTCGTGGTCAACACCTCCCCCACGCTGGCGGCCGCCGTGGACGGCCGGGTCGGGCACGCGCGCGTGGTGGTGCATTTCTCCACCCTGGGTGACGACGGGCGCTGGGCCGTCGAGCTGCGCGAACCCGACGGAAGGGGCACCACACGCGCGCGTGCGGGCGCGCCCGCGGGAAAGGAGGTGCGCCTGCCCGGTGACGTACGGCTCGTGCTGGAGGAGCCGCTGAGCGCGGAGGGCGTCCGGCTGTGGTGGGCTCGGGTGGTGGGCGCCGACGTACCGGAGCTGCTGCGGGTCCACGGGCGGCCCATTCGCTACTCGTACACGGAGCGGGACCAGCCGCTGTCCGCGTACCAGACGGTGTTCGCGCTGCCGTCGGCCGACGGGACGGGCAGCGCGGAGATGCCGAGCGCGGCCCGGCCCTTCACCGCGCGGCTGGTGGCGGAGCTGGTGAGCCGGGGCGTGCAGTTCGCGCCCGTCACGCTGCACACCGGTGTGGCGTCGGCGGAGGCGCACGAGCCACCGTATCCGGAGCGCTTCGCCGTGCCGGAGGCGTCGGCGCGGCTGATCAACGCGGTGAGGGCCGGACGGAGAGGACGCGCAGCACTTCCTCGGCAGGGTGGTGGTGAGCCACAGGAAGGCGGCCGGGTCGTCGCGGTCGGTACGACGGCGGTGCGGGCCGTGGAGTCGGCCACCGGGCGCGACGGGGTGGTGCGCGCCGCGCGGGGCTGGACCGATCTGGTGGTCACCCCGCAGCGCGGGGTGCGGGCGGTGGACGGGCTGCTGACCGGGCTGCACGAGCCGGAGGCCTCGCACCTGATGATGCTGGACGCGGTCGCGGGGCGGACGGCGGTGGACCACGCGTACCGGGAGGCGCTGCGCGGGCGCTACCTCTGGCACGAGTTCGGCGACGTGCATCTCCTCCTCGCGTAGGGCCCTCGTAGGCCCTCCCCCGGAAAGCCCTCACAGAGAGCATTGCTCTAGCAACTCTAGGTCAGAACGCAGTGCGCTTCATGTGAGGCCGCGCATAGGGTGCGCATCACGTACGAAGGCCGCTAGGAGAGCCAAAAGACTCCGGTGAGCGGGGCAGACATACCTGTTTGCCCCGTTTCGCCATACCGGTCTCCACTACCCCGGATCGTACGTCACACCTTTGCCACGCAATTTTGCGGCCGCTAACAATGGCTGACGTCGCTCGGCAAGCCGCGGCTTCTACCCGCAGCGCTTGTGCCGGAAACCTCATGTCCTTCCCGGTCTCGGAGCGGCCTCCGCTATTCGAAGAGGTCCATCAGTCATGCCCCAGAACACCCCCGTCCAGGGTCATGGTCGCCTGACCAAGGCTCACAAGCTCTCGCTCGCCGGTGTCGCCGGCCTCGGTGCCGCCGCTGTCGCGATCAGCCTGGTGCCCGGTGGTGGTCAGACCACGGCCGCGGACTCCGCGACCGCTCCGGTGGTGTACAGCGAGCAGCAGATCAAGGACGTCAAGGCCAGCGTCACCGACCAGCTCGCCGGTGCGAGCCTGAAGGCCGAGACCGCCAAGGCGAAGCAGCAGGCCGCGGCCGGGACGTCCGAGAAGAAGACGGCCTCCGAGTCCGCCGAGAAGAAGGCCGCCGAGGAGCGCGGGCAGGAGACGGCCAGCCGGTCCGCCGAGCGCGTGGCGGTCCAGCAGGTCGCCGCCAAGACGTACCCGGACAACCTCGACGGCTGGATCCGCGAGGCGCTCGACATCATGAAGAAGCACGACATCCCGGGTTCGTACTACTGGCTGCACAAGAACATCATGCGGGAGTCCTCGGGCAACCCGAACGCGATCAACAACTGGGACATCAACGCCATCAACGGCGTGCCGTCCAAGGGCCTGCTCCAGGTGATCCCGCCGACCTTCGAGGCGTACCACGTCGAGGGCACCTCGAAGAACATCTACGACCCGGTGGCGAACATCGTGGCCGCCGCGAACTACGCGGCCGACCGGTACGGCTCGATCGACAACGTCAACGGCCCGTACTGAGCCACTGCGAGGCACTCGGTAGCGCGCAGTAGCGTCCAGTAGCGCTGAAGGGCGGCACCCCCTGGAGGGTGCCGCCCTTCGCGCGTTCCGTGCGCCGGTCGCGGGACTACTTCCGCATGACCTCCGGCTCGTGGCGGCGCAGGAAGCGGGCCACGAGGAAGGCGCAGACGGCGGCGAGGGCGAGCAGGGCCGCCATGTCGATGAGGTACGCCGACGCCTCGTGGTCCCAGAGCGGGTCCGTGCCGGCCGGGTCCTCGGTGTTCGGGCTGATCCGGTTGAAGTCCAGCGTGGTGCCGGCGGCGGCGACGGCCCAGCGGGACGGCATCAGATACGAGACCTCGTTGACGCCCGGGGTGCCGTGCAGGATGAACAGGCAGCCCGTGAACACGACCTGGATGATCGCGAACATCACCAGCAACGGCATGGTCGGCTCGGGTGTCCGCACCAGCGAGGAGATCACCAGGCCGACCATCATCGAGGTGAAGCCGAGCGCCATGAGCGGGATCGACAGTTCGATCATGACGGCGGCCTTGCCGCTGCCGAGGATGAGGCCCTCTGGGGGGATCTCACGGTTGGCGAAGCCGATCACGCCGACGATCGCACCCTGCAGCACCGTGATCGCGCCGAGGACGATCACCTTGGACATCAGATAGGCCGAACGTGACAGGCCGGTCGCCCGCTCCCGCTCGTAGATGACCCGTTCCTTGATCAGCTCGCGGACGGAGTTGGCGGCGCCCGCGAAGCACGCGCCGACCGCGAGGATCAGCAGCACGGTGGTGGCGGTGCTGTTGGGCTTGACCCCGCCGGTCCTCTCGTCCACCTGGACCAGCAGGGTCTTGTCCGGGTCGATGAGCAGGCTCACCGCGCCGATGACCGCCGGCAGAAGCACCGACAGGGCCAGGAAACCCTTGTCGGAGGCGATGACCGAAACGTACCGCCGGACCAGGGTGCCCAGCTGCGAGGCCCAGCCCTGCGGCTTCGGTGGCCGCATCGCCTGCGGCGGCGGCATGTGCGCCGACTGCGGGGCGACCGCGTCGATGTCCGCGGCATACATCTGGTAGTGCTGGGAGCCCTTCCAGCGGCCCGCCCAGTCGTAGTCGCGGTAGTTCTCGAACGCGGAGAAGACATCGGCCCAGGAGGGATAGCCGAAGAAGTTGAGGGCCTCCTCCGGCGGGCCGAAATAGGCGACGGACCCGCCGGGCGCCATCACCAGGATGCGGTCGCACAGCGCGAGCTCGGCCACGGAGTGGGTGACCACCAGGACGGTGCGGCCGTCGTCGGCGAGGCCGCGCAGCAGCTGCATCACGTCGCGGTCCATGCCCGGGTCGAGGCCGGAGGTCGGCTCGTCCAGGAAGATCAGCGACGGCTTGGTGAGCAGCTCCAGGGCCACGGAGACCCGCTTGCGCTGGCCGCCGGACAAGGAGGTGACCTTCTTGTCCTTGTGGATGTCCAGCTTGAGCTCGCGCAGCACCTCGTCGATCCGGGCGTCGCGCTCGGCGGCGGTGGTGTCGGCGGGGAAGCGCAGTTTGGCCGCGTACTTCAGTGCCCTGCTGACCGTGAGCTCCTTGTGCAGGATGTCGTCCTGCGGAACCAGGCCGATGCGCCGGCGCAGCTCGGCGAACTGCTTGTACAGGTTCCGGTTGTCGTAGAGGACGTCGCCCTCATCGGCCGGGCGGTAGCCGGTCAGGGCCTTCAGGAGCGTGGACTTGCCGGAGCCGGACGGGCCGATGACCGCGACGAGCGACTTCTCGGAGACGCCGAAGGAGACATCCTTGAGGATCTGCTTGCCGCCGTCGACCGTGACGGTGAGGTGACGGGCCGAGAAGGACACCTCACCGGTGTCGACGAACTCCTCGAGCCGGTCGCCGACGAGGCGGAAGGTGGAGTGGCCGACACCGACGATGTCGTTCGGGCCGAGCAGCGCGGAACCGCCCTTGGCCATCGGTATGCCGTTGACGAACGTGCCGTTGTGCGAGCCGAGGTCCCGGATCTCGAAGCGGCCGTCGGGCGTGGCGTGGAACTCGGCGTGCCGGCGCGAGACCTGCAGATCGGAGACGACCAGCTCGTTGTCGAGCGCCCGGCCGATGCGCATGACCCGGCCGAGAGCCACCTGGTGGAACGTGGTCGGGCTGCGGTCGCCGTACACCGGCGGCACCCCCGCGCCACCACCGGGACCCTGCTGCTCCGGGATCGACTGCTCCGGGATCGGCTGCTGCGGGACCGACGCCGCCTGAGGTGCCTCTTTCCGCCCGCCCGGCCGGGACGCGGCCTGCTGCGGTACGGCTGCCTGGTGGGGTACGGCCTGCTGAGGTGCCGCCTGCTGGGCCGCCCAGCCGGGGGTCGCGCCCTGCGCCACGTACGGTTGCTGGGGGCCCTGCTGAGGCTTCGGCTGTGCGTGCGGTGAGGCGACGGCGGGGGTGGCGGACGAGAGACTCAGCCGCGGGCCGTCCGTCGCGTTGCCGAGGTGGATGGCGGAACCGGGGCCGATCTCCAGGTGATGGATCCGGTGCCCCTGCACGAACGTGCCGTTGGTGCTGCCGTGGTCCTCGATGACCCAGCTGCGGCCGGTCCAGCTGATCGTGGCGTGCCGCCAGGACACTCTGGCGTCGTCGAACACGATGTCCCCCTGCGGATCACGCCCGAGGGTGTAGGTCCTGGACGCATCGAGCGTCCAGGTTCGTCCGTTGGATTCGAGTACGAGTTCCGGCACTCCACGCCCCACTGAGTCGTCCCCCGGGATACCCCGTTGTCCCCCGAGGTACCCCGCTCACAGGGAGTCTAGGGATGTCGCACATCGTGGGGAACCATTCCGGAATTCGCACACTCCGACCGGAAGCCGGACCTTGCGCCGCGTGGGCACCGGGGCCGCGGCCGACCCCGTTGACGGGGTGGAAACCCGGCCGGAGAGTGGTCATTCACCGCGAGGGGGACATACCCGCGGGAAGGCCGCGACGCGGACTGGGGGCTGACCATGAGGACCGACACCGCGCAGCAGCGCAGGAGGGTGCCCTGGGGGGACGTCCTGTTCTCCGCGATCGCGGCGGTGAGCTGGGCGTTGATCGGTATGGCAGGGACGGCCGCACTCGGTCTGCATCTGCTCGGGGCCGACGCGGCGGGTTCGCTCGGGCCCATGACCGCGGCCGTGGTGGCCCTGGGCGCGGGCGGTTCGGTCAGGCCGTCCGGTGACGTCTCGGTCTTCGGCCTGGAGGGTGCGCAGGCCACGACCGCCGTACAGATCACGCCCCTGGGTGTGGGGCTGGTCGGGGCGCTGCTGCTGTCCTGGTTCTTCCTGCGGTCGCTGCGCGGGGCGGGAGCCCTGGTGGCGCCCGCCGAACTCCTCGCGCGCGCGGGAGCGGTGCTCGCGCTGTTCGTCGCCCTGATGGGCGGGCTCTCCTGGGCCGGTCACAGCGTCATCACCCTCGACGGCGGCGGCCTGGGGCTCGACGACCTGCCCGGCGGGGGCGGCGCGAACGGCATCGAGGTACCGGGGCTCGGTGATCTCGGGAACATCGGCGGGCAGCTGCCGGACCGGCTCGGGGACCTCGCCGACGCGAACGCGAGAGTCGGCTTCACCGTCGACACGGCCGCCACGCTGCTCGGCGGTCTGCTCTGGTGCGCCGGCGTCCTGCTGATCGCCCTGCTGGCCTCGCGCCGCACTCCCCTGCCGCCCGGCTGGGCCGCGGTGCACCGGGTGGTACGGCCCGCCGTGTCCGCGCTGGTCACCGTGTTGCTGACGGCAGTGCTGGCCGGGCTCGTGGCGGCGGCGTACGCGGCGATCGGCGACGCCCACCCGAGGCGGATCGCGGGCGCGGCGCTGCTCGGTGCGCCCAACGGGGTCTGGCTGGGCGCCGCGGTCGGCCTCCTCGTGCCCTGGGACGGCTCGGCGACCGGGGTACTGGCCCGGCTGCTGCCCGACCCGCTCGACGACCTGCTCCGCGGCGGCATTGGAGAGCCCGTCACGCTCGGCCGCCTCGCCGAACTGGACGGCCGTGTCTGGCTGCTGGGGGCCGCGGCCGCGCTCATGATGCTCTGCGCGGGGGTGCTGACCGCCGTACGTACGCCGTTCGTACGAGGACGGGGTGGCCCTTCCGCCGGTCGGTCGGCCGGTGCCGATGCACGAGGCCCCAATCCGCTCGGTTTCGCGGGGCGCTGTGCCCTTCGGCTCGGGGTGGTGACGGCTCTGGCGCTGCCGCTGCTGGTCCGGCTGACGGAGGTGTCGGTGGACGCCTCGCTGTCGGTGTTCGGTCTCGACGCGTTCGGGGCGGAGGCCGAGTTGCGCGGGCACATGGGGGCGGCCCTGCTTCTGGGCGCGCTGTGGGGCGTGGGGGCGGGGGCCGCCGGGGCCTTGCTGGCCTGCGTGAGCGGGGCGGCGGGTCGCCGGGCCACGGCGTTGGCGCGCGGTGCCGCGGGAACGGCGCGGGGCGTCGGCACCCACGCCGGAGCGTGGAGCGAGGAGGTGCGGTCGGGACCGTACACGCCGGGTACGCCGTACCGACCGCCGAACCCGGCCACGAACCCCTATCTGCGACTGCCGGACGGACTCGGGGAACCGGAGGATGCGCGTCCGGCCATGAGCGGGGACAGGGGGTACGGGGAGAAGGGGGACTGGGGCAGAGGGGACGGAGACAGAGGAGACGGGAGTGGGGCTGGACATGGGACAGGGGGTGCGGGTGGTCCCGATGTGTACGGTGCGCCCACCGTGGACAAGCCGATCGCTCCGCCCCCGAGGCGCCCCTCGCAGCCGCCGAGGCGCGGGGCCCGGGACTGGTGGGTGCCGCCACCTCCACCGGACGACGAGCCTCCGCCCCCTCCGCCTCCGCCCCCGCCGCCCCCGCCTCCGACGAGGCCGCCGGGACGGTGAGACTCGGTGGCGTACGGGACGTTCGGCGGCGTACGGGATGTAGGGGTCATACGTGATGTACGGGGGCGCTCGAAGCGTCCTTCGCGATCAAGGTGGACGTCACTGGAGCGTCATGCAGTGTTCTCTGTCCGCCAGGCGGACCTGAGGGGCCAAAGAAACGGGGTGCCGGATACGGTGGGAGCACCATGAGCGCTTCGCAGACCTCTGACGTCCCCACTCTTCTCGTCAAGATCTTCGGCAAGGACCGGCCGGGCATCACGGCCGGCCTGTTCGACACCCTCGCCGCCTACTCCGTCGACGTGGTCGACATCGAGCAGGTCGTCACCCGTGGCCGGATCGTGCTGTGCGCGCTCGTGACCGCGCCACCCGGTGGACTCGAGGGGGATCTCCGGGCGACCGTCCACAGCTGGGCCGAGTCGATGAAGATGCAGGCGGAGATCATCTCCGGCATCGGGGACAACCGGCCGCGCGGCCTGGGGCGGTCGCTCGTCACCGTGCTCGGTCACCCGCTGACCGCGGAGTCGACGGCCAGGATCGCGGCCCGGATCACGGCGACCGGCGGCAACATCGACCGGATCTTCCGGCTCGCCAAGTACCCGGTGACGGCGGTGGAGTTCGCGGTGTCGGGCGCGGAGCCGGAGACGCTGCGGACCGCCCTGGTGACCGAGTCGGCCGCGCTGGGTGTCGACGTGGCGGTGGTCGCGGCGGGGCTGCACCGGCGGGCCCAGCGGCTGGTCGTGATGGACGTGGACTCCACGCTCATCCAGGACGAGGTGATCGAGCTCTTCGCCGCGCACGCCGGGTGCGAGAAGGAGGTCGCCGAGGTGACCGAGGCCGCGATGCGCGGGGAGCTGGACTTCGAGCAGTCGCTGCACGCGCGTGTGGCCCTGCTGAAGGGGCTCGACGCCTCGGTGGTCGACAAGGTGCGCAGTGAGGTGCGGCTGACGCCGGGGGCGCGCACGCTGATCCGTACGCTGAAGCGGCTCGGTTTCCAGGTCGGCGTCGTCTCGGGCGGCTTCACCCAGGTCACGGACGATCTCAAGGAGCGGCTCGGCCTGGACTTCGCGCAGGCCAACACGCTGGAGATCGTCGACGGCAAGCTCACCGGACGGGTCACCGGCGAGATCGTGGACCGCGCGGGCAAGGCCCGGCTGCTGCGCCGGTTCGCCGCCGAGGCCGGGGTGCCGCTGGCCCAGACCGTGGCGATCGGCGACGGCGCCAATGACCTCGACATGCTGAACGCGGCCGGTCTGGGCGTCGCCTTCAACGCCAAGCCCGTCGTACGGGAGGCCGCGCACACCGCCGTGAACTTCCCCTTCCTCGACACGGTCCTCTATCTGCTCGGGGTGACCCGCGAGGAGGTCGAGGCGGCGGACATGCACGAGGACCGGTGAGCCGCCGGCAGCGGACAGGGCGGAGCCCGACAGCGGACGGCACACAGCAGGGCCCGGCGCCGGGAGCGGTGCCGGGCCCTGCCGGTGCCCGGCAGCGTACGGGGTGCGGCGGGGTCTACTCCGTGGGCGCCCAGTAGTCGAGCAGGGTGGCCACCGCCGGCTCCAGGCTCTTCCAGGAGCCGTCGAAGGAGAGCACCGCGAAGGCGGCGGCCGGGAAACCGCGGCGGTTCATACGCTCGCGGGCGTCGCCCTCGGACCGGCCGGGCAGGATGTCGGCCAGGCCCTGGACGCCGGGGTTGTGGCCGATCATGATGACGCTCCGTGCGTCGTCGGGCAGCTCGTTGAGCACGGCGATCAGCTCGCCGGGCGAGGCCTCGTAGAGCCGCTCCTCGTACACCGTCTTCGGCCGCTGCGGCAGCTCCTGAACGGCGAGCTTCCACGTCTCGCGGGTCCGGGTCGCGGTGGAGCAGAGAGCCAGATCGAAGGGAACGCCGGAGTCGGCGAGCTTGCGCCCGGCGACGGCGGCGTCCTTGCGGCCCCGGTCGGCGAGCGGCCGCTCATGGTCGGAAACCTGTGGCCAGTCGGCCTTCGCATGCCGGAAGAGAACAATCCTGCGGGGTTCTGCGACGCTCATGGGTCCCAGCTTCGCACGAAACACGCCAGGGGGCGCAGGGAGTTGGAGTCACCGCACCGGCTGCCGCACCGGGTGTGCGCACCGAATGCGCCGTTCTCCGCTCCTCCGTGCCGCGATCTTCACTCCTCCTACGGAATCGCGTGCAGCAGTACGTGCACCACGTGCTGCAGGCCCACGATGAACTGCGGTATCGCCGGGTCGCTCGCCGCACGGGCGTTCGCCGGGTCGAGCATCAGGAGCAGGAGGGTGACGAAGGCGAACGAGGGCAGGGCGAGCGCCCACCAGGGCAGCCGGGTGCCGACGCCGCCCGTGGTCGCCGAGTGGGGCCGGGGGTGCGTTCGGGCCGACATGGCCGCCTCCATGGGGCTTCGCGGGGTCCGTGGCCCGCTTCTCGCGGCCACACCTAGAAGCTACGGAACACGGGCCGCGCACCCCATCCGGTGATCCACCCACTTCACCCTGAGCCTCACCCCCTAGGGGATGGGGGGCCAGCACCACCATGGGGGTGCCGTCAGGGCGAGGCGATCGCCGCGATGACGCCGATGATCACGAAGATGGCGAGGAAGGACCCGAAGACGAGCAGCATCTTCTTCTGGCCGTTCTTGGGATTGGGGTCGAGCACAGGCATGCCGTCAGTGTCCCATCCCCACGGCCCGCTCCCGCCGCAGGGGGCCGGACTCGCCCGTCCCGCCCACGGTCGGAGTGGCACCGGTGGCCCCTCGGCCCCATCCGCAGCGGTCAGCTGACCGCCCCGTGAGGAAGTGATCAGCCGACCGCTGGACAGGCAGTGGCCAGTCGGCTGCCCCGTAAGGAAGTGGCCATCCGGCCGCCCCAGCGATAGCGGTCAGCCCGCCGCCTCGTCCTCCACCGTGCGGTCGCGGCCGGCCAGGATCCCCATCACGGTCTGCGGGATCATCAGGACCGCCATGAGCGCGAGCGGCAGACCCCAGCCGCCGCTGTGCTGGTAGAGGACACCGACCAGGAGCGGACCGGGGATCGAGATCAGGTAGCCGGTGCTCTGGGCGAACGCGGAGAGCTGGGCGACGCCCGCCCCGGTCCTCGCCCGCATGCCGACCATGGTGAGGGCCAGCGGGAAGGCGCAGTTGGCGACGCCGAGCAGGAAGGCCCACAGCCAGGCGCCGCCCGCCGGGGCCAGGTACAGGCCCGCGTACCCGGCGAGCCCGCAGACGCCCAGCACGACGACGATCGGCCCCTGTTGGGGCAGGCGCGAGGCGAGCCGCGGGATCACGAAGGCCAGCGGCACGCCCATCACCATGGTGAAGGCGAGCAGCAGCCCCGCGGTACCGGCCGACAGGCCCGCGTCGCGGTAGATCTGGGCCATCCACCCCATCGTGATGTACGCGGCGGTGGCCTGGAGCCCGAAGAAGACGGCGAGCGCCCAGGCTGTACGGCTACGGGTCATGCGCAGCGCCCGGGGCTGCTCCTGGGGTGCCTCCTCGCCCGGCGCGGCACCGGCCTCACCGGTGCTCCCGGGCCCGCTCTTCCCGGAGCGGGCGGCACCCTCCGGGCGGTCCTCGCCGCCCCGCGCGCGTACCACCGGTATCCACGGCAGCACGGCCGCCGCTCCGAGCCCGGCCCAGACGACGAGGCCGGACTGCCAGTCGCCGCCCAGGGCCTCGGTCACGGGGACGGTGATCGCCGCCGCGGTCGAGGTGCCCAGGGCGAGCGCCATGGAGTACAGGCCGGTCATGGATCCGACGCGGTCCGGGAACCAGCGCTTGACGATGACCGGCATCAGGACGTTACTGACGGCGATGCCCATGAGGGCCAGCGCGCTGGCGACGAGGAAGCCCACGGTGGACCCGGCGTAGGGCCGGACCACCAGTCCGATGGCGATCGCGAGCATGCCGGCGCACACCACGGCGCCGGGCCCGAAGCGGCGGGCGAGGCGCGGCGCCATGACCCCGAAGACGGCGAAGCACAGCGGCGGCACCGAGGTGAGCAGTCCGGCGACGCTGCCGCTCATCCCGAGCCCGTCGCGCACCTCTTCGAGGAGGGCGCCGAGGCTGGTGATGGCGGGGCGGAGGTTGAGAGCCGTGAGGACGATGCCCACGACCACCAGACGCGTCGTCCACGCGCGCGTGGACGACGTCGCGGCCGGTGTCGGTGTCACCGCAGGTACCGCGGCCGGTGTCGCCTCAGCCACCGCGGTCGCCGTCACGGAGGGCGCCGTGGACGGCGTCTCACCCGCCGGCTCCGCGGCGGCCGAGCCGCCTGCCGGGTGGTGGACCGGTGCGGACGTCCCCGTCCGTGTCTCCTCGCTTGCCATGAGACCCATCATAGAATCATGGGATGAATGACGGTCCACTCCCGGTGCACCGCTTCCCCACGCCCTGTGCGAAGGTGTCGCCATGCCGCTGAGCCACCCCCGCCGTTCGGCCCTGTCCGAGCAGGTCATCGCCGCGCTGCGGAACCAGATCACCTCGGGCGAGTGGCCGGTCGGCTCCCGTATCCCCACCGAGCCCGAGCTGGTCGAACAGCTGGGCGTGGCCCGCAACACGGTCCGCGAGGCGGTCCGGGCGCTGGCGCACAACGGCCTGCTGGACATCCGGCAGGGCTCCGGCACGTTCGTCGTGGCGACCAGCGAGCTGGCCGGCGTGATGCACCGCCGCTTCGCGGACGCCGACCCCAACGACATCGCCGAGCTGCGGTCCGCCCTGGAGTCGAGCGCCGCGAAGCTGGCGGCGGCGCGGCGCACGGAGAAGGACCTCAAACAGCTCGACGCGCTTCTCGTCCGGCGCGACCAGGCGTGGGAGTCGGGCGACCGGGAGGCCTTCGTGGCAGCCGACGCGACCTTCCACATGGCGGTGGTGGCCGCGTCCCACAACGACGCCATGACAGCGATGTACGCCGACCTGGGCGAGGTTCTGCGGGACTGGCTGCGCGGGGACGTCGGCGAGCGGCTGGCACCGGAGACGTACATGGAGCACGCCCTGCTGGTCGACGCGATCCGCGCGGGTGACGCGGAGGCCGCCGCCGCCCGGGCCGCGGGCTATCCGCTCGTCTGCCGTCCGGGCCGCCCGCAGGGCACCGCCACCGGCTGACGCGCTGTCGCCGCGGCGCGCCGCTACCGCTGCCGCTGCCGCTGCCGCTCGTGGCTGACCCATACCGAGCGGACCTCCTGCCAGCAGCGCCCGGTCAGCCGTACGGTGCGGGCCGGGCCCGCCTCGGCCGGCGGGCCGTCGGTGTCGATGTCCCACCAGCGCTCGCACTCCACGTGGAGACGGACGCGATCGGCGTCCGCATGGGGGTTGTGGCAGTACGCCACCGCACGGGAGCCGTCGACAGCGGTCCGGCACTCCGCCCCGAACGGCTTCGGCCGGACACGCGGCCCGTCCACCACGCGCGCGTACGGCGGCCCCTCCACGAGACGGGCCTGCGGCGGCCCGTCCACCACGCGCGCGTGCCACTCGCCGTGCCCCGCGCGCGCGTGGGGCACGGCCGCGCACGGCAGGGTCATCAGGAGGAGCAGGGGAAGCGCGGCGGCCGCGGAGACCGGGGCGAGGCTGCGGGACGGGCGCACAACGGGACCTCCTGGGCCGTACGGCTGCGGGGCGGTGCGTGTCTCCAGCGTGCGTGGTAGAGGGGGCCGGACGCCCGGTCTGCTGCTCCGAACGGGTGACGCCCCGCTTCCGCACGCTGCGGAAACGGGGCGTCGAGGGCGTACGGCCGATCCGGCGCCGTACGCGGAGATCTGCGGCGGTCAGGCGCCGATCGCGTGCAGGCCGCCGTCCACGTGGATGATCTCGCCGGTGGTCTTCGGGAACCAGTCGCTCAGCAGGGCGACGATGCCGCGGCCGGCCGGCTCGGGGTCCTTGAGGTCCCACTCCAGCGGGGAGCGGCTGTCCCACACGGAGGCCAGCTCACTGAAGCCCGGGATGGACTTGGCGGCCATGGAGCCGAGGGGACCGGCGGAGATGAGGTTGCAGCGGATGTTCTGCTTGCCCAGGTCGCGCGCGATGTAGCGGCTGGTGGCCTCCAGGGCGGCCTTGGCCGGGCCCATCCAGTCGTACTGCGGCCAGGCGAACTGCGCGTCGAAGGTGAGGCCGACGACCGAGCCGCCGTTCTGCATCAGCGGCAGGCAGGCCATGGTCAGCGACTTCAGCGAGAACGCCGAGACGTGCATGGCGGTCGCCACCGACTCGAACGGCGTGTTGAGGAAGTTGCCGCCGAGCGCGTCCTGCGGGGCGAAGCCGATGGAGTGCACGACGCCGTCGAGGCCGCCGAGCTCCTCGCCGACGATGTCGGCCAGGCGCCCGAGGTGCTCGTCATTGCTCACGTCGAGCTCGACGACCTTGGTGGGCTTGGGCAGCTTCTTGGCGATGCGCTCGGTCAGCGTGGGCCGCGGGAACGCGGTCAGGATGATCTCCGCACCCTGCTCCTGGGCCAGCTTCGCGGCGTGGAAGGCGATGGAGGACTCCATCAGCACACCGGAGATCAGGACGCGCTTGCCCTCGAGAATTCCGCTCATGGTGATCAGTGACCCATTCCCAGTCCGCCGTCAACGGGGATGACGGCTCCAGTGATGTACGAAGCGTCGTCCGAGGCGAGGAACCGCACCGTCGCGGCGATCTCCTCGGGCTGCGCGTACCGGCCGAGCGGCACCTGCGACACGATCTTCGACCGCTGCTCCTCGGTGAGCACCTTGGTCATGTCGGTGTCGACGAAGCCGGGGGCGACGACGTTGAAGGTGATGTTGCGAGAGCCGAGCTCGCGGGCCAGGGAGCGCGCGAAGCCGACGAGCCCGGCCTTGGAGGCGGCGTAGTTGGCCTGCCCGGCCGAGCCGAGGAGCCCCACCACCGAGGAGATCAGGACGACGCGGCCCTTCTTGGCCCGCAGCATGGCGCGGTTGGCGCGCTTGACCACCCGGAAGGTGCCGGTGAGGTTGGTCTCGAGGACGGACGTGAAGTCGTCCTCGCTCATCCGCATCAGGAGCTGGTCCTTGGTGACGCCGGCGTTGGCGACGAGGACCTCGACCGGGCCGTGCTCGGCCTCGATCTCCTTGTAGGCCTGCTCCACCTGCTCGGTGTCGGTGATGTCGCACTTGACGGCCAGGAAGCCCGCCGGGGGCTCGCCCGAACGGTACGTGATCGCGACCTTGTCGCCGGCGTCGGCGAACGCCCGGGCGATGGCGAGGCCGATGCCCCGGTTTCCTCCGGTGACGAGAACCGAGCGGCTCAACGGATCACCCTTTCGATAGCGGTCTGCCCGCCTGCGACGGCCACCCGGCCGTACGGCGGTTTCCCCGAAAACCTATCGGTCCGCCCAGCCGTCCGGACAATCGGGCACCGACAGTGGCACAGGGGACTCACTGTCGGGTCCCTACAGTCGACGCGCCCGGACCGGCCCGCCCTGACGAGGCCCGCCCGTACCTCCGCGACGCTGCCGCGCCCGCCTTGTGCGCTTTTCCGATCGACGCGGCCCCGGGACATGATTCACTGCGCTCGACGGCCACAAGAGGGCCACAAGAGGCGGACACCGCGAAGGGAATGTCACCCGTGCCCCATGAGATCGATCAGTCATTTCTGGCACTGCCGCTGAGGGCCCTGGCCGACGCCGCACTCGCCCGCGCGCGGGCGCTCGGGGCCGAGCACGCGGACTTCCGTCTCGAGCGGGTGCGCAGCGCCTCGTGGCGGCTCAGGGACGCCCGGCCGGCCGCGTCGTCGGACACGACCGATCTGGGGTACGCGGTGCGCGTGGTGCACGGCGGGGCATGGGGCTTCGCGTCCGGCGTGGACCCGACCATGGACGGCGCCGCGAAGGTCGCCTCGCAGGCGGTGGCCATGGCCAAGCTCTCCGCGCAGGTCATCAAGGCGGCGGGGTCCGACGAGCGCGTGGAGCTGGCCGACGAGCCCGTGCACGCCGAGAAGACCTGGGTGTCGTCGTACGAGATCGACCCGTTCACCGTGCCCGACGAGGAGAAGGCGGGGCTGCTGGCCGAGTGGAGCGCGCGGCTGCTCGCGGCCGACGGGATCAGTCATGTGGACGCCTCGCTGCTCACCGTGCACGAGAACAAGTTCTACGCCGACACCGCCGGCACCGTGACCACCCAGCAGCGCGTCCGGCTGCACCCGCAGCTGACCGCGGTGGCGGTCGACGGGGCCAGCGGCGAGTTCGACTCCATGCGGACCCTCGCGCCGCCGGTCGGCCGCGGCTGGGAGTACCTCAGGGGCACCGGCTGGGACTGGGACAGCGAGCTCGAACAGATCCCGGAACTGCTCGCCGGGAAGATGCGCGCGCCGAGCGTCGAGGCGGGCGTGTACGACCTGGTCGTCGACCCGTCCAACCTGTGGCTGACCATCCACGAGTCCATCGGCCACGCCACGGAGCTGGACCGGGCGCTGGGCTACGAGGCCGCGTACGCGGGCACCTCCTTCGCCACCTTCGACCAGCTCGGCAAGCTGCGGTACGGCTCGGAGCTGATGAACGTCACCGGTGACCGCACCGCCGAGCACGGGCTGGCGACCGTCGGGTACGACGACGAGGGCGTCGAGGGGCAGAGCTGGGACCTCGTGAAGGACGGGACCCTGGTCGGCTACCAGCTCGACCGCCGTATCGCGAAGCTGACGGGCTTCGAGCGGTCCAACGGGTGCGCCTTCGCCGACTCCCCCGCCCATGTGCCGGTGCAGCGCATGGCCAACGTCTCCCTGCGGCCCGATCCGGGCGGGCTGTCGACCGAGGACCTGATCGGGGGCGTCGACCGCGGCATCTACGTCGTCGGTGACCGGTCGTGGTCCATCGACATGCAGAGGTACAACTTCCAGTTCACGGGGCAACGTTTCTTCCGGATCGAGAAGGGGCGGATCACCGGTCAGCTGAGGGACGTCGCGTACCAGGCGACGACCACCGACTTCTGGGGCTCGATGGCGGCGGTCGGCGGCCCGCAGACGTACGTCCTGGGCGGCGCCTTCAACTGCGGCAAGGCCCAGCCGGGCCAGGTCGCCGCCGTGTCCCACGGCTGCCCGTCGGCCCTCTTCAAGGGCGTCAACATACTGAACACCACGCAGGAGGCGGGCCGATGACCGCGCGTACGAACAAGCCGCACGAGATCGTCGAGCGCGCCCTCGAACTGTCCCGGGCCGACGGCTGCGTGGTGATCGCCGACGAGCACTCGACGGCCAATCTGCGCTGGGCGGGCAACGCGCTGACCACCAACGGCGTCACGCGCGGACGCACGCTGACGGTCGTCGCGACCGTCGACGGCAAGGAGGGGACGGCCTCCGGAGTGGTGTCCCGGTCCGGCGTCACCGCCGACGAGCTGGAGCCGCTGGTACGGGCCGCGGAGGACGCCGCGCGCGCGGCCGGGCCCGCCGAGGACGCGCAGCCCCTCGTCACCGAAGTGCCCCGGTCGCCCGGCTTCACGGACGCGCCCGCCGAGACGTCCTCCGCCGTGTTCGCGGACTTCGCGCCCGCGCTGGGCGAGGCGTTCGCCCGCGCGCGGGAGGGCGGCCGGGAGCTGTACGGGTTCGCCCTGCACGAGATGGTCTCCAGCTACCTGGGGACGTCGACGGGGCTGCGTCTGCGCCACGACCAGCCGAAGGGGACGCTGGAGGTCAACGCCAAGTCCCCGGACCGTACGCGCTCGGCGTGGGCCGGGCGCTCGACGCGGGACTTCAAGGACGTCGACCCGGGAGCGCTGGACACCGAGCTGGCCCGGCGGCTGGCGTGGGCCGAGCGCCGGATCGAACTGCCCGCCGGGCGGTACGAGACGCTGCTGCCGCCGAGCGCCGTGGCGGACCTGCTCATCTACCAGATGTGGTCGGCGGCGGCCCGGGACGCGGCCGAGGGCCGGACGGTGTTCTCCAAGCCGGGCGGCGGGACGCGCATCGGCGAGAAGCTGACCGCGCTGCCGCTGACCCTGCGCAGCGACCCGTACGAGCCGGGGCTGGAGTCGTCCCCCTTCCTGCTCGCCCACTCCTCCGGCGACGACGCCTCGGTGTTCGACAACGGGCTGCCCTTGGGGGCCACCGAGTGGATCGCCGAGGGCGTGCTGAAGCACCTGACGACCACCCGGCACAGCGCGGCGCTGACCGGGCTGCCGGTGGCGCCCGGGTTCGGCAACCTCGTCCTCGAGGGCGGCGAGGACCGCTCCCTGGAGGAGATGGTCGCGAACACCGAGCGCGGGCTGCTGCTGACCTGCCTGTGGTACATCCGCGAGGTGGACCCCGCCACGCTGCTGCTGACCGGGCTGACCCGCGACGGCGTGTACCTGGTGGAGAACGGCGAGGTCGTCGGCGAGGTGAACAACTTCCGGTTCAACGAGTCGCCGGTCGACCTGCTGGGCCGGGCGACGGAGGCCGGGCGCTCCGAGAAGACGCTGCCGCGCGAGTGGAGCGACTGGTTCACCCGGGCCGCGATGCCGCCGCTGCGCGTGCCGGACTTCAACATGAGCTCGGTGAGCCAGGGCGTGTGACGCGGGCTTCCGCCGGCCGGGGCACGGGTGCCCCGGCCGCGTGACGGGTCCGGCCGGTCGCCGGGCCGATAACGCCGTGAGCTCTGTCGGCGGTGGCGTATAACCTCGTAGGCGGTGGTCATGCAGACCGCCTCGAAGATCATCCAAGGAGAACGAGAACCGTGACGGACATCGTCGACGACCTGAAGTGGCGCGGGCTCTTCGCCCAGTCCACCGACGAGGACGCTTTGCGCAAGGCGCTCGCGGACGGTCCCGTCACGTTCTATTGCGGCTTCGACCCGACCGCGGCGTCCCTGCACGTGGGCCACCTGGTGCAGGTGCTCACCGTGCGCCGGCTCCAGCAGGCCGGTCACCGGCCGCTGGCGCTGGTGGGCGGCGCGACGGGGCAGATCGGCGACCCGCGCCCGACCGCGGAGCGCACGCTGAACTCGCCGGAGACGGTCGCCGGCTGGGTCGGGCGGCTGCGCAGCCAGATCGAGCCGTTCCTGTCCTTCGAGGGCGAGAACGCCGCGGTCATGGTCAACAACCTCGACTGGACGCAGGGCCTCTCCGCGATCGAGTTCCTCCGCGACATCGGCAAGCACTTCCGCGTCAACAAGATGCTGACGAAAGAGTCGGTCGCCCGGCGCCTGGAGTCCTCCGAGGGCATCAGCTACACGGAGTTCAGCTACCAGCTCCTCCAGGCCATGGACTTCCTCCAGCTCTACCGGCGGTACGGCTGCACGCTCCAGCAGGGCGGCAGCGACCAGTGGGGCAACCTCACGGCCGGCCTGGACCTGATCCACCGGCTGGAGCCGGACGCCACGGTGCACGCGCTGGCGACGCCTCTGATGACCAAGGCGGACGGCACCAAGTTCGGCAAGAGCGAGAGCGGCGCCGTCTGGCTCGACCCCGAGATGACGACGCCGTACGCGTTCTACCAGTTCTGGCTGAACACGGACGACCGGGACGTCTCCCGCTACCTGCGCATCCTGTCCTTCAGGTCCCGTGAGGAGCTGGAGGAGCTGGAGCGGCAGACCGAGGAGCGTCCGCAGGCCCGCGCCGCGCAGCGCGCGCTCGCCGAGGAGCTGACGACCCTGGTGCACGGTGCCGACCAGACGGCCGCCGTGATCGCCGCGTCCAAGGCCCTCTTCGGCCAGGGCGAGCTCGCGGAGCTCGACGACCGGACGCTGGCGGCCGCGCTCTCCGAGGTGCCGCACATCCAGGTCACCGAGCTCGCGCCCGTGGTGGACCTCCTCGCGGAGACCGGCCTGGCGCCCAGCAAGTCGGCCGCGCGACGGACGGTGAAGGAGGGCGGCGCCTACGTGAACAACGCGAAGGTCACCGCCGAGGACGCCGTCCCCGCCCGGGAGGACCTGCTGCACGGCCGCTGGCTGGTGCTGCGCCGGGGCAAGAAGAACCTGGCGGCGGTGGAGGTCGCCGGAGCGTAGGCGCTCCGCTGGGTTCGCCGGTGTGGGCCCGCGCCGTTTCCGTGCGCGGGCCCACATCCGTCACCGTACGCGGGGCGCCCTGGCGCAGCTGGGCCGCGCAAGGTCACAGCCCGCACCCCGGAAGGGGCGCGGGCTGTTCGTTTCAGGCTCGCTGCCTGTTGCCCCGCAGCGCCATGTACGCCATGTCGCCCAGGAACACGATGACGACGGCCGCGACGAGTTGGAGCACATGGCGGCCCCAGTCGATGCCCGGGGTGGCCGCGATGCCGAAGGCCCGGGCGAGCGCGTTGCCGATGATGCCTCCGATGATGCCGAAGACGGTGGTCAGCCAGAGCGGACTGTGCTGCTTGCCCGGGATGATCGCCTTGGCCAGCAGGCCCAGCACGAATCCGACGATGATCGCCCACAACCAGCCCATGGTTGCCTCCTCGTACTGCTCGAAGTGAGCATCAGGTCCAGTGTGGGCCGGTGCGCGGAACGGCGCACGTCGGGCGGTCCCTGCGCGGTGCGGCGCGGCACTTCCGCTCCTGGTGGGAGGTGCCCCGGTCTCGTGGGCGGCTGAGGCGCGGCGTAACGTGGTGTTCGTCCGGACCTGTCTCCCCGACCGGGTTCGGACCGGTTCACGGGGCGGGGAGTGTCCGACGCGGGGCGGGTGGTGGAACGTGATGCGGAAGCAGAGCAACGGCCAGGTCTTCCGGATCACCGGGGCCCGGCAGGGGCTGGCCGACGATGTGCGCGGCAGGCAGCGGCGGTACGTCATCTCGATGTCGGTCCGTACCCTGTCGGTGATCGCGGCGGCCCTCCTGTGGAACGTCGAACGGCACGTCTCGATCGTCGCCCTGGTGCTCGGGATGATCCTCCCCTATGTCGCCGTGGTGATCGCCAACGCGGGCCGGGAGAATGTGCCCTCCCTTCCGTCCACATTCGTGTCGGCACCCATGCGTCCGATGATCGCGCCGACGCAGGCGGACGATCACGCGGAATCCGCTCCGGAGGACCTGACGGCCGACCCGAAAGCCGGATCCGGCGAGCCGAGGGAGCGCGCCTGACCTCCGGCGATCCGGCGGAAACGGAATCGGGCCGCACGCGGAGCTCAAGAAAAGCTCAGATCAATCATGCTGTTCCGGTCCCGGGCAGCGGGTTCCCCGTGACATACTTCGTAGGCGCTCCGCATCCCCCGTCGGAGCGACAAGACCGACGCCGGGCAGCTCCCCCCGTGGCTGCTCGGCGTCGCCTTTTGGGGCGGGTCCGGGGCAGGGACCGACCGGCTCCCGCGCGCGTTAGGGTCGAGGTGTGAACCTCCTCAACGTCCCCGGCTCCGACCCTTCCTCCCCCATCTGTTCCGCCAAGGGCTGCCGCGCCGACGCCGTCTGGGTGCTCGCGTGGAACAACCCGAAGCTGCACACCCCGGAGCGCCGCAAGACGTGGCTCGCGTGCGAGGAGCACCGGGAGCACCTGTCGCAGTTCCTGGGTGTACGGGGCTTCCTGAAGGACGTCGTGAAGCTCACGGAGTGGCAGACGCCCGAGGAGGACCGGGCGTAGCTCAGCCCCCGATCGCCGACATGGGCCGGTCCGGCTGGACGAAGGAGGGGTCGTCCAGCCCGGCGCCCGCCTTCTTGCCCCACATCGCGAGCCGCCAGATGCGGGCGATCTCCTCGTCGGGGGCGCCCGAACGCAGCGCCGCCCTCAGGTCGGTCTCCTCGCGGGCGAACAGGCAGGTGCGTATCTGGCCGTCGGCCGTGAGCCGCGTACGGTCGCAGGCCGCGCAGAACGGGCGGGTGACCGAGGCGATCACCCCGACGCGGTGCGGGCCGCCGTCCACCAGCCAGCGCTCGGCGGGGGCGGAGCCGCGCTCGCCGGCGCCCTCCTCGGTGAGGTGGAAGCGGGTGCGCAGCGAGGTGAGGATGTCTCCGGCGGTGACCATGCCGTCGCGCTTCCAGCCGTGCTGGGCGTCCAGCGGCATCTGCTCGATGAAGCGCAGCTCGTAGTCGTGCTGGACGGCCCAGGCGAGCAGGTCGGGGGCCTCGTCGGCGTTGAGGCCGGGCATGAGGACCGAGTTGACCTTGACGGGGGTCAGGCCGGCGTCGCGGGCGGCCTCCAGTCCCTCGAGGACGTCGTGGTGGCGGTCCCGGCGGGTGAGGGTCTTGAAGACGTCGGGGCGCAGGGTGTCCAGGGAGACGTTCACCCGGTCCAGGCCGGCCGCCTTCAGGGCCGTCGCCGTGCGCTTGAGGCCGATGCCGTTGGTGGTGAGGGACATCTGGGGGCGCGGCTGAAGGGCGGCGACCCGCTCCACGATGCCCACCAGGCCGGGGCGGAGCAGGGGCTCACCGCCCGTGAAGCGGACCTCCTCGACGCCGAGGGACGTCACCGCGATGCCGATCAGGCGGACGATCTCGTCGTCGGTGAGCAGCTCGGACTTGGCCAGCCACTGCAGGCCCTCCTCTGGCATGCAGTACGTGCAGCGCAGATTGCATCGGTCGGTGAGCGAGACCCGCAGGTCGGTGGCCACCCGGCCGTAGGTGTCGATGAGCACGTCGGCCCCCTCCCTCGGAGTGATCGGAGCGGATCATCTGTTCTCCGGCACTTGCGAGCCTACGCGACGGGACCGACAACGCCCGCGGCCCGATCCCACGAGACACGGCACGGCCGTGTCGTAGGGACGTACGACGCCGTACCGCGGGGTGCGGCGTCGTACGGGAGCCTGCGACACGGCCGTTGGCCGCCGGAGCACCGGTGGGATCGGGCTCAGTGGGCGCCGGTGCCCGTGAGGGAACGCACCTCCAGCTCGGCGTACTTGCCGGAGTCCGGCTCCTCCTTGGACAGGATCGTGCCGAGCCAGCCCATCAGGAAGCCGAACGGGATGGAGATGATGCCCGGGTTCTTCAGCGGGAACCAGGCGAAGTCGACGTCGGGGAACATCGCCTTGGGGTCGCCCGAGACGACCGGCGAGAAGAGCACCAGGCCGACCGCCACGATCAGGCCGCCGTAGATCGACCACAGCGCGCCCTGGGTGGTGAACCGCTTCCAGAACAGGCTGTAGAGGATGGTCGGCAGGTTGGCGGAGGCGGCGACCGCGAAGGCGAGGGCCACCAGGCCGGCCACGTTGAGGTCGCGGGCGAGGGCGCCGAGCGCGATGGAGACGATGCCGATGAACACGGTCGCCCAGCGGGCCGCGCGGACCTCCTCGGCGCCGGTGGCCTGCCCCTTGCGGATGACGTTGGCGTAGATGTCGTGGGCGAAGGACGAGGACGAGGCGAGGGTGAGGCCGGCGACGACGGCGAGGATCGTCGCGAAGGCCACCGCCGAGATGGTGGCGAGCAGGGCCGCGCCCCACGCCGAGTCGACGCCGCCGAGGTGCAGGGCGAGCAGCGGGGCCGCCGTGTTGCCGGACGGGTTGGACTCGATGATCTCGTCCTGGGAGATCAGGGCGGCGGCGCCGAAGCCGAGGGCGATGGTCATCAGGTAGAAGGCGCCGATGATGCCGATGGCCCAGTTCACGGACTTCCGCGCGGCCTTGGCCGTGGGCACCGTGTAGAAGCGGATCAGGATGTGCGGCAGACCGGCGGTGCCGAGGACGAGGGCGATGCCGAGGGAGATGAAGTCGATCTTGGAGGTGGCGGTGGCGCCGTACTGGAGGCCGGGCTCCAGGAAGGCCGCGCCCTTGCCGCTGTTCTCGGCCGCGGTGCCGAGCAGATCGGAGATGTTGAAGTCGAACTTCAGCAGCACCAGGAAGGTGATCAGCAGGGTGCCGCCGATGAGCAGCACGGCCTTGACCATCTGGACCCAGGTGGTGCCCTTCATCCCGCCGATGGAGACGTACACGATCATCAGGACGCCGACGAGGGCGACGATGAGGATCTTGCCCGCGTCGGAGGTGATGCCGAGCAGCAGCGAAACGAGGACGCCCGCGCCCGCCATCTGGGCCAGCAGGTAGAAGATCGAGACGACGATCGTGGAGGTGCCGGCCGCGGTGCGCACCGGGCGCTGGCGCATGCGGTACGCGAGGACGTCGCCCATGGTGTACCGGCCGGAGTTCCTGAGCGGCTCGGCCACCAGGAGCAGGGCCACCAGCCAGGCGACGAGGAAGCCGATGGAGTAGAGGAAGCCGTCGTAGCCGAAGATGGCGATGGCGCCCGCGATGCCGAGGAACGACGCGGCCGACATGTAGTCGCCGGAGACCGCGAGCCCGTTCTGGAAGGCGCTGAACTGGCGGCCGCCCGCGTAGAAGTCCGCTTCGTCCTTGGTCTGCCGGCCCGCCCAGATGGTGATGGCGAGGGTCGCGAGGACGAACGCCGCGAACAGCGAGATGATCAGCGTCCGGTGCTCGCTGGCCTCGTTCGCCGCGAGGAAGGTCTGCTGTACGTGCTGCACGGAACTCATGCGCCGTTCTCCATCCGGGACTTGATGGCCTCCGCCTTGGGGTCGAGCTTGGTCGCGGCGTGCCGCGAGTACCACCAGGCGATCAGGAACGTGGTGAGGAACTGGGCGAGGCCGAACACGAGGGCGACGTTGATGTTGCCGAAGAGCTTGGCGCCCATGAAGTCGCCCGCGAAGTTGGAGAGCAGGACGTACAGCAGGTACCAGGCGATGAAGGCGACGGTCAGCGGAAAGGCGAAGGACCGGTAGGAATGGCGCAGTTCACCGAATTCCGCGCTCTCCTGGACCCGGACGAACTCCTCCGTGGGAGGAAGCCGGTGCTCTGCCTTCGAAGGGGGCGGTGCGTCGGTTGCCACGGACTCTCCTCGCATTGCTGGTACGGCGGTCGCCCCCGTGGGCGGGGGCGTTCCCGGGGACGGGGACGGGGACGGGTCGGATACGGACATGACGGCTCAACATCCTCACGGTGATGTGGATCACATGCGCCGGGTGGCGATGGTAGGTGCCCGGGGCCTGATCCGACAGGGGCTCGACGGTGCTCGTGCTCCCTGCTCAACGTCACGGCGCGGCGCGCGGACCGGTTCAACCGCGCCACACTTCTTTCGCGAGTCGTCACAGGAGTCCTCACCGTGCCTCGCGCGAGTCCTCACCGGGTGGTCCCGTACGGGTGGGAGTGAGGGGTCTCCCTATTCTTCGGGCCGGGTCCCCGGAAATCATTGCTGGTCAGGGAGAACGAGAGATAGCTTCGGCCTGCACCACCCCGTCATGTACCTGCCCGGCCAGCCTCCGTGCCGCCGGCCGGTCCCCGTTCCGGATGATGTGGAGATCCCATGGCTCATCTGCCTTCCAGACGCCGTCTCGCCCTGGCCGTGCCGGTCGCGCTCTCGCTCACCGCCTCGCTCGGCTTCCTGCCGGGCATCGCCTCGGCCGCGCCGTCGGCCCCGGCCACCTCGTCCACCGCGGCGGCCGCGGACGGCTCGGAGCTCGCCTACGTCGTCAACACCAGGACGGACAAGCGCACCATCGCCTCCGTGAAGAAGGCGATAGCCAAGGCCGGCGGCACCGTCGTCACCACGTACGACAAGATCGGCGTGATCGTCGTCCACTCGGCGAACCCGGACTTCGGCCCGCAGATCCGCACGGCGCGCGGGGTGCAGTCCGCGGGCGCCACCCGGACCACGCCGCTGGTCGCCGCCGGGACGACGGACGAGGGCTCCGCGGACTACCTGACGGCCGCCGAAGCGGCCAAGGTCGAGGCCGCCTCGGCGAAGACGCCCGACAGCGAGCCGCTCGAGGCCGACCAGTGGGACCTGCGGGCGATCGGCGCCGACCAGGCCGCGAAGATCAACCCCGGCAGCAAGAAGGTCACCGTCGCCGTCATCGACACCGGCGTCGACGACACCCACCCGGACCTCACCGCGAACTTCTCCGCGTCCCAGTCGGCCAACTGCGTCGGCGGCGTCGCGGACACCAGCGAGGGCGCCTGGCGCCCGTACACCGCGGGCGACTACCACGGCACACACGTGGCCGGTGAGATCGCCGCGGCCCGCAACGGCGTCGGCGTGGCCGGTGTCGCCCCGGGCGTGAAGGTCTCCAGCATCAAGGTGAGCGACCCGGACAACGGGCTGTTCTACCCGGAGAACGTCGTCTGCGCGTTCATGTTCGCCGCCGACCACGGCGTGGAGATCACGAACAACAGCTACTACGTCGACCCGTGGCTCTACAACTGCATGGACGACCCCGACCAGCGGGCCATCGTCGACGCGGTGAACCGGGCCCAGCTGTACGGCCAGAAGAAGGGCCTGCTGCACGTTGCGGCGGCGGGCAACGAGTCCCACGACCTGGCCTCGGACGCGATCCTCGACGACACCAGCCCCGACGACAGCACGCCGGTCGAGCGCACCATCGACCCGAGCGAGTGCCTCGACCTGCCGACCCAGCTCCCGGGCGTCGTCACGGTCAGCTCGACGGGCGTGAAGAGCGAGAAGTCGTACTTCTCCACGTACGGCAACGGCGTCGTCGACGTCGCGGCGCCGGGCGGCGACGGGCGCTACCAGACCCCGGACACCCCGTCCAAGAACGGCCGCATCCTGTCCACGATGCCGAACAACGAGTACGCGTACCTCCAGGGCACCTCGATGGCGTCGCCGCACGCCGCGGCGGTGGCCGCGCTGCTGAAGTCCGAGCACCCGTGGGCGAGCGGCGCCGCGCTGCAGGCGCTGCTGAAGGCACAGGCCGACAACCCGGGCTGCCCGGAGTCGTACGACCAGAACGGCGACGGCACGCAGGACGCGGTGTGCGAGGGCGGCGACCGCGTGAACGGGTTCTACGGGTACGGCATCGTGAACGCGCTCAAGGCCGTCAAGTAGACGGAGCGGGACCATGATTGCGGGCCGGGCGGTGCATACCGTCCGGCCCGCTCGTGCAGTGCGTCCATGAGTGCTCCGAGTGCGCAGTGCGTCCATGACCGCTGTGAGTGCACAGTGCGTCCATGACCGCTGTGAGTACGGAGTACGCGTGGAAGGCGCTGGGCGGCGCGCCGGAGCTGCTCGCGCGGGTCTCGGTCGTCGCGCGGCACGGGGCACTGCCCGCGGTGCTGCCCGTCCGCGAGCTGGCACGGGCCTGTGTGGGGGCGTGCGGGCTGGCCGCGGCCGAACTGGGGGCGCGGCGGGCCGGGCGGGCGGAGGTGCCGGAGGTCCGGGTGGACGACGGGGCGGTCGCCACGGCCTTCGTGAGCGAACGGCACCTGACGGTCGACGGGCGGCGCACGGCCCCCTTCGCCCCGCTGTCGCGGTTCTGGCCGACGGCGGACGGCTGGGTACGGACGCACGCGAACTATCCCCACCACCAGGCACGGCTGCTGGGGGCGCTCGGGCTCGCCGCTGACGCGTCGGCCGAGGATCTCGGAAGGTGCCTGGCCGAGCGGTCCGCGCGGGAGACCGAGGACACCGTGCACGCCGCCGGAGGGCTCGCGGTGGCCGTGCGCACGCCCGGGGAGTGGGCCGGTCACGCGCAGGGGCGGGCGGCCGCCGCGGGGCCGCTGGTGCGCCGCGAGGTCATCGGTGAGGGTCCGGGCAGGCGGCTGACGGGGAGCGCGGGGCTGCCCGCGGCCGGCGTACGCGTCCTGGACCTGACCCGGGTGACCGCGGGCCCCGTCGCCACCCGGACCCTCGCCCTGCTGGGCGCCGACGTCCTGCGGGTGGACGCGCGCGGGCTGCCCGAACTGCCCGACCAGCACGCCGACACGGGCTTCGGCAAGCGGTCGGCCGTGCTGGACCTGGGCGACCGTACCGACCGGCGCACGTTCGAGGAGCTGCTCGCCGGGGCCGACGTCGTGGTCACCGGCTACCGGCCCGGCGCCCTGGACCGGTACGGGCTCGGTGCCGGGGCGCTGGCGGAACGCAGGCCCGGACTCGTGGTGGCGCAGCTGTCCGCGTGGGGCGCGGACGGTCCCTGGGCCGGACGGCGCGGCTTCGACAGCCTCGTGCAGGCCGCCACCGGGACAGCGGTCATCGAGGGGGCGCCCGGACGGCCGGGCGCGCTGCCCGCCCAGGCCCTGGACCACGGCACGGGTTACCTGCTGGCCGCAGCCGTGCTGCGGTGCCTCACCGAGCGGCTGGAGGAGGGCGGCACCCGGCTCGTCCGGCTGGCGCTGGCACGGACGGCGGCGTGGCTGACCTGCGGCGCCGTGGACGGTGCCGGGTTTTCCGGGCACGGCCTCGTGTACGACCGGCCCGACCCGTACCTCGCCGCCACCGACAGCCCGCTGGGGCGGCTGCGGTACGCGCTGCCGCCCGTGTCCTTCGCGGGAGGGCCGGGCGACTGGACGCGGCCACCCGGGCCCTGGGGGGCGGACGAGGCCCGCTGGGCCTGAGTGGTTCCCGCGGTCCGGCCCGTACCTCATGGATGGAATGGCGTACGTCCAGTTGTTTTCCGGGACTTGCCCGGTTCTGTGGCAACGTGAAGTGCTGGGGTGAGCCTGATGAGACCGACGGCCGACGCGGGCGGGGGTGACGGGAGCGCTTCCCGGGAGGACGGGGCGGCCGGTCCGGCCGCCACAGCCCCGGCCCGCGCCGCGCGCCGGGGCTTCACCCGGGCCGTCGCCGTACTCGTCCTGGTGACCGTCGCCGGGCTGATGTCGATGCTGGGGCCACGCGCCGCGCTGGACGGCACGGGAGAGGCGGCGGCCCCCGGCGCGGGCGGCACAGCCCTGCTGCGTACCGTCCTGTTCGCCGCCCTCTGCGTCCCGGCGGGCGAGCTGTTCGCGGCCCGGCTGGTGCGCCGCCTGCCGGGAGCGCCCCTCAGCACACCGCGCAGTTGGGCCCCTTGGGCGGCCGCCGCCGGATGCGTCGCCGCGCTCGGTCTCGCCTCGGTCGTGGCCACCGGCAACCTGGTGCCGGCCGACATCGCCGACATCGACGTGGGCGGCCTGTACGAGACCCGGGACGGCAGGCTCGCCCTCCTGGAGGTCGACGCCTTCGTCGCGGCGGGCCTGTGCGCCCTCTCGCGCCGCCCCGCCACGCAGGTGTGGCCGCTGGCCGCGATCGCCGTCGCGGAGGCGCTGCGGGCGCACCCCCCGACGGAGCACAGCCCGCTGGTGGGCAGCGGACTGACGTTCCTCCACGTCATGTGCGCCTCCCTGTGGGCGGGCGGGCTGCTGTACGTCCTGCGCACCCTGCACCACTGGCGCGGCACGCGCGGAGAGCACCCCCTTGAGGCAAGCGCCGCGCTGCTGGGGCTCTACGCGCGCGTGGCGGCCGTTCCGCTGGCCGCCCTCACCGCGACCGGACTGTGCAGCACGCTGCGCCGCATGCCGCCGGAGACGGTCCTGGAGCAGCTGACGACGACCGCGTACGGGCGTGCCCTGCTCGCCAAGGTGCTCCTGGTGGTCGTCGTCGCCGCGCTCGCGCTGGTGGCCCGCGTGCGCCTGAGCCGGGCGAGCGATCCGCTCACCGCCTGCTCCCCCGCGCGCGCGGAGGTCGTGGTGCTGGGGCTGGTCGTCGCGGTGTCGGCGGTGCTGACGACGCTGCCGGTACCGATCCGCTGGTGAGGTCCGCGCGCGGCACGGCCCGCGCGCCGAGGGTCCACAGCGCGCCCCGGGCCAGCAGGTACTGGGCCGCCAGGTAGGTCAGCATCACCCAGAGATCGGGCCGCGGGAGCCGCGGCCACTCGGCGACACCGGTCGCGATGAGCGTGTCGGACAGCAGGAAGAGAAAGCCGCCGAGGGCTGCCACGGGCCCGAGCCGGAGCGCCCCGAAGGCCACGGCCGTCAGCAGCAGGCTGTATCCGGCGACGGGAGACGCAGCCCCGCGGGCAGACCGGGCCACAGCAGGGCGACCGTCACGACGAGGGCCGTACCGTACGCGCCCCCGAGCAGTGCCGTACGCGCGCGGGGGAGGCGGGCCGAGCCGTACCGGCCGAAGAGCAGCAGGTAGCACCCGTGCCCGGCGGCGAAGCAGCCCATCCCGGCGAGGAACGCCGGTCCGGCGTCGGACAGCAGCAGGACGTCGCCGCCCCAGCCGCACAGCAGCGCCGCGACCAGTGGCCGGCCCGCCCCGGGCATGGACGTGGGCGGCCGGCAACGGCATCAGCAGCGGTTTGACGACGGCGTGGCCCGCCGCGGAACCGACGGCCCGGGAGCCCAGGTCGACGGCGGCGGCGAGGACGAAGAGGAGCAGCGTCACGCGCGCGGTGCCCGCCGTACCGACACCTTTCACACGACCGGTTCCGCGTCCGGCGGCACCGGCCGCTCGGACCGCTCTGGCGGCACCGGCCGTTCCGGCTGCCACCCGGGCCCGCGGAAGACATGTCCGACGCGCTCGCACCATGTCCCGGCGGCTCTCAGGTCCTTGGCGATGGCGACGTACTCGTGGGTGGCGACCTTCAGCGGGTTGTACGTGTCGATGTTCTTCGTCAGCCCGTAGACCGGCCGCTCGGTCTCCGCCACGAACGAGCCGAAGAGACGGTCCCAGACGATGAGGATCCCGCCGAAGTTGCGGTCCAGGTAGCTGCCCTGGGAGGCGTGGTGCACGCGGTGGTGGGAGGGCGTGTTGAAGACGAACTCGAAGGCACGGTGCAGCTTTCCGATGCGCTCGGTGTGGATCCAGAACTGGTACACGAGGTTCGCGGAGGAGCAGAACGCGAGCGCGGCGGGGTGCACGCCCAGGGCGACGAGCGGAACGTAGAACGGCCACACCGTCCAGCTCGTCCAGGGCTGCCGCAGCGCGGTGGTGAGGTTGAACCTGCGGCTGGAGTGGTGCACGACATGACAGGCCCACAGGATGCGGATCACATGGTGACCGCGGTGGGACCAGTAGTACAAGAAGTCCTGCGCGAGCAGCATCAGCGAAACGGTCCACCACAGCACGGGCACCCGCAGGGGCGTCAGCTCGTACACCGCCGTGTAGACGGCCACAATCGGAATCTTCCACAGGAAGTCGAAGAACAGGCTCCCCAGCCCCATGCCGACACTGGTCGCAGCGTCCTTCGCCTCGTACCCGGCCGCGTCCTCGTCGGGGTGGAGGCGCACGCTCACCATCTCGACGACGGTGAGCAGCACGAAGGCGGGTATCGACCACAGCACGACATCGGGCAGGTTCGGCATGGATGCACCGTAGGGCCGCCGTAGGGCTGCGGCCAGAGGCTGTTACCCACAAGTATTACCGGCGGTACGCGCTTGCTTGTTGGCGGTCTCCGCCAAGTGGGCCGGGGTCGTGTGCGCACCGGGTCAGCGTCAGCATCCGTCCGTCGGGACGACCGAGCGGACATCGTCGGCGGGGATCCGGTGCCACTGCCTGGCGTCGTCCAACGTGGTCTTCTGCGGCGCCTCCTTGTCCGACTCGGCCTTGGCCTTGGCCTGCTTGATGGTCACCGCCCCGGCATCCCCCACCACGAGCGTCCCGCACTCCGTCCCGCGGTCCGTGACGACCAGGACGTACGGCCCGTCCTTGCCGGACCCGGCCGGGTCCGCCGCGTTCTTCACGGGCACCAGCCAGGAGACCGCGATCGCGATGACGATCGCGCTCAGGCCCGCGATCGAGAGTCTGCGTGCCGTGATCACGGCACTCTGTGTGCGCTCCACCTCGTCGAGGACAGCCGCGAGCAGTCGTTCGCCGGACAGCCAGGTCCCCTGCCCCAGCTGGCCGTGCGCGGCCCGCACCGCGCACAGGGCTCCGGCGAGCAGCAAGACGAACGCCGCGACCAGCAGTAGGGCCGTGGTCCAGCGCCAGACGCCGGGCATGCCGGCGACGCTCTCCCGCCCCTTGAGCACGAAGACCACGCCGACCAGTCCGGTGAGGCCGGTGAGCCCGTTGCGCCAGCCCTCCGCCTGCCGTCGTACGGTGCTGAGTTGGTCGTACTGGAGCTGCTGGCCGAGCTGGGCGAACCGCTTCTTGGCGAGATCGGTCACGACGCCGCTCCCTGCCCGGCCCCGGTCCCGGACACCGGCACGTCCCAGAAGGCGCCGCACCCCGTGTCGGGCGACTCGGGCGGCCGCTCGGCATGCGGGTAGCCGCACTGGCAGAAGACCGTGACACTGCCGGTCAGCGGCTCCGGGCGGTGCGGGTCGCGCCCCCACAGCCGCTTGGACGGGCCGAGGACGCCGTACGCGACTCGGAAGACGACCGTCGCCCGGCACGTCGGGCACAGGCCGGTCACCGTGTACCAGCGGCCGTCGTCGGAGCGCACGACGTCGAACCGGTCATCGGGCCGGACGGCCGTCTCGTGCTCGTGGAAGTCGGTGGACGCGTGGTCGGGCACGGGTTTCCTCACTCGGTGGGCTCGGCGGGGGCCCGGAAGGGCTCGGGGGTCGGCGTCGCGGCCGGTTCGGCCGGGTAGTCGTCGGGCAGTTCGAGACCGAACAGCGGCGCGTACAGGCTGAGCCGGTGGTGCACCCAGCGCGTGGGCTGCTCCAGCTCCCTAGCCGTGACGGCAATGCGCTCGGGCGTCACCCGCCCACTCAGCGCCGGGGCGCCGCCCGTGTAGTGCTCGGTCAGGAGAATGAGATCCTGCCAGGTGGGAACGGCCTCGAACCCGGGTCGTTCCACGAGCAGTTTCAGGCCGAAGGGGCGGTACGGCGCGAGGCGGTCCCATGCCTGGTCGACGGGCCAGCCGAACCGGGCGGCGACGTGGAGGAGCTCGAGGGGGCCCGCGCGTAGTCCGCCGACAAGGTCCGGTTCGAAGAGGGCCCTGTCGTGGGGGGTGGGCCGGTGCTCGCGCCAGGCGCCGTGACCCGGGTCGTCCTCGTCCTCGGGCTCGGTCCACAGGGCGCCCAGGGGGGCGTACTGGCTGAGAATGGCGATGCTCTCGCCGAGCGTGCGGTTACCTGCGAGGGCGTGGGTGACGAGATCGGCGGGGTTGGGCGGGGTCCAGCGCGGGCGGGTGCCCGACACCCCGCAACATGCCTGGAAGTCCTGGGGCTCGGGGCGCCTGTCGGCGACAGCCGCCGAGGGTGGCAGTTCCGGTGACGAGACGTCGAGCCTTACGAGAGGCCCCAGTTCGCGCAGCCGCGCGAGGGCCGCACCGATCGGCATCCCGGCGTACGCCGCGACGCACAAGACGTAAATGAGATCGATCCCGTCGCTGAGCGCTGCACGCGCGAAGTGCACCGACGCGAGGAAATAGCCGCCGCGCAGGACGGAGTCGTCCCCAGGAAGCAGTTTCCAATCCCCAGGTGTAAGGGTCCGCCAGTGCTCGACCAAGGCCGGCGCCTCGGGATCGACCAGTCCTGGTCCGGCAAGACCTCGAAGACTCTCGACGACTTCTTCCGTACTCGCCTGCACCTTGTACACCGCGGTCGCTGTGTCGAGCAGGGGAACAGGCCAGACAGCAGCTCCCTCCATACCGAGGTCGAACCAACGGTCCAGCGCAGCACCCAGCAGATCGCTGTCAAGGCGTGTAAAAATCCGGTCGGCCAGTTTTGCGTAATCCGGAAGTCCCAGGCGGTACCTCGCGAAGGCATCGGCGTAACACTCGACCGTGTCCGCGACGGACAGGGACAACATGCCGGAAGCCCGGGCGAGTTGATGCAGAGAGAGATCGGTGCCGTGAGCGTGCCCGCCGGTCCCGAAGCACCGCTCGAATTCGTCGCTGCGCTTCTTCGTCCAATCAGGACCCCGCCCGCCGTCCTCCGACGTCTCCTGCTCCGGCTCGTCCGTCAAGATGGGCGCTCCCTCCGACGACGACAGCCCGAGCCAGCCGTAGCGTGCGAGCACCTTCTCGTACTCCCCTCGGGTCGGCCGGTCGTGTCCAGCGCGTTCCCCAGGTGGGGCAAAGCTCGGGTGCCAGGACAGAACGCGAAGCTCACGCCAGGAAGCGACCATGCCCTCGGGAGGTTCCCCAGTGGTGTCCGGGACAGTCACCGGGAAGCCGGCAGCCGCGAGACGGCGTGCCCTCACGAGAGCCTCGCGCAGCGGCACCCTCGTCTCCGCGCTGATCATTCTGAGCGTGTCCAGGACTCCCCACGTCCCGTCGGTTTTCGGGAAGAGCAGCCCGTCGAACACTTCACGGCCGGCAAGGAGACTGCGATCCGTGGAATCCAGTAGCAGGCGATGTGCGGCATTGAGGTCAGCCAGGACCGGCAGCTTCAACCCCATGACCGCGTAACGTCTCAGCCGCCGCAGCACATCGCCCAACGAGAGAGCTTCCCCGGGAAGGGGCATCAGGGCGCTCCGCTGCAAGGACGACCAGAAGTCGGAAAACGGCGGTCTGATGCGTGCTTCCCAGGCCTGTAGGTCGGCATAGCCTTCGACGGTGGCGGGCAGAGGAAGCGCTCGTACGTTCCGGGCCAACGGGACGCCCACCGATCGCAGCACCTGCGCCCTCCAGGCCGCCACGGCCGGAACCATGGACAGGTGGCCCGAGTATGAGGTCTGAGACTCGTGCCGAAGCGCCACCATGCCCGCGTCCGCAGGGAAGCAGCCGACGCTCGGGAAGTCGACCGTGTTCGTCCTGTTCCAGCCGAGTCTGCTGGTGATGCCTGCCTGGACGGCGAGCAGCCGCCGCGTCACCTCGACGGCACCGTCAGGGTGCAGTTCGGCGAAGGCCCAGAGCCATTCGAGGGTGAGCCACTGCGGTGCGTCGAAGCGCTTACATGCCTCGCGGATGCGGTCGTCGGCCCAGGATCCGTCGTAGGAGAGCAGACTGTTTCTGTTGGTGCTGATGTCCGGCGCGTGGACCCCCCGGAGGTCCACTACGCACCCGAAAGGATGGCCGCCCATCGCATGCCAGTCGCGGCGGTCACGTCCGGATGCGCGGCGGAAGGAACGACCCGCGGCCCCCAGCCAGTCCCTCGCGCTGCCATGCTCCTCCTCGCTCATCCCGTCCGCGTCCACCAGCACCCCGTCCACCAGCAGACACCCCAGCCCTTCCACGAACCAGATGTCCGCCCCCGCAGCCACCGGCCGTGTGTGATCCCCGAAGTAGTGGAGCGCCTCCTCCTCCCAGGTCCGCACGACCTCGCCGTCCCGCTCCACGCGCATGCCGAAGTCGGTGCGCCAGACGTGTTTGCCGAGCTCCCCGGCCACGTCCACGTCGTCCGCCTGCAGATAGAGTCGTACCCGCGTCCCCCCGCCCGGCTGTGCCTCCTCGCTCCTGCGAATGCGGAACAGGCTGCCGCTGGAGGCGATGTCGACCCGCAGTCCGCCGTTCGCCTCCGGGCGCCCGTACTCGTCGGTGGCGCGGGTCCAGATGCTGATCTCGTCGGCCAGCATGAAGTAGCTGAAGACGCCGATGCCGAAGCGGCTGTTGGGGAAGATGCGCAGGTCCGGGTCGGCCCGGCGCCACCGGGCCTGTTCCCTGCGGTACTCGCGGGACTGCTCGAAACGCCGTCCCGCGCGCGCGAAGGTGCCGCGGAGCGTCTCGTGCCCCATGCCGACGCCGTTGTCCTCGCACTCCACGTAGGGGCGGCCGTCCTCGTCGGTGCCCCGCCGGAAGACGATGTCGCCCTTCCAGGCGTACGGGACGCCGTGGGCCACCTGACCGTACCGGTACCGGGCCTGACGGTAGCGGCAGGCGTCGAGGGCGTTCTGGTACAGCTCCCGCAGGGCGAGCGCGCGGTTGCCGTAGAGCCGGGTGCCCATGAGGAGTTCGCGCGTCTCGTCCTCGGCAAGACCGAACCTCATCAGCGGCACTCCGTAGGCGTCGCCCTTGGTCGCCACGTCGTACTGGGGGCGCAGCCTGCCGCACGTGACCCGGTCAGGGAGATGGGCCAAGAGGCCGGTGGGCCCGGAGGGACCGGCATGCCGGCGGATGTTCTGAACGGCCTCGTCGGCCCAGTCCGTCAGGGCCTCCAAACCGGCGTGCACCGCCGGGTGCGGGCAGGCCAGGTCGAGGTCGAGCCCCTTGTCCAGCCGGTCGCGGGCCCAGCGCAGCTGCCGTACCGCGGCGACGGCCCGGTCCGGGCTCAGGCCGTCCGTGATGCCGATGTTGTCGACGAGGACCCCGGGGAGCTGCCGCGGATCACCGCCCAGCAGACCGGCGACGCCGATCAGCCAGGACAGTTCGCGAGGGCGCCAGCACTCCGGCGTCCCGTCCGGGCAGACGAGTTCGTCCAGGCGCCAGCGGGCCTCGGCGGGCTCCCGTTCCCCCTCGTACGGCCGTGCCGGAATGAGTGCGGTCTGCCGGCAGACACGCACGAGCTCGTCGGTGAGCTCACCGATCCGGGCCGACGGGGCGTCCGCTCCGATCATCGCCTTGGCCAGGGGGGCGAGCAGCTGCGGGGCGTACTTGTCCCACAGCTCCTCCTTGCCGCTCACATGCCGGTGCACGAGCCAGGCGGCCACGGCCCCCGCGTCCTCGGTCCGTTTCCGCCCGGCCAGTTCACGCCCCTTGCGCCGGAGCAGCGCGTGCGCGGCGAACGTGTGCTCGAGGTCGGCCCGTTCCGGGTCCCGGGCCAGGTCGCCGGTGGCCGGTTCGAGCCGGAAGGGGTCGGCCGCGGCCACGCCCTTGAGACCCATGGCGTACACCGCCTCGCGGACAAACGGTGCCGCGGCCAGCGCGGTGAGCTCCCCGGCGTCCAGGACCGGTCCGCCCTGGGTCTGCGAGGGGGCGAGCAGGGGACGCAGCCCGCGGGAGAGGACGCGTACGGGGTAGTCGTCGTCCGCCCAGGGGTCGGGGACGGCGGCGTGACCTGTTCGACGCCACTTGGCGCACTCCCCCGTCAGCCGGACCAGCGCCTGCTGGAGTTCCGCGCGGCGCTCGTCGTCGCAGGCGACGGCCGCCCACAACTCAGGGTCGCGGACGGCCGTGGTCCACTCCTCCTGGAGGGTGCGGCCGGTGCACAGGACGACCTCGCCCATCGCCTCATGACCACTCGGCGCGTAGTGCGCGGTGGGGGTCTGCTTCTGCCGGGCCGCCCTGGCGAACTCGGCGGTCCTGCGGACGGTGTGGGCGATGACCTCGGCGACCGTACGCGGGGAGGTGTCGGCGTGCAGGGCCTCGGCGAGCGCCCGGGAGAAGTGGCTGCCCGACTCCTCGTCCGCTCCGCAGGTCTGGCCCGGACCGCAGCCGAAGAGGACGGCGACCCGGTCCCGGCCGGCGGGGAACACCGTCGCGCGGCCTCCCGAGGACTCGCCACCGAGCGCGTCCCGGCAGGCGTCGACGGTGAGCAGGACGGTGCCGGCCTGGCACCCCCGCAGCATCCTGGACAGATCGAGGCCGATGAGGCTGTCGACGGCGACCCGGGGAGGAGTCGTCTCCCAGGTCAGCTGGGCGTCGGCGGGAACGAGGTGGTCGGCGCCGTCAACCGAGAGACCGTGTCCGGTGAAATGGACGAGGACGGTGCCGTCCTCCGGCGCCGTGGCGCACACGCGGCTGACCGCGCTGAGTATGCGCGAGCGCCCGGCCGGGTCCCCGGGTTCCGCCCCTATGAGTTCGACGCTGTAGCCGGAGGAGCGCAGGGATGCGGTCATCAGCTCGACGTCGTGGCCGACCGTGTCCGACAGGTCCTCGAAGTGGTCCGACAGTTCGTACTGCGGAACGGCCACGATCAGTGCCCGTCTGCTCTCCCCCATGCCCGCCCGCCTCCCCGAAGAACTCGCCGCGCCGCCGGTCAGAATGACACAGCGAGGGCGGCGGGACACGCGCCGCGGACGGTGCGGAGCGGAAGCCGTGCGCTCGGGGAGACCGGCGTGGCGAAAACGAGTGGCGCCGGGCGACCGCCGGATCCTAGAGTCGTGATCGCGGGGGCGGCTCCGCAAGCGTGCTTCCTTCTCTCTCTTTCTATGACTCCTGTAGCGCGCTCACTCTCCGCCCCCGCCTCACTCACAGACTTCTTCCGGGGGAATCCGTTTGTCCGTGCTGTCGTCCGTGCTGCTCCGCCGCCTCCGTACCGTGTACGTCGACCAGGCCGGGCCGCGCCCGGGCGGCCCGTCGACGGCCGAGGGGCTGGTCGCGCTCGAAGCCGAGCTGCTCGACCGGGGTTTCGCACTGACGGCCCGGCTGCGTGCCGCGCTCGGCTGGCTCGGTCCGGCGGGACTGGCCGAGGCGGGCGGCGAGCTGATCCGTGCGATCGACGCCGAGCTGGGCGCCGACCGCACGCACATGCCGCTGTTCCGCGCCTTCCCGGCGTCGGTGCCCGATGACACGCTCCGCCTGTACGTCGACCGCGTCTTCGTCCTGCTGCTCCAGTCGCCGGCCCAGCCGTGCGTGCTGTGCGGCACGGTCGGCAGCGTGCACCCCGTCTCCCCCTGCGCCCACCTGGTGTGCCACGGCTGCTGGGACGGCACCGACTACGCGGGCTGCCCGCTGTGCCACCGCCGGATCGATCGCGACGACCCGTTCCTGAAGCCCGGCATGCCCGCGGACCGGCCGGACGTCCCGTGGGGTCCGCTGAAGCTCCTCGACCTCGGCACCGACCGGCAGGCGGACACGGTCAGGGCCCTGCTGCGGCTGCTGGAGCGACGTACTCCGCTGCCGCCGCAGGACCGCGACGACGTCAAGCTGCTGCTGGGGAACGCCCCCGCCACGCTGGACTGGCTGCCCGGGGACATCCCGGTGCGTGAGACCAAGGCCCTGGTGCTGGGCTCGCTGCTGCTCGACCGGCGTACGCGCGAGGCGGCGCTCCCGCTGCTCGCCGCGCACCTGACCACCGCGACCGACGTCCTGCGGTTGCTGCAGGTCTGGTCCGGCGGCGAGGCCGACCTCCTCGCACCCCGCCGCTTCCGCACGCTGCCGCGCCCGCTGCGCCGCCGGCTGCTGGAGGTGCTCGACGGTTTCGAGGCGTCCACGCTGGTCGAGGACGTGCTGCGGCATCCGGTGGCCTGGAAGCACGCCGCCGAGATCCTGCACCCCTACGAGCAGCACACGCGCCGCCCCAGGGCGGCCCTCGCCTTCGCCGTGCTGCGCGGCACTGCTGTCTCCGGCGGATCCGGCGGATCCGGCGGATCCGGCGGACCCGGCGGACCCGGCGACCCCCTGGGCGAGGCACTGCTGCGCACGGCGGCCGAGCACCCCGGGGCGGTACGCGTGGACGGGACACGCATCAAGGCCGACACCTGGGCCGCCCGCACCGAACAGGCCCTGCGGGACAGGGACTTCGACGCCGCTCTCGCCCTGCTGTCCCAGCGCCCCGGCGAACTGCTGCGCCGACTCGACCACCTGCTGCGCCTGCACGCCCTGGACGACCTGCCGGACGGCTTCGCCGGCACGCTGCGGCGAGTGCTGCCCAAGGCCGGGCCCGGGCCGCTGCTCGCGGCGCTCGGCCGGCTGCGGGTCCGCGACGTGGCCGGCGAGCGGCGGGTGTTCTTCCCGCGCGGCCACGTGACGCACGCGTACACCTCCCAGGACACCAGGGCCCCGCTGTCGCCGCGGGTGACAGGCGCGGTGTGCGCGCTGCTGGAGACCGAGGCGCTGCGCCGGCTGTCCGCCGCTTCCCGTTTCGACGTCTCCGTCCTGGACTCGCGTCTCGGGGACCTGCATGTGCCCTCGGCCGAAGGGGCCTCGGCGAAAGCCCTGGTCTCGGTGCCGCGCGGCAGCACACAGCCGCTGCCCGAGGGCGAGGTGCTGCGGCTCTTCCTGCACTGGACGCAGCCCGAGAGGAGCCGCGTCGACCTGGACCTGTCCGTCGCCCTCTACCACGAGGACTGGACGTTCGCGGGGCTGTGCGACTACACACACCTCGTGCACGGCAAGCGGGCCGCCGTCCACTCCGGGGACCTGACCTCGGCACCGGCGCCGGACGGCGCCACCGAGTACGTGGACCTGGATCTCGCGGCCCTCTCCGACGGGCGCATACGGTTCGCCGTGCCGGTCGTCTTCAGCTACAACAACATCCCGTTCGAGGAACTCGTCGACGCGTTCGCCGGATTCATGGCACTGCCGTCCAGGGCCGGCCGCACCTCCGCCTTCCAGCCCCGGACGGTGCGTCAGCGGTACGACCTGGAGGGTGACTCCCGTATCCACGTGCCCCTGCTGGTGGACCTGGAGCGGCGCACGTTCCTGTGGACGGACCTGCACCTGTCCGCCTCCGAGGGCTACCACAGCGTGCACCGGCACAGCGCCGACCTGGGCCGTGTCGCCCGCGACCTGTTCCAGTACTTCGCCACCGGCCGGACGACGCTGTGGGATCTCGCGGTCTGGCACGCGGCGGCCCGCACGGACGAGGTCGCGGTGGTCCACCGCGCCCCCTCGACGGCGACGGGAGCGGCGGACGAGCTGTGGCACTACCGGCGCCGGGACGGCGAACCGGACGTGGCGTTCGCCGCCCGCGTCCGCTCCCTGGAACCGCCCGAGCGGCGCCGCCCGGCGGACGGCGCCGAGGCGCTCATGGCGCTCGCCGCCGAGGCCGCCGGCCGGAAGCACGCGCTGCTGGCGCTCCTGGAGGGCAGGGTCGCGCCGGAGGGGGCTACAGGCGCCGTGTACCGGCTGCTGCCCGGCCCGGTGGACGGCTGCGGACTGGAACCGCTGACGGCGGGCGATCTCGTGGCGGCGCTGGGCTGACGGTCCGTGACGCCGGTCAGTTCCTGGCCGCTTGTCGGAACAGTCCGGGATGTCCTGGGTGCGGGTGACTGCTGGTGGTTTGCCGGGCTGCAGCTAGCGGTCGCGCCCCCGCGGCCAACTCCCCGGCGGTGGACGGAGAACCGGGCCGCGCATCCGCGTGCGCCGGTGCGCCGGGGCCCGGCTCAGGGCGGTGGCGACCGGACTGTCAGTCGTGGCCCGTATCCTCAGTGACCATGCTCGAAGACCGTACGACCGCGGCGTCCGACACTCCCTGGCCGACCGCGTATCCCAAGGGGTACGCGGTCGTCGACGTGGAGACCACCGGCCTGGCCCGGGACGACCGGATCATCTCCGCCGCCGTCTACCGGCTGGACGAGCGCGGCGAGGTCGAGGACCACTGGTACACGATGGTCAACCCGGAGCGGGACCCGGGCCCGGTGTGGATCCACGGCCTGACGAGCGAGATGCTCGAGGGCGCCCCGCTCTTCGGGGACATCGCCGACGAGTTCGCCGCACGGCTGGACGGCCGTGTGCTCGTCGCGCACAACGCGGTCTTCGACTGGTCGATGATCGCCCGGGAGTACGCGCGCGCGGAGCGCAGGCCCCCGGTGAAGCAGCGGCTGTGCACCATCGCGCTCTCCAAGGAGCTCGCCCTGCCGCTGCCGAACCACAAGCTGGAGTCGCTGGCCGCCCACTTCGGCGTGGTCCAGCAGCGGGCGCACCACGCGCTGGACGACGCGCGCGTGCTCGCGGAGGCGTTCCGGCCGAGCCTGCACGCGGCCGTGAGCAAGGGCGTGCGGCTTCCGCTGCTGGAGTGCCGCCCGCTCACCGAATGGTCGGCCACACCGCTCATCGGCCGGCAGCCCTCGGGGGGCTACCGGCCGGGCAGTTGGCGCGCGTCCCGCAGACGCCCCGCCTGCCCGTACCCCAACCCGGGCCGCTACGAAGAGGGCAAACCGCTCAAACAGGGCATGCGGGTCGCCTTCTCCGGGGACACCTCGGTCGACCGGGAGCTGCTGGAGGACCGCGCGACCGAGGCCGGGCTCCACGTCGCGACGAGCCTGTCCCGGCTGACCAGCCTCCTCGTCACCAACGACCCGGACTCGGGCACGTCGAAGGTGGTCAGGGCGCGGCAGTACGGGACACCGGTGATCGACGAGGCGGCCTTCGGGCAGCTGCTGCGCGATGTGGAGCCGGCGTCGGAGGAGTGACGGCCGCGCCGGCGTTGACGGACGTACGGGTGATTGCCGGGCGACTCGCCCGGCACCCGCTCGCCCGTGCCGCCCCGCGCCCCGCACGCTGTGGCGCATGGCACGTTGTGAAGTCTGCGGCAATGAGTACGGCATGACCTTCGAGGTGCACGCGCAGGGCGCGGTGCATGTCTTCGACTGCTTCGCCTGCGCGATCCACCGCATGGCCCCCGTCTGCGAGCACTGCCGCGCACCGATCGTCAACCAGGGCGTGGAGGCGGACGGCCGGTGGTACTGCTGTGCGCACTGCGCCCGTGAGGAGGGAAAGGCGGGGGTCGCCGACAGGGTCTGAGCGTGTGCGTGACCGTCGAGGCCGATCCGCCGTTGCACACCGCGCCGCGGCAGTACGCGCATCGTTCTCCGCCGATGCGGAGGTGGTCCGCGGCATACCCCATGCCCCTACATGCCGGGTATGTGCTCCCCGCCGGCGCGGGGTTCGCGGCCCTCGACGGGACCTGCCTGCCGAGGGCCGATTCATGCGAGGTACGGTCATAAGGTGTACCGCTTCCTGTTGTCCCGGCAGTGGGTGATCGTCACCCTCGTCGTGCTCGCGCTCATCCCGACGATGATCGAGTTGGGCTTTTGGCAGCTGCACCGCCATGAGCACCGGGTCGCGCTGAACAAGGTGATCTCCGACTCCCTGAGCGCCGATCCGGTGTCCGTGGAGTCGCTGACCGCGCCCGGTGCCACCATCGACGAGGACAAGGACCTGTACCGCTCGGTGACGGCGAAGGGCCGGTTCGACACCGGGCACGAGGTCGTGGTCCGGCGCCGGACGAACGCCGACGACAAGGTCGGCTACCACGTCCTCACCCCGTTCGTGCTGGACGACGGCCGGGTCCTCCTGGTCAACCGGGGCTGGATCCCCGCGGACGGCGCCCAGACCGAGTTCCCCGACATCCCCGCGCCCGCGCGGGGCGAGATCACGGTCACCGGGCGGCTGATGCCCGACCAGACGACCGCCGAGAGCGGCATCAAGGACCTCAAGGGCCTTCCCGACCGCCAGGTGATGCTGATCAACAGCGAGCAGCAGGCCGAACTCCTGGGCCGGGAGGTCCTCGGCGGCTACATCGAGCTGACCTCGCCGAAGCCCCAGGGCGGCAGCCCGGAGCTGATCCCCGAGCCGGACCACGGCAGCATCGGCCCGCACATGGCGTACGCCGTCCAGTGGTGGCTGTTCGCCGCGGGCGTCCCCGTGGGCTGGGTGATCCTGGTCCGCCGCGAGCGCCGCGACCGCGAGGCGGCGGCCGCCGAGGCCGAGAACGAGGGTGAGAAGGAGGCGGCGCCCGCCGCGGTGTAGGGCACCCCCGCCCACGCGGCGGATTGATCACCCGGGTCGCAGGGAAGACGGCAGCCGTGCATCCCCTTACCGAGGACCACCCCCGCATCGAGGACTACGCCCTCATCGGCGACCACCAGACGGCCGCGCTGGTCAGCCGGCACGGCTCCGTGGACTGGCTGTGCCTGCCGCGCTTCGACTCGGCGGCGTGCTTCGCGGCGCTGCTCGGCACCGAGGAGAACGGGCACTGGCGGATCGCCCCCGTAGGCGCGGGCGCCTGCACCCGGCGCGCGTACCGCCCCGACACGCTGGTCCTCGACACCGAATGGGAGACGGCCGAAGGCACCGTCCGCGTCACGGATCTGATGCCCCAGCGCGACCGCGCCCCCGACCTCGTCCGGATCGTCGAGGGCCTGGCCGGCCGGGTGACCGTGCGCAGCACGCTCCGGCTGCGCTTCGACTACGGCTCGGTCGTGCCGTGGGTGCGCAGAACCAACGGCCACCGGGTGGCGGTCGCGGGTCCCGACTCCGTGTGGCTGCGCAGCGAACCGGAGGTGCGTACCTGGGGCGAGGCCCGGGCCACGCACTCCGAGTTCACCGTGGAGGCGGGCGAGAAGGTCGCCTTCGTCCTCACCTGGCACCCCTCGCACGAGCCGCGCCCTCCCCTGGTCGACCCGTACGAAGCGCTCCGGCACAGCGTCGAGGACTGGCGGGCGTGGGTGTCCCACTGCCGCTACGACGGCCCGTACCGGGACGCGGTCGTCCGTTCCCTGATCACGCTCAAGGCCCTCATCTACGCCCCGACGGGCGGCATCGTCGCGGCGGCCACCACCTCGCTCCCCGAACTGGTCGGCGGCGTGCGCAACTGGGACTACCGCTACTGCTGGCTGCGCGACTCCACCCTCACCCTGGGCGCGCTCCTCGCGGCCGGCTACCAGGAGGAGGCCGTGGCCTGGCGCGACTGGCTGGTCCGCGCGGTCGCCGGGGACCCGGCCGATCTGCGGATCATGTACGGGCTGGCCGGTGAACGGCGCCTGCACGAGTACGAGTTGCCGTGGCTGCCGGGCTTCCGCGACTCGGCCCCGGTCCGCGTGGGCAACGGCGCGGCGGCACAGCTCCAGCTGGACGTGTACGGCGAGGTCATGAACTCCCTGTCGCTGGCCCGCGCTTCGGGACTGCCCCCCGAGCCGCACGTGTGGCGGCTGCAGGTGGCCCTGATGGACTTCCTGAGGACGGCGTGGCGGCAGCCGGACGAGGGGCTGTGGGAGGTGCGCGGGGGGCGCCGCCAGTTCGTGCACTCCAAGGTGATGGCCTGGGTGGCCGCCGACCGTGCCGTACGCACCCTGGAGGCCGAGCCGCAGCTGGAGGGGGACCTGGACGGCTGGCGGGCGCTGCGCGACGAGATCCACCGCGAGGTGTGCGAGCGGGGCTACGACCCGGAGCGGAACACGTTCACGCAGTTCTACGGCTCGCAGGAGCTGGACGCCGCGCTGCTGGTGATACCGCGCGTCGGCTTCCTGCCACCGGACGATCCCCGGGTGATCGGCACCATGGAGGCGGTCCGCGACGAGCTGGGCCAGAACGGCTTCCTGCGCCGTTACAGCGCCGAGAAGACATCCGTCGACGGCCTCCCGGGCGGCGAGGGCACCTTCCTCGTGTGCTCGTTCTGGCTCGCGGACGCCCTGCACCTGGCCGGCCGCACCAAGGAGGCGCGCGAACTGTTCGAGCGGCTGGTGGGGCTCGCCAACGACGTGGGACTGCTCGCGGAGGAGTACGACCCGGTGGCCGGTCATCAGCTCGGCAACTTCCCGCAGGCGTTCAGCCACATCGGCCTCGTCGGCACCGCCCTCGCCCTGTTCGGGGACGAGGGGGCAGGATAGGCCCCATGGATCTTGGACTGAAGGACCGGGTGTACGTCGTCACCGGGGCGAGCCGCGGGCTGGGCCACGCGAGCGCGCGGGAACTCGTCGCCGACGGCGCGAAGGTGGTCGTCACCGGACGCGACGAGCGGAGTGTCGCCAGAGCGGCGGACGCGCTCGGCGAGAACGCCGTGGGACTCGCCGTGGACAACGCGGCCCCGGAGGCCCCCGCCCGGCTGATCGCCGCCGCGCGCGAGCAGTTCGGCGGCTTCGACGGCATCCTGATCAGCGTCGGCGGCCCCCCGCCCGGCTTCGTCGCGGACAACACGGACGAGCAGTGGGCGGCCGCGTTCGAGTCGGTGTTCCTGGGGGCGGTGCGCCTGGCGCGCGCGGCCGCGGCGGAGCTCGGCGAGGGCGGTGTCATCGGGTTCGTGCTGTCCGGCTCCGTGCACGAGCCGATCCCCGGCCTGACCATCTCCAACGGTCTGCGCCCCGGCCTCGCGGGCTTCGCCAAGTCCCTCGCGGACGAGCTGGGCCCGCGCGGCATCCGTGTGGTGGGCCTGCTGCCGGCCCGTATCGACACCGACCGGGTACGGGAGCTGGACGCCCTCTCGCCGGAGCCGGAGGTGACGCGCGCGGCCAACGAGGCCCGCATCCCGCTGCGGCGGTACGGCACTCCGGAGGAGTTCGGGCGGACGGCGGCGTTCCTGCTGTCGCCGGCCGCGTCGTATCTGACGGGCATCATGGTGCCGGTGGACGGCGGGTCCCGGCACGGCTTCTGAGCCCCGCGCTCAGCTCACCCGTTCCGCCCGGTGGCCCACTGCCCTGAGCCGTACCTCGGCGGGGAGAGCGGCCGCCCCGGTGGAGTCCCGGGCGTGCGTGAGCGCCCGGCCGGCGACCGTGCGCAGCGCCTCCCCGGGGTCCGCGTGGGGTTCCAGCAGCAGCCGTACCCGCGCCCCGGGGGCGCGGCGCCGTCCGGTCAGCCGCACCCGGGCGCGTGCGACTCCCGGGGTCTCCTCCGCCTCCTCCGCGAGCACGTCCTCCAGCGCGCGGCCGTGCAGCAGGGCGCCCCGGCCGTCGCCGGTGTCCACGAGGACCTCGCCGAGCCGGCGCCGGCGCAGTACGGCGGCCAGCCACCACAGCGCGAGCAGCACCAGCGCGGCAAGGACGGCGATCACGGTGGGCCACCACCAGCCGGCGTCCCGCCAGCGCGTCCGTGCGGCGTCGTCGAGCAGTACGTCGTGCCGCCCGTCGTGCACCCACCACGAGGGCGGCCGCACACCGAGGCCGACGGCGAGCACGGACCCGCCCGCCACCAGGCACAGCAGCCCGGCCAGCCCCAGCAGCACCCGGTTGACCGTTTTGATCATCGGCTGTCAGCCCTTCCGTCCCGGGCGCCGCGCCTGCACGGTGAGCGCGAGCGGCCGGGAGAGCCCGAGCCGCCGCACGCCGTCGGCGAGCACATTCTCGAGGTCGGCGCGCACCTCGTCGACCTCCCGGAAGTGCGCGACGGCGCGCACGTCGGCCTTGGTGCGCCGGACCCGGACCCGTACGGTCCGTACGCCCGCCACCTCCATGGCCCGGTCGCGCAGCACCAGGGCGGCGGCGTCGCGGTGCAGTCCGGCCCGGACGTCGGTGTGGAGGCGCCGCATCGGCAGCACCTTCCGCAGTCCGGGCGTCACGGCGAGGAGCAGCAGCCACAGCCCGAGGGCGGCGGTGATCCCGGCGCCGACGAGCACCCAGGTGTCGTCGAGGGGCCGCGCGGCGAGCTCGCGGGCGAGGGTCCGGCGCCACTCCATGGCGGTCCGGCCCGCGCGGACGGCGGCGATGTCGTACAGCAGGAGGCCCGCACCGGCGAGGAGCAGCAGGGCGAGCACGGCCGCGGGTACGCGCCGCGCGGACCAGAAGCGCCGTTCACGGCCGCCCTCCACGCCGGCGGCGGGCACGGGATCCTGACCGGCGGCGGACTCGGACCGGTCAGGAAGGACGGGCTCGACGGACTGCACGGGATCGGTGGGCCCGCCGGGCTTGACGGGTCCGCCTCCCGGTGCCTTCTCCATGAGCGGCGGCGGCCTGGTGCCGTCGGTGCCGGTGTCCTCCGGCCCCCGGGGCTCGCTCATCGCGTCCTCCCCTGTGCCGTGCCGGGTGCGTACGTACGGTGCAGCTGCTCCACACGGACGGCCACTTCCAGTACCTCCGTCCCCGTCAGCTCCTCCACCCGCTCGGCGACCCGGTGGCGCACGGCGGCGCACCGGCCGCCGATGTCGGTCGGGTAGTCGAGTTCGAGACCGATGCGGACATGCGCGGTCGCGACGGGAGCCGGCTCCGCCCGGGCGGAGTCGGCGGCCCGGGGACGGACGGCGACGGTGGCGTGCGGGGGCGCGGCGTCCGGTGCCAGTCGTCCCAGCGCCTCGCGCGCCGCCTGGGCGGCGATCTTCGCGACGACCCCGTCGGCGATCCGGGTCGCGCCGCGCTCGGCCGGAGCGACGGCGGACGGCGCCTGCACGCTCTCGCCGGAGCGTCCAAAACCGTCACGGCCGCCGCTGTCGCCGGCGGATTGTCCTGAACCGTCTCCTCGACCGTCGCCGCTCACGGGGTGTCCGTCACCGTCGCCGGTCGTCGCGCGTCCGGAAGAAGTCACCGATGTCCAGATCTCCCTCCAGGTACCGGCCGACCCCGAAGCCGACCGCCCCCAGCGCCGCCACCAGCAGGAAGGCACCGAATCCGCCGAAGTATCCGGCGAAACCCAGCACCATTCCGGCGATCATGCCGACCACGGCCATGCTCATGCTGTGCTCCTCAGCGGTTCGGTCCGGTGCCGTACAGGATCACTGCAGCCGGGGTTCCGGCTCCTCTTCCTCTTCGTCGGGCAGCTTCACGTCACCGACGGCGATGTTGACCTCGACGACCTCGAGCCCGGTCATGCGCTCGACGGCGGCGATGACGTTCTCGCGCACGGCGCGGGCGACATCCGCGATGGACATGCCGTACTCGACGACGATCTCCAGGTCGAGCGCGGTCTGCACCTCGCCGACCTCGGCCTTCACTCCTCGGGTGACCGCCTTGGAGCCGCCGGGCACCCGGTCCCGTACGGCGCCGAAGGTCCGTGACAGCCCGCTGCCCATGGCATGGACACCGTCCACGTCCCGTGCTGCGAGCGCGGCGATCTTCTCGACGACCCCGTCCGCGATGGTGGTGCGCCCGCGGGTCGCCGGGTCGCCGCCGCCCCGCCGGGTGGCCCTGCGGCCCGCGGAGCCCTCTCCGGGCTCACCCTCGGTCTTCCCCGTCCGGTTCCGCTCCGTCATGTCGGTCATGGCGTACGTCCCTTCCGGTTGTTCTCCTTTGCCCACATTAAGCGCGGATGCCTGTCGGCGCGCTGAGTATGCGGCAGGCTGGAGCAATGACGGCGGACGATCCGGCCGCGGCAGAGCGGCGCGCGGCATTTCCGGACAGGGACAGGCCGACGGCGGAGGACCGGCGCGCGGTACACCGACAGCTCGCGCTGGGCAGAGTGCTCCCCCTGGGCGGCCCGCGCGACGGCACGTGGATCACGGAGCGGGCGGCCCGGCCAGCCCTGCACGACGCGGCCGCCTCGGTGCGCGGGGTGCGCCCGGGCCGGCTGCGGATCTCGCCAGCCCGCCCCGACGAGTCGTACGACCCGGCCGTGCCCCCGCCGCCGAGCGCGCTGCCGCCGGGGCCGCTCCGCATCGACGTGGAGTTCCGGGTCTCGGCGGACCCGCTGGCCGCGGCCGCCGAGCCCCTTCCGGTGACGGCGGGCCGCCTCCGGGAGGTTCTGGCGCGGTCGGCGACGGAACGCCTCGGGCTGACGGTGACCGAGGTGGATCTGCGGGTGACGGGACTGCTCGACGCGGAGGAACCTCCGGCCCCGGCTCCTCCTCCGGAGGAGCCCTCCGCCGGGTTCCCCGGGGAGCGGAAGCAGTCGCCCGGGAACGACGAGGAGGCCCGCGTGGCCGCCGCCGTGCTGGCCGTTCCGGGCGTGACCCGGCTGACCGGCGTGCTGGGCGGGCTGGGCCGGGCGATCCACATCGGGGCACCCGGACGCACCGCCCCGTCCGGCACCGGCACCGGCACCAGCACCGGGACCGGCTCCGGACGAGGAAGCGGCCCCGCGCTGCCGCGCCGTCACGTCCGTGTCGAGATCGCGGTCGCGGCGTCACGGCGGACGCTGGACGTGGCGCGTGCGGTGCGCGCGGCGGCGGGCGGGGCGCTGCCGGACCACCCGTCGGTGGCCGTCCTGGTCACGGCGGTGGACCGGGCGGAGAAGGACTGAGCAGACGGCAAGGGACGAGCAGACGGAGCAAGGTGAACAGGCGAAGGAGGATGAACAGGCAGAGGGGGATGAGCGGGCGGAGAAGGATGAGCGCGCACAGGAGGATGAACGGGCGGAGGATCGGACGGAGGAAGACTGGAGCGAGCGCTCCCCCGCCCGCGCCGGGCCGCTACTCCCCGATGCCCGCCAGGTCCCGCAGCCGTCGGGCCTGGGCGGCCCGCTCGGCGGCACGCTGCTCCTCGTACGTCCGCTCCTGCGCGCCGAGGATCAGCGCCTTGGTCTCGATCACGGCGTCCCGCGGGGCGGCCAGCAGGGCCGACGCCAGGTCGCGCACGGCGTCGTCGAGCTGTCCGGCGGGCACGGCGAGGTTGGCGAGGCCGGCGGCCACGGCCTCCTCCGCCCGGACGAAGCGTCCGGTCACGCAGATCTCCAGCGCGCGGGCGTACCCCACGAGGGTCACCAGGGGGTGCGTGCCCGTCAGGTCGGGGACGAGGCCGAGAGAGGTCTCGCGCATGGCGAACTGCACGTCGTCCGCGACGACGCGCAGATCGCAGGCGAGCGCGAGCTGGAAACCCGCGCCGATGGCGTGTCCCTGCACGGCGGCGATGGACACGATGTCGCTCCGCCGCCACCAGGTGAAGGCCTCCTGGAACCCGGCGATGGCCGTGTCGATCTCGGCGTCGCTGCCGCGTGCGAGATCGGTGAACGACGGCTCGCCCTCGATGCCTTCCGGTGTGAACATCTGCCGGTCGAGCCCCGCCGAGAACGACTTGCCCTCGGCGCGCAGCACGACCACCCGGACGGAGCCCGGCAGCACCCGGCCGACCTCGGCGAGCGTGCGCCACAGAGCGGGGCTCTGCGCGTTGCGCTTGGCGGGGTTGGTCAGGGTCACCGTGGCGATCGCGTCGTCGACGGTGAGCCGTACGCCGTCCTTGTCGAGAACAGGAGCGAGGTCCTGGTCGGGCGAAGCCATGGGGCGCCTCCGATGAGTGCGGTCGGATGGACGCCGTACGTTGCGCACGCCGGCGTCCGTAAGTGACTGCACAGTAACCACCCGGCCGGTCCGGGAGTCCCCCGGGTCCCTCAAGGACTCAGGGGGAGACCGGCCGGGTGACCACCGTCGAAGACGAGGGGCCGCCCGGTGTCAGGCCGACTGGGCCTTCTTGCCCCGCGTCGCCCCGCCGCGTCCTCGCAGCGTGACGCCCGACTCGCTGAGCATCCGGTGGACGAAGCCATACGAGCGGCCGGTTTCCTCGGCCAGTGCCCGGATGCTCGCACCGGAGTCGTACTTCTTCTTCAGGTCTGCCGCGAGCTTGTCGCGCGCGGCGCCGGTCACCCGGCTGCCCTTCTTCAGAGTCTCGGCCACCCGTGCCTCCTCATGGGAAGTGCGCTCTGGTCTCCTCATGATCACCCCTCCGCGGCCCGATGGCCACCCATTCGGCAAGGTCCGTAGGACAAGGTTGTGACGACAGGAGTGCGTACCCACGACCGGAATCCGCTATTCCGCGCCAGGGCGTCCGTGCGGCCGAACATGTTCTTCGAAGAAGCGGCAGGTCAGCGACGCGCGACGGCCGGGCCCCGGTGAAAGGGGGCCCGGCCGTTAAATCGGTGGTGAACACACCCGGGTACGAGGAGATCTCACACAGATGATGGATCACGGATCGGCCGAATGATCCATACGCAGTGGATCAGTCATTCGATCAAGTGGACGTGACGCCGTCCCGCGTCGCACCACGTCATCCGTCGCTCCGGGGCCGCGCCGGGCCCCGCGCGGGTTCAGGCGAGGGCGACGAGATCCGCGTAGCCGGCGCCCCACAGGTCCTCGATGCCGTCCGGGAGCAGAATGATCCGCTCCGGCTGGAGCGCCTCCACGGCGCCCTCGTCGTGGGTGACCAGCACGACCGCGCCCTTGTAGGTGCGCAGCGCGCCGAGGATCTCCTCGCGGCTGGCCGGGTCGAGGTTGTTGGTCGGCTCGTCGAGGAGCAGCACGTTGGCCGACGACACGACGAGCGTGGCGAGGGCGAGACGGGTCTTCTCACCGCCGGAGAGGACGCCGGCCGGCTTGTCGACGTCGTCGCCGGAGAACAGGAACGAGCCGAGCACCTTGCGGACCTCGACCAGGTCCATGTCGGGCGCGGCCGAGCGCATGTTCTCCAGCACGGTGCGGTCGGGGTCGAGGGTCTCGTGCTCCTGCGCGTAGTAGCCGAGCTTGAGGCCGTGACCGGGGACGACCGAGCCGGTGTCGGGCTGCTCCACTCCCCCGAGCAGCCGCAGCAGGGTGGTCTTGCCGGCGCCGTTGAGGCCGAGGATGACGACCCGGGAGCCCTTGTCGATGGCCAGGTCGACGTCGGTGAAGATCTCCAGCGAGCCGTACGACTTCGACAGGCCCTCCGCCATGAGCGGGGTCTTCCCGCAGGGCGAGGGCTCGGGGAAGCGCAGCTTGGCCACCTTGTCCTGCTGGCGCACCTCCTCCAGGCCGGACAGCAGGCGCTCGGCGCGGCGGGCCATGTTCTGCGCGGCGACCGTCTTGGTGGCCTTGGCGCGCATCTTGTCGGCCTGCGCGTTCAGGGCTGCGGCCTTCTTCTCGGCGTTCTGCCGCTCGCGCTTGCGGCGCTTCTCGTCGGCCTCGCGCTGCTGCTGGTAGAGCTTCCAGCCCATGTTGTAGACGTCGATCTGGGAGCGGTTGGCGTCCAGGTAGAACACCTTGTTGACGACCGTCTCGACCAGGTCGACGTCGTGGGAGATGACGATGAAGCCGCCGCGGTAGGTCTTCAGGTAGTCGCGCAGCCAGATGATCGAGTCGGCGTCGAGGTGGTTCGTCGGCTCGTCGAGGAGCAGGGTGTCCGCGTCGGAGAACAGGATGCGGGCGAGCTCCACGCGGCGGCGCTGACCGCCGGAGAGGGTGTGCAGCGGCTGGCCGAGCACCCGGTCGGGCAGGTTGAGCGCGGCGGCGATGGTGGCGGCCTCGGCCTCGGCGGCGTACCCGCCCTTGGTCAGGAACTCCGTCTCCTGGCGCTCGTACTGCTTCATCGCCTTGTCGCGCGTGGAGCCCTTTCCGGTGGCGATGCGCTGCTCGTTCTCGCGCATCTTGCGGATCAGGGTGTCCAGGCCGCGCGCGGAGAGGATGCGGTCGCGGGCGAGCACGTCGAGGTCGCCGGTGCGCGGATCCTGCGGGAGGTAGCCGACCTCGCCGGAGCGGGTGACGGTGCCCGCGGCGGGGATGCCCTCGCCCGCGAGGACCTTCGTCAGGGTGGTCTTGCCGGCGCCGTTGCGGCCGACGAGACCGATGCGGTCGCCCTTGGCGACGCGGAAGGTGGCGTTCTCGATGAGGATGCGGGCACCGGCGCGCAGCTCGATACCGGAGGCGGAGATCACGGACAGACTCCCGGGCAGGGTCGTTGACGGCGGGGTGGGCGGCTGAAGGCGGTCACGCCGTCTAATGCGCGAGGAGAATGGCCATGGGCCGATTCTAGCTGGGGGTAGCAAGCGGTTTTCCTGCCCGGCCGGGCGGGACGGCGTGGTCTCCGTCACCGTCGGGGAGCGGGGGCGGTGGCGGCGCGGTGGGGGCCTGGCGGTGTCAGTGGCGGGTGCCACACTGGGCGCCGGATCGGATTCCGGAGATGTCCGGCGCTGTTCCGGCCGCCGGGCGAGAGGGAGTGATCGGTATGGCGGGCATGGACGGTGGGCGTCCGAGCATCTGCCCGACGCTGCTCTACACGGACGCGAAGGCCGCGGTCACCCAGCTCACGGAGGCCTTCGGCTTCACCGAGCTGTCGGTGTACGAGGGTGAGGACGGCAGGGTGCTGCACGCCGAGCTGGTGCAGGGCAACGGCGCGGTGATGCTGGGGTCCAGGGGCAGCGGCAGCGCCTTCGACAACGCGATGAAGGGCGCGGGCCCCGTGGGGGTGTACGTCGTGGTGGACGACGTCGACGCACACCACCAGACCGCCGTGGAGCACGGCGCGGAGATCCTGATGCCCCCGACGGACCAGGACTACGGTTCCCGGGACTACATGGCCCGGGACGCCGAGGGCAATGTGTGGACCTTCGGCACGTACGCCCCCGAGACGGGGATCTGACACACCCCCGGCGCATCGGCAGCCCCGGCGCATCGGAACCCCTTCCGGGTACGTCGGCACCCGGCGCCCGGCACGGCGGCCGGGTCACCTGTGGACCGGGGTCCGTCAGCTGCCTCCGGTATGGACCTGGAAGGCGGCCCGGCGCACGGCCTTCGCCAGCGCCGGGTCGGGGTGCGCGGCGGCGAGCGCCACCAGGACCTGCACGGTGCGCGGATGCCCGACCGCGCGGACCTCCTCCAGGAGCGCGGGCACCGTGGGCTGCATCGCGGACTCCAGGTGCCGTACGAGGAGCGGGGCCTCACCGTGGTCGGCGACGGCCGCCGCGGTGTCCACCCACAGCCAGGTGGCCTCCTCGCGGGTCAGCGCCTCGTGTGCGTCCTCGGCGTCGGCGCCGTCGTGCTCGGCGAGCCAGAGCAGGGCGTACGGCCGCAGCGTCGGCTCGTCGACCGCCGCACGGACATCGGGCTCGGCCGGGGCACCGACCACGCGCAGCGCCTCGAAGGCGAGGCCGCGCAGCAGGGCGTCCTCGCCACGGGCGGCATCGAGGATCTCGGCGACGGCGCTGCCGACGGGGCGGGCGGCGAGCCAGGCGCGGTACTCGGCGCGGGCGGCGTTCGGACGCAGCTGCGCGCAGCCGCGGAGCATGTCCTCGGCGGAGACCTCGATGTTCCCGGCGGGGCTCTGCGCGGCGACGCAGATCTGCTCCAGCTTCACCCACACCGCCCAGCTGCCGAGCGGGGTGAGGGTGGCCTGGCCGTCGCCGTAGGTGAGGGCGCCGACCGAGGCGAGGGCCCGCAGGGCCCAGTCGAGGAGCGGGGCGAGCGGGGTGGCGTCACCGTCACCGATGTCCGCCGTCTCCGCGGAGGCCGGTGTGACGGCCTCGGAGGCCGGTACGGCTGCATCGGACACCGCTACGGCGGCATCGGGGACCGGTACGGCGGCATCGGGCCCGGGTTGGGGGCCGTACGGGACCTCGCAGCGCTCGGTGCGGAGCTCGGTGACCCGTTGCTCCAGGAGGTCGAGGAGCTGCTCGACCGGGACGGGACCGGCGGAGAGCTGGAGGAAGGAGAGCACCTGGGGCATCGCGGAGACGACCTCGGCGACGGCGGCGGGCTCACGGTCGGCCGGCTCGGGGTACGCGAGCGACCACGCGTCGAACAGGGCGACCCAGCCGCGCAGCACGGCACTGTCGTCGCGGTGCCAGGCGCGCAGCCGCCAGCCGGGGCGGGCGCTGCCGCCGTGCACCTCGACGAGGCCGGCGAGGCGTGCCGTGTCCCAGTCGGCGCGCACCTGCGCGGAATTCAGCCCGAGGTCGGCGGCGGCCCGTTCGGCGCTCGCGTCGGACAGGGTGCCCGTGGTGTCGGAGCCCGCGCCGGCCCCGTTCACGCCGTCGGGCCGCACGCTCGCCGGGCCGGTACGGAGTGCGGTGTCGGCCCAGCGCGCGACCCGTGCGGCGTCCGCCAGGCGGGCGCGGGCCATGCGGGCCAGTTCCGCCGGCGGAGGCGTGCCCTCCGGTGGCCGGGGTGCGGGGCGGCGGCGTTGGGTCACGGCTCGCGGAGCGGCGGCCAGCGTACGCGGGCCGACGAGTCGGAGCCTGGAGTCGCGCGGGTTACGGGACGTCACGGGGGCAGTCTTCCGGTTGACGGTCCGAAAACCCAAACGGAATGCCACAGCAGGCCGTCAGGGAGAGCAACGAGGCAAGCAACGACAGGGAACTGTGCCGGTCTCGGGCCCTCCCCGACCGGAAGCGGAATGTGCCGCTGGATGCCGGTGAGGACCCCGGAACCCGACCCGGAGCCACCGTCCGAGCCGCGACCGGGCACCGGCCCGGCGGGAGCGGTCCGTGCGGGCGCCTGTGCCGCTTCCCGTGCCGGTGGGTGTGCGGCGGCGCCGGAAGGCGGGACGGGCAGTGGTGCGCCGCCGTCGCGCCGCCACCGCGCTACCGATGCGAACCGGCCACAGACCGTCCCTGAGCGGCCCTGTCCGCCCCGCCCCGCTCACCTCGACGAGTACTCACCTCAATCCTCAATGAGTGCTCACATCAACGGGACGAGGAACCGGCGGAGGGTCTCCTCGTACCCCTCGGGGTCGGCGTTCCACATGGCGCCGTGGAAGGCGTGCGGGATCGTGTGGAGGGCGACGAGGGCCGGGTTGCGGTCGGCGAAGCGGCGGGTCAGGGCCCAGGGGGCGACGGTGTCGCCCGGGCCGTGGAAGACGAGGACCGGCACCCTGGGCCGTTCGGGGCCGGTGGCCGCGAGGACGCGGTCGGTCCGCAGTCCGGTGCGCCCCTGGGCGGCGCGGACCGCCAGCGGCAGCAGGGCGCCGGGCGTGCGGCGGGCGGCGGCGAGGGCGCGCAGCGTGGTCTCCCAGCTGAGTACGGGCGAGTCCAGGACCAGCCCCGAGATCCGGTCGCGCAGCGCGGAGCGGGCCGCCGTGTGCAGGGCCATCGCGGCACCGGTGGACCAGCCGAGGAGCACCACCCGGTCGGCGCCCTCGCGCAGGGCGTACCGGACGGCCGCGTCCAGGTCGCGCCACTCGGTCTCGCCGAGGCGGTTCAGACCGTCCGGGGGCCGGGGGGCACCGGGGTCGCCACGGTGGACGGGGACGAGTACCGGGAACTGCTGGCTGTGCAGGAACCCCATCACGTTCATGGCGTGCTCGCGGGTGGTGCCCAGGCCGTGTGCGGCGATCACCCAGGTGCTCCGGGCGGCGGGCACGAACCAGGCGGGCAGTGCGCCGAGCTCGCCGGGGACGTCGACGTCGGTGTGGTCGAGGCCGAGGGCCGCGCCCGGCTCGCCGACGTACAGGTTCGGGGTGAACCACACCTTGTCGCCGGGCGTGAGGGTGCCGTGGGTGACGCGCTCCAGACGGCGGGCGACCGTGTCCACGGAGTGCTGGACGGCCTCCAGGACCGGGCCGACGACCGCATGGGACCCGTCCCCGCACAGTCCGTACCTCCCGGGCCGCAGGGAGGCGAGGTGGCGGGTGAGCGTGATCTGCCCGGCGGCCGTCGCATGGACGGTCAGGCGGGGTTCCGTGGGCAGCGGCCGGCCCGCCGGCGCCCGCAGCGCGGCGTCGCTGGCGAGCCGGCCGGCGGCGACGCTCGCCGCGCCGGCCGCGAGGGCGGCGGTGACGGCCGCGGCCGCGGCTTTGACTGTGCGCACGCCCTCAGTGTCCTTTCCTGCGCAACGGGCGGCCAGTGGGAGAACGGGCCGACGGACCGGTGCCGGGGGACGCGGATCGCGGGCCGCGGATCGCGGGCCGCGGATCGCGGGCCGCGGGTGGCGGGTGACGGGCGGCGGAGACCGCCGGGTCCCGCCGGGTCCCGCCCGGTCCCGCCGTGCATCGGCATCCTCCGGGTCGATCTCCGGTTACCCCCACAGGCCCCCGGTCACTCCACCCGTCGTCGGCCGCTCCGCCGACCATCGGTCACCGACCACCGGTCACCGACCACCGGTCGCCGTCACCGATCACCGGCCGCCGGTCACTGAGTCGCCCGTTGCTGCGGCTGCCCGTAGCCCCGCAGCCGCTCCCCCACCTCCGCCACCTGTTCAGGGCTCAGCAGCGAGGGCGTCAGGCCGGGGACGGAGGACGCCGTGAGCCAGACCCGGCACATCCACTCCAGCTGGGCGGTGCGGTCGTACGCCTCGGAGAGGGAGGACCCGTGGGCGACCGTGCCGTGGTTCTGCAGGAGGCAGGCGGTGCGGCCCTCCAGGGCCCGGAGCATGTTCTCGGCCAACTCGTGCGTGCCATATGCCGCATACGGGGCAACCCTTACGGGTCCGCCGAGCGCGGCGGCCATGTAGTGGATCAGCGGGAGTTCCCGTACGAGCGTGGAGACGGCCGTCGCGTGGACGGCGTGCGTATGGACGACGGCGCGGGCGCCGGTCGTGCCGTACACCGCGAGGTGCATGGGCAGCTCGCTCGTCGGCCGGAGGGAGCCGAGGACCTGGCGCCCGTCGAGGTCCACCCCCACCACGTCATCGGGGGTCAGCCGCTCGTACGGCACTCCGGTGGGTGTGACCAGTACCGTCTCGCCCACACGTACGGAGACGTTGCCCGACGTACCGACCACCAGACCGTCGGCCACCGTCCGGCGCGCGGTGGCCACGAGTGCGTCCCACGCCTGCGCCACACCCTCCGGAACGCCCCGCTCCCGCGCCCTCCGCGCGCCCCGTCCGTCCGCACTCGTCTCCCACGGGCCGCTCGCGCCCCTTCGCTGCTCAGCCATGCCGCGATCCTGCCAGGCAGGGGGCGTGCGGGGTGGCGGAAGCGGGGAGTGTAGAGCGGAACAGCGGAGTCCGACAGACCCGATATGCGTATACGTCACCCTCTTGTGTGGATTGGCCGATGATCGACCGAGATTCAACGATCTTCCAGTAATCTCTGGACGATTTGTCGTACACGCCGCCATTTCCGGGGGGAAACATGGCCCGTGATCGCCAGCCGTCCCGTCACCGTTCCCGACTCATCGCCTCGTCCCTCACCGCGCTCGCCCTCGGAGGGACCCTGCTCGCCGAGATTCCGGTCTCGGCCGCGGGCAAGCCGAGGGGACACGACGTCTCCTCGCACCAGAAGAACGTGAACTGGTCCAAGGCCAAGGCGCGGGGCGCCCGGTTCGTCTACGTCAAGGCGACCGAGTCCCACACCTACCGCAACCCGTACTTCACCCAGCAGTACACCGGCTCCCGCAAGGCGGGGCTGCTCCGCGGCGCGTACCACTACGCCGTGCCGAACAAGTCCTCCGGCGCCCGCCAGGCCGCCTTCTTCGTGCGCAACGGCGGGGGCTGGAGCGCCGACGGCTGGACGCTGCCGCCGGCGCTCGACATCGAGTACAACCCGTACAGCAGGAAGAAGAAGTGCTACGGCATGAGCAAGGCCCGGATGGTCGGCTGGATCAAGTCCTTCAGCAACGAGATGAAGCGGCTGACCGGTCGCCGTCCGGTGATCTACACGAACACGAACTGGTGGAACAAGTGCACGGGCGGCAGCAAGGCGTTCGCCGCGAATCACGCGCTGTGGGTGGCCCGCTACGACACGGCGAGCGCGGGGAAGCTGCCGGGCGGCTGGAAGTACTGGACGATCTGGCAGCACGACAACAGCGGCCGGCTGCCCGGTGACCAGAACATCTTCAACGGATCCATGGCCCAGCTGAAGCGCTTCGCGAGGGGGTAGCGGGAGGAGCGGGCCGAAAGCGGCCGGCGCCCGGGTGGCGGAGAGGGTGGTGTGCGTCACACGCGGGGCGAGGGGTGGAGGCGCGAGGCGGGACCGATCGGGAGCGGTTCCTCGCAGGGCGTCACAGAGCCGATACGGAGGGCAGCATTCCGCCTCCGTTCGAAGCGCCTCCGCCTCCGATCCGGATACCGGTCGTCACTCTCGGCACAAACGGAACAGCGACACCCCGATTTGATACATCCCTCAGCCTGACTCAGTTCATCTTCCGTTCACCCAGGTTGCTTACGTTCGCCGTGCCACTGACGTCCAACAGAAGCCCGGGTAAATGGAAAGCTTCTCGCTGATCCTCGCGATCGTGGTGATCACCGCGCTTGCGTTCGATTTCACGAACGGTTTCCACGACACCGCCAACGCGATGGCCACCACCATCTCGACCGGTGCGATGAAGCCCAAGGCCGCGGTGGCCATGTCCGCCGTTCTCAACCTTGTCGGCGCGTTCCTGTCCATCGAGGTCGCCAACACGATCTCCAAAGGCCTCGTCGACGAGAGCGGTATACAGCCAGAGGTGATATTCGCGGCGCTCGTCGGCGCCATCCTCTGGAACCTGCTCACCTGGCTCGTCGGACTGCCGTCCAGCTCCTCGCACGCCCTCATGGGCGGTCTGATCGGCGCCACCGTCGCCTCGGCCGGTATGGGCGCGGTGCACGGCGACGTCCTCGTCACCAAGGTGCTGATCCCCGCCGTCGCGGCCCCGGTCGTCGCGGGTGTCGCCGCCATGCTCGCCACGCGGCTCACCTACAAGCTGGGCGAGCACACGACCGAGAAGGCCTCCTCCAAGGGCTACCGCGCCGGCCAGATCGCCTCGGCGGGCCTCGTCTCGCTGGCCCACGGCACGAACGACGCCCAGAAGACGATGGGCATCATCACCCTGGCCCTGGTCGCCGGCGGCTCGCTCGCCCCGGACTCCGACCCGCCGGTGTGGGTCATCCTCTCCGCCGGTCTGGCCATCGCGGCCGGCACCTACCTGGGCGGCTGGCGCATCATCCGCACGATGGGCAAGGGCCTGACCGACCTCCAGCCGCAGCAGGGCTTCGCCGCCCAGACCAGCGCGGCGACGGTCATCCTGGCCTCCTCCCACCTCGGCTTCTCCCTGTCCACGACGCACTCGGTCTCGGGTGCCGTGATGGGCGCGGGCCTCGGCCGCAAGGGCGGCGTGGTCCGCTGGTCCACCGCCACCCGGATGTTCGTGGCCTGGGGCCTCACCCTGCCGGCCGCGGCCCTGGTCGCCGCGCTCGCCGAGTGGGTCACCGCCTTCGGCACCTGGGGCACCGCCCTCGTCGCGGTCTTCCTGGTCGCCTCGAGCGCCGCGATCTGGGTCGTCTCCCGCCGCGAGGTGGTCGACCACACCAACGTCAACGACACGGACGAGCCCGCCGGGGCCACCGAGCCCGCCGGTGTGGTGACCCAGGCCGTGGCCGCCGTCACGCCGCCGCCGGCCGGCACCCTCACCGACGACCTGGCGGTCACCATCCCGGCCCAGCCCGACTCCTCGTCCGCCCCGGCCGCCCCCGCCGGCTCGACGTCCTCGTCGGCCGTGGTCTGAGCGCCAGGCCCGAGTTCAAGGAAGTAACCCGCCATGCACATCGACTGGGCAGCCCTCGGCTCCGTCTTCGGAGTCAGCCTCGTGGTCACCGTGGTCCTCGTCGGCCTCTTCGTCCTCGGCGTCATCGGCCTCTCCAAGCGGGAGACGGCGACGGCGTCCGGCGGCTCGGCCGCCCTCGCGACGGCCGGGGCGTACGCCTGCTTCGCGGCCTGCGTGGCGGCGGTGGCGTACGGGATCTACCTCATCGTCGCCTGACCGTCGCCTGAGCCCGGCCCCACCCCGGCTCCACACCTCGCGCCCTGTCCGGTACCCCCTCCACGGGGCGTCGGGGCAGGGCGCGCCCTGTTGTTCGTCCGGGGAGGGGCACGCCCGCTCCGGCAGGTCCGGGCAGGGGCACGCCCGCCTCGGCAGGTCCGACGACGAGGCCCTGTCCGACGGCCTGGGCCGAGCCCGTCCCGGTCCCGCGCTGTGGGCCTCAGCACACTCCCCCCGTGCAGGTCAACAGCAAGTTGACTGGAATTCGGAGCACGTGGTGGACTGCCGGAGCCATATACGGCGGCAGGAGAGGAAGCCGGTGAGAATCCGGCGCGGTCCCGCCACTGTCACCGGGGTGCACACCCCGGGAGCCAGGAACTCTCACCGCCGGTCTCGTCGAACCAGGGCGTGGACACCCTGAGTGAGGACATACCGCCATGCTCGGCTGCCGTTCGAGGTCTACCAGCGACACCCCGCCCGTTCCTGCGGTCGGCTGAGCCGATGCGGGCCGAACGCGTTTTCGCGTACGGCGCCGCCGCCGGCCTCCTCGGTGACCTGCTCCTCGGCGATCCCCGCCGCGGGCATCCGGTCGCCGTGTTCGGGCGGGCCGCGGCTGCCGTGGAACGAGGGCTGTGGCGGGACCACCGTGGGTGGGGCGCGCTGCACACCGCCGTGTGCGCCGGCGGGGCCGCGACCCTGGCCGCCGTCGCCGCACGTGCCGTCCGCACCTCCCCCGTCGCCTCCGTCGCCCTGACCTCGGCCGCCACATGGGCCGTCGTCGGTGGCACGTCCCTCGCCCGTGAGGCACGGACCATCGGACGGGCCCTCCAGGCCGGTGACGTCGAGGCCGCCCGCGCGCGGCTGCCGCACCTGTGCGGACGGGACCCGCACGCCCTCGACGCCGACGGGATCGCCCGGGCCGTCGTCGAGTCCGTCGCCGAGAACACCTCCGACGCCGTCGTGGGAGCGCTCGTGTGGGGCGCCGCGGGCGGCGTGCCGGGGCTCGTCGGCTTCCGGGCCGTCAACACGCTCGATGCCATGGTGGGGCACAGGTCGCCCCGGTACCTGCGCTACGGGTGGGCGTCCGCGCGCCTCGACGACCTCGCCGGATGGCCGGGAGCGCGGCTGACCGCCGTGCTCGCCGTCCTCGCCGGCGGCGCCCCGCGCCCGGCCGCGCGCGCCTGGCGCGCGGACGCACGCAAGCACCCCAGCCCCAACGCCGGACCCGTCGAAGCCTCGTTCGCGGGGGCGCTGGGCGTCCGGCTGGGCGGGACCCTGTCGTACGGGGGGCGGGTGGAGCACCGGCCCGTGCTGAACGGCGACGGGCGCGCCGTCGTGGCCGACGACATCGAGCGGGCCGTACGGCTGTCCCGGCGGGTGAGCTGGCTCGCGCTCGGCGTGTGCGCCGGCGTGCGGCTGCTCGGCCGCGGGGTCGGCCGCGGGGCCTTCGGAAAGGCATCCGGGAAGGCCTCCAGGAAGGGGCGTACGTCATGAGTGGTGGACTGCTCGTCGCCGGGACCACCTCCGACGCCGGCAAGAGCGTCGTCACCGCCGGGATCTGCCGGTGGCTGGTCCGGCAGGGCGTGAAGGTGGCGCCGTTCAAGGCGCAGAACATGTCCCTCAATTCGTTCGTGACGCGCGAGGGCGCCGAGATCGGGCGGGCGCAGGCCATGCAGGCCCAGGCGTGCCGCGTGGAACCGACCGCGCTCATGAACCCCGTACTGCTCAAGCCCGGCGGCGAGCAGAGCAGCCAGGTCGTGCTGCTGGGCAAGCCGGTGGGCGAGATGAGCGCGCGTGGGTACCACGGCGGGCGGCAGCAGCGGCTCCTCGGGACCGTGCTGGAGTGCCTCGCCGAGCTGCGGGGCACGTATGACGCGGTGATCTGTGAGGGGGCCGGTTCGCCCGCCGAGATCAATCTCCGGCGGACCGACATCGTCAACATGGGCATCGCGCGGGGCGCCCGCCTGCCCGTCCTCGTCGTCGGCGACATCGACCGCGGCGGCGTCTTCGCCTCCTTCTTCGGAACGGTGGCGCTGCTCTCGCGCGAGGACCAGGAACTCGTCGCCGGGTTCCTCGTCAACAAGTTCCGCGGCGACGTCTCGCTGCTGGAACCGGGGCTCGACATGCTGCACGGGCTCACCGGCCGGCACACGTACGGTGTCCTCCCCTTCCGGCACGGCCTCGGCATCGACGAGGAGGACGGGCTGCGCGTATCGCTGCGCGGGACCGTACGGGAGTCGGCCGTGGCCCCGCCCGTGGGCGAGGACGTGCTGCGCGTGGCCGTGTGCGCGGTCCCGCTGATGTCCAACTTCACCGACGTGGACGCCCTCGCCGCCGAACCCGGTGTCGTCGTGCGCTTCGTGGACCGGCCGGAGGAGCTGGCCGACGCGGACCTGGTGGTGATCCCTGGAACGCGCGGTACCGTGCGCGCCCTGGAGTGGCTGCGCGAGCGCGGGCTCGCGGACGCCCTCGCGCGCCGCGCCGCCGAAGGGCGCCCCGTCCTCGGCATCTGCGGCGGCTTCCAGCTCCTCGGCGAACACATCGAGGACGAGGTCGAGTCGCGTGCGGGGCACGTCGACGGGATCGGGGTGCTGCCGGTGCGGGTGCGGTTCGCGCGCGAGAAGACCCTGACCCGGCCGGTGGGCCGGGCTCTCGGCGAGGACGTCGAGGGATACGAGATCCATCACGGCGTCGCCGACGTCCAGGGCGGGGAGACCTTCCTGGACGGCTGTCGGGTCGGCCAGACCTGGGGCACCCACTGGCACGGTTCGCTGGAGTCGGACGGCTTCCGGCGGGCCTTCCTGCGCGAGGTGGCGGCCGCCGCGGGCCGCCGCTTCGTACCCGCCCCCGACACCTCGTTCGCCGCGCTGCGCGAGGAGCAGCTCGACCGGCTCGGCGACCTCATCGAACACCACGCGGACACGGACGCGCTGTGGCGGCTCATCGAGTCCGGCGCGCCCACAGGACTGCCCTTCATCGCACCGGGAGCGCCCGCATGAGCACTGTGCTGTTGTTGTCGACCGCCGACACGGATCTGCTGGCGGCCCGTGCCTCCGGCGCCTCCTACCGGATCGGCAACCCGACCCGCGTAAACGTCGCGGAGGAGCTGCCGGGACTCCTCGACGGCGCGGACATCGCCGTCGTACGCCTCCTCGGCGGCAAGCGCGCCTGGGAGGACGGGCTCGCGGCGCTGAAGGCGTCGGGCGTCCCGACCGTGCTGCTCGGCGGCGAATCCGTGCCCGACGCCGAGCTGATGGCCGAGTCGTCGGTGCCGGCGGGCGTGGTGGCAGAGGCGCTGCGGTACCTCGTCGAGGGCGGCCCGGAGAACCTCACCGAGCTGGCGCGCTTCCTGTCCGACACCGTGCTGCTGACGGGCGAGGGCTTCGAGGAGCCGCGGAAGATGCCGGAGTACGGCGTCCACGGCTCCCGTGAACTACGGGAAGGCCGCCCGACCGTCGGCGTGCTCTTCTACCGGGCCCACGAACTGAGCGGCAACACCGCCTTCGTGGACACCCTGTGCGACGCGATCGAGGCGCGGGGCGCCGACGCGCTCCCGGTCTACTGCGGTTCGCTGCGCGGCGCGGACGAGGGCCTGTACGAGATCCTCGGGCGGGCCGACGCGCTGGTCGCCACCGTGCTCGCGGCCGGCGGCACGCACGCCTCGCAGGCGTCGGCGGGCGGTGACGAGGAGTCCTGGGACATCGGGGCGCTCGCCGACCTGAACATCCCGGTGCTGCAGGGGCTGTGCCTCACGTCCTCCCGCGAGGCGTGGGACGCGTCGGACGCGGCCCTCTCCCCCATGGACGCGGCGATGCAGGTCGCGATCCCGGAGTTCGACGGCCGGCTGATCACCGTCCCGTTCTCCTTCAAGGAGCAGGGCCCGGACGACGTCCCCGTGTACGTCGCCGATCCCGAGCGGGCCGGGCGGGTGGCCGGGATCGCCGTACGGCACGCGCAGCTGAAGCACAAGGAGAACGCCGAGAAGAAGATCGCGCTCGTCTTCACCGCGTACCCGACCAAGCACTCGCGGGTCGGGAACGCGGTCGGCCTGGACACGCCGGCTTCGGCGGTACGGGTGCTCGATGCCCTCCGGGACGCCGGATACGTCGTGGAGGGCCACCCGGACAACGGCGACGAGCTGATCCACCGCCTCATCGAGGCCGGCGGCCACGACGTCGAATGGCTCACCGAGGAGCAGCTCGCCGCGGCTCCCGCGCGCGTGCCGCTCGCCGACTATCAGGCTTGGTTCGACAAGCTCGACAGCGAACTGCGCGACGCCATGCTGGAGGCGTGGGGCGAGCCGCCCGGCAGCCTCTACGTGGACGGCGACGACATCGTGCTGGCGTCGCTGCAGTTCGGGAACGTCGTCGTCATGATCCAGCCGCCGCGCGGCTTCGGCGAGAACCCGATCGCGATCTATCACGACCCGGACATGCCGCCGTCGCACCACTACATGGCGGCGTACCGGTGGCTGGAGAACTCGTTCGGTGCCGACGCGATCGTGCACATGGGCAAGCACGGCACGATGGAGTGGCTGCCGGGCAAGGGTCTCGGGCTGTCGCGCGGGTGCGCGCCCGACGCGGTCCTGGGTGATCTGCCTCTGATCTATCCCTTCATCGTCAACGATCCCGGCGAGGGCACCCAGGCCAAGCGCCGCGGCCACGCCACGGTCGTCGACCACCTCGTGCCGCCGATGGCCCGCGCGGACACCTACGGCGACCTGGCCAAGCTGGAGCAGCTCCTCGACGAGTACGCGCTGGTGTCGGACCTCGACCCGACGAAGGCCCCGGCGGTCCGCGCGCAGATCTGGACCCTGGTCAAGGCGGCGGAACTCCACCACGACCTGCACGTCGACGACCAGCCGGACGACGACGACTTCGACGAGTTCGTCATGCACATCGACGGCTACCTGTGCGAGATCAAGGACGTGCAGATCCGCGACGGCCTGCACATCCTGGGCGGCGGCCCGGTCGGCGAGCCGCGCGTCAACCTCGTGCTCGCCGTGCTGCGCGCCTCCCAGGTGTGGGGCGGGCAGGCCAACGCGCTGCCGGGGCTCAGGGCTTCGCTGGCCGAGCACTTCGGGCTGGTGGAGAAGGAGCTGCTCGCCGAGCCGGGCGCGCCGGTGAAGGTGCCGGTGGAGCTGACGGACCTGGTGGACGGCCCGTCCCGTACGGCCGCCGACGCCATCGACCTGCTGGAGCAGCTCTGCCGACGGGTCGCGGAGGGCATGGAGGAGCGTGGGTGGGACGGTTCTGCCGCGCCCGCGCTGGTGCGTGAGGTGCTCGGCGGTACCGAACTGCCGGACGCGGTGGCGGTGCTGAAGTTCGCGTGCGACGAGGTCGTGCCGCGCCTCGCCCGCACCACGGACGAGATCGGTCACATCCTGCGCGCGCTGGACGGCGGTTATGTCCCGGCCGGTCCGTCCGGCTCGCCGACGCGCGGCCTGGTCAACGTCCTCCCGACCGGCCGCAACTTCTACTCCGTCGACCCCAAGGCCATCCCGTCCCGGCTGAGCTGGGAGGTCGGCCAGTCGCTCGCGGACTCGCTGGTGCAGCGGTATCTGCAGGACACCGGTGAGTACCCGAAGTCCGTGGGCCTGACGGTCTGGGGTACGTCGGCCATGCGCACCCAGGGCGACGACATCGCCGAGATCCTGGCGCTGCTGGGGTGCCGTCCGGTGTGGGACGACGCGTCGCGCCGGGTGACCGGCTTCGAGATCGTGCCGGCCGAGGAGCTGGGCCGGCCGCGCATCGACGTCACGGTCCGTATCTCCGGGTTCTTCCGGGACGCGTTCCCGCACGTGGTCGGGCTGATCGACGACGCGGTGCGGGCGGTGGCGGAGCTCGACGAGTCGGCCGACCAGAACTACGTCCGCGCCCACGCCGACGAGGACACCGCCGAGCACGGCGACCGGCGGCGCGCGACGGCCCGGATCTTCGGCTCGAAGCCGGGGGCGTACGGGGCGGGTTTGCTGCCGCTGATCGACGCGCGGAACTGGCGGAGCGACGCCGACCTCGCCGAGGTGTACGCCGTCTGGGGCGGCTACGCGTACGGGCGCGGGCTCGACGGGCGGGCCGCGCGCGGGGACATGGAGACGGCGTTCAAGCGGATCGCCGTGGCCGCGAAGAACGTGGACACCCGCGAGCACGACCTCGTCGACGCGGACGACTACTTCCAGTACCACGGCGGCATGGTCGCCATGGTGCGCCACCTGACGGGCGAGAGCCCCGAGGCGTACGTGGGTGACTCCGCCGTACCCGATCAAATTCGGACACGGACGTTGGGTGAGGAGACTCACCGCGTCTTCCGGGCTCGTGTAGTCAATCCGCGCTGGATGAGCGCCATGAGGAGGCACGGGTACAAGGGCGCGTTCGAGATGGCGGCCACCGTGGACTACCTGTTCGGGTACGACGCGACGGCCGGGGTCGTGGACGACTGGATGTACGAGAAGTTGTCGGCCGAGTACGTGTTCTCGCCGGAGAACCAGGAGTTCATGCGGAAGTCCAATCCCTGGGCTCTGCGGGGCATCACGGAACGGTTGCTGGAAGCGGCGGACCGAGGGCTGTGGGCGGAGCCGGACCAGGAGACCTTGGACCGGCTCCGGGCGACCTACCTCGAGCTTGAGGGAGATCTGGAGGGGAGCGAATGACCTTCTCCCGAACCCCCGCGTCGGCGGGGACGACACACGGTGCATCTCGTCGCCGAGCGTCCGCGTCGGACCATCCCCGCATCGGCGGGGACCAGAACATCACCTTGACCGGCCTTCGGCCTGACCGCGAGCCGCTCTCCCTTGCGTCACCCGAAGGAGTGATCACCGCGTGAGCACGCCGTTTCCTTTCACTGCTGTCGTAGGACAGGACGACCTTCGCCTCGCCCTGCTCCTTAACGCCGTCAGCCCTGCGGTCGGCGGAGTCCTGGTCCGGGGGGAGAAAGGCACCGCCAAGTCCACGGCCGTACGCGCTCTCTCCGCCCTGCTGCCGGAGGTAGACGTCGTCCCCGGCTGCCGTTTCTCCTGCGACCCGGCCTCTCCCGACCCCCAGTGTCCGGACGGGCCGCACGAGGCCGGCAACGGCACCTCGCGTCCGTCGCGCATGGTCGAACTCCCCGTCGGCGCCTCCGAGGACCGCCTGGTGGGCGCGCTCGACATCGAGCGGGCGCTCGCGGAGGGGGTCAAGGCCTTCGAGCCGGGCCTGCTGGCCGACGCGCACCGCGGCATCCTCTACGTCGACGAAGTGAACCTGCTGCACGATCACCTCGTCGACCTGCTGCTCGACGCCGCCGCCATGGGCGCCTCCTACGTGGAGCGCGAGGGTGTCTCCGTACGGCACGCCGCCCGCTTCCTGCTCGTCGGGACCATGAACCCCGAGGAGGGCGAGCTGCGGCCGCAACTCCTCGACCGGTTCGGGCTGACCGTGGAGGTCGCCGCGTCGCGCGAACCCGACCAGCGGGTCGAGGTCGTACGGCGGCGGCTGGCGTACGACGACGACCCGGACGGTTTCGCGGGGCGGTGGGCCGACGAGGAGGCCGCCGTACGGGCCCGGATCGTGGCGGCGCGGGAGCTGCTGCCCTCCGTACGGCTCGGCGACGGGGCGCTGCGGCAGATAGCGGCGACCTGTGCCGCGTTCGAGGTCGACGGCATGCGCGCCGACATCGTGATGGCGCGGACGGCGACGGCGCTGGCCGCGTGGGCGGGCCGGACGGACGTGCTCGCCGAGGACGTCCGGCAGGCCGCGCTGCTGGCGCTGCCGCACCGCAGGCGCCGGAACCCCTTTGACGCGCCCGGCCTCGACGAGGACAAGCTCGACGAGACGCTGGAGCAGTTCGGCGGGCAGGACGGGAACGACGGCGACGACGACCCGGACGGTCCTGGCGGTCCCGACGGAGGCGGCGGGCAGCCGCCTCAGGACGGCGGTCCCCAGGAAGACGGTCCCCAGGCGGGCGACGCCCCCGCCCAGCCCGAGGCCGCCGACGGCGGCGAGACCCGGCCATCCGGTGCCGGCGCGGGCGAGCAGTCCGCCGTACGGGCCGCCGAGCCGTTCCGTACGAAGGTGCTGAGCGTGCCCGGCATCGGTGAGGGTGCCGCCGGGCGGCGCTCGCGCGCGCGGACCGAGCACGGGCGGACCACCGGGGCCCGGCGGCCCCGGGGCACGCTCACCAAGCTGCACCTGGCGGCGACCGTGCAGGCCGCGGCGCCGCACCAGCGGGCGCGGGGCCGGTCGGGCCCGGGACTCGTCGTCCGGAGGGACGATCTGCGGCAGGCCGCGCGCGAAGGGCGCGAGGGCAATCTCGTGCTGTTCGTCGTGGACGCCTCCGGATCGATGGCGGCCCGGCAGCGGATGAGTGCCGTGAAGGGTGCCGTGCTGTCGCTGCTGCTGGACGCGTACCAGCGGCGGGACAAGGTGGGGCTGGTGACGTTCCGGGGGTCGGCCGCCGATGTGGCGCTGCCGCCGACCTCGTCCGTGGACGCGGCGGCGGCCCGGCTGGAGTCGCTGCCCACCGGTGGGCGGACGCCGCTCGCCGCCGGGCTGCTCAAGGCGCACGACGTGCTGCGGGTCGAGCGGCTGCGGGACGCGGCGCGCCGGCCGCTGGTCGTGGTCGTGACGGACGGGCGGGCCACCGGTGGCCCGGAGCCCGTCGCGCTGGCGGGGCGTGCGGCGCGGCTGTTCGCCGCCGAGGGTGTCGCGTCCGTGGTCGTGGACTGCGAGGCGGGGCCGGTGCGGCTGGGGCTCGCGGGGCAGCTCGCGGGTGAGCTGGGCGGTACGGCCGTGACGCTGGACGAGCTGCGGGCGGACTCGATCGCCGGGCTGGTCAGGGATGTTCAGGGCAGCAACAGGAGGGCCGCGTAATGCCGCAGGGGCAGCCGAGTGTCGTACCGGACGACGGTCTGACGACCCGTCAGCGCCGCAACCGTCCGCTCGTCGTCGTGCACACGGGCGTCGGCAAGGGCAAGTCGACCGCCGCCTTCGGGCTGGCGCTGCGCGCCTGGAACCAGGGGTGGCCGATCGGGGTGTTCCAGTTCGTCAAGTCGGCGAAGTGGAAGGTCGGCGAGGAGCGGGCGCTGCGGGTGCTCGGGGACTCCGGCGAGGGCGGGTCCGTCGCCTGGCACAAGATGGGCGAGGGCTGGTCCTGGGTCCAGCGGGACGCCCAGATGGACAACGAGGAGAAGGCCCGCGAGGGCTGGGAGCAGGTCAAGCGGGACCTGGCGGACGAGACGTACCGGCTGTACGTGCTCGACGAGTTCGCGTACCCGATGCACTGGGGCTGGGTCGACACGGACGAGGTCGTCGAGGTCCTGCGCAATCGGCCGGGGACCCAGCACGTCGTGATCACCGGGCGGAACGCGCCGGAGAAGCTCGTGGACTTCGCCGACCTCGTCACCGACATGTCGAAGGTCAAGCACCCGATGGACGTGGGCCAGAAGGGCCAGCGGGGCATCGAGTGGTGACCGGTGTGAATCCTGCGGCCGATGTGACCGGCGCGAGCGGCGCGAGCCGTTCCTGCCGGGTGCCCCGGCTCGTCGTCGCCGCGCCCTCGTCCGGCAGCGGGAAGACGACCGTGGCGACGGGGCTGATGGCGGCGTTCGCGGAGCGCGGTCTCGCCGTGTCCCCGCACAAGGTGGGACCCGACTACATCGACCCGGGCTACCACGCCCTCGCGACCGGCCGTCCCGGCCGCAACCTCGACGCGTACCTGTGCGGTACGGAACTGCTCGCGCCGCTCTTCGCGCACGGCGCGGCGGGCTGCGACCTGGCCGTGGTCGAGGGCGTGATGGGGCTGTTCGACGGGGCGGCGGGGCAGGGTGAGCTGGCCTCGACCGCCCAGGTGGCCAAGGCGCTGCGGGCTCCCGTGGTGCTGGTCGTGGACGCCTCGTCGCAGTCGCGGTCGGTGGCGGCGCTGGTGCACGGGTTCGCGTCGTTCGACCCGGAGGTGCGGATCGGCGGCGTCATCCTCAACAAGGTGGCCTCCGACCGGCACGAGGAGCTGCTGCGCGAGGCGCTCGACGAGTCGGGCGTGGCGGTGCTGGGCGTGCTGCGCCGCGACGGGCAAGTGCGCACGCCGTCGCGGCACCTGGGCCTCGTCCCGGTCGCCGAACGGCACGCGGACGCCGTCGAGTCGGTGCGGGCGCTGGCGGATCGGGTACGGGCGGGCTGCGACCTGGACGCACTGCTGGCCCTGGCCCGTACCGCTCCCCCGCTGGACACGGCCCCCTGGGAGCCGGAGCTCGCTGCCATGACCGGGAATCACCGTCCCGTCGTGGCCGTGGCGTCGGGCCCCGCGTTCACGTTCTCGTACGCCGAGCACGGGGAGCTGCTGACGGCCGCGGGCGCCGAGGTGGTGCCCTTCGATCCGCTGCGGGACGAGAAGCTGCCGGAGGACACGCGGGGGCTGGTCGTCGGGGGCGGGTTCCCCGAGGTGTACGCGCCGGAGCTGTCCGCCAACGAGCCGCTGCGGGAGCAGATCGCCGCGCTGGCGCGGTCCGGGGCGCCCGTGGCCGCCGAGTGCGCCGGGCTGCTGTATCTGGCCCGGTCGCTGGACAGACGGCCGATGTGCGGGGTGCTGGACGCGGACGCGCGGATGTCGGAGCGGCTGACGCTGGGCTACCGGGAGGCGGTGGCCGTGAGCGACAGCGCGCTGGCCGCGGCCGGCACGCGCGTGCGCGGCCACGAGTTCCACCGGACGGTGCTGGAGCCCGGCGCGGGCTCCCCGCCCGCGTGGGGGCTGACCCGTCCGGTACGCCGGGCGGAGGGTTTCCTGGGCGGCGTGGACGGCAGCGTGCACGCGTCCTATCTGCATGTGCACTGGGCCGCCGAGCCGTCCATGGCGCGGCGGCTGGTCGAGTACGCCGGAAGGGGCGCACAGTGAGCAGCACGTTTCCGCTGGACCACCTGGTCTTCGCCACGCCCGACCTCGCCCGCACCGTCGAGGAGGTGGCCGAGCTGACCGGCGTCCGCCCGGTCGAGGGCGGCAGCCATCCCGGGCTCGGCACCCGCAACTACCTGCTCGGCACCGGGAACGGCGGCTATCTGGAGATCGTCGGGCCCGACGAGGGGCAGCCCGCCCCGGACGGCCCGCGCTGGTTCGGCATCGACGCGCTCACCGGGCCGCGCCTGGTCCACTGGGCCGTCCGCGTGCCGGACATCGACGCGCGCGTGGCCGGTGCCCGGGAGCGCGGCTACGACCCGGGCGAGCCGGTCGCCATGGCACGTGCCACTCCGGAGGGCGGCACGATCTCCTGGCGGCTGACGATGCCGCTGCCGCACGGTCATGACCGGGGCGGGGACGGGCTGGTGCCCTTCCTGCTCGACTGGGGGACGACCGTCCACCCGTCGGAGCGGGGACTGCCGGTGCTGCCGCTGCTGGCGTTCACGGCGCGCCACCCCGAGCCGGACCGGGTCGCGGACGAACTGGCGGCGCTCGGCGCCGGGCTGGAGATCTTCCGGGGGACGGTGCCGGCGCTCACCGCCGTGCTGGACGGCAGGCACGGTCCGGTCACCTTCGGCGACGGAATCACCTCCGCCGACGCAACCACGCCCCCTCACGGGCACGAACGAGGAGTCACCACATCATGACGACGGAACATCGCCTCATCGGGGTCGGCGTGGGCCCGGGCGATCCCGAGCTGGTGACCGTGAAGGGCGTCAACGCGCTGCGCGAGGCCGCGGTCGTCGTCGTGCCCGTGATGGACACGCTGGAGCGGGGCCGCGCCGAGGCGACGGTGCTGCACTACGTGCCCGCCGAGAAGGTCGTACGGGTCGTCTTCGCGCTGAACGAGCGGACCGACCGGGCACGCCGCGAGGCGGCCTGGGACGCGGCGGGCGAGCGGGTGGCCGGGCTGCTGCGCGAGCACGGCACGGTGGCGTTCGCGACCATCGGCGACCCGAACGTCTACTCGACCTTCACCTATCTCGCGCAGACGGTGGCGGAGTCGGTGCCGGAGCTGGCGGTGGAGACGGTGCCGGGCATCACCGCCATGCAGGACCTGGCGGCACGCAGCGGCGCGGTGCTGACGGAGGGCACCGAGCCCCTGACGCTGGTGCCGGTGACGGCGGGTTCCGCCGTGCTGAAGGAGGCCCTGGAGGGTCCCGGCACGGTGGTGGCGTACAAGTTCGGGCGGCTCGCGGGCGAGGTGGCGACGGCGCTGCGGGAGACGGGGCGTACGCGGGACGCGGTGTGGGGTTCGGCGCTGGGGCTGCCGGAGGAGTCGATCCGGCCGGCGGCCGAGCTCGAGGACGCCCCGCTGCCGTACCTGTCCACGCTGATCGCGCCCGCGCGGCGCGACGACGGGCGCGGGGGCAAGCTCTGACGGCCGCTCCGGCCCCTCCGGCCGCTCCGCACCCCACTCCCGGCAGTACCCGCAGTATCCGAACCACCACCTGACCTTCCGTACGAGAGGACCGATTCCCCATGGCCGATGCCCCCACCGGCAAGGTGACCTTCGTCGGTGCCGGCCCCGGCGCCGCCGACCTGCTGACGTTCCGTGCCGCCCGCGCCATCGCGGCGGCGGACGTCGTGATCTGGGCGGCCAGCCTGGTCCAGGCGGAGGTCCTCGACCACGCGCGTGAGGACGCCGAGATCCTGGACTCCGCGGCCATGTCCCTGGAGGACGTCGTCGCCGTCTACCGGCGGGCCCACGAGGAGGGCCTGAAGGTCGCCCGCATCCACTCCGGCGACCCGGCGCTGTGGGGCGGTACGCAGGAGCAGCTCGACCGGTGCGCCGAGATCGGCATCGCGACCGAGGTCGTGCCGGGGGTGTCCTCCTTCTCCGCCGTGGCGGCGCTCGCCCAGCGGGAGCTGACGATCCCCGAGGTCGCGCAGTCCGTGGTGCTCACCCGGCTCGGCGGCGGCAAGACGCCCATGCCGCCCGGCGAGGAGGTACGGGAGTTCGCCAAGCACGGCACGACGATGGCGGTGTTCCTGTCGGCCGCGCGCAGCGGTCAGCTGGTGCGGGAGTTGCTGGAGGGCGGCTATCCGACGAGCACGCCCGTCGTCGTCGCGTACCAGGCGACCTGGCCCGAGGAACTGGTCGTGAAGTGCACGATCGGCACCCTGGAGGAGACCGTCAAGGAGCACAAGCTGTGGAAGCACACGCTGTTCCTGGTCGGCCCGGCCCTCGACGCGCACGGCACGCGCTCGCACCTGTACCACCCGGGTCACTTCCACGGGTACCGGAAGGCCGACCCCCAGGCCCGCAAGGCCCTGCGCGAGGAACGGGCGCGGGAACGGAGCACCCAGGCGTGATCACCGTCATCGGTACGGGCACGGGGGCGCCCCTCACGCCGGACGCCCGGGAGGCGCTGGCGGGGGCGGCGCTCGTCGTGGGCGCCCGGCGGCACCTGGATGCGGCCGGACTGCCGGACACCGTGGCACGCATCGTTCTCGGCCCGCTGGCGCCCGCGCTGGACGCGATCGGGGAGCACCTCGCCAAGCACGGCGGGAACGCGGACGAGCCGGACGGTCCGGTCGTCGTCCTCGCCTCCGGCGACCCCGGGTTCTTCGGGATCGTACGGGCGCTCGCCGAGCGGTTCGGGCCGCGGCGCCTGGACGTACGGCCGGGGGTGTCGTCCGTCGCGACCGCGTTCGCGCGGCTCGGGCTGACCTGGGACGACGCCGTGGTGGTCAGCGCGCACGGACGCGACCCGCGCACCGCTCTGAACGTGTGCCGGGCCCGCCCGAAGGTCGCCGTGCTCACCGGGCCGGGCGCCGGGCCCGCCGAACTGGGCGCGGGGCTGCGGGCCAGCCGGCGCGTGCTGGTGGTGGCGTCCGCGCTCGGCGATCCGGCGCGCGAGCGGCTGGAACGGGTGACGCCGGCCGAGGCCGCGGCCCGGGACTGGGGCGACGCGGTGAACGTCGTGCTGTGCCTGGACGAGGAGCGGCCGTCCGTGAGCGCCCCCGCGCGGACCGTGGCCGGAGCGCCGCCCGGGCCCGCCGGCTGGGCACTGGACGAGGACGCGTTCGCGCACCGCGACTCGATGATCACCAAGTTCGAGGTGCGGGCGCTGGCTCTGGCCCGGCTGGGGCCGCGCCTGGGCGACCTCGTGTGGGACGTGGGCGCGGGATCCGGATCGGTGGCCGTGGAGTGCGCGCGGCTCGGCGCCGCCGCCGTCGCGGTGGAGAAGACCCGGGACGGTGTGGAGCGCATCAACGCCAACGCCGCCGCACATGGTGTCGACGTCCATGTGGTGCACGGGGCGGCACCGACGGTGCTGTCCGATCTGGACGACCCTGACGCGGTGTTCATCGGCGGCGGGGGCCGGGAGCTGCCCGCCATCGTCACCGCGTGCGCGCGGCGCGCCCGGCGGACCGTGGTGGTCGCCGTGGCCGCGCTGGACCGGGTGCCGGCGGCGCGGGACGCGCTCGTGGCGGCCGGGTTCGGCTGTGACGGTGTGCTGCTCCAGTCGTCCCGGCTCGCGCCGCTGCCCGGGGACGTCACCCGGCTCGCGGCAACCAATCCCGTTTTCCTGCTGTGGGGCGAGAGGCCCCCGGCACGTACGACACCTGTGACACATACGGAAGTTGAAGGAGTAGTCCAGTGATCGGCCTGATTTCCGCCACCGCGGCGGGCGCGGCGGCCCGTGACCGGCTGGCCGCGGCGTGGCCGGAGCGCACGCGCGTGTACGACGGACCCGTGGGGGACGCCGTGCGGCGGGCGTTCGGGGAGTGCGACCGGCTGGTGTGCTTCCTCGCGACCGGGGCGGTGGTCCGGCTGGTCGCGCCGCTGCTGGGCGACAAGACGTCCGACCCGGGTGTGGTGTGCGTGGACGAGGCCGGGCGGTTCGCCGTGTCCCTCGTCGGCGGGCACGGCGGCGGTGCCAACGCGCTCGCCCGCGAGGTGGCCGAGGTGCTGGGCGCCGAGCCGGTGGTGACGACGGCGACGGACGCCGTGGACCTGCCGGGCCTCGACACCCTCGGCCTCCCGGTGGAGGGCGATGTCGCCGGGGTGACGCGGGCCCTGCTGGACGGGGAGCCGGTGGCGCTGGAGACGGAGGTGAGCTGGCCGCTGCCGCCGCTGCCGGTGACGGACGGCGGACCGTACGCGCACGTCATCCGGCTGACGGACCGTCTCGCCGGTCCTGCCCCCGCCGGACGCGAGGTGCTGCTGCGCCCGCCGACCCTGGTCGTCGGGGTGGGCGCCTCCAAGGACGCGCCCGCGGACGAGGTCCTCGGTCTCGTCGAGGGCGCCCTGCGGGACGCGGGCCTGTCCGTCCACAGCGTCGCCGAGCTCGCGACCGTGGACGCGAAGGCGGACGAGCCCGGCATCGTGGCGGCGGCCGAACGGCTCGGGGTGCCTCTGGTCACGTACGGCGCGGAGGAACTCGCGCGCGTGAGCGTGCCGAACCCGTCCGACGCGCCGCTCGCCGCCGTCGGCACGCCGTCCGTGGCGGAGGCCGCCGCCCTGGCCCGTGGCGGCGAACTCCTCGTCCCCAAGCGGAAGTCGGAGCGCCCGGACGGCCGTCCCGCCATGGCGACCTGCGCCGTCGTACGGCGTCCCGGGCGCGGCCGGCTCGCCGTCGTCGGGCTCGGCCCCGGCGCCCGCGACCTGCTCACCCCGCGCGCGACGGCGGAACTGCGGCGCGCGTCCGTGCTCGTCGGCCTGGACCAGTACGTCGACCAGATCCGCGACCTGCTGCGCCCCGGCACCCGGATCCTCGAGTCCGGCCTCGGCGCCGAGGAGGAGCGGGCGCGCACGGCGGTCGCCGAGGCGCGGAAGGGGCACGCGGTGGCCCTGATCGGCAGCGGTGACGCGGGCGTGTACGCGATGGCGTCGCCCGCGCTGGCCGAGGCGTCCGACGACATCGACGTGGTCGGTGTCCCGGGGGTCACGGCGGCGCTCGCGGCCGGGGCGATCCTCGGCGCACCCCTGGGCCACGACCACGTGTCGATCAGCCTGTCCGACCTGCACACGCCGTGGGAGGTCATCGAGCGGCGGGTGCGGGCGGCAGCCGAGGCCGACATCGTGGTCACCTTCTACAACCCGCGCAGCCGGGGCCGTGACTGGCAGCTGCCCAAGGCGCTGGCGATCCTCGCGGAGCACCGGGAGCCGACGACGCCCGTGGGTGTCGTACGGAACGCGTCCCGCGCGGACGAGTCCAGCCGTCTGACGACGCTGGCCGCCCTGGACCCGGCGACCGTCGACATGATGACCGTGGTGACCGTCGGCAACACCGCGACCCGCGAGATCGCGGGCCGCATGGTCACGCCGCGCGGTTACCGCTGGCAGGAGGAGGCCAAGTGAGCGCGACGCCCCCCGCACACCCCGCGTCCCCGGCGGACCGGATCGTCCACCCCATCGAGCAGGAGTCCTTCCGGCGGCTGCGCGCCCGCCTGGACACCTCGCACTTCCCGCCGCTGACCAGGGCGGTGGTGGAGCGGGTGATCCACTCGGCCGCCGATCTCGAGTACGCGACCGACCTCGTCATGGCCGAGGCCGACCTGGAGAAGGCGCACGCCGCGCTGCACTCCGGGGCGCCGGTGGTCGTGGACGTGGAGATGGTCGCGGCCGGGATCACCCGCCGGGAGACCGTCTGCCGGCTGAAGGAGGCCAAGTCCGGTCCCGGGCTGACGCGTTCCGCGCACGCCGTCCGGCTGGCGTACGAACAGGTCGGCCCCGGCGCGCTCTGGGTGATCGGCTGCGCGCCGACCGCCCTGGAGGAGCTGCTGACCCTCGACGCCTCCCCCGCGCTCGTCATCGGCCTGCCCGTCGGCTTCGTCGGCGCGGCCGAGTCCAAGGCCGCGCTCCGCGAGAGCGGGCTGCCCGCCGTCAGCAACGTGTCCGAGAAGGGCGGTTCGGCTGTCGCCGCGGCCGCGCTGAACGCCCTGCTGTACCACCCCACCACTTCCGCTGTGCCTGAGGAGAAACCGTGACCACCCCGCCCCCCGCCCTGCTCATCGCCGGCCACGGCACCCGGGACGACGCGGGCGCCGAGGCGTTCCGCTCCTTCGTACGGGAGCTGGGGCGCCGGAACCCCGGCCTGCCCGTCGCGGGCGGGTTCATCGAGCTGTCCCCGCCGCCGCTGGGCGAGGCCGTGACCGAGCTGGTGGAGCAGGGGGTGCGCCGGTTCGCCGCCGTACCGCTGATGCTGGTGTCCGCCGGGCACGCCAAGGGGGACATCCCGGCGGCGCTGGCCCGCGAGAAGGAGCGCCACCCCGGGATCTCGTACACCTACGGGCGCCCGCTCGGCCCGCACCCGGCGCTGCTGAACGTGCTGGAGCGGCGGCTGGACGAGGCGCTCGGCGACGACCCGGGCGACCGGTCCGAGGTGACCGTGCTGCTGGTCGGGCGCGGGTCCACCGACCCGGACGCCAACGCCGAGGTGCACAAGGCGGCGCGGCTGCTGTGGGAGGGCCGCGACTACGCGGGCGTGGAGACGGCGTTCGTGTCGCTGGCGGCGCCGGACGTGCCGAGCGGCCTGGACCGGTGCGCGAAGCTGGGCGCGAAGCGGATCGTCGTCCTCCCCTACTTCCTCTTCACCGGCATCCTCCCGGACCGGGTGCGGCAGCAGACGGAGGACTGGGCGGCCGCGCACCCGGAGACGGAGGTGCGGTCGGCGGACGTCATCGGTCCGGAGCCGGAGCTGCTGGACCTGGTGATGGAGCGCTACCGGGAGGCCGTCAAGGGCGATCTGCGCATGAACTGCGACTCGTGCGTGTACCGGATCGCGCTGCCGGGCTTCGAGGACAAGGTCGGCCTGCCGCAGCAGCCGCACTTCCACCCTGACGACGACGGCGAGCACGGTCACGGTCACGGCCCTCACGGTCACTCGCACGGCCACGGTCACGGGCACGGGCACCACGGCGGGCACGCCCACTCCCATGCACACTGAGCACGACCTCCGGCATCACGGTGACGCCGAGGTCCGGGACGACGGGGCCGCCCTCACGGATCTTGCGGTGAACGTCCGTACGGGCACGCCTCCCGCGTGGCTGCGGGAGCGGATAGCGGACTCCCTTCCCGGGCTCGCCGCCTACCCCGACGGGCGGGCCGCGCGGGCCGCGGTGGCGGCGCGGCACGGGCTGCCCGTGGAGCGGGTGCTGCTGACCGCGGGCGCCGCCGAGGCGTTCGTGCTGCTGGCCCGCGCGCTGAAGGTGCGCCGGCCGGTGGTCGTGCACCCGCAGTTCACGGAGCCGGAGGCGGCGCTGCGGGACGCCGGGCACACGGTCGGCCGGGTGCTGCTGCGCGCGGAGGACGGTTTCCGGCTGGATCCAGCGGCCGTGTCCGAGGGCGCGGACCTGGTGGTGATCGGCAACCCGACCAACCCGACGTCGGTGCTGCACCCGGCGGAGATGATCGCGTCCCTGGCCCGCCCGGGTCGCACGCTGGTCGTCGACGAGGCGTTCATGGACGCGGTGCCGGGCGAGCGGGAGGCACTGGCCGGCCGTACGGACGTGCCCGGACTGGTGGTCCTGCGCAGTCTGACCAAGACGTGGGGGCTGGCCGGGCTGCGCATCGGGTACGTCCTCGCGGCGCCGGACACGATCGCGGACCTCGAACGGGCCCAGCCGCTGTGGCCGGTGTCGACGCCGGCCCTCGCGGCGGCGGAGGCGTGTGTGTCGCCGCGGGCGCTGGCGGAGGCGGAGGAGGCGGCCCGCCGGATCGCGGCGGACCGTGCGCATCTGGTGGCGGGACTCCGCCGGTTCGCCCCCGCCGGACTGCGCGTGGCCGAACCGGCGGAGGGACCCTTCGTACTGATCCGCCTGCCGGATGCGGCGGGGGTACGGCACCGGTTGCGCGGCCTGGGCTTCGCCGTGCGCCGAGGGGACACGTTCCCCGGGCTCGGCGACGAGTGGCTGCGGCTGGCGGTGCGGGACCGGGGGACGGTGGACCGGTTCTTGGGGGCACTGGGCAGGGCGCTGCCCTAGAGCGCCGGACGGGCTGAGATCAGCCCGTCCGGCGCCTGAGGACGAGACCGTCCAGGCCGACAGCGGGGGTCTGGGGGGCGGCAGCCCCCGGTCGGTTCCCGGGTGGACTCCCGGTCAGTTCCCGGTGAGCCCCCCGTCAGTCCCGATCAGCCCCGGGAACGGCGCGCCAGCGCCACCGCTCCTCCGCCCGCCGCGAGCAGCGCAACCGCGCCGCCCGCGATGTACGGCGTCATGGAGCTGCCGCCCGTCTCCGCGAGGTCGGCCGCCCCGGACGCCTCGCCCTGGGGCTCGTCGCCGCCCGCCTGATCGGCACCGGCCTGCTGGTCCGCGGCGGACAGCTGCCCCGCGCCGGACTTCTGCTCGGCGCCGGACTGCTGCTCGTCACCGGGCGCGCCGCCCGGCTTCTCTGTCTCTCCGCCGGCTCCGTCGTCCGGCCGCGAGCCACCCGAGCCGTCATCCGGCCCCTCGGCACCGACCCCGGCCCCGCCGGCGGCCGCCGGCGCCTCACAGGTGGCTTCCGCGAGCGTCACCGTGCCGTCGACCTTGGCCACGTTCAGCTTCCGCGGCTCGACGGACACCTTGAGTTCGAGCGCCGTTGCGGCAGCCGTGTGCGTGGTGGTGTCCGTCCGCGACAGGTCGAGCCGGACCGTACCGACCCCTTCCACCTCGACCTCGGTCGTGCCGGCGGCCGTCAGCGTGACCTTCTTGCCGAGCACCGTCACCGTTCCGAGCACATTGGCCGAGGCGACGGGTTCCTTGCCCGTCTCGCAGACCGCCTTGGAGGTCACCTTCTCGACCTCGATCAGCGACAGCAGCGGCAGCCCCGGCACATGCACCTTCGCTTTCACGAGGGTGACGGCCCCTTCGGCCCGCTGTTCGGTGACCGCCGCCTTCGCGGAGGCGACGTCCGCGCGCGCCACCGTGAACGGCTTGCCGTGGTGGACGCCCTTCAGCTCCGCGGTGAGCAGGGTCTTCTCGGCGCTCTGCGGGGCGTGTACCTCGTTGAGCGTGACCGCGAGCGGCACCTCCGCGGTCTTGTCGAGCAGGGCGACGTCCAGTCCCGTACGGAGCACGGTGGCGCCGGCGCTGCCGTGGCCGCCGGTCGCGTGGGCCGTGCCCGCGCCGGCCAGGACGGCGGGACCGGCGGCCAGCGCGGTGGCCGCCGCGGTGACGGCTATGCGGCGTGCGGTCATGCGGAAGGAGTTGCTGTTCACGATGGAGGGACCTCACAGAAGACCAAGAGACCGATGGGAACACGCTGCTCCGACGGACGTTCCGGGCACGGGGAACCACAGACAGACACAGACAGGGACCCGTGGGGAACGCCGGCGGCGGCGGCGGTTCGTGAATCCTGGCGGACGGAGGGTGAAGAAGCATCAACCTGGCGAGACTTCACCCGCAAGGGTGGTTTCCGCACATGGCTGAACGATGGGCGCACGCTCCTTCGAGTCCCGGAGCACAGGCGTCACACCGGCCCGGGCGCCCGGGTACGGGGTCTAGCCGACGACCTTCCCGTTCAGCACCACCCGCCGCGGCGCCCCCAGCACGCGTACGTCCGCCCGCGGATCCGCCTCGTACACGACCAGGTCCGCGGGCGCCCCCTCGTCGAGCCCGGGGCGGCCGAGCCAGCGCCGCGCAGCCCACGTCGTCGCCGACAGGGCCTCGACCGGGGGGATGCCCGCGGTCACCAGTTCGGCGACCTCCCCGGCCACCAGTCCGTGCGCCAGCCCGCCGCCGGCGTCGGTGCCGACGTACACGGGGACCCCGGCGTCGTACGCGGCCCGCACGGTGTCGTGACGGCGTTCGTGCAGTCGGCGCATATGTGCGGACCAGCGCGGGAACCGCGCCTCGCCGCCGTCCGCGAGCCGCGGGAACGTCGCGATGTTGACGAGGGTGGGGACGATCGCCACGCCCCGCTCGGCGAAGAGCGGGACGGTGTCCTCCGTCAGGCCCGTCGCGTGCTCGACACAGTCGATGCCCGCCTCCACCAGGTCGCGCAGGGAGTCCTCGGCGAAGCAGTGGGCCGTGACGCGGGCGCCGAGGCGGTGGGCCTCCGCGATCGCCGCCCGGGCGGCGTCCCGTGGCCAGCACGCCGCCAGGTCGCCGAGGTCGCGGTCGATCCAGTCGCCCACCAGCTTCACCCAGCCGTCGCCGCGCCGGGCCTCCCGGGCTACGTACGCGACCAGGTCGTCCGGCTCGATCTCGTGGGCGTAGTTGCGGATGTAGCGGCGGGTGCGGGCGATGTGCCGGCCCGCTCGGACGATCTTCGGCAGGTCGTCGCGGTCGTCGATCCAGCGGGTGTCGGACGGGGAGCCCGCGTCCCGCAGGAGCAGCGCGCCCGCCTCGCGCTCGGTGAGGGCCTGCTTCTCCGAGACGTCGTCGGGCACGGGGCCGTGGGCGTCCAGTCCGACGTGGCAGTGCGCGTCGACCAGGCCGGGCAGGACCCAGCCCTCGACGGTACGGACGTCACGGGCGCCGGCGGGACGCTCGTACGAGATCCTGCCGCCGACGACCCACAGTTCGTCCCGGACGTCCTCGGGCCCGACGAGCACCCGCCCCTTCACCCGCAGCACCGCGCGATCGCTCATGCACGGCACCTTAGTTGGGCCGTCGCCCGCCTCGTCCGGCCGGTCGCCCCGCGCGCGGACCTCGTCCCAGGAGGAGCTCCGAGGGCCGCCGGATAACCTCTTACCGGTACTGCGCGTACCGCCCACCATCGGTATCCACCGGTATCCACGAGCGAAGAGAGCACCACCGTGACGCACCCCTTCCTGGATCTGCCGCCGCTGAGCGCGGCGCGCTTCGCCTCGATCGAGGACCGCGTGGCGCGGCTGCTCGGCACCCGGCAGGACGTGGTGATCACCCAGGGCGAGGCCCTGCTGCCGCTGGAGGGCGCCATCCGCGGGGCCGCGGGCCCGGGCACCACCGCACTGAACGTGATCACCGGGCCGTACGGGCAGACCTTCGGCGACTGGCTGCGCGACTGCGGGGCCACGGTGATCGATGTGTCCGTGCCGTTCCACACCGCGGTCACGGCGGAGCGGATCCGGGAGGCGCTCGCCGCGCACCCGTCGGTCGACTTCGTGTCGCTGGTGCACGCGGAGGCGGCGACCGGCAACACCAACCCGGTCGCGGAGATCGGCGCGGTGGTCCGGGAGCACGGCGCGCTCTTCTACCTGGACGCGGTCGCCTCGGTCGGGGCGGAGCCGGTGCTGCCGGACGCGTGGGGCGTGGACCTGTGCGTGATCGGGGCGCAGAAGGCGATGGGCGGTCCCGCGGGGGTGTCGGCCATCTCGGTGAGCGAGCGGGCGTGGGCGCGCATGGCGGCCAACCCGCGGGCGCCGCGCCGCTCGTACCTGTCCCTGCTGGACTGGAAGGAGCGGTGGATCGACGGCGGCCGCCGTGCCCTGCTGCACGCCCCGGCACAGCTGGAGATGCTCGCGCTGGAGGCGTGCCTGGAGCGGATCGAGGCCGAGGGGCTGGACGCGGTGATGGCCCGGCACGCGGCCGCGGCGCGGGCGACCCGCGCGGGCGTGCTCGCCCTCGGCGGGGGCCTGGAGCCGTACGTGCACGAGGCCACGGAGGCCGCGCCGGTCGCCACGACGCTGCGCACGCCGGACGGTGTCGTCGCCTCGGAGCTGGTCGCGCGGGCCCTGGAGTCGGACCCCGCGCTGCCGCTGGCCGCGGGCGGGGGCGCGCTGGCGAAGGAGATGATCCGGGTCAACCACTACGGTCCCGACGCCACGCCGGGCGCCGTCCAGTCGAGTCTGGCGGCACTGGGCGCGGCGCTGGCCGAGCGGGGACTGGACGTGGACCTTCTCGGTGCGCGGCGGGCGGCGGAGCGGGCCTGGGGGTAGCGGTTCGCCGCCGTCGCGGGCGGGGGTGCGGGCCGGGACGGTGGCCCGAGGGACTGAGGACCGAGCGGGCAGCGCGATGCTGCGCGTGCGCACATGCCCGCCGCCGCACCTCACACCGCCGCACTCACACCTCACACGGCCATAGCCACGGCCACGGCCACGGCCACGGCGGGCCTCGTACGGGATCGCGGCTCGGCTGGACCACCGGCGCGGGACCCGGCTTCCACTCCACCATTGCCGCTATTGCCGCCATTGCCGCCATTGACAGCGGCGCAGCCTTTCCGCAGTATCCCTCCCCTTGTCCACGCGGATTGATTCAGCGCAGCTTCCCGTGCTCTTCTGCCCGCTTTCCTCAAGCCTAAACGCGAAGATTCCGAGAACACCCGGCGAAGTAATTCGGGTGGATTCCATGGTGATTACAGCTGTGTGATCGATTCCACAGCGCGCCCCTTTTCGCCGGTATTTTCCGGGCAAAATGGCACCTTCCATCGCCCTGTCGCGCGGCCACACACGCCCGCGCGATAACACACACAAGCCCCATCCGTAACCCCGACTCACGGTGCAATTTCAACTTTCGCTGGGTAAGTTGAATTCGCATGACAGCCGCTCAAGCAGACCTGCCAGAACTGCCCGCGGAATTCCTGGAAATGCCGGAGGGGCTCCGGATCGACCGTCCTGACGTGGCGGACGGCGCCGCCCTGTGGCGTCTCGCCAGGGACTCCAAGACCCTCGACCTGAACTCCTCCTACAGCTATCTCCTGTGGTGCCGTGACTTCGCCGGCACCTCGGTGGTGGCCCGGGACGCGGACGGACGGCCCGTCGGCTTCGTCACCGGCTACCTCCGCCCCGAGGCCCCGCAGACCCTCCTGGTGTGGCAGGTCACCGTCGACCCGGCGCACCGGGGCCGCGGTCTCGCCGGGGCGCTGCTGGACGGGCTGACCGCCCAGGTCGCCCGGCAGCACCCGCTGACCACCCTGGAAACCACGATCACCCCGGGCAACACCGCCTCGGAGCGTCTGTTCGCCTCGTACGCCACCCGCCACGGGGCGCGTGTCGAGCGCGAGGTGCTGTTCGCGGCGGACCGGTTCCCGGACGGCCCGCACGAACCCGAGGTCCTGCACCGCATCGGCCCGCTGTCCCGCTGAGCGGCCCGGCCGACAAGCCAGACCCCCTTGCCGACCACCACGCCCCAAGGAGCGATCTCGCCGTGACCATCACCCAGCCCGACCTCAGCGTCTTCGAAACCCTGGAGTCGGAGGTGCGCAGCTACTGCCGCGGCTGGCCCACCGTCTTCGACCGTGCGCACGGCAGCCGCATGTACGACGAGGACGGCCACGAGTACCTCGACTTCTTCGCCGGTGCCGGATCACTCAACTACGGCCACAACAACCCCGTACTCAAACGAGCCCTGGTCGACTACCTCCTCCGCGACGGCGTCACCCACGGACTCGACATGTCGACCACCGCCAAACGCAGCTTCCTGGAGTCGTTCCAGAACTACGTGCTGCGGCCGCGCGACCTGCCGTACAAGGTCATGTTCCCGGGCCCGACCGGCACCAACGCCGTGGAGTCGGCGCTGAAGCTGGCGCGGAAGGTGAAGGGGCGCGAGGCCATCGTGTCGTTCACCAACGCCTTCCACGGGATGTCGCTGGGCTCGCTCGCCGTGACCGGCAACGCCTTCAAGCGGGCCGGCGCCGGCATTCCGCTGGTGCACGGCACGCCGATGCCGTTCGACAACTACTTCGACGGCCGGGTCCCGGACTTCCTCTGGTTCGAGCGCATCCTGGAGGACCAGGGCTCCGGCCTCAACAAGCCCGCCGCCGTGATCGTCGAGACCGTGCAGGGCGAGGGCGGCATCAACGTCGCCCGGCCCGAGTGGCTGCGCGCCCTGCGGGAGCTGTGCGACCGGCAGGACATGCTGCTGATCGTCGACGACATCCAGATGGGCTGCGGCCGTACCGGTGCCTTCTTCTCCTTCGAGGAGGCCGGGATCGTGCCGGACATCGTCACCGTCTCCAAGTCGATCAGCGGCTACGGCCTGCCCATGTCGCTGTGCCTGTTCAGGCCCGAGCTGGACGTGTGGGAGCCGGGCGAGCACAACGGCACCTTCCGCGGCAACAACCCCGCCTTCGTCACGGCGACCGCCGCGCTGGAGGCGTACTGGGCCGACGGGTCGGCGATGGAGAAGCAGACCCGCGCCCGCGGCGAGCAGGTCGAGCAGCACCTGATCTCCATCACCGAGGAGAACCTCGCCGACATCAAGGAGTACCGGGGCCGCGGCCTGGTGTGGGGCCTGGAGTTCCACGACAAGGGGCGGGCGTCGCGTGTCGCGCATCGTGCCTTCGAACTCGGGCTGCTGATCGAGACTTCGGGCCCCGAGGGCGAGGTCGTCAAGCTGCTCCCCGCCCTCACCGTCACGCCCGACGAGCTGGACGAGGGCATGACGACCCTCGCCCGCGCGGTCCGCGAGACCGTCTGAAACACCCGCGACACCCGAGATATCCAAAACACCCGCGACACCCGCGACACCTCAAGGAGGCGGAGGAAACACCGTGATCGTCCGTTCGTTCAAGGAGATCGAGGACACCGACCGGCATGTGCGGGCCGCGTCCGGCACCTGGGAGAGCAAGCGCATCCTGCTCGCCAAGGACAAGGTCGGCTTCTCGCTGCACGAGACCGTCCTGTACGCGGGCACGGAGACGTCGATGTGGTACGCCAACCACATCGAGGCCGTCGTCTGCGTGGAGGGCGAGGCCGAACTGACCGACCGCGACACCGGGCAGACGTACACCATCACGCCCGGCACCATGTACTGCCTGAACGAGCACGACAGGCACACGCTGCGGGTCAAGAAGGACTTCCGCTGCATCTGCGTCTTCAACCCGCCCGTGACCGGCCGCGAGGACCACGACGAGAACGGCGTCTACCCGCTGCTCACCGAGCCCGAGCCCGAGGAGGTGTGATCCCCATGACCACGACCACGCACACGACCACCACCGCGACGGACACCGCCCCGGGCGTCACCGACCTCTACCCCACCCGCGGCGCCACCGAGGTCGCCACCCCCCGCCAGGACCCGGTCGTCTGGGGCGCCCCCGACGCGCCCGGCCCGATCGAGCCGGCCGGCCTGCACGCGTTCGAGCGTGACGGTTTCCTCGCCGTCGACCAGCTCATTACCGAGGACGAGGTGGCCGTCTACCGGCAGGAGCTGGACCGGCTCGTGACCGACCCGGCGATCCGCGCCGACGAGCGCTCGATCGTCGAGCCGCGGTCCCAGGAGATCCGGTCGGTCTTCGAGGTGCACAGGATCAGCGAGGTCTTCGCCCGGCTGGTGCGCGACGAGCGCGTCGTGGGGCGGGCGCGGCAGATCCTCGGCTCGGACGTGTACGTCCACCAGTCGCGGATCAACGTCAAGCCGGGCTTCGGCGCCTCCGGCTTCTACTGGCACTCGGACTTCGAGACCTGGCACGCCGAGGACGGTCTGCCGAACATGCGCACGGTGTCCGTGTCGATCGCGCTGACCGAGAACTTCGACACCAACGGCGGACTCATGATCATGCCGGGGTCGCACAAGACGTTCCTCGGCTGTGCGGGGGAGACACCGAAGGACAACTACAAGAAGTCGCTCCAGATGCAGGACGCGGGCACGCCGTCCGACGAGGCGCTCACCGCCATGGCCTCCGACCACGGCATCAAGCTGTTCACGGGCAAGGCGGGTTCGGCGACCTGGTTCGACTGCAACTGCATGCACGGCTCCGGCGACAACATCACGCCGTTCCCGCGCAGCAATGTCTTCATCGTGTTCAACAGCGTGGAGAACACGGCGGTGGAGCCGTTCGCGGCGCCGGTGCGGCGGCCGGACTTCATCGGGGCGCGGGACTTCACCCCGGTGCGCTGACGTACGTCTTCCGTACTTGCCGTACCGGCCGCATCGACGGGCCGGGCACCCTGCCAGGGGTGCCCGGCCCGCGGGCGTCAGCCGGATCAGCCGGACAGGACGTCGAGGAGCCGGTCGACGTCCGCGGGAGTGTTGTACAGGTGGAAGGCCGCCCGCAGGTGGCCCGCGCGGTCGGAGACCTCGACTCCGGCCCGGCTCAGTTCGGGCTGCCGGTGGCCGAGTCCGGGCACCGAGACGACGGGCGAGCCGGGTGCCGGGACGGGTTCGTGGCCGAGCGCGCCGAGGCCCGCGACGAAGCGCTCGGCGAGCGCCAGGTCGTGCCGCCGGATGTTCTCCACGCCCAGGGCCTCGACGACCTCCAGGGAGCGGCGCGCACCCGCGTACGAGAAGAGGGCGGGGCTCTCGTCGAACCTGCGCGCGGAGTGGGCGAGCTCCTGGACGGGTCCGTAGCAGCTGTCCCACGGGTGCTCCCCCGCGACCCAGCTCGCGAAGACGGGCGTGAGTCCGCCGAAGTCCTCCGGGACGACGAGGAAGGCCGCGCCGCGTGGGCAGACGAGCCACTTGAAGGCGACGGACGAGACGAAGTCGTACGCGCCGGCGTCCAGGGGCAGCCAGCCGGCGGCCTGGGACGCGTCGATGTACGTGCGCGCCCCGTGCGTGCGCGCCGCCTCGCGGATCGCGGCCAGGTCGGCGATCCGGCCGTCGGCGGACTGGGCGGCGCTGACCGCGACGAGCGCCGTGCCGGGGCGCACCGACTCGGCGATCCGCTCCAGCGGCACGGTGCGCACCTTCAGGTCGCCGCGCACGTGGAAGGGGTTCACGGTGGAGGCGAAGTCCGCGTCGGCGGTGAGGACTTCGGCGCCCGCGGGCAGGGAGGCGGCGATCACCCCGGTGTAGACGGCGACCGAGGCGCCGGCCGCGACGCGGCGCTCGGAGACGCCCACGATCCGGGCGAAGGCGGAGCGGGACGCCTCCACGTCGGCGAACATGTCGGTGGGCCGGCCGACCGCGGCCGACTCCACGGCCACCCTCATGGCCTGCACCGTGCGGGCCGGGAGCAGCCCGGTGCTGGCGGTGTTGAGGTAGGTGGTCTTCGGGCCGAACTCGGCGCGGACGAGGCTCTCGAAGGTCTCCATGGGCTCCATGGGACCACTCTGGAGTCTACTGAACGCGTCGTCCATCGAGAATCATCGCGGACATGCCCATCGGAACACCCGTGTACGGAAACGGTGCCGCGGGAAACCACAACTCCGACACCGGTCCGACATCCCGCTCCGCTCCTGCCGCCCCGGCCGAGTGTCCTGGCCGGGACGGCAGTCGTGGTGTTGACGGAGTGGCTGGCAGGCTAGCTAAGGGTTCGGAAGTTGAGCCAGCCGGTGTTGCCCACGACAGTGGGGGCTTTCAGGCCACTGGCGGTGAGGCCGGGGTAGAACTTCAGTTCGGCGCCGGTTTCGGGGCTGCTGGCCCACAGATCTGGCTGGCCGTCATGGTCGGCGTCGCCGCCGGAGGCGAGCAGGGGATGGATGGTGCTCTTCCAACCGGTGGCCTGGATGGTCAGGTGCGTGGAGCCAGCTCCAAGGCCTTCACCGTTGGGCCCAGTGCCCGGATACAGACGAAGGTCGCCGGCAGTACGGTTGCGTGCGACCAGGTCGACGCGGCCGTCTCCGTCGACGTCGCCAGGAGCGGCGAGGTCGTAGTCGGACCAGCTGCCGTCACCGATGAGAACCGGTTCACGGCTGCTGTCGAGGTAGTAGTCCGGTGAGCCGAAGTAGAGCCAGAGCAGATCGCCCTCCTTGACCAGGAGGTCAGGGTGGCCGGGGATGTCTGGGGTGCCGTCGTCGTCGACGTCGAGGGGGCCGTCGACGTCGCCGATGGCGAGAAGCTGCTGGGCGCCGGACCAGTGGTTGTTGGCCGGGTCGAAGACGCCGAGCAAGTGGCGCTTATCGGTGCACGCCGCGGAAGCCCCGTCCGTGGTCTCGCCATGGCTGGTGCAGGCGTAGCCCAGACCGTTGTTGGGGTAGAGGTAGAGGTCCTTCGCGCCGTTCGTTCCCTGAGCGGCGATCAGGTCCTCGTAACCGTCGCCGGTCCAGTCGCCCCGGTGGGTGATGGAGGCACCGTCGAAGCTGGTGGAGCCTGCGGTCGTGTAGGGGGCGAACTTCCCGTTGCCCTGTCCGGGGTAAAGACGCAGCGAACCGTCGGTGCGTACGCCGTAGATGTCGGGGTGGGTATCGCCGTTGAGGTCGCCCGGGGCGTCCGGGGTGCCAGGGCTGTTCGCGTAGAACATGTAAGTGCCGCGGTCAGACTTGTTGCCGGCCTGGTCGATGCTGCGGACGAACAGGGCGTGGCTGCCCGCGGCGAGCGGGGTGATCTTGACGGTGGCCGAGCCGCCTATAGAACCGGCGGTGACGGTGCGCACGGTGGAGTCCCAGTCGGTCCAGTACTCGTACGCGGTGACGTCGGTCACGCCGCCGCTGGAGATGGTGAAGGTGCCCTCAGTGCGGGCCTTGCCGGTGCTGGCGGGCCAGCCATCGCTGCCGTCGGGGAACTGGCTGGAGGTGACGGTGGGCGGGGTGCTGGCGCGGTCGGCGTCGAAGACGAAGCGGCAGCCGGAGGCGCTCAGAGGGGGATTCCAGTCGCTGGCGAGCGTGCCGTCGTCGGCCTTGACCTTCCAGGAGAAGTTGCCGGAGGCGGTGGCGGCGTGCTCGGCGAGCAGCGCCTTGGGAACCTTGACCTTGGCAATCGTGCCGGAGGTGACCGAGACGGACTCGTCCAGGATGACTCCGTCATCGCCATGGCCGGTGGGCCACAGGCGGAAGACGGCCTTGACGGTCCCGCCATCGGGATCGGACACCTTGGCCCGCAGGTAGAAGTCGGTGTTGCCGATGTACTGGTAGGGGGCCCGGTCACCGCAGCCGTACTCGTTGTTGGTGGAGACCGGGTAGGTGTCCAGGCCGCTGGGAACGTTCGGCCGGGTGTTGTAGGTGGTGGACAGAGTGGCAGTCTTGGCGTCGAACTTCTTCCAGCCATAGACGTCGGACTCGCTGGCGGCGGCGAGTTCGAGGGTGATGGTGTCCCACTCGTTCGCGGCCGCGTCCTTGGCGCCCTTGGTGACGTCGAACGCAAGGTTACCGGCCGGACAGGAGGAGCTCCAGCCCTTGGCGTCGGTGACGGTGTCCATCTGCTCGCGGCGGGTGGGCCGGTCGTTCCATGTGGTGGACGAGCCGATGGGGTCGGTGCGCCATAGCTCGACGGGCTTGGCGGTGCACGACCAGGACCAGGTGTTCTTGATCCGGAAGGTCGAGCGGGAGACCACCTTGTCGGTGTTCCACAGGTTGGCGGTGCGCATCCGAAAGTAGGAGCGCGCCAGCCCGTTGGTCATGTTCTCGTAGCCGGCGCGGGCGGTGGAGGTGCCGTAGCTGCCGTCAGAGTTCCGCCAGCCGTTGCCGTTGTAGAACGAGCTGTCGGGATACTTCTTGTAGGCGATGGCCCAGGCGTAGCGGGAACCAGACACCGACGGGTCGATGTAGACGGGGTAACGGGTGCCCTCGCCCGTGAGCAGGCCCGCGT
>NZ_BMVW01000017.1:0-108551 GCF_014650915.1 Streptomyces poonensis | reverse complement strand
CGGTGCGGGGGGCGCGTCCGCTGTGCGGCTGGTGGGGGCGCTGGCTATGCGGGCGGCCGGAGCGGTAGAGCTGTCCCACATCAGCGGAGTCGGGGCGGTGAACACTTCTTGGCCGGCGGGGTTGGTGGCCTGCAGGTTGCCGTGCTCGTCCGCTGTGATGTCCAGGCCGTCGGCCTGCAGTTTGAGGGCGATGCTCTGGAGCTCCGGGTGGGTGGCGGCCTCGGCGTTCTTGACGACCAGGAGCTGGCTGAAGCCGGCCGATCCGGCCTTCAGCTTCAAGTCGACCCCGGGCAGGACCTCCGGGTAGGTGGCCGTGTCTCCGTCCACGGCGGGCTCGGGCAGCGCGTCCGGCCAGGACCAGGCCATGCTGCGGCCGTCCTTCACCACGGTGACCAGCGGACCGTCGCCGCCCCCGGAGAACTCCACGCCGACCTCGGTGGCGCGGGCAGCGTAGCTGCCGTCGCCCTGCTGCTTCAGGGTGGTGTCGATGTCGACGAGTCGACCGCCCTGACGTACCCACTGCGGCAGGGCGTAGCTGTCCTGGGTGAAGCTCCCGTCGGGGTTGGCGAAGACCTGCGAGGTCTCGCTGCGCCGGGACGTCACCTCCACCGGCTCACCTGTCCGGGCAGCCTCCTCCGACGCCCACTGCTCCGTCGACTCGGCATCCGCAGTGGCCTGTTCGGTGGCCGAGGCAGAAGGTGCCGGTAGCGTCAGAGGCAGGGCGCAGGCTGCCATGATCGCAGCGAGGAAGACCGGAACTACTCGCGCTCTTCGTCTCTTCGAGCGCACGCCGGCCGTCGTTTTTTCCATCCTGTCGAACCGCTTTCTCGGTAACTGAGTATGCCAGTGCTTTACCCAGATGACTAGCGCGAATGGATGGTGATTGTATATGGAAACCAAAAATACATAAAGATCCACAAGCGTGCAAAATTGCCTCCATTGTCCGCTACAGGCGATAGACGACAATTACATAACCCCACGTCAAAGGCACGTACAGGGGCTCCGGCCGGCCGCCACCCAGACACCCTCACGCCTCCCACCTGACCCCATTCCCGGGCAACCCGGGCGACCCGGGCGACCATGATCACGAGATGATCAATTTACTCAGCCGGGCCCTCTTTTCCTTGCCCTTTCCTTGGCTAAAGTCCATACGTTTATGTCCAAGCAAGAAGCAGGGGGAGAATCCATCATGCGGTGGAGGAGAAACTCCAATCCGCTCTCCAGACGTTCCGTGCACCGGATGACCGCGGTGGGCGTCACCACGTTGATGCTCAGCGGGGCCCTGGGCGGGCCCGTCGCCGCTGCGGCGGAACTGGAGCTGCGCAAGCTGACCGAGACCGAGCCCGTACCGGTGGACGAGGTGAAGACCTCGCCGCTGAAGCCGGTCGATCAGACCCGCGGCAAGAACCACAAGCCCGACGCCAAGGCGCACTGGCCCGAGGCCGACAAGGCCCGCCTGGAGGCGCCCACACCGGGAGCCAAGGCCGCACGCGCGCAGGTCGGCGGCCTGCCGGTGGCGCTCGTATCCCCGGGCAGGTCCGCCCGTGCCGCCCACGCGGTCGACGCCCTCGACGTGCAGGTCCTGGACCGTGACGCGGCGCGCAAGGCGGGCGTGGACGGCGTGCTGCTGGCCGTGCGCGGCACCGCGGCCAAGGAGGCCGACGGTACCGCGCGGCTGAGGATCGACTACTCGTCGTTCGCCGGGATGTACGGCGGCGACTGGGCGTCACGGCTGACCGCGTCCGTGGTGGACGACTGCGCGCTGGCCGATCCCGCGTCCACGAAGTGCAAGCCGGGAACGCCGCTGGCGGTGACGAACGACGTCGAAGCCCAGCAGATTTCCGCCGATGTCCCGTTCACCGCCGTCACTCCCGCGTCCTCCGGCACCACCGCGTCCTCTGACTCCACCGCCTCCGCAGAGTCCGCCGCGCCGTCGGCCGGCCCGTCGGAAGCCGCCGAGACGGCCCCGCAGACGCTGGTGGCCCCGGCGAAGACAAAGAGATCCGCCACCGGGCTGGCCGCAGCGGACGGCGTGACGCTCGTGGCCCTGGCCGCGGCCGCCTCCGGCCCGACCGGCGACTTCTCCGCCAGCCCACTTTCCCCCTCGGGCAACTGGACGGCGGGCGGCTCCTCGGGCGGCTTCTCCTGGAGCTACGACATGCCCACCCCGAGCGTGCCCGGCGGGTTGACCCCCGACCTGGGGCTGTCGTACTCCTCGCAGTCCGTCGACGGCCGTACCGCGGCCACCAACAATCAGGCCAACTGGATCGGTGACGGCTGGTCCATGACGCCCGGCTCGATCGAGCGCCGCTACGTCCCGTGCGAGGACGACAAGACCGACGGCAACAACCCGACCGCCAAGGTCGGCGATCTGTGCTGGAAGAGCGACAACGCCACCCTCAGCCTGGGCGGTGAGTCCAGCGAGCTGGTCAGGGACGACGCCACCGGCGGTTGGAAGAAGAAGCACGACGACGGCACCCGGATCACGCGCGGCACCGCCTCCGGCCGCGCCAACGGCGACAACGACAACGAGTATTGGCTCGTGACCACGCCGGACGGCACCCGCTACTACTTCGGCTACAACCGCATGGCGGGTTACAGCACCGCGCAGGACGAGACCAACTCGACCTGGACCGTGCCGGTGTACGGCAACCAGAGCGGTGAACCCTGCCACGCCACGACGTTCGCCGACTCCTGGTGCCAGCAGGCTTGGCGCTGGAACCTGGACCTGGTCATCGACCCGCACGGCAACGCGATGATCTACTACTGGGACAAGGAGACCAACCACTACCAGCGCAACGTCAACAGCAGCTACCAAGGGACGCTGACCCCCTACACTCGCGGCGGCCACCTCAAGCGCATCGAGTACGGGCTGCGCAGCACCGCCTACTACGGGCAGCCCGCCGGGAAGGCGGAGTTCACCGTCGCCGAGCGGTGTCTTCCCACCGCCACGTTCGACTGCGCCGCGAACAAGTTCACCTCGGCCAACGCCAAGAACTGGCCGGACGTTCCCTTCGACCAGTACTGCACCGCGTCGTCCACCTGCGAGGGGAACTCCTCCCCCTCCTACTTCACCCGCAAGATGCTCACCGGGGTGACCACCTACGCGCTCGACGACGGCGCCCTGCACAAGGTCGACACCTGGACGTTCAAGCACCAGTTCCCCTCGACGGGGGACGGGACGGACCCGGCGCTGTGGCTGGCGGCGATCACCCGCACCGCCCACGCCGGCGGCACGGACATCACCCTGCCCGACGTGACCCTGCAGGGCATCCAGCTGCCCAACCGCGTCGAGGGCGCCGTGGATGAGATCCCGCCGTACAACCGCTACCGGGTCCGCGCAATCGAGAACGAGACCGGATCGACCCTGGGCGTGACCTACTCGGCCGCCGACTGCACCGCCACGTCCCTGCCCAGCCCGGCGTCGAACACCAAGCGCTGCTACCCGGTGATCTGGTCGCCGCCGGACGCCCCGGCCGCCGGCTTCGAGCCGTACCAGGACTGGTTCCACACCTACGTGGTCACCCAGATGCTGGAATCCGACGACGTCGCCGGCGCCCCGGTCAAGCGCACCGACTACCGCTACCTGGACGGCATGGCCTGGGCTAAGGACGACGACGAGTTCACCAAGGCCAAGCACCGCACCTGGGGCAACCGCCTGGGCTACGCCCGGGTGCAGACCCTGACCGGTGACCCGGCCGAGGGCAAGCAGACGCTGGCCGAGGACCGCTACTTCCGCGGCATCGACGGCGCCAAGGTCGCCGACTCCGCCGGCACCGAAGTCACCGACCACGAATCCTTCGCGGGCATGAAGCGCGAGAGCGCCACCTACAACGGCGACGGCGGCGCCCTCATCGCCGCCACCAGCTACACCCCCTGGCACTCGGCGGCCACGGCCACCCGCTCGCGCAGCGCCGACAACCTGCCGACGGTGTACGCCTGGCGCACCGGCACCAAGGAGGAGCAGACCCGCACCGCCGTCTCCGGCAGCAGCACCCCACGCACCACCAGGACCACGCGCACATTCGACTCCTACGGCATGGTCGACTCCGTCTCCGAGACCGGTGACACCACCAAATCGGGCGACGAACGGTGCACCACCACCAGCTACGTCCGCAACACCGGCAGCAACCTGCTGGACCTGGTCGCCGAGACCCGGACGGTGGCCAAGCCGTGCGGTACCACCCCGTCCCTACCGAACGACCTGATCTCCGCCAGCCGCACCTACTACGACGACGCCACCGACACCACCACCGCACCGACCAAGGGCGACATCACCAAGACCCAAGAGCAGGACGGTGCCGGCACCGGCTACGTGACCACCAGCACCAACGTCTACGACGCCTACGGCCGCCAGACCAGGACCACCGACGCCGAAGGCGCCCCCACGAGGATCGAGTTCACCCCGCCCACCGGCCAGACGCCGACCCAGACGGTCACCACCAACGTGCTCGGCCACACCAGCACCGAAATCACCGATCCGCTGCGCGGCGTCACCACGGCGACCATCGACGCCAACGGCAAGCGCACCGACATGGACTACGACGCGCTCGGCCGCCTCACCAAGGCCTGGGACACCGGCTGGCCCAAGGCCGACCACCCGGACCAGCCGTCGGCCGAGTTCGCCTACAGCATCACCCGCACCAAGCCGACGGTGGTCACCAGCAGGACGATCAACCTCGACGGCGCGTACGACACCGCCTACACGTTCTACGACGGCTTGCTGCGCGCCCGCGAGACCCAGTCCTTGGCCCTCGGCACCGGCGGCGCCGGCCGCGTCGTCACCGAAACCCTTTACGACACCCGCGGCCAGGTCTGGAAGACCTACAGCCCCTACTACGCCGACGGCGCCCCGGCCGCCACTCTGGTGACCGGTGACGACACCAAGGTCCCCGCCGCGGCCGAGTACCGCTTCGACGGCGCCGGCCGTACCACCGCGGCCCTGGCCCTGCGCAACGGCGACGAGACCCGCCGCACCGCCACCGAGTACGGCGGCGACCGCACCACAGTCGTCCCGCCCAAGGGCGGCACCGCGACCACCACGGTGACCGACGCCCTCGGCCGCACCACCGAGAAGCGCGCCTACACGGACGCCGCCCGCACGAAGTACCTGACCACCACCTACACCTACGACCCGCGCGGCAACCTCTCCCGGATCACCAACCCGGAGGGCACCGCCTGGAGCTGGGAGTACGACGCCCGCGGTCGGCAGACCAGGGCGGTCGACCCGGACAAGGGCACCACCAGCACCACCTACGACGAGGCCGACCGCCCCGTCACCGCCACCGACGCCCGCGGCATCACCCTGACCACCGCCTACGACGCACTGGGCCGCACCACACAGCTCAAGCAGGGCAGCACCGTGCGCGCCGCCTGGTCCTACGACGACGCGGCCAAAGGCCAGCCCGCGGCCGACACCCGCTACGTCGACGGCCAGGCCTACACCACCCGCATCGACACCTACAACGACCGCTACCAACCCACCCAGACCACCACCACCCTCCCGGTCTCGGCCGGGAACCTGGCGGGCAGCTACAGCTGGACCTTCGGCTACAACAACTACACCGGCGCGCAGATCTTCGTCCTGCACCCGGCCATCGGCAACCTGCCCTCGGAGCGGGTAACCACCGTCTACGGCGAGGGCGACCAGCCGATCAAGACGACCGCGGGACAGGTCACCCTGGTCAACAACACCAGCTACGACGCCTTCGCCCGCCCGGTGCGCACCGAGTACGGCATTCTGGGCCGCAAGGTCTACAACAGCCGCGAGTTCGACGAACACACCGGCGAACTGACCCGCCGTACCCTCGACGGCGACGTGGCCCTGCGCATCGACGACACCCGCTACACCTACGATCTGGCCGGCAACACCACCCGCATCGCCTCCACGACCGGTCAGGACAACACGGTCGCCCACGACACCCAGTGCTTCACCACGGACGCCCTGCAGCGCCTGACGGATGCCTGGACGACCAAGGACGCGGCCGACACCTGCACCGGCGCACCGACCGGCAGCACGGTGGGCGGGGCGGACTCCTACTGGCACACCTACAGCTACGACGACGCGGGCAACCGCACCAAGCTCGTCCAGCACGCCACGACCAGCGCCGCCGCGACCCTGACCAGCGACTACGTCACCGGTGAGGCCACCGCTGCCCAGCCGCACGCCCTGCGCTCGGTGACCACCACCGGTGGCAGCAACGCCGGCACCGAGACGTTCAGCTACGACGAGACGGGCAACACCACCGGGCGCACCGGAGGAGCGCACGGCCAGGCCCTGATCTGGGACCCGGAGGGCCACCTGCAGGAGGTCACCGAGAACGGCAAGACCACGGAGTACCTCTACGACTCCTCCGGCAACCGCATGCTCACCCGGCAGTCGGACGGCTCCACCACCGCCTACCTCCCCGCCGACAACGAACTGACCGTCACCGCGGCCGGCGCCAAGCAGGCCACCCGCTACTACACCCACAACGCCGAGACCGTCGCCGTGCGCACCTCGGCCGGCTACTCCTTCCTCTTCTCCGACCACCAGGGCACCGCCCTGATCGCCGTGGCCTTCGGCACCGGCCAGGCCGTCACCCGCCGCAAGCAGCTGCCCTTCGGCGGCCAGCGCTCCACCACCGGCTCCACCGGTTGGCCCGGCGACCGCGGCTTCCTCGGCGGCACCAGCGACCCCACCGGCTACACCCACCTCGGAGCCCGCGAGTACGATCCGGCCACCGGCCGCTTCCTCTCCGTCGACCCCCTCTTCCTCTCCGCCGACCCCACCCAGCACAACGCCTACCAGTACGCCAACAACAACCCCGCCACCTTCTCCGACCCCACGGGCCAGGCATACGACGACTGCGTCTCCGGCGCCTACAACTGCACCTACGGCCCCGGAGGCACCGCAGACGTCAGAAAGGTCGAATTCAGCCAGGACTACGAGAAGGTCACCCGAGCACGCGGCGGAAAGCCAGCCGCCCACTACTACGCCCAGCAGCAGACCGGCGTGAAGTACACCTACGTCAAGGGACGTGGTGTCACCAGTTACACCAAGTCGCAGATGAGTCAGGCGGAGAAACTTCAGCAGCAGCGGGAGAAGGAGTATCAGCGCTATCTGGCTCAGCTCAAGATGGAACGAGAAAAGGCTGAGAAACAGGCCAAAGAGAACGAGAAGGAAAGTGGTTTCTGGAGCGGAATCGGAACCTCTCTCAAGGGTCGCTGGAACTCCTTCACAGACGATGTGACGAGCCTTGATTGGTGGAAGCACAAGGGGATTGACATCGGAATTGGCGCTCTTGCAACCGTCGGAACGACGGCGTGCATCGCGTCGGTGGTCTGCGGAGGCGGCCTGTTCATCGTCGGCGCATCGACTCTCTTCGTGGCCGGCCTTGGAGCCCACATGGCCGTGGCCAGCGAAGAAGAGCGCAGCCGCGGAGCATCCCAATACCTGTACAGAACCGCCAAAGCAGAGGCAAAAGGCATGTTCTTCGGCGCCACCTTCGGGCGAGGGATGGTAAGCGTACTCCGACACGGAGGGGCCAAGCAGGGAATAGCCGGCCCTGGACTCACCAGTAGAGGAGCATCGGATCCGCTGCTGGCTGGTGTTCCTTGGAGGTCTTGGGGCTCGACGGTGAGGGACCACATCAAGGGACTCTGGTAAACGTTCCCCGACCTAGCGGGTGCCGGGTTGACCATGCCCGGCACCCGCTGTCATCACGACTGGGTAAGCGAAGGACGGATAATGAGGCATGACCGCCATTCGTCCTATTGATCGGAAAGTAGCCGACCTGCAGTCACCATCGAAGCAATCCTGACGATCACTGCCCGCAAGACTGCACGACGTCGCGCAGGAGTCACCGATCGTGGCGACGTGAGATCCTCGGCCGCCTCGATCAGTCGCAGCGTCACACAAAGATCCATATCGCAGAACAGGTCAATCCACTACCTCACCGATCCCTTCCTGGACCTCCGGCTTGCCCCTTCAGCTGTGACGTCAACGCGGAGTCGGGAAACCGGGAGGACGACTGCTTGTCATACGCGCCCCCGGAGGTGTCGAGTAGGTTCCAGTCAGCGAGACTGACGCCAACTATCTTGTTTTGACAGCAACTGACACAACGAGAGAGGAACTGTGATATTCGATGCAGGGCGCCCGAGACGAAGGTGCGGGGGAAGAAGAAAAGGACACCGTAAGCAGGAGTTTCTCGATGCCGGCGGTCTTCCATGAAGATCGACCCTCGGCAGACGTCGGCCTTGCGGTGACGGTCGTTGCCGTCACCGTGGTCAGCCTTCTCTGGAGTGTCGGCTACGGACTCATCGTGGTCGGCGCATTCGCCACCTGGTTCCTGCTTGCCCTGGTTATCATCCGTTCTGGCGGTGCACGGGGGAGGAATACATTTGCGCGCGCATACATAGCCACCTTCGGTTGGGGGAACTGGTTCTGATTGCGTGTTTATCCCTGTTTGACCGCGATGTGTCATCTTTTCCAGCCTCGGCCGCTTCGAGGCTCCAGGGATAGATGTGCCAATGCGCCTGTGATGTGGCCGCAGGGAGCCGTTTCATTCCGACGCCTCCCGCCTCATCCCGACCGCCCCCGGTCGGCGGCCCTTTGCCCGCTGGCCGGAGCGGCTGCCACGCAGTACTACGGAAACATGGCCCGCCGCGGGAGCTACCCCAGCGATCTGTCCGACGAGCGCTGGGCACTGATCGAACCGGTGCTGACCGACTGGCGGGACGAGCGCCGCGGCCGCGGCCTGGTCATCGGCCGACCGGCCGAGCACGACCTGCGCTCGATCATGAACGCGATCCAGTACGTGGACCGCACCGGCATCCCCTGGCGCTATCTGCCGCACGATTTCCCGCCCTGGGCCACGGTCTACGGTTACTTCGCCGCCTGGCAGCACGACGGCGTCTTCGAGCGGCTCAACGGCCTGCTGCGGCGCCTGCTCCGCCAGGCCGAGGGCCGCGACAGCGAGCCGTCCTCCTGCGTGCTGGACTCCCAGACCGTCAAGACCTCCGCCAACGTGCCCCGCGTCGGCCAGGGCCTGGACATGGGCAAGCGGATCACCGGACGCAAACGGCACCTCGGCTGCGACACGCTCGGCCTGCTGCTGGCCGTGGCTGTCACCGTGGCCAGCGTCTCCGACACCGCAGCCGGAATCCGCCTGCTGTCCCGCATCGCCGCCGCCCACCCGCACGTCCGCAAGGCCTGGGTCGACGCCGGCTACCGCACCACCGCCATCGACCACGGCGCCACCCTGGGTATCGACGTCGAGCCCGTCTCCCGCCCACTGGGCAGCCGAGGATTCGTGGTCATCCCGCGCCGGTGGACCATCGAGCGGACCTTCGGCTGGCTCATGCACCACCGCCGCCTCACCCGTGACTACGAGCGGCACCCGCACCGCTCGGTAGCCATGGTTCACCTCGCGATGATCGACCTCATGGCCCGCCGCCTCACCGGCGAAGCCGCCCCGAACTGGCGCGGAACCTAACCCACCGGAACCGAACGCCAATCAGCGAACCAAACACTCAATCAATTATGCGTGTCCACCCCGACAATGATCTCTGTTTGTTCGGACTGCCTCACAGGAACGATCACGGCAACCATCTCCCCTCCGCCGCAGCTGCAGACAACAGCACGCCGGGCGGCACGACGGTCAGACCTGTGACGGTGCCGATGCAAGGCCCCTATGCGGACATGCACGCCCGCCCGACGGCTGCACCATCCCCGGCACGGGCGGCAGATCGCACTCAAGGCATCCACGCGGAGCCAGGCAGGATACGGGCCAGACCGCGCCGCGGAAGGCACCCCTCATCCTCACAGGCAGGATAGATGACCAACGAAGCCCCCGAGCAGCGTGGTTGAGACGTCAGACATCTCGATCAACAGTCCGGGGGACTCGCTTGTTGCACCTCGCGGACCGTCACCTGATCGGTCGCCGCCTCGAAGAAGCTCAGTGAAGGCGAGATTGCGGTTGTCAACGCTGTGGACGAGGCATCGTGCCGGCTCGGCACTCGGAGCGAGGGCTGATTGAATGATCCAGTGATCGAACTAGTGATTGCCTTGGTGGCGGCCGGGCTGGTGGGCTGGCTGTTCCACCGGAAGGCGAAGCAGCGTGCGGACAGTGCCGCTCAGGGAGATGTGATCGAGGTTCCCTGCCTGCTCATGCATCCCTCGGTGGCAGGCCGCTGGCTCCGAGGACGGATGGTGATCGGCCCCTCGACGACGGCCTGGAAGCCCCGCACCAGGGCCGGTGCGGCAGTGTCACTTCCAGCAGGCTTGCGGCAGGTCAGCGTGCGTTCACCTTCGCTGCGCGAAGCAGTAAGGATCAATGGCGGCTCCCGGATTGTCGAGTGCACCTCTTCCGAAGGTGCTGTTCTCGTTGCCGTGATGCCGAATGAGTTGGAACACGTGATCACAGCTCTGGGCAGGAGCGGATCGGAATAAGGTGCGGCTCCTGGCTCATACAAGATTTCTGCAGGTATAGGGATGCTGCTTGTTCCGACAATAGTGACGGGCGCGGCGAGCATGGGTGTGGGTGTGGGAATGACGGGATACTGGCGCTGGCGGCACAGGAAATCATTCCAGGCGTTCCTCATAACTGCTGGTCATGGACGAAATGTCCCTGCGATGACTGGTGGGATCGCCGTATAGAGGGAGGGGCGCTGAGGGTGTGCGTTCCCTGTAGTGCCACTACACGTCTCCCTGATGGTGAACAACGCAGGGCGCGGGACGGAAGGGACAGCCACACGGCTCCCCTGCCATCTGTTTCCCACTGGTACGCCAACAACAACCCCGCCATCTTCTCCGACCCGACCGGGCAGGCCTACGGCAACTGTTCTCCGGCGCCTACAACTGCACCTACGGCCCCGGAAGCACCGCAGACGTGAGAAAGGTCGAATTCGGCCGGGCCTACGAGAAGGTCACCCGAGCACGCGGCGGAAAGCCAGCCGCCCACTGCGACGCCCAGCAGCAGACCGGCGTGAAGTACACATATGTCAAGGGGACGCAGCGTCACCAGCTACACCAATTCACAACGAAAGTGAAGATGACCGTACCGAGACGGCGTTCCTAGCCGATATTCTTCGATATTTTCATCGTAAAGCCGGGAATCTGGATGAGCGTCGCCGTGTGTACGGGTAGTTTCCGGACCGGATGGCAACGAATACCTGTATACGTGATACCCGCTGGAGTTGCCGGACGCGTCGCTAACAGCAAAGTGATACTGCTTGAAGGCGCGCTCGCAGTGATCAACCCCCTTGCGCACCCATATCGTTCCATCAGCAATGATTCATGGGGGCTTGGTCAGTGACGACGGCACGCTACAGGTACGTTTCGGTGGGGAGAGAGCGGCGAACACCGAGGGTGAGGAATACCTCGTGGTCGGTTTCGCCGGCTCGCTGCTCAACCGCGTTTCAAAACCTTCGACAGGGCGGCCACCGAACTCAAGAGGTATCGCAACAGAGGACGACGAGTGCCCGGGGCGGACGGCCCGGGGCGGCGCAAGTTGGTGGCTGATGCCGTCGCGGAGGCAATGCTGCTGACGGCGGCCGTCTGCGCGGTGTGCGCCATGGTCATGAGCTGAGCTCATTTCAGAAGCTCTGTCGTTAACTGGCCGGGAACCAGGGGCTGGCCCAAAGGGCTGCGGTGGTCAGTCACTGGCCGGGTGAGCGGGCACGGAAGAAGGTACGCACCTGTTGTTGGCGGCCGGGCCAGGTGGTGGCGATGTTGGCCAGGCATGCCTTGAGGACGGCCCAGATCCGCTCGACGGTGTTGTCGTGCGGGCGGCTGTTGAGAAGTTGCCGCCGCTCGTCTCAGTTCAGCGGGTGCCGTGGCGTGCTCCCTGACACATACACGAGAAAGGTGGCCCACGCGGTAGGTGACAGTGAGACCTGCCGAGCAGCGGGATATTTGGAGTCGCGTATGTGGATGGCGGTGGGAGCGGTGGCCACTTCGACGCAGTTCGAGCCATCGCCGCTGTAAGTGGACTTGCGCCAGTGGACGGTCTGCACGGCCAGTTCCTCTCAGAGCTCCTTGAAGCAACGGTGAATTAGGTCGCGTGACTTTGTGCTGCTCAGCGCGCACGAGCCCATGCGCTCCAGTACGGCACGGTACTTGCTCAACTGGATCTCCGCGTCGAGGAAGTCGCAAGCTCCATGCTGCAAATCCAGCTGGACCGTGTCGAGCTGTGCGACAGGTCCCTCGACGTAGTCGAAGGACTGCCCTGTGGTGGGGAAGCTGCTTGTGCCGAAGGGAACCACCTGAACGGTGACGTGGGGGAGTTCACTCATGTCGATCAGGTGCTTGAGTTGACTTCGGGAGACAGCGGGACCACCGAAGCCCATACGGAGGGCCGCCTCGTGGATGATTGCCGTGTACGGGGGCGGGTCTTCCCGGTGGAGGGCGCCTTGCCGCTTGATGCGGTGCGTGAGGCGGTATTCGATCTCGTACTGCCGCATGGGGGGCACCACTGCCTGGAACAGAGAACGGGCGTAGTCGGTGGTCTGCAGCAGTGCCGGAATGTGGATGACGAGCGCCGCGTGCAACGCGACGGCGTGATGCTCCAGTTCGGCAAGCTCGACGAGCGCGGCTGGTACGTGCTCGCGATACTCCTCCCACCAGCCGCGTACCCGTCGGCCGGTCATCGCGGCGAGGGCTTCGATCAGCGACTCGTCGGTGCAATCGTAAGCGTGTGCCATGGATCGAACCCGGTCGGCGCTGACAGGCGTACGGCCGGTTTCGATCATGCTCACGCGCGCTTGGTTGACGCCGAGGAGCACGGCGGCTGCAGTGGCGGTGAGCCCGGATCGCTCACGTAGTTTGCGCAGCTCAATGCCTAATCTCCGCTGCCTCAGTGTGGGATTGCTGGTGGGCGGCACTGTCTTTCCTTTCTGGTCGTGACACGGCGTCTACACTCCCTCACACAGGTGAAGACTAGATTCTTCTCACGCATTCAGTGAGATGTATCTCACCCTCTGTCCTACGGTGGTCACATACCACTCAACAGCCCGCGTCCATAAGCCGGAAGCGCACCTGACCCCAGGCACTGCCACCGCCCGGCACGGCCGTCACCGAATACCTCAGACTTCTCTCGCGTTCGGAGGCAAACGATGGTCACCGTATCCCCGCCCGACACCTGGGTCTACGCGCTCCGCCTGCCGCATGACCCCCGCGCCGCACGGGTCGCGCGTATGACCGTGCGGGCGGCACTCCACGGACATGGACTACTTGAAGTCCTCGACACTGTCGAGCTGTTGACGTCCGAGCTGGTCAGCAACGTCTACCGCCACACGAAAGGGCCTGCCGCGCTGCGGCTCGCAGCCCTGGGCGGCGGGCGGTTGCGTGTCGGAGTCCGGGACAGTCATCCGTACGTTCCCGCTCCCTTCGGCAAGCCTCCCTGGGATCGCGTGGCCCCCGCCCCGGCTGGCGCCGAGGATGGACGCGGGCTGCATCTCGTACAGCTGCACGCCGATGTGTGGGGCGGCCTGTCTCTGGGGCGCGATGCGCATGGCCGGAGCGTCGGGAAGCTCTTGTGGTTCGAAGTGGGAGGACAAGGAACGATGACGTGACCGGCGCCCAAAGCGGTCCTCACCGCACGCGGTCTCCCCGACATGCCGCCCTTGTTCATCGTGCCGCGCATGTCTCGGGTGTCCGCGCGTCCCCGGGATGCCCGCGTAAGCGGACCGGGGCCGCCCCTGGGCGGCCCCGGTCACGGTCACCTCTCCTACGGTACGGCGCACCCGTCGGGCCCGCAGACCTCCGCGCCCGCGTCCGGGCCGGCGTCCGCGTCCGTGCTCCGCAGGAGGGTCAGCGGGGAGCGCTCGCCCCAGGCCTGGGTCAGGGCCCGGGTGAAGACCTCGGCGGGCTGGGCGCCGGACACGCCGTACGTGCGGTCCAGGACGAAGAACGGCACGCCGTTCGCACCCAGCGCGGCGGCCTCGCGCTCGTCGGCGCGGACCTCGTCGGCGTACGCGTCCGGGTCGGCGAGGACCGCGCGGGCCGCGTCCGCGTCGAGACCGGCCTCGGCGGCGAGCTCGACCAGGCGGCCGTCGGCGTCGGCGAAGACGGACCGCTCCTCCGCGAAGTTGGCCCGGTACAGGATCTGCAGCAGCTCGTCCTGCCGGCCGTGCGCCTTGGCGAAGTGCAGCAGACGGTGCATGTCGAAGGTGTTGCCGTGGTCACGGCCCTCGGTGCGGTAGGCCAGGCCCTCGGCGGCGGCCTGGGCGCCCAGGTTCTCCTCGCCGGCCCGTGCCTGCGCCTCGCTCATGCCGTACTTCAGGGACAGCATCTTCAGCACCGGCTCGACATCGCCCTTGGCCCGCCCGGGGTCGAGCTCGAAGGAACGGTGGACGACCTCCACCTGGTCGCGGTGCGGGAAGGCCGCCAGCGCCTTCTCGAAGCGGGCCTTGCCCACGTAGCACCAGGGGCAGGCGATGTCGCTCCAGATCTCGACGCGCATGTCTACGGCTCTCTCCAGGTCGTACGGATCACAGGAGACGGAGGCACCCTCCGCTCGGTTCCTGCCAACTCTCACCGGGAGTGCCGTATTCCCCCGCATCGTCCTCACAGGTGACTCATCCTGAGACACCCGCCCCCTCACAGCTGCTTTATGATCGTTAATGAGCCGCCCCTATGTGCCTGCACCCGTTGGCCGGGTGCCATTGGCGACCGCGAACACCATTTGTTCAGCGAATTCTCACGCGACTCCCACACATGTGAAGAAAGGTGAACAGCATGGTCCTCGGACTGCTCCGACGCCGGCGTTCCAGAAGCGGTTCCGGTGCCGCGGCGGGTCTCACGGTCCCCCTGCCGTCCGGCGCGGGCGCGATCGGCTGCGAGGTCGTGGATCCCATGGGCCAGCCCATGGGCGGCGCCGAGGTCACGGTGACCGCGCTGGACAGCCACCGCGTCGCCACCCGTGGCACCACCGACCCCTTCGGCTTCTTCATGGCGACGCTGCCCCCCGGCACCTACAGCATGATGATCGCTGCCGAGGGCCTGACGCCCACCCGGCAGGACGTCGAGGTCGTCGCCGGTGTGTCCGCGCCCACCCTGCGCGTCGCGCTCGAGCCGGCCCGCCAGCTCGAGCTGCCGGCACCGGGCACCTGGCTGTTCGACCCGCCGCACACCGCGATCCGGTTCATCGCCAAGCACGTCGGCATGGCCCACGTCCACGGCCGCTTCACCCGCTTCGAGGGCGGCATACAGGTGGCGCAGAACATGGCCGACTCACGGGTCTCGGCGCGCATCGACGCGTCGAGCCTCACCACGGGCAACAACACCCGTGACGGCCACCTGCGGTCCGCCGACTTCCTGGACGTCGAGCGGTACCCGTTCATCGACTTCACGAGCACCCGCTTCGTCTACCGCGGCGGCTCCAAGTGGACGCTGCAGGGCACGCTCAGCATGCACGGCACCAGCCGCTCGGTGAACCTGGACACGACGTACCTCGGCACGGTGAACGGCGGCTACGAGCAGGAGCTGCGCTGCGCGGCCCTCGCCAAGGCGGAGCTGCACCGCGAGGACTTCACGCTCAACTACCGCTCGATGCTGGCCCGCGGCATCGCGGTCGTCGGCCCCACCGTCCAGCTGGAGCTGGACGTCCAGGCGATGTACCGCACGCACGACACGCCTACACCGCCGGAGTAGGCGGCACGCGCGCGAAGAACCCCGGCCGCTCGAAGCAACCGGGGTTCTTCGTTGCCCCGAAGGGCCGGCGGAGCGTTACCTCTCGAGCCGCCCGTTGAACCGCCGCGGCAGCCCCAGCGGGTTGTCGTCGCGCAGCTCCGGCGGCAGCAGGGCCTCCGGGGCGCCCTGGTACGCCACCGGGCGCAGCCAGCGCTCGATGGCCGTGCCGCCCACGGAGGTGGACGTGGAGGTCGTCGCCGGGTACGGGCCGCCGTGGTGCTGGGCGGGGGCGACGGCGACGCCCGTGGGCCAGCCGTTGACGAGGACACGGCCTGCGAGCGGGGTGAGTTCCGCGAGGATCTCCGCGCCGCGGCCCTCGCCCGCCGCCTCCTCCTCCGACAGGTGCACGGTCGCGGTGAGGTTGCCGGGCAGCCGGGCCAGGAGCGCCTGGGCCTCGGTGTCGTCCGCGTACCGGGCCACGACCGTGAGGGGGCCGAAGCACTCCTCCAGCAGCAGCTCGTGCTCGCCGCCCTCGACGGCCAGCTTCTCCGCCGGGACCGTGAGGAAGCCGGGGCGGACCGTGTGCTCGTCGCCCTCGCCGGCGGTGACCGGGGCCTCGACGCCCGGCAGCTCGGCGCGCTCGGCGACGCCCGCGATGAAGTTGTCGCGCATACGGTGGTCCAGCAGGACGCCGGCGTCGACCTCGCCGACCGCCTCCGTGAACGACTTGAGCAGCCGGTCACCGGCCTCGCCCGCGGGCGCCAGCACCAGGCCCGGCTTCACGCAGAACTGGCCCACGCCCAGCGTCATCGAGCCCGCGAGCCCGGCGCCGATCGCCTCGGCGCGCTCGGCGGCCGCGGCCTCGGTGACGACGACGGGGTTCAGGGAGCCCAGCTCGCCGTGGAACGGGATCGGCACCGGCCGGGCCGCCGCCGCGTCGAAGAGGGCGCGGCCGCCGCGTACGGACCCGGTGAAGCCGGCCGCCGCGACCAGCGGGTGCTTGACCAGCTCGACGCCGGCCTCGAAGCCGTGGACCAGGCCGACGACGCCCTCGGGGATGCCGTGCTCGGCGGCGGCCGCGCGCAGCTCGGCCGCGACCTGCTCGGAGAGCCCGGGGTGGTCGGGGTGGGCCTTGACGACGACGGGGCAGCCGGCCGCGAGCGCGCTCGCGGTGTCGCCGCCGGCGACGGAGAAGGCGAAGGGGAAGTTGGAGGCCGAGTAGACGGCCACGACACCGAGGGGCACCTTGTAGCGGCGCAGGTCCGGGATGGGCGGGGTCGCGGTGTCGTCGGGGTGGTTGATGACGACGTCCAGGAACGCGCCCTCGTCCACGATGTCCGCGAAGGCCCGCAGCTGGTAGCAGGTGCGGGCGAGTTCACCGGTGAGCCGGACCGGGCCGAGCGCGGTCTCCGCGTCCGCCAGCTCGACGAGGCGGTCCTTCGCGCCCTCCAGCCGGTCGGCGGCGGTGCGCAGGAACGCCGAGCGGACCGTGCGGTCGGCGAGGGCGCCGCGCGCGGCGTGGGCGGCGCGGACCGCCTCGTCCACCCCCTGGGCCGTGGCCTCCACCGCGACCTGCTCGCGCTGCTTCCCGGTACGGGGGTCGACACTCCAGACTGGTGCTGCTGCCACCGCGGGTTCCCTCCACATGTCTTGCCGTGCTTGCCGCAGTTCGTACGCCGTCCATCACGTGCGTTCGATATACTGAACGCCATCTCCATTGATGAACACTTGGGAGACTATTTCCCGTCGAACGAAGGGGTCAAGGGCGATGTCGGCTGGCGAGACGGGCGGCGGGGCACAGGTCAAGTCCGCGGTGCGCACGGTGGAGCTGCTGGAGTACTTCGCGGGCCGTCCCGGCATGCACTCCCTGGCCTCGGTGCAGGAGGCGGTGGGGTACCCGAAGTCGAGCCTGTACATGCTGCTGCGCACACTCGTCGACCTCGGCTGGGTCGAGACGGACGCCACGGGCACCCGGTACGGCATCGGGGTGCGGGCGCTGCTCGTCGGCACCTCGTACATCGACGGCGACGAGGTGGTGGCCGTGGCCCGCCCGACGCTGGACCGGCTCTCGGACGACACCACGGAGACCATCCACCTGGCGCGGCTGGACGGCACGAACGTCGTCTACCTCGCCACCCGCCAGTCGCAGCACTACCTGCGCCCCTTCACGCGCGTGGGCCGCCGGCTGCCCGCCCACTCGACGTCGCTGGGCAAGGCGCTCCTCGCCACCCACACCGACGAGCAGGTCCGCAAGCTGCTCCCGGAGACGCTGCCCGCGCTGACCGAGCACACGATCACGGACCGCGAGAAGCTCATCGAGGAGCTCCACCAGATCCGCGAGCAGGGCTTCGCCGTGGACCGCGAGGAGAACACGCTGGGCCTGCGCTGCTTCGGCGTGGCCGTTCCGTACCGCACCCCCGCCCGGGACGCGATCAGCTGCTCGGTGCCGGTGGCCCGGCTGACCCCGGCCCATGAGCAGATGGTCAAGGACGCCCTGTTCGACGCCCGGGACCGGCTGACGCTGGCGACGCGCCGGCTCTGAGCAGGGCGCTCGTGAGGATCCATGAGAGTGCCATGAGAAAACGGACGCCGGGGAACGTCTGATCCCCTCCCGTTCGTCTTCCCGGACGGCATGAACAAGACGATCAGGCGGACCGCCGTCTTCACCCTGCTGCTCGTGTTCGCCCTGCTGATCAGGGCGACATGGGTGCAGTTCTACGACGGCCAGGCGCTCGCGGACGACAAGAACAACCGGCGCAACGTGATGGAGCAGTACGCCCAGCCGCTCGGCGACATCATCGTGGCCGGCGAGGCGATCACCGGCTCCGCGCGCACCCAGGGCAGCGACCTCCACTACAAGCGCACGTACACGGACGGCGAGCTGTACGCCGCCGTCACGGGCTACGGCTCCCAGGTGTACGGGGCGACACAGCTGGAGGGCATCTACAAGGACCTGCTCGACGGCACGGACACCGAGCTCAAGAACCCGTTGGAGGTGCTCACCAAGGAGCCCGCCGCCCCGGGTGACGTGGTCACGACGATCGAGCCGGACGTGCAGAAGGCCGCGTACGAGGCGCTCGGCGACAAGAAGGGCGCGGCCGTCGCGATCGACCCGGCGACCGGCCGGATCCTCGCCGTGGTCTCCACCCCGTCGTACGACCCGGGCACGATCAGCGGTTCCGGCTCCGACGACGCGGCGGCCTGGCAGAAGCTGACCAAGGACGAGGACAAGCCGCTGGTCAACCGGGCGCTGCGGCAGCCGCTGCCGCCGGGTTCGACGTTCAAGCTGGTGGTCGCGGCCGCCGCGCTGGAGGACGGGCTGCACGGATCCGTGGACGAGCGCACGGACAGCCCGGACCCGTACACGCTGCCCGGCACGACCACCGTGCTGCGCAACGAGAGCTCCTCGGCGCCCTGCGAGAACGCCACGATCCGGACGGCCCTCCAGTACTCGTGCAACAACGTCTTCGCGAAGCTGGCCGTCGACCTCGGCCAGGACAAGGTCAGGGCCATGGCGGAGAAGTTCGGCTTCGACGACGAACTGGACGTCCCCGTGCGGGCGTACGCGAGTGTGTACCCGTCCGACATGGACGAGGCGCAGACCGCGCTGTCGGGCATTGGCCAGTTCGATGTGACCGCCACCCCGCTGCAGATGGCCATGGTGTCGGCGGCCATTGCCAACGACGGCAAGCTGGTGTCCCCGCATATGGTGGCGCAGACCAGTGATGCCGACGGCACTGTGCTCGAGGACTACGACGGCGACACGGAGACGAAGGAGATCGTCAGCTCCTCCACCGCAGAGCAGCTCCGGTCCGCGATGCAGACCGTGGTCGAGGAGGGCACGGGCACCAACGCCCGGGTCTCCGGCGCCACCGTCGGCGGCAAGACCGGTACCGCCCAGCACGGCGAGAACAACAGCAAGACGCCGTACGCCTGGTTCACCTCGTACGCGAAGTCGGACACCGGTGACGACGAGGTCGCCGTGGCGGTGATCGTCGAGCAGTCGGACGCGGCGCGCTCCGAGGTCAGCGGCAACGGGCTGGCGGCGCCGGTGGCGCAGGCGATGATGGAGGCGGCGCTGGAGGGCTGAGCCCCGCGCCCGTACGGACCGGGCGCGGGGGCGGCCGTCATCGCCTCAGCGGACCCCGAGCAGCTGCTCGACCGGGTCGATCGCGAAGTACACCAGGAACAGCGCCGAGGTCCCCCACAGCAGCCAGTGCACCTCCCTGGCCCGGCCGAGCACCGTCTTGATCAGCACGTAGGAGACGAAGCCCGCGCCGATGCCGTTGGTGATCGAGTAGGTGAACGGCATCACGGCGATCGTCAGGAACGCGGGGATCGCGATCTCGTACCGCTCCCAGTCGATCTGCTTGACCTGGGTCATCATCAGGAAGCCCACCGCGACGAGCGCCGGGGCCGCCGCCTGCATCGGGACCATGGTCAGCAGCGGGGCCAGGAACAGCGCGCACGCGAACAGCCCGCCGGTGACCAGGTTCGCGAAGCCGGTGCGCGCCCCTTCGCCGACGCCGGCCGCCGACTCGACGTACGACGTCGCGGAGGAGGCCGAGGAGGCGCCGCCCGCGACGGCGGCCGCGCCGTCGATGAGCAGGACCCGGCCCAGGTTCGGCACCCTGCCCGCCTCGTCGAGCAGCCCGGCCTCGGCGCTGACGCCGACGACCGTCCCCATGCTGTCGAAGAAGTCGGACAGCAGCAGTGTGAAGATCAGCAGCACCACGGTGATCACGGTGGTCTCGCCGAAGGCGCCGAACAGGCTGAAGCCGCCGATCAGCCCGAAGTCGGGCGCCGCCACGAGGTCGTCGGGGATCTTCGGTGAGGTCAGGCCCCAGCTCGTGACGTCGGCGGCCTTCTCGATCACGATCGCGACGGCCGTCATCACCAGGATGCTGATCAGGATCGCGCCCCTGACCCCGCGGGCGAGCAGCGCGACGGTCAGCAGCACGCCGAGGCAGAAGACGAGGACCGGCCAGCCCGACAGCGCGCCCGTGCCGCCGAGCTGGACCGGCACGGTGGTGTTCGCGGCGTCCGGTATCCGGCTGACGAACCCGGCGTCGACGAACCCGATGAAGGCGATGAACAGGCCGATGCCCACGCCGATGGCCTGCTTCAGCGGCTGCGGGATGGCGTGCATGACGGCCTCGCGCAGCCCGGTGACCACCAGGACGCAGATCAGCAGGCCTTCCAGGACGACAAGTCCCATCGCGTCGGCCCAGCTCATCAGCGGGGCGATCTGGAAGGCGACGACCGCGTTGAGGCCGAGTCCGGCGGCGAGCGCGAGGGGGAGGTTGCCGCCGACGCCCATGATGATCGTCATCACAGCGGCCACCAGGGCGGTGGCGGTGGCCAGTTCGGCCCCGTCGAGCCGGTGACCGAACTTGTCCTCGGCGCTGCCCAGGATGATGGGATTCAGGACAAGGATGTACGCCATCGTGAAGAACGTGGCGAAGCCGCCGCGTATCTCGCGGGCGAAGGTGGAGCCCCGGGCGGTGACCTGGAAGAACCGGTCGACTCCGGTGGCTGCCGGTGGACCGGCCTTCGGTGGGCCGGCCTCCTGCTGCGTGTCGGACATGGCGGATACTCCTCGAAACCTGCGTGCCGGGTGTGCGGTTGCTGGCTGGATTGTTCCCGCGCCGCGTGCGGTTCAGGTTTTCCGCGTGTTACGGAATCCAAGTTCGGTAGGCCACACACCGTTCGAAGGCCCGTACGAAACACTGCTACGCTTCCGGTCCTCGCCCCGGAGAAACGATCATGCGACGCCGGGTCGAACCCGGGGGCCGTGTCCGCACGCGTACCGAGCCCGGTCCGCACGCCCGCGCCCCCGCACAGGTCATCGTCGAGCCGCAGCGAGAGAGGTCGCCCGTGGGCACTGTCGTCGACGACGCCGCCTCCGTGGAGTTCCACGCCTTCTTCGAGCGGCACTACGCCGAACTGGCTCGGCTGGCCGCCCTGTTGACGGGCGAGGCCGACGCGGCCGACGATCTCGCGGCGGACGCGCTGCTCGCGCTCTGGCACCGCTGGGACCGGGTGCGGGCGGCCGACCATCCGGTGGCGTACGCGCGCGGTGTGGTGGCCAACCTGGCCCGCACCCGCATCCGCAGCGCGGTCCGCGAGCGGCGGCGGATCACGCTGTTCTGGTCGCAGCGCGAGGAGAAGACCGAGAACCCCGACGTCCCCGGCATGGTCGATGTCCAGGAGGCACTGCGCAGACTGCCGTTCCGCAAGCGGGCGTGCGTGGTGCTGCGACACGCCTTCGACCTCTCGGAGAAGGACACCGCGCTCGCGCTGGGCGTGTCGGTCGGTACGGTGAAGAGCCAGACGTCGAAGGGGATGGCCGAACTCCAGCGGCTGCTCGGGACGCAGGACGCCCCGCGGCAGGTGCACAGGGCAGCGGTGTCCGGGGCCACCGGAGGAAGGAACCGATGAGGGACGTGCACGACGAGCTGCGCGCCCGCCTGCGCGAGGCGGCCGCGGCCCATGAGCCCGACCGTGCGCGGATCCTGGCCCGGATCGAACGCGGCATGAGCGAGGAGGCCCGCCCGGCCCGCTCCGCGCACCGCGCGCGCCACCCCCTGAGCGGCTGGGCCGGCTGGATGCGGCTCGCGGGCGCCACGGCCGCCGTCGCCGGGATCCTCGGCGTGGGCGGCTACGCGGTCGCCTCGGCGGTCAAGGGCGACGAGCCGGCGGACCGTACGGTCGTGACGTCGCCCACGCCGGTCGTCTCCCCGGACGCGACGAGCCGCGCCCCGCTCCCGCCCGACGACCCGGCCCCGACCGGCGGCACCAGCGAGCAGCCCAGCGGCACCCCGTCCGCGGAGGGCTCCGAGGAGCCGAAGGACCGGGAGTCGAAGGGCTCCGCGTCGTCCCGCCCGCCCGTGGCACGGGACGTGGAGAGCGGGCCGCTGTGGTCCGACGGCTCGGTCGACCCGCACAGCAACGAGTTCTGGGCGCAGAGCAACGTCACCCTGAAGACGGAGGAGAAGCTCACCGCGCTCACCGTCGAGCTGCGGATCGCGCTGACCGAGGGAGTCACCTCGACCGGCGCCTGGCGCTCGCTGCCCGAGCGGGACTTCACGCTGACGACCGGCGAGGAGGACGGCTTCCTCGTCTACCGGTGGGTGCTCAAGGAGGGCCGTACGGTCCCGGCCGGAGAGTGGGTCTTCGCCGGCCAGTACGACCACGAGCGCGGCGGCCGTGACGCCGGGGACGACGACTACACGATCACCGCGACGGCGGACGGCGAACAGCGCGCCGTGGGCGGCGACTTCGCGCGGCAGGGCGACGACGACTCGGACGAGGGCGACTCGTGAGCCGGTGAGTCCGCCGGAGACGGTGCGGCGGAAAAAAGTTCCGCCCACCCGGCAACCCTTCCCCCACCGGTGGCGACCAGCAGTCGAGAAGCACAGCTCTGATCCCCCACCGAAGGAAACGGGACATGACTTCACCAGCAGAGCACCGTGTGCGTCACCCACGCCGCCGCACCGTGCGTCGGCACGCCCTCCTCAGCGGCCTCGGCGCGCTCGGCCTGACCGGCGCCGCCCTCGTCGGCGGCTCGACCCTGCCGACCGCGAGCGCCGCCACCTGGCCGACCCCCACCGGCAGCCAGGCCGTGAGCTCGACCATCTCCGTGTCCGGCACCCGGGACGGCGGCATGGTGCGGTACTACGGCAGCGGCAACCTGGCCGGCGACGGCCAGGAGGAGGGCCAGGACCCGATCTTCAAGCTCGCGAACGGCGCGACGCTGAAGAACGTCATCATCGGCGCGCCCGGCGCCGACGGCATCCACTGCGAGGGCAACTGCACCCTGCAGAACGTGTGGTGGGAGGACGTCGGCGAGGACGCCGCCACCTTCCGCGGCGGCAACGGCACCGTCGCCACCGTCACCGGCGGCGGCGCCAAGAAGGCCGCCGACAAGGTGTTCCAGCACAACGGCGGCGGCACGGTGAACATCTCCAACTTCGCCGTCAGCGAGTTCAAGACGCTCTACCGCTCCTGCGGCGACTGCTCCACGCAGTACACGCGCAAGGTCAACCTCAACACCATCGAGGTGACCGGCACGGGCTCCACCGCACGGCTCGTCGGCATCAACGTCAACCGCAACGACGTCGCCACCCTGCGGAGGATCACGATCTCCAACGACAGCGGCCGCAAGGTCGTCCCCTGCCAGAAGTACAACAACACCACCGCGGTCGGGACGGGCCCGGACAGCACCAACTGCCTGTACTCGTCGTCCGACATCACCTATAGGTGATCGAACTGTCGGCCTTCACGACCCGTCGTGCCCTCGTGCCGTCGTGCTCATGGTCGTGAAGGCCGACGCCAGGGGGCCGTCGCCGTCAATCCACGTCGGTGACTGACCAATTGGTGTTGGTTTCTGAGAGGACATCGCCTGTCTCACTCCTGGACGGAACCGGCCGTAGAAGGATGAGTGCTCCTTCCCGACCGACCACCCCGACTCCAGGGACATGACATGGCACTCTCCCTCGCCGGAGCCGACTTCCCGCCCCACTGGTGTCCGCTCGAGTCCGCGGTCCATCCACGCGTGCGTCAGGTGGAGAGGCGGGCCGAGGCGTGGATCCGGGACAGCGGTATGTGCGCGTCCGAGGAGGAGCGTGCCTGGGCCGTCGCCACCCACAGCACGGACTTCTACGCACGGTTCGCCCCGGACGCGGCGGACGACGAGCGCCTGCTGGCCACCTCGCTCTGGGTGTACTGGGGCTTCGCGTTCGACGACGCCCGGTGCGACAGCGGGCCGCTGAGCTCGCGGCCCGCGCAGTTCAACGCGCTGGCCGGCCGGATCCAGCGGGCGGTCGAGGCGCCCGGTGCGGACCTGGACGGCGAGCGGTTCGCCGCTCCGCTGCAGGACATCGTCCGCCGTTTCCGTGCCCTCGGCACACCGTCGCAGGTACGGCGGTTCGCCCACGCCCACCGGGCCTGGCTGTCCGGAGCCGCCTGGCAGATCGGCAACCAGGCGGTCGGGCGCATGCCCGGCCCGGACGAGTACCTGGCGATGCGGCTGCTCGCCAGCGGCGGCGAGCCGACCTTCGCCATGCTGGAGCTGGCGACCGGGCAGGAGGTGCCCGACGGGGAGATGCAGCGGCCGGCCGTGCGGGCGCTGACGGAGATGGCCGTCCTGGTGGCGGCCCTGGACAACGACCGGCACTCACTGCGCAAGGAGGCCGAGCGGGACCTCGCCGACCAGAACGTCTTCACCGTACTGATGCAGCACCGGTCGCTGTCCCTGCCCGAGGCGGTGGAGGAGGCCGTCCGGCTCCGGGACCGGGTGCTGCTGCGCTTCCTGCGGCTGCACGACCGGGTACGGCCGGGAGCCTCGGCCGCGCTCGGCACCTATCTCCAGGGCCTGCGGTACGGCATGCGGGGCAACGCCGAGTGGGGGCTGCGCGTGCCGCGCTACCTCAGCCTGGGCCGGGTGCCCGACGCCATGGACGACGACCTGCCGGTGCGGTGGGCCGAGGAACCCGCGGACACCAGCCCGTACGCCCCCGCGGGACTGCCGGCCGTCGCGTGGTGGTGGGACGAGGATCTGGCCTGAACGGGTCGCGGGGAAAAGGCGATGCGCCCACATGAGAGCCGTGAGCCGCCCGGCCTTTCCGCCGCCCGATTCCGCTCACCGCGCACCCCTCTCCACTCACCCCTCTCCACTCACTCCTCTCCACTCACTCCTCTCCGTCTCCGCGACCTTCGGGCCCTTTGCGCCCGCATTTCGGTTTCCCGCCCTCATTCGAGGGACGGCCCGGAATTTCTCCGCCGGGCCTGCGGCGCATATCACTAGCATCGTTGCCGATCTGCTGGATTCCCTTTTCTCCCGAGGAGTCGTCGATGTTCTCCCTCCGCCGTGCTGTGACCGTGTGCGCCGCAGCGGCCGCGCTCGCCGTGGCCGCCGCCCCCGCGGCACCGGCCGCCTCCGCTCCGGCCGCCGGGAGTTTTCCGCCGCCCGGCGACGAGTACCACCATCACCACCGTGAGCGTCCGTTGAACTTCGGCCCGTTCGAGGTACCGCGCCGCGGCGACATCAGCGGCGGCATGTCGTGGAACTTCGGCAACGGCCGCGGCTGACCGCCGGTCTGAAGAGCCGGAAGGGTGCGGGTGGGGTGCGCGCGTGCGCATCCCACCCGCACCCTTCCGGTTCCCGCCCTGTTCCCGCGCCTCAGCGTTTGAGCGTGGCGGCGCTGGCCATCAGGACACCGATCACGCACAGCAGGATCAGCAGGGCGTCCCGTACGAAGATCCCGGTGATGCCCTTGTGGTCGGCGGCCTGGGTGGCGGCCTGCACCGCGTAGGTCATCGGCATCACCTTGGCCAGGGCCGCGAGCGAGCCGTGCATCTCCTCCCGCGGCACGAACAGCCCGCACACCAGGAACTGCGGCAGCACCCCGGCCGGCAGGAACTGCACCGCCTGGAACTCGTTGCGGGCGAAGCCGCTCGCCAGGAGGCCCAGCGCCAGCCCCAGCAGGGCGCCCAGCATCGCGATGACCATGAGCAGCACCGCCGGGCCCTTGATGTCCAGGCCCAGCGGACCGATCGCCAGCAGGGTGGACAGCGTGGCCTGGAGCACGGCCAGGAACGCGAACGCGAGGCTGTAGCCGAGCACGATGTCCAGGCGCTGCACGGGCAGGGTCAGCAGCCGCTCGGCGGTGCCGGTGCTGCGCTCGCGCAGGGTGGAGACCGAGGCGACCAGATACATCACGATGACCGGGAAGATGCCGAAGACCTGGGGGCCGACCCGCTCGAAGCTGTCCTCCGCGCCGTGGAACACCAGTTTCAGCAGCACCATCAGCATGCAGGGGATGACCAGCATCAGGGCGGTGCTGCCCCGGTCCCGGCGGATCTGGAGCAGCACCCGGCCCGCGGTGGCGGTGGTGATGCCCGGCGAGAACGGCAGGGCGCGGGACCTGCGGACAGCGGGATTCAGCATCGTGCCCCCGAGGAGAAGTACGGGCGGTCGGAGTCGGCCGACTCGTCGGTGAGCATCGGGGGAGGCACCCGGCCGACGGCCGTCCGGGCGCTGTCCGCCTCCTCGGCCGCGGCGGAGGCCGACACCAGGTCCAGGAAGGCGTCCTCCACCCGCTCGCAGCCGGTGTGTTCCAGGACGTCCTCGCGCCCGGCGGAGGCGAGCAGCCGGCCGGCGCGCATGAGCAGCAGCCGGTCGCAGTGGTCGGCCTCGTCCATGACGTGGCTGGAGACCAGCAGGGTCGTGCCCTCCTCGGCGAGCCGCTGGAAGACACCCCACAGCTCGCGGCGCACCATGGGGTCGAGGCCGACGGTGGGCTCGTCCATGACCAGCAGTTCGGGCGAGCCGAGCAGCGCCACCGCCAGCGAGACGCGGGAGTACTGCCCGCCCGACAGCCAGGCGACCGGCTTGTCGGCGTACGGGGCCAGGTCCACCTCCTTCACCACGCGCACCACCGCGTCCTCGCGGCGCCAGCCCCGCAGTCCCAGCGCCGCGGAGAAGTAGCGCAGGTTCTCCAGCACCGTGAGGTCCGGGTAGACCGACGGGGCCTGGGTGACATAGCCGATACGGGTGCTCAGGCCCCGTGCGCCGGCCGGGAGTCCCAGCACCTGCACATGCCCCGCCGTACTGGGCTGGATACCGACGACGGACCGCAGCAGCGTCGTCTTCCCGCATCCGCTCGGTCCCAGCAGTCCGACGATGACACCGCGCGGAACGGTGAAACTCACGTCCTGGACAATGGCATTCTCGCCGATGGAAACATGCAGACCAAAAACGCTGACGGCCGGCGGACCGGCCGGCTCCGGGCCTGTCATGGGAATATCCTTCTGTCGCTGCTTCACTGCTTCGCTGCTTCACTGCTGCCCGAGAACCGCTGCCGTCGTCGGCGACAACGGCCCCGGTATGGAAACGCCCGGCCGGGTGCATGGTTACGTATGGAAAAAGCCATGTCGCGGGCCAGGAATGCGTAATGCCGCGCCGAATTCAGCGGTCGCGCCGGGTCGTCGCCATCGCCAGGGAGTGCAGCTGCCGGTACACCTCGGGGAGCGGCTCCGCGGCCGCCAGCGCCCGCAGGGCGACCGTGATCTGCCGCTGGGCCTCCCGTTCCGTGGCCGTGCGTCCTCCGGCCTCCTCCACCAGCCGCGCGGCCGCCGCGACATCGGCGGCGTCCAGCGGTTCGGGCCGCTCGTACAGCTCCGCCAGCCGGCGGCCGGCCGGGCTGTCGGCGGCCAGCGCCACCGCCACCGGCAGTGACTTCTTCCGGGCGGCGAGGTCCGCGCCGACGGGCTTGCCGCTGCGCCGGCTGTCGCCCCAGATCGCCAGCAGGTCGTCGACGCACTGGAAGGCCACGCCCAGCCGCCGACCGAACTCCCGCAGACCGGCGACCCGGTGCTCGCTCGCCCCCGCCAGCAGGCCTCCCAGCGCGCAGGCGCCGCCCATCAGCGCCCCCGTCTTGCCCTCCGCCATGGCCAGGTACTCATGGGCACCGACCCGGGCACGCTCCTCGAAGGCGACGTCCTGGCTCTGGCCCCGCATCAGGTCGGCCAGGGCCGCCACCAGTTCCCGCAGCGCGGCGGCGCCCCGGGGCCCGGGTACCGCCGACAGCGTCCGCAGGGCGACCACCAGCAGCGCGTCGCCCGCCAGGACGGCGGACGGGGTGCCGTAGACCGTCCAGGCGGCGGGGCGGTGCCGCCGCAGCGGATCGCCGTCGATCACATCGTCGTGGAGCAGGGTGAAGTCGTGGACGAGTTCCACCGCCACCGCCCCCGGCACCGCGCACTCCGCCGTGCCCCCGACCGCCCGGGCCGCGAGGAGCACCAGCGCCGGCCGCACCGCCTTGCCGCCCGGCCTCCCGTCCGCCGCGCGCAGCGGTCCGCCGTCCGCCTCGTGCCAGCCGCGGTGGTATCCCTCGACGAGCCGTTCCGGCTCCGGGAGTCCCTCGACCGCCTCCCGCAGCGCGGGGGCCACCAGGTCCCGCGCCCACTGCAGCGAACCGCCCTGCTGTCCCGGAACGCGCGCCTCCGCCTCAGGTACGGTCAGCTCCGCCACACCGCTCACCCGTAGCCACCTCAGCCCTCATCAGCAAGATCCCTACGGCAGCTCACGAGACACCACGGGCCCGGGACTCCGCCACCGGCCACACCGGTGCGCCCTCCCGCACACCGAAAACCGCCTGGACAGCCCACAACGCCCTGATAGCCCGCTCATCGGGCAAGGCGGCCGTACGGGCGCGGTCCGGCCGTACGGGCGCGCGGTCCGGCCGTACGGGCACGACCGGACCGTACGGGCGGGAGATCAGTCCATCGTCGAGCCGATGGCCGTCGAGCCCGTGGTCAGGAACGTCGTCTCCGGCAGGGAGCCGTCGGACCCGCGGGCGCCGTACGCGGTCGTCGCGTCGGTGGAGCGGAAGGACGGGGTGGTGACCCCGCTGTCCCAGTTGTTGGCCGCGGAGACCGTGGCGGAGCCCAGCTTCGCGGTCCCCTTCGCGTTGCTCACGGCGAGGTTCCGGGCCAGGCGGGCCTTGCCGGTGGCGAAGTAGAAGCCGGTCTCGATGTTGGCGTACGCCGTGTTGCGGTTCAGCAGGATTGCGCCGGTGTTGGAGTTCTCGGTGAAGCCGTGGAGGGTGTTGTCCCAGGCCGCGTTGTTGTTGACGGAGTGCGCGACCGAGACTCCGCCGCCGCCCAGCTTGAAGCCGTTGCCGTTGCCTTCGAACCCGGCGTCGTTCCAGCGGTTCTCGCCGTTGCCGAACGCCCAGGAGTGCTCGATGGTGACCGGTGAGGAGAACTGCCAGAGGTCCAGCCCGTCGTCCGCGTTGTTGTAGAGACGGGCTCCGGTGATCTTGTTGCCTGTCCCGGAGCCGAACTTGACGGCGATGCCGTCGGCGTTCTGGCCGTGGTTCGCGGCGTCGTAGTTGCCGTAACTGTCCAGGTCCTGCACGAGGTTGTCCGTCGTGCCGTCGCCGCGCAGGGTGAAGCCGGAGTCGCCGTTGTTCGCGGTGACGAGGTTCTTGAAGATCCCGCCGGTGGAGGAGGTGGCGACGAAGCCCTGGGCCGGGGAGTTCTGCCAGGTGATGCTCTGGACGGTCCAGTAGTCGCCGTAGATCCCGGCGAGCCAGGACCCGTCGGGGAGCTTCGAGCCGTCGATCTTCACCTTCTCGCTGCCGTACGCCTTGAGCGTGATACGGGCCGAAGAGGTGCCGTTCGCCGTCGACTTGAGGGTCGCCGTCGGGTAGTACGTGCCGCCGCGGACCTGGATCGTCGTGCCGGCGGACGCGTTCGCGACGGCCGACTCCAGCTGGGCGGCGGAGGAGACGGTGACCGTGGTGGCGGCCTGGGCTCCGTCGTTCGACAGGCCGAGGTAGACGCCGCAGGCACCCGCGGAGACGGCCACCGCGGCGGCGACCGACAGGTTACGGGTTCTGCGATGGCGTCCGGTGCTGGGGCGCACGGGGGTTCCTTTCCATGGGCTACGGGTCGCGAGGCGGGCCGGAGGGGCCACACCGGCCCGCCTCTTCCCCCTCGTCGCCGCCGCGCCGAAAAAGGTTGCCGCCCACTCGCAACAGAGTCGAAAGTTTTCGCCCTCGCCGTCTCCCGCACACCGATTGACGCACCGTGCCCCGCTGGTGACACTCCGAAGGTCGTCAACCGTCAACAGAATCCACCAGACTCCCACAGGATGTGTCATGCGTCGTACCGCTCACACGCTCCTGCTGCCCCTGCTGGCTCTCGTGCCTCTCCTGGTGAGCCTGCTGGGGGCGCCGTCCGGTTGGGCCCACGCCGAAGGGCACCCAGTGAAGAAACCCCAGTACGCCGGCTATCTCTTCGCCTATTTCACGGGCGAGGGAACCGCCGACGGCGAGCAGATCCGCTACGCCCTCAGCCGCGGCAACGACGCCCTGCACTGGCGTGAGCTCAACGCGGGCAAGCCGGTGCTCACCTCCACCATCGGCGAGAAGGGCCTGCGCGACCCGTTCGTGATCCGCTCCCCCGAGGGCGACAGGTTCTACATGATCGCCACGGACCTGCGCATGTACCGCAGCTCCAGCGGCAGCTGGGACGATGTCCAGCGGCACGGCAGCAAGTCGATCATGATTTGGGAGTCCACCGACCTGGTGAACTGGACCGACCAGCGCCTGGTGCGGGTCTCCCCGGACAACGCGGGCAACACCTGGGCGCCGGAGGCCTACTGGGACGACACGCTCGACGCGTACGTCGTCTTCTGGGCGTCGAAGCTGTACGCCGACGACGACCCGGACCACACCGGCTCGTCGTACAACCGCATGATGTACGCCACCACCAAGGACTTCCGCACCTTCAGCGAGCCGCAGATCTGGAGCGATCCCGGCTACTCGGTGATCGACTCGACGGTGGTGGAGCACGAGGGCACGTACTACCGCTACACCAAGGACGAGCGGAACCCCAGCTCCTCCAGCCCCTGCTCCAAGTTCATCACCGGCGAGAAGTCCACCTCGCTCACCGACACCTCGTACGACTTCGTCGCGGACTGCATCGGCAACGGCGACCTGTCCCGCGGTGAGGGCCCGACGGTCTTCAAGTCCAACACCGAGGAGAAGTGGTACCTGTTCATCGACGAGTACGGCGGCCGCGGCTACGTGCCGTTCGAGACGACGGACCTGGACTCGGGCGAGTGGACCATGTCGGAGGACTACCAGCTCCCGGCGAGCCCGCGGCACGGCACGGTGATCCCGGTGACGCAGGAGGAGTACGACCGGCTGCTGGCCGCCTACCCGGTGAGCCCGACGTCCGTCGTGGACGCCACGGCGCGCGGCCAGAAGGGGTACGCGGTCGTCACCGAGGAGTCCTCCAAGGTGGTCCTGCCCATGGAGCCCGACGCCGACCTGCGCCGCCTCGCCCCGAAGCTGTGGGTGGGCGAGGGCGCGACGGTGAGCCCCAGGTCCGGTACGCGGCGCGACTTCCGCAAGCCGCAGACGTACACGGTGACGGCGGCGGACGGCACGCGCCGCACCTGGACGGTCGAGGCCGTGCCGACCCGCAGCCCGGTCCTGCCGGGGCTGTACGCCGACCCGGACGTCCGGTACATGGACGGCCGCTACTGGATCTACCCGACGACGGACGGCTTCGCCGGCTGGGGCGGTACACAGTTCAAGGCGTTCTCGTCGAAGGACCTGGTCCACTGGAAGGACCATGGCGTGATCCTCGACCTGGGACCGGACGTGTCCTGGGCCGACAAGAACGCCTGGGCCCCCGCGATCGCCGAGCGCGACGGCAAGTACTACTTCTACTTCTGCGCCGAACAGCAGATCGGTGTGGCGGTCGCGGACTCCCCCGCCGGTCCCTTCAAGGACGCCCTGGGCAAGCCGCTCATCGGCAAGACGGACTTCCCCGGCGGCCAGATGATCGACCCGGCGGTCTTCACGGACGACGACGGGAAGTCCTACCTGTACTGGGGGAACGGGCGCGGGTACGTCGTCCCCCTGAACGACGACATGGTGTCGTTCGACGCGGCGCAGGTGAAGGACATCACCCCGGACAACTTCCGGGAGGGCTCCTTCGTGGTCAAGCGCAAGGGCACGTACTACTTCATGTGGTCCGAGGACGACACCCGCAGCGAGAACTACCACGTGGCGTACGCGACCGGGCCGTCCCCGCTCGGCCCGTGGACCAAGCGGGGCACGATCCTGTCCAAGCGGCCCGAGTACGGGATCAAGGCCACCGGCCACCACTCGGTGGTGAACGTGCCGGGTACCGACGACTGGTACATGGTCTACCACCGGTTCGCGCTCAACGGTCCTGGTAAGGCGGGCGGTGACGGCACGCACCGGGAGACGACGATCGACCGTATGAGGTTCGCGGCGGACGGGACGATCGTGCCGGTGGTGCCGACGCTGGAGTCGATCAAGGCGGTGGGGCGAGCCGACTGACGGTCCATCGGCCGGCGTGACGGTGCCCGTGACCACGTATACGTATGTGGTCACGGGCACCGGTGCGTCACAACACAGCGTCCAGCCATGTGAAGACCTCGTCCTGCATGGGCGCGGTGAACACATGGCCCAGCTCCGGCCAGACCTTGGTGTGCAGCCGCTCCCCCGCGTGCCGTGATCTCCACACGGCGCGCATCTTCTCGTACGCGGCCTCGACGCCCTCCGCCGGGAACAGGGTGTCCTGGGCGCCGTGGAAGAAGAGCATCGGCCGGGGGGCGGCGATGCTCGCCACATCGGGGAAGTCGAGGTGCCGGGCGAGTCCGGGATGGAGCATGTAGTACGACGACTGCCCGCGCAGCGTGTTGTTGCCGGGCACCATCATCTCCTTCAGCCCGGTCATCCAGCACACGCTCGCCGCGGCCGCGATGTCGTCGCTGAGCGCGGCGGCCTGCCAGGCGCGGTAGGCGCCCATGGAGAACCCGACGGCCGCGACGCGCCGGGCGTCCACCCGGTCCAGGCCGGCCAGGAACCCCGCGGCCCGGGCGTCCTCGCGGGCCATGAGCCCGGCGAGCGAGGAGCCGAGGTTGTAGAAATTGCTGGCCAGGGCCTGCTGCTGCTCGTAGGTGACGGGCCCGCGGTCGCCCCAGCCGAGGGCGTCCAGGGACAGGACGACGAATCCGCGCCGGGCCAGTTCGTCGCCGACGAAACGGCCGCTGAAGTACTTGTCCGCCCACGCCCGCGCGGAGGCGAGCCGGGTGTCGTCGTCCCAGGGCCGGACCAGCTTCTCCTTGCCGATGTCGAATCTGGCCCCGTGGTCGTGCAGGAGCAGCACGGCCGGGAAGGGACCCCTGCCGTGCGGGGTGAGCAGGCTGCCGCGGACGCGTTCGTAGCGGGTGAGGGAGACGGTCACCGACTGCCGCCGGTAGCCGTCCCCGCCGGGGCCGTCGGTGAACTCCGGGTCGTACGGCGTCCTGTCCTGCCGGTCGACGAGGAGGTGCTCCTCCACCTTCGCCCGGGCGGCCCGCCGCCACGCCCGGAAGTCCCGGTGGGGCGAGGTGCCCCAGGCGAGCGGGAAGCGCAGCTCGTCCTTGAGGGCCGGGTGGAAGTCGGGGAGGTTGCCGCCCACGAGGTCCTCCGCGCGTGCCGGGCCCGCCCCCGCGCCCACCCCCGCTCCGGCGAGCAGCATGGCCGTGGCCGCGCCCGTCACGAAGGTCCGGCGGCCCAGTGGATGGCGAAGCGGCTCAGGGATGTGCATACGGCCTCCCGGTGCCGGCGTGGCGCAGGACGTACCGCTCGACCGCCTTCGCGGACCTGAGGACCCGGTAGTCGTACACGTCGGCCGGGTCCCAGCCGACGTCGCCGGTCAGACCGAGGCCGCTCGCCACCGCGTCCAGCCGGGCGGGCCTGCCGTTGAACCAGGACCCGGTGTCGTGGAAGCGCTCGCCCCCGTAGTCCGCGACGGCGAGGGCGGAGGTGCCCCGCGGATAGGTGAAGACGTTCCGCTCGGAGAAGATCGCGGACTCGACGCCGGCGCCGAGCGCGTACAGGGTGCCGTCCGCCCGGCCCCGGTGGACGTTGTTGACGACGTGCACCTGCCCGAAGCGGACACGCGGGGCGCGCTGCGCGATGCCGGTGAAGAGGTTGCGGACGAAGGTCACCTTCAGATGCCCGCGGTCCCGGTCGCCGCGCCCGTCGCCGGAGCCTATGAGGATCGCCTTGTCGTGGTCGGTGAACCGGCTGTCGGAGACGGTGATGAAGTCGGAGCCGTCCTCGATGTCCAGCAGGCCGTCGTGGCGCTGGACGTGCTCGCCGTGGAAGCCGAGAGGGGCCTCGCGGTCCGGGAAGCGGCCGTCGGTGAAGGTGCAGTGGTCGATCCAGATGTTCTTGCCGGTGATCACGGTCATCGCGTCGAAGCGGGCGTTCCAGTCGCCCGCGCTGCCGTCGTCCGGGGACCAGCTGGTGAAGTGGTCGACGGGGGCTTCGAGGCGGAGGTTGCGGACGATGATGTCGGTGCCGGTGTTGACGGTCAGGAAGACACCGAGGAGCCGGGCGTCGTCGCCCGCGCCGACGAGGGTGGTGTTGCTCGGCACGGTCAGCTGGATCTGCGCCTTCTCCCTGTTCGAACCGGTCTGCCGGAGCTGGCGCTGCTGCTTGCAGTAGTCGTAGCGGGTGTCGGACCAGGTGCTGCCGTCCTCGCCGAAGCAGGACATGTACTTGGTGAGGTCGTAGCCGGGGGCGTAGTCCTGCTCGCCGAGCAGGGTGCCGTCGTCCGCCTCGTGGCCGTCGACGGCGCCGACGACGCGGATCACCTTGGGCGCGGTGGGGTTCCCGTCGTTGGCCAGGGCCTCCTTGAGTTCGGCGCGCGTGCGCACCGTCCAGGTCGTGCCGCCCGCCCCGCCGGTGGTGCCGGAACCCGCGGAGGCCCAGCCCTCGGGCGTCGAAGGCCGTCCGTCGGCGGAGGCCGGGGCCGCCTGCGGCAGCAGCAGACAGGCGCAGGCGAGCAGAGCGGTGGCCAGGGTTTTAGGCATACGCATACGGCCTCCAGTCGCCGAGGTAGGTCTCCCTGGTGTGCGACCGCGCCTCCGCGCGCGTGAGCTGCGGCCGGTTCTCCGGGACGGTGACGGCCGCGCCCGGGCCCGTGTTGCGGTACTCCGCGAACCGCATCGTCTGCCAGGGGTACGCCTCCCGCATGTTCGTGTACGGCGCCTCCGCGTCGATGCCGGGCCCGATCCTGGTGTCCCGGACGACGAGGGAGGGCCAGGCGGTGGTCTCGTACGACGGCACCCAGGGCCGGGCCAGCTTGTACGCCCCGTCCTCGGCGGCGGAGGTGACGCGGCAGTGGACGGCCAGGATGCCGTGGGGGTTGGCGCGGGCCGTGGAGGGGGCGAAGACCATGCCCTTGGGTGTGAAGTCGACGTCCCGCCGCACCGTGTGGAAGCGGCAGTGCTCGAAGACCGCGGTCGCCCGGCCGAAGACGAAGTCGACGTCACCCTCGATGTGGCAGCGGTGGAAGTACTGCCGGTCGAAGACGTCGAGCGCGGTCGTGTCGACGAAGAGGGTGTCCTGGTGGGCCAGCAGCCACACGTTGTCGAAGTGCGTCCGGTCCCCCGTCAGGTACGCGGCGACCGCCTGGGTGCCGGTGATCTCCGGGTGGTCGGCGCGCAGCCAGTCGTTGGCGAGGGTCAGGTCGCGGACGGTGAGGCCGGGGGCCGCCGAGGTGAAGGTGGCGGAGCCCGCCGTGCCGTAGGTGCCCGAACCGTCGGGCTTCGGAGTGCCGTTGGCGTTGTCGTACACGATGACGACGTCGCGCGGGTCGCCGGTGGCGCCGCGCAGGGTGAGGCCGGGCCGGTCGGCGGGGACGGTCACGACCTCGCGGTAGGTGCCCGGGTGCACGACGACCGTCCAGCCGGGGCCCTCGGCCGCGTCCACGGCGGCCTGAACGGTGGTGTGGTCGCCGCGGCCGCCGGGGCGGACGTGCAGGACCCGGCGGCGGCGCGGGGCGGCGAGGGCGGGGGCGGGGGTGACGCCGACGGCCGTGAGGCCGCCGGCGATCCCGGTGAGCAGGGTGCGCCGCCGCACCTCAGCGCACCTTCCAGGGCGTCCAGTCGCCGAGGTACGCCTCACGGGTGTGTGACCGCGCCTCCGCGCGCGTGAGCTGCGGCCGGTTCTCCGGGACGGTGACGGCCGCGCCCGGGCCCGTGTTGCGGTACTCGGCGAACCGCTGGTCCTGCCACGGGTACCCGGACGACATGTTGGTGTACGGCGCCACCGCGTCGATGCCGGCGCCGAGGCGGGTCTCGCGCACGGTCAGCATCGGGCGGGCGGTGGTGTCGGAGCTGGGCACCCAGGGGCGGGCCAGCTTGTAGTAGCCGTCCGGGGCCTCGCTCGTCACCCGGCTGTGGGTCACCAGGTAGCCGCGCGGGTTGGCGCCCGCGGTGGACGGCGCGAAGACGAAGCCGTAGGGCGCGCTCGTCAGGTCCGTACGGATCAGGGTGCGGAAGTGGCAGTGCTCGTACACGGCGGTGGCCCGGCCGAACACGAAGTCCACGTCGCCCTCGACGTAGCAGTGCGCGTAGTACTGCCGGGCGAAGGTGCCGAGCGCCCTCGTGTCGGCGTACAGGGTGTCCTGGTGGCCGAGGAACCGGCAGTGGTGGAACGCGGACCGGTCGCCCTGCACCTTGATCGCGACGGCCTGGGTGCCGCTGAAACCGGGGTGGTCGGCGCGCAGCCAGTCGTTGGCGAAGGTGATGTGCCGGGCGGTGAAGCCGTCGGCCTGCACGGTGGTGGTGGCCGAGCCGCTGGTGCCGTAGGTGCCCGAACCGTCGGGCTTGGGGGTGCCGGCCGCGTTGTCGTACACGATCGTGACGTCGCGGGCGTCGTCCGAGGCCCCGAGCCAGGTCATCTCCGTGCGGGCCGTGCTGACCGCGACCGTCTCACGGTAGGTGCCGGGCGCGATGACCAGCGTGCAGCCGCTGCCCGCCGCGTCCACGGCGGCCTGCACGGTGGTGTGGTCGCCGAGGCCGCCGGGGTGGACGTACAGGGTCTGCCCGTTCAGCCGCGCGCGCGGGGAGCCGTACCGGCCGAAGGGGGAGCGCCGTCCGTGGGCCCGGGCGGGAGAGGCGAGTGCCAGGGCGAGCGCGGCTCCGGCACCGGCACTCGCGCCGACGAACGATCGTCTGCTGAGGGAGGGCCGTTCCAGCGGCCGTTCCACGGTCACCGCACCTTCCCGGCGCCCGCGCCCAGGGCGACGATCAGCGGCACGGCGAGCGGGGAGTCGACCCTCTTCCGCAGCGTGGGTGTCCAGCCGGCGTCCGACTGGAGGGTCTCCCCCGGGATCTCCGCGTTGTGGACGGCGATGAGGTCCGTCCGCTTGCCGTTGACGTAGTTGTTCTTCGCGGTGAGCGGGGCCTCGCTCCACTTCTTCAGCGTCTTGGCGGCGCTGATGCCGGACGGGAGGGAGAAGGCGTTCTTCTCGGCGTACAGCTGCGAGGAGGCGCCGACGCCGAAGGAGTAGCCGTACTTCTGGTCCTTGGTGACCACGAAGTGGTTGTTGTACGCGTCGACCTGGCCGAAGCGGACCCGCGGCGCACGCTCCACGATGCCCTTGAAGCGGTTGTGGTGGAGGGTGACCTTGAGCTTGCCGGTGTCGGTGGCGCCGGCGCTGTCGCTGTTGCCGATGAGGATCGTCTTGTCGTGGTTCTCGAACGAGTTCCAGGACGCCGTCACATAGTTGGCGCCGCGCACCACGTCGAGCAGGCCGTCGTGCTGCTGGTAGGTCTGGCCGAAGTAGGTGGGCAGGGTGCTGTCGGGGTAGCGGCCGTCGGTGAGCGTGTTGTGGTCGATCCACACATGGGTGGAGCCATACACGACGACCGCGTCGTACTCGGAGTTCCAGGCGCCGTTGTCGCCGTCGGTCGGGTCCCACTGGGGGAAGCAGTCGAGGGGGGCCTCGATGGTGAGGTTGCGGACGATGACGTTGTCCACGCCCCGGATCTGGAGGCTGCCGCCTCTGATGCCCGCGTCTCTGCCGACGCCGACGATGGTGGTGTTGGCGGGGATGTTGACCTTGATGGCCTTGTCCTGGGCGGCGGCGGAGGCCGCGCGCAGGCCCTCGGGGCTGTCGGCGGGCTCACCGGACAGGTCCTCGTCCAGGCCCCAGTTCTCCGGGGAGTACTTCTCCAGGTAGGCGTCGAAGTCGTAGCCCTCGGCCTCGAACGAGGCGCAACCCTCGGCGACGGGGTCGATGACGCCCTTCACCTTGACGATCTTCGGGGCGTCGCCGCCGTCGGCCAGCGCGGCCTTGAACCCGTCCCAGGTGGTGACCGTGTACACGTGCTCGGCGGAGGCGGCCGCGCCGCCCGTCGTGCCGGTGCCCTCGGCGGCCCAGCCGTCGCCCGCGGCGAGGGTCTGCCGGGCGTGGTCGCGGGAGTGACCGTGACCGGTGGCGGAGGCGGCGGTGGCGGTGACCGCGAGGACGAGCGCGGTGCAGCCGGCGAGGGCGGTGGTGCGAGTGGCAGGTCCATGCCATGTGCGGGTACGCATGAGAAGAGGTCCTTTCAAGCTCGGGGGGAGGGGCGGAGGTGGTACGGACTCACGCCTCGGGCCAGGTGATCCACGACTCGGGGATCTCGTCGTCCAGGCGCCGCACGTCACGGGGCAGGAGCACCCGGCGGCGCAGCAGCCCGCGCGCGACGAGCCGGGCCACGGCGATCGCACCGGGCGGGTTGAAGTGGGTGTTGTCCTGCTCGGCGGCGGTCCAGTTGAAGTACTTCTTGGTCTCCTCCGGGCCCAGCTCCTGCCAGAGCGCGAGGGACAGCGCCTCGATGTCGAGCAGCGCCACGCCCTCCTCGGCGGCGAGGGCGCGCATGGCCGCCGGGTAGTCGCCGTGGGTGCGCACCGCGGTGCCGTCCGCGGTGAACCTGCGGCGCTCGACGGAGGAGGCGAGCACGGGCCGGGCTCCGCGGGCACGGGCGCCGTCGATGTACTGGCGCAGGTGGTCCTGGTACGTCGTCCAGGGCTCGGTGTAGCGCGTGGGGTCCGCGGACTTGGAGTCGTTGTGGCCGAACTGGACGAGGAGGAAGTCACCGGGACGGATCGCGGTGAGGATCGCGTCCAGCCGCCCCTCGTCGATGAAGCTCTTCGAACTGCGGCCGTTGACCGCGTGGTTGGCGACCTCGACGGTGCGGCTCAGGAAGAACGGCAGGGCCATGCCCCAGCCGGTCTCGGGGGCTGCGTCGGCGTACTTCTGGGCGGCGGTGGAGTCACCGGCGATGTAGAGGGTGCGCTCGCGCCGGGGGCGGCCCTGCGGGCTGGGCGCGGAGGAGGCGAGCGCGGGGGAGGTCGCCGCGACGGCGAGGGGGACGGCGGCCAGGGCCGCGGTGGTGACCTGTCTGCGGGTGAGGGACACGACGGTGTGCCTTTCGGAACAGGAACAGGGGCCTTCCGGACGTGGGGGGTGGGGTACGGCGGGGCGGGGAGGTGAAGGGCCGGCGGCTGGCGCGACGTGTGGACGCCGCCGGCCCTCGATCAGTGACGGGCGTCAGGTCAGCCCTTCTTCTGCTCGTTCCACTCCGCCTGCGCCTCGTTGAGCTGGTCGGCCATCGTGTCCAGGAAGTCCTTGGCGCTCATGTCGCCGAGCAGGACCTTCTGGAAGTTGGGCTCGTTGTCGGTCTTGGACAGGGTGTTCCAGTCCGGCAGGTAGTACGGGAGCTGGACGATGGTGGTGGAGCCGTCGCTGAGGGCGTCCGCGGCGAGCTTGGTCGGCTCGGCCTTGGTGATCCACTCGTCCTTCGCGGCCTCGGTGTTCGCCGGGACCTGGCCCGCCGACTCGTTGAACTTCGAGTTGGCCTCGTGGCCCGCGGCGAACTCGATGAACTTCCAGGCGGCCTCCTTGTTCTCGGAGGTCTTGTAGATACCGAGGCCGTCGACCGGGTTGGAGACCTGGACGCGCTTGCCGCCGGGGCCGGTGGGCTGCGGGATGCCGCGGAACTTGTCGGCGCCGAACGCCTTCACGTGGTCCTGGTAGGAACCCAGGTTGTGGTTGAGCATGCCGATGGTGCCCGAGTCGTACTGGGCGACCATCTTGGTGAAGTCGTTGTTGAGGTCGGCGGACGGGGTGGTCTTCTTGTAGAGGGCCGCGTACTTCTCCAGGGCCTCGACGTTCTTCGGGTCGTTGAGGGTGGTCTTCTCACCGCTCTCGTCCCAGAACGAGGTGATCCCGGACTGCCCGTACATCGCGTCCAGCGCCTGCGCGATGGAGCCCGCGCCGCCGCGGATGGTGTAGCCGAAGGCGTTGTTCTTGGCGTCGGTGAGCTTCTCGGCCGCCTCGTAGAACGCGTCCCAGGTGGACGGCTCCTTCAGGCCTTCCTTCTCGAACAGGTCGGTGCGGTAGTAGAGCACACCGTTGTTGGCCGAGGTCGGTATCGAGTACAGGTCCTCCTCGGAGCCGCCGGCCGCCTTCAGCGACTCGATCATGCTCTCGTTGAGCTTGCCGTCGAGCGAGGACTCGGCGAGACGGTCCTGCAGCGGCTCCAGCGCGTTCTGGGCCGCGATACCGGCGGCCATGGCCGCGCCGACGCCGCCGACGTCCGGCAGCCCGCCGCCCTGGATGGCAGTGTCGACCTTGGACTGGTACTCGGTGGAGGCGACACCGACGTACTCGACGTCGATGTCCGGGTTCGCCTTCTCGAAGTCGGCGATGATCTCCTTCCAGATGTCGGTGCGCACACCGCCGTTGTTGTCCCAGAAGACGATCTTGCCCGTGCCGCTGCCCTCGGCGCCGTCGTCACCCGCCGCGCCGCTGCCGTCGTCACCGCAGGCGGTGAGGGTCAGCGCGAGGGCGGCGCCCAGAGCGAGGGCGGCCGGTGTGCGGCTCGCGCCCCGGCTGTTCCTGAGAATGCTGATCTTCATTGGTCGGCTCTCTTCTTCTGGATCCAACGAGGGTGTGTGACGTTGTGGGGGGCTGACCAGGGAGTGTGCTGTGTGGGGTCGTACTGCGTGGGGATGTGCTGTGTGGGGGTGCTCTATGGGTGTGCGCCATGTGGGGGTGGACCACGTGGGGGCCGACCACATGGGGGTGGACCACATGGGGCCGGGACCAGGGAGCGTCAGTGGTGCGCGGGGCGCCCGCCGATCGTCTTCTGCGGCCCGGAGAAGCGGGTCACCAGCGCGGGCACGGCCGCGGCCGGGTCCTTGCGGTAGGTGTAGAAGTCCTTCGGGTCGAAGGCGGTGCCCCACTCGTCGTGCCGGCCGGTCGTGTTTCTGAGGATCGACCCGCGCTCCACCAGTTCGGCGGTCGCGTCGGCCTGGTGCGGGTGCTGGACGCCGTCGTAGTAGCTGTTCTCGATGACCATCCGGGTCGCGCCGCGGGCCCAGTTGCCGTACGTCCAGGTGGGGTCGCCGTCCACGACCTGGGCCGACAGGTAGTTGTTGTAGAGGTGGGCGTAGGCGCAGTTGTCCGCGGAGGGGTTGCGCTGCTTGGTGCCGGTGAACCAGTTGTGGTCGATGGTGATCTCGGTCCGGACGTTGGTGGTCCAGCCGATGCCCACGGCCTTGTTGTGGTTCTTGAACTGGTTGTACGAGACGGTGACGTACCGGCTGTCCTTGCGGATGTCGAGCAGTCCGTCGCCCATGTGCTCGAACCGGTTGTGGTCGATCCACACATGGTCGACGGTGTCCATCTGGATCGCGTCGAAGTCGGTGGTCTTGCCGTCCCAGTCGCCCTCGACGTAGCTGTCCCGGATCGTCAGGTTGCGGATGATGACGTTGCTCGTGCCGGACTTCAGGTTGAGCTCGCCGTGCACGATCTCGCCGGTGTCGCCGACGCCGACGATCGTCTTGTCCGAGGCCACCACGATCTCCGAGCCGAACGGCTCGACGTCGATCGAGCCGGAGACCCGGATGACATACGGCTCCTCGGCGGCCGCGTACTTCGCCAGGGACGCCTGGTCGGTGACGGTCACCACCTTCCCGCCCGCGCCGCCCGTGGTGCCGCCGGCGAGCGAGGCGAAGCCGTGGGCCTTGTCGCTCCAGGTTCTCCCGGGTGCCGCGGCCTCGGCCGCGTCGGCCGGGGCGAGCGCGCCGAGTCCCAGCGAGGCCACCAGCGCGGTGACCGTGATCAGGGACCGGCCGGGGCCCGGCCGGGAACCCTGCTTCGTACCCGGGCGCGACGGGCGCGTGCTGCGCGATTGCGTCATTGCGGCTCCCAACAGGCTTCAGGGGTGGAGTGGAGGTGACGGTCGTCAGGGCGTCGTCGTGCGTGCGGTGATGCGGAACTGCCCGAACGTGGCCGCTCCGGCGTCTCCCCCGCCGGTGGGCGCGACCGCGAACAGGCCGAGCAGGGCGCCGACCCAGCGCCAGGGCGTGGCGGCGAAGACCTGTCCCGAGGCCTGCGGGCCGCCCCCGGTGTCGTACGAGAAGCGGCAGCGCGCCCCGGCGCCGGTGTCGATCCGCAGCCGGGCCCGCCCCTCGGGGGCCGGCTGCGCGGGCGCGGCGTCCCTCTCGCGCTCGGCGACGCCCTCGCCGAACCGGTGCACGAGCCGTACGGTCCCGTCGTCGCCCCGCTCCAGTCCGATCCAGGAGAACGCGTCACCGAGGACGACGAGACCGGCCTTCGCGCCCGGCTCCTCGCTGTTCAGCTCCAGCTCCACCTCGACGGTGGCCGGGATGCCGGGCAGCCGCTGGGTGAGCACGTTCGGCAGCTTGCGCGGGTCGTGTGCGTCGGCGGTCCGTACGCAGGTCAGGCGCAGTCCGTCGGCCGAGTGCCGGGTGGCCCAGCCGTCCTCCGGGTTGGCGGTCCACTGCCACTGACGGCCGTACCGACCGCCGGGGAAGCCGTCGTCGGTGGCGGGTGCGGCGGGGGGCTGCGGGGGCAGGGCGGGCTTGCGGTGGACGGTCACCGGGGTGCCGTCGTCGCCCATCACCGGCCAGCCCCCGTCACCGTCCCAGCGCATCGGCTGGAGATGCACCACCCGCCCGTACGCGCCCCGCTGCTGGAAGTGCAGGAACCAGTCCTCGCCGGCCGCCGTGCGCACCCAGCCGCCCTGGTGGGGGCCGTTGACGTCGGTGTCGCCCTGCTCCAGGACGACCCGCTCCTCGTACGGCCCGAAGAACTCCCGCGAGCGGAAGGCGCCCTGCCAGCCGGTCTCCACTCCCCCGGCGGGCGCGAGGATCCAGAACCAGCCGTCGTGCCGGTACAGCTTCGGCCCTTCGAGCGTGAACCAGCCCGGGATGCGGTCCGCGTCCACGATCACCTTGCCCTCGTCGAGCAGTTCGGTGCCGTCCGGGCGCATCCGGTGCCCGGTCAGGCGGTTCTTGATCCCGGAGCGGGACTTGGCCCAGGCGTGCACAAGATAGGCCTCGCCGGTCTCCTCGTCCCACAGCGGGCAGGCGTCGATCAGCCCCTTGCCCGCCTTGAGCAGGTGCGGCCGGGTCCACGGGCCGCGGATCTCCGGTGCGTTGATCTGGAAGATACCGTGATCCGGATCGCCCCAGAAGATCCAGAATCGGTCGTCGTGGTGGCGCAGCGAGGGTGCCCACACCCCGCAGTCGTGCCGTGGGACGCGGAACTCGGCCGCGGGCTCCAGCCGGTCGAGCGCGTGCCCGACGAGCGTCCAGTTGACCAGATCGCGGGAGTGCAGGAGGGGCAGTCCCGGAACACGGCCGAAACTGGAGGCCGTCAGGTAGAAGTCGTCACCGACGCGCACGACGTCCGGGTCGGACCAGTCGGCGTCGAGGACCGGGTTGCGGTAGGTGCCGTCGCCGAGATCGGCGCTGAAGGCGGCCGAGCCCTCGAGGGGCGAGGACACGCTCATGCGTTCACCGCCTTCCGTACCAGCGCCGCCGCCTCGCTCCGGTCGAGGACGCCGTCGGCGACGACGGTCACGATCCGCCGTACGAGGGTGTCGCCCGGCTCGATCGGCAGCCGCTCCTCGTGGGCGAGGGACGAGCCGACGCCCGGGTACTCCTCGGCCCGGACGAACCACGGGTCCTCGCGGGTCTCGTCGGTCGCCCCGCTGAACACGAGGGTCCAGTCCGAGCCCGCGAGGGCGAGCCAGTCGGCGCGGGTGCCGTGCACCTCCGCCTCGCCCTCCCTGCCGGGGGTGAACACGAGCGGCGCCGCCTCCTCCTTGCGGGCCCGCCAGAAGAAGCCGCCGTACGCCGCGCCGGGGCGCCCGTTGGTGGCCGGGCTGCCGATCGTCAGCGGGCCGTCGGTGGTGTTGGTGAGCGAGAACGTGAAGTCCAGCGCCCAGGCGGCGCCGGTGAGTTCGGTGGCCGCGACGGTCCGGCGCTCCCGCAGCAGCTCGCCGCCCGCGGCCGTCCAGGACAGTTCCTCCACGAAGCCGTCGGGGTCGCTCAGCTGGAAGGACAGGTGCCGCTGGGTGCCGTGGTTGTCGAGCTCGGTGGGGCCCTGGCCACGGACGAAGGTGCGCCCGCCCCAGAAGTTGTGCCCCTCGACGTCGGGAACGGCGACACCGACGCCGAGGTGGTGCAGGTGGTCCGCGGGCGCCAGCTCGGTGACGGCGGTGCCCGCGAGGGTGGTGACCGGGTGCAGGTAGGGGCGCGGTGAGGACTTGGGCGGCAGCTCGGGCCGGGTGGTGTAACGGGCGACCGGGCGGCCCGCGACCCGCAGGACGAGGGGATCGCTTGTCATGAGGTGCTCACCTTCTTCGCGAGCGCCCAGGCGGCGCCCAGCTCGGAGTAGAGGGCGAGGGTGTCGGCGGCCTCGGCCACCAGGGAGTCGATGCCGGGGACGATCCGGCGCGTCTCCCCCGACTCGGCCGGCTCGAACCGCCAGGCCTCCTCCGGCAGCGCGCCCGGGTCGGGGGCCGTCCGGATCGCCTCCACGACCTTCATGAAGGCGCCGGTCGCGGCGGGCGGGACGAGCAGTTCGGCGCCGTCGGTGAGGTGCGCGACGAGGTTCTCCAGCAGGTCCGTGCGGCCGTACTCGAACTCCTCGGGGCCGTGTCCGGCGCGCTGGACGAGGACGCGGTCCTGTTTGTACCAGAAGGTGATCCGGCCGCTGGTGCCGTGCACGAGGACGTACGGCTCGCCGGGCTGCTCGGCGCACAGGGTGGCGGCGACGGTGATCCGGCCGCCGGCCGCGGTGGTGATCCGTACGCAGGAGGTGTCGTCGGACTCGATGGCGTTGGCGCGCAGCAGTTCGGTCTCGATGCCGGTGACGTCCTCCGCGTGGACGGACCCGTCGAGCGCGAGGGCGGTGGCGACGGCGTGCGCCAGGGGGTTCGTCAGCGCCCCGTCGACCACGTCGACGCCGTCCATGCGGCGCTTGCCCGCCCAGGGCGCCCGCCGGAAGTACGCCTCGTCACGGGCCCACGCCCCGGCCCCGCCGACCCCGGTGATCTCGCCGAGCGCGCCCTCGGCGACCATCCGCCGGATCGCGGGCACGGCGTGCGAGCCCAGCGACTGGAAGCCGATCTGGCAGACCACCCCGGCCGCCGCGACCCCGTCCGCCATCCGCCGGAACTCGGCGTACGACGGCGCCGGCGGCTTCTCCAGCAGCAGGTGCACGCCCCGCTCGGCGGCGGTCAGCGCCAGGTCGGTGTGGGTGGGGATGGGCGTGCAGATCACGGCGATCGCCGCGCCGGTCGAGTCGAGCAGGGCGCCGAAGTCGGACGACTGCTCGGGCGTGCCGAGGCCGTCGCCCAGCTCCTCGGCGGTCAGCGGCGTCAGCTCGCAGATCCCGGCGAGCCGTACGAGGCCCTGCTCCGCCAGGCGGCGGATGTTCGCCAGGTGCCAGTGGCCGTGGCCGCGGGCGCCGGCGAGGACCACGGGCAACGGGGTGGTGTGCGCGGTCATCGGATCCTCCCGGCGCCCGCGTTCCGGGCGACCTCGCGGTCCGCCTGCCGGGCGCTGTCGATCTCGCCGTGCAGCGTGGGCGTCCAGCCGACGTCGGCCGTGAGGTCGCGTTCGCTGCCGGAGTTGTACGCGTTGTAGATGGTCAGCAGGTCGACGGGGTAGCCGTTGAAGAGCGTGCCCGTCTGATGCAGGGCCGTGCCGTTCCAGCTCTTCACCAGGTCGGCGGCCTCGACGTGGCCGGGGGTGATGAAGGCGTTGTTCTCGGCGTAGACCGCGGACTCGGTGGAGATGCCGAGCGAGTAGCGGTAGTCGTGGGCGTCCTCGGGGACGACGTAACGGTTGTTGTAGAGGTGCACCTGCCCGAACCGGACGCGCGGCGCGCGTTGCACGACGCCCTCGAACTCGTTGTGGTGCAGGGTGACGCGCAGCTTGCCGCGGTCGCCGGTGGCGGTGTCGCCGTTGCCGATCAGCATCGCCTTGTCGTGGTCGGCGAACCGGCTCCAGGAGACGGTGACCAGGTCGGAGGCGTTGGTGATGTCCAGCAGACCGTCGTGGCGGAGGAAGTTGCGGCCGTAGTACGTGGGCTCGTCCTCGTCGAGGTGCCCCTTGTCGAAGGCGGTGACGTGGTCGATCCACACATGGGTGGCGCCGCGCAGCCAGATGGTGTCGTACGCGGTCTTCCAGTCGCCGAGGCCGCCTGTGTTGGGCTGCCACACTGGGAAGCAGTCGTAGGCGTCGCGGACCTCTATGTTGCGGATGATGACATTGTCCGCGTCCCGCACCTGGAGGCTGGCGCCCTTGAGGACGGCCTTGTCGCCGACGCCGACGATGGTGGTGTTGGACCCGACCCGCAGCTCGACCCGCTCGGCCTGGCGCGCGGCCGACGCCTGCCGGGCCTCCTCCTGCTCCCCGCTCGGCTTGGCGGAGCCCCAGGTGCGCGGGTCGTACGCGGCGAGGTACTTCTTCAGGTCGTAGCCGTCGGTCGCGTAGTCCTCGCAGTCGAGGCGGCGGCCGGTGTCGGAGGTGTTGGCGTCGATGGCGCCCGCGATCTTGATGATCTTCGGGGTGTCGCTGCCGCCGTCGAGGGCGCGGACGAGTTCGGCGCGGGTCCGCACGGTGAAGACGTGGGCGTCGTCGGCGGCGGAACCCCCCGTGGTTCCACCGTCGGCGGCGGCCCAGCCGTCACCGTCGGCGAGCGTCTCGCGGCTGATGTCGCGGGTGCCGGCCGCGGCCGGGGCGGTGCCTGCCCCGGCCGAAGCGGCGTCGGTACCGGGGGCGCGGGTCTCCGCCCCGGCCGGGGTGCCGAGCAGCAGACCCAGCACGCCGGCCACGGCACCGATCCGAACGGCTCTCTTCCGTGCTCCCAGGCCTGCTCTCGTACCTGCTCTCATCCCTTGTCTCACCCCTTCACCGCCCCGGCGCTGAAGCCGGTGATCAGCCACTTCTGGATGAAGGCGAACACGATCACCACGGGGACGGCGGCGATGATGCCGCCCGCGGCGAGCGCGCCCAGGTCGACGCTGTCGGCGCTGAGCAGGGTGTTCAGGCCGACGGGGATGGTCTGCTTCTCCTGGTTGCTGAGGAACATCAGCGCGAACAGGAAGTGGTTCCAGGAGTGCACGAAGGCGAATGAGCCGACGGCGATCAGACCGGGCCGCAGCAGGGGCAGCACCACCACGACGAACGCCTTGAACCGGTTGCAGCCGTCGACCCAGGCCGCCTCCTCCAGGGAGTACGGCACGTTCTTGATGAAGTTGCTGAGGAGGATCATCGACAGCGGCAGCTGGAAGACCGTCTCGGCGATGATGACGCTGCCCAGCGAGTTGATCATCTGGAGCTCGGCGAAGATCTGGAACAGCGGCACCAGCAGCAGCGCACCCGGCACGAACTGCGAGCACAGCAGCGCCAGCATGAACCCGCGCTTGATCTTGAAGTCGAAGCGGGCGAGGGCGTAGCCCCCGGCAAGGGCGACGACCGTGGTCATCACCAGGGTGGCGATGCCGACGTACACGCTGTTCTCGAAGTAGGTGCCGAAGCTCCGCTCGGTCCACACCTTCTCGAAGTGCTCGAAGGTGATCGGCCAGGGCACGAGCGAGGTCGAGCCGGCCGGGCGCAGCGAGAACAGCAGGATCCAGTAGAAGGGGACGAGCGTGAAGACGAGGTAGATCCCCAGCGGCAGGTAGATCTGCCAGCGCGGGACCTCGTCCCAGGCGCGCTGGGCCTTCTTCGGGCGCTGCGGCGGTTCCTCGGCGGCGGGGGCGGGAGCGACCGGACGGGTCCTCTCGACGGCGTTGGTGGTCACTTGTTGTCGCCTCCGAACTTGCTCAGCCGCAGGTAGACGATCGAGCAGAAGAGCAGGATCACGAACGCCACGGTCGTCAGGGCGGACGCGTAGCCGAAGTTGTGGGCGTCGACGCTGGTGTTGGCGATGTACAGCGGGAGTGTCGTCGTCTCGCCCGCGGGTCCGCCGCCGGTGAGGGTGTAGAGCAGGTCGACGTTGTTGAACTCCCACACGGCGCGCAGCAGCGTGGACAGGATGATCGCGTCCTTCAGGTGCGGCAGCGTGATGTGGAAGAACTGCTGGATCCGGCTGGCTCCGTCGACCTCGGCGGCCTCGTACAGGTCCTTCGAGACGGACTGGAGGTCGGCGAGGATGAGGATCGCGAAGAAGGGCACGCCGCGCCACAGGTCGGCGACGACGGCGGCCGAGAAGACGGTCGAGGTGTCCGACAGCCAGCTGGTGCCGTACGAGCCGATGCCCATGTCCGCGAGGTAGCGGGTGATACCCGTCTGGGAGTTGTAGAGCAGCACCCAGATCGCGGAGGTGAGCACGCCGGAGACGGCCCAGGGCGAGAAGACGAGCGCGCGGCCGAGGGCGCGGCCCACGAAGGTCTGGTTGACGATCAGCGCCAGCGCCAGACCGAACAGCAGCTGCAGGCCGACCTCGACGACGACCCACTTGGCGCTGAAGACGAGGGTGTCCCAGAACAGCGGGTCCTCGGTGAACGCGTGGACGAAGTTGTCGAAGCCCGCGAAGCCGTTCCGCCATGGCTTGGTCGGGTTGTAGTTCTGCAGGCTGTAGTAGAAGACGCTGATGACGGGATAGGCGATGAAGCCGAGCATCAGCAGGGCCGCCGGCGCGATCAGCAGGTACGGGAGCCTGCGCGGCGTGGCCGATCCGCGGCGCCGCCGGGGTGGCGCGGGCGATTTCGCCACGGCTGCGGCTTGGGCCATGACTGTTCTCCGTTCTCGGGGTTGCGGGTCGAGCCGGTGGTGCGGGTGCTCGGTCTTGGCAGGTGCGGGTGCTCGGTCTTGGCAGTACCGGCGGTAAGCGCTTTCACAGAGGGTGTCCGGGGCCGTCGCCGCATCGGGGACGGCCCCTCGGCGCGCTCACCCGGCGTACGGGTCCGGTACCTTGCCCGGCCGGGCCAGGAAGGCGAAGTCGCAGCCGGTGTCGGCCTGGGTGATCTGTTCGTTGTAGAGCGCGCCGTAGCCGCGCTCGTACCGCTCGGGCGGAGGCGTCCAGGCGGCCCTGCGCCGCTGAAGCTCCTCGTCGTCCACGTTCAGGTGCAGGGTGCGCGCCTCGACGTCCAGGGTGATGGTGTCCCCCGTCCGCACCAGCGCGAGGGGCCCGCCGATGTAGCTCTCGGGCGCCACGTGCAGCACGCACGCGCCGTAACTCGTGCCGCTCATCCGGGCGTCGGAGATCCGCACCATGTCCCGCACGCCCTGCTTCAGCAGGTGGTCGGGGATGGGCAGCATCCCGTACTCGGGCATGCCCGGACCGCCCTTCGGACCGGAGTTCCGCAGCACGAGCACGGTGTCGGCGGTGATGCCGAGCTCCGGGTCGTTGATGGTCCGCTGCATCGTCCTGTAGTCGTCGAAGACGACCGCGGGACCGGTGTGCTTGAGCAGGTGCGGCTCGGCGGCGATGTGCTTGATGACGGCGCCGTCCGGGCAGAGGTTGCCGCGCAGGACGGCGACCCCGCCCTCGTTCGCGACCGGGTTCTCCCGGGCGCGGATGACGTCGTCGTTGTGCACGAGCGCGCCCTCGAGCTGCTCGCGCATCGTGTCGTACGAGACGGTCGGCCGGTCCAGGTGCAGGAGGTCGGTGATCCGGGACAGGAACCCGGGGAGCCCGCCCGCGAAGTGGAAGTCCTCCATCAGGTACGTCTGGCCGCCCGGCCGGACGTTCGCCAGCACCGGCACGGTCCGGGCGATCCGGTCGAAGTCGTCGAGCGTGAGCCGGACGCCGGCCCGGCCCGCCATGGCGATCAGATGGATCACGGCGTTGGTGGACCCGCCGAGCCCGAGCACGGTCATGACGGCGTCCTCGAACGCCTCCCGCGTCAGGATCTCCGACAGCTTCCGGTCCTTGCGCACCAGCTCCACGATCCGCATCCCGCTCTTCGCGGCCATCCGGTCGTGCCCGGAGTCCACGGCCGGGATGCTGGACGCGCCCGGCACCGTCACCCCGAGCGCCTCGGCGGCGGCGGTGAGCGTGGACGCGGTGCCCATGGTCATGCAGTGGCCGGGCGAACGGGCGAGCCCGTTCTCCAGTTCGGCCATCTCGCAGTCGCCGATGAGCCCGGCACGCTTGTCGTCCCAGTACTTCCACATGTCGGTGCCGGACCCGAGGACCTCGTTGCGCCAGTGGCCCGGCAACATGGGCCCGGCGGGCACGAACACGGTCGGCAGGTCGACGCTGGCCGCGCCCATGAGCAGCGCGGGCGTGGACTTGTCGCAGCCGCCCATCAGCACGGCCCCGTCCACGGGGTAGCTGCGCAGCAGCTCCTCGGTCTCCATCGCGAGCATGTTGCGGTAGAGCATCGGGGTGGGCTTCTGGTACGTCTCGCTCAGCGTCGACACCGGAAACTCCAGCGGGAACCCGCCGGCCTGCCACACCCCGCGCTTGACCGCCTGGGCCCGGTCGCGGAGGTGGACGTGACAGGGGTTGATGTCCGACCAGGTGTTGAGGATCGCGATAACCGGCTTGCCGAGGTGCTCCTCGGGCAGATAGCCGAGCTGGCGGGTGCGGGCGCGGTGGCTGAAGGAACGGAGCCCGTCGGTGCCGTACCACTGGTGGCTGCGGAGCTCCTCCGGCTTCTTCTGCTGCTCCTGAGGGTCCGTCACAGCGACCACCCGGCGGCGATGGCGGCGACCGTGGCCCGCTCGTCCTCGGGCAGCGGCTTGCTGGGCGCGCGGACGTCACGGCGGCACAGGCCGAGCGAGGCGAGGGCCTCCTTGACCACGGTGACGTTGTTGGCGGAGCCGTTGGCGGCGCGCAGCTCCTCGAAGCGGCGGATCTGCTCCCAGACCTTCATGGCGGCCGGGTAGTCGCCCGATCGAAGCGCTTCAATCATGTTCAGCGAGACGGACGGGGCGACGTTCACGAGCCCGGAGGTGAAGCCGGTGGCGCCCGCCGAGAAGTACGAGGGCGCGTACGGCTCCGCGAGCCCGGCCACCCACACGAAGCGGTCCAGACCGGCGTCGCGGGCGAACCCGGCGAAGCGCGCGGCGTCCGGGACGGCGTACTTGACGCCGATGACGTTGGGGCAGGCGTCGGCGAGTTCGGCGAGCCGGGCGCCCGGCAGCAGCGGGTTGCGGACGTAGGGCACGACGCCCAGCTCGGGCACGGCCTCGGCGACCGCCCGGTGGTAGTCGACCCAGCCGCCGTCGGAGACGTACGGGTGGACGGGCTGGTGGACCATCACCATCTGCGCGCCGACCTCGCGGGCGTGCCGCGCGGAGGCGACCGCGGTGGGGACGTCGTGCCCGACACCGACGAGGACGACGGCCCGGTCACCGGCCTCCTCCATGGTCAGCTCGGTGACGAGGCGGCGCTCCTCGGGGGTCAGCGCGTAGAACTCACCGGTGTTGCCGTTGGGCGTGACGGTGGTGATCCCGCCGTCGAGCAGCCGACGCAGCAGCGCCCGGTACACGTCCCGGTCGACGGTGCCGTCCTCGGCGAACGGAGTCACCGGGATCGCCACCACGTCGGCCAGGGCCGTCCGCCCGGTCTCGAACGTCACGCTGCTCATTGATGACCTTCCTCTTCCCGGACCTCCGGAAAGGCCCGATGGACGAACGACGCGATGTGCCCGTGCAGCGCGGCGGCGGCTCCGTCGGCGTCGCCGTCGAGCGCGAGCCGCAGGATCTCGCGGTGCTCCTCGGCCTCCCGCTCCCAGGAGGGGTCCGCGGCCCAGGCGACCGCGGAGACCAGCGCCGCCTGATCGCGGACCTGGTCGAGCAGCCGGCCGAGCAGCGGGTTGCCGCAGCACAGGTACAGCGCTCTGTGGAACTCACGGTTGGCCAGGGATCTCTCCGCGGTGTCGGCCGCCCGGTCGGAGCGGGCGAGCGCGTCCCGGGCCGCCTCCAGGGAGGCGCCGCGGCGCACGGCCCGCCGCAGGGCCTCCGGCTCCAGCAGCAGCCGCACGTCGTAGACCTCGCGCGCCATGTCCGCGTCCACCATGCGCACCGTGACGCCCTTGTACTGGCTCATCACGACGAGCCCGGTGCCGGCCAGGGTCTTGAGCGCCTCGCGCACGGGCGTCTTGGACACCCCGAACTGGGCGGCGAGCTCGGTCTCGACCAGGGCCTGCCCCGGGGTCAACTGCCCGGTGAGGATGCGGTGTTTGATCCCCTCCAGCACGTACTGCGTCCTGGAGGGGATCGGCGTCGGCACAGAGGTCATACGGGCCTCTCGGAGTCACGGAGACAGCACGGAACCACGACCGTCACCGGTGCGGGGCTCGCGTATCTGATCTCGCGTATCGCGTCTCATATATGACGTACGAAGTACGACGCGATGAAGTTAGAAGTGGCTCTGTGTTTCGTCAATGCTTCTGACAAAGAAAGTGCCAGCGACTTGAAAGCGCTTACTACGTTGGCGTCCGGGGCCGCCGGGCATGCCGCCCTCAGACGGTCACGGTCTCGCCCTCGCGAGCGGACCCGGTCGGTCCGCCGAAGGCCGCGGCGGCCCGCCCGGTCGCCGACTCCCGGGTGAGCGTGGGTCCGACATGGGTGACCAGGAGTCTGTCCGCGCCCTTGGCGTACGCGCCCGCGTCCTCCGGCGTGAGGTGCACGGGCCGTTCGCCTTCGCCATGCCGGTCGACGTCGGCCTCGCACAGGAACAGGTCGGCGCCGTCGGCGAGTTCGGTGAGCGCCGGGCACGGTCCGCTGTCGCCGGAGTAGGCGAGGACACGCCCCCCGCACTCGGCGCGCAGCCCGTACGCCTCGGTGTCGTGGTGGACGGCGCGCGCGGTGAGGCGGAGGTCCCCGTGCCGCACCGTGTGGCCGTCGCACAACGGCCGGAAATCGAGGATGCCGCTCAGGAAGCCCGGGTCCGGCCGCCCGAGGAACCGCGCGATCCGCTGCCCGCAGTCACCCGGCGCGTACACGGGCAGCGGCGCGGGCAGGTCGAGTCCGCCGTACGCGTACGCGTAGGCGGCCGCCAGCAGATCCGCGCTGTGGTCCGCGTGCAGATGGGAGATCCAGATCGCCGTGAGCCGTCTCGGGTCCATGTGCCGCTGCAACGCGGCGAAGGTCCCGAACCCGGCGTCCACCCACACGTGAGCGCCCCCGCCGCGCAGCAGATAACCGGAGCACGGGTGACCCGGCCCGGGGTGCGGCGAGGCGGTGCCGAGAACGGTGAGATCGAGGGCCATGAGGGGAGCGTACGGGGCCCCGGGGCGCCCCGTACGTGGGTCGCCCGGCTCCGCCCGCCGTCCCCGGACGGGACCGGCGCCTTATGGCCGAACCCGTCGCCCGCCCCGCGCGCCGCCGCCGTATCGGGCATCCGCCCGATCCCTACGGGAGGGCCTTAGCACCACGCTCACCTCCCATGACATGGACGTTGACGCGCGTCCTCAAGGACCGCGACGCGGGCCTGTACCTGGCCGCGGTGGTGGTGTCGGGCTTCGGCTCCTCCGCCCTGGGCCTGGTGGCGGGCATCTGGACGAAGGATCTCACCGGCTCGAACGCACTGGCCGCGCTGTGCCTGTTCGCCCTGTGGGCACCCACCCTCGCCGGCCCCCTGCTCGGCACCCTCGCGGACCGGGTGCGCCGCCGCCCGCTGCTGATCGGGACGAACCTGGGCCTCGCGGCCCTCGTCCTCGCCCTGCTCGCCGTGGACTCTCCGGCCGGCGTCGGGCTTCTGCTCGCGGTGCTGCTGGTGTACGGCGCCGTGGGCGTCGTCCAGGACGCGGCGGAGTCGGCCCTGCTGACGTCGGTCGTCGGCCCGACCCTGCTCGGGGACTACAACGGGCTGCGGATGACCGCCAACGAGGGCATGAAGCTGCTGGCGCCCCTGACGGGAGCCGGTCTGTATGCGGCGTACGGCGGCCCGTGGGTGGCACTGCCGGCCGCGGTCACGTTCGCCGTCGCGGCGGCGCTGCTGACCCTCCTGCGGATGCGGGAGCCCGTTCCCGTACCGCCCGAGGGGGTCTGGCGGGAGCGCGCCGCCGAGGGTGCCCGCCACATGTGGGCGCGGCCCATGCTGCGCCTGCTGGTGCTGTGCGCGGGCGCGACGATGCTGTGCGCGGGCGTCAACGGGGCGCTGATCTACGCGGTGGTGGACCGGTTGGGCCGCTCCCCCGCGTACACGGGTGTGCTGTACGTCGCCCAGGGCGCCGGGTCGGTGACGGTCGGGCTGGTCACGGGGCCGCTGCTGCGCCGGCTCGGGGAGTGCCGTTTCGCCGCGTACGGCATCGCGCTCACCGCCTGCGCCGTGGCGCTGCGCGCCGGCCCGCACGACGCGGTGGCGCTGGTGTGCAGTGCGGCCGTCGGCGCGGGGCTGCCGTGCGTGCTGATCGCGGCGCTCACTGCCGTCCAGCGGGGGACGCCGGGGCACCTTCTCGGTCGTACGGCGGCCACCGCGACCACCCTGATGTACGCCCCGAACGCCGTCGGCCTGGCCGTGGGCGCGGCGCTCGTCGCACACGTCGACGTGCGGGTGCTCCTGGTGGCCGTGGGGGTGGTCTGCCTGCTGCCGGTGCCGTGGCTCGTCGCACGGCACCGGCGGCAGGGGGTGTCCGGTGGCCTCGGTGGCTCCGGTGGCCCCGGTGGCCCCGGTGACTAGCCCAGCCCGGCCAGGGCCTCCCGTACCGCGGCCAGGTCGCCGTCCGACGCCAGCCCGGCGTGGTACAGCCGCAGTTCGGTCGCGCCGAGCTCCGCCGCGCGGGCCGCGTCCGCCGCCAGGGTGCCCGGGCTGCCGCCCATGCCCGACACCACCGTGAAGTTGGCGGCCAGTACGGCACCCTCCCGGCCCTGCTCCGCGAACGGGGCCAGCAGTCCGGGGCCGCCCGTGCAGGGCACGACCACACCGTCCGCCACCCCGAGAATGTGCCCGGCGTCCACGCCCGCGTTGGCTCCGCAGTGGTACGGCACGGGGTCCGCGTGCAGCAGCACCTGGAAGCCCTCGGGCGCGGCCGCCCGTACCGCCGTGACCGTCTCCTCCTGGAGGGTGCGGGCCCTCTCGTCGCGCCACGCGCGCGTGCCCGCGGCGCGCTCGGTGCCGAGCAGCTTCCCGACCAGCGGCCAGCCGCCGTCGGACACCTCTCCGCGCCACAGGGGCTCCAGCGCCTCCCGCACGGCCGCGGCCAGCCCGTCCGGGTCGAGTCCCGCCCCCGCGTACCCGTCCCGGCACGTCCCGCAGAAGCACAGCGACATCAGGTACTGCCCGGCCTCCCCGAGCCCCACGCCACCGGTCTTGTCATGGGCGTGCAGGTGGGCCAGCCCGTACCAGCCGAGCGACTCCAGCTCCGTGCCGGACGCTCCCGGCCGTACCGCCGCCTCGACCGCCAGGTCCACCAGGTACCGACGGGTCTCCGGCTGGGCGACGCAGGGCGCCCACGGATAGCGGTCGCCGTAGGCGTTGACCACGGAGGTCTCCGGGTGCTCGGCGCCCAGGCGGGAGCTGTGGGCGAGCACCACCCAGGTGTGCACCTCGAGACCGGCATTCGCCAGAACCGCCGCCGCCATGCCGAACGCGTCGCCGGGCGCCCAGTCCCCGGCGGGGTACGGGCGCAGCCGGCGGCCCGACCACCGGGCCTTCACCGGCGGGTACAGCACCGCGGCGTGCTCGGCCGTGACGATCCGGTGGCGGGGGTGGCGGGGGGTCAGCGCGCGCGTGGAGTGGTAGGCGGAGGCGAGCGTCACCTGTTGCACGCCGAGCCCCGCGATGAACTTCCCCGCCGCCGGGTCCCCGTTGACGTCCCAGGGGTAGACGAACGCCGACGCTTTCACTGTTCCTCCTCGTCGAGCAGCGCGTACCCGCGCTCGATCAGCTGCGCGAGCTGCTTGACATGATCCTCCGTCGGCTCGTGCAACGGGGGGCGTACTTCGCCGACGTCGAGACCGCGCAGCCGTACGCCCGCCTTGACCAGCGACACCGCGTAGCCGCGGCCCTGGGCGCGGAGTTCGACGAACGGGCGGTAGAAGCCGTCGAGCAGCCGCTCCACGCGCGCGTCGTCGCCCGTGGCGAGCGCCCGGTGGAAGGCGACCGCGACCTCGGGGGCGAAGCAGAACGCGGCGGAGGAGTAGAGGGTGATGCCGATGCCCCGGTAGGCGAGCGCGGTCATCTCGGCGGTCGGCAGGCCGTTGAAGTACAGGAAGCCGCCGGGTACCGCGCCGCGTACGGCGCTCACGGTCCGCTGCATCAGGTCCAGGTCGCCGAGGCCGTCCTTGAGGCCGATGATGCCGTCGGTGCGGGCGAGCCGGGCGACCGTCGCGGGCGTGAACACGGCGTTGTCGCGCTGGTAGACGATGACGTCGAGGGAGGTCGCCGCCGCCAGTTCGCGGTAGTGCCGCAGCAGGCCCTCCTGGGCGGCGAGCACGAGGTAGGGCGGCAGGGCGAGCAGTCCGTCGGCGCCCGCCTCCTCGGCCAGCCGCGCGTACCGGATCGCGAGCGCGGTGCCGTAGCCCGCGCCCGCCAGGACCGGCACCCGTCCCGCCGTCTCCTCGACGGCGGCCCGTACGCAACTCTGGAACTCCTCGGGCGTGAGGGCGTGGAACTCGCCGGTGCCGCAGCAGGCGAAGACGGCGGCGGCGCCGGCCTCGACGCCCCGGCGGACGTGCGCCCGGTAGACGTCGAGGTCGAGCGCGCCGTCCGGGCCGTACGCCGTCACGGGGAAGAACAGCGGCCCGCCGGGCGCGCCGAGTCGGGCGGCGAGAGGGGCTGACGTCACGGGCTCTCCCTGGGCAGGTTCATGCGCACGCACTGGTGCACGCTTCTGATTGGTGTTTACATTTCTGAACGCGCACCAAGCTAAGCCGCCCCCCGCGGCCGGTCAAGCACGCCAACAAGGCCGCACAGCAGCGGAATTCACCCCTCCGGAGGGCACCTGCCACTATCCTCCCGCGGCACTTGACGCGACAGGTGGCAGATCCTTAACTAGTCTCCGCAGTCCACGCATGTGAATGCCGTACATCCACGTGCACGACCGTCATGACACGCCCACGGCCTGCCGCCCCAAGGAGACCCGAGGATGCCCGCTCCCCGCACCGTTCTGCTCACCGGCGCCGCCGGCGGACTCGGCACCCTGATGCGGGAGCTGCTCCCGGAGTACGGCTACGAGCTGCGCCTCCTCGACATGCGCCCCGTCGACGGCGCACCGGACGCGATCGTCGCGGACCTCGCCGACCGGGACGCCCTGCGCGAGGCCGTCCGCGGTGCCGACGCGATCATCCACCTCGCGGGCATCTCCCTGGAAGCCCCCTTCGAGAAGATCCTGAAGGCGAACATCGAGGGCACGTACAACCTGTACGAGGCGGCCCGCGAGGAGGGCGTGCGGCGCATCGTCTTCGCCTCCTCCAACCACGCGGTCGGTTACACCCCGCGGCCCCAGGGCGACGACCCCCTCATCCCCGTCGACACCCCGCGCCGCCCCGACACCTTCTACGGCCTGTCGAAGTGCTTCGGCGAGGACCTCGCCCAGCTCTACTGGGACCGGCACGGCATCGAGACGGTCTCGGTGCGCATCGGCTCCTGCTTCCCCGAGCCCACCAGCGTCCGCATGCTGTCGGTGTGGATGAGCCCGGCCGACGGCGCCCGCCTCTTCCACGCGGCCCTGACGGCGGACGGCGTACAGCACACCGTCGTCCACGGCTCCTCCGCCAACACCCGCCTGTGGTGGGACCTCACCAGCGCCCGCGCACTGGGCTACGAGCCCCAGGACGACTCCGAGCCGTACGCCGAGAAGCTGATCGCCGAGCAGGGCGAGCTCGACCCGGACAACCCGGCGCACGCCGCCCTCGGCGGGCACTTCGTGAACGACCCGCCGATCTGGCCGTACTGACACACCTCGCATCGAGCGGGCGGGCACCGAACGGGCCCGCCCGCAGTCGTGTTCGGGCACACGCCCTGCCCGATCCCACCTTCCGCCCAGGTCCGACACGGGCGGCCGGCCCGCGAAACGGGCACGGACGGGCACCATCGGGCGCGCAACAGACCTGGTCAGCGACGCACACCGCCTGTAGAACTTCCCCCAGGGGCTCCATCGGGCCCGAACGGGCAGCGACAGTTCAAGGGAGAGCGGGTGTCGGCCATGAGTGCGGAAGAACGTCAGCGCGCCATCGTCACGGCCGCCCGCCGTACGGGGTCCGTCGACGTCACCGCGCTCGCCGCCGAACTGGGCGTCGCCAAAGAGACCGTACGGCGTGATCTGCGCGCCCTGGAGGACCACGGTCTCGTCCGCCGTACCCACGGCGGGGCCTACCCCGTGGAGAGCGCCGGGTTCGAGACGACGCTCGCCTTCCGCGCCACCAGCCACGTCCCCGAGAAGCGGCGGATCGCGGCCGCCGCGGCCGACCTGCTCGGTGACGCCGAGACCGTCTTCGTCGACGAGGGCTTCACCCCGCAGCTCATCGCCGAGGCCCTGCCCCGGGACCGGCCGCTGACCGTGGTCACCGCGTCCCTGCCGGTCGCGGGCGCGCTCGCCGAGGCCGGCACCGTCTCCGTGCTGCTGCTCGGGGGACGGGTGCGCCCGGGCACCCTCGCGACCGTCGACCACTGGACGACGAAGATGCTGTCCGGCTTCGTCATCGACCTCGCGTACATCGGCGCCAACGGCATCACCCGCGAGCACGGCCTCACCACCCCCGACCCGGCCGTCAGCGAGGTCAAGGCGCAGGCGATCCGGGCCGCGCGGCGCACCGTCTTCGCCGGGGTGCACACCAAGTTCGGAGCGGTCAGTTTCTGCCGCTTCGCCGATGCCGGCGCCCTGGACACGATCGTCACCAGCACCCTGCTGCCCGCGTCCGAGGCCCACCGCTACTCGATGCTCGGCCCGCAGGTCCTCCGGGTCTGAGCCCGCTTTCCCCTCGGCCCACTGCCCCCGCACGGGCCGGACGCACCCCTCACTGACCCCAGATGCACCCTTTATATCCCCATACGTCCAGGAGCGATCCATGCGAACCCCGAGCCGACGGAGGCCACGCGCGATAGCCGCGGCCGCCGCAGGGACGCTGCTCGCCCCGCTGCTCTCCGGCTGCTGGACCGGAGCCGGCGGGGCGGGTTCGGGTGGCGACGCCATCAACGTCCTCATGGTGAACAACCCGCAGATGGTGGAGTTGCAGAAGCTCACCCGCGCCCACTTCACCGCGGAGACCGGCATCAAGGTGAACTTCACCGTCCTGCCGGAGAACGACGTCCGCGACAAGATCAGCCAGGACTTCGCCAACCAGGCGGGCCAGTACGACGTCGCCACCTTGAGCAACTACGAGATCCCGATCTACGCCCGCAACGGCTGGCTGCGCGCGATGGACGACTATGTCGCCGAGGACCGGGACTTCGACGAGCAGGACATCCTCGCACCCATGCGCCAGTCGCTGACCGGCGACGACGGGAAGACGTACGGGCAGCCCTTCTACGGCGAGTCGTCCTTCCTGATGTACCGCAAGGACGTGTTCGAGGAGCAGGGCCTCACCATGCCCGAGCGCCCCACCTGGCAGCAGGTCGCCGACCTCGCCGCGCAGGCCGACGGCGCCGAAGGGGACATGAAGGGCATCTGCCTGCGCGGCCTGCCCGGCTGGGGCGAGGTGATGGCGCCCCTCACCACGGTGGTGAACACCTTCGGCGGCACCTGGTTCGACCAGGACTGGACGGCACGGCTCGACTCCCCCGAGTTCGAGAAGGCGACCAAGTTCTATGTCGACCTGGTCCGCTCCCACGGCGAGTCCGGCGCCGCCCAGGCGGGCTTCGCCGAGTGCCTGAACAACATGACGCAGGGCAAGGTCGCCATGTGGTACGACGCCACATCGGCGGCCGGATCCCTGGAGGCGGACAAGTCCCCCGTCAAGGGCAAGATCGGCTACGTACCGGCGCCGGTCGAGAGGACGGAGTCCTCCGGCTGGCTCTACACCTGGGCGTGGGGCATCCAGAACGCCTCCCGGAACACCGACAAGGCGTGGGAGTTCGTCTCCTGGGCGTCGAGCAAGGAGTACGAGGAGCTGGTCGGGGAGGAGTTCGGCTGGTCCAACGTCCCGGCGGGCAAACGGGCGTCGACGTACCAGAACCCCGCCTATCGCGAGGAGGCCGCCGCCTTCCAGGAGATGACCCGTGAGGCCATCGAGGCGGCCCGGCCCACCGATCCGGGGGTGCAGCCGCGGCCGGCGCCCGGCATCCAGTTCGTCGGCATCCCCGAGTTCACCGACCTCGGCACCAAGGTCGCCCTGGAGATCAGCGCGGCCGTCGCCGGGCGCCAGTCCGTCGAGACGGCCCTGGACAAGTCCCAGGAACTCGCCGAGCAGGTCTCCGAGGAATACGAGGGACGCTGATGACCGCCATTACGACACCCCCGGCCGCCGCCGCGCCACCCGCTCCCGCCGCCGGCCGGCCGCCCTCCACCCGGCTGCGCGCCTGGGCCACCCGGGCCCCGCTGCTGCCCGCCCTGATCTTCATGATCGTCGTCACCCAGCTGCCGTTCGTGGCGACGCTGGTGATCTCCTTCCTGGACTGGAACTCCCTCTACCCGGACGCCCGGCGCTTCGCGGGCTTCAGCAACTACGGGGAGGTCCTCACCGATCCCGACCTGCGCCGCTCGGTGTGGACGACGATCGTGCTGACCGTCACGGTCGTCCTGGTCAGCCTGGTCCTGGGACTGCTCCTCGCTCTCCTCCTGGACCGGAGGTTCCGGGGCCGGGGTGTGGTCCGCACCCTGCTGATCGCGCCTTTCCTGGTGGTCCCGGTGGCGGCGGCCCTGCTCTGGAAACATGTGCTCTTCAACCCCGAGTACGGCCTCTTCAACGGGTTGCTGCACTATGTGGGCGGCCCACAGCCGGACTGGCTCTCCGAGATGCCGCTGCTCGCGGTGGAGGCCTCGCTGATCTGGCAGTGGACGCCGTTCATGATGCTGATCCTGCTGGCCGGGCTGCAGAGCCGCGACCACCAGCAGATCGAGGCGGCCCGCGTGGACGGCGCGAGCGACTGGCAGATCTTCCGTCACCTCACGCTGCCGCATCTGCGCCGCTACCTCGAACTCGGCGCCCTGCTCGGCTCGATCTACATCGTTCAGAACTTCGACGCCGTCTTCACCCTCACCTCGGGCGGCCTCGGCACCGCGAACCTCCCCTACACCGTCTACCAGACCTTCTACCAGGCCCACGAGAACGGTCTCGCCTCCGCCGCGGGCGTCCTCGTCGTCATCGGATCGATCATCATCGCGACGTTCGCGCTGCGCGTGGTGTCGTCGCTGTTCCGCGAGGAGGTGTCGCGCTGATGAGCGCCACTGCGAACACCGCGAACTCCGCGATCCGCGTTCCCGGAGATCACCGGACGGGACGCACCCGCCGATGGAGGAGCGCCGGCCTGGGCGTGGCCGCCTGGCTGGCCGGACTGCTGTTCTTCCTGCCCATCGCCTGGATGGCGCTGACGTCGTTCCACTCGGAGGCCGACGCGGCGACCAACCCGCCCTCCTTCACGGCCGCCCTCACCCTGGACGGCTACCGCGAGTTCTTCGGCGTGGGGGGCGGCGCGAGCCCCTGGCCGGCGCTGATCAACTCGACGGTGGCATCCCTGGCCTCGACGCTCCTGGTCCTCGTCCTGGCCCTGCCGGCGGCGTACGCGCTGTCGATCCGCCCGGTGCGGAAGTGGACGGACGTCCTGTTCTTCTTCCTCTCCACGAAGATGCTGCCGGTGGTGGCGGGCCTGCTGCCGATCTACCTCTTCGCCAAGAACACGGACCTGCTGGACAACATCTGGCTGCTGGTCGTCCTCTACACGTCGATGAACCTGCCGATCGCCGTCTGGATGATGCACTCCTTCCTGGCGGAGGTCCCGGTCGCGGTCATCGAGGCGGCCCAGCTCGACGGCGCCCGTCTGCCGACGGTCCTCGCGCGCGTGGTGGCCCCCATAGCCGCCCCGGGCATCGCCGCCACCGCCCTGATCTGCTTCATCTTCAGCTGGAACGAACTGCTCTTCGCCCGGGTGCTCACGGGTGTGGTCGCCGAGACCGCCCCCGTCTTCCTGACCGGCTTCATCACCAGCCAGGGCCTGTTCCTGGCGAAGGTGTGCGCCGCGTCGCTCGTCATCTCCCTGCCGGTGCTCGCCGCGGGGTTCGCCGCCCAGGACAAGCTGGTCCAGGGCCTGTCGTTGGGAGCCGTGAAATGAAGGCCGCCGTCATCGAGTCCGTGGGGAAGGCCGTCGTCGCCGAGGTCCCGGACCCGACGCCAGGGCCGCGCGAGGTCGTCGTCGAGGTCGCCGCCTGCGGCCTGTGCGGCACGGATCTCCACATCCTCCAGGGCGAGTTCGCGCCCAAGCTGCCCATCGTTCCCGGGCACGAGTTCGCGGGCGAGGTCGTCGGGGTGGGCACCCAGGTCACCGAGGTGGCGGTCGGCGACCGGGTGGCGGTGGACCCGTCCCTGTACTGCCACGAGTGCCGCTACTGCCGTACGGGCCACAACAACCTGTGCGAGCGGTGGGCGGCGATCGGGGTGACCACGGCGGGTGGCGCGGCCCAGTACGCCGTGGCCCCGGTGGCGAACTGCGTGAAACTCCCCGACCACGTCCGCACCCAGGACGCCGCCCTGATCGAGCCCCTGTCCTGCGCGGTCCGCGGCTACGACGTCCTCCAGTCCCGTCTCGGCGCCCACGTCCTGATCTACGGCTCCGGCACGATGGGCCTGATGATGCTGGAGCTCGCCAAACGCACGGGCGCGGCGAGCGTGGACGTGGTGGACCTGAACCCGGCCCGCCTCGCCACAGCCCAGCAGCTCGGCGTCTCGGCCTCCGCCGCCACCCCCGACGAACTCGACCGTCCCCAGGGCTGGGACCTGGTCATCGACGCCACCGGCAACGCGGCGGCGATCCAGGACGGGCTGGGCCGGGTGGCGAAGGCGGGTACGTTTCTCCAGTTCGGCGTCGCCGACTACGCGACCCGCGTGGAGATCGACCCGTACCGCATCTACAACCAGGAGATCACTATCACGGGCTCCATGGCGGTCCTGCACAGCTACGAACGCGCGGCGGAGCTGTTCGCGAACGGGGTCCTGGACCCGGAGGTCTTCATCAGCGACCGGCTGCCGCTGGAGCGGTACCCGCAGGCGCTGGAGCAGTTCGCGTCCGGGGTCGGCAGGAAGATCGTGGTCGTCCCTTGATCAGGACTCTTGCAGCTGACCAGCTGATCAGCTGACCAGTTGACCAGGGACTTCTAGGGTGGGGGCATGCGACTCGTCCCCCACCCCGGCCCCGCTCCCGATTCCGGTCACGGGGCGCGCATGACCCGTGAGACCCGCTCCCTCCCCGTGCTCGCGCCGGACGCGGTGGACACGCCCTTCACCATCCTCGGCTATGGCGAGGTCTTCGCCCGCGACACCACCTGGAACGACCACTCCCACCCGTTCCACGAGCTGCTCTGGAACGAGCGCGGCGCGTCCACGGCCGTGGTCGGCGCACGTGTCTGGACGGTCACGCCCGCGCTGGGGCTGTGGATGCCCGCGGGCACGCTGCACTCCGGTTCGGCGGTCGCCGGCACCCGGATGCGCGCGAGCTTCTTCGGCTACGCCACCACGACCTCCATCTCCGACACCCCCGTGGCCGTGGAGATGACCCCGCTGCTGCGGCTGCTGCTGGAACGGCTCGGCGACCCCGGCCTCTCCCCCGCCTCACGGGCGACGACCGAGGCCATGGTGCTCGACGTGCTGGAGCCGTCGCCCCGCGAACTGCTCGTGCACGCGCCCACGTCCGCACTGCTGCGCCCGATCGCCGAGGCGGTGCGCGAGAACCCCGGCGACCAGCGGACGCTGGCGGACTGGGCGTCGGAGCTCGGCGTCAGTTCCCGCACGATCACGCGCGCGTTCAACGCCGAGACGGGCACCAGTTTCGCGCGCTGGATCGCGACGGTCCGCGCGCAGCACGCGGTCGCGCTGCTCACCCGGGGCTGGGACGTCGAGACCGTCGCGGAGCAGGTCGGCTACCGGTCGGCGAGCGCCTTCGGCGTGGCGTTCCGGCGTACGACCGGACTCACTCCGGGGATGTTCCGCGCCTAGGGTCACACATCGCCGCTTGTCCCGATCTCTACAACAGCTGTCCCAAAGAATCGATTGCGACACGGTTCACCCTCACTTAGAGTCCACGGAAGGCAAGCCTTACCTAACTGACTTGCCGGACAGTGGAGTACGAATCATGCGTTCATATCGCCTTCGGTCGCTCGCCGTGGCAGCGGTGGCCGTACTGGGCCTCTCCGCCTGCGGCGGTCAGTCCGACAACACCGACAACGGCGCCGCCGACAAGGGGGCGAAGGCGAGCGGCAGCAGCGCCGGCGCGTTCCCCATGACGGTGAAGCACGCCCTCGGCACGACCACCATCGACTCGAAGCCCAAGCGGGTCGCCACCGTCAACTGGGCCAACGACGAGGTGCCGCTCGCCCTCGGCGTCGTCCCGGTCGGCATGGCCAAGGCGAACTTCGGCGACGACGACGGCGACGGGGTCCTGCCCTGGACCGAGGAGCGGCTGAAGGAGCTCAAGGCCGACACGCCCGTCCTGTTCGACGAGACCGACGGCATCGACTTCGAGGCCGTGGCCGACACCAAGCCGGACGTCATCCTCGCCGCCTACTCGGGTCTGACCCAGCAGGACTACGACACCCTGAGCGAGATCGCGCCCGTGGTGGCGTACCCGGACGCCGCGTGGGCGACGCCGTGGCGCGAGATCATCCGCATGAACAGCAAGGCGATCGGTCTCGCCGACGAGGGCGAGAAGCTGATCTCCGACCTCGAGGGCGACATCGAGCAGACCGTCGCCAAGTACCCGCAGCTCAAGGGCAAGTCGGCGATGTTCATGACACACGTCGACCCGGGTGACGTCAGCAAGATCGGTTATTACAGCGCGCACGACACCCGGACGCTGTTCTTCGAGGACCTCGGGCTGAAGATCCCGGACAGCATCGCGAAGCTCTCCGAGGGCACGGAGAAGTTCTCCGGGACGCAGAGCGCGGAGCAGATCGACGTGTTCGACGACGTCGACATCATCACCGGGTACGGCGACGAGAAGGGCGAGCTCCTCAAGACGCTCGAGGAGGACCCCCTGCTGTCGAAGCTCCCCGCCATCGAGCGCGGCTCCACGGCCTTCCTCGCCGGCTCCGGCCCCGAGGCGACCGCGGCGAACCCGACGCCCCTGTCGATCTCCTGGGTGCTGGAGGACTACGTCGCCGCGCTCGCCAAGGCCGCGGACAAGGTCAAGTGACGACGGTCGACACCCGAGCAGTGCCGGAACCGGACGCCGCCGTGGTGCGGCGTCCGGCCCGTGTCCGGGCCCTGTGGCTGCTGGCCGCCCTGCTGGTCCTGGCCGCGGTCATGGTGGCGTCCGTCGCCTTCGGCTCGCGCAGCGTCGCCTGGTCCGACGTGTGGGCGGCGCTCGGCGGCGCGGACGGCACCCTGGAGGAGGCCGCGGCCACGAAGCGCATCCCCCGTACGGTGCTCGCGGTGCTGGTCGGCGCGGCGCTCGGGCTGGCCGGCGCCGTCATGCAGGGCGTGACCCGCAATCCGCTGGCCGACCCGGGGGTCCTCGGCGTCAACATGGGGGCCTCGCTCGCCGTCGTCACGGCGGTCGCGTTCTTCGGGCTCACCTCGGCGACCGGGTACATCTGGGTCGCGCTGGCGGGTGCCGCGGTCTCGGCCGTGTTCGTACACACGGTCGGCTCGTTCGGCCGGGGCGGCGCCACCCCGCTCAAGCTCGCGCTCGCCGGAGCCGCCACGTCGGCGGCGTTCGCCTCGCTCGTCACCGCCGTCATCCTCCCCCGCAACGACGTCACCGGAAGCTTCAAGCTCTGGCAGATCGGCGGCGTCGGCGGCGCGTCCTTCGACCGCATCGGGCAGGTGCTGCCCTTCCTGGCGGTGGGTTTCGCCGTCTGCCTGCTGTCGGCGCGGGGCCTGAACTCCCTCGCGCTGGGCGACGAGCTCGCGGCCGGACTCGGGGAACGCGTCGCCGTCGTACGGGCCACGGCCGCGCTCGGCTCCGTGATCCTGTGCGGCGCGTCGACCGCGATCGCCGGGCCCATCGGCTTCGTCGGCCTGGTCGTGCCGCACGCCTGCCGGCTGCTGGCCGGTGTCGACCACCGCTGGCTGCTGCCGTTCTCGGCCCTGCTGGGCGGCTCGCTGCTCACCGCCGCCGACGTGGTCGGACGGGTCGTGGCGCGTCCCGCCGAGATCGACGTGGGCATCGTCACGGCGCTGCTCGGCGCCCCGTTCTTCATCTACATCGTCCGCAGGCAGAAGGTGCGTGCCCTGTGAGTGACCCCGTCGTCACCCGGCCGCCGACGGTTCCGACGGTCCACGCCGTCGCCCGCGGCCGCGTCCGCCGCGCGTCCCGGCGGCGCCTGGTCGTCCTGACGCTGGCCCTCCTCGTCGTCGCCGGCTTCGTCGTGTCCCTGATGTTCGGGCAGACCTTCTACCCGTTCGACGACGTGGTCCGTGTCGTCCTCGGCGAGCAGGTGCCGGGCGCGTCCTTCACCGTCGGGCGGCTGCGGCTGCCGCGTGCGGTGCTCGCCGTGGTCGCGGGGTTCAGCTTCGGCCTGGCCGGTGTCACCTTCCAGACGATGCTCCGCAACCCCCTCGCGAGCCCGGACGTCATCGGCATCAGCTCCGGCGCGAGCGCCGCGGCCGCCATCGCGATCGTGACCCTGTCCCTCGGCGAGACGGCGGTGTCGGCCCTCGCCATCGTCGCCGGGCTGGGCGTGGCGCTGCTGGTGTACGGCCTGGCGTTCAAGGACGGTGTCGTCGGCACCCGGCTGATCCTGATCGGCATCGGGATCGCCGCCATGCTGGACAGCGTCATCTCGTACGTGATGTCCCAGGCCGCCGAGTGGGACTTCCAGGAGGCGATGCGCTGGCTGACGGGCAGCCTCAACGGCACGACGTGGGAGCAGGTCGTCCCCGCCGCCGTCGCCCTCGCCCTGCTCGCCCCCGTGCTGCTGTCGCAGTCACGCAACCTCTCCGCGCTGCAGCTCGGCGACGACACCGCCTCCGCCCTCGGCGTCCGCGTCGAGCGCACCCGGATCACGGTGATCGTCGCTGCCGTCGGCCTGATCGCCTTCGCGACCTCGGCCTGCGGGCCGATCGCCTTCGTGGCGTTCCTCTCCGGTCCCATCGCGGCCCGGATCGTCGGCCCGGGCACCTCCCTGCTGGTGCCCGCCGGGCTCGTCGGCTCCCTGCTCGTCCTCGTCGCCGACTTCACCGGCCAGTACGCCTTCGACACCCGGTTCCCGGTCGGCGTCGTCACCGGCGTCCTGGGCGCGCCCTACCTCGTCCATCTGATCATCCGCACCAACCGGGCGGGAGGCTCCCTGTGACCACGTCCCACACCCTGGCGGCCGAGCGGCTCACCCTCGGCTACGGCGACCGCGCCGTCGTCGAGTCCCTCGATCTCGCCGTGCCGCCGGGCCGGGTCACGGCCGTCGTCGGCGCGAACGCCTGCGGCAAGTCGACACTCCTGCGCTCGATGTCCCGGCTGCTCGCGCCCCGCGAGGGCCGCGTCGTCCTGGACGGCAAGGAGGTGCACCGCCTGCCCGCCAAGGAACTGGCCCGCACCCTGGGGCTGCTGCCCCAGTCGCCGCTCGCCCCCGAGGGCATCACGGTCGCCGACCTAGTCGGCCGCGGCCGCCACCCCCACCAGGGCCTCTTCGCCCGCTGGAACGAGAAGGACGACGAGGCGGTGGCGGCGGCCCTGGACGCCACGGACACGGCGGCCCTCGCCGACCGCGCCGTGGATGAACTCTCCGGCGGCCAGCGCCAGCGGGTGTGGATCGCGATGGCGCTCGCCCAGCAGACCGACCTGCTGCTGCTCGACGAGCCCACGACCTATCTCGACGCCAGCCACCAGGTCGAGGTGCTGGACCTGCTGACCGACCTCAACCGTTCGCGCGGCACCACCATCGTCATGGTCCTGCACGACCTCAACCTCGCCGCCCGCTACGCGGACCACCTGATCGCCCTCGCCGGGGGACGGCTCCACGCGGCCGGTACTCCGGAGGAGGTCCTGACGGAGGACACCGTCCGCACCGTGTTCGGCCTGGACAGCCGCATCATCGAGGACCCCGTCTCGGGCAGGCCCCTGATGCTCCCGATCGGCCGCCACCACGTCAGACCGACGGCCGACGCCCGATCGGCGGCAAAGTAAGGGAACGGCAAAGCGGGTCCGGTCGTTCACCAGGCATGACAGCTATGACCCCCGGCTCGAACATCCCCCTCTCCGCCGCCCGCGTGGCGGTGGACGTCGCCGCGCCCGTGCGGCTCGACGTATCGGGCCTGCTGCTCACCGCCGACGGCAAGGTGCGCTCGGACGACGACTTCATCTTCTACAACCAGCCCACGGGCCCCGGCGTGACGTACCGCTCCGGCGGCGGCACCACCCCCGACTCGGTCACGGTCGACACGGCGGCCGTCCCGCCGGGCATCGAGAAGATCGTCATCACCGCGAGCCCGGACGCGGCGGGCCAGACCTTCCAGGGCATCGAACCGACGGCCACGATCCGCGACGCGGACGGCGGCTCGGTGCTCGCCACCTTCACCCCGCCCCAGCTCGGCACCGAGACGGCCCTGGTGATCGTGGAGATCTACCGGCGCAACGGCGCGTGGAAGGCCCGCGCGGTCGGCCAGGGCTACGCGAACGGCCTGGCCGGCATCGCCACCGACTTCGGCGTGACGGTGGAGGAGCCCGCCCCGGCCGCCGCCCCCGCTCCTGCCGCCGCTCCCGTCACTCCGCCCACGCCCACAGCCACGCCCGCACCCGCGACGCAGCCCCCGGTGACCCCGCCGGCCCCCGCCACGCCCCCGCCCGGCACCGGCACCGGCACCGGCACCGGCAAGATCAACCTGGACAAGGGCCGCGTCAGCCTCCAGAAGAACCAGACCGTCTCCCTGGTCAAGGGCGGCAAGCCGCTCCTCTCCCAGGTCAAGATGGGTCTCGGCTGGGAGCCGGCGTACCGGGGCAAGGACATCGACCTGGACGCCTCGGTCATCGCGTACGGCCCGCAGCGCAACCACATCGACAGCTGCTACTTCGGCAAGCTCTCGATCGTCAACGGCGCGATCAAGCACTCCGGCGACAACCTCACCGGCGAGGGCGGCGGGGACGACGAGGTGATCGTCGTCGACCTCGGCCGTCTCCCCCAGGAGGTCACCGGCCTGGTCTTCACGGTCAACTCCTTCTCCGGCCAGAAGTTCACCGAGGTCGCCAAGGCCTACTGCCGGCTGATCGACGCCGCGTCCGGCGAGGAACTGGTCCGGTTCGACCTGACCAGCGCCCAGCCGCAGACCGGCGTGATGATGGCCAAGCTGATCCGCCAGTTCTCCGGCGAGTGGGAGATGACCGCGATGGGCGACTTCGTGAAGTCCCGTACGGTCCGGGGCATGGTGAAGCCGGCGGCCCAGGCGCTGTGACCCCGCCGGTCCGCAACCCCGCCGGTCTGTAGTCCAGCCGGTCCGTAGTCCAGCCGGTCCGTAGTCCAGCCGGTCCGTAACCCCGCCGGTCACCGGTTCAGGGGGCCGCCCGCCCGCACAGGGGATCATGCGGCGGGCGGCTCCTCACGTCGTCCTTCCGTGCGCACCCGCACACCTCCTGTCACTCGCGCCCCTCGTACCCCTCGCGCCCCGCACTCCCTTTCCCTCACGCCGGTGGACTCTCCCACACGCCCCTGCTCCCGGCTCTTCGTACCGCCGGTCCCCCTGCGCCGCACCGGCTTCCGCCCCTAAGCTGCCCTCGCTCCGACAGCGCGGTGGCGATACGTATCCGCACCCGCTGGCAGCCATCCGCACGCACCGACGGGGAGCAGATGGAACCCGCCGCCATTGGCGCCCGGCTCGCGTCGAGCGTGGTCGCGCCGCTGATCAGAAAACTGTTCGTGACCGAGGGCCCCGGTGCCGGTCTCGTCGACCGGCCCGTCCGGGTCTCCTGTCTCGTCTCCTTCCGGGGCGAGAAACGCGTCCTGTCCGAGGACGACCTGCACAAGATCGCCAAAGAGCTGGTCAGCCGCGCCGCACAGTCCACGGGCGTACGGGAACAGCTGCCGATGTACGAGATACGCGCGGTGGCGCACGCGGTGGCGAACTCCCTGCGCGCCATGGACTGCATCGACATGGACGATGTGCAGGCCGTCCAGCTGGGGCACATCGCGCTCTCCAGCCATCTGCGGGCGCAGAGCCGCTCCGCCACGCTCGGGCTGTCGAACGACGCCGTGCTCCTCTACAAGTGCGTGCTCGACACTGCCTGCCTGCACATCCTGCACTTCTTCACCCAGCGGTCGACCTTCGTACCCCGCACCCTGGTCGAGCAGAGCCGCGGGATCGCGGAGCTGTCGCGCCGGATCGACACGCTGATCGCGCGGACCCCGTCGCCCGCCGACGGCCCGTTCGAGGAGCGGTACGCCCAGTACATCGCCGCGAAGCACGGCAGGCTCACCATCTTCGGGCTGGACCTCACCGAGTCCCCGGACACCTGGCCGCTCGACGCCGCCTACCTGAGCCTGGACGCGGTGGGCGCCACCGCCGGCCCCATTCCGCTGCTGCTCCCCGCCGACCAGGTGCTGGCGGGACGGAACCGGGTGCTGCTGCGCGGCGTCGCCGGCTCGGGGAAGACCACGCTGGTGCAGTGGCTCGCGGTGTCCACCGCCAAGAACCACCTCGACGAACGTCTGCTGTACCTCTACGGCCTCGTGCCCTTCGTGCTCCCCCTGCGCACCCTCACCCGCGGCGGGGCGAAACTCCCCACCCCCGACGAGTTCCTGTCCGAGGTGGGCTGTCCCCTCGCGAGCGCGCAGCCGACGGGGTGGTTCGACCGGGTCCTGCGGTCGGGGCGCGGCCTGATCCTCGTCGACGGCATCGACGAGGTCCCGGAGAGCGAGCGGCAGGAGGCCCGCCGCTGGCTGCGGGACCTGGTCGCCACCTATCCCCGCAACCGGTGGCTGGTCACCTCACGGCCCTCCGCCGTACGCGAGGACTGGCTGGTCGACGACGGTTTCGCCGAGCTCGACCTGGCCCCCATGAGCCGGGACAACGTGGCCGAGTTCGTGAAGCGGTGGCACAAGGCCGCCGGCGTCGGCGACCAGTACGCGCAGGACCTGCTGCGGGCGCTGCGCGCCAAGCAGGACCTGGCGCGGCTCGCCACCAACCCCCTGATGAGCGCGCTGATCTGCGCGCTGCACCAGGACCGCCGCGGCTACCTCCCCGACGGCCGCAAGGAGATCTACGACGCCGCCCTGTCCATGCTGCTGTCCCGGCGCGACCGTGAGCGGGGCATCTACAAGCCGGGCACCGTCCGTATCGCCGAGGCCCACCACGTCCAGCTGATCCAGAAGCTGGCGTACTGGATGATCCGCAACGGCCGCTCGGAGATGGACCGCGCGGACGCCGTCGACCTCCTGGCGCGGGCCCTGCCGGCCATGCCCCAGATCGCCGAGCAGGGAACGGCGGAGGAGATCTACCGCCATCTGCTGATCCGCAGCGGTCTGCTGCGCGAACCCCACACGGGCTCGATGGACTTCATCCACCGCACGTTCCAGGACTACCTGGGCGCCAAGGCCGCGGTGGAGAACCTCGACTTCGACTTCCTCATCGCGCACGCCCACCTCGACCAGTGGGAGGACGTGATCCGGATGTCCGTCGCCCACGCGCGGACGATGGAGCGGACCCGGCTGCTCACCGGCCTCATCGAGCGGGGCGACACCTCGGACCGCGACGGGCGGCGGCTCCATCTGCTGGCCGCCGCCTGCCTGGAGCACGCCACGGAGCTGGACCCGGACGTGCGGGACGCGGTGCAGCGGCGGGCCGCGGCGCTCATCCCGCCGCAGTCGGCCGAGCAGGCGCGTGCCCTGGCCGACGCCGGCCCCGTCGTCCTCGATCTGCTGCCCCGGCCGGACGGGCTGACCGACGACGAGGCCTACTTCACCGTGCTGACCGCGACCCGCGTCGCGACCGACGCGGCGATCCCGGTACTGGCCCGGTACCGGGACCACCAGGACATCCGGGTGCGCGGCGAACTGGCCCGGGTCTGGAGCCGGTTCGACTGCGAGCGGTTCGGCGAGGAGGTCGTCGCCCATCTCAACGGCGACCATCTGTACTTCTCGGTCTCCAGCTCCCGGCAGCTGCGGATGCTGCGCGGTTTCGGCGGCCGGTCCCACATCAGGATCGCCGGATCGTTCACACCCGACGAGTTCGTGACGGCGTACGGCACGAGCAGCCTCCAGCATCTGTGGGTGGAGGTGGATCCCGGCTGCACCTGGCGGTGGCTGGGCGCCTTCCCCCACCTGCGCACCGTCTTCTTCGAGATCCCGGTCACGCATCGGGAGACCCTGCCGCGCGCGGTACGGGTGCTGGACGAGCCCCTCAGTCCGCCACCGGATCCGCCGGCGGCGACGGCCGACCGTACGGGAGACCCGTGGGGTCTGCCCCAGCCGTCACCGCCGTCCTGACGTCCCGTCCGCCCGGACCGTCAGGCGGCCCCGGCCTTTGCCTTCACCCGAGTGCCGCACTGTTCACACATTTCTGGCATGCATGGACGCTATGTCCGAGCCCGCCAGTCGGCTCGACAATCAAATACGATCACCCGTTCGAGTGAGGCGTCCTATCGCCGCTGCCGCTTCCACGGCCCCGTGATGGCCAGCATGATCCCCGGCTCCTGGATGTTGGCGTACAGCGTCTTCCCGTCCGGCGAGAACGTGACCCCGGTGAACTCGCTGTACTCCGGCTCGTCCGCCGTGCCGATGTTGAGCTCGTTGCGGGCGATCGGGTACGTGCGGCCGCTGTCCGTAGCGCCGAAGAGGTGCTGGAACCCGTCGCCGTCCTCGGCGATGACCAGGCCGCCGTACGGGGAGACGGTGATGTTGTCGGGGCCGTCGAGGGCGCCGTCCACGGACGGGTCGCGGTCGACGCCGAGCCGCACCTTCAGGGTGAGGGTGCGGCGCCGCGGGTCGTAGAACCACACCTGGCCGTCGTGGCCGGGTCCGGGGCTCTCCTCACGGGCGTACGAGGAGACGATGTACGCCCCGCCGTCGCCCCACCACATGCCCTCCAGCTTGCGGGCGCGGGTGACCTCGCCGGTAGCGAACTGCTCGCGCACCTCGACGGTCCGGGCGTCGCGGTCGGGGACGTCCACCCAGTCGACCCCGTACACCGTGCCGGTGCGCGTGGCGCGGGACAGGTCGTCGACGTACCGGCCGCCGGAGTCGTAGCAGACGGGCGCCTGAAGGACACCGGCGTCGTCGGCGAGGGCGCGGAACCGGCCGGGGCCGTGGTGGAAGCCCTTCGGCGGGGTCCAGCGGTAGAAGAGGCCGTTGGGGCCGGAGGCGTCCTCGGTGAGGTAGGCGTGACCACGCTTGGGGTCGATGACGACGGCCTCGTGGTCGTACCGGCCGAAGAACTTCAGCGGCTTCGGGTCGCGGTTGGCGCGCCGGTCGGCGGGGTCGACCTCGAAGACGTAGCCGTGGTCCTCGGTCATGCCGTTCTCGCCGGCCCGGTCGGAGTTCTCCTCGCAGGTGAGCCAGGTGCCCCAGGGAGTGCTGCCGCCCGCGCAGTTGGTGGAGGTACCCGCGAGGCCGACCCACTCGGCGACCCGGCCGTCGGGGCGTATCTCGACGACCGTGCAGCCGCCGGACGCGGCCGGGTCGTACACGAGGCCCTCGGTGAGCGGGACCGGGTGCTCCCAGTCGGCGCGGGGGCCCTTCAGCTCGTGGTTGTTGACGAGGAGGGTGGTGTCGCGAGGGCCGGGGAAGGCGGCGGTGCCGTCGTGGTTCGAGGGGGTGTACTCGCCCGACTCCAGTCTCGTCCTGCCGCTGTGGGTGATGACGCGGTACGAGAATCCGGCGGGCAGCGCGAGGATGCCGTCCGGGTCGGGAACTAGGGGCCCGTACCCGACGCCGACTCCGCCGTGCCGGTCCGTGTCCGTCCCGTGCTCCTCCGCGCTCTCGGTGTCGGTGGACGCCAGGGCGTGCGGCGCGGTGGCCAGGGCACCGACGCTGCCGGCCAGCGCGACGCCGGTCCCGGCGAGCGCGGAGCGTCCGGCGAAGTCCCTGCGGGTGAGCGGCATGCTGTCTCCCGTGGCGGTGAGGCGGACCGTGGGGCGGTGGCGGGGGCCGGGGGCGGTGGCGGACCCGGTGGTGCCGCCATACCGTCGCCCCCTTGCCTGAACACCCGTTGAACGCTCACCCTCCTTGCTGCGACCGCGCCTTGAACGCCGCCTTGCGCGCCTCCTTGGCCACCTTCTTGTCGGGGTGCAGGCGTCCCATGGCCTCCAGAACGTCCGCGGTGGCCGGGTGGTCCACCCGCCAGGCCGTGGCGAAGAAGCCGCTGTGCCGCCGGGCGAGATCCTCCACCAGGGCCTGGAGCTCGAACGAGTTGCCCTCGGCCGCCAGTTGCGCGGCCACCGTGTCGACGGTCAGCCAGAAGACCATCGCCTCGGACGGCGCGGGGACGTCCGGGGCGCCGTGCTCGGTCAGCCACACCCGGGCGAGGCCGCCCAGTTCGGGGTCGTCGAGGACCTCGCGCAGCGCGGGCTCCGCCTCCGGGCCGACGAGGGTGAGCGCCTGCTGGCAGCGCAGCCGGCGCAGCGGGGCCCCGGGGTCCGCGCCGCGTGCCGCCGCGAGCAGCTCCTGGGCGGCGGCGAGGGGTGCGCGGCGGGCGAGCCACTGTTCGGTCTCGGCCTGGGCCGCCGCCGCGGGGAAGTCCGCCGTGCCGTCGAGCAGCGCGTCGGCGCCCTTGTCCGCGAGGTCGCCCACGGCGGGGGCCACGGCGCCCGCCTCGAGGAGCCGGGCGCGCACGCCGAACAGGCCGAGCGGGGTGAGCCGCACCATGCCGTAGCGGGTGACGTCGGCGTCGTCGATGTCGTCGACGGGCGCGGCCGGCTCCTCCGCGGTGCCGTCGGCGTCCGTCATCAGCGCCTCGTCGACCGGCTGGTACTCGACGAGTCCGGCCGGCTCCAGCAGGCGGAACTGGTCGTCGAGCCGCATCATCGCGTCCGACACCTGTTCCAGTACGTCGTTGGTGGGCTCCCCCATGTCGTCCGGGACGATCATGGACGCGGCGAGGGCCGGCAGCGGCACCGGGCGCGGGCCGGGCCCGTCCTCGCTCACGGTCAGCAGGTACAGGTTGCCGAGCACCCCGTCGAGGAACCGCGCCTCCGCCTCGGGATCCCAGTCCAGCCGGGACAGGTCGACCGTGCCGCCGCCCTCCTCCAGCGCGTCCACGAGGTCGTCGAGGTCGGGCACGGTCGCGTCCGCCAGTACGGTCTCCAGCGCGGCGAGCCAGACGCCCAGCACGTCCTGCGGGCCCCCGGAGGTGAGCATCCGCAGGTCGGCGCCCGCGGCGACGGTGCCCTGCTCCTCGTCCACGACCTCCACGAGCCCGGTGTCGACGGCCACCCGCCAGGCCTCGCTCGCCAGGGCCGCCGCGTCCTCCCCCGTCAGCCCCAACTCTTCGGCGGCCTCGGGCAGTTGCTCCTCGACGAGCTCGCCCCCGGCGCCCACCCGGGTCCCCGGTCCGGACCAGCGGGCGAGCCGCGCGGCACGGGAGAGCAAGGGTGTGCCGAGCGCGTCCCGCGCCAGTTCGGCCTCGGCGGGCAGCCGCACCGGCGGCAGGGGGGAGCTGTCTGACATCGGCTGGTTTCTCCTCGGGACGAGCGCCGCGTGCGGTCGGGCACGCCCACGGCGCGGGACGTACGCAGTCCGGGGGTCCGGGCGCCGCCTTCGGCCATATGCGACCCGGCGACCGCCCCGTCACACCCGGCAGCGGCTCAGCCTAGACGGATTTCCACCCATGCCGCCCGGTTCACGGCCTCCTCGGGGGCGACGCCTGGCCGAAACCTTGACAAGTGGCCGGGGCAGGCTGGAGATTGACGCGCGTAGAAAACGCGGGGGAAGCACGATCGACTCCCGCACAGTCGTTCGCCGGCCGCTCCGCGCGTCGCCACCGCCCCCACCGGTTGCGTTCGCCGTCCGTTCCCTTTTCCGTTCCACCCTCGTCCCGGCGCCCACGCATGTCCCCGGAGGGATTTCCTTGCCGAGCAAGAAAACCGCGCGCATCTCCGCGCTGACCGTCGCCGCCGTCTGCTCCGCGGTGTCCACCGTGGTGGTCACCTCGCCCGCGCAGGCCGACTCCGTGCGCATCCACGACATCCAGGGCAGCACCCGGATATCCCCGTTCGCCGGACAGCAGGTCACGGATGTGGCCGGAATCGTCACGGGTGTGCGGACGTACGGGTCGTCCCGGGGCTTCTGGATCCAGGACTCCCTGGCGGACGACGACCCGGCCACCAGTGAGGGCGTCTTCGTCTTCACCAGCTCCGCCCCGAAGGTCGCCGTCGGTGACTCGGTCACCGTCTCCGGCACGGTGTCCGAGTACGTACCGGGCGGCACCTCGTCCGGGAACCAGTCCATCACCGAGATCACCAAGCCGACGGTGACGGTGCTGTCCAGTGGCAACGCCGTCCCGTCCGCGACGACGATCAACGCCAGGTCGGTGCCGGACGCGTACACCCCGGCGGGCGACCCGGCCGCGAACGGCTCGGTCAACGGCCTCACGCTGCGACCGAAGAAGTACGCCCTGGACTACTACGAGTCCCTGGAGGGCATGAACGTCCGCGTCTCCGACACCCGTGTGGTCACGGCCACCGACCCGTACACCGAGCTGTGGGTCACCGTGAAGCCGCGGGAGAACGACGCCCGGCGCGGCGGCACCGTCTACGGCTCGTACGAGTCCCAGAACACGGGCCGGCTCCAGATCCAGTCGCTGGGCGCGACCGCCGACTTCCCGGAGGCGAACGTCGGTGACGTCCTGAAGGGCACCACGGCGGGCCCGCTCGACTACACCCAGTACGGCGGCTACACGCTCGTCGCCAACGAGATCGGCGCCCTGGAGCAGGGCGGCCTGGAGCGCGAGACGACCCGCGAGCAGGCGCGCGGCGAGCTCGCGGTGGCGACGTACAACGTCGAGAACCTGGACCCGTCCGACGGCACCTTCGCGGACCACGCCGCCGCGATCGCGAACAACCTCCAGTCGCCCGACATCGTGGCCCTGGAGGAGATCCAGGACAACACCGGCGCGAAGAACGACGGCGTGGTCGACGCGGACCAGACCGTGAACAAGCTGATCGACGCCATCGTCGCCGCGGGCGGCCCGGCGTACGAGTGGCGCTCGGTCTCGCCCGTGGACGGCGCGGACGGCGGCGAGCCGGGCGGCAACATCCGCCAGGTGTTCCTCTTCAACCCGGAGCGGGTGTCCTTCAGCGACCGGTCGGGCGGCGACGCCACCACGGCCGTGGGTGTGGAGAAGGTGCGCGGCAAGGCGCGGCTGACCGCCTCCCCGGGCCGGATCGACCCGGCGAACGCCGCCTGGGAGAACAGCCGCAAGCCGCTCGTCGGCGAGTTCGTCTTCCGCGGCGAGACGGTCTTCGTGATCGCGAACCACTTCGCGTCGAAGGGCGGGGACCAGCCGCTGCACGGCCAGTACCAGCCGCAGACGCGCAGCTCGGAGACCCAGCGCCACCTCCAGGCGACCGCGGTCAACACGTTCGTCAAGGAGATCCTGGCGACGCAGAAGAACGCGAACGTGATCGCCCTCGGCGACATCAACGACTTCGAGTTCTCCCGCACCGCGAAGCTGCTGGAGCAGGACGGCGCCCTCTGGTCGGCGATCAAGTCGCTGCCGAAGAGCGAGCGCTACACGTACAACTACCAGGGCAACAGCCAGGTCCTGGACCAGATCCTGGTCAGCCCGTCGATCCGGCGTTCGGGCGGCCTGCGTTACGACAGCGTGCACATCAACTCGGAGTTCCACGACCAGATCAGCGACCACGACCCGCAGGTGCTGCGGTTCCGCCCGTAGCGGCCACCGGCCGGCCCTCGTCATCGGCGAGGGCCGAACCCGTCGGCCGGTCTCACCCGGGCACGAGGCCGAGGGCGTACGTGTACCGGCTGCCCTCGGCCCCCTTCATGCCGGGGAACGCCCGCACCCGCTCCCACTCCGGTGTGGGCGCCGTGTCGGCGAGGGCCTTGTCGTACGCCTCCTCGCTCTCCCACTCGGCGTAGTTCAGGACGTGGGTGCCGTCCTGGCTGAGGTGGAAGTGGGCGGAGATGAGACCGCGGTCGCCCGCGACGTTCCCGGCGAGGGCGGCCAGGACGAGGTCGACCCACTCGCGCCGTCTGTCCGCGGCCCCCTCCTCGTCCTCGAAGTCCACCCGGACCGTCACGACGAGGCCTGGCGTACGGGTGTCCCCGGCGGCGCGCTCGTGGCTGCGGTAGCGCCGGTAGCGGTGCAGGCCCACCCGTTCGATCCCCGGTGCGGCGGCGTCGATCCGGTCGTTGCGTCCCTGCCGCTGCGTCCGGACGAACTCCTCGTAGTCCTCCTCGCGCACCCACTGGGAGTGGTGCAGCAGCGTCGTTCCGTCGTGCCCGGTGTAGACGTAGTAGGCGAGCGGACCCTGAGCCGGATACGGCGCGGCCAGCCAGGTGGCGGCGATCGCCTCCACCGTCGCGCGCTGCCGCTCGGGGGTGCCCACCCGCCAGGTGCTGAAGAAGGGCGCCGTAGCGTCGGGCCTGGTCAGGTCGGGGTGCTCGGTGGTACGTCGGGTCATGGCGGCCTCCTGGAACCGGCAGGGAATCGGCAGGGAGCGGCGCGGTCCACCGGTGCGGTGGTCCGCGCCCGCACATGCCACCCTCCGACCTCGACCTAGGTTCAGGTCAAGGCCGGACGCGCATCCGGTTCCGGGAGGTCCCGCAGGGCGGCCTCAGCGGCGGCGCCACACGTAGACCCCGGCGGCGGCAACGGCCACCGCGCCCATGCCGCCCATCACCACGGCACGCGGCACACGTTCCCGGACGGTGTGGGCGGCGTGTGCGCAGGAGTCCTTCGCGGAGTGGACGGCGTACGACGCCGTGCCCTTGAGGTCCGCCATCTGTGCCTGGGCGCGCGCCTTCACATCGGCCTTGGCGGCGAGCTCCTCGACGGTGTCCCCGAGCCGGGCCCTGGTCTCCGCGATCTGCTGCCGCAGTTCGTCGGGGCCCTTGGCCCCGGTATGGCCCTTGGGTTCCGAAGCACCGGGTGTGCCGCTGGCACCGGGTGTGCCCGACGTACCGGGTGTGCTGGATGTACTGGTCATCGGTGCGCCCTTTCCTTGATTGCCTCGACATCGGCCTTGACGCTGTCGATGGTCCGCGCGGGCATGGGCGGCGTGGCCCGGCGCAGCTGGGCCCGGCCCATCATCGCGAGCACACCCGCGACGACGAACAGCACGCCCGTCACGATGAGGGCCGCCGCCCACACGGCCAGCACCAGCGAGAGCGCGGCGACTCCGGTGCCCGCGAGGGCCATCAGCCCGACATAGGCCACGGCGCCGGCTCCGCCGAGCAGGCCGCCGCCCTTCCCGGCGCGTCGCCCCTTCTCGGCCAGTTCCTCCTTGGCGAGGGCGATCTCCTGCCGTACGAGCAGGGAGAGCTGCTCGGTGGCCTGCCCGACCAGCTCGCCGACGGTGTGGTGCTGGTGCGCCTCCGCCGCCGGCCGTACGGTCCGGTGCCCGTCCGCCGTCGGCCGCACGGAACGCTGCCCGTCCACCGCCGGCGGCGTCGGCCTGGTGTCCAAAGTCCCGGTCACGGTGTCCCGCCTCCTCTCAATCGGGCCACCCGGGTACCCGGCCGGGCCCGCGCTACCCCTGCGGGGGTCCGCCCCACGGCGGCGCCCCGGGACCGCGTCCGCCGAGTTCTGCCAGCCGGCTCTGGAACCAGTCGAGCCGCGCCTGGAGCAGGGCCGCCTCGGCGACGAGCTCGGGCACGCCGAGACCGTCCGGCAGGCCCGGCCCTCCGGGCGGTCCGCCGACGCCCGGCAGCTCCGTACCCGTGCCCGTGCCCATACCCGTACCGGCCCGCACCTTCAGGCCGTTGCCGGCCAGCCGCGCGAAGGAGGCCGGGGACATCGACGGACGGCCGCGGACACAGGCCGGACAGGATCCGGCCAGCACACGCCAGCCCGGCCGCCCCCAGCCCGCGTCGGCCAGGGCGACGGCCGGCGCGCCGCACACGCACGGTCCGACGGTGGCCGTGCGCACCCGCTGGCGCGCGCAACGGAAGCCGCGCTCGAAGCGGATGTACGCGCCGAGGACGGACACCTCCAGCACGACCGCCGTACGGTTCTCGGCGGTGCACAGCAGCGCCTCGGCCGCCGCGCGGTCGTGCACGCTGTGGAAGCCGCAGTCGCACAGCCGCGCGGGCGGGCGGTGCCGCCGGCCGTAGAGGCACCGGGCTTCGTCGAGGACCCCGTAGGGCAGCGCGCCGCCCAGCGACACCCCGGTGAAGGCGGCCCGGGTGCCGTCCTGGGACAGCACCGGGTGGGCGATCTTGTACCCGGTCGGCGGCTCCGCCGGACGTTCCTCGGGGAGCCGGAACCTCATCGCCGGGCCGGCGCCTCTTCGGCTGCCGCGCCCTCCGACTGCTCGTGTTCGGGGGGCGATTGCAGCTCTTGGGTCCCTTCTTGGATCCCCTCCCGGTGTCCTTCCCGGACGGGGATCCGCTCCTCCGCGACTCCGGTGGCGAGTGCCTTGCCGAGCCTCATGGCGCCTCCCGTGGCATGACCGTGTCCGACAGGTCCGACAGTGCCTGCCCTTCTCGCCATGGTGACCCACCAGCCGCCCATCCAATACAGCAAAACTGGCCGGTACCGTGAAGAAGATCTAAGTGGTGCTTCACGCTGATCCCGCACGACACTGCGCCCATGACGACACGACGCCCCGCACCCTTCGGCCGCGCCCTCTGCGCGATGATCACCCCCTTCACCGAGTCGGGGGCACTGGACGTCGACGGCGCGCAGCGGCTCGCCGACCGGCTGGTGGCCGATGGCTGCGACGGCCTGGTGCTGTCCGGGACGACGGGCGAGTCGCCCACCACCTCCGACGAGGAGAAGGCACAGCTCGTCCGGGCGGTCCGGGAGGCGGTCGGCGGCCGGGCCGCGATCGTGGCGGGCGTGGGAACAGCCGACACCCGCCACTCCGTGGAACTCGCGCTGGCGGCCGAGAAGGCGGGCGCGGACGGTCTGCTCGCGGTCACGCCGTACTACAGCAGGCCCCCGCAGGACGCCGTCGAGGCCCACTTCCGCGAGATCGCCGACTCCTGCGGCCTCCCGCTCGCCCTGTACGACATCCCCGGCCGCACCGGCACCCGCATCGAGCCGGCCACCATGATCCGGCTGGCCCGGCACCCGCGGATCGTGGCGGTCAAGGACTGCGCGTACGACCTGCTCGGCACGCAGAAGGTACTGGCCGAGACGGAACTGGCGTACTACACGGGCTGCGACGAGTACGTGCTCGCGCTGTACGCGATCGGCGGAGCCGGTTACGTCGGCACGGTGGCGAACGTCGTCCCCTCCCGCTTCCGCGCGATCCTCGACGCCTTCGACGCGGGGAACACGGACGAGGCCGCCCGTCTCCAGCGGCTCACCGTCCCCCTGACCGAACTGATGATGGCCTCCGGACTGCCCGGCACGGTGACGGCCAAGGCGCTGCTCGGACGGCTGGGCCTGCCGTCCGGCCCGGTACGGGCACCGCTGCGGCCCGCCGGCCCCGAGGTGACCGACGGACTGCTGGCGGCGTACGAGGCGCTGGCCGGGGCCGACTGAGCGGTCACCGCTCGGCGAGGACCGGCTCCCGGCCTCTCCGGTGTCGCGCCGAATCGTGGGGCGTCCGACGGGTGGGGCGTCCGACGGGTGGGCGCGACTACGCTTTCGGACACGGGGCTCGGATGCCCCGGCGTACGGCCGGTATGAGGACCAGGTGCCGGGGCGCTCACATGGTGCGGGAGCGCCCCGTTCGGGGGTGCGGTGTGGCTGAGGCCGAGCGGTTCGACGCGTTCGTGTCGTATGCGCATGAGGACGAGCCATGGGTCACGACGTTGGCGGAGAACCTGCATCGGCTGGGCCTCGATGTGTGGCTGGACCGGTGGGAGATGGCCGGGGGCCAGCTGGTGGCGTCGCGGTTGCAGGACGGTTGGCCGGGGCCGGGGCCGTGGTGGCTGTCGTCAGTCGGCACTGGGTGGAGTCCGGTTGGTGCGGGCAGGAGTTCGCGGCCGCCGTGACTGCCGCGGTGGAACAAGGGAAACGCCTGATCCCGGTCCTGACGGGCGAGGTGGAGCTGCCGCCCTTCATCGCTTCTCGGCTGTAGGCAGAGAGCTCTCCTCGGCGACGACATCTTCCGGTCCGTCCTCGACGACCTCCTGCCGAACGACGCAGCGGCAACGGTCATGCAGGTTGTGCAGCCCCAGGACGAGATACCGCCATAAGAGGAATCAACCGGTCCGAGCGACTTCACGAGCACGGACCAGGCATGAACCGAGTCGGACACGACCCGGACCCGGCCGACCGAGACCGAGCGTGATGGAGCCGGTCGGAAACACCCCCTAATCGGCACGGTCCGCTGCGGGAAAGTCCTCGTAAGCACGCTCGAAGTACTTGGCCATCTGGACGTCCCGGTCCGATATTCGATGACCGATGTCCCATGTCGTGAGGAATACTCGGACGGTACGCCAGACATTCTCCCAGACAGGATGATGGATGGCGATGTCGCAGCCAGGTGCGGTCGCATGCATGAAGGACACCGCATCCTGAAAAGTAAGGAACCGGTATTCTCGGTACAATCCTGTTTGTTCTTGCCCGGATTCCCCGACAGCCGCCGAGGGCCCGCCTGGTCGACGTTGCTGTACACGCCAGTGGCGCAGGCTTCCCTGTAGTGCGACCTTGATCTTCTCCTTGCTCAAGGGGTCGGGCAGCTCGGGGGCGGGACGGGGATAAAGCCCCGTTTCCCCGTCCTTTTCGGCACCTCCCAGCAGCCCGACGAGATGGTTGACGATCCGATCGATATCACCCGCGTCGCGCAGTTCCACGGCCTGGAGCCGCGCGAGCGACGCAATGGGGACAGGGAGCGCTTCGGCCGGAGGCATCGCGGCGCCACGAACCAGAACCGGGAGGACGTTTTTATTCGATGCCAATGACTCCGCTATCTCCAGCCGAACCCAGTCGTCCTCCTGGTCGATGCGCCGCCGGGACCATTCGTCAGCCGCAACGACCCAATGCGGACCGATTACCACGATCACGGCCGATGCGCTGTCCAGTGCCCGTCGGATTCGGTCAGGCCATACAGCCCCTGGTGGAATAGCGTAATCGTCCAGGAAAACAGCCGCGCCGCCCAGCCGATCACTCAGCCTGGCTTGGAGCAACCATGCCTCAGCGGCACCGTCCTCCCTGCGGTAGCTGACGAAGATTTTTTCCATCTTTGCCCCCGATTATCCGCCCAGCAATGCTAGTCCGGGCACCGCTGCGGAGCCACCGTCCGGCCCGCCGGCGCCCCTGATGCGGGGGCTCGCGCACGAGCGCCCTCCCTGGCCGTCCTCGGCCGTGGAAGGGCGCTCGACAATGACCAACGACGACATCTGCCGACAGGGCAGCAGCAGGTCAGGACGCTGATCGCGCAGGCGGCCGCGGGTCACGGCCGCCGGTGGTCAGTTGTGGCTGTGCAGAACCTCGTTCAGGCCGCCCCAGACCGCGTTGTTCGGGCGGGCCTCGACGGCGCCGGTGACCGAGTTGCGGCGGAAGAGGATGTTCGAGGCGCCGGACAGCTCGCGGGCCTTGACGATCTCACCGTCGGGCATCGTCACCCGGGTGCCGGCCGTCACGTACAGACCGGCCTCCACCACACACTCGTCGCCCAGCGCGATGCCGACGCCCGCCTCGGCGCCGATCAGGCAGCGCTCGCCGATGGAGATGATGACGTTGCCGCCGCCGGACAGGGTGCCCATGGTGGAGGCACCGCCGCCGATGTCCGAGCCGTCGCCGATGACGACGCCCGCGGAGATGCGGCCCTCGACCATCGAGGTGCCGAGCGTGCCCGCGTTGAAGTTCACGAAGCCCTCGTGCATGACCGTGGTGCCCTCGGCGAGGTGGGCGCCGAGGCGGACCCGGTCGGCGTCGGCGATGCGGACGCCCTTGGGGGCCACGTAGTCCGTCATCCGCGGGAACTTGTCGACCGAGGTCACCTGGAGGTGCAGCCCCTCGGCGCGGGCGTTCAGCCGGACCTTCTCCAGGTCGTCGACGGCGACCGGGCCGAGCGAGGTCCAGGCGACGTTGGCGAGGTGGCCGAAGATCCCGTCGAGGCTCTGGCCGTGCGGCTGCACCAGGCGGTGCGAGAGCAGGTGCAGGCGCAGGTAGACGTCGTGCGCGTCGACCGGCTTCTCGTCGAGCGAGGCGATGACCGTACGCACCGCGACGACCTCGACGCCCCGGCGGGCGTCCGGGCCGATCGCCTTGGCGGCGCCCTCACCGAGCAGTTCCACGGCCTTCTCGGCGGACAGCCGCTCCGTACCGGACGGGCCGGGCCCGTCGGTCAGCTCGGGAGCGGGGAACCAGGTGTCGAGAACGGTGCCGTCGGCGGCGATCGTGGCGAGGCCGGCGGCCACGGCGCCGGTGGTGCGAGGAACAGTCGTGTCGGTCATGAGGGCAACCTAACCGGCCGGGGGCCCCGCAGGCCAACCGGTCCCGGCGTACGGACCGGACCGTCACCGGACCACCCTCACAGCCCGGCTCCCTCGTCGGTAAGAACGCGACTCAGCGCCGTACGGACCTCCTCCCGGTCGTACGGCCGCCCGGTCAGCAGGCACTGCAGCAGCACCCCGTCGACGAGCGCGACCACGGCCCGCGCGGTCGCCTCGTCGGCCACATACGGCCGCAGCACCCGCGTCATCGCGTCCAGGTACTCCGCGGCGACCGGCCGGACCGCCTCGCGCCGCAGCGCCGCCAGGTACAGCTCGTACTCCAGCTCCAGGCGCGCCCGGTCCCCGGCCAGCCACCTCCCGAGCAGCCGCGCCAGCTCGTCCGCGAGCGCCGCCTCCCCCGGCAGGCCCCGTCGCGCCAGCCGTTCAATGCCTGCCACCCACTCGGCGCTGACCTGCCGCAACGCGGCGACCACGAGCTCGTCGAGCGTCTTGAAGTGGTACGTCGTCGAGCCCAGCGGTACGTCCGCCGCAGCGGCCACGGAGCGGTGGCTCAGCCCGGCGAGCCCCTTGTCGGACACCACGCGGACGGCCGCGTCGATGATCCGGCGGCGCCGTCCGGGGTCGTGGCGGCGGGGCATCAGTGCGCGCCTCCCAGGTTCAGCACCACCACGCCGAGGATGATCAGCGCGATACCGGCCACCTTCGCGGCGGTCAGTCCCTCGCCGAAGAGGACCAGTCCGATCACCGCGATCGTCGCGGTGCCGACCCCGGACCAGATCGCGTACGCCGTACCGATCGACATGCTCTTCAGGGCCTGGGCGAGCAGGTAGAAGGAGACGAGGTACCCGAGAGCGGTCAGCAGCGAGGGCCACAGCCTGCTGAAGCCCTCGCTGTACTTCAGGGCGGTCGTGGCGACCACCTCGGCGGCGATGGCCCCGGCGAGCAGCAGATATCCCATGCGTACGAGCGTAGATATCGCTGTGTACGCCCGTACGCATCAGCACGCGCCCGTGTGCCTGCTTCAGCACGCGCCCGTGTGCATGCATCAGCACGTACGGGATGTCACTCGACGAGCGACTTCTTCGGACTCAGGACGCAGAACTCGTTGCCCTCGGGGTCGGCGAGCACCACCCAGGACACGTCGTCGCCCTGCCCCACGTCCGCGTGCCGGGCCCCGAGGGCGAGGATGCGCTCCACCTCGGCCTCCTGGTCGTCCGGTGCGAGATCGATGTGCAGCCGGTTGTGGGCGGTCTTGCGCTCGCCCTCGGCGACGAAGCACAGGCCCGGGTAGGCGTGCTCGTCGGCACCGACGACGATCTCGTCGTCGGACTCGTACAGCACCCGCCAGTCCAGGACCTGGCACCAGAAGCGGGCCAGCGCGGGCATGTCGTGGGCGGGCACGACGATGGAGTAGAAGGAAACGGCCATGGGCCGCAGTGTCACCCGCTCGTGCGGCCTCCGCACCCCATTTTCGGCAGCGGCGCCCCGGCACAGCGTCCCCGGGCGTCAGGCCCGCAACTCCGGCACCTCCGTCAGCCGGCAGTCGACGGGCCCGGACTCCCGCGTCCTGGTCATCGTCCGGTCGAGCAGGCGCCGTCTGGCGTGGGCGGCGCGGCGCATCAGCTGCACCCGGCGGTAGCGCAGCAGCTCGGCGGGGTCCGGGCGGACGGCTCCGGCGAGCTCGTAGCCGTGCCGGGCCAGCCGCTCGCCGAGCACCGCCTCGCACAGCCGGATCTGGTCGACGGTCAGCCGCTGTCTCCAGCTTCCCGCGCGCGAGGAGTCCAGCGCCCCGTGGGTGCGCCGGTGCCAGGTCTTGCGGGCGGGTACGGCGATCCCGGCGACGCGGTGCGGCTCGAGCGTCTCCGGGGCGTACTCCTCCCCCAGGAAGCCGCAGAGCGCTCGGAGGCTGCGCTCGGGGTCGGCCACGAGGTCCTCGAAGTGCAGCTCGTGCCAGCTCCCGGGGCCCGGTGCGCGGGCGTGGCGGCGGGTGGTATCCATCACCTGTGCCCAGGTGGCCACGGCCTCGTGGAAGCCGCGGTGCCACCAGGGCATCCCGAGCAGCGAGGCCACGCAGTCCCGGCCGTCGCGGACGAGGTGGACGAACTGTGCGTCGGGGAAGAGCCGCAGGATCTCCGGCACGTACAGGGCGTACGCGGGCCGCTTGTCGCCCCAGCGGGCCTTGCCGTGCTCCTCGGCGTACGACCTCAGCGCGATGCCCAGTGCGGAGCCGAGCGTCGGCGGTCCCGCCACGATGCGCTCGGCCACCCGGCCCGCGTCCACTCCCAGCTCCTGGAACCGGGTCTCCTTGCGCTCGGTGATCCACTCGGCGAGGGCGGCCCGGTTCGCGTGCTCCCGCAGGTCGCCGAAGGAGAGCCGGTGCTCGTATGCGGGAAGGACGAACCGGGTTTCGGGCGGCAGCGCGATCCGGGGGTGGGCGTGGAGCATCAGCTGGAGGAGGGTGGTGCCGGAGCGGGGACAGCCGAGGACGAAGACGGGTCGTGCGGAGGTGATCACTCCGCCACGCTGCCGCGGGCCGATGATGGCGCGCTGGGAGTGCGCTGTGAGCAGCATGTGAATGACGAACGGCGGCACCCCACAGGGTGCCGCCGTTCGTCACATCACGTCTCAGACGTTGAACCCCAGCGCCCGCAGCTGCTCGCGGCCATCGTCCGTGATCTTGTCGGGGCCCCACGGCGGCATCCAGACCCAGTTGATGCGCAACTCGCTGACCAGGCCGTCCGTGGCGGACTTCGCCTGGTCCTCGATCACGTCCGTCAGCGGGCAGGCCGCCGACGTCAGGGTCATGTCGACGGTCGCGATGTTCGCGTCGTCGACGTGGATGCCGTAGATCAGGCCGAGGTTGACGACGTCGATGCCCAGCTCGGGGTCGACGACGTCCATCAGGGCCTCGCGGAGTTCCTCCTCGGAGGCCGGCTTCATCTCTACGGTCTCGCTCATGCCGTCTTCCTTTCGGCGTCGGCCGCACCCAGGGCCTGGGCCGTCGCGTCCTTCCATGCCATCCAGCTCAGGAGGGCGCACTTCACGCGGGCCGGGTACTTGGAGACCCCGGCGAACGCGACCGCGTCCTCCAGGACCTCCTCCATCGCGTCGTCGGGCTCCAGCTTGCCCTTCGACTGCATCAGCTCCAGGAAGGTCTCCTGGATCTTCTGGGCGTCGGCCAGTTCCTTGCCGACCAGGAGCTCGTTCAGCACGGAGGCCGAGGCCTGGCTGATGGAGCAGCCCTGGCCCTCGTACGAGACGTCGCTGATCGTGGTGCCGTCGTACTTCACGCGCAGCGTGATCTCGTCGCCGCACGTCGGGTTCACGTGGTGCACCTCGGCGTCGCCATCCCGCAAGCCCCGCCCGTGCGGGTTCTTGTAGTGGTCCAGGATGACGTCCTGGTACATCGAATCCAGCTTCACCGTTTAAGCACGCCCCTCAGCCGAAGAAGTTCCGTACGTGCTCCAGCCCCTCGACCAGTGCGTCGACCTCGGCGGGCGTGGAGTACAGATAGAACGACGCCCGCGTGGTCGCAGGAATTCCGTAGCGGAGGCAGACGGGCCGGGCACAGTGATGACCGACACGTACCGCGATGCCCTGCTCGTCGAGGACCTGGCCCACGTCGTGCGGGTGGATGTCGCCGAGCGTGAAGGAGATCGCCGCACCGCGGTCCTCGGCCGTGCTGGGGCCGATGATGCGCAGGTCGGGTACCTGGGTGAGCTTCTTCACCGCGTATTCGGTGATGGCGTGCTCATGGGCGAGGATCTTGTCCATGCCGATGGACGACAGGTAGTCGATCGCCGCCCCGAGGCCGACCGCCTGGGCGATCGGCGGGGTGCCCGCCTCGAACTTGTGGGGCGCCGGGGCGTACGTCGAGGAGTGCATCGACACCGTCTCGATCATCTCGCCGCCGCCCAGGAACGGAGGCAGGTCCTCCAGCAGCTCCTGGCGGCCCCACAGCACGCCGATGCCGGTCGGGCCGCACATCTTGTGGCCGGTGAAGGCCACGAAGTCGGCCTGGAGGGCCTGTACGTCCAGCGGCATGTGCGGCGCGGCCTGCGAGGCGTCGATCAGGACCAGGGCCCCGACCTCCTGCGCGCGGCGCACGATGGCCTCGACGGGGTTCAGGGTGCCCAGGATGTTCGACACCAGCACGAAGGAGACGATCTTCGTCTTCTCCGTGATGACCTCGTCGATGTTGGAGAGGTCCAGGCGGCCGTCGTCGGTGAGACCGAACCACTTCAGCTTCGCGCCCGTGCGCTGCGACAGCAGCTGCCACGGGACGATGTTGGAGTGGTGCTCCATCTCCGTGATGACTATCTCGGTGTCGTGGTCCACCCGGTAGGGCTCGTCGGCCCAGCCGAGCATGTTGGCCACGAGGTTGAGGGACTCCGAGGCGTTCTTGGTGAAGATCACCTCGTCGCGGCTGGGCGCGTTGATGAACGCGGCCACCTTGTCGCGCGCGCCCTCGTACAGTGCCGTGGCCTCCTCGGCCAGCACGTGCACGCCGCGGTGGACGTTGGCGTTGTGCTGTTCGTAGTACTCGTCGAGGACGTCGATGACCTGGCGCGGGGTCTGCGAGGTCGCGGCGTTGTCCAGGTAGACGAGCTTCTTGCCGTCGTGCAGAACGCGATCGAGGATCGGGAAGTCCTTGCGGATCGCCTCGGTGTCGAGGAGGCCCGGCAGCTGTGTCACGCGGATGCGCCACCCTTCGTGTACGCCTCGTAGCCCTCGGCCTCCAGCTTGTCGGCCAGCTCGGGACCGCCGGACTCGACGATCTTGCCGTTGGCGAAGACGTGGACGTGGTCGGGCTTGATGTAGCGCAGGATGCGCGTGTAGTGCGTGATCAGCAGGGTGCCGACCTCGCCGGTCTCGCGGACGCGGTTGACGCCCTCGGAGACAATGCGCAGCGCGTCGACGTCCAGGCCGGAGTCGGTCTCGTCGAGAATCGCCATCTTCGGCTTGAGCAGCTCGAGCTGGAGGATCTCGTGGCGCTTCTTCTCACCGCCGGAGAAGCCCTCGTTGACGTTGCGCTCGGCGAAGGACGGGTCCATGTTGAGGCGCTCCATGGCCTCCTTGACCTCCTTCACCCAGGTGCGCAGCTTGGGGGCCTCGCCGCGGATGGCGGTGGCGGAGGTGCGCAGGAAGTTGGAGACCGAGACGCCGGGGACCTCGACCGGGTACTGCATGGCGAGGAACAGGCCGGCGCGGGCGCGCTCGTCCACGGACATCTCGATGACGTCCTCGCCGTCGAGGGTGACGGTGCCGCCGGTGATCGTGTACTTCGGGTGACCCGCGAGGGAGTAGGCGAGGGTCGACTTGCCCGAGCCGTTGGGGCCCATGATGGCGTGCGTCTCGCCCTGCTTCACGGTGAGGTCGACGCCCTTGAGGATCTCCTTCGTGGCGTTGTCGGCCTCGACGGTGACGTGCAGGTCTCGGATTTCAAGCGTAGCCATGGGTGCCTCAGGACTCCTGGGTGAGGGAGGCGCGTACGTCAACAAAGACGCTGCCCCCTTCGATCTTTACGGGGTATACGGGGACGGGGCGCGTCGCGGGAAGGCCGGACGGCTTGCCGGTGCGGAGGTCGAAGGCGGAGCCGTGCAGCCAGCACTCGATCTGGCAGTCCTCCACCTCGCCCTCGGAGAGCGAGACGTTCGCGTGCGAGCAGATGTCGTTGATCGCGAACACCTCGCCCTCGGTACGGACGACCGCGACCGGCGTGCCGTCGAGTTCCACCCGCTTCGGGGTGTCCTCCTCCAGCTCACTCAGTGCGCACGCGCGTACGAAGGTGGTCATGCGACCGCTGCCTCCAGCTCCTCGTCGATCTTGGCGAGCAGGCGCTCCTCGATGTCCGCGACGCCGATCTGCTGGACCAGCTCGGCGAAGAAGCCACGGACGACCAGGCGGCGCGCCTCGTACTCCGGGATGCCGCGGGCCATCAGGTAGAACAGCTGCTCGTCGTCGAAGCGGCCGGTGGCGGACGCGTGGCCGGCGCCGACGATCTCGCCGGTCTCGATCTCCAGGTTCGGGACCGAGTCGACGCGCGCGCCGTCCGTGAGGACGAGGTTGCGGTTCATCTCGTAGGTGTCGGTGCCCTCGGCCTTGGCCTCGATGAGCACGTCACCGATCCACACGGCGTGCGCGTTGTCGCCCTGGAGCGCGCCCTTGTAGACGACGTTCGACTTGCAGTGCGGCTCGTCGTGGTCGACCAGGAGGCGGTGCTCCTGGTGCTGGCCCTTGTCGGTGAAGTACAGGCCGAACAGCTCGGCCTCGCCGCCGGTGCCCGCGTAGTTCACGCGCGGGTGCAGGCGGACGACGTCACCGCCGAAGGTCACGACGACCGACTTGAAGCTGGCGTCGCGGCCGACGAGCGCGTTGTGCTGGGCGACGTGCACGGCCTTGTCGTCCCAGTCCTGGACGGAGACGACGGTCAGCTTGGCGCCGTCACCGAGGACGTAGTCGACGTTGGCGGCGAGCACCGCGTCACCGGTGTGGTCGATGACGACCACGGCCTCGGCGAAGGCGCCGAGCTCGACGACCGTGTGGCCGAAGGCGGTGCCGCCCTCGCCGTGCACGGCGATACGGATCGGCTCGGTGAGCGCGGTCTCCTTGGGCACGGTCACGACCGAGGCCTGCTCGAAGGCGGAGTACGCCTGGGCGGCGATACGGTCCACCGGGGTGCCCGCCTTGCCGAGCCGGGCGTCGTCGCGGCCGACGGCCTCGACGGTGACGCCTTCGGGGGCCTGGACGTCGACCTTCACACCGGTGCCGGTGGCGACGGCGGTGCCGTCGTGCAGCCCGCGCAGGCGCTCCAGCGGGGTGAACCGCCACTCCTCCTCGCGGCCGTTCGGGACCGGGAAGTCCGCGACGTCGAAGGACGGGGGAGCGCTCATGCGCGTGGCGACGGTCGAGTCGGCCTCCGCCGCCACCGCGATGGCGCCGGCGGTGGTGCTCCCCACCGGGATGTTCTGGGCCTCAGCCATGGCTGTCGTTCTGCTCTCTTCCTACGTCAAGTCAGTTGTGATCGGGCGGCCCGCCCGCACGGGGGGCGGGCCGTCACTGCCGGGGAGCGGCGGTCGTCAGCCGACCGCGCCCTCCATCTGCAGCTCGATCAGCCGGTTGAGCTCCAGCGCGTACTCCATGGGCAGCTCCTTGGCGATCGGCTCGACGAAGCCGCGCACGATCATCGCCATCGCCTCGTCCTCGGAGAGACCGCGGCTCATCAGGTAGAAGAGCTGGTCCTCGGAGACCTTGGAGACGGTCGCCTCGTGGCCCATGGACACGTCGTCCTCGCGGACGTCCACGTAGGGGTACGTGTCCGAGCGGGAGATGGTGTCGACGAGCAGCGCGTCGCACAGCACGTTCGACTTGGCGCCCGGGGCGCCCTCGCCGATCTCGATCAGACCGCGGTAGGAGGTGCGGCCACCACCGCGCGCCACCGACTTGGAGACGATGTTGGAGGAGGTGTTCGGGGCCATGTGGACCATCTTGGCGCCGGCGTCCTGGTGCTGGCCCTCGCCCGCGAAGGCGATGGACAGGGTCTCGCCCTTGGCGTGCTCGCCCATCAGGTAGACGGCCGGGTACTTCATCGTCACCTTGGAGCCGATGTTGCCGTCGATCCACTCCATGGTCGCGCCCTCGTACGCCACGGCGCGCTTGGTGACCAGGTTGTAGACGTTGTTCGACCAGTTCTGGATGGTCGTGTAACGGCAGCGGGCGTTCTTCTTGACGATGATCTCGACGACCGCGGAGTGCAGCGAGTCCGACTTGTAGATCGGCGCGGTGCAGCCCTCGACGTAGTGCACGTAGGCACCCTCGTCGACGATGATCAGGGTCCGCTCGAACTGGCCCATGTTCTCGGTGTTGATGCGGAAGTAGGCCTGGAGCGGGATCTCCACGTGCACGTTCTTCGGCACGTAGATGAAGGAGCCGCCGGACCACACGGCGGTGTTCAGCGCGGCGAACTTGTTGTCACCGGCCGGGATGACCGTGCCGAAGTACTCCTTGAAGAGCTCCGGGTGCTCCTTCAGCGCGGTGTCCGTGTCGAGGAAGATGACGCCCTGCTCCTCCAGGTCCTCGCGGATCTGGTGGTAGACGACCTCGGACTCGTACTGCGCGGCGACACCGGCGACGAGGCGCTGCTTCTCCGCCTCCGGGATGCCGAGCTTGTCGTACGTGTTCTTGATGTCCTCGGGCAGGTCCTCCCAGGACTGGGCCTGCTTCTCCGTGGACCGCACGAAGTACTTGATGTTGTCGAAGTCGATGCCCGACAGGTCGGAGCCCCAGTTCGGCATGGGCTTCTTCTCGAAGAGCTTCAGGCCCTTGAGGCGGAGCTTGGTCATCCACTCGGGCTCGGACTTCTTCGAGGAGATGTCCTTGACGACGTCCTCGTTCAGGCCGCGCTTCGCTGCGGCACCGGCCTCGTCGGAGTCGGCCCAGCCGTATTCGTACTTGCCCAGACCCTCGAGCTCAGGGTGGGCAGTCTCCGTGGGGAGAGTCATGCGGGGTTCCTCCCGGCCGTGCTTGCAGATGTGTTGTGAGTGGTCTTGGAAGTCTTCTTCGTCGCGGCGGTCCGTGAGACCTCCGCGGCGGTGCGCAGCGCCTTGGCACTCTGGGCGGCCTTGGCGCTGTGCGACGCCTTGGGGATGAACGTCGTGCAGACGCCGTCGCCGTGCGCGATCGTCGCCAGCCGCTGGACATGTGTCCCGAGCAGCTGGGAGAAGATCTCGGTCTCCGCCTCGCAGAGCTGCGGGAACTGTTCGGCGACGTGGGCGACCGGGCAGTGGTGCTGGCAGAGCTGCTCGCCCGCCTGCGGGAGCGGCGCGCTGCGCGCCGTAGCAGCGTACCCGTCCGCGCTCAGCGCCTTGGCCAGGGCTTCGGTCCGCTGTTCGGGCGGTACCTGCTCCATCGCCGCGCGGTACGCCTCCGCCTGGGCGGCGATCCGCGCGCGGGCGAACGCGACGACCGCCTCGTCCCCGCCCGCGTGCTCGGCGATCCAGCGCAGCGCGTCGGCGGCGAGCTTGTCGTAGGACTGGTCGAAGGCGTCCCGGCCGCAGTCGGTCAGGGCGAACACCTTGGCCGGCCGGCCACGCGTCCGCGCGCCATAGACTCGCTGCTCACGGGGCTGTACGACATCGTCGGCGACCAGTGCGTCGAGATGCCGCCGGACGGCCGCCTGGGTCAGCCCGAGGCGTCCGGCGAGGTCGGCGACGGTCGACGGCCCGTGGTCCAGGATGGACCGCGCGACCCGGTTGCGCGTCGAGCGCTCACCGGTCGCGAACTCCTCCTGAGGGGCCCCCGTGGGGGTCTCCCGAGCCTCGCCGACGTTTTTCACAACGCCATTGTTGCGTAATTCCTCAGAGCCCGGCAAGCCACGTCCGGTCCGCCCGACGGTGCGGTACGTCACTTAGGCATACCTAATCTGACCTGCGGAAACGATCTTTGATCGATCAATTCGCTGGTGCCTCCGACGAGCTTCCGGAAGACTCCCCTTTCATGGCGACACCCCCTCCCACCGGCCCACTCGTCACTCGTGACGCACTCGCCGCGGACCTGCGCTCCCTCGGCGTCCGCCCCGGTGAGACCCTGCTGGTCCACTCGTCCCTCAGCGCGCTCGGCTGGGTCAACGGCGGCGCGGTCGCCGTCGTCCAGGCCCTGCTGGATGCCCTCGGCCCGGACGGCACCCTGGTGGTCCCCACCCAGAGCAACGACCTCTCCGACCCGGCACTGTGGGGCAATCCGCCAGTGCCCGAGGAGTGGTGGGAGACCATCCGGGCGACCATGCCCGCGTACGACCCGCTGATCACGCCCACGCGCGGGGTCGGCGTCGTCCCGGAGACGGTACGGAACTGGCCCGGCGCCCTGCGCAGCGCACACCCGGAGACGTCGTTCGCGGCGCTCGGCCCGGATGCCGCCCCGATCCTCGACGGGCACGCGCCCGACTGCCGCCTCGGCGAACGCAGCCCGCTGGCCCGGCTGGAGGAGCGGGGCGCGCGGGTCCTGCTGCTGGGCGCGGGCTACGACGCCTGCACCGCCTTCCATCTCGCCGAGTACCGCATCCCGGCCCCGCTGGCCGAGGTGGGACGCCCGGCACCCGGGGGCGGCTGGCAGACGGTGACCGAGGTGTCGATCACCGCCGACCGGTTCGACGAGCTCGGCCACGACTTCGAGCGGGACCGTCCCGTCGTACGGGGAAAGGCCGGAGCGGCGGACGCGCGGCTGTTCCCGGTGGCCGACGCGGTGGCGTACGCGGAGCGGTGGCTGGCCCTGCACCGCCCCCGTGAGGAGGACGTCGCCGCCCCCGCCCGGCCCGCCCCGCCGCCGCGTCCCTAGACTTGGCGCCCATGCGAAGTGAGCCCGTGGTCCAGGTCCAGGCCCTGGTGAAGCGGTACGGAACCAAGACCGCGGTGGACGGCCTCGACCTGGTGGCCCAGGCGGGCGTCACCGCCGTCCTCGGCCCCAACGGAGCGGGCAAGACCACCACGGTCGAGACCTGCGAGGGCTACCGGAGACCCGACTCGGGCACGGTGCGCGTGCTGGGCCTCGACCCGGTGCGCCAGGCCCGTGAGCTGCGCCCCCGCATCGGGGTGATGCTCCAGTCCGGCGGTGTCTACTCCGGCGCCCGCGCCGACGAGATGCTCCGCCACACGGCGAAGCTGCACGCGCACCCGCTGGACGTGGACGCGCTGATCGAACGGCTCGGCCTCGGCTCCTGCGGCCGCACCACCTACCGCCGGCTCTCCGGCGGCCAGCAGCAGCGCCTCGCCCTCGCGATGGCCGTGGTGGGCCGGCCGGAACTGGTCTTCCTCGACGAGCCCACCGCGGGCCTCGACCCGCAGGCGCGCCGGTCCACCTGGGACCTCGTGCGCGAGCTGCGCGCGGACGGCGTGTCCGTCATCCTCACCACCCACCACATGGACGAGGCCGAGCAGCTCGCCGACGACGTGGCGATCATCGACGCGGGCCGCGTCATCGCCCAGGGCTCGCCCGAGGAGCTGTGCCGCGGCGGCGCCGAGAACACCCTGCGCTTCACCGGCCGCCCCGGCCTCGACGTGGGCTCGCTGCTGAAGGCGCTCCCCTCCGACACCGCGGCCGCCGAGCTGACGCCGGGCGTCTACCGGGTGAGCGGCAAGATCGACCCCCAGCTCCTCGCGACCGTCACGTCCTGGTGCGCCCAGCACGGCGTGATGCCGGACGGCATCTCGGTGGAGCGGCACACGCTCGAGGACGTCTTCCTGGAGCTCACCGGCAAGGAGCTGCGCTCATGACCACCGCCGGCGGTACCTACACCCCCAGGCCGGGTGCCGCGCCCCTGCCCCGCATGATCGCGGCGCAGGCGGCGCTGGAGACGAAGATGCTGCTGCGCAACGGCGAGCAGCTGCTCCTCACCGTGATCATCCCAACGCTGCTGCTCGTGCTGTTCGGCTCGGTGGACATCGTGGACACGGGCGAGGGGAAGGCGGTCGACTTCCTCGCCCCGGGCATCCTCGCCCTCGCGGTGATGTCGACCGCGTTCACGGGCCAGGCCATCGCGACGGGCTTCGAGCGCCGCTACGGCGTCCTCAAGCGCCTCGCCGCCTCGCCGCTCCCCCGCTGGGGCCTGATGACCGCGAAGACGATATCCGTGCTGGTCACGGAGATCCTCCAGGTCGTCCTGGTCACGGTGATCGCCTTCGCGATGGGCTGGTCCCCGCAGGGCAACCCCTTCGCCGTCCTGCTCCTGCTGGTCCTCGGCACGGCCGCCTTCTCCGGGCTCGGCCTGCTGATGGCGGGCACCCTGAAAGCGGAGGCCACGCTGGCGGCCGCCAACCTGGTCTTCCTGCTGCTGCTCGTGGGCGGCGGGGTGGTCGTACCGCTGGACAAGTTCCCGGACGCGGCGCAGTCCGTGCTGGGGCTGCTGCCGATCTCGGCCCTGTCGGACGGGCTGCGGGACGTCCTGCAGCACGGCGCCGGGATGCCGTGGGGTGACCTCGGGATCCTGGCCGTGTGGGCGGTGCTGGGGCTGGGGGCGGCGGCGCGGTTCTTCCGCTGGGAGTAGCCGGGTGGCGGCGGGCCCGGTACGGCCGAGTCCCGCCCCCTCGTGAATCGGTGCACAAGCGTGCGCCTACCATGGTGCCCGTGCCAAACGTGACCCGCGCAGACGCGACGGCTGCCCTGCGCAACCCCCTCGCCTACATCGCCGCACGCTGGACCCCGGATCCCCGGACGGTCCGGCGGGCGGCCCTCGCCGCGCTCGTCATGTCGGTGGTCATCGTGGTCACCGGCGGCGCCGTGCGGCTCACCGGTTCGGGCCTCGGCTGCCCGACCTGGCCGAAGTGCACCGAGGACTCGCTGACCAACACCCATGAGATGGGCATGCACGGTGTCATCGAGTTCGGCAACCGCATGCTGACGTACGTGCTGTGCGCCGCCGTCGGCTGGGCGATCATCGCCGCGCGCTCGGAGAAGCCGTGGCGGCGCGATCTGACGCGGCTGGGCTGGGCGCAGTTCTGGGTCGTGATGGGCAACGCGATCCTCGGCGGCATCGTCGTCCTGGTCGGCCTCAACCCGTACACGGTCGCCGCTCACTTCCTGCTCTCCACCGCGCTGATCGCCGTGGCCACCCTGATGTGGCAGCGCACGCGCGAGGGCTCCGGGGCGCCGCGCCCGCTGGTCGGCAAGTCGGTGCAGCAGCTGGTGTGGTTCCTGGTGGCCGCGACCGTCCTGCTGATCGCCGTCGGCACCGTCGTCACGGGCGCGGGTCCCCACGCGGGCGACTCCAGCGACGTACCGCGCATGCCGGTGGACTGGGAGGCCGTGAGCAAGCTGCACGCGGTGCTCGCCTGGATCGTGGTGACGCTGACGTTCGCGCTGTGGTTCGTGCTGAAGGCGGTGGACGCGCCGAGGGGGCCGCTGGCGCGGACGCGGGATTTGTTCATCGTGTTGTTGTGCCAGGGCGCGGTGGGCTACATCCAGTACTTCACGGATCTTCCCGAGCTTCTGGTCGGCGCCCACATGCTTGGCTCGTGCCTTGTGTGGATCGCCACGCTGCGGGTGCTGCTCTCGCTGAGGGAGCGTCCCGTCGGAGACCCGGATGTCCGGGTTCCGTCCTCGGCTGATCAGCTCGCGTCTGCCTCGAGCTGACGGAAGGCGTGCGCCGCACGGGGCGGGGAGCAACTCGCTCAAGGCGCGATCGGGTACGTCCAGTAGGGACCACCCCCGCAGGCGACGCACGCCTCCTGCCTCAACGAGCCGCGCGGGTCTCGGTCACCCTTTCAGCCCGTACACCCGCCGCGCGTTCTCCGAAGCGATCATCCCCGCCACGCGCTGCGCGTCGGTGAGCGACCACGCGCCCTCGGCCACCCAGGTCCCCAACACCCGCGCCAGCGCCTCCCGGAACAGCCGCGCCCCCACCACGTGCAGCTCGGGCAGGCCCCGGGCGCCGCTGGAGAAGATCAGCTTGCCGAAGGGGGCCAGCTCCAGGACCTCGGCGAGGACGGCCGCAGCCCGTGCGCCCGTACGGACGAGCACGGCGCCCAGATCGGCGTACACATGCGGGAAGACCCCGGCGAGATGGGCCGCGTGGCGGTGGTACGGGTAGCCGTGCAGCAGGACGAGGTCGGTGCCGAGGCCCGCCGTGGCGCGGGCGAAGTCGGTGAGCAGGACCGGGTCCGTACGGTCGATACGCAGGCCCGGCTCGCTCTCGCCGAGTCCGGCGTGCAGTTGCAGGGGGCGCCCGGAGGCCACGGCGATCCACAGCAGATGCCGCAGCAGCACCTGGTCCGTGAGCGTGCCGCCGACCGGCCGGTCCGCGAGCCAGCGGCCGGCCGCGCCCCGCACCTCCCCCGGTCCGGGCGGCTCGGGAGCCAGCGCCAGCCCGTGCCGTACGCCCGCCAGCGAGGTGAAGGCGACCGCGTTCACGGCCGCGCCGTGCACCGACTCGGCGAGGTTGGCGAGGAAGGACTCGACCGTGCCGGAGGTGTCGGCGACCTGTTCGGCGAGGAGCTCCAGCCGGATGATCTCGTGGGCCTCGGCCGTGCCCGCGGCGGCCAGCTCGCCGGGTCCGGTGAGGTCGCCGGGCAGTCCCGTGTCGACGAGGTACGTCGTGATGCCACTGCCCCGCAGCAGCCGCCGGCCGGCCTCCGGGACGCCCAGCTCACGGCGGCGGGCGAGGTAGCGGGCGGGCGGGCAGTGCGGTTCCAGGCCGAGCAGGGGCGGGCACCAGCGGCGCACCGCGAAGCCGGTCTGGGTGTCGAAGAAGGTGGTGCCGGGCGCGGGCGGGCCCTCGCCGCGGGCGAGGTGGGCCTCGAAGGTTCCCAGGCCCAGCTCCGTGCGCAGCACTCCATGGCAGTACTGGTCCACCAGGGACGGCGTTTCGATCATCCGGGTCTCCCGTGACTGGACCGTGTCTCCACACGTCCTAACGGGTGAACCGGGCACCAGGTGTTGCTGTCACCCGGCCCGTACGGACGACCGAGGGGTGCCGGTCGTCCGGTGGCGCACACGGCTCCCGGGGGCGTACGCGGGCGCCCGGGGCGTCACGCAAGCCGTCCGTCCCCCGACGTTCCCGGACATCGTCCGAGGTCAGCCGTTGCTGGGGCCGCCCACCTGGATGCCCGCCATCCGCGACCACTCGTACGGGCCGGTCCGCACCTTGGCCGCGAAGTCGCCGTCGAATTCCTCGTGCACGGTGATCCCGGCCTTCCGCACCGCCTCCTCGGCGAGGGCGTGGGCGGGGGCCACCAGGTCCCCCCAGGCGCCGTCCTCACCGACGAGCACGATGCGGGCGCCGCGCTGCCCGAGGTACTCGACGTGGCCCTCGGCCCCGCCGTGCTCCTTGGCGAACGCGGAGATCCGCTGGGCGAGCTTGGCGGCCTTCCGCTCGGCCCGGGCGTCCTGGGCGGTGCCGGTGGTCTCGTCAACCTGCTGGGTGTCTGCCATGGCCAGGATGCTACCGACGGGTAGATCAAACGGCGACGGGCGGGGTGCGTGGCCTTGGCCACGCACCCCGCCCGTCAGCGGTCCGGGAGAACCGCTCAGCGCAGGAACGGATCCACCGCCACCGCCACGAACAGCAGTGACACATAGGTGATGGACCAGTGGAACAGGCGCATCTCCTTGAGCTTCCCGCCAGTCACGCCGCCCTTGGCGCGGTTCTGGAGGGCGTGCGCCTCCCACAGCCACCAGCCGCCCGCCGCCAGGGCGACAGCGGTGTAGAACCAGCCCGTGTAGCCCAGCGGCGTCAGCAGCAGCGAGACGGCCACCATCACCCAGCTGTAGATCACGATCTGCCGGGCGACCACCTTGTTGGAGGCGATGACCGGCAGCATCGGCACGCCCACGCGCGCGTAGTCGTCCTTCACCTTCATCGACAGCGGCCAGTAGTGCGGCGGCGTCCAGAAGAAGATGACCAGGAAGAGGATGACGGCGGCCCAGGACATGGAGTTGGTGACGGCCGACCAGCCGATCAGCACCGGCATACAGCCCGCGATGCCACCCCACACGATGTTCTGCGCCGTACGCCGCTTCAGGATCATCGTGTAGACGACGACGTAGAAGAGGAGTGCGCCGAGCGAGAGCCACGCGGACAGCCAGTTGACGAGCAGCCCGAACCAGAGGGTGGAGATCACCGCGAGGGAGATGCCGAAGACCAGGCCCTCACGCGGAGTGACCATGCCCGTGACGAGCGGCCGCTGCGCGGTGCGCTCCATGAGGGCGTCGATGTCGCGGTCGATGTACATGTTGAGCGCGTTGGCGCCGCCCGCGGAGAGGTATCCGCCCACACATGTCGCCAGCACCAGCCACAGGTCCGGAACACCCTGTTCCGCCAGGAACATCACCGGAACCGTGGTGATCAGCAGCAGCTCGATGATCCGCGGCTTGGTGAGCGCCACGAACGCTTTCACGCGGGCCCCGAACGGCCGCTGACCCCGGTTGCTAGCGCTGTTCGCCCCGAGCACACCCGGTGGACGGGATTCGACGGCCGTCACGCACACCCCTGACAGAGACATCCCAGCAAGCCTCCGGCTGTGAACTCCCGGTAAAGGCTCGCGCGTACCACGCCACTGTAGACGTTGCCCAGAGCGAGCCCTTCAGAGGGGTGGGGTCGTGTTGGGAGGTGCCGCGCGAAGGGCGCAGCGGGGATGAATCCGGCGCACACGGAGAGCCACATTCCGCTCGATCGGGCACACGCGACAAGAGCTGGATGCCGCTCGATCGAGCACGTGCCGCAAGAGCCGGACTTCGCTCGATCGAGCACTCGATTGAGCAGCCTCCCGAGCGGATGCGTATTCATGTGCCGGACATGGAATTTCATGCTCCCGACCTGCGGAAGCGTCCGGTCGAGAGGCGGATGGGCGACAGTCCCGGCAGTCTGGAATGAAGTCTGGAATGACTCGAAAAGATGCACGTGTTTGCGGGGGTAGGCTCGTCAACGGCCGGTGCCGCCGAGAACACCGGCATTCGACCTGTGGAGAGGAGCCCTGACTCAGGGTGAGCACCAAGCCGACCACATCAGACCTCGCGTGGACCGAGCTGGACCAGCGCGCCGTGGACACCGCCCGTGTCCTCGCCGCCGATGCCGTACAGAAGGTGGGCAACGGCCATCCCGGTACGGCGATGAGCCTCGCGCCGGCCGCGTACACCCTCTTCCAGAAGGTGATGCGCCACGACCCGACCGACACCGACTGGACCGGCCGTGACCGTTTCGTCCTGTCCGCGGGCCACTCGTCCCTGACCCTCTACACCCAGCTGTACCTGGGCGGCTTCGGCCTGGAGCTGGAGGACCTGGAGTCCTTCCGCACCCACGGCTCCAAGACGCCGGGTCACCCGGAGTACGGGCACACCAAGGGCGTCGAGACCACCACCGGCCCGCTGGGCCAGGGTGTCGCCAACGCGGTGGGCATGGCCATGGCCGCCCGCTACGAGCGCGGCCTGTTCGACCCGGAGGCCCCGGCGGGCGAGTCCCCGTTCGACCACCACGTCTTCGTGATCGCCGGTGACGGCTGCCTCCAGGAGGGCATCTCCGCCGAGGCGTCCTCGCTGGCCGGGCACCAGAAGCTCGGCAACCTGATCATGCTGTGGGACGACAACCACATCTCGATCGAGGGCGACACCGAGACCGCGGTCTCCGAGGACACCGTCAAGCGGTACGAGGCGTACGGCTGGCACGTGCAGCGTGTGGAGCCCGCCGAGGACGGCGACATCGACGTCCGTGCCCTGTACGCGGCGATCGAGGCCGCGAAGGCCGTGACGGACCGCCCGTCGTTCATCGCGATGCGCACGATCATCGCCTGGCCGGCCCCGAACGCGCAGAACACCGAGGCCGCGCACGGCTCGGCGCTGGGCGAGGAGGAGGTCGCGGCCACCAAGCGCGTCCTCGGCTTCGACCCGGAGAAGCACTTCGAGGTCTCCGACGAGGTCATCGCGCACACCCGCGCGCTGGCCGAGCGCGGCCGTGAGGAGCGCGCCGCGTGGGACAAGAAGTTCCAGGAGTGGCGTGACGCCAACCCGGAGCGGGCCGCCGAGTTCGACCGGATCGCCAAGGGCGAGCTGCCCGCGGGCTGGGAGGAGAAGCTCCCGGTCTTCGAGCCGGGCAAGGGTGTCGCCACCCGTGCCGCGTCCGGCAAGGTCCTCCAGGCGCTCGGCGCGGTGATCCCCGAGCTGTGGGGCGGCTCCGCCGACCTCGCCGGCTCGAACAACACCACGATCGACAAGACGAGCTCCTTCCTGCCCGAGGGCAACCCCCTCCCGGAGGCGAGCCCGTACGGCCGTACGATCCACTTCGGTATCCGCGAGCACTCCATGGCCGCGGAGATGAACGGCATCGCGCTGCACGGCAACACCCGCATCTACGGCGGCACCTTCCTGGTGTTCTCCGACTACATGCGCAACGCCGTCCGCCTGTCCGCGCTGATGCACCTGCCGGTGACGTACGTGTGGACGCACGACTCCATCGGCCTCGGCGAGGACGGCCCGACGCACCAGCCGGTCGAGCACCTGGCCTCGCTGCGCGCGATCCCGGGCCTGAACGTGGTCCGCCCGGCCGACGCCAACGAGACCGCCATCGCCTGGCGCGAGATCCTCAAGCGCTGGACCAAGGAGTACGGCAAGGGCGCCCCACACGGTCTGGCGCTGTCCCGTCAGGGGCTGCCGACCTACGAGCCGAACGAGGACACGGCGCGCGGCGGTTACGTGCTGTTCGAGGCCGACGGCGGCGAGCCGCAGGTCGTCCTGATCGCCACCGGTTCCGAGGTGCACGTGGCCGTCGAGGCGCGCGAGCAGCTGCAGGCCGACGGTGTGCCCACGCGCGTGGTGTCCATGCCGTCCGTGGAGTGGTTCGAGGAGCAGGACCAGGGGTACCGGGACAGCGTTCTGCCGCCGTCGGTCAAGGCGCGCGTCGCGGTCGAGGCGGGTATTGGGCTGACCTGGCACAAGTACGTCGGGGACGCCGGCCGCATCGTTTCGCTCGAGCACTTCGGCGCTTCGGCCGACGGCAAGGTGCTGTTCCGCGAGTTCGGTTTCACTGCCGAGAACGTGGCCGCCGTCGCCCGGGAATCCCTCGCGGCCGCCCAGCGCTGACGCTCATATACGACACGTAGGAGATGTAATTTCCATGACAGACGCACTGAAGCGCCTTTCCGACGAGGGCGTCGCGATCTGGCTGGACGACCTGTCGCGCAAGCGGATCACGTCCGGCAACCTCGCCGAACTGATCGACCAGCAGCACGTCGTGGGCGTCACCACCAACCCGTCGATCTTCCAGAAGGCGATCTCCGAGGGTCACGGTTACGACCAGCAGGTCTCCGACCTGGCCTTCCGCAAGGTCACCGTCGAAGAGGCGATCCGCATGATCACCACGGCGGACGTCCGGGACGCCGCCGACATCATGCGCCCGCTCTTCGACTCGACGAACGGCCAGGACGGCCGGGTCTCGATCGAGGTGGACCCGCGTCTGGCGCACAACACCAAGGCGACCGTCGCCGAGGCCAAGCAGCTGGCCTGGCTGGTGGACCGTCCGAACACGCTCATCAAGATCCCGGCCACCCTGGCGGGTCTCCCGGCGATCACCGAGGTCATCGGCCTCGGCATCAGCGTCAACGTCACGCTGATCTTCTCGCTGGAGCGTTACCGCGCGGTCATGGACGCCTACCTCGCGGGCCTGGAGAAGGCCAAGGAGCGCGGCCTGGACCTGTCGAAGATCCACTCGGTGGCGTCCTTCTTCGTGTCCCGCGTGGACACCGAGATCGACAAGCGGATCGACGCGCTCGGCACCGACGAGGCCAAGGCCCTGCGCGGCAAGGCCGGCCTCGCCAACGCGCGCCTCGCCTACCAGGCGTACGAGGAGGTCTTCTCCTCCGACCGCTGGCAGGCGCTGGAGAAGGCGGGCGCCAACAAGCAGCGTCCGCTGTGGGCCTCCACCGGTGTGAAGGACCCCGCGTACAAGAAGACGCTCTACGTCGACGAGCTGGTCGCGCCGAACACGGTGAACACCATGCCGGAGGCCACCCTCTTCGCCACTGAGGAGAGCGGCGACATCCGGGGCAACACCATCGCCGGCACCTACGAGCAGTCCCGCACCGAGCTGGACGCGCTGACGAAGATCGGCATCTCGTACGACGAGGTCGTCGAGCTGCTGGAGAAGGAGGGCGTCGAGAAGTTCGAGGCCTCCTGGAACGACCTGCTGGAGTCGACCAAGGCGGAGCTCGAGCGCCTCGCTCCCTCGGAGGGCTGACACCTTGTCGAGCAGCAATCCGCTGCGTGACGCCGCGGACCGACGGCTCCCGCGTATCGCGGGGCCGTCGGGCCTGGTCATCTTCGGCGTCACCGGCGACTTGTCACGTAAAAAGCTGATGCCTGCCGTGTACGACCTCGCCAACCGCGGATTGCTGCCCCCGGGCTTCTCGCTCGTCGGGTTCGCCCGCCGGGAGTGGGAGCACGAGGACTTCGCCCAGGAGGTGCACGAGGCCGTCAAGGAGCACGCCCGCACCCCCTTCCGCGAGGAGGTCTGGCAGCAGCTCATCCAGGGCATGCGCTTCGTGCAGGGCACGTTCGACGACGACGACGCGTTCGTGCGGCTGCGCCAGACGATCGAGGAGCTGGACCAGGCCCAGGGAACCGGCGGTAACTTCGCCTTCTACCTCTCCGTACCGCCGTCCGCCTTCCCCGTGGTCATCCGGCAGCTGAAGAAGCACGGCCTGGCCGACCAGACGAAGGACTCCTGGCGCCGCGCGGTCATCGAGAAGCCCTTCGGTCACGACCTGAAGTCGGCCGAGGAACTCAACGGGCTCGTCCACGAGGTCTTCGCCCCCGACCAGGTCTTCCGTATCGACCACTACCTGGGCAAGGAGACCGTCCAGAACATCCTGGCGCTGCGCTTCGCCAACCAGATGTTCGAGCCGATATGGAACCGGTCCTTCGTGGACCATGTCCAGATCACGATGGCCGAGGACATCGGCATCGGCGGCCGCGCCGGCTACTACGACGGCATCGGCGCCGCCCGCGACGTCATCCAGAACCACCTCCTCCAGCTCCTCGCCCTCACCGCGATGGAGGAGCCCTCCTCTTTCGACGCCGACGCGCTCGCCGCCGAGAAGACCAAGGTGCTCGGCGCGGTCCGGCTGCCGAAGGACCTCGGCCGCGACACCGTGCGCGCCCAGTACTCGGCCGGCTGGCAGGGCGGCGCCAAGGTCATCGGCTATCTGGAGGAAGAGGGCATCGACCAGGAGTCGGGGACCGACACCTACGCCGCGATCAAGGTGGGCATCGACAACCGCCGCTGGGCGGGCGTCCCCTTCTACCTGCGCACCGGCAAGCGGCTCGGCCGCCGCGTGACCGAGATCGCGGTCGTCTTCCAGCGCGCCCCGCACTCCCCCTTCGACACCACCGCCACCGAGGAACTGGGCTCCAACGCGATCGTCATCCGCGTCCAGCCCGACGAGGGCATCACGGTCCGCTTCGGCTCCAAGGTGCCCGGCACCTCCATGGAGATCCGGGACGTGTCCATGGACTTCGCGTACGGCGAGTCGTTCACCGAGTCCAGCCCGGAGGCGTACGAGCGGCTCATCCTCGACGTCCTGCTCGGCGACTCGAACCTCTTCCCGCGCACCGAGGAGGTCGAGCTGTCCTGGAAGATCCTCGACCCGATCGAGGAGTACTGGGACACCCACGGCCGCCCCGCCCAGTACCCGGCGGGCACCTGGGGCCCCGCCGAGGCGGACGAAATGCTCGAACGAGACGGACGGAGCTGGCGCCGGCCATGAAGATCGACCTCACGGACACCACGGCCGGAAAGGTCAACAAGGCGCTCGTCCAGGGCCGCCGCGCCATCGGCACGCCCGCCGTCGGCATGGTGCTCACCCTGGTCATCGTCACCGACGAGGAGAACGCCTACGACGCCCTGAAGGCCGCCAACGACGCCTCCCGCGAGCACCCCTCGCGCACGCTCGTGGTCATCAAGCGCGTCTCCCGCTCCCCGCGCGGCCGCACGCAGTCGCGGCTGGACGCCGAGGTCCGGGTGGGCGCCGACGCGGGCACCGGAGAGACGGTCGTGCTGCGGCTGTACGGCGAGGTGTCCGACCACGCCCAGTCGGTGGTCCTGCCACTGCTGCTGCCGGACGCCCCCGTGGTCGTCTGGTGGCCGGTGAACGCGCCGCTCGACCCGGCGAAGGACCCGCTCGGCGCCCTCGCCCAGCGAAGAGTCACCGACACCTATGCCGCCGAGCACCCGGTGCGCGAGCTCGCCGCCCGCGCCGACGCCTACACCCCCGGTGACACGGACCTGTCGTGGACCCGCATCACGCCCTGGCGCTCGATGCTGGCCGCGGCCCTGGACCAGGTCACCTGCGAGGTGGAGGCGGTCGAGGTGGAGGGCGAGGAGTTCAACCCGAGCTGCGAGCTGCTCGCCATGTGGCTCGCGGACCGGCTGAAGGTCCCGGTGCAGCGCTCGCAGTCCTCCGGTCCCGGTCTCACCGCGGTACGGATGTCCACGTCCTGCGGTCCGATCACGCTGGACCGCGCGGACGGCTCCCTCGCGACCCTGTCGATCGAGGGCCAGCCCGCCCGGGCGGTCGCGCTGAAGCGCCGCGAGACGTCGGAGCTGATCGCCGAGGAGCTGCGCCGGCTGGACCCGGACGACACGTACGCGGCCGCGCTGCGGTACGGGGTGGGGCGGCTGGCCGCTCCCCGGGCCGACGAGGCCGCCGCGTCCGGCGGGTCCGCGGCGGCGGTGAATCCCGAGGTCGGGACTTTGGCGCGGGCCGCCAAGAAGACGGCGGCACCGGCTGCCGCGAAGGTGGAAGCGGAGCCTGCGGCCCCGGCGTCCGATCCGGCCGCCGCGGACGCGACCGAGGCGGCCGAGGCGGTGGAGTCGGCACCGTCCGCGGAACCGGCTCCGAAGCCGACGGCACCCGAGGCGTCCTCTCCTGCTCCGGCCGAGCAGGCGGCGGCCAAGGCCCCGGCCAAGAAGAGCGCGGCCAAGACCACGGCCAAGAAGACCACGTCGAGGAAGGCGGCCGCCAAGTGAGCACTCCCCAGCTGGTCGTCCACCGCGACAAGGAGCTGATGGCGCAGGCCGCCGCGGCCCGGCTGATCACGAAGATCGTGGACGCGCAGGCCTCGCGCGGCTCCGCCTCGGTCGTCCTCACCGGTGGCCGCAACGGCAACGGCCTGCTGGCCGCGCTGGCCGCCGCCCCCGCCCGGGACGCCGTCGACTGGAGCCGGCTCGACCTGTGGTGGGGCGACGAGCGGTTCCTGCCCGAGGGCGACCCCGACCGCAACGTCACCCAGGCCCGCGAGGCCCTCCTGGACTCCGTACCGCTGGACCCGAAGCGCGTGCACGCCATGCCCGCCTCCGACGGTCCGTACGGGAACGACGCGGACGCGGCGGCGGAGGCGTACGCGGAGGAGCTGGTGCGGGCCGCGGGCCCGGAGAACCACTCCGCGGTGCCGGCGTTCGACGTGCTGATGCTGGGCGTCGGCCCGGACACGCACGTGGCGTCGCTCTTCCCGGAGCTGCCCGCGGTGCGGGAGACCGAGCGGACGGTGGTCGGTGTGCACGGCGCCCCGAAGCCGCCGCCGACCCGGATCACCCTCACCCTGCCGGCGATCCGCTCGGCGCGTGAGGTGTGGCTGCTCGCCGCCGGCGAGGACAAGGCCAACGCCGTAGCGATGGCCCTGTCGGGCGCGGGCGAGGTACAGGCCCCGGCCGCGGGCGCGTACGGGCGCTCCCGGACGCTGTGGCTGCTGGACGCCGCGGCGGCCGCACAGCTGCCTCGGTCGCTGTATCCGCCGGCGTCTCCCTGACGGACACGGGTCGCACGGACCCTGCACGGTGCGGCGGAGGGCGTCCCGAAGGGACGCCCTCCGCCGTTTCCGTCTGGTTCCCGTCTACTTGCCGTGCCCGCGCAGCTCCCGGTACTTCGCGACCAGCACCTTCGAGGACTCGTCCAGGCCCGGCACCTCGGCGCCTTCGGTGAGGGCGGGTTCGACGCGCTTGGCGAGGACCTTGCCGAGCTCGACGCCCCACTGGTCGAAGGAGTCGATGTTCCAGATCGCGCCCTGTACGAACACCTTGTGCTCGTACAGCGCGACCAGCTGGCCCAGCACCGACGGGGTCAGCTGCGGGGCCAGGATCGTGGTGGTGGGCCGGTTGCCGCGGAACGTCTTGTGCGCCACCAGCTCCTCGGCCACGCCCTCGGCGCGCACCTCGTCGGCGGTCTTGCCGAAGGCCAGGGCCTGGGTCTGGGCGAAGAAGTTGGCCATCAGCAGGTCGTGCTGGGCGGCCGGCTCGGCGCCCAGCTCGTCCACCGGGCG
>NZ_BMVW01000016.1 GCF_014650915.1 Streptomyces poonensis | reverse complement strand
TGCGGTTCGACCGGGGCGGGGGCCTGTTCGATGATCACGTGGGCGTTGGTGCCGCTGATACCGAAGGACGAGACACCGGCCCGGCGCGGCAGGTCGCCCGCGGGCCACCCCGTCGCCTCGGTCAGCAGGCGCACACCGCTCGCCGTCCAGTTCACGTGCGGGGTGGGCTCCTCGGCGTGCAGCGTCCGCGGCAGCACACCGTGCCGCATCGCCATCACCATCTTGATCACACCGGCGACACCCGCGGCCGCCTGCGTGTGGCCGATGTTGGACTTCAGCGACCCCAGCCACAGCGGCCGGTCCTCGAACCGTCCCTGGCCGTACGTGGCGATGAGGGCTTCCGCCTCGATCGGGTCACCGAGCCGGGTGCCCGTGCCGTGCGCCTCCACCGCGTCCACGTCCCCGGGCGCGAGCCCGGCGTTGGCCAGAGCCTGCAGGATGACGCGCTGCTGAGAGGGGCCGTTGGGCGCCGTGAGCCCGTTCGAGGCGCCATCCTGGTTGACCGCCGTACCTCGCACGACGGCCAGGACCTGATGGCCGTTGCGGCGGGCGTCGGACAGCCGCTCGACCAGCAGCAGGCCGACGCCCTCGGCCCAGCCGGTGCCGTCGGCACCGGCCCCGAACGCCTTGCACCGGCCGTCCGCCGACAGCCCCCGCTGCCGGCTGAACTCCACGAACATGCCGGGCGTGGACATCACCGTGACGCCACCCGCCAGGGCCATCGTGCACTCGCCGCTGCGCAGCGACTGGACGGCCAGGTGCAGGGCGACCAGCGACGAGGAGCAGGCCGTGTCCACCGTGACGGCGGGGCCTTCGAGGCCGAACGAGTACGCCACCCGACCCGAGGCGACACTGGTCGTCGTGCCGGTCAGCAGGTAGCCCTCTACTCCGTCGACGGGCTCGTGCAGCCGGGGTCCGTAGTCCTGTGCCGTGGCGCCGATGAACACGCCGGTCCGGCTGCCGCGCAGCGTGCCCGGGTCGATGCCGGCCCTCTCGAGGGCCTCCCAAGCGGTCTCCAGGATCAGCCGCTGCTGCGGGTCGACGGCGGCGGCCTCACGGGGGCTGATGCCGAAGAACCCTGCGTCGAACTCGGCCGCCCCGTGCAGGAAGCCGCCATGCCGTGTCGAGGACTTGCCGGGCGTGCCGGGCTCCGGGTCCCAGAGCGCCTCGATGTCCCAGCCGCGGTCCGTGGGGAACCCGGAGACGGCGTCGCCGCCGGAGGCGAGCAGCCGCCACAGGTCCTCGGGGGAGTTCACGTCGCCGGGCAGGCGGCAGCTCATGGCCACGATGGCGATGGGCTCGTCGGGGTCGGCCGCGGCCACGGGCAAGGCGGACGCCGCGTCCTGGTTGCCCAGGGACCGCACGGCGAGGTGCCGGGCGAGCGCGACAGGGGTCGGGTGGTCGAACAGCAGGCCGCTGGGCAGGCTCAGGCCGGTGGCCGAGCCGAGCTGGTTGCGCAGTTCCACCGAGCTGAGCGAGTCGAAGCCGAGGTCCTTGAACGTCCACTCGGTCTCGACCTGGCGGGCTTCGGCGTGGCCCAGGACGGCGGCGATGTGTGCCCGGACCAGGTCCAGCACGGCCTCGTCACGTTCCGGCTCGGGCAGTCCGGCCAGCCGCCGGCCAAGATCGCCGACCGGCGCGGCCCCGGGGGTGACCTCCGGCTGCGCGGGCGCGGGGACCCCGCCGACGGCGGCGGCGAGCGGCGTGGCGGCGGCGGGCGAGGTGCCGGTGCCGTCCAGCCAGTGCCGCTGCCGTTCGAAGGCGTAGGTGGGGAGTGCGACCTTGCGGTGTGCGGCTCGTCGGCCGCCGAACAGGGCGTCCCAATCCAGCCGCACACCGTGGACGTGCAGCGAGGCGACCGCCGTCAGCAGAGCCGGTGCCTCGGGGCGGCGGGCGCGCAGGGCGGGGACGAACAGGGACTCGCTGCCGGCGCAAGCGCGGGCCATCGAGGTGAGCACGCCGCCCGGTCCGAGTTCGAGGTACGTACGTACACCCTGCTCGTCGAGGCGGGCGACGCCGTCGGCGAAGCGGACCGCCTCGCGCACATGGCGGACCCAGTACTCGGCCGTGCACCCCTCGTACCCGGACGTCTCCTCGGCCAGCCGGCCCGTGACGTTGGACACGATCGGGATGCGCGGGGCGTGGAAGACCAGGCCCTCGGCCACGGCCCGGAACTCCGCCAGCATGGGTTCCATGTGCGGGGAGTGAAAGGCGTGGCTGACCCGGAGCCGGCTGGTCTTGCGCCCCAGGGCGGCGAAGGCGCCGGCGATCTCGGTTACCAGGTCCTCCTCGCCGGAGACGACGACGGAGTCCGGGCCGTTCAGCGCGGCGATGCTCACGCGGCCGGTGTGTCCGCCGATGCGGGCGCGGACCTCGTCCTCGGTGGCCTGGACAGCGATCATGGCGCCGCCGGCGGGGAGCGCCTGCATCAGGCGGCCGCGCGCGGCCACGAGGGTGCAGGCGTCGGCGAGCGAGAGTACGCCGGCCACGTGCGCGGCGGCGAGTTCGCCGATGGAGTGTCCCATGAGCACGTCGGGGGTGACGCCCCAGCTCTCCAGGAGCCGGAAGAGGGCGACTTCCAGGGTGAACAGCGAGGTCTGGGTGTAGAGGGTGCGGTCGAGCTCGGCCGCTTCCCCGCTGCCCTCCGGGGCGAACATGACCTCACGCAGCGGCCGCGGCAGCAAGGGGTCGAGGTGGGCGCACACCTCGTCCAGCGCGGCGGCGAACGCCGGTGCGGCAGCGGCGAGTTCGCGGCCCATGCCGGCTCGCTGGCTGCCCTGACCCGAGAAGAGGAAGGCCAGCTCGCCGCGCGGACCCGTCCGTCCCGTGGTCAGTGCGGCGTCGATGCCGCCGGTGGACAGCTCGCGCAGGGCGCGCAGAACGTCCTCACGGTCCTCGCCCACGACGACGGCCCGGTGTTCGAAGGCGGTGCGGCCGGTGGCCAGCGACCAGCCGGCGTCCGAGAGGGAGAGGCCGGGGTGCGCTTCGGCGTGCGCGAGCAGGGCGGCGGCCTGGGCGCGCAGCCCGGTCGCGGTCCTGGCGGACAGCGGCCAGAAGGCCGGAGCCGCGCCCGTGTCAGCGGCATCGTCCGCGGCTGGGGGCACCTGGTGTTCCGTCAGCACGATGTGGCAGTTGGTGCCGCCCATGCCGAACGAGCTGACGCCGGCGACCAGCGGCCGGCCCTCCTCGGCCTCCCACGTGCTGTGCTCGGTCTGCACCCGCAGGTTCAGCCGGTCCAGCGGGATCGCCGGGTTCGGTGTCCGGAAGTTGAGGCTGGCGGGCAGTTCCCGGTGGCGCAGGGACAGCACCGCCTTGAGCAGGCCGGTGATGCCGGCGGCGCCCTCCAGGTGGCCGACGTTGGTCTTGGCCGAGCCGACCCGCAGCGCCTGGCCGGGCGCGCGCCCCGCACCGAGCACCGAGCCGAGGGCTGCGGCCTCGACGGGGTCGCCGACCTTCGTGCCGGTACCGTGCAACTCGACGTAGCCGACGTGGGCGGGGTCGATCCCGGCCCGCTCGTAGGCGAGCCGGAGGACCTGCTCCTGCCCGGATCCGCGGGGTACGGTCAGGCCGTCGCCGCCGCCGTCGTTGTTGACCGCGCTGCCGCGGATCACGCAGTGGACGGTGTCCCCGTCCGCAAGGGCTTGGGCCAGCGGCTTGAGGACGACGATGCCGCCGCCTTCGCCGCGGACGTAGCCGTTCGCGCGGGCGTCGAAGGTGAAGCAGCGGCCGTCGGGCGACAGGCCGCCGAACTTGGCGGCGCCCAGGGAGCTCTCAGGGACGATGTTGAGGTTCACGCCACCGGCGAGGGCGACCGTCGACTCGCCCTTGCGCAGGCTCTCGCAGGCCAGGTGGACCGAGACCAGGGAGGAGGACTGGCCGGAGTCCACGGTCAGGCTGGGCCCGTTCAGGCCGAGGAAGTACGAGACGCGGTTGGCGATGATGCTGCGGTGCAGGCCGGTGACGGTGTGCGGAGAGATGGCCGTGAGCCCGGAGCGGTGGTGCAGGGTGGCGTAGTCGTCCCAGATGGCGCCGACGAACACCCCGGTGCGGGTGTCGCGCACCGTCTCGGCGCGCACGTGCGCGTCCTCCAGCGCTTCCCAGGCCAGCTCCAGCACGAGCCGCTGCTGCGGATCCATGGCGGCGGCCTCTTTGGGCGAGAGCCCGAAGAAATTCGCGTCGAAGTGGCCGATGCCGTCCAGGAATCCGCCGCGGCGGATGTCGGTTCGCCCGGGTTCCGACAGGTCGGCGTCGGCCACCGCGGCGCCGTCCCACCGGTCCTGAGGCACGTCGGTGATCGCGTCCGTACCCTCGCTGAGCAGCCGCCAGAAGGCTGCCGGGTCGGCGGCTCCGGGCAGGCGGCACGCCAGGCCGATGACAGCTATGCCGTCGGCCGCGTCCGCCGGTGCCGGACCGGTTCCATTCCCTGCCTCGTTGAGTTCGGACTCGACCATGTGCACTCCACCCACTCACACAGAGAACGAAAAGGCACCGGTCGGTGGCCGGCCACGGCGCAGGCGATCGGCACGGACCAAACGGTGACACGTTGCGGCGCGACCCAGTTTCCGTGCTGCAGCCGCGCTTCACCGCTGCGGCGGGCCAGGTTTAGGGGATTCCCAAGGGAGGAAGTGCGCGGGCGTTGAAAGCCGACGCTTCTCTAAGGAAAACCCTAGGGCCAGTTGTGAGACAACTGGACCCTGCAGCCTCTTCCCAATCTCCTTCGATGCCCGACACCGAGGTCCGAGGTCTTCCATGGTGCATTCCGAAGCAGCCGCCAGTCACTGGGCAGATTTTCCGCTGCGTGCCTCGCAGCCCGTCTTTTCGGCCGACCAGAATCCTTCCGTGCCCTTCGCACGAGCTCGTGTGAATTTCCCGGTGCATCCGCTGCGGTGACCACCGAGCAGCAAGGAAATGACGGACCGGCTGCCGGACGTCATGGTGGACAGGAGGATCCCCGTCGACCCGTATCAAGCCTTCGCCGAGCCCCCGCACACGCTGGTCGTACCGGCACTGCTCGATCTGCTGGAGCGGACCGGGCGGAGCCCGGCCGTCACGTCGAGGATCTCCCGGGCAGGAGCCGTACCCCTGCACGAAACCGGGCCGGGGCCCGCGGCGGACGCGTGCCCGATTCTCAGCTTCCAGGAGCTGCTGATGGCCGTGATGGCGCCTTTCTCTCCCCCCGCATCCCCTCCACAGACCTCCACCGCCCCAGGCGGGCGCCAGGACCGATAAGGAGATCGTGAAAACGTGACCACCACCAGGCCGCATCCGCGCGTGGACGTACTCACTCTTCCCGACGCCTTGAGGCTGCGCAGCGAGGAGCAGCCCGACAAAACGGCTTATGTCTTCCTGCACAACGGGGAGGAACCGCGCGAGTCGCTCACCTACCGCGAGCTGCACGAGGCCGCACAGCTGAGAGCCTCCTGGTTCGTCGGCGCCGGGCTGTCCGGTCGCACCGCGGTACTTCTGTATCCGTCGGGCCTGGAATTCGTACGGACCCTCCTGGGGTGCATGTACGGACGTGTGGCCGGCGCCCCCGTGCAGGTGCCGCGGCGCCGCGAGGAGGTTCTGCGGCTGCGCCGGATCGCCGACGACTCGGGCACGTCCACCGTTCTGACCACGGCCGACGTCGTACGCGACCTGCGGGAGCGCTTCGGCGACATGCCCGCTCTGGCAGAGCTCACGCTGATAGCCACCGACGGCGTGGATCCGGCCCGCGAGCTGCCGGTGTCCGAGGGCGGCCACGGCGACCCCACACCGCCGGCGCCCGGCGACACCGCGCTGCTGCAGTACACGTCCGGCTCCACCGGCGACCCCAAGGGGGTCGTCGTCAGCCATGCCAACTTCCTCGCCAACGTCGCCGAGACCGACGAGCTGTGGCCCGCCGAGCCGCACGGCACGGTGGTCAACTGGCTCCCGCTCTTCCACGACATGGGGATGCTCTTCGGTCTGATCCTGCCGCTGTGGGCGGGCATCCCCTCGTACCTCATGACCCCCGAGGCCTTCATCCGCCGCCCGGCCCGCTGGCTGGAGGCCATCGCCCGGTTCGGCGGCACGCACGCTGCCGCGCCCAGCTTCGCCTACGAGTTGTGCGTCCGGGCGGCGGCGGAGGGCAAGATGGGCGACGTGGGCGACCTGTCGCGCTGGCGCGTGGCCGCCAACGGCGCCGAGCCGGTGCGCTGGAGCACGGTCCGGGCCTTCATCGAGGCGTTCACGCCGTACGGGTTCGCCCCCCGCGCCATGTGCCCCGGCTACGGTCTGGCGGAGAACACCCTCAAGGCCACCGGCACCCGCCAGGACCGTGAGCCCGGCGTCCTGTGGGTGTCCGGCGAGGCCCTGCAGAACGGCGTCGTCGAGCCCGCCGCCGAGTCGGCCGAGGGTTCCGTCCCCGCGGTGAGCAGCGGCGGTACCGTTCCGGGCACCCGGGTACGGATCGTGGACCCGGCCACCCGCCAGGAGCTGCCGGAGGGACAGGTCGGCGAGATCTGGGTCGACGGCCCCTGCGTCGCGGGCGGCTACCTGGGCCGGCCCGAAGCGAGCGAGAGCACGTTCCGCGCACGCCTCGCGCAGGACGACGGCTCCGGTCCCACCCATCTGCGCACCGGCGACCTCGGCTTCCTGTACGGGGGCGAACTGCACGTCACGGGGCGGCTGAAGGACGTCATCATCCGCAAGGGCCGCAACCACTACCCGCAGGACATCGAGCTGTCCGCCGAGGGCGCCGTACCGGGCCTGTTCCCGAACTGCGCGGCGTCCTTCTCCGTGGACGACGGCGAACGCGAACGGCTGGTGGTGGTGGTGGAGGCCGACGGCCGGGTCCTCGGCTCCGTGGGCGCCGACGGCTTGCGCCTGCGCGTCCACGATGCCGTACGGGAGACGCACCGGATCACCCCGGACGACGTGCTGGTCGTCCGGCGCGGTGCGCTGCCGAAGACGTCCAGCGGCAAGGTGCAGCGTCAGGCCTGCAAGAAGTTGTACGTCAAGGACGAGCTGAGAGCCGTGACCGCGACTGTGGCCACGGCCGGGACGGAGCGGTGATGGCCGGTATCCGCGGGCCCGAGCGCCGCCCCGGGGCGCGCATCCTCGGCGTGGGGGTGTACCGGCCGACGCGCGTGGTGAGCAACGACGAGATCTGCGCCCGCATCGACTCCAGCGACGAGTGGATCCGCCGTCGCTCCGGTATCGTCTCCCGGCGCTTCGCGGGCCCAGACGAGACCGTCATCACCATGGCGGTGGAAGCGGCCCGCAAGGCGATGGCCCAGTCCGGCACCCAGCCGGGCGACGTGGACATGGTGCTGCTCGCCACCATGTCCTTCCTGGAGCAGGCGCCGGCCGCCGCACCCCGAGTGGCCCATCAGCTGGGCATCCGCTCCGCCGGCAGCCTGGATGTCGCCGCCGCGTGCTCAGGCTTCTGCTACGTCCTCGGCCTGGCCGACTCGCTGGTGCGCTCGGGTGACGCCCGCAACGTCCTGGTGATCGGCTCGGAGAAGATGAGCGACATCGTCGACCCCGAGGACCGCGGCACGGCGTTCCTGTTCGGCGACGGCGCCGGGGCGGTCGTGGTCGGCCCCTCCGAGACGCCGGGCATCGGCCCGGTGGTGTGGGGTGCCGACGGCGAACGGCACCACATGATCGCCCATGACCGCACCTGGCTGGACACCCGCGACACGCCCGGCCCCTGGCCGACACTGCGGATGACCGGCCCGGAGGTCTACCGCTGGGCGACCCGGTCCGTGCCGGAGATCTCCCGGCAGGCGGTGGCGAAGGCGGGTCTGGAAATCGCCGACCTCGCGGCCTTCGTGCCCCACCAGGCGAACGCCCGCATCATCGACACCGCCGCGGAGTCCCTCGGCCTCGCCCCGCACACGGTCGTGGCCAAGGACGTCGTCACGTCCGGCAACACCTCGGCCGCCTCCATTCCGCTGGCCCTGGACGCCCTGCTGTCTCAGGGCACGTCGGCCAGGGGCGACCTGGCACTGCTGGTCGGCTTCGGCGCCGGACTGGCTCACGCGGCACAGGTGGTGGCGCTGCCCTGACCACACCGTTGCTCTTCCGCCGTCGCGGGCGGGGTCCGGGGAGGGCGTCGCACCTCCGGCCTTCCGGGCCCTGCCATGCGGGCACAGCCGGCTACCGCCTGGATCAGTGGGTCCGGGAAGTACACGACGTACATGCCGAGGTCGTCGGCCTCGACGACACCGGGTACGGAGCCGCCGGTCGTCAGGGGTTCGATGTAGCGGGTCGCAGTGACCTCTCTCAGCATTTCCTCAGGCCATCCCACTTCATCGCCGTTTCGATCCACAGTCGCCCTGGAAGGCGCCCAACAGCGGGGATACGCCTGCCATCAGCCCTGGGGAGGATCTGAGCAGTTTCGGCTGACACGCGGATCTCCCTGCCTCCCCAACAGTCCGTCCATGCCGTCCGCCCCTTGCTTCCGGCCTCCCGCATGAAGTGAGCATAGTGACCAAGCGTGATCGCTGGCGAGGGACGCCCGAGCCGCCGCGTCCCGGACCACCCTCTCTGCCGGGTCCTGGCCTCGATGCCGGGGGTCGCGGTCAGGACCACCGCCGTGCTGCTGGTCACCGTCGGCGACGGCACCCGCTTCCCCACCGCCGCCCACCTTGCCTCCTACGCCTCGCCCGGCACCGGGCCCGACGAAGGACATGGAGGCGCCCCCGCCAGGGCAGGCGGGGATCGTGACGGTCCGGGCGGGGGCGCCGTACGGGGCTGGGTCAGGGGCTTCGGCGGGTGCGCACGACCTCTCGCGCCGTGTCGTGGAGCTTCGCCCGGTGGTGGCGTGTGTGCTGACGCAGGTGGTCGAACGCCTCGTCGACGGAGACCTGCCGCACAGCGGAGATCACGCCCTTCGCCTGCTCGATGACCACCCGGCTGGTCAACGCCTGCTGCAACTGGTCGGCCAACCGCCTGAGCTCACCAAGGGCGGTGGAGTGCGCCAGGTAGGCGGTGGCCATGTCGTTCAGCAACCGGACCGCCGACAGATCGTGGGACGGCCAGGGACGGGCGGCCGTGTCATAGAGGTCGACGGCCCCCAGTACCCGGCCGTCGCCGCACAGCGGGACGCTGGCGAGGGCCACCACGCCGAACCGGTGCGCCACCTCCTCGTACGCGGTCCAGCGCCCGGGGGCCCGGGTCAGGTCCGCCACCGCCACCGGACGCGCGGTCCGCAGCGCGTCGGCACACGGACTGCCGTCCAGGCGCTCCTGCGCTTCGCCGAGCGCGGTGGACGCCCCGTCCAGGGCGTCGGCGAGCTTCGGGCGGTCGTTCACACACAGGGACACGCCCGCACTGCGCATTCCCAGGCTGCGCGCGCCGCACCGGGCCAGTTCGTGCAGTACCTGGTCGACCGGGGGGAGCGCGGCCAGCGTGGTGGCGAACCGCGACGTCTCCGCGAACAGCACATCCTTGTCGGCCATCGGCCGGACGCCCCTTTCCTCTTCCCGCACACGATGTACCGATGCCTACGGTAGGAGCGGTGACGCGGGGTGTTGAACCCGCGTATGGGCCGTTCGCATCCCCCAGTTGGGCCGAGTCCGGGTCCGCGGGTCTCAGGTGTCCGGACGGTCTCCCGGGGCGGGGTCCAGCAGCCCCTCCCGGATCGCCGTGACGACCGTTTCGAGCTGACTGTGCGCGTTCAGCTTCTGCATGACGCTCTTGACATGGCCGCGGACCGTGTGCGGGCTGATGACCAGTCGCTCGGCGATGGCCTTGGGGCCCAGCCCCTCCCCGAGCAGCCGCAGCACCTCCAGTTCCCGCGCGGTGCAGCGGCCCCGGCCCTGCTGCCGAGAGGCCGGACGCGCCGGCCGCTCGACACCGGGCGGGAGCGGTGCGTCCCCGGGCACCCCGGCCAGTGCCGCGAGCGTGCCGCCCGCGACCAGCAACGGCCCGGTGGCCGGGGCACGGATCGCGGCGAGGATGTCCGGGAGCGTACTGTCCTTCGTCAGGAAGCCCGCAGCGCCGGCCGCCGCCGCGGCGGCGAGCAGCCGGGGGCGGGGGTCCCCGGTCAGGATCAGCACGCGCAGGGCCGGGGCGGCCCTCTTGAGCAGCGAGGTCCCCGCGATGCCGTCGGTGCCGGGCAGGTGGACGTCCATCAGGACGACGTCGGTACCCGTCCGCGCCAGGGGCAGCGCCTGCTCGACCGTGTCCACGGCGCCCACGCACTCCAGATCGGGCTGGGCGCCGATGGCCAGCTCCAGCGCGTCGGCCAGCGTCCGCTGGTCCTCGACCACGAGCACCCTGGTCATCGTCGGCCCCTGCCGTGTCTGCGGTGGTCCCCGCCGCGCCGGAAACGGACGCCTCCGAGCCTAGGCCCGGCAGGCGGTCCGGCGCTCCTGTCGGGGCGAAGACGGCCACCGCTCTGGCAACCGGTTCCCGGGCGGAGGACAGTGGAGGGCAGGGACGGGCGGCGTATGGGGATCGCGCGGGGAGGTGCGCCCTCAAGTGACCACGTACTCCTTCGTTCTCTACGTCGCGGGGCAGACCCAGCGTTCCCACGAGGCGCTGGAGAACCTGCGGTCGCTCTGCGAGGCCCGTCTGCGGGGGTACTACGAACTGACCGTCGTCGATGCCGTCGAACGACCCGAGCTGGCGGAGCGCTGGCGCATTCTCGCCACGCCCACCGTGGTCCGGTTGCGCCCCGAGCCCCAGCGGAGGGTGATCGGGGACCTGTCGGACCTGCACCGCGCCGCCCTCGCTCTGGGCCTGCCCAACCTGGACGAGTTTGGAGGCGCGTGAACATGGCCGCCGGTGACGACACGCTCACGCGGGTGCCCACCAGCATCAACGGCTTCGACCGGGTGGCGCTGGGCGGCCTGCCCGAAGGCCGGTGCACCTTGGTGACGGGTACGGCGGGCAGCGGGAAGACGCTGTTCGCCGTGGAGTTCCTGGCCCGGGGCCGGCAGCGGTTCGGCGACCCGGGGGTGTTCGTCACCTTCGAGGAGCCGCCCGCCGACATCCGGCGGAACGCCGCCTCGCTGGGCTTCGACATCGCGGCCTGGGAGGCCGAGGGCACCTGGGCGTTCGTGGACGCTTCCCCCGACATCGCCGACGAGGGGCCGACGGTCGGCACGTACGACTTCCGCGCGCTGGTGGCGCGGATCGGCGACGCGGTGCGCAGGACCGGGGCCACCCGGGTGTCCCTCGACTCCCTGGGCGCGATCTTCACCCGGTTCCCGGACAAGACGGTCGTCCGGCACGAACTGTTCCGGATCGCCACCACGCTGGAGGGCCTCGGTGTCACATCCGTCATGACCGCCGAGCGGACGGACGAGTACGGCAGCATCTCGCGGTACGACGTCGAGGAGTTCGTGCTGAACAACGTCATCGTCCTGCGGAACGGGCTGTACCAGGAACGCCGCCGCCGGACAGTGGAGATCGTCAAGCTCCGGGGGGCGCCGCACCGCACCGGCGAGTGGCTGTTCACCATCGACCCGCGGGACGGCATCGTCGTCATCCCCCTCGCGTTCCTTCCCCTCGACAAGGGATCGGTGCGGCGCGACCGGGTCTCCTGCGGGATCCCGGCACTGGACGACATGTGCGGCGGGGGCTTCTTCCGGGACGCGGTGATCCTGCTCTCCGGCCCCACCGGCGTCGGCAAGACGCTGACCGCGCTCAGCTTCATGGTCGCGGGCGTCGACGCGGGCGAACGCTGTCTGCTCTACACCTTCGACGAGACCGAGGAGCAACTGCGGCGCGCGATCGCGGGCTGGGGCATGGACCTGGCCCGGATGGATGCCACGGGTCTGCTGGCCCTGATGTCCGAGTACCCGGAGACCTCGTCCCTGGAGGACCACTTCATCCGCATCCGGCGGTCGATCGAGGAGTTCCGGCCGCAGCGGCTGGTCATCGACACGCTGTCCGCGCTGGAGCGCATCAGCACCCCGCGGGCGCTGCTCGACTTCGTCATCGCCCTGGGCGCGGTGGTACGCCCCCAGGGCATCACCACGTTCCTCACGGCGCTGCCCGGGCAGCCGCACCCGGGTCCGGGCGGCCCGTCGGTCGCCGGACAGATCGCGAGCCTGACGGACATCGCCATCCTGCTGCGCTACATCGAGACGCCGGGCCGCGTCGGGCGCGCCGTCGCCGTGCTCCAGACCCGCGGCTCGGCCCACGACCACCGCGTCCGCGAGGTCATCATCGACCACACCGGTCTGCACGTGGGCGCTCCCCTGACGGGTGTGTCCAACATCCTGGCCGGATACGGGAGCCCGTTGCTGGACACCAGGCCGTGGCCCGCCGGGACGGCCGAGGGCACCTCGCAACCGGAGCCGCATGAATGACGGCGTCGCCCCGGGCTCCCGCTCCCCGTCGCCCGGGGAGCGTGAGCCCGGCGGGCCGGACCACGAGGACATCGTGCGGGCGGTCCTGGCGGCGTCGGCGGACGGCATCGTGGCCATCGACGAGCAGGGTGTCATCCGCTACTGCAACCCGGCCGCGACCGAACTGTTCGGCCGTCCGGTCGACGACCTGACCGGCAGCGACCTCGGCTCCCCGCTCGCCGTCGGCGAGACCGTCATCGATCTGGTGCTGCCCGGGGGCGGCAGCCGCGTCGTGGACATGCGGGTCACCACGACGGTGTTCGAGGGCGAGCGGCTGCACGTCATCGCGCTGCGGGACATCACCCGGCGGCGACAGGCGGAACGCGAACTGGAGGAAGCGCTGGAGCGGCGCAACGTCGTCGTCGCCGTCGCGGCCCACCAGCTGCACAACCCGCTGGCCACCATCGGTCTCCTGGTCGCCGTGCTGCGCGACCGCCGCGTGGCGGCCGACGCGGAGCGGCGCACCGAGATCCTCGCCCGGATCGGCGAGCGCGTCACCCACCTCCAGGGGCTCGTCCGCAAACTCCTCACCGCCTCCCGGATCGACGCCCACGAGGCGGGCGGCACCCCCGAGCACGTCCCCGTCCTGGGCTTCCTCATCGAGCGGCTGGCCGACCTCGGCGAACGGGCGGAATCCGTCCGCCTGTCCTGCGGGCGCGGACTGCGGGCGTACGTCGACCGGGTCGCCTTCTCGGAGATGCTCACGAACTACCTGGAGAACGCCCTGTCCTACGGCCGTCCGCCGGTCGAGGTGAGGGCCGAGGAGAGGACCGAGGAGGGCGGCGGGCGCTGGGTGGACATCACGGTGCGCGATCACGGCCCGGGAGTGGCCCCCGACTTCCTCCCGCGCCTGTTCGAACGGTTCAGCCGCGACCCCGCCCACGGGCAGGGCACGGACGGGGCCGGGCTGGGGCTGTGGATCGTCCGCAACCTGGCCCGCGCCAACGGAGGCGACGCGTGGTACGAGCCGCAGCCGGACGGCGCGTGTTTCCGCCTGCGGCTGCCGAAGGCAGGGGCGGGGGAACGTACATGGCCGTATGGTGATCGTTCGTGACCGGTACGGTGCGTGCGCGGCGCGGGAGGATCGGTCACGCCCGGCCGGTCGTCGACGTATCGCGACGACGGGAATGAAGGCCCGCTGGGCTACGCCGTTCCGTCACCGCTCGTACGATCTCGATGCCCGGCGACCGTGCCGCCGGGACCGCGCCACCGATCATCCTGCTGCTGACCACCGACGACACGCTGGTGGCCGGGCCGGTCACCGCCTCCCCCGTCCTTCCGGCGCCGATCTTCTCCTTTCCGGTCGGTCACTTCGTCGACACCCGGGAACGGCGTGCGCTGTCGAGGACTTCCCGCCCGGCTCGGAGCGCATTGCTCTGCACCACCTGGCAGGTCATTCAGCCGCGAGGACCGGGCCCTGCGATCGACCTCGGGGATCACCCGGCCGGGACGGTGGGGCAGGGGGAGGTGCTCGGGGAAGCGGAAGCGCTGGGATCGGGCGACTCGGGTGACGCGGGCGACTCGGGCGACGGGGTCGCGGTCTCCGGGGAGCAGTCGTCCGGGTCGGTGGGCGAAGGGCTCGCCTCGGTCGGGTCCGGCGACGCCGACGGGTCGGTGGTGGGGGACTCACCCGGCGGCTGCGAGGGGGAATCGCTCGTCGGAGACGCCGTCGGGGAGGCGGGCCCCGAGGTGGGCCCCGGTGAGGTGGCGGAGGACGACCGCTCGGGGGACGGCTTGCCGCTGCCCTGCGTACTGCCCGGGTCCGGGCCGATGACGATGCCGTCCTCCTTCTTGCCTCCCCCGCCTCCGCCGCCGCGCTCGCCGTCGACGGGCCTCGTCGCCGGGGTGTCACCGCCCGCGCCGGGGCTCTCGGGGATGACGCCCTTTCCGTCGGGGACGGTGTGGACCCCGCGGCTGTAGAACTCCAGCCAGTACCTGACCAGCTTCAGGTAGGACGAGGAGTAGTTGTAGCTGAGGATCGCCCGGTCCAGGTCCGCGGTCCGGCTCAGGTTCCGGTCGCCCGCGCACAGGTAGTGCCCGGCCGCCAGGGCCGCGTCGAAGATGTTGTTCGGGTCGGACCGGCCGTCGCCGTTGCCGTCCGTACCCCAGAGAGCCCAGGTGGACGGCAGGAACTGCATCGGTCCCACCGCGCGGTCGTAGACCGTGTCACCGTCGTGGGCGCCCCCGTCCGTGTCCCGGATCAGGGCGAACCCCTGCCCGTTGAGGGGTGGTCCGGTGATCCGGCCCCGTGTGGTGCCGTTCCGGTCGACCGCGCCGCCGCGGGCCTGCCCCGACTCGACCCTGCCGATCGCCGCGAGCAGCTCCCAGGGCAGCCGGCAGGCGGGATCCGTCCTGCCGACGGACGCCTCGGCGGCACGGTAGGCACGCAGGACGGTGGCCGGGACACCGGACTGGGCGCGGACGTCCGGGCCGGGCACTGTGGCGGCGGCCGAGGCGCCGGCCGGGCCCTTCACGGTCTTCAAGGGCGGGAGTTCGGTGTGGTAGGAACCGTCGCCCGGCGGAACGAGCCCGGTGACCGGGCCGTCCGCCGCCACCGGTCCGAGTTCGTCGTCGGCGGGCGGTGCGGCATGAGCGTCCTTCGCGTCCTGGACGAGGCCGGGCGCCTGGGAGGCGGTGAGGGCCGCCATGGCCGTCACGGCGATGGCGGTCGTCCGCAGTCCCCTGCGGGTCCGGCCGGTGCGCGGACGTCGTGCGCGTGCGCGGCGTACGGACATGGCTGTCACTCCTGTCGGGTGCGGCGGGGATACGGCGTGCGGATACGGCGCGGATACGGCGCGGATCGGACGGCGTACGTGCCGGCCGTGCGGTCCTCAGCGGCCGAAGGTGTCGATGCCGGAGACGAGCCAGCGTCCGTCGCGGTGCACGACGTCGACGGCGAGCATGGCTCCCGCGTACACGCCCTCGTCCTCCGTGGCCTCCTTGCTCCCGCCCGGGGCGGCCTGGTTCCCGGCGGTACCCACGCTGCTCTGGTCGGCGTAGACGAGGACCCGGGCCCGGTCGCCGTCGATCCGTTCGACCGCGCTCTCGGTGACCGTCGTGGTGATCACCGCCTTCTGCTCGTCGGCCCGCTGCCGGACGTCGGCGAGCAGGTCGCGGTGCTGGTCGACGGCCTTCCCCGTGAGCAGCTCTCCGGCGGCTTCGCCGAGTGCGTCCGGGTCGGTGTGGTCGTACGAGAAGAGCCTGTCGACGGCCTTGGCCGTCTGTCCCTTGATCTCGCTGGTGCGGGCGAGGTCGGTCAGGGCGGTGTTGCGCCGCGCGGGGTCGTCCCGGAGCGCCTGTGCCTTCGCGTGCGCCCAGCCGGCGAAGCCACCGAGCAGCACGGTCAGCGCGCAGAGCACCACGAGGGCCGTCGGGCGGCGAGGGCGGGCCCGGGTGGGCTGTTCCCGGGCGTCGGTGGGCTGTTCCCGGGAGTCGGTGGTTCTTTCGTCAGCCGTGACCGTGGCTGTGGTCGTGACCGTGGCCGTGGACGCCCGCCGGTCCGTCGTCTCCTCCGTGGCCGGCCCGGTCGTCGGCGTGGACGACGAGGGCGAGGATGAGGATACGGAGGCGGCGGAGGCGGCGGAGGCGGCGGCGGGCCGGATCTCGCGCGCCTGGCGGCGCCGCTGGCGGTTGATGTGGTGGCGGGTCGTCGACATCGTGCGGTGTCCTCTCGGTGCGGGCGGCGTGCGCGTACGGAACGGTCAGCCGGCCGATGCGCCGCCCACGGGTGCCTGTCCCAGGGCGCTCAGCCGCCACTGGCCCTTGGTCCGGGTGAGTTCGCCGAGCATGCGGCTGTCCTTCTCGCTCGCCGCGCCGTCGGACGCCTTGACGGTGACGCGCAGGGCGATCAGCACCCGGGCGCGGCCGGCGCGGTCGTCGAGTTCGGTGACGGCGCCCGACAGCACCCGGGCCGTGGTCACCGTCTTCGCCTTCTCCACCTGCTCGGCGAACTCCGCGCGTCCTGACACGAGTTGCTCGTGCAGCTCGCCCGTGGTCGACGACTCCCACAGGTCGAGGCCGTGCTGCAGATCGCGGTGGTCGAGCGTGTTGAGGTTCTGCACGGCCTGCTCCCCGGCGGCGAGCGCCTCGTCCCGCTGCGCCGCGTACGCGGCCCGGTCGTCGTGGGCCGCTCGGTACCAGTCCTGGCCCGCCCACACGGCGAAGCCGCCGGCGACGAGGGTGAGGGCGAGGACCAGGGCCGCCAGCGGCCGTGGGCGGTCTCCGGCGAGGACGCGGGAGACCGCGCGTGCGCGTTCGCGTGCCATGGGGTGCTCCCGTCTCCCGCGCACGTTCAGCGGGCCTTGATGTCGACGATCCGCCACCGGTCGTTGCTGAGCCGCGCCGTGACGGTGAGCTGGGCCGCCGCGGTGGTGGCCTGGTCCTTGCCGCGGCGGGAGGTCTGGTCGAGGAAGACCAGCAGGCGCGCCCGGTCACCGTCGAGTTCGATCACTCCGGTACGCACGGCCCTGGTGCTCAGGGTGACGCGCTGCTCGGTGAGGTCGGCGCGGACCTGGTCGAAGAGGTCCTGGTACTGGCGGGCGGCGCGGCCGTCGAGGACGGTGCGTGCGGAGCGCTCGGCGGCCGCGGTGCCGTCCGGTGTGTAGGAGAAGACACGGGCGAGGGCGTTGCCGATGTCGCCGGCGACGCGGGTGGTGGCCTCGGTGTCGGTGAGCGCGCGGTTCTGGGCGGACTCGGCCGATCTCAGCTGGTGGGCGCCGTAGAAGAAGCCACAGCCACCGAGGACGAGCACCGCGGCGGCCCCGGCCACGGCGCCCCGGCGCAGGCGCCCGCCCGGCGGTCGGCGGCGGGAAAGGGCACCGTCCGCCGCGTCCGCGGAGGGCACTCCCTCGGCGAGTTCATGCTGAGCGAGTTCATCCTCAGCGAGCCCGTCCTCGGCAGGCCCGTCCTCGGAACGCCCGCCCCCGGGTCCTTCGTGCTCGGCGCGCATGCCCGCGGGCTCCGGTCCCTTCCCCTCCGCGAAACCGCCGCCCGGTGCCTCTTCCCCGGCGGAGCCGTTCCCTCCGGGCTCCCGGCGGACCACGGCCGCCCACCTGGGTCTTCTCCTGTCCGGTGCGGACGTTCCCCGGGGCGGCGACTCCGCGGCCTCCTCCCCGGTGCCGGAGGCCGTGTCCGTACCCGTACCGAACCCCGGCGACCTGCCCCCGCGCAGCAGCCGCGTCAGCGTCCGCGTCATCGGTCCCCGGCCTCCTTCTCCTCCGTGAGCGGTACCGCGCTCAGCGCCCTCACCTTCCACTCCCCTTCGCCGGTGCGCGCCAGGACCGCCTCCAGGCGTTTGCGGTCGGTGGTCGGTTTCTTCGTCCCGGCCGTCCCGGCCGCCCCGGCCGGAGTGACCTCGACGCGGACCGTGGTGATGAGCCTGGCCGTGCCGGTGCGGGTGTCGAGCGCGGTGAGGGCGGCCTCGGTGACCGTGCCGCGCGCCGATGCGCCCGCTGCCGCCTCGGTGCGGCCCAGCTCCTCACGCAGCGGCCCGGTGGAGGCGGCGCGCCAGGCCCGGATGCTCTTCTCGGCCCGCTGCCGGGTGGTGGCGTCGAGCGTGGTGAGAACGGCGATGCCCGCCCGTCCGTCGGCGAGCGCCTGGTCGCGCTGCCGGCCGTACTCGAGCGTGTCGTCGGTGCGTGCCTGTGTGTACGTCCACGCGCCGGTGCCGCAGAAGCCGACCGTCAGCGCGAGCCCCACGCCGGTGAGCAGCCGGGCCCTCCTCATCGCGTGCTCCCGGTGGCAGGGGCGTCGGTGGCAGAGGCGTCGGCGGGGGTGAGAAGTCCCGCCATGTTCCCCGGCGCCTCGCCCTCCTGGCCCGGCAGGGCGAGGGCACCAGGAAGCGCGGCCGGTCCGCCCTGTCCGGCCGATCCGCCCGCCCGTGCCCCGCCGCTGCCCGAGGGCAGCGAGCCGGGCCTGGCCGGGTCGGGCACCCCGCCGCCCTTCGGGGCGTTCGCCGAGCCCCGTACGTTGAACCCGTCCGCGGCGGAGGCGGTGCAGGCCGCCTCGGTGTTGAGGGCGGGCGTGGTGCCGAGGTCGAGCCCGTTGCGGTAGCGCGTGGCGCCGTATCCGGCGGTGCAGGGCAGGGGTTTGAAGAAGGTGACGGCCATGCCGAGCTTCAGCTCTCCTCCGTCGACGGCGGTGGCGCCGGCGGCGACGGCCGCCGGGTACTTCACGAGGAGTTCCTCCGTGCCACGCTGCCGGGTGACGGCGATCTCGGAGGTGGTGAGCAGATTGGCGAGGACGACGCCGAGGCTCGGGTCGAGGTCCCGCAGGACCCCGCTGACCTGGGTGGCGGCCTCGGGAGTGACGGCGAGGAGGCGGCGCAGGTCGGCGTCGGAGCCCTTGAGCGTGCGGGCCAGTTCCTGCGCTCCGGTGGCGAAGTCGCGGATGGCCCGCTCCTCCTCGGCCTGGGTGCGCAGTACGGTCTCGCCGTCGGTGATGAGCCGGGTGGTGGACGGCAGAGCGCGGTCGGCGGCCTCCACGAAGGCGCTGCCGCTGTCGAGCAGCACCTGGAGATCGTCGCCGTGGCCTTCGAAGGCCTTGCCGAACTCGTCCACGACGGTCCGCAGGTCGTCCAGCGGCACGGAGGCCGCCAGGTCGTCCACGCTGGTGAGGACGTCGGTGACCGGTGCGGGCACCTGGGTGTCGGGCTGTTCGATACGGGCGCCGTCGGCGAGGTAGGGGCCGCCGTCGCTCTCGGGGCGCAGGTCGATGTACTGCTCGCCGACGGCGGAGAGTCCGGCGACCACGGCGCGGGTGTCGGCGGGGATGCGCGGGGCGGATTTCTTGATGCGGAGTTCGGCGACGACGCCGTCGGCGGTGAGGCCGATCGGGCCGACGCGTCCTACGGAGACCCCCCGGTAGGTGACGTCGGAGTGGGTGAACAGGCCTCCGGTACGCGGGAGTTGCACGTCGACGGTGTAGTAGTCGGCGACGCCGATGTACCGGCCGAGGTCGGCGTAACGGATGCCGAGGAAGGCGAGCGCGAGGACGGCGATGACGAGGAAGGCCAGATTCTTCAGCCGTACGGCGAGGGTGATCATCCGGACTCGCCTCCCCTCGTGGCCGCCGGGTCCGCTGCCGTGCCGGTGGCGGGGACGGAGACGGAGGGCAGGGGGAGAGGAGACGAGTGCGTCGGTGAGGGGTGCTCCGAGGAGGCCGCCGGCGGTGACGCGGACCGCTGTTCCTCGCCGCTCCTCTTCGCGCGCCGCTCGTCCGCCGTCCCCTGCCCACCGCCCGCCGCGGCGGAGGGGGTGCCCTGGGGCACGAGCGGCGGGATCACCTGGGTCCCGGGCTCGGCGGCCATGTTCAGGTACACGTTGAGGTAGTCACCCTTCACCCCCCGCAGCACCTCGTCGGTGAACGGGTACGTCAGCAGCACCTGGAGCGAGTCGGGCAGGTCCGTGCCCGCGTCCGCGAGCGCCTTCAGGGTCGGCGCGAGGGCCTCGAGGTCGGCGATCATGTCGTCCTTGCTCGCGTCGATGGTGGCGACGGCGACGTCGGAGAGCGTGTCGAGGGAGCGCAGCATGGTCAGCAGCGAGCCGCGTTGCCTCTCGAGCGTCTTCATCCCGGGCGAGAGTTCGGTGAGCACGGTGGCGACGTCGTCCTCGCGGGTGGCGAGGGTCGCGGAGAGCCGGTTGACGGCGTCGAGGGCGTCGGTGATGTCGCCCCGGTGGGCGTCCAGGTCGGTCACCAGGGTGTCGACCCGCCTCAGCAGGGAACGGACGTCGCCTTCGCGGCCGCCGAGCGCCTCGTTGAGTTCCTTGGTGATGGTCTTGAGCTGGTTGACGCCGCCGCCGTTGAGGAGGAGGGACAGCGCGCCGAACACCTCTTCCACCTCGGTGTTGCGGCTGGTGCGGGAGACCGGGATGACGTCCCCGTCCCCCAGCCTTCCGGCTCCCGTTTCCTTCTCGGGTGCGACGAGCTGGATGTATTTCTCGCCCAGCAGGCTGGACTGTTCGAGCCGGGCGGTGGCGTCGGCGGGCAGCCGCACCTCGCCGTTGATCTTCATGGTGACCCGGGCCGACCAGTCGTCGCCGCCGAGTTCGACGGCGGTGACCCGGCCGACGGCGACGTCGTCGACCTTCACCGCGGACTGCGGGACCAGGCTGAGCACGTCCCGCAGTTCCGCGGTGACGGTGTAGGGATGGTCGCCGAGGTCGGCGCCGCCGGGCAGCGGCAGGTCCTGGATGCCGTCGAAGCGCGGTGGCCCGAGGGTGACCGCGCCGAGGGTCAGGGCGAAGCCGAGGCCGACGGCGAGGAGCCCGCCCAGGGTGAGACCGGCGGCGCCGCCCGTGGTGAGCACTCCGCGTTTCACCGCCGCGGCCGTCGGTCCGGCGTGCCGTGCACCGCGCTTCATCGCTCCCCCGTTCCGTTTCCGGAGGCCGCGGACCCGCCACCGCTCGCGGACGAACCGCCCGTAGCGGGCAGGGGCAGCAGCGGGCCGCCCATGCTGATCTCGTTGAGGTTGGCGCGGCCGTCGAGGGTGCGCGTGTCGGGGTTGTAGGCGCCCACCAGGTTCCCCGCGGCCAGCGGTGCCACGTCCAGCGCCTCGGCGAGCGAGGCCCGCTGCTCGACGAGGGTCCGCGTGATGGGGACGAGCCGGTCGACGTTCTTCTTCAGCTCGCCCCGGTTGTCCTCGATGAAGGTCTTGACCTGGCCGAGGGCGGTGCCGAGTTCTTCCAGCGCGCCGGCGAGGTCGTCCTTGTTGTCGGCGAAGAAGCCGACCACCTCGTCCAGGCGTTCCTGTGCGGTCCGTACGTCGGTGTCCTTCTCCTTCAGCATGGTGGTGAAGGTCTGGAGCCGGCTGAGCGTGTCGAACAGGTCGTCGCTGCTGCCGTCGAGGGTCCTGGCCGCCTTGCCGAACTCCTCGATGCTGTCACCGATGGCCTCGCCGTTGCCGTCGAGGTTGGCGGCGCCGGTCCGCAGCAGTTCGGACAGGGCGCCCGTGGAGTTGGCGCCGTCCGGGCCGAGGGCCCGGCCGAGTTCGGTGATCGAGTCGTAGAGCTGGTCGATCTCGACGGGCGTGCGGTTGTGCTCGGCGGGCAGGACGGCGCCTTCGGCGAGGGCGGGGCCCGAGCTGTAGGCGGGGGTGAGCTGCACATAGCGGTCGGCGACGACACTCGGCGCGACGACGACGGCCCGCGCGCCCTCGGGAACCTTCACGCCCTCGTCCAGGACGAGGCCGACGCGGACCGTGGTGCCCTGCGGCCGCACCGACTCCACCTCGCCGACCCGTACGCCGAGGATGCGCAGGTCGGATCCGGCGTAGACGCCGACGGCACGGTCGAAGTAGGCGGTGACGCGGGTCCCGTCGGAGTCGAGGGCCCGTACGGTGACCAGGCCGCCGGCGGCGAGCACCGCGAGGGCGAGCACGCCGGTGAGGAGTTGTCTGCGTCTGCTCATCACTCACCGTTCCCCTGGGCCGCCGCCGTCTGTCGCGGCGGCATGCAGCCGGTCTCGGGCTGGGACGTCTCGGGCAGGTAGTCGCGGGGGACGACGCCGCACAGGTAGCTGTCGAACCAGCGGCCGTTGCCGAGGGTGTTGCCGACGAGGCGGTAGTACGGGCCGACCAGTGCGAGGGTCTCGCCGAGCCGGGTGTTGTTCTCCTCCAGGACGCCCGTGACCCGGCCGAGCGCCTCGAGGGTGGGGCGGAGCTGCTTCTCGTTGTCGTCGACGAGGCCGCCGAGTTCGGTACCGAGCTTCCGGCTGCCCTCGAGCAGGGCGCGGATGGCGTCGCGGCGGTCCCGCAGCTCGCCGAGCAGGGAGCCGCCGTCCTCCAGCAGGATCTCGAAACTGGACTCCTGGTCCTGCAGCGTCTTGGAGAAGCGGGCGCTGCCTTCGAGGAGTTCGGCGAGTTCCGCGTCGCGCTCGGAGACGGTCTTCGACAGCGCGGACAGGCCGTCGACGGCCTTGCGCACATGGGGCGGGGAGTCCGCGAAGGTGTCGGAGATGGCCTCGAAGCTCTCCGCCAGCTGCTGGGTGTCGATGGCGTCGACGGTGCCGCTGAGGTCCTGGAACGCCTGCGTCACGTCGTACGGGGAGGTGGTGCGGGACAGTGGGATCCGGCTGCCCGGGTCCTGCCGGCCGGAGCCGAGCGGGTCGAGCGCCAGGTACTTGTCGCCGAGGAGCGTCTTGATGGCGATGGCGGCGGTCGTGCGGTCCCCGAGCCAGGCGTCCTCGACCTCGAAGCCGACCTTCACCTTGGCGCCGTCGAGAGCGACTCCGGTGACCTCGCCGACCTTGACGCCGGCGATGCGCACCTCGTCACCCTCGTCGAGGCCGGCCGCCTCGGAGAAATCGGCGCTGTAGGAGGTGCCGCCGCCGAACGGCAGCCGCTCCACGTTGTAGACGACGACGGCGAGCAGGGCGAGGGCGAGCAGCCCGACGACGGCGACGCCGACGGGATTGCGTTCCTTGACCGGCTTGATGCGCGGACGCCGGGGCCCGGCCGCCCGGTCGGCTCCCCGGTCGGTCCCGTCGCGCCGTACGAGGGATCGCCGTAGGAGGGATCGCCGTACGAGGTTCCTCATCCGCGGCACCTCGATTCGGTGATCGCGATGCCGGTCGGCGGCTTCGAGCCGTCGGAGGTGGTCACTCCGCTCACCCGGGCCTCGCAGAGGTAGAGGTTGAACCACGATCCGTACGAGGACAGGCGGGCCAGTGCGGTCATCTTGGCGGGCGTCCGGTCGAGGAAGTCCTCGATCTGCGGCGTGTGTTCGCCGAGCCCGGTCGAGAGCCGGCCCAGTTCGCGGATGTCCTGCTTCAGGGGCGCGCGGCCGTCCTCGAGGAGGTCGGCGGTGACGGTGGTCAGGTCGCCCATGGCCTCGACGGCCTCACCGAGCGGTTTCCGGTCGTCGTTGAAGCCGGTGACGAGCTCCCGCAGGGTGACGACGAGGTCGTCGAAGTCGTCCTCGCGGTCGTTGAGGGTGTCGAGGACGGTGGTGAGGTTGTCGACGACCTGGCCGATCACCTCGTCCTTGGCGGCGACGGTCGAGCTGAGCGAGCCGACGTGGCGGATCAGGCTGTCGACGGTGACGCCCTCGCCCTGGAGCACCTGCACGATCGAGCCGGCGAGTTCGTTGACGTCCTTCGGGGACAGCCCTTCGAACAGCGGCTTGAAGCCGTTGAAGAGCAGCGTCAGATCGAGGGCGGGTGTCGTGCGGTCGAGCGGGATGGTGCCGCCCGCTTCGAGGGTGCCGGTGAGGTCACCGATGCCGCGGTCGAGGGCGACGTAGCGCTGGCCGACCATGTTGAGGTACTTCACGGCGGCGGTGGCCGACCGGGGCAGCCGGCGGTCGTCGCGGACCGTGAAGGTGACCTGCGCGGTGCGCCGCTGTACGACGCGGACGTCGGTCACCTCGCCGACCTTCACCCCGGAGATGCGCACGCTGTCGCCGTCGACGAGTCCGGTGACGTCGGTGAACAGGGCCTTGTAGGTGCGGGTGCCGGTGTCGACACCGGTGTTGGCGACGCTGAGGCCGAGCACGGTCGTGGCGATGCCGGTGACCACCACGAAGACCAGGGACTTGAGCAGCGGCCCGGTCAGCGGGCGGCGCCGGGTGTGCGAGGTGTCCGAGGCGTTCGGGGCGTCCGGCGCGTCCTGGGTGCCCGGGGTGGTGTCCTGGACGGTCATCCGAGGGTCACCTCCGTGCCGCGGTAGGCCGGGCCGACGAGCAGGCTGCTCCAGTCGGGCAGCTCGCCGGGCTGCCGGCCGGCGGCGGGTGCGAGCAGTTCGTTGACGAGGTCGTTCTCCTGCGGGGAGTTGGCGGGCCCGAGGTCCTGGTCGGCCGCCGCGGACGCCCGTACGGCGGGTGCGGCGGACGCGCCGAGGTACGGCACGGGGTAGCAGCGCGGGCCGCCGCCGGAGCCGTACACCGGGGTGTCGCGGCCGGGCACGTAGGCGCCGCGCGAGGGCACGGTGGTGACGTCGACGTGGATGCCGGGCTTGTCGGTGCCCTTGCCGAGCGCCTTGTCCATGGCGGGCACGAACTCGGCGAGGGTGCGCAGGGTGCAGGGGAACGACGGGGAGTACTCGGCGAGCAGTTCCAGGGTGGGCCTGCTGGTGGCGCTGAGCCGGATGATGTTGTCCTCGTTCTTCCGCAGGAAGGCCGTCATGTCCTCGGCCGTCCGGGTGGTGGCGCCGAGGGTGCCGGACAGGTCGCTCTCCCGCTCGGCGAGGGTGCCGCTGGTGGTGGTGAAGTCGGTGAGCGCCGTGATGATGTCGGGCGCGGCGTCCGCGTAGACATGGCTGACCTTCACGAGCTCCTTGAGGTCGCGGTTGAGGGCGGGCAGATGGGGGTTGAACTTCCGCAGGTGCCGGTCCAACCGGCTGAGGGTCTCGCCGAGCTCGTCGCCGCGTCCCTCCAGGGCCTGCGAGACCGCCGACAGGGTCGCGGCCAGCTTCTGCGGCTGGACCGCGGTGAGCGTCGGCAGGACGTCGTCGAGGACCTGCTGGAGCTCGACGGCGTTCTCGGAGCGGTCCTGGGGGATGACGGCTCCGGCGGCCAGCGGCCGGTCCGAGGGGTTCTCGGACGGTACGAGGGCCACGAACCGTTCACCGAACAGGGTCGTCGGCAGCATCTGCGCGCGGACGTCGGACGGTACGTCGTCCAGGGCGCCGGGCTTCATGGCGAGGGTGAGCCGGGCCCCGTCGCCGGTGGCGTCGATGGCGCGGACCTCGCCGACGACGACACCGCGCAGTTTGACCTCGGCGCCCAGGTGCATCTCGTTGCCGACGCTGCCGGTCTCGACGACCACCGGGTCGGAGTCGGTGAACCGCTTGTCGTAGACGGCGACGGACAACCCCACCAGGAGGGCGGGCACCAGCAGGAACGCCACCCCGGCGGACCGGCGGCGCAGCGTCTCGCCTCGTCGTCCGCTCATCTCACCCCGCCACCTTCACGGTCGTGGTCGCGCCCCACAGGGCGAGCGACAGGAAGAAGTCGGTGACGCTGATCAGCACGATGGCGTTGCGCACGGACCGGCCGACGGCGACGCCGACACCGGCGGGGCCGCCCGTGGCGCGGTAGCCGTAGTAGCAGTGGGCGAGGATCACCATCACGCTGAAGATCAGCACTTTCAGCACGGAGAGCAGGACGTCCGTCGGGGAGAGGAAGAGATTGAAGTAGTGGTCGTACGTTCCCCGGGACTGGTCGTTGAACAGGACGGTCACGTAGCGGGACGCCAGGAAGGACGAGAGCAGCCCGATCGCGTACAGCGGGACGATGGCGACGACCCCGGCGATGATGCGCGTGGTGACCAGGTACGGCATGGAGCGGATGCCCATGCCCTCGAGGGCGTCGACCTCCTCGTTGATGCGCATGGCGCCGAGCTGGGCGGTGAAGCCGGCGCCGACGGTCGCGGAGAGGGCGAGTCCGGCGACGAGGGGGGCGATCTCGCGGGTGTTGAAGTAGGCGGAGACGAACCCGGTGAACGCGGCCGTGCCGATCTGGTCGAGGGCCGCGTAACCCTGGAGTCCGACGACGGTCCCGGTGAACAGCGTCATCGCGATCATCACGCCGATCGTGCCGCCGATGACGCCGAGGCCCCCGGTGCCGAAGGCGACCTCGGCGAGGAGGCGCTGCACCTCCTTGAGATAGCGGCGCAGGGTGCGCGGGATCCACAGCAGGGCCCGGGCGTAGAAGAGCAGGTGGTCGCCGGAGCGGTCGAGCCAGACGAGCGGGGAGGCCATCGGCCTCAGCCTCCCTTCGGCGGGACGATCTGGAGGTAGATGGCCGTCATCACCATGTTGACGAAGAAGAGCAGGAGGAAGGTGATGACGACGGACTGGTTGACGGCGTCGCCGACGCCCTTGGGGCCGCCGCGCGGGTTGAGGCCCCGGTAGGCGGCGACGACGCCCGCGATGAACCCGAAGACCAGCGCCTTGAGTTCGCTGATGTACAGGTCGGACAGCTGGGCCAGGGCGGAGAAGCTGGACAGGTAGGCGCCGGGGGTGCCGTCCTGGAGGATGACGTTGAAGAAGTAGCCGCCGAGGGTGCCGACGACGGAGACCAGGCCGTTGAGCAGGACCGCCACGCCCATGGTGGCCAGGACCCGGGGCACCACCAGGCGCTGCACGGGCGAGACCCCCATGACCTCCATGGCGTCGAGCTCCTCGCGGATCTTGCGGGAGCCGAGGTCGGCGCAGATCGCGGAGCCGCCCGCGCCGGCGATCAGCAGGGCGACGATGAGTGGGCTGGCCTGCTGGACGACGGCGAGGACGCTGGCGCCGCCGGTGAACGACTGGGCGCCCAGCTGCTGGGTGAGCGAGCCGACCTGGAGCGCGATGACGGCGCCGAAGGGGATCGAGACGAGGGCGGCGGGCAGGACGGTGACGCCCGCGATGAACCAGAACTGCTCGACGAACTCGCGGAACTGGAAGGGTCTTCGGAAGATCGCGCGGCTGACCTCGGCGGCGAGCGCGAACAGCCGGCCGGTCTGCCGCAGCGCGCCGGTGATCATGTGCCGCTCCCGGCGGCGGGCATCGGCAGGGTGGGTGCCTCGGGGCTCGCCGCGTAGGTCTCCCGGATGGCGGAGCGCGCGGCGGGAGGCAGCCGATCGATCATGCTCATGACACGCTGACGTCGCCGGGTGACGGCCTGGCGCGGCGGGAGGCCGGGCGACGGCTCCAGCTGCGGGACGATGCGGCGGAGCCGGGCCTCGGTGGAGAGGGCGGCGCCCGCCTCGGCGGCCAGGGTGGCCGCGTCCTTCTCCTCCGACATCCCGATGGGTCCCTCGCGCCGGCCGTCGAGGAACTGGGCCACGACCGGCTCCTCGCTGGTGAGCAGCACCTCGCGCGGGCCGAAGGTGACGAGTTCGCGCCGGAAGAGCATGCCCATGTTGTCGGGCACGGTGGCGGCGATGTCGAGGTTGTGGGTGACGATCAGCATCGTCGCGTCGATCTGCGCGTTCAGGTCGATCAGCAACTGGGAGAGGTAGGCGGTGCGGACCGGGTCGAGACCGGAGTCCGGTTCGTCGCAGAGAATGATCTGCGGGTCCAGTACGAGCGCGCGGGCCAGGCCGGCGCGTTTGCGCATACCGCCGCTGATCTCTCCCGGGAGCTTGCCCTCCGCGCCCAGCAGTCCGACGACCTCGATCCGCTCCATGACGATGCGGCGGATCTCGGACTCCTTCTTGCGGGTGTGCTCCCGCAGCGGAAAGGCGATGTTGTCGAACAGGGACATGGACCCGAAGAGCGCCCCGTCCTGGAACATGAGACCGAACAGTTTCCGGGTCTCGTAGACATCCCTTTCAGGGCTGTTCACCATGTCCACCCCATTGATGAGGACACGGCCTTTCTCGGGCTTGAGCAACCCGATGAGCGACTTCAGGAAAACGGTCTTCCCGGTGCCGGACGGACCCAGCATCACGCTCACCTCTCCGGCAGGAAGGGTGAGTGTCACGTCCTGCCAGATGCGCTGCTTACCGAAGGACTTGGTCAGGCCCTCGACCACCACTTCGATTCCCATATCACCTCCAGCGGACGCGTCTTTCGATGTTCGGTGCGGGGGCCGCACGGTAGGTCGGCGCGGAGCGTACTGGCAACGGGTAGGACACGGATTCCCGTCGCCCTTCCGGTCTTTGTCACCCCGCAGACAACACACCGGGCCCGCACTTGTCTCCACGGAGACAAGCGGAGACAAGGGGCAGGGTCCCGCACCTCCGGGGGGTTTGGACGCGCGAGACCCTGCCGTCGGATGTCCGACCCCAGTGGGAGGGCGAGGCCGCGAGCATCCGCCGTGGCTCCGGGCGATGGGGCCATCAACCTGGAACCGAGCACCACACCGGCACGTTACGGCTGAGTAACCCCGGCGGGCAATACTGGTTTCCGAGTTTTCCGGGAGACCCACTTCGGCCATTCCGAACCTGTCATCGCGCAGACAAAGTACACCCGGGAACTTGTCACCTGACGAGTATTCCGGATCGGTGGCGGGCCATACGCGGGAGACCTCGCACCCGCAGCCGGGCGCGGCGAATTTGACACTCGATGACTAAGGCGTCCCTTGGATCGCTCACCCCGGGAACAGCCTGGTCACCCTCTTCAAAGAATCATGAACAGCGGCATTGTTCGACCAACTTACCCGCACGTAACGTCATGGCTCGCGGACGGGGAAAAGCGAGCCGCGGGCCGCACGGCCTACCCTCGATCGCTTCGGCCGCAATCCTTTCCTGCCGGTCAATCCACAAGGAGAGTCCCCACGTCATGAAGCAGACCACCAGAAGATGTGCCGTCGTGGCGGGTGCGGCCGCGGCCGCCTTCGGGATCGCCGTCGGGCCCGCCTCCGCGGTGCCCTCCACGACCTGGACCGTCACCCCGACGGGCACCTACACGGCGACGAACAGCGGCAACATCGTGCTGACGGCGGCCATCCCGATGACATGTACGACGTCGGGCGCGTCGGGCACCATGTCGAACGCCACGGGCAACCCGGCCCAGGTCGCCTCCATCAACGCCATCAACTTCGGCACCGCCGCCTCGCCGTGCACCAGCATCCTGGGCAACGTCACCACCGTGGCGGTCACCCCCTGGACGATCATGGCGACGGACTACGATGCCGCGACCGGCGTCACCAAGGGCTACGTCGGCAACATCAAGGCCAACGTGACCGCGGGCGCCTGCAAGTTCACGGTGACGGGCAAGGCCTCGGGCACCTACACCAACTCCACCGGCATCCTGGCGGTCAACAGCGTCGCCGGCGAACTGGTCGTCGCCTCCAGCCCCGCCCCCTCCAACTGCGGCTCGGTGATCACGACGGCCACCAAGCCCACGTTCAAGGGCAACTACGCCGTCAAGTCGTCGAGCGGCGCCATCCCGAAGATCGTCGGTAGCAACCCGTAAGGCGCCACCCACTCGTGTCCGCCCGGCCGGGACATCCGGCCGGGCGGTCGCGGACTGTGCCGTGCCGGGCCTCACCGGCGCCCGGCACTGCCTCGCCCCATCCCCGACAGCAGTTCACGGAGATGAGTTCCTCATGGATGCGCTCCTCGGAAGAGCCGCCGTCGCCGCCGGTACGGCCGTGGCCGCGTTCGGGCTCACCGTCGGCTCCGCCGCGGCGGTGCCCTCCACGGTGTGGACCGTCACCCCGACAGGCACCTGCACGGCGACGAACAGCGGCAACCTCGTGCTGGTCGTGGGTACTCCGATGACCTGCACGAAGTCGACCGCGAGTGGGACGGTCAGCAACGCGGTGGGCAACCCCGCACCCGTCGCCACCCTCAACGACGTCGCCATCGGCACCGCTGCCTCTCCCTGCACCAGCGTCATAGGGAACTTCACCATCACCCCGAAGCTGCCCTGGGTGTTCAGAGCCGCGGACCACAACCCCTCGACCGGCGTCACCACGGGCTGGGTCGACCAGATACAGGCCACCCTGTCCGCCGGCGCCTGCGAGTTCACGGTGGCGGGCAAGGCATCCGCCACCTACACCGACTCCACCGGCATCCTGGCGGTCAACAGCGTCGCCGGCGAACTGGCCGTCAGCTCCAGCCCGGCCCCCGTCAACTGCGGCGCGTTGGTCACGACCGCCACCAAGCCCACCTTCAAGGGCAACTACCAGCTGAGCGGACGCTTCCAGATCGTGGGCTCCCAGCCGTAAGGCGCCACCGGCCTCGTCCTCCTCCGTCCTCCGACCGAACAACTCGAGTGGAGCAGCATTGCGAAGCCACCGTCCCGCCGCACCGCGGAGCCCCCGTGTCCGTGCCAGGACCGCGGCGATCGGCGCGTTCGTCGTGCTCGCCGCCATGGTCCCGGCCGGGGCCGTCGCTGCGGGCACCCAGACGATCGACGCTCAACTCCCCTACGCCTGCACGCTTCCCTCGGGTACGCAGCCCGCGACGGTACGGATCTCGGCGGACTTCCCGGACCGGGTGAACACGGGGGAGGCGTTCTCGCCCACCGATGTCACCACCACCGTGGAACTCCCGGCCGAGGCGGTCGCGGACCTCACCCCGCTCTCAGCCGCCACCGCGCAGGCCGCCACCCGCCTCACCGTCGGCGTCACCCAGAACGAGGCCGCCGCGGAGGCGACCTGGCGCGGCACGGCGGAGCCGGTCACCCTGCCCGGGTCCGGTCCGCTGACGCTGACCACGACGGGTGATGTCCCGTCGGTGACCGGGCAGGGCGATGGCGACCTGACGTTCTCCGCCGGGAATCTCGCCATCGACGTGGCACTCGCGACAGCGGACGGTGCCGCCGCCGGACCCGGCTCGGTCACCGTCGACTGCACCCCCGCCGAGGACGCACCGGGCAAGGGGCTGCTGGCCACCGTGCCGGTCGGCTCGGCCACGCCGGAGCCGGGTGGATCGCCGTCCCGGCCGGACTCTCCGTCCGGGCCGCCCGACCCTTCGTCCGCCGGGCCGACGGACGAGCCGGAGCGGCAGCAGCGGGATCAGGCGCCGGAAGTGGAGGAGAGCACACCCGGAGGTACCGTCCAGGACCGCCGCGACGCACCACAGTGCCGCTACGACGACGAGCACCCGTTCACGTCACTGTCCCTCAACGCGTACACCACCGGCTACTCGAACGTGAGGAAGCTGGGCGGCGCCTCGCTCCTCCCCGTGTACTGCGTGCTGATCGAGCAGGACGATTTCCCCGAACTCGTGGTCGGCGAAGACGGCAGCCTCCACTTCCTGGCCGTGTCCGAGGGGCGGCTGCACTACCAGGGGCGCAAGGAGTCACCTCCTTTCAAGGCCACCTTCCTCACCTTCGGGTTCACTCCGACGACAGCCACCATGGTGATGGAACAGACGGGCCCGATGACCGTCAGCACCGACAGCACGGTGGGGGAGAAGCTCAGGGCTGAGACGGTCGTCCGGGTTCCCATAGTCCTGCGCGTGACCGATCTCAAGGTCAACGGCACCCCCCTGGACGTCGGGCCGAACTGCAGAACCGAGAAGCCGCTCAGCTCCATCGATCCGGATCCCGCGAACCATCCCGGTGATCATCTCGTTCTGTACGGCATCGGAGAACACGCCCCGCCCGAGATGGCCACTGGCTACATGCTCACCTCCGGCGGCCCCCTGACCGGCGAGATGACCATCCCCGCCTTCACCGGCTGCGGCACCGCCGCCGGCGAGAACCTCGACCGCCTCCTCACCGCCTCCGTCTCGGGACCCGGCAACTACGTCAAGCAGATCCAGGGCCAGACGTGCCTGCCGTTCGACCCGGACTTCGGGGACGGCGATCTCCGCGCAGCCCAGTGCACCCGCGACCTGCAGCCCTACGTGATCCCCGTCCCCGAACGCTGAGCCGTCCCACCTCTCCCGTTCCCCTCCCTCCGCCACGAAAGGCCACCCCATGCCCCGCTTCTCCCGCCGTACGAGACTCGCGACCGCCGCCACCACGCTCGGCACCGCGCTCGGCATCTTCGCCTCCCTGGGCACCGCCACCGCCGCCACCGGCCCCGCGCTGAACGGCGAGTGGGCCCCCTTCGACCGCTGCCCCGTGGACAACCCGGCGATGCTGGCCGCCGACGGCTTCGACAAGACCCCGCAGTGCGTGGTGTCGACGTCCGCCAGCGGCTCCATCAAGCTGGGCAAGACCACGGTGACCACGGGGAAGACCAACCTCCAGGTCGGCGTCGTGCAGAACGCGGACGGCAGCAGCACCGTCGTCGCCCCTGCCTCCGGCGCGCTCGTCGCCGACCCCGCCAAGGTGCCCGGCGGCCTGCTCGGACTGATGTGTCCGAGCGACATACCGGTGATCACCGGCATCTGCAAGACGCTCGACGACTCCAGGCTCAACAGCATCACCGCCACCATGGAGTCCGTCGGCGCGCCCTACGCCTTCGACCAGACCGCGGGCGTCCTCACGGACATGCCCATCATCGCCCTGCCGGTCCGTATCCACCTGGAGAACCCGCTCCTGGGCGACAACTGCTACATCGGGACGAAGTCCAACCCGATCGTGCTGCGTCCGAGGAACCTCGACTACCCGGCGTTCGGCATGAGCTTCTTCAAGGGCGACGGCACGGTCGACGAGGCCGGCGAGATGAGCCGGATCGACCTCACCGGTGCCCCGCAGAACGACAGCACCTTCGCGGTCCCCGGAGCCACCGGCTGCGGTCTGAACGTCGGCCTGATCAACCTGGCGGTCAACGCGAAGACCGGGCTGCCCTCCGCCGCCGGGAACAACAGCCTCACCCTCAACAACGCGCAGACCCACCTCGCCGGCCTCACCGCGCCCGGCACCGTCGTCCCCGACGCGGGCAAGGTGCTCGCGGAGAACTGGCACTCCGCCGTCAAGTGAGCGGCCACGGGGCCGGCGGCGGCTCACAGTCGTCCCGGTGACCATCTCCCGCCCCTGTGCGCCGACCGTGCTCAAACTGTGTACAAAGCACGGAAGTTGATTTAGCTTCAGCTTCCCAGACCGGCGTCACCTGGTGGCCCGGTCCGGCACCGTCCGTCCCGTCCGCCACCGGACGGGACGGTGCCCGGCCGGGCCACCCCGCCGCACACCTCGCAGAGCAAGGGGTGACTCATGCCCGCAACCGCACGGTCTCCGGAGGTCGGCGAACCGCTCGGCCCCCTCCCCAGGGGGTTCGCGGCCTTCATACGTCCGGAACTCCCCGGACTGCTGAACGAGATACGGGCGGAGGTCACCCGCGCCTACCCGGTGTACGGCCGGCTGCTCAACGGGCCGAACGGGGACACGATCCGGCAGGGCGTGGAACAGGCGCTGCTCGGCTTCGTGGACCGGGTGGCCGACCCCGGCAAGAGCTCGGAACTGCGGGACGAACTGCTGCGCAGGTTCGGCCGGGTGGAGGCCTACGAGGGCCGCGACCTGGGGACCCTGCAGGGCGCGTACCGGCTCGGCGCCCGTATCGCGCTGCGCCGGGCCAAGTCGATCGGGCGGCAGCACAACCTCTCCCCCGCCCTCGTGCTCTCCTTCGCCGACGCCCTCTTCGCCTACGTCGAGGAGTTGGAGGCGGTCTCCCGCGAGGGGTACGCGGAGGTGCGGGAGCGGGCCGTGTCCGAGGTGTCCGCGTTACGAAGACAGTTACTGCACCTGATCATGGCCGCGCCGCCGCTGCCCCAGACGGCCGTCTCCGAACTGTGCGAGGCCGCCGCCTGGGAACTGCCCCGCACCTGCACCCTCGTCGCCTTCCGCCCTCCGGTGCCGGACCGCATCCAGGCGTCTCTCGACGACGATGTCCTCACCGATCTCGACATCCCGCAGCCGCACCTGCTGGTCCCCGGGGACCTCACCCCGCAGCGCCTCGCGATGCTCCGCACGGCCCTGGCCGACACCCGCGCCGCCCTGGGCCTGACCGTACCGCTCGCCCAGGCCGCCGACTCCGTCCGCTGGGCGCGCCGCGTGCTCCAGCTCGTCGACGACGGTGTGGTGCCCGACGCCCCGCTGGTCGCCTGCGAGGACCACCTGACCACGCTGTGGCTGCTGTCCGACCCCGCCCTCGTCGACCACCTCGCGGCCCGCGAACTGGCCCCGCTCGACGGGCTCCCCGCCAGCCGGCGCGACCGGCTCGTCGAGACGCTCCGGGTGCACGTCTCCACCCGGGCGCCCGCCGAGCAGGTGGGCGAGATGCTGGGCGTGCACGCCCAGACCGTCCGCTACCGCCTGCGGAACCTGGACACCTACCTGGGCGACCGGCTCGCCGACCCCGACCACCGCTTCGCCCTCGAAGCGGCCCTGCGCTCACTGCACCTGCGGGGCCACGACGACCACGCGGGCTGATTCCCGAGGGCGTCAGCCGCGGTGGAGCGGGTTGGGCAGCGGCAGATAACGGGCGTCCGCCCCGTCCGCGCCCGTCCAGCGGAGCAGGAGGTTCGTCTTCCCGGGGAGGGTGGGCGAGGCGAGCAGCTCCGCGGCCTCCGGCACCTCGTCACGGCGGGCGGCCAGCTCCCGCCGTACGGCCGGCCACGGGTCGAAGCCCGGCCACCGCTCGGCCAGCACCGCCGCCAGCTCCATCAGGTGGTTGACGACCAGGCAGTACACCAGCCGCTCCCACCCGGCGGCCCGGGAGACGTCCGGCAGCAGCTTCACGCCCTCCGCGTCCCGGAACAGCGCCTGTACGGGCAGACCGGCGTCGTCCACGGCGACCAGGCTGTTCTGCGCGTGCGCCTCCAGGACGACGCCGTGCCGCGCGAAGGCCTCCAGCACCGGGGGCACCATGTGCCGCAGATACGCCTCCCACCAGGCCGCCGGGTCCGTGACGCGGTCCAGCGGATTGCCGTCGAACCCCTCCACCAGCGCGGCCACGAGCAGCGGCGTCGCACCGGAACCGGGCGCGACGTGCTCCCGCAGCCCGTCGCGCACCAGCACGGCCAGCTCCTCGAAGGCGAAACGCGCGGTGCGGTAGCCGCGGTCGCTCAGCCACGCCGCCGGGCCGGGCAGAGCGGCGAAGGCGGCGGCCGTCGCGGCATCCGTACGGCGGAGTTTCAGCAGGTCGTGGCGCCAGAGCCGGCGGATGTCGTTGGTGATGCGCACGTCCAGGCTGAACTTGAGGAAGAGATCACGGTCATCGCCCCTCCGCACCGTCCCGGGGACGTACACCGTGCGGATCGCCGCCGTGGGCCACACCTCGTACGGCGCGGGACCGACCCGCACCAGTCGCCCGTCCGTGAACGCCTCCGCCAGCTCCCGCCCGACGAGGGACAGCTGCCAGGGGTGCGCGGGCAGCAGCCGGTAGCCGGGCGGGGCTGTGCCGAGGGCGTCCAGGGCCGCGGTGTCGCCCTCCTCCACGAGCACGTCCTCACGCACCCCGAGCAGCGTGAGCGGAAACCGGGCGTACGCCTCGGGCGCGTACGGCAGCCAGCCCGCGACCGGGCCGCCGCCGCGGGCCTTGGGGGCGGGGTGATGCGGATGCCCGGTGATCAGTGACTGCTCCGAGCGGAGGTACGGGTCGCCGGGCGGCGTCACGCGCGCGCGTGCGGCGAGGACGGCGGCCACCGCATCCCGGCTGTCGAGCATCTCGGCGGGCACTTCGGAGTTGACGAGCCCGGTGTGGCGGCGCAGCACCTCGGCGGTGAGTTTGACCAGTTCGGCGTGGGTGAGGCGGTGCCAGAGGCCGTCTCTGTGCAGTTCGGGGTCGGCGGGGCGTCTGGTGCCGCGGACCCGCAGCAGCTGCCCGGTGGTTTTCAGCCGGTACTCGTCCGGCCCGGTCCGCTCCCCCACCTCCCGCAGCAGACAATTGAGGAGCGGAGCGGCGGCGTACGCGTCGGCCGTCGCGCCGACGTCGTCCCAGGGGTGCATGGCATCCTGCATGGCGTCCACGGGGTCCATTCGTTCCATACGGTGCGCTGGATGATCAGTATGTCTGTCGCCGTACGCCGGCATGGGCCCGTTCCGGCCGTCCGTGCACGTCGACGTGAAGCCGTGCCGGCGCACGCGGACACCGGCGGCGCACGGCTGTCCGCCGCGGCGCGCCGGTGTCCGCCGTACGCCGCCCCCGCACCGATTCCGTACCCGAGGAGCCCGCTCGTGCACCGTCCCCCCGCGCCCGAGGCCGAGGCCGCGCTCGCCGAGGAACTCGCCGCCGTACGCCCCGATCTGGCACGGCCGTACGCGGACGCGCTCCCCGGCGCCCGCGCGGCCGTGCTGACCCGGCTGTGGCGCGCCCTCGCGTACGAGCCGCTGCCCTGGATCGCGCGCCGCGAGCCCGGCCACGACGGTATGACCCTCCATCTCACCGACGGGCGCAGACTGCACGGCCCGCATCCGGACCCGTACGCGACCACCGGGTACGTCACGGAGGTACGGCTCGACGGCCGTCCCCACGACCGGGCGGCGCGACTGATGGCGGCCCTCGCCGTACCGTACGGTGCACAGTTCGCCGCCGAACTCGACGACAGCACCGCCTCGCTGGCCTTGTCGCGCGCCGACCAGCCGGACGGCGGTCCGGAACCCACCACCAGCGCGGAGTGGGAGCAGCGGATCGTCGACGGCCACCCCTACCACCCCAACTGCCGCTCCCGCCCGGGCTTCTCCGTGGCCGAGCAGCTGGCGTACGCGCCGGAGCACCGGCCGGTCGTCCGGCTCGGCCTGGCCGAACTCACCGGAGGAACGGACGGCTGCCGGGTCGTGGGCGACTGGCCGGACCGTTTCCGCGACGGGCGACGGGTGCTGGTCCCGGTCCACCCCTGGCAGGCCGACCACGTCCTGAAGTGCCCCGCCGCACCCGGCGGCATCGCGGCGCACCCCTTGATGTCCCTGCGCACCCTGGCCCTCCCCGACGGCGGCCCCGGTGCCGGACCGCACCTCAAGACGGCTCTGAGCTCCCGCCTGACGTCCTCCGTACGGGACATCTCCGTCGCCTCGGTCGAGAGGTCCATGACGATCTCGGCGTTCGCGGAGACCGTGGCCGCCCGCACGGACGGTCTGCTGCACGTCACCCGCACCCTGGGCGCCGTCACCGCGGGCACCCCGGACCTGGCGGCGGTGCTGCGCGAGCCGCCGGACGCGTACGCGGCGAGCGGCGCCGGCGAGCGCGTCGTACCGGTGGCCGCCCTCCCGGCCACCGGTCTGCCCCGGTCCCGCCCCTGGCTGGCCGAGTTCGCCCGCCTGATGCTCGCGGTCGGTCTGCGCCTGCTGGACCTGGGCGTGGCCCTGGAGGCGCACGGCCAGAACCTGCTCGTCGTCCTGTCCCCCCTGGGCGCCCCCGTCCGGCTCGTCTACCGCGACCTGGCCGACATCCGGATCAGCCCGGCCCGGCTGGCCCGCCACGGCGTCCCGCTGCCGAACCTGACCGGCCGCAACATCACCGACGACGAGACCGCCCTGCGCCGCAAGCTGTTCGGCTCCCTGGTGGCGGGCGCCCTGGGCGCGACGGCGGGCTCGGCGCCCGCGCTCCGGGAGGCGCTGTCCACGGCCGTACCCGACCTGCCGCGCACGGCGGACCGGACATCGCTCGTAGCGGAGCCCCTGCCCACGAAGGCCCTCACCCTCATGCGTCTCTCCCCGACGCGCTCCGGCGACATCTGGACGGAACTCTCGCCCCTCTTCACATCTGTACGCCCCGTGTAGCACTCGCCATACTCCAGAGACTGAACGCCTCGGAGCTCACAGGGGGAGTACCGCCATGATCGACCTGAACGGCAGCGATTCCTTACTGACGCCGATCGAGCCGGAGCAGCTCACCCGGGGAGCGGTGATAGCCCAGTCACTGGACAACCAGTGGGTCCCCGCGGACATGACCAAAAAGATGATCAAGAAGGGGAAGTCCCTGCTCCAGGTGGAGCGGAAGCGGGGCAGGCAGGTCCGGGCCGAGTACTTCCGCAGTCTCATCAACGCCGAGCAGGTCGTGATCAACCGGGCGTTCTTCTACAACAACCGCGCGATCAGCCGTGATCTGACCGAGGGCGGCGCGGCCCGCGCGGCACACCAGAAGCTCCTCGCCTCCGGCGCCCTCGTGCCCTTCCTGCTGGCGGAGCACGACCCGGCCGAGGAGCCCCCCTCCTATCTGAACGTGGACCGCGCCGCTCTCATCGCCTGGCAGGAGACCGTCGAGAGCCTGCCGGCCACGGACCGGGTGCGGTGCGTCCGCCTCTCCTGGGACGACCAGGAGAACTACACCCGGGCGACGTCCAGGCTCTTCCAGCCCTTCTCCGAGAAGGTCCAGGCGCTGAGCGCCAAGCAGATCGACCTTCTCGCGGAACAGGTCGGTGTGGCCCCTGAGCACATCAACCAGTTCCGGCGCAGACTCGGCGCCGTCGTCGGCTTCAGCAACGAGCTCAACGTCAAGGGCGAGCTCGTCGTGCGGAACACCCTGTACAAGGAGTTCGTGACGGCACCCGGCACCGACGTCGTCGAGGGCGTGTACGACGGGAACAAGGAGTTCGCCGGAGAGATCAAGCAGCTGCTGGACCTCATCTACAACGTCAACCTGGCCGACGCCCTGGGCCGCTACCCGCTCACCCCGGTGGGCAGCCTGCGCCGGATCGCCCTGCAGGAGGCACGCGAGGCACGCGCGAACCCGGCGCTGATCGACGATCCCGAGCAGTTGGTCGTGTTCCTGAGACAGCAGATGTTCGCCGCCGTCCAGGACCGTCTCACCCCCTCGGCCCTCGACCTGCTGGCGCTGGAGGACATCGGCACCCTGCGCGACTCCGCCGTCTGGCACGGCTATATGAGGGCCTTCAACGCGCTGACCGACGACCCGGCCGCCTTCAGCGACTCGGTGGGCCATGTCTTCGACCGGTACCTCACCCTCAACAAGGAGATCGTCCGCCTCGCCGACGAACGGCACCGGCCGGTCGCGGCGTCGGAGTGGGTGCCCGTCGTCGAAGTCCTGGTCACCGTGGGCTCCACCGTGTACACCGCCATCTCGGGCGGTGGAGGGTCATGGGAGGTGTACGCGGCCCTCGGGGCGGCCGCCATGGGGCCGGTGGGCGGCTCGGTGCAGCTGATCCTCCGCAACAGGGAGGCCGGAAGACGGGAGCAGAAGTTCGCCCGCGAGATAGCCGCCCTCCGGCTGGCCGGCGAGGACGAGTGCAGACAACTGCTGGATCTGGTGCGCAGACTGCCCGGTTACCGGGGCGAGACCGCGGGCCCCGCCTCCCCCGTCCGTCCCGCCACCGCCTCCACCACCACCCAGGACAACGAGCTCAACGCATTCGTGTCCTGACTCCCGTGACCACCCGGCGAGGACCCGATGAACCGGTACAAGGAACTGCGGCGCACGCGCCCCGAACTGTTCACCAACCACCCCGGCGGCATCGAGATCCTGAGCGATGCCGCCGATGTGAGAGCGGTCCGCCGCGCCGTGCGCGCGTGGATCGCTCGCAGAATGGCCCGCGGCAGCCGGGCCCGGCGGTGGTGGGCGCGGTACGCGGCGATGCTGGTGCCCGTCCGCCTCGGCGTCCTCTCCGCCGATCCGTTCCTGCTCCTCCTCCGCGACCCGGTCCGTTTCCCCGACGGCACGCTCGGCGTGTACGACCGCGTGGTGTCGCCCCGGCCGACGACGACCGTAGGGGTGGTCGTCCTGCCGCTGCTCGGCTCCGATTCCGGCGCCGACGGCCGGATCGTCCTGATCGAGCACTACCGCCACGCCACCCGCTCCTGGCACTGGGAGGCGGTGCGCGGCTCCGGCGAGCCGGGGGCGACCGGCGAGGAGGACGCCGTCCGCGAACTCCAGGAAGAACTGGGCGTACGCCCCGAAGAGCTCATCCCGCTCGGCGCGACGCACCCCGACACCGGCCTGCTCGGCGACCGGGTGGAGCTCTTCGCGGCACGCATCGCCTCCATAGGGCCGCTGGACGGGCACGAGGGGATCCGCCGGGCCGTCACGGTGTCCCTTCGTGAGGCGGAGGACATGGTCGTACGGGGTGAGATCACCGACGGTTTCACCCTGGGAGCGCTGTACCGGGCGCGGCTCGCCGGCCTTTTCGACGAGACCTGAGGAGTGAGCGGCCGCTCGGCAGGACCGACTCACCACCGCACACGCGACCGTGCGTTTTGAAGCCCGCCCCCCGTCCTCAATAAGATCCGCCGATGATCACAAGACAACGGCTGGCGGCGGGAGTCTGCGCCCTGCTCGCCGCCCTGACGGCCGGGATCGCCGTCCCGTCCGCAGCCGTCGCCGACGAAACGGCGGACAAGGACGCACCCAAGGTCGACCTGGTGCTCGACGTCAGCGGTTCCATGCGGACCCGGGACATCGACGGCGGGACGCGCATGGCCGCGGCGAAGCAGGCGTTCAACGAGGTGCTCGACGCGACCCCCGAGGAGGTGCAGCTCGGCATCCGCACCCTGGGCGCCGACTACCCCGGCGACGACCGGAAGACGGGCTGCAAGGACACCGCGCAGCTCTACCCGGTCGGCCCGCTCGACCGCACGGAGGCCAAGACCGCGGTCGCCACGCTCTCGCCCACCGGCTGGACGCCGATCGGCCCCGCGCTGCTGAAGGCCGCCGACGACCTGGAGGGCGGCAACGGCACCAAGCGCATCGTCCTCATCAGCGACGGCGAGGACACCTGCGCACCGCTCGACCCGTGCGAGGTGGCCCGCGAGATAGCGGCCAAGGGCATCGGCCTGACCATCGACACGCTCGGACTGGTGCCGAACGCCAAGATGCGCGTCCAGCTCAGCTGCATCGCCGAGGCGACCGGCGGTACGTACACGTCCGTCGAGCACACCGACGAATTGACCGACCGGGTCAATCAGTTGGTGGACCGTGCCGCCGACCCGGTGGTGGTGCCGCAGGCCGTGGAGGGCACCGACGCGTGCGCGAAGGCCCCGACGCTCGACTCCGGTCTCTACACCGACCGCGAGGAGTTCGGGCAGGCACGCTGGTACCGCGTCGACGTCCTTCCCGGCCAGGAGCTGCGCGCCTCGGTCAGCGTGGCGGCGGACCGCGGCGTCGGACCGTCGTACGGGCTGCTGGTGCGGGCGGTCACCGTGCACGGGCGGGAGATCGTGCGCGGCGAGGCCGCGGGCACCGGCCGTACCGATGTGATCTCGACGGGCCTGCGCTACCCGAAGGCCGAACTCGACGACGCGGACGGCGAGGTGAAGCCCGCGGCCGAGACGGTCTGCGTCGAGGTCACCCAGTCCTTCTCCCCGGCCGACGGGGTCAGGACCACGCCGGGACTGCCCCTCGAAATGACGATCGACATCGTGGACGCGCCGGACGACGCGAGCGACGTGGCCGCGTTCGGCCTCGGGCGCGGCTGGTGGCTGCTGGGCGTCCTCGTCCTGACCGGCTTCCTGGCCGGGCTGATCTGGGGCTGGGTGTCCCGGTGGCGGATCGCGATCTGGAGGACCAACTGATGCGTATCACCAGCGTGTTGCGTACGGCGCGGGCGGCGGCCCTGGCGATGACAGCCGGCCTCGTGCTGCTGGGCGGCGCCGCCTCCCCCGCCGTCGCCGACTCCTCGCCCTCCGCGGTCTCGTCCGAGGACGGTGACGCGCCGACGCAGGCCGGTACCTCCTTCCGTACGGCGACGGAGATCGAGCAGGGCCGGAAGGCGACCGCGAACGGCTCCGCGGGCGACTACATGTACTGGTCGTTCCCCGCCGACGCCGAACAGCGCCCCACCGTCACGGCCACGGTGCAGCTGCCGGAGAGCACCCGTTCCGCGTCGTCCACCTGGCAGCTCGACGTGTACGACGGGCTGCGGCGCCGCCAGGCCTGCCAGTACGGCGCGCAGACGCGCACGGCCGCCCAGGACGCGGACCTCGTGACCCTGACCTGCGTACTGCGCACGGTGCGCGCCTGGTCGGAGCCGTGGGCGAACGACCCGCTGCCGGGCACGTACTACGTCCGGCTGACCACGACGGAGCTGGCGACGGCCGATCTGGGCGTGCCGGTGAGCGCCATGGTCCGGGTCGACTCCAAGGACATGGGCGGCGCGGCGGCGGTGGACGGCTCACTGGCGGAGCCGCTGGTGCCGGGCATCGCCGTGACGGGCGCCGAGAACACCGACTCCGACGAGGACTCGACGGCCGTTCTCTCCTCCCTCGAACCCGAGGACGGCTGGTCCTCCGGCTGGTGGTCCTCCCGCTGGGTGTGGACGGCGGCCGGGGGCGTGCTGGCGGCCCTGGCGGGTGTGGCCGGGTACGCGCTGACGCGCGGTTCGGGCCGTCCGTCGCGGGTACCGCCGCCCGGAGCCTGACGGCGCCTCACCTCTTCACCTCACGAAGGCCCGCCGCACCGCGCTACCGCCGGTGCGGCGGGCCTTCGCGCATCGCCCGGATCAGACCCCGCGCAGCTCCTTGGCCAGCGCCCCGTCGCCGTCCACCGCGACACGCCCGTCCCGCACCGCGTCCCGCAGGCTCATTTCGCCCCGGCTCACGGCCGCGGACGTCCCCGCGTCGAACGACAGCCGGACGTCCGGCGTACGGGGCGCCGCACCGTCCCCGTACACGGGCTCCTCCTCCGTCCCGGCGCCCACCCACACATGGAACGCGCCTTCCTCCAGCCGGGCCTCCACGAGCGCCGAGCCACCGGCGTCGAGCCCTTCCAGCCCGCGCAGCAGGGGCAACGCGAACCAGTGCGCCCGTACGGCGTCGGTCTCCCTGCGCTCACCGAGGACGCCCGCGCCCCACTCCCCCAGGGCCTGCAGGACGGGCAGCAACTGCCGTCCTCGGTCGGTGAGTTCGTACACGTAGGCGGCGCCCGGCGGGGGCAGCCGGCGTCTCGTCGTGAGCCCGTCACGCTCCATGTCCTTGAGCCGCGAGGCGAGCACGTCGGTGCTGACGCCCGGCAGGTCCGCGTGCAGATCGGTGTACCGGCGCGGTCCGGCGAGCAGCTCACGGACGATCAGCAGGGTCCAGCGATCACCGATGACGTCGAGCGCCCGGGCGGCGGAACAGTACTGGTCGTAGCTACGGCGACGAGGTGGCATGCAACGCAGTGTAGACATTTCGTTGGACTTTCCAAGCCTCCGCTTGGTAAAACCAAGTAACACCACGAAACCGGAGGGCGGGCGCATGGAGTTCCGGCAGTCGAGCAAGCTGAACGAGGTCTGTTACGAGATCCGCGGCCCGGTCATCGAGCACGCCAACGCGCTGGAGGAGGCGGGCCACAGCGTGCTCCGCCTCAACACCGGCAATCCCGCGCTCTTCGGCTTCGAAGCGCCGGAGGAGATCGTCCAGGACATGATCCGGATGCTCCCCCAGGCGCACGGCTACACGGACTCGCGCGGCGTCCTCTCCGCGCGCCGGGCGGTGGCCCAGCGGTACGAGACGCTCGGCCTGGAGGTGGACGTGGACGACGTCTTCCTCGGCAACGGCGTCTCGGAGCTGGTGTCGATGGCCGTGCAGGCGCTGCTGGAGGACGGCGACGAAGTCCTGATCCCGGCGCCCGACTTCCCGCTCTGGACGGCCGTGACGACCCTCGCGGGCGGCAAGGCGGTCCACTACCTGTGCGACGAGCAGGCCGACTGGTACCCGGACCTCGACGACATGGCGTCGAAGATCACCGACCGCACGAAGGCGGTGGTGATCATCAACCCGAACAACCCCACGGGCGCGGTCTACCCGAAGGAGATCATCGAGGGCATCCTCGACCTGGCCCGCCGCCACGGCCTGATGGTCTTCGCGGACGAGATCTACGACCAGATCCTGTACGACGACGCCGTCCACCACTCGGCCGCCGCCCTCGCCCCCGACCTGGTCGTCCTCACCTTCTGCGGCCTGTCGAAGACGTACCGGGTCGCGGGCTTCCGCTCCGGCTGGCTGGTGGTCACCGGACCGAAGCAGCACGCGAGGGACTACCTGGAGGGCCTGACGATGCTGGCCTCCATGCGCCTGTGCGCCAACGCGCCCGCGCAGTACGCCATCCAGGCCGCGCTCGGCGGCCGCCAGTCCATCCGCGAACTCACCGCCCCGGGCGGCCGGCTCCACGACCAGCGCGACCGCGCCTGGGAGAAGCTGAACGAGATCCCGGGCGTGAGCTGCGTCAAACCGAAGGGCTCGCTGTACGCGTTCCCGCGCCTGGACCCGAAGGTGCACAAGATCCACGACGACGAGAAGTTCGTCCTGGACCTGCTGCTCAGGGAGAAGATCCAGGTGGTGCAGGGCACGGGCTTCAACTGGCCGGCCCCGGACCACTTCCGCATCCTCACCCTCCCGTACGCGGACGACCTGGAGGCGGCGATCGGGCGGATCGGGCGGTTCCTCAGCGGGTACCGGCAGTAGGACGACGGCAGAAGTGCTCAGCCCGGCTGCTTGATGCTCTCGATGATCCGTGCGAAGCCCTCCGCGCCGTGCCCGGCGTCGATCTGGCGCCGGATGAGCCCCTGCACCATGGCGACCGCCTCGGTGCTGATCCCCTGCTCGGCGCTGGCGGTCAGGATGTCGCCGAGGTCGGAGAACTCGAGGCTCTGCTGTCCCGGGACGGTGTAGTCCCCGCCGTCGATGACAGCCGCGTACCCCTCGAACTCCCCGGTCATGGCGGTCAGCCAGGGCGCCGCCATGGCGGCGAACTCACGCGCCGTCACACCGGCCGACGCGACCATGGCGGCGCCGTGCAGGAACCCCGCGAACATCACGTACATGCCCGCGAGCAGGGCCAGGTCGTACAGGGACGCCAGCCCGGCGTCCTCCCCGAAGTAGGTGCTGTCCCCCCAGAGATCGAGCACGGGCTTGTACTGCTGGAAGACATCCTCCGTCCCGCTGTACAGGATCGACGACCCGGGCTGCCCGATCATGTGGGGCACGGCCATGATGCCGCCGTCCAGGTACGCGATCCCGGCGTCGGAGGCCCAGGCGGCGATCTCCCGCGACTGTTCCGGCGTCGTCGTGGTGACATTGATCAGCGTCCGACCGGCCAGGTCCCCGGCGACCGGATCGAGCACCTCGTGGACCGACGCGTGGTCCAGCAGGCACGCGACGACCAGCTCGCCGGCCCGCACCGCGTCACCGGCCGTGGCGGCGGCCCGCGCCCCCTGGGCGACGAGGTCGTCCGCCTTGCCCGCCGAACGGTTCCAGACGGTCGTCTCATGTCCGGCCTTGAGCAGGGCACTCGCGAGTGCGCTGCCCATGGCGCCCAGTCCGAGCACGCTGACGGAGAGGGTGTTGCTGTCGGCTGTCATGTCAGGGGATCCCCTCGTGTTGTGGTCTTGCCGTCGTTCGAGTTCGATCCTCCGCGCTGCCGTTAGGGTTGACCAGTACGGACTAATTAGTGGGGTACTCACCTCCAGGTGAGTACGGCAGGGCGGGAGAGGCGCATGGCGGCATCGGCACGGCGTGGTCCCTACATCTGCGGCGTCGACGCGGCGATGGACGTGGTGTCCGGCAAGTGGAAGTCGCTGATCCTCTGGGAATTGCACAACTACGGAACCCGCAGGTTCGCCGAACTCCGCCGCGGGCTGCCCGGGGTAAGCGAGAAGATGCTGGTCCAGCACCTGCGAGAGATGGAGGAGGACGGCCTCGTCCACCGCGAGGTGTACCCCCAGGTGCCACCGAAGGTCGAGTACTCCCTGACGGAGCACGGCGTTTCGCTGAACGCCGCCCTTGCCGCCCTGGGTGAGTGGGGTGCCGAGCGGATGCGGCGGATCGGGGCGGAGAAGGTCGTCGTCGGCACTGTCGGCGCCGCTGTGCCCGTTCGGCGCTAGCGGACGACGGGTCACTGCTGAAGGCCGACCTCGCACCAGACGGTCTTGGTGTACGGGTCGCCGCACGTCGTCCCCCACCGGTCGGCCAGTGCAGCGACAAGGAACAACCCGCGTCCGGACTCGGCGTCGAGCGACGGCACCGACGGAGGCACTGCGGAAACGGGCGGACGCCGGTCGGGGCGCGGGTCCGTCACCTCGATACGGAGCGTGGCGTCCTCGGGGAAGAGGGTGAGGCACAGACGGAAGTCCCGGCCCCTCTCCCGGCCGTGCAGCGCGGCATTGGCGGCGAGTTCCGCGACCAGCAGCGCGGCGGTGTGGTTGGCCTCCGAGACGTACGGCCAGCCCCAGGTGACCAGGCGCTCGCTCGCCGACTGACGGGCGAGGTGGGCGCCTCTGCGGCTGGCCGCCAGGCGGATGGAGAAGTGGCGGACGGGAATGGCGTGTCCGCTGAGGTCATCGGCGGGCCCCGCTGAACGGGCAATCTCTCTGTTCACATCACTCAGCGTGGTCGCGCGCATTTACGCTGACCAGCAGCACCGGCCGCACTCAGCGTCACTGTACGGTCGCCGTCCGGAACTGTCCGGCCGACGACGTGTGACGCCGGACCCTGGTCGGGAGTTGGGTACGGGCGACGCGTGCACGGAGATGTGGGGCCATGGGAGTTGCGGGACACAACCTGCAGATTGTCGACGGAGCGGAGCCACACGACGGAGACGCCGACGCGTCAACGGTTCTCCGGATGGCGGGCAAGGTCATCAAGATGTGGCGCGAACGGGCGGGCCTCAAGCAGGCCGAGCTGGGCGCTGCGATCGGCTACAGCGAGGAGCAGGTTTCCTCCGTGGAGCGGGGTCGACGGGCGCCGAAGGCACAGTTCCTCGAGTCGGCGGACGAGGTGCTCGGGGCGGGCGGAATGATCGCCGGGCTGACGAAGGACGTGGAGGAGGCGCGGTACCCGAAGAAGGTGCGGGATCTGGCGAAGCTGGAGGGGGAGGCGGTCGAGATCTGCGCCTACGTCAACTCTGTGGTGCACGGCCTGCTGCAGACCCAGGAATACGCCCGGGCGTTGTTCGCAATGCGTCGTCCGCTGTTCGCGGAGGACGACATGGAACAGCTGGTCGCGGGACGGATGGCACGCCAGGGAATCTTCGCTCGACAGTCCGCGCCCATCTTCGGCTTTGTCCAGGAAGAGGTGACACTACGCCGCCCTCTCGGAGGCAGAATGGTGATGCGGAAGCAGCTCGAGCACCTGCTGGAGGTCGGTCAGCTGCGGAATGTGGAGATCCAGGCGATGCCTACTGAGCGGGAGGATCACGCCGGTCTCGCAGGTTCGCTTCAGCTGTTGAAGCTTCGGGGAGGCGACACGGTGGGGCACACCGAGGTTCAGCTCACCAGCCGCTTGGTCAGCGATCCACATGAGACGCAAGTCCTTGAGATTCGGTACGGGATCATCCGGGCCCAGGCTCTCACGCCCAGGGAATCACTGGCCTTCATCGAGAAAGCGCTGGAAGAGACATGATGATCAGTCCCTCAGCCACGAACGATCCCCAGCTCAAGTGGTTCAAGAGCAGCTACAGCACGAACGACGGCCCAGAGTGCGTCGAAGTCGCGCTCACGCCGTGCACCGTGCACATACGGGACTCGAAGAACAAGCAGGGCCCCCGTCTCACGTTCACGCCTGAGCAGTGGGCCATCTTCGTTCCGTACGCCGTCGGCCTCTGACCCGCTGCTCCGACCTGCCGCGCCCCGCTCCCGTCACAGCACTGGGCACCGGTCGCGGGTGACGGACGTCAGTCGGACGGCGGTGTTCCGGCGCATCCGTGGCGTAGCACGCATGGAGGGAGTACCCCGCAGGTGCGGGGTAGCAGGCGCCGTACGGCGCGGTCGCGGGGGCCATCCCCGGACCGGGCTCTCGCCACGACGTCGGTCCCTGCTCCCCGCACCCGCCGGAACGGTCCCGGACAGGGAGCGGAAGGCGGCGCAGGCCAGTGCTGCTCGCCGCACCCTGCGCTCCGCGTCCAGTTCGGCACTGGACGCGGAGCCGACGTACGAGGGTGAACGAAGGTGACGGGCTTCGCCGTGCCGCCGGCAGCCGCTCTCAACGGCCTTCGGCCCGCCGCCGGGCCTCCTCGCCGGTCTGCCGCCCGGTGCGGCGCACCTCCTGTGCTCCCTCCTGCCCGGACCGGCGGGCCTGCCGACCGGTGGACCGGGCCACCTCCTGCGCGGTGTCCTTCACTGACGAGGCGGCCTCCCGGGCGGGCTCGCGCATGCCCTCCTTGATCTCCTGAGCGGCCTCCCGGACCGTCTCCTTCGCCGGTTCGACCAGGTCGTCGGAGCGCTCGCGGATGCGCTGCCCCACGCGTTCCTCCGTACCGGTCGCCGGGAACAGGGCCCCGGCGAGCAGGCCGGTGCCGAACGCGATCAGCCCGGCGGCGAGCGGGCTGCCCTCCGTCCGGCGACGCACCTGCTCGGGCACCTGGCGTGCCTGCTCACCGAGCTGCTCCGTGGTCTCACGCACGGTGTCACCCACGTCGGACGGGGAGGGCGTGACGGACCGGGCGGTCCCCATCACCCGCTCCTTGACATTGCCGATGCGGGAGCGTGCGGCACTCGCCTGACGGCGCATCACACGGGGCGGGCTGACCCGCTCGACCAGCCGGTCCGCGGTCTCCGCCAGGTGTGCGCGGGTCTCGTCGGCGTCCTGCCTCAACTGGTCGGGTGTCGTGCCCATTTCGCGTCCTCCTTCAGTGAATCCAGTGACTGTTCGGGGGTGAGCTGGACCGTGCGCATCCGCCGGCGCCCGGTGGCGTACAGGGCCGCGCCGATCCCCGCCCACACCACGGTGAGGATCAGGGCCGCCCAGGCGATGTCGATGACATGCCGGAGGCCGTACATCGCCGCGAACGTGGCCAGCAGCAGGGCCAGCCCGGTGGCATAACCCGCACCGCCGTACAGGCCCGCGGCCTTGCCCGCCTTCCGGCCCTCCTGTTTCAGCTCCGTCTTGGCCAGCTCGACCTCGTTGCGCACCAGCCGCGACAGGTCGCTGCTGATCTCGCTGATCAGGTCGCCGATCGACGCGTCGTCACCGCGCGTCGGCGCCGGTTCGGGCGCGGGCGTGGACGTGTCCTGCGGCCGGCCTCGCGGGGGGCCGGGCCGTCCGACGTCCTGGGACGCCATGGTCACCACCCCCTGCCGGGCTTCCCGGGCTCACCGGGCCGGGCCGGCGGCGTGACCCGCGGCGTCGTGGACGGCGGAGGTCCCTCGCCGCCGTGCAGCCCGGGCTCCGGGGTGTACGCGGACCGGGGCGCCTGCGACTCGTACGCGGACGGCGGCACGGGCGCGGCCTCGACCTGTTCCTCGGGAGCGGGCAGAACAGTGGTGTCCGTCCCCGGGGTCGTCGTGGTGACCATGTCCGTGCCCGTGTCCGTGCCCGTGTCCGTGCCCATGTCCGTGCTCGTGCCACCGGCCGCGGTGACACCCCGCCCCAGCCGGGACACGGCGAACCCGGCCAGCGCCGCGCCGGCGAGGAACATCCCCGGGCGCCGACGTGCGAAGTCCCGGACCTCGTCCAGGAGTTCACCGGGGCGCTGCCGGTCCAGCCGGTCGGCCAGCGTGTGCCCGCGCTCGGCCATCCGGCGCACCAGCGGGGCGGCGGGCGATTCGGGCTTGCAGCTCTCGCTCATGTGCTGCAGGTCCTCGGCCAGATAGCGGATATTGGTGGCCAGCCGCCGGGCCTGCGTACCGGCCTCCCCCTCCGCCTGCTCCTTGAACCGCTCATAGAGGTCCCGGCCCCGGCCGGCGGTCTCCTGGAGCACTTCCTGCGCTCCTTCCCGGGCCGTGCCCGCCACCTCCTGGCCCTTCTCCCGGACGACGTGCGCGCTCTGCCGTGCACCCTCCTGGGCGGTCCGGCCGACCTCCTTGGCCTTTTGGTTTCCTTCCTGGCGGGGCCCTTCAGGTCCCTCGGTCCGGTCCATGGCACTCCTCCTCTGCACACTGCGGTGAGGTCGGAAACGGCCGCCGGGTACCCGCACACCTGATCGAAACGGCGAGTACCGGAACAATGACCGAAAGCCACCATTCCGGCGACGACGGATCGGGGGCACCACACTCGGGGACCACCGACATCCGGCCATGACGGGCCACCCCGACACGCCGGGAATGCGGGCACACGGCAGCCTGTTGGTGATCATGGAACGGTGATCGGTCGTCCCGATCGTCAGACGGAAGGAAGGTGCCGGCCATGGGTGAGCTGCTTCTCGTGCGGCATGGCGAGACCGAGTGGTCCCGGTCCGGGCAGCACACCAGCTGGACGGACCTCCCCCTCACCGACAGGGGACGGGAGCAGGCGCGTGCGATCGTCCCGCTCCTCGGCGAGGGGCGGATCGGGCCCGTTCTCGTCAGCCCGATGAAGCGGGCCCGGGAGACGGCGGAGCTGGCGGGGCTGGCCGGGCTGCGCGAGGTCCGGATCGACGCGGACCTCAGCGAATGGGACTACGGCGGGTACGAAGGGATCACCACCGCCGACATCCAGCGCACCCGGCCCGACTGGTTCCTGTTCACGGACGGTGTCGTCCCCGGGCCGGCCGAGCATCCAGGAGAGAGCCCGGAGCAGGTCGGGGCACGGGCCGACCGCATGCTCGCGAAGGTCCGGGCGGCGCTGGAAGGCGCCGAGGGCGACGTCGCCCTGGTCGCTCACGGGCACTTCCTGCGGGTGCTGACCGCGCGCTGGCTCGGGCTGCCACCGGGCGACGGCGCGCTGTTCCGGCTCGGGACGGGCACGGTCAGCCGGCTCGGCACGGAGCACGAGCGGCCCGTCATCACCAGCTGGAACGTCAGCCCCTCGGCGTGAGGACGCCCAGCGCTCATCGGCACTCGCCCCGGGGGAGGCGGGGCCGTCAAGACGCCGATGAGCCCCACCCCGTCATCGGGGTGGGGCTCATCCTCTGAGCGCCGGGCAGGCCTTGCACCTGCATCTCCCCGCAGGAAGCGGGGCGTCTTTCCTTGGACCACCAACGCACGGCCGGGCACCGGGAGTTCCGGCGGCCTGCTCAAGATCAATCATACCCCATCGGCAGCGCACCGTCGGCACACCGTTGTCAGCCCCTCCTCGTACTCTCGACAGGACCGGGGACAGAGGCAGAACCGGCCCCGCCGACCGTACGACCGGGAAGGAACGTGCCGTGACACGACCGCCCACGACCGCCCAGCAGCGCGTGATCGACGCCGCCGATCCCGTGACCGGGCGGCTGCGCGGTACCGAGGCGCAGCTCGCGGCACTGGTGAAGCGAGGGCTCGCCTTCCGGCATCCGCGTCCGCCGCACGATCACTTCCTGACGCCTGCCGGGCACCGGTTGCGGGAGGGGGCCACGGGCACCGGCGCGGGCGCGGACGTTCCGTCACCCTCCCCCGCCGAGGCCGGATCCGGCGCCTCCCCCGCCGAGGCCGGATCCGGCGCCTCCCCCGCCGAGGCCGGATCCGGCGTCTTCGCCGCCCGCGTCGGCGGGGAGGATGCGGCGGGGTCGGGGCCTGCCCGCACGCGCGAGGTGCACAGCGCCTGGCAGGGGCTGCTGGAGCTGCGGCGGATGACCAATCCGGACGGTTCCGTGCACCGGCCGTGCGGGTGGGAGCGCGCTCATCTCATACGGGCCGCCGCGCTGGCCCTGGAGGCAGCCGGTCACCGGCCGGCCACGGGGGCGGAGGACGCCGGTTACCGGGTGCGGGCCACTCCACAGCCGGAGGCCGTCGCGGTGCGCGAGCCGGATGTCGCGGCGCTGCGGGCCTGCGCGGACACGTTGGAGGACGCGGGCTGGCAGGTCAGCGAGCACACCGAGCCACGTACCGGCGTGCGCTATGTGCTGGCCTCGCCCCGCCGGGTGTGACGCGAAGGAAACACCACGACCGAACCGTCTCCTGTCTGTTCAGTGATGTCTCCTGCCGTTTCAGCGCCTGGCGGCGGCTCCGTGGCCCTTCGGGCCGTGAGCCGCCGCCAGGGTGACCTCTCCCGTGGATCGCCCCGTTGTCGCCGTTACCCCTGGCCCAGCGGGTTCAGCAGATCCGCGTCCTCCTCGAACGCGAACAGCAGCAAGTCCGTCATCGTGAACTGGCGCGGGCGGCGGGACGGGAGGCTCGGGCGCCAGCCCGGATGCTTCACTATCGAGATGCGGCTGCCCTCCATCGCCCGGTGGAAGACCTCCGCGACGAGCGTGCCGCCGACTCCTGTGAGGCTGCCGGGATGGCGCTCGTTCACCTCCGCCTCACGCAGGACGTAGAACCAGAGCGGGGTGTGGGCCACCACCTGCTCCCGCTCGGCGGGCGTCAGGCCGTCCAGGACCGCGCCGCCGTCGCCCCGGAGGATCTGGTCCTCCGTCAGCGGCTCGATGCACATCTGGGCGGCTAGCTGCTGGCCGGTGGCGAGCTCGACCATGCCGGCCCGGGTGAGGTTGCGGAAGGCCAGGTTGCGCTGGACCGGTGTCGGGACCGGGCGGCCCCGGCCGTCGAAGGTGCCCGCGGGCAGCGCGGCCAGCGGGTCGACGAGCAGGGTGTCGATGCGTTTGGCGACGTTGGACTCGGCCTCGGGCACCACCAGGTCCTCGCGGCCCGCCTCGCCGAAGTCGAAGAGCCGGCGCCAGTCGGCGATCCAGTTGCTCGGCAGGCGCAGGTTCTCCCCCGCGTTCGGGTCGTCGAGGTCGCTCAGGTCGTCCGGGCCCGGGGTGAGGTTGCCCGCCGTGCCGCTGAACCGGAACAGCGCGCCGAGCGTGGCGATGCCGCCGGGTCCGCCCGCGCGGAAGACGCTGTTCCACTGGTAGGCCCCGCGCACCATGCTGTGCCCGAGCCGGTAGGCGGCCACGGAGAACTCGATGGGCATGGTGGGGAGGTCGCCGGGGCGGGTGCGTCCCGGGACCTCGAAGTGGCGGCGGCCGCGGGTGAAGACGCGCTCGACGATCTCCGGGTCGACGATGCGCGGCAGGAAGTCGGTCCGCAGCATCCACTGGTAGTGCTTGACGACGGCGTCCCGGGCCGCGTGGAAGAGCAGGGGCTCGGGCACGCCCCGCTCGGCGAGCCGGTCCATCACGCGGTTGTGGAAGCGGATGAAGGCGAGATGCAGCTGGCCCACGACCAGGTTCTCGTCGTTGCGGGCGTCCGGGATCAGCGCGGCACGCTTGTCGGCCCGGGTGCCGCCCGCCGTCTCGCCGGCCCGGGGCAGGTCGAAACCCTTCTGGTCGGTGTTGGCGGGCGGGAACTCGGGCGGGAAGGGCACGCCCAGCGTCGTGCCCATGGCCAGGTGGCCGTCCGGCTCGTAGAAGCGGGCGCTGCTGGCGTGGTGCGGACCCAGGCCGTAGAGCGAGTCGAGGTCCAGGGTGGGGCTGCGGCCCTGTAACAGTTCCTCGATCGGGACCGGCTCGCCCAGGCCCACCTGGGTGCGGTCGAGCGTGAGGTCGTGGTCGACGAACTGGCCGAGGTAGGTGAAGCCCGCCGGTACCGGTGTGCCCGCCGTTCCCCCGGGCCCCGGCTGCCCCGAGTCCGGGTCGGCGCCGCTCCCGCCGACCGTGGTCATGGCCTCGGCGAGCTTGACGCGCAGCGCCTCGTCGAGCTGGACCCCCTTTTCCTTGCCGAACCTGGAGAAACGGAAGGCCAGCTGCTGCTCCGCGGCGGTCGGTACGCGCGCGGTCGCGGTGCCCTTCTCGAACTCCAGGATCCGGCCCTCGTCGACGACGTAGTAGGTCTCGCGGTGGTGTCGGTGCACCGTGTGTCCCCTTCTCTGTCCCCCGTACCCCGCACCGGCCATAACCGGACGTAAAGGTTCCTCCGGGATGTACCGTCCCCCACAGGACGCGGAGTGGTCATACGGGCGAATCTCTGCATCTTGACAACCCGGTACGTACCGCCACAAGTTCCAAAAGCGGCGCACTGTGTCACACAGCGCGCACCGGCGCGCGACGGCGCGAGCGGAGCCGTACAGGCGAAGGGGGGCGTTCACGCCAGGTTCTCCCTCTTGTGGCCCCCTGTGCGTGAGCGAGGAGCGGCGTACCGGGTATCCCTCCCAGGGCGCTTCCCAGCCCCCAGGTCCCCGATCCCCTGCCCCAGGTCCCCGCACCCCGCGTCCCGCGTCCCCCCTGCGTCCCGCGTCTCCCGGAGGCATCATGCCGCTCGCCCGTCGTGCCCTCCTGACCGTCCTCGCCGCCGGCTCCGCCGGAACCGCCGTCGCCCGCACCTCGCCGACGGAGGCGGAGCCCTCGGCCGGCCGGCCCGCCGGGGGCTCCGCCGCGGCCGCGGCGGCCCGCCGGCTGCTCCCCCGCCACTGGCGGCAGATCCACTTCCGCACGGAGCCGGACGGCGAGCCCGACACCTTTCGCGTGTCGGGCCGCACCGGGCACATCACCGTCTCCGGCGATACTCCGGGCACCCAACTCACCGGCCTCAACTGGTACTTGCGGCACATCGCCCACGCCGAGATCAACTGGGCCGGTGAGCAGACGGGTCTCCTCCCCCGCGAGCTGCCGGGCATGGACGGCACCGTCACCCGCCGCGCGAACGTCCCGCACCGCTTCGTCCTCAACGACACGAACGACGGCTACACGGGCGCCTATCACGACTGGCCGTACTGGGAGCGCGAGCTGGACGTGCTCGCGCTGCACGGTTACAACGAGGTCCTCGTCTACGCGGGGGCGGACGCGCTGTACCACCGGGTGTTCCGGGAGTTCGGGTACGGGGACGAGGAGCTGAGGGAGTGGATCCCCGGGCCGGCCCACCAGCCGTGGTGGCTGCTGCAGAACCTGTCCGCGTTCCCGTACCCCGTGTCGCGTCGGCTCCTCGACGCGCGGGCCGCGCTGGGGCGCCGTATCGCGGACCGGGTGCGGGAGCTGGGGATGACGCCGGTGTTCCCCGGCTACTTCGGGACCGTCCCGCCCGGCTTCGCCGAGCGCAATCCGGGGGCGCGTACGGTGCCGCAGGGCGAGTGGATGGGGTTCGCGCGGCCCGACTGGCTGGACCCGCGCACGGACCACTTCGCGCAGGTGGCCGAGGCCTTCTACCGGACCCAGGACGAGATGTTCGGCGGGCCGTCGACCCTGTACAAGATGGATCTGCTGCACGAGGGCGGCACCGCCGGCGACGTACCGGTCGGGGACGCGGCGCGCGGTGTGGAGCGGGCGTTGCAGGAGGCGCGCCCGGGGGCCGTGTGGGTGATCCTCGGCTGGCAGCGCAATCCGCCGCGGGAGATCGTGGACGCCGTGGACAAGCGGCACATGCTGGTCGTCGACGGGCTGTCCGACCGCTTCCCGACCGTCGTCGACCGCGAGGCCGACTGGGGCGGCACGCCGTACGCGTTCGGCTCGATCTGGAACTTCGGCGGGCACACCGCGCTCGGGGCCAACACCCCGGACTGGGCCGAGCTGTACGAGAAGTGGCGCACGAAGGACGGCAGCACGCTGCGCGGCGTCGCGCTCATGCCGGAGGCCGCGGACAACAACCCGGCCGCCTTCGCCCTCTTCTCCGAACTCGCTTGGAACAAGGGTGAGTTGAGGCTGGACGAGTGGTTTCGCTCATGGGCGCACGCCCGGTACGGGGCGCGTGATCCGCACGCCGAGGCCGCCTGGGACGTACTGCGCCGCACCGCGTACGGCACGACGCGCGCCGACCGGTGGAGCGAGGCCGCGGACGGGCTGTTCGGGGCGCGGCCGTCGCTGACCGTCGACCGCGCGGGCCGCTGGTCACCGAGACGGCTGCGGTACGACGGGGAGGAGTTCGAGCCCGCGCTCATCGAACTCCTGCGCGTCGAGCCGCGGCTGCGTACGTCCTCGGCGTACCGCCATGACCTTCTGGACGTCGCCCGTCAGGCCCTCTCCAACCGCAGCCGGGTCCTCCTCCCGCGGATCAAGAAGGCGTACCACGCCGGGGACGCGGCCCGCTTCGACGAGCTGACCGCCGGCTGGCTGGAGCTGATGGATCTGCTGGAGCGGCTGGTGGCCACCGACTCCCGTCACCTGACGGGGAGATGGGTGGCGGACGCGCGGGCGTGGGGCGCGGGCGACGGGGAGCGGGAGCGGCTCGCGTACGACAATCTGTCGCTGCTCACGGTGTGGGGCACGCGCGCGGGCGCGGACGCCGGGCTGCGGGACTACGCCAACCGCGAGTGGGCGGGGCTGGTCGGCGGGCTGTACCGGCTGCGCTGGTCCACGTACTTCGGTGGGCTGCGGGCCGCGCTCCGGGCGGGCCGGGCGCCGGAGCCGGTCGACTGGTTCGCGCTGGAGGACCGCTGGACCCGTGATCCGGGGGCTCTGGCCACCCGGCCGACCGGCGACACGTACGAGGTGGCCGTCGAGGTACGGGACCGGCTGGCCGCCACCCGGTAGGCGGCGCGGCCGGCCGGTCCCGTGCCCCGGCGGGCGGGCGGGGGAGCCGCCCGGTCAGTGGGCGGAGGCCGTCGGGCGGGCCGCCGGGGCGGGGTCCGGCTCCATCGGGTTCGTCACCTCGTCGTCGTCGGCGCGGCGCTTGCCCAGGTGGTTGAAGACGTAGTTGAGCAGCAGCGCGGCGACACAGCCCGTCGAGATGCCCGAGTCCAGGATGATCCGCGCCGTCTCCGGAGCGGCGTGGTAGAACTCCGGCGCCGTGATCGGGATGATGCCGACGGCCAGCGAGACGGCGACGATCAGTACGTTGTTGTCCTTCTCCAGGCCCGCCTTGACCAGGGTCTGGATGCCGCTGGCCGCGACCGAGCCGAAGAGGACGACGCCGGCGCCGCCGAGCACCGGGCGGGGGACGACGGCGATGAGCGAGGCGGCCATGGGACACAGGCCCATCAGGATCAGGAAGCCGCCGCCCGTGGCGACGACGTACCGGCTGCGGATGCGGGTCATCGCGACCAGGCCGATGTTCTGGGCGAAGGCGCTGCACATGAAGCCGTTGAAGAGGGGGCTGAGCGCCGAGCCGAGGGTGTCGGCGCGCAGACCGGCCGCGATCGTCTTCTCGTCGGCGGGTTTCCCGACGATCTCGCCGAGCGCCAGCATGTCCGCGGTCGACTCGGTCATGGAGACGACCATGACGACGCACAGGGAGATGATCGCGGCGAGCTGGAACTGCGGGGCGCCGAAGTGGAACGGGGTCGGGAAGCCGACGATGTCCGCGTCCGCCACCGGGCCGAAGTCGGTGACACCGAAGGGGATCGCGAGGAGCGTGCCGGCGACCAGGCCGAGCAGGACGGCGATCTGCTTGACGAAGCCGCGGGTGAAGCGGCGCAGCAGGAGGACGATGACGAGCGTCGCGCCCGCGAGGCCGAGGTTGGTCGCCGAACCGTAGTCGTCGGCCGCCTGGTCGGGGCCCTGGGCCCAGCCGAACGCCACCGGGAGAAGGGAGACGCCGATCAGGGTGATGACCGAGCCGGTGACGACGGGCGGGAAGAAGCGGACCGCCTTGCACAGGAAGGGCGATGCGACGAAGCCGAGGAGGCCCGCCACGATGACCGCGCCGAAGATGATCGGCAGGGCGTCGCTCTTGTCGTCGGTGGAGGCGACGATCGCGGTCATGGGCGCGACACCGGCGAAGGTGACGCCGTTGACGAACGGCAGCCGGGCGCCGATCTTCCAGATGCCGAGCGTCTGGAGGAGGGTGGCGAGGCCGGCGGTGAACAGGCAGGCGCCGGTCAGGAAGGTGAGTTCGGCGGCGCTCAGGCCGATGGCGGCGCCGACGATCAGGGGTGGGGCGACGACTCCCGCGTACATGGCGGCCACGTGCTGGAGGCCGGTGGTCGCCATTCTCACGGGAGGAAGCTTCTCGTCCACGGGGTGCGGTGCGTCGGTGCTGGTCTGCGGGGTCGTGGTGCTGTTCTGCGACTGCGGGGATGAGGCGGCCACGGCGGCTCCTCCGGTCGGGTACACGTCAACCATGCACGGCTGGCGCGGGTGTCAGGGAGGTGGTGCGCGGTCGTGCGGGACCGTTGTCGGACCTTCGTGTGTACGCGTACGAGGTCCGCGGGACGGTGGGGACCGTTCCGGGGCGCGCTCGGCGTGTGTGTGCGCCGTGCACGCCCCGGACCCGGCCGCCGTGGACCCCGCTCGGGTCCACGGACGCCCGGCCGAGGGCCGTCCCCCTCGGCCGGAGTTCCGGTGGGCCGGCCCTGTCGGCGGGCCGGCGCGGTGGGACGAGGGGTCAGCCCTGCCCGGCGATCTCGGCGAGGCGCCGTGCCTCGGCCCGGGTGGAGCGGGCGATCGCGTCCTCGTCCACGTGCAGCAGCCGGCCGTTCTCCACGATCTGCCGGCCGCCCACGAAGGAGGCGGTGACCGGTGCGGCGGCGCCGAACACCAGGGCCGTCACCGGGTCGGCTATCGAGGCGTGGGCGAGGGTGTCCATCCGCCACAGCACCAGGTCGGCGAGCTTCCCGGGCTCCAGCGAGCCCAACTCCGCCGCGCGGCCAAGGACTTGGGCTCCGCCGTGCGTCCCGAGCCGCAGCGCCTGGCGGGCGTTGAGCGCGGCCTCCTTGTGCGGGCCGAGGCGGTTGACGAGGAGGGCGTTGCGCAGCTCGGTGTGGAGTTCGCCGGACTCGTTGGACGCGGTGCCGTCGACGCCGAGGCCGACGGGGACGCCGGCCGCGAGCATGTCCGGGACCCGGGCGATGCCGGCGGCGAGGCGGGCGTTGGACGAGGGGCAGTGGGCGACACCCGTCCTCGTCCGGGCGAAGGCGGTGATGTCGGAGTCGTTCATGTGGACGCAGTGCGCCATCCACACGTCCTCGCCGAGCCAGCCGGTGGACTCGAAGTAGTCGGTCGGGCCCATGCCGAACAGCTCGTGGCAGAACTTCTCCTCCTCCACGGTCTCCGAGCCGTGGGTGTGCAGCCGTACGTCCTTGCGGCGGGCCAACTCCGCACCTTCCCGCAGGAGTTCGGTGGACACGGAGAAGGGTGAGCAGGGGGCAACGGCCACCTGTGTCATGGCGCCGAAGGAGGCGTCGTGGTGCTCGTCGACGGTCGCCTCGGTGGCGGCGAGCGCGTCCTCGAGGGTTTCGACGGCGAAGTCCGGCGGCAGCCCGCCGTCCTTCTCGCTGCGGTCCATCGAACCGCGGGCGAGCGTGAACCGGACACCCGTCTCGCGGGCGGCGCGGATGATGGAGCCGGACAGGTCGCCGGACCCCTTCGGGAAGACATAGTGGTGGTCCATGGCGGTGGTGACCCCGCCGCGGGCCATCATCGCGAGCGAGCCCTGCGCGGCCGCGTACGTCATCCGCTCGTCGATGCGCGCCCACACCGGGTAGAGGGCCACGAGCCAGTTGAACAGGTTGTGGTCCGTGGCCAGCCCGCGGGTGATCCACTGGTAGAAGTGGTGGTGCGTGTTGACCAGGCCGGGTGTGACGAGGTGGCCGGTGCCGTCGATGCGGCGGACGACGTTCTCCAGGCCCTCGGGGGCCCTGCCCGCACCCACCGCCTCGATACGGTCGCCGGCGATGACGACGTACCCGCTCGCGTACTCGGTGTCGTCCGCGTCGACCGTCGCGACGGAACAGTTCTCGATGACGATGCGCTGGGTTGCTGCCATGGTTCGTCCTTTGCGTTGCACGATCCGTTACGAGGGCACGGCAGGACCCTGGAGATTTGAGTGCCGCGGCCGGTGGCCGAGGGTGCCGAGGAGGGAGGTGCCCCCTGCACGACGGGGGCACCTCCGGGTGAGCTCAGAGGGTTACCCAGAGGGTTGAGCTCAACGGGCATTGCTCAGATGAGCAGTGCTCAGCGGGCGGTGCTCAGAGATGGGTGCTCAGAGGTTGGTGAGGTCCACCGGGATGCGCGCCTTGCAACCGTCCCGCAGGATCGTGGCCTCGATCAGGCCGTACGGGCGGTCGGCGGCGAAGTAGACCTCATTGTCGTTCTTGAGGCCGAACGGCTCCAGGTCCACCAGGAAGTGGTGCTTGTTCGGGAGCGAGAAGCGGACCTCGTCGATCTCGCTCCGGCCGTCGATGATGCGCTTGCCCATCTCGTACATGGTCTGCTGCAGCGACAGCGAGTACGTGTCGGCGAAGGCCTGGAGCATGTGCTTCCGCGTCTCCTGGTACGACGCCTCCCAGTCGGGCATCTCCGCCGCGTCGTCCGTCCAGTTGAAGCGCCAGCGGCCGGAGACCTCGGTGGCCAGGATGCGGTCGTTCGTCTCCTGGAGCGTCGTGTACTTGTCCTTGACGTAGCCCCAGAACTCGGAGTCCGTCGAGTTGAGCACGGTCAGGTCCTTCAACCCGGAGACGACCTCCCACGCCGAGCCGTCGTAGGTGACCTGGGTGAGCCGGACCTCCTGGCCCGAGCGGACGAAGGAGTGCTTCTTCCCGCTCTGCGCGTCCGAGCCCTCGATCCGCTCCCAGGCGTACTCCTCGATACGGATACGGGCCCGGTGGATCGGCTCCTGCGAGGTGACGAAGTGGCGGGCGAGGTGGATGCCGAACTGCTCGGCCGACTCGACGCCACGCTCCTTGGCGAACGCGAACACCGTGTTCTTGGTGGTGTCGGTCGGCAGGACGTTGGCGTTGGAGCCGGAGTAGTGGACCTCGTCCATGTCGCCGCTCAGCGACACCGAGACGTTGAGGTCCTTGATGTGGTGGGTGTCGCCGTCCCGCGTGATCTTGACGACTCGGTTCTCGGCCTTGCCGTACTGGTTCTGGCCCAGGATCGTGGTCATTCTTCGCTAGCTCCCTCGGTAAACGGAGTAGCCGAACGGGTTGAGCAGCAGCGGTACGTGGTAGTGCTCGCCCGGCACGACGGCGAAGGTGATCGCCACTTCCGGGAAGAACACCGCCGGACCGCTGTCCCGATGCGCGGGGGCGTCCTGCTGTGCCTCGGCTTGCTTCTTCGCAAACGTCAACTTCTCGAAGTACGCCTCGACGGCGAAGTCGAGCCGTACGTGGGTGGTCCCCTCCGGCAGGGCCGGCAGGTCCTTGCACCGCCCGTCCGCGTCGGTCGCGGAGCCACCGAGCGGCCGCCAGTCCGCTTCCCGCCCGGTGCGGGCGGCGAGCCGGACGGCGACACCCTCGGCGGGGCGGCCGATGCTGGTGTCCAGGATGTGCGTGGACACGGAGGCGGTGGTGCTGGTGCTCATGTACTGATCAGTCCTCTTCGGCGAGCCGGGTCAGGCGAATGCGGTTGATCTTGCCCAGTTCGGTGCGGACGATCTCCCGCTCCTGTTCGGGCGAGTTGCCGATCCGTTCCCTGACCGCGTCCCGCATCTGCTCCCCGGTACGGCCGGTGGCGCAGATGAGGAAGACATGGCCGAACTTCTCCTGGTAGGCCAGGTTCAGTTCGAGCATCTCGGCCTTGAGCTGCTCGGAGGCGCCGGACATACCGCGCTGTTCCCGGGCCGAGGTCGGGTCGCCCGGCTTCGGGCGGCCGATCGGCGGGTGCCCGGCCATCGCCTCCGCCAGGTCCTCCGCGGTCAGCTCGGCCATGGCGGCGTCACTGGCGGCGAGAAGATCGTCGACGGTGCTGTACGGGCGCCCCTTGAGCAGCTTGCGTCCCCACTCCGTCGAGGCGCACGCCTCGTGGAGTGCGGCGGCCGCCGCGTGCTCCTCCAGGGTGTTGAACCGGGCGAGGCCCGGCGTCGAAAAACTCGAAGTCACGGGAGCCTCCGTGGCCGTTTGCTTTCGGGCTGCGGATAGCTAACGCCCAACGGTGACAACGAGTCAACACTTTGTTGAAAAATCGGTGTTACGAAGAAGATCAGCCGGAACGGAGGGCGAACCCGGCCTTCGATTCCGGCGGTTCAGGCCCGCTTACAGCGGTTCGGATCTGCTTCCGGCGGTTCGGATCCGCTTCCGGCGGTTCAGGCCTGCTTCTCGCGGTTGAGGTAGTTGTAGACGGTGAAGCGGCTCACGCCGAGCGCGGTCGCGACGGTCTCCACACCGTGCCGTACGGAGAAGGCACCACGCGCCTCCAGCGCCCGTACGGCCTCCTGCTTGGCCTTGCGGTCCAGTTCGGACAGCGGCCTGCCCTGCTTGCGCTCCATGGCGGCGAGGATGTGGTCCAGCGATTCGGCGAGCTGCGGCAGCCGTACGGCCACCACGGCGGCGCCCTCCCAGGACAGCACGACGTCGTCGGGGCCGGCCTGGTCGGGCGGGAGCATCTCGCCGCCCATGGCGTCGACCAGCGGCTTGACGGCGGTGACGAAGGGGTCGTTCGCGTCACCGGTCACCGGGGTCACCCCTCGCCCTCGGCGATCACGTTGAGCTGGAGCGAGACCCGGGTCGCGCCCGCGTCCAGGGCCTTGCGCAGCAACGCGTCGACCGCGGTGAGCACCGCGTCGGAGCCGCCCTCGGCCGTGTTGCCGAACGGGCCCACGTCCACGGCGTCCAGGCCGGCACCCTCGACGACCTCGCGGGCGACCAGCGCGTGCCGGGGCGGCTCGTCGAGGTCGAAGGGCTCGGTCGTGAACTCCACTCTCAGTCGCACAGGGCGACCTTAACGGACAGGCGGAGCACCCTCTTGACAAGCTTCCCGACCCCGGGCAGCCTTTCCGTACAGCAAAAGTAAACTTCCGCCATACGGAAGCACTGGAGGCCCGGCAGTCCGGCGGTCCGGCAGTCCGGCAGTCCTGCGGAAGCAACGGAAGCGAGCAAGTGGAAGGGAGCTCCGCGCCCCATGGGATTCGCAGAGCAGCGCTTCACCGTCAACCTGTCGATCCTCTTCACGGAACTCCCGCTCCTGGAGCGCCCCGCGGCCGCCGCCGCGGCCGGCTTCACCGCGGTCGAGCTGTGGTGGCCCTGGGTCGACTCCCCCACCCCCGGGCAGTCCGAGCTCGACGCCCTGCGCAAGGCCGTCCAGGACGCGGGCGTGCAGCTCACGGGCCTCAACTTCTACGCCGGGCAGCTGCCGGGCCCCGACCGGGGCGCGCTGTCGGTCCCGGGTGAGGAGTCGGAGAGGTTCCGCGCCAACGTCGACGTGGCCGCCGACTTCGCCGCGTCCCTCGGCTGCACGGCGCTCAACGCCCTCTACGGCAACCGCGTCGAGGGCGTCGACCTGGCCGAGCAGGACGCGCTCGCGCTGGAGAACCTGGTCCTCGCCGCCCGGGCCGCCGACCGCATCGGCGCGGTCCTGCTGATCGAGGCGCTGAACAAGCCCGAGTCGCCGCTCTACCCGCTGGTGGCGGCCCCGGCCGCCGTCGGCGTCGTCGACAAGGTCAACGAGGCGACCGGGCTCGGCAACGCCCGCTTCCTCATGGACCTCTACCACCTGTCCATGAACGGCGAGGACCTGCCGCGGGTGATCGAGCGGTACGCGGCGAAGACCGGCCATGTGCAGATCGCCGACAACCCGGGGCGCGGCGCCCCCGGCACCGGCTCGCTTCCCCTGGAGGACCTCCTCGACCGGCTCGGCAAGGCCGGTTACGACGGCCGGGTGGGCCTGGAGTACAAGCCGGGCGACCGCCCCAGTGCCGAGTCCTTCGACTGGCTGCCCCGCTGACGGCCGGCCGCCCCGCTGATCCCCGTACTGAGAGGTATGCAATGAGCGACACCCGCGCACTTCCCACGATCGCCTGGATCGGGCTCGGCATCATGGGCTCCCCCATGTCCGAGAACCTGATCAAGGCGGGTTACGACGTCACCGGCTTCACGCTGGAACAGGACAAGCTGGACCGCCTGACCGCCGCCGGCGGCACCGCGGCCGGCTCGGTCGCCGAGGCGGTGCGGGACGCCGACGTGATCATCACGATGGTGCCCGCGTCCCCGCAGGTCGAGGCGATCGCCTACGGCCCCGACGGCATCCTGGAGAACGCCAGGACCGGAGCACTGCTGATCGACATGTCCTCGATCACCCCGCAGACCTCGATCGACCTGGCGAAGGCGGCGCGCGAGAAGGGCGTCCGGGTGCTCGACGCGCCCGTGTCCGGCGGCGAGGCGGGGGCCGTCGAGGCCGTGCTGTCCATCATGGTCGGCGGTGAGCAGGCCGACTTCGACGCGGCGGAGCCGATCTTCGAGGCGCTCGGGAAGACCATCGTGCTGTGCGGTCCGCACGGCTCCGGCCAGACCGTGAAGGCCGCCAACCAGCTGATCGTCGCCGTGAACATCCAGGCGTGCGCCGAGGCCGTGGTCTTCCTGGAGAAGTCGGGGGTGAACCTGAAGGCGGCGCTGGACGTCCTCAACGGCGGCCTGGCGGGCTCCACCGTGCTGACGCGCAAGAAGGACAACTTCCTCAGCCGCGACTTCAAGCCCGGCTTCCGCATCGACCTGCACCACAAGGACATGGGCATCGTGACGGACGCGGCCCGCGCCGTGGGCGCCGCCCTCCCCGTCGGCGCGGTGGTCGCCCAGCTGGTCGCGAGCCTGCGCGCCCAGGGTGAGGGCGGGCTGGACCACTCGGCCCTGCTGCGGGCCGTGGAGCGCCTCTCCGGCGACCGGGTCTGACGCCACGGGGCCGCCGCGGCCCCTCGTACCCCCGAGACTTCCGGGCGGCGCGGCCGCTGACACCTGTCCTGTCGCGCCCAGGCGCCCGCGCCGCCCGGAACCACAGCCCCGTCCCCTTGCCCGTCCCGTACGTACGCAAGTGGGCGTATCCGTTCTACGAAATCCTCAAATCAAGCTCTGAAGACGCGCCCGGAGGCTTCAACGGCCCCCGGGCGCGGGCATATTCGCGGCACACGGAGCCCGCCGGCACGGGGGCGGCGGGCTCCGTCCACGGGGGACACGGGGGTCACGGGGACCACGTGGACGCCACGGGGGAAGCACGGAGAACGGGGGAAACGGGAGAACGGGGGAACGGGGGAACGGGGGAAGCACGGGGGAACGGGGGAAACGGGGGACCCTGGACAGCGGTGCGACGAAGCGGCTCGCCTCGTGCGAGGTCGTACCGCTGCGGGGTGAGAGCCCCGCGCCACCGCACCCGGCCGCCGAGCCGTACCGCATCGCGGGAACGGCACCGACGCCGGCGGACCGGGCAGGGTGCGGACGTCGGGAGCGTCCGCGGGGCGCGGGGCATCCCCTGGCCATGCCGAGCAGGGCGGCCCACCTTCTGGTGGACCGCCCTGCTCGCGCTCGGCGCCCGGCGCCGGGTCAGACCTTCAGCGTCCGGATCGCCGTCGGCGCGTGTCCCGGCTCGGTGGCGAGCTCCTCGAACTCCACGACCTCGCCGATGTGGTTGGTCGTGGACATCGCGATGTTGGTGACGCGCTCCAGGATCGCCTCGACGACGACCGGGACCCGGTACTCGGCGGCGAGCTTCTTCGCCTGCTCGAAGGCGGCGCCCAGTTCGCCGGGGTCGGTCACGCGGATCGCCTTGCAGCCGAGTCCCTCGGCGACCTTGACGTGGTCGACGCCGTAGACGCCCAGCTCGGGCGAGTTGACGTTCTCGAACTCCAGCTTGACCTGGAAGTCGATGTCGAAGGCGCGCTGCGCCTGGCGGATCAGGCCCAGATAGGAGTTGTTGACGAGGACGTGGACGTACGGGATGCGGTGCTGGGCGCCGACGGCCAGTTCCTCGATCATGAACTGGAAGTCGTAGTCGCCGGAGAGGGCGACGACCTGCGCCTCCGGGTCGGCCTTGGCGACGCCCAGCGCGGCCGGGATCGTCCAGCCGAGGGGGCCCGCCTGGCCGCAGTTGATCCAGTGACGCGGCTTGAAGACGTGCAGCATCTGGGCGCCGGCGATCTGCGAGAGGCCGATGGTGGAGACGTACCGGGTCTCCGGGCCGAAGGCCTTGTTCATCTCCTCGTAGACGCGCTGCGGCTTGATCGGGATGTCGTCGAAGTGCGTACGGCGCTGGAGGGCCGCCTTCTTCTCCTGCGCGGCCGCGGCCCACGCGGAACGGTCGGGCAGCCGGCCGGCCGCCTTCAGCTCGCGGGCCACCTCGACGAAGAGCTCCAGGGCCGCCTTCGCGTCCGACGCGATGCCGTAGTCCGGGGCGAAGATCTTGCCGATCTGGGTCGGCTCGACGTCGACGTGGACGAACTTCCTGCCGCCCGTGTAGACGTCCAGCCTGCCGGTGTGGCGGTTGGCCCAGCGGTTGCCGATGCCGAGGACGAAGTCGGACTCCAGGAAGGTGGCGTTGCCGTAGCGGTGCGAGGTCTGCAGGCCCACCATGCCGGCGTTCAGCTCGTGGTCGTCGGGCAGGACGCCCCAGCCCATCAGCGTCGGGACGACCGGGGTGCCGGTCAGCTCGGCGAACTCGACGAGCAGGTCGGCCGCGTCGGCGTTGATGACACCGCCGCCGGCCACGATCAGCGGGCGCTCGGCCTCGTTGAGGAGCCCGATCGCCTTCTCGATCTGGGGGCGGGTCGCGGCCGGCTTGTAGACCGGCAGCGGCGCGTACGTCTCCGGGTCGAACTCGATCTCGGTGAGCTGGACGTCGATCGGCAGGTCGATCAGGACCGGGCCGGGGCGGCCGGAGCGCATGAGGTGGAAGGCCTGCTGGAAGACGCCGGGCACCTGGGCGGCCTCGAGCACGGTGACCGCCATCTTGGCGACCGGCTTGGCGATCGAGGCGATGTCGACGGCCTGGAAGTCCTCCTTGTGGATCACTGCGGTCGGGGCCTGGCCCGTGATGCACAGGATCGGGATGGAGTCACCGGTGGCGGAGTAGAGCCCGGTGATCATGTCGGTTCCCGCGGGCCCGGACGTACCGATGCAGACACCGATGTTGCCCGGGTGGGTACGGGTGTAGCCCTCCGCCATGTGCGAGGCGCCCTCGACATGGCGGGCGAGGGTGTGGGCGATGCCGCCGGACGCCTTCAGCGCCGCGTAGAACGGGTTGATCGCCGCGCCCGGGACACCGAACGCGTCCGTTATGCCCTCACGCTTCAGGATCTCGACTGCCGCACGGGCAGCGGTCATACGAGCCATTTTCGTCCTCCTGCTTCGGCCGGCTTCGGCTGTCGGACTCGCGCCTCCGTCGCGCCCCGCGGAGAACCCTGATTCCGCGCCAGTTCCGTAGCGTTCGTCCAGAGAGTTCCACAATACGGAAAACAATTTCTACTATCTGGAAGCAATGTAGGCGGCGGGGTCGGGAGCGTCAAGAGCGGTGCCCTCGGTCCGGTCGCGGTCCGGTCGGGTCCGGCCGTCGAGCGGACATCGAGCGGGCATCGACTGGACGCCGGCCGGCGTCGACCGGGCGTCGTTATCCGGCCGTTCGGCTGTTGGAGCGGCTTCCGCTGGAGCACGATGGAAGGGCTGTCCCGGCGTCATGCGGCGGAGTGGAGTTGGCCATGGCCGAGAGCATCCCGGTGCGGTGTCCGGGCTGCCGGCGCGAGCACCGGTACACGGCACCGGCCTACCCCTGTGCGTGCGGCGCGCCCGTCAGCCCGCCGCTGGACCCTCTCGGCACCGCGACCACCGTCACCCACCGCACCTGGGACGAGGACTGGGTGACCGTCCGCTGCGGGTCCTGCGACCGCGACGACCAATGGCCCCATCCCGAACTGGGCTGCCCCTGCGGCGCTCTCGTACGGGTGCCGGTCACGGTCACCTCACGCCCGCTGCGCGCGCGGGAACGGTGGGAATCCGGACCGCCCGGCAGATCCGGCACAGCTGTCCCCGAAGCCGGCGCGGGCACCGGTCCCGACGATGACTTCGGCTCTGGTTCTGATTCTGGCTCTGGCTCTGGCTCTGGTTTCGGTTCCGGTTGTTCCGGTGCCGACTCCGGCTCCGGTGCCGGTTCGAGCGCCGGACGCCTTGCCTCCGGCGTCGGCTCCGGAGTCGGTACGGGTCCTGGCGCCGGCCCGGGATCCGGACCCGGTTCCCGGCCCGGCTCCGGTACGCGGGCCGGCCTCCCCCGCCCGGACGACGACCCCGGCCCGACCGTTCCGCTCCCCCGCCCCGCCTTCCACCCGGTCACCATCCGTACCGCGCGCGACGCGGTCACCGCCGCCGCCCTCTATCTGCGCTGGCTCGGCTACCGGGACATCCGCCGGGCGGACCAGCGGCCGCCGTCCGGGATCGGGCTCGCCGCGCGGGGCGTCGTGGCCCAGGTCGACCCGACGGTGCGCCCGGCCTCGCCGCGCGACGTCGAGTGCCTGTGGCTGACGGCGATGACGGAGTCGGCGGGCTGTGTGTACTTCTCCCTCGCGGGATACGACCCGGAGGCCCGCAGTCGCGCCGACAGCCTCGGCATCGCCCTGTTCGTCCTGGACCTCACGGGAACGCCCCAGCCGGTGAACGGCCCGGCGAACGAGCTGGTGACCAGCGGAGTCTGAGGCGGGTCGGCGAATCGCCTACGGTCAGACGCCACCCACCCGGGAGGGCCCGGCGAAGGCTCCGGCCGCCGCGGCGAGCGCGGCGGTCCTGGCCGCACGGCCGGGCAGGTGCGGGTCGGCGGGCGTGCGGAGGAGCACCAGCTGGTGGTACAGCGGCGCGGTGGCGGCGATGAGCAGTCGCCGGGCGTCGGTGTGCGGCGGGAGTTCGCCGCGCCGGACGGCCCGGCCGACGGTGATCTCGCAGCGGGCGTACCGGTCCTCCCAGAGCCGCTGTTGGGCGTCGGCGGCCTTCTCCGAGCGGAACGAAGCGGCGATCAGGGACGCCATGATCGGCGGCTGTGCCGTCATCGCGTCCTGGATCTCCTGGTTCAGCGCCGTCAGGTCGCCTTCCAGCGAGCCGGTGTCCGGCGGCTGCCAGTCGTCGTCACCCGCCGCGTCGAGCACGTCGGCGAGCAGGCCGCCGACGTCCCCCCAGCGCCGGTACACCGTCGCGCGGTGCACTCCGGCACGGGCGGCGACGGCCTCCATGGTGAGCCCGTCGTAACCGCGCTCCCCGAGTTCCGCGAGGACCGCGTCGAGCACCTGCGTACGGATACGGGCGGTACGGCCGCCGGGGCGGCGCCGGGCCGGCGGCGGCCGGTTGCCTTCCGGTTCTGGGGCTGCGGTAGTCATCGCTGATGGTCCGTTGCTCGACGTGTTCGCTGCTCAGTACGTCCGTTGGTCAGTAAGTCCGTTGGCCAGTACGTCCGTTGCTCGATAAGTCCGTTGCTCGGAGGACGGCGTTGTGGCAGCATCTTAATGCATCAGTTGTCGCACTAGTGGAGTGATCGATGCTCTTCCGAAGCGTTCGCCCGGCCCTGCGGCCCTCGACGGCCGCCCCGTCCACGAATGCCTCGGAGTGCCCGTATGCCCACACAGATCACCGCTCTCGCCGTCAGCAAGTCCTTCGACGGCAGGCTCGTTCTTGACTCGGTGACCTGCTCGCTCGCCGCGGGCGAGCGCACCGGGATCGTCGGTGAGAACGGATCCGGCAAGACCACGCTGCTGCGTCTGCTCGCCGGCCGTGAACGGCCCGACCAGGGAGAGGTCGTCGTCCATGCCGACGGCGGCGTCGGCTATCTCGCCCAGGACGAGCGGCTGCCGCCGGACGCGACCGTCCAGCAGATCCTCGACCGGGCCCTGAGCGGGCTGCGCGCCGTCGAGGAACGGATGCGCCGCCTGGAGGCGGTGATGGCCGACGGCGACGAGTCGGTCGCCGAGCCGGCCATGACCGAGTACGGCGAACTGCTGACGGTCTTCGAGCTGCGCGGCGGCTACGACGCCGACGCCCGCGTGGACCGTGCCCTGCACGGACTCGGCCTCGGGCTGGTGGACCGTGACCGTACCGTGGGCGGTCTCTCCGGCGGCGAACAGGTCAGGTTGCGGCTGGCGGCCGTCCTCGCGGCCGGGCCGGAGGTACTGCTGCTGGACGAGCCGACCAACCATCTCGACGAGACCGCCCTGGACTGGCTGGAGGAACACCTGCGCACCCGGCGGGGCACCACGGTGGCGGTCTCCCACGACCGGGCCTTCCTCGACCGCGTCACCACGAGCCTGCTGGAGGTGGACGCCGACCGGCGCCGCGTCGTCCGGTACGGCAACGGCTACGCCGGCTACCTCGCCGAGAAGGCGGCGGCCCGGCAGCGCTGGGCCCAGGCGCACGAGCAGTGGCGGGCCGACGTCGACCGGCTCCGCGAGACCGCCGCGACCACCGCTCGCCGGGTGGCCCCGGGCCGGGCGATGAGGGACGGCAACAAGATGGCCTACGACCGGGCGGGCGGCCGGGTGCAGCAGTCGCTCGCCGGCCGGGTGCGCAACGCCGAGGAACGGCTGCGCCGCCTCCTGGCGGACCCGGTCCCGCCCCCGCCGGAGCCGCTGCGCTTCACCCCCGTACTGCGGTCCCGCCGCCTGCGGGGCGTCGTGCTCGACGCCGCCGACATCGCCGTCACGGACCGGCTCGACCGTACGAGCCTCACCGTGAAGGCGGGCGAGCGCCTGCTGATCACGGGGCCGAACGGAGCGGGCAAGAGCACCCTGCTCCGCGTCCTGGCCGGGCGACTCGCCCCCGACAGCGGCAGCGTCACCCGACACGGCAGGATCGGCCACCTCCCCCAGGAGCCGCACCCCGGGAGACCGGGCGAGACCCTGCTGGCAGCCTTCGCCCGCGGCCGGGCGGGGGACGCCGACGAGCACGCCGAACGGCTGCTGTCCCTCGGCCTGTTCGACCCCGACCGGTTCACGGTGCCGGTCGCCCGGCTGTCCACCGGGCAGCGGCAGCGTCTCGCCCTGGCGCGGCTGCTCAGCGAGCCGTCGGAGGTCCTGCTGCTCGACGAACCCACCAACCATCTCTCACCCGCCCTGGCCGAGGACCTGGAAGCCGCCCTGGCCGACTACGACGGCGCCCTCGTCGTCGTCAGCCACGACCGCCGGCTGCGCCGGCGCTGGCGGGGCGATCACCTGGCCGTGCGGCCGGCCCCGGCGTCGGCCGCCGACGCCTGACACCTCACCCCCGAGCCCGCGAAGACTCCTCGTCGGAAGGAAACGTTTCGTCATGCCAACCGCCCCCCTCCCCGCCGACCCGACCGCGCTGCATCCCATGCCCGGGCAGCCGCGCGTGGTGCTGCTGAAACCGCTGGTCACCTCACCGCTGATCGAGGTCGGGGAGTTCTCCTACTACGACGACCCGGACGATCCGACCGCCTTCGAGACCCGCAACGTGCTTTACCACTACGGACCGGAGAAACTGGTCATCGGGAAGTTCTGCGCGCTGGGCGAGGGCGTGCGGTTCATCATGAACGGCGCCAACCACCGCATGGACGGCCCCTCGACGTTCCCCTTCCCGATCATGGGCGGTTCCTGGGCCGAGCACTTCGACCTCATCACCGGCCTGCCCGGACGGGGAGACACGGTGGTCGGCAACGACGTCTGGTTCGGCCACCGGTCCACGGTCATGCCCGGCGTCCGCATCGGCCACGGGGCGATCATCGCCGCCGGCTCCGTCGTCGTCGACGACGTCCCCGACTACGGCGTCGTCGGCGGCAACCCCGCCCGACTCCTCCGCCGCCGCCACAGCGACGCCGACATCGACCGTCTGCTGGCCCTGGCCTGGTGGGACTGGCCGCTCCAGCACCTCACCGAACACCTCCGCACGATCATGTCCGGCAGCATCGACGACCTGGAGAAGGCGGCACCCGCGCAGGACAGTTGACGGCCGGCTCGAGCACCCGCGTCGGCCCCGTGGGCGCAGGAGAGTCCGCTCACCGGAAATCTTCCTCGCGGTACTCGGCATCCGAACCCGCGGCCGTCGCCTCGCGCAGCTCGATCCGGCGGATCTTGCCGGACACCGTCTTGGGCAGCGCGCCGAACTCCAGGCGGCGGATGCGCTTGTACGGGGCGAGGACCTGGCGCGAGTGGTCGAAGAGCACCTTGGCGGTGTCGCGGCCCGGCTCCCAGCCCTCGGCCAGCACGATGTACGCCTTCGGCACCGCGAGCCGCACCTCGTCCGGGGCGGGCACCACCGCGGCCTCGGCGACCGCCTCGTGCTCCAGCAGGGCGCTCTCCAGCTCGAACGGACTGATCTTGTAGTCACTGGCCTTGAAGACGTCGTCCGCCCGCCCCACGTACGTGATGTACCCGTCCTCGTCCCGGACGCCGATGTCACCGGTGCGGTAGTAGCCGCCGGCCATGACCTCGGCCGTGCGGTCGGGGTCGCCGTGGTAGCCGGTCATCACGCCCACGGGGCGGTCCGAGAGGTCGACGGCGATCTCGCCCTCGGCCGCGCCCGGGGCGCCCGACACCGGATCGAGCAGCTCGATGCGGAAGCCGGGGCCGGGGCGGCCCATGGAGCCCGACCGGAGTTCCTGGCCGGGGCTGTTGGAGACCTGGACGACCGTCTCCGTCTGCCCGAAGCCGTCCCGGACGGTCACGCCCCAGGCGTGCCGGACCTGCTCGATGACCTCGGGGTTGAGCGGTTCCCCGGCGGCGACGGCCTCGCGCGGCGGGGTGCGCAGCTGGGTCAGGTCGGCCTGGATGAGCATGCGCCACACGGTGGGCGGGGCGCAGAACGTGGTGACGCCCGCGCGGTCCATCTCCGCCATCAGCCGGGCCGCGTCGAAGCGGGTGTAGTTGTGGATGAAGACGGTCGCCTCGGCGTTCCAGGGGGCGAAGAGGTTCGACCAGGCGTGCTTGGCCCAGCCGGGCGAGGAGATGTTGAGGTGCACGTCGCCCGGTCGCAGGCCGATCCAGTACATCGTCGCCAGGTGGCCGATGGGGTAGGACACGTGGGTGTGCTCGACGAGCTTCGGGCGGGCGGTCGTGCCGGAGGTGAAGTACAGCATCAGCGGGTCGCCGGCGTTGGTGGGTCCGGCGGGCGTGAACTCCGCGGGTGCGGCGGCCGTCTCCTCGTAGGCCTGCCAGCCGTCCGGTGCGCCGCCGACCGCGACGCGGGTGTAACGGCCGGGCACGTCGGCGAACTTGGCGGTGTCCTCGGTGCGGGCGATCACGTGCCGGACGCGGCCTCGGTCGACCCGGTCGGTCAGGTCGGCGCTGCCGAGCTGCGGGGTGGCGGGGATGACGACGGCGCCCAGCTTCATGGCGGCGAGCGCGGTCTCCCAGAGCTCCACCTGGTTGCCGAGCATGACGAGGACGCGGTGGTCGGCGCGGACGCCCCGCTCGCGCAGCCAGTTGGCCACCCGGTCCGAGCGCTCCGACATCGCGGCGAAGGAGACACGGGTCTCGGTGCCGTCCTCCTCCACGATGTGCAGGGCGGTGCTGTCGTTGCCGCGGGCGATGACGTCGAACCAGTCGAGGGCCCAGTTGAAGTACTCGGGGCGGGGCCAGGTGAAGTCCCGGTGGGCCGTGGCGTAGTCCTCGCGGTGCGCCAGCAGGAAGTCCCGGGCCGCCCGGAACTCGTCCGTGGCGCTCGTACGCACCGCCATGTTTCCTCCTCGTTGCCGGACGGGTCCCGAACATCCTGTATCGCGTGACCCGGGTCTCACCACCCCTGAACGGGGTGGACCTGCGGGAAGATGCGGGGCGGGTGGCGGCCGGCCGGTTCCGGGGCGCCCCGGACGCGTGGTGCCGGGCCTTCACACGGACGACATATTCATGTATTGCCCCCGTGAATTTCCCTCTGCCGGACCCGCCTTACCCCACCTGTTGTTTTCCTCACCACACCGCCACTCCGAAATTCAATGAGCCGTTGCCTAATATTGGCCCGGACACGACACACGAGGGGAGCGGTGGACCGTGCGACGGGACCTCGAGGAGCCTGGCAGACCGCGCCCCGACCTGGTCGTCGGCCGGGAGGAGCTGCTGAGCGGAGCGCGTGAGCAGTTGTCGCGGGGCGGGAGCGTGCTGGTGCACGGACCCGCGGGAATCGGTAAATCGACACTTCTGCGCACCTTGGCCGCGGAATACGCCGGTGCGGCGCGAACCGTGCTGCGCTGTTCGGCCACCGAGTCCGAATCCCATCTGCCGTTCCTGGCACTGGCCGATCTCCTCGGCCTGGTCGCCGGCGAGGTGGCCGACCGGCTGCCCGCCCCGCAGCGCGACGCCCTGGAGTCGGCGCTCACCGGCCGCGGCGAGTCCACCCTCCAGCGCGACGGCCTCGCCCTGCGGCTCGCCGTGCTGTCGACCCTGCGCGCCCTCGCCGCCGAGGGTCCCGTCCTGATCGTCGCGGACGACCTCCAGTGGCTCGACTCGGCCAGCGCGGAACTGCTCGGCTTCGCCGCCCGCCGGCTCGGCGGGCTCCCGGTGCGGATGCTGTGCGCGGTCCGTACCGAAACGGAGACCGGCGGGCAGGAGCAGGACCGTCATCTACGCGCGTTGCCCCCGGACACCCGCACCGTCCGCGTCAACCCGCTCACCCGGACCCAGGTCGCCGAACTCCTCGGCCACCGCGGCTACACGGGCCTCCCCCGCTCCACGGTGCGGGACATCCACCGCACCAGCGGCGGCAACCCGCTGTTCGCGCTGGAGCTCGGCCGGGTCCTCGCCGAGAGCCCGGTGCCGCCGCGCCCCGGCGAGCCACTGCCCGTGCCGACCTCGCTGCGGGCGCTGGTGCTGAACCGGCTGGACATGCTGTCCGCCGAGACCCGCCGCACCCTGCTGGTCGCGAGCGCCGGAGCGCGCCCCACGCTCGCCCTGCTGCACGCGGCCGGCCGGGAGAACGCCGAGGCGGAGACCGGCCAGGCGGTCGCGCTCGGCCTGCTCGCCCCCGAACGGGAGGGCCCGGGCGTACGGTTCGCGCATCCCCTGGTGTCGGCGGCCCTGTACGCGGAGGCCGGCGCGGCGGAGCGGCGCGCGGCCCACGCCGCGCTGTCCACGGCCGCCTCCGACCCCATCGAACGCGCCCGGCACCTGGCCCTCGCCACCACCGGCACCGACCCCGCGGTCGCCGAGCGGCTCGGCGAGGCCGCGGCGGCGGCCCGGGACCGGGGCGCGCCCTCCGTCGCCGCGGAGCTGGGCCTGCTGGCCGCCCGGCACACCCCCGCCGACGCCGTCCCCGGACCGGACGTGCGGCGGCTCCAGGCCGCCGAGGACGCGCTGACCGCGGGCGAGAACGACCTCGCCCGGGACATCGCCCGCGACGTGCTGGACCGGGCCACCGAGCCCGCCGACCGGGTGCGGGCCTGGATGGTGGTGATCGAGGCGGCCGGCCAGTCCATAGCCGAGGTCGACGCGGTCTTCCCGCAGGCCCTCGCCGACGCGGGCGACGACCCGGAACTGCTCGCCCTGGTCCACTACCAGCTGGCCTGGCGGGCCCTGGTCGTGGAGGGCGACTTCGCCGAGTGCCGCGAGGAGGCCGCACGCGCGGCACGGCTGGCGGAGCGGGCCGGTATCCGGCGCACGCAGCTGATGGCGCTGTCCTTCCAGGCGCAGACCGAGACCCTGATGGGCCACCCGGACGCGCCCGCGACGATCAAGCGGGCGCTGAAGGAGCCGCACGACCCGCAGGTGGCGTGCCACCACAACGGCGCGGGCTCGGCCCGTTTCCGCTGGCTGATCATGAGCGACCGGCTCGCCGAGGCCCGTACCACCATCACCGCGCTGCTGCGGGAGGTCCGCCGGCGCGGCATGGTCGAGAGCGAGGTGCACTTCCTGCGCGGGCTCGCCGAGACCGAACTGCGCGCCGGGCACTGCGGCCGGGCGCTCGACCTGGCCCGGGAGAGCCTGCGCCTCGCGCGGGACTCCGGTATCGGCGAGGGCGCCTCGGCCATGCAGGCCTCGCTGGCGGAGGCGTCCGGCGGGGACGTCGACCGGGCGATGGCCCTGGCCCGGGAGGCGGTGGAGCACGCCGAGGGGGACGGCGACCTGATGTACCTCTCCCTCGCCCTCGGCGCCCTCGGGTACGCACGGCTGGTGGCCGGGGACGCGGCGGGTGCCGTGCGGTCGCTGCGCCGGGTGCGGGAGCTGGAGGAGAGCCTCGGGGTCACCGATCCGGCGCGCGGGCGCTGGCAGGGCGACCTGGCGGAGGCGCTGGTGCGCGTCCGGGAGCACGCGGAGGCCCAGGAGGTCGTCGACGTCGCGCGGGAGCGCGCCCTGCGGCTGGGGCGGGAGAGCATGCTCGGGGTCCTGGACCGGGCCGAGGCGCTGGTGCGGGCCGCGCGCGGTGAGGTCGACGCGGCGGCACGGCAACTGGCGTCCGCCCAGGACCGGCTGGCCGGGCTGGGCCACGGTCTGGAGGAGGCGCGGGCCGCGTACGCCCTGGCCGGGCTGCGCGCGTACCGGCCCGGTCCGGGGCCGTACGAGGAGGCGACGCGGCTGTTCCGCCGCTGCCGGGCCCTGCCCTGGCTGCGGCAGGCCGAGCGGGCTGCGCTCGCCCCGGCGCCGCGCCCGCAGCAGGCCGTCGCCGCACCGGCCGTGCCGGCCGCGCTGGCCGTCCTGGCCGCGACGGAGCGGCAGGTCGCCGAGCTCGTCATGGAGGGGGCGACCAACCGGGAGATCGCCGGGCGGCTGTTCATCAGTGTCAAGACGGTCGAGGCCACCCTCACCCGGGTGTACCGGAAGCTGGGGATCAGGTCGCGGGTGGACATCGTGCGGCTGGCGGCGGGACACCGTACGAGCTGACCTCCCCCGGACGTTCCGGACGGCTTCTCGGGGTCAGCCTAAGTTCAAACCGGGCATGGGGTCATCGAGGGTTTTCCCTTCCCAACTCACCTAGGGAGTTCCCCACTTGGGCACCCTTCCGTGCCGCTCCTAGCGTGAGGGCGTGCCGCTCGCCAGGGCACACGGAACCGGCGCCTCCCCCTCCCACGCTTCCCCTTCCGGGGAGGCGCGGCCGGCTTTCGTGCACCACCCCCACCCGCGCGACCCCCACCGGCATCCCCACGAATGGAGACTCCTTTGTTCGGGTTCAACCGCGCCAAGAAGACCGTCGTCGCCGCCGCCGCGACCGCCGCCGCCGCGGCGGCCACGCTGCTGGGCGCCCCCTCCGCGGTCGCCGCTCCCCAGCCCATCGTCGGTGGCACGACCACCACCGCGAGCGCGTACCCGTACGTCATGCAGATCACCAACGCCTCGCAGTCCCAGTTCTGCGGCGGCACCCTGGTCGCGGCCAACAAGGTCGTCACGGCCGCCCACTGCATGGTCGGGAGAACCACCAGCAGCACCCGTGTCGTCGGCGGCCGCACCTACCGCAACGGCACCAACGGCACGGTCAGCCAGGTCAGCAAGATATGGATCCACCCGAACTACACGACGGCCACCCGTGGTTACGACGTGGCGGTGCTGACCCTGTCGACGTCGATGCCGTACACCACGGCGCCGTACGTCTCCTCCTCGCAGACCGGCGTGTACGCGGCCGGCACCACCGCCCGCATCCTCGGCTGGGGCACCACCTCCTCGAACGGCAGCTCCTCCAACCAGCTGCGCACGGCGACGGTGCCGACCGTGTCCGACGCGAGCTGTTCCTCGTCCTACGGCTCGTCCTACAAGGCGAGCGACATGGTGTGCGCCGGATACTCCTCCGGCGGCGTGGACACCTGCCAGGGCGACAGCGGCGGTCCCCTGATGATCGGGGGCGTCCTGGCAGGCATCACTTCCTGGGGCAACGGCTGTGCGGCGGCCGGCTACCCGGGTGTCTACACCCGGCTGACGACCTTCTCCAGCCTCGTCACCCAGCAGATCAACTCCTGAGGCACCACCTCGGGCGAGACCGGGGGGCGTTGCGGGCCGGCCACGAGCGGCCCGCAGCGCCCCCTTTCCATGTGCTGCCCTACACCCACAGCCCCAGCTGCAACTAATATGCAATAACGATTCTGTCGTAACAGCGGCGACAGCCGTGACAGCAGTGGCAGCAACAACAGGGGTTGGGTGTTGGGTGTGAGGTCCATGACGGTCCGACGGATACGGCAGGCCGCCGCCGCGGCTGCGGTGATCGGCTCGCTCGCCGCCTGCTCCGCGCCGGGCGGCGGCGCGGACGGCGGCGCGTCCGCCGACTCCGTGGTGCTCGGGGTGCCGTGGGAACCGGACACCCTCAGCCCGCTGCTCGGCTACGGCAAGGACGGCAACTCCAAGATCTTCGACGGGCTGCTCGCCCTGGACGCCGACCAGGAACTGACGCCCGCCCTCGCGAGCGAGCTGCCCGAGGTCGGCGACAACGGCCGGACGTACACCTACACCCTGCGCGACGGCGTGGAGTTCAGCGACGGCGAACCGCTGACCTCCGCCGACGTCGTCTTCACCTACGAGACCGTCCTCGACGAGAAGACGAACAACACGGCGCGCAGCGAACTGGACGCCATCAAGGAGGTACGGGCGGAGGGCGACGACAAGGTCGTCTTCACGCTCAGGTACCCCTACGCGGCGTTCGCAGCCCGCACCGTCCTGCCCATCGTCCCCGAGCACATCGCGGGCGAACAGGATCCCAACACCGGCTCGTTCAACACCAAGCCGATCGGCACCGGTCCGTACGTCCTCACCGGCTGGAGCAAGGGCGAGAAGCTCACCTTCGAGGCCAACCCCGACTACTGGGGCGGCGCGCCGAAGGTGAGGAAGCTGACCATGGCGATCATCAAGGACGACGACGTGCGCGCCACCCGGCTGCGCTCCGGCGACCTCGACGGCGCGGTCCTCCCGCCGAACCTCGCCGCGACCTTCGAGAACGATGCGAACAAGGTGACCTACGAGGCGAAGTCCTACGACTACCGCGCCGTCACCCTGCCCACGGCGAACGAGGTCACCGGCGACCGCGCGATCCGGCGGGCCCTCGACGCCGCCGTGGACCGCGAGGCCATGGTCGAGCGGATCCTCGACGGCGCGGGCCGCCCGGCGTACGGGCCGCTGCCCAGCAACGACGCCTGGTTCGCGAAGGGCGTCGAGCGCGCACAGGACCTGGCGAAGGCGAAGGACATCCTGGACCGGGCCGGCTGGAAGCCCGGGAAGGACGGCATCCGGGCCAAGGACGGGCTGCGGGCCTCGTTCACCCTCTTCTCCCCCGCGGGCGACAAGCTCCGCCAGGACCACGCCCTCGCCTACGCCTCCGACGCCAAGAAGGCCGGCATCGAGGTGAAGGTGGAGAGCGCCACCTGGGAGGTCATCGAGCCGCGGATGGGCGAGGACGCGGTCCTCGCGGGCGGCGGCAGCACGGGCGACCCCGACTTCGGCCTGTACACCACGCTGCACTCCTCCCTCGCGGGCAACGGCTTCAACAACATGGCCCGGTACGACAACCCGGCGGTGGACGAGGCCCTCGACACCGGCCGCCGCACCCAGGACCGCGAGGACCGCAAGGCCGCCTACGACACGGTCCAGCGGGAGCTCGCGAAGGACCCCGGTTACACCTTCCTCACCCACATCGACCACATCTACGTGCTCGCCGACCGCTGGGACGGGCTGACCACGCAGGTCGAGCCGCACGAGCACGGCTTCGCCAGCGGCCCGTGGTGGAACCTCGAGGACTGGCAGCCGAAGAAGTGAGAGCCCTCCCCTGGCCGGACATGGCGCGGCTGGCGGGGCGGCGGCTGCTGTTCGCCGCCCCCGTCCTCCTCGTCGTCACCTTCGGCGTGTTCGCGATCGCCGCCGCCTCCCCGTTCGACCCCGTCAAGGCGTACGCGGGCACCGCCGCCCTCGGCGCCGACCAGGAGACCCTGGACCGGCTGCGGGCCAACCTGGGCGTGGACGAACCCTTCGTCACCCGCTGGTGGCACTGGCTGACGTCCGCGCTCACCGGCGACCTCGGCCACTCCGCCGTGCTGCGGCAGCCGGTCACCCAGGTCATCGGCGAACGCCTCGTCTGGTCCGCGCTGCTGTGCGCGGTCGCCTTCACGGTGGCCGTCCTCGCCGGCACGCTGCTCGGCGTCCTCGCCGCCCGCCGCCCCGGCGGCCCGCTGGACCGGGCCGTCACCTCGCTGTCGTACGCCCTGGAGGCCGCGCCGGTCTTCTGGACCGCGCTGCTCGCCGTCTGGCTGTTCGCGCTCCAGCTGGACGTGCTGCCGGCCGGGGGCCTCACCGACACGGCCAGCGAACAGGTCACCTTCGGGCAGGTGGCGAGCCACATCGTGCTCCCCGCCGGTGTGCTCGCCGTCTCCCAGCTGCCCTGGTTCACGCTGTACGTCCGGCAGGGCGTCGGGGACGCGCTCGCGGAGGACCCCGTACGCGGGGCCCGGGCCCGGGGACTGAGCGAGGGCACCGTACTGCTCGGCCACGCGCTGCGCTCCGGGCTGCTGCCGGTGCTCACACTGATCGGTTCCCGCGTGCCCGAGCTGATCACCGGCGCGCTGCTGGTGGAGAGCGTGTTCAGCTGGCCGGGGATCGCCGCGGCCACCGTCGAGGCGGCGACCGCCGTCGACTTCCCGCTGCTCGCCGCCCTGACCGTGCTGGCCACGGCCGCCGTCCTGGCCGGCAACCTGCTCGCGGACCTGCTGTACGGCCTGTTCGACCCGAGGGTGAAGTTCAGTGACATGTGACGCTCCCGCCGCCGAGGCGGGCACCGGAAGCACGCCGTGGCGGTCGTACGGCACGAAACGCCGCTCCACCCGTACGGTGCGGGTCCGTGTCTCCGCCGCGCTGGTGGCGGTGACCGTCCTCGCCGTGCTCCTCGTCCCGCCGCTGGCCCAGCTCGACCAGCAGGCCGTCGACCTGGCGGCCGAGCTCCAACCGCCCAGCTGGGCGCACCCGTTCGGCACCGACGACCTCGGGCGGGACCTGCTGCTGCGCTGCGTCTACGGGCTGCGGGTCTCCCTGCTCGTCGGTCTCGTGGCGGCGCTCGTGGCGACCGTGATCGGCACCGCGGTCGGGGCGGCCGCCGGGGCCCTGGGCGGTTGGGCCGACCGGTGCGTGATGCGGGTGGTGGACACCCTGTCGTCCGTGCCGCACCTGCTGCTCGGCATCTTCATCGTCGCGTTGTTCCGGCCGGGTGTCGTGCCGGTGGCCGTCTCGGTCGCCGCCACGCACTGGCTGTCGACCGCGCGGATCGTGCGCGCCGAGGTGCTGTCGCTGCGCTCCCGCCCGTACATCGACGCCGCCGTCTCCGGGGGTGCCTCGCGGTGGCGGGTCGCGGTACGGCATCTGCTGCCGGCCGTGCTGCCGCAGGCCGCGCTCGCCGCCGTGCTGATGGTGCCGCACGCCATGTGGCACGAGTCGGCCCTGTCCTTCCTCGGGCTCGGGCTGCCCGCCCACATGGCGAGCCTCGGCAACCTCGTCCAGTCCGCGCGGAGCTCGCTGCTGGCCGGGCAGTGGTGGCCGACCCTGTTCCCGGGCCTGTTCATCATCGTCCCGACCCTCGCCATCGCCGGCCTGGCCGGGGCCTGGCGGGAGCGGATCAATCCACGGCGCCGGTCGGAGCTGATGCTCTGATGGGCCACCCGTCCTCGATCGGAGCCGATGCCGTGACCGAGCGAACCCCCGTCCTGTCCGTGCGCGGGCTGTCGGTGCGCTTCCTCATGCCCGGCGGACGCCGCGTCGCCGCCGTCACCGACGCCCACTTCGACGTGGCGCCCGGCGAGTGCCTGGCCCTGATCGGCGAGAGCGGCTGCGGCAAGTCCGTGCTCGCCTCCGCCCTCCTCGGGCTGCTGCCCGCCAACGCCCAGAGCGCGGGCAGCGCCCGCCTCGGCGGCCTCGACCTGCTCACCGCCGACGAGAAGACCCTCGGCCGTACCGTGCGGGGCCGCCTGATCGGCCTCGTGCCGCAGAGTCCCGCCGCGCACCTGACCCCCGTACGCACCATCCGCTCGCAGCTGGAGGAGACGGTCGCCGCGCTGACCGGGGTCCGGGGCCGTGCCGCCGTACGGGCCGCGGCGCGGGCGGCGGCCGAGCGCGTCGCCTTCCCCGCCGGCCACCTCGACCGCCATCCGCACGAGCTCTCCGGCGGTCTCGCCCAGCGCGCCGCCACCGCGCTCGCCCTCGTCGGCGACGCGCCCCTGCTGCTCGCCGACGAGCCGACCACCGGGCTCGACCGGGACCTGGTGGACCGTACGGTCGACGAACTGCGGCGGCACGTCGACGCGGAGACGGGTGACGGAACCGGCCGGGGCCTGCTGATGATCACCCACGATCTGGCGGCGGCCGAACGCATCGCCGACCGGGTCGCCGTGATGTACGCGGGCCGCATCGTCGAACTGACCGACGCCCGTCGCTTCTTCGGCTCCCCCGGCCCCCGCCACCCCTACAGCCGCGGCCTGCTCCAGGCCCTGCCCGACCGCGCCTTCACCCCCATCCCGGGAATGCCCCCGGAACTGGGCGACCTGCCCGGCGGCTGCGCCTTCGCCCCGCGCTGTCCCCGGGCCACCGGCGCCTGCGCCGCACTGCCTCCGGTGACCGACGGGCTCGCCTGCCACCACCCCCTCCCGGCCTCCGGCGCCGAGGAACTCCGCTCCACCACGCCCGCCCCGGAGAACGCCCGTGCCTGAACAGCCCCTGCTCGAACTGCGCGCCGTCACCGCCGGTTACGACCGGAGGGCCCCGGCCGTACGGAACGCCTCCCTGACCGTCGCGCCCGGCGAGGCCGTCGGCCTGCTGGGCCCCAGCGGCTGCGGCAAGTCCACCCTCGCCCGGGTCGCGGCCCTGCTGCACCGCCCCGACTCCGGCACCCTGCTGCTCGACGGCGCGCCCGTACGGCGGTGGCGGCACCGCGCCCCGCGCGCGCAGCGCACCACCGTCGGTGTCGTCTTCCAGCAGCCCCGGCTCTCCGCGGACCCCCGGCTGCGGCTCACCGACCTGATCGCCGAACCACTCCGCGCCACCGGCCGCCGCGAGGACGTACCGGACCGGGTGGCCGAGCTGGCCGCGGCCGTCGGCCTGACGCCGGACCTGCTGGGCAGACGGCCCCACGAGGTCAGCGACGGCCAGCTCCAGCGCGCGTGTCTCGCCCGCGCCCTCGTACTGCGCCCACGCCTGCTGATCTGCGACGAGATGACCGCGATGCTCGACGCCTCCACCACCGCCGCGCTGGTCGCGGCCGTCGAGGACTACCGGACCGCGACCGGCGCCGGGCTCCTCGCCGTCGGCCACGATCACACCCTCCTGAAGCGCTGGTGCGACCGGACGGTGCACTGGGACGACGTGACCTCCGGGACCTCCGGCACCTCCTTGGAGCCGTCCGTGCCGAGCGCCATGTAACAAACCGTTCACGACATGCGGAACTCACGGGAAACAAGTGCTTCCTAGCGTGTCCCGCCATGGACTCCGATCTGTATACGCAGCTGGACACGGCCCCCGCGGAGCGTGCGGCGCCGGCGTCCGCTCCGGCGTCCGCGCCCTCGCTCCGCGAGGAGGTCTACGTCCGGCTGCGGGAGGCCGTGCTCAGCGGTGACTTCGCACCGCGCGAGCGGCTGGCCGAGATGCGGCTGGCCGCGCGGTTCGGAGTGTCGCGCACCCCGGTCCGCGAGGCACTGGCCCGGCTGCTCGCCGACGGCCTGGTCGAGCGCGGGGACGACGGCTTCCGGGTCACCCTGCCCACCCTCGCCCGGCTGACGGACCTGTACGAGCTCGGAGTCACCCTGGAACTGCGCGGGATCGCCCGCGTGATCGAGGACCCGTCCGTCCGGCACGATCCGGAGATCGTCGAGGCGGAGCTGCGGCGCTGGTACGAGATGCGCGAGCACCCGCCGGTCCCCGGCCTCCGCTTCGTGATCGAGGAGGAACGGTTCCACGCCGAGCTCTCCCGCGCCTGCGGCAACCCGGCGCTCACCGAGGCACTGGTCTCGGCCCAGCGGCGGGCCCGGCGGGTGCGGATGTACGACTTCCTCACCCGCGACCGGGTGGATTCGACCGTCACCGCACACATCGAGATCCTCGAACTGGTCCTCGCCGGCCGCCTCGACGAGGCGTACCGGGCGCTCCACGTCCACCTCGGCGACTCGCCGGCCGCGGTGACGGAGCACGCCCGGCGGGCCATGACGCAGATGGCCCTGCACGCCGGCCGCCTCTGAGCGCACCTCCAGCCCAGCCCCGCTCTTCCCCACCACACACCGGAGAGGTGACATGAGCACAACAGAGTCACGATCGGCGGCGCCGACCGCCGGACCAGGACCCGCCTCCCGCCGGCCGGCCCCGCCCACCGGCCAGGCCGTCAAGGAGACCCTGGAGGACTACACCCTCCGCTTCGCGCCCCGCAGTTACCGCCGCTGGTCCCCGATGGTCGTGGCGACCACGGCCCTCGGCGGCATCGCCTACCTGGCCGACTTCTCCATCGGCGCCGGCATCGGCCTCACCCACGGCACCGGCAACGCGCTGCTCGCGATAGCCGTCGCCGCCGCCGTCATCTTCGTCACCGGCTTCCCGCTCGCGTACTACGGCGCCCGCTACAACATCGACCTGGATCTGATCACCCGCGGTTCCGGTTTCGGCTACTACGGCTCGGTGCTCACCAGCGTCATCTTCGCCAGCTTCACCTTCATCTTCTTCGCCCTCGAGGGCTCGATCATGGCGCAGGGCCTGAAGCTGGGCTTCGGCATGCCGCTGTGGCTGGGCTATCTGGTCTCCACCCTCATGGTCATCCCCTTGGTGATCTACGGCATGAAGGCGCTCAGCAAGCTTCAGGTGTGGACCACCCCGATCTGGCTGGTGCTGATGGTCGCGCCGCTGGTCTACCTGGTCGCCACCGACCCCGGCACGGTCGACCGCTTCCTCGCGTACGCCGGCACGGACGGCGACGGCGGCATCGACACGGCCTCGGTCCTCCTCGGCGCGGGCGTCTGCCTCTCCCTCATCGCGCAGATCGGCGAGCAGATCGACTACCTGCGTTTCATGCCGCCGAAGACGGAGGCGAACAAGAGGAGCTGGTGGGCCGCCGTGGTGATGGCCGGGCCCGGCTGGGTGGTGCTGGGCGCGCTGAAGCAGGCCATCGGCGTCTTCCTCGCCGTGTACATCCTCGCCGAGGTGGGCCCGGACGCCGCGCCCGAGCCGATCCAGCAGTTCCGCGGCGCCTTCGACGCGATGATGCCGTCCTGGCTGGTGGTCCCGCTGGCCGTGGTCCTGGTCGTGATCAGCCAGATCAAGATCAACGTCACGAACGCGTACTCCGGTTCGCTGGCCTGGACGAACTCCTTCACCCGCGTCACGAAGCGCTACCCCGGCCGTATGGTCTTCGTCCTGGTCAACCTGGGCTTCGCGCTCGCGCTGATGGAGGCCGACATGTTCAGCTTCCTCAACAGCATCCTGAGCTTCTACTCGAACTGCGCGATCGCCTGGGTCGTCACCGTCGCCACCGACATCGGCATCAACAAGTACGTGCTGAAGCTCTCCCCGCACGCCCCCGAGTTCCGCCGCGGCATGCTGTACGCCGTCAACCCGGTCGGCGTCGTGGCCTTCACCGCCGCCTCCGGCCTGTCCATCGCCATGTACTTCCACCTCTTCGGCGACGCCCTCCAGCCGTACTCCCCCGTCGCCGCCGTCGTGATCGCCTTCGTCCTCACCCCGCTGATGGCCATCGCCACCAAGGGCAAGTACTACCTGCGCCGCACCGACGACGGCATCGCCGAGCCGCCGCTGGACGCGGACGGCAACCCGAGCGCGGTCACGTACGACTGCCATGTCTGCGGGCAGCCGTACGAGCGCCCCGATCTGACCGCCTGCGCCGCGCACGACGCGGTGGTCTGCTCGCTGTGCCTGAGCACGGACACACTCGGCGAGCACGTACTGCCGGCGAACGCGTAGCGCACGGCGGAGCGGGCGGGGTGCCGTCCGGAGCACCCCGCCCGCCGTCCCTCCGTACTGTCCGTGCCGTCAGGCGTTCAGCGCGTCGATCAGCGCCTTGGTGACGTCCTCGGTCGACGCGGTACCGCCGACGTCTCGGGTGAGGACGCCCGCAGCGGTGGTGGCCTCGATGGCCCTGTGCAGCCGGGCCGCCTGGTCCGCCAGCCCGAAGTGCTCCAGCATCAGGGCCGCGCTGCCGACCGCGCCGATCGGGTTGGCGAGGCCCTGGCCCGCGATGTCGGGGGCGGAGCCGTGCACGGGCTCGAACATGCTCGGAAAGCGGCGTTCGGGGTTGAGGTTGGCGCTGGCGGCCAGGCCCAGGCTGCCGGCCAGCGCGCTGCCGAGGTCGGAGAGGATGTCGGCGTTGAGGTTGGAGGCGACGACGACGGAGAGGTCCTCGGGGCGGAGGACGAACTTCGCGGACATCGCGTCGACGAGGACGCTCTCGGTCTCGACGTCCGGGTAGTCGGCGGCGACCCGCTTGAACACGTCGTCCCACAGCACCATGCCGTACTGCTGGGCGTTGCTCTTGGTGACGGAGGAGACCTTGCGGCGGGTGCGGGTCCGGGCGAGGTCGAAGGCGAAGCGCATGATGCGCTCACAGCCGACCTCGGTGAACAGGGCCGACTGGACGGCGACTTCACCACCCTGACCGCGCCCGGAGAGGTTGCGGCCGCCGAGTCCCGCGTACTCTCCCTCGCTGTTCTCGCGGACGACGACCCAGTCGAGTTCGGTGTCGTCGGCCTTGCGCAGCGGGCTGGTGATGCCGGGGAGGAAGTGCACGGGGCGGACGTTGGCCCACTGGTCGAAGCTCTGGCAGATCTTCAGACGCAGGCCCCAGAGGCTGATGTGGTCGGGGACGGTGGGCCAGCCGACCGCGCCGAAGTAGATCGCGTCGAACTCCTTGAGCCGGTCGAGCCCGTCGTCGTCGATCATCTTGCCGGTCCGCTCGTAGTACTCGCAGCCCCAGGGGAACTCCTCCCAGGCGAAGGCGAAGGCGTCCTCGGACCCCCGGGAGTCCTCGGCGAGCGCGTCCAGGACGGCGCGCCCGGCCGCGACCACCTCCTTGCCCACCCCGTCGGCGGGGACGGCGGCGATACGGAACGTGCGGGGTGCGGTCATGGGTGCCTCCGGCTCGCTGTGGTGCGCGGTGCTGCGGTGATGTGGTCGATTCGAGTCAACACAGCGGGGTCGCGGGGCGTCCAAGACCTGCTTCCGATGCCACGTATAGGTGTGGCCGATGGATGGTGCGTCAGGCGTCGCGTGCGCGTCGCCGGCCCAGGGACCTGGTCAGGGCGAGGAAGGCGCGGGCGGCGGGCGTCAGGTGGGCGGGCAGGCTGACCATCGCCACGTGCAGGTGGGCGGTCGGCTCGATGGGGGCGACCACCGCCCCGCAGCGGCGGGCCAGCCGGGTCCAGGAGGAGGGCAGCACGGCGACGCCCACCCCGGTGAGCACCAGGGGCAGGATGGAGGTGCGGTGGTCGACGACCGTCACGATCTCCGTGCCGGTGCCGCCCGCGGTGATGTCGTCGACGATGCTGCGCATCAGGCTGCCGGTCCGGGACGCGATGAGCTTCTGCCCGGTGAGGTCCCCGGGCGCGATCGTGACACCGTCCTCCAGGGGGCCGCCCGGTGCGGCGACGACCACGAACGGCTGGTCCTCGACGTGCAGGACGTCCAGCCCGGACGGGTTGACGGGGCTGGCGGAGCCGAGCAGCCCGAGCTCGCAGGCGCCGCTGCGCACCAGCCGGATCACCTCGTCGGGGGTGAAGGCGGCCTGCGTGCTCACCGTCACGGACGGGTGGAGCTCGGCGAAGCGGTGGACGAGGGTGGTGAGCGGCTCGATGCCGGGCGAGGGCATGGTCGCCACCTCGACGGTGCCGCCGTGCAGCCCGGACAGCGCGGCGGCGGTGTCGCGTACGGCGGCCAGGTCGCGCAGGACGCGCCGGCTGGGCTCCAGCAGCTCGGCCCCGGCCTCGCTCAGGACGACACCGCGGCCCACCCGGTGGAAGAGGGCCACCCCGAGGTCGGCCTCCAGATTGGCCATCGCCTGCGACAGCGACGGCTGCGCCACGTGGAGCGCGGCGGCCGCCTTGCTGAAGCCGCCGTGCTCGACGATGGCGAGGAAGTACTCCAGCTGCCGGGCGTCCACGGCGCCTCCGAGGTCGTAGCCACGTTCGATAGGCGCAGCCTACTCATCCGCCGGCAGCGTCCTCCTGCTCGTCGTCCCCGTCGTCCCCGGACATGATCCAGCGCTCGGCGAGGGCCCGCCCGCACTGCGCGAGGAGCCGGGCCGACAGGGCGCTGTCGCGCGCGCAGTCCCGGTCCGTCAGATCCGTCAGGGCCTGCACGGAACGGAAGTGGGCGGCGGTCCGCGCCGCGGGCAGCGTGCACCGCCCGGCGACGGCGTGCACGGGCACCCCCCGTTCGCCGGCCCGCCGGGCCAGCGCGACGGGCAGCTTGCCCGACAGCGACTGCTCGTCGAGGCTGCCCTCGCCGGTCACCACCAGGTCGCTCCCGTCGAGCAGCCGGTCGGCCCCGAGCAGGGTGAGGAAGTAGTCGGCGCCCGGCCGCACCCGTCCGCCGAGCAGCATCCCGGCGAAGCCGAGCCCTCCGGCGGCTCCGGCCCCGGGCGCCTCGGCGAGGGCCGCCGCCCCGGTGGCCCCGTCCGCCTCCAGCCGCCGTACGAAGTGCCCGAGCGCGGCGTCCAGCCGGCGGACGTCACGCTCGCCCGCGCCTTTCTGCGGCCCGTAGACGGCGGCCGCGCCCCTCGGCCCGAGCAGGGGGTTGTCCACGTCGGTGGCGAGGACGAGGTCGACACCGGCGAACGCGTCGCGGGCGGAGCCGAGTCCGGCGGTGCGGAGGCCGGCGAGACCGCCCCCACCCGGCCCGGCCAGTGAGCCGTCGGCACGGTGCAGCGCGGCGCCGAGCGCCTGGAGCAGCCCGGCGCCGCCGTCGGTGGTGGCCACGCCGCCGAGGGCCAGGACGATGGTGTCCGGTGTGCCGGCCGGGTCGGCCAGTACGTGCCCGATGGCCTCTCCGACGCCGCGGCTGGTGGCCGTCAGCGGTGCCGTACGTCCGCCCGGCAGGACGCCGAGCCCACAGATCGCCGCGGCCTCGACGAGGACGGTACGGCCCCGTACGGCGACGGCCGCCGTGACGGGGTCCCCGGTCGGCCCGGTCACGGTGACCTCCCGGGCCGTGAACCCGGCGGAGCACGCGGCGGCCACGCTGCCCTCTCCGCCGTCCGCGAGCGCGAGCCGGTCGACCCGGAGGTGGGGCGCCCCTTCCAGGAGCCCACGCTGGAGGGCGAGGGCCACCTCGTCGGCGCTGAGGGAGCCCTTGAACTTGTCGGGCGCGATGAGGACGGAGGCGGCCATCAGTGCCTCACCTCGGCGACTTTCGCTTCCGTTCCCGGTTCCGTCGCCACTGCCGTTCCCGGTTCCGTCGCCACTGCCGTTCCCGGTTCCGCTGCCGTGGGACCGTCGCCGGCCTTCTCCAGCGGGACCGCCGGGTCCTCGACGACCCTGCCCGCCAGCACGTCGCGCGCCCTGGCGAGGTCCAGTCCCTTGTCCCACTTGGCGATGAACAGGGTGGCGACGGCGTTGCCGAAGAAGTTCACCAGCGCCCGGCACTCCGACATGAACTTGTCGATACCGAAGATGAGCATGATGCCCGCGGCCGGGACGTGGCCGACCGTGGACAGGGTCGCGGTGAGGGCGATGAAGCCGCCGCCCGCGACGCCTGCCGCGCCTTTGGAGGTGAGCAGCATGACGGCGAGCAGGCCGAGTTGCTGGGTGAAGGTCAGCGGTGTGTCGGTGGCCTGGGCGATGTACAGCGTGGCGAGGGAGAGGTAGATCGCCGCGCCGTCGAGGTTGAAGCTGTAGCCGGTCGGTACGACCAGGCCGACCGTGGACCGCTCGACGCCCATGAACTGCAGCTTGCGCATCAGCCCGGGAAGCGCGGGTTCGGCGGTCGACGTGCCGAGGACCAGGAAGAACTCCTCCTTCAGATAGCGGAAGAGCTGGAAGATGTTCAGCTTCACGTACGCGCCCAGCACGCCGCCGAGCACGACCACCACGAACAGGATCGACGTGACGTAGAAGAGCAGGATCAGCGATCCGAGACTGGTCAGCGTGGACAGGCCGAACTTCCCGATGGCGTAGGCCATCGCGCCGAACGCACCGAGCGGCGCGGCCTTCATCACGAAGGACAGCACCTTGAACACGACCTCGGTGAGCCGGTTGACGCCCGCGATGATCGGCTCGCCGGCCTTCCCCACCGCCTTGAGCGCGACGCCGAAGATCACGGCCAGGAAGATGACCTGGAGGATGTCCCCCTCGACGAAGGCACCGAAGAAACTGTCCGGGACGAGGTGGGTGAGGAACTCCCACCACTCCTGGTGCTCGCCCTTCTCTATGTACTCCCCGGCGTCACCCGAGGTGTCGAGGGTCGACGGGTCGGCGTGCACGCCCTCGCCGAGCCGGAGGACGTTGATGGCCACCAGACCCGTCAGCAGAGCGATGATCGTGCCGATCTGGAAGTACGCCAGCGCCTTGACGCCGGTCAGACCGACCTTCTTCAGATCCGCGACCCCGGCGATGCCACCGATGATCGTCAGAAAGACGATCGGCCCGATCAGCATCTTCATCGCGCTGATGAACGTCGTGCCGATCGGCTCCATGGCGGTGCCCAGATCCGGCCACCGCCAGCCCAGCACGATACCGATCACGATCGCCACGAGCACCTGTACGTAGAGCTGCCGGTACCAGGGCTTCGACGACGGCTGCGGGGGCCTGTCCGCTGCGCTGCGGTGCTCCGGTGCACGCCGCGCGGCTCCGTCCGGGGTATGCGTCATTGCCACCTCCTCGCTCGCGCGGCACCGAGCCCGATCGCTGCCGCGCTGACTGGCCCACAGTGAACCGGGGCGTACGGCGGTGGTCCACGACCAAAAACCGATGCCCTGTATAGGCGGCTCCTATCGGACAGGCGACAAGCGCATCGCGCCGCGGCCCTTACGGCACCTGCCCCGTATGAGCTATTCGCGATACCCGGGAGATGACCGCGCACCACCCGCTCCGCGAGGGCCGATTCCGCGCTTCCGCCCCATCGGCCAGGGCGCCACATCGTCGGCCGGCGCGAAGAGTGCGCTCTCTTCCCGAGATCGCGCGCTCGTGCGGGGCACTGCGCCCGCTTCGGCGACTTGCCCTCTCATCGGCTGCTCCGATATGCATTTTTCCGTCGGCGCATTCCCGCCTCCGTTCAGGGCCGGAGGCGGGGATGTGCCGCAGTGCGCCGCGGCCGTCTCGCGATCGCCTGATTCGATTTCCCGTCGGAACGGACGCGCGTTCGACCGCCGACGGGGAACCATCTCGGAAGAATCTTTCGGGAGCCATTTCGACAGCAGGCGCGGCAGGCACGGAAAAGCGCAGCCGCAGGAGAATACCTGCGACTGCGCCTGCCGTTCCGGGGAGCGGGCGGCCGGTGTCCGTCAGGGGTCGCCGGCACCGACGCCGTAGCTGCCGTCCGCACTGACGGGGGCATGGATACCGTCACCGTGGAAGTGCGCCTCGTAGCCGTTCACCGCGATGTTGGCGACCTCCAGGTCGGAGGGCAGGTTGGAGTCGCAGCTGGCCGTGCCGTTGACGTCGGTGAAGTCCTCGCAGAGGATCTCCTCACTGCCGGGCGTGGTGAAGACCACCCGGAGCCCGGACACCGGCGCGCCGGTGTCGGCGCGGTGGATGTCCGCGCGGTGGTTCCAGAGCTGGCGGGACAGCACCAGGATTTTCGCCTGGTAGGCCTCCATGGTCACCGGGACGGCGCCGGCGCGCGACGCCTGGCCGGCCTCGGCGGTGCCGGCGAAGGTGCCGGCGGTCAGCGCCGCAGCGCCGAGCAGGGCGCCGAACACCCGGTGGAATGTGCCTTTTTTCATGGTGATCTCCAACAGCCGTGCGAAAGCATGAATGACCCGGTTGGCTGCACCGGGAGATCCACAATCTGACAGGCACACCTGCATATGAGCAATAGAACACACGCACCTGTCCACGGAAGAGGAAAAGGAGGGTCGACGCTGCCGTAGACTCACGCGTTTTTCGGTGGTCATATCCTGAGCGCCCGTACGGCGCACTCCGGGCTTCCGCAGTCGCTTTTCGCGTCACCTTCCGGGATGTGCGGATACCCCGTTCGAGCAATTCCCCGTTGTTTCACGCTGAAAGATGTTCGTCATATCGTCATTCACTGCGGGCCCGTACGAGCGCCGGCGGTGGGCCCGGCGACGCTGCCGGGTCCCGGACGACCGCCCTCCGGACCATGTTGATCAATCACCGCCGGACCACGGGTAGGCTGGTCAGGCTGCGGCTCCCCCCACCGTCACCGTCCGAACGAGGTGCGTCACGCCTGCGGCAGACGAATTGGTCTTGTGGCATGAGGCATGAGGATGAGACAGGTGCTGATAGCCGGCCGTTACCAGCTGCATGATCCGATCGGCCGAGGCGCGATGGGAGAGGTGTGGCGGGCCTATGACGAAACGCTCGGCCGACCGGTCGCCCTCAAGCTCCTGCTCAACCAGGGTGCCGACGCCACGGCGGCCTCGCGGTTCCGCCTGGAGGCACAGACCGCCGGCCGGCTCAACCACCCGCACGTGGTCGGCGTCCTGGACTTCGGCGAGCAGGAGGACCGGCTCTACCTGGTGATGGAACTGGTCGAGGGGGACAGTCTCGCCCGGCTGCTCGCCGACTCCGGCCCGCTGCCCGCCGAGCGCGTGGCCCGTATCGCCGCCGAGGCGGCCGCCGGGCTCGCGGCCGCTCACCGGCAGGGCATCGTCCACCGGGACATCAAGCCCGCCAACCTCCTCCTCGACGCGAACGGCACCCTCAAGATCGGGGACTTCGGCATCGCCCGGTTCCTCGACGACCCCGGCGCCGCGCTCACCGCCACCGGCCAGATCGTCGGGACGAGCCTGTACATCGCGCCCGAGCGCGCCCTGGGACAGACCGCGGGCCCGCCCTCCGACATGTACTCGCTGGGCTGCGTGCTCTACCAGCTCCTCACCGGCCGCCCGCCCTACCAGGGCGACAGCGCGGTCGGCATCCTCCACCAGCACCTCGACGCCGCCCCCGTACCGCCCCACGAGCTCGGCGTGGCCATCCCGCCCGCCTTCGAGAACTACCTGCTCGGCCTGCTCAACAAGCAGCCCCAGGACCGGCCGACGGCCGAGCAGGCGGCCGAGTGGTTCGCGGCGGGCTCCTGGCAGGGCCGCGCCGAGCCCCTGCCCGCCGCCGCCCCGATGACCGCTCCTCCGGCCGCCCCTCCGGCCACTCCCCTGGCCGCGCCGGCGGCCGCCACCGCACAGAGCCCCGTCCCCATGGGGGAGACCGGCCCCCCGACCACCTACAAGCTGCCGACGGCCACCGGCGGCGCAGCACGCGTGGGGCGGGGGCACGGTGCGCCGCGGCCCGGCGCCCGTGGACTCGTCACGCGCCGGTCGAGAGTGGTGGTCGTCGTCGCCGGTGCGGTGCTCTTCCTGGCCGCGGTGTTCGTCGGCATGGAGTTGTTCTCGTCCGACCGCAGCGTCGCGGAGAACCCCCGTCCGAGCGACTCGACGACCGGTTCCTCCTCCTCTTCGTCCCCGTCGTCCGCTTCCGCCTCCCCCGACTCCGCGCCGGCCTCGACGCCGGGCCAGTCCTCGGGCGACGTCGCCCCGGCCGCCCCGGAGGCACCCTCCAGCAGCAGCGCCCCGCAGCAGACGGAGACCTCCCAGGGGACGGACTCCGCTCAGGAGCAGCAGGCGGAGGAGGAGCAGAAGAAGCAGAAGCAGCGGGAGGCGGACGAGGACGAACCGGACGAGGACGAACCGGACGAGAACGAGAACTGATGCACTGACCGGCGTCATACGGCGCCGGACCGTCCACGCGACGGTCCGGCGCCGTTTCCGTGCCAGAGGCCGCAGAACTGGGTTGTTTTCGGCCTTTCCCGCCACGCCCGCGCCGTCCGCGCCCCTGCCGGCCGCCGACAGCCCTATGCTTCTACATGACTGTAGAAGCAACCGCCGCAGGGTTGGCATGGGCCGCGGCCGAGTGACCAGCCCTCTGCACCACATTCGTACGTTTAAGGAGTGGACGCCGCGATGGTGTTCAAACGACTGCTCGGCTCGCTCGGTGTGGGCGGCCCCACGGTGGACACGGTTCTCGACACCGGTTCCGCCCGGCCCGGTGGCGCGCTCACCGGCCAGGTCCATCTCAAGGGCGGCACCGCGGACTTCGGCATCGAGCACATCACGCTGGAGCTGGTGGCCCGGGTCGAGGCCGAGCACGAGGGCGGTGAGAGCGAGGGCGTCGTCGCCTTCGAGCGGTTCACCGTCGGCGGTGGATTCCGGCTCGCCGAGGGCGAGGCGCGCAGCGTGCCGTTCAGTGTGACGCTGCCGTGGGAGACGCCCGTCACGGAGCTGTACGGCCAGGGACTGGGCATCGTCCTCGGTGTGCGGACCGAGCTGGCGGTGGCGGGCGCCAAGGACAAGGGCGACCTCGACCAGCTCGCCGTCGCTCCGCTGCCGGTGCAGGAGGCGATCCTGGAGGCCTTCGGGCAGCTCGGCTTCGGGTTCCGGTCCGCGGACCTGGAGTACGGGCGCATCGGCGGCACCGGCCAGCAGCTGCCCTTCTACCAGGAGCTCGAGCTGACCCCGGCGCCGCAGTACGCGCACCAGACGAACGAGATCGAGGTGACCTTCCTCGCCGGCCCGGGCGGCATGGAGGTGGTCCTGGAGGCCGACAAGCGCAGCGGCCTGTTCTCCTCCGGCCACGACGCGCTGACCCGGTTCACCGTGTCCCACGAGGGCGTCGGGCACCAGGACTGGAACGGCATCGTCGACGGCTGGGTCCGGCAGCTGGTCGAGCACCGGGCCGCGTACGGCACACACGCCGCCTACGGGCACGGCGACCCGTACGCCGGGGGCGGCCATCACGGGCACGGGTACGGCGAGCACCACCACGACGGACACCACGACGGACACCGCTCCGGCCCCGGCATGGGCACCGCCGTCGCGGCGGGTGCGGCCGGGCTCGCGGTCGGTGTCGTCGGCGGCATGGTCGCGGCCGAGGTCGTGGACGAGGTCGGGGACTTCTTCGAGGGCGAGGAGGACGAGGAGGGCTGAGCGCCTACCGGCGCCACCGGCCTGCGGGGACACGCAGGCCGGTGGTGGCCGGTGACAGCGGGCGGAGGCCGGCCCACGCCATGGCCGGCCTCCGCCCCGGGGGTACGGACGCCGGCCCACGCCATGGCCGGATCCGTCCGGGGAGCAGTCCAAGTGGCCTATCTGACGATGCGGCGCGCGAGCGCTGTCGACCCCAGGTGCAGCAGGTACTCCAGCGGGCCGCGCCGGAACAGACGGGACCAGAGGGTCGCCAGCAGCATGGCGGCCCCGATGAAGGCGAGCAGCACCCGCAGCACGGCCATGGAGCCGTCGTCGACGGCGGCCACGTACCAGACGTCGATCAGCGCCCACAGGGCGACGATGTGCAGTACGTACATGGTCAGAGCCGCCTTGCCGACCGCGCTGACGGGGGTGGCCAGGCGCGTGGTGCGCGGCAGCCGGGCGGCGACGGTGAGACACGCGGAGATCACGAGCAGGGCGACACCCGTGTTGCCGATGACGGAGAACGTCGTCTGGCTGTGCGGTGCCGCCACCAGCAGCCAGGGGAGGGGGATGAGGTCCTCGGGCTCGCCGGCGGTGTCGGACCACCAGGCCGCCGAGGCCTGGCCGCCGTCCGTGGCCGACGAGATGACGTGCAGCGCGGCCGGGCCCGCCAGGTGCAGGGCCAGCCAGGAGCCGCCGTAGCCGAGGACGGCGAGCGCGCCGCCGGTGCACGCCAGCCGGGGCCGGACGCCGGGCCGGGCGAGGTCGAGACGGGCCACCGCCATGCCCGCGACCAGGAACGGGATCCAGGTGAGGACCGGGTACGACCCGGTGAACAGCAGCTCCACGAACCCGTCCGAGTCGGTGACGCGGGCCAGCGGGTCGTAGGCGATGACGACGTCCGCCCAGTCGCTCACCTCGATCGACTGGCGGATCGCGTACAGCAGCTGGGGCAGGATCAGCGCGCCCGCGGCGGCGACGACCGCGAGCGTGCCGGCCCGCAGCCGGCGCAGCGGGAGCACCGCGAGGAACAGCAGCCCGTAGAAGGCGAGGATCACGTCGACCCAGGTGTCCAGGGCGGTCAGGGCGAAGCCGAGCGCGATCAGCACCACGGCGCGGACGACGACCCGGGCCGCCGCCTGCCGTCCGGCGAGCCCGGTCCGGGGCTGCGGCCGGCCGGTGAGGACGACCAGGGAGAACCCGGCGAGCACGGCGAACAGGGCGGAGGAGCGCCCCCGGGCCAGCTCCAGCAGGAATCCCACCGGACCGCCCACCGTCACGCTCGGGCCGACGTGGGCGGAGTACATCCCGAAGACCGCGAGTCCGCGGGCCAGGTCGATGCCGATGAGCCGTCCGGTCGACGGCGTGCCGGAGGGAGCGCGGCCCGTCCCCGGCCGGGACGGCGCCGCCGACGGCGCGACCGGCGTTGCGTGGTGCTTCATGTACATCAGGGTCCGCGCGCACCGGGTCGCGTCCCACCCGGCGACCTTCCGACGACACCCGGCCGAACGGCTGGTCCTGTCCGGCCGGTCGGCCGGTCGCCGAACCCGCCAGCCCGGCGGGAAACCGCCCCGGCACGCGAAGGTACGGCCGTGGACGTGATACGCATCGGACGTCGGTCAGGCGTCGAACAGCGACCGGCGGCGAACGGCGAACAACGACCGCCCACGAGCGGCAGACTGGCGACGGACGACGGACGACGGACCGACGACGAGCGGCAGACTGCAGACCCTCGAAGGGCGACGACGGACCGGCGGCGAGCGACGGAGTGACGGCGGAACGCATACGACGGACAGGCGTCGAACAGTTGAGTGGCTACGAGCGCCGGACCGGTGGCGGGTGGAGAGCGGACCAGCGGGTGAAGAGCGGGCCGGCGGGCAGCGGGCGACGAGCGGAGCGCACGTGATCCGGGTACTGGTGGTGGACGACGAGGCCCTGATCCGCACGGGCTTCCAGCACATCCTGGGCGCCGCGCCGGACATCGAGGTGGTGGCGGCGGTGCCCGGCGGGGAGGCGGTCCGGGCGGTGCGGGCGGCCGCCCCGGACGTGGTGCTGCTGGACATCCGGATGCCGGACGTGGACGGCCTGACCGTGCTGGCGGAGCTGCGCCGGCTGGCCCGGCCGCCGATCGTGGCCATGCTCACCACGTTCGACACCGACGAGTACGTCACCACCGCGCTGCGCTCCGGCGCGGCCGGGTTCCTGCTGAAGGACACCGACCCGGAGCAGCTGCCGTATCTGGTGCGCACCCTGGCGGCAGGCGGCACCGTGCTGTCGTCGAAGGTGACCCGGCGGGTGGTGGACGGCTATCTGGACACCGGGCTGCGCGAGCCGGCCACGGCCCGGCTGGTGGCCCGGCTCACCGACCGGGAGCGGGCCGTGCTGGTGCTGATGGCGGAGGGCCTGGCCAACACCGACATCGGCGACCGCATGCACCTCAGCCTCGGCACCGTCAAGGGCCACGTCACCGCCATCTTCGGCAAGTTGCAGGTGAGCAGCCGGGTCCAGGCGGCCCTGATCGCCGAGCGCGCCGGTCTGCTGCGGTCACCGCGGGAGGAGGACGCATGAGCATCCGCGGCATGCCGCGCAGCACGACCCGAGGCCTGACCGTCCGGGGCCTGACCGCCCGGCGTACGGCCGGTCACCGCAGGCCCCCCAGGCGCCTGTCCGGTCTGCCCGGCTGGCACTTACCCGCCCCGCTCGTCGACGCCGCCCTGGTCGTGGCTTCCCTGGCGGACGTACGGATCAACGTCCCCGCCGACTACGAACAGGGCATGGTGTGCGCCCTGCTCGCCGCCTTCGCCCTCCCCCTGCGGCGCCACCTGCCCCTGCTGACCTTCCTCCTGACGCTCCCCTCGGCCCTGTTCAGCGACGCGGTGTTCGCCCCGCTGGCCGCCCTGTACACGCTCTCCTCGCTCAACCACCACCGTTCCCTGCTGGCGGTCTGCGCCGTCGTCTACGCGGTCAGCGACTTCCTGCCGTTCCGGTGGTGGGAGCCGGAACACGTCGACTTCTCCGAGCATCTCAGCCTGATCCAGCTCACCTACACGCTGGCGTGGGCCACCGCTCCCGTCTTCCTCGGCCAGCTCGTCCAGGCCAGACGGGAACTGTCGCTCCGGCTCGCCGAGATCTCCGAGGCCCGCGAGCACGAACGGCTGCTCACCGCGCAGAGCGTGCTGGCCAGGGAACGCGCCCAGCTCGCCCGGGAGATGCACGACGTGGTCGCCCACCAGGTCAGCCTGATCGCCGTCCAGGCCGGGGCGCTCCAGGTGGGCACCCGGGACGCCGAGACCCGGCAGGCCGCGGCCACCATCCGGCGGCTCAGCGTGCAGACGCTGGAGGAGCTGCGGCACATGGTCAGCGTGCTGCGCGCCTCCGGCAGCCGCCCCACCGAACTCACCCCGCAGCCGTCCCTCGCCGACCTCCGGCGTCTGGTGGACACCAGCGGCATCGAGGCGGAGCTGCACACCGACCTGCCCGGCACGCTGCCGCCCCCCGTGCAGCGCGCCGTCTACCGGACCGTCCAGGAAGCCCTGACCAACGTCCGCAAACACGCCCCCGGGGCCCCCGCGACGATCCGTCTCCACCACGAGGGCGACACGGTCCACGTCACCGTCGCCAACGCGGCCCCCACCCGGCCGGCGCTCCCGCTGCCCGGCGCCCACCACGGACTCGTCGGCCTGCGCCAGCGGGCCGAACTCCTCGGCGGCACGGTGACCTCGGGCCCCACCGCGGACGGCGGGTACGAACTGCGCCTGGAGCTGCCGGCGGATGCCGGGCATTAGTTCCGTGGCAGCGGCGAGGGCGGTGGTGGCGGCGGCAGAAGCGCCGCCACCGCCCTGATCAGCGGGTCCACGCCGGGATGGCCGGCCTCGGCGTCCTCGATCAGCCGGGCGCGCATCCGGGGATCCCAGAAGGCCCGGATGTGCGCGGCGATCTCCTCGGCCGCCGTGGCCGGGTCGCGGTGCCGGAACTGGGCGGCGATCTCGTTGGCCAGCCGTACGTGGGCGGGTGTGGGTGCCGTGGTGGTCATGGCCGGGCTCACCTCACGGGTCCTGGTGCGGCCGGTACCGGCTGTTTCAGGGTCACCTGCACCGCCGTCACCTTGTACTCGGGGCAGTTGGTCGCCCAGTCCGAGTTCTCGGTGGTGACCACGTTGGCGCCGGTCGCCGGGTGGTGGAACGTCGTGTAGACGACGCCCACCGGCATCCGGTCGTCGATCCTCGCCCGCAGGCTGGTCTCGCCGACCCGGCTGGCCAGCACCACCGTGTCCCCGTCCCGGATGCCGCGCACCTCCGCGTCGTGCGGATGGAGTTCGAGGACGTCCTCCGGGTGCCAGGCCACGTTGCCCGTACGGCGGGTCTGGGCGCCCACGTTGTACTGGGACAGGATGCGGCCGGTGGTGAGGATGAGCGGGAAGCGGCGGGTGCTGCGCTCCTCGGTCGGCACGTACACCGTCTCCACGAACCGCCCCTTGCCGCGCACGAACCCGTCCACGTGCATGATCGGGGTGCCCTCGGGCGCCGCGTCGTTGCACGGCCACTGCACGCTGCCGACCCGGTCCAGCCGGGCGAAGGACACTCCGGCGAACGTCGGCGTGGTCAGCGCGATCTCGTCCATGATCTGCGCGGCGTCGTCCCACTTCATCGGGTAGCCCATGGCCTGCGCGAGCTCGCAGACGATCTCCCACTCGTGCTTGCCGGTCCTCGGCGCCATCACCGGCCGTACGCGGTTGATGCGGCGCTCGGCGTTGGTGAAGGTGCCGTCCTTCTCCAGGAAGGAGGTGCCGGGGAGGAAGACGTGCGCGAACTTCGAGGTCTCGTTGAGGAACAGGTCCTGGACGACGAGCAGGTCCAGGGAGGAGAGCGCCGCCGTGACGTGCCGTGTGTTCGGGTCGGACTGGGCGATGTCCTCGCCGTGCACGAACAGCGCCCGGAAGGAGCCGTCGAGCGCCGAGTCGAACATGTTGGGGATGCGCAGGCCCGGCTCGGCGAGGATCGTGCGGCCCCAGAGCGTCTCGAAGACCGAACGGACCGCGTCGTCCGAGACGTGGCGGTAGCCGGGGAGTTCATGCGGGAAGGAGCCCATGTCGCAGGAGCCCTGGACGTTGTTCTGGCCCCGGAGGGGGTTGACGCCGACGCCCTGGCGGCCGATGTTGCCGGTGGCCATGGCGAGGTTGGCCATGCCCATCACCATCGTGGAGCCCTGGCTGTGCTCGGTGACGCCGAGGCCGTAGTAGATGGCCGCGTTGGGGGCGGTGGCGTAGAGGCGGGCGGCGGCTCGCAGTTCCTCGGCCGGTACGCCGGTGATGTCGGCGACGGCCTCCGGGCTGTGCTGCGGCTGGGCGATGAAGCGTTCCCAGGTCTCGAAGTCCTCGCACCGGTCGTTCACGAACTCGCGGTCCACCAGGCCCTCGGTGACGACCACGTGGGCGAGTGCGTTGACGAGGGCCACGTTGGTGCCGGGGGCGAGCTGGAGGTGGTGGGCGGCCTCGACGTGCGGGGAGCGGACGAGGTCGATGCGGCGCGGGTCGGCGACGATGAGACGGGCGCCCGCGCGCAGGCGGCGCTTCATCCGGGAGCCGAACACCGGGTGGGCGTCGGTGGGGTTGGCGCCGATGAGCAGGATGACGTCGGCCTGGTCGACGGACTTGAAGTCCTGGGTGCCGGCGGAGGTGCCGTACGTCTGCTTGAGGCCGTAGCCGGTGGGTGAGTGGCAGACGCGGGCGCAGGTGTCGACGTTGTTGTTGCCGAAGGCGGCGCGGACCATCTTCTGGACCGCGTACACCTCCTCGTTGGTGCAGCGGGACGAGGTGATGCCGCCGATGGCGCCGGTGCCGTGCGCGGCCTGGATCTCCAGCAGGCGGCGGGCCGTGTACCCGATGGCCTCCTCCCACTCGACCTCCCGCCAGGGGTCGGTGATCCGCTCGCGCAGCATCGGCTTCAGCTTGCGATCCGGGTGGGAGGCGTAGCCGAAGGCGAAGCGGCCCTTGACGCAGGAGTGGCCCTCGTTGGCGCCGCCGTCCTTGTACGGGACCATGCGGACGACCTCGTCGCCGCGCAGCTCGGCCTTGAAGGAGCAGCCGACGCCGCAGTACGCGCAGGTGGTGATCACGCTGCGGGTGGGCATGCCGAGCTCGACGACCGACTTCTCCTGGAGCGTGGAGGTCGGGCAGGCCTGCACGCAGGCGCCGCAGGACACGCAGTCGGACTCCATGAAGCTGCCGCCCGCGCCCGCCGCGACCTTCGAGGCGAAGCCGCGGCCCTCGATGGTGAGGGCGAAGGTGCCCTGGACCTCGCCGCAGGCACGCACGCAGCGGGAGCAGGAGATGCACTTGCTCGCGTCGAAGTCGAAATAGGGGTTGGAGCTGTCGGTGGGTTCGGTGAGGTGGTTCTCGCCGTCGAAGCCGTAGCGGACCTCGCGCAGGCCGACGACGCCCGCCATGTCCTGGAGTTCGCAGTCACCGTTGGCGGGGCAGGTCAGGCAGTCGAGCGGGTGGTCGGAGATGTACAGCTCCATGACGCCGCGGCGGAGCTTCGCGAGCTTCTCGGTCTGGGTGCGGACCTTCATGCCGGGGGCCACGGGTGTCGTACAGGAGGCCGGGGTGCCCTTGCGGCCGTCGATGTCGACCAGGCAGAGGCGGCAGGAGCCGAAGGGTTCCAGGCTGTCGGTGGCGCAGAGCTTGGGGATGTCGATGCCGGCCTCGGCGGCGGCGCGCATCACGGAGGTGCCCTCGGGGACGAGGACCTCCGTACCGTCGATCTCGACGGCGACGGTCGCCTCGCCGGGGCGGGCCGGGGTGCCGAAGTCGGGCTCCTTGATCAGGCTCATCGCCGTGCCTCCGTCGTCGTGGCGAGGTCTGTCGTCGCGAGTTCCTCGGTGGTGGGGGCTCCGGTGTCGGCTGCGGGCTGCTCGCCGAAGTCGGCGGGGAAGTGCTCCAGCGCGCTCTTGACCGGCATCGGCGTCAGCCCGCCCATCGCACACAGCGAGCCCTCGGTCATCAGGTCGCACAGGTCGTTGAGGAGCGTGAGGTTGGCCCGGCGGTCGATCCCGGCGGTGATCCGGTCGATGACCTCGACACCCCGTACCGCGCCGACCCGGCACGGTGTGCACTTGCCGCAGGACTCGGCGGCGCAGAACTCCATGGCGAACCGGGCCTGCCCGGCCATGTCCACGGTGTCGTCGAAGACGACCACTCCCCCGTGCCCGACCATCGCGCCCGCCGCCGCGAACGCCTCGTAGTCCATGGGGAGGTGGAAGCGGGCGGTGGGCAGGTACGCGCCCAGCGGCCCGCCGACCTGCACGGCCCGTACCGGGCGTCCGGACCGCGTACCGCCCCCGTAACCCTCGACGAGTTCGCCGAGCGTGACGCCGAACGCGGTCTCGACGATGCCGCCGCGCGCGACGTTGCCGCCGAGCTGGAAGACCTGCGTGCCGCGCGAGCGGCCGGTGCCGAGGCCGGCGAAGGCCTCCGCGCCGTCGGCGAGGATCATCGGTACGGAGCCGAGGGTGAGGACGTTGTTCACGACGGTCGGTTGGCCGAACAGGCCCTCCAGCGCGGGGATCGGCGGCTTGGCGCGCACCGTGCCGCGCTTGCCCTCCAGGCTCTCCAGCATGGAGGTCTCCTCGCCGCAGATGTACGCCCCTGCCCCGACCCGTACGTGCAGGTCGAAGCGGAGGTCCGAGCCGAGGACGTGCTCGCCGAGCCAGCCTCGCCCGTACGCCGTCGTGATGGCGGCGCGCAGGGCGGCCACGGCGTCCGGGTACTCGGAGCGGACGTAGACGTACCCCTCGGTGGCGCCGACCGCGCGGGCGGCGATGGTCATGCCCTCGATGAGGGTGAACGGGTCGCCCTCCATCAGCATGCGGTCGGCGAACGTTCCGCTGTCCCCCTCGTCGGCGTTGCAGCAGACGAACTTGAGGGGGGAGTCCGCCTCCCGCACCGTCTTCCACTTGATGCCGGCCGGGAAGCCCGCGCCGCCCCGGCCGCGCAGTCCGGAGTCCGTCACCTCGGTGACGACCTCCTGGGGGCTCAGTTCCAGGGCCCGGCGCAGTCCGCGCAGGCCGCCGTGGGCGAGGAAGTCGTCGGGGTCGAGGGGGTCGATGACGCCCACGCGGGCGAAGGTGACGCGGTTCTGGGTACGGAGCCAGTCGATGTCGTCGGTACGGCCGAGGTGCAGCGGGTGCGTGCCGGCAGCGTCCAGCAGGCCCGCGGCCACCAGCCCGTCGACGTCCTCGGGGGCGACCGGGCCGTACGCGAGCCGCTGCCCGTCGGGGCCCGCCACCTCGACCAGCGGCTCCAGCCACAGCAGGCCGCGCGAGCCGTTGCGGACCAGGCGGATCTCGCGTCCGGCCGCGGTGGCCGCCGCGGTGATCCGCGCGGCGACCTCGTCGGCGCCCACCGAACGCGCGGCCGAGTCGCGGGGAACGTACACCGTCACGGGGGTGCTCATGCGTCCGCCTCCTGGGGAACCGACGCCAGCAGGGCGTCCAGCCGCTCGGGAGTGACCCGGCCGTGCAGACGGCCGTCGACCTCGACGGCGGGTCCGGTGGCGCAGTTGCCCAGGCAGAAGACCTGGTCGAGGGTGACCGCGCCGTCGGGTGTCGTCTCGCCGAAGGACACGCCGAGGCGGGACCTCACGCGGTCGGCGAGTGCGCCGGCGCCCACCGCCCGGCAGGCCTCGGCGCGGCAGATCCGTACCGTCGTACGGCCCGGCGGGGACTGCCGGAAGTCCTCGTAGAAGGTGATGACGCCGTACACGTCGGCCCGGGACAGGTTCAGTTCGCCGGCCAGGACCGGGATGACGGACGGATCGACGTACCCGAGCTCTTCCTTGACGGCGTGGAGTACGGGCAGCAGCGCGCCGCGGGAGTCGCGGTGCTCCGCGACGATCGCACGCACTCGCTGCTCCAGCTCCAGCTCCAGCCCCGGCTCCGACTCCGGTTCCGGCTCCGGCGACTGCTCCGGCGACGCTGCCATGACCAGCCCTTTCGGTCGCACAACAGGACACAGGGACAAAGGCACTGTGCTGCTGTCACCGGGCCCCGTCCAAGGGCGCGTCCGAACGTTGTTGGCTATGGGGTGTTAGGCGCCGTCTATCAACCACCGTCCGTCGCCTCCCTCAGAGGGCCCTGTCTGCGCAGACACGCGCGCAGGACTCCGTCGAGTTCGCCCGCGACATCCACCTGGTGCGCCACGTCGACCAGGGCGCGCACCAGGCTGAGCGCGGGGTCGCGGTCGGCCAGCACGAGGCCGACGTGGTAGCTGCGGGCGGGCCGCTCCATGGGGACCAGCCGCATGCCCGCGGGGACGCCGAACAGGCCGAGCCAGGCGTGGGCGATGACACTGGACCAGCGGCCGGTGCCGAGGTGGGCGTAGAGGGCGGAGACGGTGTCGGTCTCGAGGGAGGCGTGCACGGCGCCGACTCCCGCGTCGGCGAAGCAGCGGTCGAGTATGCGGCGGTTCTGCATCTGCGGGGACAGCAGGCACAGCGGGAGGCGGGCCACGTCCGCCCAGCCGGCGCGGGACCGGTGCGCGAGCTCACCGTCCCCGGGTGTGAGCAGGAGGTGCCGTTCGCGGTACAGCGGGACCGTGCGGACGCTGCCGAGGGGCTCGCCGTCCACATAGCTGAGGCCGACATCGAGGTCGTACTCGGCGAGCCGGTGCACCATCTCGCGCGACGACAGCGACTCGAGCGAGATCCGCACCTGGGGGTGCCGGTCGAAGAAGGGCATGGTCAGCAGTTGTGCGGCGGTCAGCGCGGTGGGGATCGCACCGATGCGCAGGACACCGGTCAGTCCGCCGTCCATGGCCGCGATGTCGTCGCGCAGGGCGTCGCGTTCGGCCAGGATGCGGCGGGCCCACATCACCACCCGCTCGCCCTCCGGGGTGAAACCCTCGAAACGCCTGCCGCGGCGCACGATCATCACCTTGAGCTCACGTTCCAGCGTCCTGATGCCCGCGGACAGGGAGGGCTGGGAGACGTGGCAGGCCTCGGCGGCGCGGGCGAAGTGGCGTTCGCGGGCCAGGGCGGTCAGGTACTCCAGTTGTCTGAGCAGCACCGCGGGCCCCTCCCTGGTGTTCTCCTGGTGTGTTCCTCGCGCGGTCGGGGGTGACTTACCCAGGGAAGGGGGCGGGTGTTCACGTCATGGCCGGTCGGTGATCCGTCGGTGGTCGGCCAGTGGTCCGTCGATGGTCTGCCGGTGGTCCGTCAGGGAAGCGCGGGTGCGGTGGCCCGGCCCGCGGCCCAGGAGCGGATCGTGGGGAGCTGCCCGTAGAGGGCGTCTCCGGGACACTCGGTGTTGTACCCGTCGCGGTGGCCGTGGATGGCGGGGAAGCGGAGCCGGGCGCCCTTGGCCCACGACTTGCCGGCGTGGTTCTTGCCGGCCGCTCCGGCGGTGAGGACCGCGGTGCCGGCCGGGTCGACCCCGTCCAGGCCCAGTTTCCAGCCCGCGAGACGGGCGACCGAGGTCAGCGCCTCGTTGGGCGGGGCGGCGTCGGTGTAGGTGCCGAGGATCGAGATGCCGGTGGTCTCACTGTTGAAGCCGTACGCGTGCGCACCCAGCACGGCACGGTCCACGCCGCCCTTGCGGCCCTCGTAGACCGTGCCGCACTTGTCGGCCAGGAAGTTGTAGCCGATGTCCTTCCAGCCCAGTTGCTTGACGTGGTACGTGTAGACGCCGCGGACCACGGCCGGCGCCTCGGTGCACGTGTAGTCGTTGGACTCCGCCGTGTGGTGGACGACGGCCGCCTTGACCTTGCCCCCGGGCAGATAGCTCGGCTTCTCGGGGCTGATCGACTCGTCCGCGCCCCAGTCGGCACGGGAGACGATCGGCGGCTGCTCGGCAGCCGGCGCGTCCACGCCAGTGCCTGCGTCCGTGCCAGTGCCTGCGTCCGTGCCGGTACCTGCGTCCGTGCCGCCAGGGTCGATCATGTCCAGGCGGAGGCCGGTGGGCAGCGGTGCGGCGTTGTCGCCGTTCACGCGCACCTCGACCCCGTCGGACGGCCCCACCCACGCGGGATCGGTGCCGCCGCGCGCCGCGCCGTCCTCCCCCGGCCCACTGCCGACGTCCAGCTCCCGCCAGTCCGACCACACCTCGGTCTCCGCGTCCCGCGCGCGGAACTCCACCGCCCCGGCCACGACGGCCGACGGTCGCGCCCAGGTGACACCGAGCATGCTGAAGGGCTCGGTGTCCCGGCTGCCCAGCGCGGCGAACGTGCCGTCCACCGTGGTGTTCAGGGCAACGGTGCGGGTCCGCGCCTCGACCGGGCCGTCCTTTCCGCCGTCCCGGGTGTGCCCCGCGGGCGGGGCGGACTGCCCGGTGATCCCCTGCATCGCGCAGAGCCCGGCGCTCGCCGCGACCACCGCGGCCGTGTTCCACCAACGACGAGATCTCATCCGTACGCACTTCCTTGCCTGTGTTCCGTGTGAACCGGTCAGAGCCAGTCAGCGCCGGTCGGAGCCGGTCAGCGTGGATTGACGCGCTGTCATATGACGGACGCGCTGTCGGAACGACCGTGGGTACGACCGCCGACTCAGCGGGATATACCCAGCAGTAGGACGGTGCTGACACGGCGCCACCGAGCAAAACGGAAGGAGGCGGTCCCGCGTGCGACGGCAGTGTGAGGAGGCATGGGAGAGGTCTCCACGAGGGGTGTCGCGGAGCACCACCGTAGGGGATCGACGGCCGTGTGCCGCGGATCAGCGCAGGGGCGGGTCAGCCTGTCAGGCGCCGCGGACCGGCTCGTCGCCCGCCCAGCCCAGAGGATACGGACCCACGCCCTCCAGTCCCGGAGCCGGCGCCTCGCCCCCCGCCTCGTTGAACGCCGCCAGTGCCTCCACCAGCGCCACCCGCTGCCGCGGCTCCAGTCGCTGCACGACTCCCGCTATCTCGGTCCGGCGCCGCGCCATCACGTCCTCGACGGTGCGCCGTCCCTCCTCCGTCAGCCTGAGCAGCGTCTCCCGCCGGTTGCCCGGATTCACCTGACGGTCCGCCAGCCCTGCCGCGATCAGCCGGTCCACCATCCGCATCGCCGTCGACGGAGCCACCTGCAGCTGCTCCGCCAGCACCACGAGCTTCGTCGGCCCCCGCGCCGCCAGCACCACCAGCATGCGGAACTGCGGAAGCGTCACCCGCTCCTCCACCGCCGTGAGGGAGCGCGCGGAGATCGCCACCAGCAACCGCGACGCCGTCATCACCGCCTGCGTCACCGCATCGACATCATCCACGCCCGCCAAGGGGAACCCACGCTTCGGCATGCCCTCTTTCTACCTGCCGGGGCCACCTTCACGCGCCGCCCGGTCGGAACTTCGCTCCTCACACCCCGGTCGACAGGAACGGCACCGAATTGGCGTGAGCATTTTGCACTGTGCAATGATTCAACCCGGGGGAGTCACCCGGCGGTCGGCGCACGCCGGCCGCCGGAGGACCACCGACGTCCCCGTCCCCTCGGCCCTCTCCCCCGGGCCCCGTCACCCGTCCTCACTCGCCACGCTCCCGATCCCGTAGCCTGGCCAGGCAACCTCCGCCGTACGCCAACCGTCTTCGATCACGGGCAACGGGTCTGCGGACCGTGACGGCCAGAGAACGATCAGAGGAAGAAGACGGGGCAGTGGCCACTCAGGAGCCGGGCAGCACCGGAGCGCCGAACGGTGGGGACGGCGAGGACGGCGCGTCGTCCATACCGGACGAGATCTGGCGGAAGTTCATCGAGGACAGCGAGCGCGCCATCCTGCGCTCCGCGGCGCCCCGGGAGCCCTCCGCCCGGGACCGCGGCGCCCTGCCCCATCCCCTGCCACCGCATACGACGGACACGACGGACGCGGTCGGCGAACTCTGGCAGCCGGAAGACCCGTCGGCCCGCCCCTCCTGGCGCGCCCTGGACAGCCGGGCCAGGCGCCGGCGCGTGGGGCGGGTGCTGGGATCGGCCGCCGCGATCGCAGTGCTGCTGGGAGCACTGGCCCAGCTGCCGTCCGGCGAGGGCGGCCCGTACGGCGGCGGACAGAGCGAGGCCACCACGGAGCAGTCGGAGGACGCTCCGCGGGAGCTGCCGGCCGCGACCGTCTTCACCCCCTGAGACACGGCCGTCTTCACTCCCTGAGGCACGGCCGTCTTCGCTCCCTGAGACACGGCCGTCTTCACCTCCTGAGCCTCCCAGGACCGCCCTCAGTCGCTGGTCAGCCGTTGGTCATCCGCTGGTCGCCCGCGGAGCCGGGTGCACGGTGGCGTGCCGGGCCACAGGGGCGGACCGGGGATCCACGCGGACCAGCCGGGGCGGCACCGTGCCCGCGAGCCGGTCCAGGACGCCTATGGGCCGGCGATGCGGTCCGGCACGGGCCGCTCCGACGTGGTCCGGTCGCCTCCGGGCCGTTCTGCCGGGGTCGTCACGTTCCACCTCCGCCGTCGCTGTCGGTGCGTCCGGCGAGTACCCACGCCGCTGATCACCGCTCGTACGGCGTCGGCGTCGGCGTCGTCGGCGTCAGATGAAGGGGCCGCCCGCCGGGCCGTGCGGGGTGATGCGGCGGTAGGCGGCACGGGCGTTCACGACCCGGGCCACGGCCGTGCCGCTGAGGGCCGCCGTGAGCAGGCAGGCGAGCCAGAAGCCGTCGCGGTCGCCGGCCCAGGACAGCGTCCCCGCGGGCGGTATGCCGAAGCCGTTCAGGAACAGCCAGCACAGCACGGCCGTGCCGGGCGCGGCGACGAACCGCGCGCACAGGCCGAGCAGCGCGGCGAGCACGGACAGCGCCACCAGGGCGGGCGTCGGCCGGCCGATCCCGCCGAGCAGGGTGAAGACCACCATCATCACCAGCGCGCCGACGAAGGCCGCGGACCAGACGTACGGCGTTCCCATGGGCTCCGGAACGGCCCGTGCCCCACTGCTGAGCCGCGCCCACTCGATCACGGCCACGCCCCTTTCTGTTCTCCCGCGGCCGCCCCCACCAGCCACCGTGCCACGGCGCCGCGCGCCACCCGGACCGGATTCTCGCATCCGGTCCGGCCCCGGTGTCCCGGGTGGCCCCAACCGCCTCGACCCGCCTCCTCGCACGACGACAGGTGTGGCTGACATGGCCTCCCGCCGGAGGGGAACCCGTGGCGCGGTGCGACGGAGAATTCTGGTGACCGGATGGTTCAGTTTCCGGGACGGTGAGGCCACCGCCGGGGACGTCCTCGCGCTGCGGCGGGTGGAGGACGTGCTCGGGCGCGCCGGACTGGCGTACGACGTGGTGTGGAGCGCCGGGTTCCGGCCGGGGCACCTGCACATGGAGCACGTACGGCCGCGGGCGTACTCGCATCTCCTCTTTGTCTGCGGCCCCCTGCACGGCGAGCAGGTCACCGAACTGCACCGGCGGTTCCGGCACTGTGTGCGGATCGCCGTGGGGGTGTCGGTGCTCGACGCGCGCGATCCGGCGGTGGCCGGTTTCCACCGGGTGCTGGCGCGGGACACCCCGGAGGGCGAGCCGGTGGCGGACCTGGCCGCCCGGGCACCCGCGCGAGCCGCGCCGCCCGTCGTCGGGGTGATCCTCACGCATGGGCAGGGGGAGTACGGCGCGCTGCGGCGCCACGAGTGGGTCGCCGACGGGGTGACCCGGTGGCTCGGCGGCAAGGACTGCGCGCGGATCGAACTGGAGACGCGGCTCGACGCGCACGACTGGCGGCTGAGCGCCACACCGGAGCAGTTGGAGTCCGTCCTGGCGCGGCTGGATCTGATCGTCACCGACCGGCTGCACGGGCTGGTGCTCGGACTGCGGACCGGGGTACCGGTGCTGGCCGTGGATCCCGTCGCGGGCGGTGCGAAGGTGACCGCGCAGGCGCACGCGTGCGGCTGGCCCGCGCTCGTCGCGGCCGAACACCTCGACGCCGACCGGCTGGAGGGGTGGTGGAACTGGTGTCTGTCGACCGGTCCGGAGGCCGCCCGCCGGATCCGCGACGGCTTCGCCGCGGGCGCCGTGCCCGACAACGCCGACGAGCTCCTCTCCGCCCTCTGAACGGCCCCCGCGCGCGGGCGTTAGGCCACGTCGGGGAAGGGCACACGGAACGGGCTGGCACCGACGGCTCCGGAGGCAACGACAGTGACGATCGGCCGACTCCCCCACCACGAGCAGCGCATCCTGGACGAGATGGAGGCGGAGCTGCGCCGGGACCGGCGCCTCGACCGCCAGTTGCGCACCCTCCGGCTGAAGCGGCGGCGGTCCCTTCTGGCGCCCGTCGCGGCGTACCGGCCCCATCCGGTCACCGTCGCTTTCTGCCTCGCCGTGTCCATCGTCCTGATGGTGACCGGCATACGCACCTCCGAGCCGGGCGTCATCTGGGCCTTCGCCCTCATGTGGCCCGTGACGCTGTACGCGGTCTTCCGGCTGCTGTGCCGCTGGTCGGAGCCGGCGGAGCGGCGCCGCGAGGCGGAGTAGTACGGCACCGTACGAGCGTTTTGCCCCGTGGGGCCAGGGGCACCCGGCCGCTCAGGAGGTGATCGTCGTGCCCGAGCCCGGAAGCAAGAAGTACGACGTTCGGCGCGCCCGATTGCGCAAGGAACTCGAACAGTCGGGAATCTCCGGCCAGGAGGCCGACGCGCAGGCCAACGAACGCCTGCAGGAGGAGGAGGGCCTGCGCAGCCGGGGCCCGCGCACCGAGCGCGGCCGCGGCCCCAAGGGAGAACGGCCGGGGAACGACTGAGGAGCCGTCGGAGCACACGTCGGGCGGCCACGATGCGTGGCCGCCCGGCGCTCGTCCGGCTCACCCCGTATAGCGCCGGGCCTTCGACCGCCGCTGTGTCTCGTCCAGCAGCCGCAGCCGGCTCTCGATCTCCCGCGGTACGACGCGGCGCTCCCGCACCACCCACGGCAGCCCCGCCGCCGCCAGGCCGAAGGCCCGGAGGGAGGCGGTGTCCCGGGGCACCGTGCGGGCGAGATGGAGGGTCCGGCGGGTGGCGGTGCGCACCGGGCGGCGGAGCCAGGTGAACCACAGGGTGTTGCGCAGCCCGTGCGTCCTGCGGAGCGTCGAGTCCCTCAGCAGCGACGGGTGGTGATGGATCGTCAGGTCGTCCGCGTACGTCAGCCACCAGCCCTTCGTCGCCAGGTCCACCGCGAGGAGTTCCTCCTCGCCGCCCAGCCACAGCCGCGGGTCGAAGCCGCCCGCGGCGCGGAACGCCGCCGTGCGCAGGGACGTGGCGGCGGCCAGGAACGAGCCGAGGGCCGGTCCGGGCAGCCAGGCCGGGCCGGGTACGGGCGAGTCGCGCAGTTCCTCGACGATCGGGTCCTCGGTGCCGTCCGGTTCCACCACGATGCGCGCCGTGACCGTCGCCAGCCTCTCGTGGCGGTCCAGCAGGTCGGCGGCGCCCGCGAGGGACCCGGGCGCCCACCAGGAGTCGTCGTCGCAGAAGGCCACGTAGGGCGTGCGGACCTGGTGCACGGCCAGGTTGCGGCCGATGGCGCCGAGGTTGCGGCCGGGCCGCAGCAGGGTGACGTCGGGGAAGTGGCGGGCGACCGCGTCGGCGGTGCCGTCCGTGGAGGCGTTGTCCGTCACGATCACCGGCGGTCTCTCCGGCAGCCGGGTGAGCCGGTCGAGGGTGCGCAGGAGTTCGGCGCGGCGGTTGTGGGTGATGACGACGACGGTCGTGCGGTCATCGCTCATGGGAGGCCCTCCTGACGTCGTCCAGCAGCCGCGCCGCCCGTTCGACGTGCGGCGGCAGGGCCCTGCGGGCCCGCAGGGCGGCCGGGACACGGGTGAGGGTCTCGCCGAGCGCCCTGCGGGCCGTGGGGTCGCGGTGGGCCTCGGCCGCCAGGGCGCGGGTGCGGTCGAGCGCCAGGGGCAGGGAGCGGCGCAGCCAGACCGTGAGCAGGGCGTTGCGGCGCATCCTGGCCGGGCGCCCGGTGCGGGCCGCCGGGTCGGGGTGGTGGTGGGCGACCACCTCCGGGCAGTGCGTGACGCCCCAGCCGCGGGCGGCGAGGTCGTACGCGAGGAGGGTCTCCTCGCCGCCGAAGAACAGCAGCGGGTGGTAGCCGCCGGCGTCGAGGTACGCCTCGCGGCGGGCGACGGCGGCGCAGGCGAGGTAGCCGAGGACCTGGGTGCCCGGGAGGTCGTGGGCGCGGCCGAGCGGTGAGGCGGCCATGACCTCGTTGAGCGGGTCCGGGCGTTCGGCGGGGCCGACCAGGGTGCGGGCGGAGATCAGGCCCAGGCGGGGGTGGTCCGCCAGCAGGCGGACGGCGGTGCGCAGGGCGTCCGGCGCCCACCAGGAGTCGTCGTCGCTGAACGCCACGTACGGGGTGCTTGCGGCACGGACGCCGTGGTTGCGGGCGAGGGCGCCGCGGTTGACGGGCAGGGCGAGGACGCGGACCTCCGGGTGGCGGCGGGCGACCAGGTCGCGGGTGCCGTCGGTGGAGGCGTTGTCGGCGACCAGGACGGCGGGCCGGTCGGGGAGGGCGCGCAACTGGTCGAGGGTGCGGGCGAGGGAGTCACGGCGGTTGCGGGTGGCGATCACCACCGTGAGGTCCGCCGTGAGGTCCGTCGTACGGTGCGCGTCGGCGCTCATGATGTCCGGCTCCCGGTCTCCGGCTCCCGGGTCCCGGGAGGCGCCTCGACCTCGTCCAGTGCGCGCAGGACGTCGTCGGGCTGGATGCGCAGCAGCGCCGGGTCCGGTGCCCGGCCGTGCGGGTTGCCGTGCCGCCGCTGGTCCGGCCGCCACAGGGCCTGGTGGCGCGGGTGGCGGGGCGGGCCCCACTCGTCGGGCGGGACCGGGCCGAAGAGGGTCACGGACGGGGTGGTGTGCGCGACTGCGAGGTGGGCGATGCCGGTGTCGCCGCTGACCACCGCGCGGGCCTCCGCGACGAGCGCGGACAGCGACGGGAAGGACAGCCCGCCGGACGCCGGCACCCCGGCGGGGTCCTCCGCACCGCGCCCGGTGGTGCCGGCCGGGCCGGCGGGCGGCCCGGCGAACGTGTCCGTCTCCGGCAGGTCGGCCCGCTTGGCGACCTCCGTCACCAGCTCCTCCTCGTCCGGTCCGCCGGTGACCACGACGCGGTGACCGCGGGCGCGCAGCTCCGCGGCGATGTGCGCGTACCGTTCGGCGGGCCAGCAGCGGGCGGGGGCGCCCGCGCCGGGGTGCACGACCACGGCGCCGGGGGCCGGGGACGGCACCCCCGGATGCGGCAGCCGCAGATCGGTGGGGTCGGCCGGGATGCCGTACCACCGCAGGAATCTGCACCAGCGGTCCCGTTCGTGCTCCTCGACCTGCCACAGCGGGCCGTCGGGGGCGGCGAAGGCGAGCACCTTGCGCGGCCGTACGGTGCGCAGCAGCCGGTGGCTGGCCTGCCCGTTGCCGTGCAGGTCGACCCCGATCTCGGGGGGCGGGCCCGGCCAGTCCAGGGTGCGGGGCACCGCCCGGCCGGGGGCGGCGGCGGGCAGCAGCCGGTCCACGGCCCCGGTCGCCGCGGCCGCCGGGGCCAGCTCCTCCGGGGCGGCGAGGACCATCTCGTACGGGGGGAAGGCGCGGCGCAGGGCGCGCAGGGCGGGCACGGCGGCGAGGAGGTCGCCGAGGCCGAGGGCGCGCAGGACGAGGATGGCCGGACGGACCGGCTCGGGGGCGGCCGCGAGTTCGGGGGGCGGGAGTGCGGTCATGGCGCACCGCCTCCGGCCGTCACCGACGCCGCCGCCCGCGCCGCGAGCCGGGTGGTCGAGCGGCCGTCCAGATACGGCAGCAGGACGGTCTGGCCGCCCCAGCTCTCCAGGAGCGCGGCTTCGGGGAGGTCGCCGCGGGCGTAGTCGCCGCCCTTGACCCACACGTCCGGGCGGAGCGCGCCGAGCAGCCGTTCGGGGGTGTCCTCGTCGAAGACGGCGACGGCGTCCACGCACTCCAGGGCGCGCAGCACGCGGACCCGGTCGGCGAGGGGGGTGACGGGGCGGCCGTCGCCCTTGCGGCGGCGGACCGACGCGTCGGAGTTCACGCACACGACCAGGCAGTCGCCGATGCGCCGGGCGGCCTGGAGCAGGCCCACGTGGCCGGCGTGCAGCAGGTCGAAGCAGCCGCCCGCGGCGACGACGGTGCCGCCGGCCGCGCGGACGCGGGCGACGAGCCGGTGCGGGTCGTGGCCTTCCGTCCCTGTCGCGGTCGCGGGGCCGGCTGGCCCGTCCGCGGCATCGGTCCGGGTGAGCGCGCCGGCTCCGCCCGCGGCCACGAACGCGGTCGCCGCGGCCACCGCGCCCGCCACGGCCTCGTCGGTCAGCGCCCCCTCCGCGAGGAGCCCGGCGGCGGTGGCGGCGAACCGGTCGCCCGCGCCGCAGCTGTCCCCGTGGTGCTCCTCGGGCGCGGGCACGAGCAGCGGGCAGTCGCCGTACGACAGCAGCGCGCCGCGTGCGCCGAGGGTGACGGCGACGGCTCCGGCCCGCCACCGCCGGACCAGGGTGGCGGCGTCCTGTGCGGCGGTGCGCAGGCCGCCCGCGCGGGACCGGGGGTCCGGGCCCGTCTCCGGCGGTGTCTCCGGTCCGGCCTGGGACGGTGGTCCGGTCGGGGACGCCGGTCCGGTCGGGACCGTCGGTCCGGTCGAGGCTGCGGCGAAGCGGCGGGCCTCCCGGGCCGACGGGGTGACCAGCCGGGTGCCCTGTACCGGGGCGCCACCGCGCGGGTGCGGGTCCCACACGGCCGGCGGGCTCTCGGCGAGGGTGTCGCGCAGGGCGTCGGCCGCGCCGCGCCCGTAGTCCGCGACCAGCACGGCGCGTGCCGAGCGGAGTGCCCGGCGGGCCTCGTCGGTCGCCTCGTGGGCGCGGCCGGAGCCCCGGTCCAGGCGCAGGACGGGCTGTCCCTGGGCGAGGACGCGGGTCTTCTCGGGCAGGCTCCCGGACAGGGGCAGGGCGATCACGTGCACCCAGGGTTCCAGGAGCCGGCGCAGCGCCCGGCCGGCCGGGTCGTCGCCCAGGCCGGTGACGAGGGTGACGTCCCGGCCGTCACGGGCGGCGAGGCAGGCGGCGAGGGCGGCGCCGCCGGGCCGTACGCGCTCGGCGCAGTCCGCCACCACGGGGACGGGCGCGTCGGGGGCGAGCCGTTCGGCGGTGCCGGTCAGGTCGCGGTCGAGCAGGGCGTCGCCGACGACGAGCAGGGGCGCCCGGCCCGCGCGCGGGGGTGCGGTGCGGTCAGCCATGGGTCCGGCCTCCGTTCTCCAGGGCAGCGTCGAACGCCGCGCACAGCATGTGCACCGCGACCAGGTGCAGTTCCTGCACGGTGGCGGGGGACGGGGCCTCGACGCTGAGTGTCTCGTCGCTGCCGGCGGCGAGCGGGTTGGGCGCGGGTCCGGTGAGGGCCCACACGCGCAGTCCGGCGGCCCGGCCCGCGTCGGCCGCGGACAGCAGGTTGGCGCTGGCCCCGCTGGTGGACAGCAGGACGAGGACGTCGCCGGGGCGGCCGTGTGCGCGGACCTGGCGGGAGAACACCTCGTGCACGCCGTAGTCGTTGGCGATGGCCGTGGTGCTGGAGGTGTCGGCGTGCAGCGCGATCGCGGAGAACGCCGGCCGGTCGGTGCGGTAGCGGCCGACGAGCTCGGCGGTCAGGTGCTGGGCCTGGGCCGCGCTGCCGCCGTTGCCCGCGGCGAGCAGCCGGCCGCCGGCGGAGAGGGTCCGGGCCAGTTGCGCGCCCCAGCGTGCCGTGACGCCCGCCGAGTCACGGAACGCGCCGAGCGCCTCCAGCAGTTCGTCGCAGTGCCCGGCCACGGGCTCCGGGATCGCGACGGCCCGGCCGCGGGTCTGCTCGATCCGTTTCATCACGCCACCTCCGACGGCACCGCGTGGCCGACCGCAACCCGCCGGTAGACCTGTTCCGCCCCGTCCGCGACGCGCTGCCAGGTGAAGCGCGCGAGGACCCGCTCGCGGCCCGCGCGGCCCATGCGCCGCCGCAGCCGCTCGTCGTCGAGCAGGCCGCGTGCGGCGCGGGCGACGGCGCCGGGGTCGCCGGGCGGCACGAGCCGCCCGGTCACCTTGTCGGCGACCGTGTCGCGGTGTCCGCCCACGTCGGTGGCGAGCACCGGCACCCCGCACGCCATGGCCTCCAGCGGCACGATGCCGAACGGCTCGTACGCGGGGACGCACAGCACCACGTCGGCGCTGCGGACCAGGGCGGGCATGTCCGCCGGGTCGACGGCGCCGAGGAGCCGTACCCGGTCCCGTACGCCGGCCCGGTCGGCGATGTGCCACAGCCGCTCCGCCTCGGGGTCGGTGTCCAGCAGCGCGGCCTCGGGGCCGCCCGCGATGAGGAGTTCGGTGTCGGGGCCGTCGTCGACGAGGGCGCCGAGGGCGCGGATCGCCTGGTCGAAGCCCTTGCGCGGGACGAGCCGGCCGGTCGCGAGCAGACGCCGCCGCCGCTCGCGCGCGGGTGCCGTACCGGTCGGGCCCTGCGGGTGGAAGTGCTCGACGTCCACGCCGCACGGCACGACCGACACCTGCTGCGGCGGCACGCCCATGTCGGCGAGCTCGTAGACCTCGTCGGTGCAGGTGGCGAGGACGCGTCCGCAGGTGCGCCCGAGGTGCCGTTCGACGCCGATCCGTTCGTACGGGCTGGTGTCCAGCCGGCCCTGGTGGCGGCGCTTGACCGTGCCGAGGGCGTGGAAGGTCTGCACGACCGGGATGCCCTGGGCGTGGGCGCCGATCCGCGCGGCCATGCCGGACATCCAGAAGTGGGCGTGCACCGCGTCGGGCCGCTCGTCGTCCCACGCGCGCGCGAGGCGGGCGCCGAAGGCGGGCATGTGCGGGAACAGCTCGTCCTTGGGGAGGGGTTCCGGTGGCCCGGCCGGTACGTGCACGACCGTCGTCCCGCCGGGCATGCGCACCCGCTCCGGGAGCCGGCGTGAGTCCCGCCGGGTGTAGACGGTGACGTCGTGCCCACGCGTGGACAGCTCCTCGGACAGGCGGGCCACGTACACGTTCTGGCCTCCGGCGTCGGGGCCGCCGAGCGCGGCGAGGGGGCTCGCGTGCTCGGACACCATGGCGATCCTCATCGGGTCACCTCCTTGATCAGCCGCTCCCAGTCGTCCAGGAAGCGGGCCAGCCCGTAGCGGGCGAGCGCGGCCGTGCGGGCCTTCTCGCCCACCACGCGCGCGTGCGCGGGATCGGCGGTGAAGGTCCGTACGGCGTCGGTCAGTTCCTCGATCCGGTTGGAGACCACTCCGGCTCCGGGCGGGACCGCCTCGGTGACCTCGGTGGTGGCGAGGGCGACCACGGGCATGCCGAGGTGCATCGCCTCCAGCAGGGACAGTCCGAGGGAGGTCCAGCGGACGGGGTGGGCGTAGACGCGGCGCCGGGCCAGTTCCGTGTGCAGCGCGGACTGGGGCAGGTCGCGGGTGCGGCAGCGGCCGGGCGGGAGGCCGAGGTGTTCGGCGAGGCCGTCGGTGCCCATGCCGAACACGTCCAGCGGGGCTGCGGCCGCGAACGCGGGCAGCAGGTCGGCGCCGACGGTGCGGCCGCGGCGCAGCGGGTCGTTGACGACGACGGCGGCGCGGTCGAGTTCGCCGGTGTACAGGGGGCCCGGGTCGACGATGCCGTGCTCGATCACGGCGGTCGGGGCGCCGCCCGCGTCCCACATCAGGCGGTTGAAGTGGGTGACGTGGACGAGGGTCACCTCGCCGGGCAGGCCGGCGGCCGGGTGACGGGTGTCGGGAACGCCGGGAGAGCAGCCGTGGGGGGCGTTGTGCTCCAGGTAGACGGCCGGGACGTCCCGGCCGGGCCGGCGGCCGCCGAGCCACCGCTCGGCCAGGTCGGCCTCGTGCGGGCGCTGGAGGACGACCAGGTCGACGTCGGTCTCCCGGAGCCGCTCGGGCGGGAGTTCGACGACGTCGTCCGGCCAGTCCCAGGTGCGGGCGCGGCCGAGGCCGTCGGGTCCTCTGTCGGGGGTGACGGGGACGAGGTACGTGTGCGGGCCCTGGACGAACGCCGTCGTCCACGAGCCGTGCACGTGCCAGATCAGGATCCTCATGCCTGCATCACCTTCTCCGTCGCGGTGAGCACGTCGTACGCGGTCACCGAGTTCAGGCAGGGGTGTCCGGGGACGGGACACTCCCGCGCGCGGGTGCCCGCGCACGGTGCGTCCTGGTCGCCGAGCAGGACGTACGGGACGCCGTACGGCCGCCAGCGCTCGGCGGGCACGACCGGGGCGAACAGGGAGACGACGGGGGTGCCGACGGCGGCGGCCAGATGGGCGGGGCCCGTGTTGCCCGTGATCACGGCGTCCGCGCGCGCGAGCACCCCGGCGAGCGACGGTGCGTCCGTGCGCCCGCCGAGGTCGAGGGCCTGGCCCCCGGCCACGTACGCGGTGAGGTCGCACTCCCCGGGGCCGCCGGTCACCACGACGCGGTGGCCCGCGGCGGTGAGCTCGGCGACCGCCTCGGCGCAGCGTCCGGGGCTCCAGCCGCGGGCGGGGACGCTCGCGCCCGGGTGCAGCACGACATACGGCCCGGCGCCGGTCAGGGCGGTGGCGTCGGGCACGTGCCGGACGCGCAGCAGCCCGTCGTCGGCGGCCGGGAACCCGGCGGCCGCTGCCAGGTCGAGCGCCGCCTCCGCCTCGTGCGCGTGCGGCGCCCGGTGGTGGCGTACGTCGAGCAGGGAGCCGGGGTAGTCCTCGCTGTCGGCGGCGATGCGCGCCACCCCGGCCAGGCGCAGCAACAGGGCCGTGGGCAGCGGGGACTGGTGGTAGGAGGTGAGGACGAGCGCCGTGTCCGCGCCGACGGACGCGACGGACGCCACGAGCCGGGCGATGTCCTCGCGGTCCACGGGCGGCGGCTCGAACCCCGCCCAGGGCGCGTCCCAGACGAGGACGCGGTCCACGCCGGGCAGCATGCGCGCGGCGGGCTCCCCGAGCGGCCCGCACAGCAGGGTGACGGAGTCGGCGCGGGCGGCCACGGCGCGCACGGCGGGCCCGGCGAGCAGCACGTCGCCGAAGCTGTCGAGCCGGGTGACGAGGGCCTTCACGGCATCCTCCCGGTGGGCATCCGCGGCACTCTCCCGGTGGGCCTTCACGGCACCTTCCCGATAAGCCTTCACGGCACCCACCCGCCCACGGCGTCCTGCGGCACCAGGGACCGCACCGCCTCCCACAGGTCGGTGGCCACCCACTCGGCGGTCTCCGTCTCCTCCCGGCGGGTGACGGGGGTCGGCACGAGGATGCCGCGCGCTCCCGCCCGGCGGGCCGCCTCCAGGTCGGAGCCGATGTCGCCGACGACGACGCACTCCGCGGGCGCGACGCCGAGCGTCCGGGCCGCACAGAGCACGAGCCCCGGCGCGGGCTTGCGGCAGTCGCACCCGTCCTCGGGGGCGTGCGGGCACACCGCCCAGACGTCGAACGGCCCGAGCAGTTCCTCGACGCGTTCGTCGACGCGGCGCACCTCGTCGTGGGTGAGCAGACCGCGCCCGATGCCGGACTGGTTGGTCACGACCCCGGTGCGTATGCCGTGCGTCCGCAGCAGGCCCAGGGCCTCGCCGGCTCCCGCGACGGGCCGTACGAGGTCCGGGTCGCCGTTGTAGGGGACGTCCTCGACGAGGGTGCCGTCGCGGTCGAAGAACACGGCCTGGACTCCGGTCATCGCGCCTCCTGCAGCCAGGGCCCGGCGGCACGGTGACGCCATAGTCCGGTGAGCCAGTGCCAGGTCGCGGCGGGCGGGATGAGCACGCTGGTGGCGAGCATGGTCTCCACCTCGTGCCGGGTGCGCGGCCCGGGGGCGATACGCGCCCAGGCGAACTCGGCGGTGCCGGCCGCCCAGACCAGGCCCGCCGCCGCCGCTCCGGCGCGCCGGCCCGCCACGGCGAGCGCGCACGCGGTGGCGCCCGCGGCGGTGATGGCCAGATGGCGCCGGATACGGCCGCGGGGGGCGGCCGCCCTGGTCCACCAGTCGGGTCCGTGCAGCCGGACCATGAGCGCGTCGTCGGCGTTGCCGCGCTGGGCGCGCAGCGACACCCAGCGGCCGGCGGCGCGCACCGGGTGCCGGGTGGTGCGCCGGCCGCGCCGTACGCCCCAGCCGGCGTCCAGGACGCGCAGCGCGAGGTCGGCGTCCTCGCGGAAGGCCCGGCGGAACCGTTCGTCGAAGCCGCCGAGGTAGCCGAGGACCTCGGTGCGGAAGGCCATGTCGGCGGTGATCCAGTGGGCCGTCGCGAGCCCGGCGGTGCCGCGTTCCCAGTCGGTGGGGCGGCGTTCGCCGGGCAGCGGCACCGTGATCACGCCCTGCACGGCGGCCGTGTCGGGCGCCGCCTCCGCGATGTCCTGGGACAGCTGCTCGCTCCAGTGCGGTCCGACCTGCACGTCGTCGTCGAGGAAGACGACCCACGGCGCGGTGACGGCCCGCAGTCCGCGGTTGCGCGCGGCGGCGGGCCCGAGGCCCCCGCTGCGCAGCACGGTGGTCCGGGCGCGCAGCTCGCCGAGGACGCTCAGCGGGTGCTCCAGGGCGGTGTCGTCGGGCTCGGGGCGGTCGTCGACGAGGACGATCTCGGCGGGCGCGGTCCCGTCCGCGGCGGCGAGCGCCGCGAGACAGCCGGCCAGCGTGTCCCGCACGAGCGTCGGGATCACCACGGCGTAGGCGGTGGCGGTGCCGGTCATGCGAACATCCGTCCCCTGCGGACCGCGAACGGCCCGATCGCCAGCAGATCCACCGGCGCGGAGCCGAAGCACTCCAGCGCGTCGCGGGGATCGTCGACCATGGGCCGCCCGGCGGTGTTGAGGCTGGTGTTGACGACCACGGGCAGTCCGGTGCGCCGTTCGAAGGCGCTCAGCATCCGGGCGACCAGCGGCTCCTGACGTGCGTCGACGGTCTGGACGCGCGCGGTGCCGTCGACGTGGACCACCGCCGGGATGCGGTCGCGCCAGTCGCGGACGACGTCGTGCACGAACAGCATGTACGGGCTGGGCAGCGGCCCCTGGAAGATGTCGGCGGCCCGCTCGGTGAGCACCATCGGCGCGACCGGCCGGAACTCCTCGCGCCCCTTGACCGTGTTGAGGCGTTCCAGGTTCTCCGCCCGGCCCGGGTGGGCGAGCAGGGAGCGGTGGCCGAGGGCCCGTGGCCCGTACTCGCTGCGTCCCTGGAACCAGGCGACGACACCGTCCCGGGCGAGCTCCTCGGCGACCGTCTCGGCGATGTCCTCCGGCTCCTCGTACGGTACGGCCGCCGCGTCGAGCCAGGCGCGCAGCTCGTCGTCGCTCCAGCCGCGGCCGAGGTCGGCGCCCGCCATGGGGGCGGGGTTCTCGGCGAGGTACAGGGCGCCGCCGAGGGCGGTGCCCGCGTCACCGGCCGCGGGCTGCACCCACACATGCCGGTACGGTCCCTGCGCGGCGAGCTTGGAGTTGGCGACGCAGTTCAGGGCCACGCCCCCGGCGAGGGCGAGGGCGTCGCCGCCCGCCTCCCGGTGCAGCCAGTGCGCGAGGTCGAGGAGGGTCTCCTCCAGGACGGCCTGGGCGCTGGCGGCGAGGTCGGCGTGGTCCTGCTTCCACGGCTCGTCCCCCGCGCGCGGCGGGACGAAGGCCGCCCAGTCGACGTCCCGCGCGCGGAAGCCTCCGTCGCCGGTGGCGTGGACGTAACCGCGCAGCTGGGGCAGGAAGCGGGGCTTGCCGTAGGAGGCGAGCGCCATCACCTTGTACTCGTCGCTGCTGCGCAGGAAGCCGAGGTGGGCGGTGAGTTCTTCGTACACCAGGCCGAGCGAGTCGGGCAGCGCCTGGGCGGCGAGCGTGTTCAGGGTGCCGTCCTGGAAGCGGCCCGCGAGATGGGAGGCCGCCTCGCCGCGGCCGTCGAGCACGAGGACCGCGCTGTCCGGGTACGGGGAGGCCGGCCCGGCGGAGGCGGCGTGCGCGATGTGGTGGGGGACGAAGACGACCTTCGCCGGGTCCAGGCCGGGCAGCGCCTCGGCGAGGAACTCGGGCGCCCGCTCCGCGTACTCCAGACGCAGCGGGTCGAAGGGGTCGTGCAGCCCCATCTCGGCGGCGGGGCGGGCGAGCCGCGGGTCGAAGGAGTACGTGACCGCGTCGAGCTCTCCGGGCGGTATCCCCCCGTACTCGAGGCACCAGCGGGCGGCCTGCTCGGGCAGCTCCCAGGCCGAGAACGGCACGGGCCGCTTGCCGTGCTTGCGCCGGCTGAAGCGCTCCTCCTCGGCGGCCGCTACGGTCGTGCCGTCGACGACGAGGGCGGCGGCCGGGTCGTGGAACAGGGCGTTGATACCAAGGATGCGCATGAGCGGCTCCGTCCCGGAGAGTGTGCGGGGAACCTCGGCTTCCCCGGGTCGCCCCCCGACAGCTGTCTCAAACACTTGGAGACAACTCGCCCGGACTTTCACCGATTCGTCACGTTGTGCAACCGTCAGACGGTTACGCAGAGTGGCGCCCATGAGGGCGTCGGCGGGTCAGGCGGCGGCTGCGGCCTGCGAGAACCAGCCGATCGTCCGCTCCAGCCCCTCGCTCCAGCCGACCCGCGGCCGCCAGCCGAGCCGCTCGGCGGCCAGCCGGGTGTCGGGCCGGCGCCGCTCGGGGTCGTCGACCGGACGTTCGACGAAGCGGATGCGGGAGCGTGAGCCGGTGAGCTCCACGACGCGCTGCGCCAGCTCCAGCATGGTGATCTCGTCACCGCCGCCGATGTTCACGGGGCCGGTCTCGGTGGACGCGGCCAGCGCGAGCACGCCGTCGACCGTGTCGTCGACGTAGCAGAGGGAACGGGTCTGGCTGCCGTCGCCCGCGACCGTGAGCGGCGTGCCGTCCAGGGCCTGCGCGACGAAGGTGGGCACGGCCCGGCCGTCACCGGTGCGCATGCGCGGCCCGTAGGTGTTGAAGATGCGCACGATGGCCGTGTCGGTGCCGTGCACCGCGCGATGGGCGGTGACCAGCGCCTCGGCGAAACGCTTGGACTCGTCGTAGACGCTGCGCGGCCCGACCGGGTTGACGTTGCCCCAGTACGCCTCCGTCTGCGGGTGCTCCAGCGGGTCGCCGTACACCTCCGATGTGGAGGCGAGCAGGAAGCGGGCTCCGTCGCGCCGGGCCAACTCCAGGGCGTTGCGCGTGCCGGTGCTGCCGACGTCGAGGGTCTCCAGCGGCAGCCGCAGATAGTCGACGGGCGACGCCGGGCAGGCGAAGTGCAGCACCAGGTCGAAGGGGCCCGGGAGCGCCCGTACGACGTCCTCGTCGGTCACGTCGCCGCGCACGAACCGGAAGCCCCGGTGCCGGTCCAGCTCCAGAACGTTGCCGCGCGTGCCCGTGGACAGATTGTCCAGACAGACCACGTCCGTGCCGTCGTCCAGCAGCCGTGCGCACAGATGGGAGCCCACGAACCCGGCTCCGCCGGTGACCAGAGCGCGGCGCCAGCCGCGGCGACCGGTCACGTCGCCGATTACCTGTCCGCGTCCACGTGCACCCATGGGGGTCTCCTTCGCTCTCGCTCTGCCATCACTGATGTGCGGCGCGCGAGTACCCCCCACTCACCCGTCCGAGTCGGTACGCCGTCCGGTTGCGCCGCGGCGAGCCGTGTGCAGGGCCTGAACGCTGGTGCGGCTGCGGACCGTGACCGGAAGAACCCGGCCGGCCCGGCCCCCGTGTACGGACCGCTAGAGCCGGCACCGGGTCAGAAGATGGTCGGCGGTCGCTTCTCCGGGCCGGACGACGGTGTGACTCGCGGGCGGGCGCCGGCCGTCGGTGAGCCACCGCTCCAGCGCGGTGAAGGCGGACCGGTGACACGGCAGCAGCGGGCGCAACCGGTCCGGGAAGACGTCCACCAGGGCGTCGGTGTGGGTGCCGTCCTCGATGCGGTAGTAGCGGTGCAGACCGCCGCGTCCGGCCTCGCGCACCATGCGGGCGTAGACGTCGGAGTCCTGGCCGATCGGCAACAGCACGTCGAGCGTGCCGTGCAGGGTGATCAGCGGCCTGCCGATCCGGCCGGTCAGCGCGACCCGCTGGACGGCGGGCCCGGCGGCGGGGGCGCGGGCGGCGTAGTCGTAGTCCGCGTCGCAGGCCGGTGCGCCGGTGCCCGCGGCGCAGTACGGCGTCCCCGCTTCGGTCGCCCCGTCGTAACCGGGGTCGAACTCCTCGCGGTAGATCCGCTGGGTGAGGTCCCAGTAGACCCGGTGGTGGTACTCCCACAGGAACTCGGAGCCGGACGGGTAACCCGCGGCGTGCATCGCCGCCGCGGCTTCCCCCGCTCCGGGTCCGCCGGCGGCGTACACGGGGTAGTGGCGCAGGGCTGGCGGCAGGAAGGTCAGCGGGTTGGGCCCCTCGGCGCGCCACAGGGTGCCTTCCCAGTCCACTCCCCCGTCGTACAGCTCCGGGTGGTTCTCCAGTTGCCACCGTACGAGGTAGCCCCCGTTCGACATCCCGGTGGCGAGGGTGCGGGACGGCGGCCGGTGGTAGCGCTGCGCGACGACGGCGCGGGCGGCGCGGGTGAGCTGGGTCAGGCGGGTGTTCCACTCGGCGACGGCGTCACCGGGCCCGCGGCCGTCCCTGAAGAAGGAGAGACCGGTGTTGCCCTTGTCGGTGGCGGCGAAGGCGTACCCCTTGGCGAGCACCCAGTCGGCGATGGCACGGTCGTTGGCGTACTGCGCTCGGTTGCCCGGGGAGCCGGACACGACGAGACCGCCGTTCCAGCGGTCGGGGAGCCGGATGACGAACTGGGAGTCGTGGTTCCAGCCGTGGTGCGTGTTGGTGGCGGAGCTGTCGGGGAAGTACCCGTCGATCTGGATGCCGGGGACACCGGTGGGTGTCGCGAGGCCTGCGGGGGTGAGACCGGCCCAGTCGGTGGGCTGGGTGTGGCCGGAGGCGACCGTTCCCGCGGTGGTGAGTTCGTCGAGGCAGTCCACCTGCTGGTGGGCGGCGCCGGGGACGCGCAGAGTCAGGGCCGGGAGTGGGACCGGGAGCGGGGCCGGAGACGCCGACGCGGGCCGCGCGCAGTGTTCCCCGGCGCCGGCTGCTCCCGTCGGCAGTGCGCTGGCAGCGGGAGGTGGGATGAGGGCCAGCGCGGCGGCGGTGAGGGTCAGGAGCGTGAGTGTGGTGCGGCGCCGTGGGCAGGGAGTGGTTCTTGTGCGGGTGCGTGGGGTGCGGGTGCGTGGGGTGCGGGTGCGTGGGGTGCGTGGCGACATCGGGCCTCCGGGCGGAGTGGGGCGGGCGGCTCGCTGTCCGCTCGCCGGCTGACGGTTGACGGTTGACGGTTGACGGTTGACGGAGGCTAGGACCGGGGTGTGGCGTCGGACATGGGCGCGGCCGCCATGGTTGACCGGCCCGTAACGTGGCCGGTCACCATGGTCGGGAGGTTCACCAGGCACTCGTCCCCCACCCACTGGCGATGGGTCAGGGACAAACACCATCGGCGAGCACATAGTGACCCGCAGGCGACTCCCTCAACGTGTGGGTGACGAACGTGTTGTACAGGCCCATGTTCTGACCGGACCCCTTGGCGTAGGCGTAGCCACCAGCGACAGTGGCCCGGCCCGCCTGTACGTGCTGGTAGTTGCTGCCCGTCCAGCATTCCGGCGTGTCACCCGGCTGCTCGCCACCGTCGTCCCCTCCTCCCCCCTCCTCCAAGTCGAAGAACTCGGCAATCCAGTGGCTGGAGCAGATGCTGTCGAGGAAGTACGCGGCACCGGTGCTGCCGCACTGCTCGGCACCCGTACCAGGATCGACGGGCGTGCCGTGCCCGATACCGGACACCCGGTCGACCTCGACGGCGACCGAGCCGTCCGGGGCTGTGTACTGCTCCCGCCTGGTGCTGCCGGAACCGATCACGTCAGTGCGGGAGGGAGTCGGGGACAGGCCGTGCACGGCGGTCCACTGGTCCCTCAGCTCATCGGCGTTGCGCGGTACGACCGTGGTGTCCCGGTCACCGTGCCAGATGGCGACGCGCGGCCAGGGCCCGGTCCAGGAGGACTGGGCGTTGCGCACACTCTCGGCCCACTGGGCGGGAGCACGGTCCACACCAGGACTCATGCAGCTGTAGGCGGTGACCACATCTCTGGCACAGTCGTACGGCAGTCCCGCCACGACCGCGCCGGCGGCGAAGACATCCGGATAGGCGGCGAGCATGACCGAGGTCATCGCGCCCCCGGCGGACAGCCCCGTCACGTACACACGCTCGGGATCGGCCCCCAGCGCGGAGACGGCGTGCGCGACCATCTGCCGGATCGAGGCGGCCTCGCCCTGGCCGCGCCGGACATCGGCGGGCTGGAACCAGTTGAAGCACTTGTTGAGGTTGTTGGACGAGGACTGCTCGGCGAGGACGAGCAGGAAGCCGCGGCGCTCGGCGAGTTCGGCCAGGCCGGAGTTGTCGGCGTAGACCTGGGCGCTCTGGGAGCAGCCGTGCAGCGCGACGACGACGGGCGGCGCGGTGGGCAAGGAAGCCGGCCGGTACACGTACATGCCCAACTGGCCGGGATCGGAGCCGAAGTCGGTGACCCGTATCAGCCCGGCCGCCGCGCGCGCATCGGGAACGGGGCCGGCCAGTACCGCGGCCAGCAGGAGGAGCAGAACACCGATCAGCCGGGACGGCCGAGGCAGAAGGCGGGAAAACGGCATGGGCAGCTCTCCTGTCGTGGGGCGGGGACCGGCTGCGGCAGCACCTCGTGGAGGCGTCGGGAGGCAGCCCGGTGCGGTGCACCGTGGCGGAACCGTAGGAGTGGCTGCCCGCACACGGTATGGAGGTACGCGACACAGGAGACCGACGGTTCGCGGGTGCCCGAGAGGTTGCCAGGCACCGTCCCGCTGCCGTACGGCCACCGTCCGCACCACGAAGTCGCCGCACGCCCTCTGGCCGACACGCGTGGACCCGGGCACCATCTCCTTGCTCCGCCTGCACAGCAGTCTCAGAAGAACGCGGCACGCGGCCGTCCCGGCCGCAGCAGCAGGAAGGAAGACCCGAAGCCGTGAAGCTCCGCTCCGTCCTCACCGCCCTCGCCCTCGTCCTGGGCGCGCTGTTCGCCCCCGGACTGGGAGTCCTGGCCGGCGCGACCGACGCGTTCGCCGCCACCAGGATCAGCCACGCGACCGCCACCTCGATGTTCCGCGAGGCCGGCATCACCTGGTCGTCCTCCGGCAACTGCTCCGACCGCAACAACGCGACGTGCACCTCGTTCGAGCAGCTCAACCTGACGAGCGCGCAGGGCGCCCAGACCCTCAAGCGGGCCAGCGGCTGCGCGCTGAACATCACCGGCGGCACCGAGACCGGCCACGCGAGCGGCACGTACTCGCACTGGAACGGCTACAAGCTCGACTACAGCAAGTACACGTGCATCGGGAACTACATCAAGAACACCTTCACCTACATCGGACTGCGCGGCGACGGCGCCCCGCAGTGGCGGTCCGGCTCGGGCAACGTCTACGCCGACGAGGGCAACCACTGGGACGTGACGTACTACAACTGCGGCGGCTGCTGACCCGGCCCCCGTCCCGGCGGCGTGCCGGTGCCGGGCTGCCTCCGGGCCGCGGCACCGTTCCCGGCACGCCGCCCGGCGGACCGCACGCCCTCGCTCCTCCCGAGCGCCTACGATCCCCCCGTGGCCCTCTTCGCCCTGGCACGTGTCGCTCCCCTGTCCGTCGACGAGGCCTGGCGCCGCCTCACGGACTGGGAGCGCCACGCCGACGTGGTCCCGCTGACCCGCATCACCGTCCTCACCCCACCGCCCACGCGCGCGGGCACGGCCTTCGTGGGTCGTACGGGTGTCGGCCCGCTCGCCTTCGACGATCCCATGGAGGTCGTCACCTGGCGGCCTCCCACGGAGGACGGGACAACAGCCCTCGTCCGCCTGGACAAACGGGGACGCCTCATCACGGGCTGGGCGCAGATCGAGGTCCATGCGCGCGGTACGGGCGCCTCACAGGTGGTGTGGCGGGAGGAGCTGTCGGTTCGTTTCCTGCCGCCGATGTTCGATCGCCTCCTGAAGTGGGCGGGGCGGTGGATGTTCGGGCGGGCGGTGGACGGGCTTCTGGGCACGAGCCAAGGCCATGAACCATCCCCTGGTATTCCCGGCTAGCGCCCAGAGCTAGCGCCCAGATGCCAGGACGGTGAGCGCACTCGACGGAATACCCAGCCGAGCCATTCGGGACAGAAGTTCTGCTTCCTGTTCTTGCGTGACCTTCATCCACAGGGCTGTTCCCGAGTCACCGGCGCTGAACACCAGCCTGCCGTCCCGCCGGCCTTCGGCATGGATCGTGTAGGGAACCAAGTCAGACAGCACCTTGAACTGCCCGTCGTCCCGGACGTCGATGTCGATCCCCATCCCGGGATCCGAGCGCCTGGAGCGGCTACCGCGCGCGACCTCCTCCCGGGCCAGCGACAAGGCACACTCGTACGAGTGCACAACCTCGGTCGGCCAGGCTCCATCGCTGTAGGCGTCGAGGTGTGCTGCGTCGATGCTCGACCGCAGCACGTGAAGCGCTTCGCGATGAACACGCACAGCGTCCGCAGGGCGGACTCCGTCCACGAGTACGAGATCGCGGACCCGGCCACCATCCTGATTGATCACATGCAGAACCCTTCCACAAGCAGTCAGTTGACTCCACAGGGAAGAGTTGCCGGAAGGTGATCGCCATCAGACCTCGCCCAGGGTTGTCCGAACGACGCCGACAGTCAGCAACTTCTGGCGCCAACGGCTCAGTACGCCCTGCCTCCGCATCCCTTCGGCGAAGGGGCTGTCCCGGCTGTCACTCCGACGGTGACGCACCGAGCATTGAGTTCACGCACGTAATGCCAAGAGCGGAGGGCCAGGGAGGACTGGGCAATCTGATCGAAGACGCCGAGGCGTCAAAGCTTCGGCATCCGGCATACCGAAGGGCGCTGCGCTCGTATGTGGACTGATGAAGCGCGCCGGGCTGTCTCGCCCGGCCTCGAGCTGTGTCCGCCCTTGTTATCCGGCAGTGTGGGGAGCGGTCGACCAGCGGGGGCAGGTCTGTCGATATGGCTTGCCCGGCAGATACTGATGCCACTCACTGCGGGTGAGATTTCGCGATGCGATCGAACACAGCCGCTCGGTGACTTCGGTAGCAACGGTGCTCCACAGGACGGGATCCCAGGTATCGACGCGACCATGGCTGTTGATGGTGACCAGCCGCTGTCCATCGGCGTTGAACGCCACACCTGCGAGACGGGCCCGGGTCGTCACGGTGGGACCAAGGGGTCGCTGGGTCGTCACGTCGAACAGTTGCAAGCCGTCGTCGCCCACTGCGGCGATGGTTCGGCCGTCGGGAGAGAACGTCACCTCCCGCACCGCGGAACTCATCGACATGGGCTCCCCAATGGCTGCTCCGGCGGTTACGTCCCACAGGCGGACAGATCCGTCGTCCCCGCCGGAAGCGATACGCGTTCCGGTGGGATCGAATGTGACACTCAAGACGGCACCGGTGTGCCCGGTGAACGGCCGATCCGGGTTGAGTGGCCGCAGGTACTTGTTTCCGTCACCGCCTCGGACCACCTTCCAGACGCTGATGTCTCCACCGAAACCAGCCGATGCGAGCAAAGTCGACTGCGGATTGAACGCGACGGTCCAGACCACGGCTTTGTCACGGCGCATGGATGGCTTCCACTCAGTGCCGTGGCGAGCGTCCCACAGACGGATTCGACCGTCCGTGACGCCGCCGCCCGACGCGAGAAGACTGCCGTCTGCGTTGAGTGCGAGGCTGGAGACATCGTCCATCTGCCAGCCCGGTAGGAGCCGTTCATCTCCCGGGTGCCACAGGGACAGCCGGCGGTCGTAGTCCAGGATCGCGGTAGTTCTTCCATCCGGGCTCACGGCAACCGTCTCGATGTACTTGGGTACCGGAATCTCAGTCGGCGTACGCTTCGGCAAGTTCCACGCTCGGAGCCTGCCCACTGCGACGGAAACGATACGCGTGGGATGCGCTCCGCTCATGGAGACAGTCGCAGCCAGGTCCTTGTCGAATCCAATGGAGAAGGGCTCGTTGTGGAGCGAAGTGCTGAGAGGTAAGGGATGGGCGATGTTCCAGATCACCACGACTCCCCGTCCTTTGATGGCCAACTGATGCCCATCAGGGCTGAACTCGGCACCGTCCACCTTGATCCCGGCCGGCTGCACAGCACTCGGTTTCAGTGAGGGAAGGTCAAAGAGCTTGAGCAGCGCGTCGTCGGTCACTGCGGCCAAGCGGGTACCGGATCGGTCGAAGTCGAACTCGCCGACCACCGAGATGTCGGGCTGCTTGGAGTGGGCCAAGCGGCGGCCGGTCTTCGTACTCCATGCGGCGAGGTCGCTTTCGCCGCTTCCGCTCAATGTGATGAGAGTCTCACTGTCGGGCGTGAAAGACGATTGGAATTGAAAGACTTCCTTGGGCATCAGCCGCCGTGTGGAAGGAGGGTTGTCTTCGTGGGTGGACCATCGCGCAAGGAGGCCTTCGCAGTAGACGACGAGGGTATCGGCATCCGCAAAACCGATCGACGTTTCACAGGAGCCGCCCACTAGACGACGGTGAATTCCGGTCGGCCGGCTGCCCGTGAGATCCCACAAGGCGACATGACCACCAGCACCATTTCGACTCGAGCGACGACGGAGTGCCGATGAAGATGAGCGCGTCGGTGCTCCGTATTTGTGAGAACAGTTCCTCGCGCCACTGGCTGCCGACACGGAGTCCGTCATGTGGGTCGACGTCGAGGAACAATGACGTGAAGCCCCAACTCTGCAGGCGGGTGTGCAGATCTTCGGCTGATCGCTCATCTTCGTGCGCGTGGCTGATGAAGAAAAAAGCCATGTCGCTACCCGTGTCCGAGTCACCTCGCTCTGAGAATAGCCCACGGGCTGCTCACCGAGAGCAGTCCCGTAGATGCTGCCGGACATGACTGCAGAGATGGCGGTCGCCCAGGATCTCTCCTGGACGCTCGCGCGTTCCCCCCGCTTCGCGAGACGTGCGGACTCACAGCGGCTGGCACAACGAGGTGAGCTGTCGGTGGGTGATCAGGCAGCAGGCGGGATCGAGGCACGCTTCGTCGCTGAAGGGCGGCACACCGCGGGCACGGATCTCCTTGCGGTAGCGGCACCGCATCGAGCAGCGGCAGGAGCTGGGTGACATCGTTGAGGTTGCCGCCGGTGAGCAGGACGGCCAGCGGGGTGCCGTGTCCGTCGGTGATGAGATGGTGTTTCGAGCCGCCCGGCCCCGGTCGGCCGGCGACGGTCCCGTGTGGGGACCCCCCTCTTCTTACCGCCCTGATATGGGCGGAGCCGACCACACAGCGGGACCAGTCCGGCTTCCGGCCGTCGTTGAGCTCGGCGAAGCAGGATCTCGTGCAGCCGCTGCCAGACCCCGGCCTTGTTCCAGTCCCGCAGCCGACGCCAGCACGTCACGGCCGAGTGGCAGCGGCACGCGCGCCCGCGTCGGTGTACCGAGCCGGAAAGACACTGCCCGGAACGCGGCTCCCTGCGGAAGATGAGCAGGAGAGCGAGAGAGCAAGAGAGCAGGAGCCGGCGGGCCTTGCTCACCTCCCGTGCGCCCGGCCGACAGCGGAAAGGCGAGGCCATGTTCACCGCCTACGTGACCGTCACCGTCCTCACCGTCCTGGCCAACGCGGTCATCGCCGCCGCGGACTTCGCAAGGGCCCGGTTCGTGCTTGCCAACATGGCGGAGGTGGGCGTCCAGCGGGCCTGGCTCCCGTGGCTCGGCGTGCTCAAGGCCGCGGGAGCCGCCGGTCTCCTGCTCGGGCTCATGGGCGTCCCCGTCATCGGTGTTGCCGCCGCGACGGGGCTCGTCCTGTTCTTCGCCGGAGCGGTCGCCGTACACCTCCGTGCCCGTGTCCTCCACAACATCGCCGTGCCGGGCGCCTACTTGGGGCTGGCCATCGCGTCCCTCGTCCTCGCCGTCGCGCGATAGCGCCCCCAACCGAGGTCAGGGCGACGTACGTCCGTCCCGCCCGCCCAGGAGCGGCGGCTCGGCGAACCGCACCAGTTCCAGCGCCTGTTCGCGGAACCAGTCCCCCGCCTTGGGATCGACCATGCCGCGCTCCGGGTCCTCCGGTCCCTCCGTGCCGCGCAGGCACAGACCGTCGGACTCGCCCGGCGTCTTGATCCACAGCCGGGCGTCCTGCAGCGGATCGCCGGTCCGCAGCGTCGGGCGGGCGCCGAGGCCCCGGCCGGGCGGGTTGCACCAGTCCTGCGGGTCGGTGTACTTGCCGGCGGGCGGGGTCCACGTGCCCCGGCCGTTGCGGCTGGAGTCCGTCACGAAGTGCTTCATGCGCGAGGCGGGTACGTCCACGTTGGCGTCCAGCCATGCCTGGGCGTCGGCCCGCGGCCAGTACTGGTTCGGGCAGTCGGCGACCGCGCCGCCCCCGTCGACGTACGCGAGGCAGGACGAGATGAGCCTGCCGTACCAAGAGTTGGCGTCGTCGGTCTGATAGTTGGAGGTGTTGGTGTAGAAGCCGGTGGCGCGCTCGACGCCGCCCTTGATCAGTCGCGGCACGATGGACTCGACGCCGTGCCAGCCGGGGTGCCCGGTGTCCAGGTAGACCCGTACGCCGGGCAGCGGCTCCAGCTTGTCGACCGCGTAGTTGACCTCGGTGTAGCGCGCTGCGGTCAGCGTGCCCTGCGCGTCGTCCTGGCCGCAGTCGGCGGGGAGCAGGGCCAGCGAGTCGGGCTCCAGGGTCACCATCGCCGCGTGCCCGCGGATCCCGCGCGCGACGGCGTCGATCCACTCCTTGTACTCGGCGGTGTTGGCCGCCCCGCCCGCCGAGTAGTTGGCACAGTCACGGCCGGGCACGTTGTAGAGCGCGAACACCGGCACGGTCCCCTTCCGTGCCGCGTCGCGCACGACACCGCGGGCCAGCCGTTCCACCTCCTCGGCCGTCTGGCCGTCGTACCAGACCGCCTGCGGGGTGTGCGCCATGGCGAGGATGCCCGCCGCGTCGCGCAGCTGACCGGCGCGTACGAGGTCGTAGGCCTGGCGGTACGCCTCGGGGTTGGCGTCGGGAACGTAGAGGGACCGGCCGCGGCCGACGGACTCGGCACCGGCGCCGACGTCGGCCCCGGACTGCGGAGCATCGGACTCGGCGGCGGTCACTGCGGGCGCGCAGAGCAGGGACGCCAGCCCGAGGGCCAGACCGGCGAACCATGTTCGGACACGTCTCATGGGGGTTGGCTCCTGAGTCGCAAGGGTCACGAAGGAACGGGAGGGAAGTATTGGGAGCGCTCCCACAGGAGACTTACGGACCGTCATGTCTGCGTCAATACACATGACACGACGAATCGGACCACCGAGTCTGCGCCACCTACACCTCGCGGGCGAGGCCGGCGATGGACCGGCCGTCCAGGTATGCGGCTCGCACATCGCCGGTCTTGCCGGACGGGACGGAAGGGCGGCGTCCGCCCTTGTCGCGCTTGGCTTCGGCGGCCCACAGCCCGTCGTACGTCAGCTCACGCCGCAGGTCGCCCCCGGTGCCATAAACGGGCCGGGCCGGGTAGCGGCGCGCCCGGCCGGGGCGCTGAACGAACTGCGCGCCGAGGACGGCGTCACGTCATGGCCTGGTCGAACTCGGCCTGACTGAGGGCGGGATGGGGCAGGGGCGTGGGGCGGCCCCGGTCGTTGCGGAGGCCGTCGAGGATGAGGGTGAGGTAGCGCTTCCACAGGCCGGGGGCGGAGTCCCGGCCGTGCCGGGCCACGGCGTCGAGCATCAGCTGGACACCGTGCGCGGCCTCGTGTTCGGCCCCGACACGCAGTTCATGCGTCCGCTGAACCACATCATCGCCGCCACTGTCATGAACCGTTCCGTCTCCGCCCGCTTAAGTCGGCCTTAAACGCTCATTAAGCGATCAGCTGCGGGTCTTATGGCGTCAAGTAAACGCAGTTCAGAGCTGGTTGGGCCACAAACCGGGCAGTTGGTCGCCCTGTCACCTGTCCGTAGCATCGGGGCCCCACGCCCCCCACTCCACCCCCCACTCCACCCCCCATTCCACCCCCCACGGAACTTCCCCACAGACAAGGTGTGTTCAGTCATGGCTGCTCATCGCGCACGCCGGTGGTCCCTCGGCGGGCTCGTCCTGCTGCTCTCCACCGCGGTCGCCGCCGCCTTCGCCCTCATCACGACGGGACCGTCCGCCGACCGGGCCGACGCTGCCCCTGCCGCGCTGACCTGGTCCGACGAGTTCAACGGCGCCGCCGGCAGCGCCCCGGACGCCAGCAAGTGGACGCTGGAAACCGGTGGCTCCGGCAACGGCAACCACGAGCTGCAGTACTACCGCAACAGCAGGGACAACGCCGCCCTCGACGGCAACGGCAACCTGGTCATCACCGCCCGCAAGAACACCGACACCGGGCTCCAGTGCTGGTACGGCACCTGCCAGTACACCTCCGCCCGCCTCAACACCGCCAAGACCTTCACCCAGGCCTACGGCCACTTCGAGGCGCGCATCAAGGTGCCCCGCGGTCAGGGCATGTGGCCCGCGTTCTGGATGCTCGGCAACGACCTGGGCACGGCTGGATGGCCCAACAGCGGTGAGATCGACATCATGGAGAACGTCGGTCACGAACCCGGCACCGTCCACGGCACCATCCACGGCCCCGGCTACTCCGGCGGCAGCGGCGTCGGCGCCGCGTACACGCTCCCGGGCGGCAAGTCCTTCGCCGACGACTTCCATGTCTTCGCGGTCGACTGGAGCCCTCAGTCGATCACCTGGTCCGTCGACGGCACCGCCTACCAGACCCGCACCCCGGCCGATGTCGGCGGCAACAAGTGGGTCTACGACCACCCGTTCTTCCTCATCCTCAACCTCGCCGTCGGCGGCGACTGGCCCGGCAGCCCGAACGCCGGTACCGCGTTCCCGCAGACGATGACCATCGACTACGTACGCGTCTCGGCAACGGGTGGCGACTCCGGAAACGGCGGCACCACCCGGACCGGCGCCATCAAGGGCATCGGCGGCATGTGCGTCGACGTCGCCGGCGCCTCGAGCGCGGACGAGACCCCGATCCAGCTGCACAACTGCACCGGCGTCGACGCGCAGAAGTGGACCCTGGGCAGCGACGGCACCGTACGCGCCCTCGGCAAGTGCCTCGACGTACGCGCCGCCTCCACCGCGGACGGGGCACCCGTGCAGCTCTACACCTGCAACGGCACCAAGGCCCAGCGGTGGGCCTACACCTCCGCCCACGACCTGACCAACATCGGCGCGGACAAGTGCCTGGACGCCGTGGGGAACTCCTCCGCCGACGGCACGCGCCTGCAGATCTGGACGTGCACCGGCGCCGCCAACCAGAAGTGGACGGTCGGCTGACTCCGCCCCCCACCGAGACCGTGCCCGGCGAGCTGTCATCGGCCGGCGGGCTCCATGACGGGTCGGTGCGGAGTCGCGACGCGGGCCCATGTGCGGCACGTCATCGGACATGGTGAAGGGCCGGCTCGGGAGAAGTTCCCTCCCGAGCCGGCCCTTCCGCCTGCGCCCCGGCAGGACTCGAACTCGCGGCACCTCAGCGTTGAGCGTCTGGGTGTGTTGGTGTACGCCCTCGTCGACGACAGGTACAGATGTCGGCCCCTACATGCTCAGCCTGCGACTCAGTCACCCGAGTGGCCCCAGAAGCGAATCTCCTGCGGGGTGCCCTCGGCGTCGTGCAGTACCGCGCATCTTCCGATCCACCGTGACCGGGGAAAGACATCGAAGTCCTTGACGTGCGCACGCGTCAGCTTGTCGGTACCCAGCAACTCGCGGGCCTCCTCAGCCGTCACGGGTTCTATGGTGTTGTAGTCCGGGGTGTCCTCAGGCCCCACGACGCGGAAGACGTCCAGGATCGAGTGTGTGCCGGCTTCCTGGACCAACTCGTCCGCCCACAGTTCCTCCAGCGACCGCGGCCGCGGTTCGCGGTCGTCCTCCGGTCGCCAGGTGTCGCCGTTGACCCACTAGTAGTCCCCCGCCTCGAACACCTCGCGCCGCAACTGCTGCAGCGCAGCGTTCAGGTCCTCCTGGTACGGCACGTAGTAATCCCAATCCGAAGCACCCATCAGTCCTCGTCTCCCTCTCGTCTCTCCGGGTCGGTGGAAGGTAGCAGCCGGGTCTGACATCCAGGCCCTCGACTCGGAGGAGCTGCGATCATCTGACGGCCATACGGGCGCTGAGCTGCGCAGACGGCACCAAGGGAGTCTCCCTGGGATCGGTTGCTCTCATGTGCTTCCCCGCTGTTCACCGCTCGATCCGGTGCGCTTGTGGTGCGCTCCTGGTTGTCCGGCACACGGCGGTGCCCAACGCTTCTCGGCCTGGAGACCGCACCCACCACCGGCGCCCGGTCGAACACGTGTGGGGCACGGATGGGGCACGATGACCTGAATCAACAGACTCTTCCATCCAGCTGAAGGAGAGAGGGCACAGTGGTGATGCCGTTGATGGGCGCGCTGGCTCTCATCAGTCTGGCTACTGCGGCGGCGGGCATCGTGGTCGTTGTTCTGATGCTGAACGTTCCGCCCCTGTCCCCATCCAGACTCTGTTCAGTTCTCCTTCTGACCCTCGGTTCTTCGGCAGCAGCCGTGTACTGCTACGGCTGGTTCTCCGTCACCATGGGAGGGCCCTTCCCCGAGTTGTGCGGGAACCGGAGCGTTTCCGGTGCCGACTTGGCAAGCATCAAGCAGGAGTACTGGCCTCTCCGCAGCGCCTGCGTCTACTCCGACGGTGCAACGATGGAGCACATCCCCATGTCGATCAACATGCTCGTCTGTGTGCTGGCAGCTCTTGCCATCGTCGCGGCCTGTGCCGGCGCGATCCTGCACCGACGGGCCCGGTCATCATCTTCAGCGTTCTCATGACAGCCCGGCCGATCCCGCCGTAGCAACCGCAGTGGGGCTCGGCGGGGGCCCTTGAACCAGCGGAGAAGGCCGTCACTCATTCAACGGACGGCGCGACCACGCTGGTCCCTCACCGACGCTGATGTTCTGACGGCCCACCTCGAAGTGGCCCCGAGGAGCCAGACAGCTGACCAGAACCACTCCGAGGACCGGTCACTTCCGCCAGAACAGGTGGTGCGTCACGCCGCTCGGGCTGGGGACGACCTCCAGGTGGAAGCGGTCGCGCAGTTCGTCGGGGGACTCCCAGAGCCGTAGTCCGGACCCGAGTTTCACCGGTGAGACCACCACATGCATGGTGTCGACGAGGTCGGCGTCGAGGAACTGCCGGACGGTGGTGACTCCGCCGCCGAGTCGGACGTCCTTGCCCTGCGCCGCCCCCCGGGCCTGTTCCAGGACCGTGGCCGGGTCGCCGTCGACGAAGTGGAACGTGGTGTCGGAGAGCGTGAACGACGGACGCTTGTGGTGGGTCATGACGAACACCGGAGTGCGGAACGGGGGCTCGTCGCCCCACCAACCACGCCACTCGTGGTCCTGCCAGGGGCCGCGCTGGGGCCCGAACTTGTTGCGGCCCATGATCTCGGCGCCGATGTTGCGGGCGAAGTCCCGAGTGAAGTAGTCGTCGAGACCCCGGCTGCCCCCGGGATCGGTGCGCATGGGCCAGCTCGCCGTGGCGCCGGCCCAGGTGAACAGCCTCCCCGCGTCGGCGTGGCCGAACGGGTTCGTGAGGCTCTGGTCCTCACTGGCACCGGCACCGATTCCGTCGCTCGAGACGTTGAAGTTCTGGACCCTCAGTAACTGAGTCATGTGTCCCTCCCGTGGTTGTCGACAATGCTGGGGAGACTCTCCGGGCGAGAAAAAATCATCGCTGAGGATGTTCTCCTCGTGTTCTCCTCCGGGAGCTGAGCTTCCCGGCCTGGTCACCGCGTCGCCCGTGGTCAGGCTCAGTGCACGGAGAACCCGCCGTCCACGAAGATCGCCTGCCCGGTCACGTAACCGGAGGCCCCGCTCGCCAGGAACACCGCCGCCCCGGCGAAGTCCTCGGCCAGGCCGTTGCGGCCGACCATCGTGCGCGCGGCCAGGGCCGCCACCTTCTCCGGGTCGGACGACAGCCGGGCGTTGAGCGGGGTCATGACGAAGCCGGGCACCAGGGTGTTGCAGGTGACGCCGTGGGGCGACCATGCCTCGGCCTGGGAGCGGGCCAGCGACTCCAGCGCCCCCTTGGAGACCCCGTAGGCGCCGCTCTGGACGAAGGCCCGGTGTGCCTGCTGGGAGGTGATGTGGATGATGCGTCCGAAGCCGCGCTCGGCCATGCCGGGCCCGAACCGCTGCCCCAGCAGATAGGGCGCCTCCAGGTTCACCGTCATCGTGGTGTCCCAGTCCGACTCGCTCAGCTCGGCCATGGGCGGGCGCAGGTTGATGCCCGCGCTGTTGACGAGGATGTCGGGTTCGCCGAACGCCCCGGCCGCCTCCTCCGCCGCCGCGCGTATGCCGTCACGGGTGCTCAGGTCGGCGCTCACCCAGGCCGCGCGGCAACCGTCGGCCGTCAGTTCGTCGACCGTGGCGGCCAGTTCCGGCTCCCTGCGCGCGATGATCACCACGCTCGCTCCCGCGCGCGCGAGAGCCCCGGCGATGGCCCGTCCGATGCCGGAACTGCCGCCCGTGACGACGGCGACCCGGCCGTCCAGCGAGAACAGTTCGGAGAGGTAGGTGTGCGAGATCATGACCGCAGCTTAGGCAGGACGGCCGACAGCCTCGGACGGCCGTCCCTGAATTCGGTGTCGATGCGCTCCACTACGGCCGATCATGGAGGCATGACCGTCCAGCCACCGATCAGCCGACTCAGCCTCCGGCACGTCATCCCCCACCCCCTGGCCATCGAGCAGTGGGCAGAGGTGCGCCCGTTGATCGACGGGCGGGATGTGCTGTGGGAGATCCATCCGGAGGGGGTGTCGAGCTGCTGCCGCCGGGAGATGGCCGGTCCCGCCGAGAAACGTCCGCTGACGGCCACGGAGGAACCACGAGAGGTCGAGCTGTCCAACAATGACTGCTTCACCGGATGCTGCGGCGGCGTCTTCGTCACGATTCGCCGCCGGGGCGACCGAGTGATCTGGTCGTCCTGGCGAAACACCAACGACATCCGGGTGCCCGTCCCTGCCGACGTCCACTTCGACGCAGCCCAGTACGACGCCGAACTGACCCGAGCTGCGGCCGACCACAGCTGGGAGAAGCCGGTCGATACCGTCGCCCGCCTGCTCACACAGACCTTCGCGGACAGCGGCTGGTTCGCACGGTGGGACTGCGTCCTGGGGAGTGTGACCCCTCGACGCGAGGAGCCGGAGGCGGTCGAAGTGCTCTTCAGCGACGCGGACGATCCGCGAGGGTGTCCTGCCGACTTCGTCTACGAGCTGCTGGTCACCTGGCACGAACCCGCCGAGGAGCAGGCACGACGGTTCGCGGCGCGCATTCTCGCGGACGACCCTCGGAGGACTGCCGAGGTGTGGGATCCGGCGATCCGATTGCGGCGGCGTGGTATCGGGTGAGGCTCGGGTCCCGACCTGTTCCTGTACTCCAGGGCCCCCGGGTCCCTGCGGCCGACGTTTCCGGCCGGGAACCGCTGTTCAAGCCGCAGCGGTCGAAGTCCTCCACGACGGCAACCGTGTCGTCGGCGGAAGCCCGCGCGACACCGGCCTCGCCGTGGCCGACGGCACCACGCGCGACGTCGGGACGCGCTGAGCTCTGCCGCCGGTGCCGCGGGTCACGTGCTCCCGCGGTCCTCACGGCGGCGGCTTCGCGTGGTCAGCCATGTGCCGCCGACGATAAGCAGCGCGAAGCCCGCCAGGCCCACGTCAAGGTGACTCGGCTCCTTTTCGGGAGGCGGACGGAGATGAGGGGCACACCCGCAGGCGTACCTGCCGGCCCGGAAGCCCACCCAGGCGGACGCCCCCGGCTTCTCTTCTTCCGTCATGGCCGTCACCGTAGGTCGGCACGCCCGACTCACACGCCCGGGACCAGCGGTTCGGCGAAGGACTGTCCCGTAAGTGATCCTGCCCTGCGATGATCTTGACCGTGTCAGGTGTGATCACGGCGTCCGAGTCGTCCTGGACAGCCCCGTTTACCGGGCTGAGCCCGCGCGCCTTCAGCAAGTTGGTGACACATCTGCCTCGTGAGGGTGCCGACGCCCCGGCCCGGAGGCGGCCGTGGAAGCTGTCGCTGGAGGACCGGGTGCCGCTGGTCGTCGCGTACTGGCGGACGAACTTGACGATGCGGCGACTGGCCCCGCTGTTCGGGGTGTCGAAGTCGGCCGCGGACCGAGTGATCGACGACATCGGCCCGAGGCTCGCGCTGCATCCCCGCCAGCGGTTCGCCAAGGACGCGGTGCTGATCGTGGACGGCACCCTGGTGCCCACCCGGGACCACAAGGTCGCCGAGCAGTCGAAGAACTACCGCTGTTCCACCAACCACCAGGTCGTCATCGACGCCGACACCCGCCTGGTCGTGGCGGTCGGCCGGCCGCTGCCGGGCGATCGCAACGACTGCCTGGCCTGGGCGGAGTCCGGCGCCAAGGCCACCGTCGGCAACACGATGACCATCGCCGATGGCGGCTACCCAGGAACCGGGCTCGTGATGCCGCACCGCCGCCGCAAGGGAGAGGATCTCCCTGACTGGAAAAGGCCCACAACAAGTCCCACAAGCAGGTCCGCCCGCGTCGGGCATGCCTTCGCCCGTATGAAGGCCTGGAAGATCCTGCGCGACTGCCGTCTGAGGGGCGACGGCGTGCGCCACGCAATGCACGGCGTCGCCCGCCTGCACGACCTCGCTCTCACGGGATGACCGCGCCGTATGCGGGATCTGAGAGGCCCACCGGAGACGGCTCCCCGCCTCGCAGTCTCGGAGGAGACTCAGTCGAGGCAGAACTCGTTGCCCTCAATGTCCTGCATCACAATGCAGGACTCGTTCTCGCCGTCGGCACGCATCGTTCGCACATGTACCGCGCCGAGCCCGACCAGTCGTGCGCACTCGGCCTCGAGTGTGGCAAGGCGCTCCTCACCCACGAGCCCGATACCGGCCCGCACATCGAGATGCAGCCGGTTCTTGACGACCTTGCCTTCGGGAACTCGCTGGAAGAGCAGGCGCGGACCCACACCCGAGGGATCAGTGCACGCGAAGTAGATCACCTGCTCCTCGGGCGGCAGCGAGCGGTGGTACTCCTCCCACGTGGCAAAGCCCTCCGGGACCGTCGGTACGACGTACCCCAGCACCTCACACCAGAAAGCGGCGAGGCGCGCAGGTTCCGCGCAGTCGAAGGTCACTTGGAACTGCTTGATCGTTGACATCGGCGCACCCTACCAAGGGTGCCCCGCTGCCCCTTTCCCCAGGTGGATCCCCATGCCGCCGAGATGTCGACCCAACCCCGCCGAAACCTGATCCGGATCGGACACCAGGTGATCAAACCGAACAGGCCACGAGAACGACGCACCCCTGGCGCGTAGTTGCCTGCCGAAGATCAGTTACGGGACAGCCTTGAGCCTTACCAACTCCAACGCCTGCTCCGCAGCCAGTCCCCCGCACAACGTTGTCCATGCCGTGCTCCGAGTCCTTCGGTTTCTCTGGCATCGTTCACTTCTCCAGGAGAGCACGCACCGTCTTATGACGCTCACGGCACTCAACGGAAATATCCGAACACAGCGCCTGAACGAGGAAGAGGCCCCTTCCTGATTCGACATCGTCAGCGGGCGGTGCGCCGGGAAACGTCGGCAAGGCGCAGGGACTCTCGTCCGAGACCTCAATGACGAGTCCACCATTGCTCAGCGCGGGATCGGAGTTCCGGCTCACAACAGACGCTTCCACCGGCTATGCAGCAGCACGTACGGATACCTTGAGCAGTTCGCACGACAAACAGCGCGTACTGCTCCACCTGTATCTCGCGATCAGGGACCTGCGAGCAGGCGACACCGACGAAGCCTTCCGCACCGCGAACGGCGCCCTCGCAGAAGGCATCCGGCTGCGCTCAGGAAAGATCGTGGACAAGGCCCGCCGCTTCCGCAGCGCCTGCACAGGCGCCCATCGGTCCGCTGCGGTGAGGAAATTCGACGACCTGATCCACTCCTCATACCTGTAAGGATCACTGACAATGCGTGTGGGAATCACCGGCCATCGCGGCCTGCCTACCGAGGTCGCCGTTCGAGTCCAGGACCTGCTGACCGAACAGCTCAAGGCCTACGATCCGCGAGACCTGACCGCCATCAGCTGCATCGCCGACGGACCCGACTCATGGTGGGCCCGTATGGCCCTCGGCGTCCGTGCCCGCCTCGAAGTCGTCATTCCCGCCACCGAGTACCGCGACGGGCCCCCTCCGGACCACCATCCTGTGTACGACGAGTTGCTCAACCGCGCGGACGAGGTTCACAAAACCGGCATGACCGCATCCACCTCCGAAGCTCATCAGGCCGGAAGCGAGCTCCTTGTCGGCCTCTCCGACGAAGTCCTCGCCGTCTGGGACGGCCTCCCCGCCCGCGGCTACGGCGGCACCGCGGACGTCGTCGCCTACGCACGTCGCGTCGGCGTCCCCGTCACCGTCCTGTGGCCGAAGGGTGCCTCGCGTTGATCGCATGTTCCTTTCACGCGTCCCAATCCGGAACTGCCGCCCGTCACCACGGCGACCCGGCCGTCCGGCGAGAACAGTCCGGAGAGATAGATGTGCGATCTCATGACCGCACCCTGAAGCGTGGTGCAGAGGGCATGATCGGGCCGCCCGGAGCGGTCGGCCGGTCTGTCCGCCCAGGTCGCGCGGGCGAGCCAGGCGACGGGGAGGCGGCATGGTCGACCGGTCACCTTCCGTCCAGCTCCCACACCCTCATGTTGCCGTCGTCACTGGCTGCCGCGAGAAGCGTGGCGTCGTGGTTCAGGGTGAGCCCGGAGATGACGTGCAGCGGATCGTGACCTGTCAGTTCGTCGCGGTGGCTGCCCGTGTGGGTGTCCCACAGGTGGATGTGCCCGCTCGCGTGGGCTGTGGCGAGCAGCCGGGAATCACTGCTGAAGGCCAGTGCTTCGAGGGCGGCGGCGTCGTACCGGTAGACATCGATCCTCCGTGTGGATCGTCCCGTTGCCCAGTCCTGTAGCACGACCCTGGGGCGCAGACCGTCCGAGTCGTCGAGATCTTTGGCGAGGAGGCGGCGGTCGGGGCTCAGCAGAGAGAATCTGTTGCTGCCCGGGCAGCCGTCCGGGCTGTGGTCGGCGCTGGACGAGATGACGCGACCGGACTCCAGGTCCCATACATGACTGGCTTCGCATGTGTCGAGGAGGACCGCCGGGTGGCTGTCGCCGACCCATGAAAGATCCTCGTACCAGTCGGACGGCAGCTCACCGAGCCGTTCACCGGTCCGGAGATCCGCCACCTCTGCGTGATCGGCCTCCAGCGCCCGGAGTTCCTTCCGTACAGCGGGTGCGGAGAACCGCTGTCCCAGGTCTGTGATCAATTGCTGCCGGACAGCCGGCCGCGATGTGTCCGGACGGTACGTCTCCATGTTCCACCGGCTCAGCCGCTCGCCGTCGCTCGCGAGCAGGGTGTCGTCGTCGAACCGCAGCACGTGGACATCGTGGTCGACGAGGAAGTGCGCCGTGGACGAGTCGTCCTGGGAAGTCGCGTACCCGGAGAGAACGACGGCCAGTACGGCGGCCGTCGCGCTGACGGACGTCCCCAGCAGTCCGGGCCAGCGCCTCCGGACCGGCCCGCCCGGGGAACGGAGGGAATCACCCGTGCTGACCGGCAACCGGGAAACCAGTGTTTCCTGCAGCCGGATGTGCCGGAACTGGTACTGCCCGCCGGACTGCCGGAGCACACCCCGCGCACGGGCGTCGGCCAGGAAACCCATCAAGCGCCAGGGCAGCCAGCCCCGTGCCGCGGCCGCCAGCCGGAGCAGCACGAATCTGGTCCACGCCCGGGAGAGCAGCACGAGCAGCGCGGTGACCAGCCCGGGAAGCAGGAAGCACTGCGTGAGGAACACGACCAGGGGCGGGCTGCCATCGGGTGGGTGATAGCCGAATTGGGATGCCTCCCGACGCATCCGGGCCGTCAGCAGGTCGGCCAGCGGCGGCTCGTGGTGCCAGCCGTTCACCCCGGTGAGCAGGACGTCCACCGCCCACCGGCACAGCACCAGGCAGGGAAACGCCCCCGCACCGACGACCGCGCCGGTGGCCAGCGCACCGACGAGCGCCGAGCGCCGGTCGTCGCGCAGCGAGCCGGCGGGATCCGCCTGCGCCGCATGCCCGGGAGGGGCGTCCAGACACTCGTGCACCGCGAGGCCGCAGCCGATGATCAGCACGAGGGCCAGTGAGATCATCACAGCGTCGTGCAGAAGTGCCACCTGGTCCGTTCGCCACCCGTCGTTCGCGGCGAACAGGGCCATGCCCCAGGCGATCGACCCGGCCGGGAACAGGGTGAGGGCCAGCCCCGTCCGGAAACCCTTGCGGAACCGGGGAATCGCGCCGCGCCGTGCGAGGGACAGGCGGCCCGGCGGCCTCCCGGCCGTTCCGTACCAGATGAGCATGGTCAGTACGGCGAAGCAGGCGCCGAGCAGGGCACCGACGGCAAGGACGTCGAAGCCGCCCTCGCCCGCCATGCCGAGGGACGACATGGCGACGACGGCGAGCACCCAGAAGAAGGCACCGAACGCCAGCCCGATCCCGGGACCCGCCCAGGGCGAGCGCAGCCGTTCGCTCATCAGCCACCAGCTCAGGTCGCGTTCGCGGTGGCGGTGCAGATACAGGGCCAGAAAGGTCAGCCACTCACGGGCCTTCTGCGGGTCCGGGCCCGTGCCGCCTTCGCTGTCCGCCGGACGGCCGGACGGCAGCGGGTCGGACGTGTAAGCGGCATCCACGAAACGTTCGGTGAGGTGGTCCTCCACCGCGTGGCGGCTGCCGAAGCGGGTGGCGTCGGCCAACTCGCCCGGCTCACCGCCGCATCGCTCGTAGACCGTGCGGGCCAGCGAGATCATCAGCGGTGTGGACAGGGCACGGGCCAGCGAGCTGTCCGGAGCGGTCCTGAGCTGCTGGTACACCGGTTCCCAGTCCGTGCCGTCCGGCCAGGACACATCCGTCAGATAGCGGACGGCGTCCTCGGCTCCGACCGGTGTGATCTCCACGACGGGAGCCCGATGGAGCGCGGGGGAGCCGGCCCGCAGCACATCCTCGTACTCCACCGAGCGGCAGGTGAGAATGACCGGGCGCTCCAGGCCGAGCGCGTGGTTCAGGGCTCGCACGGCTGTCCGCCGGGCGGCCTCGGGGATCTCGTCGAGTCCGTCGAGCACGGGAAGCAGCAGCCCGTGGCGGAGCAGGGTGTACGGGATTTCCGTGCGGCCGGCGTAGTACGCCTCGGCCAGCCTCCGCACCAGCCAGTCGTCCAGCGACGTACAAATGGGATCCCAGGTCGACACGGGAACCAGGACCGGCACCGGGCCACCGGGTTCCCGCCGCCCGTCGGCCAGCAGCCCCAGGGTCAGCATCAGGGCCAGCACGGTCTTGCCCGCGCCGGGCTCGCCCAGGACCACAAGGCGCCCGCTGCCGACCCGTCCGTACCCGGCGGCGAGCCGGTCCGCCGCATCGTCGAACTGCCCGTCGAGGCGTCCGTCCAGGCGCAGCCTCACGACCCGGGCCGGCTGCCCCGGGGCCGTCGGGTACGACCCGGCCTGCCGGGCTCCCGGCACCTGGCCGCCGAAGCCCCGCCCGGCATCCGGGATCGACTGCCCAGAGGGCACGAGAGCCCCCAGTCGATCGCTGACGTCACGCTCGGTCGCCGACCATTCCAGCGGCAGTACGCGGGGGTTGCGCAGGTTGCGCGACTCCGCTTCCCTGATCCACTGGTCCCGCAGGGTCTGGGCCAGATCGTCCGCCAGCGCGGCCGGGCCGGGGGGCGGCGCGGCGTCCCCGCGCAGGAAATCCGCCACGGACACGGCCAACCCGGCCGCCCCGATGAGGGCCCCGGCGATACCGGCGATCTCGTTGCCCCGGGTCGCCCCCTTCGACAGGGACAGGACGACTATGCCCAGACTCACCAGCCCGAGCGCCACGAACAGTCCGGTCCGTACGCGCCGGTCCGACAGGCGATTGCTCGTCCACACCATGCGGCCGAGCATGGCGGGGAGCTGACAGCGATCTCCGGCAGGCGCGGAAACGTCCGTCAGGTGGGTGACACCGGGCTCCGGGTTGACGGTCGCCGAGGTGACCGCCCCGTCGTTGTGGCCCCGGCTGTGGCGTCCCGTCGGTCCGATCCGATCGGTCAGCGGCCGGGATCGGTCAGCGCGCGGATCAGGCCGCGGACCCCACCCGCCGCGCCCCCACAGCCACCCCGTCGTGGTGGATCGGCGTGTGCGCCCCGGTCAGCGGCACCCCGCTGCCGCCCCGCCGGGCCGCCACGATCTCCGCCGCGATGGACAGGGCCGTCTCCTCCGGCGTACGGGCCCCGAGGTCGAGGCCGATCGGGGACCTGAGGCGCGCCAGCTCCGCCTCCGTCACGCCCACCTCGCGCAGTCGCTCGTTGCGGTCCAGGTGGGTGCGGCGGGAGCCCATCGCGCCCACGTACGCCACGGGCAGGCGCAGCGCGAGCTTCAGCAGCGGTACGTCGAACTTGGCGTCGTGGGTGAGGACGCACAGCACCGTACGGGCGTCGGTCTCCGTGCTCTCCAGGTACCGGTGCGGCCACTCGACCACCACCTCGTCCGCCTCCGGGAAGCGGGCCGCGGTCGCGAACACCGGGCGCGCGTCGCACACCGTCACCCGGTGGCCGAGGAATTTCCCCACCCGTACCAGCGCCGACGCGAAGTCGATCGCGCCGAAGACGATCATGCGGGGCGGCGGGACGGACGACTCGACCAGGACCGTGAGCGGTGCTCCGCAGCGCGAGCCCCGCTCACCGATCTCCACGGTGCCGGTGCGGCCGGCGTCCAGGAGGGCGCCCGCCTCGGCCGCCACCGTGCGGTCCAGCTCGGGGTGGGCGCCGAAGCCGCCCTCGTACGAGTCGCCTCCGTACGCGGCGTCCGCCGGGCGGACCAGCAGCGCGCGCCCCAGCAGGTCCGCCGGGCCGGAGACGATCCGTGCCACCGCCACCGCCTCGCCCCGCGCGGCGGCGGCCAGTGCGGCCTCCAGGACCGGGCGGGCGCGGTCCCCGGCCCGTACCGGCGTGACCAGGATGTCGATGATTCCACCGCAGGTGAGGCCCACCGCGAAGGCGTCCTCGTCGCTGTAGCCGAAGCGTTCCAGGACCGGCTGTCCGTCCTGGAGCGCCTGGGCGCACAGGTCGTAGACGGCGCCCTCCACGCAGCCGCCGGAGACCGAGCCGATCGCCGTACCCTCGGCGTCCACCGCGAGGGCGGCGCCGGGCTGCCGGGGCGCGCTGCCGCCGACGGCCACCACCGTGGCCACGGCGAAGTCGCGTCCCTGCTCGGCCCACCGGTGCAGTTCTGCGGCGATGTCCAGCATCTCGGTCTCCTTGTCCGGTGCGGTTGCGTGAAGGGCCTCTCGGGGGGCGGTCAGTGCACGCCCAGCCAGCTCTCGATCGGGTTGAGGGCGAAGAAGACGACGAATACCACCGTCAGCGCCCACATGAACGCCCCGATCTCGCGTGCCCTGCCCTGGGCGATGCGAATCGCGACGTAACTGATGACGCCGGCCGCGACGCCCGCGGTGATGGAGTACGTGAACGGCATGATCACCACTGTCAGGAAGACGGGGACCGCCGTGGCCCGGTCGGCCCAGTCCACGTGCCGGGCGTTCGCCATCATCATGGCGCCGATCACGACGAGCGCGGCCGCGGCCACCTCGCCCGGGACGATCGCCGTCAGGGGGGTGAAGAACAGGCAGGCCGCGAAGAAGAGGCCGGTGACCACCGAGGCGAGACCCGTCCGTGCGCCCTCGCCCACACCGGTCGCCGACTCGACGAACACGGTCTGCCCGGAGCCGCCCGCGACGCCGCCGATCGCTCCGCCCGCGCCGTCGATGAGCAGGGCCTTGGAGAGGCCGGGCATCCGGCCCTTGTCGTCGGCGAGGCCTGCCTCGGTTCCTACGCCGATGATGGTGGCCATCGCGTCGAAGAACCCGGCCAGCACCAGAGTGAACACGATCATGCCGACCGTCATCGCGCCGACCTCGCCCCAGCCGCCGAACTCGACGTCCCCGAAGAGCGAGAAGTCCGGCATCGACACCGCGCTGCCGTGCAGCTCGGGCGCGCCGCTCGCCCACTGCTCAGGGTCGACGACGCCGGCCGCGTTGAGGATCACGGCCAGGACGGTGCCCGCCACGATGCCGATCAGGATCGCGCCGGGGACGTTCCGGGCCTGGAGCATGAAGATCGAGAGGAGGGTGGCGGCGAAGAGGAGGACCGGCCAGCCGGTGAGCTCCCCGGCCGGGCCGAGGGTGACGATCGTCCCCTCGCCCTGGTGCACGAAGCCCGCCTTGACGAAGCCGATCAGGGCGACGAACAGGCCGATGCCCATGGTGATGGCGTGCTTGAGGGCCAGCGGGATCGCGTTCATGATCATCTCGCGCAGGCCGGTGACGACCAGCAGCATGATGACCACGCCGTACATCACGCACATGCCCATGGCCTGCGGCCAGGTCATCTCGGGGGCGACCTGCGAGGCGATGACACCCGACACCGACAGGCCGGCCGCGAGGGCGAGCGGCACCCTTCCGACGAAGCCCATGAGGAGGGTGCTGACGGCCGCGGCGAGCGCCGTCGCGGTGATCAGCCCCTTCTGGGCGAGGGTGTGCCCGGCCGCGTCCTCACCGGACAGGATGAGCGGGTTGAGCAGGAGGATGTACGCCATCGCCATGAAGGTCGTGACGCCTCCGCGCACCTCGCGCGCGACCGTGGATCCTCTCCGGGATATGTGGAAGTACCGGTCGAGCCAGGACCGGCCGGCCGGAACGCGGGTTCCCGCGCCCGCGTCCTCGGCGGTGGTCTCCGGCTTCAGTGACTGCTGGGTCATTGGGCCTGCTCCCAAGGTTCAAAGGGGCACCCGCGGGCCGCCGCCGGCTGTGCGCCGACGGCGGTGACCTGCGGGATTTGGGACGGTGCCCGACCCGGGGGACGGCCCGAGACGAACGGTTGCTGCCCGTAGCGGCGGGCGTGGAGCGGGGACTGCGCGGTTACGTGTACGTGATCACGCGGTTCCCGTGAGGTGCTCGGGCCGTACCGGCGTCCTGTTCAGCTCCAGCCCCGTCGCGTTCCGGATCGCCGCGAGGACGGCCGGGGTCGACGACAGGGTGGGGGCCTCGCCGATGCCGCGCAGCCCGTACGGGGCGTGCTCGTCGGCGAGTTCGAGCACGTCGACCGGGATGGTCGGCGTGTCGAGGATGGTGGGGATGAGGTAGTCCGTGAAGGAGGGGTTCTTCACCTTCGCCGTCTTCGGGTCGACGACGATCTCCTCCATGACGGCCACGCCGAGCCCCTGAGTGGTGCCGCCCTGGATCTGGCCGACGACGGAGAGGGGATTGAGCGCCTTGCCGACGTCCTGGGCGCAGGCCAGTTCGATGACCTTCACGAGGCCGAGCTCGGTGTCGACCTCGACGACCGCCCGGTGTGCGGCGAAGGAGTACTGGACGTGGCCGTTGCCCTGGCCGGTGCGCAGGTCGAACGGCTCCGTGGGCCGGTGCCGCCACTCCCGCTCGAGCTCCACGGCCTCGTCGCCGAGTACGTCCACCAGGTCGGCGAGCGCCTCGCCGGCGTCGGTGACGACCTTGCCGCCCTCCAGGAGCAATTCGGCGGTCGCCCAGGCCGGGTGGTACGTCCCGAACTTGCGGCGCCCCATCTCCAGCACCTGCTCGCGCACCAGCTCGCAGGCGTTCTTCACGGCGCCGCCGGTGACGTACGTCTGGCGCGAGGCGGACGTGGAGCCGGCGCTGCCCACCTGGGTGTCCGCCGGGTGGATGGTCACCTGGGTGACGCCCAGCTCGGTGCGGGCGATCTGGGCGTGGACGGTGACGCCGCCCTGGCCGACCTCCGCCATCGCGGTGTGGACGGTCACCACCGGTTCGCCCGCGACGGCCTCCAGGCGGACGCGCGCGGTGGAGTAGTCGTCGAAGCCCTCGGAGAAGCCGACGTTCTTGATGCCGACCGCGTAGCCGACGCCTCGGACGACGCCCTCGCCGTGCGTGGTGTTGGACAGGCCGCCCGGGAGCTGCCGTACGTCGGCGCCCTCGCTGCTCTCCCACTGGCGCTCGGGCGGCAGGGGCATCGCCTTGACGCGGCGCAGCAGTTCGGCGACGGGGGCCGGGGAGTCGACGACCTGGCCGGTCGGCAGGAGCGTGCCCTGCGACATGGCGTTGCGCTGCCGGAACTCGACCCGGTCCATCCCCACCGCGTCCGCCAGCTTGTCCATCTGCGCCTCGTACGCGAAGCACGCCTGGACGGCGCCGAAGCCGCGCATGGCGCCGCAGGGCGGGTTGTTGGTGTAGAGGGCGATCGCCTCGATGTCGACGTCGTCGACGACGTACGGGCCGACGCCGAGCGAGGAGGCGTTGCCGACGACGGCCGGGGACGCGGAGGCGTACGCGCCGCCGTCCAGCACGATGCGGCACTTCACGTGGGTGAGCTTGCCGTCGCGCGTCGCCCCGTGCTCGTAGTGCAGCTTCGCCGGGTGGCGGTGGACGTGGCCGAAGAAGGACTCGAAACGGTTGTAGACGATCTTGACGGGCTTGCCGGTGCGCAGCGCCAGCAGGCACGCGTGGATCTGCATCGACAGGTCCTCGCGGCCGCCGAACGCGCCGCCGACGCCGGCCAGCGTCATCCGTACCTTGTCCTCGGGCAGGCCGAGGACGGGCGCGATCTGGCGCAGGTCGGAGTGGAGCCACTGGGTGGCGATGTACAGGTCGACGCCGCCGTCCTCGGCCGGGACCGCGAGGCCCGACTCGGGGCCGAGGAAGGCCTGGTCCTGCATGCCGAAGACGTACTCGCCCTCGACGATGAAGTCGGCCCTCTCGCGCGCCTCCGCCACGTCGCCGCGCACGATCGGCTGGCGGTGGACGATGTTCGGGTGCGGGACGTGGCCGATGTGGTGGTCGGTGCGGTTCTCGTGGATGAGGATCGCGTCGGGGGCGGTCGCGGACGCCTCGTCGGTGATGACCGGGAGTTCGCGGTACTCCACCTTGATCTTGGCGGCGGCGCGGCGCGCGGTCTCCGGGTGGTCGGCGGCCACGATCGCGACCGGCTCGCCGTGGTGGCGGACCTTGCCGTGGGCGAGGACCGGGGTGTCCTGGATCTCCAGGCCGTAGTTCTTCACCTCGGTGGGGAGGTCGTCGTATGTCATGACGGCATACACGCCGGGGGTGGCGAGGGCCTCCGCCGTGTCGATCGACACTATGTCGGCGTGGGCCACGGTGGAGCGCAATATATGGCCCCACAACATGTCCTCGTGCCACATGTCGGACGAGTACGCGAACTCGCCGGTAACCTTCAGGGTGCCGTCCGGGCGCAGCGTCGACTCGCCGATGCCGCCCTTCGTACGGGACCCCTGGGTGATGTTGGCGGGCAGACCGGTCGTACCCATGCTCACGCCCCCTCGGACTGCCGGGCGGCCGCCAGGCGGACCGCGTCCATGATCGTTTCGTAGCCGGTGCAGCGGCACAGGTTGCCCGACAGGGCCTCGCGGATGTCCGCGTCGGTCGGGTCGGGGTTGCGCTCCAGCATCTCGTCGGCGGCGACGAGCAGGCCGGGCGTGCAGAAACCGCACTGGACGGCGCCCGCGTCGATGAACGCCTGCTGGACCGGCGCGAGTTCGACGCCCTCGCCGGTCTGCGAGTCGGTGCCCCGGGCGCCCTGGGCCGACCACCGCCGGGCCTCGTCGAGCGACGTGCCGCCCGACTCCGTACCGCAGGCGCCCGCCTCACAGGCACCCGTCCCACAGGACCGCTGCGCGGCGTACTCCGCCAGCCCCTCGACGGTGACGACCTCGCGGCCCTCGACCTGCCCCGCGGCCACCAGACATGAACACACCGGCACGCCGTCGAGCCGTACCGTGCAGGACCCGCACTCCCCTTGCTCACAGGCGTTCTTGGAGCCGGGCAGGCCGAGGCGCTCACGCAGGACGTACAGCAGGGACTCGCCCTCCCACACGTCGTCCGCTTCCTGCGGGCGGCCGTTGACGGTGAAGTTGACGCGCATCAGGCAGCTCCCTCGTTGGTGCGGCGGGTGCCGCGGTACGACTCCCAGGTCCAGGTCAGCGTGCGGCGGGCCATGACGCCGACCGCGTGGCGGCGGTAGCTCGCGGTGCCGCGGACGTCGTCGATCGGGTTGCAGGCGGCGGAGCACAGCTCGGCGAACCGCTTGGCGACCGACGGGGTGACGACCTTGCCGTTGTCCCAGAAGCCACCCTCCTCCAGCGCGGCGTTCAGGAACTCCTCGGCGGCCGTGGCGCGGACCGGGGTGGGAGCGGCCGAGCCGATGCCCGTGCGGACCGTGCGGGTCTCCGGGTGGAGCGCGAGGCCGAAGGCGCACACGGCGATGACCATGGCGTTGCGGGTGCCGACCTTCGAGTACTGCTGCGGGCCGTCCGCCTTCTTGATGTGCACGGCGCGGATCAGCTCGTCGGGTGCGAGGGCGTTGCGCTTGACGCCGGTGTAGAAGTCGTCGATCGGGATCCGGCGGGAGCCGCGCACCGACTCGGCCTCGACCTCGGCGCCCGCGGCCAGCAGCGCCGGGTGGGCGTCGCCGGCCGGGGAGGCGGTGCCGAGGTTGCCGCCGACGCCGCCGCGGTTGCGGATCTGCGGGGAGGCCACCGTGTGCGCGGCGAGGGCGAGGCCCGGCAGCTCGGCGCGCAGCTCCTCCATGATCCTGGTGTACGGCACCGAGGCGCCGAGCCGTACGCTCTCCTCGCCGACCTCCCATTCGTAGAGATCTCCGATGCGATTCAGGTCGAGGAGGTACTCGGGCCGGCGGTGGTCGAAGTTGATCTCGACCATCACGTCGGTGCCGCCCGCGATCGGTACGGCGGTGGGGTGCTCGGCCTTCGCGGCGAGCGCCTCCTCCCAGCTGGCGGGGCGAAGGAAGTCCATGACCGGCTCTCTTCTGCGTCTCGTGAGGCGTGCGGGAAGGGCGGCGCCGAGCCGGACGGAGGGCGGCGGACCCCTCGCGCAGCGGTGCGTTCAGATGCTGTTCACGTGGATCGGGGCCAGTACACAGCGCTGTCGGCGGCGAGGGTCAGTCACTGAAAACATGAAGGAGTTGGCTGGCCAGGGTGACCGTCTTGTAGATTCGTATGAATGGCGGCCATCAGAAACCTCGCCGTTTCGCCAGGGAAACAGTGAGCACGGCCACCGCCCCCAGAACACCGTCCGCCGAGCGAGCGAAACAGGCGGACACCGGACACGACGAGAACGGCGGCGAAGAGACATGCGGCTGCGCGCACTGCTGGAGACCGACGCGCTGGGCCTGCGGCTGCTCGGCGGCGGGGACGAGCTGGACCGCACCGTACGCGGCGTGATGACCACGGACCTGAAGGACCCCAGCCGCTATCTGTCGGGCGGCGAGCTGGTGCTCACCGGGCTCGCCTGGCGCCGGGACGCCACGGACTCCGAGCCGTTCGTCCGGATCCTGGCCACCGCCGGGGTCGCCGCGCTCGCCGCGGGCGAGGCCGAGCTGGGGGCCGTGCCCGAGGACCTGGTCGCGGCCTGCGCCCGGCACCGGATGCCGCTGTTCGCCGTCAACGAGTCGGTGGCCTTCGCGACGATCACCGAGCACGTCGTACGACAGGTCTCGGGCGAGCGCGCCGGGGACCTGGCGGCCGTGGTGGACCGGCACCGCCGGATGATGACCTCCGGCCCGGCGGGCGGCGGCCCGGACGTGGTGCTGGACCTGCTGGGCTCCGACCTCGACCTGCGCGCGTGGGTGCTCTCCCCCACCGGGCGGGCCGTCGCGGGCCCGCGGGCCGACGGGGCCACGCTGCCCGCCGAGGTGGCCTCGAGGCTCGCCGCCGAGCACCTGGGAGCCGCCCGTACGGGACGGCGCGGCCCGCACCGGGTGACGGTCGGCACGGCGACGTACTCGCTCTTCCCGATCCGCGGCGCGCAGCCCCGCCCCGCTCCGGCCGGGGCGGAGGGCCGGTCCGCCGGCGCCGCCCGGGACGTACGGGACGTACGGGAGACCGTGCTCTCGGAGTGGCTGCTCGCGGTCGAGGCGGACGCCGGGGACTGGGCCGAGGAGCGGCTGGACCTGCTGCACGGGGTGACCCAGCTGATCGCGGTGGAGCGGGACCGGCGGGACGCGGCGCGCACCGTGCGGCGGCGGCTCGCGCAGGAGGTGCTGGAGCTGGTGCAGACGGGAGCCGCGCCCGCCGAGATCGCGGCCCGGCTGCGGGTGGCCGCGCCCGTGCTGCTGCCCGGGCTGGGCGCGGCGCCGCACTGGCAGGTCGTCGTGGCCCGGGTGGAGTGGGACGACACGCGCGACGGGGGCGCGGGCGCCCAGGCCGGAAGCAACAAGCGGCCGGGCGAGGCGGACGGCGGCGCGGTCGCGCAGGCGCTGCTGGAGGAGATCCTCGTGGACCCCCTGGCGTCCGGGACCGAGCACTCGGACCGGATCGCCGTCGCCCACACGGACACCGAGGCGATCGCGCTGGTCCCCCTCCCTGCGGTCACGGCCGAGCACGACGGCTCGGAGAACGGCATCCTCGCCGACGCCCTGCTGGAGGCCGTGCGCGATCCGCTGACGGCGGGCCTGGACGGCGACGGGCGGCTCACGCTCGGCGTCAGCGCGGCGGTGCACTCGGCCGAGGGACTGCGCGGCGCGCTGGAGGAGGCCCGGCACGCGCGCCGGGTGGCGGCGGCGCGTCCCGGACGGGTCTGCGCGGCCGGCCACCAGGAGCTGGCCTCGCACGTGCTGCTGCTGCCGTTCGTCCCGGACGACGTGCGCCGCGCCTTCACGGCCCGGCTGCTCGACCCCCTGCGGGACTACGACCGCCGCCACCGCGCCGAGCTGATCCCCACCCTGGAGGCGTTCCTCGACTGTGACGGCTCGTGGACGCGCTGCGCCGCGCGGCTGCATCTGCACGTCAACACGCTGCGGTACCGGGTGGGCCGGATCGAGCAGTTGACGAGCCGGGATCTGTCCCGCCTGGAGGACAAGCTGGATTTCTTCCTGGCGCTGCGCATGAGCTGAGGTCAAGGGGCCGCGCGCCGGGTCTCACGGCGCGCGGTCCCCACCCCATGACTTTGTGAAATCCTTCACCCACCCCCTTGGCCGGGCGCCGCGATCCGTGCTGAGATGCGGCCACCACTCAACAGCTCGACGGCGTGCTCGGGGAGGGCAACGTGGCGCATACCGCCATGTCTGGTACCGGAACGACCGCAGATGACGATCCACTCCAGACCGCGGTATGGCGGCTGCGCTCGCGCGCCTGCTGGGCCGACGCGGCGGCACTGCTCCAGCCGACCTCGCCGGCGGCCGCGCTGCAGCGCGCCGCGCTTCTCGTCGAGCGCTGTCTCTACACGGAGCGGGGCTGGGAGGAGGCCGAGGACGCGCTGCGCACGGCCGAGGCGCAGGCCCGGACCGACGACGAGCGAGGTGCTGCGGCCTGCGAGCGCGGGCAGCTGGCGTACGCGGCGACGCTGCTCGGCGTCCGGGACCGGGCGGACGAGGCGCGGGCCGCGCTCGGCCGGGCGGCGGCGCTGATCGCTCCGGGCGCCCCGGGCCGGGCGCTGCTGGACTTCCGCCGGGGGCTGCTCGCCGAGAACCTGGCCCGTGCCCCGCAGGCCGCCCGCGCCGCGTACCGCCGGGCCCACGCGGGCGCCACCGCCCACGGCGATCCGCTGCTGCTGTCCTTCACCTGGCGGCACCTGGCCGGGCTCGCGCTGCGCGACGGCGAGCTGGCGGAGGCCCGGCACGGGTTCGCCGAGTCGCTGCGGATCCGCGAGGAGCTGGGCTACCTCGTGGGGACGGCGCCCGCGCTGGCGTCCCTGGCCGACGCGGAGAGCGAACCGGAGGCGTCCCGGCTGCGCGCGGAGGCGGGCCGTCTGTTCCGCCTGCTGGGCGGCGTGCCGACGTGGCTGGCCCGGCAGCTGGCACCGCCGGCGGCGACGATCTGAGACCGGGCCGCCCCGCGGGCGGCGCTCCGCCGCCCGCACCCGGTGTCCCCGTGACGGTCAGCGGTCACGCACTGCCGAAGTGCCGCTCCACCAGCCCCTCGGCGGCCTGCAGGTCCTGCGCGCCGAGCGCGTCCAGCAGGGCGAGGTGCTCGGCCGCGTCCGCCATCAGCTCGGCGCGCACGGCGGCCGAGGGCACACTGTCCAGCGGCAGCTGGGTACGGCGCTGGAGGTCGTCGGCGATGCGGACCAGCTGCTCGTTGCCGGCGAGGCCGAGCACCGCGCGGTGGAAGGCGCGGTCGGCCTCGCCGTAGGCGGCCCGGCAGCCGGAGGACGCGGCCCGCGCCGTCTCCTCGGCGAGGGGCCGCAGCTCGGCCCAGCGCGCGGCGGGCAGCGTACGGCCGAGACGCAGGATCACGGGGGCTTCGAGCAGGGAGCGGATCTCGGCGAGCTCGGCCAGTTCGCGGGCGCCCCGCCGGACCACGCGGAAACCGCGGTTGGGCACGACCTCGACGGCGCCCTCCAGGGCCAGCTGCTGCATGGCCTCGCGCACCGGAGTGGCGGACACCCCGAAGCGCTCGCCCAGCGCGGGCGCCGAGTACACCTCCCCCGGCGTGAGCTCCCCGGCCACGAGGGCGGCGCGCAGGGCGTCGAGTATCTGCCCGCGCACGGAGGCCCGCTGCACGACCGGACGGCCCGGCGCGGGGCGGAGCCGCTCCTCCGGGCGGAAGCCGTCCGGCCGGCCGGGCTCGTCGAGCCGGCGGGAACCGTCCGGGCAGGCCCCTGGGACGGGCGGCTCACTGTGCACGTGCTCGCCCCGGGCCGTGTCCGTACGGGCCGCGGGAGCGGTACGGGCCGGGGCGGACACACGCACCGCGGAAGCTGCTGCGCGCGCCGCGGAAGCCGTACGGTCCGGGTCCGCCGCCCGCTGCTGCGCCGGCACGCGCGTGGCCGTCCGCGTACGGATCTCCGGGAGCCCCGTTCCGCCCGTTCCGGCCTCGGCGGAGGCCTGCGGGTCGCGCCGGCGTGGGCCTGCCTGCTCCACGGGTCCTCCTGCGGGTTGGTGGTACATGGGCGCCCAAGGGCGTTACCAGGGTCATTACCGGTCGTAAAGCACCATAAGCGCACCGAGCGTCAGTTCAAATACGGAGCACATGGACTCACCTCAGTGAGGTGCCCCTTACCTATCGAGTAAGGTGAGGCTTACCTTTTGATGCTCGCTCGACGACCGTGTAACCCGGGGGTCCCGCATGCCGTTCGCCGCACCGGCCGTCTCGCCCGTGATGGACGCGTACGCCCGCCTGACCGAGGTGTTCCCCGGCCTCGGCGTCACGGAGCTCTCGCCGGCCGACGAGGACCCGCGCGGCGACGGCTGGGTGGGCGCCGCCCGGCTCGCCGAGGCCGGCCCGGAGCTCGACGCGTACCTCGCCCGGGACGACGAGCAGGTGGTGCGGGACTACGGCCGGCAGGCCCGCCCGGACGTCATCGCCACCTTCGGACTGCACCGCTACGCCTGGCCGGCCTGTCTGCTGTTCACCGTTCCGTGGTTCCTGGTGCGGCGGGTGCCCCGCTTCCCGGCGGAGCACGTCTCCTTCCAGCGCACGCTCGGCCGCCTGGCCGTCCGGGTCGGCGAGTTCGCCTGCCTGCCGGACGACCCGGCCGCGCACCTGCCCGGTGCGCGCGTCGTGCCGGACGAGGAGGCGTTGCGCGCCGAGCTGCGGGAGGCCGTGGCCGAGCACCTCCAGCCGCTGCTCGACGGCTTCGGCCCGCGGATGCGGCGGCGCGGACGCGCCCTGTGGGGCATGGCGACCGACGAGATCGTCGAGAGCCTCTGGTACATCGCCCACCTCCTCGGCGAGGAGGAGCGCGCGATGCGCGAACTGGAACTGCTGCTGCCGGGCACGACCAAGCCGTACGTGGGCTCCGCGGCCTTCCGCGAACTGACCGGGCCGAACGGCGAGTCGCTGCCCACCCGAGACCGGGCCAGCTGCTGCATGTTCTACACGCTGCGCCCGGAGGACACCTGCGCGACCTGCCCGCGCACCTGCGAGAGCGACCGCATCGCCAAGCTGACGGCCGCCGCGGCGAACTGACCGCGGAACGGCCCAGGGTCGACCGGGTGCGCTCGAAGGCGTTCGCGAACGGCCCGCGAGTCCGCTGCCGGTCGACGGGGCGTCATTCGATTGACGTGGCGTCAGCCGACCACTGACGTCACACCTGGTCGCAACCTGACGCCGCGTCAAGCAGCAGTTGACGCCCGGCTGATCACACCACGCCCCGCGACCTCGGGCGAAGCCCGGGGCGGGCCGCCGGGCGCGGCGCACCCCATAAGATCAACTCGCGACGCGGACGACTCACGGGTTACAGGTGATTCACATCCTCCTCACCTGCCGCAGGAAGTTTCCCAGGAACCACCCGTACGGGTAGTCTTATTCGCACTCAACTCCCGGCCCTCGCACGGCAGTTCGAGCAGAATTCCGCCTGGCGCACCCCGTTGCCCTTCATTTGGCGGCCTCTTGCCCCGAAACCCCCTGAGGGCCGAGGGGATTGGTCCACTATGGCGGGCGTTAGGCCCTATCCCAATGCAAGGGACCCCTGATGAGATTGACCGACATATCGCTGAACTGGCTGCTTCCGGGCGCCGTACTGCTCCTGGGACTGCTGGCGGCGGTGGCGGTGCTCGCGCGCGGCAAGCGGTCCGGGGAGCACACGAAGACCGAGGACTCCTGGGAGCGCAGCGAGGAGCGCCGCAGGCGCAAGGAGGCCATATACGGCACGGCCTCCTACGTTCTTCTCTTCTGCTGTGCCGCGGTCGCGGCGGCACTCTCCTTCCACGGACTGGTCGGCTTCGGCCGGCAGAACCTCAACCTGTCCGGCGGCTGGGAGTACCTGGTCCCGTTCGGCCTGGACGGCGCCGCCATGTTCTGCTCCGTACTCGCGGTGCGTGAGGCCAGCCACGGCGACGCGGCGCTCGGCTCCCGGATACTCGTCTGGACCTTCGCGGGCGCCGCGGCCTGGTTCAACTGGGTCCACGCGCCCACGGGCATCGGCCACGAGGGTGCTCAGCACTTCTTCGCCGGCATGTCCCTCTCGGCCGCGGTGCTGTTCGACCGCGCGCTGAAGCAGACCCGCCGGGCCGCGCTGCGCGAGCAGGGCCTGATCCCGCGCCCGCTGCCGCAGATCCGTGTCGTCCGCTGGCTGCGGGCACCGCGCGAGACGTACAAGGCGTGGTCGCTGATGCTCCTGGAGGGCGTGCGCAGCCTGGACGAGGCCGTGGACGAGGTGCGCGACGACCAGCGCCAGAAGGAGCAGGAGCGGCAGCGCCGGCGCGAGCAGGGGAAGCTGGAGCGCGCCCAGCTGAAGGCCATCAGCCGTGGTCACCGCGGTGTGCTCAACCGCGGCGAGAGCCGTCAGGTGGAGGTGGCGGCCGTCGAGCGCGCCGCCGCGCCCGCCGCCGCTTCGGAGCCTGCCATATCCGGCGGGGACCCACTGCCCGTACGTACCCGGCCCTCCCTGCAGCCGGTCCGCAGCAGCTCGGACAAGGCGATCACCGTCGACCTCACCGCGGAGGACGACACACAGGCCCTGCCGCGACTGGACTCCCTGGAGCGCAAACTCAAGGACCTTGAGCAGCAGTTCGGCTAGCCCGCGCCCTGGCGCGGAACAGCATCACGGGACGGGGGCGCGGCGCGTACGCCGCGCCCCCGTCCCGTTCCGTGGATCCCCCGTTCCGTGGATCCCCCGTTCCGTGGCTCTCTCGATTCGATGACGAGGGCTTGCCGTGCGTCCGGGCGCTCAGGCCACGTCCGCGTTCAGTTCGAACCACACCGATTTGCCCACTCCGTGGCTCCGCACTCCCCACGCGTCCGCGAGGGACTGGACCAGGAGCAGGCCCCTGCCGTGCGTGTCGCAGTCGGCGTCCGGCACCTGCAGCAAAGGCCTGCGGGCCACGAAGTCCCTTACTTCCACGCGCAGTCCGCGCGGCGTGACGGTCGCCGTCAGCACCGCGTCGTGGTCGGTGTGGATCAGCGCGTTGGTGACGAGTTCGCTGGTCAGCAGCTCGGCGACATCCGACCTGCCGGGCTTCCCCCAGCGCCCGAGCAGCTCTCTGAGTGCCCGGCGGGCCTCGGCGACCGCGCGCAGGTCCGCCCGTCCGAGTCGCCGCCGGAGCTGCCCCGTCCCCGGCCGGTCCGGTGCGCTGTCGGTCGCTGCCTCCACCTTCTCCGTCGAAGAGGTTCCGACCCCCATGGAACCACCCCCTCGTGCCTGCCTCTTCATGACCCCCGCCCGCACGCCGATGCCGAATCCCTCCTGCTCGAACACGTTCGAGAGATCCATGCCCGGGTCCGGAACAGCGCAGTCATACTGAATCCTCAACCACTGCGCGTAGGCGTTCGAACGCACTCCGTCAACCCGGACTACGGTGAGACATGAGAGCGGTTCCATGCCCAGATAAAATGCGGACACGGCATACCGAAAGGTGCATTCCGGGCGCCTTGTCGGCCGCCATGCCGACCGCGCCCGTCGGTATCGCATGTCCAGGCGCGCCTGCCGATCCGGCCGTACGCGACCAGGCCCCGGAAACTACGGCACACGGCGGGCGCCTCCCACGAGGTGGGTCAGCCAGGCGCCGTCACGGGTCCGCGCCGGATCCGTGAGGAGCTCCGCGTCGGCGGACCGCGCCGGAACGCCGTGGATCCGGGGGGCGAGCACGGCCGCCGGCCGGCCGTGGGGCGCACACCGCGCCCACGACAGCGGCCGAGGGTCCGGTGTGCGCCTCCGCAGCACCCGCCGCGGGCAGCCGCCGGGCCCGCCGTCCCCGGCCGAGCCGCACGAGTGCCCCGACAGCGGCGTCCGGGCCGCCGTCCGCCGGGAACAGCAGGGGTGTACGGTGCCCGGCTCCGGTCCGTACGGCACCGGATGGCGCATACGGCGGGACGGGGACGACGACGCGGTCTGCGCCCACTGCCGCGCGACGGCACGCGCGAGGCGGTCGGCCGACAGCAGTAGGCGAGCGGGACGGGGAGCGGCGCGGAGCCCGGAACCCGGTCGCGCTCAGAGCCGCGGGACGTTCCGCAGGTTGGAGCGGGCCATCTGGAGCATCCGGCCCACACCGCCGTCCAGCACGATCTTCGAGGCGGACAGCGCGAACCCGGTCACCATCTCCGTGCTGATCTTCGGCGGGATGGAGAGGGCGTTGGGGTCGGTGACGACGTCGACGAGCGCCGGGCCCTTGTGCTTGAAGGCCTCCTTCAGCGCGCCGGGGAGCTCCTTCGGCTTCTCCACGCGGACGCCGTACGCCCCGCAGGCACGCGCCACGGCCGCGAAGTCGGGGTTGGTGTTCGCGGTGCCGTGCGAGGGGAGCCCGGCGACGAGCATCTCCAGCTCGACCATGCCGAGCGAGGAGTTGTTGAAGAGGACGACCTTGACCGGCAGGTCGTACTGGACGAGCGTCAGGAAGTCGCCCATCAGCATGGAGAATCCGCCGTCGCCGGACATCGACACGACCTGGCGCTTCCGGTCGGTGAACTGGGCGCCGATCGCCATCGGCAGCGCGTTCGCCATCGAGCCGTGGGAGAAGGAACCGATGATGCGGCGGCGGCCGTTGGGCGAGATGTAGCGCGCGGCCCACACGTTGCACATCCCCGTGTCGACCGTGAACACCGCGTCGTCGGCGGCGATGTCGTCGAGGACGGACGCCACGTACTCGGGGTGGATGGGGACGTGCTTGTCGACCTTCTTCGTGTACGCCGAGACGACGCCCTCCAGCGCGTCCGCGTGCTTCTTGAGCATCTTGTCGAGGAAGCGCCGGTTCTTCTTGGCCTTCACGCGCGGGGTGAGGCACCGCAGCGTCTCCTTCACATCGCCCCACACCGCGAGGTCCAGCTTGGAGCGCCGGCCCAGCACCTCGGGGCGTACGTCGATCTGCACGATCCGGACGTCGTCGGGCAGGAACGCGTTGTACGGGAAGTCGGTGCCCAGCAGGATCAGCAGATCGCACTCGTGGGTGGCCTCGTACGCGGCGCCGTAGCCGAGGAGGCCGCTCATGCCGACGTCGTACGGGTTGTCGTACTGGATCCACTCCTTGCCGCGCAGGGCGTGCCCGACCGGAGACTTGATCCTCCCCGCGAACTCCATGACCTCGGCGTGCGCGCCCGCCGTGCCGGCGCCGCAGAAGAGGGTGACCTTGTCGGCCTTGTCGATCATCTCGACGAGCCGGTCGATCTCGGCGTCCCCCGGGCGGACGGTGGGCCGGGAGGTGACGAGGGCGGTGTCGGCGGCCTTCTCGGGGGCCGGCTCGCCCGCGATGTCGCCGGGCAGCGAGACCACACTGACGCCGGACTGCCCCACGGCGTGCTGGACGGCGGTGTTGAGCAGCCGGGGCATCTGCTGCGGGCTGGAGATCAGTTCGCTGTAGTGACTGCACTCGGTGAACAGCCGGTCCGGGTGGGTCTCCTGGAAGTAGCCCAGGCCGATCTCGCTGGAGGGGATGTGGGAGGCGAGGGCGAGGACCGGCGCCATGGAGCGGTGGGCGTCGTAGAGCCCGTTGATGAGGTGGAGGTTGCCCGGGCCGCAGGAGCCCGCGCACGCGGTCAGCTTCCCGGTGATCTGGGCCTCCGCGCCGGCGGCGAAGGCGGCGGTCTCCTCGTGGCGTACGTGGACCCAGTCGATGCCGCGGTGGCGGCGCACGGCGTCGACGACCGGGTTGAGGCTGTCACCGACGACACCGTAGAGGCGGCTCACTCCGGCGCGGACGAGGATGTCGACGAACTGCTCGGCTACGTTCTGCTTGGCCATGGCTTCCGTGTGCCCTTCGGTCTCCTGGAGATCCCTCGCAGATCCCACGCAGATTCCTCCGGGTCCATGAATTCACATGTGCGACGCTCATGCCTCCCAGACGGCGGCGGCCGTACGGTCGTCGGCGTAGCCCTTCACCCGGACCTGCGCGTCGGCGAGGAACGCGGCCAGGTCCGGCGGCCGTCCGCTCGCCCAGCGGTCCGCGAGGTGTTCGGCGAGCCGGGCCTCGCCGCGCAGCGGATCGGCGAAGCCCGCGCTGCACAGCAGGAGCGTGTCGCCCGGCCGGGCGACGGAGGCACGGAAGCGGAAGGGGGCGCGCGGCGCCTCGGACGCGGCCGGGTAGCGGTGCGATCGCCCGTACGGGCCGGCCGGTGTCGCGATACCGAGGTCCATGGTGAGCCGGTCGTCCTGGGGAGTTCCGTGGGAGGTTCCCCGCGAGGTCCCCTGGGCAGCCCCCTGCGCAGTCTCGTAGGCGGTCTTCTGGGGCAGTGAGCCGAAGCCCAGCACGGGCGCGCCCGCGGCCGCCTCGGTGGCGCGCGGCTCTATGTCCTGCCACTCGTCGTTCCGCAGCCGGAACAGTCCTCCGGCGCCCACGCCGAAGAACACGCGCGTACGGCACTCCGGGTCGGCCGGGAGCAGCAGACAGCGCAGCGTGGCCGTGTACTCCTCCGGCTCGAGGCCCTGCTCGACGGCGCTGGCGCGCAGCCTGCCGAGACTGCGGTCGGTGAGCCGGTGCAGCCCCGACTTGAGCTCGCCGCGCCGGGCCTCGCGGATGTCCTCGACGAGCTGGGCGTGGTGGCGGCCCACGGCCCGCCCGATCCAGCGGCACGCCTCGGCCGCCGCCCGGTGCGCGCCCGGTACGGCACGGGCACCGGTCGCCATCGCGACGAGCACGAGTGCCTGCTCGCCGCTGCCGAACCGGGCGGTGAGCAGCGAGTCCCGGCGCGGCTCCCCGCGGAACCGGGCGGTGTCCCCGCGCACCGAGACCGCCCGCAGGGTGTACGTCCCGTACCGCGCCCCGTCGAGTGCGGTGTCCGCGACGAGGTCGCCGAGGTCGTCCGGGTCGGCGCCCGGCAGCGCGCCGGGCTCGCCGTCGTAGGTGGGCGGGCGGGAGCCCACATGGGCGGGGGCGGTGGGGCGGGAGCCCGTGACGAGGGTGGCGTCGTCGAAGGGCTCCGGGGTGGTGGGGGTGGGTACCGCGTCGTGGGGGTGGCGGGAGGGGGCCGCTGCCTCGGGGGCGCCGAGGGGCGGACCGGAGGGGTACGCGGCGGGTGGCGGGTCGCTCGGCGGTGCCGAAGGGGGTGCGGCGGGGGGCGGTGCCGCGGACCAGGGGGCGCCGGGCGGCGGGCGGAAACCGGTCGGGGGCGTGTCGGCGGGGGGCCGGGACGGGGGCACCGCGGGGCCCGGCGGCTGGGCGGGCGGGCGGCTGGTGCGGGGGGTGTGCGTGGGCGGGCGGCCGGAACGGGGGGCCTCCGCGCGGAAGCCCGGCGGTTTCGGGCCGGGCGGGAAGGTCGCCGGACCCGGTGGGTCGGCGGGCGGGGGTTCCCACGGGGCGGGGCGGGGGACGGGGCCGCCGGGCCGGGGACGGTCCGCAGGGTCGGCGTACGGCGCACCGGCGGGCGGTGGTTCTCCGGGCGGCGGCACGGGCGGTTCGGGCGGCAAGGGCGGCACGGGCGGCGGCGGGGCGTCCGGCGCCTGCGCCGGGGACGGCGGCGTTCCCTTCCCCACCGTGCCCGCCGCGGAGGCGAACCGGTCGTCGAGGGAATCGGCCGCGACTGTGGGCCCCGTGTCGTCGGCGGAGTCGTGGTACAAGTGCCCCCACCAGTCGTCCTCGTGACCGGTGGGCCTCTCCCCCTGTTGGCTCATGCCCCTAATTGTCCACCGCTGCCGCCGGTTGAAAACGGCCCTTACGGAAAAACCGGCCGAGGCCCCGACACGCCGTACGGCGTGTCGGGGCATGGGCGATCGATGACACGGGGCGAACCGGTTCATCGTCGCCCCGGCATCCAGGCATCCCGGCGTCTGCCCGGCATCCCGCCGCCCCGGCTTCTGATGATCCGTCACATGCTGACCGCCGAGCGGTCCCACCCCCCACAGGAGAACCGCCCGGCGGCGTGTGTGTGGCCGCGTCGCTGTCGGCGGCGGCCGGCCGGGGTCCCGAGTGTGACCCGCGTTCCTGGGGTTTCGCTGTGATGTGCGTGCGTCCCTGGTGGTGACACCTTGTCATCGAGGCAGGTGGTGGGGCGATGATGTGCCGGGGCGGAAGTGCGCCATGGCAGTTTCCCGCCATCGGGCCGACCGCCCGGGACACCGCCGTCCCGGTCGGGATCATCGAAGCGTCCCGCCGCAACCACCGACCGACACCCGGGGAGGAACCGCGCCGCATGCTGGAGGCGATAGGTCTGGACAAGGCGCACGAGTCGGCGTACCGGGCCCTGGTGTCCGTGGGCGCCGCCGACGTGCCCGATCTCGCGCGGCGGCTCGCCCTCGGCGAGTACGACACCGAGCGCACCCTGCGCCGTCTGGAGCGGCACGGCCTCGCCGCGCGGTCCTCGGCCCGGCCCGGCCGCTGGGTGGCCGCGCCGCCCGGGGTCGCCCTGGGTGCGCTGCTCACCCAGCGGCGGCACGAGCTGGACCAGGCGGAGCTGGGGGTGGCGCTGCTGGCCGAGGAGTACCGGGCGCGGGCCGTGGAGCCCGCCGTGCACGACCTGGTCGAGGTGGTGACGGGCGCGGCCGCGGTCGCCCAGCGGTTTCTGCAGCTCCAGCTCGGGGCGAGCGAGGAGGTGTGCGCGCTGGTCACCGGCGTCCCGGTGGCGGTCACCGGGGCGGAGAACGAGGCGGAGGAGCAGGCGGCCGGGCGGGGGGTGCGCTATCGCGTGGTGGTCGAACGGTCGGTGCTGGACCAGCCGGGCGCGCTGACCGAACTGACCGCCGCGCTGGGCCGGGGCGAGCGGGTGCGGATGGTGGACACGGTGCCGACCAAGCTGGTGGTCGCCGACCGGGCGCTCGCCATGGTGCCGCTGAGCTCGGGCACGGCCGAACCGGCCGCGCTGGTCGTGCACGCGAGCAATGTGCTGGAGCTGCTGGCGGGGCTGTTCGAGTCGGTGTGGCGGCAGGCGCTGCCGCTCCGGCTCGGCGGTGCCGGCCACGTCGCGGAGGACGTTCCCGACGGGCCCGACGCCACCGACCTGGAGGTGCTGTCCCTGCTTCTCGCCGGGCTCACCGACGCGAGCGTGGCCAAACAGCTCGACCTGGGACTGCGGACCGTGCAGCGGCGGGTCAAGCGCCTGATGGAGCTGACGGGCGTGACCACCCGGCTCCAGCTCGGCTGGCAGGCGTACGAGCGGGGCTGGGTGGCCCGGGACTGAGGTCCGCGACGCGTGGCGCTACGGCACCAGCGCCCCCTCCAGCGTCAGCAGCCGCAGCTTGCGGTCGAGGCCGCCCGCGTAGCCCGTGAGGGAGCCGTTCGCGCCGATGATCCGGTGGCACGGGCGGACGATGAGCAGCGGGTTGGCGCCGATCGCGCCGCCCACGGCCCGGACGGCGACGCGGGAGGCGCCGACGCGCGCGGCGATCTCCCCGTACGTCGCGGTGCTGCCGTACGGGACGTCGGCGAGCGCGGCCCAGACCCGCTCGCGGAACGCGGTTCCGCTGCTGCTCAGCCGGAGTTCGAACTCCTTCAGTTCACCGGCGAAGTACGCGGCGAGTTGCTCCGCCGCCTCGTCGAACCACCGCGGGTCGTGCCGCCACTCCGGCCGCGCGACCCGGCCGCCCTTCTGGCCGGGCACGGAGAGGGAGGTCAGGGCGCCGGTGTCGTCGGCGGTGAGCAGGAGCTCGCCGACGGGGCTGTCGAGGTGGGTGTAGTACACGTGCTGCGGGGTGTGCGGGTGCTGGGGCATGTCAGACTCCGGCTTTCTCGGGGCGCGACGTGTCGTGCGCGTCCACGGTGCTCAGGTGGCGCAGGGCGTACGAGCGCCAGGGGCGCCAGGCGGCGGGGGCGTCCGCGTCCGGCGGTGCCGCGTCGGGGTCGCCGAGGGCGCGGGTGCGGATGACGGCGGCCGTACGGGCGTCCATGCCCGGCAGCGCGCGCAGCGCCCGCTCCGCGTCGTCGCGGTCGGCGCCCGCGTCGAGCCGCAGCGTCCCGTCGGCGAGCGCGGCGGTGAGCGCGCCCAGCGGCTCGCCGGCCGGGAAGGCGGCGGCGAGGGCGGCGGGCTCGGGGAAGAGGTGGGTGAGCGTTCCGCACGGGGCGTCCAGCGCCTTCCCGTACGACCGCACCAGCCGCTCCGCCTCCCCCGCGCCCACGAGCGCGCGCACGGCCAGTTCCTCGGGGTCCGCGGCGCCGGGCGAGCGCAGCCCGGGCCGTGCGGCGACCAGCGCGGCGAGGCGGGGATCGCGGCCGAGGCGCTCGTCGACGGCGTACGGGTCGGCGTCCAGGTCGAAGAGCCGCCGCAGCCGCTGGACGGCGGTGGTGAGGTCGCGGGGGTCGGTGAGGTGGATCCGGGCGTCCAGCCAGCCGCCGCCCTGGACCGGGTTGCCGCCGCCCGGCCGTTCGCCGACCGCGGCGATCCCGGTGCCGTACGGCAGCCGCAGCGTACGGCGGTACGTACGGTGTCCACGGGTGCCGCTCACCTCCTCGACGCCGGGGAGCGCCTCGGCGGCCAGCAGGTCGAACACGGCGGCCGACGTGTACGGACCCCGGTACGCGAGCCGCAGCGGGATCCCGGCGGCCGGGGTGCCCTCGCCCCGGGCCGGGGCGTCCCGGCGGGGTGCGGCGGCGCGCAGCTGGGTGGGCGTGGCGGCGTACACGGCGCGGATCGTGTCGTTGAACTGCCGCACGCTGGCGAATCCGGACGCGAACGCGATGTGCGTGACCGGCAGGCCGGTGGTCTGGAGCAGCACGCGCGCGGAGTGCGCCCGCTGGGCCCGGGCGAGCGCCACGGGCCCGGCGCCCACCTCGGCGGTGAGCTGCCGCTGCACCTGGCGGGCGCTGTAGCCGAGGCGTGCGGCCAGTCCGGCGACGCCCTCCCGGTCGACGACGCCGTCGCCGATCATGCGCATGGCACGACCGACGACGTCCGCGCGTACGTTCCACTCGGCGGAGCCGGGCACGGCGTCCGGCCGGCAGCGCCGGCAGGCCCGGAACCCGGCGCCCTGGGCAGCGGCGGCGGTCGCGTAGTACCGCACGTTGTGCCGCTTCGGCGTCACCGCCGGGCAGCTGGGCCGGCAGTAGATCCCGGTCGTCCCGACGGCGAAGAAGAACACGCCGTCGAAGCGCGCGTCCCTGCTCCGCACGGCCTCGTACCTGGTCTCTTCGTCAATCACGCCTTCCAGTCTGCGGGACCGCCCGCGGCGCGGCTGGCGGAAATCGGACATGGCGTCTCCGTCGTCCGTCCGGCTCCGGCAGCCGTGCCGCGGGCGGCGCCCCCGCCTACCGGTGACGCCCCCGCTTCGCCGCCATCGCCGCGCGCCCCTCCGCTCCCCGGCGCTTCCACTCCCGGCGGATCTCCGCGCGCACCCGCGCGTCGGTCTTGGCGACGATGTACTGGTTCTCGCGGAGCAGCTTGCGGTAGCTGTCGAGGCGCCGTTCGGGCAGCGCGCCCGACTCGACCGCGGCGAGGACCGCGCACCCCGGTTCCGCGATGTGCGCGCAGTCGTGGAAGCGGCAGTCGGCGGCCAGCTCCTGGATCTCCGCGAAGACCTGGCCGACGCCGGTCTCCGCGTCCCACAGGCCCACGCCGCGCAGCCCGGGGGTGTCGATGAGCACGCCGCCGCCGGGCAGGGCGAGGAGGTTGCGGGTGGTCGTGGTGTGGCGGCCCTTGCCGTCCACGTCACGCGTGGCCTGCACCGCCATGACGTCCTCGCCGAGCAGCGCGTTGGCGAGCGTCGACTTGCCGGCGCCGGACTGCCCGAGCAGCACGGAGGTGCCGTCGGCCAGCACCGCGCCGAGGACGTCGATGCCGTCCCCGGTGGCGGCGCTGACGGGCAGCACCGGTACGCCCGGCGCGGTCCCCTCCACGTCGGCCACGAGGTGCCCGATCGTCACCGCGTCCGGCACGAGGTCGCTCTTGGTGAGCACGACCACGGGCTGGGCGCCGGACTCCCAGGCCAGCGCGAGGAACCGTTCGATCCGGCCGAGGTCGAGCTCCGCGGCGAGGGAGACGGCGACGACGGCGTGGTCGACGTTGGCGGCGAGGATCTGCCCCTCGGACCGCTTGGAGGAGGTGGAGCGCACGAAGGCGGTGCGGCGCGGCAGATACGTCCGGACGTAGCGCGGGTTGCCGCCGGGCTCCACGGCGACCCAGTCACCGGTGCACACGACCCGCAGGGGATCGTGCGGCGTCACGAACGCGGTGTCGGCGCGCAGCACCCCGTCGGCGGTGACGACGTCGCACTGGCCGCGGTCGACCCGGAGCACCCGCCCGGGCAGGAGCCCTTGGGTGCCGTACGGGGCGAACTCGCCGGCCCAGGCCTCGTCCCAGCCGTAGGGAGCGAGAGGGTGCGACGACGCCGAGGAGAGCGGAAGAGAGGAGAGATTCAAGAGGGACCCTTCACAGGGGCGGCCCCGGCTGCGCGCTCGCAGGCGCGAAGAGAGAAAAGAAGTGGAAGGTCAGCCGGTGGCCACGGAGGTGGACTTGATGGGTTCGTGGATGCGCGCAGCGCTCGTCACCGTGACAGCCATCGGGTCGACACCTCCGTTCCGTTCTGCGACGTACCCGTACACGACGTATCCGTACGGGAGTTCCCAGTGCCGTACGGAAGTTCCGTGCGGCGAAGTGCCCTCACCCTAGCGGGCCACCGGCCGGCCCCGTCAATCGGTTTTTCTCAGCTCACCGCGACGCAGGCGCGCCCGTTCAGCGTGAACCCGTCCGGGACGTCGTTGCCGCCCTGCCGGGAGGCGATGAAGCCGACGCCGAAGGTGCCGCCGGCGGTGACGGTCCGGTTGTAGTCGGCCGCGGAGGCCGTGACATGGGAGTGGTCCTGGCTGAAGGAGCCGTCCCACATGTGGGTGATGCGCTGGCCGTCGCCGAAATCCCAGCCGATGCTCCAGCCGTCGAGGTTTTCGGCGGAGGTGACGGTGACCGTGGCCTGGAAGCCGTCCGGCCACTCGTTGACGATCTCGTAGCGGAGGTGGCAGTAGGCGTCCGTGGAGCGCGTGGGCTCGATCGGCCGGTGCGAGACCCGGGCCGGGGTGGCGCCCTCGCCCTGCGGCACCGGCTCGGCGCTCCGCGTCGCCGGCGTCCGCATCGGCGTGGACGTGGGTGTCCGTGCGGGCGTGGGTGCCGTGCCGGCGTGCGGTGACTCCGACAGGTGGCCCGAACCGGCGGACGGCCGGGGTGCCACCGTGGGCAGTGCCGACGCCGTGTCCGCCACCGGGCCGCGGCTCTCCGTGCCGCCGCCCGCGCGGTCCCGGTCCTCGGAGCCGTAGGGCATCAGGGTGACCGCGAGGGCCAGGAGGGAGACGAGGCCGGCTCCCGTCAGCAGGCCGGCGCGGCCGATGCGCGGCTTGGGCTCCCGGCCGGGCGACAGGCCCCGGTCGGTGCCCGACGCGTCCGCGCGGCCGGGGCTCAGCCCGGCCTCGGCGGCCCGGCGCCGCCGCTCCAGATAGGCGAGGCCGCCCCAGCCGATGACGCCGCCCGCCAGCGCGGCGGGCAGTCCGCCGCCGTGCAGCCGCAGACAGGCGACCGCCTCCGCGCAGCCGACGCAGGTGGCGAGGTGGCGCGAGAGGTCCTCGGGCGTGTCGGTGCCGGGTGCGCGGGTGACGGCGTCCAGCATGCGCGCGTAAGCGCGGCAGTCGGCGTCCATGGGGCTGTCGAGGTGGGCGCGGCGGCACCCGTCCCGGAACCGCGCCCGTACGTGGGCGAGGTCGTCCGCCGCCGACGCCGGGTCGAGGCCGAGCCGCCGGGCGACCGCGGGCAGCGGCAGCGACTCCACCTCGGCCAGCCACAGCAGGGCCGCGTCCGCCTCCCGCAGGTCGCCCAGGGCGCGCAGCGCGAGCGGGCGGCGCGGGGGCGGCCCGGTGTAGCGGGCGGCCTGGTCGGAGTTGAGCCAGAGCCGCAGGTCGGGGTCGAGGTGGTGGCCCCGCCCGTCGGCCTCCCAGGACACGGCCGTGGTGCGCACCGCCGTCAGCAGGAACGGGATGTTGGGCAGCCGCGGCGTGCGGCGGCCCCTGCCCCGGCCGGTCCTGGCCTCCCCGGCGCGGACCTCGGCACGAGCCTCGGCACGTGTCTCCTGGATGCCCTGGGTGAACGCCTCGGTGGCCAGCCGGGACGCCGTGGACGAGCCGGAGGTGCACAGATCGGCGTACGACAGGACCGCGTCCCAGCACTCGGAGAGCAGCGTGGCCTCGCTGGCGTCCTGGGGTTTGGGCAGGTCGGGCATGGGTCTCCTGCGTCCGCACAACTGACGGGCCGCGTCTTCAGATGTGCCGGCCGGATGTGATGGCCGCCGATCGCCGCTGCTGAATCCGCCGTTGAATCGTACGCGCCCGAGCCACAAACGTCTCACCGGTAACGCAAGTTGCACCGTCCCGGTCCGGCCCTGCTCACCCCGGTCCGACCCGGCTCACCCGGCCCTGCCCTGCTCGCCCCGGACCGGTCTCAGACGGTGGCCTCCGCGTCCGCCGGCAGGCTGTCCATGAACGAGCTCACCGAGAAGACCGCGCGGCCGGCGCCGGGCAGGCCGTAGCCGGGCGGGGAGGAGAGACCGAAGTCCTCCATCGTCTGCCGGTACGCCTGGAGCAGGCGGATGTGGTACTCCAGCGGCGCGCCCTGCGGGTTGGCCTTGCCGAGCGGGGTGGTCGGCTCCGGGCACCAGGTGGTGAAGCGGGGGGTGATGCCGTGGGACATGAAGAAGCGCAGGCCCTCGGTGGTGGAGGCGATGGCCTCGTCGACGGTCTTGAAGCCGAAGGGCTCGGCCATCTCCACGCCCGCGACGAAGTTCGGGATGACGTTGCGCGGGCCGAAGATCTCGGCGGAGTCGAGGATGCGCCTGTGCCACTCGTCGCGGCCGACGTAGCGCTCCTTGCCCGGGCAGAACAGCTTGAACAGGTACTCGTCCCACACCTCGTAGTTGGGGTGGTAGATCTGCACGCCGTAGTCCTTGAACCGCTGCACGTCGTCGCGCGGCAGCGCCTGGGCGACCACCTTGCCGATCCAGCGGCCGGGGAAGCGCTCCTCGATGGCCTTGGCGTAGTGGCCGTAGAAGTCGGCCTCGTCACGACCGGAGACCGTCTTGGTGATCGCGCCGCCGGTGAGGGTGTAGGCGGTCGAGGCCTTCGCGGTGTCGTACCGGTCGATGATCTCGAGCGCCTCCAGCACCTCCTCCACGTCCTTCACACCGGTGTAGGGGCGTCCGGCGGCCTTGTGCTGGCGCCAGTTGTGGTTGATGTCGCAGTACTGGCACTCCTCCTTGGCGCCGAAGTACTGGCAGACCCGGAAGACGGTGAGGTAGATCAGGTAGCCCCACTGGATGGTCGGGGCGACCTCCATCACGGACTTCCCGTTGGAGAGCTTGTGCCGGTAGTACTCGGGCATGGGCGGGACGCCGACGTCCGAGATCCGCTTGCCGTCCAGGTAGAGGCCGAGCATGCCGTCCTCGTCGGCGGCGACGCGGTACGGGGAGGACGGGTTCACGCGCACGGACACCACGGTGCGCCGCAGGTCGTACGGGCCGCCGGTGAGGATGATCTCCTCGGGCGGGCGGTTCAGCGCGGCCTCGCCCAGCTCGGGCAGGGTGCCGTGGTCGAAGGAGAAGATGAAGTACGACTTCGGCTTGACGTCGCCGTCCTCGTTGCCGGTGAGGGCCGACTTGTCGAAGGCCACCCCGCCCCTGAGCAGGTCCTCCTTGAAGACCGCCTCCCGCGGCACATGCGGGAACCGTTCCATCAGATCCTCGACCAGCGCCGTACGGCTGCCCATCCCGTCTCTCCTCGCTCCCGACTCGCTCCGGGGTTGCTCAGGCTCTTGTGCTCGACTCCTCACGGTATGCCCCTGCCTGGGCACGACCGGCGCCGGGTCCCCCCACGAGGGCGCGCGACGCCCGGAGGTGACGCAGGTCACGGGTGGTTCGGTGATGTCGGTCACCCGGGCGGCGACCGGATCCCGATCGAACCGGCGGCCGGACCCCGATCGAACCGGTTGACGTGCACCCGGCAGGAACGTTCCCATGGCCCGATGCGCGTCGACGACACGATCATCGACTTCTCCCTCGTACGGCGGCTGGTGGCCGCGCAGTTCCCCCGGTGGGCGGACCTCCCCGTCGTACCCGTACGCTCCGCCGGCACGGCCAACGCCATGTTCCGGCTGGGCGCGGACCTGGCCGTCCGGCTGCCCCGGATCGCGGGTGCCGCACAGGACGTCGACAAGGAGCACACGTGGCTGCCGCGGCTCGCCCCGCGGCTTCCGGTGCCCGTGCCCGTACCCCTGGTGAAGGGCGCGCCCGGCGAGGGCTATCCCTGGGGGTGGTCGGTGTACCGGTGGCTGGACGGGGAGAACCCGCGGCCTCACCTGGCCGCCGCACCGGGTACCGGCCAGGAGGCTCTCGCCCGCGACCTGGCGGCGTTCGCCGCCGCGCTGCACCGCGCCGATCCCGCCGGCGGCCCGCCCTCCTACCGCAGCGAGCCCCTGGCCGAGCGGGACGCGGTGACCCGCGCCGCCCTGGCGGAGCTGCGGGACGTCGTGGACGTCGTCGACACCGGTGCGGCGACCGCCGTCTGGGAGGCGGCGCTCGCCGCCCCGCCCTGGCCCGGCCCGCCGGTCTGGATCCACGCCGATCTGCAGCCCGGGAACGTGCTGACGTCCGGCGGCCGGCTCAGCGCCGTCATCGACTTCGGCTGTCTGGGCCTCGGCGACCCGGCCGTCGACCTGATCGCAGCCTGGTACCTCCTGCCCGCCACGGCACGCCCCGTCTTCCGTACCGCGCTGGCCGCCGACGGCGCGGCCTGGGCGCGGGGCCGCGGCTGGGCCCTCTCCGTCGCGCTCCTCGAACTGCGGGCCTACCGCGAGACGAACCCGGTCATGGCGGCCGTCGCGCGGCATGTCGTCCGGGAACTCCTGGCCACCAGCTCTTGATCACGCGGCGTCCTTCGGCTGGGATGCGGTCGTACACACCTCGTCGCCACCGACGCGGCGAGATTGCGGAAGGGACACCACCGATGGCCGAGACCGTGACCAACTGGGCGGGCAACATCACCTACACGGCCAAGGAGGTGCACCGGCCGCGCTCCGTCGAGGCGCTGCGGAGCCTGGTCGCGGCGAGCGCGCGGGTGCGGGTCCTCGGCAGCGGGCACTCGTTCAACCGGATCGCCGACCCGGGGAACGAGGGCGTGCTCCTCTCGCTGGCGGAGCTGCCGCAGATCGTCGAGGTCGACACGGCGGCCCGTACGGTACGGGTCGCCGGCGGCGTCCGGTACGCGGAACTCGCCGCCACCGTCCACCGGCACGGGCTGGCCCTGCCCAACATGGCCTCCCTCCCCCACATCTCCGTGGCCGGCTCGGTGGCGACCGGCACCCACGGGTCAGGGGACGGGAACGGCCCGCTCGCGTCGGCCGTACGCGAGGTCGAGCTGGTCACGGCGGGCGGGGAGACGGTCACCCTCGCGCGCGGGGACGCCCGTTTCGGCGGCGCGGTGACGAACCTGGGCGCCCTCGGCGCGGTGACGGCGCTGACGCTCGACCTCGAACCGGCCTTCGACGTCGAGCAGCACGTCTACGTCGGCCTGCCGCTGGCCGGGCTCGACCACGCGGCCGTGACGGCGACGGCGTACAGCGTGAGCCTGTTCACCGACTGGCGGGAGCCGCGCTTCAACCACGTGTGGGTCAAGCGGCGCACCGACCGGCCGCTGCCGGACTTCCCGTGGGCGGCGCCCGCGACGGAGGCGGTGCACCCCGTGCCCGGGATGCCGGCCGTCAACTGCACGCAGCAGTCCGGCGTCCCCGGCCCCTGGCACGAGCGGCTGCCGCACTTCCGCGCCGAGTTCATGCCGAGCAGCGGCGCGGAGATCCAGTCGGAGTACCTGCTGCCCCGCCCGCACGCGACGGACGCGCTGCACGCGCTGGACGGGATACGGGACGTGATCGCGCCCGTGCTGCAGATCTGCGAGGTCCGTACCGTGGCCGCGGACGAGCAGTGGCTGAGCCCCTCCTACGGGCGGGACACGGTCGCCCTCCACTTCACCTGGGTCGACGACTTCACGGCCGTGCTGCCCGTGGTGCGCCTGGTCGAGGAGGCCCTGGAGGCGTTCGCGCCGCGCCCGCACTGGGGCAAGGTGTTCACGGTGCCGTCGGCGGGCTTCCGGGACCGGTACCCCCGGCTGGACGACTTCCGGGCACTGGCCGACGCGCTGGACCCGGAGGAGAAGTTCCGCAACGCGTTCGTACGGGACGTGCTCCGCGGCTAGCCGTTCCGGCCGTCCAGCCGTTCCGGTCGTCCGGTCGCGCTGGTCGTTCTGGTCACTCTGGTCGCGCTGGTCGTTCCGGTCGCCGGGCCGTTCCGGCCGCCGGACCCGCCGACGCCCTGGGCGTGGCGGAAGAGCCCGGTCGGGTCGTAGTGGCGCTTGACGGTGACGAGGCGCTCGTAGTTGCCCTGGTAGTAGGCGTGCTGCCAGTCGTGCAGATCGGGGTCGGCGAAGTTGACGTACGCGGCGTCGGTGCGCAGGCCGTGGCGCAGGGTGCGGTACAGGGCACGCTGCTGGTCGAGGAGCCGGTCGACCACGTACCGCGGGGCGCCGGGCTGCCAGTGGGTGCCGATGTCGATGACCAGGGTGGCGCGGCGGTGCGGGTAGGCGGTCGCGTCCGGTGCCGGGGCGGTGCCCGCGCCGCCCATCGCGAACATCGCCACGTAGGCGGAGTTCTCGCCCTTGCCGGGCCGCCACTCCTCGATCCAGTCGATGACGTCCACGACCGTGTGCCGGTCGAGCCGGCGGTCGGCGACCAGGCACTTGAACGCGCCGGCCTCGGGCTTGGGCGGAGAGGTCCACAGGTACTTCTGACCGTCGAAGAAGTGCCGCTGCTGCAGGAACTGCTTGGCCGGCTTCAGCGACAGGACCGGGCGCAGGGCGCGGCGCAGCGCGTCCTCGTCGCCCAGGCGCTGGCCCAGCAGGGAGAGGGTGGCGCCGCCGTCCTCCCCCTTGCTCCTGAAGGTGATCTGCAGATCGAAGTCGTGGTGCCGGTCCGCGGCCAGGACGTCCTGCACCGCGTCCATGACCTCGACGCCGCGCACGGCGGGGAAGGACAGGTCGAAGACGCCGACGGACTGCCCCTGGACGTCGACGGCGTGGTAGGTGAAGCCGGTGTTGATGCCGAAGTTGCCGCCCGCGCCGCCCCGGCAGGCCCAGAACAGATCGGCGTTCTCACGCTCGCTGGCCCGTACGAGGGAGCCGTCGGCCAGCACGAGCCGGGTCTCGGCCAGCCGGTCGCAGGTCATGCCCCACTTGCGGTCGTTGAAGCCGAGCCCGCCGCCGAGCGTCAGCCCGGCCACGCCCACGGTGGGGCAGCGGCCGCCGGGGACGTACAGGTGGGCGGCCCGCGCGTCGTGCAGTTCCCCGACGGTGGCCCCGCCGCCCACCACGAGCCGGTCGTCTCCGCTGGGCACCACGCTCTTCATCCGGCGCAGGCTGATCAGCAGTCCCGTGGTGGTGGAATGGCCGGCGAAACTGTGGCCGCCCGAGCGGACGGCGAACGGCATCCCGTGGTGGGCGGCCCAGCGCAGGGCCGCCCGCACGTCGCCCTCCGTGGCGCACGCGGCGACACCGGCCGGCCGCACCGCCGCGTAACGCCGGTTGTTCGGCAGCACCAGGTGCTTGTAGGGGGCGTCCTTCGGCCGGTACAGTCCCGCGCCCGCGCTCAGGCGCCGGCTCAGCTGCCGCCACGCCGAGGCGGGCAGGTCGGGGCCGCCGGCCCGGTTCGGGTCGGCGACGGCTCCCCGGACCGCCTCGCCCGGTACCAGAACGGCACCGGTCAGGGCCGCCACCTGCGCTCCACGCCGCAACACGCTCCGGCGACTGATTCCCACCATTGCTCTCCGCTCTCCTCGGCACGACGTCGGCACGCTTCCGCACGCCCATCGTGCCGACCGGCACGGGCAACCCCGTTCGCCGCGCCGAGCGGTTCCGTTAGTCGTACTGGTCCCGCCGAGCTTCCGAAGGGCTGGAGAACACGGTGGTGTTCGTGTTCCACTTCCGTGGGCGCCGAATGGTGCGGGGCGTCGCACAGACCACCGTCAAGGGCTGAACGCTGAACTAGGAGACCGATGTCACTCCGCAGCACCGCTGCCACCGTTGTTACCGATAACATCACTCCGACCGACACCACCGACTCCATCAGCTCCACCGACTACGTCGAGGACGTCTCGCCGGGCCAGGGCGCGCTGCCGCCGCGCGCCTGGTACGCCCCCGGCTCCTCCGACGCCGCGTCCCTGTCCCTGAACGGCCGCTGGCGATTCCGGCTGTCGGGCACGGCCGACGCCGAGGACGGATCCTTCGCCGCCGAGGGCTACGACGCCGGGGACTGGGCCGAGGTGTCCGTACCGGGCCACTGGGTCCTGCAGGGCGACGGCGCCTTCGGCTCGCCGATCTACACGAACCACCTCTACCCGTTCCCGGTGGACCCGCCGCGGGTACCGACCGAGAACCCGACCGGCGACCATCTGCGCACCTTCGACCTGCCGGACGACTGGCCGACGGCGGACGGCACCGACGGCGACGACACGGACACGGTGCTGCTGCGCTTCGACGGAGTCGAGTCGTGCGCCCGCGTCTGGCTCAACGGCACGGAGCTCGGCGAGTTCAAGGGCTCCCGGCTGCCGCACGAGTTCGCGGTCGGGCATCTGCTGAAGCCCGCCGGGAACGTCCTCGCGGTCCGCGTCCACCAGTGGTCGGCGGGCTCGTACCTGGAGGACCAGGACCAGTGGTGGCTGCCGGGCATCTTCCGTGACGTCACGCTGCTGCACCGCCCGGCGGGCGCGGTGACGGACTTCTTCGTGCACGCGTCGTACGACCACGTCGAGGGCGCCGGCACCCTGCGCGTCGACTCGGACGTCCCCGGCCGGGTCACCGTGCCCGCCCTCGGCGTCGACGTCGCCACGGGCGAGCCGGTGACGGTCCCCGTGGACCCGTGGACGGCGGAGACACCGAAGCTGTACGACGGCGTCCTGGCCACCGCCGGCGAGCGCGTCCGGCTCCGGATCGGCTTCCGCACGGTCGTCCTGGAGGACGGCCTGATCAAGGTCAACGGCCGTCCGGTCCTCCTCAAGGGCGTCAACCGCCACGAGTGGCACCCCGAGCGCGGACGCGCCCTGGACCTGGACACCATGCGCGAGGACGTGCTGCTGATGAAGCGGCACAACATCAACGCCGTCCGCACCTCCCACTACCCGCCCCACCCGGCCTTCCTCGACCTGTGCGACGAGTACGGCCTGTGGGTGATCGACGAGTGCGACCTGGAGACGCACGGCTTCGTGGAGCAGGCCTGGCGCGACAATCCCGTCGACGACGACCGCTGGACCCCGGCCCTGCTGGACCGCGCGGCCCGCATGGTGGAGCGCGACAAGAACCACCCGTCGGTCGTGCTGTGGTCCCTGGGCAACGAGGCCGGCACGGGCCGCGGCCTGACGGCCATGGCGGAATGGATCCGCGACCGGGACGGCTCACGGCTCATCCACTACGAGGGCGACTGGAACTGCCGCGACACGGACGTCTACTCGCGGATGTACGCCCCCCACGAGGAGGTCGAACGGATCGGCCAGGGCCTGGACGGCGGCCCGCACCGCCGCCGCGAACTGCCCTTCATACAGTGCGAGTACGGGCACGCGATGGGCAACGGGCCGGGTGGCCTGGCCGACTACCAGCACATCTTCGAGACGTACAACCGCATCCAGGGCGGCTTCGTCTGGGAGTGGATCGACCACGGGATCGCCGACGAACGGTACGGCTTCGCGTACGGCGGGGACTTCGGCGAGGAGCTGCACGACGGGAACTTCGTGTGCGACGGGCTGCTGTTCCCGGACCGTACGCCGTCGCCCGGCCTGGTCGAGTACAAGAAGGTGATCGAGCCGGTTCGCATGGGGGGAGAGGGGCGTGGCGGCACCGTACGGGTGACGAACAGGTACGACTTCGCGGACCTCTCCGCGCTGGCCTTCGCGTGGTCGTACGAGGTGGACGGCGAGACGGTGGAGAGCGGCACGCTGTCCGTGCCCGCGCTGGCGCCGGGCGAGTCGGCGGAGGTGAAGCTGCCGGAGCCGCCCGCGGTGGTCGGCGGTGGTGAGTCCCAGTGGACGGTACGGGCGCTGCTGGCGGACGACACGGCATGGGGCCCGAGGGGCCATGTGGTGGCCTGGGCCCAACTGCCGGTCGCCCGCACGCCGTGGCCCGCCGTCGCAGCCTCGGTGAGCCCCGTCGCCTCCGGCGAGCGACTGATCACTCTCGGCCCGGCCGCCTTCGACGCCCGTACGGGAGACCTGCGGACGATCGGCACGACGCAGCTGACCGGCCTCCGCCTGGACGTCTGGCGGGCGCCCACCGACAACGACCACGGCGCGCACTGGCAGACCGACCCGCGCCTCGGCCCGCTGTGGCGCAAGCTCGGCCTGCACCGGATGCGGCACCGCCTGGACGCGGTGGAGCCGGGCGACGACGCGCTGACGGTACGGACCCGGGTGGCGCCCGCCGGCTGGGAGGTGGGCCTCGCCACGGTCTACCGCTGGACGTCCGACGGCAGCCGACTGAAGCTGACCGTGGCCGTGACCCCCGAGGGCGAGTGGACGCTGCCGCTGCCGAGGCTGGGCATCCGTTTCGGCCTTCCTTCGTCCGCCGCCGGCGTGCGCTGGTTCGGCGGCGGCCCAGGCGAGGCGTACCCGGACACCCGGTCGGCCTCGATGCTGGGCCTGTGGCACTCCACGGTGGACGAGCTGCAGACCCCGTACGTGCGCCCCCAGGAGAACGGCGCCCGGGCCGATGTGCGCTGGGCCGAGCTGGGTGGGCTGCGGATCGAGGGCGACCCGGAGTTCTGGTTCACGGCCCGCCGCTGGACGACCGAGCAACTGGACGCCGCGAACCACCTGACGGACCTCCGGCCCGACGGCGACCGGGTGTGGGTCAACCTGGACCACGGCCAGATGGGCATCGGGTCGCAGTCGTGCGGGCCGGGCGCGCTGCCGCAGTACCACTTGAGGGCGCGGCGGACGGAGTTCTCGTTCGTGTTCTCGGCGACGGAAACCGGAGACTGACGGGACAGGGACTCACTCCGCAGCGGCCACCAGCGCCTCCAGCTCACCGGCCGACTCCGGTGCCAGCCGGTAGATCCCCCGGAGGCTCACCACGCTGCGCAGCTCTCCGTCCACGACGTGCTTGATCTGCCGCTCGCCGCGCCGCGAGCGGCAGGTCAGCCGGGCGAGGAGGTCTCCCGGGACCGCCCGGTCGAAGGCGAGCGGCGTGCCGGGCGGTCCGACGACAACCTCACTGACACAGCCGCCCTTCAACGGCTTCCAGTGAACGAGCCGGAGGTAGTCCTCCATGTCGAGGTGCTCACCGGCCGTGTCGTAGTCCAGCAGCTGCCCGACCTCCATGGCCCCCAGGACCCACATCCGCTTGCGGAAGACACGTATCGGATAGACCCGATCCCCCGGGCGGACGCCCGCCCGGACGAAACTGGGCTGCGACTGGTGCGGCCCGCCGAACAGCACGCTCGGCCGCTGTCCCTCGTAACCGCCGGAGATGAGCGCCCGGCAGAGGTCGTTGGTCCACAGGGTGGTGTACGCGTCAGCCATGACCGCACGCCAACGGCCACCACTGACACTCAGCCGACGCTCAATGGTCCGCGCAGCACGGAGTCGGATCGGGCACCTCGAACGGAACCAGCCTGCCGCCCACCGCGGGCATGGCGGCCAGCACGAGCTCACCGTTCTGCCACTGCGGCCGCACATGCTCCCGGGTCACCAGCTCGGTGTCCGGTGCGGGCGGCTCCTGGGTGCCCAGGACGGTCACCCGGTCGATCGCGGAGCGCGACAGCAGCTCGGCGACGGTGACGGTGCCCGTGAGGGACGCGACTCCGGGGTACAGCACCGCACGGCCCACCTCGTCGGGGACGCCGTCCGTGACCTCGTACCCCATGGCCGTGAGCCGCTCGTGGGCGGAGTCCCGCGCCTCCCGGGTCGGCAGCGCGAAGGAGAGAACGACCCGCGGCCGGTCGTCGCGCATCAGGTGCGTGCAACCGATCACGTCCTCGTCCTCGGGGAGAACGAGTTCGGACGCCAGCGTCCGGAGCAGGTGATCAGCCGCGAGCAGGTCCGTCACGTCGGTGTCGACGGTGAGGGCGTCGGCGTATGAGTCCGAAGGCGACGCAACGCTGTCACCGGAAGGCTCGGACTGCACGGGGAACGACATGTGACCTGCCTCGAAGTCGTGCTGGGCCGGTGGAGCGGTGAACCGGCTGTCAGAGCGTGCCATCGAAGCAGCGACCTGCCGGAACCAGCTGACGACACTTAGATGACCGACACCTGAACAGATCCCGTGCAACAGTTCGCCCCGCCTTGGCCAGGCCCTCGCTGTCATGCAGGTTCAACAGGCGGAGCCGACCGGCCCTAGCTCCGACGGCAGCAGTTCGGCCGATGCCGTTGAGAGCGAGCGAGTGCTGAGTGGCGAAACCAGGTCGACGTAGGTCAGTGCGGTACTCGATCATGCGTTCATGCCCCTGAGAGAGACCCTTACCCGAGTCGATGCAGATCTGGCCGCCGGCCGGGTTCCCGTCGCACGCCAGCGCCTGCGTGGTCTCGTCTCGTCCTTCCCCCACGACCTGACGCTCCGCCGTCGTCTGGCCGAGGTGTACCGGCTCTACGGCGACGCCGCCGAGGCTGGACGCTGGATGTACCTCGAAGAGGACCGGAACGCCATCGAGACCGCTGCCTTCGAGGCGCGGTACAGGTCTCCCGGGTGGCGCATGAAGGCCCTCGCCTGGCAGGGCCCCGAGGCGGAAGCCGCCACCGCTTTCGCGGAGGGGCAGCTGGTCGCGGTGCGGACCGCCTGCGCCGAGGAGTTGGGTCATCCCGTCGACTGGGACGACCCCGCCTCCTACCGGGACGACCTGGAAGGGGAGTACGAGGCGCCCTCCGAGCCGTGGACGATCGGGGGAATGCTGGCGGGCGTCGGCTGCCTGGTGGCGGCCCTTGTGTTCCTCGCGATCTGGGTGAATGGACTCATTGCCCTCTTCGACTGACTGAGCGCCGCTCGAAGTTCGGTCGGTGAGACCATGCAGAACTGCCGTGAACCGGACCCGGTGACGAGTGAAATGATCTCGTGGTGTCCGGTGTGATCACGGCCTCGGAGCCGTCCTGCGCAGCCCCGTTCACCGGGCTGCGCCCTCGCCTGTTCGGCAAGCTGGTGACCGTACTGCGGCACGAGGGTGCTGATGCGGTCCGGAGGGGCCGGCCATGGAGCCTGCCGCTGGAGGACCGGGTCCTGCTGGTCGTCGCCGTCGGCCGCCCACTGCCCGGCAGTCGCAACGACTGCAAGGCATGGGAACTGTCCGGCGCCAAGGACGCCGTCGGCCGCGCCACAGTGATCGCCGACGGCGGCTACCGGGGCACCGGCCTGGTCATCCCGCACCGTCACGGACCCGGCCAGACCGAACTCCCGGCCTGGAAGGAGAACCACATCCGCTCCCACCGCAAGGTCCGTGCGTGGAAGCTGACCCGGCCGGGACCGAACGCACATCAGCGGACCAACGCTCAGTGAGGGAAACGGCCCCTCCTTCGCCGGCTCCTCTTGGCCCGTGACTTCGTCAGGAAGGCAGCACCCACACCGGGTTGGAGTAGAACCACAGGTCCTGCCACGGGTCCGCGTCGCCGACCACGTCGATGGCCGGGCCCGCCGGGTCGACGGCCGCGCCCATCGCGCCGACGGCCGTGCGCTTGCCGTCGCTGCCGCGCAGGCGGACGTAGAGCGGGCGGTCGACGCGGCCGAGCTCGTAGGTGAGGCGGACCGTGCCGGTGGACTTGTTGACCTCGTACGACTTGACGACCTTGGCCGTCGGCGCGGTGAAGGTGTCCTTGTCCTTGACCTCGCCGGTCACGTCGCCCTGGATGACGTCGACGCGCGCGAGCGTCGGCACGAAGCCAGCCCAGTTGGGGCCGCCCGCGAGGGCCACGTCCACCGTCAGCGTGACCTTGGTGCCCTTCTTCACGTGGAGGGCGCCGCCGAGGGTGGCCCAGCGGCTGCCGCCCGAGACGCGGACGTCGAGGCCGCTGAGGAGCTGGCCGTGGTCGACCCAGATGCGGCCGGCGCGGATGCCGTCCATGACGGCGGCGTAGTGGAAGCCTTCGGCGCCCACGTGGGTGCGGCTGTAGTAGCCGGGCCAGAAGTCGTTCTCGGTGAGGTCGATCTGGCCGCCGTAGACCGGGTCGTCGTACCGGCCGTTGGCGTTGAAGTCGCCGCCGCCACGCGCTGCGGTGTCGGCGTAGATCTGGTGGGAGTCGGAGTTGGCGGTGATCCACCAGGGCTTGCCCTCGGCGAGGAGGCTGTCCCAGAGGCCGCCGACGGTGGCGGTCATCCAGTCGAAGCCGCCCCAGGTGCGGTAGCTCTCCAGCGGGTAGCCGGCGAAGGAGTTGGCGCTCGGGCTGCCGTCGTAGATGCCGCGGGCCCCGCCGGGTCCGTTGGGCTTGGGCAGGCCGGCGGCCTGGTGGCCGGGGGCGCCCTCGAAGCCGACGGCGATGCGGTGGCTCGCGGGCGTCGCGTCGCGCCAGGCGCGGATCTCGTGCGGGGAGTCGATGCCCTTGCGCGCCGGGTGGTTGGCGAGCATCAGCGCGTCCTTGACCTTGCGCCGCTTCACCTGGTCGGAGAGGAAGTTGAGGCCCGCGATGGCGAGGGCCTCGTTGGCGGCGGAGGAGGCGGTGGCGCCCTTGACGGCGCCGTCGTAGCCGGTCTCGAACTGCTTGAGGACGGAGACCTCGTTCTTGCCGGGGTGCACGAAGACCGTGCCGTGCTCGGCGGACGGGATGTTCCACTCCAGGCCCTGGAAGACGAGGGTGTCCTCGTAGGCGGCGCGGGCCTCCTTGATGTCCGGGTTGACCTTCTCGACGCCGATCTTGGCGTGGGTGGCGCTGCCGTGGTCGGTGATGACCATCCAGTCCAGGCCGTGCCGGGCGCCCTGGCGGACCTGGTCGACGACGCGGTACTTGCCGTCGCTGCTGTACTGGGTGTGGATGTGGTGGTCGCCGGACAGCCAGAGGAAACCGTTCTTCTTGCGGCTGCTGCCACTGGCCGCGAACGCCGGTGCGGCGCCGCCGGCGGTCTGGCCGACGACACTGCCGGCGGCCAGACCCGCACCGAGCAGGCCCGCGCGGCGCAGCAGCGAGCGGCGCGACTGCTGCTCGGGGGTCAGGGCCTCGTCCGGCACGGAGACGTCGAAGGCGGCGGGAAGCGGCGCCGCGTCGTGCGCGTGACCGTGGTCGTGCGCGTGGCTGTGATCGTGTCCGTGGTGGTGATGCCCGTGTCCGTGCCCCATGGCGCGCCTCCTGGATACCGCTGTCGTGCGCGGCGCCGCTGCGCCGCGTGAGGAGAATCCAGGCAGAAGATGAATGTTGTACGACCAGGGGGTGAGCGACGGGCGTCACGGACACGGCCGCTCGCCCCAGCACTCACAGTTTTCCCGACCGGCCTTGTACGACACACTTCCTGACCGCGACTTTGGGTGCCGACGCTCTTCCTCCTCGTGCTCCTCGCAGGCAGACGAACGGACCGGAGACACCTCCTCATGAGACGAATCCTCGGCACCCTCACGGCCGGCGCGCTGGCCCTCATGGCGCTCGGCACCGGCACCGCACCCGCAACGGCCGACTCGAGCGCGACCACCGCCGCCTTCGACGTCCTGACGTACAACATCGCGGGCCTGCCGCTCGGGCTCGGCGACAGCGACCCGGGAACGAACACACCGCTCATCGGGCAGCGGCTCGGGGCGTACGACATCGTCAACGTCCAGGAGGACTTCAACTACCACGCCTCGCTGTACGCCAACGACACCCACCCGTACCGCACGGCCACCAGCGGCGGCGCGGGCCTGGGCGACGGCCTCAACACCCTGTCCGACCACCCCTTCGAGGACTTCGAGCGGGTCGACTGGGACGACTGCACCGGTACGGACTGCCTGACGCCGAAGGGCTTCACACTGGCGCGGGTGCGGCTGGCCGAGGGTGTCTTCGTGGACCTGTACAACGTGCACACCAACGCCGACGTGACGGACGCCGCCCTGGCCGCCCGCCGCGCCAACATCGAGCAGCTGTCGGACTTCATCCAGGCCAACTCCGCGGGCAACGCGGTGATCGTCATGGGCGACACCAACACGCGCTACACCCGTACCGGAGACAACATCCGCACGCTGCTCGACGAGAACGGGCTGACGGACGCCTGGGTGGAACTGGTGCGCGGCGGCACGCCTCCCGCGCAGGGCGGTGACGCGCTGGTGTGCGACGCGGCGGCCCCGACGGACGACTGCGAGGTGGTGGACAAGGTGTTCTACCGGGGCAGTGATCTCGTCGCTCTCGACGCCACCGGCTACCGCAACGAGTGGGCGTCCTTCCTGCGCTCCGACGGCGCGCACCTGTCCGACCACTTCCCGCACACGGTCGGCTTCACGTACACGCTCGACCCGTCCCTCCGGGCGAGCGACTTCTTCGGCGGCCCGCACGGCACGGCCTTCAACGACGCCGACGACCTGCCGTCCGTCCCGTCGCCGCGCACACTGACGCTGCGCGGCGGATCACGCCTGGACGCGGTGTCCCTGACCCACGACAACGGCACGGTCCTGTCCCACGGCGGTACGGGCGGCACGGCCACGTCCCTGACCCTGGCCTCCGGCGAGCACCTCACGTCGGTGCGGCTGACGCGGGGTGAGAAGGACGGCCGCACCCGTGTCTTCTCCGCGGCCTTCACCACCGACAAGGGCCGTACGCTGACGGCCGGTTCGCCCACCTCCGACGCCACGACCTTCACCGCCCCCTCGGGCTGGCGGATCGTCGGCTTCACGGGCCGCTCGGGCGACGAGATCGACAAGCTGGGGGTGCTGTACGCGCCGATCCGCTGAACCCTGCGGTCAGTGAACGCCGGGCCCCGTCCGGGCGAGCGAGGACACCTCGCCGTACGTCGGCGTACGGCCGGACGGCGCCCGGCCGGACCGTACGCCGGCGACCGCCTCCAGGGCCGCGCCCAGTGCCCGCCGGTACAGCAGTGAGCCGAGGCTGACCCGGCTCACGCCAAGGGCGCCGAGGTGTGCGACGGTGGGGCCGGCGGGCGAGTAGAGGATGTTCAGCGGCACGTCGAGGGAGCGGACGAGAGCCGCGATCGCGTCCGGGTCGGTCAGGCCCGGCACGAACACGCCGTCGGCGCCCGCCTGCCGGTAGGCGTCGAGGCGGGTCCTGGTGTCCTCGTCGTCGCCGTCGCCCAGCCAGTGGGTGTCCGTGCGGGCGTTGACGAAGAGGCCGGGCGCGGCGGCCTTGACGGCGGCGATCTTCGCGGCGTGCAGCGCCATGTCACCGAGGCCGTCCTCCAGGTTGATCCCTACGGCCCCGACGGCGTACAGCTCCCGTGCGAACTCCCCCACCTCGTCCGGGTCGTCGCTGAAGCCGCCCTCCGCGTCGACGGACAGCAGGAACCGCTCCGAGCCGAGGGCCAGGGCGAGTTCGAGCGTCCGGTCGCGCGTGGCGGCCGCGCCGTCGGGCAGACCGGCGGCCGCGGCCACACCGAGACTCGTCGTCCCGATCGCGGCGAAGCCCTCCGCGGCGAGTGCCAGCGCCGAGGCGTGGTCCCAGGCGTTGGGCAGCAGCAGCGGCTCCCCGGTGCGCGTTCGGGTTCGGTGGAGGTCGGCGAAGGCGGTCATGACGGGTCTCCGAGATCGCCCACCGCGTCGGCGTAGTACACGGACTCCGCCACGTGCAGGGCGAGTTCGCGGAAGGTCCAGCCCTCGCCCGGGGAGTGGTCGAGCTGCTCGTCCGTGAGCGCGTGCAGCCGGTTCGCCCAGATGCGGGCGAGGCGGGTCAGCCGGCTGCGGGCCTCGTCCAGGTCCTCCTGGGTGAACGGCGCGAGGTCGGCCGGTGTGGTGATCACCGACGCGTGCCAGTGGTCCGGCTGCGGTTCTTCGCCCGCCAGCCGGGCCTCGAGTTCGGCGAGGTGGTCGACCAGGTGGTCGGCGACCCGGCGGATCGCCTTGTGCGGGGTGTACACGCGGTCGTCCACGTGCGCGGGGGTGCCGTCCCAGGCGGTCCAGGTGGCGGCGCGGGCGAAGACGTGGTCGACCATGGCGAGGACGGCGTCGGCGGGGTCGCGGTGGACGGTGGTGGGAGAGGTCGCTCGGGTCATGCGGCCACGCTAGGGGCCGATCGTTTCGGCGCCGGCCGAAGTGTTGTCGCGCCACAGACTTCGCGGGACCTGGGACGCCCCGGTTCCGGTCGGGGCGTCCCAGGGGCTCACCCGGCCGAACGCACCATGCCCTTGGGCACGAGGTGCCGGTCGACCAGTTCGTCGCGGACCAGACCCGCGTACACGGTGGCGCCGTTCACGGAGGTGTGCGTGTTGTCGCGCTTCTCGTTGTAGAGGTACAGCGCCTTGGAGCCCTCGGGCCCCAGCGACTCCACGAGCTCCTTCGTCCTCGCGGTGAGGTCGATCAGGGGGACGTCGTGGTCGGCCGCGACCTGGCGGATCACCGCCGGGTGGTCCACACCGAGGCCGTTGACGAGCAGCGCCGTGCCGTTGTTCAGGGTGCCGTCCGCGTTGAACCAGCGCCGCACGACGGGAGTGACCAGCACCGGCCGGCCGCCCTTCTCCCGGACGCCCGCCACCAGGGCCTCCAGGTTCGCGCGGTACGTCGCCTCGTCGGTCTGCTTGTCGTTGTGCGCGAGCTGGACGAGGACGAGGTCGCCGCGGCGGATCAGCGGCTGGACGGTGCCCCACAGCCGCGAGTCGGCCAGATAGGAGACCGTGCTCTCGCCCGAGTCGGCGTAGTTGGCGACGGAGATTCCCTTGCGCAGGTACTGGGGCAGCTGCTGGCCCCAGCCGGCGTACGGGTCGCCGGGCTGGTCGCACACGGTGGAGTCGCCGACGAGGAAGATCTGCCGGGCCCGGTGGGCGGGGGTCACCCGGATGTCGGCGAGGGCGGGCGCGTCGCCGCCGAGCGCCAGATCGAGGCCGGGCGTGCCCTCGGTCCCGGTGGGCTCGCCCTCGGGGGTGCGGACGTCCACGGTGAAGCCGCGGGTGACCCGTCGGCCCGCCTCGGTGGCCGTCTCCGGCAGGAGCGCGCGCCGGCTCTCCCCGGTGACGCTCGTGCTCGCCGCCTCCGCACCGCCCAGGACCACCTTCACGTCGTACGTGCCGGGCGGGACGTCGAAGTGGCAGGCGGTGGCGGTGCAGTTCTCCATGCCGAGCCCGGGGCCGCCGCGCTGGTGCGCCTGCGCCGGTACGGCGGACAGGACGGTGCCGAGGGTCGCCGCCGTCAGCGCGGCGATGGTCAGTCGTCTCAGTGGGGATCGCATCGAAGGTGTTCTCCTCATGCTCCTCATGTCCCGCGCGTCCACTGCTGGTTGGTGCCGCCGTTGCACGCGTATGTGATGATCGCGGCGGAGTCGGCGGTGGACGCGCCGTTCACGTCCAGGCACTCGCCCGTCGCCCGCGACCTGACGGTCACGTAGCCGCCCGTGCTCGTCACCGACCACTGCTGGGCGGTGGCCGACGCGTCGCAGTTCTCCTGGGTGACACTCGCGGCGTTCTCCCGCACGCACAGGGAGCTGTGCCGGGCGGCCAGCTGGTGGTAGCCGCCACCGACGGGCCGGAACCAGAACCTCTGGTTGCCGCCGCCGTTGCAGTCGTACTGCTTGAGCTGGGCGCCCGGCCACTGCGACTGGCTGGTGACGTCGGCGCACCGGCCGGAGTGGCGGGCGACCAGGGTGTTGTAGGTGGCGCTCGTGCCCGTGACCGTCCCGGCGGCCGTGTCGACGGTGATCTCCGGGGTCCAGGACATGGACAGCGTGGTGGAGGTCGGGAAGGTCAGTGGCAGCCAGACGTAGCGGGAGTCGTTGACCCGGCCACCGAAGGAGTTGCCCCAGCGGTCGCCGAGGTAGAGGTGGGAAGTGCTTGAGCTGCCCTGCACGGGCAGGACCCACGCGGTCTGGGAACCGTACGCGGTGGAGTCGCCGACGTTCGTCATGGCGGTCCAGGGACCGGCGAGGCTGGTGGCGGTGGCGTACTGCTGCTGGTTGGGGTTCCAGCCGGTGGCGCCCGAGGTGAGCATGAAGTAGACGCCGTTCCGCTTGAACAGGGCGGGGGCCTCGCGGTGGCCGCCGTGCCAGGGGTCGGCGACGAGGGCGGCGACGCCGGTGTAGTCGGCGGTCAGGCGGTAGATGTGCAGGTCGTAGTTCTCGCGGGCGGCCGAGACCATGTAGCCGGTGCCGTCGGTGTCGACGAAAACTGTGATGTCGCGCGACATGTGCTGCCCCAACGGGCGGAAGCTGCCGCGCCAGGTGTAGTTCCCGTCCACGGTGTCCGACACGGCGACGGCGGCACGCGCCTCGCCGTAGTCGGTGCCGTTCTCCTTGTGCATCCACATCACGAACTTCCCGGTGGCCGCGTTGTACATGACCTTCGGGCGTTCGATGTTGGCGACGGCCAGCTCGGGGTCGGTCGCCTGGGTGAGCACGTGGTTGCGGAACTCCCAGTTCTTCAGGTCGGTGGAGCGGTAGGCGTCCACGTACCGGAAGGTGTTGTCGTCGTTGCGGTGCTCGCCGAACCAGTAGTAGTACGCGCCGACCTTGATGATCCCGCCGCCGTGGGCGTGCACGGGGTTCCCACTCACGTCCGTGAACTGCGTCCCGTTGGTGATCGTCCGAGGTGCCGCCTGGGCCGGGCCCGCCGTCGCGAGCGCTCCGGCCACCGCCAGACAGAGGGCGAGGAGGACGGCGTACGCGCGTCTCATCTCCCTCACTCCCCTCCGTCGTCCGTGGCGGGCGTGTCGGCGACCGGGACACCGAAGTCGGGGGTCCCGTCCCGCTTCCAGCCGAGGCGCTGGATGCGGGTGTGGCGGTTGGGATCGTGCAGCGGGTCGCCGGTGATCTCCTTGTACTGGCGGGCGTGGTACACGAGGACGTCGGTGCGGCCGTCCTCGGCGACCGTGAAGCTGTTGTGGCCGGGGCCGTACTGCTGCGTCGTGTCGTTGCTGGTGAAGACCGGGACCGGGGACTTGGACCAGTTCGCCGGGTCCATGAGGTCGGCGTCGGCGTCCACGGTGAGCAGGCCGAGGCAGTAGTTGGAGTCGGTGGCGCTGGCCGAGTACGACATGAACAGGCGGCCGTTGCGCTTGATCACCGACGGCCCCTCGTTGACCTTGAAACCGATGCACTCCCAGTCGTACTCGGGTGTGGTGAGCCGCACCTGGGGCCCCGTCAGGGTCACCGGGTCGGCCATCTCGGACAGCCAGATCGCGGTGTTGTTCTGCATGCCGGGCTCGTACTGCGCCCAGGCGAGGTAGCGGGTGCCCCGGTGGGTGAAGGTGGTGGCGTCCAGGGAGAACGTCTCCCACGCCGTCTTGAGCTGGCCCTTCTCGACCCAGGTCCCCTTGAAGGGGTCCCGGTGGGCGTTCTCCAGTACCCAGATGCGGATCGCCCACACGTCCTCGGCGGGGGCGGCGGCGAAGTAGATGTACCACTTGCCGTCGATGTGGTGGATCTCCGGCGCCCAGATGTGCGCGCCCATGTCACCGGTCGCGTGCTTGCGCCAGATGACGCTCTCGTCGGCGGTGGCGATACCGCGCAGGGTGCGGGAGCGGCGCAGGATGATCCGGTCGTACTCGGGGGACGTGGCCGTGAAGTAGTAGCGGCCGTCGGTGTGGCGGTGGATGTGGGGGTCGGCGCGGTTGCGGACCAGGGGGTTGACGTAGGGGGCGGCGGGCTTGCGGCCCGCCTCCGCGGCCGGTCCGGCGGCCGTCCCCGTCCCTGCGTGGGCGGCGTGCGGCAGGGCGCTGAGGGTGCCCGCGGCGAGGGCGCCCTTCAGGAGCAGTCGCCGATCGGTGGTCGTGGGGAGGTTGTCGTCACGGCTCATGCGTGCTGCCTCTCGGCTGGGGACTGAGGGAAACAAAAGAGAACAGGAATGTTCGGCATACCGCACAAGATCTGTCATCCCGAACGCCGAAAAGGTAGAGGCGTGTTACGGAGAGGTCAACGGGTCGCGCGGGACGAAAGACGGAAGTACCGAAGCGCGCCCCTGGGCCAGAGCCCCGAACCGGGCATCCAGCGCATCCGACACCATGCCGCGGATGACACCCCGCCAGGTCCGACGCGCGATCCTTGGCCGGCGCATGGGCCGTGCGGACCGCAGCCGCTGGGTGAGGCCGCGGTCGATCGTCTGGCGGCGGCGCAGGTCGTGAAGCGAGAGGTAGATCGCCTGGTGGGAGATCTGCACGGCGGAGTCACCGGGGAACTGGCGCCGCAGCCAGCCCGCGATCTGCCCGGGCGACCAGCACAGGGCCGGCTTCGCCTCCACCACCGCCCGCAGAGCCGGCCGCTGGGCAAGCTTGGCCTGCTTGGGCCGGCGCCCGCGCGCGTAGGCGGCCGCGTCCGCGGACGCGGCACGTGGCAGTCCCGACCTCCGTTGCGCGCGATCTCGCGGGAGATGGCCGACGCCGCCCTGTCCAGCCGCCGCGCCGGCAGCCTGGCAGACTCGCCGGCCGCGATGCCCCGGGATATCTCCTCGCGCTCGCTGCCGGCCAGATGCCGCTCGGATCGCTGTTGCGGGGCCAGGCGCACGCCGCCGCTCGCACATGAACCGGCGGACATGGTGCATCGGCGCCCCGAGTGCCCGTCCCATCGAGCTGAAGGACTGCCCCTCCCGCCGGCGTCTCCAGATCTCATCCTGCTGAGCCGACGAAAACCCGTAGCCACGCACTTGTACCTTTATGACCACATGATCATCCATGGGTGGTGCGTTGATCACTTGAGGGTGCCATCGTTTGCCGACAGACGGGCCGGAGTGGGGCGTCGGCAGGGCGAGGATGTGGGCCTATGGCTGCCTCTGCTGCCCGTGGGTCCGCAGTGGCGGGTGGTCACCCGGCCAGGTGCTTGCCGAAGAACTCGGCGAGCTCGGCGACGGCGGGGGTGACGTATTCGTCCCTGTCGTACAGGTCGATATGGGTGGCACCGTCGATGGTGACCAGCTCCTTGGGCTCGGCCGCCTGCGCGATCGCTTCCCGGCTGAAGTAGGCGCTCTCCGCCTCCGAACCGGCGATCATCAGCAGGGGGCGGGGCGAGATCAGCTCGATCATCGCGTACGAGTCGTACTGGGCGAGCTGGTCGACGCTGCGCAGCACCCATCCCTGGACCGCACGGGGGTGGTGACCGCGCGGGGTGCAGTAGAACTCGAACGTCTCCCGGAACTGCCGGCCAGCGGTCTCCAGAAGCTCCTCGGCGTTGTCGGGAATCCATGCCACCAGCTCCGGGGCCGCGCCGCGTGCCTCGGCGGTGCGCGCCGCACCGGCCTGGTCGAGCAGGGCCTTGAGGATCGCCGGGTCCTGGGTGCGGCCCAGCCCCTCACGGATCACCGAGCCCATGTCGACGGCGCTCACCGTGGCCACGCCCTTGATGCGGTGGTCGGTCTGCGCGGCGTAGGGCACGTAACCGCCGGACGCGCAGATACCCAGGGCTCCGATACGGTCCGGGTCGATGTCGTCACGGGTGGTCAGGTAGGTCACGGCGGACTTGATGTCCTCGGCGCGCTGGAAGGGGTTCTCCATGCCGCGCGGCTCGCCCTCGCTCTCGCCCTGGTACGCGGCGTCGAAGACGAGCGCGGCGAATCCGGCGCGGGCCAGGCGCTTGGCATAGATGCTCGGGCTCTGCTCCTTCACGCCGCCTCCCGGATGGGAGATGACAACGGCCGGCAGCCGGCCGTCGACGTGGTCGTCGGGGGTGAAGAGAATCCCGGCGAGGGCGAGATCGTTGCTGGGGAAGGTGACGCTGGTCTTCACGGTCTGTGTCTCCTGGTGCAGGTGGGGAAGTGCTGTGACCGCGACGGCGCGGATTCCTCCGGCCCTCCGGCGGGGCCTTCGTCCTCGGGGCGGTCCGTCCGCCGGCCACGTCACCGACACTCACACGCGGTACATGGGCGGGTAAGGGGCTTCTTCTGTCCCCGGACACCGCGGTCCTGGGACACGGCAGGCCCACTGTCACAGGCCCGGCGGGCTGTAAGACTTGTGCCTATGAGCAGCAGCAACGCCCGCGACAGCGAACTGGGCGCCTTCCTGAAGGCGCGGCGCACAGAGCTGAGCCCGGCCGAAGTGGGGCTGCCTGATTCGGCCGGCAGGCGCAGGGTCAAGGGCCTGCGCCGCGAGGAGGTGGCCTTGCTGGCGTCGATCAGCCCCGACTACTACACGCGCCTGGAGCAGGGCCGCCGCCAGGCCTCCACACCGGTGCTGGACACCCTCGCGCGTGTCCTCCGGCTCGACGACGGTGAGCGTGCCTACATGTTCGAACTGTCCGGTCGGGACGCCGCCCGGCCGCGTCGGCGCACCACGCAGAAGGTCCAGCCGCAGCTGCAGCGCCTGCTGGACGACCTCTCCACCACGCCGGCCGTCGTCCTGGGCCGCCGCACGGACATCCTCGCCTGGAATGTCATGGCGGCCGCCCTGTTCACCGACTTCGCGCGGATCCCGGAGAAGAAGCGCAACTTCGTACGGCTGGTCTTCCGCGAACCGGCCGTCAGAGCGCTGTACCCGGACTGGGAGTGGGTGGCGCAGACGACCCTGGCGCAGCTGCGTATGGAGGCCGCCCTGGATCCGAAAGATCCGCGGCTGGCCGAACTGGTGGGCGAGCTGTCGCTTCAGGACCCCGACTTCCGGCGCTGGTGGGGAGCCCACCGTGTCGCCACCCCGGGATCGGGCACGAAAACGCTGAACCATCCGGTCGTCGGCCCGCTCACCCTCGACTGGTCCTTCCTCACCTCCACCGACGACCCCGACCAGCAACTCATCACCCTGACCGCCGAGCCCGGCACACCCAGCCACGACCGTCTGCGCATCCTCGCCTCATGGGCCGCCCAAGCCGCCGACCACCCGGTGGCGGACCGTTAGAGGCTCGCCCGGTTCCGGGGCCGGCAGGCCGTCCAGCTCGACCCAGGCCTCCGGGAAGGTCGCTCACCGTGCGCTGGGCGCACCGAAGCGCAGGCCGTCGAAGACGGTTGCCGTGATGTGCACGACTTCGTCCCACCAGCCCTCGGTGGGGCGCAATCCGCCACCGTCGCGGACCAGGATGTCGGGCTCGCTCCCGCGCATCCAGCAGGACAGGCACAGGCCGCTGCGGCGGACCTGCTGGTTGGTCCGGTAGGCGGGTTCGACACCGGATCGGTGGGCGTAACGGTCCTCTCCGGGGAGCCGCGACCACGCCGGCGAGGCCAGGACACGCGCCCGGGCGCGGGCCTTCGGGACATGGGTGCCGAGGTCGGCGGTCGCTGCGGTCACGGCTGGTACCTGCCCATCAGGCGCCGAAGGTCCTCGGCGAAGACCTGGCCGTAGCGGTCGGCGGACATCTCGTGAACGCGCTTGGCCAGGATCTTCGCGTCCTGGGCGTCGGCGGCGAACTGGCCGAGCACGGACCCGTCCGGGCCGGAGATGGTCAGCACCGCGGCGGGGTACCCGGCGACTTCCTGTCGTGTGCACGTAGCGTCGTAGCATGGCCAGTAGCTCCTTCCCGCCCCTCACCGACGCCCTCGCCCGCGGCCCGCTCGTCCTCGACGGCGGCATGTCCAACCAGCTGGAGTCCGCGGGGCACGACCTGAGCGACGGCCTGTGGTCGGCCCGCCTCCTCGCCGACCGGCCGGAGGCCGTCACCGACGCCCACCTCGCGTACTACGGGGCGGGCGCGGACGTGGCGATCACCGCGAGCTACCAGGCGACGTTCGAGGGATTCGCCCGGCGCGGGATCGGACGGGAGCGCGCGGCCGGGCTGCTGCGGCTGAGCGTCGCCGCGGCGCGCGAGGCCGCCCGGCGGGCCGGGGGCGGTGCGGCCGCCGGACGGCGCCCGCTGTGGGTGGCCGCGTCCGTCGGGCCGTACGGGGCGATGCTCGCCGACGGATCGGAGTACCGGGGCCGTTACGGGCTCACCGTCGCCGAACTGGAGCGGTTCCACCGCCCGCGCCTGGAGGTGCTGGCCGCCGCCGCGCCGGACGTCCTCGCCCTGGAGACCGTCCCGGACACCGAGGAGGCCGAGGCGCTGCTCCGGGCGGTGCGCGGGCTCGGCGTGCCCGCCTGGCTGTCGTACACGATCGCCGGTGACCGCACGCGCGCGGGCCAGCCGCTGGAGGAGGCGTTCGCCCTGGCCGCCGATGCGGAGGAGGTGATCGCGGTGGGCGTCAACTGCTGCGCCCCCGAGGACGTCGACGGCGCCGTCGCGACGGCGGCCCGCGTGACGGGCAAGCCGGTCGTCGTCTACCCGAACAGCGGCGAGACCTGGGACGCCGCCGCGCGGGCGTGGACCGGCGGCTCCACGTTCACCGCCGCGCGGGTGGCGGGGTGGCTGCGGGCCGGGGCCCGGCTGATCGGCGGGTGCTGCCGGGTGGGGCCGGGGGTGATCACGGAGATCGCGCGGGCCGTGAGGGCCTAGGGGAGCACGGGGGACGGCTCGTCGACGGGTGCGGGATGACCGTCGTCACGACCGCCGGACACCGCCGGAACGCGCACGACGGAAGCGCCGTACGGCCGACAGCGGGGCCGCCCCCCAGGGGGGCGAACCGGGCGGGTGGACCTCCGGCGAACCGTCCGCGGCGAGTGGCCCGACCGGGACGGCCCGCGAGGATCTGCACGCCTCGGCCTCCCAGAGGGCGAGCTCGCGGTCGTACGGGCCGTGGACGACGCGGGGTTCACCCGGGCCGCCGACGGTTTCGGGCTCGTACGGGCCGCCGACGCTCCGGGGCTCGCACGGGCCGCCGGCGTTCCCGCCTGCCCCTGTCCCGGGATCATCGAAGATCCGTACCGGGCGCGTGGCGTCCCAGGCCGGCCAGCCGGGGTCACCGGTGTCCGCGAACCGCACCCACGCCCCGTGCATCGCCTCGGCGAGCTCCCGCGGGGCGCCCTCGCCGGCCAGGCGTACCGCGGCCGGGACGTCACCGGTGTCGAAGACGAAGCCCAGCTCCAGGGCGTGGCAGGCGCCGAGGCCGGGCACGCGGGACGGCCAGGCGAACTCGTAGACGTACGTGGGGGCGCGACCGCGGTGGGCGTCGGCGAGCCGGAGCAGCGGGACGCGCAGCAGATGGTCGGTGACCAGCCGGCCGACGAGTTCGGCGGTGCTCGCCTGCGGGTGGAGTTCGCGGTAGCCGCGGGGGACGTCGGGGCCGCAGCGGCAGCGGGCGCGGGCTCCGGCGAGGGCGACCGTGCCCAGCCGGTCGAGGTGGTCGAGGAGCCCGCTGGGGGCCAGCCACAGCCGGTGCTCCTCGCGGGTCCAGCCCAGGAGCAGGTCGACGTCGCGGGCGGGACCGCCGTCCGGGGCGTCCGCGTCCTCCAGCAGCGCCTCCAGGGGATCGCGGGGCACCAGGTCGCCGTCGACGACGATGCCGAACGCGGGCCCGCCGAGCACCGGGCTGCTGCGCCTGCCGGCCTCGGCCTGCGCCGCCGCGAGGGCGGTGCGGTCGACGTCCGCGAAGGCCGCGGCGGTCGCCGGGACCTTCAGCCGGGCCGCCATCCGGCGCACCATGCGCCGCACCAGGTCGCGGTCGGTGGCCTCGGGCGGCCCGCTCTGCAGCACGGCCCGCCGGAAGAGTCCCCGGGCCCGGGGGGCGGCGAGCAGCGCGCCGATGCTGATGGCGCCTGCGGACTGGCCGAAGACGGTCACCCGGTCCGGGTCGCCGCCGAACTCCGCTATCGCCTCGTGGACCCACTCCAGGGCGGCCAGCTGGTCGCGCAGGCCCGGGTTGGGCGGGGCGTCGGGGAAGAGGCCGAACCCCTCCACGCCCAGCCGGTAGTTGAGCGAGACGAGCACGACGCCGTCGCGGGCGAAGGCGCCGCCGTCGTAGACGGGGACGGCGGACGAGCCGCGTGTGAGGGCTCCGCCGTGGATCCACACCATCACGGGGAGCCGGGCTCCCCGGCCCGGTTCCGGCGTCCAGACGTTCAGGTTGAGGCAGTCGTCGCCCGGCACCACCGGGTCGACCAGCAGGTGGGCGAACGCCTCGGAGTACGGCGGCTTCGGCGCCGTCGGCCCGAACGCTCCCGCGTCCCGCACGCCCTCCCAGCGCTCGGGCGGCACGGGCGGCCGGAACCGGCGGGGGCCGAAGGGCGGGGCCGCGTACGGGATGCCGCGGAAGACCGCGACCCCGTTCTCGTGTCTGCCGCGCACGTCCCCGTACGGCGTCCTGGCCACGGGCCCTGTCAGGTCTGTCGTCGTCCTCACCCGCCGGCTCCTCCCGCTCGTGGACCGTCCTGACCGTCATGACGGTCCTGGTCTCCCTGGTCTCCCTGGCCTTCCTGGCCTTCCTGGGCCTTGCTGACCCTGCTGGCCTTCCTGATCAGAGCATCGCACCGCCCCGGGTCCGATTCCCGACGTCTTCCCGCCGCCCGGTGGCCCACCTAGGGTAGGAAGCGCTTTCTGTCGGTGGTTCCTCCGCTGTCGGAAACAGCGCTGGCGAACGTCGATGGCCCTCGGGCGGGCCGGGAAGGCGGTCTTCGATGGTCCGTTCCGGAAGCGGCGGCACGGTGTGCACCGGTGACGCCGTGTGCACCGGTGACGCCGTGTGCACCGGTGACGCGGTCCGTACCGGCGACGCGGTCCATACGGGTGACGCGGTCCGTACGGGCGGGGCGCCCCGCGCGTCCGGTGCCGTCGCCCGTGCCGGAACCGGCGGTACGGCGGCCGGGCCGACGCTGGCGGTGGTGGCGCGCGAGGCCGGGGTGTCCGTACCGACCGCGTCCAAGGTGGTCAACGGGCGGCAGGACGTGGCGCCCGAGACCAGACGGCGGGTGACGGAGGCCCTGGAACGGCTCGGCTACGTCCGCAGACCCCGTTTCGAGGCGGCGCGGACGCCGGGGCTGATCGATCTCGTCGTGCACTCGCTGGACAGTTCCTGGTCGGGCGCGGTGCTCCGGGGGGTGGAGGAGGCGGCGTACGACGCCGGGCTGGAGGTGGTGGTCTCCGCGGGGCTGCCCCGGGCGGCGCGGGACGGGAGCCCCGAGCGCGGCTGGATGGACCGGCTCACCGTGCGGGGGTCGTCCGGGGTCCTGGTCAACCTCGCCGAGCTGTCCCCGGCCCAGTACGCCTGGCTGAACCGGCACCACATCCCGCACGTGCTGATCGACCCCATGGTGGAGCCGCCGCCGGGCGTGGTGTCGGTGGGCGCGGCGAACTGGCAGGGCGGTGTCACGGCCGTCGAGCACCTCCTCGGACTGGGGCACGAGCGGATCGCCTGCGTGGGCGGGGACCGGCACGGGATGTGCGGCGGCGCGCGGATCGCGGGCTACCGCTCGGCGCTCGCCTCGGCCGGGATACGGCACCGCCCCGAGTACGTCCGCCACGGTGACTTCGACGAGACCACCGCGTACCACCGCACCCTGGAACTCCTCGACCTGCCGGAGCCGCCCACCGCCGTGTTCGTCTGCTCGGACACGATGGCGCTCGGGGTGTACCGGGCGCTGGCGGAGCGGGGGCTGCGGGTGCCGGACGACATCAGCGTGGTCGGCTTCGACGACCTGCCCGAGGCGCGCTGGGCCGCGCCCGCGCTCACCACGGTGCGCCAGCCGCTGTCGGAGATGGCCGCGACGGCGCTGCGGCTGCTGGTCCGGATGATGGCGGGCGAGCGGCCGGAGGGGACGCGTACGGAGTTGTCGACGCGGTTGGTGGAGCGGTCGAGCACGGCGCCGCCGCGCGGCTGACGGCCGGCGGGTCAGTCCGGCAGTCCGGCCGCCCAGCGGATGCCGCCCCGCAGGTGAGCACGGAAGTCCGGGTCCTCGTACGCCTCGCAGGCGTGGCCGAGCGCGGTGTAGAAGACCCGGCCCGCGCCCTGCTCACGGCACCACACCAGGGGGTGGTCCGCGCCCATCCCGCCACCGTCGTAGGAGGACTCGTCGGCCGTGGCGAGGACGTGGACCGCGCCGCGCGGGCTGTCCCGGAAGTCGTACCACTCGTCGGTGAACTCCCAGACGGCGGGCAGATGGCGGGTCGCCGGGTGGTCGCGGTCCTCGATGACGGCCTTGCCCGGCTGGTACGCGGGGTGGCGCGCGAAGCGGGCGCCGAGCAGCTCGCCGTAGTAGGGCCAGTCGTACTCGGTGCAGGCGGCCGCGTGCACCCCGGCGAAACCGCCGCCCTCCTCCACGTACGCCCTGAGCCCCGCGCGCCCCGTCTCCGTCAGCACCTCACCGCTCGTGGAGAGGAAGACGACCGCCGTGTACGGGTCCAGGGGTGCCTCGAGGGCCGCCGGGTCCTCGGTGGCGTCGACGTCGAAGCCGAGGGTGCGCAGGGCCGCCACGCCGGCCGGGATGGAGTCGTGCCGGTAGGCGGTGGTGCGGGTGTACACGAGGATGCGGGCTGTCATGGGGGCGAGCCTATGCCGCGTCAGCCCCCCACCCCCACATCGTTGTTCGGGGCTCCGTCCCCCTCGGGCGGCAGGTCGCCGCGCTCGACCGGTTCACCGGCCGCGGGGGACGGAAGGATCCGGGCCGCCTCCTCGTCGGTCGGGCGGCGGACGGCCTCGGCGGCGGCCCGCAGGACGTCGCGGTCCACGGTGGCCGTGTCACCACCGACCCGGACCACGTGGCCGTCCTCCGGGACGGCGTACTCGTGCTGCGCGCCCGCCGTGCGGTACCAGGCGTCCCCGTCGCGCTCGCAGGTGGCGCGGGGGCCGGTGCCCTCGCCTACCTGCTGCTCCGGGCAGTTCGCGGCGGTCACCGTGCCGCGCTCCACGCGCAGTTGCAGCTGGGCGCCCTTCTCCTTGGACCAGTAGACGGCGGAGAAGCCGTCGTCGCCGGACACGCCGACCGACTGCTCGGCGAGGGTGAAGCCCGGCGCCTCGGTGAGGTACACGTGTTCGGGTGCGATGCCCAGCGCCTCGGCCCGTTCCCGGAGTCCGGCGCCGGGGGAGGCGGGCGGCGCCAGTTCAGGGTCGCCGGTCACGGCCTGCTTGTCGCCGCAGGCCGTCAGGAGCAGCAAGGGCAGCAGCGTCAGGGTCGGCAGCACGCGCGTGGCACGGATCATGCCCTCATCCTGCCGCACAGGCGTTCCACAGACATCCTCGCCCGGCACCCTCGCCGGTGTCCGATTCCTTCAAGACCCCTCCCCCGCACCGCGCCTACGGTGGCCGCATGACTCCACGACTCGATGCGATCGGCATGGTCGTCTCCGACATGGCCGCCTCGATCGCCTTCTACCGCCGGCTCGGGTTCGCCTTCCCCGAGGGCTCCGAGACCGCGCCGCACGCCGAGGCCGGACTCCCCGGGGGGCTGCGGCTGTTGCTCGACACCGAGGAGACCGTGCGCTCCTTCCACGCCGGTTGGCAGCCGGGCACCGGTGGTGGCCGGACCTCGCTGGCGCTGCTGTGCGAGGGCCCGGAGGAGGTGGACGCGGTCTACGGTGAGTTGGTGTCCGCCGGGTACCACGGCGAGCTCAAGCCGTGGGACGCGGTGTGGGGCCAGCGGTACGCGGTCGTGCTGGACCCGGACGGCAACGGAGTTGATCTGTTCGCTCCGCTGAACCCTCGGCAGGGGGCCTAGACACCGAGCAGCTCCCCGAGCGGCACCCCCGCCAACCCCCTGACGTCCCGCGCGAGGTGGGCCTGGTCCGCGAAGCCGGCGCGGGCCGCCGTCTCGGCGAAGGGCACCCCGTTGCGGGCCAGGGCGAGTGCCCGCCGGAACCGGAGGACGCGGGCCAGTGTCTTGGGGCCGTAGCCGAACGCGGCGAGCGAGCGGCGGTGCAACTGGCGGGCGCCGATACCGAGTTCGTCGGCGGTCACGGCGACCGGGCACCCCGCGTCGAGTGCGGCCACCACCCGGCGCAGCAGGGGATCGGGGGCTCCGGAGGCGGCCGCCCGCGCCAGGGCCAGTTCCTCGAGCCCGAGCGCCGGGGTCGCCGCCGCGTTCACACGTGCGGTGAGGCGCCTTACCTCCGCGGCCGGCCAGAGGTCGGCGAGGCGGACACGCTGGTCGCGCAGTGCGTGCGCGGGCACGCCCAGGAAGGTCGGCGCGGAGCCCGGGGAGAAGCGGACGCCGGCCCAGGGACCGGACGCCGCTCCGGGGGCGTACGCGCGGGTGTCGGGCCCGGCGACGAACAGCCGCCCCTCGTGCCACAGCAGGTCCATGCAGCCGTCGGGCAGCACGAGCCGCGCCCCGGGCGCCGTTGAGCCGCCGGGGGTGTTCCTCCACACCACCGCGCCCGTCAGCCTGGATGCCCGCTCCGCGTACACGGGGGCCAGGCTACGCCGCGCGGCCGCGGTGCTCCTGGGGGCTGACGCCGTACACCCGCTTGAAGGCGCCGGAGAGGGCGAAGGCGCTGCCGTAGCCGACCCGGCGGGCTATCGCGTCGAGGGTGTCGTCGGTGTCGCGCAGCCGGTCGGCGGCGAGGGCGAGGCGCAGGCCGGTGAGGTACGTCATCGGGGGCTCGCCCACGAGTTCACCGAACCGGCGGGCCAGCGCGGCGCGCGAGACCCCGGCCTTGGCGGCGAGCGACGCCACCGTCCAGGGGTGCGCCGGGTCGTCGTGGAGGAGCCGGAGCGCCCGGCCCACGACCGGATCGCCCAGCGCCCGGTACCAGGCGGGCGCCGCGGCCTCCGGGCGGGCGAACCAGGTCCGCAGCGCCGCGATGACGAGCAGGTCGAGCAGCCGGTCGAGGACGACGGGCTGGCCCGGTTCGTCCCGGACGATCTCGTCCGTCAGGTACGGGGTGAGCGGGCACCGCCACACGTCGGAGGGCAGGCTCAGCAGCGGGGGCAGCGCGTCCAGCAGCCGTCCGCCGACCTCGCCCGGCCACAGGTAGGTGCCGATCAGCAGGACCGCCGAGCCGTCGGGCCGGTCGCCCCAGGTGCGGACGCCGAGGTCCATGGAACCGTTGAGGGGGCGGCCGTCGGGGTAGGTGCACTCCCCGCCCGGCAGGATCACGGCCCGCGGTTCGGTCGCCGGGTCGTCGCCGCAGGTGTACGGGGCCGGGCCGCGCGCGATGGCGAGATCCCCCGCCGTCAGCCGCAGCCGCTCCCCCGTGTCCGGGCTGATCCACGCCTCGCCCCGCACCATGAGCATCACCGTCAAGGGCGCCCGGTCCTCGACGCGGACGCACCACGGCGGGTCGAAGCACGCCCGGATCATGAGGGCGCCACGGGCGCGGGGGCCCTCCAGCAGGCCGGTGAGCGGGTCCATGGCGGCAGCGTAGACGCGCACGTATGAAAATGAGCCGTTCGGCGATGTTCGCCTGCGGAGCGCGGCCGTTGACTGGTGCCATGACAGAGATGACGAAGAGCGGGCCGGACATGACGGTACTGGTGACCGGGGCGTCGGGGCGTACCGGCAGCCGGGTCGCCGCGGCGGCGCAGGCGGCCGGGCTCACGGTGCGGGCCGCGTCCCGCGCGACGGGGTTCGACTGGGCGGACCGGTCGACGTGGGCGGCGGCGCTGCGGGGTGCGGACGCGGCGTATCTGATGCATCCCGCGGACATCGGCCACCCTTCGGCCGCCGGGGCGATCGGTGCGCTGGCCGGCGAGGCGGTCGCGCACGGGGTGCGGCATCTGGTGCTGCTCTCCGGGCGCGGCGAGGACCAGGCGCGGCCGGCGGAGGAGGCGGTCGAGGCATCGGGGGCGGACTGGACGGTCGTACGGGCCGCGTGGTTCGCCCAGAACTTCAGCGAGGGTCCGCTGGTGGAGGGGCTGCGCCAGGGAGAGCTGGTGTTCCCGGCGGGCGAGGTGGCGGAGCCCTTCATCGATGTGCGGGACATCGCGGACGTCGTCGTGGCCGCGCTGACGGCGGGCGACCGGTACGCCAGCCGGACCCTGGAGCTGACCGGGCCGCGCCCGCTGAGTTTCCGCGAGGCGCTCGCGGAGATCTCGAAGGCGGCGGGGAGGGACTTCGCCTACATCCCCGTCTCCGCGCGCGAGTACGGCGAGGCCCTGACCGGGTTCGGCATCCCTCCCGAGGAGGCGGCCGTACTGATCGAGATCTTCGAGACCCTGCTGGACGGCCGCAACTCCCACGTCACCGCGGACGTCCGCGAGGTGCTGGGCCGCGAGCCCCGCGACTTCGCGGACTTCGTGGCGGAAGCCGCGGCGGCGGGTACGTGGGGAGTCTGACCATCACCGCCGGCAGCACGGCCACGGGGCCGGTCCGCCGTACGGAGTCCTGTCTCCGTACGGCGGACCGGCCCCGTTCGGCGAGCCGGGTCCGTCCCCCTCAGTTCCCCGGGGACGTCCCGTTGCCCGGCTTGTCGGACGACGTCGTCTTCGCGTGCGTGCGCAGCCGTGAGGTGACGTCCTCGGGCGGCAGGAAGCGCGACCAGCGTTCGGGGAACTCGGAGGGCATGTCCGGGTCGTCGGGATCGGCCGGGTCGGCGGCGCGGGCCGCGGCGGCGCGGGCGACGTACTCGGCGGCCATCTCCTCCCGCAGGCGCTCGTTGGCGGCGCGCGCGGCGGCCGTGGCGGCGGCCGGCCAGACCCGGTCGATGGCCGCGTTGACGGCGGCGCCCACCAGCACCGCGAAGGCGGACACCCCGATCCACAGCAGTACGGCGACGGCGGCGGCGAGCGAGCCGTAGATCGTGGCCCCCTCGATCGTGCTGGTGAGGTAGATGCGCAGCAGGAAGCTGCCGAGCACCCACATGCCGAGGGCCACCAGGGCGCCCGGGGCGTCCTCGACCCAGGGCGAGCGCACGGGCACGGACACGTGGTACAGCGTCGTCAGGAACACGATCGACAGGACGATCACGACGGGCCAGTACAGGATCTGCACGACGGTCGTCGACCACGGCACCACGTTGACCACCGCGTCCGGGCCCGCGACCATCAGCGGCAGCGCCACCGACCCGATCAGCAGCGCCACGATGAAGAGCAGGAAGGCCAGAAGGCGGGTCTTGACGATGCCGCGGACGCCGTCGAGGCCGTACATCACGGTGATGGTGTCGATGAAGACGTTCACCGCGCGGGAACCGGACCAGAGCGCGAAGAGGAAGCCGACGGAGATGACGTCGGGTCTGCCGCCGCCGGTCACGTCGTCGAGGATCGGCTGGGCGATCTCCTGGACGCCGCGGTCGGACAGGACCGTGCGGGAGGCCTCCAGGAGGTTGTTCTCCAGGCTGGAGATGGTGTCGGTGCCGGTCCAGGCGTCGACGTAGTAGAGCAGTCCGATCAGGCTGACGAGCAGCGGCGGCACGGACATCAGGGTGAAGAACGCGGCCTCCGCCGCGAGGCCGAGGATGCGGTACTCGATGCACGAGTTGACCGTGTCCTTCAAGAGCAGCCAGGCGGTCCTGCGCTTGGAGACGTTCCGGTAAAGGGCGCGGGCCCGATGGAGACGGCCGGAGGGGCTCTCGGAGAACTTACTTGCTGGCTGCACGCCTCTTACGGTATCCGCCGCGACAGCAAGCCCTCACCTCGCGGTACGCATGCCGGGGTCCCTCCGGTACGAATGCGGGGGCCCCTCCGGTACGTATTGCCGGACCTGTTCCGGTACGGGTGCCGGAGAGCCCGGCGGTACCGGTGGCGTGGCCGTCCCGTACGCGTGCGCCGGAGTCCGCGGCCGGCGTCGTGGCCCTCCGGTACCGGCCGCCGCGCGTGTTTCGGTTGTGGTCGCAGACATCCCATCGGTCGCGTCGCGCGGCAGAAATTGATAGGCAACCCACGGGAAACCGGGCGAAGATTAATTGAAGCCCTTTCTGTCATGGCCGCGCTGGCCGGATATGGCGGGTGCGGCAAGTGGAATCGCCGGCGACGTTTGCTCGGACCGGAGGGGAAGTTCCCCGTTGAAGCACACGCACGGGCTGCAAGGAAGACCCTACGGAAGATCGTCCGTAGTGCAGGAAAGCGTCAATTGCCCGGACTCCCTTGACCTGTTCGCGAATACACCGAAAGAATCCAGATTGCATTCCACTGCGGACCACCGCCGAGGGGGAGGGGCGCCGCACACCGGGGGACGTCGCGACACCTGACCACGTGTCCGAGCTGCAGCGTTGCCCGTGATCCGCCGGAGATCCGGGTGGATCATCCCCGTACTGCTCCGCGCCGAACCACGTGGCTGTCCGGTTCCACTCTTCCACACGCCGACTGGACAAACCTGTTCGTGATGTCATTACGCGCCACGCCGACCACTGCCGGGCGTATTTCAACGATGAACCGTCCCGGAGAATTCAATGCTTTCACTCGCACCACGCACTCCTCTTTCCCGCACACTCCCGCATGCCGCCGCCCGTGCGACGCAATGCGCGCCCGACGCGACGTGATCTGTCACGGCCCCTGACAAACACTTCCGGCACGCCCCGGGCCCGACACGCCATGAACCGGACCGGAGCGCCGTGAACCGTGCGACGGGGCGCGGGCGCGCATGCCCGGGAACGGGAACGGCGGCGGACGGCCGGTGCCCGGTCCCGCCACGACGGCGGGGCCCCTGGTCACGGTGGCCCGCGATCCGGCGCCGACCGGGCGCCGCACACACAACACACGCCGAAACGAACATGCACTAGGAGTTCATGTGGTGGGAAACCCCGGAGAGGTCACGACGACCGCTCCGCCCGGCCCCCCGGCCGCGCAGCACAGCGGCGCGGACAACGGGCAGGTCACCCGCGCGGGCGCCGTGCAGGGCACGCCCGCGGACACCGAGCGGATCCTCGCCGAGGTGCTGGCCGAAGTGGTGCGGGTCGACCGTGTACCGGTCGACAGCCACTTCTTCGACGACCTCTGCGCCAACTCGCTCGTGATGGCCCACTTCTGCGCACGGATCCGAAAGCGGTCCGATCTGCCGTCGGTGTCGATGAAGGACGTCTACGCCCATCCGACGGTCCGCGGCCTGGCCGCCGCCCTCACCGAGACCCCGGACCCGGGTCCCGAGCAGGCGCCCGTCCCGGCCGAGCCGGTCGCCCCCGGCAGCTCGCTGCGCCACGCCCTGTGCGGGACGGCGCAGGCGCTCTTCTTCGTCGCGTACTGCCTGCTCGGCGCGGTCGCCCTCACCCAGGGATACGAGTGGGTGGCCACCGGCCCGTCGGCCGGCGGGGTCTATCTGCGCGCGGCGCTCTTCGGCGGGATACTCGTCGTCGGCCTGACCCTGCTGCCGGTCGCCGCCAAGTGGCTGCTGATCGGCCGCGCGAGGCCGGCCGACGTCCCGCTCTGGGGCATGGCGTACCTGCGCTTCTGGATCGTCAGGGCGCTGCTGCACACCAGCCCCGCGATGCTCCTCATCGGCAATCCGCTGTACGTGCTCTACCTGCGCGCCCTCGGTGCCCGCGTCGGCAAGGACGTGACGATCCTGAGCCGCTCGGTGCCGGTCGCCGCGGACCTGCTCACGGTGGGCGACGGCTCGGTGCTCCGCAAGGACTCCGCGCTGCAGTGCTACCACGCCCACGCCGGGCGGCTGCGCACCGGCCCGGTCACCCTCGGCCGCAACGTGTTCGTGGGCGAGCATACCGTGCTGGACATCCACACCTCGATGGGTGACGGATCCCAGCTGGGCCACTCCTCCGCGCTGCGCCCGGGCGAGTCGGTGCCGGCCGGGGAGCGCTGGCACGGCTCCCCCGCCGAACGCACCCAGGTCGACCACATACGGGTCGCCCCGGCACCCTGCGGCACGCTCCGCCGGGCCGGGTACGCCCTCGGCTCCCTGCTCCAGGTGTTCCTGCTGTGGGTGCCGCTGGCCGTCGGCGGTCTGTACCTGCTGTTCAAGGTGGCGCCCGGACTGGATGCGCTCGTCAACGCGCAGGCCAGGGACATCGGCTCGCTGCGGTTCTACGTCGAGGCGCTGGTCCTGTCCCTGGTGCTGTTCGTCGGCGGCACCGCGGTCGGCGCGATCACGGTGTTCGCGGTGCCGCGCCTGCTGAACCGGATGATCGAGCCGGACAGGGTGTATCCGCTGTACGGCTTCCACTACGGGGTGCACCGCACGATCATCCGCCTGACCAACATCAGGTTCTACAAGTGGCTGACCGGCGACAGCTCGTACATCGTGTTCTATCTGAAGGCCCTCGGGTACAGCCTGTCCCGCGTGCAGCAGACCGGCTCGAACTTCGGGACCGAACTGAAGCACGAGACGCCGTTCCTGTCCTCGGTCGGCCGGGGCACCATGATCGCCGACGGTCTGTCGATCATGAACGCCGAGTACTCGGCCACCTCGTTCAAGGTCAGCCGGACGTCGATCGGGGCACACAACTTCCTCGGCAACGCCATCGCCTACCCGGCCGGAGGCAGGACGGGCGACAACTGCCTGCTCGCGACCAAGGTGCTGGTCCCGCTGGACGGCGAGGTCCGCGAAGGGGTGGGGCTGCTCGGCTCGCCCCCGTTCGAGATCCCCCGGTCGGTGGAGCGCGACAGCCGCTTCGACCACCTGCGCGAGGGCCGGGAGTTCCGCCGCCGGCTGCGTGCGAAGAACCGTTACAACCTGAAGTCGATGGGCATGATGCTGGGCCTCCGGTGGGTGCACGGCTTCGTGCTCACGGTGCTCGGCTTCGCCGCCGTCGACCTGTACTGGCACGGCACCGCGGCCCTCGCCGTGGTCACCGCGACCATGGCGTTCGGCCTGGTGTTCACCGTCGTGTACTGGGCCCTCGTGGAGCGCTGCATCCTGCGGTTCCGCCCGATGGAGCCGGAGCTCTTCTCCATCTACGACGAGCGCTTCTGGCACATCGAGCGCCTGTGGAAGGTGCTCGACCTGCACCTGGGCGTGCTGAACGGCACCCCGTTCAAGGTCTGGGCCTGGCGGCTGATGGGCGCGAGGTTCGGACGGCGGGTCTTCGACGACGGCGCCTATCTGACGGAGCGGACGCTGTCCACGGTCGGCGACGACTGCACCCTCAACGCGGGCAGCAGGCTCCAGGCGCACTCGCAGGAGGACGGCACCTTCAAGTCGGACCACGTCAGGCTCGGCGACGGCGTGACCCTCGGGGTCGGCTCGCTGGTCCACTACGGCGTGACCATGGGCGACGGCGCCGAACTCGCCGCCGACTCCTTCCTGCTGAAGGGCGAACAGGTACCGCCGCGCGCGCGGTGGGGAGGCAACCCGGCCACGGAGGACCGGGGACGACGGTGAGCGGGGGAACGGGACCGATGGATCTGAGGGAAGCGAAGAAGAGGCGGGCGGAGGACGCCCGGGAGTTCTGGCGGGGTGTGCTGACCGCCGGCGGGCGGGCGGAGATCCCCCGCTGGACACCGGCTCCGGCGGACGGAACGGGCGAGGTCGACGTGGCCCTGCCCGACGGGTTCCTGGCGGCGGTGCGGGCGCTGGCCCTGCCGCTGGACTCCGTCCTGCTGGCCGCCCACGCGCGCGTGCTCGCCGTCCTGTCCGGCGAGCGGGAGGTCACCACCGGCTGGGTGGCCGTGGCGGGCGGCCGTCCGCTGCCCTGCCGGCTGACCACCGAGCGGGGCCAGTGGCGGGAACTGCTGCGGCACGCACGGCAGGTCACGGCCGACGTACGGGCGTACGCCGACTTCCCGGTCGACGACCTGCGGGAGGAACTGGGCCTGGACGGCGCGCCGTTCGAGACGGTCCTCGACGCCACCGGCGGCGACGGCCCCCTCGACGGGGACACCGTGCTGCGGGTGGGCATCCGGCGGCAGGGCGACCGGATCGGGCTGCGGGTGCGTCACCGCACCGATGTGCTCGGCGGGGAGGCCGCGGCCCGGGTGGCCGGCTACCACGTGACCGCGCTCACCTCGCTGGCCCTCGACCCGGACGCCGACTACGGGCGGCAGGGCCTGCTCTCCGCCGACGAGGTGCGCCGGCAACTCGACGGACTGGCCGGGCCCCGCCGGGACCTGCCGGACCGGCGCATGCACGAGCTGTTCGAGGAGCGGGTACGGGCCCACCCGGACGCGGTGGCCGCCGTGTGCGGCGACGAGGAGCTGACGTACCGGGAGCTGAACTCCCGCGCCAACCGGATCGCGAGGGCCCTGATCGCGCGCGGCCTGAAGCGCGAGGGCGTCGTCGCGGTGGTGACCGAACGGAACCTGGACTGGACGGCCGCCGTCCTCGGCGTGATGAAGGCGGGAGGCGTCTATCTGCCCGTCGAACCGCACTTCCCCGCCGGGCGCATCGCGAAGACGCTGTCCCGCGCCGAGTGCGCGCTGGTACTCACGGAGGACGGCAGCACGGACACGCTCGACGCGGCACTGTCCCGGCTGTCCGGCGTGCGCGCCCTCACCGTCGCCGCCGCCTGCGACGAGGGCCACGCCGACGACGACCTGGGCATGCCCGTCGCCTGTGACCAGCTCGCGTACATCTATTTCACCTCCGGCTCCACGGGCGAGCCGAAGGGCGCGATGTGCGAGCACGCCGGGATGCTCAACCACCTCCTCGCCAAGATCGAGGACCTGGGCATCGAGGAGGGGTCCACGGTCGCCCAGACCGCGCCCCAGTGCTTCGACATCTCGCTGTGGCAGCTGGTGTCCGCGCTCCTGGTGGGCGGACGGACCCTGCTGGTGGAGCAGGAGGAGATCCTCGACGTCGACCGGTACGTCGACCGGATCACGGCCGGACGGGTCAACGTGCTCCAGTGCGTGCCGTCGTACCTGGAGGCCGTCCTCGCGCACCTGGAGCAGCACCCGCGCGCGCTGCCGGACCTGAGGATCGTGTCGGTCACCGGCGAGGCGCTGAAGAAGGAGCTGACCGAGCGCTGGTTCGCCACGCACCCGACCATTCCGCTGGTCAACGCCTACGGGCTGACCGAGACCTCGGACGACACCAACCACGAGGTGCTGCGCCGGCCGCCGCACGGGGACCGGGTGCCGCTCGGCCGGGCGGTGCGCAACGTGCGCGTGTACATCGTGGACGAGCACCTCGGCCTGGTGCCGCTGGGCGCCCCCGGCGAGATCGTCTTCTCCGGGGTCTGTGTCGGGCGGGGCTACGTCAACGACCCCGAGCGGACCCGGCGGGCCTTCACCGCCGACCCGTACCGGCCGGGCGAGCGGCTGTACCGCAGCGGCGACCAGGGACGCTGGCGGCCCGACGGCAAGCTGGAGTTCCTGGGCCGCAAGGACAGCCAGGTGAAGGTGCGCGGCTTCCGCATCGAGATCGGCGAGGTGGAGAACGCCCTGCTGAAGGTGGCGGGCGTGCGCGACGGCGCCGTGGTGGTGGCCCGGGGCGAGCATCTGGTCGCCTTCTACAGCGGCAGGAAGCGGCTGGACGCCGAGGTCCTGCGCCGGACGCTGGCCGCGTCGCTGCCCGCGTACATGGTGCCCACGGTCGTCCACTGGCGCGAGCACCTGCCGCTGACCGCCAACGGCAAGATCGACCGCAAGCAGCTGACCGCGCTCGCCGAGGAGCTGGGCACCGCCGGGGACGGCCTCCCGGCGCCCGCGCCCGGGACGCCGACCGAGGAACGGCTGGCGGCGGCGTGGGCCCAGGTGCTCGGCGTCCCGCCCGCCCGCGTGGGCCGGCGAGACCACTTCTTCGACCGCGGCGGCACCTCCCTGTCGGCGGTGAAGCTGGCGATCGCCCTGGACCGTGCGGTGTCCCCCAAGGACGTCGCCCGTCACCCGGTCCTGGCCGACCTGGCGGAGCTGATCGACACACGGGGCGCCGCGGAGGCCGCGGCACCCACCGCACCGGGGACCGCGACGGACACACCGCCCGGGACCGGCGAACGGGCCGGGACCGACGTACGGGCCGAGACCCCCGCCCCATGATCCGCACCCGTAAGGCCAGTACGGCCGGCACAGCCGGTACGACCAGCACTGCCGGCACCACCGGCACTACCGAAAGGACCTTCACGACCATGTCGTCCTCCACTTCCCTGCTCCGCGACGACGTCGCCCTGACCGAGGGCAGGCCACCCCTGCTCAGCGTCTCCGGTGACGCCCGGGAGTGGACCACGCGGCACCGGGACGCGCTGCGTGCCGTCGTCGCCGAGCACGGCGCGGTGCTCGTCCGCGGGCTGGGGCTGAGCGACCGGACACAGACCGGCGCCGTCTTCCAGCTGCTGGCCGACCGCCTGATGCCGGAGAAGGAGGCGTTCGCGCCGCGGCAGGCGTACGCCGACGGCGTGCACTCCTCCACGGCCTGGCCGCCCAACCAGCAGATGTGCATGCACCACGAGCTCAGCTACACGCTGGAGTTCCCCGGCCTGATGCTCTTCGCCTGCCTCACCGCGCCCACCGAGGGCGGGGCGACGACCGTGGCCGACGCGGAGGCCGTGCTCACGGCGCTGCCCACCGAGCTGACCGAACGGTTCGAACGGGAGGGCTGGATACTCACCCGCAGCTACAACGACGAGATCGGCGCCACGCTCGAAGAGGCGTTCGGCACGGACGACCGGGGCGCCATCGAGGCGTACTGCCGGGTGCACGCCATCGAGTTCGCCTGGCAGGACGACGGCTCCCTGCGCACCCGGCAGCGCCGCAGCGCCGTGGTGCGCCACCCGGTGACGGGCCGCCGCTGCTGGTTCAACCAGATCGCGTTCCTCAACGAGTGGACGATGGACCCGGAGGTGCGCGAGTACCTGGTGGACGTGTACGGCGACGAGGGTCTGCCGTTCAACACCCGGTACGGCAACGGCGACCCGATCGGCCCGGACGTCGTCGAGGCGATCAACGACGTGTACACGGCCCACACGCGGCGCGAGCCGTGGCGGGCGGGCGATCTGCTGCTGGTCGACAACATCCGTACGGCGCACAGCCGGGAGCCCTTCGAGGGGGCGCGCGAGGTGCTCGTGGGCCTCGCCGACCCGGTCAGGTTCTCCGACGTCTCCGTGACCCTGGAAGGGAACGCCCGATGAGCCCGCTGCCCCCGTCCGACCCGGCGGCGACGCCCGCGCGGAACGGTGCGCCGTCCTTCGCCGTGATCACCGGCGCCCAGGTGCGGCAGCTCCTGGACGGCCGCGAGCGCGAGATCGTCGACCTGGTGGAGTCCGTCTACCGCCTGCACGGCGCGGGCGACACGGTGAACCCGCCGTCGTACTTCCTGCGCTTCCCCGACCGTCCCTCGTCCCGCATCATCGCGCTGCCCGCGTCGCTCGGCGGCGAGAAGCGGGTCGACGGGCTGAAGTGGGTGTCCAGTTTCCCGGAGAACATCAAGTCCGGTCTGCCCCGCGCCTCCGCCGTGCTGATCCTCAACGACCCCGTCACGGGCTATCCGTTCGCGTGTCTGGAGGCGTCGGTGATCAGCGCGGCCCGGACGGCGGCGTCGGCGGCGCTGGCGGCCCACCGGCTGAGCGACGCCCGCGAGGGGCGCGAAAAGCCGTCCCGGGTGGTGTTCGTGGGCACGGGTCTGATCGCCCGGTACATCCACACGTTCCTGGCCGCGACGGACTGGCCGTTCGAGGAGATCGGCGTGCACGACCTGTCGGCCGAGAGCGCCGCCGGGTTCTCCGACTACCTCCGGCGGTCGGGCACCGGCGCCCGGATCACCGTGCACGAGGACGCCGGGGAGGCGATCAGCACGGCCGACCTGGTGGTCTTCGCCACGGTCGCGGGCACGCCGCACGTCCACGACCCGAAGTGGTTCGCCCACGACCCGCTGGTGCTGCATGTGTCGCTGCGGGACCTCGCGCCGGAGATCCTGCTCGGCTCGGCGAACTTCGTCGACGACGTGGAGCACTGCCTGAAGGCGGACACCTCGCCGCACCTGGCCGAGAAGCTCACCGGCGGCCGGAGCTTCCTGACCGGGACGCTGGACGACGTGCTCGCCGGCCGGGTGGGCGTGCCGTCGGACCGGCCGGTGATCTTCTCGCCGTTCGGCCTCGGGGTCCTGGACCTGGCGGTGGGCGCGTACGTCCACGACGCCGTGGCCCGGGCCGGTGAACTCCACGTGGTGGACGGCTTCTTCCACGAGCTGAGCCGCCACGGCTGACCGGCCGCGCACCACAGCACCACAGCACCAGCACGTACGGGCCTGACCAGTTCGTACACGCCACAGGCACCGGACATGTCGCGAAAAGTCAAGAACCACGCCAGTTACACATACAACACGCCAATTATGACAGTATGGCAAGCGCAAAACAGGGGGGCGTAGTGCCAGTCATATCCGTACCCACGGATTTCAACGAGGAGGAGCTGTACGTCGATCTTCGACCGGTCGTCGGGCACTCTCTCTTCCTCAAGTGCGAGGGCTTCAACTTCGCCGGATCGATCAAGGTCAAGGCCGCGCTGGAAATGGTGAAGGCCGCCGAACGGGACGGGGTCCTCACGCCGGACTCCGTGCTGGTCGAGTCCTCGTCCGGAAACCTGGGCGTGGCGCTCAGCATGATCGCGGCGAGCAGGGGCTACCGGTTCATGTGTGTGACCGACTCCCGCTGCAACCCGCAGACCCGCCGGCTGATGGAGGCGCTGGGCGCGAGCGTGCACGTCATCACCGAGCCGGCCGCCCACGGCGGCTTCCTCGGCGCACGCATCTCGTACGTGCGTGCGCTGTGCGCCTCCGACGAGCGTTTCGTCTGGCTCGACCAGTACACCAACTCGGGCAACTGGCGGGCGCACTACCGCACCACGGCTCCGGCCATCGCCCGCCAGTTCCCGCAGCTTGACGTGCTGTTCGTGGGCGTGGGCACCTCGGGCACGCTGATGGGGTGCGCCCGCTGGTTCTGGGAGCACCGGCGCGGGGTGCGCATCGTGGCGGTGGACAGCGAGGGGTCCGTGTCCTTCGGCGGGACTCCGGGCCGCCGGATGATCCCCGGCCTCGGGATGAGCGTCACCCCGCCGCTGCTGGACGAGTCCTGGGTGGACGACCTCGTCCGGGTGGCGGAGCCGGACACCGTGCGCGCCTGCCGCCGGCTGGCCCGGCGCGGGTTCCTGTTCGGCGGTTCGACGGGCACGGTGGTCAGCGGCGCGTCCGACTGGCTGGCCCGCAACGGCAGCGACGACCTCACGTCGGTGGCCATCGCCCCGGACCTCGGCGAGCGCTACCTGGACAGCGTCTACCGGGACAGCTGGGTGCGCGACCTGTACGGCGACGACGTCCTCGACACCGAGGAACTGCCGCTGATCTCGCACTCGGCCTGATCGCGCGCTCGGCCCGGTCCGAGCGCGCACCGCACGACCTGCGGCGCTCCGGGAGCCCGACGGCTTCCCGGAGCGCCGTGGCCTGTCCGGCGGCCCGTCCCACCGGGACGGCACCTGCCGCACACCAGGTGAGCACCTCATACCGGGGGGTAGGTTTCGGGCATGGCAGCGAGCACCCATGAAGTGACCAACCAGCCCCCGCCACTGCGGGGCTACGACGTCTTCACCGCCGACCGCGCCCTCACGGAGGCGGTCGAGCGGCACCTCGCCCCCGGACTGCTCGACGAGGCCCGCGCGGAACTGTCGGCCTTCGGCCGCACCGCGGGCTCCGCACAGGTGCAGGAGTGGGGAGCACTGGCCAACGAGAACCCGCCGAAGCTGCGGACCCACGACCGCTACGGGCACCGGATCGACGAGGTCGAGTTCCACCCCTCCTGGCACCGGCTCCTCGGCAAGGGCGTCTCCCAAGGACTCACGACCGCCTGGACCCGGCCCGGCGGCCATGTGCGGCGCGCGGCCGGATTCCTCGTCTGGTCGCAGGTCGAGGCGGGCAACGGCTGCCCGCTGTCGATGACGCACGCGGCGGTGCCCGCGCTGCGCGCCGACCCCGCGCTCGCGGCCGAGTGGGAGCCTCGGCTGGCGTCCACCGTCTACGACCAGGAGCTGCGGCCCGCCGCGCAGAAGGCCGGCGCCCTGTTCGGGATGGGGATGACGGAGAAGCAGGGCGGCAGCGACGTCCGGGCGAACAGCACCGTGGCGCGGCCGCTCGCCGAGGACGGGACGTACGAGCTGACCGGGCACAAGTGGTTCTGCTCGGCGCCCATGTCGGACGGCTTCCTGGTGCTGGCGCAGGCACCGGGAGGCCTGACCTGCTTCCTGGTGCCGCGCGTGCTGGCCGACGGCACGCACAACGTCTTCCGCATCCAGCGGCTGAAGGACAAGCTCGGCAACCGCTCCAACGCCTCCTCCGAGGTCGAGTTCGACGGGACGTGGGCCCGCCGGGTCGGCGACGAGGGCCGCGGGGTGCGCACCATCATCGGCATGGTGGCCGCCACGCGCGTGGACTGCGTGCTGGGCTCCGCCGGGCTGATGCGGCAGGCGGTGGCGCAGGCGATCCACCACTGCACCTATCGGGAGGCGTTCGGCGGGAAGCTGATCGACAAGCCGCTGATGCGCAACGTCCTCGCCGATCTGGCGCTGGAGTCGGAGGCGGCGACCACGCTCGCGCTGCGGCTGGCGGCGGCGTACGACGACGGGAGCGAGAGCGAGCGCGCCTTCCTGCGGCTCGCGGTGCCCGCCGCCAAGTACTGGGTGACCAAGCGCTGTACGCCGGTGGTGGCCGAGGCCCTGGAGTGCCTGGGCGGCAACGGGTACGTCGAGGAGTCCGGGATGCCCCGGCTGCTGCGCGAGTCGCCGCTCAACTCGATCTGGGAGGGCGCCGGGAACGTCCAGGCGCTGGACGTGCTGCGGGCGCTGCAGCGCGAGCCGCAGGCGCTGAACGCGTTCCTCCAGGAGGTCGGGCAGGCGCGGGGAGCCGACCACCGCCTGGACGGCGCGATCAAGAACCTGCTGACCGAACTCGCCGATCTGGAGGGCGTGGAGGCCCGCGCGCGCCGGCTCGTGGAGCGGCTCGCGCTCGTACTCCAGGGCTCGCTGCTGGTCCGGTACGCGCCCCCGGAGGTCGCCGACGCGTTCTGCGCCTCCCGGCTCGGCGGCGACTGGGGCTCCGCCCTCGGCACCCTGCCGCACACCCTGGACCTCGCCTCGGTGGTGACCCGGGCCCGCCCGGTGGGCTGAAGCGGTAGGCGTGGGGGTGGTACTACACGGCACGGGGCGGTGCGGCCCGGCACGGGGGTGGTGCTGCGCCGACACGGCACCACCCCCGCCTTTCTGGCCCCTGGCCGGAGCACAGCCGCCACAACGGGCGGCTTCGGACAAGTTTCAACACGTCGGCGGCCGTTCGCCAGGGTTGCAAGGGGTTGCAACCCCGGCGGACGGACACCGGCGGCATCGGCCCCCTGTGACCGGAGTGCCCCCGTCCGTGGCCGATCGGCGGCACACTATGAGACCCGCCGTCAACGCACACGGGCGCCGTCCGGGGACGGAATTGGAAGAGGCCCGCCGGGAGGTACGAGTGGCGCACCCGCCGATGGATGTCACACGGCTCGCCGCCCAAAAGGCGCAAGCGGCGGCACGGGCGCTCGACGGGACGGGCGCCGCCACGCCGGCCGGACAGCGCCCGCAGAACGCGCCGCGGACGGTGGCCGAGGGGTCCTGGAGCCGGGTGGCCCGCGGCGTGGCCGGCGCCGGCCACGGCCCGCGCGGCGATCTGCTCAACCTCGAGGAGACCGAGCGGTGCCGGCGGACGGCACGCCTCAGACACGTCCTGCCGGTGCTGCACGAAGGGCTGCTGCCGTTCGCGGACTCGGGACAGCACACCGTGCTGGTCGCGGACGCGGAGGGCCGGGTGCTGTGGCGCGAGGGCGGCGCCTCGGGGCCGCGCCGGGCGGACGGGCACGGCCTCGCCGACGGGGTGGAGCGGCGGGAGGGGACGTCCGGCCCGGCCGGGTCCGGCACCTCGCTGGCGACCCGCCGTCCGGTCCGGGTCGTGCCCGCCGGGCACTTCGTGCGCACCCTGCGCTCCTGGGCGTGCGTCAGCGCGCCCATCACCGACCCGCGCGACGGCCGGCTGCTCGGCGCGGTCGACGTCAGCGGTCCGCTGGAGACCCACCACCCGGCCACGCTCGCCCTGGTCGCATCGGTGGCCAAGCTCGCCGAGGCCCGGCTGCGCGACCTGCATCTGACCTCGCTGGAACGGCTGCGCGCGGTCGCCGCCCCGGTCCTGGCGCGGACCGGCGGGCACGCGGTGGCCGTGGACGACCACGGCTGGACGGCCGCGGTGACCGGGATGCCGTACACCAGGCGGCTCGCGCTGCCGGAGTCGCTGGCACCCGGCCGGGCCCGGCTGCCGAACCTGGGCCCGTGCTCGGTGGAACCGCTGCCCGGCGGCTGGCTGATCCGGCCCTGCGCCGAGCCGTCGGCCGCCTCCGGCACCGCCCGCCTGGTACTGGACCTGACGCGGCCGCACCGCTGGACGGTGGCCGTCTCGGGCGGCACGTGCTCCTGGACGCACGAACTCTCCCTCCGGCACGCGGAGTTGCTGTACCTGCTGGCCCTGCACCGCACCGGCCGCAGCGCCGCGGCGCTCGCCGCCGACCTGTTCGGCGACCCGGCCCGCACGGTCACGGTCCGCGCCGAGATATCTCGGGTGCGGCGCCGTCTCGGAGCGTTCCTGGAGCACCGCCCGTACCGCTTCGCGGAGGGCGTGGACCTCGACGTCCGGCTGCCGGACGACCCGCTGGACCTGCTCCCCCACTCGCTGGCGCCGGGGGTGGTCCGCACGAGAGAGACGTCCGCGCACGGCCGGCCGGCCGCCACAGCGTGCACACCCGGTGAACACCCATGATCACCGAGTGTGGGAACTCGTCGCATTTATACGGTTCCCCGATCGGACACCCAGGTGTCTGAAGTAGCATCCTCCCGAACCACCCCACCTGCTTCTCCGTCACCATCCGCGTCAACATCCGGATCGTTCGAGGCAGTTGGCCGGCTGTCATCGGGAGGTTGGTCGTCATGAGGCACCGCGGCAGACACCGACGGCACAGACGGGGGCGCGCGCTGCGCGCCGGACTGGCCGGTACGGCACTGGCGCTGACCGCGGCGGCCACGCTGATCACCACCTCTCAGGCGGCCGGCGGCGACACCCCCGGGCCGCTCGCCCCGCTCACCTCGTCCGCCGAGATGGACGACTTCCGGCTGCGCGAGAGCCTGGCCCCCGAGGCGACGCTCGACACCCTGACCGAGGGGATGGGCGGCAGCGTCGGCATCGAAGAGGTGCTGCGGAGCGCCGACCACCCGATGCGGAACGAGGACGACTGCTCCGACTCCGAGCGGGCCGCACTCCCCGTCGAGCCCACCGCGACCCGCGCGTACTGCTGGGACACCGACGACGCCACGACACAGGCGTGGATCCCGCGGTCCGTCACCACCTCCGGCGACGCCGCCGCGGCCGGCACCTGGGGCGGGGACCGGGTCGTCCTGGCCGGCTGGACCCACACCGGCGGGGACACCGACGGCCCGGCGGAGGACCGGGGGCTCGCCCGGGTCGCCTTCATCGACGCGACCGACCCGGACGACCTGAGGTACCGCTGGGTCCTGCTCGTCGCCCCGCGCGACAGTGGCAGGGACTTCGACCCGGTGCGCTCCCGCGCCGGCGGCATGGTCTGGTACCAGGACAAGCTCATCGTCACCGCCGGGAACGGCACCGCCCAGGACGACACCCTGCTCGTCTTCGACCTGGACCGCGTCCTGCGGGCCGATGTGGAGGACGACGCGATCGGCCGGGTGGACGGCGGCTGGTCGGCCCACCACCACCGGTATGTGCTGCCGGCGGTCGGTTCCTACCGCCCGACGGGCGGCCCGTGCACCACCGCACGCGACGACGCGTTCCCCTGCCTCGCCTCCCTCTCCCTGGACCGCACCTCGACCCCGCACAGCCTGGTGGCCGTCGAGAGCCCCGCCTCCGACTCCGCCCCCGACTCCGGCGACGACGAGCCGACGCGTGTCTGGCGCTACCCCTTCAGCACGTCGGCCGACCGCACGGGCCTGCTGGGCGCCGGCCCCTTCGGCTACGTCGACGCCGAGGAGGCGTACGAGACGGAGGCGGCCGGCGTCCGGAGCGTGCTGTCCCACCGGGAGAGCGCGGAGAACGAGGCCGACTGGTACGTCGGGCACACCCCCGGGCGCCAGGGCCCGCACGGCACGCTGTGGCGGCAGGACGAGGACGGCGCCGACTCGGCCCGGTGCACCGCCGACGGGTCCCGCGCCTGCTGGGGCCGGCACACCGAGTCGCTGTCGTACTGGCCCCAGACCGGCGAACTGTGGACGCTCACGGAGCGGACGGCAGACCTCGACGGCGAGGCCGGGAAGGCCGGCGAGGACCACGGGAACGGCGAGGGGGCGTCGCCGGACGGCGCCCCGGAGCGGGTGCTGTACGCGGTGCCACTGGCGTCGGTGGACGAGTCGATGGAGTAGTGGGAACAGGACGAGGGCGCGCCACGCACAGTCGGCGCACAGGCTCCCCACCAGGGCTTCTCACGGTGCGGACCCGGCCTGGTGCCGGACCGGGCACCATGGTTTTCTGGCCACCATGTCCACGATCACCGTCACCACCTGGTCCCTGGAGCAGACGTCTCCGGCGGATCTGCTGCCCGCCGCGGCCCCCGAGGGGGATGTCCGCGTCCTGCGCGCCGAGGTCCCCTCGCCCGAGTTCAGCCGGTTCCTGTACGCCTCCGTGGGCGGCGACATCCGCTGGACCGACCGGCTGCCGTGGACGTACGCCCGCTGGGAGGAGCACCTCGGCCGGCCGGGCGTGGAGACGTGGGTGGCGTACGACCGCGGGACGCCCGCGGGGTACGTCGAGCTGGAGGCCCAGGACGCGGGAGCCGTGGAGATCGTGTACTTCGGGCTGCTGCCGGCCTTCCGCGGGCGCCGCATCGGCGGGCATCTGCTGTCGTACGGGACGGCGCGGGCCTGGGACCTGGCCGAACGGTGGCCGGGGCTGGCGCCGACCGAGCGGGTGTGGCTGCACACCTGCAGCCTGGACGGCGAGCACGCGATGGCGAACTACCGGCGGCGCGGGTTCAGGCTCTTCGACACCAAGGTCGAGCAGGAGCCCGGGGCCGCAGCACCGGGACCCTGGCCAGGGGCATGACACAGGTCACACCGTCTCGCCATCCGGGACAGTCCTGTCCAGGATATGGATGAAGGTGGACTGAGTTCGAACAGCCATGACACGCTTCCGTCATGTCTGGAACTGGAATTGCCTTGGTGAGTCGGCGGCACGTCGACCTCGGCCGCATGTCCAGCGCCATCTGTCCGGCGAGCTGACCAGCCGCAGCACCGCCGTTCTCCCCCCTTCCTGCCTCGCCCGCGCAACGGAGCGCCAGCCCGGCACGTATGCCCTAATGCGCCCGTGTGCGCAGGTCAGAGCCGCATCTTCCGCCTGTCCCGAAGGACGTAACAACCATGGCCGCCACCCCGCAGAACTCCGCCGCGCCCCGCCGCAAGGTGAGCCGTCACCGTGGCGAGGGTCAGTGGGCCGTAGGTCACCACACCCCGCTCAACGGCAACGAGCAGTTCAAGAAGGACGACGACGGTCTCAATGTGCGGACACGCATTGAGACGATCTACTCCAAGCGGGGCTTCGACTCCATCGACCCCAACGACCTGCGCGGCCGGATGCGCTGGTGGGGCCTCTACACCCAGCGCAAGCCCGGCATCGACGGCGGCAAGACCGCGGTCCTGGAGCCGGAGGAGCTGGACGACGAGTACTTCATGCTGCGCGTCCGCATCGACGGCGGGCAGCTCACCACGCAGCAGCTGCGGGTCATCGGTGAGATCTCGCAGGAGTTCGCGCGCGGCACCGCCGACATCACCGACCGGCAGAACGTCCAGTACCACTGGATCCGCGTCGAGGACGTCCCCGAGATCTGGAACCGGCTGGAGGGCGTGGGCCTGTCCACCGTCACCGCCTGCGGCGACACCCCTCGCGTGATGATCGCCTCCCCGGTGGCGGGCATCGCCGAGGACGAGGTCATCGACGGCACCCCGGCGCTGGAGGAGATGAAGCGCCGCGTCCTGAACAACAAGGCGTACTCCAACCTCCCCCGTAAGTTCAAGACGGCCATCTCCGGGTCGCCGCTCCTGGACGTGGTGCACGAGATCAACGACGTCGCGTTCGTCGGCGTCCGGCACCCCGAACACGGTCCGGGCTTCGACCTGTGGGTCGGCGGCGGCCTGTCCACCAACCCCAAGCTGGGTGTGCGGCTGGGCACCTGGGTGCCGCTGGAGGATGTCCCCGACGTCTACGAGGGTGTCCTGTCGATCTTCCGTGACTACGGCTACCGCCGGCTGCGCAACCGGGCCCGCCTGAAGTTCCTGGTCGCCGACTGGGGCGCGGAGAAGTTCCGTCAGGTGCTGGAGGACGAGTACCTGAAGCGCAAGCTGGTCGACGGCCCGGCGCCCGACCAGCCCGTCCAGCAGTGGCGCGACCACGTCGGTGTCCACCGCCAGAAGGACGGCCGCTACTACGTCGGGTTCGCCCCGCGCGTCGGCCGGGTCGACGGTGCCACGCTCACGAAGATCGCCGACCTGGCGGAGGCGCACGGCTCGGGCCGGGTCCGCACCACCGTCGAGCAGAAGATGATCATCCTCGATGTCGAGCAGGGTCGGGTCGACTCCCTGGTCGACGGCCTGGAGGCGCTGGACCTCACCGCCAAGCCGTCCCCGTTCCGGCGCGGCACCATGGCCTGCACCGGCATCGAGTTCTGCAAGCTCGCCATCGTCGAGACCAAGGCACGCGGGTCCGCGCTCATCGACGAACTCGAGCGCCGTATGCCCGACTTCGACGAGCCGCTCACCATCAACCTCAACGGCTGCCCGAACGCCTGCGCCCGTATCCAGGTCGCGGACATCGGTCTCAAGGGCCAGCTGATGCTGAACGACCAGGGCGAGCAGGTCGAGGGCTACCAGGTGCACCTGGGCGGCGCGCTCGGCCTGGAGGCCGGCTTCGGCCGCAAGGTGCGCGGCCTGAAGGTGACGTCGGAGGAGCTGCCGGACTACATCGAGCGCGTCCTGAAGCGGTTCGAGGCCGAGCGCGAGGACGGCGAGCGGTTCGCGGCCTGGGTGTCGCGGGCCAGCGAGGAGGCGCTGTCGTGAGCGAGCGTGCCGCGCCCTTCCACTGCCCCTACTGCGGTGACGAGGACCTGCGTCCGAGCGAAGAAGGACACGGGGCCTGGGAATGCCACGCGTGCAACCGAGCCTTCCAGTTGAAGTATCTCGGGCTGCTGGCCCGGGGGCTCCAACGAGCCGACAGCGGAGGGGACATATGACCGTCAAGGTGGATTCCGACACGACCCCGCACGACACGGCGGCCGCCGCCGGGGACCCGCAGGACGCGACGGCCGCCGAGGACGCCCGGCGCGCCGAGCTCAAGGCGCTCGCCGAGCAGGCCGGCCGCGACCTGGAGGACGCCTCGGCCCTGGAGATCCTGAAGTGGGCCGCCGACACCTTCGGCAGGCGCTTCTGCGTGACGTCCTCGATGGAGGACGCGGTGGTCGCCCACCTCGCCTCCCGTGCGATGCCCGGCGTCGACGTCGTCTTCCTCGACACCGGCTACCACTTCGAGGAGACCATCGGCACCCGGGACGCGGTGGAGGCCGTGATGGACGTCAACGTCATCACGCTGACGCCGCGTCAGACGGTGGCCGAGCAGGACGCCGAGTACGGGCCGAGGCTGCACGACCGGGACCCCGACCTGTGCTGCGCCCTGCGCAAGGTCAAGCCGCTGGAGGAGGGCCTCGCGCGGTTCGACGCGTGGGCGACCGGCCTGCGCCGCGACGAGTCCCCGACCCGGGCGAACACCCCGGTCGTCGGCTGGGACGAGAAGCGGCAGAAGGTGAAGATCTCGCCGATAGCCCGCTGGACGCAGGACGACGTGGACGCGTACGTCACCGAACACGGGGTGCTCACCAACCCGCTGCTCATGGACGGCTACGCCTCCGTGGGCTGCGCCCCCTGCACCCGCCGGGTCCTCGCGGGCGAGGACGCGCGTGCCGGCCGCTGGGCGGGCCGCGCCAAGACCGAGTGCGGACTGCACGGCTGACATGGCCGAGACATCGCGGAACGCTCCCCTTCCGCAGAACCAGGAGAACCAAGTGACCACCGGAGCCACCGTCTGGCTCACGGGTCTGCCGAGCGCCGGCAAGACCACCATCGCGTACGAGCTGGCCCGGCTGCTGCGCGAGGACGGCCACCTCGTGGAGGTGCTCGACGGCGACGAGATCCGCGAGTTCCTCACCGCCGGCCTCGGCTTCAGCCGCGCCGACCGGCACACCAACGTGCAGCGCATCGGCTTCCTCGCCGACCTGCTGGCCCGCAACGGCGTCAAGGCGCTGGTGCCGGTCATCGCCCCGTACGCCGACAGCCGCGAGGCGGTGCGCAAGCGACACGAGGCCAGCGGTGCCGCGTACGTCGAGGTGCACGTGGCCACGCCGGTCGACGTCTGCTCCGTACGTGATGTGAAGGGGCTGTACGCCAAGCAGGCCGCGGGCGAGATCTCCGGGCTCACCGGGGTGGACGACCCCTACGAGGAGCCCGTCTCCCCCGACCTGCGTATCGAGTCGCAGCACCAGACCGTGCAGGAGTCCGCGGCCACGGTCCACAAGCTGCTCGTCGAAAGGGGTCTGGCATGACGACCGTCGCGACCGTCTCCGAGGAGACCGGCAGCCCGTACGCCCTGTCG
>NZ_BMVW01000015.1 GCF_014650915.1 Streptomyces poonensis | reverse complement strand
CGCCTGAAGCGGATGTACCACGCGTCCGCCTCGACGCTGAACCTGGTGCGCGCCTTCACCACCGGCGGCTACGCCGACCTGCGCCAGGTGCACGCCTGGAACCAGGACTTCGTGCGGTCGTCCCCGTCCGGGCAGCGCTACGAGCAGCTCGCGCGCGAGATCGACAACGCGCTGAACTTCATGCGGGCCTGCGGCACCGACCCGGAGGAGTTCAAGACCGTCGAGTTCTACGCCTCGCACGAGGCGCTGCTGCTCGACTACGAGTCGGCGCTGACCCGCGTGGACTCACGCACCGGGCAGCTGTACGACGTCTCCGGCCACATGGTGTGGATCGGTGAGCGCACCCGGCAGCTGGACCACGCGCACATCGAGTTCGCCTCGAAGATCCGCAACCCGATCGGCATCAAGCTCGGCCCGACGACGACGGCCGAGGAGGCGCTGCAGTACATCGAGCGCCTCGACCCCGAGCGGGAGCCGGGCCGGCTGACCTTCATCGTCCGGATGGGCGCCGACAAGGTCCGCGACAAGCTGCCCGAGCTGGTGGAGAAGGTCACGGCGTCCGGCGCGGTGGTCGCCTGGGTGACCGACCCGATGCACGGCAACACCTTCGAGGCGGCCTCCGGGCACAAGACCCGCCGCTTCGACGACGTGCTCGACGAGGTCAAGGGCTTCTTCGAGGTCCACAAGGCGCTCGGCACCCATCCGGGCGGCATCCATGTGGAGCTGACCGGCGACGACGTCACCGAGTGCGTGGGCGGCGGCGACGAGATCTTCGTGGACGATCTGCACCAGCGGTACGAGACGGCCTGCGACCCGCGGCTGAACCGCAGCCAGTCGCTGGACCTGGCGTTCCTGGTCGCGGAGATGTACCGGGACCAGTAGAGGGCCCACAGCGGGCTCAGGGCCGAGACAAAGGGGCGCGGATCACACGATCCGCGCCCCTTTGCACTTTTGCACATCCTCAGTGGCGGGTAAGGTTAGGTTTGCCTCACCGATCAGTCCGGGCCCTTGGCCGATCGCCTTCGGTTCCCTCGGTACGGCACGACCATGGAGCCCCGTCGGGAGGTGGACCGCGTGTTCGTCTGCAGCTGTTTCGGCGTGACCGAGGAGCAGGTGAAGCAGCATGCGGAAGCCGGTGCCTGCACGCCTCGGCAGATAGCCTCCGCCTGCAAGGCCGGCACCGACTGCGGCGGCTGCGTCAGGCGCATCCAGGCGCTGCTGGGACGCGGCGCCTGCCCTCGCCGGCAGCTGATCGACAGGGGCCGGCCCCCTCTCGCGGCGGAGCTCCCCGAAGCCGCCTAGCGCCTAGGGAGTGCGGAAGCCGTGCGTCCCGGGCCCTGAGGGGTCGGGCTGGGACTGCTCGATCACCGTCGAGATGTACAGCGCCTCGCCGAGCTTCTCGATCAGCTCCAGCTGGGTGTCGAGGTAGTCGATGTGGTGCTCCTCGTCGGCGAGGATCGCCTCGAAGATGTTCGCGGACGTGATGTCGTTCTTGTTCCGCATCACCTCCACGCCGCGCCGCAGCCGGTCGATCGCCTCCACCTCGATCTCGCGATCGGCCTGGAACATCTCCGTCACCGACTGTCCCACGCGGACGTGGAAGAGCCGCTGGTAGTTGGGCAGGCCGTCCAGGAGCAGGATGCGGTCGGTGAGCAGCTCGGCGTGGCGCATCTCGTCGAAGGACTCGTCGCGCGTGTACTTGGCGAGCTTCGTCCAGCCCTTGTGGTCCTGCAGCTTCGAGTGCAGGAAGTACTGGTTGATCGCCGTCAGCTCGGCGGTGAGCTGCTCGTTGAGGAATTCGAGGACCTCGGGGTCGCCCTGCATCGCTTGCGGCTCCTTCCGGAAGGGGGGAGTGGCGGGTTGCGCCGCATCCTTGCACCGCCACGGAGGACCGTCCAGTAAGTGCATACTTAGTAAGTAAGTGCATGCTTAGTCCGCTTAGTCGGGTTTATCCTGAAATCGCAGTGGGCCGGGTCATCTCCACCGTTCCGTGTCTGTCAGGATGGAGATATGGGTCAGCCGGTGGAACGCGAATCTGGAGCTCGTACATCTGGAGATCGCGCCTCGGACGGCGCGACGCCGCGGCCCGAGCTGCCGCCGGGGCAGCGGCTCCAGCGCGGCTGGCCGGTCACCCACTACGGACCCGTCCCCAAGTTCCGCCCCGAGCGCTGGGACTTCCGGGTCTTCGGCGCCACCGCGGACGGCGAGAAGCACAGCTGGACCCACGAGGAGTTCACCGCTCTGCCGTACGCCACGGTCACGGCCGATCTGCACTGCGTGACGAAGTACAGCATGCTGGGCGCCGAGTGGGGCGGCATTCCGGCCCGTACGATCCTGGACATCGCGCCGCCCGCGCAGGGCGTCACCCATGTGATGGTCTGGGCCGAGTACGGGTTCAGCTCCAACCTCCGCCTCGACGACTTCACGTCCGAGTGCACGATCTTCGCGACCCACAAGGACGGTGAACTGCTCACCGCCGAGCACGGCTTCCCGCTCCGGCTGATCGTTCCCCACCTGTACGCCTGGAAGGGGCCCAAGTGGGTGCGTGGCGTGGAGTACATGACCGCCGACCGCCGCGGCTTCTGGGAGGAGCGGGGCTACCACAACATCGGCGACCCCTGGCGGGAACAGCGGTACTCGTACCAGGAGGAGCCCGGGGACGGCCCCGAGCTCTGAGCCCCGGGTACGCACATCGGGGACATCGAGGACACCGGGGACACCGGGGACACCGGGGACACCGGGGACTCAGTCGTCCCTGAGCTTCTTCAGTCGCTCCACGTCCGCCGCGTGCCCCGCCTGCCCGCCGGGCGTCTCGATGATCAGGGGCACGCCCTCGGTGGCGGGGTGGGTCATCAGGGCGCGGAACGGGTCCTCGCCGATGTGGCCGGAGCCGATGTTCTCGTGCCGGTCCTTGTGGGCGCCCACCACGTCCTTGGAGTCATTGGCGTGGATCAGCTTCAGCCGGCCCTCGCCGACGGTGTCCGCCAGCAGGTCGAGCGTCTGGTGCATGCCACTGGGCCCGGTCAGGTCGTGGCCCGCGGCGAAGATGTGGCAGGTGTCCAGGCAGACGCCCAGCTTCGGGTGGGCGTCGAGCGCCTCGAAGTACGGCCCGAAGTCCCAGGTGCGCGAGCACAGGGAGGCGCCCTGGCCGGCGGTCGACTCCAGCAGCAGATACGGGTCGTCGTCGTGCGTCAGCTCGTCCAGCAGCGGCAGCATGTGCTCGCGGACCTGCGCCAGCGCGACGGAACGTTCCCGTCCGCCGGTGGCGCTCCCGGTGTGCACGACCACGCCCAGGGCACCGATCTCCCGGGCCCGGCGCAGTGAGTGCCGCAGTGAGTCGACGGACCGCTCGACCGTGGCCTCGGTGTGCGAACCGAAGTTGATCAGGTACGGCGCGTGCACGTACGCGGGGATCGCCTCGTCCGCGCAGGCCTGGCGGAACGCCTCGTCCTGCTTCGGGTTGCCCGGGGGCGTCGCCCAGCCGCGCGGGTTGGCCACGAAGACCTGGACGGTCTCCGCCTTCAGCTCGCGGGCGTAGGAGAGGCCGACGGAGTGGAGGCCGCCGGCCACGGGGACATGGCCGCCGACGGGGTTGCGAAGGTACGTGCTGCTCACCCCTCAAGGGTGACATGCGCGGGCACCGTGCTCCGGCCCCGGTCAGCCGATCTTGATGGTGATCGTCGACCCCTTGGGCGCGGTGTCGCCGCCGTCGACCGACTGGCTCTTCACCTCGTCGCTGAAGAAGCCGAGCAGCCCCCGGTCCTCCTTCACCTCGAAGCCCGCGTCCTGGAGCTTCTCCTTGGCCTCGTCCGCGCTGTCGCCCACGACGTCCGGGACCTCGATCATCTCGGGGCCCTTGGAGACCGTCAGCGTGACCGTGTCGCCCTCGGCGAGCTCCTTGCCCTCGCCCGGGGACTGCGCGGCGACCTGGCCCTCGTCGAACTCGGAGTGGACGCGCCCCTCGGCGATCCGCACCTCGAGACCGGCGTCCTCCAGCTGCTCGGTGGCGTCCTCCACGGAGGTGTCCGTCACGTCCGGCACCTCGATCGGGGCGCCCTTGCTCACGGTCAGCGCGATCGCCGAGCCGGACCGGCGCTCCGTGCCCGCGTCCGGCTTCGTGGCGATCACGGAGCCCTTCGGGACGTCCTCGCTGAACGCGCGCGTGACCATGCCGGGCTCCAGACCCGCCTTCTTCAGCCGCGCCTTCGCCTCGTTCAGCCCGACGCCCTCCAGGCCGGGCACCTTCACGGTCTCGGGGCCCCGGGAGATCGTCAGTGTCACCGTGCCGTTGTCGCGGATCCGCTCGCCCGGTTCCGGGTCGGTGCTGATCACGTTGCCGCGGTCGATGGTGTCGCTGTACGCGCGCTCGACGCCGACGTCCAGCCCGGCGGCCTCGATCCGCTCGCGCGCGTCGGCCTGCGGCTGGTCCAGCACCGCCGGGACCTTCGTGAACTGGCCGGAGTTGATGTACCAGAGGCCCGCCCCGACGCCGAGCACCAGCAGCACCGCGGCGACGGTCGCGAGCAGTCCGCGCCGGGGCGCCCTCCCGGTCCGCCGGGACGCGGCCGGCGGGGTCTCCAGCAGGCTCGTACGGTGCAGCCCGTCGTCCGCCGGCCCGGGCCGGGGCACCGTCAGCGCGCGCGGGATCACGCTCGTGCGGTCCTCCGCGTTGTCGTGCTCCGCGGAGGTCGCCCGCGGGGGCACCGCGTCCAGCTGCTCGTCGCTCAGACCGGCCCGCGCCCGGCGCGTGCGGGCGAGCAGCTCCACGGCGTCGTGCGGGCGCAGCCCGGGATCGCGGGCGGTCGCCGACGCCACCAGCTCGTCCAGTCCGGGCGCCAGCCCTGGCACCGCGGCCGACGGCGGCGGCACGTCCGTGTGTAGCGCCTGGTAGAGCACCTGGGCGGGGGAGTCCCCGGCGTGCGGCTTGGTGCCGGTGAGCATCTCGTACAGGACCACCCCGCACGCGTACACGTCGACCCGGGTGTCCGCCGTGCCGTGCTCCAGCTGCTCGGGGGCGAGGTAGGAGACGGTGCCGAGGACCGCGCCCGTCGTGCTCGTGACCGTGTCCACGGACCGTACGAGCCCGAAGTCGGCCACCTTCACCCGGCCGTCGTCCCCTATCAGGACGTTCTCCGGCTTCATGTCCCGGTGCACGAACCCGGCGCGGTGCGCGGCGCCGAGCGCGGCGAGCACCGGCTCCAGGATGTCCAGCGCGGCCCGCGGCTGGAGGGCGCCGCGCTCGCGCAGCACGTCCCGCAGGGTGCACCCGGCGACGTACTCCATCGCGAGGTAGACGTACCGTCCGTCCGTGCCCTGGTCGTAGACCCCGACCACGTTCGGGTGGTCCAGCCGCGCCACCGACTTGGCCTCGCGGATGAACCGCTCGACGAACATGCCGTCGGCGGCCAGCGTCGGGTGCATCACCTTGAGCGCGAGGACGCGGTCGAGGCGGGTGTCCACGGCCCGGTAGACCGTGGCCATGCCGCCGACCGCGATCCGCGCGTCGACGCGGTAGCGGCCGTCGAGCACCTGGCCGACGAGCGGGTCCTGAAGGGTCGTGTCCACGCAGGTGAGTGTACGAGCCGCCACTGTCGGCCCCGGGGGCCGCGTGGTCCGGGGGACGGAATGAAGCAGACCTGTGACCGTTGCGCGACGGCTGCGGACCCCTGACGGACGGCGGAACCGTGTGGTACGCGCGACCGCCCCGCGGTCAGAACGCGGGGCGCTCGGGATCGAACTGCGCGCGGCCCTCCGCCGGGGACGACGCCTCCGCGAAACGGCGCCGAGGAATGCGCCCCGCACGGTACGCGAGCCGGCCCGCCTCCACCGCGTGCCGCATGCCCTCCGCCATGAGCACCGGCTCCTGGGCACGGGTCACGGCCGAGGCGAGCATCACGCCCGCGCAGCCCAGCTCCATCGCGAGCGCCACGTCGGAGGCCGTACCGGCGCCCGCGTCGAGGATGACCGGCACGCGCGCGTGCTCCACGATCAGCTGGAAGTTGTGGGGGTTGCGGATGCCCAGCCCCGATCCGATGGGCGAGCCGAGCGGCATGATCGCCGCGCAGCCCACGTCCTCCAGCTTCCGGGCGAGGACCGGGTCGTCGTTGGTGTACGGCAGCACCGTGAAGCCGTCGTCGACCAGGGTCTCGGCGGCGTCCAGCAGCTCGATCGGGTCGGGCAGCAGGGTGCGCTCGTCGGCGATGACCTCCAGCTTCACCAGGTCGGTGCCGAGGGCCTCGCGCGCGAGGCGGGCGGTCAGCACGGCCTCGCCCGCGGTGAAGCAGCCCGCGGTGTTGGGCAGCAGGCGGATGCCCAGCTTGTCGAGCACGGACAGGACCGAGCCGTGGGACCTCGGGTCCACGCGGCGCATCGCGACCGTCGTCAGCTCCGTGCCGGACGCCACCAGGGCGCGCTCCAGGGTGTCCAGGCTGGGCGCGCCGCCCGTGCCCATGATCAGCCGAGACGAGTAGGTCGTACCGCCGAGGACGAAGGGATCGTCGGCCATGGGTCAGCCTCCTTGGACTGCGGTGAGGACTTCGACGCGGTCCCCCTCGGAGAGGGAGGTGGACGACCACTGCGCGCGCGGGACGACGGTTTCGTTGAGGGCGGCGGCGATGCCGGAGGGCGCCGTGGTGAGGGTGCTCACCAGCGCGTCCAGCGCGGTGCCCGGGGCGATCTGCCGGTGCTCGCCGTTGACCGAGATGTTCATGCGGGCTGCTCCGAGAGTGCGGTGTCCGGGCGTGCGGCCTTGGCGAGCCCGGTGTCCGACGGTGCGGTGCCGGCGAAGCGCCGGGGCGTGAAGTCGCGGGCCACGTCCGGGAGCCCGCCGGTGGTGAGGACGTGCGCCATGACGTCGCCGGTGACCGGGGTCAGGAGCACGCCGTTGCGGTAGTGGCCGGTGGCGAGGACCAGGCCGTCGAGGGCGGTCGGGCCGAGCAGCGGCGCGTTGTCGGGGGAGCCGGGGCGTAGTCCCGCGCGCGTCTCGGTGAGCGGCAGCTCGGTGATCCCGGGGACCAGCTCGTGCGCGTCCCGCAGCAGCTCGTACACCCCGCCCGCGGTCACCGTGGTGTCCCAGCCGAGCTCCTCGCTGGTCGCGCCGACGACGAGTTCGCCGTTCTCGCGCGGCACCAGGTAGACCTGGCTGCCGCGGACCACGGCGCGCACGGTCCGGCTCAGGAACGGCGCGTACCGCGGCGGCACGGCCAGCCGTACCACCTGCCCCTTCACGGGCCGTACGGGCGGCAGGGCCTCCTCGGGTATGCCCGCCAGCCGCCCGCTGAGGCTGCCCGCGGCGAGCACGGTCTGCCCGGCGGCGAGCTCGGTGCCGTCGGCGGCCCGCACCCCGGCGGCCCGCCCCCGGACGACGGTGAGCTCCTCGGCCCACACCCGGTGGAAGACCACTCCGGCGCGCTCGCAGGCGGTGACGAGGGCCTTCGCGAGGCGCCTGGGGTCTATCTGGTGGTCGCCGTCGACCCGCAGCCCGCCGCGCACGCCCGGTGCCAGCATCGGCTCCAGCCGGCGGCACTCGCGTCCGCTCAGCCACTGCGACTCCAGGCCGGACCGGATCTGGAGGGCGTGCAGTTCCCGCAGGTGGGCGCGGTCGTCGGCGTCCAGCGCGACCGCGAGGGTGCCGCACTGCCGGTAGCCGAGGTCCTGGCCCGCCGCCTCGCCGAGCTCGGCGGCGAAGGCGGGGTAGCGGCGCGCGGACTCCAGATTCAGCCCGAGCAGGGTCTCCTCGCCGTAGTGCAGTTCCGTGACGGCGGCCAGCATCCCGGCCGCCACCTGCGCGGCTCCGCCGCCGGGCGCCGGGTCCACCACGGCCGTGGCGAGCCCGCGCTGCGCGGCCCGCCAGGCCGTCACCAGCCCGATGATCCCGCCTCCGAGCACAAGGACATCTGATGCGCGTGTACGCGACATGGGCGTCCAGCCCCTCCCTTCGCCGGCATGACCCGGATCAGGTTCGTACGGTCGGAGGCCGCCAGCCTCCCTCTCAGCCCGGTGCGTCCGGGCTCCCGCGAGTGTTCTACCGTGGCCACCCTAGCCCGCGGCGTTCCGGACCCGTAAGGGAGCCTCCCCCGTCCGGAGGCCGGTCCGAAGGCCGGTTCCCGGCATCGGACGGGGACGCGGAGAGCGGTGTGGGACAGGCCACGGGCCGTGGCCGCTGACTGACAGGGTGTCAGGTGTCTAAGGTGATCAGGTGAGCGAGCAGACGCAGACACCGGGGCGGACGGCGCGGCAGGTCGTCGTGGTGGGCGCGGGCATGGCCGGGGTGCAGACCGCCGTCGCCCTGCGCGAACAGGGGTTCACCGGCGGTGTGACGCTGATCGGCGCCGAGCCCCACCAGCCGTACGACCGGCCGCCGCTGTCCAAGGCCGTCCTGCTCGGCAAGGCCGAGGGCTCCGCCTTCGACATCGACTTCGACGCGCTCGGCATCGAGCTGCGACTGGGTCGAGAAGTGCTGGGTGTACGCCCCGAGGACCACGAACTCGACACGGCCGAGGGCCCCGTCCCGTACGGCGTCCTGGTCGTCGCGACCGGCGCGGAACCGGTCCGGCTGCCGGGCGCGGAGGGCGTGCCCGGCGTGCATCTGCTGCGCACCCTGGACGACGCGGAGCGGCTGCGGCCCGTGCTGGCCCGGCAGCACGACGTCGTCGTGGTGGGGGCGGGCTGGATCGGCGCGGAGTTCGCGACGGCCGCGCGCGAGGCGGGCTGCGCGGTCACGGTCGTCGAGGCCGCGGACCGCCCGCTCGCGGGCGCCCTGCCCGCCGAGGTGGCGGCGCCGATGGCCGGCTGGTACGCGGACGGCGGGGTCACCCTGCGCACCCACGCGCGCGTGCGGCACGTCGAGTCCGGGGCGGTGGTCCTGGACGACGGCTCACGGGTGCCGGCCGGCGCGGTCGTGGTGGGGATCGGCGCGCGTCCGGCGACGGCCTGGCTGGAGGGCTCGGGGATCGAGCTCGGCTGCCACCGCGAGGTGGTGGCCGACGACCGTCTGCGCACCTCGGTGCCCGATGTGTACGCGGTGGGCGACTGCGCATCCTTCCCCTCGGGCCGGTACGGCGAGCGCCTGCTGATCCACCACTGGGACAACGCCCTCCAGGGCCCCCGTACGGTCGCGGCCGACATCATCGGCGAGACCCCTGTGGCGTACGACCCGGTCCCGTACTTCTGGTCGGAGCAGTTCGGCCGCTTCGTGCAGTACGCCGGGCACCACGAGGCGGCCGACGCCACGGTGTGGCGCGGCGACCCGGCGGGTGCGGCCTGGACCGTCTGCTGGCTCCGCGAGAACCGCCTCGTCGCTCTCCTGGCGGTGGGCCGCCCCCGCGACCTCGCCCAGGGCCGCCGTCTCGTCGAGGCCGGCACCCCGATGGACGCGGCCCTGCTGGCGGATCCGTCGAGGCCCCTGAAGACGGCCACGCTGTAGGAGCGCGCCCGGGGGTGCGCGGCTGTCACCCCGGCCAGGGGCATGGCAGGCTGGTTCCGTGACCGAGATTGACGCAAAGATCGATGTTCTCGTCCCCGCGTGGCTGACCCTGCCCGACATCGCCGAGCACCTCGACGTCGAGGTGACCCGTGTCCGGCAGCTGGTCAAGGAGGGCCAGCTCATCGCCGTACGCCGGGGTGAGAACCGCGCGCTGCACGTCCCCGCCGCCTTCATCGACGGGGACAAGGTCGTCAAGGGCCTGGCGGGCACCTTGACGCTCCTGAGGGACGACGGCTTCACGGACGAAGAGATGCTGGAGTGGCTCTTCACCCCCGACGACAGCCTGCCCGGCACCCCGGCCCAGGCCCTGAGCGAGAATCGCGGCACTGAGGTCAAGCGCCGCGCCCAGGCGCTCGCCGTCTGAACCTGATCATTCACCGTCCGGCGTACGGGCGGGACCGGGCCACGGGACGGCCCGGTCCCGCCCGTACGCCACTGACATGGGGGGAGCACCACCATGCCCGACTCCGCGCGACAGCAGCTCGCCGACGCCCGCCTGTACCTGTGCACGGACGCCCGTACGCGCCAGGGCGACCTGCCGGAGTTCCTGGACGCGGTCCTGGCCGGCGGCGTGGACATCGTGCAGCTGCGTGACAAGGGCATGGAGGCCGCCGAGGAACTCGAGCACCTCCAGGTGTTCGCCGATGCCTGCCGCCGCCACGGCAGGCTCCTGGCCGTCAACGACCGCGCGGACGTGGCCCACGCCATCGGCGCGGACGTCCTGCACCTCGGCCAGGGTGACCTGCCCGTCCCCGCCGCCCGCGCGATCCTCGGCGACGAGGTGCTGATCGGCCGCTCCACCCACGCCGAGGCGGAGGCCGACGCGGCCGCCGTCCAGGAGGGTGTGGACTACTTCTGCACCGGCCCCTGCTGGCCCACTCCCACCAAGCCCGGCCGTCCGGCCCCCGGCCTGGACCTGGTCCGGTACACGGCCTCCCTGGGCACCGACCGCCCGTGGTTCGCCATCGGCGGCATCGACCTCGCCAACCTCGACCAGGTGCTGGAGGCGGGCGCCCGCCGCGTCGTCGTCGTACGGGCGATCACGGAGGCCGACGACCCGGGGGCGGCCGCCGCGGAGTTCGCGAAGCGCCTGCGTGCCCTCTGAGGCGCGTCCTCTGAGGAGTGTGAGGCGCGTCCTTCTGTCCGAGGGATGGACAGTGAACCGGCAAATCGGACAAAAGGTCTGGCTCTGGTTGGGGTGTCGCCCTGGCGTGGCTAACCTGCCCGTATGGCCCTAGGAACCGCCTCCACCAGGACGGATCGCGCGCGCACCGTGCGCGACATGCTCACGTCCGGCAGGACGACGTACTCGTTCGAGTTCTCGGCGCCGAAGACGCCCAAGGGTGAGCGGAACCTCTGGAACGCCCTCAGGAGAGTCGAGGCGGTCGCCCCCGACTTCGTCTCCGTGACCTACGGGGCGGGCGGCTCCACGCGCGCGGGCACGGTCAAGGAGACCCAGCAGATCGTCGCCGACACCACGCTGACCCCGGTCGCCCACCTCACCGCGGTGAACCATTCCGTCGCCGAGCTGCGCAACATCATCGGCCAGTACGCCGACGCCGGGATCCGCAACATGCTCGCGGTCCGCGGCGACCCGCCCGGCGACCCCATGGGCGCGTGGGTGCCGCACCCGCAGGGGCTGACGTACGCGGCCGAGCTCGTCCGGCTGATCAAGGAGTCCGGCGACTTCTGCGTGGGCGTCGCCGCCTTCCCGGAGATGCACCCGCGCTCCACGGACTGGGACACCGACGTCACGCACTTCGTCGACAAGTGCCGTGCCGGTGCCGACTACGCGATCACCCAGATGTTCTTCCACCCCGAGCCGTACCTGCGGCTGCGCGACGCCGTCGACGTGGCGGGCTGCACGACCCCGGTGATCCCGGAAGTGATGCCTGTGACGAGTGTGAAGATGCTGGAGCGGTTGCCCCAGCTCAGCACCGCCGCCTTCCCGGACTCCTTGAAAGAGCGGATCCTCACAGCAAAAGACGATCCTGCCGCTGTACGCTCCATTGGCATCGAGTTCGCGACAGAGTTCTGCGCGAGGCTGCTGGACGAGGGTGTCCCCGGACTGCACTTCATCACGCTCAACAACTCCACCGCGACGCTCGAGATCTACGAGAATCTAGGTCTGCACCACCCACAGCAGACCTAGACGCCTGGACCGCGTACGACGAGGGACAAGCGGCCACGGCCGCAGGGAGAGGGGCGTACATGGGCTGGACGGTCCTCTACATCGCATTCGGCATCGTCGCGCTGTGGCTGCTCGGCGAGGTGCTGCTGCAGTACAAGGCGCGGTTGCGCTGGCGGCTGCTCGCCTTCGTCGGCTTCCTCGGCGTCGTCCTCGGCGTCCTGATCCCCTCCGTGCTGGTCATCGCGCTGGGAGCCGTCGCCTTCGCGGTCGGGCAGACCTATGTGACGCTGTCCTTCCGCCGCGGTTTCTCCACCGGCTGGGCCATCAACCACCGCTCGCGCGACGAAGGCTCCGGCAGCAAGCGCCGCCGCGGCGAGCCGGAGCGCCAGGAACCCACGCTGGAGGTCTCCGGCCTGGAGGAGACCGGCGTGGCCGACCCCTACGGGGAGCGAGAGGCATTCGACGGGGACGACGACGTGTTCGCCCCCCAGCGGACCGACCCGTCCGACGTCGATGCCACCGCGGTGTACTCGCCGCAGCCCCTGCCGGACGAGACCGGCAGCTACGGCGTGTACAGCGACCCCGCGTACGCCGCCGCCCCCGACGCGTCCTACGCCACGGTCGGCCAGTCCCCGGACCAGTCCTTCCCGTACGACGGCTACTCCGGCTACGACCAGCAGCAGTACGGCTACGACCAGGGCCAGGACCAGCACCAGCAGCAGTACGCCGCCTACTCCGATCCGTACGTCGGGAACCAGGGCTACGACGGCGGCGCGTACGGCACCGGCTACGGCGGCCAGCAGGCGTACGGGCAGCAGGGGTACGGCCAGGACCAGTACGCCGCCGGCGGGTACGGCGAGACACCGCCCGGCGGGGTGTGGGTGCCGCAGCAGCGGACCACCGATGACCCGTTCGGCGCCGAGCTCCCGGCGGAGCAGCCGTACCCGTACCAGGGCGACGGGCACGGGACCGGCCACGGATACGACGGGCAGCAGTACCGGTACTGACGGGTCGGCCGGTACTGCCGGTACTGCCGGTACTGCCGGACAGACCGGTGCCGAGGTACCGACCGGCGCCCACGGGTCATCGGTGCCGATGGCTCACTGAGAGCCGCGGAAGTCCGGTCCCTCCACGATCAGCCCCGCGACCAGCGCGCCCGACATGCCCGCGTGCGGCAGGCCGCCGCCCGGGTGCGCCCAGCCGCCGGCCAGGTAGAGCCCGGGGAGGCGGGTGGTGTTGCCCGGCAGCAGGAAGCGGCCCTCGGCCGCGGCGAGCGCGGGCGGCGACACGGAGCCGTCCTCGGCACCCGTCTCGCGCGCGGTGTGGGCGGGGGTGCGCACCTCGCGCCACAGGAGGCGCTCCCGCAGCCCGGGAACGGCTGACTCCGCGGCGGTGACGAGGAGTTCCGCGAACCGCTCCGCCGTGCCGGCGGCCTCCCGGCCGGCCGTGAGCGGGGCCGCCGCCGACACCACCACCGACTCGTGCCCGTCGTCCGGCCGCAGGGCCGGGTCGTCCGGGCGCAGCACGGTCACCGTGGGGCGTGCCGGGTCGCCGGCGCCGGCCCGGCCGCTCAGGAAGTCCAGCTCCGCGGCGCGGTCGGGAGCGTGCACGACCGTGCGGTGCGCCGCACCGGCCTCCGGCCCGCCGCGCAGGGCCAGCAGCACGGTGAACCGCCCGGCGAGCGCCGGCCGGCGCCCGGGCCGTACGTCGCCGTCCTCCTGGAGCGGACGCTCCGTCAGACCGGCCACGCGCGCGGGGGCCACAGCGGCGACCACGTGATCCGCCTCAGCGACCGTACGGTCGGCCAACTCCAGCCCGGCGGCCCGCCCGTCCTTCTCGACGATCCGGACGACCTCGGCGCCGAACACGAACTCCACCCGGCGCGCCCGGCACCGTTCGTACAGGGCCCGCGCCAGCTCCCGCATCCCGCCGCGCACGTACCAGGTGCCGAAGGCGTGGTCCATGTACGGCAGCACGGCCGCGCTCGCCGGAGCGGTCCGCGGATCCAGGCCGTACGCCAGCGCGTGGCTCTCCAGGAGGGCCGTGAGACGCGCATCGCGCAGCTCGTACGCGCCGATCTCGGCGAGCGTGCTCGCCCGCCGGGTGCGCAGCAGCCGCCTGTGGGGCACCGCCGGGTACGGCTCGCGCTCGCCGAGCACCTGCCAGTCGGCCCACAGGGGCTCCTCCAGCAGCGGCCGCCGTGTCCGGTCCCAGGCCTCGCGGGCCCGTACCAGGAAGTCGCCCCACCGGTCGCCCGCGCCCGATCCGAGTGCCGTGTTCAGTGCGCCGACCGCGCCCGCGCGCGAGGCGTTCGGCAGGAGGACGTCCGTGCCGTCCGGGAAGACGTGCCGCGCGGCCGGGTCCACCCGGACCAGCTCGACGCACTCCTCCAGCGGCTCCTTGCCGGTCTTGATGAACAGGTCGCGGTAGACGGCGGGCAGCGGCAGCAGACCGGGGCCGGTGTCGAAGGCGAAGCCGTCCCGCTCGAAGCGGCCCACCGCCCCGCCGTACGTCTCCGTCCGCTCGTACACCACCACCCGGTGGCCCGCGACGGCCAGCCGGGCGGCGGCCGCCATCGCGCCCATCCCGGCGCCGATCACCGCAATCCGTGCCATGCGGGCGACTTTATCGGCCGCCACCGACAGCCCGGCCGGAGGCCCGGGAGTACGGGACGGGCGGATGAGTTCGGATACGGACGCGAACGTCACCAGTCGGTGACGGTGTGTTCTGGGGGTGAGCACGCAGGTCTGAGTATCCGTACCTATTCGATGAGATGAGTACGCGCGCGGATGGGTCCCGACCTGCGCGAACGAGAGAGTGGAGGCACGGAAAGGGGCGCGGCTCCGGCACCGCCGGCACGGGGCGGCGGAACGGTGCGCGCGCCCTTGGCCGCTCCTTCCGCCGAGCCCCACAGCCGGCGGAAGCGAGGCACGGGGGAGTTCCGGGGGAGACCACACGGGGGAGCGCGGGGGACACGGGGGAACGGGGGAACGGGGGAGTACGGCGAAAGCGCCGGTCCGGGGTGGCTCGCGGGGGACGTGGCCACAGCGGACCGGCGCTTCGTCATGGGTCCCGGCCGTCAGCACGGCCCCGCGGCCCGCGCGCTAACGGCCGCCGCTCACCCGCCCCTGCAGCAGCCGGGACAGCGCCGCGTGCACCTCGTCCAGCGAACGCTCCGGCTGGAACGCCTGCCAGTCCAGGGCGGCCACCAGCACCATGCCCACCAGTGCCGCCGCGGTCAGCGGGATGTCGAGTTCCTCGCTCAGCTCACCGCTGGCGATGCCCTCCCGCAGCACGTCCTCGACGACCGCGACCGCCTCCTGGCGCACCACCAGCAGCGTGGACTGCCAGGCCCGGTTGGTGCGCCACAGCTCCGCCACGTACAGCTGGGTGAAGGCCGGATAGCGGTCGATGAACACGAGTCCGGCCCGGATCATCGCGTCCAGGGCGTCGACCCTGCTGCCGCCCTCGCCGGCGGTGCGCTCGGCCGCCTCCCGGAGGGAGGCGGTGAGGAGGCCCACTCCGTGCCGGAGCAGTTCCTCGAAGAGGACCGACTTGCTCGCGAAGTTGTAGTAGACGGTGCCCTTGGCCACCCCCGCGCGCTCGGCGATCTCGTCCACCGTGGTGGCGGAGAACCCTTGTTCGGCGATGAGGGTGACGGCAGCTTCGTAGAGCTTCTGCCGGGTCGCCTCGCGACGGCTGCTGCCGCCCCCTGACGTGGCCGTGCTGCTTTCCATGGCGTCGATTCTCACAGCAGACGGCGCCCGCGCGGTCACAGGCTCAGTTCCGGGTGCAGTCGGTCGAGGGTCCACACCTGCTTGCGGCGGGCGGCCAGGGCGGTCAGCGCGAGGGCGCCCGCGGTGAAGGCCGCCAGCACGGCGCACGCCTGCCAGACCGGGCCGAGACCGCCGCCCGTGATGAGCCGCCGGAGGGCCTCGACGACGTGACTCATGGGCAGGAAGGGGTGGACGGCGTTGAAGAAGCCCGGACTGGTCTGCACGGGATACGTGCCGCCCGCGGACGTCAGCTGAAGCATCAGGAACGCCAGGACGAGGATCCGGCCCGCCGCCCCGAAGCGCGCGTTGAGCCACTGCACGATCGCCGCGAAGCACGCCGTCACCAGGAACAGGAAACCCACCGTCCCGGCCGCCCGCGCCATCTCCAGACCCAGCGCCCAATGGAGCACCGACATCAGGGCCGCCACCTGCAGCGTCCCCAGGGCGGCCACCGGCAGCCAGCCCGCCAGCGCGATCCGCCACGCGGAGGCGCCCGCCGCGAGCGCGCGCCGGTTGAGCGGTGGGATCAGCATGTACGCCACCATCGCGCCCACCCAGAGGGACAGCGGGATGAAGTACGGGGCGAAGCCGGTGCCGTAGTTGGGCGCCTTGTGCAGGTCACTGGAGGCCAGCCGGACCGGGTCGGCCATCACCTCGGTGCGCCGGTCGCGGTCGTCCTCGCCGTAGTCGGGAATCTTGTCGGCGCCGTCGTGCAGTCCGCCCGCGAGTTTCCCGGAGCCGTCGACCAGCTTGTACAGGCCCCCCTTGAGGTCCGCCGCGCCCGCCTTCAGCTCGCCGACGCCCGTGTCGAGGTCCATCGCGCCCTCCTCGGCCGTGCCGAGGCCGGTGTGCAGCGTCTTCGCGCCCTCGGCGACGCGTGCGGCGCCCTCGTCGAGCGCGTCGATCTTGGCGACCGCGTCGTCGAGGTCGTCGGAGAGGTGGGGCGCCGCCTCGGCGAGGGCCCTGGCCTGCCGCTGGAGGGTCACCAGGTCCTGGTCGAGGGCCCGCATGTCCCCGCCGTGGTCCCGCACCACCGTGTCGACGTCCGCGGCGAGCGTCGCCGCGTCGGCCGCCGCCTCCTTGGCCTTCTTCAGGTCGTCGCAGGCCGGGTCGGGCACGGGCTGCTCCGCACAGCGCCTGCCGTACACGTCGTCGAGCGCCTCGGAGGCCGTACGGGTGCCGCTCGCCGCTGCCGGGGCGGCCTTCACGAACGCGTCCAGGTGGTCGCGGATCACGCCCGCGGAGTCGGCCACCAGGTTCGCCGTGTCCGCGATCGTCCTGCCGTTCTTCTCCAGGAAGGGCCGCACCTGGTCCGCCGCGCCGCCGACCTTCTCGGCGAGCGTCCGGGTGCCCGCCGCGACCTGCGCCGAGCCCTGCTCCAGGTCTCCGGCGCCGCTGTCGAGCCTCTTCAGGCCGCCCGCCAGGTCGCCGCTGCCCTCCTTGGCGTCCGCGAGCCCGTCCGCGAGGTCCTGGGAGCCCTGCTCGGCCTTCCCGATCCCGCCCTTGAGGTCGTCGGCCCCCTCGGCGGCCTTCTGCGTCTCGTCGTGGAGGTCGGAGAACGAGATGAAGATCCGGTCCAGGAACGTCCGCGACGCCTTCGTGGACGCGGCCGTGCGCACCTCCGCGAACACCGTCCGGGAGAGCTGCCCGACGATGTAGTTGTTCGCGTCGTTCGTCCGCACCTGGAGGGCGCCCGTCTCGGGCGAGTCGCCGGAACTGGACGCGATCCGCTCGCTGAAGCCGGCGGGCATGGTCAGCGACAGGTAGTAGGTGCCGTCCTCGACACCCGCGCGCGCCTCCTCGGCGCTCACCTCGTGCCAGTCGAACACGTCGCTGTCCCGCAGCCGCTCGGCGATGTCGTCGCCCGCGGTGAGCCTCTCCCCGTCCGCCGTCGTCCCCTTGTCGTCGTTCACCAGCGCCACGGGCACGCGGTCCAGACGGCCGTACGGGTCCCAGAAGGACCACAGGTACAGGGCGCCGTACAGCAGCGGCAGCAGCAGGAGCGAGGCCAGCGCCGCGCGCGGGAGCCTTCCCCTGCCGAACCGCCTGAGCTCAAGCGCGGCCAGCCTCGGCGAGCGCATCCGCCGTCTCCTCGCTGTCGTCGTTCGTGGGGGCCGGTTCCTCGTGGGCGTCGGAGGTCCGGACGCGGACCGCCCCCTCGGGGGCCTCGCTGCACACCGCCAGCACCGTGGTCCCGGCCGCGGCAAGGGACCCCAACAGGGCCCACGCCTCGCTCCGTTCGGCGTCGGAGAGCTTCAGGGCGACGTCGTCCACGCCGAGGAGACGGGGCCGGCCGATCAGCGCGAGCGCCACGGACAGCCGCAGCGCCTCCAGCCGTTCGAGATCGCGTACGGCGGTACGGGACCCCTTGGGCAGCGTCTCCGGGGCGAGTCCGGCAGCGGCCAGCGCGCCCTCGACGCGCGGCGTCGCCTCAGCGGTCACGCCGGCCCGGGGCCGCAGCAGCCCGCGCAGCGAGCCGCGCACGGAGCCGCCGAACCGCCGCTCCAGCAGCGCCCGTTCCCGCAGGTGCTCGCCGACGGTCAGGGCCGGGTCCAGATCGGTGACGCCGGGGACGTGGGCGAGCGCGCCGATCCGGCGGACGGCCGCCATGTGCCGGGGCAGCCGGTGCGGCCCGACCTCGGCGTGCCCCTCCGAGAACCTCATCCGGCCGGTGAGCGCCAGCAGCAGACAGGTCCGGCCCGACCCCGAGGGGCCCTCGATCGCGACGAGCGCGCCGGCCGCCGCGTGGAACCCGACTCCCCGGAAGGCCCAGCCACGCGGCCCCTTCAGCCCGAGGCCCTCGGCCTCGACGGCCACGCCCTCGGCCCCTGCGGTGTCGCCGTGGGGCCGTTGAGGCTCGTCCATGTACCCCTCGCTGCCCTGATCGGGAGCGCCGGCCCGGCCGGGCCCCCACTTTTGCACTGACTGGTCAGTTCAAAAACTACTCCGTACCTGTGAGCGAGGCAAAAGTCCAGGTCAGAACGGATTGTCAGTGCCATACCTCACGATGGGCACATACGGCACCTTCGTCAGGGGCGTGCCGTCACGCAGACGACAGGAGGTTCGTCATGGCCAGCCACCACGCCCGCGCCGCAGGCCGGCGCCGTGCCACCGGCCCTGCCCCCTCACTGACCGGCCCGGCGAGCGACGTGCACCCCGTGCTCCGCCGGGCCACGGCTCCGCCCGCCGCCCTCGATCTGCTCGCCCAGGCCCGCGCCGGCCTCGACGAGGCGGCCGGGCTGGAAGCGCCCAACGAGCGGTACGCCACGGCCCACCTCGCCGCACTGCGCACCGCCGCCGCCGTGCTCGCCGCGCGCGGCCGGCCGGAGACCGGCCCCCGGCGCCGGGCCCGCATCAGGAGCGCCTGGGAAGTGCTCCCCGAGATCGCGCCCGAACTCACCGAGTGGAGCGCCTTATTCGCCTCCGGCGCCCCCCGCCGCGCCCGCGCCGAGGCCGGCATCCGGAACGCCGCGAGCGCCCGCGACGCCGACGACCTCATACGCGACGTGGAGATGTTCCTCCGCATCGTCGAGCGCATGCTGGTCCTCCAGCCCGTCCTGCCCCGGTCCCGGCGGGACGGAGACCCGGATGTGCCGGACGCCCCGGACGTGCCGCACGCGGGCTGAGCGGCGCCGGAGGCACGCTAGGTGGTGGCGGGGATGCGGGCCTCCTCTGACTTCCCATTAGGGTGGGGAGCGCCGTACGCTCCGCCGCGGCCACCCGGCGCGGGCGGAGGCAAGCCGCCCATCGCTCCGCCGCACAGCAGGCGGTGCCGTGCCGAGGAGTCAACTGCCGTGTCGGACCTGCGACCCCGCGCTTCTCTCCGTACCGCCGTGGTCTGGGAGGTCCTGAAGGACGCCCTCGACCGCCGGGCCAAAGCCGCGGGGCACGAGGCACACGGTGGCCAGGGAGTCCTCGATGTGCTGGACACCGGAGGCGGCAGCGGCAACTTCGCGGTGCCTGTGGCCGGGCTCGGCCACCGCGTCACGGTCGTCGACCCCAGCCCCAACGCCCTCTTCGCGCTGGAGCGCCGCGCCGCCGAGGCCGGCGTCGCCGACCGGGTACGAGGTGTCCAGGGCGACGCGCACGGCCTCTTCGATGTCGTCGAGCGCGGCGGTTACGACGTGGTGCTGTGCCACGGAGTCCTGGAGTACGTGGACGACCCCGCCGAGGGCCTCGGCAACGCGGTCGCCGCGCTGCGCCCCGGCGGCGTCCTCAGCGTGCTCGCCGCGGGCCTGGGCGGAGCCGTGCTGGCACGGGCCCTCGCCGGTCACTTCAAGGAGGCCAGGCGGGCGCTCGACGACCCGGACGGACGCTGGGGCGAGGGCGACCCCGTCCCGCACCGCTTCACCGCCGAGCAGCTCACCGCCCTCGTCGGGGACGCGGGCCTGACGGTCGCCGCCGTGCACGGCGTACGGGTCTTCGCGGACCTGGTCCCCGGTGTGCTCGTGGACACCGAGCCGGGAGCCATGGAGGCGCTGCTGAAGCTGGAGGCCGCGGCGGCCGAGCTGCCCGCGTTCCACTCCGTGGCCACACAGCTCCATGTGCTGGGTGAGGCGCGAGGGACGGCCGAAGCCTGAGTGTCTCCCCGGGCGACGCCCTGATCAGGGGCTCGTCCGCAGATGGAGTACGCCACAGGCCCCCCGATCTGGCGCGACGCGCCGTATGATCGAGGGAGACCGTCCGGCATGACGGGCCGGTCACCGGGGAATCCACACCTCAGTGAACCGGAGTGCCATGACGGGTCCCGGTTGGCGAATTGGCGTAGAGGGGCGGGTTTCACGGGGGCGATTCCCTGCCTATCCTGAAGAGGACCCCCTGGGTCGCCCTGGCGACCGCACGATGAGGAGGACTCCGTGCCGCTCTCGGAGCACGAGCAGCGAATGCTCGAGCAGATGGAGCGAGCGCTGTACGCCGAAGATCCCAAGTTCGCGACAGCGCTTGAGGGAAGCGGGCTGCGTACGTACACCCGGCGACGGGTCTACCAAGCGGTCGTGGGCTTCCTGGTGGGTATCGCGCTCCTCATGGCCGGAATGGTCGTACAAGAGATCATCTGGGTCAGCGTGGTGGGGTTCCTCGTCATGCTGGGCTGCGCAGTGCTCGCCGTCACCGGCTGGCGCAAGGCCCCCAAGCCGGGTGAGCAGCCGTCCGGCGCTGCCGGCGGCGCCCGCAGCCCACGACAGCGCCGCTCCATGATGGACCGCATCGAACAGCGCTGGCAGCGTCGCCGCGACGAGCAGGGCCACTAGGTCCGACCGGGCTGCCCACACCTACAGCAACGTTCGAGGGGTGACCGTCCACCGGACGGTCACCCCTCAAACGTGCCTGCTCGAACATGCCCGGGCCCGGCGGCTCACGTCCGGCCGCCGAGACATCGGGCTGCCCACCGAGGCACCGCACCGACAGCCGAAACACCGGGGCTGCCCGCCGAGGGGACCCCGGCGGGCAGCCACCATCCGTTCCAGCCGGTCAAGCCGTTCCCGCCGGTCGACCGGTGAGCCGGACGGCGGTCAGCCTCTCGTTCCTCCGCTCCCTCACCCGTTCTGGCCGGACGGGCGGCGCAGCGTGGGGCGGCGGGCCGAGAGCTCCCTCCTGAGCGCCGCCCAGCGGGCCGACGCCGCCCAGACCACCCGGACGGTCGACCGCGGGATCAGCAGGGCCCGCAGCCGCGTGCCACGGTCGGCCCGCGCACCGAGGGCGACCGCGACTCTGCGGGCGTCCTCGGCGACTCCCGGCACCGGGTACGGACGCGGGGCGTAGAGAACCTGTTCCACCGCTCCCGCCAGACGGTGCAGCGCCGCCGTCGCCGGTTCGTCCAGCTGACCGAGCCGTACGATCCGCGCGGCGGCCTTGCGCGGCGTCTGCGACTCGTCCGGCGCGATCCCGAAGTCCCACGCCGTGTCGGTCACCTCCTGCCACGCCGCCAGCGTGTGGGCGGCCGCGCCCTCGGCCGTACGGCCGTGGGAACCGAGCCGTACGGCGCGTATCCGCTGTCGCCACAGCAGGGGCAGCAGCGGCAGCGCCACCACCACGAGGACCCCCAGGGGCACCACCGGGTACGGGTACAGCCACCAGGGCGGGCCGTCGTCATGCGCGTCCGCCGCAGCCGCCGGGGACTCGCTCCCGCACCCGTCCAGCCTCCGCTGCTGCAAGGTGCAGCTCTCGCTCGCCGACGGCGCGGCCGACGGCTCGGCGGCCGCCGACTGCGAGGGCCGGGCCACGTCCGGCAGACCACTGCCGTCCGGTGCCTCGGTCCGTGTGTACGAGGGGGTCGTCCCACGGGTCGGGGTCGGTTCGAAACGGGTCCAGCCCACGCCCTCGAAGTACAGCTCCGGCCATGCGTGCGCGTCCCGCAGGCCCACCGTCATCGAACCGTCCGCCTGCGGCGAACCGGGCGTGAAGCCCACCGCGACCCGCGCCGGTATGTCCAGCGTGCGGGCCATCGCGGCCATCGCGAAGGAGAAGTGGACGCAGAAGCCCTCCTTGTCCCTCAGGAACCGCGCTATCGCGGCCGAACCGCTGCCCACCTCCACCTGTGTGTCGTAGGTGAAGCCGCCGCCCACCGCGAACCAGTCCTGGAGCTTGACCGCCCGCTCGTAGTCGTTCGACGAGCCCGCGGTCACCTCACGCGCCGTCCGTGCCACGACCGGGGGCAGCGACCGCGGTACGTCCGTGAACTCGCGCCTGAGCTCGGCCGAGGCCTCCGGCGCGCCCGCGAGCTGTTCCGCGGTCGGCTGCACGATCAGGCTCCGGACCCCGTAGCTCATGCCCCGGGTGTTCTGCCCGTGGTCGCCGACGAGGGTGCGGCCCACCGGCTCGTAGCGCCAGTCGCCGCCGATGTCCACGGCCGTCGCCGGGAACGGCATCGGCAGCCAGTCCTGCCCGTAGTCCTTCGCCGCGGAGATCCGGGTCTCGATCTCGGTCCGCCTGATGTCGGGGCCGAGCCCCCGGGGAGCCGGGAACGTGTCCGGCACGTCCTCGATGCGCCGCTGGGCCGGCTTCCAGGCCGTGCCGTCGAACTTGTCCAGGGAGACGATCCGCAGATACATGTCCTGCGTGTCGTCGGTGTTGGTGCGGTACGACATCACCTGGCGGTCCTGGTCCACGTTCAGGCTGTCGCGCAGCGACACCAGCGGGTTCACCGCGGAGATGGTGCCGCCGCCCCCGGAGCCCGAGCCCACCCCGGCGCCGGTGCCGTCCAGCAGCCCGCCGCCCAGCGCGGTCGGGCCGAGCGGCACCACCAGGGCGATGCCCAGCGCCACCGCACCGATGCGCCGGCCGGTACGGACGGGGGCGACCGCGGCACCGCCGGACTCCGTCCCCGCTCCGCCCGGGGCGCCGCTGAAGACCCGGCCCCACTGCGACAGCCGCTCCCGGCTCTCGGCCAGCAGCAGCATCAGATAGCCCACCGCGGCGACCGCGAACAACAGCAGCGGCCGCAGCCACGCCGAGTCGTCGGACAGCCCCGCGGCGACCGAGTACAGCGCGAGCAGCGGAAGCCCGGCGGGGGCGGCCGTGCGGAACGTCACCGCGAGGGCGTCCACCAGGAGCCCGATCACCAGCACCCCGCCGACCACCATCAGTTCGATGCCGTCGGTCAGCGGGGCGGGAGTCGCGTACTCCCCGACGTCCTCCGCGCCCGCCTGCAGCAGATGCGCGAAATGCTCGAAGACCCGCGGACCCGGAACGATGCCGGCGACGGCCTGGTCCCGGGCGAACACCCAGGTGAGCAGCAGCAGCGTCACCAGCACCTGGGCCGCCACGGTCAGCGGCCGGGCCAGCGGCACGGCGCGGGTCAGCGCGCCCACTCCACTCTGCACGCCCAGCAGCAGCGCCGCCTGCCAGATCCACAGGCTGTCGCCGACCAGCGGCAGCAGCGCGCACGCCGCCATCAGGGTGGCGGCCCAGGAGCACAGCGTCAGTCTCGCCCCGCCGCTCATGACCGTCCCTCCGTACCGCTCGCCGCCGCGACGGCCGTGCGCTGCCGCTCCGCCTGACGCCACAGGTCCGTCAGCGCGGCGCCGCGCGGCACCCGCAGGGCCGTCCAGCCCGCCTCATGGAGCATCCGCAGCGTCTTCTCGCTCCGCCGCCCCGCGCCGGGGGCGGGCACGTCGGTGGGACCGTGCCCCCACGCCTCGCTGTCCAGGAGGAAGGCGACAGCCCCGCCGCTGCGCCGGCGCATCCGGCCGACCAGGGCGGCCTGCTCCTCGTCGAGATCGCCGAGGAAGGCCACCAGCAGTCCCTCCTGCCCGCCGCGCAGCACGTCGTACGCGCGCGACAGGCCGGCGCCGTCGGAGTGGTCGATCACCGCGAGCATGTCCATCATCAGGCCCGCCGCGTCGGCCGACTCCTGGCCGGCGCCCGTGAACCCGTCGGCGCCCTCCCCGGGCACCGAACTGCCGGTGTCCGTCAGCAACCGTACGGAGAAGCCCCGCTCCAGCATGTGCGCCAGCACGGACGCCGTGCCGGAGACCGCCCACTCGAAGGCCGAGTCCGGGCCCGCGCCCTCGTAGGCGATGCCCCGGGTGTCCAGCAGCACCGTGCAGCGGGCGCGCTGCGGCTGCTCCTCACGGCGCACCATCAGCTCGCCGTAGCGGGCGGTCGAGCGCCAGTGCACCCGGCGCAGATCGTCGCCGTGCCGGTACCCGCGCGGGATCACGTCGTCCTCGCCCGCGAGGGCCAGCGAGCGCTGCCGCCCGTCGCCGTACCCCTTGGCCTCGCCGCTCAGGCGCACCGGCGGCAGGGGCTCCACGCGCGGGATGACCGTCAGGGTGTCGTACGTCGAGAAGGAGCGGGTGAGTTCGCACATGCCGAACGGGTCGGCCAGCCGCAGCTGGAGCGGCCCCAGCGGATAGCGGCCCCGCAGGTCCGAGCGCACCCGGTACGACACCTCGCGGCGGCCGCCCGCCTCCACCCGGTCCAGGACGAACCGCGGGCGCGGACCGAGCACGTACGGCACCCGGTCCTGGAGCATCAGCACTCCCGTCGGCAGCCGTGAGACGTTGTCCATCCGCAGATGGACGCGGGCCTCGGTACCGGCCGGCACGCGCGCGGGGGACAGGCGGCGGCTGCCCGCGACGCGGTAGCGCGTGCGGTACAGCACGATCGCGCAGACCGCCGGCAGCACGGCGAGCAGCAGGCCGACGCGGAGCAGATCCCCCTGCCCGAGGACATAGGCGCAGACGGCGGCGGCGACCCCGGCGGCGAGGAAGGAGCGTCCGCGGGTGGTGAGGCCGTCGAACACCGTGCGCAGGCCGCCCTTGCCGTCGGCGCGGTCCGGGCCGGCAGCCGGCGCCGCGGGGGTCATCACAGCCTCCGGGGCGGCCGGCCGTACGCGGACGTGCCGGGGACCGTCGGGAAGCCGCTGGGCGGCGGGGGCGCCGCCGCGGGGACGGGCGTGCGCTGCAGGATCTCCTCGACGACCTGCTCGGCGGTCCGGCGGTTCAACTGGGCCTGGGCGGTGGGCAGCAGACGGTGGGCCAGCACCGCGACGGCGAGCGCCTGCAGGTCGTCCGGCAGCGCGTACTCCCGGCCGCTGAGGGCGGCGGAGGCCTTCGCCGCGCGCAGCAGATGCAGCGTGGCGCGCGGCGAGGCGCCGAGTCTCAGGTCGGGGTGGGTGCGGGTGGCCCCCACGAGATCGACCGCGTACCGCCGGACGGCCTCCGAGACGTGCACGCCCCGTACGGCCTCCACCAGCTTGACGATCTCGTGCGCGTGGGCCACCGGCTGCAGGTCCTCCAGCGGCGAGACACCGCCGTGGACGTCCAGCATCCGCAGCTCCGCGTCCGCGCTCGGATAGCCGACGGAGACGCGCGCCATGAAGCGGTCGCGCTGCGCCTCCGGGAGCGGATAGGTGCCCTCCATCTCCATCGGGTTCTGCGTGGCCACCACCATGAAGGGGCTCGGCAGCTCGTAGGTCTTGCCGTCGATGGTGACCTGGCGCTCCTCCATCGACTCCAGGAGCGCGGACTGCGTCTTGGGCGAGGCGCGGTTGATCTCGTCGCCGATCACGATCTGCGCGAAGATCGCCCCCGGCTTGAACTCGAAGTCCCGCCGCTGCTGGTCCCAGATGGACACGCCGGTGATGTCCGACGGCAGCAGGTCCGGCGTGAACTGGATGCGCCGCACCGAGCAGTCGATGGACCGCGCCAGCGCCTTGGCCAGCATGGTCTTGCCGACGCCGGGCACGTCCTCGATCAGCAGATGTCCCTCGGCGAGCAGCACCGTCAGCGAAAGCCGTACGACCTCCGGCTTGCCCTCGATCACCTCTTCTACCGAACTGCGGACGCGATCCACAGTGGCGGTCAGATCAGTAAGGCTCGCTCGTTCGTCATAGGTCGTCACCCGGCCCTCCTCGGCCCTTCCCCTAGCGCTGCGAGAGCAGGGGACACCCCCAACTCCCCGGGCCGACGCTCCGCGTTGCGGACCGGCCCACCCCGAATCACGGACACCACGCGCGAAAAGTTCCGCGTGACGCCACACCCGCATTCTTGCCGCCGTTACCGATTCGTGTCACTCGCCTGTGGACAACTGCCGGCGATATGCCGGACTCGCGGTGTTTCAGGCGCGGCAGAATCGGTACGGCGGCGTGGCCGACGGGCTTCGAGTGCGTGCCCCGTGCCGGGTGACGAATACGGGGCGTGTCCTACGCGGCTTCGATCTCGCGCAGCAGACCCGTCTTCACATCGAAGACAAAACCGCGCACGTCGTCGGTGTGCAGCAGGAAGGGCGAGGTGCGCACGCGCCGCATCGACTGCCGCACGTCCTGGTCGACGTCCCGGAACGACTCCACCGCCCACGACGGGCGCTGGCCGATCTCCATCTCGAGCTCGTGCCGGAACTCCTCGGTGAGGGACTCCAGGCCGCAGCCCGTGTGGTGGATCAGGACGACGCTGCGGGTGCCGAGCGCCCGCTGGCTGATGGTCAGGGAGCGGATCACGTCGTCGGTGACGACCCCGCCCGCGTTGCGGATGGTGTGACAGTCGCCCAGCTCCAGGCCGAGCGCGGCATGCAGGTCGAGGCGGGCGTCCATACAGGCCACGACCGCGACCTGGCGGACGGGACGCGCGTCCATGCCCGGGTCGGTGAAAGCCTCGGCGTATTGCTGGTTCGCCTCCACCAGCTGGTCGGTGACGGTGCCCCCGGCGGGTATGGCGCCTTCGGGTCCGGTGGGAACTGATGCGGAAGTCGTCATGCCTATGACGTTACTGGTCAACCGGGCCGGGGCGCGTCCTGGGCAGGGACGAGGAACACGGGCGGCGCTGGTTGTGAGGTACCCCACACGCCCCGCGCGAGCGCGTCCGTATGGGTGATTGCGCTCTCTTCGCCGCCTGCCGCGGGGCGGGACCGCGACGCGCAGGCCGGTTGATTGACCGCGGGAAACCGTGGACTAAAGTGACGCGAAGCGGGAGGCGAGGTTCCCCCTGCTGGACTGACATCCCAGGAGAGCCGGCGACCGTCCGGTGTCTCCCCGCGTGCGCGGCGCGTACGTACGGCTCGGCCTTCTCCCGCTCCCGGCCGGCTGACGCTCTGAAGCGCCGGCGGGCCGCCCCCGTCACCGGGGGGGACCTCCCGGCGTCAGCCCGGGGGACGGCGGGGACCCGCGGCGGTGCGTACGGTCGCGCCGGACCTGAGAGGGCCCCTTGAGCAACAGCCGCCACGTTCCCGTCATGCTCCAGCGGTGCCTGGACATGCTGGCCCCGGCGCTCACGGAGCCGGGAGCCGTCGTGGTCGACTGCACCCTCGGGCTCGGCGGGCACAGCGAGGCGCTCCTCACGCGGTTTCCCGAGGCCCGGCTCGTCGCCCTGGACCGCGACAAGGAGGCGCTGCGTCTGTCCGGTGAGCGGCTCGCACCGTACGGGGAGCGCGCCACCCTGGTGCACGCCGTCTACGACGAACTGCCCGATGTGCTCGACCGCCTCGGCATCCCGCGCGTGCAGGGTGTCCTGTTCGACCTCGGGGTCTCCTCCATGCAGCTCGACGAGGCCGACCGCGGCTTCGCCTACGCCCAGGACGCCCCGCTCGACATGCGCATGGACCAGACGACGGGGATGAGCGCGGCCGAGGTGCTCAACACCTATCCGGCCGGTGAGCTGGTGCGGATCCTCCGGGCGTACGGCGAGGAGAAGCAGGCCAAGCGGATCGTCTCCGCGATCGTGCGCGAGCGCGAGAAGGAGCCGTTCACGAACAGCGCGCGGCTCGTCGAGCTGATCCGCGACGCCCTGCCGCAGGCCGCCAAGCGCACCGGCGGCAACCCCGCCAAGCGCACGTTCCAGGCGCTGCGCATCGAGGTCAACGGCGAACTGTCCGTCCTGGAGAGGGCGATCCCCGCGGCCGTGGAGGCGCTCGCGGTCGGCGGCCGGATCGCGGTCCTGTCGTACCACTCGCTGGAGGACCGGCTGGTGAAGCAGGTGTTCGCGGCGGGGGCGGCCTCCACCGCGCCGCCCGGGCTGCCCGTCGTCCCCGAGCGCTACCAGCCCCGGCTCAAGCTGCTCACCCGCGGTGCCGAACTTCCCACCGAGGAGGAGGTCGCCGAGAACCGGCGGGCCGCTCCCGCCCGGCTGCGGGGAGCGGAGCGCATCCGCGAGACCGTCGAGTGAGGTCTGAGGTCTGAGGTCTGAGGTCTGAGGTCTGCGGCCTGAGGCGTGAAGAGCGTGAGGCATGCCCGAGAAGGACGACAAGGAGGGGCGAGGGGTGCGAGGGCGCGTGAGTCGACCGGCAGGGAGGGCGTGTGCCTAGGAAACCCGAGCTGAGGGGGCGCGCCGCCCGGCTCGCACGGCTCTTCCCCATGGCGTCCGGCCAGGCCGCGCGCACCCCCTTCGTCCTCCTGGTCGTCCTGCTCCTGGGCGGCGGTCTCATCGGCCTGCTCGTGCTGAACTCCGCGCTCAGCGAGGGGTCGTTCAGGCTGGACGACCTCGAGCAGGACACCAAGGCCCTCACCGACGAGGAGCAGGCGCTCCAGCGGGACGTGGACGCGTACGCGGCCCCCGACGCCCTCCAGCGCCGCGCCCGCGAGCTGGGCATGGTCCCCGGCGGCGTGCCCGCCTTCCTGAACCCCGACGGCACCGTGAAAGGTGTACCGAGCCCCGCCACGGCGCGCTCCGCGGCCGTACCCCCGGCCCTCGCGCCCGAGCAGAGCGCCGCGCAGCCGCCCGCGAGCCCGGCGCCCGCTCCCTCGGCGTCCACGCCCGGGGCCGCCCCGGCACCGGCCACGCAGACCGCGGTCGCACCGTCCGCACAGCTCACCCGGCCCCCGCAGTCCGCCCCGACCTCCGGCAGGTGACGTCAGTGTCCGACAGGGAACCGCCGCGCCGCCGCGTACCCAAACCCGCCCGGCCCGTACGTCCGGACGGCCGGCGCAGGCCCGGCCCGGGCCCCGGCGCCCGCCCCGCACGCCGCCCGGGAACCTCACGCCCCGGCACCACCCGCTCCGGGGCCCCGCGCACCATCCGGCTCGGCAGTCCCCGCCCCCGGCTGCGCCTGGTCAGCCTCGCGCTGACCCTGGTGATGATCGCCTTCGTCGTACGGCTGCTCCAGGTGCAGGCCGTCGACGCCGGCGAGTACGCCGCCAAGGCCCAGCAGAACCGCTACGTGGTGCACACCCTGGCCGCCGCTCGCGGCGGGATCACCGACCGCGACGGGGTGGCCCTGGCGATCAGCGTCGACGCGCACGACATCACGGCCGACCCCACGATGTTCACCCGCAAGGAGACGAAGATCTCCGACGCCCCCGAGCAGGCGGCCGAGCTCCTCGCGCCGATCCTCGGCCAGGACGAGACGGAGATCGCGGAGAAGCTGCGGACCAAGAAGACCCGGTACGTCCTGCTCGCCCGCCGCCAGACCCCGCAGGTCTGGAAGCAGATCAGCGACCTGAAGACGGCGCTCTCGAAGAAGGCCGACCAGGACCCCGGCACGGTGAACGTGCTGTCCGGCGTCTTCCAGGACCCCAGCAGCAAGCGCGTGTACCCGAACGGCGACCTCGCCGCCGGGATACTGGGCTGGGTCAGCGCCGACGGCAAGGGCGGCGGGGGCGTCGAGCAGCAGCTGAACGAGGAGCTGTCCGGCAAGGACGGCAAGATCCGCTACGCCCAGTCCGGCGGCCGCCAGGTGCCCACCGCGGGCTCCACCGAGACCCCCGCCGTGCCCGGCTCCGACGTGGAGCTCACCCTCGACCGCGACATCCAGTGGGCCGCCCAGAACGCCATCACCGAGCAGGTGAAGAAGTCCAGGGCGGACCGCGGCTACGTGATCGTGCAGGACACGCGGACCGGCGAGATCCTCGCCATGGCCAACTCGCCCGGCTTCGACCCCAACGACCTGTCGCAGGCGAACCCGGACGCGCTCGGCAACGCGGCCCTCCAGGACGCCTTCGAGCCCGGCTCCACCGCCAAGGTCATGTCGATGGCCGCCGTGCTGGAGGAGAACGTCGCCACCCCGACGACCCGCGTCACCGTGCCCAACCGCCTGCACCGCGGCGACCGGCTCTTCCAGGACGACGTCGACCACCCGACCTGGTACCTGACGCTCAACGGCGTGCTCGCCAAGTCCAGCAACATCGGCACCATCCTGGCGACCGGCCAGCTCGGCGACACGCAGAAGGAGGCCAACCAGGTGCTCTACTCGTACCTGCGCAGGTTCGGCCTCGGCAGCGCGACCGGGCTGGGCTTCCCCGGCGAGACCAAGGGCATCCTCGCGGACCCGGGGGACTGGTCGACCTCACAGCAGTACACGATCCCTTTCGGCCAGGGCGTCTCCATCAACGCGATGCAGGCGGCCTCCGTCTACTCGACCATCGCCAACGGCGGCGTACGCGTCGAACCCACCCTCGTCCGCGGCACCGAGGGACCCGACGGCCGCTTCACCCCCGCCCCCGAGCCCGAGAAGACACGGGTCGTGAGCGAGAAGACGGCCAAAACGCTCGCCCGGATGCTGGAGTCCGTCGTCGACGACGAGGAGGGAACCGGCACCAAGGCACGCATCCCCGGCTACCGCGTCGCGGGCAAGACGGGCACCGCGAACCGAGTGGATCCGGCCACCGGCAAGTACCGCGGCTACACCTCGTCGTTCGCCGGGTTCGCCCCCGCGGACAACCCGCGCGTCACCGTCTACTGCGCCATCCAGAACGCCACCGAGGGCAGCTACTTCGGCGGCCAGATCTGCGGACCCATCTACAAGGAGGTCATGCAGTTCGCGCTGAAGACCCTCCAGGTCCCGCCCACCGGGGCCGGGCCCGCGAACCTGCCCGTCACCTTCAAGCCCTGACCGGCGCCGGCGCATCCGCACGGCGCCGTCAGGGCACACCGACCGATCAGCACCGCACGAGAACCCACCAGGAACCAGCCCGTGACCACGATCACTCCCGATCCCGGGAACCACGTACCGCCGGATACCCCGCCCGGCGCCTCGCTTCGCTCCGGCGGGGGTGAGCCCGGTACGCTCACCGCCGTGCCACACGCTGATCAGTCCCAAACCACCCAGAAGGGCGCTTCCGTGACATATCCGGGGCCGCCCAGGCCGGTTCAGGTCTCCGCCACACCCCTCGCGGAGCTCGCCGGTCAGCTGGGTGCCACCACGCCGGAGAGCGCCGCCGAGGTCACGGGCATCACCCATGACTCGCGCGCCGTGCGCCCCGGCGACCTGTACGCCGCCCTGCCGGGCGCCCGCGCCCACGGCGCCGACTTCGTGACCCAGGCGGCCGGGCTCGGCGCGGTCGCCGTGCTGACCGACCCGACGGGCGCCGAGCGCGCCGCCGCCACCGGACTGCCCGTCCTCGTCGCCGACGACCCGCGCGCGCGGATGGGCGAACTGGCGGCCACGATCTACGGCCGGCCCGGGAACGACCTGCTCCAGATCGGTATCACCGGCACCTCCGGCAAGACCACGACGGCGTACCTCGTCGAGGGCGGCCTGCGGACGGCCCGCAGCACCGGGCTGATCGGCACCGTCGAGATGCGCATCGGCGACGAGCGCATCAAGTCCGAGCGGACCACCCCCGAGGCCACCGACCTCCAGGCGCTGTTCGCCGTCATGCGCGAGCGCGGGGTCGAGGCGGTGGCCATGGAGGTCTCCAGCCACGCCCTGGTCCTCGGCCGCGTCGACGGCTGCGTCTTCGACGTCGCCGTCTTCACCAACCTCAGCCCGGAGCACATGGAGTTCCACTCCGGCATGGAGGACTACTTCCAGGCCAAGGCGCAGCTCTTCACGCCCGCACGCAGCAAACAGGGCGTGATCAACGTCGACGACGAGTACGGCCGCCGGCTGGTGAAGGAGGCCGGCGTCCCCGTCGTCACCTTCTCCGCCGAGGGGCACCCCGACGCCGACTGGCGCGCCGTGGAGGTCCGGATCGGCCCGCTGGACTCCACGTTCACCGTCCTCGGCCCCCGGGGCGAGCGGATCGCCGCCAGGTCGCCGCTGCCGGGGCCCTTCAACGTCGCCAACACCCTCGCCGCGATCGCCGCCTGCGCCGCCGCCGGTCTCGACCCGCAGGCCGCCGCGGACGGCGTCGCCGCCGTGCCCGGCGTGCCCGGCCGGCTGGAGCGCGTGGACGCCGGACAGCCGTACCTCGCGGTCGTCGACTACGCGCACAAGACCGACGCGGTCGAGTCGGTCCTCAAGGCGCTCCGCAAGGTCACCGAGGGCCGGCTGCACGTCGTCCTCGGCTGCGGCGGGGACCGGGACGTCACCAAGCGGGCCCCGATGGGCGCCGCCGCGGCCCGGCTCGCCGACACCGCCGTACTGACCTCCGACAACCCCCGCTCCGAGGACCCCCTCGCGATCCTCGCAACCATGCTCCAGGGCGCGGCGTCCGTACCGGTGCACGAGCGCGGCGAGGTCCAGGTCTTCGAGGACCGGGCGGCCGCCGTCGCCGCCGCCGTGTCCCGCGCCGAGCCCGGGGACACCGTGCTGGTCGCGGGCAAGGGACACGAGCAGGGCCAGGACATCGCCGGGGTGGTCCGTCCGTTCGACGACCGCCAGGTGCTTCGCGAAGCTATCCAGAAGACCCAGGGATGAACTTGTGATCGCCCTCTCTCTCGCCGAGATCGCAGCAGTCGTCGGCGGGCAGACGCACGACATACCGGATCCGTCGGCGCTCGTCACCGGACCCGTCGTCCGGGACTCCCGCGACGCGGAGCCCGGCAGCCTCTTCGTCGCCTTCGCCGGCGAGCGCGTGGACGGCCACGACTTCGCGGCTTCCGTCGTCGAGGCGGGCGCGGCCGCGGTGCTCGCGTCCCGGCCCGTCGGTGTGCCCGCGATCGTCGTCGAGGACGTCCAGGCGGCCCTCGGCGCCCTCGCGCGCCACGTCGTCGCCAAGCTCGGCGCCACCCTCGTCGCCCTCACCGGCTCCGCCGGCAAGACCAGCACCAAGGACCTCATCGCCCAGGTGCTGCAGCGCAAGGCGCCGACCGTGTGGACGCCCGGCTCGCTCAACAACGAGATCGGCCTGCCGCTCACCGCGCTCAGCGCCACCGAGGAGACCCGTTTCCTCGTCCTGGAGATGGGCGCCCGCGGCATCGGCCACATCCGCTACCTCACCGGCCTCACGCCCCCGAGGATCGGCCTCGTCCTGAACGTCGGCTCCGCCCACATCGGCGAGTTCGGCGGCCGGGAGCAGATCGCGCAGGCGAAGGGCGAACTGGTCGAGGCCCTCCCTCCGGCAGAGGAGGGCGGTGTCGCGGTCCTCAACGCCGACGACCTCCTCGTCCGCGCCATGGCGTCCCGTACGAAGGCCAGGGTGCTCCTCTTCGGGGAGAGCGACGAAGCGGACGTACGCGCCGAGAACGTGCGACTCACGGACAGCGGACAGCCCGCATTCAGGCTTCACACACCCTCCGGTGCAAGCGATGTGACGATGCGCCTGTACGGTGAGCACCACGTGTCGAACGCGCTCGCCGCGGCCGCCGTCGCCCATGAGCTGGGCATGTCCGCGGAAGAGATCGCCACCGCGCTCTCCGAGGCGGGCTCCCTCTCCCGCTGGCGGATGGAGGTCACCGAGCGCCCGGACGGCGTGACGGTCGTCAACGACGCCTACAACGCGAACCCCGAGTCCATGCGGGCCGCCCTGCGCGCGCTCGCCTCGATGGGCCAGGCCGCACAGGCCAAGGGGGGCCGGACGTGGGCGGTGCTCGGCAAGATGGCCGAGCTCGGGGACGAGGCGCTCGCCGAGCACGACGCGGTCGGACGGCTCGCCGTCCGGCTCAACGTCAGCAAGCTCGTCGCGGTCGGGGGCAGGGAAGCGTCCTGGCTCCAACTGGGCGCATATAACGAGGGTTCGTGGGGTGAGGAGTCGGTGCACGTGTCCGACGCACAGGCGGCGGTCGACCTGTTGCGCAGTCAGTTGCGCCCGGGAGACGTCGTACTCGTGAAGGCGTCCCGGTCGGTCGGGCTCGAGAGCGTGGCGCAGGCGCTGCTGGAGAGCGGTACCGAGGGTGAGGTCGCCGGCCGATGATGAAGCAGATCCTGTTCGCGGGAGTCATTGGCCTCTTCCTGACGCTGGTCGGCACCCCGCTGCTGATCAAGCTGCTCGCCCGCAAGGGCTACGGCCAGTACATCCGTGACGACGGCCCGCGGACGCACGGCAGCAAGCGCGGTACGCCCACCATGGGTGGTATCGCCTTCATCCTGGCGACGATCGTCGCGTACTTCGGGGCCAAGCTGATCACGGTCTATCTGGACCCCAAGGCCGACGCGGCGCCGACCTTCTCCGGTCTGCTGGTGCTCGGCCTGATGGCGGGCATGGGCCTGGTCGGCTTCCTCGACGACTACATCAAGATCGTCAAGCGGCGGTCGCTCGGTCTGCGGGCCAAGGCGAAGATGGCCGGCCAGCTGATCGTCGGTATCGCCTTCGCGGTGCTCTCGCTGCAGTTCGCGGACAACCGCGGCAACACCCCGGCCTCCACGAAGCTCTCCTTCGTGCAGGACTTCGGCTGGTCCATCGGCCCGGTGCTGTTCGTCGTCTGGGCGCTGTTCATGATCCTCGCCATGTCGAACGGCGTGAACCTCACGGACGGTCTGGACGGTCTCGCCACGGGCGCCTCCGTGCTGGTCTTCGGCGCGTACACCTTCATCGGCGTGTGGCAGTTCCAGGAGTCCTGCGCCAACGCGCAGACGCTGATCAACCCGGACGCCTGTTACGAGGTACGAGATCCCCTGGACCTCGCCGTCGTCGCCTCCGCGCTGATGGGCGCCTGCCTCGGCTTCCTGTGGTGGAACACCTCGCCCGCCAAGATCTTCATGGGTGACACCGGCTCGCTGGCCCTCGGCGGCGCGCTCGCGGGTCTCGCGATCTGCTCCCGCACCGAGCTGCTGCTCGCCCTCCTCGGCGGCCTGTTCGTCCTCATCACCATGTCGGTCGTCATCCAGGTCGGCTCGTTCCGCCTCACCGGCAAGCGCGTCTTCCGGATGGCACCACTCCAGCACCACTTCGAACTCAAAGGCTGGTCCGAGGTCCTTGTGGTGGTCCGCTTCTGGATCATCCAGGGCATCTGCGTGATCGTCGGACTCGGCATCTTCTACGCGGGATGGGCGGCCGGCAAGTGACGTCCTGGCAGGACATGCACATCACCGTCGCCGGCCTCGGCGTGAGCGGCGTCAGCGCCGCCCGCGCCCTGGCCGGCCTCGGCGCGCGGATCACCGTCGTGGACGGCGGCGACTCCGAGGCGCTGCGCGAGCGCGCGGTCTCGCTGGAGGAGACCGAGGGCATCGCCGTACGGCTCGGTGACGCGGACACCCTGCCCGAGGGCACCGGACTGGTCGTCACCTCGCCCGGCTGGAAGCCCACGTCACCGCTGTTCGCCGCGGCCGCCGAGGCGGGCGTGGACGTCGTCGGCGACGTGGAGATCGCCTGGCGGCTGCGCGGCCCGGACGCCGCGCCCTGGCTCGCGGTCACCGGCACCAACGGCAAGACCACGACCACGCAGATGCTCGCGTCGATCCTGCGCGCGGCGGGCCTGCGCACGGCCGCGGTCGGCAACATCGGCACCCCGATCGTCGACGTCGTGCTGAGCGAGGAGCCGTACGACGTCCTGGCCGTGGAGCTGTCCAGCTACCAGCTGCACTGGGCGCCGTCCCTGCGCGCCCACTCCGCGGCCGTGCTGAACCTCGCCCCGGACCACCTCGACTGGCACGGCTCCATGGAGGCGTACGCCGCCGACAAGGGCCGCATCTACGAGGGCAACCGCATCGCCTGCGTCTACAACGTCGCCGACAAGGCCACCGAGGACCTGGTGCGCGAGGCGGACGTCGAGGAGGGCTGCCGGGCCGTCGGCTTCACGCTGGGCACCCCCGGGCCGTCCCAACTCGGTGTCGTCGACGGCATCCTGGTCGACCGCGCCTTCGTCGAGAACCGGCAGAAGAACGCCCAGGAGCTCGCCGAGGTCGGGGACGTGAACCCGCCGGCCCCGCACAACATCGCCAACGCCCTCGCGGCCGCCGCCCTCGCCCGCGCCTTCGGGGTACCCGCCACGGCCGTACGGGACGGTCTGCGGGCCTTCACCCCGGACGCGCACCGCATCGCGCACGTGGCGGACGTGGACGGTGTCGCGTACATCGACGACTCCAAGGCGACCAACACCCACGCGGCGGAAGCCTCGTTGGCGGCGTACGAGTCGATCGTGTGGATCGCGGGCGGGCTCGCCAAGGGCGCGACCTTCGACGAACTGGTGACGAAGTCGGCGAAGCGGCTCAAGGGGGTCGTTCTCATCGGCGCCGATCGTGGCCTGATCCGGGACGCGCTGGCGCGACACGCGCCCGAGGTGCCGGTCGTGGACCTCGACCGGACCGACACTGGGGCGATGCCCGCGGCCGTCCGGGAGGCCCAGCGGCTCGCCGCCGCGGGCGACACGGTGCTGCTGGCTCCGGCCTGTGCCTCCATGGACATGTTCGCCAACTACAACCAGCGCGGGGACGCGTTCGCGGACGCCGTCCGCGGACTCGCCGCCGCCGGCGCCTGAACGGCGCGTCCGGGCCGGTCCGGGCGCGCCCGGGACCCTTGGGAGGGACGCGTGTCGCCATCGTGGTCGGTGCTCGACGGCCGGCTGTCCGCCGACGGCACGGCGCCGTACCGGAGCGGTCCCGCGCGCGTGGGGGCGTTCGCGGATACGTCCTTCCAGGCAGACCGGGGGGTCCGCGATGGCCGGTAGCCGTACGAGCCGCAGCACCCGTACGACCCGTACGACCCGTACGAGCCGTCCGCCGCTCCAGCGCGTCACCCGGCGGCCCCCCGTTCCCCGCCCCCCGCGCGAGAACCCCGTACGGAGGCTGCACACGCGCGCGCGGAGGGCCTGGGACCGGCCGCTGACCGCCTACTACCTGATTTTCGGCGGCAGTCTGCTGATCACCGTGCTGGGGCTGGTGATGGTCTACTCGGCCTCCCAGATCAAGGCGCTGCAGCTGTCGCTCCCCGGGTCGTACTTCTTCCGCAAGCAGTTCCTGGCCGCGGCGATCGGGGCCGGGCTGCTGTTCGCCGCCTCCCGGATGCCGGTACGGCTGCACCGGGCGCTGGCCTACCCGATCCTGGCCGTCTCGGTCGCCCTGATGGCCCTCGTGCAGGTGCCCGGGATAGGGATGGCGGTCAACGGCAACCAGAACTGGATCTCCATCGGCGGCCCGTTCCAGCTCCAGCCCAGCGAGTTCGGCAAGCTCGCCCTCGTGCTCTGGGGCGCCGACCTGCTCGCGCGCAAACAGGACAAACGGCTGCTGACGCAGTGGAAGCACATGCTGGTGCCGCTCGTCCCGGTGGCCTTCATGCTGCTCGGGCTCATCATGCTCGGTGGCGACATGGGGACGGCCATCATCCTCACGGCCATCCTGTTCGGCCTGCTGTGGCTGGCGGGCGCGCCCACGCGGCTGTTCACAGGCGTGCTGACCGTCGCCGTGGTCATCGGCGTGATCCTCATCAAGACCAGTTCCAACCGCATGGCCCGGCTGGCCTGTCTGGGCGCCACGGACCCCGGCCCGAACGACGGCTGCTGGCAGGCCGTGCACGGCATCTACGCGCTCGCGTCCGGCGGACTCTTCGGCTCCGGTCTGGGCGCCAGTGTGGAAAAATGGGGCCAACTACCGGAAGCGCACACCGACTTCATCTTCGCCGTCACCGGTGAGGAGCTGGGGTTGGCGGGGACGCTGTCGGTGCTCGCCCTCTTCGCGGCTCTAGGCTATGCGGGTATCCGCGTGGCCGGACGTACGGAGGATCCCTTCGTCAGGTATGCCGCGGGAGGCGTGACCACCTGGATCACCGCTCAGGCGGTGATCAACATCGGTGCGGTGCTCGGTCTGCTGCCGATCGCCGGTGTCCCGCTCCCGCTGTTCTCCTACGGGGGGTCCGCCCTGCTGCCGACCATGTTCGCCATCGGGCTGCTGATCGCGTTCGCGCGGGAGGACCCCGCTGCGCGGGCAGCGCTTGCGATGCGTCAGCCTCGCTTCGGTAAAAAGCGGGCTGGAGGCCCTCAGGGGCCCGGGAGATGGAAAACGATGCGACGGCGTGCCTCGGCGGCGCGCTCGTCCGGAGAGCGGTGAATTTCGGTGCATGTCGTCCTCGCCGGTGGCGGAACCGCCGGCCACATCGAGCCCGCGCTCGCCCTCGCGGACGCCCTGCGCAGGCAGGACCCGACCGTGGGCATCACGGCCCTGGGCACGGAGCGCGGCCTGGAGACCCGGCTCGTCCCGGAGCGCGGCTACGAACTCGCCCTGATCCCCGCCGTGCCCCTGCCGCGCAAGCCCACCCCCGAGCTGATCACCGTGCCCGGCCGGCTGCGCGGCACGATCAAGGCGACCGAGCAGATCCTGGAGCGCACCAAGGCGGACGCCGTGGTCGGCTTCGGCGGCTATGTCGCCCTGCCCGGCTACCTCGCCGCCAAGCGCCTCGGCGTGCCGATCGTCATCCACGAGGCCAACGCCCGTCCCGGCCTCGCCAACAAGATCGGTTCGCGGTACGCCGCCCAGGTCGCCGTCTCCACGCCCGACAGCAAGCTGCGCGGGTCCCGGTACATCGGCATCCCGCTGCGCCGTTCCATCGCCACTCTCGACCGGGCCGCCGTCCGCCCCGAGGCCCGGGCCGCCTTCGGCCTCGACCCCCAGCTGCCGACCCTGCTGGTGTCCGGTGGCTCGCAGGGCGCCCGCCGCCTCAACGAGGTGGTCCAGCAGGTCGCCCCGTACCTCCAGCAGTCCGGCATCCAGATCCTGCACGCGGTCGGTCCGAAGAACGAACTGCCGCAGGTGCACCAGATGCCCGGGATGCCGCCCTACATCCCGGTACCGTACGTGGACCGGATGGACCTCGCGTACGCCGCGGCCGACATGATGCTGTGCCGCGCGGGCGCGATGACCGTCGCCGAACTCTCCGCCGTCGGGCTCCCGGCCGCCTACGTCCCGCTGCCCATCGGCAACGGCGAACAGCGGCTGAACGCCCAGCCGGTGGTCAAGGCCGGCGGCGGACTGCTGGTCGACGACGCGGAACTGACGCCCGAGTGGGTGCAGCGACATGTGCTGCCCGTCCTGGCCGACCCGCACCGGCTGTACCAGATGTCCCGCTCCGCGAGCGAGTTCGGCCGCCGGGACGCCGACGACCTGCTCGTCGGCATGGTGTACGAGGCGATCGCCTCCCGGCACCGCTAGGGCAGTACCGCAGATGTGAGAGGCAGGGGAGCGTGGCCGGACCGATGACCGGCGCCGAGCGCGGCGCACAGGAGGGCGACCTCGGGGCCGGCCCGCCTCCCGGGCGGAGACTCCCCGGCCCCCGCACGCTCGTCCTCCTGGCCGTCGCTCTCGCGCTGGTCGCCGGGGGCTGTGTCTGGGTCCTGTACGGCTCGCAGTGGCTGCGTACGGAGGACGTGTCGGTCTCGGGGACGCGGGTCCTCACTCCTGAGCGGGTGCGCGAGGTGGCGGACGTCCCGCTCGGCGCACCCCTCATTTCCGTCGACACGGATGCGATCGAGGCACGTTTGCGCCAGAAATTGCCTCGAATTGACGCGGTGGAGGTCGACCGCTCCTGGCCCCACGGAATCGACCTGAAAGTGACCGAGCGTACGGCGGTCCTGATTGTCGAAAAGGCGGAAAATGGGGGCAAGTACGCCGAAGTGGACGCGAAGGGCGTGCGATTCGCCACGGTTTCCCGGGTCCCGAAGGGCGTGCCGGTGCTGGAATTGGCCGACTCGCGGCCGTCCGGTGCGCGACGCTTCGGCGCCGACCGGCTGGTGCGGGAGGCGGTCCGCGTCGCCGGGGACATTCCGGACGCGGTCGCCGGGGAGACCCAGGTCGTCAAGGTCCGCTCGTACGACTCCATCTCGCTGGAACTCCGCGACGGCCGGACCGTCCTGTGGGGCAGCGGCGAGAAGGGCCGCGCGAAGGCCCGGACGCTGACCGCGCTGATGAAAGCGGCGTCCGGTGCGCGGCACTTCGACGTGAGTGTTCCCACCGCCCCGGCGTCATCGGGGAGTTGACGCACATCAGCGCAGGCCAGCACCCTGGTTGGGCAGCGCTACGGCTGATCACATAGGGTGAAAAGAAAAACGGGAGGTTCGGCGTGTTCGTTGAACGCGCGCCACTTGTCGACTTAGTGTCCTGTTCGGAAGAGTCCAGGGAACAGGCACACTGGTAACCCTAAACTTCAGCGTTAGGGTTCGGGTCGGCGATACGGACCGTCCCAATCGGCATCCGTCGTCACCTCGCCGCGCGGCGAAGTGACGACCCGTAAATCGAGGCGAGAGGCCTTCGACGTGGCAGCACCGCAGAACTACCTCGCAGTCATCAAGGTCATCGGTGTCGGCGGCGGTGGTGTCAATGCCATCAACCGAATGATCGAGGTCGGTCTCAAGGGTGTCGAGTTCATCGCGATCAACACGGACGCGCAGGCTCTGTTGATGAGCGACGCCGACGTCAAGCTGGACGTCGGCCGTGAACTCACCCGCGGACTGGGCGCCGGCGCCAACCCGGCCGTCGGGCGCAAGGCCGCCGAGGACCACCGCGAGGAGATCGAGGAGGTCCTCAAGGGGGCCGACATGGTCTTCGTGACGGCGGGCGAGGGCGGCGGCACCGGCACCGGCGGAGCGCCCGTCGTGGCGAACATCGCCCGTTCGCTGGGCGCCCTCACCATCGGCGTGGTCACGCGCCCGTTCACCTTCGAGGGACGGCGCCGCGCCAACCAGGCCGAGGACGGCATCGCCGAACTCCGCGAAGAGGTCGACACCCTCATCGTCATCCCGAACGACCGGCTGCTGTCGATCTCCGACCGCCAGGTGTCGGTTCTGGACGCCTTCAAGTCGGCCGACCAGGTTCTGCTCTCCGGTGTCCAGGGCATCACCGACCTCATCACCACGCCCGGTCTGATCAACCTCGACTTCGCCGACGTGAAGTCCGTCATGTCCGAGGCCGGTTCGGCCCTCATGGGCATCGGTTCCGCCCGCGGCGACGACCGCGCGGTGGCCGCGGCCGAGATGGCGATCTCCTCGCCGCTGCTGGAGGCGTCCATCGACGGCGCCCGCGGCGTGCTGCTCTCCATCTCCGGCGGCTCCGACCTCGGTCTCTTCGAGATCAACGAGGCCGCCCAGCTGGTGAGCGAGGCCGCGCACCCCGAGGCCAACATCATCTTCGGTGCCGTCATCGACGACGCGCTCGGCGACGAGGTCCGGGTCACCGTGATCGCGGCCGGGTTCGACGGCGGCCAGCCCCCCGCCAAGCGGGAGAACATCCTCGGCTCCGCCGCCGCCAAGCAGCGCGAGGAGCCCGCGCCGCCCCCCGTACGGCCCGCCGTGGAGCGGGAGAGCCGTCCGACCTTCGGTTCCCTCGGCAGCGTGACGCCGAAGGAGGAGCCGGAGCCCGCCCCGGAGCCGGTGCACCACGACCTCCCCCCGGTCTCCCCGCCGGTCCCGCCGTCCCGGACGTACGCGGACAGCGCGGCCGAGGAACTGGACGTGCCGGACTTCCTGAAGTGATAGGGCAGCGCGACAGCGTGAGCGGCGCGCACTTCGCCTTCACCGACCGGTGGGGCGGGGTGAGCGCCGCTCCGTACGAGGAGCTCAACCTCGGCGGAGCCGTCGGGGACGACCCGGAGACGGTACGGACCAATCGCGAGCTGGCCGCGAAGTCGCTCGGGCTCGACCCGGCCGAGGTCGTCTGGATGAACCAGGTGCACGGTCCGGAGGTCGCGGTGGTCGACGGGCCCTGGAGCTCCGCGGACCCTTCGGCCGTGCCGTCCGTCGACGCGCTCGTCACCGTCCGGCGCGGACTCGCCCTCGCCGTGCTCACCGCCGACTGCGTCCCCGTGCTGCTCGCCGACCCCGTCGCCGGGGTCGTGGGCGCGGCGCACGCGGGACGGCCCGGCATGGTCGCCGGGGTGGTGCCCGCCGCCGTCCGCGCCATGATCGAACTGGGTGCCGAGCCGTCCCGGATCGTGGCCCGCACCGGTCCCGCCGTCTGCGGCCGCTGCTACGAGGTGCCCGAGGCGATGCGCGCCGAGGTGTCCGCCACCGAGCCCGCGGCGTACGCCACGACGAGCTGGGGCACCCCGGCCGTGGACGTGAGCGCCGGTGTGCACGCCCAGCTCGACCGGCTCGGGGTGCGTGACCGGGAGCAGTCCCCGGTCTGCACGTTCGAATCGGGCGACCACTTCTCGTACCGCCGCGACCGCACCACAGGGCGACTCGCGGGATATGTCTGGCTGGACTGATGGGGCATGACGGACCGTAAGACCGAACTCGCCGAGAACCTGGCGAAGGTGGAGGACCGTATCGCGGCGGCGTGCGCGGCGGCGGGCCGGAAGCGCGAGGAGGTGACCCTGATCGCGGTCACCAAGACCTACCCCGCGAGCGATGTGCGTTTTCTCTCGGAACTGGGAGTGCGGCACGTCGCCGAGAACAAGGACCAGGACGCGTCGCCCAAGGCCGCCGAGTGCGCGGATCTGCCGCTTACCTGGCACTTCGTCGGCCAGTTGCAGACCAACAAAGTCCGTTCTGTGGTGTGTTACGCCGATGTCGTACAGTCCGTGGATCGTCCCAAGCTCGTCACGGCTCTGTCGAAGGAGGCCGTCCGGGCGGGGCGCGACGTGGGGTGTCTGCTCCAGGTCGCGCTCGACGCAGGGGAGAGCGGCCGGGGGGACCGGGGCGGTGTCGGCCCCGGCGGGATCGAGGAGTTGGCCGGTCTTGTGGCGGACTCGCCCGGCTTGCGGCTCGACGGCCTGATGACCGTGGCGCCGCTCACCGGTGAGTACGCGGGGCGCGAACGCGCGGCGTTCGAGCGGTTGATGGATTTGTCGACTGCCCTGCGCAGAGCCCATCCGGCTGCGAACATGGTCTCGGCAGGGATGAGCGCGGACCTCGAGCAGGCCGTGGCCGCCGGGGCGACACATGTGCGCGTCGGCAGCGCGGTACTCGGAGTCCGCCCCAGGCTCGGGTAACGTCGCCAAGAAGTCGGACCACAGCAGAAAATATGGTCATTACCGCTGGTAGGCGGGCATAGCGACCACGTGGATCGCGGGCACTTGGCAAGTCGTCAGTCGATCCACCACAGAGCGGAGGACTCAGAGCATGGCCGGCGCGATGCGCAAGATGGCGGTCTACCTCGGCCTCGTGGAGGACGATGGGTACGACGGCCGCGGATTCGACCCCGACGACGACTTCGAACCCGAGCTCGACCCGGAGCCCGAGCGCGACCGCAGGCGGCACGAGACGTCGCATCAGACGCACCAGCCCCCACGGGACGAATCGGTACGAGTCGTGCAACCCACCGTGCAGCGTGAGCCGGTGGCGCATTCCGCCCCACTGCCCGCGGAACCGGCGCGCCCGGCGCGGATCGCGCCCGTGGCGTCCATCACACAAGAACGTCAGAGCCTGGAGAAGAACGCACCGGTGATCATGCCCAAGGTCGTGTCGGAACGAGAGCCGTACCGGATCACCACGCTGCACCCGCGGACCTACAACGAGGCCCGTACCATCGGGGAACACTTCCGTGAGGGCACCCCGGTGATCATGAATCTGACCGAGATGGACGACACTGATGCGAAGCGACTTGTCGACTTTGCCGCTGGTTTGGTGTTCGGTCTGCATGGAAGCATCGAGCGGGTGACGCAGAAGGTGTTCCTGTTGTCGCCTGCTAACGTCGATGTCACGGCGGAGGACAAGGCCCGCATCGCAGAGGGCGGGTTCTTCAACCAGAGCTGAGACGCACAACCGGACAAGCTGTACGAACAGGGGAGAGGGAAGCACGGATCATGAGCGTGGTTTGGCAGGTGCTCTACGTCGCGCTGATGTGTTTCCTGATCGTGCTGATCTTCCGGCTGGTCATGGACTACGTCTTCCAGTTCGCCCGCTCATGGCAACCCGGCAAGGCGATGGTCGTCGTTCTGGAGGCCACCTACACTGTCACGGATCCACCGCTCAAGCTTCTGCGGCGGTTCATCCCGCCGTTGCGTCTCGGGGGCGTGGCACTTGACCTGTCCTTCTTCGTACTGATGATCATCGTCTACATCCTGATCTCCATCGTGAGCAGTCTCGCGAGGTGAATGTGGACGATACGGTCTTGCCGACTGCCGATGACTACGTTGAGGTGAAGAGATGCCGTTGACCCCCGAGGACGTGCGGAACAAGCAGTTCACGACCGTCCGCCTCCGAGAAGGCTATGACGAGGACGAGGTCGATGCCTTCCTCGACGAGGTCGAAGCCGAACTGACCCGTCTGCTGCGCGAGAACGAGGATCTGCGCGCCAAGCTGGCCGCCGCCACGCGCGCCGCCGCGCAGAACCAGCAGAACATGCGCAAGCCCCCGGAGGGCCCCGGCGGCCCCGGTGGTCCCGGTGGTCCCGGCCCCCAGGACCAGCAGCAGGGCATGCGCGGTCCCGGCGCTCCCGTTCCCGCCGGCATATCGGGCCCGCCGCAGCAGCAGATGGGCGGCCCCATGGGTGGTCCGCCCCAGCTGCCGAGCGGTGCGCCGCAGCTGCCCGCCGGTCCCAGCGGTCAGGGCCCCCAGGGTCCCGGTCCGATGGGTCAGGGTCCGATGGGGCAGGGCGGCCCGATGGGCCAGGGCGGTCCGATGCAGCAGCAGATGGGCGGCCCGATGGGCGGTCCCATGGGTGGCCCCGGCCCGATGGGCGGCGGTCTTCCGCAGCCCGGTCAGGGTCCCGGCGGCGACAGTGCCGCGCGCGTGCTGTCGCTGGCCCAGCAGACCGCCGACCAGGCGATCGCGGAGGCCCGTTCCGAGGCCAACAAGATCGTCGGTGAGGCCCGCAGCCGTGCCGAGGGTCTGGAGCGCGACGCCCGTGCCAAGGCCGACGCCCTGGAGCGGGACGCGCAGGAGAAGCACCGTGTCGCGATGGGCTCCCTGGAGTCCGCCCGCGCCACGCTGGAGCGCAAGGTCGAGGACCTGCGCGGCTTCGAGCGCGAGTACCGTACGCGGCTGAAGTCCTACCTGGAGAGCCAGCTGCGTCAGCTGGAGACCCAGGCGGACGACTCGCTCGCCCCGCCGCGTACTCCGGCCACGGCCTCCCTCCCGCCGTCCCCGGCGCCCTCCATGGCCCCGGCCGGCGCGAGCGCTCCGTCCTACGGCGGCAACCAGCCGATGGGTGGTGCCCCGGCTCCGGCCGCGCCCTCCTACGGCGGCCAGCAGCAGATGTCCCCGGCCATGACCCAGCCGATGGCGCCGGTGCGTCCGCAGGGCCCGTCCCCGATGGGCCAGGCTCCCTCGCCGATGCGCGGTTTCCTGATCGACGAGGACGACAACTGACGGCCCGCCGTCAGTAGGCCCCAGTAGGCCTCACGCGTCGGCAGCGCGTACAGGGCGAGGCCCCCGGATGATCCGGGGGCCTCGCCCTTTCTGCACGGGTCGCCTTTCCGCACGGGTCGATCGGGGCAGCGGCCGACATATGCGGCACGAGGGCCCGATCCCCCGAAAAGGGGACCGGGCCCTCGTACTGCGCCCAGTGACCCGAAAGAGAACGGGGGAACTGGGCGACCGGCCGCTGACGGCCCGCGGTCACCGTACGGACGTGCGGACGGTGACCGCCTCGGACCGATCGTCCTACGACTCCTGCGCCGTCGCCTTGCGCAGCCGGAACGTCAGGGACAGGGACTCGTCCGTGAACGGCGCCCCGTATGTGCCGTCCGCCTCGCCCTGCGCGAAGTCCGCGGCGAGGACCTCGTCGGCGATGAGCTCCGCGTGCTCGCTCAGGGCCGCGATCACCGCGGGGTCGGTGGCGGTCCAGCGCAGCGCGATCCGGTCGGCCACGTCCAGGCCGCTGTTCTTGCGGGCCTCCTGGATCAGCCGGATCGCGTCACGGGCGAGACCGGCGCGGCGCAGCTCCTCCGTGATCTCCAGGTCGAGGGCGACCGTCGCACCCGAGTCGGACGCCACGGACCAGCCCTCGCGCGGCGTCTCCGTGATGATCACCTCGTCGGGGGCGAGGGCGATGGTCTCGCCGTCGACCTCGACGGAGGCCGTGCCCTCGCGCAGGGCCAGGGACAGCGCGGCCGCGTCGGCGTTCGCGACGGCCTTGGCCACGTCCTGGACGCGCTTGCCGAACCGCTTGCCCAGCGCACGGAAGTTGGCCTTGGCCGTGGTGTCGACGAGCGAACCGCCGACCTCGCTCAGGGACGCCAGCGAGCTGACGTTCAGCTCCTCCGTGATCTGCGTGTGCAGCTCGGGGCTCAGGGCGTCGAAGCCGGCCGCCGCGACCAGCGCGCGCGACAGCGGCTGACGCGTCTTGACACCGGACTCCGCGCGCGTGGCACGGCCCAGCTCCACCAGCCGGCGCACCAGCACCATCTGCTTGGACAGCTCCGGGTCGATGGCGGTCAGGTCCGCCTCCGGCCAGGTGGACAGGTGCACCGACTCCGGGGCGTCCGGGGTGACCGGCACGATCAGGTCCTGCCAGACCCGCTCGGTGATGAACGGGGTCAGCGGGGCCATCAGCTTGGTGACCGTCTCGACGACCTCGTGCAGGGTGCGCAGCGCGGCCTTGTCGCCCTGCCAGAAGCGGCGGCGCGAGCGGCGTACGTACCAGTTGGACAGGTCGTCGACGAACGCCGACAGGAGCTTGCCGGCGCGCTGGGTGTCGTAGCCCTCCAGGGCCTGCGTGACCTGGTCGGTGAGCGCGTGCAGCTCGGACAGCAGCCAGCGGTCCAGGAGCGGGCGGTCGGCCGGGGCCGGGTCCGCCTCGCTGGGCGCCCAGCCGGACGTGCGCGCGTACAGGGCCTGGAAGGCGACCGTGTTCCAGTAGGTCAGCAGCGTCTTGCGGACGACCTCCTGGATCGTGCCGTGGCCGACCCGCCGCGCCGCCCAGGGGGAGCCGCCGGCCGCCATGAACCAGCGGACCGCGTCCGCGCCGTGCTGGTCCATCAGCGGGATCGGCTGCAGGATGTTGCCCAGGTGCTTGGACATCTTGCGGCCGTCCTCGGCGAGGATGTGGCCGAGGCAGACGACGTTCTCGTACGACGACTTGTCGAACACCAGGGTGCCGACCGCCATCAGCGTGTAGAACCAGCCGCGGGTCTGGTCGATGGCCTCCGAGATGAACTGCGCCGGGTAGCGGCTCTCGAAGAGCTCCTTGTTCTTGTACGGGTAGCCCCACTGCGCGAACGGCATCGAGCCCGAGTCGTACCAGGCGTCGATGACCTCCGGCACGCGCGTGGCCGTCCTGCCGCAGCCGTCCTCGGGGCACGCGAAGGTGACCTCGTCGATGTACGGGCGGTGCGGGTCGAGGCCCGACTGGTCGGTGCCGGTCAGCTCGGTGAGCTCCGCGCGGGAGCCGATCACGGTGAGGTGGTCGTCCTCGCAGCGCCAGATGGGCAGCGGGGTGCCCCAGTAGCGGTTGCGGGACAGGGCCCAGTCGATGTTGTTGTTCAGCCAGTCACCGTAGCGGCCGTGCTTGACCGAGTCCGGGAACCAGTTGGTCTTCTCGTTCTCCTGGAGGAGGCGGTCCTTGATGGCCGTGGTGCGGATGTACCAGGACGGCTGCGCGTAGTAGAGGAGCGCCGTGTGGCAGCGCCAGCAGTGCGGGTAGCTGTGCTCGTACGGGAGGTGCTTGAAGAGCAGACCGCGGCTCGCGAGGTCCTCGGTGAGCTTCTCGTCCGCCTTCTTGAAGAAGACGCCGCCGACCAGCGGGACGTCCTCCTCGAAGGTGCCGTCGGGGCGGACGGGGTTCACGACGGGCAGGCCGTAGGAGCGGCAGACCTTGAGGTCGTCCTCACCGAAGGCCGGGGACTGGTGGACCAGGCCCGTACCGTCCTCGGTGGTGACGTAGTCGGCGTTCACCACGTAGTGGGCGGGTTCCGGGAACTCCACGAGCTCGAACGGACGTTGATACGTCCAGCGCTCCATCTCGGCGCCGGTGAACGACTGGCCGGTGGTCTCCCAGCCCTCGCCGAGGGACTTCGCCACGAGCGGCTCGGCGACGACGAGCTTCTCCTCGCCGTTGGTGGCGACGACGTAGGTGACGTCGGGGTGTGCGGCGACCGCGGTGTTGGACACCAGGGTCCACGGGGTCGTCGTCCACACCAGGAGCGCGGCCTCACCCGCGAGCGGACCGGAGGTGAGCGGGAAACGGACGTACACCGAGGGGTCGACGACCGTCTCGTAGCCCTGGGCCAGCTCGTGGTCGGACAGGCCGGTGCCGCAGCGCGGGCACCAGGGGGCGACGCGGTGGTCCTGGACCAGCAGGCCCTTGTTGAAGATCTCCTTGAGCGACCACCAGACGGACTCCACGTACTCGGGGTCCATCGTGCGGTACGCGTCGTCCAGGTCGACCCAGTAGCCCATGCGGGTCGTGAGCTCGGAGAACGCGTCGGTGTGACGGGTCACGGACTCGCGGCACTTGGCGTTGAACTCGGCGATGCCGTACGCCTCGATGTCCTGCTTGCCGGAGAAGCCGAGCTCCTTCTCGACGGCCAGCTCCACCGGGAGGCCGTGGCAGTCCCAGCCCGCCTTGCGGGCCACGTGGTAGCCGCGCATGGTGCGGAAGCGGGGGAAGACGTCCTTGAAGACGCGGGCCTCGATGTGGTGGGCACCGGGCATGCCGTTGGCCGTGGGCGGGCCCTCGTAGAACACCCACTCGGGGCGTCCCTCGGACTGCTCCAGGCTCTTGGCGAAGATCTTCTGCTCGCGCCAGAAGTCGAGCACGGCGTGCTCGAGGGCGGGCAGGTCGACCTGGGCGGGTACCTGGCGGTACGTCGGCGCTGTCATCGGCGAGCTTCCTCCAACGGACTTTCTGCCTTCCGTCGGAGGGACGAGAGCCTGCTTGCTGCCTGCGCCGCGTACGGCGCGCTCCCGCGGTACCACCCTCCTTGGCTCCCCGGCGCCTCGTGCACACCGATGAGCCCCCTCATTGAGGTCGCGAAACCGGTTCTACTCGCCGGGGCGGCCGTCCCGCATGTCCTGTGCGTCCTGCAGGGCCCGCTCCGGCTTTCTTCCGGCGGCTCCGGGGTGATCTTCACGTCGCGCTCGCCCCCGGGCTTCCACCGTCCCCGGGTCGCTCCTGGCTGCGTACGCCGCTACTCGTCCCCATCCACGCTTCTCGCTCCGCCCAGTGTACGGCGCCCCGGGGACAACGGCCGACCGGTTTTGGGCCGCCCGGGGTGGGCGGGCAGGGGCGGAAGCCGGGCGAAGTGATCGGTGGAGCGCGTGGCCGGGGCCAGGAGGGCCGAGGCGTGACGCCGGGCGCGACACCTGGGTGTGACCCGAATGGAGCGGGTCCGCGGTCCGGTTTTGGGGCGCCCGCCGTGACGGATTACCGGGCGGGGAGCTGGGCACAACGCTTGCAGGCTCGCCGAGGCGCGTGTGCGGGGCGGGCGAATCGAGCGGTGCGCCCCGTTGCCGTAGGACTCAAGTCGATTTATCGTCCCAGCACGATTCGCGAGCAAGATCACAATATGTGAAGGGGCCGCGGCCATGGTGGCGAAGAAGACCGCCGGACAGCAGTCGGCGTCCAGGAGATCCACGGCCGCGGGGGCCTCCGGCGGGGCGGCCGCCGGGAAGGCCGGTGGTGTCGGGGCGGTGGCGAGGAAGGATGCCTCCGGTGGACGGGCCGGTGGACGGGCCGGTGGACGGGCCGGTGGCGGGGGCGGCAAAGAGGCGGCTTCCGCTTCCGGGGGAAAGGCCGCCAGAGGGACCGCATCGGCGAAGAGCACTTCGGGAAGGACTGTTTCGGCAGGAACCGCGTCGGCAGGAACCGCTTCGGAGGCGGCTCCCTCGAAGAAGGTGACCGAGGAGGAGGGCCCGGCGAGACCGGTGGCCGGAGAGGCGGCCGGTGAGAAGGCGGCGGTGAGGAAGGCCGCCGCGAAGAAGCCCGCCGCCGCGCGGAGCGCCGCCGTCCGGGGAGGCACCGACAGGCCGGCCTCCCCGACGAGCGCGGCCGATAAGAGCACGGCCAAGAAGGCGGGTGCGGCCCAGGCCGCGAAGACGACGGGAGCGACCACAGTGGTTGCGAAGAAGACTCCTGGCACGGCCACAGCGGCGAACACGGTGGCGAAGAAGCCCACGGCAGTCCCCAAGGCACGGGCCGGCGCGGTGGAGCCCGGCGAGCTCGCGGTGCGCCCCGGCGAGGACCCCTGGACACCGGAGGAGGTCGCCGAGGCGCGTGCGGAACTGGAGTCCGAGGCGATGCGGCTGCGGACCGAGCTCGACGCGTCCGAGCGGGCGCTCGCGGGGCTGATGCGCGACAGCGGCGACGGCGCCGGCGACGACCAGGCCGACACCGGTGCCAAGAACATCACCCGCGAGCACGAGATGGCGCTGGCGCAGAACTCCCGCGAGATGCTGGAACAGACCGAGCGGGCCCTGGAGCGGCTCGACGCGGGCACGTACGGGCTCTGCGAGAACTGCGGCAAGCCCATCGGCAAGGCCCGTATGCAGGCCTTCCCGCGGGCCACCCTGTGCGTCGAGTGCAAGCAGAAGCAGGAACGCCGTTACTGAGTGCCGCCTGAGCACATGATCGGCGGGGACCGTGACGTACTCTCGTCCTCAGTCAGGCACCTAGGTTGAGGGACTCACGTGGCAGAGGCGGAGCGCATCATCGGTACGCCGGACACCCCCGACGCGGCGGGAGCCGGGCCGGAGCGGTCCGAAGGGCGGGCGGCCGCGGGCGAGCGGTCCGGCTCCGACGACGGCACACGGGCCCCGCACGCCCCGGCCGGGCGGCCGGACACCGGCCCCGCGCGCGGGGCGGACCCCGTGCCCGGGACGGGATCCGTGTCCGGCACGGGACCTGCGTCCGGAGCCGGCCCGGCCGTCGGAGCGGGGCCGGAGTCCCGCTCCGAAGGGGCGCAGGGGGCCGGCGAGGTGTCCGACGCGGACGCAACGACGGACGGCGTGGCGGAGAGCGAGGCGGGCGGTGCCGGCGCGCGGCCCCGGGGCAAGCGGCGGATCGCCGTGCTGTTCATGGTCGCCGTCCTGGCGTACGCCCTCGACCTGATCAGCAAGATGATCGTGGTCGAGAAGCTGGAGCACCACGAGCCGATCGAGATCGTCGGGGAGTGGCTGAGGTTTGTGGCGATCCGCAACGCGGGCGCCGCCTTCGGCTTCGGCGAGGCGTTCACCGTCATCTTCACGGTGATCGCGACGGCCGTGATCGTGGTGATCGTCCGGCTCGCGCGCAAGCTCTACAGCCTGCCCTGGGCCGTCGCGCTCGGGCTGCTGCTCGGCGGTGCGCTGGGCAACCTCACGGACCGCATCTTCCGCGCGCCCGGCGTCTTCGAAGGGGCGGTGGTGGACTTCATCGCCCCCAAGGGCTTCGCCGTGTTCAACCTGGCCGACTCCGCGATCGTCTGCGGAGGCATCCTCATCGTGCTGCTGTCCTTCCGGGGGCTCGACCCGGACGGCACCGTCCACAAGGACTGAGGCACTGAGGCACTGAGGGACCGAAGGTCTGACGGCCTGCTCAGGGGCGCGCGTACGGCGTTGTCGGACCCGTCCGGCATACTCGACGGGTGAGCACGATTCCCGAGATCCGTACCCTGCCCGTGCCCGACGGCCTGGAGGGCGAGCGCGTCGACGCCGCCATCTCCCGCATGTTCGGCTTCTCCCGCACCAAGGCCGCGGAGCTGGCCGCGGCGGGCAAGGTGCTGGTCGACGGCACGGTGGTCGGCAAGTCCGAGCGGGTGCGGGGCGGGGCCTGGCTCGAGGTCGAGATGCCGCAGGCGCCCGCGCCCGTCCAGGTCGTCGCCGAGCGGGTCGAGGGCATGGAGATCGTGTACGACGACGACGACGTGGTCGTGATCGTCAAGCCGGTCGGCGTGGCCGCGCACCCGAGCCCCGGCTGGACCGGCCCGACCGTGATCGGCGGGCTCGCCGCCGCGGGCTACCGGATCTCGACCTCGGGCGCCGCGGAGCGCCAGGGCATCGTCCACCGGCTCGACGTGGGCACGTCGGGGCTGATGGTGGTGGCCAAGTCGGAGTACGCGTACAGCTTCCTCAAGCGCCAGTTCAAGGAGCGCACGGTCGACAAGCGCTACCACACGCTGGTGCAGGGGCACCCCGACCCGACGAGCGGCACCATCGACGCGCCCATCGGGCGGCACCCGAACCACGACTACAAGTGGGCGGTCACGGCCGACGGCAAGCCGTCCGTCACGCACTACGACCTCATCGAGGCGTTCCGCGCGGCGTCGCTGCTGGACGTGAAGCTGGAGACCGGGCGCACCCACCAGATCCGCGTGCACATGTCGGCCCACCGGCACCCCTGCGCGGGCGACCTCACGTACGGCGCGGACCCCACGCTCGCCAAGCGGCTCGGCCTCACCCGGCAGTGGCTGCACGCGGTGCGGCTCGGCTTCGAGCACCCCGGGGACGGACGGTGGGTCGAGTTCGAGAGCGACTACCCCGAGGACCTGCAGAAGGCCCTGGACCGGGTGCGGGAGGAGACGTACGGATGAGCGGCCCCTCGTATGTGGTGCGCATAGCCGCGGAGCCGGCCGACCGTGAGGCGTGCTTCGCGGTGCGCAAGGAGGTCTTCGTCGCCGAGCAGGGCGTCCCGGAGGACATCGAGTACGACCCGTACGACGCCCTCGCGGTCCATGTGCTGGCCGTCCGGGAGGACGGGACGCCGCTCGGCACCGGCCGGCTGCTGTCCGGTGAGGCGGCCGCGGGGAAGACCGGCGGCGACCCGGCGGTGGGTTCGCTCGGGCGGCTCGCCGTGATGAAGCAGGCGCGCGGACTCGGCGTGGGCGCTGCCCTGGTGCGGGCCATCGAGGGCGCGGCGCGGGAGCTCGGGCTGACGGCGGTGGATCTGCACGCGCAGACGCACGCCCTGGGGTTCTACGAGCGGCTGGGATACGTGGCGTACGGGCCGGAGTTCCCCGACGCCGGCATACCGCACCAGGCGATGCGGCGCGCCCTCCGATCCGGCGATGCGGAGCGCTCCCTGATCAACTGAGCGCTCTCTGATCAACTGATGTGCTGATGCGGAACGTGTGACGGGAGAGGCGGGCGTGCCCCGGCGTGAGCCGCGCCGATGTGGGCATCCGGAGTACTGCGGCCCGTAAGGACCGTTCCCACGATGCCGGAGCGGGCGGCGCGCCGTCGGGCGCGGACGGGCCGCGCGGGGTGGTGCGTGGCACCCTGGGCATCGGGGTGCCTTGATCGTCCAGACCGGCGGAGCGCGACCGTGGATCAGTTGGCCCTGCTGTTCACCCTGCTGCTCGGGGCCCTGGTGAGCGTTCCGCTGGGCGACCGGTGGGGGCTGCCGGCACCGGTGCTGATGACGATCCTCGGGATCGTCCTCGCCGTGCCGGACTTCGTGCCCAACGTGGACATCGCGCCCGAGCTCATCCTGCCCGCGCTGCTGCCGCCCCTGCTGTACGCGGCGGTGCGGAAGACCTCCTGGCGGCAGTTCGCGGCCAACCGGCGGCCGATCTTCCTGCTGGCCGTGGCGCTGGTCTTCGTCACCACCGCGGCGGTGGGCGCGGTCGCCCACACGATCGTGCCGGGGCTGCCGGTCGCCGCCGCCGTGGCACTCGGCGCGCTCGTCGCGCCGCCCGACCCGGTGGCCGCGACGGCCGTGGCGGGACGGCTCGGCCTGCCGCGGCGGCTGGTGTCCATCCTGGAGGGCGAGGGACTCTTCAACGACGTGACGGCCATCGTGCTCTACCACGTCGCGATCGCCGCCGCCGTCAGCGGATCCTTCTCCCTGCCGGACGCCGCGCTGGAACTGGTGCTGTCGGCCGTCGTCGCCGTCGCCGTCGGCCTGGGGCTGGGCTGGGCCGCGTACAAGCTGCTGGACATCCTCGGGGACGCCACCCTCCAGGTCGGGCTCACCCTGCTCGTGCCGTACGCCTCCTACGTGCTGGCCGAGGAACTGCACGGGTCCGGGGTGCTCGCCGTGCTCACCACGGCCCTGTTCCTGTCCGAGCACGCCGCCGACGCGGACGATGTCATGACACGGCTCGCCGGGCACACGTTCTGGGACGTGGTGGACACCTTGGTGACCGGGGTCGCCTTCGGGCTGATCGGTCTCGAACTGCACAACGCGATCAGGACGGCGACCGGGCGCTGGCACGAGATGCTCGGCTGGGCCCTGGCGATCCTGGGAGTCGTCGTGCTCCTACGGCTGCTGTGGCTGCTGCCGGCGACCTGGCTCACCCGGTGGCTGCACGCCCGGCTGGACCGGGACCACGACGAGGACATTCCGCTGACCTGGCGGGAGACCGTGGTGATGTGGTGGTCCGGAATGCGCGGGGTGGCCTCCGTGGCGCTGGCGCTGGCCATTCCGCTACAGACGGAGGACGGGTCGTCCTTCCCGGTCAGGGACGAGATCGTGTTCATCGCGTTCGGCGTGATCATGGGGACGCTGCTGCTCCAGGGGCTCACCCTGCCCTGGCTGGTCGGGCGGCTGGGGGTGAAGGCGGACACGGAGGCCGAGAAGAAGTTCGAGAAGCAGCTCGCGGTCCGGGCCGCCGGCGCGGCGAAGCGGCGGCTGAGGCAGATCGAGGAGGCGGAGGGACTGCCGGACGAACTCATCGAGCAACTCCTCCGGCGGGCCTTCGACATCGGCGTACGGATCAGTCCCGACATGGGGGAGGACGAGCGCAGGGCGGGGCTCGAGCAGCGGCACCTGCGGCTCCGGAGACTGCGGCGGATCCAGGGCGAGATGCTGAGCGCGGCCCGCCACGAGGTGCTGGCCGCACGCAGCGAGCCGGGCGCGGACCCCGAGATCGTGGACCGGGTGCTGCGGCACCTGGACGTCCGGAGCCTGCGCTGACGCTCCGCTGGTCGGGTGAGGGCCGTGCTCGAGGAGCCCGGGGAGAGTGGGGTTCGCGAGGCGGGACGGGTCGGGGCTGGGCTGAGACGTACTGTCCCCGGGGGTGGGTCCGAGGGGCGGTGGGTGCTGCTGGGGCGGGTCGGGAGACGGGGTCCTGGGAGGCGGCTGCACGTAGGGCGGCCCAGGGGAGCGGACGCCCGCGACGTGTCGCCGACGCGTGCGTACGGGGCGTGCAGTACGGGAGGCAGGTGCCGCGCGCGGGACACGGCCGAGGGGTACGTACGGGTCGTCGGGCCGGGCGTTCGGGTGGGTGGCTCTGTGCCGGCCCCCGCCGGGCCGTTCGGGTGGGTGGATGTGTCGTCCTCGGGCCGTCGAGCCGGGGAAGCGGGTGGTGGGCCGCGTGGTTCCCCGGCTCGACGGCCGTCGGGGCGTGTCGGCGTCGTCCCGCGCGCGGGGTGCGTAGCCCACGGCCGCCACCTCTGGTTGATGCTCGTCCGTCCCCCGGCTGCCCCTCAGCTGTCCCTCAGCCTCGGGCCGGGCCCGTCCCGGGGGACTCGTACGCGCGGTCGCGGGACGTGGAGCGGGCGGCCGCGCCGTTCCCCCGGCCGCCCGTACCACCGACCGTCGCGCCGCCGGACCGGCCGACCGCACCGTCGGTCGCGCTGTCGGACCGGCCGTCGCCCGAGCGTGCCGGAGGCAGGAGCGCGTCGGCCGTGTTGACGCGGGGCAGGGCGTACGGGTGCTCGTCGGCCAGCCAGCGGATCAGCCGCTCGCGGACCTCCACCCGTACCGTCCAGATGTCGTCCGCGTCCTTCGCGGTCACCAGGGCCCGTACCTGCATGGTGCTCGGGGTGGTGTCCGTGACCTGCAGGCCGTAGGCGCGGCCGTCCCAGGCCGGGCACTCGCGCAGGATGTCGCGGAGCTTCTCGCGCATCGCCTCCACGGGGGCCGAGTGGTCGACGTGGAGGTAGACGATGCCGGTCATCTGGGGGGTGCCGCGCGACCAGTTCTCGAAGGGCTTGGAGGTGAAGTACGAGACGGGCATCGTGATGCGGCGCTCGTCCCAGGTCCGTACGGTCAGGAAGGTGAGGGTGATCTCCTCCACCGTGCCCCACTCGCCGTCCACCACCACGGTGTCCCCGATGCGCACCATGTCGCCGAAGGCGATCTGCAGCCCGGCGAACATGTTGCCCAGCGTGGACTGCGCGGCGACACCGGCGACGATGCCGAGGATGCCCGCCGAGGCGAGCAGCGAGGCGCCGGCCGCGCGCATCGCCGGGAAGGTCAGCAGCATGGCCGCGACCGCCACGACGCCCACGATCGCGGAGACGACCCGCATGATGAGGGTCACCTGGGTGCGCACCCGGCGGACCCGGGCGGGGTCGCGGTGGGCGCGCGCGTAGCGGCTGTACGTCGTCTCGACTATCGCGGCCGCGATCCGGATCACCAGCCAGGCGGCGGACCCGATGAGCAGCAGCGTCAGAACCCGTTCGATGGCGATCTCGTGCCTGGGCAGGAGGTCCGCCTGGTCGTAGGAACCTCTGAGCAGGGCCACGCACAGCACGAGCTGGTAGGGGATGCGTGCGCGGCGCAGCAGGCCCCACAGCGGGGTCTCCCGGTCACGATCGTCCGCTTTGCGCAGCAGGTGGTCGGTGACCCACCCGATGACCAGGGTGAGCAGCACCGAACCGCCCACGACCACCAGTGGGCGCAGTACGTTCTCCATGCACACGAACCTAACCGGCATACGCGGTCATGAACATGTGACTTCGGCGCGATCGTGGGTATGGCCCGGGGGCCGGGGCCCGGGGCCCGGGGGCTTGGGGGGCGGACCTGGTCCGGGTCGTCGGCCCCGGTGTCAGTGCCGGCTGGCAGCATGGCCCCATGAACATCATGCTCTTTCACTCGATCTACGGCCCGCGCCCGGCCGTGGGGGCCGCCGCCGACCGGCTGCGCGCGGCGGGACACGAGGTGTGGACGCCCGACCTGTTCGAGGGCCGTACTTTCACGACGGTGGAGGAGGGCAGTGCCTTCAAGGACGGCATCGGCAAGGAGGAGCTGCTGAAGCGCGCGGTGCTGGCCGCGGCGCCCTACTCCGAGCGGGGCCTCGTCTACGCCGGGTTCTCGCTCGGCGCGGCGATCGCGCAGACCCTGGCGCTCGGCGACGACAAGGCCCGCGGACTGCTGCTCCTGCACGGCACGTCCGACATCGCGGAGAACGCGTCGGTGGACGAGCTGCCCGTCCAGCTCCACGTCGCCGAGCCCGACCCCTTCGAGCCGGACGACTGGCTGAGCGCGTGGTACCTGCGGATGCGGCGGGCGGGCGCCGATGTGGAGGTGCACCGGTACCGCGGCGCGGGGCACCTCTACACCGATCCCGACCTCCCGGACTACGACGAGGAGGCCGCCGAGGCCACCTGGAAGGTGGCGCTCGGCTTCCTCGACAGCCTGTGAGAGGAGGTCCCGCTCCCGGTCAGCCCACCGGGTCGTACACCCGCTCCACCTTCTGCGTGCCGCTGCGGGTGCGGTACGAGCGCGCCCAGGACGAGGCCGTGCCGGGCTGCGTACGGTCGGCGATCACGTAGTAGTCCATCTGCGCGCGCTCGGCGGTGATGTCCAGGACGCCGTAGCCGTGCCGGTCGGTGTCGACCCAGTGGACGTGCCGGTTGGCGGCGCGGATCAGCGGGGCGGCCACGGCCGAGACGGTGCCCTCGGGGACCTTGAGCTGGTCGTCGAGGTTGTCGGAGGTCACCGAGGTGACCACGAACTCGGTGGCGGCGGAGGCGGACAGCGGATACGTTCCTGCGTTCACCGGGACGTCGTTGGCCCAGGCCATGTGGATGTCGCCGGTGAGGAAGACCGTGTTGCGGATGCCGTTGCCGCGCAGGTGGGCGAGGAGTTCGCGGCGGTCGTCGGTGTAGCCGTCCCACTGGTCGGGGTTGAGGGCGAGGCCCTCCTTCGGCAGACCGAGCAGTTCGGCGAGCGGCTTCAGCAGGTCGGCGGTGAGGTTGCCGAGGGCGAACGGCGCGATCATCACCGGGTTGCCGACCAGGCGCCAGGCCGTGTCCGAGGCGGCGAGGCCGGCCTTCAGCCAGTCGAGCTGGGCCCGGCCCGTCAGCGTACGGTCCGGGTCGTCCACGTCCCCGTCGCCGATCGAGACCTGCTGGGAGCGGAACGAGCGCAGGTCGAGGAGGGAGAGGTCGGCCAGCTTCCCGAAGCGCAGCCGGCGGTAGGTGGTGCCCGCGATCGCCGGGCGGACGGGCATCCACTCGAAGTACGCCTGCTTGGCCGCGGACCGGCGCGTCGCCCAGGACCCTTCCGTGCCCTCGGTGTGGTTCTCGGCGCCGCCCGACCAGGTGTCGTTGGCTATCTCGTGGTCGTCCCAGATGGCGACGACCGGGGCCGCCGCGTGCAGGGCCTGCAGGTCCGGGTCGGTCTTGTAGCGGCCGTGCCGGATGCGGTAGTCGGCGAGGGTGAGGATCTCGTGCGCCGGCGCGTGCGGCCGTACGACGGTGTCGCGGGTGCCGTACTCGCCGGTGCCGTACTCGTAGATGTAGTCGCCCAGGTGCAGCCACGCGTCCAGGTCGCCGCGCGCGGCGAGGTGGCGGTAGGCGGCGAAGTACCCGGCCTCCCAGTTGGCGCAGGAGACCACACCGAAGCGCAGGGAGGCCACCGAGGCGTCGGCGGTCGGGGCGGTGCGGGCGCGGCCGGCCGGGGAGTCGGTGCCGCCCGCGGAGAAGCGGAACCAGTAGTCGGTGGCGGGCGAGAGGCCGCGTATGTCCGCCTTCACGGTGTGGTCCGAGGCGGCCGACGCGGTGGTGGAGCCCTTGGCGACGACGTGGGTGAACGCCTTGTCCAGGGCGACGGTCCAGCTCACCTCGGTGTCCGGGCCGAGCCCGGAGCCGGGGGTCGCCTCCGGCGCGGGCGTCACGCGGGTCCACAGCAGGATGCCGTCGGGCAGGGGATCGCCGGAGGCGACGCCGTGCAGGAACGCGGGCGCCTGGGCGGCCTGCGCCGGTATCGCGGCGGCCAGCGGGGCCGCGAGGGCGGCACCGGCCGCGGCCGCCTTGACGACGGTACGGCGGCGCGGCGCGGGACGGCCGGGGCTGGTGTGAAGATCGATGCGACTGGTCACGGCCGATCAGATTACTGATCGGTATGTCCTCAGGTAAGACGGAACACGCGCCGCGTGACGCGAACTGCGGGCGAACCGCGAAGAGTTCGCCCGCACGTCCGTCGCGCGTCACCTGAGGGGTGACGGTGACGCCCGCGTCCTCACGTGACGACGCTTGCGCTCTTGCCCGATGCCCCTCGGTCCTTACTTGGTGACGCCCGCGTCCTTCAGGGCCGTCTGCCACTCGGCGACCGAGGACGGGGTGTCGATCTTCTTGTCGTTGATCTTGACGGTGGGCGTCTGCTCGACGCCCTCGGCGTCGTCGAAGGACTTGCTCATCCGCATCGCCCAGGCGTCGTACGTGCCCTTCTCGACCGCGTTCTGGAACTTCTTGTTGTTCTTCAGCGCGTCCACCGTGTCGGCGACCTCGATCAGATAGCTGTCCTTGGCGAACTCGTCCGTCGACTCGTCCGGGTGGTACTTCGCCGAGTACAGCGCGGTCTTGTAGTCGATGAACGCCTCAGGGCTCACGTTCAGGGCGGCACCGAGCGCGCTCAGCGCGTTCTTGGAGCCCTCACCGTCGAGGTTGCCGTCGAGGAAGGTGCCCAGGGTGACCTGGATCTTGTAGTCACCGTCCTCCATGCCCTTGTTGACGGTCTCGCCGAGGGTCTGCTCGAAGCTGGCGCAGCCCGGGCAGCGCGGGTCCTCGAAGAGGTGGACCACGTTGTCGGTCTTGGAGTCGCCGATCACGACGGTGGTGCCGTCCTTGCCCGAGCTGTTGGCCGGGGCGACCACCTTCGCGTCGGCGGCCTCCTCCCACTTCGTGGGCTGGTTGCTCTGCACGACGGCGTAGCCGATGCCGCCGGCTATCGCGAGGACGGCGACGATCGAACCGGCGACGATGGCCTGCCGCTTCGCCTTCTCACGCTTGGCCTGCCGCTCGCGCTCCTGGCGCAGCCGCTCCCGGGCCGCCGTCTTCGCCGCCTGGCTGTTCCGCTTGCTCATGGGGGTGCTCTCCCTGGGGGACGCGCACATGCCGTGCGCGGTGGGGTACGTACGGGGGACTACAGGTGCTCTGCCGGTACCGTCGCCGCTGGTCAGGCGGTGACGGCGAGGGAGCACGGCGGTCCACGCCGACCCAGGGAGTAGGTGAGGAGCAGGGTGCGCGCGGTGGCCGGGCGGCGCGGGGAGCGCGGCGTACGGGGGCGCGCCGGCTCGAGTCGTACCGTCACCGCGGCGACCGCGAGCAGCAGCGGCCGGAAGCCCGCGGCGACCGCCGCGCCCAGCAGCTGGGCGAGCGCCCGCTCGCCGCGGCGCAGCCAGGCGGCCGCCAGCAGGCCCACGCCGACGTGTGCGGCGAGCAGTATCCAGGCGGCGGCCGGACCGGCGTGCGCGAGCAGTGCGGCCGCGCGGGAGGAGTCTCCGGCGGCCCGGGCGAGCGGAGTGCCGACGTCGCCGGCGCACAGCACATCGAGGCCGACCGAGCGCAGGGGGCCCGCGACGGGGCCGCCCGCGCTGCCGTAGCAGGCGCGCTGGCCCGTGGTGAACAGGGTGTCGGCGGCCAGCTCCAGCGGGATCAGCAGCGCGGCGATCCCGCCGAAGCCGCGTTCGCGGCCCGCCAGTGTGTAGGCGAGGGCGAAGACGGCGGCGGCCGTCACGGCCACCGCGGGCAGCGGCAGCGGAACCCCGGACAGCAGGACGTGCGACGCGGTGCTGAGCGTCACGACCAGTGCCGTGAACAGCGCCGCGCGCACGGCTCTGAGCGGAGTCCCGGGCATGTCCATAACGGTTCCGAGTGTCCCACGGGCCCGCGTAAGGCGCCCCTAAAGAGTGCCTGTGCGAACGCACGCGCGATGCCGCGTCGCGGACCGATGCACCGCGGGCCATGCACCGCGGCCGGTGCCTGTGGTGCCGCAGGCACCGGCCGCGCCCCTACAGGCCGGGGATCCGGCCGTTGCGGAACAGGTCCACGAAGATCTGGTGGTCCGCACGCGCGCGTGCGCCGTAGGTGTGCGCGAAGTCCACCAGCAGGGGGGCGAAGCCGTCCTCGTCGGCGGCGATCGCCGCGTCGATGGCCCGCTCGGTGGAGAACGGCACCAGGGACTCGCCGGACTGGTCGTCCGCCGCCGCGTGCATCGTGGCCGTGGCCCGGCCCAGGTCGGCGACGACGCCGGCGATCTCCTCCGGGTCGTCGATGTCGCCCCAGTCCAGGTCGACCGCGTACGGCGACACCTCGGCGACCAGCTGGCCCGCACCGTCCAGCTCGGTCCAGCCGAGCCACGGGTCGGCGTGCGCCTGGAGGGCGCGCTGGGAGATCACCGTGCGGTGGCCCTCGTGCTGGAAGTACTCGCGGATCGCCGGGTCCGTGACATGCCGGGAGACGGCCGGGGTCTGGGCCTGCTTGATGTAGATCACGACGTCGTTCTCCAGGGCGTCGCTGTTGCCCTCGAGGAGGATGTTGTACGACGGCAGCCCGGCCGAACCGATGCCGATGCCCCGGCGGCCGACCACGTCCTTGACCCGGTAGGAGTCCGGGCGGGCCAGCGACGACTCCGGCAGCGTCTCCAGATAGCCGTCGAACGCCGCGAGGACCTTGTAGCGGGTGGCCGCGTCCAGCTCGACGGAGCCGCCGCCCGGGGCGAAACGGCGCTCGAAGTCGCGGATCTCGGTCATCGTGTCCAGCAGCCCGAAGCGGGTCAGCGAGCGGGCGACGCGCAGCGCGTCCAGCAGTGGCCCCTCGGCGGTGTCCAGCGTGAACGGCGGGACCTCGTCCTGCTTGGCGCCGGTCGCGAGGGCGCGGATCCGCTCGCGGTACGCGCCCGCGTACACCCGCACCAGCTCGCTGATCTGCTCGTCGCTGAGCGCCTTCGCGTAGCCGATCAGCGCGACGGAGCCGGCGAACCGCTTCAGGTCCCAGGTGAAGGGGCCGACGTAGGCCTCGTCGAAGTCGTTGACGTTGAAGATCAGACGGCCCTGGGAGTCCATGTACGTGCCGAAGTTCTCCGCGTGGAGATCGCCGTGGATCCACACGCGCGAGGTGCGGTCGTCCAGGTACGGCCCACCGGCCGTCCCCTCGCCGGTCCGGCCCTCGGCCCCGCCGACGCCGTCCTGCATGTCCTGGTAGAAGAGGCACGCCGTGCCCCGGTAGAAGGCGAAGGCGGAGGCCGCCATCTTCCGGAACTTCACCCGGAACGCGGCCGGGTCGGCGGCCAGGAGCGCGCCGAAGGCGGTGTCGAAGACGTCGAGGATCTGCTCGCCGCGTCGCTCGTGGCTGAGCTGCGAAACCGGCATCGCTGGGTGCCTCCTGGTGCGGGTGGTGACGCGTGAACGTGTGGAACGGGGGTGCCGTCCGGGGCGACGGATCCTCCGCAGCCTTCAACGACCGACCGCGGACGGGAGTGCCCGTACCGGACCGACGAGAATCGCGGAAGAGCGCGAACCCCACCTCCGGGGCAGCACCCGCTCCTCCCTGCTCACGGATACCGCCCCGCGACGCCCGCCTCTGAGCCTCTGAGTCGGCGAGGCCACCGCCCCGGCCGGTGCGGCTCGGCGGCCGGGGCGGTGACCTCGCCCAGCCACCCGGTCACCTGGTCACCCGACACCCGGTCACCCGGCCACCCGGCCGGTGCAGGCCGGCTCCTGGGTCGGTGCGGGCGGCCTCGCCCGACGGATGCAGGCCGCCTCCCCGGCCTGTGAGGATCGCCTCCCCCCGGCCCGTGAGGATCGCCTCCCCGGCCCGTGAAGATCGCGGACGACCACTGCCCGCGACCCCTTGGCGACCGCCCGCGACCCTCGCCGGGAGTACGGGGGAGACTCCGCCGGATGTCCGTCCTGAGGCATAGACTTCTTCGCTGTCCCCCGAGCTGCCCGCAGCCCGCCGGACCCCCCGTCGACGTCCGCCCGCCGGTCGCCCGACCACCGTCCCGCACATAAGGCGCCGCCCCGCGCCGCATCCGCCGATCCGCTGACCAGGAGGCCGCAACCGTGTCGAAGCCGCCGTTCACGCACCTGCACGTCCACACCCAGTACTCGCTGCTGGACGGTGCCGCGCGGCTGAAGGACATGTTCAACGCCTGCAATGAGATGGGCATGACACACATCGCCATGTCCGACCACGGCAACCTGCACGGGGCGTACGACTTCTTCCACTCCGCGAAGAAGGCCGGGATCACCCCGATCATCGGGATCGAGGCATATGTCGCGCCCGAGTCCCGGCGCAACAAGCGCAAGATCCAGTGGGGCCAGCCGCACCAGAAGCGGGACGACGTCTCCGGTTCCGGTGGTTACACCCACAAGACGATCTGGGCGGCGAACGCGACGGGCCTGCACAACCTCTTCCGGCTCTCCTCCGACGCGTACAAGGAGGGCTGGCTGCAGAAGTGGCCCCGGATGGACAAGGAGACCATCGCCCAGTGGTCCGAGGGGCTCATCGCCTCCACCGGATGCCCCTCCGGCGAGCTCCAGACCCGGCTGCGCCTCGGCCAGTTCGACGAGGCGCTGAAGTCGGCCGCCGAGTACCAGGAGATCTTCGGCAAGGACCGCTACTTCCTGGAGCTGATGGACCACGGCATCGAGATCGAGCGCCGGGTCCGCGACGGCCTGCTGGAGATCGGCAAGAAGCTCGGCATCCCGCCGCTGGTGACGAACGACTCGCACTACACGTACGCGCACGAGGCGACCGCCCATGACGCGCTGCTGTGCATCCAGACCGGCAAGAACCTCTCCGACCCGGACCGCTTCAAGTTCGACGGCACCGGCTACTACCTGAAGTCCACGGACGAGATGTACGCCATCGACTCCTCGGACGCCTGGCAGGAGGGCTGCCGCAACACGCTCCTGGTGGCCGAGCAGATCGACACCACGGGCATGTTCGAGAAGCGCGACCTCATGCCCAAGTTCGACATCCCGGAGGGCTACACCGAGGTCACCTGGTTCAAGGAGGAGGTCCGCCGCGGCATGGAGCGCCGCTTCCCGGGCGGGATCCCCGAGGACCGGCAGCGCCAGGTCGACTACGAGATGGACGTCATCATCCAGATGGGGTTCCCGGGCTACTTCCTCGTCGTCGCCGACTTCATCATGTGGGCCAAGAACAACGGCATCGCGGTCGGCCCCGGCCGAGGCTCCGCGGCCGGCTCCATCGTCGCCTACGCCCTCGGTATCACCGACCTCGACCCGATCCCGCACGGCCTGATCTTCGAGCGGTTCCTCAACCCCGAGCGCGTCTCCATGCCCGACGTCGACATCGACTTCGACGAGCGCCGGCGCGTCGAGGTGATCAGGTACGTGACCGAGAAGTACGGCGCCGACAAGGTCGCCATGATCGGCACGTACGGCACCATCAAGGCCAAGAACGCGATCAAGGACTCCGCGCGCGTGCTGGGCTACCCGTACGCGATGGGCGACCGCATCACCAAGGCCATGCCCGCCGACGTCCTCGGCAAGGGCATCCCGCTGTCCGGCATCACCGACCCGAACCACCCCCGGTACTCCGAGGCGGGCGAGGTCCGCGGGATGTACGAGAACGAGCCGGACGTGAAGAAGGTCATCGACACCGCCAAGGGCGTCGAGGGCCTGGTCCGACAGATGGGTGTCCACGCGGCCGGCGTGATCATGTCCAGCGAGACCATCACCGACCATGTGCCGGTCTGGGTCCGGCACACCGACGGCGTGACCATCACCCAGTGGGACTACCCGAGCTGTGAGTCGCTCGGCCTGCTGAAGATGGACTTCCTCGGCCTGCGCAACCTGACGATCATGGACGACGCCGTGAAGATGGTGAAGTCCAACAAGGGGATCGACATCGATCTCCTCAGCCTCCCGCTGGACGACCCGACGACCTTCGAACTGCTCCAGCGCGGCGACACCCTCGGCGTCTTCCAGTTCGACGGCGGCCCCATGCGCTCGCTGCTGCGCCTGATGAAGCCGGACAACTTCGAAGACATCTCCGCCGTGTCGGCCCTGTACCGCCCGGGCCCCATGGGCATGAACTCCCACACGAACTACGCCCTCCGCAAGAACGGCCAGCAGGAGATCACCCCGATCCACCCGGAGCTGGAGGCGCCGCTCAAGGAGGTCCTGGACGTCACCTACGGCCTGATCGTCTACCAGGAGCAGGTGCAGAAGGCCGCCCAGATCATCGCCGGGTACTCGCTCGGCGAGGCCGACATCCTCCGCCGCGTGATGGGCAAGAAGAAGCCCGACGAGCTGGCGAAGAACTTCACCATCTTCCAGGCCGGCGCCCAGAAGAACGGCTACAGCGACGAGGCCATCCAGGCGCTGTGGGACGTGCTGGTGCCCTTCGCCGGATACGCGTTCAACAAGGCGCACTCCGCCGCGTACGGACTGGTCTCGTACTGGACCGCCTACCTGAAGGCGAACCACCCCGCCGAGTACATGGCCGCGCTGCTGACCTCGGTGAAGGACGACAAGGACAAGTCGGCCGTCTACCTCAACGAGTGCCGCCGCATGGGCATCAAGGTGCTCCCGCCGAACGTCAACGAGTCCGAGTCGAACTTCGCCGCCCAGGGTGACGATGTGATCCTGTTCGGTCTCTCCGCGGTGCGGAACGTCGGCACGAACGTCGTCGAGTCGATCATCCGCTGCCGCAAGGCGAAGGGGAAGTACAGCTCCTTCCCGGACTACCTGGACAAGGTCGAGGCGGTCGTCTGCAACAAGCGCACGACGGAGTCCCTGATCAAGGCGGGTGCCTTCGACTCCATGGGGCACACCCGCAAGGGCCTCACCGCGCAGTACGAGCCGATGATCGACAACGTGGTCGCGGTCAAGCGCAAGGAGGCCGAGGGCCAGTTCGACCTCTTCGGCGGCATGGGCGAGGAGGAGAGCGACGAGCCCGGCTTCGGGCTGGACGTCACGTTCACGGACGACGAGTGGGACAAGACCTATCTGCTCGCCCAGGAGCGCGAGATGCTCGGTCTGTACGTCTCCGACCATCCGCTCTTCGGTCTGGAGCACGTGCTGTCCGACAAGGCGGACGCGGGCATCTCCCAGCTCACCGGCGGTGACTTCGGCGACGGCGCGGTGGTGACGATCGGCGGCATCATCTCGGGCCTGCAGCGCAAGATGACCAAGCAGGGCAACGCCTGGGCCATCGCCACCGTGGAGGACCTCGCGGGCTCCATCGAGTGCATGTTCTTCCCGGCGACGTACCAGCTCGTCTCGACGCAGCTCGTCGAGGACGCGGTCGTGTTCGTCAAGGGCCGCCTCGACAAGCGCGAGGACGTGCCGCGGCTGGTCGCGATGGAGCTGATGGTCCCCGACCTGTCGAACGCGGGGACGAACGCGCCGCTGGTGCTCACCATCCCGGCGCTCAAGGTCACCCCGCCGATGGTCAGCCGGCTCGGCGAGATCCTCAGCAGCCACAAGGGCGACAGCGAGGTGCGGATCAAGCTCCAGGGGCCGCGCAAGACGACGGTGCTGCGGCTGGACCGGCACCGGGTGAAGCCGGCTCCGGAGCTGTTCGGCGATCTGAAGGTGCTGCTGGGCCCGTCCTGCCTGGCGGGCTGAGCGGGTGACGGGCCGGATCGGTGACGGGCTGGATCGGCGGCGGGCCGGTCCGGCCGTCGTGACGCCGGGGCCCGAGGCGTGTGCCGGTGCCGGGAGTGCCAGGGCCCTACCGTCCCGTTCCGGGCAGGACCGGGAACTGAGGGAGTACCGCATGCCCGACGGGCTGTCCCGTCCGGACCCCGGCACCGGCTCCCGCGCCCGAAGGCGCGGCGAGGCCGTCGAAGGGCGGCCTTTGCAGCGGCCGTGAGGGCGGCCGCATCAGTTGTGGCCGAAGCGCCTCTGCTGCTTACGGGCGACATCCGCGGGGCTGCCCTGGGGCTGCGCCAGCGGCGGCGCCGTGTCCCCGGGGAGCCGCTCCACCTCTTCCTGGGCCTGCTCGGCACGGGGGACGCGGTTCTGCGGGCCGGCCTGTTTACGATTCTTGTTCTTGGCCATGGTGATCTGCCTCCTGTGGGTGATCTGGATGCCAGGACCGTGACCAGACTCACATAAGCGAACACGGTGTGCATGTCGGAAAATCACGCTCTGTGACCGATTCGTCGGAGCGCGTTGCTCCGGATGCGCCACGCCGATGATCCAGTTCCAGCCGTTAACCTCCGCGAGGTCGGGCAGACTCGAAGCAAGCCCGAAGCAAACCTCCCGGAAAGAGGGTGGATCGCGTGGACCGCTGCATCGTCCTGGTGGACGCCGGATATCTGCTCGGGGCCGCCGCCAGTCTTCTCGCCGGGGAACCCTCGCGCTCCCGTATCACCGTGGATCACGCCGCCCTCATCCAGGGCCTGCGTGAGCGCGCCGAGTGCGAGACGCAGCAGCCGCTGCTGCGCATCTACTGGTTCGACGGCGCCCCCGACCGAGTCCCGCAACCGGAGCACCGCCGGTTGCGGGTGATGCCGCGGGTGACCGTGCGCCTGGGCGCCCTGACCCGGAGCGACGGGCGGTGGGCGCAGAAGGGCGTGGACGCCGCCATGCACGCCGAGCTCACCGAACTGGCGCGCAACCGGGCCTGCTCGGACGTGGTGCTCGTGACCGGGGACGGCGACCTGCTGCCCGGCATGATGGCGGCCAAGGAGCACGGAGTGGCCGTCCATCTGTGGGCCGTGCAGGCCGCGGACGGCGACTACAACCAGTCCGAGGACCTGGTCGCCGAGGCCGACGAACGGCGCGTGCTGGACCGGGTCTGGATCACCAGGGCCGTACGGGCGAAGGAGTTCGGCGGGGTGTGCGCGCCGCCGCCCGCGCCCCGGCCCGAGATCGCCGCGATCCTGTCGGCGCCGCTGCCGGAGTCGTCGCTCGGCACGGCGGAGCGGGCTCCGGAGCGGCCGCAGCACGTGCCGGCGGCGCCCTCGCGCAACGGCAGCGAGGGGGACCGGCTCCCCGCACCCAAGGGCGTCCCCACCCCGAAGGACCTGGCGACGATGCGGGCACCCGCCACCCAGACCGTGCAGCCGGCGAGCGCGACGCTGCGGTGGTCCTCCGACAAGGGGTGGGTGGACCGCCCCGGCGTCGTCGCGGAGTCGCCGGACGCCGCGGCCATGCCGACCCTGGCCCAGCTCACCACGGCCGAACAGCGGTGGGCCGACCGCGAGGAGGACATCACCACGGTCGGCGGTGACCCCTACGAGGTCGGGCAGGTGTTCGCGCGGCGCTGGGTGGAGCGGCTCACGGACCGCAGCCACCTGCAGAAACTCTCCGGGATGTACCCGAGGATCCCGCACCGGATCGACGGGGAGCTGCTGCGCTACGCCGCCCGCTTCGGACTGCTCGCCCACAAGGACGACCAGATCGACGAGCACGACCGGTACGCCATCCGGGCCGGGTTCTGGCGCGAGATCGATGTGCGGACGGCGACGGAGCGCGCCCCCGCGGGGGAGTGAGCGGGCCGTCTCCGGGCGGTGGGCGGAGCACGCCCGGGCCGGGCCGGCACCTGCCGCGCCCGGACCGGTCCGGCGCCCCGACGGCGACCCGGACGCGAGGCCGGGGCCGGCACCCCGTAGTCTCGTGCCTCGTGAGTACGCGCGCGGGACAAGGAAGCCGACACGGTGACGTCGTGTGCGCGGTGCGGGACCTGACGAAGACCTACCCGGCGGTACGGGGGCGGCGCGGAGCGCCGGGAACGCCCGAGGTGAAGGCCAACGACGGGGTCGCGCTGGAGGTGCGGCGCGGCGAGATCTTCGGGCTGCTCGGACCCAACGGCGCCGGGAAGTCCACCCTCGTACGGCAGCTCACCGGGCTGATGCGCCCGGACTCGGGCACCGTCGACATCCTCGGCCACGACATCGTGCGCCACCCCGAGCGGGCCGCGCGCATCCTCGCCTACCTGGGCCAGGAGTCCACCGCGCTGGACGACCTCACCGTGTCGCTCGCCGCGGAGACCACCGGACGGCTGCGCGGCCTCGACGTGACGCAGGCGCGCGAGGAGCGGGACGCCGTGCTGGACGAGCTGGGGCTGACACCGCTCGCCGCGCGGCCGATCAGAAAGCTGTCCGGCGGGCAGCGGCGGCTGGCCTGCTTCGCCGCCGCGCTGGTGGGCGAGCGGCCCCTGCTGGTGCTGGACGAGCCGACCACCGGCATGGACCCCGTCGCCCGGCGGGCCGTCTGGGCCGCCGTCGACCGGCGCCGCGCCGAACGCGGCACCACCGTCCTGCTCGTCACCCACAACGTCATCGAGGCGGAGACCGTCCTCGACCGCGTCGCCGTCCTCGACAAGGGACGCGTCATCGCCTGCGACACTCCGGCCGGGCTCAAGGAGAAGGTGGCCGGCGAGGTGCGGGTGGACCTGGTGTGGCGCGAGCGGGCACCGCTGGAAGTGCCCGAGGTGGCCGCGCTCCGCCCCCGGGCCGACGAGTCCGGGCGCCGCTGGACGCTGCGGCTCGCGCCCGAGGAGGCCCGCGCCGTGGTCGCCACCGTCACCGGGGGCGCCGCCTTCGTGGCCCTCGACGACTTCACGCTCGCCACGCCCAGCCTCGAGGACGTGTACCTCGCGCTGGGCGGCGACACACAGGGACTGGTGAAGGCATGAACGCGCGCGCGACCACAGCCGTACGGGACGGTGCGGAGGCCGGAGCGAGAAGGAGCAGCTCGACGTGAGTGTCGTACCCGCGGAGGCCGTGCCGGGCGGTGCCCTGGCCGCTGAGGAGCGCCCGGGGCGGGCCCCGGCCGCGCTCGGGCCGCGGGCGCGGCTGTGGCCGTCGCTCGGCGCCGTGTACCGGGCGCAGCTCTCCCGCGCGCGTGTCGCGCGCATCCCGCTGCTGTTCGTGGCCACGTTCCAGTCGATCGGCATCATGATCCTGATGCGGGGCGTCGTGGACGGCGGGGACGAGGCCCGGGCGGTCGTCGCCGGCTCGGCTGTGCTCGTGGTCGCCTTCGTGGCCCTCAATCTGCTCGCCCAGTACTTCGGGCAGCTGCGGTCCGGCGGCGGACTCGACCACTACGCGACGCTGCCGGTGCCGCCGGCGGCCGTGGTGCTGGGCGCGGCCGGGGCGTACGCCTCCTTCACCGTGCCCGGGACGATCGTGACCGCCGTCTTCGGCTGTGTGCTCTTCGGACTGCCGCTCACACACCTGTGGATCCTCGCCGCGGTGATCCCGCTCGCCGGGGCCGCCCTCGCCGGACTCGGCGCCGCCCTCGGTCTCCTCGCCCCCCGGCCGGAACTGGCCACCCTGCTCGGGCAGCTCGGCATGTCGGCCGCGCTGCTCCTCGGCGTGCTGCCCGCCGACCGGATGCCGGCGCCGGTGCAGCTCGCCCGCGACCTGCTGCCCTCCACGTACGGCGTCGAGGCCTTCGCGCGGACCTTCGGGACCCACCCCGACTGGGCGTTCGTCCTCGGTGACCTGGCCGTGTGCGCGGGCGTCGGGGTGGTCTCGCTCGCGGTGGCCACCTGGGCCTACCGCCGGGCGGCCGTCCGGTGACGCGCCGCACAGCCGGGCCTGGCACGATGGCAGGGTGACCGCACCGCTGACTCCGCCTCCGCACGACCACTCCTCCCAGCACGCCTGGCACGCCGCCCCCGGATCCGGGACGGCGGCTCCCGCCGCCGGCGGAGCCGCGCACGAACAGGACGGTCCCGGGACGAAGACCGAACTGCGGGAGGCCGCGATGATCACGGTGGGAGTGGCGCTCGGCGGGCTGCTGCTCGGGCTGCTGTGGCGGTGGCTGGCGCCGAACGTCCCGCTGGTCTCGGACGGCACGGCGGTCTACCTCAAGGACTCCGAGGGCGAGCAGGCCATCGGCGTCGACGGGACGTTCACCCTGCTCGCGCTGGGCTTCGGGGCCCTGAGCGCGCTGGTCGTCTTCCTGGTGCGCAAGCGCGGGGGCGTGCCGCTGGTGCTGGCGCTCACCGCCGGGGGACTGCTGGGTTCGGTGCTCGCGTGGCGGCTCGGCGTCTGGCTCGGGCCCACCCAGGACGTCGTCGCGCACGCCAAGGAGGTCGGCAAGGGCGTGACCTTCCCGGCGCCGCTGAAGCTGGGCGCGAAGGGCGCGCTGCTCGCCTGGCCGATCGCCGCGCTGCTGGTCCACCTCGGTCTCACGGCGCTCTTCGCTCCGCGGGACCCCGATCCGTTCGAGCAGTACCAGGGCCGGGGACCTTGGGGAGCGCCCCCGGCCTAGGCGCCCTGCGGCTCACGCCGGCCGGCGACCGTGGTTCGACCGGTTCTTCTTCATGCGCCATTTGCGTTTGCGTGTCCTCTTCGACATGTCCTGTGTACATAACCGAGGACGGGACGGCCGTCGAGGGGTCACGCACGGGACGAGCACTCAGGAAGAGGACTCACGCACGGGCGATCGGCGCCGACAGGGCGTCCGCGACCTTCAGCAGATCGCCGGGGGACAGCTCCACCTCCAGGCCGCGGCGGCCGGCCGATACGTAGATCGTCGGGTGTTCCGCGGCCGAGGCGTCCAGGACCGTGGGCAGCTTCTTGCGCTGGCCCAGCGGCGAGATACCGCCCACGACGTAGCCCGTCGTACGCTCCGCGAGCGCCGGGTCCGCCATCGCGGCGCGCTTGCGGCCCACCGCCGACGCCAGCGCCTTGAGGTCGAGGGAGCCCGTGACCGGGACGACGGCGACGGTCAGCGCGCCGTCCACGTCCGCCACGAGGGTCTTGAAGACCCGCTCCGGCGACACGCCCAGGGCCTCGGCCGCCTCCTCGCCGTACGAGGGGTGGGAGGGGTCGTGGTCGTACGCGTGGACCCGGTACTCGACACCCGCCCCGGTCAGGGCCACCGTCGCCGGGGTCCCGCCGGACTGCTGCTTCTTCGACTTCTTGGACATCGGCTCCTGCTCGTGGATCAGTTCAGGCTCGTCGGCCCGCGGGTCAGGTCCGCGGCCGGCAGCGAGGGCAGACTGCGGATGATGGCCGTCTCCGTCCGCAGCAGCCTCAGCTCGTCCCGCAGGCGCGACGCCGTGTCCGGGGCCTGGAGCAGCCGCTGCTTGGTCGGGGTGTCGAGCATCATCGCGGCCGCGACCAGGTACGAGACCACGGACGGCTCGTCCGGCAGGTCCGCGCCGGAGGACAGCGACCGCTCCCGGGCGCCCGCCAGCCGCTTCTGGTACTGGCGGAAGGCCCGCAGCACGCCCTCGGCCAGGGCTCCGGCCTCGTCGCCCGGCTGCTCCTGGAGCTCCTCCAGCTCGGCCGTCAGGAACGGCCCGGACGCGTCCACCGACAGCAGACGCACCCGGGTCGTGCCGGTGGCCAGCACCTCGTACGTCCCGTTGTCGCGCTCCCGGACGCTCGCCGCGTCCGCGACACAGCCCACGGCGTGGAACGCCCGCAGGGGCGGGTCGCCGAAGCCGGCCGCCGGGCCGCGCTCGGGCAGGGCCGTCGGGTCCGGCATACCGGGCTCGCTGGGGGCGACTTCGTGCCCGTCGCGGATCGCGACGACGGCGAACCGGCGCGGTTCGGACTCGGGGGTCTTCAGCAGTTCGCGCATCATGGCGCGATAGCGCTCCTCGAAGACGTTCAGCGGGAGGACGAGTCCCGGGAACAGCACCGAGTTCAGGGGAAAGAGCGGCAGCCGGACGGTGGTCACGACGCAAGAGCCTAATGGCCGTCGCGGTGCGCGTGTCCGCCGTGCTCACTGTCCGGGCACCGGGGAAGGGCGGGCCGCGGGGGGAGACGCGTGCCGCACGGGACGGCGGACACCGTGCCCCACGGGGTCCCGCGCCTGCTCACTGCGGGGTCCCGTGCCTGCTGGTCACGGGGTCCCGCGCCTGCTCACTGGCGGGTCAGCAGTCGTGTGGCCCCCGCCGCCACCGCCGTCGCCAGGATCCAGCCCGCCATGATCACCACCGCGGCCAGCCACTGCCACAGGCCCTGCAGCCGCCAGTAGCCGACCTGGCCGAGGTCGATCACCGGCAGCAGCAGGTCCAGCGCGAACAGCGACGCGTTCCAGGACGGGTGCTCGCCGCCCTTGATCGGGGGATGGGGGGCCCGCGAGAAGGCGAGCGAGGTCGCCGCCCACAGCACGGCCATCCATACGGCGGCCCGGCCCGGCCGGTACCCGTACCCGACCGTCCAGTCCTGGGTGTAGCCCCACAGCTTGCCCGCGAACGGCAGGTTCTCGCGGCGGTGGCGCTGCTTGGCGAGCAGCACCTCGCGCGCGTCCTCGTCCTCCCCGCCCGAGCGCAGCACGGCGGCGAGCCGCTCGTACGGTTCCGGGTTGTACTCGGCGGTCGCGGCCGCCACCCAGTTCAGCCGCCTGGCCAGGGGGAACGGGCCGCGCGGCACCAGGTTCTCGTAACTGAAGCCGCCCATCTGAAGGTTGCCCGGGCCCGGCCAGCTGTCCGCCCTGTCCATCAGGTTGACGACGCGCGCGCCCGACAGGACGACCCTGCCTCCCTCGGGCCGCTCGCCAAGGAAGCGCAGTTCGGGCACCTGCACCCGGCGCAGCGACAGCTCCTGCTCGTCGGTGAAGACGAAACGGGCGTGCTCCAGGTCGACCGCGTCACCGAACCGCCCGTCGTCGAGCCGTATCCCGCCCCGGCAGCTGAACCGCTGCACGCGCGTGCCCTGCGCCGGGGTGATGCCACTGCTGTAGTACGGGGTGGAGAGGCCGGCCGGGGTCAGATAGAGGGTGCGTTCCACGGTGAGCTGGGGCGCGTTGAGCGCCAGGCGCCCGTACTGGTTGGCCAGCCGGGCGCCGCGCAGACTGAGCGACACGCCGATCGTGGCGCCCCGCAGGCTGACCTCGCCGTGCGACTCCAGCAGCTCCGCCTGGAGGTCCTGCCCGACCGTCAGACCGTCGCCGGTGATCGAGCGGCCGCGCCGGTCCCGGTAGACGACGGCCCGGTTGAGCAGCAGGTCCGTGCCGATGTGCGCGTCGGTGAGCCGCAGCCCGTTGTGGATCCGGCAGCGCGCCAGATGCAGATCGCCCTCGGTGTGCACCCGGGCCGCCTCCAGCCGGGGCAGCGAGCAGTCGAGCATCCGGACGGTGGTGAACCGCGCCTCCGGCAGCCGGACCTCCTGCTCGAACCGGCAGCCCTTCAGCTCCACGTACGGCACGACCGTGCCCCCCGACAGGTCGAGGGAGTCCACGATCTGCACGCCGACGAGCTTCAGCGCCGACACGCGTCCCGCGAGCGCGGGCGGCCCGTCCAGCAGCAGCCAGCACACCACGCGGGCCCGTACGGTCCGCTCCGGCCCCCAGGGGTGGCCCGAGTGCGGATCGTCGACCGCGGCGTCCCCGCTGCGCAGGTCGTATGTGCTGCCGTTGCGGAAGGCCTGCCACATCCCGGTCTCCGCGGCGGTCAGATCGTCCGGCGGATCCCCGTCCCGGACGCCGGCACCCTCGGTCACGGCTCGCTGTCCTCCGTCCCCGTTTCTCCCCGCCGGGCCGTCCCGGGCTCCCCAAATGTGCCCGAACGCCCCAATCACCAGCGGGGTTTCGTACACCCGTTTCATGCCCGCTGCGTGACGCCCTGAACACTAAACGTAAAGGCGATCTTCGGGGTTCCCCGCCGGCCGTGTATCAGCCACTGGAACGCGCGCACGGCTCTCCGCGCGCGTCTGAGAGAATTGGCCCTGTGATCTCCCGAATCGATCTGCGCGGCGACGCCCTCCCCGAGGGACCCGCCCTGCGCGACCTGCTGCCCCGAGCCGACTTCGACGTCGCGGCCGCCCTGGAGAAGGTGCGTCCCATCTGCGAGGCCGTGCATCATCGGGGCGACGCGGCGCTGATCGAGTTCGCGGAGAAGTTCGACGGCGTCCGCCTGGAGACGGTACGGGTCCCGGCCGAGGCCCTCACCGAGGCTCTGGAGCAGCTCGATCCGGCCGTCCGCGCGGCCCTGGAGGAGTCCATCCGCCGCGCCCGCATCGTCCACCGCGAGCAGCGCCGCTCCACGCACACCACCCAGGTCGTCCCCGGCGGCACGGTCACCGAGAAGTGGGTGCCGGTCGAGCGCGTCGGGCTGTACGCGCCCGGCGGCCGGTCGGTCTACCCCTCGTCCGTGATCATGAACGTGGTGCCCGCGCAGGAGGCCGGCGTCGGCTCCATCGCGCTCGCCTCCCCGGCCCAGGCCGAGTTCGGCGGTCTCCCGCACCCGACGATCCTCGCGGCCTGCGCGCTGCTCGGCGTCGACGAGGTGTACGCGGCCGGCGGCGCCACCGCGGTCGCGATGTTCGCGTACGGCACCGAGTCCTGCCCGCCCGCCAACATGGTCACCGGCCCCGGCAACATCTGGGTCGCCGCGGCCAAGCGCTACTTCACCGGTGTCATCGGCATCGACGCCGAGGCCGGCCCGACCGAGATCGCGGTCCTCGCGGACGACACCGCCGACCCGGCGCACGTCGCCTCCGACCTGATCAGCCAGGCCGAGCACGACCCGCTGGCCGCCGCCGTCCTCGTCACCGACTCGGTCACACTGGCCGACGCGGTCGCCAAGGAGCTGGAGCCGCAGGTCGCGGCCACCAAGCACATCGAGGACCGGATCCGCCCGGCCCTCGCGGGTCCGCAGTCCGCCATCGTCCTCGTCGACGGCATCGAGGAGGGCCTCCGCGTCGTCAACGCCTACGGCGCCGAGCACCTGGAGATCCAGACCGCGGACGCGGCGGCGCTCGCCGAGCGCGTCGTCAACGCGGGCGCCGTCTTCGTCGGCCCCTGGGCCCCGGTCTCGCTCGGCGACTACGCGGCCGGCTCCAACCACGTCCTGCCCACCGGCGGCTGCGCCTGCCACTCCTCCGGCCTGTCCGTCCAGTCCTTCCTGCGCGGCATCCACATCGTCGACTACACGCGGGACGCGCTCGCCGAGGTCGCGCACCACGTGGTGACGCTGGCGGAGGCGGAGGACCTGCCCGCGCACGGCGCGGCGATCAAGGCGCGGTTCGGCTGGAAGGTGCCGGAGAGCAAGTGACCGACGTGACCGACGTGACCGACGTGACCGACGTGACCGACGTAAAGATCGACGACCTTCCCGTACGGGACGAGCTGCGCGGCAAGTCCCCCTACGGCGCACCCCAGCTGGACGTCCCCGTACGCCTCAACACCAACGAGAACCCGTACCCGCTGCCCGAACCGCTCGTCGAACGGATCGCCGAGCGGGTGCGCGAGGCGGCCCGCGACCTCAACCGCTACCCCGACCGGGACGCGGTCGAACTGCGCACGAAGCTGGCCGAGTACCTGACGAAGACGGGCGGCCACCCGGTCTCCACCGAGAACGTCTGGGCGGCCAACGGCTCCAACGAGGTCATCCAGCAGCTCCTGCAGACCTTCGGCGGACCCGGCCGCACCGCGATCGGCTTCGAGCCCTCGTACTCGATGCACGGCCTCATCGCGCGCGGGACCGGCACCGGCTGGATCTCCGGACCCCGGGGCGACGACTTCACGATCGACCTCGCGGCGGCCGAGAAGGCCATCGCCGAGCACCGCCCGGACGTGGTCTTCGTCACCACGCCCAACAACCCCACGGGCAACGCGGTCCCCCAGGAGACGGTCCTCGCCCTGTACGAGGCCGCGCAGGCGGCCAAGCCGTCGATGGTCGTGGTCGACGAGGCGTACATCGAGTTCAGCCACGGCGCCTCGCTGCTGCCGCTGCTGAAGGGCCGCCCGAACCTGGTGATCTCGCGCACGATGTCCAAGGCGTTCGGCGCCGCCGGCCTGCGCCTCGGCTACCTCGCCGCGCACCCGGCCGTGGTGGACGCCGTACAGCTCGTACGGCTGCCGTACCACCTGTCGGCCGTCACCCAGGCGACCGCGCTGGCCGCCCTGGAGCACACCGACACGCTGCTGGGCTACGTCGAGCAGCTCAAGGCGGAGCGCGACCGGCTGGTCGCGGAGCTGCGCGCCATCGGCTACGAGGTGACCGAGTCGGACGCGAACTTCGTGCAGTTCGGGCGGTTCGACGGCGAGGACGGCGCCCACAAGGCATGGCGGGCGATCCTCGACCGGGGCGTCCTGGTCCGGGACAACGGCGTGCCGGGGTGGCTGCGGGTCACCGCCGGAACTCCCGCCGAGAACGACGCGTTCCTCGACGCGGTACGTGAACTAATGGGTTCTGCGGGGGACACCTCCGCACCCCCGAAGGAGCAGAAGGCATGAGCCGCGTAGGACGCGTGGAGCGCACCACCAAGGAGACCTCGGTCCTCGTCGAGATCGACCTCGACGGCACCGGGAAGACCGACATCAAGACCGGCGTCGGCTTCTACGACCACATGCTCGACCAGCTCGGCCGCCACGGCCTCTTCGACCTCACGGTCAAGACCGAGGGCGATCTGCACATCGACTCGCACCACACCATCGAGGACACCGCGCTCGCCCTCGGCGCCGCCTTCAAGCAGGCCCTCGGCGACAAGGTGGGCATCTACCGCTTCGGCAACTGCACGGTCCCGCTGGACGAGTCCCTCGCCCAGGTCACCGTCGACCTCTCCGGCCGCCCGTACCTCGTGCACACCGAGCCCGAGAACATGGCGCCGATGATCGGCGAGTACGACGTGACGATGACCCGGCACATCCTGGAGTCCTTCGTCGCCCAGGCCCAGATCGCGCTGCACGTCCACGTGCCGTACGGGCGCAACGCCCACCACATCGTGGAGTGCCAGTTCAAGGCGCTGGCCCGGGCCCTGCGGTACGCCAGCGAGCGCGACCCGCGCGCGGCCGGCATCCTGCCTTCCACGAAGGGTGCGCTGTGACCGGCCTGTCGACCCTCCTGATCGTCGTCGGACTCTTCCTGGTCGGCGGGATCATCTCGTTCGTCAAGCAGAAGATGCCCACGAGCCTGATCGTGCTGCTCTCGATCGGCGCGGCCATGTGTCTTGTCGCGGGTGTCATGAGGCTGGAGGTGTGGAATTGAGCGCCCCTTCCAAGAAGGTCGTGGTCTTCGACTACGGCTTCGGCAACGTCCGGTCGGCCGAGCGTGCCCTCGCGCGCGCGGGCGCCGACGTCGAGATCACCCGTGACTACGACAAGGCCATGAACGCGGACGGCCTGCTGGTCCCCGGTGTCGGCGCCTTCGCCGCCTGCATGCGCGGTCTGAAGGAGGCGCGCGGCGACTGGGTCGTCGGGCGGCGGCTGGCCGGCGGACGCCCCGTGATGGGCATCTGCGTCGGCATGCAGATCCTGTTCGCGCGCGGCATCGAGCACGGCGAGGAGACCGAGGGCCTCGACGAGTGGCCGGGCGCGGTCGAGCCGCTGAAGGCCGACATCGTGCCCCACATGGGCTGGAACACGGTGGACGCCCCGGCCGGTTCGGAGCTGTTCGCTGGCCTGGACGACGACGCACGCTTCTACTTCGTGCACTCCTACGCCGTCCACGACTGGTCCCTGGAGACCGCGAACCCGACCATGAAGGCCCCCCTGGTGACCTGGTCGACGCACGGCAGGCCGTTCGTGGCGGCCGTCGAGAACGGCGCCCTGTGGGCCACCCAGTTCCACCCCGAGAAGTCCGGCGACGCCGGAGCGCAGCTGCTCACCAACTGGATCGGAACCCTGTAGACCATGGCCAAGCTCGAACTCCTCCCCGCCGTCGACGTCCGTGACGGCCAGGCCGTCCGCCTCGTGCACGGCGAGTCCGGCACGGAGACCTCCTACGGCTCCCCGCTGGAGGCCGCCCTCGCCTGGCAGCGGTCGGGCGCCGAGTGGCTGCACCTGGTCGACCTGGACGCCGCGTTCGGGACCGGTGACAACCGGGAACTGATCGCCGAGGTCGCGAAGGCCATGGACATCAAGGTGGAGCTGTCCGGCGGCATCCGCGACGACGACACCCTCGCCGCCGCCCTCGCCACCGGCTGCACCCGCGTCAACCTGGGCACGGCCGCCCTGGAGACCCCCGAGTGGGTCGCCAAGGTCATCGCCGAGCACGGCGACAAGATCGCGGTCGGTCTCGACGTACGGGGCACCACGCTCCGCGGCCGCGGCTGGACCCGCGACGGCGGCGACCTCTACGAGACGCTGGAGCGCCTCAACAAGGAGGGCTGCGCCCGGTACGTCGTCACCGACATCGCCAAGGACGGCACGCTCCAGGGCCCCAATCTGGAGCTGCTCAAGAACGTCTGCGCGGCGACGGACCGCCCGGTCGTGGCGTCCGGCGGCGTGTCCTCGCTGGACGACCTGCGGGCCATCGCCTCCCTGGTGCCTCACGGTGTCGAGGGCGCCATCGTCGGGAAGGCCCTGTACGCCAAGGCGTTCACCCTGGAAGAGGCCCTCGAGGCCACGTCGTGAACTCGTGAAACTGTGAAGAGGGATGCGGTGTCATGACCTCCGAAGCCGTACGGCGCGTGCAGAGCGGTAGTCCCTGGGAAGAGTCCTTCGGTTTCGCACGCGCCGTCGCGGCGGGCGACCGCGTGCTGGTGGCCGGCACGACGTCCTTCAAGGGCGATGTGCTGTACGGGGAGGGCGACCCGTACGAGCAGGCGAAGGTGGCCTTCACCAACGCGGTCGAGGCGATCGCGGAGTTCGGGCTCGGCGTCGAGTCGGTGATCCGCACGAGGATGTACCTGACCCACCAGCGGGACGTCGACGAGGTGGGGCGGGCCCACAAAGAGCTCTTCGACGCGGTGCGTCCGGTGGCGACGCTGCTGGTCGTGGAGAACTTCATCGACTCCCGCATCCTGGTCGAAGTGGAACTGGAGGCCTTCCGGGGCCCGGATCAAGCCATAAAGTAATCATGCCGTAACTGTGAGGAGCCGTGGATTCATGACCCTGGCGGTCCGAGTCATCCCCTGCCTGGACGTGGACAACGGCCGGGTCGTCAAGGGCGTCAACTTCCAGAACCTGCGCGACGCGGGCGACCCCGTCGAGATGGCCAAGGTGTACGACGCCGAGGGTGCCGACGAGCTGACGTTCCTGGACATCACCGCGTCGTCCGGCAACCGCGAGACCACGTACGACGTGGTGCGCCGCACCGCCGAGCAGGTCTTCATCCCGCTGACGGTCGGCGGCGGCGTCCGCACGGCCGAGGACGTGGACAAACTGCTGCGGGCGGGCGCGGACAAGGTCGGCGTGAACACCGCCGCCATCGCCCGCCCCGACCTCATCCGCGAGATCGCCGAGCGCTTCGGCCGACAGGTCCTGGTGCTCTCGGTGGACGCCCGCCGTACGGAGACCGGCTCCTTCGAGGTCACCACCCACGGCGGCCGCAAGGGCACCGGCATCGACGCGGTCGAGTGGGCGCACCGGGCCGCCGAGCTGGGCGCGGGCGAGATCCTGCTGAACTCGATGGACGCCGACGGCACCAAGGACGGCTACGACATCGAGATGATCGAGGCCGTCCGCAAGCACGTCACCGTCCCGGTCATCGCCTCCGGCGGCGCGGGCAGGCTGTCGGACTTCCCGCCGGCCGTCGCCGCGGGCGCGGACGCCGTGCTGGCCGCGTCGGTGTTCCACTTCGGTGATCTTCGCATCGGCGAAGTCAAGGAGACGCTGCGTCAGGCGGGCCACCCCGTGCGGTGATGATCGTGCGCACCGCATATGCCCCGGCCAACCCACGGGTGGCCGGGGTTTTTCGGCGCCCGGCAAGGGCCTCGTAGCCTTGCCCGGTGACCGATCACATGGCGATAGCCGCCCCGCCGAAGACACGCGCAACCGCTGCGTTCGAGAAGCCCGCATACGGGCCCGCCCACCGCGACCGCAACGTCCTGCGCTGGCTCGGTGCCTACACCGCGTCGATGCTCGGCGACAACGTCTACTACCTGGCGCTCTCGTGGGCCGCCGTCCAGGCCGGTACGCCCGCGCAGGCCGGGATCGTGACGGCGCTGAGCGCCCTGCCGCGCGCCCTGTTCATGCTGTTCGGGGGCGTCGTCGCCGACCGGTTCGGGCCCCGGAGGGTCGTCATCGGCAGCGACGCCGTGCGCTGCGTGACCGTGCTGGTGGTGGCCGCCCTGCTGTTCCTGGCGAGCCCGGGGCTGTGGCCGCTGGTGGTGCTGTCCCTCGTCTTCGGCACCGTCGACGCCGTGTTCATGCCGGCCGTGGGCGCCCTGCCGGCCCGTATCACCACCTCTGACCAGCTCACCCGCGTCCAGGGCCTGCGCGGCCTCGCCATCCGCTTCTCCGCCGTGGTGGGCGGGCCGCTGAGCGGCTTCGCCGTGGCGCTGGGCGGTCCCGCCGCCGCGTTCGGGCTGGCCGGACTGCTGATCGCGGTGTCGTTGCCGCTGCTGGTCGGCGTACGGATCGGCGAGCTGCCCGCCGACGACCAGGTTGCGGGACACACCCCGTGGCGCGACCTGAAGGACGGGCTCCGCTACATCCGCCACCACCGCGTCCTCGGCCCGCTGGTGATCGGCATCGCCCTCGGCGACCTGGGCTTCGTCGGCCCGCTGAACGTCGGTCTGACCCTGCTCGCCCAGGAACGGGGCTGGGGCGCGTCCGGCGCGGGCTGGGTGCTCGCGGGCTTCGGCGCGGGCGCGGGGGCGGCGGCGCTGCTGCTGGCCGTGCGCGGGCGCCTGCCGCACGCCGGGTATGTCATGGCGGTGAGCATCCTCGCGGGTTCGGTAGCGATCGGGGCGCTCCCGCACGCGTCGGGCGTGGCGGCGGCCGTGGGCGTGGCCGTGCTCGTCGGCCTGCTCACCGGTCTCAGCGGCGCCCTGTGCGGCGCGCTGCTGCAGACCCAGTCCGACCCCGCCTACCTGGGCCGCGTCAGCTCCGTCGCCGGCATCGTCAGCCTCGGCATCGCCCCGCTCGGCATGCCGCTGTCCGCTACGGCGATCGGGGTCTGGGGCACGGGCCCGGTCTTCGCCGTCAGCGCCGCGGTCTGCGGCCTCGGCGGGGTACTGCCGCTGTGCGTCCGCGACCTGCGCCGGGCCCAGCTGCCACGCTGAGCCCGGCGGGCCGGGACCGCGCCGCTCAGATACCCAGCTGCTTCGTCTCGTGCAGCCGCGCGATCGCCTCCTTGTCGCCGTCCAGCTCCACGTCGGCCGTCTGCTGCCGGCCGTACAGGAACAGCAGCAGCTCCGAGGGTTCCCCGGTGACGGTGACGACCGGAGTGCCCTTGTGGGCGACCGCCGTCTGGCCGTCCGGACGGCGCAGCACCACGCCCGTCGGGGCGCCGCGGCCCATCAGCCGGGCCATGCGCTCCAGACGGGACCAGAGCGCGTTCTGGAAGACCGGGTCCAGCTCGCGCCGCGTCCAGTCGGGCTGGGCACGGCGCACGTCCTCGGCGTGGACGTAGAACTCGACGATGTTCGCGGCCTCGTCGATCTGCTTCAGGGAGAACGGCGAGAAGCGCGGTGGCCCGGTACGGACGAGCTGGACCAGTTCCTCGTACGGTTTGCCGGCGTACTCCGCCATCACCTTCTCCAGCCGCGACGCGAGCGGCTTGACGAAGGCGCCCCCGGCGGCGTCCGGACGACGCTCGCGGATGACCACGTGCGCGGCGAGGTCACGGGTGCGCCAGCCCTCGCACAGGGTCGGCGCGTCGGGGCCCGCCGCCTCCAACAGGTCGGCGAGCAGAAGTCGTTCGCGCTTGGCATGGGTCGACATGGCAGCCAGCCTACGGCCGGGTGGCGGGTGCGCCCAGTGCAGTCCGTGCGACGGCGCGAATGTGTCCACTACGGAGGAGGCCGGGCGCCCGCCGGTCACACCGCCGCGCGCCCCGCGCGTTCCGGCCCGTGGACAGCCGCGCGGGGAGGTCCGCGCGGCGCGGCACAATGGCCCCCATGACCAGTACGCCCCCGCCCCGCACCCCCAGCGGCCTGGACCCCGCGATCGCCGCGCGCCTCAAGCGCAGCGCCGACGGACTCCTCCCGGCCATCGCCCAGCAGTACGACACCGGTGAGGTGCTCATGCTCGGCTGGATGGACGACGAGGCGCTGCACCGCACGCTCACCACCGGCCGCTGCACGTACTGGTCGCGCAGCCGCCGGGAGTACTGGGTGAAGGGCGACACCTCCGGCCACTTCCAGTGGGTGAGGTCCGTCGCCCTGGACTGCGACGCCGACACCCTGCTGGTCAAGGTCGACCAGGTGGGCGCCGCCTGCCACACCGGTGCCCGCACCTGCTTCGACGAGGACGTGCTGCTGAAGGACGCCGGTTCCGCCGCGTCCGGCCCGGATCAGTAGGGTCGGCCGCCATGGACCTCGAGACGTTCCGCAAGCTGGCCACCGACCGCCGCGTCATCCCCGTCACCCGCAAGCTCCTCGCCGACGGCGACACCCCGGTCGCGCTGTACCGCAAGCTCGCCGCCGAGCGCCCCGGCACCTTCCTGCTGGAGTCCGCGGAGAACGGCCGCTCCTGGTCGCGGTACTCCTTCATCGGCGTGCGCTCCGCCGCGACACTGACCGCGCGCGACGGCCAGGCGCACTGGCTCGGCACCCCACCGGTCGGCGTCCCCGTCGGCGGCGACCCGCTGGCCGCCCTGCGCGCCACCGTCGAGGCGCTGCACACCCCGCGCCAGGACGGCCTGCCGCCCTTCACCGGCGGCATGGTCGGCTACCTCGGCTACGACATCGTGCGCCGCCTGGAGAAGATCGGCCCGGGAGAGCGCGACGACCTGCGGCTCCCCGAGCTGACCATGCTCCTCAGCAGCGACCTCGCGGTCATGGACCACTGGGAGGGCTCGGTCCTGCTGATCGCCAACGCGATCAACCACAACGACCTCGACACCGGCGTCGACGAGGCCTACGCCGACGCGGTCGCCCGCCTCGACACCATGGAGGCGGACCTCTCCCGCCCGGTCGCCCAGCCCCCGGCCACCCTGCCGCCCTCCGAACTGCCCGAGTACACCGCGCGGTGGGGCGGCCCCGACTACCAGCGGGCCGTGGACGACATCAAGGAGCGCATCCGCGCGGGCGAGGCCTTCCAGGTCGTACCGTCGCAGCGGTTCGAGACGCCGTGCACCGCGAGCGCCCTCGACGTGTACCGGGTGCTGCGGGCCACCAACCCCTCGCCGTACATGTACCTGTTCCGGTTCGACGGGTTCGACGTCGTCGGCTCGTCCCCCGAGGCGCTCGTCAAGGTCGAGGACGGGCAGGCCATGGTGCACCCCATCGCGGGCACCCGGCCCCGCGGCGGCACCCCGCAGGAGGACCAGGCCCTCGCCGAGGAGCTGCTCGCCGACCCCAAGGAGCGCGCCGAGCACCTCATGCTCGTCGACCTGGGCCGCAACGACCTCGGACGGGTCTGCGAGCCCGGCTCCGTCGAGGTCGTCGACTTCATGTCCATCGAGCGGTACTCGCACGTCATGCACATCGTGTCCACCGTGACCGGCCGGGTCGCCGCGGGCCGCACCGCCTTCGACGTGCTGACCGCCTGCTTCCCCGCCGGCACGCTCTCCGGCGCGCCGAAGCCCCGCGCGATGCAGATCATCGACGAGCTGGAGCCGTCCCGCCGCGGCCTGTACGGCGGCTGCGTCGGCTATCTGGACTTCGCGGGCGACTCCGACACCGCCATCGCCATCCGCACCGCCCTGCTGCGCGACGGCACGGCGTACGTACAGGCGGGCGCGGGCGTCGTCGCCGACTCCGACCCGGCCGCCGAGGACGCCGAGTGCCGTAACAAGGCGGCGGCCGTGCTCCGCGCGGTGCACACGGCGAACCGGCTCGGGCAGCGGCGTTAGCCCTGGTGGCGGGCGCGGAACGGGTCTCCGCGCCGCCCCCGGGCCAGGCGGCGGTGAACCCCGGGTGACGGAACGCCCGGGGTTCAGGCGATAGTGGAGTACGTGACCGCAGTACCTCACCCCTCCTCCAGCCCCGCGTATCCCCGGCCCGCCCGGCCCGGCCGCTCCGGCCGGCGCAGCCTCGCCGTGGCGCTGCTGTGCGGTGCGCTCGGCGCCGCCGTGGCGCTGCTCTCCTCCCGGCAGCGCTGGTCGGCGGCGACCGCGTCCGTCGCGGGCGGCGACTTCCCGCTGACCGCCAAGGGCAGCGACGTCACGGGCGTGCCCGCGTCCCTCGCGATCGTGGGCCTGGCCGCGCTCGTCGCCGTGTTCGCCGTCCGCCGCGCCGGACGCGTCCTCGTCGCCGTGCTGCTCGCGCTCTCCGGCGCCGGCACCGTCGCCGCCGCGCTGCTCGGTGTCTCCGACCGGGCCGCGCTCGACGAGAAGGCCGCACAGGCGACCGGCGACACCTCCGCCACGGTGGCGGCGCTCAGCCACACCGGCTGGCCGTACGTGGCGGCCGCGGGCGGCGTGCTGCTCCTGCTGGCCGGACTGCTGGCGCTGCGGTACGGCAGGCTCTGGCCCGCGATGTCCGGCCGCTACGAGCGCGACGGGACGCCCCGCCCGCGCAAGGAGACCAGGGCCATGGACCCGGACCGGCCCGAGGACCTGTGGAAGGCCCTCGACCGCGGCGAGGACCCGACGGGCTCCTGACGCCCCAGGTGCCCCGGCCACGGGAGGCGACCCCCGTCGAGCCCCCCGCGCGCGCGTACGGGACAATGGACAGCGAGCGTACGGCTCACCCACGCATCGCACCACACATCAACGAGGAGCAAGTCATGGCGGGCAGCAGCCACGGTCACACCCCGGCCGCCTGGACCGGTGTCATCATCGCCTTCATCGGTTTCTGCGCTGCCGGCGCCTTCATGGTGGCGGCCCACCCGGTGGGCTTCTGGGCCAGCATGGTCGTCGTCCTCCTCGGCGGCGTCGTCGGCGGCGTCATGCGCATGATGGGCCTCGGCCAGTCGAAGGACGCCCACCCGGTGCACCAGGTCGCGGGCGCCAAGAGCTGACGTCCGTACGACGTCCGCGAGGGGCGGCTCCCCGGCTTCGGTGCCGGGGCCGCCCCTCGCGCGCGTGCGGCGGGGTCACGGGACCACGGGATCATCTCTCACACGCGCGTGTGAGGCCCGCTCCGGGCACAATGCGTGATGTGAACACCGACAGCCGTGAGGTGGCGCCGGGCCGGGCCGGTGCCCTGCCGCGGCGGCTCGCCGTCCCCGCGGGCGTGCTCGCGGCCGTGACCGGCGCCTTCGCCTACGTCGCCGCCGTGGACCCCAACGAGCCCGGCCACTACCCGGTCTGCCCGCTGCTGCACCTCACCGGCCTGTACTGCCCGGGCTGCGGCGGACTGCGCGCCGCCCACGCGTTCGCGCACGGGGACCTGGCGACCGCCCTCACGGCCAACGCGCTGGCCGTGGGCGCTTTCCTGGGGTTCGCGGCGGTGTGGACCGTGTGGGTGGTCCACGCGGTCCGCGGCCGGCCGCTGCGCCTGGTCCTCGCACCTGTCGCACTGTGGTCGCTGGGCGCGTTCGTGCTGGTCTTCACCGTTGTCCGGAACCTGCCGTTCGGTGGCTGGCTCCATCCTTGATCAAATGGTGAACGTCCAGGTAGTGGGACTGGCGTCAACCGGATGCGAGGCCTACGCCTTCCTCCGGATACCATCGCAGTGACCCGTTGGCCCGCTTCACAGACGCCGGCCCGCGGGAGAGGGTCCGCCCGCCCCGGCGGCCTCTCGAACCGCTGCAACGTCCACCGTCAGGAAGGGGGCCGCTCGCGTGAGTGTGCTCGACGAGATCATCGACGGAGTCCGTGCCGACCTCGCGGAGCGGCAGGCGCGCGTCAGCCTCGACGAGCTCAAGGAGCGCGCGGCGCAGGCTCCGGCGGCCAAGGACGGGGTCGCCGCGCTCCGCGGCGACGGCGTCAAGGTCATCTGCGAGGTCAAGCGCTCCAGCCCGTCCAAGGGCGCGCTGGCCGCGATCGCCGACCCGGCCGGACTGGCGGCCGACTACGAGGCCGGCGGCGCCTCCGTCATCTCCGTCCTCACCGAGCAGCGCCGCTTCGGCGGCTCGCTCGCCGACCTGGAGGCGGTCCGCGCCCGGGTCGACATCCCCGTCCTGCGCAAGGACTTCATCGTCACCTCGTACCAGCTGTGGGAGGCCCGCGCGTACGGCGCCGACCTCGCGCTGCTGATCGTCGCGGCCCTGGAGCAGCCGGCGCTGGAGTCGCTGATCGAGCGCGCCGAGTCCATCGGGCTCACCCCGCTCGTCGAGGCGCACGACGAGGACGAGGCCGAGCGGGCGGTGGCCGCGGGCGCCAAGGTCATCGGCATCAACGCGCGCAACCTGAAGACCCTGGAGGTCGACCGCGGCACGTTCGAGCGGGTCGCCCCCGAGATCCCCGCGGGCATCGTGAAGGTCGCCGAGTCCGGCGTCCGCGGCCCGCACGACCTCATCGCGTACGCCAACGCGGGCGCCGACGCCGTCCTCGTGGGCGAGTCCCTGGTGACCGGCCGCGACCCGAAGACGGCCGTGTCCGACCTGGTCGCCGCGGGGGAGCACCCCGCGCTGCGGCAGGGAAGGGACTGACCTCTCGCATGACGGCCCGCCGCGCCCGCCTCCGCCGCCGTCCGGGTACCCGCCCGGTCGGCGCCGTCGGCTGTGCGCGGCCTCTCGATCCCTATGCCCGGCTCGCCCGCGGCTGCCGTCCGCGCGGCTGCCGGGCGCCGGCACGGCGCGTGCACGGACGCCGCGTGCGCTATGTGATCGGTGACGAGCCGGGCCAGGTGAACGGGATGCGATGGCCCGGGCACGCACGCGCGATCACCCTGCGGGTGGACTGAGCCGACGAAGACTGCCGCGCCGCCGCGCTGCCCTGCCGGGCCGCGGTCCGGCGCCCGGCGTCGTCCGGTTCTGTGCGGCACCGCGATGCTTCCGTCGTCCGGCCGGTGTGCGCGTGCGTGGTCACCGTGATCCCTGTCCGAGCTTCTGAGCGGGGCTCATGCCCCTGTGAGGTAACCGCATGTCCAGCGAGTTCTTCATTCCCGACCCCGAGGGTCAGGTCCCCAGCGCCGAGGGGTACTTCGGCGCGTTCGGCGGCAAGTTCATCCCGGAGGCGCTCGTCGCCGCCGTGGACGAGGTCGCCGTGGAGTACGACAAGGCCAAGGCCGACCCGGAGTTCGCCCGTGAGCTCGACGACCTGCTCGTCCACTACACCGGGCGGCCCAGCGCGCTGACCGAGGTGCCGCGCTTCGCCGAACACGCGGGCGGCGCCCGGGTGTTCCTCAAGCGCGAGGACCTCAACCACACCGGGTCCCACAAGATCAACAACGTGCTGGGCCAGGCCCTGCTCACCAAGCGCATGGGCAAGACCCGCGTCATCGCCGAGACCGGCGCCGGCCAGCACGGCGTCGCGACCGCCACCGCCTGCGCGCTGTTCGGGCTCGAGTGCACCATCTACATGGGCGAGATCGACACCCAGCGCCAGGCCCTCAACGTCGCCCGCATGCGCATGCTCGGCGCCGAGGTCATCGCCGTGAAGTCCGGCAGCCGCACCCTGAAGGACGCCATCAACGAGGCGTTCCGCGACTGGGTCGCCAACGTCGACAGCACCCACTACCTCTTCGGCACCGTCGCCGGACCGCACCCCTTCCCGGCCATGGTCCGTGACTTCCACCGCGTCATCGGCGTCGAGGCCCGCCGGCAGATCCTGGAGCGCGCCGGACGGCTGCCCGACGCCGCCGTCGCCTGCGTCGGCGGCGGCTCCAACGCCATCGGCCTCTTCCACGCGTTCATCCCCGACAGCTCCGTCCGCCTCATCGGCTGCGAGCCCGCCGGGCACGGCGTGGAGACCGGGGAGCACGCGGCCACCCTCACCGCCGGCGAGCCCGGCATCCTGCACGGCTCGCGGTCGTACGTCCTCCAGGACGACGAGGGTCAGATCACCGAGCCGTACTCCATCTCGGCCGGCCTGGACTACCCGGGCATCGGCCCCGAGCACGCCTACCTCAAGGACAGCGGCCGCGGCGAGTACCGCGCGGTCACCGACGACGCCGCCATGCAGGCGCTCAGGCTCCTGTCGCGGACGGAGGGCATCATCCCGGCCATCGAGAGCGCCCACGCCCTCGCGGGTGCCCTGGAGGTCGGCAAGGAGCTGGGCAAGGACGGGCTGATCATCGTCAACCTGTCCGGGCGCGGCGACAAGGACATGGACACGGCCGCCCGCTACTTCGGGCTGTACGACACCGACGCCGCCGTCGCGGCGGACGAGGCCGGCGAGGGCGCCGAGATCGAGGGGGACGCCAAGTGAGCGGGAACGTCCAGCTGCTGACCGACACCCTGGCCGCAGCCAAGGCCGAGGGCCGGTCCGCCCTCATCGCCTACCTCCCGGCCGGGTTCCCGACCGTGGACGGCGGCATCGAGGCCATCAAGGCCGTGTTCGACGGCGGCGCCGACGTCGTCGAGGTCGGCCTGCCGCACAGCGACCCCGTCCTCGACGGCCCGGTCATCCAGACCGCCGACGACATCGCCCTGCGCGGCGGTGTGCGCATCGCGGACGTGATGCGGACGGTGCGCGAGGCCCACGAGGCCACCGGCAAGCCCGTCCTCGTCATGACGTACTGGAACCCGATCGACCGCTACGGCGTCGAGCGCTTCACCGCCGAGCTGGCCGAGGCGGGCGGCGCGGGCTGCATCCTCCCCGACCTGCCCGTGCAGGAGTCGGCCCTGTGGCGGGAGCACGCCGAGAAGCACGGTCTCGCCACCGTCTTCGTCGTCGCTCCCAGCAGCAAGGACGCCCGGCTCGCGGAGATCACCGAGGCCGGATCCGGCTTCGTGTACGCGGCCTCGCTGATGGGCGTCACCGGCACCCGCGAGTCGGTGGGCGCCCAGGCCGAGGACCTGGTCCGGCGCACCCGCGCCACCACCGACCTGCCGGTCTGCGTCGGTCTCGGCGTCTCCAACGCCACGCAGGCCGCCGAGGTCGCCGGGTTCGCCGACGGCGTGATCGTCGGCTCGGCGTTCGTGAAGCGGATGCTGGACGCGCCGGACGAGGCGGCCGGCCTCGCGGCCGTACGGGCGCTGGCGGGCGAGCTCGCCCAGGGTGTGCGCGGGACGGTCTGACGCGGATCACCTCACCCGCTCACTCGAACGGGTGGACCTCGGACCGGGGAGGCGCGCTGCGCCTCCCCGGTTCGTTCTGCCGGATGTGAGCGAGACGAACCGTGAGGGAAAGCGCACCGCCCGGGAGCGGCTGGCGGCGGAGCGAGCGAGGCAGAACGCGGCGGACAAGCGCCGCCGGGCCCTGATCGTGGGTGCTTCGGCGCTCTGCGTACTGGGCCTGGCCGCGGGGGTCGGCGTCGTCGCGGCGAACGCCGGCAAGGACGACGGCGGCGCGTCGGGCCGGGCCATGGCGCCCTCGGGGGCGAACGGCGAGGACGGCCTGGTGATCCCCGTCGGCAGGGAGAGCGCCCGGTCCACCCTCACGGTCTGGGAGGACTTCCGCTGCCCGGCGTGCAAGTCCTTCGAGGACGTCTACCGCTCGACGATCCACGAGCTGACGGACGCGGGCAAGCTGAAGGTCCAGTACCGCCTGGTGACCCTGATCGACGGGAACATGGGCGGCAACGGCTCCCGCAAGGCCGCCAACGCCGCCGCGTGCGCCCAGGACGCGGGCAGGTTCCCGGAGTACCACGACGTGCTCTACAAGAACCAGCCCGCCGAGACGGACGACGCCTTCGGCGGAAACGGCAGGCTGATCGAGCTGGCGGGCCAGGTCGACGGGCTGGACACCGACACCTTCCGCCGGTGCGTCGAGGACGGCACGCACGACAGCTGGGTCGTGAAGTCGAACAACGCCTTCCAGAAGGGTGACTTCTCCGGCACCCCGACCGTCCTCCTCGGCGGCACCAACATCTACGCGGACCGGTCGATGACCCCGGCGAAGCTCAAGCGGATGGTGGAGACGGCGAACAAGACCTGACGGCGTGCGTCGGCGCCGGACGGCGTCGGGGACCGACGGCGTTATGGAGCCGTAGCACAGCGGGTTGCCGTGGCGTGCGCCCGGCAGGGTAGCGTCGGTCCTGCCATGGACCTTGTTGAGCTTGCCTTCATTCCGAGCCCGTCGACCGGGGTGCTCCACCTGGGCCCCGTTCCGCTGCGCGGCTACGCGTTCTGCATCATCATCGGCGTCTTCGTGGCCGTCTGGCTGGGCGGCAAACGCTGGATCGCCCGCGGCGGGCAGCCTGGCACGGTGGCCGACATCGCGGTCTGGGCGGTGCCGTTCGGCCTGATCGGCGGCCGGCTCTACCACGTGATCACGGACTACGAGCTGTACTTCAGCGAGGGCCGGGACTGGGTGGACGCCTTCAAGGTGTGGGAGGGCGGCCTCGGCATCTGGGGTGCGATCGCGCTCGGCGCGGTCGGCGCGTGGATCGGCTGCCGCCGCCGCGGCATCCCGCTCCCCGCGTACGCCGACGCCGTCGCCCCCGGCATCGCCCTCGCCCAGGCGATCGGCCGGTGGGGCAACTGGTTCAACCAGGAGCTGTACGGGCGGCCCACCGATCTGCCGTGGGCCGTGGAGATCACCTCCGACGCGGGCGGCCGGGTCCCGGGCACGTACCACCCGACGTTCCTGTACGAGTCCCTGTGGTGCATCGGTGTCGCGCTGCTCGTCATCTGGGCGGACCGTCGCTTCAGGCTGGGCCACGGCCGGGCGTTCGCGCTGTACGTCGCGGCGTACTGCGCGGGCCGCTTCTGGATCGAGTACATGCGGGTCGACGACGCCCACCACATCCTCGGTCTGCGTCTGAACAACTGGACCGCGCTCTTCGTCTTCCTCCTCGCCGTGCTCTACATCGTGCTGTCGGCGCGCAAGCGCCCCGGCCGCGAGGAGACCGTCGAGCCGGGCGCGAGCGCCTCCGGCGAGGGGGACGGCGAGCCGGTGGACCTGGGGAAGAAGGCGGACGCGGAACCCTCGGACGAGGCCGGCGAGAAGCCCGTGGGGACCGGCGAGGCCGAGGAGCCCGCCGAGGAATCCCGAGACAGCGAGGCCGGGTCGGCCAAGGCCGACAAGAGCTGAGACCGACGGGCACCGGGTACGACCCGTACGTCGGCAAGGGCGCCGTGCACCGAGCACGGCGCCCTTTCACCTGCCGCGGCGGGCCAGCGACAGGGTGCGGTGGGCCGCCGCCACCACCGCCGTGTCGACGAAGCGGCCGTCCGGCAGGGCCTGGGCGCCCGGCTCGACGGCGGTGGCCCGCACCACCTCCTCCGCCTGGTCGATCTCCTGCGGGGTCGGCAGGTACGCCCGCTCGATGACCGGGAGCTGACGGGGGTGGACGGCGGCGCGGCCCAGGAAGCCCAGGGCACGGCCGTGGGCGCAGGAGCGGGCGAGGCCCTCCAGGTCCCTGACATCGGGGTGGACCGACTGCACCGGCGGCGGCAGGGACGCGGCGCGGGCGGCCAGGACCACCCGGGAACGGGGCCAGTCCAGGGCGGCGTCGGCCCGTACGCCCAGCTCCGCGCGGAGGTCCGCCTCGCCGAGCGCGATACCGCGGAGCGCCGGGTGTGAGGTGGCGACCGCGTAGGCGCGCTCGATGCCCAGGGCCGTCTCCAGCAGGGCGTACAGGGGCGGTGCCCCTCCCTCGGGCGGGGCGGACCGCTCCGCGACGCGTACGACATCCGCGGGAGACGTCACCTTGGGCAGGCGCAGGCCGGAAAGGCCGGGCAGGAGGGTCAGGGCGGCGAGGTCCGCGTCGCCGAGGGGGCTGCGCGGGGCGTTCACGCGGACGTGGACCAGCGAGGGGGACGGGCGCGGGTCGGTGAGGAGTTCCGCCGTGGCCGCGCGCGCGTACTCCTTGCGGTGCGGGGCCACGGCGTCCTCCAGGTCGACGAGGACCACGTCCGCGCCGGACACCAGGGCCTTGGCCACCACCTCCGGCCGGTCCCCGGGGACGTACAGCCAGGTCAGCGGGAGGAAGTGCGGGGACTTCGCGGTCGCGGTCACAGGGCGCCCTCCGCGCGCAGGGCCGCGACCTCCGCCTCCGTCAGGCCGAGCTCGGTCAGCACCGCCTCCGTGTCCGCGCCGTGCGGCCGGCCCGCCCAGCGGATGCAGCCGGGCGTGGCGGACAGCCGGAAGAGGACGTTCTGCATGCGCAGGGGGCCGAGTTCGGGGTCGTCGACGGTGGTGATCGTGTCGAGGGCCCGGTACTGCGGGTCCTCCATCACGTCCCGTACGTCCTGGACGGGTGCGACCGCCGCCTCCGCCTTCTCGAACGCGTCGACGACCTCCTGGCGGGTGCGGCGGGCGATCCACGCGCCCACCGCCTCGTCGAGGACGTCCGCGTTGCGGGCCCGGCCGGTGCCCGTCGCGAACCAGGGCTCGTCGATCAGCTCGGGCCGGCCCACCAGCCGCATCACCCGCTCCGCCACGGACTGCGCGGAGGTCGAGACCGCGACCCAGGAACCGTCCGCCGTGCGGTAGGTGTTGCGGGGCGCGTTGTTCGCGGAGCGGTTGCCGGTACGGGGCTGGACGTGGCCCAGCTGGTCGTACCAGAGGGGCTGCGGGCCCAGCACGGTGAGGATCGGCTCGATCAGCGCCATGTCGATGACCTGGCCCTCGCCGGTGCGGTCCCGGGCGGTGAGGGCCGTCATCACCGCGTACGCCGTGGCCAGGCCCGCGATCGAGTCGGCCAGGCCGAAGGGCGGGAGGACCGGCGGGGCGTCCGGCTCGCCGATGATCGCGGCGAAGCCGCTCAGGGCCTCGGCGAGGGTGCCGAAGCCGGGGCGGTGCGCGTGCGGGCCGGTCTGGCCGAAGCCGGTGACGCGGGCGAGGACCAGGCGGGGGTTGGCGGCGGACAGCTCGGGCCAGCCCAGGCCCCACTTCTCCAGGGTGCCGGGGCGGAAGTTCTCGACGACCACGTCGGCCGTCTCCGCGAGCCGCAGCAGGGTCGTACGGCCGCCCGGCGCGGACAGGTCCAGGGTCATCGTGCGCTTGTTGCGGCCGAGGAGCTTCCACCACAGGCCGACGCCGTCCTTCGACGGGCCGTGCCCGCGGGACGGGTCGGGTGTGCGGGGGTGCTCGATCTTGACGACCTCCGCGCCGAAGTCGCCGAGCAGGGTGGCGGCGAGGGGGCCGGCGAAGAGGGTCGCGAGGTCGAGGACGCGGAGGCCGGTGAGCGGGGCGGGGGCGCTCTGACCAGGGGCTTGCGCGGGCACGGGGTTCGTCATGGGTGGCGGACCTCCCGGAGGGTGAGCTGGGCGAGGGCGTCGAAGCCGATGCCGTCGAAGTCGGCGACGGAGGTGGCGAGCCGGTTCTTGAGGGGCAGGGTCCAGCGTTCGGGCAGGGCGGCGGGGGAGCCGGCGAGCAGGCCCGCGACGCTGCCCGCCGTCGCGCCGTTCGAGTCGGTGTCCCAGCCGCCGGACACGGCACGGCAGACGGAGCCGGTGAAGTCGCCGTCGGCGTGGGTGAGGGCGGCGGCGATCAGGGCGGTGTTGGGGACGGCGTGCACCCAGTGGTGGCCGGCGTGGGCGGTGTGCAGGGCGTCGACGACCGTGTCGAAGTCCTCGTGCTGCCCGGCCAGTTCGACGGCGTGGCGGACCGCGCGGGCCAGCCGGGAGCCGACCGGGACGACCGCCAGTCCGGTGCGCAGGCAGTGGTGGACGTCGTGGGCGCCGGTGGCGGCCTCGGCGACGACGGCGGCCGTGAACATCGCCGCGTAGACGCCGTTCGCCGTGTGGGTGAGGGTGGCGTCCCGGTGGGCCTGTTCCGCCGCGGCCGCGGGGGCGCCCGGGTTGGTCCAGCCGTGCACGTCGGCGCGGATCAGGGCGCCGATCCACTCGCGGAACGGGTTGCGGTGGCGGGCCGTGCGCGGGGGCTCGATGCCGGAGAGGAGGTTGCGGTAGGCGACGCGCTCGGCGGTGAAGGTGCGGCCCGCGGGCAGTTCGTCGAGCCAGACGCGGGCCACGTCGCCGGTGGTGAAGCCGGGGCCGTGGCGCCGCAGCAGCAGGAGGTTGAGGAGGGGGTAGTTGAGGTCGTCGTCCTCCGGCATGCCGTCGATGTTCTCGGCGAGGGAGCGGGCGGCCGAACGGCGGTTCCAGGGGTATGCCGCCGCCAGGTCGGACGGGACGCCGCGGGCGGTGAACCAGCTGTTCAGGGGCCAGTTGCCGGTGGCCCGGGCGAGCCGGCGGATGCCCTCCAGGGGAAGCTTCTCGACGGGCTTGCCGAGCAGGCAGCCGGCGGCGCGGCCGAGCCAGGCGGCCTCCAGGGCCTCGGGGAGCGGGGCCGGTGAGGGCGGCGCGGGGCGGGCCGGCCAGTGCGGGCACAAGCTCCTGATCGCGGCCAGGTCCGTCGGTTCCCGGTCGCTCAGCCGGCTCGGCAGGTCGGCCAGTTCGTCCAGCAGGTCCTCGGCGAGCAGCCGCAGATACGGCGACACGGGCTGGGATGAGGCGCCCGCGCGCTCGGGGGCCGCCGGGCCGCCCGCCGCGGTCCAGCGCCGGGCGATCGCCGACGGTTCGCGGCCGTCCTGGACCGCCTGCCGCAGCTCGTGGCCGAGGAGGTCCTCCGGCTGCACCCAGGTCAGGCGGAGGCCGGTCACCGCGGCGCCGGTCACCGGGGCGCCGTTCGCCGGGGCGCCGTTCGCCGGAGCCGCGCTCGCCGGGGCGGCGCTCTCCGGGACCCCGCTCACCGGAGCCCCGCCAGCGTCGTGAAGGCCGACTCGTGGGCCCTGCGGCGGAGCACGTCCCGGGCGAAGATCTCGCGGGCCACCTCGGCGAGGACCGTACCCGGGGCGTGCAGGTCGAGCCGGCTCGCCTCCGCGACCTGCTTCGCCCACCCGGACGGGACCTCCGACCCGAGCGCGCCCGCGAGGGCGCCCGCCATGGTGGCGACGGAGTCGCAGTCGCGCCCGTAGTTCACCGCGCCGAGCACGGCGTGCCGGTGGTCGCCGCCCGCCACCACCAGCATGCCGAGCGCGACGGGCAGCTCCTCGATCGCGTGCAGCCGGGAGGGGCGGCGGGCACCCAGCGACGGGGCGCGGTAGTCGGCGCCCACCGTGTCGTACGGGGCCACCGCCTCGCGCAGCGGCCGCAGCGCCGACTCGAAGTCGGTGAAGCGGGCGGCCGTCTCGCAGACTGATTCGATCGCCGCGCGCGTCCCGTCCTTGGCGAGGGACAGACAGGCCGCGACCACCGAGTCCGGGGTCGCCCCCGGCACGCACGCCGCCGCCACGGCCGCCGCGAACACACCGGCCGCCTCCCTGCCGTACGACGACTGATGGGCACCCGCGAGATCGAGGGCCTCCGCGTAGGCACCCGCCGGGTTCGCCGCGTTGACCAGGCCGACCGGTGCCATGTACATCGCGGCACCGCAGTTGACGATGTTGCCGACGCCCGCCTCGCGGGGATCGACGTGGCCGTAGTGGAGCCGCGCCACCAGCCACTTCTCGGCGAGGAAGACCCGCTGCAGCGGCAGTGCCTCCGCCTCCAGTTCGGGGATCCAGCGCGGGGTCGTCATCAGGTCGGGGACCAGGTGCTCGGCGACGGCGTACGCGTCGAGGTGGTCGCGGACCGTGGCGTACACGCGGACCAGCGCGTGGGTCATGAGGGTGTCGTCGGTGACGTGGCCGTCGCCCTTGTGGTACGGGGCGAGGGGGCGGGCGGTGCGCCAGTCGTCGCCGTGCCAGGGGCCGACGACTCCGGTGATCCGGCCGCCGTGGCGCTCGGTGATCTGCTCGGGGGAGTACCCCTCGACGGGGCCGCCGAGCGCGTCCCCGACGGCGGCGCCGACCAGGGCGCCGGTGATCCGTTCCGCCAGCGTGGGCATTCCTTCCGGGTCCTGCACATCTCGTACATACCGCGAATCCTGTGGATCTTCCGGAGTTTCCAGAGTGTCAGTCATGTCCCGAATCATTCACCTGGGGCGGGCAGTTATGCCGCTGCCAGCAGTTCGGCGAGGTGTACGAGGTCCGTGCCGGTGAGGCGGGGGAGCGCGCAGCCGGAGAGGGCACGGCAGGCGTCCCGCCAGGCCGCGGGAACGGCGGCGCCCCCGCCGAGCGCGCCGGTCAGGGCGCCGGCGAGGGCCGGGGCGGAGTCGGCGACGCGGGACAGGCAGGCGGCGGCGGGCACCGCCTCGGCGATCCGGCCGCGGGCGGCGGTGGCCAGGGCGAGCGCCACGGGGACGGTCTCCGCGGCCGCGATGCCGTAGCTGTAGACGTGGTCGACGATCTGGTGCTCCAGCAGCGGTACGAGAGCGAAGGTGCCGCCCCCTCCGCCGGCGGCACTCCCGTGGGCGCGGGCGAGGGCCAGCGCGTGCCGGGCGTTGCGGCCGATCTCCGTTTCCTCGGGCAGCTCGGCGAGCGCGGCGGCCGCGCAGCTGTCGACGTCCGCGCCGGCGAGTGCCAGCGCGAGGGCGGCGGCCATGGCGCGGGCGCCGTGCACGCCGTCGCCGTCCTGGGTGTAGCGGGCGTCGAACTCGGCCAGTTCGGCCGCGCGTTCCGGATCGCCGGGGTGCGCGACGGCGAGCACACAGGCCCGTCCGCACGCCGCGTCGTCGAAGTAGTGCGGGTTGTCGTGGCCGGTGGCGGGCGGGCGCAGCCCGGCGGCGAGGTTGCCGAGTCCGGCCCGTACGGAGATACGGGCGCGCAGCGGCAGCACGGCCGACTCCACCTCCGGGGCCCGCTCGGCGGCCGCGGCGACCTCGCCCGCCAGGGCGTGCCAGGCCGAGTCGATGGCCTCCCGGATACGGCGCTCCCTGGAGGTGCCGTCGTGCGCGCCGCCGTGCGGGTCGTCGTCCGCGGCCCGCAGCAGGGCCTCCGCCGTGAACGCCGCCCACTCCGCGTCGTCGGACGGCCCGAGCCGGAGCGGCTCCGGCGGCTGGTTGAGGGCGATGGGGACGGGCAGGGTGGTGGTGGCGTTCTGCTCGGCGAACGTGTCCAGTTCGCGGGTGAGGCGCCGGGTCCACTCCGGCATCCGGGCGGCCCGGTGCCGGGCGGCGGGCCAGCCGGCGGCGTCCCCGGCGGCGAGGCCGAGGAGCAGACCTTCGACGCGGCGGGCGGACAGCGCGCTGCCGGCGGGCGCCGGGACGCCGCCCGCCGCCCTCGCCGCCCTCATGGCTGCACCTCTTCGGCGTTCCCGGCCAGGACGTACGTGTCCGGAGCCGGGGCCCACTTGGCGGTCTCCTCCGGAGTGAGCAGTTCCGCGACGTCCAGGACGTGGTGGCCCGCCATCGAGGGCAGACAGGTGCCCCGGGCCGGCCCGATGGCCGAGGCCCACTCCGGCGGGATCGACGCGGCGCCCCGGGTGGCGCCGGCCAGGGCGCCCGCGACGGCCGCCGTCGTGTCCGCGTCGCGGCCCATGTTCACCGCCGCGAGCACCGCACTCGCGAAGTCGCCGTCGGCGGCCGCGTACGCGCCGAAGGCCAGCGCCACGGCCTCCGGGGCGAGGTCCGTCCAGGGATAGCCGCCGATCACCACGGCGGAGCGGACCGCGCGTTCGCCGCGGTGGGCGACGGCCACGGCGCGGCGCAGCGAGCGGGCCGTCCACGAGTCGTCCGGGACGACCGCCAGGGCCGCGTCGACCACGGCGGCCGTCGGGGCGCCCACCATCGCCGCGGCCACGCCCGCCGCCACCGCCTGCCCGCCGTAGATGCCCTCGCCCTCGTGGCTCACCGTGCCGTCGACGGCCACCAGCCGGGCCGCCTCCGCCGGACGGCCCGCCGCGAACACCCCGAACGGCGCCGCTCTCATGGCCAGTCCGTCGCTCCACGCGTGCCGGTGCTGGGCGGAGATGGGCGCCGCCAGGCCCCGGCGCAGGTTCTCCAGCGTGCCGCGCTCGCTGAACCCCGCGCCCCGGAACGCGCCCTCGTCGCGGTCCGCGATCCACTGGTGCCAGGCCGCCTCGACATGGGCGACGGTGAGCGCGGAGCCGTGCCGGGCCAGCAGCAGACCCGAGAAGATCGCGTACTCCGTGTCGTCCGTACCGCACGGGTGCTCCGCGACGAAGCCCGTGATCCGGCCCCAGCGGGCGCGGATCTGTGACGGTTTCATGTTCTCGGCGGGTGCGCCCAGCGCGTCCCCGACCGCGAGCCCGAGCAGCGCACCGCGCGCCCGCTCGCGGAGCCCGGCGGCGTCCTCGGGCGCCGGTGGAGGGGCGGGGCGCCGGACCGGGGAAGGTCTCGGGAGGGGGGCCGGGAGAGGGACCGGGAGCGGGGCGGACGCCGGGAGCGGGGGAGTGGGGGCGATGGAAGACATACGGTGCCTCTCTGCGCGTGACGAGCCGCGACGCCCCACGAACGGTCTCCCGCGGGGCGGTTGACCGGCCCACCGGATCTTTGCCATACCGGGCACCTCGCGGACCCCCTGCAACCGCCGGTATTCACCCGGTCGACACCGGCGCGGACCTGTGTTCGAGAAGGTGGTCGCCCCCTGGCCGCTTCCGTCCCCGAAGCGGCGAAACCGCAGGTAAGCATGGCCTTCCTTGCTGGCAGAGGGCCCTCCCGAGGCGTATCTTCGAATCTGTCGGAAGTTGGAATCAGTCCAAACTTAGGCAGTGCAAACCTAAGTGCCGGATGTGCCGGAGGTCCCCGCATGGCCATCATCGAGACCGAGGCGCCCCTCCATGAGGCGCACCGCGACAACCACACCCACCGGGACGTCAACGGTGGCTGGCTGCGCCCCGCCGTCTTCGGCGCCATGGACGGACTCGTCTCCAACCTCGCCCTGATGACCGGTGTCGCGGGCGGTTCGACGAGTCAGCAGGCCGTCGTCGTCGCGGGCCTCGCCGGGCTCGCCGCCGGTGCCTTCTCCATGGCCGCCGGCGAGTACACCTCCGTCGCCTCCCAGCGGGAACTGGTCGAGGCCGAGCTCGCCATAGAGCGGCGGGAGCTGCGCAAGCACCCGAAGGACGAGGAGCGGGAGCTCGCCGCGCTGTACGAGACCCGCGGTGTCGAGCCGGAGCTCGCCCGTGAGGTCGCCCGGCAGCTCTCGCGCGACCCCGAGCAGGCGCTGGAGATCCACGCGAGAGAGGAACTGGGCATCGACCCCGGCGACCTGCCCTCGCCCACCGTGGCCGCCGTGTCCTCCTTCGGCTCCTTCGCGCTCGGTGCCCTGCTGCCCGTACTGCCGTATCTCCTCGGCGCGACCGCGCTGTGGCCCGCCGTGCTGCTCGCCCTCGCCGGGCTCTTCGGCTGCGGTGCGGTGGTGGCCAAGGTGACGGCACGCAGCTGGTGGTTCAGCGGACTGCGGCAGTTGGCTCTCGGTGGTGCCGCGGCGGGTGTGACGTACGCCCTGGGCAGCTTGTTCGGTGCGGCCGTATGATGGATCGGCTGGCTACCTATACGAGGGACCGTATAAGTAGTCGTTACTTGGCGGTTTCGAATGGTTGACCGCTGGGAAAGAGCCGTAAGCGCTGCGGGCAACGACGCCCGGACGCACCTCCGTGGCGGGCGACGAAGCCCGGCACACCCCTCGGGTCGACGGACATGGATCTGTCCGGTCGGCTCCCTTTCATCCCGCCACCGCCGTGTGCGGTACCCGCACCGCACACCCCGCGGCGTCCGCATGGTGAAACGAAATATTCGGTTCCCGAGAATCGTTCCATCATGTAACCTGCACGAAATTTTGCACTCCGCGCAGAGGGCCAGCGTCGTCCCTCGGCACCTGCGCCCCCAGAGCCCTTCGTGCGCCTGGGAGGCGATCCAGCCACACTGACGACGACGGGAGAGCCGATGCGTACGCCGCGCCAGCCGTCCCAGCACTCCGAGAATGGCCAGAACTGGTCCTTCATGGATGCTCGCCCTGCTGCGCAGGGTATGTACGACCCCCGCAACGAGCGCGACGCCTGCGGCGTCGGCTTTGTGGCCACCCTCACCGGTGAGGCGAGCCATGCGCTGGTCGAGCAGGCGCTGACGGTCCTTCGCAATCTGGAGCACCGAGGCGCCACCGGCTCCGAGCCCGACTCGGGTGACGGTGCCGGCATTCTCTCGCAGGTGCCGGACGCCTTCTTCCGCGAGGTGGCCGGATTCGATCTGCCCGAGGCCGGCGGTTACGCCGTCGGTATCGCCTTCCTGCCCGAGGACGGCACCGCCGACGCCGTCTCACAGATCGAGACGATCGCCGTCGAGGAGGGCCTCACCGTCCTCGGCTGGCGCGAGGTGCCGGTCGCCCCCGACCTCCTCGGTGCCACCGCGCGCTCCACGATGCCCGCCTTCCGCCAGATCTTCGTCACCGACACCGTCGGCGCGAGCCAGGGCATCGACCTCGACCGCAAGGCGTTCGTGCTGCGCAAGCGCGCCGAGCGCGAGGTCGGCGTCTACTTCCCCTCGCTGTCCGCGCGGACGATCGTCTACAAGGGCATGCTCACCACCGGTCAGCTGGAGCCCTTCTTCCCGGACCTGTCCGACCGCCGCTTCGCCTCCGCGATCGCGCTCGTGCACTCCCGGTTCTCCACCAACACCTTCCCGAGCTGGCCGCTCGCCCACCCGTACCGCTTCGTCGCCCACAACGGCGAGATCAACACGGTCAAGGGCAACCGCAACTGGATGCGCGCCCGTGAGTCCCAGCTCGCCTCGGACCTCTTCGGTACGCAGGAGAACCTGGACCGCATCTTCCCGGTCTGTACCCCGGACGCCTCCGACTCCGCCTCCTTCGACGAGGTCCTGGAGCTGCTCCACCTCGGCGGCCGCTCGCTGCCGCACTCCGTGCTGATGATGATCCCGGAGGCGTGGGAGAACCACGACTCCATGGACCCGGCCCGGCGCGCCTTCTACCAGTTCCACTCCACGATGATGGAGCCCTGGGACGGCCCGGCCTGTGTCACCTTCACCGACGGCACCCAGGTCGGCGCCGTGCTCGACCGCAACGGCCTGCGCCCCGGCCGCTACTGGGTCACCGACGACGGCCTCGTCGTCCTCGGCTCCGAGGTCGGCGTCCTCGACATCGACCCCGCCAAGGTCGTCCGCAAGGGCCGCCTGCAGCCGGGCAAGATGTTCCTCGTCGACACCGCCGAGCACCGCATCATCGAGGACGACGAGATCAAGGCGCAGCTCGCCGCCGAGCAGCCCTACCAGGAGTGGCTGGAAGCCGGCGAGATCGAGCTCTCCGACCTGCCCGAGCGCGAGCACATCGTGCACACCCACGCCTCGGTCACCCGCCGCCAGCAGACCTTCGGCTACACCGAGGAAGAGCTCCGCATCATCCTCGCGCCGATGGCCAAGGCCGGCGCCGAGCCGATCGGCTCCATGGGCACGGACTCGCCGATCGCGGCCCTGTCCGAGCGCCCGCGGCTGCTCTTCGACTACTTCACCCAGCTCTTCGCGCAGGTCACCAACCCGCCGCTGGACGCCATCCGCGAGGAGCTCGTCACCTCGCTGCGCTCCTCGCTGGGCCCGCAGGGCAACCTCCTGGAGCCGACCGCCGCGTCGTGCCGCAGCGTCACCCTGCCCTTCCCGGTGATCGACAACGACGAGCTGGCCAAGCTCATCCACATCAACGCCGACGGCGACATGCCCGGCATGAAGGCCGCGACGCTCTCCGGCCTCTACCGGGTCTCCGGCGGCGGCGACGCCCTCGCCGCGCGCATCGACGAGATCTGCGCCGAGGCCGACGCCGCCATCGACAACGGCGCCCGGCTGATCGTCCTCTCCGACCGCCACTCGGACGCCGAGCACGCGCCGATCCCGTCGCTGCTGCTCACCGCGGCCGTCCACCACCACCTCATCCGCACCAAGCAGCGCACCCACGTGGGCCTGCTGGTCGAGGCCGGCGACGTCCGCGAGGTCCACCACGTCGCGCTGCTGATCGGCTTCGGCGCCGCCGCGGTGAACCCGTACCTGGCGATGGAGTCCGTCGAGGACCTGGTCCGCGCGGGCACCTTCCTCTCGGACATCGAGCCCGAGCAGGCCATCCGCAACCTGATCTACGCCCTCGGCAAGGGCGTCCTGAAGGTCATGTCCAAGATGGGCATCTCCACCGTCGCCTCCTACCGCGGCGCCCAGGTCTTCGAGGCCGTCGGCCTGGACGAGACCTTCGTGGAGAAGTACTTCAACGGCACCACCTCCAAGATCGGTGGCGTCGGCATCGACGTCATCGCCCAGGAGGTCGCCGCCCGCCACGCCAAGGCCTACCCGGCCTCCGGCATCGCTCCCGCGCACCGCGCGCTGGAGATCGGCGGCGAGTACCAGTGGCGCCGCGAGGGCGAGCCGCACCTGTTCGACCCGGAGACGGTCTTCCGCCTCCAGCACTCGACCCGCTCCGGCCGCTACGACATCTTCAAGCAGTACACGGACCGCGTGAACGAGCAGTCCGAGCGGCTGATGACGCTGCGCGGCCTGTTCGGCTTCAAGGCCGGTGTCGACGGCCGTCAGCCGATCTCCATCGACGAGGTCGAGCCGGTCTCCGAGATCGTCAAGCGGTTCTCCACCGGCGCCATGTCGTACGGCTCCATCTCCCGCGAGGCGCACGAGACCCTCGCCATCGCCATGAACCAGCTGGGCGGCAAGTCCAACACCGGTGAGGGCGGCGAGGACCCGGAGCGCCTGTACGACCCGGCGCGCCGCTCCAGCATCAAGCAGGTCGCCTCCGGCCGCTTCGGTGTGACCAGCGAGTACCTGGTCAACGCGGACGACATCCAGATCAAGATGGCCCAGGGCGCCAAGCCCGGCGAGGGCGGCCAGCTGCCCGGCCACAAGGTCTACCCGTGGGTGGCCAAGACCCGTCACTCGACGCCGGGTGTCGGCCTCATCTCGCCGCCGCCGCACCACGACATCTACTCCATCGAGGACCTGGCCCAGCTGATCCACGACCTCAAGAACGCCAACCCGCAGGCCCGCATCCACGTGAAGCTGGTCTCCGAGGTCGGCGTCGGGACCGTGGCCGCGGGTGTCTCCAAGGCCCACGCGGACGTCGTGCTCATCTCCGGCCACGACGGCGGTACGGGCGCCTCCCCGCTCACCTCGCTGAAGCACGCGGGCGGCCCCTGGGAGCTCGGTCTCGCCGAGACCCAGCAGACGCTGCTGCTCAACGGCCTGCGCGACCGCATCGTCGTGCAGACCGACGGCCAGCTCAAGACCGGCCGCGACGTCGTCATCGCCGCGCTGCTGGGCGCCGAGGAGTTCGGTTTCGCGACCGCGCCGCTCGTCGTCTCCGGCTGCGTGATGATGCGCGTCTGCCACCTGGACACCTGCCCGGTCGGCATCGCCACCCAGAACCCGGTGCTGCGCGAGCGGTTCTCCGGCAAGGCCGAGTACGTGGTGAACTTCTTCCAGTTCATCGCGGAGGAGGTCCGCGAGATCCTCGCCGAGCTGGGCTTCCGCTCCATCGAGGAGGCCGTCGGCCACGCCGAGGCCCTCGACGTGACCCGCGCGGTGAACCACTGGAAGGCGCAGGGCCTGGACCTGGAGCCGCTGTTCCACGTCCCCGACCTGCCCGAGGGCGCCGTGCGCCACCAGATCGTCACGCAGGACCACGGCCTGGAGAAGGCGCTCGACAACGAGCTGATCAAGCTCGCCGCCGACGCCCTCGCCGCGACCGCCGCCGAGGACGCCCAGCCGGTCCGCGCCCAGGTCGCCATCCGCAACATCAACCGCACGGTCGGCACCATGCTCGGCCACGAGGTGACGAAGAAGTTCGGCGGCGCGGGCCTGCCCGACGACACCATCGACATCACCTTCACCGGCTCCGCCGGCCAGTCGTTCGGCGCCTTCCTGCCGCGCGGTGTGACCCTCCGCCTGGAGGGCGACGCCAACGACTACGTCGGCAAGGGCCTCTCCGGCGGCCGTGTGATCGTCCGCCCGGACCGGGGCGCCGACCACCTCGCCGAGTACTCGACCATCGCGGGCAACACCATCGCGTACGGCGCGACCGGCGGCGAGCTGTTCCTGCGCGGTCGTACGGGCGAGCGGTTCTGCGTCCGCAACTCCGGCGCGCTGGTCGTCTCCGAGGGCGTGGGCGACCACGGCTGCGAGTACATGACCGGCGGTCACGCGGTCGTCCTCGGCGAGACGGGTCGCAACTTCGCGGCCGGCATGTCGGGCGGTATCGCCTACGTGATCGACCTCAACCGCGACAACGTCAACGTCGGCAATGTGGGCGCCGTCGAGGCCCTCGACGACACCGACAAGCAGTGGCTGCACGACGTGGTGCGCCGCCACCAGGAGGAGACCGGCTCCACCGTGGCCGGGAAGCTCCTGGCGGAGTGGGACACCGCCGTGAACCGCTTCAGCAAGATCATCCCCAGCACGTACAAGGCAGTGCTCGCCGCCAAGGACGCCGCCGAGCGAGCGGGTCTCTCCGAGACCGAGATCACCGAGAAGATGATGGAGGCGGCGACCAATGGCTGATCCCAAGGGCTTTCTCAACCACGGGCGCGAGGTCGCCAAGACCCGTCCCGTCGGCGAGCGTGTCAAGGACTGGAACGAGGTCTACGTCCCCGGCTCCCTGCTGCCGATCATCAGCAAGCAGGCCAGCCGGTGCATGGACTGCGGCATCCCGTTCTGCCACAACGGCTGTCCGCTGGGGAACCTGATCCCCGAGTGGAACGACTACGCCTACCGCGAGGACTGGAGCGCCGCCTCCGAGCGGCTGCACGCCACGAACAACTTCCCGGAGTTCACGGGCCGCCTGTGCCCCGCCCCGTGCGAGTCGGCGTGCGTGCTCGGCATCAACCAGCCGCCGGTCACCATCAAGAACGTCGAGGTCTCGATCATCGACAAGGCGTGGGACAGCGGTGACGTCAAGCCGCAGATCCCCGAGCGCCTGTCCGGCAAGACCGTCGCCGTGATCGGCTCGGGCCCGGCGGGCCTCGCCGCCGCCCAGCAGCTCACGCGGGCCGGCCACACCGTCGCCGTCTACGAGCGCGCGGACCGCATCGGAGGCCTCCTCCGCTATGGCATCCCCGAGTTCAAGATGGAGAAGCGGCACATCAACCGCCGTATCGAGCAGATGCGCGCGGAGGGCACCAAGTTCCGCACCGGTGTGGAGATCGGCCGGGACATCGACGCGGCGAAGCTGCGCCAGCGCTACGACGCCGTCGTCATCGCGGCCGGCGCCACCACCGCCCGCGACCTGCCCGTCCCGGGCCGCGAGCTCAAGGGCATCTACCAGGCGATGGAGTACCTGCCGCTGGCCAACAAGGTCCAGGAGGGCGACTACGTCACCTCCCCGATCTCGGCCGAGGGCAAGCACGTCGTCGTGATCGGCGGCGGTGACACCGGCGCCGACTGCGTGGGCACCGCCCACCGCCAGGGCGCCGCCTCCGTCACCCAGCTGGAGATCATGCCGCGCCCGGGCGAGGAGCGGAACGCGAACCAGCCCTGGCCGACGTTCCCGATGCTCTACAAGGTCACCTCCGCGCACGAGGAGGGCGGCGAGCGCATCTACTCGGCGGGCACCACCCACTTCGAGGGCGACGAGGACGGCAACGTCCAGTGGCTGCACCTCAACGAGGTGGAGTTCGTCGACGGCAAGCTGACCGCGAAGCCGGGCACCGAGCGGAAGATCCCCGCCCAGCTGGTCACCCTCGCCATGGGCTTCACCGGCACGGACCAGGAGAACGGCCTGGTCGAGCAGTTCGGCCTGGAACTGGACGCGCGCGGCAACATCGCCCGTGACGCGGACTTCCAGACCAACGTGCCGGGCGTGTTCGTCGCCGGTGACGCCGGCCGCGGCCAGTCCCTCATCGTCTGGGCCATCGCGGAGGGCCGCTCGGCCGCCCGCGGCGCCGACCGCTTCCTCACCGGCACGAGCGACCTGCCGGCCCCGATCCGCCCGACGGACCGCGCGCTGACGGTCTGACGGCCACACCGAGAACGTCCCGTACAACGGCGTACGGAACACTGCGACGCCCACCCCTGTCCCCGACCGGACTCCGGGTGGGCGTCGTGCTGTCCGGCGCACGCTCGGCGCACGGGAGCCGTACCCGTACGCCGCCGCCCAGGCGGGGCCGTTACGCTCGGCACGCCCTCGCCCGCCACGCCCCATGGAGTTCCGCTTGCCCGCGATCAGCCTCAGCAAGGTCGAGGAGACCGCGCCCGCCCTCGTCAGCCTCTACAAGACCGCGGGAGACTCGCTCGCCGGGAACGGGCTGGTCGCGGAGCGGGCCGCGGTGTACCTCGTCGTCGACCACAGCGGCTCCATGCGGCCGTACTACACGGACGGCAGCGTGCAGGCCCTCGCGGACCGTGTCCTCGGGCTGTCCGCGCATCTCGACGACGACGGCACCGTACCCGTCGTCTTCTTCTCCACGGACGTCGACGCCGTCACGGACATCGCGCTCGCCGGCCACCAGGGCCGCATCGAACAGATCGCGGCCGGTCTCGGGCACATGGGGAGGACCAGCTACCACCTGGCCATGGACGCCGTCATCGACCACTACCTCGACAGCGGCACCGAGCACCCCGCCCTGGTCGTCTTCCAGACCGACGGCGGCCCGGTCAGCAGGCCCGCCGCCGAACGGTATCTGTGCAAGGCGGCCCGGCTGCCGCTGTTCTGGCAGTTCATCGGGTTCGGGGACCCGGACAGCACGCAGTTCGACTTCCTGCGCCGGCTCGACGAACTGCCCGTGCCGGACCGGCGCGTCGTGGACAACGCCGGTTTCTTCCCCGCCGGAACCCACCCGCGGCGGCTCACCGACCGCGAACTGTACGACCGGCTGCTGAACGGGTTCCCGCAGTGGCTGGCGGCGGCGCGGCAGCAGGGCATCGTGCCGTGAGGCGGGCGGCCGAACCGCACCCATTGGCCTGCCGGAGCGCGCGTGTCACCCTGAGGTGAGCCACCGGGGAGGGCGACGCGGATGGACGGCGCACGATCGGTCAGCGGCAGCACGGGCGGCAGCGGCGGCAGGGCGGCGCCCCCACCCAAGGGGGAGCGCCTCGCGGGCTGGGCCGACGGACGGCTCGGCGTGTACACCCTCGCCAAGGCCCACATGCGCAAGGTGTTCCCGGACCACTGGTCCTTCATGCTGGGCGAGATCTGCCTCTACAGCTTCATCATCCTCATCCTCACCGGCACCTACCTCACGCTCTTCTTCGAGGCGAGCAGCGTCGAGGTCGCCTACCGCGGCTCCTACGAGCCGCTCAACGGCATCCTCATGACCAGGGCGTTCGAGTCCGTGCTGGACATCAGCTTCGATGTGCGCGGCGGGCTGCTGATCCGGCAGATCCACCACTGGGCCGCGCTCGTCTTCGTCGCCGGGATGATCGTGCACATGATGCGGGTGTTCTTCACGGGCGCCTTCCGCAAACCCCGCGAGATCAACTGGCTGTTCGGCTGGACCCTGCTGATGCTCGGCATTATCACGGGCCTGACCGGCTACTCGCTCCCCGACGACCTGCTCTCCGGCACCGGCCTCCGCTTCGCGCACGGCGCCATCCTGTCGATCCCCGTCGTGGGGACGTACCTGGCGTTCTTCCTCTTCGGCGGCGAGTTCCCCGGGGACGACATCATCGCGCGGCTCTACCCGATCCACATCCTCCTGCTGCCCGGCATCATGGTGGCCCTGATCGTCGCCCACCTCATCCTGGTCGTCTACCACAAGCACACCCAGTACCCCGGCCCCGGACGCAACCAGCGCAGCGTCGTCGGTATGCCGCTGCTGCCCGTCTACATGGCCAAGGCGGGCGGCTTCTTCTTCCTGGTCTTCGGCGTGCTGGCGCTGATCGGGGCGGTCGCCACCATCAACCCCGTCTGGGCGTTCGGACCGTACCGGCCCGACCTGGTGACGACCGGCGCCCAGCCCGACTGGTACCTCGGCTTCTCCGAGGGACTGATCCGGGCGATGCCGGGATGGGAGATCAACCTCTTCGGCCACACCCTCGCCCTCGGCGTCTTCATCCCCTTCATGCTCTTCCCGCTCATCCTGCTCGCCATCGCCGTCTACCCGTTCATCGAGGCGTGGATCACCGGTGACCGGCGCGAGCACCACATCCTGGACCGGCCCCGCAACCGCCCCGTCCGCACCGGGCTGGGCGTCGCCTGGCTGAGCCTGTACGTGGTCGCGCTGATCGGCGGCGGCAACGACATCATCGCGCTGCGCTTCCATCTGTCGATCAACGCCGTCACCTGGTTCGTGCGCATCGGCTTCTTCGTGGTGCCGGTGCTCGCCTACGTCGTCACCAAGCGGATCTGCCTCGGCCTGCAGCGCCGCGACCGCGACAAGGTGCTCCACGGCCTGGAGACCGGCACGATCAAACGGCTGCCGCACGGCGAGTACGTCGAGGTCCACGCGCCGCTGTCGCAGGCCCGCACGTTCACCCTCACCCAGCACGAGCAGCCGGAGCCCTACGACCCGGGCCCGCGCGTCGACGCAGGCGGCGTCACCCGCCGCGTCAAACCCTCCCAGCGGCTGCGCGCCCGCCTCTCGCGCGCCATGTACGGCCCCGGCTCCCAGATCGCGAAACCGACCCCGGAGGAGTACCGGGAACTCACGAGCGGCGACCACCACTGACGTCTCACACGTCCGTGCCGCCCTCCAGCAGCGCCACGATCTCCGCGTGTCCCGTCTGCAGGTCGTCGCCCGCCACCGTCCTGTCCCCGGAGCGCAGCTCCACCACCACGGTGGTGCCGCCGTCCTCCTCCGGTACCCGCCGCACCGTCACCTCGTGACCGGGTCCGTGCAGACGCTCCAGGGACGCCCGCAGCTCCGCCGCCACATCCCGTACGAGCCAGCGACGGGCCTCCGCCAGCGCCTCGGCACGCGCCCGCGCGCCGTGCTCCAGAAGGGCGCGGACGCAGGACGGCGAGCCCCGGCGGGCGGCCGCCACGAGCGGGGGCTCACCCGTGGGACCGGGCAGATCCGGGTCCGCTCCGGCCGTGAGCAGGGCCGCCACCACACCCGCGTGGCCCCCGCGCACCGCCCATGTCATCGCCGTGAAGCCGCCCTCCTCCGCCAGGTCGGGGGCCGCCCCGGCCGCCAGCAGAGCGCGGACGACTTCGGTACGGCCGGTGCAGGCCGCGCCGCACAAGGGCGAGTCGGTGCCCGAACTCAGCCGGTCGGGACGGGCACCGGCCGCCAGGAGCAGGCGTACGATGCCCGGCTCCCCGAGCAGCGTCGCCGCCAGGTACAGGACCGTCTGACCGTCCTCGTCCGCCGTCTCCGGATCGGCGCCGGCCCGCAGCTGCCGTACGACCGCGTCGTCGTCGCTCTCGTACACCGCCGTGAGGAGGTCCGCCGGCGGTTCGTGCTCGTCGTGCCCGTCTTCCATGTCCAGCGTCTCGTCCGTCTCGTTCATGTCGTGCGAGCGTCGCGCGCGAAGCCCGGTGCGGGCAACGGAATTACGCGACCTCCCCGGCGCAGCGCCCACGGAACCCGCACGGCACTACGTGTCGCACTCCAGCACCGTCCGGCACAGCCCGCACCGGGCCCGGACCCGGCCGCGGACCGGCACCCTGATGCGCTGGTGGCAGGTGGGGCACGGGAAGGACACACGCAGCGGGTCGCGGCCGTCGGGGGAGAACGTGTACGCGACGTCCGGCTGCGGGCCCGGCGGGCGGTGACCCCCGGCGGCGGCCTGGGCCGAACGGCGGTCCCGCGCATACCGGCGGCGGCCCGCCCAGCCCGCCGCGGTCAGCGGCGGCTGCCGCTCGTCGCGCCGCGCCAGGTCCGCGCCCCTGCCGTACGCCGTGTACGCCTGCGGACTGGTGAACCACACCGACGGGTCCTCGCCGAACAGGGACGCCCGCTTGGCGAGGACGTAGCCGAACTCCTCGGGGGTGAGATAGCCCAGCTTCTGCGAGGAGGCGCCGTCCTCCCGGTAGGCGTCCAGGAGGAGCCAGCCCGCGCCCAGATACGCCGCCGCCGTGTCCGTGAGGATCTCGTTGTCGCGGGTGCCCGGGAAGGACAGGCCGAGGCGGTGCAGGTAGACGTGCATCACCTCGTGGGCGAGGGCCGCGCCGATGTCCCGGCGATGGGTGCGGAAACGGTCGTTCAGCTCGATGAAGTACTCGGGCCCCGCCGCCAGCTCGACGCTCGCCGCATGCGTCATCTCCCGGAATCCGATGATCATCCGGGCGTCCGGCAGCCGGTAGTGCCGCACCAGCTCACGGGCCACCCGCTGCGCCCCCAGATACAGGTCGTCGGTGTCACCGAACGCCACGTCGACGGGGGCCACACTGGCGGCGAAGGTCTGGACCGTGTCGTACGAGAGCCGCTTGTACAACGCGGTGATCGACGCCCGCACCGTCTCCAGATGCGGGTAGCCGTGTTGGACAGATCCGCCGTTCGCCACGTCCGCACCCCCACGACGCCTCGACTCGACTCCACTCTAAGGCGGTACCCGGCAACCCTCCCGGGGTCCGCGGCGGACGGTGGCGGAATCACCGCTGCCCCTTCCCCGTACATCCGCGGAAACGCTCGGCACGGCCCCCGCCCCCTGCGATACTCCGCCCCATGGGTACCGAGCAGCATCCCGCCCGCACCGCGTCCCTGCGTGTCGGCCCCAAGGACCGGAAGCTCGCGAACCGCGTCGGCGACGAGCTCGACGCCTTCAACGCCCGCGCGACCGGCGTCGCGGACTGGGAGGACTTCTCCGTACGGCTGACCGACGCCGACGGCAAAGTGGCCGGCGGACTCACCGCCTCCGTCTGGGGCACCCTGTGCACCGTCGACATGCTGTGGGTACGGGAGGACCTCCGGGGCTCCGGCTGGGGCAGCAGGATCCTCAAGGCGGCCGAGGAGGAGGGGACCCGGCGCGGCTGCACCGACATCGCCTTGTCCACGTACACCTTCCAGGCCCCCGGCTTCTACCGCAAACAGGGCTACCGCGAGACAGGCCGCCACCCAGGCGTCCCCGGCGGACACGAGGACGTGTACTTCCACAAGTCGCTGACCACGGCTGAGGACGTCGCCCACCACCGACCGAGGACATCGCCGACCACCGGCTGAAGACCCGCGCCCCGGACCACCGGCCTTCCGCGGATCGGACGCCGCTCGGCGGGCACGGGCGCTCCACGTAGGGTGACGCCCATGACCACCAGCAACAACGGTGCCGTGGCCGGTGACGCCGACCCGGCCGTCCGCGCCGAACTCACCCGCCTGCGGGACAGCATCGACAACATCGACGCGGCCGTCGTCCACATGCTCGCCGAACGCTTCAAATGCACCCAGCGCGTCGGCCACCTCAAGGCCGAGCACCGGCTGCCACCCGCCGACCCCGCCCGCGAGACCCAGCAGATCGCCCGCCTCCGCCGGCTCGCCGAAAGCGCCAAACTCGACCCGGCGTTCGCGGAGAAACTCCTCAACTTCATCATCGCCGAGGTCATCCGCCACCACGAACGCATCGCGGACGACACTGTCAACGGCACGTCCCGTCAAGGGGAGTGACACCGGGCCCCGACAGGAGGCATCCTGCGAGGACTCCGGTCGAGCCGTGGGCACACGCACCACTCCCCGGGCGTGCCGCCCATGCCGATGTGTCCGAGCGAGGGGACGTCGGGCCATGCCGTCGAATGCCGCAATCCTCATCGTCGACGACCACGAGGACACCCTGTACGCCCTGGAGAGCGCCCTGGCTCCGCTGGGCTACCGGCTGACCCGCGCCACCAGCGGCGACGCGGCCCTCAAGGAAGTCCTGCGCGGCCAGGTCGGGCTGCTGCTCCTCGATGTGCGCATGCCCGGCGTCAGCGGCCTCGACGTCGTCCGCTACATGCGCCGCCTGGAACAGACCCAGCACATCCCCATCGTGCTGCTCACCGGCTTCGGCATGGACTCCGAACTCGCCTCCACCGCCTTCCGGCTCGGCGTCGCCGACCTCATCGCGAAACCCACCGACCCCTGGGCCCTGCGCACCAAGGTCCGCTACCTGTACGACGCCTACCGGCGCACCGACGCCCTGGAACGCGAGGTACGCGAACTCCGCGCCCGCGTGCACGAACACCCACCGGAGCGCGACCTGACACCCCCGCCCCACGAGAGCCGCGTGCCCCTCCAGCGCGAACGCCACAACACCGGCCCCCTCCCCGGCCCCGACCGCGCGGAGCAGCCCGCACGGGACCGCACCTGAAACGCACCCACCCGGGGCATCCCGCCCGAGACACCGCCCGGCTCTGTGCCCTGGCGGAGCCATCAGGCAGCATGTCCCCCATGTCCGTACTGACGCGCGACGAAGCGCAGACCCGTGCCCAGCTCCTCGACGTCCACCGCTACGAGATCGCCCTCGACCTCACCCGCGGCGACGACACCTTCGACTCCCGCACCACGATCCACTTCACCGTGCGCGCGGGCCAGGAGACCACGGACACCTTCGTCGAGCTCAAGCCCGACCGGCTGCGCTCCGCCACCCTCGACGGGAAAGCCCTCGACCCCGGCACCCTCACCGGCAACCGGCTCCCCCTGAAGGACCTCACCGAGGGCGAGCACGAACTGCGCGTCGACGCCGCCATGCGCTACTCCCGCACCGGCGAGGGCATGCACCGCTTCACCGACCCCACCGACGGCGAGACCTACGTCTACACCCAGTTGTTCATGGACGACGTCCAGCGCGTCTTCCCCGCCTTCGACCAACCCGACCTCAAGGCGGTCTTCGAGCTGACCGTCACCGCCCCCGAAGGCTGGACCGTCCTCACCAACAGCATCACCGCACGCGACGACGACGGCACCTGGCGCGCCGCACCCACCCCCCTCATCTCCACCTACCTCGTCGCCGTCGCCGCCGGCCCCTGGCACTCCGTCACCACCGAGCACCGCGGACTGCCCTTCGGCATCCACTGCCGCCGCTCCCTCGCCCCCCACCTCGACGCCGACGCCGACGAAATCCTCCGCATCACGCGCGCCTGCTACGACCGCTACCACGAGAAGTTCGACGAGCCCTACCCGTTCGACTCCTACGACCAGGCCTTCGTCCCCGAGTTCAACGCCGGCGCCATGGAGAACCCCGGCCTCGTCACCTTCCGCGACGAGTTCGTCTTCCGGTCCGCCGTCACCGACACCGAACGCCAGACCCGCGCCATGGTCATCGCCCACGAGATGGCCCACATGTGGTTCGGCGACCTCGTCACCCTCAAGTGGTGGGACGACATCTGGCTCAACGAGTCCTTCGCCGAGTACATGGGCTACCAGACCCTCACCGAAGCCACCCGCTTCACCGACACCTGGGTCGACTTCGGCGTCGCCCGCAAGGCCTGGGGCTACGACGCCGACCAGCGCCCCTCCACCCACCCCGTCGCCCCCGAAGCCGTCGACGACACCGCCTCCGCCCTTCTCAACTTCGACGGCATCTCCTACGCCAAGGGCGCCTCCGCCCTGCGCCAGCTGGTCACCTGGCTCGGCGAGAAGGACTTCCTCGCCGGCATCAACACCCACTTCGCCCGCCACAGGTTCGCCAACGCCACCCTCGCCGACTTCATCGACTCCCTCGCCGCCTCCACCGACCGCGACGTCCACGCCTGGGCCGACTCCTGGCTCCGCACCACCGGCGTCGACACCCTCACCCCGACGATCACCCCGGGCGACAACGGCCCGAACAGCCCGTACACCCTCACCGTCGACCACCACGGCACCCGGCCCCACCGCATCGCCGTCGGCCTCTACGACCGCGACCTCGCCGACGGAACCCGCCTCGTCCTCCGCGAACGCCTCGAAGCCGACGTCCCCGACAGCACCCCGCGAACCATCGGCAAGCGGCCCGCGCTGCTCGTCCTCAACGACGGCGACCTCACCTACGCCAAGATCCGCTTCGACCACGACTCCTTCACCACCGTCCGCGACCACCTCTCCGGCCTGCCCGAACCGCTCACCCGCGCCGTCGTCTGGAACGCCCTCCGCGACGCCGTACGCGACAGCGACCTGCCGCCCACCGCCTACCTGGACGCCGCCCGCACCCACCTCCCCCACGAGACCGACCTCGCACTCGTCCAAGGCGTCCTGTCCTTCGCCTCCGCCCAGATCGCCGACCGCTTCCTGACCCCGGACGCCCGCCCCGCCGCCCTCGCCACCCTCACCGACCTCTGCCGCGACCTCATCCGCCGTACCGAGGACGGCTCCCACCCCGGGCTGCGCCTGACCGCCGTACGCCACTTCATCGACGTCGCCGCCCACCCCGACACCATCGCCGCCTGGCTCGCCGACGGCACCGTCCCCGGCGGCCCCGAACTCGACCCCGAACTGCGCTGGCGCATCCTCGGCCGGCTCGCCGTCCTCGGTGCCACCGACGAGGCCGCCATCGCCGCCGAACTGGCCCGCGACCCCAGCGCCACCGGCCAGGAAGGCGCCGCACGCTGCCGCGCCGCACTGCCCGACCCCGCCACCAAGCGCCGCGCCTGGGAGGAGATGTTCACCTCCGACCAGCTCTCCAACTACCTGTTCACCGCCACCGCCCAAGGCTTCTGGCAGCCCGAACAGGCCGACCTGCTCCGCGGCTACGTCGAGCGGTACTGGACCGACGCGGTCGCCCTCGCCGCCCGCCGCGGCCCCGCCATCGCCGAGGCGGCGGGCCGCTGGGCCTTCCCCGCGTACGCCGTCGACACCGGCACCCTGGACCTCGGCGAGACCTGCCTGCGCGACGCCGGCCCGATCCCCGCCCTCCGCCGCAAGCTCATCGACCAGCTGGACGACCTGCGACGGGCGGCACGGGTGCGCGAGACACACGCGCCGAGCACGTCCTGAGCGGACCGGACACGACAGGACCGCGCGCGTGCGGCCCGGACGCGGACCGACAGATCCGTGCCCGGCCCGCACGCACGCGGCCCGGCAGGCACGGCGGCGAGCGGCTGCCGCGGAGGGCACGGCGGTGTGCGGCACGCCGCGGGCGGAGCCGTGGAGAGCTCAGCGGCCGGCGGACGCCGCGGTGCCCAGGAGCCGCACGATCACCGGCCGCAACTGCCGCACCGCGACCAGTACTTCAGCTCGCCCTACACAATTTCTCCGCACGGCAGTACCCCCCTCCGAGTCCGATCGTTGTGCTCTCCGGGCGCGCCGCACCACGGCGCGTACACGCCGAGACCCCCAGACCGCCGCGCGCCCGGAGGAGCCCATGAGCACACCACCCCAGGAGCCCGAAAACCCCCGCGACCTGGTGGGCATCGGCATCGGCCCGTTCAACCTCTCCCTCGCCGCCCTCGCCCATCCCCTCACCGACTTCGACGCCGTCTTCTACGAACAGCGCCCCGCCTTCGACTGGCACCCCGGCCTCCTCATCGACGGCACCACCCTGCAAGTGCCGTTCATGGCCGACCTCGTCACCCTCGCCGACCCCGCGAACCCCTGGTCGTTCCTCAACTACCTCAAGACCCGCGACCGGCTCTTCCCCTTCTACTTCGCCGAGCGCTTCCACATCCAGCGCGCCGAGTACGACGCCTACTGCCGCTGGGTCAGCGAGAACCTCCCCGGACTGCGCTTCGCCCACCAGGTCGACGCGGTGCGCTGGAACCCCGACCACAGCCTGTTCGAGATCGACTTCACCCACCTCGACGACACCGGCGAGGCACAGGCCCTGGGCCGTACGTACACCAAGAACGTCGCCCTCGGCGTCGGCACCGCCCCCTACGTGCCCGACCCCCTCAAACCCCTCGTCGAGGCCCCCGGCGTGCCCGTCATCCATGCCGCCGACTACCTCCGCGAACGCGAGCGCCTCATCACCGCACCCCACGTCACCGTCATCGGAGCCGGCCAGTCCGGCGCCGAGATCTTCCTCGACCTGCTGCACGCCCGCCCCATCGGCCACGAACGCATCCACTGGCTCGCCCGCACCGAGGCCTTCGCACCCATGGAGTACTCCAAACTCGGCCTGGAACACTTCACCCCCGACTACAGCCGCTACTTCCACGCCCTCGCCGAATCCACCCGCGACCGGCTCGTCGCCTCCCAGTGGCAGCTCCACAAAGGCATCGGCGCCGACACCCTCGCCGCCATCCACGACGAGCTCTACCGCCGCACCCTGCACGGCGGCTGGCCCGACGCCGTCCTCACCCCCGGCGTCCTCGTCCGCACCGCCGGCCGGATCGCCAGCACCCGCATCGAACTCCACCTGGAACACATCCAGCAGGGCACCCGCTCCCGCCTCAGCACCGACGCCGTCGTCCTCGCCACCGGCTACCGCGAACGCCCCCTCGACCGCATGCTCGCCGGACTCGACCCCTACATGCAGCGCGACAACTCCGACCGCCCCTGCGTCGACGACCGGTTCCGCCTCGTTCTCGACCCCGCCGTGACCGGCTCGATCCACGTCCAGAACGCGGCCATCCACGCCCACGGCGTCGGCACCCCCGACCTCGGCCTCGCCGCCTGGCGCAGCGCCACCATCCTCAACTCCGTCACCGGGCAGAACCCCTACCCGCTGCCCGAACGCACGGCCTTCACCACCTTCGGCCTCGCCCAGCACCAGGCGTTCCAGGTGCCGTCGGCACGCCGGCCGCGGACACTGCTCCCGCTGGTGGAGAGGTAGAAACGAAGCGGGGCCCCGGAGAACCGGGGCCCCAGCGGACCGGCGAGCGGACGAACCGCCGTTCCTTCTTCGACGAGAATCAGAACACCGGCGTCCCGTCCCGCGTCAGCCTCCAGTCCACCGACGCGAAGTCCTTCGGGTCCAGCACACCCTTCGCCGTCACCCACTCCGCGATCCGCGTCCGGATCTCCGTCGACTCCGCCCACACCTCCGTCGCCGACGCGACATGCGGGAACGCGCCGCCGCCGTTCGCCCGGTAGTTGTTCACCGCGAACACGAACCGCTGCGCATCGTCCAGCGCCGTACCGCCGTACGTCAGGTTCTTGATCCGCGAACCCGCCGGCTGCGCGATGTCGATGTCGTACTGGACGCCCGACACGTAGTCGTAGTTGTAGTCCGGACGGTTGCCCGCGTTGGTCAGCTTGTTCACGTCCACGGCCGCACCCGCCGCCGTCTGTACGTAGTACTCAGCCGAGTACTCCAGGTACGCCCGCACCTGCGCACCCGTCATCACCTTCGCGACCAGCGTGTTGTCGTACACGTACAGGCTCGACAGGTCCCGGATCGTCACCTCGCCCGCAGGAATCTGAGACGTCCGCGAGAACGGCGACGCCTGCGACAGCACCGGCAGCGCCGCGTACTCGGTGCCCGCAAGGGCCGCCTTGACGACGTCCTCCTGCACCTTGTTGATCAGGTCGATGATCGGGGCGTCCTTGTAGCGGGCGTCCACCGTCGTCAGTGTCTCGGTCGCCGAACCGACGACCTGGTTGACGTACTCGACGACCTTCGCGTGCTCGTCCCCCAGCAGCTTGGTGATCTTCGGGTCGTCGGCGACCGTGTTCGAGTTCCGCAGCGACGCCTTCACCGACTCGACCTGCCAGCGGCCCTTCTCGAAGACCAGCTGGAAGTCGAACAGCGTCAGCCGCTCCGCGTAGCACAGCGGCTCCGACAGCACGACCGTCTTGCCCGTCTTGTCGTTGGTGACCAGCAGCTCCTCGATCTCCGCGTGCGCGTGACCGACCAGGATCGCGTCGATCCCGGGCACCTGCTTCGCCACGTTCGCCGCCGCGTTCTCGACGTACGGGAGCTGGTCACCGTACGACGACGTGCCCGACGACCCGGAGTGCGCCGACACGACGACCACGTCCGCGCCCATGGACTTCAGCTTCGGCACCCACTTCGCGGCCTGCTCCTCGAGACCGGGGAACTTCAGCTTGCCCTGCACATACGCCTTGTCCCAGATCGCGATGCCCGGGTTGGTCAGGCCGAGGACGGCGACCTTGACCGGCGGGGCACCCTCCACGTGGAACTTCTTCATGAAGTACGGCGGGAAGGCCGGCTTCAGCGTCTTCGCGTCCACCGCGTTGGCGCCCAGCAGCGGGAAGTCGCACTGCGACTCGAACTTCCGCAGCGTCTCGATGCCGTAGTTGAACTCGTGGTTCCCGAGCGCCACCGCGTCGTACCCGATGGCGTTCATCGCCTGCGCCATCGGGTGCACCGGGCCGCCCTTGGCGGTGATCGGGTCCACCTTCGCGTAGTAGTACGTCAGCGGGGTGCCCTGGATCGTGTCGCCCGCGTCCAGGAGGAGGGTGTTGCGGCGGCCCTTCTCCTTGCGGACCTGGTTGATCAGCGTCGAGACACGGGCCAGGCCCTTGGCGTTGCCCGCGGTGTCCGCGTACTCCGCGTCCTTGAAGTAGTCCCAGTTCATGATGTTGCCGTGCAGGTCCGTCGTGCCCATCACGGTCAGCGCGTACCGCTTCGGCTTCCGGCCGTGCCCGCCGCCCTTCCCGTGGGCCTCGGCGGCCGGCGCCGCGACGCCGCCGGCCAGCGCGACACCCGCGCCGGTCACGGCGGACCTCTTCAGAAACCTGCGGCGGTTCAACGGCATGACGGGTACTCCTAGGAGAAGATCGATGACGCGCGTAGACAAGAAACGTGCGTGGACGCGCGCGGAGCGGGACACCGACGCGTGAACGCGCGTAGATTCTGACCCGCTGATCACAAGCAGCAACAGACCTCCCAGGTTGCGATCTGGTGACCACCAAGACCCCGGAGGGGCCGCCAACCGGGCCACCGGTGACACAGTGGGACGTATGACCTCCCACCCGGAGCACCAGCCGACACCCGCCGCCGCGGACCACCGCCACCCGGCCCCCTACGCCACCCCCGACGCCCCCCGCATAGCCGTCCGCGGCGAAGCCCACCTCGAAGTGGACCCCGAGATCGCCCGCATCGGCATCACCATCAGCGCCCGCGGCAGGGACCGCCGCACCGCGCTCGACGACCTCACCCACCGCAACGCCACCGTCCTCGACCTCATCAAGACCTACGGGGAAGCCGTCGAACGACTGGAGACCGGCGCCTTCGCCATCGCCCCCGAACTGACCGCACGCGGCCGCGGCGAACGCGTCCGCACCTACCACGGCCGCGTCCACATCACCGCCGAGCTCACCGACTTCACCGCCCTCGGCGAACTCACCACCCGCCTCGCCGACCTCGATCTCACCCGCGTCGACGGCCCCTGGTGGGCCCTGCGCCCCGACTCGCCCGCCCACCGGCAGGCCCGCCGGCAAGCCGTCCGCGAAGCCGTCCAGCGCGCCCGCGAATACGCCGAGGCCCTCGACACCACCCTCGCCGCACTGATCGAGATCGCCGACGTCGGCGCCGACAGCGCACAGCCCCCCTACCCGCCCCCGGCCCCCGGCGTCATGCGCTCCCTGGGGTACGGCGCGGCGGCCGAGGCCACCGCCGCCCCTCTCGACCTCGAACCGCAACGGCAGCACGTCTACGCACACGTCAACGCACGCTTCACCATGGCACCCCCACGCCTGTGAAAAACGCGGCCGGGCGCCGGCCGGTACGCTCATCGGAGCAATGGGCTGCACACTTAAACGCTTGTCAACAACCCTTCATCCAAAGGCCGTTGAGTAGTCACGCCCGACCAATTCCCTACCGGCCGGTAAGCCCTAGTGTCGAACTCATGCGCCGAGCAAAGATCGTCTGCACTCTGGGGCCAGCCACCGACTCATACGACCAGATCAAGGCTCTGGTCGACGCCGGAATGGATATCGCCCGCTTCAACCTCAGCCACGGCACGTACGCCGAGCACGAGGACCGCTACCAGCGTGTGCGCAAGGCCGCCGACGAGACCGGCCGCAGCGTCGGCCTCCTCGCAGACCTTCAGGGCCCGAAGATCCGACTCGGCCGCTTCGCCGAAGGCCCTGTACTTCTCGAACGCGGCGACCACTTCACCATCACGGTCGAGGACGACGTCGAGGGCGACCGCCACACCTGCGGCACCACCTACTCCGGCCTCGCCGAAGACGTCACCCCCGGCGAACGCGTCCTCGTCGACGACGGCAAGGTCACCCTGCAGGTCACCGAGGTCGACGGCCCCCGCGTCCGTACACGAGTCGTCGAAGGCGGCTTCATCTCCGACCACAAGGGACTCAACCTCCCCGGCGTCGCCGTCTCCGTCCCCGCCCTCTCCGACAAGGACGAAGCCGACCTCCGCTGGGCGCTCCGTACCGGCTTCGACGTCATCGCCCTGTCCTTCGTCCGCAGCGGACGCGACATCGAGGACGTCCACCGCATCATGGACGAGGAGGGCCGCCGCCTCCCCGTCATCGCCAAGGTCGAGAAGCCGCAGGCCGTCGACAACATCGACGGCATCGTCGCCGCCTTCGACGGCATCATGGTCGCCCGCGGCGACCTCGGCGTCGAAATGCCCCTGGAACAGGTCCCCCTCGTCCAGAAGCGCGCCATCAAACTGGCCAAACGCAACGCCAAACCGGTCATCGTCGCCACCCAGATGCTCGACTCGATGATCGACAACTCGCGCCCCACCAGGGCGGAGGCATCCGATGTGGCGAACGCCGTCATCGACGGCACGGACGCCGTGATGCTCTCCGGCGAGACCAGCGTCGGCAAACACCCCATCGAAACGGTCCGCACCATGGCCCGCATCGTCGAAGCCGCGGAAGAGGACCTCCTCGCGAAGGGGCTCTCACCCCTGACCGAGCAGAACAAGCCCCGCACCCAGGGCGGCGCCGTCGCCCGCGCCGCCGCCGAGATCGGCGACTTCCTCGGCGCCAAGTACCTCGTCGCCTTCACCCAGTCCGGCGACACCGTCCGCCGCCTCTCCCGCTACCGCTCACCCATCCCGCTCCTGGCCTTCACCCCCGAACCGGCCACCCGCTCCCAGCTCAGCCTCACCTGGGGCGTGGAAACCTTCCTCGGCCCGCACGTCGACTCCACGGACGCCATGGTCAACCAGGTCGACGAACTGCTGCTCCGGTACGGCCGCTGCCAGAAGGGCGACATGGTGATCATCACGGCAGGCTCCCCTCCCGGAGTCCCCGGCGGAACGAACATGGTGCGCGTCCACCACATCGGCGAGGGCGACAGCCTCCGCTAGCCGTACGGCGACCAGGGCCCCTCCACGCCGAGGGGCCCTTTCTCGCACTCCCTTACGATCATCCGCGTGTGCGCAGACGTCATCGTCGCCGAAGACGACGAGAAACAGGCCGAACTCATCCGCCGCTACCTCGAACACGAAGGCCACGCGGTCACCGTCGTGGGAGACGGCCTCACCGCCCTGGAACGGATCCGGCACCACACCCCCGACCTCCTCGTCCTCGACGTGATGATGCCCAGAGCCGACGGCCTCGACGTCGTCCGCGTCCTCCGCGCCGAACACCGCGACCTCCCCGTCCTCATGCTCACCGCCCGCACCACCGAGGACGACCTCCTGCTCGGCCTCGACCTCGGCGCCGACGACTACATGACCAAGCCCTACAGCCCCCGCGAACTCATGGCCCGCGTCCGCACACTGCTGCGCCGCACCCGACGGCCCGCGGACCCCGACCCGGACCCCGAGCCCGACACGGACACCCCCCTCGCGGTCGGCACACTCGTCATCGACCCCGCCCGGCACGAGGTGACGGCCGACGGCAACCCCATCGAATGCACACCCGGCGAATTCCGCATCCTCGTCGCCATGGCCACCGAACCAGGACGCGTGTTCACCCGGCAACGCCTCCTCGAAGAACTCCACGGCTTCGACCGCTACATCGGCAACCGCACCGTCGACATGCACATCTCCAACCTGCGCAAGAAGATCGAACCCGACCCCCGGCGACCCGTCCGGCTGCTCACCGTCTTCGGCGTCGGCTACAAGATGGCGGACCCCGGAAAGAGCACACGACGTGCGGCACCGTAACCGCGACGGACGCACCCGGCCCCCGCTCCGCAAAAGCCTCCTCGGCCGCCTCCTGCTCATGTCCGCACTCGTCGCCGCCTGCTCCGTCACCGCAACGGCCTGGCTCGCCTCACAGACCACCTCCGGCGCCATCAAGCAACAACAAGGACGCGACCTCACCGCCGACACCCGCATCTACAACACCCTGCTCGGCTACGCCGCCGGACACCCCCACTGGAACGGCGTCCAGGAAACCCTCCACGACCTGGCACAGCAGTCCGAACGCCGCATCGTCCTCACCACCCAGAACCGGCAGCTCATCGCGGACTCCACGGACCACACCACCCCACCGGAGCTACCACCCCAGGCATCCGCGGTCGTCGATCCCCTCTCGGTCGACACCACCCTCACCGAAGCAGCCGGCACGGCCAACCGCATCGACCCACGAGCAGTCGGCCCCTTCTCCCTGCCCACCACCGAACGAAAAGCGCTGCGCAAAGCCGCCGACGACAACGTGGCCTGCCTGAGCCGCCTCGGCATAGCCGCCGACGTCGTCCAGGCACCCAGCGGACGCCCCCGGATCCAGGTGGTCGGCACCCACACCACCGCCCCTCGCGACACCGGCTGCGACACCGACACCCTGGACCGGCCCACGAACACCGAACAGAAAGCCCTCACAGCACTCAACGAACTGGTCGACGCCTGCCTCGACCGCCAGAACCGCCCCGGCATCCAGCTCAACCTCGACTTCTCCTGGGCAAGAGCCGGCACGAGCGCATACGACCTCGCCACGACGCCCGCCCCCACCCTCGCCCCCACCCTCGCCCCCAGCCCCGTCCCCTCCGTCCCCTCCGAACGCACCGGCATCGACAGCGAAGCCGCCCGCGCCGCCGCCTCCTGCGTCGACACCAGCCGCCGCGAACAACTCGGCTCCTACGTCGCCGCACCCGCCCTGCTGTTCATCACCGACCCCAGCGGCACGACCGTCCCCGGCTTCGACCTCTCACCCGCCAACACCGCACGCATCGCCGGAGTCGCCGCCATCGTCCTCGCCCTCACCGTCGGCGCCTCACTCCTCGCCGGAGCCCGCCTCGTCCGCCCCCTCCACGCCCTCACCGGCGCCGCCCAGCGCATGCGGGACGGCGAAGAACCCGAAACCGTCCCCGTCCCCGAGGACAACGAGATCGGACGCCTCGCCGCCGCCTTCAACGACATGTCCGCCCACCGCGCCCGCCTCGAAGAACAACGCAAGGCCATGGTCAGCGACGTCGCCCACGAACTCCGCACCCCGCTCAGCAACATCCGCGGCTGGCTGGAAGCGGCACAGGACGGCCTGGCCACCCCCGACCCCACCTTCGTCTCCTCCCTCCACGACGAAGCCGTCCAGCTCCAGCACATCATCGACGACCTCCAGGACCTCGCCGCCGCCGACGCGGGCGCGCTACGGCTCCACCGCGAACCCGTCCACATCGACGAACTCCTCGCCCAGGTCGCCGCCGCCCACCAGGCCGGAGCGGACACCGCCGGTGTGACAGTGGAAGTGATCACCGCGGAACGGGCGCCCACACCGACGGCCGACCCCGTCCGCCTGCGCCAGGCCATCGGCAACCTCGTCTCCAACGCCATCCGCCACACCCCCGCCGGAGGACGGATCACCCTCCACGCCTACGGCACCCACGACGGACAGGAAACCGTCATCGACGTCACCGACACCGGCACCGGCATCACGCCCACCGACCTCCCACACGTCTTCGACCGCTTCTGGCGCGCCGAGAAATCCCGCAACCGCCGCACCGGCGGCAGCGGCCTCGGCCTCGCCATCGTCAGGAAACTGGCCGAGGCCCACGGCGGCACCGTGAGCGCCACGAGCACGAAGGGGGAGGGCTCGGTCTTCACCCTCCGGCTCCCGACGGCTCCCGACGAAGGACCACAGTGACCTGACGGCGATCTGACAGGTTCCTCACAACTCCCGGCCAGGCTGTGGGGCATGGCCCGCAGCACGCATGACGCGTCACACGAGGCGCGGGCCGGAACTGGAGTCCTCCCACATGTCCTATCGCCTGTCCCTCCGCACCGCCGTGATCGCCCTCGGCGTGACCGGCGCGGTGCTCACCCCCGCCGCCGGCGCCTTCGCGACCGACGAGCCGACGCGCGCACCGTCGGCGGTGCCGTCCGAGGCCAAGCCCGAACCCACCGTGGCCCCCGCCGAGGACACCGGACCCGCCCCGGCGCCCGAGGGCGAGATCCCGCGCGGCGGCGTCGCCGCGGGTGAGCGCCCGGTCTCCTCGGACCCGGGCAGCAACACCGCCCTGTACGGCACGGCCGCCGGAACCGTCCTGCTCGCGGCCGCCGGCACCTACGTACTCCGCCGCCGCGCGGGCACGCAGCGCAACGGCTGATCTGTCTGAAGGGCACCTGGTCCACCGAGGCGGACCAGGTGCCCGCCCTTTCCTGGAGTCCCCGTGTTCCCCACACCCCGCACCATGCCGGCCCTCGTCTGCGCCGCCCTCGTCACGCTGGCGGGCTGCTCGTCCAGCCCGGCGGCGGACGACACCACCCCCCGCACCCAGCACAGCCCGGTACAACAGCGGACCGCCCACCCGACCGCTCCCGCCCGGGTGACCATCCCCTCGATCGGAGTGTCCAGCCCGGTGATGGAACTCGGCCTCAACGACGACCGCACCGTCGAGGTCCCACCCGCCGACCAGGGCATGACCACCGGCTGGTACACCGGCAGCAGCGTCCCCGGCGAACGCGGAGCCGCGGTCCTCATCGGCCACAACGAGACACGGCACGGGAAAGCCGTGTTCTGGGACTTGAGGAAAATCCGCAAGGGCGCGGACGTCGCGGTCGAGGACGGCCAGGGCAACACCGTCCGCTTCACCGTCACCGCCACCGAGACGGTGAGCAAGACCGCCTTCCCCTCACGGAAGGTCTACGGCCCGACCGACGACCGCGCGCTGCGCCTGATCACGTGTGACGGCCTCTACGACTCCGAGGGCCACACGGTGGACAACCTGATCGTGTACGCGACGGCGGCGGACTGAGGGGTCAATGCTTGGGGCCTACGTGGGTGTCCATGAGGGTTACGGAGGCTTTGCGGGCGATGGAGATGTTGAAGGGGTCGCTGCCGCGGGCGAGGGTGGTCCACTCGACGCCCACTTTGTCGAGGGCGTCCGTGAAGAGCTTCCGGATGTCGTCGGACTTGTTGGAGAAGAAGTAGCGCGGGTATTCGTAGCGCTTGCGCTCACCGGCGACGAGTCGAGTGGTCCAGTTGGTGATGCGGCAGCCGTCGGAGTGGATGAGGCCGCGGATGAACTCCCAGGGGTGGGCGTCGACGATCGTCTGCTGCCAGGGTTCGAGGGCGATCCGGCGCTCGTGCTTCCTGCCGGGACCGTGCTGTGGGAACAGGCAGTGCAAGTGCTTGGAGTAGACCTTGACGTTGCTGCAGCCCTTCCGGTGAACACGACACACGGAGTTGTCGGGGAAGACCGTGTGCATGGCTTGCTCGCACGCGTCCATCAGGCCCGGCCACGTGTCAGTACACGTGATCATGAGGTTGGGAACGCGGTGCTCGGAGTAGTGGCTGATGTGGCCGTCGCCGAGGTACAGGCCGAGTAGATAGCTGTACGGCGCCTCGGCGAGCTCCCGGCCGTCGCAGCGGGGGCATGCGGGATCGTGCCGTCCCGGGCACTCACCGCGTTTCGCTCGGTCCAAGTGCTTCCAATAACTCACCGTTCCCACTGGGACGTTGAGCTTTCTTGCCACGTTCGCGTTCGGCGTGCCGTCACGTAGAAGCGTGAGTGCCTGCTGTCGTACCTGTGTGCCGTGAAACTGCATGCGGACACTCTTCGTCACCGGTCGTAGCTGTGCGCAGCAAAAAGCGGATGTTCACGAGAATGAGAACATCCGCTTATCGGTGGTCACCTAAGAATCGAAGGTGTAGTGCCCCAGGTGGGATTCGAACCCACACTGTCCGCTGTTTGAGAGCGGCCTCTCTAACCAGTTGGAGTACTGGGGCCTTAGAAAAGAAGGATAGGTGGTCCCCCTTGGCCCACTACCTTACCGCAGCTAGGTAGGCTTCAGGGAGCAGCACCCTGCCCTGAACAAGGAGCCCACGTGACCTCCCCCGAGACGCCCCAGCCCGTCGACGCCCCCGACGACGACAAGTCGCACGTGCCTCCCCTGACGACCCGTGTCGTCATCGCCGAGGACGAGGCGCTGATCCGTCTCGACCTCAAGGAGATGCTCGAGGAGGAGGGCTACACCGTCGTAGGCGAGGCGGGCGACGGCGAGCAGGCCGTCGAGCTCGCCCGGGAGCACGCGCCCGACCTGGTGATCCTCGATGTGAAGATGCCGAAGCTGGACGGCATCTCCGCGGCGGAGAAGATCGCCGAGGAGGGTATCGCCCCCGTCCTGATGCTGACCGCGTTCTCGCAGCGCGACCTCGTGGAGCGGGCGCGGGACGCGGGTGCGATGGCGTACCTCGTGAAGCCGTTCAGCAAGAGCGACGTCGTGCCGGCGATCGAGATGGCGGTGTCGCGGTTCACGGAGCTGAAGGAGCTGGAGAAGGAGGTCGCGGACCTCACGCAGCGCCTGGAGACGCGGAAGCTGGTGGACCGGGCGAAGTCGATTCTCCAGACGGAGTACGGGCTGACGGAGCCGGCGGCGTTCCGGTGGATCCAGAAGACGTCGATGGACCGGCGGATGTCGATGCAGCAGGTCGCGGAGGCGGTCATCGAGGACGCCCAGGAGAAGAAGGCGGCCAAGGCGGACAAGGACTGAGTTCCTTCAGTACGTGACGAGAGGCCCGTGCCCCCTTTCCGGGGCGCGGGCCTCTCGTACGTCGTGGATCAGTCCTCGCCGAGGTACGCCTTCCGTACCGACTCGTCGTGCAGCAGATCCTGCCCCGTACCCGAGAGCACGATCTTGCCGATCTCCATGACGTGTCCGTGGTCGGCGAGCGACAGGGCGGCCTGGGCGTTCTGTTCGACGAGCAGGATCGTCGTGCCCTGGGCCTTGAGTTCGGCGATCGTGGCCATGATCTTCTGCATCATGATCGGGGAGAGGCCCATGGAGGGCTCGTCGAGCATGAGCAGTTTCGGCTGGGACATCAGGGCGCGGCCCATGGCGAGCATCTGCTGCTCACCGCCCGACAGGGTGCCCGCGGCCTGCTTTCTGCGTTCCCCGAGGATGGGGAAGAGGTCGTAGGCGCGCTGGATGTCCTTTTCGATGCCCGCTTTGTCGCTGCGCAGGAACGCGCCGAGGCGCAGGTTGTCCTCGATGGTCATGCGGGGGAAGATGTGCCGGCCTTCGGGGGAGTGGGCGAGGCCGAGGGAGACGATCTGGTGGGCGGGGACCTTCTTCAGTGACCGGCCGGCGAATTTGATCTGGCCGCCGACGGGCTTGAGGAGTCCGGACAGGGTGCGCAGGGTCGTGGTTTTGCCGGCGCCGTTGGTGCCGATCAGTGTCACGACTTCGCCGGCGTCGACCGTGAAGGAGATGCCCTTGACGGCTTCGATCTTGCCGTAGGCGACCCGGAGGTCTTCCACTTCGAGCAGTGCGGTCATCGGTCGTTCTCCTTGCCGGGTGCCGTGCCGGTCGTCGTGCCGGTCGCGGTGCCGGGTGCGGCGTCCGTGGTGGGGGCGGCCTGTGCTTCGGCGGCTTCCACCTCCGCGGCTTCCTCCTCGCCGGGCGCGTTCTCGAAGGGTTCTCCGAGGTAGGCGGCGATGACGCGTTCGTCGCCCTGGACCGTGGCGCTGTCGCCCTCCACCAGCTTCTCGCCTTGTACGAGGACGGCGACGCGGTCGCAGAGGTTGAAGATGAATCGCATGTCGTGCTCGATGACGAGGACGGCGATGCCTTGGTCGCGGATGGCGAAGACCAGTTCTTCCGTGGCCCGGGTCTCCTGGGGGTTCATGCCGGCTGTGGGCTCGTCCAGGAGCAGCAGGCCGGGTTCGCTCGCGAGTGCTCGCGCGATCTCCAGTTTGCGCTGTTCGCCGTACGGGAGGTTGCGGGCGAGGTGCTCCGCCTTCCCGGCGAGTCCGACGAACTCCAGCAGTTCCATGGCACGTTCGCGCGATGCCGCCTCCGCCTTGTGGAAGCCGGGGCCGCGGAGCAAGGCCGACCAGAGGCCTTCCTTGGTGCGGGTGTGGCGGCCGACGAGGACGTTCTCGAGGACCGTCATGTTGGCGAAGAGGCGGATGTTCTGGAAGGTGCGGGCGATGCCGGCCGCGGTGACCTTGAAGGACTTGGGTGGCAGGACCTGGCCCTTGTACCGGACTTCGCCCTCCGTCGGGATGTAGAGGCCGGTCAGGCAGTTGAAGAACGTTGTCTTGCCGGCGCCGTTGGGTCCGATGAGGCCGACGATCTCGCCGCTGTTGACGTGGAGGTCGACGCCTCGTACGGCGGTGAGGCCGCCGAAGCGCATGGTGACGCCGCGGGCGTCGAGGACGGTTTCGCCGGGGGTGGTGGCGCCCGGGGTGGTGTCCTGGGTGGTGGTGTCGGTGGTCATGGTGGTCAGGCCCCTGCCTTGCTGAGGACTGTGGGTGCTTCGGCCTCTTCGTGGAATTCGAGCTGGCGGCGCCGGTTGGGGATGAGGCCTTCGGGGCGGAAGCGCATGAGGAGGATGAGTGCGAGGCCGAAGGCGAAGAGTTGGTAGTCCCCGAGGAACTGGAGCTTGTTGGGGATGAGGAAGAGGAGTGCGGCGCCGATGAGGGGGCCGCCGATGGTGCCCATGCCGCCGAGGACGACGGCGGCGAGGAGGAAGGCGGAGTTGGGTGGGACCTGTCCGGCGAAGAGGTACTGCTCGGGTGTGACGGTGTAGGTGACGTGGGCCTGGACGGTGCCGGCGGTTCCGGCGAGGCAGGCGCCGAGGGCGAAGGCGATGAGTTTGACGCGGAAGCCGTTGATGCCCATGGCGAGGGCGGCGGTCTCGTCCTCGCGGATGGCGATCCAGGCGCGGCCGATGCGGGAGTCGCTGCTGCGCCGGAAGACGAGGACGACGACGGCGGTGACGACCAGCATCAGGAAGAAGTAGTTGGCGAAGCGGCCGATGGTGAATCCGGCGATGGTGTGCTGGGCTCCGAAGTCGAATCCGAGGAGTTCGAGGTTCGGGATGGATGAGATGCCGTTGGAGCCGTTGGTGATGTCGGGTCCGGAGGTGCCGTCCATGTTGTTGACGGCGATGCGGAAGATCTCGCCGAAGCCGAGGGTGACGATGGCGAGGTAGTCGCCGCGGAGGCGCAGGGTGGGTGCGCCGATGAGGACGCCGAAGACGAGGGAGGCTCCGGCGCCGACGAGGATGGCGGCCCAGAAGGGGAAGTGGACGCCGAAGGGTGAGTTGGGGGAGCCGGAGACGAGGGCCGCGGCGTAGGCGCCGACGCCGAGGAAGGCGACGTAGCCGAGGTCGAGCAGGCCGGCGAGGCCGACGACGATGTTCAGGCCGAGGGCGACGGTGGCGAAGATGAGGATGTAGACGCCGAGGGTCGCGTACTGGTCGTCGGTCTGGGTGAAGGGGAAGCAGGCGGCGGCGGCGAAGGCGCCGCAGATGGTGATGTTCTGGTGGCGTGCTGTGATCTGGGAGGCGTGGGCGACGAGGCCGGCTTTGTTGAGTGCGGCGAAGCCGAAGCCGGCGGTGATGAGGAAGCCGACGAAGAGTTCGTCGTATTCGGTGCCGATGCCGTAGGTGAAGACGAGCAGGCCGAGGGCGAGGATCGCGGTGATGATGAGGATCTCGGCGTAGGAGGGCAGGGTGCCGACGGGGCGGGGGGTGTCGGCGGCGAAGGCCGCTTTGGTGGTGTCCCAGCCGTGTCGGGTGCGGTGTTTGAAGTGTTCCCAGCCGGTGTCGTCGGGGTCGATGGGGTCGGGTTCGGGTCGTTGGAAGGGGAGTGCGAGGGCGCCGAGGAGGGCGGCGAGGCTGGTGAGGGCGACGATGTAGCCGCCGGGTTCGAGGTTGACCAGGCCGCCGAGTTCCGTGCTGATGGAGAGGACGGTGTACCAGGCGGTGGCGAAGGCGGCGAGGGCGGCGAATTTGAGGGCGGCGTAGGCTCCGGCGGGGGCGAGCCAGCGGAGGCCTTTGATGCCGTAGGAGCTGAGGCCGTAGAGGGCGGTGAGGGCGCCGCCGATGAGGACGAGCCATTGCAGGCCGCCGGGGTAGCCGTAGACGGTGAGGTCGCCGGGGAATTCGGCGGTCCAGGTCCAGGCGAGGAAGGCGGAGGCGGCGGTGAGGGCGCCGGCTGCGGTGGCGGTGGCGCGTGCGGTGTTCTCGGGGAGGGGGATGAGGCCCTTCGGTGCGGGTGCCGACGGGGGCGTGTTGGGTGCGTCTTTGGTGATCTGTGTGGTCATCGTGTCTCACGCCCTGTCTGCGACGCGCTCGCCGAGGAGGCCCTGGGGCCGGACGAGGAGCACGACGATGAGGAGTACGAACGCCCAGACGTCGGCCCAGGACTGGCCCCCGAGCTGGGACATGCCCGGGATGTCGGCGATGTAGGCGGTGGAGAGGGCTTCGGCTACGCCGAGGACGAGTCCGCCGATCATGGCGCCGTAGATGTTGCCGATGCCGCCGAGGACGGCCGCGGTGAACGCTTTGAGGCCGAGGACGAAGCCCATGGTGGGGCGGACCTCGCCGTATTTGAAGCCGTAGGCGACGGCGCCGACGGCGGCGAAGACGGCGCCGAGGGCGAAGGCGATCACGATGATGCGGTCGGTGTTGACGCCCATGAGTTTGGCGGTGTCGGGGTCCTGGGCGGTGGCCTGCATGCCGCGTCCGGTGCGGGTCTTCATGACGAAGAAGCCGAGGATGAACATGCAGAGGGGGGCGGCGGCGATGAGGAAGATGTCGCCGCTCTGGATGGTGACGCTGCCCAGTTCGATGCGGCCGCCGGGCAGTTCGGGGAAGACGCGGGGGCTCTTGGCTTCGGGGTACCAGGCCCATACGGCCTGTTGGAGGGCGAGGGAGAGGCCGATGGCGGTGATGAGCGGGGCGAGGCGTGGTGCGCCGCGCAGGGGGCGGTAGGCGAATCGTTCCGCGCCGATGGCGACGGTGACGGCGACGATGATGGCGCCGATCAGCATGAGGGGGAGTGCGATCCACATGCTGGTGCCGTCGGGCAGCCAGAGCCAGACCGTGAGGGCGCCGAAGCCTCCGGTCATGAAGATCTCGCCGTGGGCGAAGTTGATGAGCTGGACGATGCCATAGACCATCGTGTAGCCGATGGCGACCAGCCCGTACATGGATCCCAGTAGCAGGCCGTTGACCAGCTGCTGCGGCAGTTCGTTCACCGCATGTCCTCCGAGCTTTCGGATTGTCGAGGGATGTGACCGGATACGAGTGCGCGCGGGGCGTGGGTGATGCGGTGGCCCGGGTGAGCGCGCGGCGGCCCATGCGAGTACGCGCGGGGCGCCAGTGATGCAGCGCCCCGCGCGGCTCGTGGGTGGTGCGGGTGGGGTCAGCCGGTGTAGGTGCCGGACTTCACCGGCTTCCACTGGCCGCCCTCGACGGAGTAGACGGTGAGCTGCTTGTTGGTGGCGTCACCGAATTCGTCGAAGGAGACCTTGCCGGTCACGCCGTCGAAGGAGACGTTCTGCATGGCCTCGGTGACCTTGGCGCGGGCGTCGTCGGGAAGCTTGCCGTCGTTGTCCTCGACGACCTTCTTGACGGCCTCGATGATCGCCCAGGCCGAGTCGTAGGAGTAGCCGCCGTAGGCCTCGTAGGCCTCCTTGTAGCCTTCGGCCTCGTAGTTGGCGACGAATTCCTTGGCCGAGGGGAGGTCCTCGACCGGGGCGCCGACGGAGGTGGCGAGGTCGCCGGTGCCCTCGGTGCCGGCGAGCTTGATGAAGTCGGCGCTGTAGATGCCGTCGCCGCCGACCAGCGGGATGTCCTTGCCGGCCTTCTTGATCTGCTTGCTGAGGGGGCCGGCGACGGGGTATTCGCCGCCGTAGTAGACGACGTCCGCGTCGGAGTTCTTGATCTTGGTGACGACCGCGGAGAAGTCCTTGGTATCGGGGTTGACGTGCTCGGTGCCGACGACCTCGCCGCCGAGTTCCTTGAACTCCGCGGTGAAGGTGGAGGCCAGGCCGGCGCCGTAGGTCTTCTTGTCGTCGACGACGAAGACCTTCTTCTTCTTGGCGTCGTTGTAGACGTACTGTGCGGCGAACGGGCCCTGGATGGCGTCCGTGGTGGCGGTGCGGAAGTACGAGTCGTAGACGCGTTCCTTCTTGGTCTGCCAGTTGGGCCCCTGGGTCAGGGCCGGGTTGGTGTTGGCGGGGGAGACTTCGACCAGTTTGGCGTCGTCGAAGACCTTCTGCATGGATTCGGCGACGGAGGAGTTCAGGGGGCCGACGACGCCGAGGACCTTTTCGTCGGCGACCAGCTTGGTGGCGTTCTGCTGGCCCGAGGAGGGCTGTCCCTGGTCGTCGAGGGCCTGGATCTCGAAGGTGACGCCGTCGACGTACTTGTCCTTGTTGGCCGTCTTGACGGCGAGGTCGACGGAGTTCTTGATGCCGAGGCCCAGTGCGGTCAGGTCGCCGGTGAGCGGGGCGTCGACGCCGATGACGACGGTGGTGCCGCCGCCGTTGTCCGAGCCGCCGCTGCCGCCCTCGTCGCGCGAGCCGCAGGCGGTGAGGGTCAGTGCTCCGGCCGCCAGCGCGGCGGTGATGGCGATGAGCGAACGTTGACGCACGATCAGTCCTTTCCCTGGCACGGCCCGTCCTGGCGGAAGGGTCCGAGTCGAGCGCTGGGCCGAAAATGATTCGAATCCGATGGCGCGGTGACTGGCCGTGACTCTAAGCGTGTGCAGGGAACGCGGAGGAGAGTCTGTCAGAGGCTGTGACTCTCTTGTTATGACACGACGTATTGCAGAGCGGTACTCGGTGGGTGGAAGAGCGGAATTCCGGTTGATTCGCCCGGTCCGGATAGTGAGAACTCGCAGGATGCGCGCGGATGATTTCAGTAGTGTTCAAGGGTTTTGGTGATGACTCGGGATCGTCGGCGCAGCCGGCCCGAAGGGCTTGTGAGACGTCCTGTGCATACCGTTCGCCCAGGATGAAGCTGTGGTTATCTATTGCGTTCGTATTACGCAGAGTTACATCCAGGAAAGGGAGTCCGGCATTCCCTGGCACGTGAGAGCAATCCATGACATGCATGGTGATCACGATTTTGCGGGCGAATCCGGCCTTGGCCGAAAAAGGCGGCCGGGGTGCCGAGGTCAGGGAAACCGCGGCATAAGGCTGGGAGATCCGGGTCACGGTGACGGGCGGTCCGGGCAGTGCGGTGACCCTGACCGCGAAACTGAAACTCCTGGTCGGAGCGGATGGAGGCGGGGATTCCGCACCCAGGTACGTCACCCGCACGGTCTGCGACGGGTGCACCGCGGGCGGCTCCGGCTCCTTGTCGCGGGTGGCGTAGAACGAACCGCCGCCGGCGAGGAGGACCGCGGCCGACGCGCCGGCGAGCATCGGGCGGCGGTGCCGTGTGTACCACTCGGTGAGGCGTTGGCGCGGGGTGCCGGGCACGGGCCGTGAGTCCGGATCGGCGTCCCCCGCGCGCGTGCCCTCGCCCGGCTCGACGGGACTGATGCCGCTCACGGCCGGGGACCCTGGTCCGGGCGGCGGCCGTCGCGGTCACGGTTCCGATCCCGGTCACGGGCCTGGTCACGGCCCTCGTCCCGGGACCGTGACCGGAACGGGGCCGGGCAGTTCCGCCGCGTCTCATGGCCGGTCGGCCGGCCGGCCGACGCCGGGCCGTTGCGTTGCTGTGCGGCTGTCCTCGGGCTGTCGTCCCGCGCGGTGTCGCGCTGCTGGGTGGCCGTCGTCGTCCCGTTCCGCGGACCGGGTGCGCCGGAGCCGGTGACCGGGCCGCCGGTCGATGCCGCCGCTCCGGGTGCCTGCCCGGGTGCCGGCCCGAGTCCTCGCCCGATCCCTCGCCCATGGACCGGACCGAGACCCGGCCCATGGACCGGACCGAGACCCGGCCCATGGACCGGACCGGGATCCCGCCCATGGGCCGGGCGGAGCCCCCGTCCGAGTGTCGCTCCCGGCCGGGGAGCTCCTCCCGTTGTCATGTCTCGACGCTAAGGCGACCGGTGCCCGGGAACAACGGTCCGGCGGGCACCCGCGCGCAGCGGGCTCCGGCGTGTGTGTGCGGTCAGCCCGCCGCGCGGACGTGCTGGGCGTCGCCGGGACGGACGTCGCGCAGCATGCAGGTCAGCCGGGCGGTGCAGACCCGGTTGCCGTCCTCGTCGCTGATCGCTATCTCGTACGTCGCCGTCGAGCGTCCCCGGTGCACGGGCGTGGCCACGCCCGTGACCAGCCCGGACCGTGCGGCGCGGTGGTGGGTGCAGTTCAAGTCGACGCCGACGGCGAGCTTGGCGACGCCGCCGTGCAGCATGGCGCCGACCGAGCCGAGGGTCTCGGCGAGCACGGCGGAGGCGCCGCCGTGCAGGAGCCCGTACGGCTGCGTGTTGCCCTCGACCGGCATGGTGCCGACGACGCGGTCCGCGGACGCCTCGACTATCTCGACGCCCATGCGGGTGCCGAGGTGGCCCGCGGAGAACAGGGCCACCAGGTCGACGCCGAGCGCGGCGTACTCGTCGATGACCTCTTGCGGGAACTTCGCGGTGTGCTGCTCACCCATGGGGCCCGGCTCCGTCCGTCGTCGATCACGTTGCTGAGCAAACGCTCAGTCGGTCGCCGATTGTTCCAGACGCACCACGACGGACTTGCTGGCCGGGGTGTTGCTGATGTCCGCCGTCGAGTCCAGCGGCACCAGGACGTTGGTCTCCGGGTAGTAGGCGGCGGCGCAGCCCCGTGCCGTCGGGTAGTGCACGACCCGGAAGCCGGGCGCCCGGCGCTCGACACCGTCCTTCCACTCGCTGACCAGGTCGACGTACGACCCGTCCGCGACGCCCAGCCCGCGGGCGTCGTCGGGGTTCACGAGCACCACCCGGCGGCCGTTCCGGATGCCCCGGTAGCGGTCGTCCAGGCCGTAGATGGTGGTGTTGTACTGGTCGTGGGACCGCAGCGTCTGCAGCAGCAGCCGGCCCGCGGGGAGCTCGGGGTACTCCACCGGCGCCGCGGTGAAGTTGGCCTTTCCGGTGGCCGTGGGGAAGCGGCGCTCGTCGCGCGGGGCGTGGGGGAGGGCGAAGCCCCCGGAGGACCGGGCCAGGCGCGCGTTGAAGTCGTCGAAGCCGGGTACCACGCGCGCGATGCGGTCGCGGATCGTCGCGTAGTCCTTCTCGAACTCCTCCCACGGGACCACGCTGTCCTCGCCGAGCACCCGGCGGGCCATCCGGCACACGATCGCCGGTTCGGACAGCAGGTGCGGGCTCGCCGGCTCCAGCCGTCCGCGGGAGGCGTGCACCATGCCCATGGAGTCCTCCACGGTCACGAACTGCTCGCCGCCGCCCTGGAGGTCGCGCTCGGTGCGGCCGAGGGTGGGCAGGATCAGCGCGCGGGCGCCGGTGACCGCGTGGGAGCGGTTCAGCTTCGTCGACACGTGCACCGTGAGCCGGGCGCGCCGCATAGCGGCCTCGGTGACCTCGGTGTCGGGGGAGGCCGACACGAAGTTGCCGCCCATCGCGAAGAACACCTTCGCCTTGTCGTCGCGCATGGCGCGGATGGCCCGTACGACGTCGTAGCCGTGCCCGCGCGGCGGGGCGAAGCCGAACTCCTTCTCCAGGGCGTCCAGGAAGGCCGGGGCGGGCCGTTCGAAGATGCCCATGGTGCGGTCGCCCTGCACGTTGGAGTGGCCGCGGACCGGGCACACGCCGGCGCCCGGGCGGCCGATGTTGCCGCGCAGCAGCAGGAAGTTGACGACCTCGCGGATGGTCGGCACGGAGTGCTTGTGCTGGGTGAGGCCCATGGCCCAGCAGACGATGGTGCGCTTCGAGGCGAGCACCATGCGCAGGGCTTCCTCTATCCGCTCCCGGGTGAGGCCGGTGGCGGTGAGGGTCTCGTCCCAGTCGGCGGCCCGGGCGGCCGTGGCGAACTCCTCGTAGCCGTGGGTGTGCTCGCGCACGAACTCCTCGTCGACGGCGCCGTCCGTCTCCAGGATGAGCTTGTTGAGCAGGCGGAAGAGGGCCTGGTCGCCGCCGATGCGGATCTGGAGGAAGAGGTCGGTGAGCGCGGTGCCCTTGAGCATGCCCTGGGGGGTCTGCGGGTTCTTGAACCGTTCCAGGCCCGCCTCGGGCAGCGGGTTGACGCTGATGATCTTCGCGCCGTTCGCCTTGGCCTTCTCCAGCGCGGAGAGCATGCGCGGGTGGTTCGTGCCGGGGTTCTGCCCGGCGACGATGATCAGGTCGGCCTTGTACAGGTCCTCCAGGAGGACGCTGCCCTTGCCGATGCCGATGGTCTCGCTGAGTGCGGAGCCCGACGACTCGTGGCACATGTTGGAGCAGTCCGGCAGGTTGTTCGTGCCGAACTCGCGGGCGAACAGCTGGTACAGGAAGGCGGCCTCGTTGCTGGTCCGCCCGGACGTGTAGAAGAGGGCCTCGTCGGGGCTGCTCAGCGCGGTGAGCTCCTCGGCGATGATGTCGAAGGCCCGCTCCCAGGACACCGGCTCGTAGTGGCCGGCGCCCTCCGCCAGGTACATGGGGTGGGTGAGGCGGCCCTGCTGGCCGAGCCAGTAGCCGCTGCGGGTCGCGAGGTCGGCGACGGAGTGGGCGGCGAAGAAGTCCGGGGTGACCCGGCGCAGGGTGGCCTCCTCGGCGACCGCCTTGGCTCCGTTCTCGCAGAACTCGGCGGTGTGCCGGCGCTCGCCCTCCGGCCAGGCGCAGCCGGGACAGTCGAAGCCGTCCTTCTGGTTGACGCGCAGCAGCGTCAGCGCCGTGCGCTTGACACCCATCTGCTGCTGGGCGATGCGCAGGGTGTGCCCGATGGCCGGCAGCCCCGCCGCGGCGTGCTTCGGCCCGTCGACCGTCGGCGCGTCCTGCACCGGGTCACCCGTGGGCGGCTTGCTGGCCATCGCTGCTCCCCTTACTCCGCTCGTTCGCCTCCGGAGCGCCACGGCCGCTGCCGGGGACCGATCGCGCCCGCCCCCTTGTCCGCCGGGCCCTCGCCCGCTCGGGGCTGCCCGGCACCGGCATGTTCTCCGGCATGCTCTCCGGCTCCCCACCGCGCGCACGGTGAGGGACGTCTCCGATCCTCCCACGGGGTACCGACAGCGTTCGATCACTGCCGGGGACGGGTGCCCGTCCCCTTGCGAAACCATTGCGGAACTCTCACCACCGGTTCGGCGCGGGGGCGTTCGGGACGGGGAGGTCCGGTACGGCTCGTGCGGTGGGACGGCCACGTCGGGGCCCGCTCGCGGACCGGGCGTGAGGCCTGCGGTCCCGCGGCCGCATCCGGGCCCGCGCGGTTCACCGTACGTGTCCCGGGCCTGCGGTCCGCCGACCACGCCCCTGCCCCGCGCGGGCCGGTGGACGCGGACTGTCAGTGGCTCGTGGCAGGATCGGGGACGTGGCAGAGACAGCATCGAAGAAGACCGACACGACCCCCGGCGGGAGCCGCCCGCGGCTGATGCTCATGGACGGGCACTCGCTGGCGTACCGCGCGTTCTTCGCGCTGCCCGCGGAGAATTTCACCACCGCGACGGGCCAGACGACGAACGCGATCTACGGCTTCGCGTCGATGCTGGCGAACACGCTGCGTGACGAGGCGCCGACGCACTTCGCGGTGGCGTTCGACGTCTCCCGCAAGACGTGGCGCTCGGAGGAGTTCACGGAGTACAAGGCGAACCGCTCCAAGACCCCGGACGAGTTCAAGGGCCAGGTCGAGCTGATCGGCGAGCTGCTCGACGCGATGGGCGCGGCCCGCTTCGCGGTCGAGGGCTACGAGGCGGACGACATCATCGCCACGCTCGCCACCCAGGCCGAGGCCGAGGGCTTCGAGGTGCTGATCGTCACCGGCGACCGCGACTCGTTCCAGCTGGTCACCGAGAACACGACGGTGCTGTACCCGACGAAGGGCGTATCGGAGCTGACCCGGTACACCCCGGAGAAGGTCGTCGAGAAGTACGGGCTGACGCCGGCGCAGTACCCCGACTTCGCGGCGCTGCGCGGCGACCCGTCCGACAACCTGCCGGGCATCCCGGGCGTCGGCGAGAAGACCGCCGCGAAGTGGATCAACCAGTTCGGTTCGTTCGCGGATCTCGTCGAGCGTGTCGAGGAGGTCAAGGGCAAGGCGGGCCAGAACCTCCGCGACCACCTTGAGTCGGTCAAGCTCAACCGCCGGCTCACCGAGATGGTGCGCAGCGTCGACCTGCCCAAGGGGGTCACCGACCTGGAGCGGGCGCCGTACGACCGCAAGGCCGTGGCGATGGTCCTGGACACCCTGGAGATCCGTAACCCGTCGCTGCGTGAGCGGCTGCTGGCGGTCGACCCGGGCGCCGTGGAGGCGGAGACCGACCCGGTCGCCGTCGCGGGCGTCGAGGTCGACGGCACGGTGCTGGGCTCGGGCGAGCTCGCGCCGTGGCTCGCCGAGCACGGCACGGCGGTGCTGGGTGTGGCCACGGTCGGCGCCTGGGCGCTCGGCACGGGCTCGGTGGCCGAGATCGCGCTCGCCGCGGCCGACGGCGCCGCCGCCTGGTTCGACCCGGCCCGGCTGGACGAGGCCGACGACCGCGCGTGGGCGGCCTGGCTCGCCGACCAGGCCCGGCCCAAGGTGTTCCACGACGCCAAGGCCGCCATGCGGGTCTTCCCCGAGCACGGCTGGAGCGTCGAGGGCGTCGTGATGGACACCGCGCTCGCCGCCTACCTGGTCAAGCCGGGCCGTCGCTCCTTCGACCTGGACGCGCTGTCCCTGGAGTACCTCGGCCGGGAGCTGGCCCCCGCGGCGGCGGCCGACGGCCAGCTCGCCTTCGGCGCGGACGAGGGCGCGGAGGCCGAGGCGCTGATGGTGCAGGCCCGCGCGATCCTCGACCTGGGCGAGGCGTTCGAGGAGCGGCTGAAGGAGGTCGGCGCGGCCGATCTGCTGCGCGACATGGAGCTGCCCTCCTCCGCCCTGCTGGCCCGGATGGAGCGCCACGGCATCGCGGCGGACCGGGCCCACCTGGAGTCGATGGAGCAGATGTTCGCGGGCGCCGTGCAGCAGGCCGTGCAGGAGGCGCACGACGCGGCGGGACGCGAGTTCAACCTGGGCTCGCCCAAGCAGCTCCAGGAGGTCCTGTTCGGTGAGCTGAACCTGCCCAAGACCAAGCGCACCAAGACCGGCTACACCACCGACGCCGACGCCCTCGCCTGGCTCGCCGGCCAGACCGACAACGAACTGCCGGTGATCATGCTGCGCCACCGCGAGCAGGCGAAGCTGCGCGTCACGGTCGAGGGCCTGATCAAGACGATCGCGGCGGACGGCCGGATCCACACCACCTTCAACCAGACGGTCGCCGCCACCGGACGCCTCTCCTCCCAGGACCCCAACCTCCAGAACATCCCGGTCCGCACGGACGAGGGCAGGGCGATCCGCCGCGGCTTCGTGGTCGGCGAGGGCTACGAGTCCCTGATGACCGCGGACTACAGCCAGATCGAGCTCCGCGTGATGGCCCACCTCTCCGAGGACGAGGGCCTGATCGAGGCGTTCACCTCCGGTGAGGACCTGCACACGACGGTCGCCTCGCAGGTGTTCGCGGTCGGGCGGGACGCGGTGGACGCCGAGATGCGCCGCAAGATCAAGGCGATGTCGTACGGCCTGGCGTACGGACTGTCGGCGTTCGGCCTGTCCCAGCAGCTGAACATCGACGCGGGCGAGGCCCGTGCCCTGATGGAGACCTACTTCGAGCGCTTCGGCGGGGTACGGGACTATCTGCGCCGCGTGGTCGACGAGGCACGGGCGACGGGCTACACGGAGACCCTCTTCGGCCGCCGCCGCTACCTCCCCGACCTCAACAGCGACAACCGCCAGCGCCGCGAGACGGCCGAGCGCATGGCCCTCAACGCCCCGATCCAGGGCACGGCGGCGGACATCGTCAAGATCGCCATGCTGAACGTCGACCGGGCACTGCGCGAGGCGGGCCTCACCTCCCGCATCCTCCTCCAGGTCCACGACGAGATCGTCCTGGAGGTCGCCCCCGGGGAGCGCGAGAGGGCCGAGGAGCTCGTCCGCCGGGAGATGGCGGACGCCGTCCGGCTGCGGGCCCCGCTGGACGTCTCCGTCGGCCACGGCCCGGACTGGGAGTCGGCCGCGCACTAGCCTTCGGCGCCCAGCGGCACGAGGGCACGCTCTTCCCACGGGCTCCGGGAGCTCCGGGAGCTCCGGGTATTCCATCGGGGAGGAGCGTGCCCTCGCCGCGCCGCCGAAGAGACCGTCGGGGTACGGCGCGGCGCACTCTTCTCACCCGGGCTCGTCCGGCCAAACCACGGGCGGGACACATCACCCGCCTGGCCCCCGCAGGTGCGCCCCCGGCGGGCGGGCGGCGTGAGGATGCGGGCATGGGTATACGCACGTTTCGCTGCCGTACCGCAACGGTCGCCGGTGCCGTTCTGCCGGCCGGGCTCAGACGGGTGCCGGTGTTCGCGCCCGACGCCAGTACACCCCGTGTCCCGGCCGAGTCCGTCGCCCTCCGGTCGTCCCGGGAGCTGGCTCGTGCGGTGGGGGAGAGCCGCACCGCGGCGGGGTCGCGGACAGCCGCACGCCCCTGAGGGCGTGGGTCATCGGGGGACGGGTTCCGCGTCCGGCCGTGGCGCCCGCGGGCCCGGCGGGACCGGCGCGGACCGCCGCCACATGCGCACTCCCGCCCCGTACAGCGCCAGCCCGAGCACGAGCCCCGCTCCCGCTCCGAAGCACAGGGTCGGGATCACCTCGTACGGCTTCGCGGTCGAGCCCCAGTAGGACCACCACCGGTGCACTCGGTGCACCGCGGCCGCCACGGCGCACGCCCCGATCACGGCTCCGGCCACCCATCTGTCGGCCACGGACAGCGCGGGCACCCCGACGGGCGGCACGGGCGGCTGCCGGCGCAGGGCGAGCCCGAGGAACACGGCGAGCACGACCGCCGCCACGGCCGAGCTGCCGTACTGCAGGTACCAGTACAGCGGCTGCCCCGCGACCTCCTGGCCGATGACGGGGAAGAGCTGCGTCCCCCACCGGTCGTGATGCGTGAACGCGTCCCACACGACATGCGTGAGCGCGCCGAGCAGCGCGGAGACATACCACCACAGCGCCGTGGCGGGCCGCGGGGGCCTCCGTGGCGCCCCGCACCTCACCAGTGACGCGATCCGTCCCTGCCGTCCCCGGGGCAGCAGCGCCACCAGCGGCTCGCGCAGGAACAGCCAGGCGCCCGTCAGCGCACAGGCCACGAGGACGTCGAAGGTGAGGACGCCCGTGAGGGAGTGCGTGAAGTCGCCGAACTCCATGGCCCCGGGCAGCACGCTCGCCGCGTAGTAGGTCATGTCGGGCGCCATCGAGCCGGTCACGAGGAGCGACGGCAGCAGCGGGCCCCGCCCGGTCCCGTCGCGCCGGACGGCGGGGAGGACGGCGGCCGCGTGGCTGAGGGTGAAAGGCAAGTCGTCTCCCTGTGGCGGGCGTTCACCGGCCTGCCGGGACCGACCGGTGATCCAGGTGATCACTGCCGTCAGTATGCGTGACGTGCCGCCTGGCACTATGAGGACAGGTCCTACAGGACATCCTCATATGGCCAATCGGTGAATACCGGGCACGAACGGGTGCCCGAGCGCCGGAAGTTGTCGTAGGGTCGCCTGAGTCACCGTGTCGGGGACCGCGCCGGGGACGGGGAGGCGCCCGGGACCGGCAAGGGATGCCCACCGGCCGGCACCCACCGGACACCTGAACGGCATCAGACCGCACCAGACGACAACAGTCCGCACCAGACGGCACCAGAGGGAAGAACGCGCAGGCGATCGTCCAGGGGAGGGTTCACTCAATGGCGGCGCACATCGGCAAGAGGCTGCGCAAGGGAGCGGCGAACACCGCCGTGGCCGCGGTCGTGGTCGCGGCACTGGCCGCCTCCCAGGCCCCGGGAGCGACCACCGACAGCGCCGGCGCACCGCAGAGCACCGGCTCCCCCTCGCCCGACGGGCACGCGGACGACACCGCGACCGACTCGCGGTACTACACGGACCTCCCGCCCCTCGACAGCCCCAACCCGTCCCCCAGCACGAGTGCCGGCGGCGAGACGTCGAGCATCACGGGCAGCGCCGAGAACGGCATCCCCGCGACCGTCCTCGACGCCTACAAGAAGGCCGAGGCGGCCCTGCGCGACGCCAAGCCGGGCTGCAACCTTCCCTGGCAGCTCCTCGCCGCCATCGGCAAGGTCGAGTCCGGACAGGCCCGCGGCGGCCGCGTCACCGCCGACGGCACGACGATCGGGAAGATCATCGGCCCGCAGCTCAACGGCAACGGCTTCGCGAGCATCAGCGACACCGACAACGGTGTGTACGACGGCGACAGCACGTACGACAGCGCGGTCGGCCCGATGCAGTTCATCCCGTCGACCTGGGAGTGGGCGGGCCGCGACGGCAACGACGACGGCGTCGCGGACCCCAACAACATCTACGACGCGGCCCTCGCCGCCGGCCACTACCTGTGCCGCTTCGACTGGAACCTGTCCGACCAGGCGGACCTCCGCAGCGCGATCCTCAGCTACAACAACTCGACCGACTACCTGAACACGGTCCTGACGTGGCTGGAGTACTACCGCAAGGGCACCCACGAGATCCCCGACGGTACGGGCGAGCTGCCCGAGCACGTCAGCGACGGCACCGTGGGGAGCAGCCCCGCCCCGACGCCCACGCCGCCCCAGCAGACGACCCCGCCCCAGCAGACGACTCCGCCGAAGGAGACCCCGAGCCCCGCACCCGGCGACTCCGGCACCCCGACCCCACCGCCGACCACCTCGCCCTCGCCCACTCCCACCCCCACCCCCACTCCCACCCCCACCGACACGGTGCACCACCTGGAGGACGCGGGCACCGCGGAGCTCACCGCCATGGCGGGCGACGCGTTCGGCAAGAAGATCAAAACCCGCGCGGAGACCGAGAAGGGCGAGGCCGTCGGCAAGGTCAAGATCCGGTTCACCATCACCGGGGACACCGACGCCACGTTCAGCAACGGCGAGACCGTCGCCAACGTCGTCACCGACGCCTCGGGTGTCGCGGTCGCGCCCACGCTCCAGGCGGGCGAGAAGACCGGGAAGTTCACCGTCCGCGCGGCCGTCGCGGGCCGCTCCGTGTCCGGCCTCGAGTACACGGCGACCGTCACCGCCCGCGCCGCGGACGCCCTCGTCCGCACCGACGAGACCGCGCTGACCTGCGTCCCGGGCGGCGAGTTCGCCGAGCGGGTCGAGGTGAAGGCCACGTACAAGGGTGCCGTCGCGGACAAGGTGGCGGCCACCGCGACTCTGGTCAAGTCGGCGGACGACCCGACCGAGAACGACAAGGGCCCCTACTTCGAGGACGCCGACGGCAAGCCGGTCCGCACCCTGACGGAGCTGACCACCGACAGCGAGGGCGTGCTCCAGCTGCCGAAGCTGTACGCGGACGACACCGCAGGCACGTTCCTGCTCCGCATCACCACCACGGGCGGCGCGACCCTAACGGTCGAACTGACGGTGGCGGCGGCCGACTCCTCGCCCGCCCCGTCGACGAGCCCCGCGGAGTAGCCGGCACCCGCATCGGTTCCCGTACGGCGGCGGCGTTCCTCGTCCGGAGGAGCGACGCCGCCGCCGTACGGGCCGCGTGGTGTCACCCCGTCCGGCGCCCGAGGCGCGCGTTCGTGTACCGGGTCGGCTCGGCGGTCGCCGGGTCCTCGGGCCAGGGGTGCTTCGGGTACCGGCCGCGCAGCTCGGCCCGCACCGACCGGTAGCCGTCCCGCCAGAAGGAGGCCAGGTCGGCGGTGACGGCGGCCGGCCTGCCGGCGGGAGAGAGCAGGTGCACCAGGACGGGCACCCCGGCCAGAACCGGTGACTCCTGAAGCCCGAACATCTCCTGCAGCTTCACCGCCAGTACGGGCCGTTCGGGAGCGGAGTAGTCGACCCGGATCCTGGATCCGCTGGGCACCTCGATCCGCTCGGGCGCGAGCTCGTCCAGCCGTACGGCCTCCCCGCCGGCCCAGGGCAGCAGCCGTCGCAGCGCCTCCCCGGCATCGACGCGCGCGAGATCGGCCCGGCGCCGGGCCCGGCTCAGTTCCGGCTCCAGCCAGTCGTCCACGCGCGCGTGCAGGGCGTCGTCACGGACGTCGGGCCAGGGATCGCCGAGGTGCAGCCGCAGAAAGGCCAGCCGCTGCCGCAGCCGCCCGGCGTCCTCGGACCACCGCAGCAGCCCGAACCCCTCCTCCCGCAAGCCCTCCAGCAGCGCCTTCCGTACGAGGGCGGGGTCGGCGTGGTCCAGCGGCCGTACCGCGAGCTCCACGGCCCCGAGGCGTTCCACGCGCCGCGCGACGACGTCCCCGTCGGCCCACCGGACCTCCTCGCCCGCGCTGGCCAGCGGCGCCGCCGCGGCCCGGGCCGTCTCCTCGTCCACCACGGCGGCGAGCCGCACGCGCGCGTGTCCCGCGCCGACGGGCCGCCCGGCGACGGCGACGGCCAGCCACGGGGATCCGCGCAACCCGGACCCCTCCGCCAGTTCGGCCCGCGTCCCGGACGCCATCAGATACGACCCGCCCCGTGCCCGCGCGACCCGCTCGGGGAACGCGAGCGCGGCCACCAGCCCCACGGCCCGGTCGTCCCCGTCACCCTCCTGCGCCGCGGACGGGACAGGGCCGGGCGTCCCGCCGGCGTCCGCCCGCACGTCTTCTCCGGCGTCCGCCCGTACCTCTCCCGCGTTCGCCCGCAGCCGCCGCGCCTCCGCCCGCCAGCGCTGCGCGTAGGCGTCGCCGCCGCGCCGGGCCGCCCGCCACGCCGCCGCGAGATCGTCGCCGTACTCCCGCGGCGGTTCCTCGCTCAGCAGGGCGACGACCTCCGCCGCCCGCTCCGCGCCGACCCGCCCGGCCGCGTCGAGCAGGGCACGGGCCAGCCGGGGATGCAGACCCAGCCGCGACATCCGTACGCCGCGCCGCGTGGGCCGGCCGGCGGCGTCCACGGCCCCGACCGCCTCGAGCACCGAACGCGCCGCCGCCATCGCCCCGCCCGGCGGCGGATCCAGCAGTGCCAGCCCGGAGGCGTCGGGATCGCCCCAGCAGGCCGTCTGGAGGGCGAACGCGGTGAGGTCGGCCAGCTGGATCTCGGGTGCCGGAAAACGCGGCAGACGGGCGTTCTCCGCCTCCGCCCAGCAGCGGTACACGGTGCCCGGAGCCTCTCGCCCGGCCCGCCCCGCCCGCTGCCGTCCGGCCGCCTGCGAGGCCCGTACGGTCGTCAGGGCGCTCAACCCGCGCGCGTGGTCCACCCGCGGCTCCCGCGCCAGCCCGGAGTCCACGACGACCCGTACACCCGGGACGGTCAGCGACGACTCGGCCACGGACGTGGCCAGCACCACCCGGCGGCGCGTCCCCGGGGACAGCACCGCGTCCTGCACCGCCGCGGGTGCCCGCCCGTGCACCTGGAGCACCTCGACGTCGCCCAGGTCCCCGAGCCGCCCGGCCACGCGCGCGATCTCGCCCACCCCGGGCAGGAAGCACAGCACGTCGCCCTCCCGCTCGGCCAGCGCCCGCCGCACCACGGACGCCACGTGCGTGAGCAGCGCCGGATCCACCCGCAGCCCGTGCGGCGGACGGACCGGCCCCGCGGGCGGCGCCCACACGACCTCCACCGGATGGGAGACGCCCTCCGCCTCGACCACCGGCACGTCCCCGAGCAGGCGGGCCCACCCCTCGGCGTCGGTCGTGGCGGAGGCGGCGACCAGGCGCAGCTCCGGGCGGAGTGCGGCCCGTACGTCCAGGAGGAACGCCGCGGCCGTGTCCGCGTCCAGATGCCGCTCGTGGCACTCGTCCAGCACGACGACGTCCACGCCTGCCAGCTCCTGGTCCCGCTGCAGCCGCTGCAGCAGCACACCGGTCGTGACGACCTCCACGCGCGCGTGTGGCCCCACGACGCGCTCGCCGCGCACGCTGAACCCGACGCTGTCGCCCACCTTCTCCCCGAGCAGCCACGCCATCCGCCGCGCCGCGGCCCGCGCGGCGATCCGCCGCGGCTCGGCGACGACGACACGACGCGCCGGCCCGCCGCCCACGAGCCCGGCCAGCACCAGCGGCACCAGCGTGGTCTTGCCGGTGCCCGGCGGCGCCACCAGCACGGCGGCACCGTGCCCGTCGAGGGCGTCGTTCAGCGCGGGCAGGGCATGGCGTACGGGCAGCGGGCGGAGGGCGTCGTCACGGATCACGCCCTCAGTGTCGTACGACCGCAGGATGCGCCCGTACGGACAGCGTCCGTCAGCCCCGCTCGCACACGAAGATCGCCGTCCCCGGGATCAGGCTGCCGCGCAGCGGCGACCAGCCGCCCCATTCGGAGGAGTTCCAGGCGGGCCACTCCGGCTCGACGAGGTCCACCAGGCGGAAGCCCGCCGCCACGACGTCGCGGACGCGGTCGCCGAGCGTCCGGTGGTGCTCGACGTACACCGCGCGGCCGTCCTCGTCCTGCTCGACGTAGGGCGTGCGGTCGAAGTACGAGGCGGAGACGCTCAGCCCCTCGGGGCCGGGCTCGTCCGGGAACGCCCAGCGGATCGGATGGGTCACCGAGAAGACGAAACGGCCGCCCGGGCGCAGCACCCGGTGCACCTCCCGCAGCACCAGCACGGGGTCGGCCACGAAGGGCAGCGCCCCGTACGCCGAGCACGCCAGGTCGAAGGAGGCGTCCGCGAAGGGCAGCGCCCCGGCGTCGGCGCAGACCAGGGGGAACGATCCGCCGATCCGCAGCGCGTGCTGGAGCTGGCGGTGGGACAGGTCCAGGGCCACCGGGCGGGCGCCCTGGGCGGCCAGCCAGCGCGAGCACTGGGCCGCTCCGGCGCCGATCTCCAGCACGTCCTTGCCCTTGAGGTCCTCCGGCGGCCCCAGCAGCTCCGCCTCCACCTCGTCGAGCCCTTCGGGACCCCACACGAAGCGGTCGTCGCCGAGGAAGGTGCCGTGGTCGGTCTGGTACTCGTCGGCGTTCCGGTCCCACCAGCCCCGGTTGGCGCGGGAACTCTCGGTGACGCCCGCCGCACGGCGCGTCGCCTCGGGCTCGAAGGCGTCGGCGGATTCCGCTGAGGTCCCGGGCCCGGTTCCGGGCTCGGTCCCGGGTTCCGGGAAGGTCTCGGACTCTTGGATGATCGGCTCCCTCGTCGTACTCTTCCGTCGCCGTGCCGGTGCTGTCACGGAAGGGACACCCCGGGCCCGTGCGGCTCCGGAACGTCGTCCGGGATGCGGCATACGGGCGGCGCCACGTGTGTTCTTCTGCCGGTTATGCGGTGATCCGCCCCGGGTGTGCGCCTTCGCGCATTGACCCTGTCCGGCTGCCCCCGTATGCTACAAGTTGCGCTGCGGGCCTGCGCACCTCAGACGTAGCAGGCTGCGCTCGCATCTGTTGTATGTCCCCTCGGTTGTCGAGGCGCCATCACCGGATCATCTGGTGGGGCGCTTCCTTGGCTGTCCGGCTTCTGCAGAGCGAAACGGGCTCCCGGCGTAAGCAGTACCTACGACTTCAATGTCCGTACCGGAGCCCTTTCCCACATGACGAGCAGCACCGAGACCACCGCGACCACCCCTCAGGTAGCGGTCAACGACATCGGTAACGAGGAAGCTTTCCTCGCCGCGATCGACGAGACGATCAAGTACTTCAACGACGGCGACATCGTCGACGGCGTCATCGTGAAGGTCGACCGGGACGAGGTCCTGCTCGACATCGGTTACAAGACCGAAGGTGTCATCCCGAGCCGCGAGCTCTCGATCAAGCACGACGTCGACCCGAACGAGGTCGTCGCCGTCGGCGACGAGATCGAGGCCCTGGTCCTCCAGAAGGAGGACAAGGAAGGCCGCCTGATCCTCTCGAAGAAGCGCGCCCAGTACGAGCGTGCCTGGGGCACCATCGAGAAGATCAAGGAAGAGGACGGCATCGTCACCGGTACCGTCATCGAGGTCGTCAAGGGTGGTCTCATCCTCGACATCGGCCTCCGTGGCTTCCTGCCGGCCTCCCTCGTCGAGATGCGTCGTGTCCGCGATCTCCAGCCCTACGTGGGTAAGGAGCTCGAGGCCAAGATCATCGAGCTGGACAAGAACCGCAACAACGTGGTCCTGTCCCGCCGTGCCTGGCTGGAGCAGACCCAGTCCGAGGTCCGCCAGACGTTCCTCACGACCCTCCAGAAGGGTCAGGTCCGCTCCGGTGTGGTCTCCTCGATCGTCAACTTCGGTGCCTTCGTGGACCTGGGTGGCGTCGACGGTCTGGTCCACGTCTCCGAGCTGTCCTGGAAGCACATCGACCACCCGTCCGAGGTCGTCGAGGTCGGCCAGGAGGTCACCGTCGAGGTCCTCGACGTCGACATGGACCGCGAGCGTGTCTCCCTGTCGCTGAAGGCGACCCAGGAAGACCCGTGGCAGCAGTTCGCCCGCACCCACCAGATCGGCCAGGTCGTGCCCGGCAAGGTCACGAAGCTGGTTCCGTTCGGTGCGTTCGTCCGCGTGGACGAGGGCATCGAGGGTCTGGTCCACATCTCCGAGCTGGCCGAGCGCCACGTGGAGATCCCGGAGCAGGTCGTCCAGGTCAACGACGAGATCTTCGTCAAGGTCATCGACATCGACCTCGAGCGCCGTCGCATCAGCCTCTCGCTGAAGCAGGCCAACGAGTCCTTCGGTGCCGACCCGACGGCGGTCGAGTTCGACCCGACCCTGTACGGCATGGCCGCGTCCTACGACGACCAGGGCAACTACATCTACCCCGAGGGCTTCGACCCCGAGACCAACGACTGGCTCGAGGGCTACGAGAAGCAGCGCGAGGAGTGGGAGCGCCAGTACGCCGAGGCGCAGTCGCGCTTCGAGCAGCACCAGGCGCAGGTCATCAAGAGCCGCGAGGCCGACGCCGCTGCTGCCGAGGAGGGTGGCGAGGCCGCCGCTCCGGCCGCGTCCGGCGGCGGTTCGTACTCCTCCGAGGGTGGCGACAACTCCGGCGCTCTCGCCTCGGACGAGGCCCTGGCCGCGCTTCGCGAGAAGCTCGCCGGTGGCCAGAGCTGATCTCCTCCGGAGCATCAGTAGGGGAAACGCTCAGCCGCTGAGCGTCAGCCGCTGACCGAAGGCCCGCATCCGTCTGGGTGCGGGCCTTCGGCATGCCGTCCGGGGGTGGGTTCTGTCCGGGGGCGGGTCCCACTGCGTACACGGGTCTTCGGTGCGTGGCGTGCTGGTCCGGGCCGGCCTGCGTGGGCGCACACGCCCGTACGCCAGGTGCGGTGGGTCCGCGAGCAGGGCGGCTGCCGACGAGATCCCCACGGGTGGGGAATGCCCGCACCTCGTACCGCGTTGTGCGTTACGGACATGAGGAGGAGCGGTCACAGTGCTTGATCCGCAGGGTTTGTACGCATGGGAGCCGAAGGGCCTGGCCGTCGTCGACATGGCACTCGCCCAGGAATCGGCCGGACTGGTCATGCTCTACCACTTCGACGGATACATCGACGCGGGTGAGACCGGCGACCAGATCGTCGACCGGCTGCTCGACTCACTGCCCCACCAGGTCGTCGCCCGCTTCGACCACGACCGGCTCGTGGACTACCGCGCCCGCCGCCCGCTGCTGACCTTCAAGCGCGACCGCTGGACCGGTTACGAGGAGCCCACCCTGGAGGTACGGCTCGTCCAGGACGCCACCGGGGCGCCCTTCCTGCTGCTGTCCGGCCCGGAGCCGGACGTCGAGTGGGAGCGGTTCGCCGCGGCCGTCCTGCAGATCGTGGAGCGGCTCGGCGTGCGCCTGTCCGTGAACTTCCACGGCATCCCCATGGGTGTCCCGCACACCCGCCCCGTGGGCCTGACCCCGCACGGCAACCGCTCCGAGCTGGTGCCCGGCCACCGCAGCCCCTTCGAGGAGGCGCAGGTCCCCGGCAGCGCGGAGTCCCTCATCGAGTACCGACTGATGGAGGCCGGCCACGACGTCCTGGGCGTCGCCGCGCACGTGCCGCACTACATCGCCCGCTCCCCGTACCCGGACGCCGCCCTCACCGTCCTGGAGGCGGTCACCGGCGCGACCGGGCTGGTCCTGCCGGGCGTCGCCCACGCGCTGCGCACGCAGGCGTACCGCACACAGACCGAGATCGACCGGCAGATCCGGGAGGGCGACGAGGAGCTCGTCTCCCTGGTCCAGGGCCTCGAGCACCAGTACGACGCCGCGGCGGGTGCCGAGACACGCGGCAACATGCTGGCCGAGCCCGTCGACCTGCCCTCCGCGGACGAGATCGGGCGCGAGTTCGAGAAGTTCCTCGCGGAGCGGGAGGGCGACGGCTGAGAGGCTGAGAGGACGACGGCTGAGGCGCGATGCCTGAGGGGTGTCGGCTGAAGGGCCGGCCGCTCAGTCCGGCCCGTGCGTGGCGTTGTCAGCGGTGGGTCCTAAGCTTTCGCTCATGCTGAGAGTGGGGTTGACCGGGGGTATCGGAGCCGGCAAGAGCGAAGTGTCGCGGCTGCTCGTCGAGTGCGGCGCCGTGCTGGTCGACGCGGACCGGATCGCGCGCGAGGTCGTCGCGCCCGGCACGCCCGGACTGGCGGCGGTCGTCGACGCCTTCGGCGAGGAGGTGCTCGCCGGGGACGGCGGTCTGGACCGGCCCAAGCTGGGCTCCATCGTCTTCGCCGACCCCGAGAGACTCGCCGTGCTCAACTCGATCGTGCACCCCTTGGTGCGTGATCGTTCCCGAGAGCTGGAGAGCGCCGCCGCCGAGGACGCCGTGGTCGTCCACGACGTCCCCCTCCTCACGGAGAACGGGCTGTCTCCGCTGTACGACCTCGTCATCGTCGTGGACGCCGACCCCGCCACCCAGCTCGACCGGCTGGTACGGCTGCGCGGCATGACCGAGGACGACGCCCGCGCGCGGATGGCCGCCCAGGCCACCCGGGAGCAGCGCCGGGAGATCGCGGACATCGTCATCGACAACGATGTGCCGCTGGAGGAACTGGAGCGGCGGGTACGGGACGTGTGGGCCGAGCTCGTACGCAGGGCGCGGCAGTCCCAGGATCCGTCCCAGGAATAGGGTCCTGTCACGGCGGCGTTGAAGCGTGGCGGCGAGGGAAGTGCCCGACAACAGCGGAACCAGCGGACGTACTCCTGAGACGCACGTCATCGACTTCCGTGCGGCCGAGCAGCTGCTCGCGGCCAACGATCCCCGGGGCGCGGTGAAGCTCCTCGACCCCGTCATCGCCGCGCACCCCGAGAACACGGCCGCCCGGCTGCTGCGCGCCCGCGCCTTCTTCGCGGCCGCGCAACTGCGCCCCGCCGAGCTGGAGTTCACGATCGTCCTGGAGCGCGAGCCGGACAACGCGTTCGCGCACTTCGCGCTGGCGCGCACCTACCAGCGGCAGAGCCGCCCCGACCAGGCCAAGCGCCACTTCCGCCTCGCCGCCGCGCTCGACCCGAACCCGGAGTATCTGGAAGCGGCACGCTTCGACGCGTGAGGCGTGAACGGGGAACAGACGGGGACGGCGGTCCGGTTCACGGCAGGCGGTGCTCCGGTGGCCGGTACGGCGGGATGCCGCGGCCGGGCTGATAGTGCGGGCCCTGCCGGATGCGCCGTACGACCAGGGCGAAATCGATGGTGACGACCAGCCACAGCACACCGCAGCCGGCCGCCCAGCCGGGCCGTCCGGCCAGCGCGAAGGCGGCGGTCCCCGCGACGGCCCAGACCAGCCCCCACACGGTCAGCCAGAGCCGCATCCGCAGGGGACTGCGCGCTGTCGTCGGTTCACTGCCGGTACGCATCAGGACCACTGCTCCTCCGACGCTTCCCGCGTCCCGCCCCGCACCGCGAAAAGTACTCCTCGCTCCGTCCGTGTTCCAGCAGACTGTCACCGGACCGAGGACACCGCGGAAGGGGAGACGACCGTGCTGATGGACACGCTGCGGGCGGACGGCGAACTGGCTCAGTGGCTGAAACAGCGCGGGACCGATGCCCCGGACGGCGTCCCGCGCGTGGACGTACGGCTCCCCCCGCCCGACGACCTCCCCGACCTGCTGCTGGACCTGGCGGTGCCGTACGAGGACGTCAACGAGCTCCTGGCGCTGCGCGGCACGCTGGCCGCCGACGGGGAGGCGCTCCGGCTGTTCGAGCGGTGCGTGGACGAGCTCCTGCGCGACCTGGGGGAGGCGGGCGGGGCGCCGCTGTTCCCCGAGTTCCCGCCGGAGTCGGGCCCGCTGGGGCGGTACTTCTACGTGTACGTCTTCGCCGCCGTCCTGCCGCACGTCCGCGCCTACCACCGGGAGCACGGCATCCCGGACGAGGTGTCGCGGCGTACGCTCGCGGACGTCGGCCGTGGCATGGTGCTGCACCGCAGGCGTCACGGCACGGGCGGGCTGCAGACGCCGGACTGGTTCGCGCTGCACTTCCACGGCGAGCTGTACCAGCTGGGCCGGCTGCAGTTCCAGCGCTCACGGCTGGGGGAGCACAACGCGGCAGGGTTCGCGGGGGCGGGTCTGGACGTACGGCTCGGACAGCCGTATCTCGGCCTCCACATCCCCGACTTCCGCGGCCCCCTGTCGCCGGACGCGTGCGCACGGTCCCTGGCGCTGGCACGGGAGTTCTTCCCCCGCCACTTCCCGGACGAGCCCTACCGGGCGGCCGGCTGCCACTCCTGGCTGCTGGACCCGCAGCTGCGCCGGTATCTGCCCGCGGACTCCAACATCGTGCGGTTCCAGGACCTGTTCGAGACCACGTACGTCGACCCGCGGCCGTCGGACGGCTCCCCCGTCCGCTTCGTCTTCGGGAACCCGGACCTGCCGACGGAGACGCTGCCGCGCCGTACGAGCGTCGAGCGGGCGGTCGGGGACCATCTGCGGGCGGGAGAGCACTGGTACATCGGGCACGGCTGGTTCCGGCTCTGAGGCTGTTGGCCGCTGTCCGTCGTCCGGTGTCCGCCGGCCGCCGACCGTCGGCTCTCAGGGCCTGTCGCGTCCGGGAGTGTCCTGCGGGGCGCCGGGGCCGAGGCCGCGCAGGCGTTCCAGGTCGCGGCGGTCGCGCTTGGTGGGGCGGCCCGCGCCGCGGTCGCGGATGCCCGCGGGGGCGACGGCCTCGCGGGGCGGGGGCGGCGGGCTGTTGTCGATGTAGCACTGGACCGCGACCGGGGCGCCGACCCGCTTGCGGATCAGCCGTTTGACGACGACGATCCGCTCGCGGCCGGCCTGACGCAGCCGTACCTCGTCGCCGACGCGGACCGCGTAGGCGGGCTTGACGCGTTCACCATTCACGCGGACGTGGCCGCCCCGGCAGGCGGTCGCGCCCATGGAACGGGTCTTCACTAGGCGGACGGCCCAGATCCAGCTGTCGATGCGGACGGTCTCGCCGTTCGCCGGGCGGGCGGCCTCGGCGGCGGCCACCGCGGCGGCCACCTTGTCGGCGGTGGCCGTGTCGTCCTGGTTGTCCGTCTCGCCGGCCGGTCCGGTGGCCCGCACGTCCGCACCCTCTGTAGCCATGCCCTCGACCTTAGCCCGTCGGCGGGTGAGGTCCGGAACCTTTTACGGTGGAGACATGGACAGCAGCCTGGCCGAGCTCGACGAGCGGATCACCGGATGCCGGGCGTGCCCGAGGCTGGTCGACTGGCGCGAGGAGGTGGCCCGCACGAAACGCGCCGCCTTCGCCGACTGGACGTACTGGGGGCGGCCGGTGCCGGGCTTCGGCCCCGCCGACGCGTCCCTGCTGATCCTGGGACTCGCACCGGCCGCACACGGAGGGAACCGGACCGGACGGATGTTCACCGGGGACCGGTCGGGGGACGTGCTGTACGCGGCGCTGTACGACGTGGGGCTGGCGTCGCGCCGGACCGCGGTGAGCGCCGACGACGGGCTGGAGCTGCACGGCGTGCGGATCACCTCGCCCGTGCACTGCGCGCCGCCCGCCAACAAGCCGACGCCCGAAGAGCGGGACACCTGCCGGTCCTGGCTGGTCACGGAGCTGGAACTGCTGCGGCCCACGGTACGGGCCGTCGTGGTGCTCGGGGCCTTCGGCTGGCAGGCCGCGCTGCCCGCGCTGGCCGGGGCGGGGTGGCAGGTCCCCCGGCCGCGGCCCGCCTTCGCGCACGGCGCGCGGATCACGCTGGCCGGTCGGCCGCGCCCGCTGGACCTCTTCGGCTGCTTCCACGTCAGCCAGCGCAACACCTTCACCGGGCGGCTCACTCCGGCGATGCTGCGGGAGGTGCTGCGCACGGCGGCCGGGGCGGCGGGGCTGCCCACCAGGCCGGAGCCGGGGCGGGAACCGGGTAGGGAAAATGGGCTGCGGACGGCACCGGACGCCGGTTAACGTCGCGCGAATGGGCCTGTATCCGGAGATCGAACCGTACGACCAGGGCATGCTCGACGTGGGCGACGGCAACCACGTGTACTGGGAGGTCTGCGGGAACCCGTGTGGCAAGCCCGCCGTGGTGCTGCACGGCGGCCCCGGCTCGGGCTGCAACGCCGGGTCCCGTCGCTACTTCGACCCCGCCGCGTACCGCATCGTCCTGCTCGACCAGCGCGGCTGCGGACGCTCCACCCCGCACGCGAGCGCGTACGACACCGACATGAGTGTCAACACGACGGCGCACATCGTCGCCGACCTGGAGCGGCTGCGGCGGCACCTGGGCATCGAGCGGTGGCTCGTGTGGGGTGTGTCGTGGGGCTCGGTGCTCGGGCTGCGGTACGCGCAGACGCACCCCGGTGCCGTGTCCGAGCTGGTGCTGACCGCGGTCGCCACCGGGGCCGACCGAGAGGTGGCCCTGATGACGCGGGGGCTCGGGCAGTTCTACCCGGAGGCGTTCGCGCGGTTCCTCGCGGGGCTGCCCGAGGAGGACCGCGAGGACCGCGCGGGGAACCTGGCGGCGGCGTACAACCGGCTGATCGAGTCGCCCGACCCCGAGGTGCGCGCACGGGCGGCGCGGGCCTGGACCGACTGGGAGACGGCCGTGGCGCCCGCCCCGCCGCGTTCGATCCCGCGGTACGAGGACCCGGTGTTCCGCATGGGCTTCGCCCGGACGGTCACCCACTACTGGGGCAACGACCACTTCCTCGGCGAGGGCAACGAGGAGGGCGTGGTCCTGCGGGACGCCCCGCTGCTCAAGGACATCCCGGGCACCCTCGTCCAGGGCAGCCTCGACCCCGGGAACCTCCTGGGCACCGTATGGCTGCTCCAGCGGGCCTGGCCGGGCTGTGAGCTGGTGCTCGTCGACGAGGTGGGGCACAACGCGGGGGCGCCGGGGATGGTGGACGCGCTGGTGGAGGCGACGGACAGGTACGCGGCGGGGCGCTGAGCCGGCCGCCTCCGACGGGTCCTATTCCTGATCCGGGACCACCGCGGTCGCCGTGATCTCCACGAGCTGACCCGTATAGCCGAGGCAGGCCACGCCGAGCAGGGTCGAGGAGTGCGGGCCGAGGCTCAGCCCGCTTGCCTCGACGACGTCCCAGACCTGGGAGAGGACTGCCGGGTCGCTGGACACCACGTACACATCGGTCGACACGACGTGCCGGAAGTCGCTGCCGACCGCGCGCAGTTGTTCCCCGAGGTTGGCGAGCACCTGCTCGGCCTGCCGTACGGGATCGCCCTCGCCGACGAGCTTGCCGTCGGCGTCGAGGGGGACGGCACCGGCCAGGAAGGCCAGCTTGGTGCCCGCTTCGACGACGGAGGCGTGGGAGTAGACGGGGGGCGGGAAGAGGCCGGGGACGGTGACGCGCTGGATCATGGGTGCCTCCCAGGGACGAGGGCGGGACGAGGTAACTTGCCGATCCTCCGGCTTTGGGGGCCATGAGCGCACCCGGATTCTTCGCGCAGCAGGACTCGCAGCAGCACTCGCAGCAGCACTCACCAGGGAGGACCGATCGATGAGCCGCACCGATGAGGCATTCCTCGCCCACGTCGCCGACCGCCTCGCCGCCCTGCCCGCCGTGCGTGCCGTGGCTCTCGGCGGCTCCCGGGCCCAGGGCACCCACGGACCGGACAGCGACTGGGACCTGGCGATCTACTACCGGGGCTCCTTCGACCCCGCCGACCTGCGGGCCCTCGGCTGGGAGGGCGAGGTCTCGGAGATCGGCGCCTGGGGCGGCGGGGTGTTCAACGGCGGCGCCTGGCTCACCATCGACGGGCGGCGCGTGGACGTGCACTACCGCGACCTCGACGTCGTGGAGCACGAACTGGCGGAGGCGACGGAGGGGCGGTTCAGGGTCGAGCCGTTGCTGTTCCATCTCGCCGGCATCCCCAGTTACCTGGTCGTTGCCGAGCTGGCGATCAACCGGGTGCTGCGCGGCGAGCTGCCCCGGCCGGCGGCCTACCCCGAGAAGCTGCGCCGGACCGCTCCCGAACGCTGGTACGGCACAGCCCGGGCCACCCTCGCGTACGCCAGGGCGAACCATGCCCCGCACGGGCGCCTCACCGAGGTCGCCGGAGCGATCGCGACGGCCGCGCTCCAGACCGCGCATGCGGTGGTGGCCGGGCGCGGGGAGTGGGTCACGAACGAGAAGCGCCTGCTCGACCGTGCGGGGCTGCGGGGCGTGGACGGCATCATCGGCCGGCTGACGGGCGACCGCGAGTCCCCAGCCGCCGCTGCCGCCGCTGCCGTCGCCGACGCGGAAGCGCTTCTTGCGGCGTCGCAGCGGCCGGCACCTTGATGTGAGGGACCGAGACAGCCCCGGGGGCACCTCACTCCGAAGTGCCGGTGAAGAACCGTCGGCAGGGTCACGCCCACATGAAGTCCACCGGGTGGGCGCCGTCACCTACCCGGCTTCCCGCCGGGGGTGGACGGGGGTCCAGTCCTCGGGATGGGCGAGCAGGCTGATGTCGCTGGGGTTGTCCCAGTGGACGCAGCCCCAGATCACACCGGGAACGTCATCGCAGGCGGAGGACATGAGCGGGCCCGTGCCTGTCTCGAGCGCGTCGGCATGCGCGGTGAGGAGTTCGGCGACAGTGACCGGGCCGGTGGTGAGCATGTACGGGGCCTCGGGCTCGCTCCACTTGGCGAGGGCGCCATGGCTGTCGGGGCGGGTGGAGACCAGCCAGCAGGAGAACCAGTCCTCCGGGTCCGGCGACAGCCACGGGAGCAGCCCCCGGAATGGGTCCGAGCCGATCGGCGGATGGGTCAGGTCGTCGTAGCGGCGGACGATGCGGTCCAGGCTGAGCAGCACTTCGCCCTGGAGGAACTGTGCGTTCCAGATCTCCCCCTCCTCCTCGTTCTTCTCGATGTGGGCGGGTTCGAGAGCGCAGCCGTCCGCCAGGCTCAGGAGTGTCCTGAGGTCGTCCGGCAGGGGTACGCCGATCCTCGCCTCGGCGGCGTCGATGGCGGCCTGGCCGGCCGGCGGCCTGATGCTGGCGTAGGAGACCGGTGCATGTACGCGAAGCCAGCCACTGATGCGGTTCCAGGCCTGAACGACGTCCTCGTTCACCGCTTGTTCCTCCTGCGGCTGTCGGTGTGTGGGTGAATGGGGACAGCCCGACTTGGTGTTGGAGCCGAAGTGCTTCGACATCGAGCCCGAGCCGAGCTGTCGGAAGGGGTGGGACGCATCGGCGGTTCAGCCGGCGAGCCCGGCCCGTCGCAGCAGCTTCAGCCAGTCGTCGTACTCCGCCGACTCGTCGTCGATCGACGCGAGCCGTACGTACTCCTCAGTGGCCAGCCGTTCCAGGAAGAACGTCTCCAGCCCGGGCGCGAGCTGTTCGAAGCGCTCCGCGTCGGGCCAGTCGGCGCCTATGTCCAGGGCGCCGAGGACGCCGCCGCCCGCGCGGTCGAGGAACACGGCTGCCTGGTTGATCATCCCGATGCAGAACAGCTTCTCCGGGGACAGCTCCAGTGGGGAGTCGATCACCGGCTCGCAGTAGAACTGGGTCTCCTCGGCCTCCTCCAGGCCGAAGAGCCGCACGGACGGCCCGCAGCTCGCGCCGTCCAGCACCCGGCAGAAGTCCAGGAACTCCCTTGGCACCCCGTAGGCCTCCGCGGCGGCCGCCGTCTCCTCGTCGATCGTTCCGCCGAGCGTGAACGAGAGCACGTCCGGGCTCTCCGCCAGCGCCAGCCGCAGGGCGTCCACCGTCGCGATCAGACGGGACGATCCCGGACTCGCGCCAGTCATCCGGCTACCACTTGACTTCATGACGTGATCTTCCTGGACATGGGAGTGAGTGAACCACTCGGTGGTGCGGGGAGGGGCACGTGGGGTGGGACGGCTGATGTGGCGCCGGGGGAAGGAGACGGGCGATCAGCCGATGGGGCCGGGCTGTGCCGGGGCCTGCGATGAGGGGCCGAGCGGGGTGAGGGCCTCGGCGATGCCGGTGTCCAGGTCGGTGGTGCGGCCGGCGTCGAAGGCGCGCTGGTAGGCGTCCTCCCCGAGGGCTTCGCGGGTCTGGCGTTCGCAGACTTGGCGGGCGGCCACCACGGCAGGGACGCCCGCCTGTGGCCGGCCGAGCGTCTCCCACAGCTGCGAGGCCAGACCGAGCAGCCATGCGGCGTCCCGGCTCCGGCCCGTGGCGGTGGCGGCTCGGGCCAGCGCTTCCAGGGCCATGCCGGTGCCCACGCCGTCGTGCAGCCGGTGTTTGACCAGCAGTGCGGCCCGGGCGTGCTCGTGGGCCTCCTGGAACCGGTCCAGGGCCAGCTCGGCCTGGGCGCGGACGAAGTCGCCCCAGGCGCGCATGCTGCGTTCGCCGTTGCGGTCGCAGGCGGTGCTCAGCTCGTCCAGCCAGGCGACGGCTTCCTCGAAGCGGCCCGCGGCGACGAGGTAGTGGGTGCCGAAGACCAGAGCTGCCAGGGGGAGCAAGGTGAGTGGTTGCTCGCGCCAGTCCGTGGCGAGCTGGGCCTCGACCCGGGACACCACCTGCGTCAGGTCGCCGCGCAGGACCGACACCCGCAGCTCGGTGGCGGCCGCGTAGCTCCGCTCCGTGTCGCCGAAGTGTGCGGCCAGGGTGGTGCACTCGGCGGCCCGTTGCTCAAGGGCGGGCAGATCGCCCAGGTAGACCAGCACGGGACCGCTGGCGTACAGGGCCTTCACCCGGGCCGGGGAGGGGGTGGTGTCGGCGGCCAGGGCCTGGTCCAGGTAGTGCCGGCCCTCCTTGACGAACCCGCAGCCGTACCAGAAGAACCACAGTGCCGCGGCCATCTCCAGCGCGCTATGGCCCTCGGATTCGGTCAGGCTGTACTCCAGCGCGGCGCGGAGGTTGTCGTGCTCGGCGGTCATCCGGTCGTACCAGGCGAACTGGTCGGGCCCGATCCAGGCGGCGTCGCCCCGGCGGGCCAGGGCCAGGTAGTGGTCACGGTGGCGGCGGCACAGCGTGTCGTCCTCGCCCAGTCCGCGCAGCCAGTGGGCCCCGTACTCGCGGATGGTGTCCAGCATCCGGTAGCGGTCGCCGACCCCGGTCGGCTCCCAGATCAGGATCGACTTCTCCACCAGCGCCTGCAGGAGGCCGGGGACCCGCTCACCGGGCAGCAGCGCGTCGGCGCACATCTCGCGGGCCGCCTCGGTGTCGAAGGTGCCGGCGAAGACCGACAGCCGGGCCCAGGCCAGGCGTTCGTGCGGGGTGCACAGCTGGTGGCTCCAGCCGATCGCGGTGCGCAGCGCCTGGTGCCATGGGGGGTCGGCGTCCACGTCCTCGTCCTCGGTGTTGCCGAGGATCGCGTAGCGGTCGTCCAGGCGCTGGTTCAGCTCGGCCAGGGGGAGTTCGCGCAGGCGGGCGGCGGCGAGTTCCAGGGCCAGCGGCAGGCCCTCCAGGCGGCGGCAGAGCCGTACGGCTTCGGCCCGGTCGGCTGAGGTGAGGGAGAAACCTGGCACCGCCTGCGCGGCCCGCTCGGCCAGCAGCACCACCGCGTCCGCCGCATCGTCGTCGTCGGTCGCGGGCACCGGCAGCGGGCCCAGGGCGAGCATCTCCTCGAGGTGCACGTGGAGCGGGCGGCGGCTGGTGGCCAGGATCCGCAGGCCCGGTGCGACGGTCAGCAGCGTCGCCGCCACCTCACGGCACTCCTCGGCGAGGTGCTCGCAGGTGTCCCACACCAGCAGTACCTGCCGCCCGGCCAGGTACTCGGCGACCACCTCCAGCATCGACCGCGTGGTCTGGTCGGCCAGCGGCAGCGCCTCGGCGATCGCGTACGGCAGCGCCTCCCAGCCGGCGGTGAGCGGGGACAGCTCCACCCACCACGCCCCGTCCGCGAAGGCCGGCTGCAGTTCGTCCGCCGCCCGCCGGGCCAGCCGGGTCTTGCCCACGCCCCCGACCCCGGTCACGGTCACCAGCCGCGACCGCCCGCACAGCCGGGCCACCTCCTCGAGCTCCGCCCGCCGCCCGACCAGGCGGCTGCTCTCTCCGGGCAGGTTGCCCACCCGCCGCTCCGCCGCCGCCATGAACGCCCCTCTCCCGATCCCGCGGTCACTCGCCCGTGGTGACTCGGTGCTAGCAACATGCCGGGCCCACCCGCGGCATTTCGGCCACTTCGCCCACCGTCCGTCACCGGAAGTGAAAGAGTGTGCCGCGCCTTCCTGCCCGTGGGGCCGGAGTCCGGAGGCGGGCGCCCGTCAGTGCCGGCCGAACTGGACGCGGGTCGCCTGGACGGCGTCCGGGCGTACGGCGATGCCCTCGACGGTGAGCTGCTCCCCGTAGATGTCGGTGAGCCGGAGCGGGCCGCCGCAGCCGGTGCCGTCGGGGGAGAGGAAGTAGTTGTACTCGGTACGGGTGAGCTGCCGCCAGCCGCTGCCGGTGCCGACCTCCAGGCGGGCCAGGGGGTTGCGGTGGCCGATGGCCTGGATGCCGCACCAGTACCGGGTGGAGCCGGTCTTGTAGCGGATGGAGATCGTGTCGGAGGTGCTGGGGCTCAGCAGGCTCCAGGTGATCTTGATTTCGCCGGCGGAGAGGGCGGCGAGCTTGGCGAAGGCCTGCTTGCTGAGGTCGAGTTGGCCGGGTGCGCAGGGGGCCGGGCATTCGTTGGTGATGCGGACGGTGACGGAGGCGCCGTTCGTGGCGCGGACGAGGAGGTACGCCCCGCAGGCCTTGGACGTCTCGTAGTCGGTGGTGTTCATCGCCGCGATCATGAGGTCGGGGCTCGGGCCGAACGAGCAGGCGCCGTCGCCGTCCGCGGCGTCGTAGTGGGTGGCGACTCCGTCGTAGGTGACGCCGGGCTTGATCCGTCCGGCGAGTGGGGCGGAGCCGGAGGCCGCTGCCGCCTGGCGGGCGGGCTCGGGGGCGGTCTCGGGCGAGGGCCGCTTCGATGGAGTGGTGGCGGGCTTCTTCGCTGTCGGGGACGCCGTGGGGGATGCCGCGGCTGTGGATCGCTTCGGTTTCGGTTTCGGTTCCGGTTTCGACGCCGTCGGTGAGGCGCTCACCCCGGTGGCGGCCACGGGCGCGTCCTTGGCCTGCACGGTGTCGGCCTCCGGGCCGGGACGGAGGGCCACGACCAGCGATACGACGAGCACCGCGGCCGCCATGACGACTGCGGACACGAGGGCGGTGCGTCGTCGTGTGCGGGGCGCACGGCGGTGACGGTGCCGGTGGGAAGGGGATGCCACGGATGAGTCCTCACGTGATTCGGCAGACACGGTTTCGACTCGTCAGTGGTCACAGGGAAGGGAAAGGTTGCCGCGTATTCGGTATGACCGCGGTGTGACCGGTTGTTCCTCGTGGCGTATCGGCCGCTGGGGTGGCTGCCGTGATGCCGACCGGTGGGGTGACGGTACGCAGGGACCTGTGCGTGTCGTCCGCTACGGGTCGGGTCCACGGGCCCGGTCGGCATCAGGGGCCGGTCGGGCCCGTGGTGGTGCTTGCGGGCCGGGCAGAGTAAGGCTCATGCCTCCTTGCCGGCGCGGTTCAGGCGGAGGGCGGAGATCAGGAAGAAGACGCCGCCGAGGAAGGCGTAGCCGGCGAGGGCGCCCAGGGAGGCGTCGTCGGTGCCCGCCTGTGCGAAGAAGGACGCGCCGGCGAGCGTGGAGATGGCGCCACTGGCGATCATCGCCCACTGGCCGCCCAGCCGGCGTCGGAGGGCGCCGACGACGAGCTGGACGACGCCCGCGGTGACGGCCCAGGCGCCCCAGACGCGCAGCACGGCCGGGATACCGGAGGTGGCGGCGACGGCCAGGCCGATGCCGGTGAGGGTGCTGAGCGCGATGTTCGCGTACAGGCCGCGGACCGGGCCGTCGTCCGCCTTGGCCTTGGCGGACCTGACGTCGACGACGGCGCACGCCACGTCGAACAGGGGGTAGATCACCAGCAGCGTCGCACTCAGCGGCCCCAGCGTGTCGGCGGTCGCGAACAGCAGGGCGGCCCACACGGCGGCGAACGCGAAGCGCAGGAAGTACAGCTTGCGCAGGGCTGCGGGGGCATCGGCGGGAACGGGGACGCTGGTGGCGGTGGTGCCGGAGAGAGTGTCCACGGAAGTGCCTTTCGATGGCGGCATGGCGGCATGGCGGCATGGCGGTGTGGTTGTGCGGTCGGCGGCCTGGTCGGTCGGCGGCCTGGTCGGTCGGCGGCCTGGTCGGTCGGCGGCGCGGTGATGCGAAACGGCTGATCGCGAGGGACCGGGAGGAACCGCAACGGATCGCGAGGGAGAACGTTCGGTCTCTCTCTATGGATCCAAGGCCACCGGTGCCGCCCCTGTCAAGACCGAACGTTCTCCCTCCTCGGTTGATAACGTGGGCGCCATGAGCGGGAGCAGAGAAGGTGGCAGCACGTCCGAGGCGCGGGCGCGGCTGCTCGACACGGCGACGAGAATCTTCTACGCGGAGGGGATCCACTCCGTCGGCGTCGACCGGATCATCGCGGAGGCGCAGGTCACCCGCGCCACGCTGTACCGGCACTTCAAGGGCAAGGAAGAACTCGTCCTCGCCTATCTCGACCAGGCCGATCAAGGAATCCGGGCGCAGGTCACCGCCGCCTCGGCAAGCGGCCGGCCTGCAGCCGACACGGTACGGGCCGTCGCCCGGTCCATCACCGAGGGCATCCAGGCCCCCGGGTTCCGTGGATGCGCCTTCCTCAACGCGGTGGCCGAGTATCCCGACCCGGCCCACCCGATCCACCGAGCCGTGCTGGCCCACCGGCAGTGGTTCCTGGACACCGTCACGGAGTTGCTGGCGCAGACCGGTCACGGTCCCGCCGACGCGGCCGGCCGACACCTCGTCATGCTCCGGGACGGCGCCATGGCGGCCGGCTGCCTCTTCGACCCGAAGCTGATCTCCGAGACGTTTCTGCAAGGTGTCGAAGAACTGCTGCAGGCGCGCACTACGCCGACGTCATCCAGCCGACCGAAGAGTGAGGCACCGCGATCCTGACTCCGCGGTCGAGTACTTTTCCGCTGCTCTCCACGCCTCGACCGCATGGCCGGGGGGCTTCCCGCGTCAGGTGGCAGCGGCTTACGACCCGGCCGCCGGACGACTGGTGACGGACTGGGAGCTACCCACCTACGTTGTCGTCCCCGAGGCCAGGTCCGTCCGGTACATGTCCAGCGTGGCTCAGGACAAGAAGACGCCCCGGCCGGTAGGCCAGCGTCGGGCCCTGTACCGCGAGGTTCCTCACGGCAGTGCTAGCTTCGAAGCGTGCGATTCCACGCTGATCTGCACATCCACTCGAAGTACTCCCGGGCGTGCAGCAAGGACTCCGACCTGGAGCACCTGACCTGGTGGGCGCGCCGCAAGGGCATCTCGCTGGCCGGCACGGGTGACTTCACGCACCCGGCCTGGTTCGAGCACATCCGGGAGAACCTGCTGCCGGCCGAACCGGGCCTGTTCCGGCTCCGTCCCGAGCTCGACCGGGACATCGCACGACGGTTGCCGCCCCTCCTCGGCGCGGCCGACGTCCGCTTCATGCTGTCGGTCGAGATATCGACGATCTACAAACGCGCCGGACGCACCCGCAAGGTGCACCACCTCGTCCACATGCCGGACTTCGACTCCGCCGCGGAGTTCGACCGCCGCCTCGACCGGATCGGCAACATCCGGTCCGACGGCCGCCCGATCCTGGCCCTCGACTCCCGCGACCTCCTGGAGATCACACTCGAGTGCAGTCCGGACGCCTACCTGGTGCCGGCGCACGTGTGGACGCCGTGGTTCTCGGTCTTCGGATCGAAGTCCGGGTTCGACGCGATCGAGGACTGTTACCTGGATCTCGCCGACCGCGTCTTCGCCCTGGAGACCGGCCTGTCCAGCGACCCGGCCATGAACTGGCGAATCTCGGCGCTGGACAGGTATCGCATGGTCAGCCACTCCGACGCCCACTCGCCGCCCATGCTCGGCCGTGAGACCACCCTGTTCGACACCGACCTCGACTACTACGCCGTACGCCGCGCTCTGGAGACCGGCGACGGGTACGCCGGCACCGTCGAGTTCTTCCCCGAGGAGGGCAAGTACCACGTCGACGGCCACCGCAAGTGCGGCGTGCGCATGGATCCCGCCGAGACACGGCAGCACGGCGGGACGTGCCCGGTGTGCGGCAGGCCGGTGACGGTCGGCGTGCTGAGCCGGGTCGAGGATCTGGCCGACCGGCCCGCGGGACACCGGCCGGAGGGCGTGCCCGGCTTCCTCAGTTTCGTACCGCTGCCGGAGATCATGGGCGAGATACTGGGCGTCGGCCCGAAGAGCAAGAAGGTGGCGGGGGAGATCGACCGGTTCACGGCGGCCCTCGGACCGGAGCTGCACATCCTCGAACGGATTCCGGCCGGCGACCTGGAGCGCCACTCGCCGCTCCTCGCGGAGGCCGTCGCACGACTGCGGCGCGGCGAGGTGATCCGCGAGGCGGGGTACGACGGTCGGTACGGCGTCATCCGGCTGTTCGAGCCGGGGGAACTGAAGCGGGCGCGGACGGTGGCGGTGCCGACGTTGTTCGGGGACGAGGAGTTGTGAGCGGTCTGGGGACCTGGGCGTCCGTCGCGTGGCCGATGAGGGCCGGCCAGGCCGAGGTGAGGCCTGGCCGGCACATGAACTCCGTAGTGCGTCAGCTGCTCGCGTGAGCTTCGGCGGTGAGCAGCGGTTCGAGGAACCTGCTCGGCGTGCCGTGCCAGAGGATCGCCAGCGTGTCGCGGGAACGGGTGGCCGCGACGAAGAGCAGGGAACGGGCGCGCTGCAGTTCACGGCGGTGGCGCAACGCGTCGGTGTCCTTCAGGCGGATGACCTCCGTGCGCGGCACCAGACCTTCGGCGACACCGGCGATGATCATGCGCTGGTACTCCAGTCCCTTGAAGCGGAACATCGTGCCGATGTGCACGCCTTCGTCACCACGCGGTCCTTCCGGGCCGATCTCCACCGCGCGGACACCCGCGTGGTGGAGTGCCACGGCGACCTGCTGAGCCATGGCGTTGGTGGGCACACAGACGGCGATCTGCTCCGAGGGGATGTCGCGCCACCCGGAGACCAGCTCCGCCACGGCCTCGCACTCGGCTTCCCAGTCGGCGCATCCGCGCAGCAGGGGCCGGGTGCCGCTCAGCACCGACCGGTACCCGGCCAGCGTCTCCTGGCTGCCGTCGAGGTCGTCGAACGGCTCCCCGCTCAGCAGGCCGAAGGCGGAACCGAGGATCTGCCGTGTGGTCCGGTAGCTGAGGGTGAGCTTCGCGGATCGGCCGCGGATGTTGATGCCGAGGCTGCCGAGAGTGACCTGGTTGTTGTAGATGCGCTGGTGTGTGTCGCCGACGAGGAAGATGTCGTTGCGGTCGTGCGCGGCCATGGCGCGCAGCAGCTTCCAGTGGCCCGGACGGAGGTCCTGCGCCTCGTCGACGACGATGTGCCGGTAGCGGTACCGCAGCCACGCCGCGGAGCCGTCCTGGAGGTGGATGTTGTCGAGGCCGCCGTTCTCGGCACGCTGCCGCTCGACGGCCTGGATGCGCTGCTCGCGGTGCATCTCCAGGCGCGCAGCCCGTTCGGCGACCTGCGCCCACGTCTGGCGGCCCAGACGGTCCAGGCGCTGGGTGAACTTCTCGGCCAGCTGCCAGATCCCGGCCCGCTCCTGCCGCGTGATGTTCCGCCCGCGGCCCGCGCGGCGGGCCCGGAAGTAGTCGGCGCGGGACGCGACCGCCTGGCCGAGGATCACCTGCGTCCACTCGTCGTGCAGGAATTCGGCGTCCCACGAGGTCTCGCCGAGCTCGTCGAGCATGGCGCGCCACTCGCGCAGAGCCTGGTTGTCGTCGATCGTCTGTTTGGCGTTGCCCGGCTCGGCCTCCCGGACCACGCGCAGCGCCAGTTGGTCGACATGGCTGATGTCCACGCGGGACAGCAGTTGCTCCCCGCCGAGATCCAGCAGGCGTGCGCGCAGGTCGGCCGCGAGGTTCTTGTTGTAGGTGGTGAGGAGTACGGGCTTGGTGTGGCCGGGCGGCAGTTGCTCGACCAGGTGCTTGACGCGGTGCAGGGCGACGATGGTCTTGCCCGTGCCGGGGCCGCCGCCCACGCGCGCGGGGCCGGAGTAGTCCCGCTCCACGAGCCTGGACTGCGTGGGGTGGAGGAAGACCTTCCAGCGCCCGAAGTCCTCCTCCTGGAGCACGTCGCGCAGCGCGTCGTCCGTGGTGGTGACCATCGTCGCCGGGCGCTCGACGGCGGCCTGGAAGTCCTCGGTGTCGACGGGCTCCGGCGCGGCGACCGGGGCCGTCACCTGTTCCAGCACGTCCTCGTAGGACTTGCCGTCGAAGAGCGAGAGCAGGATCTCACCGGTGAGCTGGGGCGCGTACTCGACGAGACCGAGCAGCTGGTCCTCGGTGGTGAGTGTGCGGACCACCGGTACCAGCGGTTCGGCGACACCGAGATCCTTCAGCTGTTCGTCCGAGAAGCGGGCGAACAGGGGTTCCGGTTGCGCGGGGCGCGCCTCGGGGACCGGCGCCGGTACCGCCTGCGGAGGCGCCGACCGCCGCAGGACGCTCTCCTCGACGACCTGGAGGTCGACGTACTCGATACCACCAGTGATCTGGTTGATGCCGTACGCGAGGCGGTCGAGGTTCTCGTAGACCTCTTTGCGGTGCTTGACCGAGACGATCAGCCAGTCGTTGTCGGCGAGCCGCAGCAGCAGGGCACGGTACTCGTCGTTGACCCGGGCCGACCACAGCCGTGAGTCGCCCTTCAGTTGCTTGAGCTGGAGGCCGGTGGCGTTCGGGTTCGCCTTGAACTTGTGCTGGAAGTCGTAGAGGGCGCCCTTGACCGTGCGGGGGAGCTTGAGTATTTCCTTGTCGGCCTTGTCGAGTAGACGCAGCGTCACACTCGCGGTGCTGCTCATCGGTGGTGCTCCCCGTTGGTCGTTCCGTCGGTCTGTCCGTCGTCGTCCTGCTGATCACGACTCCGCTCCGGCGCGGAGGGTTGCGGCCCGAGCTGCTCGGCCAGTTCCCGGGCAGTCCAGTCACTCGCGGGCCGTACGTCCCAGCCGGCGGCCGCGAAGGCCGCGTCGCGGTCCGCCGCCTCGTGGTCCGGCTCGGAGCCGACAGGGCGGGGGGCGCGCACGATGCCCACCTTGTACTCGGGCCAGGCCAGTTCGGCCATCCAGCCGTGGTCGTTCAGCTCGAACCCGTCCACGGGGACGGGGGCCGCCGTCGTGGCGAGGGCGACCGCCAGGAGCTGGAGGTCCGTCTCGTCCGGATCGAGCAGCTCCAGGACCGGCCCCCAGCCGGTGTCCCGCGGCGCGCTGTCCGGGACGGTCACGGTCGCCGCGGTCGTCTCGTGCACGACCTCGGTGGCCGCCGTCTGCCGGATGTCCGGCTGGACGGCGTGGACGGCGGCCTCCTGGGCGACGGCGCCGAGGTCGATACGGGTCGAGGTCAGCCAGCCGCAGCCCCCGGTGACCGCGAGGGCGTCGACCGAGAAGCCGTCCAGCATGCTTGCGGTCAGCTGGACGCTGTCGCCGCCGCCGGGCTCCAGGAACTGCAGGAGGTTGCTCCAGTACAGCCAGGCCCGCCAGCGCTTCCTGTGCGCGTCCGTGTCGGCGACGGCTGCCGTACCGTCGTCCAGCACGGTGGCGGCCGTCCAGACGGGCGGCTTGTGCCGGCCGTCCGCCACCGCGATGACAGGGCATCCGGAGCCGTCGACAGCGGAGAGGACACGCAGGGGGCCGCCCTGCCCGCGTGGGGGCGTGCCGCGCAGCGCCGCGGTGAGCTGGGCGCCCACGGCCTCCCCGGTCACCGCCGCGGCGTGCGGGCGCGTGCCGGTCAGACCGGCCACGGCCGCTTCGGCGCGGGCCAGCCACAGCGTGGGCTCCGGGCGGCGGAGGTAGGAGAGCAGCAGGTCCGCCGGATTGATCCAGACGTGTTCCGAGAGTTCGCCCGGCAGTCCGCCGCGCACCTTCGCGTAGTAGTCACGGGCCTGGCGCTGCGCCTGCTCCCCGTACGGCTGCCACACGGGGTCCGCCCGCCCCGCGGCGGCGTATCCGGTGTCCCGTACCCGGGCGCGCCACTCCTTGACGTCGTAGTACGTGAGCTGGAGGACGCGCAGGCCCTCGGCGCGCAGTCGGGTGCGTTTGGCCGCGTCGTCGGCCAGCCGGTGGCTGTGCCGGGCACTGGCGTGGAACTCGTAGCCGTCGAGGTACAGCGCCAGGCGTGGGCCGGGGGCGTCGAGACGCTCGAAGAGCACGTCCGGCCGGGTCCCGTCCAGCACCCGCTGCTGGGAGACCCGCCAGCTGAGGGTGGTGCCGTCCGCGCCGGTCAGCCGCAGGGCGAGCGAGTACGTCCCGGCCGTGGTCGTGTACGCGTCGGCGCTGGCCTGGGACTCCGGCTGGGCGGCCCACTCCTTCAGCGTGTCGATGAACATGACCTCGAGGTCGCTCTCGGCCTGCCGCTCCAGTGGGATGTGCTGCGTCGCGGCGACGGGCGAGGTCCGCCAGCTCCCGCCGCTCTCGCCGAGCAGCTCGTCGAGCATCTGCCGGACCTCGTTCCGGCTCACCCGGTCGTAGTCGCCCGCCGGTACGCGGCGCAGCAGGCACCGGTGGCAGCCGTCCTGGCCCTTCTCGATGCACGGGCAGCTCTCGATGACCTGCCGGGCCGCGAGCAGCACCTCGCGGAAACCGTCGGCCGACGCCAGACGGTGCAGGTAGCCGGTGCCGCCCGGCAGCCGGTCGTAGACGACGAGGAAGCGCCGGGGCCAGTCGCCGTCGCCGCCGTCGGGCATGGAGGCGGAGGCGATGTCGATGTGGTCGGGGTCGCCGCCGTAGCGGGCCGCTATGCCGACGAAGAGGGCGGCGGTGAAGGACGCCAGCCGCTCCGTGGCGCGGGCGACGGACGCCGGGAGCAGGATGCGTACGGCCTCGGTGACCAGCTCGTGGGCGAGCAGAAGGGGCACGTCCTGGCCGGTGGCGCGGTCGTCCGCCGAGGGGCGGGCCTTGCGGCGCGGGCACCAGAGCATGTGGTGGGCGACGGCTCTGCCGCTCGCGGAGTGCGACGAGGTGAGCGACGCGGCGAGGGACTCGGTGAGCGCGTCGCGCGGCTGGTCGACCACGGGCCGCCCGTCCGCCGTCGCCCCGCCGCAACTGGTGCAGACGTAGAAGGGGTTGAGGCGTACGTCCTCACCGGCAATCGGCACGGTGCTGCCGCCGTCCTGCCGGTCGAGCCCGAGGTTGAGGGTCCGGACGACCGCACGCCGGGTGAAGTCGACGCCGAAGACGGCCGTGTCGTGCCGCCAGGACCCGGGGGCCAGGTGGGCCGGGTCGATGTCGACGGTGGTGAGCACGGCGTAGCGGCGGCGGTCCCGCTCGTCCCGGTCGTCCCGGACCCGGGCGTCGTCCCGCTTGTCGCGGGCCAGGACGCGCTTCGGTTCCATGACGTGCTGGACGCAGCCGGCGTCGGCGATCTCGCGCCCGCCGCAGCGCGGGCACGGGGAGGTGTCCGCCTTGGCGTTCGCGGTGCGGGTGTAGCCGCACGCCGGGCACAGCCGCCACACCGACCAGGCGCGCCGCTCCGGGCTGCCGATGTCCAGCGCGCGTACGACGTGCCGGTAGCCGTTGACGTAGAAGCTGTTGCCCGGGGCGAGCTCGGAGAGGGCCAGTCTGCGGGAGCGCTCGTAGTCCCGTACCTCGCTGCGGTACGTCTTCCTGCCGCCTCCCGCATCCTTGGCGCCGCTCGTGTCCTTGCGGCCTCCCGTGTCCTCGCCGTCGCCCGTCCCCTCCGCCTGCTCCGTCCAGTAGAGCGTGGCCTCCAGCCGGGTCGTCGTGTCGGTGAGGCTGTAGTTGGGCAGCAGGCCGAGGTCGACCAGCGCGCCGTGGGCGCCGGCCTGGCTCAGGTCGCGCAGCAGGTCGCCGGTGGCACGGCGCTCGGCCAGCAACTCCCGGTACTCGCGCTCCTGTTCCGGGTCGGAGCGGACGAGGCCGTCTATCGCCGTGTCGATCGCCGCGATCCGCCGGCGCAGTTCCTCGCGCCGGGAGGTCCAGTCCTCCTCGGCCTCCTGGAGTGCCTGGACGATGCCGCCGGTGGCGTACGCGCGCAGTTCGTCGGCGGCGTGCTCGGACACCCCGGTACCGTCCGTCGGGCCCGGAGCGGAACCGGCGGGGAACAGCGACAGGAACTCCTCCACCAGCCGCGCCCCATGGGTGAGCGCGGCGTCCGCGAGGTCCTGGCACCAGCCGGTCGTGCCGAACAGCGCCGACACCAGGCGTGGCGCGGGCTGGAGCCGTTCCCCGTCCGCCGTGGTCAGCGCCCCGCGGGCGGCGAGGTCCAGCAGGTGCGCGGTGTACTGGCGGCGCAGTATCTCGACGGCGGACAGGTAGCAGCCCGGCGGCACGATCTCCCCGGCGATCATCTCGCGGGGCTCGTCGAGGTAGTACAGGTCGCGGGCGCGCCGCCCGCCGAAGGCGACCACCAGGGCGTTGCCCGTGCTGCGGCCGGCCCGGCCCGCCCGCTGCACGTAGTTGGCCGGCCCCTTGGGCAGCGAGCCGAGCAGCACGGCCGACAGGTCGCCGATGTCGATGCCGAGTTCCAGGGTGGGTGTGCAGGACAGCACGTTGGGGTCGGTGTAGTGCGTGCCCTCCCGGAAGGTCCGCTCCACGCGCTCGCGCTGCGGCCGGGTGAGCATGCCGGTGTGCTCGGCCGTGACCACGCGGAACGTGCCGCCCGTCAGGTACAGCCGCCGGTAGTAGTCGTTCTGGTAGTCGCGTTCCCGGGTGCCGCCGAAGCTGCCCGTGGTGCCGCTCACGGGGACGTCGGCCTGCGGCGGCCGGAGCGTCCCTCGGCAGCGGTAGCGCGGGCACGGGTGCCCGTACCAGCGGGTACGGCGCTCGGGCGGGACGACCTGCTCCCAGCCGCAGTCGTCGCAGCTGACGAAGGCCTTGTTGACGACGGTGTCGTCGAGGAGCCGCACCTCGATGTGGCCGGGCTGGAGCCCGTACACCCGGGTGCTGCGGTCCTGCGCCGTACGCACCGCGAGGACGTGTTCCTCGGCCAGTACGGGCAGCAGCCGCCGCAGGTACTCGGTGGCCCCTGCCGCGTCCAGTCCCAGGCACCGCCGGGTCCAGTCCTGGTACCAGCCGAGCCGGCCGGTGGCCGCGTCGAACGTCGACCTCTCCTTGGGCGCGTCCAGCAGGAACCGCGGCGCGGCCACCCCGTCCGGGAAGGCGGGCATGCCGTCGGGCCGGCCGCCCCACACCTTGAACCGGGTGATCCCGGTGTCCCGCATCCACGGTTCCAGCCACCGGTGCCGGACCCCGCCGCGCAGCCGCACCCGCTCCAGCAGCCCGCGCAGGAAGGCCAGATACCGGTCGGGCGTGGGCAGTGAGCCCGCCGCGACGAGCTGACCGGGCAGGGTGAGGTGGATGTCGCGGGCCAGCGCCACGATGCGGTCCGGGTCTTGAAGAGCGACCTCCGCCGCCACGGTCCGGGTGAGCTCCAGGGTGCGTCCCTGCCGGGAGCGCAGCCCGAACTCCATGACGGTCGCGAAGGCGAGCCGTTCCCCTATGAGCCGCCACGCCCGGGCGTCACCGACGCCCCGCCCGGACAGCACCCGGTCGACACCGGGCTCGTCGTGCAGATCGGGCGGCACCACCGCGGCCAGCGTCTCCGGGTCGTCCACCGAGTCCAGCACGTTCCCGATCAGGTCGTTGAGCGCCAGCGGCTTCGGGGAGTCGTTCAGGGTGTGCGCGAGCAGGGACCGCAGCGAGAACTTGTACGAGGCGTTGGCGACGTACCCCGCGCGGTGCGCGGCGTCCTGCGTCGAGTCGTTGAAGAGCAGCGTCTTGCGCTCCTCCGGGACGAGCGCGATGTCGCCGCCGGTGAAGAGCTGGGTGACCGTGGCGGAGGCGAGCGCGGCGAGGGACGTGCCCAGGAAGCGGATGCCGTTGTCGGTGGTGCAGGCCGGGCAGCGGTCGTCGAGGGCGGCCCGGTCCGCCGACTTCTTGTCGGTGACGGCCAGGGCGAACCAGCCGTCCTGCAGCTCGTCGCGGTCGGCGGCCGTCGGCAGCCGGTACGTGCCCTGCGCGCCGTCCAGCACCACGACGGACAGCGGGTCGACACCGCTCGCCGACGCGCCCGCGGGCCTGGCCCCGGTCAGCGCGTTCAGGGCCTCGTCCCGTTCGGCGGCCGTGGCGGCGATGAAGTACCGGATGCGCCGCTTGTCGCGCCCGACTCCCGCGCGCCACACCTTGTCCTGCGCCATGACGAGCCGCTGCGGGTCCGCCTCCGGGGACAGGGCGGCCCACCCGGACCGCCCGCAGGTGCGGCAGTAGACGGCCGGCAGGTGCACGGCGGCGGGCCGTGGTGCCGTGTCCGACCCGGGCTGTGCCTCGGCGCGGCGCGCGTCGCCGGACGGCCAGCCGCCGGAGCCGCCGGAGCCGCCTGGGCCGGAGACTCCGGACGACCGTTCGTCGTCGTCCGCGGGCGCCGCGGCCAGGGCGGCCCTGCGCGCGGCGGTGCGGTCGTCCTCGTACCAGCGGAACTCCGGCGTCGGCCCGACCCCGCGCAGCACCCGCGTGACCGGCCGCACCCACAGATGCGCCTCGATGTGCAGTAGCGGCCGGGGCCGTTTCGCGTCCGAGTCGGGGTCCCGGGCGGCCGACAGCAGCGCGACGAACCGCGACAGCGCCTGGAGCACGAGCCGCGGGTTCTCCCGGGCGGCCCGCCCCCACGCGTACCCGAACCGGTTCAGCCGGTCCCGCAGCTCCCACTCACTCAGCGGCTCCCCGTCCAGCAAGGACAGCACGCCGTGCGTGTAGTCGTGCCGCCGCAGCAGCCGGCCGAGCTGGAAGGGATCGAGCCCGCGCCGTCCCAGCAGCCGTTCCGCCAGCCCGTCCAGATCCAGCAGATCGGGCCGGGCCTCGACGCCGGGCCCGCCGGAGCAGTCGATGACCTCCCGCGGCCCCGGCGGCTCGGGCAGCTCATAGTCCACTTCACCAGTGAACTGCCCCGGAGTCATGCGCTCTTCACCGATCACGGCATCCGCGGAGAACGGCATCCCGAACACCTGGGCGGCCACGTCGAGGATGCCGCCGCCCTCGGCCGTGCTCCCGCCCAGCGTGGCGGACGTCGCCACCGGACAGATGCTCCCCAGCGGCCGCCCGGGTTCGCTCCGCCCGGTGGCCGCGGCCAGCCGCCGCAGCAGCATCGCGACGTCGGTGCCCTGCGCGCCGTCGTACGTGTGGAACTCGTCGAGCACCACGTACGCGACGTCCGCGCCCTCCCACAGCGGCCGGTCGTCGCCGCGCTGGAGCAGCAGGTCGAGCATCTTGTAGTTGGTGATCAGCACGTCCGGCGGCGACAGGCGCATCTCCTCGCGCCGGGTCAGCACCCGCCGGAAATCGGTGTCGGGCCGGTCACCGATGTACAGGCCCGCGGTGACCTGGGCGAGGTCCGGGTGCGCGAGGTACTCCCCGATGCGCCCGGCCTGATCGGTGGCGAGGGCGTTCATCGGGTACAGCAGCACGGCCTTGATCCCGCGCCGCCCCCGCGCCTTCTCCCGCCGGCAGTGGTCGAGCACGGGCACGAGGAACGACTCGGTCTTGCCGGACCCGGTCCCCGTGGTGACCAGCGTCGGCCGGGCCGGCCCGCGCAGGGTGCTCAACCGCTCCCACGCCTTGGCCTGGTGACGGTAGGGCGGGAACCCGGGATCCCATTCCAGATGCCGCTGCCACCCGTCGTCGGCCTTGTGGAACGGCGTTCTGATGCGGAGGTAGGGGCCGCGGAAGATGCCCGTCTCCGGGTGCCCGAGGAACCGTTCGAGAGCGAGGCGGGTATCGGAATCGGACAGGGCGTAGGTCGTCGTGAGGTACTGCGTCAGACTGCCGCGGACCTGAGCGGCGGCCAGGGTGGGCCTCACGGGTGCTCCTTCGTCCCAGTCGTTGTCCCGTCAACCGTATAGCGGACAACTGACCGGGTCCTAGCACCTCACCGCCCGTCCGGCGGCCATTGACCGGTATTGAACTATTTCGTACTTCAATCGTCCCTTCACCCTGTGACCAGGAGCGATACGACGAGATGGCGTCGTCGTATCAGTGTGGTCGGGCCACGATGGTCGTCGCGGTGCTGCTCGATGGAAGAAGCGCTGGGCAGACGTACGCAGAGCTCGACTCCGTGGTGCAGCGACGAGACGCCTCACTGTGGATGCTCATCCCGCCTGTCGAATCAAGCAGTTCGGACTTGCCGCTCACGCTCAACATGTGATGTCTGCGACGCATCAGTTACGGAGAGAGCGTCATGACGGCCGTTGCTCATCGCGTGGCCCGTGACGTGGGGACGACCGCCGTACGGCACGTCTTTGCGAGCCGCGGCCTCCGGCCGGGTCCGGAGCGGGCCGGAGTGGCACGACCGGGGACGTCTCACGCCCGTCCACCTCGGCCATGCCGGGCAGCATCTCCTCGGCCGGAGCGGCAGGGCGCGGCGAACCGGTGTGGGAGGGAGGCTCCAAGACGTTCCTCCGAGTCAATTCGGCCACAGTGATGAGTGGCCCGGCGATCACCTGTGCCAGCAGCGAGGCTTGTTCGGCCTCGATCTTCGTGAGGTGGCGCAGCACGCTGAGCAAGTCGACCAGTTCATCACTCCACTGGGAACGCCACCGCTCGCTTCGCATCAGGTCCAGTGGGCTGCCGATCCGGCCCGTCGGTCTGCTGCTCCGCGCGGCGAACCACTGGTCGAGGACCTTCCGGTGCCCGACCTCGTAATTCCGCATACGGGCGTCGACTCCCGTGAAGACACCTGTCCCGATGATCACGGCTTGGCGCCGCTCGTCGTAGTCGAAGGCGTCCGGCAGGGGAGTAGGCGCAATCCGCGTGCTGTAGGTAATCGGCGGTGTGACTGCTCGCACCCCGCCCGAGCCCGCCGGGCGACCGTCAGCGGCGTCCACGTACCGGTCACCGAAGGTGGATGCCCACAGAACGCGGCGGCCGAGGCGGACGCCTTCGTGCCACAGATCGCGATCAGCGGTGAGGGGGAGGCGTACACCGGGAGAGTTGAGTTCTTCGGCGAACGTCTCGGTGAACGCTGGATGAGCTGTGACTCCGGCAAGATAGGCGGCGAAGTCCTCCACGGACACCGAGGTTAGGCCGTACGAGTTGGCCAAGTGCTCCAACAGGCCCGGGGCGGTGTTCGGGGTACCGTCCGGGTGTCGCAGCGGGAGCACGCGACCCCCGTTGTTGTTGAAGTAATGCATGTCAGGAACCAAGGACGCGAACACTAGTGCCGGGCCAGACGATATGGGCTGCCTGTGCTGCTCGATGATGAACAGTTGGTCGTCGCGCTCGGCGTGCCACAACTCCGGCCGGGGACGGTCGACAATGCGGCCGTCCGGAATCAGCCACTGACGGTCGAAACTCCGTCGTGCGATACGGACGGGCTCTGGACATGGCCCGCGTTCGGCACTTAGCGGCTTCCGGGGAACAGGGAGCCCGGGAAACGCTCGCACAGGACCGCTCGCGCGCCGGTCAGGTGTCTCTTTCATCAAGGCCCGTTGCATCGAGGCGTCGGGCTCGTGCACGAGCCGGTCCCACCGCTGTCGCAGCACCTCGGGGTCCGGGCCCACCACCCATGTGCGATTGGGCTTGAAGCCGGGCTTGTACCAGGGCAGCAGGGAATCCAGTGCCGGGAAGGTGTCCCAATCACGGTCGGGCGCCGGAGTGAAGAGGGCATACCAGTCGGCTCGGGCGTCCTGCCAACCTGGATCGTGGATGGTCAGTGAGCGTAGGCGGGCGGTCTTCTCCTCACGGCTTCCGTGCAGCGCGATGTAATGAACCGGCGCTTGCTCCGAGGGGTTCGCGTCCCGACGTCGTACAAATATCGCGACAGCGAGTTCTCGTTGCACGGCTGGGAAGAAACGGGTGGCGACGGGAGGCTGTTTGCCTTCTTCGGGGGTGAGGTCGATGATCCAGCCCTCCGAACAAGTGCTGCGCAGATACTCGCGCATGCGCTGGAACGCCGGCCCGCGCAGGAATCCCGCAGTCGACACGAAGGCCACCACCCCTTGCTGGTGCCCGGGGGCGTGCTGCTCGAAGACCTTGTGCGTCGCCCAACGCCAGAAGTACACGTAGAGATTCTTTAGCTTGAACTCGTGGCGGCCGTTCCGGCCGCCAAGTCTGAAACGGTCCAGGAGGGGAGGGCCATGCCCCTCCGAGCCGGCCTCGATCCAGCCGCCTTCGCCCTGGGCCCGCTCACGGTCGGGAGGATTCCCGATAACGACGGTGAGGCGTTCCTCGCGCTTGATGAGGCTCGCCTTCTCCGCGTCCTTCCGCAGTGGCGCCATCGCGGCGCCCCCCACGTCGAAGAGATCTGAGGGCCGCCAGGGATCGGCCAGCGTGTCGGTGAGATGCAGCCGGAGGTCGCGCAGCGGGACGTGGGCGTCCTGGGCACGCAGCGTCTGCGCGATCCGCATCTGCGCGACGGCGTACGCGGCCATCTGCTTCTCGAAACCGATGAGCCTGCGGGACAGATCCTCAACGGCCTCGGCTCGGAATCCGTCATTGCCGCCGGACGACCGGCGGTCCGCCACGAGATCGATGATGGAGCTGAGAAAAGTGCCGGTTCCCATGGCGGGGTCGATGATCGCGACACGCTCGTCGGCGAACCCTTCGGGACAGTCGAGCTTCAGGCGCAAAATCTCGTCGACGAGGCGGACCATCTCGTCGACCAGGGCTGTGGGCGTGTAGTACGTGCCCGAGGCCTTGCGGAGGGCCGGGTCGTATTCCTGGAGGAAATGCTCGTACAGGTGGACGTGTGCGTCGGGTTCGCGCGTGAGGATCGCCCGCCAGGCGACCGCGTCGACGATACGGACCAGCATGTCGAGGCTGTTCCTGAACTGCCCCTCCACGTGGTCGGTCAGGATTTGCAGGGCCCTGCCCATTACCGTGTGGTCCGCTCCGAGCTCCCTTCCCACCTCGTGAAGGCTCTGGTCGACAAGCGGGATGTCGGTCGCCTTGGCCAGTAGCAGGGCGAAGGTGACCGTCTGGGCGTAGCGGTCGGCGAACGCGGCGTGAGGGTCGCGCTCGTCGGTCTTCGGGAACAGGACGGTCTCCCAGGTCCTGGCCAGCGAGGTGAAGGGGCGCTCGCGACGGTCGGCGGGAACTCGTGCCTCGTCCTCCAGCCGATGCATCACCTCGGTGCGCAACAAACCGCAAAGCGGTGCCACTGCGCTGACCAACTGCCGCACGGTGCACAATGGCTCGGGCTGCCAGTTCAGAAATTCTCGCAGCAGGCGCTCGAACGCGGCGGTGGCCTGACCCGTGGCACACAGCCGTCCTCCTGCCCGATACAGATCACCTGTCAGGCGCACCGTCTCGCCACACTGCTGCCCCAACCGGTACAGCGTCCAGGTCTGTCCGTTCGTGTAAACAAGGTTGGGTAACTTCGACATCCCCTCCCATTGCCTGCGGTCTCTTCCGCGCAGCGCTCCGGGGCTGATGTCGGCCTTACCCGGGCTTTTCAGTTCGACGTACCCGACGATCCGCCGCCGATCACGTCCGACGCGCGCCGCTAGGTCCGGGCGGATTCCGAGGTCGGGGCGTCTCGCCTCAGGATGGAGATGCAGTTCGAGGCCGAAGTGGGAGGCGGCGGCCATCAGCAGGTTCTCCACCGGTCTTCGGATGGCCGCCTCGTCCTCAGAGAAGCGACCCAGAAGCTGCGCGCACTCAGCGCCGAACTCCGCGACGATCCAATCGATCCAGCCTTTGGCCGCCATGCGCGCCACCCCCCGAAGGCTCGCCCACCGGACACACCGGTCTACTCACGGTAAAACCGGATCGGCGTGTCGTCGAGGGTGCGTGTGTGGGATGTGGGGTGGTTGCCTGCTTCAACGGGTGGTGCGCCGTCTATCAGGTGTTTGCGCCAGCACTGGCTTGGAACAGTGTGCGGATCTCAGCGAATCGGGTCATGACCTTGGCTCGGTCACCCGTGCTCACGGACACAGCACGCTCGAACCGCCGGTTTGTCATCAGCGCCTGGAAGCCTTCGACGACTTGATGGCGGGATGTCACCAGCGATGCGTGCTCATGATCTGACAGCTTTGCGAGGTTCACCACGATCGTCTCGAAGATGGCCTTGTTCACCGGGTAACGCAGTGCCTGGCCCTGGTACAGCTTGCGGAAGGCGTTCTCGCCGAAGACCAGACGCGCCACCTTCATGGCCCGCTTGACATCGCTGGCGTGCGCCGCCCGGTCCTCGTCGGACAACCGGTTGATCTGCCGCATGGCGTGGGCGAGGAACTGGTCGAAGTCCTGGGACTTGAAGGAGTCGGGCGGTGTGAGGCGGAAGGCCAGGGCGCGCAGGACCATTTCACGGTCGGCCATACGGGCAGGGGGAACGCTGCCGCCCGTCGCCGACAAGAACTCCTCCGACTCGGCCAACGAGGACAGCAGCTGTCGCGCCGGTCCCGGGATCAGTGCGTGCCGGATCTCCTGCCGGGTGAGGGGGCGGCCGCCGGTGTTGATCCTGGCGAAGATGTTGAACTTGACCTCTTCCGGGGTGCCGGGGCGGATGACGTGGACGACGACCTGCGTCTCGTTCAGCCGGATCTGGAGCCGGCCGGTGAGGTCGTCGTATCCCTTGCCCTCGAAGTCCTTGTACAGGTACTCCAGACCGCGCAGCCGCAGTGGTCCCGCGTCGATGCCCGCGACTTCGGCGAGAGCCCGCGGCGCGATGAACCGGGCGATGGCCGTGAGCCGCTGGATGCCGTCGATGATCGCCCACTCGCTGTCCTCCATCTCGGCCGCGTAGAAGGAGGGGATCGGAATGCGCAGCAGCAGCGACTCGATCAGTCGGCTCTGCTCCTCGTCGGACCAGATCCCGGCATGCCGCTGGAAGTCCGGGGCCAGGTCGATCATGCCGTTGCTGAGGCGGGACATCAGCAGGTTGATCGTGGGGTTGCTGGTCTGGATCTCGATCTTGGAGGGGTCGTACGGCGCGGTGATCCGGTCCGCCGCGTCCTCGGCCTCGGCATCGGGGAGCTCCAGCTCGACATCCGTGCCCCGGCCGTCGGCACCCACCTCGACCCGGAACGCCCCGCTGTCCTCGACATCGTCCATGTAGCGGCTGAACAGTGACGCCTGCTCCCGCGCCGCCCTACGGCTGCCGACGCTGTCCTCCTGCGACATGTGCCCTCGTGCCCCGATCCGTAGCCGGTATGACGTGGTGGTACGTCCGTACGCCGCTGTCGATTCTGCCGGACGAGGGGGCCGTCGGCTGCGGTCGGCCGGTCACTGTTGTCGCCGTCTGCCGACAGGGCTCGGTCCGGCCGTGTCCGGCTGCTCAGCCGGCGAGGCCGGCCCGGCGCAACAGCTTCAGCCAGTCGTCGTACTCCAGCAACTCGTCGTCGATCGACGCGAGCCGTACGTACTCCGGGGCGGCCAGCCGTTCCAGGAAGAACGCCTCCAACCCGGGCGCGAGCTGCTCGAAGCGTTCGGCGTCGATCCAGTCGGAGCCTATGCCCAGGGCGCCGAGGACACCGCCGCCCGCGCGGTCGAGAAAGATGGCGGCCTGGTTGATCATGCCGATGCAGAACAGCTTCTCCGGGGACAACGGCAGCGGGGAGTCGACCACCGGCCCGCAGTAGAACTGGCACTCCTCCGCCTCCTCCAGGCCGAAGAGCCGCACGTCCGGCCCGCAGCTCGCGCCGTCCAGCACGCGGCAGAAGTCCAGGAACTCCCGCGGCACCCCGTCGGTCTCCGCGGCGGCCGCCGTCTCCTCGTCGATCGTCCCGCCGAGCGTGAACGAGAGCACGTCCGGGCTCTCCAGCAGCGCCAGCCGCAGGGCGTCCACCGTCGCGATCAGACGGGTCTCCGGTATGTCGCCGGCCATCCGGCCATCACCTGACTTCATGACTCGATCTTCCTGCCAGTGCTCGCAGTGGTCACAGCCCACCGACGGAAGATTCTGTTCGGTCGTCAGATGTATCCGTTACGGTGCGAGACACACAGGTGTTGCTCAACGGGTTGGTGTTGCGAGCATCGCGTCACGGGGGTGACAGGACTTGGGTTACGTACTGCCCGGCTGGCTGGACGAGATCCTCGATTTCATCGGGATCAACTGGCCGAACGTCGACGAGGACGACTACCGCGAGATGGCGGACGCGATGCGCGAGCTCGCGAACACCTTCGACGATCACACGGGTGAAGCTCATGCGGCGGTGAACCGTCTGCTGTCCTCCAGCGAGGGCTGGGCGGTGGACTCCCTGCAGGAGCACTGGGGCCAGGTGAAGACCTCCCACCTGGAACAACTGCCCGACGCCGCGCGTCTGTTCGCGGACGCCATGGATGTCGTCGCGGACGTCATCTACGGCATGAAGATCAAGGCCGAGATCGAACTCGGAGTGATGGCGGCATCGGTCGGTGTCTCCATCGGCCTGGCCTTCGTCACCGGAGGTCTGTCGGCACTGATCGGCGCGGCGGAGATAACGGCCATGCGGGAGGTGGTCCGCCGGATCATCAGGGAGGCCGCCGACCAGATCGTCGACCAGGTGATGGCGATGGTGACCGAACCGGTCGCCGCCAGGCTCGAGCGCATGGTCACGGACGCGGTCCTCGACCTGGCCTCCAGCGCCGTCTCCCCGACCGACGGCTCCGGTGGCGGCGGGGGCAAGGGCGGACCCGGGATGAGCCTGGCCTCGGCCGGTGGCGGTGGCGGTGGCGGTGGCGGTGGCGGTGGTGGTGGCCGGATGCGCATCGACCACGCCGAGTACGACAAGGCCGCGGGCGATCTGGGCCGTCTCAGCGAGAGCTCGATGACCCGGCTCTCGGGTTCCCTGGACCGCGCGCACAACGCCAACAACCGCACCCGCGGCAAGGACCCTTTCACCCAGGGCATCGACGCCGTGGTGGACGGCGCCACCAAGGGCATGAAGAAGGCCGTAGAACGGATCGTCAAGCACACCGGCGAGACCATCCCGAAGAACCTCCGCAACACCTCGGAGAACCACAGGCGCAACGAGAAGGCGACCGAGGACGCTCTGACGAGGATCACGGGCGGCCAGGACGGGAAGGGGCCAGGAGGGTCACCGTCGAGAGGCCCGGACGGCAACGGCGGCTCGGCCGGCGGCAAGCCGGATCCGCTGAACAAGGCGCTCGACAATCCTCGCCACCACAGCGTGGAACCGAGGAACCGCCACTGCAAGGAAGACCCGATCGACGTCGCCAGCGGCCAGATGCTGCTGGAACAGACCGACCTGACGCTGCCCGGCGTCCTGCCCCTCGCGCTCAGGCGCACGCACCTGTCGGACTACACCTTCGGCACCTGGTTCGGCCGGTCCTGGGCCTCGACGCTGGACGAGCGCATCGAGGTCGACATCCGCAACAAGGCCGTGTGGGCCCGCGAGGACGGCACCCTGCTGGTCTACGACCGGCTGCCCACCCCTCAGCAGCCGGAGGTGTTGCCGTCGGAGGGCCCACGCATACCCCTGCGCCGGACCAGCGAGTTCGGCTCCCAGGAGACGGAGTTCGCCACCACCGATCCGCGTACCGGCCTGACCCGCTACTTCGCCCGCCCGCGTGGGGAGGGCTGGCAGCTGTGGCTGATGGCGATCGAGGACCGGAACGGCAACCAGATCGACTTCCACCGTGACGCGACCGGTCTCCCCACGTCGATCACCCACAGTGGTGGGTACGACATCCGGTTCACCGCCGACCGGGAGCTCGGCCGCGTCACGAGCCTCTCCCTGAACCCGGGAGAAGGGCACGAGAACACCGTACGTGTGACGGCCTACGGCTACGACCCGGTGACCGGTGACCTCGTCGAGGTCGTCAACTCCTCGGGCCGGCCCCTGCGGTTCGGCTACGACGCCGAAGGAAGGGTCACCTCCTGGACCAACCGCAACGGCTCCACCTATCGCTACGTCCATGATCATGCCGGACGTGTGGTGCGGACCGTCGGCCCCGACGGCTACCTCTCCGGCACGTTCGTCTACGACGACGTGCAGCACACCACCCGCTGGACGGATGCGCTGGGGCACGTCACGCTCTACCGGCTCGACGACCGTGGGCGGATCGTCGCGGAGACCGACCCGCTCGGCCACACCACCCGGCAGACACTCAACGCCCGTGGCCAGGTGCTGACCCGCACCGATCCGCTGGGCCGCACCACGGAGTACACCTGGAGCGACCAGGGCGACCTGCTCAGGGAGCAGCGCCCCGACGGCTCGTGGACGGTCATGCGGTACAACGCTCTCGGACTGCTCGTGTCGGTCCGGCGGAACGACGGTGCGCACACCGCCCAGGAGTTCGACGACTTCGGCAACCGGACATCCGTCACCAACTCGGCCGGTGCGACGACGCACTTCACGTACGACGACCGAGGGCGTCTGACGGGGGTCCTGGATCCCCTGGGCGCACGGACGCGTGTGCGGTGCGACGAAGCGGGGCTGCCGGTGGAGACCGTCGGCCCGCAGGGTGCGGTCACCCGCTGTGAACGGGACGCCCTGGGACGCCAGACAGCCGTCACCGATCCGCTCGGCGCGACGACGCGACTCGAGTGGACCGTCGAGGGCAAGCTCGCCCGCCGGACCCGTCCGGACGGCACGGCCGAGTCCTGGACGTACGACGGCGACGGCAACTGCCTGACCCACACGGACGCCATGGGTGCCGTCACCAGCTACGAGTACACGCACTTCAACCTGCAGTCCGCGAGCGTCTTCCCGGACGGCGCACGCTATGCGTTCGACTACGACGCGGAGCTGCGGCTCCGCGAGGTGACCAACGCGCAGGGCCTGACGTGGACGTACGAGTACGACCCGGCGGGACGCCTGGCCAAGGAGACGGACTTCGACGGCCGTGTCGTCGGTTACACGTACGACGCGGCCGGGCAGCTGGCGACCCGCACCACCCCCTCCGGGGCCGTCGTCCGCTTCGAGCGGGACCTGCTGGGCCGTACCGTGGCACGAGACGGGGCCGGTGCCGTCACGACCTATGGCTACGATCCGGCAGGGCGCCTGGCCGAGGCCAGGACCGCCGATTCCGTCCTGTCCTGGGAACGGGACTCGGCGGGGCGTCCGGTCGCGGAGACGGTCGACGGGCGTACCCAGCGATACACCTACGACGTGCTGGGGCGACGCACCAGCCGTACCACTCCGACCGGTGCCACCAGCCGCTGGCAGTACGACGCCGCAGGGCGCCGCACCGAACTGAACGCCTCCGGCCGGACCCTCACGTTCGAACACGACGCGGCGGGTCGGGAGCTGACCAGGCGCATCGGTGAAAGCCTCGTCCTGACCTCCACCTACGATCCCCACGGTCTCCTGCTCGGCCAGGAGCTGACCGGTCCGGATGCCGGGCGCCTGCAGCACCGTGCGTACACCTACCGTCCGGACGGCCATGTGATCGCCATCGACGATCACCTCAACGGTTCCCGCCGGTACAGCATCGACCCGGTGGGCCGGGTCACCGGTGTGCACGCGGCCGGCTGGGTGGAGACCTACGCCTACGACGAGGCGGGCAACCAGACGCAGGCCTCCTGGCCCACGGCCATGCCCGACCAGGGAGCGACCGGGACACGCACCTACACCGGCACCCGTATGCACTCCGCGGGCGGTATCCGCTACGAGTACGACACCGCGGGGCGCGTCAGCCTGCGCCAGAAGACCCGCCTGTCGTCCAAGCCCGACACCTGGCGCTACGAGTGGGACGCCGAGGACCGCCTCGTCTCCGTCACCACGCCCGACGGAACGCGCTGGCGCTACCGCTACGATCCGCTCGGCCGGCGCAGTGCCAAACAGCGGCTGGCGGCCGACGGCAGTACGGTGGCCGAGCAGGTGGACTTCACCTGGGACGGCACCACACTGTGCGAGCAGACCACCCGGGTCATCGGCAACGACCGCGCGGTGAGCCTCACCTGGGACCACCACGGCACCACGCCGCTCACCCAGCGGGAACGCATCCACGGCATCGACACTCCGCAGGACGAGATCGACGCGCGCTTCTTCGCCGTCGTCACCGACCTCGTGGGGACCCCCACCGAACTCGTCGACGAACGGGGAAGCATCGCGTGGCGCTCCCGCTCCACCGTGTGGGGTGGCACTGCCTGGAACCGCGACGCGACGGCGTACACCCCGCTCCGCTTTCCCGGTCAGTATCACGACCCCGAAACGGGTCTGCACTACAACTACCACCGCCATTACGATCCGGTCGGCGCCCGCTATCTCACCCCGGACCCCTTGGGGCTCGCTCCCGCACCGAACCCCGTCACCTACGTCGTCAACCCCCTGCGGGGCATCGACCCTCTCGGTCTGACCGAACTGCCCCTGGGTGAGAAGAAGAACCCGTTCCCGGACCGGGCGAGTGCGGAGCGGGCAGCGTTCGACATGGCGGGAGTGGACTACGGCAGAGTGCCGGACTTCGAATGGGAAATCGGCGACGACGTCACTCGACGAGGCCAGGAACTCTACATCTACGACACCGAACCCACGCACTGGGGAAATATGCGGCAGTACGAGACGCCACATGGTTCGCGCGTCGTCGTGGAACACACCGATGACCCGGCCGGCTCGCACTTCCACGTGGGAGAGCCGAAACACGGCGCGAACCGGGAGGGCGTAAACTTCGGCTGGGCCAGCAAATACCCGTCCGACGAGAATTTCGAGCGGTACGGGAAAGTCAATAAGCCGGGTGGGGATCACCACCTGTTCTACAAGGGCGGAAAGGTGTGCCCCTGACATGAGCGAACCAGCTGTCACGGAACTGCTGGGCCGCTGCGGCCTGGAAGTTCTCGACGAGCCACCGGCCGGTCCCCTGCCCGCACCCCGGCGTGCGGTGGGCATCACCATCGGCGGGACGGAACCGGCCGCGAAGGTTCCCCTGGCCGGACCGGCGCTGAGTGCGCGTGTCGACGCCGCATGGCTCCAGCTCGCCCGTGACCAGCACATCGTGGACACGGACGGCCGTTTCCTGATCACCACCACGATGGACGGGCCGTGGATACCCGTACGTCTGCAAGGTGACGTGCGGATGGCAGAGCACTTGGTGGGGCGCGGCGCGCCGTCCGGGCACGCGGAGTTCGTCACGATGGCTCGGGACGGCAGCGTCATGTGCGGTGTGACGACGGAGGAGTACGACGTGTGGCTGGTGGTGGACCGTGAGCGGATCAAGACGCCGCCTCCGCCCCCTCCGGACATCGAGAAATTCCGCGCCGCCACACGCGCGAAGCAGGAACTCGAGAAGCGGTACGCACCGGAGCGCCTTGAGCAGCCACTCGACGACGGCTGGGTTCTGCTCGCCTTCCACCGTCACACCATGAATCTCCGGCGCCTGCACGAGATCCCTGCCGAATCGAGCCGTGATCTGCCCCCCGAACTCCTCGGTGACACGCGGCCCGGAACCGACGCGCCTCCGCAGCGACTCAGTGAGAGCCAGGCTCAGGAACTAGGTCGACGGCTCGGTATTCCTGTCGACACCCGCGATTTCGGATACTTCCTCGAGTACCAGTCCGCGGAGGCCAAGAGCCGGCAGTCGCAGTCGCGTGCCATCGCTCCCGGTCTTCTCTCCTGAACATCTCTGCTGAACATCTGCGCTGGACATCTCTGCTGGACGGGGTGGGAGCGTCGCACATCCCGTCCCCGCGGTGCCATCAGTGCCGGCCGAACTGGACACCGGTCCGCTGGACGGCGTCCGGGCGTACGGCGATGCCCTCGACGGTCAGCTGCTCGCCGTAGATGTCGGTGAGCCTGAGGGGGCCGCCGCAGCCGGTGCCGTCGGGGGAGAGGAAGTAGTTGTACTCGGTACGGGTCAGCTGCCGCCAGCCGCTGCCCGTGCCGACCTCCAGCCGGGCCGGCGGATTGCGGTGGCCGATCGCCTGGATGCCGCACCAGTACCGCGTGGACCCGGTCTTGTAGCGGATCGAGATCGTGTCGGAGGTGCCGGGGCTCAGCAGGCTCCAGCTGATCCTGATCTCGCCGGCGGAGAGGGCGGCCAGCTTGGCGGGGCGGGAAGGGTTACACGGGCGGCCTGGAGGAGCTGGTGCAGGACTTCGGTATCGAGGTGCGGTAGATCGCGACGCGACGGCGACGTGGAGTCGCGACGCTCCGCGTCGGGTCAGATTTGTGGTGAACGGCCTTTGAGCCCGGTCCTCAACCGTCGAGTGGCTCATCGCTCCACCGGAACCACGCCTCGTCGCCGTCGATGTGCAAGGGGGAAGTCGGTCTCCGTCACGACGATCGTGCCGATCGAGGTGCCCCGGTGCATGACACGCCACGGGGTGTTCTGCTGCGCCATCGTGAGGGCTCGGCTCCTGTCGGTCCTGTGTCCATTGTCCTTTTGTCGTCCCCCTTGGCCGCGGCAGGGGCCTCGGGGGCTCCTTCATGAGTCGCCGCTGTCGCTGTCGTATACGGCTTCAGCGGTGGCCCTCTCGGTCCGGATCCCTTCCGACAGGATCCTGGGAGGCCCGGACCTCGGCCCATACGGTCTTGCCGGGGCCGACGGGGCGGGGTGTGACGTCCCAGGTGTGTGCGAGGGCGTCGACGAGAAGCAGGCCGCGGCCCGCCTCCTCGTCCGCGGTGGGGGTACGGGTGCGGGTGCCGGGGGCGGGGCGCTTCTCGGTACGGGTGTCGGTGACCTCCACGCGGAGCGTGCCGTCCGTCGTCTCGGTGAGCCGTAGGTGGAAGTCCCGGCCGGGGACGTGACCGTGCTGGACCGCGTTCGCGGTGAGTTCGGCGGCGATGAGGGTCACGGTCTCGTTGGCGGGTGTGGTGTACGGGTGACCCCAGTCGTTCAGGCGGTGGGAGACGAGTCTGCGGGCGAGTCGTGCGCCGCGTGGGGTTGAGGTGAACTGCATCGCGAACTCGTGTGCGGGCGCGAGGCTTTGATGAACATGCCGGTCCGGGGGAGTTGCTGACTTCATGGCGTCAACGGTCACGGACTGTGCGTAGCGTTGAACAGGCGCGACGCGAGGACGGTCGCTCGTTGTACGCGGGCGGTGGGTCGTTGTACGCGGGGTGAGCCGTGACCGGCTGCGGGTGTGGGCATCCTGCACAGGGGGCGGGTGCTCATGTGTCGTTCGCCAGGCGAGGGCAGTTCTGGGCAAGTCCTTGTTCGCTCCCCGACAAGCCAGTCTTCTCGGTGCCGCCAGGATTTGAGTGGATGCCGGTTCAAAAGGGCCGCTGATCGAGCACATGCCCGGCAGGGAGAAGCCGGAGTCGAGGCTGCCTCTTCCCGGGACAGCCCGCCATGTGATCGGCGCGCATCGACAACCACCAGCAGGTTCGGGCTCAGGGAGCAGTTCATGACCGTTCGGACGGAAACATTCGGCTTCGGTATGCCGTGGGAATCCCTCTACGGATACAGCCAGGCATTCCAGGTCGACAACACGGTGTACATCTCCGGGCAGCTGTCCCATGACGAGGACGGCAACTTCATAGGCGCCGGCGACTTCGAGCTCCAGACCAGGACGACGCTGGCCAACCTGGACCTGGTGCTGGCGCATTTCGGGGCCGAGCGAAGCCAGATCGTGGAGACAACAGTTCTGGTCAGGAACCTGCGTGAGAACTTCGACGCGGCCGCGCGCCTCCACTCCGACTATTTCGGGGAGCACCGCCCCACCAGCACCGTCATGGGCGTCTCCGATCTCGCGCTGCCGGACCAGCTGGTCGAGATAGGCGCGGTCGTGCGCCTCGACGTGGAGGCGTGACGGGCGCCTCCGTCCACTGCGGCGGCCACGCCCGCCGGAGTCACCGCGAGCCGACGCGCGGGGCGCGGACCGGTCCGCGTGCGGACGCGGCCCGGCGTCTGCCGCGTTGTCTCAGCCACGGCGCCGCCCTGCTCGGCCAGGCGCAGCAGCGCACTTCCGGCTCACCTGAAGGTGCCGGGCGCCTCCAGCGGCTTGATCCTCTGCTCGGACCACTCGGCCGCCTGCCGCCGTACTGCCTCCCGACGCCGGCGTCCCGCAGCGGTCAGTCCGCCCCCATCCGCGTATTGCGCATTTCGCACGCGCACGGGATACAGCCGGCACCCCGGATGCATCAGCCGTATCGACGAAATTCACCCTGATGAGCCGAAATCGGAAACGATCACGGACTGTGCGTAGCGTTGACCAGGCGCGACGCGGCGACGGTCACTCGTTGTACGCGGGCGGTGGGTTGTTGTACGCGGGGTGAGCCGTGACCGGGTGTGGGTGTGGGGCGTTGGGTGCGGCGCGTGGCGTGGTGGCGTGGTGGCGTGGGCGTTGGTACGTACGGGAGGGGCTGGCGTGGGCGTGGATGAGCAGCAGCAGGTGGTGGAGGGTGAGCCGGGCGAGCAGGAGGTCGGGGCGGGTGCGGGGGCGGGCATCCTGCACATGTTCGGGCGGCAATTGAAGTTGTGCCGGGATCGGGCGGAGTTGGGGAGTCGGTCCGGGTACTCCGCGTCGACCATTGCCTCGTTCGAGCAGGGGAGGCGGATTCCGCCGGGCAAGTTCATCGACCGGGCGGATGAGGTGCTGGGTGCGGGTGGGGTGTTGGTGGCAGGGAAGGAGGAGGTGGCGAGGGCTCAGTATCCGGCGTTCTTTCGGGATGCGGCCAGGTTGGAGGCCGAGGCGGATGAGCTCCATGTGTACGACGCCCAGTTGGTCAACGGCTTGTTGCAGACGGAGGAATACGCGCGAGCGGTGTTCGCCATGTGGCAGCCAGTGCTGGACGAGGCGACCATTGGGCAGCGCGTGGCTGCACGGCTGGCGCGGCAGGAGGTTTTCAACCGGCAGCCCGCGCCGCACTTCAGCTTCGTCATCGAGGAAGCTGTTCTGCTCCGGCCGCTCGGTGGGGAGACGGTCTGGCGAGGTCAGGCAGAGCACCTCAGACTGGTCGCGGAGAAGCGGAACGTGGTGATCCAGGTGATGCCGTCGTCCCGTCAGGAGCATGCCGGGTTGGCGGGCCCGTTCACCTTGATGGAGACCAAGGATGGGCGCAGGGTCGCGTACACAGAGGTACAGGGCGACAGTCGCGTTCACACAGAGCGTCGGAAGGTACGAGAGCTGGAGCGTACGTACGGGATACTCCGCGCGCAGGCCCTCACTCCGACGGATTCGCTGGCATTGATCGAGAAGATGCTGGGAGAGAGATGAGCGGGGAAAAGACCCGGCCGGACACCGACGGCCTGGCATGGTTCAAGAGCAGTTACAGCGCTGGGGACGGGGGGCAGTGCGTCGAGGTCGCTACTGGAAGTGGTGTCCTGCACGTCCGTGATTCGAAGGACGAGGCGGGTCCCATAGTGAGCCTTGCGCCGGAGGCATGGGAGGAGTTCGTCGGGTTCGCCGCTTGGCACACCGTGTAGAGCTACGGCCGATCATTTCAGTGCCCCGTGACCGCTGGCTTGGGTCACGGGGCACTGGCTGACCTACGCGGACTGCGGCGGTGACCAGCGGCCGGCCGCAATCTCGGCGTTCAGACGAGCCTGGAAGTGAGCGTGGGCTGCCCGCATTTCTGCTTCGCGGTCGGCCTTGTAGAAGGGGGGTTCGTAGCCTTCGGGGGGTGCTGCGTGTGCGTAGTCGGCCAAGTGGCTAAGGAGGGTTGAGTAGGTCTCCTTCGTCTGCCCATGGCCGTACGCGAAGGAATCGCTGGCGATGCGCCTTCCGTTTGCGTCGAAGTAGATCGCCTTTTCTCGCTCGGCCAGTACAGGGAAGCGAGCTCGGTAAATACTCACGAGTTGGTCGGCGGTAATTCCCAGCCAGACGGAGACCAGGGCGTCGATCTCCACCAAGGCGGCGCGGCGCTCATACTCCGTGCGGAGGGGGGTGTCATGCTGCCAGGTTGGGCTGAGGTGAGCGGTCAGGGGATCGAGAGCCGGCCAAGTGGGATTGGCCCAATCCTCGTAGCCGGGCCATGTGGGATGGTAAAGCTCGGACCAAAGCTCGGCGAAGTGGCTGGTAAGGCAGTTGAGTCGAAGTGTGCGGATAAGAAGGGGGTGAGCCAAAGGGTGTTCGATGGTCGGTGCAGGCATTCCCAGTACGTCTGCTGGGTGTAGATTCGCTTTTCCGGTGATGCGGAGCATGTAATCGAGCGGGAGTGCAGACCAGAAACCTGCGGTGAGCGAGGTCAGTCGATTGTCTGCCGCGGCCATGCTGTAGACGGCATCGATATGCGCAGGGCCTGGTGGGATGAGAGACACAAAGAAGCTTCGCTCGGAATTGAAAGGGATCATTTTTCGCCAGGCTAGGCGGAAATATTCCGTGTAGGGGCGTCCATCCCACATGTCTTGAGCCGCATAATAACGATCTTCGGTGCAGGCGGGCACATAGTTAGTGCGCGGAACGGCGTCAGAGGGGAGAGCGGTGAAATCGTTCGCGACCCAGTCATTGTTGCTTTTGCACGGATTTTTGGGGTACTTGGCGAGTGGGGTCGCGACGGAGAAATGTGGACCTTGGAGCACCAGGTCGGACAGTGCAGTCACGTCAGTGGTGGACCAGCGGATGTAGCCGTTCTCTTTGCCCATCTTCTCGTGGTACCCCGAGCTGATCTTCGGGTCATGGCTGCTTGCTCGCTGATCCGCTGCTGAAAGAGCTGAAATAGCTCCCTGCTCGCTTGTGGTGACGGGATAGAGAAGTGCTGTTTCGGTGTCAGGCGTGTCGCTTGTGCCGGAAAGCCGATTCCATTCAGCCAACAATTCGCTGTCCACGTGGATCAACCGGGCTCTGTGCGGGCGCAAATCCCATGATCCATCGTTCTTGATTCCTGGGATCGGGCCCGCACCTTCATGGTGGAAGGAATCCACCAATGTGCCAGGTGAGAACAGCCAGCTCATGTGTGTGAAGGAGACAGGCGCGGCCGGAGCGTAGATGTGTACGCCGAAGGTAGCGTTATCGCTGATCTCTGGAAACAGCTTCATCTTGTTCATGAAGTGCGCATGCGCTCGTAGGTGACGATAAGCGGCCTTGCGGAGTTGCCCCTCCTTGACTCCACCGAAGTGGGTGTCCGGGTGAATCAGGCCGGCCATCCCCCATCTGCCTAGATTTGCCCACGTTCTGCACATGAACGCCCGGTACAAATCTGGCTGAGTTCCCGTGAGTAGCGGGTAAGTCACCACATTGCCGAGTGTGGCGACGACGCCTGTGTTGGCGGCCAGCTCCTCCAGAAAGTACAGCAAGTTTCGTCTCGATTTCCCGAGTACCTCACTCTTCCGGAGCCGCCACTTGGCGACGCTTGGTCTGTCGGAAAGCATGAACCAGGGTTCTAGTTCGGCCAGCACTGTGTCCTCCTGCCACCGAGGCCGAACCCAAGGTGGATTCCCCACCTGCAAGTCAAACCCACCCCGCACGAAGACCTGCGCGAACTCCAACTCCCAGTGAAAAAACCCCTGCTGCCCCGCAACATCCCGCGCCAGAGCCGCCCACGGATACCGCCCCTCCAAATGATGGGCCGCATCCATGCCCATCAGATCCGGCAACGTGTCCTCATAGGTCTCCAGCTCATCCAGCCGCTCGAACTCCGAGATCAGCGAGTCCTCCGGAACCTCCCGCACACCCAGCAGCGATTCCGCGAAGTCCAGCCAGTCGTCCAGATCCGCCAGCGGAACAACGGCCCGGCGCAGCTCGCGCACCTGCTCCTTGCGGCGGCCAGTCCGACGCCGTTCGACCGACTCCCGCGTCAGGCTCATCTGCTGAGGGACGGCGGTGAACCCCGGCAATGCATCCGCCTCCCAGGCCATCAGCACACCGTCATCCGCAGCCTCGGAGTCCTCGACCTCGGGGGCGACTTCGGGAGCCCCCTCCGCCAGCTCCGCGACCGCCACCCTCCGATACACCTCATGCGTACCGTCCAGCAGCGCAGCGCTATGCACCGGCCAGAACCACAGCGCGCACCAGGCATCCATCAGCGTCTTCAGGCGCCAGTACGGGGTGTCGACGCTCTCCAGGTCCGCCAGCACCTTGTCCCGCTGGACGGCGACCTCGGGTGACCGCAACCAGCCGTCCTCCGCTTCCCACACGTCGATGCGCCGCGAGATGTCCCGTTCGGAGATTTCCAGGCGCCGGACGACCAGGCCCCACAGGTACTCGGCCCGCCGGGCAAGACCCTGCAACCGTTCCGTCTGCTTCTTCGACGGGCTCTTGGTAATCGCCTTGCGCCAGGCGCCCAGGGCCTTCGCCTCCTCCGGGGCTAGCGCTTTGGCCTCCTTCTCGGCGGCCACCGAGCCCCACTCCTTGGCCGGGAGGAGGAAGTGGTGCACCGCGCCCTCCGGCAGACCGGCCGCTCCCGGTGGAGCCTCCACCAACGACACCCGCTCCGGCATCGTCCCCAGCCAGCCGCCCTTCTTCAACTGCTCAGCCGAGTACACCTCCCGCCGGCCACCGATCAGAGAGTTGCCGCGTCTCAGGTGCAGGCCGAACCACGGGGCCTCCATGCCCGGGTGCATGGTGTTCAGCCACAGCGACACCTCCGCCAGCTCGACGGCCGTCGAGTTGAGGTCGACGCCGTAGGAGTTGTGCAGGGCGATGTACGCCTTGGCCTTCTGGAGCTCGACCGCGTACTTCTCCGTGTCGATTGCGGTCTTCAGCTCCTCCTGGCGCAGTCGCAAGTACGCCGCCGCGACCTGGTTGATGGCCTCGTTGAGGAATGCCCCGGAGCCGAGGGCCGGTTCGCAGATTCTCCAGTTGAGCAGCTCCCTGGCCTTGAGGTCCGGGCCACCTTCTTTCAGCCGGTGCTCCAACGCGAGCTGCACCGTCACCTTGGTCAGCGACTCCGGCGTGTAGTACGACGCCGAGGTCTGCCGGTCGCGCCCCGAGAGGCGGTACACGAACGACCCCGGGCGGTACCGGACCCGTACCTCCTCGCCGGTCTCCGCGTCCTTCCTCCGCACGAAGACCGAGTCCGCGTATTCGTCGGCCCGCGAGGCCGGGACCAGCCAGGAGCCGTCCTTGGGGTCACCGCCCTTGGCGACCTCGTACAGCTCCTCGCCCGCCACGAAGCCGGAGTACGACATCAGGCCCTCGTACACGGCACCGAGCTGGTTGATGCCGAGCTGGGCGTACGAGATGAAGCCGCCGCGCTCGCCCTTGCGGCCGCGGGTGAGCATCAGCAGCCGCAGGACGCGATACAGGGTGGCGTTGCGCAGGCGCGTGTCGACGTACCGGACCTCGCCGGTCTCGTCCTCGTCGGAGCTGAGGTCCTTGACGGATCCGATCAGCTCGATGGACGCCGGTTCGAACAGCTTGGAGTGCAGGGGCTCGAAACGCAGGCCGATGTCCTCCGAGGCGGGCGCGGACGCGGGCTCCGCCGAGGACGCGTCGCCATGCCCATGCGTACGCCGCGACCGGTACCCCTCCTGCACCTTCCGGAACAGCAGGTCCAGCGACTCGTACAGGTAGAAGCCCTCGCGCGCCTTCTCGCCCACCAGGTCCCGCTCAGCCACCAGCTCACCCAGCCGCCCGAGCCCGTACCCCTGGTGGTACTCCGGGTAGTCCGACGGCAGGATGCCCAGCTCGGGACGCGCCTCCGCGTACAGGAGGAACAGGATCCGGTACAGGTAGCGCAATGACTCTCTCGTCAGCTGTCTGGACAGCTCCGGGAGTTCCTTCACGTCCTCCGGGCGGACACCTGCCGCCCGCACCCGCTCCAGCACCTCGTTCGCGATCAGTTCCACCGACTCGCGCAGGCCGTCCCGTAGATCGGACGACACGCCCACCGCGTGCTTCGTCGACTTGTCGACGAGCGTGGACAGCGGAGTCTCGCCGCCCTCCTCCGGCGTACGCAACGAGTCCGCGCCGAACAGCGCCGCCAGCGTGTCCAGCTCGCCGCCGGCCTTGGCGTCGTTGCGCTCCAGAGCCGCGTCCAGGGAGGCAGCCAAATACCGACCCTCGCCCCAAGCCGCCCGGTCGGCCAGCACGATCACGCCGCCGACCAGCAGCAGTACATAGCGGGGCGCGTCCTCGCACGCGAACAGGAACGACGCCAGCTTCGAGCCCGTCGCCAGCTCCGCCGAACCCTCCAACGCCACCGGGTGCAGCAGTCGACCCGGGCCGTCCGGGTCCAGGGCCGCGTCCGGTTCCGCCGCCCAGCCGCAGTCCAGGGCCATGAAGCCCGGTTCGGCGTGGGCGACCCGGACCTCGTACGCGTGGTCGGCGCGCTGCACGGTCACGGTGCGCGGCTTGGCGTCGTAGCCGAGGGCGCGCAGCACGGACCGGTTGAGTTCCGCGGCGCGTTCGCGCCAGGCCGGGGAGCCGTACGTCGTGGCGTCGTCCGGTTCGGTCGCCGCCTCCGCGAAAGCCGCGCGGGCCCGGAAGTAGGGGCGGCGCAGTTCACGCAGGCCGACGCGCGGGGTCACCGGGAGAGCGTCCGGGTCGGTCTCCGTCTCCGCCCCGTCGGTACGGGCCGCTTCCTCGCGGTCCTTCCAGGTCGTGAGGAGGCCCGCCTTCAGGTCCTTGGGGAAGACCTCGGCCAGGTAGTGCGCGGAGAAGTAGTCGCCGCGGTTGACCAGGGAGTCGTACGTCATGGCTGGGAACCTCTGGGGATCAGGCGGCGGCGGAGTCGGTGGTGTCGGCGGCGGCGGAGTCGAGGACGGCCAGTACCCGGAGCAGGGGGCGGCCCGTGGTCAGCAGCGAGTCGGCCAGGTCGGCGAGCTGCGACTTGGTGTGGCTGCCCGCGAGCGTCGGCTGCTCCCAGTCGCCCAGGCGCTCCTTGTACTTCTGGATCGGGTCGAGCAGGGCCCGGTCCCACTCGTCGCGGTGGCGGCGCAGGAAGTCCTCGGCGGCCTCCAGGGCGGCGGGGATGCCCGCGCTCAGCGTGTCGAGGTCGTGCGCATGCAGCGGGTTGGCCATCGTCGGGCCGACGCCCGCCCCGCGCAGGACGCCCACCATGTCGTCGGTGACCTCGGCCTCAGTCCCAGCCTCGCCCTCAGCGGCAGCGCCCCGTACCGCCATCCACTTCACCACCGTCGGCCGGCCGAGCGCGTTGGAGAAGATCCCCTGTATCAGGTAGGTGGGGGCGTCCACGTCCGCCGTGATCACCGGGGCCTCCTGGCGGCCGAGGCGCACCAGCACCTTGTCCGTCAGCCACTCCACCACCGGGTGGAGGTCGGTGAGCAGGGAGATCTCCGGCCAGCTCGACGAGGACGACTCCCGGGCCCGTACCAGGGACAGGTCCGCGAGCTTGCGGTTCAGGGTGACGAGGAGACGCTCGTGGAGGCGCTGCTCGCGGCGGTAGTCCGGCGGGAGCGCCTTCATGCGGTGGACCAGGTCCGACGGCGGGCGGAAGGAGAGCAGGCCCTGCTCCGGGTCCTGGTCCAGTTCGAGCTGGCGCTGCGGGTCGGGGAAGACCTCGCGGATCGCCTCGTCGACGAACTCGCGGGTGCCGGTGAACAGGCGCGGTACGTCGGCGGCAGCCGGAGTACCGCCCTCCCCGGCGTCCTCCGGGTCGTCGCCCACCGCGCCGAAGAAGTCCGCGAGGAAGTCGCCGCCGTCGTCCTCGTCCTCGGCGGCCTGCTTGGTCGCGTCCAGGGACTCGTCGACCGTACGGCCGCGCAGCAGGTCCTGGACGAGGGACTTCTCCTCCGCGTCCGCCCGGTACAGGCCCGAGACCGCCTCCGCCGTACCGAGGCTGCGGTGGGCCTCGTCCTCGCGCTCGAGGAGTCGTTCGGCCACCGTGCGGTCGTCCTTGGCGCCGTCGACCTCGCTGGTGAGGAGCAGCGCGCGGAACTCCGGCGGGTGCGACTGGCCGTAGCGGTCGATACGGCCGTTGCGCTGCTCGATGCGGATGAGGGACCACGGCACGTCGTAGTGGATCAGCTGGTGGCACTGGCGGTGGAGGTTGACGCCCTCGGAGGCCACGTCGCCGGTGAAGAGGATGCGGACGGGGGTGTCCGCGAGGCCGAAGTCCTCGACGCACTGCATCTGCTGCTCGTCGGAGAGGCCGCCGTGCATCACGCGGGCGGCCTCGGTGAGGGCCTTGCCCTTGAAGCCGAGGGCTGCCGGAACGGTTCTGCGGAGCCACTCCAGCGTCTGTACGCGCTCGGAGAAGACGACGACCCGGGTGTCGCTCTTCGGGCCGACGCCGATCGCGCGGAGCTGCTCCACCAGGGACCGGAACTTCGCCGAGTCGGCCTCCGTCAGGCCGGCGCCGAGGTCCTTCAGGCGGTGCAGGGCGGCCAGCTCGGCGGCGGGCTCCTTGCCGTCCCCCTTCCAGACGCCGTCCTTCGTCTTGGCCGTCAGCGTCTTGATGCGGGTGTCGACGGTCGCCGTCAGCGCCACGTGCGAGGAGAGGAAGGACTTCAGCAGCGTGTACGGGAAGAGGCGGCTCTCACTCACGGACGGCCGGCCGGTGTCCTGCGGCGGCAGCCACACCTGCGCCAGTTCCTCGAAGATCCGCTCCTCCGCCGGGGTCGCCGCGCAGTACACCGACTCGCTGGGGCCGCGGTCCGCCCACTGCCCCTTCATCTGCTCGCGGACCTCGGGGCTGACCTTCGTACGGCGGATGAAGAGGTGCTCGATGTCCTTGGCCTCGTAGCGCTCCGGGTCGCGGATCGCGGCCGGGTCGAGGAGGGAGATCAGCTCGGCGAAGGAGCGGGCGTCGCCGTTGTGCGGGGTCGCCGAGGCCAGGATCAGGGCGTCGGTCTGCGGGGCGAGGAGGCGGGCGAGCTGGTTGCGGAGCGAGCCGCGGTTGATCAGGTTGTGCGACTCGTCGATGACGACCGCGTCCCAGCGGATGCGCTCCAGGTGGTGCTTGTACTGGTCGGTGTTCTTGAGCGTGTCGATGGAGACGATGACCCGCTTGAAATACGTGAAGGGGTTGCGGCCCGCGGGGATCTCACGCTGGATGCGCTCGATGCCGACCGAGTCCAGGCGGATGAGGGGGATCGCGAATCTCGTCCACAGTTCGTGCTGGAACTGCTCCAGGACGTGCTGCGGGGTGACGACGAGGATGCGCTCGCCGCGGCCCCGGCGGATCAGCTCGGCCAGGGTGAGGCCGATCTCCAGGGTCTTGCCGAGGCCGACCACGTCCGCGATGAGCAGGCGCGGGCGCAGGTTGCGGCCGGAGAGGGCGAGCTGCGCCGGGCGGTGCTGGTAGGGGAGGGAGTCGAGCAGGAAGGTTTCGGCCAGGGCCAGGCCGCGCTCGGACTGGGGCAGCGGCGTCTTGCGCAGGACCGCTTCCAGGAACAGGCGGCTGCGGCGGAAGGTGGGGGAGTCGTCCGGCGTGAGCGTGGTGCGGCGCGGGTCCATCAGCTGCACGTCGTCGAGCGCGGTGAAGAACACCGCCTCCTGGTCGCGGACGAACTCCGACACCCCGACCGCCTCGATACGGTCACCGTCGTGCGCGGTGCGCGTCACGTTCCGTACGAGCCACTCCTCGTCGCGGACCTCGATCTGCGCACCGGGCGGGTACTTGGCCGTCTCCGGAGCCTGCTGTTCCGAGGTCTCCTTCTCCGGGGCTGCCGCCGGAGCGCCGCCCTGCTGGGCGTCCCGGGCGGCGTCGGCCTGGTCGACGGTCACGTGCGCTGCCTCCTGTGCTGATGGTGCGGTGAGTGCGAAGTGGGGGTGCGAGGTGGGGGAAGGGTGCGGGCTAGAACTTGGCGTTCTGGGCGTAGACCTCGCGCAGCTGCTCGGCGACCCGCCTGGCGTGCAGCGAGGTACGCAGCTGCCCGGGGCCCGTGCGCCTGCGCCCACGGTGTGCCGTCGTCGCCGACGGGAGGGCGGGCTGCCGGTCGTAGGGATCGGAGGCGGTCCGCCGTGGCTGGGCGTCCGGTTCGGGTGCCGGGTCCGCCTCGACCGTCGTTGTGTGGCCGGCGCCGTCCTGAGGGAGCGGAGGGAGCGGGACCGTGGGCGCGGTCGAGGGCTCGGGCTGCGGCGCCGTCACGGTCGTCAGGTCCGCGAGCAGGGCGGGCCCCGGCGGTGCGGCCGGGGGCGCCGGGGCCGCCGGGGCCGGCGGAGCGGGCGGACCGGCGTAGGCGGTGTCCCGCACGGTGGTGGCCGAGGTGTGGGTGGCCGAGGTGTGAGTGGTCAGACGGCGGCGCGCCTGGGCGATCTTGAGGCCCTGGCTCTCGATCACTGCCCGGCAGGCCTGGACGACCTCGGGCAGGGCCGGCCGCTGCCGCGGATCGTAGGACAGCATCGAGCCGAGCAGCGGGACCAGCTCCTGTGGCGCCCCCGTCAGGTCCGGCTGCGTGTCCGCCGTGGTGATCAGGTGGAAGAGCGCGTGGATGTTGTCCGCCTGGAACGGGTAATGGCCGGTCGCCGCGTACAGAAGGACGGCACCGAGGGCGTACACGTCGACCGGTGCCGTGAGCGGCTTCACGCCGTTCGCCTGCTCGGGCGCCATGCAGGTGGGCGTGCCGAGCACGGTGTTCGGGGCGGTGAGCGAGGCGCTGGACTCGGTGAACACCGCGAGACCGAAGTCGATGATCTTCGGGCCGTTCGGTCCGAGCAGGATGTTGGCGGGCTTGAGGTCCCGGTGGAGCAGACCCTGCTTGTGGACCCCGGCGAGCGCCTCGGCGAGCGTGGCACCCAGGGAGGCGGTCAGTACCGTGGGCAGCGGACCGTGGCTCTGCACGTGCTTGCGGAGATCCGGTCCGTCGATGTACTCCGTGGCCAGCCAGGGCTGGTCCGCGTCCGCGTCCGCGTCGAGGAAGGCGGCGATGCGCGGGCCCCAGATCGTCTTGAGCACCTCGATCTCCTGCGCGAAGCGCAGCCGGGTCTCGGAGTCGACCACCGACGACTTGACGACCTTCACCGCCGCGGGCTCTCCGCCCGGGGACTCCCCGAGGTAGACCTGGCCCATACCGCCGTGACCGATGCGGCCGAGCAGCTCGAAACCGCCGAGCTCGGCCGGGTCTTCGGGGCTGAGCGGAGCCGCGTTCACGTGGTTGTCCCTTCGCCCTGGTCAGCCGGTGTATGCCGGTGTATGTCAGCAGCCGTAACGGTAGTCCAAAGGAGTGACACACGGCACTGATGTGCTCAGTGGGACCGTCGGCCTCCGTGTGAAGCCCTTCCCGAGTCCTGTGACCGGGAACACAGCAGTCGGTCCCAGGTGTCACATGGCTGACACACTCACGTTCGCTTTTCGGTCAGTGTCCGATTTATCGTGGATCACGCATCCCCGCAGCCCGGCCGACGTCGCCCGAGAGCTACCCCGCCCTCGACAAGTCGACAGGAGCCCTGTGTCCCGACCTGCCCGACCGGCCCGCCCGGCCCGATCCGGTGTCCGCGCGATGATCGCCGCCCTTCCTTCCTGGCTCACGCACGCCCTGCACACCCCCCGCGGCCCGATCCCCTGGAACGCGGTGGTGCGCGCGGCCCTGACCGCAGGCCCGCTGCTGCTCGTGGCCCTCCTCCTCGACCAGGTGTCCCTGGGGGCCTTCGCCGCGATCGGGGCCATGCTGGCCGGGCTCAGTGACCGGCCGGGGAGCCGGCGGTCGGCGGTCAAGCGGATCGGGGTGCCCGTGCTCGTCGGGGCGGCGGGCGTCCTCGTGGGCACGTACGCGGGGGAGTACAGCGGGGCCGGGCCCGTCGCGCTCACCGTGCTGCTCACCCTGGTCGGGCTGCTCGTCGGGTGCGTCAGTGCCGCCGGGCCCGTGGCCTCCGCGTCCGGGACTCAGGCGCTCGTCGCCCTCGCCCTCGGGGCCGGGATGACGGCGACCGACCCGGGGTGGGCGCGGGCGCTGGCGTTCGCCTTCGGCGGCGGGTGGCTGCTGCTGCTGGCTCTGGTGCAGCCCGCACCCGGGGCCGTGGCCGTCGCCGGGACCCTCCGGTCCGCGCTGCGGGCCGAGTACCACCGCTTCGACGGGGAGCGGGCCGCCGTCGCCGCCGTGTACGACGCGATCGCCGCGCTGCTCGACGCCACCGGCACGCCGGGGGCCGTCGCCCGGCGCGCCGCGCTGACCGCCGCCCTCGACCAGGCGCAGGACGCGCTCGCCGGGCCCCGGCTGCGGCGGTACGTCCGGTCCAAGGCCGAGCGGCGGCTGCACGCCCAGTACGCCGCCGCGCTCCCGCTCGCCGAGGCGGCGACCGCGCTCTTCTGGGCCGGGGACCCCGTGCCGGGACGGGCCGCGGAGGGTCCCCGGCGCCTCGCCGCCGCCGTACGGGGCGGCGCTCACACGGGCCCCCTGCCCGCACCGTCCCGCCACGCGCCCGGACTGCGGGCCCTGGACGACGCCCTGCTGCGCGCCGCCGAGGTGTTCGACCGGCCGGAGGACAGCCGTCACCCCGGGCTGCACCGGCGGTACCGGAGCGCCAAGGGCTTCGTGCGCGCCGCCCTCGGTCCCGGCGGGCGGGAGTACGGGGTGCGGGTCGCCGTGTCGTACGGGGTGAGCGCGGCGGTGGCGCAGGCGCTGCACCACGAGTACTGGTACTGGATGCCCGTCACGGCCGTCTTCCTGGTCAAGCCCGACCTCGGGCCGCTGGTCTCCCGGGTGCTGAGCCGGGCCGCGGGCACCGTGCTGGGCGCGCTCGTCTTCGCCGGGTTCGCCGCGCTGCTGCCGCGGCCGGCGGGACTGGTCGCGCTCGTCGCGCTCAGCGGTGCGCTGATCCCCGTCGCGCTGCGGCACTTCGCCGCCATGACCGCCGTCGCCACCGTGATCGTGCTCGCCCTGGTGGAGCTCGGCGGAGCCCCGCAGGCCACCTGGACCCGTATCGGCGAGACGCTGCTGGCCTGCGCGATCGTGCTGCTCGTCGGCCATCTGCCGGTGCCCGGACAGCGCGCCGGAGGCGTGCGGGCCCGGCTGGAGCGGGCGACGGAAGCGGCCCACGCCTACCTCCGCCACGTCCTCGGCGCGCCGGACGACCGCGCGCGGCGGTGGACGCTGCGCCGCGAGGCCTACCGCACACTCGCCGAGGCCCGCGCGGCGATCGACCTCGCCGCCGCCGAGCTGCCGGCCCTGGCCCGGCAGGCGGAGGGCGCCGCCGACGTCGCCGCGACGCTCGAACGCCTCGTCGACACCACCACCGCGTGCGCCGTCCACCTCGACGACGAAGGGCGCCTCGTCCCGGCGTACACCCGACGGATCGACTCCCTGCTGGACGAGCTCGCGGAGCGGCGCCGGCGGATCGGCCTGGACGGCGGGCCGGACGGGGCGGAGGGCTCCGTGGGCCTGCGCCCGGCCGTGTGAGCGGGCCGGGCGGGGAAGCCCGTGGTGAGAGGCGTGGCGGAGAAGTCCGTTCCCGGTTCACCTTCGCGGGGACGCCGCCCCGCCGTACCGTGACCGCATGACGCCCCCTGCGACGACGCGGCAGCCGCAGCAGCAGACGCGGTCTCCCGCCGATCTCGTCATCACCGGATGCACCGCCCTCGTGCACGACGAGGAGGAACGGATCCGGTTCGTCGAGGACGCCGCCGTCGTCGTACGGGGCGGGGTCATCGACTTCGTCGGCCCGGCCACGGACGTGCGCGTCCGGGGCCTGCCCGCCGCCGAGCGCATCGACGCGCGCGGGCAGGTCGCCGTGCCCGGCCTGATCAACTGCCACTCGCACGCGGCGATGGCGGCCCTGCGCGGCGTGGCCGAGGACCTGCCGGCCGAGGAGTGGTTCAACGACGTCGTCTGGCCGATCGAGTCCAACCTCACGCCGAGGGACGTGGAGCTGGGTACCCGGCTCGCCTGCGCCGAAATGATCCGCGGCGGGGTGACGTGCTTCGCCGATCACTACTTCGAGATGGACAGGGTCGCGGCCGTCGCCGACGAGAGCGGGCTCCGCGCCCACCTGGGGGAGGCGTTCTTCTCCTCGCAGGGGCCGGAGGGGCGGGAGAGGTCGCTGGAGTTCGCGCTGCGGCACCGGGGCGCGGCCGGCGGGCGCATCACCACCGCTCTCGCACCGCACGCTCCGTACACCGTCGACGACGCCGACCTCGCCGCCACCGCCGCTCTCGCGCGCGAGCACGGGCTGCCCGTCCACCTCCACGTCGCCGAGAGCCGCGCCCAGACCGACAACAGCCTCGCCCGGCACGGCGTCACCCCCGTCGAGGTGCTGGAGCGCACCGGGCTCCTCGACGTCCCGGCGGGGGTCCTGATCGCGCACGGCACCGGCATCGTCGAGCGCGACCTGCCCGTGCTGGAGCGCGCCCGGGGACCCGTCGGCGTCGCGACCGCGCCCCGTACGTACCTTAAGTTCGGCTGGACCACCACGCCCGTACGGGCGCTGCGCGGCATCGGTGTCCCCGTCGGGCTGGCCACGGACGGGGCCGCCTCGAACAACTGTCTCGACCTGTGGCAGGCGATGGCCCTCACCGCGCTGGTGCAGAAGGCGGCCGAGGGCGATCCGCGCTGGCTGACCTCCCGGCAGGCGCTGCACCACGCCACGCTGCAGAGCGCCCGGGCCGTCGGGCTGGGGGACCGCATCGGCAGCCTCGCCCCCGGCAGACGCGCCGACATCGTCCTCGTGGACCTCACCGGACCGCACACCCAGCCCGTGCACGACCTCGCCGCCACCCTCGTGCACAGCGTCCGCGCGGCTGACGTCCGGACGACGGTCGTCGACGGCCGGGTCCTCATGCGCGACCGTGAGCTGCTGACCGTCGACGTCGCGGAGACCGTGCGGGAACTGGGCGAACGACTGCCCGCACTGGTCGACCGCAGCCACGGAGAGCGGATCCAGGAGTACGACAGGCCACCCGGGTGAGCGGTGGCGCGGCGCCCCGCCGCCCGGCGCCGAAAAAAGTACGCGCCCACCGATGAGTTCCGTTCCTCCACCCGGTCCACCCCGAAGAAGACCGTGTTCCAGGAGGACCGATGACACTTCCGCGGATCGTCCCGCGCGACGAGTGGCGTGCCGCGCGCGAGGAACTGCTCGCGAAGGAGAAGGCCGCCACACGCGCGCGGGACGCGCTGAACGCCGAGCGGCGGCGACTGCCGATGGTCGAGATCGGCAAGGAGTACGTCTTCGAGGGCGGCGACGGCAAGGCGACCCTGCTCGACCTCTTCCGGGGGAGGTACCAGCTCGTCGTGTACCACTTCATGTTCGCGCCCGAGTGGGAGGCGGGCTGCCGCAGCTGCTCGGCGTTCCTCGACCAGATCGGCCACCTCGCCCACCTCCGCGCGCGGGGCACCGAGTTCGCGGCCGTCTCCCGGGCGCCGTACACCCGGCTCCTGCCGTTCAAGGCCCGTATGGGCTGGACGGTGCCCTGGTACTCGTCGTACGCCACCGACTTCAACCAGGACTTCCGGGTGTCGTTCGAGGGCGCCGGGGGCGAGACCGTCGAGCGGCCCGGGCTGAGCTGCTTCCTGCGGGACCGCGACCGCGTCTTCCACACGTACTCGACGTACGAGCGCGGCCTGGACGGGCTCGGCTCCACGACCAGCCTGCTCGACCTCACCGCCCTGGGGCGGCAGGAGGAGTGGGAGGAGCCCAGGGGGCGCGCGTCGGAGCTCGGCGCGGCGGCGGGGAGCGCCCGGATCCGGTACCACGACGAGTACGAGGACTGACGCTGTGTGCTCGCTGCCGTGGCGCATGATGTTGACCATGTGTCAGCTAGGTCTCAGTCCCGTCACTCCGCGAGCCGATCACCCTGTCGTAGGCGTTTAACTCTATGAACGCACCACGACAGGGAGGTGGAAGGTGAACGGCAGAACAGTGCTGGAGCGCTTTCCCGCGGGCGGGCCGCGCGGATCCTGGCCGGCGGAGGAGTTCGCGCAGGCGCGCCGCCTGGAGGGCCAGGCCGCGGAGGTCGTCATGGACCTCGCCACGGACACCTTCCTGGTGATCGTCCGCGGCGGGGACGCCGCGGAGTGACGCCGCGGGCGCCCTGGGGTGTCAGCCCGCCTCCCTGGCCGGCACCTTCGCCGTGAACTGATCCGCCTGCAACGCGTACAGCTCCGCGTAGACGCCGCCCTTCGCGAGGAGCTCGTCGGGGCTCCCCGACTCCACCAGACGGCCCTGGTCCAGTACGTGCACCAGGTCGGCGTGGCGCACGGACGCCAGCCGGTGCGTGATGAGGACGACCGTCTGACCGGTGCCCGCCAGCGCGCGGATCCGCTCGAAGACCTCCAGCTCCGCCCGGGCGTCCAGCGCGGCCGTCGGCTCGTCCACGATCAGGACCTGCCCGCGCCGGTACGCGGCCCGCGCGATGCCCAGCCGCTGCCACTGGCCACCCGACAGTTCGTGCCCGCCGCTGAAATGGCGGGCCAGCAGCGTGTCCAGGCCGCGCGGCAGATCGGCCACCACGTCCTGGGCGCCCGCCTCGGCGACCGCGGAGGCGAGCCGCTCGTCGGTCAGCGGCGCCGAGGGACGGCCGACCGCCACGTTCACCCGCGCCGTGAACGGCCACCGCTTGAAGTCCTGGGCGACCATCGCGATCCGCCCGGCGAGCTGCTGCCGGTCCACGGTCGCCGCGTCCACGTCGTCCCACAGGATCCGGCCGCTGTCCGGCGCGTACAGCCCGGCGAGCAGCTTGACCAGCGTCGTCTTGCCCGAGCCGTTCTCCCCGACCAGCGCGACGATCTTGCCCAGGGGAACGGTGAGGGTGACGTCGGCGAGGGCGGGCCGGCCCTCCTTGCCCGGGTAGGAGAACGAGACGTTCTCCAGCCTGATCTCGCGCGGCTCCTCGGGCAGCGGGTCCCCGCCCGCCGGGATCGCCCGCTCGGCCGCCTCCGCGTACAGGCGCTGCATGTCCCCCACGAAGAGGGCCTCCTCGTGCAGGGAGTTGACCTCCAGGACGAGGGTGTTGAGGCTCGCCGACCCCGTCCTGATCGCGATCACCGCCGTGGCCGCCACGGACAGCGCCATGGCACCCGCGAGCAGCAGCAGGCCCAGGGTCGCGTACGTCGCCACCGTGGCCAGCCCCGTCCAGACGGCCGCGATCAGCCCGGTACGCGCCGCGAGGCGGGCCAGCCGTGCCTGCTCGGCCTCGGCCGTCTCGGACATCGAGCGGTAGTGGCGCAGCAGGAACGGGCCGACGCCGTGCACCCGGATCTCCGGCGCGGACTCCGGCTCGGTGAGCAGCCTGGCGAGCAGCTGTCCCGCGCGCGAGTGCTGCACCCAGACGTGGAAGGACTCGTACCGGCGCCGGGCGATCGTCAGCGCGCTCCAGGCACTGGGCAGGGTCATGGTCACCAGCAGCGGGAGCAGGGCCGGGTGCAGCACCGTCAGCACACCGGCCGCCGCTACGAGCGAAATCGCCGCGTTCACCACGCGCGCGGAGTACATGATCATGCGGCGGGCGGACTGGGCGCCCCACTTCGCGGTGTCCAGCAGCTTGTGGAAGGTGTGGTCCTCGATCGCGGACAGCTCCACGGCCGTGGCGCACTCCAGGTACTGCTCGGTCGCCACCCGCTCCACGCGCGGTTCCAGCCGTCCGGTGGCGTACGTGGAGGCGGCCCGCAGCAGCGCGGCGAGCGACATGACGACGGCGACCGCGACGAGCGCGGGCACCGCGTCCCGCAGCCGGTCCTCGACCGGCCCGTCGGCGATCAGCCGGGCCAGCACGGCGTTGACCGCCAGCAGGCTCACCGCCTGGGCCAGGCCCCGGCCGATCTCGGCGGCCAGCACGGTACGGGCGGCCCGCCGGTCGGCCTGCCAGGCGAGCCGGAAGCCGACCGCCAGCAGGGACGGCAACCGTCGCATCATCGCGCGGAAGTTCAGTTCCAGGAACGCGCCCTGGTGCTGGGACCAGCCCATGTCGTAGCGCAACGGCCCGCCGAAGAGCAGCACCTCCGACTCGGAGACCCCTGACTCGGGGGTCCGGGAGTCGGAGGGGTTCGACTCGGGGACTCCCGTCTCGGAGACCCCCGATGCGGAGACCTTCGGTGCGCGGTTCCGGTGCGCGCTCCTTCGGCGCGGCCTGCCCGTGTGGTTCCTGCCGTCCGGATCGTGTGGTTCAGCCATCCTCGTCCTCCCCCTGGTCGTGGAAGGAGGCCACTATCGCGGGGCGGACGCCGGGGAGCCAGGGCGCACGGCCGTCTCGCGGCGGTTCACCCGGGGTGCGCCGGGCGCGGGCCACCGGTCACACGGGGAGCGGCTCGGTCCAGGCGGGTGTCGTCCCCGTCGCCCGGCACAGTGCCAGGTAGAGCGGGATCGGCGGGGTGTACGGGATCGTCCCGGCCGGCCGGTGGACGAGGCCGGGCACCGTCGGCATGCCGGACAGGAGCGCGCCGGTGGTGTACTGGGCGGGCGCGGGCCAGCGCAGGGCGTAGTCGGAGTCGGCGGGCACCAGCCACCACCAGCGCCTGTCGTCGGCGTACACGCACCCCACGCGGGGCAGCCGCGGCATGATCTCCGGGCCGAGGTCGGCGGGCACCGCGACGGCATCGCACCCCATGGGGGCGGTCATGCCCTCGGGCAGCGTCAGGTGCCGCGTCGCCCTGGGATTCCGTTGCCCGCGGCGCAGGCGGATCAAGGTGTCCAGGCACACCACCGGGGCCGTACGACCCGCCGGACGCACCGGAGTCGACATAGCCGCCGCCCTCACTTCCACTCCGCCCCCGTTCCGCGGGGGGTGCGTGTCCCGTTGCCGCCCCGGTCCTCCGTCGGCGGTTTCTTCGCGCTCCACCCCAGGTCGGAGCGGGGTTCAGGAGCCGGCGCCGCGGCGGCCTCCGCGGGGCCGGGCGTGCGTGGCCCCCGGGGCAGGTCCGCCCAGACCAGCAGCCCCGGACCCGCCTCATGGGCGCCCCAGGCCCGGCACACGGCCTCCACGAGGAGCAGCCCCCTCCCGTGCTCCTCCTCGGGCTGACGCGGCGAGGGGTGCGGAACATCCGGGGCGCATCCCTCGTCCCGTACGGCTATCCGTACGCGGTCGTCGCCGTCCTGCAACTCGCACACGACCCGCTCGCCGGCGGCGTGCACGATCGCGTTGGTGACCAGCTCCGAGACGACCAGCGCGGCCGCGTCGCAGGTGTCCTCGCACAGAGCCCAGCCGGACAGCCGGGCGCGTGTCATCCGCCGGGCCTGGGCCACGGAACCCGGATGCGCGGCCAGCTCGAAGCGGAACCGGCGCTCGGCGGCCGCTTCGGGACGTAGGCCGGCCCCTGCGCCGGAACCTGATCCCGTGGTGGGTGCGGTTCCCGCGCTGGGTCTGGTTCCCGCGATGCCGGAGGCGGTCGCGGTCATGGTGCCGGGGCCGGTCCCCGCGCCGGGCTCGTGGCGCACGACGCCGCTTCTTCCCCCGGGTTCATGGCGCACGGCGCCGGTTCTTCTCGCGGGGTCGGGGCACACTGCGGCTGCTCCCGGACCGGGCGCGAACCGGTCCCGGACGGCTTCTGTGTCTAAGGGCGCGGGCGGAATCACGCTTGCCACTATCGCCCCGTCAAGAACACTTGGCAAGCATCACTCTGAAAATTGCAGAGTGCTGTGCGACTCTCTGACGGGGCGTGGCACACTGCTCCCAACAGCACGGCATGCGGCGCCAGTTGAAGCCTCTGCAGGGGTGCACGCGCGTGAGCACACGAACACGCACGGGCACGGCAAGGCTTCGGACGGGCGCCGCAAGGCTGTCGAGAACCGTCGAGCCGTCGGCAATCCGTCGAGCCGCTCGGAGACAGTCGCAGACAGGCAGTCGCAGACAGGCAGTCGCAGGCAGACAGGCAGCCGCAGGCAGGAGGAAAGTCGGGATGAGCGAGCCGAGGTCCGCACCCACGGTCGGCCAGGTCGTGCTCGGCCGGCGACTGCTGGACCTGCGGGAGCGGGCGGGCCTCAAACGCGAGGAGGCCGCGCGCGTACTGCACGTGGCACCCGCCACCATCCGCCGCATGGAGACCGCCGAGGTCGCCCTCAAGATCCCGTACCTCCAGCTGCTGCTGAGGGCCTACGGCGTTCCCGACGAGGAGACCGAGGCCTTCGTCCAGCTGGCCGAGGAGGCCAACAGGCCCGGCTGGTGGCAGCGTTTCCACGACATCCTGCCGGGCTGGTTCTCGATGTACGTCAGCCTGGAGGGCGCGGCGAGCCTCATCCGCTCGTACGAACCCCACTTCGTTCCCGGACTGCTCCAGACCGAGGACTACGCCCGGGGTGTCATGAAGGCCGGCGCCATCGGCCAGACCCAGCCCGACGACATCGACCGCCACGTGGACCTGCGCATGCAGCGCCAGGCCCTGCTCACCCGTGAGGACGCCCCCCGGCTGTGGGTCGTGATGGACGAGACCGCGCTGCGCCGCCCCGTCGGCGGGCCCGAGGTCATGCGCGCCCAGCTCGACAAGTTGCTGGAGGCGACCGAACTGCCCAACGTGACGCTCCAGGTGGCGCCGTTCGACCGGGGGCCCCACCCGGGCACGTACGGGCCCTTCGTGCTGTTCCGATTCGCCGTGCCGGAGCTTCCCGACATGGTCTACAGCGAGTACCTGACCGGCGCGATCTACCTGGACGCGCGTTCCGAGGTGGCGACCTACCTCGAGGTCATGGACCGCATGGCGGCACAGGCCGCCGCAGCACAACGCACCAAGGAGATCCTCCGGGATCTCCGCAAGGAGTTCTGATGAACCGTACCGAGCCGAAGCCGCGCACCCGCGTCTACAACGGCATGCCCGCCCGCGAGCTGGGCAGCGAGGGCTGGCACAAGCCGTGGAGCGGGGGCAACGGCGGCAACTGCCTGGAAGCCATGAAACTCGCCGACGGCAGGATCGCCGTACGCCAGTCCACCGACCCGGACGGGCCGGCGCTGATCTACACGCCCGACGAGATGAACGCGTTCATCCAGGGGGCGAAGGCGGGGGTGGCCGACTTCCTGCTGACGTGAGGTTTTCTCCAACCGGCTGACACACACCGGTGTTTCGGTCGACTTTGTTGAATTGGCACTGACTAAAACTGAGTACGCCACTGGTCCACTTGACCGCCGGCCATCGCACAGGTTTCCACAGCACCTCTTCCATCGCGTTCCACCGCGCAGAACTTACGGAGTTCCTCATGACCGGGCAGGGCCCCCTGAACATCGACACCAGCAGACCGCATCCGGCGCGGACGTACGACTGGTTCCTCGGCGGCAAGGACAACTATCCGGTCGACGAGGAACTGGGCCGCAAGATGCTCGCCCTCGAACCGCGGGTGCAGGTGCTGGCGCGCGTCAACCGCGCGTTCATGCACCGGGCCACGCGCTGGCTCGCGGAGAACGGGGTGCGGCAGTTCCTGGACATCGGCGCGGGCATCCCCACCGAGCCCAACCTGCACCAGATAGCCCAGCGGGTCGTGCCCGAGGCCCGCGTGGTCTACTGCGACAACGACCCCATCGTGCTGGCCCACGCGGCCGCCCTGCTGCGCGGCACCCCCGAGGGTGTGACCGAGTACGTCCAGGGCGACGTGCGCGACCCGGGCAGCATCATGGAGGCGGCCCGCAAGGTCCTGGACTTCAACGAGCCCGTGGCCCTCTCGCTCGTCGCGCTGCTGCACTTCGTCACCGACGAGGACGGCGCCCACGAGCTGGTGGAGCGGCTGATGTCCGAACTGCCCGCCGGCAGCCACCTGGTGCTGTCCCACGCGACGGCGGACTTCACGCCCGAGACGGCGAAGGAGGCGACCGCGACGTACAAGGCCGGTGGCATCACCCTCGCCCTGCGCTCCCGTGACGAGGTCGCCCGTTTCTTCGAGAACCTCGAACTCGTCGAGCCCGGGGTGTCGCAGGTGACCGACTGGCACCCCGAACTGGGCGAGCCGGTGCCCGGGCAGGACGACGACGTCGTTCCGGGGTACGCGGCGGTGGGGCGCAAGCTCTGAGGCCCGGCCTCTGACGCGTTCCGCACCGTCAGCGGGCGGTTCCCGTCAGACGGCGGGGACCGCCCTCGGGTGGCGTCCCCGGCGACGTACCCGCCGGGGACGTCGCCGGGGACGTCCCCGGCGAACTCCCCTACGACACATCTCGCCCGGCGCGTCCGGAACCGTACCTCTCAGGTGATGGCCAGCAGGTACGAGACCGCCGCGGCGGCCGACGCGATGGTGCGGACGTGGTTCCACGTCGTCCACTCGCCGACGTACGCGGACCAGTACGCGGTGGCCTCCGGCGTGCCCGCCTTCAGCTTCGCCAGCGCCTCGTTGCGCGGCACGTTGGCGGCGACCGTCACCCCGAAGCTGCCGAACAGATACAGCGCGCTGCCCAGCAGCAGTTCCACCGTGCCCTCGTCCGGCCACAGCACGAACGTGACCACCGCCAGCACGGCGCACAGCACCGCCGACCCCACGAACACCACCATGAAGGCGGGCGTCACCGCGGCGACGTTGATCGCCTGCATCGCGGCCACGCCCTGCGCGGGCGGCAGCGCGGCGAGCCCTTTCATGACGAACGTCGAGAACCCGCAGAACACGCCCGCGACCAGGCCCGTTCCGACCACTCCCAGCACCGTCAGCACGAAGTACGGTCCGTCGATCACGTTCACTTCTGCCCCCTGCCCCCTTGATCCCCGAACACTCGAGGCTCCAGCACAGCCGCCCTCTGTCGGCCGTCGTTCTCTGTCAGCCGTTTTCCCCTGTCACTGCAGCACACATCAGGCCTGAACGTGCCGCCACTCCCGTAGCGTTTCTTCCACCGACTCCGCGATCCGCCGCCGCGCCGCGTACCGCGGCACCCCGCTCATCAGCAACTGGTCGTACGGCGTGTCCAGGTGCCGTACGGAGGCGACGACCGCCGAGACCACCGCGCTCTCGGACAGTGCCCGGCCCGCGGCGCTCCGCCCGACCCGGCCGCTGCCGCGCAGGGAGGCGTGCGCGGCGATCGCTCGCGCCCGCCCCGCGGGGCACCCGGGGAACAGCCGCCGTATCTCGGCCGCGAACGCGTCCGTGAACCGCACGTCCTCCGCCGCCCGCCGCTCGGCGTCCCGCGTCCGGCGCCGGCGCCTGGCCTCCTCGTCCGCCAGGCAGCGCCGCTCGGCCCGGGCGAGCGCCGCCTCCTCGACGAGGACGCCCTGCCGCTCGTACCGGCCCTGCCGCCGGTTGAAGCGCACGACGACGGCGGACAGCACGCTCTCCTCCCGCGATCGGCGCGTGAGCGCGGTGTCACCCCGCGGCAGGAACACCAGGTGCCCCAGATCGGCACAGTCGAGGCACCTCGGCACACCCTCCTCCAGCACCAGCAACGTCAACGGCCCGCTCCGGCACTCGGCGCAGTTCTTCCTCCTCCTGAGCGCCTGGACGACGAGGGGGCCGGAGCCGGACGGGCGGGGCGGGGGAGTCGCGAGGGCTGCCATACGCGGTTCATGCCCGGCCCGATCCGCCGTTCATCACGCGGCGGCATCATGGGCCGTGTGCGACTCGAAGCGATCACCTGGGAACGGCTCGGCGATCTTCTCGCGGACCGTCTGCTCGAGCTCAAGCCCGACGGCATGCCCGACGGCAAGTCCGACAGCAAGTCCGACAGCAAGTCCGACAGCAAGTCCGACAGCAAGTCCGACGGCAGGTCCGACGACGACGGCGGCAGCCGGCTGTGCATCGCCTTCGACGGAGCCCCGGCCGCCCGTCCCGGTGACCTCGCCCGGCGTGTGGCCGAGGCGCTGCGCCTGCGTGGGCGCCCTTCACTCGTCGTCGGCACCGAGGGCTTCCTGCGGCCCGCGTCGCTGCGGTTCGAGCACGGGCACGAGGACGTGGAGGCGTACTACGACGGCTGGTTCGACGTCCCCGCCCTGTGGCGCGAGGTCTTCGGCCCGCTCGAACCCGGCGGCACCGGTCGCGTCCTGCCCGACCTGTGGGACCCCGTCACCGACCGCGCCACCCGCAGTCCGTACACACAACTGCCGCCCGGCGGGCTGCTGTTGCTGCACGGGCCGCTCCTGCTCAAGCACTGGTTCCCCTTCGACCTGACCGTCCACGTCCTCCTCTCCCCGGGCGCCCTGCGCCGCCGTACCCCCGAGGCCGAGCACTGGACGCTCCCGGCCTACGAGCGTTACGAGGCGGAGATCGACCCGGCCGCCACGGCGGACGTCCTCGTGCGCGCCGACGACCCCCGGCACCCGGCGTGGAGCGGGTGAACACGAGGGCCTTCGCGGCGGACCGCTGGAGCGTCGCTTGATCGGTACAAGTCGGTCAACTGGGATGATCGCCTCATGATGCGAACTCAGGGACATCTCATCGGCGACCGGCAGACTCAGACAGGAACGGCAACGGGAGCGGGAACCGCAACGGGGACGGGAGCGGGGGTGGGGATGCGGGCGGAGGCGGGGACGTGTCTCGATGCCCTGGCGCCTCTCCTCGACCCCACGACATTCCGGCACATCGAGACCTTCGGCCTCGGGTACGGCTGGCGCTGCTGGGAGGTCGGCGCGGGCGGCACCTCCGTGATCTCCTGGTTGGCCAAGAAGGTCGGCCCGACCGGCAGGGTTCTCGTGACCGGCCTCGACACCTCGTGGATCGCGTCGGTGGCGCGCCCGCCGGTCGAGGTGCACGTCCACGACGTGGGCGCGGACGATCCGCCGGTGGAGGGCTTCGACCTGGTCCACGCCCGGCTCGCCCTCGTCCACGTCCCGGACCGGCAGCGGGCGGTGCGCACGATGGTCAGCGCCCTGCGCCCGGGGGGACGGCTCCTGGTCGAGGACGCCGACCCGGCCCTCCAGCCGCTGGCCTGCCCCGACGAGTACGGGCCCGCGCAGCAGCTGGCGAACCGGGTGCGCCAGGCGTTCCGCACCCTGCTCGCCGAACGCGGCACGGACCTGGCGTGCGGCCGCACGCTCCCGCGCCTCCTCCGTGAGGCCGGGCTGCGCGGTGTGCGGGCCGAGGCGTACTTCCCGGTCGCCTCGCCCGCCTGCGCCGCCCTCGAGTCGGCGACGATCCGCCAGGTCCGCGACGAGCTCGTCTCCGCGCGCCTCGCCACCGGCCAGGACATCGACCGCCACCTGGCGAATGTCGCCTCCGGCGACATGGACCCGCTTCCGGCACCGATGATCTCGGCGTGGGGGAAAAAGGCCTAGAGCGACGGAGACGGCGGCCGGCCGCCCACCCTCCCCACCGCCAGCGCCCCCGCCCCGCACCCCTCGGCCGCGGCCTGCTCGGCCTCCGCCCCCGCGAGCAGTGCGGCGAGGAACGCGCCCGTGAAGGCGTCACCCGCGCCCGTGGTGTCCAGGGGGTCGGCGGGAGCGGCGGGGACACGCGACCGTACGGCGCCCGAGTGGGCGACCAGCGCTCCGTCGGCGCCCTGCTTGGTGACCACCAGGGGAACGTGGCGGCTCAGTTTGGCCGCCGCGTCCACCGGGTCGGGCAGCCCGGTCAGCAGACACGCCTCGGCGCGGTTCGGCAGCAGTACGTCGACGCCCTCGACGAGCTCCAGGAAACGGTCCACGCCCAGCAGCGCGAGGAATCCCGCCGACGCCGGATCCACGCTGACCGGCACCCCACGCGCGCGTGCCGCTGCCACAGCCACCGCCACAAGCGCCCGCCCGGACCCGGAGAAGAACAGATAGCCCGACAGGTGCAGCCGTCGCACGCCGTCGAGCAGCGCGTCCGACCAGTCACCCGGGCCGAGCCGCAGCGATGCCCCGCTGTCGGTGAGGAACGTGCGCTCGGCCGAGGCGGCCGTGTCCACCAGGCAGATCACCGTCGCCGTCGGCGCCTTCGGGTCGATCACCAGACGGGGCCGCACCCCCGCGGCCGTCAGCTCCCGCTCGTGCCACGCCGCCGAGTCCGCGCCGACCCGCCCGAGCAGCCGTATGTCCGCACAGCCGCGGTACGCCGCCCAGCACGCCACGTTGGCGCCCGCACCACCCGGCAGCGTACGGACGGCGGCGGCCGTGTCGGTGCCCGCGGCGAGCGGCCCCCGGTGCCGGGCCACGACATCCGTCACGACGTCCCCGACGACCAGCAGGCCGCCCCCGGGCACGCCCGGCCGAGGCGGCACCGCCCGCTCCCGCCGCACCTCCCGGCTCAGGGACCCTCCCCGCGCGTTCACCTCTCGGCCCCGACCCCCGCCGGGCGCGTTCATCCCTCGGCCCAGGCCGCCGCGATCCGTCCCGCCAGCCGCGCATTGCCGCGCACCGCCGCCAGGTTCGCGCTCAGTGACGCGCCGTCGGTGTGCCGCACCAGGTGGTCCAGCAGGAACGGGGTGACCGCCTGCCCGGTGATCCCCTCCTCCGCGCAGGCACGCAGCGCGCCGGCGAGCACGCGCGCGTGGAGCGCGGGATCGAGCTGCTCCTCCTCGGGCACGGGGTTGGCGACGATCAGCGCCGATTCCGGTCCGCGGAGCGCGTCCTGGGCGCGCATGACACCGGCGACCTCCTCGGGGGAACGCAGGGTCCAGTCCACCGGATGCCCCGAGTCGGACAGATAGAAGCCGGGGAAGCGCTCCGTGCCGTACCCGGCGACCGCGACGCCCAGCGTCTCCAGACGCTGCAGCGTCGCCGGCACGTCCAGGATCGACTTCACGCCCGCGCACACCACCGTGATCCGGGTACGCGCCAGCAGCCCCAGGTCGGCGGACTCGTCCTGCGTCGCCGTCCACTCCCGGTGCACACCGCCGAGCCCGCCCGTCGCGAACACCCGTATGCCCGCGAGCGCCGCCAGTAGCGCGGTCGCCGACACGGTCGTCGCGCCGCTCGCCCCCGAGGCCACCGCGAGCGGGAGGTCCCGGTGGCCCAGCTTGCGGATCCCGTCCTCGTTCGCGATCCGCTCCAGCTGCGTCTTGTCCAGGCCGACGCGGGGCCGCCCGTCGAGCACGGCGATCGTCGCCGGTACGGCGCCCTCCCGCCGTACGGCCTCCTCCAGCTCCCGTGCCACCGCCAGGTTGCGCGGGCGGGGCAGCCCGTGCGCGATGATCGTGGACTCCAGAGCCACCACAGGACGCCGGGCGCGGAGCGCCTCCCGCACCTCTTCGGCCACCATCAGCACCACGCGCCTGCCTCCTGTCCCCTGACGACTGTGCCCTGTGCCTGTCTCGTGGTTCTCCTTCATCCCTGGCGGGCGGCGCGTCCGGTCAAACCCCTTTCGGTCCGCGGCGGCGGGAAACTCAGAACAACGGTTCCGGAAGCACTCCCTCCAAGGCCAGCAGCTTCCGCTTGGTCTCCAGACCGCCCCCGAACCCCCCTATGCCGCCGTCGCTCTCGACGACCCGGTGGCACGGCACCACGACCGGCAGCGGGTTGGACCCCATGGCGATGCCCACCGCCTGGGCCGCGCCCGGCTGTCCGACGCGACGGGCCAGATCGCCGTAGCCCACGACCGAGCCGTACGGGACGCCGGACGCCAGCTCGCGCAGCACCTGGCGGTTGAAGCCGGAGCTCAGCGACCAGTCCAACGGCAGCTCGAAGTCCCGGCGCCCGCCCGCGAAGTACGCCTCGACCTGGCGTATCGCCTCCTTCAGCAAGGGGGACCGGGGATCCTCGACGGGCTCGGCGCCGAACCGGCCGGCGAGCCGGTCCAGCGCCTTGCCGCGGATCTCGTCCGTGGCGTGGAACACCACGTTCACCAGGCCGTCGTGCGTCGCGGCCAGCAGCAGCGGACCGATGTCCGTGCCGACGACGGCCCACACGACCCGCCGCTCGTCCTGCCCATGGCTGTTCATGCGACTCACCGTACGGCGCGCCACTGACAACGCCGGTGGCACGCACGCCGGACGGACCGTAGACGGTGCTGGGGAGACTGGTGAGGCGGAAGGGGAAGGGGAAGGGGAAGGAACTGAGGCGCGTCAGGAGCCGCCCGTCGCCTCGCGGACGACGTCGGGCGTGTTCGTGATGATGCCGTCCACGCCGTAACCGGCGACGCGGCGCGCGGTGTCCGCGTCGTTCACCGTCCAGGTGAGGATCTCCAGCGGCCTGCCGTGGGGCCCTCGGTGCGCGTGGATCGCGGCGACGTATGCCGTGGAGATCTTCGTGTACGTCGAGTTGATCTGGTCGGCGAACGTCGCGTACTCGGGCAGGTCGGCGACGTCCGGGGTGCCCAGGAAGCCGGTGCGGACGCCCGGACGCAGCTCGTGGACCGTGCGGACGCTGTCCGCGCTGAAGCTCTGCACGACCAGCCTGGACCGCAGGTGCTGCCGGCTGAGCCAGCCCTCGTTGGCCAGGACCTTGAGGGTCTGCTGCTCTATGCCCGGGTAGAGGGCGGGGTTCTTGATCTCCAGGACGAGCTTCTGGTGGTTGCGCGACACGCGTGCCATGTACTGCTCCAGCGTCGGCACGCGCGCGCCCGCGTAACGGGGGCTGAACCAGCTGCCGGCGTCCAGGCGCCTGATCTCCCTGGCCGTGAAGTCCTTCACGTTCCACGGGGCCCGGTCCGGGTAGAGCTGCTCGGCGTTCGTCGTCCGCGCCAGGGTCGCGTCGTGGATGACCACGAGCTCGCCGTCCTTCGTGCGCTGGACGTCGTTCTCGACCCAGCGGATGCCCAGGTCGGCGGCCTTGTCGACGGCGGCCAGAGTGTTCTCGGGCGCGTAGGCGGAGGCCCCGCGGTGCGCCACGACGGTCGGGCGGTCGCTGCCAGCGGCCGCCTGAGCGGTGGGAGCAGGGACCAGGAGGGTGGCGGCCGCTCCCACGAGTGCGGAGGCCATGGCGACAACCGAACGCATGTGCATGCGTACTCCTCGCATCGGACGATGACGAACAGCTCAAGCCTGACAGCAGTCCGTCAACGGACAGGGGGTGCAGGATGGCCATGAATTGAATGGTGTTACCCAAGTGCGCTCACGGGCACCGCACAAGTGGGGCAGCTCCGTGTTTCTTTGCCGGAATGTCGTTCGACCATTCCAGTGAGGGTCATACTCTCTGCACTCGGCCATGACCGTTGCCGCGGTCCGGGGCGGGAGCGGTTTCACGGCAATCAGGCACGCGACAGGGCGGGAAGGGCAGCCGCGGATGCAGGGCACGGTCGACGGCTTCAGTTACGGACTCGTCACACCGGTGGTGGCCTATCTCATGGCCTGCCTCGGGGGCGCGCTCGGTCTGCGCTGCACCACGAGATCGATGCTCGTGACCCGGTCCTGGCGGATCGGCTGGCTCGCCCTCGGCTCCGCGGCGATCGGCTCCGGCATCTGGACGATGCACTTCGTCGCGATGATGGGTTTCCACGTCCGGGAGGCCCCGGTCCACTACGACAAAACGATGACTTTCGCGAGTCTCGCCCTCGCGATCGTCATGGTCGGGGTCGGCATCTTCATCGTCGGCCACCGGGGCGCCACCGGAACGGCCCTGTTCACCGGGGGCACCCTCACCGGGCTGGGCGTGGCCTCGATGCACTACCTGGGCATGGCCGGGATGCGCCTCAACGGGAAGCTGGAGTACAACACCCTCACCGTCGGCGCCTCGGTCGTCATCGCCGTCGTGGCCGCCACCGCCGCCCTCTGGGCGGCCGCACAGGTCCGCGGCTTCCTGTGGAGCGTCGGCGCGAGCCTCGTCATGGGTCTCGCCGTCACCGGCATGCACTACACGGGCATGGCCGCCCTCACCGTCCATCTCCACGACGCCGACGGCATCCCGGCCGGCGAGCCGGCCGCCGGCCTGCTCGCGCCGATGCTGATCGGTCCGCTCGTCCTCCTCTGCCTCGCCGGCGTCGTCGTGGTGATCGACCCGCGGATGGTCATGGGCCGGCCCGACCGGCTCCCCGAGGAGCGGCTCCCCGGCATTCCGGCCCACGCCACCGCCTCCCACCTGGGCGGACGCGAGGAGTTCCGGCCCCGCCGGGACCATCACGACCACCGGCGCCCGGGTTCCCGCACCCCGCAGAATCGCTGATCAGGGCCCGTTGTCAGTGCGGGGCCGTACGGTTGATGCCATGCGGCCCGTATCAAAGATCGAACGCACGGGGGCGCCCTTCGAGGTCGTCAGCCCCTACCAGCCGAGCGGCGACCAGCCCACGGCCATCGCCGAGCTCGCCCGGCGGATCGAAGCAGGCGAGAAGGACGTCGTCCTGCTGGGCGCGACCGGTACCGGCAAGTCCGCCACCACCGCGTGGATGATCGAGAAGCTCCAGCGCCCCACCCTGGTGATGGCGCCGAACAAGACACTGGCCGCCCAGCTGGCGAACGAGTTCCGCGAGCTCCTGCCCAACAACGCCGTCGAGTACTTCGTCTCGTACTACGACTACTACCAGCCCGAGGCGTACGTCCCGCAGTCGGACACGTACATCGAGAAGGACTCCTCGATCAACGAGGAGGTGGAGCGCCTCCGCCACTCCGCGACCAACTCGCTGCTCACCCGCCGCGACGTCGTCGTGGTCGCCTCGGTCTCCTGCATCTACGGTCTCGGTACACCGCAGGAGTACGTGGACCGGATGGTCCCCCTCAAGGTCGGCGAGGAGATCGACCGCGACGACCTGCTGCGCCGCTTCGTGGACATCCAGTACACGCGCAACGACACGGCGTTCGCCCGCGGCACCTTCCGCGTCCGCGGCGACACCATCGAGATCTTCCCCGTGTACGAGGAGCTCGCCGTCCGCATCGAGATGTTCGGCGACGAGATCGAGGCCCTCTCCACGCTGCACCCGCTCACCGGCGAGGTCATCAGCGACGACCAGCAGCTGTACGTCTTCCCGGCGTCCCACTACGTGGCGGGCCCCGAGCGCCTGGAGCGCGCCGTCACCGACATCGAGAAGGAGCTCGCCGAGCGCCTCACCGACCTGGAGAGGCAGGGCAAGCTGCTGGAGGCCCAGCGGCTGCGCATGCGCACCACGTACGACATCGAGATGCTCCGTGAGATCGGCACCTGCTCGGGCGTGGAGAACTACTCGATGCACTTCGACGGCCGCGTCCCCGGCTCCCCGCCGAACACGCTGCTCGACTACTTCCCGGAGGACTTCCTCCTCGTCATCGACGAGTCGCATGTCACCGTGCCCCAGATCGGCGCGATGTACGAGGGCGACGCCTCCCGCAAGCGCACCCTCGTGGACCACGGCTTCCGGCTGCCCTCGGCCCTGGACAACCGTCCACTGAAGTGGGAGGAGTTCACGGAGCGCATCGGCCAGACGGTCTACCTGTCGGCGACCCCGGGCCAGTACGAGCTCTCGCGCGCGGACGACCCCGTCGAGCAGATCATCCGCCCCACCGGCCTGGTCGACCCCGAGGTCGTGGTCAAGCCCACCGAGGGCCAGATCGACGACCTGGTGCACGAGATCCGCACGCGCACCGAGAAGGACGAGCGCGTCCTCGTGACCACGCTCACCAAGAAGATGGCCGAGGACCTCACCGACTACTTCGTCGAGCTCGGCATCCAGGTCCGCTATCTGCACAGCGACGTCGACACCCTGCGCCGCGTCGAGCTGCTGCGCGAACTGCGCGCCGGCGAGTACGACGTCCTGGTCGGCATCAACCTCCTCAGGGAGGGCCTCGACCTGCCCGAGGTCTCCCTGGTGGCGATCCTCGACGCCGACAAGGAAGGCTTCCTGCGTTCCGGGACCTCCCTCATCCAGACCATCGGCCGCGCGGCGCGCAACGTCTCCGGCCAGGTCCACATGTACGCCGACAAGATCACCCCGGCGATGGAGAAGGCCATCGACGAGACCAACCGCCGCCGGGAGAAGCAGGTCGCGTACAACAAGGCGCACGGCATCGACCCCCAGCCGCTCCGCAAGAAGATCAACGACATCGTGGCGCAGATCGCTCGCGAGGACGTCGACACGGAACAGCTGCTCGGTACGGGCTACCGCCATCTGAAGGACGGCAAGGGAGCCAAGGCCCCCGTGCCCTCCCTGGGCAAGGCGGACAAGGGGACCAAGGCCGCCCAGGGCAAGGCCAAGGCCGCACAGACGGTGCCGACCGATCGCCCGGCCGCCGCACTCGCCGAGCAGATCGAGCAGATGACCGAGCGCATGCGCGCGGCCGCCGCGGACCTCCAGTTCGAGATCGCCGCCCGGCTGCGCGACGAGGTCTCCGAGATGAAGAAGGAACTGCGGCAGATGAAGGAGGCGGGCCTGGCCTGACGGTTCCCCGCCCCGCCGGGACACAGCCCGTCCCGGCGGGGCGGGTGCGGTGTGTTGCAAGACCGACACAAAGTGCGATCCAGACTTCGGCACTGTCCGTGGCGAACCGTAGGGTGCTGGTCATCCGCAGGTCCCGCGGCACCGGGGGACGGCTCGAGAGGGGAACGGCGTGACGGTCAACATGACCAAGGGGCAGGCCATCGACCTGCAGAAGAAAGACGGGGGCACGCTGACCGCGGTGCGCATGGGGCTCGGCTGGCAGGCCGCTCCCCGGCGCGGGCTCTTCGGCACCCGCACCCGGGAGATCGACCTCGATGCCTCCGCCGTGCTGTTCGCGGACAGGCAGCCCGTCGACGTCGTCTTCTTCCGCCACCTCGTCAGCGACGACGGCTCCGTCCGCCACACCGGTGACAATCTCGTCGGCGGCGTCGGCCAGGGCGGCGACGACGAGGCAGTCCTCGTCGACCTCCAGCGCGTGCCGGTGCACATCGACCAGATCGTCTTCACCGTGAACTCCTTCACCGGCCAGACCTTCCAGGAGGTGCAGAACGCGTTCTGCCGCCTGGTCGACGAGACCAACGGCCAGGAGCTCGCCCGCTACACGCTGGCGGGCGGCGGCGCGTACACCGCCCAGATCATGGCCAAGGTGCACCGCGCGGGCACCGGCTGGCAGATGACCGCCCTCGGTGTACCGGCCGACGGCCGTACCTTCCAGGACCTGATGCCGGCGATCGAGCCGGTCCTGTGAAGCCGCGTCCCTGAAACAGGCACGGCGCACGACGCGACACCAGGGGGACGAGGGCGATGACGGCCGAACTGGTCCGGGGGCAGAACCTCCCGCTCCCCGAGGTCCGACTCGAGGTACGCGTCCGGGCCGACGGGCCGGTCGTGGCGGGAGCCACGCTCGGCGACGAGCACGGCACGGTGACCGGCGGGGAACGGGTGGCCCGTCCGGGCGCGCCCGCCCTGCCCGGCATCGAGGTGTCCGGGCAGGCGGCGGCCGACCACCGCATCGCCGTGGACCTGGCCGCCCTGCCGGGGGCCGTGCACCGGGTGAGCGTGCTGCTCGCGCTGCCGTCGGGTGCCGGGGGACCGGTACGGTTCGGGGCGGTCGCCGCGCCGCTCGTCGCCGTCACCGGCCCCGACGGCACCGAGGTCGCCAGGTACACGATCACCGGTCTGGACACCGAGTCGGCCGTCGTCGCCCTGGAGTTCTACCGCAGACAGGGCGCCTGGAAGGTCCGTGCGGTAGGCCAGGGCTACGCGGGCGGCCTCGCCGACCTCCTCGCCGATCTGGGCCTGCCCGAGGCACGGCAGCTGGCGAACACCATCGACGAGGCGACGGCACAGGGCCCGGCCGACGCCGTGGCCGCCCCGCCGCCCCACCCGCCCGGCACCCCCGGTACCGGCCGCATCCCGCAGGGCACCGCACCCGCTGGTCATGCGGACGAGCCCCCGGGCGCCACCAGGACCGGCGCGGCCGACGCACCACAGAGCCCGTACGGCACTCCGGATCCCAGGAGCAGCGGAGGGGTGCCTTCCGTGGCGTCCGGCGCGCAGGACGCCGCTACTCCGCCCTACGCCGACGTCCCCGGCCCGCTCGACGGCGCGGCCGGCCCGCACGACAGCACGCCGGGCGACCGCACGGCACCCCACCCCGGGCCCGCGCCCACCGCCCCGTACGCCGTCGCACCGCCCTCGGACGCACACGCAGTCGCACCGCCCGCGTCCGCCACCGATGGCCCCGTCGACTACACCCACCCGCACCGGCGTACCGCGCCCCCTCCGCCGTCTCCGCCCACCCGACCCGCCCAGCGCGTCGTGCCTCCGGCCGGGCCGGGGCAGCCGACGCGGCCCGTCGCCGGGGACGCGACCGGCTGGTCTCTGGACGAGCGGCTCTACAACCAGGTCCGGGGCATGTTCGAGGACCTCGCCCGCACCACGGCCGCGTACCGCAGCGCGGTCGACTTCGCCGACTCCCGCAGGGAGCGGGAACTCGACAAGGTCCTCTCCGACCCGCGCGAGCGCACCGGCGGCCGGGCCGACGCCGCGCGCGAGGAGGCCCGCGCCCGGCACAGCCGGCTCGTCGACCAGGCCCGCGAGGCCCTGGACCGGGACCTCGCCCAGCTCAGGGCCGAGGCCGACGTGGTCGAGCCCGCGCTGCCCCCGGCGTACGCCCGCTGGGACAACCCCGTCTGGCAGGGCTACCAAGTGCCGACGGAACATCCGATGGCCCTCCGCCTGGGCGACCTCCACCTGCCCGAGAGCACCGGCCTGCGGATTCCCCTGCTGGTCCGGCTGCCGCTGGAGCGCGGCCTGTGGGTCGACAGCGGACGCACCGGATCCGCGGGCGCCGCACCCGCCGACACCGGCGAGCTGCGCCGTCTCGCCCTGGACACGGCCACCGCGCTGGCCGCCCGCCTCCTGGCCGTCCACCCGCCGGGCGAGTTCACCGTGCACGTCCTCGATCCGGCGGGCAGCGGGACGTCCGCGTTCGCGCCGCTCCTGCACAGCGGGCTCCTCGCCGGTCCGCCCGCCACGGGCGCCGCGGGCGCGGCCGACGTACTGGGCCGGCTCACCCAGCGCGTCGACCTCGTGCAGATGGCGGTGCGCGGCGGTGCGCCGGACGCCCTGCCGCCGGGTTTCGACACCTCCGGGCACCTGCTGATCGTCAACGACTTCCCGCACGGCTTCGACGACCGGGCCGTGACCCGGCTGCGCTACCTCGCCGACGAGGGCCCGGCCGTGGGCGTCCATCTGATGCTGGTCGCCGACCGCGAGGACGCCGTCGGGTACGGTCCGCTGCTCGACCCGCTGTGGCGTGCGCTGCTGCGCCTCACCCCCGTGCCGGACGACCACCTCGCCGACCCGTGGGTGGGGCACGCCTGGACGTACGAGCCCGCGCTCGTGCCGTCCGGCAGTCAGGTCCTGCGGCATGTCCTCACCCGGGTCGCCGCGGCCCGCCGGATCCGGGACCGCTAGGCCGTACGGGTCGCCCGCCCGGCCCGGCCCAGGGCGTTGACCAGTTCACTTGGCTTTTATTTTACTAATCGCTTTACCGTTCCTTGGTGATTCGGGTACTCTCGTTCTCACGGAGGGGAGTACTCCCTACCTGTTGCGGCGTGCCCGTCAGTACGGATCGGACCCGATCGACCGGGTCGGATCCCGGGGCGTCGGCCCGGCGGTTCCAGGCGCGTCCGCGTCATCGGTGCCCCGGGTGGAAGAGACCTCCGGCAGCGACGACGCTGACATCTGCCGTTACGTACTGCCGGAGGCGCAGTGGAAGTTTCCACGACCCTGTGGGTCCTGACCATCGGGGGCCTCGTAGCCCTCATCGCGGCCGACTTCTTCATCGGCCGCAAGCCCCATGACGTGTCCATCAAGGAAGCCGGTATCTGGACGATCGTCTGGATCGTCCTCGCCGCGCTCTTCGGGCTCGGTCTGCTCGTCTTCGGTGACGGCCAGGCCTCCGGAGAGTTCTTCGCCGGTTACATCACCGAGAAGTCGCTGAGCGTCGACAACCTCTTCGTCTTCGTCCTGATCATGGCGAAGTTCGCGGTGCCCTCGCAGTACCAGCAGCGTGTGCTGCTCGTCGGTGTACTGGTGGCCCTCGTGCTCCGCGCGATATTCATCGCCGCGGGCGCCGCGATCATCACCAGCTTCTCCTGGGTCTTCTACATCTTCGGCGCCTTCCTCATCTACACCGCCTGGAAGCTCATCAAGGAGGCCCGCGCCGACGAGGAAGACGAGGAGTGGGAGGAGAACAAGCTCCTCAAGGCCGCCGAGCGCCGCTTCGGTGTGGCCGACCGCTACCACGGCACCAAGCTGTGGATCGAGCAGAACGGCAAGCGCGTCATGACGCCGATGCTGATCGTGATGCTCGCGATCGGCACCACCGACATCCTCTTCGCGCTCGACTCCATCCCGGCGATCTTCGGCCTCACCCAGGACCCGTACATCGTCTTCACGGCCAACGCGTTCGCCTTGATGGGTCTGCGTCAGCTGTACTTCCTCATCGGCGGTCTGCTGAAGAAGCTGGTGCACCTGTCGTACGGCCTGTCGGTCATCCTCGGCTTCATCGGCGTCAAGCTGGTGCTGCACGCGCTGCACGAGTCCGGCGTCCACGTCCCCGAGATCTCCATTCCGGTCTCGCTCGGCGTGATCTGCTCGGTCCTGATCATCACGACGATCACCAGCCTGATCGCCTCCAAGAAGCAGGCGGAGGCCGAGCAGCGGAAGACCGACGCCGCCGACAAGGACAGCGTCGAGGCCTGACGCCTCCGGCTCGCCCCATCCCCACACCGGGAGCGGTGAACGGCACCTCGCCGATCACCGCTCCCGGTGCTCGTTCGTGCGGCGCTCGTGCGGGGCGTGCTCGTGCGCACCGGCACGGCGGACCGCCCGTACGGCCGGAATGCGGAGCTCCCTCACCTCTGCGACGATCCCAGCATGGTCGTTCGCCCCGGACCGCTCCTGCTGCAGTGGACGGCGGTCGCTCCGATGATCGCGGTCGTCCTGCTGATCCTCACGTGGGGCCGCGACCTGCCCGGGCTGCTGGTGATCGTGGTGACGCTGGTGCTCGCCGGGTCCGTACTGGCCGCCGTCCACCACGCCGAGGTGGTCGCGCACCGCGTCGGGGAACCCTTCGGCTCCCTGGTCCTCGCCGTCGCCGTCACGGTCATCGAGGTGGCGCTGATCGTCACCCTGATGATCGACGGTGGGGACAAGAGCGCCAGCCTCGCCCGCGACACCGTCTTCGCCGCGGTCATGATCACCTGTAATGGCATCGTGGGCCTGAGCCTCCTGGTGGCCTCACTCCGCCACGGGGTCGCGGTGTTCAACCCGGAAGGCACCGGCGCCGCTCTCGCGACGGTCGCCACCCTCGCCACGCTCAGCCTGGTCCTGCCCAGCTTCACCACCAGCGCGCCGGGCCCCGAGTTCTCCACGGTCCAGCTCACGTTCGCCGCGGTGACCTCGCTGATCCTGTACGGACTCTTCGTGGCGACCCAGACCGTGCGCCACCGTGAGTACTTCCTGCCGATCACCCGGCACGGCAGGGTGGTCACCGAGGATCAGCAGGCCGAGGCGCCGACCACCCGCACCGCCATGATCAGCCTCGTTCTGCTCGGGCTCGCCCTCGTGGGTGTGGTCGGCCTCGCCAAGGGCGTCTCGCCGACCATCGAGTCGGGTGTCTCGGCGGCCGGGCTGCCGCACGCCGTCGTCGGTGTGGTGATCGCCCTGCTCGTGCTGCTCCCCGAGACCATCGCCGCGCTGCGCGCGGCCCGCCGCGACCGGGTGCAGACCAGTCTGAACCTCGGCCTCGGCTCCGCGATGGCCAGCATCGGCCTGACCATCCCCGCGGTCGCCCTGGCGTCGGTCTGGCTCTCCGGACCGCTCGTCCTCGGCCTCGGGGCCACCCATATGGTGCTGCTCGCACTGACCATCGTGGTGAGCTCCCTCACCGTGGTGCCGGGACGTGCGACACCGCTCCAGGGCGGGGTGCACCTGGTGCTGCTCGCGGTGTTCCTGGAACTGGCGGCCAACCCCTGAGCGGCCCGCCTCCCCGCCACCGCACCCCGTCTTCATCACCCCTCACCCCACCGTGGCCTCCGTCTCTCCCTCCGCCCGCCCCTTCGTCGCCGCCGCCATCCGCACCGGCCGTGTCTCCGGCAGCAGCGCGAAGCACCCCAGGCTGAGCAGTGCGACGCCCGTCAGATAGGCGGCCACGCCCCACGGAACCCGTTCGCCCTGCGCCACGGCCGTCGCCACGACCGGCGTCAGCGCCCCGCCGAGGACCCCGCCCAGGTTGTAGCCCACGGCCGCACCCGTGCAGCGCACCCGGGGCTCGTACAGCTCCGGCAGATACGCGGCGATCACGGCGAACATGGTGATGAACGCGAGCATCGCCACCAGGAAGCCGAGGAACATCAGCGCAGGCTCTCCGGTTGCCAGCAGGCCGATCAGCGGGAACATCCACACCACACAGGCCGCGCTGCCGATCAGGCACAGCGGCCGCCGGCCGAACCGGTCGCCCAGCACCGCCACCAGCGGCGTCAGCGCCCCCTTCACCACCACGGCGGCCATGATGCACATCAGCATGACGGTACGGTCCACGCCGAGGCGTTCGGTCGCGTAGGAGAGGGACCACGTCGTCACCGTGTAGAAGACGGCGTAACCGGCCGACAGCGCCCCGGCCGTCAGCAGCACCAGCCGCCAGTGGCCGCGCAGCACCTCGGCGAGCGGCAGGCGCGCGGGGACGTCGATGTCCAGGAACGCCGGGCTCTCGGCGAGCGAGGAGCGCAGCCACAGACCCGCCACGGCCAGCACGCCCGCCGCCCAGAAGGGCACCCGCCACCCCCAGGACGCGAACTGCGCGTCCGACAGCGTCGCCGACAGGGCCAGCATCACCCCGTTGGCCAGCAGGAACCCCACGGCGGGGCCGATCTGCGGAAAGCTCGACCACAGCCCGCGCCGCTCGGCCGGCGCGTGCTCCGCCGTCAGCAGGACGGCACCGCCCCACTCCCCGCCGAGCCCCAGCCCCTGCAGGAACCGCAGCAGGAGGAGGAGCGCGGGAGCGGTCAGCCCGATCGCGTCGTACGTCGGTACGCAGCCGACGGCGACCGTCGCCCCGCCGGTGAGGAGCAGGGAGGCGACGAGGACGGGCCGCCGCCCGTGCCGGTCCCCGATGTGCCCGAAGAGCACCGAGCCCAGGGGACGGGCCACGAACCCGACGCCGAACGTCCCGAAGGCGGCGAGCGTGCCCGCCACCGGCGAGAACGTGGGGAAGAACAATGGCCCGAGGACCAGCGCGGCAGCGGTGCCGTACACGAAGAAGTCGTAGAACTCGATGGCGGTTCCGGCGAGCGAGGCGCCCGCGAGCCGCAGCATGGAAGGGGGCGAAGTCACGGAGCGTGCTGGATGCATGCTGCGTCAACTACCCAGCG
>NZ_BMVW01000014.1:26125-240637 GCF_014650915.1 Streptomyces poonensis | reverse complement strand
ACAGCCCGCACCCCGGTCGCATCAGGCACATCGCGAGAGATCACCCTAATGAGCCGAAGTCAGTATGTGACCTGTACGGGTGCTCAGACTCAGAGTGTCTCGGGCGGTACATCTGCCGTAGACAGGACGCGTTCGCCGCCGATGGTTCGGGGAGCCGAAGAAGGAAACAGGGCCGCGCGGCCGTCTGCGCGACACGGATAACCTGCGTGAATGATGCGGATTCAGCGGGCCGCCGGCGCGGTCGTCGGCTCAGCGGTGGGTGACGCTCTGGGCGGCCCCTTCGAGTTCGGTCCTCCGGGAGCGTTCTCCGCGCGGTTCCCCGAGCCTGGCGCCGGTGGCGAGATGTGCGGAGGCGGTGGCTGGGATCCCGGCGAGGCCACGGACGACACGCAGATGGCCGTCCTGGTCGCGGAGTTCCTGCTGGAGCGGGGCGGACTGGATCTGCCGGACGTCTTCGCCCGCTTCCAGCGGTGGGCGGCATCAGAACCCAAGGACATCGGCCTGCAGACCGAGGACGTCCTGACCAACGGCATGCCCTGGGACCTCGCCGCCGCGATCCATTTCCAGGTCAACCAGCGAGCAGCGGGAAACGGCTCCTTGATGCGGGCATCGTCCTCCGCGGTCCACTTCGCGGCCGCCGGCCAAGCAGCCACCATGGACGCGGCCCGCCGCATCGCCGCCCTCACCCACGGCGACCGCGCGGCCTGGGAAGGCACCGCGATCTTCCACGAACTCATCCGCCTCACGCTCGAGGACACCGACCCCCTCACCGCGATTCCGGACGTCCTGGCTCTCGTCCACCCCGACCACCGCGGCCGCTACGCCACCGTCCTCGCGCCCGCCTGGCACCCCGATCAGGCGACCGAGTTCAACGGTGCCGTCTGGCCCTGCCTGGGCTCCGCCGTCTGGGCCCTGCGCACCACCACCAGCTTCGAAGACGCAATACGCGCGGCGATCGACCTCGGTGGTGACACGGACACCGTCGCCGCCGTGACCGGAGGCCTCGCGGGGGCCTACTACGGGCTGGACGCAATCCCCGCCCGCTGGACCCGGCCGCTCCACGTCCCCCTTCCAGGATCCGACGGACGAGTGCTGCACCTGACAGACCTGCTCCACCTGGCACACCGCCTCGCAGAGGGGCTGTCGACGAGACAGGCGTAGTAACTACTGGGCGGCGATGCGGTCCTCCGTGCTACAGGACGTCACGCAGATCGACGATGGCCGTGTCGGCTCCGGAAGGTGTGCGGAGGTAGTTGCGGTAGCGCCCCTCGGCGAACACCTCATGCAGGAACATACCGGGATTGTCGAGGAGTTGCTCGCGGTCCGCCAGCGCAATGCGCACCCGGTAGTGACTGTCTCCGTCACGCACCAGGAGATCGCAAATCTGACTCGTGGGCGCTTCGAGCCCCGTAACGGCGATGTGATCGTCAGCCATCTGACCGCTGAAGGCCGCAATGTCTTCCAGAAGCCATGCCATGGTCATCCAGGCGGGGGCGTGGACGGCGGGCTGCCAATCGTAGGTACGGCGCCCCTGGCGGCTGGTGTCGGGCGGTTCTCCCTCCGCATAAAGAGGGGGCTGGAACGGACCGGGGATCAACGCGACCGTCATTCGACGCGAGGCCACGTCCAGATTCGTCAGCCGGAGGCGGTCCATGCCCAGGTCGAAGACGACCTCCGATACGTGAGAGAGGAACTCACCGTCTGTGCCGATCACGCGATCTCCTGAACCTGCTCCGTTGTGAGGGGGAAGTCCGGCGTGTGTCACATCTGGTATGGCGTCCCCACTCCGAGGCAGGCGTTCTCCCGGCTGGGTCCCGGCTTGCAGTCCGGACACAGTTCGCCTTCCGTCTCTGCGAAACACTTCATCACGCTGCTCCCCTTGCCTGGAAAGCCACGAGCCTGCCACGGACGATCACCGGCTGGCCAGAGCTTTCCCGTGAGGCGTCCGGCTTGGTGACCTCGCGGTCTGGCCATCGTCGGGGGTGACTTGTTCAAGGTGGGCCGGTGAGCAACACGTACCCCATTGAGATCACGGACGAGGTGCGCCAGTCCATGGGCACGGCCCGGCGGCAGGGCCTGCAGAGGGACCTGCGCACCCTCGCGGCCAGCATCCGGGGGCTTCGTATCTCAGTGTGGACGTCCTTCTGAGGTGACTGTGGGAGCCACCTCCTGGTCGAGTTCGCGGTGTCGGCTTGTTCTGACGTCACCCAGGGGCTTGCGATGGGGCGGATGAGTGTGCTGCCGCTGCAGAGGCCCGGCGTGGAGGGGGCGGGAGTGTGGGTGCACGCCTGGGACGTGCGATGACCGCTCCGCGCTGTCTGCGATCAGCGCGGAGCGGTCGCGGTGGTGCAGGGGCCGGCGGGCGAGGAGGAGTGCCCGATCATGCCCCGTCAGCGCCGGGTCAGAGGCCAACGACGGCGGTGGGGCTGGAGGCCTCGATGTAGTCGATGACGGACCAGTTGTCGGTGTGGCGCTTGATCATGCCTGCTCGCTGCCCTGGTGGTTGTCACCGGGGCCGGTGCCGGGAGAGATGACGGCGGCGGTGGGGCCGCTGATGTTGGAGGTCTGCTGACTCTTGTTGGTATCGGCCGCGGCGGCCAGGGCGACGGCGCCGGTCATGGCCAGCAGGGCAGTCGGGCGCAGGAGCACGTGCATGGGTTCCCCCTTCAAGGGAGGTTGACGCACAGGGTGGGCGGTGCCAGCACGAGGCCGAAGCCGGGCCGCGCGCGAAACGTCGGAGGGTCAGGGCAGCAGCCCGGCGATCGTCTCGACCTTGACGTGATCGACGACCGCGGTGTTGGCGGTGCCGTTTTTCACCACGTCCTGGCCGGCGACCTGGACGTTGCGGCAGCCGCCGACATCCGCTCCGGGCGAGAACCACGTTGCAGAGCATGGTGGATCTCTGGGTGCCGGTGGCGGTGTCGGCTGCCGCCACTCCCGCCCCTGCCGTGACCGCGAGGCCAGTCAGGGCTGCGGTCAGGATGGTGGCCGAGCCACGTTTTCAGAGCGCGGGCATACCGCATCGCGTCATGAGCTTCCTCTTTCGACTGGTGAGACCCGTGCGCCGTCCGGGTCTACCGGGACGACGGGAGCGGTGTTCAAGCGGTCCGCGCACGATTGATGTCATCGGCGGGTCGTCTTATGAGCACCTTTTGCGCTGATCAACGGCCAGACAGGCCCGAGGGGCACGGATGTGGAAGGCTCAACGGTGAGGCAGCCGTGTTGACGTCGGCTCAGCCGCGAACGCGGCCACGCGCTCCCAGTGACGTCGCCGGTTCGGGAGGCAGCCGGCACCCGCAAGCGAATCGAGATGTGCACGGGTCTCGACAGCACCGGTGTCGAAGGAGTGCGGGAGGTTGTGGACATTCCTCGGCAGGGGCAGCTGGCCCACGGGCCTCCGGGGGGAGGGCGTAGGGTTCTGCCCCGTGCACCAGCTTGAGATTTCCGACCTGATCACGGTGGTGGATCCGCACAGTGGTCACCGGCTCCCGGTCCGGCGCGCCGAGGTGATCCAGCAGCTCCGTGAGAGCGGAGACGAGCGCGCGGCCCGCATCGTCGCCGAGCTGCCCACGGACCGGGACGGCGTGCTCGACCCGCACGCCGTGGACCGCCTGCTCATCAGCGTCCACACCGAGCTCCAGCGCCTGAGCGAGGAGCTGCGGATCGGTGAACGGCTGGTCCACCTGCTCGGCCCGCTCTTCACCGCGATTCGGGAGACCACCGGGCAGCCCGGTCCGTACCGCCTGGTCGACGTCGGTTGCGGTCTGGGCTACCTGGTCCGCCGGCTGGCGACCACCAAGGCCCTCGGTACGGACGTCGAGCTGGTCGGGGTCGACCTCGACGCCGCGCTGGTCGGCGAGGCGGACCGCCTTGCCCGGGCGGAGGGGCTCAGCTGCCGTTTCGTCCGAGGAAATGCCTTCGACCTGCCGGAGGCCGCGACCGTCTACGTCTCCACCGGCGTGCTGCACCATTTCCGTGGTCCCGCCCTGGCCGAGTTCTTCCAGGCCCAGGCCGCCTCACCGGCGCATGCCTTCTGCCACTTCGACATCGCCGCAACCCGTCTCGCGCCCATTGGTGCCTGGATCTTCCATCGTGCCCGGATGCGCAACCCGCTCGGCCGCCACGACGGCGTCGTCTCCGCACGGCGCGCGCACAGCGACGAGACACTGCTGCGCGCCGCCGCGGTACCCGGCATCCGCGCACTGCTGTACGAGCCGCGCGGTGCGGCGAACCCGTTCTGCACCACGCTGCGCCCCATCATCGGAGTGCGCCCGCGACTGGAGGCGCCGTTTCGCCAAGCCCTCGGGCGGGACGCACACCGCATGGTCGGCCCGGAGCACCTCGCCGGGAGCATCCGATGACGCCCGCCATACCTCTTGTGCTCCTCGGTCTGGTCGACGCGGCGTTCAGCGGCTTCCGCGCCTATGCCGGCAGCGACGCCCGCATCCGTAAACAACGGGCCACCGCCCGAGCCGCCCTCCGCGGGCTGGCCGTCGGGGCCGTCCTGCTGCTCGCCCCCACGCTGACCGCCGCCCTCCTGCTGCTGACCGCAGGTGACCGGGCACGGACCTACGACACTCTGACCGCCGGCGGCCTCGGCTATCTGCTCCCGCTCACCGTCTACGCCCTCGCCGTACTGCTTTCACTCGCCGCCTACTTCGCCCTGTCGTTCCGCGCCGGCACCCTCGCGGTGGTCATCGGCCTCGGTCCACTGACCCTGCTGCGCCCGCTCGCCGTTGCCGCCGCCTGCCTCGGCGCGGTCCTCAACGGCGGCGGCGGGTCCGCCCTACTGGTCGGCGCGACCGCGGGCGCCGCTGTGCTGTGCGTCGAACCCGCGGTACACCGACGCTGGTACCACCACGTGCGGTAGAGGACCCGGGTGACGTCGTGCGGTTGCCACCGAGCGTCGCGGCGATGGCTGTGTGTCTCAGCGCGGGAGTCGTTTCGAGGTGACTGTGGAAGTCACCTCCTGGACGGATTCGCGATGGCGGTGTGTTTTGACGTCACCCAGAGGCTTGCGGTGGGACGGCCGAGTGTGCTGCCGCCGTAGAAGCCCGGTAGGGATCTCGGGTGTGGCAAGCATCGGCGCGCGCTGGGAGCATGCGGCGACCGGTCCGTGAGCCTGCGGACGTCGCGGACCGGTCACGGTGCTGCCGAGGCCGGCGCCGGGCGAGGAGGAACGCCCGATGATCCCCGTCAGCGCCGGGTCAGAGGCCCACGGCGACGCCCGAAAGGCTGGGGGCCTCGATGTAGTCGATGACGGACCAGTTGCTGGTGTGGCGCTTGATCATGGCCTGCTGGCTGCTCTGATGGTTGTCGCCGGGGCCGGTGCCGGGAGAGAGGACGGGCGCGGTGGGGCCGCTGATGTTGGAGGTCTGCTGGCTCTTGTTGGTGTCCGCGCTGGCGGTGCCGACGGCGGCCAGGGCGATGGCCGCGGCGGCCAGGGCGAGCGTGACCGAGCGCGCGATCGTCGTGTTCATGGGATGTGTCTGTCTTACGTATGGCTGTGGGCTGGGACGAGATGTGTGCCGACGGGCCGGGCGCCGCGACAACCGCTAGGGCCTGTTGTGAAAGTGCTGGTCACAGCCACTCGTTGATGGCTGCGACCAGCACGGTCGCTTCGTAGCGGACGGCGAGTTTGTCGTACCGGGTGGCGACGGCCCGGTGACGCTTGAGCCGGTTGATCCCGCACTCGACCGCGTGCCGCTGCTTGTAGTCGTCCTTGTCGAACTTTGGCGGCCGCCCGCCACGCGATCCGCGCTTGAGACGGTTGCGGACCCGATCCGCCGGAAAACGCATCACAGCGACCTTCGCCTACGCCGGCATCGACGTCGCCGCCACTCCCCTGTTCTCCGGCGTCCGCGGCGCCCAGCTCGCCGGCCCCCTCCCTGCCCGTCACGGCCGCACCCGGCCCTTCACCGACACCATCACCGACCTCATCACCGGCATGGAAAACGCCCTCGACCTCCACGCACACCGGCCCGGCACCTTCCGGGCCCACGCCCCCTACCTCCACCAGCGCACCGTCGGCCGCATCGGCAGCCTCGCCCGCCTCAACCGACAAGCCGCCGTCAGGAGCGACCCGAATCACCTGGCCAGAGGCGGCAGCACGACCGGCTCAGGGGTGCGCGGCACGGGCGGCGCGGCTCACGTGGCCGCCTGGGCGGTCCGGTTCTTCTCGGCGCGGTAGAGCCGGTAGGCGGCCCAGAAGCCCACGACGCCGACCGAGACCATGGCGGCGATCACCAGAGCCAGGGGCAACCGTCCGCAGTGGGCGGCGATCTCTGCCAGTGCGCCCGGGTCCCGGGCTGGGCGGGGGTCGTGGGGGTCGGCGCGGGTGAGGGCGTCGGCGATCAGGTCAGCGGCCGGGCCAGGTTTTCCCCGGGGCCTGCTGGTGATTCCGGCTGACGAGACTCGCGAAATGGGCAAGCGCCGCATCGTGGCCGTGCGCAGCCGCGTCGGCAACACCTGCGGAACCGACTGATGCCCCAGCCTGCTGGCCGGAACGACTGCGACGGCTACCGGTCGAAGAGCACCGGGGGTCTGTGATCACGTTCTCGGCTGGTAGCCGTCGTAGTCGTGCCGGCCGGAAGGCTGGCTCATCAGTTGTTGCCAGGTGGGCCAGGTCTCCTGGGTTCTCTGGCGGACGAGTTCGCCGGCCATGGTGAAGGGCGGGGCTTTGTGCGGCTTCTCGAGCGCCTGGCCGATGATCGTGTCGTAGAGCACGGCGGAGGCGTGCAGACGGGGCAGCAGGGCGTGGACGTGGTCGGTGCAGTCGGCCGGCAGGACGGGCGGGTCGTCGTCGCCGAGGTCGAGTCCGGCACCGGCCGTCACCAGGGCGATCTCGGGCCGTTTACGCACGGCGACCTCGTAGTGCAGGTGCAGGGCGACGGCGTCCCAGACGACCTCGATCCTCTCGGGCGACAGTCCCTGTTCGGTGAGGAAACGGGCGGCCAGATCGGCGCCGTCGATGTCGAAGGGCTGATCGCCGTTGCCCTCGGGGCTGAGGCCGGCGTCGTGCAGCAGACACCCCAGGAACAGCAGTTCGTCATCGTAGTCACGGTCGGGCAGCAGCCCCTGCCGCTCGCCGAGGAAACGCCCGTAGAGGTAGCTGCGCAGGCTGTGGTCGAAGATCGCCGGATCTTCGATGCCCTTCACGAAGTGCAGCGTGCTCAGCGCCACGTCGGTGCGCGGAAACGGTAATGCGTCGTATGCGTCCATCAGGTCGCTCCTTGAGAGAGAAACTGGGTCAGCCGGCAGAAAGGAAGGAACTGGGTCAGGCCAGGAGTTCGCGAACCAGCGCTCGTCCCCACCACTGCTCGACGCGGTCGGGTGACCAGCCGCGTTCGACCGTGAGCTCGGTGTAGACGTCGATGTTGCACAGGGCCCCGTAGACGTCCGCGGCGGACCGGACCTCCAGGCCGTGCCGGAGGACATCGGCCGGCCAGGACGAGAACACCTGGACGCGGGCCTCGTCGGCGCGCCTGCGGCTGTCGCGGTAGAAGGCCGCGAGCTCCGGATCGCTGCGTCCTGCCTCGCGCACCAGGGTGATGATGTCGCCCGCGCGCTGGAACAGCCGCCGGTCGAAGGCGGCCATCGCCGCCAGCTGGGAAGCGGGACCGGCAGCCGGGTCCTCCAGTTCCGCGACCAGCTGGGCCACGTCGGCCGAGAGGTCCGCCGCGTCGGCCAGCGCCCGGGTCAGTCCGGTCTTGTTCCCGTACGCCGCGTAGACGGTCGGTACGGAGACCCCGGCCTCACGCGCCACGTCCCGGACGGTGGTCGCCGCCCATCCTCGGGAGACGAACAGCCGCCGTGCGGCACGGGCGATGTCCGCACGTGTCTGCTGCGCCTGTGCTGTCCGGCGCAGCGAGTCGTAGCGGCGCCGGACCGGCTCATCGCTCACAACAACAGGCCTTCCCATTGAGTTTACGGTGCTTATAGTGAATACATGTTACGTCAATCACCTCCGCCGGTCATTCCCGCTACGGGCTTCTTCCGTATCAGCGGAATCGCCGCTCTCGGCTTCGCCCTACTGATCGTCATGGGCAACGTGATCGTGGTCCCCGCCGGTCTGCCGCGCACCGGCGCCGACCCCGATGCCGTCGACGCGTTCTTCAGCACGCGGGGCGATCTGGTCGGCATCGGATCCCTGCTCACGCCCGCCGCCTGGGCACTGGCCACGCTGTTCGGCGCGGGCGCGGTCCGCGCGCTGTGGCGGTCCGAGCGGGCGCGCACCGAGGCGTGGTCGCTGCTCGGATTCGCCGGCATCACCCTGCAGAACGCCGCCTTCGCCGGAGTGATCGCGATTCGTCTCGCCCTGGCGTCGACGGCCGCCGACGGCACCGAGGCGTCCGCGGGGCTGTGGGCTCTGCACGATGCGCTGTTCACCCTCAACGGCACTTTCCTGGCCCTCGCCCTCGTCGGACTGTCCATCGGCGGCCGGCACGCCGGAATCATCCGGCCCTGGCACCACGTCCTGGGGCTGGCCTCGGCCACCCTGCTGTTCACCTCGGCCACCCTCACCCCTCTGGTGATCGACCACAACGGCCCCTTGGGCCTCCTCGGCCTCGCAGGCTGGCTCCTGTGGGTCGTCTGGGTCGTCGCCTACGGCATCGTCCTGGTGCGCCTGGAACGGGACCGGGACGCGCGCTCCCGCGAGGCCGCTCGGCAGGCACACGGAGATGCCCGGTGACGGACAGCAGGCGCATGCGGACACCACTGTCCTGGGCGGCCGCCCACCACTCACTCGAGCCGCCCAGCGTCCGGCGGGCGTCGCTGGCCTCGGTCGTGGCGAGCGTCGCCATCATCGTCACCGGCGGCATCGTCCGCATCACCGGCTCCGGACTGGGCTGCCCCGAGTGGCCGGCCTGCGCGGACGAAACACTGGCTCCCACGGCCACGATGGGTCTGCACGGTGTCATCGAGTTCGGCAACCGGCTCCTGACCGGCGTTCTGTGTGCGGTGGTCGGCTGGGTCATCGTCACCGCCCGGCTGCAGCGCACTCCGGCGCCCTCGGTCCTGCGCGGCGCCTGGGCACAGTTCTGGGTCGTCGTCCTGAACGCGGTGGTCGGCGGAGTCACCGTGTGGATGCGGCTGGACCCCTACGTCGTCGCCGCGCACTTCATCGCCGCGATGCTGCTGCTCACGACCGCGGTCATCACCTGGGACCGCGCCCGCAGCCTGCGTACGTCCTCCGCGACGTCCTCCGGACAGCCCGCTGCGCCGCCCCCCTTCTGCCGTGCCGCCTCGGTCACCCTGCTCGCCGTGAACGCCGTGCTGATCCTGGCGGGGACACTCGTAACGGGCTCCGGCCCGCACCCGGGTGACTCCTCCGACGTACCGCGCATGCCCTTCGACTGGACGCTCGTCACGGGCGTCCACGGAGTGCTGGGCGCAGCCGTCCTGGCCGTCGGGGGCTGCCTCCTGTTCGCCCTGCCGAAGGACGGTTTCGCGGGCACCCGCCGGAAGGCAGCACTCCTTCTGGCGGCTGTCCTGGCCCAGGGTGCGTTGGGCCTGGTGCAGTCACTGACCGGCCTGCCCGCTCTGGCCGTGGGACTTCATCTGCTGGGAGCGGCGCTGGTCTGGGTCGGCGCTCTGCAGGTGCACCTCACCCTGCACGCGGAATCGGGGCGCCTGCCCCGTCCGAGCTGCAGCACCACCGATTCTTCCGTGATTCCCACATAGTCGGTGGTGAGCGCGGTGAATGGCTCTCCCTGCCGCTGCTGGCCACTTTCGACCGGTGAAGTCCCCGGCGGCAATGTCCCGGAAGGCCGGTGGCCGGCCCCGGCCGTCGCAGGCGAGGTGAGTCTTCGTGGTCAGTCTGCCTCGGGATCGGCCGAGGGCGTGATCAACAGGGCCCGGGCGAAGACCCCGTCGAGCGCGTAGCGGCGATGGGGGCGCCCCCGCGCGAGCGAAGCCGAGTGTGGGGGAGGGTGTGGACCGTCTGCCACGGCCCGTAGCACTCGGGCAGGTCACGCCAGAAGATCCCGGTCCGGACCTTGCAGACCATGCCGTTGATCACCCGGCGGGGCGCTCCTCCACACGCGGCCAACCAGCTAGCGATCTATGAAGACGGACCCTAGTACGGGGAAGCTTCAGGTTCAGCACTTGACCTGCGTTCGGGGCGCGTGAGGTGCGTAGCGATCGGCGATCCCTCCTTGGGCGGAGGTGCCTTCCTTGCGGACGTGCCACCAGATGGTGTCTCCATCGACGGAGGTGCCGTAGGTCCAGCAGTGGGCGTACAGGCCTGTGCCGTAAGCGATGCCGGCGATGGCGGTGCAGGAGGTGTGGGGTCCGGTGCCCATGTTGACGCCGTCGTACACGATCTGGTCTTACTGGGAGCTGGCGTTGCGCCAGGAGTGGCTGCAATCGAGCGCTGTCTGCGGTGCTGCCACGGCGTTCGATGTGCTGAGTCCGGTGGCCAGGAGGATGGCGGCTGCTGCGGCGTCAAGGGGACCCGGTTCGTCCCCGTCTTTGGTACGGGCTAAGGAGCGGACACCGGCCGGCCGATGACGACGGCATGGAACCACGTCCTCCCCTCGCCGCACGCCGCTGTGTATCCCGCCGCCGACTCGGGGCGGCCGCCGGGCTGCTCGCTGCCCGATGGGTGCTCCCCGAACCCTGGGCCGCAACGGCCGAGGCCGTCTCGCCGCCCCCGGCGGCGGCCGCGGACACCGCGGACACCGTGGACCAGAAGGGCCTACGGGCGCTGTTCGGTTCGGAGAACCGTGTCATCCGTACGCGCGAACGAATGGTCGCGGTGACGTTCAACGCGGCCTGGAACGACAACGGCCTGGACCGCATCCTCACCGAGCTCGCCCGCCGGCACACGCCCGCAACCTTCTTCCTCACCGGCGACTTCGCCGACCGGCACCCCGCAGTGGTGCAGAGGATCGCGGCCGCGGGACACGGGCTGGGCAACCACTCCTACAGCCACCCGCACTTCGCGAACGTGACCGCGGCCGTGAGACGCCGCGAGGTGCGGACAGCGGACCGGGCCCTGCGCGCGGCCGGTGCCGGAACGGCCCTGACCCCGTTCTTCCGGTTCCCCTACAGCGAGACCAGTCCCGCCCACATCAGGGAGGTCAACCGGCTGGGTTTCGCGGACATCGAATACACCACCGACACCAACGGGTGGAAGGGTACCGAGGGCGGCATGAGCGTGGACCACGCGGTGCGCAGAGCACTGGACGCCCTACGCCCCGGGGCGATCCTGCAGATGCACGTCGGCGCGTCCCAAGGCCGCACCGAGGTGATCGACGCCCAGGCCCTGCCACGGATCCTCGATGCGATCACCGCCCGTGGGCACCGCGCCATCGATCTGCGCGCCCTCCTCGCGCCTCGGGTGCACTCACCGTCGACCGCAGACCGATCGCGCGGGTTCTCTACCCTGCGGTGATGCCCTGATGTCCGCTGGGACGGATGCTGGGCTTCCTGCCGCAGCGCCGACGAAACCGCTGTCGCATCCGCCCTGGACACGGCCCGCACCAGAGGCTCTACGAGCCCCAGGCCCCCTGCTTCGAACAGGTGGGGCCGTGGCAGAAGCCGCCTCGGCCGCCGGGGAACATCTGCGCTGCCGGGGGTGCTGTGGAGGGCGTGGTGGTGAAGGGGACAGTGGGCTGAAGCCCTGCAGAGCCTTTCGCCGCGTAGGCGACCGCCCTTCACGACCGCGCCCTTCTGCTGGCTCGGTCCCGCCCGGTTCCAACCGGGCGGGACCGACTGCTGTGCCGGCGCCCCGATCCGGGGAGGGAGCCCCGGCGTCACCTGTCTTCGGCTCTTCGGCCTTGATCACCCGTTGCCCGTGTTGTACCGGTCCGAGAGCCGGGGAGGCCGGCTGGTGAGTCACCGTCGCGGTCCGGGCAGCCACCGGGGGCGTCGTGGAGTGCTGCCGGCTGAAGTTCCGTCAGCCGTCAGGGTCCTGCGGAGCGCCTGCTGCCGGCACGCTCGGCGGCGTGTCGAGCGACACGGTGCCGAGTACCACCCGCGCCATCGAGCACGCCGCCGAGGAAACGGTGGGGGCGCGGTGCGCAAGCTCTTCCCTCGTTTCGTTCCTCGCCAAGGGAACGCGGCCCAGCCGTCCGACGCCCTTCCGGAGGGGATGGACAGGGCGCGGGACGGTGGTCCTGTGGCCCTCCCGGTCAGGCGGGCAAGCGCGTGGTGAGCAGCTTGGCCTTGGCGGCGGCGTCCTCGAGGGCGCGGTCACGGGAGGCTTCGAAGAGCGGGACCAGCTCGGCCATCGCCGGGTTGTGCGGGGCCATGGTGAGTTCGGGGACGATGAGGTCGAGATCCAGGGCGAGCATGTCGACGAGGACGGCCTGCAGATAGTTCTGCACGTACTCGTAGCCCTCCTTCGGCGTGCCCGGCGCGTAGGAGCCGCCGCGGCTGGCGACGACCGTGACCGGGGTGCCCTGGGCAGAAGGGGCCTCGCCCGCGGTACGGCCGAACAGGATCACGTTGTCCAGCCACGCCTTGAGGGTCGAGGGGATCGTGAGGTTGTACATCGGGGCGCCGATCAGCACGGCGTCCGCCTGCTCCACCTCTTCGATCAGCTTGACGCGCGCGGCGAAGGCGGCGGCCTGTTCCGGGGTGTGGGCGGCCGGATCCGCGAAGCCGGCGGTGTGGGCGTCGGCGGTGATGTGCGGGACGGGGTTCGCGGCGAGGTCGCGGTAGATCACGGTGCCGTCGGGATGCTGCTCCTGCCAGGTCTTGCGGAAGGCGTCCGTGACGGCTCGGGAGGAGGAGGCCTCGCTCGGGAAGGCGGACGAGTCGATGTGCAGCAGGGTGGCCATGTGTATCTCCAGTAAAGAGGCGCCCCAGGACAGACCGCTGGGGGCTAAGTTTCCGTACCTAGCTGTCATTCACACTGTAGCTTACTTTTTTTCAGCCCCGCACGGCAGGGTAGTACGCTGGGGTCATGAAAGACGCACAGAGCCACGAAGCAGGGGCGTGCAAGCGGGTGGACGAGAGCATCACCCGGGTCTTCCAGCTGCTGGGCAAGCGCTGGACCGGACCGATCGTGGCCGTGCTGGTGGAGCAGCCCGCCCACTTCGCCGACCTGTGCCGGGCGATTCCCGGCATCAGCGAGCGGATGCTCTCCGACCGGCTGAGCGAGCTCGGCACCGCGGGACTGGTGGTGCGCCAGGTCGACGAGGGGCCGCCGCTGCGGGTCTCCTACCGGCTGACGGAGGCGGGGGCCGCGCTCAGGCCCGCACTCGAGGAGCTCGGGGAGTGGGCGAAGCAGCACCTGCCGGAAACTCGGCCGGTGTAACCGGGTCGGCCGCGTGCCCTCACGGCACCGGCTCGCCGGAACCCGTCCGGCCCCGCACACGGCCGCCCCGCAAGGCGATAAGCCCGGCCGTCGGCGCGCGTCCTTCACCCACGGCTCATCACCCCGGCGGCCGGCGTCCGCACCGCGACCCGGCCAGTGCCCCCGGCGTCGGCCGAAGGGCACGAGCCGGCCGGGCACCGCGCCGGCGGGCAACCGGGCCGCCGCCCCGCCGCGAAGAGGCTGCGGCAGGGCCGCCCGCGGCGGTCCTGGGCCTGCGATGTCCATCGCCCCCGCCACCGGCCTCCCCGTGGCTCTGATGCCCTGTTCCCCGGACGGGACCTGCCGGCATGTCCGGGCGGACAGTTCGACCGGCGGCGCAGGACATCGCCGGGGATCGCAGCCCCGCCACAGCTCCTCGTCGAGCCGGGTCCCAGCGCCGGTGGCGCACGCAGCGGTGCGGCCGCGGCGGGTGAGGCTTCCGCCAGGACCTGGACACCGAGGTGGCCCTGTTCCGGACCGGCGCCGTCCTGGCCGAGCAGCACGACGAATGGCAGGTCACCGACGGCCGCTACCTCTCCGAAGGGTCCATGGCCCAACTCGCCGCCGCAGAACCGGTAGCGGCCCCCGCACTCACCGACGCATAGTCGAAACACACCCTCTGAACGTCACGCGGCCAACCGAACTCCACCACTCAGCGGAACATGACCTAGCCTCTTCCGACCCGACCCGACCCGGGAGTTCTCCAGCACACTCTGGTCCGGCTGCCAGCCGTCCGCAGCCAGTGGCTGCGCGAGGTCCTCGAGAACCTTGCGGGTCGACGGCTTCGCCGGGCCGCCTTCCCGATAGACGAGGTCTGCACGCTCTGCGCGTCGATCACGGCCGCGGTCGGCTGCGGGCTGCGGCCGTGGGCTCGCCGGATCTTGTCCCGGAGCAGGCCGTGGACCTGCTGGGTGGTGCCGTCGGCTTCCCACTTGGCGTGGTAGTCGTAGACGGTCCTGTACGGCGGGAAGTCGTGCGGCAGGTACTCCCACGGGATACCGGTGCGGTTGACGTAGAGGACGGCGTTGACAAGCTCCCGCAGGTCGTGCACCCGGGCGACCGTGCCGGGCCCGGTCCGTCTCGTCCGCCAGGCGGCGAAGACCGGTTCGATCAAAGCTCCACCCTCCGTGCCGTGCCGATGAGGCGGCCGCGATCCCTCCGGGGACGTACTCCTTGGCTGCGGCCTGCTCAGTCCGACGCTGCGTTCTCCGTCCGCAGGTGTTCCCTCAGCCCCTGCTCGGTGCTGCTCACATGCAGCAGCGCCGCGGCCTGGCTGAGGGAGGCGTCCCGTGAGCTCAGCGCCCTGTAGACCGCTTCGTGTTCGGCGAGGGTTCGTTCGGCTGCCTGTGCGTCGACCAGGCCGCGCCAGATCCGGGCACGCAGGGTGCGGCCGGAAAACGCCTCCGGGAGAGCAAGCAGTGTGTCGTTGCCCGTGGCGGAGAACACAGCGCGGTGGAAGGCCGTGTCATGGACGTTGAGCAGCTCGACATCGTCGCGCGCTTCACGCAGGGCGTCCAGATGTGTCTTCACCTCGGCCAGCTGCTCGTCGGAGATCCGGGTCGCGGCCAGCGCGGTGGCGGCCGGCTCCAGCAGCCGTCGCACCTCCATCCACTCCCCCAGGGCCGCCGAGTCGCCCTGCAGCAGTTCCACCGCTCCGCCGAGGCCCTCGAACAGCAGACGGGGCTGCAGGCTGGTCACGTACGTGCCGTCTCCCCGCCGGATCTCCAGGACGCGAGCCACGGCGAGAGCCTTCACCGCCTCGCGCGCAGAGCGGCGACGAAGGAGTACGGCCAGCCGGGCACGAACTGGTCCGACGAGCGGCCGCTACGGCTGAATACGTGGCAGAACAGACGGTCTGCGCTGGTCGGCGCGTCCGGACGGAGCCAGTGGCTGATGTCGACCGCGAGAACCAGGCGCCCGTCGGCGGCCTGCGGCATGGGCAGCCCGGCCAGCACCTGACGCAGCCGCGACACATCGGCATACCCATGGTTCAGGGGCCTCGTACATGGCGCCATGCCCGCGTCGGTGCTCGGCCACCAACGTCAGGTCCACCGGCGTTCTCACCGGCCCCGTCCGCACACAGCATCGCGTCCACCAACCCTCGAACAGTTCGGTCCCACGCGCGGTCAGGCACCGCCCAGGTCCTGCTGGCGTGGACGCTGCACCGCGGCCCGCACCTCCTGGCCATTCCCGGCACCGGCGACCTCGACCACCTCGCCCAGAACGTGGCGGCCGCCTCTCTGCACCTTTCCAAGGACGAACCGGCCGACCTGAACTCCCTCAGCCACACAACCGTATGACCGAATACCGCCTCCGATCTGGACGCTTCACTGGCCGCGCTCGACCGCCACACCGCCGATCACCGAGAAGAATCCTCCGTCGCACCGGCAGCGTGATCAACTTTCGACAGGCTTTCGGAGCCGACCACTGCCGACCGCTAAGCTTCCGCCGTGATCGACACTGCGCATGACATACGCATCAGGCGCGGCGGCCTGGCCGACGCACCAGCCGTGCTGAACATGCTCGACTCCGCGGTGGCCTGGATGAACGCTCGCGGCAACACCGAGCAGTGGGGCACGACACCGTACTCGCAAAAGCCAGGCGGGGTGGCGCGAGTCGAGCGGTACATGACCGAAAACGCCCCGTACATCGCGGAGCTGGATGGAACACCGGTCGGAGCCCTGGTGCTGGACTTCGGGCCCAGCCCACAGATGCCGATCGCGCCGGCCGGGGAACCCGAGCGGTACGTCCGGCTGCTGGTCTCCGACCGACAGTACGCCGGTCGGGGCATCGGAGCGGCGCTGCTGGCCCATGCGGCAGAAGAGACCCGGCACGCCGGGGTGGCGTTGCTGCGGGTCGACTGCTGGGCGGGCGGCGGGGGTGAGCTGGTCGCCTTCTACGAGCGCAACGGCTTCACCCCCACCGACCGCTTCCTGTCCGGGACATGGCCCGGACAGGTGCTGGCCCGGCGGATCGGCTGACAGCGCGGGCAGGACACCCAGCGACAGGCTCGTCCGGCGGTTCTGGTAAAGGGTTCCGCCGGCCAATCCTGGGTGGTCGCGTTACTGAAGGGAAAACCTGACCACTACGGACGGACGACGACGGTCGGGTACGGCCATCACACCATAGGCCCCACGCTGCTCAGGGCGATCCCCAACAGATACTGATATCTCCTGCGACCAGTACAGCGCGGAGCTGTTCGTCGGCGACCACGCCCGCGCATGGCACGGCACGGCAGGGCATGGCACGGCAAGGGCATGGCACGGCAAGGGCATGGCACGGCAAGGGCATGCGTGCCGTGCTGCATGCCGCCTTCGCTGTCTTGCCGGCCGACCACTGCCTGCGCAAGGAGCAGTCAGTTGCGGTTTCTCGCCGGCGCCTTCCGCATTCTTCTCGGCTCGTCCGCGTTGATCCCGCATACCGAGCGATCAAGAGCACCCCTGTGCGACCGTGCCCTACGCGCATGTTGTTCGTTGGAGTGAGCGGGTCGCTTCGCGACGGCCCCGGCTGAGCGATGACGGCCCGTGACCGGCTTCGCCAGGAAGGCCGACATACGCCCCGCGTAATCGCCCATGACCACCTGCGTCGCCTCAGTCGGCGTCGGGTCACGGGACCGGCGCGGGAGCCACACGATGCGTCCTTCCAACCAGGCACGGGCCAACGAGGCCAGACGCCGTCAAGCCGAGACCGGAGAGAGCTACGCGTCCGCACTCGCCGCGGTGCGGCGAGATCGGCTGCGAGCCGCCGACTCACTCACAGCAGCTTCCGGCAAGCCCGGCGATCCTCCGGACTTCCATGACGTGCCTGTACCGCAAGAGCTGCCTGAACTGGTTCGTTACCACGCACATCGGATCGTGCGGTACCTCGCCCAAGCAGTCGACGAAGGACGCTGGGCGGACGGCGACTTCGCCGAATGGCAGCGCATGACCCTGTACAAGCTCACTGACGGGCTTGAACACCTGCACCTGCTGATCGGCACCATCAGCGCCTACCTCCGCGACGCCGACGTGCCACCCAGCCACCTCCGGCGATACCTGCAGGTCGGAGAGGACCGGCACGTGCAGGCCTTCCTCACCCCCCGCGTCGAGGAGCACCTGGCCGGTCTCACCCAGCGGCCGAAACCCGAGAACAGCATCGTCTGGCACAGCGTGGGCGCCGACATCGCCGCCAGGGAAGGCTGGTGCGATCCGGACCGGCACGACACCCTCGAGGTGTGGCTCAATGCGCTCTGCTCCAGCTATCCGGACGATCCACAAGCACTCGACCACCTGCCGCCCCGCCTCCGCGAGCGCGTGCTCGCCCTCGTCCCGCATCTGCGCATCACGGGCCCGGCAGAACAGGGCACCTGAGAATAGTGGGTCCCGGGGTTACCGCCGTCCCGCACGGCGCTGGTCCCGGGACGGGTCCACCAGCGAGGTCGGCAGTGCGACACACCCGTCGCAGAGGAGCCGAAGCACTACGTCACCGCCGTCTCCCGAACCTTGTATGAACACCCGCCCCTTCACGGCGCCCCCTGGGCCACGCGCTCCTCGAGACCAGGCGGCAGCTCCTGCACATCACGGGCGCCCCACTCGGTCTCGCGTACGTGACGCGCGGGTTGGAAAGGCTTCGGCGGCGCCGGCGAGGGCTTCAGCGAACTGCGCGTCGTCGAGGGAACGGCTGTCCTCGGAAATCTCGTACTCGGCCATGGGACGGATCTCCAGCAGTCCATCTTGGAGACCCGGCCCATGACCAGCAGTCGTCAGGGCTGCATCTTGGCCCGCAGGTGTCCTTGACGACCTTGCACGCGTCGATGGTTTGACGTCAGCAGACGGCCGTCCGGTCGTAGACGCCCGTGATGCCGCGGTAGGTGTAGAGCTTGCTGGCACCCGCTGACAGCGTGTAGCAGGAGCTGTCCGGGGCGTACGCGACAACGACCTGCACTCGCATGGTCTTGCCGCAGTTGTTCTCCAGGAGGACGGTGAAGCCGTCCGGATCGCCGTCGACGTACCGCCCGATGCAGGCGGGTGCGGTACCGCCTGCGGCGGGCGCTGCCGAAGCAGTCGGCGCCGTGACGGCGAGACCCACGGTGGCCGCTGCTGCGGCCACCGTACAGGCGGCGATCTTCCTACCGATACGCATGATGTACCCCCGTACGTCAGGTCTGGCATGGACACCTTCATGGTGAGCACACGGGTATCCCGTAGTAACCCCAGGCACACGGAATGTCCGATACCTGCCTGATGGGTGTCCGATTCACCTGTCGCAACGACGCATCTGACCCAATGAGCCTCACCGTTCGCCGGGCCAGATGCGTCGCGCGCCGTGTCTACGCGATGGACTGGTCGACCGTCTCGGGCGCCTTCACCGCGTTGGTGTGGACGGTCTCACGGGTGGCCTTGTCCTGGACCTTGCTGCCCGGGTAGCGGCCGGAGACGCTGACGGCGGTCGGCTTGCTGCCGGAGGAGAGAACGACCTTCCCGACCGTGGTGGCGACCCGATCTCGAAGGTCTGCCGGTTCTTGTTGCCGCAGTTGCAGCCCGCGTCAGTCCCCTCCGTTCCGTGCGGGAACGAGGGTGGAGGGGGTGTCGGTGACGAGCGCGGCCATGCCTTCGGTCTCGGCTCGTCGTTCCGTCTCGTGACGCTGCAGAGCGTCGGCGAGGAAGTCGAGGAAGGGCCCCGCTGGTGAGCGCTGCGGCGAGCCGCTCGGCGTCGATGCCCGAGTCCTGTCCGGACACGCTGTCCGGACGCTGTCCGATGTCGTTGTAGTGGCCGGTCGCCGACGCGGCGAGGGCCAGGTTCGACCGTTCGGCGACGGCGGTCGCGGCGACGAGGAGTGCCCGGGTACGGGCACGGTGAGGGCCGCGCGGAGCTGCCGGCTCCCGCCCATGCCCTGCCGCATGTGGCGGCTGGGCCGGCAGGCCGCGAAGACGGCGTGGTCCCACTCGGACAGCCACGGCGCGGCCGCGCCCGAGAACCAGAGCCCGCGCTCGTTCACGCCGACGGTGACGATCGCCCCGGCGGTGCGGGTGTCGTCGAATCTGCAGCCGGCGGTCTCGCACTCGGCGCCGTCGTGGTGGTGGCCGACGTTCATCGTCATGGCACCGGCCTTGACGTACTGGCCGTCGTCGAGGAGGAATCCAGCCCGCGGGAAATGTGCAGTGCCGATCTGCCCGAGGGACTCGATCGTCAGATCTTGCCCTGGCCGGTCCGCTCGATCAGCTCGACGACCGGACCGTGCGCCAGGCCGTCCAGGTACACGAAGCGCGCCCGGTCCGCGATGGCCCCGTCGAAGACGACACTCGGGTCCTCGCCCGCCTCGCGCAGCGCCGCGAGATGCCGGTCGATGCTCTCGACGGCGTAGGCGAGATGGTGGACGCCCTCGCCGTTGGACTCCAGGAACTCCGCGTACGGCGAGCGGCCGGTGAGCGGCTGGATCAGTTCGATCTCCGACGCTCCGGTGCTGATGAAGCCGTAGCGGGCCGAGCAGGAGACCTCCTGCCCGTGGAACCGGGCGCCGGTGAAGCGGAGATCCATGATCCGCTCGGTCCTGACGGCTCACCGTCGCTCGTGGTCCGCGGCGGCACGGTCGAGGTCCGCCACGACGATGCCGACGTGGAACAGGGGAGGAAGAGTGGGTGACGTGGCGATCTCCTTCATTCGGGTCGAGGCTGGCGCACCGGGCTGCCGGACCTCCTTGCCGGCGAACCAAGTCGTACGAGGCGACGCCGGGTGTGCCGGGGCCCTACCGGTCGGGGTGGATCTTGCGCTCCGTGTCCGGTCCGGGCGCGCTGCGCGGGTGCTCATGTCGGCCAGGCGGAATGCCGCGGGCGGTGACTCGCCCGCGGCCGGCCTGGACTCCGCGTGGCGGGGTCAGAACTGGTTCTCGCCGCCGTTGACGTGCAGGGTGGTGCCGAGCATGAAGCTGCTGTCCGCGGAGGCGAGGAAGGCCACGGCGGCGGCGACCTCCTCCGGGCGTCCCCTCCGGCCGATCGGCACTCCCGCGGCGAGTTCCGCCTTGACGGCGGCCGCGTTCTCCTCGCCGATGGCGATGTCGACTCCGGGGGTGTCGATCGCGCCCGGCGCGACCGTGTTGACCCGGACGCCCCTGCCTTTCAGCTCGTTGGCCCAGGTCCGCGCGAGGGACCGGATCGCGGCCTTCGAGGCCGCGTACAGGCCGAAGGCCTCCCGGCCGTCGTCGGCGCGGATGGAGTCGTTCAGGATCACCGAGGCGCCGTCGTTGAGCAGCGGCAGCGCCTTCTGCACGGTGAGCAGTGTGCCCCGGACGTTGACGCCGAAGATCTGATCGAACTGTTCCTCGGTGGCCTGCGCCAGCGGTGCGAGCGTGGCCATGCCCGCGTTGGCGAAGAGCACGTCCAGGCCCCGGCCGCGGTCACGGATCGCGTCGTACAGCCGGTCCAGATCGGCCGGCTCCGATATGTCGCCCGGCACCGCGGTGACCGCGGAACCGATCGACTCGACGGCCCTGTCGAGCGCGTCCTTGCGCCGGCCGGTGATGAACACATGGGCACCCTCGGACGCCAGCCGCGCGGCGGTGGCCAGGCCGATTCCGGTGCTGCCGCCGGTGACGACGGCGGTCTTGCCTTCCAGCTGTCCCATTGCTTGAACTCCCGAGACTTAGATACCGATCGGTGCAGAACAGCACCGTAGCACTTCTGCACCGATCGGTATCGAGGCGGTAGGATGGAGCCGTGGAGATCACCCGGAGAGCGCCGATCGGCCGGCCGAGAGGCTTCGACGCCGACGAGGCCCTGGAACGGGCGATGCTGGTCTTCTGGGAGCAGGGCTATGAGGGCGCCAGCCTGACCGACCTCACCCGCGCCATGGGCATCACCCGCAAGAGCATGTACGCGGCCTTCGGCAACAAGGAGGAGCTGTTCCGCAAGGCTCTGGAGCGCTACACCGAAGGCCCCGCCGCCTATGCGGCCCGCGCGCTGGAGAAGCCGAGCGCCCAGGAGGTGGCCACGGCGTTCCTCGCCGGCTCGGTCAGCACGACCACCCGCCCCGGCTGCCCCGCCGGGTGCCTGGGCGTGCAGGGCTCGCTGGCCTCCGGCGAGTCCGGACGGGTCGCCCAGGACGCCCTGATCGCCTGGCGCGACGACGGCCGTGCTCGCCTCCGCCACCGGTTCCAGCGGGCCGTCGACGAGGGTGATCTGCCCCCGGGCGCGGACCCGGAAATGCTCGCCCGATACATCATGACCGTGGCGAACGGCATCGCCGTCCAGGCCGCCGGCGGCGCCACCCGCTCCGAACTCCAGCAGGTGGCCGACGCGGCGCTGCGGAACTGGCCACCCGTCTGACACCAGGCCCCCGCGGGAGCGTGTCACGACCCCGGAAGCGAGAACCGCACCCAGATCGACATCGCCGGCTGTCGAGGCCCACCCGCTTGGTCGACGAAGTCACTGCGGTTGTGGGCGTGATGCCGTCGGGGGCTGACGGCTGGTGACGGTTGCGGTATGCCCGAACCATGAGATACCCGCAGGGCGGTGGCCTGACTGCGGAGCGGCGGGCCTTCCGCGCGAGGCTGCGCCTGGGGCGAGGAACACAACCGCTCACACCGCACGGTTCGCGCCCGCGTGGCCGGGGAGTTCGCTCTGGCCGGGGTCGCGACGGTGCGGGATGACCAGCACAGTGCACGGTGCGGGATGACCAGCACAGTGCCACGGTAGCCGCCGTCAGCGATCACTGTCGTGTGGCCGACAGCGGCCTTCGCACCGGACAGCTCCCATGCCTGGCAGTCGTTGCGGTTACCGGGCAGAGGCCGGCCGACCGTGACCAAGTGCCTCGACTGCTCGGCCACCGTGTGGTCACGCGTGGAGACCGGGATCCCATCCGCGATGAGGACGGCGTCCTCGCGGAAACGGCGACGTGGCCGGAGTGCGAGAAGAAGGCCGAAACGGTCGACTGTGCGGCCGGCCGCAAACTCAGAGATCCCGAACAGCGGTGCCGGCTCTTGCATGTAGCGGCACTCGGGCCAGTTGGCCCTTATGTGTAGACCGAACGGCCTAACTTGCTGTGCCGTGGTGGGCGGTAGGAAGTAAGTGAAGGCATCGCCCTTCTCAGGGAACGGCGGGTGACGCGCGGTGGTAGCCCCGCTGTTCGGCCGCCACTCACGAGACCCGCCGGGGAAGTCACCGCGGAGTCGGTGCCGTCGTGGCTGCGGCCGGGAGCAGGCACGAGCGCGACTGGCCACGTGTCCGTGCGGGCTGCCCGCACGGACACTCCCCTGTACGGTGATGCGGTGGACACGAGGGCGGCCTCCGTTCGGGATGGCGATACGGGGGCCGCCGGCGCGAGAACCCGCGTGGCCTCCGCCTCGGGGGTTCGGGCGTGCGGGAGATCGCCCCGGCCCGAACCGGCCGGGAGGACAGGGACCGCTGGTCCCTCGTCCGGGCCCGACGGCCCTGCCGGGAACCGGCACGGTGGGCCGTCCGGAGGCCCGGTCAGGCGCCGGTGGTCACTAGGGATGCGCGCGGCCCGATGTTCCTCCCGCCGGCTGTCGCCGTCCCCTCCTCCGGGGACAGCGCGGCCCGCTCCTCCGGGGGCAGCGCGACCCGTCCGGCCCCGGACGGACGACCGGCCGACGGCCTGGGGGCCACTGGCCCGGTGGTGGCGGAGCCACCGTCGTCCACGACGCCGGTCCTCGGGGTGCGGCCCCGTCCGCCCGTGCCCCTGACCGGGACGGCCAGGGCGGATACCGTCGCCGCGGGCTGACCGCGACGGCGACGCGACCGCAGCCGGACGGGCCCGGTCGTGTTCCGCCCGGTTCCGTCCGGCCGGGGAGGTGTTTCCGGCCGGGCACGGTGGAGGCCGACGTGCCCGGCCGTACGGGTTCGGCGCGCACCGGCGCGGTCGGCGGGTCAGTAGGCGCTCAGGCCGTGGGCCCGGAACTGTTCGCGGACCCGCCGCACCAGTGCGGCCCCCGGGGCCGGGGTGTCCCGCAGCGGGAACGGCAGGCCGAGGGCCTCGTACTTCGCCGCGCCCAGCTTGTGGAACGGCAGGACGTCCACCCGGTCGACGTTGCCGAGCCCGGACAGGAAGCGGGCGAGGCCGTCGACGGCTGCCGGGTCGTCGGTCCAGCCCGGTACCAGGACGTACCGGATCCAGGCGGGCACGCCGAGCCGGTCCAGGCGGGTGGCGAAGTCCAGGGTCGGGGGGAGTTCGCCGCCGGTCAGCCGGCGGTAGGTGCCGGTGTCGAAGGACTTGATGTCCAGCAGCACCAGATCGGTGTCCGCCAGCAGCGCGTCGCTCGCGCGGTCGCCGAGGAAGCCGGAGGTGTCCAGCGCGGTGTGCAGTCCGGCCTCCTTGCAGCGGTGCAGCACGGCGCCGGTGAAGGCGGGCTGGAGCAGGGGCTCCCCGCCGGTGAGGGTCACCCCTCCCCCGGCCGCGGTGAGGAAGCCCCGGTACCGCTCGATCCGGTTCATCACCTCGTCGACGGTGGTCTCCCGGCCGTCGCGCATGTGCCAGGTGTCCGGGTTGGCGCAGTACAGGCAGCGCAGCGGGCAGCCGCTGACGAAGAGCACGTACCGGGTTCCGGGACCGTCCACGCCGGTGGACAGGTCCCAGGAGTGGATCCGGCCGGTGACCGCGGCGTTCACGGTGCCGTTCACGAGGCCGTTCACAGCGATCCGTGGAAGGTGCGGCTGATGACGTCGAGCTGCTGCTCGCGGGTCAGGCGGACGAAGTCGACGGCGTACCCGACCCCGAGGACCGCCGCTTCCACGCCGAGCCCGTGGCCTGCCCGGTCCGCGGGCCGCGGCTCGCCTGGGAGGCACTGCGCGGCGAGGACGCGCTACGGGCGGCGGTGAAGACGGTCACCGACGGCGGCATTGCCGCGCTGCAGGGACTCGGCGGATACCAACTGGTGTGCGACGCGACCGACTCCGCTGCCGTAGCGGGGCTGCGCGACCGGAAACGCCACCCGGCGAAGCCGTTCGCGGTCATGGTGCGGGACGACGAAACGGCGGCCCGGTCGGCGCATGTCGGCAGCACCGAGCGTGCGGTGCCCACCTCACCGGCGCGTCCGATGCTGCTGGCACCTTGCCACGGGCGCGCCCTCGCGCCCGGCGTTCACGCGGGTGCGCCGCACCTCGGCCTGATCCTGCCCACCACCGGCCTGCACCACCTCCCGCCCGGCGAGTTGACCTGCCCCCTCGTGGTGACCGGCGGGAACCTGAGCGACGAACCGATCGCCGTGGAAGACACCGGGGCCCGGACCGCCCTCCCCTCCGTCGCCGACGGCTTCCTCACCCATGACCGGCCGATCCGCTCCCGCCACGACGACTCCGTGGTCCGGCTCACCGGCCGGACACGGATCACCGTCCGCCGGGCGCGCGGCCTGGCCCCCGCGTCGTTGCGTCCGCGCCCCGCCGGCCGGAGCCGGCGCCCGGCTCAGGCCCGCCTTCACGCTCGCCGCCGACGACCGGGCCCAACTCGGGTGGCACACCGGGGACCTGGCCGATGTGCCGACGTACGACGCGTTCCACCGGTCGTACGACGACCTCGAGCGGCTCTCCGGCATCGAACCGGCGGTGCTCGCCCACGACCCGCACCCCGGCTGTGTGTCCACACAGTGGGCGCAGGAAGAGCCGTTGCGGCGGACCGCGGTGCAGCACCACCACGCGCACTTGGCCGCGGTCGCGGCCAAGTGCGTGGTGCGCGGCCCTTTCCCCGGCGTGGCGTACGACGGGCTGGGCCTCGGGGACGACGGCACCTCGTGGGGCGGCGAGATCCTCGTCGCCGATCTGAGCGGCTACCGCCGCGTGGGCAGGTTCGCGACCGCGCCCCTGCCCGGCGGCGACACGGCGGTACGCCATCCCTCCCGCACGCCACACCGTCATCGCCCGCATATCGGCCGCCTCGCAGGTGACCGTCAGCGTGACCGAGGGCGTGGTGGCCCTGGGCGGTGCGTTCCACGTCAGGGCACCGGTGCCGTCACTGGCACGGGCGGCGCGCGCGGTGGAGGGGGTCGCCGACATCCGTATCGAGCCGGCGCGCCCGTGACGCCGCACGAGGGGTGCTTGCGCACGGGATCCGCCGTGCCCGCCCACGGAGTGATCCGAGCCGCGTCAGTCGATCGTCGGACGACCGCCGGTCAGTGTTCGGCCAGGCCGGAGCCGTTCCCCCGCAGTACGGCCAAGCGCCGCTGGTACTCCTCCTCGTCGATCTCCCCGCGGGCGAACCGTTCGGCGAGCAACTGCCCGGGCGGCGCCGAGGCCGAGGTGCGCGGTGGTCCGGACGCCCGGTTCCGGGCGCGGATGATCAGGATCGCGATGGTGATGAGCAGGGCCCACAACACGACCGTACCGATCGACATCGTGAACCAACCCCATCCGGTCATGCCACGGCCGTTCCAGTACATCGCTGGTCACTTCCTCGGTACACGGACTCCGGACCACGGACGCGGCTCGCCCGGTGGGCGATGCAGGCCCACACTTTCACCGTCCACCTCCTCCGATCGCATCGGCAGGAGTTCGGACGCGCTGGGGCACGATCACCACCGGGCACCGGGCATGGTGCAGCAGCGTGTGTCCCACGCGGCCGAGCTGAAGGCCGTAGTGGCCGTGCCTGCGCCGGGCCCCGATGATCACTAGGTCCGCTGCGGCGGAGCGGTGCGAGAGCACCTTGTGCGCAGGCCCTTCGACCGTGCTGCGACGTACCCGGACCCGGGGATGGTCGGCCACCGCGTCGTGGAGCAGGGCGTCGAGGTGGGCGGACGCCTGTTGTTCGTGGCGGTGAGCCGGTTCTCCGACCAGCAAGGGGTGATCGGCGGTCTTGTGCGCGGGACAGCGCCAGGCGCGTACGACCTCGAGGAGGCACGCGCGTGTCTCGGCCTCGCGGAAGGCGAAGCGCACCGCGTCGCCGCTCGTCCCGGCCTCGCCCGCGCCGAGCATGATCCGTTCATGTGCGCCGGCCAGGCCCGCCTCGTCGCCACGGACCACGAACACCGGACAGCGGGCACGACCTGCCACGGCCAGGCCGACCGCACCGAGCAGCAGCCCCTTCAGCTCTCCGCGGCCACGGGACCCCGTCACCAGAGCCGAGGCGTTGTGGGCTTCGCGCAGCAGGGCGGACACCGCTTCCTCCGCCAGTACCTCGCCGGTCACCTTCACATCCGGGTTGCGCCGCCGGGCGCGCTCCGCCGCGGATCCGACGATGTCCTCCCCCATCACACGCTGCGGTGGACGCTCCACGCTGCCCGGCGACGACAGCCCTTCATAGCGTTCCCACCACGAGGCGTACACCAGTCGCAGCGGCCATCCCCTCCGGGCGGCCTCGTCCACCGCCCAGTCGACCGCCAAGAGGCTCGGTTCCGATCCGTCGACACCCACGACCAGGGGCAGCTCCATCGTCCCCACCGCCTTCCGTCGGGCTGCTGCGAAGGCGCAGCACGGGGCCGCACCTTCACCGTCGCACCGCTGACCGAGCAGGACGAGGGGCGATCAGGCCCTCGTCGGGGACGTCGGGCCCCTGTCCGTCCGTACCGGGACGGCAGCAGACCGGTGGGGGCTTCGAACGTGGCCGCCGCGAAAGCCGCGGTGACCGTGTCAGGGGCAGAAGGCCCCCTCTGCCGAATGACCCATGGCCCCCGTGCCGGCGCGGGGCCGATGCCGCCGGTATCAGCAGCCCGCACGGCTCGGCTTGTGGAGGGAACCATGGCAGCCAGCCCCGCGACCGCTGTCCTGGACCGCAACGGACTCGAACGCCCTGGTCGAGGCACTGGCCGCGCGGAGCCGTACGGTCGTCGGTTTCGCGCGCTGCGGGTGCAGGAACGTCTTTCACGACTGGGGGCCCGTGGTGTGGGCGATGACCGCGCCGTCCTCGCGGGGCACGAGACGGTACGAGCCGGTTTCGTACGCCTTCCTCGGGGTGTGGGCATGCGATCTGGGGGCCATCGCCGTACAGGGTCGGCCGAATCCTGACCGGCGACCACTTCTCGGACGGGCGGTTACGCGGGGCGATGCATAAGGGCCTTCTTGATCTCGGCCGAGTGCACCGAGCCCGGTGCCACCTGTTTCTGTGTGTCCATGGGCAGCGGCCCGGCGGCCGACGCGGGTTTCGATCTGGCGCTGACCGAGGTCGTGGACGACGCCGGTCACCGCTTCTTCGTCCGTGCCGGGAGCACAGCCGGCGCGGAGCTGCCGACCAGCCTGCCGCACCGTCCGTCCGATCCGGACTCGCGGGCGGCGGCCGTGCCGCGGTGGAGGCCGCCCGGGACCGGATGGGCCGCGCCATGCCCCCGGTGAGCCTGCGTGACCTCATGGGCGCGAGCCTGGAGGCGAGCCGCTGGGACGATGCCGCCGCCCGCTGCCTGACCTGCGGCAACTGCACCATGGTGTACCCGACCCGCTTCTGCACGACCACCGAGGAGGTCACCGACCTCACCGGCGACCACGCCGAGCGGTGGCAGCGCTGGGAGTTCTGCTTCGACCTCGACCTCTCCCACCTCCACGGCGGCCCGGTGCGCGTCACGCCGCGCAGCCGCTACCGGCAGTGGCCCACCCACGAACTGTCCGCGTGGTGCGACCAGTTCGGAGGGTCCGGCCGCGTGGGCTGCTCGTGCTGTCTCAGCCCTGCATGGTTCGGTACGCCCGGAGAAAGGTCCGCACTCCCTCGACGACGAGTGGCCGGACGCGGGTGTCCTCCGCGGCGTTCGCGGAACCGAGCCTGTCCAGCGCGACGCCGAAGGTCAGCGCGATGAACTGGTCGGCCGCGAGGCGGGGGTCGGGGACGTCGAGCAGCCCGGCCGCGGCGAGGGCGGCGAACCGCTCGGCGAGCGCCTCGTCGGGGGTGTCGGCCATGGAGTTGTAGCCCTGGTGCGGCAGGTGGCCGGATTCCACCCGGACCAGTCGTTGCAGCGTTGCGTACTCCGCCGAGCCGAGCATGTCGGTCGCGATGCGCATCGAGAAGGTGACCAGGGCGTCCTCGAGGTCGGCGTCCTCGGTGAGGCCGGTGAGGGTGTCGTCGAGGGTGTGCCGGATCGTGGTGATCAGTGACTGGCCGACGGCGTCGACGACTGCTCGCAGCAGCGTCTGCTTGTCGCCGAAGTAGTCGTAGACCGTCCGCTTGGACACTTCGGCCCGGGCGGCGACCGCGTCGACGCTGGACCGCTCGAAGCCGTCGGCGAGGAACAGTTCCCGGGCCGCCGAGAGGATGGCGGCCCGCTTCCGGGCGGACCCCTCGCGCAGTGTCTTCGTGGTCGGCGTTTTCGCGGTCGGCATGGGCACATCCTAACCTTACTACACTGCACGGTGTAGTGTAATCTCGACTCATGGAGCGTGCCGCACTTGTACGCCCGCTCCGCCCGGCGGAGCCGTGCACGCGCCGCCTCGAATACCGCTTCCCCGGGTTCACCCCGTCGGACGACCTCTGACCTGTCCACGTCCACGCCCACGCCCACGTCCACGTCCACGTCCACGTCCACGTCCACGAAGCACCGTGCACACCGCGCCCCGCGTGAAGGGCCGCCATGCCCGCGCCGGGCCCGGCAAGGCGGCAGCGTCATGCGTGCGGCCGACCCCTTCCTCACCCGGCCATGACGGAAAGGACGTCCATGACCACGACCCTGGCTCCCCCGGTCCGCATCGGGAAGGCCGCTGTCGGCACCCTCGGCCTGCTGGCAGTCGCCACCGGCGCCCTGGAGTCGGTGGTGACGCCGACGCTCCCGCTCCTGCAACGCGAACTGCACATGAGTCCCGCCGAAGGGGCGTTACTCAGCATCGTGCTCCTCATCACCGGCGCGCTCGTCACACCGGTCGCGGGCAAGTTAGGCGACCGCTACGGCGGGAAACGGGTCCTGGTCCGGCTGATGGCGGTGGTCTGTGCCGGTGGTCTGGTGTCCGCCCTGGCGCCGAACCTGCCGGTGCTGCTGCTCGGTCAGGTCCTGCAGGGGGCGATGGTGGGTGCGCTGCCCCTGTCGTTCATCCTGGTGCGCGCACACCTCCCCGCGGGAGAGTCGAAGGTGGCCATCGGGGTGGTCAGCGGGCTGTTCGTGGGCGGCGGGATGGCGGGGACGCTGTCGGCCGGGCCCGTGGCGGAAGGGCTGTCCCGGCACTGGATGTTCGCGCTGCCGACGATCGCGGTCATCGGGGCCACCCTGCTGGTGAACAGGCTGATGCCGCACGATCCGCCGGGCCGGTCGGACGACGCCGGGACCGACTGGCCCGGCCTGGTTCTCCTGAGCGGGACGCTGGTCACGCTCATGCTCGTCCTCGCGCTGGCGCCCGACATCGGCTCGCGGCCCCTCGTGCTCGGCGCCCTCGTCGTGGTGCTGGCCGCCTTCGTGACCGGATGGACGGCCGTCGAGCGGCGTGCGGCCTCACCGATGGTCGATCTGCGCATGCTGGCACGGCCCGCGGTGTGGAAGTCGTGTGTGCTGACGTTCGTGATCTGCGTCGGTACCTCGGTGGCGGTCTATCTCGTCCCGCAACTGCTCGCGGCGCCCGCCGACGCGTACGGCTTCGGGGCCGACGCCACCGAGATCGGCTTCTACCTGCTGCCCGGCGCCGTGGCCGCGACGCTGGCCGGGCCGGTCAGCGGGATCGGGGCGCGGCGTTTCGGCTCGCGTGCCGTGGTCACCGCCGGGATCGTCCTCATGGCCGCCGCCCTGCTCGCCCTGGCAGCCGTGCACACCGAGGTCTGGCACCTCGTCGTCGGCAAGGCGATGATCTCGCTCGCCAACGGCCTGTGCGTCACGGCGATGGTGACCGGCACCGCCACATCCGTCGATCGAGGGGACACCGGCATCGCCACCGGCCTGGTCCTGGTGACCCGCGTGCTCGGCTACGCCGTGGGTGCGCAGGCCGGTGGTGCGCTCCTCACCGCCGCGACCCCTTCCGGATCGGACGTCCCGGCCGAATCGGCCTTCGTCACCGGCTTCGTCATAGCCGGCACCGTCACGGCGCTGTCCCTGCTCGTCGCCCGCACCATGAGCAAAGGAGTCAAGGAATGACCGGCACCGACCTGGCGAGGAACACCCGTACCACGCCGAGGCGCAAGATCCTGATATCCGGGGCCGGTGTCGCGGGGCACGCCCTCGCGTTCTGGCTGAACCGCTACGGATGCGCGGTCACGGTGGTCGAGAAGGCGGCCGCACTCCGTGACGGTGGTTATCCCGTCGACGTGCGCGGCACCGCACTCGAGGTCGTCCGGAGGACGGGGATCCTGCCGCGACTGCGGGACGCGCACATCGACCTGCGCCGGCTGACCTTCCTCGACGAGGACGGCGGCGAGGTGGCCACGGTCGCCCCGCACGCCGTCACCGGCGGTGTCGCGGGACGGGACCTGGAAGTGCGGCGCGGGGACCTGACCGACGCTCTCCACACGGCGGTCCGTGACGACGTGGAGTTCCTGTTCGACGACTCCGTCGACACCCTCGACCAGTCCGGCCACGGGGTCGACGTCACCTTCCGTGGGGGCGGCAGGCGTACGTTCGACATGGTGGTCGGTGCGGACGGTCTGCACTCACGTACCCGCACGTTGGTGTTCGGCCCCGAAGAGCAGTTCCACCGGTACCTCGGCTACTGCTTCGCCGGGTTCACCCTGCGCAACGCCTTCGGGCTCTCCCACGAGACCGTGATGTGGAACGCCCCGGGCAGGGCCGCGGCACTCTACGCCGTGGGGGACAACGACGACGTGCACGCTCTCCTGACCCTCGCCCACCCGGAACCGCCGTTCGACGCGTTCCGGACCCCGGAAGCCCAACGGCACCTGGTCGCGGCAGTCTTCGCCGACGCGGGATGGGAGGTCCCGGGCATGCTGACCGCCCTGCGCGACGCGGACGACCTGTTCTTCGACGCGGTCGGCCAGATCCGCATGCCCCGCTGGTCCAGCGGCAGGGTCGCGCTGGTGGGCGACGCCGCGTACGCGCCCTCGTTCCTCACCGGACAGGGCACCAACCTCGCGCTCGTCGGCGCGTACATGCTCGCCGCTTCCCTGGCCGACCGGGACCACGCCGCGGGCTTCGCCGCCTACGAACACCACACCCGCGCGTTCGTGACCGTGAATCAGGATCTGGTCGGCGAGGGTGATGCCACACTCTTCCCGACCACCGCCCGGGCACTGGAGCAGCGCAACGACCTGCTGCGCAGTCTCAGCGCCATGCCTGCCACGGCCACGGAGGGACGACCGGCCCATTCAGCCCTCACCCTGCCCGCACGCGTCCCCATGGCGTGAACCCGGGTACGCGCGCCCATGACGGGGGCGTCACCGGCGCCCCGGACCAGAGGTCCGGACCCGGCGCTGGTGGCGGCTCCCCTTCCCATACCTCTTGTACGCCGGACAGTCCGCCTCACAGGCGCGCGTCGGCGAGGTTGCCCAGCTCCTCGCGCGCGAGGCGGTGCGACCGGCAGGACTCGCCGACGCCTTCGACGGCAGCAGTCACGGACCTCCGGCCGACAGCCGCTCCCTGGGCGACGTACCGCCGGACGAGAACACCGTGGAAGCAGGCCGGGGAACGGACGACGTACTACGTGGCCGAGACCTGCGGTGACCGGCACCGCTACCGGATGGCCATGAGGCGTCACTGGGAGGTGCAGGACGAAGGCAGGACGTACCCATCGCGGTCCGGAAGCGGTGCGGGGGCACCAGCAGGGTGCACGCGTGCCTGTCACAAGGACATGCAGGACTCGTGCTCCATCCATGACGTGGAGGAGCCATACTGATCACTCCCCGCGGTCCGCCCTGGGGCGCCACATGGGCTGGAGCAGCGGGCCGCCGTCCGGCAGTACCACCGGTCCCCCGAGCGCCCGGAACCCGTGCCGCTCGTACAGCACCCGGTTCCGCGGCGAGCTGGCCTCCAGGTAGGCGGCCGTGCCCTGCTCGTCCACCCGCTCGAGCTGGTGGCGCAGCAGCGCCCCGCCCAGGCCGCGCCCCCGCAGCTCCGGCACGACCACGATCTGCGCGAGATACCAGTACGAGACCCCGGCCGGATGCCGCTCACCCACCAGTTCGTTCACCAGGAGGAGCCGGGGAAGGTCGTCGCCATACACCCGCCGCAGGACGTCGTCCGCATCGTCCCCCGGCGCCTCGGCCGCCGGCTCGACCCTAGGGCCGGCCCCAGCGTCCGAGTACTGCCACAGTGCCAGTCCGGCGACCGCTCCCCCCGCCTCGACGAGATGCACCTCGCCCGTACTCATCATCGCGGTGAGCCAGGCGGCGAAGTACTCACCCGCCTCCTCGGCCCGCCGCCGCCGGACCGCCGGGTCAGGTGTGATCCACTTCACCACGGCCTCGTCCTCCGCCGCCCGGGCCAGCGCTGCCGCCGCGGCAGCGGCGTCCTCCGGCACCGCCCGCCGGACCCTGCCGTCAGTCCTCATGTGCGTCCCCCGTGTACGTCGCTCATCTCCGCTCTTCGCGGACCGGCTGCTGTGCGCACTACAAGGGACGCCGTAACGACGGCCGAAGTTGACGGTGCCGGAAGGTCAGGCATGGACGATACGACGCTCGCTGCAGGAGGGAGGCGGGAGCCGGGCGGCACGGTCACCGCGGCCGTCAGCTATCCGCAGGTAACGGCGCCGGGGCTGACGGACGAGCGTGGTGAGCACCAGCTTCCCGCCGCGGTCGCGCTGCCGGCCGCCGCGCCGTCGGCACACGCCGACGGCAGAGGCGCCCTGGGCTCGCTGTGGCGAGGGACACACACCACCGCACACACCGTGGCCGGGCACAAGTTCGAGCAGCTCTCCTGAGAACTGAGCACCGAAGAGCTCCCTGACGAAAGCCGACTCTGCACGCAGTTCGCCGGCCACAACCGGCTGGCCCGCGTCACCATCCAACGCTGGGACCACAGCCACCGACGCTCCGGATCTCCTGGATACCCGCCGGTCGAAGCTGTCGTTCATCCGGTCGGTACCTCTCCCCCCGGAACCGGGAACTCATGACGCGCAGTTCTGGCACATCTTGGAAGCACTACGGGGTTTCACCCGGCGGCCGCCCGAAGCACGCACCTGGGGCCGGCGCCGCCGCACCCCGGTCGTGACCGTCAGCGGACGACGCTCGGGGCGCCTGTCGGTGGCCGGGCTGATCGCGATGCGGCCCGGTTGCCGGACCCGGCTCCGTCACCGCCTGCGCACCCGTCCCGCGGGCAGGGGCAGGCGCCGCAGCCTGGGCGAGCGGGACTTCATCGCGCTGGTCGACGGTGTCCACCAGCTCCTCAGGGCACCGATCGTGCTGGTGTGGGACCGGTTGAGCACCCATGTCTCCCACGCCATGCGCGAGCTGACCGCCGAGCGGGAATGGCCGACGGTGTTCCTGCTGCCCGCCTACGCACCCGACCTCAACCCGGTCGAGGGGGTATGGGCGCACGTCAAACACAGCCTGGCCGGCCTCGCCGTCGTCGCCCTCGACCGGCTCGAGTCGAGGCTCTCGTACGCAACCGGCTCAAAGGACTTCAGTACAGACCCGGCACCCTCGACGGCTTCACAGCGGGCACCGGACTGACTCTCGACGATCCAGCGTCACCTTCACGAGCCGAAGTCAGTAGTGCGCTCGCACGGGTGCGAACGCATACCCCTGATCGCCATGTCCAGCAACCGCCGTCCCGCCTGCGCGTCGCCCTCGTGGCCCTCCGTGGCGAGCGAGAGGGCGCTGACGAGCACGAGCAGATCCTCGGCGTGCATGCCGGGACGCACCTCGCCCGCCTGCTCGGCCCGTTGGAGAAGTTCGCCGGCCGCGGCAGTGATCATCTTCTTGCAGTCGTCGTTCTGCTCCAGCAGGTCGGCGTCCCGGCCGTCGTGCAGCAGCGAGGCAACCAGGCCGTGACTGGCTGCCGCATAGGCGTTGAGGTCGTGCAGCCAGGAGAAGAGTGCGGCAGCGGGGCCGCTCGATCGGGCGTGTTCCCGGGCCCGTGCGCACAGCGCTTCGACGCGGTCGTGGAAGACGGCTTCCAGCAAAGAGCGCCGGGAGGGGAAGTGCCGGTGCAGGGTCGCCGACCCCACGCCGGCCCGGCGGGCGATCCCCTCCAGGGAGGCGTTGGCGCCGTGGTCCGCGAAGGACTGCTCGGCGGCGGCAAGGATGCGCTCATAGTTGCGCCGGGCGTCCGCGCGCATGGGCCGTCGCGCTGCAGTGCCGGCCACGGTGACCTCCTGTGTTTGCTAACCGGGGTGGCTCTCCGGTTATCGTAGCGAAGATTAACTGGGGGGCCACCCCACTTTTTGGGAACCGAGAAAGCCCGGGAGGAACCGCTCATGTGTGCCATGCGTGCCGTGCAGTACGACCGTTTCGGTCCGCCGGAGGTGTTGCGCGTCAACGAGGTGCCCACGCCACGCCCGGGTCCGGGCGAGGTACTCGTCGAGGTGCACGCCGCCAGCGTGGACGCCGGGGAGATCGCCTTCCGCGCGGGCAAGATGCGCAGGTTCACCCGCGCCGGCCTCCCCCGCGGCGTCGGCGGCGACTTCGCCGGCCACGTCGCAGCGGTAGGCGCCGAGGTGCGCACCTGGCAGGCCGGAGACGCGGTGTGGGGAGTCATGCCGCACTTCGCCTTCGGCGCCATCGCCGACTACGTCGCCGTACCCGAGCAGCGGCTGGCCAGAGCACCCGGGAACCTGAGCCTGCTCGAAGCCGCCGCCCTTCCGGTGTCGGGCACCACCGCCCTGACCGCCCTGACGGACAAGGCCCGCCTCACACCCGGCGAGCGCCTCCTGGTCCGCGGGGCCACCGGAGGTGTCGGCAGCGTCGCCGTGCAACTGGGCAAGGCCCTCGGCGCCGACGTCACCGCCCTCGCCGGCGCCCGCAACCTCGACTGGGTCAGGGAACTCGGCGCCGATGCGGCCCTGGACTACCGCACGACCCGGCCGGAAGACCTTGGCCGCTTCGATGTCATCCTCGACATGGTCGGCACCGACCTCGGCGACTACCAGGCCCGCCTCACCCGAAAGGGACGCATGGTCGCACTCGCCTTCGACACGGACAGCGTCCTCACGTCCATGCTCGGCACGGTCCTGCGGGCCGCCGTCCGGCCCCGGCAGGTCAAACTCTTCAGCAACAACCCGTCCCCCGGCCGCATCGCCGAACTCACCCAGTACGCCGAGACGGGAGCCGTCCGTCCCGTGACCGACACGGTCTTTCCCATGACCGACGTCGCGGAGGCGCACCGCAGGCTCGAAGCAGGCGGCGTCCGCGGGAAGTACGTCATCGACATGCGGCGCTCATAGCGCGGCGGCGTCTGCCTCAGCAGGTTGTACGCCATCCCGTCGATCATCTCGGTGGCGTACCTCTCGCTGTTGTCGTCGGCAGTCCGGTCCAGGGGTGTCGGGGTCGACTCCGACACTTCCAGAAGGACGTCCGCGAGGTCGGCCAGGCTGCGGTACAGCACGGCGCTTACCGCATCGGCGTGGTGTCGACCCCAGTGGCACGCGGACCGTTCGGCGATCTCCTCCGCGAGGGTGTGCGCGGCGAGTTCGTCCAGAAGGCCTCCGTTCCCAAGACGTCCCTTCCTTGGGAACGGTGGCCGGAGGGTCAGCGCCAGGCCTGTCGTTCCTGGCTGCGGGGGTCGTCGACCTGGGTCCACTCGGCGTCGATGCGCATCGTGGCCCGGCGCTCGTCGTCGTACGGGTCCCAGCCGGGGTTGCCGGTCCTGGCGAACCGGACCCATGTCTCGTGCATACGGGCGGCGAGATCCGCGGGGGGCTTGTCAGGGCCGAGCAGGGCGGCGGATCCGTGCAGCTGCGGAAGGTGGGCGACATCGAAGACGAAGGGCAGCTCGACCGCGTGGGTGGCGCCGAGCTCTCCGTCCAGGGCGTGCGAGCGCCAGGCGAACTCGTAGGCGTAGGTGGCGGATGCGGGGCGGCCGGCATGAGCGCCGGCCAAGGCCCAGCTGCCTGCGCCGAACAGCGCGTCGCCCATGATGGCGGAGCGCAGCTCGCCGAAGGACGCCTCGGGGCGTGCCTTCCGGTACGTCTCGACGAGTCGCGCCGGCTGCGGGTGCGAGCGCGCCGCCGCATCGTCGACGTCACCGGCGGTCGAGGTGGCGTACTTGCCCACCGGAACCAGATAGAGGTGTCCCTCTTCGGTGTTGGTCCCGATGAGCAGGTCGATGTCGGCACCGAGGCCGGCGGCGACGGATTCGGCGGGCTGTGTGTCGAGGACCAGGCTGAAGGGGCTGAGTCCGATCAGCGGGTCGTGGTGCGTGCCGGTGTGCAGGTCGATGCCCGCGAGCCGGGAGGCGGCCTCGACCAGGCGGTCGTCGGAGATGTCCGCGAAAGCGTCGACCTGGGGCTCGATGCCCAGGACCTCGGCTGCTGCCCTGGTGACGCGGGCGGCCTGCTCGGTGGTGAACGCCCCCAGGCCGCTGCCGCTCTGGACGATCGCCCGGCGGAAGAGACCGGCGGCCGCCGGGGCGGCGAGGACGCCGCCGACGACGGTCGCCCCGGCCGACTGGCCGAAGAGGGTGACGTTCTGCGGGTCTCCGCCGAAGGCGGCGATGTTCTCCCGCACCCAGCCCAGCGCGGCGACGACGTCGAGCAGCCCGCGGTTGGCGGGCGCGCCGGGGATGTCGAGGAACCCGGCGATGCCGAGCCGGTAGTTGAGGGTGACGAGGACGACGCCGTCGCGGGCGAAGGCGGAGCCGTCGTACAGTGCGGACCGCGTCGATCCGGCGACGAATCCGCCGCCGTGGACGAACACCATGACGGGCAGGTCGCCGCCGACCTCAGGCGTCCAGACGTTGACCGTGAGGTAGTCCTCGCCGCGGCTCCAGCCGGTGCCGAAGTAGGGGGACATGTCGACGCTGCCGAGCTTGCGCTCGGACTGCGGCGCGTTGGGTCCCGGCGCGGTGGCGTCCCGTACGCCGTCCCACGGCTCGTGCGGCCGCGGCGGCGCGAAGCGGCCGGCGCCGCGGGGCGGGGCGGCGTAGGGGATGTTCAGGAAGGCGGTGGTGTCGCCCTGGCGCAGGCCACGGACGGCCCCCTGTGCCGTGGTCACGACGGGGTCGGGGTGATGGTTCACAGTGGTGCCTTTCCGCAGGGTCTCAGCCCTGCTCGGTGTACGGGGCGAAGGGGGCCCAGCCCTTGATGGCGAACGTGTCTCCCTCGCGTGCCACTTCGGCGGCGCCGTGGCCGCCGAGGTGCGCGGGGATCACGAGTGCGTTGTTGTCGGCCGCCCAGCCCAGCACCTTGCGGCGGGTGGCGCGGGCGCCCGCGGGGTCCTCGCAGAAGCAGCTGTTGGAGTCGGGCTCGAGGATCTGCACGGGGCTGTGCAGCATGTCCCCGACGAACACCGCGCGGTCCGTCCCGGAGGTGAGAGTCAGTACGGAGGAGCCGGGGGTGTGTCCGGGAGCGGCGTCGAGGCGGAGGTCGGCGTCGATCTGGTGGCTGTTCTCCCACAGCAACGTCTGGCCGGCCTGGTGCACCGGGGCCACGCTGTCCTCGAAGACGTTCTGGTTGCCGCGGCCGAGCAGTGGCTGGTGGCCGTTTCCGGGATTCCAGAAGTCGAAGTCGTCCTTCGGCATCAGATAGGTGGCGTTGGGAAAGGTAGGTACCCACTGCCGGCCGTCCAGGTACGTGTTCCAGCCGACGTGATCGATGTGGAGATGTGTGTTGATCACGATGTCCACGTCCTCGGGCTGGACGCCGGCGTGCGCGAGATTGGCCAGGAAGCCTGTTTCGAGGCGGTTCCAGACCGGCGCGTACGGGCGGTCCTTGTGGTTTCCGACGCCGGTGTCGACGAGGACGGTCTTGCCTCCGCTGCGCAGCAGCCAGGTCTGGATGGCGGTATTGACGATATTGGTCTCGGAATCGAGGAAATGCGGGGTCAGCCAGGAGGCGCTGTCGTTCCACACTTCCTTCGGACTTCCAGGGAAGAAGGTGTCGGGCGTCATTTCGGCGGAACCGAAGTACTCCCATACCCGTGTGATGGTGACGTCGCCGAGCGTGATTTGTTCCATGGGATGTCCTTGGTGATGAGGAGGTATCACTGGAACCGTACGAGCGGCCTCGGCGTGCGCGGTATCCGTAACGTGACTGCACCTGTGCGCATGGCCCGGCACCGGACCGGCCGCTTGTAGCCTGGATGGGCCAGAGCAAGGCGGCTCCGATCGAGAGCCGCATTTCCAGGAGACTCCGTGGACAAGCACACAGGCGACCGCGGTGCGGTCAGGGGACCGGAGCCGCATCCGGGAGAGCTGATCGTCGGCCGGGACGCGGAACTGGCACGCCTCTTCCGTGCGGTGGACTCGGTGTCGGCCGACCCGGTGCTGATGCTGGTCGGTGATGTGGGCACGGGCAAGAGCGCGCTGCTGGAGCACGCGGTGCGCCGGGCTGAGGCCGGCGGTGCTCGCGTACTGCGTGCCGAGGGGAGCGAGTCGGAGTCGAGCCTGGCGTTCGCCGCGCTGCATCAGTTGCTGCGGCCGGTGCCGGCCGAGGTGGACGGACTGCCGGGGAGGCAGCGCGCTGCGCTGCACGACGCCTTCGGCAAGGGGCCGGCCACGCCGGAACCCGATCTCATGCTGGTCGGGGTCGCCGTCCTGAGCCTGCTGTCAGGCCTGGGCGACCACCAACCAGTGCTCGTGGTGCTGGACGATGCGCAGTGGTTCGATCGTGCTTCCCTGGACGCGCTGTCCTTCGCCGCCAGACGGTTGGAAGGTGAACCGGTCACGATGCTGATCGGGGCCCGCGGCGGCGATCACCTTCCGGGATTCGACCGTCATGTGCCGACGCTGACCCTGGAACCGCTCGACAACGCTGCGGCCGCTCAGCTGCTGCGCCTGCAGCCGAAGAGCCCCACTGGCCACATCAGGTCGCGGATCCTCGACCAGGCAGGCGGCAACCCGCTGGCACTGGTGGAACTGACGAGGACAGCATCGGCACAGGACACGGCTGCGGGGCTGCCGTCCGCAGGTCCGCTTCCGCTCACCGAGCACCTGGAGCGGATCTTCGCCGCCCGCCTGAACGGCCTCCCCGCCGCCACCACGCGGGCTCTGCTGCTCCTGGCCGCCATGGACAGCGCCGACTCCGCGATCGCCCTCTCGGCCGGGCTGCCGCACGCCGGGGACGAGATCTGGCCGCCCGCCGAGCGGGCCGCACTGGTCCGGCGGACCGGCCACGACGTCCGGTTCCGCCACCCACTGGTCCGGTCCGCCGTGTATCACGCCGCCTCCCTGGGCGACCGGCGCGAGGCCCACCTCGCGCTCGCCGAGATGCTGCGGGACGAACCGGACCGGAGTGCCTGGCATCGTGCGGCCGCCTGCCCGCACCCGGACGCGGCCGTCTCGGCGGAGCTCGAACGGACCGCCGGACGGGCCCGCCGCCGCGGCGGCCATGCAGCGGCGGCTCAGGCCCTGCAGCGCGCCGCGGAACTCGCACCGCAGCGCGAGGACAGTGCCCGGCTGCTGGTCGAAGCCGCCGCGGCAGCCGTGTTCACCGGAGACATCGCCTGGGTCGAGGAACTGGTCGCCGCGGCACGCACGCGCACGGCTGACGCAACCCTGCTGGCCTCCGCCGCCGTGCAGGCCGGACGGCTGGCGGTCCTGACCGTCCGCCACCCCGTGGTCTTCTCCCGGCTGGCCGACGCGGCCGAGGAGTTGACGGTCTCCCAGCCCGCGGCCGCGCTGGACCTCGTGGCCGGCGCCGCCGTGGTCCGCTTCTACTCCGGGGAGGACACCCAGCGCCACCGCATCCAGGACATCCTGCGGCGCCTTCCCGAGAACGCCCCACACGCAGGCTTGCGCACCTGGGTGAGGACCGTGTCGGGCCCCTTCGACGACCGGGACCAACTCCTCTCTTCGCTGCCGCGGTTGATCGCCGAGGCGAAGGACCGGCCGGAGCGGCTCACCGCCGTCGGGATCATGGCGTGGCTCCTGGACGAGACTCCGCAGGCCGTCCGCGCCTTCGACGAGGCCTTCGACCGCTGGCAGGTGCGGGGAGCGCTGCCCGAGGGACTGGGCGGCGCGGTCGCCTGGGCCTATGCGGAGCGAGGACGGTGGGAACAGGCCCGTGAGGCCTGCGCCCGCACCACCGCCATCGGCCGGGTGGCCGGCCTCGACCACGCCGTGGCCTGCGCGGCCGCGGTGGACGCCACCCTGCTGGCCTTCCAGGGCGATCCGTCCTCGGCCCGAACCCGGGCCGAGGACGCGCTCACTCTGATCGATCCGCTGGAAAGCCGCTCGGTCGCCGTCTACGCCCATCGCGCGCTCGGTGCCGCGGCAGCCGCGGAAGGCGCCTACGAGACCGCGTACGGCCACCTCCGCATGGTCTTCGCGGCAGACGGCGCGCCCATGCACTACCACGCCTCCTACCCGGCCCTCGCGGATCTGGCCGCCGCCGCCGTGCGCTGCGGCCGCCACGAGGAGGCTGCCACGATCGTCGAGCGCTCGGCGGCTGCGCTGGCGGACCACGCTTCGCCTCGTCTGCGTGCGCTGATCAGCCGAGCCCGTGGCCTGCTGGCGGACCCCGAGGACGCCGAACCGCACTTCCGGGCGGCTCTGGCGGACCCGGTACTGGAGTACTGGCCCTTCGAACGTGCACAGACCCTGCTCGACCTCGCCGAGTGGCTGCGGCGCCGTCGGCGCATCGCAGAGGCGCGTGGGCCGCTCACCGAGGCCCTGGAGATCTTCCGTCGCCTGGGCGCGCGCCCGTGGATCGAGCGAGCCCGGGCCGAATCGCGCGCCGCCGGCCTCGACGCCACGGATGCGGCCCCCGACGCGCTCGCCGAACTGTCCCCGCAACAGCAGCAGATCGTCCGGCTCGCCGCCCGCGGGCTGACCAACCGTGAGATCGGCGAAAGGCTCTTCCTCTCCCCGCGCACGGTCAGCTCGCACCTCTACCGCAGCTTCCCCAAGCTGGGCATCACCGCCCGTTCCCAGCTGCGCGACCTCGTCGAGGGGACCCTCGCGACTGCGGCCCACCAGGAACAGGGACACCGTCGGGGTGCAGGTCGGCGATCAGCAGGGTGGGTTTGTCGACTGGATCCGACACCACCTGTCGCTCAGAGCTGAGAACGCCCGGTTTCGACGGAGGGCGATGTCTCTGAGTTCTGGCGACACCCGAGGACTTGCGGTGGGGGCAGGGACGTGCTCTGCGGGATGAGGCAGCGATGGCGCCACCGAAGTCCAAGGTCGACCCGTACGCGGCGATCCGCCGCAGGGCCCGGGCCAAGATGCCGTACCGAGCCTTCATGCGTGCATACGGAGTCGGGTTCCGCACGGTCAAGGCCGCAGCAGGCGGGCTCCTCCGGCCATAGTCACTCAGCCCTCACCGCAGGCCCGCAAGTCTTCTCGAGGAGCGTGAATGACTTGGGCGCACCGCCCGGCTGCGGCTTGCCTGCCTTGTGGCCAACGACCCGGTATCCGGCGTCCAGGTAGTAGGCGTTCAGGCGTGTGTTGTCGGCCAGGCAGTCCAGACGCACGACCGCCCGCCCCGCCGCAGCAACGCGGCGCTCCGCAGCGCTCAGCAGAAACCGCCCCGTCCCCGGCCGGGCGCTGCTGCGGTCCACCATCAGCCGATGCACGTAGCCGGCCACCGGCGGCTGTGGTCCCCAGGCGTCCTCGTCCTCCCACCACAGCTCCCAGGCCCCGGCCACGCGGCCATTGGCCTCGGCAAGCCAGACCTCACCAGTCGCCATGGACCGGCGGAAGTGGTCCTCATCCAGCTGGCCGGGCTGCCACTGGCCGGTAATGCCCTGGGCAAGCATCCAGCGGGCAGCGTCGTCGCGCAGTCGAACCAGAGTGGCGAGGTCGGTGTCGCCGGCGAGGCGCAAGTGCAGATCATTCACGTCGCGATCCTCGCACGGGCCCGCACGGGCGCTCGACACCGTCCCTGCAGTCACAGCTGCGCCAGCGTTGCCAGCTCTCATCGACATTTTCGAGCTGCCTGATCGCGTGTTCCGGGCCGAGGATGGTGCGCAGCGCCGACTCACTGACGGACAGCGCGGCGCCGGACGGCCGGTGGCGGTCGGCGCGCTCCAGGAGTATGACCTCGTGGCCCTGCCTGGCCAGCGCGATGCCGGCCATCAGCCCGGCCAGGGAGCCGCCGATGACGAGCACATGGGCGGTCGAGGCCGCATCGTGGTGCATGGAGTCCTTCCTTGCGTGGGCGGGGGGAGGCGGGTGAGGCGGGGCCGCACGAGTCCCGTGGCCCGTGCGGCCCCTCAGCGGTTGCGCCGGTCAGGCCTCGGGGATCTCCGCGCCGTGCTCGGCGAGGGTGATCGACTCGGGGTCCGGTCCGCCGCGGTGGCCGGTGTCGAGCGCGTCGATCGCCGCGAGTTCGTCGCCGGTGAGGGCGAAGTCGAAGACGGCGAGGTTCTCGCGCATGCGCTGCGGGCGCACGGTCTTCGGGATGACCGCGATGCCGCGCCGCAGCAGCCAGCGCAGGGCCACCTGCGTGACGGTCTTGCCGTGTGCCTCGGCGATCGCGGTGAGCACCGGGTGATCGAACAGATCGGCGCGGCCCTGGCCGAGCGGGCCCCAGGCGGTCATCTGCACGCCGCGCTCGCGCATCACCTAGAGGTCGGTGTGACGCTGGAAGAAGGGGTGGGCCTCGATCTGGTTGACCGCGGGCCCCACCTCGTTGTGGTCGACGAGTCGGTCCGGGTAGAAGTTCGAGGTGCCGATCGCCCGCGCGGTTTCGTCCGCGTCAGCGTGGGACCAGTGGACCGGCGGGCGGCACAGCGGAGCAGGCAGGTCCCTACACGTCGTCGCAGGTTTCGCGTACGTAGCCGGAGTCGCCGTCCGTCACGACGTCCAGGTCGCGGCGGACGATGCTGATGTCGTCGCTCCAGCTCTCACACGCGCGCTCCAGTCCTCGCTCGGTGTACTCGATCACCATCACGTTGTCGCGGAAGGCGTCGACGTAGTCACCGCACTCCTCGTACGCGCCGCACTCCTCGACCACCGCGAAGTCGAGGCCCACCTCCTTGCGGGCGGGAGCCAGGTCGACGGTGTTCTTCTGCCCGATGGCCAGACCCTTCTTATGGGCATGAGTGGCGAGCAGGGTGAGGAACGCCTTGGCGTCGTTCGCGCTGAGCAGGTCGTCGGGGGCCCGCGTGTAGCTGTCGTAGTTGTCCGGCTCGACCGCCTGGAAGCCCTTGGACGCGCACTGGTCGATCCAGCCGTCGACCTTCCTGGCGATCCGCTCGCGCTTGGCGGCGGTGCCGATGTCCAGGATCGCCTCGCCCCAGTCCTCGTCCATGACGACGTCGCCGTCGCCGTCGCGCAGCAGCAGATCGGAGTCCCAGTCCTGCTCCGCGTCCGGCTGGGCCTGGAAGGCATTGACGTAGCAGATGTTGTAGAGGCCGGGCACGGGCGACGCCGTGCGGTCACGGGTGACGATCTTCGTGCCGTTCGGCGGGACGTAGGGGCCGCCGAGCTGGTAGTCGAACCCGGCGTGCACCGGGGGAAGCGTGACCTTGTCCGTGCCACCCGCATCCTGGGCGTCGTCGGAGGCGTCGCCCGAACAGGCCGTGAGGAAGGAAGCGAGTGCGGCCGACGCCGCGAGCAGCGTGGCGGCCCGACGGGCGGGAAACCGGTTGTGACGCATGACTGGCGGGCTCCGTATGAGGGGACACGTCCCCGCCTCGGACGCGACAACGGTCCTGGCGACTCGGTCCGGGCTTACGGCGCTGATGCCGCTCTACCGGCTGGGCGTGCCTGTGGGCCGACGGCTTGCCGACGGCCGCTGACGACGCTAAACGATCAGGAAACCGCACGTCAAACCAGGTGACCGAATCCGGTATCGAGACGGGAGCCAGGACCGGGACCTGCCCGGTGCCCCGGCGGCCGGCTGACCGCCGGGAAGTACTTGAGGTCGGAGGCTGTACAGGCGTTCTCAAGCGCTACGGGCTTCGGTGCGGGCACGGCCGTACGGACAAGGGCCGGCTCAGCTGCGGACCGACCGGCCGCCGGTCACCGGCCACCGCGGCATCCTGTGGCAGGGAAACGCACAGCCGCGCAGGCAGGGCCCGGTCACGGTACGGCCCGGTGCGGCGGTCGAGGACGACATCGCCGCCGCCCCGAGCCCCTGCCGGTCGTCGGCTCCCTCAGAACCCCGGGACGGGGGCGATGTCCGGCCACCACGGGGGTACGCCGCTGGGGCAGTCGTAGGTGGGCCGCTCCAGAAGAGCGAGAGGGCGCACCAGGAAACGGCGAGGAGTGTCACCACGAGGGCGAGGAAGTGAAGGAAGGGACGGTTCCCGAGGAGGGCGCCGACCGCCACCCAGCTCAGCAGCAGGACCATCCATCGGCTTCAGGGAAGCACCGCAGCCGCACCGCTCATCGCTGTATCCACCCCGCTCCGCACGCCTGACCAGCGGAGGACCGGCCCGTCCCGGGACGGACGGGCCGGTGTCGAGCTGCCCCACCCGTCCCCTTGAGTCTTCATCACAAGAAGCCGTGAGGATCATGTGGTGGTTGATCTTGCTGGTCAAGGAAGGCGCCACCACTTCCCCGGCGCCACGGGCGAGTATCTCCCGAGGACCGAACGCGTCACCACAAACAGCCGCCATCATCCCGGAAGTAATCACCGACAACGAGGGCGATGCCCTGCTTCAACACAGCATCGCCTGTCCACCGAGGTTTCTACGACAGACGACGTGGGCTCCGGCGGTGTCGGAGAGGACGGTGGTGCCGTCCGGGGCGGTGTAGGTACGGTCTGTCCCGGGCCAGGATTCCAACTGCCCGTGCCGGCCCGGCTGATTACCGGTGTATTACGAGGCATGCTCGCCGGTACCCCGGCGAAGAGTGTGCGGGTTTGCTGGGCTCATGATGGGGCGGCCGTGAGCGGTCGGCCCGCTCCCCCCTTGCAGGAGGTCCAGGTGTTCCGTGTGTCCCGCCGTACCGTCGTGCCCGTCGTTCTGCTGCTGACGTTCGCCGCCGGTATCGGGCTCTGGCTCTTCCAGCCCTGGAAGGCGTTCACCGACACCACGGTGAACGAGGCCCTGCCGACCGCCGCCGGCCCCGCGGTGCAGGAAGGGACGCAGAGGGAGGACGAGGCCGGTATGAAGGGCGGCGAGCCGTCGACGGGGGACCGGCATCCGGTGGACCTCACCGAAGGCCGTTTCGTCACCCATGAACACGACACCAGCGGCATCGCCCGCACGGTCCGGCTCCTGGACGGAAGCCAGGTGCTGCGGTTGGAGGACCTCATGACCTCCGAGGGGCCGGATGTACGGGTCTACCTGTCGACCCGGGACGCCGACGCGGTGAAGGAGGGGCTCGGGGACGGGGCGGTCGCCCTCGGGAAGCTCAAGGGCAACCTGGGCAACCAGAATTACACCGTCCCGGCCGGTACAGACCTGTCCGCGTTCCGCAGCGCCGTGATCTGGTGCGAGCGGTTCTCGGTCTCGTTCGGCGCCGCCGACCTCGCCCGGGTGACGGGCTGACCCGATGAACGCCCGCCCCGCTCCCGCCCGCCGCGTCCTCGTCGTCGAGGACGACCCGACCGTCGCCGAGGTCGTCACCGGCTACCTCACCCGCGCAGGCTATGAGATCGCGCACGCCGCCGACGGCCTCGCCGCCCTGGAGCTGACCGCGGCCCTGCGACCGCAGCTGGTCGTCCTGGACCTGATGCTGCCCGGTCTGGACGGCCTGGAGGTGTGCCGCAGGCTGCGGGCGGGCGCCGGGCCGCCGGTACCGGTGGTGATGCTGACCGCGCGCGGTGAGGAGGCGGACCGGATCCTGGGGCTGGAGCTGGGCGCGGACGACTACCTGACCAAGCCGTTCAGCCCGCGCGAACTGGTCCTCCGGGTGGCCGCCGTGCTGCGCCGCGCCGAGGCACCGCCGCCCGCTGCCGCCGCGGCGGCCCTGCGCGCCGGTGACCTGGCCGTCGACCCGGCCGCGCGGCGAGCCGTACGCGGCGACCGGGAGCTGGCCCTGACAGCGCGCGAGTTCGACCTGCTGCTCTTTCTGCTGCGCCATCCCGGCCAGGTGTTCTCCCGCGAGGAACTGCTGAGGCATGTGTGGGGGTGGGATTTCGGCGACGTGTCGACCGTCACCGTGCACATACGGCGGCTGCGTGAGAAGGTCGAGGACGATCCGGCTGCCCCGGAACTCATCAGCACCGTGTGGAGTGCCGGATACCGCTTGGACCCGCCCGGACACGGGGCGACACAGGCAGGCGACAGGAACCTCCGACCATGATCGACATGCTGGTCATCGTCGCCCTGGCAGCCCTCGGCGCGTTGCTCGCCGGGCTGCTCGCCGTCCCCGCCGTCACCCTGCTGCGCCGCCGCTCGGTCGTCCTGTCGATGTTCGCGGTGGCCGCGCTCGCCGTCGTCGCCATGGCGGCGGGCACCGTCGCGGTGGCACTGGAGATGTTCCTGTCGGGACACGACTTCCGCGTGGTGCTGATCGTGGTCGCCGTGTCGGGCGCGATCTCCCTCGCCGCGGCACTGCTCTTCGGGCGCCGGATCGCCGCGGGCAGCCGGGAACTGGCGGCCGCGGCATCCACCGTCGGCAGCGAGGCCGGCTTCGTGGCCCCGGCGGACCCGCCCACCGCCGAACTCGCCGCACTCGCCGCCGCCCTGGAGCAGACCGGCACCCGGCTGAAGGCGGCCCAGGCGCGCGAGCGGTCGCTGGACGCGTCGCGGCGCGAGCTGATCGCCTGGATCTCGCACGATCTGCGCACCCCGCTCGCCGGACTGCGCGCGATGGCGGAGGCCCTGGAGGACGGCGTCGCGCCCGACCCGGGCCGCTACCACGCCCGCATCCGCACCGAGGTCGAGCGGCTCTCCGGCATGGTCGACGACCTCTTCGAGCTGTCCCGCATCCAGGCCGGGTCCCTGGAGCTGACCCTGACCCGGGTCTCGGTCTACGACCTGGTGGACGACGCCCTCGCCACGGCCCGGCCGCTCGCGGACGAGCGAGGGGTACGGCTGCTGGACGGCGGCATCGCGCCCCTTCCGGTCCGGGTCGACGGCCAGGGCATCACCCGGGTTCTCGGCAACCTGCTGGTCAACGCCATCCGGGCGACACCTGCCGACGGAACCGTCGCGGTGAGCGCGCGCCGCCGGGACGACCGGGTGGTGCTCACGGTCGAGGACGGCTGCGGAGGCATCCCCGAGCAGGACCTGCCGCGGGTGTTCGACACCGGCTGGCGCGGCGGCCGGGCCCGTACGCCACCCGGGCAGACGATGCCGGCCTCCCCTGGTACCTCCGTGGGCGTGGCGGACGGGATGACGTCCCCTCCTCGTGCCGCCGCCGCGGGACGGCTGCGGCATGGGGACACCGGCGCGGGACTCGGGCTCGCGATCGTACGCGGCATCGTCGAGGCCCACGCCGGACACGCCACTGTCCGTAATGCCGGCGCGGGATGCCGCTTCGAGATCACCCTGCCGGCCGCCGACGCCCGTCGGCCGGAACAGGCCGTGCCGGACCGGCGTCCCCGGCGGGCGGCTCGGTAGGCGCGGGGAAGGACGGTGCGGAGGGTTCGAACGGGGCCGCCGGCACCTGGGGGGGCGTGGTGTCCGGGGCCGCCGCCCGTGAAGCGCCGCAGCACCTGCTCGCCCGCTACGGCGCCCAGGAGGAGGCGGCCGCCCGGGAACCCGTTCACCGAGTGCTTCCCGAGCACCCAGCAGGAGTGCGGGCTGGACGGCTACCGGATCCGCCGCTGTCCCGGTCGGCACCGCCATATGCCCTTGACCTCCCGTGTCCCCTGCCTGACCGTCTGCTGGTCCGCGAGCTGGACGAGGATCGCACCCGGAAGGCCGCAACCTGCACGCCCCCGCCGAGGAGCTGCGGGCGATGATCACAACGTTCGCCGACGTCGGCTCGGCCACTGGAATGCTGATGCGGACCCCGCCGGCCGTCCGACAGTCCCTGCGGGCATGACGTAGCACCCGGCGGAGCACTGGGCTTTGCGCCGTGCACCCGCTTCGATCACGCCACCTTCACACGTGGCACACCGTTCCCTCCGGGAAATCGGTATGAGATGTTCCGGTCTCTCCGCACTCGCCGTTCCGCGGCGCTTCACAGGAAGACCACCGGTGCCCGCCCCACCACTCAACGTTCGCGCAAATTCGCGGAATGTCCAAGTTTGAGCCATTTCCCCTCTGGGTCTAGACGAAAATGATCACCTCCTCGGAAACTTGTGCGCGTTTTGATCTTCTTTTGACTCTCTAAAAAGGAGTGGGCGTGCATCGCCACAGATCCGTCGACCCGCTACCCGGTCGGCCTCCCCGCCGCGGCAGGGCCCGGGCCTTCGCCCTTCCCCTCGCTCTCGCCCTCCTGACGCAGACCGCCGTCACCCTGGGTCTCGCCCCGGCCGCCTCCGCCACGGAGACGGACGCCGGAACCGCCCCGGCCCCCTCCGCCGCCCAGCAGGAGGAGTCCGAGGCCCTCGTCACCGCCGAGGCGCAGGGCCGGCGGATCGAGGTCGTCGGCGCCCGGACCGAGCACACCACGGTGTGGGCGAACCCGGACGGCACGATGTCCGTCGAGTCCTCGGCCGGCCCGGTGCGCTACCGGGAGAACGGGCGCTGGGCCGACGTCGACCTCACCCTGGTGCGGAACGCGGACGGCTCGGTCGCCCCGAAGGGCCACCCGGGCGACCTGCGCCTGGCCGGCCGGACCGGCGCGGCCGGCGGCGACCTGGTCACCCTGGGCGACGGCGACCAGCAGATCTCCCTGGGGTGGAAGGGCGCACTGCCCAAGCCCCGGCTGGACGGCACCGAGGCGACGTACGACGACGTGATGCCGGGCACCGACCTGGTGGTCCGGGCCACCCGGACCGGCTTCGAGCAGTTCCTCGTGGTCGCCGACCGGGAGGCGGCGGAGCGCGCGGCGTCCATGACGCTGCCGGTCCGGGCCGAGGGCCTGAAGGCCGCGGAGAGCGCCGACGAGGGCCTGGTACTCACCGACGCCGACACCGGTGAGGAGGTCGGCCGCACTCCCACCCCGTTCATGTGGGACTCGTCCACCACCCACCCCGACGCCCCGGGCAGCCGGACCGCCCGTGTCGACCTGGACGTCACCAAGCGCAACGACGGCTTCGACCTGTCCGTGGAGGCCGACAAGGGGTTCCTGGCCGACGAGGACACCCAGTACCCGGTCACCATCGACCCCGCCGTCTACCTCACCAGCAACCTCGACACCGAGGTCCACGAGGGTGACACGAGTGACCACTCCGCCGACTACGGCCTGAACGTGGGCCGGGAGTATCAGAAGACTCCGGCCCGCGCCTTCATCAACTTCCCCCGTGAGTACAGCGACGTCGACATCACCGGCCAGGACGTCGTCAATGCCGAGCTGAACCTCTACTCGCTCTGGTCCGACGTCTGCACGCCCCAGTCCTGGGAGATCTGGGAGACGGGCCCGGCCACCGCCTCCACCACCTGGGACACCCAGCCGGTCTGGCGCACCCAGGCGCGCACGTCCACCCAGACCTTCGGTCACGACGACTGCGGCCCCGAGTGGCTGAACGAGGACGTGACCACGCTGGTCCAGCAGTGGTCGAAGACCAGCAGAGCGATCGACACGATCGGTCTGCGCGCCACGGACGAGGACAACACCGACGCGTTCAAGATCTTCGCCTCCTCGGACAGCGAGTTCACGCCGTCCCTCCTGGTGACCTTCGAGCCGGTCACCGCCCCGGAGAAGGACCACGTCGAGTACTGGACCGACGTCCTGCAGGCCACGTACCGCGAGTTCGGCGGGGCTCCCGGCCCGCTGGCCCGGGCCGGCGCCATGGTGCACGGGGCGGTCTACGACGCCGCCAACGCCGCGCGGTGCGCCGAGGACGAGCTGCTGTGCCTCGGTGACGCCTACCTGGTGAAGCCGACGGCCTCCAACGGCGCCGTGCCGGACGTCAACAGCGCCGTCGACCAGGCCGCCCACGACGTGCTGACCTCCGTCTTCCCCGGTTACGACTTCAGCGACGAACTGGCCGCCGCGCGGGCCACCGTCCCCGCGGCGGTCACGGCCGCGCAGCGGGCGGCCGGCGCCGAGATCGGGCAGAAGGCCGCGGCCGCCATGATCGCGGACCGTGAGAACGACGGCTCGGCGGCCGTCGAGCCGTACTACGGCTCGGAGGAGCCCGGATACTGGCGGCCGACCCTGTTCGACGCGACTGGTGCCCCGGTCCCCGGAGCGACCCCGCAGTGGGGCGGCGTCAAGCCGTTCGGCATCCTCTCCGGCAGCCAGTTCCGCACCGCGGGACCCGGCGGCCACACCTCGATGAGCTCGCTGCTCGCCAGCCCCGAGTACGCCGCCCAGGTCAACGACGTGAAGGCGCTCGGCGGCCATGACTCGACCGAGCGGACCAAGGACCAGACCGAGGCGGCCAAGTTCTGGGCCAACGACCTCAACGGCAGCTACAAGCCGCCGGGGCAGCTCTTCGAGCACACCCAGATCCTGTCGGAGCAGCAGGGCGTCTCGATGGCCGGCAACGCCAAGCTGTTCGCCCTGGTCTCCTTCGCCATGGCCGATGCGGCCATCGTCGCCTGGGACATGAAGTACCGGACGGACATCGACCTGTGGCGTCCGGAGACCGCCATCCAGAAGGACGGCGACGGCAACGACGCCACCGAGCCGGACGAGGACTGGACGCCGCTCCTGGTGAACCTCATGGGCGCCAAGTTCAGCCCGTACTTCCCCGCCTACGTGTCCGGCCACGCCACCTTCGCGGGCGCCTGGGAGAAGGCCGTCCAGGAGTGGTTCGGCACCGACGACATCGGCTTCACGGGCACCACGGACGACCAGTTCGCGATCGGTGTGACCCGCCACTTCGACAGCATCTCCGAGGCGGCGCTGGAGAACCAGCGCGGCCGGGTCTGGCTCGGCGTGCACTACGACTGGGACGGCGTCGACGGCCGGAAGGCCGGCAACCAGGCGGCCTCCTACATCGCCGACCACACCATCCGGCCGAACACCGCGGACACCTGGGTGGCGTACGAGCAGGTGCACAACCTCAACGGGTGTGCGGCCCTCGGCGAACGCCTGGTCGCCGAGCACCGCTGGAACGAGTACCGGTGCACGCCCACCGAGGACCCCGAGCACACGCTGTACGTCAGGTGACCGGCCGATGAGGAGAGAAGACAGCATCATGCGTGTGCGCAACAGCACTCGGAAGGGCGCCCGGCGCGCCACCGTCGCCCTGGTGGCGGCCTGCGTGGCCGGAGCGGTCGCCACACCGCTGGCCATCGCCGCGGCCTCGTCCGGGACGTCCTCCGCGGCGTCGTCCGAGGACCAGGCGGCGGGCCGGAGCGACCTGCTCCTTCCCGTCCCGGGCGCCACCCGTATCTCGGACGACCCCTACATGCCGTTCCAGATGTGTGCGAGCCCCGCTGGTGACCCGGTGGTCGCCGACGGCGCCCCCACCTTCGCCGCCACCCTGGAGTCGGTCGCCCCGCCGGGTACGGTCGAGCCCGAGCAGCCGGGTTCGCGCCGGAAGGTGACCTTCGAGCTGGAGAAGGCCGACGGCAAGCCGGTGCTGCACCAGCAGCTGCTGAGCCCGAGCAGTCACAGCTTCGTCTACAGTCCGCCCGCCCGCACCCTGGACGACGGTGCCTACCGCTGGCGGGTCCAGGTGAAGGACGGTCCCCGGACCTCCGGCTGGACAGACTGGTGTTCCTTCACGGTGAAGGGCGCCTGACCTCCGCCCGGGGCCACCCGTACGGCGGGGCCGCCGGAACGAGCGTGCTCGTTCCGGCGGCCCCGCGTTCCCGCGCCCGGCTCAGCCCTGCCGCAGCGGCGGCGTCGCGACGGGAATGCCGTAGGCGGTGTCCCCGCCCCGCCCACACCGCCCTCGCAGGAGACGCCCACCGGTCCCCCGACCGTTTCCCGACCGCGGCGGCCTCCGCGCATCACTGCGGAGTCGCCCCGGTGGGAATCGCCGACGTGGACCAGGCCCGCCACCGTCTCCCGCAGCGGTGCTGCCGCTGTACCGGAACCCGATGGCGGGCGGGTTCGTGCGTCCGTGGCGCAACGCGGCGGCGGCCGGCTCCTGAGGGCGGGCGACACCGTCGCCCGAGCCTCGCGGGGGTCCGACGCCGGCGCCGGGGAGAAGACCGACGGCCAAGGCGCCACCCGCTCACCGGCGCGCTCGGACTTCTCCTGGCCGTGCCGGCCCCACCACCTGCTCCGTGTCCGCCTCCGTGACCGCCGGGGCCGGCGGCCAGGTGCCCGGCGCGAGTATCCCGAGCGCGTAGGCACGGGCGACCAGTTCGGTGCGGTTGGCCGCGCCCCAGCGGACGGACAGGCGCCGCAGATGGTAGGTCACGCCGTCCGTGGTCAGGCCGGTCGTGCGGGCGGCCTGTGCCGTGGTGGCGCCTCCGGCGAGCAGGGCGAGGATGCGGGCCTGGACCGGCGCCACGCGGACGGGCGGCTCGGCGCAGGGCGTCCGCTCGCCCAGCACCCGCAGCATCACCAGCAGCGTGGGCGTGGCGTCCGCGGAGTCGCTGACCGGGTCCGCCGTCAGCTCCCCGTGCCGTTCCGCGCCGCCGGGCCCACGCCAGCGCACCGCCACCTGGTACCGCGACCGGTGCCTCAGCCGCAGCGCCTGCGCGATCCGCGCCACCTGGCCGGCCTCGCGCGGGCTGAACAGCTCCAGTACGTCCCGGCCGCGCAGCCGTCCGGGTGCCGTCCCGCACTCCGCCGCCATCGCGGGGTTGGCCAGCAGCACCGCGCCGTGCACGTCGCAGACGGCCACGGGCACCGCCACCCGGTCGAAGAGGGTCAGGGCGCGGTTGCGCCACACCACGGCCTCCGCCCGGTCCGGTTCCGCCTGGTCCATTCGCGCCCGATTCGCCTCCATCAGCACCTCCCGCCTGCCACGGCGGGCCGGCCGGGGGCAAGGGCGACACGCCTGTGCGTCCTACACAATCATGTAGTGCGGTGGCGCGGACCGGTGGGCCCCGTCGAGCACTCTGGAGGGCAGTACATCCGTACCGCGAAAGGCAGTTGTCGCGCCATGCCCCCCACCGCGCCCACCCCCCTGTCCGCCGACGCCCGTCCCGGCGTCCCCGTCGTCGACATCTCCGCCACCGGCCCCGGCCGGGCCCCGATCCAGCAGGTCATGGACCTGATGCGGGAGCACGGCCCGGTGCTGGTGCGGCGGCTGCACGGGCGGGACACCCTGTTCGTCGCCGACCTGGACCTGGTGACCGAGCTCGCCGACGACCGGCGGTTCGCCAAGCACATCGGGCCCGCCCTGGAGAACGTGCGCGCGTTCGCCGCCGACGGGCTGTTCACCGCCTACAACGACGAGCCCAACTGGGCGAAGGCCCACGACGTCCTCATGCCCGCCTTCGCACTCGGTTCGATGCGCACCTACCACCCGGTGATGCTGCAGGTCGCCCGGCGGCTCGTCGGGGCCTGGGACCGCGCCGCCCGCTCCGGGCGGCCGGTGGACGTGCCCGACGACATGACCCGGATGACCCTGGACACCATCGGGCTGGCCGGCTTCGGCTACGACTTCGGCTCCTTCACCCGCGACGAGCCGCATCCCTTCGTCGCCTCGATGGTGCGCTGCCTGGAGTGGAGCATGACCCGCCTGGCCCGCGTCCCGGGCCAGGACCACTCCGCGGCCGACGCGGCCTTCCGCGGCGACGCCGACTATCTCGCGCAGGTCGTCGACGAGGTCATCGCCGCCCGTACCGCCGGTGCCGAGTCCGGCGGGACGGGCGGCGATGACCTGCTCGGTCTGATGCTCACCGCCCGGCACCCGGCCGACGGCACCACCCTCGACGCGGCCAACATCCGCAACCAGGTCATCACTTTCCTGATCGCGGGCCACGAGACGACCTCCGGCGCCATGTCGTTCGCCCTGTACTACCTGGCCAAGCACCCGACCGCGCTCCAGCTCGTGCAGCGGGAGGTGGACGAGTTGTGGGGCGACGCGGCCGATCCGGAGCCGACGTACGAGGACGTCGGCAGGCTGACCTTCACGCGTCAGGTGCTCAACGAGGCGCTCCGGCTGTGGCCGACGGCCGCCGCGTTCAGCCGGCACGCGCTCGAGGACACCGTGCTCGGCGGCCGGATCCCGCTGCGGGCCGGGCAGGGCGTCACCGTGCTCGCCCCGATGCTGCACCGGGAGCCCGTCTGGGGCGACAACCCCGAGCTGTTCGACCCCGCCCGGTTCACGCAGGAGGCGGAGGCGGCCCGGCCGGTGCACGCCTTCAAACCGTTCGGCACCGGTGAACGCGCCTGCATCGGGCGGCAGTTCGCGCTGCACGAGGCGACCATGCTGCTGGCGATGCTGGTCCACCGCTACCGGCTGCACGACCACGCGGACTACCGGCTCACGGTGAAGGAGACCCTCACCCTGAAGCCCGACGGCTTCACGCTGACGCTCACCCCGCGCACCCCCGCCGACCGCGCCCACCCGCCGCTGCCGGGCAGCCGCCCCGCCCATGGCACCGGGGACCATGGCACCGGGAAGGCGGCCGCCCCCGCCGCCCTGCCCGCCCGGGTCCGCCCCGGCACCGGCGTTCTCCTCCTGCACGGCAGCAACTACGGCACCTGCCGCGAGTTCGCCGTCCAGCTCGCCGACGAGGCCGCCGCGCTCGGCTGTGAGACGCAGGTGGCGCCTTTGGACGCCTACGCCGGAGGTCTGCCCGCCGACCGGCCCGTGGTGATCACGGCCGCGTCCTACAACGGCCGCCCCACCGACGACGCCACCGCCTTCGCCGCCTGGCTGGAGGGCACCCCCGCCCTGGAGGACGTTCCCGATCTGACGGACGTCACCTACGCCGTCCTAGGCGTCGGCGACCGCAACTGGGCCGCCACCTACCAGCACGTCCCCACCCGCATCGACGACCGCCTCGCCGCCCTCGGCGCCACCCGGCTCCTGGACCGCGCCGCCGCCGACGCCTCCGGCGACCTGACCGGCACCGTCCGCGACTTCACCGCCCGGCTGCGCACGGCCCTCCTGGAGCGGTACGGCGACCCCGAGGCGGCCCCCGGCACGGACCACGAGGCCGCGGAGCCCACGGCGGCGTACGAGGTCCGCACCCTGACCGGTGGTCCGCTGGACGCCCTCGCGGAGCGGCACGGACTGGTGCCCATGACGGTCACCGAGGCCCATGACCTCACCGCCCCCGGGTATCCGCGCCGCAAGCGCTTGGTACGCGTCGCCCTGCCGGAGGGCGTCACCTACCGCACCGGCGACCACCTCACCGTGCTGCCCGCCAACGACCCGGACCTCGTGGAGCGCGCCGCCGCCGCGTTCGGCGTGGACCCCGACGCCGTCCTCGACATCCGTGCGACCCGGCCGCGCCGTGACGGCCTGGCGGTGGACCGGCCCCTGACCGTGCGGCAGCTCCTCACGCACCACGTCGAGCTCCAGGAGCGCCCCGGCGCCGACCGGCTGGCCGCCCTGGCCGCCGCCAACCCCTGCCCGCCCGAGCGTGCGGCCCTCGCCGCCCTCCCCGGCGACGACCCGCGCACCCTGGTGGAACTGTTCGAGGACCACCCCGCCCTGCGCGGCGCCCTGGACCGGCCCCGGCTGCTGGAGCTCCTCACCCCGCTGCGGCCCCGGCATTACTCCGTCTCCTCCTCCCCCGCCGCCGACCCCGGCCACGCCGACCTGATGGTCTCCGTGCTCGAGGCCCCGGCCCGCTCCGGCAGGGGCACCTACCGGGGCACCGGCTCGGGCCACCTCGCCGCCGTCCGGCCCGGCGACACGGTGTACGCCCGCGTCCAGCCGTGCCGGGACGCCTTCCGCGTCGACGGCTCGGCACCCGTCGTCATGGTCGCGGCGGGCACCGGACTGGCCCCGTTCCGCGGCGCGGTCGCCGACCGGGTCGCGGCACTCGCCGCGGGCGCCCAACTGTCCCCCGCCCTGCTCTACTTCGGCTGCGACACGCCGGACGCCGACTTCCTGCACGCCGCGGAACTGCGCGGCGCCGAGGCCGCGGGCGCCGTCTCCCTGCGCCCTGCCTTCAGCGCACTTCCGCAGGGCGAGGTGTGCTTCGTACAGCACCGCATCGCCGCCGAGGCCGACGAGGTGTGGGACCTGCTCGAAGCGGGAGCCCGGGTGTACGTCTGCGGTGACGGCGCCCGGATGGCTCCGGGCGTGCGGGAGGCGTTCCGTACTCTCTACCGCAAGCACACCCCGGGCGTCAGCGGGCAGGACGCCGAACGGTGGCTCGACGCGCTGGTCGCGGACGGGCGCTATGTCGAGGACGTGTACGCGGCCGGCTGACCGGGAGGACGGCCTGGATCGGTCCCCGGACGGACGGGACAGGCCGCCCGTGATGCCCCGGCCTCCCCTCTCACTGCGCCGGTCGAGTTCGGGAGTCGAGTTCGAGGAGCGCCCACCGGAGCGTTTCACCCCGCGCGGGGAGTGGCGGAGGACGACCGGTGTGTGCGGGGACGGACCGCCCCCGCACACGTCCGTGGGTCAGTCCACGGTCACCACGTTGCGCGGGGCCTCCGCCAGGCGGGCGAACGCGGCGCCGAAGTTGCTCTCGACCTCCGCCTTCTCCGCCGTGTTCGGATACGGGTTCTTGCACGAGACGCCGGCGCTGGAACCCGACATCAGGCTCGTGCAGGGGCCGGGCTTGCGGTCCGGCAGGCCCAGGATGTGGCCGAGTTCGTGCGCTGAGATACGGACCGTGTCGTAGCCCTGGTTGACGGCCTGCCGTCCGATGTAGACAGTTCCGTTGCCGAGTGAGGTGGTCAGGGCCCGGGGCCAGCCGTTGTCGGCCAGGATCCGGATGTTGGCGCGTTGACCGGCAGCGGCCGGACGCAGTTCGACGCTGTCCACGCTGGCGTTCCAGATCGCCGCACCTTGGTCGACGGCGGCCCTGAACTCCGCCGAGGCACTGGCGTCGTAGGTGACGACGCGGGCTGCGAGGGACTGCGCGCCGGAGCCTGTCGGTGCTGCGTACGTCTGGCCGCCGGCCAGGGTGAGAGCCACCGTGAGGGCGGCGGTGAGGCCATGGGCTAATGCGCGTGCGTACATGGTCGACCTCCCGTGGGGGGTTGGCGTGCTCATGTCACGTACTGCCGGGTTCCTTGCCCACGGCCGGCGCGCGTCAATCCGTCAATAGGCGTGAGCGGTTCCGAGCCGGCGCCCCGCCCCGGGGGGCGCGTCGGTGCCGCGCTCAAGGCACTCCTCGTCGACACTCCACGACACGCCGTGTTCTGCCGCCCGGGTCACGGTCACGGCCTCCCGCGCCTTCGCCGCCTACGTGATCGGGGTGTTCCGCGCCGCACAGAGAGGGGAACGCCTACGCCGCTGCCGCCGGCACCACGCCTGCGGCTCACGCACTCGCCCAGCACGCCATACATCTGTCACCTGGAGGTGCGCCAATGCAACGCGGAGCGATTGGTGGGTGCAGCTCAAGGCGCCGGGACCGTACCGCCCCGGCGGCGTACGGCGCCGCCGGGGCGTGCGAGACGGACGGTCATGGGTTCGACCCCGTCAGGAACGCGAGCCGCGGATCGGTGAGGTTCGGAGCGATCTCGATGATCTCGGCCGAGACGACCTCGTGGGCGACGAACGGGTCCGCCGCAACGCGTTGCCGCAGGTCGTCCAGGGTCGTGTCATGGGCCAGCACGGCACCGCCCTGACCCGGCTGAACGCCTCCGACCAGCAGGAAGACCCCGTCACTCATGCCTTGCTGGATCCATTCCTGATGGCCCGCCATGTAATCCGGAGCCTGGCTTCTGTTGGCCCCGAAGCGGAGCAGGACGACGAACACTGGTTCTCCTTCGTTTGCTGGTGGTGTGGTCGGTCGGCTCAGCGACGGGAGCGCGGTGACGCATGATCTGCGAGGCGCTCGTCGAGCCAGCCATGGAGGCGGTCGACCTCCCGCTGCACGAACTCGCCGTCGTGGAAGGCGTTGGACAAGGTGGCGATGCCTTGACTGAAGGCCAGGACGTGCATCGCGAGATCGTCGGCTTCTACCGTGAACCCGAGCGCCTCGAACTGTTCCCGAAGCCACGTCCGGAACAGCTCGAAGACGGCGACAGCCTGGGAGCGCGCGGGGTGATCGAGTTTGGCGAGTTCGTTCGTGAGGGTTCCGACCGGACAGCCGTAGTTCTCAATGTCCGCACCGTTGGTGATGACGATCTCCACGAACCGTCGCACCCGCTCAGCGGGGCCCGGCTCGTCCCGTTCCCACTCCGCGAGCATCGCGCGCGTACTGTGGAGCCGGGCCTCGATGACCCCGATGAGGATCTCGTCCTTGGTCTTGAAGTGGTGGTAGAAGTTGCCCCGCGAGATGCCCACCGCCTCGGCGATCGCCGCGAACGACGTGTGCTCGAAACCGTGCTCGTAGAAGAGCCGGTTCGCAGCATCGACGATCTGTGCCCGCGTACTTGTGCTCCCGGCCACCGCACGACCTCACAGTCCTCATCCAGTCAGTACTAGGACAGGCGTCCTAGTCGTGGGCGCTACTCTAGGACAAGCGTCCTAGAGGGCGTCAAGGATGAGCGAGGGCGGGCGGTGTCGACAACGTCATGGCTCGCACCAACTGGTGGCGGGGCTGCGCCGGTTCGGTGCTTGGCCACGGGTCTTTTCTCACCGGGGCGCGGCGGTGGGGTGTGTCAGCGCGAAGACGAGCCCGGCGAGGGCACAGGCTCCAGCCGACAGCAGCAGGGACCACCCGGTGTCCGCGGCTGCGGCGGCGCCCATGAGCGCGACGCCGAGGGTGGCGCCGACCTGGCGCACAGCGTTGAGCAGACCACCGGCCGCGCCGGCGGTGCCTTCCGGTGCGGCGCTGATGACGGCCGCGACGAGGGCCGGCAGAACGTAGGAGACACCGAAGCCGGTGAGCACCAGGCCCAGCGCCAGCCAGTGACAGGCGCCGTCGGCGAAGACCGTGCAGGCGAGGACCGCGCCGCCCGCGGTCAGGAGAGCGAGGCCGGCCAGGATGGGGCGCCGGGGGCCTGTGCGAGCCACGATCCTGCCGGTCAGTGGCGGGTTGGCGGCGAAGGGGACGGTGAGCGGCAGGAACGCGAGCCCGGTTTCCAGCGGACTCAGGTGCCGCTGTTGCTGCAGCAGCAGGGGCAGCACGAACAGTGCGCCGGCCAGCGCGAAGCCGGCAGCTGCGGCGGCCAGCAGGCCGGCACGTACTTGCTTCGACCGCAGCAGGGCCCGGTTCACGACCGGCGCCTGGCTTCTGCTTTCGAGTACGGAGAATGCCAACAGTGAGACCACGAGTCCCGCCGACGAACAGACCGCGTGGCCCCAGGCCCCGGCTCCGGCGGCGATCAGCGCGTCCGTGAGGAGCGCCAGCACCACTGCGGCGGCCAGCTGGGCCGGCCAGTCGACGCGGTGGCCGCTGCGCGGACAGGCCACCGAGCGGGTCCAGGTGAGGGCCAGCACCACCGCTCCGAGAGGCACGTTGATCAGGAACACCGCTCGCCATCCGGCTGCCCCGACCAGGGCGCCTCCGGCGATCGGACCGGCCGCGACGGCCGCGCCGCTGATCGCGGCCCACACCGAGACCGCGCGCGCTCGGGCGGCCGGCTCCGGGTACAGACGGGCGATCATCGCCATGGAGGCGGGCACGCACGCCGCGGCGGCGGCCCCCGATATCGCCCGCAGAAGAAGCAAGGCCCACAGGCCGGGGGCCACGGAGCTGAGCAGGGACGCCAGACCGAACACCGCGATGCCGGACCGGAAGAGCCGCTCCGCGCCGAACCGGTCGGCCGCTGCTCCCGCCGACAGCAGCAGCGCCGCGAACGCCACGGTGTAGCCGGTGATCGCCCACTGCAGTCCGGCCATCGAGGTGCCCAGGGACGATGCCAGATCGGGCTCGGCGACCGACAGCACCGTGGTATCGAGCAGCACCATGAAGTAGCCCAGCGAAATGCCCGTCAGCGTGCCGGCACGCCGTCTCCTCGCCGCGGGAGGGATCGCGGATGCGGTCGGCTTCACATGAGTCATGGCTGAACAGCCTCCTGAGCGATGGGAGATGCGGGAGAGACGCGGTCCACTGTGGTCGCTGCGGATCCGGGGCTCCACCGGCGCATTCGCACGTCCCGTTCGGAATTTTCGAACGCTCGGATGTGTTCTGCCGTCACATGGAGCTGCGCCAACTCAAGGTGTTCGAAGCCGTCGCCGAGCACCGGACCGTGACCGACGCCGCCGTCGCCCTCAACCTCGCCCCTTCATCTGTCTCGCAGCAGATCCGGGCCCTGGAAACCGCGCTCGGCGTGGCCCTGTTCGTGCGTAGTTCCAAGGGGATGGTGCCGACGTCCGCCGGGCAACGGCTGCGCCGCTGGGCACGCTCCCTGCTCGACACCGCCGAGCAGGCCGTCCGCGACGTCCGGACCGAGCGCTTGAGGCTGCGGCTCGGCGCGCTGGAGACCCTCGCCGGCTCCCACGTTCCTGTCGTCCTGACCCGGCTGGCCGAGCGGCGGCCCGACATCGACGTCGATGTGCGCTCCGACCGTGCCCGCCAAGGGCTGTTCACCGATGTCATCGCGGGGCGGCTCGACGCGGCCCTGCTGCTGGACGCCGGCGAGGACGTGGGCGGCCTCGGCTTCCCCACCCCGGCCGAACCGCTGACCTTCGTCGATCTCGACCCGGTCCCGCTCGCGCTGGTCGCCGCCCCGACGCACCCACTGGCCGGCCGGGCCGAGCTGTCCCCAGCCGACCTCGACCGCGAGCGGCTCCTGGTCAACGTTCCGGAATGCTCCTTCTGGATGGCCGGCGACCGGATCCTCGGCGCCGGCCCCGAGCGGGTCCGGGCCGGCGGGGTGACGGTGATGCGGGCCTGGGCCGAGCACGGTCTCGGGATTTCGCTGCTGCCGCACTTCGCGGTCGCCGACAGTCTCCGGGCCGGCACGCTGATCCGGCTCGGCCTTCCCCTGCCGGACCTCAGCCTGCGCCTGGTCTGGCGGGAGGACCGCGAAACCCTGCCCGGCCTGCGGGACATTCTGTACGCCGCGGTCCGCCCGTACGCGCACGGCTCCCTGCCCCGCGGAGAAGAGGACGGCCCGGGTCCACGCGCGGGCGCGGTGCTCACCAGCGAACCAGATGCGCGACGGGCCGACGTGGGCTACTGATCTCTTCTGGCTGTTGTCGGGTGGTGGTCGGTCCGAGGCCGGTGCCCGTGAGACAGCCGGAAGAGATCAGTGGTCTCCTTGCAGGAGCCACGCGGCGACGTCCACGTCACTCAGGTGCACGGATTCGGAGAGCACCACCCCGGTAGTGGTGTCCCCCAGCTCTGCGAGGTGCTCGATGACCTGCTCCAGGTGGTGCGCGTCCCGTACCGCGATCGTCAGCTCGTAGCAGTTCGCCCCGGTGACGTGGACGCACGACAGGACGTGACCGATAGCCAGAAGCCGGTCGCGAAGGACCTGCGGATTCCGGGAGGAACCGTGCCGGGGACGCAGCGAGACGTGCGCCCGGAGGCTCAGTCCCAGCCGATCGAGGTCCAGATGGACGCCATAGCCCTTGATCACACCGTGCTCCTCCAGGCGCCGGATCCGCTCGGCGACCGCCGGCCGGCTGAGGCTCACACGGCGGCCCACCTCGGCGAGGCTGATACGGGCGTTGCGGGAGAGCTCGCGTATGAGCGCGAGATCCACGGCGTCGACACCAGACGATCGGGAGACAGACACGCCAGACCACCTTCTGTTTGACGGCTGGAGCTGCGGTATCCCGTCGAAGTGGCATGGCCGGACGGACAGCGGCAGCCTACCGTGATCGCTCATGAGAGCTACCGTGCTGGAAGATGCCGGACGCGTCCGCCTCGTCGACGTCCCCGACCCGGTGATCGAGCAACCGGGCGACGCGCTGGTGAGGGTCTCCCTCGCCGCCGTGTGCGGATCCGACCTGTGGCCGTTCCGAGGTCAGGAGGCGTTCACGCCGGGTGACCGCATGGGTCACGAGTGGATCGGGGTCGTCGAGGAGGTCGGCGCGGACGTCACCCGCATCCGGCCGCGCGATCTCGTGCTCGCGCCGTTCGCCTTCTCGGACGGTTCCTGCCGGCAATGCCGCGACGGACTGTTCACCTCGTGTCCCAACGGCGGCTTCTGGGGCGGCCGTCATGACGGTGGGCAGGCCGAGGCCGTGCGTGTGCCGTTCGCCGACGGCACCCTCGTCCCGGTGCGTACGGACGCGGACGCCGAACTCCTGCGCCGGCTGCTTCCGCTGACGGACGTCATGGCGACCGGGGCGCATGCCGCTGTCCTGGCCGATGTGCGGCCAGGGTCGGCCGTTGTCGTCCTCGGGGACGGCGCCGTCGGGCTCTGCGCCGCCCTCGCCGCCCGCCGCGCCCGAGCGGGACGTATCTTCCTCGTCGGCCGCCACCCTGAACGCAGCGACCTGGCCAGGCGCATGGGGGCGACCGACATCCTGGCCGCAGACGACCCCGCGACCATTGGATTCATCCAGGACGAGACCAAGGGCGGTGTCCGCAGCGTCGCGGAGTGCGCAGGGACCCAGTCCGCGCTCGACCTCGCGACCGAGCTGGTCCGGCCCGGCGGCATCATCGGCTCCGTCGGCGTTCCCAACGGCGTGGACCGCGTCGACCTCTACCGGCTGTTCCGCCACAACATCGCCCTGCGGGCCGGGGTCACCCCGGCCCGCCGCTATCTGGAGCCCCTGCTCGCAGAAACCCTCGCCGGGCAGCTGGACGCGTCACCAGTGGTCTCGGCCGAGATGTCCCTGGAGGATGTCGCCACCGCCTACCGGGCCATGGACACACGTCAGGCGATCAAGATTGCGATCCGCCCATGAGCCCGACCGTGCGGAACCCCGCGCCGAGCGGAGCCACAGCACACCCGGCGTCCGCCGGTTCGAGCGCCCTCTGCTGCTACGGGCCGATGTGCAGGTGGGACGTCCAGAGTGACGGCCGTTCGGGCTCTCGCTCGCGCAACCGGGACATGGCGTGGTGGAGGGAATCGGCGACGGTTGCCTGCTGATGCGTCGTCAGGTGGTCGTAGAAGGCCGACACCAGGCGGGTGTTGGCCTGATCGGTCACCTGCCAGAGGCTGCCCACCAGATGACTGAAACCGGCGAGCTGGAAGGCCGACAGGAGGTTGACGGACTCGTCCGGCAGGTCGAGGCGGTTCCGAGCGGTGCCGCAGGCGGACAGGAACGCCAGTCCGGCCCGGTCGGTGCGGGCGGCCGCGATGTCACCGATGTGGAGCCGACCGTCGTGCAGGACGAGGTGGCCCTCGTGATGGCGGCCGGCGTCGTGTCCGGCGTGGCAGGCCACATGGACGATGTCGTGGTCCGGGAGGGCCGTCATCAGGTGTTCCCTGGTGGCTGCCGGGCCGTGCAGCAGGCGGGCGCGGGGGAAGGAGCCGGTGAGCAGGGCCGCCTCCTCGTCGGCGGCCGGCAGGTCCGGCGCGCCGGGAGTCCGCGGCAGGGTGACCCCGGCAGGGTGACCACCAGGGGACGGCTGTCCGGGCCGGGTCGCCAGGGCCGGAGACGGCCGAGGGCGTGGACGGTGGGGGTGTAGGACGACACCACGAGGGAGAAGGCACTGCCCTCCTCCCGGCGTTCGGCCATGTGCAGCGGGAAGTGGCTCAGCGGACCGGTGGGACACCATCACATGCGCGGTGGAGCGGCACCTTCCCGCGGACCGCCGAGGTCGTCCCGCAGGGCGTCGAGCACGGGCCCCACGACGGTGTCCCAGAGAAGAGCCAGCCCCGTGCGCAGGGAGTACTCGCCCAGGCTGCGGCGGGCCGGGGTGACCGTGTGGTCCAGCGCCAGTTCGGCACCGCCGAGCAGATCCCGGCCGAGGCGCCGGACGGCGTCGAAGGTGAACCCGGGCAGCGGCAGGCGGCGGACGCCCTTCCGGGTGACGAGCAGGGCGTCGGAGCCGTAGCGGCCGAACACCGGGACGGCGACGGGGCCTTCGCGGCAGGCGGCGAGGATCTCCTCCAGGCGCGGCGGCTGAAGGAGATTGCCGAATCCCGGTACTCCTTTGATCTCCTCGATCAAGTGCCGTCGTTCGTCGGCGAGCCGGTGGCGCCGGTCGGCGTCCGGCACGGATCGCAGCCGGACCGGCAGCTCCTCCAGGGCCGTGGCGAGGCGCGGGGCGCCGGCCCGCAGCCGCTCCAGGTCCACGCGCACGGCCGACGTCTCCGCGTGCAGCACCCCGCGTCCTTGCTCCAGCAGTTCCAGCGCGCGGGCCGGTGAGCCGTCGGCCGGCGCGCAGGAGGCCGCCGGCGTGGGCAGCAGCGCGTAGGAGGAGAGGCGGCGCTTCCGGTCGCCCGACCGCAACTGGCAGCCCGCGAGGTCGGGCAGCAGGCGGACCGCGAGGGCGAGATCGTCGGCCGCGTTCGGCCAGTCCTCCAGGACGATCTCCAGTTTGCCGGCGTACCAGGCGCTCTCGAGGCGTCTGTGCACGTTCTCCGTCGTGGATCTGGCGACCTCGCGCAGCAGGGTCGCCGCCTCCCGGGCGTCCGCCGCGTCGCCGTAGTCCACATACCGGTTGTTCAGGGCCGTGCCCAGCAGGTGACACCGGGAGGCCCGTTCGGAGGGACTCACGGCGGCGGCCAGACCGTCCCGGAGGACGGCGACGGCCTCGGCCGGCACGGCGGGGTCGCGGGTGCGGGTGTACTGCTCGGCCAGGCTGTCGGCCAGCGCCTGCAGCACCGCACCCGTCGGCCGGCCCGCCGTACCGGTGTGGGCCTGCCGGCTGAGCCGGAGGGCTTCGGCGAGGTCGGCCGACCCGTCGTGTGCGGGTCCGCCGGACTGGGCGCGCCGCAGGAGCCAGCGGGCGAGGTTGGCCTGGACGGTCGTCTGCAGTTCGGGATCGGTGTCCGGGTTGAGGGCGGCTTGGGCCGCGCGGCCCAGGCCGACGATCTCGTCCAGTACGGCCGGGTCTCGACGCCGGCCCTGGAGGCCGGCCAGTGCCTCGAGTTCGTGACCGAGGTTGTTCAGTTCCCGGGCACGGGCGGGGTGGTCGTGGGGCAGTTCGTCGACCAGCGCACGAGACAGGCCGACGGCCTCGCGCAGCGACTCAAAGTCGCCGTGGTCATCGTGGCGCAGGCGCAGCAGTCCGGCGAGATCGGACACCGCGTCGGCCCGGCGCGGATGGTCGGGCGGCAGCCCCGTGGCCACCGTACGGGCCAGGTCGATGGCCTCGGTGAGTACGCGAGGTTCGGGGCGCAGGGTGTAGGCGTGCCGCAGGGCTTCGCACAACCGGGCCAGATGGTGGAGGCGGTCGGGAGAGCCTTCCGGTGTCTCGGCCACCAGTCGACGGGCCAGGCCGATCGCTCCGTCGAGGAGTTCGGGGTCGGAGTGGTCCTCGTGCAGCAGGAGCAGGGGTGTGCACGCTGTTGCCCATGGACCGCGCCCGGTGGTCCTTCCCCTCCGCCATGACGATGCCCAGGTGCAGCACCGCGGCCGCGCCCAGCATGGCTCTGAGCGGCCCGGTGGGTGGAAGGTGACAGCGTTCGGCTGCGCTGGTCAGGTGGAGGGAGGGCGGGCAGTGTCATCCGGCCGGTTTCGGGTGAGGTCGGTGGCGGGCTCGGTCGCGTAGCGGCTCATCACGTGGAGGGTGGCCTGTGGCGTCAGCGGCTGGCCGCCGGCGCTCACGTTCTGGAGGTCTCGGAAGTACTGCACGTACAGGGCAGGGGTGAACGTGCTGAGCATGACGGCGGGTCGGTCGGTCAGGTTGGCGAAGGTGTGCGGGACGCCGGGCGGGACCATGACGAGCGTGCCCGGGGTGGCGTCGTAGTCCGTGTCCCCGACGGTGAACCGCACGGTGCCGGAGACGATGTAGAAGCCCTCGTCGTGCCGGGCGTGGCGGTGCTGCGGCGGTCCGGGGGTGTGCGGGGCGAGGACGGACTCGGCGATGCCGATGCGGTGCTCGGTGCGGCTGCCGTCCTCGAGGATGCGCATGCGCGTGGTGCCCACGACGATCCTCTCGCCGTCGTCGGGACCGACCACCGATACGGCGGGGGTGGCCTGCGGTTCACTGCTCTTGGCTTCGTCGGACATGCTCCCAGTGCACCGCCGGGGCGCTGCGGCTGTCCAAGATCCGTTCCGTGACGCCGATACCTTAGGGGTATCGTTGCAGCGTGGAGCTACGTACCCTGCGCTACTTCGTGGCCGTCGCTGAGGAACTCCACTTCGGCCGGGCCGCCGCTCGACTGCACATGAGCCAGCCGCCGCTGAGCCGGGCGATCAAGCAGCTGGAGACCGAGGCCGGTGCCCTGCTGTTCACCCGCTCGCCTGCCGGCGTCACGCTCACCTCCGCGGGCGCGGTGCTGCTCGACGAGGCGCGGGCCCTGCTCGAGCACGCCGACCGCGTCCGCGCACGTGTGAGTGCAGCGGCCGGCGCCGCCACCCTCACCGTCGGCATCCTGGGCGACAGCACCGACCCGGGCATGACCAGGCTGGCCGCCGCTTACCGCCGGAGCCACCCCGGCATCGACATCCGCATCCGCGACACCGACCTGACCGACCCGACCTGCGGACTGCGCGCCGGGCTGGTCGATGTCGCCCTGACCCGGGCGCCGTTCGACGAGACCGCCCTGACGGTGCGTGAGCTGCGCAGCGATCCGGTCGGCGTGGTCGTGCGCGCCGACGATCCGCTGGCCCGCCGCGACCGGCTGCACCTGGCCGACCTGGACGACCGCCGCTGGTTTCAGTTCCCGCAAGGAACCGACCCGATCTGGCAGTCGTACTGGAACGGCGGCAAGCCACGCGAGGGCCCAGTCGTGCGCGTCGTCCAGGAATGCCTGCAGGCCGTGTTGTGGAACGGCACCGTCGGCCTGGCCCCGCTCGGACACGACCTGCCCGCGCAGCTGGCTACGGTGCCGCTGGCCGACCTGCCGCCGAGCCGAGTGGTGACGGTATGGAACGAAGGCGACACCAATCCGTTGATCCGGTCGTTCACCGACATCGCGACAGCCGCATACCGCCACTGAAAGCGCCTTTCCATCGGCACTGCCGCACCTCGCTCGTGACCGAGCCAAGCGCCGTGGGCCGCCGACCGACCGGATCAACGGGTTGGTGCCGTCCTCGTCCAAGGAAATGACACCGCGGTGGCCGTTGGCGGTCGCCGCATGTCCCCGTGCCGCGCTGCCGGCCACGCGCGCGGGTGGCGACCTCGGTGGCCCCGATCGTGACGAACCGGCCGCTCGGGGCGTGGAGCGTGGACCTCACTTCGGGGGTGGAGGACCTGCAGCAGCTGCTCGAACCGGCCGTCGCGGGCCGCGGCCAGGAAGGCCTGCACCACCTCGCGTTGCTGTCGTCGGCCGCTTGCCGACTGCCGGGCTGCCCGTACTTTCCTGCGGGCGCGGCTGGTGAGCATCTTGGTCGCGTCGGCGGTTGCGCCGAGGATGGTGCCGATCTCCCCGTGGGGCACGGCGAACACGTCGTGCAGCACGAATGCCAGTCGTTCCGCCGGGCGCGGCGAGTCGAGGACCGTGAGGGGCGGAGGCCGACGGAGTTCCCGAGCGCCACGAGGTCATCCGGGGCAGGCGCGTCGTCGAGCGTCATGGCGTACTCGGGCAACCGGTCGTCGAGGGCGACTTCCGAGCGGGTCCGGCCCGACCGCAGGACATCCAGGCTGAAGCGGCCGACCACGGTGGTCAGCCAGCCGCCGAGGGTGTCGGTGGTTTCGGTGGTGTCGGTGTCCTGGCGGGAGAGACGCAGCCACGCCTCTTGGACCCCGTCCTCCGCGTCGGCGTGTGATCCCAGCACGCGGTGGGCGACGCCTGTGAGCCGGTCGCGGTGGGCCTCGAAGGCATCGGCGATCGATCGGATCCGTGGGACGGGCGCCGGGCATGTTCTTACCTCCCGGGAAGCTGCCCCGTCATGCCGTTGCACGATGCGGCCCGGTCGCTGCTCCACGAGTTATGGCCGAGCAGCGACCGGGCCGCGTCGTGCGCCGGTGCCGTCGCCGTGACGGGGCCACCTCAGGCCGGAGACGACCGGGCCTGGCGGCGGTGATCAGACCGACGCGGTCACGCGGCCGGCAGCGTGCGCCTTATGACGGCTGCTGTGGTGCCGGTGGGTGAGCAGGAAGGCGAGCAGGCCGAGCGCGGTCATCAGGGCACCGGCCACGGCGAGCACCGGGTAGTGGGTCGTCCGGTCGAGGACGAGGCCGCCGATCGCGGAACCCAGCGCGACACCGGAGTTGAACGAGGCCGCGGCCAGCGCGGAGACCAGGGCCGATGCCGTGCCCGCGACGTTCAGGACATAGGACTGCAGCGGCGGCACCATGCCGAATCCCGCGCCGCCGAGCACGACCAGCAGCACCAGAACGGCGGGCAGGACAGAGCCCAGCGCCCACAGGGCCAGCAGTCCGACGATCAGGAGGGCGAGGATGACGACGACCGTGCGGGTCACCGACCGGTCCGCGTAGCGGCCGCCGAGGGCGTTGCCGGCGATCAGGCCCGCCCCGAACAGCAGGAGCAGCCAGGTCACGGAGCCGGCGGACACACCGGTCACGGACGTCAGGTAGGGAGCGATGTAGGTGTAGACGACGAACAGACCGCCGTAGCCGAGCGCGATGGCGAGGAACGTCGTCCACAGCGCCCCCTTGCGCAGGACGGCGAAGCCGCGGTCCGCGGAGGCGTCGCTGTCGGCGGCGGCGCGGGGCAGCAGCAGCCACATGGCGAGGATGCCGAGGGCGGCCAGGGCCGAGACGACCCAGAAGGAGGCTTCCCAGCCGGCCGCGCGGCCGACCACGTTGCCGATGGGGACGCCGATCACGTTGGACACGGTGAAACCGGTGAACACCACGGCGATGGCCATGGCCCGCCGGGAGGGGGCGACGAGACCGGACGCGATGGTGATCGCGGTGCCGAGGAACCCGCCGAGCATCGCCCCGGCGAGCGCCCGGGAGACGGACACCACCAGCAGCGAGCCGCTGAGCGCGGTGACGGCGTTGGCGACGAGGAACACCAGGGCCAGGCCGATCACCAGCGGCTTGCGGGGCAGGCGGAGCGTGGCGGCTGCGACGACCGGGCCGCCGATCATCGCGCCGAGCGCGAAGCTCGTGGTCACCCAGCCCGCCAGGGACACCGAGACCCCGAGATCGTCGCTGATGACGGGGAGCAGGCCGTTGGGTACCAGCTCCGCCGTTCCCAGGGCGAAGGCAGTCAGAGCGAGGGCAATGATGGGGAGAGGCATGCCCCGATAGTGAAAGGTGCGCAGGTCAGCTACCAGTTCCCGCTTGCTGCGCTCCCTGCGGAGGGTGTCACTGGCAGGGATATGGTCGGCATGTGGTCGCGTCCCGCCGCGAGCCGTACGGTTGAAGTATGAACAATCCGGGTGATCTGGCTGTGTTCCTCCGCGCCAAGCGTGCCGCCCTCCCGCCGGAGGCGACCCCCCTGAACGGCTTCGGCGTCCGCCGCCGGGTGCCCGGCCTGCGCCGCGAAGAAGTCGCGCAGCTCGCCGGGGTCAGCGTCACGTACTACACCCGCCTGGAACAGGGCCACAGCCGCCATGCCTCCGACGAGGTCCTGCTCGCGCTCGCCCGGGCGCTGCAGCTGTCCGTCACGGAGACCGAGCACCTGCTGGACCTGGCCCGCGCCAAGCGCCCCGCCGCCGCACCGGACTCCGCTCCGGAGGCGGCCGGCCCGAGCGCACGCGCCCTGCTCGACCTGGTCGCCGTACGGCCCGCGGTCATCCTCGGCCGACGCAACGACGTCCTGGCCTGGAACGACCTCGGCCACGCCCTGATCGCCCCGCACCTGCCCGCCGACGCCCCCGACGACCCCGCGACGCGGCCTTCCCTGCCCCGCATGCTCTTCCTCGACCCCCAGGCGCGCGCCCTGTACCGGGACTGGAAGCAGGAGGCCGCCGACTACGTCGCCTACCTGCGGCTGATCAGCGGCAAGTACCCGGACGACGAGGTGCTGACCCGCATGATCGGGGAGCTGTGCATGCGGGACGACGACTTCTCCGCCCTGTGGGCCTCCGGGCGCGTCGGCGAATGCGTCGCCGGTACCAAACGCATGGTGCATCCCCGGGCCGGCGAGATCACCGTCGACTTCCAGCTGTGGGCGCAGTCGGACCGGCCCGAGCAGCGCATCGAGATCTACGAACTGCAGGACGCCCCCGACAGGGCACGCACCAGTGCCTTGCTGGACGTGCCCGTCGCACCCGTGTTCTGACTCCTCGGGTCCCCGTCCTGCCCGCGGACCGAGCCCGCTCGCGCTGACCGGTCGGCAGGGCCGGCTCGACGCTGTCGGGGATCTTGGAGTTTCCCGGCGCGCCATTATGATCAGCGGGCATGCTCGGGGCTGGGGCTGTTTCGAAGATCGATCCAGTTGTCGAGATGTCTGTTGTCGCTCCGCTCCGTTGCGGTGAGCAGGTCCCGGCTGCGGACGCCCGGGTCGGGATACGAGTGCGCGCAGGCGGCGGCCGACTACCGGCGCTGATGGCCCAGGCGCCCCTCGCGCCGGCCGTCCACGCCCTGCCGGCCGGCGGCGTCCGGCTCGGGGGCGATGTACACGACGCCATCCTCACCCCGGCCGACATCCGGCTGCTTCTGGGCGACGTCAAGGGCCACGGCCCCGGGGCCGTACCGCCGGCCGCCACCGTCCAGACCGCCTTCCGGCACACCGCCGCCACCGAAGGCGACCCGGCCCGTCTCATGAACACCCTCGGCCTCACCCTCACTCCCTCCCCGGGACGCTATGGGCGCTATCTGCACCTCCTCGACCCTCTCCGCCACCACCAAACACCCTCCGACCGCTGGACCGCCCGCGAGCTCGACACCGCCGTGTACTGGGCCGGCACCAACCCTGGCCTCCCAACACCCCAGAACAAACACCCACCCCGACCCCGCCCCGACCCCGCCCCGCCCCCGACCGCCCGCCCGCCCGAGAGCACCGGCGCACATCTCGGTGCCCCGAGCAGGTGGCACAGGCGCGATCGCCTGACGTGGCAAGGGTGCTCAGCAGGTCAGCGTGCTGCGTAGTCGGGGAGGCGGACCGCCCGCGTGCGGGTCTTCTCCGGGGCGTCGGCGGCGAGCATGTCCAGGACCTCCTGGGTGGGGGCGGGCATGAAGAACCGCTCCGCCCCCTCGCGCCCCACGGCCTGGTGCTCGGTGACGAAGGGCCGCATCGCACTCTCGTAGGCTCTGAACGCTGCCGTGTGGTCACCGCCGGCCTGCGCCAGCTCGCCGGCCAGCACGTACGCGCCGATCAGGGCCTGGGACGTACCGCGTCCCGACGTCGGAGCCGCGCAGTAGCCGGCGTCTCCGAGCAGGACGACCCGGCCGCTGGCCCAGGTGTCCATCATTACTTGGGCATTGGCGTCGAACCAGAAGTCCTCGGCCGTCCGCATCTCAGTCAGCAGCCGCGGGATCTCCCAGCCCTCTCCGGCGAACCGCTCGGCCACGATGCGCTGCTGCTCGCCGGTGTCGTGGCGGTCGTACTCCAACTCCTCGGCGGTGAAGTGCAGGGCGGCCCGGGCCCGGCCGTCCAGGTCGCCGGCGAACACGTTGGCCGCCTTCCCGGGGGACACGTACAGCTGCCCGGTTCGGCGCAGACCCAGATAGTTCGGCAGGCTGAAGATCGCGGTGTGGATACCGAGTGGGTGTACGAAGCGTTCCTCGGGGCCGAAGACCAGCGCCCGGGTCCGCGAGTGCAGCCCGTCGGCGCCGACCAGCAGGTCGAACCGGCGCGGCGGCCCGTTCCCGAAGGTGACGTGAACGCTGTCGCCGTCCTGCTCCACTGCGGAGATGGAGTCACTGAAGAGATACTCCGCTCTGTCCTGGGCGGCCGCGTGCAGCAGCCGGGTCAACTGCCCCTTGGGCACCTCCAGGTCACCGGCGAAGACCGCGGCCGGCAAGGTGACGTACTGCCTGCCCTCGGCGTCCACCATCGCCGCGTCGCCCATCTGGGTGTCCAGCGCCCGGACCGGCTCCAGCAACTCCATCCGGTCCAGAACGTCGAGGGCTTCACCGCGGAAGTCGACGGCGTAGCCGCCGTGCCGGACCTGCCGGGCGCGTTCGATCACAGTGGGCTGAAAGCCGTGACGGTCCAGCCAGTAGGCGAGTGCCAGGCCGGCCACGCCGGCACCGGAGATCAAAACCTTCTTGTTCATCGTCATGCATACAACGTACGAACTCATCCACTGGCTTTGAAGTGCTACTTTGATGAAAGCGTCCTAGTACATAAGAGATATGGTGCACTAGTGCACCATGGTCCGGACCTCACTCGGCAGAAGGGTCGGCCATGCCCCAGCCCCCGTACGCGCGGATCGCGGGAGAACTGCGTCACCGGATCGAGACGGGCGAACTCGCTCCCGGTGAGCGCATGCCGTCCACCCGGGCGATCACCCAGCGGTGGGGCGTGGCCATGGCCACCGCCACCAAGGTGCTGGCCACGCTGCGGCACGAGGGCCTGATCAGGGCCGTGCCCGGGGTCGGGACCTTCGTCCGTGAGACCACGCCGCAGGCCCGCTCGGCGAGGTCCCCCGCCGACGATGCGGCCGTGCGGACCCGCATCGTCCGCGCGGCGATCGCGCTCGCCGACGCCGAGGGAACGGCCGGGCTGACGATGCGACGGGTCGCCACGGAACTCGGGATGCCGACCATGTCGCTCTACCGGCACGTCGCGAACAAGGACCAGCTGATCGCCCTGATGGTGGACGCGGCCTTCGCCGGCGAGCCGCTGCCGGCCCGGCCGCCGCAGGGCTGGCGGGCCCGGCTGGAGCTGTCCGCGGCCATCCAGTGGCGCATTTATCAGGCCCATCCCTGGCTGGCCGCAGCCCTCAATCTCAGCCGCCCTCTGCTGGTGCCGCACGGCATGCGGCACATCGACTGGGCCCTGGCCGCCCTGGACGGCCTCGGACTGGACGCCGACACCCGCATGCACGCGGCCGTCACCCTCTTCGGATACGTCCGAGGCCAGGCCGTCGACATGGAACCCGAAAAACGAGTCGCCCAGGCCAGCGGCATCACCGCGCAGCAATGGATGGACGCCCAGCACGACCGCATGACCACCCTGCTGGCCCAGGGCGGCCTGCCCCATTTCGCCTCCGCCGCCGCTGGAACCGACCTCTCCCCCGCATCACTCTACGAGTTCGGCCTCACCGCCCTCCTCGCCGGCCTCACCACACTCATCGACGCGGCGAACCCCGCAACACCGCCACCCAAGAACTTCGTTACCACTCCGCCCAGCGAAGCACCGACGACACCTCCACACCCAGCCGGCCCTCACGCTGCGGCATCGGGCTAGCACCTCCCCCGAAGGACAACGCACTCACCGGCCCGCACCAACGCATGGGGACCGCCAGAGCCAGCAGACCGGCGCCGAAAGACAAGGAGAACATGATGTCCACCCTCGGTTCGTTGAACGAGTTCTGCTGGATGGACGTCAAAGTCCGCGACCCGTCCGGCACCGCCGCCTTCTTGTCGGAGGCACTGGGCTGGTGCTTCGCAGTGGATGAGGAGGACTGGCGCCAGGCCACCAAGATAACCATCGAGGGGTACCGGATCGGCAGGGTCAGTGACAACAGCCGCCCACGCAAGGCGCTCGGCTGGGAAACCCCGGCCGAGCGCCGGCACAAGATACTCGCCGCCTGATCGACCAATTACGTATAGCGACGACCGCTAAAAACCGCGTTCCCTGCCCCTGCGCGGCTTACGTGGCGCCTTTCCCCAGGGTCCGGCAGGCCGTTCCTGCCGGACTCTGGCAACGAATTCGGCACGGGTCGAAACGGCCCGTGACTGCGGGCGCAGGACCGACTCTGCGTCCCACGGCTCGACATCCGTCCATCCGAACCCGAGGACGATCTCGTCGAAGACCGGTGCGAAGTCCGCACCGACCAGGTCCGGCATCCGGTGGCGCAGCTCTCGAACCCGGGCAACGAAGGCTGCGGGCAACGGGACGTGATACGCCTCCAGATAGTGCGCAAAGTCCGCGCGCCACACCCACATGCCATCGGTCACCAGCGACGAGCAGCCGGACGTGTGCCGGTGAACCTCTCCCGTGACGACATCGACCCCCGCCTCCATGAAGTACCTGAGGTGATGGCCTACGTCGAGATACTCCACGATCTCTGCTTCATCCGGTTCGCCGGACGCTTGCATCTGAGCCCTCAGCGGTCCCGCAGCCAACTCGCTCGAGTAACCGAAGTCATCGAAAAAACCGAGCAGCCTCAGCACGCGCAACCCCTCTCAGCCTCTCCGAAGCAACGTCGAGGCGAGGATACGCGGGTTTGAGGGCCCCCAGTTCGGCCCATGCGCGACCGCAGCCGCCCGGCCGCGTGATCACGACCGAGCGACTGCTTGACTCTCTGTGCCACACGTCAGAGATCACGTGCTGCTACGACCGCTGAAATCCGCGGCCTGCTCCGGGCCTTGACGACGTCCGAGGGTCAGGCCGGCGTGATGTTCTCCGCCTGCGGGCCCTTCTGCCCCTGGGTGATGTCGAAAGTGACCGCCTGGCCTTCCTGAAGCTCACGGAAACCAGAGGCGTTGATGTTGGAGTAGTGCGCGAAGACGTCCGGCCCGCCGCCGTCCTGCTGGATGAACCCGAAGCCCTTCTCGGCGTTGAACCACTTGACGGTTCCGCTGGCCATGCTGCTGCCTTCCAGTCGTCCTCCGGGCCCACACCGCGCGGTCCCGGAGATGCCCTGATCCGCGTCGCACAGCAAAACGCCCGCGCCGAGCACGGGCAGGTACTGCGAACCACGACATCTGTGCAGTGACGCTACACGGCGAAAGCGAACCTCACCAGGGAGCAACAGGCACGATCCGCACCAGGCCACCAGCACCAGTCGTCTGTGCCCGTTCGCGAGACCGGCCGATTCGTCCTCTGCCGATGGCGGTCCGCGTACCGCGCCCAGTACTACGGCCGCCACGGGAATCTGAGCATCCGCACCACCGTCTTTCGCTGACACCGGTTCCTGGGTGCTCCCCGCGCCGCAGACGGGACGGTTACGGTCCCGGAAAAGCTGACCGAGTCCGGCCGCGATGTCCGCCCCACTCCGCAGGGTCCACGACGTCCACGCGAACCTGAGCATCGGCGACCTGGGCCTCAAGGAGTACGCGGCATGGGCGCACGATGACCCCGAGGGAATCTACCGGTCCCTATGAAGGGGACTCACGAAATGAACGGGACTCACGAAACGGCTGACAGAGCAGCCTTAGTTCCTGCAGGAGGCGGGCGTTGATCTTGAGGTTTTTCGCGGCGCCGCGGTGGTCCGTCAGCTTCTTTCCCAGCTCGTAGCCGTCGGGGGCCTTGTAGCCGCTGGTGACGGCGAGGCCGCCGCAGGCGCGGGCGCATTCCTACGGCACGGAGACCTCTACGACAACCGTCGGCCTGGGCGTCAGAGTGTCCCTGAAACGTGCACGCGCGCGCTTCAGGGACACCGCCTCAATCTGACGATCAATCCGGTCACCGCTATGCCTACAGGCTGGCTCTCAGACGCTCGACGAGTTCACCGACGGCTGCCTCACCGCCCCGCGGAGCCTCTGGCCACTCCTCAACATGTGTCCACCAATATTGCCGAGGAGTGCCGGGGTAGCGCGGCAGGAGGTGAACATGCAGGTGAGGCACCTGGTCCCCGATCACAGCCGCATAGACGTGTTCAGCACCTGCAACGTTCCGAAGGGCTCGGGCGGCCGCGGCGTTCCAGCGCCCCATGTGCCCGGCTTCCTCATCGGTGAGATCGGCAAGCCCGGCTGCGTGCCGACGCGGTTCCACCAGTAGGTGTCCGGAACACGTCGAGCGTCTCCTCGTCGCGGATCTGGTAGCCCTGCCGCGTGTGTGGGGTCTGATCGCCGGGGCGGTCGTCAGCAGACGCCGTTTCCCGGTGCTCACGCCGGTGCGGGCGCCTTCTCGGCGGCGTGCCGGCGCTTCCAGCACGCGACGGTCAGCACGGCCAGCAGCGGCCCCCAGAGGATCAGCGGCGCGTAGCAGACATAGAACCAGGCAGCCTCCCAGCCGCTGGCCTGGCTTGGATAGCTGTCCGGCAGGTCGTCGCCTCGGATCGTGGTGCCCTTGATCTCGGAGACGGTGAACAGGAGGGTGAAGATGAGCGTGAGGATCGTGGCCCCGACGGCGGCCGGGACGATCGCTGCCTTCGTCGGGACCCGGCGGCCGCGCAGGACTGGGACCCAGCGTGGGAACACCTCGCCCCAGCGGGCGATCAGGCCTATCGCGGTGAACGCGAGAATTTCGGACATTATCGACAGGGAGACGATGTACGCCCGCTCACCGACCCCGATCCCGTCCTTGAACGCGGCCGGGAGCCGCCAGATACTCGATGGCAGGACGGTCAACGGCACGGTGTACGCCACGAGTTGGATCCCTCGGGACACTCCGGGAACGGGCTCGTGGGCCGCCCGCCATGCAGCGCGAAGTCGTCCGCGACGGGCGGGAGCGGGTTCTTCGACGTGCAGGAGCGGATGCATATGCGGTCCTCGGTTTCGGTGGACTGGTGGCCGACCCGTTCAGTAATGAAGATCCCAGTCAGAGGGGCACCGAGGATCGCTCTGCGGAATGAACTCGGCTCCGACTGAAGGCCGATGGGAGCGGTGGACCACAGGATGACGGCAGGGCGCCGCACGGTGACCAGAGACGGACTGCGCAAGCTGTTCAACCGCCGCGTGCAAGGCGTCCCACAGCCCTATCACGAAGCACTTCGACGGCCTTACTGCAAGCCCTCGATCGTTGCCAGAACTGAGAGGCATCGCTCTCCGGTGGGACCAGACGTTCTCGACCCCGAACGGCGAACGGTGTCGGATTTCCGCTGACAGCACCAGACTCCACCCGTTCGATCGACGGACAGGCGGCCTCCACCTCTCAGGGATCCGTAACTGACTGGCACGAGCGACAATCTGGTCGAACGTGGGGATTCCCATGAACACTGGCAAGGTCCGTGGTCCTTGCTGTGCATCGAGCTGGTCGATTTTTTTCTCGGCCGCGGCCAGGCTGACGGAGAGTCTCGACCTCGCCGAACCAGCCCTCGCGTTGCGCTTCGGCGATCCGGTCGGCGACCGGCTGTCGCGGATCTCGACCAACCGCGCCCTCTCGGCAAGGGAGACGATCAGGGCGGGACATCGGACGCCCCGTTGACTGAACGAACCAGGTTGATTGTGCAGTTCAGGGCACAGGTGACGTTGTCGCCCAGTACGGTCTGCGGTCGTGATGGACGATCGTGTGCCCGACCGAGATCTGTCGAGGTTGGCCGTTCCTCGGTGGGGTCGGCTGGTGGAGACCGGCGACCGGTACCAGCCCTACCGGCTCGTCGACGCCGACGCCGACGGCGCGGCCGTGGCGCCGGTTGCGGTGTTCTTCCAGGAGCTGCTGGCAGCCGGGAAGACGGCGGCGACCGTCCGCTCCTATGGCATGGACCTATTGCGGTGGTGGCGGTTCCTGCACGCGGTCGAGGTGTCATGGGATCGAGCGACGCGCGTGGACGCTCGGGATTTCAGCTGCTGGATCCAGCTGACGGTCAAGCCGCGAGCGATCGCGGCCAAGCAGCGGCCGGCCCGCAGCGTCGGCGCCCCGAACCCGGTTACCGGGAGAACGAGCCCTGGGCTCGGCTATGCCCCATCGACCGTTGCCCACAGCGAGACAGTGCTGCGCAGGTTCTACGATCTGCACCGTGATGCCGGATCTGGGCCGCTGATCAACCCATTCCCACTGGACCTGGCGCGCCGCTCCGGCCGTGCGCACGCACACCACAACCCGATGGACGCCTGGGCACCGGAGCGGAGAGGCCGCTACCGGCCCACCCTTCCGCGCCGGATTCCGCGCTCGATCCCTGACGAGTGGTTCAACACGCTGTTCGCGGCCCTGCCGTCGAACCGGGACCGGGCAATGATCGCTTTTGGGATCTCCAGCGGAGTCCGGGCCTCGGAGCTGATCGGCGTCCGGCAGTGCGACGTCGACCCGGGACAGCAACTGATCAGCGTTGTGCGGAAGGGCTCCCGAGCACGGCAGCAGGTTCCTGCCTCGGCAGATGCGTTCGTGTGGCTGCGGCTTTACCAGCAGGAGCTGCACGGGCTGGTGCCGCGGGGCCGGACGCAACCAGTGTGGTGGACGCTGCGGCGCCCGTTTCAGCCGCTGACATACCACGGCGTCCATCGCATGTTCGAGCGGGTAAACGCCGCCTTGGGTGCGGACTGGACCCTTCACGACCTTCGTCACAGCGCCGCCGCCCGCATGGTGCGCGACCCGGCGCTGACCCTGAACGACGTGCAGTGGATCCTCCGGCACGCGCATCTGACCACGACTGAGCCGCAGGTCGCCTGGTCGAAGCAGGAAGCGGAACGAGTTCGCAGGGTCTATGGACTGGCCTCCTGAGCAGGCATGTTGCCGAGATGATCCCGTCTGATGCATGATCTGCCCTCCAGAAGGGAGGGTCTGGAGTGGTGCATCAGCGCAAGGTGGCCCTGGCCGGGTCGGCTCAACCAGAGCTCGTCTCCGGGATGGTCCAGCTGCGTCCCGAGGACGCGATGTTCGACGCGATGCTGCGGGGCTGGCGTGCTCAGCAGAAGTCACGGGGGCTGAAGGACGACACGATCGACCCGAGGGAACGGCTGATCCGCCGGTTTCTGGAATCCACGAACGGTACCCGTGGCGATGGACGCCCGCCCACCTGGACGAGTGGTCGGCGTCGTTGACGAGCGAGAGGCACTCGGCACCGTCCACGGTCCGCAGCTACCAGGGCATCGTCCGGCTGTTCACCGACCTCCTCATTGACGCCCGCTACGGCTGGGTCCCGGCCTGCGAGGAAGCCTTCGGTACCTTTCCGGTGGCGATCTGCCACGAGTGGAACACCCTCCCTCACCTGCAGGATTACGAAGGAGACCCGGAGGCGAGGCCTTCCACGCGGGAAGAGCTGCAGGTCTTCCTCGACTACGCCGACGACCAAGTGGAGCGAGCGGTCCGGGCGAAACGCAAGGGAGCCCTGGCGGCCTACCGCGACGCCACACTCTTCAAAATGATCTATGGTTGGGGACTGCGCCGGACCGAGACGTCCAAGCTCGATGTGGTCGACTTCGGACGTAACCCGCAGGCCCGCCAGTTCGGCCGGTACGGCACCCTCAACGTCCGCTACGGCAAGGCGAAGAAGGGCCAGCCGCCGCGCAGGCGAAACGTGCTGTCGGTGATGGACTGGGCCGTCGAGGCGGTCACCGACTACGTCGAGAACGTCCGCCCGCGCTTCGGGTTCACCGATCACCCTGCTCTGTGGATCACCGAGCGCGGTGGCCGCCTGCAGCCCGGCTCGATCAACGACCGGTTCGAGGCATACCGGGACGCTCTCGGGCTGACGAAAGAGCTGACCCCGCACAGTCTTCGGCATTCGTACGTCACGCACCTGACCGAGGACGGGGTGGACCGGCGCTTCATCCAGCAGCAGGTCGGCCACGAGTGCGACAGCTCCCTGGCCATCTACACGCACGTCAGCGACGACTTCATGAACACTTCCCTGCACAAGGCACTGGCCCCGGCGTTCGCCGGGGCCTGACAGGAGGGATCCGGCGATGGCCGCCAAGCTCGACTACCACTGGCACCTGCGCAAGGTCATGGCCGGCCGCGGAATGTTTTCCACCACCGACCTCCTCCCACTGCTCGCCGAACGCGGCATCACACTGTCCACGAGCCAGGTCTACCGGCTCGTCGTCGAGCGACCGGAGCGACTGAGCCTGAAGATCCTCATGGCCCTGCTCGACATCCTCGACTGCACCATGGACGACCTCATCGAGCCCATCGCGGCGGCCGGAGCCGTGAAGAAGCCGAAGAAGGCAGCCGCCGGCGGCTCGGCGCCCGAGTCGGAGGGGCTCGGCGGACTGCGTCCAAAGCGTGCCCGGATCAGAGGAGTTGATCGGCCTTGACCACGGCCGACCATCTAGATCGCGCCGTCGCGGACCCGATCGGCCTGATCACCGACCTCGTCTCCGATGTCGAGAAGGAACTCGCCGCCGAGAGAATCCGGGCCGTGGTCACCGCGGTCGCGGGCGGCCGAGCGAAGTCGCGCCAGCTGGCCAAGGCTCTGGCGATGCGGTCCGCCGTCCTGGCCGACGGCCGGTCCCCGGCGCCCCGGGCGATCGGCGATCTGCTCATCGAGCTCCGCAAGGCCGGCGCCTCGGCGATCGCGGCACCGGTCTGCGCGGAGTGCGGCAAGCAGCTGCGGACCCTCCAGCGCAAGGGCCATGGGCGAAAGGCTCCGCACACTCGGCATCCGGCTCGCGGAAGCCCGCTCGACCGCACTGTTCCAGCTCGCCACCGAACTGCCCGCCGCGGTCCTCGCCCGCACCCTCGGCATCGACATCACCGTCGCCGTCACAGGGCAGCGAGCCGCCGCCTGAGACTGGGCGGCTTACGCGGCCGAGGTCAGCCACCGGGCAGCTCAGTCTCACCAGGAGGAAGAAACCCATGCCCCTCGATGACCAAGGCACGAACGCCCAGCCCCCCACAGGCCACGAGATCACGGAAGCAGGCTGGCAAGCCGTTCGCCGAGACGGGCGAGTCCGCGACGAACTCATCAACGCCGCCTGCCGGGAGCCTCGCCTTCGACAGCTCTTCCCCTGGACGGGCATGGGAGAACTGCACTTCAGCCGCTGCACCGAATTTCGCTGGACATGGGACATCCCATACATCCAGCCCGCCAGGGGTGGTGGCTACTGGGTTTCCGGCCCTCTACGCACCGAATCAGTCGGTCCGGCCGCAACCGCAGAAGACGCCATCGCCATGGTGATCGCGAAGTTGCCAGCCAACGCCGGCCCAGCATTCGTGGGAACGCCCGAACAGCTTGCCGCCCATGAAGCTTCGCTCGGCCCGCACCCGACCGTGAACCCAGGCGCTGAATGACCCTGACCGCGGCCTCGCACCTCATCAAGCTCGCTGAGGCATTCCGAGAGTTCCAATACCCGAGCACACCATTAGCGATCTACCCGGCCGAGACCATCGAGGCCCATCGCGCCTTCATCGCCCGCCGCAGGGCCACCCGACCCAGCGATGAGTACCGAACCCCGACCGAGGAGGAATGGGACGCCTTCCTCGCGCACTTCGAGAAGCGCAAGGTCTCCATCGGCACCTGCGCTCGTGCTTTTTCAAGCCCTTGTGTTCAAGGGCACGCTTGCATTCGTTGCTCGCTCCTCCGGCCGGACCCGGCCCAGCGCGGCCGGTTGGAGGAGATCCGCGACAACCTCATCGCCCGCATCGCCGAAGCCGAACAAGAAGGCTGGCTCGGTGAGGTCGAAGGACTCCGGGTCAGCTTGGCCGGCGCCGAAGACAAGCTCGCCCAGGTCGACGCACTGGCCGAGAGACAGTCGGCTGCGGTCCAGCTCGGAACGCCGGACTTCAGCCGGTCCGGAGGAACCGCTGGGACGCCGAGACCAACGTCATGATCGAAGCCAGAGCGAGCGAAGACGAAGATCAAAACGGAACCGACAGCCCGGCCTCGCGCAGCTGGGACAGGGCTGTGGACATGCATTGCTGCACAGTCCTCCCGTCAGCACGCATGCCATGTTCCAAGGGACCCCCACTGGCGGCGAACGTCCACGCCGGCGCGTTGTCGGCGACCCTCTCGGCGTCCACTCTGATCATGGCGTTCACGCCCTGCTCACCCAGCCATTCCAGGATGAGGAGTGTCACGTCCTCGATGCCACCATCCTGGTCGATCTTTGGCCAGCGGCCCTGGTTTCCTGTCATTGCCCAGACTCTACTGAGGGGTCCGAAACGGTCGGCGTCCAGTGGTCAAGTCGGGGGGCTCAGTGCCTGGTTTCCATTCCGGCAAAGAGTTCAGCGCACTCGCTGGCGAAGGAACAGAGCTGGTCCACGACCTGCCGGTACTTCTGCGGATCCCGCAACAGGTTCGGCGTGGCATCGGTCCAGTGCTGCCACAGGCCACCGGCGGCAAGGTATGGGGATGCTCGCTCGGTCCCAAGGACGGCATCGAGGTGAAGCAGGGTGCTGAGAGCGACGATCTGGTCGTAGACGCGGTCGGGTTGAGGCAAGCAGCGATCAAGGTATCTGCAGACTAGATCGGCGTCCGCACTGGTGCCGAAGGTGGCAAGAGTGATGCAGTAGCCCCCGCCGCCGGGGCCTTCGCTGGCCAGCAGGAGTTCGCCGATGCGGCTGCGGAACTCGGTCCTGCCGGCTACAGCAACCAGCCAGGAGGCAGTCTTACGCTCTCGCCAACCGCCTTCGAAAAGGACGCCGAGCTCAGCGGGAGTGATCTCCCCGGCAGCCTTGACCAGCTCCCGCATGAACAAGTCGCGCTCAGGCCCGCTCAACCGCAGCGAGCTTCCACCCAGCCGCAGGTACCGTCGGCCGGGCGTGACGAATCGTCGGACCAGGGCCGAGAGCTCGGGGTCGGTGTTGGCATAGCGCATGGCTGCATCTTTGCCCGGCGGGGACCCAGCTGCCAGCGATTTACCCAGAGCCCCGAGTAGCGATCGCTAGTTCAGAGAAGCATCCATGCTCGTGGATGCAGTCAGTTCCGTCAGCGCGTCCGCAGTCCCCGAGGACGGTGTTGCGAGCAACGTCACGACGGCTGCGCGAGCATGGCGGGCCGGGGCCGGGTCGCCGCTGATGCCGGCCGTCACGATGGCTCCTTCAGCGAGGAGGAAGACCGGTTCGGCCACCGCCACCCCGGCGGCTCGGACCCACGCTGCGATCTGGTCGTGGAATGCCTGCTTGTGTGACCGCACTTCGGCCAGCACCGCCTCGGACGACGAGCCGAGTTCACCGTAGGCATTGGCCCAGGCGCATCCGCGGAAACCGGGCTGCGCGAACCACTCGGCCAGCCAGTCGAAGACGGCGAGTACGCGTTCACGAGGGTCCGGGACCCGTTCCACGTGGGCGGCCAGGTCCCCCCTCCATCGCCGGTCACGACGTTTGAGCACCGCCACGACGAGATCTTCCTTGGCCGCGAAGAACCGGTAGATCCGCTTCAGGGGCAGACCGGATGCTGCCCGGACCTCGTCCATGCCGACCGCCTGGATCCCTCGCTCGTAGAAGAGCCGCTCTGCCGCGTCGAGCAGCGCCTCGCGGTCCAGGCGATGCTGTTCTTCGGTGATCGGGGCCGGCATCCGGGGGCTCCTTGACGTTGAGAACGATCGTTCCCTATCTTAGCCCTGCCGATAGAGAACGTAGGTTCTCAACGTGGGGCAACTCGAGGAGGCCGCATGCCGCAAGACCGCCCGCCCTACCCGCCGTTCACACGGGAGACCGCCCTGCAGAAAGTGCAGGCCGCCGAGGACGCATGGAACACTCGCGATCCCCAACGAGTGGCGCTGGCCTACACGCCGGACTCGACGTGGCGGAACCGGGACACGTTCGTCAGCGGCCGCGAGGAGATCGTCGCTTTCCTGACGCACAAGTGGGAGCGTGAACTCGACTACGCGCTCCGCAAAAGCCTCTGGGCATTCGACGAGAACCGGATCGCCGTCCGGTTCCAGTACGAGTGGCATGACGCAGAAGGCCAGTGGTGGCGCAGCTACGGCAACGAACTGTGGGAGTTCGATGAGCGCGGCCTGATGCGGCGCCGCGAGGCCAGCATCAACGACATCACCATCACCGAAGCCGACAGGCGCATCCACGGCCCCCGGTCCGTGCACGAACACGGGACCGACATCCCACTCCAGTAGCACCCACCCCCACGCTCGCTGCCCCGAGACGGCCGGTCCACGGCCACCTGGGCCCACCGCACCCATTCAGCTTGTCCTCCATGGTCCGGCCAGGCCGCGTCCGGCGATGGACCCGAGCCGCCTGACTGTGCTGCCCATGCCGCGGTGGATGGCAGACGGTCCTTCCTGACCTGCACGGTCCTGGCCGCCGACGACCGCGAGGTGGCCGCCCTTCACGACCTTGCGGACACCCTGTCGCCCTTTCGCCCCAGCCAGCGGGAACGAAGCCCGTCGAGGGTGATCCGGTGCAGAATCTCGGGGTGAATCCGGCCTGAGCCGTCACGCGGAGACCGGGACTGGGGGTGTTGACCAGGAGTGCGCCTTCACCGGCATCGTGGCCGTCAGGAGTGTTCCCGTCCGCACGGCCGGCCCGGACGGCGTCCTCCAGCAGACCGAGGCGCTCCCGCAGGTCCCGCTCGAGAGTGCGCGCGATGCGCCTATCGCGCGCCCGTACGTCCGGACCTGTCGGGGTGTGCACACCATGCAGCCGGCGGCATGCCCTTCGCTACGAGCGACACGCCCCTCGGGGCGGTGATCGCATCGATCGGTTTCCGCATCCGTTCGGCACCGCTGAGGGACATGTTCGTGACATGGCCGGTGGCAACGGGGTTTCCCCTTCCACGGTGCGGCGCTGGGTTCTGGAGGTCTGCGATCTGCTGGCCGCCCGAACCAAGAGACTGGACCGGGCGCTGAGGGAGAACATCCGAAAGGGTGGCCAGGTCGTCCTGCTGCCTGTACGTGGACCGCATCGGCATCTCCTGGCGCTGTCTGCCGCACGACTTCCCGCCCTGAGCCACTGTCTACGGCTACTTCGCCGCCTGGCAGCACGACGGCGTCTTCGAGCAGCTCAACGGCCTGCTGCGGCGCCTGCTCCGCCAGGCCGAGGGCCGCGACGGCGAGCCAACGGCCTGTGTGCTGGACTCCCAGACCGTCAAGACCTCCGCCGACGTGCCCCCTGGCCGGCCAGGGCCTGGACATGGTCAAGCGGATCACCGGGCGCGAGCGGCATCTCGGCACCGACACGCTCGGCCTGCAGCTGACCGTCCTGGTCACCGCCGCCTCGCCCGCGACTACGAGCGGCACCCGCACCGCTCCGCCGCGCTGATCCCCCTGGCGATGATCGACCTCATGGCCCGCCGCCTCAGCGGCGAAGCCACTGCCAACTGGGCGCGGGACCTGACCCGCCGGAACCAAACGCGAAGCGACGGGCCAAACACTCACTATCAAAAGTGGTGAACTTGACCTGGTCAGCGGTCGGTGTGGCGCACGAGGCCGCCGGGTAGCGGGACGTGGTCAACCGCGCACTCGCACGCCACAAACCCGGCGACGTAGACGATCATCCCCGGGGATACTGGTCGCCCATGGATGAGGTCGAAGTCGTCGTTGCCCATTCTGAGCGCGCTACCCTGCGCGTCGGCGATGTGTTCCTGAAGGTGGACGCCGATCAGACGCGTATCGACGTCGAGGTCGAGGCGATGGCCCTGGCGCCGGTCCCGACCCCGAAGGTCCTGTGGCGCAAGCCGCCCGTGCTCGCGATCGCCGCGGTCCCGGGGACAGCGCTCGGCCGCCTCGGCGAGCCGTCGACCGCGTCCCCGGCGGCGTGGGCCGCGGCGGGTGCCGCCATCCGGCAATTGCACGACGCGCCGTTGCCGCCCCGGCCGGGCCGGGGCGGCCGGGGCCTCGACGAGTTGGCAGCAGATCTCGACGGCGAGTGCGAGTGGCTCGTGACGAACGGCGTCCTGCCCGCCGGCCTGGTCACCCGCAACCGCCAGGTCGCCGAGGCCGCGCTCCGGCCATGGAGTCCGGTGTTCACGCACGGCGACCTACAGATCGCTCACGTGTTCGTCGACGGCGACGAGATCACGGGCATCATCGACTGGTCCGAGGCGGGCCAGGGTAATGCCCTGTTCGACCTCGCCACCTTGACGCTCGGACACGAGGAGCACCTCGGCGACGTCGTCGCCGGCTATGGCACCGACGTCGACCTCGACGGGATCCGCGCGTGGTGGTCGTTGCGAAGCCTCTTGGGGGTTCGCTGGCTGATCGAGCATGGCTTCGACCCGTTCGCGCCGGGCTGTGAGGTCGCCGTGCTGAGGTCCCGGTTGTGAGGCTGCGCGAGCCCGACTGCTGTGAGCGCGTTCTGACGCATCGAGCAGCCCATCCCCTGGGCACATCGCCTGTCCTGTTCAATGCAACATCCGCCTCCCCGGCGCCCCCGACAGTCGGCGACTGCGTACCCATGCCTATGGACGCGCCAACCAAACTGCGCAAGCGGTTTCGGTTCGTGTCGGGCGTCGGGTGGCCCGCGAACCAGGGTGGAGTCTTCATGGGGTGCGAAGTGTCCTTCCGCGTGCCGGAAACCCTCGACGTGGCGGTCGCAGACAGACCTGTGGAAATGCCGACCGGCAAACAACGTGTCCTGTTGGCCTCCCTGCTGGTCGACGCCAACCAGGCGGTGCCCGTGGAGTGCCTCGTCGACCGGCTGTGGGGGGCCTGCCTGCCCTCTCGGCCGCGTTCGGCGCTGCACACGCTGCTCACCCGGTTACGGCAGACGCTGGACGCGGGGCGCACATGGTCTGTCGGAGCGGTGCACACCTCCGCCAGCGGCTATTCCCTGCGGGTCCGCACCGACCACCTCGATCTGCTGAGGTTCCAGGGGCTGCTCGCGGTGAGTCGGCGCCTCGCCGACGAGAAGGACCTCGAGGCGGAGCGCGGCGTCCTTGCCGACACCCTGGCGCTGTGGCGGGGAACGCCGCTGGCCGACGTGCACTCCGACGCCCTGGACCGCGACGTCGTCCCCGCCCTCACCGAGCGGTGGATCAGCGCCATCGAGCAGTACCACGACGTCTGTCTGCGGCTCGGCCGCCAAGTACTCCAGACCCCGTACGAAGTTTCCGCACGATGAGCCAGGCTCGCAGCAGGCGTGGTCGTGGTCGTGATCCTGGTCGATGTGCCAGTGGGACGTCTTCCTGAGCGGAATCCCGAAGTCGTCATCTTCTTCACGTCGCCACAGAGCGCACACGCGGAGTTCTGTATGCGCAGGATGGCGTTGACCTCGTCCATCGTGGAGGCCGGGGTTGCAACTGTGCGCCTTGCCGCACTCGGAGCCTGCCGCGGTTGCGGGCTCCACCGGCGCGTGGCGGTCCAGCAGGGCCCGGCCCGTGCTGTTCCCCGCAATGGCGCGCCCGGTCCGGGACCGCCCGGCAAGCCCGGTCGTGAGAGGGCTTCCGCCCCTGGGTACGGTCCGCTGCCTCTCCGCACCGCGGCCCGAGTCCGGGCATCTCCGCGTCCGGCCTGACGCGGCGAGCGGCTTCCGGCACGGTACGGAGCCCTGAGAACCCGAAGGCTGGCACCCATGCGACATATGCACTGGACCACACCGAACCGACTACAGCGGTTTCCCCCGCGAAGCCGTCCGCCCCCCCCCGCCCGGACGATCGCTTACGCCCCGGAAGCCGTCGAGACGAACTGTTTCTGTCACGTCCAAGGGGATGTCCTGACCGTGCAGGCGCTGGCCCGGCCAGCAGCCGGGCCAGCGCCTCTCCCGGGGGAACCGGCTGTTCGGTGTCGTAGCCGCGCAGATTCACATACAGCTGCCCGTCAGGGAAGGCCTCCCGTGCCCGGTGGCCCCAGTGCACGGCCAGCGCGGTCTTGCCCACTCCCGGCGTGCCGGAGATCAGGCAGATCACCGCCGCGGTGGACGACGTGTCCGGGGCCGTCAGCTTGTCCAGCTGTGCCAGTTGCTGCTCACGGCCGGTGAAACCGGACACGTCACCGGGCAGCAGCCACGGTGCCCGACCCAGCCGTAGGGGGTGGCTCGGGGCCGGCGCTGCCAGCACGGGATCGGCGGTGAGCACCGCCCGCTCCACACGCCGCAGTTCGGAGCCGGGTTCGATGCCCAGTTCCTCGTCCAGCAGCCCGCGGGCGTCCCGGTAGGCGGCGAGAGCCTCCCCGCTCGCCCGGTGCCCCGCGATCGCCCGTCATCGCCGGTCTCCTCAGCGCGTGGAGCAATCCCTCCCACCGTAATCCCGGGACCGCTGCCTCGGCGCGACCCGGTGCGGGCGAGGTCCGGCCCGGTCATCTGCTGGGTGCCGATGACGCCGAGCAGCCCGCGTCTGCCAGTGACGGTGCTGCCCGGGGCGGCAGTGAGGACGACGATGCGCACGTTGCTGCCGGGGTCGGGGAGCCGCCTCTCCCTGTGGTGGCGGCTGCCACTCGGTGGCCGAGCCGCCGCAGCTCGCCTTGGATCCGCAGGTAGCCGTATGAGGTCCTTGCCTCCCCTGATACGCGACCGCGGCCAGCGTCCAGGACTCCGTCGCCGGCACCCACCTGCTCAACCAGACGGCCGCCGCCCGTCCCGCCCTGCGCAAAGCCTGGGTGGACGGCGGCTACCGCCAGCACCTCATCGAGCAGGCCGCAACGCTCGGCATCGACATGGGCAACGTTCAGCGCCCCGCCGACCGGCGCGGCTCCAGGCCGCTGCCGCGTCGATGGACGGTGGAGCGCACGCTGGGCCGGCTGATGTTCCACCGCCGCCTGGCCCGCGACCACGAGGCCCTGCCCGCTGCGGCCGCCTGGGGATGCCGCGCCAGGACGGAGCGGACGTGGTGAGGCGGCAGGTCACGTTCACTGGGGAGGCGCAGTAGACCGGGGGAACAATCCCTCAGCCGACCCCGCCCCCACCCGCACCAGCCCCAACTCATAGGCCATGATCACGGCCTGCGCCCGATCGCGCAGCTCCAGCTTCGCGAACAGCCGGTTGATATGGGTCTTCACGGTGTGATCCGTGATCGTGAGCCGGCTCGCGATCTCCGCGTTGGACAGCCCTCGAGCGATCAGGGTGAGCACCTCTGCCTCTCGCGCGGTGAGCTCCCCCACGGAGTGCACCGGCAGCCGCGACACCCGCGCATGCACGAACTCGCCGATCACCCGCTTGGTGATCTCGGGCGAGAGCAGAGCGTTCCCGGCCGCCACCACCCGCACCGCGTGCAGCAGTTCGGGAAAGGTGGCGTCCTTGAGCAGAAAGCCGCTCGCCCCGGCCGCGAGCGCGTCGTACACGTACTCATCGAGCCCGAAGGTCGTCAGCATCAGGACTTTCGTCGCGCCCCCGGCCCCGGCCCCGGCCCCGGCCCCGGCCAGAATCTCGCGGGCCGCCTCGATGCCGTTCTTGTGCGGCATCCGGATGTCGAGGAGCGCGAGATCGGGCCGCATCTCGGCAGCGATGCGTACTGCCTGCACACCGTCCTCGGCCTCGCCCACGACCTCGATGTCCTCCTGAGTGTTGAGGAGGTTCACAAAGCCGGTGCGGACGACCGCCTGATCGTCGGCGACCAGTGCCCTGATCACACCCGACTCCTTCTCCGTGCCGATCACCCGGTCCCCCAGGGAAGCTCCGCCTCCACCAGGAAACCTCCGTCCGGGCCCGCGCCCGCGCTGAGCCGACCGCCGACCAGGGCCGCCCGCTCCCGCATCCCGGTCAGGCCGTGGCCCGCGCCGGAGCCTGGACCGGAACCCGGGCCCGGGCCATTGTCGTGGATGCGCAGCGTGAGCAGCCGGTCGGCACCGTAGCCGATCTCCACCACGGTCCGGGCGCCGGGCGCGTGCTTGCGCGCGTTGGTCAGCGCCTCCTGGGTGATCCGGTAGGCGGACAGCTCCCACGCGGCGGGCAGCGGCACCCGTTTCCCTGTGACCCTCAGCTCGGCCTCACCGCCCACCGCGCGGTGCTGCTCGACCAGTTCGGCGAGATGGTCGAGGGTCGGCTGCGGGGCGGTGAGGGCCATGTCCCCCTGGCCCTGGGGGGTGCGCAGGACGCCGAGGAGGCGGCGCAGTTCGGCCATGGAGGAGCGGGCGGTGCCGGCGATCTGCTGGAAGTTTTCGCGGGCCTCGGGGGTGAGTCCGGGGGTGGTGTACGTGGCGCTCTCGGCCTGCACGGCGATCATCGACACCGAGTGCGAGACGATGTCGTGCAGCTCACGGGCGATGGCGGCCCGTTCGGCCTCGGCGGCCTGCTGCCGCTCCATGGCGATCAACTGGGCCTGTGCCAGGTTCCGTTCCTTGCGGGTCTCCTCCCGGGAACGTACCGCGTCACCCATCATCACGGCCCCGAAGATGGCCACGGTCAGCAGGAACGACTCGGTGAACAGACTGAGCGAGCCCTTCTCCCAGAGCGCGGGCACCGGCAGGTCCATCCGCGACCAGGTGTTGATGTGCACCAGGTTCACGCACAGGGCCCCGAGCGCGGCGCCCGCGACGGTCAGCGCGGGGTGCAGTACCCGGTTGCGGCCCAGGGTGTAGCAGCCGATCAGCCCGCTCGCCATGATCGAGACGTACAGGTTGACGTCCCCGGCGAATCCGAGCAGCCCCGCGGCGACGGTGAGCACCGCGACGGGCGGGAACGACCGTCGCCACATCAGCGAGGCGGAGGAGACGAGGACCCCGATCGCCGTGGTCATGGATCCGGGATAGGCGATCAGCTCGGCCACCGCGCCGACGGTCAGGGCGCCGCCGGTGACCCAGGGGTAGGCGGGCCCGGCGATCCGGGCGTGGAACCGTTGCTGAAGGGACGTACTCATACGTCCATGGTCCGGGCCGGCGCGGGTGCGCGCGTCGCCGCACGGGTTGAGCCTGCGGCCGGATGTCATGCCACGGGTTGAGTCCCAGGTCCGGAGCCTCGGTTGACGCCCTCCGACCTGCGAATTTCTACCGTCGATGGTCATGACGAGAAGTCTTGAACGGTACGTGCGACACATCTGGTACGTGCGACACATCCGGTACGTGCGACACATTCGGTACATCCGGTACATGCGACAGATCCGGTACGTACGTCACGAGCGGTACACGTGGGCCGGCTGCGCGGTCGTCGCACTGGGGCTCGCCCTGGCCTCGGATCTGGGGCCGCACCGGGTGTGGGGTTGTGTGGCGGGGGCGGGCTACGCGGTCGCGGCGGTCCTGGCATGCGGTGCGCGCTCCCGCCCCGCCGCCCGGGTGGTCGCGGTGGCGGGGGCCGTCGTGGTGCCGCTCGTCTCGCTGGTGACGGCCGAGCTCGGGCAGTCGGAGATCAGGGTCGTCGAGCGGTCGGGACAGTTGCTGCTCACGACCGGCAGCCCGTACGTCGCCGACCCCACGACCGTCGCCGACTTCAACCCCTACCTGCCCGGGATGGCGCTCTTCGGTGTGCTGCCCGGAGATGCGCGCTGGTGGCTGGGCAGCGCCTTCGTGGCGGCCCTCGCCGCGGCCGGCCTGAACCGGGCCCGACTGCTCGCCTGCCCTCCGATCGCGCTGTCCCTCGCGGTCGGAGGCATCGACCTTCCGGTCGTCGGCCTCATGTGCCTCGGGGTCGTGCTCGCCGGGCAGGGTCGGTCGGGGCGGGCGGGGCTGGTGCTCGGGTCCGCGGCCGCGCTCAAGTGGACGGCGTGGCCCGCGCTGCCCGTGGCGCTGGCGCTGATCGTGGTACGCCGGGGCGGTCGGCCCGCGCTGCGGTACGCGGTCGTGGCCCTGTCCACCGCGACGGCGGCGGTGCTGCCCTTCGCCCTCGCTGACCCCGCCGGCTTCCACCGGAACGTCATCGCCTTCCCGCTGGGCCTCACCGACACCACCTCGCCTGCCGCGAGCCCACTGCCCGGGCTTCTGCTCGCGACGTACGTCCCCGGCGGCAGGGTGATCGCGCTCGCGCTCCTCGCGGTGAGCGCGCTGCTGATCGCGGTGTCGCTGGTGGCGCAGCCGCCGGGGACGGCACGGGCGGCGGCCGCCCGGCTCGCGCTCGGTCTGGGCCTGGCGATGGCCCTGATGCCCGTGAGCCGCTTCGGCTATCTGGTCCATCCGCTGGTGCTCGGGGCGCTGGCGTACCGGATGACACAGCGCGGCAGCACCCCTGTCGGCCCTGCCACCCCTGCCACTCCTGTCACCCCTGCCGCCCCTTCCAGGGAGAAGGCCCTCGTATGACGAACAACTCCCGCCCTCGCACACTGATCGTCACCAACGACTTCCCGCCCAGGCAGGGCGGCATCGAGACGTTCGTCCGTGAACTGGCCGACCGGTTCCCGCCCGACGAGGTGGTCGTCTTCACCTCGGCGCCGAGCCCGGCCACGGCGGAGTCCGCACCCGACGAGTCCTTTCCGTACCCGGTGATCCGCCACCGGGTACGCACCCTCCTGCCCACCCCCCGGGCCACCGCGCACGCCGCATCCGTGGCCCGCCGGTACGGCTGCGACCGAGTGTGGTTCGGCGCGGCGGCGCCGCTCGGCCTGATGGCGGGCCGACTGCGGGAGACGACGGGCATCCGTACCGCCGTCGCCACCACGCACGGCCACGAGGTGTGGTGGGCCCGCACCCCCGGAGTCAGGGCCCTGCTGCGCCGCATCGGCACGGAGGTCGACGCCCTCACCTGGCTGGGCGCGAGCACCCGCCGGCCGATCGAGGCGGCCCTCGCTCCCGGGACCCGCTCCGCACGTCTGGTCCCCGGTGTGGACACCACGGCCTTCCACCCCGCCCTGGACGGTGGGCCGGTGCGGGCCCGCTATGGCCTGGGCCGCCGCCCGGTGATCCTGTGCGCGGCCCGGCTGGTCCCGCGCAAGGGTCAGGACACCCTGATCAGGGCGCTGCCATGGATCCGCAGGGCGGTCCCGGACGCCATGCTCCTCCTGGTCGGCGACGGCCCTTACGCCTCCGCACTACGCCAACTTGCCGCAACCGAGGGCGTCTCGGACTCGGTCGTCTTCGCAGGCGGCCACCCCCACCACACCCTCCCCTCCTTCTACGCCGCCGCCGACGCCTTCGCCATGCCCTGCCGTACCCGCAGACGCGGCCTGGAAGTGGAGGGCTTGGGCATCGTCTACCTGGAGGCCGCCGCGTCCGGACTCCCCGTCCTGGCAGGCGACTCGGGCGGCGCCCCCGACGCGGTACGCGACGGCGAGACCGGCCATGTCGTCGACGGCCGCTCGGTGGCAGCGACGGCGGACCGCCTGACCAGACTCCTCCGCAACCCCGAACTCGCGCACGAGATGGGCGAGAAGGGCCGCCACTGGGTCCAAACGGAATGGAGCTGGGATTGCTCCTACGCAACTCTGGCGGGGCTACTCAATTCAGGAGCAGCAAGGTGAGTGAGCGCAAGCCGTGAAGGTCCTCCACCGCAACCCCGCCGACCAGGGCAAAGGCTTCGTCCCGCAACCCAAAAGGTGGGTGGCCGAGCAGTGTGACGGCACCTTGACGCTGCACCGGCGCCTGGCCCGCGAATGCGACCACCGGCCCGACAACGCGGCTACGCGCGTCTACTGGGCCTCCCCAGTGAACGTGACCTGCCGCCTCACCACGTCCGCTCCGTCCTGGCGGGGCACCCCCAGGCGGCCGCGTGAACATCACCGGCCTCCTCACCACTCTCCAAGCCCGCCACGACGCGGCCACCGCCAGGGCCGGCGAACTACGCGACCAGATCGAGCATTTCACCGCGGTTCTCGCCGGCACCGAAGCGCGTCCCGCGCACCGGGACACCACCCGGAAAGTCATCGCCGAACTCGCACCACCCGAGACCCCGCCGGCTCCGCCCGAGTCGACCACCGCCCACCGGGCCATCGCGGGCGCTGTCGGCCAGCACCCCGACCCCGACCAGACCTTTTGAGTCCGCGCACCACACCGCCTCCTCGGCATGTCCACCGACGACCCGGCCCTGAGCCTCACGCGTAGCCGTCCACATCCAGGTGGTTCCCGGCGGCCGCACTCCGTCCGCCCCCCAATCAGCGACAGAGCCCAGAAGCTGAGCCAGAACCACAGAAAGGACAGCAGGCGTTCACCACTTCGGGAGGCGCTGCGAGTGCCGATTGCTCGGTTCCCTGTCGGGTTCGTACCCAGGGGGGCGTTTCCCGCCGGCCCGCGATCCCGCGTTCGGCGGCTGTCAGCTGGCTACCAGGACTTCCACACCGAGCGTCTTGAGCTGCTCGACGACCGTGTCTTGGGGGTCGGCATCGGTGATCAGTCCGCTGACTTTCTTCCATGGCAGGACACGGAACCGCGAGGCCGTGCCGATCTTCTCGGAGGAGGCGAGGATGTAGGTGTCCGCGGCCCGCGCGGACAGGGCGCGCTTCATCGCCGCTTCCTCGGCGTCTCCTGTGGTCAGTCCGGCCTCGGGGTGCACGCCGGTGACGCCGAGCAGGCACAGGTCGGCGGAGATGTTCTGAGCGGCCTCGACCGCGGCGGCACCGCAAGTGACCGCCGAGTGCTTGAAAACGCGCCCCCCGAGCAGGAAGAGCTCCGCCTGCGGATGGTCGAGCAGCGCCGCGGCGATCGTCGGGCTGTGGGTGATCACGGTGCAGTCAAGGTCCGCCGGGAGGGCGCGGGCGACGGCCAGGGCGGTGGTGCCGCCGTCGAGGATCAGCGCACCGCCCGGCCGCACCAGTCCGACTGCTGCCGAAGCGACCTTCCGCTTGCCGTCCGGGGCCACCGTCTGCCGGGCCTCGTAGTCCACCACCGCCGGGGACACAGGCAGCGCGCCGCCGTAGACGCGCTGACACAGCCCCTCGGCGGCAAGGTCACGCAGGTCGCGCCGCACGCTGTCCTCGGAGATTCCCAGCTCGGCGGCGACCTCCTTGGCAACGATCTTCCCCTTGCGGGCGAGCAGACCAAGCAGGTGATCACGCCGTTCAGCAGCCAGCATTCACGTTCCTTCCTGTTGTTGCACGGTTCTGCATGTATCTTAGCGCCCGTGACCGACAAGCCCATGCTCATCCTGATCGCAGGCCCCTACCGCTCCGGCACCGACGGCGACCCGCGGGCCATGGCCTCCAACCTCGCCCGCCTCGAAGCCGCCGCCTGGCCCGTCTTCGCGGCCGGCCACCTCCCCGTGATCGGGGAGTGGATCGCCCTGCCCGTCCTCCGATCCGCCGGCGCGGGTCCCACCGACCCCCTCGCCGACCAGGTGCTCTACCCCACCGCCGACCGCCTGCTCGCCCACTGTGACGCCGTGCTGCGTCTGCCCGGCGACTCTGTCGGCGCCGACCAGGATGTCGCCACCGCCCGCAGCCGAGGCCTGCCCGTCTACCACGACGTGACCGAGATCCCCCGCCGCACCCCGCAGGAGACCGCGTGACAACCCGCCCGGGCATCGACACGCCCGACCATCGCGGCCGTACCGGCCTCGACCAGGCCGGACGCGACCTGGACCGCAATCCCGACGTCGTGATCCGCGACGTCGAGCTCACCTCCCAGGGCTGGCACGTCCTGCGCCGCACCACCTTCGACTACCGGCGCCGCGACGGCCGGTGGGAAACCCAGCAGCGCGAGACCTACGACCGCGGCAACGGCGCCGTCGTCCTGCCCTACGACACCGGACGCGGCTGCGTCCTGCTCACCCGCCAGTTCCGCTACCCGGCCTACGTGAACGACCACCCTGACGGCATGCTCATCGAGGCCGCGGCAGGACTGCTCGACGCGGACGACCCGCACACGGCGATCCGCCGCGAGAGCGCCGAAGAACTCGGCGTCACCCTCGGCCCGCTCACCCACATCATCGACGCCTACATGAGCCCCGGCTCAGTCACCGAGCGCCTCCACTTCTTCGCCGCCCCCTACACCCCCGCCGACCGGACCGGCGCCGGCGGCGGACTCGAGGAGGACGGCGAGGACATCGAGGTCCTCGAACTCCCCTTCACCGAGGCCCTCGCCATGACCCGCGACGGACGCATCACCGACGGCAAGACCGTCCTGCTCCTGCAATGGGCGGCCCTGGACGGGCCCTTCGCCCGACAGCGGAATCTCTGAAAGCGGCCTCCCATCGGTACGCCCACGTTTGCGAAGAGTCCGCTTCCCAGGGCGGCTCAGGTGCCTCCCAACGCGGTGAACAACTGCTGTCCATCTCGGGGCTCCGTCCCACTTTCCGTCGTGCGAGGGGGAGCGCCTCTGTGCGGTCCAGGCGGAGGCGCCTGACCTGCACCGCATCAGGTCCGTCGCTGCCGGGCGCCCTCGACGTCGACCAGCTGCACAGAGAGTGAGCCAGAGCCCGTCCCGGTGAACGGAGCCAGCCGTCCGGAGGGCATCCGGAGGGCATGGTTCCGCAGCCCACTTCCTTTGATGGGGCCGTGTGTCGTGCCGGCTCTGTTCACACCCGGGCCGGTCATCCCACTGGGATGACCGGCCCGGTGACTTTCAGTTCTCGGAGCCTGCTGGTTGATCAGCGAACTCGCGCATGATCTGCTCGAACGCTTCGGCATTGCTGTCCCGTGCGCGCCGGTTCAGCATGGAGGGGAAGCCTACTCGGCGGGTCATGAAGTCTGCGGGGTTCTGATGCTGCGACTCAGGAGCGTCTTGATCGCAGCGGCGTCGTGACACAAGACGGCGCTGCAGGAGGGACGACAGCGGAGGCCGTGCTGCCAGACGTCGGTCGATGCGGCCGAGTTCTGACTGCCAAGGTTCCGTACTGCTCCTGTTCGAAGCGACGTTCCGGCAGGCGAGGGACTGGCATTCGCCGTGATCGGCCAGCCCTTCGAAGCGGCCTCTGCGGGCTCGTTCGCAGAGTGCCTTGCCGTGGTCGTGGACGCAGGTGATGCAGGTGATGCAGGTGCCGGGATAGACGGCAGGGTCTTCCCGTTTTCATGGTCCGTTTCAGGCGCCGTTCGTCCGTGACGACGGTTCCCTGGAAGCGCGCCCGGTGTCCAAAGCCCTCGAGGCGGCGGGCTGCTTCGGTGACGGCCGGGCCGGTCAGTTCGGTGTGTTCGTGGGCGTCGACCATGGCGAGGTAGTGCTCACCACAGGCGAGGGCTTGTTCGCTCTCGACTTCCGCGCGACGCGCGAAATCCCGAGTCGCTGGTGCCGGCGTGACATTCGAAGATCTGGATGCCGTGACCGGTATTGCAGGGCTCCGGCGATCGAGCCGCCCGGTCGGCGGGCGATGAACCAGGCCAGGGTCCGCCTTGTGTCCGCAGTTGCTGTGTGAAGAAAGGGGCCGTGTAGTCATTGAGCAGGCAGAGGGCAACTGCTCAACGCCGCGACTGCGACGGCGGGGCGTGTGTCATTCCAGGGCCACCTGCGTGATGCGCCTCACTGTCGTTGTGTGTGCTCTGCCCCGCCTCCCAGTAGCGACGAAAGGTAGGGCTTCAGCCCTGCCAGGGACGACACGCATGCGTCCGCGTGAAGCAACTGGGTGGCCTCGTGCGTGGTGGTGATCCCGATAACCGTGCAGCCCGCCGCCTTGCCTGCTGCGACGCCGGCCGGGGCATCTTCAACCACGAGGCAACTTGAGGGCTCTGTCCCGAGACGGGCCGCTGCCAGCAGGTAAGCCTCTGGGTGGGGTTTGGCGTTCCGCACGTCCTCGCCGTAGACCTGAACCCGCGGCAGGGGAAGGCCAGCGCGGCCGAACCGTTGGTGCACTGGCTGGCGACTGCCCGATGTCACGATCGCCCAGGACTCTGGCTGGAGTGTGTCAAGGAGATCGTCAGCGCCCTCGATGGGAGGGAAGGCGTCCCCCTCCAAGCGCATCAGTTCATTGAGCACTTGCCGTTCCGCGACCGGATCCAGATGCGGAGCGACTTCCCGAACGGTGTCCTCTGGGCGACGACCGAACGTCTGCTGCCAGACGACGTCGGCATCCAGACGGCGGAGTCTCGCCCATGCGGTCCAGATCCTGTGGTGGGTGGCGGTGGAATCGAGCAGAACACCATCGACGTCGAACAGCACGGCAGCGAGCTTCATGTTCACCATCCTCCCAGGCACGTGTTGTTCGGCAGAGAGGTTCGCGAGCCCGTGCGTACCTCTCAGCTTGTCGTTCAACGTCGCAGGCCAGTCAGCGCACGGCCCGAGGGCCGGTCGTCGGCCAGCTTCCCAGCGCGCACGCGAGCCGGTCCTGGAGTGCCGGATCTCGCACTTCGATGGCCAGGCGGTACGCGATGGGCCCGATCTGCCAGCCTGCGTGATGATCGAAGTGCGGATAGGGTCCGGCAACATTGTGTGCGAGCTTGCCGACCAGTTCAGCGAGCCGAGAGAACAAATGTTCCGCGAGGCGGTCTTCCCTGCCCGGACTGCTTCGGCGGACGCGGTCAAACAGTTCGCGGCCCCGGCTCCACTGCGTCTGGTCGGCGGCCATCTCCAGGGCTGCTTCGACCTCTGGGGTCCTGCCGAGACTGAGCGAAGCTGCCTCAAGGACGTGGCCAGCCCATGTCACTGGGTGTTGCTGCCGCTCGAACAGGGATCGCCCCCATTGATGAATGTCGTTCGTCCCGTCGCTGCTCATTTCACGATCATGACAACGCGGAAGGTCAGAAACAACGGCGTTTGCGGCTGTCGGCTGTCGGCTGTCGGCTGTCGGTTCAAGCCGACTCGAACGGAGCCTCGCCGGGGACCGCTCGAGGGCCTCGATCGCTGTGCAGGGCCAGGGACGTGGACACAGCGCTGTAGGCCGCCAACCGCGCATCGGGCAGCGCTCCGGGGCCCTCGACCATGCACTGCATTCGTCCGCCCCGCCTCACCCACCGAGTCCCACCACAGGCGTCCGCCCGCGCTCACAGCTCCCGCCGACTTCTCGACCGCACTGTACGTGAAGACCAGCAGCAAGATCGGCGAATGCGCGGGATGGTGGAACGCACAGCCCGACCGCCCACTCGGCTGCATCGGCGTCCTCGAACACCGAACACCGGAATACCGCATGCTCCGAGTAACCACCACTTCACCAGTAGGTGCGGAGCACCACCACCGAAGAAACCCTCCCATGTCAGAGCCGCTGACCATCGCGTCCACCCGCACCAGCGCATGGTCAGAGAGGGGCCGATCCCAAGCAGGAGCACCCGGTCAGGACCCGGCCACGGGTCCTGACCGGGGCCGCGAAGCTCTTCACCGAGCGCGGATTCCGCCAGACCTCGGTCAAGGACGTGGCCGACCGGATCGAGATGACGAGGGCGCCGTGGGCGAGTCGTTCACGGCACTGGATGCGGCACCGGGCTCCGGGCCGTCCCCGGACGGGCGGGTACCCCTTGTCCAGGTCTCCAGCGCACTGGTGGTGTACGTCGTCGTCTCGTCACTTCGCTGCCCCGGCTCGGGGCGGTGATCGGGAGCAGCGTGGCAGAGTCCCCCTTGTCCGCGATCTGATCGCAGCCGGTAGCGAGACCGGTCAGGACATCTCAGGGGGCTGAGAAGTCAAGCTGGCCTCCTCGGCGGCGGTGGTCGGCTTGTGGGCGAGGAAGCTGGCGGTCTTCCCATGCAGTTCTTCGTCGGGCTCCTGCACCAGTTGAGCGGTGACGGTGAGTCCCGCCTGGTTCAGCAGCTCGGCGTGGCCCACGAGGAGAAGCTGTCCGCCCGGCGCCAGGGCGCGATGGAACTCGGCGAACACGACCGGCAGCAGCTCCGGGGGCGTGTGGTGGGTGGAGTAGTAGGCCAGGATGCCGCCGAGCGCGTCGTCTGCGATCTTCAGCGCGGTCATGGAGCCCACGGAGAAACGCAGGTCCGGATAGGCGCTTCGAGCCAGTTCGATCATCTTCGGGGACACGTCGATGCCGAACGGAGACACCCCGAGTCCGGCCAGGTGTGCCGTCACTTTGCCGGGTCCGCAGCCCACGTCCGCGACCGGTCCTCCGTCGGACGCCCGCACCAGTTCGGCGAACGCGGTCAGCATCGAGCGTGACAACGGGTCCAGCTCGGAAGGGGACTTGACGAGGGCGGCGTAATCGTCGGCCACGGTGTCGTACGACTCGCGGACCGCGGCGAGGTAGGAAGGTTCAGTCACGCGGCGAATCTAGACGGGCGCACTGACATGGCCTGTGCCGGCTTCCGGGTCACACAGGAGCTTGGCGGAGCGGTGCGAAGGCGCGTTGTTCGTCGGACGGCTGCCGGGTCTGGAGGCAGTGGTGGAGCTGTCCGGGGAAGCGGTTGAGCAGGTGGCTTTCCGGCGCTGCTCGGGAAGGCCCCCGGCGGCCCGGAGGGCGGCGAAGTTGTGCTCTCACCCTGTCCGCCGACCTCGTTGCTCACTCTCCGGGCGATGTCTGGGAGGCAGTGCGCTGACCAGCGGCCAGGGCGGGCTGTCACCCAACCCGCCAGGCGCCCACGATCCAGACGACCGCGGACCCCGTCGTTCGCGTCCGATCGGTCGGTAGGTCGGGGATGGCTGCTGAGGACCCGTCATGGGCCCGGATAGCGCATGATGCAACCCTCAGCAGGGAATCCGTCCCGCGTATCGCCCGGTTCCCCACCCGCATCGGCCGAGGATGCGCCCTTCCACGTGCCAGGCGCTGGCTGATCAACGTCCTGACGCCGCTCTTCGGCGCCGTCCGGCCGCTGGTCCGGGTCCTTGGCCAGGAGCCGGCTGACCAACGCCTCCGGTTGCATGGCTCTGCGAGGACATCGGCGGCACGATCGAGACGGCCGTCCCCGCGGAGTGAGCTCACCGCGCGGGAAGGGGGCCCGCGCAGGAGCTTGGCAGGTCACATACAGGTCACATACAGCCCATGCCGTCCTTCGCCGAGGGCCAGGCCTCGATGCCGTCGGACGTGCGGACGTAGGCCGTCACACGATCGTCTGTCAGCCATAGCTGCCAGTCCTGGTAGCGGTATCCGGTGTCGTGGGCGTCGGCGGGCATGGAGACGTCACTGTGGTACGGAGCGTTCAGCAGGGCGGGGTCGAGAACGCCCTCGGGGTCGCGGACGTACGTCTCGCCGTCCGTACCACGGCCCAGATACAGGAAGCGTGCCTCCTGCCAGTCGCAGTGTTCGGGGCCGACGGCAGTGTGGATCCGGGAGACGGGCTGCCGCCTGCCGTCCTCATCCGTCCAGATCTCGTAGTACTCGGAGTTCACGGATTCTGCGGGCAACTCGGCAGGGTCACAGGACGCGCTGGTCTCCGGGCCCCAGCCGGGTCGGTCCTTCTGATCCCGGGCGACCACGACCGCTACCTTGGTCCGGCCGTCGACATCGAAGGAGTACAACACCCGGTCCGCGTTCCTGCGCTCCACGCGGTACCCGTGCCGGGGAACTTCGGGCTGGAACATGTCGAAGTAGAGCCGCAGGCCCTCCTCCGGAGTTCGGCCGCCATCGCTCTCGTTCCATCCGTCGGGCCCGTTACCCTCGAAGATCTCCCCCTCACACTCCAGTGCCCGGCCCGCCGCGCCGGATGCGAGGTGCAGCGCCTCCGGGGTGCTCTCGTCCAGCTCTTCCGTGGAGATCTCCAGCGGTCCGCCGTACGGCGTCGCCGGCGGCGTTCCCTCGACCACGACAGCCCGTCCGTCCCCGCCATCGCAGGCCGTCGCCATCACGACTGCCAGCACCGCCACCGCCACGAGCCCTCTGCGCATTCCCGCCCCACTCCACTCACCTGTCTGTCCTTGCGCTTCTATGACGGGGCAGCGGCCCCGAAACGTTCGGTGGAACGCTCGGAACATCCTCTGGCCCACCCGAACCGGACCGGGCCGGGTCTCTGCGCACCCGCCACGACGACGACTACGGCCACGCGACACGGGGGATCTGGCAGAAGGCACAACACGCCGTCGGCGAGCAGGTGAGCACCAGCCGGTTCCGGTTCCTGCGACCGTGTCCGAAGAACTCGCTCCGCCGGCCGAGGACTTGCTGGCCGATGCCCGGGCCCTGTCCCGCGTACGCCGCTGCGCGGGACAGGGCCGCGGCTGGTTCTCCCTGGACCGCAGCCGCAATGGCGACCGCCCTTGGTGTAGTTCGAACGACTGCGGCACCCGCGACCGCGCCCGCCCGACGCCACTGCGCACGCACCCGGCATGCGATCTGAGCGGCTGCCCTGATTGAGGGTGCGATCCGCTGAGGCATGTCTGGTTCCGGATGGCCAGGTTCCGCGCCGGTCAGGGGTAGCTTGGCCGGTGAGGCGGCGGGCCATGAGGTCGATCATCGCGGACTGGCTCACCGCGGCGGAGCGGCGCGGGTGGATCTCGTAGTCACGGGCGAGACGACGGTGGTGCATGAGCCGGCCGAAGGTGCGCTCGGTGGTCCACCGGCGCGGAATGACCACGAAGCCGCGGCTGCCCGGCGGGAGGAGACGGGCCGGAGACGGGCTGGACGTCGATGCCGAGGCGGGCGCCGTGGTCGATGGCGGTGGTGCGGTAGCCGGCGCCCACCCAGGCCTTGCGGGCGCAGGTGCGCGGCGGCGATGCGGGTCAGCAGGAGTTGGCCGGCCCCGGTGTCGCCGACGCCGACGGCGGTGACCAGGACGGTCAGCGGCAGAGGCCGAGGGTGCCGCAGCCGAGGTGACGCTTGCGGCCGATGATCGCTTACCGGCATCCGTACCCTGTCCGGCGAGGGGGACGTTGGCAAAGGTCTTGATGGGCTGGGAGTCGAGCACGCACGCGGCCGGCTCACCGTCGCGGCCTGGCAGCCGACCTGTGCTGCACGGGACGCGGTCAACTACCCGGCCCGGGGCCCGGACAACCGTCACCCAGAGGCCACTGCCCGGGTCCGGCGGACCCTGGACCGGCTCATGAGGGAGAACAGGACTTGAGCGACGTCCACCGAAGCATCGCCCACGTCATCGTACTGCTCCAGCGTCCCAGTGACGGGCGGGTGCTCACGGTCCGGCACCAGCCGCACTCGTGGCACTCCCCCGGCCTGCTGACCGTCGGCGGCGGCAAGCTCGAAGCTTGTGAGTCCTTCGACGAAGGCGCGGCGCGCGAGCTCGCCGAGGAGGTCGGGATCCGCATCGCCCCGGACCAACTCGAGTTCTGCCAGCTCGCCCATCTCCATGCCGCGGAGGGAGAACGGGTGGTGGGCGCCGTGTTCCTCGCCCGGAGCTGGAGGGGCGAGCCGTACAACCGGGAGCCGGGCATCCACACCGAGCTGGTCTGGGTGTGTCCGGTGTGTCCACGAACCCTTGATCGGTGACTGTCTGCCGCTGGTGCGCGAACCCGTGCATCGCTGACCCTGCCGATCGTCAGCCTCTTGACCGGCTGCGGAAGCCAGATCATGAGGCACTGACCCTCCCCGACCGGTTGTTGCCGCATCGGGGGCGGTTGACGCGATTGCCCTCCACCGGCCGTGGGGCGGCGTGGCTATGTTGTGCGGTATCGGTCCGCCGCTACGGAGGCCGTCTCGTGGTCGTGTGGGTCGGCACGGGAGGGCAACGGCATGAGGCAGCGTGACGGCGTCCCCGGGTGCGGCCTCTCACGGCGCGGGATGCTGAAGGGCGCCGTGGCGACCGCGGCAGTGGCCGCGGTACCGGCCGGCCTCGCGGCCCGGGCGGACGGGGCGTTCGGCAGCCGGGCGGAGCTCACCGGCGGGGATGTGACAGGAGCCCTGACATCCAACACCTGGGGCAGCACCGCCGCCGACCACGCCCGCGTGGGCCTGCGGCCCGGCACCGTCCAGCAGTGGGAGGACGGCTGGCGCACCGCCGACCGCAACGCCGACCCCGACGTCTTCGAGTGGTGGTACTCGGACTTCACCGGGGACGACGGCACGGTGATCTCCTTCACCGTGCAGACCCGGCTGGACGACGGCTTCGTGCCCGCCCCCGGCGCGCAGCGCCGCAGGCCCTCCGCCGTCCTGATCGTCACCGACCCCGACGGCACCGGCCACCGTGTCGCGCCCGAGTACACCTGGAGCGGGTTCCACGCCGCCACCGACCGCTGCGCGGTGCGAGTCGGCGCCTTCAGCTTCTCGGGCGACCTGCGCACGTACCGGATGAAGGGACAGGTCGGCGGCGTGGGCGTCGACCTCACTCTCACCAGCACCACCCGGCCCTACCGGGCCGGCACCGGCTTCGTCTTCCTCGGCGCGACCGACCACTACATGGCCTGGCTCCCCACCGTCCCGCACGGCCGCGCCGAGGGCACCGTCACCGTGAACGGCACCACCCGTCCCTTCACGGGGATCGGCTACCACGACCACAACTGGGGCACCCTCCCCTTCCCCTACTTCATGGACCACTGGCGCTGGGGGCGGGCCAGTGCCGACCGGTACGCCGTCATCTGCGGCGACGTCCATCTGCGGCCCGAATGGGGTTCGGGCTCCGCCCCCACGATCGTCATCGACGACACCCGAACCGGCCGACGCCTGGTGGGCGCCTGCAGCGACCGCTCCGTCACCGCCCGCCAGTCGGCCCCCGGGCCCCACCCCGACCCGGCCTACCCGGCGGACTACTACTCCACCGTCACCTGGAACTGGTCCCAGGCCGGCGACAAGGCCACCATCACCCTGACCGACACTGACACCCTCATCACCACCCGGCGCTACGCCGCGGATCCCACCCCGGTCCAGCAGCGGGCGCTCGACCGGCTCGGCACCGACCAGATCTGGTACACCCGCTTCGACGCCGCAATGTCCCTGAACCTCACCTCCGACGGCCGCCACCACCAGGCCGACACCGGTGCCGGCACCCTGGAAGGCGCCCAGTTCGACCTGGCCGACGCCTCGCCCAAGAGCCGCTGACAGCGCCGGCCGACGTGATGGTGACGTTGGCCGGGGTGCTGTCCGGCCTTCCAGCAGGTGCGGCCGGACAAGCCTGTGCTCCGTACGTCGTTGCTCCGTACGTCGATGCTCGTACGTCCTTCTTGATCCCGCCGAGACCCGTGTGGACGCGGTCACAGCCGTGGCCGGTGTTGGACTGCCGGCCGTCGCCGCCGCATTCGGCCCACCGCCTGAGGTTCTCGCCTTCGCCCGCTGTCCTGCCGTAGACGGCGTCACAGCCGGCGAGACCGGATGGGTCTGCCCGGGGCTGCTGGACGGTCAATGCTCCGGCAACCCGACGCCATCGAACCCGGAACGGACCACCTCGGTCGACAGGCCCTATAGGGCTGTGAAGCCGCGTTCGTGCCAGATGAGCGGCGCGCCGGAGGTGTGTCCCGCAGAGCGGACGAGGCCGGTGAGGATGGTGTGATCGCCTCCGGGGTAGGTGTGCCGTACCTCGCAGGCCACCCATGCGATCGCCCCACGGAGGATGGGCACCGCAGCGATCCGGTCGTACGCGAGTCCCGTGAACCGTTCGCCGGGACTGTCCGCGGACCGGGCGAAGCGCTCGGCCAGTGGCGCCTGGCCGGCTCCGAGTACGTTGACGCCGAATGCGCGGTGGGTGCGGATTCGGGCCAGGGTCCGGCTGGTGTTGGCGACAGCGACCAGGGCCAGGGGAGGATCCAGGGAGAGCGAGCACACCGCGCTGGCCGTCATTCCGCACGGTTCTCCGGATGCGTAGGTGGTCAGGACGGTCACTCCGGCCGGAAGACGAGCGAATGCGTCACGCAGCTGCTGCGTGGACACCTGGTGGTCGACCGGGGTGTCCGCGGTCATGTCGGAGCGGGCCATGGCCAGATGCTCCAGGTCGAGAGGGCTTCGGAGATGGTGGGACGGTGGCGGTCACGACGCGCGGCGTGGTCATGACGTTGAATCGCACACGTGTATGGTCCCAGGACGTCGTCACAGCAGCGAGTGAAGGTGGCGGCGGTCGGGCTTGCTCGCATCGAAGCTCGCTGTGCCGTGGACCGGCCGAGGTGGAGCGGCTTCTTCACGGCTGAGAAGCGACATGGCGGATCCGGTGATCGGCTGCCCGATCGGCTGCGTGCGGTGAGCCGGGTCACGGACGTCCGGCTTGGGTCCTGTGGCCATACGTGGGTAGAGCGTGCGGATCGTTCGGAGAGCCCACCGCATGCGGGGTACGGCTGTCTCGGGACAGTCCCCATAGGCAGCGGCGAGCACGGCGGCACAGCCGCGAGTACCGCCATGTGCTCGTATCGCGCCCCGGATGGCTTCGGCGGTCTCCATGGACGTCAGCTGTGAGCCTGTCGCCAAGCCGCTGCTGAACAGCGCCTCCGCCCTGGCAGCGGTCAGAAGGTCGGTCGGATGGATCATCGTCGTCGTCACCTCTTCCTGCGGCACACCTGCCGACTCGGGCGGCAGCCTCTTCCAGGCCGCTTCGATGTCGTCCGGCACGGCGTCTGCGTCGCGGAGCCCTGATTCTGGCGCGGGAAGGCATTCGGCGTCGTCCTGCTGCCGCCGTCACCTGTTCGTCGTCCTGCCGGCGTACGCCGACCGGGCTCTACGGCAAGGAGTGGAGTGGGTCACGCCGGATCCGGCTCATTCCCCTGGGCGGGCCGCCTGCTGCGGACGGGGAGTCGTGCAGGCACTGCGGGAACCCTGCGGCGCGTACGGGCACGCTCTCACGATGGCCGTGCCGGGTTCGGTGGTGCGTCGCCGGGCCGGACCAGGCCGCTCTGATACGCGGCAGCAACCGCCTGCGCACGGTCGTGCAGGCCCAGTTTGACCAGTATGCGCCCCAGATGCGTCCGGACCGTGGCGTTGCTGACGATGAGATGCGCCGCGATGTCACGATTACTGAGACCGTGAGCGACCAGAACCAGCACCTCCCGTTCTCTGGCAGTGAGCCGTTGCATCTCCTTCGAGGTCGGCAAGGTCGGGTTCGGGCGCTCCGCGAAGTCGGTCAGGAGTTTCCGGGCCACAGCCGGGGCGAGCCAGGCATGCCCTTGCGCCACGGCGCGGATCGCCGAGGCGAGGTCACTGGGCGCGGCATTCTTCAACAGGAATCCAGAGGCGCCGGCGCGCAGCGCGGCGTACACGGTCTCGTCGTCGTGGAAAGTGGTGAGCACCAGCACGGCCGCGGTGCAGCCGTGGTCGTCGATGAAGGCATCACCCGCCAGCCTGCGTGTGGCCTCCACACCGTCCATGTCCGGCATACGCACGTCCATCACGATGACATCCGGACACAGGCGTGCGGCCTGGGCAAGTGCCTGCGCGCCGTCACCCGCCTCCCCCACGACGACGAGGTCGTCCTCGACCTGAAGCAGCATGGCCAGGCCCGCGCGCACCAGCGGCTCGTCGTCGGCGAGCAGGACCCGCGTCATGTCGGTACGCTCGCTGGTCATGACGGCGGCTCGGTGGCCGACGGCGGGGTGCGGTGTCCGTCGGGCGCGGCCGGTTCCGGGGGCCGGGTGAGGGGAAACACCGCGGTGACGAGGAACCCTCCGTCCGGCTGGGGGCCGACCTGCAGCCGGCCGCCGGCCGCAGCGGCCCGTTCCTGCATGCCGAGCAGCCCACGGCCGGTGGAGAGCGGATGCGCCGAGTGGCGGCGGACGACCGGGCACTGGTTCCGTACGCGGACCTCCAGCTGCGCCGGCTGCCAGCGGACGTGCACCTGCACCGGCAGCCGCCGGTCGGCGTAGCGACTGGCGTTGGTGAGAGCCTCCTGCACGATGCGGTACGCGGAGAGCTCCGCTCCCGGGGCCAGGGCCGTCGGAGTGCCGGTGACGTCGAGTTCGACCGGAAGGCCGGCGGTGCGCATGTGCTCGACGAGCACATCCAGGTCCCGTAATCCGGGCAGCGGGTCCGTTACGGCCTTCTCTGTGCCGTCCGTCAGGATGCCGAGCATCCGGCGCAGCTCTCCGATCGCCTGCTGCCCCAGCACATCGACGTGGTGCAGAGCCTCCTGGGCACGGTCGGGATCCTTGCGCAGGATCTTCGCAGCCCCCGCTGCTTGGAGCACCATGAGACTCACCGCGTGCGCCACGATGTCATGGAGGTCCCGGGTGATCCGGCCGCGCTCCGCTGTGATCGCCTCCGCGGCGGCGAGTTCGGCCACAAGCCGCTGCTGCCGTACTGTCCAGGCCGCCCATCGCCCCACTCCGAAGATCGTCAGGACGATGACCGTGCCCAGCACCGCCGAGACGACGAGCGCCTCACTGCGAACGGCCGGTTCGCTGCGCCGCACCTCGTCCACCACGTTCAGTGCTGCCTGTGTGCTCGCTGCCAGCAGGCCGATGACCGCGGCGCGGCGCCCGCAGTGGAAGGCGACCGCGTACAGCCCGAGCCACACATTGAACGTGGGGACGTACCCGTAGGCCACCACCCAGGCCAGCAGCGCATGCGCCACCACGATCAGGAGGACCGGCAGCGGGAACCGTCTCCTCCACAGCAGCGGCAGGTAGCCCAGCACCGCGTAGACGGGCGTGACCCACTCCGGGAGCCCTCCGGGGCGCTGATCCCACGAGACGGACAGGTCGAGCAGACACAGCAACGCCAGGAACGCCGGGTCCAAGCGCACCATCCACCGACGCGGGTGCGTCGTCACCACCACGGCCCCAGACAGGCACACGTCGGAAACCAATCGCAGATCCTGATGGAGACTTCGTCGACGGTTCGGCCGGCGTCGTCGCGGACGAACCCGCGTCGGCGAGTAAGTTCCCAATTCCTCACCGGGCCGAGAACCCTCGTACGTGGCAGGTCCCGGATACCGGGCGGAACGGCTCCGGCGCCTTCGAGGGCCCGCCACACGTCGGGATCCGCGGCGAGGAGTTCCTCGAACCTCCGCTGCTGGAAGTTGTCCGCGACCGGGCGGTGCAGGGAGTCGTGCGTCAGCCGGAGAAAAGCAGCAGCACCTTCGGGAGACGCGTCCAGCCCCAGGACCGCGGCGTCCGCAATCTTGATCCGTTCCACGAAGCCCGCTTCGTTCCCGTTCCTCGGCGCCGAGGCCAGGAGAACCTCGATCCGCGTTCCTTCGTCGCGGAGCCAGTCCAGCGGGCCGGGCACCGCGACCACATCCCGTTCGGTGAGAACCCCCCAGGCCACATGCCCTGTCACGGCATCGTGCACATCGGCACGCTGAACGGACACCACAGGCTCACATCGCACGGCCACAGCAACTCCCCTACCGCAGTGTGTTCGTGTCCCGATATCGGGCAGTGTGCCCCCGGTGAGCGACAGCGGCCATCCGCACGGTGTCGTATCCCTGTCGGCCTGCCTACGCCCCGGCGACCACGGTGAACTGACGGCGAGCGGCTGATGAGATCACGTCTCGTCCCGCGAAGAATCGAGCACTGCAATTCCTCCGGCACCGAGGAGGCGCCCGCCGGCCGGACCGGCGGCCGGCTCCTGGGCGGCCGGCAGCCCAGCTGACCGGAGCCCAACGCCGGAATCCGTCCCGACGAGGCACGGAAGGAGGTGACTGCGGTGAAGAAGCTCGCAGGCGGCAAGAAGATCATGGTCCGCAAGCCCGGGGCCGTGCGGCTGACCCAGATGTGCACCAACTACTGCTACGGCAACTGCTGCTGTGCCTGATCGACAAGCGGTGCGGGCCGGAAGGCGCAACCGGCGTTCCGGCCCGCATTCTGTGAGCCCGCCCCGTACGGAAGGGGGATGATGACTGCCGGGGCAGAGAGGCTGTGCTTCCACCCGCTGACCTATCTCGAGCAGGGCGACGAGGTCGTGGTCGGACGCACCGACGTGGATTCCTATGGAGCCTTCCCGGCGGACGGCGCCGCCCTGCTGCGCAAGCTCGAGGCAGGCATGGAGCCGGCCGTCGCCGCGCTGTGGTATTCGACCCGGTACGGCGTGCCGGTGGACATCGACGATTTCGTCGAGACACTGCGCGCACTGGAGTTCCTCGCACCCAGCGGTGCGGCAACGGGCCCCGCTGTCCGGGTGAGGGGCCGGCGGCTCGGGCGGATGATGTTCTCCTGGCCGGCCTGGTGCTGCTACGCCATGCTGGTCGCCGGCGCGCTCGCGGTCTGTCTCATCGATCCCCGGATGGTGCCGCGCCCGGGCAATCTCTTCTTCAGCCGGTACGCCATGGCGGTGCAACTGGTCGTCTTCGTCAGTCAGCCGGTCTTCATGTTGCTGCACGAGTGCGGACACGTCCTCGCGGGGCGAAGACTGGGGTTGCGGACCCGGCTCCGCATCAGCCGGCGACTGTATTTCGTCACCTTCGAAACGGTGCTGGACGGGCTGGTCGTCGTCCCGCGGAGGCGTCGCGTTCTCCCGGTGCTCGCCGGGATGCTCGTCGACGTGCTGGGGATGTCCGCTCTGACACTCGTGGCGTGGCTGAGCCGGGCGGCCGACGGAACGGTGCCGCTGCCCGGCCGGATCTGCCTCGCCCTGGCCTTCACAGCGATCCCCCGGATCGCGGCCCAGTTCTACCTGTTCCTGCGCACTGACCTCTACCACCTGGCCGTCGTCGTGCTGGGCGGCAGCGACCCGCACGGCACTGCCCGGGAGATGCTCGCCAACCGCGTCAACCGATGGCGCGGGCGGCACGACCTGCTGACCGACGAAAGCCGATGGCACCCGCGTGACCGTGCTCTCGCGCGCTGGTACACGCCCATGTACGTGGGCGGGTACGTGGTCATGACCGTTCTGCTCACCACCGTCGTCGTTCCGGTGGCCTGGCGGTTCACCGAGTCCGCCGTCCGCACGGTCCAAGGCGACGCCGCATCGGCCGCCCGTCTCGCGGACGCGGCTCTGGTGCTGGTCCTGGTCGCCGTCCAGCTGGCGGCGGTGGTCTTCGGCGCATGGCGTGCCTGGCGTCGCCGCCGCGCCCCGACGATTCGATCGAAGAGGAAGCCGTGAAGAAACCCGACCCAGTCCCCCAGCTCGATCCGCCCCCTCCGGACCGGCAGTCCCACATCTGGCTCGTCGCCCCCGACGAGGACTCGAGGCACCGGCTGGCACCACAGGCGCTGAACGGGTGTCCGCCACTGCTCGCGGTGCTGGACGCGCACCGCCGACTGCGTGGGCCCTTCACCGCCGCCGGCACCCTGATGCGGCTCCTCGTTCCGCAAGCCCTCGAGTCGCGACCGGAACTCGTCTCCGCTCATGACATCGAGGTCCTGTCCGCAGCCCCCGAACTCCGCGCCGTACTGCCGTGTGCGCGCGAGACGCTCACCTCCCTGACACCGGCCGAGAAACGGACCCGTTTCTACCCCTACATCCGCACCACGCGTATCGCCCACGGGCTGACCGATTTCCTCCTGTCCTTCCTCGGTCCTCCCGCGACGCTGCTGGTTCTCCACGCCGAGCACGCGGATCGGACCGACTCGGAGTGGCTCGCGATCCTGCTGCGGCGCGCGGACCCCCGGCGACTGCGCCTCCTGGTGTGCACGGCCGGCCCGACCGTGCCGCCTGCGCTGGCGTCCGCACTCGGCAGCTACGCGGCACGCTGGACGAGCACCGGCACCGAGACGGCGGACGACGCCGTGAAGGTGCCGTCGGACCCCGCGGACCGACAGGCACGCGCGGCCGTCTTCGTGAACGCCGACTGCGCAACCGAGGACCCGGTGGGCGAGGAGTGCTACGCACAGCTGCCTCCCGCCACCCGGGCCCGCCTGCACGACGTACGGGCCGGCGAACTCCAGGCCGCCGTCGACGCCGGTGAAACCTCGCTGTGCCGTGGAGCGCTGCCCTTCCACCTCGAGCACGGCAGTGATCCTCTGACGGCGGGCAGCCGTGCGCTGCGGGAGGCGATGGAGCACTTGCTGCTCGAAGGGTTCTATGACGCACTGCTCGACATGGGGCCGCGCACCCAGGCGTTGCTGGACTGGACAGCCGCTCCGGAGGAGTGCTGGCTGGTGACAGTCCGGATGGCCATCGCCTACAGCGTGATGGGAGGACATGCGGAGGACGTTCTTGCGCTCTACGACGCCGCCTGCGCGGCAACCGCCCTGCCCTCGGTCCACATGTCGGCGGCCTATGGCCGCGCCATGGTGTTCACCCGCTATATGGAACCGGAACGGCGGGATCACCAGAAGGCCAAGGCATGGGTGAACACCGCGGTGGCTCTCTCCCAGCTCTCCCCGACCGCGGAACGCCGGGCCTACAACCTGACGTTCAACGAGAACGGGCTGGCGCTCATCGAGACGCACCTCGGCAACCCGGAGCGCGCTCTGGGTCTGGTGGACGCCGGAATCGCCCGGCTGGACGCCGAGCTGGACAACGCCGACCAGGGCCAGCACCGCTCCGTGCTGGAGTACAACCGAGCCCAACTGGTGGCCAGGCTGCAGGGCCCGGACGCCGGTGCGGCCGCCTACGGCCGCGTCATCGCGCAGGACCCGAATCACAGCGAGTACTACTTCGAACGCGCTGCCCTGCTACGGCTCGCCGGCCGCAGCGAGGAGGCACTCGCGGACTACTCCGAGGCCATCCGTACCTCACCGCCGTATCCGGAGGCCGTGTACAACCGGGCCGACCTGCGGGCCGAGCTCGGTGACATCGAGGGTGCGCTCACGGATTTCGATCGCGTTCTCGAACTCGATCCGGATTTCCTCGACGCTTATGTCAACCGGGCCGGGCTGCGCCATGCCTGCGGCGACATCTCCGGTACGGCACAGGACGTGACCGCGGGACTCGAACGCGACGCGGAGCAGCCGCACCTGCTCTGTCTGCGCGGCCTGATCGCCCAGCACGAAGACCGCTCCGAGGACGCCCTCAGTGACCTGGAGGCGGCCGTGCGGCTCGCCCCCGAACTCGCCTGCGCCTGGGTAGGGCTGGGCGACCTGGCCTTCGAGCGCGGCGAGTTCGGCGCATCGGTGCGCTGTTTCGACCAGGCGCTCCTCCTGGAGGAGGACCCGACGACACGGGCTCATCGCGCACTGGCCCACGAGAGCATGGAGAACTGGGCCGCGGCCGCCGACGATTACACTGCCGCGATCGGGCTGCTGCCGGCAGAGGAGACCGAGCAGGTGCAATGGTTGCGCGACAAGCTGTCGTACAGCCGACGTCGCGGTCGGCACCAGCTGTGGCGCGGTGGGACGGGCCGGGTGTGACCCCGGCCCGGAGCGCCCGAGCAGGCCGGTCGTATCGCAGGGCGCCGGCTACTTGCCTGCCGTCTCATGGCTCGGCAGCCGACCGCCCGAACTGAGCCAGTCGACGCGTCCGCCGGGACCGCGCACGACGTCGACTCGACCCTGGGTCAGGTAGAGAGGCCCTCGTAGGCGGCGAGCTGCTGTCGGGTCTTCTCGGCGGTCGGTTGCCGCTGCTCGCGGACGACCAGTTCCCGGGTCCGATCCACTTCCTGCGAGCCCAGTCGTCGATGAACAGGTCGGCGACCAGGCGGACGCCTCCCGCGGAGTCGGTGAGCGAGGTGAAGGCGAGGCCGCGGTCGGGCACCAGCAGGAAGCCGGAGTGCTGACCCGCTGTGTCTCCGCCGTGCTGCACGATGCGGACGCCCTGCGCGCTGGGCCGTCGTGGCGAAGGCCGACCGGAAAATCATAGTCCGCGCGCTCAGTTGTCACCCACGCCGTCGAGTTCGGTGCCCAGTGTCCCGCCCGGTCCTGGTTGTGAGCGCGTGGTCAGCAGTGACCCGGCGGGCGATGAGCGGCCGCGCCGAGGCAGCACTCGCCGCCCGTCCGGCCGAGGCCGACACGGCCAAGGCGCCCTACCGGGGCCTGACCCGCTACGAACCCGCCGACGCTGCCCGGTTCTCCGGTCGCGGCCAGCTCACCCGCGACCTGCTGGACCTGGTCCGCCACCACCGGTTCATCCTCACCCCGGGCCCCGCCCCGTCCGTACCCACACCGCGACGCTGGTGGCCGAGGAGGACACGGCCGGGGACACACACCGTTGAACACGGCCCGCCTGCGCCGATAGTCTGGTCTGCTGCCCACCAATGAAAGGAGCGTGGCGTCGTGCGATCCACCGTGACAGCCCTCGTGGATTCCTTGGCCTAGCCGCCCGCCCGGAAGGTCCGGGAGCACGGGCGGCGGGTTCCCCAAGGAACGAGATGTCCCGTACAGACAGCACAAAGCCCCTCTGGGTGCGTTACGCCGAGCACAATCCCCAGCCGATCCACGACCACCGCTTCGGCCCCTGCGACCTGCCGCCGGCCCCGATACGAGACGACCCGGGCACCCGCTGCCAGTGGGAGCACCCCGCCATGCAGCTGTTCTACGGCGGCAATTGCTGCGCAGGATGCAAAAGGCGCTCCCACATCAGGGAGCGGCAGCAGTGGGCCAAGGCAGACAACCGCAGGGAACGCTACGCGGGGCGTCGTGAGGCACGACGCTTCGCCCACGGCGAGTACACCGACTGACAGCAAGGGGCCGGCTCCGGGCTCATCCTCTCGGCCACCGTGCCAGACCTCACCTGAGTGGAAACCAGATACCGATTCCTGCCATGCCGATCTTCGCGACAGGAAGATATCCGCCCTGGGCGGATGCGAAGCCGATGTCGCCGTGATCGCGGGAGGCAGCAGCGGTCTCGGCCTGGCCACCGCCTGACTGCTCACCGACGGAAGGAGCACGCGTGCTGACGCACCGGGCGTGACCGGTCCGCACTGGGTGCCGCCCGTGACCGGCTCGGCGACCGGGTGAGCGCGGCACGCAGCGACGCTGCGTCGTTACCCGGCATCGCTGTCACCCGGCATCACTGTTACCCGGCATCACTGTGCCGGCCGCCCGCGTCGATCAAGTTCGGAGCCCCGACGTCCTGTTCGTCAACGCCGGTGTCAGCGGATTCGCCTCGTTCGAGGAGACCCGTGCAGGTCGTGCCCGGCGGCGTAGAGCAGCATGGCGGACCGGATGCGGTCCGACAGCGTGTCGTCCAGGCCCGAGGCGGTCAGGTGGAGGGCGGCGGAGTCGAGCACCAGCACGGAGGGCAGCGGGAGCCCCTGGTATCCACGAGCGGAGGCATCGTGCCGGGGAGCCGGTCGACGTCGAGGGCTGGCGGGCGGCTGTCGTGCGGCTGGACGACTGGCTGTGGGACAGCCCGGCACCGAGCGGGACGCGCCCGATCCACCCGGCGCCGGCGGTGCGCCGGGACCCGGCGGAGGAAGCGGCCGCCGCGCCGGCCCGGCGCGAAGCCAGGGCCACGGTCGTCCGCCTCGGCCCACCGTGCACAGCTCGCTCGACCACCACGGCTTCGCCCCACCCTCATCTGCATCGCCCGGCGTACCGGCGTACCGGCGTACCGGCGTATCCGCTTGCGCCGGGACGGCACCAACCGATGCCCACGGTGCACACCAAGGGCGCGGCCCGGCTGTACCGGCCGGCCCCGGAGACGGCGTCACCGGGTGCACGCCGGCCCGGAGCCGCCGACCAGGACATGCCCTTCGGGACATCACCGAGGTCATCGGCCACCGCCTGAGCCTGCCGGTGGTCAGCGTTCCACCCGAGCGAGCGGCGGACCACTTCGGCGGCCTCTCCTGCGCGGTGACGGCGGACAAGCCGACGTCCAGATCGGCACGGTATGGCGCGGCAGCGTCGCGGAGCACAACCAGGCGAACGACCACTACCAGATGCTCGTGCTGGACGCCGGGGACGCCTACCCCTTCCAGCCGCCGCGGCCCCTGTCCGCGCCACCGTCACACCGGACCGTCACTGCGTCGTACGCTTTCTGCTTCCGCATCACGCGAGCTAAGGGGTGCGGCGGGACGGCGCAGGGCGGGCGGTCGCGGCTGCTGGAGGATGCACGTGACCGCCGGCCGGATCGCCGAGCTGACCTGGCCGGCGACCCGGCTGGTGAACCGGCTGGTGGACCGGCTGAAAAAGGTCGGTCATGTGCGCCAGGAACGGGACACCACGGACCGGTGCAAGGCGCTGGTGGTGACCGTGCCGGAGCGCATCGCCGAGTCCGGCCGCCTGTGGGACCGGCTCGGCGGTGGCTGGTACGCCCTCTTCGACGACCTGGACGAGGCCCGGCTCGGTGTCATCGTGGACCACATGCGCCGTACGACGCAGTTCGGCGCGGGGCAGGTGGCGCGGTTGCGGGCGGGGGCGTCCGGCCCCTGCTCATGCCCGCTGCCACAGCGCCGGTGTGTTCGGCGGCTCCCAGCCCGGCTGGGCCTGGTGGCCCTGCAGGCAGCGGTAGGTGGCGCCGCCGTACGTGACCGTGTCGCCCGCCTGGTAGACGGTGCCGGCCGACCAGGTGCCGCCCGGGTTGCCCGGGTTGCCGGGGTCGGGCGCGGTGGTCTTCAGGGTGAGGCCGTAGTTCTGGAGGATCGGGTTGATCGGCTGGAAGTAGGTCGTGCCGCCGCTCGTGCAGTTGCCGGAGCCGCCCGAGGTGACGCCCTGGGCCTGGCTGCCGGAGATGTACGAGCCGCCCGAGTCGCCCGGTTCGGCGCACACCGAGGTGCGGGTGACACCGGCGACGGTGCCCTCCGGGTACGTCACGCTGGAGTTGAGCTGCTGCACCGTGCCGCAGTGCCAGCCCGTCGTGGAGCCGGAACGGCAGACGGAGGAGCCCACCGTGGCCTGCGTGGACCCGGCGACCTGTGCACTGGAGCCGTTGACGTACGGCGTCGCCGTCCAGTTGGCGTTCGTGGCCACCCAGGCCATGTCGTTGCCGGGGAAGACCGACGCCTGGAACGTGCCCTGAGCGACCCGGTTGGAACCGGTGGTGCTGGTGCCGGCGCGGCCGCAGTGACCGGCCGTGGCGAACCCCTGCTGGGTGCCCCGGGTCACCGCGAAACCGATGGAGCAGCGGCCGCTGTTGCCGATGTAGTAGGCGTCACCGCCCCGCAGGTCGTAGAGCGGGCGGGGGTGTTCGGTGGCCTGCACGATCCGGCTGAGGGAGGCGTCGACGCCTGCCGCGGCGAGCAGGGAGCGGGCGGCGTCCGCCCGTGTCGCCTGCACCACCAGCGTGTTGGTGGGGACGTCGACGTACCACACCGGTGTGTCGGTGGTGCCGTGGAGCGCGGCGGCCCGGTCCACGCGTGCCTTGGCCGCGTCCAGCGCGGCCAGGGAGTGGTCCACGACGACGGCGTCGGCGCCCCGCGCCCGGATGGCGCGCACGTCGGCCGGGTCGGTCGTGGCCACGGTCAGGGTGTCCGACAGCGTCCCGCTCACCCAGGCGCCCGCGAAGTGCGCGCCCACGGCGGCACGCAGCCGGCCCGCGGTGGCGCCCGCCTCGGCCTCGTTCGCCAGGCGACGGTCCGCCTGCTGCCGGTCCAGGCCGAGGTCCCGCTGGAGCGCGGCGAGGAGGCCGGGCGGGGCCGCGGCGGTGCACAGACTCTCGGCCGCCGTCGGCACGGTGGAGGTGGAGGGGGTGGCGGTGGTGGGCTGGGCGCTCGCGGAGCCGCTGAGCCCGGCCACGAGCAGGGCACCAGCCGCCGCGGCGGCGGCGCACGCGGCTCTGATGTGTCGTTGGAGCATGGGGATGTCTCCTCGGAGTCGGTGGGAGTGCCGAAACCGTAGGGAGGATCCGCCGCGGCCCGTAAGACGTCAGCCGACCCCCTGCCCTCGCGTTATGTAACCCGTTGCGGGAGCCGTCGTGGAATCCATTGCGGGGACCATCGCGGGATCCGTTGCGGGATCCGTCGTGTAACCCGTTGCGCGAACCGTCCCGTACGCCGGATGCGGCAGGGCGTTCGGTGCCGGGCGGCGCTGCGCGAGCCAGCGCGCGTAACTGTCGCTGCGCGCCGCCACGCCCGCGTGCGCCTCGCGTGCCTGGGCCAGCACCGTGGCCACGGTGTCCGGCTGCTGTCCGGACGGGTGCCAGCCCAGCAGGTGCCGCCACGACAAGGGCGTGCCGGCGAGCGGACGGATGGTGAGCCCGGGCGTCGGCGGAAAGGTGGCCCGGCACAGACCCACCGCCCGGCCCACCTGCACCAGATGCACACAGGACGCGGTGTCCGTCTCGTACATGCGCCGGGGGGTGAAGCCGGCCCGGGCGCAGGCCGCGGTGAAGCAGTCCGCGAAACAGCCGTCGCCGGGGACGCACGCCCACTCCTCGTCCACGAGCGCGGCCAGGTCGACCTCCCGCCCGCGGGCCAGCCGGTGACCGTCGGCGAGCATCACGAAAACCGGGTCGACGGCGATCTCCTCCCACCGGACGTGGGGGCACTCCGGTGGCGGGGCCGAGCCGCAGGTGCCGGTGAGCACGAAGTCCAGGCGGCCCTCGGCCAGCAGCTCCGCGAGTTCCCGTTCCGACCAGGAGGCACAGGTGGACACGGCGGTGCCGGGTGCGGCGTCGGCCAGCCGGTCCACCAGCGCACCCAGCAGCGGTCCGTGCGTCCCGCCGAGCCGCAGCCGCAGCCGCTCCCCGCCCCGCCGGGCCCGGGCGAAGCGGGCCGCCTCCCGCTGGAGGTCGCTCACCGCGGGCAGCACGATCCGGGTGCGTTCCAGAACCAGCTCGCCGAGGGCGGTGGTCCGTACACCGTGCCGGCCGCGCTCGAACAGCGCACCGCCCAGCGCCCGTTCGATGCGTCTCAGCTGTGCGCTGAGTGCGGGCTGGGCGAGCCCGAGCACCGTCGCCGCCCTGGTCAGGCTGCCTGCGTCCGCGGTGGTCCGGATGGTCTTCAGATGCCGCAACTCCAGCTCCATGGCAGGAGCTTGCGGCGCCCGGGCGCGACGGGCAAGGGGTTGACAGGGGTTGGTACAGACCAGAGCGGGTACGGATGTGCCCGACCCGGCCGGTGTCCGCGAGAGAAGCGCGACCGATACGCAGCAGCACCACCGTCCTACCGGGAGTTCCGAGCCTGCCCGGCGCGGGGGACGTGCCGCTGCACCGGCTGGAGGTGGCCGGGCCCGGCGCCCCGCCCTTCGCGGGACGGTGCCGCGCGCGGCACTCGCGGCCACCGCCGCGATCCCCGTCGCCGTCGTCGCCGTGGCCGGCGGCCCGGCCCTCGCCCGCACCGCGGTGACGACCGGCACGGCACCGGAACTCACCCCGTCGTGCGACGACGGCGACCACCCCACCCCGAAGCAGCTGGAAGGTCCCTCCTTCAGACCGAACTCACCGCGGCGCACCAGCCTCCTGGAGCCCGGCCTGACCGGCACCCCGCTCACCGTGACCGGCTATGTCTTCGGCCGCGCATGGACGGAGGGTCGCGCACCTCTAGACGGAAGTCGTGCGCTCCTGGCCGGAAGACGGATGCCCGGCCGTCGGCTGTCTCTCTAGCATCGACCGGACCGATGACACCCGAACCCTTGACCCACCACGCGAAGGATCCTCATGCCCGCAGTATCCGCTCCTGCCGCACTGCCGCGGTTCGGGCACCGCTGGGCGGCGGTGGCCGGCCTGCTGGTGTTGTCTCCGATCAGCGCGGAATACCTCATCGGCTACGGCGAAAGCACAGGTCGGCCGCTTGAGCTGCTGGCGGGCCTGCTCATCCTCGCGCCACTCTACGGAACCGTCGCCGTGCTCATCCGCGAGATCACTCGGCGCACCGGTCACGGCTGGCCGACGATCCTGCTGCTGAGCGCGGCCTTCGGCGTGGTACAGGCCGGCTTGATCGACCAGTCCCTGTTCGACCATAGGGTCGACGCCGACGGCCCCGACTGGGCGACCCAGACGCTGGTCACCCTCATCCCGGGCCTGGGGGTCGACGCGGCAAGCTCGCTGAACTATGTCGGGGGGCATGTGATCTGGAGTTTCGCCGCTCCGATCGCGGTGGTCGAATCCTGTGCGCCGCGCATCGCGGACCGGCGGTGGCTGGGCCCGGTCGGCGTCGGCGTCATGGTGCCGCTGTGGGCGCTGAGCGCCGCACTGATCCACAACGACACGGCGGCGGACTCCACCGCCGTCCCGGCGCAGCTGTTCGCCGCCGCCGTGGTCGCCATCGCCCTGATCGCCGCAGCGTTCACCGTCCGGCCCGCGAGGACCCGATCGTCTGCGAAAGCGCCGTCGTGGTGGCTGGTCGGCGCTGTCACAGGGATCGCGTGGTGCACCCATCAGCTGCTGCCGGCGACCTGGGCTGGGGTGACGGTGAACGTCGTCGCCATGGCCGTACTCGGCTGGCTCTTGCTGCGCTGGTCGCGCCGGCCGGGCTGGGGCCGTCGGCACGTACTGGCCGTCGCGGGCAGTGCCCTCGTCGTCCGCGCCGGGCTGTCCTTCCTGGTCGAACCGCTCGGCGACGTCGATGGCACGGTGAAGTACGTGGTCAACGCCACGATGCTCGGTGGTGTCGCCGTCCTTCTCCTCATGGCCGCCCACCGTCTGCGTCGACAGGAGCCGAGCGCGTGCTGACCGTCCGTGGCATCTCCTGCCTGGTCGGCGAGGCAAGCACCGATGACGTGCGGCGGGACCTGGGGATCATCGCCCGTGATGTGCACTGCACCACGGTGATGCTCATCGGCAGCGGTGACGGGAAGCGGTCGATCGATGCCGCCCGCACCGCTCCCGAGACCGGTCTCGACGTCTGTATCCGGCCCGACGTCGCCGAGCTGCCTCAGCCGAAGCTCCTGGAGCACCTGGACGCCGTCGCCGAGGCGGCGGAAGAATCTCGCCGGGAGCACCCGGACCGGGTGACGCTCCTGGTGGGCAGCGAGTTCTCCCACACCGCGCCCGGCATCGTCCCCGGTTCTCGGTCGTTCCTGCGCTTGCGGCTCATCGTGCGTTTCCACCGCATGCTGCGGCGCCGGATCGACCGGCGGCTCCACAGGCTGCTCGCCATCGCCGTGACCACCGCGCGGCGCCCGCTTCGGCGGGCCGGTCACCTACTCCGCGGCCGGGTGGGAACACGCCGACTGGTCGCTGTTCGACCTGGTCGGCGTCAGCCTCTACCGCTCCGGCCGCAACCACACCACTTGCACAGACCGCCTGCGCGGCCTGGTGCGCGACCACGACAAGCCCGTCGTCATCACCGAGTTCGGGTGCGGTGCCTTCACCGGAGCCGACCAGCGGGGAGCCGGTTCCTTCTGGATCGTCGACTGGTTCGCCGTCCCCCCGCGGATCCGCGGCGAGCACCCCCGCAACGAAGCCGTCCAGGCCCGCTACCTCGGTGAACTCAGAGGTGTTCGCCCGTACGCGATCGGGGAGCGCAGGTCGCCTTCGACGCGCATCGTCCCTGGCCGCTGTCGGCGTGACGTGACGATGTCGGGGCTTACAGGCATCCAGTCGTGTCCCACGGGGCCGCCGTCTCTTCCGGCGCTCCGGCCAGGACGACTCCAACACCGCTCTGACCGTGCCGGACCGGACGCCGTGTTCGCGTATCGAGGCCCGGCAGGGCGTTCCCGCACGGACATCACGGCGGATCACCGTGTGCGGATCGGTCTTGGCCTTCGGCGGGGAACAGAGGTACATGTCGACCGCGGGAAGGACTCCGCGCGTCATCGAAGGTTCTTCCAGGTGGGACGATCAATCTCTTGGCGACCCGGCGCATGCTCTCTCGGCTCCGGGCTCGTGCCGAGCGGAGCCACATCACGCCCGGCGCCGACGGTTCACCGCCGAACAGATCAAGCATGCGACCGCGTTCCTGCAATGGCTCGGCGAGCGGAACACCGACCTCGCGTCGTGCGGCCAGATCGACATCGACGCCTGGTATCGGCGAGCCCGCCTCACTCGTTCCCGCACTGGTCGCCGCCCTGCTGCTGGACCACATCGCGAACCGGACCGCGACGACATGAGCAACCGCCACCGACCCGTCATCCCCTGGCTCTCCCCGGCCGCCGGGCGGGCCGGCCGTCCCGCCCCGGCCACCTGTCCACGCTCCTCGACGAGACCGGCGGGACGTCGAGCCGATACGCCCCGGGGATCACGGCAGGTCATTACAGGGATGAGCGGCACCGACAGCATGCGACAGTTGACTACGCGTCCGTACCAGTGAACGCCCGAGCCCGTCCGGGACAACGGCGTCGGCATTCTCACCTTCCGCCGGACTGCGGCTGGGCCCAGCCGCAGCCACCCTCACCTGCAGCTGTTCAGCGAACAAAGTGAGACACCCGGCATCTCAGGCGTGGACCAGTTCCAGCGCCCGCTTCAGGTTGTACTCGGCGATGCCCGCCATGAAGGCTCGGTCGGGGAAGTCCCCGTCGAGCAGCCGCAGCGGCCCCGCCGTCAGCGAGAGTCGCTGTGCGAGCAGGTAGAGCGCGATCCGGTCCTCGTCCAACCCGGCCGCCCTCAGCGGCTGGTAGGCGTCGTGCAGGCGGATCTGCAGAAAAACGTGCTCCCACTCGACGTCGAAGTACATCGAACCCTCGATGTCGATCGCCACGGGGTTCCCGTCAGCGTCCACCAGTACGTGGTCGGGCCCCAGTTCGCCGTGCACGACGGCGTACTCCGCGCGCGGCCGCACCGCCGCCGCCAGGTCCAGCAGCCGCTCCTCCAGCCGGTCGCGGGCGCCCGCGATCCGCGGATCGCGCGAGGCCGCCTCGGCGAGGTCCCGCAGCGCACGGTCGAGGACCACCCCCTCGCACGACGCACCGCGCGACGTTCCTCCTCCGTCGACCACGGCCACCTTGCCGTACGCGGGTGCCCGGTGGCCCCGCATCGCCTCCAGCGACTCCGCGAGCCGGGCCATGACCGGAGCAGCCGCGCGCCGGTCGCGCGCGAGCAACTCCTCCAGGCTCTCGCCCGGGAGGTCCTCGACGATCGCGAGGTCGGCCGGGTGGTGGGCGCCGTAGCGATCGACGAGACGGATCGCCGGAACGCGCACGCCGAGTGCGTCCAACCGCGCGTGCGCAGCCTCGAACAGATCGAGCCCGAGGCCGGGCGAGAACGGGTCGGTGAGGTCGTCGTCGCCCTCGGCCGCCGGCCAGTAGTTCTCCGCGTCATCCCACAGGTAGGCGATCGCCGTCGTCGCATCGTCCATCACCAGGCGGTACACGCCCTTCTTACTGCCGCCCGCGATCCGCTCGACCGCTTCCAGCCGCCGCCCGCCGCCCAGCGCGGCCCGTGCGGCACCCGCCCATTGCTCCCGCGTCACTGCCCTGGGTGCCACGTTCCGAACCGCCCCTCCGCCACGACAACCCGCGCACCCTACGGGAGCATCGACGTGCAGGCGACTGATTTGTTCCGGAACCGAACACGCGCTGACTCTGGTCCCCTGGGGCGCCCCCGCTGCCGACCGGGATCACTGACGGTGACCGTCGGACTGAGCTCCGCGGGGAACCGGCGACAGTTGCATACGAGAGCCCAGCAGCACCAAGGCCACCATCAGCCCCATGGGGACCACGGGGTGATCTTGAAGTCCTGGGCACCCGAAGTCACCTCCGATGCCGGACCGAGTGCCACCACCTCCGCCTGGGCTCCCCATACGGGCGATCGGTGCCGTGTCGTCGCTCCGGGTCCTCCGCCGGTCGGGAGACTGGCTCCCACCACCTGGAACACAGCGAAGGATCGCTGAGAGCCCGGCACCGAGGTCAGGGATGGTCGTTGTACTCGGCAATAGGTGAACGCTGACACCGCCGAGGGCCTCCCCGAGTTCCTTCTCCAGATCATGCACGCGCACGGTGACGCGCTGGACTTCTACCGCACCGTCACCGACGTTCGCTGGACCAACGTCAGCCCCGCCGGGCTGATCGAGCCGGGCGAGCGCACAGGCACCTACCGCACCGGTCTGGATGACCTCCTGACCGACGAGAACGGCAGCAGCCGCATTTCCACCGAGGACTACGCCGTGGCCCTGATCGACGAGGTCGAGAAGCCGCAGCACATCGGCGAGCGCTTCACCGTCGCATACTGACCCCCGTAGGCCCTGGTAGTCCCACCGGCAGCACTCGCCCGGTGCGGCTTCTCGCGGTACCGGCCGGGCCGAAACCAGCACCGAACCTTCGACCCGGCGTGCTGTCCGAGAATTCAGGAGAGCTCAGTCCACAGAGCCGTCGTCGTTCCCGTCAGCCCCGGTCTCAGTCCGTCTCGAAGGCGTCCTCCCGCAGGTGCGCGGTGAGGATCTCCTCCCGCAGGTGCGCGATGAGGATCTCGGCGATGGTGTCGAGGGCGTCCTTGATGGCGATGCGGTCGGCGCCGCTGGCCGTGGCGTGCGTCCAGCAGCCCGCTGTCGCTGCGGACAGTCGCCCATCTTTCCTTCCGCAACACGACGCAAAGGGAAGATCGGTGGCGCGGGTTGCGGTGATCGGTGGGGGTATCAGCGGGCTGGGAACGGCGCTCATGCTGGGCCTGGGCCGACGGGGCCACACGGTCACGTTGTTCGAGCAGGCCGATCGGCAGGCCGGAGAGAACCTGAACCGAAACTTCTTCGACTGGGACAGGCCCCGGGTGCCGCAGGCCAACCATCCCCACTGATTCCTCGCGCCCCAGCTCACGTTGACGGCACCTTGTTCTCGAAGGCTCAGGCCTCGCGTCGCCACGGCCCAGGCCAGGAAGGTTCCGGCACAGGAGCTCAGCTTGTTCTTCGGCCTCTGGGCCCGTCAGTCCAGCAGGGCGGCGGTGAACGTCTCGTCGTGAGCCTTCAGCCACCTCTGTATACGATCCCAGCGCTGCCAGCCACCGCGCTCGGACAGCGCCTGGATGTAGAAGGGGTCGCCATCGGCCACTCGGGCGGCGGCGAAGGCCCGGCAGGATGCTGTGGCCTGCTCGATGACGCCAGGCAGTTCAGCGCGCTCCTGCGGGGAGAGGCCGTAGCTGTCGGCCAGGATGCGCAGCCGTGCCGGTGCGTCCAGTCCTGCGGGATAGAGAGCAGCAGCGGACGCGGGGTCGAGCATGGGGACCCAGTAGCGGGCGGTCATAGCGACGTCCCACAGTGGTCGGCCGGGTGCCGCCAGATCGAAATCGATGAGAGCCGCGGCCCGGCCGTCACGGAAGACGACGTTCTCCGGGCACACATCGTTGTGGCACAGCATCGTTCCTCCCGCCGGGTCGGCCAGGGTACGGGGCCACTCGACGCTTGCGTCGACCGCGACGGCCGCACTGGCCTCGTGCAGGCGCCGCAGCAGACAGCCCACCGATTCCAGAGCGGTCTCTGTCATCACCCAGTGCGGAAAAGGCGACAGGGCGACGTCGCCGGGGATGAAGGTCAGCTGCTCCCGGCCGTCCGCGGTGAGACGGACCGGCGTCGGAGCCGCGTCGAAGCCGTGCTCTTCGAGCGAGAGGAGATGGGCGTGGAGGGCGCGCGCGGTGCGCGGGGCAGGGCGCTCCACGAGTGCACCTCGGCGGAGAACCGCGCCCGCGTTCACCATGCCACCGACCAGAGCTTCGTCTGCCGCCTCGCCCTCAGCCGTCATGTCGATCACGCTACCGTCCGGTCGACCGCGGAGGGGAGCGTCCCGTAATGCGCTTTGAACGTGGTTGCCGACCTGACCATTCTCCCGGCGCCGAGGCAGCCCTCGTCTGATCATGTGCTCCGACCAAGGTGCGCGTGATCACGACGAAGGCCGTGAAGGTGAGTCCGCTGCCTGCTGTCGTTCCGGGTGAAGCGTCAGCGACCGCCTCCTGCTTCCGCGACGACTTGTTCGGCTGTCTGACCGCGCGCGGGGACGAACTGTTCGGACCGGTGGACGCATTGCTGTGCGCGGACGGGCCGGTCACGGCTCCGGTGGACCTGACACTGGTGGTCGAGCACCGGCGCGGGCACCGCGCCATGCACGACGCGCTGAACCGCGGGAACGTCGATGTGCCCCGGCTGCGGCAGGTTCTCGCCGGCCTTCCCATGCCGCAGGCCGCCGACGGGCGCCTGACGATGACGGTCGACATCAGCCACCGGCTCCGCCCGAACGCCCCCACCAGCGCCGACCCACGTGTTCTGCCACATCCACGACCGCAGTGGCCGGTCCTCGGACCAGTTCGTGCCCGGCTGGCCGTACCCCTTCGTCGCGGCCCTCGGATCGGGGGTGTGCGGTGGCGCGGTCGAAGCCGTGGGAACTCGACGGCTCCAGCATCCGGGCATGGACAGGACCACCGGCGATCCACCTATAAGACGCGGCCCATCGCCCCAAGTGTCAGGCAGCGCTGCATCTCCGCTCGCCGCAGACATCTCGCGTTGCTGTCCCGTCAACTTCTCGAGATGAGTCCTGCGAACACGGCGCGGTCGTGGAGCCGCTGGTGCCACTCGTTGGCCTTCGGCCCAGGGTCGGTGGTCAGGACGGGGTCCGGGCCGGTCTCAATGAGGTGGAGAAGAGTCCAGGCGACGCCGTAGCAATCGTCCGGGCCGAAACAGGAGACGAGCGCCTGGGCTTCCTCCTCCGTGACGGGTGCCGAGATGGCATCGAGCTGCTGGACGCGGCTGTCGATCTCTTCTTCGCTCGCGTCCCAGTCGGGCAACGGGCCATCAGCGACGAACGTCTGCACTTCGGGTCTCATGAGCGAATGATCGGCTGCCGTCGCCACCATGGGCAAGGAAACTTTGCTGGTCACGCAGGTCCGCGCCGCGCTCAGGGGGCCGGCCGCCAGAGCGGCCGGGAAGTACTCCCGCAGCAGCGAGCGCAGCTCGTTGGCGATGACCTGCCGGTTCCACAGGGCGTCCTGCTGGGCGCGAGCGAGGACGGCGCCGGCGCGGGCCAGGTCTGAGCCGTTGGGCGGCGGCCGGGGGGTGCATGGCCGTGCGCAGGTTGTTCGCCGGTACCAGGGCGTCGCTCGCGTCGAACTTCTTGCGCGAGACGGCGTGCCGGTCGCGGTAGCGGGCCGCAGTCATCGGCTTGATCGCGTAGACCTGGCGTTCGCCCTGCCGCAGTACCGTGACCAGCAGGCCGGCTGGGGGGGCTCGATCGCCACGGCATCGGTTCTCCCGCTGTCGCCGTACTCGGCGAGCAGGTCCAGCAGGAGACGCGAGCCAGCTGCGTCGTCGGAGATGTGTCGCTTGGCAAGTAGCTCGCCGATGTCGTCGGACAGGGCTACGTCGTGGTGTTGTTCCGCCCAGTCGATACCGCGGTAGATCGACTTGCCCTTCCTCGTGATCGGACTGTTCGTGCTGGTCACGAGCACATACGGGCCACGCCTCGCGCTGATCCCAGGCATCAGCCGGTCGACGGCCGGGCCGACACCTCACCAGTCGTTCGCGGCACCAGCGCACCACGCGGGCCCCGGCTGGTCCCATCACTCCCCGGCGGCGACGGCACCGCCTACGAGAGGCATCCCTTCGGCGTCCCTCGGACGGCGGGACGGCGAGATCTGACGCCATGCGATCAGCGATCGCTGCTCGAACGGCACCGGGGCTCAACACGTGCTCCGTGGTGCCGCTGACAACGGATCAGCTGTACGAGAACAGGGCCCGGCAGGAACGGGCGACGGACGCCGCCCGTATCACCCGGGAGGCTGTCCAGCCCGCAGGGCGGGCGCACGCGTCCGGCCTCACTGGTTTCGGCTGGGCGCGTCCTCGCACTCATCTCAGGAGCGGGCGTAGCCCGTCAGAGGCGGGGTGCGCAGGGCGATGACCGCCTTGTCGTCGTGCCCGTTGCCGGGCGGGTGGTCGAGCAGCGCCCGGCACATCTCCTCCGGTGGATGTCCGGCGTACCGGGAAGCGGTGACGGCGAGTGCGTCCAGCCCTCGGTCCAGTGGCTGGCCGGGGATCTCCACCAGGCCGTCCGTGTAGAGAACGACAGTGCTGTCCACCGGCACCGCTCGGCAGTGGTCGCACCGCGGCAGATCCGGCGACACGCCGAGGGGAACTCCGGGCTCGGTGTCCAGGTAGCGGACCCGCCCGTCGGGCAGTACCAGGAGCGGCGGCGGGTGCCCGGCGCTGGACCAGCGCAGTTGCCATGCGCCGTCGGCGGGTTCCAGGCGGGCCAGCAGCACGGTGGCGATGGGCGCCTCACCCGGGGCGGCCTGCATGAGTCGGTCGAGCCGGGTGAGGGAGGTGCCGGGCGCGGCGTTCCTGTCGTGGTACAGGGCCCGCAGCATGTTGCGGAGCTGGGACATGTCGGCCGCGGCCCGCAGGTCATGCCCCACTACGTCGCCGATCACGGCCGCGCACGCTCCGTCGGGCAGCAGCATGGCGTCGTACCAGTCACCGCCCACGGCGGCCGGGGCGCTGGCCGGCCGATAGGCCGCCCCGGCCAGGAAGGGCCGCAGGTCGGGCAGGCGGGGCAGCAGCAGCCGCTGGAACTGTACGGCATTGTTGCGTACCTGCTGATAGAGGCGGGCGTTCTCGATCGCCACCCCGGCGGTGCCGGCGAGCGCCCGGATCACGCCCTCGTCGTGCCGGTCGAAGGGCTGCCCGTCCCTGCGCTCGGAGAGGTAGAGGTTGCCGTAGATCCGTCCGCGCACGCTGATGGCGACGCCGAGCAGCGTGCTCATGGGCGGGTGCCCGGGCGGGAAACCGGCCGACTCCGGATGGCGGGAGATGTCCCTGACCCGCAACGGCTCGGGATGGTGGATCAGGTGCCCCAGCAGCCCCCGCCCGCGCGGGAGCTCCACACCGTCCAGGTCGGCCAGCTCCTTGGCGGTGAGTCCCAGCGGGATGAACTCGTCCAGGAGCCTGCCCTCCGCGTCGAGCACGCCCATGGCCCCGTAGCGGGCGCCCACCAGGTCCATCGCGGTACGCACGATGCGCCGCAGCACCATGGGCAGTTCGAGTTCGCCGGTGATGTTCACCACCGCCTGGAGCAGCTCCTGCAGCGTGCTCTGCGCACGGGCCAGGGCGTGCAGCTGCTCGCCGATGCGGTCCAGGTCGGAGCTGAGCGGCAGGTCGAGCAGGGACGTGTAGGGCACCTCACCCGGCGGTGCGGCGCCGTCCTGCGGAACGCCGTCCCCGCCCGGTGGGTTCTGCCTGTACTCCGTCACTGCCGCTGCCTCACTTTCCGCGGTCTCCTCCGGGTGCCCCCAGTGCGCGCGGGCGGGCGCACCGTACGGGCCGCTTCCGCCATCTGAACCGCAGTCCCGCTCCGCTCCCCGGCGACTGGCCGCACGCAGCCCGCGGCCACTCCATCGGCCCAGCCGCAGCCATGTCAGCAGGCAGGCGCCCTGCACCGCCCCGGCCCGGCCATGGCGTTCCCCAGCGAGATCATGGACAGCCCACGCGGCGCCGACGGCAGCCGGCTCCACGCCGCTGTCGGCCCGATGCCAGGATGCGGACCGCCTTCAGAAGGAGCCTGTCAGCAGCAGGCGGCCGCCCGTCGTCCATGCCGAGCCCGCCGGACCAGTACGGTCCGGCGGCCGCCTGCTGCCCGTGTTCCTGTTCGGCTTCACGCTGGCGGAGCGTGGCGATCTTGTGGTCGACGCCCTTCAGTCACATGGCGTGGCACATCCGCGTTCTGCGGAATCGGATTGGTCGAGCGTCTTCGGCAGCGGCAGCGGCAGCGCACTCACGGGCCGGCCCAGTCGCCCGATGCCTCTGCGGCCCCGTTCGAGCAATCGATCGGGGTGCTGCGACTATGAACCAGGACGATGCCCGGACTCCCGGCCGCCCGTCGGAGGGAAGCATGCACGGCGGCACTTCCAGGCCGTACCCGACCGTGTCCGCAGTCGGCACGCGGGGTCGGGGCTCGGGAGCCGGCGGCGGAACTGATGGCCCAGACGCGATGACCCAGACACGCACCGCCCGGGACTGGGACCGGCGCGGTCAGCACAGTGCCGGCCTGGCCGACGGGAAGGACGTCGCATCGATGGATCACGTAGCCTTCTTCCCCTGTGCGCGGCATAGTGATCAACATGATCGGACGCCTCTTCTCTCTCGTCATCGACTGCCCTGACCCGTCCGAGCTCGCGAGCTTCTACGAGCGCCTGCTGTCGCTGTCGCGAGTGGAGGACACGACTGACTACGTAGTACTCAAAAGCACGACAGGCACGGACATCGTGGCCTTGCAGCGCGTCGACGGTTTCCGGCCGCCACGGTGGCGTGATCCCGATCGTCCGGCCCAGATGCATGTCGATGTGATGGTCGACGACTTGGACCTGGCCGAGCCGAAGGTACTCGCCCTGGGTGCCACGTTGCTCGAAGGGTCGGACAAGCCGATCGGATATCGCGTGTACGCGGACCCAGTTGGGCACCCCTTCTGCCTCGTCACACGCGAAAGTGTGATGCTCAGCGAATAGCAGTACCCATCGCACGGCCCTCTCCCCACGGCTGCCACGGACGAGCCGGACCCTGATTCTGGAACCATCAGCAAGAGCAACGACCGGACAGGCTCACAGCCGCAGGATCAACAGCTCTCGCCAGGGCCGGTCAGGTCCTCTGCGCCTGCAGCATGTCCTGCCGGTGGGAAGCCCCGTGTTCGAGCTCCTCGAGCGCCTGGCGCAGGGCGGGTGCGGGCGCAAGGCCGTGGGCAGCCCGGAGCGCGCCTGCCAGGAAGGTCATGAAGCAATCGACCAGTGCTTCGACCGGCATCGGGCGGCCGTCTCTCAGCCACTGGCGGGACATCTCGTCACAGGCGGCATTGAACCCCCGCATGGCCAGTCGGAGTTCGGGTTCGTCGGCGTCGAGGCCGAACAACGCACAGATGCTTCGAGTTCGCTCGTGCCGGACCGCTTCGAATGCCTCCCATGCGAGGTCCGTGGCCTCGCCCCTGCGCAGGATGAGATTCAAGGCGGCATCCTCGTGGTCGGCGAGGAAGCTCAGATGTGCGGCGAGGTGCCTGCGCAGGCGCGCGTCGACTGATCCGCCGTCGGTGATGTCCGCCGCTGCACGAAGCCGGCGGCTGATCTCGCGCACCACCTCCGCGTAATCACCGCGGCCAAGGAGCTCACCACCCAGGAGAGCCAGATCGTCCGGTTCGTGCGTGAGGGCCTCACCAACGCCGAGATCGGCACCCGGCTCTTCATCAGCCCGCGCACGGTGGAATGGCATCTGCGCAAAGTCTTCGGGAAGCTCCGGACCTTCACCGCGGCAGCGCGGGCGGGTCCTGTCCGGTTGCTGACGGCAGCACCGGCGCGAGGGCGTCCCCAGGGGCCCGGCCGGCTCCGGCGGGCGCGGAAGGAACCCGAGCCGGACGGCAGGACCGGCGCGTAGTGGGCGTCACCGTGCCGAGCGCGCAGGTGCTGCCTCAGTGACGGTACGGCGCCGCCGTAACGGCTCGTGGTGACGTGGGATCCGCGCTGTCAGGCACGAGCTCAACCGGACGGTGTGACCGAGGACCACACGCCGAGCCACTGCTCGGCGCCGTACTCCTCGAACCGCTCCACCTCGGTGAACCCCAGCTTCGCCGCGAGGCGCATCGCACGGTCGTTGGCGATCTGGGTGCAGAGCACCACCGGCTCGCCGGGAGACGTGTCGGCGAACCAGCCCAGTGCCGCTGCGCACGCCTCGGCTGCGTACCCGCGTCCCCACGCCTTCGGCAGGAACATGTAGCCGAGCTCGGTCTTCCCGGCATCCGCACGGACGTGACTCGGACGCCCTGCGTCGTGCCGATCGAGCGTGACCATGCCGATCATCGCTCCGTCGAGATCTGTGACGAAAAGGCCAGGGCGTCGCCCGGGCAGCTCAGGCACCGCGCGTTCGAGCTCATCACGTGGTCGAGGGCCACCGATGTAGGTGCCCGCCTCGGGCGAGGCAAACAGCTCGATGAACGCCGTACGGTCGCGGGCCTCGGACTGGCGGAGCACGAGCCGTTCGGTCCTGATCGGGGCAGGTGGCCAGGCGACGGGTCCTTGCTCAGTCATGCCGGCCAACCTAACCAGCAGGCGAGGAAGGGATCAAGACTCGCGAGCCGGTCAACCCACCGGTCACCGGGGCCCGCCTCCGCCGCACGCCGGCCCTCGGTCACACCAGGTCATCGGCTTTCGTATGACCCGTCAGAAACAGAGAACCCATCCGTCGAACGGCGTCTTCTCTTCGGCCACGCGTCGGTTCACAGCACCATCTCCCGGCCAGGCGTGGACGTCCGCGTCGGGATCGGGCCCACCATCACGGTCGCGGCCACCGCCTCCGTACGGCAGACGGGGGGAGACGCCGCACGCGGTGCAGTACGCCCTGGCCTGCCCGGCGTCTTCTTTCACCGAGCCGGTGCCGCCAGGCGAAAGCCCACACCGATCGCCGCCAGGCCCTGCTCGTAGGCGCCGTGCCGGCGGGCGCACCGGGCCAGGTCCCGGTCGTGGCAGAACGCGCCGCCCCGAGTGATGTGCGGATCGAAGGCCCAGGCCTCGGTGATCGGTACCTGAGCGGGAGCGTCCGGGTAGGGGGCGTAGCGGGTGGAGGTCCATTCGTCGGCGTTGCCTGCCATGTCCAGCACGCCGAAGGGGCTGGCGCCCTCGGGGAAGGAACCGACCGGCAGCGTGGTGCCGATACCGAGATCCGCCAGATTGGCCAGGCCGGTGCGGTATTGATCGCCCCACGGGAATTCCCGGCCGTCGTCGCCACGGGCGGCGCGCTCCCATTCGTCCTCGGTGGGCAGCCGGACCTCGAGGCCACCGAGCCGTGTTCCGAGCCAGCGGCAGTAGGCCACCGCCGCGTCGAAGGTGACGCCGGTGACCGGGTGGTCAGCCGGCGCCTGCGGGACCGGCCTGCCGGTGGCCGCTGCGAACAGCGCCCACCGGCCGACCGTGACCTGGGTGCGGGAGATCCGGAAGGCCGGCAGGTGAACATCCATGCGCGGGGCTTCCTTCAGGTACCACTCCACCGGTATCCCGATGTCGGCATAGCGGCGAGCCACCTCCGCCACCTCGTCAACGGGTGTACCGCGCCGCAGCAGCCCAGCCGGTATGTCCACCCAGTCCACCTGCTCCGCCCGCACGCTTCCTCCCCGGCTCGTTCGAACGGCTCTTATGATCACTCCGATGTCCGTGGCCGGCATCGGTCCGAAGACCCACCTCGACCGCGACCATGGGACCAGGCCGCGCTCATGGGCGAGCGGTGCGCGTTCACGTCGCCGGGCCGCGCACTGTGTGATCGACACGACAGAGGCGGAGCCCGCGCAGCGGCGCAGAATCCTCGATCGAACGGCGAGCCCGCACTGGCCCGTACGGCGCTCAGAAGAGCACCGGGTCACCGATCCGTGTGCGGCGCGACGCCGTCCCGGTAATCATCCTCATCCCCACACCATTGTCCGACACAGCTGCTCACTCATGGGGGGGAACCGGCCTGGTAGCCAGCTCGGTCCTGGGAGCATCGCGGACTGTCAGGTCGACGCAGGCCGTGGCGGAGCGGTGCTCGTGGAGCGCTTCTGGCGGGGCGCGGAACGAGGTCCGGTGCCGTCAGCCCAGGACCGGGGATGTCCAGTCGGCATGCCGCAGGACGGTGCGGACGGTCACGCGGGAAGGAGCCAGCCGGAGAGCCGTGTTCCGCACGGCGACGGCCAGGGGGTGCGTCAGTTGTTGGCCCATCCGGCCGGCCTGGCGGGCGGCGCGTGCGACGGACTGGCTGCGCGGGCGGCGCTCGGCGTCGTAACGGGCCAACGCCGCTGCGACGGTCGGCTCGGTGGCGAGCGCGGCGGCCAGCACGGCCGCGTCCTCCAGCGCCTGGCAGGCGCCCTGGCCCAGGTTGGGAGTCATGGCGTGGGCCGCGTCGCCGAGCAGGGCGATCCGGCCCGCGGTGAAGGCGGGCAAGGGGGTCGTCAGCTCGTGGATGTCGTGGTGCAGGACGGCATCGGGCTGGGTCGCGTCCAGCAGAGCGGGGATCGGATCGTGCCAGTCCCGGAAGCGGCGGCGCATCGCGGCGAGGGCGTCCCCGTAGCGCACGCCGGGCGGCGAATTGAGCACCGCGTGCCACTCGGCCCGTCCGTCGGCGAACGCGATGTGGCCGAACTCGGCACCCCTCCCCCAGGTCAGCTCGAAGTCGGTGTCCAGCTCGACCGGGTTCTCGGTGATGGCGCGCAACACGGTCGACCCGCTGTAGGCCGGGCCGGGGTGCCGGGGGAACAGCTGGGCGCGCAGCCGACTGCCCACCCCATCGGCGGCCACGACCAGGTCCGCCTCCAGGACGCCGTCCGCGAACGGTATCCGCACCCGGCTGGGGTCGATGCGGTCGACGGACGCCACCTCGGCCCCCACGACCAGACACTCGGACGGCAGCGCCGCGCGCAGCAGGCGGTGCAGCACGGCCCGGGGGACGCCGACGATCGGGGTGCCCAGCTCGCGCTCGAGAGCGGTCCCGTCCATGCGGGCCAGCCAGCCGCCACCGGGGACACGGGTGCCTCCGGTGTACTGCGGCCGCGCGGCCGCGCGCACCGCCTCGCCGACGCCGAGGGCGTCCAGGGCACGGATGCCGTTGGCGTGCAGGGAGATACCCGCACCCATGTCGGCGAGGACGGGGGCGCGTTCGACCACCGTCACCTCCCAGCCGATCCGGCGCAGACCGATCGCGGCGGCCAGCCCTCCGACGCCTCCACCCACCACCACCGCGCTGCCGCCCATACCGGCCCTCCTCGCCCCGCCGTGACCTTCTACGGATGTAGAAGAAGAGTACTCCCCACCTCTACGGATGTAGAAAGGGGGGATGCCCACTGACCGACGTACCGCCCTTGCCGATACGGCCATCGACGTGCTCGCCGAAACCGGAGTCCGAGGCCTGACCCACCGCGCGGTGGACCGGGCAGCACACCTGCCGCCCGGAACCACCTCCGCCTACTACCGCACCCGTCAGGCACTGCTCACCGCACTGGTCCGGCGGCTGGTCGCACTCGACCAGGCAGAACTCCAGGAGATCGGGGAACAGACACCGGTGCCGCGCACGGCCGGGGAACTGGTGGCCCAGATCGCCGCGTTCGTCGAGCAACGGCTCACGGGGGACGGACGGCGACGCTCCCTCGCGCGCTACGCGTGCGCCCTCGAGAGCGTGCACCACCCCGAGCTGCGGGAGATCCTCGTGCCGCGCCGGAACGCAGGACGACAAGTCGTACACGACTTCCTGGCCGCGCAGGGCGTCGCAGACGCCGAGGACCGTACCGTCACGCTGCTGACCTGTGTGGACGGATTGGTCTTCGACCGCCTGGTAGGGGGCGGAACCGTGTCGGACCAGGAGATCCACGGGCTGGTGGCGGCGGCGCTCCGATGACCCGCACCCCGGCACCGGGCGGGCCGCCCCGCCGTCATCAGTCACCTCATGGGGGCAGGGAACGGGAGCAGCTCCGGAGTTCATCAACGGGCACCGCCCGGTGGTGGCCGACGGCCGTGTTGGCCCCGCCGGAATGCCCGGCGCCGGAGAAGCAGGAGCGGATGAAGAGCAACCTCCGAACATGTCGCCTTGATTCGCGGCAACAGTCAACGAGGCTGGTGGGGCGTGCCGTGCCGAATGGTCTGCGCAGCGAGCACCGAGTCGAGCGGCTCCACGAGTTCCTTGATGGCGACGGCCACAAGGCGCGCTGAGGCATCGCCGCCCAGCAGCGTGTTCGCGTACTCGACGACCTCCGCGGGCGACAGTACGGGCAGTCTCCGGCGCAGGGCCTGCACAGCGCGCATGCGGCCGCCTGCAGCGGCGACTTCGCGGAGCACATCGTGGAGACCGTCCACCGCGGTGCGCACCGGCAGCCCGCGTATACGGGCCCGGTAGCCGTCCTCACAGGCTCCGGTCACCGCGGAGACGACGCCGGCCTGACGCAGTCGTCCGTCGACCCGGTCGACCCGGTACGGCCCATTGCCGACCAGCATGAACTCCGAGTTCCGAGTGCGTACGAACTCCCCGGCCCGCCAGCAGACGATCCTGTCATCAACGAGTGGCAGTGACCGATGCCTTCGCTCTGTCGAGCAAGCGAAGAGCGTCGGCAGCCGCCGGTGACAGCACGGTGTCGTCCTGCAAGTCGGCCAGGGAGACCCATACCGCCGCCTCGGTGGAACCGTCGGTCTCGGTCACCGTAGGCGCCCCGCCCTTGAGAGCCACGGCATAGAACAGCGCGGTCAGGCTCCCACTCACACCGTGCCGCCGGACCGCGTACGTCCGCGCGTGCAGCAGCCGTGCTTCGGTGAGTTCAAGGCCCGTTTCTTCCAGGAGTTCACGGGCCAGGGCCTCAACAGGCTGTTCACCTGGGTCGATCCCCCCGCCGGGCGAAGCAGGCGGGTTCGCGGATTTCTGGCCGGGGAGTCGCAGGAACCCACGCGTGAGCTTGCCGTTTATGGTCCGACGTCGAACGCGACTCGAACTTGATCGACATTTGTGCAGTTCAGCGGACACGTAGGCGGCCTCCGTCTGATCCTGTGCTCCGTCACAGAGTGGATCAGCGCGAAGGCCGTGGTCGTGAGTCTGGTGGATCAGGGCGTCCTGCGGGATGCGTTCGCGGAAGTGTCACGCTTCCGGTCGGAGCTGTACGAGTGTCTGACCGCGCGGGGCGACGCCTTGTTCGAGTTGTGCGACGCGCTGTTGTGCACGGACGGGCCAGTGAGGACGCTGGTCGATCTCGCGCTCGCGCCCGAGCACCGTCGTGGGCACGGAGCTCTGTACGGCGGGCTCAACCAGGGCCGGATCAATATCGCCCGGCTGCGTCGCGCCCTGGCCGGGATGCCGCTGCCAAGGGCGGCGGACGGCCGACTCGTGCTGGCCGTGGATGTCTCGCCGTGGCTGAGACCGGACGCCAACACATGTGCTGACCGGGCCTTTTGTCACACGTTCGGCCGGGGCGAGGGCAAGCACCAGATGGTGCCCGGCTGGCCGTACTCCGTGGTGGCCGCACTGGAAACTGGCCGCACGTCCTGGACGGCGGTGCTGGACGCGGTCCGCCTGGAGCCCGGCGCCGACGTCGCCGCGGTCACCACGGTTCAGATCCGCGAGGTCATCGAGCGGCTGGTGGCCGCCGGCCAGTGGCAGCAAGGCGACCCGGAGGTCCTGGTGGTGCTGGACGCCGGATACGACGCCCCGCGCATCGCCCACCTGCTGACAGGTCTGCCTGTGGAGATCCTCGGCCGACTCCGCTCCGACCGCGTGATGCGCCGGCCGACACCGCCGCGGGTCTACGACCCCAAAGGGGGCCGGCCGCCCAAGCACGGCGGCGAGTTTGTCTTCGGCGACCCCAGTACCTGGGGCACCGAACAGGCCGTGACGACCACGGACACCCGGCTCTATGGGAAGGCGACCGCGCAGGCGTGGGACCGGCTGCATCCCAGGCTGACCCGCCGGGCGGCCTGGCTCCACCACGACGGCCCGCTGCCCATCATCGAGGGCACCATCGTCCGGCTGGTCGTGGAGAAACTGCCCAGCGGCGGAGTGAACAAGCCGGTATGGCTGTGGTGGTCGGGCACCGGCGCCACTGAGACTGACGTCGACCGCTGCTGGCAGTCCTTCCTGCGGCGCTTCGACATCGAGCACACATTTCGCCTGTTCAAGCAGACGCTCGGATGGACCAAACCTCGGCTTCGCAGCTCAAAAGCGGCCGACCGGTGGACCTGGCTGGTGATCGCTGCCTATGCCCAACTGCGGCTCGCCCGCCCACTGGCCACCGACCTGCGACGGCCCTGGGAGAAGCCGACGGAGCCGAACAGACTGACACCTGCCCGCGTCCGCAGAGGGTTCAGAAACCTGCACGCGAAGACCGGGTCTCCAGCCGGTGCACCGAAACCCTCCCGACCCGGGCCAGGCAGACCGCCGGGCTCGAAGAACCGCCGCCCGGCCATCCGTCACGACGTGGGCAGAGTTCTGGCCACGGGCGAGGCGTTCAGCCGCCCTGCTCACCACAAGGTGGGAACCAAACCGCGACGCGTGGGATGACGGGCACGCGCGGCATCAGGAGATGCTGTGAGAGGGTACGGCATGCCCTATCATCTGCGGTTTTTCTTCGAGTACGGCGTCCACACCCCCCTCTGGCCAGGCCCGTCCGGTGACCCTCACCTTGTCGACAGCCCTTACGGATACCCCTGCGAGCTGGAGCGGCTGCCGATCACTGCGGATACCCAGGCCGAGCTGGCAAGACTGGCCGAGTGGTATCAGTCGTCGCTCGACTGGGAGTACCCGCCGAATCCAACTCCGTGGCCCAAGGAACAACAAGAACTGTTCACATCGCAGGCAGACGCCGCACTCGAGATGCTCCGTCGCGAGTTGGGTGACGGCTGGTCAGTGGAAGACCAACGTCAGCAGTGGTGATGTTGCGGACGGTCACGACAGACCGGCCCCAACCGTTAAACGGCAAGTGAGTGCCTGTGCCAGATCCTTCGATTCGAAGGCGGCACAGTTCACGCCTGCCAGCGGAGGGACGTCAACACGGCGGTCTCCCGGTTGAGGCTTCCGGTTCCGTGTCCCCGGGGCAGTGCGTCCGTTGACCGGTGCGCCAGGTGTTCATCCGACGACACGGAGATGCGATGAATCGTGCGCGGGTCACCTGTCCGTCCGTCCCGGCCGGCCCCGACCTCGGCGGCCCGAGAACGAAGGAAGCCCATGAGGCGATACATCCCGCCCACGCGGCGGAAACGCCGCCTGACCCCGCTCGGCCCGGCCACCGCGCTGGCGGTTGTCCTGACCGGCACCGTGCTTCTGACGGGGTCCGGGGTGGCGGCCGCCGACACCAACACCGGCAGCCAGAAGTCCACCATGCTCTGCAACGTGGTGCTCCTCTCGCCCGGCGCGGGTGTCGGCGGCTGCCGCAACGTCCAGATCACCAGCCAAAACATGACCAAAAGGGGCACCGCCAACACTGCGGTCATCGACTACGCCAACGTCAAGTCGGCCACCGGCCTGCTGCCCTGACCACCCTCGCGCGGCACCGGCCCGGCCCCCTTTCGGTCACGTGCGGGCGCCGCCCGTCCCAACCCGCCTCTCTCGCCCCTGAAAGGGGAACTTCATGCACGCACGCATGCGCACCACGGTCAGCGGATTGCTGGCCACAGGTATCGCGTTGGCCGTGGCCGTCGGCGGTACCGCCGTGGCGGACACCAACAAGAGCCAGCAGACCTCCAGCATCAGCGGCCCCACCGCCGCCCTGCTGTCCCCGGCCGCCGCTCACCCCGACAGCAGCCAGGCCAACCGGCAGACCACCCACAAGGCCGACACCACCAACTGGGCCGTCATCGACTACTTCGGCAACTCCAAGCGCTCCCGCTTCTACGAGTCTGGGAACAATTACGATCAGGTAAACATTGCCCTCATCTGACATCGCCGATTCCGGCATCGGGAGCACGTTCCGCCTCGGCAGACAGCCATGCGCATGGCAGGCGCACCACGAGCACGGTGATCGCGCGCTCCCCTGCCCTCGCCGCCGGCACCGCCTGCGCGGACACCGAGCGAGGACGGGCGGATGCCCCTGGCAGTAGCTCCATCGCCGCCCCGCTGTCCCGGCTGATGCCCGCCCGGCCAGCGGCCAGGCCGACCAACAGGCCACCGACAAAGCCGGCACCACCCACCGAGCCGTCATCGACTGCTGCGGTGCCCCGGCGTCGAAGACACCGATGACGCCCGCCCTCGACAGCACACCCGGACATCTCCCTCATGCAAAGGCAGGCCCATCCATGAACACGACGACCACCCGCTCCCTCACCATCGCCCTGGCCGCTATCGCACTCGCGCTCGCCACCACCGGCACCGCCAGCGCAGACACCAACAAGAACCAGCAGACCTCCAACATCGGCGGCCCCACCGCCGCCCTGCTTTCTCCCGGCGCCGGCCCCGGGGACAACCACCAGAGCAGCGACCAGGCCATGATCAAGCGCCACACCCACAACTGGGCGGTCATCGACTACATCGAGACCCCCAGCCCCACCACCATCGTCGGCCTGTGACCCGGCGCTGGCAGGGCAGCATCGGGCGCCTCCTCGTCCGCCGCCGGACCCTGCACCACCGTGACCGCTCCGTGTTGACCGCAGACAACGCGGAGCGGTCACGCGGCCGGGCTCGCGCCGTGAGGCGGGCCTGTGCTTTCGAAGGCGCAGGCACTGTCCCGGCCCCGCCAGAGAGGTTCTGGCACAGCCACTGAGCTTGTCTTTTAACCTCTGAGGCTGTCGCGCTCGATGATGCTTTCGGGTCGTCTGGTCGTTTTCCCGACGTCATAGCGGGTCGTGGGACGGCGATTCTTGGAGCCCAGTGGCCTTCCTGGTCCGGGTGTTGAGGGTTTCGGCGCACGGGCCGGACAGACAAGATGCGGGCGGAGATTTCGAAACCCTCGACGGACACGGGCCGGGGTGAGCCGTGCGGGCTCGGCCGGCCTCTCCCAGGGGGGGCGGAGATCCGCTGCGGCTCTGCGGGTGAGCCGGAGTTGAGTGTGGGCGGCGATCACGAGCCACGTCCAGCGGTCTCCGGCCGCAGGGGTGCGGAGCTTCGGTCGGGTCCACCCCAGGGTCTGCTTCATCAACCGGAAGGTGTGCTCCAGGTCGAACCTTCTCAAAAACGCCTGCCAGCGCACGTCGACGTCCTCGCTGGTCAGGCCGGTGGCGGACGACCAGAGCCAGAGCGGGAGCGGGTCACCTCCGCCGGGCAGGCGGTCGACCTGGAGGCGGATCAGTGTGCCCTCGATGATGGCAAGGTCGCCGGTGTGGTCGATCCACGCGGAGCGGGTGGTCAGGCGGGGGTGGATGCGGTCCCAGGCCATTGCGCGGGCGGTGCCGTATCGGTCGGTGACTTGCACGGTTGCCGCGTCAGGCTCGCCCCAGGTATCCGGTTTGGCGAAGCGGAACTCCTTGCCGTGCTTCGGCGGGCGCCCGCCCCGGGGGTAGGCCAGGGCGTACTCCTTGAGCGAGGGCGTCGGCCGTCGCATGACGCGGTCGGAGCGCCTCCGTCCCAGCGCTTCGACCGGGAGGCCGTCGAGGAGGTGGGCCATGCGCGGGGCGTCGTAGCCGGCGTCGAAGACGATGAGGATGTCGCGGTCCCCGAAGTGCCAGTGGCCCATCTCGATCAGGTCCGTGACCACCCTGCGGAGCTGGGCGGCGGTGACCTCGGCGACGTCGTCCTCGGGGCCGAGACGGACGGCGTCCAGCAGTTGGCACCAGGAGGTGCGGCCTGATTCGAGGGCGGCGACGAACGAGTACGGCCAGCCGGGCACGAACTGGTCCGAGGACCGTCCGCTGCGGCCATAGACGTGGCAGAACAGACGGTCCGCGCTGGTCGGTGCGCCGGGGCGGAGCCAGTTGCTGACGTCAACCGCCAGGACCAGGCGCCCGTCGGCGGCCCGCGGCATCGGCAGCCCGGCCAGCACCTGCCGCAACCGGGGCACATCCACGTTCCCGTGGTTCAACGCCTCATACATCGCACCGTGCCCACGCCGGTGCTCGGCCACCAGCGTCAGGTCCACCGGCGAGGTCACCGGGCCGTCCACGCATAGCAACGCATCCACGAGCTCGAACAGTTCGTCCCCGCGCGCGGTCAGGCAGTCGAATAGGTCCTCACGGAAGCGTGACGCATGCGCGAACGCTTCCCCGGGACCGGCGGCAGGCAGCAGACTCACCTTCACGGCCTTCGTCTCGATCGGTGCACCTCGGTCGGAGCACATGATCAGACGAAGGCCGCTCCAACGTCCGGCGAACGCCATCCGTACGATCAAGTTCGACGACTCGTTCGACCGTGACAGCGAGGGGCGTTATGCCGGAGATCATGCAATGGCTTGTGGACTGGCATGCCGCACATGAACAAAACTCCACTCTCGCGGGATCAGCCCCGCGGTGCAGCAGCCGGCCCCGGGCACAGCCACCAAAGGGCGCCCGAAGGCAACGGCCGTGAGCCTCACTCTGGAGTCGGACGAGCGCCTGGGGAAGCTGTTCGTATGGGAATCGGGAAGCGCTTCACTGCTTTTCATCGACTCCCAGACCGAGTACACCTGGCAAGACGAGCAGGTGATCACCTCGGAGAACGATCTGCCCCGGATCCTGGCCCCGCTCATCAATCTCCTCGAAGGATCCGCTGACCAAGGTTGAAGAACAAGCTCAGAAGCTGTGCCATATCCCGTGATCTGTGACGCTCTGTGAGGCGCGGGGGTCTGAGGAGGTGCATCCGGGACTGACCGGCGACACAGTCATGGACCAGGGTGACAAGGCACAGGACACCGCGCCGAGCACGCTCCCCATCGTCCCGGGCAACAAGTGGCGGATATCTCGCCTCATACCCGGGGACGGACGACCAGCAAGAGCCGCCCGCGACCAGCGCTGACTGCGGGCGGCTCGTTCCTTTTCCGTCACACCTTGCCGATCCCCAGCGTGTTCGTCCCCGGCAGCATTCCCGACCCGATGACCGCGACCCAGTAGTCCCCCAGCAGGTCGCCGAGCCGGTCCATGTCGGCCGCGCCCAGTGCCTGCCAAGGCGCTGCCGCCAACTCGTCCGTGTGACGCTCGACCTCGGCGCGCAGCGCACGCCCCGCGTCGGTTGCCGTGCCGTCCGGCTCCACCAGGCCGCGCCCGGTCAGCCGTTCGCGCGCTGCGACCCACTCCTTGTCGCTCCAGCCCCGGCTCCCGAAGGTTTCCTCGGGCGCCGCTCCGATTGCCGCGAACGACACCAGGGACTCCACCGGGTCGAGCCCTGCGATCAGCAGCGCTGCGAGATGACCGTCCCCGCGGTGCTCGCGCAGGATCGTCGCGGCCTGCCAGAGCATCAGGTGTGGGGCGTCCGGCCAGGGCTGCGCCGCATTGGCGGCGGCGAGTGGCCGGCCAGCGTGGACGGCAGCCTCGGCGGTGCGTCGGGCCAGGACGGCGGCCTCTGCCAGCTCGGGGCTGTCGATGCGGTCGCCGAGTAACGCGCGGTAGGCGCGGTCGACGGCGCGATGGCGAGCGGCGAGGACAGTCTCGGGGCCCGCGGCGTTCCATATGGAGGGGATGTGTTCCCGGACCGTCTCCGGGCTGAAGCTGTAGAACGCGGACGCCACCTGCTCGCAGCCGACCGCTCCGAGCGGCGCGGCCCGCCAGGCGAAGTAACTCGGCCAGCGGCCGGACTTGATGCCGAGTCGGTTCGCCTCCTCGAAGGCTTCAGGGGCGAAGTAGACCACCGCGTGCAGCGGCTCCAGCAGGTGCCACAGCTGACGTACGCGGCCGAGCTTGATCTGATCCTTATGGTCCGGCATGGCGCTCTCCCTGCCCTGCGTCATACATCCACTTGAACTTGTCGCTGGCTAGATTGCTCGCTCCGATTTGGACTTGTCAATGCCTAGATCGGGCGTAATCTGCTGAGCATGCCCACCACCAAGAGCGGCTCGTACCACCACGGCGACCTACGCCACGCCGTCCTGACCGCGGCCCTCGACGTGATCGCCACCGAGGGGCCCGGCGCCCTGAGCCTGCGGGATCTCGCCCGTCGCGCCGGAGTCTCACACGCGGCCCCCGCCCACCACTTCAAGGACCGCACGGGCCTGCTCACCGCGATCGCCGCGGAGGGCTACGAACTTCTGGCGGACGCCCTCGCCGACGCCGCCGACCTGCGCGAACGCGGGGTGCGCTATGTCCGGTTCGGGATCGAGCATCCCGCGCACTTCCAGGTCATGTTCCAGCCGGACCTGCTGCGCGGTGACGACGCCGCCCTGCTTGCCGCCCGCGCCCGGGCCGGGGCCGAACTGCGGACCGGGGTCGCCGAGGTGCCGGCAACTGGGCGCGGCGAGAACGCCCGGCTCGCGGGGATTGCCGCCTGGTCACTCGCCCATGGGTTCGCCACACTCCTGCTGAGCGAGAACCTGCGGGAACCGGTGGGCGGCCGGGATCCGGAGGAGGTGTTCCGGACGCTGGCCGAGCTGCTGTTCTCCGGCAGCCGGGCCAGCCGGAAGTAACCAGCAGGACGCCCCCGTACGAAGAGTTGGCCGGGTGCTTGGCTTGCCCCGCTCCAGGCAGCCGCCGAACCGCTCGCACCCCACTGGTCACAGGCTTCGGACCGGTGGCATTCACCGCCTCGTAATGCGGCTCGGCCGCACTCTCGAACGCAGCTGCTGCAAAGTCACCAGCCCCGGGGTCGGCTCGGCGGTGCAAGACGTCCTGTGGACTGCCTCCAGCTCCCCGCGCGACCCTTGGTGCACCGCCGAACGACTCTGCCTCTCGTCACGGAACGTCACAGATCAAAAGGTGTGTCATACTCCCGTGATTTATGGCGCTCCGTGAGGTGAGGTGCGTCTTGGGAGCAGCCGGGGTGATGGGTAGAAGTTCGCGTAGCCCGGTGTGGTGGAGGGCGCTGTGACCAGAGGCGCTCGCCTCGGTGGTGGAGAGGCTGCCTCCAAGGTGGTTTGCGGCATGCCGGATTCCGAGGATGGTGAAAAGGCTGCCGTTGTCGCAGCGGGTGACGCCGGCGAGGTCGAGCAGAAGGGGTCGGTCATCGCGTTCGAGAACCTGGACGATGGCTTCGCTGAGTACGCCGACGTTGCTGACTTCCAGCTCGCCGGTGAGAACGAGGGTGAGGTACGGGGTGCCCTCGGGGGACGCCTGTTGGATGATCAACCGGTCCATGCCTGATGTCACGAAGAGCCGGTCAGCGCCAATCGTGTGGTGCTGATCAGCTCAACGCGGCCGGAGCAAAGCGGATGGTGTGCGGTCTCTGCATTCGATGCACTTCGGCTTGGGTTTGCTGACCGGTTCGACAGGGTGGGGGATGGTGCGGGGCGGCCGGGGTGGGCGTGTGAGGCGGCGGGCCATGAGAGTGATGAAAGTCCAGGTGATGTAGGCCTCGTTGTGGGAGATGAGCCTCGCGTAATCCCGCACGTTCCGGCGCGCTCTCATGATCCACGAGATCGCTCGCTCCACTCGCCACCTCTTTGCCAGGACGGCGAAGCCGTTCTGGTTCTTTCGGCGGGGCACCGTCTTGAGGGTAAGGCCGAGGAAGGAGTCCGCCCACTCGATGAGGGGCCCGCCGTAGGCGGAGTCGGCCCAGGCGGTGGCCAGTTCCGGATGGGTGCTCATCAGGCGAAAGAGCAGGTCGCGGGCTGGAACGCTGTCGTGCGGGGAGGCTTTGGTGACCATGACGCTCAGCGGCAGGCCGCGCATGTCGACGGCCAGGTGCCGCTTGCGGCCGTTGACCAGTTTCCCGCCGTCGAAGCCGCGCGTGTCCTGGCTCACCGTCTCGGCTCCTTTGACGGACTGGGAGTCCAGGATCACCGCCACCGTGCGGGGGTCCAGGCCGTCGTGGAGACGGACCTGTTCGTGTGGTTCGGCGTGGATCCGGGCCAGGGCGCCGCTGGCCCTCCACCGCTGGAAGAACCCGAAAACGGTGCGCCACGGGACCCCGAAGTCGACGGGGACAGATCTCCACTTGCAGCCGTTGTCATTGACGTAGCGGATGGCGTCGACCACGTTGCGGCGGGGGTGCTTCTCCGGGCGTCCGCCGGTGGACAACTGGCAGGCCGAAGTGGGCAGCAGGGGTTCGAGGACCGCCCATTCGGCCTCCGTGGTGTCGCTGGGACAGGTGCGCTTGGGCACCGCGGTCGCTGGTGCGGCGCTGTTCGAATGGGTCATGGTCAGCGTTCCATGCGGGGGAGGACTTCGAGGGTGGCCTTGACGCCGCCGAGCTGTTCGAGCACCAGGCGCACCCCCTCGTCCCGGGGCGCCATTCTGGCGTGCGGGGCGACAATCCCGGTGATGACGTTGGTGATCCGGTGCAGTTCGGTCTCGAAGATGGCCCGCTCATAGGCGATCCACATCTGGAGAGGCTGATAAAGGAGCCCATGGAGCCTCCAGCCAGCCGAAATGGAACGACGCGCCGATCAGCGCCTCAGGGAACCCGCCCGTACTCCAGTTAAGTGCTACAGGCCCGGTATGAAGACCGGTGAAGCATCCGACAACCGGGCCAACAGCAGCCGGTCATCCTCCTCAGCGATTGCGTACGCCGAAATGCGGGTCCGTACCTGACCATCCATGGGTCCCACCCCTCCCCGCACCGCCCCTGCCAGGCGGAACCCTAGCCCCGACAGGATCGACTCTTGCGGCAGACCTCAGTGGCGTGTGGCGAGCCGCTCCAGCAGGGCGGCGCTCCGTGCCAGCAACGTCCGCTCCTCGTCCGTGAGTTCGGCCTCGATGGCCTGCGCGAGCCAGCCGGCCCTGCGGCCGCGCTCCGCTTCGAGGGCGGCCCGACCCGCGTCCGACAGCTCGACCAGCCACTTGCGGCCGTCCGTGGGGTGCGCCCGGCGCGTGATCAGGTCCTGCTCCATGAGCAGCCCCACCGCCCGGGCCATCGACTGGGGGCGTACGCGCTGATCGGCTGCGAGGTCGCTGGTGGTCATGGCGCCGTTGCGGTCGAGTGCGCCGAGCACGGCGACCTGACCCAGCGGGATGCGGTCCTCGTGTTTGACGCGTCGGGTGAGCTTGCCCATCGCGGTGCGCAGTTCGGCGGCGATGGCGGCGGCTTCCGGGGTGGGCATAGGGCACTTTACCTCGTTGGCCGGCACCGCTGTGCAGCTGACCTGCACAGCAATGCTGTACAGCCAAACTGAGCAGCAAAACTGATCAGTATTGCTGTAGAGTTTGGCGCTGTCGGGCTCAGCGCCAGCGTTGTCGCAGCAGGGGCCACGGCATACGACAACGGGAAGGACCTCCCATGTCCGCAAAGGCAGCCGGAACCGTCGACGCCGCCATCGAGACCGTCACCGCCCGCCGGATCATCGACAGCCGGGGCAACCCCACGGTCGAGGTCGACGTCGTCCTGGCGGACGGATCCCTGGGGCGCGCGGCTGTCCCCTCCGGCGCCTCCACCGGCGCCCGGGAGGCCGTGGAACTGCGCGACGGGGACTCCGCGCGCTGGCACGGCAAGGGCGTCGACCGCGCCGTGGCCCACGTCAACGGGGAGATCGCGGTGTCCGTGCGCGGCCGGGACGCGGCGGACCAGGCGGGTCTCGACGCCGCGCTGGTCACCCTCGACGGCACCGCCACGAAGTCCCGGCTCGGCGCCAACGCGATCCTCGGCGTCTCCCTCGCCGCCGCCAAGGCCGCCGCGGCGGCCCACCGCCAGCCCCTCTACCGCTACCTCGGCGGCGCCGACGCCCACCTCCTGCCGCTGCCGATGATGAACATCGTCAACGGCGGCGCCCACGCCGACAATCCGCTGGATTTCCAGGAGTTCATGATCGCGCCCGTGGGCGCGGACACCTTCGCCGAAGCCGTCCGCATGGGCAGCGAGGTCTTCCACACCCTGCGCCGCGATCTGCTGGCCGCCGGACACTCCACGGGCGTCGGCGACGAGGGTGGCTTCGCGCCCGCGCTGCGTACCGCTGAGGAGGCGCTCGACTTCGTGATGACCGCCATCGAGCGCACCGGCTACCGCCCCGGCACGGACATCGGCCTGGTCATGGACCCGGCGTCGTCGGAGTTCTTCCGCGACGGGATGTACGACTACGCGGGCGAGGGGGTGCGCCGCACCCCCTCCGAGCACGCCGACCACCTGGCCAAGCTCATCGACGCCTACCCGGTCGTCTCCATCGAGGACCCGATGGCGGAGAACGACCTGGACGGCTGGCGCGAACTGACCGCCCGCGTCGGCGACCGTTGTCAGCTCACCGGCGACGACGTGTTCTGCACCAACGAGACGCTGCTGCGCGAGGGCATCCGCACCGGCGTCGGCAACTCGGTCCTGGTCAAGGTCAATCAGATCGGGACCCTGACCGAGGCGCTGGCCGCGGTGGTTACGGCCCACCAGGCGGGCTGGACGGCTGTCATGTCGCACCGCTCGGGCGAGACGGAGGACACCACCATCGCGGATCTGGCGGTGGCGACCGGCTGCGGTCAGATCAAGACCGGCTCGCTCTCCCGCTCCGACCGCACGGCGAAGTACAACCAACTGATCCGGATCGAGGAGGAGCTGGGCGACTCGGCGCGCTTCGCGGGCCGCTCCGCACTGCGTCGGGCGTAACAGCCGACAGAAGTGAGGACCACGCGGGCCCTCAGGTCGGTCGGAGGGCCCGCTCGCGTGCCGGGGAAATGCATCTTCCTGGACTGTTCCTCCCCCCTGTGACCTGCGCCGTCCTGGACCGGTCGGCACGGCCGGTCGAATGGAGCCGGCTAGGGAGTGCCTCTTGGCTGGGCTGGTGAGCTGATCGGGACGCGTCTGCCCGGTCAGTGATCACTGATGTGATGGAGGATCCGATCGAGCCGCTCATGCCGGCTGATCCGGTCCGCGGACGGCGGCCCAGGCCATTGATCAGTATCAGCTCGGGGCAGTGGACACCCGCTCCCACGTTCCGTTGATCAGGATGAGACGCCCTCAGAATTGCCCCGTAACTGCTGGTCGTCATTGAGGGCGATGCATAGGTAGGCCCCGGATGTACCAGTCGAACCGTGTGCCGTCCTCGCTGTGGGGCTGCGACAGCAGTGAATCCTGCCCGTCGCACGACGGCGGCGGATGCGGGATTCCCCGGCTCGACCTGGATCACCGCCTCCCGCCCGCCCTCACCGGCCGCGTACCGGGACGCCAGGAGGACCCCGCGCGGGTAGCCAGGCCACGCCCCCTCCAGGACGGACAGAGGCCGTAGGCGACATTCACCTGGCCGGGAGCCAGACCCTCTCCTGCGAACCGCAGGTCGACCGTTCCCGCAAGAGCCTCGTCGGCACCTACCCGGATGCCGAAAGCGCGGAGCGGCCCGGCGGTGTCCCACTGTTCCCGGCAGTGCCGGACGTACGCTTCGACGCCCTCGCGCGTGCCGGGACCGCCATGGAGCCAGCGAACGAGCGACTCATCCTCGCCGGTGAGGTGCGCCTCCACATCGTCCATGCGCAGCGGGGACAGAGTGATGATCCCGTCGGACGGCTTCACTTCATGCATCCGGTGATTCCTGATGCCGGGACCGTGTCGCACCATCGGTTTCCGCGGCGAGGCATGGCATGGAGCTGCTCGACCGCAGGGAATGATCTTGGTGTGGCTTCGGGCCGATCACGCAGGGCCGGCCTGCCGGATCAGCCCAGGCACCCGGACTCTCTTCGAGGCCGGCGAACACGCCGCTGAACTCGCGCATGAACGGCGGATCTTCCCCTGGCCATGCGCGTTTCCGACGAGTGAAGTGCATCCGCCACCCAGTGATCGGCATGACGCCGGACCACAGCCCGTGGACAGCTCGACAGCGCATGCCCCGAGTGGGACGGGGGGCTTCGCTGAACTCGTCGAGTGGCCCGCGGCGGCTGTCGGACACCCCGGTTGTCGATCAGTTGGAGGTGCTGGATCGCAAGACCGTCGATGTGATGCGCATCACTGTCCAGGTGCTTCGGGTCGGGCATGCACGATCATGACCGGATGGAGGCTCGTTTCCTTGGTATCGCCGAGTTGGACAAGGCCCCGTCCGTGGCAGTCGTAGTCGACGTCATGCGCGCTTTCACGGTGGCTGCCTGGGCCTTCGCCCAGGGGGCGGGAAAGATCGTGCTGGCTGAGTCGCTGGACGAAGCCCTGGCGCTCAAGGCTCGCCACCCTGATTGGGCGGCGCTCAAGGACGGTCCGTCCGCGCCCGGGTTCGACATGGTGAACTCGCCAGGCCTGCTGCGGTCCATTGACCTCGGCGGACGGACCGTTGTGCAGAAAACCACGGCAGGGACGGTCGGCGCCCTTGCGGTCAAGGAGGCGTCGCTGGTGCTGTGCGCCAGCTTCGTGGTGGCGGAGGCAACGGCTCGGCTCTTGCGGACACGCGAGTGCGACAGTGTCACGTTTGTGGTCACTGGCGAGGATGGGCGCGCCGATGAGGATCTGGCGTGCGCTCAGTACATCGCTCGAAGGGCCACCGAGGCCGGGACGGATGCGGCCGAGTTCCTCCACCGCGCCGGCGAGTCGCGTGCCGCCGCCGAGCTGGCGGAGGGTGTGCGTCAAGGAGTCCATCCCGATGACGTCGCACTCTGTCTCGAGCTCGACCGGTTCCCCTTCGCCATGGTGGCGACGTCGGAAGACTCGCTCATGGTCCTCCGTCCGCGCGCCCGCCGAAGTTCTGATGCACCTCGATCGAGCGCTCGGTGAGCACGGCCGGAACACGGCCGGAACACGGCTGATGGTGACATCCGGTAGGGGAACGACCTGAAAGCCTCTGCTGGTCAAGGCTTGTGATCTGGCTCTGGAAGGTAGGGGGCGAAGTGATCGGCGACTGTCTCCGCTATCGCGGCGGCGTCGCGGGAACCATCGATTGCGATCACGCGGATGCCGAGCTGGTGGGCCTGGCGGACCGCGTCCTCGGCGACGAGTCGGTCGCGGGCCAGTCGGTTGGCCTGTGCTCGGGCGGGGTCGCTGACCCGGTGCCCGAGTGAGGTGGCCCGGGGGAGTTCGCGGACCTGCCGATCGCGGAACGCGGGCGTGGGCACCATCACGATCATCCGGCGCGGTGAGTCGATGATGGGTGCGACGAGTTCGGGCCGAAGTCCCCAGCCTTCGGCGAGGATCGGGCGGCCGGACACGAGCGCGCGCAGGTCGTCGAGAGCCCAGTGGAACCGGTCCGGGAAACCGGCCAGGGTTTCGGTGGCCATCTCGTCCGGGGTGGTGTGGACCCACGCCTTGTCCAGGTCAGGCTCGGTGGCGGGCTCGCCGAGCGCGACGCGGCGGGCGATCCTGCGGTCGTTGTGACCGCGGGCGTCGTGGTAGTCGTAGTGGTAGACGGTGACGCCGTAGCGAACGGCCAGCAGCCGGGCGACGGTCGACTTGCCGGCCCATTGGCCGCCTCCGATCCACAACGCGCGGTGCAATGTGCCGAAGGGGTCCTCGACCTCACTGGCCGCGCGAGGGGTGTGGCTGGTCATCTGCTGTCCTCCTGTGTTGAGGTGCGGCGGCTGACTTCGGCGGCGCAGGCGGCCCGGCCTCCGGCTGCGGGTCGCTGCCGGTGACGGCGGCGGTGGTGTCGAGGCCGAGGGTACGGGCGAGGGCTGCTGCGGGCAGCTCGGTGGCGAGCTGGAACAGCGCGGTCGAGCGGGTTCCGGCGAGCCGGATGCCGGGATCGCGGAGCCGTTCGCCCATGGCCCAGGCACTGATCGGGCGGCCGTGCCGGCCACTGAGGAAGAGCCAGTGCGAGTCCGTCCGGCCGAGGACGGCATGGCTGCGGCGAGTTACGACCTGCTGGAGGGCCAGTTCCGCGACGGTTCGGGCAGTTCGACGGGGGTGGCACTTGACGGACGGCCCTTCTTGGCTTTTCCGTAGCGGACGTTGAGCGTGCCGTACCGGCCGACCTGCGGATCGCGGCTCGCGGCTCAGCAGCGCGGAAGCCGGGTCCGCGCGCGCCGGTGCACTCGCGGTCGCGGTCAGAGATCTTGTCGTCCACCTCGTCAGCACTGCCGGGACACAGCGATCTCATTCATGTCCATGAACGATGACCACGTACGCAACTATTGACGTGCTCATAGCAAGCGCTTACGTTCCCTCCCCAGTACCCCTGCGAACCCCCTGAACCCGGAGACGAACCATGCACCTGAGACCTGCCATCACGGCCATCTGCCTGCTGACCGGCACCCTTGTCGCGGTGTCGGGCACCACGGCGCAGGCGGCCACCACACGCTATGAGGCCGAGAGTTCCCCGGCGGTGTGCACCGGCGCCATCGAGACCGAGTGGGCCGGATACTCCGGCAGCGGATTCTGCAACGCGACCAACGCGACCGGTGCCTACGCCCAGTTCACTGTGAACGCCCCGGCCGCCGGTACCGCGACCCTGCGTCTACGGTTCGCCAACGGGACCACCACAGCCCGGCCGGCCGCCCTGATCGTGAACGGGACCACGGTGCAGACCCCGTCCTTCGAGGGCACCGGCGCCTGGACGACCTGGGTCACCAAGACCCTGACCGTGCAGCTGAACGCGGGCAGCAACACCGTCCGGCTGAACCCGACCACCTCCGCCGGCCTGCCCAACGTCGACTACCTGGAGGTGGAGACCTCGGGCGACACGACCACCCCGCCGGCCGGCAGCACGCTGTACGTGGCGCCGGGCGGCACCGACGGCGCCGCCGGGACCCAGTCCGCCCCGACGACCCTGACCTCGGCGATCTCCCGCATCACCCCCGGCGGGACCATCTACCTGCGCGGCGGGACGTACAACCACTCCCAGACCATCACCATCCCGCCCACCAGCAACGGCACCGCCGCCGCCCGCACCAAGCTCTCCGCCTACCCGGGCGAGAAGCCGGTGCTGAACTTCTCCGCCATGGCCGAGGCCGACGCCAACCGCGGGCTCGCGGTGAACGGGTCGTACTGGCATGTCTCCGGCATCGTCGTCGAACGAGCCGGTGACAACGGGATCTTCGTCGGCGGCAGCAACAACGTCATCGAGCGCACCGTCACCCGCTACAACCGGGACACCGGCCTCCAGCTCTCCCGGATGTCCTCCTCCACCCCCAGCAGCCAGTGGCCGTCCAACAACCTCGTCCTGAGCGCCGAGTCGCACGACAACGCCGACTCGGACGGTGAGGACGCCGACGGCTTCGCGGCGAAGCTCACCGTGGGCCCGGGCAACGTCTTCCGTTACGCCGTCTCCCACAACAACATCGACGACGGCTGGGACCTGTACACCAAGCCCGACACCGGCCCCATCGGCGCGGTGACCATCGAGGACTCCCTCGCCTTCGAGAACGGCACCCTCAGCGACGGTTCCCAGGCGGGCAGCGGCGACCGCAACGGCTACAAGCTCGGCGGCGAGGACATCGCGGTCAACCACGTCGTCCGGCGCAGCATCGCCTACGACAACGGCAAGCACGGGTTCACGTACAACAGCAACCCGGGCAGGATGACGATCTCGGACAACATCAGCATCGGCAACGAACAGCGCAACTTCAACTTCGACGCCGGTACCTCCGTGTTCCGCAACAACACCTCGTGCGACAGCGGCTCGAACGACCGCGTCATCGGTGACGCCGACAGCACGAACCAGTTCTGGTCCGGCTCCGACGGCTCCCGCTGCTCCGCCTACTCCGGCGCACTGGGCTGGTCGTATGCCTCGGACGGCCGTCTCGTCGTCACCTTCGGGGGCAAGCAGGTGACACAGTAACCGGCCTTGGCCGCAGCCGAAGGTCCGGTCGGCGGTGGCGGCTTCAGCACCGGTGCCCGTCTCTCGGGTGAGGCGGCCGAGGCCGTCGTCAGTGCTGTGCCGCTCGACGCCGCCGGCAGGATCTCGAGATCGCTTGGCCGACCGCCTCGTAGACGGTCGGCCAGGCGGGCGGTCGGACGAGGACTCCGCCCGCTCTCGTAACAACCCGCTCCCGCACAACCTTCCAGAGCCGGGTTCATTCACTCATCCGCCTCCCGGGACTACCCGTCCAGAGCCTTCTTCCGTGCAGCCAGTTTCGCTTCTTTCGGCATTTCCAACAGTTCCATGTTCTTCTCCTTCGACGGTACGTCCTTGGGCCAGGCCACGATCAGGGAGCCGTCCTCGGGCTCCCTGTACCGCCAGAAGAATCCCTTGTCCCGGTCATAGTCGAGCACTTTGCGCGGGTCGTTCAGGAGACGACGTTCGAAGCGCTCGGCGTCGGTGACCTGACGCGGGGTCATGTGCGGGTCCTCCATAAGGGCTCGCAGGTACAGCTTCAGGCTCTCCAGCGGGTACGCCGTATGGTGCGTGCCCTTGCCCCCCTGGACAGTCTTGACCTGCCACGGCACCAGATCGTGAGCGTGCGCCACGTACCTCGACTTGGAGCGCAGTTCCATGTCCACCAGGCGCTTGTTCACCGCCTGGCGCGTCACCTCGTACCGCGCAGCGATCTCGGCGTCGCTCATGCCCAGCAGGTGCAGCTGTTCCAGTACATCGTTGCCCGGCAATTTTCCCATTGACGCTGAGCCCCTTGTTGATCTTGGTCAAGCCGGGCCGGAGATTAGCCAAACACTTTCGACTTGTCAACTGCCTGACAACGATTCCTTCCTCTCGATCTGGGTCTTGCTTGGTCAGTCGGCCGTGAGGTGGGCCGGTCTCGGAATTCACCGGCATGCGTACTGAGGTCTTTCAGTGTTGCCGCTCCAGGATGAGGGCAGCCGTGCGGTGACGGACGACACCGCGGGTAGTGGTCGGCGTGCCCGAACACCAGGAGTGAAGGGATCGACATAAAGATCACCACCGCGCTGCAAGGACTGTCAGGAAGGACAACCCGTGTCCACTTACGAAGCTGCCCATCGGCTCGGCAAGCAGTTCCACACTCTGCTGGTCAGCGGCGACTGGAACGGCCTCCGCGAACTGCTCACCGACGACGCCACCTGGACGCTGCCCGGTGACAACGCCGTCTCCGGCACCGTGAACGGTCCCGGTGCGATCGCGGACCACGCACAGAAAATCGCTTCCTACGGGGTGAACTTCGAGTTGCTGCACATCCTGGTCAGCCGCGAGAACGTCGCTCTGTCCGTGCACAACACGGCTCGCCGAGGTGATGTGGTCCTGGACCAATACCTGTCCGCCGTCTGCCGTCTGCGCGACTGCCGGATCGCCGCCATCGAGACCTACCTCTCCGACGTTCCGGGCATGGACGCGTTCTTCGTCTGAACCGCCGACGCACCCACCCACCAGGTTGCCAGGCCAGGTAGACAGCGGCGGGCACGAAGAAGGCGACTGCGACGACAGGCGCCGCGCAGGCGACGACGGAGCGGCGGCGGGCGGCACTCCGTACGGATGCGAGCCGCTTGGCGGACTCCGGTACGACGGTGTCCGTGTCCGTGTCCGTGTCCGGGGCCAGGGCCAGGGCCGGGTTCAGGGCCGGGTTCAGGGCCGGGTGGAGAGCAGTCCCGGAAGGCAACGCGGACCCGGTGGGCCGCCCGCGGGTCTTGGCCTGTGTTCCGGGCGCCCTCCCGGGTTCCGGCGCCGGTGTCCCCGGGCGGGCCGCGGCCTGGTGCGGGAGGACCGCGGGGACGCGGAACCCGCCCCGATACGGGCCGGTCCACAAGGAGCCCCCGAGAACCGTCAGCACGGCGACCAGCGCGTGTGTTCCCGCCCTGAGCGTCGGCCTGAGACCGCCCACTGTTCGTCCGTGAGATCTTCCCGCGCCGTGCACCACGCGCATGCGCAGACGTTCGTTGCTCGGAGCGGCACCTGATCGTGTCTTCCCATGTACGGCGCGATCCACGGGGACGCCCCGGTCACGGTCCGGTCCGGTGCGGCAGCGTTCAGCGCGGAGTCACCCAGTTCGGCGTCCAGGTACCGGCTGCGTCGAGGCCGGCCGCTGCGGCGGCGAGGTGGGCGCGGAGGGTGGCCAGCGCCGGGTGGGGGTTGTCGCGGTGCCAGAGGAGCGAGTGCGGGTAGACAGGGGTCGGGTCGGTGAGCGGAATACGGCGCAGGCCGTGGCCGGCGGGCCAGACGAGGCGCATCTGCTCGCCCATGAAGGTGGCCAGGGCCGGGGTGTCGGCGACGGTGTCGAGGAGCGCGTCGGAGCCGAAGTTCGGGCCGGTCGCCTCGATGGTGAGGCCGAACTCGGCGACGAGGTCGTCGTAGTAGGCGGCCCACTCGGTACCGGGGACGACGCCGGGCATCCAGATCCGGTGCCCGGCGAGCTGGGCGACGGTCACCGACCGGGCGCCCGCCAGCGCGTGGGCAGGGCCGGTGAGGAGCTGGAGCGGCTCGTCGAGCACCCGGACGGACTCGATGTCCTCGGGGAGGGGCCGGCCGGGCATGGCGACGGCGCGGAAGGACGCGTCGATCGCACCGGACCGGATGGCGGCGACGGCCGTATCGATGTCGAACAGCATCACCACGTCGAGTTCGATGTCGGGGTACACGCGGTGGAAGCCGCGCATCAGGCCCGTCGCCGCACCGCGCGAGGCGATCACGTCGACGCGCAGCGGACGGCGGCCGGTGCGCACGGACGTGACCGCGCGCTCGGCGACGCGCAGCAGCTCGCGCGCGTGGGGCAGGAACGCCTGCCCGTCGATGGTGAGCTCGGCGCCGCGTGCGGTGCGGGTGAACAGCCGCACGCCGAGGTTGCGCTCCAGCGCGGCGATGCGCTTGGAGACGGCCTGCTGGGTGACCGCCAGCTCGGCGGCGGCCTCCTGGAACTGCCCCGCGTCGGCGGCGGCGACGAAGGTCCGCACGGTGTCGAGGTCGAGGTCCATGCCGACACCCTAGAGGTACAACCGCTGGTTGTGGCCGATGGGCTCTGCGGTTGTTTGATCCCTGGGCACGGCGCTCGCTTTGATGCTTCCGATCGCGGATCGGTTGTGCGGGTGAGTGGCGAAGGGCGTCGGGCATGAGGAGCGAGCACCGGCTGGGACAGCTGCTCGGGCATCGTCGGCTGGGGCGGCGGTTCGGGTGGCTCTGGGGAGCGTACGGGGCCAGCACGCTCGGCACGTGGCTCGCCTTCGGCGCGTTCCCGCTGATCGCCATCCAGGTGCTGCACGCCGGGCCGGCCGAGGTCGCCGTGCTCTCCGCCGTGGGGGCCGCGGTGGGCGCGGCCGTCGCGGTGCCGTTCGGCCCGTGGGTGGAGTTCCGCCGCAAGCGGCCGGTGCTGATCGCGACGGACCTGGTGCGGTGCGCCGCGCTGCTGACGATCCCCGCCGCGTTCGCGCTCGGCGTGCTCACCTTCCTTCAGCTCCTGCTGGTCTCGGTCGTCGTCGCGGCCGCCGACATCGCCTTCCGCGCCGCCTCCGGCGCGTATCTGAAGACGCTGCTGCCGGCCGAGGACCTGCTCATCGCCAACGCCCGGTTGGAGTCCACGGCCTGGACGAGCACGATCATCGGGCCCCCGCTGGGCGGCGCGGCGATCGGGGTCCTCGGTCCGGTGGCGACGGTGGTGGCCGACGCGGTCAGCTACCTGCTCTCGGCCCTGGGCATCCGTGCGATGGGCGGGCACGAGCCTCGGCCCGAGCGCCGGCAGGCCACCCGCATGCGGGCCGGGGACCTGCTCGACGGCTGGCGGTACATCCTCGCCGACGCGGCACTGCGTCCCCTGCTCTTCAACACCGCCTTGTTCAACGGCCTGGTGATGGCCGTCTCACCGCTGCTGGCCGTCCTGATGCTCGAGCGGCTCGGGTTCGCACCCTGGCAGTACGGCCTCGCCTTCGCCGCGCCCTCGATCGGCGGGCTGCTCGGTGCGCGGCTGGCCCGGCCGCTCGTCGCCCGGTTCGGGCAGTACCAGGTCCTGGTCGTGGCCGGGGCCCTGCGTGCGCTCTGGCCCGTCGGCCTGGCCTTCCTGGGACCTGGCACCGGAGGCTTGCTGCTGGTGACGGGCGTCGAGTTCGGGCTCATCTTCTGCTGCGGGGTCTTCAACCCCGTCCACGCCACCTACCGCCTCGAGCGCACCGCGACCGGCCGGGTCACTCGCACGCTGACCGCCTGGACGGTGACGACCAAGGCCACGACCGCGCTCCTGACGGCCCTCTGGGGCGTACTGGGCAGCCTGCTCGGCCCGCGTACAGCCATCGGCCTGGCCGGCGTGCTCCTACTGGCGACCCCACTGCTGCTCCCCCGCCGCGCGGCAACACCTCTCTCCGGGCCGGAGCCGACACCGAGCCGTACCTGACGGGCCGTCGCGATCGTCACCGCGACCGGGCTGCGCCGCCCCTGTCCGGGTCCGCAGGGCGTACGGCGTGGTGCTCCCGGCGGATCTCGGTGACGGCCCCCGCCGTCAGCCGAGGGCTGTCGGTCCGGACCGGAACCATGTCGGCCAGGTGCTCGGAGAGGCGGCCGCACACCGGCCGGCCGTCACCAGCGCCGAGCAGACCGTCACCAGCGCCGAGCAGACCGTTGAAGCGAGCGACAGCGACACCCGGAGAGCTCACGCATGCCGACCGTCTCCGTGTTCGGCCCGCCGGCGTCGAGGCAGGCCCGGTCGGGTGGGAGGACGGTGCGTCAGCCGGGTCAAGGGGCCCAGTACTGGGCGAGGGCTCCTTGCCGGTACGGGGCCGGGCTCACGCTGAGTTCACCGGCGAAGGGACGGTCCAGGACGAGGACCAGCAGCAGGCTGAAGCCGATGAGGACCGCGACCGAGGCGACGAAGAGGAGCTGGATGCGCAAGCTGCGTACGCCGTACAGAAAGGTGAGCGGGATCAGAACGAACGCGCCGCCGAAGGCCAGGACCTGGAGGAGCGGCGGGAGTTCCTGCTCCGCCATGGTCAGGCGGGCACGGCGCTGGGCGGCGATGTCGTTGATGTTGGTGACGGCCTCCTGGTAGAAGACCTGCTCGCGCCGACTCTTCGGCTCGTAGGCCTGAAGCACCTCGAAGGCGTCTCGCAGGTGGCTCTCCGTGGTTCCGTAGCTCGGCTTTCCCGCACGCAACAGGGGCCACTGCTTCTCGACGACCGCGTGGACGTACCCGCTGAGCGCGGAGTCGAGGCGGGCGCGGACCGGAGCGGGGAAGGCAGCGGCGTCACGGGCGATGAGCGCCGCGTCGGTGGCCTCGGAGGCGACGATGGTCTGGGTGTCGTCCATCTGCGTCCAGAGCGTGACGATGACGAAGGCGAGGATGATTCCGTAGATCGCGCCGAACATGCCCAGCGTCACGCCGACCATGTCGTTGTGCTCGCCCTCGACGACCGCCGGATATCTGCGCCGTACCAGCACGCTGCCGGCGACCGCCAGCAGGGCGGTCACGCCGACGGTGACCATGGCAAGGGCGGAGGTGCTGAAATGGTTGAGCAGCCACAATGACATGAGCGCGCAGTCTAGGCACGCCGCACGCGCCGACAGCGCCCCTCATCGACGGACCAGCACGTAAGCGCGCCGACAGTTCACACCGACGAGTGAGAGACCGGCCGGCTTCGTCACCTGACTGCCACGGTCCGCGGAGACCCGGGCGGGAGCTCGCGGAGCTGCTGCCGTCGTAGGTGGCGGCACTGCGGGTGCCGCCCGCGCCACCGTGGGAAGCGAGCTCCTACGCGGGCTCAGTACGGCTGTCGTTCACCGTGCCCGGGTGTCGGCACTCTGCGGAGACGCTCCGGGGAGTTCCGCCCGCCCGGCCTCGGCGCGCAGCTTGTCCGCCCGCTCGGTCGGGTCGTAGTCCGGTCCGACGCCCTCGATCAGCAGCACATCGCCGTCGATGTGATCCGTACGCAGCCGCAGGATGTCCTGGTATTGGGGTGAGTGATACCAGGCGCGGGCCTCGGCCAGGCCGGGGAACTCGATCAGCACCATGCTGCCGGGCCAGGTTCCCTCCAACACCTCGGCCGGCGGGCCGTGGACACGGAATCGGCCGGCAAAGGGGGCGAGGGTGGCTTGGATGCGCTCCAGATACTCGATGATGTCGGCATGACGGCGGCGGCTGCGGAGATGGGCGAAGCCATAAGCGGGCAACGGTCGGGCTCCTTCGTTCCGTTCGTACCAAGGGGGCGACGGCCGGAACGTAGCCGGAATCGGCAGAGGGGCGCGATTACCCCGTCAGTAATCGCGACCGCCGGCCTTGGTCGTCGCGCCGGGGCCTGCCGCCCGAACCGGGCAGCCGGCGGATCGCCGGTCCCAGCGGGCAGTGTCCTCGGCGCCGGGTGTATGCCACCGGTCCTGGTGTCGTTCTTCGATCGCCGCACTGTGCTCGGCCGACGGCGTGCCCCGGTGGGAATCGACGGATCGACGGATCGACGGATCGGATCAGTTGATCGCATTTTTCGGTCTTCGGACGGAGATCCGATGGCGAAGCGGGACACTCCCGGCCGGGACAGAGCCTGATTTCGGCCCCACAATATCGATTTCCGGACGGAACGAGATTCCACTCTTACAGATTGGCGTGTACACCGACCAACCTGGTGTGAAACGTGGGGCGCGATTCATCGCGTGGTACGACTGAGCACACCGCTCACGTTCAGGACTTCGTGGCAGTTCTGCGCCCGACGGCCGGTGGCCGGTGTTCCCGGCTTCTCACAGGTCACTTCGACGGTCACGGTGTCGTTCTCAGGGATCTCTATGGGGGTCACCCAGTGATAGTCCTGGTTGCGGAAGGTCTCCAGCGCGATCGTGGTGATCTTGCGTTCGCCGAAGGAGATCGTCAGCACCCCCTCGTCCCCTTGGAAGTTCGCGACGACGATGTCCGTGACTCCGAAGACGCTGTTCTCGGGGACCTGGTAGGTACCGGTTCCGCTCTCCCCGTCGGACGTCTCCAGATCGATGGTCGCCGAACTCTGCCGGCCGGCGCCGGCCGCCGTACCGCCGCCCGTCCCGGCGTCACCACCGGCCGAGGTACCGTCACCGGCCGAACCGGGCGGTGCATCCGTGCCCTGCCCACCGGGCCGGGTGTCCGAGCCGTCGCCGGAACCGGTGTCCGTACCCTGCCCGCCGTCCTCCCCGGGGGGCGTGGGACGCGGCTGGACCGCCTCGGTGGCCGCCTCCTCGGCGGCGCTGCGCACCGCCGGACGGACCAGGGCGAACCAGGCGAGCAGCAGCGCGAGCAGCGCCGCGAGCACCGCGAGCAGCCACTTGGGGAAGATCGGTATCTGGACGAACTCCGCGTCCAGCGGCGTGCGGACGGCGGTCATGTCCTGCCGTGCCGCCTCCTGCCGTCCTTCCGCCTCCTCGTCGCCGGTCTCGGCGGTGTCCACGGTGAACGGCCACACCACAGGGGCGCCGAACCACACCGGCCTGCCCGTACGGACCCGCAGCCCGGCCTCCGCCGACTCGCCCGGCTCCAGCGCCGACTGCGCCGGGTTGAAGGCGAACGCCAGCTCCTCCCCCGCCTGGCCGGGGGTGAAGCCCACCCGTACCGGGCAGTTGCCCTGGTTGCGCACCGCCAGCCGGTAGCGGCCGCGCAGCCAGCCGCGCCGACGACGCGGAACCAGCTCGGTGTGCAGCTCCCGGAACTCCTCGACGCGCACGGTGGTCTCGAGGACCCGTACCGACTCGGGGTGCTCGGTCGGCAGGACCCGCACACCGAGGGGTACCTCACCGGCCCGGACCTCCGGAGAGCGCGGCGGTTCGAGGAGGATCGTCACCGTCTCCGAGGTGCCGGGATAGAGGGAGACCCGCGGGGGCTGTGCGGTGGCCCAGGGGGCGCAGTCCCCGACGATCTCCAGGCTGTACGCCTCGACGATGTCGCTGTCGTTACGGACTGTCACACTGGTCGTGGCGGTACCGCCCGGCGCCACCGTCACCGCCGGGATGTCGAGACCGGGCGCACCGGCACCGGAAGAGGCTGCAGAAGGCGTCACATCACGACGGTAAGACCGTGCCCGGGAGCTCAACGAGGAGCGCGAGGGCAACACACGGGCAGTCGTAGTGCCCGGTAAGCAATGACCGAACTCCCTTGTGATGGCGCGTCACCACGGCACTCCGGCACCTTGTGTGCGCCGCATCGGCGCGGTCAGGCCGTCTCCGCGTCACCTCACGGACCTACAAGACAGGTAGCCCCCCATGTCCCCAGAGAGACGCAGTCCGGCCGTGTCCGCCGGCACGTCACGTACGCCCGCACCGACCAGGTCCACGTCCCGCACCTCGGCGCCCGATCGCCCCGGCCGGGTGACCGTGGCCGTCTACGCCGCCGATCCGATCCTGCGCGTCGGCGTCGTGCAGCAATTACGCCCGCGCCCCGAGGTCGACCTGTTCGACGACGCCGACGCGGGGCGGGCCCAGGCGTCACTGGTGGTCGTGGACAGTGTCGACGACGACGTGGTCGCCCTGCTGCACCGGCTGCGGCACAACTCCGCCACCCGTACGGGCCTCGTGGTCGGCACCCTCGGCTCCGGCACGCTGCAACGCGTCATCGAGTGCGGTGTGTCCGCGGTGCTGCGGCGTGCCGAGGCCGACCAGGACCGGCTCCTCCACCTGGTCCTGGCGATGGCCAACGGCGAGGGTGTGCTGCCCGGCGATCTGCTCGGCAAGCTGCTCACGCACATGGGCGGCCTCCAGCGTTCGCCGCTCGCCTCGCGGGAGATGTCCCTGTCCACGCTGACCACGCGGGAGGCGGACATGCTGCGCCTGGTGTCGGAGGGCCTGGACACCGCGGAGATCGCCCGCAAGACCTCGTACTCCGAACGCACCGTGAAGAACGTGCTGCACGAGATCACCACGCGGCTGCAGTTACGCAACCGGGCCCACGCGGTCGGCTACGCCCTGCGCAACGGGCTGATCTGACGGGGACTTCGGTGACCCCGGGGACTTCACGGAGAAGTGACGGGGATCTGACGGCGGGCCGGGAAACCGGCACTGCCCGAAAGCACATCACACGGTTCCCCCGGGTACGGCCCCGCCGCCCTGCCGCGCCGTGCACGGCCGGTGCAGGGTGGCGGGGCACGTCCGAACGCCGCACCGAAACGCGAGGGGAACTGTGATGGCAACCGCTGGCCCCGGCGGGCGACACCGCCCGGGCAGGTTCGGCACGTCGTTGCTGCTGCTGGTTCCGCTGCTCGGGGTGACGGCCGCCTCCGGGCAGAGCGACGACGCGTCGGGGCCGCGGGTGGCCGACGCCGCGGACACCCGGGTGACGTACGCCGGTACCCGGCACCGCAGTCTCGGGCAGGTCGCCGCCGACAAACCCAAGGCCAGCCCACCGCTGTTCGACGAGGGCCCGGCCCACTACGACGTCCAGCCGTCCGCCCTCGGCGACACGCTGGTCTTCGCCAGCCGCCGTGACGAGCGGGACCCGCAGGTCTACCTGCGGTCCGCCGACGGTTCGGTACTCCGTCTCACCACAGGCATGGACGTGGCGCACCCCCGGCTGACGCCGGACGGCGACGCCGTGGTGTTCGACTCGGCCGGACCCGGTGGCCCGGGCGGGCGGGAACAGCGCGACCTGTGGTCGATCCGTACCGACGGCGACGACTTGACCCAGCTCACCGACACGGCCTCGGACGAGGAGTGGCCGACGGTCTCCCCGGACGGGGAGCGCCTGGCGTACTCCAGCGACAGCGACCCGTCGGTCGGACAGCAGGTCTACGTACGGCCCCTGGACGGCGGCGCCGCCTCCCGGATCACCGACCCCGCGAACGGCGCGGCCACCGAACCGGTGTGGAACCCGGTCGACGACGCGGAGCACCAGGACCGGATCGCGTACACCGCCACCGCCGAGGGGGGCGAGCCCCGGCTGCGGATGACGGACGGTGACACCGACGGACCGTGGCTCGGGGGCTCGTACGCGCAGTGGCATGCCCGCGGGGCGGCGTGGATGCCCGACGGGGACAGGTTGCTGTTCCTGAGTCCTGAGGTCACCTGTACCTGCCCGAGCAACTGGGACCATGTGTACAGGGCGGAGCAGCACCGGAACAGCGATCCCGAGGTGGTGCTCGACGAGAACAGGGAGGTCCTCTCGCCCACCTGGCTCGGTTCGGCCGACGGCGGCCGGCCGGTGGTGGAGCGTGTCACGGCGCAGAAACCGAACGAGGTGACCCTCCAGGACGTCCGGTCGGACGGGGCCGACCCCCGTGACCTGGGGCTGCGGCCGCTCCTCAGGGAGGACCCGAAGGCCGACACCAGCACCGATCCCACCGAGGATCCGCTGTTCCGGCCGACCTCCGCCGAGTTCGACCCCTGGACCGAGCGGCAGAACTACACCCCCGACGGCCGCCGGATCGTGTTCACCCGCTTCGAGGACGACGACGAGGGCCGCCGCGTCCAGCGGATCTACATGGTCGACGCCGATGGCTCGAACGAGGAACTCCTGCCGCTCAAGGGACGAGACCCGGCGGACTGGGACACCGACCCGACGTTCTCCCCGGACGGCAGGCGCCTCGCCTTCACCCGGATCTCACCGGGCGGTGTCGGCGACGCCGCGCGAGAGAGCCGTATCCTCGTCGCGGACGTGGCCACCGGGGAGATCACGGGCGAGGTCGTGCCACCGGAGGTGGAGCTCCAAGGGCAGGACGCCCAGCCCACCTGGTCCTCCGACGGCACCACCCTGGCCTTCACCCGCAACCACGCGGCCTCCGGGAGCGGCGGCAACAAGCACGTCTGGACGGTGCTCGTCGACGACCTCGACCAGCAGGACGACCTCGACCAGCAGCAGGACCTGAGCGCCACGGTCTGCCCGCCCGGCTGCCAAGTCGTCGACGACAGCCCGGCGTTCTCCCCGGACGGGCTGAGCATCGCCTTCAACCGCGGCGGCCGGGCCGACGCACGCAACGGCATCCTCCTGGCCTCCCTGTCGGACAACAGCTGCCAGGTACTGCTGCCGACCACCGCCCGCGGCCGCCCCGACGCCTGCCGGCAGGAGCTGCCGGACACCTCGGCGACCGGCCCGTACCAGCCGCGCGACGCCGCCTGGACGGCCGACGGCACCGGCCTGGTGTTCAGCTCCCGGGCCGGCCTCCCCATCAACGCCCCCGAGAAACTGAACCACTTGGACATCGCGTCCGGCGACCTGACCCCGCTCACCACCGGTCTCCCGGGCCGGCAGAAGGAGCCCGGCGTCCAGCAGTCCGTGGACCTCGCGGTCCGGGCGCCCGGCACCGCCCCGGAGGTCACCGTCGGCGACTCCGCCACGATCCGCGTCGACGTCGTCAACAACGGTCCCGCCGCCTCCCCCGGCACCCGGCTGACCGTCGCTCCGCCGCCCGGCGTGCAGATCACCGGGATGACCTGGCCCAAGGACACCTGCGACGCCGCCTCCCTCCAGTGCGACGTCGGCGTGGTGGAGCCCGGCACCACCGTCCCGGTGGACGTGACCCTCACCGGAGTCACCCCCGGTGACGCGCCGGTCGGCTGGTCGGTCGCCGGCACCGTCCTGGACCCGCAGCCCAGCGACAACTCCGGCCGCACCGTGGTACCGGTGCGCGAGGCCCCGCCGCCCTCGCCCTCGCCCACCCCCACGCCGACCACCGGGCCGCCGACGACTCCGCCACCGACATCAAGACCGCCCACGACCCCGGCGCCGCCCACCTCCGCACCGCCCACGACGCCCCGGCCGCCCGCCGTGCCCCCGGAGCCGGAGGAACCCGCGGCCGGACCCGGAGTGCGCGTCACGGCCCAGCCGAACCCCGGCTACGTCGGCGGGCGCGTCGTGGTGACGTACACCGTGCGCAACGGCCGCAACGCGCTGGCCACCGGGCTGCGGCTGCGTATCGGCCTGCCCGCGGGCGTCCCGGACAACGGACCGCCGCCGGGCTGCGACGCCTCCTGGGTGTGCGCGCTGCCGGACCTGGAGCCCGGCGAGAGGACCGTGGTCCGGGTCGTCCTCAGCCCCGACAAGGCACTGACCGGCAACGCCACTGGCAACCTCACCACCACCGGCACGGACGCCGACCGGAGCGACAACACCGCCCGGGAGCGGCTGCGCATCCTCCAGCCGCGTATCGAAGCGGTTCCCGACATCGGCAAGCCCGGCTTCGTCACCTCCGTGCGCGGCAAGGACTTCCCGCCGGGAGTGCCGGTGCGGTTCACCTGGAAGCCGGGGATCACCGCGGCGGCGGCACCGACCGTTCCGCAGCCGGACGGCACGTTCATCGGCCAGTTGCTCATCCTCGCCAAGGACCAGACCGGGCCGCGCGTCATCACCGCCCGGGGTTCCTGGTTCTCGCCGGTGACCACCGACTTCCTGGTGGTCACCGGCAGCGTGCAGCCGCCCGACGAGGTGACCCGCCGATGATCCACGAGGTCGACGAGGGGTTGCGCCGTCTGCTCGGCGAGTCCGGCCTGGAGGCGTCGGGCGTCGAGGTGGTCCTCGACGCCCCCACCCGGGACTGGGCGGCGCGCCGCACCGGCCCCACGGTCTGCGCCTTCCTGTACGACATCCGCGAGGACGCCGCCCGGCGCGGCAGCGGTGGCGGCGAGGTGTACGACGCGGACGGGCACGTGGTGGCGCGGCGCGTCCCGCCCCGCTGGTTCGAGCTGACGTACCTGGTCACGGCGTGGGCGAGCCGCCCGCAGGACGAGCACCGGCTGCTGTCGCAGGTACTGGCCACGCTGATGGCCACCGAGGTGCTGCCCGAGCGGCTGCTCACGGGCACGCTCGCCGAACTCGGCCTGACCGTGGGCCTGGAGACCGCCGGGGCCGCGGCCGACGCGCCGTCCGCCGCCGATGTGTGGTCGGCGCTCGGCGGTGAGCTGAAGGCGTCGCTCGGGGTACGGGTGCGCGCGCCCCTCGCCGGGGTGAGCCGGGCCGCCGCGCCGCCGGTGACGGAGGGGCTCGTGGTGCGCTCCGCCGTCCGGCGTGAGGACGGTGAGGCGGTGGCGGGGCGTCGGCTGCGCTACGCGGAGACAGGGGATCCCGGTCCTGAGGGGTTCGCCGGTCCGCGTGAGCGGCCGTCCGCCCCCGCACGACGCCGCCGCCGGGGTGATCGCCAGCCGTGACTCACCCTGTCGAGACCGCCGTGGCCGACGGCGTCCCCGCCCGCCCCGGCACCGAAGCCGTCCCCGCCGACGTGGACCACCTGTGGACGCGGCTCCGTCTGGTCGAGGAGCGCGTACGGCACGCGGTGGCGGTCCGCCGCGCCGCCGATCCCGACCCCGACGACCCGTACCGGGGCCAGTACCTCACACCCGAGGCGGCGGCCCGCATCCTGGACGAGCCGGGCGGCCTCGACGTACCCGCCCACGAACCCTGGCGGCCACCGGCCGGTTCCGTCCTCGGCGGCCTCGCCGTCCGGTTCGGCCTGTCCTCGCTGGACCTGGACCTGCTCCTGATCGCGGTGGCGCCCGACCTGGACGCGCGGTTCGAACGGCTCTACGGCTACCTCAACGACGACCTGACGCGCCGTCGGCCCACGGTCGGGCTCGCCCTGGAGCTGTGCGGGCTCGCCGGGGCGTCCTCCGCCCGCTTCCGGCTCGCCCCGGGAGCGCCGCTGGTCGCGGGCGGTCTGGTGGAGGTCACCGAGCCGGAACGGCCGCCGCTGTCCCGGGTCCTGGTGGTCCCCGACCGGGTCACCGCGCACCTCCTGGGCGACGTACGGCCCGACGTCCGGCTCGCCGGGGTGCTCGACGAGGCCCGGGAGGACCCGACCGCCGACGCGGCGGAGGTCCACCGGGCGGCGGCCGCGGCGGGGACCGGCGCCGGTCTCGTCCTCCTGCGCAGCCGGGGCGGCGACGCCGAGGGGCTGGCCCCGGCCGCCCTGCGCGCGGCCGGGCTGCGCCCGCTCGTGCTGGACGCGGCGGCGCTCGCCCGGCGCTCCGGGGACGTACCCGAGCTCGCCCGGGTCGCCGCCCTGGAGGCCCGCCTGACGGGTGCCGGGGTCGTGCTCGGCCCGCTGGAGGCGCTGCCCGAGGAGCCCGGCGAACGGGCCCGTACGCTGCGGGCGTTGTGTGCGGCGCTGCGAGGACTCCCCCTGTTGACGTACGGCGCGGTCGGCTGGGACCCGGCGTGGGCGGCCGACACCCCCGTCGTCCTGACCGTGCCGCCGCCGTCTCCCGAGCGGCAGGCGGCACGCTGGCGGTACGCCCTCGGCCGGGCGGCCGCCGGTGACGGCGGCGTGTCCGGTGACGACCTCCTGACCGGTGACGACGTCGTGACCGGCGCCAGCGTCGTGACCGGCGACGCGGAGGCGCTCGCCCGGGCGGTCGCCGCGCACCGCCTGGACTCCGGCCAGCTGCGCCGGGCCGCCGACGTGGCGACGCGCACGGCGGCCCTCGAGGGCCGCCCGGTCGGCGCCGAGGACCTGCGCACCGCCGTACGCGCGCAGAACGGCGCGGGGCTGGACCGGCTGGCCCGCCGGGTGGAGCCGGACGTCGGCTGGGACGACCTGGTGCTCCCGCCGGCCACCCACCGGCGGCTGCGCGAACTCGCCCTGCGCGCCCGTCACCGCGAGCAGGTGCTCGGGCAGTGGGGGATGCGGCCCGGCGGCGGTCGCGGGCGCGGCGTGATCGCCCTGTTCGCGGGCGAGTCGGGCACCGGCAAGACCATGTCCGCCGAGGTCGTCGCGGCGGACCTGGGCATGGACCTGTATGTGGTGGACCTGTCCACGGTCGTCGACAAGTACGTCGGCGAGACCGAGAAGAACCTGGAGCGCATCTTCACCGAGGCGTCGGCGGTCAACGCGGTGCTGCTCTTCGACGAGGCCGACGCGATCTTCGGCAAGCGCTCGGAGGTGAAGGACGCGCACGACCGGCACGCCAACATCGAGTCGGCGTACCTGCTGCAGCGCATGGAGTCGTTCGACGGCATCGCGGTGCTGACGACCAATCTCCGCGCCAACCTGGACGAGGCGTTCACGCGCCGCCTGGACGTGGTGGCGGACTTCCCGGTGCCCGACGCCGACCAGCGGCTGGCCCTGTGGGAGCGGTGCCTGGGGGACCGTCTGCCCCGCGCCGGCGACCTGGACCTCGCCTTCTGTGCGGACCGCTTCGAACTGGCCGGGGGCTCGATCCGGGCCTGCGCGGTGACCGCGGCCTACCTCGCGGCGGAGTCCGGGCAGCCGCTCACGATGCGGCAGACGGTGGCCGCGATCGCCCAGGAGTACCGCAAGCTCGGGCGGCTGGTCCTGGAGAGCGAGTTCGGGCCGTATCTGGCGGAGGCCACCGGCGCCTGAGGCCGGCGGCGCCCTGTCAGGACTCCCTCCCAGGACTCCCTGTCAGGGCTCCCTGTCAGGGCTTGACCCGCATCACGGCCTTGCTGAGGTCCACGCTGTTGGGCAGCATCGCCTGCGGACGCAGGAGGTCCTTGAGGAGGAAGTTCATCAGTTCCGTACCGGACATGTTCTTCAGCCGGTCCGCCAGCGCGGGGTTGACCTCCTCCAGCCGCATGATCTCCAGCACCGCGCGGTCCACCAGGCCGGGAACGATGTCCCTGCCCCTCAGCGTGTTGGAGCGGAGCCGCTCCTTGTACTCCTTCTTCCGGGCGCCGGAGCCGTAGGTCATCGTGCTGTGCTCGTCCGCCGCGGCCTGGGTCTTGGCGTAGAGGATCTGGCTTCCCCGCTGCTCGTCCGGCTCCTGCTTGGACAGCTCCAGGATCTTCTCGAGGTCCACGTCCGCTTTGCCGGCTCCGAGGTCGAAGTTCCGCACGGGCAGGGAGAACTCGGCGGGCATCTTCTCCCTGCGGGTGGGCAGCTGGCTCCTGGTTGCCGCGGGGTCGGTGGGCTTGGCGTGGATCGTCGGGTACTCCCGCTGGGCGAAGTCGCTGAGCATGAGCCAGCCCTGGGACTCCAGGGGCGAGTCCGCGAGCGGGATCTCGAAACGGACCTTCCCGAACCGGGTGTCGCGGAACTCGCTGCCCGGCGCCTCCAGGAAGAAGAAGACGAAGCCCTCGTTCGCGAGGACGTGTCTGTCGTAGCCCTCGGAGTTGTTGGGCGCGTCGGGGTCCGCCTTCAGCAGTTCCGTCTTCGACTTGATCTGGTTCGCCCGGCTCAGCTGTCGCGCCCGCTCCTCGTCCTTGGTGTAGTGACACAGCACGCTCTGCCGCAGCGCGGCGGCCAGCGTCCGCTCGACGTCGCTCACCCAGTCCTGGCGTCCGCGGGTCCTGATGTCGTTGGCCATACCGGCCCGGTTCATCTCGGAGAGCTCGCGGAAATAGCTCGGCCCGCTCATGGCGAAGGCCACAGCGCTGTCGGCCCAGGTCTCCTCGTTCCAGAGCAGGCCGCCCGCGGTCATCGCCTCGAAGGGGGCGCGGGCTTCCGCGGGGAAGTCGCTGTCCCGGCCGATCTGTTCGGTCACCAGGTCGTTCTCGGCCTTGAGCGCCGAGCGGGCCGCGGTCAGGAACTCCCTGGCGGGCCTGGTCTCCCGCTCGGGCTTCCCTTCGAGGTTCTCCTCGGCGTTGCTGACCGCCAGCAGCAGTTCGAGCAGCTGCTGCAGACAGTGCATGGGCTCACGCTTGGGATCTCCGTCGTACCGCTCGATGCCCCGGCGGATCGCCGTCAGTTCGGGGGACTCCTGCGCGGGCGCGCGTCCCCAGGCCTTGAGGAAGGACGGCAGGGAGCCGCTGCCGGACCCCGCGGCCGGCAGCTTGCCCGAGAGCGCCTCGTGGCCCTTGCGCTGGATCACCGCCGACCGAGAGGACGCCGCCCCGGTGGACGCCGTCCCGGCGAGCGCCGTCCCTGCGGACGCCGCCGTGTCCGCCTCGGCCCGTTGCACGGGCGCGGGGCCCGCCATGATCCGGTGCGCGTTCGCCTCCGCCTCCCGTTCGAACCGGTCCGAAGGGTCGGACACACGCAGGCCGTTCCCGTGGTCCGTGCCCGCCACCGGCCCCTGCCGCTGCTGGACGACGTGGGTGAGTTCATGCGCGAGAGTGTGCTTGTCGCCGCCGCCGTCGCCGAGGACGACATGGCTGCCCGAGGTGTAGGCGCGCGCGCCGATGGCACGGGCCGAGCGGGCCGCCACGGCGCCGGTGTGCAGCCGTACGCCGGAGAAGTCGGTGCCGAACCGGGACTCCATCTCCGTGCGCAGCGGCCCGGCGAGCGGTCTGCCGGCCGAGCGCAGGACGTCGTGCACTTCGGTGCCGGGCTGTTCCGGGGCGTCCGTGGTACGTGCACGGCGGGCGATCATGCCGGTCACCGCGGCGTTGCCCGCGTCGCCCTGGGCGGCCCGGAGCGCGGCGGCCGTGAGCGGGGGCGGTACGGCGGCGCCGTTCCCGGAGGTCTCCCGCCGGGCGGTGGCCTGGCCGTGCGCCGGCTGTCGGTCCTCGGTCCGGCCGGTGCGCGGCTTGGAAGTCTGCACCCGCTGCCTCCTCGTCGGCGCCCGTGCTGCGGCTCTCCACTTCACCGCGGGGGCGAACGGGGCGTCCAGGTCCGGACGGGCAGCACGAGGGCAAGGATGAGCGACGTCCGGACGGTCAGCGTGGGGCGTCCGTAGAGGCAGATGTGTTGCCCCCGGGCAGGTCCGCGGGTCCCTGCCGCCGCGCCGGTCCGGTCCGCAGACTCGGCCTGGACACAGGTGACCGCAAGGACGTTAAGGAGCGAGCATGCCGACGTACCTCACCCCGGGCGTGTACGTGGAGGAGGTGCAGTCCGGTGCCCGGCCGATCGAAGGGGTCGGCACGGCCGTCGCCGCGTTCGTCGGCTTCGCGGAGCAGGGCCCGTTCCACGCCCCGACGCTGGTCACCAGCTGGGACCAGTACACCCAGGTGTTCGGCGGCTTCACCGAGGGCACCTATCTCGCCCACGCGGTCTACGGGTACTTCTCCAACGGCGGCGGCGCCGCGTACGTGGTGCGCATCGGCGGAGCGGCCGAGACCGGCGCCCCGTCGGCGAACGGTGCCCAGCGGGGCCGGGAGGACAAGGCCGTGCGGCCGGTGGAGCTCGGCGGCTTCCTGATCGCGGCCAGGCCGGGCGTGACCGGGGTGTCGGTGGAGGTCGCCGACGTCGACGGCGAGAACCCGCCGGAGGACCGCTTCAGGATCCTGGTCCGCCAGGGCGACCAGGTCGCGGAGACGTACGACGCCTCCACCCGCAAGAACGTCAAGGGGTACTGGGTCACCCAGGCCCGCGCCTCCCGGCTGATCGAGGTCACCGAGCAGCGCGGCGCGTCCCAGACCAGGCCCGCCGCCCAGACCCTCGCGATCCCCGACGCCGCCGGCGCCCCCGCCTCCAGCGGCTCCGGCGAGCCGGCCCGCATCGACCCCGCCGAGTACGTCGGCGACGCGGCGGCCCGCACCGGGTTCGGCGGCCTGGAGACCATCGACGAGATCACCATGGTCGCGGTGCCCGACCTGATGGGCGCCTACCAGCGCGGCGACATCGACGCCGAGGGCGTGCGCACCGTGCAGCTCGCCGTCATCTCGCACTGCGAGCAGATGGGCGACCGCGTCGCCGTCCTCGACGCCCCGCCCGGACTCAACGCCCAGCAGGTGCGCACCTGGCGCAACGACGAGGCGGGCTACGACTCCCGGTACGCCACCCTCTACTACCCGTGGGTGCGGGTCTTCGACCCGGCCCTCGGACGCAACACCACCGTCCCGCCGAGCGGTCACGTCGCCGGTGTGTGGGCGCGCAGCGACGCCGAGCGCGGTGTGCACAAGGCGCCCGCCAACGAGGTGATCCGCGGCGCGGTCGACCTGGAGCTCCGCCTCAGCAAGGGCGAACAGGACCTGCTCAACCCGATCGGCGTGAACTGCATCCGGGCCTTCCCCGGCCGCGGCATCCGGATCTGGGGCGCCCGCACCCTCTCCTCCGACCCGGCCTGGCGCTACCTGAACGTGCGCCGCCTGTTCAACTACCTGGAGGAGTCCATCCTCCTGGGCACCCAGTGGGTCGTGTTCGAGCCCAACGACGACCGGCTGTGGTCCAGCATCCGCCGCAACGTCACCGCGTTCCTCACCGAGGAATGGCGCCGGGGCGCACTGTTCGGCCGTACCGCCGACGAGGCGTTCTATGTGAAGTGCGACCGCGACAACAACCCGCAGGAGTCCATCGACCAGGGCCGGGTCGTCTGCGAGATCGGCGTCTCGCCGGTCAAGCCCGCCGAGTTCGTGGTCTTCCGGCTGGCCCAGTTCTCCGACACCACCAGCCTCATCGACGAGTGACCCGCGGGTCTGCAAGGAAAGGTTGACAGACAGTCATGGCAACGGGCGATGCGCTTTCCACCCACGTCTTCGGCGTGCAGCTCGGCGGATACCTGGTGGAGTCGATCCAGGAGATCAGCGGGTTCACCGTCGAGGAGGATGTCGTCGAGGTCAAGCAGGTCACCGCGGAGGGCAAGCAGATCATCCGCAAGCAGCCGGGTGCCCGGCAGGCCGGCGAGATCACGATCACCCGAGGGCTCGACCAGAGCAGCGAGTTCACCAACTGGATCAAGGAGACCCTCAACAACGGCGCCGTCAACACCGCGCGGCAGAACCTCACCATCGAGATCAAGGACACCGAGGGCAACACGGTCCGCCGCATCCAGCTGATGCAGGGCTGGGCCTCCAAGTGGGAGGGCCCGTCCCTGAAGGCGGGCGAGTCGTCCCCGGCCACCGAGTCGGTCACGATCACGTTCGAGGAGATCGTCGTCGAATGAGGCGCCGTACGGTGACGGCGGGCAACCTGGAGGATCTCCTCCAGGTGACGGCGCCCGCCCAGGCGCCGGAGCAGGCGGCGGCCCCCACTCCGGCCGCCGCCCCGCCACGCCCTGAGGACAGCAGCGGGCTGCGCACCGAGTTCGAGTTCGAGCTGCCGCGCGGGTACGTCGACGAGGCGGGCACGGTGCACCGCCACGGCGCGATGCGGCTGGCCACGGCCCGGGACGAGCTGCGGCCCCAGATCGACCTGCGCGTCAAGGAGAACCCGGCGTACCTGAGCGTGGTGCTGCTGAGCCAGGTGATCACCCGGATCGGCTCGATCACCGATGTGCACGCCGGCGTCGTGGAACGGATGTACGCCACCGACGTCGCCTTCCTCCAGGACTTCTACCGCCGCGTCAACAGCGAGGGCCACACCCGCGCGGCGGTGACCTGCCCGCACTGCGAGGGCGGCTTCGAGGTCGACCTCTCGGGTGGGCGCCTGGGGGAATCGTGACGTACGCGCTTCCCCGGCTCCGGGAGGAGATCGCGTACATCGCCTATCACTTCCACTGGCCACGTGAGGAGATCCTCGACCTCACCCACGGCGAACGGCAGCAGTGGGTGGCCGAGATCGCCCGCATCAACACCCGCATGAACGAAGGCGGTTGATCACATGGCATGGCGGGACTGGCTGCGCCGCCGGGCCGCCGGAGCGGACACCGCGGGCCGTGCGCGGCACGGGGTTCGCTCCGGCGCCGGTGCAGGCGGACCGTCCAGCGCCGGTCCGTCCAGCGCCGGTCCGTCCAGCGACGGCCCGGACGGACCGGAGCGGAGCGCGCCCGGCGTCCCGGGTTCCTCCGTGCCTGGCGGCTGGGACGGCGGCTGGCGCAGCACCACGGCGCCGGACCTCACCGTCTCCCGCGCCCCGCTCGGCGTCAGCGACGGCCTCGCCTTCCGTGCGGGCCTGACCGCCTGGCAGAACCCGTCGTTCGGTACCGGCCTCGGCCACGCCGTACTGCCCACGGCGCCGGCCGGCCTGGTGCGCGGCGTCACACGTCCGGCCGCCGCCCCGCAGCCCGCCCTTCGCACCGGCGGGGGTCCGTTGCTGCTCCGGGCGGTGCGCCCACAGGGGGCGGACGGCTTGGAACAGGGCCGTGCACCGGATGCCGGGGGTGCGGGCGCCGGGACGGCGGGCACCGGGATTCCGGACGGCGCGACTTCGGGCAGTGCGGCTCGGACACCGTCCGCCGCGCGGGGATCGCAGGGCGCGCGTCGGGCGCGTCCGGGTGCGCAGTCGTCCGGCCCGGTGCTGTCCGGGTCGGGCGCGTCCGGCACGGCTTCGGCCCCGTCCGGCACGGCTTCGGCCGGTACGGCTGCGTCCGGCTCGGAGTTCCCCGCCGTACGGCCTTCCCGTAGCGGCGCCGGAGCGGCGGAGGCGGGCGCCGGGCGGGCACTCGTCGAGGGGCGTCACGGCGACAGCGGCACCGCGGGGACGGACGGTCCGGGGAATGCCCCACGGACCCGCGGCCTCACGTCCGCGGGTTCTCCCACTGTGCTTCCCCTGTCGGCCCCGCCCGTCCGACGAGCCGTGCAGCAGGGCCCCGGCCCGGTCGTGACTTCCGGAGACACCGGCGTCCGGTCGGCCGTTCCTGAGATCCCTCTGGTACGACGTGTGGCGGTGGTCCCGGGCGCGGTCGCCGGCGGAGCCGTGGCACGGTCCGCTCCGGGCAGGCCCACCGTACGGGCACGGTCCGACTCGCCCGCGGCGGAGTCCGGGCGCGCATCGCGGTCACCGGCCGGTTCCGGGAGGCGTACGCCGTCCGGCCCGGCCGTCCAACGCGCCGCGAGGGGAACGGCCGAGCCACGGTCCCCCCAGGAAGGCGGACAGCCGCAGGAGCCCCGTCCTTCCGGCACCGATGTGGACGTGTCCCACCCGGCCGTCCGGCTTCACCCGGTGGGGCCGCGCCTGACCGTCGCCCGGCGCCCGGCCGGACCCGTGCGCCGTGTGCTCTCGGTGCGGCCCGCCGCCGCCCCGCAGTCCGGCGACGGCACCGCCCCTGACGTTCCCGTCCCTTCGTCCACCTCGCCGGCACCCGCCGGGACGACGGCGGACGCCATCGCTCCTGTGCAGCGCGCCGCCACACCGCCCGCGAGCAGGAGCCGCGCACCCCTAGGCGCCCCGCTGAGCGAACTGCCGTCCACGGCTCAGCCGTTGCCGGGCGAGACCGCTCCGCACCCCGCGCCCGGCATCGGATCCGCGTCCGGTCCGACGCTGCCCGTCGTCCAGCGTCACGCCGAAGGAACGATCAGCACGCCGGACCCGTACGACGGCAGTCGCAAGGCACCGGCTCCCGGCGGCGCGAAGGACACGGCCCACGGCACCGCCGCACCGATCGACGACCCGCACAGGCCTTTCGGCCCCGGCCCCGGCCGCCGCGGGGCACGTGCGCGCGGCGGCCTGGGCGCCCCGCTGTCCGCGCTGCCGCCGAGCGCCGGCCTGCCCGATTCCGCCGCGTCCGGCGGACGCGCCTCCCGTACGGCGTCCAGCAGCGCGGATGTCCAGCGCGCCCCGGCGCCGCCGCTCACCGCGCACGGCCACACGACACCTGACGGGACCGCACCGCGCACACCGGGAGAGCGCGGGGCGGACGCGCCACTGCTGGGAACGGCCGACGTGCAGCGCCGTCTCGCGGACCGGTCGTCGCCCGGAGGCACCCGGGAGCCCGGCCCCGTCCGCCACGGGGACGGAACCGCCACGCCGCTGGTGACCCCGCCCTCGGCCGCGGCACCCCACCACCCGGCGGGCGAGGTTTCCGCCGGCACGGCGTCCGGCGGGTCCGGTTCCGGCGAACAACGGGCCCACGGCCCCACCAGTCCCACAGGTTCCACGAATCTCACTGATCCCATCGATCCCACTGGTCCCATCGCCCGAACCCCGGTCGTGGTCGCGCGGACCGTGGCCGAAGGCACCCGAGGCGCCAGCCGCTCCGGCCCTTCCCGCCTGCGTTCCTTCGCCGCGCCCCGCTCCGGAGCACCCTCGACCCCGGTGGCGCCTCACGTCCTTCCTCTGCTCGCCGCACGCCCGCTCTCCCTGAACACCCGGGCCCCGGAGGGGGTGGACCCACCTGCCGCCTCGCGTTCGGCTGACCGTCGCCCCGTGGTGGCGGCGCGCTGGCCCGGCACACCGGACGTACCGACCGCCCCGATCACCTTGCGGAGCGGTTCCGCGCCGTCCGAGGTCTCTCCGGCGAGGCCACGGGTGCAGCGGGCCGCGACCGCGCAGCGCGGGCCGTCGGCAGGTTCGGGCACGGGCACGGGCATACGGAAAGCCGACTCCCCCGGCTCCCCCAGCCCCGCCGACTCCCCCAGCTCCCCCGACTCGCGGGACCTTCCCGGCTCCGGCCGACGGGTCCCCGTCGTCCGGCCCGCGCCGCCCCGACGGGAGACACCCGGAGCAGCAGCCGTGGCGCCCCGGTCACTCCCGACGACCGCCCTCCACCCATCGACGGCCACAGCACCTGCACCTGCACCTGCACAAACGCCCCACCCGGGTGCCACCGTCCCCGTGGTCCAGCGGAGAGCCGCCGCACCGGCCTCCCCGGTCTCCGGCTCGGCGGCAGACGGCAGAACCGGCCGGGCGGTGCCCCCGGTGCAGCGTGACATCGGCGGCACCGGCGGCACTGGCGGTGCGGCCCTGCCCACGGGCGTACCGGCCAAGGCGGTACCGGCGCGCGGCCGGTCGCGGCCGGCCTCCGCGTCGTCCGCCTCCGGCAGGGACGCGGCCCGGCACGCCGCCACACCGGCACCGCAGGATCCCGGCCTCGACCTGGACGACCTGGCGCGCCGTCTGATCGACCCGGTGGCCCGGCTGCTCCGCACCGAGCTGCGGCGCGGCCGGGAACGCGTGGGCCGCCCCCACGACGGACGCCGCTGAGGGCACGAAGCGGACAAGGGCACGAGGGCACGGAACGGATGACGGACGAATGACGGACAACATCTTCGCGACGAGCGTGTTCTTCCGGCTCGCGATCGGCGGCAACGACCTGGGCGCCTTCCACACCTGCTCGGGCATGGGCGCCGAGGTCGAGATGGAGACGTACGCCGAGGGCGGCAACAACGGGTTCACGTGGAACCTGCCCGGGCGTGTGACCTGGTCGAACATCACGCTCACCCGGCCGGTCACCGCCGACACGGCGAAGATCGCCCGCTGGCTCGACGAGACGCTGAAGCGGGTGGAGCCCAAGGACGGCGAGATCGTGGCACTGAAACCGGACCTGACCCGGATCATCAGCTGGCAGGTGTTCGGGATCGTCCCGGTGCGCTGGCAGGGGCCGTCCTTCGACCCCGCCAGTTCCGAGGCCGCGGTGGAGACGCTGGAGATCGCCCACGAAGGACTTCGGCCTTCGTGACTCCCACTGGCTTTCTCTGACTTCCTCTGACTCCCTCATGAACCGCCGCCGCCCGCCCGTCCCCGCTCCCGCTCCCGTACGAGCCCAGGAAAGGAAGACCCCGCATGTCCCCAGCGGTCCGCTCCAGCCGGGCCAGGGCCCAGCTGACCCTGAAGGAGCCCCCCGCTTCGGTCGGTGCGAAGCCCGGCGGGACGATCGCGCGGCTGAACCTCCAGTTCAACCCCTCCACCCTGGAGCTGCGCAAGACGACCGAGTGGCGTCGCTCCCCCTCCCGGATGGCGGGGCAGTCGGCACTGCCCGAGTTCGTCGGCAGCGGCCCGCGCACGCTGAGCCTCGAGGTGTTCCTGGACGCCACCGCCACCCACGACAACTCCGTGGAGCAGGCGGTGGAGAAGCTGATGAAGGCGTGCGTGCCGACCCCGGCCAGCCTGGGCCGCAAGAAGCCGGCCAGCCCGTGGGTGCGGTTCGAGTGGGGCACCGCGCGGACGACGGCGTTCGACGGGGTGCTGTCGAGTCTGTCGGTCACGTACACGCTGTTCGACGTGGACGGCAAGCCGCTGCGGGCGACCTGCGCGCTGTCGATCGAGGAGGCGAGCGTCGACCCGCCGGGCCAGAACCCGACGTCCGGCGCGCGCGACGCCCGCAGTACGCACACCGTGGTGGCGGGCGACAGCCTCGCCCTGCTGGCCTGGCGGGAGTACGGGGACCCGACGGCCTGGCGGGTCATCGCGGAGGCGAACGGAATCGACGATCCGATGGCGCTCGTGCCCGGCACCGAACTGGTGGTGCCGGGGCTGCGGGACGCGGGAGGCGAGGAGGAGCGGTGAGCACATCCGAGGCGGCACGGGGCGGCCGGTCGTTCGCGGCGGACCCCGTCGTGGAGGCGCCCGCCGAGCTCCCGCCGGTCTGGGCCGCCCAGCTGGTGAGCTGCGTGGTGGACGAGAACGTGGGGCTGCCCGACGCGGCGGTGCTCACCTTCCGCGACCCCGACCACGAGTTCCTGAAGGCGACCGGCGTCACCATCGGCACCCCGCTGCGGGTGTCGGTGGTGACCGTGAAGGGGCAGGCCCGCGAGAGGTTGTTCGACGGCGAGGTGACGGCCCTGGAGGTGGACCGCGACAGCACGGGTTCGTTCACCGTGGTGCGCGCCTACTCCAAGGCGCACCGTCTCCAGCGGGGCCGCAAGGTGGTGGCGTACCGGAACATGACGGCGGCGGCCATCGTCCGCAAGGTGGCGGCCGGTGCCGGGCTGGCCTGCGGCACCGTACAGGCCGCGCCGGTCACCTACCGGCAGCTCTCCCAGGCCAACGTGTCCGACTGGGACTTCCTGCAGTACCTGGCCGCCGAGAGCGGCGCGCAGGTGCGTGTCGACGACAAGGGGCTGCTCCAGTTCACCCGGCCGCAGAAGGCGTCGGGCGCGCCCGCGCCGTCGACGTCGGCCACCCGGAACCCGATGGTGCTGGAGTACGGGCGGAACCTGCTGGCGCTGCGGGCGGCGCTGTCGGCCGCGGACGGCGCGTCCCAGGTGGAGGTGCGCGGCTGGGACGTCACCACGAAGCGGCCGCTGGTGGCCCGGCAGCCGTCGGTGAACAGTGACACGGCGGTGCCGGGCCTGAGTCCGGCGCTCGCCGCCCGGTTCGGCGCGTCGTCGAAGCTGACCGTCACCGACACCCCGTACCGCACCCAGGCCGAGACGACCGCGGTCGCCGGTGCGACGGCCGCCCAGGTCGGTGCGGGTTTCGCCGATCTGGAGGCGGTGGCCGAGGGAAACCCCCTGCTCCGGGCGGGCAAACCCGTGGCGCTCGGCAACGTCGGGCAGGCGTTCTCGGGCAAGTACACGGCGACGGCGGTGCAGCACGTCCTCGAGCCGCACCGCGGGTACCGGACGACGGTGTGGGTGAGCGCCAGCCCGGACCGCTCCCTGACCGGCCTGGTGACCGGCGCCAACGCACCGAGCCGTGGCCCGCGCATGCCGGGTCTGGCGATCGGCGTCGTGACGGACGTACGCGAGCCGGGCGGCGCAGAGCGCGGCGCGGTGCGCCTGAAGTTCCCCTGGCTGGACGACACCTACACCACGGACTGGGTGCGCACCGTGCAGTGGGGCGGCAAGGGCGGCGGGGGTGTGGTGAGTCCGGAGGTCAACGACGAGGTGCTGGTCGGGTTCGAACAGGGCCTGCTGGACAGCCCGTACGTCATCGGCGGGCTCTACAACGGCGTGGACGGGCCGTCGCCGCACGACGTCCCGCTGATCGACGGCACCAGCGGAAAGGTGAACCGCCGCTCGGTGGTGTCGCGTTCGGGGCACCGGGTGGAGCTGCTGGACGCCGCGGCCCCCGGCCCCTCCGGACTGCGGCTGCTGACCGGGGACGAGCGCCTCGAAGTACGCCTGGACGACCGGCGGGACCGGATCGAGCTGACGGTGTACGCCGGGCGGGGCCGCCCCCTCACCTCCGTCCTGCTCGACAAGGACGGCATCACGCTGGACGCGAGGCAGGGCGGCGTGACCGTGCGGGGCCGTCAGGTGGACATCGACGCCACGGACTCGGTGACGGTCGGCGGCCGCTCGGTGAGCGTCAACGGCAAGTCGGACGTCACCGTCGACGGCGGTCTGCTGGGCGTCCTCAAGGCCAGGCTCATCCGGATCAACTGAGGCCCGTACGACCACCCTTGTCCACCGCTCGCCCACCTGCTCACCTCCCGACCGTCCCACCGGCTCACCTCCCGACCGCCCGACGATCTCCCGCTAGGAGCACCGCATGCCAGCCGCAGCCCGTACCGGCGACCCCACGAACCACGGCGGTGTCATCGCCACTCCGCCGCCCGGCGCCGCCCAGGCGGTGGCACGCGTGCTGATCGGCGGCCGCCCCGCCGCCGTCGTGGGCAGCCTGCACACCTGCCCCATGCCACCGCACGCGGTCATGGGGCCGGCCAACGTGGTCCTGCCCGACCCGGCCGCGGCCGTCAGGGGCACGGTCCTCATCGGCGGGCTGCCCGCCGCGAAGGCCCGGGACAAGACCGCGTGCGGCGCGATGATCGTGACCGGCGCCCCCAACGTCCTGATCGGGGGCGTGTGATGAGCGAGCGGTTCATCGGCCGCGGCTGGGCGTTCCCGCTGCGGGTCGGGCCGACCGGCGGGATCGGCCTGGTCGACCGGGAGCGGGAGATCGAGGAGGCGATCCGGCTGGTGCTCGGCACCGCGCCCGGCGAACGCCCCATGCGCCCCGAGTTCGGCTGCGGCATCCACGAGTACGTCTTCGCCCCCGGTGACGGTGCCACCGCCGGTGCCGTCGCGCAGCAGGTGCGTGAGGCCCTCGAACGGTGGGAGCCGCGGATCGCGGTGGACGACGTGGTGGTCGCCTTCGACACCGTCGACGCCGGCACCCTCTACATCGACGTGCACTACACGGTGCGTTCCACCAACGACCGGCGCAACCTGGTCTTCCCCTTCTACACGATCCCCTCCGAGGAGGGGGCCGAGGGAAGGGACGCCGGCTGATGGTCCTGCCCTCCCCCAATCTGGACGACCGGCGGTTCCAGCAGCTCGTCGACGAGGCGAAGCGGTACGTGCAGCAGCGCGCCCCGGAGTGGACCGACCACAACGTGTCCGACCCGGGCGTCACCCTGATCGAGACGTTCGCCTACCTCGTGGACCAGTTGCTGTACCGGCTGAACCGGGTGCCGGACAAGAACTACACCGCTTTCCTCGACCTGCTGGGCATCCGCCTGTTCCCGCCGACGGCGGCGGTGGCCGAGGTCGACTTCTGGCTGTCGGCGCCGCAGCCCGACACGGTGGCGCTGCCCGCGGGCACCGAGGTGACCACCGCGCGCGGCGAGACCGACGAGGCCGTGGTGTTCACGACCACGGACGAACTGCGCATCGTGCCCAGCGAGTTGACGCGTCTGGTGACCGCTCCGCGCACCGGCGACCAGACCGACCGGACCGGGGCGCTCTCCGAGGGCCGCGACATCCCGTGCTTCCAGGCGGCGCCGGAACCGGGCGACGCGCTGCTGTTCGGGCTGCCGGCGGCGGTGCCGCGCTGCATCGTCGCCGTACGCCTGGACAGCCGGGTGGAGGGCGTCGGGGTGGACCCGCGTCAGCCCCCGCTCGCGTGGGAGGCGTGGGACGGCGGCGGCTGGCAGCGTTGCGAGACCGGCACGGACACCACCGGCGGGCTGAACCGGCCCGGCGAGGTCATCGTGCACGTACCGGCCGGGCACACGGCGTCGGTGATCGGCGGGACGCGGGCCGGCTGGCTGCGCTGCCGCGTCACCGAGGCGGAGCCGGGCCAGCCGTTCTACTCGGAGTCCCCGACGGTACGCGAGGCGGCGGTGTTCACCGTGGGCGGCACCATGTCCGTGGAGCACGCCGAGACCGTGACCGACGTGCCGCTCGGCACCTCGGAGGGGGTCGCGGGGCAGACGTTCCGGCTCGCCCGCCCGCCGGTCCTCCTCGACGCCGAACCCCCCGTGGTGGAGGTGTCCTCGGCCGAGGGCTGGCAGCGCTGGGAGCTGGTGGAGCACTTCGGCCGCTCCGGGCCCGCCGACCGGCACGTCCGCGTCGACGCCACCACCGGCGAGTTCACCTTCCCCCCGGCGCTGCGCGAACCGGACGGCACGCTGCGGCCGTGCGGAGCGGTGCCGCCCAAGGGCGCCCAGGTGCGGGTGGCCCGCTACCGCACCGGCGGCGGCACCGCGGGCAACGTCGCCCGCGGCGCGATCTCCGTGCTGCGCAGCTCCGTCCCGTACGTGGCGCGGGTCGTCAACCGGGAGGCGGCGCGCGGCGGCGTCGCCGGTGAGAGCCTCGCCAACGCCAAGCTGCGGGCACCGGACGCGCTGCGGATGCAGGAGCGCGCGGTGACCGCCGAGGACTACGAGATCATCAGCCGCCAGGCGGCGCCCTCGGTGCGCCGGGTCCGCTGTCTGCCCGCCGGCGACGGCGCGGGCGCGGTACGGGTCCTGGTGGTGCCGGACGCGGTCACCGACGAGGACGGCCGGCTCCGCTTCGAGCAGCTGATCCCCTCCGAGCAGGTGCTCCGGGCGATCACCGCGAGCCTCGACGAACGGCGTCTGATCGGCACCCGTCTGGTCGTGGAGCCGCCGGTCTACCAGGGCGTCACCGTGGTGGCCCGGCTCGCGGCCGCGCCCGGCGACACCGACCGGGTGCGCGACGCGGCGCTCGACGCGCTGTTCGGGTACCTCGACCCGCTGCGGGGCGGTCCCGAGGGCACCGGGTGGCCGTTCGGGCGGCCGGTGCAGTACGGGGAGGTTTTCGGCGTACTGCAACGCGCCACCGGCAACGCGCTGGTGGAGGACGTCCGGCTGTTCCCTGCCGACCCGGTCACCGGGCGGCGCGGCGCGCCCGCCGACCGCGTCGACGTGACCGCGGGCGCGCTGGTCTTCTCCCACCAGCACCAGGTGGTCGTCACGGCCGTCGAGCCGGAGGGGGCACGGGGATGAGCCGCGCCGCCGTGCCCGGCCTGCCGAGCCGGTACCCGATCGGCGGGCAGCTGCCCGCCCTGTACGCCGACGACGACTTCGCGCAGCGCTTCACCGCCGGACTCGACACCGTCCTCGCGCCGGTCTTCACGACCCTCGACAACCTGTCCGCCTACCTGGACCCCCGGGTGGCTCCGACCGACTTCCTGGCCTGGCTGGCGTCCTGGGTGGGCGCCGCCGACGACCCGCAGTGGCCCGTGGAACAGCGCCGCGAGGCCGTCGTCCGCGCGGTGGAGCTGCACCGGTGGCGCGGCACCAGGCGCGGACTGGTGGAGGCGCTGCGGCTCGCGCTCGGCGTGCACGCCGAGGTGACCGGGGACGGCGGCGCGACGTGGTCGAGCACCGCCGGTGCCGCCCTCCCGCCGGAGCCTTCCTCCGATCCGCTGGTCCGGGTGTGGCCGGACCACGGGGACAACGAGGTGGACGCCGACCGCGTCCGCGAGATCGTCCGGGTCATGTGCCCGGTGCACACCGTCTGCCGGGTGGAGGTCCTGCCCGGCCCGCCCACCGACGAAGGGAGGTGACGTCATGCGCGCGTGTCCCGCGTGCGGGGCGTCCAACAGCCCGGACGACGACTTCTGCGGCAACTGCGGCGCGTACCTGGGCTGGTCGGACACCGCACCGACGACGAGCACGCGCTCGGCGCCCCCGGTCCCGCCGGACCGCACCCCGGCGCCCGCGCCTTCCCCGGAGGACGAGCCCGCGCCCGCCGAGCCTGCCCGTACTTCGCCGCTGCGCACCCGGCTGACGGGCCGTCACCGGGGCGCGGCGCGGGCAGTGAGCGCTCCTCCGGCCGCGGAATCGCCCCCCGGCGACCACATGGGTCCCGGCGACGATCCCGACCGGAAGAAGACAGCGAACCCTCCACCCCGGACCGGCCCGGACGACGCCCGCACCAGCCCGGACGTTGGCCGGACCGGCCCGGACGATGCCCCCACCAAGTCGACCGCTTCTGCGCACGGCTCGCCCGTCAGCGCCGGGGAACCCCCCTTCGCCGACCGGACTCCCCCCGCCACGGCACCGGCGCCGTCCGTATCCGGACCCACCGCATCCGAATGCACAGCGTCCGGACCCACCGCATCGGAAACGGGCGCACGGCCTCCGCAAGCTCCGCCGACGCCATCGCCCTCACCCACTCCACCCTCGCCCCCGCCCTCGCCCACTTCACCCGCTCCAACCCTTCGTAGCGTGCCGGACCCTCGGCCCCCGGCCGCCCCCACCCCCGAGACATCGGCACCGGACCCCGTACTGCCCGTACGCCCGGCGAAGCCGGTGGCCCCGCGCCCCGTCGTACGCCCCGTGGCGGTGCCGGACGAGATGACGGGGACGCCGTGCCCCGCCTGCGGCACGCCCAACCCGCCGGACCGCAGGTTCTGCCGGCGCTGCGCGACCCCGCTGAATTCGGCCGCGAAGCCCGCTCCGCTGCCGTGGTGGCGGACCGTGTGGCCGTTCCGCCGCCGGGTGCGGTCGAGCTCCGGCCGGGCGGTACGGCTCCTGGTGATCCTGGCCGTGGTGGTTGCTCTGTGCGCGGCCGGTCTCCTGCTCCTGCCCGCCGGACGCGCCCTGTTCGAGGACACCAGGGACAAGCTGAGCAAGCCCAGACCCGTGACCCCGGTGGACGTCGGGGCGAGCGCCGAGGTCCCCCGGCACCCGGCGACGAACACCACGGACGGGCTGAACAACCGCTACTGGGGCGCGCCCGCGCCGGGCGCCTCGGTGACCTACACCTTCCGCAAGCCGTTCCGGCTGGTCGACCTGATCATCACCAACGGCGCGTCCGCGTCCCCGGAGGACTACGCCCGCCAGGCACGCGCGCTCCAGATGGACCTGGAGGTGACGGCGCAGGACGGCACCAAGCACCACAAGGAGCTCACCCTCAGCGACAAACCGGGCCCGCAGACGATCCCCACCGGAATAAGCGACGTGAAGACGGTGCGCCTGGTGCTGCGCTCGGCCGTCGACCTGACCGGGGGCCGTCACCTGGCCCTGGCCGAGGTGGAGTTCTTCCAGCGGGGCTGACCGGAGCGAGCACCACGCCGACGGCGCGGCCCGGGCGGCGACGCCCGGCGTCCCTGCGCGGCTCAGTGCACCTCTGGAACCTCTGGAGCTCGTGAAGTGAACGGGTACACAGCCGTACACGCCCGTACGCCCGTCCCCGCGCCGCGCGGTGCGGACAGGGGGACGGGCGTACGGTCGCGGGGCGTTGCGGGGCTCAGCTCGCCCGGAGGAACGGGTAGTCGGTGTACCCCTCGGCCCCCGGCGCGTAGAACAGCCCGGGTCGCGGCTCGTTCTCCGGGTGCTCGCCCTGCCAGCGCTCGACGAGGTCGGGGTTGGCGATGACCGCGCGGCCCACGGCCACGGCGTCGGCGTGCGCGGCCTCGATCAGCTCCACCGCCTCCTCACGCGTGGTCGGCGAGGCGAAGCCGCTGTTGGCGATCAGCTTGCCGCCGAAGCGGCGGCGCAGCTCCTGGACCAGTTCGCCGGCCGGCTCCCGGTGCAGGACGGAGAGGTACGCCAGGCCCAGCGGGCGCAGCTGGTCCATCAGGTGGCCGTACGTGGCCAGGACGTCGTCCCGGTCGGTCTCGAGGGCGTCCTGGATGTTGTGCTCCGGGGAGATCCGCAGCCCGACCCGGCCGGCGCCGATGGCCTCGGCCACCGCCGTCACCACCTCGACGACGAAGCGGGCCCGGTTCTCCGGGGAGCCGCCGTATTCGTCGGTACGCCGGTTGGACGCCGGGGAGAGGAACTCGTGCAGCAGGTAGCCGTTGGCGCCGTGGATCTCCACGCCGTCCAGGCCGGCCTCCTCCACCGCCCGGCGGGAGGCGGTGACGAAGTCGTCGAGGGCCGCCCGCGCCTCCTCGACGGTCAGCGCGTGCGGCACCGGGTAGGGCTGCTTGCCCTTCTCCGTGTGCCCCTCGCCGTCGATCGCGATCGCGCTGGGGGCGACGACCCGACGGCCGCCGTTGACGTCGGGGTGGGTGACCCGGCCGCCGTGCATGACCTGCATCACGATGCGGCCTCCGCGGGCGTGCACCGCCTCGGCCACCCGCCGCCAGCCCGCCACCTGCTCGTCGGTGACGATGCCCGGCTGTCCCACGAAGGCCTGCGACTCGTGGTTCGGGTAGGTGCCCTCGGTGATGATCAGTCCGATGCTCGCCCGCTGCCGGTAGTGCTCCACCACCAGGTCCCCGGGAACACCGGAGGAACCGGAGCGCATCCGGGTCAGCGGGGCCATGACGACCCGGTTGGCGAGTTCGACGTCTCCCAGGAAGACGGGCGTGAAAATGTTCATGTGCGGGTGCAACATAATCCGAGAACGCAACATTTCCAGACGGCGCTGACTGCGACGGACGTCACTTTTCGATCATGCTGACCCGCTTCGCACAAGAACAGCGGGCAACGACGGCGACCACGCCGTCCTCACGAAGCGCTGCTCACAGCGGATGGCGAGCAGCTCTCTACTCCGAAGGGTAGATGTCTCCGCTCCGCATGGCGCTTTCCTGTTCGCTACGGGACTGCAACCTGCGGGCCTTCTCCTGCAGACGCTGCCGTTCCGCCGGGTCGCTGGACCGCCCCGCGGCATCCGCCAGTTCCCGGGCTTTCTCGCGCATGTGCTGGAGCCGTTCGCGTGTTTCGTCACTGCCCATGATCGATCCTCGCATAAAGGGAGAAACTGCACAGACAAGCACATCAGATGCGGTGGTTTTCAGCACGTCGACGTGCCGTCTCCCACAGGGAGAGAGCCCGAAGGCACCCGGCCGTCCCACGGGGTGACCGCCGGCCGCGCTTGACCTTGACACAGTGACAAGGTCTTCACTGGAGCCAAGGAGGCGGTGCCGGTGACCATGTCGCAAGAGGACTCGAGCACGATGAGGGCTCTCCAGGTACTGGAGAACAGCAGCTCGTCGGTACGACTGCAGGCAGCATTGGCTGTCGGCACGGACCCGGACCCGCGGTACATCGACAAGCTCGTCGAACGATGCGCGGTCGAGCCCGAGTTCTACGTGCGCGAAATGCTCACGTGGGCACTCACCCGCCACCCGTCGGCGATGACGGTCCCGAAGCTCATCGATGCGCTCCGCTCGGAGCGCGCCCAGGCGCGCAGCCAGGCGCTGCACACACTGTCCAAGATCGGGAGTCGGCGAGCATGGCCCGCGATCACACGGGCGCTCCTGACCGACACCGACGACGAGGTGGCGCGGAGCGCTTGGCGGGCAGCGGTCGTACTCGTACCGGAAGGCGAGGAACGGGAACTGGCCGGAGTGCTGGCGACACAGCTCGGGCGCGGCGAGCGTGAGACGCAGTTGAGCCTGAGCCGGGCGCTGATCGCGCTCGGTGAGGTGATCATGCCGACCCTGCGCGCCGCGATGACGCTTGCCGACCCTCGCGCGCGTCAGCACGCGATCGCCACGGAACGGCTGTTCCGCGACCCGGATGCCGGATTCGCGTTCGCGGTCGAGGAGGCGAAGCGCATCGTGGCCCTCGGACCGGCCGGCCAGGAGGGGTGACAGGAAGTGCTGATCGGTGAGGTGGCACGGCGGTCCGGGGTCAGCGCCCGCATGCTCAGGCATTACGACTCGCTCGGCCTGGTGCGGCCGACGGGTCGTACCGAGTCCGGCTATCGGGAGTACTCCAGCGAGGACATCCGGCGGATCTTCCATATCGAGAGCCTGCGGTCACTGGGACTGTCGCTGCGCGAGGTCGGGCGCGCGCTGGACGATCCCGGCTTCAAGCCCTCGGAGCTCGTCGACGACCTCATCCGCCAGACGCTGGACCGCATCGCGGGTGAAACGAGACTGCTCACGCGACTCCGTCGGATCGATGCCACGGAACCCGCCGACTGGGGGGACGTTCTCCAGATCGTCGCGCTTCTCCAGGCCCTGGGTGCGGAGAGTGCCGGGAAACGTCAGCGCGCGGCCCTGTCCTCGGTCGCAGAGGTCACGGTGCCGGTGGAAGCCCTGGTCGAGGCAGCCCTGAGCGAGACGGACCCGAACGTCGCCGGAGCCCTTCGATGGGCTCTGGCTCGATCGGCCGATGACGGATCCGGACTCGCACTGCTGGCGGAGGGCCTCGGCTCACCAGTCGCCGAGGTGCGGAAGCGTGCCGTCCGGTCCATCGCCGAGCTGCCGAGCGATGAGGCGACCGCGCTGCTGCGCGATGCCCTCGGGAACTCCGACATCGTCGTCCGCAGGTGTGCGGCTCTGGTGCTCGGGACACGGGGCACAGCCGACGCGGTCCCGACGCTCATCGACATGATCGTCGAGGATGCGAACGACGTCGACGCAGCCGATGCGCTGAGCACGCTGGCGAGTGATCCCGAGCTGGCGGATCAGATCGCCACCAGGCTCGTCGACTGTCTCGCCCACGACACCGTTGGACCGTCCGCGCGTCGACGCCTGACCCAGGCGCTCGCGGATGTCCCGGGGGCCAAGACGTCACGTGCCCTCGCGGATCTGTCACAGGACGAAGACCCTGCCGTTGCGCTCACCGCGACGTACGTCCTCGGACTGCGCACCGCACGATGACGGTTCGAACCGATCGTGACAGTGAGGCTCCCGTCGAAGATCGTAGACTCGTGGCGTGGCATCCATGAGCGCTCTGAGCACCCCGCACCACTGCTTCCTGTGACCGGGAGGTCTGGAGGGCGATGCCGGACGGCGTCGCCCTCCTAGGCGTGCCTGCCGCGTGCATCACGTTCTCTTCGCGCTCCCGCACCCAGGTGACCAGAGGCTGGACCTGTGTGTTCCCGGGTGGCGCCCCTCAATGTGCACGCACAGGCACGGTCCCTTTCCTCCACCGTTGCCAGGAGTGCCTCGTGCCCGTTCTTCGCCCTGCCCTCGCATCGTTCCTCGACCTGCTGCGCTGCCCGACGTGCCGCGCTCACCTCCATCCCCGCGGTGGTGCGCTGCGTTGCCCGGCGGGCCACACCTTCGACGTCGCCCGCCACGGCTACGTCAGCCTCCTGGCGGGCACCCGCGCCACCAGCGGCGATGACGCCGCCATGGCTCGGGCCCGGAGCCGGTTCCTGTCCACCGGAACGTACGGGCCCATCCGCCGGACCGTGGCACGCCTGGCGGCCGACGCCGTGACCGGACAGGGCACGGTCGTGGATGTGGGGTGCGGCACGGGCTACTACCTGGCCGGTGTGCTCGACCGACTGTCCGTCGCCCGTGGGCTGGGTCTGGACACCTCGGTGCGCGCACTGCGCTCGGCGGGCCGGGCCCATGAACGAGCCGCCGCGGCGACCTGGGACGTCTTCCGCCCCTTCCCGCTGGCCGACGGGGTGGCCGACGTGGTGCTTGACGTGTTCGCGCCCCGGAACCCGTCCGAGTTCCATCGGGTGCTGCGCTCATCCGGCCGGCTGATCGTGGTGCGTCCTACGCGGCGGCACCTGGCGGAGCTGCGCGGCCCGCTCCCGGCGATGGTCACGATCGACCCTGCCAAGGAGGAGCGCCTGCACCGGGCGCTGCATCCTTACTTCGACGCCACCGTCACCGAACTGGTCGAGTACGCCGCGCCCCTGGCCCGGCAGGACGTCCTCGACCTGGTGGCAATGACACCGAGCGCACGCCACGTGCCACGTGCGGACCTGGATGACGACGGCCCCCTGCCCGACCAGGTCACCGTCTCCGTCCTGGCCACCTCGTACCGGCCCCGCTGACGCATGAACAGTGGGCGGCACGCCTGCCGCCCTGCCTTCCCCTCGGCACGGGGAAGGCAGGGCGCCCGTGCGTGGATCACAAGGTGCCCGTGAGGCGTCAGGGCCCGTGGCGGATCCTCGCGCGGACGGCGGCGTGCACGCGCACATAACGCCGGGTCCACGACATCACCGCGTGCAGAGAACACCGCGCGGCTGATGAGTGCGGGATTCGCTCAGGTCGATGAATGATTCACTCGGCGCCTCCGTACTCCCTGACGTACAAGCCGCTCACGTCAGGAGGCCTCATGCCCGTCTCGCGCAACACGGCCGGGACCATCTTCATCGTCGGTGCGCTGGGCCTGACCCTCACCGCCCTCGCCTATCCCGCCGTACTCGGCGTGGAGAACACGGCCACCTCGTCGTCCCGCACCGTCGCCAACACCCGCTTCGGGCCGCTGACCGAAGCGGACCGCGACTTCGTGGTCAAGGTGCGCTCGGCCGGGCTGTGGGAGTACCCGCTCGGCGAGATGGCCATGGAGCGCGGCACGACGAAGGAGATGAAGGAGGCCGGCGAACACCTGATCGTCGGGCATGCCGGACTCGACGCGTTGTGCCGCAGAATCGCCCCCGAGCTGAACATCACCCTGCCGAACCAGGCCACTCCGCAGCAGCAGCAGTTCGTGGCGACCGTGGACTCCAAGAGCGGCAGGGAATTCGACTCCACCGCGGTCAACATCATGCGCGTCACCCACGGCCAGATCTTCCCGGCCATCGCCAAGATCCGCGCCAGCACCGAGAACACTCTGGTCCGCCAACTGGCCGACCTGGCCAACGACACCGTCCTGGACCACATCACGGTCCTCGAGAAGACCGGCCTGGTCAACTACGAACAGATCAACTTCCAGCAGACCGCCCCACCCAAGCTGCCCAAGGACCAGCTCACCCCTCCCGCACCCCAGCCGGGCGCCCCGGTCGTCGTCCTCACCCCACGCCCGGACCTGGACGTCAACACCAGCTCACCGACCCCCACTCCCAGCCCCACGGCCGGATAGCCGGCGGGGGGCGGCCACGCGGTGCGGCTCACCGGTGTCATGGCGGGGATCCGCGCCCAGCCCGCCGAGCCGCACTCACCCGCCCACTTCCCCTGGCGCTCCGCAGGCACCGGATCGTCACCCCGCGCCCCGCTCTCCTCGCACCAGTGCAAGGTCGAGCAGTGTGTCGAAGAGACGCGGCCATGGCCGGAGCACAGGATCGGACGAAGGCCGCCCGCGCATCCGGCGGATCCGCAGATGGGCGGCTCAGGGCCGGTCCGACGAGTCGGCCGGGCGGTCCGCCGTGACCAGCCACGACGTGCTACGCAGCCGGACCGTGCCGTCGGCCGTCTCATGGTCGCGCAGGTGGTCCGTCAGGGTGCGGCGGGCACGGGCCCGTGCGGTGGTGTCGGCCTGCGCCATCAGGTGGCGACCGGGTCCCGTGCCCAGCAGGAACTCCGCCGCGTCCTCGGCTCCGCGTCCCCATGTCCCGTACGCCTGCGCCTCGTTGATGGTGATCCCGGTGAATCCGGCTGCGGCGAGGACGTCGCGGATACGGTCCGGCGAGGCCAGGGAGAACATGCCGGGCGACCCCGTCCGCCCGAAGTCGCCGACCGGCAGGAAGTCGCGCAGTGACGCCATCGCCGCCACCCAGTCGTTGAGCACGGCATCGGCCGGGCAGACGAATGCCAGGCGCCCGCCGGGGCGCAGCGCCCGGCCGACGTTGCCGAAGGCCGCGACGGGGTCGGCGAAGAACATCACTCCGTAGCGGCTGATCGCCGCATCGAAAGCGCCCGCCCCGAAGGGGTGCACCTGTGCGTCACCTTGCGCGAAGGATGCGTTGGCGATTCCCTCCCGCTCGGCGCGGGCCCGGGCCGCGGCCAGCATCGGGCCGGACAGGTCGAGGCCCAACGCGTGCCCTCGGGGCGCCCGGAGCGCGGCGAGACGCGTGGTCTGTCCCGAGCCGCACCCGAGGTCGAGGGTCCGGTGGTCCCCGGTGATTCCGGCGGCGTCCAGGAGCGGCTCGTTGAAGCCTTCGTTCACGGCGTTCCAGCGGTCCTGGGTGCGGGCCCAGTGGGATCCTTCGGAGCCGTTCCATGCCTGTGCCTGCTCGGTGTTGACGATGTCCGGCACGGGTTCCTCCTGTGGTGGACGACGGAGAATGGGCGTCTGCCCAAACAGTATGGGCGCGTGCCCAAACTGACAAGACCCGTTACTATCCAGCGGGTTGCGCCCCTTTGCGGGCGGCGGAGACGGAACGGAAGAGGGGCCCATGTCACCGCGCGGAGTGGCGACGCCGGACGTACGCGAGCGGCTGTTCGCGGCCGCCGAGCGCGTCGTGGAGAGGGACGGGCCCGGCGCGCTCACCAGCCGGGCCGTGACGACCGAGGCGGGCTGCGCCAAGGGACTGCTGCATGCGCACTTCTCGGGGTTCGACGAGTTCGTGGCCGAACTCTGTCTCGACCGGTTCGCGCGGACGGCGGCGAAGGCGGAGGCACTGTCGGGGCTCGTGGGGCAGGGCACCGTGGCACGGAACCTGGAGACCGTCGCCCTCGCGCTGTTCGACTCCGGCGGTCCCGCCGTCTCGGGCCTGGCCATGACCCGCCCCGCCGCCACGCTGCGTATCCGTGAGGCCCTGGAAGGCGGGGCGCCCGGTTTCGCCGCGATCCAGGAGGCCATCACCGGCTATCTGGAGGCCGAGCGGAGGCTCGGCCGGGTGGCGGAGACCGTCGACCCGCACACCGTGGCCCTCGCCGTCGTCGGCACCGCCCATCACCTCCTGATGACCGGCTGGCCGGGCACACCCGACCCACGGCCCTCCATGACGCGCCTGGTGGCCGCGCTGGTAGGCGGATAGCCGCCGCTTCCGGGACCGGGCGCGCACAGCGCGGCACGCGACGGCCCCACCGCGCCTCGCTTCACCACAAATGAGACATAGGGGGCTAGGGTGCTGTTCGCTGCGCATCCGTAGGAAGGCGGTAGGGCCGCCCGGCCTGAGCAATATGGATCTTGCGTTCCTTCAGCCCTCACCCGACCAGCCCTCACCCGCCCAGTCCCCACCCGACCAGTCCCCACCCGACCAGTCCCCACCCGACCAGCTCTCGCACGACGGCGAAGCGCCTGTCGTGTCCGTGCGCGCGGACACCATGCGTTCGGCGCACGGCGCCGAGAGGCGGACCGGGCTGCGCCGACGAGCAGCGCGCCGGTCCTGGAGCCGCGGCGTGGCCGCGTGACCATCGGCCTCGCTGTCCGGTACGGGACGGACGCACCGGGTGCATCGGGGGCGGAGCGGCAGCCGTCTCCCGTCCGCGGCCCGGGCCGTACCCCTTCGGGGTGCCGACAGGTCCGGGACCGTGAAGGGACCTGCGAGCGTCTGCGGGGAGACGGTCCATGAGCCCGGCGGACACGGAGGGCGGGCGTCCCGCGTCGGCGGGGGCGGCGAAGCTGGCACTTCCCACCCTGGTCGCCATGGTGGTCGGCTCCATGGTCGGGGCCGGCGTGTTCTCCCTGCCCGGGCGGTTCTCCCAGGAGACAGGGGTCGCCGGTGCGCTCATCGCGTGGGTGATCGCCGGGGCCGGGATGCTCATGCTCGCCCTGGTCTTCCAGTACCTCGCGGTGCGCCGGCCGGACCTCGACGCCGGTGTCTACGCCTACGCCAAGGCGGGATTCGGCGAGTATCTCGGCTTCTTCTCGGCGTTCGGGTACTGGGCCAGCGCCTGCGTCGGCAACGTCACCTACTGGGTTCTGATCATGTCCACGATCGGAGCAGTGGTGCCCGCCCTCGGTGAGGGGGACACCGTCCTCGCGGTGGTGCTGTCCTCCCTGGGACTGTGGGGGTTCTTCTTCCTGGTGCGCCGGGGAGTGAAGGAAGCCACCGCCATCAACCGCATCGTGACCGTAGCCAAGATCATTCCGATCGTGGTCTTCGTCGTCCTGGCGCTGTTCTGCCTCGACACGGACGTCTTCGCCGACAACTTCCGCGGCGCCGACCACACCGGGTCGCTCTTCGACCAGGTGCGCGGCACCATGCTCGCCACCGTCTTCGTCTTCCTCGGCATCGAGGGCGCGAGCGTCTACTCCCGTCACGCCCGGCGGCGCGAGGACGTCGGCCGAGCCACACTGCTGGGGTTCCTCAGTGTCTTCGCGGTCTTCGCCTCGGTCACCATCGTCTCCTTCGGCATCCTGCCCGCACAGGAGACGGCCGGCCTGCGCCAGCCGTCCATGGCCGGCGTGCTGGAGGCGGCGGTCGGCACGTGGGGCGCGGTCTTCGTCAGCGCCGGGCTGATCGTCTCCGTACTGGGCGCGTATCTGGCGTGGACGCTGATGGCCGCCGAAGTGCTGTTCGTGGCGGCCCATGACGACGACATGCCCCGCTTCCTGCGCCGCGTGACCCCGGCCGACGCCCCGGTGGCCGCGTTGCTGCTGACCACACTCCTGTCACAGGTCGTGCTGATCGTCACGCTGGCGTCCGACGACGCCTTCGACTTCGCGCTCAACCTCACCAGCGCCCTGTCGCTCATCCCCTACCTACTGGCCACGGCCTTCGCGGTACGCGTCACCTGGCGGCCGGGCACGGAACCGGTGGCCGGGCGTGGCCGTGCCCTGCCCGTGGCGCTCCTGGCGACCGTGTACACCGCCTTCCTCGTCTACGCGGCCGGGCTGAAGTACCTGCTGGTGTCCTTCATCGTCTACGCGCCCGCGACGATCCTGTTCGTGATGACCCGCCGCGAGCAGCACCGGCGGGTGTTCTCACCCGCCGAATCCGTCGTCTTTCTTCTCTCCGTGGCCGGAGCGGTGGCGGGCGTCCTCGCGCTGACGCTCGGCTGGATCGATCTGTGACCGTGAGCGTCCCCGCCCACGACGGCACTCGGGATTTCGGGAAAGGACCGCATGAGTACCCAGGCCCCGGCCACGCCCGTGCACGGTGTCCACTCCGAGGTCGGCAGGCTGCGCAAGGTGCTGGTCTGCGCGCCCGGTCTGGCGCACGACAGACTGACCCCCTCCAACGCCGCCGACCTCCTCTTCGACGACGTGATGTGGGTGGAGAGCGCCCAGCGCCACCACGCCGACTTCGTCCAGCAGCTGCGCGACCGCGGTGTGGAGGTCGTGGAGCTGCACGATCTGCTCGCCGAGACGATGGCGATCCCCGAGGCCCGGTGCTGGCTGCTGGAGCGGAAGATCGTCACCAACCGGGTGGGCATCGGGCTGGTCGACGACACCCGCGCCTACCTCGGCGGGCTGCCGCCGCGCCGGCTGGCCGAGTACCTGATCGGCGGTCTGGCCACCACGGACCTCCCCGACGACTTCCGCTCCGGCTACCTGGCCCTGGCCCGGGAGTCGGCCGGCGCGCGCGAGTACCTGATGCCGCCGCTGCCCAACACCCTGTACACCCGCGACACGACCTGCTGGCTGTACGGCGGGCTCACCCTCAACCCGCTGTACTGGCCGGCCCGCCACGACGAGACCCTGCTGATGAAGGCGGTCTACACCTTCCACCCGGACTACCGCGGCTCCACCGTGTGGTGGGGCGACCCGGAGGAGAACTGGGGCCAGGCGACCATCGAGGGCGGCGACGTCATGCCCGTCGGACGGAACACCGTGCTGATCGGGATGAGCGAGCGCACCTCCCGGCAGGCCGTCACCCAGGTCGCCACCGCGCTCTTCCGGCAGCAGGCCGCCGAACACGTCATCGTCGCCGCCATGCCCAAGCTGCGGGCCGCCATGCACCTGGACACCGTGTTCACCTTCGCCGACCGCGACCTCGTCACCGTCTACCCGCGCATCGTGGAGGCGATCCACACCTTCTCCCTCCACCCGACCGACAAGAAGTACGGCCTCGACGTCGTCGACCACGGCACCCGCCCCCTGACCGATGTGATCGCCCGAGCCCTGGGCCTGGAGGCCCTGCGTGTCGTGGAGACCGGCGGTGACGAGTACGCCTCCGAACGCCAGCAATGGGACAGCGGCAACAACGCCGTCGCCGTCGAACCCGGCGTCGTCTTCACCTACGACCGCAACACCCACACCAACGCCCTGCTGCGCCAGGCCGGCGTCGAGGTGATCCCCATCGTCGGCGCCGAACTCGGGCGCGGCCGCGGCGGCGGACACTGCATGACCTGCCCGCTGGCACGCGATCCGATCGACCACTGATCCGGGCCACCGGACGGAACGCCGCCGGGCGCCTCGTCCGCGTGCGGTGCGGCACCGCGTGACGTCGTCATCGGGGCGCTGACGTCCTGCGCGTGCCCGCAGGTGCCCGGCCGCCGTGCTCGTTCACCTCGGTGCCCGGCCGCCGTGCTCGTTCATCTTCCCGAAGGGGACGTGCACGCTGGGAGTGCTGCGGGAGGTGCCGGTCAGGTGACCGACCTGGTCGTCGAAGAAGATGTGCGGCTTGAGAACTCCCATGATCGTGCTCTTGTCTATGCCGCCGAGGAAGAAGGCGTCGTTGACGGTCACGCCCCAGCCCTTCAGGCTGCGCACGGCCCGTTCGTGGGCCGGGGCGCTGCGGGCGGTGACGAGGGAGACGTGGACGCGGATCCTGTAGTCCGGGTCCTTGGCCCGTTGTTCCTCCTCGCGCCGCTGGAGCCGGTTGACGCCGGCGAGGAAGTCCCGCAGGGGGCCCGGGTCGTGCGGGGTGGCGGCGTTCCTTGTCTCGTGCGAGCGGAACCCTTCGATGCCGTCGGCCTGGAAGACCTGTTCCGAGGCGTCGTCGGCGAGGACGCCGTCGAAGTCGAAGGCGATCCGCAGGTCCCGGTCCTCGGTGTCGTCGGCCGCGGTGGGGCCGACGACACGGCCGGCGGGCAGGCCGAGCGCGACGGCCTCACGGACGTCGGTCTCGTTGGCGGACAGGAACAGGGACATGTTCAGAGCCGGCATGAAGTGGTAGGGCGAGCGTCCCTGCATGAAGACGGCCCGGGTGATCGGCAAGCCGTAGGACTGGATGGACCGCATGACCCGCAGCCCGGTGTCGGGATCGTTGCGGGACAGGACGATGACCTCCACCAGCGGATCGTCGGGTGAGCTCAGATCGTTCAGGGACAGCAGTCTGCGGATGAAGGGGAAGGCGACGCCTCTGCCCAGTGTGTCGTCCAGGTGCTCTTCCTGATAGGCGCGGTAGGGCTCCTCCCCCTGCTCCCGGAAGACGGCGTCCGCCTCCGTCAGGTCGAACAGCGCGCTGGAGGCGATCCCGATGACCAGGCGGCCGGCAAGCTCGTAGGGGGGCACGACTGACTCCTGCATCGATGCGAACGCGTGCCTCCATCATGGCATCGCGGTCCGGCGGGCCCCGCCGTGGCCGCCCGGCCTGCCCCTTGCCCCCTCCCCGCTCGCCGGCGCGGCCCGGTGTCCCCCTTCCGTCCGCCGCCTCAGCTCCTCAGATCCGCGCCGGTCGCGGCCGCGACGACACGGTCCCGCTCGGGACGTATGAACAGTCCGTCGGACGTCCACCTGTCCGCGAGGGTGCGCACCGCCCGTACGAACCGGGCGGACGTCGTGAAGGGCGCCTGCTGCCAGAGGACGTCGAGGAAGGTGAGGCCGTCGGCACGGGCGCGGTTGGGGACGCCCGAGTCGGCGGCGCCGAAGGCGACGACGGGTTCCGAGCGCCGGAAGTAGGCGTGGTACGGGCTGTCGTCGCCGGTGTGGAACGGTGCCAGGTCGAGGCCGTTCGTGGTGAAGTGCATCGGCCGGCCCGCGGGTTTGATCGCATCGGCCAGGTCGCCGCGGAGGGTGAGGTCGCGGTAGAGGGAGAGGGTGCGGAACTCCTGCTCCGGGGTGCGGGCGACCAGCAGGACGGGCCCGTAGAACACCGACTGGACCGTCGGGTCGTCCAGGGCCCGTTCGACGCGCAGGCGGTACGGCATAAAGATGCGGACCCGGTCGCCGCGCCGCCACCGCCGGCTCACCGTGAGGTGGCTTCCGGGTTCGGCGGCGCCCCGGTGCCGGACGCCGTTGACCGTGACGGTGAAGCCCGCGGTGGCCCAGGACGGCACCCGCAGCCGCAGGTCGAGCCGGCCGGCGGCCTCGTGGAACGTCAGGGTGCGGACACCCTCGGCCGGGTAGTCGCCGGTCTGCTCGACGACGAGACCGCGCTCGGGCCAGCGCAGCGTCGAGGCGAGGTACAGGTTGACGTACAGGGCGTCGCCGTCGGCGGAGCGGAAGTAGACCGAGTCCTGGTACTTGGTGTGGTTCTCCATGCCGGTACCGCCGCAGCAGGTGCCGGTGTTGCCGTAGCCTCGCCGTACTCCCGGTCCCATCCCGACGAAGTAGGTGACCTCCGGGCTCGTCGTGCTCGGGGTGTCCCGGCGGGAGGCGAGGATGTGGTTGGTCAGGCCCCGCTCGTAGTAGTCCATGTACGCGGCGTCGGGCTCGTGGAAGAACAGCTGCCGGGACAGCTTGAGCATGTTGTACGTCGCGCATGTCTCGGCGTTCTTGTCGTCCAGGGTGGCCGCGACGGCGCCCCGGGCCCGGAACATCTCGCCCTGGCCGGTGCCGCCCAGGCTGTAGGTGCGCGGGCCCACGACCATGCCCCAGAAGTTGCGGGCCGCGGTGGCGTACTCCTCACCTCCCGTGTGGTCGAACAGCCGCAGATAGCCGGTGAACTGCGGGATGTGCTGGTTGGCGTGTCTGCCGTCCAGGACGTCGCGGTCCGCGGCGCAGGCGTCCAGCAGCGCGGTGTTGTCGAAGCAGCGGGCGGCGGCGAGGTGCTCGGCCTTCCCGGTGCGGGCGTACAGGTCCGCCATCACCTCGTTCATCCCGCCGTACTCCCCCGCGATGTAGATCGACCACATCCGCTCCAGCTGCTCCGCGGGGAGGTGACCGAGCCGGCTGTGCACCCAGTCGCCCATGCCGGTGACGATGGTGAGGGCCTGGTCGTCGCCGGTGAGTTCGTACGCGTCGAGCAGGCCGCGCATGATCTTGTGGCAGGTGTAGTACGGCGCCCAGATGGTCGGATACGTCGTGTAGCTCTCCAGCTGGATGAACTGCGTCTCGGGGTACGCCGCCAGATAGCCGGGGTGGCTGGGCCGGGGTGACCCGTGCTCCGCGAAGGCCCGTTGGCACTCGCCGAGCGCGTCGACCAGGTAGTCGAGCCTGGCCTTTGAGTTCCGGCTCCCGGGTGTCGGCGTACGCCTGGGCGAGGAGGGTGAGGAAGTGGCCGCCGTAGTGCCCGCGCAGGTTGCCGTCGAAGGTCTCCCAGCCGCCGGGTGGCTGGGCGCCCCGGGTGTCCAGGCCGGCGTTGGCCCGGAAGACGGCCAGGATGCGGTCGGCGGGGTAGGACCTGGCGTAGTCGAGCATCAGGTCGCGCTTGTCGCGGAACACGCCGTCGCCGAGGGTCACGCGGTGCAGCGGGAAGGGGCGTACCGCCCAGGATGCCGGGGTGGGTGCCGCGCCCGCCCCGCCGTCGGCGGCCGCCGCGGACAGGACCGGGGCGGCGTGCGCCGGCGGGGCCGCGTGGGCGAGCGGTACGGCGGCCGCGGTACCGGCGGCCAGTCTCAGCAGACCGCGGCGGCTCGGGGAAGGGGACATGCTCGTACTCCGATCGTCGGTCGTCCTCGGCGGGCAGTGACGAAGAACGGCGGGCCTCTCAGCCGGGCGCGGTCACGGTGACGGTGGCCGTGGCCCGGTGGGTGGTGCCCGCCACCGTTCCCGTGACCTGGAAGGTCCCCGGCCCGGCGTACCGGTCCGGGTCCACCGGGTCCCAGGTCACGGTGGTACGGCTGTCCTTCGAGCCGTCGTTGTGGGTGGCGGTGACGGTCGCCGGGAGGGCGGGCGGGGTACCGGCGCGGGTGGTGAGGTGCTCCTCCGCGATGCCGGTGATCTGCACCGCGTTCGTGTGCCGCACCCATACGGTCGCGGTGACGGGGTGCGTGGTGCGGTCGGCGAGACCGGTGACCGTCACCCTGGTGCCGCCCTCGGCGACCTGTTCCTCGGTGACGGCGGGCCAGGCCACGGGGGAACGGGTCGTGGAGCCGTCGGCGTGGACCAGGGTCACCTCGGAGGGGAGTTCGGGGATCTCTCCGCGGAGGGTGGGGACGTGCACCTCGCGCACCGACTCCGGCGCCTCGGCGTACACCTTCCACTCCTGCACGCCGAGCGCCAGGCCGGGGTGTCCGGTCAGCCTGGCCCGCAGGGCCGTCGTGGTGACGGAGGCGAACGTGGTCCGGTTGTAGCGGTCCTCGGCGGTGCCGTAGCCGTCGGGGGAGGGCACTTCGCGCCAGGTGCCGTCGTCACCGTCCCGGTACTCGATGACCCAGGACTCCGGGACTCCGACGCCGTCGGCCGCGCCCGGCTGCGCGTCGCGGAAGAAGTACATGTCGGAGCCGTTCACCCGGACCGGGGAGTCCCAGGTGTACTGCACCCACTGCGTGCCCTTCTGCGGCCAGCTCCCCCAGCGCGGGGTGTCGGAGGACGAGGCGGGTTCACGGCCGTCGTTGAGCGCGGTCACCGATTCCCAGCCGGAGGTGTAGGACGCCGTGGGGGTCGCGGAGGGTGCCAGGTTCAGCTGTCCGTCGGAGCGGCTCCCGGCCTCGACCACGACCTTCTTCGCCGACCGCAGTGTGCCGTCGGTGGCGGTGAGTTCGAGGGTGTAGGTGCCGGGCTCGGTGAAGCGGGCGACGGTGGTGGAGGCGTTCGGGTCGGCGAAGAGGACGGTGCCGCCCTCGGGGCCGTCGGCCGCCCGCCAGGAGGAGTCGAGTCTCCCCTCCGGCAGCCCGTCGTCCTCGACGACTCCCGTCAGTCTGGCCTCGCCGGGCCGGTTGTACGTGGTGTCCCGCCACGCCTCGACGTAGGGCGCCTGGTTCCGGGCCGCCGGGGGCCGCGCCCCGGTCCCGTACGCCTGGATCTCCTTCAGGCCGGTGGTGTGGCCGTCGCGGTGCCGCAGCAGCACCCGCAGCCGCTCCGTCGTCACCTGCTCGAAGCGCACCTGGTTGAGGTTGGCCCGCGGATGGGCCGGTGACTTGGCGGGGCGGGCGACGTCCTGCCACCGCCCGTCGCGGTCCTGGTACCGCACGGTGTAGAGGGCCGGCTCGGCGTATCCGCCCGTCTTCTTGTCCGCGGCGAAGTACAGCCTGACGTCGTCGACCCGCTGCCGCCGGCCGAAGTCGATCTCGTACCAGTCCTCGGCGTTCCCCGAGCCCCGGGCGCCCCAGTGGGGCTCGTTGACGGTGAAGCCGTCGACCGCGCCGGCGGCGGCGTGCCCCTCAGCCTCGTGGGAGGCGCGGACCGTGACCGCGGCCCCGGCGGCGAAATTCACCGCGTCCTTCGCGGGGCCCGCCAGGTCCCGGCCCGCCTTGGCGAACACGTCGGTGACGCGGTCCCGCGGGCCGTACTCGACGTCCAGCGGCGCCGGCACCGAGGCCCGTACGCCCGTGGTGCGCGCCGTGGCGTCCCCGCCGTCGGGGAAGGTCACCTCGCGGGTGGCGGGGTCGTAGACGAGGTGGGTGAGGGAGTCGGCGGTGAAGGCCCGTCTCCCGTCGAGGTAGACGGAGTAGCCCTCGGGGACCTGCCGGCCGTACGGCCGCTCCCCGTCGCCCGGTTCGTCCCACAGCACGGCCACGTCGGTGCCGCGGTAGTTGATGTCGGTGACGGCGAAGTGCGGCCAGTCGACGTCGACGGGCCACAGCTCGATCTTCCGGTCGGTGCGCGGCCGGAAGCCCGCCGCGTCCTCGATGACGGTCCAGTTGGTGGTGCCGAGCATGGTGTGGTGGATCCAGGACCGGTAGCCGATGTCCTGCGGCGCGGCGGAGCCGTCGGCCCAGAACTCGTTCTGGTCGGGCCACCTGTTGTCGCCGTCGACGTAGTGGGCCCAGGCGTTCCAGGACAGCAGCTTCTTGTAGTGACTGCTGTCGATGTACTCGCTCGGGTAGTTCCGCAGCACCGAGGAGAGGAAGCGGAAGGTGACGGTGGAGTTGATGACGGAGAAGTTGTTGCTCCCCGGGTGCCCCTGCTCCGCCGCCTCGGCCTTGTCCGCCTGGTTGGCGGTGAAGAACGGAAAGACGGGGTACTGCCCGGCGTCCGCCCACAGCCGCAGCGCCTCCAGGTACTGCGGGTCCTCGTCCGGGGTGGGCATCAGGCCCACGCTGTACGGGTAGTAGTTGTTGATCTCCTTCCACGGTACGAGCTCGTCGGTGGCCACGTGCCGGTGCTTGAGCAGCTTGTCCTCGGGGTCCCAGAGGTGTTCCAGGACGGCTCCCCGCACCCGGTCGGCGACGGCCCGCATGTCGTCCGCCCTGCCCCGCTCACCGAGCAGGTCGTACGCGCTCGCCGCGGCCCGCGCGTTGCTGTGCACGTACGCCGATTCGGTGCGGTCGAGGTGGCCGGGCCGCCAGTGGAAGGACACCGCGTCGGCGTCGTTGCCCGTCATGGCGCCCCAGTCGTACTCGATCAGGCCGTTGCCGTCATGGTCGTAGTGCTCCAGCTGGCCGCGCACGTCCTGCTCGGCGTACCGCGCGAGGTTGCGCACGACGCCCTCCGGGCCGCCGTGCACCTGGTAGGAGCGCCAGGCCGCCTCGGAGAGGTACTGGGTGTGACTGTTCGACCAGTTCTCCGGGTCGCCGGGATTGTCGGTGTACTTGCTGTTCTTCGACACCTCGCCGGCCGACACCCAGGAGCCGTACGAGTAGCTCGGATCGCGCAGGTACTTGAGGTCGTCGACGAACATGCCGGTGGTCAGCACGATGGCGTTGTTGTAGCCGAGCACGCCCTCCATGGCGGTGGGGAACTGGTAGTCGCTGCCCGGGATGTCGGCGTCGAGGAAGTTGTAGCGCAGCAGCCACCAGCGGTAGTACAGCGTCTTCTCGATGTTGTCGTCGGGGAGGTCGATGTAGGGCAGGTTCTCGGCCCACCAGCGGTTGTAGGTCTGCACGTGGGTGCGGAAGGCCGCGGCGGGCGTGGCGGCGCGCAGGGTGTCGTACTCCGGGCGTGACCGGGTGATCTCCCCGGTGGTGAAGCCGAGCTGGACCTTGGTGGTGACGGTACGGCCCGCGGGCAGGGCGAGCGAGCGGGTCAGGGCAGCTTCGCCGCCGGGTGCGGGTGTCATGCCGTCGCCGCTGAACCGGGGCCGGACGGTGGTGAGGTTGTTCCTGGCCGGCACCACGCCCGTCAGTTCCCCGTCCTCGGCGGTCGTGGCGTACGGGGACGTGGCGCGCAGGGTCACCTCCTGGCGTGCGGACCCGGTGTTGGTCAGGGACAGGTTCGTCACCGCGACGTTGGCGTCGGTGATGAACTTGGTCTGCGTCACCTCGAGCCCCGTCGCCTCGTGGGTGAACTCGCTGCGCCAGTAGCTGGGGGTCTGCGTCCTGACGGCGGTGTTCTCCCGCAGGGTGACGTCCTCTCCGTTCACGGACAGGGTGACGGTGTAGGCGGAGCGGTCGTCGATGCTCTCCCAGTACGCGACCTTGCCGCCGAAGCCGAGCCGGTCGGGCCGGTGTTCCTTCATGAAGACGGCCCGTCCCCGGGTGAACAGCCAGTCACCGGCGGGGTCCGCGCCCTTGCGGGCCAGCAGGCGGTCCATCCAGAAGTCGGTGCCGTCCCCGGACTTCCGGTCGGCGTCGTACTGGGCGCGCATCGTGCGGTGGGTGGTGAACCCGGCCGGCAGTTCCGGCACGGGGTCGGCGCTCCCGGAGTAGACCGGGTATCCGATGGCCGAGTTGTCCGCGGCGGCCGGGGTGGTGGCGGTGAGCGGGGCCAGCAGCCCCACGGCCAGGGCTCCGGCCAGAAGGGCGCGGTGGCGGCTGCGTCTTCGCGGTGCGTGCACGGTTACCTCCCGTTGTCCGTGGTCCGTGGTTTCGGTGCCGATGTCGGCGCAGGTGTCGGTGTCGTGGTCGGTGTCGTGGTCGGCAGCCACACGCGCATGGTCGAAGGCCCGCGGTTCGCCCAGGAGTGGTAGGGCACCAGGACGATGCCCGCGGGTTCGGCGGACCGTGCGGCCGGGAGGCCGCCGAGCGGCCGGTACGGCCAGGGTGCGGCGCGTACTCCGTCGGGGGCCGTGAGCTCACCGGGGACGACGACGGTGCCGCCGTCCCCGTGCGGCCCGTCCTCCGGCTCCGCCGAGGTGTCGACCCGTATCGCCTCCACGTCGCGGCCGGCCGGCAGGTCCACGGACTCGGCGCAGTACACGAGCGGCCCGCGCTGGACGGCCACCGTGCCGCGGACCGCGTCGACGCGGGGATCGGCGGTGATCCAGCGGGGCGTCATGGGCAGGTCGAGCCGTACCTCGTCACCGGGCCGGAAGACCCGGGTGACCCGGGCGGTGCCCGGAGGGACGGCACGGCGTGTGCCGTCCGGGCCGGTCAGCCATGCGGTGGCGCCGTCCGTCCACGCGGGGACGCGCAGCGACAGCGTCCACGGCCGGTCCGGGGACCGGCCGATCCGTACGGTCACGTTCCCGCCGGACGGATAGCCGGTACGCACCCGCAGCGCGACCCGGTGGCCGCCGGCGAGGAAGGTGGTGATCTCCGCGTCGGCGTACTGGTGCAGCTGCACGCCCCGGTCGTCCTTCGTCGCCAGGTACGCGGGCAGCTGGGCCAGGGTCCTGGCCACGTTGGTCGGGCAGCAGGACACCGCGAACCACGGCGCCCGCGAGCCTGAGTCGGCGCGGGGACTGACGGTGTCGCCGGAGGGCGGGCCGCCCCGGTGGCGCCGGTGCAGGGTGTTGGCGTAGAAGAAGGACCGGCCGTCGTCGGCCGGGGAGGTCGCGACCACGTTGAGCAGGGTCCGCTCGGCCAGGTCGGCGTAGCGGGGCTCTCCGGTGGCGAGCAGCAGCCGCCAGCTGAGCATCACGGAGGCGACCCCGGCGCAGGTCTCGGAGTAGGCGCGGTCCGGAGGGAGCACGAAATCGTCGCCGAAGGACTCGTCCCGGTGGTGCGAGCCCATGCCACCGGTCAGATGGGTGCGCCGGGCGACCGTGGCCTCCCACTGGCGTTCGACCGCGGCGAGCAGGGCGTCGTCGCCGGTCTCCACGGCCACGTCGACGGCGCCGGCCGCGAGGTAGAGCGCGCGGACGGCATGGCCACGCAGCACCGTGGCCTGTCGTACGGGCAGGTCGTCCTGGTAGTAGGCGCGGCCGAACTCCGGGTCGGCCAGGGTGCCGCGGCCCCGGCGGTCGACGAAGAGCGCGGCCTGGTCGAGGTAGCGCTGCTCCCCCGTCAGCCTGGCCAGTTCCACCAGGGCCGGCTCGATCTCCGGGTGCCCGCAGACCCGCTCGATGCCGCCCCGGCCGAACGTGGCGCAGACGTGGTCGGCAGCTCGCCGGGCGGTCTTCACCAGCTCGTCCTCGCCCCGGGCCCGGGCCTGCGCGACGCCCGCCTGGATGAGGTGCCCATGACAGTACAGTTCGTGGCCCCATTCGAGATCGCTGTAACGGGGCTGCTGCCCGGGGCCGCCGAACGCGGTGTTCAGATAGCCGTCGGGGTGCTGGGCGGAGACCACAGCCTCAATGAGCTCGGTGACGTCCACGCCGGGCGTGCCGCCGGGGTCGCCGCCGGGTTCACCGGCGGCCTGCCAGGCCACGGCTTCGAGCAGCTTGTAGATCTCGGAGTCGGCGAACTCGCGCCCCCGGCGGTCGCGGTGGCTCCGGCCCTCGGCCGCGGCCCGGAAGTTCCCGGTCCAGCCCACGCGCTCCATCCAGTCGTGGCAGTGGGCGAGGGTGGCGGTGGCGTTGACGTGCCGGCGCCGGGCCCAGAAACCCCCGGTGATCCTGACCTCGTCCAGACCGAGCGGCCGCAGCCGGCCCGAGCCGGGCGCGACGGGCGTGATGGGAGTGAGAGGAGTGCTGGGCGTGATAGGCGTGATAGGCGTAATCGGACCCTTGGAGGCCCGTCCGTTGTCCCGTGTCACCGATTCATGCCTCCGGTCGGTCTCTTCCGTGGTCGTCGGTGTGTCCATGGCAGCCATCAGCCCTTCAGCGCGCCGGACATGAAGCCCCGTACGTAGTGCCGTTGCAGCAGCAGGAAGAGCAGGAGGCAGGGCACCGCGAGGACGACCACGCCCGCCTCGGTGGCCCCGTAGTCGACGGCGCCCATGCTCTGCTGCCGCAGGTTCGCCACGGCCAGGGGCAGCGGTGCGCGCTCGCTGTCCGAGATGAGGATCAGCGGGGCGATGAAGTCGTTCCACGCCGCGAGGAAGGCGAACAGCCCCACGGTGATCAGTCCCGGCCGCACCGCGGGCAGCAGGACGCGGCGCAGCGCGCCCGCCGTGCCGCAGCCGTCGACGAGCGCGGACTCCTCCAGGGCGCGCGGCACCGCCTCGAAGGAGATCCGCATCATGAAGGTGGCGAACGGCAGCTGGAACAGGGCCAGGACCAGACTCAGCCCGATCAGCGAGTTCTGCAGGTGGAGTCTGCCGAGCAGCACGTAGAGCGGGATGAGGAGCGTGGCGTACGGCACCATGAGGACGGCCAGCGTCACCAGGAACAGCAGGTTCTTGCCGGGGAACTCGAAGCGGGCGAAGGCGTAGCCGCCCAGCAGTGACACGCCGAGGGTCAGGGCGACGGTCAGTACCGAGACGACGGTGCTGTTGAGGAGGTACCGCCACAGACCGGCGTCGTGGGCGAGCAGCGTCCGGTAGTTGCCGAGGCCGTATCCGGACTCCTGCGCGGTGCCGGGCTGCGGGGCGAGGGACGCCCAGGCGTTCCACAGCAGGGGGAAGAGGAAGATGACGGCCAGTCCTCCGGCGACGACGTAGTAGGGCGTCCGGCCGAGCGTGCGGCTGAGCACCGTGGTGTCCTCCCTCGTCAGGCGTCTTGTTCAGGCAGGTGTCATGACTCGTCGGCGCGGCGCAGGCCGCGGAACTGGAGGGCGTTGAGCACGAGCAGCGCGGCCAGCACGATGACCGAGAGGGCGGCCGCGGTGCCGAGGTTCATCCGCTGGAACGCCTCGCGGTAGATCAGCTGGACGAGGGTGACGGTGCTGTTGTCGGGTCCTCCCTTGGTGAGGACGAAGAACTGGTCGAACGCGAGCAGTGATCCGGTCACGCACAGCAGCAGGCACAGGGCCAGGGACGGCCGCAGCAGCGGCAGCGTGATGGAGCGGAAGATCTGGCCCCGGCCGGCGCCGTCCATGCGCGCCGCCTCGTACACCTCGTGCGGGATGCGCTGCAGGCCCACGAGGAGGATCAGCATGTAGAACCCGGCGAACTTCCACACGACGAGGAACACCGTCGACAGCAGGGCCGAGGTCGGTGTAGCGAGGAAGGACACCGGCCCGTCGGCGAGACCCAGTCGCTCCGGCAGAGGGCTGAGCGGGCCGGTGGTGGGGCTGTACAGGCCCCAGAACAGCAGCGAGGCGGAGGCCAGTCCCAGGGCGCCGGGGAGGAAGTACACCGTGCGGAAGAATCCGGCACCGGGACGGGACTCCTGGACCAGCAGGGCGAGGAGCAGTGCCAGTCCGAGGAGTACGACGGTGGCGATGACCGTGTAGAGGAGGGTGAAGCGGACGGCGGGCCAGAACAGGGTGCCGTCGGTGACGCGGGTGTAGTTGTCGGGCGCGTTGACGCCCCGGTCGCCCGCGAGCAGCGGCCAGTCACTGAGTGACATCTGCCCGACGAGCAGCAGCGGGAGCAGGAAGAACACCGTGACGAACACGGCCGTCGGGGCCGCGTAGGCCAGTCCCTTGACCTTGCGGGACAGCCGCCGGCGGGACGCGGACGCCCAGGACGGGCGGCGGCGCCGGTGCTGCGGCCGGGCGCGGGGTCCGGCCGTCACCGGGCCGGCTGTCTGCATCTGCATGGGTCTCCTTGCCCGTACGGCGCCGTCGGCGGCGTGGGAGGGGTGGGAGGGCGGTCGCCTGGGCGGACCGGGAACCGGGCGTCTTTGGACCGCTCAGTCGGCCAGCGAGGCGGTGACCGCGGCGTTGTCCTTCTCGAGGGACGATCCGTCGCCGAAGACGGCGTTGCGCATCAGGGTCAGCCAGGGCCCGTTGGGGTCGTTGAAGGTCTGGCCGAACATCGGCGCGTACGGGGTGCGGCCCTTCGCCACGAGCTCGTTGACGGTGACGAGCCTCGGGTCGGCCTCGGAGTGCTTGTTGGACGCGAGATCGGTGCGGGCCACCACGTCCTTGTGCGCGGCGACCACGTCGACCTGCGCCTCGTCCCCCAGTGACCAGGCGAGGAAGTTCCAGGCCTGGTCGGCGGAGTCGCTCGTGGCGGAGATGCCGACGGCGTCACCGCCGACGAAGGTGGAGGCACCGCCGTCGGGCCCGGGGATGGGCGCGACGCCGACGTCGAGGTCCTTCGGCATGAGCCCCAGCGTGGTGGAGGGCATCGGCATGACGCCGACCTTCCCCTTCGGGAAGACCCCGGTCCAGGTCGTGCCCGTCTCGTCACGCGCGCCGGGGGCCGCGATGCCGTCCTCGGCCCAGCCGCGGTAGGTGTCGTAGACGGTCCTCGCCGTGGCGGAGTCGAGATGCGCCTCGGTCCCCTCCTCGTTCAGCACCTCCTCGCCCGCGGCCCAGATCGACGGCCACCAGGTGAAGACCCCGCAGCCGCCGCAGTTGCCGCCGAAGAAGGTGCCGTTCACGTCGCCGCCCAGCGCGTCGACGGCCCGTGCGTGCCGGTCCCATGCGCGCAGGGTGGTGGGCGGCTTCTCGGGGTCGAGTCCCGCCCGCCGGTACAGGTCCTTGTTGTAGAACAGCACGGACAGGTCGAGGGTGTGCGGCACGACGTGCTTTCTGCCCTCGTACGTGCCGGCGTCGATGTGCGACCGTGCCAGGTGCTCGGCGAAGGGCAGGGCGTCGATGCTCTCCGTGAGGTCGGCGAAGAGTCCGCTGGACGTGTAGTTCGGTACGAAGACCACGTCGGCGGCGAAGAGATCGGGCAGGTCCCGGGAGCCGGCGGCGGCGCCGACCTTGGCCTGGTAGTCGTCGGTGGGGACGACGGTCAGCTCGATCTTGTTCCGGTGGCTCGCGTTGTACGCCTCGACCAGGGCCTCGCTCTGCGGCCGGGTGGCCGCGCGCGTCCACATCGTCAGCGTCGTGCCGTCGTCCACCCCCTCCGGGCCGGCCGCCACGCCTCCGCCGCCCGACGGTCCTTCGTCGCCGGAGCCGCACGCCGTCAGCAGACCTGCGGCGGCGAACAGTGCGACGGCGCCGGTGACGAGGCGGCGCAGCGGTCGGCGTGGTCCGGTCGTGCTCCCCATGGTCGATCTCCCTCAGGTGGCGGCGGGCCCGGTACGGGCCGGCCGGTCGATCGGGACGATGAGCGCGGTGGCACTGAGCTTCGCGACAGGAAAAAACCGGGACTCGACTGGTGGCAGGACAACTGGGTCTGAAAGCTGACCGAAAAGGTTTTCTGTGACGTTAGAGCCCGGGCCGAAAGCCCGTCAATCCCCGTGCATCAAGCGCCGGCCAGCCCGTAGTGGGCTCGTCGGTGAGATCGTAAGCGCCGTTGTCCATGACATCCCGCGGTGATCGTCGCCGACCGAAAGCCACGAAAGCCCCTGCGGAAAAGGGTTCGCGTAAGGTCTGACGCGCGGCGTGCCACCTCGGACCGGCACCGACACCGGCACCTCTGCACCGGCACGCGAGACGGGGACAGGAGAACACCCATGGCACAGGCCCACGGCCCCTCCCGGTCGGCCCCGGCCACGCTCAGCGACGTGGCCCGGCTGGCAGGCGTGTCGATCGCCACGGCGTCCAAGGCGCTCAACGGCCGCGACCAAGTGCGCGCGGAGACCCGACAGCGGGTGATCGAGGCGGCCGCGCGGCTGTCGTTCCGACCCAACCAGGTGGCCCGCGGCCTGCTGGCCGGGCGCACCGGCACGGTCGGCCTGCTCACCAGCGACCTGGAGGGCCGGTTCAGCATCCCGATCCTCATGGGCGCCGAGGACGCCTTCGGCGCCGGTGAGGTGGCCGTGTTCCTGTGCGATGCCCGCGGTGACACGATCCGCGAGCAGCACCATGTACGGGCCCTCCTCGGACGCCGTGTCGACGGCCTGATCGTGGTGGGCAGCCGGACCGACCCGCGCCGCTCCCTCGGGCGCGAGCTGCCCGTTCCCGTCGTCTACGCGTACGCCCCGTCGGAGGACCCGGAGGATCTGTCCATCGTCCCCGACAACGTGGGCGCCGGCCGGATGGCCGTCGACCACCTGCTCGCCTGCGGCCGTACCCGGATCGCGCACATCACCGGTGACCCGGGGTACGCCGCGGCACGCGACCGGGCGGAGGGAGCCCGGGCCGCGCTCGCCGACGCCGGCCTGTCCCTGGCCGGTGAACCCCGATTCGGTGCCTGGTCGGAGGGCTGGGGGCGAGCGGCCACCGCCCTGCTGCTCGACCGTCATCCGGACGTCGACGCCGTCCTGTGCGGCAGCGACCAGATCGCCCGCGGCGCCCTGGACGTCCTCCGCGAGCGCGGCCACCGGGTCCCGGAGGACGTGGCGGTCATGGGCTTCGACAACTGGCAGGTCCTGACCTCCGCCTGCCGGCCGCCGCTGACCAGCGTCGACATGAACCTCGAGGAGGTCGGACGCGCGGCGGCGCGCGCGCTGTTCACCGCGATCGCCGGGGACCACGGCCGGGGCGTCGAGACCCTGCCCTGCCGGGTGGTGGTCAGGGGCTCCACGGCGCCGCTGTCCTGAGCTCCGGCGCCGCGCGCGTCGCCGCGGCCCGGCACGTAGCCGTCCGCTCTCCGCGCCCCGCCCTGCCCTGCCCCTGACGTGGAGCGTTCACTCCCATCCATTGCAACGAACACACACCAGGGTTGTTGCATTAGCGATAAGTCATTGCAACGATTATTCAGCTTTGAGCTGCGCTTATTGCAACCCCAAGCAATAAATCGATTGCCAGATCCCTGAACGCAACGTAGCGTTTCTTCAACAGGAAACAAAGGGTCGAAGCTCCGCAGATCGAGGTGCACGAGTCGCGGAGCGGGCGAGCGAAGGGGTCGGATCATGGAGACAGCGCAGAGCCCGCAGCAGGCGACACCCGGCGCCTTGACCGCCTTCGCCCGCTTCGTGCTCTGCGGCGGCGGAGTGGGGCTCGCCTCCAGCTTCGCTGTAGCGGCCCTCGCCTCCCTGATTCCTTGGAGCCTGGCCAACGCCCTGATCACCGCGCTCTCCACGCTCCTCGCCACCGAGTTGCACGCCCGCTTCACCTTCGGCACAGGCGGGCGCGCGACCTGGCACCAGCACGCGCAGTCGGCCGGGTCCGCGGCGGCCGCGTACGCGGCGACCTGCGTGGCGATGCTTGTCCTGCAGCAGCTGGTCGCGGCACCCAGCGCGGTGCTCGAGCAGATCGTCTACCTGTCCGCCTCCGCACTCGCCGGTGTCGCGCGGTTCGCGGTGCTGCGTCTCGTCGTCTTCGCACGGAACCGCTCGCGGGCCGCGGCCACCGTCCGCTCCGCCTCTCCCCTGCACGCCACCGTGGCCCGCGCCGCGGCACCGGCCGACCCGCCGGTGCTCTGCCGCGCCGCCTGACCGTTCCGGGTCCGCCGGCGGTACGGGGCTGATGCGGCGGCGGTCAGCTCCTTCAGGGCACAGGCGGTCGGCCACACGGCGCCGTCGTCGAGCGCGGCCTGGTCACTGGAGCCGAGCGTGGCGTACCTCGTCCTGAACTTCCGCGCGCCCGGGAAACGGCAGACGACCCTTCCAGGTAGGTAGTCGGGCAGGCAGGCGGTGTCGGAAGTCAGGACAGCGTGGTGGCGGGCGACATCGCCTCCCAGGCGAATCCGTCCGGGTCGGTGAAGGAGCCGACGGCGCCGCCGAGGACGATGCGGTGCGATCCGGTCCCGTCGACGGGAACGCCGGCGTCCTTCGCCAGGCCGCGGCGCTTGTACAGCGCCAGCTTGACGGCACTGGCGTCGTCGGCGGCGAATTCGACGTACTTGCCGCCGAAGCTCTTCGCCACGGCGAGGCCCTGGCCGACGTAGAACTGCTTGCTCGCCTTCACGTCCTCGGCTCCCGGCAGGAGCACCATCTCGTCGATCTCCCGGGTGGCCGGACCGGTGTCCTCTTTCGCCGAGGTCGCGACCTTCCAGATTTCTTCAGTCCGGGGCCTGGACGACACCGCCGTAGCCCACAGCGGCTTCGCGGCGGGCTTCAGCCATGACATCCATCGCATCCGTGGAGTGCGTTCAGCACACTGGGCTCCGTACCGGCGGAAGCAGGTGGTGACAGCCGTTCCGTACCCTGGCGGCATGCGTATGCGCCCCACTCTGAGCTGGACTCCCGCCGAGGACCTGCCGCCGGGCACCACCGATCTGGAGCCGGTCGCCGACGCGCTGACCACCGGCGGTGTGCTGGTCCTCAGCGGGGCGGGCATCTCCACGGAGTCGGGCATCCCCGACTACCGGGGTGAGGGCGGGAGCCTGAGCCGGCACACCCCGATGACCTACCAGGACTTCACCGCCGACGCCCAGGCCCGGCGCCGGTACTGGGCGCGCAGCCACCTCGGCTGGCGCACCTTCGGCCGCGCCCGCCCCAACGCCGGGCACCGGGCCGTGGCCGCGTTCGGGCGGCACGGTCTGCTCTCGGGCGTGATCACCCAGAACGTCGACGGTCTGCACCAGGCCGCCGGCAGCGAGGGCGTCGTGGAACTGCATGGAAGCCTGGACCGGGTGGTCTGTCTGTCCTGCGGCTCCTTCAGCCCGCGCCGCGAACTCGCCCGGCGGTTGGAGGAGGCCAATCCCGGGTTCGAGCCGGTGGCCGCCGGGATCAACCCGGACGGTGATGCCGACCTCACCGACGACCAGGTCGGGGACTTCCGCGTGGTGCCCTGCGCGGTCTGCGGCGGCGTCCTCAAACCGGACGTGGTGTTCTTCGGCGAAGCCGTCCCGCCGCGGCGGGTCGAGCACTGCCGCGAGCTGGTCCGTGAGGCGGCCTCGCTGCTGGTCCTGGGATCCTCACTGACAGTGATGTCCGGACTCCGTTTCGTCCGCCAGGCGGCCCAGGCCGGAAAGCCTGTCCTGATCGTCAACCGGGACCCGACCCGAGGCGACCGGCACGCCCTCACCCGGGTCGCGCTCCCCCTGGGAACGGCCCTCACCACCGTCGCCGGCCGGCTGGACATCCCCGTCGACGACTGAGCGGCAGCCTGGGGCAGACCTTGACGGAGGCAGGGGGCCACCGGCATCAAGGTCGCCCCGGCCTGGTGCTCGCCGCGGCGCCCCGCCCATGGCCGGGAACTCTCTGCTGCGGCTGTCCGGGCCGACGCTGCGGGCCCGGATCGACTTTCCGCAGCGGCGTGCGGGCATCGCCGGAGGAGTCGGCCGTCGTGCTGGTGACCGCTCTGGTGGCCGTCACCGGAGCCACCACCAAGACTGCCGCGCTCCGGCTGATCGGAGCCGGGTGAGGGGCGGTTGACCAGGTGCATCCAGACACATCCAGATGCACCGGGCGGGCGCCACTCTCCTCGCCGGGCCGATCGAGCCGACCTGTGGAGACGTCATGACGTCGGAGCAGTAATCGGGTGCGCACTCGGAGGAGGGCAAAGGACTTTGCGGGCAGAGCTCGGCGCCTCCGTGATTCTCGGGTGGATGACACGCCGAGCCGATTCCCGGCTTCCCTTCCCGCGTTGCGTGCCGCGGCACGTGAAGCCGGTTTCACCATGTCCTGCGAGGAGCGCACCGGCAGCTTGCTGACCGTCCTCGCGGCTGCCCTTCCCGGTGGCCGCATCCTGGAGCTCGGCACGGGGGTGGGCGAGGGCACCGCCTGGCTGCTCAGCGGGATGGACGGTGCTTCCCGCCTGGTCACGGTCGAACTCGACGAGGCCCTGCAGAAGGTGGCCCGCGAGCAGCTGGGGTCCGACGCACGGGTGACCTTCGTGGCCGGAGACGGCGGTGCCTGGCTGGAGAACTACGACGGGCAGCCCTTCGACCTGGTGTTCGCGGACACCTGGCCCGGCAAGTTCACGCACCTGGAACGGGCCCTGGACCTCGTGGCCGCTGGCGGGACCTATCTGATCGACGACCTTGCCCCGCAGCCTGGCTGGCCGGAAGACCACCGTTCCTCGGTCGAGCACCTGCTGACCCGCCTGGAAGAACGCGAGGACTTCCGCTCCGTCCGCATGGCCTGGGCGAGCGGGCTCCTCATGGCGGTCCGGTCAGCCCGGCCCTGAGAGCGTCAGCGTCGCGAAGTCACGACGGGTCTGCCGGTACGCCGGGCCGACCCGCGCGGGCGCCGCGCCACATGCGGGGGAAGGCCGGCGACGGCACTCTGATCGGGAGTCGTGCGTCACCGGCCGCCGGGGTTTCGCGCGGCCGGTGACACGTTGAACGGCCCTCGGCGCGTTTCCGTCCCATGCGGCGCATCATGGTGAGCGGGCGACCATTTCGGAGGCCGGAATGGTCAAGCGTGTTGTCCGGGTGCGGCGCGTCTACGAGCCGCCCCGGCCCGACGACGGCTTCCGCGTCCTGGTGGACCGCATCTGGCCGCGCGGGCTGGCCAAGGACGCCGCCGCCCTGGACGACTGGGCCAAGGACGCCGCCCCCTCCACCGAGCTGCGCCGCTGGTACGGACACGTCCCGGAGCGCTTCGAGGAGTTCGCCCGCCGGTACCGGGCGGAGCTCGAGGCGCCCGGACCGCAGGTGGCCCTCGCCCGGCTCCGTGCACTCGCGGAGGCCGACCGGCTGACGCTGCTGACCGCGACGAAGGATCTGGACCATGCCCATACCCGGGTGCTGGCCCGGGTCGTGGACGGCAGCCGGTCCGGCGGAGCGGCCGGGACCGGTCCGGGCTCAGGCTGACACCACCAGGCCTGGCACAGGCACAGACACAGACACAGACACCCGCGGTAACGCAGCCACCCGTTCCCGGAACGCATCACACCTGTGGCATGCCCGGCGCGCCCCGAGCCACTGTGCGCGCCCCGGCGACGGGTACCGCGACCTACCGTCCTGGCAGCGGCGATCCCCGCCGGTGGGCGGTCGAGCGCACGCTCGGCCGGCTGATGTCCACCGCCGCCCGGCCCGCGGTCGCGAGCCCCGCCCACCGCTCCGCAGCCACGTGCCACCCACCTCGCCATGACCGGCCCTCCGGCCCGCCGCCTCACCGGGGGAAGTGACCCTCTCCTGGCGCGACTTGAGAGAACGGCCTTTCAGAGACGATGTGCTCTCCCCGTTGCATTGAGGAAATCGCAGTGGTGAAGGGCGCATGTACCGGCGTGTGCGCATTCGGAGTCGCAGCCAGGCTTCCCGCATTCGGTGCCCTTGCCACCCGCCCACGCGGAATGCGCACGCCACCAGGCGCTTCTGCCCCGCGATCGGCAGCCGGGAACGGCCCTCACAGCCACCGTTCCCCATAGTTCGCGCAGCAGGATGCGTCTCGGAATTCCCTCGAGGTTTTCACACGTACCGATGCGCGCACCTCAAGTTCACCCGCACAGGTGATGTGCCCGCAGCGCCTCCGCCGCCCGCGCGGATAGCGTGCATCCGCAACTCCGGTGAAGGGGAAGAAATTGGGGTGGACACGCGGTCGCGGCGCGGCACGGGAGAACTCGGCCGAGGACGCTGACGAGCGGCGCCGGCTGTCCACCCTCGACCTCGTGGGTTTGGCAGCCGGCGGAGTCATGGGATCCGGATGGCTGTCGACCGCCGGTTCTGCCTACGCCGATGTCGGCAGTCGGGCCATATGGGCGTGGGTGATCGGCGGGGCGCTGATGCTGCTGATCGCCGTCGTGATGGTCGAACTGGGCATCGCCCTCCCCAAGACGGGCGGGCTGATCTTCCTCCCTCTGCAGGCCGCCGGGCCGCTCGTGGCCACTGTTGTGGCCGCCGGGCTGTGGATCGTGTACGCGGCGAACCCGGCGAGCGAGGCGGTGGCCATGGTCCGTGGGCTGGCACACTGGCTCCCCCAGCTGCTGCCCGGAGCGGAGAGTCGCTCCGGCCTCTCCACTACGGGCTGGCTGTGCGCCGTCGTGTTCCTGGCACTGATCGTGGGCCTCAATATGCTGCCGCCCCGTCGGCTGATCAGGCTGAATTTCTTCGTCACCGTGGTGAAGGTCGTCATTCCCGTACTGGCTGTCATCTGCCTGGGGTTCGCCGCTGCCGACGGCTGTACGCAGGCCTCCGTCCAGTTCCTCAGCGAACGGCCGGGGACCCCCAAGGGTGACGAGGTCGGGAAGCTGGAAACCCTGTCCGTGGTGCTGGGCGGCGGAGTCATCTACGCGTACATCGGTTTCCAGGCTCCGCTGGACTTCGCCGGCAACGTCAAACGGCGCGGCATGGGAGAGGCCGCGCGCCTGCGATGGGCGGTGTACGGCACTCTTGTCGGCGCATTCCTGGTGTATACGGCGTTGCAGTGTGTGTTCATCAGACACTGTGGGAGGCAGCTCGGCGAGGGAATGATCGAATCGCCGTATTCCCGGTTCGCCTATGTTCTGCACATGACCGGGCTGGCCTGGCTGCTCCGCCTGAACGCCATCCTGTCTCCGATGGGCTCCGGCATCGTCTTCGCGCACGCACTGACCCGTGAGGTCGCCGCCCTCAGCCGCGCCCATCTCACCCACCGGGGACTGCAGACGGCGCGCCGGGCCTCGTTCCGGTTCCGGGGCGGCGAGATCGACGCGTACTGGCTGATCCTGCTGGTCAACTTCGCCATCGGCCTGGCGATGCTCGCCCTGGCCCGCGGTCATTGGGGGGAGCTGGTCGCCCTCAACAGCGTTCCCTCGCTGGTGGTGTACGCCATGCCGGGCGTCGTCCTGGTCGCGCTGAAACTACCGGCGTTCCGGGGCACGCG
>NZ_BMVW01000014.1:0-26042 GCF_014650915.1 Streptomyces poonensis | reverse complement strand
CAGGGCATGACCGCCGTGGGCATCGGCTCGGCGCTGTTGCTCGGACTGCCGTGGCTGGCCAGACTCGATCTGCCGCTCGTAGGACGCCTGTTGCGGCGTTACGACGCCCGGGACCATGTCTCCCGCTTCGCCGCACCGGGCGACCCCGCCGTACCGCCGGTGCTGCTGTTCCTCGCGTATCTGGCGGTGCTCCTGACGTGCACGCTGCTGCGGCACGGTCTGCAGCAGTACGACGAAGTGGTCGTGGTGACGCGGCTGATCGTCGTCCTGTCGGCGGCCATCGTGTTCCCGCTGCTGGTCCGGGCCTCCCGCCGCTACATGAAGTACGTACCGCCCACGCTGCCCGCTCCCCGCCCCGAACCCCCGGGCGTGAACGTCACCGCAGGGACTTGATGACCCACTCCGCCGCTCGGCGCCGGTCGGCCGCCCGCAGCGCGGCCACCGCGTCATCGCGGTGCCCCACGTCCGACCAACGGCCCACCGTGGCCCGCAGCAGCAGCTTCGCGTCCGGCAGCGGCAGCGCCAGCACCCGTTCCACGACCTGGACGACGTCGGACGGAGTCACCAACTGCTCGTTCTCCAGGAACCGTTCGAGCAGGGACCACGCCACGTTGCGCAGTCGGGTGTGATGCAGACGGGCGGCGACATCGGCGACCAACGCGGCGTCGGCCTTCGAGCCGGGAGAGGGATCCGAGAGCTCACGGCAGGCCGCCCGCACAGCGACCGAGTGCTTGGCGTCGTGCAGTGCGCGCAGACAGTCCACGAACCAGTCGCGGTCAGCGTCCGGGCGCATGACGGCGATGGCCAGCCGGCGCCCCGCCTCCTGTGCGGCCCGGGTCCGGTCCCGGCGGCGCTCGACGCGGCCCAGCAGGGTCACCAGCTCGGCACCGGAGCGCCCCTCGACCCGTACGGCGGCGACGTAGCACAGCATCCGGGAGCAATCGGGAGCGGCGGCGTCCAGCGTCAGCCACTTGTCCAGCTGTCCCAGCTCGTTGAGGGGGCGGGGGGAGGAGCCGGAGGCGGAGGGGCCCGCCACGGCGTCGGCCAGCAGATCCCGGGTGGTGCGGGTCAGGGCCGGCTCCTTGTGCCAGGAGGCCACGAGCACGGCCAGTTCCTGCACGTCCTTGTGCCCGGCCGCGTAGTAACGCACCTGGGCACACTTGACGGGGGACGCCTCGTCCTTCACCAGCATCGCGCAGAGCTTCACCAGGTGCCGGGGCTGTGTGGTGCGGCCGATGTGCTCGGCGAGGGCGTCCCGGCCGGTACCACGCCGGGCGATCAGCGTCGCCACCAGCCGCCGGGTGCGCTCCACCTCGATCGCGTCCGAGGCGTTCAGTCTCTCCTCGACCCAGCGCTCCAGGACCCGCCCGGCCGGGCTCAGGTGCTGGAACGCGCCCGCCAGATCGGCGATCTCCTCACCCTGCTCGCCCGCCCCGGCGGCGCCCGGCGGGCTGTCGGCGATCGCCTGCAGTGTCAGCCCGAGCAGCCGGTCGGCCTCACGGTGGCAGCCCTCGTCGTGGAGCGCGGTGTGCAGCAGCGCCTTGTCGAGGTTGGTGCGGCCGGAGCCAGGACTCGCGAACGCGTTCACGGTGCCTCTCGCGAGTGCCGGCTGCCGCTGCTCGAGGACCCGTACGAACACCGCTACGTCGAGCGCCGTGCGCTGGCAGGCCACATCGTGCACGAGGCTCGCGGTGATCGGGGCACGCTCGTTGCGGGCCTCCGCCTCGTGCTGCGTCGCGGCCAGTTCGGCAGCCTCCCCGACGGGCCGCGACAGAGCCGCCGTCGCCATCAGCATGACGGCGTCCCGCGGGTCGAAGTGGTGGGCGAGACCCACCAGTTCGTCGACCGGGCGGCACAGCGCGAAGGCGTGCAGGGCGCGCATGGCCATCGCCTCGCAGTTGACCTCCCGCATCCAGCGCAGAACGCCCACGAACTGCTGAGCCTGGATCCGTGTGACCCAGGCGTACGCCTCGTTGAGGGACTCGGCCAGGTCCAGCTGGAACAAATGGTCCGTGCGGCGGTCACCTTTCATGCTGTCGGCACGGTCCGTCGCGTCGGCACGGTCCGTCGCGTCGGATCGGTCCCTGTCCTCGGACCGATCCCTGCCATCGGAGCTGTCGATGTCCTCGTTGTCGATCATCCACCGCCCAGCATCGCGCGTTCGATCTCGCCCCAGTACCTGACGAAGTCGACCGGGTTGGTCAGCAGTTCGCCCGCCGTTCGATCCACGCGGCGGGCCAGATCACGGCTCTGCTCGTCCCCGCGCTTCAGCTGCACCACCACGCGGCCCGCGAGGTCCGGGCGGTTCATCAGAGCGGGCAGTTTGCGCTCACCGTTGAGCAACAGTTCGCGGACCCACTCGTCCACCGTGCCCGGCGTGCGCATCCGGGACCGGCCCTTCGCACGGTTGGTGAACAGCAGAGCCGCCTCCGAGGCGTCGTTCAGCAGCATCCGGGGCCTGTCGTGGACGCCGCACTCCTGCATGCCCTCCTCGATACCGGCACGGAGCGCGCCGAGCGTGAGGTCGTCGGGGTGATGGGGCATGCCCTGCCCCAGCACGTTCAGCAGATGGCCGCTGAACGTCGTACAGCCGTCGAGGGGGGCGGGCAGGTTCGCGCAGGCGCCCGCCCACGCGTTGTGCACGGCGCCGCCGACGGCGGTGAACACGCAGGTGCCCCGGAAACGGGTGCCGAGGACGCCGGGCAGGACGGGCTCGGGGCCCAGGTGGGGCAGCATGCTGGAGTAACAGCAGTCCGCGATCAGCACCTTGAGGCCGGCCTTGCTCTTCCTGATCGCGCGGTACACGTACCAGGCGGACAGCCATGTCCAGGGCTCGTTGATCCGGGAGGAGCCGACCGCGAAGTGGACCTGGCCGCCCGGCACGTCCTGCCAGTACGCGCCGTGCCCGACATACACCACGAGCAGGGTGTCCTCCGGCCGCTCACCGGCCGCGGCCGCCTCGTGCAGGGCGCGCATCACGCCGTCCGCGGTCCGCGCCTGATGCGGGTCGAGCACCGGGGACCGGGCCGCGGTGCCCCACCGCGGGTCCCGGGCCAGCGCTTCCCCGTAGGCGCGGGCGCTGGCCTCGATCGTCGGGTACCCGTGTATCCCGGAGTCGACGTCGTACGTCCCGACTCCCACCACCAACGCCCGGGATGCCATGCCCGTCAGCTCCCCTCGGGGGCGTCCGGACGGTCGAGGCGCTGCGGAGGCCGGGAGTCCTGAGCGTGTTCCGGGCCTTGCGGCGGCCGGACGTCCACGGTGACGGACGGCGGGTCGAGCCGCCGGCTCCGCCACTTCTCGATCGCCATTTCCGTGGCGGCCTGCACCGCGGCTCCGACAGCACCGCCGAGCACGGCCTCCAGCACCGTCTCGGAGAGACCCCCGTCGAGGGTGCCGTCCCGCCCGGCCTGCTCCAGCTGCCAGGCCAGCCCCGTCGCCTGCCCGAGCTCTTCGAGAAGTTCCTCCGGGTCGTCCAGCCCGAGCGGTCCCTCGACCTTCACGGAGATAGTCGCCGTCATGTCCGCCATGCCTCCCCCGCAGTGCCGTATCCATCCACTCTGCCAGGCGGGACGCCGACCTCACGAGGGCGAACCGATGCCCGTCGCAGATCAGTACGCCCCTGATCGCCACCCGCGCGCCCCTGGTCGCCGCCGATCCCACAGCCGCTGTGAGGCTTCCGGAGCAGGGCAGCGAACGCTGCTCGACACGGCGCCTCGATCGTCGGCTCGCACACGCCCTCGGGCATCGTGCGGGCGGCAGCCCAGCCGGGACGCGGTCTCCTCGTCGGCCTCATGCCCTGCCCGACGTCGAAGTGCCGACCCCGGTTCACTGCAGCCGGAGGTTTCACCCGGGCGAGCGACACCGTCCGAATGTCGGCAGGGCCCGGCCCGAGAGCCCACATCGGGGTGCGCGAGTCGGCGTTCATCAGCACGGCCGGCCGCCACGCAGCGCTCCGAGGTGTGCTGGGGGCGGAACACCCGCCCGCTCACTCCTTGACGTACTCCTGCTCGCCCTCCCGGGAAGACATGGGAGGCATGACGGAGTCCTGCCAGCCGCGTGCCGGTCCCGCGTGCCGGTGGGCCAGTGCCAGCACGCTCAGGCCGAACATCAGAACGCCCAGCGGGACATGGACGGACGGGACGTGCGCGATACCGAGCACGACCTGGACCGAGGCGAGGACGAGGAAGCCGAACGCGTATCCGATGGGGCGGGGGGAGCCGCCGCCCGGCCGCCAGGCCAGTACCGCGGCGAGCAGGTACAGCATCGAGGCCCCGTACATCACGCGTGCTCCGACGTCGTGCAGCAGCTCGCCGTGCGACGAGGACAGCAGCAGTCCGGCACTGACCGCCTGGAAGAGGATGGCCAGGGTCTGCAGGGCGATCGATGCCCGGAGGAGAGCGGCACCGCGCTGTGCCGCCGCAGCCGGAGCTGTCGTCGCCTTCGCCGCCGTCGTGCGTGTGGCCTGCGTGGTCATGACGTCGTCCCCTTTGTCCGCCCGGAGGCGTCAGATCGGTAAGGTCTCACCAGTCCGACGACACAGGTACGCGAAATGCAAGGTGAGAGCGGCAAGCCCCGGGGGACTGGTCATGAGCACGGGTGCGCCCGAGTGGAGCGCGGCAGAGGTCGCCGGTGAGCGGCGTCAACTGATCAATGTGGCCTATCGGTTGCTCGGTTCGCTGGCCGAGGCCGAGGACGCCGTGCAGGAGGCATACGCCCGCTGGTACGCGCAGCCTCGGAGCAAGCGGGAGGCCGTCGTGTCTCCTGGTGCCTGGCTGACGACGGTGACCGGTCGGATCTGCCTGGACGTGCTCGGCTCGGCGCGGGCCCGGCGCGAGCGCTACGTCGGCGCGTGGCTGCCCGACCGCGGGGAGTGGGCCGACGGGCGCGGCACGGGCGCCGCCGACCCCGCTGACCTGATCACTCTGGACGAGTCGGTGACCATGGCCTTCCTCGTCGTCCTGGAATCGATGACGCCCGCCGAGCGGGTCGCGTTCGTGCTGCACGACGTGTTCCGCTTCCCCTTCCCCGAGATCGCCGGGATCGTCGGCCGCACGCCGGGGGCCTGCCGGGAACTGGCGAGTTCGGCCCGGCGGCGGGTGCGTGCCGCGCACGCGCCGGTGGCCACGACGGCAGGGCAGGGCGAGGTGGTGCGGCACGTCAAGGAGGCGTGGGAGGCCAAGGACATCGCGGCTCTCGTCGGCCTGCTCGACCCCGGCGCCGTGATGACCGCCGACGGCGGCGGCCTGGCCGGCGCCGTGCTGCGTCCGGTCGAGGGAGGGGCGCGCATCGCCCAGTACATGGTCGCGATCGCCGACAGGGCTCCGGGGCTGCGGCTCCTGGAGCGCTCGGTGGCCGGTGCTCCCGGCCTGGTGGCCCAGCGGGCGGGCGTCACCGTGACCGTGGCCGCGTTCGGCGCCTCCGGCGGTCGCGCCACCCGGATCTGGGTGGTCCGCAACCCGGAGAAGCTCCGCCTGTGGACGCGGGACGAGTAGTCCGACACCTGTCGCCCACGAGAACTGCCGATCCGCCGTTCCGTGGCGGCGAGGCGGATGGCTGCCACCGGACCAGCCCGCGGCTTGTCACCCTCGGCTCGCAGGAGAGGGCAGCTCGTCCGCTCCGTACGGGAGCCGGACGCGGCACACTCCGACGGTGGAGCGGAACTGATCCACCCGGCCATTCGTCTTGAGAGCCTGGGCAGTGAGCCGAGCGGGGTGGGAAGCCAGTGGAGCGGACGGACAGCGGTGTGGCGTCGACGGGAAGGACAGTAGTGCTCTCGTGGGCGCGGCGCCGGGCCGCGCAGTGGGTGCCGGGCGAGGGTGGGAAGGGGGGCGCGGGGCGCCGGCGGGCTTGGGCTCGGGGGCGGGGCTCCGCCGCCTTCGCGGTGCTGACGGCCGGGCTGCTGGCGTTCCACCGGGCGGTGCCCAACTCCGTGGGCCGCCTGGGCAGTCTGCTGGAATCGTTCCTGCCGTGGCTCGGCCTGGTGGTCCCGGTACTGCTCGTTCCGGCCCTGCTGCGCCGTTCGGCCATCGCTCTGGTCGCGCTGCTCCTGCCAGTGGCGGCCTGGACGTACCTCTTCGGCGGGCTGTTCCTGCCCGGGGCGCGGTCCGGCCCGGACGACCTGGTCGTGGTGCAGCACAACGTCAGCGACGAGAACACCGACCCGGCGGGCACGGCCCGCGCCCTGGCCGACGCCGGGCCCGATCTCATCGCGCTGCAGGAGCTGGTGCCGACGGCGCTGCCGGTCTACGAGGAGACTCTCGCCCGGGACTACCCGTATCACGCGGTGAGGGGCACCGTCGGACTGTGGTCGAAACATCCGCTCACCGATGCCCGGCTGCTGGACATCAGACCGCAGGGGATCGCGGGGCCGTGGAGCCGCGGGCTGCGGACCGTGGTCGCCACGCCGTACGGCGAGATCGCGGCGTACGTCGCACACCTGCCCTCGGTCCGCGTCCGGGCGAGCGGCCTCGCGTCCTCCTGGCGTGACGAGAGCGCCGGCCTGCTGGGCGAGGCCGTCGCCGCCGAGCGGCGGAAGACGGTGATCCTGCTGGGCGACCTCAACGGCACGGTCGACGACCGCGGGCTGACCCCGCTGACCTCGCGGATGAACGTGGCGGAGCGGGGCTTCGCCCTCAGCTTCCCCGCCGCCTTCCCGCTGGCCCGGATCGACCAGGTCATGGCCCGCTCGGCAACCGTCGCCCACATCCGCACCCTGCCCGCCACCGGCAGCGACCATCTGCCGGTCGCCGCCCGGATCACACTGCGATGAAGAAGTGGTTCCCCCGGCACGTCCCTCGCGACCACCGGCCGCTCCGTGGCCGGGACCGGGACCGGGACCGGGACCGGAACGAACCTGCGGGTCCCGGTCGCACCGGACAACATCGAAGTCCGCTCCCGGACCTCACCCGGTGACCTCCGCTGCAACCAGGGTGCGCGATCACTCGTCCTTGTATCCGTGACCGGCACGGACGACGATCCTCGCACGACACGACGAATCACCTGGGGGCGGACCGGTGCGGTGGGGCGGCAGGCGCAGACGTGACGCGGAGCAGGCGGGAACCCGTGAAGAGGCGGTCGGGGTGCTGCGCGCGGGCGCGGCGGCCGCCGAGGAGGCGGGCCGGGCGGGGCGGGCCGCCGAGGCGGCGCACGGCTACCGTGAACTCCTCGCACGGGCCGCGTCGGCCCTCGGGGCGGCCGACCCGGAAACCCTGCGGCTGCGGCACCAACTCGCCCACTGGACGGGAGAGTCCGGGAACGCCGAGGCCGCGGTGGTGGCGTTCGCCCAGCTCTTCGCCGACCAGGAGCGGTACCAGGGCGCACAGCATCCGCACACCCAGCTGGCCCGGCACCAGCTGGCCCACTGGCACGGGCGGGCCGGCCGGCCCGACGAGGCGGTCCGCCGCTACGAGGCCATGCAGCGCACGGCGGCGCAGGAGGGCCGCACCGAGGCGGCTCTGGACCTGCTGTGCAACGTGGGCCACTGGCAGGCGGAGGCCGGGGACACGGCGGCGGCCCTGCGCACCTTCACACAGATGCTGCGGACCGCCGAACGGGAACTCGGCTCGGAGCACCGCATCACCGGGATCGCCCGCGACCGGTACGCCCGGCTGGCCGGCGGTCTGCCCTTCGGGCAGGAACGCGGCCACGACGGCCTCCACAGCCTGCGGGCGGCCGCGCGCGCCGTCGAGGCCGCCGGGGAACCGCGCCGGGCCGTCCCCATGTACCGGCAGGTCGCCGACCGGAGCGAGCAGCTGTACGGGGCGGGCGCCGATCAGACCCTCGACGCGCGCGTCGAGCAGGCGCAGGCGGCGGTGCGTGCGCGGGACCACGCGGCGGCGAGCGCGTCCTTCGACCAGGTACTGGCCTGTCTGCGGGCGCGGGGCGAGGGGCCGGGCTCGCCGGAGTACGACGCGCTGTGCGCCCAGCGGGACGTCCTGGCCGAGCGCGCCGGCTCCGGCGCGGTACGGCTGACGCCGGCGGCGGCGCGCGAGATGGCCCGTGACGTGATGGCAGCGCCGCGCTCGGCGTTCGGGATGCTGGTCGGCGGGCCCGGCGGCGCCCATGCCACCGAGGCGCTGGCTCTGGCGGCCCGCGCCGACGGATACGGCGTCGACGAGGTCCCCGCGGAACTGTGGGCGCGATTCGCCCGCGAGGTGACCGGGGCGGGCCGCTCCGTCGTCGCGCTCTACAGCGCCGGACCCGGCCTGGGGCTGCGCCCCGGTGTCGGCCGGGCGTGCGGGCAGCTCGGTGTGCCGGCCGTGTCCGTGGCACGGGAGGACGACCTGCGCATGCTGACCCGGGCCTACGCCCTCCGGGACGACGGACCGGTGATCGTGCCCCTGGAACAGGTCACGGAGGACCTGGCGCGCGACGTCCCGCCTGCCGCTCCACAGCCCTCTCAGGAGCAGCGCACGGTGTTCGACGCTCAGGCCCGGGCCCTCGACGGCTGGAGCGGCGCGCTGCGGGTGCGGCCCGCCCGCGAGCCGGACGATCCGGTGGCGTTCGGCCCGTACGAAGTGCTGCAGGGCATCGGCCGTGGCGGTTTCGGGCGGGTCTACCTGTGCCGGGACGCGGAGGGCCTCCTGGTGGCCGTCAAGACGCTGCACGCCGAGTACGCGGCCGACGACGGGATCCGGCAGGGCTTCGCCCACGAGGTGCGGGCCGCGCTGCGGGTCCGCGACGAGTACACCGTCCCCGTCATCGCCGCCGACACCGACGCCCCGACCCCGTGGATGGCCGTGCCGTACGTCTCGGCGCCGTCCCTCCAGGAGGTCGCCCAGCTGTGCGGGCCCCTGGACGAGACGACGGTGCGCCGGGTGGGTGCGGGCATCGCCACCGCGCTGACGGCGATCCACCGCGCGGGCATCGTGCATCTCGATCTGAAGCCCGCCAACGTGCTGATGACCGAGGACGGCCCCCGTGTCATCGACTTCGGCATCGCCCAGATCGAGCGGCTGACCGAACCGCGGGAGGGCTTCGCGGGAACGTACGCCTACGCCTCGCCCGAACAGCTGCATGAGGCGGCCCGGTTCACCCCGGCCAGCGACGTCTTCTCGCTCGGCACCCTGCTGGCCCGTCTCGCGCTCGGCCGGCTGCCGTGGGGCGCGGAAGCTCCGGAGGTGATTTACCGCATCTGCTCCGGCACGCCCGACCTCACGGGCCTGCCGGAGGGACTGGCGGAGGTGGTGCGCCGGTGCCTGTCCACCGAGCCGGCCGAGCGTCCCGCCCCGGCCGAGGTCGCCGCTGCGCTGGTGCCGGGCGCGGACGACGGCAGGATCGATCCGCCTCGGTTGTCCGACGCGGCGAGGGAACTCATCCGGGACCACTCCACGCTGCCGGTGACGCGCCGCTACGAGACCCTCGCCTACACCAAGGCGGAGACCGCGGAGGACACCACTGTGGCGGCCGCGCAGGGGCGGACCACCGACGACGGCGGAGCGCCCGCGCCCGCGGCCCGCGGCGACGGGAGCGCCGAGGGGGCGAGTGCGTCGACCCGCACCGGGGACGGTACGGAGCACGACGCTGCCCGCGACCTGGAGGCACGGGTCCTCGCCTGGGAGCGCGGCACCGCCGCACGACCCACGCAACACGTCCTCCGAGAGTGCTCCGCGTTCCTCGACGAGGCGCGCGAACGGCTGGGCGGACGGCATCCCCTGACGTTGCGGCTGACGGTGTCGTGCACGTTGCTCGCGTGCGAGGGGCCGGAGGGGGTCGCCCGGGTCGAACGCGCCGTCGCGGAGGCCGCCGTCCACCTGGGCGAAGGCCATCCCACGGTCCGGGAGGCCCGAGCCCTGCTGAGCCTGCTCGACCCCGGACAGTGACAGGGCCGGACCGACCCGCCGCGACGCGCCAGCGCACCGACGCACCGACGCACCGACGCACCCGTATCCGTATCCGTATCCGTATCCGTACCCGATGACGATCTGTCCCGCTCCTCATCGCCGCCGGAACAATTCGGTCGACAGGTGGTGGCGCGGCACGCTGTGATGTTGCCGATTGTCCGCCACACGCAGCGGGCCGACCACAGGAGCGTCTTTGGCGACCGTGACGACTGCGGGCACTCGCCCCGAGATCGATGCCGCACTGGTCAGACGCCTGGTCGACACCCGGTTCCCGCAGTGGGCGGGGCTGCCCCTGCGACTGCACGACCCGGCCGGCTCCGACCATGTGATCTACCGGCTGGGCGAGGAACTGTCCGTCCGGCTGCCCCGCCACCCAGGAGCCATCGGGCAGGCCGGGAAGGAGTTCGCGTGGCTGCCCCGGCTCGCCCCGCACCTGCCCCTCGCCATCCCCGTACCGGTGGCCGTGGGTGAGCCCGGCTTCGGCTACCCGTGGCCCTGGGCGGTGTCCCGCTGGCTGGACGGCGAGGTGGCGACCGTCGGCGCCCTGGCCGACTCCTCCGGGGCCGCCGTCGAACTGGCGCGGTTCCTGGCCGCCTTGCAGCGGTTCACGGCTGAGGACACGCTCGCCGGGAACCTGCGCCAAGAGCTCACCGGCCGGCCGCTGGCCGACCGGGACCGCGCGACACGGTCCGCCATCGCCGAGACCGGCGGCGTGTTCGACGCCGCGGCGATGACCGAACTGTGGGACGCGGCGCTGGACGCCCCTGCCTGGGATCGGCCTCCGGTCTGGTTCCACGGTGACTTCCACACCGGCAACCTGCTGACCGTCGACGGCCGCCTCAGCGCCGTCATCGACTTCGGCGAGCTCGGCGTCGGTGACCCGGCCTGCGACCTGGTGATCGCCTACACCCTGATGTCGGCCGGCAGCCGGGCCGCCTTCCGCGACGCACTCGGTGTGGACGACGCCACCTGGCTGCGGGGCCGCGGCTGGGCCCTGGCCACCGGTCTGAACGCCTACACCGCCTACGCCGCCGTCGACTCCCGCGTCGCCGCGCAGACCACCCGGCAGATCACCGAGGCCCTCGTCGGCTGACGCTGCCTCTCATCGGCTGACGCTGCCTCTCATCGGCTGACGCTGCCGCGGCCCGGCTCGTCGCACCGCCCCGCTGGTTGCGGGACGGGCAGGTCGGAATGCAGGAGAGCGAGGCGAGCGAAGCGGAGTTCGTCCCGGGTCCGTGCGCGTTGGATCTTCCCGCTGGTGGTTCGGGGCACGCTCATCGGTCCGACGATGACGACGTGGACGGGCAGCCGCAGTTCGTCGGCCAGGCGCTTCCTGATGAACGCCGCGAGGTCCGCAGGAGTGCGGCCGTCGAGGTGGAGCGGACGGATTTCCTGTACCAGAACGATGTGTTCGCGGCCTGAGGCGCCGGTCAGAGTGAAGGCGGCGCAGGGGCCGGTGGCGGAGTCGGCTGTCTCACTGACGCGTTCGATGTCCTGGGGTGGATGTTGCGGCCGTTGATGATGATCAGGTCCTTGGCGCGACCGGTGACGTACAGTTCGCCGTCCCGGAGGAAGCCGAGGTCGCCGGTGCGCAGGAAGGGGCCGTCGCCGTCGGCCGTGACGGCGGCGAAGTGCTCGGCGGTCGCCCGCGGATCGCCGAGGTAGCCGTCGGCCACGCTGTCGCCGCCCACCCAGATCTCGCCGACGTGACCGCTCTCCAGGGGACGTGAGGTGGCGGGGTCGACGATGCGGACGTCGGCGCCTGCGGGACGGCCGCAGCCGACGAGGTCGACGCCGTCCGGGGCGGGTACGGCGCGGCTGGCCTCCAGCGCACCGCGGTCGAAGCGCCGTACGGTCGGCCCGCTGCCGCAGGGCGTACCGGTGACCATGAGGGTGGCCTCGGCCAGGCCGTAGCCGGGTGCCCCGACGTCCGGGCGGAAGCCGATGGGGGCGAGGCGGCGGGCGACCGCGTCCAGGACGTCGGGGCGGACGGGTTCGGCGCCGCTCAGCGCGCAGCGCAGGCAGTCGAGGTCCAGGTCCCGGTCCAGGTCGGTGAGCCGGCCGTCCTTGAGGCTCCGCAGCAGCCAGTCGTAGCCGAAGTTCGGGGCGAGGGTGTAGTAGGCCCGGTACCGGCTGACATCTGGAGCCACAGCAGCGGGTGGGCGACGAAGGACACCGGGGAGCAGAAGACGAGGCTGCCGTAGCACGCGAGCGGGCTGAGCAGCATGCCGACCAGGCCCATGTCGTGGTGGTGCGGGAGCCGGCCGGCGCCGGTCGGCGACGGGTCGTGGCGCACCTCGTCCCGGATCTTCTCCGGGAGGAGCTTCTCCCTGATCGACAGCAGGTTGTGCAGCAGGTTCCGGCGGGTGACGACGACACCGCGCGGCTCGCTGGTCGATCCGGAGGTGTACTGGACGTAGGCGGTCGCCGAGAGGTCCTGCGCGAGGGGGGACCAGGTGTCCGGGCCGGGTGGGCCGGGCTCGTCGGTGGCCACGCACCCGGCTCGCGGTGCGGTGTCCAGGCCGGCGAGCCAGGAGCCGAGTGCGGGCTGCTGTGCGGTGTCGGTGAGAACCAGGCCGACGCCGGCGTCGGCGATGATGCCCTCGGCGCGCCGGAGGGCCCGCCGGTCGGTGTCCGGCAGCGGGGCCGGGATGGCGATCCGCCCGGCGTACAGGCAGCCGAGGAAGGCCGTGAGGAGGCGCGTCCCGCCACACCAGGACCATGTCGTTGCCGCCGATCTCGAGGACGGGCTTCTTGCCCGCCGCCAGGCACGCCTTCTCCAGCTGCTCGCCGCGGACCGAGTCGCCGAAGTACAGCACGTCGTCCACCAGCGGGCTGGCCAGCCAGGCGTCCAGTGCCTGGGCGGGGTCCGTGCACAGTGCCGACAGCAGGCCGGGCGAGGCGCCGGCCTCGGCGAGGGCCGGCCCGGCGATCCGCTCCAGCAGGTACATCGCGGCGACGGGTGCCTGCCGGGACAGCCGGACCACCAGCGCGTTGCCCGCCAGTACGGACTGGAAGGCGGCGCCGACGCTCAGCGCCGGGGTGTTCCGCGGTGGCTGGACGCACACCACGCCGTCCGGTACCCGGCGCGTCACCACCGTCCGGCTGCCGGCGGTGTGCCGGGTCTCCAGCTGCCGCGGACACCACTCGGTGGTCTCGGGGCCGAAGAAGGTGAGGAGGCCCGCGACCTCCGTACGGGCCAGCCGGACGGGGTGCCCTTCCTCGACCAGGAGGCCGGTCAGCGTGTCCGCGTGGTCCCGCAGCCGTGCGCGGAACGCCTCGGCGAGTGCGGCGCGCCGGTCCGGCGGACTGCCGCCCCACTCGTCCGCCGCGCGCCGGGCGGCGTGCAGCGCGGCATCCATGTGGCCGGGGCCGGCGAGGGCACAGCGGCCCAGGATCGTGTCGGGGTGGGCGTCGGGCCTCATGCGCCCGGCGTCGAGCGCGTTGCGGTAGCAGGTGGCGCCGAGGGGGTCGTCGAGCAGCGCGCTCGCGCGGATCGCGTAGACCTACTCGGTGGGGCCGGGAACGGTGACACCGCCGACGAGCGGGCCGAAGCTGAGGAGGCCTCCGGCGGAGTCCGCCGCGGGGCCGTCGGGTTGGCTCCCGCCCCGGACCACGTCCGGCGTCTGTGGGTCCGTCATAAGCTCTCCTCGGCCGAGACTTCTCACCACGAACATTCCGATGCTCCCGTGGCGACGGCTCCTGTGGCCCGGGAGCCGGGTGGACATCACCTGACCGTGGGTCTGGGTGCCTTTCAAACCTGTGAGCGACCGATTTCAGCTTTTGGGCGGCCCGCTCGGGCGCGCCATGCTCTTCCGGCTCCGCCTCATCCACCCGGAAGCCGTCCCGGCCCGGGCCGGCCCGGCCGCCACCGCGCCCCTCCGGTGATCCTCGTGACGGGGAGCCCGGTCAGTGCAGCCACCGGGCCATGAAGAGCGCCTGTTCGCCGGCCGACTCCGTGCCGTCGTAGAGCGAGGTGTCCAGCCCGCAGAAGACGAAGCCCATCCGGAGGTAGGCGCGAACGGCAGGTGCGTTGATGTTGCTGACCTCGAGCCACATGTGCCCCGCCCCGCGTTCCCTCGCGAAGTCGGAGGCTTGATCCATCAGGGCTCGCCCCACTCCCTTGCCCCTCCACGCTGACGCGACCGCGATGTCACGAATGGTCAAGCGCGCGTTCCACGGGGCGAAGGAGATCTTCACGAACCCGCACAACTCGTCCCCGTCGAAGGCGACCACCGTCCGGTTCAGCTCGGGATCACCGTCCTCGTCCGCGTCGTCGTCCTCATCGGGGAACACCTTGTGGACGGGGGGATCCACCGGGGTCTGACGCATGCTGAAGCCCTCGTCCGTCACGGCCACGTGGAACACCGAGGCAGTCGTGAACGACCCGTCGAGCCCCGCGAGAGCCTCACGGTCCTCGGGCCGCGCCGGCCGGTAGACGACGGTCCCCGCCGTGCCGGGAACCGTCGCGTCGTCCGCAGTCGTCTCCATGACCCGACCGTACGCCCGCCCCGCCCGGGGCACGCGGGCGGGAGCCACCCGCGCCCCCTCCTGAACGTGAACGGGAAGCTCAGCGGGCCACCAGGTCCCGGACGGCGGCCGCGATCTCGTCGGGTGCCTGCTCGGCCATGAAGTGGCCCGCCCGGGTCAGCCGGTGGTCCAGGTCCGGCGCCCACGCCCGCCACACTCCGGCCGCGTCGTAGCCGAGCTGGGCGCCCCAGTCCTGCTGGACGACTGTCACGGGCATGGCCAGCTGGGAACCGGCGTCCAGATCCGCCTGGTCGTGTGTGACGTCGATGCCCGCCGAGGCCCGGTAGTCCGCGACGATCGACGGCACCGCCGCGGCACTCGCCCGCAGGTACTCGGCACGGATGTCCCGCGGCAGGGCGGCCGGGTCGTCGGCCCAGGCGTCGAGGAACGAGCCGAAGAACGCGTCCGCACTGTTGGCGATCATCGTCTCCGGCAGGCCCGGCGGCTGTGCCATGAGGAAGAGGTGGTAGCCGACCGCCGCCGGGACGCCGTGCAGGACGTTCCACATGTCGAGCGTCGGTACGACGTCGAGGATGCCCAGGTGCGTGATGGTCTCGGGGTGGTCCAGCCCCGCCCGGAAGGCGACCAGGGCGCCCCGGTCGTGGCCGACGAGGGCGAACCGCTCGTGGCCGAGCGCCGCCGTCAGGGCCACGATGTCGGCGGCCATGGTGCGCTTGGCGTACACGTCGGGGCCGGTGGCCGCCGGCTTGTCGCTGGCGCCGTAGCCGCGCAGGTCGGGACAGATCACCGTGTGCTCGCCGGCGAGCCGCTCGGCGACGTGCCGCCACATGAGGTGGGTCTGGGGGAAGCCGTGCAGCAGCACGAGCGGGCTGCCGCTGCCGCCGATGGCGGCGGCCAGCTCCACACCGTCCGCGCCGGGCAGGCGGACGTGGTCGAAACCGGTGATGCCGAGCGTCATGAGGGGTCCTTTCCTCGGGTCGGGGACTGACGCGGTCAGCTTGGGCGGCACCGATCAGCAGCCGATCAGTACGGTGCGGCGCGGCGGACCCGCGGCACGGAGGATGGGGGCATGCGAATCGAAGTACTCGGTGCCGTGCGGGCCCTCCACGACGACGGCGGCCCGGTCGACCTGGGCGGACCCCGCCACCGCGAGGTACTCGCCCGGCTCGTCGCCGCCGAGGGACGGCTCGTCACCACCGACACCCTCGTCGACGACCTGTGGACCGAGCCGCCGGCCCGCGCCGTGGGTGCGCTGCGTACGTTCGTCGCCGCGCTGCGCCGCGCCGTCGAACCCGGCCGGCCGCCCCGTACTCCCCCGCGCGTCCTCGTCACGGAAGGTCCCGGCTACGCGCTGCGCCTGCCGCGCGAGGACGTGGACGTCCACCGCTTCGAGGACGTCCTGTCCCGCGCCCGTCGCGACCCCGGAGCGCTGAGCGACCTCACCGGGGCACTCGCGTCCTGGCGCGGCCCCGCCTACGCCGACGTGCCCGACTCGGCATGGGCGCAGCGAGAGCGGGCCCGGCTGGAGGAGCTGCGGCTGGAGGGGGTGGAGCTGCGCGCCCGCCTCCTCCTCGACTCCGGCGAAGGGGCCGATCTCGTCGCCGAACTGGGTACCCACGTCGCCGGGCACCCGTGGCGCGAGCCGGCCTGGGGGCTGCTCGCCCGCGCCCTCCACCGCGCGGGACGCCAGGCCGACGCGCTGGCCGCCCTCCGCCGCGCCCGCGCGATGCTCGTGGACCAGCTCGGCCTCGACCCCGGTGCCGACCTCCGGCGCCTGGAGACGGACATCGTCAACCAGTCGGCGGCCCTCGACGGGGCACGGAGCGCATGGACCGGCCCCGGTGTCCGGCTCGGTCCGCGCACCACCGTGGATCTGGCCCGGACCCTCGCCCTGGCGGGCGGCGACGCCCTCGTCCACTCACGCCGCGACCGTCTCACCGCCGTCCGGGCGGCGGAACGCACGGGGGACGCGGGCCTGACCGCCCGGGTCATCGGCGCCTACGACGTACCCGCCGTCTGGAGCCGGGCCGACGACCCCGAGCAGTCCCGCGGCGTCGTCGCGGCGGCCGAGCGCACGCTCACCGCGCTCGGCCCCGGCGGCCCGGCCGACCTGCGCGCCCGCCTGCTCGCCACGGTCGCCGTCGAGAGCCGCAGCGCCGGCCTGTCCGCGACCGGGCTGGAGCGCGCCCGGCGGGCAGCCCGCGAGGCCGAGGCGCTGGCACGGGACCTGGGCGATCCCGCCCTGCTGGTGTTCGCCCTCAACGGGGTGTTCCTCCAGTCCTTCTCCCGGCCCGGGCTCGCAGCGGTACGGGACGTGATCGGCGCCGAGATCCTCGAGCTGGCCACCCGGCACGGGCTGCCGCGGTTCGCCGTCCTCGGCCGGCTCGTCCGCCTGCAGTCCGCCTCGGCCCTCGGCGACCTGGACGCCGCAGCCGTCCACGCGGAGGCCGCCGAACAGCTCGCCGTCACCGCCGAGTCCCCGCTCGTCCCCGTCCTCACCGGCTGGTTCCGTGCCCGGGCCACGGCCGCCCGCAGCACCGAACCCGGCGGGCCGGCCGCCGCCACGGCCGCATCGCACTACCGCGCCGCCGAGGACGCCCTGCGCACCGCCGGAATGCCGGGGCTGCACCGCGGACTCTTCCCGCTCGCCCTGCTGGGACTGCGGCTGCTGCACGACCGGCCCGCGCCCACCGACCCGCACCTCGACTGGGGCCCGTACCGTCCTTGGGCAGAGCCCCTCCTGCTGCTCTCCCACGACCGGCCGGAGGAAGCCCGGACCGCCCTCGCCTCGGCGCCCGAGCCACCACGCGATCACCTGCAAGAGGCGCTGTGGTGCCTCACCGCCCGCGCCGCCGCACGCCTCGACGAACCCCACATCGCCGCACGCGCCGCGACGGCCCTGCGCGACGCCCGCGACGAACACGCCGGCGCCGCCAGCGGCATGCTGACTCTGGGACCGGTGGCGCGGTACCTGGCCGAGGCGGAGGCATGCGCCGGAGCGGGCTGAGCAGGACCAGCCGCGAGCCCCGAGCCGTAAGCCGCGAGCCGCGAGTCTCCCGAGTCGCGGAGCCCCGGGCCGCGAGCCCATCGGTCCGTGGTCCGATCGCCGCGTCGGCCATGCCTTGTCGACCCGCACCGCATCCGGTCACGACCACGGACTCGGCGGCCTCAGGCTCTCGTCGGTCCGCCTGGTCCGCCCGGCCCGCCAGTTTCACCCGGTCCGCCCGGTCCGCGCAGGTGGGCGAGGCTCTGGTCGAGAGCCGCCTCCAGATGTGTCAGGCCGCCGGTCGACAGGAAGATCATCACGCCGCCCTGTACGGCGGCCACGAGCGCGGCGGCACTGCGGTCGGCGTCCAGGCCGGTGTCCATCTCACCGACACCCTGCATGTGGCGGATTCCTGTGGCCAGTTCGGCCTGCCACTGCTCGATCAGCCCGGCCACCACGGCCTGCGCGCCCTCCGTGGTCCTCCCGATCTGGGACACCGCGGTGTACAGCGGGCAGTTCATGCCCTGTTCGCGGTAACGGGCGACGACCTTGTCGCGCCAGGCCCGCCAGGCGGACCACGAGGTGAGGGTTCCCAGCTCCGGCTGCTGGTCGTCGAGCACCCGGGACGCCTCGTGCCGGGCCACCGCCAGCAGCAGTTCCTCTTTGCCGCCGGGGAAGTAGTGGAACAACTGGCTCTTGCTCGTCGCCGTGCGTTCCATGACGTCCTCGAGCCGTACGGAGACACACCCTGTTCGCGGATCTCCGTGGCGGCACCCTCGATGATGCGCTGTTTCGTCGCGGCGCCCTTGCGGGTCAACGGCACGTGGGTCCTTCCTGTCCGAGATGCCACATCGCCCCTGCGAGTCGTCACGTCCATCGTCTTGAGACGTGTGCTCGGACGAGCAGCCGGTGCTGTGCGCTCAGGGAAGGAGCAGCAGCTTCCCGGTGGTCCTGCGGGAGGCGATGTCGGCGTGCGCCCGCGCCGCCTCCGCGAGCGGGTAGCGGCCTCCGATGCGCGGGGTGACCTGGCCGGCGCGGACCAGGTCGAAGACCTCTCCGGTCCGTTCGACCAGCGCTTCGCGGGTGGGGACGTGGTGGTGCACGACCGGGTACGTGAGCAGGATGCTGTTCGGCAGGTCGGTCACGGCGAACTGCGGGACGCCCATGAAGGGGCCGTAGTAAGCGTGCACGCCGTGCGGGCGCAGGGCCAGTTGCGAGGACCGGAACGTCGCGCTGCCGCCGCCGTCGTACACCACGTGGGCGCCCTCACCGCCGGTCAGCTCCTTCACCCGGCCCTCGAAACCGCCGCCGGTCGAGACCAGGACGTGGTCGGCGCCGGCCTCCTCGGCGAGCGCGACCTTCTCCGGGCGGGAGACCAGTCCGATCACATCGCCGCCGCGGGCTTTGATCATCTGTGTCAGCAGGAGCCCCACCCCACCGGCGGCCGCGTGCACGACAGCGGTGTCCCCCGGGCCGATCGCATAGGTGCCGGTGGTGAAGTGATGGGCTGTCAGGCCCTGCATCATCACCGCGGCGGCGGTCTCGTCCGGCACCTCGTCCGGGACCTTCACCAGGGAGCCGGCGGGTATGACGAGCAGGTCGGCGTAGCTGCCGGGGTGGTAGAACCAGGCGACGCGGTCACCGACGGCGAGGTCGTCGACTCCGTCACCCAGTGCGGTGACGCGCCCCATGCCCTCGACACCCAGGACGGTGGGGGCGGCCCAGCCGGGGCCGCCCACCTCACGGGCACCCACGTCCATGTAGTTCACACCCGCCACGCCGAGCCGCACGAGCACCTCATCGGGGCCGGGAACCGGGTCGGGTAACTCGGTCCAGGTCATGACCTCGGGGCCGCCGTGCTCGGTGATGTGGATCGCATGCATGAGTCAACACCTCTTCGGGATCTCACTTGTGTCAGGCCGACGCATGCACCGTAGGAAGCGCGAATTGGACCCGCAAGTCCAGTCGGCGGCCGCGCTGTTGGCCTCTCAGAGGTCGCGCTCTCCCGTTGTTCCATCCCGTGATGCGTATTTGCTCCGCTGATGTCGGGTCGCGTCAGGAGATGGCGGCCTCGCCTGTGAGGCAGCGGGCCATCAGGTCGGCCATGGCCGAATGGATCATGGTTTTGGAGCGGGCGGGGAGGGTCTCGTAGTCGCGGGCCAGGTGGCGGTGGAGCATCAGCCAGCCGTTGGTCCGCTCCACCGCCCAGCGCTTCGGCGGCGGGGTGAAGCCTCGGGCGCCGGGGGCGGGTTCGACGACTTGCATGTCGATTCCGAGGGTGGCGGCGTGCTCGACGAGGTGCTTGCGGTAGCCGCCGTCGACCCGGACCTTGCGCAGGCCGGGGTGGACGGGGGCGACCTGGTCGAGCAGGCGGGTGCCGGCCACCGAGTCCTGCACGTTCGCGGCGGTGACGAGGGCCGCCAGCAGCAGGCCGAGGGTGTCGGTGACGATGCTGCGCCGGCGGCCCACGATCCTCTTGCCCGGGTCGGCGCCCTGCCCGCGGGCGGGGACGTTGGTGGAGGTCTTGACGCTCTGGGCGCCGGACAGATCGCTCGGATACGCGCGTCATGGCTGCATGGTCGGGGTGTACCGCGCGACGGCCGGGGCGCCCAGACGCGCGGCACTGCCGGCGGGAGCACGGCGCGGAACCGGGCGTCCTGAAATGAGACAGGCTTCAGCCGCGAGGGCGGCATTACGGACACCCGGCAAGCCTCATCCGTAGCATGCCGACCTGATGCCTCAGAAGCCTCCTCCGCCACCGAGGCGATCCGGGATCGAACAGGCTTTACCTCAGGATTTACCTCAGGCTTTACCTACCTGAACGGCCTCTCGGGATGAGTCTGCGTAGCGGGTGACGATGGCGGCGGCGCGGTTGCGCAGGGAGGTGCGCAACGACTGCGGGGCCAGGGCTTCCGCGTCCATGCCGAGCTGCCACAGCGCCCATTCGGCGTGTCGTGGATCCTGGTAGGTCACCTCCAGCCGGAGCCAGCCGTCTGCGTCGGGTTCTTCCGCGCGGACGGCCAGCGCGGTGTCCAGCAGGTCCTCCCGCCGCGCCGGGTTCACCCGTACCAGCACGGTGATGTGGTCGCCGCCGGAGAGGAACTGTGCGGAGCGTTCCCGCCAGATCCGGTCCAGATCGACCCGGTTCGGCCGCTGTGCCGTTTCGGGGAGTTCCTCGGCGGCCAACACCCGCGACAGCCGGTACGTGCGGTCCGCGCCGGATCTCGTGGCCAGCAAGTAGCCCCGGTCGCGTACGGTGACCAGGCCGATCGGGTCCACTGTGCGCCACTGTGGTGTCTGGCCCGTGGCCGCGTAGTGGATCCGCAGCTTGCGCCCGGCGAGTACCGCGCGCCGGACCTCGATCATTGTGGTGTCGGGTACCTCCTCAGTGACCAGCCGGCGTGAGAGCAGGTCGGTCTCCGGGTCGACGAGAAATCGCTGGGCCGCGTCGCTCGCGGTGGCCCGGTGGCTTTCGGGCAGCGCGTCGACCACCTTCCGCCTGGCCGAGGCGAGCGCCGGGCCGAGGCCGAATACCTGCTCGCCGCGCCCCGATCCGGCGGCCAGCAGGGCAAGGGCCTCGTCGTGGTTCAGTCCGGTGAGCTCGGTCCGGAAACCGGGCAACAAGGCGAAACCGCCGTGCCGGCCGCGTTCGGCGTAGACCGGGACACCGGCCGCGGACAGCGCCTCTATGTCGCGCAGCACGGTCCGGGTGGATACCTCCAGTTCGCGGGCCAGCGTGTCCGCGGTCAGCCGACCACGCTGGCGCAGCAGCAACACCAGTGAGACCAACCGATCGGCGCGCACACGAGAACCGTAACGCAATACATGACTAAGGATGTCGTGTTTTGTTGTGAGGCTCGTGAACACGACGTCGAAGCCGGTGGTTACCGAGCCGACGGGCGTACATGTTTCCAACGAGTCGAATCGAGCTGATGTGGCAATGGAACGAACGGCGGTCAACCCGGTGACGTGGTCGGTGGACATGGGCTTCAACCAGGGTGAGGTCGTCTCCGGGCACACTCGGACCCTGTACATCTCGGGGCAGACCGCAATGAGCGGCGAGGGCAAGCCCCAGCACGACGGTGACATGGCGGCGCAGTTGACGCTGAGCCTCGACAACCTCGAGGCCGTGCTCGGCGAGGCCGGTATGACTCTCGCAGACCTCGTCCGGCTCAACGTCTACACCACCGACGTCGATCTGCTTCTCCAGCACTACGGCGTGCTGGCGGCGCGGTTGGGCGCCGCCGGGGTGGCTCCGACCAGCACGATGCTCGGGGTGACGCGACTGGCGATCCCCACCCTCATGGTCGAGCTCGAGGGAACCGCCGTCGCGTGATGCGACCTGGCCGCGCCTGCTGTTCGTGCCGGTGAACCGGCATGAGCAGCAGGCGTCATCGAGGGCCGGCGTCGATGCCCTGACTGGACTCGGCGACTTCGCCGAGGCCTTCACGCTCCGCGCGTCGATGACGGCTGCGGTCGGCTCCGCGCCGCGGCCATGCGCGCCGGGTCTTGTCCCTCAGCAGGTCGTGCACCTGCTGGGCGGTGCCGTCGGCTGCCCACTTGGCGTAGTAGTCGTCGACGGTCTTGTGCGGCGGGAAGTCGTGCGGCAGGTACTCCCGGGGATGCCGGTGCGGTTGTCGTAGAGGACGGCGTTGACGATCTCCCGCAGATCGTGCACCCGGGCCGCCCTGCTCTTCCACGCGGTACCAGACCTGCAGCGACGCCCCGGTCGGACGGCTGCGTCTCCGGCCGGGCGGTCTGCCTGCGATTTGGACCAGGCAGCGTGATGCCGGGTGCGGCCAAGAGCGGTGAGGAGGCGAGCAGCCCCGTGCCCGTGGGCCGGTGTCTGTGCCGCGCCGGGTGCGCCCGCGGCGACGACGCGGGCGCCGAGCCGTCAGGCGGGCTGGGCGGTGATGGTGCAGAGGCGCTTGGTGGCCCGGGTCAGGGCTACGTACAAGTCCCTTTCCCCACCGGGGCGGGCCGTGATGATTTCCTCGGGGTTCATGACGACGACCCCGTCGAATTCCAGGCCGCGTGCTTCGGACGCCGGCACGATGCGTGCGTGGTGAGCGATGCCCTGGGCCGTCAGCTCGCTCACCCTGGTGTCCGCGCAGATCACTCCCAGAAGCTCGCCCGGGTGCGCGGCGCTCTGGGCGCGGAGTTCCTGAACGACGGCGGTGACCAATCCGTCCGGAGGTGTGGTCACGGTGCGAGGGCTCTCACCGCTTCGCAGTGACCGTGTGGGCTTCTGGTCCGGAGCGATCCGCGTGAGCAGGTCCCGGACGCTCTCCAGGATCTCCTGCGTGGTGCGGTAGCTGACGGTCAGGTTGTGCAGTTTGAACCGCGGTCCGACGTGGGGGTTCAGTGCTTCCTTCCAGTCGCGTGCTGTCGCGACCGGGCCTGCCTGGGCGAAGTCACCCACCAGCGTCATCGCCCTTGCCGGGCAGCGGCGGACGATCATCCGCCACTGCATGGCGGTCAGTTCCTGCGCCTCGTCGACGACGACGTGCCCGTACGTCCGCTCAGGGGGGCCGTCGACCAGGCTCGCCGCCTCGTCCAGCAACGGCACATCGGCATCGGTCCACGGGTCGTCCGGACCGCGCAGCAGAAGGGACCGTTCCTGCGCGGTCAGGCGGGGCAGGCGCTCGGCGAGAGCCTCGGCGTCCGTCAGGAGCGCCTTCACGAGGTCACCGGGTACCAGCCGCGGCCACAGCACTTCGACCGCTCGGTCGACGCCGGCGTCGTCGAGGAGATCGGCTCGGATGGCGTCCAGGTCCAGCTCGTGGACCGGACCCGAGTCGGCCGCGCCTTCGGCACGGCGCCGGGCGGCTCCCGTGAACCGGTCGAGGTCGATGCCGGTCATCCTTTCGGCATCGGCGTCGATCTGCTCCAGAAGGTCGCCCATGTCTCGTTGCATCGCGTCGGTGGCGGCGTCGACCAAGAGCTCCTTGAACACCTGGCGCGCGGGGTTGTGCCCCTGTACGGCTGCCACGGCGGCGTCGCGTGCCGCGGCGACTTCCTCGCCGGAGAGGTGAACCAGTTCCTGTCCGACCCGCACGGTGAAGTCACCGGCGGGGGCTTGGTGGACGCACAGCAGGCCGGCCAAGGCGTCGGCGAGGTCGGAGCTGCCCTTGAGACGCGCCGTTTCGAACGGGTCCACCGTGTCCGTGGACACTCCGGCCAGTTCCCGGCAGGTCGCCAGAACGACGTCGTTCTCTCCGAGCGAGGGAAGGACCTGGGAGATGTAGTCGAGGAACCGGGCGTTCGGGCCCACGACCAGGACACCCTCCTCCGCGGCGCGCGGGAACGCGTACAGGACATAGGCCGCCCGGTGCAGGGCGACCACGGTCTTGCCGGTGCCGGGCCCGCCCTGCACCACGGTCACCCCGCGGTGGGCGGAGCGGACGATCTCGTCCTGCTCGGCCTGCAGCGTCGCGACGGCCGCGTGCATCCTGCCCGTACGCCGTGCCGACAGAGCCTCGGTCAACGGGCCGTCCCCCACTGCGTCCTCGTCGGTCGGGGCGGTCCCGTCCAGCAGTTCGTCGCTCACCGAGATGACCGTGCGCTCCTCGAGGCGCAGGTGCCGGCGCCGCCGCAGACCCATCGGGTGGACCGGTGTCGCCTCGTAGAAGGGCCGCGCCGCGTTCGCGCGCCAGTCCACGAGCAGAGGCAGGTCATCCTCCTCCGTACGCAGTCCTATCCGCCCGATGCGCAGGGCCGTGCCATCCGTCCAGTCGATGCGCCCGAAGACCAGCCCCTTTTCGGCGCCCTCCAGCCGGCTGATTTCCTTGGCCAGACGCTCGGCGGCGTTTTCTCTCTCGTATGCCTCACCGGCGCTGTCCGCCGGGGCCTTCAGCACATTCGCTCGGTGTACTCGCGCCTCGGAAAGCCGCTCGGTGAGCAACTCATACAGGGAGGACACATAATCCTGCTCCGATTCAACCGCACGCACAGCGGGATCATCCATCTTCGACAACAGGGGGCTCCTTCGATTGGAGCCACACCATACGGTCAAAGTTCCCTAAAGGTAAGTCTTGACTTACCTGGTGAAGCCATGTCCTTACGACTGAATCCATGACGGCCGACCGTATGGCATGTCATGCATTCCGCCGTTCCGTTTATCGCTGATTGCGCTCCCGATGCCCGCCTGACTTATGGGCGAGCCCGCCCTTGAATGCCGGCGATGTTTTCCCGCGCTCGGGAAAAAAGGGGGAAAATTCGGCGAGACGACCGGCGCCATCGAGCTCACTGCCAGGGGGCATTTGGTCGCTTCGTCCGGCGACCCGACCGAGGAGACGAGCACAGAATGGGTCAGGCCCTCGACCGGTCCACCACTGCCCGACCCGTGCCGACGGCCCCACCCCAGGACCGCAGCACCACGCCGCCGTCGGTCGCGGCCGGCCCAGAGAACGGATCGGTGAACTGCTGCCCCGTTCGCCGCCGCGACGCCCGGCGGCAGGCCCGTCCGTGCCCGGACCGTCCGACCCGGCCCCGGCCAGCCTGGATCCGCCGATTTTCGGCCTTCGCGTCTTCGCTGTCACCAAAGGAACGAATGACAACGGCCGCGACTGGCGTCCAATGAACCCGGGATATCCGGGGCCCGGCGGCGGCGCCGGTCCAATCAGATCCGATGACGGCTGATGACAGGGTGCGCTGACAGCCGGGGTCGAATGCGACCAGCACAACGGAGAGCGGCATGGCCAACCTGGTCTACAAGCGGGTGTCGACCGACCAGCAGTCGACCGACCGCCAGAACCTGGTGCTGGACGAAGGACGAAAGCTTCTTCACCTTCGGGGCGACCTCGCCCAGGAGCCTCTGGATCTGCTCGTCGTTCAGGTCGGTCGGGTCGTTCAGGTCGTTCGACGGCGGCTCATCGGCCCTCAGCATGGCCGCGACACTACCGGCCTACGCCCTCCCGCCGGGCGGCCTTCCTGAGAGAGTCCCACGATCACGATACGGCTCTCGATCGGCGTCATTCCCGTTCAGGGACGCCCCATCCGCTTAGCGTTGTTCTTTCGGCGAGAACTACTGGGAGCCCTGCACCGCGGGCGGCGCCCCGCCGTCCCAGCCACGAGGGCCGACGACGTACCGCGTACCGGAAGGCCGCTCCATCGCCGCCCTCGCCCGCGACCATGACGTCAGCCGCGGCGCCATCCGTACCGCCGTCGCAGATCTCCTGCCCGGGTACACGGCCGTCGATCCGGGTGCTCGGCCCCGGAACCGGCGGTCGCCCTCGACATGCCGGGCGAGGTCGCCGACTTCCTCCGCGCCGCCGAACCGGAGCCCGCCGAGCGCGCCACACTCGACCAGGGCATCACCGTACGGCGCGGCCAGGGTGACGCCCTGCGCGTCACCGCCGTCCTCGCGGTCCACCGGTGACTCCTCGACCTCTGCCAGGTCCTCGACGGCACCGCGGCGCTCCCGGCCCAGCGCAAGGCCCGCCGCGAGTACGAGAACCGCGTCAACGCACTCCCGGCTGCCAGCCTGCGTTGAGCCGACCGGCCACCGCACCCGCCAAGATCAGCTTTCACCGACAGCTCATTGCAACAATCGGGGTGATGGGTATTGCATTAATCCGGAGACCGTTGCAACGATTTTCTTGCCCTTACCTGCGGTGATGCCGATTGGACGCAACGACTGGGTTGCCTGATCTATGAACGCAACGTAGCGTTTCCGGTGTCAGAAACGACGCGCCGAAGGAGAGCACGATGCAGAAGTT
>NZ_BMVW01000013.1:238081-245106 GCF_014650915.1 Streptomyces poonensis | reverse complement strand
AGCAGACCGCGGACCTTCGGGCGCATAGCGGGTCCGGGAAGGGCGTACAAGCCCATGACTGTGCCTCCTAGGTGGACATCACGGAAATCACGGAAATCACGGAAGGACTGAAGCGCAGGGGGCAGCGTCGTCCGGCTCCCACTCGGCCGACGGACGGGGCGGCCCGGCGCGGTCCTCGCTGTCCTGCTCGAAGTGGACATCGGCCCCGGCCTCACCTGCGCGGGCTCCCTGGCCACGTTGCTGTGGCGGCGTATCGTCCAGTGCCCACGACGGCGAGGTGGAGTCGGATGAGTTCACCGACGACGGCGGCCGCGCGGTGTCGTGGGCTGCCTGACGGGTGGCGGGTGGCGGGAGTCTCGGATCAGTAGCCGTAGACCATTTTGTAGGCGACCTCGGGAAGGAACTGTCCGGCCGTGGAGCCGGCTCCGACGCCGCAGTTGCCGTCGGACTCGCCCGGGGTCTTGATCCACAGGAGCATCTCGGCGCCCCCGCCCGTCCGGGTGGGCGTGCCGATGCGGCGGCCCGAGGGGTTGCACCACTGTCCGTCGGAGCCGTTGCCGTTGCGGCTGGTGTCCACGACGAACGGCTTGGTGTAGCCGTAGCGGGCGCTGAGTTCGCTGTTGACGGCGTTGCCGTAGGCGGTGTTCTCGGCGGTGGTGAAGTAGTTGGAGACGTTGAGCGAGAAGCCGCGGGCCTGACGGAGGCCGGCCTCGTGAAGGCGCCGGGCCATGGTCGCAGCGTCGGTCCAGCGCGGGTTGCCCGCGTCCATGTAGACCCAGGTGTTGGGGGCCTGGCGGTTGAACTCGGCGAGGGCGCCGGTGAGCATGGCCTCGCGTTCGTCGATCTGCGCCTGGGTCATACAGCCGTAGTCCCCGAGGGAGTCCGGTTCGAGGATGACGACGGCCGGGCGGCCCGCGATCCCGCCGGCGAACTGGGCGATCCAGCTCGCGTAGGCGGACGGCGAAGCGGCTCCGCCGGCGGAGTGGCCGCCGCAGTAGTCGCGGTTGTAGATGTTGTAGGCGACGAGGACGGGCAGCTTGTCGCGCTGGTCCGCCGCCCCCACGTAGGCACCCGTGGCGGTGCCGATGGTGCCGCTCCAGGAGCCGAACCAGCGGGCCATCGGTGTGTTGGCGATCGAGGCGTTGATCGCGGCGGCCCGGCCGTCGCCGGGGTTGGCGGCCACCCACCTCTTCGCGCTGGAGTCGGGGTCCACGTAGAACCCACTGGTCATGGTGGTCGGGTCGGCCGCGTGGGCGGACGGTGCGGCGGCGAACGCCAGCGGCAGAGCGAAGAGCGCTGCGGCCAGGGCGCGGAGTCTGCGGCGCATGACTGGACCTCGTTCTCCTGGTGGGGGATGCGTCGCACGCTCTCGTCCCGAGCATGTGACGCGCTGAGGGAAGTGCGGTGGTACAACCACTCCTGGGAGCGCTCCCAATGAAGCGCTGACCGCGAGCGCCGTTCAGGTCGTACGTGGCTGCCGGATCACCGGGTTCGTGTGCTCCGCGGCGGCCGCGAGCGTCCGGCGACGAGGGACTGATTGATGAAGCCATGACAATGTCATGTGGGGGGTCTCCTTGGCTTCGTGGGGGCGCGGACGGCTTCCCCGTGCTCGAAATATCGAATACGGGACGGCCTGTCGAGCAATCTGGATGATAGGAGGCCCACGCGCCCCGTCAACCCCTCTCGCATAATTCGCTCGCTCCGTCGAAACATTCGAAGGCTCTGGAGTTGAGCCATTGCGGGTCAGCGCCCACGCGTGGCGACCACGAGCCGCCTTCGTGGCATCGCTGATCGCGCGGCGGAGTCGATCCTGCGCGCAGTGTTGACATGTTCATATACATCTCTAGGATCCGTCGGGCCGCGAAGTTTCCGAATGGTGCTCGAAATTTCGAACCTCATCCTCTTCATCTTTGCGTGCCGAAGGAGCCTCTGGTGCCCAGACGATCAGGCGGACGACTGCTCCGCCTCCTCACGGCCGCCGCGCTGACAGTGGCCGCGTCCGTGACGGTCTCAGCCCAGTCCACCGCCTCGGCCGCACCGGGCAGTCCGGCACTCACCCCACCGCTGGGGTGGAACAGCTGGAACAGCTTCGGGTGCGGGATCACCGAGACCCAGGTGCGCCAGGCCGCCGACGCGATGGTGTCCTCGGGCATGCGGGACGCCGGCTACCGGTACGTCGTCGTCGACGACTGCTGGTTCGACCCGCAGCGGGACGCGGCGGGCAACCTCCGGGCCAACCCGTCCAAGTTCCCCAGCGGGATGAAGGCGCTCGGGGACTACATCCACAGCAAGGGCCTGAAGTTCGGCATCTACCAGGTGCCCGGCGAGCGCACCTGCGCGCAGGCCACGGGCGCCTACCCGGGGTCAACGGGCAGCAGGGGGCACGAGGCCCAGGACGCCTCGGCATTCGCCTCGTGGGGCGTCGACTACCTGAAGTACGACTGGTGCTCGCCGAGCGGTACCCGTGACGAGCAGGTCGCGCGATTCACGCTCATGCGCGACGCCTTGCGCGCCACCGGGCGGCCGATCGTCTACAGCATCAACCCCAACAGCCTGCACTCCATCACCGGGGCCTCGTACAACTGGGGCGAAGTCGCCGATCTCTGGCGGACGACCGAGGACCTGCTCGACATCTGGCAGAACGGCAACACCAACAGCTATCCGATGGGCGTCGGCAACGTCCTGGACGTCACCGCACCGCTGGCGGCGCAGTCCGGCCCCGGACACTGGAACGACCCCGACATGCTGGTCGTCGGCCGCCCCGGCCTGTCACTGACCGAGTCCCGCTCCCATTTCGCCCTGTGGGCCCTGCTGGGTGCCCCGCTCATGGCCGGCAACGACATCCGGACCATGTCCGCCGACGTCAGCGCGATCCTGCGCAACCCGCGTCTGCTGGCGGTGAACCAGGATCCGCTGGGCGCGGGCGGGCGCAGGGTGCGCGACGACGGCGCCACCGAGGTGTTCGCCAAGCCGCTGTCGGACGGTTCGGTCGCGGTCGGCCTGTTCAACCGCGGCGGCGCCACCGCGACGGTCACCACGTCGGCGGCGCAGGTCGGTCTCTCCGGCGGGCCGTTCACCCTCACCGATCTGTGGACCGGGGGCACGTCGAGCACGTCCGGGCAGATCTCGGCGAGTGTCCCCGCGCACGGCGTCGCCGTGTTCCGGGTGACCGGCGGCAGCCCGCTGACCGCCACCACGTCGCGCCTGCGGGGCACCGCGTCCGGCCGCTGCGCGGACGTGGACAACGCCTCCACCGCAGCGGGCGCCACGGTGCTGCTCTGGGACTGCCACACGGCCGCCAACCAGCTGTGGACCACGTGGGCCGGCGGCGAGATCCGCGTCTTCGGCGACAAGTGCCTGGACGCCTACGACCAGGGCACCGCGAACGGCACCCGGGTCATCACCTGGCCCTGCAACGGCCAGAGCAACCAGAAGTGGACCGTCGGCGCCGACGGGTCGATCCGCAACGTCCACGCGGGGCTGTGCCTCGACGCCGACGGCGCAGCGACCGCCAACGGGACTCGACTGGTCCTGTGGACCTGCAACGGCCAGGCCGGCCAGAAGTGGTCCCGCGTGTGAGCGCAGTACCGCCGCCCCGAGTCCTGTGGAGTCCGCGGCCACGGATTACTCCCGCCCTGTGACAGAGGCCGTCGCCTTCAGCCGGGTCATGGTCTTCCTCCGCGGGTCGTCGGCCGGCTAGCCGCACCCGATGGTCTCGGCGAGCGCCCGCCACAGTTTGTCGTTCCCGGCGGCGACCATCAGAAGATGCCCGTCGCCGGTGCGCAGGGCCTGGTACGGCACGATCGTGGGGTGGGCCGAGCCGTGCGGGCGCGGTACCGCCCCGGTGGTGAAGCAGCCCTGCGCGACATACGTCAGCAGGCCGGCCGTCGAGCAGGGTGATGTCGACGTGCCGGCCCCGGCCGGTGCGCCCAGGCCCGGTCTGCCCCTAGCAGGAGACGGGGGCGTACACCAGGCGCGGGTTGCTGGGCGGGTGAGCACCGGCGTCAGCGGCGAGACCGTCCAGGACGGCCGTACCGACGAGATGGCCTACGCCGCGGGGGTGCCGGGCGGGGGGCCGCGGACGGCCGTAGGGCCGGTGGGTCAGCCGCCGATGCCCGAGTCCTGCGCGGCGGCGACGATCGCCGTCGCGTCCTCCGGCAGCAGGTGTCCGGCGTCGACAGACCTCTGCGCGGCCGTGCGCACCTTGCCCACGTAGTCGGCGCGGGTCGGGTAGAGCCGGCTGAGCACCGGTTCCGCGGTGGCCGGGAAGGACGGGTCGGACGGGTCGCCGTCGTCGTGCCGGTCCCAGGCGTCGGCGTCGCCGTTCCACGGGTCACGGGCGCCGTACAGGACGCAGAAGACACCGCTCCCGGTGGTGTCGCGCGAACCGGTGAGCGTACGGGTGGGCACCGTGACGTCCGGCAGGCGGACCCCGCCGGTGGCCAGGCCGGTGACCGGGTCACGCAGGACGGTGCTCAAAGGCTGACCGCTCGGCGGCCGCGCACCGCCCCGCGCCCAGCCGGCCAGGTGGCGCAGCGCCGCGTTCATCGCCCAGTGGCCGGGCCCGTCGTTGAAGGGGGCTGAACCGGCGGCGCAGTCGGGCGACGGCGCGGCGGAGCCCGCCGACTTCCGCACGGTCGCGTTGCCGACGTCGTAGACCCACTGGTCGGCATGCGCGGTGCCGGCCAGCTCCCAGCGCACGACGCTGTTGGTGTCCGGCTGCCGTGCGATCGCGGCACCCGGCACGTCGGTCTCGGTGAGCACGACGAACGTCGGCACCGACAGGTCGGTCCTGATCCGGGACGGGTTCGGCATCAGCAGGGTGTCGGCGAGCACGCCGCTGATCGGCGCGGCGACCGCGCTGTTGCTGTGCACCATGAAGCCGTCGTAGACCCTGGACACCGGCTGGACGGCGTTGACGTACGTCGTCATGAAGCCCGCCGACTGCGACTCGCCGTCGGCGAGCAGGGTCCGGACCGGGAGCCCGCCGAGCGGGTCGGGCCCGTTCGGGGTGCGCAGCGCCTGGCCCGCCTGGGAGAAGATGTCGTAGGCGAAGGCGTCACCGGGGTGGACCAGGCTGCCGTACCGTGCCGGGTCCCAGCCCTTCAGACCCTTGATCTCGCCCAGCCCGCCGTTGACCCCGACGGCCTGCGCCGAGACGCCGACCCAGGCGTAGCCCTGGCGCAGCAGCTCGTCCCGCATGAACCAGTAGTCCGGGGAGAGGTCGAGCCGGCCGCTGACGTTGAGCCACTCCACGACCACCGTGCCGTTGTACTTCGCCGGGTCGGCGGGGCGGCGCACCAACAGGCGGCTCTTGTATGCGGCCGTACCGGACGCGCGGACGTTCCACCGGCCGTCCGGAGTCCACAGGCCGGACTTGGCGTACGACGTGGCGGTGCCCGAGATGAAGTACTCGCTCTCGGTGTAGCCGAACGAGCCGAGGTCCTCCGCCGCGGCGAGGAACGGGAAGCCATGGCTGCCGGCGGGTGGGACCGTGATCGTGGGGCTCGCGGCCGCAGCGGAGGAGGCCGCGGCCGGGGCGGCCGGCGGGGTGCCGAGAAGGGCGCCGCAGAGCAGCGCCCCCAGCGCGGTGGCGGTGACGGACCGCCGGGTCAACCGAGCAAGCATGCGCACGGGTTGCCTCCGTGAATGCGTGTCCCAATGGGTTGGGACCGCAGTCTCGATGAACCGTGGCGGGCTGCCATTGGCGAATCGACCGGTGTCCCACTCCAGGTGCCGCGGTAGTACGTCGCTCCGGGCTGCCCCGGGCCGCCGCTGAACGCAAGCAGCGCGATGCATGGCCACCCGCATCGTGCTGAGCCTGCCGGCCCGCCGCATCGGGCACCTCACCGAACAGCTTCAGACCGGGACGCTCGCCTGGCCCGGCTCGTGGAACGCCACGCCCCGCAGCTGCTCGCGGTAGTGGGGATCGGCCCGGACACAGCCGTCATGTTGCTGGTCACGGTGGGGGGACCCGGAGCGCCTGGGCAGTGAGGCGTCCTTCGCGAAGACCGTTGTGTTCACCCGAGGGCGTCGAGCGCGGCGAGGATGTCGGCGGGCTCGGCGCGCGCGGTGTATTCCGTGTTCACGAAGGCCCACCGGATGGCGCCCTCGCGGTCGATGACATAGGTCGCGGGCAGCGGAAGGGTGCGCGGGTGACCGCCGTTGACGCGCTGGAGGTCGAAGCCGAGCTTGTCGTAGACGGCTGCGAGATCGTCGGGCAGATCGAACGCCAGCCCGTACTGCTTGGCCGTGTCCGAGCCGACGTCGCTCAGGACGTCGAATGCGAGGCTGTGCTTCTCAGAGAGCGACAGCGACTCGTCGGGGATCTGCGGGGAGACGGCCACCAAACGGGCTCCGCGCGCGGTGATGTCCGCGTGATGCTGCTGGAGTGAGCGCAGGGCGATGTTGCAGTACGGGCACCACGCCCCGCGGTAGAAGGTGAGTACGACGGGGCCGTCGGCGAGCAGGGCGTCCAGGGACACGGTCTGTCCGGTCGCGGACGACAGGGCGAATCCCGGGGCCTGTGCCCCGGCCGCGAGGGCATGCTCGGCCTGTCCGGACGCGGCGAGTTCTTCGCCCGCCCGATCCATGACGGCCCGTACTTCGGCGGGGATCTGCTGCCGGCGGGCCTCGTAGAAGCTGCGCAGCTCGGCGTTGAGGGACATGGGCGGGCGTCCTCCGGGGTGCGGCGGGCGGGGACGTGGCGGACTGCGGACGTCGGCGCCTTCACCCCGCAACTTGGAATGGTCGTTTCAAGATAGCGGCGGTCGCGGGTGAGCGCCAGCGTTGACGCGGCGGGTGCGGGCCTTCGGAGCGTGGTGAAGGGGCGGTGGTCGGCGAGGGCGAGCGCGCGGAGGAAGGCGTCGGCGCGGAGCGCCCGGCGCACGACACGGCGAAGGGCCGGGGGCGTGATCCGTAGGCCGTGGCCCACAGTTTCGGTCCGCGCTTCATGCGGCACAGGGTGGAGGCGCACGCCTGCCCGGTGGGCAATCGTGGACGAGCCTGGACGGCGGCGTCCGGGG
>NZ_BMVW01000013.1:81927-238007 GCF_014650915.1 Streptomyces poonensis | reverse complement strand
CGGGGTGAATCATGCCGGACATCAAGCACTTCGATCCGGACGCGACCCTGGAGACCGTGGTCCGGCTCTTCTGGCGGCAGGGCATGGCGTCGACCGGCATCCAGGACGTCGTGTCGGCCACCGGGGTCAGCCGCTCCAGCCTGTATGCCACCTTCGGTGACAAGCAGGCCCTCTACCGGGCTGCCCTGCGACGCTACCTCGAGAACCGCTCCCAGCCGGTCTTCCAGCGCCTCGCGGAGGACGACCGGGGGCTGCCGGCCGTCACCGAGTTCTTCACCGGACTCGTCACGGCCCGCTGCTCGGGCGAGTACGCCCGGTGGGGCTGCATGGTCTCCAACGCCCACGCGGGGACCGAGAACAGCGACCCCGAGATCCGCGCCCTCCTCGACCGGCACCACCAGCGGCTGCGGGACGCTCTGTGTGCGGCGCTGGTCACCGCCGAGGAACAGGGGCAGCTCGCCGCCGGCGTCGACCCGGGCGCCACGGCCGACTTGCTGGCCCTGCTCGCCTACGGAGTCAACCTGCGCTCACGCGCCGGCACCGACGCGAGCGCCCTCACCGAGACGGTGAAGGCCGCCCTTGCGCCGATCAGTGCCCGGGCCGCTGCCTGACGGTCCTCCCCAGGCACGTACGCCGGGTAGTCCTCGGGGCAGGTCTCGTCGACGCCGTCGGGCGTTCCGGCGGACCGCAGGACCTGGGTCATGACGACCGTGACCAGGACGTTGAGGACGAGGGCGGTGAGACCGATGCAGCCGATCCCGTCGATGCCCGGGAGGCCGGCCGAGGAGCCGCCGAAGTGCTCCTGCGCAGGACTTGCGACACCGGAGGCGGCGGTGCCGTAGACCATGCCGACGGTCCAGCCGGCGAACAGTGCCCAGCGGTGGAACCAGCGGGTGAACAGGCCGCCGACCAGGGCCGGCACCTTCACCAGGAGCGAGACCGGTTCGGACATCGCCGCGGCGATCGACATGATCGCGGCCGGCACGAGCGCGCCGATGCCGACGGCGGCGAAGGCCACGCCCGCCAACCAGTCCGGAAACATGGTCTCGAAGAGCTGCGGGATGGCCGGCCGTTCGACACCTTCGCCCCGGCGGCGATCGCCATGAAGCCGAGCAGCGCGAGCGGACCCGGCATCAGGGTGTACAGGGGCATCACGGTCGTGTTGCGGCGGATCACCTCGCGGCTCTTCGAGGCGAGCATCGCGGTGATCGAGCGCGGGTACATGCACATCGCCATCGCGGACCCGAGCGCGCGGGTCGCCTACGCCCACTGCGCGCCGTATCCGGTGACCAGGGCGCCGTGTGGCTTGCCCGTGGCCGGGTCGGTCCGCGCGTACGCCTTGGTCGCCGCGGCGAAGATGTCGTCGAAGCCACCCAGCTCGATCGGCATGCAGATGATCGCCACGGTGATCACGACGTGGATCAGGGCGTCCTTGACAAAGGCGCTCATCGCGGGCGCGCGGAGGCCACCGCGGTCATCGGGGCCGCGCCGCATCGGCGGAACCGAGCGGCGCACCGCCTGGCGCTACGCGCATCGCCTGGCGCTACGCGCACCGCGACCGGCTGTCGACCTGTCGACCTGTCGACCGCCGTGGCCGGCGACATCGAGCCGGCGGACTCCGAGCTGCGGGCCGGGGCGTGCCTCCCTCTCCTCTTCCCCTCCCTGCCGGACCGGCACCGACGCGGCGGCCGGGCACTGTTCGCCGTGGTGATGGAGGTCCACATGGAGGTCCACATGGAGGTCCACCTGCACGGCTTATCCACCCGGGTGATCGATGAGCCGGCGCAGGCGCTCGGTGCGGGCACCGGCATCTCCCGGTCCGAGGTGTCGCGGACCTGCCCAGGTCTCGGCACCGAGGTGGCCCTCTCCCGGACCGGCCGCTGTCGCACACCGCGGCGACGGGCTGCGCGTCATCATCGGCCCCCTGCCCGGCTGCGGCCTCCAAGACGGAGATGCGCTGCCTGACCTGCACGAACGTCGTCGTTGACAGACACAGCCCGGCCCCTGGACCGCACAGACCGGAGGTATGGGCGCGGAGGGCGCCACACCACGGCCGACAGGTGTGGCGCAACCCCTTCCGCGCCGAAACGACCGCCTTGAGCGGGAATGAGCGAACGGTCTACTGTGCGGCAGTCCGTGCATCACGGCCCCGTGCGCTCTGCTGCCAGGGAGGAGGCCCATGCGCATCCCCGCCCCCCGTCCGGGCCGCGACGACCCGCCGTTCTTCCGCATTCTGGGGCCACTGGAGATCGGACCGGCAGCCGGTGCGCTGCCGCTGCGGGCGGAGCGGCAGAAGCTGGTGCTCGCCACCCTGCTGCTCAACGCCGACTGCGTGGTGACCATCGCGCGGCTGATCGACGCGGTCTGGGGCGAGCAGCCGCCCTCCACCGCCCGGGGCCAGGTCCACATCTGCATCTCACGGTTGCGGCACAGGCTGGCCGAGTCCGGGCAGGGCGACCTCGGGATCGAGACCCGGCCGCACGGCTATGTCCTGCACACCGGGCCCGGCGACGTGGATCTGAAGGTGTTCCGGCGGGAGGTGGCGGCCGCGGAGCGGGCCGAGGCGCGGGGGGACCCGGCCGAGGCGGCCGAGCTGTACCGCACCGCGCTCGCCCTCTGGCGCGGGCCCGCCCTCTCCGGTCTCGAGGGCGAGGCGACGCGCAGCGCGGCAGCGCAGCTGGACGAGGAACGCATGGCGGTGGCCGAGCAGCGGATCGAGCTGGAGCTGCGCCTGGGCCGGCACCGGGCTCTGGTGCCCGAGCTGACCGGTCTGGTCGGCGAGTATCCGCTGAACGAGCGGCTGACCGGCTATCTGATGACGGCGCTCCACCGGTCGGGGCGGCGGGCGGAGGCGCTGGTGTCCTACCGGAGGGCGCGGAACCGGCTGGCGGACGAACTCGGCCTCCGGCCGGGGCGGGAGCTGCAGGCGCTGGAGCGGGCCATCCTGTGCCCGGACGGCGGTCCGGCGGACGACCCCGGCCGACGGCCTCCCCCAGGTCGGGACGGCCCCCGCCGGGCGTGAGGCGCGAGGCCCGGCAGAGGCCGTCGTCTCACGGGCCCGGCAGAGGCCGTCGTCTCACGGGCCCGGCAGAGGCCGTCGTCTCATGCGGCGGCCACGGCCAGGACGGCGTTCTGGCCGCCGAAGCCGAGGGAGTTCGTGAGCGCCAGGCCGATCCGGCGGCGGGTGGGGACGGAGGCGACGTCGAGTTCCACCCGGGGGTCCGGACGGTCGAGGTTGGCGGTCGGGGGCACCAGTCCGCGCTCCACCGCGAGCACGGTGTACACGGCCTCGACCGCTCCCGCCGCGCCGAGCAGATGCCCGGTGACTCCCTTGGTCGAGGTCACCAGGGGGGCGTGCGGCAGGACCCGGTGCACCGCCGCCGCCTCGACCAGGTCGTTCAGCGGCGTCCCGGTGCCGTGGGCGTTGACGTGTGCCACGTCGCGCGGGGACGCCCCGGCGTCGGCGAGCGCGGCGCGCAGCGCGGCCTCGATCCCGCGTCCCTCGGGGTGCGGCGCCGTCACATGGTGGGCGTCCGCGGTGGCACCGTGGCCGACGACGCGGGCCCGTACGCGCGCCCCGCGGGCCCGTGCGTGCTCCGGCCGCTCCAGCACCAGCAGGCCCGCCCCTTCACCGATGACGAAGCCGTCACGGTCGGCGTCGAACGGGCGGGACGCGCCGGCCGGGTCGTCGTGCCGCCGGGAGAGGGCTCCCGTCCGGGCGTAGCCGGCCACCTGGAAGGGCGTCACCAGGGCCTCGCTCGCGCCCGTCAGCACGATGTCGCAGCGGCCGAGGGACAGCTGGTCCCGGGCCACGCCGACGGCGGTCGCCCCGGAGGCGCAGGCGGTGGTGACCACCAGGCTGGGGCCCCTCGCCCCGAACTCGATCGACAGCTGGCCCGCCAGCATGTTGGACAGTGCCATGGGGTGCACCAGCGGCGAGACCCAGCGCGCCCCCTCCTCCAGCAGCACCCGGTGCGCGTGCTCCCGGGTCGCGGTGCCGCCGTCACCGCAGCCGAGCACCACGCCCACCCTGCTGCCGTCCCAGGACGCCGGATCCAGGCCGGCGTCGGCGAGCGCCTCGCGGGCGGCCACCAGCGCCAGCTGGACGAAGCGGTCGAGGCGGTGGGCCCGGCGGGCGCCCAGCCGCTGGGCCGGGTCGAAGCCGGGCACGCGGCAGGACATCCGTACCGGAGCGCCCTCCAGCTCCGGGTCCAGGGCGGCGGCGGGCTTGGGCGCGCAGACGGTCTCCCAGTTCTCCTCGACACCGATGCCCGCCGGGGTGACGAGCCCGACACCGGTGACGGCCGCGTCGCAGCGGGGCATCAGAGCGCCGCCCCCCGCGCCTCCATGAGCCGGACGATGTCGCCGACGGTCCCGGCCCCGGCCATCTCGTCGTCGCTGATCCGGATGCCGAGCTCCTTGTCGAGGACGAGGGAGAGCTCGACGACGGCCAGGGAGTCCAGCTCGATGTCCTGGGGGGTGGCCTCCATGGTGATCGAGTCGGCCGGCACATGAAGCTTGCGCGCGAGGATGTCTTTCAGCTGCTCGAACATGGCTCGTCCTTACGGGAAGTGACGGTGAGTGGTGGACCGAAGAGGGATGGAGAGGGAACTCCTCAGTGCCCGGCGGGCAGTTCCGGCCACACCAAGGTGGTCGCGCCCCACGCCAGCCCGCCGCCGAAAGCCGTGATCAGGACGCGGTGGCCGGGCCTCAGCCGTCCGTCCGCGACGGTCTCGGCCAGCAGCAGGGGGATGGAGGCGGAGGCGGTGTTGCCCGTGTGCTCGATGGTCGAGGGCCGCCGGTCCGCGGGGATCTCCAGCTCGTCGCCGAGGGCGGCCAGGATGCGGGCGTTGGCCTGGTGCGCCACAAGACGGTCCACGTCGCCGGTCTTCCAGCCCGCGGCTTCCAGGGCGCGGCGCGAGGACTCCGCCATCCGCTCCACCGCGTTGCGGAAGATCTCCCGGCCGCGCATCCGCAGGAACTCCCCGCCCGTCCCGGCCGGGAGGCCGCCCGCACGCGCGCGGGAGCCACCGCCGGGGATGTACAGCAGGTCGTCGCGCGCACCGTCGCTGCCCAGGACGACGGGGCCGAGCGCGCCCGGTTCGTCGTGCCCCGCCCGCAGCACCACCGCCCCGGCCCCGTCGGCGAACAGGACCGCCAGGGAACGGTCCCGCGGATCGACGATGCCGGTGAGCACCTCGGCACCGATCACCAGCACCCGCTCGGCGACCGAGGCGGCGATCAGCCCGGCGGCGGAGGCGAGCCCGTAGACGAACCCCGCGCAGGTCGCGGCGAGGTCGAACGCCGGAACGCCGTCCAGTCCCAGACGGGCGGCGACGACCGGCGCGGTGGCCGGGACCGGGTGGTCCGGCGTCATGGTGGCGAGGACGACCGCGTCCACCGCGGGACCGCCCGCGGAGGCCAGCGCCCTGCGGCCCGCCTCCACGGCGAGATCCGAGACGGCCGTGCCTCGCCCGGCCACATGACGCCGTGCGATGCCGGTACGGGTACGGATCCATGCGTCGGAGGTGTCCAGGCGGGCGGCCAGGTCGTCGTTGGTCACCACATCGGGCGGCAGCCAGCCGCCGACCCCCATGACGACCGCGCTGCGGGGGACGGCGGGCAGGCCGGTACGGGACGGGGCGCCGCCGCCCGTCGCCGGACTCCTCACTTCCGCCCCTGGGAGACGGTCTGCCCCTCGGACACGGCCCGCCCCTCGGACACGGCCCGCCCCTCGGACACGGCCCGCCCCTCGGACACGGCCCGCCCCTCGGACACGGCCCGCCCCTCGGAGGCGGTCTGTACGCCGAGCACGGCTACGGCCTCCTCAAGGCCCATGTGGGCCAGGCGCACCCCGGCCATCTCGTCCGTCCAGCGCGCGGCCGTGTCGTAGCGCTCTTCCGGTGTGGTGTCGAGCAGGCGCCGGCCCGGCCAGATCTCGTAGTCGCCGACCTTGTCGGCGTGTTGCAGCATGCCCTTCTGGAAGAGCTCCTCGCGGGCGATGACGAACTCCCGGTCGGGCAGTTCGTCCCACAGCTTCCGCCCGGCGCGCAGGATCTCCAGCAGCCGCGGCCGGTACTCCGGGTGCGCGGCGAGGTGGTCGCGCAGCACCGAACTGCCGACGGCCAGGTGGCGGATCTCGTCGATCGCCGCGCCCCGGGACACCTCTCCGGCCGCCGGGTCCAGCGGGGTCCACTTGCGTTCGCTCAGCTCGGCGGCGGGCGCGAGGACGCCCTCGATGACGATGGTGAGGATGGCCACGCCGCCGGCGAAGTCGGCCCGGTCCCGCACGATGTCCAGCGTGAACTCCTCCAGCGGGCGAAGGACCCGGGACCGGTAGTCGGCGGCCCTCTCGCGGATGTCGCTCAGCAGCGTCCGCGCGGGCATGCCCAGTTCCACGAGGTGCTCGCGGAACACCCGGGCGTGGCGTGCCTCGTCCAGGAGCTGGGTGGCGTAGAACTCCATCTCCGCCACGCCCGGCGCCTGGGCCACGTAATGGCCGAGGGCCCGGGTGGCCGTCTCCTCGGCCAGCGACCGGAAGCCCAGTTCGAGGACGAGCGCCTCGCGCAGCGGGCCGGGCCGCTTCATGAACTCCGGTGTGCGGGCCTCCTCGGCGTGCCCGGTGACGGCGCGGCCGTGCAGGGTCCCCTGCGCCACATGGCGGAGCCAGTACGCCAGGTCGCACCGCTCGGCGGTGAGGTCGAGGGTCTTCGCCCCGTCGAGGAGCCCCGGAGCGGTCTCCCAGTCCGCCTCCGGTGACACGGGTTCTACGGTGTCGGTCATCGCTGGACTCCTCCTGTGTGGTGGTCGCGAACTCCCTCGGCGGCCGGACGGCCTACCCCTTGGGCCCTGAGCCGGCCTGACCGGCCGCGGGCACGGGCACGGGCACGGGGGCGGTGACGGGTACGGGGACCCTGCGTCCGGCCGCACGGCCGCGCAGCCCGTCGGTCAGCCGCCGGTAGCCCGGCTCGGCCTCGGGCTCGAAGCGCAGCGCGAACGGCTTCAGGAAGTTCCCGAACAGTCCCCGGTCAGCGCACAGATGGAGCGGCAGCGCCAGCAGGGCCCATTCGGGGCCCACGAGCCAGCACCACAGTGCGGCCACGGCCCCCTGTGTGATCAGGCTGTGCATCGTGTTGTAGAGCACGTAGTAGACCTTGGGAATCCTGCCGTCGCCGCTGCGCCGGTAGGCGATGGCCCCGGGGATGTAGCCGATGAGGTCGATGTACGCGAACAGGGCGAGCGCCACGGGCCAGCGGATCTCGCCGGCGTGGGCGATCATGAGCCCGGCGCAGACCGCGAGGCCGACCAGGTACTCGGCCCGGTGCAGGCGGAAGGTGGTACGGGTCTCGAACGGGTTGGCCTGGTCCATCGGTCGCTCCTCCCGGCAAGGGGTCTGCCCGGCCTCGTGGACGGTCCGGCCGCGTGGACGGCTCGGCCCCGTGGACGGCTCGGCGGAACGCGGAACTCGGAAAGCGGAACCTGGAACGGGGAACGCCTCAGGACGTCACGGCCGCGCGCGCGGAGCCGCCGTACCGATCTCCTCGCCGAGCGTGGTCCCGGCGAACATGCCGGTGACCGTCCAGGCGACGGTCTCCTTGATGACGCGCTCGGCGATGGGATCGAGGATCCCCTCCATGCTGGGGATGCCGAAGTCGAACTCGGCGTCGAAGCGCAGGGCGCAGTCGTCGCCGCTCTGGCGGAGTGTCCAGCAGCCGGTGAACGCGTCGAAGTCGCCGTCGGTCTGCCGGAAGGTGATGCGCAGGCGCTCGCGGTCGAACTCCTCGGTCTCGGTCCAGCGCAGCAGGCCGCTGCGGAAGTACAGCTCCCAGCTGGAGCTGCCCCGGGCCGCCGGCGGCCCGGTGTGCACCACGGCGGCGCGCACGTGCGGGGCGAGGCGGGGATAGCGCTCGAAGCGCGAGATCCCGTCGAGGACCGTCTCGGCGCGTTCGCCGGGGACGAGCGCTTCCAGGACGACGTGCCGCATGGTCACCTCCGGCCTTCCGGGGCGCGTGTGGCGTTCTCGACCAGGGCGCGGGTGGCCCCGTCGAAGGCGTGCAGGAAGAAGTCGACGTCCGCGTCGGTGAGGACCGCGGGCGGGGTGAACCGCACCACGGTGCTGCCGTTCATCGAGTGGTTGGCCACCACGCGGTGGTTGAACAGTTCGATCAGCAGCTCCCCCGCGAGCCCGGCCTCGATCAGCTCCACGCCGATGAGCAGGCCCCGGCCCCGTACCCCGGCGAGCAGTTCGGGGATGTTGCCGCGGGCGATCTCCGCGATGCGCGGCAGCAGCCGGGCGCCGAGCTCCGCCGCCCGGGTGGTGAGGTCCTCCTCGCTTATCGCGCGGACGGCGCCCTGGACGGCGGCCATGAGGAGCGGGGCTCCGGAGAACGTCCCGGTGTGGAGGTAGGGGTCCTTGTCGAACGGCCGGAACGCCTCGCGGGTGGCGATCGCGGCGGAGACCGGGACCACTCCCCCGCCCAGCGCCTTGCCCGCGAGCAGCACGTCCGGGACCACGCCTTCGGCGTCGGCTCCCCACCAGGTGCCCAGGCGGCCCATGCCGGTCTGCACCTCGTCCAGGACGAAGAACGCGCCGTGGGCGCGGCAGAGTTCGCCGACCCGCCGCAGATAGCCGTCCGGCGGGATGACCACGCCGCCCTCGCCCTGGACCGGTTCGACGATCACGCAGGCCTCGCCGGGCCGTTCGGCGAGCTCCTTCTCCAGCGCCTCGGCGTCCCCGTAGGGCAGGTGCGTCACATCGGGCAGCAGGGGACGGAACGGCCGCTGGAACACGTCCTTGCCGGTGGCCGACAGGGCGCCCAGCGTCTTGCCGTGGTAGCCCATGTGCATGGCGACCACCTTCCGCCGGCCCTGGGCACGGGCCAGCTTGAGCGCTGTCTCGACCGCCTCGGCGCCGGAGAGCGAGAAGTGCACGCGGTCCAGCCCCGGCGGGGTCACCGAAACCAGTGTCTCGGCGGCGCGGGCGACGGCCGGTTCGAGCAGGAGGCGGGTGGCGACGGGGTGGGTGCCGAGCTGGCGGCGGACCTCCTCCATGACGAGCGGGTGCCGCGCGCCCATGAGGAACACGCCGTAGCCGCCGCAGTTGAGGTACCGCTCGCCGTCGCTGGTGGTCAGCCAGGCGCCCGAGGAGGCGACCTCCATGCGGCCGCCGAACAGCTCGGCCACGGTCGCCCGGCCCTTGCTGAGGTGGGCCCGGTAGAGGCGGAGAGTCCGGAGTGTTTCCTGTTCCGTTTCCTGTTCCGTGTCCTGTTCCGTGTCCGGTCCGGTGTCCGTCGGAGCGCTCACAGGCGTTGCTCCTCGATGTCGGCGGCGCGCGGTGGGAAGGGGGCGGGCGCCCCCACGCTGTCACAGGCCCCTGACGGATCGCTGACGGCCGCCTGATCCGTGACAGCTGCCTGTTCCGTGCGCGGCGGGCCGGGCCGCAGCGCCGCCTCGATCCACGCGCGGAGCTCGGCGCCGTCCATCCGGGGCACCCGCACCAGCGCGTCGGCGACGTCGGCGGGGCCGCCGAGCGCACGGAACTTCTGCCCGACGAGGGCGGCGTGCCGGGCCCGGGTGTGCGGGCCCGCGGCGCCGTGCGGGACCATCAGCTCCCGTACCGCGCGGCGGCCGCCGGTGAGACGGACCGTCACCCGGGCGCCGGTGGCCTTGACGGCGTCGGTGAAGTCCGCGGCGGGGGGCACCGGTTCGCCCGCCAGCCCGGCGAGCGCGTCACCGCCGAACTCCCGCAGCCACGCGGCGCCGGCGGGGCCGGCCTGGCGCAGCGCCTCGCCGAACGGCGCGCAGGAGGCCAGGAGCGCGCGGGTCATGCCGGTGTCGTGCACCAGCCGGACCCGGGCGGCCACGGCCCGGCGCACCGGGTCGTCCGAGGCCGGAGGGTCCAGGTCGGCCACGGTCAGCCGCCCGGTCAGCAGCGCGGTGGCCACGGGATAGCCGACGTCCAGCACCAGGGCGCCCAGGGGCCGTGCGGTCCCGCCGAGATAGGGGTGCGCGCGCCGGGCCGCGAGGAGGGTGTACAGCGACGCCTCCACGAGCACCTCGGTGATGTCGTCGGCGAGCTCGGCCGCGTCCGGGGCGCCCAGGTCGTCGTGGAGGGCCATGGCGCAGTCGACGGCTGCGTCGATCCCGGGCCCGCCCGGGTGCAGTTTGTACGAGAAGGTCTCGGTGTGCCAGCGCGTTCCGAGCCCCGCGGTGACCGCCTCGGGCAGCGGGACGGTCGCGAAGCGGCGCAGGAAGCCGTCCGGGTGCTCCAGCAGGTCGTGCGGGCCGGTGAGTCCGGCGGCGGCCGCGTCGCACGCGTCCATGGCCGTACGCACCGGCCCGAGGGTGTTCAGCAGCCGGGCGTCGCCGGCCAGGAAGGCCCGCATCAGCGGCCACGGCGGCTGCGCGTACGCCAGACCGAGCGCGTCCGGCCAGCGGGCGGGCGGGGCTCCCTCGCAGCTGAGCCGCCCGGCGACGGCGCCCGCGAGGTGCGCGTGCAGCGCGGTCTGGCCGCGCAGCGGGCCCAGCGTCGCCGCGGCGGTGACGCGGGCGGCGCACTCGTTGGCCGCCACCACCGCGGTGAGCAGTGCCGGACCGTCCAGCCGCCGGGCGTGTGCGAAGGCGAGGGGCACCGCGACGGCGGAGTTGGACAGGTGGCCCGCGTACGCGGTGTCGTCGAGGTTGAGCCAGGAGCCGAGCCCGGCCAGCACGCAGGCCGACCGGCGCGGATCGGGCTGCAGCGGCGGCCCGAAGGCGGCGGTCAGACGGCGGCCGAGGCGATGTCCGGCCCCGGCGCGGATCGCCCCGAGCTGGGACAGCACCTGACTGGCGGCCCGGCGGAGCACCCGTCCGGGGATCGCTTCGGGTGTGAGCCGCGCGGCCCACGCGCCGAGCTCTCCGAGCAGGGTGGCCATGGCGGGTCCTCCCTCTTCTCGTGCCGGGTTCTTCCGGGTCGGGTCCCGGTCACCGCGCGCGGCGCGCAGCGACGACCGGGCTCCGTGCGGCAGCGCGGCGGCGGCCGGCGGGCACCGCCGGCCGGCGTCAGCGCCCCGCCGGGGCCGTCCAGACCGGCAGAGCGCCCGGCACCACGTCGAAGGTGGCCGTGCTCCCGATGCCGTCCCGCGGCTCGCCGTCGTGTTCCAGGACCAGCCCCTCGCCGTCGAGCCGCTCGACGACGACGCGGCGTCCGCGGCCGTACGCCGTTCCCGGCTCGCCGAGGTGGCCGGCGTGCCGGGTCAGCTCCGGCACCCGTGCCGGGTCGGTCCGGCCGCCGATGACGCAGACGTCCAGCAGCCCGTCGTCCGGCCGGGAGTGGGGCAGCAGCAGATACTGCCCGGCGCGGTAGCGCCCGCCGCCGACGTTGGCCAGGACGGTGGGGCCCTCGGCCAGGACGGTGCCGTCGACGGTCACCCGGCCCGGGTAGGGGCGGAAGTCCGCCGCCACTGCGGCCAGGGCCCGCGCGTAGCGGTCGCGCCCCCTGGAGCCGGCGGGCACCGCCGCGAGGGCCGGAAGGATCTGCGCGCCCAGGCCGGTGCAGGAGCCCAGCAGCACGTGGTCGCCGGTCTCCGCGAGCCGGGCGAGGTCCATGCGCCGGACCTCGGCCCGTCCTGGTTCGAGCACCATGGACACCGCGTCCCGCCACGGCCGGTCGTCCCAGAACATGCGGTAGCCGGAGTTGGCGCTGCCCCAGGGGACGATGAGCAGGGCGGCATCCCCGCGTCCCTCGCCGCCCTGCCGTACCAGCCCCTCGGCGGCCTCACGGACGGTGCCGTCGCCGCCGGCCGCGACGACGAGGTCGGGGCGGTGCTCCACGGTCCCCTTGGCCACCGCGCGGTGGACCGCGTCGACGGCGTCCCCGGGGCCGGTCGTACGGAGCACGGCCACCGACGCGAGACGCTCGCGGCACAGGGAGGCCAGGCGCTCGACCAGATCGGCGCGGTGGCCGCCGGCCGCGGGGTTGACCACGATCAGGGCGCGTGTCGGCGCGGGACAGGCCGGTACGGCCGGGTACGGCATCGTCACTCCTGGCGTCGTCCGCCGCACGCGTCGATGGCGGCGGGGTGGCGGAGAGGGCAGGATTCGAACCTGCGCGGGCCGTGAAGACCCGTCCGGGACGCGCCCGGACCCCGTTGGGCCGCTGCGGGTACCTCTCCTCGGGCCGTTTTCCCGTCCGTCCCCCACGGGACCGTTTCCCCGACGGGAACGGCGAACGGATGCCCCGATGAGAATGCACCCTCCCGCTGACAATTCCCTGACAGTGCGCTGACGGTGACTCATTCCGTGCGCGTCATTCCTGGAATTCTTGCCCGGTTCTCTCCCCGGTGCTCTACTCATCAGCCCGCCCGTCCACTCCGCCCGCCCGGAGGTGAGGAGAGATGACCGCCGGTCCGATATCGGAGGTTTCCGCTTTCGAAGCCATCAGCACCTACACGCTGTCCGACAATCCGAGCGCCTTTCTGGCGCTCAACGAGGGGAACAGCTATTTCACCTCGCCTTCGGCGAAAGGGCTGGCCGTCCACCGGCGGTCGGGGCGCCGCCTGGTGCAGTTCGGCGGCCCCTTCGCACCCCAGGAGGACTATGAGCGCCTGCTGGAGCAGTTCGTCGCCCACGCGCGGTCCCGGCGGCTGCGCCTGGTCGCCGTCCAGCTCCAGCGCGCCGACGCCGAGCGGTACGCGGAGCACGGCTTCACCGTCAACCAGATCGGCGCCTCCTACGCTCTGGATCTGGCCGGGTTCTCGTTGCGCGGCACCCGTTTCATGCGGCTGCGCAACAAGATCTCCCGGTCGCTGCGCAGCGGGCTCACCGTGCGGGAGGCCGGTGCGGAGGAGTGGAGCGGGGCGTTGCGGGAGCTGGACGCCGTCTGGCTGGCGGCCAAGGGGAAACACGCCAAGCCCCTGGAGTTCCTGGTGGGGCAGCGCGGTGGTGCCGCGGGGCGGCACCGCAGGCTGTTCGTCGGCCTGATCGGCGACCGGCCGGCCGGTTACATCTCGTACTCACCGGTGTTCGGGGCACGGGCCGGGTGGCTGCACGACCTCAGCCGCCGCCGGCCGGACGGGCCGCCGGGGGTGGCGGAGGCGATCAACAGCCACGCGATCGAGGTCTTCCGCGAGGAGGGCGTCCGCTGGCTGCACTTCGGCTTCACGCCCTTCACCGGCCTGGACCCACGGCACGAGGTTCCCGGACACAGCCCCGTGTTCCGGTGGCTGACGCACGCGCTGTGGGAGCACGGCGGATCCGTCTACCCCGCGCGCAGCCAGCTCGCCTACAAGGAGAAGTGGGGGCCGGACGTGGTGACCCCGGAGTACATCGCCTTCCACGGACACGCTTCCCTGCGGTCCTTCCTGCACGTCCTCCGCGTCTCCAACGCGCTGTGACACGTCGTGCCGTGACGTGCTGTGACGGCGGCGTACGGGCTCTCGGCGGACCCGGCCCGCCGAAAGCCCGTACGTCCGGTGGCGCTTCGGCGCCCGGTCACTTCCGCGTGGGCAGCGGCCGGAGCGCCGGGACACCACCGGCGACGACGTGCGCGGCCGGCACCGGTCCCCGGTCCAGCGCCGCGTCCTGGATCAGGATGCCGTGCTCCAGACGGCGCAGAAAGGGTGAGGGGTCGACCCCTAGCTGCTCGTTGAGGCGGCGCCACGTCTGCCGGTAGACGCCCAGCGCCTCGGCCTGACGGCCCGAGCGGTACAGCGCGATCATCAACTGTTCGCAGAACCGCTCCCGCAGGGGGTCGTTCATATGGGCCTCGCGCAGTTCCGCGAGGACCGCGGTGTGCCGGCCCAGCAGCAGTTCGCTGTCGAACAGCAGCTCAAGGGCCTGCAGCCGGTGCTCCTCGTACCGGGTGGCGGCCGCCTTGCAGAGGGGTCCGCCCGGGCTTCCGCCGTAGACGGCCCCGCGCCACAGCCCGAGCGCGCGGCGCAACAGGCCGACCGCCTCCGCGGGGGCCTCCGCCCGCATCCGCTCGGCCCGGGCGGCGTACCCCACGAACACCGTGGCGTCCAGCTCGGCGCCGTCCATGCGCAGCTGGTAGCCGTGCGGGAGACAGACGACACGGGAGTGTGCGCGGGGTGGCTCGAGCTGCCTGATCTTCTTGCGGATCCGGCTCGCGTGGGCCTGGAGAGCGTTGGCCGCCCCCTCCGGCGGCGCCTCCCCCCACAGTTCGGCCATCAGCGTCTCACCGGAGACGGCCTTCCCCTCGCTCGCCAGCAGGGTCTGGAGGAGGACGCGCTGGAGGCCACCGGACACCGTGGCGCTGCCCACCGGGGAGACCATTTCCAGACCACCGAGAATACGGAATTCGACTGTCCGGCCTTCTGCCATGCACCGCCACCGATCACCACTCTCCGTTCGGGATTTCGTGCGGAAACGCGGAAACAGAAATCGGCGCCCACGGTACAGCGGCCCGCTATCGTTCCCCTTTCGGTACGGCATCGTCCGTGCGGCGCAGGAGGTGACGGGTGAGATCGCCCGCGATGGCGAGGGCCACGGCAGGGTCGGCGAGATAGAAATGCCCGCCCGGAAAGTGACTGCACCCCAGGAAGACCGGGGTGCGCCCGGCCCACTCGGCCAGCCCCCCGGGCTCCAGCGTCGGGTCGGCCCGGCCTCCGTAGGCGGCGACCGGGCAGGCGACACGGGCACCGTCGTCGCGGTGGTCGGCGACGACGGCGAGGTCCGCACGCAGCGCGGGGAGGATCGGTGCGAGCAGCTCCCGCTCTCTCCCGGCCTCCTCGGGCAGCACGCCGAAGCGCCGTATGCCGTCCGTGAACTCGGCGTCGGCCAGCGTGAGCAGGGCGTCGACCGGCCGGGACCGCGTGGGCGCCCAGCCGGAGACCCCGAGCAGAGCCGGGCCCGGGCCGCCGTCCCGCTCGATCTCGACGGTCAGCCGGTAGGCGAGCAGAGCACCGAGGCTGTGGCCGAAGAACCCGTACGGGCGGCCGTCCAGCTCGTCACCCAGCGCCTCGCGCAGCGCCTCGACCAGGGGCCGGGTCCGCCGGTACGGCTCCTCCCCCGGGCCTTCCAGCCGCCCGGGCAGCTGAACGGTGTGCACGTCGGTGCCGGGCAGGAGGGCGGGCCACCGGCCGTAGGAGGCGGCGCTGCCCCCGGCGTGCGGGAAGAGGAACAGCCGCCGTGCGGCATCGGGCCGGGGATCCGTCGTGTGGAACCAGTGACCCGTCGGGGACGGTGGGGACAGCAACTCGCGGCTCCTGTACGGGAGGGGGGACGGCACCGGAGCCGTCGGACACGGAGGAGAGTCGGGACGGTGGATCAGGACGTGGGTCAGGACGATGGATCAGGACGTGGGTCAGGACCGCGTGTCCGCGGCGCCCGGGTGACGCGGGTGTTCGACGTGCTCCCCGGCTCCGGCTCCGGCTCCGGCTCCCCGCATACGGACGGCGAAGTCGAAATCCGGGACGACACTGGCGCGGGCCTGCGCGACCACCGCGCCGTCGGTGTCCGTGACGCGGGCGTTGGCGACCATCCGGCGCCGCCCCGGATGGACGAGCTCGCTGCTGACGGTGTACGCGTGGCCGGGCCGTACCGCCCGGAGGAAGTCGAGGTCCAGATTGAGGGTGATCATCGGGTACGCGCGCTCGCCGTGGCTGGAGCCGGCGGCGCAGCAGGCGTCGTCCAGCACCATGGCGATGTAGCCGGCGTGCACACCGCTGCCGGCGAAGTTGACCAGCGCCTCCGATGGCCGCCAGGTCTCCTCGACCCGGCCCGGCCGGGCCCCGGTCACCCGCAGCCCCAGCAGGGCGTGGTGGGCGCCGTGCGGCACCCGTCCGTCGGCGACGGCCTGGAGCATCTGCGCCCCGGTGAGGTCGTGCCACAGCGCGAGCATCGCGCTCTCCATCGTCTCCTGGCCCTTCGGCGTCTCCGGCGTTTCCTTGTCCGGCATGGTTCCCCGCCGCCCTCCCGGTGTTCGGGTCCGGTGCTCGCGCATCCGTCGGTCACGACCACGGTCGGCGGACGACGGCGCCTTGTCCACCACCGGGCAACAGCCCTCACGGCCGCTCAGGCAAGGGCGAGAGGGTTCCCTCCGAGATAGTCCACGAGCGGTTCGGCGGTACTGGTGCGGGAGGGCGGATGGAAGGCCAGCGGCCGGACGGAGGCCGCGAGCAGGGCGCCCTCCGGGGAACGGATGAAGTCCATCCCGCCGAGCAGTTCCAGGGCGAGGTCGGCGGCGCCGCACAGGGTGTCCTGGGCCGCGTACCGGGCCATGAGCGCGGCGGCCACCGCCTCCTCGCCCGCCAGGTCGCCGTCGCCGACCGCGCGGGCCACCCCCTCCAGCAGGAGGTGGGCCGACTCGGCCCGCACCGCGAGTGCGGCCCGGTCCGTGACGGCGCCCCGGCCGCCGTCGAGCACCCGCTGCACCAGGGCGGCCGCCGCACCCGCGTAGCCGGCGGAGATCAGCAGCTCGAACCAGACGAACCCGGTGCTCTGCAGCTCCGACAGCCGGTCCGGGTCCCCGGCGGTGGTGCGTATCACCAGGTCGCCGGGGACGAACACGTTCGTGAGGCGGACCTCGTCGCTCTCCGCCGCGGCGAGCGCGCCGTTGCTCCAGAAGGGGTGCACGGTGATGCCGGGGGTGTCCGCGGGAACCAGCGCGATCGCCAGCTCCGGCCGTCCCCCGGCGTCCGGGACGGCGACGCTCGCGGTGAGCAGGTCCATCGAGCGGGACAGGCTGCACGGCTTCTTGCTGCCGTTGAGGAGGTAGCCGCCGTCCACCGGCCGTGCGGAGACCGCCGGGGTGAGGACGTTCTGCCGGGTGCGGCCCTCGGCCCAGCCCGACGCCATCAGCTTCCGCCCGGGGACGATGCCGCGCAGCAGGGCGCGCTGCGCGGCGGTGAGCCCGCCGTCGCGGTCGTCCAGCGAGAAGAGCATCGCCGCCGTGAAGTGGTGCATGGTCGCGGCGGCGGCGAGGGACGGGGAGTACGAGCCGACGGCGCGCAGCACGCGGACGGCGTCCACGAGGCCGGCGCCCCGGCCGCCGAAGCCGGGGGGCACCAGCAGCGCGGGGCCGCCGTGCTCGCGGAACAGCTCGATCACCGGGCCGCCGGGAGCCTCCCGCTCCACGAGGTCGGTCTCCTCCAGGGCCTTGCCGAGGCCCGGATGGTAGTGCTCGCACGTCGCGCGGGCCGAGTCCAGTGAGCGCACGCGGGGCATCCCTTCGTATCGGTGCGTACCAGTGCCGTCAGACGCCGAAGACCGTGGCGCGCGGGCCGGCGCCGGGGCTGATGCTGACGCCCTGCACGTGCGAGGTCTTCAGGATGGGGTAGTTGCCCTCGCCGTGGGCGCCGCCGGTGAGTCCGGTGCCGCCGTGGGTGGGCAGACAGGGCAGGAAGCCGATGTGGGAGTCGTTGACCTTCAGCAGGCCCCCGTTGGCCACCCGCCGGACGAAGGCCTCCACGACCCGGTCGTCGCGCGCCCACAGGGAGTTGCGCAGGCCGTACTCGTTGGTGTTCAGGAAGTCGATGAACCTCTCCAGCAGCGGGCCGTCCTCGGCCGGTTCGGCGACGACGACGGGGAGCAGCGGGAAGAACGTCTCCCGCCGCACCATGTCCAGCGCCCGGGCCCTGGCCAGGCCGTCCACCCGCACCACGGTGGGCTCCAGGAACACCCCGGTGTCCGACCGTGTCCCGTCCGCTTCCATGCGGTGCCCGCCGCACACCAGCTCCGCGCCGGCGTCCAGGGCCTGGCGCAGCAGCGCGAAGAACCGCTCGCTGCGCCGGACCGGGGAGAGCAGGACGTCCTCCTCGCCCGGGTGGCCGGGGCGGACCTCGTGCGCCGCCCTGGCGACCTCGGTGAGCAGCGCGCCGGCGATGTCGGGGTGGGCGAGGACGTAGTTGGGGACCATGCAGATCTGGCCGGAGCCGTAGAAGGCCTCGGCGATCGCCTCGGCGGCGAGCGGCAGGTCGGCGTCCTTCCAGACCACGAGGCCGTCGTTGCCCGCCAGTTCCAGGACGGGCTTCTTGCCCGCGGCGACGCACCGCTGCTCCAGGCGCAGTCCCTCCTCGGTGCCGCCGATGTAGAAGATGTCGTCGACCAGAGGGCTGTCGAGCCACTGGTCGATCATCCGGCCGGGGTTGCCGCACACGGCACCGAGGGCGCCCGGCGGGGCCCCGGCCTCCCGCAGGACGGGGGCCATGAGTTCGCGCACCACGTACATGGTGCTCAGCGCGATGCTGCGCGGGGCGCGCACCACGACGGCGTTGCCCGCCATGAGCATCAGCATCGCGAGGGCGGCGCTGGGGCCGGGTGCGTTCTGCGGGGGGTTCAGGCACACCACCCCGTCGGGCCGGCGGTGCACGATCAGGCGGCGGCCGGCGTGCCGGAACTCGGTGTGCATGCACTGCCGGTACCAGGCGCAGCTCTCCGGACCGTACATCTCCATCAGGCCGCTCAGCTGCCAGCGGGCGAGCCGCAGCGGATGTCCCTCGGCCACCAGCAGGTCGAGGAACTCCTCGCGACGGCGGGTGAGTTGCCGCCGGAAGAGCGGGCCGAGGGACATCCGCCGTTCCAGCGGCACCGCGGCCCATACGGGGGCGGCGGCGGCCGCGGCCTCGAGGGCCGCCTCGCAGCCGTCGTCGCCAGCGACCGCGACCCGGCCGACGACGTAGGGGTGCCGGGCGGCGGCCGAGCCGGGGTCGGGGTCGCGTTCCAGGGCGCGTTTCAGGCTGACGCTGGTGAAGACGTCCTCCAGCAGGGATCCGGCGCTGACGGTGTAGACCCAGCCCTCGCCCGCGACGTCCCGGCCTCCTATGTAGGAGTGGTAACTGCGCAGCGGCCGTTCGGGGGGCGGCTGCGGCCCGTCCGTCAGGGGCCCGGCGCTCCTCTCCGCCGTCCCTGTGTCCCCGGTCCGGCCGTTCTTCGCCGGGGCGGCGGCCACCGCCCGGTCGCGGGACATCCCCACGGTCTCCTCCCATGGTGTACGGGTCGCGTCGCTGCTCGGGGCGCGTGCACCGCGTCGACGCGTCCGCGGGCCGGCGCGGTGACGCCGGGCGCTCCGCCGGCAGTCCGGTGCACCGCCTGCGGTTCCGTCGTGGCCGGCCGCGCGGTTCCCCGCGCCCCTCCAGGGCGCTGTCGTGCCGTACCCGACCGCGCCGGGGCCGCTCAGCCGGCGGGCCGGGGGAGCCACCTCGGCTGCGCGGAACCGCGGGGGACGAGCACCGGGTCAGCCCAGTGCGAGGGCGTCTCGGCCAGACGGGCGGGCGGGCCGGGACACCGCAGCTCCCCGAGCGGGGTCTGGCGGACCTGCCACCGGGGCGCGGGCGGAAGGGCGTCCCCGGACAGCGCGTCCAGTTCCCCGGGGCCGTGACTGCCCAGCTCCCAGCACCAGTTGGCCGCGCCGGTCAGCGAGACCCTCACGGCGTAGCTGCCGCCCTCCCGCGCACGGCGGACGACGGCGGCCAGGATGCCGGCGGCGGCGAGGTGGGCGGCGATGTAGTCGGTGAGCATCCGGCCGGGCGGCAGCTTAGGCCCGTCGCCGCCGCCCTCGCGCAGGCTGATGCCGGTGAAGGCCTGCGCGTGCTGGTCGAAGCCGCCGCGCTCGCGCCACGGTCCGGTGTGGCCATAGGCGGTGATGGAGCAGTGGATGACGCCGGGCGCCGCGGCCGCGCACTCCTCGGCGGTGAGGCCGAGCCGTGCGGCCTTCGCCGGCCGGTGGTTGTGCACGAAGACGTCGGCGTCGCGCAGCAGTGCGTCGAAGGCCTCCCGGCCGGCGCTCCGCTCCCTCAGGTCGAGACGGGCCGACCGCATCCCGGCGGCCGATTCGTTCCAGACCACCTCGTGCTCGAAGGAGTCCGGCTCGCACAGGTGCAGCACATCCGCTCCGTACTCGGCCAGCGTCCGGCCGGTCGCCGTCCCGGCCAGGACATGGGTGAACTGCAGCACGCGCAGCGAGGACAGCGGCCGCGGCCCGGCCGGCAGCCCGGTGGGGGGCGCGTCGCCGATCCGCTCGACCGCCACCACCGGCCCGGCAAGCACGGCCCGGCCCTGGGGGTGGGCGAGGAACTCCTCCCTGGTCCGCGCGACCACCAGCGGAACGCCCCGCTCGGCGGCCGCCTCCTCCAGGGCGGACGCGTCCCACCGCGCGACGGCCTCCCCGATGTGCTTCCTGGTGTGCGGGCACCCGAGGAGGACGAGCAGCTCGTCGCGGATCCTGGGATAGCAGGCGATCGGGATGACCCAGCGGTCGTCGGCGGTGCGGTAGAAGTCCCAGATGACGGGGGCCGTCCCGTCGAGGCCCGCCAGTGATCCCATGCTGGAGAAGGAGCCGTTGAGCGTGGCACCGCCGCCCAGGAAGGGGGACATGCGGTGCAGGCCCTGACCCAGGTCGAGCGTCAGGCCCTGGGGCCGTCCGGTGCGCTGCCGCCAGATCTGCGCGGCGCCGACCGCCACCGCGAGCAGCGGCACCCCGATCGCGGCGCCCATGCGAAGCGGGGACCTGACCTGGGGATCCCGGCCGGTCACCGACAATTCGCTGACGGCGTCCTCCCGGCTCAGGCCGATCGTCTTCAGCGTACGGTCCAGTTCTCCGACGACATCGAACCCGTCTCCCATTGTCCTCCCCATTCGACCCGTCCGACTTGTCCGTCCGACTCGTTCGAACCGTTCATGGCTGCCGACGGCGGTTCAGTCTGCCATCACCACAGCGGCCGCGAAATGGACGGTCAGCGGAATGTCAGCGGCCTGTCAGTCGATTCTGCTTGACTGACCGCGGCGGGCCCGTGACCCTGCATGAATTGCGTGCGGATTCCCTCACCGCGTTTTCGCGTCTGCCGCGCCTGCCGCGCTTTCCGCAATGCTGTGCAATTCTTCGCCACATGGCGGCCGTACACCTAGGGGGCGCACGTGATGACACACCGCACGGAAACGACCGGTGCGCTCGGCCGGCTGCCCTTGTCCGAGCGCCGGGAGGCGCTCCTGGACATACTCACCGCGGAGTTCAGGACGAGTCTCCTGATGGGCGACAACGAGGACCTCCCCTTGGACGGGAACTTCTTCGACCTGGGTCTGACATCCCTGCGCGCCACGGAACTCAAGGAGCGCCTGGAGTTTCTCCTCGGCCGCGAGATCAGCGCGAACGTCCTCTTCAACACGCCCAACCTGGCCCGGCTTCTGGAACACATGGTCACCGACGTCCTGGCCGACCTCTTCGACGAACCGGCCCGCTGAGGAAGGAGCCAGCCATGTCGGACCCGTCCGTCCCCATGGACGTCACCAGCCGGCTCCGGGCGGCGCTGGACACCGTACGCGAACAGCGGCGGACCATCGACCGGCTGCTGCTGGAGAAGAGCGAGCCCATCGCCGTCATCGGTGTGGGACTGCGTTTTCCCGGCGGCAGTGAGACGTCGGAGGAATTCGCCGAGTTCCTGCGCGAAGGACGGTCCGCCGAGGGGCCGGTACCCACCGACCGCTGGGTTCCCGGAAACGAGGGGACCGACAGCGACAGCGAGAACAGCGGGAACAGCAGGAACGGCGAAAACGCCGGGAACGGCCTCGGACCGGCATCGGCGGACGGCAATTTCCTCGACGGACTCGACCTCTTCGACGCGAAGTTCTTCAAGATATCCCCCAAAGAGGCTCCGTACATCGACCCGCAGCAGCGACTGGTCCTGGAGACCTCCTGGCGGGCACTGGAGGACGCCAATATCGACCCCACCGGCCTGCGTCACGGGAACGGCGGCGTGTACATGGGCGTCATGTCCATGGACTGGGTGGCCGAGTCGGTCGCCCTCGCGGAGACAGACCTCGACGGTTCCCTCGTCCCGGGCTCCGCGCACAGTGCCGTGGCCGGACGGCTGTCGTACTTCCTGGGGCTGCGCGGCCCGTGCATCAGCGTGGACACCGCCTGCTCGTCCTCGCTCACGGCCGCCCACCTGGCCGCCCAGGGGCTGCGCCGCCGCGAGTGCGACATCGCCCTGTGCGGTGGGGTGAACGCCGTGCACCACCCCCTCATCCAGTCCATCCTCACCAAGGCCCGGATGCTCGGCTCCGACGGCCGGTGCAAGACCTTCGACGAGAGCGCGGACGGCTACAGCCGCGGCGAGGGCTGCGGCGTCCTCGTCCTCAAACGCCTGTCCGACGCGGAGCGCGACGGCGACCGTGTCCTCGGCCTGCTGCGCGGGTCCGCCGTGCGCGCGGACGGCGAGAGCGCCGGCCTCACCGCGCCCAACGGCATCGCCCAGGAAGCCGTCATGCGCGCCGCGATCACCGACGCGGGCCTCGAGCCGGGCGACATCCAGTATGTCGAGGCGCACGGCACGGGAACCCCTCTGGGCGACCCCGTCGAGCTGGGTTCCATCAGCGACACCTTCGCCGGCTCGCACAGCCGGGACCGGCCCGTGGTGGTCGGCTCCGTGAAGACCAACGTGGGGCACCTGGAATCAGCGGCGGGCGTCTGTGGGATCGTCAAGGTGCTGCTCCAGATGCGCGAGGAGACCATCTACCCGCATCTGAACCTCACCTCTCCGTCGGCCCGCGTCCCGTGGGAGAGCTGTCCGGTGACGGTGCCGGCGAAGTGCGCGCCCTGGACCGGCGAGCGGCCCCGGCGCGCACTGGTCAACAGCTTCGGGATCGCCGGCACCCTCGGGTGCGTCGTCGTGGAGGAGGCACCGGCCCCGGCGAGGGCGCCCGCTCCGGCCGCCGGCGACGGAGCCACCGGGAGTGGCGAGGGCGGCGGGGACGGCGGGGGTGGCGGGGACGGCGGGGACGCCCACCTCTTCACCCTGTCGGCGAAGAGCACCGGCTCCCTGCGCCGCCAGGTCGCCCGCTACCGGGCGTACCTGTCCGGGCATCCGGAGGTCCGGCTCGCCGATCTGTGCCGCACGGCCGCCGTGGGGCGCGCCCACTTCCCGCTGCGCCTGGCCGGAGTCGTCCGCGACCGGGACGGACTGGAGCGGTTGCTGTCCCGGGCGCTGGAGCGCGGCACCGGCGACTCCGGTGCGGGCGACTCCGGTGCGGGCGGCGGCATCCCCAAGGTGGCCTTCCTGTTCACCGGGCAGGGCTCGCAGTACCCGGGCATGGGCCGGGCGCTGTACGAGCGGCACCCGGCCTTCAGGGAGCAACTCGACGTCTGCGACCGGCTGTTCGCGCCGCACCTGGGCCGGTCGGTCCGGGACCTGGTGCTGGGCCGTGCCGCGGACCCCGACGCGATCCACCGGACCCAGTACACCCAGCCCGCGCTGTTCTCCCTGGAGTACGCCCTGGCGCGGCTGTGGCTGTCGTGGGGGGTGCGGCCGAACGTTCTGCTCGGCCACAGCGTCGGGGAGATCGCGGCGGCGGCCGTTGCGGGCGTGTTCCCGCTTGAGGACGCGGTGACGCTGGTGGCGGCCCGGGCCCGGCTGATGCAGTCGGTCACCGCGCCCGGGGGCATGGCCCAGGTGTCGGCCCCGGCCGACACGGTCGCCCCGCTGCTGGCCGGCCACCCCGATCTCACCGTCGCCTGCGTCAACGCGCCGGAGCAGTGCGTGGTCTCGGGCGGGCTGCGGGCGCTCGGCGCGGTGTGCACCGCCCTGCGGGAGAGCGGGGTCGAGGTGCGGGAGCTGGCGGTCTCGCACGCGTTCCACTCGCCGCTCATGGACGAGGTGACCGGCGCTTTCCGGGACGCGCTGAAGGACATCCGCTTCCGTGACCCGCGGGTGACGGTCGTCTCCAACCTGACCGGCCGGGTGGCCAGGCCGGGAGAGATGGCGACGCCCGACTACTGGGTCCGCCACCTCCGCGGGACCGTGGACTTCGCGGGCGGGGTCCGCACGGTCGGCGGCCGCGGCCGGCACGCCTTCGTCGAGATAGGGCCCACCGGCACGCTCTCCTCCCTCGCCAGGCGGTGCCTGACGCCCGGGGACCATCTGTGGCCGGGCGGGCCGCACCCGTCCGACACGGACGGCACCACGGTGCTCAAGGCACTCGCGCGGCTGTACACGGCGGGGCTCCCGGTGTCCTGGAGCGGGTTCCACCGGGGGGCGGCCACCCGGCCGGTCACCCTGCCGGCCTACCCGTTCGACAGGAAGCCGTACTGGCTCCCGGTGCCCCGGGGAGGCGACCGGGGGACGGCGTCCGGCGGTGGCCCGGTGGCCGCCGCCGGAGTGCGGCACCATCCGCTGCTGGGCGAGGAGGTCGCCTCCTCGGGCCACACGGAGGTCACCTTCTCGGGCCAAGCGCGGGACGGCGTGCGGGAGTTCACGACGCTGCTCGACGCCGCACATCCGGGCTACCTCGCCGACCACGTCGTCATGGGCCAGGTGGTCCTCCCCGGCACGGCCTATCTGGAGATGCTGCTCGCACTCCAGGACGCGGTGTACGGGCACACGCGCCGCCCCGTGGAGGACGTACGCATCCTCGAACCCGTCTTCCTGCCCTCCGGCGACCGGCCCGTCCAGGTGCTCACGCGGCTGCGGCCGAAGGACGACGGCACGGCCTCGGCCGAGATCGTCACCAGGGTCGAGGGACGGGACGGAACGTTCGAACGGCGCCACGCCACGGCCGTGCTGGGCGTGGAACCACCCCCCGGCGAGCCGCACACCCCGGCCGACGTGACGGAGGAACCCGACGCCGTCATGGAGAGCGACGAGCTGTACGCGCGGATGTCCGCCGTGGGTGTGGACTACGGCCCCGAGTTCCGCAGGCTGCGCCGGGCCCGGCGGCACGGCGGCGAAGTCGCGGTGGGTGAGCTGCGCGGCATACGGACGGGCGCCGGAGAGCATCTGCCGCCCGCGCTGTCGGACAGCGCCATGCACGCCCTGGCGGTCCTCGACGACGGCGAAGAGCCCTGTCTGCCGGTGACGTTCGGGCGGCTGCGGCTGTTCAAGAAGCCGACGTCGGACCAGCTGCAGGCAGTGGCGAGGATCGTCCCCGTCCCCGCGGGTGCGTCCCCGGAGGCGGACGTCCGCGCGGACCTCGTCCTGCTGGAGGGCGACCGTCCCGTCTGCGAGCTCACCGGCATCGGCCTGAAGCGGGTCGCCGCCCACGCACCCGCGCCCGCGCGGCACCTCTTCCACGAGCCCCGCTGGGTGAAGCGCTCACACGCGGCCCAGGCGGCCCGGGAACCGCGCCGGGTCCTGGTGCTGGGCCGCACGGAGGAGGAACTGCCGGCCCTGGCCGCCCGCGCGCCGGAGGCAGGCGTGGAACTGACGTTCGCCGCCGGTGCCGACGCGGTCACCGAGGCGCTGCGCACCCGGCGGCCCACCGACGTGTGCTGGTTCTGGCGGGCGGGTGAGTGCGCGCGCGACCACCACGGCCTGCGCGCCGAGTGCGAGCGCAACTACCGTGACCTGCTCGCCGTCCTGGGCGCGCTGGAGAAGGCGGGCTTCGGCGGTGGGCACGGCGGTGGGCAGCGGCTGTGGCTGGTCACCGAGGGCGCCCACCTGCTGGGGGACGACGTGCCGAGCACCACCGGCCCCTCCCCGGCGGCCACCCTGTGGGGGTTCGGCCAGGCCCTGTGGCACGAGTACCCCGGCTACCGGGTCACCCTGGTCGACCTGCCCGCCGCGGACGCCACGAACATCCCGGAGAGCTCGGACGGCCCCGGCGGTGACCCGCCCCCGCTGCTGCGGGAATGGCTCGCGGGCGACTCCGGGGAGTTCCAGGTGGCCTGGCGGGCGGGGCACCGCCACGTACGGCGGCTGTTCCCCGGCGCTCCGGCCGGCGCACGGGACGCGAACGTCCGGCTCGCCGTCAAGGAGTACGGCTCCCTGTCGGGGATACGCCCCGAGGCGGCCGAGGACGTCCCGCCCGTGGGCGACCAGGTCCAGCTCGCCGTGCACGCCGCCGGGCTGAACTTCAAGGACGTCCTCAACGCCCTGGGCCTGCTCAAGAGCCACGCCGAGGCGTCGGGAGCCGAGTACCGGCCGCAGCCGCTGGGCTTCGAGTGCGCGGGCACCGTCCTCGCGGCGGGCCCCGACGCCGCGTTCCGTCCCGGTGACGAGGTGGTGGTCAACGCGATGGGCTGCATGACCAGGCGGCTGACGGTCTCCTCCCGGCTGGCCGTGCGCAAGCCCGCCGGGACCACCATGGCCGAGGCGGCCGGGATTCCGACGGTCTTCGTGACCGCGTACTACGCCCTGCACGACCTCGCCCGGATCAAGGAGGGTGACCGCGTGCTCGTGCACGCCGCCGCGGGCGGTGTCGGGCAGGCCGCGGTCCAGCTCGCCCGGCAGGCCGGGGCCGAGGTGTTCGCCACGGCGAGCCCGGGCAAGTGGCCGCTGCTGCGCTCGCAGGGCATCCGGCACATCATGAACTCCCGGACCCTGGACTTCGCCGACGAGGTGCTCGCCGCGACCGGCGGCCGGGGTGTGGACATCGTCCTCAACAGCCTCAACAAGGACTTCATCGCGGCGGGCATGCGCTGCCTGGCCGAGGGCGGGCGGTTCGTGGAGATGGGCAAGGTCGGCGCCTGGAGTCCGGAGCGGGCCCGCCGGGAGCGGCCCGACGTCACGTACCACCGGTTCGACCTCAGCGAACTCCCCGAGGGGGAGGCGCGGCGGCGCACCCGGGAGATCCTGCGGCCCGTCCTGGAGCAGATCGCCGACGGGCGGCTGCGGCCGGTCACGACCACCGCCTACGCCCTGGAGGAGGCCGAGGAGGCGTTCTCGGTGCTCAGCCGGGGCGCGAACGTCGGCAAGCTGGTCCTGGACCTGACCGCCGACCGCCCCCGGCCCGTCCGGCCGCTCACCGTCCGCCCCGACCGCACGTACCTCGTCACCGGCGGGCTCGGCGGCCTCGGCCTGGTGACCGCCCGCAAGCTCGCCGGCCTGGGCGCACGGCACCTGGTGCTGACCGGCCGCGGCACCGGGCGGCCCGAGGACGCCCCGCCGCCCCGCCTCGGCGAGGACGTCGAGGTGACCGTGGTGCGGGCGGACATCGCCGAGCCCGCCGACGTCGACCGGCTCGCGGCCGAACTGAAGCGGTCCCCGTACCCGTTGGGCGGCATCGTCCACGCGGCGGGCGTCCTGGCCGACATGCCGGTGTCCGCGCTGACCTGGGAGAGCGTCGACACGGTGCTCAGGCCCAAGGTGTACGGCACCCGGCTGCTGCACGAGGCGACCGCGTCCTTCCCGGAGCTGGACTTCTTCGTGGGCTACTCCTCCGTCGCCTCGGTGCTCGGCGGCCCGGCCCAGGCCAACTACGCCGCGGGCAACGCCTATCTCGACGCGTCGCTGCTGTGGCGGGCGGCGCGCGGCCTGCCCGCGCTGGCCGTCAACTGGGGTCCGTGGGCGGAGGTCGGTATGTCCGCCCGGTTGAGCGCCCCCCTCGCCGAGAACCTCCGCCGGCAGGGCGTCGCCTTCATGCGGCCGGAGGAGGGCATGCGCGCGCTGGTGACGCTGCTCGGGCAGTCCGCGCCCCAGGTCGTGGCCGCCGCGTGCGACTGGGACCGGTACGCGAACGGCAAGGCGCTCGTCCACAGCCTCTACCGCCACCTCCTCAGGGGCGGGGGCGGCGCCGGGCGTCCCCGCCTCGATGTCGGAGCCCTGGCCGCCCTGCCCCCGAAGGAACGCAGGGCGTCCCTCAGCGCGTTCATCCGCGCGAAGACCGCCGAAGTGCTGCGCTTCGACGACCCGGACGACGTGGAGCCGGACGCGGTCTTCCTGGACCTGGGCCTGGACTCGCTGGCCGCGGTGGAGCTGAAGAACGCCCTGGAGAGCGCGCTGGGCGTCCCGCTGCCCGCCTCGGCGGCCTTCGACCACCCGTCCGTCGGGCGGCTCACCGGTTATCTCGACCAGCTGCTCCCGGGAGAGGTGTGACATGGACGACGGCACGGTCACGGAAGCGCGCCCGCGGCCCCGGACGCTCGCCGGGGTCATCGCCCGGCAGGCGGTGGACCGCCCCGCCCACCCGGCGGTCCTGTGCGAGGGCCGGACGACGACGTACGGGGAGCTGCACCGGGAGAGCAACCGCACCGCGCACGCGCTGCGCGCCGCGGGCATCGGCCGGGGCGCGCGCGTGGCCTACCTGGGCAAGGAGTCCGAGCACTTCTACGAGATCGCCCTGGCGTGCGCCAAGAGCGGAGCCGTCCTGGTCCCCGTCAACTGGCGGCTGACATCCGACGAGATCGCGCACATCCTGCGCGACTCGGACGCGGAACTCCTCTTCGCCGAGCGCGAGCGCCTGGCCGTCGCCGGACGGCTCGGGAAGGTGCTGCCCCGGCTGCGGAGGGTGGTACCGCTGGACGCGGCGGACCCGGGGGACGCGGCGGACTCGGGGGACGCGGGGGACCTCGCGGAAGGTCACGGCCACGGTGACGCGGGATTCCCCGCGTGGAAAGCCGGCCATCCCGCCGACGGCCTCCCGCCCGCCGGCGGCCCCGACGACCCCGTCGCGCAGATCTACACCAGCGGCACCACCGGCCCGTCCAAGGGCGTGGTCCTGGCCCACCGCAGCTTCTTCGGCGTCGCGGAGGGCATTGAGCGGTACGGCTGCGACTGGGTGGACTGGCGGCCGGACGACCGGTGCCTGATCGGCATGCCGGGCTTCCACGCCGGCGGGCTGTCGTACGCGCTGCAGGGCTTCGTCGCCGGAGTGACCATGGTCAGCACGCCGGTGTTCGTGGCCCAGGACGTGCTGCGGCTGATCGGCGACCTCGGCATCACCTGCGGCCTGGTCACCCCCGCGATGCTCCAGATGCTGCTCGCCGAGCCGCGGGCGACACCCGCCGCGTTCCGTACCGTACGGAAGATCATTTACGGCGGCGCGCCGATCTCGCCGACCTTGCTGGGGCGGTGCCTGGAGACGATGGGATGTCGGTTCGCGCAGATCTACGGCAGCAGTGAGACCGGGAACTTCGCCACCTGTCTGCCTCCGGAGGACCATGTCCCCGACAGCCCGCGACTGCGGTCCGCCGGGCGGGCGTACCCCGGTGTCGAGCTGAGCGTCGTCGACGAGCACGGCACGCCCCTGCCGCCCGGGGAGGTCGGCGAGGTCCGGGTGCGCACCCCCGCCCGCATGCTCGGGTACCACGGACAGCCGGAGGCCACCCGCGCGGTCGTCCGGGACGGCTGGGTGCACATGGGCGACGCGGGCCGTCTGGACGAGGACGGATATCTGTTCCTGTGCGACCGCCTCAACGACACGATCATCGTCGGCGGGGAGAACGTCTACCCGGTCGAGATCGAGAACGCCCTCGCCGCGCACCCGGCGGTGGCCGAGACGGCGGTCGTCGGCGCCCCGGACGAGCGCTGGGGCGAGGCCGTGCACGCGTACGTGGTGCTGCGGACGGGGCAGCGGGCGGCGCCCCGTGAGCTGATGCTCTCCCTCAAGGGCAGGATCGCCGACTTCAAGATCCCCACGGCGTACGAGTTCATGGCGGAGCTGCCGCGCAACCCGAACGGGAAGGTGCTCCGCCGCACCCTGCGCGACCGGCTGTGGCAGGGCCGCGAGCGCAAGGTCAACTGAAGGGTCCGCGGACGCGGACGGCAGCGGACGGAGGCGGGCGGATGGGACACAGTGACGGGCCGGAACTGCGGGTCGGGGTGCTGCTGCCGACCCGGGAGGCGGCGGCGGGCGGGGACTGGACGATCGGGTCGTCGCTGGACTTCGCCCGGGAGGCGGAGCGGCTCGGCTTCGACTCCCTGTGGACCGGCGACTCCCTGCTCGCCCGCCCCCGGCTGGACCCGGTGGTCGTGCTCGCGGCCGTCGCGACGGCGACCACCCGGATCACGCTGGGCACGGCGGCGCTCACGGCGGCCCTGCGGCACCCGCTGACCGGCGCGCACCAGATCGCGAGCCTGGACCGGGCGGCCGCCGGGCGCCTGGTGGTCGGACTCGGCGCGGGCTTCCCGGTGCCGGAGACCGAGGAGGAGTTCGCGGCGGCGGGCGTGCCGTTCACCGGCCGGGCCGGACGGCTGGACGAGACGGTGCTGCTGTGGCGGCGCGCGTGGCGCGGCGGCGGGGACACCGGCACGGCACCGGACGACGGCACCGGAGCGGGGCCGTACGACTTCACGGGCCGCCACTGCCGGGCCGGCGGCCTGGACAGGCTGCCCCGCCCGGCGACGGCCGGCGGGCCCCCGCTGTGGCTCGCCGGCAGCGACACCCCGCGGGTGGTGGCGCGGGTGGCGCGGCTGTACGACGGCTGGCTGCCGTTCCTGCCGGATCCGGCGGCGTACGCGCGGGCGCTGGGGCTGATCCGCCGGCTGGCCGTGGAGCACGGAAGGCCGGCGGACGCGGTTGTTCCGGGCCTGTACGCGACCGTGGCGATCGGCCCCGACCGGGAGCGGGCGCGCAAGCAGCTGGACACGTACACGCGCGGGTACTACGGCCGGCCGCTGGAACGCATGGCGGAGTTCCATGCCTTCGGGTACGGCAGCGCGCGGGAGTGCGCGGCGTGGCTGGGCTCTTACGTGCGGGCGGGGGCCCGGCATGTCGTGCTGCGGATCGGCTCGCTGGACCCCGGTGCGCAGCGGGCCCAGCTCGCCGAGGCCGCGGACGTCGTGGTGCCCGCGCTCCGCGCGGGCACCTGACGCACGGCCGGTACGTCCGCCTACAGAGCCGCCTTGGAGGTCTCCTTCGTGTCCTCGGGGGCGCGCCCCGCGAGTGCGTTGAGCAACTCGCGCATGGCGTACGGCGAGTAGACCAGGGTGTTGTGCATGCTGATGTCGGCCGGGCAGAGGTCCTGGACGAGCACGTTCCGTACGTTCGGGCCTTTGAGGAAGCACCCGGTGTAGGGCGTGACCACCTGGTCGTACTTGGTGGCGATGACGGTGTACCGCACACCCTCGACGGTGTCGCCGCCCTCGTTCAGCTTGTTCATGAACACGCTGCCCTGGTGCTGCTCGGTGAGGGCGGGTGTCACCAGGTTGGTCAGCTCGAGGGTGATCGGGTACTGCTTCATGAGCGCGGCGATGCCGTTGCCGGTGGTGCCGTGGTTGTTCGGGGCGAGCCCGATGAGGTGGTGCACCTTGGAGGCGCCGCCGAGGAACTTGAGGTAGTAGCGCGGCAGCATTCCGCCCTGCGAGTGCCCGACGATGTCGACCTTCTCGGCGCCGGTGGCGGCCAGGACCCGGTCCACGAAGGCGGCGAGCTCCTCGGCCGACTCCTCCATGGAGGTGATGCCGTGGAAGAGGGGGATGCGGGGATCGGCGCCGTAGTCGAGCCGGAAGACGCTGTACCCGGCGGCGGCGAGGACCGGGGCGGTGACGATCCAGTAGGTCTCGGCGTTGCCGAACGTCCCGTGCACGAGGACGACCGGGCGCGGATGTGCCTCGTCGGCGCGGGCGGACCAGTCGTCGATGCCCGGCGAGTGGGACAGCGTGTCGGCGGCCTGGGTGGTGACGGCCGCGGCCTGGGCCATGGACAGGCTCTCGGTCGCCGCCATGGACAGCCCCTCGGTCGCCCTGGCGGTGAGCGCGGCAGCGGCTTCAAGGGGGTTGAGCGGGAGTTTCGGTGTTTTCCCTGCGGGAAACATGCGGTCCTCCTGACAGGTCGAGCGAGCCGGTCGGGCGGCCCGGCAGCGGCCAGCCCACCTCGGGTTCGCTCCACGGTGGAGCCCGGAGCACGGGTGCGTCCGGGCAGCGGGACAGGTCGGCCGGCGGCCGGCCGTGTCGATCCGGTCCGCCGCGCCGTGTCACCCACGCGGCGTCCGGTACGGGGACATGGGGCGGAGCGTGTGACGCCGTCTCTCCGGCGGTGGCGCGGTTCCCGGCCGCGGTGCCGGACCGGTTATGCCGGTCCTGCCGGTCATGCCGCTCGTGCGTCGTCCTGCTTCTGACGGACCTCCCCGCCGCGCGGGTCCCGGGTGGGCAGCGCGTACCGGAAGATACGTTTCCAGGAGGAGACGCACTGGCCGACGAGCGAACCGGTGGTGTAGGGCAGCCGGTACTTCTCGCACAGGGCGCGCACCCGGGAAGCGATCTGCGGCAGACGGTTGTTGGGCAGGTCGGGGAAGAGATGGTGCTCGATCTGATGGCTGAGGGTCCCGCTGGCGATGTGGAGCCACGGGGGGCCTTCGAAGTTGGCCGTGCCGAGGAGCTGGCGCACGTACCAGTCGCCGTGGGTCTCGTCCGCGGCCTGCTCCTCGGTGAAGGTCTCGACGTCCGTGTGGAAGTGGCCCACGAAGATGACCGACTGGATCCACACGTTGCGGATGAGATCCGCGCTGACGTTGCCGAGCAGGCACGGCAGCGCCGACGGCCCGGACAGCAGCGGGAACAGCACGTACTCCCTGGCCGCCCGGCGGGCCGCCCTGGCCAGCAGCGCGCCGGTGTCCTGGAGATAGGCCCCGACGCTCTTCCTGCCCTCACGGACAGCGTCGAACTCCAGCTCGTAGACCGCCAGCACCCAGTCGAAGAAAGGGGAGAGGAGGGCGAAGTACAGCGGCTGGGCGAGGTGGTACGGACGCCATGCCTGCTCGTGGCTCAGCCGCAGGATCATGACCCCGAAGTCACGGTCCTTGCCGACGACATTGGTCCACACATGGTGGTTGTCGTTGTGGCCGCGCTGCCAGGCGGCCTCGGAGGCGAGCAGGTCCCACTTCCATGTGGTGGAGTGGATCCGCGGGTCGCGCATCCAGTCCCACTGACCGTGGAGCACGCTGTGCCCGATCTCCGCGTTGTCGAGGATCCTGGCGGCGGCCAGCATGGCGGTGCCGGCGGCCCAGGCGGGCGGCAGGAGCGACACGGCCAGGGCTGCGCGGCCCCCGGCCTCCAGTCCGCGGCGGACGGCGATCAGGCGCCGGATGTACCGCGCGTCGCTCTCGCCGCGCTCGGCGAGGACGTCCTCGCGGATCCGGTCGAGTTCGGCCCCGAACGCCTCGATGTCGGAATCGCTCAGCTGCACGATCGCGGTGCTCATGGACGGGCTCCTCACAGCTCGATTGCCACCGGGCCGGCCGCGGCCGACACACATGTCTGGATCAGGTCCCCCTCCTCGCCGTGCAGCCGCCCGGTCCGCAGATCGCGCACCTTGCCGTACCTGAGCGGTACGACGCAGCCGAAGCAGATGCCCATGCGGCAGCCGCTCGGCATGGCCAGGCCGACGCTCTCGCCGACGACGAGCAGAGGGGTCACGGCGTCGGCTTCGGCCTCGGCCCCGGCGCGGGTGAAACGGACCCTTCCCGCCTTCTCCGCGCCGCCCGCCGGCGGCGGCACGGGCCGGGCGCGTTCCATGCGCAGCCTGTCCGCGCGCCCGTGGCGGTTCCAGTGCCGTTCCGCGTCGTCCAGCATCCCGGCCGGCCCGCAGGCCCATGTCTCGCGCTCGCGCCAGTCAGGACACAGCTCCGCCACTTCCGCCATGGCCAGGCGGGGCCGCGTACCGGCGCCGCCGCGCGTGAAGTGCTCGTGCAGCCGGAAGCCGGGGCACCGGGCGGCCAGTTCCCTCAGCTCGGCACCGAAGATCACGTCCTGCCGGGTCGGTGCGGAGTGCACCATGACCACATCGGTCGGCCCGCCACGGGTGACCAGGGTGCGCAGCACGCCCATCACCGGTGTGATGCCGCTGCCCGCGGTGAGGAACAGCAGGCGCCCGGGGGGCCGCCGCCCGAGGACCAGCCGCCCCTGCGCCGGGCCGAGCCGCAGCACCGTACCGACGGTCGTCCGGTGTGCCAGGTGCCGGGAGACGCGCCCGTCCGGAGTGGCCTTGACGGTGATCGAGACACGGCCGCCGTCGGCACCGGGCGGTGAGGTCAGCGAGTACGGGCGCCAGTGCAGTACCCCGTCCAGCTCGACACCCACCCGCACGTACTGTCCCGGAAGGTGGCCCCTCCAGCCCCAGCCGGGCCGGACCACCAATGTTGTGGCGTCCGACGTCTCCCTCCGTACGGCCTCCACCCGTCCCCTCGGTTCCCGGACGGACCAGAGGGGATTCGCCAGGGCGAGGCAGTCCTCCAGGTAGAGCGGGAAGGTCAGCCAGTCCACGGTGCGAACCAGGCCGCGCAGGCCCCGGAGAGCTGCCGCTGCCGCGAAGTCCACCGGTGTTCTCCCATCGACGCGAGGCTCCTGGCCTCTCCGCACCGATACGCCGACAGCACCCGGCCGGGACCAAGCCGTCGAACTGCTCGCATGCTAGGCCGCGGCGCCTCACGAAGTTGGTCATATTTTGAGCCGACTTCCCCGTATTGGCCGCCATCCCCGGAAATCGGCAGCCGGGGGAACTGGGCACGCCCCTCACTCCCGCCGACGGCCGGACAGCGGCACTCCCGTCGGCACACCGCCCACAGGACGAGCGTCGAACGGATCGCCGACGATGCCGATCCGTCCGGGCGTGCACGGGGCCGGGTAGAGGCACGCTCGGCGGCCCGTAAGACTCAGGGCTCAGGGCTCAGGGCTCAGGGCTCAGGGCTCAGGGCTCAGAGTTCAGAGTTCAGGACTCAGCGGCCGAGGACCAAGCGGTCCGAGCGCGAGCGGGACACACAGGGCAGCGCGCAGTCGTCGGCGGCGCGTTCGTGGTCGGCGAGGACCGCTTCCCGGTGATCGGGCGTCCCCACGAGGTACTCGTCCCGGCTCAGGAAGCCGTGGTGGTGGGGTGTCCCCACCGTGTGCCGTTCCGGGATCGAGCAGGCCATCCCCAGCGCCGCCACGACCGCTCCGAGCACCGCGACGACCTGCTCGCCGACGTCTTTGCCGAACAGGACCAGAGCGAGCACGCCAATGCCCGCGACGCCCGTCATGCCCAGCCATGCCAGCCCCCCACCGTGCCCGGCGGCCATCACGCATGCCAGCCCCCCGCCGTGTCCCGTGATCCCCGAGCCCAACGAGCTGGTACACGCTGCGTCACACTCGCCGATCAGGGGAAGCAGTCATCGGCACGCGTGACGGGCGTGCGCGCCTGACGTCCACGCACCGTCGACCGCGGCGAGTCCGGCCCCCTTCGGCCGGGTGGCGACCGGCCAACGGCCACGGCGCACACCGGGCCGTGCTCTGCGCATCACCCGTCTGCACCACCTCGCCTTCCCCGGCCGCGCCTGCCCGCTGACGTCCTCTCCGAAAGGCGCACATGGCCGCATCAGGCGGGGCCGCGCGCCTCAGTGCGCGTGCCCGGCCTCTTGCTCGGCGGACTCGGTCTGCGAGGGCCGGCCGGACTCGTCCACCGCGCCGCCCGCACGCACCGTGAAGGCCGCCGTGCGCACCTCACCCTCGTGCCGGAAGTCCAGGAAGAGACGGTACGCGCCGGTGCTGGGCGCCGTGGCCGTGAAGGAGATGCCGGGGCCGGGCCGGGTCCTGCCGTCGCCGGGCTCGCCGTTGGGGTGGACGTGCAGGTAGGCCAGGTCGCCGGAGCGCAGGGCGACCAGGTGGCCGTAGGCGCCCAGGTACGGCTGAAGGTTCCGGACCGGCTTGCCGTTCTTTGTCACCGTAAGTGTCAGTTCGCTTGCCCTGCCGGGCGTCAGGTCGCCGTCGAGTTCCACCTCGTAACCACCGACCTGGGCAGTGGTGTCGGGCTCGGGCAGGTCAGCGGGCTCGTACGGGCCGGACGCCGCGAGGTCCGCGCCGAGGGTGAGCGCCTCGCCGCCCTCGGGCCTGAAGTCCGCGAAGACCCGGTAGGCGCCGGCTTCGGGCAGTTCCACGGGGGTGGACCAGATGCCGTCGGCGGCCCGGACGGGGTGCAGATGGCGGTAGACGGTGAGGTCGCGTGAGGCGAGGATCAGGTGGAGCTCCTTGCCGTGTTCGCGCTGGTACTCCGTGAGTGTGCGGCCGGTCCCGTCCTGTACGACGGCGAAGCGCAGCGCGGTCTTCTCGCCGACGTCGAGGCGCGGGGTCTTCAGGTCGAGCGTGTAGCCGCCCTGTGAGACCTCCAGACCTCCCGGCGCCATCGCCTCGTGGCCACCGCTCTTCTCCTCGTGGCCGGCGCCCGCGTGGCCTTCGGGGCCGCTGTGAGCGCCGCTCTTCGGTTCGGGTGAGATCGCGTCGACCGTGCCGCCCACTCCGTAGGCGGTGCCGAAGGTCGCGGCGAGAGCGGCGGCGAAGACGGTGATCCGCAGTCCGGTGTTCATGGCGCACTCCTCATCTCCAGGCCGCTCGTGGGTGCGGCCGACACACCTCAACATACCCCTGGGGGGTATAAAGTCAAGCGCCGATCAAGCGCCGATCACCCCTTGCGCGACATACGGGCGGGGGGTATACCTATGGTCATCACCGATACCCCCACGGGGTATAAGCCATCCTCCCCTGACCGACGGAGAGTCCCATGTCGAAGAACTGCTGCACCCCTGACGGAAGCTGCCACACCACTGCGGAGATCAAGACCATCAAGACCACCTACAAGGTCGACGGCGTGGGCAGCGCCCACTGCCAGGGCGTCGTCGCCGACGCCCTCGGCGGACTGGAGGGGATCACCGCGGTCGACGTCGAGATCGGCACCGGCCTCGTCACCGTCACGACCGCCACCGAACCCGACGAGGCGCTCGACGCCCTGATCGCCAAGACCGTCGACGCGGCCGGCTACGACTTCGCCGGCCGCGCGGCCGCCTGACCCACGAGCCGGGAGGGGGCCGCTCCGTCTTCGCGGCTCCCTCCCCGTCCCATCCGCCGCACGCTCCGTGCGCGAGTTCCGAGGAGCAGACATGACCACCACCACGTCCGGTGCCGCCGAGGTCGAACTGGCCATCGGCGGCATGACCTGCGCCTCGTGCGCCGCCCGTATCGAGAAGAAGCTCAACCGCATGGACGGGGTCGAGGCCACCGTCAACTACGCCACCGAGAAGGCCAAGGTCACCTACCGCGAGGACGTCACCGTCACGGACCTGATCGCCACGGTGGAGGCCACCGGCTACACCGCACGGGAGCCCGAGCCCGTCCGCACCGGGCCGGACGCCGGCGGCAGTCCCCCGCAGGACGAGGGCGACGAACTGCGGCCGCTGCGCCTGCGGCTGACGGCCGCCGTGGTCCTCGCCGTTCCCGTGATCGCGATGGCCATGATCCCGGCGCTGCAGTTCGAGTACTGGCAGTGGCTCTCGCTGACGCTGGCGGCGCCCGTGGTGACGTATGCCGCCTGGCCGTTCCACAGGGCCGCCTGGACCAACGCCAGGCACGGCGCCGCGACCATGGACACGCTGATCTCCGTGGGCACGTCGGCGGCGTTCCTGTGGTCGCTGTGGGCGCTGTTCTTCGGTACGGCCGGCACGCCCGGCATGACCCACCCCTTCGAGCTCACCATCGCGCGCACCGACGGCGCCGGGAACATCTACCTGGAGGCCGCCGCCGGTGTGACGGCCTTCATCCTGGCCGGGCGGTACTTCGAGGCGCGCTCCAAGCGGAAGGCGGGGGCGGCACTGAAGGCCCTGCTGGAGCTGGGCGCCAAGGAAGTCACGGTGCTGCGCGACGGCCGCGAGGAGCTCGTCCCCGTCAGTGAGCTGAAGGTCGGTGACCGGTTCCTCGTACGGCCCGGTGAGAAGATCGCCACCGATGGCGTGGTCGTCGAGGGGTCGTCCGCCGTGGACGCCTCCATGCTCACCGGCGAGTCCGTGCCGGTCGAGGTCGGTACCGGGGACGCCGTCACCGGGGCCACGCTGAACGCCGGCGGCCGCCTGGTCGTCGAGGCGACGCGCGTCGGCGCGGACACCCAGCTCGCCCGCATGGCCAAGCTGGTGGAGGACGCGCAGAACGGCAAGGCCGCCGCCCAGCGGCTCGCCGACAGGATCTCCGCGGTGTTCGTCCCGGTCGTGATCGCCCTGGCGCTCGGCACCCTGGGCTTCTGGCTCGGCAACGGCGCGGGCCTGACCGCCGCCTTCACCGCGGCCGTCGCCGTCCTGATCATCGCCTGCCCGTGCGCCCTGGGCCTGGCCACACCGACCGCCCTCATGGTCGGCACCGGGCGCGGCGCCCAGCTCGGCATCCTCATCAAGGGCCCGGAGGTCCTGGAGACGACGCGCAAGGTCGACACCATCGTCCTGGACAAGACCGGCACCGTGACCACCGGCAGGATGACGCTGCTCGCCGTGCACACCTCCGACGGCACCCACGAGGACGACGTCCTGCGGCTCGCCGGCGCCCTGGAGCACTCCTCCGAGCACCCCATCGCCCAGGCCGTCGCCTCAGGCGCCGCCGCCCGCATCGGCGCCCTTCCCGCTCCCGAGGACTTCGCGAACATCGCCGGCCTCGGCGTCCAGGGCATCGTCGAGGGCCACGCGGTCCTCGTCGGCCGCGAGAAGCTGCTGGACGAGTGGGCCATCGCGCTGCCGGAGGAACTGCGGCGCGCCAAGGCCGGAGCCGAGGCGGCCGGACGTACCGCCATCGCGGTCGCCTGGGACGGCGAGGCCCGCGCGGTCCTCGAGGTCGCCGACGCCGTCAAGGAGACCAGCCCGGAGGCCGTCCGGCGGCTGCGCGCCCTCGGTCTGACGCCCATGCTGCTGACCGGCGACAACAAGGCGGTCGCCGAAGCGGTCGCCACCGAGGTGGGCATCGCGCCCGAGCACGTGATCGCCGAGGTCCTCCCCCAGGACAAGGTCGACGTCGTCAAGCGTCTGCAGGGCGAGGGCCGTTCGGTCGCCATGGTCGGCGACGGCGTCAACGACGCCGCCGCACTGGCCCAGGCCGACCTGGGCCTCGCGATGGGCACGGGTACGGACGCCGCGATCGAGGCGGGCGACCTGACACTCGTACGAGGTGACCTGAGGGTCGCGGCGGACGCCATCCGTCTCTCCCGCAAGACGCTGGGCACCATCCGCTCCAACCTCTTCTGGGCCTTCGCCTACAACGTCGCCGCCCTGCCCCTCGCCGCGGCCGGCCTGCTCAACCCGATGATCGCCGGAGCGGCGATGGCCTTCTCCTCGGTCTTCGTGGTCGGCAACAGCCTGCGGCTGCGCGGCTTCCGGCCCGCCGACCGCTGAAACGGCGGCGACCAGGCCCGGGCGAAGGCCGGCGGGGCGTCCCAGGCCATCGCCCGGCTCGTACGGGCCTGACCACCGAGCTCCCGGGCCCGGGCGGGTTCACCCGCCCGGGCCCGGATCTCCGTTCTTCTCCTCGGCAGGGGCGGGCCGGTGCGGGCGGCCTCGGTGACGCAGCCGCGTACATGGTCGTCGAGCAGGCCGACGGCGACTTGCCGCAGGGCCCGCGTGGCGGCGCCGATCCGGGGTCGGCCCGCTCGACGACCGGCTCTGGACGACCGCCTCTCGACGACCGGCTCTCGACGACCGGCTCGTCTCCGGTCCGGCTCATCCGGCCGGGCGGTACGGTGGCCGCCACGACGGCCCCGACGAGGAGCGGAGCGATCCGAGAGAATCTCCTCACTCCGTCAGGGCACAGCGCAGTACGGCGCCGAGTTCCGCGAGCTGCCGTTGGGAGACCTCGGCGGACATGATCGCCGGCGACCCGTGGAACGTGCCCGACCACTGGTGCAGCTCGACCGGAACACCCGCCCGCCGCAGCAGGCGCAGCGCACAGGTGATGTCGACGTCGCGGTACGGGCCGGGTGCGGAGCCCTGACCAGCCATGGCGGTCGCCGGGACAGGCAGGTGACAGGGGGCCGGGTGCGGCGCGGCCTGGCGGGTGTCGCACCACGCCTCACATCGTGTCGACGTAGACGTAGACCCGGCGTCCAGCACCTTGGCGTGCGGGTCCGCCGGGTCGTCCCCCGGGCCCCGCCCCCAGCTCGACTGGTGGAAGAGCGTGCGCAGTCACCGCTCCTCGTACGGCTCGTAGGCCGGCTCCTCGTCCTCCCCCGCCGGGCGCCGCCGCACGAGGGGGTGCCGGCCGGGACCCGGCGCACCGCGCCGGAGTCGATCCCGCGGTGCTCCACAGCCGGGTCGGCGAACAACAGCAGATGCCCGCCGGGCGGCAGCGGGACGTCGGCCGCCCGGCGGGATCGCCGCGCAGTCCACGGCGGCGACGAAGTTGGCGTAGGGATACGGGGCGTCGGCCGGCAGCAGCGGGTCGCCGCCCATCGGCAGATCCAGGGTCCCGTCACCGGCCTCGGACAGGTACACCGCGGGCCGGGCGGCGCGCAGCCGCTCCGCCACCGCCTCCGGCGGCACTCCCCGGGCGGCGGGCCTCGACCCGGAAGGCGGAAACGAACTCGGCCTGCTCGTTGTCGTTGTGACGCCCGTTCATGACGGCACCCTGGGCACGGGCACTGGCACCGGGCGCCGCCAGCCCCCGACGGCCGCGACGGTGGTCGGGCCGAGGAAGGCGGCGGCGCCGCCGAGCCGGGACTGCCGTCCACGTACCGCAGGTAGTCCTCCCGGGCGTCGAAGGGGCGACGCTGCTCGGGCCTCCGGCGGATGCTCGGTCAGACAGGCGTCGAAGGCGGTCTTCCACGCGGCGGCGTGCACCCGGGCCGAATCGGTGATCACCCCGTCGGTGTCGAACACGACGGCCCGCACGTCCCGCAAGGCGGCAGCGGGCCTCTGGCCGGGCTGGACTTCCATCGGTGCTCCTCCGGCGAGCGGGTTCCTTCGGACGGCCAGGTTCCCTCCGGCGCGAGCGGGGGCGGCGGCATCCCGGGGGTTCCGCCGTCACCGCGAACGGCAGCCCGGCCGGCCGGACGAGGAGACCGGGGCACCGGGGACTTCGCTGGACCGGCGGCGGCCCCCGGTGGGCGGCTGACCCGGGCGGCGGGGGATGGCACACTGGCCGCCGATCAGCCGAAGGAGCACGCCGTGTCGATAGTTCGCACCCTCCGTCAAGCGGTCCGCCGGACGCACCGGCGCACTGTGGATCTCAGCCATCCGGCCCGGTCTCCCCTGGGCAGCTCGGTGGTGAACTGCGTGGTCTACCGCGAAGGGGCGCGCCGGCACGGCGACTGCACGGCCGAGGAGGCACTGCGGCGGGCCCGCAGATCGGGCGGCGGCTTCGTCTGGATCGGACTGCACGAGCCGGACCAGGAGGAGCTCTCCGGACTCGCCGAGCTGTTCGGACTGCATCCGCTGGCGGTCGAGGACGCGGTCCACGCGCACCAGCGGCCCAAGGTGGAGCAGTACGACGACACGCTGTTCGCCGTCTTCAAGACGGTGCGCTACGTCGAGCACGCGGAACTCACCGCGACGAGCGAGGTGGTGGACACCGGCGAGATCATGGTGTTCACCGGCCCCGACTTCGTGATCACCATCCGGCACGGCCGCCACGGCTCGCTGGGACCGCTGCGCGAGACCCTGGAGACCGTGCCCGAGCAGCTGGCCAAAGGACCGGCCGCGGTGCTGCACGCCATAGCCGACCATGTGGTCGACGACTACCTCGCCGTCGTCGACGCCGTGCGGAACGACCTCGACGCCATGGAGTCGGCCGTCTTCAGCGAGCACGCCGGCCGGGGCGACGCGGGCCGGATCTACCAGCTCAAGCGCGAACTCCTGGAACTCAAGCGGGCCGTCGCGCCGCTGGACCGGCCGCTCCGGCGGCTCGCCACCCAGCCCATGCCGCACATCGCTCCGGACATCCGGGCGTACTTCCGCGACGTGACCGACCACCTGGAGCGGATCACCGAGCAGATCGCCTCGTTCGACGCGCTGCTCGACTCCATCCTCCAGGCGCATCTCGCCCAGGTGACCGTCGCCCAGAACGAGGACATGCGGAAAATCACGGCATGGGCGGCGATCGTCGCCGTACCCACCATGGTCTGCGGCATGTACGGCATGAACTTCGACCACATGCCCGAGCTGCGCTGGACGTACGGCTATCCCGTGGTCCTCGGCGTCATCGCCGTCTCCTGCTTCCTCCTCCACCGGGGCTTCCGCCGCAACGGCTGGCTGTAGTCCGCCGCGGTCCGGGATCCACGCCCCCGATGCCGTCGCTGCGGCCCATGGACACCCGGCGGACGCATCACACCCCCGCCGTTCCCTCCCCCAGCCGCCTGCCGACCCGTGCGGCCGTCTCGCGCAGCCAGATGTGGGCGGCGTCGTGGGTGTGCACGGGGTGCCACCACAGCGCCTCCCGCAGGGGCACCGCCTCGTAGGGCGGCTCCAGGACGCGTACGGCGGCCAGGGGCGCGAGGAGTTCGGCCAGGCGGGCCTGGACCAGGGCGATGCGCCGGGTGCCGGCCACCAGCAGGGGCAGCAGCTGGAAGCTGTCGACGGAGACCTCGACGCGCGGTTCGACGCCGAGCATGCCGAGCTGGCGTACGGCGGGGGCGTCGTAGGTGCGCTGGTAGGTGACCCACGGCAGCCGGGCGAGGTCGTGGCGGGTGAGCCGGTCGTCGACGCTCGGGTGGTCGTCCGCGACGAGGAGGACCCAGCGGTCGCCGTAGAGGTCGGTGGCGGGGAAGTCGCTGATGACGCCGTGCGGCATGAGCAGGCCGTCGGTGGCACTCAGCAGGGTGGCGGTGTCGTCGACCACGGTGGGCGGGGTCTGGCTGAAGCGGAGCCGGATGCCGGGGGCCTCCTCGTGCACGACGCGGGCCAGTTCGGTGCCGAAGACGGCGACGGCGTAGTCGGACGCGAGCAGTCTGAACTCGCGGTTCTCCGCGGCCGGGTCGAAGTCGGCCTGGCTGGCGAAGAGGCGTTCCAGCACGTCGTAGGCGGTGGCGGTGCGGTCGAGGAGGACCTGGCCGAGGGCGGTGAGTTCGTAGTGGCCGCCGACGCGGGCCAGCAGGTCGTCGTCGAAGTGGCGGCGCAGGCGGGCCAGGGCGGCGCTCATGGCGGGCTGGCTGAGGCCGACACGCTGCCCCGCGCGCGTGACGTTGCGCTCCTCCAGGAGGGCGCGCAGGGCGACGACGAGGTTGAGGTCGAGGCGGGCCAGGTTCACGTGGCTTCTCCTTCCGGTACGGCGCCGACCTGCGGGGAATAAACCGCGTGGATGACGGTCATCCACACAATCTATTTCCCTGATCACGGGTCGCGGGTCCAGATTAGTCGCACCGCAATCAGGAGGACATGTCCGTGAAACCTGAACCCGCGTCCGCACTCTTCGCCGGACCGTTCGCCCTCGCCACCCTCTCGGCCCTCTCGTCCCCGGAGGGACCGGCCTTCCCCGCCCTCGTCACCGCCGACGCCCAGGTGCTCGATCTCCGGGTCGCCCTGGACGACGGGCGGTTGACGGTCCGGGACCTGCTGGACCGCTGGGAGACGGCCCTGCCGCGGCTGCGCGCCCTGGCCGGCGGGAGCGGCCCCGGCCGCAGGCCGCTGGCGGACTTCCGGGTGCACGCGCCCGTGGAGCCGCGCCAGGTCTTCCAGTCGGGGGCGAACTACCGGCGGCACGTGATCGACCTGCATGTCGCCCACCGCGCCCCGGGCGACGACCGGCCCGAGGAGGAGCGGCGCGCGGAGGCGGCGGAGATCATGGACCGGCGGGCGGCCGAGGACCTGCCGTACGTGTTCCTCGGCCTGCCGAGCGCGATCACGGGTCCGTACGACGACGTGGTGCTGCCCGCCTGGGCCGAGAAGCCGGACTGGGAACTGGAGCTGGCGGCCGTGATCGGCCGGCCGGCCCACCGGGTGTCCGTCGAGGAGGCGCTGGACCACGTCGCCGGATACACGATCGCCAACGACCTGACCGACCGGGCGACCGTCTTCCGCCGGGACATGCCGCAGATCGGCACCGACTGGCTGCGCAGCAAGAACGCGCCCGGCTTCACTCCGCTCGGCCCCTGGATCGTGCCCGCCGAGTCGATCGCCGACCCCGGTGACCTGCGGGTCACGCTGAAGCTCAACGGCGAGACCATGCAGGACGAGTCCACCAAGGACATGATCTTCGACGTGGCGCGCATGGTGTCGTACGCGTCGCAGACCGCCCGGCTCCTGCCCGGCGACCTGGTGCTGACCGGCAGCCCGGCGGGCAACGGCATGCACTGGGGGCGGCTGCTGCGCGACGGCGACGTGATGGACGGCTCCGTCACCGGGCTCGGTGCGCAGCGCACCCGGTGTGTGGCGGAGGCGGCGTCGTGACGGCCCTCGACCGGCACGACCCCGAGGGCTCGATCGCGCGGGCGGCCAAGGCGTACTCCAACTGGGGCCGCTGGGGCGAGGACGACGTGCTCGGCACCCTCAACTTCCTCGACGAGGCCAAGCGCCGCGAGGGCGCGGCACTCGTCCGGCGGGGCGTCAGCTTCTCCCTCTCCCAGCGGTTCGACATGAACGGCCCGCAGAAGGGCTGGCGGCGGCGCACCAACCCGGTGCACACCATGCTCGACACCGGCACCGACGCGGCCCTCGGCAACCAGGGCTTCCCGCACGGCATCGGCGGCGCCGACGACGTGATCGCCATGCCGCTGCAGTGCTCCACGCAGTGGGACGGGCTCGGGCACATCTTCGACCACGGCAGGGCGTGGAACGGGCGGCCCGCCCAGAAGGTCGTCACCTCCGACGGCGACCTGGTCACCGGCATCGAGCACATGGCGCCGCACGTCGCCGGGCGGGGCGTCCTCCTCGACGTGGGCCGCGTCGTCGGCGGGGACGGCGGTGAGCTGCCCGACGGCTTCGCGATCACCGAGGAGCACCTGACCGCGACCGCCGCCGCACACGGCGTGACGGTCGGCCGGGGCGACATCGTCCTCGTCCGCACGGGGCAGCTGGCCCGCGTCCGCCGCGACGGCTGGGGCGACTACGCCGGCGGCCCCGCGCCCGGCCTGTCCTTCACCACGGCGGGCTGGCTGCACGGCACGGAGATCGCCGCGATCGCCACCGACACCTGGGGCTTCGAGGTGCGGCCCAACGAGTTCGAGCACGCCTTCCAGCCGCTGCACCAGGTCGCCATCCCGAACATCGGCCTGCTCATCGGCGAGATGTGGGACCTGGAGGCACTGGCCGGGGACTGCGCCGCGGACGGCGTGTACGAGTTCTGGCTCACCGCCGCTCCCCTGCCCGTCACGGGCGCGGTCGGCTCCCCCGTCAACCCGATAGCCGTCAAGTAACCAGCGGAACAAGGGAGTTCCCCCTATGAGCACACCCCGGACGGACCGGAAGGTCCTCGTCGTCGGCGGCGGCGCGGCCGGCAACGCCGTCACGATCCTGCTGCGCCGCGCCGGCGTGGCGGTGGACCTGATCGAGGCCAAGGACGACTGGAACGCCACCGCCGGCTCCGGCATCACCCTCCAGGGCAACGCCCTGCGCGTCCTGCGCGAACTGGGCGTGTGGGAGCGGGTGAAGGCGTCCGGCTTCGGCTTCGACGAGGTGGGCATCACCGCCCCCGACGGCACCGTCCTGCACGTCCAGCGCGACCTGCCCACCGGCGGCGACGACCTGCCCGCCACCGTCGGCATGCAGCGCCCGCAGCTCCAGCGGATCCTCATCGACGCCGTCCGGGCGAGCGGGGCGACCGTACGGCTGGGCACCCGGGCCGAGACCCTCGACCAGGACCCGGACGGCGTCTCCGTCCGCTTCACCGACGGCACCGAGGGCCGCTACGACCTGGTGATCGCCGCCGACGGTCTGGGCTCCGCCACCCGCGCCGCGATCGGCATCACGGCGAAGCCCGAGCCCACCGGCATGGCCATCTGGCGCGTCGCCGCGCCCCGCCCCGCCGGCGTCACCCGCACCGACCTCGCCTACGGCGGCCCGGCCTACATCGCCGGCTACTGCCCCACCAGCGAGGACACGATCTACGCGTACGTCGTCGAGGCCAACCGCGACCGCGCCACGATCCCGCCGGAGTCGTACGCCGACGAGATGCGCGCGCTCGCGCGGCACTACGGCGGCAACTGGCCCGAGATCACCGCGCACCTCACCGACCCGGCGAAGGTCAACTACACCTGGTTCGACCGGCTGCTGGTCGAGGGCTCCTGGCACCGCGGCCGGGTCGTCCTCGCCGGCGACGCCGCCCACTGCTGCCCGCCCACCATCGCGCAGGGCGCGGCGATGTCCCTGGAGGACGCCCTCGTCCTCGCCGGACTGCTCACGAGCGGCCGGGAGTGGGACGACGAGCTGTTCCAGGAGTACTACGAGCGGCGCATCCCGCGCGTGCGGGCGGTCGTGGAGGCGTCCGTGCAGATCGGGCAGTGGCAGCTGGACGGGGTGCGCGACGCCGACGTCCCCGGCCTGATGGGCCGCACCATGACGATACTCAGGGAGCTGCCGTGACGACGTCTCCCGCTGTCCCCACCGTCGACGTGCACGCGCACGTCCTGCTGCCCGAGGTGGAGGCACTGGTCGCGGACCTGCCGGGGCACGCCGAGGCCAGGGCGCTGGACGCCCGCCGCAACGGCCCCGCGGCGCTCGCCGTCAGCGGCCCCATGGTGCGCGAGCGGATCCCGCGGCTGACCGACGTCACCGTGCGGCTGGCCGCCATGGACGCGCAGGGCGTGGACGTCCAGCTCGTCAGCCCGTCCCCCTCGCACTACCACTACTGGACGGACGAGGACACGGCCGGAAAGCTGTACCGGCTCGCCAACGAGGCGACGGCCGCGCACTGTGCGGCGGCGCCCGACCGGCTGAGGGGCCTCGGCCTCGTCCCCCTCCAGCACCCGGACCTCGCGGTCGAGGCACTCGACCACGCCCTGACGCAGGGCCTGCTGGGCGTGGAGCTCTCCAGCCACGCACCGGGACGCGAGCTGTCGGACCCGGCCTACGAGCCCCTGTGGGCACGGGCCGAGGAGACCGGCGCGCTGCTCTTCCTGCACCCCTTCGGCTGCACCCTCGACGAGCGCCTGGACCAGTGGTACCTGTCCAACACCGTCGGCCAGCCCACCGAGAACGCCGTCGCCCTGTCCCACCTGATCTTCTCCGGCGTGCTCGACCGCCACCCCGCGCTGAAGGTGATCGCGGCGCACGGCGGCGGCTATCTGCCCACCCACATCGGCCGCAGCGACCACGCCTGGTCGGCCCGCTCCGACGCGGGCGCGGGCTGCGCCCACCTGCCCAGCAGCTATCTCAAGCGGCTGTACTTCGACTCCCTCGTCCACGACCCGCACGTGCTGCGGGAGCTGATCCGCGTCGCCGGGGCCGACCGGGTCCTGCTCGGCTCGGACTTCCCCTTCGACATGGGCACCGAGGACCCGGTCGGCGCCCTGCGCGCCGCGCGTCTGCCCGAGGCCGACTTCCACGCCGTACGCGGCGGCAACGCGGCCGCCCTGCTCTCCAAGGAGTGACACCATGCGCCTGCTCACCCATCTCCGGCACGTCGACCTCGCCGTGCCCGACTACGACAAGCAGCTCGACTTCTACGCCGGCGTCTGGGGCCTCACCAAGGTCGCCGAGGACTCCGGCATCTCCTTCCTGGCCGCCGAGGGCTCCCCGGAGCAGTACGTCGTGCGGCTGCGCAAGGCCGAGGAGAAGCGGCTCGACCTCGTCTCGTACGGTGCCGCGAGCCCGGCCGACGTGGACACGCTCGCCGAGGAACTCCTCGCGGGCGGCGTGCAGTTGATATCGCAGCCCGGCACGGTGGACACGCCCGGCGGCGGCTACGGCTTCCGCTTCTTCGACGTCGACGGGCGCACCATCGAGGTCTCCGCGGACGTCGAGGTCCGGCAGCACCGCAAGATCGAGGAGCGCGAGTCGATCCCGGTCAAGCTCTCCCACGTCGTGCTCAACTCCCCCGACCTCAACCGCACCCGCGAGTGGTACGAGCGCCATCTCGGCTTCCGTCTCTCCGACACGCTGAGCTCGCCGCACATGGGCGAGGTCATGCACTTCATGCGGATCAGCAACCAGCACCACTCCATGGCCATCGCGCAGGGCCCGCACACCGCCCTGCACCACATCTCGTTCGAGATGCGCGGCCTGGACGAGTACATGCGCGGCTCGGGACGGGTGATGCGGGCCGGCTTCCGCAAGATCTGGGGCCCCGGGCGGCACATGGCGGGCGACAACACCTTCACGTACTTCCTGGACCCGCACGGCAACACCGTCGAGTACACCACCGAGCTGGAGTGCCTCGACGAGGACACCTGGCACCCGCACGTCTACGACTTCTCCCAGCCCGAGGTCACCGACCAGTGGGGCACGGCGAACCCGATGAACGAGCTGATCGCCAAGGAGTCCTTCAACGACCCCGACCGCGGCTGCTTCGTCGCCCCGCCGGTCTGATCCCCGAGCCCTCCACCCCATGACTCCGGGGGCGCGGCGGTCCTGTCACCAGCCCTGACTCACCCGCCGCGCCCCCGGTCACCCACCGCCCCGCCAGGAGCCGCCCATGCGCTTCGCCGCCTACCAGCACCAGCAGCAGCACCGCGTCGCCGTCGTGGACGACGACGGCACCCTGTACCCCGTGCCGGGCGCACGCTCGCTCACCGACCTCATCGCCTCCGGCGACGGAATCCAGGCACTGCTCGACGCCGGTTCCGCCTCGCTCGACGTACCGCCCGGCCCCCATGTCTCCCAGGTGCGGCTGCTGCCTCCCCTCCGGCCCGCCTCCGTCCGGGACTTCGTCACCTTCGAGGAGCACGTCGAAGGCGTACGGCGGTCCGTGGACGGCACCGCGGGCGTACCCGAGCAGTGGTACGCGGCGCCGACGTTCTACTTCACCAACCCGCACGCCGTGTTCGGGCCGCACGACGACATTCCCGTGCCGCCGGGCTCGGCCGTCCTGGACTTCGAACTCGAGGTCGGCGCCGTCATCGGCCGCGAGGGCCGCGACCTCACCCCGGAACAGGCCCGCGACCACATCATCGGCTACACCGTCTTCAACGACTGGTCCGCCCGCGACCTCCAGTCCGCGGAGATGAAGGTCGGCCTCGGCCCCTGCAAGGGCAAGGACACCGCCACCACCCTCGGCCCGTACCTGGTCACCGCGGACGAGCTGGAGCCGTACCGCGACAGCGAGGGCTTCCTGCGGCTCGCCCTGACCGCGCAGGTCAACGGCGAGACCGTGGGCACGGATCTGCTGTCCAACATGAGCTGGACCTTCGAGGAGATGGTCGCCTACGCCTCCCGCGGCACCCGCGTCGTGCCCGGCGACCTCCTCGGCTCGGGGACCTGCGGCAACGGCGGCTGCCTCGCCGAACTGTGGGGCCGGCGCGGAGAGCGGACGCCGCCGCCGCTGAAGCCCGGCGACACCGTCACGCTCACCGTCGAGGGCATCGGCACGGTCTCCAACACCGTGGTCCCCGGGCCCGCGCCCGTTCCCCTGCCCGCCGGGCGGCGCCGCACGCGGGAGCGGCCGTGAGCGAGCTGCGTTCCAAGAGACTGCTGGGCAAGGTCGTCGTGGTCACCGGCGCGGCCCGCGGGCAGGGTGCCGCCGAGGCCGTCGCCCTGACCCGGGAGGGCGCCCGGGTGATCGCCACCGATGTGGCGGAGACCCCGGGCTGCCGGCGCCTGGACGTCACCAGCGAGCGGGACTGGGAGGAGCTCGCCGCCGAACTGCGCGAGGCGTACGGGCAGGTGCACGGGCTGGTCAACAACGCCGGAGTCACCTGGCGCGCGCGGATCGACGACGTGCGCCCCGAGGACATGGCACGGGTGCACGCCGTCAACGTGACCGGCCCGCTGCTGGGCATCCAGCATCTCGCCCCGCTGATGCCGGCCGGGTCGTCGATCGTCAACGTGGGCTCCTCCGCCGCGCTCACCGGCCACTACCCGGTCGCGTACACCGCCAGCAAGTGGGCACTGCGGGGGCTGTCGAGGACCGCCGCCATGGAACTGGGCCCGCGCGGCATCCGCGTCAACACCGTCCACCCCGGCTACATCGAGACCGAGATGACGGCCTCGGCCGCGCCGGCCTTCCGCGAGGCCAACGTCCGCGAGACACCGCTGGGCCGCACCGGGACCGTCGGCGAGGTCGCCCCGCTGGTCGTCTTCCTGCTGTCGGACGACTCGTCGTTCATCACCGGCGCCGAGATCCCCGTGGACGGCGGGCTGACCGCGCACGGGGGCGTCAAGTCGGTCTCCGACGCCCTGGCCGGCGCCCCTGAAAGGACACGTCACCCATGAACAAGGAGATCCGCGACGCCGCCGAGGCGGTCGCCGACATCCCCGACGGCGCCTCGCTCGCCGTCGGCGGCTTCGGCCTCTCCGGCATCCCGGACGTCCTCATCGGCGCCCTGTACGCGCAGGGCGCCACGGGCCTGGAGGTCGTCTCCAACAACTGCGGCGTCGACGGCCGCGGCCTCGGCGTGCTGCTCGCCGCGGGCCGTATCGCCCGCGTCACCGGTTCCTACGTGGGCGAGAACAAGGAGTTCGCACGGCAGTACCTCAACGGGGAACTGGAGGTGGAGCTGACCCCGCAGGGCACCCTCGCCGAACGCCTGCGCGCGGGCGGCGCGGGCATCCCCGCCTTCTACACCCCGGCGGGCGTCGGCACCCAGGTCGCCCGGGGCGGTCTGCCCTGGCGGTACGCGGCCGGGGGCGGTTCGGTGGCGGTCGCCTCCCCGCCCAAGGAGACCCGCGACTTCTCGGGCCGTCCGTACGTCCTGGAGCACGGAATCACCACCGACTTCGCCCTCGTCCGGGCCTGGCGCGGCGACCGGCACGGCAACCTCGTCTTCCGCCGGGCCGCCGCCAACTTCAACCCCCTCGCAGCCATGGCCGGACGCGTCACGGTCGCCGAGGTCGAGGAGCTCGTCGAACCGGGCGAGCTGAGCCCGGAGGAGATCCACCTCCCCGGCATCTACGTGCAGAGGGTCGTACGGCTCACCGCCGAAGAGGCGTCCGACAAGCCCATCGAGAAGAGGACGGTACGTTCCTGATGGCCTGGACCCGCGACCAGATGGCCGCCCGCGCCGCCGCCGAGCTCACCGACGGCTCCTACGTCAACCTGGGCATCGGCCTGCCCACCCTCATCCCCGGCCATCTGCCGCCGGGCGTCCACGTCGTCCTCCACTCCGAGAACGGCATCCTCGGCACCGGCCCCTACCCCACCGAGGCCGAGGTCGACCCGGACCTGATCAACGCCGGCAAGGAGACGGTCACCGTCCTGCCCGGGGCGTCGTTCTTCGACTCCGCGCTGTCGTTCGGCATGATCCGCGGCGGTCACATCGACACCGCCGTCCTCGGTGCCATGCAGGTGTCGGCCCGGGGCGACCTCGCCAACTGGATGATCCCCGGCAAGATGGTCAAGGGCATGGGCGGCGCCATGGACCTCGTGCACGGCGCCCGCCGCGTCATCGTCCTCATGGAGCACACCGCCAAGGACGGCTCCCCGAAGGTCCTGGAGGAGTGCACGCTGCCGCTCACCGGCGAGCGGTGCGTCCACCGGATCATCACCGACCTCGGTGTCCTCGACATCACCGACGACGGTCTCGCCCTCGTCGAGACCGCCCCGGGCGTCACCGTCGAGGACATCGTGGCGCGCACCGAGGCCCCGCTGCGCCTGGACGGTTTCGCGGCCGCCTGCTGACGCCGCACGGAACCACCCGTCCCCGTGCGCCGGGGACGGTCACCGCAGCGGCCTGACGACCGCCCGGGCCAGGGCCTCGGCCCGGGCGCGCGGTGCGGCGGCGGCATCCCTCCCCTCGGCGTAGTAACGCAGGAACGCCTCCTGGAAGCACGCGCCGATCAGGAGGGCCGCCGCCGCCTCCGGGTCGGCGTCCTCCGCGATGCGCCCGAGGTCCCGCTCGGCGCTCAGATAGGCGGCGAAGCCGGCGACCGCCCGGTCCGGCCCGGCGCCGTGCCGGCTCATCGCCTCCCGGTGTGCCGCCATGCGCCGCGGGTCCGCGAGAAGGGCACCCAGCATCGGGATCGACCGCTGGTAGAAGGTCAGGGCCGCGTGGGCGAGTTCCGTGAGGTTCTCCTCGACGTCGCCTTCGCCCGGGCGCACCGTGACCTGGGACAGCCCGGGCACCCTCTCCTCCAGGACGGCGAGCAGCAGCCGTTCCTTGTCCGGGAAGTACTTGTACAGCGTGGGCTCCGAGACACCCGTCGCCTGCGCGATCTCCTTGGTCGTGGCGTGTGCGACGCCGCGGGTGCGCAGGATGTCCGCCGCCGCGTCGAGGATCCGCTCCCGGGTGCTCATCGCCGCCCCTCCCATGGCTGTCCGGCTCTTTCGATTGACAGGTTAGTGACCACTAGCCCAGTCTGGGGGTTAGTGTTCACTAGCCCCTGTCCGATCGGGAGGACGAGCATGCGTATGACCGTTTTCGGCGCCACCGGCGGCACCGGACAGCACCTCTTGGACCAGGCACTGGCGGCCGGCCATCACGTCACCGCGGTCGTCCGGGACCCGGCCCGCCTGCGGCGGGCGGACCACCCGGGCCTCGACGTGGTGACCGCCGACGCCATGGATCCCGAGGCGATCAGGGAGTCGGTGGCCGGGCGGGACGCCGTGGTCTCGGCCCTGGGTCCCCGCTCCAAGGGCGACACGTCGGTGTGCGGCGACGGAGCTCGCGCGATCATCACCGCGATGCGGGCCACCGGCACCCGCCGCCTGGTCGTCGTCACCGCCGGCGGCCATGTCGTCGACGACGGCGACGGCCCGTTCACCCGGGCCGTCGTCAAGCCCCTGCTGCGGCGCGTGCTGCGCGGCCCCTTCGCCGACTTCGTCCGCACCGAGGAGATCGTCCGGGCCGGCGGCCTGGACTGGACGATCATGCGGCCGCCCCGCCTCACCGACGGCAGGTCCCGCCCCTACCGCACGGCCGTCGACCGCAACGTGCGCGGCGGCATCATGATCGCCCGCACCGACCTGGCCCGTGCCGTCCTCGCCGCGCTGGCCGACCCGGCCACCGTCGGCCACACGATCGCGGTGGGCCGCTGACCATGAGAGAGCCGTTCACTTCCTGGACGCCCAGCAGCCCGTTCAAGGCGCTCAGGCCACTCAAGCCACTCGCGAAGAAGCGCGTCGTCCTCCCCCTCTGCGCCGTGGCCCTCGCCGTGCTCGGCACCGCGGGCGCCGTCGGCTATCTCACGTTCCTGCGCCCGCCCGTCAACCCACCGGCCGACGCCTGTGCCGACGGCCGCCCGCGGGGCGGTGGCCCGGTGGTCGTCGCGGCCGGGGCGAGCATGACCCAGGGCACGCTCGGCCGGGACTGGGTCACGGACCTGCGCGAGCGGCCCGGGCTGCGCGACCACGTGTTCGTCAACGCCGGTGCCAACGGCGACACCGGCGCCGACCTGCTGGAGCGCGTCGACAGCGACATCGTGGCGTGCGACCCGGACCTGGTCACCGTCCTCATCGGCACCAACGACGTCCGCGGCGGCGTGCCACCGGACGAGTACCGGGCCGACCTCGCCGCGATCGTCGACCGGATCGAGGACAGGACCTCCGCCCGTGTCGCGCTGATGTCCCTGCCCCCGCTCGGCGAGGACCTCGACGCCGGGATCAACCGCAGGCTCCGCGACTACAACGCCGCGATCAAGGAGACCGCCGCCCGCACCGGCGCCGACTACGTGCCCGTGAACGAACGGTTCACCGACCGCCTGCGCGACACGAGCCGCCACCGGCCCGCCTACGACTTCAGCTTCACCACGGCCTACCTGGCGGCCTCCGAGCACTATCTGCTCGGACGCAGCTGGGACGAGGTGGCCCGCGGCAACGGACTCGAACTGTTCGTCGACCACATCCACCTCAGCGACCGGGGCGGTGCCGTCGTCACCGATCTCGCCGCCCGGTGGCTGTCCTCCGCCCGCGGCGCCGGGCAGGGCCGCCCGCGGACCGGATGATCACTGCTCCGGGACGGCGTCCAGCGCCGGAGCGATGACGGCGAAGGCCCGGCCGACCAGTTCGGCGGGGTCCTCGGCGCCGTCGCTGCCGCTCCACCGGTGCAGTACGGCGTCGAAGGCCGTCAGCGCCGTTCCGGCGGCCAGCCTCGGGTACAGGTGGCTGTCGGGATCGAGCCCCAGCCGGTGCGCCAGCTCCGCCGTCAGCTCCTCGCGCCACTGCGCCTGGCGTTCCAGGAACCGGGCGAGCAGGGCGGGGGTCCGCAGGATCAACTGGACGACGCGCAGCGCCCGTTCGGCATGGTCGGAGTGGTCCGCGCAGGCCGCGAGGGGGCCGGAGACCGCGTGCAGCAGGGCCGCGGAAGGGCGTTCCCCGGCGGGGCGGGCCGCCAGCTCCGCCCGCATGCCGGCGCCCATGTCGGCCAGGAACTGGACGACCACGTCCTCCTTCGACGCGAAGTACCGGAAGAACGTCCGCTTGGAGACACCGGCGGCGGCCACGATCTCGTCGACGGTGACCGCGTCGAACCCCTTCACCGCGAGCAGTTGCAGCGCCGCTTCGGTCAGTTCGTCCGAGACGAGCTGACGTTTGCGCTGGGCGAGGCTGACGGCGGGGCGGGAGGTGTGGGAGCTCACCGGGCGATCGTACACCCCATGCCTCACATGACACCGAGACTCATGTTGACACCAAGTGCCACCGACGGCAGCATGTGCCGCATGAGCAAGCAGCAGCGCTGGACCGCCGGACAGATCCCGGACCAGACCGGGCGGGTGTTCGTCGTCACCGGGGCCAACAGCGGCCTCGGTCTGGCGACCACCCGGGCGCTCGCCCGCCGGGGCGGGCACGTGATCCTCGCGGTGCGCGACGAGGACAAGGGCCACCGGGCGGTCGCGGAGATCACCGCCGCACAGCCGTCCGCCGACCTGGAGGTACGCCGTCTCGACCTCGCCGATCTGGACTCGGTACGGGACTTCGCCGACCGGCTGCGCGCCGACCGTCCGCGGGTGGACGTGCTCGTCAACAACGCCGGGGTGATGGCACCGCCACGCTCCCTGAGCGCGCAGGGTCACGAGCTGCAGTTCGCCTGCAACCACCTCGGGCACTTCGCGCTCACCGGGCTGCTCCTCGACCTGCTGACCGCCGGGCGGGACCCCCGCGTGGTCACGGTGAGCTCGGTCAACCACCGCCAGGGGCACATCCGCTTCGACGACATCACCGGTGAGCGCGGCTACGCGCCGATGGCCTTCTACAACCAGTCGAAGCTCGCCAATGCCGTCTTCGGCCGGGAACTCCACCGGCGGCTGACCACGGCCGGCAGCCCGGTGCGCAGCCTGCTCGCCCATCCCGGCTACACCGCGACCAACCTGCAGACGAGTGCGCCGACCAGGCTCTGGCGGATCGTGTTCGGCCGTATCGGGAGCCCGCTCCTCGCCCAGCCCCCCGCCCGGGGCGCACTGCCCCAGCTGTACGCGGCGACCGACCCGGACGCGGCGGGCGGTGAGTTCATCGGGCCCGACGGCCCGGCCGAGCTGCGCGGCGCGCCGACGCGGGTACGGCTGTCCCCCGCGGCGGACGACCCCGGGACCGGCCGCCGTCTGTGGGAGCTGTCGGAGCGGCTGACCGGCGTACGGTTCGTGTTCCCGGCCGTCGGCTGAGCCCGGCGGGAGAGGACGGCGGGGCAGCGGCCCGGACACCTGCGGCACTGGGCAACTCCCGTACGGCGTGGCACGATCACGCGCGTGACCGTGACCAGCAGACCCACCTCCGCGCAGCGCCTGCGTGACCTCGCGCTGCTGCGCCGCGTGCGCGACCGGATCGACCGCGAGTACGCACAGCCGCTGAACGTCGAGGCGCTCGCCCGTGGCGTGAACATGTCCGCCGGGCATCTCAGCCGCGAGTTCCGGCGCGCCTACGGCGAGTCCCCGTACGGCTATCTGATGACGCGGCGCATCGAGCGCGCGATGGCGCTGCTGCGCCGTGGCGACCTCAGCGTCACCGAGGTCTGCTTCGAGGTCGGCTGCTCGTCGCTGGGCACCTTCAGCACGCGCTTCACCGAACTGGTCGGTGTGCCGCCCAGCGTCTACCGGCGCGAGGCGCAGCGCGCCACGGCGGGGATGCCGTCCTGCGTCGCGAAACAGGTGACCAGGCCGATCAGGAATCGAGAAGCGCGGCCCGCCGGGCCGGACGTAACGTGACGCCGTACCCGGAGACGGGGCTCAACCGTCCGATGAGCACCGGCACGCGAGCGAGCCAGGCGACGCCGACGGAGACCGCGCAGACGGCTCCGCACGACACCTTACGGAGATCATCTTGAGCATGGCCACGAGCACGGACCCGCAGTCGCCTGCGCCGCACCCCGCCGACAGCCACGATCTGATCCGCGTGCACGGGGCGCGCGAGAACAACCTCAAGGACGTCAGCATCGAGATCCCGAAGCGCCGGCTGACGGTGTTCACCGGTGTCTCCGGCTCGGGCAAGAGCTCGCTGGTGTTCGACACGATCGCCGCGGAGTCGCAGCGGCTGATCAACGAGACGTACAGCGCCTTCGTGCAGGGCTTCATGCCGAACCTGGCGCGGCCCGAGGTCGACGTGCTCGACGGGCTGACCACGGTGATCTCCGTCGACCAGCAGCGGATGGGCGGCGACCCCCGCTCCACGGTCGGCACCGCCACGGACGCCAACGCGATGCTGCGCATCCTCTTCAGCCGGCTCGGGCAGCCGCACATCGGCCCGCCCAGCGCGTACTCCTTCAACACCGCCTCGGTGAAGGCGAGCGGGGCGATCACCGTCGAGCGCGGCGCCAAGAAGGCCGTGAAGGCGACCTTCGAGCGCACCGGCGGCATGTGCACCCGCTGCGAGGGCCGCGGCACGGTCTCCGACATCGACCTCACCCAGCTGTACGACGACTCCAGGTCGATCGCCGAGGGCGCGTTCACCATCCCCGGCTGGAAGTCGGACAACGTGTGGACCGTGGGCGTCTACGCCCAGTCGGGCTTCCTCGACCCGGAGAAGCCCATCCGTGAGTTCACGGAAGCGGAGATGCGGGACTTCCTGTACCGGGAGCCGACCAAGGTGAAGGTCAACGGCGTCAACCTCACCTACGAGGGACTGATCCCCAAGATCCAGAAGTCGTTCCTGTCCAAGGACAAGGAGTCGATGCAGCCGCACATCCGGGCGTTCGTGGAGCGGGCGGTCACCTTCACCACCTGTCCCGAGTGCGACGGCACCCGGCTCAGCGAGGGCGCCCGGTCGTCGAAGATCGAGGGGATCAGCATCGCCGACGCCTGCGCGATGGAGATCCGCGACCTGGCCGAGTGGGTCCGCGGCCTCGACGTACCGTCGGTGAAGCCGCTGCTCACCGCGCTCCAGCAGACCCTCGACTCGTTCGTGGAGATCGGCCTCGGCTATCTCTCGCTGGACCGGCCGGCGGGCACGCTGTCGGGCGGCGAGGCGCAGCGCACCAAGATGATCCGGCATCTGGGCTCCTCGCTCACCGACGTCACGTACGTCTTCGACGAGCCCACCACGGGCCTGCACCCCCATGACATCCAGCGGATGAACAACCTGCTGCTGCGGCTGCGGGACAAGGGCAACACGGTCCTCGTCGTGGAGCACAAGCCCGAGGTCATCGCGATCGCCGACCACGTCGTGGACCTCGGCCCCGGCGCCGGCACGGCGGGCGGCACCGTCTGCTTCGAGGGCACCGTCGAGGGACTGCGCACCGCCGACTCCCTGACCGGCCGCCACTTCGACGACCGGGCCGCCCTGAAGAAGACGGTCCGCGAGTCCACCGGCACGCTGGAGATCCGCGGCGCCGACGCCCACAACCTGCAGAACGTCGACGTCGACGTCCCGCTCGGCGTGCTCTGCGTCGTCACCGGCGTCGCCGGCTCCGGCAAGAGCTCGCTCGTGCACGGATCGGTCCCGGCCGGCGCGGGCGTGGTCTCGGTCGACCAGAGTGCGATCCGCGGCTCCCGGCGGAGCAACCCGGCGACGTACACCGGGCTGCTCGACCCGATCCGCAAGGCGTTCGCCAAGGCCAACGGCGTCAAACCGGCGCTGTTCAGCGCCAACTCCGAGGGCGCCTGCCCCGGCTGCAACGGCGCCGGGGTCGTCTACGCCGACCTGGCGATGATGGCGGGCGTCGCCACCACCTGCGAGGAGTGCGAGGGGCGGCGGTTCCAGGCCTCGGTGCTGGAGTACCGGCTCGGCGGCCGCGACATCAGCGAGGTGCTCGCGATGCCGGTGACCGAGGCGGAGGAGTTCTTCGCCGCCGGCGAGGCACGTACTCCGGCCGCGCACAAGATACTGCAGCGGCTGTCCGACGTCGGGCTCGGCTACCTCACCCTCGGGCAGCCGCTCACCACGCTCTCCGGCGGCGAGCGGCAGCGGCTGAAGCTGGCCGTGCACATGGCCGAGGAGGGCGGGATCTACGTCCTCGACGAGCCGACCGCCGGCCTCCACCTCGCCGACGTCGAGCACCTGCTCGGCCTGCTGGACCGGCTCGTCGACGCGGGCAAGTCGGTCATCGTCGTCGAGCACCACCAGGCGGTCATGGCGCACGCGGACTGGATCATCGACCTGGGCCCCGGCGCGGGCCACGAGGGCGGCCGGATCGTCTTCGAGGGCACGCCCGCCGACCTCGTCGCCGCCCGCTCCACGCTCACGGGCGAGCACCTCGCGGACTACGTCGGCGCCTGACCCGGCACCGGTGCCGGAACGCACCGGGGGCCGCGCGTCCGCACGGACGCGCGGCCCCCGGCCGGGCTCTCCCCTCCTCCGGCACCGCGCGCTCAGGCGGCGTGCAGGGCCGTGCGCAGGACGGCGACCGCCTGGTTGATGGCGGCGTCGGCGGCGTGCGTGCCGCGCAGGGCGTTGAGCATCACGAAGTCGTGGATGATGCCCTGGTAGCGGACGGCGGTGACGGGCACTCCGGCCTCGCGCAGCTTGTTGGCGTAGGCCTCGCCCTCGTCACGCAGCACATCGGCCTCGGCGGTGATGACCAGGGCCGGGGGGAGGCCGGTGAGCTGCTCGGTGGTGGCGCGCAGCGGGGAGGCGGTGATCTCGGCGCGCCGGTCGGGGTCGGTGGTGTACTGGTCCCAGAACCACTGCATGCCGTCGCGGCGCAGGAAGTAGCCTGTCGCGAACTGGTGGTAGGAGCCGGTGTCGAAGCCCGCGTCGGTCACCGGGTAGAACAGCACCTGCTGCACCAGGGGCAGGTCGCCGCGCTCCTTGGCCATCAGTGTCAGCGCGGCGGTCATGTTGCCGCCCACGGAGTCACCGGCCACGGCCAGCCGCGCACCGTCCAGGCCCTTGGCCGCGCCCTCCTCCACGACCCAGCGGGCGACGGCGTAGTTCTGCTCGATGGCGACCGGGTAGCGGGCCTCGGGCGAGAGGTCGTACTCGGGGAAGACCACCGCGGCGCCGGCGCCGACGGCGAGTTCGCGCACCAGGCGGTCGTGGGTGTGGGCGTTGCCGAACACCCAGCCGGCGCCGTGGATGTACAGGATCACCGGCAGGGTGCCCCGGTCCCCGGCGGGCTTGACGACGCGGGCGCGGACGCTGCCGGTGGGCCCGCCGGAGACGGTGATCCACTCCTCGTCGACGGCCGGCTTGTCGATCTCACCGGACTGCACCTCGTCGACGGTCTTGCGGCCCTCGGCCGGACCGAGGTCGAACAGGTACGGCGGGTTCGCGGTGGCCTCGACGAACTCCTGGGCGGCGGGCTCGAGGACAGGACGGACGGGCCGGCCCGGCTGGTTCGGTGCGACGGAATCGGACATGTGTGTCTCCTGGTGGTTCAGTGGCGTGCCGCCGGCCCTTCCGGCGATGACGGTCAGACGCGCGCCGAGCGCTCCGGTTCCGTCGCCCGTCACGCTAGGACCGTCCGGCGAGCGGTGGTTGCCCGCGAGCGCACCTCCACTGGTCCTTCAGCGCACCGAGGAGACCCCGCGCAGTGGGCTCTGCGTGCGCTGTGCGCTGTGCGGACGCGAGCGGTGCGCTGACGGAACAAGCGGGCCCGCCGTGCACGCCTACGTTGCTGGCCGGGCGAGCACGGCAAGCACGGTCCCGCTCCGGCGGGGAGACGCAGAAGGTGTCGGCGCTCCCGGTCGGCGGCCGCAGGCCACGGGCCCAGGCCCTACGGACACACCACAGCACGCAAACGCGCACGGCCCGGCCGGAGGCCGTCCGCATCCGCACTCCCCACCGGCCTGGACCAGGATGAGCTCCGCACACACCCCACCGAGATCCCCTGAGCCCGCCAGACCCGACTCCCCCTGGGCACCCCTGGCGGCCCGCGTCTTCCGGGCGCTGTGGATCGCCCAGCTGGTCTCGAACACCGGCACCTGGATGCAGACCGTCGGCGCGCAGTGGCTGCTGGTCGGGGAGAGCGCCGCGCTGGTGACCCTCGTGCAGACGGCGTCCAGTCTGCCCATCGTGCTGCTGGCCCTGCCCTCCGGTGTGCTCGCCGACCGCTTCGACCGCCGTGCGGTGCTGCTGACGGCCCAGTTCGCCATGCTGGCGGTCTCCTGCGTGCTGACCGCGCTGGCGTTCGCGGACGCCCTCACCCCGCTGACGCTGCTGGCCCTCACCTTCCTGCTGGGGTGCGGTACGGCCCTGATGGGACCGGCCTGGCAGGCCGTCCAGCCGGAGCTGGTGGAGCGGGAGCGCCTCGGCCAGGCGGCCGCGCTCGGCGCGGTGAACATGAACCTGGCCCGCGCGGTCGGGCCCGCCGTCGGCGGCGCGGTGGTCACGGCGGCGGGACCGGGCTGGGTCTTCGCCTTCAACGCGGCCTCCTACCTCGGCATCGCCGGCGTGCTGATGGCCTGGCGGCGGCCGGCGGCGACGCCCCGGCCCGGCGGGAACGAGGGGCTGCTGACCGCCCTGTACGCGGCCCGCCGCTATGTGTGGCACTCGCCGGGAGTCCGCCGGGTCCTCCTGCGGACGATGCTGTTCGTTCCCGGCGGCGCCGCGCTGTGGGCCCTGCTGCCGCTGACCGCGAGCCGGTCCCTCGGCCTGGGCGCGGGTGGCTACGGGGTGCTGCTGGGCGTGGTGGGGGCCGGTGCCGTGGGCGGGGCCTTCGTGCTGCCCCGGATCGGCAGGGCCCTCGGCGCCAACGGCACCCTCGTCGCGGGCACGCTGGCCTTCGCCGCCGTCCTGGCCGCGCTGGCCCTCGTCCGGGTGCCGTGGCTGGTGGCGGTCGCGCTGCTGCCCGCCGGGCTCGCCTGGATCGCCGGGCTCTCCACGCTCAACACGGCTGTGCAGATGCGGCTTCCGGGCTGGGTCAGGGCCCGTGGGCTCGCCGTCTACCTCCTGGTCTTCCAGGGCGGGCAGGCGCTGGCGGCACCCGTGTGGGGTGCCGTGGCCGACCGGTTCAGCCTGACCGCCGCGCTGCTGGCCGGCGCCGTCCTGATGCTGGCCGGCGCGGTCACCGTGCGCCGCTGGCCGCTGCATGACGCCCAGGACATCGATCCGTCTCCGTCGAGCCACTGGCCCGCGCCGCCGCTGGTGTTCGAGCCCGGCCCCTCGGACGGTCCCGTGCTGGTGTCCGTCGCGTACCGCGTCGCCCCGGGCAAGGGCGCCGAGTTCACGGACCGCATGGCGTACGTCGCCCGGTCACGACGCCGTACCGGAGCGCTCACCTGGGGTCTCTACCAGGACGGCAACGATCCGGCACGGTACGTCGAGAACTACCTGGTGCCCTCCTGGTCCGAGCACCTCGCGCAGCACCACGCCCGGCTGACGGCGAGCGACCGCCGCCACGAGGAACGAGCGCGCGCGCTCCTCGCCCCGGGCAGCGCACCCGAGGTGACCCACGCGTTCGACACGGCGGCGGGTCCGGTCGTACCCGACGGTGCACCCGGCATCGCACCAGGTGCACCGGATGCCCCGTCACCGGACTGAGGCGCTGTCAGCCCAGTTGGCCCTTCAGCCACTGCTTGACCTCGGACGTGACGGGATCGGTGATGTCCGTGAAGTCGTCGTGCTTCGTCAGGTACTTGGCCACGTAAGGGCACACGGGCACGATGCGCATGCCCGTCTCGCGCACGTCGGTGAGCGCCTGGCGGACCAGCTGGGAGGCCAGGCCCTGCCCGGCGAACGCGTCGTCGATCTCCGTGTGGAAGAAGACGCGCTGCGAACCGCGGTCGCGGTACTCGGTGAAGCCCGCGCGCCGGCCGTCGACCAGGATCTCGTAGCGGTTTCGGGCGTCCACCCGCTCGACGGTCGGCGTCGCGGAAGGCTCGTTCATGGGAAGTCCCCTTGGTGGGTACGTGCGTACGGGTCAGGAGTGGTCGGCGCGCGCGGGGTTCCGGCGCGGCCTGATGGTGGCGTTCGGCAGGACGGGCGCGGGGAGGCGGTCCCCCGGGTATCCCTCGACGGCGCCGAAGCGGTCGGAGGCGCTCTCCCAGTCCTCGCGCGCGCGGACGATGTCCTCGTGGCTGCGGCCGATGAAGTTCCACCACATGACGATCTCCTCCTCGAACGGCGGGCCGCCGAGCAGGACCGTGCGGGCGGGGTCGTCCGACTCGTTGACGAGGGTCAGCGTGTCCTGGCCGGGGTGGACGTACCCCAGTTCCGCCGCGTGCAGCAGGGTGCCGGCCAGGCGGACGTCCCCGTGGTCGACGAGGAGGCCGTGCTCGAAACGGGGGTCCACCGCGAGGGTGAGCGTCGCGTGCGGTTCGAGGGTGATCTCGGCGCCGAGGAGGGGCGTGAAGGTCCGTACCGGCGAGACGGCCCCGGCGAGGGAGCCCAGGAAGACGCTGACCGTACCGGCTCCGTCGACCCGTACCGGCTCGGGCACGTAGTGCTGGAAGTCCCGCTCCGTGTCCCGGTGTTCCCCGGGCAGCGCCACCCACAGCTGCACCCCGTGCAGGACGGTGGTCCGCGGCGTCGAGACCTCGGTGTGGGCAATGCCGTGACCGCCCGTCATGAGGTTCAGCTCGCCGGGCCGTACGTACGCGTGGCTGCCGAGGCTGTCCCGGTGCTCGATCTCACCGCTGAACAGCCAGCTCACCGTCTGGAGCCCGGTGTGCGGATGCGGGGCGACGTCCATGCCGCCGGTGCGGGCCACGTCGTCCGGGCCGTAGTGGTCGGCGAAGCACCAGGCACCGATCAGGGTCCGGGCGCGCTGCGGCAGCGTACGCCGTACGGTCATGGCCCGGGGGCCGCCCAGGGGGACGTCGCGCGGGGTGAGGACGTCGACCCGCGACGCGCGTGCCACCGGATCACCGTCGTCGTCCGCCGGGGATCCGCACCGCACTTCGACCGGCCTTGACTCGACGTTGCTCATCGAGGACCACCACCTTTCGCTTTCCATGATACTTTCATTTTCAACAATCAGTCCGCAAGAAAAGCCCGGAGCGGTCCGGAAGCCGGGAGCCGAGCGGTCCCGAAGGAGTCCGAGATGAGTCCGAGATCGAGCAGGATCTTCATCGACAAGCAGAGCCCCGACGCCTACCGCGCACTGGTGCGCACGTCGGAGGCGGTGCGGACGACCGCGGCCGACGCCGGGCTGGACCGCACCCTCGTGGAACTGGTCAACCTCCGCGTCTCACAGATCAACGGCTGCGCCTACTGCCTCGACGTCCACACCCGGGCCGCCCTGCGCGCGGGCGAGACGACACGGCGGCTGGGAGCGCTGCCCGCCTGGCGGGACACCGAGCTGTTCACTCCCCTCGAACGCGCCGCGCTCGCCCTGGCGGAGGCGACGACCACCCCGTCCGGCACCGCCGCGCAGGAGTCCGCGTACACCGCGGCCCGGGACGTCCTCACCGACGACCAGATCTCCGCGGTGATCTGGGTGGCGGTCACCATCAACGCGTTCAACCGGGTCTCGATCATGAGCGGGCATCCGGTGCGCTGAGGCCAACGACGACACTCCCTGTCCGTACGGCTGTTCCGGCGAGCCGTCGGCACCGAGGTTAGAGCTCCGGGACGGCGTCCCTGGCCTGTGAGCGCACCGTTGACCGTCCGGGAGTGAACCCTTGGCTCCCGGCCGGCACCGGTCCGCACCACGTCCGGGCCGTGGAACGGCAGTACGGCCGTGCCCCGAGCGGGGCACGGCCGCGGTACACCGGAGGGACCAGGCGCGTTCCAGGGCGTTCTCACACCCGTTCTCACACCTGCTGTCACACCCGTTCTGGCACCTTCTGGCACCTGTTCTCACACCTGCTGTCACACCCTGGAGTTGTCGTCCCTGCCCCGGGCGCCGGACTTGGCCAGACCTCGGCTGATCATGTATCCGATCGCCAGCAGCGTCACGTACAGCCACGCCTGGTCGGCCGGGAACCGGTCGACGCCGCGCGCGTCGTTCCCCACGACGGCGGATGCGATGAGCACCGCGATCACCGCCGCGACGAACACGATGAGTTCCGTGGTCTTGTAGGCGGGCTTCGTCTCCGTGGTCACCCGCTCCCCGGCGTACGTGGTCCGGGGTACGCCGGACTCCGGGTATCCGGCCGACGATGCAGCGGACATCGTGTCCTCCTGAACTCGGTTGAGTCCGACGGCCGTCGGACCCTGCGAGCCAGTACCCGACCCCCCTGCCCCATAACGGGGCCGCTCGGCGGGAGGCCGCGGCGAGCCCGCTCCGGCGTTCGGCCGGCCCGTCGGCCGGTGGCCGTCCAGGCGGGCCGGTCTGCGACGCGGCCCCGACCGGCCGGACGGACTGCGCGGGACGGAGGCGCGCACCGTACGGCGACAGGCGCCCCCCGGGTACGCCGCACGACCGTCCCCGCGCTCCCCGGCTCACCGGGTCGCGCCGCCCCGTGGCGTCCGGGCCCGCTGCCGCCATCGGCGAGGGTCACCCGGTCACCGCCGGTTCCGGCCGGGCCGGCGCCCGTCGGAGGGGTTCCGGGGACCCGGGCCCGCCGTCCGCCGTCGTACGGCTGCGCGGTCGGTCAGCCCGCGGTCGGCCGACCGGCGGGGCCGCGTACCTCCGTGACGGCGAAACCGCTGCGCGGGCGCGTCGGTACGCGCCGCAGCGGGATCGTCAGGTCCTGCGCCGGAACGCTGTAGCCGAGGCTCGCGAGGCGGATCGCGAGGGCTTCCAGCAGGCCGACGGTGAGGTTCTCGCCCGGACACCGGTGCCCGGCCCATGGATCGCCGCCGCCCTGGGGGATCAGTTCGTCGCGCCCGGCCGGCCGCTCGATGAAGCGCTCGGGGCGGAAGGTGTACGGGTCGCCCCAGAGCTCCTCGTCGTGGTTCTGCCCGTACACGTCGAGGACGACCAGTCCCCCGGCCGGGATCGGCTCGCCCCGCCAGGTCAGGTCGGTGACGGCCCGGCCGCCGAGGAACGGGGCGAACGGATAGAAGCGGCGGACCTCGTGCGCGAACGCGGTGGCGTACGCGGCGTCGCCGGTCCGCAGACGCTTCCTGCTCTCGGGCCGGAGCTCCAGCGCATGTGCCGTGAACGCGAGGAACCAGCTGACGGCGACCGTGGGCCGGATGACGTTGAGCAGCTCCACCGCGGCCGTTCCCGGCTCGAGCACCCCGCCCGAGCCGTCGCGGTGCCGGGACACCCGGCCGAGCACACGGTCCCCGGCCGCCTCGACCTCGCCGGAACGCACCTCCCGCACCAGCCGGGCGAACCGCTCCTCCTGCCGCCCGCGGGCGCGCCGGGCACGCCAGTGGCGCGGCCCCGCTGTGGCGAACCCGTCCACCATGGCCACCAGATCACGGGCCAGAGGCTCGGCCTCGCCCGCCGCGAGAGGGATTCCGGCCCAGCGGCACACCCCGCGGGTGAGCACCACGCTCGCCTCGTCGAACAGCACGACCGGGGCCGTACGGGACCTCTCCCGCCAGTCCCGCACGGCCTCGTCCCAAGCCGCGGTGACCTCGTCGACCAGACCGGTGACGTGGTCGGTGTCCAGCAGGGGAAGGAACAGCTCCTTCCGGGCGCGGTGCCACGCTCCGTCGAGCGTGTGCACCGCGCCGTGCCCGAACAGGGTGCCGACCACGGGCTCCGGAAGCGCGTCATGACGCCGCACATGCCCCTCGTCGTAGAAGAACCGCACCGCGCCGGGACCGCGCACCGCCACCGCGGGCCGGCCCAGCAGCCGGGTCCGCACCACGTGGTCCCGGCTCTCCCGCATCCGGTTCGGCAGCCAGGCGTAGCCCTCGGCGAGGGCGAACAGGGTGCGGTCGGCCAGGGGGCGGCTGAGTACGTCCATGGCGCCCGAGTGCCCCGGTCGCCCCACTGGCACACTCCCGCCTCACCGATGTGCGGTGCGGGATGCGGTGACGTTCGCGTGGCGGTACGACTCACGGGTGACCGGTCACCGGTCACCCGTCCGTAGCGGCCTGAGCACGCCCCGGCGCTGCAGTTCCACGATGTGCTCCGCCGCACGCCGTGGCGCTTCCCCGCCGCTCACCAGCACGCCCGCCTCGATGTTCCGCCGTGCCGCGGACTCGGTCAGGTTGGCGCTGCCCAGCAGGAGGGTACGGCGGTCGGCGACCGCTAGTTTGGCGTGCTGCCGCGCGTATCGGTCCTCGGCCGGCTCACGTGCCCAGTGCCAGAGCCGTAACCCGGGCACCGAGGCGAAGGCGTCGGCCGGTTCCCCGCCCGAGAGGAGACCGCGTGCGCCGGCCAGCGTCTCGACCACGACGTGCGTCTTCACACCCCGTGCCACGGCCTCCGTCAGGGCCCGGGTCAGCGCCTCGTAGGGCCGGGCCGCGTAGGTCATGGCCAGCAGTTCGTCCTGGGCCTCGGCGATGACCTCCACGAGCACCTGGGCGGTCGCCCGTACCGGTACGGCGGGCGTCGAGGGACCGCTCCACACGGTGCGGACCTGGACGACGTCCCGGGCACGCGCCATGGCGGCGGCATAGCCCCGCACATAGGCGGCCGCCTCGGCGGGAGGAACGGATTCCGTCTCCATGGCGTCGTACAGCCCGGCGACGGCCCCGCCGACGCCCGGCGTCGCCAGTTCGGTCAGGGCCCGCTCCCTGGTGCGGTGCCGGGCCAGCAGGCCGGCGAGGTCCTTGGCGCGGGACAGACCGAGGGCGGTGACGGCGGCCTCGGCGGCGGCCTCGAAACCCGGCCGGCTCACGGCAGCAGACCGACCGGTGTCAGCACCTGCTCCTCGTCCCCGGCGAGCGGGACGAGGAAGCGGCGGTCCAGGAACCGGTTGCCGCGCTCGCAGGTGGTCTCGGAGACGAAGAGGCAGACGTGGCAGGCGGCCCCGTGGAGGAAGTCGGCCGGATCGTGCGGCAGCCGCTCGGAGCAGAGCGGGTCGGCCGAGCAGTGCCCGGCGTCGGCCAGGGCCCGGCGGACGATCCGGTCGAACTCGCGCTCCTCGGCGAGGGAGACCAGGCCGCCGAGGGTGCCCTCGGCGTCCGGGACGGCGGTGTAGACGAGGATGCCCGTCCTCGGGTTTTCCGCGTCCCCCGCGTAGATCCGCTCGGCGAGCGAGGCCGAGTTGTAGCCGCATTCCAGGGCGATGGTGCGGATCAGCAGGTGGGAGAGGGTGTGCAGGGCGATGTACCGTGCTCCGGGCCAGCCGTGGAAGGGGTCGAAGTCGCTCGTCTTGCGGTCCGACCTCCGGTTGGCCCGGAAGCGTCCGTACGCCTCCCGGTGGGCCTCCATCTGCGGCGACTTCTCCATCCGTGCCACCCACTCGGCCATGACGTCGTCCCGCACGCGCAGGAAGATGCCCTCGCCGCGCACCTCGCTGGCCGGCACCCAGGTCTGAGTGGAGCGGGACAGCTCCACGCGCCTGCCGATCTCCGGTGACTCGGGGTCGGGGGCGTCGAGCCGGGTGAAACCGATGAGGGCGCGTGCCTCGCGCAGCCGCTCCACCTGGCGGACGTGGGAGAAGAGGTCGCTCAACGGGACCGGAACCGTGACCTCTTCGAGAGCGAAGTCGTCGTCGGCCGTCTGGATCGGGCCCGACAGCGCGTCCCACTCGGGGCCGAAGAGGGCGGCCTGGACGTCGGGCGCGGAGGGGGCCGGCCCGGTGGTGCCCTGTTTGCGTGCCGTGATCGCCGCGACGACCGCGTCGGCGTCGAACTCCTTGAGGAACCCGAACTTCGGCATGCTCGCCATGAAGTCGAACTGGCCGCGGTTCTCGATGATCTGGAGGTCGGGCCAGTGGTCGTCGAGCAGCTTGTCGATGTTCCCGCCCTGCCCCTTGGGAAGGGCGAGGGCGCTGAGGGTCAGGGGGAACCACTGGTTCGAGGCGCCCGCCACCATCAGCACCGCGTCCTGGTCGCAGCCGTTCGTGTCGTACGTGCCGAGGTGCGGGTGCCGTCCGCGGCAGCGCGGCAGGTGGCGGCGGCCGCGTTCGCCCATCGCCTCGCGGATGTTGCGCTTCTGTCCGCAGGCGACGCACTCGATGGTGACGTTGGCGGCCTGGTTGCCGCCGTGGTCCTTCATGCGCAGCTTCGGACGCTGGGTCCTGCCGCAGGCCTGTCCGTGGTGGACGTACGCGGTGTACGGGAACTCGTCGAGGTGGCCGGCGGTGCAGACGAGGGTGAAGCGGGCGGCCACGGCGAGCGGCGGCTTCCCGCGCTTGCAGTCGTGGACGAACTTCGCCTCGTGCGGTGCGCGCGGGTTCGCGTTGTGGAAGGTGTACTCACCGGAGTCCACGGCGGCCAGGACGTTGCAGGCGGTGCAGCGCAGCCACTGCGGGAACGGGGTGACGGGCACGCCGACGCCCTGGGCCGCCCAGCCCTTGGGGTCCGTGTCCGCGCCCTCCAGCCAGGGCGCGGCGCGGAGTTGCTCGATCTGCCCGCGCCCGTAGCGGTGGAGGGACCGGTTCACGGCGGCGCGCAGCCGGGGCTCGTCGATGTCGTAGTCGGTGATGCCGTTGTGGCTCCACGAGTCCAGCCCCTTGACCAGCACCGAGAAGTTCGGCAGGTCGACGAGGGAGCCGACGCCGGCGGTGAACATGAGGTGGCTGGGGCGGACGGCGCCGACCCTGCGGTTGCCATGGGTACTCATCGCTGTGCCTTCCTGGCCGTACGGGCCGCGCCGGCCGCATCCGCCGTGGTGGGTCCGTACTCGTCGCTGTCCACGGTGGCCGCCGTGTAGTGGTCCGCGCCGGGATCGGAGTCGGTACCGGTCTCACTGCCGGGCGCGCCGAAGTTCCAGTCCGGGCCGCCGCCCGAGGACTCGTCGAGGAAGGCGCCGCCGCCGGGCAGCAGCAGGTTGATCTCGTTCTCCGTCTCACGCATCGACATGCCGACGGTCAGGTCGGTCCAGCGGGAGCCGTCCGCCCGTCTCAGCAGTCCGTTGACGATCGTCGTCTTGCGCTTCTCCTTGCGGTAGCCGAGGGCCGAACTGCTCTCGTCGCGCTTGCGGCGCCACTCGTCCTTGAGCCGGTCGAGCCGCTCGCTCAGGTACTGCCGGGCCCGCTCGCGGCCGACCAGTTCGGCCCGGTCCAGCAGCCGCCGTTCGACCTCCTGGGCGAGGGGTCCGTCCAGGTCGATGTGGTGGGCGTCCAGGTTGCGGGACGTCTCGTACGCGGACTGCCGCAGCGCGGCGACATAGGTGGCGGCGACACCCCGGTCGAGGGCGCGGCGGGTGAACGGGGTGACGGAGAGGGCCTCGACCTGGCGGTAGAACGTGGCGTGGTAGTGCTCGAAGTCCTCGTAGTGGGCGAGGTCCCGGGGGCGTGACCAGTTGTAGAGGGTGACGACGAGGCCGGGGCGCCGGGCGTCACGGCCGACGCGGGAGGACGCCTGGATGTACTCGGCGGTGTTCTTGGGCTGGCCGACGACCAGCATCAGACCGAACCGGGAGACGTCGACGCCCACCTGGAGCATGGAGGTGGCCAGGACCACGTCGACGGCCTGCCGGGCGGCGGGCGTCATGGCGGCGCGGGGTTCGCGCTTCTCCTTCATCGCGGCCGCGTACTCGCGCACGAAGGCGCGCCGCCGCTCGGAGGTGTCGCGCTCGGGATCGAACCCGATCTCCAGGCGTTTGAGGGCCGCGCCGATGTCGGCCGAGGAGATACGGGAGGTCAGCTCCTGGATGCCGAGCATGCCGGTCCGGCTCACGATGCGGTCGGCCAGGGTGTCCTCGCCCTTCCGGCTGCCGTTGGAGCGGACCCGGGTGGTGATGTCGTCGTCCATGTACCGCCGCATGCCGGCGAGTTCACGGGTCGCGTTGAAGTAGCCGACCAGCGTCATGTACGGGTCCGCCGGCGCGCCGTGGTCGTCGAAGAGCTGCTGCCCGGCGAGCAGCAGGATCTCGGCGACGCGGATCTCGGCGGCCTTGAGGCGGGTGCCGTGCGCGCACACGCCCAGGTAGCGGCGGCCGGGGTTGTCGCGGCTCAGCTCGACCTGCCGGGAGAAGAAGGTGTCCCCGACGTCGAGGACCTGCGGCGGGAAGACCGCGACCTTGCGGCCGAAGACACCGAGGACTTGGTCCGCGGCCCGCTTGGTGGTCGCGGTCGACGCGACGATCTTGGGCCCGACCTCCCTGCGCTGTCCTCCGGCATCGGTGAGACTCCAGGTGCAGAGCTGGTCGACGGCCGACTCGAAGAGTCCGACGGTGGTGCCGAGCGCGCCGGATATCAGGTGCAGCTCGTCCTGGATGATCAGGTCCGGTGGCCGCAGCCGGGTGACGGGCTGTGCGGTCACTCCGGGCAGGGAGCCGCGCGCGTTGTGGCGGCTGCCGCAGCCCGTCCTGGCGTCGAGGTCGTCGTGGCGGTAGCCGTGCCGGGGGCAGAGTTCGGTGACCCGGCCGAAGAGCAGACCGGCGTACCCGTTCCACGGCAGCTGGGCGAACTTGTCGACCGTGGCGATCAGCAGCGACGGGGCGAGCCGGTAGATCTCCTCGTCGACGGTGAGCACGGGGATGCCCTCGCCGAGGGACTCGCGCCGCGAGAAGGGGCAGCGGTCCTCGCCCTCCCCGCGCGGGCAGTACAGCAGGACGCGGCGGCGCCCCTCGTCGTACTCCATGTGCGAGCGGGCGGCCAGTCCGCTTCCGCACCATGGGCAGGTGAGGACCTGGAGCACCCGGGCGTGCTTGTCGCTCGCGCTCTCCTTGGCCTCGGCGATCTGCTCCTTGGCCTCGTCGAACCAGTTGGGCGAGACGGAGGTGCCGACCCAGAGTCCGATACGGAACGGGGTGGCGCCCCAGCGGACGTCCCGGGCGTACTCCGCGCGGCGCAGCACCTCGCAGGCGCTGACCAGGGCGGCGGCGCGCTGGAACTGCTGGGCCGTCAGCAGGCGCAGGGTGTAGCGCATGAGGACGCCGACGCCCGCTTCGCCGCTGCGCGCCTCCGCGCCCGAGCCGACGGTGCCCTGCAGGCGCCGCAGCGCGAAGGTGTAGGCGGCGAGGCCGAGGTAGGCCTCGGTCTTGCCGCCACCGGTCGGGAAGAACAGCAGGTCGACGAGGGCTTCGCGGCCGGTGCCGCGGTGGGGGTGGCCGGGCCGGGTGAGGGAGTCGAGGTTCAGCAGGACGAAGGCGAGCTGGAACGGACGCCAGCTCGCGGCCTGCTTGCCCTGCGCGTGGATCGCGTCGTACGCCTCGCGGTAGGAGCGGGGGTCGTTCTCGCGGCCGGCGCGGGCGGCGGCGACGGCGGTGTTGCGGCGCTGGAGCGCCATGGCCCGGTTGGCGAACCGGAAGGCTTCCAGGGCCGTGTCGTCGGCGATCAGCCGGTCGATGCCGAAGGTGATGCGGTCGCAGATCTCCATCGCCTGCTCGATGGCGACCTCGGCCGATTCCCGCAGGTCGTCGGGGAGCGTACGGGCTTTCCCCCGCTGCTCGTCGAGCCAGGTGCCGTAGCCGTCCGCGAGCGGTGCCAGTGCGGCGCTGAGCTCCGCACGGCGGGCGGGCACCGCGAGTTCGGCGAGTTCGTCCATGCCGAGTTCGAGCCCGCGCAGCAGCTTCTGCTCCTCGACGGTGGGCGCGGTGGTGGCCCGTACGTCGTACTCGGGGAGCCAGGTGGTGGTGAGGCGGTGGGCGTTGCGCTCGCCGTCGCGCACGTGTGCGTGCACGGCGACGTTGCGGCCTTTGGCGTGGCTGAGGCTGTCCCGGTAGAGCAGCCGGAGCCGCCGGTCCTCCGCGTCCTCGGGGGCGTGGCCCCGGTTCGCGGGATCGAGGGGGTCGCCGATCGGCAGGAAGACCGCGGCACGGTCGTCCGGGAAGGCGGTCACGTCGATCCCGGTCTGGAAGAGCCAGTGGGCGTCGCGGGCGTCGCGGCTGTCCTCCTGCCGGTTGACCAGGGCCAGTTCGACGACCCGCAGGTCCTCGGTGCCGGCCCGGGCGGTGCTCCGCTCCACGCGCCGTACCTGTACGTCGAGCACCACGGAGTCGCCCTGGAGCCCGACGACCCGGTCGGCCGCGCCGGTCACGTCGATGTCGACCGGGTGCTCGACCGCCTCCCGGGACCAGGTCCTGCGGGTGGTGCCCCGGTCCGTGCCCTGCTCGGACTGCGTGTAGCGGCCCCAGCGGACGGTGACGCTGAGGGTGCCGACGGAGGCGGGCACCGTGAAGGACAGCCCCATGGACGACGCCCATATGTGGCCGGCGGCCTGCGGGGTCAGCCGGTCCTGGATTCCGGTGTCGTCGCCCTCCTGCTCGTCGCCCGACTCGTCGTCCGCGCTCTGGGCGGCCGCGAGGGCGATCCGGTCCCCCGTGACGGCCTGGGGACGCGGTCCGAGCATGCCGACGAGGTACCGGTCGCGCGGCCCTGAGGAGGCGTGCGGAAGGGTCTCCGTCTCGCCGTCCCAGGGCCCCAGGAGATCACGGCGGATGTAGGTCACGAGCCCGTCCCGCACCTCGTACGAATCCCCGTCGCGGAACGTCTGGGGCACTTCGTCGAGGGGATGCGGGACAGCGGCCTGGGCGGGCTGGGCCGGCATGCGGTGAGCCTTTCGGACGGGTCCGGTGGGGCGCGAGCACGGTTGATCATGCGTCAGCACGAGATCATAGGCCGTTGACTCAGTTCACACAATGAGCGTGAGGTGCCCGCCGCTCCGGCGGACGGACTCTCTAGGCTGTTCCCCGTTCAACCAGCCCGCCGTGACCCGAGGACGCCCATGCCCCGACTCGCCCTCTCCGAGGACTTCTTCACGGATTTCGTCTCGCTCCAGAGACCGGTCCAGAAGGAGGTCACCGACGCGATCCAGATGTTCCGCAGCATGACCGTCCCTCAACTCCACGCCAGCAAGGGGATGCATCTGGAGAAGCTGGAGCGGGCGCGTGACCGCCGGATCCGCACCATACGCATCACGAAGTTCTACCGGGGCGTGCTGCTCGCGCCCGACGACGGGAGCGAGCTGTTCATGCTCCTGCGGGTCGCCCCGCACGACGACGCGATCAACTGGGCCTGCAAGCGCGCCTATTCGGTGAACGGCGCCACGGCGGGTGTGGAGGTGCGCAACGTCGACGCGCTGGAGCAGATGGAGACGTACTTCGAGGCGAAGGCGGTCACCACCCCCGCCCGCCTCTTCGAGGCGCACTCCGACACCGTGCTGCGCGACCTCGGCATCGACGACCAGGTCCTGCGGCTGGCCCGGGTCTGCGTCACGGCCGACGACCTGACGGTCATGGCACCGCCCATGATGCCCGCCGACCAGTACGAGGTGCTGTGGTTCCTGGCGCAGGGCGAGTCCCCCGAGGACGTCTGGGAGCAGCTCATCGCCCCCCGCGGGCAGACGGTCCGTACGGCGGCGGACCGGCCGGTGGTCACCCTCGCCGAGGCCATCCTGAACACGCCCAACCGCATGGTGGAGGTCACCGGCCCCGGCGAGCTGGAGCGGATCCTCACCGAGGACCTCGTCCGCTGGCGCATCTTCCTCCACCCCGCCCAGCGCCGCTACGCCTATCACCCCGGCTTCAACGGCCCCGCCCAGGTCACCGGCGGCCCCGGCACCGGCAAGACGGTCGTCGCCCTGCACCGGGTCCGGCATCTGCTGCGCACCGGCCGCGAGGGCGACCGCATCCTGCTGACCACCTTCACCAACGCCATGGCGGCCGCGCTGCGGGACAGCCTGGCCCTGCTGCTCGGCGAGGCCGACGCCCACCTGCTGGAGCGCGTCGACGTGACGACGGTGGACTCGCTCGCCGCCCGCGTGATCCGCGAGGCGCGCGGCAGCTCACCGAAGCCCTTGTCGGCCGCCGCGGAGAAGAGCGCCTGGACCCGTGCCATGGCCCGCGAGGAACTCCCCTGGACGGACCGGTTCCTGTCCCAGGAGTTCCGCAACGTCGTCCTGGCACAGGGGCTGCGCACCCCCGAGGAGTACCTGCGCTGCGTCCGCCGGGGACGCGGCACGCAGGTGGGGCGGGTCCAGCGCGCCCGGCTGTGGCGGGTCATGGAGCGGTTCACGGCGGACCTCGCCTCGCGCGACTCGGCGACGTACACGCAGCTCTGCGACCAGGCCGCCCGGCTGCTGGCCGAATCCGGGCCGCGCTACCGCCACGTCGTCGTGGACGAGGCCCAGGACCTGCACCCGGCCCAGTGGCGGGTGCTGCGCGCCTGCGTCGCCCCCCAGTCCGACGACATCTTCCTCGTCGGCGATCCCCACCAGCGCATCTACGACTCCCGGGTCTCCCTGGGCTCGCTGGGCGTCAACGTCCGGGGGCGTACGACACGGCTGCGCCTCAACTACCGCAGCACGGAGGAGATCCTGCGGTGGTCCGCGTCCCTCCTCGACGGCCAGCCGGTGGGCCGGCTCGGTGAGGACGACGAAGATGCCGACGACGGCGGCCGGGACTCGCTGCGGGGCTACCGTTCCGAGCTGCACGGCCGTGTCCCGTCGGCGCGCGGACACGGCAGCCAGGACGAGGAGCTGCGGGCGCTGGTCGACCAGATCCGGACCTGGATCGACCAGGACGGGGTCAAGCCGTCCGAGATCGCGGTGTGCGCCCGGTTCAACACGCTCGTCGACGCGGTCATCGCGCGCCTGCGGCGGGAACGCATCCCCGCCGTCGCCGTCAAGGACGATCCGGGCCCCGAGGTGTCCGGCGTCCGCGTGGCCACCATGCACGCGATGAAGGGGCTGGAGTTCCGGTGCGTGGCCGTGGTCGGCCTGACGTCGAGCGTCCTGCCCTTCGCCCCGCAGGTGACCCCGGCCGACGTCGACCCCGTGCAGCACCGGTCGGACCTGCTGGCCGAGCACTGCCTGCTGTTCGTGGCGTGCACGCGGGCCCGTGACGCGCTGGCGATCTCGTGGAACGGGGAGCGGAGCCGGCTGCTGGATCCGGTCGCCGGGTGAGTCGTGCGGGCCCGGGTGTCACGGATCGTCGTCCGTGACACCCGGGCCCGGTGACCGCCGACCCGTCAGACCCGGATCTCCCGTACGACGACCGTGCGCTTCCTCCCCTGGGAGGCGTCGTAGGAGATCTCTCGTCCCACCGGCTGCCACATCAGCGCGTGCCCCAGCGGTGACGACGGGGAGACCGTGTCCGCCGTGTCGGTGCTGAGCTCGGCGACCGTGTACAGGGTGTCCTCGTCGGCCTCCCCGTCGAACTCCAGGACGAGCAGCGCTCCGGGCAGCACGACCTCCGGTACGGCCGTCCCCTTGCTCACGCGGACGGCGTCGAGGAACGTCCGCAGGAAACTGAGGCGCTTGGTCCGCCGCTCCCGCTGATCGGCCAGTGTCCTGCGGAGGAAGACGAGGTTCGCCGCGTCCACCCCGTCGGGGATCTCGTCGGGAGCGTCGACGGCGGCCTGCAGCTCCTGCATCTCCCGCACCAGCCGCTGGAAGGCCGCGGCAGGGATCTCGTGGACCGGGAGGGAGGTGGAGGAGGCGCGGGGCGGCTCCTGGACCTCGGGCTCCGTCGGTTCCGCGGTGCGCGGGGCCACAACGGGGTCCGCGGCCTCGTCCTTCGCGGGAGCCGGCTGAGCCGGCTCGGGGTCGGACGGCTCCATGACCTCGGGATCGGACGGCTCCATGACCTCCGGATCGGACGGATCCGTGGCCTCGGAACCGGACGGATCCATGACCTCGGGACCGGACGGATCCATGACCTCCGGATCCTCTGCGTCGTCCACGTCCCCCGAGTCGGACGTCACCTCCCCGACCGGCGCCCCGTAGGCCGTCCGGGGATCGATCACCGTACGGGCCGCCTCGTCGCCCGAAGCCCCCGCTTCCCGCCCCCTCGCGTCGTCCTCCCGGACCGGCTCGATCCCCAGCCGCTCCAGCTCGCCCCAGAGGGGCGCCAGCGCCTGCTCCCGGTCGAGGTGGAACCGGCTGCCGCGGATCCGTACGAAGGTCCAGTCGACGCGCTCCAGGTCACGCTGGCGCGCGGCTGCCGTGGACGCGTCCTCGCCCTCCGCGAAGGAGTCGCCGTCACAGGCGACCGCGAGCCTGCGCGTCCCGCCCTCGACGACCAGGTCGATGGTGTGGCGGCCGACCCGGTACCCCGGCCGCACCCGGTAACCGCGCGCCGTCAGCTCCAGGTACACCTGCTGCTGGAACAGGCTGTCGAACGACTCGTGCCGTACGTCGGGCAGCACCTCGCCCTCGACCGCGACGGTGTCCTCCTCGGCGGGCCGGGTGAGGTGGTCGAGCCACTGGCGTCGCAGGTCGTTCTCGTGGAACTGCTCGGTGCGGGCGCTGTGGAACACCCAGATCTGGTCCTGGGCGCGGGAGGCGGCGACGTTGAGGCGCTGCTCGTACGTCTTGCCGGTGAAGCCGCCCGGCACCGTACCGGCGGCGGTGGTGGCCGAGTTGACGCAGGAGACGAACATGACGTGGCGTTCGTCGCCCTGGAAGTCCTCGGCGTCGCCGACCCGGATGCGCCGCTCCTCGCGCTGCTCGTAGTCGAGGCGTTCGGCGAGCAGGTTCTCCAGCTCCGTCAGGTGGCCCTTGCTGCCGCGGAGGCTGATGACGCCCATGGTCTTCCCGTCGTACGCGGGGTCGGCGCAGCAGCGCACGACCGCGTCGACGAGCGCCTCGGCCTCGGCGGTGTTGGCCAGCCGGGTGTTCGTGCCGAGGGCCTCGCCGTCCTCGACGTGCACGGTGCGGACCGGGGGCAACCGGTCGGCGCCGTACTGCCGCAGCGGCTGGAGCCGGCCGTTGTAGCAGAGCTCGTTGGAGAAGGAGATGATCTCCGGCATGCACCGGAAGTGCTCCTTCAGCATGAGGGTGCCGCGGCCCGCGGAGAGCGCCTCCGTGAGGTCGAAGAAGCTGGACTCGGGCCCGAACAGGCTGCGGACGTCCGGTTCGAGCGAGGTGAGCAGCCGGTCCCGCAGGTGGAAGTACTCGTCCTGCTTGAGGCCGACGTTGGAGGGGCTGACCTGCTTGCTGTCGCCGACGACGACCATGCGGTCGGCGAGCCAGCTCAGCAGCATGGCCTCCAGGCCGGACTGGCTGGCCTCGTCGACGATGACGACGTCGAACATGCCGGGCCGGTCCATCGGAACGGTCTCCGCGACCTGGTGCAGCGGCATGATCCAGGCCGGGACCGCGGTCTGCGCCTTGCGCAGCGCGTCCTGGGCGTCGCGCCGGTACCGGTGCTGGTACTTGCCCTTGATCCGGCGGGCGGCCTGCTGGTACGCGCTGAGGGCCCGGGACTGGTCGCCGGTGAGCAGCCCGAGGCAGCGGTGCCACGCGCGCGCGGCGGCCAGCCGGGCGAGCATGATGCGGGCCTCGTCGTCGGCCTCGGTCAGCCGCTGCCGCAGGACGCGCTCGGCCTGCGGGTCGGTGAGCCGCTCCATGCGGTCGCGCCACGCGGACCAGGCCCAGGCCTCGGCGAGCAGCGGCAGCCGGGCGTCCCAGGCGGAGTCGTCCGGAGTGCCGGTGATGCGCTCGGCGAGCGCCGGGAACACCTCGCCCACGCGCGCGAGCGCCGCATGCTGCTCGGCCCGCAGCCGCGCGGCTTCCCGGACCTCCGCCATCTCATGGCTGAACTCCCGGTAACCGTCGGGGTCCTGACGGCGCACGCTGTCGAGCGCGCGCTCGACGGCGGGCGAGACACCCGGCCGGTCGCTCCAGGCCCGCAGCAGTTCCTCGGTCTCCGCGATGACCCTGCGGGACTGCTCGGCGGCGCGCAGAGTGGTCGCGGCCCGCAGCAGGGCGCGTACGGCGTTCTCGACGGCCTGCTCGTGCCAGGTGGCGACGGCGAGCTGCGGCGAGGTGGCGGCGGCGGTCAGCACGTCGGTACGGGCGGCGGCGACGGCGAGGAGCGCTTCGAGCACCGCGGCGTCCTGCCGCAGCCGGGCGACGCGCTGGCCGTGCCCCTGCCAGGCCCCGCCGGCGGGCGTCCCCCACTCGGCCTCGATCTGCGCCAGGCGCAGCTCCAGCTGCACGCGCGCGAGGACGACACCGGCGGTGCCGACGTCCTCCGGGGCCCGCCCGTCCACCCGTACGGCGTCGACGAACGGCCCGACGGCCTTGGCCAGCTTGGAACGCATGCCGAGCGGCCCGCGCAGCTTCTGCCCCTGGCCGAGCCCGTCGTGCAGGGCGGTGGCCTGGCCGAGCGCGGTGGCCGGGTCGTACTGCTCCAGGCCACTGACCATGGCGGTGCCGAGCGTGGCGAGCGAGGCGTCGACCGCGGCCAGGGCGTCCGTGACGGCGGCCTGCCGGCTGCGTGCCTGCCAGTCCTGTCCCTCGGTCACCTCCTTGAGGAGGGCCACGGCCCACGGCCCGGCCGGACCGGCGAGGGACGCGGCCCGCGCCCGGGCGGCGGCGAACGCGTCGAGCACCGCGGAGAGCCGCTGCTGCTCACCTTCGCCCAGCCCGCGCACGGCGGCGTCGTACTCCTCGCTCAGCAGGTCCTGACGCACGGCCGCGTGCGCCTCCTCCGCGGACCGTACGACGGCGACGGCGTCCTCGAAGTCGCCGGGGCTCGGCAGCTCGGAGGGACCGGGCACGTCGGCGGCCAGGGCCTGGTGGTGCGGGGTGAAGGCACGGGTGGTCCGCAGCAGCCGCAGGGCCTCGTCGGCACTCAGAGTGGGCTGCTCCCCCGGCACCGGGCCGAGCCACTCGTACCGCTCCGCCTCCCCGGTGAGCCGCTCGGCGATCTCCTGGAGGCTGCCGCTGTAGTCCCCGATCTCCGCCTCGAAGCGCTTGGTCTCCAGCTCGCGCAGTGCGGCGAGGTCGCGCAGCATGGCCTGCTGGGCGGACCGGGCCCCGGCCAGCCGCCCCTGAAGGGTACGGATCTCCTGCTGCGACGCCTTCGGGTCGTACCCGGAGTACTCGCTCAGGATCCGCTGCACGGACGCCTCGAGCTCGCGCTGCGCGGCCGCGCCGTCCTCGGTCCGGCTCACGCACAGGTCACGGATGGACTCGGGCAGCTTGTCCCGCAGCACGCGCAGCGCGCGCGGGGTGTGGCTGGTGATGAGGACCCGCTTGCCCTGCGCGAGCAGATCGGTGACCAGGTTGGCGATGGTGTGCGTCTTGCCGGTGCCGGGCGGGCCCTGCACGACGACGAGCCGGTTGGCGCGCAGGCGTTCGGCGATGGTGCGCTGCTCCTCGTTGGCGGGCAGCGCGAAGTACATCTCGCCGGAGTCGTCCTCGGTCCCGTCGCCCTCGGCCGCCGCGAGGTCGGCGGCGGTCAGCGCCCCGTCGCGGCCCGCGATGTAACCGAGCAGCTCGGTCGGCGGGGTACCCGCGTCGATCTGCCGTGCGATGGCCTTCAGCGCGTCCATCGTCGACCGCCGGCTGCGCTCCCGCAGGACGAGCGCGGGCGTGAGCCCCACCTGCGGCACGTCGAGGGACCGCGGCTTGACCCGCTCGACACCGGGCGCGTAACTCCCGGCGCTGTGCGCGGAGTTCACCCAGCTCCGCAGGGCCTCGTGCAGGGCGTCGAGGTGCTCGGGGTCCGTCACGTCCGAGGCACCCTCCAGCACCCGGACGATCCCCTCCCGCACGGCACCGGGCACGTGCTGGGCGCCCTCCAGCATGCCCTCCTCCAGCTCCAGACCGGTGCCGGTCGGGTCCGGGGCGACGGTGAGCGTGCCCGTGGACGGGTCGAGCTGAACGGTGGCCCGGTGGGTGACGAGGTGCCGCTCCACGCGCTGCCTGGCGGTCGTCTGCCAGGTCAGCCGCCCGAACCCGAGGACGAGCTCGAACGCCTCACCGAGATTCGCCGCGTCCTCGTGCATCTTGTGCAGCCGGTCGTACAGCCTGACCAGGGGATCGATCGCACGGCGCCGCTCCGCCCAGGCGAGCCACTCCTCCCGCCAATCGGCGTACTGCTTCTCGATCTTCTCCCGCTTCGGGTGCTCGTCCAGCTCGTGGTAGCTCTTCTCCAGCGGGATGCCCCGGGACCAGTCCGGGAACTCCGGCTCGATCCGCCGGCGCAGGTGCGGGGCGTGGGTCTGCCTGAAGTCCCGGATGCGGGTCTCGTCCACCCAGGGCGCGAGCAGGGGCTTGGGGTGCGGGGCGTCCTCGCGCTCGGGACGGGCGACGGTCAGCCACGCCGGCTCGTCGCCGGCGAGCGCCCCGTCGAGCATCACCTCGACCCCGGGGTCGTCGGGCAGCTCCTCGAACCACACGACGCCGGCCGCGCCGTCGAGGGTGCGTACGGGCCGGGTCTTGGACTCCTCGGCCTCGGCGAGGAAGCGGAAGATCTGGCGGACGCGGGTGGCGTCGGTCCCGTCGTCGGTCCCGTCCTCGGCGGCGGCGAACGGCTCAGGCGTCCGTACGGGTGCGGCCTGCCGCCCGGAGGCGGCCGGCTGCGCCGGCACGGCGTCGAGCGGCGCCGCACCCGGGACACGGGATCCGGTCGGGCCGGCGGCTCCGCCGTGGCCGTCCAGGACCGACGGGCCGGCGCCCGGGGTCTCCGAGCCTGCGCCCGCGAACAAGGACTCCTGCTGGTCACCGAAGAGCGCGGCCTGATCCGCGAGCCACGCCGGCGTCGTACCGGCGGTCGCCACGCCGGAGTCCACGACGGCGGACGGGCCGGCGGCCACAGCCGTGGTGAAGGTGACGCTCTCCCGCTCGTGGTCGCCGGGGAACCGCACCTCCACGTCCAGCTCACCCGCGGTACCGGCCGGAATGCTGTAGGCCCAGGTCACCGAGACGCTGCGCCCCGCACGCAGGGTGCCGTCGAGCGCCTCGTCGAGCACGTCGCTCTGGTAGTCCTGCACCTGGCGCCCCGTCTTCCCGTACGGCCCGCTGCGCACCAGCGCATCGACTCCGTCGAGGTCGATGGCCCGACCGGTGCCGTTGCTCAGGTACAGGGTGCACCGCACGAGGTCGTCGCCCTTCCGGTGCCCGTACGAGTCCTCGGCGTCGACGAGTTCGTACGGCGCGACGTCGTCGACCCGGACCTGCAGCCCGTCGTCGTACCGGTAGACGGAACCGACCGGCTGCATGCCGTCGCTCAAGCCACTGTCGCGCTGGCTCACACGCCACCCCACTGCTGCTGAGGGCCACTTGGTGGCCACTTGGTGAAATCCCCGCCCCGGTCACACCCGGCGCGGCACCAACGCACCCCCCGGCGCGCCACCTTGGGTGTGAACTGAGCACACGAACCGAGCGTATCAGCAACATCAACCGGCACCCCATCACGGAACCGCCACAGATGACGCCGCACCGAACGCCGACGACCTCGCCCGCGGGCCGATCCGGTTGACTATGTTCACAAGCTTCGTGCACGCTGTTGCCCGCACCGACGTGCTCGCTGTCACTGAGGGGGCGTCAGTGCCGGCCGGCCGTCGGCGGGTTCATGCACGCAGGGGAGCGTGCAGCAGCAAACAACAGGGGGGCCGAATGGCCGACATCAGAAGACCGCGTCGCACCGCAACTGGGAAGTGTGCGCCCAGTCGCCCACCGCAGCGGGGGCGGCAGCACGGACAGCGACTCCGGCAGTGACAGCGGAGCGGCCGCGGGAGCCAGCGCGCTGTGCGTCGACGGGACTTACAGCTACTCCCAGCACCACCGGGGCACGTGCTCCCACCACGGCGGCGTCGCTCAGTGGCTGCAGAACCTGCCCTCCTGAGAAAGCTGAGAGGAAAGCAATGATCGGCCTCACCGTCTACGCCGTCCGCAAGATGCTGTGGATGTGCATGGGCATGCTCGACCTGATGTTCCTCGCCGTCTCCCTCGGCAAGGTCGACCCGAAGACCCGTAAGTTCTTCTGATCCACGCGACTTCGAAGAGACGGCGGGCACCAAGTCGGCAGCCGACATCCCACAGCGCATCAACTGCTCCTCCGGCCGTCATCAAGAAAGCCGACGACCGGCTCGCCAACGGCCGCTACGCGGTGGGTGCCGTGGGCTCCGCAAGAACGGCGCCGGCCGAGGAGGAGAAGGAGTTCAGCGAGCACGACGGCCGCGACGGCCCGGCCTGACGGGCCCTCGTCGGCGGACCTGTTCGAACGCTTACTCTGCTTCACGGTGCTCTTCCCGGGAGACGCGCCAGTCCCAACTGACGCTCGACGCCCCGAGAGTTACACCACTACTCACCGTACGGACCCTGGGGGGACACGAATGACGGACGAACCCGACGAGAAGCTGAACGCGCTCGAGAAGGTGGGAACGGCCCTGGTCGAGCAGCTGATGAAGGTGGTCGACGAAGGTGTCGGTCCCCTCTCCGGCTCGCGCACGTACGCCGAGGCGCGCGCTGCCTCGTACGAGGACCCGGAGAAGGCGATTCGCCGGATCATCAGTGAGACGACCGTGATGGTGGGTACCGCCGGCTTCGTGACGGGCCTCGGAGGCCTGATCACGCTTCCGGTGACGCTCCCGGCCAACATCACCGGTCAGGCCATTCTCAACGCCAGGCTGGTCGGCGCGATCGCCCACCTGCGCGGCTGGGACCTTCGGGACGAGCTCGTGCGGAACGCCGTCCTGATCACGGTTGCCGGCGGACAGCCGAATGCTGTGCTTGCGCAATTCGGAGTGAAGGTCTCCCAGAAGTTGACTGAGACTGCGATCAGACGAATCCCCATCGAAGTGGTCAGAGCGATCAACAAGAAGGCCGGCTTCATGCTCGTGGCGAAGTACGGCACGAAGCGTTCTCTGATCACCCTGACCAAGCTGGTTCCCGTCGTCGGCGGTGTCGTCGGCGGGACTGTGGATGCGGCCTTCACAGGGGTCGTCGCTCGTGTCGCGAAGAAGGCGTTCCCGCCGCTCGGTTCCGACGACAACGTCGAGGTCGCCGACGCTCAGTGAGCGGCCGGCACCGTTGAGCCCGCTGTGACCGGGACCCGGGTGGGGGACGCCCCGCGGAGGCACCCCCGGCTCATGCTCGTCGTTCCCGGTGCAGCTCTTCGCCTATCACGGAGACGGGATCTGCGAGGTGCTGGACTGGTTCGTGCACACGGCTGCGCTGGATCTGACGCGGAGGGCCTGACGGCAAGGGACTACAGGGGCGTCAGGGGTGGAGGCCACAGCCCGGCCGGGCTGTGGCCTCCACCCCTGACGTACGCCGCTCACCCGCACTTCTTGGCCTTGGCCTTCTTCCGCCCGGCGCCCTCGAACCCGGGAGTGGGGCGTGCTTCCCTCAGGGTGCCCTTCACCTTCTTCTTCGAGGGAGCGGCCTGGGCGGGCTTCGCCGACTGCTTCGTGCTCTGCCTGCGCTTCATGGCCCCGCTGTTCACCCAGGAACACGCCGCCTTGACCACTGGACCGTCCGCCTGCGCACACCAACCTCTGATGGCAGCTCAACCCCCCTCACCTCATTGACCACTTGTCACGCATAAGCTGGGCCGCGCCGAACACGGTCCATGGCCGCGCAACGAGGGAACCATCTGTGAGTGACAACGGCTCCGCCGGAAGGGTCCAGCCGGCTCGTCCCGGCGACCCCTCCCACATAGGCCCGTACCGGATCGCCGGCCGTCTCGGCACCGGGGGCATGGGAATCGTCCACGCCGGCGTCGCCTCCGACGGGTCGCGCGTGGCGGTGAAGGTGATCCATCCCGCGCAGGCCGAGGAGCCGGAGTTCAGGGCTCGTTTCAGGCGGGAGGTGCAACTGTCCTCCCGCGTCACCGGCCCGTACGTGGTACCGCTGCTCACCGCCGACACCGAGGCCGACGCCCCCTGGCTGGCCACCGCCTACGTCCCCGGCCCGACACTGAAGCAGCACGTGGGCACGCACGGACCGCTCACCGAGGGCAGCCTGTACGCGCTCGCCAGCGCCACCGCATACGCCCTGACCGACATCCATGCCGCGGGCGTGGTGCACCGGGACGTGAAACCGCAGAACGTCATCCTCACGCCCGCCTGCCCGCGCGTCCTGGACTTCGGTATCGCCCACGCCGCCGACGCGACCAGCATCACCCGCACCGGAGCCATATCCGGTACCCCGGGGTGGATCAGCCCCGAGCAGTACCGCGACGGGAGCGCCGGCCCCGCGAGCGACATGTTCGCCTGGGGAGCACTCGTGGCGTACGCGGCCACGGGCCGGATGCCCTTCGGGGACGACGCCTCCTACGCGGTCGCGGTCCGCGTGATGTCCGGTGAGCCGGACCTGGACGGCGTACCCGGTCCACTGCGGCCGATCGTGGAGAAGGCGCTGTCCAAGGAGCCGGAGGATCGCCCTTCGGCCGCCGAGGCCGCCCGGCAGTGCGCGGAACTGCTGGCCTCCCAGACCACCCAGGTGCTGGGTGGGAACGCGGCACCGGCCACGGTCGTGGACATGGTCACGGCCGTCTGGGACGTACCGCCCGAGAGCGATCCGGCATGGAGTCTGCCCGAGCTTTCCGGTCCTCCTGGTTCTCCCGGCCTCCCCAATACGCCTCCGCGCCGTTCGAGACGGCGGCTGGCGGGTGCCGTGGTCCTTGCGGCAGCCGTCATCGGCGGTCTGGCCGGGGGCGTGGTGGCCCTGCTGCCCGACGACTCCAAGGACGACAAGCCCACGGCCTCGACCACACTCTCCCCCTCGCCCGAGGCTCCGTCCGCGAGCGCTACGGAGGGGAGCCTGAAGGAGGAGGAGCAGCCCGTCGGCAACGACACCGGCCCGGACGCGGGCAGCAGCGAGGACTCGGATCCCGGCCAGAGCTCGGATCCCGGCCAGGGCGGGGACACGGACCAGGACTGGGAGCCGGACGAGGCCGGTCTCGCGGAGGCGATGAACCCCAGCTCCGACGACACCGAGATCCAGGTCGCGGACCGCGCCGCAAAGGACATCATCGAGCAGACGAACGACATGCGCGGCACACTCGGCACCGACCGCACGCTCGACCACAACGACATCGCCATCGGCTTCGACCCGGCGGACTCGGCGATGTACGTGTGGTCGAGCTACCTGGAGTGGAACTGGGAAGAGGTCGAGACGTGGGGGGACCTGGCCGCCGGTGAGGCCTGCCGGGCTCTGGTGAGCCAGCGGGCGAGCTCGGGGAGCGCCTGGCCGTACACCCGTTACGCCGTGGCGGAGATAGGAGCGTCGGGGTACCTGATGGTCCGCTCGGGCACGGCCACCACAGAGGCCGACTGCCCCGGCTGAAACGCCGTCCGCGCCAGGCAGGGGCCCACCCGTACCTCCCCTGCATCGCGGGCCGGCTTGACCCTCGACTTGGTACAGGGCCCAGAGTCCAGGGCGTGGAGAGCGAGATGCGCAGCATTGGCGAGATGGCCCGGGACAGCGGACTGGGCGTGAGCGCCCTGCGGTTCTACGACCGTGCCGGTGTGCTGGTCCCGGCCTGGGTGGACCCGGTGAGCGGCTACCGGTGGTACAGCCCCGAGCAGCTCGAAGAGGCCCGCCTGCTGGCGCGGTTGCGCCGGGCCGGCATGCCCTTGGCGGACATCCGGCTCGTACTGGCGGGCTGGTCGAGCGCGGACACCGACCTGGTGCACCAACTGCTCGAAGCGCATCTGCGCCGTCTCGAACGCGGACTGTCCGATGCCCGCGGCGAGTTCTCCACGCTCCGAGCCCTTCTCGCACACAGGGAGAACCCCATGACGTCCATCCGCAGCGCCACCGTCCGATCGACCGCCCTCTCGTCCGAGTTGGCCGCCGCCCTGGACGCGGTCCGTTTCGCCGCCAGTACCGACCCTGAGCTGCCGATGCTCGGCGGCGTGCTGTTCGACATCGAGGGAGAGACCCTGCACGTCGTGGCCACCGACCGCTACCGGATGGCTGTCTCACGGGTCGCTGTCACCGGGCACGGCGGAGGACCCCGTACGCAGGTCATCGTCCCCGTCCCGCTGGTCGACGCGATGCGGGCGCTGCTGAGCGGCGAGGAACCCGCCCGGCTCGCCGTGGACGGTGACCGGGTGACGCTGGACACCGGCGACCGCCAGGCGGCCGGCCAGTGCCTCGGCCACGACTTCCCCGACTACCGCCGCCTCGTCCACCTGCCGGCCGGACGCCGCGTCCTCGTCGATGTGCCGAGCTTCGAGGAGGCGGTGAGGACCGGTCCTGTCCGCAAGAGCGAGGCGCGCGAACAGGATGGGCAGGACGGCGTGTCGTACGACCTCACCGTGCTGAGGGTGACGGACGACGGCACGGTGAGCGTCTCGGGGGACGGGGACGGTGTCGACGAGGGCACGCCGGTCGCCGTGAACCGCGAGTTCCTGCTGCACGCACTGGCCGCCGGGGCCCGGAACCGGCTCGTCCTGGAGTTCGGCGATCCCACGGCGCCCCTTGCGGTCCGTCGGCCCGACGAGGAGGGGACCTTCTCGATCCTCATGCCGGTGCGCCTGGAGAGCTAGACGATCACCCTCGCTGTCCGGCCGGCCCCGCTCGTGTGATCCCTGCGAGAAACGGTGCATTGGTCCGAACCTCCCGCGCCCACGCAGGTATTCGGGCATCCTGGGTGACCGTGATCGAAAACTTGAGCGAAACACCTTCGGGCAGTGAGGTCAGTGCGCTTCTCAACGTCCTGGGCGGGCAGCGCCGCCACGTCCTCGGCATCCTCGACGGGCTCGACGCGAAGGATCTGCGACGGCCCGTGCTGCCCTCCGGATGGCACTGTCTGGGGCTGGTCCAACACCTCGCGCTGGATGTGGAACGGTTCTGGTTCCGCGCGGTCGTCGCCGGGGACAAGGAAGTCATCCGCAACCTGACCAGCGGCGACGAAGCGTGGAAGGTCGCCCCGGACGTGCCGGCCGTCGACGTACTCGACCGATACCGGAAGGAGGCAGCACTTGCCGATGCCGTCATCACCGCGACCCCCACCGACGCCGCATTGGCCTGGTGGCCCCGCGACCTGTTCGGTGAACCGCACCTGCACACCCTGCGCGACGTCCTGCTGCATGTCATCACCGAGACCGCGTGCCATGCCGGCCACCTCGACGCAGCCCGAGAACTCATCGACGGCCGCCGCTGGCTGGTCCTGACCTGAAATCCGAGTCCGGCTTCGAGCTCCGCGGCGAGCCACCGAACTGGTCGGGCCGGCACAGAGGGCATCAATTAATCACCCGACGCAGCCACTACCGACGACTCTCGGGGCTTCCCCCGGCTCATGGAACACGAAGGCGCACTGGAGCACTAGGAGCCCGCTGGGCCTGATCCGGACGTGCTTGTGGACGTGGTTCGAGGGACTACCTGTTGTCCCTTGCGCGGCCACGGCGTCGAGCTGAGCCGGCGCGCATCCTGGAACTCGTCGGGGATGTCGTCCTCCCACGGGTCGATCCCACGGGTCTCCAGCTCGTCGAACCACCGGTCCCGCTGCGACTCGGGCAGCCGCTGTCCGCACCAGGGGCAGAAGTCGATCCCGATGCTCGATGCACCACCGTCGTGAACGATCAGCCCGTACTCCTGGAAGTGGGCGTTGAAGTGGACCAGGGCCTCGGGACAGTCGAAGGGTGCATCGTGCTGGTCACAGTGCCAGTCGGCCTGGTTCGTCATCGCGGTGCAGCAGTGGCGGGTCACGGTAGGAGTGTCTCGCGATCAACGCATAGGCACGACGACCGGATCACGACCTGTGTTTGCAGGTCACGGCTACTCCCACGCGCCGGCGAGTGGGAGTAGCCGGTGTGGTGCGCTCCCCTACACATTGAAGCGGACAAGCGCTCTGGCAATGGGTTCCCCGGTACGGCGGGCGTACGTCATCCGCTCGCGGACCTCCCGCAGGGTGCGCGGGCGCCATCCAGGCCCACCGCAGCAGCTCTTGTGGAAGCCGACGCCCGCGTGCAGCAGGACGGACAGCACCCTCCATGCCTCGGTGTCCCGCCGCGGGGGCGCGGCGAAGGCCGACCCCGCATGGATCAGCGGCTTCGCGCAGCGGGGACAGGTCCGGTTCGGCCTGTCCCTGTCGTAGGGCTGCTTGTACGAGGCCCGGCAGGGCAGGCAGACGAAGGAGGTTTTCCCGGCTGGCATGTGGCCAGGTTAGGCATCGTCCGCGCGGAACTCGACGAGTTTTCACCGCCCCGGCCACCGATTTGCTCGAAGACCGGTGGCCGGCTGGCGGCTTAACCCCGGCCGCATCGTGCCTTCCCATGCCGCGCGCTTGGGCGGCACCTCGTCACCCAGGGCAAGCGGCACCACTTGCGCGTCAATTCGGGTCGGCTCTCTCGGTCGCCGGGCTTGATCGCGATGCGGCTCGGCTCGCACGCCCGTTCTCGTCACCCGGAGGCGATCACGCCACGGGCACCAGCTGCAGATCGATTTTCCCCTTGCCATCACCGATGACGTCGACGGTCACCTGCAGACACATCTCGGCCCACGCGGCGAGCCCCCCGGCCTCCAGCAGCATGACACCCTCCGGCATGCCCATCTCGTCACGTATGTGCGAGGGGATCGCGCTGTCGGCGACGTGCATCCACAGGCTGAAGATCTCGCCCACCCCGGACAGACTGTCTGACAGTTCCGAGATCTCTGTGATGTGGTCGCGCGCGGCCCTGTCGACATACTCCGGATCCGCCATGTTGGCGCGATCCATGAGATAGGTCTTGCTATAGCTGACCACGCCGAAGAGCTCTGAGGCGGACGTCGACTCCGGCAGCTGCACCATGAAAGTCCCACGTGAACCACCGGGGAGGTGGGACATCACCGTGAATCCGTCCCGGACCAGCAGCGCGCACAGGTACTGGCCGAACGAGTCCTCGTCCAGTTCCGCGGCGACGATCTGCCGCGCCCCCAGTGCAAGGCGCCACGACGAGTCGTCCGGCAGGGGCTTGAATCCCAAGCCGGTGATGCGGCCGACGGTCTTCGTCCCGGGCGACGGCACCGACTCGTACTCGATGTCCAGCGACAACCTCTCACGGCACCACCAGTCGAGCATGTCCAGATCAACAAGGTACACGCATGGCTGCTGCGCAATCCGGGCGCGGGTTGCGCTGTCGAGCGGGAGCGTGGTGACCATGAGCCTGTTCCCGTACACGGAGAGGTCCACTGTCGTGTACTCCGTCTCCCCGGTGAAACGGAGCAGAGTCGCATCGACCTCAACCTTGAAGTGCGGCATGGGCGCCCCTGGAGCGAGCCATCCCCCTGCCATGGGGACGACCACACCGTCATGAGTGTGAAGCTTCCGCCACAGGTCTTCGTCGTAAAGTTCGAGCAGCTCTCGCAAAGCCTCCTCCTGACCGATGGAGGCACTCAAACACGTCACCGAGAGTGGCTCGAACCTTTCGCCGCTCTCCGTTTCGAGAACCTCGATGTCGGGGTGCTTCGCCCAATAGGCGGTCACTCCCTGGAATCCGTCGGCCATTATCGTTCGGGAGCGCGAGGGGTTGAATCCGTCACGGATCAGCAGGCAGGCCACCAGCAGATCCAACTGTTCCTTGTCCAGGTCCGCCAGGAGCTTGCGCCGCTCATCGCTTGACAACCCGGGGTCGGCGACCGCTGCAACGGTGGCGGCTTTACTCGCCACCTCGCTCATCACCATTTCGCCGGCTTCGGTGATCCGCTGAATCTTCTTCTGCTTCTTGGCCAGTTTCTTCTGCTTCTTCTTTTCCTTCTTCCGCCTCTCCTCCTCAGCCCGCATTTCGCGCTCTTCCTCGGCTTCCGGGGACATCGCACGTTCCATCAGTTCGGCCGCGTAGCGGTTCGCGGGCGCAATCATTCCGTCCGCGGGAGAGTAGGTGAAGCAGCCGACATTCAACCGGTCTGCGGTAGTGATCGCCGCAGCGGTGTACCCAGAATTGGCGAAGAAGAGCATCTCGCCATCGTTCAAGCCACGCGCCCCGAAAAGTTGCTGTATCAGGTTAGGCGGGATCGCCTTCCCATGGAACTTCACCTGGCCGTATATTCCGGGGCCGGCTATGTCCAGTCCCGCGTCGGAGCCATCGCGGGTCGGCTCCGCCTGCGGAAAGCCGAGCCACCTGACCCACGCGAGCGCGTTGCGTTCCGCCGCCTGCCAGTCGGGCACCGGGCGCGGAGTGGGAGGCACGTCGGGCCGCATCCCACTGTCCGACATCTCTTCTTCTGCCGTGGTGTCGGCCTGGTCGAACACAGCCACAACGCCCCTCCATCGCAAGTGAATGTGTAATGAAGGAAGTGTAGTCATTGGACATTACAAGGATTTCACCAGGGGTTCCCTCGTACAGTCTCCACGCCGCAGGAGTTGAGCGCTCACCATTGCTGGCACGCACCACTGTCAGTGCCGTGCGCACCCCGTCGAGCGCCACAGAGGTGGGTCAGTTACACCGCGATCTCGCAGGTTGACCTCACACCACATCGGCAGCTTCATCCCTGACAGAAATCCGCACGAGTCCCGCAGTTACGCGCCCAAGGGCGGAGCAGCACCTCCGCCCGCACGGTCTTGGTGTACGCATCGCGGGCGGTACAGCCCCAGCGGTGTGCGTACGCCCCGACGAGAAGCAGGCCGCGGCCCGATGTGGCGTCGGCGGCGGGCTGTGGTTGGGGTGGGTGCGGGTTGGTGTGCTGGCGTGTGCTCCGGGCGGGTGTCAGTCACCTCGATACGGAACGCGTGAGGCAGGAGAAGCAGCGTCAGGCAGAAGTCCCGGCCGGGTAGATGGCCGGGGGTGATGGCGTTGGACGCCAGCTCGGCTGTGACGAGGGCTACCGTCTGGGCGGTGTCGGGGTCATGCGGTACGCCGCACCACTCGGCGAGCTGTTGCACGGCGAGCGTGCGCGCTAGTCGGGCGCCGCGTCTGGTACTGCTGAGCCGTACGCTGAACTCGGTGATGGCAGCGGGCGATTCGGGGGTGGTCGCTTGCTGGTTCACCCGGTCGTCGTGAGTGGCGGAAGCTCCAGGACGAGGTCGACCGGGCGGAATTGCCGCGGTTATTCCGTAACTTCGCGCTCATCGAGGCGGAGGTCGTGAGCCGCTTCTCGTACGAACCGTTGCTGGTGCCGGGGCTGTTGCAGACCGAGGCGTACGCGCGTGCCGTCTTCGCGCGGGCCTGTGCTGCGAGTCGGCCGGGGCGAGTGGGCGGCGTTCATGGCGCTCGCGGTGGAGTAGGACTGAACGCAGTCCCTGAGCAGAACAGCGGGCTCCTTCACATCACTCGGGATGACGTGAACGAGCCCGTTGTCATGCTGGCGACTCAAAACAGAGCACCCTCAGTGCCTTCACCGAAATGCGACCCACCTCGCACGGCAGACTGCTCCTTGTGCTTCCGGATGGCCTCGGAGGACGGCGGGGGCAAGTCGGGGTGCTTCTCTCGTGCTTTCTTCTCTGTCACGCCCTTGTGCAGACCGAGCTGAACCTCGTCGGCATATGCCTGGTGATTCAACTGGCGGAGACGGTCGATGATCTCGGTTCGGGCGAGGAGGCCGATTGAGTAGCGCGTGCCTTGGTCAGTCTCATAGAAATCGTGATCGAGCGGGAACGTCTCGTGGGTCGGGTCGGCAGCCGCAGTCTGGCCGGAATCGTCCAGGAGGTCGTGCCAGCCGTACGCCTCGACGGTGGCCCTGTCGATCTCCACATGGATGCGGCGCAACTCGATGATGTCCTCGTCCCGGCAGTCGGGGTCGTGGACCAGGTTGTAGGTGTCGGTCAAGCCCATGTCGCGGGCGAGCATCATGTCCCGGCGGTATTCGTCGAGCCGGTGGCCCGCAGCCCGAAGCCGCTCGGTGAACGGCGGACGTACGAGCGTTTCGAAGACATCGGTCGGACTGTAGTTGATCCGCGTTTCCAGCGTGGAGGTGCGGTCGATGGTCCACCAATAGTGGGCAGCGCTACTCAGCAGGGCGAGCATCGCCGGGTCCGCGGACGCGAAGACAGCCAAACGATGGGAGAAGACCTGGTCGGTGCTGACCAAAACCGGCATCACCGCCTTGCTCACGACGGTGATGACAACGCACTGCTCGAGGCCACGCAGGGCGCGCGTCATCTCGCCACGTGGCCGCCAGTACTGCCACCATCGTTCCATCAGCCCGGCATAAGACTTCGCATTCTTCTGCTCACAGTCCGGCTTCACGTCGGCGAGTACCTTGGCGTACGCGCGCTCATAGCGGCGGGCCTCGTCCTCGCTCCACTCCCTGAAGTTCACAATCCATCGATCCGAGGAATGTCTGGGGTCATTACTGACGTCCTGACCGTTGAGATACGGGAAGAGGACATCAGCGTACTTCGGGTCCTCGGCGATCCACCTCAGCGCCTCGGCCTTCGGTAGGGTGAAGCCAAGACTGTCGGGCTTGCAACCACCGAAACACAATTCGGAAGCGCCCGAAAGCCTCTCGCCCCAGGACAGTTCACGCGTCTCCGGGTTCAGGGAGGTATTGATTCCGTTGGGCATAGACGCCCCTCCGAGAACCTTCGCCGATGCGGGGCCTACACGGGCCTTGCTAGTCCAGACAGCGCAATATTCGAGCGCAGCAGAAGATGGCCACGGTGCGCTCTTGATGGCCCGTCGGATACAGAACCCGGCACTCTGCAGCTGGTCCAGTCCCACTTCGCGGGTGTCCCCTTGGGCCAGGGTATTGGTGGCAATCAGCCCGCTCTGGCCATGAGAGTGCAGCAGGGTGTGCGCCCGGAGCTCGAAGTACGCGACGAGGTCGGCCTTTCCTCGCCGCTGATTCGCCAAGTACTCGACCAGGTATTCCCGATAGTCCTCTCCGAGGACTCCGGTGATCTTGCTTCCGCCCAGAAACGGTGGGTTCCCCACGATCGCGTCGAATCCACCTCGCAGAGAGAAGACCTCCGGGAACACCAACGGCCAATGAACCGGCCGGCGCTCCAGCGCCTCATCAGGCAGTTCCGCCCCCAACCACTCCTCCGCCGTGGCTTGAGCCTCGCGCACCATCTCCGAGTCGTCCCCGACCCCGTCTTCCATGATCCGCTGGACGATCCACGCAGCCCGCGGGAACAGATCTCTGATCCGCTCACCGCCCTCCTGCTCATACCAAGGCACCCGCCCCGAAGCACACGTAGCCAGCGCCGCCCCCGTGATCAGGTCACCCACCAACCGCAGCCGCCGCGAATGCCGATTGACCTCCTCCAGCCGCTCCCTCTTCCGCTGAAGCGCCGGCAGGTCCACGCCCTTGATCGCAGTGATCGCCAGACGTTCCCGTGTCAGCTGGTCCACCAACTCCCGAGCCTGCTCCGCAAGGATGTCGCCCTGTCGCTCCGGCTTCATGTGCACCGTCTGGATCTGCTCCATGGTGTGCACACCCAGCAGCGAGTCCCCCGCCACCAACCGGTCGTCCAGAAACGTGAACGGCCGCTCCGGGTCCATCGACACCAGCCACAGCGACAACTTCGCCATCTCCACCGCCATGGGGTTGATGTCCACCCCGTACAGGCAGTGCTCGATGATCTGGCGCCGGGCCTCGACCACGACCGGGTCCTGTTCGGCGTCGGCCGCCGTCACGGCGTCCACCGCCCGCCCCGCCCGGTACACCATCGCGTCCACGCGGCCCTCGTTCTCCCAGGCCTCGATCAGGCGGTCACCGAGGTAACGGCAGGCCGCCACCAGGAACGCCGCCGAACCCATCGCGATGTCCGCGACCTTCAGGTCCAGGATCTGGTCCGCCGACTTGAGGCGCCACTCCGTCGTGTCCGCCGTCTGGAGCGGCCCCGGCTCGTACACCAGGGGCTCCAGCGCGTGCAGCACGACCTCCTCGGCCAGGAAGCGGGGCGTGTAGTGCGTCCCCGTGTTCTTCCGCAGCGACGACTCCGTGACGTACAGCGCGCCGTTCGGGATCACCGTCGGCAGGCCCCGCAGGTCGTCCCGCAGGATGCCGACGAACGGCAGCAGCCGCTCCGTCAGTGCCGCGTCCTTCGTCACCGCGTTCAGCCGGCGCCGCGCCTCCGCCGCGTCCTCGGCCGGGAGCGGAGCGAGCTTCTTCTCCAACTGACCCGCCGTCGCCGGCGGCTTCGGGTCCTTCCACTTCTCGTGGATGGCCTTGGCCAGCGCCTTCACCGACGCGCTCGGTGACGACGTGGCCGCCTTCGCCGCCAGCCCCTCAAGCTCCCGCAGCGCGACCTCGTGCTCAAGCCCCTCCGGGCCAATGAGCCCCGCCATGTCCTCGGTCGCACGCCGCCCGTCGTACGACAGCAGGCCCTCGTACACGTAGCCGATCTGCTCGACGTCCAGCGCGCGGAAGCTGAGCGTGCGGACCTCGCGGTCCTTGCCCTTGCCGACGCGGACCTCCTGCACGGCCTGGAGCATGTGCAGCACCGTGCGGTCGTCTATCGGCAACAGCGGAGTCGTGAGCTCCAGCCACGGGTACTTCTCGGGGTCGAAGATCGAGCCGTCGTACGCGGGCAGGCGGAAGCCGGAGCCCGGGTGGTCCACTCCCCCGTGGACCGCGTGGAAGAGGGCTATCAGGCGGTGCCACGCCGACGTCGTGTGCTCCAGCGACGTCTCGCCCTCCTCGTCCGCGCGTGCCTTCAGCTCGTCGCGCAGGAAGCGGGCCGAGTACGACTTGGCGTACACCTCGTTGTCCGCCGGCAGCAGGCCCCGTTCCTCCGCGAAGAGCAGGAAGACGATGCGCATCATGACCGCGACGGCGCCGCGGTAGACCTCACCCGCGCTCACCCCGGACGCGTGCAGACCGGCGGCGCCGCTCTCCACAGCGCGGACATCAGCCCGTCCGATGGCGTCGACCAGCAGTTCGACCGCCTGCCGGACCTGGACGCCCAGCGCCTCGGTGACGTCCTCCCCCGCCGCCAGGCTGTCCCTCAGCAGGCCGACCAGCGTCTCGGGCTCGTCGTACTCGAAGAACCGCCTGCGCCGCAGCAGCGACACAAACGCACGAACCACATTGCGCTCGGCGGCCTCGTTCCAGCCAATCGAGTCGAAGACCGCCGTCGTCGTCACACCACCCAGCGGCGCCCACACCAGGCACCACCACCGGCCGTCCGTCACCAATCCCAGCGGCACCCCGTGATGCCGCAGCAGACGCGCCAGCCGGTCAGCCGGAGCCGCCGCCCAGTCACCGCCACCACCGGCCCGCGCCGTGGGCGCCGTACCCGCGGGCACCGTCATGCCGAGCACCCGCACCCGCTTGGCGGCCGACTCGACGCTCGGCTCGGCGGCCAGCTCGGTCCCCGGCTCGACCAGCGCGAAGTCGGCGCGGACCTCCGTGTTGTGCTCCGCCACCCGCAGGGTCAGGCGGTCCAGGCCGTCGTGCTCGGAGTCGCCCATGCGGAGCGTCAGGGCGTCGTTCCAGCCCAGCAGCCGGCTCAGGACATACGCCACCCACTCGTCCCGCCCCGCAGTCGTGTCCGTCTGCCAGTCGGCGTGGCGGGCGCGCAGCCGGGCGCGCTCGTCCTTCTCCAGGGCGTCGAGCTGGGGCCAGGCCCGCAGCAGCACGGGCATCGTCAAGAACGGGCCGGAGACCTCGGTGAGGTCCAGCCACTCCTGGTGCTGTCTCCGGCCGTCGGCGGCCTGGGCCTTGGCGGCGGCTACTCCACGGCTCATGGTGCGACGGGGGCTCATCGGCGGGCTTCCTTTGCGGGGACGACGAAGACGACGGCGGCGGGGAAGAGGTGGGAACGGGGCTCGCGGTAGCGGGCGGCGATGGCGGCGAGCTCGCGCTCGCGCTCGGCGGGCAAGCCCTCGAAACGTTCCTGCCAGCGGCGGCGGTCGTCCTCGAACTGGCGGCGTTCGTGGCCGGTCAGCTCGTGGGTGGTCAGGAGGGCGAGTTGTTCGCCCTCGGCGTCGCCCTCCTCCTTGAGCTTGGCGCGCAGCGTCGCCTCGAAGCGGTCGAGGGTCGCCGTGATGCGGCGCTCCTCCTCCGCCCGGCGGTCGGCGAGGCGGCCTTCCAACTGGCGGCCCAGTTCGGCGGCGCGGGCCTCCAGCGACCTGTACAGGGGGTCGCGGAGCCTCGGCCAGGCCTCCGTCAGCTCCTGCCGCATGTGGGGGGCCGCCTCCGTCCCCTCGGTGAGTGCCCGGGAGAGGACCCGGCCCTGCTCGTTCACCGACTCCCAGCGGCGGAAGCGGCCCGTGTCGCCGAACCAGCCGCCCGCGTACAGGACCTCCTCGTGCAGACGGGTGCCGTCCGTGCCGACCAGGACGTAGCGCGCGTAGGCCGAGACCAGGGTCGTCGTCACCGCCGGGTCGTCGGAGACGACGGCCGTCACTCGGCTCAGGCCCACCGAGTCCGCGTTCCAGACGGCCGCGGTGAGCAGCCTCGTCGACAGTGCGACGAGTGGGTGCTTCAGGTGCGCCAGAACCACGTCGTCGCGCGCCCGCGCCGCGACCGACGGGGCGAAAGTGATCGGGCGCTGCTCGCCTTCGCGGAGCTTGTGGGCGAGGCCCCGGGTCGCGCGCTCCCAGCTCCCCGACAGGGGCTGTACGTCGAACAGGTCGCCCGGCGCGAAGCCTTCGCGGTGCGCGGGGACCAGCGCGGGCTGGTGGTCCAGGGCCAGAGCCGTTTCGACGACCCGCTTCACGTTCCCCGGTGTCAGGCCGAGGGCCGCGACCGTGTCCTCGTACTGGTCGGCCAGTCGCCTCGTCTGTGCGGTGACGTTCTGCTCCGGTGCCACCTCGCCGCCGGTGCGGCGGCCCTTGATCGGGCGCGGCTTCGCGTTCTCGATGTCCACCGGTGCCGTGTCGCCCGTCATACGGCGCTGTACGGCGTCCGCGAGGACCGCGTTGACGGAGCCGAGGTCGTGCTCCATGCGCGCGACCTTCTTGGCCACCCGGGAGAGGAATTCGAGGTCCGCCTCGTAGGAGCCGGCCTGGGCCTGCTGCCAGCCCGCGCCGATGAAGTGGGTGATCTCCGGGTCCTGCTTCTGGCCCCAGCGGTCGATACGGCCTATTCGCTGTTCGAGCTTGTTGGGGTTGAAGGGGATGTCGTAGTTGATCAGGCGGTGGCAGTGGTTCTGGAGGTCGATGCCCTCGCCGGCGGCGTCGGTGGCCAGCAGGATGCGGACCCTGCCCTCGTCCAGCGACGGATCGGCCTGGAAGCCGAGGCGGATGCGTTCGCGTTCCTCGGCCGACAGACCGCCGTGGAGGCGTTCGACGCGGCCGCCGTCGGTCAGTTCCTCCTGCTGGAGGAGGTCGTACAGCCACTCCTGGGTGTCGCGGTACTCGGTGAAGACGACGACCCGGTCGTCGGTCCACTTCTTGCCGTTCGGGCGGCAGACGGCCTTCAGTTCGCGGATGAACGCCTCGGCCTTGGAGTCCGGTGCGGCCTCGTGCGTGAGGGCCCAGCGCTCCATGTGCCGCAGCAGGTCCAGTTCCTCGCCGTCCTCCGCGGGAGTGAGCGAGGTGGAGCGGGTCAGGGCGTCGTCCTCCGCGTCCACGAGACCCGTGTCGTCGAGGTCGGCGACGAGGTCGGCGAACTCCTCCAGCCACTCGGGGACCTCGGCGGCGGCCGTACGACCGCCGCCACGCGCCGGGCCCGTGTCCTCCAGGTGGGACAGGTACACCTGCACGGTGTGGAGGAAGGCCGCCGGAGAGGAGAAGAGTCGTTTCTTCAGGAGGAGGGTCACCAGGTCGGCGGCGCGGCGTCCGCCCCGGGCCTTCGGCGTCAGCTTCTTGCGGCGCAGCTCCGCGAACGAGCCGAGCAGCTCATGGATCCCGCGCTCCTGCGGCGTGTAGTCCACGGGGAGTTCGAGGGTCTTGCGGGTACGGAAGCGGGGCGTGCCGTCGGCGTTGGTGACGGTGGACTTCAGGCGCCGTACGACCGTGTCCTTGAGGGCTTCCTTGTCGGGGTCGACGCCGCGGGCGAAGCGCTGGTCGTCGATGAGTTCCAGGAGCGCGGTGTACGACTCCGGGTAGCCGTTGTGCGGGGTGGCGGAGAGGAAGAGGCGGTGCTCGAAGTGCGGGACGAGGCGCCGGATCAGCCTCGTCTGCTGGGAGTCGACGGCGTACACCTGCTTGGGCGCGGCGGGTGCGACGTGGTGGGCCTCGTCGAGGACGAGGAGGTCGAAGAAGCGCTTGTGCTCGCCGTCGGGGCTCTCTTCGGGGGCGCCGATGACCTCGTCGAGGAGGCGCTGGGCCTTCTGGCCGCGCAGCCAGGGCAGGGAGACGATGGTGAGCGGGTGGACGCGGAAGGGGTTGGCGGCCGTGCCGTGGGTGCGGCGCAGGCGGGCGCAGTGCTCGGAGTCGACGATGGTGAACTCCAGGCCGAACTTCTCCGCCATCTCGTCACGCCACTTGAGGGTCAGGCCCGCCGGGCAGACGACCATGGTGCGGCGGGCTCTGCCTCTGAGGATCAGTTCCTGGACGACGAGTCCGGCCTCGATGGTCTTGCCGAGGCCGACGTCGTCGGCGAGGAGGAGGTTGACGCGGGGGGCACCTACGGCGCGCGAGACCGGCTCCAACTGGTACGGCTCGACTGCGACGCCTGAACGGAAAGGTGCCTGGAGCGTCTTCGCGTCGGCCGAGGCCACGGCGGACCAGCGGACCGCGTCGAGGAACGCGGCCAGGCGGTTCGGGGAGTCGTACGAGCCGTTGGAGGCGTCCGGCAGCGAGCCCGCGGGCAGTACGCGGCGGCCGGGTTCGACCTCCCAGATGACGGAGAGGGTGTCGCCGAAGCGGCCGTCGGCGACGGACTGGAGGTGGACGAGGGTGGCGCTGCGGTTCGCTCCGCTCGACGCATCGACTCGGGCCACCACCCAGGACTGGCCGCGTACTTCGACCAGGTTGCCTTCCTCGGGGAGCCGCTCGGCCCCCGTCGTCCGCTCGGTGCCGCGCTGAACTGCCGACGTCATGGACGCTGTTCCCCTCGGTCTCTCCCGCGCCGTCCGTAGACAGTGACCTCACCTGTCTCCCCACCGAACGGTGCGATCGGAGAGTAACACGACCAGTCAGCTGTGAACAGAGATCACAGAGTTGGGATGCGTCGCAGCCTGCCCAGCAGCGCCTCGCTGCGTCCGCTCCGGGCGTCGCCGGCGGTGAACACCCTGCCCTCGTCGTCGGCCAGACGTCGTGTCAGCTCCATGGCCGCGTGGCGCTCGCCCGTGCGGACCAGCAGCACGGCGATCTCGTACCGCGTGTCCAGTACCGCGGGGTCCCCCGGTCCGAGCAGGCTGCGCTGCTCGGCGAGGACCGACCTCAGTTCGTCCAGGGCCTCGCGGGTACGGCCGAGCGCGGCCGCGCACAGGGCGGCTCCGGCGCGGGCCGCGAGGTGGTCGGCGTGCGTGAGGCCGGGGGTGGCCATGAGGTCGCCGTACTCCTCCAGGGCCCGGGCCGGGCTGCCGGACGCGTACAGGGCGGTTATCTCGGCCAGTCGCGGGTGTGCGGGTTCATGGTGCACGGGCTCCGCGTCGGCCGCCCGGGTCCGCGTGGTTTCCCGGGCCGGCGTCGGCGCCCAGGCGGTGAGCAACTCGGCAGCCTCCGCCGCGGACGCGGGGCGGTTCTCGGGCTTCTTCTCCAGCAGATCCGCCACCAGTTGCCGCAGCCCGGCGGGGACGCCCGAACGGCGGTCGGCGAGCGGGGGTACGGGTTCGTGCGCGTGCTGGTGGTACAGCATGAAGGGGCTGCCGGCCGTGAAGGGCGGGGCGCCGGTGAGCAGTTCGTACAGGACGCAGCCCAGCGAGTAGAGGTCGCCGGCGGGCGCGGTGTCGCCGACCGCCTGCTCGGGCGCCATGTAGAGGACCGTGCCGGGGGTGGCGTTGGGGGCGGTGAAGCGGGTCTCGCCGGGCTCGGGTTCCAGGGCTGCCGCGACGCCGAAGTCCAGGACCTTGATGCCCCCGTAGGTCGCACCGTCCTGGGTCGTCATCGAGGTCGTCATCAGGTTGGACGGTTTGAGGTCGCGGTGCACCACGCCCTGGCCGTGGGCGTAGGCGAGCACCTCAGCGGTGCGCCGTGCGACGTCGGCGGCGTGCTCGACGGTCAGCGGGCCCTCCGCCTTGAGCACCGCGTCGAGGGCGCGCCCGTGGACCAGGTCCATGACCAGGTACAGGTCGCCCTCGTGGCTGCCGTGGTCGTGGACGGCCGGGATGCCCGGGTGCGTGAGGCGGCTGGTGAGACGCGCCTCGCGCAGGAACCGGCGCTCCAGCGTGCCGGGTTCGGCACCGCGGCCGCGCGGGGAGAGAAGCTTCACGGCCACTTCCCGGTCGTGTGCGCGGTCGTACGCCGCCCAGACGACGCCCATACCGCCGCGGCCCAGTTCGCGCGTGAGCTCGTACGGTCCAAGGCTTCGTCGCATCGCGCCCGTCCCCACCTGTCCCGGCGCCTGCCGACGCCTGTCACACCCGTGCGACCGGGGGCGGTTCGGCGCACCCGGTCAACGCGGTGATTCTTTCATTCTTCAATCGTTCAGGCAGCTCTCGGTCCTTGCGGAACCAGGAAGGGCCGGCGGGGGTCCTCGGGCAGTCCGCGGCGGGTGGCCAGTCCGTGGTCCGGGGCCGGCAGGTGGGGTGCGAGGGCCGCGTAGACCTCGGCCGCGGAGGAGGGGCGGTCGTCCGGGCGCTTGGCGAGCAGGGACGTCACCAGTTCCTGGAGGTCGGCGGGGACGTCCACGCCGTGGTCGGAGATGAGCGGCGGGGGCGAGCTCAGGTGGCGGGAGGCGAGCAGCGCCGGCTGGTCGGTCGCGAAGGGGGCCTCGCCGGTGAGCATGTGGTGGAGGAGGCAGCCCACCGCGTAGAGGTCGCTGCGGCCGTCGAGCCGGTCCCGGCCGGCGAGCAGTTCGGGTGAGGCGCAGACGATGTTGCCGATGGCCTCGCCGGTCATCGTCAGGCGCGGGTCGGCCTCGGCGAGCACCTTCACCAGTCCGAAGTCCAGGATCTTGACGACGCCGTCCCGGCGGACCATGACATTCTGCGTCTTGAGGTCGCGGTGCACGAGGCCGGCGGCGTGGGCCGCGGACAGTCCGGCGCAGAGCTGGGCGGCGACGGCTGCGGCCGACGGGATGTCGAACCGTCCGTCCTCCCGCTGGTCGAAGAGGTACTCCAGCGTGGTGCCGTCGATCAGCTCCATCACCAGGCAGCAGGTGTCGTCCGTGATCGACGCGTCGAAGACCGTGGTGACGTTGGGGTGGTCGAGGCGCGCCGCGGCCCGCGCCTCCCGCTGGAAGCGGGTCACCGCCGCTGCGCGGCCGCTCGGCAGGGCCAGCAGTTCCGCGGCGACCGTCTTCACCGCCACGGGCCGTTCGAGATGCAGGTCGCAGCCCTGCCACACCGATCCCATCAGGCCCCGGCCGAGCACCCCCTTCAGCTCGTAGCGATCGTGGAGCACCATTCCCGGTGCGAACTCCTGCATATCTCCGCCCTCTGCACTTTTCACACAGCACCCTGACAGCGTTCTCTTGTGAACAGAGTCAATGAGCGTAGTAGCCTGCATTGCGGCATGCTGCGGCACGCCTGATCAAGGACGACCAAGGACGACCGGGCCAAGCACCTCGGAGACTGTTCGATGACCACAACCAGCGCCGTACCGGTGAGCTTGGCCGAGATCGCCCGGATCGCCGGCGTGGGCCGGGCCGCGGTGAGCAACTGGCGCCGCCGGCACGACTCGTTCCCGAGCCGTATAGGGGGCACGGACGTCAGTCCGCAGTTCTCCCTGGCGGAGGTCGAGCAGTGGCTGCGGGACAACGGCAAGCTCAAGGACGTCGGCGGCCGGGAGCTCCTCTGGCCGCGTTTCGAGGCGCTCGGCAGCCGGGACGAGTCGGGGCTGGCCATCGCCGAGGCGGCCCGCCGGATGCGGTCGCCTCGCGCGCGCGTCTCGCAGCCCGAACTGTCCGGGGCAGCCCGCGAACTGGTGGGTGAGGCTGCACGGCTGGGGCGCGCCGAAGGGTCGCGCGAGACCTTCGAGTTCCTGCTGCAGCGGTGGCTGGAGACGCATGTGCGGCAGCTCAGCACCACGCCGCCGCCGCTCGCCACGCTGATGACCCGGATCGCCCTCGCGGTTCGCCTCGGCGGCACGGACCAACGCGAACTGACCGTCCTGGACCCCGCCTGCGGCACCGGGCACCTGGCCGCCGCGGCACTGCAGGAGTACGACGGTCCGGGCCTGACCGTGCTGGCCTGTGAACGGGACCCGGCGCTCGCCGCGCTGGCCGCCGCCCGGCTCGGCTTCCTCACGGAGGACCGCGGCGTCCGCGCGGAGATCACCACGGCCGACGCGTTGCGGGACGACAGTTTCGCCGGGTCGGGGGCGGACATCGCGCTGTGCAATCCGCCGTTCAACGAGCGCGACTGGGGCTACGAGGAACTCGCCACCGACCAGCGCTGGACCCACGGCCTCCCCCCGCGCACCGAGCCGGAACTGGCCTGGGTGCAGCATCTGCTCGCCCACCTCAAGCCCGGCGGGACGGCCGTCGTCGTCCTGCCCCCCGCGGTCGCCTCACGCAAGGCGGGCCGTCGCATCCGGGGTTCCCTGCTGCGCACCGGTGCGCTCCGGGCGGTGGTGGCGCTGCCACCCGGCAGCGCCCAACCCCACAGCGTGTCCCTCCAGTTGTGGGTCCTCCGGGCCGCCCCGGACGGTTCCGCCGCCGCTCCGCCCGGCCAGGACGCGCTGCTCGTGGACGCCACAGGCTTCGCCAAACCCGGCGCACGCGAGCCGGGACCCGACTGGGACGCGCTCGGCTCCTTCGTCCTCACCGCCGTGCAGGCGCTCGACCACCCGGACCGCGAGCTGCCGGGAAGCGCCGTACGCGTTCCGCTCCTCGACCTCCTGGACGACGAGGTGGACGTCACGCCGGGCCGGTACACGGCGAACAGCACGGAGGCTTCCGGTGCCGAACTCGCCGCCTCCTGGGAGCACTTGCGTACTCACCTGGCCGAGCTGACCGACCATGTGCGGTATCTGTCGGGGCTCGGCTTCGAGAGCGGGACGGCGCAGACCACGGCCACGGTCGGGGACCTCCTCAAGGCCGGTGCCCTGACGTTGCGCGCCGGGCAGCAGCCGACGGAGACGGCCGTCGCGCCCCGTGAACCCACCGTGCCGCTGCTCACCGTCCCCGACCTGCTGATGGACGGTACCCCCAGCGGGACGGCCCCCGCCGGCTCCGCGCCCGCCGTCGTCGAGGAAGGGGACGTCGTGGTCGCCGGAGTCGTACGGGCGTTCAAGGCCTGGGTGCACAGTGGGCCGCCGCTGGCCCTGGGACCCCAGCTCTACGCGCTGCGGGTCGACCGGGAGAAACTGGACGCCCATTTCCTCGCCGGCTGTCTGCGCGCCCCCGCGAACGGCCGCCAGGCCGGCACCCACGCCTCCAGTTCCTCGCGTGTCGACATCCGGCGCCTGCATGTGCTCCAACTCCCCCTGGCGGAGCAGGCCGCGTACGCCGAGGCGTTCCGCCGCCTGAGGGCCTTCGAGACGCTCCTCACCAGGATCGACGGCTCGGGCAGGGGGCTGGTGGACGACGTGGGCGACCGGCTCGCGGCGGGCGGGCTGACCGCCTGACGGCGTCACGGGGCGCCATCGGCCGGGGCGCCGCTCAGGGGTCCTCCGGTCCTCCCCCGCTCGTCTCCAGGCCCTCAGGAAGCCGCCGCCCGCCCCACCGCCGCAAGACGGCTCAGCCGCGACGCACCGTGTGCAGCGTCATGGCGTAGGTGCCTGTGCCGTCCAGGAACGAGGCACCGCCGAGGTCGGCCATGGAGGGTCCGTTCACCGTCTTGCGGCTGGAGAGGAAGCGGCGCTTGCCGGCCGCGTCCGGCCCCAGGTAGATGCCGACGTGGTCGGTCGTGCGCCTGATCGTGCCGTTCTTGTCCCAGTCGTCCCCCGAGTCAGCGTTGAACAGCACCAGGTCCCCGGGCTGGAGCTGGGCCGCGGCGGGCGGTCCGGAGCCGGGGGAGACGGCGGCGTCGGTCAGCTCGGACACCGCGTTCTCGACCACCTTCTCGACGCGGAGTTCGACCGTGCCGCTGGTGAGGAAGGACAGCCGGGCGCGGTAGTGGTTGGTGGTGTTCCGGTAACCGAAGCACAGCGCGTACGAGACGGCCTGCCCCGTCTGGTCGTGGACGCGCTCGCCGTACTGGGCGGCACCGACGTGCCCGTCGCCCGCGATCAGGAAGCCGGCGGGAGCCCGCAAGATCCTGGGCGACGAGGCAACGCAGCACCCTGGCCGGTCAACGGCGCACGGGGGCAGCGGTTGCGCGGGGTTCACCAGGCCGGATGCGCAGCCGAGGACCACGAGCGGTGCCCGGCTGCACGCGGTCGGCGCCGGCCCGCCGGCCGCGTGCAGCCGGGCAGCTCGCGGCCTCCGGCCGGGTGCGGCCCGGACAGCCCGGTGCCCAGCAGCAGCGCCGCCACGCCCACGGCGATCGTCCAGTCGGTGACTCCGGCCGGGACAGCGAACCGTCTGTCCACGCCCGGGCCGACGGGAGGCAGCGCTCGCACCGCTCATACGCTCCGCGGGAGGGAACGGCGCCGCGGAGCTGTCACACGGTGGCCCGCCGCGCGTACACCTCTATCTCGATCTTCATCCGGGGGTCGGCAAGACCGCACATCAGCATCGTGGCGGCCGGCCGGACGTCGCCGAAGCAGCGGCGCAGGACCGGCCAGCAAGGCTCGAAGTCCGCACGGTCGGGCAGCAGGTAGCGCACCCGCACCACATCGGCGAAGGTGCAGTCCGCCCCGGCCAGCGCGGCCTCGATGTTGCGCAGGCACTGCTCGGCCTGCTCCACCACGTCGTCGGAGATCGTCATGGCGGTGTAGTCGAACCCGGTCGTCCCGGACACATGCACCCAGTCGCCGTCCACCACGGCACGGGCATAGCCGATCTGCTCCTCGAAGGTCGAGCCACTGAGGATCGCACGTCGCTCTGTCATGTGCCGAACGCTAGGTGACCAGCACAGATACGTCTAATACAGCTAAGGGCATGACCTGATATCAGTAAGCGTATGGAGCGTCTCGAACTTCCCCTCTCTCAGCTGCACGCCTTCGTCGTGCTCGCCGAGGAACTCCACTTCGGCCACGCGGCCGCCCGCCTGGGCATCGCCCAGCCGCCGCTGAGCCAGCAGATCCGCCGCCTGGAGGACAAGGTCGGCCACGCGCTGTTCAGCCGCGCGTCAGGAGGCGTCACGCTCACCCCGGCCGGCCACGAACTGCTGCCCGCCGCCCGGAGCGCCCTGACCGGCCTCGCGGACGGCCTGGCCGCGGCCCGTGCCGTGGGCAGCGGCCAGGCCGGCCGGCTGCGGATCGGCTTCGCCGCCTCCCTCGCCCTGACCGTCCTGCCCGGCCTGCTGCGCACCTTCCGGCAGCGGTTCCCCGGCGTGCACCTGGACATCCGGGAGATGCCCACCGCACCGCAGATCGCCGCCCTGCACGACAGGTCCATCGACGTCGGCCTGCTCCGCGAACCCCCTGCCACCGAGGAAGAACTCTGCTTCAGGACGGTACTCAGCGAGCCCTTCGTGGCCGTGCTCCCGGCCGCGCACCCTCTGGCCGGCCGGCGGACCGTGCACCTTGCGGAGCTGGCGGACTCTCCGTTCGTACTGCTGCCCCGTGCGGCCGGCCCAGGGCTGCACGACCAGATCACCGGCCTGTGCACCGCGGCGGGGTTCACCCCACGGACAACCCAGCGCGCGGTGGAGTGGCAGACCGTGTGCGCGCTCGTGGAGACCGGTCTGGGCGTCTCCCTGGCCCCGGCCGGCATCCGGCGCATCCGCCTCAAAGGCGTCGCCTTCCGCAGGATCGAGCCCAGCACGGCCCGCACGCGAGTCGCCGTCGCCTGGCGCGAGAATGAGCAGAACCCCCTGGTCACCCATCTGCTGGCCGCCGTCAGCCCCGAGCCTGTGGACCGGCCTCAGAGGTCCTCCCGGTCGGGGCGGTAGCCGACGAGGGCGGCTGCAGCCGTCCCCCAGCCGTCCATGTCCGCTCCGCGGCCCGCCCTGACGGCCGGACGGCGACCTAGACCTTCGGGTCCTGCTTCCAGTCCCGGGCAAGGAGACCGAGCAGCACCTCGTCCATGAACTCGCCCAGCACCCAGGCCGAGGAGCGCAGCACGCCCTCGCGGACAAAGCCGTTGCGCTCGGCGGAACGCAGCATCGCGGCGTTGTCCGACAGCGTCTCGATCTGCAGCCGCTGCAGGCCGCGCACGACGAAACCGTAGTGGCACAGCACCGCGACCACGTCGGTGCCGTAGCCCTTGCCGCGGCAGGACGGCCGCAGCCCCAGCCCGATGTGCGCGGACCGGTTGTGGGTGTCGATGCCCCACAGCGTCGCGGTGCCGACCAGTGTGCCGCCCTCCAGTTCCACCACGGAGAACGGGACGCTGCCCTGGTTCTTGTCGTCCACCACGAGCCGCGGATCCTGCGAGCCGGGCGTGATCGGCCGCCACGGCCCGCTCTCGGCCCGCGAGCCGTTGACCACGTCGTCGTAGAGCTCGGTCCGCAGGATCGGGATGTCGTCGTCGTGCCGGGCCCTGAGTCCGACCTTGCTGCCTCTTAGCATGCGAGATTCCTATCCGGCCGGGCCGACCGGCGGCAATCCATTAAGCGATCAGGAAGCCGCCGCCGGTCCCACCGCCGCGCCGTCGCCCCGGGCCGACGTGGCGATCAACTGGTCGATCAGCGCGACCAGCACCTCGCGGCACGAGCCGCGTTCCCGGGCGTCACAGAGCAGCACCTGGGTGCCCTCCGGCAGGGCGAGGGCGTCCCGGATCTCCTCGGGGGAGTACGGATGCTCGCCGTGGAAGCCGTTCACGCCGATGACGAAGGGGATCCCGCGCCGTTCGAAGAAGTCGATCGCGGCGAAGCTGCTCTCCGGACGGCGGACGTCGACGAGGACCACGGCGCCCAGGGCACCGATGGCCAGGTCGTTCCACATGAACCAGAAGCGCTGCTGACCGGGGGTGCCGAAGAGGTACAGCACCAGGTCGTCGCCGATCGTGATGCGGCCGAAGTCCAGGGCCACGGTGGTGGCCTGCTTCCGCTCGATGCCGTCGAGGTCGTCGACGCCCAGGCCGGCCATGGTCAGCGGTTCCTCGGTGCGCAGCGGGGCGATCTCACTGACCGATCCGACCATGGTCGTCTTGCCGACGCCGAAGCCGCCGGCGATCAGGATCTTCACCGCGTCCGGCGCCGCGGCGGCGCCCCGCGCGGCGGAGTCAGAGCCGGTCAAGTCCGTCCCTCACTTTCTGCAGCAGTTCCAGGTCCGGGGTGCGGGAGACGGGACGCGGCGGCCGGACCGTGATCCGGCCCACCCGCAGCAGGTCGCACAGCATGATGGTGATCACGCTGACCGGGAGGTCGAGCAGGGTGGCGAGCTCGGCCACCACCACCGGACGCTCGCACAGCCGCAGGATCCGCAGGTGCTCCGGCTGCGGCCGCGGGCCCCCGTCGGGCTGCGGGTCGACCGCGGTCACCGACGTGATGAGCGTGAAGTCGGTGCGATCCGGTTTCGTACGGCCTCCGGTCAGGGTGAACGGCCGGACCAGACGGCCGGCCGTATCGCCTCCGCTCACCTCACTGGCCGCTGGTGCCGGCCGTGCCCGCGGCCGTGCCGCGCGGCGCCGCGCTCAGGTGCTCGCCGATCTTCTTCACCAGCATGTTCATCTGGTACGCCACCACGCCGACGTCCGCGTTCTGCGAGGTGAGCACGGCCAGGTGGGCGCCCGGCCCGGCGTTGGTCAGGATGAGGTAGGAGTCGCGCATCTCGATGAGCGCCTGGCGCACGGGACCGCCCCGGAAGTCCATGCTGACGCCCTTGCTGAGGCTCATCAGCCCGGACGCGGTGGCCGCCAGCCGTTCGGCGTCGTCGCGGACGAACGCCGTGGACTTGCTGACGACCAGACCGTCCTCGGAGAGCACGACGGCGTGGTTCACCTCGGCGACCCGGTCCACCAGTCCGGTGAGCAGCTGGTCGAGCTGGCTGTGCGTGGCGGGGGTGGGGCGTGTCATGTCTCTTCTCTGTCCTTCATGAGCGGTCGGAGCGGTTCGTGCGGTGCGTGCGGTTCACGCGGTTCGAGGTTCTCGGTCCCTGCGCTCTCGGTCTCTGCGCTCTCGTCACGGGCGAGGAGCGTGCCGCGCTGGAAACCGGCGAGTGAGGAGGCCGCGCGCTCGGCGGTGAAGTCGTCGGCGGGGTCGGGGAGACCGGGGGAATCGGGGGAATCGCTGTGGTCCAGCGAGCCCGGGGAGTCGTCGTGCCGGGACGGCCGGACGTCCTCGCGCAGCTCGGCCGCCAGGCTGGTCTGCGGTATCCGGCGCGGCAGCGGGGCCGCTTCCCCGCGCCCGCGCCCGCCGGCCCGGGCGGTACCCGCTCCGGCCGCCGGCGAGAGGCGGGGTGCGGCGGATCGTGACGCGGCGGCCGTGGCGGTGCCGCCGGTCCGTACGTGCCCGGCGTCGTCGGCTCGTACGTGCCCGGCGGCATCCGGCTCCGCCGCGTGCTCCCAGGTCCCCTCCGCGTCACCGGCCGCCCCGGTGGCGGAACCCCGCGCGTGGGCGACCGCCTCGTGGGCCGGCGGTGCGGTGGCGAGGCGGGCGAACGCGGGCACGGCCTCCTCCATGTCGCCGGTGTCCTCGGCGGGCCCGTCGGCGTCGGTGAGTTCGCGTACCACGATGTCGTGCGGGACCAGCACGATCGCGGTGGTGCCGCCGTACGGCGAGGGGCGCAGGGTGACGGTGATGCCGTGCCGGGTGGCGAGCCGGGCGATCACGAACATGCCGAGCCGCAGATCGTCGGCGAGCGCGACGACGTCGAACTGCGGTGCCTCGGCCAGCTGGGCGTTGAACGCGGCGTAGTCCTCGTCGGAGAGACCGAGACCGCGGTCGTCTATCTCCACGGCGAGGCCCTTGGCGACCATCGCGGCCCGTACGGTCACGGGGCTGGGCGCGGGCGAGTACGCGGTCGCGTTGTCGATGAGCTCGGCCAGCAGGTGGATGACGTCCGCCACGGCCGGCGGCGCCACGTACACCTCCTCCTCGGTGTGCACCTCGACCCGCTGGTACTGGGCGACCTCGCCGACGGCGCTGCGCAGGATGTCGATGAGGGCGACCGGCCGGGACCAGGTGCGGCCCGGGCGCTCGCCGCTGATGATGACGAGGTTCTCCTCGTAGCGGCGCAACTGGCTGGCGGTGGAGTCGAGTTCGTACAGGCCCTCCAGGACGTGCGGGTCCTGGTGCCGGCGTTCCAGCGCGTCGAGCTTGCTGAGCTGGAGGTTGACCAGGTTCTGGCTCTGCCGGGCGATGCCCAGGATGACCTTCTGGAAGCCGCGCCGGGTGTCGGCGAGTTCTACCGCGGTGTGCACGGCGGTGCGCTGCGCGGTGTTGAACGCCTCGGCGACCTGGCCGAGTTCGTCGCGGCCGTAGTCCAGGGGCGGGGTGGCGGACTCCACGTCGACCGTCTCGCCCCGGTTCAGGCGGGCGACCACGTCGGGCAGCCGCTCCTGGGCGAGACGGAGGGTGGCCATGCGCAGTCCCCGCAGGCGCAGCGACAGCGAGCGGGTGATGCGCCAGGACATCACGGCGCACAGCAGCATGGCGACGAGGCCGCCGGCGCTCAGCGAGGCGGCCTTGACGATCAGGCCGCGGGCTTCATCGGCGCTGCGTTCGAGCAGGCCCTCGGTCTCCGCCTGGATCAGCTCCCGGTACTGGGCGATGAGCGTGTCCATCGTGGCCCGCCACCGCTCCCGCGTGTCCGGCAGCACGGTCCGGCGGTCGACGCCGACGCCCGTGGTGCGGCCCGCGAGCACCTGCTCCTCCAGGGCTTCCATGATCTTCCACTCGGAGCTCTGCAGGATCCGCTCGGTCCGGGTCTTCACGCTGCCCTGCAGGGACGGGACGAGCTGGTTCGTCACCAGCCAGCGGCGGGCCCCGACCAGGTTCTCGAACCGGGTCCGGGACTCTTCGTCGAGCCGCCCGGACGGCCAGGCGAGCGTCAGCAGGGCGTCCTCCTGGGAGACGAGCTCCGCGGCCTGCTCCGCGGCGATGAGCGGCTGGGCCTGCGAGGTGAGGTCGCCGTCGTCGACCTGGGAGAGCTCCTGGAAGGCGTGGATCTGCTCGTCGATGATGGAGGTGTAGTGGTCCAGCGCCTGCTGCGCGGTGATGTCGGTGGGGTCGTCGACCTGTTCCCGGTAGTACTCGAGGCTGTCGGCCGCGGCGATGACGGAGTACAGCCGGTCGCCGATGCGGGACGGGGCGTCGTCGATCGCGTCCGACCGGCCGACGAGTTTCGCGATCGCCGCGTCGGTGCGCCCCCGTTGGGCGTCGAGGGCGTCCCTCGCACCGTCGGATCCGGCCAGCCACGCGGCCGACAGGCTGCGCTCGCGCTGCAGGGCGAGGGTGGCGTCGGTGCCCATGGCCCCGGTCGACCTGCTCAGCCCGGTCTGCTCCCGCAGCCGCAGCCCCTCCGAGAACATCTGGATCGTCGTCACACCCCACATGGCGGCGAGGGTGACGCTGGGGATCAGCGCCAGGAGGATCAGCGAGAGACGTATGGAGCCGAGACGGCGCCGGGCACCTGTCCGTGGGGGCATCGTCGTCCTTGGGCGATCGGCGGGGGCGGATGGGGTGTCGGGGTGGTGCGGGGGCGAACGGTGGTGGCGATGCGGATTGCGGTACGAGAGGTGCGCAGGATGCTATCCCGACGCGTCCCGGTCAACAGGTCGCGGTCAACAGGGCCCGATCGAAACCTTCCGGTCGACGCGTCCCGGTCGGCACCTCCCGCTCAACGCGTCCCGTTCGCCGCGAACTTCGCCACCTCGCCGACGTTCTGCCGGGTGACGAAGGCGGGTCCGGTGAGCACCGGGGCCTCCCCGCCGCCGCTGACGTTCCCGTTCCGTTCGTAGAGCCAGAGGGCGTCCACCGCGAGATAGCCCTGCAGATACGGCTGCTGGTCGACCGCGAACTCCACGTCGCCCTCCCGTACCGCCCCGACCAGGTCCTCGCTGAGGTCGAAGGTGGCGATCCGGGCCTTGCTGCGGGCCCGGTCCACCGATGTGACGGAGGCGAGGGCGAACTGGGCGCCCAGCGTGACGACCTGGTCGACGGTGGGGTCCCGCCGCAGCGCCTCCGCCACGGAGTCGGTCACCGCGTCCATGTCGGTGCCGTCCACGTACAGGTTCTCGGTCTCGCCGCCGAAGGCCTTCCGCACTCCGGCGCAGCGGGCTTCCATGGCGACGTTGCCCCGTTCGTGGACGACGCACAGCGCGTGCTCGGCCTTCAGGTCGTCCAGCTTGTCGCCGAGGGCGCGGCCCGCGAGGCTCTCGTCCTGCCCGAAGTACTGCAACAGCCCCTGTGTCCGCCAGGCGTCGATCCCGGAGTTGAGGCCGACCACGGGTATGCCGGCCGCCCGGGCCTCGGCCACCGCGCCGCGCATCGCGGCCGGTTTGGCCAGGGTCAGCGCGATGCCGTCGACCCGGTCGTCGACCGCGTCCCGCACCAGTGCGGCCTGCTCCGCCGCGTCGGCGGCGCTCGCGTACGTCAGCTCGACGCCGTCCTTGGCCGCCGCGGTCTCAGCCCCCTTCCGCACCAGCTCCCAGAAGGCGTCGCCGTCGGCGCCGTGAGTGATCATGGCGACCTTCATTCCGGCGGTGCCCGCGCCGTCGGCCGCTGCGGAGCCGGTGTCGTCCGCGTCGGAGCAGCCGGACGCGAGCAGGCAGACGGCGGCCACGACGGAGACGAGGACCGCGGCACGGGCGGCTCCGGGGGAACCGTCGGATGCGGGGGACGTGATCATGGGGGGTGCGGCACCTCGCTGTGCGGCCGTTGTCGGGGGCAGGGGGAGGGCGAAGCCGACGCGGCCACCGGGACGGTGCGCGCCGGTTTCCGGACTTTCGCTGGCCGGAGCCAATCGCGTGTGCGTCCGGTAGTCAAGTGAGCGATCAAGAAGGGCCGGTGCGACCGTTCGGCGCCGGGCCTGCAACCCCGCCGCAACGTGGCCCGGGCTTGACTGCTCACCACCGCCCCTGCCGACCGTCCCGGGACGAAGGGATGCCCCGTGAGCGACATCGTGCCCCGCGTACAGCTGACCCCCGCCGCCGCCGAGCTGGTGCGGCGGCTGAGCGCGTCCCACGGCCCGCTGATGTTCCATCAGTCCGGCGGCTGCTGCGACGGCAGCGCCCCCATGTGCTACCCGGCGGGCGAGTTCCGTACGGGCGCCGCGGACGTGCTGCTGGCCGAGCTGGAGGTCGACGGGGTGGACGGGCCGGTCCCGTTCTGGATGTCGCGGAACCAGTACGAGGTGTGGAGCCACACCCGGCTGATCGTCGACGTGGTGGCGGGACGGGGCGGCGGGTTCTCGCTGGAGGCGCCCGAAGGAGTGCGTTTTCTGATCCGTTCCCGCGTCGTCGAGGGCTGACCGTCGTCTTGGCGTCCGCCGTCTGATGCACTTCTCTGAAGGACTGTAAATGTGACGAGGCATCAGACGAGGCACCAGGAGGCGCCGTGGCGCGTCGGCTCGGACGGCTCAGATCGGTACTGACGGTCCTCACGGCCTGGAGCGCGCTGGCCGGTGGTGTCCTGGTGGGGGCGCCACCGGCCAGCGCTGCGCCGGACGCCGCGAAGATCGCGCCGGGCGTCCGCTACACCGAGCTGGACGTTCCGGCGTCCTCGGGTGTGGCGCACGCCCATGTGCTCAGCGTCGACCTGCGCGTCCCGGGCGTACGGGTCGGCCTCCTGCGCCCCGGAGCGGTGGCCGCCCGGGCGGCCGTGTCACGGCTCGCGCGCAGCGCGGGCGCCGTGGCGGGCGTCAACGGCGACTTCTTCAACATGAGCGAGACCCAGCATCCGGGCGTCCAGGCCACGGGCGCGCCGGTCGGCCCCGCGATCGCGGGCGGCCGCACGCTGAAGGCCGCCGTCCCGGACGGCCAGCGGTTCGGCCCGGCCCTGCCGCCCGGCACGAGCACCCGGGACGTGCTCGGCGTCGGCACCGACCGCAGGGCCCGCCTGGACAGCCTCACCCTCAAGGGCTCGGTCACCACGGCCGGGGGGACCCTCCCCCTCGGCGGCCTCAACCAGTACGCGCTGCCGGAGGATTCCGTCGGCGCGTTCACCGCGGCCTGGGGCGGCGCCTCCCGGGAGCGCGCCACCTGCGGCACGGACAGCGACCGGGCGGCGCCCTGCAGCAAGGACACCCATGAGGTGACGGTCCGGGGCGGCCGGGTGGTCTCGGAGGCCGCCGCTCCGGGCCGCGGCCCCATCGCCTCCGGTACCACCGTCCTGGTGGGCCGGGAGGAGGGCGCCCGGAAGCTGCGCAAGCTGTCCGTGGGCGACCGGGCCGGCGTACGGCACCGGCTCGTGGCCGCGAGGAGCCGCACCCCGTACGTGTTCGCGGTGGGCGGCCATCCCGTCCTCGCCGCGGGCCGGCCCCTGCCCGGGCTCGACGACAGGACCCCGGCCGTACGGACCGCCGCGGGGATCGCGGACGGCGGACGCCGGCTGCTGCTGGTCGCCCTGGACGGCGCGCCGGAGTTCCGCAGGGGACTCACCGTCGCCGAGACGGCGGCTCTCATGAGCCGGCTGGGCGCACGGGACGCGTTCAACCTCGACGGCGGCGGCTCGTCCACCCTGGTCGCGCGCAGGCCGGGAGGGGGTTCCGCCGTGGTGCGGAACCATCCCAGCGGCGGCGCGGAACGGCCCGTGCCCAACGGCATCGGCGTGTTCTCGGGCCGCTGAAGGGCTCTGGTCCGTCGGAGGATTCTGGGCCGTCGGAGAGCCGGCCCAGCCTGCCCACCTTGGATTGTGCGAGAGTGCCCTGTCCTGAAGACCGGGGGTGAATCGCATCTCCAGCCTGCTCCGCCCTCGGCCGTGGGCATGGATTCGCACTGTCCACCCGTGCCCACGGCTGCCCGCGCTCAGTCCGGGCGCTTCTGCTGGGCGATGTAGTCCTTGACCACCTGGAGCGGGGCACCGCCGCATGAGCCCGCGCACTTCGCCTCGTTCGTCATCGAGACCGGTCCGGAGGAGGCCCTCCCCGCCACCACGCCGGAGGTCGGTATCGACCTCGGCCTCGGCCACTTCGCGGTCCTCTCCGACGGCACGAAGGTCGACAGCCCGCGCTTCCTGCGCCGGGCCGAGAAGCGCCTGAAGAAGGCGCAGCGCGCCCTCGCCCGCAGAACGAAGGGCTCGAAGAACAGGGACAAGGCCAGGACCCGCGTCGCACAGGCACACGCCCGTGTCGCGGACGCACGGAGGGAGTTCCATCACCAGCTCTCCACGAGGCTGATCCGCGAGAACCAAGCGGTCGCCGTGAAGATCGGCCGGTTCGAGCCGACCTCCCAGGTGTGCTCCGCGTGCGGCGTCAAGGACGGCCCGAAGCCGCTGCACGTCCGGGAGTGGACGTGTGGGGCGTGCGGGACCGTCCTCGACCGAGACACCAACGCGGCCGTGAACACCGGCCGGGCCGCCGGACTGGCGGTGTCAGCCTGTGGAGCGCAGGTGAGACGGGCACCCGCCGGGCCTCCGGGCTCGGGGGGGTGTCAAGGTCTCAGGCTGCTGACCACGTCCGTCGTCGCCGCGAGCCCGTTCTGGATGGTCGGCGCCATGCTCGTGCTCGCCAGATGGAAGCCCAGCAGTACGCAGACCAGGGCGTGCGACAGCTTCAGCGCGCCGTTGCGCAGGAAGACCACCGCCAGGATCGCGAGCAGCATCAGCACCGAGATGGAAACGGCCATCGTGAACCTCCTCCGCCACGTCCGTTTCGCGGCGTTCGGCCGCAAGTGTGGCGTAGCGGAGGGGCCGTCCGGGCGGCTGACCTGTCCGCCGAACGTGTGGTGTTCCGCCCGGAACCGTTATGACGGGGCGTTATCCGGTGTCAGGCCCGCTCGTGGGCGTCGAGGAACGCCTCCAGCCCCGCGAGGTCGTCCGTGTTGAGGTGGTCGACGCCGGCCGCGAGGAGTTCGCCCCACAGTGCGTCCCGGGCCGGGCCCGGCTGGTCGGGTGTGGCCCAGAAGCGGACCCGCTGCCCGCGCGCGTGGGCCGTCGACACGATCTGGCGCAGCTTGGCCCGTTCGGCCTCCGGGAAGGTGCCCACGCCGAGCCAGGTGAAGTTGAGGGTCCAGTTGTCGCTGATCAGCGGGATGAGGGAGGCGGGCGCCGGACCGCCGAGGTCGGCCAGGCGGCCGTCGTAGAAGGCACGCCGCACCTTCTGCGCCTCCATCGGCACGCGGGCCGCGCGGTCACCGGAGATCACCGCGGTGACCGGTCCGGTGCGGACGCGGCCGTGGTCGTACGTCGTGAACAGGTGCCGGTAGCGGCGCAGCCGCCGGTCGAGTTCCAGGTAGGTCGACGCGCCCTCGGTCTTGATGTCGACGAGCAGCTGCAGCGGCTTGCGGTGCCCGCGGTACACGGCGCCGCCGTTGGCCCTGACGCGGGCCGCGAGGGGGTCGAGGTAGAGGGATTCAAGCGTGCGGGACGGGTCGAGGTCGACCGCGTCATGGGCGACCAGCAGCTCACCGTCGACGAGCCAGATGTCGGCCTCGACGCTGCCGAAGCGGTGGTCGAGGGCGTCGTACAGGGGCCGCGGGTGCTCGTAGTCGTTGTGGGCGTGGGCACGCCACAGGGGGCGGGGGCCGTGCTCGCGCTCGCCCGCCCACGCGCCGGTGGCGGGCAGGGCGGCGGTGCCCGCGAGGGCGGCGCCGAGGGTGAGGAGTCTGCGGCGGGTGGTGACGGCCATGCTCTGCCTCCGTGGGAGTACCGGACTGACGGAACCTCAGCGAGTATGAGGTCCGTCCGCGGGCGAGGAGCAGAGCCGCGCGAGGAGTTGGCCGGACCGTCGTCGGTCGTTCACTTCACCCGGGCGGCGGGCCCGCGAAAGCCCGCCCCAGCTGGGACGGGCTTTCCCCGCGTCTCCGCGGGCTCCCTCGGGCGTGCGTCAGGGCGCCCGGAGGTCGACCAGTTCGGCCAGTGCCGCGCGGTGGCCGCCCGCCGTGCCGTACGCGATCGAGTCGGCCTTGGCCCGCTTGAGGTACAGGTGCGCGGGGTGCTCCCACGTCATGCCGATCCCGCCGTGCAGCTGGACGGCCTCCTCGGCCGCGCGGACCGCGACGGGCGCGGCGTAGGCCTGGGCGACGGCCACGGCGACGGCTGCGTCCTCGTCACCGGTGGCGAGGAGGTCCGCCGCGTTCCGCGCCGCCGCCCGCAGGCTGACGACCTCCAGCCACAGCTGCGCGAGGCGGTGCTTGAGCGACTGGAAGCCGCCGACGGGCCGGTTGAACTGCTTGCGTTCCTTCAGGTGGCGGACCGTCTCGGTCAGGCACCAGTCGGCGAGGCCGGACTGCTCGGAGGCCAGCAGTCCGGCCCCGGCGCGCAGGGCCCGGCGTACGGCGGGTTCGGCGGCGCCCAGCCGTGTGCCCGGCGCCCCGTCGAGGACGACCGTCGCCACCGGCCGGGTCAGGTCCAGCGACACCTGCGGTGTGACGGTCGCGGCGTCGGCGGCCACCGCGTACAGGCCGCCGTCGTCGGCGGGGACGAGCAGCACGTCGGCGGCGGCCGCGTCCGCGATGCCGGTCAGCTCCCCGTGCAGGACGCCGTCCGCCAGCCGTACGGTCCGGTACGCGCCGTGCGGGGCCACGTTCAGCGCGACGGCGAGGGCGCCGATCGTGCGGCCGGCCGCCAGCTCGGCGAGCAGGTCGTCGGCGCCGCACTTGAGGAGCGCTTCCGTGGCCACGACTGCGCTGGTCAGGTACGGCACGGGGGCGACCGCCCGCCCCAGTTCCTCCAGGACGACGGCGGCCTCGCGGTGCGTGGCGCCCTGGCCGCCGCGCTCCTCGGGCACCAGCAGCCCGGCGAGGCCCATGCCCTCGGTGAGCGCCTTCCACAGCGGCCGGTCGTGCGGCGCGTCGGACTCGGTGCGGGCGATGACGCCCGGCGCGTCGCAGTGGTCGGTGAGGAGGTCCCGTACGGCGGCCCGCAGCGCCTCTTCCTCCTCCGAGTACAGCAGATCGGGCTGCGTGCTCGTCGGTGTCGTGCTCATCGGGACAGGTCCTTCCAGGCGACGTCCTTGTCGGTGCGCGGCTCGGCGGGCAGGCCCAGGACGCGCTCGGCGACGATGTTCAGCAGGACCTCGCTGGTCCCGCCCTCGATGCTGTTGCCCTTGGATCGCAGATAGCGGTAGCCGGCGTCCCGGCCGGTGAAGTCGACCAGCTCGGGGCGGCGCATGGTCCAGTCGTCGTACAGCAGGCCCTCCTCGCCGAGGAGTTCCACCTCCAGACCGCTGATCTGCTGGTTGAGGCGGGCGAAGGCGAGCTTCATACCGGCGCCCTCGGGGCCGGGCTGGCCGGCCACGAGCTGCTGGCGCAGCCGCTCGCCGGTGAGGCGGGCGACCTCGGCCTCCACCCACAGGGTGAGCAGCCGCTGGTGCAGGTCGTGGGTGCGCAGCTCGGGCCGTTCGCGCCAGGTCCCGGAGACCGGGCCGATCATGCCGCCCTCGCGGGGCAGCCGGGCGCCGCCGATGGCGACCCGCTCGTTGTTCAGCGTGGTCTGCGCGACCCGCCAGCCGTCGCCGACCTCGCCGAGACGGTGCGCGTCCGGGATGCGGACGTCGGTGAGGAACACCTCGTTGAACTCGGCCTCGCCGGTGATCTGCCGCAGCGGCCGCACCTCGACGCCGGGGTCGGTCATGTCGCAGACGAAGTAGGTGATCCCGCGGTGCTTGGGCACGTCCGGGTCGGTACGGGCGATGAGGATGGCCCAGCGGGCGAGATGGGCGCTGGAGGTCCACACCTTCTGCCCGTTGACCACCCAGTCCTCGCCCTCAGGCACGGCCCGCGTACCGAGCGCCGCGAGGTCGGACCCGGCGCCCGGCTCGCTGAACAGCTGGCACCAGACCTCCTCGCCCGTCCACAGCGGCTTCAGGAAGCGCCGCTTCTGCTCCTCCGTGCCGTACTGGAGGATCGTGGGCGCGGCCATGCCGAGGCCGATGCCGATGCGCCGGGGGTCGTTGTCTGGGGCGCCCGCGGCCGCGAGTTCGGCGTCCACGACGGGCTGGAGGGAGCGCGGGGCGCCGAGGCCGCCGAGGCCCTCCGGGAAGTGCACCCAGGCCAGCCCCGCGTCGAAGCGGGCCCGGAGGAAGTCCAGGCGGTCCGTCGTGGCCGGCGGGTGCGCGGCCAGCAGTTCGGCGGTGCGGCGCCTGAGTTCGGCCGCGTCGGTCGCGCCGGTCATGCGGCGGCTCCCTTCTCCAGGACGACGGCCACCCGGCCGGTCGTCACCCCGTCGGCGACGCGCTGCACGGCGGCCGACGCCTCCTCCAGCGGTACGCGCTCGCTGACCAGCGGCTTGATCGCGCCGCGCGCGGCCAGCTCGGTGAGCTGCTCGTGGCAGCGCAGGACCGACTCGGGGTCCTTGGTGTTGTACAGGCCCCAGTGCAGGCCGAGGATCGAGTAGTTCTTGACCAGGGCGTGGTTGAGGGCGGGGCTCGGGATGGAGCCGCTCGCGAAGCCGACGACCACGATCCGGCCCTCGAAGGCGACGACCTTGGCGGACTGGGCGTAGGCCGCGCCGCCCACCGGGTCGTAGATCACGTCCGCGCCGCGACCGCCGGTGGCCTCCTTGACGGCGGCGATCACGTCCTCCGCGCGCCGGTCGACGACGACGTCGCAGCCCAGCTCGCGCGCCACGGCGGCCTTCCCGGCGCCGCCGACGACGCCGATGACCGTGGCGCCCGCGGCCTTGCCGAGCTGTACGGCCGCGCTGCCGACGCCTCCCGCGGCGGCGTGGACGAGCAGGGTCTCGCCGGCCTGGAGACCGGCCCGCCGGTGCAGGCCGAACCAGCCGGTCTGGTAGCCGATGTGCAGGGCGGCGGCCTCGGCGTCGTCCAGCGCGTCGGGCGCGGGGAGCAGGGCCACGGCGTCCGCGACGGCGTACTCGGCGAAACCGCCGTACGGCAGCACCGGGGTGGCGATCACCCGGCGCCCGTCCTCGGTCTCGCCGCAGATCTCCACCCCGGGCGTGAACGGCAGCGGTGGCCTGACCTGGTACTGCCCCCGGCACAGCAGCGCGTCGGGGAAGTTGACGTTCGCGGCGCGCACCCTCAGCAGGACCTGGCCGTCGCCGGGCACGGGCCGCGCCGCGTCCTGGTCGAGGCGCATCACCTCGCTCGGCTCGCCGTTCTCGTGCACGTGCCATGCCTGCATGCGGGGCCTCCACAGACTGCGTCGTCCGACGGGATCGCCTCGCATACTAAGCGGTCGCTTGCACGGAGGGAACAGTTCGCGGCACCTCAGCCGGAGCGCTCGGCACCGGCCGGCCGTGCCCGCACGTGCATCCGCTCCCCCTGCGGCCCGAACAGGCTCAGAAACTCCACCGGCCCCTCCCCCGTCGACCCGAACCAGTGCGGCACCCGCGTGTCGAACTCGGCGGCCTCCCCCGCCGTCAGCACCACGTCATGCTCGCCCAGCACCAGCCGCAGCCGCCCGGAGAGCACGTACAGCCACTCGTACCCCTCGTGCGTCCGCGGCTCCGGCTCCTCCTTGCGCCGGGGTTCGAGCACCTTGAACGCCTGGAGGCCGCCGGGCTGCCGGGTGAGCGGCCAGTGGGTGCGCCCGTGCCGAGTGATCGGCTCGGCGCGGACCCGGGGGTCGCCGACCGGCGGGGCGCCCACCAGCTCGTCCAGCGGCACCTGGTGGGCCCGGGCGATCGGCAGCAGCAGCTCCAGGCTGGGTTTGCGCAGCCCCGACTCCAGGCGGGAGAGCGTGCTCACGGAGATTCCGGTGGCCCGGGACAGCGCCGCGAGGGTCACCTCGCGCTCCTTGCGGATGCGCCGCAACCGGGGGCCGACGCCCGACAGGACGTCGTCCGTGCTCGTGTCCTTGTCATTCATGGAGTTATTGCAGGATCGGCAAAGCCATTTGTCAATACAGCACCGTTCGGGCGACTGTCTCCGTGGAGGTGGTCACCATGACCGAGAAGACCGACCGGACCGGGACCTACGAAGTGATCGTCATCGGCGGCGGCGCGGCCGGGCTCTCCGCCGCGCTGGTCCTGGGCCGGGCCCGGCGCCGTACGCTCGTCGTCGACGCGGGTGAGCCGCGCAACGCGCCCGCCGCGCACATGCAGGGCTACTTGTCGCGCGACGGGATGCCGCCCGCCGAGTTCCTCGCCGTGGGGCGCGAGGAGATCGCCCGGTACGGCGTCGAGCTGGTCCGGGACCGGGCGGTGGACGTGCGCCGCGAGCGGGACTTCACGGTGGTGCTGGCCGGCGGGCGCACCGTACGCGCCCGGCGGCTGGTCGTCGCCACCGGACTGGCCGACGAGCTGCCGTCCGTACCGGGGGTCGCCGAGCGCTTCGGACGGGACGTCCTGCACTGCCCGTACTGCCACGGCTGGGAGGTGCGCGACGAGGCCTTCGGAGTGATCGCCACCTCGCCGATGAGCGTCCACCAGGCGCTGCTGGTCACCCAGTGGTCGAAGGACGTGACCCTGTTCGCGCACACGCTCGGCGAGGAGGCGATCTCCGACGAGGACCTGCGCAGGCTCGCCGCCGCAGGGGTCTCCGTGGTGCCGGGCGAGGTCGCGGGGCTCGTCGTCGAGGACGACCGGCTGACCGGGGTCCGGCTGGCCGACGGTTCCGTGCACGCGCGGTCCACGGTGTTCGTCGCGCCCCGGTTCGTACCGCGCACGGGGCTGCTGGAGCGGCTGGGCGCCGAGATGAGGGAGACCCCGTTCGGCACGGCTCCCGTGACCGACGAGACGGGGCGGACCACGGTGCCGGGCGTGTGGGTGGCGGGCAACACCACGCTGACGTCCCAGCAGGTGGTGCACGCGGCCGGGGACGGTTACCGGGCGGCGGCCACGATCAACCACGAGCTGGTCATGGAGGACCTCGACGCGGCCGTCACGACCGGCGCCCAGGTGTAGACCGCCCATATCCGTTGCACTCTGAAGGCATGCTGTTCGCCGAGCTCGCCCGTGTGTCCCAGGAGGTCGCCGCCACCTCGGCGCGCACCCGGAAGACCGCCCTGCTCGCCGAGCTGTTCCGGGACGCCGAGGCGGACGACGTGCCGATCGTCATCCCGTATCTGGCGGGCCGGCTGCCGCAGGGCCGCCTCGGCATCGGCTGGAAGCTGCTGAGCCGGCAGATCGCGCCCGCCACCGGGCCGACGCTGACCGTGCGGGAGGTGAACGCCCGGCTGACGGAGATCGGCACGGTGTCGGGCACCGGCTCGCAGGCCGAGCGCAGTCGCCTGGTCGGCGCGCTGCTGGCGGCGGCCACCGAGCACGAGCAGCGGTTCCTGATCGGGCTGCTCACCGGGGAGGTCCGGCAGGGCGCTCTGGACGCGCTGGCCGCGGAGGGTCTGGCCGCGGCGACCGGGGCGCCCCCGGACGCCGTACGGCGCGCGGTGATGCTCGCGGGCTCGCTGCAGGCCGTGGCCGGGGCGCTGCTCGCGGACGGTCCGCCGGCCCTCGACCGGTTCCGGCTCACCGTCGGCCGTCCGGTCTGGCCGATGCTGGCGCACACCGCTTCCTCGGTCGCGGAGGCCGTGGGCAAACTGGGCGAGTGCGCCGTGGAGGAGAAACTGGACGGCATCCGCGTCCAGGTGCACCGCGACGGCGACGACGTACGGATCCACACCCGCACCCTGGAGGACATCACCGACCGCCTGCCCGAACTCGTCGCGGTGGCGCGGGAGTTGGGCGAGCAGCGGTTCATCCTCGACGGGGAGGTGATCGCACTGGACGAGAACGGGCGGCCGCGGCCCTTCCAGGAGACCTCCGGCCGGGTGAGTTCGCGGGTGGACGTGGAGTCGGCCGCGCGGCAGGTGCCGGTCTCGCCGGTGTTCTTCGACGCGCTGTCCGTCGACGGCCGCGAGCTGCTCGACCTGCCGTTCGCCGAGCGGCACGCGGAGCTGGCCCGGCTGGTGCCCGAGCCGATGCGGGTGCGGCGCACCCTCGCGCACGGCCCGGACGACGTGGCCGCCGCGGAGGAGTTCCTCACGGAGACGCTGGCGCGCGGGCACGAGGGCGTCGTGGTCAAGGGCCTCGACGCTCCCTACAGCGCGGGCCGGCGCGGCGCGTCCTGGCTGAAGATCAAGCCCGTCCACACCCTCGACCTGGTGGTGCTGGGTGCCGAGTGGGGCAGCGGCCGGCGCACCGGCAAGCTCTCCAACCTGCACCTGGGCGCACGCAACCCGGACGGCTCCTTCGCCATGCTGGGCAAGACCTTCAAGGGCATGACCGACGCGCTGCTCGCCTGGCAGACCGAACGGCTCCCGGAGCTGGCGGCCGAGGAGCACCGCTGGGGGTTCACCCTGCGCCCCGAGCTCGTCGTGGAGATCGCGTACGACGGCCTGCAGCGCTCCAGCCGCTACCCGGCCGGTGTCGCGCTCCGCTTCGCCCGCCTGGTGCGCTACCGCGAGGACAAGTCGCCGGCCGAGGCCGACACGGTGGAGACGGTGCTCGCCGCGCACCCCGGGGTGGCCGCCCGGCCCGGGGCGGCCGGATGACGGCTGCCCGGCACAGCGCGGGACTGCTGCTGTACCGCCGTACCGCGGGCGGCGGCCCGGAGGTGCTGCTCGGTCACATGGGCGGCCCGTTCTTCGCCCGGCGGGACGCCGGGGCGTGGACCGTGCCGAAGGGCGAGTACACGCCCGACGAGCCCGCCTGGGAGGCCGCGCGCCGCGAGTGGCGGGAGGAGCTCGGCCTGCCGCCGCCCGACGGGGAGGCCGTGCCGCTGGGCGAGGTGCGGCAGGCGGGCGGCAAGACGGTCACCGCCTGGGCGGTCGAGGGCGACCTCGATCCGGCGGCCGTGGTGCCCGGCACCTTCCCCCTGGAGTGGCCGCCGCGCTCGGGGCGGATCCAGGAGTTCCCCGAGCTCGACCGGGTGGAGTGGTTCACCCTCGACCGGGCCCGTTCGGTGATCGTGAAGGCGCAGACGGCGTTTCTGGACCGGCTGACGGAGCACTCGGACCGAGAGTGATGACCGACGCAGCCGTCAGGAGGAGGTCAGCCATGCCCATCGCCACGGTGAACCCGGCGACCGGCGAGACGCTCGAGACGTACGACGCCCTCAGCGAGGAGGAGATCGAGCGCAGGCTCGCCACGGCGGACAGCACGTTCCGTACGTACCGGACGACCTCCTTCGACGAGCGGGCCCGGCTGCTGCGCCGGGCCGCCGAGCTGCTGGAGGAGGACCGGCAGGACATCGCCCGCACGATGACGAGCGAGATGGGCAAGCCGATCACGCAGGCACGCGCCGAGGCCGACAAGTGCGCCAAGGCGATGCGCTGGTACGCCGACCATGCCGCGGAGCTGCTCGCCGACGAGGAGCCCGCCGGGCACGACGTGAAGGACTCCGGGGGCTCCCGGGCCTACGTCCGCTACCGGCCGCTCGGCCCGGTGCTCGCGGTGATGCCGTGGAACTTCCCGCTCTGGCAGGTGGTGCGGTTCGCCGCGCCCGCGCTGATGGCGGGCAACGTGGGCCTCCTCAAGCACGCCTCGAACGTGCCGCAGACGGCGCTGTACCTGGAGGACCTGTTCCGCCGGGCGGGCTTCCCGGAGGGCTGCTTCCAGACGCTGCTGATCGGGTCCTCCGCGGTGGAGGGCGTCCTGCGGGACCGGCGCGTGAAGGCCGCGACCCTCACCGGCAGCGAACCGGCCGGGCGCTCGGTCGCCTCGGTCGCCAGTGACGAGATCAAGAAGACGGTGCTGGAGCTGGGCGGCAGCGACCCGTTCGTGGTGATGCCGTCGGCGGACGTCGAACGGGCCGCGCGGGTCGCGGTGACGGCGCGTACGCAGAACACCGGACAGTCGTGCATCGCCGCCAAGCGGTTCATCGTGCACGAGGACGTGTACGACGCCTTCACAGAACGGTTCGTCGAGGGCATGAAGGCCCTGAAGGTCGGCGACCCGCTGGACGAGGACACCCAGGTCGGCCCGCTCTCCAGCGAGCGGGGCCGCGACGACCTGGCGGAACTGGTCGACGACGCGGTCGAGCACGGCGCGACGGTCCTGTGCGGCGGCGAGCGCCCCGACGGGCCCGGCGCGTACTACCCGCCGACCGTCCTCGCCGACGTCACCCCCGAGATGCGCATCCACCAGGAGGAGTCCTTCGGTCCGGTCGCCACGCTGCACCGGGTCGCCGGCCTCGACGAGGCGGTCGCGGTCGCCAACGACACGCCGTTCGGGCTGAGTTCCAACGTGTGGACCCGCGAGGAGGCGGACATCGACCGGTTCGTACGGGACCTGGAGGCGGGCGGGGTGTACGTGAACGGGATGACGGCGTCCCACCCGGCGCTCCCGTTCGGCGGAGTGAAGCGGTCCGGGTACGGGCGTGAGTTGTCGGGACACGGAATCCGCGAGTTCTGCAACATCACCACGGTGTGGCACGGGGCGTGAGCCTTCCGCGACTACCATCCCCCCTGTGAACCGCGAAGTGACCCTGCCTCTGATCGTCGACGACCGCGGCACGTTGCAGGTCGCGGCCGCCGACGTCAGCAAGTTGCTGCGTACGGTGGGCGGCCGGTGGCTGCATCTGGTGGAGGCCGGTGAGGACGGGCTCGACGAGGACACGGTGGCGGCCCTCACCATCGAGCTCGCCAAGCTGGCCGACCGGATCGACGTGGCGTGCATCGCCCACAGCAGCGGGGCGGCGTCCGGGTAGCCGCCGCCCAGCCGGCCGAAACTCTCACGCGCTGTCCCGGTCCAGCTCCCACAGCGTCGTCCAGAACATCGTCTCGTAGGCCTGCAGCAGCCGCCCGTGGCGGTGCGCGAGGGCCTCGTTCACCCGTCCGGCGTCCAGCGCCGCCTGCACGGCCTCGCGGGCCCTCCGCTCCGGCTCGGGCGCGGGCCCGGCGAAGAAGTCGAAGAACGCGCAGGCCTCGTCGGAGTGACCGTAGTGGCGGCGCAGCGCCTGCGCGATGATCGCGCAGTACCCTCCCCAGGCCGAGAAGTTCGCGCTCAGCGCCAGCACCACGTCCGCGGGCGCGCCGTTCAGGGCGAGCCAGGCGACGTACGCCGGATAGGCCTGGCAGCCCGGCAGCGGCTCGTACGCGGCGGCCCGCGCCTCGTCCACGCCGCACGCCTCGGCGAACGTGCCCAGCCGCTCCCCCGCCAGCTCCTCACCCTCGGCGAGCAGCGTGAAGAAGGGCTCGGCCGCCGGTTCCTCCGCTGCGGCCCGTTCGGCCATCCGGTGGAACGCGCGGCGGTCGGCCGCGATCACCAGCCGCTGTTCGAGGGCCAGCGCGGCGAGGGTCTCGCGCCGGGCGGCGCCCCGGGCGACCAGCGGCAGCAGCCGGTTGGCGCCGGGGTGCGGGGCGAGCCCGCCGGTGGTGGCCTCCAGTACTTCCCTGGCCGTCCGTTCCATCGCGTACTCCCTGGTGTCGGGGGTGCCGGGCGGTCCCGCTGCTTCCCGGACCAGCGACCCTGGCACAGGGTCGCTGGTCCGGAGTAGTCCGGCGAGACCTGCACGCTCCGCCGGGTGATCGTGGAAGGCACCACCTTCCGCCCGGGGACGACCGAGTCCCCGGATGGCGAAAGCAGGCGTACTCCATGGCGACTTTGTGCAGACCGGCGGTCTCCGTCCCGGAACACGTGATCACGATGGAGGAGACGCTGCAGCTGGCGCGCTCCCGGCACCCCGACCACCCCCAACTGCCGCTGGCCCTGCGGCTGATCGAGAACACCGGCGTCCGCACCCGGCACATCGTGCAGCCCATCGAGGAGACCCTCAAGCACCCCGGCTTCGAATGGCGCAACAAGCTCTACGAGGCCGAGGCGAAGGCGCGTGTCCCGGCGGTCGTGCAGCGGGCGCTGGACGACGCGGAGCTGCTCACCACGGACATCGACGTCATCATCTACGTGTCCTGCACGGGGTTCATGATGCCCTCGCTGACGGCCTGGCTGATCAACGCGATGGATTTCAGTACGGAGACGCGGCAGATACCGATCGCCCAGCTCGGCTGCGCCGCGGGGGGCGCCGCCATCAACCGGGCGCACGACTTCTGCACGGCCTACCCGGAGGCCAACGTCCTGATCGTCGCCTGCGAGTTCTGCTCGCTCTGCTACCAGCCCACCGACCTGGGCGTCGGTTCCCTGCTGTCCAACGGCCTGTTCGGGGACGGCATCGCGGCCGCGGTCGTCCGGGGACAGGGCGGCACCGGCGTGAGACTGGAGCGCAACGGCTCGTACCTGATCCCCAAGACCGAGGAGTGGATCATGTATGACGTCCGGGCCACCGGCTTCCACTTCCTGCTGGACAAACGGGTGCCGGCCACCATGGAACCCCTTGCCCCGGCGCTCCACGGGCTCGCCCGGAAGCACGGCTGGAACGCCTCCGAGCTGGACTTCTACATCGTCCACGCGGGCGGACCGCGCATTCTGGACGACCTCAGCAAGTTCCTCCACGTACCGCAGACGGCCTTCCGCTTCAGCCGGGCGACGCTCACCGAGTACGGCAACATCGCGAGCGCCGTCGTCCTGGACGCGCTGCGCCGCCTCTTCGACGAGGGCGGCGCCGAGCACGCCGCGCGCGGACTGCTCGCCGGGTTCGGCCCCGGCATCACCGCCGAGATGGCCCTCGGCCGCTGGCAGCACACGACAGCAAAGACCAGAGAAAACGGAGACCGTGTGAGATGACGACGAGCGAGACGAGTGAAGAGACCGCGCCCGCACCCCCGGTACGGCACTGGCCCGCCCTCAACCTGACGGGCGTCGACTTCGACCCCGTCCTGGCCGAGCTGATGCGCGAGGGCCCGGTGACCCGGATCCAGCTGCCCAACGGCGAGGGCTGGGCCTGGCTGGTGACGCGCTACGACGACGTACGGCTGGTGACGAACGACCCCCGGTTCAGCCGCGCGGCCGTGGTGGGCCGGCAGGTCACCCGGCTGGCCCCGCACTTCATTCCCCAGCCGGGGGCGATGGGCTTCGCCGACCGGCCCGACCACTCCCGGCTGCGCCGGGCCATCGCCCCCGCCATCACCTCCAAGGGCGTGGAACGGCTGCGCACGGGCGCCCAGGACATGCTCGACCGCATGATCGACGAGATGGTCGCGGACGGGCCGCCCGCGGATCTGATCGAGCGGGTCCTGAAACCCTTCCCGATGGTCGTGATCTGCGAGCTGATGGGCGTCCCGGCCGCCGACCGGGAGCTGATGCACGAATGGACGCAGGGCATCCTGTCGTCCTCGCGCGGCGCCGCGTTCAGCGAGCAGTGCAAACGGGACATGGAGGCGTACTTCGCCAAGGCCATCGCCGACCGGGCCGGCTCCGACGGCGAGGACATCGTCTCCCTGCTCGGCGCCGCGGTCGGCCGGGGCGACATCACCGAGGACGAGGCGATGGCGATCGCCGGGCCGGTCCAGATCGGCGGCGAGGCCGTCACCAACAACACCGGGCAGATGTTCTTCGTGCTGTGCACCCGCCCGCGGCTGATGGAGCGGATGCGCGCCGAGCCGGGCTTGCGCCCGCAGGCCCTGGACGAGCTGCTGCGCTACATCCCGCACCGCAACGCCGTCGGCCTGTCCCGCATCGCGACGGAGGACGTGGTGATCCGGGGCGTACGGATCCGCGAGGGCGACCCGGTCTACGTCTCCTACCTCGCCGCCAACCGCGACCCGGACGTCTTCCCCGACCCCGAGCGCATCGACTTCGACCGCACCCCGAACCCGCACCTGGCGTTCGGCAACGGCCCCCACTACTGCGCGGGCCAGGTGCTGGCCCGGCTGGAGGCGGAACTGCTGGTGAACACGATCGTCGACCGGCTGCCCGGGCTGCGGCTCGCGGTCCCGCCCGAGGAGGTGCCGTGGCGGCGGGGCGCACTGATCCGGGGGCCCGAGGCCCTGCCCGTGACCTGGTGACCGCTCTCCTCCCGCCGTCCGAGGGACTGCTCGTGCCGCCGGGCCACGGGCGCACGGTGCGCACACCCGCGCACGACGTGACGTTCAAGGTGACCGGCACGCACTCGCGCGTGGCGTCCAGCTTCGAGGTGGTCGTCCCGCCCGGCTTCGACGTGGGCGCCCATGTGCACGCGCGCAGCGAGGAGCTGTTCTACGTGCTCGAGGGCGAGCTGGACGTGCTCGCCTTCGAGCCGCGCGTACGGACCCCGGACACCTGGCAGCGCTGGGAGTCGGGGTCGGGCAACCGGGTGGTGCGGGCGACGCCGGGCACGGTGATCGCGGTCCCGCCCGGCTGCCCGCACGCCTTCGCGAACCCCACCGACGCCCCGGCGCGGATGTTCTTCCAGGCGTCGCCGCCGCCGGACCACGAGCGCTATTTCGAGGAGCTGCTCGGGATCCTCGACGCCGGCGGCCCACCGGACCGCGCGGCGATCGAGGAACTCCGGGCGCGGTACGACATCGAACAGCTCACACCGCTCCGGTACCGCTGAGGGCCCGCCGCCCTACCGGATCGGCATCCCCGACAGCGTCCGGGAGATCACCAGCCGCTGGATCTCGCTGGTGCCCTCGAAGATGGTGTAGATGGCGGCGTCCCGGTGCATGCGCTCCACCGGGTACTCCCGCGTGTACCCGTTGCCGCCGAGGATCTGGATCGCCTGCGCGGTGACCTTCTTGGCGGTCTCGCTGGCGAACAGCTTCGACATGGAGCCCTCGGCCGCGGTGAACGGCTTGCCGTTGATCGCCATCCACGAGGCGCGCCACGTCAGCAGCCGGGCCGCGTCGATGGACGTGCGCATGTCGGCGAGCTGGAAGGCCACGCCCTGGTTGTCGATGATCGGCCGGCCGAACTGCTCCCGCGTCCTCGCGTAGTCGAGGGCCACCTCGTACGCGGCCCGCGCGGTGCCCACCGCCATCGCGGCGACCGCCGGGCGGGAGGCCTCGAAGGTGGCCATCGCGGCGTTCTTGACGCGCTCGCCGCCCTTCTTGGCCTTCTCACGCGCGCGGGCGAGACGCTGGTCCAGCTTCTCCTTGCCGCCGAGCAGGCAGGAACCGGGCACGCGCACGTTGTCCAGGATCACCTCGGCGGTGTGCGAGGCGCGGATGCCGTGCTTCTTGAACTTCTGGCCCTGGCCAAGACCCGGCGTGTTCGGCGGAACGATGAAGGAGGCGTGGCCCTTGGAACCCAGCTCCGGGTCGACGACCGCGACGACCACGTGCACGTTGGCGATGCCGCCGTTGGTCGCCCAGGTCTTGGTGCCGTTGATCACCCACTCGTCCTTGGCCTCGTCGTACACGGCACGCGTACGCATGGAGGCCACGTCGGAGCCGGCGTCGGGCTCGGAGGAGCAGAAGGCCGCGACCTTGACGTCGTTGGTGTCGCCGTACATCTGGGGGATCCAGGTGCCGATCTGTTCCTCGGTGCCGTTGGCGAGGACGCCCACGGCGGCGAGGCCGGTGCCGACGATGGACAGGGCGATGCCGGCGTCACCCCAGAACAGCTCCTCCATCGCCATGGGGATGCCGAGACCGGTGGCGTCGAAGTACTGCTGGGCGTAGAAGTCGAGGGAGTAGATGCCGACCTTGGCGGCCTCCTGGATGATCGGCCAGGGGGTCTCCTCGCGCTCGTCCCACTCGGCGGCCGCGGGGCGGATCACATCGGCGGCGAACCCGTGGAGCCAGTCGCGGACCTCCTTCTGTTCGTCGTTGAGCTCCATGGTGAACTCGGCCATGATCCCTCCCGCACCGCACTGACGTGTTACCTAAGGTAACCGCAGTGTGTTACCGGGCGGTAGGAAAAGTCAACTCCCCATGCCCCTCGTCAGCCCGTTCGATAGAGACGTGCCCATCAGTGTTAGTTTGCGCAGGCATCACCGATTCAGCACGGGTGGGGGAGAGACACATGGACACCACGCAGCGGACCGACCAGGAACGGTCCGCCGACCGCCGTCGGCGCGAGCTGCTGGAGGCCGCCGACAGAGTGGTGCTCCGCGACGGTCCCGGGGCCTCGATGAACGCCATCGCCGCCGAGGCGGGCATCACCAAGCCGATCCTCTACCGGCACTTCGGCGACAAGGGCGGGCTGTACGCGGCCCTCGCCCAGCGCCACACGGACGCCCTCCTCGACTCGCTGCGGGCCGCGCTGGACGCCCCGGCGGAGCGCCGTGAGCGCGTCGAGCAGACGCTCGACACCTATCTGTCGGCCATCGAGGCACGTCCTCAGGTGTACCGCTTTCTGATGCATCCGGCGGAGGGCGGCCAGCAGGCCGACCAGGGCTTCGACGTCGGCAGGCACTCCGCTCCCCTGCTGCGCCGCATGGGCGAGGAGCTGGGCAGGGTCATAGAGGAACGGCTCGACCTCGGCCCGGACAGCCGGCGGCTCGCCCGGGTGTGGGGGCACGGCATCGTCGGCATGATGCACGCGGCCGGCGACTGGTGGCTGGGCGAACGCCCCTGCTCCCGCGCCGAGCTCGTGCGCAGCCTCGCCGACCTGCTGTGGGGGCGGCTGGCGGCGGCCGGCGACCGGGTCGGCGGCCCCGGCTTCTGACGTACGCGCTCAGGGCCGCGGCACATCACGACATACGCGCCTCAGGGCCGCGGCACGCCACGCGGCCCTGCACACCCGCCGGTCAGCGGCTCCACGGCGCCCGCGCGGCCTGCCGCAGCACCCGCCGCCTGCGCCACCCGGTGACGCGGTCCACGTACAGCAGGCCGTCCAGGTGGTCGCACTCGTGCTGCAGGCACCGCGCGAAGAAACCGGTGCCGCGCACCCGCACCGGGTCGCCGTCCAGGGTGACACCCTCGACGACCGCCTCGTCATGGCGCTCGGTGCCCGCCTCGAGGCCCGGCAGCGACAGACAGCCCTCCGGGCCGCGCAGCACCATGCCGCCCGTCTCCACGAGCCGCGGGTTGACCACGTGCCCCACATGACGGACGTCCTCGTCGTCCGGGCAGTCGTAGACGAACACCCGGCGCGGATCGCCCACCTGGTTCGCGGCGAGCCCCACGCCCCGGGCGGCGTACATCGTGGCGAACAAGTCCTCCACAAGGGCCGCCAGTTCGGGCCCGAACTCCGTGACTTCTTCACACCCCGCGTGCAGAACCGGGTCCCCGAGCAAGGTCAGAGGCCGTATACGCCCCCGGGCACCGGGGAGAGAACCGTGTCGCATGGCCGCAAGGGTACGGTCCTCGGTGCCGCCCGTGCGCCGGGGCGGCGACCGCGATTCGGGCGTACGAGTGGATCTCGATAGGCTGAGGTCCGCACCACGTTGCCGAACAGGTTCAGGCGCGGCGCGCACGCAAGGAGGATCGAGAACTGATGGCAGGGAACTCGGACCCGCTCACGCCGCGGGCCAAGCTGGCCGTGACGGCGGGCCGGGCCGTCGCGGCGGCATCGCGCGCCGCGGGTCGCGGCAGCGGATCGGTGATCGGCGGCAAGGTCGCCCTCAAGCTCGACCCCGACCTCCTCGCCCGGCTCGCCCAGAACCTGGACTGTGTCCTCGTCTCCGCGACCAACGGCAAGACCACGACCACCCGGCTGATCGCGGAGGCGCTGCGCGCCGCGGGCCCGGTCGTCTCCAACGCGCTCGGCGCCAACATGCCCGCGGGCATCACCTCGGCGCTGGCGGGCGGCTCGGACGCCAAGTTCGGCGTCATCGAGGTCGACGAGAAGTACCTCGCCGGAGTGGCCCGGGACACCGACCCGAAGTGCATCGCGCTGCTGAACCTCTCGCGCGACCAGCTGGACCGGGCGGCCGAGACCCGCATGCTCGCCGAGAACTGGCGCGAGGGCCTGGCCGGCACCAAGGCCGTCATCGTGGCCAACTGCGACGACCCGCTGGTGGTGTGGGCGGCGTCCTCCTCCCCCAATGTGATCTGGGTCGCGGCGGGGCAGATGTGGAAGGACGACGCCTGGTCCTGCCCGGCGTGCGGCGGTGTGATGCAGCGCCCCGGCGACGACTGGTTCTGCGGTGAGTGCGGCTTCCGCCGGCCCACCCCGAGCTGGGCGCTCTCCGGCGACCACGTGCTCGACCCGCACGGCTCCGCCTGGCCGATCCACCTTCAGCTGCCGGGCCGCGCCAACAAGGCCAACGCCGCCTCCTCGGCCGCCGTCGCCGCCGTCTTCGGGGTGCCGCCGCAGGTCGCCCTGGAGCGCATGTACCAGGTCCAGGCGGTGGCCGGCCGGTACGACGTGGTGCAGTTCATGGAGCGCGACCTCAGGCTGCTGCTCGCCAAGAACCCGGCGGGCTGGCTGGAGACGTTCTCGCTGATCGACCCGCCGCCCGCGCCGGTGATCCTGTCGGTGAACGCGCGCTCGGCCGACGGCACCGACACCTCCTGGCTGTGGGACGTCGACTACACGCGCCTCACCGGTCACCCGATCTTCGTCATCGGCGACCGCAAGCTGGACCTCGCGGTCCGCCTGGAGGTGGCGAACCAGCACTTCCAGGTCTGCGACAGCCTCGATGAGGCCGTGCAGATGTGCCCGCCGGGCCGGATCGAGGTCATCGCGAACTACACCGCGTTCCAGGACCTGCGCCGCCGCGTCGGCAACTGACACGAGACCTCAGGGGACTTTTGTGAGCGACAACCAACTGCGGGTCGTCTGGGTCTACCCGGACCTGCTCAGCACCTACGGTGACCAGGGCAACGTGCTCGTCGTCGAGCGCCGGGCGCGCCAGCGCGGCCTGGACGTGGCCCGGCTGGACGTACGCAGCGACCAGCCGATCCCCACCTCCGGCGACATCTACCTGATAGGGGGCGGCGAGGACCGGCCGCAGCGGCTCGCGGCCGAGCGGCTGCGCCGCGACGGCCAGCTGTACCGGGCCGTGGAGAACGGCGCGATCGTGTTCTCGGTCTGCGCCGGCTACCAGATCCTCGGGCGCGAGTTCATCAACGACCTCGGCCAGCGGGAGCCCGGCCTCGGGCTGCTGGACATCACCACCACGCGCGGCGAGGGCGCGCGCTGCGTCGGTGACGTGCTCGCGGACATGGACCCGCAGCTCGGCCTGCCGCCGCTGACCGGGTTCGAGAACCACCAGGGCGTGACGCACCTCGGCCCCACCGCGCGCCCGCTGGCGCGGGTGCGCATCGGCAACGGCAACGGCACGGGCGACGGCACGGAGGGCGCGTTCAACGACACGGTCTTCGGGACGTACATGCACGGGCCGGTGCTCGCCCGCAACCCGCTGATCGCGGACCACCTGCTGAAGCTCGCGCTCGACGTCAACGCGCTGCCGCCGGTCGACGACCGCTGGTACGAGGCGCTCCGCAACGAGCGGATCGCGGCGGCCGAGCAGCCCGCCTGACCTCCCTCGCCGGTCCGTGACGGGCCCTTGTGCGCGGTGTTCCCACCCCCGCACGAGGGCCCGTCTGTCACGTCCGGCGCTCACGTGTGCGGGGGTGTCCGGAACGCGGACGCACGGTGCGGCCCCTCCCCCTTCCGCCGGTAGGGTGACGGGGTCCCGCCGGACAGCGGCGTCCGGCTCCCGGCCCACGTGGAGAAGGTATCTCGGGCTATGCGCATTGGTGTCCTCACGTCCGGCGGTGACTGCCCCGGGCTGAACGCCGTCATCCGGTCCGTCGTGCACCGTTCCGTCGTCGACCACGGCGACGAGGTCATCGGCTTCCGGGACGGCTGGAAGGGTCTCCTGGAGTGCGACTACCTCAAGCTCGACCTCGACGCGGTGGGCGGCATCCTCGCCCGCGGCGGCACGATCCTCGGTTCCTCCCGCGTCCGCCCCGAGCATCTGCGGGACGGCGTGGAGCGGGCCAGGAGCCATGTCCAGGACCTCGGCCTCGACGCGATCATCCCGATCGGCGGTGAGGGCACGCTCAAGGCGGCCCGGCTGCTCTCGGACAACGGCCTGCCGATCGTCGGCGTGCCGAAGACCATCGACAACGACATCGCGGTGACGGACGTCACCTTCGGCTTCGACACGGCCGTGGGGGTGGCGACCGAGGCGCTGGACCGGCTGAAGACCACGGCCGAGTCCCACCAGCGCGTCCTCATCGTGGAGGTGATGGGCCGGCACACCGGCTGGATCGCCCTCCACTCCGGTATGGCGGCCGGCGCGCACGCCGTCGTCGTCCCCGAGCGGCCCTTCGACATCGACGAGCTGACCGCCAAGGTCGGCGAGCGCTTCGACCAGGGCAAGCGGTTCGCGATCGTCGTGGCCGCCGAGGGCGCCAAGCCCAGGCCCGGCACCATGGACTTCGACGAGGGCGGCAAGGACGTCTACGGCCACGAGCGCTTCGCCGGGGTCGCCCGCCAGCTCGCCGTCGAACTGGAGCGGCGCCTCGGCAAGGAGGCCCGTCCGGTGATCCTCGGGCACGTCCAGCGCGGCGGCACCCCGACCGCGTACGACCGCGTCCTCGCGACCCGGTTCGGCTGGCACGCGGTGGAGGCCGTGCACCGGGGCGAGTTCGGCATGATGACCGCGCTGCGCGGCACCGACATCGTGATGGTGCCGCTGGCGGAGGCCGTCGAGACGCTGAAGACCGTCCCGCTGGACCGGTACGCCGAGGCGGAATGCGTGCTGTGACGTTCCGCCCGGTCGCCGTGCGACGACCGGCGCGCTGAACCGCCCCCCGGTGCCGGACGCGCCGGGGGGCGGCTCTACTCTGGGTGCGGACAGACAGCACAACCCGCACGAATCAGGAGCCGTGGGATGGATCACAGCGGGCACGGCACGTCGATGGACCTGCCGCCGTTCACGCTGGGGCGGGGGCTCGAGTGGTCGACGGACCCGTTCTTCCTCATCGGCTGCCTGGTGGCGCTCGCCCTGTACGGGTGGGGGGTCGCCCGGCTGACCCGGCGCGGTGACAAGTGGCCGGTGAACCGCACGGTGTGGTTCGCCGTCGGGGTGCTGCTCATCCTGCTGATGATGTGCACCGGGCTGAACGACTACGGCATGGTCATGTTCAGCGTGCACATGGTGCAGCACATGGTGATCAGCATGCTGGCGCCGATCCTGCTGCTGCTCGGCGCCCCGATCACGCTGGCGCTGCGCGCGCTGCCGACCGCGGGGCGGGGCCGCAAGGGTCCGCGCGAGCTGCTGCTGATGCTGCTGCACAGCCGGTACATGCGGATCATCACGCACCCCGTGTTCACGATCCCCATGTTCATCGCGAGCCTGTACGCGCTGTACTTCACGCCGCTGTTCGACTTCCTGATGGAGTCGAAGCCGGGGCACATCGCGATGATGCTGCACTTCCTCGCCGTCGGCCTGGTGTTCTTCTGGCCGATCATGGGCGTCGACCCGGGGCCGCACCGCCCGGGCTATCTGATGCGGATGCTGGAGCTGTTCGCGGGCATGCCGTTCCACGCGTTCTTCGGCATCGCGCTGATGATGGCGTCCACTCCGATGGTCGAGACGTACCGGAACCCTCCGGCCTCGCTCGGCATCGAGGCGCTCTCCGACCAGAACGCGGCCGGCGGTATCGCCTGGGCGTTCAGTGAGATCCCGTCCGTGCTCGTGCTGATAGCGCTGCTGTTCCAGTGGTACCGCTCCGAGCAGCGGCAGGCCCGGCGCAAGGACCGCGCCGCCGAGCGCGACGGGGACAAGGAGCTCGAGGCGTACAACGCCTATCTGGCTTCGCTCGACGCGCGCGGCCGCTGAGTCTTTTTTCCCGGAACGGGGGCACCATGGAGAGGGATCAAGTCTCCAGGAGGGTGTCGCGATGCCCGGTTCCACGAAGACGATGGGAGTGCTCACCGTGGGTGGGCTCGTCATGGTGACGGCCTACACGGTGGCCCTCGGCTCCAACGGCTGGCTCTGGTTCGGCTGGGTCCTCCTCGGCCTCGTCACGCTCGGCATGGCAGCCTCGCGCAGCGCCTGAGGCCTCACTCGCGGGGCAGCCGGCCCCCCGAGTGAACGCCCGGCTGGTACTTGGGCAGCCGGGCGGTGATCTTCATACCCGCCCCGACCGCGGTCTCGATGACGAGGCCGCGGTCGTCGCCGTACACCTGGCGGAGCCGCTCGTCGACGTTGCTCAGGCCGATGCCGCCGGAGGGGCCGGCCTCCCCCGCCAGGATGCGGCGCAGCAGCTCGGGGTCCATGCCGGCGCCGTCGTCCTCGATGACGACGAGCGCCTCGGCGCCCGCGTCCTGCGCGGTGATGCCGATGTGGCACTTGCCTCCGGCCGACACGATCTTGCCCTCCAGACCGTGCTTGACGGCGTTCTCGACGAGGGGCTGGAGGCAGAGGAAGGGCAGGGCGACCGGCAGGACCTCGGGGGCTATCTGGAGGGTGACCGAGAGGCGGTCGCCGAAGCGGGCCCGGACGAGCGCCAGGTAGTGGTCGATGGCGTGCAATTCGTCGGCGAGGGTGGTGAAGTCGCCGTGCCGGCGGAACGAGTAGCGGGTGAAGTCGGCGAACTCCAGCAGCAGCTCACGGGCCCGCTCGGGGTCGGTCCGCACGAAGGACGCGATCACTGCGAGCGAGTTGAAGACGAAGTGCGGGGAGATCTGGGCGCGCAGGGCCCTGATCTCGGCCTCGATGAGGCGGGTGCGGGAGCGGTCGAGGTCGGCCAGTTCCAGCTGGACGGAGACCCAGCGGGCGACCTCCCCGGCGGCGCGGACCAGGACGGCGGACTCGCCGGGCGCGCAGGCGACGAGCGCGCCGTGGACGCGGTCGTCGACGGTGAGGGGCGCGACGACGGCCCAGCGCAGCGGGCAGTCCGGCTCCTCGCACGTCAGCCGGAAGGCCTCGCCGCGGCCGGTCTCCAGGGGGCCCGCGAGGCGTTCCATGATCTGTGCGCGATGGTGCTCGCCCGCTCCGTCCCAGGCGAGGACCGTCTCGTGGTCGGTGAGGCAGAGCGCGTCCGTGCCGAGCAGGGTGCGCAGCCGCCGTGCCGACCTGCGGGCGGTCTCCTCGGTGAGGCCCGCGCGCAGCGGCGGCGCGGCGAGGGACGCGGTGTGCAGGGTCTCGAAGGTGGCGTGCTCGACGGGTGTGCCGAGCCCGCCGAGGCTGCGGGTGCGCGCGGTGCGCCGCCCCAGCCAGAACCCGGCGGCGAGCAGCGGCAGCGCGGCCACGCACAGCCCGGCGACGAACGCGCTCATCTCTCCCGCGCCCATGTGTCCTCCCCCTCTTCCGGTACGTCCGGCACCGCGCCGCGCGCCTTGCCGCCCACGAGCTCCTCCGGCAGATGGAAGCGCGCGAGGATCGCCGGGGTGCCGGGCGGCACCCGCCCCGGTGTCGCCAGCGACACCAGCACCATCGTCAGGAACCCGAGCGGCACGGACCACAGCGCGGGCCAGGCGAGCAGCGCGTGCAGGCTGCCGTGCGCGGGGTAGCCCGCCATGGTCGCCGCGACCGCGCACAGCGCCGATCCCCCGCCGACGAGCATCCCGGCGGCCGCGCCCGGCGGGGTGAGCCGCCGCCACCAGATGCCGAGCACGAGCAGCGGGCAGAACGAGGACGCGGACACGGCGAAGGCGAGGCCCACCGCGTCGGCCACGGGCAGCCCGCCCACCAGTGCGCTGGCCGCCAGCGGCACGGCCATCGCGAGGACCGTGCCGAGCCGGAAGTGCCGTACGCCGCGCGAGGGCAGCACGTCCTGGGTGAGGACGCCCGCCACGGCCATGGTCAGCCCGGACGCGGTGGACAGGAACGCGGCGAACGCCCCGCCCGCGACGAGCGCGCCCAGCAGGTCGCCGCCGAGCCCGCCGATCATCCGGTCCGGCAGGAGCAGCACGGCCGCGTCGGCGTCACCGGTGAGGGCCAGCTCGGGGGCGTAACTGCGGCCGAGCGCCCCGTAGACGGGCGGGAGCAGGTAGAACGCGCCGGCCAGGGCGAGGACGACGACCGTGGTGCGGCGGGCGGCGACGCCGTTCGGGCTGGTGTAGAAGCGGACGACGACATGGGGCAGGCCCATGGTGCCGAGGAAGGTGGCGAGGATCAGCCCGTACGTGGCGTACAGCGGGCGCTGCTCGCGGCCCGCGGCGAGGGAGTCCGACATGCCGCCGCCCGTGCCGCGGTCGGCGACGGGGACGGGGTCGCCCGCGGTGAAGGTCAGTTCGGTGCCGCGGTCGACGCGGTGGGTGCCGGCGGGCAGGTCGAGGCTCTCGTTCTCGTACCGGCGGCCGTCGACCGTGCCGGTGGCGGTGACACTGAGGGGGCGTTCCAGGCGCAGGTCGAGGGTGTCGTCGACGCGGACGACGCGCTGCTCGCGGAAGGCGGCGGGTTCGTCGAAGACCCGGCGGTCGGCGCCGTCGTCCTGCCAGGCCAGGACGAGGAAGAGGGCGGGGACGAGCAGGGCGGTGAGTTTCAGCCAGTACTGGAACGCCTGGACGAAGGTGATGCTGCGCATACCGCCCGCGGCGACGGTCGCGACCACCACGACGGCGACGATGACGCCGCCGAGCCAGTCGGGCGCGGCGGTCAGCACGGCCAGTGTCAGGCCGGCGCCCTGCAGCTGGGGCAGCAGGTACAGCCAGCCGACCCCTACCACGAAGGCCCCCGCGAGCCGCCGCACCGCCTGGGAGGCGAGCCGTGCCTCGGCGAAGTCGGGCAGCGTGTACGCGCCGGAGCGGCGCAGCGGGGCCGCGACGAACAGCAGGAGTACCAGGTAGCCCGCGGTGTAGCCGACCGGGTACCAGAGCATGTCGGGGCCCTGGACGAGGACCAGGCCCGCGATGCCGAGGAAGGAGGCGGCTGACAGGTACTCGCCGCTGATCGCGGCCGCGTTGAGGCGGGGGCCGACGGTGCGGGAGGCGACGTAGAAGTCGGACGTCGTACGGGAGATGCGCAGGCCGAACGCGCCGACGAGGACGGTCGCGACGACGACGAGCGCGACGGCGGGGACGGCGTAGCCGGAGTTCATCGGTGGGTGCCGCCCGGGGTCAGCGGTCTTCGACGAGGCGCACGAAGTCGCGTTCGTTGCGCTCGGCTCGTCGGACGTACCAGCGGGCGAGGAGGACCAGCGGGGCGTACAGGCCGAAGCCGAGCACCGCCCACTCCAGGCGGCCGTCCGCCGCCGCCGCGAAGACCAGCGGGAGCGGGCCGACCAGCAGGGCGAGCACCGCGAACCCGGTGAGGGCGGCGCGCAGCTGGCTGCGCATGAGGGAGCGGACGTAGGTGTGGCCGAGGGTGGTCTGCTCGTCGATCTCGGTGCGGGGGCGGTAGTAGCCGTAGGCGCGGGTGGTGCGGCGGGGCGGGGCGGTGACCACGACGCGGCGCTCGGTGGGGTCCTGGGGCACCGTCACGGCCTCCGCATCAGCAGGTCGCGGAGTTCGCGTGCGTGCCGTCGGCTGACCTGGAGCTCCTCCTCGCCGACGAGCACGCTCACCGTGCCCGCGTCCAGTCTCAGCTCGGCGATGTGGCGCAGGGCGACGAGGTGGCGGCGGTGGATGCGCAGGAAGCCGCGGGCCCGCCAGCGCTCCTCCAGCGTGGACAGCGGGATACGGACCAGGTGGCTGCCCCGGTCGGTGTGCAGCCGCGCGTAGTCGCCGTGGGCCTCGACGTGGGTGATGTCGTCGACGGGGACGAAGCGGGTGACCCCGCCGAGCTCGACGGATATGTGGTCCGGATCTGGTTCGTGCACGGGGATCAGGGGGGCGGCGCCGCGGCGTTCGGCGGCGCGGCGCACGGCCTCGGCGAGACGTTCCTTCCGCACGGGCTTGAGCACGTAGTCGACGGCCTTGAGGTCGAAGGCCTGCACGGCGAAGTCCTCGTGGGCGGTGACGAACACGACGAGCGGCGGCGTGGCGAAGCCGGTGAGCAGCCGGGCCAGGTCGAGGCCGTCGAGGCCGGGCATCTGGATGTCGAGGAAGACGACGTCGATCGCCTCGGGCCCGCCGGGGCCGGACTCCAGGGCCCGGTTGATGCGGCGCAGCGCCTCGGTGGCGTCGCTCGCGCCCTCGGCGCTGCCGATGCGCGGGTCCGCGTTCAGCAGGTAGAGGAGTTCCTCCAGCGAGGGGCGTTCGTCGTCGACGGCGAGGGCGCGCAGCATGAACGTGGAGTGTAGGAGCAATCCGTACGTCTGGACATGTGCCCGGCGTGGATGTCCGCGCTGGATACAGTGCGGACATGGACAGCAGGCCGGCGCCGTTCGACGACCTCGACCGGAGGATCGTCACCGCTCTGATGGCGAACGCCAGGACCAGTTTCGCCGAGATCGGCGCGACGGTCGGGCTGTCGGCGACGGCCGTGAAGCGGCGGGTGGACCGGCTGCGCGAGACCGGAGTGATCACCGGGTTCTCGGCCACGGTGCGGCCCTCGGCGCTGGGCTGGCGCACGGAGGCGTACGTGGAGGTGTACTGCGAGGGCGCGGCGCCGCCCCGACGCCTCGCGGAGGTGGTGCGCAACCATCCGGAGATCGTGGCCGCCATGACGGTGACCGGGGGCGCGGACGCGCTGCTGCATGTGCGGGCGCGGGACGTGGAGCACTTCGAGGAGGTACTGGAGCGCATCCGGACGGAGCCGTTCATCCGGAAGACGATCAGCTGCATGGTGCTGTCGCACCTGCTGCCGGAGAGCCCGGAGGCGGGCGCGAGCCAGCCGGCGCCCGAGGACGCGGCCGGCCTGCGCTGAGCCGCCCCGTCCCGTCCGTGGACGCAGCAGACGTGCGCTGAGGCCCCCGACAACGCAGCGATCCTGCGCAGCCACGCAGCTTTCGTCACTTGTCGCCCGTCTGTGCCGCTTTCTACCGTGGTGTCCACCTCAACCACGCGCTGAGAGCGGAGGGAACCCTCTGTGTCCGAGAGCCGTGTGCCGAGCAGGCGGCGCTATCTGGTCTGCGAACCCCGGCACTTCACCGTGCAGTACGCGATCAACCCTTGGATGCACCCGGACCGTCCCGTCGACGTCGATCTCGCCCGCGGCCAGTGGGCGGAGCTCATCGGCGCCTACCGCGCCCACGGTCACACCGTGGACGCCGTGGAGCCGGTCGCGGACCTGCCCGACATGGTCTTCGCGGCCAACTCCGCGCTCGTTCTCGGGGGCCGGGTCTTCGGCTCCCTCTTCCACGCGCCCGAACGGCGCCCCGAGTCCGCCGCCTACGAGAGCTGGTTCAAGGCCGCCGGCTTCGACGTGCACCGGCCGGAGTCGGTGTGTGAGGGCGAGGGCGACCTCGTCCCGGCCGGGCGCTGGGTGCTGGCCGGCACCGGTTTCCGTACGACCCGGGAGGCGCACCGCGAGGCGCAGGAGTTCTTCGGGGTTCCGGTGATCAGCCTTCAGCTGGTGAACCCGTACTTCTACCACCTGGACACCGCGCTGTTCGTGCTCGGCGACGGAACCGGCGGCGACGACGCGAACATCGCCTACTACCCGGAGGCGTTCTCGCCGGGCAGCCGCGAGGTCCTCGCCCGGCTGTACCCGGACGCGGTGCTCGCGACGCGCGAGGACGCGCTGGCGTTCGGGCTGAACTCGGTGTCCGACGGCCGTCATGTCTTCATCTCGCCGCGCGCCGAGCAGCTCGCGGGCCGGCTCGCGCGGCAGGGTTACGTCCCCGTCCCCGTCGACCTGTCGGAGCTGCACAAGGCCGGCGGCGGCATCAAGTGCTGCACTCAGGAGATCCGCTCATGACCTCTGTCGTTCCCGCGCCGTCCGCCGACGCCCCTGCGCGTTCGTCCGCCGAGCTGATCCGCGCCGAGGAGCCGGTGCTCGCGCACACCTACCATCCGCTGCCCGTGGTGATCGCCCGCGCCGAGGGCGCGTGGGTGGAGGACGTCGAGGGGCGCCGCTATCTGGACATGCTGGCGGGCTACTCGGCCCTCAACTTCGGCCACCGTCACCCGGCGCTGGTCGAGGCGGCGCACCGCCAGCTGGACCGGCTGACGCTCACGTCGCGCGCGTTCCACAACGACCGTCTCGCCGGCTTCGCGGAGGGCCTGGCCGCGCTGACGGGCCTGGACATGGTGCTGCCGATGAACACGGGTGCCGAGGCCGTGGAGAGCGCGGTGAAGGTGGCCCGCAAGTGGGCGTACGAGGTGAAGGGCGTCCCGGCGGACCGGGCGACGATCGTGGTGGCGGAGAACAACTTCCACGGCCGTACGACGACGATCGTCGGCTTCTCCACGGACCCGCTCGCCCGGGACGGTTTCGGCCCGTTCACTCCGGGCTTCCGCATCGTCCCGTACAACGACCTGGCCGCCCTGGAGGCGGCCGTGGACGAGACGACGGCGGCCGTGCTGATCGAGCCCATCCAGGGCGAGGCGGGCGTGCTCGTGCCCGACGACGGCTATCTGCGGGGCGTGCGCGAGCTGACCCGCCGGGCCGGCTGCCTGTTCGTCGCGGACGAGATCCAGTCGGGCCTGGGCCGCACCGGTCACACCCTCGCCGTGGAGCACGAGGGCGTCGTGCCCGATCTGGTGCTGCTGGGCAAGGCGCTGGGCGGCGGCATCGTGCCGGTGTCGGCGGTGGTCGGGCGCCGGGACGTGCTGGAGGTGCTGCGGCCGGGCGAGCACGGGTCGACGTTCGGCGGCAATCCGCTGGCCGCGGCGGTGGGGTCGGCGGTCGTGGAGCTGCTGGCGACGGGCGAGTTCCAGCGGCGGGCGGCCGAGCTGGGCGTCGTGCTGCGCGAGGGCCTCGCGGCCCTGGTCGGCAAGGGGGTCGTGGGCTACCGGGCGCGCGGGCTGTGGGCGGGCGTCGACGTGGATCCCGTCATCGGGTCGGGCCGCGAGATCGGCGAACGGCTCCTGGCCGAGGGCGTCCTGGCCAAGGACACCCATGGCTCCACCATCCGGCTGGCCCCGCCGCTCACCGTCACGGGCGAGGAACTGCGGGACGCGCTGGGGGCGTTGGGAAAGGTGCTGGCGGAGCAGGCCTGACAGGCCGGGCCGGCACCGTGCCGGCTCAGCGCGTAGGTGCCGCCCAGGGGTGCGAACTGCTCGATGATGCAGGCCGCCGCTGCGGCGGCGCCCTCCGCGTCGTTCACCTGCCGGACGACGAACTGGCAGTCGTCGGCGCCGGTGGAGAACGCGTGGTCGTTGACGGCCCGCTCCACGGCACGCATGTACAGGCCGGCGGCGCCGCGCTGCGGCGCGTCCGCCCCGTTGCGGAACGAGCGGGGGGCACCGACCAGGGGCCGCGGGCCGACGAGCACGACGGTGGACGGGTTGAACAGGTTGACGAGCGTGGCGATCGCCCGGCCCAGTGCCTCTCCGGCGCGGTCGAAGACCGTGTGGATGACACCGCCCGGGGTGGTCGCGTCGCCGTCCTCGACGGCGGCTTCGAAGTCTCCGTGGAACCCTTCCTCCGCGAGGGTCCTGGCGATGGCGTACGGGGCTGTCGCGCCTTCCAGGCAACCGTGGCTCTGGCAGCGGCACTTGACCTTGTCGCTGTGGTGGCCGACCTCGACGGGGATGTGGCCCAGCTCCCCGGCCATCCCGTGGGCACCGCGGAACACCCGCCCGTTGAGGATGAGGGACGAGCCGACGCCCCTGTCGGTGATCAGGACGACGGCCATGCTCTCGTCGTCGGTCCCCCCGAGGAGCCGCTCGCGGACGGCGAGGGAGTTCGCGTCGTTGTCCAGGACGACGGGGACGTCGAGGCGCTGCTGCACCAGGGAGGCCAGCGGGAACCGGCGCCAGCTGGCGTTCGGCGAGTTCACGACCGTGCCGCGGTGCACATGCCCGCCGATGCCCATGCCCACCCCGATCAGGTGCTCCCGCTCGGGACGCAGGGTCGCGTGCAGTTCGTCGATGAGGTCGAGGATGCTCGCCAGCACCTGCGCCTGGTCCAGGTCGGGCAGTGGTGACACGACCGGCCCGTGGACGACGCGGCCGAGCATGTCGGTGACCACACCGATCAGCCGGTCACGGCTGTCCACGTCGTCGGAGACGATGTTGATGCCGATGGCGCGCTGGTGCAGCAGTCCGCCCCGGGCGGCACCGGGCGGGGCGGGGCGTTCGGGCGACATCTCCTCCGGCGGCGCCTCCGCGTCCGCGTGTCCCCGCGCCGACGGCCGTTCCCTGGTGTCGCCCTCCTCGAGCAGCTCGTCGAGGGTGGGCACCTGCCCGCCCGTCGCGATCTCCCGCTCCCCGCGCTCGATGCTGTGGCGGATGCGTGAGAGGTTGCGCTCGACGAGCTGTTCCACCCACTGCAGGGTGACGGGGACGAGAAGCGCGACGGCGTCGCCGCCATGGGTGACGACCAGCGCCTCGTGCGCCGCGGCGGCCTCCTCGATGCGCGCTCCGGACAGCTGCCGGATCGTCACCCTCGCCGGGGCCCGGCGGGCCGCGGGACGGGGAGGCTCTGCGGTCAGCTCCCCCAGTTCGACGGAACCGCCCGCCGCCGCGTCCTGCTGCCCTTCCCTGGTGTTCTGCAGGATGCGGGTGAGGTTCTGGTCGACCAGACGCTCCACCGTCGTCCGCTGCAGAGGCATGAGAACCCCGGCGAGGACGCGTCCGTTGGTGATCCCCAGTACCTCACCGCGCCTGGCGGCGGCCTTGATGAGATCGCCGGACACCTCCCGGATGCCGATGGTCTGCATGGGTGACTCCCCCCGGGCCGGCAACGCCCCGCGTGCAATGTGCCCGAGAGCGGCTGTTGTTCGCGATGCACTCCAGATTGTACGCTCCGAGAGAGCGTCGTCAACCGTTGACGACACATTCCCGGCTTGTCGTCGAACGGGGATCACGATGGCCGACAGCTCCGTTCCCGAGGGCCCTGGACTGGGGTCGGGGTACGCCGCCGCCCTGGAATCACTGCGCTCGACCGCCAAGTGGCTGCTCACGGCCTTCGCCGGGATCGCCGCGGCGCTGACGGCGGGCCTGCAGCTCACCGGCATCGGAGCGCTGCCACCGACCTCGTGGCGGCTGTGGGCGGCGCTCGCCGGCCTCGGCACCGCGCTGGCCACCCTGGGGTACATGGCGAGCAGCGCCTCCGCCGTCCTCACCCAGGACTGGGTCACCCTCAACACCTTCACGGACCGGGACATCGAGTCACAGCTCACGGACGTACCCGGCCATGAACGGCGCCGACGCTTCGACCGCGTGGCCGAGCGGATCGAGGACAACCGGCACGAGCTGTACGGTCACGCGGCCCCGGATCTGCCCGGCCTGCACCGCCGGCTCCGCGAGGCCGACGAAAAGATCCATACCGCCGCCGACCCCGCGTCCCGCGAAGCGGCCGTGCGACGGGCGGCGGAACTGCGCTCCGCGGCACGCGAGGTGGTCCAGTGCGCCAACTACTACGCGACACTGGACCTGTACCGGCGGATGAAGACCCGGCTGACCTGGGCGGCACTCGTCGCGGCCGTCGCCATCGGCGTGTTCGCCTACGCATCCAGCCCACCGAAGCCGCAGGACCCCGTCGACGTGCGGATCCATCTGGCGGCCCCCGCCGGGCGCTGCCCCCCGCCACCGGCGCGGTGCGGCTCAGAAGGGCTGGGCCTCACTCGCGGTCAGCACGTCCATGATCATGACGCCGCGTTCGGTGTCGTACTGCTTGACCTCGTATTCGTCCATCTGCCGGAAGACGACGAGGTAACCGATGGACAGCAGCATGGCGCGGAATCCGTCGGGCGTCATGCGCACCCTCGCGACCGGGAAGTGATGGTCCCCACCGAAGGCAATTCTGAGCGCATCGGCCAATTCCTGACGCTCGGCTCTCCCCATCTCGCGCAAGAACTGTTTGGCCGAACCGGCCAGCCGTATCTGTTGCTCCATACATCCCCCTACGAGCGACCCATAGTGTAGAGCCTGGATCTCCGCGGTTAATAGACATCGTGTCGGCTCGCCGAAGTCCGCACCGAGCCAAACGAAAAGACTCAGGAACACACGTCGACGCCATCCGTTTCCGGCGCTATTCCGCGCATCGAGTGGTCGCCTTTTTCTGGCAACTTCAGCCAGCTGATGCCCATCACGGAACGGCAGTGACCAGAATGGGTGAATGCCTCTTGTCGGGGCCGATGCCGGAGCGGCGCCGCGGCCCCGGTTCCGGAACGGTTCCGGCCGACCGCGCGCGCACCTACACTGACACCTCATCACACACCCGCTGACCTGCTAGAACGCGGCGGTTGAGCCGATCCGCCAGAGTGAGGAGCGACCCCCTTGTTCTACTACCTGCTCAAATACGTGATCCTCGGGCCACTGCTGAGACTGGTCTTCCGTCCCCGCATCGAGGGACTCGACCATGTGCCGGCGTCGGGCCCGGCCATCATCGCCGGCAACCATCTGTCGTTCTCGGACCACTTCCTGATGCCCGCGGTACTGAAGCGGCGCATCACGTTCCTGGCGAAGGCCGAATACTTCACGGGTCCCGGCGTCAAGGGCCGCTTGACGGCCGCGTTCTTCCGCAGCGCCGGGCAGATTCCGGTCGACCGGTCCGGAAAGGAGGCGGGCCGGGCCGCGATCCGCGAGGGCCTCGGCGTGCTGCGGAGGAACGAGCTGCTCGGCATCTATCCGGAGGGCACCCGTTCGCACGACGGCCGCCTGTACAAGGGCAAGGTCGGCGTGGCGGTGATGGCCCTGAAGGCGCGGGTGCCCGTGATCCCCTGCGCGATGATCGGCACCTTCGAGGCGCAGCCGCCCGGCCGGAAGATCCCGCACATCCACCCGGTGGTCATCCGCTTCGGCAAGCCCCTGGACTTCTCCCGCTACGCCGGCCTGGAGAGCGAGAAGGCGGTCCTGCGGGCCGTCACCGACGAGATCATGTACGCCATCCTGATGCTGTCGGAGCAGGAGTACGTCGACACGTACGCGGCCGTCGCCAAGGCGGAGACCGAGGACAGGGCCCGCAGGTTCCCGCGGATGCCGCTGAGCTGACGGACCGGCCGGCCGCTCTGCTGCGAGCAGAAAGACCTGGGGGCCGGGACGTCCGGCCCCCTACGGTCACCTCATGAAGCGTGCTGTGGTGATCGGAGCGACAGGCCAGATCGGGCGCCCGGTGGTGGGTGCCCTCGTCCGGGACGGCTGGGAGGTGACGGCCGCGTCCCGCGGCGGCGGTCGGGACGGGGCCTGGCCCGACGAGGTGCGGGCGGTGCGGCTGGACCGCGAGGACGACACGGCGCTGGCCGCGGTGGCCGGCGACGGCTGCGACCTGGTGGTCGACATCGTCGCCCACGGGGCCCGGCACGCCCGGCAGCTGACCTCCCTCGCCGGACGCGTCGGCTCGGCGGTGGTGATCTCCAGCGTCTCGGTGTACGAGGACGACAAGGGCCGCGGCTTCGACACGCAGGCCGAGCCGGGCGGCTTCCCCGAGTACCCGGTGCCGATCCCGGAGACGCAGCGCACGGTGGCGCCCGGCGAGTCGACGTACAGCACGAAAAAGGTGGCCCTGGAACAGGAACTCCTCGCCGCCGGCGACCGGTTGCCCACCACGGTGCTGCGCGCGGGGGCGGTGTACGGGCCGCACTGCCGTATGCCCCGCGAGCTGTACTTCGTGAAGCGGAACCTGGACGGCCGCGGGCGACGGGTCCTCGCGTACGGCGGCGGGAGCCGCTTCCACCCGGTGAGCGTGCACACGCTCGCCGAGCTGATCCGCCTGGCCGCGGCCCGCCCGGGATCGCGGGTCCTCAACGCCTGCGACGACGAGGCGCCGACGGTCGCCGAGATCGCCGCCGCGATCGACGCGGTGATGGGGGTGGAGACGGAGACCGTCCTGGCCGACGGCCCGCCGCCGGCCCCGTCGGTGGGCGACACCCCGTGGTCCGTCGCGGCGCCCGTGGTGTGCGACATGTCGGCGGCGCGGCGCGAGCTCGGCGACCGCCCGGTGGCCCGGTACGCCGAGACACTGCCGGAGACGGTCGAGTGGATCGAGCGCCGGCTGGCCGGCCGGGACTGGCGGGAGGCGTACCCGGAGATGTTCGGGGCGTACGGCGACCTCTTCGACTACGCGGCGGAGGACGCCTGGCTCGGCACGAAGTGACGAAAGGGGGGCCGACGCCCGTCGGCCCCCCTTTCGTCGTACGACTACGACTACGGCTTCGGCACCGCGTGCGGCGCGCAGGTCACGTCGGACCGGTCCGTCTTCCCGGTGAGCAGGTAGGTGTCCACCCGCTCGTTGACGCACGGGTTGGTCAGTCCGGTGACGCCGTGCGAGCCCGCGCCCTTCTCGGTGATGAGGCGGGAGCCCTTGAACCGCTTGTGCAGTTCGACGGCGCCCTCGTAGGGGGTGGCCGCGTCGCGCTCGGCCTGGACGATCAGGACGGGCGGCAGACCCTTCTTGGTCGTCACCTCCACCGGCGTGTGCTGCTTGGACTTCCAGGTGGCGCACGGCAGGTTCATCCAGGCGTTGGCCCAGGTCATGAACGGGTGGTCCTTGTGCAGCCGGGTGTTGTCACGGTCCCAGGTCTTCCAGCTGGTCGGCCACTTGGCGTCGGCGCACTCGACGGCGGTGTAGACGGCGTTGCCGTTCTCCGACGCGGCGTTGCCCGCGGTGTCGGTGAGGTCGGGGGCGGCGGCGTCGACGAGGGCCTGGGTGTCACCGGCGGCGTACTGGCTCCACACGGTGGCGGTGGGCACCCAGGAGGAGTCGTAGTACGGGGCGCCCTGGAAGAAGGAGATCAGCTCGGCCGGGCCGACCACCCCGCCGAGCGGGGCCTTCTTGGCGGTGGCGCGCAGCTCCTCCCACTCGGCCTGGACCTTCGCCTGCGTGTCGCCGAGGTGGAAGGCGGCGTCGTTCTCCGCGACCCAGGACGTCCAGTCCTTCCAGCGGCTCTCGAAGGCGACGTCCTGGTCGAGGTTGGCCTGGTACCAGATCTTCTCGCGCGACGGGTTGACGACGCTGTCGAGGACCATGCGGCGCACATGGCCCGGGAAGAGCGTGCCGTACACGGCGCCGAGGTACGTACCGTAGGAGACACCGAGGTAGTTGAGCTTCTTCTCACCGAGCGCGGCGCGGACGACGTCGAGGTCGCGGGCGGTGTTCGGGGTCGTCATGTGCGGCAGCATCCAGCCGCTGCGCTCCTTGCAGCCGTCCGCGTACTCGGCGGCGAGCTTGCGCTGGGCGCGCTTGTCGGCCTCGGAGTCCGGGACCGGGTCCATCTTGGGCGCCGCCACGAACTCCTGCGGGTCGACACAGGAGATGGGCGTCGAGTGGCCGACGCCGCGCGGGTCGAAGCCCACGAAGTCGTACGCCTTGGCGGTGTCGGCCCAGAGGGGGGCCTGGGTGGTGACCCGGCGCGGGAAGCGCAGGCCGGAACCGCCGGGGCCGCCCGGGTTGTAGATGAGCGCGCCCTGGCGCTCCGCCTTCGTCCCGGTGTTGCCGATCCGGTCGACGGCGATCCTGATCTGCTTGCCGTTCGGCTTGGCGTAGTCGAGCGGCACGGTCACCCAGCCGCACTGGATCGGCTTCTCCAGGCCCCAGTCCTCGGGGCAGTCCCGCCAGTCGATGCCCTTCTCGGCGGCCCGGGCGGCCGCGACGGCGACCCCGCGGGCCTCCGCGTCCTTACCGGTGCGCGCGTCCGCGCCGGCCGGTGGCGCGGTCACGACGCCGGCTATCAGGGTCGCCGTGACGAACGCTCCGGCGGAACCGAGCGCCGTGGCCCGCCTTGTCGGTCGCATGCCTCTCAAGTGGGAACTCCCCGAGTGGTGGTGTGAAACAGGAACGGACAGGTGGGATCCTCGCGGCTGTGACACACCTGTGAACAGACATGCGGACGTTTTTTTGCTCATCCGATAACCGGTGCGCGTCGTGCCGCCCACCGGTACGCACCCCCGAACCGGCCGGCCCGGTCAGCCGAGCGCGGCCAGGGCCTCGTCGAGCACCCGGCGCAGCCGCAGCGCGTCGCCCGCGACCGCGGTGACCAGGACGGCGGGCCCGGCGAGCGGAGTGAGCGCGGCGCACTCCCCGAACAGCCGGGCCTCGGGGACGTCCTTCTCGTACTCGGGCCGTACGACGAGGAGTTGACCGAGCGCGCGGTGCCCGCCCAGCACGGCGGGTCCGTCCCAGCCGCCCGGTGTGCCCGGCCCGCAGGCCACCTCCTGGTCGAGCAGCGGCCGTCCGCCCAGGCGCACGGTGAGCCGGCTGGTGAGCCGTCCCGGTTCCTCCCCCGCACGTCCGAGGACCTGTTCCTCCCTGAACACCAGCCGGGCACCGGGCGCGAGGCCGATGTGCGAGGAGACGTACAACTCGCTCCCCGCCGCCGAGATCAGCTGCTCGGGAAGCCAGCGCAGCTCGCCTCCGGCGGCGACCTCGAGCCGTACGTCGTAGCGCGCCCCGCCCTTGGTCTGGCCCGGCAGGGCGATGGTGGCCGCCGCCGACCCCACGTGCAGCCGGGCCCCGGCGCCGGCGGCCGCCGCCACGGTGAAGTGGTCGCCGCCCAGCGGCCCGCTCATGGCGCCGACGAGCATCACGCGCGCCTCGTCGCCGCTCACCGCCCGGGTGCGGCGCGGGGCGAGCGGCCCCTCGCCCTCGAGCACCGGCAGCGCGGTGCCGCCCCGCCCGTCGGCCGTTGCCGAGATCCGCGTGGTGGCCCGTACGCCGCCCGTGGCCGCGGTCGTCATGCCGTCCACGCGGCGAGCCGCTCCCGCACCCACCGGGCGACGGCCGTGACCCCGTCCTCACTCCGCAGCGACTGGAGGACCACGGGCAGTTCGGCGCGCTGCGCCTTGGCGTCCGCTGCCATCCGGGCCAGATCGGAGCCCACGTACGGGGCGAGGTCGGTCTTGTTGACGACGAGCAGGTCGGCGGTGGTGACGCCGGGCCCGCCCTTGCGCGGGATGTCGTCCCCGCCCGCGACGTCGATCACGAAGATCTGCGCGTCCACCAGCCCCTTGGAGAAGGTGGCGGTGAGGTTGTCACCCCCGGACTCGACGAGGACGAGATCGAGCGGCCCGACCGCGTCCTCCAGGTCCTCGACCGCTTCGAGGTTCGCGGAGATGTCGTCGCGGATCGCGGTGTGCGGGCACGCGCCGGTCTCCACGGCGGTGATCCGCTCCGGCGGCAGCACCGCCTCACGGAGCAGGAACTCGGCGTCCTCCCGGGTGTAGATGTCGTTCGTGACGACGGCCAGTGACAACTCGTCGCGCAGGGCCCGGCAGAGCGCGGCGACCGTGGCGGTCTTGCCGGACCCGACGGGACCACCGAGGCCGATGCGCAGGGCACGGCGGGTGCCGTCGGGACGACGGGCGTCGGCGCTGACGGCGGAGGGGCTGTCGTGGGTGTGGGGGTGGTCGAGGTGCATACGAGCGGCTCCTGTGGTGATCGAGACTGGGCTGGAAGGCCTTGGACGGTGCCTCTCAGCCCGGTCCGGGAAACTGCGGCCCGTCCGGCGTCCGAGGACGAGGCCGACCAGGCCGACACGGGGGTCCGGGGGCGGGGCCCCCGGGGACGGTGGGGGTCCCCCTGCTCGAGCGAAGCCGAGAGCTTGGGGGAGGGCGGGGGCGGCGGGGGCGAGCACACTCACGAAGCGAACAACCGCACAGCCCACCCCGCATGCCCCTCCGCCCCGATCTCCGACAGCGGCCCCGAGGCCGCCGGCAGCGCGTCGACCCCTTCGTCGACCGCCCGCCGCGCCGCCTCCACCGCCCGCCGGACCACCAGGTCCGTCTCGGGCGCCAGCCGCGCCAGCACCCCCGTCGCGTCGAACGGGTCCAGGCTCAGCAGCCGCACCGTCGCGGTCGCCGGCCCGCTGACGCTCTCGTACGCGGAGCAGTACGCCGCGTCCTCGGGCCCCAGCCCGGCGGCGCGGGCCGCGAGCCCGAGCACGACCGGCTGATGCGCACCCTTGGGGAACGCCCGGGCCAGTGCGTCGAGTTCACCCGAGGGCCAGGCGGCCCGCGCCGCCCGCATCAGCTGCCGTCCCAGCCGCCGCGCGGCGCCGCGCAGCGCGTACGACGGCGTTCGGGCGTCCGCGGCGGCGTCGAGCTCCAGCGGGTCCATACCAGCCGCTGCCGCAGCGGCCAGCCCGGCCGCGACCAGCCCGGCCGTGTGCAGCCGCCCCCGGCAGAAATCCTCCAGCTCCGGCGTACCGGTGATCCGCCCGGCCCTGACGGCCGCCTCCGCCCCGCCGGAGTGCGCATGCCCTCCGGCGGGGAAACGGCCGTCGGCCAGAACCAGTAGTGCTGCCCTGGTCATCGCCGGCCTCAGAAGAGGAAGTAGCGCTGGGCCATGGGCAGTTCGGCCGCGGGCGTGGCCTCGACCAGCTCGCCGTCGATGTGCACGGCGAAACTGTCCGGATCGACCCGCACGTCCGGCCGCGCGTCGTTCTCGCGCATGTCGGCCTTGGTCACCCCGCGCGTCGACTCGATGGCGACGAACCGCTTCCCGAGCCCCAGCCGCTCCGGCAGCCCGTCCTCGACGGCGAGCGGTGCCACGAAGTTGAACGAGTTCGCGGCCGGCGCCCGCCCGATCGCCCCGTACATCGGCCGCGGCAGGACCGGCTGCGGTGTCGGGATGGACGCGTTGGCGTCACCCATCTGGGCGTACGCGATCTGTCCGCCCTTGAGGACGAGCTGCGGCTTGACACCGAAGAACGCGGGCTCCCACAGCACCAGGTCGGCGAGCTTGCCGGTCTCGACGGACCCGATCTCCCGCGCGAGGCCCTGCGCGAGCGCCGGGTTGATCGTGTACTTGGCGACATAGCGACGTACGCGGTGGTTGTCGGCGCGGTCGTCCCCGGGCAGCGCGCCCCGCCGCCGCTTCATGACGTGGGCGGTCTGCCAGGTCCGCAGGATCACCTCTCCCACCCGCCCCATGGCCTGGGAGTCGGACGAGATGATCGAGATCGCGCCCAGGTCGTGGAGGATGTCCTCCGCCCCGATGGTGGACGGCCGGATCCGGGACTCGGCGAAGGCCAGGTCCTCCGGGACGGCCGCGTTGAGGTGGTGGCACACCATCAGCATGTCGAGGTGTTCCTCGGCGGTGTTGACGGTGTAGGGCCGGGTGGGGTTGGTGGAGCTGGGCAGGACGTGCGGCTCCGACACCACGGTCATGATGTCCGGCGCGTGCCCGCCGCCCGCGCCCTCCGTGTGGTACGCGTGGATGCCGCGTCCGGCGATCGCGGCGAGGGTGTCGCCCACGAATCCGGCCTCGTTGAGGGTGTCCGTGTGGATGGCGACCTGGATGCCCGTCCGCTCGGCGACGGTCAGCGAGGCGTCGATGACGGCCGGGGTCGACCCCCAGTCCTCGTGCAGCTTCAGGCCGAGGGCGCCGCCGCGGATCTGGGAGAGCATCGCCTCGTGCGAGACGGTGTTGCCCTTGCCGAGGAAGCCGATGTTGAGCGGGTACTGCTCCATGGCCTCCAGCATCCGCGCGAGGTGCCACGGACCGGGCGTGACCGTGGTGGCCTTCGAGCCCTCGGCCGGTCCGGTACCACCGCCCACCAGCGTCGTCACCCCGGCCGCGAGCGCCTCGTCGGCGATCTGGGGGCAGATGAAGTGCACGTGCGCGTCGACGGCACCGGCCGTGACGATCCGGCCGTTGCCCGCGATCACCTCGGTCTCCGGGCCGATGACCAGGTCCGGGTGGACCCCGTCCATGGTGTCGGGGTTGCCCGCCTTGCCGATGCCGGTGATGCGGCCGTCGCGGATGCCGATGTCGGCCTTGACGATGCCCCAGTGGTCGACGATCACGGCTCCGGTGACCACGGTGTCCGGGGTGCCGTCCGCGCGTGTGGCCCGCGACTGGCCCATGGACTCGCGGAGGACCTTCCCGCCCCCGAACACCGCCTCGTCACCGGCGAGCCCGGGGCCGCCACTGCGGTCCTCCTCGATCTCGATCAGCAGATCGGTGTCGGCGAGCCGGATCCGGTCACCTGTGGTGGGGCCGAACAGGTCGGCGTAGGCGGCACGCGAGATCTCAGGCATCGAGGGCACCTCCGGTCTCCCCGCGCAGTCCCGGTACGACGCGGGCGCCGGCGAGGGGGACGAGTTCGACGGCGACGGGGATGCCGGGCTCGAAGCGCACGGCGGTGCCGGCGGCGACGTTCAGCCGCTTGCCGCGCGCGGCGGCGCGGTCGAACTCGAGGCCGGGGTTGGCCTCGGCGAAGTGGTAGTGGGAGCCGACCTGGACGGGCCGGTCGGCGGCGTTGAGGACGGTGAGCCGGGTGACCTCGCGGCCCGCGTTGTACACGATCGGTTCCTCGGCGAAGAGGATCTCTCCAGGGATCACGGACAGCCCCTCCCCCGTCAGACGATCGGGTCGTGGACGGTGACGAGCTTGGTGCCGTCCGGGAAGGTCGCCTCGACCTGCACGTCGTGGATCATCTCCGGGATGCCGTCCATGACGTCGTCGCGGGTGAGCAGCTTCCGTCCGGAGGCCATGAGTTCGGCCACGGTACGGCCGTCGCGGGCACCCTCGAGGATGTGCGAGGTGATGAGCGCGACCGCCTCGGGATGGTTGAGCCTCAGCCCGCGGGACCGGCGCTTCTCGGCCACGTCGGCGGCCACGTGGATCAGCAGCCTCTCCTGCTCGTGCGGGGTCAGTTGCACGGCGTCCCACCTCACAGTCCTCGCTCCGGACCGTGCGGGGTCCGGCTGCCGCGGCCACCCTGGAAAGTGCCTGGTGACGTGGGCGCAGGCTAATCGGGGCTCGTTTCGGCGACGTTAACGGACATCTGTTCGCACGCGTGGCCGACCCGATCCCCCGGACATGCCCGGACGATCATGAGCCGCCCCTCACGCCGGCCCCGTCCCCCGGTGCTCCGCGGCGATCCCGAACCGCTGGCGTTCACGCGGCGCCGACGAGGCCTCGCGCACATGCGAGACCGAACTGGCCATCGACTCCTGAGCCGCGGCCGCCTCCTCGAGCCGCTCCAGGTCGGCGGCGGAGACCAGGGCGACGAGGGGCTTCCCGTGCCGCGTCACGACGACGCGCTCGCCGCCGTACACCACGCGGTTGATCAGGTCGGCGAGCTCTGCCCTGGCTTGCGTCACCGGAATCTCGTAGGCCATGGCGTCCAGCTTAGACCGGGGTGCCGACGGCCCTTGGAGCCCGGGAGAACCGCTTCCGCCACCGGTTTCGCTCTCAGCATGCCCCCTTCCCTGTCTACGTACGTCCTGTACATTTTTTACGGAACGCGACACGACGCGACCAGAGGAGGCGCCCTCCATGGACCGACCGTCCGCCCGCCACGTCCTGCCCGAGTTCACCGAACACACGAGCATGGGGCCACGGACACTGGATCCGTACGCGAAGCTGCTGGAGGAACGGATCGTCTTCCTCGGGACGGCGATCGACGACACGGCGGCGAACGACGTGACGGCGCAGTTCATGCTCCTCGAACACGCGGCGCCGGACCGGGACATCTCGCTGTACATCAACTCGCCGGGCGGTTCGTTCAGCGCGATGACGGCCGTCTACGACACGATGCAGTACATCTCCTGCGACGTGGAGACCTACTGTCTCGGCCAGGCCGCCTCGGCCGCGGCGGTGCTGCTGGCCGGCGGCACCCCGGGCAAGCGGAACGCCCTGCCCGGCTCCCGTGTGCTCATCCACCAGCCGTCGCTGCCCGCGCCGGTCGAGGGACAGACCAGCGATCTCGTCATCCAGGCCGAGGAGTTGACGCGCACCCGCAGGACGCTGGAGGAGATGCTCGTACGGCACACCGGCCGCACCCCGGAGCAGGTGCGGGCCGACATCGAGCGGGACAGGATCCTGGACGCCGCGGAAGCCGTGGCGTACGGCCTGGTGGACCGGGTCGTCCCGAGCCGGAGGAACCCCGGCGGCCCGTCCGGGACGAGGTGAGCCGCCGATGCTGCCCCCCGAACTGCCGCCGCTGCCCGCGCTGACCCGCGCCGAGGCGGAGCTGATCGACCGTTACCTCGACGTGGTCGACTCGCTCGGCCGGATCAACCCGGCGCGCCCGGGCGACACCTACCGGGGACTGCGCGCCGCACAGGCCCTGGTGGACAGGGCGGCGGCCCTGCGCGACGCGCTGGAACTGATGCACAGCAGAGGTGAGAACGAGGTGCACGCCCCGACCCTCGCACGCGCCCTGCGGGTCCTCGACGGGGAGCGGCGAACGGCCCGCGTGGCACTGCCGCCGGAACCGGGTGATCGGCTCGGGGGCGGTGCGAGGTGACCCGAGTCGGCTCGCAGCGCCCCGAGTCGACGCGTGGTGAGGGTCGGCGCGAGGTGACGGTCGACGCCAGGTGATGCGGAAGGCACGGCTTGGGGCGCACACCTCACCGACGGCGCATCCGGCCCGCGACGCGCGCGGACCAGACTGCATACCCACGAACGGCCTAGCGTCCCGTCCTTCTCAGGGCCCCGCAGAAGTTGCGCACACCGCCTACACCAGGGGCGGAACGCCTGCTCCGCTCCTGGTACGGCCATCCCGGCGACCCCGGTCCCGCAGCGGCGCACAGAGCTGTCCACCCGAACGGGTGAGTGGTGAGTAACCCCACAAATCACCGTTTCCGCTCGGCATTTACGACAGATGTGCGTCAAGATCCCTTCCGACGACAAGCCCCCGCCACAGCGGCGGGGCGGTCCGGGTGGACGCCGAGTCCTGCCACCGCCCGGATGACGGGTCGACAGAAGTGGATCGGCAGGAGTGGAGGACCCAAGCACGACGGGTCGCCGGAACGGCCGTTCCGAGCAGCCCTTGGGGTGAAGCCGCAGCGCGCGGCCGGGCTACTTCGCCAGCCCGAATCCGACAGGTCATCCTTCACAGGCGGCTGACGAAGGGTTGCGCATGACTGCGCTCAATCGTGTCCCGTCGCTGCTCGGCCGGGCCGGCACCGCATCGGCCCTCACCATCGCCGCCGTGGGCGGCAGCCTCGTGGTCCCGGGTTTCGCCGACCAGGCCGAGGCTGCCTCGGCGGCGACGAAGGCAGTGAAGGTCGCGGCGTCGAAGAAGGGGGCTCCGTACGCGTGGGGCGCCACGGGTCCGAGCAGGTTCGACTGCTCCGGTCTCACGCTCTACGCCTACAAGAAGGCGGGCAAGAAGCTGCCCCGAACGGCGGCACAGCAGTACAACAGGACGAAGCACATCTCCGCCAAGAAACGCAAGCTCGGAGACCTCGTCTTCTTCCATTCGGGCCGGGACGTGTACCACGTCGGGATATACGCGGGGAAGGGCAAGATCTGGCACTCCCCGAAGTCCGGTGACGTCGTGCGGAAGTCGAAGATCTGGACGAAGAGCGTCTGGTACGGACGGGTCGCCTGACCCGCCCGGCGGTGCGGCGGCCGG
>NZ_BMVW01000013.1:0-81903 GCF_014650915.1 Streptomyces poonensis | reverse complement strand
CCCCCCACCGCCGGGGTCCGGGCCCGTGATGTGCCTGGTGGGACCGGCCCGGCGGAGCGTGACAGCGGCCGGACGGGTTACACGTCCCTTCATGGCCGAACACCGAAGCACGCATACGGAGCGCAACGAGACGCCGCTCGAGAGAGCCGACCGCAACTTCATCGAGCTCCTCCAGGAACTGCGCGTCACCCAGACCGGGGTACAGGTGCTCTTCGCCTTCCTGCTGTCGATGGCCTTCACCCCGCGCTTCGAGGACCTGGACACGTTCCAGCGCGTCACCTACGTGGTCACACTCCTGCTGGCCCTCCTGTCGGCCCTGCTGTTCGTCGCGCCGGCCGCTCTGCACCGCTCCCTCTTCCAGCAGAACGCCAAGCCCCTGATCGTCCGGGTATCCGACCGGCTGGCCAGTGTCGGTCTGGCCGTGCTGACGCTGGCGTTCACCGGCTCCGTGACGCTCGTCGTGGATGTGACGCTGGAGCGCGAGGCCGGCATCGCGGCCGGAGCGGGCACCCTCCTCGCCTGCCTGGGCCTGTGGGGCCTCCTCCCCCGCCTGGTGTGGCGGTCGGGCGCCCGGAGCGGCGAGACCGACGTCACGCCGCCCGCCAGGGACCGAGCAGCAGCGCTGCCCCCAAAACCGCGAGAACCGTTCCGGTGACCGTCTGGACCGCCCGGGCCGTACGCGGCCGGCGCAGCCACCGCCCGAGCCGGTCCACCAGCAGGGCCACCGCGGGAAACCACAGCAGCGCGAGGACGACGACGATGAGCGCCATCATCAGCGTGCGCGGCAGCACGGCACCGCCCTCGGGCACGAACTGCGGGAGCAGGCCGAGGAAGGTGAGGGACGCCTTGGGGTTGAGGGCGTTGGTGACGAAGCCCTGCCGCAGGGCGCGCGTACCGGCTCCGGTCCCGGCCCCGGCCCCGGTCCCCTCGGCGACCACCGTGCGCGGCCCGCGCAGGGACCACAGCGTCCGCACGCCCAGGTACAGCACATAGGCGCCGCCCAGCAGTTGCATCGCCCGGAACAGCGCCGGCACCGCGACGAGGACCGCGGCGACCCCGGCGACCGCGAGCGCCGTGTGGATCAGGAGCCCCGCCGCGATCCCCAGCGCGCACGCCACGCCGGCCCGCCGGGAGACCAGCGCGTTGCGCACGACGACGGTGAAGTCGGCTCCCGGCATGGCGACCATGCTCGCGGCGACTCCGGTGAAGGCGATCAGCTGTGCGTCCATGGCGTCCACCCTGCCCGCCCAGGGGCTTCAGCAGGTATGTCGAATATGCTGGGGAATCCTTAAGCATCTCTTTATGCCGTCGGCGGGTCCGGGCCTGCACCGGGGTACGGCCCGGACGAGTGCGGGAGCGGCTCCATGTACGACCCGACACGGCTCGCGGCGCTGGTGGCGGTCGCGGAGGCGGGCTCGATCACCCGGGCCGCCGAGCGCCTCGGCTACACCCCGCCCGCGCTCTCCCAGCAGCTGGCCAAGCTGGAGCGGGAGGCGGGCGCGACGCTGCTCGTCCGCTCCCATCGCGGGGCGCGGCTCACGGGCGCGGGCGAGCTGCTGGTGGCGCGGGCCCGCCGGGTGCTCGACGAGATGGAGCGGGCGCGGCACGAACTGGCGCGGCTGACGGGCCTCACGGGCGGCACGCTGCGGCTCGGGACCTTCCAGACGGCGGGCATGCATCTGCTGCCGCCGGTGCTCAGCGCGTTCCGCCGGGCCCATCCGGACGTGGCACTGGCGGTGGCGAACTACGAGCCCCCGGACGGCGTGGCCGCGGTCGCGGCGGGCGAGGTGGACCTGGCCCTCACGCACACCTACCAGCCCGCGGACCCGGTGCCGCTGCCCTCGACGGTGACCGCGGAGCCGGTCCTGGTGGAGGAGCTGGTGCTGGTGACCGCGCCCGGGCACGCCCTGTCCACGGGGTCGTCGCGGCTGCCGCTGACCGGGCTCGCCGGGCAGCCGGTGATCAGCATGGCGCCGGAGCACCCGTCGCGCACGGGGGTCGAGGCGGCGCTCGCCCGGGTCGGCGCCACCCCGTCCGTACGGGTCGAGACACCCGGGTACGCGCTGGTGTGCGCGCTCGTCAGCGCGGGGCTGGGGGTGGCGGTGGTGCCGGAGATGGTGGCGCGGACGGCGGCGACACCGGTCGGTGTGCGGCCGCTCGAGCCGGGCGATCTGCGCCGTACGATCTCGGTCGTGCACCGCGTCGAGGAGACGGCGCCCGCCGCCGATGCCTTCCGGGCGCTGCTGCGCGGGGTCTTCGGCCGGGCCGGCCGACAGGGCTGAGACCGCCTGCCGTACGTGGCGGACGCCCGGATGCGGAACGCGCCGTCAGGAGTCCTGCTGTGCCCTGGTCGCCGTGAGCGGCTGCACGGGCTGTACGGGCTGTACGGGCGCCGTCCAGGGGAGTTCGATGGCCACCGTCTTGCCCCCTTCCCGGGTGGGTCTCACGCTCAGCCTGCCCCCGCACTCGGCGGTCAGCCAGCGGATGATGACCATGCCGCGGCCGTTGTCCTGCTGCACGGCCGCAGGCAAACGTTTGGGGAAGCGCGGGTGGGAGTCGGTGACGCCGATGCGCAGGCACTCGTCGCGGTCGAGCGCGACGTCCACGGTGAACGTGGGCGACTGCCCGAACGTGTGCTGGACGGCGTTGGTGGCGAGTTCGGACACGATCAGCCGCACGGTCTCACCGATCTCGGAGTCGCTCGGCAGACCCCATTCGGCCAGTACCCCGGCGACATAGGTGCGGGCGGCGGAGACCGAGACCGGATCGCTCGGCAGAGTGACGGATGCTTCCTGGTGGTCTGCCATGGCCACGTCGTCCCTTTCCCACGGGACCGCCAGTCCGATACGGACGGTGGATTCGAGTACGGCCCCGGACCGGTGCTTCGCGCCAGACTGCCATCACCGGGGGCGGTCGCGGTGCCGATCGGCCAAGATGTGCATATATCTGTCGCTCGAAGCGGTGAACTCTTTGACGATCGACCGTATTTGGGCGGAGCTGTTGGTCCATCCTCTACCGTCACCCCGACACCGCTGCCGGGCGGAAGGAGAGACCCCATGCAATACGGCCCAGCGGTGCGTCGGCGGAAGCTCGGCACCGAACTGCGCCTGCTGCGCTCCCGCATCGGCCTCACCAGTATCGAGGCGGCCCGCCTGGTCGGCTGGCACCAGTCGAAGGTGAGCCGGATCGAGACGGGTTCCAGCGGAGTGAAACCGACCGACGTACGGCGCCTGCTCGACGCGTACGAGGTCCAGGACGCCGAACTGAGGGAGCTGCTGCTGGCGTTGGCGGGCGGCGAGGACGGCGGCGGCCGGCAGAACTGGTGGCACGCCTACCGCGGGGTACTGCCGCCCGCCTACCGCGACTTCATCAGCCTGGAGTCCCAGGCCGGCGGCATACGCACCCTGGAGACCTCGGTGGTGCCGGGGCTGCTGCAGACGCCCGAGTACGCCCGTGCGGTGACCCGGGCCGCGCTGGAGGGCGTGGCGGACGACAAGCTGGACGCGCTGGTGGAGGTGCGCGTCGCGCGGCAGGAGGTCCTGCGCGCCGATCCGCCGCTGCGGCTGGACGCGGTCCTGGACGAGGCCGTGCTGCGCCGCCGGGTCGGCGGGCCCGGGGTCATGGCGCGGCAACTGGAACGGCTGCGGGAGGCGGCCGCTCTGCCTCAGGTGAAACTCCAGGTACTTCCCTTCACCGCCGGAGAGCACATCGGCATCACCGGCCCTTTTGTAATCTTCTCATTCTCGAACACGGCCGATCTGGACGTTGTCGTGCTCGACCACTTGACGAGTAGCCTCTATCTCGAACGGAAAGAAGACCTCCAGGCGTATGTGGAGGCTTTCAACGCCCTTCAAATCCACGCCCTTTCACCCGAGGATTCGCTGGATTACATCGCCGGGATTGCCGCCGGCGCATAAGGAGGCACCATGTCAGCTCTGCCTCGTCATGTCCCTTCGAGCATCGCACTGCACGAAGCGGTATGGCTGCGCAGCAGCCGCAGTACGGGAATGAACAACTGCGTCGAGACGGCGCGTCCGTGCACCGGTCCCCGGGCCGGGCTCGTGGCCGTCCGCGACTCGAAGAACACGACGGGCCCCGCCCTGCTGTTCGCCCCCGAGAGCTGGGAGGAATTCATCGCCACACTCCGGTGATCAGGAGCACCGTGCCGTCGGTCACCCGTGCGCCTGGGTGATCACGTCACCGATCACCTGCCGGTGATCAGCTCTCTCGGTCTCGACGCACGGCCGTGTCACGCCGACTCACGGTCGCGTCTCGCAGATCACACGCACGGCCCGGTCCAGCTGCCCGGCGGTGAGATCCGCACGGGCGGTCAGCCGCAGCCGTGAGACACCGTCGGGTACGGACGGAGGGCGGAAGCAGCCGACGACGACTCCCGCCGCACGGCAGTCCGCCGCCCACCGCACCGCCCGCTCGGGTGAAGGGGCGCGTACGGACACCACGGCGGCGTCGGGCCGCACGGCATCGAGGTCCGACGCCGTCAGCCGCGTGTGCAGCTCCGTCGCCACCTCGCGCGCCCGCGCGGCACGTTCCGGTTCCCGGCGCAGCAACCGCAGCGCCGCGAGGGCCCCGCCGGCCGCCGCCGGGGCCAGCCCCGTGTCGAAGATGAACGTCCGGGCCGCGTTGACCAGATGGTCGATCACCCGGGCCGGACCCAGCACGGCCCCGCCCTGGCTGCCGAGCGACTTGGACAGCGTGACGGTCACGACCACGTCGGGCGCGCCCGCGAGCCCGGCCGCGTGCGCGGCGCCCCGCCCGCCGTCGCCCAGGACACCCAGCCCGTGCGCGTCGTCGACGATCAGTCCGGCGCCGGACTCCCGGCAGGCGGCGGCCAGCCGGGCCAGGGGCGCCGCGTCGCCGTCCACCGAGAAGACCGTGTCGGACACGGCCACGGCCGGGCCCGGGTGCGTGCCGAGCGCCTTGCGGACGGCCGCCGGATCGGCGTGGCCGACGACCTGGGTGGTGCCCCGCGCCAGCCGGCAGCCGTCGATCAGCGAGGCGTGGTTGCCCGCGTCCGAGACGATCAGCGAGCCGTGCGGGGCCAGCGCGGTCACCGCGGCGAGGTTGGCCGCGTACCCGGAGGAGAGCACGAGGGCCGCCTCGAACCCGCAGAATCCGGCCAGCTCGCGCTCCAGCTCGCCGTGGAGCTCGGTGGTACCGGTGACCAGCCGGGAGCCGGTGGCCCCGGCACCCCACCGGCGCGCCGCGCCGGCGGCGCCCTCGACGACCTCCGGGTGCCGGGCGAGGCCCAGGTAGTCGTTGCTCGCGAGGTCCAGGAGCGGCGAGTCGGCGGGGCGCGCCCGCAGGGTCCGTACGAGTCCGGCGCGGTGGCGCGCTCGCGCCTGCTCGTCGATCCAGCCGAACGCCATGGGTCCTCCGGGCCAGTGGGGCGGGTGACACGCCGACGGCCGGTGCGCCGAGGGCGACGTGCACGCTCTTCCGTGGGCGGTGCGTGTGCAGACAGTGCGTTTGCGGGCGATGCGTTTGTAGGCAGTGCACAGACCCTAGCCGTCCGGACGCCCGTGCATGGTGTGGTGATACCCACACCTCGAGGCTCCTGCGTTGTGCGATCCCTCCTTGGCCCGGGACACTCCCGTACGTCAGGATCGGCTTCCATGGACCTGCTGAAGACGCTGGTGGACAAGGGACTTCGGCGCGAGACGCCGACCCGCGAGGAAGCGCTGGCCGTGCTGGCGACCTCCGACGACGACCTGCTCGAAGTGGTGACCGCGGCCGGCCGGGTGCGCCGGCACTGGTTCGGCCGACGGGTGAAACTCAACTACCTCGTCAACCTCAAGTCGGGGCTGTGCCCCGAGGACTGCTCCTACTGTTCCCAGCGTCTCGGCTCCGAGGCCGGCATCCTCAAGTACAGCTGGCTCAAACCGGACCAGGCGTCCGAGGCGGCAGCCGCCGGTCTCGCGGGCGGTGCCAAACGGGTCTGCCTGGTGGCCAGCGGCCGCGGCCCGACGGACAAGGACGTGGACCGGGTCTCCGAGACCATCAGGACGATCAAGGAACAGCACGAGGACGTCGAGGTGTGCGCCTGTCTCGGGCTGCTCTCCGACGGCCAGGCCGAGCGGCTGCGCGCGGCGGGCGCCGACGCCTACAACCACAACCTCAACACCTCCGAGGCGACCTACGGCGACATCACCACCACCCACACCTACGCCGACCGCGTCGACACGGTGCGCAAGGCGCACGCGGCCGGGCTGTCCGCCTGCTCCGGGCTGATCGCGGGCATGGGCGAGACGGACGAGGACCTGGTGGACGTGGTCTTCTCGCTGCGCGAGCTGGACCCTGACTCGGTGCCGGTCAACTTCCTCATCCCGTTCGAGGGCACCCCGCTCGGCAAGGAGTGGAACCTGACCCCGCAGCGGTGCCTGCGCATCCTGGCGATGGTCCGGTTCGTCTGCCCGGACGTGGAGGTCCGTATCGCGGGCGGCCGTGAGGTGCACCTGCGCACCCTGCAGCCCCTCGCCCTGCACCTGGCCAACTCGATCTTCCTCGGCGACTACCTGACCAGCGAGGGCCAGGCGGGCAAGGCGGATCTGGAGATGATCGCCGACGCCGGGTTCGAGGTGGAGGGCACCGACCAGGTGACCCTGCCGGAGCACCGGGCGGGCGGGTGCCACCCGGGGGAGGGCGGCGGCTGCGGTTCCGCTTCCGCCGCCACGCCCGAGGCCGGCGAGCCCCGTACGGACCTGGTCGCCGTACGCCGCCGGGGTGCCGGAACGGATCTCGCGCCCAATGCCTGAGCTGTCCGTGCCCGAGCTGCTGGAGCTGGACCGGAGACACGTGTGGCATCCGTACGGTCCGATGCCCGGCCGCGTGGAACCGCTCGTCGTTGCGTCGGCGAGCGGGGTGCGGCTGAGGACGGCGGACGGCTCGGGCGAGCTCATCGACGGCATGTCGTCCTGGTGGTCCGCGATCCACGGCTACAACCACCCGGTGCTCAACGAGGCGGCGCGGGAGCAGCTGGCCCGGATGAGCCACGTCATGTTCGGCGGGCTCACGCACGAGCCCGCCGTACGGCTGGCGAAGCGCCTCGTCGACATCACGCCGGACGGGCTGGAACACGTCTTCCTCGCCGACTCCGGCTCGGTGTCGGTGGAGGTCGCGGTCAAGATGTGCCTGCAGTACTGGCGTTCGATCGGCCGCCCCGCCAAGCGGCGCCTCATGACCTGGCGCGGCGGCTACCACGGCGACACCTGGCAGCCGATGTCGGTGTGCGACCCCGAGGGCGGGATGCACGAGCTGTGGCAGGGGGTGCTGCCCCGGCAGGTGTTCGCGGACGCGCCCCCGGCGGCGTACGAGGAGCCGTACGCGGACCACCTGCGCGAGCTGATCGCCCGGCACGCGGACGAGCTGGCCGCGGTGATCGTGGAGCCGGTGGTGCAGGGGGCGGGCGGGATGCGGTTCCACTCCCCCGCGTATCTGCGGGTGCTGCGCGAGGCGTGCGACGCGCACGGCGTGCTGCTCGTGTTCGACGAGATCGCGACCGGGTTCGGGCGTACGGGAGCGCTGTTCGCGGCGGAGCACGCCGGGGTGACGCCGGACGTGATGTGCGTGGGCAAGGCGCTGACCGGCGGTTATCTGACGATGGCGGCGACCCTGTGCACCGCGCGCGTGGCCGACGGGATCTCGCGGGGCGAGGTGCCGGTGCTCGCGCACGGGCCCACCTTCATGGGCAACCCCCTCGCCGCGGCCGTGGCGTGCGCATCGATCGATCTGCTGCTGGGCCACGACTGGCTCGCCGAGGTGAAGCGGATCGAGGCCGGGCTGACGGAGGGGCTCGCCCCGGCGGCCGGCCTCGATGGCGTACGGAACGTCCGCGTCCTCGGGGCCATCGGCGTCGTCCAGCTGGACCACGAGGTGGACATGGCGGCGGCCACGCGGGCGGCCGTGCGCGAGGGCGTGTGGCTGCGGCCGTTCCGCGATCTCGTGTACACCATGCCGCCGTACGTCACAGGTGACGAGGACGTGGCGCGGATCGCGCGCGCGGTGCGCGCGGTGGCACGGGAGGGATGAGGGGATCATGGGGAACGAGGCGGTGATCGGTACGTCGATCCTGGTGATCACGGGCACCGGCACGGAGATCGGCAAGACGGTGACCACGGCCGCCGTCGCCGCGGTGGCCGCCGCGGCGGGCCGCTCCGTGGCCGTGCTCAAGCCCGCGCAGACGGGCGTACGGCGCGGTGAGCGCGGCGACGCGGACGAGGCGGCCCGGCTGGCCGGCGCACCCGTGACGGCGCGTGAACTGGCCCGCTACCCCGAGCCGTTGGCCCCCGCGACGGCCGCCCGGCGCTCGGGGCTCCCTCCGGTGCGGCCGGAGGACGTGGCGGACGCGGCGGCCAAGCTCGCGGTGGAGCACGATCTCGTGCTCGTCGAGGGCGCGGGCGGGCTGCTCGTACGGTTCGACGAGGAGGGCGGCACGCTGGCCGACGCCGCACGGCTGCTGGACGCGCCCGTCCTGGTCGTGGCGTCGGCCGGGCTGGGAACGCTCAACACGACCGAGCTGACGGCACGTGAACTGCGCGGTCGCGGGCTGGTCCCGGCCGGCGTCGTGATCGGCAGCTGGCCCGGCGAGCCGGACCTGGCGTCGCGCTGCAACCTGGCCGATCTGCCGGTGGCGGCCGGGGCACCGCTCGTCGGCGCGGTGCCCGCCGGCGCCGGGGGGCTGGATCCGCTCGACTTCCGCGCGCGGGCGGGGAGTTGGCTGGCGGCGGAGCTGGGCGGGGTGTGGGACGCGGGGGCGTTCAAGGCCCTGTACCCGGCGTGAGGCGGGGGGTGTTCACGGCGCGGTAGCGGCGTGCGGCGAGAGGCGTTCACGGCTCGCGACGGGTGAGCGGGGGCACGACGGGGGACAATCGTGGTAACCGCCGCCCTCCTCGGGAGCCCGCCATGGCACGCGCCACCCGGAACGCCGTGCACCACCCCCTCTTCGCCCGGTTCTACATGAGACTCAGCGCGGCGGTGGAACCGAAGGTGGGGCCGTTCCGCGACGAACTCCTGGCCGGGCTCTCGGGGCGGGTCATCGAGATCGGCGCGGGCAACGGCCTCAACTTCGCGCACTATCCGCGCACCGTCTCCGAGGTCGTGGCGATCGAACCGGAGCGCCTGCTGCGGCAGGCGGCGGCGAACGCCGCCCTGCGCGCCGATGTGCCGGTGGACGTCGTACCGGGCGCGGCGGAGGCGCTGCCGGTGAAGAGCGAGGCGTTCGACGCGGCCGTGGTGTCCCTGGTGCTGTGCACCGTGCGGGACGTGCGGCGGTCGCTGGCGGAGGTCCGGCGTGTGCTGCGTCCGGGCGGCGAACTGCGGTTCTTCGAGCACGGCCTCGGCGGCGGGCGTGTCATGCGCGTGACGCAGCGGGCGGCGGACCGCACGGTGTGGCCCCTGCTGTTCGGCGGCTGCCACACGGCCCGGGACCCGATCGGCGCGATACGGGACGCCGGGCTGGAGATCGGCTCGTACCGGGATCCGGCGGCGTTCGACAGGGGGCCGCGGCTGCCCGGTTCCTTCCTGGTGCTCGGGACGGCGCGGCGCCCCGAGCTCATGGAAGCGGAGGGCGAGAGCCCCACGGACTCGGACGGTTAGGAGTGGCCGGCCGCGCCCGGTTCATACGCCCCACTTCCGCAGTTCCTCCGCGATGTCGTGCACCGAGGCCTCGCCGCTCTTCACCAGTCGTGCCAGCTCCCTGACCTGCTCGGGCGTGGTGACGACCTTGACGCCGCCGGCCACCAGGTAGGCGTACGCGACCGCGCAGGCGAACAGTGCGTTGGAGCGTTCCAGCGCGGGGACGTGCAGCAGGAGCTGGAGCAGTGCGGCGGCGCGGGCGTGCGGGTTGTCGTAGACGGGGACGTCGAATATCTCGGCCTCGTGCCGGGCGACGGCAGCGACGAGGGCGCCCCAGTCGGTGACCTGGGGATCACCGGGCGTCTTCTGTTCGGCGACCATGAGGAGCCAGGCGAGGTCGATTCTCAGATTGCTCAAGGGATCCGTGGTGTCCTCTTGCTCATGGTGCTCAAGGCATCGGCGGTGTCCTCAGCGACGGCCTTCGCGCTCCGCCCCGAACTCCTCGGCGAACACGCTCTCGTACTGCCGCATGAAGTCGGCGGCGGCCTCCACGAAGCTCTGCCCCGTCTCCCCCGCGTCCTGTCGCACCAGCTCTTCGATGTACCGGTTCACGCTCATCCCGCGCTCCAGGGCTCGTTCGCGGGCGGCGCGGGCCGTGGCCGCGTCCACCCGCACGTTCAACTGGGTCTTGGCCATGATGCGACGCTAGCGCTGGAGCGCTAGCGCGAGCAAGGCGCCCGGTGGGCGCACGGGCGCACGGACCGGATCCACGCATGCACCGCCGAGCGCCAGACGAATGCCCCTTACATCGGCATAGGGGACCCGACCTGTGACGGAGGGCGCCCGGGACTTCAGGGGGATGTCCGGTACAGGACACGGCACACTATGCTCCGCCGGAGGCACGAGCCCGATCTCGTACGACCGAGGAGGCCGCCTTGCGTACAGCTGCTCCGGAGCACGCCCCCGGCCGCGCGGAGGCCGACGGGATCGCCGCCCGCGCGCGGAGGCTGACCAAGGCGTACGGGTCCGGCGAGACGGCGGCCCTCGCCCTCGACTCGGTCGACGTCGACATCGCCCGCGGCCGGTTCACCGCGGTGATGGGGCCCTCCGGCTCGGGCAATCCCGACGCTGAACGCGGCCGAGAACATCACCCTCCCCATGGCTCTGGGGGGAGAGTGGCGTGCGCGCGGGCGCTGGCCTCCCACCCCGAGCTGATCTTCGCGGACGAACCGACCGGCAACCTCGACTCCCGCGCCGGGCTGGAGGTGCTCGGCTTCCTGCGCAAGGCCGTCGACGACCTGGGCCAGACCGTGGTGATGGTCACCCACGACCCCGGCGCCGCCGCCCACTCCGACCTGGTGCTCTTCCTCGCGGACGGACGCATCGTGGACGAGATGGAGCGGCCGACCGCCGAGGCCGTACTGCAGCGCATGAAGCGTTTCGACACCATCCGGGCGACCGGGGCGGTCTTCGGTGGTGGCGGCCCCGCCGACGGCGAACCGTCCTCGTGACCGCCTTCCCCCTTCCGCTCACGTCACTTCCCTGAGGAGAGCGCATGTCCCGCCCGTTCCGCTTCGGCGTCAACCTGCTCAGTCCCGCACCCGCCGACGAGTGGCGCGCGAAGTGCCGCAGGGCCGAGGAACTCGGTTACGACGTGATCCTGGTCCCCGACCATCTCGGGATGCCGGCCCCGTTCCCCGCCCTGGTCGCGGCGGCCGCGGCGACCCGGCGGCCGCGGCTCGGCACGTTCGTGCTCAACGCGGGCTTCTGGAACCCGGCGCTGCTGGCCCGCGAGGTGGCCACCACGGACGCCCTGACGGGCGGGCGCCTCGAACTCGGCCTCGGCACCGGATACGTCCGGTCGGAACACGAGACCGCGGGGCTGCCCTGGGGATCGCCGCGCGAGCGCGTGGATCATCTGCGGCACACGGTGGAGGAGCTGGCACGGCTGCTCGGCTCCGAGGAGCTCCCCCACTCTCAACTTCGTTCGAGCGGGGAGACCCCCATGCCACGCCCCGTGCAACAGCCCCGGGTTCCCCTGCTGATCGGCGCGGGCGGCGACCGGATGCTGAGGCTCACCGCCGAGCACGCGGACATCGCGGCGTTCACGGGGGCGCGCAGCGTGCCCGGCGGTGCCATGGTTCCCGTGACGGCGGAGGAGTTCGGCGAGCGTGTCGCCCTGTACGGGAAGCTGGCCGCCGGACGCGAGGAACCGGCCGAGCTCAACCTGCTCATCCAGTTGGTCGCCGTCACGGACGATCCCGGTGCCGCCGTACAGGAGTGGCTGCCCTTCGCTCCGCAGCTGACGGAGGAGCAGGTCCTGGAGTTGCCGGTGGTGCTCGTGGGCGGTCTGGAGGAGGTCGTCGGACGGGCGCGGGCGCTGCGGGAGCGGTACGGCATCACGTATCTGACCATCATGGAGGCCCACATGGAGGCGTTCGCTCCGGTCATGGCCGCGCTGCGCGGGGAGTGACCCGTCCGGGGCCGTGCCCGGAACCGCCCGGGCCCGTGCGGGGAAGCGTCCGGATCGTGGAATTCCGCGCCGGTCCGGGCGCCGGGTGATGGGATCATCCGCATGACCGACCTGCGCATACGGGCTGCGACGCCCCAGGACCTCGACACCGTGCTGGCCTTCTGGAAGACGGCCGCGGAGGGCACGAGCATCAGCGACGACCGGGAGGGCGTGGAGCGGCTGGTCGCCCGCGACCCGGAGGCGCTGCTCCTCGCCGAGCTGGACGGGGAGCTGGTGGGCACGGTGATCGCGGGCTTCGACGGCTGGCGCTGCCATCTGTACCGGCTCGCGGTGCACCCCGGGCGGCGCCGGCGGGGTATCGGCTCGGCCCTGCTGGCCGCCGCCGAGGAGCGGTTCGTACGACTCGGGGGCCGGCGCGGGGACGCGATGGTGCTCGTACGGAACGAGACGGCGCACCATGCCTGGCGCGCTGCGGGGTACGCGCCGGAGGAGCAGTGGCGGCGGTGGGTGAAGCCGCTCGAAGAGTGACAGCCTGACGGTGACCCGGAACGAGAGGTATGAGCGTCCGCCCATGGGTGATCTCTGCCGGAGCGGCGCCGGCGCCCCGCGCGGCCCGCGCCGTCGTGCGCACCGTCCGTCCCTGCCGGATCATGGGACGGAGGTGACCCGATGACCGAAGTGCTCCTCCTGCTGGTGGCGGTGCTGCTCTCGCTGGCCTGCGGCGCCTTCGTCGCGGCGGAGTTCTCGCTGACCACGGTCGAGCGCGGCGAACTCGAGCGGGCCGCGGAACGGGGTGAGCGGGGCGCGGCGGGCGCTCTCAAAGCCGTACGGAACCTGACCTTCCAGCTCTCCGGGGCCCAGCTGGGCATCACCGTGACCAACCTGGTCGTCGGCATGCTGGCCGAGCCGTCCATCGCCGCGCTGATCTCGGGACCGCTGGAGGCCGTGGGCGTGCCGGCCGCCGCGTCGGGCTCGATCGCGCTGGTCGTCGGTACGGCCCTGTCGACCGTCTTCCTGATGGTGGTCGGCGAGCTGGTGCCCAAGAACTGGGCGATCTCCTCGCCGCTCACGGTGGCCAGGGCGGTGGCGACCCCGCAGCGCTGGTTCAGCTGCGCGTTCCGCCCGTTCATCACCCATCTGAACAACACCGCGAACCGTCTTGTGCGCCGCCTCGGCGTCGAACCCGCCGAGGAGCTGGCCTCCGCGCGCGGGCCCCAGGAGCTGGCCGCCCTCGCCCGGCACTCCGCTCGGGAGGGCGCCCTCGAGGCCGACACCGCCGAGCTGTTCGTGCGCACGCTGAATCTCGCCGATCTGACCGCGGAGAACGTGATGACCCCGCGCGTGCAGGTCATCGCGCTGGACGACCGGGCCACCTGCGAGGACGTGGCCAACGCGACCCGGGCGACGGGTCTGTCCCGCTTCCCCGTCCACCGCGGCGGCCTCGACTCGGTGATCGGCACGGTCCACGTCAAGGACGTGCTGGCCGTGCCCGCCGGACGCCGCCCCCACGTCCCCGTCTCGGAGCTGGTGCGCGAGCCGCTGTTCGTGCCGGAGACCCTGACCGTGGACCGCCTCCTGGACCGGCTGTCCGGCAAGCGCACGATGGCCGTGGTGATCGACGAGTACGGCGGCACCGCGGGCGTCGCCACCCTGGAGGACATCGTCGAGGAGGTCGTCGGCGAGGTCCGCGACGAGCACGACCCGCACGAGACGCCCGACCTCGCCCCCGCGGGCGCGGACGACGAGGGCCGCGCCCTCTACTCGGCCGACGGCTCGGCCCGCACCGACCAGCTCGCGCGCGTGGGGCTGCGGGTACCGGACGGGCCGTACGAGACGCTCGCGGGCCTGGTCGCGGCCGAGCTGGGCCGTATCCCGGCCGTGGGCGACACCGTCGCCGTGGCCGGCTGGCGGATGGACGTGGTGGACGCCTCGGGGCGCCGGGCCGCGCGGGTCCTGCTGCACGCGCCGCTCGCCGAGGACGAGGCGGAGAACCAGAAGAAGGACGAGAAGGGCGAGAAGAGCGAGAAGGACGAGAAGGGGGAGGGGAGGCGATGACCGCCGTCCAGCTGCTGATCGGTCTGGCGACACTGGTCGTGAACGCCTTCTTCGTCGGCGCCGAGTTCGCGCTGATCTCCGTACGCCGCAGCCAGATCGAGCCGTACGCCGAAGAGGGCGACCGGCGGGCGAAGAGCGTGCTGTGGGGCCTGGAGCACGTGTCCGCGCTGCTGGCGGCCGCACAGCTCGGCATCACGCTGTGCACCCTGGTCCTCGGTGTGGTCGCGGAGCCCGCGATCGCGCATCTGCTGGAGCCGGTGTTCCACGCGGTCGGCATTCCGGAGGGCCCCGGGCACGCGGTGTCGTTCGTGATCGCGCTCGCGCTCGCGACGTATCTGCACATGCTGCTCGGCGAGATGGTGCCGAAGAACGTGTCGCTGGCGGAGCCGGTGCGCACCGCTCTGCTGCTCGGCCCGCCGCTGGTGGCGCTGTCACGGGCGCTGCGTCCGGTGATCTTCACTGTCAACGCCTTCGCCAACGCGCTGCTCAGGCTGCTGCGGATCGAGGCGAAGAACGAGGTCGCCGCGACCTTCTCCGACACCGAGCTGGCCCGGATCGTCCAGGACTCCGGGGAGGCCGGTCTCCTCGACGACCGTGCGCAGGAGCGGCTGCACGACGCGCTGGAGCTGGGCCGGCGGCCCGTGCGGGACGTGGTGCTGCCACTGGAGCGCGTGGTGTACGCGCACGTGGGGGTCACTCCGGAGGAGCTGGAACGGCTGACGGCCGAGTCCGGGTTCTCCCGGTTCCCGGTGGTGGACGCCGGCCGCCGGATCGTGGGCTATCTGCATGTGAAGGACGCGCTGGACGCGACCCCCCGCGACGTGCCGTTCCCGGTGCGGGAGATGCGGCCGATCGCCCGGGTCCGGGAGACCACGCCCCTGGACGACGTCCTGACGGCGATGCGCCGCAGCCGGACGCACCTGGCGGCGGTCCTGGGCGCGGACGGCCGGCTGGCGGGGCTGGTGACGATGGAGGACGTGCTGCGGGAGCTGTTCGGTCAGCCGGTGTGACGGACGGGACGGCCGGGCGGACCGGCCGGCGCGGCGGTTCCGCCCCGGGACGACGGCTTCGGCCCCGGGACGGCGGCTCCGGCCCGGAAGTCACCGTCCGGCGCTCCCGCCCCTCCCCCGGCCCGACCGACCGCTGGGTATGGGCGCGGGTTAGCATCGTCCACGCCATGCAGACGAACCCCACATACACCAGCCTTGTCGCGGTCGGCGACTCCTTCACCGAGGGCATGTCGGACCTGATGCCCGACGGTTCCTACCGGGGCTGGGCGGATCTCCTCGCGGCGCGGATGGCCGCTCGCACGCCCGGTTTCCGGTACGCCAATCTCGCGGTGCGCGGCAAACTCATCCAGCAGATCGTCGACGAGCAGGTCGACGTCGCGGCCGCGATGGGGGCCGATGTGATCACGCTCGTGGGCGGTCTGAACGACACCCTGCGGCCCAAGTGCGACATGGCACGGGTGCGCGGGCTCCTGGAGGAGGCCGTGGAGCGCCTCGCCCCGTCCTGCAAGCAGCTCGTGCTGATGCGCAGCCCGGGCCGCCAGGGTCCGGTGCTGGAACGTTTCCGCCCCCGTATGGAAGAGCTGTTCGCCAGCGTCGACGAGCTCGCCGCACGGCACGGGGCGCTGGTGGTCGACCTGTACGGGGCGCCGTCGCTCGCCGACCCCCGCATGTGGGACGTGGACCGGCTGCATCTGACGGCCGAGGGGCACCGCCGGGTCGCGGAGGCGGTCTGGCAGACGCTCGGGTACGAGACGGAGGACGCCGAGTGGCGAACGCCGCTGCCGGTCGCGGCACCGCCCGCCTGGTTCGCGCGGCGCGTCGCCGACGTCCGCTTCACCCGGCAGCACCTGCTCCCGTGGATCGGCCGCCGGCTGACCGGCCGGTCGTCGGGGGACGGGCGCCCGGCGAAGCGGCCGGAGCTGCTGCCGTACGAGTGACCGGCGCCCCGGGCGGCGGGTGGTTCCGGCGGCCACAGCGAGGGAACACCAACGGCGTCGACCCGCCGCACCGTACCGCCGTGCGGCACCGCCACTCCGGGGGACCGAGATGACCGTCCGTGTCTGCTCACTGATCACCAACGGCCCGCAGCTCATAGCCCCGGACACCTATACGGTGGTCCGCTTCCCCTACGGCAGCGCCGAGTCCTACGACCGGTACGACATGCATCCCGCGACCCAGCCGGACGGCTACGTCGTCACCGACCCGGAGAACGACGACCGGGCAGGGCTGATCTGGCCGGCCGCGGACGGCTGGGGCACCCTGACGGCGATGATCCAGTGGGAGGCGGCCGGCTACACGGAGCTGCGGGACCAGTTCGTACGGGACCCGCTGGGCCTCACCGACAACCCGGTCGACACCACCGCCACCGACCATCGGCCGCCGAGCCCCGGGATGCAGTGCTTCACCAAGCACCACGAGATCTTCGTGCACCCCGGCGTACCGCTGGCCCTGCGTGTCTCCCACAACGACGGCGCGCCCCGCCGGCTGGTCCTCGCGGAGTTCAAGCTGGCCGTCCACCCGACGTGAGACACCCGGCGTGCGGCATCGGACGCACAGGTAAACTCCCTGCACGTGACTTCTGCGCCTGCCAAGCCCCGCATCCCGAACGTCCTCGCCGGACGGTACGCCTCCGCCGAGCTCGCCACGCTCTGGTCCCCCGAGCAGAAGGTGAGGCTGGAGCGACAGCTCTGGCTGGCCGTGCTGCGGGCCCAGAAGGACCTCGGGATCGAGGTGCCGGACGCGGCGATCGCCGACTACGAGCGGGTGCTCGACCAGGTCGACCTGGCGTCGATCGCCGAGCGCGAGAAGGTCACCCGGCACGACGTGAAGGCGCGGATCGAGGAGTTCAACGACCTCGCCGGGCATGAGCACGTGCACAAGGGCATGACCTCCCGCGACCTGACCGAGAACGTCGAGCAGCTGCAGATCCGGCTCTCGCTGGAGCTGATGCGCGACCGTACGGTGGCCGTGCTGGCCCGGCTCGGGAAGCTCGCCGGCGGGTACGGCGAGCTGGTGATGGCGGGCCGCTCGCACAACGTGGCCGCGCAGGCCACCACCCTCGGCAAGCGTTTCGCGACCGCCGCCGACGAGCTGCTCGTGGCGTACGGCCGGGTGGAGGAGCTGCTGGGCCGCTACCCGCTGCGCGGCATCAAGGGCCCGGTCGGCACGGCGCAGGACATGCTGGACCTGCTCGGCGGGGACGCGTCGAAGCTCGCGGAGCTGGAGGGCCGGATCGCCGGGCACCTCGGCTTCGGGCAGGCGTTCACCTCGGTCGGCCAGGTCTACCCGCGCTCGCTGGACTACGAGGTCGTGACCGCGCTGGTGCAGCTGGCGGCGGCGCCCTCCTCGCTGGCGAAGACGATCCGGCTGATGGCCGGGCACGAGCTGGTGACCGAGGGCTTCAAGCCCGGCCAGGTCGGCTCCTCGGCGATGCCGCACAAGATGAACACCCGCTCCTGCGAGCGCGTCAACGGCCTCATGGTGATCCTGCGCGGCTACGCCTCTATGACCGGTGAGCTGGCGGGCGACCAGTGGAACGAGGGCGACGTGTCCTGCTCGGTGGTGCGCCGGGTCGCGCTGCCGGACGCGTTCTTCGCGCTGGACGGGCTGCTGGAGACGTTCCTGACGGTGCTCGACGAGTTCGGCGCCTTCCCGGCGGTCGTCGCCCGCGAGCTGGACCGCTACCTGCCGTTCCTCGCCACCACCAAGGTGCTGATGGGTGCCGTGCGCGCGGGTGTCGGGCGCGAGGTCGCGCACGAGGCCATCAAGGAGAACGCCGTCGCCTCCGCCCTCGCCATGCGCGAGCAGGGCGCCGAGCGCAACGAGCTGCTCGACAAGCTGGCGGCGGACGAGCGCATCCCGCTGGACCGCGCCCAGCTGGACGCCCTGATGGCCGACAAGCTGTCGTTCACGGGCGCCGCCGCCGACCAGGTCGGCACGGTGGTCGGCCGGATCGAGGAGATCGTGAAGCAGCACCCCGAGGCCGCGGGGTACGCCCCGGGAGCGATCCTCTGACGCGCTTCACCGCACAGGAGCTGGAGGCCGCCCGCGACCGTCCGGTACCGGACGTCGTCGCGGACGGTCTCCGCGTGCTGTTCTGCGGCATCAATCCTGGCCTGATGACGGCCGCGACGGGCCACCACTTCGCCCGCCCCGGCAACCGCTTCTGGCCGGTGCTGCACCGGTCCGGGTTCACGCCGAGGCTGCTGAGGCCCGCGGAGCAGCAGGAGTTGCTGTCGTACGGGCTCGGCATCACCAACGTCGTCGCGCGGCCGACCGCACGGGCGGACGAGCTGGCCGCCGAGGAGTACCGGGAGGGCGGCCGGCTGCTGGCCCTGAAGGTGGCGCGGCTGCGGCCCCGCTGGCTGGCCGTGGTGGGCATCACGGCCTACCGGGCCGCGTTCGACGACCGCAAGGCCCAGGTCGGCCCGCAACAGCGGACGATCGGGGACACGCGCGTGTGGGTGCTGCCCAACCCCAGCGGGCTGAACGCGCACTGGACGGTCGAGACGATGGCGGAGGAGTTCGCCCGGCTGCGGGTGGCGGCGGAGACCTCCGAGGGATAGCCGGCCGGCCTGAACGGCCGCTCACCGGGATCGCAAGTCGGTCGCAGTGAGGCAGTCACGGCGGATCCGTCTCCGTGATGACCGCGAGGAGCTGGAACGGCAGTTCCTTGTCCCACTGCGAGACGCCCAGAGCGACCCAGCGTCCACCGGCCCGCCACACATGGACGTCCGGCACGTGCGCGGCGAGCGTCCCCCAGGGCCCGGGTATGTCCTCACCCTCCGTGGACCGGACGAAGGCACTCCACAGGCTGAGGACGTCCGGGGCTCCCCAGCGCTCGGCCAGCCGCTGCGAGAGGGCGTCCCGCTCCGCCTCGTACTGCTCCTCCGTCGCCTCCCGTTCCGTACCGTCGTCCTCCCAGAAGCCGGCGCTCGTCCGTAACTCGGCGATGTGGTGGCCGGGTCCCGCGCTGCCGGTGTCCGTCCGGCCGTGCTCCGTGGGGAAGTCGGCGGAGCACAGCCGGTCGATGGTGACGAGGTGCTGTGCGATGTCCATGCGTCCCAGTAAAGCGGGCACCACTGACAATTGGCTGTGCGTCAGCCGGGCGCCCGCCCCCGCCGCCGGTGACCTGCGCCAGGCGCTGCGCGCGGGCGCGAACGGCTTCCCGCTGAACCGGGTCCGCCCGGCGGAGATCGTGCACGCGGTGCGGCCGGTCGCCGAAGGCGGCGCGCTGCTGTTCCCCGCGTCGGTGCGGCAGCCGGCGCGCGGGGGCGGACGTGCTGCGGCTGATGACGCGGAACCTGTCGGACGCGGAGATCGCCGAGCGGCCGGCCGTCGGCACGGAGACCGTGAAGCCGCGTGTCAGCGCCGTCCTGGCGAAGCCGGGGGCCCGGGACCGCACCCAGGCGGTGATCGTGGCGTACGAGTCGGGGGGCGTCGCGCCGGGCCGAGCGGGCCGGCGGGTGACGCACGGGCACCGGGCCCTCGCCGGTGCCCGCCGCGCCGAGTACGATCCGGGCGGGCGCGCGCACGACCTGGGAGGACGGACGGTGGGGCTGCTGACCGGCGGGGATCCCTCGCTGCTGCGGAGGATCAATTCGGCGGTGGTGCTGCACGCGCTGCGCGCCACGGACTGCGCGACGCTCACCGAGATCACGCGCGTGACCGGACTGTCCCGGCCGACGGTCGAGGGCGTGGTCGAGGGGCTGGTCGGGACGGGGCTCGTCGTCGAGCAGGCGGCCGAGGAGGGCGCCACCCGCAAGCAGGGGCGGCCCGCGCGGAGGTTCCGGTTCCGGGCGGAGGCCGGCCACCTGCTGGGGCTGGACATCGGCGCGCACCGGGTGACGGCGCTCCTCGCGGATCTGGACGGCCGGGTGCTGGGCACGCTGTCCAAGGACGTCTCCGAGACGGCGGCGGCCGACGAGCGGCTGGAGCGGCTGCGCTCGACGGTCGCGGAGCTGCTGCGCCGTGCGGGCGTGGCCCGGGGCTCCCTGCGTGCGGTCGGTGTGGGCAGTCCGGGGATCGTCGAGGCCGACGGCACGGTGCGGCTGGGTACGGCGCTGCCCCAGTGGACGGGGCTGCGGCTGGGCGAGCGGCTGAGCCGTTCCTTCCGGTGCCCGGTGATCGTGGAGAACGACGCCAACGCGGCGGCCGTCGCCGAGCACTGGAAGGGCGCGGCCGTCGACTCCGACGACGTCGTGTTCGTCCTGGCAGGGCTCAGCCCGGGTGCCGGTTCGCTGATCGGCGGGCGGCTGCACCGCGGGTACGGGGGCGCGGCCGGGGAGATCGGGGCGCTGCACCTGCTGGGCCGCGAGGCCACGCCTGAGGCGCTGCTGTCGACGACGGACGAGCCGCTGCCCCCGCTCGACGAACAGGCCGTGGCCGAGGTGTTCGCCCATGCCCGTGGGGGCGACCGGCGGGCCCGCGCGGCAGTGGACCGCTTCACTCGGCGGCTCGTGCACGACGTGGGAGCACTGGTCCTGGCCCTCGACCCCGAGCTGGTCGTCGTCGGCGGCTGGGCGACCGGCCTGGACGATGTGCTCGACCCGCTCCGGAACGAGCTGGCGCGCTACTGTCTGCGCCCGCCCCGGGTGACGCTGTCGGAACTGGGCGAGGCCGCCGTGGCCATGGGGGCGCTGCGGCTGGCGCTGGACCACGTCGAGGAGGAGCTGTTCGCGGTGGAGGGCTCGGTGACCGCTCGGCACTGAGCGGACGGGCCGCCCGGCACCGCGCGGGCACCGGCCCAAGCGGGAACAGGCGGAACCGTGGTGCGTGACGCTCAGGTCCCGTGGCGCGTGACCCTCAGGAAGCGTGGCGCTCGGGTCCGTGGTGTATCTCGACGCCGGAGTCGCCGAAGGTCAGGCGGCAGGTGTCGGCGCGGTACGTGGCCACGGAGACCGCCGCGGTGCGTGCCTCGGCGATGAAGCGGGTCGTGACGACGAGGACCGGGGCGCCGGGCAGCCGGTCGAGCTCCTTGGCGTCCTCCGCGCGGGCCGAGCCCAACTCCACCGCGCGTTCCTGGCCCTCCAGCGACAGCCCCTGGAGCCGGCGGAGCACGGCACGCGCGCGGGCGGCGCCGGAGGGCGCGTCCACGGCGGGCAGACCGGGCACGGAGGACTCCGGTACGTAGAGCAGCTCGGCGGCCACGGGCTGGCCCTGGCTCACCCGGGACCGGCGTACCGTGTGCACCTGCTCGCCGACCGCGGTCTCCAGGATGGCGGCCACCGCGTTGGGCGGGGCCGTCATCGTGCAGTCGGTGGGCTGCCAGGTGTCACCGGCCGCACCCGGCCACACATGCTGTTCGGTACCGACGGCCACCCCCATACGGGGCGGGGCGACGGTGGTGCCGACGCCGCGGCGGCGCTGCAGCCGGCCTTCCAGTTCCAGCTGCTCCAGCGCCTGGCGGAGCGTCGCGCGGGCGACGCCGAACCGGGCCGCGAGATCACGCTCGTTGGGCAGGATCTCGCCCACAGAGAACTCGGAGTCCAGTGCCTCGCTGAGCACGGTCTTCAAGTGCCAGTACTTCGGTTCCGGCACCGTTTCCAGCTGCGTGGTCCCCACCCTGTCCTCCGCGATCGCCGTGGCCGGCGGCGTTTTGGCGCCCTTGTTTATTAAAGGTTGTTGCACTTTCTCTGCGACGATAGGACGGCCCCCACCCTTGGTCAAGACCAATCCGCCAACGCACAGGTGTCCGACAGATACGGGCGACACGGCGTTCACACGGCGTTCGCGTACGGGGAGATCCCGGGCATCACGCGGACCTGACGGGCAGACGGGCATGACGACGAGGCCCCCGTTCACCCGGAACGGGGGCCTCGCGACCGTACGACGGCCTTGCGCCGGTTTCTGTGCCGGTTCCTGCGTCGGCTCAGGGGCCGACCTCCAAGGACAGGAGCTTGTTCGGGTTGCGCACGATGTAGACGCACTGGACACGGCCGTCGACGACGTCGAGCTGCAGCACGCTGTCGACCTTGCCGCCGGTGACCACGACGACGGCCGGGCCGCCGTTGAGCTCCATGAAACGGATCTCCGCGCCCACGAGCCCCGGGCCGGCGACGCCGTGCAGGAACCGCGCCACCTTGTCGGCGGACTCGAGGACCCGCACCGGCGCCTTGGCGAGGCCGCCGCTGTCGCCCACGAGCCGGGCGTCGGGCGCGAGCAGGGACATCAGCCCCGCCAAGTCGCCCTCGGCCGCGGCGGCGAGGAACCGTTCGGTGAGGTCACGGCGCTCGGCGGGGTCGACCGCGTAGCGCGGTCTCCGCTCGTCGACGTGCTTGCGGGCCCGCCCGGCGAGCTGGCGCACGGCGGCCTCGCTCCGCTCCAGGGTGGCGGCGATGTCGGCGTACGGGAACCCGAACGCCTCGCGGAGCACGAACACAGCGCGCTCCAGGGGCGAGAGGGACTCCAGGACCACGAGGACGGCGAGCGACACGGAGTCGGCGAGCACGGCCCGCTCGGCACTGTCCGGGACAGTGTCGCCGAAGTCGGTGACGTACGGCTCGGGGAGCCAGGGCCCGACGTACGCCTCGTTGCGGGAGCGGATCTGGCGGAGCCGGTCGAGGGCGAGGCGGGTGGTGACGCGGACCAGGTAGGCACGTGGTTCGCGGACGTCGGTACGGTCGGCGGCCGACCAGCGCAGCCACGCCTCCTGCACCACGTCCTCGGCGTCGGCCACCCGCCCGAGCATGCGGTAGGCGACGCCCGTCAGGACGGGACGGTGCTCTTCGAAGACCTCGGTCGCGGTGTCGGTGGTCACGCCCACCATCCCAGCCGACGGGTCCCCCTCGTGTCCAGGCCGTTTCACCGGTCCCGGACGGGCTGGACGATTCGCGGACGCCGTTCGTCCGTGGCCGCCGTGCCGGGCCGCACGGCCGAGCGGGCGGGTGCCCGGGAGCCGAGGGCGACACCGGCTCCGACCAGGGCGCTGCCGAGGGCCTGTGCGACGCCGTAGGAGCCGGTGCCGACGAGCGGGGCGGTGCAGGCGGCGGCCACCGGGATGAGCCCGGAGAACAGCGTGGCTCGTTCGGCGCCGATCCGCTGCATGGCCATGTACCAGCAGACGAAGCCGACGACGGTGACGACGGCCGCCTGCCACAGCAGTGCCGCCGCCTCGGCCGGGGCCGGGACGCGCAGCCACGCGCCGCCGTCCGCGGCCACGCCCACCAGCGCCGACTCGACCGCGGCGAGGCCGCACACGGTGGCCGACAGCAGCCGGGGGCCGAGCGGACGCAGCACGGGCACGGCGAGCACCGCGAAGCCGACCTCTCCGGCCAGCGCGCCCACGGACCAGGCGATTCCGGCACCGTCCGTGCGGCCCCACCCCTGCACCGTGAAGGCGCCCGCCGCGACGAGCGACGCACCGTACAGGACGAGGCGTTGCGGCCGGCGGCCCTCCGTGAGGGGCACCAGGACGGCGACGATCACCGGGGCGCAGCCCACGAAGACGCCCGGTACGGCCGGTTCCGCGGTGCGTTCGGCGGCGATCACAGCGAGGTTGAAGCCGACCATGCCGACGGCCGCGAGCAGCGCGAGCCGCCCCCACTGCCGGCGCGTGAGGCGCCGCAGGGGTGCCGTGCCGCCGCGCCCGACGAGCGGCAGGAACAGCAGGCAGGCGAAGCCGTAGCGCAGGAACTGACCGCCCGCGTACGGGTAGTCGACTAGGACGCTGTTGGCGGTGAAGGACGCCCCGACGAGGAGGGTGGCGAAGGCGGCGAGGAGGGAGCCGCGGGTGGTGGTGCTCATGCGAGGACGCTATGGCGGGCCGCGGTCCGCATTAAGGTCCACTTCCATGACGCCATCGGGGACCAATCGCGAGGGCCGGGAGGGCACGGCGGAAGCCGGTCGCGAGGGCCGGGACGGCGCGGCGGGAACCGGCCGCGAGGGCCGGGACGGCCTGGCACCGCCCGCCGCCGCGCCGTGGACCGCCGCCTGGGAGCTGCTCCTGCCGACCGCTTCGGCACCGGCACGCGCGCGTGGGCGCACGTTGCAGGCGGCCCTGCGCGAGGCGATCCGCACGGGCCGGCTCGCTCCCGGCACCCGGCTGCCGCCCAGCCGCGAACTGGCGGCCGACCTGAAGGTGTCACGGGGGCTGGTGACCGATGCGTACGAGCAGCTGACCACGGAGGGATACCTGCGCAGCGGGCGGGGCGCGGGCACCTGGGTGGGTGAGGCCGTCCGTTCCGCACCCCCACGCGCGCGGGACCTCGCTCCGCGTGCGCCCGGCGCCCGGGCCGGCTTCCTGCCCGGGACACCGGACCTCTCACTGTTCCCGCGCGCCGCGTGGGCGGCGGCCCAGCGGGCGGTGCTCGCCGAGGTCCCCCACCACACGCTGGGCTACCCGGACCCGCGCGGGCTGCCCAGGCTGCGTACGGCGCTCGCGGAACTCCTCACCCGGCGGCGGGGCGTGGTCGCCGACCCGGAGCGGATCGTCGTCGTCTCCGGGGTGGCCCAGGCGGCGACCGTGCTCGGGTATGCCCTCCACGCGCGCGGGGTGCGCGCCGTCGGCGTCGAGGATCCGGGCAGCCCGGGGCACGACGCCCTGTACGCGGCTACCGGGATCAGCACCGTACGGCTGCCGCTGGACGCGGAGGGCCTGGCCATCGGGCCACTGCGGGAGTCGGGCGTACGGTGCGTCGTGACCACACCCGCCCATCAGTTCCCGTCGGGCATCGCGTACTCGGCAGGGCGGCGGGCCGATCTGCTCGACTGGGCGCGCTCGGTGGACGGGCTGATCGTCGAGGACGACTACGACGGCGACTTCCGCTACGACCGTGCCCCTGTGGGGGCGCTCCAGGGGCTCGACCCGGAACGTGTCGCGTACACCGGGTCCGTCAGCAAGTCCCTCGCTCCAGGACTGCGGCTCGGCTGGCTGCTCGTCCCGGAATCGCTCGCCGAGGAGATCGTCGAACGCAAGCGGTTCATGGACCTGGGCCATCCCTCCCTCGATCAGGCGGCGTTCGCCCGGTTCGTCGAACGGGGCGACTACGACCGGCAGCTGCGACGCTGCCAGCGCGCCTACCGGGAGCGGCGCGACACGCTCGTGGCCGCCCTGGAGGAGCACTTCCCCGGCACGGAGGTGTCCGGCATCGCGGCGGGACTGCACGTCATCGCCGCGCTGCCCGGCCGGTACGGGCCTCCGGACCGCTTCCTCGGACGGGCGGCCGCGGCGGGCGTCGCCCTACGCCCGCTCGCGGACCACGGACGGGTGCCGGACGACGACGGCGTACGGCTGGTCCTGGGGTACGCGCATCTGTCGCCGGCACGGATACGGGAGAACGTCCGCCTGATGTCCGAGGCGGTGGCCTCCTGACACCGCGGACGGGAGGCCGGCACCCGTACGGGATGGGGCCGGCACCGGCGCCACAGGCGCGTGATGTCCACCACAATGACCGGACGCCCGGCCCGGAGTCCCGTTGTCGTGTCGGTTGTTCACTTCTGGTTTCCGTGTGCGCCGAAGTGCCGCAGTAGGTGTGACGGTGCACATGGCCGGATCCGTCCCTGGAGGCGCATTCATGACCCACCGTCCGCCGATCCACCTGCCCGGCCGCCGCAGCGTGCTGCGCGGTTCCCTCGCCGCCTCGGCGGCCCTGGCCCTGCCCGCCGGGCTCGGACCGGGCGCGGCGCCCGCCTTCGCCCGGTCGGGTCGGCCCCGGGCGGGATGGGGGGTGCAGGCCGGAGACGTCACCGCCCACTCCGGTCTGGTCTGGGTACGCTCCGACCGGCCGGCCCGGATGATCGTCGAGACGTCCGCCACCGAGTCCTTCCGCAATCCGCGCAGATGGCAGGGCCCGCTGCTCGGCTCCGGCACCGACTTCACCGGGACGACCCGGCTGCACGGCCTCCCCGCGGGCGAGCAGATCCACTACCGGGTGCTGCTCGCCGACCCGGACGACCCGCGCCGCACCGGTGAGCCGGTCACCGGCACCTTCCGTACGGCACCCGCGAAGCGGCGCTGCGGGGTGCGGTTCGTGTGGTCCGGGGACCTGGCCGGGCAGGGCTGGGGCATCAACGAGGACATCGGCGGCTACCGCATCTTCGACGCGATGGGCGCGCTCGACCCGGACTTCTTCCTGTTCAGCGGCGACACCGTCTACGCCGACGGGCCGATATTCGCGACGGCGGCCCTCCCCGACGGCGGCGTCTACCGGAACGTCACCACCGAGGAGAAGGCCAAGGTCGCCGAGACGCTCGCCGAGTTCCGCGGCAACCACCGGTACAACCTGCTCGACGAGGCCCTGAGGAAGTTCAACGCCCAGGTGCCGTCGATCGTCCAGTGGGACGACCACGAGGTGCGCAACAACTGGTACCCGGGCCAGGTGATCGCCGACTCGGACACCCGCTACACCGTCAAGAGCGTGGACCTGCTGGCCGCGCGGGCCACGCGGGCCTTCACCGAGTACTACCCGGTCTCCACCCTGCCGACGGGCGCGCGCGAGGGCCGTATGCACCGGGTCGTGCGGCACGGGCCGCTGCTGGACGTCTTCGTGCTGGACATGCGGACCTACCGCAACGCCAACTCCCCCGGCACCGAGACCACCGACCCGCAGGGCATCCTCGGCGCCGAGCAGCTCCAGTGGCTGAAGCGGGAGCTGTCGCGGTCGCGCGCGGTGTGGAAGGTGATCGCCTCCGACATGCCGCTGGGCCTGGTGGTGTCCGACACGACCGAGGGGAAGCAGAACATCGAGGCCGTCGCACAGGGCGACCCGGGCGCACCGCTCGGCCGCGAGCTGCAGATCGCCGAGCTGCTGCGGTTCATCAAGCACCGCAGGATCACCGGCACGGTGTGGCTGACCGCCGACGTGCACCACACCTCGGCGCAGCACTACCAGCCGTCGCGGGCCGCGTTCGGCGACTTCGAGCCGTTCTGGGAGTTCGTCTCCGGGCCGCTCAACGCGGGCGCGTTCCCGGCGAGCGCGCTGGACGGCACGTTCGGCCCCGAGCGGGTGTTCGTGAAGGCGCCGACCACCTCCAACGTCTCCCCCGCCGAGGGCTACCAGTTCTTCGGCGAGGTCGACATCGACGGCGGCAGCGGCGAGCTGACCGTACGGCTGCGGGAACAGGACGGGACCGTGCTGTTCACGAAGGTGCTGCGGCCTGGGCTGGTCGGGCAGTGACCCACCCCGTCCGCCGGCGCGTCTGACGTACGCTCATGGAACGTGCCGCGCACCGGAGTCATCCCGCGGTGCGCGGCACGGTCCTGGTCGCCGCCGGCCCCTCCCGCCCACTCCTCCTGCCTGGCATCTCCGCAGGTCAGGCCGATTGTCAGTGGCCGCCTCTACGGTCTTTCCCATGACGCGATCGTTGCAGGCCGTGGCCTATTCCCGACCCTCCGTGCTGGAGTCCGCTCCGGGCGGACAGCGGCTGGGCCTCGAGACCTCGCGGGGTGCGACCCCGACGGGCATCGAGGACCATCCGCGGTTCTTCACGGGTTTCCTGACGGCTCCCCAGGTGGCCTCCGCCGCACTGCTGGCGGTCGCGGACGTGGCGGCGGCCCGCTATCACCAGCCGCAGCTGCGGGCCTCGCTCGACCCGGTGGTCACGGGCAACGGCGACCGGCTCCGCTTCGAGTCCTTCTCCGGCTGCGGCGGGGTGTACGCGCGGCTGGACGTGCTGGAGGCGGGCCTCGACGGCGGCGAGGTGGGCCACGGCACGACGAACGTGGACGTCAACAACCCGCTGCGCGAGGCGCTGTCCCGCGTCGGCGGGGACGACCCGCTGCACTTGCGGGTCGGACCGGACGAGCTGGCGGTGACCACGTCGGCCGGGCCGGTCGTCGAGAAGCGCGTGCCGCTGCCCGACCGCTGGCTGCGCGGCTTCGCCGAGGCCCAGGTGATCGCCGCCGGGTTCGATCTGCGGGCGGAGCTGCCGGCGGCCGAGGCCGTGCGCTTCCTGCGCTCGCTGCCCGGCGGTGGCGCGCGCGGCACCGCCGGTGGTGTGCGGTGGGCGGTGCCCTCCGGCCGCACACTGCGTCCGACCACCCGGCCGGTGCCGGGGGCCGTGTGCCTGCCGGGCCCGGAGCGACTGGTCGCCCTGCGCCGGGTGCTGCGTCATGCGACGGCGCTGCGCGTGTACGGCCCGCCGGTCGCCGGAACCGCGCCGGTGGCGGGGGCCTGGGAGGTCGTCCTGCCCGGTATGCGGCTGACGCTCACTCTGTCCCCCGAGGTCGCGCGCGGCTTCTCGGGCGAGGGCGGTGTGCTGGACGCACTCGCCACCGACGCGGCGGCCGAGGACGCGGAGCTGATCGCCGTCCTGCTCGCCTGGGAGCCGCGCATCGACATCGGCGACCTGGCCACGGCCTCGGGGCTCCCTGCCGAACGGGTCCGCGCGGCCCTGGTCCGGCTGGGCACATCGGGACGCGTGGGCTACGACACGGCGGAGGCGGCGTACTTCCACCGGGAGCTCCCGTACGACGCCGACCGCGCCGAACGCAGCAATCCGCGGCTGCGTGCGGCCCGGGCCCTGGTCGCCGCGGGAGCGGTGGCCCTGGACGGCGACATCGGCACGGTGACCGCCAGGGACGGCCATGTGCACCGGGTGCGCGACGCCGCCGGAACACTGAGCTGCTCGTGTCTGTGGTGGGCCAGGTACCGGGGCGGGCGCGGACCGTGCAAGCACGCCCTGGCGGTGCGCATGACCCGTCGGGGCGCGACGGTGGGGCAGGACGCGGCATGAGCGGACGGGGCGCGAGCGGGCGAGGGACGAGCGGACGGGGGTATGTGATGGAGACGAAGCCGAAGTCGGCGTCACTGGTCGAGGCGGTGCGGGCGGGCAGCACGGGCGACGTGGTGCGCCTGCTCGACGAGATGACGGACGGCGAACGCCGCGCCTGCTTCCCGGAGTTGCAGCTGCTGCGCAAGGAGCTGCGCGCCGACCTCTGGAGCGGCGCCGCCCGCCGTGCCTGTCCCGCGCTGCAGGTGGCCGGGGCGGGGTGCCAGACCGGGGCCGCGGCCGTCGCCACCTGGCTCTCCGCGAACGACATGCGCTGGTGGCAGGCCGCGTCCGAGGTGCTGCTGGACGTGCTGGGGGACCGCGATCCCACGTGGCTGGCGGATCTCGCCCACCGGCTCGCCGGGCGTCCGATGACGGCACGGGTGCCGTACGCGCTGATGGCCGGTCTGGTGCGGCTGTCCGGCTGCGCGGTGCCGACGACGGAGGCCTATGTACACGGCTGGCTTCAGGACATCGGTTCGATCTGGCCGACCGGGGACACGGTCACCGACCGGCTGCGGAAGGACCCCCATCTGGCCGAGCTCGTCGCGGCCCTCTTCGAGACACGCGATGTCGGCGGCTGGCTGGGCTGGCCGGACGAGGGACCGAACAGCTGGACCTACGCCCTGCCGCAGCTCACGCGGGAAGGACGCCTGGACCGCGTGGCCGTGGTCGACGCCTGTGTGGCCCGGCTTCTGCGTGGCGGCCGGCCCGCCGATCAGCGGGCGTTCCTCAAGCTGCTGACCGCGCTGGACCTCGGCCCGGACGAGCAGCGGGCCCGCATCGCCGACTGGATCGCCCTGTGCTCCGACGCGCCCTCCACGGTGGCCGCGCACGCCCAGTCGGTGCTCGGGACGCTGGCGCTGGACGGGGAGCTCGCCGTGCGCGACCTCGCCGAGGCGTCCGTAGCGGTGCTCTTCCGCTCCGAGAAGAAGCTGGTCCGGGCACAGCTCGTGCTGCTGGGCAAGATCCTCGGGCGTGATCCGTCCGGCGCGGACGAACTGCTGCCCGCCGTGGCACAGGCCTTCGGACACGACGACACGGACACACAGAAGCGCGCGCTGAAGCTGGTGGAGCGCCACCTCGGGGACCTCGACACCCTCGGCGACTCCGCCCGGGTCCGCGCGGAACTCGTCGATGCGACGACCCAGTTGAGCCCCGGTCTGCGACAGCGCGCCGAACAGCTGCTCGACGTCGCGCCCCAGGAGCCGGTGCACGACGCCCATACGGTCCACGAGGAGGTGCTCCCGCCCGCTCCGCGACCGACGCGGCTGGCTCCGGCGCCCCGGTCCGCGGCCGAACTCGCGGAGGAGGTCGGCGCGCTGCTGGCGGCGGACGGCGACGTGAGCGCGTTCGAACGCGCGCTGGACGGGCTCGTCCGGCACGCACACCAGGACAGCGCCGGGCTGATCGACGCCCTGCGCCCTGTGGTGGCCCGGTGCTGGTGGTACGAACCCGACCAGCTGTACATAGGGAAGGACAACTTCTTCCGCGAGTCGCCGCACGGTCTGGAGGTGGTCCTCGCCGCGCTGTTCGACGAGGTGAGCACGGAGACGCTGCACCGGGCGGTGTCGCGGGGGTCGACGTACGGCCACTGCCCGCACAGCGGCCTCTCCCGCGCCGTCGAGGCCCGGCTCTGGGAGGCGGCGTACCGGATACGCACCCAACCGCTGCCGTTCCTGCTGGCCACACCCACCTGGAGCACGGGCCTGCTCGAGCCCGACGAACTGATCGCCCGGCTCGACGCCTACAACAAGATGGGCGTCCGCCCGGGACCGGCCGACCTCGCCCAGGCCCTGCTGCGGGTGCGGCGTGACGACCGCGCGGCGGCCGAGGACGCGGCACGCGCCGCGCGGAAGATGGGCACCGCGGAGGCGGACCGCCTCGCCCGGTGGCTCACCACCGCGGAGCCGTCGCCGTCCACGCGGCGACGCACCTCCGGACCGCGCATCCTGCTGGAGTTCGGCGAGGTCCCGGTGCGGCACGCCGATTTCCCGCCGGAGTTCCGGCATCTGTGGCAGCCGGTCTCCTTCTTCACGAACCGCTGGCACTGCCGCCACTGGGACGAGTCCGAGCGGCAGCACTGGACAGCGGTGGTCCCGGGCCGGCCGGAGCTGGTGGCCGGGCGGCTCCTGCGCGACATATCGACGGTCGCCGTCGACGACTCGCGCGGTGGAACCGCCGTGCTCCCCGCGCTCGCGGAAGCCCACGGCGAGCCCGGGGAGGCCGTGCACCTGGGCGTGGCGTACGGGCTCGGGGCGCGGCATCCGGAGGACCGGCTCGCCGCCGTGGACGCGCTGCTGGTCCTGGCCGCGCGCGGCCGGCTCGACGCGGACCGGCTGGCGGCGGACCTCGGGGAACTGATGCAGAGCGGGGCCGTGAAGCCGCTGCGGCTCGCCGAGGCGATACGGACCGCGGCGGCGACAGGGGCGTACGCCACCCTGTGGTCCGTACTGCGCGGAACACTGCCGATCCTGCTCGCACCCCTCGCGGCCGACGGTGCGGTGAAGCCCGTGCGGGGGCTCGGTGACCTGCTGGCGGTCGCGGCCGAGTGCGCGGAGCGGTCGGGGGCGCGCGGTGACCTTCCGCACCTCGGGCGGACGGCGGACCGCCGGGGTTCGTCGCGGCTGGTGACGGAGGCACGCCGGCTGCGTGACGCGCTGGGCCAGGGGGCCATGGAGCCGGGCGGCGACGGCGAGCGCGCGGCCTGACTCCGACGACGCGACGACGCACCCGCCACGAGCGCCACACCCACCAATAGTCCAAAAGGCAACGAAAGGAGCGGAATGACGCTTTACCCATCGGTCACAGAGCGTTCGTGATCACGCAACACCATTCCTCCAGAGTGGCCGTATGACTCCAGAGATGTCTCAAGTGACGCGGGCGAAGAACGGCCGCCCGGTGCACCACTGGCGGCGGGACGTGGTCGAACTCGCCGCACTGTTCACGGCGGTGGCCGTGGCCGACGCGGTGGCGAACCTGATCGGGCACGGGCCCGACGGCCCGGCGCTGCTGCTGGTCTCGGCGGCGGTGCTGGTCGCCACGGCCGGCTTCCACACATGGTGGGCACGCCGCCACGGTCACGCACCGCCGGTGGACGATACAGGCGATACAGGCGATACAAGCGCCACGAGCGGCACAAGCGGCACAGCCAGTACGAGCGATACCGCCGGTACAAGGGATACCTCCGGTACCGGTAAGGACGAGGTGGCCGCGGCGACCGTGCTGTGGCGGATGCGGACGACGGTCCGGGACGAGCCGGGTTCGCTGGCCGCCCTGTGCTCGGCGCTCGCCCGTCACAGGGTGGACATCCTGAGCCTCCAGACGCATCCGCTGGCCGAGGGCACGGTGGACGAGTTCCTGCTGCGGTCGCCCGCCGGACTGGCCACGTCGGAGATCACCCGCGCCGTCTCGGCGGCGGGCGGCGCCGGGACCTGGATCGAGCGGGCCGACGCCCACGACCTCGTGGACGTACCGGCCCGGGTGCTGGGCCTGGCCACGCGCACGGCCCTGGACGCGGCCGAACTGCCGCTCGCCCTGCGCCAGTTGCTCGGCCGGTGCACCATCCGCTCGCTGCCGGCCACCTCCCCCGCCACCGGGCGGGCCCTCGAGAGCGCCCCGGTCGAGGGAGCACTGGAGGACACGGTGATGCGGCTGCGGGCGCCGGAGGGCGGGGTGATCACGGTGGAGCGGCCGTATCTGCCGTTCACGCCGACGGAGTTCGCGCGGGCGCGGGCGCTGGTGGAGCTGGACACGCGGCTGGGCCCGAGGGTCCCGCGCGGCCGGGACGTACTGACGCTGCCGGAGGGCGGCGACATCACCGTGCGGCGCGCCGGGACGGACGACCTGGAGGCGGCGAAGGCGCTGCACACCCGCTGCTCGCCGCGCACTCTGGGCATGCGCTACCACGGGCCGCTGGCCGACGCCGACCGTTACCTCAACCACCTCCTCAGCCCCCGCTTCGGCCGCACCCTGGCCGTCGAGACCGCTTCGGGCCGGATCGTCGGGCTCGGCCACCTCCTGTGGGACGGTGACGAGACGGAGGTCGCGCTGCTGGTCGAGGACGGGTGGCAGCGGCGCGGCATCGGCGGTGAACTCCTCGGCCGGCTGGTGGGCATGGCGGCCGAGGCGGGCTGCGAGAGCGTGTACGCGGTCACGCAGTCCTCCAACACCGGCATGGTCGCCGCGATGCGCAACCTGGGGCTGCCCCTCGACTACCAGATCGAGGAGGGCACCCTCGTCATCACGGCCCGCCTGGACGCGACGCCGGCGGCCTCCCGGCTGCCGTACGGCCAGGCGGCGCAGGGGCAAGGGTGGTGACGGTGACCGGCGTGCCCGAGTGATCCGGCACGCGAGGACGGCCCGGTGGAACGGAGAACGCCGGGCCGTCCTCGTACTCACAACCCGCAGGCGTTCAACGGACGGTCACGCGCTCACCGGGCGGTGCCGCCCGTCGCGCACCGGCCCTTCCCGCAACGCCCCCACCGCCGTTCCCACCGCCGTTCCCACCGCCGTTCCCAGCGCCCCGTCCAGGTCCCCCCACAGGTCCTCGACGTCCTCCAGACCGACCGACATCCGCAGCAGCCGGTCGCCGACCCCGGCTCCCCGGCGGTCGGTCTCGTCCACGATGCGATGGCTGATGGACGCCGGGTGCTGGATGAGGGTGTCGACGCTGCCGAGGCTGACCGCGGGCGTGATGAGGCGGACCCCGGCGATGACCCGGTGCGGATCGCCCAGGACCTCGAAGGCCACCATGGCTCCGCCGAGACGCGGGTAGTGGACGCGGGTGACGCGCGGGTCGGCGCCGAGCCGGCGGGCGAGTTCGGCGGCGGTCGCGGAGGCCGCCCGGACCCGTACCGGCAGTGTCGCGAGGCCGCGCAGCAGCAGATAGCCGGCCAGCGGATGCAGCACGCCGCCCGTGGCGAAGCGCACCTGCCGCAGCCGGCCCGCGAACTCTTCGTCGCAGGCCACGACTCCGGCCATGACGTCACCGTGTCCGCCGAGGTACTTGGTCGCGCTGTGCAGGACCAGCCGCGCCCCCGCCTCGGCCGGGCGCTGCAGCACCGGCGTCGCGAAGGTGTTGTCCACGAGGAGGGGCACCGAACCGCAGGCGTGGGCGACGGCGCGCAGGTCGATCTCGGCGAGCGTCGGATTGGCCGGCGACTCGACGATCACCAGGCCGGTGTCGGGCCGCAACGCGGCCTCGATGCCCGCCGGGTCGACCCAGGTCACCTCGGACCCGAGCAGCCCGGCGGTGAGCAGGTGGTCGCTGCAGCCGTAGAGAGGCCGTACGGCGACGACATGGCGCAGGCCCGTCCCGGCCCGCGCGAGCAGTACGGCGCTCAGTGCGGCCATACCGCTGGCGAAGGCGACCGCGCTCCCGGTCCCCTCCAGCCGGGCAAGGGCTTCCTCGAAGCGGGCGACGGTGGGATTGCCGAGCCGCCCGTAGACCGGCGGGCCCTCCAGTTCCCCGCCGTCGGCGGCGAAGGCGTCGATCCGGGCGGCCTCGCCCCGGCTGTCGTACGAGGGGTAGGTGGTGGACAGGTCGATCGGCGGGGCGTGGAGTCCCTGGCGTGCGAGGTCCTCGCGGCCGGCGTGCACGGCCGCGGTGGCCAGGGTCCACGGAGCCGCCTCGTGTCCGTGAGCGTTCGCCGCGTACGTCCCGGAGCCGATGGGGTTCGTACCCGGGTCCGTACCCGGGTCCGTGCCCGGGTTCGTGCCCAGGTCCGTACCCGGATTCGTGCCCGGGTTCGTGCCCGGGTTCGTGTCTGTGCCCATGTCCGTGTCCATGCGATCAGGCTGAACAGAGACCGGGTGGACGGCCCCGAAGTCCGTGTTACGTTCGGCCCATGGCCGACTCTGTCGTACTGGATCCGGTGGACCTCCACCTTCTGCGGCTGCTGCAGAACGATGCACGGACCACGTACCGCGATCTCGCCGCGCAGGTCGGGGTGGCGCCGTCGACGTGTCTGGACCGGGTGACCCGGCTGCGCCGGGCGGGCGTGATCCTCGGTCACCGGCTGCGGCTCGATCCGGCCAAGCTGGGACGGGGGCTTCAGGCGTTGCTGTCGGTTCAGGTGAGGCCGCACCGGCGGGAGTTGGTGGGGCCGTTCGTGGAGCGGATCAGGGCGCTGCCGGAGTCGCTGACCGTGTTCCATCTGACGGGACCCGACGACTACCTCGTGCATGTGGCGGTCGCGGACATGGCGGATCTGCAGCGGCTGGTCCTGGACGAGTTCACGGCCCGGCGCGAGGTGGCCCGGGTGGAGACCCGGCTGATCTTCCAGCAGTGGGACTGCGGACCGCTGCTGCCGCCCGAGCGGCACGGGCCGCCGCTGCCGCCGGAGCAGCACGCGCCGCCGTCGCCATCCGGCGATCAGCAGGTCACGCCCTCGGCGAAATCCGGCTGAGCAGGGGTACGACCTGCCGTAATCGGGCTGACGCGGTGCCCGTCGGCGTACGAGGATGTCCGCATGTCGAACACCATCAGCCCGCTGCCCCGCGAGGTCGCCGACCGTTACGTCGACGAGCTCATCGCCCTCGACCCGGTGACCGGTACCTACCTCGGCGTGAAGGAGAGTTCGAGCCGGCTGCCCGACACCTCGCCCGCGGGTCAGGAGGCCCTGGCGGAGCTGATGCGGGCGACGCTCGCGCGGCTCGACGAGGCGGAGCGGCAGCCCGGCGCGGACAGTGACGTCGAGCGCCGCTGCGCCCGGCTGCTGCGCGAGCGGCTCACCGCCGAACTCGCCGTGCACGACGCCGAGGAGGGCCTGCGCGCGGTCGGCAACATGAGCACGCCGCCGCACGCGGTGCGCGAGGTCTTCACCGTGACGCCCGCCGACACGGAGGAGGACTGGGCGGCGATCGCCGAGCGGCTGCGGGCGGTGCCGGCCGCGCTGGCGGGCTACCGCGAGTCCCTCTCCCTCGGTCTGGAGCGCAAGCTGTACGCGGCCCCTCGCCCGACCACGACCTTCGTCGAGCAGCTCACCGAGTGGGCGGACGTGGACGGTTCGGGCCGCGGCTGGTTCGAGGACTTCGCGTCGGCCGGCCCGGACGCGCTGCGCGCGGAGCTGGACGAGGCGGCCCGTACGGCGACCGCGGCCGTCGTGGAGCTGCGCGACTGGATGCGCGACGTGTACGCGCCGACGATCGAGGGCGCGCCGAACGTGGTGGGCCGCGAGCGCTACGCCCGCTGGTCCCGCTACTACAACGGCACGGACCTGGATCTCGACGAGGCGTACGCGTACGGCTGGTCCGAGTACCACCGCCTCCTTACCGAGATGAAGACGGAGGCCGGCAAGATCCTGCCCGGTGCCGAGACTCCCTGGGTGGCGCTCGCGCACCTCGACGAGCACGGCCGGCACATCGAGGGCGTCGACGAGGTCCGGACGTGGCTCCAGGGCCTGATGGACGAGGCCATCGAGGCGCTGGACGGCACCCACTTCGAACTCGCCGAGCGGGTACGGAAGGTGGAGTCGCGCATCGCCCCGCCGGGCGGCGCCGCGGCCCCGTACTACACGGGCCCGTCGGAGGACTTCTCCCGCCCGGGCCGCACCTGGCTGCCGACGATGGGGCTGACCCGTTTCCCGGTGTACGACCTGGTGTCGACCTGGTACCACGAGGGCGTCCCCGGCCACCACCTGCAGCTCGCGCAGTGGGTGCACGTCGCGGAGGACCTCTCCCGCTACCAGGCCACCGTCGGCATGGTCAGCGCCAACGCCGAGGGCTGGGCGCTGTACGCGGAACGTCTCATGGACGAACTGGGCTTCCTGAAGGACGCGGAGGAGCGGCTCGGCTACCTGGACGCGCAGATGATGCGCGCGGCCCGGGTCATCGTCGACATCGGCATGCACCTGGAGCTGGAGATCCCGGCGGACTCCCCGTTCCACCCGGGTGAGCGGTGGACGCCGGAGCTGGCGCAGGAGTTCTTCGGCGCGCACAGCAGCCGCCCGGCGGACTTCGTGGAGAGCGAGCTGACCCGCTATCTGACCATCCCGGGCCAGGCCATCGGCTACAAGCTGGGCGAGCGTGCCTGGCTGCTCGGCCGAGAGAAGGCCCGCGAGCGCCACGGCGACGCCTTCGACCCGAAGGCATGGCACATGGCGGCGCTGTCGCAGGGGTCGCTGGGGCTCGATGATCTGGTGGACGAGCTGTCGCGCCTCTGACCGGTCCGATGACCGGTCCGATGACCGGTCCGACCGGTCACGTGCGTGTCCGGGTACGGCGGGCCGGTGCGCCCGGCCCGCCGTACGGCCGGTCCGTCAGAGGGACGCTCACTCAGCGCCGGAAGCCGCCCTCCGAGTCGATGACCTGCCCTGTGACCCACTCGGCCTCGTCCGTCGCGAGCCAGGAGATGAGACGGGCGGGGTCGTCCGGCATGCCCCAGCGGCCCGCCGGGAACATGGAGGCGATCGTCTCGTACGCCTCACCCGTCATGTAGCCGGTGTCCACCGGGCCGGGATTGACGGTGTTCACGGTGACGGCCAGATCGGCGAGTGTCGTGGACAGAGAGCGGGTGATCGACGCGAGGGCGCCCTTCTGCAGGGCGTACGCGATCTCTCCGGGCATGCCGCCCGCGATGTCCTGCCCGGAGGTCATCATCACCACGCGCCCGCCCGGGGTGCGCGGCGGGAGGGTGGACCGCAGCCGTGCGTACGCCTGTACGAGCAGGAGCACGGACCGTGTGTCGACCGCCCAGTGCGCGTCGAGCATCGCGGCGTCGACGGTGTCGAGGGTGCCGTCGGAGCCGGACAGCGCGTGGTTGGCGACGAGGATGTCGAGGCGCCCGCCGAGCGCGTCCGCGGCCGTCGCGATCAGCCGGGCCGGTGCGGCGGGGTCGGAGAGGTCGCCCGGTCCGTGCGCCACGCGCGCGTGGGGGTCGCCGAGCGCCTCGCGCACCGCGGCGGCGACGTCCTCGGGACGGTCGGCGCCCCAGGGCATGGCGGCGTCGTGCGGCACGTGGTGGTGCAGATAGACGCTCGCTCCGTACGCGGCGAGACGGCGGGCCACGGCGTACCCGATACCGCCGCGTCTGCTCGCCCCGGTGACGAGGGCGGTGCGGCCCCGCAGGGGCAGCGGGTCACGGCGCAGGTCTTCGGGTGCGGGGTGGGGAAGCCGGTGCATGGTGATCCATCATGCGTGGGGCGGAGGCGGCGCGCACGCGAATAACGCGCGGGGCGTGGCGGATGCGGCGCACAGCGGTTCCGCGCCTCCGCGCGCCACCGTTCAGTTCACGAGCCGTCGCAGGTGGACGAGTCCGAGCCAGGTCTCGGGGCCGGCCGGCACATGGGCCGCCCGCACGCCGTACCGCCCCGGCTCCAGCTCGACCCGCACGTGGTCCGTCCGCTCCGAGCCGTCCCCCGGCCAGGCGGCGTCGAACAGGACGACCGCTCCCGGCACCCGCCACTCCACCTCCGGCGCCCACACCGCCGCGTCGAGCGCCGCGGGCACCTGCGCCAGCAGCTCCTCCTCGGAGTCGGCCGCGCACCACCGCACGAACGTGCCGTACTCCGGCAGGAAGGCGGTGGAGGCGGGCTCGTCACCGAGGACCAGTGCCCTGGTGTCGCCGACGGGCACCAGCCCGACATGGCCGTCGACGGCACACGCCCGGTCGTAGTCGGACGACGGCTCGTCGCCGTCCGCCCCGGTCCAGAACGGCAGCACGGCCTCCGGTACCGCTATGAGCGGGCCCCCACCCGACTCCACCCACTCCGTCACACCTGATTCCGCGTATCGCGCCATACGCCAGAAAGTACACGGGAGTTGACGGATTCTCGGGCTGCCCCGCGCTTCCCGGACCGCCTCTCCCTGCCTCTCCCTCTTCCTCCCCCTCAGCAGCCGCAGTCCTCCGCGTCCACCGGGGCCGTCAGCGGGTCGAGGGCGCGGCGCTCGGTGCCCTGCCAGGTGTCGTACGGGAAGCCCTCGCGCGCCCAGTACTCGAAGCCGCCGAGCATCTCCTTCACCTGGAAGCCGAGTTCGGCGAGGGCGAGGGCCGCGCGGGTGGCTCCGTTGCAGCCCGGGCCCCAGCAGTACGTGACGACCGGGACCGCCTTGTCGAGGAGCCGCTCGGCCTGTTCGGGGATCAGCGCGGTGGGCAGGTGGAGCGCGCCGGGGACGTGGCCCTGGTCCCAGGCCTCCGTCGAGCGTGAGTCCAGGACGACGAAACCGGGGTCGCCGCCGGCGGCGAGGGCGGCCGCCACGTCGGAGACGTCGGCGTGGAAGGCGAGGCTCGCACGGAAGTACGCGGCCGCGGCGGCGGGGGCCGCCGGCGGGACGCGCAGGACGGGGTTCACGGTCGGGGTGGTGCTCACGGCGGTGTTCACGGCGATGTTCACGGTGGTGTTCACAGGGGGCCTTCCTCCGGCGGTTCTCGATGACCATGAATCTACGGTCGGCGAGCCCCTCTCTGAAGGGGATGCCCACGGCACATTTCTTGATCGACCGTGGATTCCCCTGCTATTCCTCGTTCATGACCGTGTATTCCCCGGACGCCACCGACTGGCGCATCCTCGACGTCCTCCAGCGGGAGGGCCGGGCCAGCTTCGCCGACCTCGCACGCGCCGTCTCGATGTCCGCGAGCGCGGTCACCGAGCGGGTGCGGCGGATGGAGGAGGCGGGGGTCATCCAGGGGTACGCGGCCGTCGTGGACCCGGAGCGGCTGGGGCTGCCGATCCTGGCCTTCGTACGGCTGCGCTACCCGAACGGCAACTACAAGCCGTTCCACGACCTGGTCGCCGTGACGCCCGAGATCCTGGAGGCGCATCACGTCACGGGCGACGACTGCTTCGTCATCAAGGTCGCGGCCCGTTCGATGCGTCATCTGGAGGAGGTGTCGGGGAGGATCGGGGCGCTGGGTTCGGTGACGACGAGCATCGTCTACTCGTCGCCGCTGCCCCGGCGCGCGCTCGGCCGCTGAGAGCAGCTGAGGGCGGCTGAGAGCAGCTGAGGGCGGCGTCCCTCACCCGGCTCCCCGCTGCCGTACGGCCGATCCGGACCTTCCCTTCACGACCTCCAGCTGCGCGTGGACGCGCCGCCGCAGGTCCGCCACATGGCTGACGATGCCCACGCTCCGGTCGCGCTCCCGCAGGGAGTCGAGGACGTCCAGGACCTCGTCCAGCGTCTGGTCGTCCAGGCTGCCGAAGCCCTCGTCGATGAAGAGGGTGTCGAGGCGCACACCGCCCGCCTCGTCGGTGACGACGTCCGCGAGGCCGAGGGCGAGGGCGAGCGAGGCGAAGAACGTCTCGCCGCCGGAGAGCGTGGCCGTGTCGCGCTCCCGCCCGGTCCAGGCGTCGACGACGTGCAGTCCGAGCCCGCTGCGCCCCCGCCCGGCGCGGTCGGCGGAGTGGACGAGGGTGTAGCGCCCGGACGACATGCGCCGCAGCCGTACGGTCGCCGCGGCGGCCACCTGTTCCAGGCGGGCGGCGAGCACGTACGCCTCCAGGCGCATCCGGCGTTCGTTGTCCGCCGAGGTGCCCGCCGCGAGCGAGGCCATGCGGGCCACGCGGTCGTACTGGCGGCGGAGCGGCGCGAGACGCCGTACGGAGGTGGCGGCCCGCGCGGACAGCCGGTCGAGTTCGGTGCAACGGCGGGCGGCCGCGTCATAGGCGGACACCGCGTCCTGGAGCCGCCGGGCGGCGGCCTCGGCGGTGCGCTCGGCGCCCTGGAGATCGGCGGGCGGCAGCTGGGCGGCGGCCGCCGTGTCGGCCTCGGCGAGCACCGCCCGTACCGCGGCCTCCTCCGTCTGCCAGGCGTCGAGCCGCCGTTGCAGATCGCGGTGGGCGGCGTCGTCGAGGAGGGCGTCCGCGGCGGCCTGCGGGGTGTCGAACCCGGCGCGGAACGCGGCGTCGGCGAGACGTGCGTCGGCGTCCTTCAGCCGATGCGCCGCCTCCTCGGCGGCCCGGGCCGCGTCGGCGGCCTCGGTGAGCCGCGCGGCCTGCCGCTCCAGCTGCGCGGCCCGCGCGGACACGCTGTCGGCGGCGCCCCGGGCCGTGGCGAGCTCCTCCTCCAGTGCGGTGCTCTCCCGGTCGAGCGCCTCCCGGAGGGAGGCGCGGGAGGCGACCCGGCGGGCGGCCTCCTGCTGGGCCTCCAGCCGGTGCTCGCGTTCCTGTTCGGCCTGCCGGAGGGCTTCCTTGGCGGTGTGCAGCCCCGATGCCGCGGCGCGCGCGCCGGCGTGCTCCCGCTCCAGCTCCGCCACTTCCCCGGCGAGCCGGCCGGTGGGCGTGTCGCCCGCCTCGGCGGTGGCGGCGGCCAGTGCCTCGCGGGCGACGGCGAGCCGCCGCTCGTCCTCGGCGCGGTCCTCGTCGGCGCGCTGGTAGGCGGCGAGGGCCTCCTCCTCCGCCTCCCGGCCGACGTGCCCGGCGATCTTCCGGGCGGGCGCCGGATGCCCGGTGGCGCCGCAGACCGCGCAGGGCTCGCCGTCGACGAGGCCGGCGGCGAGCTCCGCGGCGATGCCCTTCAGGCGCTGTTCCTTGAGGTCGAGCCAGTGGGCGCGGGCGTCCGCGGCCCGCTCACGGGAGGCGAGCGCACGGGCCTGGGCCCGGTCGGTGTCCTGGGCGAGCCGGTCCCGCAGCCGGGCCGCGTCGAGCCGCTTGCGGGCGGGCTCGCACCGTACGGCGAGCTGCTCCGCGCGCGTGGCGGCCTCCTGTGCGCTGTCGACCCGGTCCCGGAGGTCCGCGCGGGCCGCCTCCCAGCTGGCGAGCCAGCTCCCGGCCTCCCGGAGGACCTCCTCGTCGGCGCGTTCCTGACGGTCCAGGTCCGCCCGCTCGGCGACGATGCCGGCCAGCCGCTGCTCGGCGCGCCGCGCGGACGCGAGGCCGCCCAGTTCCCCGGCGGCCCGGCGCGCGGCGGCGGCCAACCCGGCCGCGCCCGCCTCGGCGTACTCCCCGGGCAGCTGCCCCCGCGCGCGTGCCTCGTCCGCCGCCGCCCGGCGGTACTCCGTCTCGGCCGCGTCGCGCAGCTCCAGCGCGGGCGCCACGGCCTCGGCCTTGCGGGCCCGCTCCATCCGCGTCCGCGCCTCCTCGTGGGCGGGGGCCCGTTCCTGGAGCCGTGCGGCCCGCTCCCGCGCCTCCGCGAACCGCCGCTGCAGCCGGGCCCGCTCGCGTACGTCGTCCAGGGCGCGCTCGGCGGCGGCCCGCGCGGACTCGGCGGCCGACCGTGCGCAGTGCGCGACGGTGAGCCGCTCGCGCGCGGTGCTGCGGGCCACGGCGGCCCAGGCCAGGACGGCGTCGGCGAGCCCGGGGTCGCCCGGCTCCAGCTCGGGCGGCCGCGTCCCGGCGCCCGCGGCCTGCTGCATCCGGTGCGCGTCGGCGAGCAGCTCGGCGTCGCCCGCGCGCACGTCCGCCTCGGTCGCGCGGCGCCGCTCGGCGAGGCGCTTCTCCACCTCGGCGAAGCGGTGGGTGTCGAAGAGCCGGCCCAGCAGCCTGCCCCGGGCCTCGGCGTCGGCGCGCAGGAACCGTGCGAAGTCGCCCTGGGGCAGCAGCACCACCTGGCAGAACTGTTCGCGGCTCATGCCGAGGAGCTGGGTGATCTCCTCGCCGATCTCCTGGTGGGAGCGGCTGAGGTCCTTCCAGGCGCCCGCCGCCGCGTCGTACTCGCGCAGCCAGGTCTGCGCCTTGTCGACCGTCGTGCCGGTGCCGCGCTTCTTGGGGCGCTCCCAGGGCGGCTGCCGGGTGATCTCCAGCCGGCGTCCGGCGACGGTGAGGTCGAGCCGGACCTCGGTGCGCGTGGACGGCGCCGCGTGGTCGCTCCGCAGGGACAGCCCCTGCCCTCCGCCGCTCTGCCGGGCGCCGGGCACGCTGCCGTACAGGGCGTAGCAGACGGCGTCCAGGACGGACGTCTTGCCGGCGCCGGTCGGCCCGTGCAGCAGGAACAGCCCGGCGGCCGACAGCTCGTCGAAGTCGACGGTCTGAGAGCCGCCGAAGGGCCCGAAGGCGGTGATGTCGAGACGGTGCAGCCTCACCGGACGGCCTCCCGCGCGGCGCCTCGCCGGGCTCCCGGTACGGCTCCGCGCGGAGCGTCCCGCACGGCCTCTGCGCCGCCCCCGTCGGCGCGCACCGCGTCGAAGGCGTCCCTGAGCACGGCCTGCTCGTGCTCGTCCGGTCCGGCGCCGCGCACATGGGCCACGAAGTCCTCCGCGATCTGCTGGTCGCTGCGCCCGGCCAGCCGCCCGGCGTACGACACGTCCGGGTCGTCGGGTGCCCGCTCGGGGGCGAAGACGAGGCTGAGCGCGTGCGGGAAGCGCTCGCCGAGCCGCGCCATGGGGTCGGCGGGCCGCACCGGGTCGGTGAGCGTCGCCTCGACCCACGCGTCCTCGTGGCGGGCCAGCTCCGGGTCGGCCAGCAGGTCCTCGAGCTCCCCCTTTATCCGGGCGAGCGGGCGCGGCACGGGGCAGTCGAGCCGCTCGGCGGCGAGGGACCCGTCGGCCCCGAGGTCGACGAGCCACATGCTCTTGCGGTGGTTCGCCTCCGAGAAGGAGTACGCCAGCGGGGAGCCGGAGTAGCGCACGCGCTCGGTGAGGGTCTGGCAGCCGTGCAGATGGCCCAGGGCCACGTAGTCGACTCCGTCGAAGACCCCGGCCGGGACGCCGGCGACCCCACCGACGGAGATGTCCCGCTCGCTGTCGCTGGCCTCGCCGCCGGTGACGAAGGCGTGGGCGAGGACGACGGACCGCGTGCCCCGCGCGCGCGTGGCGAGGTCGGCGCGGACCCGGTCCATGGCGGCGGCGAGCACGGCCTCGTGGCCCGCCTTCGCCACCCCGAACTCGTCCTTGACCAGGGCGGGCTCCAGATACGGCAGCCCGTAGAAGGCCACGTCGCCGTGCTCGTCCGCCAGCACCACCGGTGTGCCGACGGCGGCGGGATCGGTGCGCAGGTGGATGCCCGCGCGGCCGATGAGCCCGGCGCCGACGCCGAGCCTGCGGGCCGAGTCGTGGTTCCCGGAGATCATCACCGTGGGCACACCGAGGTCGGCGAGGCGGTGCAGGGCGTCGTCGAACAGCTCGACCGCGGCCAGCGGCGGCACCGCCCGGTCGTACACGTCACCCGACACGACGACGGCGTCCACGCCGCGCTCGCGCACGGTCGTGACGAGATGGCCGATGAACTCGGCCTGCGCCCCGAGCATGCCGACGCGGTGAAACGCCCGGCCCAGATGCCAGTCGGAAGTGTGCAGCAATCTCATGAAACCGCGCTGACCTGCATGTCTACCCCTACTACGCCTCACGAACCAGCACCGACCAGCACGGGCTCGCCACTACCACCCATCACGCTATCGCCTGTCTCCCTTTGATCCACCACTGACCTCAGAAGAAGCGGCCGGAGAAGGCGCGTCTCATCACCTCCCGCCTGCGGTTCCTCGGCATGTTCCTGTAAGTGGCCGATGTTCCTGTACGTGGCCGCCCCGACCCTGCCGCCGGTCGCTCCGGGCTCCTGGTCCCGCCCTTGCCGAAGCCTCAGTGCCTGGCATCGCGGACCGACAGACAACGTCGGCCGACGGATCTGGCCGCTGCGGCCGGCTCATCGCCTCGGGCCGGTCCTTTCGACGCTCGTCGGCGCGCAGCAGCTCCGGAAGCGCGCGAGGACCGGGGGCATCGAGCGGTGGTTCGCCGAACTGACCGCCAAGAAGCCCCGACGCGGCGTCCACCGCTCCGTCCAAGCCCTCGGCGAGGACGGAGCGGCTGCTCCGAACCCGGATCACCTGATTGGTGTCGGGGTCACGTGTCATGCCGCGATGAGCGCCCGCGGTTCAGAGTCCGGAAGGGCGCGCGTTTCGCGCGGTCGAGGAATGGGTCAAGCAGCCGCGGTTCTTCAGCTCGGTGAACACGTGCAGCCAGTACTTGGCGCCCTCGCCGGTCCAGATGCCGAGGATGTCGCGGGTGCCGTCCACGGTCACCGCCATCACCACGTAGATGGGGCGGTTCGCGACTTGACCGTCCCTGATCCTGACCTTGATGGCGTCCACGAACAGGACCGGGTAGACGCGGTCGAGAGGCCGGTTCTGCCATTCGGCCATGCCGTCCATCACCTGGTCGGTGATGGTGGAGATGGTCTGCTGGGACACCTCGGCGCCGTAGGCCTCGGCAAGATGGGCGGAGATCTCGCCGTGCGTGAGGCCCTTCGCGGACAGCGACAGCACCATCTCGTCCACGCCGGTCAGGCGGCGCTGCCGCTTCTTGACAATCTGCGGCTCGAAGCTGCCGGCGGTGTCCCGGGGCAGCTTGACCTCGACGGGGTCGACATCGGTCGGCACGATCTTGGCCCGGGTGCCGTTGCGGCTACTGCCGTTGTTCGTCCCGGCCGGATCATGCTTTTCGTAGCCGAGGTGGTCGATGATCTCGCCCTCCGGAGCGGACTCCAGCACCCGCTCGGTCAGCATCTGCAGCAGCCCGCCCTCGCCGGTCAGCTGCAGCCCGTCCGTACGGGCGCGGTCCACCAGCATCGCGATCAACCGCTCGTCCGTCGCCGTACTCGACGGCGCCTGGACCGGCTGCTCGGCGGGCTCAGGCTCAACGACGGTGTCGGTCATCTCTGGCGTCTCCTCGATCATCAGATCCGCCGTTGATCAGACACTCCCGGCCGGGGCCATGGCCTGGTCGCCACCCTCCCGGCGGGTGCGGCGTTGACCGACTCGACCGCGTCTCGGCAGGCGCAGTGTCGGTCATGGAGCCCTCAGAGCCGGCCGTGGGGATCAGGGCACTGGGGGCCGGGGCCGGCAAGGCCACTGGACGGGGCGGTGCGGGCGGCGGCGACGGGCTGCATGAGGATCAGAGTGAGGTCGTCGGCTGTGGTGGGACGTCCGGTATGGCGATGCAGGAGGTCAAGGAGGCGGTCGAGGGCCTGGTTGAGAGTGGGAGCGTTGAGGGCGGCGAGGACGTTCCGGTCCAGGGGGAAGAAGGCGCCGTCGTGGTTGCGGGCTTCGGTGAGACCGTCGGTGTGGAGGAGCAGACGCTCGTCGGGGAGGAGTGGGGCGCGCTGCAGCTTGGGGTCGGGGGCCAGGCCCAGGGGCGGGGAGGGATCGGGAGGGGCGAGTGGTCGCAGGCGGCGGCCGGCACGGAGGGGTGGGGGGTGGCCGCAGTTGACCAGGCGGACCTCGTCGGGGCGGAGGTCGGCGAGCAGGCAGGTGACGAAATCCTCCGTGCCGAGAGCGGGGCTGAGACGGGCGTCGAGGGTGCGGACGACGCGCACGGGATCGGCTTCGGTGGCGGCGGTGTGCCGGAAGAAGGCCCGGACGGCGGCGGCCAGCGCAGCGGCGTCGGGGCCGTGGCCTTTGACGTCGCAGAGGATCAGGCGGGGCCCCGCCGGGGTGAGGACGGCATCGCACACATCGCCGCCGTGCCGGGCGCCGTCGGCGGGACGGGCACGGACGGCCAGCGCCAGGGACACCTGGGCCATGAGCAGCCGAGCGCGGTCTGCGAACATCTCAGACCTCCTCGACGCGGACTGCGCCCTCGTCCTTCCGGGCGACGAGGCACTGTCTCACCTTCGGCCGGTGGCGGGGACCGAAGTGTCCGAAGTTCTGCGGGCGGGTTCGGCACTTTGCTAACACCTGGTCACCCACGGACGGACAGGTACCGCGAAGGAGACGATTCAAGTGGTACGGAAGCGGCGGGTGGGCAACCTGCCGAGGGAAACGAAACACCTGGTCGGACGCCATGAGGAACTAGCGCAGGTGGCGCGGCTGTGCGGACGGTCCCGGCTGGTGACGGTGACCGGCCTCGGGGGCGTGGGCAAGACCCGGCTGGCGCTGCGAACCGCGGCCGGCCTGCAGTCGCACTTCGCGGACGGGGCCTGGCTGGTGGAGCTGTCCTCCCTGAACCAGGGCCGGGGCCTGCCGTACGCCATAGGCCAAGCGCTGCCGCTGACCGACGAGACCACCCGCCCGATGAGCGAGGTGGTGGCCGAGTACCTGGCCGACCGGGAGATCCTGCTGGTGATGGACACCTGCGAGCACCTTGTCGAGGACTGCGGGATGGTGATCGAGGTGCTGCTGCGGGCTGCCCCGCGGCTGCGGATCCTGGCCACCAGCCGCCGCCCGCTGCACCTGGCCGCCGAGGAGGTGTTCACCCTGGACCCGCTGCCGGTCCCGGAGGCCGATGCGGCGGGGGCAGGGGAAACCGAGGCGGACGCGGTGCTGCTGCTGGCCGAGCGGGCCGCCGAGGCGGTACCCGGCTTCACGGTCACCGCCGCCGACCGGGCCGAGGCGGTGGCACTGTGCCGACGCCTGGAGGGACTGCCACTGGCGATCGAACTGGCCGCGGCACGGCTGGGGGAGTGGCCGCTGGCCGAGCTGAACCGGCGGCTGGCCGACCGGTTCGCGGTTCTGGGCAACACCGAGGACGAGGACTACGAGGCGGATCCGCACTGGCACCAGGCGCTGCGCACCGCCATCGGCTGGAGCCATGAACTGTGCACGCCCACGGAACGGCTGCTGTGGGCCCGGCTGTCGGTCTTCGCCGGCGGCTTCGACACCGAGGCGGCGAGCCGGGTGTGCGCCGACGGGCCGTTGCCCGGCGAGGAGGTACCGGGCCTGCTGCAGGCGCTGGTGGAGAAGTCGCTGCTGATCTGGGTCCCTGCCGTGGCCGGGGAGAGGTACCGGATGCTGGACACGATCCGCGAGTTCGGGGCGTTCTGGCTGCGCGGCCTGGGCGAGGAGGAGGCGGTGCGCCGACGCCACCGCGACCACTACCTGGCCCTGGCCCAGGCCGGCGACGCCGCCTGGCGCGGGCCCGGCCAGGTCGCGTGGCGTGATCGGTTGGCCGCCGAACACGCCAATCTGCGCACCGCACTCGACTTCTGCCTCACCGACGGGGACGGGCACACCGCACTGAAGCTGGGCGGGACGCTGTGGTTCGACTTGTTCGCCCGCGGCTTCCCCAAGGAGGGGCAGCACTGTCCGGACCGAGCCCCGGCCCTGGGTACGGCCTGCGAGTCGGCCCGTGCCCAGGCCGTGTGGGCCCGCGGGCTGACCGCGCTCGCCCAAGGCGACGCGGAGACCGCCGGCCGCCTCGCCGGCATCTTGCGGGAGGCCGTGGCCGAAGACACCGACCCGGCCCTCCGTCGCCGCCCGTCTCAAGGGAGGCAGTCTCTTGGCAGGCGCTCGACTGACGCGGGCCGGGGAAGCGGTCGCCGCGGTGCCGCACCTGTGGCGGATGGACGGGTGTGACGGCACGGCATGGTTTTCCCGCACGGGCCACGGGCCGACCGGGCCTTCGTCGGCCTACCACGACGGTTCGCCGGTCCATCAGCCGGGCATCGCCGTCGGCGCCTCTGCCGTCGTACAGGTCGGCGACCGCTGTCAACTGTGGCAGGGCGGCGCGCGTGAGTCGCTGGTGCACGCCCAGACGGTGAACCTGCCGGCCTCCCCGACGCCTGCCGCCTTCCCTCGTACCGCCATGACCACCGGACCGTCGGCCCGGTCCCGGCAACGCCGGGCCTGCGGCGCCGCGCCGCGCGGTCACCCTCCTCGAAGCGAACGCCGTGCAGGCGCTGACCGTGTCCGACATCGCGGCCGCCGCCACCTGGGCACCGCCGCCCCGCTGCACCACCGGCGCCGACTCGCGCCGGAGCGGGCCCAGCAGGACCTGCTCGCCAACGATCCCGCCACGGGCGTCACCGTCACCGCGATCGCTCGCCCCGCGGCTTCGCCCTTGGGGCTTCGCCCCGCCCGACTCGTTCGCCGCCGCGTAACGCCGGGCCTGCGGGCAGCCGCCCCACAACACCCCGCACACCCACCCGACCGACGGGAACAGCGATGGACACGCTCGTCTTCGACAGCGAGGACCTGGAGCTCACCGAGGATTTCCTCAGCAAGGTCTACACCAAGATGCGGATCGGCAGCGACGCCGAGCACGCCCGGGCGCAGATCTCACGGAACGTCATGGGATCGGTCAGCGTGGACCAGCTCGACTTCGCCTATGACGTGGCGTACGACGCCGACTCCCTGAGCACCATCTGCGTGGGCAGTGTGCAGTCCGGCACCATCGTCCGGCAGTACTTCCCCCACAAGCACGGGACGGAAGGCGTCTTCGGCCCCGACGACGTGTTCGTGTTCGCCCCGCTCGGCCGGCCCTACGGCGGCGCTGTCCACCGTTCCCGCTACAACGTCACCATGCTCGACCCGGTGCTGCTCAGCCAGGTGGCCGCCGCCCTCCCCGGGCGCAGGCCCGAACCGGTGCGGCTGACCGGCGACCGGCCCGTCTCCCCGACCGCCGCCGGGCACCTGCTGCACACCATCACCCACCTGCGCGAGCACGTCCTCGCCGTCCCGGCGATCCGCGAGACACCGCTGGTCGTCTCCACCGCCTCCCAACACCTGGCGGCGAGCGTGCTGAACGCCTTCCCCAACACCGCGCTCACCGACCCCACCATCGAGGACCGCAACGACGCCCACGCGGCCACCGTGCGCCGCGCCGTCGCCTTCATCGACGACCACGCCGACACCGCCATCAGCCTCGCCGACATCGCCGCCGCGGCCTGTGTCAGCATCCGCACGGTACAGTGCGCCTTCCGCCGCCATCTGGACACCACCCCGATGGGCTACCTGCGCCGGGTGCGTCTCGCCCAGGCCCATGCCGAGTTGCTGGCCGCCGACCCCACCACCGGAGTCACGGTCGCCGCCATCGCCGCCCGCTGGGGCTTCTTCAACCCCGGCCGGTTCTCCGTCACCTACCGCACCGCCTACGGCAGCTCCCCGTACCGGACCCTGCGCCGAGACGCCCCCTGAGCCGAGCCGGGAGGGGCCGGGACGGTCACAGGACCGTGCTCCGGCATCCGCCCGGCCCGTGCGCATTCCGCGATGCTGCGTTCTGTGGGTACTTGACGGCGTTTTCCGCGTCTCCGGTATGTCCTGGCCGCCCGGGACGGGACTTTACTGAACGGCATGGAGCGGATCCACGCAGCAGACGCAGGCGGGAAGCGTGCCTCCTCCCGCCGGGCAGGTCGGCCGCCGTCCGTGGACGGCGGCGACCCGCGCCGCGCGTATCCGCTGCACCGCATTCTGGGCTGCCGGGACTTCAGCGAACGGGCCCAGGGACTGGGTGTCGGGCGCCACGGGCACACCCGCCATCGCGTCGTTCCCGCACCTTGCGGCTTGAGGCCCGGTGGTCGGCGCGGGCCCGACACGAGTGCCGCCCACCTTGCGCAGCGGCAGCACGTCACAGCTGATCGGAGGTGACCCTGCCGAGGTCACCCAGGATCGGAGTCGACGGAGTGGCGGTGTCACTGATGGTGTACCAGGGTCTCAGTGGGCTGGTGAGGTTCGGCCCGGGCCGTAGTGAGCGCCTGGGCGAGGGGCGGTTCACCGTGGGCCGGCCACCCGGTATCGACGCCTACGGTTCCCGCGGCCCGATCCGGGAACTGGATCCGGAGCGGGTGCGGCCCCACCGGTGGCCGGCGCTGCTGCCCGCAGCGACACAACCTGGGGAGCAGGCGGTCTTCTGCGTTCCGCCGTACCTCGGAAGGGTCTGCCCGGGCGTGCTGACCGCGCCAGAGTGCCACGGCCGGACCGCTGCCGCCGCAGGCCTGGACGACGGGGTGCCGCCGACCCTGGCAATCACCGACGCGGTACTCGACGCCGTGCGGGTCCCACCAGCGCGGGCCGAGCCCGACCAGGACGTATGGCCCCGTACCGCGATCCACCGGGCCACCGGCACGGCCGGCGTCCAGGCCGGGGTGCCGCCGGCCGCGGCCGTGCTGCTGCGCAGCCACGCCTTCCGGCATGATCGGCCGCTGCTGCAGGTGGCCGAGATGGTGGTGGCCGACCGGGTACAGCCCCAGGACAGGCGTGATGAATCTGACCGATCGGCCGGTCCAGGGCGACAAGGCGATGAGGCCTTGTGACCGCCGTGGACCCTGAGCGCCGGATGCTGCACATCCTGGTCGAGGCCGTCGAGGCCGTCATCGACGGCCACAACCCGATCGATTTCCTGCAGCGGTTCTCAGGGCGCTGCACGGAACTGCTGGAGGTGGCCGCCGCCGGGGTGATGCTCGCCGACGAGCACGACGAATTACAGATCATCGCCGCCTCGGACGAGTACATCCGGTTGCTGGAACTGTCGGCCCTCCAGCACCAGCAGGGTCCGTGGGTGGTCTGTTACCACACCAGCCGTGCGCTGCTGAACATCGACCTGACGTCGCCCGGCGACGTCGCGGCCGGTGCCTCCTTCGCCGAAGCCGCCGGTCGGGCCGGGATCGCGGTCACCCACGCCCTGCCCCTGCGGCTGCACGATGAGGCCGTCGGCGTGCTCAACCTCTTCCACACCCAGCCCGGCCCGCTCAGTGCCCTCGATGCCCGGATGGCGCAGGCCCTGGCCGATCTGGCCGCCATCGCCACCCTTCAGCAGCGCACTCCGGAGTACAACCACGGGGACATCACCCAACCGCGGATCGCGCTGCACAGCCGGATGCTGATCGAGCGGGCCATGGGCATCCTGGCCGAGCGCTGGCACACCACCCCCGATACCGCCTTCGGCCACCTGCGTGCCTACGCTCGCGCCCACCGGCTGCGGTTGACCGACCTCGCTCGTCAGGTCGTCGACGGTACCGCCGACATCGACGCCATCCACCCCTCCTGACACCCCTGCGGCCCGCCGACCAGCAGCACGTCATGGGTGGCGGCCGTGCTCCGCAACTGCAGGGTGCCGCCTCCCTCAGCGCGCATCGTCGGGGTGGCACGGCTCGCTGAGGGCCCCGTCGGGGGTGCTGCGTACGCGGGCGTGGACCGCATCCGCACCATGGCCTTCTACAGCATCGCCCTCCAGCTCGCCGTCTTCGGCCGCAAGCGTGTACAGAGTTACCTCGACGAGGTCTCGCAGACGAACGGGTCGATCGGCGGCCCACCGCTGCCATGCAGCACTTCCTGACGCCGTGGGCAGTTGGTACAGACGCCGTGGGCAGTCGGTACAACGGATAGAAATCCGGCGCAGCGTACGCTTCCCCGGAGTAATCCCTGGGCCTAGCTCAGGCACCAGCCGCGAAAGTAGGTCGCGTAGCGCAGCGGGGCCCGGCCGAGGGCCGCCGTGGCTCTCTTCACGAAGAGTGGGTTCTGGCACAGATTCAGATCTGTGCCAGAACCTGGAAGTGAACGAAGCCAGCCGCCGGGAGCGATCGGCGGCGGCCCTCGGTTTCATGGTGCTGTCCTGGCCGCATGACGGCCGGTGGGTGCGGTCAGGCGTCGCTGGTGTCGGTCGGTGTCGCCTCACCGAGCATGGCGAGGGTCAGCACGTTGCCGGAGATGCCCCAGCCGCCGTCGGCGACCTCTTCGACCAGCACCATGGTGTTGTTACGGGCGCGCTCGCCGTAGATCTCGACATACAGCTCGGTGGTGCGGGTGACGATCTCCTCCTTCTGCTTCGGGGTGAGGGTCTTCTCGGGGACCTTGAAGTTCGCGAAAGGCATGGCTGGTTGTTCCTTCTCTCAGTGGGGCGTTACAGGGAGCTGCCTGCGGTGAGCAGACTGTCCAGTCCGATGCGGCGGAAGGAGTCGGCGCGGACGCGGTCGGCGACCGCGGAGACGACTTCGCCGCCGTCTCGGCTGGGGTCTATGTGGGTGCGCAGCGGCCGAGTGCCATGCGCCATCGCGGCCTTGGCGGTGAAGTACAGGGCCAGGAACGGGGGCAGCCGCCGCGGGTGCTGGAGCTGCCGATCCACACCAGCAGCCCCGAGCCCTGCTCACGCGACTTCGGCAGGGCGGCGCGGTTGACGCGCTGGGTACCCAGGACGTTCACGTCGTGCAGGTCCGCGGCGAACTGCTCGTCGGTGAACGCCTCGGTGGCGCCCAGGACCATGTGTCCGGCGTTGTGCACGGCCATGTCCAGCCGGCCGCGCTCGGCGAGGATCCGGTCGACTGCGGTGTCGGCGGAGTCCTGGCAGGTGACGTCCAGCTCGACGGCGTGCACGTCGACCTGGTGGTCGGTGCCGTAGCGCGCCAGGTCGGCCACCGCGGTCGCGTTACGGGTCGTGGTCTGGCGGATGCCCGCGTAGAGCACGCACGGACAGCGCCCCGATGCCGCTGGAGGCCCCGGTTACCAGAATGACCTTTCCGGCGTCGTCGTTCCTCATGACAGGGTTTCTCGTTGATCGATGGGGTGTGCGGGCGGTTCAGATGATTCCGCCGTTGGCGCGGACGACCTGTCCGTTGATCCAGTGGCCGGCCGGGGAGACCAGGAACGCGACGACCTCGGCAATGTCGGACGGGGTACCGAGGCGCTCCAGCGGGGGCTGGGCGGCCAGGCGGGCGATGGTCTCCTCGTCCTTGCCGTCCAGGAACAGGTCGGTGGCCGTGGGGCCGGGCGCGACGGCGTTGGCGGTGACGTTCCGGCCCCGCAGCTCCCGGGCCAGGATCAGCGTCAGCGCCTCGACCGCGCCCTTGCTGGCGGAGTACGCGCCGTAGTTCGGGAAGGCCAGCCCCACCACGGACGTGGAGAACGTCACGATCGCGCCGCCGGGGCGCACCCGACGGGCGGCCTGCTGGACGACGACGAAGGTGCCCCGAATGTTGGTGCGGTGCAGGTCGTCCAGGACGGCCAGGTCGAGCTCGGCGATCGGCGCCAGGTGGGCCCGCCCGGCCGCGTGCACGACGACGTCGACACCGCCGAACTCTGCCTCGGCCACGTCGAACAGAGCTGCGACGGCGTGTTCGTCGGCGACGTCGGCGCGCAACGCGATCACCCGGGCGCCGCCGTCGGCGGCCTCCTTTGCGGCGGCTTCGGCCTCGTCCTGGTCGCCGGCATAGCCGACCACGACGGCGTACCCGTCGGCGGCCAGCCGGCCGACGGTCCGGCGGCCGATGCCGCGCGAGCCGCCGGTGACGATCGCGACACGGGGTGAGGCGGAGGGCCGGGCCGGGGCGGCCATCCCGTCGAGGGAAGGGGGGACAGGCACTACTGACTCCTGTGGTGGATGCGATCAAGGACGCGGTCTCGCCGTCGCCCTGCTGCGTGCTCAACGATCGGCCGGTCCCCCACCCCTAGCCAGGGCTGCGTCTACCCAGGGGATGCCACCCCCTGGCTACGGCCTGGCGCGCACGCGACCATGAAGGGGTGAACCTTCCAGAACTCGGCGCCTTCCTCAGGACACGCCGCGACCGCATCCGCCCCGCCGAGGTCGGTCTCCCCCAAGGCCCGCGCCGGCGCGTCCCCGGGCTGCGCCGCGAGGAAGTCGCCCAGCTGGCAGGGCTGTCAGCCGACTACTACACGGAGCTGGAACGCGGCAGCGGAAAGCACGGCGTGCAGCCCTCGCCCCAGACCCTGGCCGCCCTCGCCCGAGCCCTGCGCCTGAACGGCGACGAGCGCGACCACCTGTTCCACCTGGCCGAACGGCCGATCCCTCCGTCAGCACACGGACCGTCGACACACGTGCAGCCCGCGCTTCTCGGACTCCTGGACCGGCTGTCCAACACCCCCGCGCGCGTCATCACCGACCTGCACGAAACCCTGGTGGAGAACGACCTGGCCCGGAACCTGCTCGGCAGGTCCCCGGCACACCGCGGCCCGGCGGCGAGCTTCGTGTACCGCTGGTTCACCGACCCGCAGGCGCGTGAGAGGTACCCGCCCGAGGACCACCCGCACCACTCCCGGGTGTTCGTGGCCGACCTCCAGGCAGCGGCCGCCCGGCGCGGCCGGGACACGGAGGTCACGAAGATGATCGCTGCGCTACGCCGCCGTAGCCAGGAGTTCGCAGCCCTCTGGGACACCCACGACGTCGCGGTGCGCCGCATGGACCACAAGAAGATCGTCCACCCCACGCTCGGCATCATCGAACTCGACTGCTACAACCTGCTCAGCGAGGACGGACGCCAACGCCTGCTGTGGTTCACCGCGCCGCCCGGAAGCCCGGGAGCCGAGCAGCTGGAACTGCTGTCCGTCATAGGAACCCAGGACCTGAGCGTCACCGCGGGCACGGCACCGGAGAGGCTGCCCGCGGCCGAATCCGGATCGCGGCGCTGACCCGCGCCGCAGGGGGAGGGCGGGCAACCTCCGTGATCGATTGCCCCTCGGTGCGTGGGCGGCGAGGGAATCTCCGCAGGGCCGGAGGGTTCCGGTCGCTCACGGAGAGATCCGGTCACGCCCGCAACCCGTCCACCGCCGTGTCGATCGCCGCCAGGGCCGCCGGCCGGCCGAGCCCCGCCCTCGATACGAGCGAGAGGCCCTGGACGATATAGAGCAGGAGCTGCGCCTGGGCCTCGGGGGAATGGGTGTCCGTGACCTCTCCGGCGGCCTGTGCGCGGCGGAGTGCGCCGGCGACGATGTCGGTGAACCGGCGGTACGAGCGGGTGACGATCTCCGTGGCTTCGCTGTCCTGGGGGACGAGTTCGGCGGTCGTGTTGCCGACCAGGCAGCCCTGCGGCACGCCCACGTCGGAGATCAGTTCGTCCAGCCGCACGGGATGGGTCAGGATCTCACGCAGGGCGGGCAGGAGCGGGCTGGTGTCGAGCGCGGTCGTCAGGTGCCGCTCGTACACCTCCCAGTAGAGCCTGACGGCTTCGAGGTAGAAGCGGCGCTTGTCGCCGAATGCGCCGTAGAGGCTGCCGCGCTCGACGGCCAGCGCGTCGACCAGGTCCTGGATCGACGTCGCCCCGTATCCCCGGGACCAGAACAGTTCGAGTGCGCGCTCCAGCGTCTGTTCCCTGTCGAACTCGCGGGGGCGTCCGGTTCGTGCCACGTGCTCAATGCTACGACTTCTTGACTCGGCGTTCAAGAAGTCGTAGCTTCCGTTGCAGTACTTCTTGAACGGACGCACAGAAGTCGGTCGCTCACTGGCCGGCACGAAGGGTGAAGCAATGGAATTCGCAGGCAAGACGGCACTCGTCACCGGATCCGGCGCGATCGGCGGACTCGGGCACGCGACGGCCAAGGTGCTGGCCGCGGGCGGAGCCGACCTGGTCCTGACCGGCACCGATCCGGAGCGCGGTGCCCAGGTCGTGGAAGACCTCCGCGCAGCCGGGGGCGAGTCCGCCGGGACGGTGCGTTTCGTCGCTGCCGATGTGTCCGACTCGGCGGACGTGCGACAGCTGGCCGAGGACGCCGGAGCCGTCGACATCCTGATCAACAACGCGAGCGTGATGACGTTCTCCCCGACCATCGGGCAGGACCTCGCGAGCTACGACACCGCCTTCGCGGTCAATGTGCGTGCCCCGTTCCTGCTCACCGCCCTGCTCGCGGAGAAGATGGCCGCGGGCGGCGGCGGCAGCATCGTCAACGTCAGCTCCACCGCGGCCGGCCTCGGCATGCCGGGCATGGCCGTCTACGGCGCCACCAAGGCGGCGCTCGAATCGCTGACCCGTACCTGGGCGGCGGAATTCGCCGAGTCGAACGTGCGGGTCAACGCCGTCGCTCCGGGCCCGATGCGCACCTCCAAGGTGGTCGCGGCGATGGGGCCGGACATGGGTGGCATGGGCCTGACCACCGCACTCAAGCGCACCTCCGACCCGGCCGAGGTGGCCCACGTGATCGCCTTCCTCGCCAGTGACCGGGCCAGTTACATGACCGGGGCGATCGTGGCCGCCGACGGTGGCCGCACCGCGATCTGAAAAGAGACAGAACAATGGATCGTCTTGCGGGAAAGCACGCACTGATCACAGGGGGGACGAGCGGCATCGGCCTGGCAACGGCCCGCGAATTCCTCGCCGAGGGAGCGACTGTCGCCATCACCGGCCGCTCGCAGGAAAAGCTGGACGAGGCAGCCCGGCAATTGGACGGCCCGCTGCTGACCATCGCCAGTGACGCCGGCGACGTACCCGGCCAGGCGGCGCTCGCGGCGCGGCTCCGGGAGGAATGGCCGAAGCTCGACATCCTGATGAGCAACGCCGCCGACGTCACTCACCTCCCGATCGAGGCATGGACCGAGGAGGCGTTCGACAGGCTCCTCGCGACCAATCTCAAGTCGCCGTTCTTCCTGATCAGGGACATGCTGCCGCTCTTCTCTCAGCAGTCCTCGGTCATCCTCGTCGGCTCGGTCTCCGCGTACATCGGACACGAGAACGCGACGGTCTACGGCGCGGCCAAGGCGGGCCTGCTCTCCTACACGCGCGGGCTGACCCATGAGCTGAAGGACCGGGGCATCCGCGTCAACGGACTGAGCCCAGGCCCGACGATCACCAACGCGTTCGCGCCCCTCGGCCCCGAGCGCCAGGCCGCCCTCTACGAGGAACTCCGGCAGACCGTGCCTCTCCATCGCCTGGGAACCGCCACCGAGCTGGCGAAGGCAGCGGTCTATCTCGCCTCGGACGAATCCGCCTACACCGCAGGGACCGTGCTGCGCGTCGATGGGGGCATCGGGCAGCTCGCGTACTAGGGTCCGTCTTCGAACGAATCCGTTCGGGCAGGTCACGCCAGGAGATCCCGGTCCGGATCTTGTGGACCATACCGTTGATCACCCGTGATCACCCGTGATCACCCGGCGGTCCTCCACCCGCGGCCGACCGTTCGCGGCCCGCGGATCAGCGGAGCGAGTAACTCCCACTCCTGATCGGTGCGTTCATGTCGGCGTACCACCCCACCATGATCCACCATCTAGCGATCCTCGAAGCCGGATCCTAGCCGTGGAAGGTCGTGACCTCTTCGAGCGCAGCCCGCTCGGTCGTGACGTGGTTCACCGGCGCGGCCTCGTCGGCGTAACCGAAGGAGATGCCCACGAGCAGTCGCCCTGCCGTGACCGCGAGTTCGGCGCGGACCGTGTCGGCGTAGAAGCTCAGCAGCCCCTGCGGGCAGCTCGCCACGCCGTACGCGGTCATCGCCAGGAGCAGCGTCTGCATGTAGGCGCCGACGTCGGCGGCCAGCCGGGGCCCGCCGTCCCCGGTGACGAACAGGAACGCGGCGTGCGGCGCGCCGTAGAAGCGCAGGCTCTGCGCGTCGTAGGCCGCCCGCGCCTCGCGATCGTCGGGGCCGATGCCCAGCGCTCCGTACAGATGGGCGCCGAACGCCGCCCGGCGCTCCTGGTGCACCTGTGCGTACATGTCCTCGGAATACGGGAAGTCGGCCGAGGTGCGGTGTGCGGCGTGGGCCGCCTGCAAGGCGTCCGCCAGGCGCTCACGCGCGGCGCCGCTGACCACCTCCACCCGCCACGGCTGCGCGTTGGAGTTGGACGGCGCGGCGCCGGCCAGCGAGAAGATCGACCGCATCGTGTCCTCGGGCACGGCGTCCGGACGGAACGCGCGGGTCGCGTGACGGCCGCGTATCAGCTTCTCCGCGCAGCCGCTCAGCTCGGTGGGGACCAGCAGGCTCATGGAACACTCCTCGACAGCAAATGATGTAAACGGGATCGTTTACCTTGCGGGTACGGCGGGACCCTAGCAGACTCCGCCCTCCGAGGTAAACGCTGGCGTATACTTGGTGTATGAGTGCGACGACTACGGCCTCCGGGGGGCGCGGGCGTGGCGGACGGGAGCGCATCCTGGCAGCCGCCGCCCGGCTGTTCGCGGTCCAGGGGATCAACGCGACCGGCATGGAGCAGGTCGCGGAGGCGGCACCGGTGTCCAAGCGGACGCTCTACGCGCATTTCCGGACCAAGAGCGACCTGGTGATCGCCCACCTCCAGCACCTCGCCTCGTCGGGGGCGACCCTGGAGAGCGTGCTGACCCGCGAGGACATCCCTCCGCGGGAGCGGATCCTCGGGCTGTTCGACCAGCCCGCGCCGGACGCGGCACCGGTGCGCGGGTGCCCGTTCATCGATGCCGCGGCGGAGTTCCCCGACCCGGACAGCACGGTCCACTCCTACGCCCGCGAGCAGAAACTGCGGATGGTGGAGCTGGTCACCGCACTGGTGACGGAGCTGGGCTGCCGCGAGCCGGCCGCACTCGCCGAACAGCTGGTCACCCTCGCGGACGGGGCGGCCAGCCGGGCCATGGTGCTGGACGAAGCGGACTACGGCCGGCACGCAAGGGCGGCAGCGGAGACCCTCCTCGCGCACGCCCTCGCGGGGTGACCCATCGGCCTCCGGCCGCAGCCCCTCCCCCGCTTGCCCGCCGCTGTCCGCCCGTTCGCGGATACCCGTCCTCACGGCACGCGGCAGGTTCTCATGCCGCCGGGTCGGTGACCACGGACAGGCCGAAGGGCGGCGGCATCTGCGGCAGCGGCGGACCCCCCCAGCCGCTGCCGGACGTGACGGCGAGGTCGATCAGGGCCCGGGTCGCGGGCCTGACATCGGCCGCGCTCTCGCCGTCCTCCGGGACCATGACGCCGAGGTGGACGCGTCGAGGTGGACCAGGTGTGCTCTCCGGTCCGGGACCTCCCCTCGCGACCCAGTGCCGGGCCGGTCATCTCCGCCGCGGCCGACCAGACTCGCCCTTCGACTCCCCTTCGACTCCCCTCCGACTCGCCCTCCGTACCGACCTGGTGGCTGCCTTCGCCGAAGCCGCTACCGAGGACGCCTCTGCAGGGCTTCGGCCCGCAGAGGCGTTGCTCTTGAGCGAGCGAGGCGTCAGGCGTCGGGCATCCGGCACTTGCGGCAGGAGTTCCGGTGAGCCTGGGGGCGCATCCGGTTCCCGGCGGTGCGGGGAGGCAGACGCGGGTGCGGGCGGTCAGCCGGTGTTCGTGCGGGATGCGCCGAGGAGGGAGCGGTGCCGATCCAGGATCCCCTCGACGGTTCTCATCAGCCGGTTCCCCGCCTGATCGATGCTTCCGTTCTGGGTGCTGACCTGCGCGCCTTCGAGTACGAAGGTGATCTCGGCCGCGGCCTGCTCGGGATCGGGCAGCCCGGCCTCGGCGCACATGCCGACCAGTCTGCGGGTCTGGTGGGCCTTGTGCTTCTCGATCACTTGCCGTGCGGGGTGGGAGCGGTCGGGCAGCTCGGCGAGGGAGTTGATGAACGGGCAGCCCCGGTGGGAGATCGCCGGCAATCCCTCGGCGATGAAACGGGCCAGGCCAAGGATCTGCTCCCTGGGCCGGCCGGGGTGTTCGGCCTCGGCCCGGTCGAAGGCCGCCTGGTAGTCGGCGGCGACGATCCGCAGCCACTCCGCGACCAGCGCGTCCTTGGTCTCGAAGTGTCGGTAGATCGCCATTTTCGTGGTCTCGGCCTTCTCGGCGATCGCCTGGACGCTCACCCGCCGGATCCCCTCGCTCTGGAAGAGCTCTTCCGCTGCGTCGAGGATGCGCTCACGGGGCGGCAGTTTCGCCACCCTGCTCGGCCTTCTGGCGGTCGATGCCATGCCTTCTCCGTGACGTCCGGTCCGGTGTGGCCCCCACACCCACCGCTACGGTACCAGTCCGTTCCATGCGATACCGTCGGGTCTCATCAGAGACCCAGCGGTATCGTTCTGCCTGTGGGAGGGACAGTGAGAATTTCCGAGTACGTGAGCTTCGACGCGGTCGGGCTCGCGGAGCTGGTGGCCAAAGGCGAGGTGACCCCCGCCGAAGTGGAAACAGCCGCACGCGAGGCCGCGCAGGCGGTCAATCCGCAGATCAACGCCATCGTGGAGACATGGCCGGCCGACGACGCGCCCACCCCCGGCAGCACACCGCTGGCCGGGGTTCCTTTCCTGATCAAGGACATCGCGGTCTCCATGGCCGGGAGGCGAATGGAGCTGGGCAGCCGTCTCGCACTCGGCCACGTCGCCGGCGCCGACTCCTCCCTGATGCTCCGCTTCCGCCGCGCCGGCCTCGTGACGTTCGGGAGGACCGCGACACCGGAGATGGCCTACAGCATCACGACGGAACCACTGCTGTACGGCGCGACCCGCAACCCGTGGGACCTGGAGCGGAGTGCGGGCGGATCCAGCGGGGGCGCGGGCGCGGCTGTCGCTGCCGGGGTGGTCCCGATCGCACACGCCACCGACGCCGCCGGCTCGCTGCGCATCCCCGCCGCCTACAACGGCCTCTTCGGGCTGAAGCCCACCCGTGGCCGGGTCTCCATGGGCCCCGGCGTCGACGAGGTCTTCAACGGCCTGGCCGTGCACGGCAGCGTCAGCCGCACGGTACGCGACAGTGCGGCACTGCTCGACCAGATCCGCGGCCCGGAACCGGGCGACCCCTACTTCGCCCAGCAGCCGTCCCGGCCGTACGCACAGGAAGTGATCCGCCCCCCGGGCCGGCTGCGGATCGGTGTCCTCACCCAGGCGTGGGGCGGACGCCGCACCACCCCGCCCGTGGCCGACGCGCTCTCTCGCACCGTGCGTCTGCTCGAATCCCTCGGCCACCAGGTGGAGGAGGCCGAGGTCCACCTCGGGGCCGACTGGGAGGAGTTCGTCCTGGCCAACGCCCGTCTGATGACGGCGAATCTGACGGCCCAGGTCGACGAGCTGGCTGCCGCCTTCGTCCGGCCCGTCGACTCCTCGACCCTCGAGCCGTTCACCCTTGCCGGCTACCACTACGGACAGCGGGTCAGCGGCGCCCAGTTCGTCACCGCTCTCACGATCCGGAACCGGGTGGCTCGAAGCCTGGCACGGTACTTCGACGCCCACGACATGCTGCTCACCCCCACTCTGCCGGAACTGCCCGTACCCCTGGGCACCTATGCCGAGGGTGCACAGGCGCTGGACGGCCTCGGCTGGATCGACCGCCTCAACGACCGCTCACCGTTCACCATGGCGTTCAACGTGGCGGGCACGCCCGCCATGTCCGTTCCTGTGACGGCCGACGCCGCGACGGGGCTCCCGATCGGAATGCAGTTCGCCGCCGGTCACGGACTCGAAGGCCGCCTCTTCCGCCTCGCCGGACAACTCGAACAGGCGAGCCCCTGGTCGGGCCGAACCCCCACGGTGTGGGCGGGGAGTCCCACCGGCCCCTGAGCGGTGTGCTGCTGCTTGGCCGGCGCATCCGGACCCGCCTCGGAAACTCCACCGCTCAACGGCTTGAAGGGATCCAGCCTCGACTCTGGACGTCGCTGCTGCCTGCGTGGCTCCGACCACTGGCTGTCCGGAGTCCGCCGCACCGTCCGCCAGGTGACGCTGTACTTGCGTACGGCTGACCGCGGCCCGCACCCAGCACAGAACTCCGAGCCGTCCGGACCACTGAGCCGAGTATCCCCGGCCACAGCGGGCCAGACGCCGGAACTCGCCGTCGGGCTCTTGTGCTCGACCAGACGACTCGGACAAGACCCGCACCGCACTCACCGCCCGCGACCTGCACGGCCGCATCGCGCACAAAAGTGAGAAGGCGCCGATTCAGGCCAGTGGATGCCGTCGGCCCGGTGCGGCCGCCGGCATGCTGGGCCGCAGAAGGCCGAGTTCCGGAGGAGTCGGTGCCCGTCAGCCTTGGGTGACGTCCTCCGGTGCCGCCCGAGCGAGGGTGTCCGCCACCGTTGTGCAGGCGAGCCGGGCCACGGAGCGCAGCTCGGCGTCAGAAGCGCCGGCACAACTCAGTACAGTCAGCGACTGGTTGACGGCGACGACGAATGTGGCGAGTTCATCGAGCGTTCGGGTGTCGGCCGAGGAGTCCGCCAGTGCCGCGCGTACCCGTTGGCGCTGCAGGTCGAGCAGGCCACGCACCTGAGTACTGTTCTCCTCCTGGACCGCACGTACCGGATCACCGGGGTGCGCCGTCAGTGCCTGCTCGTACTGCGCGCCGTAGACCGACGCGTAGCGGTCGAGGCACTGGCGGAACAGGGCGTCCTTGGTGCCGAAGGTGCCGTAGAGGGAGCCGCGGCCGAGACCGGTGGCGGAACCGAGGGCATCGAGTGAGGCGTCGGCGTATCCGCGCTGCCAGAACGTGGCGGGCGTCGTGGTGTTCGAGACCGGCCTGTGGGCACGGTCGAGCTGCGCCTGCACGCCGTGACCGGCGGCGAACGACCCGCGCTGCTGCTGCTCGCCGGCTGGCCCCAGACCTGGTACGCCTGGCGCCTCGTGATGCCCGCGCTGGCCCAGGACTTCCAGGTCGTCGCGGTCGATCCGCGCGGTGTCGGACTGTCCGACGAACCCCTGGACGGGTACGACACCGGCACGCGGCCAATGACCGCCTCTGGCACTTCGCCTTCAACCGCCTCACCGGCGTCAACGAACAGTTGGTCAGCGGACGGGAACACCTCTACTTCGGCCATCAGTTCGCCACGAGATCCGCGAAGGCACTGCCCGACTACGCCGTCCAGTACTACGTCGACATCCTCGCCGCCGACCCGGAAGCCCTGCGATCCAGCTTCGAGTTCTACCGCGCACTCGATACGACCATCGAACAGAACCTCAGGCGCAGGACTCGACGGCTGTCCCGGTCTAGGTGCCTCGCCGGGTTGGAGTGGACTCGCCGGTGAGACGGCGGGCCATCAGGTCGGTCATCCGGAGCCGGATGAGGGCGGCGGAGCGGGCGGGCAGCGTCTCGTTGTCGCGGGCGAGCCGACGGAACATCCTGATCCGTCCGAAGGTACGCTCGGCCGTCCACCGGCGGGGCAGCGGAGCGAAGCCCCGGCTGCCCGGAGCGCGCTGGACGACTTCCAGGAGCTTCCCGTGACCCTGGCCAGGGGCCAGCGCCGCGGTGAGCACGTGAGGCGGTTGACGGCCTGGGCCCTGGCCGACCAGTTCGTCGCGCCGATCGCTGAGCAGGCGCAGGGATGTCGTGTTGTCCTCTCCCAGTGGGGTGGGACGTGCAGGCCCGTTGCGTGCAGGGCGGCGATCTCTATCGCTCGGGCGTCGGCCGGATCGGTCTTGCGCGGGTGGCCATGGGTGAGCAGACGCACTCGGGTGGACGGCTTGGCCGGCGCATCGACGATCTTCTCGCGCTGCCGCAGGAGCCTTTGTGCCAGGTCCCGCCGCACGCCCCGGGCGTTCTCGATCACCCACCGGTGCCGCGGCCACCGGCGCGACCAGCGCAGCAGGCGCCGGAAACCGTCGTCGGTGACGTCGCCGCGGAGCGGTGCTCGCGCTGGTTCATAGCTGCCTCCCCGAGAAGCGGCATCCATGAGGAACGGGGAGGACCGTCCAACGTCAAGCACGGCAGACCTCTCTGGAGTCACCCCCCGGAACACGGGCCCCGGGCAGGCGCATGCCGGTTGCGGGCCAGCCGACGAGGCGGCATCCCCTCACCAGGCCGCGCTCCACCTCGCCGGCATCCTCATCCGGACCCGACGCTGACCAAAGAGACAGAACCCAGCGCCTGGTGAGTGGCGACCCGGAAATGCGTGCAGCAGCCTCATGATCCCCGAAGACCAACGGCCGGGTCCGACATCACGGGCGGATACTTCCGTTCCATCACCGTCCGTCACGCGTCCCCGTACGCCTCTCCCCCGAGCTCGAACCGGGCGGCGCCCGCCGTCACATCGGCCAGCCAGGCCTGGAAGGAGTCCACGTCGGAGTCCGGCAGACCGATCTCGATCGTGACGGACTCCGCATACCGCACATCCCGGACTTCCCGCCCGGTGGACCGCAGCTCGTTCTGCACCTTGCCGGCCCGCTGGTGGTCAACGGTCACCGTCGCGAGCCGGAAGCGCCGGCGCGTGACCGTGCCGAGGGCGTCCAGAGCCTCGCCCACCACGCCGCCATAGGCCCGGATGAGTCCGCCCGCGCCCAGTTTGATCCCGCCGTAGTAGCGGGTGACGACGGCGACGACGTACCGCATGTCCCGGCGCAGCAGCATCTGGAGCATGGGCACGCCCGCGGTCCCGCCCGGTTCCCCGTCGTCGCTCGCCTTCTGGATCCCCGCGTCGGCGCCGATGACGTACGCGGAGCAGTTGTGCGTGGCCGTCGCGTGCTCCTTGCGGACAGCGGCGATGAAGTCCTGGGCCTCCTGCTCGGTGGCGGCCGGGGCGAGCGCGCACAGGAAGCGGGAGCGGTTGATCTCGACCTCGTGCACACCCGCGCGCGCGACGGTGCGGTACTCGTCCTGCATCCCGCCAGCCTATGCGTGCGGTCAGGAGGTCTCCGCCCGGCCCCTCGGCACCATCACGTCCGTCAGCAGCGCCCCGCCGGGGGTGAGGTCCCGCCAGGTGCGGCCGTGCCAGGCGAGCACGGCGATCGCGGAGGTGGGGAACTTGGTGCGGACGGCCCGCAGGGTGTCGTCGAGGCCGTCCCCGGCCAGCTCCAGGACGAGTTCCTCCAGGCCCGGATTGTGCCCGACGATCAGCAGCGTCCCGACCTCCTCGGGGACGGCGCGCACGACGACCAGCAGTTCGGGCACGGTCGCCGCGTACAGCTCCGGTTCGTACCGTACCGGCGGCGGTGTGCCCCACTGCGCGGCGGCGAGCTCCCACGTCTCGCGCGCGCGGAGGGCGGTGGAGCACAGCGCCAGGTCGGGCAGCCGCCCGGCGTCGGCGAGGGCGCGCCCGGCGGCGGGCGCGTCGCGCCGGCCGCGCGGGCCGAGGGGCCTGTCGTGGTCGGCCACGCCGGCCGGCCGGGCGGACTTGGCGTGCCGCAGGACGACGAGACGGCGCAGCGGGCCCGTTCCGGTGCGCTCTATCACGCCGGGGCTCCGACGTCCCGGGTGAGCTCGAGGCCGAGGAGGCGGTCCGCGTAGGCGTACGTCTCGAAGCGGGCGCCGTCGGGCAGGTCGTCCACGCGCTCGACCCGGCGCAGGACGTCGAGCACGGCGGGCATGTCCAGGTCGTCCTCCCACGCGGAGCGCAGTTCCCGCAGTACGGCCTCGGGGACGGGCCGCGACGGGCGGGTGGCCCAGGCGGCGACGGCCCCGCGCCAGCGCGCGAGCGTGTCACGGGCCGCGTCCGCGACGTCGCCGCCGAGCGCGGCGGTCTCCGCGCGCGGGTGGGCCAGCAGCGCGTAGCGCAGGGCGGGACCGTCGGCCGAGGTACCGGCCGCCGTGTTCCCGGCCGGCGCGACCGTGATGCGGACGCCGTCCTCGGGTACGGCGGTGCCGGGGGCCGCCACGTGCAGGGCGGCCCGTCCCGCGGCCGGCGCGGTGGTCCCGGCGGCGGGCCGGATACCGAGGGCGGTGGCACGCGCCTGCAGTTCCGGGGGTGGGTCGGCGACGGTGAGGACGGGTACGCCGTCCAGTTCCAGGGCCCGGGCGAGCACGTCGGCGACCAGCAGGACGCGCAGGGCCGAGGTGTCGGCGCCGGTCACGTGGGCGTGGACGCGGGTGAGGGTCCGGCGCAGCTCGGTGGGCTCGCCGGTGCGGGCGTCGGTGATGCGCAGCACGGGGCGAGCCTAGGGCGGAAGCGGCGCGGGCCGCAGGAGGGCGGCAGGACTTGGCGGAGGGTCGTACGCGACCGGCCCTTCCCGGCCGGTCACGTACGCCCGGCCCCCGGGCCCTGGATCAGCTCAGTGTGCCCAGATAGCGCACGTGCGGCCGTCCCTCGGGGCATGTGACCGTCGCCCGCACCCCGTACACCTCGGCGATCAGTTCCTCCGTGAGGACCTCGCGCGGCTCGCCCCGGGCGACCACGCGGCCCGCTCGCAGCACCACCAGTTCGTCGCAGTACAGGGCGGCGAGATTGAGGTCGTGCAGGGCGATGACGGTGGTGACGGGGAGGTCGGTGACCAGGTTGAGCAGTTCCAGCTGGTGCTGGATGTCGAGGTGGTTCGTCGGCTCGTCCAGGAGGAGTTCGCGGGGTTCCTGGGCGAGGGCGCGGGCGATCTGCACACGCTGCCGTTCACCCCCGGACAGGGTGTGCCAGGACTGGCGGGCGCGGTCGGTGAGGCCGGTGCGCTCCAGGGCTTCCTGGACGGCTCGTTCGTCGTGGGCGGAGGCGGGGGTCCAGGCCCGGCGGTGCGGGACGCGGCCGAGCCGGACGACATCGAGGACGGTCAGCTCGACCTGGGTGTCGGCCTGCTGCTCGACGACGGCGATCCGGCGGGCGACGTCGCGGCGGTTCAGTCCGGCGAGCGGGTCGCCGTCGAGCGTGACGACGCCGGAGGCGGGCGCGAGCACTCCGGCGAGCAGCCGCAGGAGCGTGGACTTGCCGGAGCCGTTGGGGCCGAGGAGGCCGACGGTGGAACCGGGTGCCGGGGCGAGATCGACGCCGTCGAGGACGAGGCGGCCGTCGGCGGTACGGGAGACGCGCTCGGCGCGCAGCCCCTGGTTCCCGCGCGCATCCGTCGTCGCCGTCATCCCGCCCTCCTCGTCCGGTACAGCACCAGCACGAACGCCGGCACCCCGATCAGCGAGGTCACCACCCCCACCGGCACCTCCTGGGGATCGAGCACCGTACGGGCCAGCGTGTCGACCCACACCAGGAACACCGCCCCGGCCAGCGCGGCGACCGGCAGCAGCCGTGCGTGGCCCGGCCCGACCAGCGCCCGGGCGGCGTGCGGCAGCACCAGGCCGACGAAGCCGATGGCACCGGCGGAGGCCACCAGCGCGGCCGTCAGCAGGGCCGTCACGCACAGCAGGACCAGCCGGGTGCGGGCGACGGACACGCCCAGCGCGGCGGCCGCGTCCTGCCCGAAGGCGAAGGCGTCGAGCGTCCGCGCGTACCCCAGGCACACCGCCAGGGCCACCACGAGCACGGCGAGACAGGCCCACACATCCGTCCAGCCCGCCCCGCCGAGCGACCCGAGCAGCCAGAACAGCACCCCGCGGGTGGTCTCGGCGTCGGCCGCGGTCATGACGACGAAGGAGGTCAGCGCGGAGAACAGCTGCATCGCGGCCACACCCGACAGCACCACGCGGTCGGTGCTGCCGCCGAGGCTGTGGCTGAGCAGCAGAACGAGCGCGAACGACAGCAGCGCGCCGACGAAGGCGCCCGCCGGCAGCGACACCGCCCCGCCGCCGATGCCCAGGACGACCACGACGACGGCGCCCGTGGACGCGCCGGAGGACACCCCGAGCACGAACGGGTCGGCGAGCGGATTGCGCAGCAGCGACTGCATCACCGCGCCGCAGACGGCGAGCCCGGCCCCGCACACGGCGGCCAGCAGGGTACGCGGCAGTCGCAGCTCCCACACGATGCCGTCCCGGATGGGGCTCACGTCCGTGCTCCCCCACCCCAGGTGGGCGGCGACGACGGACCAGACGTCACCGACCCGGATGTCGGCGGGCCCGATGGTGATCGCCCCGGCGACCGAGGCGCCCAGCAGGGCGGCCGCGGCCACCACGAGCAGCAGGCGGCGCGCGGTACGGACGCCGCGCGCCGGACGGACCGGGGACGTCGCGGGCTCCGGCTCCGTGCCGGCGGGGGTACGGGCCGTGGGACGGGCGGTCACCCGGCCAGCCCGTACTCACGCAGCGCGGAGGCGATCCGCTCCACGCCCTCGACGGTACGGACGGTCGGGTTCAGCGCCTGCCCGCTGAGCAGCACGTACCGTTTCTTCCTCACCGCCGTCATGTTCTTGGTGACCGCGTTGGACTCCAGGAACTCGATCTTCTTCTCGGCGGTCTCGGCGGTCTGCGACCTACGCGTCAGATCGCCGATGACCAGGACGTCGGGGTCGCGTTCGGCGACGGTCTCCCAGTTGATCTGGGGCCATTCGTCGTGCGTGTCGTCGAAGACGTTCTTCGCGCCCAGGGCGCGGGTCATGATGCCGGGTGCGCCGCAGCAGCCCGCCATGTAGGGCGACTCGGAGTTCGCGAACCAGTACATGAGGGTGACGCCGGAGGCATCGACGCCCGCCGTCGCCTTCTTCATGCGCCGCTCCAGCGACGTGACGAGTTCCTCCCCCTTCTCCTCCACCCCGAACACCTCGGCGAGATCGCGCACTTCCCGGTACACGGCGTCCATGGTCAGCGCGTCCTTGCGGGCCCCGTCGCCGTCCCCGGAGTTGTCCTTGCCGGCACAGTCGGACGGGGAGACGTAGGTGGGCACGCCGAGCTTCCCGAACTGCTCCCTGGTCGCCACGCCGCCCTTGCCGAGCGTCGAGACGAAGGAGGCCGCGACGAAGTCGGGGTCCGTGTCGAGGACACGCTCGAAGGAGGGGGCGTTGTCGGCGAGCCGCTTCACCTTGCGGTTGTCCTCCTCCAACCCCTTCAGCACCGGGTCGGTCCAGGTCGCCGTGCCCACCATGCGGTCGGCGAGCCCGAGGGAGAGCATGATCTCGGTGGTGCCCTGGTTGAGGGAGACGGCCCTCTCCGGCGGCGCGCCGACGCGGACGGTGTGCCCGCAGTTCGTGAGGGAGACCGCCGCGTCGGCGACGGGTTCGCCTGCGGTCTTCCCCGACCCGCAGGCACTCAGCACGAGCATTCCGAGGACGGGCAGAACGGGCAGGGCGGCGGAACGTACGGAGCGTACGAGGCGTGCGAAGGGCACGGAGGCGAATCCTTGATCGTCGAGGGCTCGAACGCGGAGCCCGGTCGTACGGTGCTCCCCCGCCGTCGTACGACCGCGGAGGCCGCCAGCAGGTCTTCGGACTCGGGATCGTCCGGACGCGGCGCCTTCCCGGACCCTTCGCGGTCCAGTGGCCGATGCCCCGCCCGTCCCCCTCACCGCTGCGCGTCAGCTCCGGATTCGCACCGGATTCCCTGACCCAGACATGTGGGTTCGACTGGCTCCGGAAAGCTATCACGGCGTATCTCGGTCATCGCCGGGCACCCTGTGCCGTCGAAGTTCCCCACCATCGGCACGTGGTCGCACCGGAACGAGGACGGTCAGCGGGCGCGGCGCACCGCGTAGTCGGCGAGTGCGGGTTCGAGGGCGTCGAAGGCGGTGCGGACATGGCCGGTGAGGGTGTGTGCGATCTCGTCGTCGGTGCGCCCGTCGAGGGTCAGCCGCAGCGTCTCCTCGAACAGCAGCCGGTGGATGCCGCCCAGTTGGGCCGCGGCGACCCGGGGCACGATGTCGCCCGCCTCGGCGCCGGTCTCTTCGGCGAGCACCCGCGCCATGGCCTTCTCCCGGTCGTCGTGGAACTCGCGCAGCCGGGCCACCAGCGCCGTACTGCCGGTGATCATCCGGGCGAACTCCGGGCCCGAGAAGCCGATGACCGGATTCCGCTCGGCCACCGCGGCCAGATAGGCACGGCGCAGCGCGGCCAGCGCCGACTCCCCCGGCTCGCGCTCGCGGATGGTCGCGGCCGGCATCTCGATGAAGACGTCGTGCTGATCGAGCGCGAGGTCCTCCTTGCGGGGGAAGTAGTTGGTGACCGTCATCTTGGCCACCTGCGCGGCCGCCGCCACCTCGGCGATGGTCACGTGGTCGAAGCCCCGCTCCAGGAACAGCCTGGTGGCCTGGCGCGAGATGTTCTCCCTGGTCCGATGCTTCTTCAGGGCCCTGAGGCCCGTCTCCCGTGGGCTCATGGAAGGACTATACCTAGGTCGAACCCAAAAATATGCTTGACACATTTCTAGGACCGACATAACTTATGGTCGCCGGGTCGGCCACGGGTGACCCGCGTCCGTGACCCGCGTCCGTGATCCGCTCCGTGATCCGGCCCCGCCGAGAGGACCTCTGCGTGACACCTGACCCGATGGCCGTCCACCCGTTGCCCGCCCATGAGCGGGTCGTCTTCCTCAAGCCGCTGATCAGCCGTCCCGAGATCGTGGTGGGTGAATACACCTACTTCGACGACCCCGACGGCGCGACCGCCTTCGCGGACCGCAACGTGCTGTACGCCTACGGTCCGGAGCGGCTCGTCATCGGCAAGTACTGCGCGATCGCCACGGGCACCCGGTTCCTGATGGCCGGCGCGGACCACCCGACGATGGGCGTGTCGACGTATCCGTTCACCATGTTCGGCGGCGAGTGGGCCGAGCGGACCCTCGACATCGTCACCGGCATGCCGAGCCGCGGCGACACCGTCGTCGGCAACGACGTCTGGTTCGGCTACGGCGCCACGGTCATGCCCGGCGTACGGATCGGCCACGGAGCCGTCGTCGCGGCCGGCGCCGTGGTCACCGCCGACGTCCCGCCGTACACGATCGTCGGCGGGAACCCGGCCAGGGCCATCCGCCGGCGCTTCGACGAGGCCGACATCGACCGGCTGCTGCGGGCCGCCTGGTGGGACTGGCCCGTCGCCCTGGTGACCGAGCACGCCCGCACCATCATGGCCGGCACCCCGGCCGACATCGCCCGCATCGCCGCCGACAACGGTCTGGAGAAGGCCCTTTGACCTCCCTGTCCATCGAAGAGCACACCGTGACCGACCGTGCCTCCGGCCCGTACGCGATCACCACGGGACCGGACGGCGCGCTGTGGTACACCCTGGTCCACGCCGGCCGGATCGGACGGCTGGTGCCCGGCGGCGAGCCGACGAGCCACCGGATCGATCCCGCCTGCGGACCGACGATCATCACCTCCGGGCCGGACGGCGCGCTGTGGTTCACCGCGTACCGCACGCACCGGATCGGCCGGATCACCACGGACGGCGTCGTCGACGAGTTCCCGCTGCCGTCCGGCTGCGGGCCGTTCGGCATCGCCGCGGGACCGGACGGCGCGCTGTGGTTCACGGAGACCGCCGCCAACCGCATCGGCCGGATCACCACCGACGGCCGGGTCACCGAGTTCCCGCTGCCGGTCACCGGCGCGTTCCCCTCCGCGATCGCCGCGGGGGACGACGACGGGCTGTGGTTCACCCTGAATCAGACGAACGCCGTCGGGCGGATCGGCACGGACGGCGCGGTCACGCTCCATCCGCTGCCGACGGAGGCCGCCGCGCCGGTGGGAATCACCGCGGGCCGCGACGGCGTCCTCTGGTTCGTCGAGATCGCCGCCGGCCAGATCGGCCGGATCACCACCGACGGCCGGATCACCGAGTTCCCGCTGCCCGACCGCGCCGCCCGGCCGCACGCCGTCGCGATCGACGGGAACGGCACCCCGTGGTTCACCGAATGGGGCGCCAACCGCGTCGGTTCGCTCGCTCCCGACGGCACCGTCGCCGTGCACGACCTGCCCACTCCCGGATCCGAACCGCACGGCATCGCCCTCGGCCCGGACGGCGCGATGTGGACGGCGCTGGAGACCGGCGCGCTGGCCCGTGTCGCCCCGGCGGCCGACGACGGCTGACAGGACGGCCGACGACGACTGCAGGACGACCGGCGACAACTGACAGGACGATGGGAGCGCCTTGACACAGCAGACACCTTTCGACGCGGGCTCGGAGTTCGACCGGCAGGTCCGCAATCTGATCGAGCGTGACCACCCGGCCGCGACCGGACCCGACGCGGCACAGTACGCCGCGCTGCTCGCCCCGTTGCGTGATGTCGTGACGTCCACCGCGACCCACACGCCGTACGATCCGGAGGCCGGCCGGGTGCCCTTCCTGCTCGTGGTGACCCGCCAGGTCGCTCCGATCGAGCAGACGATGCCGCGCACCACCCTGCACGGCAAGGACAAGCCCGGATTCGTCGACCGCTCCTTCGAACCGGGCGCCCTCGAACGCTTCGTCGCCACTCCCTCAACCGCTCTGCCCGACCAGCGTGCCTATCTGGTGCTCGGCGTCGAGCGGGGAGAGGAGTTCTGCGGCGCCGTGCCCCGTGACGCCATGGACGTCATCGCGGACAGAGGGCGGACCCTGCTCACCATCGAGGAAGGGATCGCGCTGATCACCCACTTCCCGCAGATCCTCGTCAAGAACAAGTGCTTCTCCCTCGGCGGCTCACGCTCCGGTGACCGCCGGGTCCCGGCGATATGGATCAGCCAGAACGCCCCCAAGCTCGGCTGGTGCTGGGAGGGCAACCCCCACACCTGGCTCGGCATGGCCTCCGCCGGCTCCCGCCGCACCACCGCATAGGCCGGCGCCCTCCCTCGGCCCGGGGCTGCGGGAATCGCCCGCGGCCCCGGCGCGTTCTCGTCGGACGAGTGGCCGAGACAACGGAGGTACAGCATGCACGGCGACACGGAGACCGTCCGCAAGATCCTCACCGAGCACGGTGACACCTGGGCCGTCGTCGGCCTCTCCTCGAATCGGGAGCGCGCCGCATACGGCGTCGCAGCGGTCCTGCAGCGCTTCGGCAAGCGGATCGTCCCCGTGCACCCCAAGGCCGAGACGGTCCACGGAGAGCAGGGGTATACGTCCCTCGACGCCATTCCCTTCGACGTCGACGTCGTGGACGTCTTCGTGAACAGCGACCTCGCCGGCGCGGTCGCCGACGAAGCCGTGGCGAAGGGGGCGAAGGCGGTGTGGTTCCAGCTCGGTGTCGTCGACGAGGCGGCATACGAGCGGACCCGTGCCATGGGCCTCGACATGGTCATGGACCGCTGCCCCGCCATCGAGATCCCGCGACTCGGCTGAGAGCCGGACCACCGGGCACCGACGGCATTCGGTGCCCGGCGCTCAGTGCGCGTCGGCGTACAGCTCCTCGATCAGCCGGGCGACGGTGTCCGGCTCGCGCAGTGTCGGGAAGTGGTCGGAGGCGGCCAGGCGGACCGAACGGCAGCCGGGGATCCGGGCGGCCATCTCCTCGTTGCAGCGGACCACGTCCGGATGGTCCAGCTCCCCCAGGGCCAGCAGCGTGGGCGCGGTGATCTCCCCGAGCCTGTCGAACGCGGGCGCGTCGGTCCTCCGATGAGCGGCGTTGCTGAACCAGGCGGGCAGCGCCCTTCGAAGATGGGCGGCCGCGACCGGATCGGTGTCCGGAGTACCACCACCCGCCCGCGCGCTCATGGTCAGCCCCAGCTGGACAATGCCCTCCATGTCGCCGGCCTTGGCCAGCTGCTCCACCTCCTGCAGGAACCCGGAGGGCATCAGCTCCTCGTACCCCGTGACCCCGGGCACGAAGAGCGCGAGGCCCGCCACCCGGTCCGGGGTGTCGAGAGCCAAGTTGAGCGCCGTGGCGCCGCCCATGCTGGAACCCACCAGCACCGCACGGGGCAGGCCGAAGTGGTCGAGGACCGCAGCGAGGTCCTCGACCAGGGAATACGCGACGGTCGGCGCCGGTGAGCGGCCGAAGCCCCGGACGTCGTAGCGGATCACCCGGTGCCGCTCGGTGAGCATCGGAAGGACCGGGTCCCAGATCGTCGAGTCGCCGACGCCCGGGTGGAGCAGGACCAGCGGCAACCCGCGCGGCAGTCCGCCGTTCCCCGAATCGTCCGCCCACAGTTCACCGTCGCTGACCGGCACGATGCTCTCCATGACGTCAGAGTCTGGCTGAGCGGACCAGGCAGCCGGCAGCGGGATTCCGGCCGTGCTTGACCTCAAGTTCGGGTTCAGTTCCTACGGTCGTCCTGTCCGACCGACCGGGACACATCTCCGACCGTCATGGAGGGGCTGGCCATGGAGTACTCGCACGGCGACGCCGAACTGATCCAGCAGCCCATCGGTTACTGGAGTTGGGCGGCCTCCAAGGCCGTCGTCACCCGTACCCGGGGCGCCCTCGCCGAGATCGGCCTCTCCCAGCCGCAGTGGTGGGTGCTCGCGCAGGTCGTCGGCGCCGACACCGTCAGGACCCGCGACGAGGTGTCCCGGCTCCTGAGGAACTACCCCGATGCGCATCCTCATCAGCCCCCGGCCCGTCAGCCCCCCGCCCTCAGCCGGGCCCCTCAGCGTCCAGTTCCGGTCCTCAGCCGCAGTACGCATCCCGCCGCGGCCGCTCCCCCGTCGCCAGGAAGCGCGTCACGGTGCGGTCGCCGCAGGCATTGCCGTTGGCGAGGTAGGCGTTGTGACCGGTGGAGTCGACGGTCACCATGACGGCGCGCCGGCCGAGGGCCTCGCGCAGTTTCCGGGCGCCGGTGAGCGGGGTGGCCACGTCGCGCTCGTTCTGTATCAGCATGATGGAGGCGGGGCCGTCGTCGGTGATGCGGACCGGGGGCTCCTGCTGCTTCCAGGGCCAGGCGGCGCAGGGCATGGCGTTCCTCGGCATGCCGGCGGTCAGCGGGTACTCGGCGCGGCTCTCGGCGACCTCCTTCTCGTACACGGCCGGTGAGGTGGGCCAGGCGACGTCGTTGCAGAGGGTGGCCGCGCCGACCGCGGTGCTGTTCTGCAGGGCCTCCTCGGGCGGTGCCTGCGGAGCGGGCGGCACGGTTCCCTTGCGGGCGGCAAGGATCAGCTCGGCGAGGGCCGGGTAGCCGTCGGGATCGTAGAGGCTGTCCAGCATGGTCTGGCGCAGCACGTTGCCGTTGAGCTCCTCGGGGTTGGCGCCGGGCCAGGGGATGGGTTCGCGGTCGAGGCGGGCGGCCAGGGCGAGGAAGAGCGGGCGTACCTCGGCCGCCGTGCGGGCCAGACGGTACGGGTTCTCGGGCCGCGCGGCCCAGGCGGCGAACTCGGGGAAGTTGTCCTCGACACCGGTCTCGTACGCGGCGAGCCAGCCGCGGCCCACCCTGGTGGGGTCCGGGTCGTCGTTGCTGTCGAGCACGATGCGGTCGGTGCGGTGCGGGAAGAGTTCGCTGTAGACGGCGCCGACGTACGTGCCGTACGAGACGCCCCACGCGGAGACCTTGTGCTCCCCGAGGGCCGCGCGGATGCGGTCGAGGTCGCGGGCCTCGTTGGCGGTGGTGATGTGCTGCATGAGCTCGCCGCCGTTGCGGGCGCAGGCGTCCGCCATGCGGCGGGCCGTGGCCAGGTTCTCGGTGGTCGAACCGTCGGGGGCGGGCCACGGCCGCAGCTTGGAGGTGGCGAGGTCGGCGTGGTCCAGGCCGCAGCTGACGGGGGTCGACTCACCGTAGCCGCGTGGATCGAAGCCGATCAGGTCGTAGGCGTCCCGGACCTCCTGCGGCAGGCTCTGGCCCTTGCCCGACGGCCGGTTGAGGCTGCCGCCGCCCGGACCGCCGGGGATGAGGAGCAGTGTCCCGCGGCGCGCCTGCGGCTTCTCGGCCGGGATGCGGGAGAACGCGATGCTGATCTTCTTGCCGTCCGGCTCCGCGTAGTCCATCGGTACCTCGATGGTGGTGCATTTCTGACGTGGGTCGAGCCCGCTGCCCTCGCACTTCGTCCAGTCGAGAGCAGCGGGCTGCGCGCCGGCCCGGGTCGGGGCGGACGCGGTGGCGGTCAGTGGAGCGGTGAGGGTCAGGACGGCGGCCGTGGCGGCGAGCAGCGCCGCGTTTCGCTTGATCTTCGTCATGCGAAAGATCCTCGTGCGTTTCCACGCTCACCGACATCCAGCCAACAGGCGTGTGTATCCGGGGGGTTGCCCCCGCCGCACCCCTAGGGGAGAAGCGGGGGTCATCCCTCACCTCAGCTCCGGGCCGCCCGGCCCCGGGTGACCAGCCTCCGCACCAGCGGCCACGCCAGCAGCAGCACCACGACGGCGTACACCGTCACCGAGAAGGGCGTGTCGACCAGACCCGTGACGCTGCCGTCGCTGATCTGCAGGGCGCGCCGCAGCTGCTGTTCGGCGGCCGGGCCGAGGATGACGCCGATGACAGCGGGGAGGACTGGCAGGCCGTACCGCCGCATGCCGAAGCCGATCAGGCCGATGATCAGCAGGATGATCAGGTCGATGACCTCGCCGCCGACCGCGTACGCGCCCACCGCCGCGAAGAACAGGATCCCGGCGTACAGGTACGGCCGCGGAATGCGCAGCAGCTTCGCCCAGACCGGGGCCAGCGGCAGGTTCAGGGCGAGGAGCAGCACCATGCCGACGAAGAGGGAGGCGATCAGGCCCCAGACGAGGTCGGGTTCGCGTTCGAAGAGGAGGGGGCCCGGCTGGATGCCGTACTGCTGGAAGGCGGCCAGCATCACGGCCGCGACCGCCGTGGTGGGCAGGCCGAGGGTGAGCATGGAGACCAGCGTGCCCGCCGCCGAGGCCGACGCCGCCGCCTCCGGTCCCGCGACGCCCTCGATGGCGCCCTTGCCGAACTCGTCCTTGTGCCGCGAGAGGCGTTTCTCCGTGACGTAGGAGAGGAAGGTGGGGATCTCCGCGCCGCCGGCCGGGATCGCGCCGAACGGGAAGCCGATGAACGGGCCGCGCAGCCACGCCTTCCAGGTGCGCTTCACATCGCCGCGGCCGAGCCAGGGACGGCCCACCGGGATGGCCTCACCGGTCGTACGGCGCAGGTGGGCGGCGACCCACAGGGCCTCGCCGATCGCGAAGAGACCGACCGCGACGATCACCACGTCGATGCCGTCGGCGAGTTGCAGGGAGCCGAAGGTGAGGCGCTGCTGGCCTGTCATCTGGTCCAGGCCGACCAGGCCGAGGGTGAGGCCGATGAGGAGGGAGGCCAGGCCGCGGATGCGGGAGGAGCCCAGGACCGACGTCACCGCGATGAAGGCCAGGACCATGATGGCGAAGTAGTCGGGCGCCCCGATGTCGACGGCGAGGTCGGCGACGGTCGGTGCCAGCGCCACCAGCAGCGTCGTACCGATCATGCCGCCCGCGAAGTGGCCGATGGCGGCGGCCGCGAGCGCCTGCGCGCCGCGCCCCGCCTTGGCCATGGGGTTGCCCTCCATCGCGGCCACCACGGCGGCGCTCTCACCGGGGGTGTTGAGGAGGATCGAGGTCGTCGAGCCGCCGAACATGGCGCCGTAGTAGATGCCCGCGAACATGATGAACGCGCCGGTCGGGTCGAGCCCGTACGTCACCGGCAGCAGCAGCGCGACCGCCATCGCGGGGCCGATGCCGGGCAGTACGCCGATGGCCGTGCCGAGGAGGACGCCGACGGCCGCCCAGAGGAGGTTGATGGGCGTGAGGGCCGTACCGAAGCCCTCCATGAGGGAGTTGAGAGCGTTCATGTCACAGGACTCCCATCAGCGGACCGCCGGGCAGCGGAACCCCGAGCAGGTTGTTGAAGACGACGTAGGCGACCAGCGAGAGCACGGCCGCGATGAGCGGGTCGCGGTCGGGGCGGCGGCTGCCGAGGGCGCACGCGGCGCCCCAGAAGAGCAGGGCGCCCGCGACGGGGAAGCCGAGCGGCTCGATGAGGACGGCCGCGCCGAGGAAGACGCCGGTGAGCAGCAGCACCGTGCGCCAGTCGGCGGGTTCGGACAGGTCGACGTCCTCGCCCGCCTCGGCTTCGCCGCGGCCGCCGCGCAGCACGTCGACGGCGAGCAGGGCGGCGATGACCAGCAGGCCGATGCCGACGGCGATCGGCACGGTGCGCGGTCCGACCGGACCGCGCTGGGTCATGTCGACGTCCATGGCGAGCGCGTCGGTGAGGACGAGCACGCCGAGGAGCAGGAGCAGGACGCTGACGCCGAGTTCGGAGCGTTCGCGCAGCCAGCGCTGCCAGGAGGGGCGCCCGGTACTCTCGTCCGTACCCGGGGTGAGATCGTTCCGCTTCGTCACAGTCCCAGCTCCTTCAGCACCGACACCACTCGCTTGTCCTGCGCGTCCAGGAAGTCGCCGAACTTCTCGCCGGTGAGGAAGGCGTCGTCCCAGCCGTTCCGCTTGAGGGACTGCTGCCACTCGTCGGAGGCGTGCAGTTCCTCGAAGAGCCGGGTGAGCTTTACGCGTTCCGCGTCGGAGAGGCCGGGCGGGGCGACGATGCCGCGCCAGTTGGTGAAGTTCACGTCGTAGCCCGCCTCCTGGAGGGTGGGCGCGTCCAGACCGGCGACACGCTCGGGGCCCGTGACGGCGAGCAGCCGGAGCTCCCCCGCCTTGATCTGGTCCAGGTACTCGCCGACGCCGGAGACGCCGAAGGCGACCTTGTTGCCGAGGATGGAGGCGAGCAGTTCGCCGCCGCCGTCGAAGGGCACGTAGTTGACCTGCTTGGGCGCGATCCCGGCGGCCTGCGCCATCAGCATGGGCGCGAGGTGGTCGGGCCCGCCGGGCGAGGAGCCGCCGCCCACCGGGAGCTTGCCCGGCGCCTTCTTCCAGGCGTCGACGAGCTGGCCGATCGTCTTGTACGGGGAGTCCTTGGCGACCACGACGACGTCCTGCTCCTCGGTGAGCCGGGCGATCGGGGTGGTGTCGGCGAGGGTGCTGGGCGCGTCGTTGGAGCGGGCGGCGCCGACGACGCCGAGGCCCATCGACATGGCGAGCTTGCCGTTGCCGTGCTCGCTCACCAGCCGGGTGAGACCGACCGTGCCGCCGGCGCCGGGCAGGTTGAACACCTCGACGTTGTGGGTGAGGTCGGCGTCCTCGGCGTTCTTCGCGGCCGTACGGGCCGTGATGTCGTAGCCGCCGCCGGGCGTGTTGGGAACCATGAAGCGCAGGCCCGGGATCTGCGTGCCGGTCTCGGTGCCGCTGCCCGGTGTGAGCAGCGGCGGTCCCACGAGCACGAGCAGGGCGGCCCCGAGCAGGGCGAGGAGCGCGCGCAGGCGCACGAGTGCCACCACCTGTTCTGGAGGTCGGTACGGGTACGTACGAATACGGGGAGCCCTTGCGGGAAGGGCGTGATGTGCGCCACATGGTGCCCGCGTGGCGGCGCACTGTCTGCCTTGCGCAACCAATGGAGGTTGTGGTCTTTGCGGTCACCACAAGTCTTCGCCCGGACAACTCTTTCCAATACCGCAGGTCGGCGCCATGATGGTGCGTCCCGGCACCGGAGCCGCCCTGGCCTGCCGGTTGTCGTGCCGGTTGTCGTGCCGGTCGCCGTGCCGCCAGGAGAGATCGAGTCCGTCGTGGTCGCCACGTTCCGTCGTCATACTCTCGCGGGCGAGATGCTGGTGCTCCAGCTCGCCATCGTCGTGGTGGTGCTGCTGGCGGTCGCCGCCGTCTCGCTCGCCCAGTCCGAGGCGACCTTCCGCCGCGTCGAGGGCCGCCGGGTCGCCGCGCTGGCCGAACAGCTCGCCGCCACCCCCCTCGTCCGCAGCCAGCTCGCCCGCCCGGCGCCGGACGACGCCCTCGACACCTTGGTGCAGTCCACGTACGTGCAGTCCGGGGTCACCTCGGTGACGGTGACCGACGACGCCGGCCGCGTCGTCGGCTCGACCGACCCGACGGCGGTCGGCGGCCGGCTGCCCCTCGGCACCGGGGTCACCCGGGGCCGCGCCTGGACCGGGCCGCTGACCTGGGACGGCAGCCCGGAGCTGGTGGCACAGGTGCCGGTGCTCGGGGCCACGGAGGAGATGCTCGGACGCCGGCTGGGCACCGTGATGATCGGCGAGGCGTACCCGACGGTGTGGCAGCGGCTGAGCGGCGCGTCCTCGTACCTCCTGGCCTATCTGGGCATCGCCAGCGGGCTGGGCGTGGCCGGTTCCTGGCTGCTGGCGCGGCGGGTGAAGCGGCAGACCCTCGGGCTGGAGCCGCGCGAGATCGCGGGGCTGGCCGAGCACCGCGAGGCGATGCTGTACGGCATCGCGGAGGGCGTCGTCGCGCTGGATCCGCAGGCCCGGATCACCCTGGTGAACGACGTGGGCCGGCGGCTGCTCGGGCTGCCGGAGGACTGTGTGGGCCGCGGTCTCGCCGAGCTCGGCATCGACGGACGGCTGCGGGACGTACTCGCGGGGGCGGGGGCCCAGGGAAGCCCCGCGAAGGCGGACCGGCACGACGAGGTGGTCATCCGCGACGGCCGCGTCCTGGTGATGAACCGGATGACGGTCACCAAGGACGGCCGCCCGCTCGGCTCGGTGACGACACTGCGGGACCGCACCGAACTGGCCCGGCTGGAGCGGGAGATCGGCTCCTTCCGCAGTTCCTCGGAGCTGCTGCGCGCGCAGGCCCACGAGTTCGCGAACCAGCTGCACACCATCTCCGGGCTGATCCAGATCGGCGAGCAGGAGGAAGTGGTGCGCTACATCCGCGCGTTGCACCAGCGCCGCCAGTCGCTCGACGTGACCCTCTCCCGGCGTGTCCGCGACACGGCCGTGGCCGCCCTCCTGATGGCCAAGTCGTCACTGGCGGCGGAGCGGAGGGTGACCCTGCGGATTTCGGACGACACGGCACTGGACCGGCTCGCGCCGGAGGACGCCGCCGACGTGGCGACCGTGGTGGGCAACCTCGTCGACAACGCCATCGACGCGGTGACCGCGGGCGGTGCCGACCCTGCCGACGACGGGGCGTGGGTGGAGGTCGGGCTCCGGCAGGACGCCGCCAGCGTGGAGATCGAGGTCCGTGACTCCGGCCCCGGCGTCGCCCCCGAACTGGCCCACGAGGTCTTCGCGCACGGCTTCACCACCAAGGCCGCCGAGGAGGGCGAGCGCGGCATCGGCCTCGCGCTCACCCGGCTCGTGTGCGAGCGCCACGGCGGGGAGATCGCGGTGACCAACACGCCCGACGGGGCGATGTTCACCGCCCGCATGACCGTGAGCCACCCCGCGCCGGCGGTGGCGGAAGGAGTATCCCGATGAGAGCGCCCACGCGAGCGCCGGCGCCCGCACCGACCGTCACGAACGGCACCATCGATGTCCTCGTCGTCGACGACGACTTCATGGTGACCCGGGTGCACCGTACGTTCGTCGAGCGTGTCGCGCCGTTCCGGGTCGTCGGCACGGCGGGCACCGCGGGCGAGGCGGTGGCGGCCGTCGACGCGCTCCGCCCCGACCTGGTCCTGCTCGACCTGTACCTGCCGGACGGCTTCGGCCTGGACGTCATCCCGAGGCTGCGCACCGCCGGGCACGACTGCGACGTCATGGCCATCACCGCCGCGCGCGAGGCGGACGCGGTGCGCGGCGCCGTCCGGCACGGCGTCGTCGACTACCTCCTCAAACCGTTCGAGTACGAGGACCTGCGCTCCCGCCTGGAGCGGTACGCCGAGCAGCGCGGCCGGCTGCTGACCACGGTCGTACGGGGCCAGGCGGACGTGGACCGGGTGCTGGCCGGAGCGTTCACGGCCGCACCCGGCACCACGCCGCTGCCCAAGGGGCTGAGCGTGGAGACCGCCGACCTGGTGGAGCGCACCCTCCGGGCGGCGGACGGCACGCTCTCCGCGGCCGAGTGCGCGGCGGCCACCGGTGTCTCCCGGGTCAGCGCCCGCCGCTATCTGGAGCACTTCCACGCCACCGGCAGCGCGGAGGTGTCCCTGCGGTACGGCGCCGCCGGGCGGCCGGAACGCCGGTACCACTGGCGGGGGTGACGATCGGGGTGTCGTTCAGCCCGCCCACGTCCACTCCGCGACCTCCGGCAGATCGGTGCCGTGCTCACGGATCCAGGCGTGGTGGCGGGTGCGCGCGTCGGCCATGCGCTGACGTACGGCCGCGGCCCGGACGGCGAGCCCGGGCACACGGTCGATGACGTCCATGACCAGGCGGAATCGGTCGAGGTCGTTGCGGACCACCATGTCGAACGGGGTGGTCGTGGTGCCCATCTCCTTGTAGCCGCGCACATGCAGGTTCTCGTGGCCGGTGCGGCGGTAGGCGAGGCGGTGAATCAGCCACGGGTAGCCGTGGTACGCGAAGATCACCGGCTTGTCGGTGGTGAACAGGCCGTCGTACTCGAAGTCGCTCATCCCGTGGGGATGGGCGTCCTGGGGCATCAGCCGGGCGATGTCCACGACGTTGACCACCCGTACCGTCAGCTCCGGCAGATGGCGGCGCAGCAGCTGGGCGGCGGCCAGCACCTCCTGGGTGGGCACGTCCC
>NZ_BMVW01000012.1:199488-266917 GCF_014650915.1 Streptomyces poonensis | reverse complement strand
ACGACGGCAAGTCCACCCTCGTCGGCCGCCTGCTCCACGACTCCAAGTCGGTCCTCGCCGACCAGCTGGAAGCCGTCGAGCGCGCCTCCGCCAGCCGCGGGCAGGAGGGCCCGGACCTCGCGCTGCTGACGGACGGCCTGCGGGCCGAGCGCGAGCAGGGCATCACCATCGACGTGGCCTACCGCTACTTCGCCACCCCGCGGCGCCGGTTCATCCTGGCCGACACCCCCGGCCACGTGCAGTACACCCGCAACATGGTCACGGGTGCATCGACGGCCGAGCTGACGGTCATCCTCGTCGACGCCCGCAACGGCGTCGTCGAACAGACCCGCCGCCACGCCGCCATCGCCGCCCTCCTCCGCGTCCCCCACGTCGTCCTCGCCGTCAACAAGATGGACCTCGTCGGCTACGAGGAGAAGGTCTTCGCGGCCATCGCCGAGGAGTTCACGGCGTACGCGTCCGAGCTGGGCGTCCCGGAGATCACCGCGATCCCGATCTCGGCGCTGGAGGGCGACAACGTGGTGGAGCCCTCCGCGCACATGGACTGGTACGGCGGCCCGACGGTCCTGGAGCACCTGGAGACGGTGCCGGTCAGCCACGACCTGGCGCACTGCCACGCCCGGCTGCCCGTGCAGTACGTGATCCGTCCGCAGACCGCCGAGCACCCGGACTACCGGGGGTACGCGGGCCAGATCGCGGCCGGTACGTTCCGCGTCGGCGAGTCGGTGACGGTGCTGCCCTCGGGCCGTACGACGAAGGTCGCCGGGATCAACCTGCTGGGCCAGACCGTCGACGTGGCGTGGACGCCGCAGTCGGTGACCCTCCTGCTGGAGGACGACATCGACATCTCGCGCGGCGACCTGATCGTGCCGACGAGCGACGCGCCCGCGACCACGCAGGACGTCGAGGCGACCGTCTGCCACGTCGCCGACCAGGCGCTGACGGTGGGCCACCGGGTACTGCTCAAGCACGGCACCCGCACGGTCAAGGCGATCGTCAAGGACATCCCGTCCCGGCTGACGCTGGACGACCTGTCCCTGCACCCGCACCCGGGGCAGCTCGTCGCCAACGACATCGGCCGGGTGAAGATCCGGACCGCCGAGCCGCTGCCGGCCGACAGTTACGCCGACTCGCGGCGCACCGGCTCCTTCATCCTGATCGACCCGGCCGACGGCACCACGCTGACCGCGGGAATGGTCGGCGAGTCGTTCGCCGCGCCGGACCCGGTCAAGGACGAGGCCGAGGACGACGGGTGGGACTTCTGACATGTCCCCCAGGTCCTTGAAGGACTTCTACTCGACGTTCGCGAAGGAGGGCGGCCGCGTTGGCAGCGGCGCCCTGGGAAGCGGGCAGGGCGGAGTGGCGCGATGTGCGGCGTGACGCCCTCGGCGGGGAAGGGCCGCGCGCACCGTCTGCGTGCCCCGGCCGCCCACCGCCCGACGTCGCGCGATCGACACAGACCTGCCGACCTCCCGGCCACGGACTGACCCACCGACGGACAGGCCGTGACCGCCGGGCCGACGAGAGGACATGCCTCCCGTGCCTGCCACCACCGCCTTCCGGCGCTCCCTCGCGGTACTGGCCGTGCTCCCCCTGCTGGCCCTGGCCGCCTGCGGCTACGGCTCCCAGGCCAAGGAGGACCACACGGCGCAGATCGCCGCCGGGGCCGAGAAGATCGACGGTCTCGACTCCGTGCGGATCGGCTACTTCGGCAACCTGACGCACGCGACCGCGCTGGTGGGCCGGCAGGAGGGCATCTTCCAGAAGGAGCTCGGCGGTACGAAGGCCGAGTACGCGACGTTCAACGCGGGTCCCTCGGAGATCGAGGCGCTGAACTCCGGCTCCATCGACATCGGGTGGATCGGACCGTCCCCGGCCGTCAACGGCTACATGAAGTCGGGCGGCAAGAACCTGCGGATCATCGGCGGTTCGGCGTCCGGCGGGGTGAAGCTCGTCGTCAACCCGAAGAAGATCAAGAGCCTGGACGACGTCAAGGGCAAGGACATCGCCACGCCGCAGCTCGGCAACACGCAGGACGTCGCCTTCCTCAACTGGATCGCCGAGCAGGGCTGGAAGGTCGACGCGCAGAGCGGCACGGGCGACGTGTCCGTGGTCCGTACGGACAACAAGATCACGCCGGACGCCTACAGGTCCGGTTCCATCGACGGTGCCTGGGTGCCGGAGCCGACCGCGTCCAAGCTCGTCGCCGAGGGCGCGAAGGTGCTGCTCGACGAGGCCGACCTGTGGCCCGGCAAGAAGTTCGTGATCACGAACATCGTCGTGTCGCAGAAGTTCCTGAAGGAGCACCCGCAGGTCGTCGAGGCCGTGCTGCGCGGCTCCGTGCGGACCAACGCGTGGATCAACGCCAACCCGGAGAAGGCCCGGGACGCGGCGAACGAGCGGCTGAAGGCGGACTCCGGCAAGGCGTTGCCCGCCGAGGTGCTCGACCCGGCCTGGAAGTCCATCCGGGTCCTGGACGACCCGCTGGCCGCCACCCTGGACGCCGAGGCGGACCACGCGGTCGAAGCGGGCCTGCTGGAGGAGCCCGACCTCGCCGGCATCTACGACCTGAGGCTGCTGAACAAGGTGCTGAGGGCCGAGGGACGGCCCGAGGCCGACGCCGCCGGTCTCGGCGCCGAGTGACCCGATCCCGACCGTCCGACCAGTTCCCAGGAGGTGACGACCATGGCCACCAGCACGCTCGCCAAGGCCGCCGAGGGCGGCGCCGGCACCGCAACGGTGCGGCACGCCGCTCGCATCGAGCACGTCTCGAAGTCCTTCAACGGCCCCGCGGGGCAGCAGCACGTCCTCGACGACATCTCGCTCGATGTCGCGCCGGGTGAGTTCGTCACCCTTCTGGGGGCCTCGGGCTGCGGCAAGTCGACGCTGCTCAACCTGGTGGCGGGGCTCGACGCCCCGTCCTCGGGCAGCATCACGACCGACGGGCGGCCCGCCCTGATGTTCCAGGAGCACGCCCTGTTCCCGTGGCTGACCGCGGGCAAGAACATCGAGCTCGCCCTGAAGCTGCGGGGCGTGCCCAAGAACGAGCGGCGCGGCCGGGCCGAGGAGCTGCTCGAGCTCGTCCGGCTCGGCGGCGCGCACGGCAAGCGCGTGCACGAACTGTCGGGCGGTATGCGCCAGCGGGTGGCGCTGGCCCGGGCGCTCGCCCAGGAGAGCAAGCTGCTGCTGATGGACGAGCCGTTCGCGGCGCTCGACGCCATCACGCGGGACGTGCTGCACGACGAACTGACCCGTATCTGGCGGGAGACCAATCTGTCCGTGCTGTTCGTGACGCACAACGTGCGCGAGGCGGTACGGCTCGCCGAGCGCGTGGTGCTGCTGTCGTCCCGCCCGGGCCGCATCGCCCGGGAGTGGCGGGTCGACATCCCGCAGCCCCGCCGTATCGAGGACACCGCCGTGGCGGAGCTGTCCGTCGAGATCACCGAACAACTGCGTGGGGAGATCCGCCGCCATGGCCAGCACTGAGACCTCCGCCGTGAAGGACGGCGACACCAAGGGCACCGCGGGGGGCGTGCGGAGCGGCGGCGATCTCGCGGGCCTCGAAGCGGGCCTCGACGCGCTGGAGACCGTCCAGACCGGGCGCACCCCCTTCCGGGAGACCTTCGTCCGGAAGATCGTGCCGCCCCTCGTGGCCGTCGCGCTGGTGCTGGTGGTCTGGCAGGCCCTGGTGTCGTTCAAGATCGTCGACGACCCGTCCAAGCTGCCCTCACCGGGGGCCGTGTGGGGCGAGATCGAGGACGCCTGGCTCCAGGGCACCCTGCTCGACTACATCTGGACGAGCGTCTCGCGCGGCCTGTTCGGCTTCCTGTTCGCCCTCGTGATCGGCACGCCGCTGGGTCTGCTGGTGGCCCGGGTGAGGTTCGTCCGCGCGGCGATCGGCCCGATCCTGTCCGGCCTCCAGTCCCTTCCCTCGGTGGCCTGGGTGCCGCCGGCCGTGATCTGGCTGGGCCTCAACGACCAGATGATGTACGCGGTCATCCTGCTCGGCGCGGTCCCGTCGATCGCCAACGGTCTGGTGTCCGGCGTCGACCAGGTGCCCCCGCTGTTCCTGCGGGCCGGCCGCACCCTCGGTGCGACGGGGCTGCGCGGCACCTGGCACATCGTGATGCCGGCGGCGCTGCCCGGCTATGTGGCGGGCCTGAAGCAGGGCTGGGCGTTCTCCTGGCGCTCGCTGATGGCGGCGGAGATCATCGCCCAGCACCCCGACCTCGGCACCGGGCTCGGCCAGCTCCTGGAGAACGGCCGCAACTCCAGCTCGATGTCCATGGTCTTCCTCGCCATCCTCCTCATCCTCGTCGTCGGCATCGCGATCGACCTGCTGATCTTCAGCCCGCTGGAGCGGTGGGTCCTGCGCAGCCGCGGCCTCCTCGTGAAGAGCTGAACACCATGTCCGCAACGCCCGCCCCGGTGCTCCTCGTCATCGCCCACGGCAGCCGCGACCCGCGGCACGCCGCGACCGTGCACGCCCTCGTGCGGCGGGTACGGGCGATGCGGCCCGGGCTGCGCGTGGAGACCGGCTTCCTGGACTTCAACGTCCCGTCCGTGCAGGGGGTCCTCACGTCCCTGGCGGCGGAGGGCGTACGGGACGTGGTGGCGCTGCCGCTGCTCCTGACGCGGGCCTTCCACGCCAAGTCGGACATTCCCGCCGTACTGCGGGAGGCTCCGAGCCGGCTGCGCATCCGCCAGGCGGAGGTGCTCGGCCCGTCGCCGCTGCTGCTGGCGGCGCTGGAACGCCGGCTGTACGAGGCGGGGCTCGACCCCGCCGGCAAGTCCTCGACCGGGGTCGTCCTGGCCTCGGCGGGGTCCACCGACCCGGAGGCGATCGCAGTGATCGCTGAAATCGCGCGGGAGTGGCGGCACACCGGTTGGTGCGCCGTGCGGCCTGCGTTCGCCTCCGCATCCCTTCCGCGCACCGAGGACGCGGTGCGGGACCTGCGCGACCTGGGCTGCGAGCGGGTGGCCGTCGCGCCGTACGTCCTCGCGCCCGGCTTCCTGCCGGACCGCATCGCCCGGGGCGCCGCGCAGGCGGACGTCCTCGCGGACGTCCTGGGCCCGGCGCCCGAGGTGGCACGGGTACTGCTGGAGCGGTACGAGGCGGCGCGGCGGCCGGCGCTGACGGCCTTGGGCGCCTGAACCGCGTCTGCCTCACTGGGCTTATGGGGCGGCCGGTCGCGGGTCCCGTCCGGTCGTCGCCAGCAGCCGCTCGAAAGGTGATGCGTCGGCCGGTACGGGCGCCGGATCACCGAAGGCCTTCCACTCCCTGGCCATCGGCGCCATCCGCGCCACCGCCGGTTCGAGCGCCGCCACGACAACGGGGTCGGGTTCGAAGTCCTGCCCCGTGGCCACGGCCAGGTCCCAGGCGTGCACCAGGAGATCGAGGAGCGCCATCTGCCCCAGGGTGCGCGCCGGAAGCCCCAGCTGCCCGGCCGTACCCTCGTCGGCACCGGGCGCGGCCCAGGCGTCCACCAGCTTCCGGGCCTCGGCGGTGAACCGTGCCCTCCAGTCCGGATCGTCGCCGATGTAGTCCGGGGTCGTGGAGAAGTCCGCCTGCCCCTTGGCCGCGTACGCCTGGAAACCCACGACCACATGCGTGAGGTGGTTGACCAGCTCCCGCACGGAGTACTCCGCGCACGGCGTCGGATCACCGAGCCGCTCATCGGCCACGCCGCGCACCACGGGCACGGCCCGTACGGAAGCGGCCTCCAGCAGGTCACTGATTCTCGGTTCGCTCATGCCCACGACGCTACGGACGTCCCGCACCGCCGGTCTTGAAGAAATGCGTCAGCTCCGGGTCAGTTCCTCCAGCTTGACGACCGTGTTCCAGTTGCGGCTGGTGGCGACCAGGCCCTTGAGGAGGCGGGGGCGCGCCAGCACGTCGCCCAGCTTCGAGCGGCCGAGGCCGTCGGGCGCGTAGAGGTACAGGGCGCGGTCGCCGAGGCGGAACTCCTCGGGGAGGAAGGACGGCTGGTCGATCTCCGCGAAGCGCTCCGCGTCGGCCCGGGCGGACAGGTATGTGACGTGCAGTTGCTTGGGCTGCAGGTCGGCGGCCGGGAAGGGGCAGGCCTCGCGGACGGCCTTCAGATAGGCGTGGTCGCGCACCAGGACGTCCACGGGGAAGCCGAAGTGCTTCTCGATGGCCTCGGCGAGGCCGGCGGCGAGGCCGTCCTCGCCGCCGGCGTCCTCGTCCGTGGTGAAGACCGCGTTGCCGCTCTGCAGGTAGGTGGCCACAGCGGTGTGGCCCAAGTCCTGCAGGACGGCGCGGAGTTCCGCCATCGGGACCTTCCTGTTGCCGCCCACGTTGATCCCGCGCAACAGCGCCGCGTACGTCGTCATCGGGTCACCCTACGGCGACGGGACCGCCCTCTGGCCCACAGGCCCGTCGGCGACTGGCTCACAGGCCCCTCGACGCCGCCAGTTCGGCCTCGATGAGGTCGGCCGCCCGCCGGGTGCCGCCCTCATCGGCCATCTCCGCCTGGATCCCGCTCAGCCGGCGCGCCACCTCCGGGTCGCCGGCCAGGGCCAGCACCGCCTCCCGCAGCCGCTCCGCGGTCGCCTCCTCCATCGGTACGTGGCGGGCGACGCCGAGCGACTGGAGCATGTCCGCGTTGCCGAACTGGTCGACGGCCTGCGGTACGGCGACCATGGGCGTGGCCGTCGCGAGCCCCTCCTGGCTGCCGCCGGCGCCCGCGTGGGTGATGAACGCGTCGGCCTGCTTCAGGATCGCCAGCTGCGGCACCCAGTCGCGCACCTCCACGTTCGCCGGTACGTCGCCCAGTTCGGCCGGGTCGACGCGCTTGCCGATCTGCAGCACCACGTGCCAGCCGGGCAGGTCACCGAAGGCCTTGATGCACTCACGGTAGAAGCCGGGCTGCTTGGTGAAGGCCGAGCCGAGCGACACCAGCAGCACCTTCTCCGCGCCGGCGGGCCGCTGCCAGTCGCCCTCGGCCGTACGGTCGCCCTGGCAGGCTCCGACGAAGGTGTACACGCTCTCGTCGACCCGGTCGGCGTTCGGCTGGAGCGCCTTGGGGATGAGGACGAGGGAGCGGCCGGGGTGGCCGTAGAAGTCGTCCGGGTCCTCGGTGATCCCGTTCTCCTCCAGCCAGGCGCGGAAGCGGGCGAAGTACGCCTTGCCGCGCTCGGTCTGCTTCGGCTCCCTCCACATCGGCTCGGCGACCTCCTCCTCGTACCCCTCCCAGGCGACCATGTGCGTCGAGAGGGAGATCGCCGTGACGCCCCAGCGGCGGGCGAGGACAGCGCCCGGGTAGGAGGTGGTGTCGTGCAGCACGAGGTCCGGCTCGTCGCCCTCGTACGCCTTCATGAGCTGCGGCAGCGCCTGGATGGCGTCGTCCAGGAAGGGCTCCACGTTGTCCAGGAGCGTGTCCCCCCAGTCCTCGGGGTCGTCGTCCGGGGAGGGCAGCGTCGAGTTCCAGAGCTTGAGCTCGGCGCCGGTGTCGGCGATCTTGTCCGCGAACACCGGCGGGATCGCGTACGTCACGCGGTGCCCGCGCGCGACCAGCTCGCGGATCACTTCCAGGTGGGGGTTCACGTGGCCGTGCGCGGCGATGGAGAACATGGCGATGTGCGAGGTCATGACGCAGACCGTACGCGAGACGATACGTCTCGTGCAACCCGATCACATGATGATCGCGCGTGCCTCGTCCGCGCGCCCGGCTCATCTCTGGTACCGGGCCAGCACCAGGTTCCCGTCCTCCACCAGCCGTTCCCGCAGCTCACCGAGGCCGATCGCGCCGCTGTAGTACTCCTGGAGGGCGGGTGTGGCGACCTTGTCCTTCCACTCCGGATAGCCGCGCACGGACTGGGCGGGGGCGGGGCGGAGGTGCCCGGCGAGGGCCGTGCCGGTGGACCAGCCGTACTTCTCCGTACGCAGCGCCGGATCCTTCAGGGCCGCCCGGCCGGTGGGCAGCATCCAGTCGCCGAGCGCCAGCCGGACCATGTTCTCCGGGCGGAGCAGGAAGTCGACGAACTCGGCCGCCTCCTCCTGGTACGGGCTGTCCTCGGCGATCGAGAGCGTCTGGGGGCTGACGCCCTGGGTGAGCCCGTCGGCGCCCGCCGGTGCGGGCAGCACCTGCCAGTCGAAGCCCTCGGGCGCCTGCTGGACGACCTGCTGACGGTAGGAGAAGCCCAGCGGCACCATCGCGTACCGGCCGCCGAAGAAGCCCGGCAGCGTGTCCGAGCCGCCCATGCCGAGCGTGCTGCCCGACGCGCTGCGGTCGGTGCCGACCTGGGCGCGGACGGTGCGCGGCACGACCGCGTCGGCGGCGGTGAAGCGGATCTCGGCCCGGCCGTCCGCGTCGCGGTGGAACACCTGGCCGCCCGCGGACAGGGAGAGGTTGAGCGTGGCCGAGACGGGCTCCTTGAGCGGCCAGGCCACGCCGTACTTCCCGGCGTCCGGGTCGCTGAGTTCCTTCGTCACCGCACGGAACTCCTCCCATGTCCACGGGTCGTCCGGGGTCGGGATCCGTACGCCCGACTCCGCGAGCCAGGCGGCGTTGGCGAGGAGGACGCGTGGCTCCTGGAGGAACGGCACGCCGTAGACGCCGTCCCCGAACGTGGTCGTCTCCCAGCTGCGGCGCGGGATGTCCTTCCGGAGGCGGTCGGGCAGCAGCTCGCGCAGATCGGCGAGGTAGCCGCCGTACGCGAAGTCAGCGAGGTCGTCCGAGGCGTCATGGATGATGTCGGGAGCCTCGCCGCCCTCGAAGGAGGTGAGCAGCTGGTCGTGGACGCTGTCCCAGCTGCCCTGGACGTACTCGACCCGGACGCCCGGGTGGGTGGCGTTCCACTCCGCCACCAGCTCCTTGTTGGCCTCGACGGACTCCTGCTGCCAGGCCAGGGACTGGAAGCGCAGGGTGACGGTGCCGTCGTCCCGCCCGCCGTCGCCGCCGGAGCAGGCGGTGAGCAGCAGGGCGAGAGCCGCCAGGACGGCTGCGAACGGCCTCGTACGCGTCGGCGCGGCGAACGGCCTCGTACGCATCAGCTCTTCACCGCCCCGGCGAGCATCCCGCTCGTGATCCGTCGCTGGATGACCGCGAAGACGACCAGCGAGGGCAGCGTCGCAAGGCAGGCCGCCGCGGCGAGGGGGCCGAGGTCGGCGACGCCCTCCGCGCCGATGAAGTGGGTGAGGACGACGGGCAGGGTCTGTTTCTCCGGGGTCTTCAGCAGAACGAGCGCGAAGAAGAACTCGTTCCAGGCGGTGACGAACGCGAAGAGCGCCGTCGCCACGACCCCCGGCGCGAGCAGCGGCGCCGTCACCGAGACCAGCGTGCGCAGCCGCCCCGCCCCGTCCACCGCCGCGGCCTCCTCCAGCTGGACGGGCACGGCCCGTACGTACCCGACGAGCATCCACAGCGCGAACGGCAGCGCCCACACGACGTACACCATCACCAGCCCTGGCACCGAGTCGATCAGCCGCAGGTTCTTCAGCACCAGGAACAGCGGGATGATCACCAGTACGAACGGGAAGGCCTGGCTGACCACCACCCAGCCGGTCGCGGCGCGGGCGAGGAGGGTGCGGCGCCGGGCGATGACGTATGCCATCGGGGTGGCGATCAGCACGGCGACGACGGCCGCGCCGAGCGCCGCCACCAGGGAGTTGAGCGCCGCGCGCAGCAGTGGCTGCTCGTCGAAGGCCTGCCGGAAGTTGGCGAGGGTGGGGTCGTGCGGGATCCATGTGGGATGGAGGCTGCCCAGTTCCCGCGGGGGTTTGAAGGCGGTCGAGACCAGCCAGAGGAACGGGAACGCCAGGAAGACGAGATAGGCGACCAGAGCGGCGTACTGGCCCGCGCGCGCCGCGGCACCGGTTCTCACGCGTCCTCGCCTCCCCTCAGCCGGCCCACCAGGTGCAGCGCCAGGACCACCGAGATCACCGCCACCATCACGCATCCCATCGCCGCCGCGTACCCGTACTGCCCGAAACGGAAGGCCTCCTCGTACGCGAACAGCATCGGCAGCCGGGTGCGGCCGCCGGGCCCGCCGTTGGTCAGCACGTACACCAGCGCGAAGGAGTTGAAGTTCCAGATGAAGTTGAGTGCCGTGATCGCGAGCGCCACCGGTCGGAGGGCGGGCCAGGTGACCGTGCGGAAGCGGCGCCAGGCGCCCGCGCCGTCCACCGCGGCGGCCTCGTGGAGTTCGCGCGGGGTGTTCTGGAGCCCGGCGAGCAGGGCGACCGTGGTCTGCGGCATGCCCGCCCAGACGCCGACCACGATCACCGCGGGCAGGGCGGTGGCCAGTCCGCTCAGCCAGTCGCGGCCGTCGCCGAGGCCGAGGTCGCGGAGGGTCTCGTTGAGGATGCCCGCGTCGGGGTTGTACACGAGCCGCCACATGACCCCGACCACCACCTCGGGCATCGCCCAGGGAACGATCGCGAGGGCCCGTGCGAGCCAGCGCAGCCGAAGGTCCTGGTGGAGCAGCAGCGCGAGCCCCAGCGCCAGCAGGAACTGCGGCACGGTCACCCCGGCCGCCCACACCAGCCCGATCCGGAACGACTCCCAGAACAGCGTGTCGTGCAGCAGGTCCCGGAAGTTCAGGGTCCCGATCCACTGCGTGGGTGCCGTCCGCCCGGACTGCGCGTCGGTGAAGGCCAGCGCGATCCCGTACAGCAGCGGTCCGACGCTCAGGACGAGGATGGGCAGCAGCGCGGGCAGGACGAGGAACCAGGCCCCGTGCCGGTCGAGCAGGGACCGCTCCCGGCCCGCGCGGGGCGTGCGCCCCGCCTTCCGGGTCCGCTCTCTTCCCGCCTCGGTCACTGATGTCATGCAACTGCCAACTCCACACCCAGCACCATGGGTTCGGCTCCTCCGGGCGGCTCGTCCGGGCCCCTGCGGCACACCCGGCGCCCGGGCGGCTGCCGCCATGGTGCTGACCCCCGGTCACGCCGTCAAGGGACCGCGCACACCGTCCGACCTGTGCGAATGCGACACTGACCGACGAAGTGGAACGACGGGGCGGGTACGGACGCGACGGACACGGAGGCGACGGATGGACGAGGCACGGGCGCGGGAGGTACTGGCCGGGGCCGGGCTGGGGCAGGCCGGGCCGGGGCGCGCCGCGGAACTCATCTCTCTGGGCGAGAACGCGGTGTTCGCCGTCGGTGACCTGGTCGTCAAGGTGGGCCGCGACGCCGAACTCCTCGACCGCGCCCGCCGTGAACTCGAGATCGCGCTCTGGCTCTCCGAGGCGGACGTCCCCGCCGTACGGGCCGCCGAGCCGAGGCCGCTGTCGGTGGACGGCCACCCGGTGACGGTGTGGCACCGGCTGCCCGCCGCCGTGCGCCCCGCCGAGCCCCGCGATCTGGCCGCGCTGCTGCGGCGGGTGCACGCGCTGCCCGCCCCGTCCTTCGCGCTGCCGCGCCGCGAACTGCTGGGCGGGGTGGAGCGCTGGCTGCGCCTCGCGGGCGACGCGATCGACCCGGTGGACGCGGAGTACCTGCGGGCGCGCCGTGACGGCTTCGCCGAGGCCGCGGCGGCCCTGACGCCCCACCTCCCGCCCGGCCCGATCCACGGCGACGCCCTCCCCCGCAATGTCCACATCACCCCGGACGGCCCGGTCCTCGTCGACCTGGAGACCTTCTCCGCCGATCTGCGGGAGCACGACCTCGTGGTCATGGCGCTCTCCCGCGACCGCTACGGGCTCCCGGCCGAGGCGTACGAGGCGTTCACCGCGACGTACGGCTGGGACGTGCGTGACTGGGACGGCTGCGCGGTGCTGCGCGGCGCCCGCGAGACGGCCAGCTGCGCCTGGGTCGCCCAGCACGCCCCGGGCAACCCCAAGGCGCTGGCCGAGTTCGAGCGGCGGGTGGCATCGCTGCGGGACGGGGACACCACGGTGCGGTGGCACCCCTTCTGAGCCCGGGGCCTGCCCGAGCCCGGGAAACGGGAGGTCATACGTCGGCGGACAGCGCCCCGGCGCCACGATTCCGGTCCCCGTCACGGTCCCTGCCCCGGTCCCCGTCACGGTTTCTGCCCCGGTCCCCGTCACGGTCCTGGATCGTCCGCGCCGCGCGGCGCAGTTCGGTCAGGACCGTGCGGACCGCCTTGCGGGCCGTGCGCTCGGGGCGGTGGAGCGCGTCGATGTGGCGCCGCGCCCGGACGCCGGTGAGCGGTCTGAGGACCAGCGCGGGGTGCGGACGCACGGTCCAGCGCGGCATGAGGGCGAGTCCACCGCCCGCCGCCACGGTCTCGGCGGCCACCGCGAACTCGTTGATGCGGTGGGCCAGACGGAGTTCCCGCCCGGCCGCCGCCCCGATCGCCTCGATGGTCGCCATGACCGGGAAGCCGTCGTGCACGGTGATCCACGGCTGGTCGGCCACGTCCGCCGGGGTCAGCGCCGGTGCGGCGGCGAGCGGATGACCGGCCGGCAGGGCCACGTCGAGCGGCTCGCGCAGCAGCGTGGTCACGGTCACCGCGCGCGGCCACGGCGGGGCGTGGTCGAGGCGGTGGGCGAGCACGAGGTCGTACTCCCGTGTCAGCCGGGGGAAGTCGTCCTGTGCCACGTCCTCGTCGGCGAGCGCGAGCACCGGGTGCCCGGGCCCGGCGAACGCGCGGAGCAGCAGCGGGAAGAAGGCCGCTCCCGCGCTGTGGAACGCCGCCACCGACACCTCGCCGTCCGGCCGGTCCACGAACTCCTCGACGGTGTGCCGGGCACGCGCCAGTGCCGTCTCCACCTCGACGGCCGCGCCCGCCAGGGCCTGCCCGGCGTCCGTGAGCACCAGCCGCCGCCCGTGGCGCTCGGTGAGCGGCACCGGGATCGAGCGCTGGAGCAGCCGCAGCTGCTGCGAGATCGCCGAGGGCGACACCAGCAGTGCCTCGGCGACCGCGGTGACGCTGCCCAGTTCGCCGAGTTCCCGCAGTATCCGCAGCTGGCGTTCGTCCACGTCCTCACTGTAGGGCCCGGTCCGAAGGACGTTGAAGGGCATGATCCAGGGAACGTTGAAGGGGAACTGAAAGATCATTGAAGAAGGTGGCCCTGGGCTTCAGCGATGCCGCCGGTGCACCGTGGGCGGGTGTCCGACGCCCGCCGTACCGACGCGGTACTCCTCCTGGTCGCGCTCGTCTGGGGTTCCAGCTATCTGTCCGCCCAGACCGCCACCGCGGCCCTCCCCGTCCTGCTGGTCCTGCTCGTCCGCTACGCCCTCTCCGCGCTCGCCTGTCTCGGCCTCCTCTCCGCCCGCCGGGGGCCGCGGCGCGGGCCGCGCCGGTGGACCCGTGACGAACTCCGGGCCGGAGTGCCCCTGGGCGTCACACAGGCCGCCGTCCTGGTCCTGGAGACCTACGGTGTCGCCCACACCAGTGCCGCCAACGCGGGGCTCATCATCAGCCTGACCGTCGTCCTCACCCCCCTCCTCGACCGCACCGGTCATCCCGGCGGGCTGCCTCCCGTCTTCTACGCCGCCGCCGGCGTGTGCGTCCTGGCCGTCGGCCTCCTCATGGCCGGCGACGGCTTCCACGCGCCCCGCCCCGGCGATCTGCTGATGCTCGCCGCCGCGGTCGTCCGGGCGGGCCATGTGGCGCTGGTCGGCCGGCTCACCGCGGGCCGGGCCGTACGGCCGCTGCACCTGACGGCGGTGCAGGCCCTCGTCGGCACGGCCCTGTTCCTGGTACCGGCCGCGCGCGAGCTGCCGGCCCTGGCCCGCGCCGACGCCGGGACCTGGACGCAGCTGCTCTATCTCGCCCTGTTCTGCAGCGTGTTCGCCTTCCTCGTCCAGACCTGGGCGATACAGCGCACCTCGCCCAGCCGGGCAAGCCTGCTGCTGGGCACCGAGCCGGTCTGGGCCGCCGCCGTGGGCGTCGCCCTGGGCGGCGAGCGCTTCACGGCACTGACCGGTCTCGGGGCGGCCGTGATGATCGCCGGCACCTACTGGGGCCAGTCCGTGGAACGCGCCCACCGCGCAACCGCCCCGCACCGCACCCGAGCCGCCCCCACCGCAGAGCCCGCCGAACAGCCCGCCGAAGACGCCGAGGAGACCGAGGACGCCAGAGATGCCGGAGACACCGAAAAGGACACCCGACACCCGGCCACGACACCTACCGGCGTCTGATCTGTCCGCTTCCTCCGCTCCCCTCGCTCCTCCGCACCTCCTCGCCTCTGCTTCGGCGCCACCCGGACCGGACCGGTCGCCGCGCATGCCGGGTGCGGACCACGCCCGTGGCGCGCGGCCCCGGGTGGAGCCGACCGCAAGCCCCCGGCCGGCGTGACGGCCTCGGTACGACCCCGGTTCAGACCGGCTCGTCCGCCGGCTCCCGCAGCGGCCAGGACGCCTCCACCACCGCTTCCGCGTCGCCCTTGCGGCGCAGGAAACTCTGGAAGTCCGCCGCCCATGCCGCGTACCACTCGATCTGACGGCGGTGCAGCTCCGCCGGGCCGAGGGCCGCGACCTTGGGGTGGCGGAGGGCTATCGCGCGGGCGAGCCGGGCCGCGGCCAGCGCGTCCGCCGCCGCGTCGTGGGCGGCGTCGAGCACGACCCCGTACTCCCCGCAGACCGCCTCCAGATTCCGCTTGCCGCGGCGGTAGCGGTCCACCCGGCGGTCGATCGTGTAGGGGTCGACGACCGGCGCGGGATCGAGGCCGCCGAGCCGCTCACGCAGCGACGGCAGCCCGTACCGGCGCAGCTCGGCCGAGAGCAGGGTCAGATCGAAGGCGGCGTTGTACGCGACGACCGGGACGCCCGCCCGCCAGTACCCGGCGAGGACGTCCGCGACCGCGTCGGCGACCTGGTCGGCCGGGCTGCCCTCGGTCGTCGCGCGCTCGTTGCTGATGCCGTGCACGGCCACCGCCTCGGCGGGGATCTCCACGCCCGGGTCGGCCAGCCATTCCCGGCGTGCGCCCGGCTCGCCGTCCCTGAGCTCGATGACGGCCGCCGTGACGATGCGCGCCTCGCGCGGGTCCGTGCCGGTCGTCTCCAGGTCGAAGCCGATCAGTGGCTCCCGGTGCCAGCTCATGGTGGCCCCCTCCTCAGTGGTGCTTTCCCCCAGTGGCCTCCACCCTCGCATGCGCCACTGACAACCGGACCGCCACCTTCCACTTCACGGGCTTCACAGGCTCCACGGGCTCCACGGACTTCGCAGATTCACGGGCTTCACGACACGGGCCTGGAGTCCACCCACGCCAGTTCGAACTCCTCACGGTATGTCTCGAAAAGGCTGCCTTCATCCCTCTCGTCCGCCTTGAGCAGCCGACCGCCGCCCCGGAGCACGAGCACCGGTGACTCCATGCCGCGCGAGCGGCGCAGATACGACTGCACGACCGCGATGCCGTCGGAACCGTCGCCGTCCACGAGGTACGCCGTGAAGCGCGGCGTCTCGTCGAACACCTGGATCTCGAAGGCCCCGGGGTCGCGCAGCTTGGAGCGCACCCGGCGCATGTGCAGGATGTTCATCTCCACCGCCCGGCTCAGCTCGCCGCGTTTGATGCCGAGTTCGCGCTCGCGCCGCTTCACCGCGCTGGACGCCGGGTTCAGGAACAGCAGCCGCACCCGGCACCCCGACTCGGCGAGCCGCACCAGCCTCCGCCCGGAGAAGTTCTGCACCAGCAGATTCAGCCCGGTCCCGATCGCGTCCAGCCGGCGCGCGCCGCCGAAGAGGTCCTCCGCCGGGAACTGCCGCAGCAGGCGTACCCGGTCGGGATGGACGCCCACGACGTCCGCGTACCGGTCGCCGACCAGGTCCTCGACGGCGTCGACCGGCAGCCGGCGGGCGGAGGGCACGTCACCGCCCGCGCCGAGGACCTCCAGCAGCCGGGCCGAGGCCCGCTCGGCCTGGGCCAGCACGGCCTCCGACAGCGCCCGGTTGCGGGAGACGACGTTCCGGGTCACCTCCAGCTCGTCCAGTGCGAGTTCCACGTCGCGCCGCTCGTCGAGGTACGGCTCGAAGCACGGCCAGTGCTGCACCATCAGCTCGCGCAGCTGGGGCAGGGTGAGGAAGCTGATCACATTGTCGTCGGCGGGGTCCAGCAGATAGCCCTTGCGGCGGCTGACCTCCCGGACGGCGACCGCGCGCTGCACCCATTCCTGTCCGGCGGGCCCGGCGGCGGCGATCACCCAGTCGTCGCCGTGGACGGGCTCGTAGACCGGACGCAGGACGGCGGCCACGACCGCGCGCAGCCGCTGTTCGACGAGATTAAGCCAGATGTACGCGCGTCCGGCCCGCTGGGCGCGCGTACGCACCTCACGCCAGGCGTCGGCGTTCCAGTCCAGTTCCGGACCGATGGATCCCCTCTCCATCGGCCGTGCCAGCGACACCGCGCCGGGTGGGACCTCCGTGGAGTTCGCCTCGTGACCCTCGCGACTCTCGTCACCAGGAGGCAGCTCCAGCCCTCCCGAGCCCACCCACGCACCGCCTTCCGCTCCCCCGGGGTTCTCCCCCACTCAACGATCAAGGAAGGGTACTCCGGGAGCGGCGGGCGGTGCAGCCGGATGGACAGGTCCTTTCCCAACCACCTACCTCCCCGCGGCCGTTGCGGTCCACGGCCCCGGCCCGAGTGAGCGAATTCATCTTCGAAGTGGGAGAGGCGACCGATCGTGCCGGTGCACGACCTCAACGGAGCACGCCGGGCGGGCAGTCGGCGACGAAGCAAGAAGCCGCCGGTGCGGGTCGAAGAAGCCCCCGATGCGAGCCGCAGGAATTCCCCTGCTTCAGCAGGGGGAGGAAGTCAAAGGTGGTTCCATCACTTTCGGGGACACTCGGCTACAAGACGCTCCCAACGGTACGGCCCAACTGAAAGAGTCGTTCCCATGCAGGTCTGGCCTGGAGAGGCATATCCACTCGGTGCCGCGTACGACGGCGCCGGCACCAACTTCGCGGTCTTCTCGGAGGCCGCCGACCGGATCGAGCTCTGTCTGCTGCACGACGACGGCTCCGAGACGGCGGTGGAACTACGGGAGACGGACGCGTTCGTACGGCACGCGTACCTGCCGGGCGTCATGCCCGGACAGCGGTACGGCTACCGCGTGCACGGCCCGTACGAACCGGAGCGCGGACTGCGCTGCAACTCGGCGAAGCTGCTGCTGGACCCGTACGCGCGCGCCATCAGCGGTTCGATCAAGTGGGGTGAGGAGGTCTACGGCTACCACTTCGGCTCCCCCGACCGGCGCAACGACCTCGACTCGGCCCCCCACACGATGGCCTCGGTCGTGGTCAACCCCTACTTCGACTGGGGCGACGACCGGCGCCCCCGCACCGAGTACCACCACACCGTGATCTACGAGGCCCATGTGAAGGGCCTCACCATGCGGCACCCGGGGCTGCCCGAGGAACTGCGCGGCACCTACGCGGCGCTCGCACACCCGGCGATCATCGAGCACCTCACCGAACTGGGCGTCACGGCGCTGGAGCTGATGCCGGTGCACCAGTTCGTGAACGACCACCGTCTGGTGGACATGGGCCTCGGCAACTACTGGGGCTACAACACGATAGGTTTCTTCGCCCCGCACAACGCCTACGCGTCCTGGGGCGACCGCGGGCAGCAGGTGCTGGAGTTCAAGTCGGCCGTGAAGGCCCTGCACGAGGCCGGGATCGAGGTCATCCTCGACGTGGTCTACAACCACACCGCGGAGGGCAACCACCTGGGGCCCACGCTCTCCTTCAAGGGCCTGGACAACCCCTCGTACTACCGGCTGACCGACGACCCCCGGTACTACATGGACACCACCGGGACGGGCAACTCCCTGCTCATGCGGTCCCCGCACGTGCTGCAGCTGATCATGGACTCGCTGCGGTACTGGGTGACCGAGATGCACGTGGACGGGTTCCGCTTCGACCTCGCGGCCACGCTGGCCCGGCAGTTCCACGAGGTGGACCGGCTGTCGTCGTTCTTCGACCTGGTCCAGCAGGACCCGGTGGTCTCCCAGGTGAAGCTGATCGCCGAGCCGTGGGACGTCGGCGAGGGCGGCTACCAGGTGGGCAACTTCCCGCCGCTGTGGACGGAGTGGAACGGCAAGTACCGGGACACCGTGCGGGACCTGTGGCGGGGCGAGCCGCGCACCATGGCGGAGTTCGCGTCCCGGCTGACCGGCTCCTCCGACCTGTACCAGGACGACGGCCGCCGCCCGCTGGCCTCGATCAACTTCGTCACCTGCCACGACGGCTTCACGCTGCACGACCTCGTCTCGTACAACGAGAAGCACAACGAGGCCAACGGCGAGGAGAACCGCGACGGGGAGAGCCACAACCGGTCCTGGAACTGCGGGGCGGAGGGCGAGACGGACGACCCCGAGGTGCTCCGGCTGCGGGCTCGGCAGATGCGGAACTTCATCGCGACGCTGATGCTGTCCCAGGGCGTGCCGATGCTCAGCCACGGCGACGAGTTCGCCCGGGGCCAGGGCGGCAACAACAACGCGTACTGCCAGGACAACGAGATCTCCTGGGTGCCCTGGCCGGAGGACGGCGAGGACGACGACCGGACCGGTCTGCTGGGCTTCACCCGCGCGATCGTGCGGCTGCGCAAGGACCACCCCGTCTTCCGGCGGCGCCGCTTCTTCCACGGGCGGCCGGTCGAGGGCACCCACGACGAGCTGTCCGACATCGCGTGGTTCACCCCGGCGGGCGAGGAGATGACCCAGCGCGACTGGGACTCCGCGCAGGCGTCGACGCTGACCGTCTTCCTCAACGGCAACGCGATCTCCGAACCGGACGTGCGCGGACAGCGCATCACGGACGACTCGTTCCTGCTGATGTTCAACGCCTCGCACAGACCACTGCAGTTCGTGGTGCCGGTCAACCACGGCCGTCAGTGGCAGGTCGTGGTCGACACCGCCCGCTCGGAAGGGGTGCCGCCGGGCGAGGGCGCGAAGGTCAAGGCCGGCGACCGGCTGACCCTGCCGGACCGCAGCCTGACGGTGCTCCAGCGGCCGGCGTGAGCCGCCGGCCCCGCGCGCGCGTGGACCGCCCGGGTGCGTCGCTCACCCGGGCGGTCCGCCGTTCGGCGGCGGTGCCCCGATCATGGCCGGGCACGAGGGGACGGCGCGCCGTTCCCACGGGCGGGTGCGCAGGTTCCCGGGCCGAGCGGGTACGTAGGGTGGCATGACACCTGAGCGCTCCGGGCCCGCGGGCGACACCGTGCCGACCGCGACGACCGCACCGACCGCCACCTACCGGCTCCAGCTCCAGCCGGACTTCCCCTTCTCCGCCGCACAGGCCGCCGTACCGTACGTGGCCTCGCTCGGCGTCTCCCATCTGCATCTGTCGCCGGTGCTGGAGGCCGTCCCGGGCTCGGGGCACGGGTACGACGTGGTGGACCACGCGCGCGTGCGGGGCGAGCTGGGCGGGGAGGAGGAGCTCAGGTCGCTGGCGCGCACCGCGCGGGAGCACGGGCTCGGCCTGGTCGTCGACATCGTGCCCAACCACATGGCGATGTCCCCGCGCCACAACCGCGCCCTGCGGGAGGTGCTGCGCGAGGGCCCCGCGTCGCCGTACGCGCGGTGGTTCGACATCGACTGGGACGCGCAGGACGGGCAGGTGCTGCTGCCGCTCCTCGGCGGGCCGCTCGGCGACGAGCTGGACCAGTTCGTGGTCGACGGCCGGGAGCTGCGCTACTACGACCACGTCCTCCCGCTGCGGGAGGGCACCGAGAAGCTGCCGCTGCCGCAGCTCCTGGACGCGCAGTGGTACCGCCCCGTGTGGTGGCGGCTGGCCCGCACCGAGCTGAACTACCGGCGCTTCTTCAGCATCTCGGAGCTCATCGGGGTGCGGGTCGAGGACCCGGAGGTGTTCACGGCCACCCATGCCAAGATCCTCCAGCTGCTCGACGAGGGCGTGGTCGACGGACTGCGCGTGGACCACCCGGACGGCCTCGCCGACCCGGAGGCGTATCTGCGGCGGCTGCACGAGGCGACCGGCGGGCGCTGGACGGTCGTGGAGAAGATCCTCGCCGAGGGCGAGCCGCTGCCGGCGGCCTGGCCGGTCGCGGGCACCACCGGCTACGACGCCCTGCGCCACGTGGACGGCCTCTTCGTCGACCCGGCGGGCGCCGGTGAGCTCCTCGGCCAGTACCGGCGGTACGCGGCCCCTCAGCCCGACCGGGGCGGCCACTGGGAGGCCACCGTGCGGCGCGCCGCGTACAAGGTGCTCACGCACGAGCTGGCCACGGAGGTGGACCGGCTCACTCGTGTGGCGCACCACCTGTGCGTGCACGCCCCCGATCCCGCGCTGCGGGACCACGCCCCCTGGGCCCTGCGCACCGCGCTGTGCGAGCTCCTGGTCCGGCTGGAGGTCTACCGGCCGTACGCCTCCCAGGACGCCTCCACCGTCGTCACCGAGGAGGCCGCCGCCGAGGCGCGCACGGTATTCGTGGTGCCGGAGGAGGCGCGGGCCGTCGACACGGTGCGGAACCTGGTGCTCGCGCGCGCGGGTGAGGGCCCGGGGCTCCAGGAGTTCCGGACGCGGTTCGCGCAGACCGCGTCCGCGCTGCGGGCCAAGTCCGTGGAGGACACGGCGTTCTACCGCTATGTGCCGCTGCTGTCGGCGAACGAGGTGGGCGGGAACCCGGGCAGCCCCGCCGTCACGCCCGAGGCCTTCCACGCGTACTGCGCGCGTGTGCAGCGCGACTGGCCCGCCACGGGTACGGCGCTGTCGACGCACGACACCAAGCGCAGCGCCGACGTGCGGGCCGCGCTGGCGGTGCTCACCGAGTGCCCGGAGCGGTGGGCCGGGCTGCTGACGGAGGTCACGCGCGACGGCCCGGGCGTGCCCGATGCGCAGCTGGCATGGGTCGCCTGGCAGACGGCGTTCGGGCTGGGCCCCGCGGACGGGGAGCGCCTCCAGGGGGCCCTGCTGAAGCACGTGCGGGAGGCCGGGCTGCACACCTCCTGGACGGAGCAGGATCCCGCGTACGAGCACGCGGTGGCCGAGTTCGTCGACCGGGGGCCGGCCGGCGACGCCCGCGTGGCCGCCCTCCGCAGCGCTCTGGAGCCGCATGTGCGGGCGAACGTACTGGCCGCGGCGCTCGTCCACCTGACGATGCCCGGCGTGCCGGACGTCTACCAGGGAACGGAGGGCGAGTACCGGGCGCTGGTGGACCCGGACAACCGGCGGCCGTTCGTGTCCCCCGGGCAGCCCTCGGAGAAGTCCGAGGTGACGGTGGCGGCCCTGCGGCTGCGCCGGCGCCGGCCCGATGTCTTCGGGGAGACGGCGACGTACCGGCCGCTGACCGCCGAGGGTCCGGCCGCCGCGCACTGTGCGGCCTTCGCGCGCTCCGGCGAGGTCGTCACCGCCGTCACCCGGCTGTCGCTGCGGCTGGCCGAGGCGGGCGGCTGGCGCGACACCGGGCTGGCGCTGCCGCCCGGACGGTGGAGCGATGTCCTCGCGCCGGACCGGGAGTTCACGGGGCACGCGCGCGTGGCGGAGCTCTTCGAGCGGCTTCCGGTGGCGCTGCTGGAGCGCGTCCGGGACTGAGGAACACCGCGGCGCCGGTCATATGACTCCCCGCCGGTGCATAATGCCCCCAGGCGCCCCCTGGAGCCGCCCCCGTCACCTCCTTGACACCCCTCATGGTCCGAGGACACTGCGAAGGGCCGGAACGGGGCGGACAGGACGGGGGTGAGTCTCCTGCGGGAGCTGCGCTACCCCACTGTCACGGAACTCGAGTCGTCCGCCCGCGCGCTGGCAGCCCGCCGCCCCGCCCTGTGTGCCTTCCGGCAGATCGGCGTCTCGCGCGCGGGACGGCCCCTCCAGCTGCTGTCCGTGGGCCACGCCCCGCGCGCGGTCCTCGTCGTCGCGGGCGCCCACGCCAATGAGCCGACGGGTGGCTCGACCCTGCTGGCGGTGGCCGAACGGGTGCTGGACGAGCGGGAGTTGCGGACCGGAACCTCCTGGCACTTCCTGCTGTGCGCGGACCCGGACGGGGCGAGCCTGCACGTGACCCCGGCGCCGCGCACCCTGTTCGACTACCACCTCGGGTTCTTCCGCCCGGCCGGGCCCGAGCAGCCCGAGTGGTCGCCGTCGGTGCTGCCCCCCGACCGGCTGCCGCCGGAGACCCGCGCCCTGACCCGCGTCATCGACGAGCTGCGGCCCTACCTCCAGGTGACCCTGCACGGCACCGATCTCGGCGGCAGCTGGGTGCAGCTGACGAAGGACGTTCCCGGGCTCGCCGAGCCGTTCGCGAAGTCCGCCGCCGAGCTGAACATCCCGGTCGAGACGAGCGCCTCCGACGCGGCCGGCTGGCGTGCCTCGGGGCCCGGTGTGCGCGTGATGCCCGACCTCGGCCCGGACACCGCCCACCCGCGCGTGCCGGACGACGCCCGGCACAGCACCTGGTACCGCGCCCACCGGCACGGCGGGCTGACCGCGGTGGTCGAGGTGCCGATGTGGGCGAGCGACCTGGTGGACGACCCCGCCCCGCACCCGGCCCCCGAGGCGGCGCTCGGGGAGCTGGCCCGGCGGCTGCGGCGGGACGCGTGCCAGGTGGAGCGAATCCTCACCGAGGCGCTGCCCCGGCTGCCGGGTGCGGAGGGGCCGCTGCTGCGGGCCACCCGGTGGGCGCTGGACCTGGTGCCGGGGCTGGCCGCGGACTGGGCACGGGGGACGCCACCGGACACGACCGTGGCATACCTGGGCAGCGTGGAGGCGTTCGGGCGGCGGCTGCCGCTGCGGGCCGCCGCGATGCTGCTGCGGGTCCTGAGAGAGGCCGACGACCGGGCGGCACCGCGTCTCGAAGACCTCGTGGCCACCTGGAGCGGCTCCTTCGCGGAACGCTTCCGGGCCCGCTGGGTGCCCCTGGAGAACCAGGTGGAGCACCAGGCCCGCACCGTGGTGACGGCGGCGCTGCACGCCCGGGACCATGTGACGTGAACCGCCGCGGCGATCGGGCCGGCGGGCAGCCTTCGCGCGGTGACGGCACCCCGGGGCCCCACGCCGGTGAGGTACGTCATTCGCGGCGCATCGGCACGGCACGCTGCACACCCAGGCCGGGCTCCCCCGGAGGGGAGCCGGGATCCGGGTCCTCGCGCGCGTGCGGACGCCCGGACAGCCGGAACGCGGCGAGCACCACGCGCGACTGGTACTCGACCTGGCGGCCGGGCGGTATCCAGCGCGCCCCGTGGCCGTCGCGGTAGTCGGCGCACCAGGCGTCGATGAGCCGGTCCAGGCGGGGCAGCACGCCGGCCGGGTCCTGGCCGGACCGCCGGACGAGCTGGTGCAGCAGCCCCGCCGTACGCAGCGCGACGCGGCGGGCCGAGATGGCGAGGGCGGTGAGGCGGGCCGTGTCGAGCGGCGGCAGTGGGCGCCCGCCGGCGCCGCGGTGGGCGCCGGGGTCCCAGGAGTCGGCGACGCCGGGGCCGACCAGCAGATAGTCGTCGACGGGGGCGAGCAGCCGGGCCGCGTCGGGGCCGGTGCTCACCGAGGGCCGGACGCGGGCCAGGACGTCCTCCAGGAGTGCCGTGTCGTGGCGCAGCGTCCTGCTGACGGCGCGGAGGAGCGCGTCGGCGTCCTCCGGCTCCGAGGCGTCCTCCACGGCCCGCACGCCCCACATGGGGGCCTCGACGATCGCGGTCACCGTCCCGTACCGGTGCGGGTGGAACCACGTGGACTCCACCGCGGCCTCCGTGATGGCGGCGGCCAGGTCGCCGGGGCGCGGCGGCGGCACCCGGTAGACGGCGGGGCCGAGCGTCGGCCAGTACAGGGTGTCGTAGGGGCCCAGTTCCCGCGGGACGCCGAGGCGGGCGGCGATCCGGGCGAGGCGCTCCGGGAGGCCGGGCAGGTCGCGGGTCAGCTCGACGAAGCCGCCGCCGATGTCGACGCCGTGCAGGGAGCACTGGAGAAAGGGCCGCAGCTCGTCCTGGAGGTCGAGCAGGGCGCGGGTCTCCGGCAGGACGTCTCCGCCGGCGCCCTCGGGGAGCCACTCGGGCTGTTCCAGGAAGCCCGGCCGGAAGAAGTTCCGGAAGTAGTGCCCGAGCGTGTACGGGCCCGCCAGCCAGCCCTCGTTGCGGTGCGCGCCGTCGGGGTCGAGGCACAGCAGCAGGTTCCAGGTGGTGTCGGTGCCCTCCCGCAGCCGCCGGTCGGCGAGGACCCGTTCGGCCAGGCGCAGCGCCGTGGCGCCGCCCACGGGCTCGTTGGCGTGGGGCCCGGCGACGACGAGGACGTGGCGGCCGCCGTGGCCCACCGAGAGCAGCCACAGCGGTGTGCCCTCGCGTGAGGTTCCCACGCGGCGCAGGCGGGCCTCCCGTGGGTGCCGGGCCACGAGCGCGGCCGCGCGGACGGCCAGTTCGTCCACTGTCGGGTAGTGGAGGAGTGGAGGCAGGGCACACCTCCACTAGGTGGTGCCGTCGTTTCACCTGGTGTGCATGGTGTACGCACAGTCAGTCACGCCCTGGGCAGTACGTCAACACCGTGGAGAGCACGAGCACGGACGGCGGCATGCCCCTCCACGGCGGCCCCTCACTCCGACGCCAGCCGGAACGCCATGCGCCCGAAGCCCACCTGGTCACCGGCGCGGACCACGGCCGCGCCGATGACGCGCCGTCCGTTGACGGTCGTGCCGTTGGTGGAGCCGAGGTCGCGCAGCACCCACAGCCCGCCCTGGCGGCTCAGTTCGGCGTGCACGCGGGAGACGGTCTCGTGGCTGAGCCGCAGCCCGTTGACGGGGTCGCGGCCTATGCGCAGCGGATGCCCGCCGCCCGCCTGGGGCAGCAGCAGCTTGGGCAGCCGCTCGGCGCGCCAGGCCCGGCGCAGCCGCACGGTGAAGCCGGAGACCGCCTCGACCGTGCCGAACACCAGCCGGGACAAGCGGCTCTCGGTGGGCAGGTCGGCGGTGAGCGCGGCCAGCTCGTCGGCGCGGCGGGCGCTGAGCGCGAGCTCCATGCGCCGGACGAACGTGTCGTGCGAGAGACGTCCCAGGGCGACGCCCTCACGGAGCGCCTTCAGCGCCCGGTCGCGCTCCGCGTCGGACAGCCGCGCGGGGTACGTGTGGAACTCGAAGGACGACGTCACGCGGCGATTGTCGGTCAGTGCGGGCCCGGGTGTCCAGAAAACGGGACGCCGGCCGTTCCGGTCACGGAGGCACCCGCCGGGCAAACGGGCCGAATCGCCAGCGAACTGATCGTGTGTGGCGCACCATGGACGGGCTACGTCACGAAGAGCAGCCGAAGGGGAACCGTCCGTGCAGTTCGAGGTGTGGGCACCGCTGGCCGACCGGGTGACGCTCCATTGCGCGGACGTCACGCGCGCGTTGGAGCGCGATACGAGGCGTTCGGGTTGGTGGACGGGGGAGGCGGAGGCGACGGACGGGACGCGGTACGGCTTCGCGCTCGACGACGGTCCCGTACTGCCCGATCCGCGCTCCCGGCGCCAGCCGGACGGCCCGGACGGCCTGAGTGCGGTGGTCGACCACGAGCGGTACGCGTGGCGCGTGCCGTGGGCGGGACGCGGACTGCCCGGCGCGGTGCTGTACGAACTGCACGTGGGCACCTACACGCGCGAGGGCACCCTCGACGCGGCCGCGGAGCGGCTCGGGCACCTCGTCGATCTGGGCGTCACGCATGTCGAGTTGATGCCCCTGTGCCCCTTCCCCGGGACGCACGGCTGGGGGTACGAGGGGGTCTCCCTGTGGGCCGTGCACGAGCCGTACGGCGGGCCCGAGGCACTGAAACGCTTCGTCGACCGGGCGCACGAGGTGGGCCTGGGCGTGGTCCTCGACGTGGTGCACAACCACCTGGGCCCGTCCGGCAACTACCTGCCCGCGTTCGGGCCGTACTTCACGGACCGGCACCACACGCCCTGGGGCGTCGCCGTCAACCTGGACGCGCCCGGCTCGGACGAGGTCCGTGCGTACTTCGCCGGCAGCGCGCTGGCGTGGCTGCGCGACTACCGGCTGGACGGGCTGCGCCTGGACGCGGTGCACGCGCTGAGGGACACGCGCGCGTGCCACTTCCTGGAGGAGCTGTCGTCGGCCGTGGACGCGCTCGCCGAGGAGGTGGAGCGGCCCCTGTTCCTGATCGCCGAGTCGGACCTGAACGACCCCCGGCTCATCACCCGGCGCGCCCAGGGCGGCTACGGCCTGCACGCCCAGTGGAACGACGACTTCCACCACGCGCTGCACACCGCGCTCACGGGCGAGTCCCAGGGCTACTACGAGGACTTCGCGCGCGATCCCTTCGCCGCGCTGGCGAAGACGTTCACCGGCGGCTACTTCCACGACGGCACGTACTCGACGTTCCGGGGCCGCGGACACGGCCGCCCGCTGGACCGTACGCGCGTCTCGGCGCACCGGCTGCTCGGCTACACGCAGACCCACGACCAGATCGGCAACCGCGCCCAGGGCGACCGCCTCTCCGCGAGCCTCAGCCCCGGGCTGCTGGCGTGCGGGGCCGCGCTGACGCTCACCTCGCCGTTCACGCCGATGCTGTTCATGGGCGAGGAGTGGGCCGCGGGCACGCCCTGGCAGTTCTTCACCGACCACACCGACCCGGAGCTCGCCGAGGCCGTACGCCGGGGCAGGCGCCGTGAGTTCGCGGAGCACGGGTGGGCCGAGGAGGAGATCCCCGACCCGCAGGACCCGGCGACCCGGGAGCGCTCCTGCCTCGACTGGTCGGAGCCCACCCGCGAGCCCCACGCGCGCGTGCTCGCCTGGTACCGGAAGCTGATCGCGCTCCGCCGCACCCAGCCCGACCTGTCGGACCCGGATCTCGCCGAGGTCAGGGCGGCCCACGACGGGCAGGCCCGCTGGTTCGCCTTCCGCCGCGGCGACATCCGGGTGGCGGTCAACCTGGGCCGGGAGCCCGCCGCGATCCCGCTCGGCGTGCACCGCGCGCGCGTACTGGCTGCCTGGGAGCCCGTGGCGGCCCCGGGCCCGGACGGAGTGCTGCGGCTGCCCGGCGAGTCGTGCGTGGTGCTGACCCAGGAGTGACCAGGAGTGACCAGGAGTGCCCGGGGGTGACCAGGGGTGACCGGGAGGGGCCGCTCGGCCCTCCCCGGCGCGCACCCGCTCACTCCTCCCCCGGCAGCTCCGTGACCCGTTCCAGCAGGATGGGCTCCCAGGCACGGCGCAGCCGGCCGCGCAGCAGGGCAAGCGGGTCGTCGCCGCGGTCCCGGAGACGGTCCGAGAGCCGGACCACCGCGTCGCAGCGGGCCAGCCACAGTCCGCGCAGACAGGGGCGGGCCCCGTACCCGGCGAGCGTGGCGGCACGGACGGCGGCCGGGGAGCCGACGGCGAGGGCGAGGCCCGCGATGTCCTCGGCGGGATCGCCGAGGGCCGCGCCGGACCAGCCGAGGACGCCGCGCACCCGGCCGTCACCGCTCACCAGCAGGTGCCGGCCCTCGAGCCCGTGGTGCACGAGCACGGGTGCGGACCCGGTGAGCCGGTCCGCCGCGAGCGGGGTGAACCGGCCGAACCGGCCGGCGGCGAACTCGTCGGCCTCCTCCAGGTGACCGGCCGCCTTCGCCCCGGCCGTACGCAGCGTCTCCAGGGAGCGGGGCGCGGTACGCGGGACGCCGAGCGCCTCCGCCTGCCGTACGGGCACCTCGCGCAGCCCCGTGAGCAGCCCTGCCAGATCGGCCTCGCCGAGGGCCGAGACCGCGTGCTCCTCTGCGGTGCCGCCGGTCAGCCTGGCGTCGAGGGCGTACGCGAGGCCGGGCGCCCAGTCGCCGTGCGCGACGTTCGCCGGGACGGCCACCGGCAGGTGCGGGCGGACCAGGTCCCGCAGCCGCAGCTCGCGCCGCAGCCGTACAGAGGCCTCGCGGTCGGGGGCGAGGCGCAGCACATGGCGGGTGCCGACCCACCAGGTGCAGTGCCGGCCGTCCTCGGCGACGGGCTGCACATCGGGTCCGTCGCTGTCGCGCAGCAGGGAACGGACCAGTCGGCGGACGGTGTCCGCGGTGGGAGTCGGTGCCTGGGTCATGGTCGTGCCGTCGTCATCCCGGTGTAGGGGAAAGGGGGCTCCTGGGGTCCGGTGCGGTCGGTCCGGCCGTGCACGGCGGGCCCCGGCCGGTCCCGCTCCGTCCCGCCGTGCACGGTCGGTCAGTCGACTATCGCCAGCTCGCGCGAGGTGGTGTTGAGGCGGCGCCCGCCGTCCTCGGTGACGGTCACGATGTCCTCGATACGCACGCCGAAGCGGCCGGGCAGATAGATCCCGGGCTCCACGGAGAAGCACATGCCGGGAACCAGGGGCCGTTCCTCGCCCTCGACCATGTACGGCGGCTCGTGAGTGGTGACGCCGATGCCGTGCCCGGTCCGGTGGACGAAGTACGCGCCGTACCCGGCCTCGTCGATGACCGCGCGGGCGGCCCGGTCGACATCCTGGCAGGCAGCACCCGGCCGGACGGCCCGGAAGCCCTCCTCCTGGGCGGCGCGCACGATGTCGTGTACCCGGCGCTCCTCGGCGTCCGGCTCGCCGACGTGGACGGTACGGGAGGTGTCGGAGCCGTACCCGTCCTTCAGGCCGCCGAAGTCGAGGACCACCATGTCGCCCCGCTCGATGGTCCGCTCGCCTGCCTCGTGGTGCGGGTCGGCGCCGTTGGGCCCCGAGGCGACGATCGTGAAATCGACCTGGGAGTGCCCGAACCGCCGCAGCAGCCCGGCCAGATCGGCGGCGACCTCGGTCTCCCGCCGCCCGGCGAAGCGCACGGTCCTGATCTCCTCGTAGGCGGCGTCGGCGGCCGCGCCCGCGGCGGCCAGGCGGTCCAGCTCCACCGGGTCCTTGACCGCGCGCAGCATGGGCAGGGCGTCGGTGAGGGACACATACGAAGTGTCCGGCAGCCGCCGCTGCAGGCCGAGCAGGTGCATCGCCCAGGCGTTGTCGCTGACGGCGTAGCGGCCGGTGCCGCCGGTACCGCCCAGCAGGGACGCGGCGGCCCGGTACGGGTCCTGGCCGTCGGTCCAGTCACGCAGGGCCAGTGCGGGCGCCGCCCGGGCCGCGTCGGGCGCCTCCAGCTTCGGCACCACCAGCACGGGCTCCTCTCCCGGCCGCAGCACCAGCAGCGTGAGCCGCTCGGTCTCCACCGGCCGGTACCCCGTCAGCCAGACCAGGTCGGGACCCGGCGCGACCAGGATGCCGTCGAGTCCGGCGTCCGCCGCGGCCGACTCCGCGCGCCGCAGACGGGCCGCGTGGTCGGCGGCGGTGAAGGGCGCGGGCGTATCGGTCATCCGTTCCTCCGTGCGTCCGGAGTTCCCCGGAGGGCGCCGGGGACCTACGGGCAGCATCCTGCCCGTAGGCCGCCGCGTACGCGAGCGGGTGGCGCCGTTGTGTCGGCCCTGGCTCGATCAGCTCGTACGGCCGTCGTGTCCCCCGTGGCCGTCGTGACCACCGTGGCCCGCGCCGTGGTCGAACTTCAGTACCTCCGCGGGCAGCACGACGAAGGGCCGCATCATGCCCATGTCCTCGTGCTCCAGCAGATGGCAGTGGTACATGAACCGGCCGTACGCCCCGTCGAACCGGCCCATCAGGCGCACCGTCTGGCTGCCCGGCACCTGGAACACGTCCTTGTTGCCGCGCTCGTTGGGCGCGACGGGGATCCGGGTCTCCGGGTCGAACCTGACGGGTGTCACCGTGCCGCCGATCGCCCGGTCGAAGCCGGAGACGTCGTACGCGTCGCGCCCCAGCAGCTGGAAGTCGGCGAGATGGATGTGCATGGGGTGGAGCACCGGGGCGAGGTTGAGGAAGCTCCACTGTTCGTGGGAGCCCTCGGCGATGGTGAAGCCGAGCCCGTCGTTGAACGTGCGTGCCGTGCGGCGGTACGTCTTCGTGGTGCCGTCCTCGCCGGTCACCTGGATGACGCCGTCCGCGGGGACCTGGATGCCGACCGGGTCGTGCACCTCGGTCATCTCCCAGATCTCCGGGTGCCCGCCGCCGCCCTTGGTGCCGGGCGGGGTGAGGACGATCAGCCGGTGGCCGTGGGGGGTGTCGTGCGTGAGTCGCCGGAAGGAGCCGGAGAGGACCTCCGGCAGCTCGAAGGTGTCCCGTTCGCAGCTCTCGTGGACGCGGAACTCCATCACCTGCGGATAGCGGACGTCGTTCACCGCGTCAGGCACCCCGGGTGCCTGACCCGGACCCTTGTCGACCAGCCGCAGCCGGCGTCCCGCCAGCCTGCGGAAGTCGACGAGCAGGTCGAACCGCTCGGCCGGAGCCGCGCTGAGGACGGGCAGGTCACCGGTGAAGTCGATCGGCACGGGGCGCGGCAGCAGTCCCCCGTCGCTGCCGATCTGGTGGACCACGCCCGGCACCGGGTTGTCGTCCTCGTCGATCAGGACCAGACGGTAGACGCGGGCATTGGAGGCGTTGACGAGCCGGAAGCGGTACCAGGCGTCGTCCACGTCGGCGTACGGCCAGATGCGGCCGTTGACCGTGGTGTACGGGCCGGTGAAGGGCAGGGTGACCGGCTTGCCCGTCTCCGGGTTGCGCTCCTCGACGACGACCGTCTTGTGCAGCAGGCGCCCGTTGAGGCGGCCGTCCTCGTCGGTGTCCAGGTTGCGGTCGGCGAGCAGCAGCGGGATCTCGCGCTTCCCGCGCGGCAGCCGGAGGGCCTCCTCCTCGTCGTCCCGGACGAGGTACGTGCCGTACAGGCCCGCGTAGACGTTCCACCGGGTGATGTTCATGGCGTGGTCGTGGTACCACCAGTGCACCGCCTGGTGGTCGTTCGGGTACTCGGCGAGCTGGGCGTCGCCGGAGCCGACCGCGTTGTCCGTCCAGCCGTCGTTGCCGCCTCCGGTCTGGGCACCGTGGACATGCGTCACCAGCCAGGCGGGAAGCGCCGCCACGTCCTGGTTCGGCACGGCTCCCCCGCGGCCCGGCTCGGTGGTGGCGGGCGGGGTGCCCTGGGCTCGGCGGGGCACCTCGGCGGCGGTGACGGGGAACGGGGCCGTCCTGGGCACGCGGTTGGTCCAGGCGATACGGACGCGCTGTCCGCGGCGCACCTCGATGGTCGGGCCCGGCACCTGTCCGTCGTACCCCCACATCAGGGTCGGCGGAAGCTGCGGGTGGAGCCGCACCCAGGTGGGGCGCACGGCGATCTCGGTGGCGTGCGGTACGTCTCCGGTGGCCGGCCGCAGCAGCGGCGGCACGGGCAGCGGGGCCACGTACGGCGCCAGTTCCCCCGCGGCGGGCGCCCGGTCCCCGGTGGTGCGGTCGGCGGCCCTCTCGATCATGTCGGTCAAGGTCGAACTCCCCCGTGAAGTGTTGCCCGTTCCGTCACTTCGAAGGACTCTGGGAAGCCCTGCCGAAGTTCCCTCAATGCCCCCTCTTGGCCGAAAAGTCTCCTGCCTCACAGCGTCACCGGTTCCGGCAGACCCGCGGAAAGGGGCGCGGGTGCCCGGTCCGGCAGGAAGCCGTGGGTGCGGCGGGCGAGGTGTTCGGGGCGGTAACGGCGGACCTCGCGGTGCCAGTTGAGGATGCCCGCCATCCAGTTCCGCAGCTGGTCCACGTACCCGTCCAGCACGGACCGCGCCTGGGGCGAGAGGCCGAAGTCCGCGCACAGGACGGGCAGTTCGTGCTGCGTCACGTGCTGGAACTGCCGCATGCGCTGGGTCATCAGGTCGTGTACGACGCCGAGCGCGGCCGGGTAGCCGCAGCCGAAGAAGGTCTGCACGACCAGGACGCCGTTGTGGATCTCGCCCTCGTACTCGATCTCCTTCTGGTACGAGAACACGTCGTTGACGAGCATCGCGTAGTCGGCGGCGGCGTTCTCCAGGGACCGGACGGGGCCGCTGCGGTACACCTCCGGCGGGACGGCGGGGCCGTGGCCCGCGCGGCACAGGCTCATGGTGAGGTCCGAGCCGAAGGTGGCGCGGCGCATCTCCAGGTAGTCGACCGGGTCGGGGACGCGGTGCTGGAGCTGGTTGGACAGCTCCCACAGCCAGGCCCGGGTCATCACCTCCACCGACGCCCTCACGGTGCGGCGGGCCTCCCGGGTCATCCCGGCCGTGGTGCGCCGCCAGAGGTCGGTCAGACCGCGTTCCATGGCGTTCGCCGGGAGGAGCGGCTGCTCCGCCTCCCCGACGGGCATGCACGCCGACAGGCGCTCGGTGCACAGCCGGGCCGCGGCGAGGTCGCGCCTGCGGCCGAAGACCAGGGGGTAGTAGTCGTCGCCGTACGTGCCCCAGGTCAGCCACCGGGAGCCGAGGTCGAGCGCCTCCGGGGTGCCGTCGGGGTCGAGGCCCGCCGCGCACAGCGGCAGGTCGGCCGCGTCGAGCCGGTCCTCGTCCCAGACGCCCTCGGCGAGGATGCCCATACGGCGTGCCCACGGCAGGAGTCGCTGCCGCGCCCCGTCGAGCTCAGGGTTCAGCCGGACCTCGAACGGCATGTGGAAGGGCGGCAGCAGGGACGGGCCGACCTTCTGGAACGGTACGTGCGTGTGGGCCCGCAGCCTCCCCCACTGCCCGAAAGGCGTGGGAGGTGCCCCCATGGCGGCGGCCCCGGCGAGCAGGGCGCCCACGTCGGCGCCGCGTCGGCCGAGGCCCGCCCGGAACAGCGGTACCGGACCGGAGAGCACCGCGCCGCCGAGGTCCAGCGGTCCGCGCGCGGAGGCCGCGCCCTCGTTCATGTACCGGCTGGACCGCATGTGCCACTCGTGGCCGCCCGACTGCCAGTCCTGCAGTCCCTTCGTGTAGGCGGCGACGGCGGCGGTCTCGCCGGGGGTGAGCCCCCTCTCCAGCGCCAGCGCGGGGACCTCGGTGAGCGCCGTGTGCTCGAACTGGTGGAGCCGGGAGGTCAGGATGTCGTTGACGGTGTCGGCCGCCTCCTGCGTCGTACAGCCGAAGAAGGTCTCCAGGACGAGGACGCCGTTGCTGAGCTCGCCCTCGTCCTCGACCTCACGCTGGTAGGAGAACAGGTCGTTGCGCAGGTGGACGGCGTCCGCGAACGTCTCCGTCAGCACCCTGAGCGGCCTGGTGCCCGCCACGCGCGCGGGGACCTCGGCCGTCGCGTACTCCACGAGCCCCGCCGACCAGGGGGCGCCGCCCACCTTGCGGCGCATCTCGATGTACTCGACGGGGTTGGCGATCCGCCCCTCGCCGATGTTGGACAGCTCCCACAGCGACTCGTTCAGCAGGTGCTCGGTGGCGACCGCGAACCGGGCGCGCCAGTCCTCCGACATCGCCGGGACCGTGCGCGCCCACAGATCGGCGAGACCCGCCTCGACGGGGTTCTCCGGCTCCGGTACGGGGGTGGCGAGGTCGAGCGGCATGAACAGCGGCAGCCGGTCGAGGTGGGCCTTGCCGCCGGCGCGGTCCTTGGTGCGCTTGTACTTCTCCAGGAAGTGGTCGTCGAAGAAGAACACCCACACGTACCAGTCGGTGATCAGCGAGAGCGCCGGGCCGTCGCAGTCGGGGTGCGTGTACGCGCACAGCAGCCCGTAGTCGTGCGCGTCGAGGTCCGCCTGCTCCCAGACGCCGGAACCCTCCAGCATGCCCATGCCGCGCGCCCAGCCGACGGAGTGGGCGCGGGCCTCGTCCAGATGCGGGTTCAGCCGTGCGGGGTACGGCAGGTAGAAGTGCGGGAGGCGGAACGGCTGTGTCATGGCCGGGCCCTACCCGAGTCCTTCCGGGCGCATCCGGGCGGCGGGACATGGTCACACCATCGCGTGAATCGGGGGCGGTGGCGGAACTCCCCGTCACGCCGTACCGGCGCCCGCGCGGCTCCGCCCTTGCCGCTCCCGCACCCCCGCCCCCGCCCCCGCCCCCGCTACGACCGGACCTGGATCAGCGCATGCGTTCCGCTCGTCCGCCAGCGCCACTGTCCCTCCGCCGCGACGAGACGGGCCTCCGTTTCCGGGGCGAGACCGGTGATCACGTCCGACTTGAGGGTGCGCAGCGCGGCGACCGGGCCGGGGAAGTACGCCGTGACGTCCGCGAACGGTGTGGTCGGCGGCCACATGCGGTCGCCCACCAGCCGGCGGTAGTTGAGATCGCCCTTCAGGACGGTGACGTCCGCGGCCGCGAACTCCGCGCGGAGGTCGTCCGGCATGTCCGCGTACGGCAGCGGGCCGCAGGAGAAGGGGTGGGCGCGCAGGTCGATCCGGCCGTCGGCCATCGCGGACCACAGGCGCCGGCCGTGGTCCGTACCGGCGTCGGTCAGGTGGCGTACGGCGTCGACGACGTCGGCCGTCGTGGCGTCGGAGACGTAGTAGGGGTACGGCTTCACGTGCAGCACGGCCCGTTCGATGTGGCCGTGGCTCAGGAGGTGGTCGACGAGCAGGAGGTCGGGGACGAGTTCGCGGCCCGCGTTGTCGGCGACGAGGACCAGCGTCCCGGCCCCGGTGAGCAACTGCCACAGCGCGTCGCTGTCGTCCGCGACGAGTTCGGCGGCGCTCGCCTCGTCGTCGTCCTTCTGGATGCGGAAGCCCAGGTCGGCGCGGTTGCCCCAGAGCGAGCCGTGGAGCAGGGCCGTGCGCTGCTCCTCGAGGGGCAGGGCGGCGAGCCGGTCCAGGGCGGAGATCTCCTCCCGGGCCTCCGGACCGGCGAGCTCGGCGAGCTTGAAGGGGCGGAACGGGTCGACGCCCTGCCACGGGGCGGACCACGGGCGGGATCCGAAGTGACCGACGGCGTGCAGGAGCCGGCGGTAGAAGTAGCTCTCGGACCAGAGGAAGGGCACCTCGAACCAGGTGCGGCCGGCGTACTCGTCCACGCCCCACGCCTCCCACCAGGCGTCGCCGTCCAGGGCCTCGATCACGCCCTCGGTGGCGCTCTTCAGCAGCGCGTCCAGCGCGCGGTGCTGTGCGGGGCCGTACGGGAAGGCGTCGCGCACCCTGCGGATGAGCGCGGGGTGGCGTTCGGCCAGCACACTGTGCGGGAAGGATTCCGGGTCGGAGCTGGTGATCACGGGGGCTTCGGGCACGTCGGCGGTGTCAGGCATGGTCCGATACTCCACCCGGCCGGGAGGGGTGGGCGGGAGGCAGGGCCACGTCCCTGACCCGCTTGTCGAGCCGCTTGCCGTAACCGGCCTCGGTCCACACGTACTTCTGGAACTGCTCGGGCGTCAGCGGGTGGGGCCAGGGCGAACCGGCCGGGAAGAACACCGCCCCGCACCCGGAGCAGCAGGAGGCCGAGCGCCACAGCGCGTCGGCGCGTGACTCCCCCGCCGCGACCACGCGCCGCTCACGGATCTCGTCGAAGATGACGTAGATCGTGCCGAGGAACAGCAGCACCGCCAGCACCGAGCCGCCGATCGTGTAGAGCTGCTTGTCCTTCTGGATGCCCTCATAGGCGAGGGCGCCGCCCACGGCGGTCAGCAGCAGCCCCTCGACGGTGTGCGTGAAGGTGTCGAACCGGGAGGTGACGCCCGGTTGTCTCGCCAGCCGGTCGGACAGGCGGCTGCGTACGGACTCCTGGTCGGCGCAGGTGTCCGGCACGGTACGCACCGCGGATCCACCACAGCCGGGACAGGTCGTTCCCCAGGCCCCCGGGGCCACTTCGCTCTCCATGCGCCTACGCTAACGGCCGGCCGGTGCGCGCTCGCACCGGCCGGCCGTTCGTCGCGGGCGGACTAGCCGCGCACCGCCTGCACGGTCTTCGCGGCGTCCGCGAGGCCGGCGCCGCAGCCGCCCGAGCAGGTGCCGGGCAGGGCGCGGGCGTTCGCCTTGACCGCCGCCTCGATCTGGGCCGGGGTCAGCGTGGGCTTCGCCGACTTCATCAGCGCGACCAGGCCCGCGATGTGCGGGGCGGCCATGCTGGTGCCCTGGTAGTACGCGTAGTTCTCGGTCGAGGGGGTCTTCGTGCCGGAGTTCAGCGTGGACAGGATGCCGTTGGCCGAGCCCGTGCTGGTCTGGCCGCCGGGAGCGGCGATGTCGACGACCGAGCCGTAGTTCGAGTACGAGGCGCGGGCGCCGCTGCGGTTGGTCGCGGCGACCGTGATGACGTTGGAGCAGCTCGCCGGGGAGAAGTTCGCGGCGTTGGCGTTGCTGTTGCCCGCGGCGACGACGACGGTGGTGCCGCGGTTCACGGCCGCGTTGATGGCGCTCTGCGTGGCCGTCGTGCACGAACCGGAGCCGCCCAGGCTCATGTTGATGACCTTGGCGACGTTGGTGTTGGCCGGGACACCGGCGACGCTGCCGCCGGACGCCCAGGTGATGGCGTCGATGATGTCGGAGTCGTAGCCGCCGCACTTGCCGAGGACGCGCAGCGGGGAGACCTTCGCGCCGTACGCGACGCCCGCGACGCCCTTGCCGTTGTTCGTGGCCGCGGCGATGGTGCCCGCGACGTGCGTGCCGTGCCAGGACGAGCCGCTCGCGGGGACGCCGGTGCCGCACTCGCCCGCGCTGGACCAGTCGCCCGGGTCGGCCGGGTTGCTGTCGCGCCCGTTGCCGTCTGCGGAGACGAAGGTGTCGGAGATGAAGTCGTAGCCGGGGACGATGTTCGCGGCGAGGTCGGAGTGGGCGACGTAGCCGGTGTCGATGACGGCGACGGTCACCCCGCTGCCGGTGGAGAGGTCCCAGGCGCCGGGCACGCGCATGCCCGCGGTGGCCTCGAACAGGTCCCACTGCTTGGTGTAGTGCGTGTCGTTCGGGGTGGCCTGCGGTGTGTTGAGGCGGTCCGGTACGACGTAGGCGACCTGCGGGTCGGCCCGGTACTCGGCGATGACGTCGGTGACGTCCTGCTCGGTGAGGCCGTCGCCCAGGCCGACGAGGGCGGCGCCGCTGCCGAGGCGGCGCTCGAAACCGAGGTCCTCGCCGGCCTTGCGGCCCTTGGTCTCGGCGTCGGCGGAGGCAGCCTTGTCCGAGGCGGCCTCGGCGGCGCCCTTCTCGTAGCCGACGATCAGACGCTCGGCGGGGACGGAGGGGGCGGCCTCGGCCGGACCGGCGAGGGCGGGGGCCGGGGTGGGGGCCTGGGCGGCGGCGGCCGTGGTGGTCGCGCCGGCCAGCAGGGCGGCGGAGACAGCGGAGACGGCGGCGACGGATATCAGCTTCCGTCCCGCGGCACGGGAGGGGGAGGTGCGCAAGGGCTTGCCTTTCCTGGCCGGCTCGGCGCGGACGGCGCGGAGCGGCGGTGAATCGCTTCGGCATCGAAGCGGCGGGGGGTACGAAGAAAGGTGGGGCGCGTGGGGCCGGCCTGGTGCGCGAGCGACCCGTTCGGGGTTGCCTGTGGGTTCGCTGTGGAGGGAACGATAGGTGCCGTCCGGCCTGCGCGGATACAGGGAAAACCCTCGATGCGGAGGGGGGAAGTCCCCTGGATGCCCCACAGTCACTCGGTGCCCGGTGGATGCGTGAGGCATCGACGTGCCGCTACTGGCACGGTAAGTTCCCCACACGCAGCGCGTGCCCCGCGAGGCCGCCGGATGGCACCACCGCACCGCAGCGTGATCGGCCGTGAGTACTTCGAGTTCGAGTACGAGGAGGCCCGATGGGACCAGCCGCGGAACCCAGCCCGCTGACGATCGACGCGACCGGCCGTGACATCCACGGCGAGGCCGCCCGGATCCGCGCGAGAGGACCGGCGACCCGCGTCGAGCTCCCGGGCCGGGTCGAGGCGTGGGCGGTCAGCAGTCCCGAGCTGCTCAAGCGGCTGCTCACGGACCCCAGGGTGTCGAAGGACCCCCGGCAGCACTGGACGCGGTTCCGGGAGGGCGGCATCACCCCCGACTGGCCGCTGTTCACCTGGGTCGCCGTGCAGAACATGTTCACCGCGTACGGCGGCGAGCACCGGCGTCTGCGCACCCTGATCTCCGTGGCGTTCACCGCCCGCCGCACGGCCGCGCTGCGGCCCCGGATAACGGAGCTGACCGGTGAACTCCTGGACCGGGTGGCGGAGACCGCGCGCCGTTCCGGGAGCGTGGATCTGCGCGAGGAGTTCTGCTATCCGCTGCCGATCCAGGTGATCGGCGAGCTGTTCGGCGTGCCCGGGCACCTCGCGCCCGAGCTGCGGCGCCTGGTGGACGGCCTGTTCCACACGGCCGCCGACCCGGGCGAGATGAACGCCACGTACGAGCGGATGTACGGCGTCCTCACCGAACTCGTCGCCGCGAAGCGCACGTCCCCCGGCGACGACCTGACCAGCGCGCTGATCGCCGCCCGCGACGAGCGGGGGGACACCCGGCTCAGCGAGGACGAGCTGCTCAACACCCTGGTGCTGTTCATCAGCGCCGGCCACGAGACCACCGTCAACCTCCTGGACAACGCGATCCACGCCCTGCTCACCCACCCGGAACAGCTGACCCACGTACGGGCGGGCCGCGCCTCGTGGGACGACGTGGTCGAGGAGACCCTGCGGCGGGACGCCCCGGTCGCCAGCCTGCCGCTGCGGTACGCCGTCGAGGACCTTCCGCTCGGTGAGCTCGGCGGTCCGGAGGGCGTGGTGATCGGCAAGGGCGAGGCGATCCTCGCCGCGTACGCCGCCGCCGGGCGCGATCCGCGGCGGCACGGCGAGGACGCCGCCCTCTTCGACGTCACCCGCGCCGACAAGGAGCACCTGGCCTTCGGGTACGGCGTGCACCGCTGCCTGGGCGCGCCGCTCGGCCGCCTGGAGGCGGTGATCGCCCTGCCGGCCCTGTTCGAACGGTTCCCCGGCCTCCGCCTGGCCGCGCACGGCGACGACCTGGGACATGTGGAGTCGTTCATCTCCAACGGTCACCGGCGGCTGCCCGTACGCCTCGGCTGATCACCTCGCGGCGGCCGGCCGGGAGGCGGGAGGACCCCCATGCCTCCGCCCCGCCGGCCGGCCGCGGCGCCGCTCCTACACCCGCTGGCCCGGGAACGCCGCCGCGACACCGCCCGAGCCGAGACGCTCGAAGCGCTCCTGGACGTTCGCGGCGAACGCCTGCTGCTCGGCGCCGATGAGGGCCTGTCCCGTGATGTTCATGGCCACGGTGAGGACCCCGCTGATGGGCGCGCCCGGCGAGGTGCGCACCGGGGTGCACAGGAAGCTGAACTCCTGCGGCTGCGGGACGTCGTACGTGCTGATCTGCGCCCGGGGCAGCGTGGCCGCGCGGCCGGTGTGGAAGGCCTCGTCCATCGCGTTGAAGACGCCGATGGACTCCAGGCCGGGCAGCGCCATCCGGCCCGGGCTGAACTGCGGCACCATGCCGAACGCGGCGCCCTGCTTGCCGTTGGCGTAGCGCAGCAGGTGGTTCGGGCCCTCGGTGAGCATGATGGGGAACGGCGCGCCGTCGAACACCGCGAACAGCTCCTGCTGCTGGGCGAGCAGGCTGTCGCGCAGCTTGAAGTCCGCGAGCAGGGTCTCGGTGAGCTCCTGCATGCCCTCGCGGATCTTGCGGTCCCAGACCCGGGGCTTGGTGTCGGCGACGCACACGGTGCCGAGGATCATGCCGGTGTTGTCGCGCAGCGGGGTGCCCAGGTACGAGCGCACGCCCATGTCGTTGACCAGCGGGTTGCCCTTGAAGCGCGGGTAGTCGAAGACGTCGTCCAGGGCGAGCTGGGACCCCTGGGCCACCACGTGGGGGCAGAAGCCGTAGTCGTTGGGCACCTCACGGGCGACGCTGCTGAGGTCGAAGACGATGCCGCCGCCGTCGGGGTCGGCCTTGTCGTCGGGCGACGCGGTGGGCACGTACATGCCGCGGAACATCTGGCGCTCGTCGTTGATGAAGTTGACCATGGCCAGCGGGGTCTGGGTGAAGCTGGCCGCGAGACGGGCGACGCGGTCGAACGTGGCTTCCGCCTCGGAGTTGTTGAGGCCGAGAATCTGCAGTCGCAGCCTGCGCTGCTCACCCTCGAGGCGCGCCTGGTCGGTGGTCGTCAGGGGATCCATGAGGTCGATGAAAGCAGAGAATCGGACTCCGCGGTTCACCCCACCCGTCGAATCCCGTCTCGTTCCGCACGATCTCAACTCCGCGACGGCTGGGCACTCTTGACCCAGTGGTCCCACAAAGCCCCAGGCGACCGCCTCTCCTCTCACATCTCGTCACATCCCTCACACCAGCCCGGTCTCGGAGTCTGTCCAAATATCTACAGGTTTCAACCCGGGGCGATCACTTTTCGCCATTCCTTGATCCGAAAACGAGCGGATCCGATTTTGGGTACGACAATCGTCCGGGGGCTGGTTTTCGACGACTGCGTGTACGGCGCGCCTGTGAGGAAGGTCCTGGGCCGGTGGGCGAAGTGCGGTACGAGCTGCGGGCATCCCGTCGCCGTGTGGTCCGGAACACTCTGGCGCACCGGCCGATTTCACGCCAAGATCCACATTGCGCACAGCGCCGCGACGCGGCACCGGGAGCGGTCGGCCGCCGCTTCGGGCAGCTGCGGGCACCATGCTCGGCCGAGCAGTCACCACCCCGGTACGACGGCGTCCGGGGATTCACCTCACACTCGTAACCCTGTTCCCACCCGCCCCGTTGGCAACCGCGATGACGGGCGGACGTCAAGCGCGCCATCTCACACGCACATCGACGAAGCAGCGAAGGAGAGTTGCGTTGAAGAAGTCGGACGTGGACGCACGGTCGGTCGCGGTGATCGGTATGGCCTGCCGGCTGCCGGGCGCATCCGGAGCCGATGAACTGTGGTCCCTGCTGCGGGACGGGACCGACGCCACCAGCGAGACCCCTCCCGACCGTTATGACGTCGACGCCCTGTACGACTCCCGTCCGGGGCCCGGCAGGCTCGCGAGCCGGCGCGCCGGGTACGTCGCCGACGTCGCCGGCTTCGACGCCGAGTTCTTCGGCATGTCCGCCGGAGAGGCCGTCGAACTCGACCCGCAGCAGCGGCTGCTGCTGATGACGGCCTGGGAGGCGCTGGAGGACGCCGGCCAGCGGCCCGACCTGCTCGCGGGCAGCCGCACCGGGGTCTTCGTGGGCGCCGCCCGCACGGACTACCTGGAGCTGACGCTGCGCCAGGGACCACAGGCGGCGACGGCGGCCCAGCTGCTGAACTTCCGCTCGCTGCTCTCCGCCCGGCTGTCGCACTTCCTCGACCTCCGCGGACCCAGCATTGTCGTGGACACGGCGTGCTCGTCGTCGCTGACCGCCGTGCACCAGGCGGTGCAGAGCATCCGCGCCGGGGAGAGCCCCCTCGCCCTGGCCGCCGGCGTGAACCTCAAGCTGCGCCCGGACGAGGGCCTGGCGATGACCGCGGCCGGCTCCATGTCCGCCGACGGCCGCAGCAGATTCGGCGACGCGAACGCCGACGGGCACGCGCCCGGCGACGCGGTCGGCGTCGTGGTGCTGAAGCCCCTCACCGCCGCCCTCGCCGACGGCGACCGCATCCGCGCCGTCATCCAGGGCAGCGCCGTCGGCAACGACGGCGGCACCAGCGACTCGGTCCTCAACCCCTCCCTCACCGGCCAGCTCGAGGTGCTGCGCTGGGCGTACGAGGACGCCGGCGTCGACCCCGCCGAGGTGGACTACGTGGAGGCGCACGGCTCCGGGTCCCCCGCCCTCGACATGCTGGAACTCACCGCGCTCGGCGAGGTCCTGGGCCGGGGACGGCCCGCCGACCGGCCACTGCTGGTGGGCTCCGTGAAGACCAACGTCGGTCACGCCGAGGCCGCCGGCGGTCTGACCGGGCTGATCAAGGCGGTGCTGTGCCTGGAGCACGGCCAGGTGCCGCCCAGCCTGCACCTGGACACCCCGAGCCCGCGGGTCGACTGGCACCGGCTGCCGGTCGTGGTCCCGCGCGCGCTCCAGGACCTCCCCGACCGGGGCCGGCCGGCCGTCGTCGGCATCTCCGGGCAGGGCTCCTCCGCGCTCAACGCGCATGTGGTGCTGCGCCAGGCCGATCCGCCGACGGTCCGCGTCAAGGCGCTCAAGCCCCGCAGGCCGTATGTGCTCCCGCTGTCCGCCCGCACCCCCGCCGCCCTCACCGCCCTGGCCCGCAGATACGCCGAGTACCTGGGCCCGGGCGGGGCCGGCGCGGCGTACGCGGTGCGGGACATCTGCTTCAGCGCGGCCACCCGCCGGCAGCACCACCCGTACCGGACGGCCGTCGTCGGGGCCACCCACGAGGAGCTGGCCGCGGCGCTCACCGGCACGCTCGTCGGCACGGGGCGCGCCTCGGAGGCCGCCGACCGCTACCGCGCGGGCCTGGACGTGGACTGGGACGCGGAGTTCAAGAAGGGCGGCACCTATGTGCCGCTCCCGCTGTACGCCTGGCAGACCGAGCGGTACTGGCCCGGCGAGGAGCGCTCCGACAACGATGGCGACCTGTCCGCCTGGGTTCTGAGCGAGCACGCCCGCACCGGCTTCGACGACGGCTCCACGCTCACCGAGATAGGCATCGACTCGCTCGCCAGGCTGCGCATCGTCGTCGAGCTGACGAAACGTTCCGGCCGGGAGATAGACCCCGAGGAGTTCGGCCGGCTGCGCACGGTGGGCGAACTGCGCGCGTGGACGAGGACGCTGGGGGCCGCGGCGTGAGCAGCGTGACGCAGCCGCACGACGGCGGGGACGGCGTCCCCGGAAAGCCGCTCGGCCCGGCGGCCACGGGCCTCCCCGGCACCCTGTACGCCTGGTTCGCCCGCTCCGCCGACGAGCTCGGGGACACGGCCGTGGCCCTGGAGATCGGCGAGGAGAGCTACACCTACGCCCGGCTGCGGGACCTCGCGGAGCGGATCGCGGCCCGGCTGGCCGCGTCCGGGGCCGGGGTCCCGCCACGGCGGATCGGGCTGCTGGCGAGCCGGTCGGTGCTCGCGTACGCGGGATACCTGGCGATCCTGCGGGCCGGGGCGACCGTCGTCCCGCTCAACCCGGAGCACCCGGCCGGGCGGACCGCGGACATCGCCGGGGCGGCGGCCCTGGACCTGGTCCTCGCCGACGCACCGGCCACCGGTCTGACGGTCCCTCAGCTCGTCCTCGCCTCCGACGAGCTGGCCGCCCTCCCCGCCGGCCCGCACCCCGACCCGGACCACCCCCGGGCCACCCCCGACGACCTCGCGTACATCATCTTCACCTCCGGCTCCACGGGCGCACCGAAGGGCGTCCCGATCACCCACCGGAACGTCTGCGCCAACATCGGCCACCTCGCCCCCCGGTACGGCATCGGGCCCGGCAGCCGCCTCTCCCAGACCTTCGAGCTCACCTTCGACGCCTCGGTGCACGACCTGTTCGTCGCCTGGGCGGGCGGCGGGACGCTGGTCGTGCCCGCCCGCAGCCAGCTGCTGTCCCCCGTGAAGACGATCAACTCGCTGCGGCTCACCCACTGGTTCTCGGTGCCGTCGCTCATCACCTTCGCCTCCCGGCTCGGCACACTGAAGCCCGGCAGCATGCCGACGCTGCGGTGGAGCGTCTTCGGCGGGGAACCGCTCACCCTGGACGCGGCCCGCGAGTGGCACCGGGCCGCGCCGCAGAGCGGTCTGGAGGTGCTGTACGGCCCGACCGAGCTGACCATCTCCTGCACGGGCTACCGCTTCCCGGCCGACCCCGCCGACTGGCCCACGACCCCGAACGGCACCGCCCCCATCGGCCGCTGCCACCCCACGCTGGACTTCGTGCTGCTGGGCGAGGACGGCCGGCCGTCCGACAGCGGCGAGCTGTGCATGCGCGGCCCGCAGCGCTTCCCCGGCTATCTCGACCCGGCGAACAACCCCGGCCGCTTCGTCGGCCTCGACGGCCCGGGGCGGCCGACCGAGAAGCACTGGTACCGCACGGGGGACCGGGTGGCCCTGCACGAGGGCCAGTTGGTCCATCTCGGCCGCACCGACCACCAGGTGAAGATCAGGGGACACCGGATCGAACTCGGGGAGATCGAGGCCATGCTGCGCGAGCAGGAGAGCGTACGCGACGCCGTCGTGCTGGCCGTGCCCGCGTCCGACGGCGAACCGGAGCTCCAGGCCGTGGTCAGCGGTGCCGGCTGCGCCCCCGACCGGATCTTCGCGGGCCTGGGCGACCGGCTGCCGCCGTACATGCTGCCGCGCCGGATCTCCGTCCGCGACACGCTGCCCCTCAACGCCAACGGCAAGATCGACCGCCGGGCCCTGCTCACGGAACTGACCCGCTCGGGCTGAGCCTCCCGCCGCGCCCCACCCTCACTCTCACCCACCCCCCAGTCCACCACCGCTAGTGAGGCACGCACATGTACGACGCCATCGTGGTCGGGGCGCGCTGCGCCGGGGCCCCCACCGCCATGCTGCTGGCCCGCGCGGGGCACCGGGTCCTCCTGCTCGACAAGGGGGCCTTCGGCTCCGACGTCCTCTCCACGCACCTCGTCCACCAGCCCGGCGTGGCCGCCCTCGCCCGCTGGGGGCTGCTCGACGCCGTGCGCGCCACCGGCTGCCCGCCGCTGGACCGCGTCCGCTACGAGGTGACGGGGACCGACATACGGCTCGACGGGTGCGCCCGGGGCGTCGAGGGACAGCGTGCCGGGTACGCGCCCCGCCGCCACGCCCTGGACCCCGTCCTGGTGCGGGCGGCGGTCGCGGCCGGCGCCGAGTACCGCGAGCGGTGCGCGGTGACCGGCCTGCTGTACGACGACACGGGACGCGTCGTCGGCGTCGAGGGCCGGCACGCCGGGCGGGCCTTCACCGAGCGCGCCCGTCTGGTGATCGGCGCCGACGGCATGCGCTCCACGGTCGCCCACCTCGCCGGGGCGCCGTACACGGTGGAGGACCCTCGGCTGACCTGCGCCTACTACACGTACTGGACGGACGTCCCGGCCACCCTGGAGCTGTACGAGCGGGCCGGTGCCTGGGTCGCGGCGGTCGCCACCAACGACGAGGCGACCCTGGTCCTGGCCTACTTCCCGCAGTCACGCTTCGACGAGGTCCGCGCCGACGCGTTCACCGCGTACCTGGAGCAGATCCGCGCCACCGCGCCGGACCTGTACGAGCGGCTGCGGGGCAGACAGCCGGTCGAGCGGCTGCGCGGCACGGGCGACCAGCAGAACTACTTCCGGCAGGCCACCGGCCCCGGCTGGGTCCTGGTCGGCGACTCCGGACACCACAAGGACTCCATCACCGCACGCGGCATCAGCGATGGTTTCCGCCAAGTGGAATCGCTCGTGGAGCGTCTCGGCACCACCCTCGGAGACGGTCCGGAACGGCTCGATGCGGCCCTCGGGAAGTTCGCCGAGGACCGCGACGCGGCGCTCCTGCCCGGGTACGAGGCCACCCTGTCGGTGGCCCGGCTCCAGCCCCACGAACAGCGGTTGTCCCTGCTCAGAGCGGTGCAGAAGGACCCCGAACTGACCTCGATCTACTTCGACATGGTGGCCGGTATAGGGTCGGCGCGGGCACTGTACACCCCGAAGCTGCTCGCGCTTCTGTGATCACCGTCAACTGGCCGGAATACTTGCCCAGTTGTGGTCAAGCGGATGCTGACGGTGAGCCGTGGGCCTGATACGGTTCACACGCCGCTGACATTTGCCGAGGGCGTGTCAAGGCGGCGCACGCGGGGGATCTCGGGCATGTGCACCACCGCCCCTACCGTCATCAGTGTTTCGCTGTCGTACGAGGAATCAGATGCCAGGCACCCGCGACCGGCGGACACGTCATCGGTCCGCCTCTCGCAAGAATCTCCGGCTGTCGTTCGTCGTGCCGTTCGTCGTGCCCGCGGTCCTCGCCACCGGCGTGTGGGGCTACACGGCGGCCGGACTGATCGACGAGCAGCTGCAGCTGCGGGCCGAGTCGGACCGGGCCTCCTCGGCCGCCGGACCGGCCCAGACCCTCGTCACCCGGCTCCAGGAGGAGCGCCGGGGCACCGCCGTCTGGCAGGCGAACCGCACCGACGCCACCCGCGAGGAGCTGGACGCGGCCCGTGAGCGGACCGACGCCGCCGTCGCCGCGTACCGCACCGCCGCCTCGTCCGCCCTGGACACCGCGATGCTCGGCGACGCGCACAAGAAGCTCGGCCAGGCGCTGGACGACCTCACCGAGCGGCGCGGCGCCGTCGACGACCGGAAGCTGGACGCCGCCGGCGCGTTCGAGTACTTCACCGGCGCCGTCTCCGGGGGCACCGGCGTGATCGCCGCCGCCCTGCGCAGCGACGACGGCGACCTCGCCCGGACCGGCGCCGCCACCACGGCCCTGGTACGGCTCACCGAGATGCTCTCCCGGGAGGACGCGCTGATCTCCGGCGCGCTGCCCGAGGAGGAGATGAGCGGCTCCACCCGCTCCCGGTTCCTCCAGTACCTGGCGGTGCAGCAGGAGCTGCGGGCCGCGCTGACGGCCCGTGACCTGCCCGCGGGCGGGGCCGCCGCCTACGGGGAGATCACCGGCGGAGAGCACTGGACGTCCATCGGCGTGATCGAGGACGCCGTCGCGGGCGCCGGCGGCACCGGGCTGCCCCTCCCCCAGCAGGCGTCCGCCTGGCCGGACGCGGCCGACAGCGTTGTCGGTGACCTGCAGTCGCTGGGTGGCGACTCGGTGACGGGTGCCGCCGGCTCCGCCTCCGACCGCGCCGACGATCTGCTGCTGGGTTCGCTGCTGGGCACCGCCGCCCTGCTCGCCGCCCTCGTCGGCGGTGCGCTGCTGGCGCTGCGCGGCAGACGGACGGCGCTGGACCGCGTCACCGAGCTCCAGCGGCAGGCCGAGGAGCTGTCCGGCGTCCGGCTGCCGCAGCTGCTGGCCCGGATAGAACGGGGCGAGCGGGTCGAGCCGCAGCCCCTCGCCCCCCGGCAGCCCCAGCCGGCCGCCGACGAACTGGAGCGGCTCGGCGCGGCCATCGAGCACCTCGGCACCGTGGCCGCCGACACCGCCGTACGGCAGAACCTCGGCCGCGAGGGCACCGAGAAGGTCTTCGCCCAGCTCATCCGCCGTACCCAGATCCTGATCCACCGCCTCATCTCGCTCCTGGACGACCTGGAGCGCAAGCACGAGGACTCCGACCTGCTGAAGGACATCTTCAAGGTCGACCATCTCGCCACCCGTGTCCGCCGGCACGCCGAGAACCTGGTCATCCTCTCCGGCTCCCCGCCGAGCCGCCGGATGACCGCGCCCGTCTCCATCACCGACGTGATGCGCAGCGCGGTCGCCGAGACCGAGTCGTACACCCGGGTCAAGGTGAAGAACCTGCCCGCGGACCTGCGTCTCGCCCTGACCGGACGGGCCGTCGCCGACGTCACCCACCTGCTCGCCGAGCTCATCGAGAACGGCACCAGCTTCTCCCCGCCGGAAACCCAGGTGTTCATCAGCGCCACCCGGGTGGCCAAGGGTCTCGCCGTCCATGTCGAGGACCACGGCCTCGGCATGCCGGAGGAACTGCGCGACAAGGCCAACCACCTGCTCGCCCACCCGCCCAAGCTCGACATGACCGCGCTGGGCGAGGACCCCCGGCTCGGCCACTTCGTGGTGGCGCGGCTCGCCGAACGGCACAAGATCAAGGTCGAACTGCGCGAGTCCGTGTACGGCGGCACGCTCGTCGTCGTGCTGCTGCCGGCCGAACTGCTGGAGGACATCGAGTCCCCGGTCCTGGACCAGCTGCGGTCGGCTGCCGCGGCGCAGGGCCGGGCCGTGCGGAACCCCGGCGAGCGGACCGGCATCCCGGCGGCCGGGCGGACCGGCTCCACGGCGGCCCCCGTTCCCTCCGCGGTGTCGGACACCGCGCTCGCCGACGCGGGTGCGGCGGCCGGACCGGCGCTCGCGGGCACGGTCGCCGGTGCGGCCCCGCACGGCGCGGGCCTCACGGGCACCACGGTCACCGGTGCGGGCGCCGCCGGCGTGCGCACGGCTCCCCCGGCGCCCGCGGGCGAGGTCCTGACGCATACGCGGACACCGGACTACAGCGGGTTCCCCGACTACGGCGGCGCCGGTCTGCTGCCGCCCGTGTCGGAGCACCCTTCCTCGCGGGACCTGGCCCGGAATTCGGGCGCCGCCGCGTGGGCGGCCCCGCAGGAGCACCCCGCGCACCGCCCGGAGGCGGCACGGCCGACCGGCCGTGCCGCGGCACCGGCTGGTTCGGCGGCCTCGGCTGCTGCCGCGTCGTCGGCCGGCCCGGCTTACCCGGCTGCCGCGCCGTCGCCCGCTGCCCCGGCCTTTCCGTCCGGACCCGCCACCCCGGCCTCTCCGGCCGGCTCGTCGGCGCGACCGGGTCCGCGGACGGCGACCGGTGCGGGCCACGGCGCCGGTTCCGGCACGGGCCATGGCCCGGGTGCCGCCGCGCCGGGCGCGGGAGCGGGCGCCGGTGTCCGGCCGGGCGGCGAGGCCCGCCGGTCCGCCCCGCCCGCGGGCTCCGGCCGGGAGTCGTCCGGTCCCCTGACCACTCCCACGGTCCTGCCGCAGCGGACCCGCGGAGCCAGCCTCGCGCAGCAGCTGCGCAAGGAGGCGGCACACCAGAACGACAGCAACGGCGGGGAGAACGGCCTCTCCCCCGACGCCTCGGCCCGCGCGATGATCGCCATCCAGCAGGGACTGAAGCGGGCCCGGCTCGGCGAGGGCGGCGAGCCGGACGGTACGGACGACCGGAAGGCGCCGCCACGGAACCCCGGCGCTTTCTGACGCGCGCCTGCGGGCGCCCCACGACTCGGCGCACCCCCCGATGCGCCGGTAGACCGGCGCACCCCCGGCGCCGCTGACTGTGAGGAACAATCAGGAATGACTGAGCAGGTACAGACCGGTCCGCAGCTGGACTGGCTCCTGGACGGGCTGGTGGAACGGATTCCGGAAATCCGCTGCGCCGTCGTCCTGTCCGGTGACGGCCTCCTCATCGGCAAGTCGAAGGACATCCGCCGGGACGACGCGGAGCACCTGTCCGCGGTCGGCTCGGGCATGCACAGCCTCGCCCGGGGCGTGGCGCGTCATTTCCACGGCGGAGAGGTCCAGCAGACGGTCATCCAGATGGAGCGGGCGTTCCTCTTCGTCACCGCCGCCGGCCGGGGCGCGCGGCTCGCCGCCATCGCGTCCGAGGAGGTCGACGTCGGGATGATGGCGTTCGAGATGGGCACGCTGGTCAAGCAGGTCGGCAAGTACCTGTCCGCCGCGCCCCGCGTGGAGACCCCGGCCGGTCACGCCCAGGATGCGTGACCCACGGTGGCTCGACGATGAGCAGGCCGGGCGCCATGTCCGGCCGTACGCCATCACCGGCGGCCGGACCCGGCACAGTCAGCACCACTTCACCCTGATCACGCTGATCGTCTCGCGGCACGACCACGAGTACGAACACGATCACTTAGAACCGGAGTCCATGGCGATCCTGGCCATGTGCCGCGACCGCGCGGTGGCGGTGGCCGAGATCGCCGGCCAGCTGGATCTGCCGGTCAGCGTGGTGAAGGTGCTCTGCGGCGACCTGCTCAACGCCGAGCTGATCATTGTCCAGTCCCCGCCCGAGCTGAGCGAGCAGCCGAGCGTGGAACTCATCGAAAGGGTGATGGATGGTATCCGTCAGCTCTGAGCCGGTCATGCCGACCGCCTTGAAGATCCTCATCGCGGGCGGATTCGGCGTCGGCAAGACCACCATGGTCGGTTCGGTGAGCGAGGTGGCGCCGCTGGAGACCGAGGAGCGGATCACCGCGGCCAGCGTCGGCGTGGACGACCTGGCGGGCATCGAGAGGAAGACCTCCACCACGGTCGCCATGGACTTCGGGCGCATCACCATCTCGCCCGAGCTCGTGCTCTACCTCTTCGGCACGCCCGGCCAGGACCGTTTCTGGTTCATGTGGGACGACCTGTCCAGCGGTGCGCTGGGCGCCGTCGTCCTGGCGGACACCCGCCGGCTGGACGCCTCCTTCGCCTCGATCGACTTCTTCGAGGCGCGCGACATCCCCTTCGCCGTGGGCGTCAACTGCTTCGACGGACGCCGTGAGGCGACCGCCGAGCAGGTCCGCCAGGCCCTCGACCTGGACCCGGCCACCCCGGTCGTCCTCTGCGACGTACGCGAACGCGCCTCCAGCAAGGAGGTCCTCCTGGCCGTCCTGGATGCGGCCAGGAGGCAGGCCGAGTCCCGCCTCGCGACGGCGGCGGGCGCCTGACGCCCACGGGTCTCAGGCCGCCGATCGTGCGGCGCGCGCGAGGAGTTCGTCCCGTCCGACGGGATGCGTGACCGTCGCCGGCACGGTGCACGCGTGCGCGCCCGCGATCGCCCCGTACAGCCCGCACCGCTCCGGCCCCTCGCCGGAGAGCCGCCCGAACAGGTACCCCGCCGCGAACGCGTCCCCGGCGCCGTTGGAGTCGACGACGGGGCCGGGCGGCACGGCGGCCGGGACATGACGGAGTTCTCCGTCGACGAGCTGGTACGCCCCGTCGGCACCGGCCGTGACGACGACCACCTGGGCCCGGCCCTGCTCGGCGATCCGCCGCGCGGTCTTCTCGGGCTCCGTGAGTGCGGCGGCCGACACGAACACGACGTCGGCCGCCAGGGCGAAGGGCTCGTGGTACGGGTTCACGCCGTCCCAGTCGTGCAGGTCGGTCGAGATCGTCACCCCCGTCTCCCGCAGCAGCGGCAGGGCGTGGGCGCACGGCTGGGTGAGGGAGACGTGCACATGGCGGGCGGCCGCGGCGAGGGTCCGCACGGTGTCCGGCGGCAGCCGGTCGGCGTTCCGCGCGCGTGTGCTGTCGTACAGCGACAGCCGCCGCCCGTCCGGCCCGACCAGGTTCACCGCGCGCTTCGTGCCGGCGGGCGAGGGCACCTCGGTGAGCGGGATGCCGCGCTCCCGGTGCAGCGCACGGACCAGGTCGCCCTCGTGGTCGTCGCCGATCAGGTCGAGGTGGTGGGTGCGCAGTCCCAGCGCGTGCAGCCCGACGGCCACGAAGTCACCGGTCTGCCCGGCGCGGCTCTCGATCGCCGGCACGTGGTGGCTGTCGGCGAAGGGCAGCGGCAGTTCGGGCACGTACACGATCGTGTCGACACCGGATCCGCCGAGGACGAGCACGTCGATCCCGGTCGGCGTCTCCGTCCCCGTCTCCGCCTGCTCCTGTGTCACCTCGTGGGCGTTCACCGTCTCCGTCCCCCTGTCGTCGTCCGCTCCGGCCGGGCCCCAGCGTACGGTCCGCGGGCTCATCCGGCGCGTTCGAGCGACCAGAGCGGGGGGTTGCCGGTCAGCCGGCAGGTGAGGAAGTACAGGGGGATGGGGGGTGTGTAGGGGGAGCCGTCGTCGGGTCTGTGGATCAGACGGGGGCCGTCGGGCCGGGGTCCGCCGGGCCGGGGTGACGGCCGGGTGCGCGTCCAGGAGGGTTCGAGCGGGCAGGTGGTGTCCGTGCCGGCCGCGTCCACGCGGGCTCCCACGGCGTAGTGGACGCCGGCCGGCCAGATGACGCCGATGTGGGAGCCGGACGGCACGATCCACCACCATCGCTCGTCGTCGGCGAAGACACAGCCGACCCGGGGCAGGCAGCGCAGGATGCGCTCCCCGTGCTCCCGCGGGGTGCCCACCGCGTCGTACCCGAGCTGGGCGGGCAGTTCCGCGGGCAGGGCCAGGACGTGGGGGTCCGTGGGGGCGGCGGGCGGGACGTACGGTCGTGGATCAGGGGTGTAAGGCAGGTCCATGGGGCAGTGGTCCTTCGGCCGAGTGGGGGATGGGCCGGACAGGGTGGGAGCCGGTGGCGTACGACGGCGGATCGGCGGGTCCGGAGGAGAACGCGGCACCGCGCGCGGGCGGTTCGGCCGCTCTCGCCGCTGACGTGGCCGGTCCCGCCGTCTGCGCGGCCGGTCTCAGCGGTGGCACGGCCGGTCTCAGCGGTGACGCCGTCTCCCACGGGGGCAGTTGGGCCGCTCCGGCCCACAACGCGACCTCCCGCGACGGCGTCTCGGCCGCTCTCACGGGCAGCGCGGCCGTCCGCGCGGACCGGACGACCGCCGCCGACGGACGGACGACGGGCAACGACGAGTGCGCGACGGGCGACGGCTGCTGCGCCGGGTTCCGCTGGTCGTCCTGACCGTCGAGGAGCAGTTCGGCCCAGACGACGCGCCCCGAGCCGCAGGCGGTGTCCCTCACTCCCCAGTCGTGGCTCAGCGCGCCGACCAGCATCAGCCCGCGCCCGTTCTGGTCGTCGGACGCGGGCTGCCGCCGCCGGGGAAGCGTGCCGCCGCGGTTCTGGTCCTCGACCTCGATGCGGAGCCGCCCGCCCTCGGTGCGCAGCCGGCACACGATCCGGGCGCTGGAGGTGTGGGTCAGCACATTGGTGACGAGCTCGGAGACGACGAGGACGGCGTTGTCGCTCGTGTCCTCGTCGACGGCCCACCCGGCGAGCGCCGCGCGCACGGTCCTGCGGGCCGCCGCCACCGACGTGGGTGTGGCGGGCAGGTCGAACGCCTCGGTCCTGTGGGGTTCCCGGGGCCCGTCCGCGTGGGCGGGACGGCGTTGGGCCGGCAGGCGGATGCCGGAAGCCTGCGCCGGTACGGCCGACAGCGGCGAGGTCGTCGCCTGGAGCGGCTCGGTCTCCGGCAGCGGCCCGGTCTCCTGCGGACGGCCGGTCGGCGACGGCCGGGGTCGTCCGGCCGGTCGGCCGGCCGGCTGGGGGAGGGAGGGCGGAGCCATCGCCGTTCGCCTTTCGTCAGCTCGCACCACGGGCGGTGGTGCCGGTGCCGTCCCCTCCGGCACGGGCACGAGAGCGCCGTACGGCCACCGCGGCACTGCGGCGGCTCGCTGCGCGGGGCAACGCGCAGCAACCCCGTCTCCCCCAACGGGGCTGGTCGGCCTCTTCGTTCACCGGACGGGGGCGGTACGACCACTCTGGCACCTGCCAACAACGGCTCGCAACCGGCAAGTTGAAAATTGCAAAGCGTCGGATGCATGCTGCCTTCGGTCAACTGCGGTCCACTCCGCTCAGCGGTTGATCGTGACAGACTCTGCTCCCGTCACCCGGCGTGCGAGCGTGAGGGGAGGAGTGGCGTGACCACGGAGACCGACTGGGGCGGTGCCCCCTCCGTGCTGCGCATGATCCTCGGCAGACAGCTGGAAGGGATGCGCGGCCGGGCCGGTCTGACGTACGAGGAGGCGGGCGCGGCGATCGGCGTGAGCCACTCCACGATCCGGCGGATGGAGTCCGCCAAGGTGGCCCGGCTGCGGCTGGCCGACGTCGAGAAACTGCTCCAGGTCTACGGCGTCGGCGACCGGCAGGAGATCGACACGTTCCTGGAGTCGGTCCGCGAGGCCAACAAGCGCGGCTGGTGGCACGCCTACCGGGACGTCCTGCCGGAGTGGTTCGCCGCGTATCTCAGCCTGGAGCAGGCGGCTCTGCACATCCGCGCGTACGAGGCGCAGTTCGTGCCCGGGCTGCTGCAGACCGAGGCGTACGCCCGCGCGCAGCTGAGCGCCGGCAATCCGCACGCGCCGACGGAGACGACGGAGCGCGGGGTGGCGCTGCGCATGCGGCGTCAGGAACTGCTCTCCCGCCCGGCACCGCCCCGCCTGTGGGTGGTCCTGGACGAGACCGTGCTGCGCTGGCCGGTCGGGGGCTCCGAGGTGATGCGGGCCCAGGTGGACCACCTGATCGAGGTCAGCCGGCTGCCGCACGTGACCGTGCAGGTCATGCCGTTCGGGAACGGACCGCACCCGGCGCTGCGGTCCGGCGCGTTCCACCTCTTCCGGTTCCGGGCGCCCGAGCTGCCCGACATCGTCTACCGCGGCGGCCTGACGGGGGCCGTCTACCTCGACCGGGCGGACGAGGTCATGGCCCACCGCGAGGCCCTGGACCGGCTCAGCGCCCAGGCGGCACCCGCGCGGCGGACCGAGGACGTCCTCCGCGCGCTCCGGAAGGACCTGTGACGCACGCCGAGTACTCCAAGTACTTCAAGCACTCCACGAAAGGCAGGACAGCGGTGCCCGACAACGGATGGCCGGCCGACCGGATCGACACCGAGCACGCACACTCGGCGCGCATCTACGACTACATCATCGGCGGCAAGGACTACTACCCCGCCGACCAGGAGGCGGGCGACGCCATGGCGCGCGAGTGGCCGGCCCTGCCGGTGCACATGCGCGCCAACCGCGACTTCATGAACAGAGCGGTGCGCTGGCTGGCCGCGGAGGCCGGGATACGCCAGTTCCTGGACATCGGCACGGGCATCCCCACCTCCCCCAACCTCCACGAGATAGCACAGTCGGTGGCCCCCGGTTCCCGGGTCGTCTACGTGGACAACGACCCCATCGTGCTCACCCTGTCCCAGGGCCTGCTGTCGAGCACGCCCGAGGGGAGGACGGCGTACGTCGAGGCGGACATGCTCGACCCGGCGGCCATCCTGGACTCCCCCGAGTTCCGCGACACCCTGGACCTGTCCCGTCCGGTCGCCCTCACGGTCATCGCCATCGTCCACTTCGTGCTGGACGAGGACGACGCGGTGGGCATCGTCCGCCGGCTGCTGGAACCGCTCCCTGCGGGCAGTTACCTGGCGATGTCCGTCGGCACCGCCGACTTCGCGCCGGAGGAGGTGGGCCGGGTCGCCCGCGAGTACGCGGCCCGCGACATGCCCATGCGGCTGCGCACCCGCGCCGAGGCCGGGGAGTTCTTCGAGGGCCTCGACCTCGTGGAACCGGGCATCGTCCAGGTCCACAAGTGGCGCCCGGACGGCACCGGCGAGCGGAACGTCCGGGACGAGGACATCGCGATGTACGGGGCGGTGGCGCGGAAGCCATAGCGCGGGAGCCGAGCGGGAGCGTAGCGCGGGAGCCGTGGCGGCGGAGACGTTCAGCCGCCGAGGATCCCCCGCTCGTACGCCGTCGCCACCGCCGCCGCGCGGTCGTTGACGCCGAGTTTGGCGTACAGGTGGGTCAGATGGGTCTTGACCGTGGCCTCGCTGATGAACAGCTCACGGGCGATCTCGCGGTTGGAGGTGCCCCGGGCCACCAGAACGAGGACCTCCCGCTCGCGGGCGGAGAGGACCTCGCTGCCGGGACCGGACGAACGGGGTGCCCGGACCGCCGAGACCAGGCGGGAGGCCACGGCCGGGGACAGGACCGTACGGCCTTCCGCCGCCGCGCGCACCCCCGCGAACAATTCGTCGCGCGGGGCGTCCTTCAGCAGATAGCCCGTCGCCCCCGCCTCGATCGCGGGGAGGGTGTCGGAGTCCGTGTCGTACGTCGTGAGGACGAGCACCTTCGCGCGGGCGCCGCGCCGGGTCAGCTCGGTGATGGCGTCGACCCCGCCACCACCGGGCATCCGCAGGTCCATCAGGATCACGTCCGGGTCGAGGGAGGCGGCGAGGGCCACGGCCGCCACGCCGTTCGGCGCCTCCCCGAGGACCGTGAAACCGGGCTCCGACTCGAACATGCCCCGCAGGCCGTCCCGTACGACGGGATGGTCGTCGACGATCAGCAGGGAGACGGTGGCGTGATCATGATCAGTCATGGTGGACCAAGGGTACGCGGGCCGACACGGCCGTCCCGAAGCCCGGTTCGGACTCCACGGTGAGCGAACCGGCGATACGTTCGGCGCGGGCGCGCATGCCGTCGAGGCCGAAGCCGCCGGTGCCGGTGCGCGGCGGGAGGGCGAGGGGGTCGAAGCCCCGGCCGTCGTCGCGCACGTCCAGGGTGACCTCGTCGTCCATGAAGCTCAGGGTCACGCCGAGGCGGGAGGCGTCCGCGTGGCGCGCGGCGTTCGACAGGGCCTCCTGGACGATGCGCAGGAGCGTCGCCGAGACCTCGTCGTGCAGGTGCTCCGCCGTGCCGGTGAGCGTGAAGTCGGCGCGCACTCCGGTCCGTTCGCCCCACTCGGCGACCGTCTTCTTCAGCGCCTCGGGCAGTCCGTCGTGTTCCAGGGCGACCGGCGCGAGGTTGTGCACGGAGCGGCGGGCCTCGCCCAGGCTGTGCCGGGCCAGTTCCGCCGCGCGGTCCACGTGGACGCGGGCGGCGTCCGGGTCGGCCGTGCCCGCCACGACCTGGAGCTGGGCGATGATGCCGGTCAGACCCTGGGCGATGGTGTCGTGGATCTCGGCGGCGAGCCGGCGCCGCTCGTCGGCGATGCCCGCTTCCCGTGCCTGGACGAGGAGCTGGGTGTGCAGGGCGGCGTTCTCGTCGAGGGCCTGCTGCAACGCGGCGTTGGTGCGCTCCAGTTCGGTGATGGTGGCGGCCCGGGCACGGGCCTGCGCCTGCTCTTTCTCGGCCAGGTGGGAGAAGACGCCGACCAGGCCGATGTGCACGCACAACAGGGCCGCGAACACCGCCCACGAGCCCCAGGAGCGCAGCTGATGCAGACCGCCGACGTTCGAGCCGGCCATGAGGACCGCGGTGGCGACCAGTCCCGGCTTCACCAGGCGCGGCGGCAGCAACCGGTCCGCGGTGAAGTAGCCGAGGATGGCGTAGAAGCCGAAGAACGGGTTGATCCAGGTGAGGCCGAACGCGAGCGCCCAGCGCGCGAAGAAGTACCAGGCACCCGCCGCGGACGGGCGCTGCTCCCTGCGCTCCCAGCCGAGCTGCAGGGCCAGGGCGGCCGGGACCAGAACCGCGGTGGCAGCCCAGTCGGCCCCGGTCATGTCCAACTCGCCGGCCGTGACGGCGGAGACGACCAGCCCGGTCCCCAGCAGGCCGTACGGTCCCCAGCGGTCGAACACGGCCCAGCGCTGCTCCACCTGCCACTCGTCCTTCACGCACCCAGTCTGCACGGCCGCCCCCTCCCTTCGCGTTCCGCCCCGGACGGACCGCTCACTGCCAGCGGAACCAGCGCACGGCCGCCCCCGTCAGCACGACGGTCCACAGGGTGAGCACGCCCAGGTGGGACCAGGCGGGCCAGTCACCGGCCGTGGCCTCCGACAGGGCCTGTGCGGCGGCGCCGAACGGGGTGACCTCCACGATCCGGGCCAGGACGTCCGGCATGGCCTGCACGGGCAGCCAGACACCCGCGGTGAACATCATCGGGAAGAGGACGGCCGACCCGGCCGCGGTCGCGATCTTCTGGGTGCGGGACAGTGCCGAGAGCAGGGCACCCAGCGCCAGGGCCACGGCGACGGCGAGCAGCAGGGCGAGGACGTAACCGAACACCTGGCGCGGCAGGGGCACGTCGTGGACCAGCCGGCCCACGGCGAGCGAGAGCAGCACGGAGACGAGAGCGGCCGCGCCGTGCAGCACCATCTGCGCGGAGAGCAGCGCGGAGGGGCGTACCGGCGTCGTGGACATCCGGCGCAGGATGCCGCGCTCGCGGTAGCCGGTGACGACCGGGGGCATGGCCTGGATTCCGGCCACGATCATGCCGAGCAGCACGGTCACCGGAACGTACAGGTCGATGGTCCGCAGGCCGTCGAGCGAGTCCTGTGCCTCGCGGAAGGACGGGATGGCGCCGAGGACCCCCAGCAACAGGGTCGGGAACACCAGCACCCAGAAGAGGGAGCCGGGCTCCCGGCCGAAGAGGCGGGCCTCGGTCTTCAGGACGGCGGTGGTGGCTGTCGCGGACCGGGTGGCGGTGATGACGGTGCTCATCGGGCGGCTCCGGCGGTGAGGTCGAGGAAGGCGTCGTCCAACGTGGCGTCGGTGACGCGGAGCTGATGGGCCGTGACGCGGCTGCGGGCGAGCAGCGTGATGACGGCGTTGACGGTCTCGTCCGTCCCGGCGAGGGTGATCCGCCCGTCCTTGTGCTCGACGGACGTCACGCCGGGCAGTGCGGCCAGCTCACTGTCGTCGAGCGGTGCGGACGAGGTGAAGCTGATGACGGTGGCGCCCGCCGAGCGGCGGATCAGCCCGGCCGGGGTGTCCAGCGCGGCGACACGCCCGCGGTCGATCACCGCGATCCGGTCGCACAGCCGCTGGGCCTCCTCCATGAAGTGGGTGACCAGCAGCACGGTGACCCCGCCCGCCCGTACGTCCTCGATGAGCTCCCAGGTGTCCCGGCGGGCGCGCGGGTCGAGCCCGGTGGTCAGCTCGTCGAGCACGACGACCCTCGGGTTGCCGATCAGGGCCAGCGCGATGAACAGGCGCTGCTTCTGGCCGCCGCTGAGCCTGGCGAAACGTGTGCCGAGCTTGCCGGACAGGTTCAGGCGCTCGGCCAGCGGACGCCAGTCGGCGGGGTTCGGGTAGAAGGCGGCGTACAGCTCGAGCGTCTCGCGCACGGTGAGCTTCGGCTGTATCTCGCTCTCCTGCAGCTGCGCGCCGAGGACGCGGGTCACTGCCTCGTGGTCGGCGACGGGGTCGAGCCCGGCGACCCGGACGCGGCCCGCGTCGGGGACGCGCAGCCCCTCGACGCACTCGACGGTGGTGGTCTTCCCGGCGCCGTTCGGCCCGAGGATGCCGAAGATCTCCCCCTCCTCGACGGCGAAGGAGACCCCGTCGACGACGGCCCGCCCCCCGTACGACTTGCGCAGTTCACTGACTTCGATGACCGACATGCCCCGAGCTTCCCGTCAGGGACGGGGCGGGCACATCGGCCATCGCGCTCGAGGGCGCATCAGCCGATCGGTTGATGCGGGGCTCAGACCGTGCGCGCCTGAGCAGGGGAACGGGCGTGGCGGCCGGCTCTCTTCACCGGCCTCCCTTCCGTCGACGCACTCGCGCAACAGGTCTGCGTGCCCGCGGTGACGGGCGTACTCCTCGATCCGGTGCACCAGCAGCTCCCGAACGGCGATCCAGTCGCGCCAGTCGCGTCACACCTCGGCGAGGTGCCGCAGCAAGCCGAGCAACGACATCGTCGACGGAGGGTGCCGGTGGCGTCAGGACGAGGGGCTGGTCTCGGCGACGCGGCTCTCCGGCAGTGATCCGCCGGACAGAACCTAAGCGGCTCCGTCGGCCCGGTCCCCGTACTCAATCGACACCGTGATACGAGCTCCAAGCACCGCGGCATACGTACGCACCGTCTCGAGGTCGGAGATCTCGCCCCTCTCGATCTGGGACACCCGGGCCTGGGAGATGCCGACAGACGCCGCGACCTGGGCCTGGGTGAGACCTTGCTCCTCACGGATTTCACGCAGATGAGACCCGAGTACGTACGCCTCGGTGGAAGTCCGCGCCGCTTGCCTGCGGGCCTCCCACTGTGCGTCGGAGGTCCCGGGGTGCGCTTCGCGCAGGCGCCGCTTCACCTCGGTCCAGCTGCTGTAGCCGCTCATCGGTCATCGCCGTCCTCTCCTGTGCGTCGCACGTCGGCCAGATACTCGCTATAGCGTGTTTCAGCGAGCACGATCGCCTCGACGTACCACTGGCTCCAACGGCCGGCCTTGTCTCCCGCCACGAGAAGTATCGCCTCCCGAGCAGGATCGAACACGAACAAGAAGCGCACCTCCGTGCGGCCGACACTCGCCGGACGCAGCTCCTTGAGGTTGTGGACGCGACTACCGTGAATGCGGTCTGCGAGCGGCCGTCCGAGCGTCGGGCCCTCCCTCGCAAGGGTGTCGATCGCCGCTTCGACCAGATCCGCACTTCCCGGATCTTCCTCCGCCAGCTTCAGCAGCCACAGCTCAACCGCCGGATGAACGTTGATCTCCCAGTTCACGCTCCTCATCCGAACGTACGGCGCCGAGCAGCAAAGGGAACTCTTATATTGCCAGCACCTGTCGGCACGTTGACGGAGTTGGTCGTGCATCGGAAACGGGAGCGGCATCACTGCCCCCGGCCCACCGCATCACCATACAAACGTCCGGCCATCGCCAGAGCCGCGGAAGCCGCTCAGTCTCATCCCGGCCAACCGGCCGGGTGTTCACCCTTCAACCGGGATGTCAGGATTACACGCCCAGGGTCCTGGGTCATGGTGGAAGTGTTTCGTGACGTCTACGCAAGACAACGATCAGCGTCTACTCGACCGCATCCTGGGAGATCAGCATCGGAAGCCGGCTCCTGAGAAGAGCCGGGACGACTTCTTCACGTTCTTCGCAGCGGACAAGGCCTTGCAGAGTCTGGACCTCGACAACGACGAGATCATGGACGGCATCGTGGACGGAGCCCACGATTGCGGTATCGACGGCATCTGGACCTTCGTGGACGAGCGGTACGTCACTGCTGACTCCCACCAGTTCCTGCCGTCACGAGCATCGAAGATCGATCTGGTGATTCTGCAGGCGAACGACCATCTCAGCGACGATCTGATGTCCCGCATGGCCGGCACCCTGGAGCAGAACTTCAAAACAGCTTTACGTCACAGCAAGGCCGGCGGTGTCGACCGCATCGCCCGCACTCCGGAGTTCACCACCAGAGTCCGTCAAGCCGTCATTGCTCAAAGCCGGTACCACATCGAACACTGATCACTTCGCGAGGCACACCAGCCGGCTCCGTTCGGGCCGTCAGTGTGATCCAGATGGACAACCGACGGGGCCGGCCCCATACGGAACCGGCCCCGTCGCTCGCCTTGAAGGACCTCAGTCCTCGCTCGGCGCCAGCCGCAACGAGATCGAGTTGATGCAGTACCGCTGGTCCGTCGGCGTCGGGTAGCCCTCGCCCTCGAAGACGTGCCCAAGGTGCGACCCGCACCGGGCGCACCGCACCTCCGTGCGCACCATCCCGTGGGAGCGGTCCTCCAGCAGCTCCACCGCGTCCGAGTCCTTCGGGTCGTAGAAGCTCGGCCAGCCGCAGTGGGACTCGAACTTGGTGGTCGAGGTGAAGAGTTCGGCGCCGCAGGCGCGACAGGAGTAGACGCCCTTCGTCTTGGTGTCGGTGTACTCACCGGTGAACGCGGGCTCCGTGCCGGCCTGGCGCAGGACCGCGTACTCGGCCGGGGTCAGCTCCTCGCGCCACTGCTCGTCCGGCTTCTCGACGTCGTACGACATGCTGCTCAGCCCCTTGTTGCTCTGTGCTGTCACTGCTGCTGCGACAGACGGTCCAGGATCAGCGGGCCGAGGTCGGTGACGTCGCCCGCTCCCATGGTGAGAACGAGATCGCCCGGCTCGGCCATTCCCGCCAGCACGGCCGGGGCCCCGTCCTTGTCGTGCACCGCCGTCACGTCCGCGCCCGCCGCGCGCGCCGCCTCGATGATCAGGTCGCTGGTGATGCCCGGGATCGGGTCCTCGCGCGCCGGGTAGATGTCCAGGACCACGGAGGCGTCCGCCAGGGCCAGCGCCTCGCCCATCTCCTTGCCCAGCTCCTGGGTGCGGGAGAACAGGTGCGGCTGGAAGAGGACCAGGATGCGGGAGCCGTCGGCGGCGGCGCCGCGCATGGCCTCCAGGTCCGCCGTCATCTCCGTCGGGTGGTGGGCGTAGGAGTCGATCACCTGGACGCCCGCCGCCTCGCCCTTGAGCTGGAGGCGGCGCTTGACGCCCGTGTACGCGGCCAGGGCGGGGGCCAGCTCCGCCGCCGGGACGCCGAGGGCGACGCCCGCGGCGAGCGCCGCGACCGCGTTGTGCGCGTAGTGGCGGCCGGGGACGGAGACCGTGAAGGTGAGCGGCTCGCCGTCCAGCTCGACGGTCACCTCGCTCTTCAGGCCCTGGGGCACGACGGAGGTGATGCGGACGTCCGCGTCCGGCGACTCGCCGTACGTCACCGTCCGCAGCGTGCCGGGAGCCGAAGCGGCCAGCCGCCGCGTCAGCTCCCGCGCGCCCTCCTGGTCCGCCGCGATCACCAGGGTGCCGCCGGGCACGATACGGCCCGCGAACGTCTCGAAGGACTCGTGGATCTCGTCCATGGAGGCGTAGTTGGCGTGGTGGTCCAGCTCGACGTTGAGGACGATGGCGACCTCGGGGGCGTACTTGTGGAAGCTGCGGTCCGATTCGTCCGCCTCGGCCACGAAGATCTCGCCCGTGCCGTGCAGCGCGTTGGAGCCGGGGGCGTCGAGGTCGCCGCCGATCGCGTACGAGGGGGCCAGGCCCAGCTCGGTCAGCGCGACCGCCAGCATGGACGTCGTGGTCGTCTTGCCGTGGGTGCCCGCGACCGCGATCGGGCGCAGCCCGTCCATCAGCCGGGCGAGGGCGTCCGACCGGTGGACCACCGGGATGCCGAGCTCGGCGGCGCGGGCCAGCTCCGGGTTGTCCGCGCGGATCGCCGAGGAGACCACCACGCAGGTCGCGTCGTCCGCGAGGTGCTCCGCCGCGTGCCCGATGTGCACGGTGGCGCCGAGCGCCCGCAGGGCCCCGGCGGTCGCCGACTCCTTGGCGTCGCTGCCCGCCACCCGGGCGCCACGCTGGGCGAGGATCTTCGCGATCCCCGACATTCCGGCGCCGCCGATGCCGATGAAGTGCGGTCGGACCATGGCGGTGGGAAGGCCGGGTGCCATGCGTGTCTCCCTGTGCGTACGGGTGAGGCGGACGTTCAGCCGCCCAGCCTATGCCCCCGGGTGCGCGGGTCCGTACTCGTACCGGCCCCGATGCGCCAGGTCACCCGCGCCGGGTCACCCGCGCCAGGCCGCCCGTCACCGCGCCTTGGCGTGCGAGAACAGCTTGAGCACCGGCACCCCGACCTTGTGCCGTGCCCTGGACGCCCAGTCGCGGTGGAAGAACTCCTCCACGTAGTGCGGGTCGGTCAGCACGATGACCTCGTCGGCGCCGACCTCCTCGACCAGCGACTTGAGCGCGTCCAGCGGGTGGTCCTCGACGAGGCGGCCGCTCGCCTCGCTGCCGGACGCGCGCAGGGCGACCAGGGAGACGTCCAGGGCCTGCTGGGCCGGGCCCTTCGCCTCGTCGCCCTCCGGTGTCTCGCCCTCGCGGGCCGCCTCGTCCAGCTCGCCGAGGGCGACGTCGTCGATGGCGCGCAGCAGGCGGTCGGCCTGGTCGCCGCGGGGCTGGAGCAGTACGTGGAAGGAGACCGGTTCATCACCGTGCAAGGTGGTGACGAACTCCACGTCGACGGACGTCAGGGCCTTCTCGATCATCAAAACGCTCGTGAACACGACTGGCGCCCTTCTCCCTCCGAGGGCCGGGGCCCTCACTCCTCCGCGGGCCGCACCGGACCCCGCGGTACCGCGGAAACCATCCTGCCCCGTGATGGGGCCGGGGCTGGGTATCGCGTACCCCGCGGGCCCCGTGTCAGCGCCGCCGGTACCGGCTGAACAGGAATCCCTCCTCCTCCAGCAGCGACACCAGCTCGAAGCGCTCCGGCACGGCGACCCCGGGGCCCCCGGCGATGCGCTGCGCGTCCCCCGCGGTGAGCATCGGGGAGACCGTCAGGCACAGCTCGTCCAGCACACCGGCCGCCACCAGCTGGCCGAGGAGGCGCGGGCCGCCCTCGGTCAGCAGCCGCGTGTGGCCGAGGGCGGCGAGGGCGCGTACGGCCCGGGCGGGCTCCACGCCCGGGCCGTCCCCGGCGATCACGACCCGGGCGCCCGCCTTCTCCGCGGCGGCCACCCGGTCGGGCGGTGCGGCGGCACCGGTCAGCAGGAGCGTGGGGACGAGCGGCGAGGTGAAGAGCGGCAACGAGAAGTCCAGGTCGAGACCGGCGCTGACCACCGCGACGGCGGGTGCGGGACCCTGTCCGGCCGCCTCCCTGCGGGCCGCGAACGCCTCCCGCGCGCGTGCCGGGCGGTACCCCTCCTGGCGTACCGTTTCGGCGCCCACGATCACCACGTCCGCCAGCCCTCGCAGCGTGCCGAAGACCCGCATGTCGGCCGGGTGGGAGATGGGCTGGGACCGTCCGTCGTGCTGGGCGGCGCCGTCGAGGGTGGACACCATGTTGGCGCGCAGCCAGGGCCGGGGCCGCGCGCCGGGGGCGGCGACGGGGTAGGCGTACGCCTCCGCCAGCTCGTCGAGTCCCCATTCGCGGTCGGTGGCGTCCGCGGTCCCTCGGGCGGCTGTCTCTTCGGTCACAGGGAGCAGGCGTCGCATGCCGTGCAGTGTGACACGGCCTTTAAAGTGGGTGACCGTGTCGTCGTCCTCCACCGTGTCCGGGATCCGTCCGATACCCGAAGCGGCCCCCCTGTCCCTGTGCGCCCGCGAGCCGCATGTCCCCGCCGACCGGCTCGTGGCCGAGATGGTGCCGCCGCCCCGGTTCGGCAGGGCGCGCTTCGACACGTACATACCGGACCCGAACCAGCCCAGCCAGACCGAGGCCGTCCGGGTCCTGAGTACGTTCGCGGCGGGTCTGGACGGTGCGCACGCGGGCGGTGCGGGCGGGCGGCGCAGGCTCTTCGGCTTCGGCAGGGCGGCCAAGAACCGGCAGAAGGTTTCCTCCGGTCCGCGCGGCGTCTACCTCGACGGCGGGTACGGGGTCGGCAAGACCCACCTGCTGGCCTCTCTCTGGCACGCGACGCCGGCCGAGCCCGCGCTCAAGGCGTTCGGCACCTTCGTGGAGCTGACGAACCTGGTCGGTGCCCTCGGCTTCCAGCAGACCGTCGCCACGCTCTCCGGCCACCGGCTGCTGTGCATCGACGAGTTCGAGCTGGACGACCCGGGCGACACCGTCCTCGTGTCGTCGCTCCTCGGCAAGCTCGTGGACGCGGGGGTCGCCCTCGCCGCCACCTCCAACACCCTGCCGGGCAAGCTCGGCGAGGGCCGCTTCGCGGCGGCCGACTTCCTGCGCGAGATACAGGGCCTGTCCGCGCACTTCCGCACCCTGCGCATCGACGGCGAGGACTACCGTCACCGCGGGCTGCCCGAGGCCCCGGCGCCGTACGCCGACGAACAGGTCACCAAGGCCGCGTACGCCACCGAGGGCGCCTCCCTCGACGGCTTCCCGCAGCTTCTGGAGCATCTCGCGCGCGTGCACCCGAGCCGGTACGGCGCCCTCACGGACGGGGTGAAGGCCGTGTGCCTCACCGATGTGCGCCCCGTCCCGGACCAGTCCACCGCGCTGCGGCTCGTCGTGCTCGCCGACCGGCTGTACGACCGTGAAGTGCCGGTGCTCGCCTCGGGGTTGCCCTTCGACCGGCTGTTCAGCGAGGAGATGCTGAACGGCGGCTACCGGAAGAAGTACTTCCGCGCCATTTCCCGTCTCACCGCGCTGGCGCGTGACGCCAAGGGTCTCGTCGGGCCGGAGTGAGCCGCGGACCCGACGCCCCCTGGTCGCCTCAGGCGCCAGGGGGCTTTCCGTTGTGCTAGCCGGCCAGCCGGTCACCGCACATCAAGGTGCGATTCAAGCCAGGCCAGGGCCGCTTTTCAGGCTGTCTTCAGCTCGCAACGCTAAGTTAACCCAGCAAACAACTTCGCCAGGTTAACGTTCTTCTTGACCCGTTGTTGACCAACTGTTGACGCGTAGAAGAGATAAGTAAAGGCTCGGGGGAGGCAAGTTGCGAGGCTCGACGGCCCGGAACGCGATCAAGGTCCTCGTCGCCGTGCTGCTCTGCCTCCAGTTCTTCGCGTCCACGGCTTCCTTCGCATCCGCGCACACGGACCGTCATGCCGAGGTCCAGGCCGAGCCCGGAAACGGACTCACGGGCACGGCGCTGCGCGGCGAGGCCGTCACCCACCGCGGCTGCGGCCCGGCGGGGGACCCGACCGATCCCCTCCGCACCCGCGACCGGCATCGCGGTGTCACCGCCGTCCACGCGCCTCCGGCGCCCGAGCGCCCGCCGCAGGAGACGGGCCCGACCTCCGCTCGTCCGCCGGTCCCCTCCACGTCCTCGCCCCATCCGGCGAGATCCAGGGCGGCCCACACCCCGGCCGCGCTCCAGGTATTCCGCTGCTGAGCAGCAGAGTCCGCCCCCCACACTCTGTCTTGTCAGCCCGACGCGCCGAGACGGCGCGCCAGGAGGAGTCACCACATGCAGCCCCTCATCGACAACGCCCGCACGTTCGGACAGCGCCCTGAGGAGTTCGCCGCTCTGGCGGCCGGCCAGTCGCCAGACGTCCTGTTCATCACCTGCTCCGACTCCCGGGTCGTTCCGGCCCTGATCACGGGCGCCCGCCCCGGCGAGCTCTTCGAGCTGCGCACCGCGGGCAACGTCGTCCCCCCGTACGCCTCCGGCACCCCCACCGGTGAGGCGGCCACCATCGAGTACGCCGTGGAGGTCCTCGGCGTCAAGGACATCGTGGTCTGCGGACACTCGCACTGCGGCGCCGTCGGCGCCCTGGTCCGCGGCGACGACCTGACCGCCGTACCCGCCGTCCGGGACTGGCTCGCGCACTCCTGCGACGACCCGAAGACCGCAGACGCCGGCGATCCCACCGTCGCGGAGGCCGTGCAGCACCACGTGCTGTCGCAGCTGCTCCGGCTGCGGTCCTACCCCTGTATAGAACGGCGCCTGGCCGAGGGACGGCTCCGGCTGCGCGGCTGGTACTACGAAGTGCACACCGGAGCCGTGCGCGAGCACCGCGCGGACACCGACACGTTCCAGTCCCTGTGAGCGGCGCGATGTCTACGACGACCAACGCGCCCGACGCGCCCCGGCAGTCCGCCGAGGCACCCCGTACGCCCAGGTTCCCCCACCTGCGGCAGGACTTCACCGCCTCGCTCGTCGTGTTCCTGGTCGCCCTCCCGCTGTGCGTGGGCGTGGCCGTCGCGTCCGGTGTGCCGGCCGAACTCGGCCTGATCACCGGCATCGTGGGCGGTCTCGTGACCGGTCTCCTGCCGGGCAGCAGCCTCCAGGTGTCCGGACCGGCCGCGGGCCTCACCGTGCTGGTCTTCGAGGCCGTCAGCGAGTTCGGGCTGCCCGTGCTCGGTGTGATCGTGCTGGTCACGGGCCTGCTCCAGCTCGCCATGGGCGCGCTGAGGCTGGGCCGCTACTTCCGGGCCATCTCGGTCTCCGTGGTCGAGGGCATGCTCGCCGGTATCGGGCTCGTGCTCATCGCGGGCCAGTTGTACTCGGCGGCCGGCCTGGAGGCACCCGCCTCCGGAGTGGACAAGATCCTCGGGCTGCCGGGGGCGGCCGTGGACGCCGTGGGCAGCACCACCGCCCTCGCCTCGCTCGCGGTCGGCGCGGGCACGATCGCCGTGATGGTGCTGTGGAAGAAGCTGCCGGGGGCCGTGCAGACGGTTCCGGGCGCACTCGCCGCGGTGATCCTGGCGACCGTCGTCACGCTGGTGTTCAGCCTGCCCGTCGCCACCGTCGAGGTACAGGGACTGCTGCAGTCCGTCCAGCCGCCCGGCCTGGACGCCTTCGGTGAGCTCGCCAGTCCCGCCCTGCTCGGCACCGTCCTGGCCTTCCTGCTGATCGCGTCCGCCGAGTCGCTGTTCAGCGCGGCGGCCGTGGACCGGCTGCACGACGGGCCACGGACCCAGTACGACAAGGAACTGATGGCGCAGGGCGCGGGCAACACCGTGTCCGGAGTGCTCGGCGCGCTGCCCATGACCGCGGTGATCGTGCGCAGCTCCGCCAACGTCGCGGCGGGCGCCCGCACCAAGGCCTCGCGGGTCCTGCACGGCGTCTGGCTGCTGCTGTTCGCCGCGCTGCTGCCGTCCGTGCTGGCGTACATCCCGCTGCCCGCCCTGGCCGGCATCCTCGTCCACGCGGGCTGGAAGCTCATCCCGTTCAAGGGCGTGGCCTCGCTGTGGCGGTCGCACCGGGGCGAGGCACTGATCCTGATCGTCACGGCGGTGTCCATCGTCGCGGTGAACATGTTCGAGGGTGTCCTGATCGGCCTGGCGCTGTCCGTGGTCAAGACCGCCTGGGAGGCCTCGCACGTCAAGCTGGAGGTCATCGACAAGGGCGCCGGTCCCGTCCAGGTGTACCTGTCGGGCAACGCGACCTTCCTGCGGCTGCCGAAGATCCTCGACAGTCTGGAGGCCCTCCCCCAGGACCGCCCGATCGAACTGCACCTGGCGGGCCTGCACCACCTGGACCACGCCTGCCGCACGGCCCTGGAGAACTGGGCGGCGCGGCACAGTGCGGCGGGGACGGAGCCGGTGAAGGTGAAGGAGCCGGACCCGGTGGAGGCGCGGGAGAAGGCGAGGGTGAAGTCGGAGACGCCGTAGGGCGACGGCGCCCCACGGGTCCTCGTTGATCCACGGGTCCTCGGCGACCCATC
>NZ_BMVW01000012.1:0-199472 GCF_014650915.1 Streptomyces poonensis | reverse complement strand
ACGGCCCTCAGCACCTTCCAGGCGCGATGACGGCTTACGGGGCGGGCTCGGCGGTTCCCGTGGAATCACCGGGTGAGACGAGTCCCGTCTCGTAGGCGAGGACGACGGCCTGGGCCCGGTCGCGCAGGGACAGCTTGGCGAAGATCCGGGCCACATGCGTCTTGACCGTGGCCTCGCTGAGCGTCAGTGCCCGCGCCAGTTCGGTGTTGGACAGCCCCTTGCCCATGAGCGTCAGCACTTCGCGCTCGCGCGGCGTCAGCGCGGCCAGGTCGCGGTGGACGGGAGCGGTTCCGCCGCTCCCTGCGGGTTCGTGGGTTACGGAGGCGAAGCGTTCCACCAGGCGGCGGGTGATCGAAGGGGCGAGCAGTGCGTCGCCGGTGTCGACCAGGCGCACGGCGGCCGCCAGATGTTCGGCGGTGACGTCCTTGAGGAGGAAGCCGCTGGCTCCGGCGCTGAGGGCGTCGTAGACGTAGGAGTCGAGGTCGAAGGTGGTCAGCATGATCACCCGGCAGTCCGGGGCCTGCGCGAGAATGCGCCGGGCCGCTTCCAGGCCGTCCATGACGGGCATGCGGATGTCCATCAGGACGACGTCGGGCCGCAGCCGGCGCACTGCCGCCACCGCCTCGGCACCGTCGGCCGCCTCACCGACCACGTCGATGCCGCGGGCGGTCAGGATCAGGCGGAAGCCGGTGCGGACCAGCTCCTGGTCGTCGGCGATCAGGACGCGGGGAGCCTCCTCGGCGGGCGCCGTCATGCGCGGTCCAGCGGAATGCGGGCGCGCACGCGGTAGCCGCCGCCCAGCCGGCGCCGCGCGTCCAGGTCGCCGCCGTAGACGGTGACCCGCTCGCGCAGGCCGAGCAGCCCTCGGCCCGTTCCGTCCGCCCGGTCCGTGGCCGTGCGTCCCGTGGCCGTGCGGTCCGGGGATGCGGAGTCGCCGCCGGACAGGACGCTGGGCCCGCTGTTCAGTACCTCCACCCGCAGACAGTGGTCCGCGTACCGCACCGTCACCTCGGCTTTCGCCCCGTTGCCGTGTTTGAGGGCGTTGGTCAGGGCCTCCTGGACGATCCGATAGGCGGTGACGTCGATCCCGGCCGGCAGCGGGCGCGGCTCCCCGGAGATGCGCACCTCCACGGGCAGGCCGGCGAAGGCGAACCGGTCGATCAGCGGACTGAGCCGGGTCAGGCTCGGCTGCGGTGACAGCTCGCCGGCGTACGGTTCGTCCTCGCCGTTCTGCGCGGGGGCGAGCAGGCCCAGCAGATGGCGGAGCTCGGTCATCGCGGTGCGTCCGGCGGTCTCGACGGCGGCCATCGCGGCCGTGGCCTCCTCGGGCATGGTGGCCAGCACTTCACGGGCGGCCGCGGCCTGGACCACCATCAGGCTCACGTTGTGGCTGACGATGTCGTGGAGCTCCGCCGCGATCCGGGCGCGCTCGACGTCGACCGCGACCCGCGCCGCGCTCTCACGCTCCCGCTCCAGCAGCCAGCCGCGTTCCCCGACTGCCGCCCGGTACCGCCGCCGCGCCCGGACGAGCGCCACGCCCAGCAGGCCCGCGACCGCGCAGACCGCGGCGCAGGCGACGATCAGCCAGCCCACCCCTGCACTTCCCCAGCCCACCCTTGAACTCCCCAGCCCGCCCCGGAGTTCATCAGCCCGCCCTTGAACTCCCCACTCGCGCAAGTCTCGCAGTCGGCACCATGATCCGCGTCATCCTCCGGAGGCAGCTCCGTACATCCCCGGGATGACGGGCCCGGAGGTTACATCCGGGGAGGGACGCCGCGGCCGGTCCGCCGCTCCTAGGTTCGTGCCATGACCACTGATCAGGAGAGCGGGCGGCGGGACAACGGGCCGCAGGTCGTCGTGCGGCTGGACGGCGTCCACAAGGAGTACGGCGACACCAAGGCCCTGGACGGCATGTCCCTGGAGATCCGGGCCGGGGAGGCCGTCGCCGTGATGGGTCCTTCCGGCTGCGGAAAGTCCACCCTGCTCAACATGGTGGCCGGGCTGGACCGCCCGACGTCGGGTCTGGTCGAGGTCGCCGGTCAGGACCTGGGGCAGCTGAACGAGACGGGGCTGGCGCTGTTCCGGCGGCGGCACATCGGCATGATCTTCCAGTTCTTCAACCTCATCGACGACCTGCCGGCGCTGGACAACGTGGCGCTGGCCGCACAGCTCACCGGGACCTCGGCCCGGCAGGCCCGCCGCCGGGCGCTGGAACTCCTCGACGAACTCGGCATCGCCGACCGCGGGAACACCTACCCGGCCGCGCTGAGCGGTGGGGAGCGCCAGCGGGTAGCCGTGGCCCGGGCCCTGATGAACCGTCCGGCCCTGCTGCTGGCGGACGAGCCGACCGGCGCCCTGGACAGCCGCTCCGGCGAGCAGGTGATGGACCTGCTGATCGACCTCAACCAGATCGGCCAGACGTTGCTGCTCGTCACCCACGACCGGCACCTGGCCGACCGCTGTGCGAGCCGCCTGATCGAGGTCGCCGACGGCCGGGTGGCCCGCGAGAGCGCACTGGAGCCGACCGGATGAGCGCCGTGTGGCGGGCCTCGCGCGCCGCGGTGAAGCGGCGCAGGCTCCAGACGATCGTCATCGGTCTCGTCGTCCTGTGCTCCACCACGACCGTCCTGCTGGCGCTGGCGCTGGTCAGCGCGGCCTCGGCCCCCTTCGACAAGGCGTTCGACCGGCAGCGCGGCGCCCACACGGTGGCCGCCTTCGACCTCGCGAAGGCGTCGGAGACACAGCTCGCGCGGACCGCCCGCCGGCCCGGCGTCGAGGCCGCGGCCGGACCGTTCGGGCAGACCGTTCTGGAGATGCCGGGGGACTGGCTGTGGATGTCGGCCGGTTCGGTGACCGTGGTGGGCCGGGACGGTCCGGACGGGCCGGTGGACCGGGTCCGGCTGCTGGAGGGCCGCTGGGCCACGGCCCCCGGTGAGATCGTCGTCGCCTGGCCCGTCGACGGCTCGCCCGGTCCCGGTCTGCTCGGCACCAGGCTGACACCGCGCGGGGCCCCGGCCCTCACCGTCGTCGGCTTCGCCACCAGCATGAGCAGGTCGGCCGGGGCCTGGGTGTCACCCGAGCAGATGCGAGCACTGCACCCGGCCGACGCCCAGATGCTCTACCGCTTCACCGGTTCCCCGGCCGAGGAGCAGCTCCGTACCGGCCTCGCGAGGGCCACCGCGGAACTGCCCGCGGACTCGCTCACCGCCTCGCAGTCCTACCTCACCCTCAAACGGGCCTTCTCCTCCCAGGTGGACGCCTATCTGCCGTTCATGACGCTCTTCGGAGTGCTCGGTCTCCTGGTCTCCGTCCTGATCGTCGGGAACGTGGTCAGCGGGGCGGTCGTCTCCGGCCACCGGCACATCGGTGTGCTGAAGTCCCTGGGCTTCACCCCGAACCAAGTGGTCGCGGTCTACCTGACGATGGTCTCCGTACCCGCCCTCGTCGGCTGCGTCACCGGCGTCCTGATCGGCGACGCGGCGGCCGGGGCCGTCCTGCGGCTGGCCTTCACCGGCATCGAGACCGGCAGCGCGTCCATCGGCATCGGCCCGTGGCCGTCCGTCGTCTGCCTGGTGGGCATGCCCGCCCTGGTCGTCCTCGCCGCCCTGGTCCCCGCGCTGCGCGCGCACCGGCTGTCCGCGGCCCGGGCGATCACCGCGGGCAGCGCGCCGCGCACCGGCCGCGGGCTGCGCGTGCAGCACAGGCTCAGCGGCACCCGGCTGCCGCGGGCGGTGAGCCTGGGGCTGGGCCAGCCCTTCGCCCGTCCCGGCCGTACGGCCCTGACCCTGGCGGCCATCGTCCTCGGTGTCACCACCGTGACGCTGACGACCGGCCTGACCAGCACCATGGTCGCGTACGCGAACGTCGGCGAGAGCCAGGGGGCCGGCCAGGTCCACGTACAGGCCGGCTCACCCGCGAACGACCAGAAGGCCCGGAGACTGAGCGACCGGCAGACCGAGGAACGGCTGCGCTCGCTGCCCGGCGCGGACCGGGTGACCGCCCGCGCGCTCGCCAAGGTGCGTCTCGCCGGACACACGGAGACGTCGTACGCCAACTTCTTCCGGGGCGACACCCAGGACCTCGCCGCGGGGGTCGTCGAGGGACACTGGCCGGCGCGGGCGGGCGAGGCCGCGGTCGGGCCCGCGTTCCTGAGCCGGCACGGGCTGACGGTGGGCGACCGGATCACCGTCCAGCTCAGTGGCAGGCAGACCCGCGTCACCATCGTCGGTGAACTGATGGCAGGCGACAGCCAGGCACTGGACTCCAACTGGCAGACGCTGGCCCGGCTCGCTCCGCGGACCCAGGCGACCGAGTACACGGTCCGGCTCGCGCGCGGCACCGACGCCCGGGCCTACACCGACGCGGTCGAGGCGGCGGACCCCGGCCTGTACCCCACGCTGACGCACGCGAACAACACGGTCACCACCACCGTCGTCGGCTTCGCGTCGGTGTTCACCCTGCTGCTGACCGTCGTCGCGGCGCTCGGAGTGTTCAACACGGTCCTGCTGAACGTCCGGGAGCGCCGCCGTGACCTGGGCATGCTCAAGTCGATCGGGATGACGCCGCGCCAGGTCGTCGTGATGACGGTGACCTCCGTGGCGGGTCCGGGCGCGATCGGCGGGCTGCTCGGGATCCCGCTCGGGATCGTCGCGCACCGCGTGCTCGTGGACAACATCGGAGTGATCTCGTTCCCGGAGTCGATGAAGGACGTCTGGCACGTACCGCACCTGGCCGCGCTGGCCCTGGCGGGTGTCACGATCGCCGTCCTCGGCGCACTGATCCCGGCCCGGTCGGCGGCACGTCTCACCATCGCCACGGTGCTGCACAACGAGTAGGCCGCCGTCGTCGGCACCGGCCCGTGGCTCGGAGACGTCCTGCCGCCGGGCCACGGGGAATCCACGGCCCGTTCGCACGCATGGTTCCGGCGTCCGCACTCACGTGGTACACACAGGCGGGTCACATCCTGTCCGCCAGCAGGAAGGTTGCCCCATGTCAGCAACACGACGAGAGATACTCGCCCGCTCCGGCGCCCTGGGAGCGGGCATCGCCTTCACCGGAGCGCTCGCCGAACTCTTCACCGGAACGGCCGCCGCGGGCGGCCTCGGCCACTCCGGGTACGGCCCGCTCATCCCCGACCCGGACGGACTGCTCGACCTGCCGAAGGGCTTCCGCTACAAGGTCCTCTCCCGCGAGGGCGACCAGCTCCGCTCCGGCGAGGGCCGGGTTCCCAGCAATCACGACGGCATGGCCGCCTTCGGCGGCAGACAGGGCCGCGTGCACCTGGTCCGCAACCACGAGAACCGCACCAGCGGCCGGATCGGCGTGCCGGCGATCGAGGGCCTGACGTACGACCCGGTGGGCAAGGGCGGCTGTACGGCCCTGACGCTGGACCGGCACGGCGAGGTGCTGGGCGAGCGCGTCGCGATCGCCGGTACGGCGGTCAACTGCGCGGGCGGTCCCACCCCTTGGGGCACCTGGCTGACCTGCGAGGAGACCGAGGACAAGGCCGGTACCGGCGGCTACACCAAGGACCACGGGTTCATCTTCGAGGTCGACCCGGTGGACCCGCGCCGCACCGGGGCCGTACCGCTCACCGCGATGGGCCGCTTCCAGCACGAGGCGATCGCGGTGGACCCCAGGCGCGGGATCGTCTACGAGACGGAGGACGCGTTCCAGAAACCTTTCGGCCTCTTCTACCGCTTCCTCCCCGACCGCCCGCTCGGCGGCACCGGCTCCCTGCGCGCGGGCGGCCGGCTGCAGGCGATGCGCGTGCCGGGCGTCCCGGACCTGTCCTCCATCCAGGAGACGGGCGCGAGCTTCGACCGCGTCGAGTGGGTGGACGTACCGGACACCCAGGCCGTCCAGACCCCCATCCGCCTCCAGGACTTCGGCAAGAAGGGCATCACCCACGCGCAGAAGCTGGAGGGCTGCTACTGGGGCGGCCGGTGCGTGTACTTCGTGTCGTCCTTCGCCCGCAGCGCGGACGGCTCGGCGTCGGACCACTACGGGCAGATCTGGCGGTACGACCCGGACGAGCGCCGTCTGACCCTGGTGATCGTCTTCGGCCCGGACACGGACGTGCAGCTGCCGGGAGAGTCCCCCGACAACATCTGCCTCGCCCCCAGCGGCGGCCTGATGGTGTGCGAGGACGGCAACGGCGCACAGCACGTGTACGGCGTCACGCGGCGCGGCGAGGTGTACGCGATGGCCCGCAACGCCCAGAACACCGGCACCGTCGAGGAACCCGAGTGGGGTGAGTTCGCGGGCGTCACGTTCTCCCCGGACGGGGAGACGATGTACGTCAACTGCTACGCGCCGGGCACGACGTTCGCGGTGACGGGGCCGTGGCGGCGCAGGTGAGGGCCTAGCTCCACGGCTGCGCGCCAGGGGGCGGGCGCCGACGGGCGTCACGCACGGCGCCCGCCCCCGGCCGGTCACTCGGCCGTCCACTTCACCATCCAGCTGTCGTTGAGCACGGACATGACCCGCTCGCAACGCCGGACGAACGCCGCGTCGCCCCCCTCGGCCACCTCCCTGCCCTCCAGGATGCGCTGCAGCTCGGCCGCGGTGCGGGTGAACTCCGTCTGCTGGAAGGCGTACTTGGCCGCCACGCCGTGCGCGCTGACCGCCGCGCCGGCCGTGACCGCGACGGCCACCCAGGCAGCCGCCTGCGCCACACCGAACGCCCCGGCCAGTGCCCCGAGAACCGCGGCGAGCGCACCCAGGGCGATCTCCGCGCGCCGGACCACGGACGTCTTGCGGGCCATCTCCGACGCCTTGGGCCGGTAGTACTCGGTCATCTGCCGGCTCAGCCTGAGCTCGCTGTACGACGTCACGTCCGACACCGCGGGCAGCGCTCGCTCGAGCGGCTCGACGCCGGTGGTGTACGCGGCCAGGTCGGCCGCCTCACCGAAGAGCCGTTCGACACGTGCGGCGAGCACCCGCCGCCTGTCCGCGTCCCGGTACGGCGCGACCCCGGCGAGACAGACGTACACCTCGCTCTTGAGCGCTTCGCTCATCGAGCGCAGCCTCGTCCAGTTCCGGACGGCCGGCGCTCCGGCACGGCCGGCGGCGAGCGGTACCAGCCCCGCCGAGAGCGCCGCACCGAAGGCGAGACTCTTCCCCAGGGCCGCGTGCACCTGCATCGTCTGGGCCGCGGCCGTCCCCAGCACGGCACTGACGATGCCCAGGATCAGCGCCGCCGTTCTCGCCCGGCTGATCGTCCTCTTCAGGCGGTCGGCGGCCTGCGACCACACGCTCTGCTGATTCCAGACGGCCGTCACGGTGCCGTCGGGCTCTGCGCGCACGGCGCAATTGTGGACCCCGGCGGGCAGGGTGCCAAGTATTTCGGTGACATGAATCAATTGTTTGACCCCGCCGTCGGCGCAGCACTACGCTCGAAAAGCCGACGCACATTCCCTGTGCGTCGCGAGATGCCGACGCAGCTCGGGGGACTTCAGATGAAGCGAGCAGGCACTTCCGCATCCGGTTCACGCAACGCGCTCCTCGCTCTTCCCGTGATCACCTGCACGGCCCTTTCACTCGTCGTGGCATCGGCCCCTGACGCCGACGCGCGGCATAGGCCCCCCGGACCTCACTTCTCCATCGCGAGCCCGTTATTCGCCGACGGCTTCACACCACCCCGTGCTTTCTCCTGCCGGTATGTCGAGAAGCGCAACGGAAAAATCGTCGACGACTACGCGTGCTCCGCTCCGGGCGGGCCGTCGTTCATGCTGGGGCAGGTCTTGCAGACGGGACTGGAGAAACCGGGGAACGGATGGGACGGGATCTCCGCCCCCGACGCCATGCAGTGCGGGAAGAAGAAGGAAGCGCCGCCCGTCACGGACAACTACCGCTGCATGTACAAACACCGGCACGGCAATCGTCCGAAGCACTGCCACAAATTCACGCTGCGAAATATGGTGGCCGTCCAGCACTCGGGATCGATTCCGGACCGCGAGGTCGACTGGTACGCGCCGCACCACCGCGCCGACGAAGTGCCGTGCAACTGACGGCACCGTACAACTGACGGTAATGCCGTGAGGGCCGGGACCGGGGCAATCCCATGGCAACGCTCTTCATCAGCCACAGCAGCCAGGACCTGGCGGTGGCGAAGCGTATCGCCGAACGGCTGCGGAACGCGGATTACGCCGGCCTGTTCCTCGATCTGGATCCGGAGCAAGGAATTCCGGCCGGCCGTTCATGGGAACACGAACTCTATGCCCAGCTACGGAGAACCGACGCGGTCGTCTACCTCGCCAGCGAGGCATCGACCGCGTCGCGGTGGTGCTTCGCCGAACTGACCCTCGCCCGTTCGCTCGGCCATCCGGTCTTCCCGCTGCGGATCGACCACGCGGCCCGGCTGAGCCTGCTCGACGATGTGCAGTGGCTGGACCTGGGCGCCGGAGCCGCCGCGGAGGACGCCGCGTTCGAACGTCTGCTGGCCGGACTGCGGCGGGCGGGGCTCGACGCCTCCGACAGCTTCGCCTGGGCCCCCGGCCGCTCTCCGTACCCCGGGCTGAGGCCTTTCGCCGCCGAGGACGCAGCCGTGTTCTTCGGCCGCGGTCACGAGATCGAGCAGCTCCTCGAACTGACGCACCCCACTCTGCGGCACGGCGCCGGCCGGTTCGTGGCGATCGTGGGCCCCTCCGGGAGCGGCAAGTCCTCCCTGCTGCGCGCGGGGCTGCTGCCCCGCCTCCAGCGGCAGAGCGAGCGATGGGTGGTACTGCCCCCGATCGTGCCCGGCCGCCGGCCCACCCACCGGCTCGCGCTCAGCCTGGCGCAGGCCTCCGCCCGCCAGGGACACCCGCCTCGGCCCGACGCCGTGCGGGCACGGCTGCGCTCCGGATCGCGTGCGATGGTCGACATGGCCGCCGAACTGGCGCGGGGCGCGGTCGACGAGAAACGGGACGTCCTCGTGGTGATCGACCAGGCCGAGGAACTGCTCACCCGCACCGGCGCCGAGGAGCAGCGGTCCTTTCTCCGTCTGCTGCGTGACGCGCTGGACGAGGAGAGCCCGCTGTGGGTCGTGGCGACGGTACGTTCCGAGTTCCTGAGCACCAGCCCCGACCGGGCGGGCCTGATCGAGGCCGTCGACGACACCCTCGTACTCGAACCGCTGAGCCGGTCCCGGCTGCCCGAGGTCATCGCCCGGCCCGCGCGACGGGCGGGGCTCGACTTCGAGCCGGGGCTGATCGGGCGGATCACGGAGGACGCCACCGGCGGCGACGCCCTGTCGCTGCTCGCCTACACGCTCAGCGAGCTGTACGAGCGGGCCGGTCCCGACGGGCTGGTCACCGGCGCCGACTACGAGGCCGTGGGCGGCGTGGTCGGCGCCCTTCGCCGTACGGCCGACAAGGTGACGGACGAACTGACCCGACGCGGCCGAGGCGGTCCCGTCCTGCCGACCCTGCTGAAACTGGCCTCCGTCGAGGGCGAACAGGAGCCGACGCGCAGGCGCCTGCCGCGCGCCGCCCTGAGCGGTGACGAGCGGGTCACCGTGGATGCCTTCGTGTCGGCCCGCCTGCTCACCAGCGCCGGTACGCACGCGGACGGCGGGCCGGGCGGCGGCGCCGGCCTCACCGAGGAAGCGACGGTCGAGGTCGCCCACGAAGCCCTGTTGCGCCAGTGGCCGCCGCTGCGTGAGGCCATCGAGACGTCGCGCCGCTCGCTGCGGCTCCGTTCGGAGCTGGAGCGGCTGGCGGCCGACTGGGAGCGCGGCGGCCGGGACGACGCGTATCTCATGCGCGGCAGCCGCCTCGCAGCCGTCGACACCTGGGCCGACGACCACGATGCCGAGCTCGCGGAGCCCGAGCGCCGGTTCGTCGCCGCGTCCCGGGCCCTCGCCTCACGCGAACTCGCCGCCGCCCGGCGCTCCAACCGCCGGCTGCGGGGCCTGGTCTCGGGGCTGGCGGTCTTCCTGGTGCTCACCGTCCTGGCCGGCGTGCTGGCCTACCGGAGTGATCAGCAATCCCGGTCGCGCGCCCGTGTCGCCCTCTCCGGACGGCTGAGTGTCCAGGCCGACACCCTCGTGGGGAGCCGGCCGGACACCGCGGTCCTGGTCGGCCTGGAGAGCCTGAGCGTGGCCCGCGACGACCACCCCCGGCCGCAGCCGCCGCGCGGCCTCGTCACCGCGCTGGCCCGCGTCAATCACGCGTCGAAGCCGCTCATCGGCCACCGCGACCAGCTCCAGAGCGCGGCGTTCAGCCATGACGGCGGGATGCTCGCCACGGCGAGCTGGGACCGTACCGTACGGCTGTGGGACGTGCGGGGGGCGAGGCCGCACGTCGGCAGGGTGCTGACCGGGCATGCCGACGTCGTCTGCAGCGCGGCCTTCAGTCCTGACGACCGGCTGGTCGCCACCGGGAGCCTGGACGGGACGGTCCGGCTGTGGGACGTCCGCACCGGCCGGCAGCGCGGTGCCGCGATCGACGGCCACCAGGGCGGGGTGGTGGACGTGGGCTTCAGCCCGGACGGCAGGCTGCTCGCCTCCGGCGGCGAGGACGGTACGGCCGCCCTGTGGGACGTGGCGTCCGGCACCCGGCACGGCGCCCCGCTGACCGGGCACGGCGACGGGGTGAGCGGCGTGGCGTTCGCCCCGGACGGCACGGTGCTCGCCACCGTCGGCTGGGACGGCACCGTACGCCTGTGGCAGGTGGCGCCCGGCAGCACCCGACCGCCCGTACGGGTGCTCGAAGCCCGCTCGGGCCTCCTCCACGGCCTCGCCTTCAGCCCGGACGGCGAGCTGCTCGCCACCGCGGGCGCCGACGGCACCGCACGGCTGTGGGAGATGCCGTCCGGCACGCCGCACGGCCGGCCGATCAGCACGGGCCGGCAGGACGTCTGGGCCGTGGCCTTCAGCCCGGACGGCGAGCTGCTCGCCACCGCCCAGCACGACGGCACCGCCCACATCTGGAACCCGGCCACCGGCCGGCCGCACGGTCAGCCGCTGATCGGTCACTCCACCCTGGTGACCGACGTGGCGTTCAGGCCGGACGGCAAGGAACTGGCGACGAGCAGCTGGGACCGCACCGCCCGGCTGTGGGAGGTCCGCGAGACGTACTCGGTCAGCAGGCCGCTCGCCGGTCACAAGGGCGCTGTGTACGGTGTCGCCTTCAGTCCCGACGGCAGGCTCCTGGCCACCGGCGGCGGGGACGGCACCGTACGCCTGTGGCACCTGCCCTCCGGAACGCCGGCCGGCCGCCCGCTCCGGGGGCACCGGGACGAGGTCAACAGAGTGGCGTTCGGCCCCGACGGGAAGCTGCTGGCCACCGCGAGCTCCGACGGCACCGCCCGCCTGTGGGACACCGCGACCGGAAGACCGCACGGGCGGCCCCTGCGACATCAGCAGCGGATCGTTCTCGACGTGGCGTTCAGCCCGGACGGCAGGATCCTCGCCACGACGGACGACACCGTGGCCCGGCTCTGGTCGGTCTCCTCCGGGAGGCCGGCCGGCGAAGGCCTCGCCGGGCACCGGGAAGCGGTGACCGGAGTCGCCTTCAGCCCCGACGGGAAGCTGCTGGCCACCGCCGGCGCCGAGCAGATCGTCCTGCTGTGGGACGTCGCGGCCACCAGGCGCCGCGGGCAGCCGCTGAGCGGTCACACCAATGCGATCAGGGACCTCGCCTTCAGCCCGGACGGCGAGCTGCTGGCCACCGCGAGCGCCGACCGCACCGTACGGCTGTGGGACCCGGCGACGGGCGGGCAACGAGGAGCGCCCCTCACCGGCAACACGGACACGGCCGCCGATGTGGCGTTCCGGCCGGACGGCGGGCTCCTGGCCACGGCCGGCGCCGACGGCACCGTACGGACCTGGGACCCCGGCACGGGCCGCCCCGTCGGCCCCGCGCTGAGCGGGCACAGCGGGCCGGTCCACGCCGTGGCCTTCGGCCCCCGCGGGGAGCTCGCCTCGGCCGCCGCGGACGGCACCGCGCGTCTGTGGAACCGTGACTTCACCGGCTGGGTGCGGTACGGGTGCCGCCTGGTGAACCGCAACCTGTCGCTGGACGAATGGAACGACCTCATCCCCGGCGTGCCCTACCACCGCACCTGCCCGGCCGAGCCCTCCGGGCCGGGGGCCCCGGCCGGGGCCCCGCCGGCACGCTACTGAGCACACTGCGCCTCGCTCACCCACCGTCCGCGGGAATGCGCCGCCCGGATGGGCCGGCCGGGCCGGGGTACCCGGCGCCGCATGGACAGCACTCAGGGCTCGTACTGGATCGAGACGGCACCGGGCGAGGCGTACCCGCCCCTGGACGGGGACCTCGACGTCGACGTGGTCGTGGTGGGGGCGGGCATCGCCGGGATCAGCACCGCCTACGAGGTCGCGCGGCTCGGGCGGAGCGTGGCCCTGCTGGAGGCCGGGACGGTCGCCGGCGGCGTGACCGGCCATACGACCGCCAAGGTCAGCGCGCTGCACACGCTCGTGTACGACAAGCTGCGGCGGACCAGGGACGAGGAGGCGGCGCGGCTGTACGCCGTGTCGCAGAGCGAGGCGATCGAGCGGGCCGCGGAACTCGTCGACGAGCTGGGCATCGCCTGCGACTGGGAGCGCCGCGACGCGTACACCTACACGCACGACGCCGGGCAGGTGCCCAAGATCCGTGCCGAGACCGATGCCGCGCGCGCCGCCGGGCTGTCCGCGGAGCTGGTGACGGACACCCCGCTGCCGTATCCCGTCACGGCGGCGGTGAAGGTGACCGGGCAGGCCCAGTTCCACCCGCGCAAGTACCTCCTCGCCCTCCTGGACGACTGCGTCGCGCGGGGCGGTCGGGTGTTCGAGCACACGCCCGTGGTCGGGCTGCACGAGGGCGAGCCCTGCCGGGTCACCACGGAGAGCGGGGCGACCGTCACCGCCCGGGACGTCGTCGTGGCCACGCACTACCCGATCTTCGACCGGTCCATGGCCTTCGCCCGGCTCTCCTCGCGCCGCGAGCTGGTCGTCGCCGGCCCGATGGCGGCCGGCCGCGACCCCGACGGCATGTACATCACCCCCGACGAGGGCACCCGCTCGGTGCGTACGGCTCCGTACGGCAGCGACGGGCAACGGCTGCTCATCATCACCGGCGAACACTTCACTCCCGGTACCGCCGACACCGACGAGCGCTTCGCGCGGCTCACCTCCTGGGCCACCGAGCACTTCCCCGGCGTCACCTTCACCCACCGCTGGGCCACCCAGGACAACGACCCCACCGACACCGTGCCCCTCGTCGGCCCGCTCCACCACGGTGCCCGGCACGCGTGGGTGGCGACCGGGTTCGGCGGCTGGGGCATGAGCGGCGGCATCATGGCGGGCCGGCTCCTCTCCGACCTGATGACGGGCGGCCGGCCGGTGTGGGCCGACCTCTACGATCCGCGCCGGCTGCGCACCGTCGCACGCGAGGCCCCCGCCTTCCTCCAGCACCAGGCGAAGGTCGGCAAGCACTTCATCGGCGACCGGCTGCACGGTCTGGACTCCGCGGACGAGATCCCGCCGGGCGGCGGGGACATCGTCCGCGCGGGCGGCAAGCAGATCGCCGTCCATCGCGACGAGGGCGGACAACTCCACGCCCTGTCCGCCCGCTGCACGCACCTGGGCTGCATCGTCTCCTTCAACTCGGCCGAACGCTCCTGGGACTGCCCGTGCCACGGTTCCCGTTTCGACGTGGACGGCAAGGTCATCCAGGGTCCGGCCACGAAGCCCCTGGAGCAGCGGGAGCCACGACACGCTGAGCCGAGCGAATGACGACATGCCCCCTTATCACGCATTAATCACACTTATCCGGTTACCGTCATCCGGTGATCACTCCCGCACGGCGCCTCACCGCCGTCTGCGCTCTCGGTGCCGCCCTCACCGCCTGCGGCACCGCACCGGCACCGCAGGCGCCGCAGACGGTACGGCGCCCCGCCTTGACGGCACCCTCACCGCCCCCCACCCTCGCACCGGGCCCCGCCGGCCTCACACCGGTCTTCCGGCACGGCCCCCGCACGCGGGGCAGAACCGTCGCGCTCACCTTCGACGCCGACATGACCGCGGGCCAGGGCGGACGGGCAGCCGCGGGCGAGCGCTTCGACAACCCCCGCCTGGTCGCGGCCCTCCGTCGCCTCAAGGTCCCGGCCACGGTCTTCATGACGGGCCGCTGGGCCGAGGAGTACCCGGCCCAGGCACGCGCCATCGGCCGGCACCCGCTCTTCGAGGTCGCGAACCACTCGTACAGCCACTACGCCTTCACCGACGACTGCTACGGGTTGCCGGCCCTCCCCCGGAAGCGGATGCGGGCGGACATCGACCGCGCGTTCGCCGCCTTCCGGGAGGCGGGGGTACGGAAGATCGTGCCGTACTTCCGCTTCCCCGGCGGGTGCCACGACCGCCGGGTGCTGAAGGCACTGGTCCCGGCCGGGGTCACCGTCGTGCAGTGGGACGTCGTGAGCGGCGACGCCTTCGCGACGGACGCGGACGCGGTGGCGCAGCAGGTACTGGACGAGGTGCGGCCGGGGTCGGTGGTCGTCATGCACTGCACCCGCAGCGCCGCGCCCACCACCGAGCGTGCCGTACGGAGGATCGTGCCGAAGCTGCGCGAGCGCGGGTACCGGTTCGTGCGTGTGTCGGAGCTGATCGGGGCGGTGGTGAGGTGAGCCCGGTCAGCCGCTGTGGAACCGAGTGGGCGGTGACACACCTCTTCCCTGCCTGAGATGATCGCTGAGGAACCGTACGAATGCAGAGGTGGGGGACGTGGCTGTTCCGGTACTGCTTGGCATCTTGGCTCTTGCCGTCGGCGGGTGCGTATGTGTGGTGTGGGCGGAGTTCGGCGGGCCCCGCTGGGTCCGCGCCGTGGCGACGGCGACGATCACCGTGGGGGGAGTGCTGCGCTTCTTCGAGAAGGGCTCGCGACGGGGTTCGGGCCGAACCGGCGGCGACGGCGACTAGGGACTCCTGTTTCGCGCGCCCGATGAAGCGGGGCCGCTCGACAAGCCTCGGATCTACGCTGGACGCATGAGCGACTACTGCGCCACCGACCCCGAGGGACGACAGCCTCCCGAGGCCGAAGGCCCGCCCTACGCCGAGTGCGTCCTGTGCCGGGAACCGACCGAGTACCCGGAGTCGTACAAGGGGATCACGCTGTGCCCGGTGTGCGAGTGGCAGGAGGCCCAGCGGGCGGCCTGCTCAGGGTGAGCGGCGGGTGGTGAGCGCGCACGCCACCGCCGTCGCGGCCGCCGCGAGCAGCGCGGCCACGATCACCGGAACGACCGGCACCGGGACGGAGCCCTCCTGTGAACCGTCCACCAGCGCGCCGACCGCCGCCCGCGCGGGCGATCCGGTGACGACCAGCGCCAGCAGTGCCCCGAGCAGCAGCGCGGGCACGGCGCGGCCCGGGGAGCGCAGTACCGGCCGGGTGGTGAGCGCGCCGACGGCCGCGCCGAGGAGGGCGCACGCAAGGACGGCCAGCAGCCCGGCGCCGCTCGCGGCGCCCAGCGGTACCGGCGTCCGGCGGTTCGTGCTCGTCGGATCGCTGATGACCGTGACGACGCCCACGGCCAGCACCCCGAGCAGCACGGCCGCGCACAGCGCCACGAGCAGGGACGCCAGGTGCGCGCGGCCGGGACCGGTCGCCGCGCCGGCACAAGCGCGGGCGGCGGGGGGCTCGTCGGTGGTGCAGACGCGCACCAGCCACGCGGCGACGGGCAGCAGCACGGCCGCCGCCCAGCCGAGCGAGTCCAGCACGGGCTGCCCGCTCCGCACACCGATGCCGAGGGCCGCCGCGTACAGGACGACGGGCGGCAGCCAGCGCTGGGAGCGCAGGAGGAGGGCGGCCTGGTAACGGAGAAGGGCGGTCATCACAGGCTGCCTGCCTCGTAGAGGTTGACGCTCACCACGTGCCACGGCGGCCGGGCGCCGAGCAGCGCCCGGAGGATCGCGTCCGAGCGCGGCTCCGTGACCCCGAACCGGTACGCGCCGCCCTCCGCCTCCGCCACGGACACGGCGAGCCGCACCACCTCCCCCGGTGGCTCCGCACCCGCCGGCCCTCTGGCCTCGACGACGACCCGGGGCCGGCCCGGGCACGCCGCCTCCTCCGCCGCCGCGCGGAGCGCGAGGGCGCCGTCGACGACCGTGTACGTCGTGTCCGTCACCTCCGCGAGCCTGCGCGGGTCGTGATCGACGAAGACCGCCGCGGTGCCGTCGGCCGTGCGCTCGGCCACCGCACGCTCCAGTTCCTCCCGGGCCGCCGCGTCCAGCCCGGTCCACGCCTCGTCCAGGACGAGCAACTCCGGCGCGGCGAGCAGGGCCTGGGCGACGGCGACCTTCTGGCTGCCGCCCTTGGACAGCTCCGCCATCGGCGTACGGGCGTGGCCGGAGGCACCGAAGCGCTCCAGCCACTCGTCGGCGGCCCGGGCGGCGGCCTTGCGGGTCAGGCCGTGGACCGCGCCGAGGTGGGTGAGGTACCCGGCCGCGGTGAAGGGGAGCGCGGCGGGGAAGCGCTCGGGCACGAAGGCCGTGCGCGGGCGTCCGGCGACGCGGCCCTCCGTGGGCGCGTCCAGGCCGGCGAGCAGGCGGAGCAGCGTGGACTTGCCGGTGCCGTTGGCGCCCTCGATCCGGATCAGCGCGCCGGGCGCCACCTCCAGGTCGACCCCGCGCAGCACCCAGCGCCCGCGCAGTCCGTAGCGGCGGCCGACGCCGTCCAGCCGTATCCGTACCTCGCTCCCCATGCGTCTCATCCTGGTACGGCGGCGCGGTCGCGTGCAGGCGAATCCCTGTACGAACGCGGACGCCGGGCCGGATCTTCCGCCTGGCAGACTGGAACCCGTGACGACCCCTGATCCGAGCTCCGCGACCCACCCGTTCCGCCCCGAGGAGACCGCGCGCGACGCGGCTCCCCAGTTCGTGCTGCCCCTGGTGGCGCGGATCGAGAAGGCCGCTCCCCCGGCCCGTACCGACGCGCTGGAGACCGCGGCCCGGGCGGTGCTCGTGATGCTCAGCGACGATCGTTCCCTCGGGGACGGCGAATGGGCGCGGGCGATGCGGGACTGGCAGGACGCCCGGATCCGCAAGGTGGTGCGCCGCGCGCGGGGCGCGGAGTGGCGGCGGGCGGAGGCGTTGCCCGGAATCACGGTGACGGGCAAGTCGGCGGAGGTGCGGGTGTTTCCGCCGGTGCCGCTGGACGGCTGGCCCAAGGAGCTGGCCCGGCTTCAGGTGTCCGGTACGGAGCTCGACGACCCCGAGCCCCCGGTGGCGGCGGACCCGTCGGCGCCCGTGCTGTGGCTGAGCCCGGACGTGGAGATGTCGGCGGGCAAGGCGATGGCCCAGGCCGGGCACGGTGCCCAGCTGGCGTGGTGGGAGCTGGGCGACGAGGACCGCGCCGCCTGGCGCGAGTCCGGCTTCCCGCTCGCCGTGCGCACCGCGGAACCCGCCCGCTGGCGCGCGCTCACCGTCTCCGGGCTCCCCGTGGTCCGCGACGCCGGCTTCACGGAGATCGCTCCCGGCTCCTGCACGGTGGTGGCCGACCATCCGGCGCTGCGCCGCGGCTGACGGGCACGCACGCGCCCGGCACTCGGGACACGCTCAGCGCGTGTCGCCGAGGGAGACGAGCAGGGTGCGCAGGATGCGGGACAGGTCCTCGCGGTCGTCGTCGTCCAGGCCCGCCAGGATTCTCTGCTGATTGCGCATATGTCCTTCCACGGTGCGGTCGACGAGGTCGCGTCCCTCGTCGGTGAGGGCGATGTGGAGGCTGCGGCGGTTGCCGGGGACCGGTTCGCGGGCGACGAGGCCGCGGGCGACGAGCCGGTCGATGCGGTTGGTGAGGGCGGCCGAGCCGATCATGACGCTGGCGGCCAGCTCCTTGGCGGTCAGCGGGGTGCCGTTGCGCCGGAGCGTGGCGAGGACGTCGAACTCCCACGTCTCCATGCCGTGTTCGGCGAAGTAGTCCTTCAGGTGGCCGCCGACCAGCCGTGACAGTCGCAGAATGCGGCCGATCGTGCCCATGGCACCGAGGTCCAGGTCGGTGCGGAGCGCGGCCCACTGGTCCAGGAAGTCGTCGACGGCGTCACGGTCACGCATCGGGGACACCTCCCCCTTCACTCATAGTTCGACATCTAAGTGTTTGACATCAGCCTAGACTGCGGCATAGCTTCTCGACGTCAGATAGTTCGACGTCGAAAGGTTAGCCGTGCGTACTGTAAGTGCTATGAGTGCCGTGGACGTACCGACGGCCGACCACGCCACCGTGTCCCGGATCATCCGCTCGCGGCGCAGCATCCGCCACTACCGGCCGGATCCGGTGCCCGCCGCGCTGCTGGAGGAACTGGTGGACCTCGCCCTGGAGGCACCGTCCAGCTTCAATCTCCAGGCCCGGTCCATCGTCACCGTCACCGGTGAGGAGGGACGCAGGGCGCTGGCGGAGGCCACCGGCGGGCAGCCGCAGCCGCGTGAGGCGCCGGTGATGCTGGTGTTCGTCGCCGAGTCCGCCGCCTGGCACGGGGACCGCGGTGACGTGTGGGAGACGGCGGTGCGGCGTGGCGCGTGGTCCGAGGAGTTCGCCACGGCCTCGCCCGAGGACGCTCGCGCCTTCCACGAGGACCTGCGGGCCCGCGGTCTGGAGCGCGAGTACGCGGTGAAGGACGCCATGATCGCCGCTTCCTTCCTCATGCTCGCGGCGCAGGCCGCCGGCCTGGCCACCGGCCCGATGAACGGGTGGAACGAGGACCTGGTCAAGCAGGCCATCGGCGTCGGCGGCCGCGACGACCTGCACATCGCCCTGCTCATGCCGCTCGGCCGGCCGGCCGAGGCCCGGCTCCACCCCGGGCGCCGGGACCGCGCGCTGACCTGCTTCAGCGAGACCTACGGCCGCTGAACTCGCCACTTCCGCTCTCCCGCGCCCGGATCCGCCGCGCCGAAGCTCAAATGTTGCTCTGAAGATCCTCTCCGTGGGGTTCGGCGCCGGCGCCCGGGGCCATCACTCCGTCACGCCGCAACGAGGGGGACCGAGGGGGGACGATGGAGCAGCACGTACGACTGGGGACGGGCATCGGCTGGCGGCCGGAGATCGCCGACACCGTGGAGCGCATGACGGACATCGACTGGGTGGAGGTCGTCGCGGAGAACGTGTGCCCCGGGCACCTTCCCGCGTCGCTGACCCGGCTGCGCGAGCGGGGCGTCACGGTCGTACCGCACGGTGTCTCGCTCGGCCTCGGCGGTGCCGGGCGTCCCGACGCGGGGCGGCTGCGGGCGCTGGCCGAGCGGGCCGAGGCACTGGGGTCGCCGCTCGTGACGGAGCACATCGCGTTCGTCCGGGCAGGCGGCCCGCCGACCGCGACCCCGGCGATGGAGGCGGGCCATCTGCTGCCCGTCCCGCGCACCCGCGACGCGCTGGACGTGCTGTGCGAGAACGTCCGCATCGCCCAGGACGCCCTTCCGGTGCCGCTGGCGGTGGAGAACATCGCGGCGCTGCTGTCCTGGCCGGGCGAGGAGATGACGGAGGGGCAGTTCCTGTACGAGCTGGCCGACCGCACCGGGGTCCGGCTCCTGATCGACGTGGCCAACCTGCACACCAACCACGTCAACCAGGGCGAGGACCCCGCCAAGGCGCTCGACGAGCTCCCGGTCGAGGCCATCGCGTACGTCCATGTGGCGGGCGGCTTCGAACGGGACGGCGTGTGGCACGACAGCCACGCCCACCCCGTGCCGCGGCAGGTCCTCGACGTCCTCGCCGACCTGGCCTCCCGGGTGGCCCCGCCGGGCGTCCTCCTGGAGCGGGACGAGAACTTCCCCGCACCGCAGGAGCTGGAGCGGGAGGTGGCGGCGATACGGGAGACCGTACGGAGCGCGGCCACGCCCGGGCGCCCCGAAGCGAACGCCGGGGACGTACGGGGCACTTCCGGGAACCCCGAGACGGACACCGGCCCCGCCCGGCAGCGCCTCGGGCTCGGGCAGGCCGCGCTGCTGTCCGCCCTGGTCGCGGGGGCGCCCGCGCCCGAGGGGTTCGACCGGGCCCGGCTGGGCGTGCAGGCACGGGCCCTCGCCGCCAAGCGGGCGGACGTCGTGGCCAAGGTCGCGCCGGAGCTGCCGGAGATCCTCGGCGCGTCGTACCGGCCCGCCTTCCTCGCCTACGCGCAGGGGCACCCGATGACCGGCGGCTACCGCCGGGACGCCCTCGACTTCGCGGAGCGGCTGCTGCTCACCGGGCGCCCCGAGGACGCCGGGACGCGGCGGCGGCTGCGGGAGTGGTGGCTGGAGCGCTCGGGCCCCGTTCCGCCCGCCGCGCGGATGACCGCGCGCGTGGCCCGCGCGACGCGCCGGGTGCTGCTCCGCCGCTGAGCGTACGGCGGCCCGGGGCAATGGGGCCGCGCGTACGGCCTGGTTGCTTTACTTCGTCCATCATCGACCGAAACATCCCTTCTGTCGCCGCCGTGCGCGACCGTGCACCGAGGACCGAAGGGATACGCGATGAGAGCCGCCGCCGTCTACGGAGCCGCCGGGTCCTTGCTGCTCACCGCCCTGACCACCGCGCCCGCGGACGGCGACAGCCACCGGTGGCCGGACACCCGTGCCGCCGCCGAGGCACACGGCATGGCGGTCGCCGAGGCACAGGGCACCGCCGTCGCGGCCCAGCGTGCCGCGGCGGCGGGCATCCGCTTCGGCCCGTGCACGAAGGACCAGGACCTCCCGGCGCCCCTGCGGTGCGGCACGGTCACGGTCCCCCTCGACTACGCCCGCCCGAACGGGAAGACCATCAAGCTCACGGTCAGCCGGGTCGAGGCCACGGGCAAGGGCCCCGGCAACGGCTCCGGAAAGGACTCCGGCAACGGCTCCATGAAGGACTCCGGGAAAGATCCCGGAAAGGACTCCGGGCGGGACTCCGGCAGGGCGAGCGTCGTGCGGCAGGGTGCCCTGGTGTACAACCCGGGTGGTCCCGGCGCCTCCGGTATGCACTTCCCGCTGGCCGGCTACCTCCCCGAGTGGCAGCGCATCGGGGCCGCGTACGACCTCGTCGGCTACGCCCCGCGCGGGGTCGGCCGCTCGGCGCCGCTGACCTGCCGGGACCCGAAGCACCTGCTGAAGGGGCCCTCCCAGCAGCCGACGCACCCCTCGGAGTCGTACAAGAGGGAACGCATCGCGCGGGCCCAGGCGTACGCGCGCGGCTGCGCCGAGCGGAGCGGCAGCGGGCTGCGGCACTACCACTCGCTCAACAACGCCCGCGACCTGGAGGTGCTGCGCGCCGCGCTCGGCGAGGAGCGGCTGACGTTCATGGGCGCCTCGTACGGCACGTACATCGGGGCGGTGTACGCGACGCTGTTCCCGAAGCATGTGCGCCGGATGGTGTTCGACTCGGCGGTGAACCCCGACCCGAAGGGGATCTGGTACGGCAACAACCTCCGCCAGTCGGCCGCGTTCGAGCGCCGCTGGGCGGACTTCCGCGCATGGACGGCCCGGCACCACGCCGTGTACGGGCTGGGGAGGACCGCGCGGGAGGTGCTCGGGAGCTATGAGCGGGCGCGGGCGCGGCTCGCGGCCGAGCCCGCGGGCGGCAAGGTCGGGCCGGGAGAGCTGCAGGCCGCGCTGTTGCAGGCCGCGTACTACGACGACTACTGGCCGCAGCGTGCGCTGGCGCTGTCCCGGTATCTGAAGGGCGATTCGAAGCCGCTGATCCAGCAGGCGGCGCCGAGCCCGGAGGGGGCCGTCGAGCAGGAGAACGGCAACGCGGTCTACACGGCGGTCGAGTGCAACGACGCCCCGTGGCCCACGGACTGGCGCACCTGGGACCGCGACAACACCCGGCTGGCGCGCACGGCACCGTTCGAGACCTGGGACAACGCGTGGATGAACCTGCCGTGCGCGTACTGGCGGGTGCCCCGGCAGCGGCCGCTCGACGTGCGCACGGACCCGGGCTCGCTGCCGCCGACGCTGATCCTGGCGGGCGAGCGGGACGCGGCGACGCCGTACGAGGGAGCGCGGGAACTGCAGCGGCGGCTGTCCGGGTCCGTCCTCGTCACCGAGCGGAAGGCGGGCACGCACGGCGTCGGCGGCGGACCGAACGCCTGCGCCAACGGGTACCTGGACGCCTACCTGCTGGAGGGGCGGCTCCCGGAGTGGCGCGCGTCCTGCGCGCCGCGTCCGGAGCCCCGGCCGGCGGCGCCGGGCGACCGCTCCGCGGAGGGGCGGGCCGCCCGGCTCCTGCGCTGACGGGCGCAGAGCGGCCGGCGGTCGCTCAGGCCAGGCCCGCGACCAGCTCGGCCACCGACCGGCGGCGGCCGGTGAAGAACGGCACCTCCTCGCGGACGTGCCGCCGGGCCTCGGAGCCCCGCAGGTGGCGCATGAGGTCGACGATGCGGTGCAGCTCGTCGGCCTCGAAGGCGAGGATCCACTCGTAGTCGCCGAGGGAGAACGAGGCGACCGTGTTGGCGCGCACGTCCACGTAGTCGCGGGCCATCTTGCCGTGGTCGGCGAGCATCTTGCGGCGCTCGTCGTCCGGCAGCAGGTACCAGTCGTAGGAGCGGACGAAGGGGTAGACGCTCACGTAGTCGCGCGGCGTCTCGTCGGCGAGGAACGCCGGGATGTGCGAGCGGTTGAACTCGGCGGGGCGGTGCAGCGCCATGTTCGACCAGACCGGCTCCAGCGCACGGCCGAGCTTGGTGCGGCGGAAGAGGTTGTACGCCTCCTGGAGCGCGTCGCTCGTCTCGGCGTGCCACCAGATCATGAGGTCGGCGTCGGCGCGCAGACCCGACAGGTCGTAGGTGCCGCGGACGGTCACGTCCTTGGCGGCGAGCTGGTCGAACAGCTCCTGGACCTCGTCGGCGTACCCGGCGCGGTCCTCGGGCAGCACGTCCTTCAGCTTGAAGACGGACCACAGGGTGTACCGGATGACCTCGTTGAGGTCCTTCGCCAGCTTGCCCTTGTTCGGGATGCGGGCAGGGTCGGTGGCGGGGGCATTGTCGCTCATGGCCTTATTCTCCCGCCCCGCCGTGCAGGCTCTGCACCGGGTGGGCGGTGAGCTCCTGCACACCGCGCGGGTCGCCGCCGAGGGCGTCCACGGCGGCGTACGCGCTGGCGATGCTCGCCGGGATGCCGACCCCGTCGTACGCGGCGCCGCACAGGGCGAGGCCCGGCAGCTTCGCCACGTGCTCACGGATGCGGGCCACGCGCGCGTGGTGGCCGACCGGGTACTGGGGCAGGCCGTCGGTCCAGCGGGTGACCCGGGTGGCGACGGGGGTGGCGGCCAGGCCGGTGGCCTCGCGCAGGTCGTGCCGGGAGACGTCGACGAGGTGCGCGTCGTCGTGGCCGAGGATCGCCGTCTCGCCGTACCGGCCGACGGAGGTCCGTACGACCAGCAGGTCCCGGTCCTCGTCCGCGATCCAGCCCCACTTGCGGGACGCGAACGTCGACGCCTTGATGGTCCGCCCGTCGACCGGCGGCACGAGGAAGCCGCTGCCCTCGGGGAGGTCCGCCTCGGAGCGGCGGTAGGCGAGGGTGACCAGGGCCATGGAGGCGTACTCGACGGCGGCCAGCTCGGCCGCGGCGGCCGGGGCCTCGGCGCGCAGCAGCCCGGCGGCGGCCGGGGCGGGCACGGCCACGACGACCGCGTCGGCGTGCAGGACACGACCGCCGGCGACCACACGCCAGGCCGCGCGCGAAGCTCCCGGACCGCTCGTCTCCGCCGTCCCCGTGCGGCGCAGCTCCGTCACCGGCGTGCCGGTCAGGATCTCGCCGCCCCGGGCGCGCACGGAGTCGGCGACCGCGAGGGGCAGCGTGCCCACGCCGCCCTCGATGCCCATGAACACCGGCCCGGCGGCCTGGGTCCGCGCCGCGGCGGCCGTTCTCCCCTGGATCGCGCGGACGGCCTCCGTCAGGGAGGTGTGCGTGCGGGCCGCCTCGAAGAGCTGGGGCACCGCCGAGCGCATCGAGATGCGGTACGCGTCGCCCGCGTACACCCCGCCCAGGAGGGGCTCCACCAGGCGGTCGACGACCTCGCGGCCGACGCGCGCCGCCACGTACTCCCCCACCGCCACGTCGTCGCCGATCTCCGTGCGGGGCAGGTCGGCGTCGCGCTCGACGCGCGCGAGGCCCTCCTGCGAGAGCACCCCGGAGACGGCGGACGCGGTGCCGGGCACGCCCATGACATGACCCTTGGGCATGGGCCGCAGGGCGTCGCGAGTCCAGATCGCGGCGGTGGCGGTGGCGGGCGGCTGGAGGCGGTCGCCGAGGCCCACCTCGCGCGCGAGGCCGACCGCCTCGGGGCGGCGGGCCAGCAGCGACTCGGCGCCGAGGTCCACGCGGACCCCCGCGATCTCGCCGGGCAGCAGCTTCCCGCCGAGCCGGTCCGAGGCCTCCAGCACGGTCACCCGCGCGCCCCGGTCCAGCAGCCGGTGGGCCGCGGCGAGTCCCGCGATGCCGCCGCCGATGACGATGACCTGCTGCGCTTCCGCAGTTTCCGCGTTTTCCGCACTTGATCCGCGCATGCACCCACCTTCTCAGACCCCTCTGACAGCCGGTCGGGTGCCCCGGCCGGGGTCCCGCCGAGGCCCGGCCGAGGCCCGACCGTGACCTCATCGGGACCGCGACCCGCCAACGTCCCGGCCCCCTCCGGCGTCGTAGAAGCATCCGTCACGTCCGTGACGTCCGTCCGCGCAACTCTCGGGGGTAGACCGACATGACCGAGCCGACACACGTACGACGCTCCACCGGGCTGCCGGTGCGCGTCCTGGCAGCCGCGTTCCTCACCGCCGCCCTGGCGCTCACGGGGTGCAGCGGCGCGTCCGACGACGCCGGTGCCGGGAGCGCCGCCGACGCGGCCGCCGGCCCGGAGGCCGAAGCCCGGTCCGAGGCCGGGGCCGGCGCCGCGGACGAGGCCGGTGCCGGGGCCAAGGCCGGGGCCGACGGCAGCAAGGCCACCCGGGCCCCCGACCTCACCGCGAACCACATCATCCGCACCGCCTCGCTGACCGTACGGGTGAAGGACGTGCCGAAGGCGCTGGACGCGGCCCGCACCGCCACCGAGAACGCGGGCGGGTTCGTCGGCGACGAGACCACCAGCCGCGACGACGAGGGCCACGAGCGCACCCGCGTCGTCCTGCGCGTCCCCACCGGTGCGTACGAGGAGGTCCTCGCCGATCTGGAGGGCACGGGCACGCTGGTCGAGCGCGAGGCGAAGGCCCAGGACGTCACCGAGCAGGTCGTCGACGTGGAGAGCCGCATCACGACGCAGCGCGCGAGCGTGGCCCGGATCCGCGAGCTGATGGACCGGGCGACCAGGCTCAGTGACGTGGTCACGCTGGAGAGCGAACTGAGCAGCCGTCAGGCCGACCTGGAGTCACTGCTGGCCCAGCAGGCGTCCCTGAAGGACCGCACCAGCCTCGCCACCATCACGCTCCACCTGTCCGAGACACCGGTGGAGCGGAGCGGCGGGGAGGAAGAGGAGCCGGGCTTCGTGGACGCGCTCGCGGGCGGCTGGGACGCGTTCGTCGCCGTGCTCCGCTGGATCGTCGTCGTGCTCGGCGCGATCCTGCCCTTCGCGGTGACGGTGGCGGTGCTGGTGTTCTTGTGGATGCGGCTCGTACGGCCCCGCCTGCCGCGCCGCCCGGCACCGGCCCCCGTACCTGCCCCGGCAGCCACCCCTGAGCAGCCCACCGGCACTTCCGCCCCGTAGCGTGGTCCCATGGTCAAGAGCCGTGGGAGAGAACGACTGGTCGTGATCGGCGGCGACGCGGCGGGCATGTCCGCCGCGTCGCAGGCCCGCCGGCTGAAGGGGCCCGGCGAGCTGGAGATCGTGGCGTTCGAGCGGGGCACCTTCTCGTCCTTCTCCGCGTGCGGCATCCCGTACTGGGTGGGCGGCGACGTCACCGAACGGGACCGGCTGATCGCCCGCACGCCCGAGGAGCACCGCGCGCGGGACATCGATCTGCGGATGCGCACCGAGATCACGGAGATCGACGTGGCGAAAGGACGCGTCCGCGCGCGGGACGTCGTTTCCGGGGACGAGTCCTGGACGCCGTACGACAAGCTCGTGATCGCCACCGGTGCGCGCCCCCTCCGCCCGCCGCTGCCCGGGGTCGACGCGCCCGGGGTGCACGGAGTGCAGACACTGGACGACGGACAGGCCCTCCTGGACACGCTGACCGCTACGGAGGGACGCCGCGCGGTGGTCGTCGGGGCGGGTTACATCGGTGTGGAGATGGCCGAGGCGCTGATCCGGCGCGGGTACGAGGTGACGGTCGTCAACCGCGGCCAGGAGCCCATGGCGACGCTCGACCCGGACATGGGCCGCCTGGTGCACGAGGCCATGGAGGGCATGGGCATCGGCATGGTGAACGGCGCCGAGGTCACCGAGGTGCTCACGGGTGACGACGGGCGTGTGCGCGCGGTCGCCACGGCGGACGCCGAGTACCCGGCGGACGTGGTCGTCCTCGGCATCGGCGTACGCCCCGAGACGACGCTCGCCGAGCGGGCCGGACTGCCGCTGGGCGAGAGCGGCGGGCTGCTCACCGATCTGGCGATGCGGGTGCGCGGCCACGGGAACATCTGGGCCGGCGGCGACTGCGTGGAGGTCCTCGACCTGGTCTCCGGCCGTGAACGGCACATCCCGCTGGGCACGCACGCCAACAAGCACGGGCAGATCATCGGGACGAACGTCGGCGGAGGGTACGCCACGTTCCCGGGCGTCGTCGGTACGGCGGTCAGCAAGGTGTGCGAGCTGGAGATCGCCCGTACCGGACTGCGGGAGAAGGACGCGCTGCGGGCGGGGCTGCGGTTCGAGACGGTGACGATCGAGTCCACGAGCCGCGCCGGTTACTACCCGGGCGCGACCCCCATGACGGTGAAGATGCTCGCCGAGCGCCGGACCGGGCGTCTCCTCGGCGTGCAGATCGTCGGCCGCGAGGGCGCGGGCAAGCGTGTGGACATCGCCGCGGTGGCGCTGACCGCGGGCATGACGGTGGAACGGATGACGACCCTGGACCTGGGGTACGCGCCCCCGTTCTCCCCCGTGTGGGACCCGGTGCTGGTGGCGGCGCGGAAGGCGGCGGGGGCGGTGCGGCGCGGCGGCGCGTGAGGCATCGGCGCTCCGGCCGCCCGTCCCGTCCCGCGCTATATCGACCCGTTGATCCGCTCGATGGCCTGGCGGGCCTGCTCGGCCGGCGGTCTCGGCGGCAGGGACGACACCGAGGCGCCGCCGGACAGGGAGGCGCCGGCGGGCATCGCGGTGGTGGCCGACGGCTCGGCCGGCGGTTTCGCGTGCGCGGCGGACGGGCGCGCGGAGCGCAACCGGTGGCTGACCGCCTCGTCGAGGGTGACGGGGCGCTGCAGCTGGGCGGCGAGGCGGCCGGCCTCCTGGCCCAGCCGTGCGACGTCCTCCCAGGGCAGACGCAGTACCAGGGCTATCTCGGCCTCGCCGTCGGGCAGGGCGTGCATCGGTGGAGTGACTCGGTCGTTCATCGCCTGTTCCTCACGTGTCTCCTCGCGTCCCGGATGTCGCGGAGTCATACGCGTGTGGGCTCCCCCGCGTTCAGCGCGCCGGTTCCGCAAGCCCGATCGGGGGCACCCGTCCCCCGTGGTGATCCCCGTCCATGACGTGAACCCGACGCGCCGCACGCCCTACGTGACGTACACGCTGATCGCCGTGAACGTCGCCGTCTTCCTCTTCATGCCGGGCCTGGCCGGTTCGGTGGCGGGTGACAGCGGGCTGGCGCAGGCGTGCAGGCTGCAGGCGTTCCTCGACCAGTACGCCGCGGTGCCGCAGGAACTGATCCACCAGCAGCTGCCGCGGCTGGTGCCCACCGGCGAGACGGGCGTGGGTCCGCAGGGGCCCGGCTGTGTGGTGGGGCCGCCGGACTACGACAAGTCGCCGCCGCTGTCCGTGCTCTCGGCGATGTTCCTGCACGGCGGCTGGCTGCACCTGCTGGGCAACATGCTCTTCCTGCTGGTCTTCGGCAACAACATCGAGGACCGGCTGGGACATGTGCGGTTCGCGCTGTTCTACCTGGTCTGCGGATACGCGGCCACGTACGGCTACGCGCTCCTCAACGCCGGCTCCGCCGACCCGCTCATCGGCGCGTCCGGGGCGATCGCCGGGGTGCTCGGCGCGTATCTCGTGCTCTACCCGAAGGCCCGGGTGTGGGTGCTGGTCCCGTTCCTGATCTTCCTGCCGCTGCGGCTGCCCGCGTGGCTGGTGCTGGGCTTCTGGTTTGCGCTGCAGGCGGTGTACTCGGCGGGCGAGGGCGTCGCGAACGCCGGGACGGTGGCGTACGCGGCCCATGTCGTCGGCTTCGTGGCGGGCATGCTGATCGCCTGGCCGCTGCGCCCCGGCACCCCGCCGCCGCCCGAGCCGCGCGGCCTGCTGTTCGGCAGGCGTGCGCGGCACAGCTGGTGAGGGCCTCGCGGCCGGGTCAGAGCGCCGTCTGCGTGTGGACGTGCTCGACGAGCCGGGTCAGCGCGTCGGGGTCCGTGGACGGCAGGACGCCGTGCCCGAGGTTGAAGATGTGACCCTCCAGGTCCGCGGCCGCGTCGAGGACCTCGCAGGTCTTGGCCTCGATCGCCTCCCGGCTGGAGAAGAGGACGGCCGGGTCGAGGTTGCCCTGGAGCGCCTTGCCCGGGCCGACCCGGCGGGCCGCCTCGTGCAGCGGGACGCGCCAGTCGACGCCGACGACGTCCGCGCCCGCCTCGCCCATGAGGCCCAGCAGCTCACCGGTGCCGACACCGAAGTGGATGCGGGGGACGCCGTACCCCGCCACGGCCTCGAAGACCTTGGCGGACGCGGGCAGCACCGAGCGCCGGTAGTCGGCGGGCGCGAGGGCGCCCACCCACGAGTCGAAGAGCTGCACCGCGCTGGCGCCGGCCTCGATCTGCACCTTCAGGAACGCGGAGGTGATCTCGGCGAGGCGGTCGAGGAGGTCGGCCCACAGCTCCGGGTCGCCGTACATGAGCGCCTTGGTGTGCTCGTGGTTGCGGGACGGGCCGCCCTCGACGAGATAGCTGGCCAGGGTGAAGGGGGCGCCCGCGAAGCCGATGAGCGGGGTCTCACCGAGCTCGGCGGTGAGCAGCCCGATCGCCTCGGTGACGTAGGAGACGTCCTCGGGGGTCAGATCGCGCAGCCGGGCGAGGTCGGCGCGGGTGCGGATCGGGTTCTCCACGACCGGGCCGACGCCGGGCTTGATGTCGAGGTCGATGCCGATGGCCTTCAGCGGCACCACGATGTCGCTGAAGTAGATCGCCGCGTCCACGTTGTGCCGCCGTACCGGCTGGAGGGTGATCTCCGTGACCAGCTCGGGGCGCATGCAGGACTCCAGCATCGGGATGCCCTCGCGCACCTTCCGGTACTCCGGCAGGGACCGTCCGGCCTGCCGCATGAACCACACCGGCGTGTGCGGCACGGACTCGCGGCGGCACGCCCTGAGGAAGGCGGAGTCGTACGTGGCGGTCGGCTGGGAGCCCGAGGGGCTGGCGTTGGCACTCACGACGAAGAGTCTCGCACGGCCCGCGTGCCCTTTTGTCCCGGGTCCCCGCGCCGGGCCGCCGGGTCTCCCCCGTGCCCCCGGCGCGCGTTCGCTCAACGCGATGCGACCGTGACCTTGCGCACGGGTGTCTCTCCCCGCGCGGGGCGCCCGTTCCCCTTACTCTTCCCCGCATGGCTGCGGCTCAGGGACGACTGTCGGACGACGCTGGCGGGATGGACGACCCGAAGGAGGGGGAGCGGAGAGCTATGGAGGCGGCGCCGCTGCCCTTCCGCGCGGCCGTCGACGCGCTGAGAGGAGCGCGGCTGCGACCGGAGATCGAGATCGAGGCCACGCGTCCGCCGCAGCGGCTCGCCCCGTACGCGTACGCCCTGGAGGCCGCGGTCCTCGACGACGACGAGGACCTCGCCGACGGCCGCCTCATCCTCCTCCACGATCCGGCCGGGCACGAGGCGTGGCAGGGCTCCTTCCGTCTGGTCACCCTGATCCGCGCGGAGCTGGAACCGGAGATGGCCGCGGACCCGCTGCTCCCCGAGGTCTGCTGGGCGTGGCTGACCGGCGCGCTCCAGTCCCGCGGCCTGCCGTACGGCGAGCCGAGCGGCACCGTCACGCGCGCGAGCTCCCACTACTTCGGCGGCCTCAGCTCCCGCCCGGCCGCCTCGCAGATCGAGATCCGCGCCTCCTGGACCCCGCGCGAGGGCCTGGGCGGCGTTCCCGACACCGCGTCCCACCTGGCCTCCTGGTGCGATCTCCTCGCCCAGGTCGCCGGCCTGCCCCCGGCCGTCCCGGGTGACGCCTCCGTCGTCACCCTGCCCCAGCGCCGGGGCCCGCGCCCCCGCTGAGCGCTTCGCCGCACGACCGGCACTTCACCCGCGGGTCCGTCGCGGCCGGTCGCATCCACGCGGCGAAGCCGCCGGCGGACACAGTCCCGCGCCTCTCCGGGGCGCTTCCGCTCCTCCCGCGACGCGTCCCCAGCCGCATCGCCACCGCCACCGAGGCCCCCGGCCGCATCGCCGCCGGGGGCCTCCGCGCGTCCACACCCCTTTACCGCCACCTCACCCGTTTGCCCCTGCCTCTTTGTCGATACGGCCACTTTCGGACCCGTATTGACGCGGAGCGACCCCGTTCGATCTTCGAATGATCGAAGGCGTGTCCGAATTGCACGTATTGTGACTCATCAAATCGTGATCATTCTCTAAAGGACCCCCGGCTGGGTGCCGAAGAGGTCTGTGACCTTGAAAGCACGGTTCGTCCCGGCTTGATCCCCGCGAGCCGGTTCCGTCCCGAACCCCAGGAGGCCTGGTGTCCGTTCTCCTCGAGCAGCCCGCAAGCCTGGTCGCCTACCGCCCGAACAAGCCGACCGCGATGGTGGTCGTGGCCGATCCCCGCGTCCGCTCCACCGTGACCCGCCACCTGTGGGCGCTCGGTGTGCGCGACGTCATCGAGGCCTCGTCCGTCGCGGAGGCTCGTCCCCGCATCGGCAACCCCCGCGACATCTGTGTCGCAGACGTCCATCTCCCCGACGGCTCCGGCCTCACGCTTCTGTCCGAGACCCGTGCCGCGGGCTGGCCCAACGGCCTCGCCCTGTCCGCCGCCGACGACATCGGCGCCGTCCGCAACGCCCTCGCGGGCGGAGTGAAGGGCTATGTCGTCACCGGCACCCGCACCAGCATCGGGCTGCCCACCCGTCCCGGCGCCGCCCCCATCGGCGCCGCCGCGGCCCGTATGCACCGCCGCCCCCCGGGTGCCCCGAGCCACCCGGGCGGCTACCGCGAACTGTCGGGCCGCGAGGTGGAGGTGCTGCGCCTGGTGGCCGAGGGCCAGTCCAACAAAGCGATCGGCGTGTCGATGGGCCTGTCCGCGCTCACCGTGAAGAGCCACCTCGCCCGCATCGCCCGCAAGCTCGGCACGGGCGACCGCGCCGGGATGGTGGCGGTGGCCCTGCGCACCGGGATCATCCACTGAGCGCCGCCCCGCGGCCCGGCACCGCCGCGCCGATCCGGCGCGGGCTTCCCGGTCCGGTGCCCGCGCCCCTGTCCACCGGGCCCGGCTTCCCCGCTCCCGTCCACCGGGCCCGGTCCATCAGCCCGGGACCGACGACCCCGCGTCGGTCCCGGGTCCGTGCACGGCAGGTGTGCACCGGCGTGCGGGGCGGCTGACCGGTTTACGACCCCCGGGCGCCCGTCGACGGAACGTTCCGTCGGCGGGTCCAGTCCATACACAGATACCCTTGACAGGTGACCGACGCCCAAGAGACCGCAGCAGACAGCACCCTGCGCACCACCGGAGGCGCTCCTCCGGACGACGGCGGATCTTCTGCGACGGAGGCGCCGATCCCCCTGCTGGAGCCGCAGGACGGCGTCCCGCCCGTGATCGCCGACGAGGCCTCGCTCGCCGGGGTGATCGCCGCCTTCGCCGCCGGCACCGGACCGGTGGCCGTCGACGCCGAGCGTGCGTCCGGGTACCGCTACGGCCAGCGCGCCTACCTCGTCCAGCTGCGCCGGGCCGGCGCGGGCACCGCCCTGATCGACCCCGTCGCCTGCCCCGACCTGTCAGGTCTCGGCGACGCGCTCGCCGGAGCGGAGTGGGTGCTGCACGCGGCCACCCAGGACCTGCCCTGTCTGCGTGAGATAGGCATGGTGCCGGAGGTCGTCTTCGACACCGAACTGGCCGGGCGCCTGGCCGGGTTCCCCCGCGTCGGGCTCGGCGCGATGGTCGAGGGCGTCCTCGGCTACGTCCTGGAGAAGGGGCACTCCGCGGTCGACTGGTCCACGCGCCCGCTGCCCGAGCCGTGGCTGCGCTACGCCGCCCTCGACGTGGAGCTCCTCGTCGACCTGCGCGACGCGCTGGAGAAGGAGCTCGACCGGCAGGGCAAGCTGGAATGGGCCCGTCAGGAGTTCGACGCGATCGCCTCGGCGCCGCCCGCGGAGCCGCGCAAGGACCCCTGGCGCCGTACGTCCGGGATGCACAAGGTGCGACGGCGCCGGCAGATGGCCGTCGTGAAGGAGCTGTGGGAGACCCGGGACCGTATCGCGCGGCGCCGGGACGTCTCGCCGGGGAAGGTGCTCAGTGACGCGGCGATCGTCGAGGCCGCGCTCGCCGTACCGCCGAACGTGCACGCGCTGGCCGCGCTGAACGGCTTCGGGCACCGGATGGGCCGCCGGCAGCTGGAGCAGTGGCAGGCCGCCGTCGATCGCGCCAGGGCGCTGTCCGAGTCCGGGCTGCCGCAGCCCGGGCAGCCGGTGACCGGGCCCCCGCCGCCGCGGGCCTGGGCCGACAAGGACCCGGCGGCCGCGGCGCGGCTGTCCGCGGCCAGGGCCGCCGTGACCGCGCTGGCCGAGCGGCTGAACATGCCCCAGGAGAACCTGATCGCCCCCGACACGGTGCGGCGGGTGTGCTGGGAGCCGCCGGTCTCCCCCGACGCCGGGTCGGTCGGCGCGGCGCTGGCGGCGTACGGGGCGCGGCCCTGGCAGATCGAGCAGGTGGCGCCCGTGCTGGTGGAGGCGCTGGCGCGCTAGGGAGGGAGCCCGGGCGGCGTGGCGCGGCCCGGGCGCCCTGGCGGGCGGTTCACTTCGTCGCCCCCCGCATGAACCCGTTGTAGATGTAGCGCTGGAGGAACAGGAACGCGAGCAGCGTCGGCAGGATGACGAGGACCACGCCCGCCGAGATCACCTCCCAGTGCGCCCCGAACGGGCCCTTGAAGCGGAACAGCGACGTCGAGATCACGCCGAGATCCTCGGAGGGCATGTAGAGGAAGGGGATGTAGAAGTCGTTGTAGACGGTGATGCCCTTCACGATCACGACCGTCGCGATCGCCGGCTTCAGCAGCGGAAGGATGATCCTGCGGTAGATGGTGAGGGAGTTCGCGCCGTCCAGCCGCGCCGCCTCGTCGAGCGAGACCGGGATCGACCGGATGAACTGCAGGAAGATGTAGATCGAGACGATGTCGGTCCCCATGTAGAGCAGGATCGGCGCCCAGCGGGTGTCGAACATGCCCAGGCTGTTGACGATCTGGAAGGTCGCCACCTGTGTGGTGACCCCGGGGACCAGGGTCGCCACCAGGAAGAGCGCCACGACCAACTTCCGGAAGCGGAACGTGAAGCGGTCGATCGCGTACGCGGCCATCGAGCCGATGACCACCGTGCCCGCGATGGCGAAGAGCAGGATGAAGGCCGTGTTGCCGAACGCCATGAGCATCCGGCCGTCCTGGAACGCCGTCACGTAGTTGGAGACGTTCAGCAGGTCACCGGGGAGCGACAGCGCGCCGCTGTCGTCCGCCATCTCGCGCTCGCTCTTCAGCGAGGTCAGGAAGACCACGGCGAGCGGCAGCAGGACGACGACGGTGGCGGCGACCAGGGACAGGTAGGTGAGCGCGCGGGCGATCCTCCCGCGGAGGACGGAAGCCGGAGCCGAGCGTGCCGGGGGCCTCGTGACCGTCGTGCTCCTCATGCGCGTCGTGGTCGTCGTGGTCGTCATACGAGATCCACCTTGTCGTCGGGGACCAGTCGGCGCTGCACCCAGGTCACCGCGAGGATGATCAGCAGCAGGACGACCGCGGCGGCCGACGCGAGCCCGGTCTTGTTGAACTGGAACGCCAGCTTCACCGTCTGGATCACAAAGGTCTCGGTGCCGGTCGCGCCGCCGGTCATGATGTACGGGATCTCGAAGACCGCCAGCGAACCGGAGATCGACAGGATCACGGTCAGGCTCAGCACCGGGCGGATGCCGGGCGCGATGATGTACCGGAACTGCTGCCAGCGACCGGCCCCGTCCAGCTCGGCCGCCTCGTACAGCTCCCCCGGGATCGACTGGATCGCGCCCAGGAACAGCACGAAGTTCAGGCCGAGATGGCGCCAGATCGACACGCCCGCCAGCGAGACGTTCGCGGAGGCCGACGTGCCGAGCCAGGCCCGGTCGGACTCGTACCCGAGGAGCCCGAGCACCGAGTCGAGCGTGCCGCCGTCCTGGAAAAAGTAGAGGAAGACGAAGCCGATCGCGACCCCGTTGATCAGGTACGGGAAGAAGATGACGCCCTTGAAGAAGTTGCGGAAGCGGAGGTTGAAGCTCAGGACCGTCGCGAAGTACAGCGCGAGGCCGATCTGCACCGCCGAGGCGGCGAGGTAGTAGCCGCTGACCAGGAAGACCTGGAAGAGCTCCGCACGCGTGAAGATGTCGACGTAGTTCCCGACGCCCGTCCAGCTCAGTTCCGGGCTGACGCCGTCCCAGTCGGTGAAGCTGTACGCGACCATGTTGGCGACCGGCGCGTAGGTGAAGACGATCAGCAGCGCGAGGGGGGCGATCAGGAAGAGCCACGGGGTGAGCAGCTTCCGGGCCCGCACCCCGCGCGGCGCCGCCGGCCCCGGGGACGGTGGCGCGGTCACCGCCGGGCGCGCCACCTTCTCCTTCGCGTGGGTCCTGTGCGTCGTGTGCGCCATCAGGACCCCAGGGACCCGGCCGCCCCGGTCCAGCGCTTGCCCAGGCCGGCGAGGTAGTCGTCGAGGTCGCCGTCCTTGGCGCCGCGGGCCATGTCGACCAGCTCCTGGCGGTAGTCGGGCTGGTAGATGCCGACCTCGGAGGCGTTGTCGATCTCCTTGACCGTCGCGCCCTCGCTGTCCTCGGTCTCGAGAAACTTCACGCCCTCGTCCTCGTAGTCCTTCAGCACGTCGGGCAGCGGCGCGTCCTTCAGCGGGGAGAGGGCGAGGTTGTCGTCGGCGTAGCCGGACTTGTCGGTGAACCAGTCGATCCAGGCGCGGGCGGCCGGCTTGTTGTCGGAGTGGACGTTGACGGCCTGGTTGTAGTCGGGGGCGACGACGGCGCAGAATTTCCCGTCGGTCCGGGCCGGGAAGGGCATGAAGCCGATGTCGTCGGGGTCGGTGCCGGCCTGCTCGGCGGCCTGCCGGAACTGGATGATCGCCCAGCTGCCCAGCCACTGCGTGGCGATGTCGCCCTTCGCGGTGCCCGGCTTCGACGCCTCCCAGTTGGTGGTCGTCGGATCCTTCTCGATCAGCCCTTCGTGCACGATGTCGTACAGCAGCTCGTCGGCGACGCGGAGATCGGCGCCCTTCGCCCAGGGGTCGCCCTCGGCCAGCTTCGTGGTGGCCTTCGTGTCGCAGCCGACCGAGCCGTTGACGGAGGTCCACTGGGCCAGCGGCCACCCCGCCTTGAAGTTGGTGTAGTACGGCACCGCGTCCGTCTTCGCCTCGATGGCCTTCAGCGCCGTGAGGAACTCGTCCGGGGTGGTGGGCCAGTCGGTGATCCCGGCTTCCTGCCACACCTTCTTGTTGTAGATGAAGCCGGGGGTCACGCCGATCGGGCTCTGGCCGTAGACCTTGCCGTCGACGGTGGTGTAGTCGGTGAAGCGGTACTTCTTGCTCCGCTCGTCCTCACTGCCCAGCGAGGCGAAGAACTTCGGGTAGTCGTTCTTCTTGATGACGGCCGGGATCATCAGGACGTCGCCGTAGTTCTCCGTGTTCATCCGGATCTTGACTTCGGCCTCGTAGTCCGTGATGGCCTCGAACTCGACCTTCACCTTCGGATACGTCCGGTTGAACTCCTCGGCGTACTTGTCCATCGTGCCGTCCTGCACGATGTCGGTGCGGTGGGTGAGGACCGTGATGGTTCCGGACACCTTGGACGGATCGTCGGGCGCCTCGGCGTCGGCGCCCTTCGCCGAGCCGCCGGTGCCCGTGCAGCCCGCGGCCATGAGCCCGGCGGCCAGCAGTGCTCCGATGAGACCTCTGTGACTCCTGCGGTGGTTCATGTGCACCAGCTCCGTTCTGTGACGGACGAGCACGGGTGGGTTGGCTGGTTCGGCACTCTGACAGACCGTCACTGAACCGGTAAAGTCCCAATCGCGCCAAGGGATTCGAAATGTTTCAGGCAGGCCTTTCGACCAACCGGCTCGACCGGTTTAGGGAGTGCGCATGCTGGACGCCACACCGCTCACCGACGGATGGACCCTGCGGCACGACGGCGCGGAGCTGCCCGCCGCGGTCCCGGGCTGTGTGCACACCGATCTGCTGGCGGCCGGGGTGATCCCGGACCCCTTCCTCGGACCGAACGAGACGGACGTGGCGTGGGTGGGGCGCCGGGAGTGGACGTACGAGACCGACCTCGCCCCCTCCCCCACCGGGCACGAGCAGACCGACCTCGTCTTCGACGGACTCGACACGGCTGCCGAGATCCTGCTGGACGACCGGCCGCTGGGCCGGGTGCGCAACATGCACCGCTCGTACCGCTTCCACGTGACGGGCCTCTCCGGCCGGCTGACGGTGCGCTTCGCCTCCGCGTACACCGAGGCGGAGGCGGTACGGGAGCGGCTCGGCGACCGTCCGAACGCCTACCCCGAGCCCTTCCAGTACCTCCGTAAGATGGCCTGCTCCTTCGGCTGGGACTGGGGCCCGACGCTGGTCACGGCCGGGATCTGGCGTCCGGTGCGGCTGGAGCGCTGGTCGACGGCGCGGCTGGCCCGGGTGCGCCCGCTGGTCACCGTCGCCGACGGGGGCCGGGGGCGGGTCGAGCTGCACGTTGACGTCGAGCGCACGCGGATCGAGGCCGACCTCACCCTGGAGGCGCGGATCGGTGACGTACGGGCGGTCGCGGCCGTCGACGGCACGAGCGGGACCGTACGGCTCGACGTGCCGGACGTGGAGCTGTGGTGGCCGCGGGGGTACGGGGAACAGCCGCTGTACGACGTCGAGCTGACGCTCACGCACAACGGCACCCCGCTCGACGCCTGGCACCGCCGCATCGGCTTCCGGACCTTGGAGCTGGACCGGAGCACGGACGCGTACGGCACCGGGTTCACCTTCGTCGTCAACGGGACGCGGCTGTTCGCGCGCGGGGTCAACTGGATCCCGGACGACGTGTTCCCGTCCCGGATCACGCGCGAGCGCTACCGCGAGCGGCTCACGCAGGCGGCCGAGGCGGGTGTGGATCTCGTGCGCGTCTGGGGTGGCGGGATCTACGAGAGCGAGGACTTCTACGACGCGTGCGACGAGCTGGGGCTGCTGGTCTGGCAGGACTTCCCGTTCGCGTGCGCGGCCTACCCCGAGGAGCAGCCGCTGCGGGGCGAGGTGGAGGCCGAGGCCCGCGAGAACGTCGTACGGCTGATGCCGCACCCCTCGCTCGTGCTGTGGAACGGCAACAACGAGAACCTGTGGGGCTTCCGCGACTGGGACTGGGAGGGGCGGCTCGCCGGGGAGTCGTGGGGCGAGGGCTACTACCTGGGGCTGCTGCCGCGCGTCGTCGCCGAGCTCGACCCGACGCGGCCGTACACGGCGGGCAGCCCCTGGTCGGGCTCCTGGGACCACCACCCCAACGACCCCGCGCACGGCACGCACCACTCGTGGGAGGTGTGGAACCGGCGGGACTACGCGGAGTACCGGGCGAACGTGCCGCGTTTCGTGGCCGAGTTCGGCTGGCAGGCCCCGCCCGCGTACGCCACGCTGCGGCGGGCGCTGCCCGGCGAGGAGCCCGCCGCGGACTCCCCCGGGATGCTGCACCACCAGAAGGCGGAGGACGGCAACGGCAAGCTGGAGCGGGGGCTCGCCCGCCACTTCGCCGTGCCGGAGGGGAAGCCGGGCGCGGACTTCGACCGCTGGCACTACCTCATGCAGGTCAACCAGGCGCGGGCCGTCGCCGCCGGGATCGAGCACTGGCGGTCCCACTGGCCGGTGTGCGCGGGCACGATCATGTGGCAGCTCAACGACTGCTGGCCGGTGACCTCCTGGGCGGCGATCGACGGTGACGGCCGGCCGAAGCCGCTGTACCACGAGCTGCGCCGGCTGTACGCGGACCGGCTGCTGACCCTGCGGGCCGGGGACGACGGGCTGGTCCTCGCCGCGGTCAACCAGGCGGCCGAGGTGTGGCGGGCCGGGCTGCGGCTGCGGCGGATGTCCGTGGACGGGACCGTGCTGGGCGGGGCGACCGTGCAGGTCACGGCCTTCCCGCGGGCGGTCGCCGACATCCGCGTACCGCGCGAGCTGGAGCCCGTGGGGGCGAAGGAGTTCCTGGTCGCGGATGTCGACGGGCTGCGTGCGGTGCACTTCCCGGTGCCGGACCGCGAGATCCCTTACCCGAAGCCGGAGTTCGAGGTCTCGGTGGCACCGGGGACGGTGACGGTGACCGCCCGTACCCTGGTGCGCGACCTGCTGCTCCAGGCCGACCGGCTGGCACCCGGGGCGCGGGCCGACACCGGGCTCGTCACGCTGCTCCCCGGCGAGCACGTCACCATCGGCGTGGACGGCTGGACGGACCCCGACGCGACTGCCGCCCGAGCCGCCCTGTACTGCGTGGAGCCGACCCTGTGACGACCCCTCCGACCCCCCGCGTCACCATCAAGGACGTCGCCGCCCGTGCCGGGGTGTCCAAGGGGGCCGTGTCGCTCGCCTTCAACCAGCGGCCGGGGCTGTCCGAGGCCACCCGGGACCGGATCTTCGCGGCCGCGCGCGAGCTGGGCTGGGCGCCCAACTCGTCCGCGCGGTCGCTGTCGAGCCGGCGGGTGGACGCGGTCGGGCTGGCGATCTGCCGGCCGGCCCGGCTGCTCGGGCTCGAGCCCTTCTACATGGAGTTCGTCTCGGGCGTGGAGAGCGTGCTGACCGAGCGCTCGTGCTCGCTGCTGCTGCGGCTGGTACGGAACCTGGAGGAGGAGGCCGGGCTGCTCGACACCTGGTGGAGGGGGAAGCAGGTCGGCGGTTCGATCCTGGTCGACTTCCACGCGGACGACCCCCGGCCGGCGGCCGTCGAACGGCTCGGCCTCCCGGTCGTGGCCGTCGGGCACCCTTCCCTGACCGGCAGCCTCCCCTCCGTGTGGACCGACGACGCCACCGCCGTCACGGAGGCCGTGCGCTATCTCGCCGCGCTCGGGCACCGGCGGATCGCGCGGGTGGGCGGCGCGGCGGCCTTCGGGCACACGTCCATCCGTACGGCCGCGTTCGACGAGGCCGCGCGGGCGCTGGAGCTCGCCGGGGCGTGGCAGGTGGCGACCGACTTCTCGGGCGAGTCGGGGGCGCGGGCGACAAGGTCGCTGCTCAGCGCCCTGGGCGAGGACCGGCCGACGGCGATCGTGTACGACAACGACATCATGGCGGTGGCCGGTCTTTCGGTGGCGGCGGAGATGGGGCTGCGGGTCCCGGACGACGTCTCGCTGCTGGCGTGGGACGACTCCCAGCTCTGCCGGCTGACGCATCCCACGCTGTCCGCGATGAGCCATGACGTGCACGGGTTCGGGGCCGAGGTGGCGCGGACGCTGTTCGAGGTGATCACAGGCGGCGAGGGCGGCGGCTCGCATCCGGTGCCCACTCCGGTGCTGACGCCGAGGGGGTCGACGGCGCCGCCCCGGCGGGCCGGTCACGGGTGACGTCACCTGCACCGGCCGGACGGATCACGTGTGACCTTCACCGCTGCGGCCAGGGGGACTGGGCAGCTACGTTACCCACAAGTAGCATGGGGCTGAGCGCACGCTCAGTGTGCCGCAGCAGTGCCACCCCGCACCCTGGAGGAGAGCCATCGTGCCTCGTACCGTCAGGGACGTCGTCTTCGTCGACGGCGTCCGCACCCCGTTCGGCAAGGCGGGCCCGAAGGGCATCTACCACGAGACCCGCGCCGACGACCTCGTCGTGAAGGCGATCCGGGAGCTGCTGCGCCGCAACCCCGGCCTCGACCCCAAGAAGGTCGACGAGGTCGCCGTCGCCGCCACCACCCAGATCGGCGACCAGGGCCTGACCATCGGCCGCACCGCCGGCATCCTGGCCGGTCTGCCGACCTCCGTGCCCGGTTACTCCATCGACCGCATGTGCGCGGGCGCGCTGACCGCCGTCACCACGGTGGCCGGCTCGGTCGCCTTCGGCGCGTACGACGTCGCCATCGCGGGCGGTGTCGAGCACATGGGCCGCCACCCGATGGGCGAGGGCGTGGACCCGAACCCGCGCTTCGTGTCGGAGAAGCTCGTCGACGAGTCCGCCCTGTTCATGGGCATGACCGCCGAGAACCTGCACGACCGCTACCCGACGATCACCAAGCAGCGCGCCGACGAGTACGCCGTGCGCTCCCAGGAGAAGGCCGCCAAGGCGTACGCCGACGGCAAGATCCAGGCCGACCTGGTGCCGGTCTCGGTGCGCCGCACCAACCCCGAGGGCGGCGAGACGGGCTGGGGCCTGGTCACCGCCGACGAGCCGATGCGCCCGGGCACCACGCTGGAGAACCTGGCGAACCTGAAGACGCCGTTCCGCGTCCACGGCCGGGTCACCGCCGGTAACGCGGCCGGTCTGAACGACGGCGCCACCGCCTCGCTCATCGCGAGCGAGGACTTCGCCCGGGAGAACAACCTCCCGGTCAAGATGCGCCTGGTCTCCTACTCCTTCGCGGGCGTCGAGCCGGAGGTCATGGGCTACGGCCCGATCCCGGCGACGGAGAAGGCCCTGGCCCAGGCGGGCCTGTCGATCGAGGACATCGGTCTCTTCGAGATCAACGAGGCGTTCGCCGTCCAGGTCCTCGCCTTCCTGGAGCACTACGGCATCGCCGACGACGACGCGCGCGTCAACCAGTACGGCGGCGCCATCGCCTTCGGTCACCCGCTGGCCTCCTCCGGCGTCCGGCTGATGACGCAGCTGGCCCGCCAGTTCGAGGACCAGCCGAACGTCCGCTACGGCCTGACCACCATGTGCGTCGGCTTCGGCATGGGCGCGACGGTCATCTGGGAGAACCCGCACTTCGAGGGGGACAAGTGAGCACCACCGCAGAGCTTCTGAAGGGTGCGGCCGAGCTGTTCCCGGACGAGGTCGTCACCACGGCGCACGTACGCCACTTCGACCTCCCCCTGGGCGCCGGGCGCTTCGCCCTGATCACCCTGGACAACGGTCACGACCACAAGAAGCCGACCACCTTCGGCCCGCAGTCGCTGGCGAACCTCAACACCGCGATCGACCAGGTCGAGGCGGAGGCCGCGAACGGCGACATCGTCGGCGTCGGCATCACCGGCAAGCCGTTCATCTTCGCGGTCGGCGCCGACCTCAAGGGCGTCGAGCTGCTGAAGCGGCACGAGGACGCGCTCGCGATCGGCAAGGGCGGCCACGAGGTCTTCAAGCGCCTGTCGGCCCTCGCCGTCCCGACCTTCGCGTACTACAACGGCGCGGCCATGGGCGGCGGCGTCGAGGTCGGCCTGCACTGCTCGTACCGCACGGTCTCCGCGGCCGTCCCGGCGTTCTCCCTCCCCGAGGTCTTCCTCGGCCTGGTCCCCGGCTGGGGCGGCTGCGCGCTGCTGCCGAACCTGATCGGCGCCGACAAGGCCGTCTCGGTGATCATCGAGAACTCCCTCAACCAGAACCGGCAGCTCAAGGGCGTGCAGGTCTACGAGCTCGGCATCGCGGACGCGATCTTCGAGGGCGCGGACTTCCTGGAGCAGTCCCTCATCTGGACGGCGTCCGTCCTCAAGGGCGAGATCGTCGTCGAGCGCCCGGTGATCGACCGCGGCGAGGCCTGGGACCAGGCGGTCGCCCGCGGCCGCTTCATCGCCGACGGCAAGGTGCACGGCGCCGCCCCGGCCGCGTACCGCGCCCTGGACATCATCGCCGCCGCCAAGGACGGCGACCTCCAGGCCGGCTACGACGCCGAGGACCAGGCCCTCGCGGACCTGATCATGGGCGGCGAATTGCGCGCGGGTCTGTACGCGTTCAACCTGGTGCAGAAGCGCGGCAAGCGCCCGGCGGGCGCGCCGGACAAGAACCTGGCCCGCCCGGTCACCAAGGTCGGTGTCGTGGGCGCCGGTCTGATGGCCTCGCAGCTCGCCCTCCTCTTCCTCCGCCGCCTGGAGGTCCCGGTCGTCCTCACGGACATCGACCAGGAGCGCGTCGACAAGGGTGTGGGCTACGTCCACGCCGAGATCGACAAGCTGCTCGGCAAGGGCCGCATCAACCAGGACAAGGCCAACCGCCTGAAGGCGCTGGTCAGCGGTGTCCTGGACAAGGCCGAGGGCTTCGCCGACGCGGACTTCGTCATCGAGGCCGTCTTCGAGGAGATCGGCGTCAAGCAGCAGGTGTTCGCGGAGGTGGAAGCGGTCGCCCCGGCGCACGCGATCCTCGCCACCAACACCTCCTCGCTCTCGGTGTCGGAGATGGCGTCGAAGCTGAAGCACCCCGAGCGGGTCGTCGGCTTCCACTTCTTCAACCCGGTCGCGGTCCTCCCGCTGCTGGAGATCGTCCGCGGTGAGAAGACGGACGACGCCTCGCTGGCCACGGCGTTCGCCGTCGCCAAGAAGCTGAAGAAGACCGCGGTACTGGTGAAGGACGCCCCGGCGTTCGTCGTCAACCGCATCCTGACCCGCTTCATGGGCGAGGTCCAGAACGTCATCGACGAGGGCACCCCGGTGGCCGTGGCGGAGAAGGCGGTCGAGCCGCTCGGCCTGCCGATGTCCCCGCTGGTCCTGCTGGAGCTGGTCGGCCCCGCGATCGGTCTGCACGTGTCCGAGACCCTGCACGGCGCCTTCCCGGACCGGTTCACGGTCTCCGAGAACCTGCGTGCCGTCGTCAAGGCGGGCAAGCGCGGCTTCTACGTCTACGACTCCGGCAAGCCGGAGCTGGACCCCGAGGTCGCCGCGCTGCTGAAGCAGGGCGATGTCGTCCTCACCGAGGAGCAGGTGCGGGCGCGGGTGCTGGACGCGGTGGCGCAGGAGATCGGGCTCATGCTCGACGAAGGTGTCGTCGCCGAGGCCCAGGACATCGACCTGTGCCTGATCACCGGTGCCGGATGGCCCTTCCACCTGGGCGGCATCACGCCGTACCTGGACCGTGAGGGCGTCTCCGAGCGGGTGAACGGGAAGCGGTTCCTGGAGCCGGGAGTGGCGAGCGTCCCGGCGTAACCGGCCGACACCGACGAGGGGTTGGACCGCACGGTGAAGATCCGTGCGGTCCTCCTCTTGCGCTACCCCGGGTTCACCGGACGCGAGCAGCACAAACAACCCGAACGCCTCGGACAAGTGCGAGGAGGCCAACCAAATCGCTCAGGGCAGGACCGCCACAGCGGTGGCCACCGGTCGCTGGACCTGTCCCCGCCCGTCCCCGTCCATCGGCGTGTTCTCGACGGACCCGTCGACCGCCATCGTGCTGGACCCCCCGCCGTCGAGATTCAGGGCGGACACCGCTCCCAGTCCGGCCATCAGGGAAGCCGCCTCCTGGAAGGTGGCGCCGGCGCTCGTCGGGGTACGGCCGTCGACCACGGCGAGCAACAGGGTTCCGTCCGCCCGCACACCGGCCAGCGTCCTCGGCGCGCGGTGCGCCAGAGCGCTCGCGGGATACCCGTTCTCCGCGAGATCGACGGCCGGGCGGCCGTCATACACCAGGCCGGGACCACCGCCGAGCACCGAGACGCCCTCCGCCAGAACCGAGCGCCCCTCCATGTCCGTGATCCGCGACGCGACGGTGACCGCTCCTCCCGGCCGCGCGTGCGCCCGCAGCCAGGCCGCCCCGTCGCCCACCCCGTACAGAGAGCCGGCCCCGCGCGGGATCGGTCCGCCCGCGGGGCTCCGCACCTCCGTGACCCGCCCGTTCCCGCCCAGGAGCGCCTCAACGCTGCCGGGCGCGCCGGGCGGCGAGCTCACGCCCCACTCCGGGGTGAACCGGACGATCTCATCGGGGTCGGTGCAGAGGTGGTTGTGCAGGGGGGCGGTGCGGACCTCGCCGGTGGCGGGCAGCACGTCCCCGCCCACTCCCCCGCAGCCCAGGATCCTGCCCGGGACGCGGTCGACGCCGTCGAGCTCCCGCACGGCACCGTCGGCCGCCGCCACGGACTGGGCGGTGCGGAGCCGGGTGACGCGGGGTGCGCTGCCGCGCGGACCGAGCACCAGGGCGGTGCGCCCCTGAGCCGCCTCGCTGAGCAGGACGCCGTCACTTGCGTAGACGCCCAGCGGATCACCGGCGTATCCGCTGAAGTCCGGCCCGGTCGCCACGTCGAAGAAGCCGCCGTTCACCGCGGCCACGGCCCCCGCCCGTGCCGCCATGGCCCGGACCGTGTCCGGCGTCGCGAGGTGCTCGCCGTGGACGCCCACCACGCGCGCGTCGGCGTCGGGAGCGATCCGGAGCAGGCTGATCCGCGCCTCGCGGCCGTCGGACCAGGTACGGGTGAGCCGGTGGAAGCTCACGCCCGCGGGCAGGCCGGCACCGGCCCGCGCCGCCGCGCCCGGCTCCGCCGGAGCCGGGCTCCCGGCCGGGGCGGCGGGGGCGCAGGCGGTGACGGCGAGGGCGAGCGCGGCGAGGGCGCCGCACCGGGAGCGGGAGCGGGAACCGCCACGGCGTCCCGCGTCAGCCACCGAGGATGCCGGGTGCCGGTACCGCGTCGCCCACGTAGACCGTGACCTGACCGCGGATCAGACGCCCGTCGCCGTCGTCGAGGACGTACGGGAAGTGGTCGTACCCCAGGTGGTGGGGGAACGGGGTGTAGAGGACGGCCCCGTCCGGCTCGACGCCGGTGGCTCCGAAGCGCGCGGGGCCCACGCCGACCAGGCGGACCCGCTCGCCGAGGCCCGCGGTGAGGTCCTTGACCGCTCCGCGGTAGCCGGGGGCGATGTGCAGGACGCGGCTCTGCGGCGGCAGCGGTGCGATCCGGTAGCCCTGCTGCCGTACGGAGTGGGTGCTGCTGGTGAGGCTGGAGCCGCCGTGCGCGATGATGCCCGCGCGCACCTCCGGCATCAGGAAGGCCGCGGCGCCCACCTCGTGCCGGACCACCGCGGTGAACCGGGCGGTCCGGGTGCTGCCCGCCTCCACCGAGCTGGCGTACCGGTCCCCCACGGCGAGCAGGCTCAGGCCGCCGAGCCGGTCCACGTCCGCGACGCCGGCGAAGGGCTGGGCCATGACGTAGCCGTAGTAGCGGTGGCCGGAGCCCTCGGGCAGCAGGGTCAGCGCGAAGTCGACCTCCTGGCCGGGCCGGAGGGGCACGCGCGGGTCGGCGTTGGCCGTCAGCTCCACGGTGAGCCGGATGTGCGGCGCGTCCGGCTGGACCCCGTGGACCCGGGTGAGGAGGTAGGGCTCGGGCTGCGGCGCGCCGCTCACAGGGTGGCTCCTGTTCCCATGGTGCGGGCTCGGGTGAGGGCGGCGTGGGTGGCGTCGTCGAGCCAGCCGAGCGCCTCCGGCGGGAAGTGCTCCACGTCGAGTCGCGTCACCCAGTGCGGCGGGACGATGCCCCGGCCGGCCAGCGAGTGGGCGATGAACCTGGCGCAGGCGACGGCGCCGTCGGGCAGCAGATGGGTGCTGTCCTCCAGGCCGTCCGGGTAGTTGGGGTACTGGCCCGGCGCGAGATACGTGAACAGGGCGCGGGTGCCCTGCGGGCCCAGCTGCTCCCACCACTGCAGGCTCTGCGTGTACAGGTCGACGTACGGCGTCGCGGTCTGCTCGGCCAGTTCCGCCATCGCCATCGGGTAGGGGCGGATGACATGCCGCAGATTGCCGTGGTCGTCCCAGGTGCACCGCTCGTGCGGGCTGATCAGCACGGGGTGGGCGCCCCGGTCGCGGGCACCGTCGACGAACAGCCGCAGGTAGCGCTGGTAGTCGGCGAAGGGCTCGGTGTGCAGCTCCTTCTCCGGCTTGTGGTCGATGAGCCCGAAGGAGACGAGGAGGTGGTCGCCGGGGCGCAGCTGGTCCAGGATCCAGGCGAGCCGCCCGCGCTCCGCGAAGGTGCGGGAACTGGCCCCGGCCCGCGCACAGTTGACGATCTCCACGTCCGGGGTGAAGAAGAGCGGCAGCACCTGGCCCCAGCCCGTCATGGGCGCGCGGCTGAACTCACGGGTGCACGCGCTGGAGTCGCCGGCGATGAAGAGGCGGGCCGGGCCGTGGGCGGTCTCAGGCAGCATCGATCCACCCCTCGCGCGTGTTCCCCGCGGTGCGCGCCGGGCTCGGCCGGAGCGCCCCCACGGGTGCCGGCGGCGCCAGCTCGGCGGCGCTCGCGTCCCCCAGGGCGTCGATGGCGTCGTGGACCCGCTCGCAGTTGCCCCCTCCGCGCTGCGCGAAGAAGCCCTCGACGCGCGCCTGGTGGACCGGCTCCACGGTGAAGCCCCGGCGCATCGCGGCGATGATCTCGTCGACGGCCTGGTCGACGGTCCGGCAGACCGGGCCGAAGCCGTGCTCGGAGAGGTTGAAGTAGCCGCGCTTGTAGTGCCGCCCGTAGAAGTCCTCCTCGTCGAAGGGGACGTGGACCAGCGGGATGCCCATGTAGGCGACGTCGAAGAACACGGAGGAGTAGTCGGTGACCATCAGCGAGCATTCCTTCATGGCCTGCTGCACATTGCGGGTGTGCGGGTCGGCGACCTGGATGGACGGCGACGCGAGCTTGAAGTGGTGCAGGTAGGGGCGGATCTCGTAGTGCGGGAAGAACTCCAGGTCGACGCCGAAGTGGTCGAGCGCCGCGCCCAGGCGGGGGTCGGAGAGGAGCGTCCGGTAGAAGCGGTAGTACTCGGACTGGGTGAAGTTGGTGCGGGCCGGGCCGGCCGACTTCTTGTAGGAGGCGGTGACGATCCACTGCCGCCAGGTCGGCATCAGCAGGATGCGCGGTCTGTCCCTCGGCTCCCGCTTCAGGGCGTCGAACCGCGGGAAGCCCACGGGCTTCGCCCGGTCGCCGTAGCCGGCCTCCAGCGCCATGAAGTCACGCTCCTGACGGCCCGCCGTCACGATCAGGTCGTAACTGGCGACCCGCTGGTCGGCACCGGTCGTCACGTCGTTGTAGGTGACCCCGTGCTGGAGGAACACCCGCTGGTACTTGATCAGCTCGCCGAACCGGTGCAGGAAGAGGGCCTTCTTGTAGCCCTCCGGGACGAGGTACGACTCGGAGTCGTAGGAGCCGATGAGCTTGGTCGCGTGCAGCAGGTGCACGCGGTGCCTGAACGAGCCGATCTTCAGGACCCGGCCGTACGGGGCGACCTTGGCGTGGTCGGGGGACGCGCCGTCGATCACGTAGTACGCCTTGCGGCGCCTGCGGTTCTCCCGCATCCACTTGAAGAAGTGGTACGAGTTGTCCTGCGCCGTGTCGGAGCGCTCGCCGATCAGCCAGATCTCCTTGCCGTTGAGGAAGGGATAGGTCAGCCAGTAGGCGAGGCGCATGCGCCAGCCGGGGTTGCGGGTCTTGAGGATGCGGATCTCCCGCGCGGCGCGCCACAGCGTGTGTCTCAGGCGGGCGATCCGGCCGGAGTCGACGAGCCGCAGGTGCAGGGCGTCCTGGGCGGCGATGGTCAGCATGTAGCGGTACGGGCCGACCTGGCCGGGCCCCTTGAGCCGGTGCAGGGCGAGCCGGGCCTTCATCACGACGTTGCGGTGCCGCGTGCCGTCGGCGCGGTGCACGCGCAGGCGGAAGTCGCCGACGCCGAAGCCGCTCCCGGCCAGCGCGCGGGCGGGCAGCTCCGCGTACCAGCCGGCGTACAGGTCCCGGCCGCCCCGCGTGTTCCACACGTCGCGCCGGTACACCTGGGTGACGGGGACCGCGGTCTTGGCGTGGCGGGTCTGGTAGACGAGCTCCAGGCGGTTGCCCATCGGGCCGCTCAGATCGACACCGGGGAAGGCCATGCAGCCTTCGAGGACCAGGACGTCGTCCCGGGTGCGGACGCTCTCCACGACGACGTTGGGGTCCGCGACCCGTGCGGTGCTGCTGGGACGGATGCCGCCCGCGAAGTTCCGGTAGAAGCCCTCGTCGTCGACCTCCAGGGTCAGCGGGGCGGCGGCCAGGGCCGGCTCGGGGTCGCAGAACAGCTCGAAGTTGCCGGTCTTGGCGGCGTAGTGGTCCAGCTGCTGGGCCGGGTTGGTGACGAACTCGACGATGACGTCGTCGGGGACCTCCGCGTAGTGCCGGTGGAGGTCGGGGAACATCTCGGCCAGCTGCGCACGGCCCATGACGTTGCGGGCGTTGCAGAGGAAGCCCTTGTACGTCCGGGTGACGTACCGGTGGAACATCCGGCGGATCTCGGGGCGTTCCTGGCTGCTGTAGTTCAGGAGGAAGTGGTTCAGCCGCAGGTGGTCGATGTAGTTGGCCGGCTTGCTCCACAGCGAGTCCATGATGGAGGACCCGTCGGGGCGTCCGCGGTACCAGTAGACCGGGCGGTCGACGAGGCTGAGGGAGTTCGCGCGGAGCATCGCGGGCAGGGTGAGCCAGGCGTCCTCGAAGTGCACGCCCTCGCCGAACCGCAGGCCCAGCCGGCGCAGCAGCCGGGTGCTGAACAGCTTGTTGCAGGCCGAACCGCTGAAGATCATGTCGGGGACCTCGGCGAAGTCCCGGAAGACGCGGTCGCCGCCGCCGAAGTAGTCCTTCCACGGGCCGTACGGGCGGTCCGGGAAGTTGACCAGGTCGCCCATCACCACTTCGGAGCCGTCCCGCCGCGCGGCCGTCAGCATCGCGGCCAGGGCGTCCTCGCCGAGGATGTCGTCCGAGTCCAGGAAGGTCACGTAGGGGGCGACGACCTGGTCGAGTCCCGTGTTGCGCGCGTTGCCCAGGCCGCCGTTGCGCTGGTGCACCACGGTGACGTTGGCGTAGTGGCGGGCGAACTCGTCCAGCATGCGCGGTGTCTCGTCGGTGGCGCCGTCGTCGACCAGGACGACCTGGGTGGCGGCGAAGCCGCGCTGGGCCGCGATGGAGCCGAGGCAGTCGTCCAGGTACTTGGCCACGTTGTAGCAGGGCACGACCACGGCCAGCTCGAAGCGGTGGGTCAGCTGCCGGATGGGCGGGTGGATGCGGTCGCGCCACCACATCCAGGGGGCGTTCGGGTCGTTCTGCTCCGACTCGAAGGTGCGCCGGCCGGCCGCGGCGGACCGGAACGCGAGGTTCCCGCTGACGGTGCGGTAGCCCTCGAACTCCTCGCCCTCGCGGTGGAAGAGCAGTCCGTCCAGCTCGATGTCGCGGACGTTCAGCGCGGAGCGGGACCGGCTGCGGTTCCACTCGACGATGACCGAGACGTTCCACACCGTGCTGTCGGAGAAGTCGTCGCCGAGCAGCCGGGTGAGGTCGGTGCTCCCCGCGAAGATCACGTGCCGCTCGTCGACCCGGACGTCGGGAACGGGCACGGTCACGTCGCGCTTGGTGTGGCGGTTGCGCACCGCGAGGGTCAGGGCGACCGAGTCACCGGGGGAGATGCGCCCGAAGCGGTTGACGAGTTCGCCGTCGTACGTCAGTTTCGTGCCGTCCACCTGCCAGCCGTTGAGCTGGGCGAAGAGCGGCACCTGGGAGACCGGGGCGGCGGCGAGGCCCAGTTCGGTGACGTCCAGGAAGCGGCGGGCGTCCGGCAGGTGCAGATGGTCCGCCGACCAGTAGACGCGGCCGTCCTCCTCCACCAGGTGGGAGGAGAACACGCTCCTGCGCTGGGTGTAGTCCAGGGTCGTCAGGGCGGCCTCGGTCTCCTGGTACATCAGGAGGTAGGCGCGCACCCGGTCGACGGGGCCGCACAGGTCGAACGCCTCGGCGTCGACGGTGAACAGATAGGAGCTGACCGTCTCGACGAAGCCCTGCTGGAAGGCCGCGTCGCCCTCCGCCAGGGCCCGCATGTACAGGCGCAGGTCGTGCGAGAGGAACTTGGAGTCCTTGCGGACCTTCAGCGACCACAGGCCGCGGTCGAGCAGGAACCGGTCGGTGGCGCGGTGCACCGCGATGCGGTCGCGGATGCTGCGCAGCTCACCGGTGCGGCCGGTGATGGAGGCGCCTTCCGGCTCCCACATCCAGCGGTAGACGGGGTCGGTGATGATCGTGACGCCCCTGGCCGTGCAGCCGGCGACCGTGGAGAAGTAGGTGTCCTCGTAGAAGACGCCCTCGGGGAACCAGACCCCGCCCGAGCGCAGGAACTCCACGCTGTAGAGCTTCGCCGCGGCGATGGGGTCGGACAGCAGCAGCGGGAAGTCCTCCAGGCCCGTCACGGTGCGGTTCATCGCGTAGACCTCCGGGGCCCACGGCTCGGACTCCCCCGTGGCCCGGTTGACGCGCAGCGCCCTGCCCGCGGTGATGTCGCTGCCGGTCTCCAGGGCACTGGCGACGAGCAGCTCGCAGGCCCGGGGCGGCAGCTCGTCGTCCGCGTCGAGGAACATCACCCAGCGGCCGGCCGCCTGTGCGATGCCCCAGTTGCGCGGGGCGCCGACGCCGCCGCTGTTCTGCTTCCTGCGCAGCACCCGCACCCGGTCGTTGCCGCCGGCGAAGTTGCCGACCACCTCGATGGTGCCGTCGGTCGACGCGTCGTCGACGACGATCACCTCGACCAGCTCGTAGGTCTGGTTCACGGCGGACTGGAGCGCCTTGCCGATCGTGGTCGCCGCGTTGTAGGCGGGGATGACCACCGTCACCCAGTAGTTGTCGCCGTCGGGCACCTGTCTCATCTGGAGTTCTCCCAGGTCCCGGGGGTTCCGTGCGGCCAGGACGACCGCGCGGTCCCGAGGTGCGGGAACGGCACGGTGTCACTGTGCTGCGGAGGGGTTCCGGGCTGTGCGGTCTGTTGCGGGAAGCCGGGCACGTGGGGGGTGGCGTGCGGGTGGGGGCGGTGCGGGAGGCCGGGGTGCCCCTCGGGCTCCGGCGCCCGGTGGTGCTCCTCGGCGCGGAGCTCGTCCTCCTGCGCGGCCCGGCGGTGCCGGCCGCGGTGCAGCTGGGGGGCGATCGCTCCGGCGCGGGGGGTCTCCTGGCTCAGCTGCTCCATGACGCGGGTGTAGTCGCGGGTGGAGAGCCAGAACTTGTACATGATCACGAGCTCGAACAGCATCAGCAGCGCCGCGGAGACCACGGTGGTCCACAGGATCTGCCCGATCAGCGGGCCCACGATGAAGACGAACATCTGGAACTCGATGCCGCTGACGAGGTGGGGCCGGATCCGGGTGCGCAGAAGTGCCCGGCGGATCCTGGTGTACCAGGGGAACTGGCCGCGGAACTGCTCGTGCAGGTCCACCACGTTCGCCGCGCCGGCCTGCTCGCGGAGGGTCTCCGCCGCCGCACCGGGGTGGTCGCGCAGCAGGTCCTCCATGAAGACGAGCTGCTCGGGCTCCTCGGCTTCCTCGGGCAGGCCCCGGACCGCGCGTTCGGCCTCCTCGCGCTCCTTGGTGACCTTCTCGATCTTCGTACGCATCGACATGCGCATCTTGTAGATCTGCAGGGCGTCGACGTACCGCAGCATGTCGAGGAAGACCACGGCCAGCGCGGCGAGGAGGTAGCGCTCGTCGTCCGTGCGGAGGAACTGGCCGCCCATCAGCGCGAGGGCGCAGAACAGCACACGGATCCGGTCGAAGACGTAGTCGAGCCAGCCGCCGAAGACCGTGCCGTTGCCCTTGAGCCGCGCCAGTTTGCCGTCGATGCAGTCGAGGACGAAGCTCAGGTGGTAGAGCACCGCGCCGACGATCAGCGACCCGGTGTCGCCCCGCAGGAAGAAGCCGGCCGACGCCAGGCCGATGAAGAGCGCGGCCCAGGTGACCCGGTTGGGTGTGATGAACCGGAAACGCGCCACGACGAGCAGCAGCCGGGTGGCCAGGGGGTCGACGAGGAAGACCGTCCACCAGGCGTCCCGCTTCTTGCAGGTCAGCTTCTGGACAGCCCGCAGGGACAGCTTGGTCATAACCCCTCAGCCACGAACACGACAGGACGCAGAGCCCTGCGGCTGCCTCGTCGCGACCCAGGGAGTCCTCACAGATGAACCCCGGGTTTCACAGGAGGATCACATGAGAGGTCAGAACTTTAACAATGAATGACCGGAAATCGACGTCCTCGTGTCATGGCATGATCGCGACGTTCATCACAAGCCGCCCAGTACAACCATTCCTGCTCCCGGGCGTCATAGTCCCCATACGCGTTCACATCGTGAGACGCCGGTCCCCGGCCGTCCGCCAGTCGTCGAAGGCGAGGGACGCCGCCCGTTCGTCCCGGTGCGCGACCAGCAGCCGCCCCCCGGGCGCCCTGGTCGCGACGGTCAGTCTCCCGGTACGGCTCACCTCGGCGGCGGGGACGCCGTACGACGGCGCGCCGAGATCCCGCCACCATGCGTCCGGGCCCGGCCGCCCCTCGGGATAGACGCCGAGCGCGCACGTTCCCCGGGGGCCCGCACCGACCAGCAGCGAGTACGTCCAGCCGTCCGTCTCCACACCCCGGACCGCGGCCGGCGGACCGGAGCCCTCGGCGTCACCGAGCGGACTGGGGGCCTGCGCGCCCGGCTGCCAGGCGTACGGCCTGTTGCTCTCCAGGTCGCGGAAGAGGATGCCGCCCGGCTCCGGCGCGGGCGCCATGGTGCCGGGCCGGACGGCGAGGGGCTGTGTGCGGTCCTCCGTCCAGGCACCGTCCCGGTCCGCGTACCAGCGGACCACGCCGGCCGTGTCCCGGGCCCGGGCGAGCACCTCGACGCCGCCGTACGGGGTGGTCACGGCCACGAGTTCGTCGGCGACCCGGGTACCGCCCAGATGCTGCCAGGGGCTCCAGGACCCGTCCGCCGACTGGCGGCGGCAGCTGATGCTGTGCCCGAAGTTCCGGGCGAAGACGAAGAGGTTCCCGGCCGCGTCGAACGCCGCCGTCGGGAACCCGACCTCGCGTCCCTTGCGCCAGTCGCCGGCGTTCGGCCCGCCGAGCGGCTGCCAAGGTGTCGGCGGCTGCCCGGTGCGGTACTGCGCGGCATGGACGACCGCGACGTCGACACCCCCGTCGGGGCGCGGGGTCCGGCGCAGTCCGAACAGGTGCGGGAACCCGTGCGGATCGCGCACCACCGTGAGGCCGGGCAGCAGGCCGGGCCCCTCGATCAGCTCGGGACCGCTCCAGGACCGGCCGTCCGGCGCGTCCTGGAACCGGCGGACCACGCCCGCGGCCGTGGGCAGGAAGGCGGTGAGCCTGCCGTCGAAGCCCGCCGACAGCCAGTTCACGGGGAGGGGGTACCGCAGACAGGACGCGGCTCCGAGCCGTACGTCCGCCTTCGCCCGGTGGCACTCGACGTACACGGGCTCGCCGGTCTCGAGTTGCAGCGCCCGCGCCGCGGCGAGCGCGTCCGCGGCGGCCCGGGCGTGCCCGGCCGGCCCGTCGTGGACGGGTGTTCCGCTCACCTTGTCGAACGAGACGTGCACGGGGTCGGGGTCCAGGGTGCGCAGCCGCTCGGGGCCGATCTCCCGCAGCGCGTCGAGCAGGGCGGCGACCGTGTCCCCTCCCTCCGTCCGCAGCACGCGGGGCCCGTCCGCGACCCGGCAGCCGCGCTCGGCGGCCTGCGCGAGCGCGCGGTCGAGGGCGGCCCGGCCCTCCTTGGTGCCGGGGCCCAGACAGACGACGGCCAGCTCGGCGCCGGGCGGCTCCAGGGCGACGAGCGGCACCGCGTCCGCGGGTTCCGGCACGACGACGGCCACCACATGGGAGGCGTGCCGTTGCGGATCCGCGACGGCTCCGCCCGCCCTGCGATCGGTCCTGCGGGTCATCACCTCACGCCCCTCTCCACGGGGGCCGCGACCACCCGGGTCATATCCGGCTCCAGGCACTGAGCGTCAGTCCCGGGCCCTCCTCCTGGCGTGCCAGGGTCAGCGATCCGTCCGCGGCGACGGCCAGCACGACCACGCGGCCGTGTCCGTCCAGGGCCAGAACGGGATCACCGAGGCAGTCCGTGCCGGTGTCCGTCCACCACACGCCGCTGCGTTCGTCCTCCGCGCCGCAGACCCCGAGCATGACCCGGCCCTCGGCGCCGCGGTGCGCGAGCACGGTGCAGGCGTACCCGTCGAGGGTCGTGGTCAGCGCCGCGTGCCGCCCGTCGCCGGGCTTCGCCCCGAGCGGTACGGGCCACTCCCCCGCGCGCACGGCCACCATGTCGCCGCGCACATCGGTCAGGTAGTACGTGAGACGGCCCCCGGACGTCTCCACCGCCGTGGCGGAACCCGGCAGCGGGACGACCCCGAGGTCGGGCCCCCGCTCCAGGGCCTTGCCCGGTTCCGGCTGGAACCAGGTGAGGGCGCCGCCGCGGGCGGGGGCGAGGAGTTCCACGTGTCCGGTGGACGTCGCGGCCGCCGCGGGGGTGTCCAGGGCGGCGGTCACCTGCAGATCGCGCCAGGGCGCCCAGCGGCCGCGCTCGTCCTCGCGCCGCAGGGAGATGCGGCCCTCGGCCGTGGGCGCGAAGACGTACAGGGTGCCGTCGTCGGCCACGGTGGCGGCCGGGGCGCCCATCAGCGCGGTGCGTTCCCGCTTGGCGTGCGGATTGCCGATGGACCGCCACTCGCTGAGCGGCCGGCCCGCCTGGTACTGGATCGCGTACATCAGGTCCACGGTGAGCGAACCGTCCTGCGCGGGCCGCACCCGGCGGCCCAGCAGATGCGCGTACCGGTTGCGGCCCTGGACGACCGTGAGGTGCGACAGGTCCTCGGCGGGCAGGACGTCCGGCCCGTCCCACTCCGGTCCGCCGCTGCGGCGCTCGGTCCAGCGCAGCACCGCCCGGCCGGCGAGTGCGTACAGGATGAGCCGGCCGTCGTGTCCGCGCAGCAGCCATGGCCCGGACCGCACGGCGGCGGGCCGGTCGGCGGAGTCCCGGGCCGGCTCGCCGGCCGGCTGCGGCCGTCGCCCGTCCGCACGCACGGTGGTGGCGCGCATGGTCTGTCATCGTCCTTTCCGGAGCACCGGCCCGGCTCTCCCGGGCCCGGACACCGCATCGTAGATCCGCGGCGCCTTCGTCAGCGCCGGGCCTCCGGGTGGCGCGCGCACCAGCCCGCCCACGCCGAGGTCACCATCGCGCGCACGTCGTACCGCGCCGACCAGTCCAGTTCCGTACGGATACGGTCCGCCGAGGCGACCACCCGGGCCGGGTCGCCGGCCCGGCGGGGCGCGGACACGGGCGCCGCGTCGGCACCGTATCCGGTCACCTCGCCGATGAGCTCGATCATCCGGCGTACGGAGACGCCCTCGCCGCGGCCGATGTTGACCGTCAGGTCACTGCCCGGCTCCCGGCCGGTCAGGGCGCGCGCCGCGGCCAGGTGGGCGGAGGCGATGTCCTCGACGTGGATGAAGTCCCGTACGCAGGTGCCGTCCTCGGTGTCGTAGTCGTCACCGAAGACCACCGGGGCGGCGCCCTCGGTGAGCTTCTCGAAGACCATCGGGATCAGGTTGAAGACCCCGGTGTCCGCGAGCTGTTCGTCGGCGGCACCCGCCACGTTGAAGTAGCGCAGGGAGGCGGTCGTCATGCCGTGCGCCCGGCCCGCGGCACGCACCATCCACTCGCCCACCAGCTTGGTCTCGCCGTAGGGGTTGATGGGCGCGCAGGGGGTGTCCTCGGTCACCAGCTTCACGTCGGGCATGCCGTACACGGCCGCCGAGGAGGAGAACAGGAAGTGCCGCACACCGGTGTCGGCGGCCGCCTCCAGCAGGGTCTGCAGGCCGTGGACGTTCTCGCGGTAGTAGTACAGCGGCCGCTCCACCGATTCCGCGACCTGCTTCTTGGCCGCCAGGTGGACGACTCCCGTGATCCCGAGATCGGTGAGGGTGCGCCGGAGCAGCTCGCCGTCGAGCGTGCTCCCCTTCACGAAGGGCACCTCCGCGGGAACCCGCGCCGGGTCGCCCGTGGACAGGTCGTCGTACACCGCGACCCGCTCGCCCGCCTCCAGCATCGTGCGGACGACGTGCGCCCCGATGAACCCTGCACCACCCGTGATCAACCATGTCATGGCCGCATACTAATTCTTTCGTTCCTGTTCACGAATAGATCACCTTCTGAGCGCGAACAGTGGAATTCCTGTCTATAGTGCAGGGTCAACCCGGCAGTACACGGACCGGCACTTCCCCCCACCCGAGTCCCGCGCCATTCAGCACAGCCCTCTCCCCGGGCACGACCAGCGAGGACTCGCGCAGCATGAGCCATGTCTCGACGCCTGAGCACAGGAGCGCCGACGCACCCTCCGGGGGCCGTGGCGGCCGCGGACGCAAGCGAGGGCGTACGGGACGCCGCCGCACGGGCCGATGGATCCTGCTCGGCCTGCTGGTCGTCGTCCTCGCCGCGGCCGGCGGCGGTTACTGGCTCTACAAGGACCTGGACGGCAACATCGACGGCGTCGACATCGACCGGGCGCTCGGCGACGACCGTCCCGAGAAGCAGCCGACGTCCGGGCAGAACATCCTGGTCCTGGGCTCCGACTCGCGCTCCGGGGACAACGCCTCGCTCGGCACGGGCGACGTCGCGGGCGCCCGTTCCGACACCGCGCTGGTGATGCACATACCCGAGGGCCGCACGGAGGCCGTCGCCGTCAGCATCCCCCGCGACACCCTCGTCACCCGCCCCGAGTGCACCAAGGCGGACGGGTCGACGCTCCCGTCCGCGCAGCGTGTGATGTTCAACTCCGTCTACTCGGCGGCCGGTCCGGCGTGTGTCGTGAAGACGGTGGAGCAGATGTCCGGGGTCCGCATGGACCACTTCATGGAGATCGACTTCGCCGGCTTCAAGGGGCTCGTCGACGCGATAGGCGGCGTGACCGTCACCGTCGAGGAGGCCATCCACGACAAGTCCAGCGGGCTCGACCTCGAGGCGGGCACGCACAAGCTGAACGGCACCGAGTCCCTCGCGTTCGTCCGTACCCGGCACGGCGTCGGCGACGGCAGCGACCTCGGCCGTATCGGGCTCCAGCAGGAGTTCATGCTCGCCCTGCTCTCCGAGATCAAGAAGCAGGACCTGCTGGGCAGCCCGACGAAGACGTACAAGATCGCCGACTCCCTCACCGAGGCCCTCACCACCGACTCCGAGCTGGCCTCCCTCACCTCCCTCGCGGACTTCGCCAGCAGCCTGAACGGTGTCGATCCCTCCACCATGGAGACGATCATGCTCCCGGTCGCGTACGACAAGACGGACCCGAACCGCGTCGTGGCCGCCGAACCCCAGGCGACGGAGCTGTGGAAGGCGATCCGCACCGACTCGGACATCCCGGAGTCCGCGAAGAAGTCCCCGGCGACCGGCGGCTCGTCCTCCTGAGCCCGGTCCGCACGGCATACCGTCGTACCGTGACGACACTAGTGATCATCGACGCCGCCAACGTCGTCGGCTCCGTCCCCGACGGCTGGTGGCGCGACCGGCGCGGTGCGGCGGAGCGGTTGCGGGACCGGCTCGCCCGGGACGGCGTCCCGGAGATCGGCGACTCCCCCGACCTCGTGCTCGTCGTCGAGGGAGCGGCCCGCGGGGTGGAGTCCGTCCCCGGTGTACGGGTCGACGCGGCGCCCGGCAGCGGCGACGACCGGATCGTCGAGCTCGTCGCCGAGGCGGGTGACCGCCCCCGCGTCGTCGTCACCGCCGACCGCGAACTGCGGCGCAGGGTCCAGGAGCTGGGCGCGGACGTGCGGGGCCCGCGCTCGGTGCGCGGGAACGCCTGAGCGGTCCGCCCGGTCCTACTCGGCGTCCCGCCTTGGCTTCATGACCTCCCCCACCGACGTCTCCTCGTGCCGCCCCAGCCGGCTGTGCCCCCGCCCGTACAGGAAGTACACGACGACGCCCAGCGCCATCCAGATCGCGAACCGCAGCCAGGTCTCCGTCGGCAGGTTCAGCATCAGCCACAGCGAGGCGCACACCGACACCACCGGCAGGACCGGCACCCACGGGGTGCGGAAGGCGCGGTGCAGGTCGGGGCGGGTCCGGCGGAGGATGATCACGCTGATCGCGACGATGACGAAGGCGAACAGCGTGCCGATGTTCACCAGCTCCGCGAGTTCGCTGAGGCTGGTGAAGCCCGCCACGATCGCGATGAGCACACCGAGCAGGATGGTCGGCCGGTACGGCGTCTTGAAGCGCGGGTGGACGCGGGAGAAGAAGCGCGGGAGCAGGCCGTCGCGGCTCATGGCGAAGAAGACGCGGGTCTGGCCGAGGAGCAGGATCATGCAGACCGTGGTGAGGCCCACCGCGGCGCCGAAGCTGATCAGGCCCGCGAAGAACGGGTGCCCGGTGGCCTTGAAGGCGTCGGCGAGCGGGGCGTCGACGGAGAGCTTCGAGTAGTGCTGCATGCCGGTCACCACGATCGACACGCCCACGTACAGCGCCGTGCAGATGAACAGCGAGCCGAGGATGCCGCGCGGCATGTCCCGCTGCGGGTTCCTGGTCTCCTCGGCGGCCGTGGCGACGATGTCGAAGCCGATGAAGGCGAAGAAGACGATCGAGGCGGCGGTGAAGATGCCCATCACGCCGAAGTTGGCGGGCGCCCAGCCGAAGATCAGCTGGATGAGGGGTGCGTGGAGTTCGCCGCCCGCTTCCTGGGGCTGGGACGGCGGGATGAACGGGTCGTAGTTGGCGCTCTTGACGAAGAAGGCGCCCGCGATGATCACGACGAGGACCACGGCGACCTTGATGGCCACGACCACCTGGGTGACCCGGGCCGACAGCTTCATGCCGAGGACGAGGATGCCGGTGAGGACGAGGACCAGGGCGGCGGCGAGGATGTCGAAGCCGAAGCCGTCGGCGGCGTCCCGGCCGGCGAGCGCGTCCGGCATCTCCCAGCCCGCGTTCGCCAGCAGCGACTGGATGTAGCCGGACCAGCCGACGGCCACCACCGCCGTGCCGAGCGCGAACTCCAGGACGAGGTCCCAGCCGATGATCCAGGCGGGCAGCTCGCCCAGTGAGGCGTACGAGAAGGTGTACGCGGAACCGGCCACCGGGAGGGTCGAGGCGAACTCGGCGTAGCAGAGCGCGGCGAGCGCGCAGACCACCCCGGCCACGACGAAGGACAGGGCGACGGCGGGGCCCGCGTTGTTCTTGGCGACGGTGCCGGTCAGGACGAAGATGCCGGTGCCGATGACGACACCGACGCCGAAGACCGTCAGGTCGAGGGCGGACAGGGATTTCTTGAGCGCGTGTTCCGGCTCCTCGGTGTCCAGGATGGACTGCTCGACCTTCTTCGTCCGGAAGAGGGTGCTGCTCACGGCGTACCTCCCGCGCTGCGTCGTCCTCGACATGATCCGGAGGGGGCGTAGTCACGTATGCCCCGGTACGGGAGGTATCACGCGGAAAGGCCGGTCCCACTACCGTAACGAGTAGGGGGACCGGCCCATCCGGAGCAGAGGCCGCGGCGGCGGGTGGGCCGCCGGTCAGTCGCGGGCCGGCTCCACCGAGTCGACCGCCGTCTCGGCGGCGGAGCGTGCGGCGGGGGTCGTCCCGCGCAGCCGGGCGTGGGGCAGGCCGTCGAGCTGGGAGACCAGTCCGGTGACCTGGCGGGCGATGTCCGGCGCGGTCAGGCCGATCTCGGCCATGACCTCGGCGCGCGAGGCGTGGTCCAGGAAGCGCGGCGGGATGCCGAAGTCACGCAGGGGTACGTCGACGCCCGCGTCGCGCAGGGCCTGCGCGACCGCTGAGCCGACACCGCCGACGCGGCTGTTGTCCTCGACGGTGACGACCACCCGGTGCTTCTCCGCGAGGGGGGCCATCGCCTCGTCGACCGGCTTGACCCAGCGCGGGTCGACGACGGTGGTGGTGATGCCCTGCTGGTCGAGGAGGTTCGCGATCTCCAGGCACATCGGGGCGAGGGCGCCCACGGAGACGAGCAGCACGTCCGGGGTGTCCGTGCCCGGCTCGCGCAGCACGTCCATGCCGCCGACGCGGCCCACGGCGGGTACGGCGGGGCCGACGGCGCCCTTGGAGAAGCGGACCACGGTCGGGGCGTCCTTCACCTGGACGGCCTCGCGCAGCTGGGCGCGGACCTGGTCGGCGTCGCGCGGGGCGGCGAGCCTGAGGCCGGGGACGACCTGGAGGATGGACATGTCCCACATGCCGTTGTGGGAGGCGCCGTCGGTACCGGTGATGCCCGCGCGGTCCAGGACGAACGTCACGCCGCACTTGTGCAGGGCCACGTCCATCAGCACCTGGTCGAAGGCGCGGTTGAGGAAGGTGGCGTACACGGCGAAGACGGGGTGGAGGCCGCCCGTGGCGAGTCCGGCGGCCGAGACCGCGCCGTGCTGCTCGGCGATGCCGACGTCGAACACCCGCTCGGGGAACCTCTTGGCGAACCGGTCGAGGCCGACCGGCTGGAGCATGGCGGCCGTGATGGCGACGACGTCCTCGCGCTCCTCGCCGAGCTTCACCATCTCGTCGCCGAAGACGGAGGTCCAGTCGGCGCCGGAGGTGCTGATCGGCAGGCCCGTGTCCGGGTGGATCTTGCCGACGGCGTGGAAACGGTCCGCCTCGTCCTGGAGGGCGGGCTGGTAGCCGCGGCCCTTCTCGGTGAGGCAGTGCACGATGACCGGGCCGCCGAAGCGCTTGGCGCGGGCGAGCGCCGACTCCAGGGCCTCGATGTCGTGGCCGTCGATGGGGCCGACGTACTTCAGGCCCAGGTCCTCGAACATGCCCTGCGGGGCGATGAAGTCCTTCAGGCCCTTCTTGGCGCCGTGCAGGGTCTCGTACAGCGGCTTCCCGACGACCGGGGTGCGGTCGAGGATGTCCTTGGTACGGGCCAGGAAGCGCTCGTAGCCGTCGGTGGTGCGCAGGGTGGCGAGGTGGTTGGCGAGGCCGCCGATCGTCGGCGCGTAGGAGCGCTCGTTGTCGTTGACCACGATGACCAGGGGGCGGTCCTTGGCCTCGGCGATGTTGTTCAGCGCCTCCCAGGCCATGCCGCCGGTGAGGGCGCCGTCGCCGATGACGGCGACCACGTGGTCGTCGCGTTTCAGCAGCTGGCTGGCTTTCGCCAGGCCGTCGGCCCAGCCGAGGACCGTGGAGGCGTGGGAGTTCTCGATGACGTCGTGCTCGGACTCGGCCTGCGACGGGTAGCCCGACAGGCCGCCCTTCATCTTCAGCTTCGAGAAGTCCTGGCGGCCGGTGAGCAGCTTGTGGACGTAGGACTGGTGGCCCGTGTCCCACAGGACCTTGTCCTTGGGGGACTCGAAGACGCGGTGCAGGGCGATGGTGAGCTCGACCACACCGAGGTTGGGGCCGAGGTGGCCGCCGGTCTTGGACACCGCGTCGACCAGGAAGGTCCGGATCTCCTCTGCCAGCTGGTTCAGCTGCTCCAGGCTGAGCCGGTCCAGATCGCGCGGTCCCGTGATGCGGGTCAGCAGCGGCACCCGTGCCTCCTTGCAGTAAGAGCTGATCGAGCTATGACGGGTCTGTCGAGTCTAATGTTCCGCCGGGGAGGGCGATGGCCGGGTTCCCGTCGTACCCGGTCCCTCACGCCCCGTACCTCACGCGTACGGCCGTAGGACATCCTGCACCCGCGTCCCGTACGAAACGTCCCCGGGGGTCCGGAAGTGCCCGGACCTCTCCGGGCGCGGAAGTGCCCGGCACCGCGGTGGGTGCCGGGCACTTCCCGGAAGGGGCTGTCGAGCCGCTAGGCCCGGCCGGCCGTCTTCTGGGTCTTGCGGGTGATGGAGTCGATCACCACCGTGGTGAGCAGCACACCCGCGGTGATCATGTACTTGACCGGCTCGGCGATGGACTCCAGCTGGAGACCGTACTGGATCGAGACGATCACCATGACACCGAGGAGCGCGTTCCAGGTGCGGCCCCGGCCGCCGAAGAGGCTGGTACCGCCGATGACGGCCGCGGCGATCGCGTTCATCAGCAGGTCACCGGCGCCGGCGCTCTGGTTCGCCGAGGCGATCTTGGAGGCCAGGAACAGACCGCCCATGGCCGCGAAGCCGCCGGAGATGGCGAAGACCGAGATGCGGATCGCGGTGACGTTGATGCCCGCTCGCCGGGAGGCCTCGACGCTGCCGCCGAGCGCGAAGACCTTGCGGCCGTACGCGGTGCGGCGGAGCAGGAAGTCGGTGGCCACCAGGAACACCAGGAAGATCACCGTGGCCAGCGGCAGGCCCTTGTACTGGTTGTACATGAACGCCGCGGCGAAGGAGACCACCGCGAGCAGCGCCGTGCGCAGGATCAGGTCGCTCATCGGGCGCGACGGGACACCCGCGGCCTCGCGGCGCCGGTTGCCGAGGAAGCCCGTGAGGAAGAACACGGCGGTCACCACGGCGGCGAGACCGTAGGCGGCGGCGATGTCCGAGAAGTGGTACGTGGTCAGCTGGCCGATCAGGCCGTCGCTGTCCAGGTTGATCGTGCCGTTCTCACCCAGCATCTGGAGCATGAAGCCCAGCCAGAAGAGCAGACCGGCCAGGGTGACGGCGAAGGCCGGGGCGCCGAGCACCGCGAAGAAGAAGCCGTGCAGGGCGCCGATGACGGCACCGGCCGCGATCGCCATGAGGACGGCGAGCCACTCGGGCATGCCCTGGTTGACCGCGAGGACGGCGGCGATGGCGCTGGACGCGCCGCTGACCGAGCCGACCGACAGGTCGATCTCGCCGAGCAGCAGCACGAAGACGATGCCGACGGAGATCATGCCCGTGCCGACCATCGTGATGGTGATGTTGCTCAGGTTCTCCGCGGAGAGGAACGCCGAGTTCAGGCTCTGGAAGACGACACAGATGATGATCAGGCCGACGATGACCGGGAGGGAGCCCAGTTCACCGGCGCGCATCTTGCGCTTGAACTCCCCGATGTAGCCCGCGAGGCCCTGCTCGCGGACGAGGAGGCGGGGGTCGACGGCGGTGACCGCGGCGGCCGCGGCCTCGGGGTTCTCGACGGCGGGCGCGTCCTGCTTCGCCGCGCTCGTCTTCTCCACCTTCGTCTTCTGCACGTTTGCAGAGGTCTTGTCGGTGCTCACTTCTTGACCTCCGCGTTCGTGCGCGCCGCACGCCGGGTCACGGCGTTGTCGGTGGCGCCGGTGATGGCGGAGATGATCTCCTCCTGCGAGGTCGTCTTGACCTCGAAGACGCCGTTGTTGCGGCCGAGGCGCAGCACCGCCACCTTGTCGGCGACGGCCTTGACGTCGGCCATGTTGTGGCTGATGAGGATGACCGCGTGGCCGCGCTCGCGCAGCCGCTCGACCAGGTCGAGGACCTGGGCGGTCTGCTCCACGCCGAGGGCCGCGGTGGGCTCGTCGAGGATGACCAGCTTGGGCTCGCCGAGCATGGAGCGGGCGATGGCCACGGTCTGGCGCTGGCCGCCGGAGAGCGAGGCGATCGGGATGCGGACGCTCGGGATGCGGATCGACAGCGTGGTGAGCAGGTCGCGGGCGCGCCGCTCCATCTCGACCTCGTCGAGGACGCCGAACTTCTTCAGCTCGCGGCCGAGGAAGAGGTTGCCGACGACGTCGATGTTGTCGCAGAGCGCGAGGTCCTGGTAGACCGTCGCGATGCCCAGGTTCTGGGCGTCCTGCGGCTTGCCGACCGAAACGGCCTTGCCTTCCCACTCGATGACGCCCTCATCGATGGGGTGCACGCCGGCGATCGTCTTGACCAGCGTGGACTTTCCGGCGCCGTTGTCGCCGACCAGGGCGACCACCTCACCGGCGTGGACCTCAAGCGTGACATCGGTGAGCGCCTGAACGGCACCGAACCGCTTGGAGACCCCGCGCAACGCCAGCACGGGCGTAGCGGACACGTGAACCATCTCCTTCGCCGCCTGACCCGGCGGGAGGTTGTGCAGAAAGATTGGGGGGTAGTTCCGTCCGGCGCCCCGCACGAGCTTGCGGGGCTGGTGAACGCGGAGCGCCGGAGGAGCGTGGTGGCGGACGGGGGGCCCGGGTCATGGGGCCGGTCCGCGGGGGCCGGATCGTGTACGGGGGTTCACCGTTCCCCGGGGGAACGGGTGAGACCGGTGAACGCGAAGTCCCGTACTACCGGGGCGACTTGATGCCGCTTACTGCTCGCTGCCTACTACTTGATGCCGAGCTTGTCGCAGGCCGACTTGTACTTGTCGGTGCAGATCTCGGCGGCCGTGTAGATGCCGTCCTTGATGACGGTGTCGTTGATGTTCTCCTGGGTCAGCGAGACGACCGGGACGAGCACCGACGGGACGTCCTTGGCGCTGTCGCTGGAGACCTTGTCCTTGGCGATGGAGCCGAGGTCCTCACCCTTGGCGAGCGCGACGGCCATCTCGGCGGCCACCGCCGCCTCCTGCGGGTAGGACTTGTAGACGCTCATGTACTGCTCACCGGTGATGATGCGCTGCACACCCGCGAGTTCGGCGTCCTGGCCGGTGACCGGGATGTCGTCGATGCCGGCGGCCTTCAGGGCGGTGATGATGCCGCCCGCCATGCCGTCGTTGGCGGAGTAGACACCGGCGATCTTGCCCTTGCCGAGCGCCGAGATCGCCGCCTCCATGTTGGCGTTGGCGTTGTCCGGCGACCACTCCTTGGTGTCGAACTCCTTGCCGATCTTCACCTTGCCGTCGAGGACGGAGTGGGCGCCGTCCTTGAACTGCTTGGCGTTCGGGTCGGTGATCGAGCCGTTCATCATGACGATCTGGCTGTCCTCGGCCTTGCCGCCCAGGGCCTTCAGCAGGGCCTCACCCTGGGTGCGGCCGACCTCCTCGTTGTCGAACGAGGTGTAGGCGCTGATCGGGCCCTCCGCGAGGCGGTCGTAGGCGACGACCGGAATGCCCTGGTCCTTGGCCTTCTGGACCGAGTTCTTGATGGCCTTGGCGTCCACCGCGTCCACGACGAGCACGTCCACCTTGTTGGTGATCATCGTGTCGACCTGCTGGCTCTGCAGGTTGGCGTCCTGCCGGGCGTTGTTGTACAGGACTTCGGCCTTGTTGTTCGTCAGCTCCTTGATCTTCGCTTCGAAGAGGGGCTTGTCGAACTTCTCGTACCGCGCGGTCTTGTTCTCCGGCAGCAGCAGGCCGACCTTGATGTTGTCGCCCTTGGCCGAGGCGCCGGCGCTCTCGCTCTTGCCGCCGTCCGCCTCTTCGGCGCTGCCACAGGCGGCGAGCGAGACGGCCATCGCGGCGGTGGCAACGGCAACGGCGGCACGACGCATACGTGCGTTCACTTGAGAAACCTCCCTGACGAGGCCGCGTCGTTGCGGCCGAGGTGGCTGGAAGTCAACTCGGCCGTACGTGCGACGTCAAGAAGTAAATCCTTAACGAGATGGCAACGGTGCCATCCGTTCTCTAAGTGAAGGCAGGGGTGGCTGCGGGCAGCGTGCCGTCCAAAAGGGTCGAATCCCCCATCTCGCTGAGCGCCAGCGCAAGGGCTCCGAGCACCTCGGCACGGCCCCCGAGCGCCCCCGGGAGCACCGACAGATGGCGGGCGGCGCTGGGGATGGCGTACCTGCTCACGGACTCCCTGATGGGCCCGAGGACCAGCTCACCGGCCTCGGCGAGATCGCCGCCGAGCACCACCCGGCTGGGGTTCAGCAGGTTGCAGAGGTTGGCCACACCGCTGCCGATGTGGCGGCCGACGTCGGCGATCACCCGACGGCAGCCGGGGTCGCCCTCCCGCCCCAGCCTGACGACGCCCTCCATGGTCAGCTCGGTGCCGTGACTCGGCTGGAGGAGCGGCAGGACGTACCGCGCGGCCGTGAACGTCTCCAGGCAGCCGCGGTTTCCGCAGCGGCAGACCGGACCCGACTCGTCCAGGGTGATGTGACCGATCTCTCCCGCCGTGCCGCCGGGCCCCCGGTAGATCTTCCCGGCGATCACCAGTCCGGCGCCGACACCGCTCGCGACCTTGATGTACGCGAGGTCCTTGACCCCACGGCCGCTCCCCCAGACCAGCTCGCCGAGGGCGCCGAGGTTGGCGTCGTTGTCCACGTGCACCGGCACGCCGAGCCGCTCCCGCAGCTCCTCGGCGGGCTTGGCGCCGGTCCAGCCCGGCAGGATCGAGGTCGATCCCAGGGTGCCGGACTCCACGTCGATCGGGCCGGGCACGCCGAGACCCACGCCCGCGATCTTGGCTCGGTCCACGCCGGTGGCCGCGAGAAGCCGGTTGACCAGCTGTTCGGCCCGGTCGAAGCCCTGCGCCGAGGAGGCGTCCACGTCCAGCGGCTCGGACTCCTCGGCCAGCACCTGGTGGGCGAGATTCCCGACCGCGACGCGCAAATGCGTGTGGCCGAAGTCGACGCCGATCACGATGCCGGCGTCCCCGCTCAGCGAGACGGCGCGGGCCCGGCGGCCGCCCGCCGAGGTGGGCGTGACCTCGACCGTTCCGCCGTCCTTCAGCTCGCGCACGATGTTGGAGACCGTCGCCGCGGACAGGCCCGTCGTCCTCGCGATCTCCGCCTGCGTGAGCGAACCGGCCAGGCGTACGGCTCGTACGACCCGCTCCAGGTTGGCTCGGTGCAGCGACGACTGCGACCCCGGAGTCTCCACGACGACCTCCCGCGCCCGAGGCCGCATCGACGAGGCCCCGTGTATGTCCAACTAGTGAACTCTAAGCTGAGCCGTTCGGGTTGCCTCCCGTCAAGAGGTTGAACCGCATCCAAGTGGGCGCACGGGGGGACGGCGCACGGTGGGACGGCATACGTACGCAGCCCCGGCGCCTGCCGGGGCTGCGTGAGAAGGGGGCGGACCGACGGGTAGGGAAGGCGGCCTCCCGGCGGCCCCTACTTCAGCGCCCCCGCCGTCAGCCCCGCCACCACCTGCCGCTGGAAGACGATGTACGCGGCCAGCACCGGCAGCATCGCCATCACCAGGCCCGCGAACAGGCCGGACCAGTCACCCTTGTAGCCCTGGCTGACCGCCAGCTGGACCAGCCCCTGCGTGAGGACCTTCTTGTCCGGGTCGGTGTTGAGCACCGTGGGCAGCATGTACTGGTTCCACTGGCCCAGGAAGTTGAAGATGCCCACGCTGATCAGGCCCGGCTTGGCCATCGGCAGCATGATCTGGAAGAACGTCCGGGTGTGCGAGGCACCGTCCACGAACGCCGCCTCCGCGATCGAGGTCGGCAGGGTCCGGAAGAAGGCCGTGAGGAAGAACACCGTGAACGGCAGCGAATAGGCGATGTAGACCAGGATCAGGCCGTGGATGGTGTTCAGCAGGCCCATGTTGTTGACGACGAAGAACAGCGGGACCAGCGCGAGCATGATCGGGAAGCTCATGCCGCCGATGAACAGGAAGTAGATGAAGCGGTTGCCCGGGAAGTCGAACCGGGCCAGCACGTACGCCGCCATCGAGCCGAGCACCAGCGTGCCGACGAGCGAGCCGCCCACCACGAGGACAGTGTTGAAGAAGTAGTCGCCCATGTGGGCCTGGGTCCAGGCCCGCGACCAGTTCTCGAAGTGCAGCCTGTCGGGCAGCGACCACGGCGAGCTGAAGATGGAGCGGTCGTCCTTGAAGGACGTCATCACCGCCCACAGCAGCGGCATGACCACCATGATCGCCCAGATGACCAGGACGCCGTGCGAGAAGACGTTGAGGACGGCGCCCTCCTTCTTCTCCTTCGGCGGCGGGCCGGCGGGGGCGTCCACCTTGCTGATGGTCGCACCGGACTCGGCCGGCATGGGCGCGGGGGTTTCGGTCGTCGTCATCGTTCAGTACTCCAGCCGCTCGCGCCGGCCCAGCTTCATCACGAGGGCCGCGAAGGCCAGCGTGACGACGAGCAGGGCGACGCCGATGGTGGTGGCGTAGGCGGCCTGACCGTCGCGGAAGGCCTTCTGGTACACGTACAGGACCATCACGGTGGTCGAGTAGTCGGGGCCGCCGGGCCCGGTCGTCATGATCTGCACGACTGCGAACGACTCGGCGCCCAGGGCGAGGATGCCCATGTAGACCCAGCCCGACTGCACGGTGTCCCACAGCAGCGGCAGGGTGACCTTGAAGAACGTGGTGGCGCGGCCCGCGCCGTCCAGCAGCGCGGCCTCGTACAGATCCGCCGGGATGGAGGCCATACCGGCGGAGAAGAGGACCACGAAGAAGCCGACCGTCGACCAGACGATCACCGCCATCACGCACCACAGCGCCAGGTTCGGGTCGCCCAGCCACAGCGGCTGCACGCCGTCGAGGCCGACGGCGCGCAGCAGGGAGTTGATCGCTCCGCTGTCCGGGTTGTACGCGAAGGCGAACAGCAGGGCGACGATCGCGATGGACAGCACCTGCGGGAAGAAGTAGACGATCTTGTAGAAGGAGGAGCCGCGGACACCGCTGATCACGGGACCGCCCCGGCGGCGCCTGCCGCCGACATTGAGCATGAAGGCGAAGAACAGCGCCAGACCGAGCGTCACCAGCGGCACCAGCACCGCGAACAGCACGCTGTGCTGCAGCGACTTCCAGAAGACGTCGTCATCGAGCAACCGCTCGTAGTTGCTGAAGCCGATCATCGAGAACTCGGGACTCAGGCCGGTCCAGTCGGTGAACGAGTAGTAGATCGACTGGATGAACGGCCAGATGACGAAGAGCGCGTACAGCCCCAGGGGAACCGCCAGGAACCCCACGATGAACCGGTACTTGCCGTGCTGCATTGCTACCGACCCCGATCTGCGCGCGGGCGGCGCCGCCAGGGCCTGTCCGGCGGGAGGGGAAGTACGGGGGTGCGCCGGGCAGGCCCTGAAGGCACGGCCTCAGTGGTGCGTGCTCACGCGTACGTGCTCACGCGTGCGGTGCTCACGTGCTTGCTCACGTGCATGCTCACTGGTGCTTGTAGTGCTTGATCGAATCGTCCTTGGCGGCCTCGTCCGCGAAGCCCTGGATCTTCTTGATGGCCTCGGCGGGGGTGATGCGGCCGGCCATCATCTCGCCGAGTCCGGCCACCCCGATCTTCTCCTTCTGGAGCGCGACGTACCAGTCCTGGATGCGCGGGTTCACCACGTTGTCCCCGGCCTTGTCCAGCGCCGCGACACCGGACTCCAGGCCCGGGGTGAGCGTGATGCCGTCGGTGCCGCCGTTGTACGCGGTCAGTGACTTGACCTTGCCGGTGAAGTTCTTCGAGGACGCCTCGCTCAGCATGATGCGCAGCTGCTCCATGCCGCCCGCGCCGTTCTTCGCCTTGGCCGGGACGATGAAGGGCTCGCCGCCGGAGGCCCAGATGGTGCCGAAGGGCAGCTTGTCGGAGCCGTCCAGGCCGGAGGGCGCGGAGACGGCGAGGGCGAAGTCGTCCGGGATGACCTTCGCCGACTCGTTCTCCACCCAGGAGCCGTTGGGGAGGAACAGCGCCTTGCCCTCGGCCCAGGCGGTCTGCGACTGGATGTGGTCCAGGCCCGGGGTCCCCTGGAGGACGTAGCCCTTCTGCTGGAGCTCGTAGTAGGCCTCGAAGCATGCCTTGACCGCCGGGTGCTTCCAGGCGTTCGGCTCCAGGTTGTCGATGGCGTCGAGGACCTCCCGGCCACCGACCTTGGCGATCATCGGGTAGAGCGAGAAGGGGATGTAGTACGGGTACTTGCCCGCGTACGTCCAGCCCGCCATGCCCTTCTTCTTCGCCTTCGCACAGACCGCGAGCATCTGGTCCCAGGTCTCGGGGTACTGCTCGTCGAGCGAGTCCAGGGCCTTCTGCGAGTACCAGACGCCGTAGACCGTGTAGGCGTAGTACAGGATCCAGACCTTGTCGCCGTCGAACTGGCCCATCTCCACGATGCCGGGGCGCAGCGTGTCGCGGACCTTCTTGTTCGGATCGTCGTACGAGGGCGCGTCCAGCAGCGGGGTGAGGTCGGCGAGCTGGTCCTTGCCGACCAGGACGCCCATGTCCATCTGCTCGGCGCCGGAGTTGTCGATCAGGTCGGGCGGGGTGCCCTGGTTGAAGCGCGGCTGCAGGGTGGACTGGATCTTCTGGGTGGCGGAGAACTTCACCGTCGCGTCGGGGAAGTTCTTCTCGTAGACCTTCACGGCGTCCTCGGCGTACTCCTTGCCGAAGCCGCCGTCGAACAGGACGAACTCCAGCTGGGCGCTGTCGTTGACGGCGAGGGGGTTCTTCGCGGTCTTCTTGCCCGCCTTCGCCTTCCCCTCGTCGTCACCGCCCCCGCCGCTGGCGCAGGCGGACAGGAAGCCCATGGTGGGGACGGAGATCAGGCCCAGCGCCGCGGAGCGCTTGATCAGATCACGGCGGCCGACACCCAGGGCGCCGTGGCGGTCGGCGCCGTCGTGTGCTGCGGTAGAGGATCCCATGCTCAAGTCCTCGCCTTCTCCAGGACTCAGGCGGTGAACCGGATCCTTGCCGGCACCGCGGTCGGTTCTAGCTGGGTCGTGCGGTGAGCGTGCGTGAGCGTGCTGGAGGGATTCAACCGGGGCGGAGGGACGGACGGTGTACGTGACACGTCCGCAGCCGCCCGGGATTTTCTTCCCCGGACCGTGCCTGTCCACAGCCGTCGGACGACTAGGCGGACGCGACAGGTATAGTCCACTTCCCGCCAGCGGATCAACATCGAATGCAAGGTTGACCGTGGGTCTTTTCCGAGTTGAGACCTCGCGGAAATATGAGCGGGGCACACCCCGTACGAACGAAGATCGACGCCGCTCCGTCCCTGTTCGGCGTGGGTTCTACGGTACGGATCACGCCACGAAGGCCCCGGATGCCTCACTCAACACCCTTGACAGCACCTGCCACTTCAACCCCTACTGGTGCTTGCGCAGCAACTTGACAACGTTGTCCATTTCTGATCGCCGACGATCAGAAGCAGGGAGGGTGCTCGCGCATGCGGCACAGATGGGGTTCCACGGCGGCGCTCGGCGCGGCCGCGTTCGCACTGGTGCTGGCCTCGCAGGGAGCGGCGGTGGCGCTGCCGGCCCGGGCACCGGCGGCGGACCGGGAGTTCGGCTCCTCCTTCGAGGCGGACGATCCCGCACCGGACTGGCTCAACACCGTCGACACCGCACCCGACGGCTCCGAGCGGGCCTCCGGCGTCGACGGCGGCTACAGCAGCGGCATCCCCGGCAATGTGACCGACCACGTCACGGACGTCCGGGCCAGCGGCGAGAACTCGGGCGCGGGCGAGGTGAAGGAGAACCTCGTCGACGGCGAGCCGAGCAGCAAGTGGCTGACGTTCGCGCCCACCGGCTGGGCGGAGTTCGACCTCGACGCACCGGCCGAGGTGGTGACGTACGCGCTGACCTCGGCCAACGACCACGCCGAGCGCGACCCGAGGGACTGGGTACTCAAGGGCTCGACGGACGGCGAGACCTGGACGGCCCTCGACACCCGCACCGGCGAGACGTTCCCCGAGCGTTTCCAGACGAAGACGTACGACCTGGCCGCGCCCGCCGGATACCGGCACTTCCGCCTGGAGGTGACGAGGAACAACGGCGCGTCCGACGCCACCCAGCTCGCCGACGTGCAGTTCTCCACGGGTGGCGACGGAAACGAACCGGTCCCCCAGGACATGCTCTCGCTCGTCGACCGCGGACCGGCCGGCTCGCCCACGGCCAAGGCGGGCGCGGGCTTCACCGGCAAGCGGGCGCTGCGCTACGCGGGCCGCCACACGGCGGACGACCGGGCGTACTCGTACAACAAGGTCTTCGACGTGAACGTCGCCGTGGACCGGAACACCGAGCTCTCCTACCGGATCTTCCCGCAGATGGCTGACGGCGACCTGGACTACGACGCCACCAACGTGTCGGTGGACCTGGCCTTCACGGACGGCACGTACCTGAGCGACCTCCGCGCCACCGACCAGCACGGTTTCGCGCTGACACCGCAGGGGCAGGGCGCGGCCAAGGTGCTGTACGTCAACCAGTGGAACAACGTCGAGTCCCGGATCGGCTCGGTCGCGGCCGGCAAGACGGTCGACCGCGTCCTGGTGGCGTACGACTCACCGAAGGGACCGGCGAAGTTCCGCGGCTGGATCGACGACGTGGCGCTGCGCGTGGCGGCGCCCGAGAAACCGAAGGCCCACCTGTCGGACTACGCGCTCACGACCCGCGGCACCAACTCCACCGGCGGCTTCTCGCGCGGCAACAACATACCGGCCACCGCCGTACCCCACGGCTTCAACTTCTGGACGCCGGTCACCAACGCCGGCTCCCTCAGCTGGCTGTACGACTACGCCCGCGCCAACAACACGGACAACCTCCCCACCATCCAGGCCTTCAGCGCCAGCCACGAGCCGAGTCCCTGGATGGGCGACCGGCAGACCTTCCAGGTGATGCCGTCGGCCGCGTCCGGCACCCCGGCCACCGGCCGCACCGCCCGGGCACTCGCCTTCCGCCACGAGAACGAGACGGCGCGCCCGTACTACTACGGGGTGCGCTTCGAGAACGGCGTCAAGGCCGAGATGACGCCGACCGACCACGCGGCGGTGCTCCGCTTCACCTACCCCGGCGACGACGCGAGCGTCCTCTTCGACAACGTCACGGACCAGGCGGGCCTGACGCTGGATGAGGAGAACGGCACCTTCACCGGCTACTCGGACGTGAAGTCCGGCCTGTCGACGGGCGCGACCCGGCTGTTCGTGTACGGCGAGTTCGACGCACCGGTCACGGACGGGGCCTCGTCGGGCGTCAAGGGCCACCTGCGCTTCGACGCGGGCGACGACCGCACGGTCACCCTGCGCCTCGCCACCTCCCTCATCAGCGTGGACCAGGCGAAGGACAACCTGCGCCAGGAGGTCCCGGACGGCACGTCGTTCGAGTCGGTGAAGCAGCGGGCGCAGCGCCAGTGGGACGAGCTCCTCGGCAAGGTCGAGGTGGAGGGCGCGACCCCGGACCAGCTGACGACCCTCTACTCGGGCCTGTACCGGCTGTATCTGTACCCGAACTCCGGCTTCGAGAAGGTCGACGGTCAGTACAAGTACGCGTCCCCGTTCTCGCGGATGGAGACCCAGGACACCCCGACGCACACCGGCGCGAAGATCGTCGACGGCAAGGTGTACGTGAACAACGGCTTCTGGGACACGTACCGCACCACCTGGCCGGCGTACTCCTTCCTGACCCCGAAGAAGGCCGGTGAACTGGTCGACGGGTTCGTGCAGCAGTACAAGGACGGCGGCTGGACCTCCCGCTGGTCCTCCCCCGGCTACGCCGACCTGATGACGGGCACCTCCTCGGACGTGGCGTTCGCGGACGCGTACGTGAAGGGGGTCGGCTTCGACGCGAAGGCCGCGTACGAGGCGGCCCTGAAGAACGCGACGGTGGTCCCGCCGTCCTCCGGCGTGGGCCGCAAGGGCATGACCACCTCGCCCTTCCTCGGCTACACGAGCACCGAGACCCACGAGGGCCTGTCGTGGGCGCTGGAGGGCTTCCTCAACGACTACGGCATCGCGCGCATGGGCCGGGCCCTGTACGAGAAGACCGGCGAGAAGCGCTACAAGGAGGAGTCCGACTACTTCCTCGACCGCGCCCAGGACTACGTGAACCTCTTCGACAAGGAGGCGGGCTTCTTCCAGGGCCGGAACGCCAAGGGCGACTGGCGGGTCGAGTCCTCGCAGTACGACCCGCGCGTGTGGGGCTACGACTACACGGAGACCAACGGCTGGGGCTACGCCTTCACCGCCCCGCAGGACAGCCGGGGCCTGGCCAACCTGTACGGCGGCCGCGACGGCCTCGCCGAGAAGCTGGACGAGTACTTCGCCACGCCCGAGACCGCGTCTCCCGAGTTCAAGGGCTCCTACGGCGGTGTCATCCACGAGATGACCGAGGCCCGCGACGTACGGATGGGCATGTACGGCCACTCCAACCAGGTCGCCCACCACGCGCTCTACATGTACGACGCGGCCGGGCAGCCGTGGAAGGCGCAGGAGAAGGTCCGCGAGGTGCTCTCCCGCCTCTACACCGGCAGCGAGATCGGCCAGGGCTACCACGGCGACGAGGACAACGGCGAGCAGTCGGCCTGGTACCTGTTCTCCGCGCTCGGCTTCTACCCGCTGGTGATGGGCAGCGGCGAGTACGCGATCGGCTCCCCGCTCTTCAAGAAGGCGACGGTCCACCTGGAGAACGGCCGGGACCTGGTGGTCAAGGCCCCGAAGAACAGCGCGAAGAACATCTATGTTCAGGGCTTGAAGGTCAACGGCAAGAAGTGGACGTCGACCGCGCTGCCGCACGCGGTGGTCGCGCGCGGCGGGGTCCTGGAGTTCGACATGGGCCCGAAGCCGTCGTCGTGGGGCACGGGCAAGAAGGCGGCGCCCGTCTCGATCACGCGGGACGACGAGGTGCCGACGCCCCGCTCGGACGCGCTGAGGGCCGAGGGCGCCCTGTTCGACAACACCTCGGCGACCGACGCGACCGTCACGTCGTCCGTCGACCTCCCGGTCTCCGAGCGGACCGAGGCGGTCCAGTACACGCTGACGTCGTCGGCGGACAGGACGAAGGCTCCGGCCGGGTGGGCGCTCCAGGGCTCGAAGGACGGCGCGTCCTGGAAGACGCTGGACGAACGCTCGGGCGAGTCCTTCACCTGGGACCGGCAGACGCGTGCGTTCTCGGTCGCCAAGCCGGGCGCGTACCAGTACTACCGGCTGGTGCTGTCGGGTGAGGGGACGCTGGCGGAGGTGGAGCTGCTGAGCTGATCGCATCTCTGGGTGCCGCGCCCCGGTTCTTCGGCTCACCGTCGCCGAGGAGCCGGGGCGCTGCCGTCGACGTCCACGGCAGCGGTTCGTGACAGTGGCGACAGCACGGCGTCGGCGTGCCTAGAATCCACGGCAGCACCGCGTGCCGGTCACCGACCGGGTGAGGCATGGAGGTGCGGGACATGCCCGTGGAGGCATTCCTTGTCAGTACAGCTCAATCACACGATCGTCCACGCCCGGGACAACCGGGAGTCCGCCGAGTTCTTCGCGGACCTGCTGGGACTCGGAGTCGGCCCTGAGTGGGGCCCGTTCATCCCCGTCGACCTCGCGGGCGGCGTCACCCTGGACTTCGCCGCCATTCCCGAGGACAGGATCACACCACAGCACTACGCGTTCCTGGTCTCGGAGGCGGAGTTCGACGCGGCGTACGAGAAGATCCGGCAGCGCGGCCTCGACCACTGGGCCGACCCGCACCAGAAGCAGCCCGGTGAGATCAACCGCAACGACGGCGGCAAGGGTGTGTACTTCCTGGATCCGGCGGGGCACGCCATGGAGCTGATCACTGTGCCGTACGGCGGGTTTCCGGAGGAGCGATGACGACAGAGCCGAAGGGGCGGGCCACCGAGAAGACCTGGATGCTCCCCGCAAGCCGGCTCTCTTCGCCGAGGCAGAGGTGCCCTGCTACTGGCGCGTCGAGCTCGACCGGGACAACCGCCTCGCGGTGCACGAGTACTGGCAGCACGCGGAGACCCGGACGTACATCCCTGCTCCCATGCACCCCGTGCACCACGACAAGCTGAGCACCGAGCTCCCGTTCCCCGTCGAGATCGACCTCACCACACTGCCGAGGTTCTTGACCCGCTGACAGCGTGAGGGCCGCGTCCCGGCGGGAACCCGCCGGGACGCGGCCCTCAGCCGCTTACCGCTACTGCTACCGCTTACTTACGGATCAGCGAGCGCAGCACGTACTGCATGATGCCGCCGTTGCGGTAGTAGTCGGCCTCACCGGGGGTGTCGATGCGGACGATCGCGTCGAACTCGACGCCCGTGTCGGTGGTGACCTTGACCGTGCTCGGGGTCGTGCCGTTGTTCAGCTCGGTCACGCCCGTGATCGAGAAGGTCTCCTCGCCGGTCAGGCCGAGCGAGTCGGCCGACTGGCCCTCCGGGAACTGCAGCGGCAGGACGCCCATGCCGATGAGGTTCGAGCGGTGGATGCGCTCGTACGACTCGGTGATGACGGCCTTGACGCCGAGCAGCGCGGTGCCCTTGGCCGCCCAGTCACGGGACGAACCCGAGCCGTACTCCTTGCCGCCCAGGATGACCAGCGGGATGCCCTGCTCGATGTAGTTGCGCGAGGCGTCGTAGATGAACGAGACCGGCGCGTCGGCCTGCGTGAAGTCACGCGTGTAGCCGCCCTCGGTGCCCGGCGCGATCTGGTTGCGCAGGCGGATGTTGGCGAACGTACCGCGGATCATGACCTCGTGGTTGCCGCGGCGCGAGCCGTAGCTGTTGAAGTCGCGGCGCTCGACACCGTGCTCGGTGAGGTACTTGCCGGCCGGGGTGTCGGCCTTGATCGCACCGGCGGGCGAGATGTGGTCCGTCGTCACCGAGTCGCCCAGCTTGGCGAGCACGCGGGCGCCCGCGATGTCCTCGACCGGGGCCGGCTCCATCTGCATGCCCTCGAAGTACGGGGGCTTGCGGACGTAGGTCGACTCGGCGTCCCACTCGAAGGTGTTGCCGGTCGGGATGGAGAGGGACTGCCACTGGGCGTCACCGGCGAAGACGTCGGAGTAGGACTTGGAGAACATGTCCTCGCCGATGGCGTTCGCCACGACGTCGTTGACCTCGGCCTCGGACGGCCAGATGTCCTTCAGGAAGACCGGGTTGCCGTCCTGGTCGGTGCCCAGGGCGTCCTTGGTGATGTCCACCTTCATGGAGCCCGCGATGGCGTACGCGACGACCAGAGGCGGGGACGCCAGGTAGTTCATCTTGACGTCGGGGTTGATACGGCCCTCGAAGTTCCGGTTGCCGGAGAGGACCGAGGTGACCGCGAGGTCGTGGTCGTTGACGGCCTTGGAGACCTCGTCCGGCAGCGGGCCGGAGTTGCCGATGCAGGTGGTGCAGCCGTAGCCGACGAGGTTGAAGCCGACCTTGTCCAGGTACGGGGTCAGGCCCGCCTTGTCGAAGTAGTCGGTGACGACCTTCGAACCCGGGGCGAGGGTGGTCTTGACCCACGGCTTGCGGGTCAGGCCCTTCTCGACCGCCTTCTTGGCCACCAGCGCGGCGGCGACCATGACGTACGGGTTGGAGGTGTTGGTGCAGGAGGTGATCGCCGCGACGGTGACCGCGCCGTGGTCCAGCGTGTAGGTCGAGCCGTCGGGGGCGGTGACGGTGACCGGGTTGGACGGGACGCTGCCGTTCGGGATCGTCGACGGGGCGTCGGAGCCGGGGAAGGACTCCTTGCTGGCCTCGTACTCGTCGAGGGTGACGTAGTTGCGGACGTCCTCGGCGAACTGCTCGGCGGCGTTCGCGAGGACGATGCGGTCCTGCGGGCGCTTCGGGCCGGCGATCGACGGGACGACCGTGGACAGGTCCAGCTCGAGCTTCTCGGAGAAGTCGGGCTCGGCGGCCGGGTCGAGCCAGAGGCCCTGCTCCTTGGCGTACGCCTCGACCAGCGCGACCTGCTGCTCGGAGCGGCCGGTGAGCTTGAGGTAGTTCAGGGTCTCGCCGTCGATCGGGAAGATCGCGGCGGTGGAGCCGAACTCCGGCGACATGTTGCCGATGGTGGCGCGGTTGGCGAGGGAGGTGGCGGCGACGCCCTCACCGTAGAACTCGACGAACTTGCCGACGACACCGTGCTTGCGGAGCATCTCGGTGATGGTCAGCACCAGGTCGGTGGCGGTCGTGCCCGGCTTGAGCTCACCAGTCAGCTTGAAGCCGACGACGCGCGGGATGAGCATGGAGACCGGCTGGCCGAGCATCGCGGCCTCGGCCTCGATGCCGCCGACGCCCCAGCCGAGGACGCCGAGGCCGTTGACCATGGTGGTGTGCGAGTCGGTGCCGACGAGGGTGTCGGGGTACGCCTGGCCGTTGCGGACCATGACCGTACGGGCCAGGTGCTCGATGTTCACCTGGTGGACGATGCCGGTGCCCGGCGGGACGACCTTGAAGTCGTCGAAGGCGGTCTGACCCCAGCGCAGGAACTGGTAGCGCTCCTTGTTGCGGCCGTACTCCAGGTCGACGTTCTGCTTGAAGGCGTCGTTGGTGCCGAACTTGTCGGCGATGACGGAGTGGTCGATGACCATCTCGGCCGGGGAGAGCGGGTTGATCTTGTTCGGGTCGCCGCCCAGCTCCTTCACGGCCTCACGCATGGTGGCGAGGTCCACGACACAGGGCACACCGGTGAAGTCCTGCATGATCACGCGGGCCGGCGTGAACTGGATCTCCTGCGACGGCTGGGCCTGGGAGTCCCAGTTGCCGAGGGCACGGATGTGGTCGGCGGTGATGTTCGCGCCGTCCTCGGTACGGAGCAGGTTCTCCAGCAGGACCTTGAGGCTGTACGGAAGGCGGGCCGAGCCCTCCACCTTGTCCAGCCGGAAGATCTCGTACGACTCGTCGCCCACCTGCAGCGTGCTGCGGGCGTCGAAGCTGTTCGCCGACACGACAGTCTCCTTCTTTTTGTGCGCGTTCCACCGCATCCTGCCGCCACGCTGTCTCGACGATCCGCTAAGGTAAGGCTAAGTTAGGTAACCCTTACCGCCGACTCGACGACGGCCTGCGGCTGCGGTGCGCCTCGGCAGATATCTCGATGTCGAGATAACTCTAGTACATGGGGGCGGACTGGTCATGCCCCGCCCCGGTGTGCCCTGTCATCCAGTCGAGGCGTTTGACAGCGAACGCAGTCGTTTCGGCTTCCTTGCCAGCGAACCTAGTCGTAAGAGGTGACGCGCTGGGGGCACTGGTGGCCGTACCGGTCGGGGCAGAGTGCGCCGAGCCGTACATCGAGCTGTCGTACGTGGACGCTGTACGAGAGCGTCGGCGGCGTCCGCTACTGGACTGCGTGACGGCCCAGTTCGAGGGCGTGGCCGCAGTACGGCCGTTTCGCTGGTCACGTGGTGAGCGTCACTTCTCCGGCTGGTACTGGGCGGCGACGACCGGCCGACACGTCGGTTTCGAATCGTGGCTGGAGCGGGACCGGCTCCTGCTGATGGACTTCGATCCCGAGGTGGTGGGGATCGCCTCGCAGCCGTTCTGGCTGCACTGGCACGACGGCGAGCGTGAGCGTCGGCACGCTCCGGACTACTTCGTGCGCCGCGTGGACGGCTCAGCGGAGGTCGTCGATGTCCGCGCCGATGAACGAGTCGGGCCGAAGGACGCGGAGGCGTTCGAGGTGACCCGCCTGGCCTGCGGCCAGGCGGGATGGGGTTTTGAGCGGGTCGGGGTGCCGGAGGCGGTGCTGCTGGCGAATGTCCGGTGGCTGTCGCGCTACCGGCATCCCCGGTGTCTGCGCGGGTCGGTTCGGGACGGGCTCCGGGAAGCTTTCGCGGCCCCGGTTCCGTTGATGGCCGGCGCGGATGCGGCTGGTGACCGGCTTGAGACGCTCCCCGCCTTGTTCCATCTGCTCTGGCTGCATGAGATGGCCGTCGAAGGGCTGGCGGTCGAGTTGCTGGGGCCGTCCAGCATCGTGCGCCTGGCAGAGGGAGGTGGCCGGTGACGGGGCTCGGGAACGGGCGGCGGGTGCCTCCGACGGCAAGGCTCGCGGAGTTCCCGCGGACCGCTGCCGAAGGTCGTGCCCCGCACGGTGGTGTAACGGGCCGATCTTGCCGCCTGCGGGCACCCCGCCCACCAGCACCGTGGTGAGGTCGGGGCAGCAGAGGTGATCGCTGTTACACCACTCGGTGGGACACCATCCTGCCGAACAGGCCCGCTGGTGGGAGAGGCCCATTCTGGAGGTACTGGACGGCTTGCCGCCGGATGCTTCCGCGGGGACAGTGCCACGGCCGGAGTTCGACCCGGAACAGACCTCGCTGGCTCAACGGGAGCGGGCCAAGGCTGCCGAGCTGACGGCGGCTGGGCACGCGATGACGGCCAGCGGGATCAAGCAGCGGCGCCAGCGCTACCAGCGCGACGGACTCGTCGGCTTGGCCGACGGCCGGTCGGCCAAGCAGATGCCATCATTCGGCCGGGCTGCCCCGGCGGTGGTCGAGGCTATGCAGCAGGCGATCGACGAGACAGCCGAGGCGTCGTCGAAGACGATCGGCTTCGTGGTCTGGCGGGCGACACAGATCCTGGCCTCCCGCGAGGACGCGGAGAACGTCGAGGTTCCCTCGCAGCGCACGCTCTACCGGCTGTTCGACAGGCTGGCTACCGGCACCCACGCGACAGGCTCGGCGATCACGCGCCGTTCGGTTAACGCCCGTCCAGCCGGGCCGTTCGGGGAGGTGCCGGCCTGCGCGCCGGGCGAGTGGATGCAGATCGACTCCACACCGCTGGATGTCCTGGTACGGCTGGACGACGGCATTGCCGAGAAGGTCGAGCTGACCGCCATGATCGACTTGGCGACCAGGTCACTGGCTGCCGCGGTCCTGCGGCCGACCACGAAGGCGGCCGACGCCTCCGCTCTCCTGGCCCGAAGCATCACCCCTGAGACGATGCGTCCTGGCTGGCCGGAAGCTCTTCGCATGTCGAGATCGGTGCTGCCGCACCGGCGGCTGATGGCCCTGGACGAGCGGCTGGAGCACGCGGCTGGAAGGCCCGTGATCGTGCCGGACACGATCGTCTGCGACCACGGCAAGATCTTCATCTCGAACAACTTCCGCGCGTCCTGCCGCTACTTGGGCATCAGCCTCCAGCCGACTCACAAGGCGTCGCCCTTCGAGAAGGGCGCGATCGAGAAAACGCTGGGTTCGGTGGCGACGCTGTTCGCGCAGTTCGTCGCGGGTCACACCGGCAGGTCGGTGGGCCGCCGGGGCCGCGGCCTGGAGCACGGACCACTGTGGTCCCTGCCCGAACTCCAGGGCCTGCTGGACGAGTGGATCGTCATCTGGCAGAACCGCCCACACGACGCACTGCGGGACCCGGACTCACCGAATCGCGCGTGCACGCCGAACGAGAAGTACGCGATGCCACTGGAGTCATGCGGCTACGTTCCGGCCCCGTTCAGCGGCGATGACTACGTCGAGCTGCTGCCCGAACGCTGGCAGGCGATCAACTCCTACGGCATCCGGATCAACGACCGCACCTACGACGACGCCGAGCTGACCCCGTTGCGCCGACAGCACTCCGGGGTGGCGGAGAAAAGGGGGGCTGTGGGAGATCCACTACGACCCCTACGACGTCTCCCGTGTCTGGGTACGTGACCGCCGCAGTGAGCCGGTCCGGTGGATCACGGTGTTCTGGAAGCATCTGCACCGCGTTGGCGTCCCGTTCGGCGAGATGGCCTGGGATCACGCCCGCGATCAGGTCCCGGACGGGACAGAAGAGCAGATCGCCGATGCCGCCGCGGCCCTGCTCCGGCGGGCACACGACGGACCGGCTCAGCGGAAGGGCCGTGCGTCGAAGCGGTCCCGGCGCGTCGCCGCACGGACCCGGGCCACTACCCCTGACCGGCCGGCTCCCGATCCGCCGGCCCCCCAACCCGATCAGGAGGACCCGGCGGACACGGAGACGGCGAAGGTCATCCCGCTGGGCCTGGACGAGGACCGGCTCGACCATCACGCCCGCATGTTGGTGGTCGCCACCTCGTTCGTCGAGAAGACGGTGGTCTGCGGCCGACGGCTGGTCCTGCTCAACCGGCACGCGATCAGCGCCCGCCGCGGCCTGATGGTCTCCGGGCTGCCCGGCACGGGAAAGACCAGTGCCATCACCCAGCTCGGGCTCGCTCACGAACTCCTCGACCGGGCCCGCCACCCGAACGTCACCGACCGTATTCCGGTGCTCTACATCACCGTCCCGCCTGCGGCGACCGCCCGCATGGTCGCGTCCGAGTTCGCACGCTTCCTGGGGTTGCCGGTCCGAGGCAGGTCGAACATGACCGACATCATCGAGGCCGTGGTCGGTGTCTGCACGGACACCCGCACCGGCCTGGTCCTCGTCGACGAGATCCACAACATTTCGCAAGTCACACGGACCGGCGCCGAGGTCTCCGACACCCTGAAGTACTTTTCCGAGCGCATCCCCGCGACGTTCGTCTATGCGGGCATCAACCTCGAAACCAGTGAGCTTCTGGCCGGCACCAGGGGCGCCCAGATCGCGGGCCGCTTCACCCTGGTCCCCACGCGGCCGTTTCCCTACGGCGAGGAGTGGAAGGCCTTGGTCGCGACCCTGGAGAAGACCCTGCTGCTGCACGATCACCCGCCGGGAAGCCTGATCAAGCTGGACCGCTACCTCCACAACCGGGCCGACGGCATGATCGGAGCGTTGTCCCATGCCATCCGGGGGGCCGCGATCGACGCGATCCTGAGCGGCACCGAACGCATGACCAAGGAAGCGATCGACGCGATTCCCCTGGACCACGCTGCGGAGACCACCCGGAAGCCGCTGAAGAAGACGGCCGTGCGATGACCGAAGGACGGCTGGCCCGGCTGCCCGTCCAGGTCGCACCGCGGCTCGGAGAGGAAACCGACTCCTTCATCCGACGTCTCGCCCGCGCCAACCACCTCAAGCCCAGCTACCTGCACGGATACCTCTGCGGCCCGCCGTTCTGGTTCGGTAAGCCCCAACTGGACCGGCTCGCCGATGCCACCGGCCGGTCTCCCCATGCGCTGGAGCGGGCCCTCTCGGACGCCAGCTCGCCCCGAGGCCATGTCAAGCCCAACCCCCGATACCCCGGCAAGAATCCGTTCCCGGACCGCGGCGAACTCTGCTTCCTCATCGCCGATGACGCCCGCGACGGCACCATGACCATCCGCGCGCTCGCCGAGCGCTACCAGATCCCCCGGTGGACAGTCCGGCTCGTGCTGGACACAGCACGGCCAGCCGCTCGCGATGTGAAGTTCCGCAAGGATCCGGTTATGGTCCCCGTCATCCGCCTGGTCGACGACATGCTCGCCCGAGGGGTTCGCGGCAGAGCCATCTGGGCCGAGCTGATGGACGAACACGACTACTCCGTGTCCTACTCGTCCCTGCTCTACTACGTTCACCGCGGCCGTCACATGAAACGCGGACGGCAGCCATGAGAGAGCAAGCACCCCATGCCCCCGGCCGTTTGAACACGCTGCCCATCCAGATCCGGCCCATTGCCGGCGAGGGACCCAAGTCGTTCATCGAACGCCTCGCCGCAGCCAATCACCTCAAGCCCAGACATTTACGCACTTACCTCTGCGAACCTCCCTTCCACCGGGGACGTCCCACATGGGAGCGCTTGGCTGCCGCAAGCGGCCGCGAACCCGCCGACCTGCGAGAGATCCTTGACGCCGCCCAGTGCCCGGAGTGCGGGCGCCCCCTCCCGGCCACCCGAACAGGGCAAAAGAGACGGTGGTACTCGTCAGCCTGTCGGCAGAAGAGCCATCACAGATGGAACTACCAGGAGGACCGGGTGGCCGTCTGCGAAACGTGCGGCAAGAAGATGACCCTCGCGGCACGCGGCCCGACGCCCATGTGGTGTTCACCACTCTGCTCCCAGGCAGCTCGCCGCACACGCAGGCAGAGCGAAACGGAAGTCGCCCGAAAATCCGCATGCGCCGCATACGGCACCCCGCTCACCAAAGCACAGCAGCGAAATCCAACTCGACGCTGATGCTCAAGAAGCTGCAGGAACTGGGCATACACCCAGCGCAAACGACCCGAAGGATTATCCCCTTCACCCCCTCCACCGAGGCTGAAGCAGCCGACGAACTGCACCGTCTGCTCGACTCCCCTCAAGCACAAGGGCAGCGGACCTCGACGCCGGACGTGTTCCACGACCTGCCGCCAGAAAGCACTCCGCCTGCGCAAACAGGCTCCGGTCGACGTCGAGAACAGACCGGCGCAGCAGTCTCCCTCAATCCACAGTCCGTGAGGCGGCTTCCTTGCCAGCGAGCATGTGAATTCGAATCGACTTGCGACGCTGCGCGAGAGATCCTCGACACGGACCACACCGAGGAGACAAGTTGATCACGGAGTACCAGCAGCGGCTACGGGAGCGTTACCTTGCCGCCGCCGTCATGTCAGCCCCGACGCCATGGCAGCCCGTCCTGGACTACAGGACCCCCATCGGCGGCCTGCTCGGCATCGGCTTCGCAGTCCACCCGGACACCGGACACGACCTCGTCATGGTCGTATCCGGCGGCGGCCACGGACTCTTCGATGCGGTCACCGGCGAGAAGATCGCACGCGACCGGGATCCCGATCCCGCCACCAGCACCCCCGACGCACACCCGGACCTCACCTGCCCCGGCCTCGGTCCCCTCGCAGGGACCCCGGTCCGCATCGCCGGCCTCTTCGGCGGCGGTCTGCACAGCACCACCCCGGACGGTTGGACGCTGGACATCGTCAGCCCTGAATGGCCCCACGACCGCGTCATCCTCTCCGCCGACGGCGGAGCAAACAAAGGACCGGCGGGAGGCACCTGGTGGCACGTCTTCCACTCCGAGTACTCGGAGCTGCGCGCTGCCGGTTTTTCCCCGTCCGGTCTCACCTTGGCAGTCGCCACCAGCAGCGACCTCACCCTCTGGACCCGCCCGGAGCTCCATTTCGAGAACTGAGCGGACGCCGGGATGTCAGGCTCGGACATATCGCCATCCAACCTAGTCCACCCAGGTCAGGCAGGCTTCAACGACTAACTTGGATGACAAAGGACACCCGGCGTGGTGTGCTTGCGCGCCTATGGACAGCACCGACGGCCTCGACCGCGCACACCGAGGACTGTGGCCCTCGCTGCGGGCGCACTACGTGACCCTCGACCCCGAGGAGAAGGAGCAGCCGGAGCACCTGGCCACCGTACGGGCGGTGTACCAGCACCCCGTCACCCGCGACGGCTTCCCCTACGTCGGCATCGCGTTCGACTGCCTGCGGGACCCCGAGCGCGGCGTCGGCGCCATCATGCACGGCAACCGGGTCGTCCACCTGGGCGGCGCCGAGGTCGCGGCCGAGGCGGGGATCGCCGAGCGGGACGCCGCGGACCCGCGAACCGGGCTGGACGAGGCACTGATCGGGCACTGGAGCAGCGACCCGTTCGACTACGGCGTGCTGGAGTGCTCCGACCTCGAACTGCGGGCGGACGGCACGGGCTGGAGCAGTGTGTCGAACGCCTTCACGGAGGACGTCGACCGGCTGACCTGGGGATGCCCGGAGCCGGGAGTACTGGAACTGCGGTCGCCGGAGGGGGACGTGATACGGCACCGGTACGTCGTCGGGCCCGCCGTACCGGTGCATTCGGCCGAACCGGTGATGTCGGTCACGTTCGAGGAGCCGGTCGCGTACAGCTATCAGTACGGCAAGTGGGGGTAGCCGTAAGGCAAGCGACACAGCCCCGTACGGGAGGTGCTCATGCCCCTGACGTTCCGCAAGAGTTTCCGCATCCTGCCCGGAGTGCGACTGAACATCAACAGGCGTTCGTGGTCCATCACCACGGGCGGCAGGAACGGCCCGCGCCACACGCACAGCAGCACGGGACGCCGCACGACGTCGATGGATCTGCCCGGCCCCTTCGGCTGGCGCCGCACGCACACGGCCAGGCGCCGCTGACGACGACACCGGGACGACCGCGGCGGCGACCCTGACGGCTTGTCACCCGAACACCTCCCCCCGGGATGCGTAATCTCATATGTGAGATAGCCTCGGCTCATGGCAGACGACTACCTCGTACGCATCGGCAAGCTCATCCGTGATGCCCGGCAACACCGGGGCTGGACACAGTCGCAGCTCGCGGAGGCTCTCGGCACCAGCCAGAGCGCTGTCAACCGCATCGAGCGCGGCAACCAGAACATCAGTCTTGAGATGATCGCCCGCATCGGTGAGGCCCTGGACAGCGAGATCGTCTCTCTGGGCTACGCCGGTCCGATGCATCTGCGCGTGGTCGGCGGACGCCGCCTGTCGGGCGCCATCGACGTCAAGACGAGCAAGAACGCGTGCGTGGCACTGCTGTGCGCCTCGCTGCTCAACAAGGGGCGCACAGTACTGCGCCGGGTCGCGCGCATCGAGGAGGTCTACCGCCTCCTCGAGGTACTGAACTCGATCGGCGTCCGCACCCGCTGGATCAACGACGGCGTCGACCTCGAGATCATCCCCCCGGCCGCCCTCGACATGGACGCCATAGACGCCGAGGCGGCGGTCCGCACCCGCTCGATCATCATGTTCCTCGGCCCGCTGCTGCACCGCATGGACCGCTTCAAGCTGCCGTACGCGGGCGGCTGCGACCTCGGCACGCGCACCATCGAGCCGCACATGATCGCGCTGCGCCGGTTCGGCCTGGACATCGCGGCGACGGAGGGCCACTACCATGCGGCGGTCGACCGCTCGGTCACCCCCGGCCGCCCCATCGTCCTGACGGAACGCGGCGACACGGTGACGGAGAACGCCCTCCTCGCGGCCGCCCGCCACCACGGCACCACGGTCATCCGCAACGCCTCCTCCAACTACATGGTCCAGGACCTGTGCTTCTTCCTGGAGTCCCTCGGTGTACGGGTGGACGGCATCGGCACCACCACGCTCACCGTGCACGGAGTGCCGGACATCGACGTGGACGTCGACTACTCGCCCTCCGAGGACCCGGTCGAGGCGATGAGCCTGGTCGCGGCGGCGGTCGTCACCGAGTCGGAGCTGACGGTCCGCCGGGTGCCGATCGAGTTCCTGGAGATCGAGCTCGCGGTCCTGGAGGAGATGGGCCTCGACCACGACCGCTCACCGGAGTACTTCGCCGACAACGGCCGCACCCGCCTGGTGGACCTGACGGTCCGGCCCTCCAAGCTGGAGGCCCCGATCGACAAGATCCACCCGATGCCGTTCCCCGGCCTGAACATCGACAACGTGCCGTTCTTCGCGGCGATCGCGGCCGTGGCGCAGGGCAAGACCCTCATCCACGACTGGGTCTACGACAACCGGGCGATCTATCTGACCGACCTGAATCGTCTGGGCGGCCGGCTGCAGCTCCTGGACCCCCACCGGGTCCTGGTGGAAGGCCCGACGCGCTGGCGCGCCGCCGAGATGATGTGCCCGCCGGCGCTCCGTCCGGCTGTGGTGGTGCTGCTGGCGATGATGGCGGCGGAGGGCACGTCCGTGCTCCGCAACGTGTACGTCATCAACCGCGGGTACGAGGACCTGGCGGAGCGGCTGAACTCGATCGGGGCGCAGATCGAGATCTTCCGGGACATTTGAAGGCTCTAAGAAAGAACAGCGCCATCCCCACCTGACCGGACCCTATGAGGGCCGGGGCTTCCCTCCGGTCGCGTCCGGAGCACCCTTCTGAGGGGGAGCCGAGTCCGGGCCAGGAGGCCCGCGATGGAGGCTTACGTCGGGATCGATGTGCATCGCCGCCGGTCGCAGATCGCTGTGCTGGACGAGAGCGGCCGGACGGCGGTGAACCGGAATGTGCCCAACGGGCGCGAGACGGTGCTGGGCGTAATCGGCGATCTTCCGGTGGGTACGCCAGTGGCGTTCGATGCGGCGTTCGGCTGGGGCTGGCTGATCGAGCTGCTCCAGGACTACGGCTTCGAGCCGCACCTGGCCCACCTGCTGCGCACGGATCTGCTGCCCGAGGCGTGGATCGCCCCCGCAGCAATACGTGAGCAACGTGCCGTGCTGCGCCACCGGGCCCAGCTCGTGCGGCTACGGACTCCTGTTGCGCAACCGGATCCACGCGGTCCTCGCCGACTACGGCTGTGACCGGACAGGCCGTGCCGGCAACTGCTGGAGTGCCCCGGGCCGTGAATGGCTGGAGGCCCTGCCGCTGCCGGACAGCGCCCGGCAGGCGGTGGCCGACCGGCTGGAGGTCATAGACGCACTGCAGCTGGTCATCGACCGGCTCGACGCCGCGCTCGCCCAGGATCCGCGGGTCAAGGCCCTGACCGCGCTGCCCGGTATCGGCCCGCTCACCGCGCTGGTCGTCCTCACGGAGATCGGAGACATTCGCCGGTTCTCCTCGGCCCGCAAGCTCGCCTCCTGGGCCGGGCTCACCCCCACGGTGCGCGGCTCGGACCGCACCGTGCGCTACGGACACATCTCCAGGTACGGGCGGCGAGTTCCGGGTCGACGTACGAAGGGCCCTCCGTCGACTCGATGGAAACGAAGGAGAGGCCGTCCGTGTCGTAGGAAGCGGACTGGTACGAGCTGACATCGATGCCTCACGGCACGGGGGGATCCTCGAAGTGCCATGGGGCGAGGGGCTGGTTTCAAGAGTTCTATGCGGACTCGGAAAGCGGACGCTCCCGGAGGAGCATCGATGACGTTCGGGTGCTGTGGCCGCTTCCGGTCACTCCTCGGCTCCTGTGGATCCACCGGACACGGTGCACAGTGCTCCGGTCATGGACCGTCCGAATCAACCCGTGTGGGGAGTGTGAGTGATGACCGTGACCGTTTCGACGTCCGCAACACGGCAGAGTGTCGCCCGGGCTGTCGGCGTGACAAAGCTGCACGGCGAAGGCGAGGCGCAAGTGGCGGCGCTGCGTGGCGTGGATGTCGAGTTCACGGCTGGCGAGTTCACCGCCATCATGGGCCCGTCGGGCTCAGGGAAATCAACGCTCATGCACATACTGGCCGGCCTCGACACCGTGACGGCCGGTGAAGTGTTCATCGGGGACATCCGAGTGAGTGACATGTCCGACAAGCAACTCACCTTGCTCCGCCGAAGCCGGATCGGCTTCATCTTCCAGCAGTTCAACCTGCTGCCGTCGCTGACGGCTGAGGAGAACATTCTGTTGCCGCTGTCGATCGCGGGGCGCAAGCCGTCGAAGGACTGGTTCGACCGGGTGGTCGACACCGTGGGTCTGGCGCAGCGGCTGCACCACCTGCCCGCCCAGCTCTCCGGTGGTCAGCAGCAGCGGGTGGCGTGCGCCCGCGCGCTGGTCTCCCAGCCGGAGGTCATCTTCGCCGACGAGCCCACCGGCAATCTCGACTCCGTGTCCGGCGCCGAAGTCCTCGAGTTCCTGCGGGACTCCGTCCGCAGCCTCGGCCAGACCATTGTCATGGTCACGCACGACCCCCGCGCCGCCTCCTACGCCGACCGCGTCATCTTCCTGACCGACGGCCGGATCGTGGACGAGCTGCGGGATCCGACCGCCGACGCCGTCATCGACACCATGCGCTCGCTCGACAGCAGGGCACGGGTGGCGTGATGCTGAAGCTCACCCTCAAGAGCTTGCTGTCCCGCAAGCTCCGGCTGGTCCTGTCGGGCCTCGCGGTCGTGCTCGCGGTGATGTTCGTGTCCGGTTCGATGGTCATCAAGGACACCCTCAACCGGTCCATCGACGCCCAGTTCACCGGCGCCTACGAGGACATCGACCTGCACGTGGCGCTCAAGCCCAAGGTGAAGTCCACTGCCTCCGACGACATTACGGTGGTACCGCCGCTGGACCGGGCGACGGTCGACCGGGTGGCGAAACTCCCCGGTGTCGCCGGGACGAGCGGACTGGTACGGGCCGAGGGCGCCCGCGTCATCGGCAAGGACGGCAAGGTGGTGCCGGGGACCGGGGGACCCCGGTACGGCGAGAGCTGGCGCGGGGAGAGCGAGCTGATCTCGCTGCGGTCGGGCCATGAGCCGACATCGGACACCGAGGTGGCCGTCAACGCCGGTCTCGCCGAGAAGGCGGGGCTCGAGGTCGGCGACAAGGTCGGTGTGCTGACGAACGAGCCCCGGCGGACATTCGTCGTGGCCGGTGTCTTCGGTTTCTCCGGCGACCGTGACTCCATCAGCGGCGAGCAGACGGTGGCCTTCACCGAACCGGTCGCCCAGCGCCTGATGCTCGGCACGACCGGTGGTTACTCCGGGGTCAAGGTCACGCTTGCCGCCGATGCCTCGGCAGCCGCCGTACAGTCCGCACTCGCCAGGGAACTCGGCGCCCGGTACGACGTGCTGACGGGCAGCCAACTGGCCGAGCGGGAGTCCGACGAGGCGCGCGACATCCTGGACATGATGGGCATGGTGCTCCTGGGCTTCGCGGGCGTCGCGGTGTTCGTCGGCATCTTCCTGATCATCAACACGTTCTCGATCATCATCGCCCAACGGATGCGTGAACTCGCCCTGCTGCGGGCCCTGGGCGCCAGCCGCAAGCAGGTGATCGGCTCCGTGCTCCTGGAGTCGTTCGCAGTCGGCCTGGTCTCCTCGACGCTGGGCCTGGCCGCCGGCATCGGCATCGGGGCGCTCGGCGCCGACCTGCTGGCCTCGTCGACCGACGGCCTCGAGGTGGCCGGGCTGTCAGTGCCTACCAGCGCCGTGGTCGTCTCGTTCACGGTGGGCATCGTCGTGACGATGCTGGCCGCGCTCGTCCCCGCCCTGCGGGCCTCGAAGGTAGCCCCCATCGCGGTGATCCGCGCGGCCGCGACACCGCAGGACAGGCACCGCAAGCAGACCTGGGCCGGGACGGCCCTGCTCGGGATCGGTCTCGTGCTCCTGGCCCTCGGACTCTTCGGCTCCGGTGGCGCCGCTCCCCTCATCACCGGCATCCTCCTGGCCTTCGTCGGTATCTCCCTGCTCACCCCGCTGATCAGCAAGCCGTCGGTGGAGGTGCTCGGGGCGCTGTTCGCCCGTGCGACGCCCGGAGCACTCGGTCGCCGGAACTCGGCCCGCAATCCCCGCCGTACGGCCATCACCGCCTCGGCGATGATGATCGGGGTGGCCTTGGTCACGGCGATCAGCACTGTGGCCGCCTCCGCCGAGGACAGCGTCAACCGGGGCATCAACCGGGACCTGAAGGCCGACCTGGTGGCCATGGGAGACGCGGGTTCGGCGGCCTCCGCCACCATCGACCCGGCCGCGCTGAATCGGATCGCCGAGGCGCCAGGGGTGCAGAACGTCGCGGCCGCGACGCTGGACATGGCCACGGTCGGCAAGGAGAACCAGCCGGTCGCCGCCTGGCAGGACTGGTCGAAGGCTCGGGAGGTGCTGGGCCTCAAGAAGGCCGAGGGGAACCTCGACACCCTGGCTCCAGGCACCGTGGTCATGAACGAGAACACCGCCGAGAGACGGGGCCTGAAAACCGGTGACCGGGTCACCCTTCAGTTCCAGCGAGGTGACGCGCGCGCCTACCGGGTGGCCGGCGTCTTTCAGGACACCACGCTGTCCAGCGGCATCGTCGTGCCCTGGGCCGACGCCGAGGCCGACTTCCGGTCCAAGCAGCCTTCGCAGGCGTACTTCCAGCTGGCGGCCGGGGCGGACGAGTCCAAGGCCCGCGCGCAGATCGCCGCGTTGCTCAAGGACAGCCCCGAGGTCACCGTGCGGACCCGCGCCGACGTGATCGAGATGTTCGGCGGAGCGTTCGACACGGTGCTCACCGTCGTGCAGGGGCTCCTCGGTGTGGCGATGCTCATCGCGGTGCTGGGCATCGTGAACACCCTCGCCCTGTCGATTCTGGAGCGGACCAAGGAGATGGGCATGCTGCGGGCGATCGGCCTCACCCGTGGCCAGACCGTGCGCATGATCATGACCGAGTCGGTGGTGATCTCGCTCTTCGGCGCGGTCCTCGGCATCATGGTCGGCGGCTTGCTCGGTCTCGCGGCGGCCCGTGCCTTGGAGGACCAGGGAGTCAGCGCGCTCGCGCTGCCCTGGGGCCAGTTGCTCGCCTATCTGATCGGTGCGGGGGTCGTGGGAGTCATCGCTTCTCTCGCCCCCGCGCGGCGCGGTGCCCGCCTCAACGTCCTCACGGCCATCAGCCATGGCTGACTGAGTGGAGGGCGCCGGCCGGGCCGCCGGGAGGCCGTGCTGATCGTGCGTCTACTGTGCGACCTGGTCTGGTGATGACCGAAGGCGCCTTAGGGGGCACCCCCCGAGGGCGCCTTCGGCATGCGCGGCCGACGGTTCGGCCGCATGTGCAGCTTCCTGCACCTCCCATTGCCCTCATACCGCAAGTGAGCTGACATGGAGAGGAGCTCAGTGATTCCGTCGCTTCGGCACGGGAATCGCTCGAAATCGCTTGTGTTCACCGAGAGACAGGGGGAGTGATGCACGAGCGTGAATTCCGGGCTTTTGTCTCCGTGGCCGAGACCGGACGCATGGATCAGGCCGCAAAAGTACTCGGTTATTCGCAACCTGCCATCAGCTACCAGATCAAGTGCCTTGAGCAGATATTGGGCACCAAACTTTTCATCCGAGATTCCACCGGGGCGAGACTCACTCGGGAGGGCCGCATGATACTGCCGTCCGCCCGGGCCGTACTCGCCCTGATCGACAGCATCAAAGGCGTCTGTGCACCGGTGTGATCCGACCGGCTCCGGGACGGGCCTCGCCCCCCTGGAGCCGAGTCACTCCGGGATCGAGGCACTGGCTGATACTGGGCCCTGACCGGAACTCGTCGTAGGTCCGCTGCAGTGCCGACAGTGGCGGAAATGCAGCTTCCTGCCAGGCTCTTCCGATGAATCGGCTCCCTACGCAGTACTTTCCGAGCGTCCCGCCTCCACCCCGTGGGGGAGGCACGCAATACCTGCGTATGATTCTTCGGCAGCGCACCGCGGCCCATAATCGGTGAGGATCCTCCCCGCGACCGCAGAAGGAAGCGCCATGACCGCGACCGCCGCTCGTACCCCCATCCCCCTGTCACCACCCGTCCCGCGCTGGGCTGAGTGGTCGGCCAAAGCCGTACCGTGGTGCGTTCTGCCCTCGGGGCTGTGGCGGGTGGCCGTCGTCGTCGGCATGCTCTTCGGATGGCTGGAAGGCGAGGCGAGCATCGCCGAAGAGGCGTACATGCTCTTGCTGACCGTGGTTTCCGAGTTACTCGCGCTGCTCACCCTCGGCCTCGTCCGGCCATGGGGCGAGATTCTGCCGCAATGGATCCCACTCGTGGGCGGCCGGCCGGTACCGGTGGCCGCCGCGGTCGTTCCGGCCGCGCTGGGGGTGCTCGCCATCACCTCGCTCTTGGCCTACGTCCTGCTGAACAACTTCCTCTTCCACTACCACCCCGAGCCGGTGATCGGCTCGGACGGGCAGGATCCCGCGGGCGTGATGAGCACCGGGTGGGTCCTGGGCCTGTCCTACGGTCCGCTGCTCGCGTGGGCGCCGCTGCTCGGGGCGGTCACCTACTCCTACTACCGCCGCCGGACGGCCGCCGCGCGGGCCGCGGCCTGACGGACGGCCGAATCCGCGCCGCTCCAGCTCCGACTCGCCGTGCCCCACGGGAACTTGCCGTGGGGCACGGCGCTTTGGCGTCCGGCCGGCTTCCGCGTCGTCGTCCGCCGCGGCGGTGCGTGCGCGCCGACCAGCGGGCGCGACGCTGGTCGTGGCACCGGAAGGATCGGGGCGTCGGCCGACCCTGGACCGTGCCGTCGGGCCAAGAAATCTTCGATGACCTTCGGGTCGCGCCGTAGGCGGCCACCGGCACCGGCAGCGTGATCGAGGTGGTGATCCGGGTGCTCCGGAGCTCCACCCGCCCGTCCTCGCCGCGGTGTTCCGGACGTACGACAGGGGCGTCCGACCGGCGAAGGGCCGATGTCGGCTCGTTCCGGGCGACTCGATCGCCGTGGCGCCCGCCCAGGACCGGAACGTTCCGGCAAGACCCCCGGGGAGGCTCTGCGGGACGGTGACCGAAAGCTGCGCAACGCATTATTCGATTTTTCTCATTGGAAACTCTCGAACGCTGCGTCGAATCGGTCTCCGGAATCTCTTGTTGGCGTCGATCGGTGATGCTTAGGGTTGACCCGAATTCGGTGACAGTTCCGGGAAGGGGACAGCTTCGATGGCCAATCCATTCGAGGACGACAACGCCGAGTACTACGTGCTCGTGAACGACGAGGGTCAGCATTCGCTCTGGCCGGTTTTCGCCGAGGTTCCGGCGGGCTGGCGGACGGTGCACGGCGCAGCCGCCCGTCAGGAGTGCATCGACTACGTGAACGACCACTGGACCGATATGCGTCCGCGCAGTCTCGCCGACGCCATGGCTGTCCAGGACTCCTGAGAACCAGCAACTCCTGCGCCGGCCAGATGACGACCGAACCACCGAGGAGAAAAGAACCATGTCGACCATGACCAGCGACCGCCGCTCGGCCATCAAGGAAATCGTCTGCGACATCCTCGAACTCGAAGAGGACGAGGTGACGGAGACCAGCCTCTTCATCGACGACCACGGTGCCGACTCGCTGCGCGCCATCGAAATTCTGGCCTCCTTGGAGAAGGAATTCGGAATTACCATCGACCAGTCCGAGCTGGCTCAGATGATCAACCTGGAGGCGGTCTACAAGGTGGTCGCCGAGGCGCCCGTCCGCTGACCTGCGCCCAGTAGCTCCGTTGATCGCAGGGTCTGCATCCCAAGGTCTGAAGGGGAAACAGCATGTCCTCAGCACGCCCCGGCGCCGGAACCGGGAAACGCCGGGTGGTTCTCACCGGCTTCGGAGTGATCTCCAGTATCGGTATCGGGGCCGAGGAATTCACCGGCAGTCTGCGAGCGGGCCGTAGCGGCGTCAGCCCGATCTCGGTGTTCGACGTCGAGGGCTTCGCGCATGTCAACGGGTGCGAGGTCAAGGGGTTCGCCCCCGAGCAGTGGATCTCCCGCACCCCCGTGCAAGAGCTGGGACGCGCCAGCCGCTTCGCCGTCGCGGCGGCGCGGATGGCGGTGCGGGACGCTGGCCTGGATCCCGTGGAACTCGCCGGCCGACGGGGACTGATCTCCGTCGGCACCACGGACGGCGAGTCCTACGAGCTGGACCAGCTGGTGGCCGCCGAACTCGCCGACGGTCCGGAGAACATGGACCCCGAGGTCGTACGGCGAGTCTCGGCGGCCAGACTTTCCACGGCCATCGCGCAGGAACTGCAACTCACCGACGTCGAGGCCCCCACCATCGCGACGGCCTGTTCCGCGGGCAACTACGCGATCGGGTACGGCTTCGACGCGGTGAGCTCGGGCGAGGTGGAGTTCGCGTTGTGCGGCGGTGCCGACGCGATGTGCCGCAAGACCTTCACCGGCTTCTACCGCCTGGGCACCATCGCCCCCGAGCACTGCCAGCCCTTCGACGTCAACCGCAAGGGCATCCTCACCGGCGAGGGCGCCGGCGTGCTGGTCCTGGAGAGCCTGGACTCCGCCCTGGCCCGTGGTGCCACGATCTACGCCGAGGTGCTCGGCTACGGCCTCAACTGCGATGCCTACCACCAGGTCGCGCCCAACGGCGACAGCGTCGCGCAGTGCATGAGCATCGCCCTGGCCAACGCCGGGGTCAAGCCCGAGGAGGTCGACCTGATCTCCGCCCACGGCACCGGCACCAAGGCCAACGACATCACCGAGGCCGGCGCCATCCGCAAGGTGTTCGGCGCCGCTACCCCGCGCACCATCTCCCTGAAGTCGATGCTCGGCCACACCATGGGTGCCGCGAGCGCGCTCGGCGCGATCGCCTGCGGTCTCGCCATCACCCACGGCTTCATCCCGCCGACCATCAACCACACCGCCACGGACCCGGAGTGCGAGATCGACTGCGTGCCCAACCACGCTGTCGACGCCGACCTCAGAATCGTCCAGAACAACGGGCTCGCCTTCGGCGGCAACAACGCCATCGTGATCCTCGGCAAGTACGAGCGGGACGGTGGCGACCGATGACGTACCCGATCCTCGGCACCGGGGCGGTCGCCAGCATCGGCGCCGATGCCGACGCCATCTTCGACAGCCTGTGCGCCGGCCGCAGCGGACTCGCGCCGCTGCGCGCCTTCGACCCGTCCCGCTTCAACGCCCAGCAGCTCTTCGAGATCGACGACCGGCAGACCGAGGGCATCGACGAACCAGGCCGTGCTACCCGCTTCCTCGTCGAGGCGATCCGGCAGGCCGCCGAGGACGCCGGACTGCCCGAGGACCTCGCAGGCATCCCGGTGCTCGTCGGCACCGGCCTGCGCGAACTGCGCACCCTGGAGCTGTGGTGGCGCGACGGCGTTCCGCTCGACGCCGACGGACTGCACTTCGAGGACGCCCTGCGGCGCCACTTCGGCGCCGTCGACACCCACACCTTCGCGGGCGCCTGCTCGGCCTCCCTGTACGCCCTCGCGCTCGCCTGGGATCTGCTGGAACTCGGTGAGGCGGAGACGGTCGTCGTGGCCGGCTGCGACGTGGTCACGGAGAGCATGTTCGGCCAGGCCGACCGGGTGCAGTTCGATCCGCCGCCCTCGGTACGCCCCTTCGACGAGAACCGCCAGGGCACCATCCTCGGCGAGGGCGCGGCGGCCATCGTCCTGAGCCGGTCCGCACCCGCCGGCCGCCCGGTCCGCGGCCGGCTGCACTCGGTGGCCGTCAACTGCGACGCCCACCACCAGACCGCCCCCGACGCGGCCGGTGTCGAGGACGCCGTCCGCCAGGCACAGGCACAGGCCGAGGTCACGCCCGCGGACATCGACCTGGTGGTGCTCCACGGCACCGGCACCCCCCTCAACGACCGCACGGAGGCCGCCGTGACCGCGCGGGTCTTCGACAGCCCCGGGCCGGCCCTCACCGGTATCAAGTCACTGACCGGGCACACCTCCGGCTCGGCCGGGCTGCTCAGCCTGATCGTGGCCTTGCGCTCCCTGGAGCGAGGCCTGGTGCCACCCATCGCAGGCCTGGCCGACCCCCTGCCCGAGGCCGCGGAGCTGCGGCTGGTGGCCGGCGGGCCCCTGGCGGCACCACTGCGCCTGGCCCAGGTCAACAGCTTCGGCTTCGGCGGCGTCAACGCCGTCGCCATCGTGGGAGGTGCCGCATGACACCCGCCGTCACCGGTGTGGCCGTCACCGGCGTCGCCGTGGCCCTGCCCGGCGCGGCCGACGCACGCGCCCTGCTCCACCCCGCCCGCCCCGGAGCCGGCCCGGTCGACCCCGCCGCCCTGATCGGCAGGAAGGGACTGCGCTTCAAGGACCGGGCCACCCAGCTGGGCCTGCACCTCGCGTACGCGGCGCTCTCCGATGCCGGACTCCTCCAGAACGGCGAACTGACCGTTCGCAAGGACCGGTTGGGTGCGGTCGTCAGCTCCAACCTCGGCAACGTGGACACCGTGTGCCGGGCCGTGGAGACCATCTCCAAGGAGTCCACCAGCGCGCTCAGCCCGATGGACACCCCCAACGCCTCCAGCAACATCATCGCCTCGGAGACCGCGATCCGTTACGGACTGCGCGGGCCCAACCTGACGGTGTGCAACGGGCGCGCCTCCGGCCTGGACGCGATCCGCTGGGCGGCCCTGATGCTCCGTACCGGCCGCGCCGACCACATCCTGGTGACCGGGGTCGAACCGGACAACGAGGTGACCCGCCGGCTCGTCGACGGACCGATGGCCGACGGCGGCGCGGCCGTGGTCCTCAGCCGCCCCGCCGGCACCCGGGCCAGGGCACTGCTCGGCCCGGTGCTCCGCACCGCCCAACCCGCCGACACCGCCCACCAGCTGGTGCGGCAGGTGCCCGGCGGCGGGCTCTGGCTCAGCGCCGAGGACCATCCCGTGCCCAGGTCCGCCCTCCGGAACGCGCTCAACAGCTGGGGCGAGCTCTCCGGCGCCCTCGGCGTGGTGCAGTGCGCCGCCGCGGCCGGCTGGTTCGCCGAGGGGAACAAGAGCCCGGCGTACGCCCTGGCCGGTGCGGCCGGAGCGGTCCTGCTCGCCCCAGAGGGCACCCCATGACAAACGTGGTGCTGCTCCACGGGCTCGCCAACAACGAGGCGATCTGGGCGCCGCTCGCCGGACACTGGCGGGCCGGACTGGACGTCCACGCGCCCCGGCTGCCCTGGCACGGCGGCGGAATCGCCGACTGGCGCCACGAGACCGACTCGGCTTCCCGGCTCCAGGACGTGCTCGACGCCGTACCCGGCGGACCGGGCGTGGTGGTCGCCCACTCGTTCAGCTCGATTGTGCTCCTCGAACTGCTCAGCCGCCGGGCGGCCGCCGCCGACCCGCTGGACCTGCCGGCCGTCGTCCTGGTCAACCCCTTCTACCGGAGTGACGCGGAAACGTTCCACTGGAACATGATCGCTCCGACCCTGGACGACTTCCCGCGCACCATGGCCGAGTCCATCAGGTTGCGCACGTCCGGCCACACCATCGACGCGGAACTCCTCGCCGACATGGCCCGGCGGATGACCGAGTGGATCGGCCCCTACGGCTGGCTCCGGTTCTTCGACACCTATCTGCGCACCCCGCTGTTCCGGGTGGACCTGATCCAGACCCCCGCCCTGGTGATCGGCGGCGCGGCCGACCGGTCCGCGCCCGCCGAGGAGGCGCGTCACCTCGCCGCCCGGCTGCCGGTCGGCCGGTCGCTGACCGTGCCCGGTTGCGGTCACTTCCCGATGCTCGAACGGCCCGACCGGTTCACCGAGACCGTGCACGCCTTCCTCGATCAGATCCAGGATCCCGCCCGGCCCCTGGCAAGCAGTACCTGACCCGCCAGGCCGGATCCCGTCCGCCCCGATACGCCCCGACACGAAGGAGTCCGTGATGGGCCCGACGCCCCATCCCGCTGTCACGGCGCTGCTGGATACCCCGACGACGGGGCGGCTGCGCCCCCTCTTCGAAGGCAACAACATCAGCTTCGCCATCGGCTTCAAGCACATCAACTACGTTGCCGAGGCAGCGGTCCTGAACCACTTCAGGGAGGCAGGGCTGCCCGTCGGCGACCTCTACCGGCGCTACGGGCTCGGCTTCGACGTGGTCGACATCCACTCCCGGCTCGGCGCCCTGCTCGCCGTCGACGACGAGGTCGAGGCGGTCGTCACCCCCGCCACCAAGGACGGCGCCGACCGGCTCCGTTTCAAGGTCGACCTGTTCGTCGAGCGCGACAGCAAGCGCGTCAAGTGCGCGGGCTCCACCATCCTGGTGGCGCTGCGCGTTGACGACCACATCAAGGCCGAGGAGCCCTGGCCGGCCGGCCTGGACCGCTTCACCACCGCCCGCCTGGGCACTGGTGACCGCCTGGAGATCGCGGCCACCCCGCTGCCGTACGGCGAGTTCACCGCGGGCCGCGGCACCAGCGCCGACCCCGTTCTGTGCGAACTCATCGGCGAGACCAACGCGTTCGGCTGGCGCTGGCGGATGGGCTACTTCTACTGCCACTTCAACGAGCGCGTACAGATGTCCGGCTTCCTGCGGGTGATGGAGGAGGTGGAGGATCTCTTCCTCGCCGACCGGGGCCTGGCCATCAAGGAGGTCCTCGACACCCGCGGCTGGATCCCCGTGGTCACCCAGTCCCGTATCGAACTCCTCGACGAGACGATCATGGAGGAGGAGCTCTACACCGTCTACACGGTCGAGAACGTCTTCAAGACGCTGCTCTACACCACGCGCATGGACTGCTACGTGCTGCGCGACGGGCAGCTGGTGAAGACCGCCACCGGCACCATCACCCACGGCTACCTCCACGAGGTGGCGCCCAACCAGTGGGAGATGGCCGAGTTCGACGAGTCCACCGTCACCGCCCTCACCACCCCCCGCAAGGCGGCGTCATGAGCGCCCCGGTGACCGAACGGCCGGTGATCACCGGCTGGTCGGCGGTCTCCCCTCACGGCATCGGTGCCGAGGCCCTCGCCGAGGGCCTGCGCGCCCAGCGGCCCACGGGCGCGCCCATCGACACCGCACGCTGGAAGGTGCCCACGTCCCGGGCCCACCTGGTCCCCGGCTTCGAGACCCGCGAGGTGCTCGGCAAGAAGGGCACCCGCTCCATGGACCGGGTCACCGGCCTCGCCGTGGCCGCCGTCGGCTCCCTGCTCGACCAGCCCGGCTCGGTAGGCGAGTCGGAGACCGGGGAACGGGCGGCACTGGTGCTCGCCACCACCACCGGCAGCGCCGCCAGCATGATGGACTTCACCCGCAGCTCGTTCGAAGGCGCCCGGCCCTACGACGTGGACCCGGCCGTGATGCCCAACGCCGTGATGAACTGCGCGGCCGGCCAGTGCGCCATCTGGTACGGCATCAGGGGCCCCAACACCACGCTCGCCGGCGGCCGTGCGGCCGGACTGCTCGCCCTCAACTACGCCACCCGGCTGCTGTCCTCCGGCCGCGCGGACACCGTGCTCTGCGCCGCCGCCGAGGAGTACTCGGCCGCCCGCTACTGGCTGGAGCGGCACAGCCGGGGAGCCGAGGCCCCCGACGTCGCGCTGGGCGAGGGCGCGGCCGTGCTCCTGGTCCAGCCGGCCTCCTCCGCCACCCCCGAGCGCCCCGCGCTCGCCGATGTCCTCGCGGTACGCACCCGGGTGGCCACCGGCGACCAGGCCCGCCCGGCCATGGAGGCCTGCGTGCGCTCCGCCCTTGATGCCGCCGGGGTGAGCGGCGACGACGTGTGGGCCGCGAGCCCGTCGGACGCGCCGGGCCTCCTGGGCGACCTGGAGCGCGAGATCCTCGGCCAGGTCTGCGGGGCCGAGGCGCTGGAGCGGGTCCCGGCCGTCGGCCGGCTCGGTGACGTCTCCGCCGCCACCGGCTCGTTCCAGATCGCCATGATCCTCGCCACCGCCGCCCACACCCCCTCGTCCGCCGGGCGGATCGCGGTGGTCACCTCCGCCGACCGCGACGGCTCCCTCGCCTGCGCGGTGCTGAAGCTCCTGGAGGCCCGATGACCGGCGCCACGCGCGACCGCGTGAGTCCCGTCGCCGCCGAGGTACGGGTTCAGGCGCGCACGGACGAGGGCCTGACGGCCGCCGCCCGTGCCGACATCCGTGGAAGCGAGCCGGTGTTCGCCGGCCACTACCCCGACTTCCCGATCTTCCCCGGGGTCTGCGTGCTGGAGTGCGTACAGCGTGCGGCCACCGACGGGGACGCCGCTCCGGCCCCCTCCCAACTCGCCGCCGTGGAGTCGGCGCGCTTCGCTGGAGCCGTCTACCCCGGGGACACCCTCCACCTCACCCTCAAGTGGCGCCGCACCGAGGCCGGTCTGCGCTGCGACGCCGCCGTCTCCACCGACCGGGGCAAGGCCGCCACCATACGGCTGCGCTACGAGCCCGCGGCAGGTGCACGATGACCGCACCCGTACCGGCCCTGCCCAGGGTCACCGACCTGCTCCCGCACCGCTATCCGATGCTGCTCGTGGACCGGGTGACCGAACTCGTCCCCGGTGAGCGGATCCGCACGGTCAAGGCGGTCACCCTCAACGAGCCCTGGTACGCGGCCCTCTCACCCGCGGCCGCGCACGACTATCCGCAGTCCCTGCTCGTCGAGTCCTGGGGCCAGTCGGCCGGACTCCTCGCCTCGGCGGTCACCGAGGCCCCGACCGGGCAGGTCATGCTGTTCGGCTCAGTGGCCGACGCGGAGTTCCACCTGCCCGTACTCCCGGGCGACGTGATCGAGCACCGGGTCCGTGTCTCCCGCGCTCTCAGCGACTCGGTGATCTTCGAGGGGAGCAGCCATCGCGGCGACGAGACCGTGATGACCGTGACGCGGATGGTGATGGCCTTCCGCCCGGCGGACCAGCTCCGCCCCGCCGAACCGACCGCACCCCGACCGTCCGTACGTCCCGGAAGAGAGGCCATCCAATGACCGACACCAGGCCCGTGGCCCTGATCAGCGGGGGCTCCCGGGGCATCGGCCGGGCCGCCGTGCTGAAGCTGGCCGCCGACGGCTACGACGTCAGCTTCTGCTTCCACTCCCAGGCGGAAGCGGCCGAGGTCCTCGCCAAGGAGGCCGAGGCGCTCGGCGCGCGGGTGCTGCACCGCCGCGTGGACGTGAGCGACGGGGCCGCGGTGCGCGCCTGGGTCACCGAGACCGAGCAGGACCTCGGCCCCGTCGAGACCGCCGTCACCTCGGCCGGCATCACCCGCGACAAGGCCCTGGTGATGATGTCCGACGAGGAGTGGACGTCGGTCCTCGCCACCAACCTCGACGGCGTCTTCCACGTCTGCCGCGCGGTCGCCTTCTCCATGATGAAGCGCCGCCGCGGCAGCATCACCAACATCTCTTCGGTGGCCGGTGTCTACGGCAACGCCACCCAGACGAACTACGCCGCCTCCAAGGCCGGGATCATCGGTTTCTCCCGATCCCTCGCCAAGGAGGTCGGCCGCTACGGCATCCGCGTCAACACGGTGGCACCCGGCTTCATCGACACCGACATGGTGGCCGCCGTCGCCGAGCGCGTCCGCGAGGAGGCACTCGCGAACGTCGCGCTCGGCCGGATGGGCACCGCTGACGAGGTGGCGGAACTCGTCTCCTTCCTTGCCTCCGAGCGCGCCGGTTACATCACGGGTTCCGTGCTCCAGATAGACGGGGGGATCACCCTGTGACCACCGACCACCGCAGGAAGAAGCACGCAAGGTGGTACTTCTCGCTGCGCAGCCCCTACTCGTGGTTCGCCTACCGCGACCTTACCGAGAAGTACCCGGACGTCCTCGAGCAGATCGAGTGGATCCCCTACTGGGAGCCGGACGAGGAGTACACCCGGTTGCTCGCCGAGGCCGGCGTCACCCTGCCGGTGATGCCCATGCACCGCTCGAAGAACTTCTACATCCTGCGGGACGCACGCCGCTGGGCGTACGCCCGCGGCTGGCAGGTGACCTGGCCCGTCGACCGTGCCCCGCACTGGGAGGTCTCCCACCTCGCCTACCTCGCCGCCGAGGAGCAGGGGCTGGGGCCCGAGTTCGTCGACCTCGCCTACCGGGCGCGCTGGAGCCGGGGCCTGGACCTCGCAGAACGCGGGACCATCGCCGGCATCGCGAGCGAACTCGGCCTCGACCCGTCCATCGCCGACGCGGTCGACGATCCGGTCATCCGGAAGCGCGGGATGGAATGTCTGGTCGCGGCGTATCACGACGACGCCTTCGGCGTGCCTTTCTTCCTGCGCGGACGAGAGGCGTTCTGGGGTGCCGAGCGGGTCGGCGCGTTCGTGGCCGCCGTGCGCGGCGAGGCGTGGGACGGACTGAGTGACGCGCCCTTCCACGCGCCTCCGTTCACGGCGGCGCCGGACGACCGTCACACGGCCTGACAAGAAGGCGCGATGACGATCACCCGAGCACCCCGTCCGACCGTCCTGCGCCGGGCACCGTCGGGCTCGCGCCGGGGTTCGCCCCGCCGCGGCCCGCACGCCGGCCGTACGGTCCCCGAGTGGATACCGGAGTCGACCGGATGAGCGCCTACGACTGGTTGATGGAGCAACTCGAGCAGCACCAGGCGCGCTTCAGACTCATCGAGCATGCCGCGGAGGGCCACACGGAGTCCGCGAGCATCCTGCGGCGGCACGCCCTCGCCCAGGCCGCCAAGTGCCTGGTGGTGCGCGTCGCGACGGGCCGGCGCTCCAGGCGGTACGTCCTCGCGGTCGTGCCCGGGGATCGCAAGGTGGACCTGGACGTGCTCAGAACCATGTACGTCGGCCGGGAGGCCTCGTTCGCGGCGCGTGACGTGGCCGAGCAGCTCGCGGGCAGTGTCAGCGGTTCGGTGATGCCGTTCTCCCGGCACCCCGAGCTCGACCTGGTCGTCGACCCCGAGCTGCTCGTCCACGACGAGATCTTCTTCAACGCGGCCAGGCTCGACCGATCGGTGGCTCTTGCCACCGACGACTACCTGGTGATGGCCCGGCCGCGGGTGGAGCCCATCGCCCAACAGCCCGTTCTCAGCGGAAGACAGCACGGAGGATGACAGGATGAGCGTCGGCGCCCACCGCACCGTACCCCCAGCACTCGTCGATACCGACCGGTGGTTCCGTCGCTACCGGGTGACGGAACCTCCTCGTCGCAGACTGCTCGTTCTCCCGCACGCGGGTGGTTCGGCGAGCTTCTTCCACACCTGGGGCACCGCCTTCGACCGCGGTACGGAGGTGCTGGTCGCGCGCTACCCCGGACGGCACGATCGACTGACCGACCCGTGTATCGAAAACATGGAGGAACTCGCCGACCAGGTGACCGCGGCGCTTCTGCCGTTCCTCGACGTGCCGGTGACGTTCTTCGGACACAGCATGGGCGCGTCGCTCGCCTACGAGATGGCGCTGCGGTTGCGGGACCGGCACGGCGTGCGCCCCGCCGCGCTCCACGTGTCGAGCCGCAAGCCCCCGCACCGGCTGGCACCGCAGAGGGTGTACGAGAAGGGCGACGAGGCACTGATCGAGGAGGTCCGCCGGCTCGGCGGCACCGACGAGACGCTCCTGACCGATCCGGATCTCAGGGAGATCCTCCTGCCCGCGATCCGCGCCGACTTCACGATCGTCGGCACCTACGGCCCACGGCCCGCCGATCCGGTCGACTGCCCGGTGTACGCGTACGTCGGGAATGAGGACTCGGGCGTCTCGGTGACGGACATGTCGGACTGGTCCGACGTCACCTCCCAAGCGTTCCACCTGGATGTCCTGCCCGGCGGCCACTTCTACCTGGTCGACCGGCACGACAGCCTGGTCCGGATGGTCTCGCGCCGCCTGGCGGCCGACGACTGAACGGCGGTGATCGGCGCGCGGGACCGGTTCAGGCGGTCCCGCGCAGCGCCGTGTAGAGGACCCGCAGGGCGAGGATCGCGCTCACCGCGAGCATGTGGTAGCCGATCAGCGGATACAGCTCCAGCTGCTGCGACACCCGGGGGCCCTTGCCCGTGCCGAACACCATCAACATCACGCCCATCAGGCCGGTGCAGGTGGCCAGCAGGGTGACCGTCATCTGGTGGATCAGGCCGGAGACGAACCGCCGCTCCCGTTCGTCCGCGAGCACTCTGACCCGTACGCCCAGCCTGCCCTCCTCCAGTGACGCGCTGATGCGCTCGGCCCGCCGCGGCAGCCTGCGCAGCATCGGCAGGACCGACAGCACCTCCTGAGCCACCCTGTGCAGCAGGGACGAGACGGTCGGCGGAGCGAAGCCCCCTGCGGCCCGTCCCCCGCGCCCTTGCAGCAATCGGTGCGTCAGCCGGTCGGCACGCACCCCGATGGCGTACCCCCGTGCCTCCTCGACGAGGTTGAATCCCGGAGCGAGCTGGGTGAGGGTGCCCTCGATGGTGGCCAGGGCCCGGAACACCGCCGCCACCTCGGGCGGCACCGCGAGCCCGAACTGGGCGAACATCCGGAAGAGCGCGGTGAACATCTCCGAGTCCGCCTGAGCGGCCACCCCCAGATGCCGCGCCATGAACCGGCCCAGTTCCCTCTCCAGTAACAGGGGATCGGGCATCAGCTCCTCGTGCGTGGTGGCCCGGGTGCCGAGGAGGCTCAGCAGTGCGTCGTGCAGTCCGGCCGGATCACCGCGGTCCACCGCCACCAGCAGTTCCTGGATGGCCACCTGCACCGACGGGTCGATGCGGCCGACTGAACCGAAATCGATCAGCCCGATCCGCCCGTCCTCCAGGAGGAGCATGTTGCCGGGGTGGGGATCGGCGTGGAAGACCCCCACCCGCAGGATCTGGTGGAGCATCGAGCCGAAGGCGGTGCGGGCCAGTTCCTCCCGATCGAGACCGGCCCGGTCGGCCGTCGCCCCGGCCCGGTCGAGGGTGACCCCGTCGAGCCACTCCTGCACCAGGACACGTGCCGAGGTGAACTTGTAGTACACCTGCGGGATCCGGACCGGCGCGTCCTGCTCCAGCCCGTCGGTGGCCTTCGCCACGGCATCCGAATTGCGCGCCTCGATACGAAAGTCGAGTTCCTCCCGTACGGACTCCACGAAGCCGTCGCCCAGTTCGCGTAGCCCGAGGGCACCCGCGGAGCGCAGCCTGCTCTGCAGGCTGCGGCTGACGGCGAGCACGATGCCCAGGTCCCGCTCGACCCCTTCGCGGATGCCGGGGCGCTGCACCTTCACGGCGACCGTGGGGCCGCCCTTCAGGCGGGCCCGGTGCACCTGGGCGATGGAGGCGGCGGCCAGCGGCACGTGCTCGATCCACTCGAAGACCTCGGGCACCGGCTTGCCCAGTTCCTTGTGGAGCACTGCCTCCACCTCCGGCCAGGGTGCCGGCAGAGCGTCGCTCTGCAACCGGCTCAGTTCCTCGATGAAGTGCGGCGGCAGCAGATCGCGCCGGGTGGAGAGCACCTGGCCGAGCTTGACGAACACGCCGCCGCACTCCTCCAGGGCCAGCCGCGTGGACCTCGCGCACTGCTCGCCGTATGCCCCGGGTCGCATCGCGCGCTGCCAGCCGCCCCGTCCCCGGAGCACCCGGCCCAAGCCGTGCCGTACGAAGATTCGGCTGATCTGGGAGTAGCGGCGAGCCCGGCGCAACCGGTCGCCCAGACCTCGCGCCGCCTGCAGCGGCCTGGCCCAGCTGCCGGAGGGCAGAAAGACCTCCAGGAGCACCAGGGCGGTCATCGCGACGAACAGCGCGAGGGGGATCTGCATCGTGGAGAGCGCCCCGAGGTCCTTGTCGCTGTCGTTCATCACCTGCCCGTACACGGCCACGGCTGCCACCCCCGCCAGTCCCGCGCCGAGAGTCCGCAGGGGGCCCACCCTGATGCCCAGGAGGCGCCGAGAGGCCGCCGAGACGCCGAAGGCGATGGGGCCGAGCACGATCACGGCCGTCAGGGCGATGAGAAGAGCGAGCGGTACGTCATCGATGACGGTGGTGGCTGATGTCATGAAACCGCTCCCTCGGTAGGTCGCTGGCCACCTTAGGCGGAACTCGGCGGAGGTCAGCGGGATGTGGCAGCTTCATGCAATGCCCCCCGTGGCCGCGTCGGATGTGCACAGCGGTCCGCGTGGGGCCGACGGGGCTGAGGCGGCGTATCCGGCGTATTCCGGATTTGCGGCGGAGCCGTGCGTGGTGCCGCGCCTGGAATTCCCGGCCGCATGGGCCGGGAATGGCCGCCCCCCCGTTCAATGCACACTCGGCGAGGGATCCGGAATCTTTTCGTGCTTCTGGCGTGCGATGCACCCCAACGATCGAAGGTATTTTCTCTCTTTCCTGGGAAGCGTTCGCCGACGCCTGTTGTCCACCATCGTTGAAGTTGCACGAACGGGCAGGTCAATAGCCATTTCTCCCGAGTGATCGGTGTGGACCGGGGTGAGTCTGTACGGAATCTGTACGGACCTGTACGGAGCCCCGAAAATCCTGTACGGGAATGGAGAGAACGAGGCGGGATCGCGTATATGCGTGTGGCCGACTCTGTGAGGGCGGGGACTTGAGAAGACCCGCCCGAACCGAGGAGGAATTATGCGCGAAGACGCGGGAAGCAAGACCAGCGCTCCGCACCCACTCGAATTCCTTGAGGAACTCGAGAAGCAGGCGTCGATGGAGCAGGAGGAACTGCTGCGCGGCAGCGCCACCCCGTGGGCGCGACTCCTCGTGGAATACGCCGACGCACTGAACGAGCTCGTCGCGCAGGGGTACCGGTTCGACATGCCGCTTCAGGAGACGCAGTCCTTCGACGAAGGCCACGCAGGCGGCTGCGGTTGAGCCCGGACCCGGACGTGCGTGGGGCCGGCCGCGGCGTTGGCGGCCGGCCCCACGGGAGCGGTGGGCGTCAGACGACGGCGAGGACGGCCTCGCTCTGCTGCCGGGCGAAGATGCGGACGAGGGAGGGGAAGCGGTAGCGCGGCCGGCCGCCGCCGTCCATGCCGTCCCCGTCCAGCAGCCGGGCATCGACCAGTTGCTCCAGCAGGTCCTCGGCGTCGCCGGTCCCGGTCCCGAGTACGGCCGCCGCGTCGGGGGCGGTCAACAGCGGCGGACCGGCCGCGGCCAGGACGACGAAGGCGCTGCCGAGAGCGGGAGGCAGCTCGCGCAGTGCGCGGCTCAGCCGCGACCCGACGTCGAGGCTGCCGAGACGCAGTTCGTCCAGCCGGCGTTCCTCGGACCCCAGTCGGGCGGCGAGACGGGTGGCGGACCACCCCGGACGTGCGGCGAGCCGGGCGGCGGCGATCCGCAGCGCGAGCGGCAGCCGGTCGCAGAACTCCGCGATGCGCACGACGGCTTCGGCGTCCTCCCCGATCCGTGCCGGCCCCGCGACCGTGGCGAGCAGTCGCACGGCGTCCCCCGGATCGAGCGGGTCAAGGCGCAGCAGGCGGGTGCCCTCGAGCGAGGCCAGCGGGGCGCGCACACCCGTCACGATGGTGCGGCTCGCCCCGCCGCCGGGGAGCAGAGGGCGCACCTGGGCGTCGTCGGCCGCGTTGTCGAGGACGATCAGAGTCCGCCGCCCGCTCATCATCGTCCGGTAGAGCTGAACGCGTTCGTCGGTGCCCACGGGCAGCTTCTCGGGCGGCACGCCCAGGGCGCGCAGGAACCAGCCGAGAACCTCGCCGGGCTCACGCGCGCCGCCCTCGGTGCGCAGATCGGCGTAGAGCTGGCCCTGGGGGAATGCGTCGCGCGTCCGTTCGGCGGCGTGCAGCGCCAGTGCCGACTTCCCGATTCCCGGCGCACCGGTGACCACCACGTCCTGGTTCCCCCGCAGGGCGTCGAGCAGCTCCCGCACTGCCTCGGCACGCCCGACGAAGTCGTACGGGGCAGCGGGCAGCAGCGCCGGCACCAGGCCGGGCCGACCGTCGTCGAACAGCGCGGCGAGCGACGGGTGCGGCGCGGCCTCCGCCGACTGCGGGTTCAGGGCCCCGCTCGGGCAGGGCGGTTCAGCCGGGCCCGGGACCGAGGCCGACGCCGCGGCGGGCGCGGGACCGGGCTCGGGTTGCGGACCGGCATCGGCCCCCGGCGCGGACACCCCAGTGAGCCGGCCCCGGAGAATTTCCTCGTGCAGCGCGCGCAGCGCGGGGCCCGGGTCGATGCCCAACTCCTCGGCGAGGAACCGTCGCCCCTGTGCGTACACCGCGAGCGCGTCGGCCTGCCGGCCGCAATGGTACAGCGCGGTCATCAGCAGGCCTCTCAGCCCCTCACGCCCCGGGTGCAAGGCCACCTGGCGGGTCAGCCCGGGGACCGTCTCGGTGTGGCGACCCAAGGCGAGCGCGGCCTCGGCACGCCGCTCCACGGCGGACAGCCGGGCCTCCTCCAGTCGAGGCCCCTCGGCCTCGGCGAGCTGCGCGGTGACACCCGTGAGGGCGGGGCCCGTCCACAGCGCGAGGGCCGCCGCCAGTCGACGCTCGGCGTGGGCGTACCGGCCGGCCCGCAGGTCGGCACCGCCCGCCTCCGCCAGTCCCCTGAAGACCTCCCAGTCGAACTCGGCGTCGCCGACGTCCATCCGGTAGCCGGCTCCCGTACGCTCCAGGCTGACCCCGGGACCGAGGCGGGTGCGCAGCCTCGACGCGTACGTGTACAGCTGGTTGGTGCTGGTGGCCGGCGGGTCCCAGCCCCACAGCAGCGTGGTGAGCCGCTCGTCCGTCATGAGCCCTCCGCGGGCCAGCAGCAGGGCGGCGAGCATGGTGCGCTGTTTGCTGCCGTCGAGCGCGATCGCCCGTCCGTCCCACTGGGCCGACACGGATCCCAGAACCCTGAAGTCCATGGCTCCCTCCCCCTGCGAACAGCTCGCTCCGATCACTGCGATACCTGCCGCAAAAGCTACTGAGCTGGCCTTTTTCACTGGTTTCAGAGCACTTTCGCCCCTACGAAAGCGAGACGAAACCGCCGGGAAAAGCCATCCTCGTAACCTTCTGGGTATGCCGCGGGGCACACCGACCCACAGCGGTTCCGTACCGGGAAGCAACCTCCAGGGGGAGTGTCATGCAACGCTTCATCGCCACCTCTGCCACAGCCGTCGCCACGCTGGGGACCGTTCTGCTGCTTCTGACGGCCGGCGCCGGTGCCGCTCAGGCCGCGGACACCACGACGACCCGCACGGTCGCGGGAGCGACGAGCGACGACCCGTGGACCTGACCGGCACACGGCCGTCAGGGCAGCACCAGCTCGTAGAGGTCCGCCGACTCGATCCGGTCCTCCTGCTCGACCAGTGTCAGTAGCCGAGCGGTCCGGTCCCGCCAGACCTGAGTGCCGACCTCGGCGAAGAGATCGCCCGCCGTCTTGAAGCAGGAGGCGGCAGCGGCCCGGTCCCCGAGCAGCGCACGCACACAACCGAGCGTGATTTCGGCTCGCGCCTCCAGAAAGCGGTCCGGGACCATGCCCGCCGTCACCAACGCCTGTTCGAGCACCGCCTCGGCCTTCTCGATCTTGCCCTGACGCCACAGCGCCTCGCCCAGCGCGCGCAGGGTGTGTGCCTCACCACGACGGTCACCGCTGTCGCGCACCAGCTCCAGCGCCCGGTGGCAGGCTTCCTCCGCGCGTACGCCGTCGCCCTGGTGAATCAGGGCCTCTGCGAGACGGACCGTACTCTGCGCCTCACCGCGCACGGTCCCGAGCCCGCGGCTTCTGGCGACCGCCTCCGCGGACAGCACCAGACTGGCCTGCGGAAACCCCCGCTCCAGTTCGATCTGGGACAGCAGGCCCAGCACATGGGCCTCCGCGTAGCGATCTCCGACCGCGCGGAACAGCTCCAGCGAACGGTGCCCCAGATCCCGAGCCGTGTCCAGGTCACCGCGGTGGCGTTCGCACAGCGCCAGGTTGCGAAGCACGAGGGCCCGTCCCTTCTCTCCCTCCTCCTCGCCCACCTCTTCGAACAGCCGCAGGGCCGGCTCCAGGTGGCCGAAGGCGGCCTCGTAGGCCCAGGACACGATCTCGAGCGTGCCGAGCGAGTGCAGCATCACGGCCTCGCCGAGCCGGTCACCGACCCGCCGCGCGGCGGACAGCGCCAGCTCGCTGCAGAAGCGCCAGTCCTCGAGGTAGTTACGGTTCTGGAAGAGGGTGACGCTCGTGATCGCCAGATCCCAGGCGTACGCGGCCTCGCCCTCGGCGGCGGTCTGTTCCACCAGGCTGGTGACCGAGGCACGCTCGCTCTCGAACCACTCCATCGGGTCCTCCAGCAGGCTCTGCGTCAGATGACCGGGCAGCGGGTGGGGGTGGGCCGGACCGTGGGTGATCGTGTAATCACCGCCGTACACCCTGCGATGAGCCTCCGAGGCAAGTGCGAGCCACGCCCCGGCGGCCCGCCGCAGCGCCGCCCGCCGGTCGTCCTCCGAGTCCTCCGCGAGCGCCTGCTCCCGGGCGAACAGCCGGGGAAGGTCCTGGAAGCGGTAGCGCACATCGCCACTGGCGGACGAGAGCGGCACCAACATCTGCGCGTCGACGAGTTCCTCGATGAGGTCCTCCGCGTCGAGCGGGTCGATGTCGAGGAGCGCAGCCCCGGCCCAGGAGGCGAAGTCGGGCACGTTCAGGGAGCCGAGCAGCCGGAACATGCGCGCGGTGGCCGCCGGCAGGTCACGGTAGCTCAGCCGTAGGCCGGCCCGGACCCCCCGCTCGTCAGGGCTGAGCTCGTCGAGCCTGCGGTGCTGGTCCTCCAGGCGCGAGACCAGGGTCCGGACCGACCAGTGGGGCTTGGCGGCGAGCCGGGCTGCGGCGATGCGCAGTGCGAGCGGCAGCCGGTCGCACAGGGCGCTCAGCCGGGCGGCGGCCACCGGATCGGCGCTCAGCCTGCCGTCCGCGGCGACCTTGGTGAGCAGCGCGATCGACTCGTCCTGTCCCAGCGGGTCGAGGTGCAGTGGTACGAAGGCGTAGTCACCGGCGAGCGCGCCACCCATGGGGTCACGGCTGGTGACCAGGACGCAGCACCGGCCGGAGCCGGGCAGCAGGGGGCGAATCTGCCCGAACGAACGGGCGTTGTCTAGGACGATCAAGACGCGCTGGCCGTCGAGGACGCTGCGGAAGAGCGCGGTCCGTTCATTGGGGTCGCTGGGGACCTCCGGGCCGGGTACCCCGAGGGCACGCAGGAAGCGGTCGAGTACCGCACTGGGGTGGCGCGGCGCCTCCTCGTCGTAACCGCGCATGTCGGCGAAGAGTTGGCCGTCGGGGAAACGGCCGGCGACCTGGTGCGCCCAGCGGACGGCGAGGGCGGTCTTGCCGACGCCACCGATCCCGGTGATCGAACCGACCGGTAGCCCAGGCCCGTCCAGGTGGTCCAGCAACCGGTCCAGGGTGGCGAGTTCGCCGTTGCGTCCGGTGAACGAGGCCACGCTGGAGGGCAGATGAGCGGGTACGGTCGGTGAGGGGGCGGGCGCCACCGTGTCGGTGGCGGGCGTGAGCCGCGGGGAGTCGGCGAGGATCTCCTCGTGCAGGTGCTGGAGGGCGGGCCCGGGATCGATGCCCAGTTCGTCGGCGAGCCGGCGGCGGCCCTCGCGGTAGGTCTCCAGGGCGGCGGCACGGTGTCCAGACCGGTACTGGGCGAGCATCAGATGGGCCGTGGCCTGCTCCCGCAGCGGGTGTTCCCGCACGAAAGCGGCCAGTTCGCCGATCACCTCACGATGCTGGCCGAGTTCCAGACGCAGGCCCATGTACTCCTCGTACACGTCGAGCCGCATCGCGGTCAGCCGGGCCGCCTCGGTTTCGACGCGCTCGGCCGCGATGCCGTCGAGGGCGGGGCCACGCCACATGGCGAAAGCCTCGTCGAAGCGGGTACAGGCTTCCTCCGGCCGTCCGCTGCGCGCGGCTTCGCGGCCCAAGGCCGCTCGCTTTTCGAACTCCATGGCGTCGATGCGGTGTTCCCCGGTGAACAGCATGTAACCGGGGTGGCTGGTGACGAGCAGGTCGTCGGCCCCGGCCGTCGCCTTGAACGTCTTGCGCAGGGCCGAGACACAGATCGCGATCTGGTTGCGGGCGGTCTGCGGCGGAGCGCCGTGCCAGACGGCGTCGGCGAGTGTGTCGACCGAGACGACCCGGTCTGGAGCGAGCAGCAGCATCGACATGATGGTGCGCTGACGGGCGCCGGTGAGAACGATCGGCTGCCCGCCGACACTGATGTCCAACGGCCCCAGGATCCGGAACATCACCTGAAGCACGAGCTGCCTCCCGATATCGCGGCTGACTTCTGCGTGCCCCGTTGACGCCGCCTCTGTACTGGCTAACAGGGTGGTTGAGGGATCGAAAACGAGGTTGGCAGCTAGCTGCCAACCGAGCGCCCGGCCGCCATCCAGGAGACCGGCGAGAAGCGCTCGGGCCGGTTCCAGTCCGCCGTCCTCGCGGCTCGGTCCGAGTCGCCGGCGGCATCGGTCCCGCCCTCGGCGTTATCGGCCGCGGCGGTGAGCAGCGCGGTGACGGCGGCGAGTTCCTCGGCCGAGGGGGCGCCGCTGATGACCTTGAACAGGCTGGGGCCGAGCGGTCCGTCGAACGCTGAAGCCGGCATGGCGGTCTCCTCTACATCGGGGGGTTGCCGTGCTTGCGGGAAGGAAGGGAGGCATGTTTGCCGCGGAGCATGGACAGGGCACGGATCAGCGCGGAGCGGGTGTCGGCAGGGTCGATCACATCGTCGACCAGGCCGCGCTCGACCGCGTAGTAGGGGTGCATCAGCTCGGACTTGTAGTCCTTGACCAGTTGCGCCCGCACCGCCTCAGGGTCGTCGGCCGCCTGGATCTGCCGTCGGAAGACCACGTTGGCGGCGCCCTCGGCGCCCATCACGGCGATCTCGTTGGTCGGCCAGGCCAGCGATACGTCCGTTCCGATGGAGCGGGAGTCCATCACGATGTACGCGCCGCCGTACGCCTTGCGCAGGATCACCTGCACCCGGGGGACGGTGGCGTTGCAGTACGCGTACAGGAGCTTCGCGCCGTGGCGGATGATGCCGCCGTGCTCCTGGTCGACCCCGGGCAGGAAGCCGGGCACGTCGACCAGGGTGACCAGTGGAATGTTGAACGCGTCGCACATCTGGACGAAGCGCGCGGCCTTCTCCGAGGAGTGGATGTCGAGCACACCCGCGAAGGACCGCGGTTGGTTGGCCACGACACCGACTACCTGGCCGTCGAGCCGGGCGAGGGCCGTGATGACGCTGGTGGCCCAGGTCTCGTGCACCTCCATGTACTCGCCGTCGTCGACGAGTTCGGCGATCACCTCGTGCATGTCGTACGGGCGTCCGCCGTCCAGCGGCACCAGTTCCAGCAGCTGCTCGCACCGCCGGTCGGCGGGGTCCGCGGAGTGCGCGGCCGGCGGCATCTCGCGGTTGTTGGCCGGCAACATCGACAGCAGATAGCGGACCTCCGCGAGGCAGGTCTCCTCGTCGTCGTACACGAAGTGCGCGACGCCGGAGGTCCCGGCGTGGACGTCGGCCCCGCCGAGGCCGTTCTGGGTGATCTCCTCGCCGGTCACCGCCTTGACCACGTCGGGGCCGGTGATGAACATCTGCGAGGTCTCGCGGACCATGAAGACGAAGTCGGTGAGGGCGGGACTGTAGGCCGCGCCGCCCGCGCACGGGCCGAGCATCACGCTGATCTGCGGGATGACTCCCGATGCCTTGGTGTTGCGCTGGAAGATGCCGCCGTAGCCCGCGAGGGCCGAGACACCTTCCTGGATCCGGGCGCCGGCCCCGTCGTTGAGGGAGACCAGCGGGGCGCCCGCCGCGATGGCCATGTCCATGATTTTGTGGATCTTGGCGGCGTGGGCCTCGCCCAGCGCGCCGCCGAAGATCCGGAAGTCATGGGCGAAGACGAAAACCGTACGGCCCTCCACCGTGCCCCAGCCGGTCACCACACCGTCGGTGTATGGTCTCTTCGCCTCCAGGCCGAAACCGGTGGCCCGGTGTCTGCGCAGCTGCTCGATCTCGGTGAAGGACCCTTCGTCGAAGAGGAGCGAGAGGCGTTCGCGTGCGGTCAGTTTCCCCTTGGCGTGCTGGGCCTCGGTGGCCCGGGGGACGCCTTCGAGGACCTCGGCGCGAATCAGCGCCAGCTCGCCCACCCGGTCGCGCATGGTCATGGAGAACCCCTCATCCAATCCGGCTGGTTCGCAGGGCGACGAAGTCGACCAGCGCGTACAGAGCGCGGCGTGCGGGCACCGACGGCAGGCCGCCGACCGCGGCGACGGCGGCGGTCAGCCGCTGGTGCAGGGCCGTCTCGGCGCGCCGTGTGGCAGGGGCCGTGCGCAGCAGCTCCAGGGCCCGCTGCCGGGTCGCCCCGGTCATCGCGCCGGTCGTGAGCAGACGGCGAAGTTCCGCGCCGCGCGCGGTGGTGTCGGTCCGGGCGAGGAGCGCGGGCAGACCGGGAGACGGTGCGAACGGGTCCCTTGCGGACGCGTCACCGGTGTCTGCGGCCGGTGCGGTCGCGACGAGCAGGTCGTCGGCGATGTGAAGGGCAGCACCGAGGTGTTCGCCGTAGCCGATCAGGTCCTGCACCCATCGGTCGGGAGTGGCGGCCTGCAACGCTCCGACGCCCAGGGAGAGCGAGAGCACCGCGGCGGTGGCGCCCGCGGTGACCTCGAAGTAGTGCGCGACGGGGTCCTCCCCGGGCGCGGGCCCGGCGAGTTGGCGCAGCTGTCCCCCCACGAGCCGTCCCGCGGTTTGCGCGTTGAGCCGCAGGGCGTGCGGGCCGAGGCCCGCGGCGAGCTGGGCGGAGCGGGCCAGCAGCCAGTCGGTGCCGGGCGCCGTGCTGGGGTGCGCGCCGGCGACCGACGAGATGTGCAGCAGTTCCACCATGACGGCCGCCTGGATCACGCCGTCCCCCCACGACTTGCCGAACTCGGCGCCGAACAGCACGAGGAGGGGACGCAGACGTCCGTCGTCGGCCCTGGCGAGACGGTCGGACAGTGCGGCGAAGCCGGGCTCCGGAGCGTTGCGCAGACAGTCCCGAAGCCGGTCCTCCACCACGTCCAGCGCCTCGGACATACGTGACTCGAACTCGGGTGACGTCAGGCCGAGCACTCCCAGAAGGCCCGGCCATTGATGCGTCGCCTCCGTCGCCCCGGGCGCGCGCATGTGAATGAGACCCACGGGGGAAACTCCTTTGCCTTGCCGATGGCCTAACACTGGCAGCACGCTCGATTCCCTCCCATAGAGGTGACATGAAGGTGCCACCATTACCGCCCCCAACTTGCCCGGAGGGAAAAGCGATTACGATCCCGAATCGAAGAACTTGGGGCGAAGGACAAGGAATTGAATATGCGATACGTGCGCTGTGCCGCTGCCGTGCTTACCGCCGTCGGTCTTGTTACCGTCCTCGGTAGTACCGCGACCGCCGCGCCGGCGGCCGGCCAGGACACCGCGCAGTCCTGTGGCCCGGTCAAGCTGTCCGGGGCGCTCCCGGCGCCACCGGCCGGCATGTCCGTGCAGCAGACGGTCACCATCGGCGAGGACTGCCGGCCGGAACTGGGACCCGTGCGCTACGAACCGACCTCCACCGCGGCCTCGTCCCCGGCGCGGGCCAGCGCAGCGGCCGCCTCGGTGACGCGTCAGCTCCGCAGCTGGAACGAGATGTACGACTGCTGCAACATCCGGATGACCGGGCTGTACTCGACGGCCACCTGGACCGTCGCCGACGGCAGGATCAGCTCGGCGACCACCACCGCGACGCAGGAGTGGAACCGTGAACCGTGGGACGCCGGCTGGTCGCTGAAGGCCGCCACCGACAAGAAGGACTGCGCCACCGACTGTCCCGTCGTCAACCACGAGGCCGACGCGGACTTCACGTACAAGGGCGTCTTCGACATCACCGGCGAGTGGTATGCGAACACGCACCACTCGTCCGTGGGACTCAACCCCGACGCGACCGCGGTCTGCACCTTCGACGTCGAGCTCAGGAACACCTTCATCGGCTGGAACTGGCAGCGCGGTTGCGAGTGACCGAGCCACAGGCGGCCGAGAGGGTCAGTGCCAGACAACACGCACGGACGGGTCGAGGATCCAGCCCGCCACCTCGTCCATGCCGGTGACCCGCGTGCCCGCGCGCAGCGGGGCCTTGTCCAGGCCCCGCTGCGCGAGCGAGAAACGGTCGGCGGCCAGCGTCCCGCCCGCCTCCTGGAAGCGGTCGAGAGCGGCGTCGCTGCCCGGAACGGCTAGGACCACGCCCTCGTCGACCAGGAAGAACACCACCGATCTGCCCGTGGTCACGTGTGTGACCGCGTCCTGTCGGAAGCCGTCGCGTCCCCCTTCGTGTCCCCGGCTCTCGACGAGCAGAAGCCACGGGCCGCTTCCAAGGAACGGCTCCCGTTCCCTCGTCACGTCGCCACGGCCTTGCCTCCGGTGAGGGGCACGCCCAGCGCCAGGTCGACGAAGTCGCCGATCTCCGCTGCGAACCGGTCCGCTGCCTCGGTCAGCGGGAAGTGCCCGCAGCCGGGCAGCAGCCGGGAGACGGCGTCCGGCAGCGCGGCTGCGAGCACCAGGTTGTCGGCGGGCCGTGCGACGGGGTCGTCCGCACCGCCGATCACCAGGGCCGGCGCGGTGATCCAGCCGGTCCGCAGCACGGGCGTGCGCAGGTAGAGCTCGGCGAACCCGAGCCAGCCGTACGGGCCCACCTGGTCTCTGACCCGCCGGGCCAGGGCCTGCTCGGCCGCGGTGCTGAGCCGTCCACCCGCGTGGATGCCGACGGCGTCCCCGGTGAGCCGCTCGAAGTCGTGGAGATAGAAGCCGAGGGCGTCCCAGTCGAACTCCGCGGCACGACGCCGGTAGAACGGTGAGAACAGCGCCAAGGCGCGGATGCCGAGCCGGCGCAGTGCGTCGACGCCGCCGCGGTTCCCCTGGTGGAGCAGGTCGAGGAGAACGAGTGGGGCGGCGGAGTGGGCGACCACGACCTTCGCGCGGCCCGGCACCGCCTCAAGTGCCCTGGCCAGCCGGCCCTTGAGGTTGGGCAGCTCGGTCCAGCCGGTGATGACCTCGGCCCGCCCGGGAAGCCGGGCGGTCCGGACCTCGTACCGGTCCGGGAGCAGGGCGAGAGTGCGCTCCCGGACGCGCTCGTCGGTGGCCAGGCCGTGCAGCAGCACCCTTGGGCCTGGGCCCTCGGTGCGCCGGCGGTCCGGCACGGGCTGTGCCGGCGCCTGAGCGTTCACGGGTGCTCGGTTCCTTCCACGATGGCGACGGCGTTGATGCCGCCGAGTCCGAAGGCGTTGAGCTGGGCCACGCTCAGCCGCTGCCCGTCGGCCGGCCGGCCGGTGACGAATCGGAACGGCGACGAGGCGGCCTCGTCGGCCCGGACCCCGGGGGCGGCCGACGGCGGCACCCGTCCCTGGTTCAGGGCGCGTATCCCCACGATCAGGCTGAGCAGCCCGGAGACTCCGGAATGCTGTCCGTTCATGGACCGCACCGCGGTCATCAGCGGGCCCGACGAGGCCTCACCGAGCACCGCGGCCAGCGCGGCGGCCTCCGCCTCGTCGTCGCCGAGGGCCCCGCCGCCGTGCAGCATCACCAGGTCGACGTCGGACGCCTTGACACCGGCGAGCTGGTGGGCCGAGCGCATGACGTCGGCGATTCCGTCCGGTGAAGGGGCGGTGTACCCGGGGCCGCCGTGAGTGACGGCCACGCCCCGCAGGTGGCCGATGACCCGCTTCGACCGGCAGTCGGCCCGGCGCAGAACGATCGCGGCCGCGCTGTCCCCGCCGGACGGGAGGGGCCGCTCGGCCAGTACGTCGACACCGGCGACGATCACCGTGTCCAGTGCGTCCTCGCCCTCCTGCCCCAGCAGGTCGGAGGCGAGTGCCAGCGCGTACAGCGACGCCGAGCAGGCATGGGAGAAGGTGTGGGTGACCTCGACGTTGAAACGCTCGCGCAGCGCGGATCCGAACCCGAGGCCGGAGTCGGCGAACGGGGATCCGTCCCGCCACCACAGTTCCAGGGGCCGCAGGTCGCGCATTCCGGTGCCGACCAGCACCGGAATGCCGCTCAGGTCCTCCCCCAGACCGGCGTCCGCCGCGGCCTGGCCAACCGCGTCGAGGAGCAGCCGGGCGGCACGGCCGGGGACGTCCGTGCCCGGCACCGGCCGGTCGTGCGCCTGGCCGGCCCGCGGGGCTGAACAGGAGGACCGTTCCGCCCCTCGCCACTCCGGCCGCTGGGCGCGACCCGTGCAGAGGCTCTCGAACAGTTCGTCGACGCCGGCTCCGGTGGCCGCCACGGCGCCCATCCCGACGATCGGGCGGCTCGCAGGCTCGGCTCGCACAGCAGTGGACACGCCGTTGCTCCTTTGCGGCTCAGGCCTCCAAGGCCCGTTGGACGGCTTCAGGACTTCATGCTGTCGCGGGGACCTACCGGGCACGCGCCCGCGAAACCGAGGCGGTTTCCACCAGAAGGTCCCCGAGTTCGCCCGCGGCGTCGACCATCGCGCCGAGCAGCAGGCGGCTCGGCGCGGCGGGCATGCGGGGGTAGTGGCCGGTGAGGGACAGCGCGGCCACCACCCGCTTGCCCATGGCGCGAACCGGCACCGCGATGGAGACGGCCTGGGGCACCATCACGTCCGGGCCGTACGCCCAGCCACGGTGCCGCACCAGGGAGAGCTGCATGGCGGTGAAGCGGGCGTTGCGGAGCCCCTCGTAGAGTTCCTCGGGTTCCTCCCAGGCGAGCAGGGCCTGCGCGACCGGGCCCGCCTTGGCCGAACGTGCCGTTCCGACCGGCAGGCCCTCGCCCTCCCGCCTTTCGGCGGCCTCGGCGGAGGTGCCTACGCAGATCTGCACGGCGCCGCGACGGCGGAAGAGCCGAGCGTCGAGCCCGGTCAGTGCGTGCAGGTCCGTGAGTATCGGCGGTGCCGCTTTGATCAGTTGGTCGCTCTGTACCTCGACGGCCATGCTCCCGAGCCGCGGCCCGAGGACGAAACGGCCCCTGACGTCCCGGGTGAATAGACCGAGGCTCTCCATCCCGCGTGCGATCCGGTGCACGGTCGGACGCGGGAATCCGCTGCGGGCGACCAACTCGGACAGGGACATCGGGCCCTTCTCCACCAGGTCGAGCAGGACCGATGCCTTGTCGAGCACCCCGATCCCGCTGATCGTCCCCGGCCGTTGTGCCACGACGCTCATCGTTCGCTCACCGGTCGGGCGAGGACGGTTTCGGGACCCTCCGGGGAGACGACCTCCACCTCCGGGTCGATGCGCCGGATCATCCCGGTCAGGGTTCGCCCTGGGCCCAGTTCGACGAGCCGGCGGCAGCCGAGCGGGCCGGTGAGGGCCCGTACGCTCTGCTCCCACAGCACCGGGGAGGTGAGCTGCCGGACGCAGAGATCCGCCCAGTCGCCGTCGCCCGCGTACGCCACGGCGTCGACGTTGGCCACCACCGGCAGATGCGTGGGGGCGAAGGGCGTGTCGCGCAGCGCGCCGCCGAGCTTCTCGGCGGCGGGGGCCATGTACGGGCTGTGGAAGGCTCCGCCCACCCGGAGACTGATCGTCTTGCCGCCGATCGAGGGGGCACGCGACCCGACCTCCGCGATCGCCTCCGGGGAGCCGGAGATCACGGTCTGGCCGGGGGCGTTGACGTTGGCGATCCACACGTCACCGCCCTCCGCACGGATTTCGCCCACCAGCGTCGCCACATCGGGGTAGGGCGCCGCAACCACGGCGCCCATCGTGCCCTCGCGGACCAACGCCGCCTCGCGCATGGCGCGTCCTCTGGTGGCCACCAGGGCCGCGGCCTGGCCGACGGTGAGGGCACCGGCCGCGACGAGAGCCGTGTACTCACCGAGGCTGTGTCCCGCGCAGGCGACGACGGGCCCGCCGAGTGCGCCACCGCGCACGGCCTCGGCGTGTGCAACCAACGCAACGGTGAACACGGCGAGTTGGGCGAGGTCGGTGCGTCTAAGGTGTTCGTCGGGAGTGTGCAGGAGCAGTTCGGGCAGGTCTTCGCCGGTGACGGCGGAGACTTCCGCGGTGAGTTCCCAGGACGGGGTGTCACGCCAGGGCTCGCCCATTCCCTGCTTCTGTGTTCCCTGTCCGGGGAACACCAGGCCGACCGGTACCTGATTCATGAACCCGCCTTCCGCACAACGCTCATCGGGGGCACGCAGGGCCGGTCACCCGGCTCGGGTGACCGGCCTCGTGCGCCGACGGCTCAACGGGGGGGGATCAGCCGCCGGGGAAGGGGGCCGCCGTCCGGGCGGCTCCCGTTCCTGCCACCTCATCCAACTGGGCCCCGTGATCGGGCGGCAACAGACCTTTCAGGAAATTGCCACCGGGCCCCCGCGCTCCGTGCCGGGCCCCGCCGCAGGTGGCAGCAATCCCAGCTCCGCGGCGCGCACCCCGGCCTGGAAACGGGAGTTGGCACCGAGCAGGCTCATGATCTCCGCGACATGACGGCGGTAGGTGCGCACGGAGATGGCCAGGTCACGGGCCGCCACCTCGTCCGTGACACCGGCCTGGAGCGCACCGAGGATCTGCCGGGCGAGCGAGGCCCGGTAGCGGTCCCCGAACATCGTGCGCTCCCCCGCGGGCACCGCACGGACCCACACGTTCTCGAAGAGGGTCTGCAGGGTGTTCAGGACCTCCGGCACGCGGATCAACGACGCCCGGCGGCCGACCGCCGAATCCGCCACCACCAGCGCGGTACTGCCGTCCACGATCATCGCTTGCAGTGGGGGGACCCTGGCGATCCGGACGGACACCGGGCGTTCCTTGCCGAGCTGTTCGCGCACGTAGTCCTCGTCGAGCAGGGCCGGGCTGGTCAGCAACCGCACGCCCACCTGCTCACGCGCTCCGTAGATCAGATCCCGCTCGGAGCGTTCGGACCGCTCGTCGGAACCGAGCCGGCGTGCGTGCACGATGTCGATGCTGCGGGAGGCGCTCAGAATGAGCCGTTGCGCCTCGTCGAGTACGAAGTTGTAGTCGTTGTCGAGGTTGGTGATCAGGCTCTGCTGGAGATTGCGGTTCCTGTGCAGGGCGACCGTCGACTCGATCAGCGTCCGGATCTGGAGCAGGGAGTGCTCCAGCTCGTCGTCTCCCCCGTTGGACACGTCGTCTTCCCCCACCTTGGCTTCTGGCGTTCGGGCCCCCGCCGGGTGAACACTCGCGTCCGGGGTGGCTCTGCTCGTACGGCTCTGCTGCTCGGCACCGCGCGCTACTCCGACAACAGTCCGAACTCCACGGCGCGGACTCCGGCCTGGAAGCGAGAGCTCGCCTCGAGTTCACGCATGATCTCCGCGACGTAACGCCGATAGGTGCGCAAGGACACCTTGAGTTCACGCGCCGCCGTCTCGTCGGTGTCGCCCGCACGCAGCCGCTCCAGGATGTTCCTGGCGAGCTCGGTGCGGAGCCGAGGGCTCAACTGCAGGTGATCGGTGAGCTTGCGGCCGCGGGACCATGCGCCGGCGAAGAGCAGTTCGAGGGCGCGTACCGCGGCGGCGTCGTTCACGATGGCGGCCTGGCCGCCGACTCCCTCGGCCCCGCGCACGAGTGCCGCAACGCCGTCGACCACCAAGGTCTCACGCAGTGCGCTCTCCGACACCCGCGCCTCGAGCCGGCTGTCGACCAGTCGGGAGAGGGCCGAGTCCGTCGACTCCGCGGTGCACAGGACGCGTATGGCCGCCCGCTCCGGGATGCCGGCCAGCGACCGCAGAACGGCGTCGGCGAACTCGCCGGTCTCGGTCAGCGCGACGCACACCGTGTGGCGGGCCCGGCCGATGAGCGACTCGAGGGCGTCACCGATCGGCACACCGCCCGTGCGCGCCACCGGAGTCGGTAACACCAGGCGTTGTCGGTGCAGCAGGACAGTTGAATCGATCAAGGCGCTGGCCTGCAGCAGCGCCTGTTCCAGACCGGCGGAATGATCGGCTTTCGCTGAATCATCCACCCTGTCCCCTTTTTTGGTTAATGCGTCCGGCATAAGGCTCCCCCTCCAACTCGCCGATCCCCGCTTCCGCACGGCTTCGCCGATCGCGGGCATCACCTGCTCACCCGAAAAATTCGCCAACCGCAACAGTTCATGAGTGAACTAACTTCCGGCCACACGGAGCGGACCGGATTCTTCCCGACGATAATTCGAACAACTGGAATCAGTCTACGGGGCGTCTCGAACTGACATCACTTCGGAGACCCTGACAGCAAACTGCACAGAAACCCCGGAAGCGGAGGCTCGCATTTCCTTTTTTGTATAATACTGTGAAGTAATACACACTGAGCGTGGCGCCACTGTCCGCTAGCGGCCATCCGTCCCGTAGCGTGAGCAGGTTCCCGCCTAGGTTCATGACGTGACCACGCCTCGCACACACACCCCACTGAGCGCATTCACACCTCTCGTCTCGACGGACCTCCACGGAAGCCCGGCCGGTATCGGAGAATTTCGGACTAACTGCGCAATGCCCCCAGGTCGGCTGTGCGAGAGCCGAATGGAACGCCCACTTCGAATCAGCCACCCGTGATCGAAATATTCCGCTTCTCGGAGGCGGAAATGCACAGGCGCAGAACCCGCGCAGGGTGACCGATCGATTTTCTCGCGGCTCCCCTGCATCTTCCTGGGAGTCGTTGTCGCCGAAACGCGGCCTCCCCCTCGCGGCACGTCCAGTTCCCACCACCTCGACGCACAGGGCCTCCGTGCCCGACACGTCATCAGGCAATGGAGACAAACGTGAACACCACACCTCGGCAGAGCATCACGGATCTTCTTGTGCACGCCGCACGCCACCACTCCGACTCAGGCATCCGCTACTGCCTCGGTGGCGTGGAAGCCGCCTTCCAGGATCAGAGCCACCCGGAGCTCCTCGACGACGCCCTGCGGGTGCTCGGCGGACTGCGCGCCCAGGGTCTGCGCCCCCAGGACAAGGTCGTCCTGATCCTGGAGCGGCCCCGGGAGTTCCTCACCGCGTTCTGGGCCGCGGTGCTCGGCGGCTTCGTCCCGTGCCCCATGGCGCCGGTACGTGGCGACTCCGAGCGGTGGGCCGCCCAGCTGGCCCACGTCGACGCACTGCTCGACCGGCCCCTGGTCATCACCAGCGCATCCCTGGGCGCCGAACTGCCCCCGGTGGACGGACTCTCGGTCGGCATCCTCGACCGGCTGTACACCGCGGAGCCGGCCGAGCCGCACAGCGCCGCCCCCGAGGACACCGCACTGCTCGTGCTGACCTCCGGCTCGACCGGCAACTCCAAGGCCGTCATGCTCACTCACGCCAATCTGCTGGCGTCCATGGCGGCGAAGAACGGCCACCACCGGCTCACCGCCGCGGACACGAGCCTGAACTGGATCTCCTTCGACCACGTGGCCGCTCTCCTCGAATGCCATCTGCTGCCGCTCTCCACCGGCAGCCGCCAACTGCACGTGGAGCCCTCGGTGGTCCTCGCGGAACCCCTGGAGTTCCTGCGACTCATCTCTCGGCATGACGTGACCATGACCTTTACGCCCAACTTCCTGCTGGGGCAGCTCAATTCCGCCGCGGAGCGGCTGCGCGACAGCGGAGAACGGCTCGACCTGACCCGGCTGCGGCACATCGTCAGCGGCGGCGAGGCCGTGGTACGCACCACCGGCGAGGCCTTCCTCGACCACTTCGCGCCGTACGGAATGGCCCCCGACGCTTTGTGGCCGGCCTTCGGCATGACCGAGACCTGCGCCGGCAGCGTCTACTCCCGCAAGACCTTCCCCGAGGTGGACCTGGACAGCGAGTTCGCCTCCCTCGGCACCCCGGTGCACGGTCTGCGCATGCGGATCGCCGACGCCGACGACCGTGAGCTGCCCGAGGGCGAGGTCGGCGAACTCCAGCTCGCCGGCCCCATGGTCACCCGCGGCTACTACAACAACCCGCGGGCCACCGCGGAGGCGTTCACCGCCGACGGCTGGTTCCGTAGCGGCGACCTCGGCCGGATCGATGCCGGACGCCTCTGCCTGGTCGGCCGCAGCAAGGACAGCGTCATCGTCAATGGCGTCAACTACTTCAGCCACGAGATCGAGACCTCCCTCGAACAATTGTCCGGTGTGGCCGGCTCCTACGTGGCGGCGTTCCCGACCCGCGCGCCGGGCGCCGACACCGAGCAACTGGTGATCGCCTTCCACCCGGATGTCACCGAGGGCGACGAGGCGGCGCTGTACCAAGTGCTCACCGCCGTACGCAGCAGCGTCGTGATGCACTGGGGCTTCAGGCCCTCCGTCCTCCTGCCGCTGCCCAAGGACGCCTTCCCCAAGACCAGCCTCGGCAAGATCCAGCGCTCCCTGATGCGCCGCCGCCTGGAGGCCGGCGACTACGACAGCCACCAGCGCGCCGTAGCCGACCTCACCTGGCGCATGCTGGGCGGCTACACCGCGCCCGCGAGCGACACCGAGCGGGCCCTGTGCGAGATCTACGCCGAGATCCTCGACGTCGATCCCGACTCGGTCAGCGCGGGCGCCAACTTCTTCGACCTCGGCGGCACCTCGCTCGACATCCTCCGCCTGCGCAGCAGGATCGCCCAACGCCTCGGCGTCACCGGCCTGGAGATCATCACCGTGCTGCGGGCCCCCACTGTCCGGGCGCTCGCCGCACGGCTCACCGAGCAGGCGACCTCCGGCACACCCGCCTACGACCCGATCGTGCCGATGCAGACCAGCGGCACCAAGACCCCTCTGTTCTGCGTCCACCCCGGGGTCGGCGAGGTCCTGGTCTTCGTCAACCTGGCCAAGTACTTCGTCGGCGACCGGCCCTTCTACGCCCTGCGCGCCCGCGGCTTCGACAAGGACGAGAAGCCCTTCGCCACCTTCGAGCAGATGATCGACTGCTATGTGGACGCCATCCGCGCACGGCAGCCGCACGGTCCGTACGCGATCGCCGGCTACTCCTACGGCGGCGTGGTCGCCTTCGAGATCGCCAAGGTCCTGCGTGACCAGGGCGAGCGCGTCGACTTCGTCGGCAGTTTCAACCTGCCGCCGCACATCAAGTACCGAATGGACGAACTCGACTTCACCGAGACCGCGGTCAACCTGGCCTTCTTCCTGTCCCTGATCGACAAGAAGCAGGCCCGGGAACTGCCCGGCCGACTCCGCGGTCTGCCCGTGGAGGAGCAGGTCATACGCCTCATGGATCTCGCCCCGCCCGACCGGCTGGCCGAACTCGATCTGGACAGCCAGAAGTTCGGTGACTGGGCGGAGCTCGCCAACGCCCTCACCGACCTGGGCCGCTCCTACCGGCCGACCGGCGCGGTGCCGTCCATGAGCGTCTTCTACGCGATCCCCCTGCGCGGCACCAAGCAGGACTGGCTCGACAACGAGCTGCGCCGCTGGGACGAGCACACCACCGGGCCCAACCGCTACATCGAGGTCCCCGGCGAGCACTACACGCTGATGAGCCCACAGCACGTGGCGTCCTTCCAGGCGATCCTGCGCCGGGAACTGGACCGGGCCCTCGCCGACGCCGACGCCCACGTCGCCATCACCACCGAGACGGAGCAATCATGCTGAAGGGACAGAGGATCCTGGTCACCGGCGGCACCGGACAGGTCGCCCGGCCGGTGGCGGAAGCACTCGCCGAGCACAACGACGTCTGGTGCCTGGGCAGGTTCGGCACCCCGGGCGTGGAACGGGAACTCAGCGAGAAGTCCATCACCACCTGGCACTGGGACATGGACGATCCCTCGCCGGACACGCTCAAGGGCCTGCCCGAGGACTTCACCCACGTCATCCACTCCGCCGTGCGCCGGGGCGACGACGGAGACTTCAACGCGACGGCCGAGGTCAACGCGGTGGCGACCGGCCGTCTCATGGCTCACTGCCGAACCGCCGAGGCGTTCCTGTACGTCTCCACCGGCGCCCTGTACGCGCGGCAGACCCTCGACCACGCCTACACCGAGGACGACCCGGTCGACGGAGTCGCCGACTGGCTGCCCGCCTATCCCGTCGGAAAGATCGCCACCGAGGGCGCCGTACGCGCCTTCAGCCAGGTTCTGGGCCTGCCCACGACGATCGCCCGGCTCAACATCGCCTACGGCCCCGGCGGTTACGGCGGAGTGCCGATGCTCTACTTCAAGCGGATGCTCGCGGGTGAGGCGATCCCCGTGCCGGTGACCGGGCAGAACTGGTGCTCCCTGCTGCACACCGACGACCTCGTGGCCCAGGTCCCCCACCTGTGGCGGGCCGCTGCGACCCCGGCGACGCTGGTCAACTGGGGTGGCGACGAACCGGTCGGGATCACCGAGTGCGTCGAGTACATGTCCGAACTGACGGGCGTCGAAGCCCGGTTGACGCCCAGCGAGGTCACCCGGGAGACCTACCGGTTCGACCCGACACGACGCCGCTCGCTGACCGGCCCCTGCACGGTCTCCTGGCGGGACGGCATCCGCCGCACCCTCGAAGCCCACTTCCCGCAGCACGTTCGCCGGCCGGCCCACCACTGAGGAGACTCCGATGCCCACATCCGAAGACCTCTTGCAGGCACGCCCCGCCCCGGTCCAGGAGCCGGTGCCTTCCGCCGACACCGCGCCCGACGCGCCCACCTCACCCAACCTCGAACTGATCCGTGCCGCCTACCAGGCCTTCCACCGCCGTGACGCGGAGGCCCTCCTCGACGTCCTGGCACCCGACGTGCGCTGGGTCCACCCCGACGGCATGTCCGCATACGACCTGGGCGGAACCAAGCACGGCCACGCCGGCGTCAGGAGCTTCCTGTCCCAGGTGCCCACCGTGCTCGGTGGAATGCGGCTCGAACCCCAGGAGTTCGTGGAGGCCGGCGATCGCGTCGTGGTGTTCGGCGTCCGCAACGTGACATCCGTGCGCGGCCGCACCGAACGGTTGAAGTTCGTCCACTCGTGGACGCTGCGCGACGGAAAGGCCACCGTCATGGAGGACATCTTCGACACCGTTCTCTTCCACCAGCTCATCGAGAGCTGACCGGCCGCCGATAACCGGCATCGTGTCACCGCGCCCTGAGCGAGTCCCCCGACTGTCTGCGGACCTCCGAGAGGATCACCGCGACGGCGGGGCTCGACAGGGCGCCCCGGCGCACGACGAGCGACACGTGGCGGACCAGCGCGGGGCCGTCGAGGGCGACCCTGCGGACCGGGAAGCCGGGCCTGTCGGGCGCCAGATCCGGCACCAGGGAGACCCCCCAGCCGAGGGAGACCAGGCCGAGGGTGGCCTGCAGGTCGGAGGTGCGGGCCACGACGTCGGGGACGAAGCCCGCCCCGGCGCAGGCGTGCAGGGTGAGTCTGCCGAGCCCGGAGTCCGAGTCGAGGACCCAGGAGCGGTCGGCGTAGTCGGTGAGCCTGTCCGGGGGCGTGCCGTGGCCCCGGTCGCCGCCGGGCCCCTGCTCCGGGGCGATGGCCAGGCGGATCCGGTCGGCGGCTACAAGCTCCTCGTACAGCCCCGGCGTCAGCGGCTCGGGGACGCCGTCGTAGCGCACCGCGAGGGCCAGGTCGACCTGTCCGAGCCGGACCGCCTCCCGGCAACTGCCCGCGGCCATGCCCTCCAGAGTGATCCGGAGGTCGGGATGCGCCTGGCGGACCCGGGTCAGCGCCGGCACGAGAAGTGCGGGGCCCTCATGGAACGGCATGCCCACCCGCAGCTCTCCGCAGACCCGGCCGGTCGCGGCCAGCAGGTCGGACTCCGCCGTCTCCAGACCGACGAGGATGTGCTCGGTGTGCTCGACGAGGAGCCGCCCGGCCGCCGTCAGGCCGGCTCGCTTGTGGCGCCGGTCCAGCAACTGCGCGCCGGTCTCCGCCTCCAGGGCGGACAGCTGCTGCGACACCGCCGAGCGCGTGTAGTTGAGGGCCTCGGCCGCCGCGGCTATCGAACCGCGCGCCTGCACCTCCCGCAGCAGGACCAGTTTCCTTATGTCGAGCACCATTCGTACCGTCTATTCCCCTAACGCCGACCGTCGCCGACTTTTACGCGAAGTAAGGAGACTGCAAGGCGAGTTGACCGATTGAATAACGAGTTGGCAGGGATCACAGAGATCGCAGAGAGGTCGTCCGGCATGCCTATTTTGCTCCATCTCGACTGTAGTGCCCGGCCGGAGTCCGTTTCCCGGCAGATCTCCGCGGAGTTCGCCGCGGCCTGGCGCTCGGCCCACCCGGACGGCAGAGTCGTCCACCGTGACCTGGCGGCCACGCCCGCCCGCCATGTCGACGCGGCCCATATCGAGGTGGTCACCCGGCTCGAGACGGCGGGGACGGCCGACCTGGGCGAGGCGCGCCGGGCGGCACTGAACCCTGAGGAGCGCGCGAGCTGGCGGTACAGCTGGGAGCTGATCGACGAACTCCTCGCCTGTGACGTTCTGCTGATCGGTCTGCCGATGTACAACTTCTCCGTCCCCTCCACTTTCAAGGCATGGTTCGACCGGGTCGCCATTCCGCCGCTGATCGTGGACTCGCGGACCGGCAAGGGCCCGCTGTCCGGGCTGCGGACCGTGGTGGCGACGGCGCGCGGCGGCAGTTACGGACCTGGCTCGCCGCGCCACGGGGACGATTTCCAGGAGCCCTATCTGCGGGCCGCGTTCGGCATGGTGGGTCTCGCCGACGATCTGCTGTTCCTGCATGCCGAGATGACGAAGTCCGGCTACGTTCCCCAGCTGGCCTCGTACCGGAGGACCGCCATCGACTCACTCCGGCAGGCGGTGGAACGCGCCCGGGAGATCGCGCGCGGCTGACCCGCGGCGCCGTCGGCCGTTGCTCGGTCTATGCCGTGCGGGTGGCCACGAAGTCGCAGAGCGCGTCGAGGGCCCGCCGCGCTGGTTCTGACGGCAGCGCGGCCAGTGCCGAACGTGCCCTGGCGAGCCGCTCGTCCATGAGCGTTCGGGCCCGGTCCATGGCGTCGGACCGCTGGAGCAGCGCGAGCGCCCTGAGGTGCCGCTCACCCCGCAGCCCTCCGGGATCGGACAACAGGGCGCGCAGTTCACCGTTCTCGGGCCGCACGTCGTCGAGCACCAGCAGAACGGGCAGGCCGGCCACTCCGACCGCGAGGTCCTTGCCCTGCTCCTTTCCGAGGTCGGCGGACGGCGAGGTGATGTCGATCAGGTCATCGGATATCTGGAAGGCCACCCCGAGGTGCTCGCCGTACTCTGCGAGCACCTCACCCACGTGGGCGGGCGCGCCCGCCTGGACCGCGCCGAGCCGCAGCGAGAGGGAGATCAGCGAGGCCGACTTGTCGGAGATCACGCCGAAGTAGTGGGACAGGCGCTCCTCGGGGAGGTCCGGGCCGACCAGTTCCCGCAGCTGTCCCCGGACGAGGCGTTCCGAGGCCTCGGCCTGGAGCGGGGTCGCCTCTGACGTCAGTCCGGCCGACAGCTGGGCGGCCTTGGCGAGCAGCCAGTTGCCCGACCTGACGGCGACGGTGTTGCCCCAGCGAGCGTTGACGCTTGAGACGCCGTGGCGGACGAGGCCCTCGTCCATGACGTCGTCGTGATGGAGCGAGGCCGTGTGGACGAGTTCGGAAACCACGGCCGCCTCGATGACGCCGGCGGCCCGCGGATCGCCGAACTCGGCGCCGAGCAGGGTGAGCAGCGGACGCAGTCGCTTGCCGCCGGCGGCGATCAGATGGCCGACGATGTCGGCCAGGCGTGGGTCGTCCGCCTCACGCGCGCACTCCTTGAGCCGTTCCTCCACCTGTTCCAGGCTTCTGAGTACGCGGCGCTCCAGGGCCTTCTCCCGCATGGTGAGCCGGGTGATGAGCAACCGCCCTCGCCCCCTCGCAGTCAGCGCGGACATGTGCGTCCCTTCCGAGTGATGAACCTTGGCCGATGGATTCCCACACGGAGCGTAGAAACGTTCCGGCGCGCCGCGGCAGGCATTCCGAGGAGCCTGTCCGTCATCGGACACCCAGGGAGAGGAACCGGACAGCAGTTCCGAAAAGCCCTCGTGTTACTGGCAGCAACCTGCCGTATGTGTGCTTCCGGACGACATTCACGCCGCGGCCGTCGTATCGACCCGCTGGAACCTCCCATCGAAGAACAGGAGGCCGGAGCGGCCCCGACCGCTGCTGGACGACACCACTTTCCCCAGGAATATGGAATGGTCGCCCGATGCGTGGACCTCGGTGAGCTCGCACTCCAGCCAGGCCAACGCACCGCGCAGCAGGGGTGCCTGCGTGAGGGGTCCCGGCGTCCAGTCGATCGCCCTGAACTGTTCGACGCCCAAGGGCCGTTTGCGGTCGGCGAAATGACGCGCCAGCTCTTCCTGCTGCGCGCCCAGCACCGACACCCCGAAGCAGCGCTGTGCGGTGACGGCGCCGTGCATCACCGCACTGCGCGAGACACAGCACAGCACGGTGGGCGGATCGAGCGAGACGGAACTGAAGGCGTTCGCCGTCATCCCGTGGATGTTCTCGCCGCCCACGCTCAGGACGATGACGCCAGTGGCAAAGCGGGCCATGGCCTCACGCAGCGAGGCCGGCGTCATCGGGGCGCGGTCGACGGTTTCCTCGACCTGTACAGAACTCATACCGGACAGCTCAGCTCTCTGTCTGGGCGCGCCAGGCGCCGTGGAGGGCGGCGAGGTGGTCAAAGGCGTCGATGACCTGCTCGGTCGCCACGCCGAAGTCGACGAGGCAGGCGACCTCGTCCACGCCCGCGTCCTTCAGCACCTTGAGGATCGCCAGGCACTCGTCGACCGTGCCGAACATCCCGCTCGTCTCGAAGTACCGGTCGAACGCCTGCGCCACCAGGAACCGCCGGTCCTCGGGGCCCATGCTCTTCAGTTCCCGGGCAACCGCCTCTGCCTCGGCGCCCGCCGCCTCCGCGGCCTTCACCAGCAGGTCGAACGAGCTGGCCAGGTAGCGCGAGAAGGGCTCGCGCACGGTCTCCCTGACCACTTCCCTGTCGGTCCCGACGAAGGTGTGCAGCATCAGGGCGACATGGCCCTGCTCCGCCGTGTCCGGATGGTGCTCACGGTAGGAACGGCGGTACTCCCCGATGCGCTGCGCGAGAACGGTGACGTCCTGGCCCAGCATGTGGGTGAGCATCCCCATCCCGTGCTCACCGGCCAGCTTGAACGTCTCCGGGGTGCCGCCGCTCGTCAGCCACATCGGCAGCTCGCGCTGGACCGGCGGGGGAAACATGGACAGCTCGATGGACTCGCCCGCGCCGTCGACCAGGGTCATCGGCTCCCGGTTCCACAGGCGGCGGATGGCGGCCACGGTGTCCATCAGCCCGCTCTTGCGCGTCGCGTAGTTCTCCGGGCGCAGCGCGAAGTCGGCGGCGTGCCAGCCCGAGGCGAACGCGACTCCGGCCCTTCCGTTCGACAGGTTGTCGACGACCGACCACTCCTCGGCGATGCGCATCGGATGGTGCAGGGGCGCCACCACACTGCCCGCGCGCACCGCGACCCGTTCGGTCACCGCGGCGACCGCCGCGCTGGTAAGGGCCGGGTTGGGGTAGTTGCCGCCGAAGGGATGGAAGTGCCGCTCCGGAGTCCACACGGCGGTGAAGCCCTGGGCGTCGGCGAACCGGGCGCCCTCCAGCAGCAGGCGGTAGCGGTCCTGTTCCTCCGTGTCGTTGTTGGCGAAGTAGAAGAGGCTGAAGTCCATCGTGGTCTCCGAGTCCGAGTCTGTGTCCGGGATCTGGGGCGTGGGGCCCCGCGGTTCAGGGAACGCGTGCTCTCGCCCCGGGGACGGCCCCCCGGCGCACCGCGTACGCGTAGGTGACCGCGGCGAGCATCGGTCCCCAGGCGACCAGCGGCAGATAGGCGGCGGCGAACACGGCGGCCCGCCAGTCGAGGGTGCCGACGTAGTGAAGAAGCGTGGCACGCCAGCCGTCTCCGGCGAGGGACCGGATGACGACGGACGGCCAGAGGTAGGTGAGGGCCAGGGCACCGAGTGTCGCCGGAACGATCGCCGCCATCGGCGGCACGGGCCTGCCGCGCACGAACGGCACCCAGCGCGGCCACACCTCGCCCCAGGTGGCCACCATGCCGACCGCGAGAAAGGCGAGGCCCTCGGTGACGAGCGACAGCACCACCACGTAGAACTCGGCGGGCAGCCAGGCCGGCAAGTCACCCTCCCCGGAGTCCACGCCCCGGGTGAGCGGGAGCCCGAACGTCACCTCGGCGATCCGCCACAGACCGGAAGGCAGCACCGTGAGCGGAATCAGCAGGGCCACTTGCCGCGCCCAGGCGGGCACCCCCTCGGCGATCGTCCCGTGCGCGCCGTACCACAGGCCCCGCAGCGAGTGGCGGCGACCGCCCGCGCGGGACGCGGACGGCCGCATGTCGGCTACCACTCTCCCTCGAGCAGGTCGATCTCGGCCTGGTCCAGCTCGGCCAGCGCGAGGTCGGACGGGGTGTGGCCGCCCGCCTCCGGCCGGTCGACATGGGTGATCAGCGCGCCCAGGGCACGGAACCACGCCTCGCCGATCTCCCTGGTCTCCGCCTCGGACAGCAGGCCCTGCGACGGGTACGACCACGTCACGCGCAGCTCAGGGCCACCGGGCCGGTCGAGGGTGACGGCGTCGAGTTCCAGGACATGGGGCATGCCGACGCCGTCCGGTGCACCGGCCTCGAGTCCCGCGGCCTCCGGGGCGATGTCCCAGTCGGCACCCGCGTGCGAGGGGTCGGGAACCGCGACGCGGCCCAGGTAGTTGAAGCTGATCCGCGGTGTCGCCAGCCGGGCCAGTACACCGCTCGTCTCCTCGTCGAGGTAGCGCAGCAGCCCGTACCCGATGCCGCTGCCGGGGACCGCCCGCACCTGCTCCTTGACCCGCTTCACCACGCGGCCCAGGATCGGCCCGCCGGCCCACAGTTCCGCCCAGTCCGCCGGGCCGGGGTCCAGTCGCACCGGGTGCAGGCTGGTGAACCAGCCGACGGTGCCGCTGAGGTCGGCGCCCCCCACGCTTTCGTCGCGCCCGTGCTGCTCGACGGTGATCAGCGCCGACGTGCCCGTGCCGCCCGCCTTGCGGGAACGGTCTGCGAGGGCGATGGCAAGCCCGCTGAGCAGGATGTCCTGGACGTCGCAGTGGAATGCGGCGGGCACCCGGGTCAGCAGCGCCTCGGTGCGGTCGGCGGGAAACGTCGCGGTGACCGTGGCGACCGGCCCGGCCAGATCGCGCTGCGGGTCGAGGGGGCGGTCGGCGAGGGCCAGGTCCGGGGCGCTCAGGAGTTCCGTCCACTGCGTGAGTTCGGCCCTCCGCTCCGGCCTGCGGACCTCGGCGGCCAGGTGCTCGCTCCAGCGGCGTACGGAGGTGCCGTCGAAGACGGGCTTGGGGTCGCGTCCGGCCTCGGTGGCCGCCCAGACCTCGGCGAGATCCCGCAGCAGGATGCGCCAGGACACGCCGTCGATCACCAGGTGATGGGCGACGAGCAGCAGCCGCCCGGGACGGTCGGGCCCGGCGTCGAACCAGACGGCGCGGAGCATTTCGCCGTTACGCGGGGCGAGTTGGCCGCGGGCCTCGTCCAGGTGCCGCTCGATCAGCGGTACGAGGGCGGAGTCTGAGTCCTCGGTCCCGGCGGTGTCGACACGGAGCAGTCGGCCCGCCGATGTGACCGTCCCGGCGGGTGCCACGTCCAGTAGCCAGTCTCCCCGGTTGTCCTCGCCGAGCCGGGCCCGCAGCGCGCCGTGCCGGTCGTGGACAGTCTGGAGGACCGTGTTCAGGGTCGGCAGCCGGAGCCCCGCGGGGGTCCGTACCAGCATGTGCTGGCTGAAGCGGTCGATCGCGCCGCCTCGCTCGCGCAGCCAGTGCATGACCGGGGTGGGCGCGAACTCGCCCTCGGCGATGTCGGGCCGGCGCTCCGCGCTGTCGTCGAGGACCTCGGCGACCTGCGCGAGCCCGGCGACCGTCTTGTGCTCGAAGACGTGGTTGACGCCGAACACCAGCCCCGCGGCGCGGGCCCGGGCGACCAGCTGGGTGGAGACGATGCTGTCACCGCCCAGTTCGAAGAAGCTGTCGTCGATGCCGACCGACGGCAGGCGCAGCACCTCGGCGAAGACCGAGCACAGGTCCTTCTCCAGCGGGGTGCGCGGCGCCCGCGAGGAAGGGGCGGCCCGGAAATCCGGTGCGGGCAGCGCCTTGCGGTCGAGCTTGCCGTTCGGGCTGAGCGGCAGCTCGTCCAGGACGACGAAGGCCGACGGGATCATGTACTCGGGCAGCGATCCGGCCAGGTGCGCGGCGAGTTCGGCGGAGTCGGGGGCCGCGGCGCCCGCCAGGGGCACGACGTACGCCACGAGGCGGGCGCCGGTGCCCTGGTCGGTGCGGGCGAGCACCACGACCCGGCCGACCGCGCCGTGCGTGGTCAGGGCGGTCTCGATCTCGCCGAGCTCGATGCGGAAGCCGCGTACCTTCACCTGGTGGTCGGTGCGGCCGAAGAAGTGGATCCGGCCCTCCGCGGTCTGGCGGACGACATCGCCGGTGCGGTACATCCGCTCGCCGGGAGCGCCGAACGGGCAGGCGACGAACCGCTCCGCCGTGAGGCCCGACCGGTTGTGGTAGCCGCGGACGACACCCTTACCGGCGATGTACAGCTCGCCCGGCACGCCGGGCGGGACCGGGTTGAGCCGGTCGTCGAGCACGTACACCTGGGTGTTGCCGATGGGTCCGCCGATGGAGGGCGCTCCCTGAGCGTGCGTCAGGTCCGCGACGGTGGACCAGATGGTGGTCTCCGTGGGGCCGTACAGGTTCGTCACCTGGGCCGCCAGCTCGCGCAGCCGGCCCGCGAGGCTTTCCGGGAGCGCCTCGCCACCGGTCAGCACGCGCAGGCCGCGTAGCCGGTCGGGGGCCGCTGTGACCAGGGCCTGCCAGAGCGACGGGGTCGCCTGGACGATGTCCGCCCCGGTCTCCCCGGCCAGCCGGAGCAGGGCCGCGGGGTCCCGTACGGTCTCGCGGTCCGCGATCACCACGGCGGCGCCGGAGAGCAGCGGCAGATAGAGCTCCAGACCCGCGATGTCGAACGACACCGTGGTGACGGCCAGGAGACGGTCGGCGGGAGTGAGGCCGAACCGACGGCCCATGTCGTCCAGGAAGTTGGTCAGGCTGCCGTGCGGGACCACCACGCCCTTGGGGCGGCCCGTGGAACCCGAGGTGTAGATGACGTACGCCGGGTTGTCCGGGGCGCATGCCGCATCGGGCGCGGCCGTGGCCGCCGCGGCGAGTTCGGCGGCGGTGTTCTCGGCGTCGATGACCAACCGCGGCACGTCTCCCCCGGCGAGCAGCGCCTCTGTCCCGGAGGTGACCAGGGCCAGGGCCGGGCGTGCGTCGTCGAGGGTGTAGCCGATGCGGTCCAGCGGGTGCTCCGGGTCCAGCGGCAGATAGGCCGCCCCGGTCTTCAGTACGGCGAGCAGGGCCACGAGCAGGTCGGCGGAGCGCGGCAGGGCCACGGCGACCAGGCGCTCGGGGGCCGCGCCCCGGGCGGTGAGCAGCGCGGCGAGCCGGTTGGCCCGCTCGTCGAGCTGGGCGTAGGTCAGCTCGACGTCGCCCGACACCACGGCGGTGGCGTCCGGGGTACGGGCCGCCTGCCGTGCGAACAGCTCGTGGACAGGCTGCTCGGACACCGGCAGGGCGGTGTCGTTCCACTCGGTCAGGACGCGCTCGCGTTCCGGCGCCGACAGGACGTCGATGTCGCCGACGCGCAGTCGCGGGTCGGCCGACACGGCTTCCAGGACCCGGACGAACCGCTGGGCTATGGCCTCGACGGTGCTCTCGTCGAACAGATCGGTGCTGTACTCGACGATGCCGAGCAGGGATCCCGGCTCGCCCTGTCCCTCCGGCCGCTCGCCGAAGGCGAAGCCGAGGTCGAACTTGGCGGCGCCGAGGTCGACGAGTTCGGGGCGGGCGGTCAGCCCGCCGAACGCGCTGCCGGCCGAGGGCATGTTCTGGACGGTCAGCATGACCTGGAAGAGGGGATGCCTGGCCCGGGAGCGCTCCGGGTCGACCACCTCGACAAGGCGCTCGAAGGGCACGTCCTGGTTGGCGTAGGCGTCCAGGGTGGTGCGGCGGACCCGGGCCAGCAGCTCGCAGAAGGCCGGGTCGCCCGAGGTGTCGGTGCGCAGCACGAGGGTGTTGAGGAACAGTCCGACGAGGTCCTCCAAAGCCTCGTCGCCGCGCCCGGCGATGGGGCTGCCGAGCGGGATGTCCTCGCCCGCGCCCAGCTTGGTCAGCAGCACGGCGAGCGCCGACTGCAGGACCATGAAGAGGCTGACGTCGTGGGAGCGGGCCAGCTCCGCCACCTTGCGGTGCAGCTCGGGGCTGAGCGTGCACTCCAGGGTGCGGCCGCGGTAGCTGCTGACGGCGGGACGCGGCCGGTCGGTGGGGAGCGCCAGTTCGTCGGGGAGCCCGGCGAGCGCGGTGCGCCAGTGGGCGAGCTGACGCGAGAGCAGGCTGTCGGGGTCGTCCTGGTCGCCGAGGTGGTCGCGCTGCCAGAGGGCGTAGTCGGCGTACTGCAGCGGCAGGGGCGCCCAGTCGGGTGCCCGGTCGGCGCGGCGCGCGGCGTAGGCGGCGGCGAAGTCCCGCAGCAGGGGCGCCCCGGACCAGCCGTCGGTGGCGATGTGGTGCACCACCAGGGCCAGTACGTGCTCGGTGGCACCGAGCCGGAACAGCGTGACGCGCAAGGGCAGTTGGACAGTGAGGTCGAAGCCGCGGGCGGCGGTCGCCGCGAGCAGCCCGGGCAGCGCGTCCTCGTCGGTGTCCACCACGGTCAGCGGGATGGTGGTCTCCGGGCCACGGATGTGCTGGCGGGGCGCCCCGTCGGCCTCGGGGAAGACCGTACGCAGGCTCTCGTGCCGGGCGACGAGGTCGGCGAGCGCCTCCTCCAGCGCCGCGCGGTCGAGGTCCCCGGAGAGCCGGAGCACACTCGGCACGTTGTACGTGGCGCTCGGGCCCTCCATCCGGTTGAGGAACCACAGCCTGCGCTGGGCGAAGGAGAGCGGGAGCGGGTCGGGGCGCTCCTGGGCGCGCAGCGGCTGCCGGGCGCCCGCGGCCGAGTCGAGCCTGCCCGCGAGGGCAGCCACGGTCGGGGCCTCGAAGAGGGTCCGTACGGTGAGCTCGGCCTCCAGGACGGTGCGGACGCGGTTGACGAGGCGGGCCGCCATCAGCGAGTGGCCGCCGAGGTCGAAGAAGTTGTCGTCGATGCCGACCTCGGGGATGCCGAGCACCTCGGCGAAGAGCCCGGCGAGAAGTTCCTCGCGGGGGGTGCGCGGCTTCTTCGCGTTCCGGGCCGCAGTGTACTCGGGTGCGGGCAAGGCGCGTTCGTCGAGCTTGCCGGAGGGGGTGAGGGGCAGGGTGTCCAGCGGGACGAACACGGCCGGCAGCATGTAGTCGGGCAAGGACACCGCAAGCGCCTCACGCAACTGCCCCGCATCCGGCACATCCCCAGCGTCCTTCGGCACGAAGTACGCGACGAGCATGCGCTCCCCCTGCCGGTCGTCCCGGGCCACCACGGCGCAGTTGGCGACACCCCGACAAGCGGAAAGCACGGCCGCGATCTCACCGGTCTCGATACGGAAGCCCCGGATCTGGACCTGATCATCGGCGCGGGTGAGGTACTCCAGGACGCCACCCTCGCGCCACCGCGCGAGGTCGCCGGTGCGGTACATGCGGGTGCCGTCGCCCGCGAACGGATCGGCGACGAACCGCTCGGCGCTCAGCCCCGGCCGCTTGAGGTACCCCTGGGCGACACCACCGCCCGCCACGTACAGCTCACCCGCGACACCGGTCGGCACCGGACGCAGCGCACTGTCGAGGAGATAGACGCGCAGGTCGGGGATGCCCCGGCCGATGAGGCTGCCCACGCCGGCGACCGCGGTATCGCGATCGAGCGGCAGATAGCTGACGTGCACCGTGGTCTCGGTGATGCCGTACATGTTGACCAGTACCGGGCTGTCCTCGGGGTGCCGGTCGTACCAGTCGGTGAGGCGGCCCAGGTCCAGAGCCTCGCCGCCGAAGACGATCAAACGCAGCGCAAGCCTGCCGCTGGCCTCCCGGTCCTCGCTGTCGGCGTGGGAGAGCTGGTAGAACGCCGAGGGCGTCTGGTTGAGGACGGTGACGCCCTCGTCGGCGAGCAGCCGCAGGAAGCTCTCGGGCGAGCGGGACGTGTCGTAGGGGACGACGACGAGCCGGCCGCCGTGCAGCAGCGGTCCCCACAGCTCCCAGACGGAGAAGTCGAACGCGGTGGAGTGGAAGAGCGTCCACACGTCGTCCGCACCGAAGTGGAACCAGTGGTCGGTGGCGGTGAACAGCCGGACGACGTTCTGGTGGGAGACCACGACGCCCTTGGGACGGCCGGTGGAACCCGACGTGTAGATGACGTACGCGGGTGCGACGGGCAACAGAGGGCAGAGCCGGTCGGCGTCGGTGAGATCGGTACCCGGGAGAGCGGCGATACGCCCCGCGGTCTCCGCGTCGTCGAGAACCACGCGCCGCGCTCCGTCGGGAAGCACGGACTGCGACTGCCGGTCGGTGACGGCGAGCGCGAGGTCGACGTCGGCGATGGTGTACGCGATGCGGTCGGCCGGGTACGCCGGATCGATCGGCACATAGGCGGCGCCGGTCTTCACCACCGCCAGCAGCGCCACCACCAGATCGATCGAACGCGGCAGCACGAGGCCCACGAACCGGCCGGGGCCCGCGCCGCCCTCGATCAGGTAGCGAGCCATCGCGTTGGCGCGTGCGTTGAGCTCGGCATACGTCAGGCTCTCGGCACCGAGTGTGAGAGCTCGGGCCTCGGGGACGGCCCGCACACGCGCCTCGAACAACGCGGGCAGGGTGACCCGCGCGCTCTCCGCGACCGCTTCAGTGCCCTGCCACACCTCCAGCAGCAGCTCGCGCTCGCCGGGGGCGAGCAGGTCGATCTCCGACAGGCGCACGGCAGGGTTGGCCGCGACCTCGTCGAGGAGCCGTACGAACCGCTCGACCAGCGTCTCGGCGGTAGTCCTGTCGAAGAGCTGGGAGTTGTACGACAGGGTACCCGCCATGCCCGCGGGCGCGCCCGCGGCGTCGAAGACCTCGCCGATGGAGACGTCGAGGTCGAACTTGGCGGACTTGACGTTGGCCGGGTGCAGCCGGGTCTCCAGACCGGGGAAGCGCAGGGTCAGCTGCGGGATGTTCTCGAAGGTCAGCATGGTCTGGAACAGCGGGTGCCGGGAGAGCGACCGGTTGGGGCTGAGCCGCTCCACCAGCAGGTCGAGCGGCACCTCCTGGTGGGCGTAGGCGGCCAGGTCTGTCTCTCGGACCCGCTCCACCAGCTGCCGGAATGTCGGGTCGCCGGACACGTCGTTGCGCAGCACCAGGGTGTTGACGAAGAAGCCGACGCTGTCGGTGAGCGCCTCGTCGTTGCGGCCCGCGACGGCGGTGCCGAGCGGGATGTCGGTGTCGCCGCCGAGCCGGGACAGCAGCGCGGCGAGCGCGGCCTGGACGACCATGAACAGGCTGGCGCCGCTGGTGCGGGCGATCTCGTTGAGCGCCTGCTGCTGCTCGGCGCCGAGCTCCAGCGGAACCAGGTCGCCCTCGTTGCCGAGGACCGCGGGCCGCGGCCGGTCGGTGGGCAGGCCGAGCTGCTCGGGGAGACCGGCCAGGGCCTCCTCCCAGTACTCGATCTGCTCGCTGAGGCGGCTCTCCGGGTCGCTCTCGCTGCCCAGGTGCTCGGACTGCCACAGCGTGAAGTCCCCGTACTGCACGGGCAGCGGCTCCCAGTCGGGTGCGCTGCCGACGCGCCGCGCCGTGTAGGCGGCGGCGAGGTCGGCGACGAGCGGGGTCAGGGACCAGCCGTCGGAGACGATGTGGTGGATCACGATCAGGAAGACGTGCTCGACAGGGCTGAGCACCAGCAGCTCGGCCCGGATCGGCAGGTCGGCCGCGAGGTCGAAGCCACGCCGGGCGATCTCGGTGAGCGTGTCGTCCAGGTCGGCCTCGACGACCTCGGTCACCGCGATCGGCGGCCGGGCCCCGGCCGGGGGCACGACACGCTGGTGCGGCACTCCGCCCTGGTCGGGAAAGACCGTGCGCACACTCTCGTGGCGGGCGATGACGTCGTAGAACGCCTCGTACAGCGCCTCGCGGTCGAGTTGTCCGGTGAAGCGCAGGGACACGCCCAGGTTGTACGTGGGGCTGGGCCCCTCCATCTGGTTGAGGAACCACAGTCCGCGCTGCGGGAGCGCCAGCGGCACCAGCTCGGGGCGGTCCACGGCCCGGAGCGGGACGTGGCTTCCCGCCGCCCGGTCGACGAGGTGGGCCAGTTGGGCCACTGTCGGCGCGTCGAACAGATCGCGTACGGCGATGTCGACGCCGAGGACGGCCTGGATGCGCAGCACGAGCCGGGTGGCCAGCAGGGAGTGCCCGCCCAGTTCGAAGAAGTTGTCGTCGATGCTCACGGACGCCGACGACGGTTCGAGGACCTCGGCGAACAGGCCGCACAGCACCTGCTCCTGGGGGGTGCGCGGCTGCCGTCCGCCCGCTCCGCCCGCGAGGTCCGGGGCGGGCAGTGCCCTGCGGTCGAGCTTGCCGTTCGGGGTCAGCGGCAAGGTCTCGAGGGCCATGACGGCCCCGGGAACCATGTAGTCGGGCAGCGCGTCGGACAACTGCTCGCGCAGCGCGGCGAGATCCAGCTGGTGACCGGCAGCCGGCACCACGTAGGCGACGAGCCGTTTGTCACCGGGCCGGTCCTCGCGGACGACGACCGCGGCTGAGCCGACGCCGGGATGGCGGGCCACGGCGGCCTCGACCTCTCCCGGCTCGATCCGGAAGCCGCGGATCTTGACCTGGTCGTCGGCGCGGCCCGCGAAGACCAGCGCGCCGTCGGCGTTCCAGCGGGCGAGGTCACCGACCCGGTACATGCGGCTGCCCGCCAGGCCGAACGGGTCGGCCACGAAGCGCTCCGCGGTGAGCCCGGGGGCCCGCCAGTAGCCGCGCGCCAGACCCTCGCCCGCGAGGTAGAGCTCGCCGACGACGCCGGACGGCACCGGGCGCAGACCCGAGTCGAGTACGTAGGCGCGCATGTTGTCGAGGGGCCGCCCGATCGGTACGACGTCCGGGACGTCGTCGGCGCTGGTCACGCGGAGGTTCGTCGCGAACGAGGTCGTCTCGGTGGGGCCGTAGGTGTCCCGGAAGACGATGTCCGGGTGGTGGGCGAGCAGGTCGCGCACGGCGGTCCCGGGCACCACGTCGCCGCCCGCGAGGAGTTCGCGCACACCCTTGAGACAGTCGAGGTCGTTCTCCGCGACCACACGGAACAACCCCGCGGTCAGGTGCAGTCCGGTGATGGCGTGCTCGGCGACGAGGCGACGCAGGGTGGCGACGTCCATGTCGTGGGGCGGGGCGACGACGACGGTCCCGCCGGTGAGCAGCGGCACCCACAGCTCGTAGTTGACGGCGTCGAAGGCGTGCGGGGCGTGCCACAGGACGCGGCGGTGCGCGTCGGCGGCGAAGCAGCCGTCGAGGGCGAACGCGACCAGGTCCCGGTGGGTGACGGCCACTCCCTTGGGGCGGCCGGTCGAGCCGGAGGTGAACATCACGTACACGAGCCGCTCGGGGTGACCGCTGACGGCGGGGGCGGTCGGCGGGTGGGTGTCGGACTCCCGCTCGTCCTCCACGTGGATCACCGTCGCGGTGTGGTCGAACTCGAGGACGGGCTGGGTGTCGTCGACGAGCAGCACCGACGCCTCGGTCTCGGCGAGGACCAGCTCCCAACGGGCCTGTGGGGCGCGCGCGTCCAACGGCACGTAGGTGCCACCCGCCTTGAGGACGGCGAGCAACGAGACGACGAGGTCGACGGAGCGCTGCTGGAGGACGGCGACCCGTGCCTCGGGCCCGGTGCCGGCGGCGAGAAGCCGGTGGGCGAGCCGGTTGGCCCGCTCGTCGAGTTCCTGGTAGGTGACGACGGCGCCGTCGTCGGTGACCAGGGCGGCCGCGTCGGGGGTGGCCGTGACCTGGGCGGCGAAGCGCTCCGGCACGGTCGTGTCGAGGGCGGCGAGGCCCCCGACGGTGCCGGTGCCCTGGGCGGTGAGCAGCGCGCGCTCGTCGGGCCGCAGCAGTTCGAAGTCTGCGATGCCGGCCTCGGGCCGCTCGGTGACGGCCTCCAGCACGCGCACGAAGCGGTCGGCCAGGGTACGCGCGGTGGCGGCGTCGAACAGGGCGGTGGCGTAGAGGATCTGGCCGCGGATCCCTGCGGGTTCGCCATCGGCTCCGTACCGCTCGCTGAAGTCGAACTGCAGGTCGAACTTGGCGATCGTGAGGTCGCCGGGCGCGACCGTCGCCGTCAGGCCGGGCAGCTCCGGGGCGCGGTCGAGGTCGTCCTGCATGCTGAGCAGGATTTGGAAGAGGGGGTGGCGGGCGAGCGAGCGGTCAGGGTTCAGGACCTCCACCAGCCGCTCGAACGGCACGTCCTGGTGGGCGTAGGCGGCGAGGTCGGTCTCCCGCACGCGGTCGACGAGGTCGGTGAACGTCGGCCCGCCCGAGGTGTCGGTGCGCAGCACGAGCGTGTTCACGAAGAATCCGACCAGGTCGTCGAGCGCCTCGTCGGTACGACCCGCGATGGGACTGCCGATCGGGATGTCGTCGCCCGCCCCGAGACGCGACAGCAGGGTGGCGAGCGCGGCCTGGAGCACCATGAACACGCTGGCGCCCGAGGAGCGTGCCACGGCGAGGAGGGCACGGTGCAGCTCGGGGCTCAGCTCGCAGTCGAGCACCGCGCCCCGGTGGTCGGCGACGGCGGGCCGCGTCCGGTCCGTGGGCAGGCCGAGCTCGTCGGGCAGGCCGCTGAGTGCCGCCTTCCAGTAGGCGAGCTGGCGGGCGAGCGGGCTGTCCGCGTCGGCCTCCTCGCCGAGGAGTTCGCGCTGCCACAGGGCGTAGTCCGCGTACTGCACCGGCAGCGGCGCCCACCCGGGGGCATCACCGTCACGGCGGGCGGCGTAGGCGGTGGCGAGGTCGCGCACCAGTGGCGGCAGCGACCAGCCGTCGCTCGCGATGTGGTGCACCACCAGGGAGAGCACGTGCTCCTCGCCGCCGAGGTGGAACAGGTCCGCGCGCAGCGGCAGCTCGGTGTCGAGCGCGAAGCTGTGGCGCGCGGCGGCGGCCAGCGCGCCGGTCAGCTCCCCGGCGGTGACGTCCCGGACGGTGAGCGCGTCCGGCACCTGGCCGGCACCGAGGACGTGCTGGCGCGGCACGCCGCCGTCCTGGGGGAAGACGGTGCGCAGGCTCTCGTGGCGCAGCAGGACGTCGCGCAGCGCGGCACGCAGGGCCGGGACGTCGAGGCCGCCGGTGAGGCGCAGCACGAAGGGAATGTTGTAGGTCGGGCTCGGGCCGTCGAGGCGGTCGAGGAACCACAGGCGTGCCTGCGCGAAGGAGAGCGGGACGGGGTCGGGCCGCTCGACCGGGGCGAGCGCGGTCCTGGCGGCGAGCGCGGTGTCGACGCGCTCCGCGAGCCCGGCCACCGTCGGGGCCTCGAATACGTCACGGACGGCGAGTTCCACACCGAGGACGGCGCGGACCCGGCTCACCAGGCGGGTGGCGGCCAGCGAGTGGCCGCCGAGGGCGAAGAAGTTGTCGTCGACGCCGACCGCGGGTGTTCCGAGCGTCTCGCCGAACAGCGTGGCGAGCACCTGCTCGTTGGGGGTGCGGGCCGGGCGGCCGCCGACGACGTGCGCCGCCTCCGGTGCGGGCAGGGCACGTTCGTCGAGCTTGCCGGACGGGGTGAGGGGCAGGTCGGCCAGCGGGACGAACACGGCGGGCAGCATGTAGTCGGGCAGCGAGGCGGCGAGCGTCTCGCGCAGCACCGCCGCGTCCGGCACGTCCGCGGCGTCCCTCGGCACCACGTAGGCGACGAGCCTGCGCTCGCCCTGCCGGTCGTCCCGGGCCACCACGGCGCAGTTGGCGACGCCAGGGCAGGCGGCGAGGGCGGCGGCGATCTCGCCGGTCTCGATGCGGAAGCCGCGGATCTTGACCTGGTCGTCGGAGCGGGTGAGGTACTCCAGGACGCCGCCGTCGTGCCACCGTGCGAGGTCGCCGGTGCGGTACATGCGGGTGCCGTCGCCCGCGAACGGGTCGGCGACGAAGCGCTCGGCGCTCAGCCCCGGCCGCTTGAGGTACCCCTGGGCGACACCACCGCCCGCCACGTACAGCTCACCCGCGACACCGGTCGGCACCGGACGCAGCGCACTGTCGAGCAGGTAGATGCGCAGGTCGGGGATGCCCCGGCCGATGAGGCTGCCCACGCCGGCGACCGCGGTATCGCGATCGAGCGGCAGATAGCTGACGTGCACCGTGGTCTCGGTGATGCCGTACATGTTGACCAGTACCGGGCTGTCCTCGGGGTGCCGGTCGTACCAGTCGGTGAGGCGCCCGAGGTCAAGGGCCTCGCCGCCGAAGACGACGTACCGCAGGGCGAGCCGGTCGCCGGTCGCGCGGTCCTCGCTGTCGGCGTGGGAGAGCTGGTAGAACGCCGAGGGCGTCTGGTTGAGGACGGTGACGCCCTCGTCGGCGAGCAGCCGCAGGAAGCTCTCGGGCGAGCGGGAGACGTCATGGGGGACGACGACGAGCCGGCCGCCGTGCAGCAGCGGTCCCCACAGCTCCCAGACGGAGAAGTCGAACGCGGTGGAGTGGAAGAGCGTCCACACGTCGTCCGCACCGAAGTGGAACCAGTGGTCGGTGGCGGAGAACAGCCGGACGACGTTCTGGTGGGAGACGACGACGCCCTTGGGGCGGCCGGTGGAACCCGACGTGTAGATGACGTACGCGGGCGCCTCGGGCGGCAGCGGGGAGAGGCGGTCAGCGTCGGTGAGGTCGGTGGCCGGCCGGGCGGCGACGCGCTCCGCGGTCCCGGCCTCGTCGAGGACCACGCGGGGTGTGCCCTCGGGGAGCACGGACTGGGACCGCCGGTCGGTGACGGCGAGCGCGAGGTCGACGTCGGAGACGGTGTAGGCGATGCGGTCGGCGGGGTAGGCCGGGTCGATCGGCACGTACGCGGCGCCGGTCTTGACGACGGCGAGCAGAGCCACCACCAGGTCGATCGAGCGGGGCAGCACCAGGCCGACGAAGCGGCCGGGCCCTGCACCGCCGTCGATGAGGAGGCGTGCCAGCGCGTTGGCGCGGGCGTTGAGTTCGGCGTACGTCAGGTGCTCCGCGCCGAGGGTGAGGGCGCGGGCGTCGGGAGCGGTGCGCACGCGGGACTCGAACAGCGCGGGCAGCGTGGCGGGTTCGACGGCGGTCGCGTCGCCGTTCCACTCCACGAGGACCTGGTGGCGCTCGTCCTCCGTGGCGATGTCCAGGCGGCCGACGGGCTGTTCGGGGTCTGCGGAGCCGAACGCGCCCAGTAACGCGCGGAGCCGGGCGCAGTGCCGGTCGAGGTCGTCGGGGGAGTACAGGTCCGGGTTGGCGTTGAACTCAAGACGCAGTCCGCCGTCGGCGACGCGGTTGTCGACGACGAGGGTCAGGTCGTCGTCGTGGCCGATGGCGAGGTTGTGCACCGTGCCCCTGGCGCCGCCGAACTCGAGGGCGGAGTCGAACATGATGAGGTTGACCCGGGGGCCGACCAGCCGCCTGCCGTCGGCGAGTCCGCCGGTGTCGCGGACCAGGTCCTCGTAGCGGTAGCGCTGGTGGCGCAGCGCGCCGTGCATCTGCCGCGCGGTGTGCTGGAGCAGTTCGGCGAGCGTCGTGTCGGGGCGCACGGTCAGCCGCAGCGGAACGACGTTCGCGACCATGCCGGCCACCTGGTCGGCGGGGCCGCCCGGGCGGGCGGCGACGGGGAGGGCGAGGACCACGTCGGTGCGGCCGGTGACGCGGTGCAGGTAGAGAGCCTGGGCGGCGACGATGACGATCGGCCAGGCGGCGCCGGACTCGCGGGCCAGGTCACGGATCGACTCGGCCTCTCGCGCGGTGAGGGTGGCCACCGAGCGCAGCAGCGGGGTGGTCGGGTAGCGGGTGGGTTGCTCGGCCAGGCCCAACCCCTCGGGCCGGTCCGCCAACTGCTCGGTCCAGTAGGCGCGGTCGCGTGTGAAGGCCTCGGAGCCGTGGTAGGCGGCGTCGGCATCGATCAGCTCGGCGAGCCCGGAGGAGGGGGCTTCGGGCACCGGCTCGCCGGCTGCCTTCGCCGAGTAGACCTCCGCGACGCGGCGGGACACCAGGCCGGTGCTCCGGCCGTCCAGCGCGATGTGGTGGTGGCGCCGGTACCAGACGTGGCGGTCGGCGGCGACGGTGAAGAGGGCGAACGTGAAGAGGGGGCCTTCGGCGAGGTCGACCGGACGGTCGAGGTCCGCCGCGATCCACTGGCGTACTGCCGCCTCGGGGTCGCTCTCACGGGAGACGTCGAAGACGTGGAAAGGCCATGCGAGGTCGGGGAGGACGAGCTGGTACGGGCCGTCGGCGTCCTGGCCGAACCGCAGCCGCAGGGACTCGCTCTCGGCGACCACGTGCCGCAGCGCCGACTCGAACAGCCCCGCGTCGACCGGTCCTTCGATATCGACCCGCTCCGCCAGGCCGAACAGCGGATTGGCGGGGTCTTTCTGGACCGCGTACCAGATTCCCTGCTGTCCGGCGGTCAAGCGGAAACGAATACCCTCGGGGTCAGACATTCACTCTCTCCACACTCGATCGGTCAACCGAACGGAAATGCTGGCCAGTCGGCAGCCTCTCCGATGTTTTTCGGCGCGGACAACGACAGTGCAAAAAATTGATTCTCCTCTGTGCGGAAACGCACCCTGCCCTGGCGGCACGCGGCAGAACGCGAGCGCGCCGTCCCCGGAAACGCGCTGCGGCGCTTCCGGGGACGGCGGCTGCGTCGGGGAGGGCTCAGCCGGCGGCGAGACCCTGCTCGTCGGGGAAGTACCGCATGGGCAGGTACGACATGCCCTGCATCAGGTTGGAGTGGATGCGGTGTGGCTCGCCGGTGATCTCGAAGCCGGTGCTGAAGGTGCGCAGGGCGTCGAGCATCTCCTTGACCTCCACCCGGGCCAGGTAGGCGCCGATGCAGAAGTGCGGACCGTAGCCGAAAGTGATGTGCTTGTTGGGGGTGCGGGCCAGGTCGAGGGTGTACGGGTCGGGGAAGACCGTCTCGTCGCGATTGGCCGACATCTGCCAGAGGGTGACGATGTCGCCCTTCTTGATCTGCTCGCCGTGCAGTTCGAAGTCGGTGGTGGCGTGCCGGCCGAAGTTCATGGCCGGCGTCGCCCAGCGCAGCATCTCCTCGGTGGCGGTCTCCAGGTCCACCTCGTGGTCGCGCAGGCGCCGCCACTCGCCGGGTTCGCTGCTCAGCGCGTGAAGCGCCTCGATCATGGACAGGCGGCTGGTCTCGTCGCCACCCAGGATCAGGCTGTAGCAGTTGAAGACGATGTCCTGGTCGGTCAGCGGCACCCCGTTGATGTCGCTCCGGGTGAGCGTGGAGATCACGTCGTCCTGCGGGTTCTCACGCCGCTCGGCCACCAGGTCGCTGAAGTAGAGCAGGATCTCGTTGCGCGCCAGGAACGCCTCCTCGGGCGCCTGGTCCGCCTCGTCGGAGCTGAGGCACGACTTGGTCAGCTTCAGCAGGTACGGATGGTCGGAGACCGGGATACCGAGCAGACCGCCGACGGTGGTCATCGGGATCACGGAGGCGACGTCGGCCGCGAAGTCGCCCTCACCGCGGCGGATCGCCTCGGCCATCAGCCGGCGGGTGTTCTCCCGCACGATGCCCGCGACCTTGGCCAGGGCACGCGGCGAGAACGCTTTGAGCATCACGTTGCGCAGGTCCTTGTGACGGCGGCCGTCCGTCACGGCGAGCATCTGCCCCGCGGCCGAGTCACCGCCCGCCAGCAGCGTCACCAGGACGTTGCCCTTCTCGGAGGTGAGCCGTTTGTTGTCGCGGAACAGCGCCTGGACGTCCGGATACCTGCTGACCACCCAGAAACCGCGCCGGTCCGCTGTCTCAGGGTGCCAGAACACGGGATGGTCCGTACGCAGCCGCCGCCAGTAGGCCGCCATGTCGTTTTCCAGATACGTCTTCGGGTTCACCAGATCAAGCGAAGCCGGACCGGCGGGATTCTCCCGCTGGATTTCCGTGGTCTGCACGCTCATGTCTCCACCGTTTCTCGCATCATGCGGGTCGTCGCCTGACCGGCGGGCGGCCGCGTCATTTGATTTCCCGGAGCTTTTCGTTGAGGACGCGGCCGATCTCGGCGGCCGATTCCGGATGCAGCATGTGCGGGTGGCTGCAGCCGATCACCCGGTGCTCGAGGCGTCCCGTGACGAAGGGCCGCCACCGTTCGGCGCGGGCGGCCAGTTCCGAGGCCGGCACGGACTTGTCCTCCTCGGCCACCAGCACGAGCAGGTCCCCGTTGTGGCGGGCGGGCTCATAGGTCTCGAACAGGCGTCGGTTGTGGGCGAATGCCGCTGCCAGCGCGGCAATGTTCCCGGCGTCGAGGCTGGCGAGGACGGACTGCCGGGCGCGCAGCATGGTGACGACCTCGTCGTGGTCCAGCGGCCCGTCGCCCAGCGCGTCGACGTCGTAGCCGACGTGGTCGAGCATCATCCGCAGGGCGTCCTGCTCGTCCGGCGTCCGGTCGGGGCGCGGCAGGCTGTGATCGAGGGGGTACTCGTCGAGGTTGACGAGCAGGGCGACCTCCTCACCCTGAGCCTGCAGCAGGACCGCCATCGCGTGGATGACCTGCCCACCGAACGACCAGCCGAGCAGTACGTAGGGGCCCGCAGGCTGCACGGTTCGGATCTGCTCGACGTAGTCGGCCGCCATCTCCTCCAGCGTCGCGGGAATCTCGCCGGTGCCGTCGATGCCCCGTGCCTGCAGGCCGTAGACCGGGTGCTCGGGGTTCACGTGGCGCAGCAGCGAGGCGTAGTTCCAGCTCAGGCCACCCGCGGCGTGCACGCAGAACACGGGGGTGCGCGTGCCCTGGGCGCGCAGCGGGAGCAGCACCTCCAGGGAGTTCTGGTCGTCCGCGCCGCCGAGACGCTCGGCCAGCTCCGCGACGGTCGGTGAGGTCAGCACCGTGCGGATGTTGAGCTGCGCGCCGAACACGGAGCGGATCCGGTGCGCGAGGTTCATCGCCATGATGCTGTCCCCGCCGAGGTCGAAGAAGCTGTCGTGGACTCCCACCACGTCCAGCCCGAGCACCTCGCGGAACAGACCGCACAGGATCTCCTCCTGGGGGTCGCGCGGTCCCGCCCAGTCCCGAGGGTTGAAGTCCGGGGCGGGCAGCGCTCTGCGCTCCACCTTGCCGTTGGCGTTGAGCGGGATCTCCGCCAGCGTCATGAACGCGGCGGGGACCATGTAGTCCGGTACGGCCGCGGAGAGACGCTCGCGCACGGCTGCCACATCGAGCGCACCGCCCGCCGCGGCCACCAGGTAGGCGACCAGACGGCGCCCGGTTCCGCTGTCGTCACGGAGGACGACGACGGCCTGGCCGACGGCGGGGTCGGCGGTCAAGCGGGCCTCGATCTCGCCGAGTTCGACACGGTAGCCGCGTACCTTCACCTGGTCGTCCACGCGACCCAGGTAGTGCAGGTCGCCGTCGGCGCTCCAGCGGGCCAGGTCGCCCGTGCGGTAGAGGCGGGTGCCCGGAGCGCCGAACGGATCGGCGACGAAGCGGGACGCGGTGAGCCCCGGCCTGCCGAGGTAGCCACGGGCCAGCTGGTCGCCGCCGATGTACAGCTCTCCCGTGCAGCCGATCGGAACGGGCCGCAACCGTGCGTCCAGCACGTAGAGCCGGGTGTTGGGCGTGGGCCGGCCGATCGGGACGGCGCCCGCGGGGGCCGGGTCGCCCGGCTCCAGCCGGTGCACCGCACAGCCCACGGTGGCCTCGGTCGGTCCGTACTCGTTCACGACGGCCACATCCGGATGGGCGGCGCGCCACTCGTCCAGTGTTTCGCCCAGCAGCTGCTCGCCGCCGATGACCAGTTCGCGGCTGGGGGAGTTCTCCCGGTCCGAGCCGGTCAGCAGCGCCAGATGGGAGGGGGTGGCCTTCAGGAACGGCGGCCGCAGGCGGCCCTCGTCCGGCTGCTCCAACTCGGCGATGTGCACGCAGCCGCCGCTCACCAGAGGCCCGAACAACGAGGTCACCGCCATGTCGAAGGAGACGGGCGAGTGCAGCAGGGCTCGCTCCGCGAGCGACGGCCAGGCGTCGACGGCCTGGTCGGTGTACTGCGCGAGGGAGCGGTGCTCGATCACGACGCCCTTCGGCCGCCCCGTCGAACCCGACGTGTAGATGACGTACGCCGGACTCTTGGGATGTGGGCGACAGCCGCTGCCCGCCACGGGCGCGTTGCCGTCCGCCACGTCGTCCCGCTGGTCGAGCAGCAGCACCGGGGCAGGGGTCGACGGCAGCGTGGACGCGATGTCGGAGCGGGTCAGCACGAGCACCGGCGCGGCGTCGCGGAGCACGTACTCCAGCCGGTCGCCGGGATCGGCCGGATCGACGGGCAGATAGCCGCCCCCCGCCTTCAGGACCGCCAACGCGGCGGTCACCAGGTCGGCCGAGCGAGGCAACGCCAGTGCCACCAGCCGCTCGGGGCCGACCCCGGCGGCGGCCAGCTCACCGGCGAGCCGGTCGGCGGCGGCGTTCAGCGTGGCGTAGTCGACCTCCTCACCGCCCGCGAGCCGCAGGGCGGGGGCGTCCGGCGTGCGGGCCGCCTGCGCCTCGAAGCGCTCGGGGACGAGCAGTTCCGGGGTGGGCGCCGCCGTGGCGTTGAAGCCGCCCAGCAGGGTTTCCCGCTCCTCGGCCGACAGCAGGTCGAGGTGGTCGAGCCGCTGTCCGGGCGCGTCGATCAGGGCGTGGAACGCCCGCTCGACGCGTTGGGCGATGGCCTGCACGGCGTCCCGGTCGAACAGGTCGGTGCGGTAGCTGAAGCGCAGCCGCAGGGTGCGGCCGGGCATGGCGACCAGGCTGATCGGATAGTGGTTGGCGTCCGAGCCGTAGCCGACGACGATCCGCAGCCCGTCCTCTCCCCCGGGCGCCCCGTCACCGCCCACGGGGAAGTTCTCCGTGACGACGATCGTGTCGAACAACTGGTCCGAGTCGACGAGACGCAGGATGTCCTGGAGCCCGAGGTAGTGGTGGTCCATGACGGAGGTCTGCTGCCGCTGCACCTTCTCCAGCAGAGCGGCCCAGGTGTCGCCCGGGGCGAGCCGGACGCGCGCCGGGACGGTGTTGATGAACAGACCGACCATCGTCTCGACGCCGGGCAGGTCGGCGGGGCGTCCGGAGACGGTCGCGCCGAAGACCACGTCGTCGCGGCCGGTGAGCCCGCCGAGGACCACCCCCCAGACCGCCTGGACAGCGGTGTTGAAGGTGACGCCGTGATGGCTGACCAGCTTCGTCAGCTCCGCCACCGTCGTCTCGGGCAGCTCGACGAGCAGGTCGCCGGGAAGGTCTCCGCTCGTGCCACCACTGTCGGCGGCGACCAGTGTCGCTCCGTCCACCCCGCTCAGGACCTCGCGCCACGCCTCGCGGGCCTCCTGCTTGTCCTGCCTGCCGAGCCACTCCAGGTAGTCCCGGTAGGGCGTCAGCTCCGGGAGGACGGACTCGTCTCCGCCTGCCTCGTACAGCGCGAACAGCTCGCGGACCAGCAGTGGACCCGACCAGCCGTCCAGCAGCAGATGGTGGTTGGTCATCAGGAACCGGACCAGGGCGTCGCCCATGCGCACCAGCGTGAAGCGCAGCAGCGGCGGACGCTCGGGGTCGAACCTGCGCACCCGGTCCTCGTCCATCAGCGCATCCAGCCGCGCGGCCCGCTCCGCCTCCGGCAGGTGCGTGAAGTCCAGCTCGACCCAGGGCAGTTCGAGGTCACCGAAGACGACCTGTACCGGGCGGCTGAGGCCCTGCTGGAGGAAGCCGGCCCGTAGGTTGGCATGACGCCGCAGCAGAGTGGCCGCGGCGGCACGCAACCGGTCGGTGTCCAGCTCGCCGGCTATGTCGATGCCCAGCTGCACCGTGTAGATGTCCGGCTGGTCCTCGTCGAGCTGGGCGTGGAAGAGCAGACCCTCCTGCATCGGGGTGAGCGGCAGGATGTCCTCCAGCCCGGTCGACGCGGCGGACTCCACGGCGTCGATCTCCTGCTGCGTCAGCGGGACCAGCGTCAGATCCGAGGGGCTGTAGCCGCCCGATTCGGGGCGCTCGACGTGGACGACGAGCGCCGAGAGCGCGGTGAGCCAGTTCTCGCCGAGCTCGCGGATCTCCTCCTCGCCGAACAGCTCCCCCGCCCAGGTCACGTCCACGATGAGGCGCGGTCCGTCCGGCAGGTCCTGCGTCATGGCGTTGACGTCGATGGCATGGGCCATCGGACGATCCGGGTCGCTCCCGCCGTCGAGGTCGAAGCCCTCAGGCGCCGGCCCCCAGTCGGCCGCCCCCGTCTGACCGGCATCGTCCGCCGCTCCGGCGAACCTGCCCAGGTAGTTGAAGCTGACCTGAGGCCCGGGGAGCTGTGCGAGCGCCGCCGAGGTCTGCGGATTGAGGTAGCGCAGCAGGCCGTAGCCGAGGCCCTTGTCGGGCAGGGCACGCAGCTGCTCCTTGATCCGCTTGAGCACGTCCCCGACGACACGGCCTCCGGAACGGAACTCCTCCCAGTCGTACGTGCCGGGATCCAGGCGTATCGGGAACAGGCTGGTGAACCAGCCGACGGTCCGGGAGAGGTCGACATCGTCATGGAGCTCCTCGCGGCCGTGTCCCTCCATGTTGACCAGCACCGGCCCGTCACCGCGGTCGCGCCCGGCACGCCACCGGTCCACGGCGACCGAGAACGCGGTGAGCAGCACGTCGTTCATCCGGGCGTGGAACGCCGCGGGCACCGTGGTGAGCAGGGCCGCGGTCTGCTCGGCGGGCAGCTCCAGGACAACCCGCCTGGTCGTCGACGTCAGGTCGCGCGCCCGGTCCAGGGGCCGGTCGGTGAGAGCCGGGCCGGGGTCGGAGAGGGCATCCAGCCAGTACGGCAGTTCCTCGATCCGCTCCGGCCGTTGCGCGTCGTCGGTGAGCAACTGCGCCCACTCCCGGAACGACGTGCCCACGGGGTCCAGCCGCGGTGTGCCACCGTCGGCCGACTCGGCCCACGCCTGCTGCAGGTCAGGCATCAGGATGCGCCAGGAGACGCCGTCGACGACCAGGTGGTGGACGGTGAGCAGCAGCCGGCCCGAGGCATCGGGGCCCGCGTCGAACCAGACGGCCTGGAGCATCACCCCGGCCTCCGGGTCGAGCCGGTCCCAGGCGCCGCGCGTCTCCCGTGCCATCCGCTCCCGGACGCCCTCGGCGTCCAGACCGGACAGGTCGACGCGGCGCAGGCAATCGGCGGCGCGGACCGCTCCGCGCTCGGGGACCTGAAGGCTCCACACCACTCCGCCGGTGCGGATCAGCCGCATGCGCAGCGCGTCATGGTGGTCGAGGACGGCCTGGAGGGCGGCCTCGATGCGCGGCGCACCGAGGCCGGCCGGCACCACGATCATGTTGGTCTGGCTGAACCGGTCGGCCCGCCCGCCCCGCTCACGCATCCAGTGGATGATCGGCGTCAGCGGCAGGGTGCCGACGCCCGCGGCGGCCGATTCCGCCCCGGCGGGGGCCGGCGCGGTGGGCCCGGTCGCCGCGCCCTGGTCGGCGGTGGCCTTGGCCAGGCCCGCCACCGTCTTGTGCTCGAACACGTCTCGCGGGGTGATTCTGATGCCCGCGTTGCGTGCCTTGCGAACCAGCTGGATCGACATGATGCTGTCGCCGCCGGTGTCGAAGAAGCTGTCGTGGACGCCGACGGTCTCCAGACCGAGGACCTCGGCGAACAGCGAGCACAGCAGCTCCTCGTGGGCGCTGCGGGGCTCTTCGGACTCGACGGCGGCCCCGTATCCCGGCTCGGGAAGGGCCTTGCGGTCGGTCTTGCCGTTCGGGGTGAGCGGCAGCGCGTCGAGCACGACCACCGCCGCGGGCACCATGTACTCCGGCAGCTCGGCGGCGAGCAGCGCCCGCAGGTCCGCGCCGTGCAGGGGAGCGGCGCCGGCCTTGCCGACCACGTAGGCCACGAGACGCCGGTCGCCGGGGCGGTCCTCGCGGACCAGCACCTCGGCCTGGGCGACGGTCGGCCGACGCAGCAGTGCGGAGCGGACCTCGCCCAGCTCGATGCGGAAGCCGTGCAGCTTGATCTGCTCGTCGGCGCGGCCGAGGAACCGGAGCACGCCGTCGCGTGTCCACCGGGCGATGTCACCGGTACGGTACATGCGGGAGCCAGGAGCGCCGAACGGGTCGGCGACGAAGCGTTCGGCGCTCAGGCCGGGACGCCCCAGGTAGCCGCGGGCCAGGCCCTCGCCGCTGACGTAGAGGTCCCCGGAGGCGCCCGGCGGGACCTCGCGCAGCGCCGCGTCCAGGACGTACACCCGGCTGTTGGGCACGGGGGTGCCCATGGGTGGCTCGACGGCGCCGGCCAGCGGGGCGCTGATGGTCGCGCAGACGGTGGTCTCGGTGGGACCGTAGGCGTTCACCATGCGACGGCCCGCGGACCAGCGGGCCGCGAGCTCAGCGGGCGTGGCCTCTCCCGCGACGAGCAGGGTCATCCCGGCGGGCAGTTCGTCGTCGGCGAGTACTCCGAGCGCGGCGGGCGGGATGGTCGCCTGGGTGACGCGTTGCTCGGCGAGGAGCGTCGCGAGCGGGGCCCCCGGGTCCAGGCGGGCGGGCGGGGCCAGTACCAGCGTCGCGCCGGAGAGCAGTGCCTTGCACAGTTCGGCGAAGGCGGCGTCGAAGCTCGGGGACGCGAACTGCAGGACGCGGCTGCCGGGGCCGAGGCCGAGGGCCTCGACGTAGCCGGTGAGCAGCGAGCCGAAGCCGGAGTGGGGTACGACGACCCCCTTGGGCCGGCCGGTGGAACCGGAGGTGTAGATGACGTACGCCGGGTTGCGCGGGTCGAGCGTGACCTCGGGGGCTGTCGCGGGCGCCGCGTCGACGCGGGCGGCGGTGGTCTCGTCGTCGAGGACGAGGACGGTGGCCGTCCCGGTGTCCGGCAGGGTTGCGGCGATCTCCCCGGTGGTGACGATCAACGCCGGTGCGGCGTCCGAGAGCATGTACGCGATGCGCTCGGCCGGGTAGGCGGGGTCGACCGGCAGATAGGCCGCGCCCGCCTTGTGCGTGGCGAGGACGGCGGCGGGCCAGTCGGCGGAACGGGGCAGGGCCAAGGCGACGAACCGTTCGGGGCGGGCGCCTTCCGCGCGCAGGACATGGGCGATCTGGTTGGCCCTGCGGTCGAGTTCCGCGTAGCTCAGCTCGACCCCCTGGTAGGCGACCGCGGGGTCGTCGGGAGCTGTGGCGACGCGGTGGGCGAACAGCTCGGGGAAGGTGCCCCGGGGGACGTCGCGCGTGGTGTCGTTGGCCGTCGCGAGCAGGGCCCGCTCGTCGTCCGTGAGCAGCGTGATGTCCTTGACGCGCAGGTCCGGGTCGGCCGCCACGCGTTCCAGCAGGTGCAGCAGGCGGCCGAAGAGGGCCTCGACGGTCTGTCGGTCGAACAGGTCGAGCCGGAAGTCGATCAGAGCGCGCAGGCCCTCGGGGCTGCCGTCGGCCGCGGTCCGCTCGTTGATGGTGAACGCCAGGTCGAACTGGGTGGCGTTGACGGGCACCGGGTACGCCTGGGCGTCGATGCCGGCGATGCCGACGGAGGCGCCGGCCGAGGCCTCGACGTTCTGCACGTTGAGCCAGACCTGGAACAGCGGGTGCCAGGACAAGGAGCGCTCGGGGTTGAGCAGCTCCACCAGCCGCTCGAAGGGCACCTCCTGGTGTGCGTACGCGGCGAGGTTGAACTCCCGCACTCTGCCCAGGAGTTCGCGGAAGGTCGGGTCTCCCGAGGTGTCGGTGCGCAGCACCAGGGTGTTGGCGAAGAACCCGACCATCGCTTCCAGCGCCTGGTCGTTGCGTCCGGCGATCGGGGATCCCAGCGGGATGTCGTCGCCCGCGCCCAGCGCGGACAGCAGCGACGCCAGACCGGCCTGCAGCACCATGAACAGGCTCGTCTCGGTCTTGCGGGCGACGCCGGTCAGCGCCTGGTGAAGCCGGGCGTCCACATCCACGACCACTGTCTGCGCCGCGTAGTCCGCCTCGGGCGGCCGGGGCCGGTCGGTGGGCAGCGCCAGGACGTCGGGCGCACCGGCCAGACGCTGCTGCCAGAAGTCGAGCTGCTTGCTGACCAGGCTCTCGGGGTCGCTCTCCTCCCCCAGCACCCGGTAGTTCCACATCGTGTAGTCGGCGTACTGCGCCGGCAGCGGCTCCCAGTCCGGAGCCCGGCCCGCCGCCCTGGCCTCGTAGGCCGCGGTGAGATCGGTGGCGAACGGGCCCGCCGACCAGCCGTCGCCCGCGATGTGATGCAGCAGGATGAGCAGGAGGTTGTCGTCCGGGGCGATCCGCAGCATCGACACGCGCAGCGGGGTCTCGGTCGACAGGTCGAAGTCACGCGCCGCGTGCTCGGCGATCACCGCGTCCAGGTCCTGCTCCGCGACGTCGCTGACCACCAGCTCGGTCGCGCCCTCCTCGGGGGAGAGAACGAGCTGCCGGGCCACGCCGTCGCCCTCCAGGAAGACGGTGCGCAGCACCTCGTGGCGGGACGACACGTCCCGTACGGCGGCGCGCAGGGCGTCCACGTCGAAGGGGCCGCGCAGCCGCAGGCCCAGGCTGATGTTGTGGGCGGCGGCGCCGTGCTCGAAGCGGTTGAGGAACCAGAGCCTGCGCTGGGCGTAGGAGAGCGGGATGTGCTCCGGGCGCTCCACGGGCACCACCGGCGGGCGGGCGTCGTCGGCGCCCCGCAGCCTGGCCGCCAGCTCGGCGACGGTGGGCGCCTCCCACAGCAGGCGCAGCGGGAGTTCGACCGAGAAGGCGACACGTATCCGGCTGACGAGCCGGGTGGCGTGCAGGGAGTGCCCGCCCAGGTCGAAGAAGTCGTCGTGGACGCCGACCGAGGGCAGGTCGAGGATCTCCGCGAACAGCCCGCACAGGATCTCCTCCTGCGGGGTGCGGGGACCGGCGGTCGCGGTGGACAGGGCGGTGAAGTCCGGGGCGGGAAGTGCCTTGCGGTCGGTCTTTCCGTTCGGGGTGAGCGGCAGCTTGTCCAGGGTGACGAAGGCGGCGGGCACCATGTACTCGGGGAGCCGGGCGCCGACGCCCTCGCGCAGCACGGGCACCGACACCTTCGCGCCGGGCGCGGCGACGACGTAGGCGACCAGGCGCTTCTCGCCCGCCGTGTCCTCGCGCGCCACGACGGCGGCCTGAGCGACCTCGGGCAGTTCGCAGAGGACGCTCTCGATCTCGCCGAGCTCGATACGGAAGCCGCGCACCTTCACCTGGTCGTCGGTGCGGCCCGCGAACTCCAGGTCGCCGGTCGAGGTCCAGCGCGCCACGTCGCCGGTGCGGTACATCCGGGCGCCGGGGGCGCCGAACGGACAGGCGACGAACCGCTCGGAGGTCAGATCGGGGCGGCCGAAGTAGCCTCGTGCCAGGCCGTCGCCCGCGAGGTAGAGGTCGCCGGGGACGCCGGGCGGCACAGGGGAGAGCCCGCCGTCCAGCACGTACACCTGAGTGTTGGCGATGGGCTTGCCGATGACCGGCGGACCGTCCACCTCGTGGAGGCGGGCGGCGGTGGACCAGATCGTCGTCTCGGTCGGGCCGTAGACGTTGGTCACCTGCTCGGCCAGCTCGGTGAGCCGGTTCGCTAGTCCCGCGGGGAGGGCCTCACCACCGACGAGCACCCGCAGGCCGGCGAGCGCTTCGGGGCGCTGGGCGACGAGCGCCTGCCACAGCGTGGGGGTGGCCTGCATGAGGGTGGCGCCGGTGTTCTTCACAAGCTCGGCGAGGCGCGGGATGTCGATGACCTCGTCCCGGGTGGCCAGGACGACGCTCGCGCCGGCGACGAGGGGGACGTACAGCTCCAGGCCCGCGATGTCGAAAGCGATGGTCGTGACGGCGGCGAGCCGGTCGCCCGGCCGCACCTCGAACCGCTTGCGCATGTCCTCGACGAAGTTGGTGAGGTTGTCGCGGGTGACGACCACCCCCTTGGGCTTGCCGGTCGAGCCGGAGGTATAGATCGTGTACGCCGGATGGCCCCCCGGTACCGCCACCGGCTCCAGGGGAGCGCCGGACAGCGCGGCCAGCCGGTCGCACACCTCGGGGGCGTCGAGCAGCACACGCGCGACACCCTCGGTGGCGGGAACCGAGGTGACGGTGGAGTCGGTGACGACGACGGCGGGCGAGGCGTCCTCGACGATGTACTGAACGCGCTCGGCCGGGTACTCGGGGTCGAGCGGGATGTACGCGCCGCCCGTCCTGCCGACCGCGAGCAGCGTCGCCACCAGGTCGGCGCCGCGTGGCAGGGCCACGGCGACGCGTGCCTCCGGGCCCGCACCGAGCTCTGTGAGCAGCCGGGCGATGCGGTTGACGCGGTCGTCCAGCCGGCCGTACGTCAGCTCGGTGCCGTCCACGACGAGCGCGGTGGCGTCCGGGTCGGTGGCGACGGCCGCGGCGAACTGCTCGGGCACGGACGCGGCGGGGACCGCGGCGGCCGTGTCGTTCCAGTCCGCGAGGACGGTCCGCAGCCGCCGGGGCGAGAGGGCCTCGGTGCGGCTGACCGGCAGCGAGGCGTCGGCCTCGATCTGCTCCAGGACGCGGCAGAAGGTGTCCAGCAGCTCCTGGGCGCGTCCCCGGTCGTAGAGGTCGGGCCGGTAGCCCAGCCGCAGGCGCAGGGTGGGCCCGGGCGTCGGGAACAGCGTGACCGGATAGTGCGTGGCGTCCTGGCCGGTGACGTCGGTGATGCGCGGGCCCTCGGTCTGCTCGACCATCCCCTCGGAGTCGAGGGGGTAGTTCTCGAACACGACCAGCGTGTCGAAGAGTTCTCCGCTGACCTTCGTCGTCTCCTGCACGGCGGACAGCGGCAGGTGGTGGTGGTCCAGGAGTGCGGTCTGCTGCCGCTGGACCGCGCTGAGCAGCTCCGCCCAGGACGCGCCGTGGTCGATGCGGACGCGTACCGGAAGAGTGTTGATGAACAGGCCGACCATCGACTCGACACCCGCGATCTCCGCGGGGCGCCCGGACACGGTCGCGCCGAACACCACGTCGGTGCGGCCGGTCAGTCTGCCGAGCAGCACACCCCAGGCCCCCTGCACCACGGTGTTGAGGGTGACACCGAGGCGGCGTGCCACGTCGCCCAGGCGGCGGGTGAGGTCTTCGGGTACCTCGCCGACCAGATCCTGAGGCGGGACGGCGGTGCTCGGGTCGGCGTCGGGCACCAGCAGCGTCGCGGAGTCGACGCCGTCGAGCGCCGCACGCCACGCCTCCGTGGCGGCATCCTTGTCCTGCTGCCTCAGCCAGGCGAGGTAGGTGCGGTACGGGGTGACGGCAGGGAGGGACGTGTCCTCGCCGCCCGCGCGGTAGTGCTGGAACAGCTCCTGCATGACCAGCGGTGACGACCAGCCGTCGAGCAGGATGTGGTGCCCGGTCACCAACAGCCAGAAAGCGTCGGGAGCGACACGGATCGCGGCCAGGCGCAGCAACGGCGGGTTGGCCATGTCGAAGCGCTCCGCGCGGTCGTGCGCGGCGTACTCCTTCACCCTGGCCAGCTGCTCGTCGGCCGGACTCTCACTGAAGTCCAGCACGTTCAGCGGGAGTTCGACGTCACGCAGGATCACCTGCACCGGCTCCCCGCTCTTGCGGGTACGGAAGCCGGCGCGCAGGTTGGCATGCCTGCGCATGAGCGTCGTGGCGGCGGCGCGCAGTGCCGTGAAGTCGACGGGACCCTCGATGCGGACGGCCAACTGCACCGTATAGACGTCCAGTGAGTCCTCGGAGTACTGCGCGTGGAAGAGCAGCCCCTCCTGGAGCGGCGACAAGGGCAGAAGGTCCTCGATGCGTGACGGCTTCACTGCACATGCTCCCTGAGCTTCTTCGAGGTGCGGTAGGAATTGAAGGTCTGGTCGGGTCGGCCGGGCGGCGCAGGCCACACGCCGGCTGTCAAGCCCCGCCACTCGGGCACGCCTGATCACTCCCTCGGACTCATGCGTGGGAAAAGAGGATTCGTGGTGGTGAATGTGACGCTAGCCGCCCCACGACCAGGAGCAGGCCGCAGATAAACAACTCCGAAGTGGCGGCGTCGGGGCAGTGCCGGACCACGGGTCCGGTCACCCGTCGAGCTCGCCGGCGAGCTCGTCCAGTTCCGCCTGGCTGACGTCGAGCAGATCCACGTCGGACGGGGTGAAGCGGACGCTCTGCGGAGCCTCGGCGTGCGTGGCGAGCGCCTCCAGCACCCGGACCCAGGTGTCGGAGAGGTCGCGTACCACCGCTTCGTCGAGGAGCGCGGCCGGCCACTGCCACAGGACATGGAGCACGGGCCCGTCGGGGCCGTCCTGGACGGACGACGTGATCTCCAGGCCGTGCGCGACCGGCATGTCCGGGTCCTCGCCGCCCACGGCCCCGGCTTCGGGCGCCAGCGCCCAGTCCGCGGCGTCGGGCGCGGCCGACGTCTCGAAGCGGCCGAGGTAGTTGAAGCCGATCTGCGGTTCGGGCAGTCCACTGAGCGACGGTGCCGTGTCCGGGTTGAGGTGGCGCAGCAGTCCGTAGCCGACGCCCTTGTCGGGCACGGTGCGCAGTTGCTCCTTGACCCGGGTGAGCACGTCCCCGACCGCAGGCCCGCCCTTCCAGACGTCGACCCAGTCGATCCGGCCCGGATCCAGGCGCACCGGGTACAGGCTGGTGAACCAGCCGACCGTACGGGACAGTTCGCAGTCCTCCACGATCTCCTCACGGCCGTGCCCCTCCAGGGCGACGAGCAGACCCTGCCCGGCGCTCCCGTGGCGGCGCCGACGCCAGTCGGTGACGGCGAGGGCCAGACCGGACAGGAGCACGTCGTCGACGGACCCGTTGAACAGGGCCGGAAGCCGGGTGAGCAGGTCCGTGGTGGTCCCGGCGGGCAGCTGGGCGCTGAGCGAGCGCAGGGTGCCGCTCAGGTCCCTGGCAGGGTCGAGGACGAGCTCGGCCAGTGGCTCGGGGGCGTCGGCCAGCCGCCGTTGCCACAGGGAGAGTTCGGCAACCCGCTCCGGTCGCGCCGCCTCCGTGAGAAGTGACTGCGACCAGCGGCGCAGCGAGGTGCCCACCGGCTCCAGTTCCGGTGTGCGTCCCACCCGCACCGCCGCCCAGGCGGCCGTGAGATCGGGCAGCAGGATCCGCCAGGAGACACCGTCGACGACGAGGTGATGTGCCGCGAAGAGCAGCCTGCCGCGTTCCTTGGGACCGGCGTCGAACCAGACGAACTGCACCATCGTGCCGTCGTCGGGAGCGAGCCGGCCGAGCGCCGCATCGCACTCCTGCGCGTAGCGGGCTCGACGGGCCGTGTCGTCCAGCCCGGCGACGTCCACCCGGTGGATCAGCTTTCCGGCCTGGACGGCACCGCGTTCGGGCACCACCAGGGTCCAGGCGTCATCGGTGCGTTCCAGCCGGGCCCGCAGGGCGTCGTGGTGGTCCAGCAGGCTCTGTACGGTTCGGGTCAGCCGCTCCTCGTCGAGCGCCGCGGGTGCCTGGAGGAACATCGACTGGTTGAACCGGTCGATCGGGCCGTTCCGCTCGCGCAGCCAGCGCATGATCGGCGTCGCGGGGACCTCCCCGATGCCCCCGTCCGGGTCCTCGGCCCGGGTTTCGGGCAAGGGGGTGGCGACGGCCGCGAGCGCGGCGGCCGTCTGGTGGCGGAAGACGTCCTTGGGGGTGAGGACGAGCCCGGCCGCGCGGGCCCTGGCCACCAGCTGGATGGAGACGATGCTGTCGCCGCCGAGGTGGAAGAAGTTGTCGTCGACACCGATCGCCGGCAGTCCCAGCACCTGAGCCATGACCTCGCACAGCACCTTCTCCGGCTCGGTGGCCGGCTCGCGCAGTGAGACTCCTTCACCGAAGTCGGGGGAGGGCAAGGCGCGTTCGTCAAGCTTGCCGTTGACGGTCCGCGGCAGGGCGTCCAGCTCCACGAACGCCGCGGGGACCATATAGTCGGGCAGCGACCGTGCCGCGTGCTCGCGCAGTTCCGCCAGGTCCGGCCCGCGATCGCCCGCCACCACGTACGCGACGAGCTGCCTGCGGCCGGGCGTGTCCTCCCGGACCCGGACCACGGCCGCGGTGATCTCGTCCCGGGCGAGCAGACACGCCTCGATCTCGCCGAGTTCGATGCGGAAGCCCCGGATCTTCACCTGCGCGTCACCGCGGCCGACGTACCGCAACTCGCCGTCGTCGCCCCAGCGGACCAGGTCGCCGGTGCGGTAGAGCCGGCTCCCCGCGGGTCCGAAGGGGTCGGCCACGAACCGCTCGGCGGTCAGACCGGGCCGGTTCAGGTAGCCGCGCGCCAGGGCGGGCCCGCCGACGTACAGTTCGCCCGAGATGCCGGGCGGCACCGGGCGGAGCGCCGAGTCCAGGACGTACAGCCTGCTGTTGGCGACAGGGCGGCCGATGGGCGGCACGACCGCGTCGACGAGCGGGGAGCTCATGGTCGCGGCGACGGTGGCCTCGGTCGGCCCGTAGGCGTTGACCATGCGTCGCCCGGGAGCGAACCGGCCCACCAGCTCCGGTGAGCACGCCTCGCCCCCCACCGCCAGAGTCATGCGCTCAGGCAGTGCGTCGTCGGGGAGGGCAGACAGCATGACCGGCGTGATCAGCGCGTGGGTGATCGAGTGGTGGGCCAGCAGTGCGACAAAGTCGTCGCCGGGTGCCAGCCGCTCGGCAGGGGCGGCGACTAGGGCGGCGCCGGACAGCAGCCCCGCGCACAGCTCCCAGAACGCGGCGTCGAAGCTCGACGAGGAGAGCTGCAGCACCCGGTCGCCGGGGCCCACCCCGAACCGGTCGATCTGGGACTCCAGCAGGCTGGACACACCGCGGTGGGTGACCACGACGCCCTTGGGGCGACCGGTGGACCCCGAGGTGTAGATGACGTAGGCGGGGCTGTCCAGGGATGAGGGAACCGGCAGGTCACCGGAGGAGAGGAACGGGCATCCCACCGCCTCCTCGGCATCGAGGTTCTGGGTGTCCAGCAGCACCCGCTCGACGTCGGAGGGCGGGAGCCGGTCCGCGACCTCGCCGACGGTGAGCAGGAGGGCGGGGGAGCTGTCCCGGAGCATGTGCGCGATGCGCTCCGCGGGGTAGTCCGGGTCGATGGGCAGATACGCGCCGCCCGCTCGCATCACCGCGAGCAGGGACACGATCAGCTCGGGCGAGCGCGGCATCGACACGGCCACGATCGATTCGGCGCCCACTCCACGCGCCGTCAGCAGCCGGGCCAACCGGGTCACTCGGGCGTCGAGTTCGGAGTAGGACAGTTCGAGGTCGCCGAAGTACAGGGCCGGCGCGTCCGGAGTGGTGTCCACCCACCGGGCGAACAGTTCGGGCACGGTGGCCCGCGGCACCTCGCGCGGCGTCCGGTTCCACTCCTCGAGCAGCCGTGCCCGCTCGCCGGGGAACAGGACGTCGATCCGGTCGACCGGCTGGTCCGGGTCGGCCGCGACCTCGCCGAGCACCAGCACCAGCCTGCGGACGAGGAGTTCCGCGGTCTCCCGCTCGAACAGGTCGGAGCTGTAGGAGAGCACGCCCTCGATGCCCGCCGGGGCCCCGTCGGCCGAGTGATTCTCGGCGAGGCTGAAGGACAGGTCGAACTTGGCCACGTCGAAACCGAGTTCCTGGGTGGAGGCCGTCACCCCGTCCAGGTCGAGCACGGCCCGGGCGTTGTTCTCGAAGGACAGCATCACCTGGAACAGCGGGGTTCTGGCGAGCGAACGCTCGGGGTTGATCAGTTCCACCAGCCGTTCGAACGGCACGTCCTGGTTGGCGTACGCCGCCAGGTCGGTCTCACGGACCCGGTCCAGCAGTTGGGTGAACGTGGGCGAGCCGGAGAGGTCGGTGCGCAGGACCAGGGTGTTGACGAAGAACCCGACGAGGTCGTCGAGCGCGTCGTCGGTGCGGCCCGCCACGGCCGTGCCGATCGGGATGTCCTGGCCCGCGCCGAGACCGCTGAGCAGTGCGGCCAACCCCGCCTGGACGGTCATGAACAGGCTCGCACGGCGCTCACCGGACAGGCCGAGCAGCAGGCGGTGCACCTCGGCGTCGACGGTGAAGGGCACGGTGCCGCCGCGGTAGCTCGGGGTCGGCGGGCGCCGGTGATCGGTGGGCAGTGCCAGTTCCTCCGGGGCCCCCTCCAGCGCGGCACGCCAGAAGGCGGCCTGCTGGGCGATGACGCTGTCGGGGTCCTCCTCGCTACCCAGTACGGAGTGCTGCCACAGCGTGTAGTCCACGTACTGCACCGGCAGCGGGTCGAGCCGGGGCGCGCGGCCCGCCGCCCTGGCCTCGTAGGCGGCGGACAGGTCCCGGCCGAGCGGGGCCATGGACCAGCCGTCCCCGGCGATGTGGTGCACCACGAGCAGCAGGACGTGGTCGTCCTCGCCCAGAGCGAACAGCCAGGCCCGCACCGGTGTTTCGGAACGGATGTCGAACCGGTACGCGGCTGCCTCGGCGAGGGCGGCGGCGAGCCCGTCCTCGTCGGTCTCGACGACGGTCAGCTCCGGGAACACGTCGAGGACGACCTGACAGGGGCGGCCGTCGACCTCAGGGAAGACGGTCCGCAGGCTCTCGTGCCTGCGGACCACGTCCGCCACCGCCTCGGCCAGCGCCGTACGGTCCAGACGGCCCGTCAGCCGCACCGGGACCGGCAGGTTGTAGGTGGAGTTCGGCCCCTCGAAGCGGTTGAGGAACCACAGCCTGCGCTGGGCGAAGGAGAGCGGCACCACCTCCGGCCGCTCGCGCACGGTCACCGCCGTACGGGCCTGGCCCGCGGTGGCGACCGGGACGGCGAGGCCGGCGGGGGTCGGGGACTCGAACAGGTCGCGCACCGCCAGTTCGACCCCAAGGGTGGTGCGGATCCGGCTGATCAGCCTGGTGGCGAGCAGGGAGTGGCCGCCAAGTTCGAAGAAACTGTCCTCCACGCCGACCTCTGGCAGGCCCAGCACCTCGGCGAACAGCCCGCAGAGGGCCTCCTCCTGCGGTGTCGCCGGGGCTCGCCGAGCGGTCTCGCCGGACACCGGAGCGGGCAGTGCCCTGCGGTCGAGCTTGCCGTTGGGGGTCAGCGGCAGTGTGTCGAGGGTGACGAATGTCGAGGGCACCATGTACTCGGGGAGTGCGGCGGCCACGTGCGCCCGCAGTTCCGCGACGCCGGGCGCCGTGCGGTCCGAGGCGGGGACGACGTAGCCGACGAGCTGGCGCACACCGGGCCGGTCCTTCCGGGCCAGAACCACCGCCGAGGCGAGGGACTCGTGCGCGGCGAGCACCGACTCGATCTCGCCCAGCTCGATGCGGAAGCCGCGGACCTTGACCTGGTGGTCCGCCCTCCCGACGTACTCGATCTGGCCGTCCTTGCCCCAGCGCACGAGGTCACCGGTGCGGTAGAGGCGGGAACCGGCCGGGCCGAACGGGTCGGCGACGAAACGCTCGGCGGTGAGGGCCGGACGCTTCAGATAGCCCCTGGCAAGTCCGGTGCCGGCCAGGTACAGCTCGCCGACGACACCGGGGGCGACCGGGCCGAGGGTGTCGTCCAGGACGTAGACCCGGTCGTTCCAGACCGGTCGGCCGATCGGCGCAGTGGCCGGCCAGTCGCCGGGCTCGGCGGGCAGCGTGGTCCCGGTGACCACGTGGCTCTCGGTGGGCCCGTAGTGGTTGTGCAGTCGCAGCGCCGGGCGGGCGGCGCAGAACTCGCGCAGCCTGGGGGTGAGGACCAGCGCCTCGCCCGCCTGGGCGACGGCCCGCAGCTCGGTGAGCGCGACGCCGTTCTCCAGCGCGGCCTCCACCAGGGCGTCGAGGACGAGGTTGGGGGCGTACAGCTCGTTGACGCGCTGCTCGTCCAGCCACCGGGCGAAGGCGACCGCGTCCTTACGGATGTCGTCCTCCGGCACGACCAACGTCTTGCCGGTGAGCAGCGTGGAGAGGATCTCCTGCGCGGACACGTCGAAACTGATCGCGGTGAACTGGGCGACGCGCGTCCCGGCGGTGCCCCCGACCTCCGCGTGGTGCCAGGAGATCAGGTTGGCCATCGCGGCCGCCGGCATCACGACGCCCTTGGGACGGCCGGTGGACCCCGAGGTGTAGATGACGTAGACCGGGCTCTGCGCCCGCAGGGGGCGGACGCGGTCGGCGTCGCCGGGGTCGGTGTCCGGCTGCGCGGCGAGCGCCCGCGCGGTGTCCGGGGCATCGAGGTTCAGGACCGGAGCGGCGTGCCCGTCCGGCAGGACCCCGGTGGTGGTCAGCACCACCGAGGGCTCCGCGTCGGCGAGCATGAAGGAGATGCGGTCGGCCGGGTACTGCGCGTCGACGGGCAGGTAGGCGGCTCCCGCCTTGAGCACGGCGATCACCGCGACCAGCAGCTCGGCCGAGCGCGGCAGGGCGATGCCGACGGTGTCCTCGGGGCCGACGCCGCGCGTGATGAGCAGCCGGGCCAGCCGGTTGGCCCGCGTGTTGAGTTCCGCGTACGTCAGCCGGTCGGTGCCGGCCACCACGGCCAGGGTGTCCGGCAGCGCCCGCACCTGGCGCTCGAAGAGTTCCGGCAGGTGTGCCTCGTCGATGTCGCGCGCGGTGTCGTTGTGGCCGATGACCAGGCGGTGGCGCTCGATGGGGTCGAGGAGATCCAGCGAACCGATGGCCCGCTTCGGGTCCTCGGCCGCCGCGGCCAGCACCCGCACGAGGCCGTCGGCGAGCCGCTCGGCCGTCTCCCGGTCGAACAGGTCGGCGCTGTACTCGATCCAGCCGGTCATGCCGTCGGGGCGCCCGTCGGCGCCGTGCTGCTCGGTCAGCCCGACGAACAGGTCGAACTTGGCGGTGTCAGCGAAGTAGTCGTACGGCTCCACCTGCAGCCCGGGCAGGCGGAGTTCGGCCCGCCGGTTGTTCTGCACGGTGAACATGACCTGGAACAGCGGGTGCCGGGCGAGCGAGCGGTCGGGATTCAGCTCCTCGACGAGCCGCTCGAAGGGCAGGTCCTGGTGGGCGTAGGCCGCCAGGTCCGTCTCCCTCACCCGATGGATGAGCTCGTGGAACGTCGGGTTGCCGGAGGTGTCGGTGCGCAGCACCAGCGTGTTGAGGAAGAAGCCGATCAGATCGTCGACCGCGTCGTCACCACGCCCCGCGATCGGCGTGCCGATCGGGACGTCCTGGCCCGCTCCGAAACGGGAGAGCAGCACCGCGAGCCCGGCCTGGAGCACCATGAACAGGCTGGCTTGGGAGGTCCGGGCGAGGGTGAGCAGCCGCTGGTGCACCTCCTCGGGGAGGTGGAAGCCGACGGTGCCGCCGGTGTAGCCGGCCACCGCCGGGCGCGAGCGGTCGGTGGGCAGGTTCAGCTCGTCGGGTATGCCGTCCAGGGCCTTCTTCCAGTAGGCGAGCTGGCGGGAGACCGTGCTGTCGGGGTCCGTCTCGTCGCCGAGTACCCGTTCCTGCCACAGCGTGTAGTCCGCGTACTGCACCGGCAGCGGGCTCCACTCGGGCTCGGCGCCCTCCAGCGCCGCGGCGTACGCCACCGACACGTCATGGCCGAAGGCACCGAGCGACCAGGCGTCGCCGACGATGTGGTGCATCAGCACCAGCAGCACGTGCGTCCGGGGGCCGGTGCGCAGAACCCGTACCCGCAGCGGGATCTCCTCGGCGAGGCGGAAGCCGGCCCCGGCCTCGGTGGCGAGCGTCTCGGTGAGCCGGCCGGGGTCCTCGCCCAGGTCCATGACGGTGAGGTCGAGCCTGACCTGGGACGGGTCGAGGACGCGCTGGTAGGGCGTACCGTCGGCATCGGGGAAGACCGTGCGCAGGCTCTCGTGCCGTTCGATCACGGCGTGGAAAGCGGCCCGCAGCGCGTCCACATCGAGATCGCCGGTGACGCGCACCGTGAGCGGGACGTTGTAGATGGACTTCGAGCCGTCGAAGCGGTCCAGGAACCACAGCCTGCGCTGGGAGAAGGAGAGGGGGACGCGCTCAGGGCGCGGTCCCGCCCGGAGCGCGGGCCGGTCGGCGGCGGCCTCGTTCAGCCGGCGGGCGATGGCCGCAGGGGTCGGCGTCTCGAACACGGCGCGCAGCGACAGCTCGGCCCCGAACACCGCACGGGCCCGGGTGACCAGTCGCGTGGCGAGCAGGGAGTGGCCGCCGAGCTCGAAGAAGTTGTCGTCGGCGCCGACCGCGCCGACCCCGAGGATCTCGGTGAAGAGCGCGCACAGGATCTCCTCCTGCGGGGTGCGCGGCGCGCGCCCCGACAGCTCCGCGGCGATCTCCGGGTCAGGCAGCGCCCTGCGGTCCAGCTTTCCGTTGGGGGTGAGCGGGAAGTCGTCCAGCGTGACGAACGCGGACGGCACCATGTACTCGGGCAGCGAGGCCCCCACGTACTCGCGAAGCGCCGCGGGCCGGGGCGCCTTGGCACCCTCGGCGGGCACCAGGTAGGCCACGAGCCGCCTGTCGCCCGGATCCGGCTCGCGCACCACCACGAGCGCGCGCTCGATCTGCTCGTGTGCGGCGAGCACCGACTCGATCTCACCGAGTTCGATGCGGAAACCGCGGATCTTCACCTGGTCGTCCGCGCGTCCCGCGAACTCCAGGACGGCGCCGGTGCCTTGGGCCTTCCAACGCACCAGGTCACCCGTGCGGTACATGCGCGCGCCGTCGCCCGCGAACGGATCGGCGACGAAACGCTCCGAGGTCAGCCCCGGCCTGCCCAGGTAACCGCGGGCGACACAGGTTCCGGAGATGTACAGCTCGCCTGTGACACCCGGCAGTACGGGCCGCAACGCGTCGTCGAGGACGCGCAGCCGCGCGGTGCCGACGGGGGTGCCGATCGGAGGGGTCTCGGCGCCCGAGAGCGGGCCGCTGATCGAGGCGGCCACCGTGGCCTCGGTAGGCCCGTAGGCGTTGATCATGCTGTGACCGGTCGCCCACGCCTCGACCAGCTCCGGCGCGGACGCCTCGCCCCCGACGATGAGCACACGCACCGAGGGCAGATCGCCCGGCGAGAGCACGCCCAGCGCGGCGGGCGGGATGAGGATGTGGGTGACCCGGTGCTCGGCGACCAGCTCGACGAGCGCGCGGCCGGGCCGCAGCCGCTCGGCCGGGGCGAGGGCGAGCGTGGCACCGGTGAGCAGCCCCATGCACATCTCCCAGACCGCGGCGTCGAAACTGGGGGACGCGAACTGCAGGACCGTGCTGCCGGGGCCGACGCCGAACCGCGCGATGTGCTCGGCGACGAGGCCCGCGAGGCCGGCGTGGGGGACCACGACGCCCTTGGGCCGCCCGGTGGAGCCCGAGGTGTAGATGACGTACGCGGCGTTGGCCGGGGACAGCTCCGCGAGCCGCTCGTCCGCCGCGATGTCCGTGTCGGTGTGGGCGTCGATCGCGCGCACGGCGGTCGGGTCGTCGAGCAGCAGGCGCGGCGCGCCGCACGTCTCGGGCAGGACGGCGGCCGATGCGGAGGTGGCCAGGACCAGGGCGGGGGCGGAGTCGGTGAGCAGGTAGGAGATCCGTTCGGCCGGATAGGACGTGTCGACCGGCAGGTAGGCGGCGCCCGCCTTGAGCACCGCCAGTGTGGCGACGACCAGGTCGACGGAGCGGGGCAGGGCGAGCGCGACCAGCCGCTCGGGCCCGGCGCCCCGCTCGATCAGGGCGCGGGCGAGCCGGTTGGAGCGCCGGTCCAGCTCGGCGTACGACAGGGTGGTGCCCTCGAAGGCGAGCGCGGGGGCCTCCGGGTCCCGGCGCACTTGCTCGGCGAAAAGCGCGGGGACGACCTCTCCGGCCGGGAACGGCTCAGCGGGACTGCCGAAACCGAGCAGCCCGGTCTCCTCCGTGTCCGTCAGCAGGGGCAGACGGCCCACGAGGCACCGGGGAGTGTCGGCGAACACCTCGAAGAGGCGTCGGAAGCGTTCGCCGATCGCCTCGATGTCCGCGCGCCGGAAAATCTCCTGCCGGTAGCCGAAGTGCAGGCGCAGCGCGTCGTCGGGGAGCGCGGCGATGCTCAGCGGGTAGTGGTTGGCGTCCGTGCCCTTGGCGCCCACCATGGTGAGGTCGCCCGGAAGCTCCTTCAGGTCCTCGCCGCCCATCGGGTAGTTCTCGGTGACGGTGAGGGTGTCGAACAGGGTGGAGAGCCCGGCGGCGCGCTGGATGTCCGGGAGGCTCAGGTGGTGGTGCGGCACCATCCCGGTGGTCTGGTGCTGGACGTCGGCCACGGTGTCGAGCAGGCTCCACTGCGGCCGCACCTGGACCCGTACCGGCACCGTGTTGATGAACAGGCCGACCATGGTCTCCATGCCCGGCAACTCGGCGGGCCGGCCCGAGATGGTCGAGCCGAACACCACGTCGGTGCGGCCGGTCAGCTGGGCGAGCAGCAGTGCCCAGCAGCCCTGGAACACGGAGCTGAGCGTCAGGTCGTGGCGGCGCGCTGTCTCCCGGACGCGGTCCGTCAGCTCCCGCGGGATGGTGAAGGTGAGGTGGGCCGGCGGCACCGTGGCCCCCGAGTCGCCCGGGGCGATCAGGGTGGGTTCCTCCAGACCGCTGAGCACGGTGCGCCAGGCTGCCTCGGCGGCGGGCTTGGACTGAGCGGTCAGCCAGCCGAGGTAGTCGCGGTAGGGGGTGAGCTTCGCCAGGCCCGAGGTGTCGCCGCGGCGTTCGTAGATCTCGAAGAGTTCGTGCAGCAGCTGTGCGGTGGACCAGCCGTCGAGCAGGATGTGGTGGGAGTTGAACATCAGCCGGTTGCGCCGCTCGCCGCACTTCACCAGCGTGAAGCGCAGCAGCGGCCCTGCGGAGAGGTCGAACGTGTGGGCGGCGTCCTCGGCGACGAGCCGCTCCGCCTCGGCGTGGCGGTCCGCGTCGTCGAGCCCGGTGAGATCGAACTCGCGCCAGGGCACCTTCACTTCGCGCGGAATGACCTGCACGGGCCGGCTCAGCTTCTCGTAGCGGAAGCTGGCCCGCAGATTCGCGTGCCGGCGCAGCAGCGCAGCCGCCGACTCCCGCATCGCCTCGGCGTCCAGCTCGCCCTCGAGGTCGATGACGATCTGGGCGACATAGACATCGAGGTTCTGCTCCTCGTACAGGGCGTGGAACAGCATTCCTTCCTGCAGCGGTGACAGCGGAAGGACGTCTTCGATGGCTGCTCGCGTCATTGAGGGACTCTCCACATCGTTTTCCGGAACGGAACTCGTTCTGCCCCCGGCGCGCAACGTCCTGGTCCGGGCGGTCACCTTGAACGGCGAGTCTTGTCCCACGCAGCCACGGCATCAACGGCGCTGCAAAGAATTCATTGTGCGCATGTCTCTGCCCCGGCGCCGTGGCAGCATCGACCATTGCCAGATATCGACAATATGAAAGGGGCTCGGGTGAAGGGCTCCGGCACACTGTCCAAGTACTGGATGTTCAGCGATGAGTACACTCAAAATCCCTATCCCATTCTCGCCCAGCTGCGCCGGGACCAGCCGGTGGCCAAGGTCGAGACACCGGACGGGGTACGGGCCTGGGTGGTGACCCGCTACAACGACGTGCGCACAGCCCTCGCCGACCCCCGGCTCAGTCGCGACATCGGCAAGCTGTACGGATCGCTCGGCAGACAACTCGGTGTCGAGCTGAAGACCACCGACGAGATCAGCAACCACCTGGCCAACTCCGACCCGCCTCGGCACACGCCGCTGCGCAAAGCACTCAGCTTCGCCTTCACCCCGAAGCGGGTCAGGGGGCTGCGCGAGGGCTGGCCCAAGGTCGTGGACGACCTGCTCGACGAGATGGAGAGCACGGGCAACCGGGATCTGAACACCGGCCTTTCCGAGCCGCTGCCGATCGTCACCATCGCCCAACTGATGGGGGTGCCGGCGAGCGACTGGCCGCGCTTCCTGGTGTGGACGAACACGCTGCGTGTCGTCGATGCCTCCGACCCGACCGGGGTCAAGGCCAAGCACACCAAGGAGCTCTCGGAGTACCTCCAGGATCTGATCGCCCGCAAGCAGCGCCGTCCCGAAGACGATCTGCTCTCCGCCCTGGTCCACGCCGACGAGGACAAACGCCTGAACGCCAAGGAGGCGCTGTCGACGTCGTTCGGGTTGATGACCGGCGGCAACGACACCACGACGGCCATGATCAACAGCACGTTCACGGCGCTTTTGACCCACCCGGATCAGAAGGCGCGGATCGCGGCGGACTTCAGCCTCCTGCCAAGCGCTCTGGACGAGCTGCTGCGCTACACAGCACCGGTGATCACCTCACTGCAGCGGGTCACACTGGAGCCGGTCGAGCTGAGCGGGGTGCGGATTCCGCAGGACGAGATCGTCATCATCTCGCTCGCGTCGGCCAATCACGACCCGGATGCCTTCCCCGACCGCCCGGAGGAGCTGGACATCACCCGCCCGAGGCCCTCCCAGCACGTCAGCTTCGGGCACGGCATCCACTACTGCCTCGGCAACCACATGGCCAGGGCGCTCACCGAGGTCGCCGTCCAGCGGGTCTTCGAGCGCTTCCCCAGCGTCCGGCTGGCCGTGGACCCGTCCGAACTGCGCTACAAGCCCGGTTTGGTCGTCCGCCCGCTGGCCTCACTGCCGGTGGTCTTCGGACCTCCCGCGTAGCACCACGCCGGCGTCGACCCACAGACTTGGGCCCGAGATCCGCGACAGTGGATCCCGGGCCCTCTTCGTGTGCCGTGACCGGGTGCGTCAGGCCCCGGAGCACCGCCGGGTACGGCGCCGGTAGTACGAGACGGTCACGGCACCCAGCAGCGGGCCCCAGGCCAGCAGGGGCGCGTAGCAGACGGTGACCACCGTGTTCTGCAGCCGGTTGCCGAGCGGCGGGCGGACCGCCCACTGGTAGGCGGCGTACCCGCACACGGCCGTCGTCGCGACGGAGCCCGCCCCCGCGATCATCACCGGCACCATGACCGGGATGGGCCTGCCACCGAGGCCGGGAACCCAGCGGGGCACCATCTCGCCCCACGGCCGCACCAGCCCCAGGGTCGCCAGCGCGAGTCCCTCCCCCATGACGGAGAGGCCGAGAATGTACGTCCGCTCCCCGGGGCTGGCATCGATCGTGGGGACCACCTTGGGGACCCCGGCGACCAGGGCCACGCGCCACAGCCCCGAGGGCACGGTGATGCCCGCGGTGATGTGCGCCGTGGTCCTGGCCCAACGCGGCACGTCCGACGGGGGCACGCCCGGTTCCCCGGCCACGTGGCGCGCCGCCCCGGCCGGCGAGGACGACGGGAGCTCGGCCGGCAGCGGCTTCGGGGCCAACCGGGCCGCCGGCGGCCGGCCTCCGGAGAAGGAAAGCCTGCTCAGGAGGCCGCGTCTGCCGCCGGAGGCCGAAGTACGGTTCACTGGGCCGTGGCACGCCGGTAGGCGCGGTTCGTCAGTGGGACCACCACGACCAGGAGCACGGCTATCAGGATCAGGGAGCAGGACACCGGGTAGCGCAGCGGGAACGCCGGATCGTCGCCCATGCCCGTGGGATTGCCCCACAACTCCCGCATGGCGGTGACCACGGTGGTCACCGGGTTCCACTCGGCGACGGTCCGAAGCCAGCCCGGGAGGTTGTTGAGCGGGTAGAACGTCGCGGACAGGAACGCCAGCGGCATGACGATGACCATGGCCACCGAGTTCACCGCCTGCGGGTGGCGCAGGGCCAGCCCGATCAGCACACCGAGCCAGGCCATGGCGTATCCGAGCAGCAACAGCAGCAGGAAGCCCGCGAGCACCTCGAAGGGCCCCGCGTGCAGCCGCCAGCCGATGAGGAAGCCGACCGGGAGCATGGCCACGCAGGAGATCGCGTTGAGCACCAGGTCGGACAGGGTGCGGCCGATCAGGACCGAGATCTGCGCCATCGGCAGCGAACGGAACCGCTCGACCAGGCCGTTGTTCAGGTCCTCGGCCACTCCCACACCGGTGTTGATGACGCTGGAGAGCATCATCTGGGCGAAGATGCCCGCCATGATGTACTCGTGGTAGTCGCCCTGGGGCACCTGCATGGAGCTGCCGAAGAGGTAGCCGAAGACCACTACGAACATGATCGGCATCAGCGTGACCGCGATGATCTTCTGCGGCGTCCGCCTGAGGTGAGTCATGTGCCGCCCGACGAGGGCGGCCGAATCGCTCAGCAGGTAGGAGTACGTGCTGCTCATCGCTGCGTCACCTCCAGTTCGCCCACGTCGTGGGCGGCTTCGTCCGGCGCGTTCGACCCGTCGGGCCTCGACAGGCCCCGGTGGCCCGTGAGTTCCAGGAACACCTCGTCCATCGAGGGGCGGCGCACCACGAAGTCGAGCACCTCCACGGAGCTGAGCTGCAGTTCGGCCGCGGCCTTGGATACACCGGCGAATCCGGTCTCCAACGCCGCCGACACCCGTAGCCCGGTGTCGTCGATCACCGGCGCGGCGGAGCCCACGGAGGAGAGAGGGGCCAGCGCGGCGCGTGCCATCTCCGGGGTGCGCACGGTGATCTCCAGGCGCTCGCCGCCCACCGCGCTCTTCAGCTCGTCGGGGGTGCCCTCGGCAGCCAGCTTCCCCTGGTCGATCACCGCGATGCGGTGGGCGAGCTGGTCGGCCTCCTCCAGGTACTGCGTGGTGAGCAGGATTGTCACGCCCGCGGCGACCTGCTCGCGCACCATGTCCCACAGCGCCGTTCTGCTGACCAGGTCGAGCCCGGTGGTCGGCTCGTCCAGGAAGACAACCGGAGGGCTGGCGATCAGGCTGGCGCCGAGGTCGAGCCGACGGCGCATGCCGCCCGAGTAGGTCTGTACGGGCCGGTCTGCGGCGTCCGTGAGGCCGAACCTCTCCAGCAGCTCCTCGGCTCTGATACGGGCCTGCTTGCGGCCCAGGTGCATCAGCGTGCCCAGCAGCACCAGGTTCTCACGTCCCGTCAGTTCGCCGTCCAGGGCGGCGTACTGACCCGTCAGGCCGATGCGCTGCCGCACCTCGTGGGCCTGGGTCACCACGTCGTAGCCGGCCACCCGGGCCGAGCCCGCGTCGGGCTGGAGCAGGGTGGCCAGCATGCGCACCATGGTCGTCTTGCCGGCGCCGTTGGGCCCGAGGACCCCGTACACCGTGCCGGCCTCGACGGACAAGCCGACGCCCTTGAGCACCTCGTTGTCTCCATAGCGCTTCCGCAGGCCTTCCGCGGAGATTGCGATATCCATCAGACTCCTCACCACGCGTCGGCGAGATCCGAGGCAACCCAGGAACGCGAGATCCCGTTCGAGTGGCCCGCAGCGAATATCGCCCGCTACCTCAAAGACCTCATACGATCAGTGTCGAAACTATGTGCGCCAGGGTCCGAGAACCACCGGACTTCAATTTCTTCTAACCAACCGGCAGTGCGGGAAAAGGAATTACCGGACCAGCCGTACGGGCAACGCCTCCAGGCCACGTGTCGCGTTCATCTGGTACCGCAGTTCGTCCGGCCGCACGGCCAGTTCGATCCGCTCGAAACGGTCCAGCAGCGCGCCCAGGGCGAGTTCGGTCTGCAACCGGGCCAGGGGCGCCCCCATGCAGTGGTGCAGACCGTGTCCGAAGGCCAGGTGCCCGCCGGTCGGGCGACGGATGTCGAAGCGCTCCGGGTCAGGGAAGCGCGACGCGTCGTGGTTGGCGGAGCCGAAGGAGACCAGGACGAACTCGTCAGCCGGGATGCGCACCCCGCCGATCTCGACCGGCTGCGCGGTGATGCTGATGGTGGACAGGTGCAGCGAGTTGTCGTACCGGCAGAACTCCTCGACCGCGCCCGGCAGCAGGGACCGGTCGGCCCGCAGCGCGGCGAGCTGGTCGGGGTGGCGCAGCAGAGCGAGCACGCCGTTACCGATGAGGTGAGTGGTCGTCTCATAACCCGCGACCAGGAGCTGGAAGACCATGGACACCAGCTCGTTCTCGCTGAGCCGGTCGCCGTTGTCGCGGGCCTCGATCAACCCGGTGATCAGGTCGTCGGCCGGAGCTGCCCGCTTGTCGGCGATCAACCCGACCAGATAGGTGGCCATCTGGTCGGCGACCTGCTGGAGTTCCTCCGGCCGGCCCGCCATCGTCAGGATGTTCGACCAGGCCCCGAAGGTGGCCTGGTCGGCCTTGGGAACGCCGATCATGTCGGAGATCAGGGTGATCGGCAGGGGGTACCCGAGCACCTTGAGGAGGTCGACCTCCTCCTGCCCGGCGATGCCGTCGAGGAGCTGGGCCACGATCCGCTCGATCCGCGGACGCATGCCCTGGATCTGCCGGGCCGTGAACGCCTTGGCGACCAGCTTGCGCAGTCGGGTGTGGTCCGGCGGATCCATGTTGAGCATGTGGTTCACCAGCATCCGCTCGCCCAGTGACTTCTCGGGCTGCTCGGCGGGCTCGACGCCCATGCGCCGGGCGATCACCCGGGCGCTCCGCTCCGCGTCCTTGACCAGGCCGGGTTCGGTCAGCGCGGCGCGCGCCTCGGCGTAGCGGACCACCAGCCACATCGGCATGCCGTTGAGCACGAGGTGCGCGACCGGGGTCCGCTCGCGCAGCCGGGCGTACGTGGGGTACGGGTCTAGGAGGAAGTCCTCTGCCAGTACCTCGGGTTCCGGCGCCTGCAGGGTCTCCTGGGACATGGTGCGGGTTCCTTCCGGTCGGTCCGCCCCGCGTGGCGCGGACATGAGTGGGCGACGGCGGTGATGTTCCGCTGCCGCGCGGCAACGTGGCGGTGACCCCGTCGAACCGTTGATAGCAGCGCCCACGACGGCGTGCGGAGCCTGCATCAAGGACTTCGATGCGCCCCGTACGGGGCCGGCCACGCGGGTCCGCACCGGACGCGTCCTAGACCAGCGGGACGTCCTCCTGCCAGGCCCAGCCGTTCTCGTCGAGCAACCGCCGCACGCTCGTCACCGACCCGGAGTCCACGAGCAGTTCGACCAGACCGCGAGGCTGGTCGAGGGAGTGCTCGATGTGTACGTCCTCGATGTTGACCCCCGCGCCGCTCACCGCGGAGAACAACCGGGCGAGAGCGCCGGGCTGGTCGGGGACGGCCACCGGAACGGCGATGAACTCGGTGGGAAGGGCGCTGCGCTTGTCCGGGACCCTGGCGTGGCCGCGGTTGCCCCGCCACAGCAGCTCCTCCAGGTCCGCGAGAGCCTTCGCGCGCGCGGGCTCCTCGTCGCTGTCGTGGGCGCGCAGCGCGCAGATGATCCGGTCCAGGTCGCCCGCGTACGCCTCCAGGACGTCGGCGACCGCGTCGGCGTTCGCCGTCAGGATGTCGCTCCACAGAGCGGGGTCGCCCCCGGCGATGCGGGTGACGTCCCGCAGCCCCTGGCCCGACACCCGGATGTACTCGCCCTGCGCCTCCGCCAGCCGCGCGGCCATTATGGCGGAGACCAGGTGCGGGGCGTGCGAGGTCAGGGCCACGGCCTGGTCGTGGGCGTCGGTGTCCATGAGGATGGGTACACCGCCGCAGAGCGAGACCAGCTCCAAGCCCTGGTTGAGGGCCGCGCGGTCCGTTTGCGACGAGGGTGTCAGGACCCATGGCCTGCCCTCGAAGAGGTCGGGCCGGGCGGCGAGCGGCCCGGAGCGCTCGGCGCCCGCCATCGGGTGACCGCCGACATACGTGGCCGGATCGCCGCCGGCAGTCCGGATTTCGTCGTGCGGCCGCGCCTTGACGCTGGCGGCGTCCGTGTAGACGTGTGCCAGGCCCTTCTGCTGGCAGACTGCGAGCACGGCGCCGACGTGCGCGGGTGGCACGGCGAGCACGGCGAGGTCGACCCGGTCCGGTGGCGGTGCCAGGAATCCCGCACCGAGCGCCTCCGCGGTCCTGGCCGCCGTCGTGTCCCGGTCGTCCAGGTAGACGGTGACCCCGCTCTTGCTCAGTGCCAGGGCGATCGACGTACCGATCAGCCCCGTCCCGACGATCAGCGCGTTCTTCATGTGTCACGTCCCGCCGTGTGCCGGTCGTTCGCGGACCGCTCTGTCTGTGCGCGGAGGAAGGCGGTCAGCCGCCTGATGCCCTCCTTGATCTCCGCGTGGCCCAGATAGCTGAAGGAGAGCCGGATCGTGCGCTCGCCGCCCGACTCCGGGTGGAAGTACGACATGGGCGTCCAGATGACACCGAACTCCTGGGCCGAGCGCAGCAGTAAGGCGTTGTCCACGGTGAACGGGACGCGCACCGAGAGGAAGAAGCCGCCACTGGGCCGGTTCCAGCTGACGCCGCGCTCCCGCAGCCCCGCGGCGGTGAACTGCTCCTCGAGCTGTTCCAGCGTGACGCGCAGGGCCTCGCCGTAGTGCTTCGCGGGAATCTCGTTGTGCACGGCGAGACTACCCCCGGAGGCCAGCAGCGCCCCGGCCACCACCGCCTGGCTGAGCGCCGGCGTGTTCACCGTCACCATGCTTTTGATCTTGGTGAGTTCGTTGGCGAGGAGGCTGCTGCCCCGTTCGTCCACGACGGGCTGGTCGGCGACGACGAACCCGATGCGGGCACCGGGGAAGACCGTCTTGGAGTACGAGCCCAGGTGCACCACCCGGCGTGCCCTGTCGAGCGACTTCAGGGTGGGCTGCCGACGGCCCGGGCTGACGAGCCGGTAGGGGCTGTCCTCAAGGATGAGCAGGTCGTACCGCGCGGCGAGCGCGAGGAGTTCCTCACGTGCCGCTCGGGACATGGTGCTGCCCGAGGGGTTGGAGTGGTCGGGGACCACGTAGAAAACCCGGGGGCGCCGTCCCGCCGCCCGCTCGGCGACGACGGCGGCCTCCAGCACGGCGCAGTCGATGCCCGCCTCGCTCTCCTCGATCGACCGGAGCGTGATGTCGAGCAGCCGGGCGGCTCCGGTGATGCCGACGTAGCAGGGGCCGGCGACCAGCAGGACGTCCCGCGGGTCACCGAAGAGCGCCCTGAGAACCAGCAGCATCCCCTCCTGCGCGCCCACCGTGACGACGACGGACTCCGGCGCCGCGTCGATGCCCTCGTCGATGCGGAGCGAATCGGCGATGAGTTCACGGATGATCCCGGCCGTCGGACCGTACTGGTGGAGGGTGGTCCTGATGTCGTCGGGTGTCGCGCCACCGGCCGCCATATGATCGACGTAGCGGCGGATGTGCCCGAAGATCTCCTCCGTGTCGAAGAACCCCTCGTACGGCCTGCCGGGGGCGAAGGAGACGGCCTCGGGGAAACGGCCCGTGATCTCGTTCAGGAAGGTCATGGTGTCCAGAACCGGGTCGGACACGCTGCTGTGCAGCTGCTCCCGGCGCAGCTCCGCCTCTCCGGAGACGGGAGTGGGGGATCCGGACACGGGCAGGGCACCTGGAGCGGAGGCGGGCGCGCGCGCCGCGGCGACGGGCCCGCCCGGGGCGGTCAGCAGCGAGGCGTCCGCGGCGGCGACCGTGGCGGTCCCGGTCAACGTCATCGCCTCGGTCAGCTCGTCGACGACGAGATCGAGCACCTGGGCCACGCCCTCCTGGCCGGCGACGGCGAGCCCGTGCAGGACGGGGCGCCCCAGGAGGACGGCGTCGGCGCCCAGCGCCAGGGCCGTCAGGACATCGGCGCCGCGACGTACTCCGCCGTCCAGCAGGAGCGCGCAACGGCCGTCGACCGTGGAGGCGACCTCGCCGAGAGCCTCCAACGTCGGTCGGACGCCGTCAAGTTGGCGTCCACCGTGGTTGGAGACGACCACGCCGTTGACCCCCGCGGCGACCGCGAGCGCGGCGTCCTCCGCCGTCATCACGCCCTTGACGAGCACCGGCAGACGGCTCACCGACCTCAGCCAGCCGACGACCGACCAGTCGAGCGAGGGGTCCAGGCCGGTACGGCTGTGCTCAGAGGGGGAGGAGTAGTCGCCGCTCTCCGCCGGGAGGTTGGCGGGGGTGATGTGCCGCGGCAGCCGGAAGCCGTTGCGCAGGTCGCGCAGCCGGCGGCCGAGGCGCGGGGTGTCGACGGTGAGCACCAGGGCCTCGAAGCCCGCGCGCTCGGCACGCTCGACGAGGCCGCGAGTGATCTCGCGGTCGCGGAAGCAGTAGACCTGCAGCCACAGTGGGGAGTCGGTGGCGCGGGCGATGTCCTCGAACGACGTCCCGGCGAAGGTCGAGACGATGAAGGGGACGCCCGCGGCGCCCGCCGCCCGGGCGGTGGCGATCTCTCCCTCGGGGTGCACCAGCGTGTGGTAGGCCATTGGGGCGATCGCCAGCGGTGCCGCCCACTGCCGCCCGAGGAGGGCGGTGCGCGGATCGCTCTCCGCTGCACCGGTCAGGACGCGGGTGCGCAGCCAGGTGCGCGTGAACGCCTCCCGGTTGGCGGCGAGGGTGCGCTCCTCGCCCGCCCCGCCTTCGATGAAGTCCCAGACGTCGGGCTGCACGCGGGCGCGGGCCCGCGTCTGGAAGTCGTCGAGAGACAAAGGGGGTCGTGCGGACGGCTCGATGGGGTGAGCAGTCACGAGATCTCCCGGGCACGCTCCACGGCCTCGTAGAGCGCTCGGATGTTGGAGCTGCCGAAACCCTGGGCGCCCTGCCGCTGGATGAGTTCGAAGAAGAGCGTGCGTCGCTCGAACGGGGACCGGGTGAAGAGCTGGAGCAGGTAGCCCCACTCGTCGCGGTCCGCGAGGACGTTCGCCTTGCGCAGGTCGGCGATCGCCTCGTCGAGGTCGCTGATCCGCTCCGTCAGGGCGTCGTAGTACGTGCCCGGCGTTTGCAGGAACTGGACGCCGCGGGACTCGAAATCCAGGACGGCGGGGACGATCTCGTCGACGAGGAACGCCAGATGCTGGACACCGCCGCCCCCGTTGCGCCGCAGGAACGCGTCTATCTGACCCGCCTCCCTGGTGGGGTCGGGCTCGATGATGGTGAAGGTGATCCCGGCGGAGGGGCTGCGGACCACGATGGAGTCCATGGCCTGCTCTCCGACGGTGACGTACTCGCTGTAGTACTGCTCGAAGCCGAATCCGTCGATGTAGAAGCGGACCACGTCGTGGAGCCGACCCGCTTCCAGGCAGATCGCGATGTGGTCCAGGAGGCGCAGCTTGGGGGCGGCGCCGACGGGGGTGGCCGGGGTCGGCACCGGGGTCCAGGACCAGCCTTCGGGCAGCCCGCGCTCCTGGCCGGCGGCGCGCTGGACGAGGGTGTGGCGTACGTTGCCGAAGCCGGACAGGACGGGCGTCGGCGAGCCGGCCGGGGCCAGGCTGACGGCTCCGGCCGCGATCGCGGTCTCCCGCACCTCGGCGGAGTCCGCGCAGGAGAAGGCGATGTCGCAGATGCCGTCCCCGTGCGCGGTGAGGAACTCGGCGGCTCGCGGCCCCGCGGAGACGATGAGATGGAGTTCGTTCTGGACGAGAAGTACCGAATCCAATCCTTCCGCGACACCTTTAGCCTTTTCGCGGAAGTCGAACATCGACACGAAATAGTCCGTGGTCTTCTGCTGGTCGCTGGTGTAGATCTCTATGTACTCTACGTCGTGCGCGGTCACTTTGTTCCCCATCCGACGATTGCCTCGCGTGTACAACTCGCTGAAAAGCAGCCTAGGCAGTGGGTGTCGGCGCGAGGGAGGCCAGATTAAATAAATTGCATACCGTTGTGGGGGGCGACTCCGCCGGTGGTGGTTCCGGAGCCATGTGGCCGCAGCCAGGTGACGTGTTCGGGGAGCCGGGGCCAGACCTCGGGCGTGTAGAAGTGGCCGCCCGGGAGTCGGGTCGCTTCGAACCCCTTCGGGCTGAGCAGCCGCCACCGCTCGGCGCCCTCCTCGGTCCCGTCCTGCTCGCCGTACAGCACCTGGACCGGAACCGGCGCCCGCTCACCGTCGCGGTACCGGTAGCTGTCCATGACCCGCATGTCGGCGCGGAGAAGGTCGACGGCCATCCGCAGCACGTCCGGGACGCCCCGCAACTCCTCGGGGATCTGCTCGTTGCCGATCATCCAGTCCAGCAGGACCCCGTCGGTGTCGTCGGGGCCGGGCACCGTGTGCTTCACCTGCTGCCAGTGCGAGGGCGCGTCCGCGCCGGAGGCGATCAGCGCCTCGGGCGGGGCGACGGCCGCGCGCGGGGCGCGGCGCGCCAGGTCGAAGGCGACCCAGGCACCCATGCTGTGGCCCATGAGTGCGTACGGGCGGCCGGCGACGGAGCGCACCCCCTCCAGGGCATCGCTGATCAAACCGTCCCAGTCCGCGGCGAACGGCGTGCCGAAGCGGCTCTCGCGCCCGGGATAGCAGTACAGCGCGAGTTCCACGTCGTCGGGCAGGGCATGGGCCCAGGGCCGGAAGAGGGCCGTGCCGCCGCCGCAGAAGCTGAGGCACAGCAGGGTCCGGGTGGCCCGGGGGCGCGGCAGGGGGCGGAGCAGAGACCTGGACACCTTGGACTCCCTCGACGTCTGCGGCTGACGCAGGAGACCGTACCCGGCGGCACCGGGCGGCGGAGCAGGTGCCGTGAATTCTTCAATGGCTTTTCGGCGGGCCAGTGAGACATACGCTCCGACGCCATGCGGAAAACGCTCGCACGAACCCGTACCGAAGACGACAACCAACCCTTTTTCGGGCGGGTTCGGTGGCCTGTGGAAACAACAGGAGCGGAGTAGTCAACAGCTTATCGAATTCGTGATCCCTCAACACTCGATGATGTTCACCGCCGACCCACCCCGGGCGGTCTCCTTGCACTTCACGCTCATGCCCGCCCCGGTCTCCTTCATCGTCTTGATGACCTTTCCCAGGGACACCTTGTGCGAGCCGGCCTGCCCGGCGTACCGATCCGCGGACCGGACGTCACCATCGGCGGCGCGGGTCGTTCGGGACGGCGTTGCGGTTGACCGTGATGCCGACTCGTGGAGACGGTGCTCGGCCTGCTGCCCGTGCCAGGCGAGCGGAAGCGGCATCCCGCTCAGGCCACGGTCTACTCCGCGTCCCCGAAGCCCGCGACCACACGCAGCCGATAGCCCAGTGCTTCCGCAGAGGCCCGAAGCCTCACCACCTCGGCCCGGTCCGTCTCACCGTGCTCGAGCGCGAAGACGCGAGGCGCCGAGACCTCCATGGACGCGGCGACCTGGTGCGGGGTTAACTGTCGACTCCCCGAAGCGGTCGACGAAGTGCGGGACACCGGCCTTGGCCAAGCGGGAGAGCGCGTCGTGAAGAGTGACGGGTGGGTTGCGCTACTCCGCCGCCAGCCGGATGACGGTTTCACGCACCTCACAGGGCCACTCCTCGTAGAGCTCGCAGAGATAACTGTCCGGACCCACGACACGCGGACCACGCTCGGCCGACTCTCCAGCAGGGAAGTCGTCGAGGTTCCAGGTGATCAGTGCCCCGGCGCTCCCCGCGATTGCGGCTGCCGCGTGATGCCGGTCATCGGGGTCACCCCCCGGGCATGAGGTCGACGAGATGTACGTACTCACCTCGTCGATCTCGCAGTCCGCGAAGAACTGTCGAATCGGCCCGGTGACCGCCGCGGCCGAAGCAGCCGAAGCGGCCGAAGCGGCCGAAGCGGCCGAAGCGGCCGAACGCCGTTGCTCACGGACGAACACACGCTCCCTACGCGCCTGGAACGCCAGGACATCGGCAAGACGCACCACCCGGTGGCTACTGCCAGGCAGGTGGGCCGAGGGAATCCCACCAGAGTCCAGGAGCCGGACCACGAACGGCCGGGACAGGCCGGGCAGCTCAGCAGCCTCCTTCGGGGTCAACTCGGTCTCCGACGCGAGAACGGTCACCGCATGCCCGGCAGCCAGCTCACCGGCGGAAGCGATCAGTATCCGAGCCAGCTCGGAAGGCAACACCAGCTCAGAACCGTCGGCCGTCCGCAACACCGCCTGGACGTCGTCGGCACCCAGACGACTTGCCTCCCTGAGCACACCCCGGTGGGCGAGCTCGGTAGCCGCGGTCGAGGAGTAGTAGGTCGAGTCGAAGGCGAAAACGACCCGCACGACGCGTGCGCCACCGCAAACCCGGCACCACAGGTCTGCCGCCTACCCATTCGGGCCTGGCGTTTCAGGTCACCCACCCCTCCCCCGGTCGGCCGTCCGGGCGTCGTGTCCTACGCGTGCCGTTACGGATGGTGAACAGCGGTCTACAGCAGTGTCTCCGGTCACCTGCACTGCGGACCGCACTCCACGAAACCGCGAGTCACGGGCTCACTCCCGCCCAAGCGCCGTCGCTTCCCAAGCTCAGGGCCTAGAAGCCATCGTCACGGACCAGCCTTCACACGGGCCTGCTCTACAACTCCGCATCCCAGCGGGCTCGCAGTGACGCACCACCGGCGAGGCTGTCGTCGAGGAAGCCGGACAGCTCTTGAAGGGCGCCCAAGACGCGTTGAAGGTTGGAACGACGTTCACCATTGGCGATGGTGAGGTGGAACCAGATGAGGGGGTCAGCCCACACCCTTCGATCCGGCTGCGAAAGGAGCTCGCAAAACTCTCTGTAACTGCGCACCCGTCCATCGGGTTCGAGGATGACGTCGGTGCCGAGGCTGGTCTGGGTCGCGTAGTAAATGTCACAGGCAGCGAACGCTACATGGACCTTCAGTATCAGGGCAGCCAGCTTCGTGTCGTCCTTCGCCGACAGACGCAGGAACGGTATGTCGTGGCGGGTACGAGTCATCTGGGCAAACAGGCATGCGGTCATCCAGATGCTGGAGATCAGGGCGACGCCTGTTCCGGCGAACCAGTCGGCGTTCTTGTCATCGATGTCCTGCGGTTTGGTGAGGACCTGAGCAGGTCGGTAGCAGCCGTGGCGATCGATGGCAGTGGCGTAGAGAGAGAGCCGATGGTGCACTTCAGCAGTGTGCCACCTTAGGGGGTTGAGGTATGAACCGTTGTGGGTCTCGCGTTGAGTTCGCTTGATATCCAGCCGTTGCTGTCGGCTGGTCAGCCACACGAGGCCCATGGAGATGACACCTGAGGTCAATACCGAGACCAGCGTTACCGAGAGGGTGTTCACGCAACTGTCTCCTTCGAGCATGTGCTACAGCGGCCGGGGACAGACTCGTCACGAGAGCCCGCTGGGATGGCCTCCCCCTCAAGACCTGCCCTGATGGCTGAGTCCGGTAATCCCAGGCCTGACGGGCGCATGGCCTGGCCGCGCACAACGAACGCACCAGATCAAGCTGACTGCCGTCGGTTGAGGCTCGTGCCACAACCGTGCCGGATACAGGGGTCAGCCACGGTCAACGAGGATGCTCCGCGGCCGCGCCACCGACTGCCTTACCAGGTACCGAACCACCAGGTCAGCAGCATGATCCCCCAGCCTCTCCCCCAAGGCGGTTGTCTGATGCTCACCGAGCCCACGCCAGGTCATGCTCGCTACGGGGGTGGTGCCCGGTGGCTCCGTCCCTGGTATGTCGGCGTCGTGTCACAGCACGTCCGGGTGCTGTCACGTTTCCTCGACAGCGCTTGGCGGTGACTTCCGGGTGCGCGCAGAGTCTTCAGTACAGCGATATAGCAGTACGGCAGTACGGCAGTACGGAAGCAGCACGGCACCAGGGCGGGGCGGTATCCGCCTCCCCGCCGATCGTTCCACCCTTGTGGAGGCGCGCCATGTGTTCCCACCAGCCCCTGTGCCCCTCGGCCGATCGTCCGGACTGCGACTCCGCGCGCATCGTCGCCTTCCACCCCGAGCAGAGCTGGAACCTGCTGTGCAACGGTGCGATCGTCTTCGACGACACCGGTGAGATCCTGCCTGACGGCACCGTGATCGCCCCGCGGCGCGTGTCCGCTGGGCAGCCCGCCGTCGAGGAACTCGCCACCGCCGCCTAGGGCAGCACCGCGAAGCCGTCCAGCTCCACCAGCGCTCGTTCGTCCCAGAGGCGTACGACTCCGACGACCGCCATCGCGGGGTACGTGCGGCCCACCATCTGCCGCCACACCTCGCCCAGTTGAGCCGTACGGGCCCGGTACTCCGCGACGTCCGTGGCGTAGACGGTGACCCGGGCCAGGTCGGCCGGAGTGCCGCCCGCGGCCTCGAGTGACGTCAGCAAGTTGCCCAGCGCCCGCTGGAACTGCTCCGGGAGCGTGTCCCCGACGATCTTGCCATCGGCGTCGAGTGCGGTCTGACCCGCCAGGAAGACGACCCTCGTCCCCGTCGCGACCACCGCGTGGGAGAAGCCCGTTGCCGGGGAAAGGCCGGCAGGGTTGACGCGCTTCATCCGGTGCGCGTCCGTGGTGCTCCGCTCGGTGCCCATCAGCCGTACAGCTCCTTCGCGATGATGCCCCGCTGCACCTCGCTCGCCCCCTCGTAGATCCGCGGCGCCCGCACCTCCCGGTAGAGGTGCTCCAGGAGGTGGCCGCGGCGCAGGGCGCGGGCACCGTGGAGCTGGACCGCCGCGTCGACCACGTACTGCGCCGTCTCGGTGGCGAGCAGCTTCGCCATCGCCGCGCGCTTCGGGACGTCCGGGGCTCCCTCGTCGTGGGCCGTGGCCGCCGCGTACACCATCAGGCGTGCCGCCTCCGTCCGCACGGCCATCTCGGCGACCTGGTGGGCCACCGTCTGGAGGTCCTTCAGCTTGCCGCCGAAGGCGTCCCGGCGCGAGGTGTGTTCGACCGTCGTGTCCAGGGCCGCCTGTGCCATGCCGACCGCGAAGGCGCCCACGCTCGGCCGGAAGAGGTTGAGCGTGGTCATGGCGACCCGGAAGCCGCTGTTCGGTTCGCCCAGCACGTCGTCCGCCGTCACCGGTACCGCGTCGAAGGTGAGGGTGCCGATGGGGTGCGGGGAGAGCATGTCGACGGCGGTGCCCGTGAGGCCGGGGCGGTCCGCCGGGACCAGGAAGGCCGTGACGCCGCGGGCGCCCGCGCCGGGGGCCGTCCGGGCGAAGACGGTGTAGAAGTCGGCCTCGGGGGCGTTCGAGATCCCACTTCTCGCCGGTGAGCCGCCAGCGGCCGAGGAGGGCACCCGTGCCGGTGCCGTCGCGGTCCGCCCGCAGCGCCAGCGCCGCCGCGTCCGAGCCCGCGCCCGGCTCGCTCAGCGCGAACGCCGCGATCGCCTCGCCGGCCGTCACCCCGGGCAGCCAGCGGGCACGCTGCGCGTCGGTGCCGTAGGCGTGGACCGGGTGGGCGCCCAGGCCCTGCAGGGCGAGGGCCGTCTCCGCCTCGGTGCAGGCGTAGGCGAGGGACTCCCGGGTCAGGCACAGGTCCAGCGCGCCGGAGGTGAACAGGCCGCGCAGCAGCCCCAGTCGGCCGAGCTCCGCGACGAGCGGGCGGTTGACGCGGCCCGGCTCGCCCTTCTCCGCGAGGGGCCGCAGGCGTTCCGCCGCGAGGGCGCGCAGCTCGGTGCGGCGGGCGAGCTGCGCCGGGGAGAGCGAGAACGCCGTCATCCCGGATTCCTCCCTCTCCGCCCGTGAGCCGTGAGCCGTGAGTCATGAGCTATGAGCTATGGGCTGTGAGCTGTGAGTGCGCACCTTCGACCGTATCGCGACTGGTTGACTGCCGTCACCGACTCGACACGTTCCGGTCGGGAGTTCGTTCGGGAGCAAGGGACGCTGCACGGCGCGGCAACCGGCGGCGCCGTGTCCGCTCTAGCGTGGCCGCGTCCCTGCCTGGCACTTTTCCCCGTGCCTGGCTTCTCCCCCTGCCTGGCTTCTCCCCCTGCCTGGCTTCTCCCCCTGCCTGGTACTTCCCAGAACGAGCGAGGAAACATCACATGCCGTACATCACCGTCGGCCAGGAGAACTCCACCTCCATCGACCTCTATTACGAGGACCACGGGACCGGGCAGCCGGTCGTCCTCATCCACGGCTTCCCGCTCGACGGGCACTCGTGGGAGCGGCAGAGCGCGGTGCTGTTGGATGCCGGTTACCGCGTGATCACTTACGACCGCCGCGGGTTCGGGCAGTCGAGCCAGCCGACCACGGGCTACGACTACGACACCTTCGCGTCCGACCTGAACACCGTGCTGGAGACCCTCGATCTGCGGGACGCCGTCCTCGTCGGGTTCTCGATGGGCACCGGTGAGGTCGCCCGCTATCTGTCCACGTACGGTTCCGCCCGGGTCGCCAAGGCCGCCTTCCTGGCCTCCTTGGAGCCCTGGCTGCTCAAGAACGACGACAACCCGGACGGGGCCGCCCCGCAGGAGTTCTTCGACGGTGTCGTCGCGGCCGTCAAGGCGGACCGCTACGCCTACTACACCAGCTTCTACGAGGACTTCTACAACCTGGACGAGAACCTCGGCACGCGGATCAGCGAGGAAGCCGTCCGCAACAGCTGGAACGTCGCCGCGAGCGGCGGGTTCTTCGCCGCGGCCGCCGCGCCGACGACCTGGTACACCGACTTCCGGGCCGACCTCCCGGCCGTCGACGTCCCCGCCCTGATCCTGCACGGCACGGGCGACCGGATCCTTCCCGTCGAGGCCACCGCACGGCCGTTCCACAAGGCGCTCCCGTCCGCCGACTACGTGGAGATCGAGGGCGCCCCGCACGGCCTGCTGTGGACCCACGCCGAGGAGGTCAACGCCGCCCTCCTCGCCTTCCTCCGGAAGTGACCGAGGGGCGCCGGGCCGCCCACTGCGGGGGCCCGGCGCCCGGCAGCCTCCTCCCGCCTTCGCCATCCGCCCTCCTTCTCGACATCACGAGGTGTCCATGCAGTTCGGGATCTTCTCCGTAGGAGACGTGACCCCCGACCCGACCGACGGCCGTACTCCTTCGGAACGTGACCGCATCAAGGCCATCGTCGCGATCGCGCTGAAGGCCGAGGAGGTGGGGCTGGACGTCTTCGCGACGGGTGAGCACCACAACCCGCCGTTCGTACCGTCGTCCCCCACCACCCTGCTCGGCTACATAGCGGCGCGGACGGAGCGGATCGTCCTGTCCACCGCGACCACGCTGATCACCACCAACGACCCGGTGAAGATCGCCGAGGACTACGCGATGCTCCAGCATCTGGCCGACGGCCGGGTGGACCTCATGATGGGCCGCGGCAACACCGGGCCGGTGTACCCGTGGTTCGGTCAGGACATCCGGGAGGGCATCAACCTCGCCAAGGAGAACTACGCGCTGCTGCGGCGCCTGTGGCGCGAGGACGTGGTCGACTGGGAGGGGAAGTTCCGTACGCCGTTGCAGGGGTTCACGTCCACGCCGCGCCCGATGGACGGTGTGCCGCCGTTCGTCTGGCACGGGTCGATCCGGTCACCGGAGATCGCAGAGCAGGCCGCGTACTACGGTGACGGCTTCTTCCACAACAACATCTTCTGGCCCGTCCACCACACCAGGCAGATGGTCCAGCTCTACCGGCGCCGGTACGCCTTCCACGGTCACGGCCGTCCCGAGGAGGCGATCGTCGGGCTCGGCGGGCAGGTGTTCATGCGGAAGAACTCGCAGGACGCCGTGCGCGAGTTCCGTCCGTACTTCGACAACGCGCCCGTCTACGGACACGGGCCGTCGCTGGAGGAGTTCACCGCGCAGACGCCGCTGACGGTCGGCTCCCCGCAGCAGGTCATCGAGCGGACGCTGTCCTTCCGCGAGACCGTCGGGGACTACCAGCGCCAGCTGTTCCTGATGGACCACGCGGGCCTGCCGCTGAAGACCGTGCTGGAGCAGCTCGACATCCTCGGCGAGGAGGTCGTGCCGGTGCTGCGCAAGGAGTTCGCGATCGGCCGGCCGGCCGACGTGCCGGACGCGCCCACCCATGGCTCGCTGCGGGACGCGCGGGCGGTGACCGCCGGATGAGCCAGATGAACCCGATGAGCCAGATGAGCCAGATGAACCCGGTGAACCAGATGAACCCGATGAACCGGACGAGACTCGTCGCTGTGTCCGCGGGGCTGAGCACCCCGTCCTCCACCCGTCTGCTCGCCGACCGTCTCGTCCAGTCGGCCCGCGACGACCTCGCCGAACGGGGGCAGGAGGCCGAGACACACGTCGTCGAGCTGCGGGACCTGGCCGTCGCGGTCGCCAACAACCTCGTGACGGGGTTCCCCGCGCCGCCCCTCGCCGCCGCGATCGACGCCGTGACGGGAGCTCATGGGCTGATCGTCGTGACGCCGGTGTTCACCGCCTCCTACAGCGGGCTGTTCAAGTCCTTCTTCGATCTGATCGACCCGGACGCCCTCACCGGCAAGCCGGTGCTCGTCGCCGCCACGGGAGGAACGGCCCGCCATTCCCTCGTCCTGGACCACGCCCTGCGTCCCCTCTTCTCCTACCTGCGCGCCGTCGTCGTCCCGACCGGGGTGTACGCGGCCTCCGAGGACTGGGGCAGCGGTGGTGACGCCTACACGGAGGGCCTGCCCGGCCGCGTACGGCGTGCGGGTGGTGAGCTCGCGGAGCTGATGTCCCGTGGCCGTGGCGAGGAGGGACAGGAGGAACAGGAGGAACAGGAGGGACACGAGGCGGACGACGACGTCACCGCGCTCGAACGGCAGCTCTCCGATCTGCGCTTCGACTGAGAGCCGACGAGACATGGCTCAGCCGTATCGTCCCGGTGCCGCCGACGGCATCTCGGTCGTCCACGAGGTCGTCGTGCACGTCGTCCTCGCGGACGAACCGCCGGTCCCGCTGCCCGCCGAGCTGCGCTACGACAGCACGGACCCGTACGCCGTGTGTCTCTCCGTGGGTCCTGCAGGTTCTGCAGGTTCTGCAGGTTCTGCAGGAGCGTCGTCGACCGGCACGGTCGACTGGGTGTTCGCCCGCAGCCTGCTGGCGGAGGGGCTGACCCGGCCCGCCGGCGTCGGAGACGTGCTGCTGGTTCCGCGGTACCGCAGGCGGCCCCCCGCCGTGCGCGTGATCGTCCGGTCGGCCGCGGGAGCCGCCGCGCTGGACCTCGCGGCGTCCGCGGTCACCGCGTTCCTGGAGCGAACCCACATGGTGGTGCCGCCGGGCACGGAGGGAGCCCACATCGACCTGGAACGCGTCGTGGCGGAACTGGTGGCGGGGAGCGAGTGAGCAGGAACCGGTGGCCGTGGCAGCAACGGCAGCGGCTGGAAGGGCGGACCGGGCCGAGGCCCGTCCACGAGAGTTCCGGAAGTTCTCGGAAAAGATGCGGGCAGCCATGTCGAGAACCCGTGACCGGCTCCGTCCCCGTACTGAAGGCGACCACAATGGGCCGCATCAGCATCGAGGAGTATCACGATGGCCAAGTACCTGCTGCTCAAGCACTACCGCGGCGCTCCGGCTCCGGTCAACGACGTGCCCATGGACCGGTGGACGCCCGAGGAGATCTCGGCGCACATGCAGTACATGCACGACTTCGCGGCCCGGCTCGAGCAGACCGGCGAGTTCGTCGACGGGCAAGCGCTCGCCCCCGAGGGGACGTGGGTCCGGTACGACGGTGAGGGCCGCCCGCCGGTCACCGACGGCCCGTTCGCCGAGACCAAGGACCTCATCGCCGGCTGGATGGTGATCGACGTCGACAGCCACGAGCGCGCCGTCGAGCTGGCCGGGGAGCTGTCGGCAGCCCCAGGGGCGGGCGGGAAGCCGATCCACGAGTGGCTCGAGGTGCGCCCGTTCCTGGCCGCGCCGCCCACCGTCACGGAGTGACCTCTCAGGTGTCCCATCAGGTGTCCCATCAGGTGTCCCAGATGAACGAGGCCCTGCTCAGGAGCCTCACGCCGAGTGTGCTCGCCGTCCTCGTCCGCCGCGGAGCCGACTTCGCGGCGGCCGAGGACGCCGTGCAGGACGCGCTGGTCGAGGCGGTCCGCGTCTGGCCGGCCACCCCTCCGCGGGATGCGAAGGGGTGGCTGGTCACCGTGGCCTGGCGGCGGTTCCTCGACGCGCGGCGGGCGGACGCCGCTCGCCGCCGGCGCGAGGACCTCGTCGACGAGGAGCCGGCGCCCGGGCCCGCGTCCGCGGTGGACGACACGCTGCAGCTCTACTTCCTGTGTGCCCACCCGTCGCTGACGCCGGCGTCCGCCGTCGCGCTCACGCTGCGCGCCGTCGGCGGGCTGACCACCCGCCAGATCGCCCAGGCCTGTCTGGTGCCCGAGGCGACCATGGCGCAGCGCATCAGCCGGGCCAAGCGCACCGTGGCCGGTGTGCGGTTGGACCGGCCCGGCGACGTCGCCACCGTGCTGCGCGTCCTGTACCTGGTCTTCAACGAGGGCTACTCCGGCGACGTCGACCTCGCCGCCGAGGCCATCCGCCTCACCCGGCAGCTCGCGGCCCGGGTCGACCACCCCGAGGTGGCGGGGCTGCTCGCCCTCATGCTGCTCCACCACGCCCGCCGCGCCGCCCGGACCGCGCCCGACGGCAGCCTGGTACCGCTCGCCGAGCAGGACCGCGGCCGGTGGGACACCGCCTCGATCGCCGAGGGCGTCGACATTCTGCAGGCGGCCCTCGCCCGCGACCGGCTGGGCGAGTTCCAGGCCCAGGCCGCCGTCGCCGCCCTCCACGCCGACGCGCCCACCGCCACGGAGACCGACTGGGTGCAGATCGTCGAGTGGTACGACGAGCTCGCGCGCCTGACCGACAGCCCCGTCGTCCGGCTCAACCGCGCGGTCGCCGTCGGCGAGGCCGACGGACCACGCGCCGGGCTGGCGGCGCTCGCGGCGCTGGACGCCTCGCTGCCCCGCCACACCGCGGTGGCCGCGTACCTCCACGAGCGCGACGGCGACCTGGCGACGGCGGCACGGCTGTACGCCGAGGCGGCCCACAAGGCACCCAGCCTCGCCGAGCGCGACCATCTGACGCGCCGGGCCGCCCGGCTCAACACCCTCCGCCGCCACTGACGGGTCGCACCCGGATTCCGGTCGACGGCTCCGGGGCAGCGCTTGACGGCGTCTCAGTAGCGCACCGCCCGGTGCACCACCGCGCGCACCTCGCCCGTCAGCTCGCGCGTGCTGTGGGCGTTGGCCTCGCCCGACTTGCCGGCGGGGACGTCGTTGATGGTGAGGACGACCGTGTCCAGCAGGTTGCCGTCCTGGTCGGTGAAGTCGACCTGCACGGCGAAGGACTTCTGCGCGTCCGCGCTGTTGTGCGCGGTGACCGGGACCGTGGCCGGTCCCTGGCTGCCGGTGATCGGGTCGCCGAGCACCACGTCCCCCTTGGCGTCGACTCCGCCCTTGATCTGGTCGAGCTTGCGTCCCGCCTCGGCCTTCGCCGACTCCAGCGCCCCGGCTGCCTGCGAGGAGAGCGAGGACGCGGCGGAGGAGGCCGCTCCGCCCAGTGACTGCGCCGCCGACGCGGCCGGGCCGGAGGGAGCGGAGCCGCCGCCCTCGTCGGAGCAGCCACTCAGCGCGGTCACACCCACCGCCACCGCCGCTGCCAGTGCCGCTCCCGTCGCCCAGTGTGCCCGGTGACTCGCCATGTCGCCTCCAGGATCTCGTGCGTCTTGTGCAGTCACGCGGGCGAGCGCCACGCTCCGGCGGCGCCCACCCGCACAGGGAACCGGCGCGCTCACACGCAACCGGTTTCTCCACTGACCTCCGCTGACCTCCGCTGACCTCCGCTGGCCTCGGCTGCCGAAGGAACCGCTGTTCCCGGGCAGCCGGCGCTGACGGTGCTGATCCTTTCCTCGCCGGTTTTCCGCGAGGTGCAGCTGATACGGCATGAGCTGTCCGCCTCCGTCGACCGCGACCGGCGCAAGCCGACACGTACGGCCTGGGACGCGGCCGGTACTTCGTACGCTGCCGTACCCATGCTCCGAGTATCACCGACGGTATGCGAAAAAGACCCCGGAATGCCCAGCCGACCACGGTGATTGAGACGCCCGCCCGACGCGCGACTCCGACCGTATCGCCATATCGCGAAGAGTTGACCGCCGTCACCGACTCGCTACGCTCCAGGTGCGAGCCCGCCACTGCACCATCACCGCAAAGGGGGCCCACCGCCATGGAGACCTCGATCTCGGCCCACAAGGACACCTTCGCCCGCGATCACCTTCCGCCCCGCGACCAGTGGCCCGAGCTTCTCCTCGGTCCGCCCGTGCCGCGGTACCCGGCCCGGCTCAACTGCGCGGCCGAGCTGCTCGACGGGGCGGGGGCCGGTCCAGGGCGCCCGGTCTTCCGTACCCCCTCCGGCGAGACCTGGTCGTACGGCGGGCTGCGCGCCCGCGTCGACCGGATCGCGCACACGCTCAGCACCGTCCTCGGGGTCGTCCCCGGCAACCGGGTGCTGCTGCGCGGGCCCACCACGCCCTGGCTGGCGGCCTGCTGGCTGGCCGTGCTCAAGGCCGGCGGGATCGCGGTCACCGTCCTCGCGCAGCACCGGCCGTACGAGCTGGCCACCATGTGCCGCATCGCCCGGGTCGGCCACGCCCTGTGCGACGCGCGGTCCGTCGACGACCTCGCCGGGGCCGGGGTTCCCGGGCTGCGGATCACGACGTACGGCGGTGACGCGCCCGACGACCTCTTCCGTCTGCCGGCGCCCGCCGAGCCGTACGAGGCCCTGGACACCGCGGCCGACGACATCGCGCTCATCGCGTTCACGTCCGGCACGACCGGGCGCCCCAAGGGGTGCGTGCACTTCCACCGCGATGTGCTGGCGATCGCGGACACCTTCTCCGAGCATGTGCTGAAGCCGCGCGCCGACGACGTGTTCACCGGCAGTCCCCCGCTCGGATTCACCTTCGGGCTCGGCGGGCTCGTCGTCTTCCCGATGCGGGCCGGGGCGAGTTCCCTGCTGCTCGAACAGGCGGGCCCCCGGCAACTGTTGTCCGCTGTCGCCGAACACCGGGTGTCCGTCCTCTTCACCGCGCCGACGGCGTACCGGACGATGCTCAACGAGTTGCGAACAGGATCAGGGCAAGGCCGCGCGTACGATCTCTCCTCCCTGCGGCGCTGTGTCTCGGCCGGCGAGAACCTCCCCGCGGCCACCTGGCGGGCCTGGTACGAGCGCACCGGGCTGCGGATCATCAACGGCATCGGCGCGACCGAACTGCTGCACATCTTCCTCTCCGCGGCCGACGAGGACATCCGGCCCGGGGCGACCGGGGTTCCCGTACCGGGGTGGCACGCGCGCGTGCAGGACGAGGAGGGAGCCCCCGTGCCCGACGGCACGCCCGGCCTGCTGGCCGTGCGCGGGCCGGTGGGGTGCCGGTACCTCGCCGACGCACGGCAGTCGGAGTATGTGCGGGGCGGCTGGAACATCACCGGGGACACGTACGTCCGCGGGCCCGACGGCTACTTCCGTTATGTCGCGCGCGCGGACGACATGATCATCTCTGCCGGGTACAACATCGCGGGTCCGGAGGTCGAGGAGGCCCTGCTGCGCCACCCGGACGTGGTGGAGGCGGCGGTCGTGGGGCGGCCGGACGCGGAGCGCGGGCAGGTGGCCGTGGCGTACGCGGTCGTACGGCCCGGAGCGGCACGGGACGCGGAGGCGCTGCGTGCCCGTCTCCTGGAGGAACTGGCCCCGTACAAGTGCCCGCGCGAGATCGTGTTCCTGGACGCGCTGCCCCGCACCGCGACGGGCAAGCTCCAGCGGTTCCGGCTGCGTGGCGGTGACATCGAGCACGCCGACCAGCCTGTCGACCAGTGCGACGACCAGTGATGACATCCTCGGCAGCCTCGACGGCGGCGCACGCCGACGTAGTTGAACACTTAAAATGATCAACGTGTCCGAGCAGCACGCGCAGCACGCCCCGCGTTCCCTCATCGTGACCTTGTACGGCGCGTACGGTCGCGCCGTGCCCGGTCCGGTGCCCGTGTCCGAGCTGATCCGGCTGCTGGCCGCGGTGGGCGTCGACGCGCCCTCCGTACGGTCGTCGGTGTCGCGGCTGAAGCGGCGCGGACTGCTGGTACCGGCCCGTACGGCGGCCGGGGCGGCCGGGTACGCGCTGTCGGCGGAGGCGCGGCAGCTGCTCGACGACGGCGACCGGCGCGTGTACGCGACGGCGTCCCCGGGCGAGGACGAGGGCTGGGTGCTGGCCGTGTTCTCCGTACCGGAGTCGGAGCGGCAGAAGCGGCATGTGCTGCGCTCCCGGCTGGCCGCCCTCGGTTTCGGCACCGCGGCCCCCGGGGTGTGGATCGCCCCGGCGCGGCTGTACGAGGAGACCCGGCACAGCCTCCGGCGGCTGGGGCTCGATCCGTACGTGGACCTGTTCCGCGGTGAGCACCTGGGGTACGCGGCGACGGCCGAGGCGGTGGCGCGGTGGTGGGACCTGACCGCGATCGCCAAGCAGCACGAGGCGTTCCTCGACGCGCACGCGCGCGTGCTGCACGCGTGGGAGGCGCGCACGGACACCCCTCCGGAGGAGGCGTACCGGGACTACCTGCTCATGCTGGACTCATGGCGTCAGCTGCCGTACGTGGACCCCGGGCTGCCCGCCTCGCTGCTGCCCGGCGACTGGCCGGGGGTGCGGTCGGCGGCTGTCTTCCGGGCGCTGCACGGACGCCTGAGGGATGCGGGGGCCGTCTTCGTCGGAGTCTCGGGAGACGGAGCGGACGAAGCACGGTGAGTGACGCCCGAAGCGTGATCCCGGGCACATTTCCGTTCACTTAGACAACCCTCAGAGTTCTCCGCACCTCTTCTCAGGATCCTTGCCTAGCGTCGTGACGCATGAGTCTCCTGCGCAATCTGAACCGGGCGCTGACCGCCACGACCGGTCTCCAGGTGCGGCGGGCCGCACCGCCGGCACCCGCCGAGCCCGAGGCGGCGACGTCCAAGGGGGTGGCGTCCAAGGCCGCGGCGAAGAAGCCCACGCCGGTGTACCGATGTCCCGGCTCCGAGGATCTCGCCACCGACCGGCTGCTGAGGCAGCCGGTCTTCATCATGTCCCCGGTGCGCTCCGGTTCGACGCTGCTGCGGATGCTGCTCAACGCGCACTCGCGGCTGCACGCCCCGCACGAGCTCCACATACGCCGGCTGGAGGTCGGCTACGGCAGCAAGCTGTCACAGAAGGCGATGAGCGCCCTCGACCTGGAACGCGGTGACCTGGAGCATCTGCTCTGGGACCGGGTCATGCACCGGGAGCTGGTCAGGTCCGGCAAGGACTTCGTCGTCGAGAAGACGCCCAGCAACGCGTTCGTGTACCGGCGCATCCGGGACTGCTGGCCCGACGCCCGGTTCGTCTTCCTGCTGCGCCACCCCGTCTCCATCGCCCGCTCCTGGCACGAGGGCGACCCCGGCAAGCGCACCTACGAGGAGGCCGCGGCCGACGCGCTGCGCTACATGAAGGCCGTCGACAACGCCCGCAAGGGCATCACCGGCGGATACACCGTGCGCTACGAGGAGATCACCGCCGACCCCGAGAAGGAGATGCGGGGACTGTGCACGTTCCTCGGCATCGACTTCGAGCCGGCCATGCTCGAGTACGGCAAGAAGAACGACAGTCAGGTCGTCAAGGGCCTCGGTGACTGGCGCGACAAGATCAAGAGCGGTGCCGTGCAGACGGGCCGCGCGCTGCCGGCGGACGACGAGATTCCGGGACTCCTGCGTCCCATGTGCCAGGCGTGGGGTTACAGCAAGTGAAGCCACACGCCGAGATAGACGAGGTCTGGCCGCGCGACGGCCGCATCAGACTCGTCGGACGCATTCACGGGCGGACCACTGACGGCACCGACGGCACCGACGGCACCGACGGCACTGACGGCGTCGACGGCGACTGGCGGCTCGTACTGATCCGCCGTGCCCACCCCGGCCGGCGCCTGGACTACCCCGCGCGGCTCCAGGGCGACCGCTTCGAGAGCGAATGGCCCGTCGCCGACCTGGCCGCGTCCGACTACGCGGCCGTCGAGGAGTGGGACATCCACCTCAGCGACGGCTCCACCGAGCTGCGCGCGGGACGGCACCTCGACGACGTCCGCGGCAAGAAGAAGATCTTCGTGTACCCGGAGCAGCGCGTCGGCGGTCTCGCCGTGCGCCCCTACTACACGGTGAAGGACAACCTGTCGCTGGAGTGCCGCAGCCGCACGGGAGGCACGGCATGACCGATCGCCGCCCGCGCCGCCCCCTGCCGAAGATCCGCTATCTGCTGCTGCACGCCTACGGCCGCGGCGGCACCATCCGTACGGTGATGAACCAGGCCAACTCCCTCGTGGCGGCGGGCTGGGACGTCGAACTGGTGAGCGCGGTCCGGCGCCGTGACGACGTCCAGTTCCCGCTCGACGAGCGCGTACGGGTCTCCACGGTCGTCGATCTGCGCGAGGGCGCCCGGACGCAGCCGTCCGGTCTGCTCGCCCGCTGGCGCGACCGGCGCCGCAGCCGGCTGCTGGAGGAGCCCGCCCGGCACATCCCCCAGGGCGAGTTCGGCTACCGCTACTTCAACCGGTACCTCGAGGACGAACTCATCGCGTACCTGCGGACGCTGACCGACGGCATCCTCGTCACCACCCGCCCCGCGCTGAACTTCCTGGCCGCCGAGCACGCCACGGGCGGCGTGATCCGCGTCGCCCAGGAGCACATGAACCACGGCACGCACCGGCGCGACGTGCAGAAGCGCATCCGGCAGACGTACCCGACGTTCGACACGGTGGCCGTGCTCACCGAGCGCGACCGGGAGGAGTACGCCGAACTCCTGCCCGGTACCCGCGTGGTGCGCATCCCGAACGCCGCTCACTCCCTCGACCAGGCGCCCGCCGACCCCGGGGCGTCGCGGATCGCCGTGGCGGCCGGCCGGCTCGCCCCCCAGAAGGGCTTCGACATGCTGATCCCTGCCTGGGCGAAGCTCGTCGGGACACACCCCGACTGGCAGCTGAGGATCTACGGCAGCGGTGAGAAGAAGGCCCAGCTGCGGGCCCTCATCGAGAAGCACCACCTGTACAACCACGTGTTCCTGATGGGCCACACCGACCGCCTCGACGACGAGCTCGCCAAGGCGTCGTTCTACGTCCTGAGTTCACGCTTCGAAGGCCTGCCGATGGTGATGATCGAGGCGATGAGCCACGCTCTGCCCGTCGTCAGCTTCGACTGCCCGACCGGCCCCGCCGACGTCCTCACCCACGGGGTCGACGGCCTGCTGGTGGCGCCCGAGGACCCCGACGCGCTCGCCGACGCGATGGCCAGGATGATGTCCGACGAGAAGCTGCGCGCCGAGATGGGGACCGCGGCCGTCCTCACGGCCGCGTCGTACGGCCCGGACGCCGTCCACCCGCGCTGGGAGAGCCTCTTCACCGAACTCAGCGAACTCGGCGGACTCGGCGGACTCGGCGGAGTCGACGGATCTGGCGGACCCGGCGGACCCGGCGGATCGGCGTCGGTGGAGCCAGTGGAGTCAGCAGGCTCACCGGCCTGAGCGAGCTCAGCGAATCCCCCCACGAACAACGGCGCCACGGCGGCGCCGCGAAAGGACAGCACGTATGACCACCACGTCCAGGACTCAGGGAGCCACCGTCTGGCTCACCGGGTTGCCGAGCGCGGGCAAGACCACCATCGCCCGCACACTCGCCGGACGCCTGCGGTCGGAGGGGCACCGCGTGGAGGTCCTCGACGGTGACGAGATCCGCCGCTTCCTCTCGGCGGGCCTCGGCTTCTCCCGCGAGGACCGCAACACCAACGTCCAGCGCATCGGCCTGGTCGCCGAGGTCCTCGCCCGCAACGGCGTCCTCGCGGTCGTCCCCGTCATCGCCCCGTACGCCGACAGCCGCGAGGCGGTGCGCAAGCGCCACGACGCCAGCGGGACGCCGTACTTCGAGGTGCACGTCGCCACTCCGGTGGAGGTGTGCAGCGAGCGGGACGTCAAGGGGCTGTACGCGCGGCAGGCCGCCGGGCAGCTGAAGGGCCTGACGGGTGTCGACGACCCGTACGAGCCGCCGGCCGACCCCGCGCTGGTGCTCCCGACCCAGTCGCAGACCCCCGAGGAGTCGGCGGACGCGGTGCACGCGCTGCTGGCGGCGAGGGGTCTGGCATGACGACCGTCGCGACCGTCTCCGAGGAGACCGGCAGCCCGTACGCCCTGTCG
>NZ_BMVW01000011.1 GCF_014650915.1 Streptomyces poonensis | reverse complement strand
TCGCGTTTCCCTTTCCGGCGGTTCCGACTCTATCAGATCCTTTCGGGCCTGATTCCCAGTCAGCGGGAGTTGCCTTCCCGGCCGTTGGGCCGTTCCGACGTCCCAAACCTTAGCGGACTCTCCCGGCGATTCCCAATCGAGTGGATCAGGGCCGCCGAGCTCCTGTCCGGAATTCAATTTCAGTGCGCGAGCGCGCTGAGATAAACCCGGTAGGGAGTTCGTTGCAGGTGGTTTGGGGTGCCGCTCGTGCGGCGGGAGGTGCTGCCGCAGAACCGTTACGGCTCCGTGGCAACCCGAAGAACCTTACGGATCGGCGGGAGGACTGTCAAGTATCCCCCGTGCGCCCCTGAGGCAAACCTCGTCCGGTGCCGGAGCTGCGGGCCGTGGGACGCAGCCTGCGCGGGGCGTCCCCTATTCCAGGTCGCTCAGCCGGCCGCCGGCGTCGGGCTGGGCGTGCTCGACGCGGCGCAGGAGCCGGGTGAGCACTTCGCCCAGGACCGCGCGCTCCGCCGGGGTGAGGTCCTGGAGGAGGTCCTCCTCGAAGACCGAGGCGAGGCGCATGGCCTCCAGCCACTTCTCGCGGCCGTCGGTGGTGAGCTCGATGATGACGCGCACCCGGTTGGACTCGTCGCGCTCCCGGGTGACCAGCCCCTCCGTCACCATGCGGTCGATGCGGTGGGTCATGGCGGCCGGCGTCAGACCCAGCCGCTTGGCGAGGTCGCTCGGGCCCATCCGGTACGGGGCACCGGAGAGGACGAGCGCCTTGAGGACCTCCCACTCGGCGTTGCTGATGCCGAGCTCCGCGGTCTGGCGGCCGTACGCGACGTTCATGCGGCGGTTGAGGCGGGACAGCGCCGAGACGATCTTCTCGACCTGGGGGTCGAGGCCCTGGAACTCGCGCTGGTAGGCGGCGATCTGTTCTTCGAGTGTCGGTTCGCCGACGTCGGGGGTGTCGCCCATGGCCGCAGTATGGCACGCCCGCGCTTGGCGTCGAAGTCCTTCGGTGTGTACAGTTTAGCTTCGAACTTTAGATTCGAAGTCTTCAGAGCTAACTCTTCCAGACCTGAGGCAGGTGAACGTGACCAGGGCGATGGGCGCGGCGATGCGCCGGATTCACGTGGGCAACGCGCTCAGCGCGTTCGGCCTCGGCTTCACCGTCCCGTATCTGTACGTCTATGTGGCGCAGGTACGGGATCTCGGTGCCGTGACGGCGGGCCTGGTGCTCGCCGTCTTCGCCGTGGCCGCGCTCGTGGTGCTTCCGTTCGCCGGACGGGCCATCGTCCGGCGCGGTGCGCTGCCGGTGCTGCTCGCCGCCCTGGTGACCGCCGCCGTCGGTGCGCTGAGCCTCGGGCTCGCGGGCAGCGCCTCGACGGTGCTGGTCTCCGCGGCCGTGCTCGGGGCCGGGCAGGCCGTGATGCAGCCGGCCCTCGCGACGATGATCGTCGACTGTTCGAGCAGCGAGACACGGTCGCGGGCGTTCGCGATGCAGTTCTTCCTGCAGAACCTCGGCCTCGGCATCGGTGGGCTCATCGGGGGCCACCTCGTCGACACCTCGCGAGCGGGGTCCTTCACGCTGCTGTTCTCGATCGAGGCGGCGATGTTCCTGGTGCTGGTCGCGGTCATGGCGACCGTACGGCTGCCGCGGGCGCCGAAGATCGAGGGTGCGCCGGCGGGGTCGGCGAAGGGTTCCTGGAAGCAGCTGCTGGGCAACCGGGCCATGGTGCAGCTGTGCGTGCTGGGGTTCGTGCTGTTCTTCGCCTGCTACGGGCAGTTCGAGTCGGGGCTGAGCGCCTACGGCACGGAGGCCGCCGGGATCTCCACGTCCACGCTCGGTACGGCGCTCGCGGCGAACACGGCGATGATCGTGGTCGCGCAGTTCGCCGTGCTGCGGTTCGTCGAGCGGCGCAAGCGGTCGCGGGTGATCGCGGCTGTCGGGCTGATCTGGGCCGTCGCCTGGGCCGTGGCCGGGTACGCCGGGCTCGGGCACGGGAGCGAGGCCATGGCGACGGCGGCGTTCGTGTCGACGTACGCGCTGTTCGGTCTCGGTGAGGCCCTGCTGTCGCCGACCGTGGCGCCGCTGGTGGCCGATCTGGCGCCCGAGGGGATGGCGGGCCAGTACAACTCCGCCTTCGCCCTGGTGAAGCAGCTGGCGCTGGCCGTGGGCCCGGCGGTGGGCGGGCCGATGGGGGCTTCGCTGCACGGGCCGTACATCGTGACGTTCCTGCTGTGCTCGCTGGGGATGACCGTGCTGGCCGTCGGACTCGGGCGGCGGCTCACTCCCGTCCAGAACCAGCCGTCGCTGGCGCAGAGCCGGGTGGTGGCGCAGGGCGGGGCCCCGGCGGAGCCGGCGCCGTCGCACGCCTGAGACGTGGGACAGCACCCGTACTCCGTAGCCGGCCCGCCGACAGGTCGACCTGTCGGCGGGCCGGCCCGTGCGTCGGTGGGCGGCCGTACCGTCAGCGCGTCGCCGTCGCCAGGAGTGTGGTGAACGGGAGCGTCGCCGTGCCGTCCGGGGCCTTGTGGTTGACGAGCAGGTCGCACAGTGCCCGGGAGGCGCGGGCCATGAGGTCCGGGCCCGCCTCCGTGAGCGACCGGGTCCAGGGGACGGAGGCCATCAGGCCCGGCACCCAGTCGGTCAGGGGCGGCGTGACGACGTGCCGGGTGACCAGGTGCACGGTGCCGTCGCGCAGGCCGGACGCCACGAAGGCGGCGGCCAGGCGGTCGGCGGTGCACGAGAAGGCCCGGCGGAAGGCGGCGGTGTCGTCCGGGGAGCCGTACTCCTCGATCACGCGGTACTGGGCGTCGAAGTACGGGCTGCGCTCCTTCGGTGCCCAGGTGGTGAGCGCGATCCGGCCGCCGGGGCGCAGGACGCGCGCCGCCTCCTTGAGGGCCGCGTCGAGGTCGGGGAAGAACTGGGCGCCCTGCTGGCAGATGACCACGTCGAAGGTGGCCTCCTCGAAGGGGAGGGCGTCGGCGGGCGCCTGGGTGAACTCGATGTCGGGGTACCAGCGCGGCGCCCTGGCGGCGGCCACCCGCAGCATGCCCTCGTTGACGTCGACGGCACACACATGGCCCGGGGGGCCGACCCGGGCGGCGGCGGCACGTGCCACGAACCCGGTGCCGCAGGCGAGGTCGAGCACCTGGGCGCCGGGAAACAGGTCGACGATGTCCAGCACGGCCTCGATGAACGGCGCCATGATCGGTGCGACGTACTGCTCGTAGCGTTCGGGAGCGCTCCCTTTGAGCTGGAAGCCGGTTTCGTCTGTCATGGATCAGCTACTAGCACCGCCCGGCCGGGACGAACAGGTGCCGCGCGGGAAACAGCGGCTCCACGGCGCTTCCCGGACACGGCCTAGGACGCGCGGGGCAGGACGAACTCGCACCACACCGACTTGCCGCCGCCCGGTGCGCGGCGGCTGCCCCAGCTGGACGCGATGGTCGCGACGATGGCGATGCCCCGGCCCGACTCGTCGGCCGGTTCCGCGTGGCGGCGGCGCGGCAGGTGGTCGTCGCCGTCCGTGACCTCGACGATCAGCCGGCGGTCGGTGCGGCGCAGCCGCAGCCGCATCGGCGGGGTGCCGTGCTGGAGCGAGTTGGCGACCAGTTCACTGGCTGCCAGGACGCCGAGGTCGTGCAGTTCCGGTGGGAAGCGCCAGCTCGTCAGGACGCCGGAGGCGAAGGCACGCGCGCGGGGGGCCGCTTCCACGCCGCCGAGCAGTTCCAGGGCGGCGTTGCGGAAGAGTTCGCCGTCGGAGCCGGTGCGGGCCGGGTGCTGGAGGACGAGGACGGCGACGTCGTCGTCGTGGTCGGCCGTGACGCCAGCCGAGCGGACCAGCCGGTCGCAGACCACCTGGGGCGTGCCCGTGGCGCCGGCGAGCGCCTGCTCCAGGGAGGCGATCCCCTCGTCCAGGTCGGCGTCCCGGCGCTCGACCAGCCCGTCGGTGTAGAGCACGGCCGTGGAGCCGGGGCCGAGGGGCACCGAGCCCGAGGCGTGCATCCAGCCGCCGGTGCCGAGCGGTGGACCGGTGGGCTCGTCGGTGCGCAGGACGGTGCCGTTCTCGTCGCGTACGAGGATCGGGAGGTGGCCGGCGGAGGCGTACATCAGCCGGCCCTCGTTGGGGTCGTGGACGGCGTACACGCAGGTGGCGATCTGGTTGGCGTCGATCTCCGCGGCGAGGCCGTCCAGGAGCTGGAGGACCTCGTGCGGGGGCAGGTCGAGGCGGGCGTACGCGCGGACGGCGGTGCGGAGCTGGCCCATGACGGCGGCCGCGCGGACACCGCGTCCCATCACGTCGCCGATGACGAGGGCGGTGCGGCCGCCGCCGAGGGTGATGACGTCGTACCAGTCGCCGCCGACCGCGGCCTCGGTGCCGCCGGGGTGGTAGACGGCGGCGATGCGCAGGTCGTCGGGCTGCTCCAGCTCCTGCGGCAGCAGGGAGCGCTGGAGGGTCACCGCGGTCTCGCGCTGGCGGCGCTCGCTGGCGCGCAGCCGCTCGGCGGCCTCGGCGTGGTCGGTGACGTCGGCGGCGAAGACGAGCACCCCGCCCCGCGCCGCCGCGCCACCGGCCTTCCCGTCCACGGGGCCGGAGGCGCCGGCGGCCTCCGCGGCGGCCGAGATGTCGACGGGCGTGCAGGTGATGGTGTACGAACGGCCGCCCGCCGCCTTGCGGGACTTGACCGTCCGTGGCTTGCGGCTGCGCAGCACCTGGTCGAGCAGCGGGAGCAGACCGAGCTCCTCCAGCTCGGGCAGCGCCTCGCGCGCGGGTTCGCCGACCGGCCTGGCGCCGAAGGCGGCCGCATAGGCGTCGTTGACGTACGCGATGCGGTGCTCGGGGCCCTGGACGAGGGCGACGAGGGCGGGGATGCGGTCGAGGACCTCGCGGGTCGGCAGGTCGTCGACGGCGGGTGCGCACGGCGTCTCGTCGGCCGGTCGCTCGGCGCGGGCCGCGGGCACGGAGCCCTCGCCCCGCCGGTCCGGGGAAACCACCAGGTCGGTCCGCGCTGCGGCGCGGCGCTGCGTTCCGGGGAGCCGGGCGCTCCAGCGCGTGAAGTTCACTTGGGAGATGCCTCGTGGGATTCGTAGGGGGGACCGTCGGCCCGCCCGAAGTCGTGGACCAGTCTGGCAGTCTGGCCGACCGGACCGACATCCGTCAGACGCCGGCCCGGTCGCGGGAGTTCCTGGATCCGGTCAGGACGACCCCTTCGGGTCCTGAGGAAACTTTCCACCGGCCGCGAGTTCGAACTCCGCACGGGGATGTTCGAGTGAGCCCAGGGAGACGATCTCCCGTTTGAAGAGCCCCGCCAGGGTCCATTCGGCGAGTACGCGGGCCTTGCGGTTGAACGTGGGGACGCGGCTCAGGTGGTAGGCACGGTGCATGAACCAGGCGGGGTAGCCCTTCAGCTTGCGCCCGTAGACGTGCGCGACGCCCTTGTGAAGCCCCAGGGAGGCGACCGAGCCGACGTACTTGTGCCGGTACGTCTGGAGCGGCTCCCCGCGCAGGGAGCGGGCGATGTTGTCCCCGAGCACTCTGGCCTGGCGCACGGCGTGCTGCGCGTTGGGCGCGCACTCCCTGCCGGGCTCCTCCGCGGTGACGTCCGGGACGGCCGCCGCGTCGCCCGCGCCCCACGCGTGCGCGGCGCCGTCGACGGTCAGCTCGGCGGTGCACCTCAGACGTCCCCGCTCGGTCCGCGGCAGGTCGGTGGCGGCGAGGACCGGATGCGGTTTGACGCCGGCCGTCCAGACCACCGTGCGGGTGCGGAAGCGGGCGCCGTCGCTGAGGACGGCGACCCGGTCGGCACACGATTCCAGCCGGGTCTCCAGGCGTACGTCGATGTTGCGGCGGCGCAGCTCGGTGACCGTGTAGCGGCCCATCTCCTCGCCGACCTCGGGGAGGATGCGGCCCGTGGCCTCGACGAGGATCCATTTCATGTCCGCGGGCTTGAGGTTGTGGTAGTAGCGCGCGGTGTAGCGGGCCATGTCCTCGAGCTCGGCGAGCGCCTCCACGCCGGCGTAGCCGCCGCCCACGAAGACGAAGGTCAGGGCCGCGTCACGGATCGCGGGGTCGCGGGTGGAGGAGGCGATGTCCATCTGCTCGATGACGTGGTTGCGCAGGCCGATGGCCTCCTCGACGGTCTTGAAGCCGATGCCGTGCTCGGCGAGTCCGGGGACCGGGAGGGTGCGCGAGACCGAGCCGGGAGCGAGGACCAGTTCGTCGTACGCGCACGTCTGCTCCCCGGCGCCCTCCTCCCCGGTGGCGAGGGTGGTGAAGGTGGCGGTGCGTGCGGCGTGGTCGATGGACGTGACCTCGCCGACGAGGACTCTGCACCGGTCGAGGACGCGGCGCAGCGGCACGACGACATGCCGGGGCGAGATGGAGCCCGCGCCGGCTTCGGGGAGGAAGGGCTGGTACGTCATGTAGGGGTCGGGCGAGAGGACCACGATCTCGGCCGTTCCTCGCTGGAGCTCCTGCTTCAGCCTCCGCTGGAGGCGCAGGGCGGTGTACAGCCCGACGTAGCCGCCGCCGACGATGAGGATGCGCACGCGTTCCTTCACTCTCCCATGACGCACCCGCCGCTGACGTTTGTCCACAGGCTCAGCAATTTGTATGACCGGGGGCGGCGTCCGCACAGGGTTGTCCGAATCGCTGAAGTGCAGAGAGGATGCGCAGGTCAGATGGTGTGAGACCAGGGGCGCAAGAGGGCGCATCGAGGGCGTAACCGGCCCGTACTCCAATCGGGGGGCGCCCTGTGCGGAACCTGCCCCTTCTGAATTGACCCTCGCTCAACTATGTTCGTGTCTGACGGGGTGTAGGGGGATGCGCTCGACGGGCCGCGAACGGCGGGCCCGTTCAGGGTCAGTGCTCGTTCCCGAAGCTCCGGCTTCCGATGGCGGGGAGAGTCTCCGGGGGGAGACGTCATTACCGGGGGAATACGCATGCACATTCAGGACTCTCAGTGGACTTCCGCGTCGGCCGTCACACCTGGTGGCGTCGGCACGGGGGGAAACAGTGCGCGTGGGGACGGAGCAAGGACGACCCCGCTGCGCGTGGACGCACAGCGCAACCTGGAGCACGTACTGCGCGCGGCCCGCGAGGTCTTCGGCGAGCTGGGATACGGCGCGCCGATGGAGGACGTGGCGCGCCGCGCGCGCGTGGGTGTCGGCACGGTGTACCGGCGCTTCCCGAGCAAGGACGTCCTGGTCCGTCGGATAGCCGAGGAGGAGACCTCCCGGCTGACCGACCAGGCGCGTGCCGCGCTCGGCCAGGAGGACGAACCGTGGTCGGCGCTCTCGCGCTTCCTGCGGACGTCGGTGGCCTCGGGCGCCGGACGGCTGCTGCCGCCGCAGGTGCTGCGTGTGGGGGTCGCCGAGGAGACGCCCGACGCGGTCGCCGGGGACGAGGCGCGGGTGCCGCAGCAGCGGATCCGTTCGGTGGCGGACGGGATCCGGCTGGTGCACGAGGACGGGGCCGCGGCCGACGACGCGGGCGCGGCGGCCCTGCTGGAGGTCGTGGGGCAGCTCGTGGAGCGGGCGCGGGCCGCGGGCGAACTGCGGCCGGACGTCGCCGTGTCGGACGTCCTGCTGGTGATCGCCACGGCGGCGCCCTCCCTGCCGGACGCCGCACAGCAGGCCGCGGCCTCCGCACGGTTGCTCGACATCCTGCTGGAGGGGCTGCGGTCGCGGCCGGCGTAGCCGGTTCGGGAGCGCGGACTGATCCGGCTCGGGGGCGGGTACCGGTCTCGGTGCCCGCCCTTTCCCGTTCCCGTGTCGCCCGCGTCGGAAAGCCACCGGGCTTTCCCCGTACGGGAGGACGTCACTCACTGAGTCGGCGGATATCCCTCGAACGAGTGACGAGCCGTCCTATCTCCTCCCTGCCCCCAGCGCTTTGCCATGAGGCGTGATGCCCGCCGGCACCGCCCGCTGCCGTGCCGGTGTGCCGGTCCAGCAGGTGCCGCGGCGGGCCAGCAGGCGGCCGAGCCAGAGTTCCAGGGAGACCAGGTCCGCGAAGCCGTCCAGCGGCAGGGGCTCGCCCTGCACGGCCGCGCGGAGCGCCTTGCGGACCACTCGGGCCTCCACCAGACCCGCGTCGGCGAGCAGGGGCGTGTCGAAGAGGCCCATCAGGGAGTCCACCGCCACGCGCAGCCCGGTGCGGGCCGCGGCCGCCGAGGACGCGTGGGAAGGGGCGCCCCAGCCGGGCGGCAGTTCCCCGACGCCGGCGCCCTCCAGCACCGTACGGAGGATGGCGGCCCGGGCACCGGGCTTGACGCGCAGGGCTTCGGGCAGGGCGCGGCAGGCCCGTACGACCTGGTTGTCGAGGAACGGGGCGTGCAGGCGCTGGAAGCGGACCTCAGCAGCCTGTTCGAGGACGCGGAGGTCCGCCGCGTGCCGGGCGAGTGCCGCACGCGCGCGGAAGTCTCCCGGGCGCCGGCCGGGGCCGAGGTCCGGGCGGCCGGACGCCGCGTTCAGGCGAACCGATACTTCGGCGAGCGCCTCACCGGTCAGCCAGCGGGCCGCCGGTCCGGGTCTGGCCCAGGTCAGCGCCGCGAGGGAGGCACCGACCGCGCCGCCCGGCTCCTCGAAGCGCTTGTGCATGAGGCGGTCGGCGAGGTGTTCCACCCCGGTGCGGTACGGGGTGCGCGCCAGCTTCCGGGCCGCCGCGTACACGCGCGCGGGGACCATGACGGAGCCGTCCGCCTTGGCCAGCGCGGCGACCGGACGGACCAGGTGCCGCCTCTTGCGGTCCATGAGGAGGTCCGCGAGCCGGGCCGGGTGGGCGTCCAGGACCTGCCGTGCGCCGTGTCCCGTGAAGTGGTCCGCGCTGCCCGAGGCGAGCCGTGCTCGGTGCCGGGCCGCCGTCACCAGCGAGGGGCCCGGCTCGTCCGTCAGCGGGCCCTCCAGGTCGGCGTACGGCAGCACCTCCTCGCCGCCCGCGACCACCACGTGGTGCAGGCGGGGGTTGGCCGCGAGGGTGCCCGCCCGTTCCAGTTCGGCCTCGCGGCCGTTGACGGCGAGGTCGTTGAAGGTGACGGCGAGCAGGCGCTCGCCGGCGCCCGTGCCGTGGCCCAGCACCGTGCCGGGGGCGCCGGGCAGGCCGGCGGCGAGCAGCGCCAGGGTGCCGGAGGCCGGCCCGCCGGAGAGGTCGGCTCCGATGCCCGGCACCGGCATGCCGCGGGCGGCCCGGCGCTCGGCCGGGCCCATGCCGGGGACCGGACCGGGGTCGATGTCGGCGCCGGGTACGTGCCGGGGGGCGGCCAGACGGGTGCGTACGGCCTCCACGAGGGCGTCGCGGACCCCGTCCACCGCGCTCGCCGGGTCGGCGGAGGGTGCCGCGACCGCGAGGGACGCGACCGGCTCGTACCCGGCGATCTCGCGGGCACCCGCCCGCAGGATCAGCGCATGTCCCGGCGGGATGCGCCGCACCCCTTCGTAGGGGGTCGAGTCGTGCAGGGCGGCCGGCACGTCGGGCGTGGCGAGCAGCGAGGCCAGGTGCCCCCAGTCGAGGTTGGCCTCGATGAGGTCGGCGAGCGGGAGGGCGGCGGTCGCGTAGGCCGTGCCGCCCGCCCAGGGTGAGTAGAAGACGGGGCGGGCGCCCGCGAGGTCGCCGCACACCGTCACCCGGCGCCCGACCTGGACGACGGCCGTGTAGCTGCCGGACCAGGCGGTGAGATGGCGCAGCGCTCCGCCGCGCGCGGCGAAGAGCGCCACCCTCAGCTGCTCGTCGCTGGCCCCGCAGGTGCCGAGGACCGCGATCCTGGTCTGCTCGTCGGCCGCGACGACGCGCACCTCGTCGGGGCGCCAGTCGCCCACGGCCCACAGCGGATCCGGGTCGCCCCAGAGGAGTTGGGAGCCCACGGGGTGCACGGTCTCGCCGTCGTATCCGGTGGCGCCGGCGGAGCCGATCACGGGCGCAGCAGGGGCGGTACTGCTCCACCCCACCAACCACCGCATCGCCGCCTCCACAGACTGTGGACAACCAGTGCACCGTACGAACCGGGCACCATGCTGCCACGAAGGAAGCGTGCGGAGGGGCCTGTGCGACGGCTTGCGCACCTTTGAATGCGCCCCGCAGCACCCCCGTTGGGAACCCGCGACGCGCGCGGGCGATGCCGTACGTACCGCTCCCGACGTCCGCGCGCGGAAGGTGAGGCACGCGCGCGCGGGACGGCGATCGCGGTGCCGCCTCCGGAGACCGACCCCGCCGCTACGACCTGAATGCGCCCCCGATACGCTCCCCCGGAAGCCCTGATGCGCCGTCAAGAGCCGTGGTGAGAGCGTTGATCACCACAGGGAAACGACGTCGATTTTCGGCCAATTCCGGTGCGGGCTGCGCCAGATGCACACGCTCCGTACATGCTCTCCGCAACGAACGTCCGACGCGCGGCCCGGGAGGCGGAGCTCGCCCCCCGGACCGGTCCGCCGCCCGCGGGGATGGAGGCGGCGGTGTCCCCCAGCCCACTGGATCCAGTACAGCGGGCCGACCCACGCACCGCTCATCGAAGCGCCCTCCGCATGGCCGGAGAAGGTCGCACGGACGGGCGCACGGCCACACAACGGGAGCACACCGCAACAGTCCGTACTCGCGTACGGGCCACAATCCCGCCATCCGGAAATACGCCCCTTAACGCTTGGGATGCGGCGAACTACGCTGGGTTTACGAATGCCGCGCGCCTATGCCGCCGCGGCAGCCGTCTGTGTCGAGGGGTGGCGCATGTCCAGGGAGCAACGCGGGCCGAACGAAAAGCTCGGCGCCGTTCTCGCCCTCGCGGGAATCAGCAATGCGGGGCTCGCACGGCGCGTCAACGACCTCGGCGCTCAACGCGGGTTGACCCTTCGCTACGACAAGACCTCGGTCGCGCGCTGGGTGTCGAAGGGCATGATTCCCCAGGGCGCCGCGCCGCACCTCATCGCCGCCGCGATCGGCCAGAAACTCGGCCGCCCGGTGCCGCTCCACGAGATCGGCCTGGCGGACGCGGACCCCGCGCCGGAAGTGGGGCTCGCCTTTCCCAGAGACGTCGGCCAGGCGGTGAAGTCGGCGACGGAGCTGTACCGGCTGGACCTCGCCGGGCGCCGGGCCGGCTCCGGCGGCATCTGGCAGTCGCTGGCCGGATCCTTCGCAGTAAGCGCGTACGCAACGCCCGCCTCGCGGTGGCTGATAACCCCGGCCGACAGTTCGGTGGCACGTGACGCCGGTCCCGCCGAGGGATCCGGAGCCCCACTGAAAGTCGGCCACAGCGACGTGCAGAAGCTCCGCGAGGCCGCGGAGGACGCCCGGCGCTGGGACTCCAAGTACGGCGGTGGCGACTGGCGTTCGTCCATGGTGCCGGAGTGCCTGCGGGTGGAGGCGGCACCGCTGCTGCTCGGCTCGTACTCGGACGAGGTCGGCCGCGCCCTGTTCGGAGCGTCCTCGGAACTCACCCGGCTCGCAGGCTGGATGGCTTTTGACACGGGTCAACAGGAGGCCGCCCAGCGCTACTACATCCAGGCCCTGCGCCTCGCGCGCGCGGCCGCCGACGTACCCCTCGGGGGCTACGTCCTGGCATCGATGTCGCTCCAGGCCACCTACCGCGGTTTCGGCGACGAGGGCGTCGACCTCGCCCAGGCCGCCCTGGAACGCAACAGAGGCCTGGCCACCGCCCGCACGATGAGCTTCTTCCGCCTCGTCGAGGCGCGTGCCCACGCGCGCGCGGGCGACGCCCAGGCGGCCGGCGCGGCCCTGAAGGCGGCCGAGGGCTGGCTGGAGCGGGCCCGCGACGGCGACCAGGACCCGTCCTGGCTCGGCTTCTACTCCTACGACCGTTTCGCGGCCGACGCCGCCGAGTGCTACCGCGACCTCAAGGCCCCCCGCCAGGTCCGCCGCTTCACCGAGCAGGCCCTGTCCAAGCCCACGGAGGAGTACGTCCGCTCCCACGGCCTGCGCCTGGTCGTCTCGGCGGTCGCCGAACTGGAGTCGGGGAACCTGGACGCGGCCTGCGAGCAGGGCGTACGGGCGGTCGAGGTCGCCGGACGGATCTCGTCGGCCCGGACCACCGAGTACGTCAAGGACCTCCTCCACCGGCTGGAGCCGTACGGCGACGAACCGCGCGTGGTGGAACTGCGGGAGCGCGCACGGCCGCTGCTGATGGCGCCGGCCTAGCCCGCCGGCAGGCGGGCGGCCGACGGCTCAGAGCCCGGAGAAGCGGGCTCCGGGCTGTCGGTCGATCACCTGCCGCCGAAGCGTTTCAGCGCCTGCGCCGACCGGGCCGGCGCTTCTCCCCGCACTCCCGGCGCACGCACGGAACGGGCGAATCCGCCCGTTCCGCGCCGTCCGGGACGGCTCCGGGTTTGAGGGCATTGTCAGTGGCGCAGTGCACTATCGGAAGCCGGGAGGTGGAGCGAGTGCTGCAGCGGGGCTCGTACGGCATCGCGTACGACTGTGACGTGCTGGTGATCGGCGGGGGGATCGTCGGCCTGTCGACGGCGTACGCGATCACCCGGGCCGCGCCGGGCACGCGCGTGACGGTGCTGGAGAAGGAGCGCGGCCCGGCCCGGCACCAGACGGGGCGCAACAGCGGTGTGATCCACAGCGGGATCTACTACCGCCCGGGCTCGCTCAAGGCCCGGTTCGCGGTGCGGGGCGCCGCCGAGATGGTCAAGTTCTGCGCGGAGTACGGCATCGACCACGCCGTCACCGGCAAGCTGATCATCGCCACCGACCGCGCCGAACTGCCCCGGCTGCACGCCCTGGTCCAGCGCGGCCGGGAGAACGGCATTCCCGTGCGGGAGCTGGGCCCGGCCCAGATATCCGAGTACGAGCCGCAGGTGCGGGGGCTCGCCGCGATCCACGTCGGCACGACCGGCGTCTGCGACTTCGCGGCCGTCGCCCGGCAGCTCGCGGACGCGTCCGGCGCGGAGATCCGGTACGAGTCGGAGGCCGTACGGATCGACCGGCGCCCGGCACTCGGCGTCGCCGTCCGCACGGGCGACGGCACGGTCGTCCGCGCGCGCGTGCTGGTGAACTGCGCCGGGCTGCGCTGCGACGAGGTCGCCCGCCTCGCCGGGGACGAGCCCGGGGTGCGGATCGTGCCGTTCCGGGGTGAGTACTACGCTCTGCGGCGCCCGGAGCTGGTGCACGGGCTGGTCTATCCGGTGCCGGACCCGGCGTTCCCCTTCCTCGGCGTCCATCTGACCCGGGGCATCGACGGCGACGTCCACATCGGGCCGAACGCGGTACCGGCGCTCGCCCGCGAGGGCTACGGCTGGGGCGTCGTACGGCCGCGCGAGCTGGCCGCCACGCTGGCCTGGCCCGGATCGTGGCGAATAGCCCGGCGGCACTGGCGGTACGGGGCGGGCGAGCTGCGGCGGTCGGTGTCCAAGACGGCGTTCACCCAGGCGGTGCGGCGGCTGCTGCCGACGGTCACCGAGGACGACCTCGTGCCCGCGGCGGCCGGAGTGCGGGCCCAGGCGGTCCTGCGGGACGGCACCCTCGTGGACGACTTCCTGATCCGGGAGGCCCCGCGCACCGTGCACGTGCTGAACGCGCCGTCCCCCGCGGCCACCGCCTCCCTGCCCATCGGCCGGGAGGTGGGCCGCAGGGCACTGGCGGCGCTGGCCGGGACATAGGCCTCCGGCCGGGGCATGGGCCTCCGGCCGGGGCATGGGCCTCCGGCCGAAACAAGGGCCTCCTCCGGCCGGGACATGGGCAACCGGCCGGGGTACTCGCGGGTGAGCGCTCGGTATCGGGGGAGCCCGGCCCGGGGGAGCCCGGCCCGGGAGAGTGCGGCCCGGAAGGGGCCGGCCCCGGAACGCCCGCCCAAGGAGAGTCCTCGTACCCCGCGGCACGCCAGGCGCTGTCCGGAGCGAGCGGAGCGGCTCCGCGCTCGCGCACGTAAAATCGACCGCATTGTGTCTGACTCCGCCCACGCCCCCGACGCCCCCGACTCCGCGCCCGTCCCGCGGAGCCCCCGCCCCAAGGGCGAGCCCCGGTTCCCCGACGGGCCGAAGGCGGACCCGGCCGGGTCTCACTTCGAGCGGCGGATCCGGAGCTTCCAGCCGCGGCGCAGCCGGGTCACGACGGGCCAGGCGGACGCCCTGCAGCGGCTGTGGCCCAAGTGGGGGCTCGACATCGACGGAAGCCGGACGCTCGATCTGTCCGAACTGTTCGGGAACGCCCGCCCCGTCGTGCTGGAGATCGGCTTCGGCATGGGCGAGGCGACCGCGCAGATGGGCGCCGACGACCCGGACACCAACATCCTCGCCGTCGATGTGCACACCCCGGGCCAGGGCAATCTGCTGAATCTCGCCGACCGGTACGGGCTGTCCAACATCCGGGTGGCCAACGGTGACGCGATCATCCTGCTGCGCGAGATGCTCACCCCGGACGCGCTCGACGGACTCCGCGTGTACTTCCCCGACCCCTGGCCCAAGAAGCGGCACCACAAGCGACGGCTGATCCAGCCGGAGTTCCTGACGCTCGCCGCCACCCGGCTCAGGCCCGGGGCACTCGTGCACTGTGCGACCGACTGGGAACCGTACGCCGAGCAGATGCTCGAGGTCCTGACCGCGCACCCCCACTTCGAGAACACCCAGCCCGACGGCGGTTACGCGCCACGTCCCGCGTTCCGGCCCGTGACCCGTTTCGAGGGCCAGGGACTGGACAAGGGTCATGTGGTGAACGACCTGCTCTTCCGGCGCGTACCGCACCAGCAGCCCACCACCGGCGCCTGACCTCCCCGGCGGCAGCGCGCGAGGCACCCGCACAGCACCACTGGGCACGATTCCCGCCTCACGCGGCGCCGTCGCGGGCAGCGCCCATCCCTCGTTAAGGTCGATGCCGTGGCCACCTCCTTCCCGTATCCGACGCATCCCGACGGGCCCACCGGACCGGCCGGACCGGCCAGACCGGGAAAACCGCTGGGACCGGTCGGTCCCGCCGGCCCGGGCGATCACCCTCTCGGGCTCCCGCGCCCCGCGCACTGGTGGCAGCGCAGGGGAGTGCGGTACGGCGCCCTGGTCACCCTGCTCGCGCTCTCCGGGCTGGTGATCCTCGCCCTGGTCCGCGAGCAGACCGGCACGCACGGATTCCTGGTCGGCCTGGGCCTGGCGGTTCTGCCCGTACCGCTGCTGATAGCCGCGTTCCGCTGGCTGGACCGGGTCGCGCCCGGCCCCTGGCGGAACCTGCTGTTCTCGTTCGCCTGGGGGGCGTGCGCGGCCGCGCTGATAGCCATCGTCGCGAACAGCTTCGCGACCCGGTGGATAGCGACGGCCACCGCCGACCCGTCCGGCGCCGACACCCTCGGCGCCACCGTCATAGCGCCCGTCGTCGAGGAGATCGCCAAGGCGGCCGCGGTCCTGCTGGTCTTCCTCTTCCGCCGCCGGGACTTCGCCGGGATCGTCGACGGAGTGGTGATAGCCGGGGTCACCGCCACCGGCTTCGCCTTCACCGAGAACATCCTCTACCTCGGCACGGCCTTCGGGACCGACCAGCTCAGCGGCGGCAGCGGACTCGCCTCCGTCACCGCCGCGACCTTCTTCGTCCGCGTCGTCATGTCGCCCTTCGCGCATCCGCTGTTCACGGTGCTCACCGGCATCGGCTTCGGCATCGCGGCGGTCTCCGCACAGCGGCAGCGGGTCCGCCGTGTGCTCCTCCCCCTCGCCGGACTGCTGCTCGCGATGGGCATGCACGCCCTGTGGAACGGCTCGACGACCTTCGGCGAGTTCGGCTTCTTCGCGGTGTACGCCGTGTTCATGGTGCCCGCGTTCGGGCTGCTGACCTGGCTGGTCATCTGGACACGGCAGCGGGAGCTGCGCACGGTGCGCGAGGAACTGCCCGCCTACGTGGCCGCCGGCTGGCTCACCCCGCACGAGCCGTACCTCCTCGGCAGCATGCGGGCGCGGCGGCTGGCCCGCGAGTTCGCCGGGCACCACTGGGGCAGGGCCGCGGCCCGGTCCGTCGGCGAGTACGAGGCGTACGCGACCTCGCTCGCGTTCCTGCGGCACCGGGGGCGCCGGGGCCGGGCGGGCACCGACTTCGTCGTACGGGAGCGGGAGCTGCTCTTCGCGCTGTGGCACCGGCGCGAGACCGCGCGGCCCGCGCTGGCGTACGCGGCGCGGGCGGCCGCACCGGCACCGCTGCCCGTGGCGCCATGGGGAGCGTACGGGCAGGCATACGGGCAGGGGTACGAACAGACATTCGGCCACGGGCCCGCACCCGCGCCCGCACCGGCGTACGCGCCGGGGCCGGGGCCGGTCACATACCCCTCACCCTGGCCGACGCCGTATCCCGCGAACCACTCGTACCCCGCGTACAACCCCTACCGGTCATAGGCGGCGGGGACACCGCGCCCCGGCTCACGCACCAGCTCTCCTCGGAAGTGCTCTACGCCTCCGACGCCTCCGACGCCTCCGTCAGCTTGGTGAGCTCCTCGTCCGTGAGGGTCACGTCGCCCACGGCCACCAGAGCCGGCAGCTGCTCCACCGTCCGGGCGGAGGCGATCGGCGCGGCGACCGTCGGCCGGGCCGCGAGCCAGGCGAGGGCCACGGTGGCGACCTCGACGCCGCGGGCCCCGGCGATCTCGTCCAGGGCGGCGAGGACCCGTACGCCCTGCGGCGTCTCCAGGTAGGCGCCCGCCCCCTCGGCCCGGGCGCTCTCCACGGTCGTACCGGGCCGGTACTTGCCGGTGAGGAAGCCCTTGGCGAGGGCGAAGTACGGCACGGCGGCCAGCCCGGAGCGGGCGGCGAGGTCCTGGAGCGGGCCCTCGTACGTGTCGCGGGAGACCAGGTTGTAGTGCGGCTGGAGCGCCACGTAACGGGCGAGGCCCTCGCGGTCGGAGAAGTCCAGCGAGGCCTGCAGGCGCTCGGGCGTGATGTTGGAGGCGGCGATGGCGCGGACCTTGCCCGCCTTCACCAGTTCGTCCAGCGCGCCGATGATCTCCTCGACCGGCACCTCGGGCTGGTCGAAGTGGGTGTAGTAGAGGTCGATGTGGTCGGTGTCCAGGCGGCGGAGGGAGGCGTCGGCCGCGGCCTTGATGTTGGCGGCGGTGAGGCCCTGATACTCCGGGTGCTGGCTGACCTTGGTGGCGACGACGACGTCGGAGCGGTTGCCGCGCGCCTTCAGCCACTTGCCGATGATGGTCTCGGACTCGCCGCCCTGGTTGCCCTCGATCCACGCCGAGTAGGAGTCGGCGGTGTCGACGAAGTTGCCGCCGGCGGCCGTGTAGGCGTCCAGTACGGCGAAGGACTGCGCCTCGTCGGCGGTCCAGCCGAAGACGTTGCCGCCGAGGGCGAGCGGGAAGACCTCGAGGTCGGAAGAGCCGAGTTTGCGAAGAGACGTCATGTCTTGTGTCAACGCCCGGACCGGACGCACGGATTCCGCGCGCCCGGCCAAGGGTTCGTAAACAGTCTGCGGCAGGCCGATGTCAGCGGCAGCCGACCGGTGCGGCGGCGGCCGGTGTGGCAGCGGCCGGTGTCAGGGGTTGAGGCCCTTGTCCCGCAGCCACGCCAGCGGGTCGATGCCCGAGCTGCTGCCGTCGGGGTGGACCTCCAGGTGGAGGTGGGCGCCGGTGACGTTGCCCGTGGCGCCGACGCGGCCGATGACGTCGCCGGTCGCGACCTTCTGGCCGACGCTCACGTTGATCGACGACTGGTGGGCGAACCAGACCTCGGTGCCGTCGTCGAGGGTGAGCACGGTCTTGTAGCCGTACGAGCCGTCATAGCCCGCCTGGGTGATCGTGCCGCTGTGCACCGCCTTGATCAGGGTGCCCGTGGGCGCGGCGAAGTCGAGACCGGTGTGGTAGCCGGAGGACCAGTACGGACCGGCCTGGCCGAAGGTGGAGGTGAGGGTGTACGAGGAGGTCGGGAGCGCGTACTGCTTTGCGAGCTTCGCGAGGCGCTCGGCCTCGGCCTTCTTCGCGGCCTCCTCCTCCGCCTTCTTCTTGGCGGCGGCTTCCTTCTTCTCGGCGGCCTCGCGCTCCTCGGCGGCGCGCTCGGCGGCCTCCTGCGCGGCCTTCTCCTCGGCCGCCGCCGCGGCGGCGGCGTCGACCTGGTCCTGCTGCGACTCGGCCTGCTGCATGATGCGGGCACGCAGCACCTCACCGGCGTCGGCGGTGCCCTGCTCGGTGCCGGAGGTGGTGAGACCGGCGGTGCTCAGCGCGGCGACGGAACCCTGTGCCTCCTCCGCGTCGTCACCGGAGAACACCGAGCCGACGTTCGGCAGGTCGGGCATCGATATGGAGACCGGCGGCTTGCCGGACTGCGCGGTGGCCATGCCGCCCGCGCCGACGGCGGCGATCACGCCGACGCCGAGAACGGTGGAGCTGCGGGCGAGTCCTCCGCCGCGCTGCTTCGCGACGCGGTGCCGGCCGCGGGTGGGGCGGACGGTGTCCGCCGTGGGGTTCCACTCCTGCCAGGGACCCTCGTTCTCGCTGTCGTAGCTGCCGTAGCCGAAGGTGTCGCCGGTCTTCTGGCGCGGCATGGAGGGTTCGACCGGAGCCTCGGTCGCGAGCCGGTTGGACGCCACGTGGGCGCACTCCTTTCCTTCCTACTCGCCTACCGGGTTAGCTGACGGGTTCGGAACAGGAAGGTCTCCTACGCGCGTATATCGGCCGTTCGACGACGGCGACATCCGCCCGATTCACCCCAATGAGTGGTTCCCCGGTTCCCTTACGGGATTCGGCGCGTGCGCACGGAGCCGCCTCTTGTGACGGCTGGGACGACCGCGCTGCGTTATCGAACGTTAATAGACGCGCAGGCCGTATTCCAAGCAGATCCCAGTGATCCTTCCGACTTTCGCACTGGATCAACAGGTCATGAGGGGTCGAAACGGGGCGAGTTGACCCTGACGTGAAAACCACCGAGTTTCTGACTGTGTGTCAGTTGTTATGTGCGGGGAGTCGCTCGGACACGCTTCGTGATGCCGGTCTTGCGGGTGTCGCGTTCCGGTCAGCTCGCCGGGACTTCGGTCAGGTCCGGAACGTCCGTCAAATCCGCGAGCGGCAGGGTGTGCTGGGTCTGGAGGACCTTCGCGCGCAGGTACCGGACGTTGTGGGCGGTCGTGAAGACGCCCGTCGCGACCCGGTCGCGGACGTCGACCCCCAGTTCGCGGAGCTGGCGCGCCTTGTCGGGGTTGTTGGAGAGCAGGTCGAGCGCGTCGACGCCGAGCGCCCGGAGCATCTGGGCGGCGGCCGTGTAGTCGCGGGCGTCCTCGGGCAGCCCGAGGGCCGCGTTGGCCGCGTACGTGTCGAGCCCCTGGTCCTGGAGGGCGTACGCGTCGAGCTTGTTGTAGAGACCGATGCCCCGGCCCTCCTGGCGGAGGTAGAGGAGTACGCCACCGCGGCCGGCGATCCGTTCCACGGCCTCGCGCAGCTGCGGGCCGCAGTCGCAGCGGGCCGAGCCGAAGACGTCCCCGGTCAGGCACTCGGAGTGCAGCCGCACCAGCGGCGCCGCTCCGGGCTCGGGGTCTCCCAGGACGACGGCCACGTGCTCCTGGCCGTCGGCCAGGCCGTGGAAGGTGACCAGTTCGGCGTCGACGGAGTACCCGTCGTGGAAGCGCAGCGGCACCCGGACGCGGGCACGCGGGGTGGCGGCGGGGAGGTCGGGCATGCGGGTCTCCTTCATTGCTTCATTTTTGAAGCACAACGACGCCCAGGACTCTAGCTCTGCTTCAAACTTCAAGCAACAGGATTTCCAGCAGCCTTCGGGGAGCCGACAGGCAACCCCTGCGGGACGATCCCCGCGAGACGGCCCCCGGTGGCGCGCGTCCGGCTCACCCGGACGGACAGGACCTCCGGCGCCACGGCAGTTCGTCGGCCCGTACCGCCTGCCGCCCGTCGCCCTGGATGGCCTCCGCGATGCCCGCGCAGATCCGCTCCAGGTCCCCCACCTGCTCCGGCGTGAGGTGGTCGAACACCGCCGCGCGCACCGTCTCCGCGTGCCCCGGAGCCGTGCGCTCCAGGACGGTCGCCCCCTCGTCCGTGAGCACCGCGACGCTGCCGCGCCGGTCCGAGGGGCACCCCTCACGCCGTACCGCCCCGTCCTTCTCCAGGCGCGTCACCGCGTAGGTGAGCCGGCTGCGCGTGATCTTCAGCGCCTCGGCGAGATCGGTCATCCGCAGCCGGCGGTCCGGCGCCTCGGAGAGCGTGGCCAGCACCGAGTAGTACAGGTGCGGCATGCCGGCCTCCTGCTGGAGCTGCCGGTCGATCACGTCCTCCAGGAGCAGCGAGGCGGCGAGATAGGCGCGCCAGGCACGCTGTTCCTCGGCGGTGAGCCAGCGGGTCGTCATGCCGACAGTGTAGTAATTGCTTAAAAGTTGAACCAGGGAGTCGCCCCAGGACGCCCCAGGACGAATCAGGAGTACGCCCATGTCCCAGCCGCCTCATGTCCTGCTGTCCGCCGCCGTCTCCCTCGACGGCTTCCTCGACGACACCGGGCCGGAGCGGCTGCTGCTCTCGAACGCCGCCGACTTCGACCGGGTGGACGAGGTGCGGGCGGCCAGCGACGCCATCCTGGTCGGCGCCGGCACCCTGCGCGCCGACAACCCACGGCTGCTGGTCAACTCGCCCGCACGCCGCGCGGCCCGGGTCGCCGCCGGCCTCCCGGAGTACCCGCTCAAGGTCACCGTCACCGCGTCCGGCGACCTCGACCCGGCGGCGCGGTTCTGGCACACCGGCGGCGCGAAGGCGGTGTACACGACCGACAGCGGCGCCGCACGCGTACGCGGCCTGAACCTGCCGGCCGACGTGGTCCCCGTCGGCCCCGAACTGGACTGGCGGGCCGTCCTCGACCACCTCGGCACCGTACGCGGCGTCCAGCGCCTCATGGTCGAGGGCGGCGGGCGCATCCACACCCAGCTGCTCCGGCAGGGCCTCGCCGACGAACTCCAGCTCGCCGTCGCCCCCCTCTTCGTCGGCGAGGCGGCCGCCCCCCGGATGTTCGGCACCGGCCCGTACCCCGGCGGACCGCGCAGTCGGCTGCGACTGCTGGAGAGCCGGCCCGTCGGGGACGTCGTCCTCCTGCGCTACGCCCCCACGGTCCCCGGCACGGGCGAGCGGGTCTCGGCGGCCGACCGGCACTGGCTGGCGCTCGCCTGCGAACTGGCGGCCGAGTGCCCGCCCTCGCGGACCGCGTTCAGCGTGGGCGCGGTCGTCGTCGCCGACGACGGCACGGAGCTGGCCCGCGGCCACTCCCGGGAGGCCGGCGACCCCGTAGTCCACGCCGAGGAGGCGGCCCTGGCCAAGCTGGACCCCGCCGACCCGCGCCTGGCCGGCGCCACCGTCTACAGCAGCCTGGAGCCCTGCGCCCGCCGTGCCTCCCGCCCGGCCCCCTGCGCCCGGCTGATCCTCGACGCCGGGGTACGGCGCGTGGTCACCGCCTGGCGCGAGCCCGACACGTTCGTGGCCGGCGCCGACGGGAGCGGGCTGCTCGCCGCGGCGGGCGCCGATGTCGTCGTACTCCCGGAGTACGAGGAGCGGGCGACCGCGCCGAACCGTCATCTGCTCGGCCGCTGAGCGCCGAGCTCGGCGCGTCGAGCGGCGTGCGCCGGGCCCTGCAGGTTGAGTCGCTCCGTCAGCACTGAGTCCTGCTGAAACTCCGGTGTTGCGCTCCGGTCGACGAAGCGGTCCTCCTCGCCGATCAGGTTGTCAGGGTCGAAGCTGAAGGGGGTCTTGGCGCAGGTGATGCCTGGTCCGCTGATCTGCACGTCCAGGTCGCCGAACTCTGTCAGGAAGGCTTCGGCGCCATCGTGCATGCGGACCAAGCCGGTCCTCTCGAGCATCTCGCGCCAGCGGTCGACCGGGAGTGCCGTCCCGGCCACCAGCCGGCGGCGCGCAGAGTGTCCTCGATCACGCCGGTTTCCCGTAGTGACGTCGCCGCCGCATCGACCCATGCCTGGTCCACCGGCACGTTCTCGGGCCAGCCTGGCCAGTTCGCTATCCCGTCCACATCGGGATGATCGAGGCGATCAGCAGGAGAGCCAGCACGGTGTTCAGCACCCGCCAGTGCCGGTTGGTCCGCAGTGTTCGGGCGAGCAGCAGCCCGGCGGTGCACCACAGGATCAGCGATACGGTGGCCGCGAGAGCGAACACCGTTCCGAGAAACACCGCGAGGCGGAACGGTCCTCCTGCCACGGCGGCGAAGGATGCCGCCGCGCCGAGGGTCATGGTCCAGCCTTTGGGATTCAGCCAGAGCAGGGCCATGCCGCCGATGAGGCTCGTCGGCGCATGCACGTTCGTTGGCGAACTCGGCGGTCCGCTCCTGCTGATCTTCCAGGCCAGGAACGCCAGATAGGCCGATCCGGTCAACGTCACGATCAATTGCAGCGACGGTATCGCAAGGAGGAGGCCTGCTAGTCCGGCGGCAGCGGCGGCCGCCAGCGTCGCGAGGCCGATGGCGATGCCGGCGATGAGCGGCACGGAGCGGCGGAAGCCGAATCGCGCCCCGGACGCCATCACCAGTGTCGTGGCGCCGCCTGGGGTTAGTCGCCACCACCGCGAACAGCACAGGCGCGGCGAATGCACCGTTGGTCATCGTGGATCAGTCCTGAACATGGCCGGCCACCGCGTCCGCGGCGCGGTCGGCGTCGTACGTGGTGTTGTTGACGTGGAACGCCAGGCGGAGCCGGCCGGCACGGATGCTGCCGATGACGCCCGCCCGCTCCAGCCGATGGGCTGTGCCCGGGTCGGCGGCCATGCTGACGATCGCGGAGTCCCCGGGTGGGAGACCGACGGCCGCACGGAACCGGTTGGCCAGGCCGAGCGCGTGGGCGTGCAGGACGGCGGGGCCGATCGCGGTGAGCAGATCCAAGGCCGGTGCCTGGGCGACCCAGGAGTGCCAGGCCGGGGACACATCGAAGCGGCGGGCGTCGCCGGCCAGCCGCAGCGGGCCGCCGTAGAGGCTGTCCCACCGCTCACCGCCGGCGTACCAGCCCGCCGTATGCGGAATGAGCTCGTCGGCGAGATCGGACTGCACCGTGAAGAAACAGGTACCCCGCGGCGCCAGCAGCCACTTGTAGCCACCACCAGTGGTGTAGGCGAAGCGGCCTGCGTCCACGGGCAGCCAGCCAACTGCCTGGGTGGTATCCAGCAGAACCCGAGTGCCCGTCACGGCGCACGCCTCGGTGAGAGCGTCGAGGTCGGCCAAGCGCCCGTCCGCGGACTGCACCGCCGAGACGGCCACCAGTGCGGTCCGTGACGACACCGACTCAGCCAGGTGTTCCAGGGGCACCTCCCTGACCACTACACCGCGGCTAGCCTGCGCCAGGAACGGGAACACCATGCTGGTGAATTCCCCGGTCACGGTGAGGACCTCGCTGCCCGCGGGCAGGGCTGCTGCGATCAGTCCGGCGAAAACGCTGACCTGACTGCCCACCGCTACCCGGGACGCGTCCACGCCGACCAACTCTGCGTAGGAGGAGCGGGCAGCTTCGAGCGGGGCGTCGTAGTCCGGCGGGCTCGCATTCCCTGCGCGCCACTGCTCCAGAGCCCGCTGCAACGCCTGCAGGGAGCTGCGCGGGGGCAGCCCCAGGGAGGCCGTGTTGAGGTAGACGGCCTCGGGGTCGAACTCCGCCTGGGCCAGGGCGAGAGAAGACCGCCCTTCAGATGCCTGCGTGTTTTCCATGGTTGCGTTCTCCGACATTTCCCCAGCCTGGGCCACCGCCGGACTGTGCGGAAGTGCGACCTTGACGCGAGCAGACCCAAGCTGTGCTTGGGTCACGGGTGTGGACAATGAACGGAAATCACAGGACAGCGTGCGTGATCTGCTCGACCCGCGCCGGATGCTGGTCTTCGCCGAAGTCGCGCGCTCCGGGTCGTTGGCCGCCGCCGCACAAGCGCTGGGCTGGACGCAGCCGGCCGTCGCCCAGCACGTCAAGCGACTCGAACGCGACACGGGCTGCACGCTGGTCATCCGCAACTCCCGCGGTGTCACCCTCACCGAGGCCGGGCAATCCCTCGCGACGCACGCCGACGCCATCACTGCCCGATTGCGCGCGGCCCGCGCGGACCTCAGCGCGTTGACCGACCTGCGCGCCGGACAGGTCCGCCTCGCCGCGTTCCCCTCCGCGTGCGCAACCTTCGTCCCCGCCGCCATCGCCCTCCTGCAGGAACGCGCACCCGGCCTGGACGTCCGGCTCACCGAGGCCGAGCCAGGCGAAGCCCGCCGGCTCCTCGCCGCCGGAGACGCCGATCTCGCTGTCACCTTCGACTACGACAACGTCCCCGACACCCCCGCGGAACCGGCACGGACTCCGCTGTTCGACGACCCGATGCTGCTGGTACTGCCCTCCGGACACCCACTCGCGGACCGGACCGACACCGACCTCGCCGACGCAGCCGACCAGCGCTGGATCGCCGGTTGCCCACGCTGCCGCACGCACCTCACGACCGCAGCCGCCAGCCAGGGTTTCCTGCCCGACATCCGCCACAGCACCGACGACTACGTCGTCACCCAAACCCTCGTCTCCACCGGGCTCGGCATCGCTCTGCTCCCCACCCTCGCCCTCGAAGCCGCCCGCGACCCTCAGGTCACCACCATCGGGCTCCGCCGGCACGCCCCCCGACGAGTCAGCCTCACCAGCCCGGCCGACATCCCTCCCAGCCCCGCCACCGCCGCAGCCGCAAGCGCCCTCATCGACGTCACCGGACCTCGACGCACAGCGAAATCGAAGGCGGAAGTGTGACGAACGTCCCCCGGCGGAGGCAAGAAGCTGCGGTACGGGCTGCGGGCGGGAGACCGTGGCCCGTTACCCAGGGCGGCTGACCATAAACGCCACCGTGGGGAACCTGTCCGTACGGCGGTGACTCTTCCAAAGACCAACTGGGCCCGCCGAGCGCGCCGCGCTCGACCAGGGCGTGCCCCTACGACGCGGCCAGGGCTACATCCCGCGCGTCAGTGCCATTCCGGCGGTACACCGCCAGTTCCTCGACCGTTGCCGGCCGCTCGACAAGGCCGCAGCGATCCTGGCACAGCGCAAGGCCCGCCACGAGTACGCGAACCACGTCAGCAACCACGGCAATCAACCACGATCATCCCGTGGGTCGGAGGGTCCGTCGATGCTCTGCTCCTGCCGGCGGTCGCAGAACGCTGGCCAGACCAAGGAACCGAGGCAGAATTCGGGGTCTGGTGGGCCGATCAGCGACTACAACTACGACTCAAGCCAGGGAGCCTTTTCCCATCTGACTGGCCGATGCGCCAGTTGGGCTGACAACGTGGTGAAGCCCCTGGTGGATGGGTTTTCGGCCAAGGAGAAATAATCTCCACCAGAGGCCTCGCGTGCTTGTCTGCCCGTCCGCGTCGACGTGTCCAGCCCCGCCCTGCGCTTCCTGTCTGCCAAGCTGCGCTGACACCGTCGGGAGCTCGGCAGCGGGGGCAGAACGATCGGCAAGCGGTCGGTGGCCCAGGTCATGCCGACCGCCGCTGCCCGGAACGTACAGGGCCCGGCGAAACCCCTGTGCGCGCCGTCCCGCGCATGGCGTACACTGGAATCACCGACGCGGGGTGGAGCAGCTCGGTAGCTCGCTGGGCTCATAACCCAGAGGTCGCAGGTTCAAATCCTGTCCCCGCTACTGAAGGCCTGGGGCCGGAATCCGATGAGGATTCCGGCCCCAGGTGTTTTCCCCCACCCCGCATCGCCGGGTACGGCGCGTGCGGGGCGGTTCCGGGTACGGCGAGTGCGGGGCGGTTCCGGACGCTTCCCCAGTGTCCGGAACCACCCCGTCCGAGGACAGCGGGGAGGCTGCTTTCCTCGGGCTCACCGTTCCCCCGTCAGCGGGTCCGTGCCGCCCTGGCCGCGTCCCGCAGCCACAGGGCGCTGGCCTTCGGGGTACGCCGCTGCGTGGCGTAGTCCACGTGCACGAGGCCGAAGCGCTTGGCATAGCCGTACGCCCACTCGAAGTTGTCCATCAGCGACCAGCAGAAGTAGCCGCGGACGTCCGCGCCCGCCGCGCGGGCCCGGCCGACGGCCGCGAGGTGGTCGGCGAGGTAGGCGATGCGGTCCGTGTCCTGGACGCGCCCCGACTCGTCCACGGCGGACTTCTCGTCGTCGAAGGCGGCGCCGTTCTCCGTGATGTACAGCGGCAGAGCGCCGTACTCCCGGGTGATACGGGTGAGCAGGTCCGTCAGCCCCTCCGGGTAGATCTCCCAGGGCATCGCGGTCGAGGGGCGGTCGGTCTGCGGGACGGACTCGTAGCCGTGCGGCTCGGCGGAAGGCCGTACGACGTTGCGGAAGTAGTAGTTCACGCCGAGGAAGTCCAGCGGCTGCGCGATGGCCTCCAGGTCGCCGTCCTGGACCGGCGGCGTGGCGGAGTACGGCTCGAGGTCGGCGAGCAGGTCCTCCGGGTAGCGGCCGTGCACCACGGGGTCGAGGTAGAGCCGGGTGCCCAGCGCGTCGGCCCGGCGGGCGGCCTCGACGTCCTCGGGCGCGTCCGAGGCGGGATGCGCGACGGTGGGGTTGAACGTGATCCCGACCCGCGGCGGCCGCGGTGCCTGCGCCCGCACCTCCTGGACCGCCAGGCCGTGGCCGAGCAGCAGGTGGTGGGCCGCCTTCGTGAAGTCCGGGAAGTGCTTGCGGCCGGGGGCGTGGATGCCGTTGTAGTAGCCGAGCTGCGCCGAGCAGTACGGCTCGTTGAGGGTGATCCAGTTCGTCACGCGGTCGCCCAGGGCGGCGGCCGCGATCCCGGCGTACTCGGCGAAACGGTACGCCGTGTCGCGGGCCGGCCAGCCGCCCGCGTCCTCCAGTTCCTGGGGCAGGTCCCAGTGGTAGAGCGTGGCCCAGGGGGTGATGCCCTTGGCCAGCAGCTCGTCGACCAGACGGTCGTAGAAGGCGAGGCCGCGCGCGTTCGCCGGGCCCTTGCCGCCCGGCTGGATGCGCGGCCAGGAGAGGGAGAAGCGGTAGGCGTCCAGCCCGAGATCGGCGAGCAGGCCGACGTCCTCGGGCATCCGGTGGTAGTGGTCGCAGGCCACGTCACCGTGGTCGCCGTCGGCCACCGCGCCCGGGGTGTGGCTGAAGGTGTCCCAGATGGACGCCGTACGCCCGTCCTCGGCGGCGGCCCCCTCGATCTGGTACGCGGACGTGGCCGCGCCCCAGACGAAGTCGACGGGCAGCCCGTCCACGGCCTCGCTCGGCACGGGGGCGCTCGGCACGGGTTCGGTGCTCGCAGCGGTCATCCGTTCGGCCCTCCTGGTGAGGTGACTGAGTGCGCCCTCGGTCCCGCCCGTCTGCGGGAGCCTTCCATGGAGCGGCATGACAGCGCGGCATGGGAGCGCTCCCACAGGCTTTCCCGGCGGCGCCGTCGTTGTCAAGGGCGACCGGATCCAGCCAACCGGCTGTGCTCGACAACCAGTTCGCGCAGGCCGGTTGACAGGCACCATCGATTCGGCCACCTTCTTGGGAGCGCTCCCAGGCACCGTCGCACCGGTGCCGTCCAGGTCTGTCAGCCAGAGCTGTCGGTCAGGCCTGCCGGCCGTCTCGTCACCGCCTTCCTCTCCCCACTCCCCCCGCCCTCCCACGACTGCACTTGCGCCGTTCGTTCTTCGTCCGCCGAACCGGAAAGTGACAGCACGCATGCCCGACCGCAATTCCGTACCGTCCGGAACCACCCTCGGCACCCAGCTCGGCACCCAGTTCGTGGAGCGCAATCTCGACCTGGTGGGCAAGATCTACCAGCGTTCGGTGTACCCCTCGGTCCTCGACGTCGCCCAGGGCAAGCGGCTGCCCTCGCCGCTCGTCGTCGACCTCGATCCCACGACCGTGTGCGACCTCGCCTGCCCGGAGTGCATCAGCTCCCAGGTGCTGCACCACGGCCAGATAGGCCAGGACCGCATCGTCCGGCTCGCCCATGAGCTGGCCGACTCGGACGTCCGCGCGGTGATCCTGATCGGCGGCGGGGAACCGCTGCTGCATCGGGCCATCGGGCGGATCATCGAGGTGCTCCACGGGGCCGGCATCCAGCTCGGTCTGGTCACCAACGGCACCCAGATCCACCGCCACATCGACCAGCTGGCCGGAATGCTGTCCTGGGTCCGGGTCTCGGTGGACGCCGGTAGCGCCGACACCTTCCAGGCCTTCCGCCCCAGCCGGGGCAAGCACAGCGCCTTCCCGCAGGTCATCGAGAACATGCGGCTGCTCGCCTCGCGCAAGCAGGGCCGGCTCGGCTACTCGTTCCTGCTGATGCAGCGCTTCGACGACGAGGGCCGGGTCACCGACTCCAACTACGACGAGGTGTACCGGGCCGGGGTCCTGGCCCGGGAGATCGGCTGCGACTACTTCGAGGTCAAGGCGATGCTGGACGAGGACCACTACACGGTCAACCAGCGTCCCGAGGACATCGAGGCGGTCGAGGAGCAGATCGCCCGGCTGCGCGAGCTGGAGGACGACTCCTTCCACGTCCTGCACTCCTCCAACTGGCAGGCCGTACGCCGTGGCACCGACCCCGTGCAGCCCAAGGAGTACCGCGCCTGCGCGGTCGCCGAGCTGCGCACCACCGTCACCCCGACCGGCGTCTTCGTCTGCCCCTACCACCGGGGCAACCCCAAGGGCCGGATCGGTGACATCCAGCGGATGAGCTTCGCCGAGATGTGGTCGGCCGCCGACACCACGGTGATCGACCCCAGCGAGGACTGCCGCTTCGTGTGCGCCCGGCACGGCACCAACCAGGAGATCACGCTGCTCCCGTCGCGGCCCGGGCCGGCGGATCTGGCCGAGGACTTCGACCCCTTCATCTGACGTGGGCCGCCCGGCCGCCGGCAGCACGTTCAGCGCCTGCGGCCCGCGGCCCCGTGCGCCGCGCCCCGCGTGGTGACGTCAGCCGATCCGTACGTCTGCATGTCCACGGACGTCGCCGTGCCCGCCATGCGCGAAGTCCGTGGACGTCTGCACTTCCTGTACGTCCCTTCCCCCCATCACCGAGGCCAGGAGCACACATGCGCTTAGCCGTCATCGGAGCCGGTCCCGCGGGGCTGACCTGCGTCAAGCAGGCCCTCGCCGACGGCCACGACGTGGTCTGTTACGAGAAGCACCAAGACCTCGGCGGCATCTGGAACCCCGCGGCCGGCGGCGCGTACGCCGGGGTGCGGATGCAGAGCTCGCGCATGAGCATGCCGTTCTCCGACCACCCGCCCGGCTTCGCCGCCGACTTCCCCGAGCAGCACGAGGTGCAGGCGTATCTGCACGCGTACGCCGATGAGTTCGGGCTGCTCGACGCGGTGCGGTTCGGCCACGAGGTCGTCCGGGTGGCGAAGGAGGACGGGCGCTGGCGGGTGACGGCCCGTTCCGGTGGCGTGACCGGGTCCGAGGACGTCGACGCCGTCCTCGTCGCCAACGGCGAGCTGTGGCGGCCCCGGCTCCCGGACGGCGGCCTTCCGTCCGCCGGGACCGGGGTCCGGGTGCTCACCGCCCCCGAGTACCGCGGGCCGGAGGAGTTCGCCGGGCAGCGCGTCCTCGTCGTCGGCGGCGGGGTGAGCGGCGCCGACATCGCCGCCGACCTCGCCCCGCACGCCGCACGGGTGGACTGGTCCGTACGCCGCAGGCAGCTGTTCCTCCCGCGCGACATCGGTGGCGCCTACAACGACGCCCTGTTCTCGTACGCCGGCCGGGTCGCCGTCGAGGAGGTGCCGTACGCCGAGTACCTGGACTGGCTGACCGAGTGGACGCCCGAGTACATGGCCATGTACCGGGCCACCGGGCTGCTGCCGGAGGCCGGCTTCCACGGGGCGGTGCACGTCAACGAGAAGATCGTGCCCGCGGTGCACGGCGGAGGGGTGCATCCCGTGGCGGCCTTCGCCCGGTTCGGCGACGACGGGCGGGCGGTCCTCGCCGACGGAACCGACGGCCGGTACGACGCGGTGGTGCTCTGCCTCGGCTACGAGCCGCCGGACTACGGCTTCCTCCAGGTCCCCGGGGGTCTGCGCCGCGAGGACCTGTACGAGCACCACTTCTGGCGGCACGACCCGACCCTGGCCGTGGTCAACACCCCGGTGGACACCGAGGCGTTCGGCACCGCCTGCCCGTACTTCGAGGCGATCGGCGGCTGGGTGCTGAGCGTGCTCGGCGGCAAGGCGGCGCTGCCCGGCCCCGACGAGCGCGCCGAGTGGTGCGCCCGCCACATGTCCGCGCTGCACGACCGGCGCTACCTCGACTGCTGGCTGGAGACGATCCGGTACGGGCTCCTCAGCGGCACGCTGCCCGACCCGGCGGTGCACTTCCGCGCCTACTGGACCCTCGTCTCCAGCCAGGTCGACCCGGCCAACCTGCGCCCGGGGAAGGCCCGGCCGCTGCCCGCCGTGCACGACGGCCGGCTGGACCTGGACGCCGTACGGCACCGTGTCCTGGCCGCGCTGCCGGCCGGCACCCGGGAGCGGCTGCTGGCCCGCGGGGAGATCGACGCGGCCGATGCCGCGGCGGCGGCACGGGTGCCCGCGGGCCGGGAGCTGCAGCCCTGGCTGCCGTACCGGCAGCGCGAGACCGCGCCGGCCGGCCCGGCGGAGGGGAGGGCCGCGTGACCGCCCAGGCCGTGACCGGGAAGCAGAAGGACGGCCGGTGGCGCCTGCTCGGTGATCCCGCGGTGCGCAGCCTGATCGCCGCGAGCGCGGCGATCGGGGTGGCCGGCGCGTTCGTCGTCCCCACCACCAGTCTCTTCCTGACCGAGGCGGTCGCCGCCACGCCCCTGATGGTCGGCCTGTTCTTCGCCGCCCGCTCGATCGCGGAGATCGGCACGGACATGGCGGTGGGCGCGGTCTCGGACCGGCTGCGCGACCGCCGCACCATCCTGGTGCTGACCGCGCTGCTGAACGCGGCGGGCGCCCTGTGCTACACGTTCCTGCGCGACTACTACGCGCTGCTCGTGACCGGCATGGTCTTCTTCGGCCTGGGCGGTGCCTGCTTCGGCCAGCTCTTCGCGTACACCCGGGAACTGGCGGACTCCCGGGGAGTGGACGCCCCGTTCTTCAACGGCTTCCTGCGCTCGGTCACCTCGCTGGCCTGGGTGGTGGGCCCACCGCTCGCCTTCTGGGTGATCGCCGAGTGGTCCTTCACCGCCCTGTACGCCGCGACGGCCGGCCTCTCGCTGCTGGCGGCGGTGCTGTGCCGGTGGGGGCTGCCGCGCCCCGACAAACCGGCGGCGGACGGGACCACCGCGTCCCCCGCGTCCGCCGCGGACGAGGAGCCGTCCGGGCTGCGGGGCATGTTCGCCGGGGTCGGGCTGCCCACGCTGCTCGTGCTCGGGTCCGTGGTCCTGCTGCTCGGCGCCAACGCGATGTACCAGATCAACCTGCCCCTGTACGTCACCGACGAGCTGGACATGAGCGGCCAGTTCGCCGGTCTGCTGCTCGGGGTGAGCGCCGCACTGGAGATCCCGCTGCTGGTGCTGGCCGGCGTCTGGGCGGACCGCCTCGGCAAGCGGCGGCTGATGATCGCGGCCGCCGTCTGCGCCACGCTGTTCTTCGCCCTGCTCCCGCTCGCCGAGAGCCGCCCGTTCCTGCTGGCGCTGCAGCCCCTCAACTCCGCTTGGGCCGCGATCGCCCTCAACATCCCCGTGGTCATGCTCCAGGACAGCCTGCCCGGCCGGCCCGGCACCGCCTCGGCCCTGTACTCCAGCGCCTTCAAGGCCGGCATGTTCCTCGGCGGCCTCGCCGTCGGCACCGTCGCCACCTGGACCGGTTACGCGCAGGTCTTCTGGGTGTGCGCCGGGCTCACCGCGCTGGCCGGGCTGCTCGTGCTGCTCCTGCGGCCGGCCGCCGCCGGCCACCCCACGGACTCCCCGGGGTCCGTCGATCCCACGGACCCCACAGCCCCCTCACATCCCTCGGACCCCCGCGAAGGGAGCGCCGCGTGACCACGCCGCCCGCATGCACGGTCGTCGTACCCACCTACAACCGCGCCGACCTGCTCAGACACACCCTGGACTCGCTGTGCCGCCAGCGGCTCGACGCCGGCGACCACTTCGAGGTGGTGGTCTCGGACGACGGCTCCACCGACGGGACCGAGGAGCTCGTCACCGGCTACCGTGACCGGCTCGACGTGCGCTACTTCTTCCAGGAGGACGAGGGCTACCGGGCCGCGAAGGCCCGCAACGCCGGCATCGAGCACGCCCGCGCCGACGTCTGCGTGTTCGTGGACTCCGGGGTGATCCTGCAGTCCGGCGCGCTCGCCGCCCACCTGGCCGCGCACCGTCAGTCGTCCACGCCCACGGCGGTCGTCGGCTACGTCTTCTGCTTCAACGAGGGCAACGAGGACGGCGAGGAGATCCTCGCGGCCGTCGACTTCGCCGACCCGGACGCCTCCTTCGCCGAGTTCGCCGAGCAGCGCCGCTGGCTGGACATCCGCGAGGACTACTACGAGCGCTACGGCGAGGACCTCGACGCCCTGACGGCGCCCTGGCTGATGTGGTGGACCTGCAACTCGTCGGCCTCGACGAAGCTGCTGCGCGAGGTCGGCGGCTACGACGAGGCGTACCGCTCCTGGGGCGCCGAGGACGTCGACCTCAGCTACCGGCTGCGCACGGCCGGCGCCCGCTTCGTCCTGCGCCGCGACGCGGCCGCGCTGCACGTCCCGCACGCGAAGAGCTACGAGGACAACATGCGCTCGGCCGCCCACAACTACGCGTACTTCGCCGCCAAGTACGACACCCCGGTCGCCCACCTGGTGCCGGACAACCACTTCCACGAGATCGAGGACATCCTGCGCTCCCGGGGACTGGCGGACGGCGAGCCCACCGAGCGGTTCGGCACGGTGATCCGGCCGATCGACCAGATGGACGCCGGACTGGCCGCCTCCGCGGAAGCCGCCTCCAGCACCTCGGGAGGCGACCGGTGATGACCCCGCCCCTGCTCGGCATGTGGACCTGGAAGGACCGTGAGGCGCGGCGCGACGCGCCCCGGGTGCTGGTCTTCTCGCCGCACCCGGACGACGAGGTGATCGCGTGCGGCGGGACCATAGCCCGGCTCGCCGCCGAGGGTGCCCGGATCGGCGTGGTGTTCGCCACCGACGGCGCGATGTCCCACTCCGCCGTCCTGGGCATCCACACCGACCCCACGCCCGCCGAACTGCGCGTGATCCGCCAGGGGGAGGCCCGTATGGCCGCCAAGGCGATGGGGCTGGGCGAGGAGGCGGCGCGCTTCCTCGACTACCCCGACACCCGGCTCGCCGAGCACCTCCCGGAGTTCCGCCGGGACGTCCTGGAGGTCCTGCGCGAGCACCGGACCGTCACCGACGTGTACATCCCGCACGAGGTGCGGGAGCTCCACGCCGACCACCGGCTGACCGGCGAGACGGTGGTGTCGTGCCTGGCCGAGCTCGGGCTGACGCCGGCCGTGTACCGGTACCAGGTGTGGGACGAGCGCACCGAGGAGGAGTTCGGCTACGTCAACCGCAACCCGGCGGACGGTCCCGGTACGCGGGCGGAGCGGCTCGTCTCCTTCGACATCAGCGCGTACGCGGCGCACAAGCACGCCGCGTTCCGCGAGCACCGCACCCAGGTCGAGCTGTACGCCCCGGGGCAGACCCGGCCGGTCGTCCCGCCGCCGTTCCAGGAGCGGGTGTTCGCCGCGCGGACCGAGGAGTTCTGGATCACCGACGAGCCGGGCGGCGGCTCCGGCGACCGGGAAGGGGAGTGACGACGACGTGACGACCGTTCCACGCAGCGCCGAGGCGCCCGGCAGCACGGCGCTGCCCGCCCTCCGCCCCCTGACGCACTGGCCCCGCCTCACCTCCGCGATACCCCCCGACCCCGCCCTGGAGCGCCGGGTGGCCGAGATCCTCGGGCAGCTGACGCTCGAGGAGAAGGTCGGCCAGATGATCCAGCCCGAGCTGGCCGAGCTGACCCCCGAGGACGTGCGCGACTTCGCGATCGGCTCCGCCCTCAACGGCGCCGGCATCTGGCCCGGCGGCAAGCGCCACGCCACCGTCCAGGACTGGGTGGACACCGTGGACGGCTTCTGGGCGGCCGCCGAGGAGCACTGGCGGGACCGCCCCTTCCGCATCCCGTTCATGTGGGCCACCGACGCCGTCCACGGCCACAACAACGTGCACGGCGCCACCGTCTTCCCGCACAACATCGGCCTCGGCGCGGCCGGCGACCCGGACCTGGTGCGGCGCATCGGCGCGGCCACCGCCCGCGAGGTCGCCGCCACCGGCATGGACTGGATCTTCGCGCCGACCGTGACCACCCCGCGCGACCGCCGCTGGGGCCGCTACTACGAGGGTTACGGCGAGGACCCGGCCCTCGTGCACGCGTACGGCCGGGCCATGGTCGAGGGCCTCCAGGGCGACGTGGAGGCGCTGCGCACCGACGGCAAGGTGCTCGCCACCCTCAAGCACTGGATCGCCGACGGCGGCACCGCGAACGGCGGCGACCGCGGCACCGCCCACTGCTCCGAGGAGGTGCTGCGGGACATCCACGCCCAGGGCTTCCTGGCCGGTATCGAGGCGGGCGCGCAGAGCGTGATGGTCTCCTTCAGCAGCTGGGCGAACCCCGCCAACTACGACCACACCCCCGGCCGCGCCGAACCGTACAACGACAAGGTGCACGGCAGCCGCTACCTCCTGACCGACGTGCTCAAGGACGCCCTCGGCTTCGACGGCATCGTGATCAGCGACTGGGACGCGCACGCCGAGGTCGCCGGCTGTTCCGCCGGGGACGCCGGGTACGCGATCAACGCCGGGATGGACGTGCTGATGGTGGCCGGGCGCGAGGCCTGGCAGAGCGTCCACCGTACGACCGTCCAGTACGTGCGCGACGGGGTGATCCCCATGGAGCGCGTCGACGACGCGGTCACCCGCGTGCTGCGCGTGAAGATGCGCGCCGGTCTGTGGGACAAGCCCCGCCCCCGGGAGCGCGCCCTCGCGCGCGCCGAGGCGCCGGTCGTCGGCTGCGCCGAGCACCGCGCCCTGTCCCGCGAGGCCGCCCGCAAGTCGCTGGTCCTGCTCAAGAACACCCCCGGCCTGCTGCCCCTGTCCCGTACCGCCCGGGTGCTGGTCACCGGCAGCGCCGCCGACGACATCAGCAGGCAGTGCGGCGGCTGGACCCTCACCTGGCAGGGCGACGACGTGGACCGCGCCGACCTGCCGGGCGGCACCACGCTGGCGGACGCCGTCCGCGCGGTCATCGGCGCCGAACGGTGCACCGTCGACCCGGCGCTGGAGCACGCCGACCCCGCCGACTTCGACGTGGCCGTGGTCGCCCTCGGCGAGGACTCGTACGCCGAGATGCGCGGCACCCTCAAGCCCTGGCGCTCCCTCGGCTACGCCGACCTGAAGCTGTCCTACGCCCGCGACCTGGAGGTGCTGCGCCGGCTGCACTCCGTCGGCCTGCCCGCCGTCGGTGTCTTCTTCACCGGCCGGCCCCTGTACTGCACCGAGGAGATCAACCTCTCCCGATCCTTCGTCGCCGCCTGGCTGCCCGGCCCGCACGGCGGCGAGGCCGTCACCGACGTCCTCTTCGCCGCCCCGGACGGCTCGCCCGCGTACGACTTCCAGGGCCGGCTGCCGTCCTCCTGGCCGCGCACCCGCGACTCCGCGGCCGTCAACCGGATCCCGCCCCACCTGCCGGACTACCGCGTCCCCGCCGAGGAGACCGCCCCGGAGGGCCGGTACACCCCGCTGTTCCCCGTGGGCCACGGGCTGTCCGTGCACGACCCGGCCCCCGCCGCCGGCCCCCTGCCGCTGGACGAGCCGCAGCCGGCCCCGCCGCCGCCCCCGGCGAACGGCCCGCTCCGGGTGCTCGACGCGGACGGCACCCCGTACCGGCTGCGCGTCGGCGGCCACAACACCTGGTCGCGCGAGGACGTGCCGCTCACCGGGCCGATGCGGTGCCTGATCGTCCACTCCGACCCCGTACCCGGCCCCGACGGGGGCACCGGGCTGCGGCTGCGCTTCACCGGCTACCCGGCCTTCGTGTATGCCGAGTCGCCCACCGGCACACCCGCCGACCTGCGCGGCCACCTGGACGCGGGCGCCCATGTGCGCTTCCGCGCGCGCGTGCTCGAGCCGCCGTCCGCCCCCCTCTTCCTGGCCTGCCACGACGACTATCCCGCCCAGCCCGGCGTGGACCTGGCGCCGGGGCTGCGCGAGGCGGCGGACGGGGAGTGGACGACGGTGTCGGTCCCGCTGGCCGAGCTGGCCGCGGTCGGCATCGACCTGCGCCACGTCGACGTGCCCTTCATGCTCTACACCGAGGGCACGGCCCTGCTGGAGATCGCCGACGTCGGCTGGCGCGTCCCCTAGGGCCGGAAGGAGTCACCGTGCGGCCCAGGCTGGCCGTCATAGGCGTCGGCTCCTGGGGGCGCCGCTATGTGGACATCGCCACGCGGCTGGGGGCGTCGGTCGCCGTGTGCCACACCCGGCACCACGGCGCCGACGCCCGGTGGCTGGCCGCCCGCCATCCAGGTGTGCGGCACACCACCTCCCTGGCCGAGGCGCTCGACCGCCCGCTCGACGCCGTCGCCGTCGTCACCCCACGGCACACGCACGCCGAACTGACCCTCGCGTGCCTGCGCCGCGGACTGCACGTCCTGGTGGAGAAACCGGCGGTGACCGACCCGGCCGACCTGGCCCGAACCCGGGTGGAGGCACGCGCGCGGGGGCTCGTCCTGCGCACCGGGTACACCCACTGCCACGACGAGAGCCTCCGGTTCCTGGCGGCGACGGCCCGCCGGCTGACCGCGCCCGCCTGGCACCTCACCTGGACGAAACCGGCCCCCGGCACCGGCGTGACCGACCTGGTGTGGGAGTACTTCCCGCACGTCTTCAGCATCGCCGGACTGCTCGGCGAGGTCGCCGTCGACCGGATGGCGACGGCCCCGGTACGCGTCGCCCGGGGCCCGTCCGGCACGGCGACCGTCACGGCCGGCGTACCGATGCGCACCGGCAGCGGACACGTCGAGGTGTCCTCCGCCGCCCGGGCGCGGCACAAGGAGATCCGCCTGCACGACGGGGCCGGCCTCGTCGCCGTATGGCGGGACCGGCGGCTGTACGACGTACGGCGCGGCCACGCGTTCGAGGCGCCCGAGGAGCCCCTGCTGTGCCAGCTCCGCGACTTCCTGGACGCCGTGGGAGGCCGCACCCCGGCAGACCCCGAATCGGAGGAACAGGACAGAACGGTCACCGACCTGCTGACGGCCCTCGACACGGCCGTACGGCACCACGGACACGAGCACGACCGAGATCACCGACACCACGACGAGGTGGAGCTGTGAAGATCTTCCTGGCGGGCAACCGCGGATATCTGGGTTCCGTCCTGGAGCGGCAACTGCTGCGGGACGGACACGAGGTCATCGGTCTGGACACGGGCTTCTTCGACGCCGCCGTCGGCGCCGCCGCCGGCACCGCCCCGCCGCGGCCCCGCAAGGACGTCCGGCGGGTCACCCCCGAGGACCTGGCGGGCTGCGACGCGGTGGTCAACCTCGCCGCCCTGTGCAACGACGCCTGCGGCGAACTCTCGGTGGCCGCCACCCACCAGATCAACGCCGAGGCCTCCGTCCACCTGGCCCGGCAGGCGAAGGCGCTCGGCATACGGTCCTACGTCCTGGCCTCCTCGTGCAGCGTCTACGGCGCCGCGCGCGACGGCGAGCTGACGGAGGAGGACGCCGTCGCCCCCGAGACCGCCTACGCCGCCAGCAAGGTGCGGGCCGAGCACGAGGTGCTGCGGCTGGCCGACGGGACCTTCACCCCTGTCGCGCTGCGCTTCGCGACCCTGTTCGGCGACTCGCCGTCCTTCCGCAGCGACCTCATGGTCAACCGCATCGCCCTGACCGCCGGCCGCTGGGGCGAGATCCGGATGAACGGCGAGGGCCTGCTGTGGCGGCCCCTGCTGCACGTGCGCGACGCGGCCCGCGCCGTCCGCCGCGTCCTGGCGGCCACCGGTGACCGCCCCGCCGGTACGGGCACGGCCGACCTGGCGGGCGAGATCTTCAACGTCGGGTTCGCCGACCAGAACCACCGCATCGTCGACGTCGTCGAGATGGCCCGCGCGCTCCTGCCGGGCGTCACCGTGACCAGGACCCCCGCCCAGGACAACCGCAGCTACGCCGTCCGCTTCGACAAGTTCCACACGGCCTTCACGGGCTTCCGCTCCACGGCCGGCGCCGCCGACGGCCTGCGCGAGGTCGTCGACGCCTACCGGCAGCGGCTCCGCCGCCCGCTGAGCGAGGCCGGCGACGGCTGGGCCGGCACCGACCGCCGCGAGTGGCTGCTGGCCAGGCGCGCCGCCGGCGACCTCGACGCCGACTTCCACTGGAACGCCCACGCGTCCGTCGTGGCCTGACCGGGGGGACCCGCCCCCCGGAGAGGAGAAACGTTGTCCAGCGAGAACCCCACCACCCCCACCACTACCTCCGACAGCCTCCGCATCCTCGCCCCGACGGAGGTGCACGCGGACCTCCGCGGCAGCATCACCGCGCTCCCCCACTTCGACACCGCCGGGACGATGGTCATCGAATCGGAGGCCGGCGCCGTCCGCGGCAACCACTACCACCGCAACGAGAGCCACCTGATGTACGTCGTCTCCGGCCGCATGATCTACCTCGAGGAGGACGCCGACCACAGGATCTCCGTCGCCGAGGTCGGCCCCGGCCAGTCGGTGATCAGCCCCAAGGGCGTGCCGCACACCACCGTCTTCCCCGAGCGCACCGTCTTCGTGACGCTCTCCGACTGGGACCGCCGCGGCCGCCGCTACGAGGACGAGGTGGTCCGGGTCGATCCGCTGGAGGAGCGCCCCGAGGTCGCCCCCTACCTGGAGGGCATCGGCGAACTGCTCACCGGCGAACTGCACCGGCGGAGGCAGGGGAGGCAGGCATGAGCCCGGACCGCTGTCTGCTCTGCGCCGCACCGGCCCCCGAGACGGTCCTCGACCTGCGCCCCACCCCACCGGCCAACGCCCTCGCCCCGACCGCCGACGAGGCCCGCCGCGCCGCCACCTTCCCGCTGCGCCTGGTCCGCTGCGCCGCCTGCACCCACGTCCAGCTGGCCGACCTGGTGGACCGCGACCTCCTCTTCCGCGACTACAAGTACGCGACCGGCACGGCCCCCGGCCTCGTACGCCACTACGGGACGCTCGCGCGCACCCTGATCGACCGCCACCGCCTGCCCGCCGGGGCGACGGTGGTCGAGATCGGCTCCAACGACGGCACGCTGCTGCGCGGCTTCGCCGCCGCGGGCCTGCGGGTGCTCGGCGTCGACCCGGCCGCCGACCTCGCCCGGCACGCCGAGGAGAACGGCGTCCCGACCCTCGCCACGCACTTCGACGACTCCGTGGCGGAGAAGATCCTCGCCGAACGGGGTCCGGCGGACCTGGTCCTGGCCAACAACGTCCTGGCGCACGTGGGGGACCTCGGCAGCACCCTGCGGGGCATCCGCCGCCTCCTCGCGCCGACGGGGGCGCACGCCGTGGTGGAGGCCGCGCACCTGCTGCCCATGGCCACCGCCGGCATGTACGAGTTCATCTACCACGAGCACATGTCGTACTTCTCGCTGCACGCGCTGCGCACCGCGGCGGAGCGGCACGACCTGGCCGTGACCGACGTCGAGGAGATCCCCACCCAGGGCGGTTCGATCCGCTGCTGGCTCCGCCCCGCCGGCGCCGTACGGCCCGCCGACGTCTCCCCCGCGGTCGCGGAGCTGCTCCGCCGCGAGGAGGCCGCGGGCGTGACCGACGGCAGCCTGCTGCACGACTTCGCCGCCCGCACCCGACGGGTCAACACCGGCCTGCACGACGTCGTCCACGGTCTGCGAGCCCGCGGCAGACGGCTGTCCGGCTACGGCGCCTCGGCCCGCGCGGTCACGCTGATGTCCCAGGCCGGCATCGACGACGCCATCGACCGCATCGTCGACGACAACCCGCGCAAGCACGGCCTCCACGTCCCCGGCTCCGGCATCCCCATCGCGCCTCCCACGGCCCTCGACCGCACGGACACCGACTACTGCGTGCTCTTCGCCTGGAACTTCCGGGACGACATCAGGGCCGGCCTGACCGACTACGTACGGGCGGGCGGCATGTTCGTCGTCCCGTTCCCCGCGCTGACCGTGGAGTGAGGAGCAGCCGGCGGACCGGGGAGACGATCCCACCCGTGGCGGCTCGGGCCGTGTCATCCGCTCACCCGTGCTCCACCAGGAGTTCCAGCTCGTTGACATGGAAAGCGCCGTAGCCGAACCGCTCGCCGAGCGACCGGTGGCGGGCGTACTGCTCCTCGGTCAGTGGCAGGGCCAGTACCCGCAGGAGCCTCAGGAGCAGCCGGTATCCGAGATCGGGGTCGACCCGGGTGACGACCTGTTCCAGTGCTTCCGCCGCGGTCGTGCCCGGGATCTCGTGCCAGCCGGGGCTGACGGCCCGGTCCGCCAGCAGCAGTGTCAGGTCCTGGAGCTCCCGAAGCACCGGACCGGTGAGCTCGGTCCGGAGTGACGGCTCGACCGGCGTGTACGACGGAGCCACCTCCTGCAGGCGGTCGCGGCACACCTCCGCGATCGTCCGGAGCCAGCTCCGTGCGTCGATGCCTGCCCGGTCGATGCTGAAGCCCCGGTCCGACGCGGCCAGCCACAAGGTGGTGATCGTGCCGGAGGACAGCGAGGACTCCAGCAGACGAAGCGTGTCCTCGAGCAGCGAGGCCGCCGCCGAGCCCGGGGTCTCCGCGGTGTCGTCGTTGGCCGCGGCCCTCTGCACCGTCTCCCTGGCCGTGTGGTCGTGCCATTGCCCTGTGAACCACGACGTGAGTTCGGAGAATCCGAAGTCCCCCGTGGCGTCCCGCTGGGTGGTGTCGATGGGCGGCCACTGCACATTCAGGCCGTCGTACACCAGCGGTCCCGGGTACCGGAGCCTGGTGTCGAGCACCATGAGGCGGTCGTACTGGTCCTTGGCGACCGGAACACCGTACGCCTTCAAGGCCCGCAGGAAGAGGCGGAAGCCGAGTGCTCCGTCACTCTCCCTGACGATCCTTTCCAGTGCTTCCGGCACGGATCCGGGCACCGGAGCAGCCGAACCGCTCGTCGCCACGGCATGCGTCAGCTCGGACGCCGAGGTCCGGATCTCCCGGGCCACGGCTTCGCGCAACTCCTCCTCGTCCATGCTCGACGGGACCGATCCGGGCCGGTAGCCATGGGTTTCCTTCCGGGAGCGGGCCGGGTACCGGTCCGCGAGCCGGCGGAGCCAGTCGCGCATGCCCATGCCGAAGTCGGCGGGATCGAAGCCCTGATGCGCGGCCGCCAGCCATGCCGTGTGCATCAGCTCTTCCGGCACGGCGGACTCCAGCAGGCAGCGCAGGTCGGCACCGAGTTCGACGGCGCCCTCGCCTCCGCAGTCATCGGCCACCTCTGCGGCGAGGACGCGTGCCTGTGCCTCATCGGCCCGCACGCCTGAGGCACCGAGTCTCTCCGCGAGTGCGCTGAGGCCGAAGTCCCCCGCGTATCCGCTGAAGTGCTCGCGCCGTCTTGCCACGATGTATTCATCGCCTTTCTCTGTGTTCCCGCGGTGGGCCCGTCCTGGGACGGGCCCACCGCGGGCCTCCGGACCGGAACCGCGGCCGGAAGCCGAGCCGAGGTCCAGGTCATGGGCCGATTGCCGTCGACGCCGCTCAGGAGCGCTTTTTCAGCGGATACGCCGTATAGACGATGTAGCCCTGGTGGCCGTCCCTCCCCGGCAGCCTCCTGAGGACCACGCGGACCTCATTCCCCGCGGCCTCCCAGGAGCCGTCCGTCCTGTACACCTTGCCCAGGGATTCGTGCGCGTCCCATCGTCCGGTGATCGGGAACTCGGTCTTGTTCCTCCACTGGCCCCGATGGTGGAGGAAGTTGTCCAGCGCGTCGAAGCTGGCTCCCCTCCGCTTGCCGTTGGGGAAGAAGTAGTGGGCCAGAACGCGGTCGACCGCCTGCTGGGCGATGTCCCGGTCGGTCCACACGGTACTGATGGGTTCCAGACCCTTCCGCTCGTTCTCGAGGGCGAACTGCCTGGCCTGCTCCGGGGTCGGGTCGACGTGCCGGCTCAGCGTATGGGCCCCGCTTCTCGGGAACTCCAGTTCGTCGGCGAGATTCGCGCAGTTGTGGACCAGGAGGTCATTCGCACGCGGGCCTTCGGCGCGCACGTAGAAGGTGTGCAGACCGTCGACGGTGAGGTCGTAGACCGTGCGCGGCTCCAGGTCCGTCAGGTCCCGCAGCCCGCTGACGGCGTGGACCGTCCCGTCGGGCGAGCGCATCTCGTCGCCTCTGCGCAACTCCGACACCAGGACCCAGCCACGATCGACGACGAAGACCCGGTGCCCCGCGGTGCTGGACAGGGCGCTCCCGTCGGCGAGCGTGAGGTGGATCAGGCGGTCCGTGTCATGGGCGAACGTCGCGCTGACGACCGGCGGGCGCTGATCGCCGCTCTCGGGGTCCTCCGCCAGTACGCGGTCACCCCGGCGTACGTCGCTGATCGCCTTGCGGCTGCCGTCGGCCATCAGGACGAGGGTGCGTCCCGGGAAACTGTTGATCCTGCAGGACGTCGCCAGATCCTCGAAGAGGTTGACGGTGTCATCGATCCGCGCAAGCGTTGCGGGATCGAGATCGAGGGCCCTCAGTGACTTGTAGGCGTCGGTGACGTCGATGCCTGTCCTCATCGCGGCGTCCAGCGCGCGGATCGCTTCGGCGATCTTCGTGAACGCCTTGCCCGGGATGAAGTTGCTCAGGGCCCAGCCGCAGCCGCTGACGCTGCCGTGCCAGCAGTCGACGAAGTCCTGGACCAGGACCGCCTTGATGATCTTGTAGGTGAGGGTCTGCTCGATCAGCTCCCACTTCGTGAAGTGCTCCGTGACCTCCTTCTTCAGGCCCTTGAGGGGCGCGCTCTCCAGGAGCAGCGTGTCCTCGGACGGGCAGCCGTTGGCGGTGGCCGGTACGTCGGGATCGGTACAGAGGAAGAAGTCGACCGTCGCGTTGAACGTGACGAGGAACGTGACGGTGCAGCCCTCGAAGCCGATCTCGATGACGCAGTCGTTCTGCTGCTTGGCGTCGGTGATCTCGATGCTGTCGTCGTCGACGACGTACCACGTACCACCGATGCCGGTACCCGCGCCGCTGCTGACCTGCTGGTTGGCCTGCTTCCGCGCCGCGGACTCCGCGGCCTCCTGCGCCTCCTCGGCGTACTTGAGCGCGTCCTTGGCGGCCTGCTCGGCTTCGGTGGCGGCGGCATCGGCCCGGTCGGCGGCCGCACGGGCGTCCTCGGCGAACTGCTCGGCCGTGGCTGCGGCGTCACGGGCGTCCTGGGCGGCCTGGTCCGCGGAGGACCGGGCTTCCTCGGTGTAGCCTTCGGCGCGACCGGCGGCCTTGTCGGCCGCGTCGGAGTCTTCGGTGGCCCTACGGTCGTAGTCGACGGTGCGGGCCAGGGACGCGGACGCCTTCGAGGCGGCTGCGGCGGCGTCGGCCGCGTACCCGAGGGCCTCCTTGGAGTACCCGCGTGCGTCCGCCGCGTGTCCGGCCGCGTTGGCGGCGTACTGGTAGGCGATCTTCGCGTCGCCCGTCGCCTGTTCGGCCAGGTTCTTGGCCGCGGCTGCTTCCGCCTACGCGTTCTCGGCGTGGGCGTCGGCGACGGTCTTCTGCTGCTCAGTGATCGATTTCGACGCCTGTCCGGTCAGCACGACCAGGCCGGCGGCCGAGTCCGTGTCGACGTACGGCGAGCCGAGTTCGACCGCGTCGTTGGCCGGCTTGGCGACCTGGACGGCGGCGCTGCCGGCGTCGACCGCGGCCTGGGCGGTGACATGGGCGAAACCCGCGGCCTTCGCCGCGGCGGCCAGGGCCTTGGCGGCCTCCATGTTCGCCGCGTCCGCATCGGACTTGGCGGTCCTGGCCAGCCTCTCCGCCTCGTCCGCCAGCTCGACGGCCGCCTTGGCCTCGGAGGAGGCGTGCTCGGAGGCGTCGATGGCGTCGGCCACCGCGCTGGTCGCGGTCGCGACGGCGGCGTCGGCCCTCAGCTTGGCGGCTTGCGCGGCGTCCGCGTTCGAGCGAGCCCGCTCGGCGGCCGCGTCGGCGCGGGTGGCCGCGGCATCCGCCTCGGCCGCCGCCTCGGTCGCCGCATCCGCCGCGGCCCGGGCACGGCCTGCGGCTGCCTCGGCGTCGTCCGCGTGCGCGGCAGCCGCGTCCGCCGCCGCCCTGGACTCCTGAGCCTTGCTGTCGGACTCGTGCGCCTGGGCGAACGCCTCCTTCGCGTCCGCCTTCGCACGGGCGGCGTCCGCCTTCCGCTCGGCGTCCCAGGCGTCGTCCCGCAGGTCGCGAGCCTTGTCGCGAGCCTTGACCGCGTCGTTCCGCCGCGCGACCGCGGTGCCCTCGGCGGCCTCGGCCCTGTCCTTGGCGTCCTTCGCGTCCGCCGCCTCGGCCTGCGCGTCCTTCTTGTGCCGGTCGGCCTCGGCCTGCTTGGCCGCGGCGGTCTCCTTCTCCGCCCTGGCCGTCTTCTCCTCGGCCTCCGCAGCGAGCCGCTTGGCATGCGCGTCGGCGGCAGCCGCCTTGGCATCGGCTTCCGCCTTCAGCGCGACGGCGAGCTTCGCCTCCGCGGTCTCCTTGTCCTTCTTGGCGTTGTCCCGGTGCAGCCTGGCCGCGTCCGCCGCGGCCTTCGCCTGCAGCTCGGCCGTGTGCGCGGCCTCCTTACGGAACCGGCGTTGACCTGCGCCGCCTGGGCCAGGGCCCGTTGCGTGATGGTCTCGCTGTCACCCGCGGAAGCCCTGGTTGCGGCCTCGGCGGTCTCGCCGGCCTTCGTCATCGCCGTCAGCGCCGCCACCGAACCCTTGGTGACCTGCGCCTTCTGCTGACCGACCAGAAGCCCACGACCCCGCGGCGCGCCCGCGGCATCCGCGACACCGTACGCGGCCTGCTCGGCCGTGTCCGAGGCCGTGGCCGACTTCTTGGCGTTCTCCAGCTGGGTCTTGAGCGCGGCCAGGTACTTCTTCGCCGCCGCCTGGGCGTCGGTGACGACCTTCTTCGCCTTGTCGAACTCCGCCTTCTCCGGGTACAGGGGGCTGTCCGTTCCCTGGTGACCGGACGGCTTGAGCAGGAACTTCTGCGAGGCGGCGGTCTTGCAGTCCCACAGCCGCGCGTCCGTGCCCTTGGTGAACGCGCTCAGGTCCACGCACTTGCCCGTGCTCACGCTCTTCAGGGGGGCGGCGGCGCGCACGTCGCCGTGCGGGGGAAGCCGCCCGAGGCCAGGAAGACACGGGCGTCATCGGCGAACACCCTGGGGACGAACAGCTGGTTGGGTTCGATCTTCCCGGAGTTCTTCTTCCACAGCTTCCACGCCTGCTGCTCCTCCGGAGTGCCCCCGGTGGTGTACAGCGGGTCGCCGACCGCGAGCGCGGCGGCCTTCGTCGTGTCGTCAGCGGTGGGCGACGGGTCGTAGGACGGGGAGAACAGGTCGACCGACTTGAAGTACGACTGGTACAGCCACGGAAGCAGGCCGGTCCTGTCGTAGATCTCGTCCGCACCGCGCGGTTCGTCAGGGTAGGACGTCAGTCCGCCGACAGTGCTGGTCCATGCCCGCTCCTGGTCATTGGCCTTCTTGACCCACTGGTCGCTGTCGGCGCTGTCCGCGTAGAAGGCCTGGTGCAGCGGGGAGCTGTCGTCGAAGAGGTCCCGCTCGAGCGCGACGGGACCCGCGACCCTCTGCCGACCCGAGAGAGGGGACAAGGGCCGTGACGACCGTGAGAATGCGGCAGCGCCCGGACCGACCGAAGTCGACCCGGGCGCTTCGCAGCAGGTCAGGGACTGCATGCCCTGCCCGCCACCGGTAGGCCCTGTGGGACTCGAACCCACAACCAATGGATTAAAAGTCCACTGCTCTGCCAATTGAGCTAAGGGCCCAGGTGATGTTGCCACCCCGAGCATAGCCGGAGGACGCCGGGAGTCCGATCGGGTATCGGCGACCCGGCCGCGTCGACGGAACCGCAAAACGGTCCGCCGAAGAACAGAACGGACGAACGGACGGCGGATCGGGCGGCGGTTCGGGCGGCGGAAACGGCGGAACCCGCCGGGTCAGACCCGGCGGGTTCCGTCTACGCGTCAGCCGTTGCGCTTCCAGCGCGGCTTGTCCTCGCGGCGCCCGAAGGAGCCGGAGCCCGAGCCGCGGTGGTCGTCACGGCGGCCGTACGGGCGGTCATGACCGCCGGAGCGGAAGCCGTTGCCCGAGGGGCGGTCGCCCTGGCGGTCGCGGTTGAACGGGCGGTCGCTGCCCCGGCGGGCACCGCGCTCGCCGTCACGGCGGTCGAAGGAACGGCCACCGCGGTCGAACCCGCGGTCGTTGTCCCGGCGGAAGCCGCCGCGCTCACCGTCACGGCGCTCGAAGGAACGGCCACCACGGTCGTCGCGGCGCTCGTCGCGGCGGTCGTCCCGGCGGAAGCCACGGTCACCGCGGTCACGGTCCCGGAAGTCCCGCGAGCCACGGTGGTCACGGTCGAAACCGCCGCGCTCACCACGGTCGTCACGCCGGTCGAAGGAACGGCCACCACGGTCGAACCCGCGGTCACGGTCCCGGTCACGGTCCCGGTCACGGTTGAACCCGCCACGGTCACCCCGGTCACCCCGGTCGTCACGACGGAAGCCACGGTCACGGTCCCGGTCGCGGTTGAAGCCGCGGTCACGGTCCCGGTCCCGCTGGAAGCCGCCGCGGTCGTCACGCCGCTCCCGGCGCTCGTACGCGGGGCGCTCGTACGACGCCGCCTCCGTACGGTCACGGTCCTGCTCGGCCCTCTCGACCCGCTCCACGTCCTGCGGCGCGGCCTGCTCCGGCAGGGAAGCGGCGGCGCCCTGCGAGCCCGCGTCGGCCGGCTCCGCGCCCGCTGCGCCCTCGGGGGTCTCGCCCCGCGCCTCCGCGAGCGCGTGGGCCGGGTCCTCGCCCCGCTCCCGGGCGGCTCTCGCGACCAGCCGGTCGGCCTCGTCGCGCAGCTCGCCCGCACGGCGCGTGGCCCGCTCCAGCTGCTTGGTGAGGTGGGCGACCTCGCGCTCGGCCTGCTGGGCGGCGTTGCCCGCCGACTCGGCCTGGACCTCGGTCATCGACCGGGCGCCGGTGATCTCGGCGACCTCGGGGTCGAACGCGGCACCGCCCTGGATGATGTGGCGCGAGGCGTCGACGCCCGCGTCCTCCATCAGCCGGAAGATCTGGCGCCGCTGGTGCGGCAGGGACAGGGAGACCACGGTGCCCGTACGGCCCGCGCGCGCGGTGCGGCCGGCCCGGTGCAGGTAGTCCTTGTGGTCGCCGGCGGGGTCCACGTTCAGGACGAGGTCGATGCCGTCCACGTGGATGCCGCGCGCCGCGACGTCGGTGGCGACGAGGACGTTGACGTACCCGTCCTTGAAGTCGGCCAGGGTGCGCGTACGGGCGCCCTGGGTCATGCCGCCGTGCAGCGCGTCGGCCTTCACCCCGGCGTCCCGCAGCTGCTCGGCGACGCGGTCGGCGCCCAGCTGGGTGCGGACGAAGATGATGGTGCGGCCCTTGCGGGAGGCGATCGCGGCGGTGACCGGCGCCTTGTCCTTGGGCTTCACGATCAGGATGTGGTGCGACATGGTCGTCACGGCACCCTGGGCGGCGTCGACCTCGTGGCTGACCGGGTCCTTCAGGTAGCGGTCGACGAGCGTCGCGATCTCGTTCTCCATGGTCGCGGAGAAGAGCATCCGCTGGCCGCCGGCCGGGACCTGGTCGAGCAGCTCGGTGACCTCGGGAAGGAAGCCCAGGTCCGACATCTGGTCGGCCTCGTCGAGGACGGCGATCTGGACGTTCTCCAGCGAGCAGGCGCCGCGGTTGATGATGTCGCGCAGCCGGCCCGGGGTGGCGACCAGGATGTCCACGCCGCGCTCGAGGGCGTAGATCTGGTTGCCCATGGACGTACCGCCGCAGACGACCTTCATCTTCAGCCCGACGACGTCGCCGTACGGCTGGAGAGCGTCCGCGACCTGCATGGCGAGCTCACGGGTCGGCGTGAGGATGACCGCGCGCGGCTTCTTCTTCTCGGTGTGGCCGCCGGCCAGCGTGGCCAGCGTCGGCAGACCGAAGGAGAGGGTCTTGCCGGAGCCGGTGCGGCCGCGGCCGAGGATGTCCTTGCCCGCCAGCGCGTCCGGGATGGTCGCGGCCTGGATCGGGAAGGGGGTGGTCACGCCGTTCTGGGCGAGCTTGCGGACGACGCCCTCGGGCAGCCCCAGGTCGGCGAACGTGACTTCGGGTGCCTCGGGAGCCGCGGCCTCGGGTGCCGTGGCGGTGTCCTCCGTGCCCTCGGGCAGGGTGGAGTGATCAGTACTGGCGATGGACATGCGAAATGCGAACCTTCCGGAGTTCTTGGCACGCGCCCAAACTCCGTGAAGTCGCAAGCGACCGCCTCGATGCGGTCCGGCCACGGCAAGGGAGAGTACGCGCCACACGCGGCGCGTCTTATTGGCGCCGGGCAAATGGGATCAAACGATCTACCACCATACGCACCCACCACCCCAAAAGGCAAATCGCCCTCATCACCCCAGGTCAGCCCAGGTCCGGGCGCAAGCCTGCCGGGTACGATGCCGCGTACAGCGAAGGCCCCGTCCGCGAGGACGGGGCCTTTGTGCTGGTGGCTGGGGCCGGGGTCGAACCGGCGACCTTCCGCTTTTCAGGCGGACGCTCGTACCAACTGAGCTACCCAGCCACGATGTTTCACGTGAAACGTGACACATCAGCGGTCCTGACGGGATTTGAACCCGCGGCCTCCACCTTGACAGGGTGGCGAGCACTCCAAACTGCTCCACAGGACCCAGCTGCTGTGTGCGAACCAGCGAACTAAGTGTCGCACACGATCTTGCGTGCCCCCAACGGGATTCGAACCCGTGCTACCGCCTTGAAAGGGCGGCGTCCTAGGCCGCTAGACGATGAGGGCTATCGGCCCGCCTGGGCGCTTCTCAGCGCGTCGGGGACGTGAGAAGCATATGGGATGGCGCGTGCTATCGCCAAAACGGTTTACGGACCGTCCGGAGAGGAGCTGGGTGAGGGGTTCGGGGAGGATCCCGGGGAGGGGCTGGAGGAGGGGTTCGAGGGGGTACTCCCCGAGGGCGACGGCGAACGGGTCGCCCCCGGCTGGTTCTCCTTCGGCAGATGGCGGCTGACCTCGGCCGTCGTCAGGCCCAGTCCGCCCAGCTTGATCTCGTCCCAGGCCTGGAGGCGGCGCGTGTCCCGGTCGAGGTAGAGCACCGAGGCCTCGATGGGGTCGGGGTGCTCGCCCTCCACCGCACGCAGCCCGCTGCCGCCCGTCGAGCCCTCGACGCGCAGCCGCGTGCCGTACTTCATGACCTCCATCTCCTGGTGGTGGATGTGCCCGGCCAGCACCAGCGGCACCTGGCCGTCCGTCTGGCGGGCCGCCACCGGGTTGTGGGCGATCGCGATGTCCGCGGGCGTACCGGCCGCCTTCTGGTCGCGCAGCGCGGACGCCAGACGCGCGCCCGCCAGCTTCTCCGCCGGATCGCCCGCCTGCTCGGTCGAGCGGTCGGGCGTGTACTGCGGATCACCGATGCCGGCGAAGCGGAGCCCGGCCACCGAGACGGCCCGTCCGTCGTCCAGGACGTGCACGTTCTTCATGCGCTCCAGGTAACTCTGTGTGGTCTTCGAGTCGTGGTTGCCGCGCACCCAGACGTACGGCGCCCCAAGGTCGGCGATCGGGTCGAGGAAGCCGTTCTCGGCGGCCGTGCCGTGGTCCATGGTGTCGCCGGAGTCGACGATGACGTTGATGTCGTACTGCTCGACCAGAGAGGCGATGATCTTCCAGCTCGCCGGGTTGAGGTGGATGTCCGACACGTGCAGGACGCGGATCGTGCTCGGGTCGGGCCGGTACGCGGGGAGCGTGGACGTGACGTCGTACAGCTTGGTCACGTTCGTCACCAGGCGCGCCAGTTCCTTCTGGTAGATGTCGAACTCGGTGACGATGCTGCGGGCGTCGCCGACCAGGGACGGGGCCGAGGAGAGCAGGCCGGAGAATCTGGGCTCCAGGACCGAGTTCGGGTTCCAGGTGGCGTACGCCGTGCCGCCGGACGCGCCGAGCAGGGCCAGGGCGATTCCGCCGGCGGCGAGGGCGCGGCGCGGGCGCCGGTAGACGACCAGACCGAGGGCGGTGGCCCCGGAGACGACGGCGACACAGGACCGTACGGCCAGGTCGAGCGTGCCCCGGGTGACGTCGCTCGCGATCTCGTCCTGGAGGCCGGTGATCCGCTCGGGGTGGTCGACCAGGGCCTGGGCGCGGTCCGGGTCGAGCTGGTCGACGTTCACGTCCAGACGGACGGGGGCGACATGGCTGCGCAGCTCCAGGGCGCCGAGCGGCGAGACGTTGATCTTCGTGCCGCCGGTGAGGGAGGGGCGCAGGGTCATCGTGGTGTTCATGGGGCCGACCGGGGTGCGGACGTCGCCCACGACCAGCAGGCCCAGCCAGGCGCCGAGCAGCACGACGCCGACGAGTCCGGCGGCGCGGACCCATGGGTGGGGCTGGTGGACGAGCGCGACGGTCGGGTGCGACCCGCGCGCGCGGTAACGACGGGCCAGGGCACCGGGCGACTGTCGTACGCGGCGCAGGACGGCGGCAGCAGCAGCGGGGACGCGGGCCATTGGTCCCGTATGCCCAGGTGCGGGGGCGGATATGCGGATGCGGTGCGCTCGGCACCCCGGCTCCGGGATGCGCCGAAGTGTGCCGGGGGCTTCCACGTGTCCGCGCGGGATTCGGTCTCCCGTACGACGGTTTCCGTCTCCTGTCCGCCGGTGCCGTACCGGAGAATGGCTGCGTGCTGGAGATGACGCGCGAGGAGTTCGAGGAGCTGGTCGCCGAGGCGCTGGACCGGATCCCGCCGGAGCTGACACGCCTGATGGACAACGTGGCGGTGTTCGTCGAGGACGAGCCGCCCGCGGACGATCCCGAGCTGCTCGGGCTGTACGAGGGGACTCCGCTGACGGAGCGCGGCGAGTGGTACGCGGGCGTGCTGCCGGACCGGATCACCGTCTACCGGGGGCCGACGCTGCGGATGTGCGAGACCCGGGAGGACGTGGTCGCCGAGACGGAGGTGACCGTGGTGCACGAGATCGCGCACCACTTCGGGATCGACGACGCGCGGCTGCACGCGCTCGGCTACGGCTGAGTCCGGTCGGCGGTCACGCGGGGCGGCGGTCGCGTAAGCCCTCTCCCTCGCGGGTCCTCTGCAGCGCGTGCCCTGCGTGGCGCGGGTCCTCTGTCGCGCGTGTCCTCTTGTGGGCGGCGGGAGTTGGGCTTGTTGACTCCCCATGAGCAGGGGGGACCCTCAACGGAGGTGGCTGCCCGTGCGCGCCTTGTACGTACCCGCCCGTCTGGCCGCCACGGCGCTGGCCGTCGCGGCGGCGGCCGGCTGTGTGAGTGTGGGGGACGGCGGGGCCGGCCCCGCTCCCTCGCACCCGGCGGAGCGGCGGGGCGGTGCGGAACCGGACGGCGGACCGGCGGTGACCGGCGGCGGGGCCGCCGGATACCGGGCCGGGCGCGGCGGACAGGGCGCGTCGGCCGGGCCGGACGAGTCCGCGTCCGGGCCGGCGTCGCCATCGGCCCCGGCCGCCTCCGGCAGCCCGGAGCCGGCCGCCGGTCCGGTCTCGGAGAGCGGGGCGGGCGACCAGGACGACAGGCCGCCCGGGCCCGAGCCGACACCGGGCGAGCCGACACCCTCGCGGGCGACGGAGGAGCCGACACCCACGAACGAGCCGGCGTCACCCACCCCCGAGCCCACGACGGCCGAGCCTTCCTCCTCCGCCCACGAACAGGGGACGCAGCTGGTGCGGCGCGAGCCGGCGCCCCGGGCGGGCCAGGCGGCGTGAACGGGCCGCGGCGGAGCCGGTCAGGGAGTGGACGAACGGCCGCCCCGGACGGATCACAGAACGATCCCGGCCTCCACGGCCGCACCCCGCCCTGCATCACCGCAGATCAGCCGCCCACCGGAGCAACTCCACGGCACCCGCTCCCCAGGGGGCGCAAAAGCGTTCGCCAGGGTTTTCCGTGAGGTGAGATCCTGGACCGCGTATGTCTACGCATTCCGCCCCCGCCCTCGGCGCCCTCGCCACCCGCCTGGCCGAGCTGTCGCTGCGCGACGCGCACCGGCTCGGACGCAGGCTGGAGGGCGCGCGCAAGATCCGCAAGCCGGAAGCCCGCGCCGCCGTCCTCACCGAGATCGAGGGCGAGGCCGCCAGGGCCGAGGAGCGCATGGCCGCACGGCGCGCCCGCGTGCCTGAGGTCCGGTACCCCGAGCAGCTGCCCGTCAGCCAGAAGAAGGACGAGATCGCCGCGGCGATACGCGACCACCAGGTCGTGATCGTCGCCGGTGAGACCGGCTCCGGCAAGACCACGCAGATCCCCAAGATCTGCCTGGAGCTGGGCCGTGGCGTCCGCGGCATGATCGGGCACACCCAGCCCCGCAGGATCGCCGCGCGCACGGTCGCCGAGCGCGTCGCGGAGGAGCTGGACACACCGCTCGGCGAGGCCGTCGGCTGGAAGGTCCGCTTCACCGACCAGGTGAACCCGGACGCCACCTTCATCAAGCTGATGACGGACGGCATCCTGCTCGCCGAGATCCAGACCGACCGCGAGCTGCGCGCCTACGACACGATCATCATCGACGAGGCCCACGAGCGGTCCCTCAACATCGACTTCCTGCTCGGCTACCTGGCCCAGCTGCTGCCGAAGCGGCCGGACCTCAAGGTCGTCATCACCTCGGCGACCATCGACCCCGAGCGCTTCTCCCGGCACTTCGGCGACGCGCCGATCATCGAGGTCAGCGGGCGGACCTACCCCGTGGAGGTGCGCTACCGGCCGCTTCTGGAGGAGGACGGCGAGGACTCCGACCGGGACCAGATCACCGCGATCACGGACGCGGTCGAGGAGCTGATGGCCGAGGGACAGGGCGACATCCTCGTCTTCCTCTCCGGCGAGCGGGAGATCCGTGACACGGCGGACGCGCTGACCAAGAAGAAGTACCGGTTCACCGAGATCCTCCCGCTGTACGCCCGGCTGTCGCACGCCGAGCAGCACCGCGTGTTCCAGCAGCACACCGGCCGCAGGATCGTTCTCGCCACGAACGTCGCCGAGACCTCCCTGACCGTCCCGGGCATCAAGTACGTCATCGACCCCGGCTTCGCCCGTATCTCGCGCTACAGCCACCGCACCAAGGTCCAGCGCCTGCCGATCGAGCCGATCTCCCAGGCCAGCGCCAACCAGCGCAAGGGCCGCTGCGGCCGGACCAGCGACGGCATCTGCATCCGGCTGTACAGCGAGGACGACTTCAACGCCCGGCCCGAGTTCACGGACGCGGAGATCCTCCGGACGAACCTGGCCTCCGTCATCCTCCAGATGACCGCCGCAGGCCTCGGCGACATCGAGAAGTTCCCGTTCATCGACCCGCCGGACCACCGCAACATCCGCGACGGCGTGCAGCTGCTGCAGGAGCTGAACGCGCTGGACCCGACGGAGAAGGACGTCCGCAAGCGGCTCACCCAGACCGGCCGCAAGCTCGCCCAGCTCCCCGTCGACCCGCGTCTGGCCCGCATGGTCCTGGAGGCCGACAGGAACGGCTGTGTCCGCGAGGTCATGGTCATCGCCGCCGCGCTCTCCATCCAGGACCCGCGCGAGCGCCCCGCCGAGAAGCAGGCGCAGGCCGACCAGCAGCACGCCCGCTTCAAGGACGAGACCAGCGACTTCCTCGCGTACCTGAACCTGTGGCGGTACGTCCGCGAGCAGCAGAAGGAGCGCGGCTCGTCGTCCTTCCGCCGCATGTGCAAGCAGGAGTACCTGAACTTCCTGCGCATCCGCGAGTGGCAGGACATCTACACGCAGCTCCGCACGGTCGCCAAGCAGATGGGCATCCACCTCAACGAGGAGGACGCCCCCGGCGACCGCATCCACGTCTCGCTCCTCGCCGGCCTGCTCTCCCACATCGGCATGAAGGACGTGAAGGAGTCCAAGGACTCCGGCCAGGGCGGCCGCAAGGACGGCGGTCGGAACGAGTACATCGGCGCCCGCAACGCCAAGTTCGCGATCTTCCCGGGCTCGGCACTCTTCAAGAAGCCCCCGCGCTTCGTGATGTCCGCCGAGCTGGTCGAGACGTCCCGCCTCTGGGCCCGCGTCAACGCGAAGATCGAGCCGGAGTGGGTCGAGCCGCTGGCCGAGCACCTCATCAAGCGCACGTACAGCGAGCCGCACTGGGAGAAGGACCAGGCCGCCGTGGTGGCGTACGAGAAGGTCACGCTGTACGGCGTCCCGATCGTCGCCCAGCGGAAGGTCAACTACGGCCGCATCGATCCCGAGACCAGCCGCGAGCTTTTCATTCGCAACGCCCTGGTCGAGGGTGACTGGCGCACGCACCACAAGTTCTTCGCCGACAACCGCCGCCTCCTCACCGAGGTCGAGGAACTGGAGCACCGGGCCCGGCGCCGGGACATCCTGGTCGACGACGACACCCTGTTCGACTTCTACGACCAGCGCGTGCCCGAGCACGTCGTCTCCGGCGCGCACTTCGACTCCTGGTGGAAGCACAAGCGGCACGAGCAGCCCGACTTCCTCGACTTCGAGCGCGAGATGCTCATCCGCGAGTCGGCGGAGGCGGTCACCAAGGCCGACTATCCGGACTCGTGGCGGCAGGGGAACCTCAAGTTCCGGGTGACGTACCAGTTCGAGCCGGGCGCGGACGCCGACGGTGTGACCGTGCACATCCCGCTCCAGGTGCTCAACCAGGTCACGGACGAGGGCTTCGACTGGCAGATCCCGGGTCTGCGCGAGGAGGTCGTCACCGAGCTGATCCGCTCCCTGCCCAAGCCGATCCGCCGCAACTACGTACCGGCCCCGAACTACGCGAAGAAGTTCCTGGAGCGGGCGGTGCCGCTCCAGGAGCCGCTGACGTTCACGCTCGCGCGTGAGCTGAAGCGGATGGTGGGCGTCCCCGTGGACCCGGCCGACTTCGACCTGGCCAAGGTCCCCGACCACCTGAAGATCACCTTCCGGATCGTCGACGAGCGGCGCCGCAAGATCGCCGAGGACAAGGACCTGGAAGCGCTGCGGCTGAAGCTCAAGCCGAAGGCGCGCAAGGCCCTCTCGCAGGCCGCGGCGGCCACGGCGGAGCGGCAGGGCGGCGAGTCCCTGGAACGCTCCGGCCTGACCGACTGGACGATCGGCTCCCTCACCCGCGTCTTCGAGACCCGGCGCGCCGGCCAGCCGGTCAAGGCGTACCCGGCACTCGTCGACGAGGCGGCCGACGGCGACACCGTCTCCGTACGCCTCTTCGACACGGAGGCGGAGCAGGCGGAGGCGATGTGGAAGGGCACGCGCCGGCTGATCCTGCGCAACATCCCGGTCAACCCGGCGAAGTTCGCCTCGGAGAAGCTCTCCAACCAGCAGAAGCTCGGCCTGTCCGCGAACCCGCACGGCTCCATCCAGGCGCTGTTCGACGACTGCGCGATGGCCGCGGCGGACAAGCTGATCGCCGACTTCGGCGGTCCGGCATGGGACGAGTCGTCGTACCGGAAGCTGTACGACAAGGTCCGCGCCGAGATCGTCGACACCACGGTCCGTACGGTCGGCCAGGTACAGCAGGTGCTGGCCGCCTGGCAGGCGTGTGAGCGCCGGCTGAAGGCCGTGAAGAGCCCGGCGCTGCTGCCGAACCTCCAGGACGTACGGAAGCAGCTGGACGCGCTCGTGAAACCGGGCTTCGTCACGGCGGCGGGACTGCGCCGGCTCCCGGACCTCATGCGGTACCTGGTGGCCGCGGACCGCCGCCTCCAGCAGATGCCGACGGGCGTCCAGCGGGACACGACCCGCATGGAGAAGGTCCACGAGATGCAGGACGAGTACGCCTGGCTCCTGGAGCAGCTGCCCCAGGGCCGGCCGGTGCCGCAGCAGGTCCTGGAGATCCGCTGGATGATCGAGGAGCTCCGGGTCAGCTACTTCGCCCACGCACTGGGCACGGCGTACCCCGTCTCCGACAAGCGGATCGTGAAGGCGATCGACGCGGCGGTGCCGTAACGACGTCAGTACGGAGGGTGAGTTCGACCAGGGCCCTCACCCTCCTGTACAGTCCTTCTCGCAGCGCACCGCACGAACAAGCGCCGCAAACCTGGTCCTGTGGAGCAGTTTGGAGTGCTCGCCACCCTGTCAAGGTGGAGGCCGCGGGTTCAAATCCCGTCAGGACCGCACAACGAGGAGGGCCTCGCATCCGGAAGGATGCGGGGCCCTCACTCATGTCGCAGGCACCTCTCGGGCCATATCCCCCACACCACGCTCCGCTCCCCGAAGTGGAGCGTGTCGCTGCGTCTTGACGGCGTCACATTCCCTGGGTAACCAGAGACGAGGGCTCCCCTACCCCGGAGGTGGCGCATGACGGCGACCGTTCGGCACGAGACCCGCGCACTGCTCCGTGCCCATCTGTCGGCCGCCTCCTCCTACCGCCATCTGACCCGCCACTGCCCGATCTGCCATCGGCTGCTGCGGTTGGCCATGGAACCCGGGCAGCAGGACGAGGACGACCCGGAGACGGCCGCGGACGGCCCGTACGCCACAGAGGTCCCGACCGTGGCCGAAAGCCCGTCGAAGGCGTGATCGCGGCCGACAGGGGATACACACCCTGCAGAGGGGCGACGACCCCGAGGCATGTCCCGCGCCAGGAGGAGGGCATCACGCGCCTCAACTCCCCACTCCTCTAGCGCAGATGCACCACGAGCAACAAGGGACGCGTCATGTGACGGGTGTCACCACATGAGTTTTCAGACCCCCGCTTCTTATGGGCCCCCTACAAAGGGTCAATTTAATATGTGCAATTGCACCACTCTCAGTGGCTTCTCACAGCCGATCCGATGCCCCTTTCCAGGGCCCGGCCAGGGCACTCACAGCCTGCGGTTCTCCCGCACGGAACGGCCGCACGGAGCGACTGCATGGGCGCCCGCACGGTCCGGATGCACCGAACGGCCGCACGGGCGCAGTCCCGTGCATGGCCGCCCCCTGAGCATCACCCGCGCCCCCCGAGCGTCATCGCACCCGCCGTCGGCGCCCCGCTCGAACCGGCCGTGTGCGCCGGTGTCATCGCCGGCGCACAAAAAAATCGCGCTGGACCCGGCGGAGTCCAGCGCGATCGACGACGTGCCCTTCTCGGTCACCCGGAAGCTCTGAAGAGCTCGGCGAGCTCCGGGAAGTCGGTGCAGTGGGGCGTGGGGCCTGTTGGGGCAGGACCCGCGTCGCTTGGAGCTGTGCGGTTCGGACGTTTCGGCACGTTGGGGGACCTGCCGAACCGCCCTGTCATACGGCTGTTCAGGCCTCGCTGCGCTGCTGCGGAATGCCCGCGAGCAGGGCGCGGACCTCGGCCTCGCGGTAGCGGCGGTGCCCGCCGAGCGTACGGATGGACGTGAGCTTGCCGGCCTTCGCCCACCGCGTCACCGTCTTCGGGTCGACACGGAACATGGTGGCGACCTCAGCCGGGGTCAGCAGCGGCTCGGCATCAGGGGTGCGAGCGGTCATGAGCGGCCTCCTCGGGAGAACCGAACCTTCTCGGTTCTTTCCTCTAAATTCTGCACCTTGACCCGCGTTGCCCGAAATGGCGGACGCGAGTCGAGTCGGTTATAGGACGAACGGCTTGTCCTCGGCACTACAACTACACCATCTGTCCAGCCGCGTCGGCCAAACCGATGGAATTGCCCTCCCAGGTGTTCATCAGCGACGGAAGCCGATGGACCATGCCATAGCGGACAGTCACGCCACTGTGACGATCAGTCACAGGACGATCAGGAGTCATCAGACCCCCCATAGCGCGCAATACCGAGAATCCACCCATACGTGGGCAGAGGGAACATCCCCCGGACTCCTTGTCCTATTTTGGCATGAGGAGGGCCGTAAGAGGCAAGGCCCTTGTAAGTGCCGTCCGTCACGCTTGAGACAAAAGCCCGGATCGGGACCTACGTCCCGCCATGTGTGCTTCGTGAGGGCCCCATGTGCGCCTGCGGGCGCACCACATGGTCAGGTCCCGGCCAAGACTCGTTAGTTCACCATGACACCACAGATCACGGGAAGCCTTTTCCGTCACACGACGCCAACTCTGCCGTCGGCTCGGCCAGTTGCCCCGGCAAACGGTTCTCAGTTCGCGGACCGCCGGTCCCGTACCGCCCGCCAGCGCGTCACCAGCCGGCCGTACGCCTCCCCGGCGGCCTTTCCGTCCCCGTTGCGCAGCGCCTCGATGCCCTCGGCGGCGTCCGCGGCCGAGTGGTCCCCGTCGAGCTGGTCGCCCGGCAGCACGTGCACGAGCCCGCCGTAGTCCAGCTCGACCAGCGAGCGCGGGTGGAACTCCTCCAGCCAGCGCCCCACGTCCACCAGGCCGTCGATCATCGGCCCCTCGTCGATCGCGTCCCGCAGCGTCCGCAGGGACCGCGCCACCCGGCGCCGCGCCTGCACCATCGGGGTCCGGTACCGCAGCACCGGCGCGGCCTCGGCCGACCCCTTCTCGTACGTCCGCTCCTCGTCCGCGACCAGCACGAACCAGGTCAGCGGGACATGCCAGGTCGAGGAGCGGATCCACGGGCGGGCGTCGGGGTTGCGGGCCAGCCAGCGCTCGTGGTCCTGGACGGCCTGGCGGCGCACGACCGGCGGCAGCACCGCGTCCAGCACCGGCGCGGGCAGGTCCGTGCCCAGGTCCCGCAGCGCCTGCCAGCCGCGCAGCCGGGTGCGCCAGGGACAGACGCAGAGCACCCCGTCCACGTTCAGCACGAAGGCGTCACCGCTCTCGTGGACCGGTACGGGCACGGGCGGCGTGGGCAGCAGATCGGCCAGTGAGCGGCGCAGCTCGTCCTGGTACGACGGGCGGTCGGCGCGCCGCGCATAGCGCGCCCAGTGACCGCGCTCCGGCTCCGGGAAGGCGGCCAGCGGCTCGTAGACGCGGAGGTAGGACGCGTACGGAACGATCACCGAGGACACCTTGGGCACCCCTGCTCCCTTTCCACGGGGCCCCGCCCGAAACCCGGCGAGAACCGCACCTGTGCGGGCGGGCAAACACTGCGAATCGTCCCACGCGCGTGTGCGAACGTACTCCGAGGGAGGGTGATCCCGACCGACGCGAGGATGACGGACCGCCACAGGCTCTACGCTCAAGCCCACGGCTCCCGCCACCCGCACGGGTGCCGTCCCACAACCGCCGCTACTTACCACTGGAGTCACCACCGTGACCGACGTAACCGGCGCAACCGCTGAGGTCCTGCACACCCTGTTCCACTCGGACCAGGGCGGCCATGAGCAGGTCGTGCTCTGCCAGGACCGCGCCAGCGGCCTCAAGGCCGTGATCGCCATCCACTCCACCGCCCTGGGCCCCGCGCTCGGCGGCACCCGCTTCTACCCGTACGCGAGCGAGGCCGAGGCCGTCGCCGACGCGCTGAACCTGGCGCGGGGGATGTCGTACAAGAACGCCATGGCCGGCCTCGGCCACGGTGGCGGCAAAGCCGTCATCATCGGCGACCCGGAGCGGGTCAAGACCGAGGAACTCCTGCTGGCCTACGGCCGGTTCGTGGCCTCGCTCGGCGGGCGGTACGTCACCGCATGCGATGTCGGCACGTACGTCGCCGACATGGACGTGGTGGCCCGCGAGTGCCGCTGGACGACGGGCCGTTCACCCGAGAACGGCGGGGCCGGCGACTCGTCGGTGCTCACCGCCTTCGGCGTGTACCAGGGCATGCGGGCCTCGGCCGAGCACCTCTGGGGCGACCCGTCGCTGCGCGGCCGCAAGGTCGGCGTCGCCGGCGTGGGCAAGGTCGGCCACCACCTGGTGGGGCACCTGCTGGAGGAGGGCGCCGAGGTCGTGATCACCGACGTGCGCGAGGAGTCCGTGCGGCGGATCCTCGAGCGCCACCCGTCCGTGACGGCCGTCGCGGACACCGACGCGCTGATCCGGACCGAGGGGCTCGACGTGTACGCCCCGTGCGCGCTGGGCGGAGTCCTGAACGACGACACCGTGCCCGTGCTGACCGCCCGCGTGGTCTGCGGCGCGGCGAACAACCAGCTCGCGCACCCGGGCGTGGAGAAGGACCTGGCCGACCGCGGCATCCTCTATGCGCCGGACTACGTCGTGAACGCCGGCGGCGTCATCCAGGTGGCCGACGAGCTGCACGGCTTCGACTTCGAGCGGTGCAAAGCCAAAGCCTCGAAGATTTACGACACCACGCTCGCCATATTCGCACGTGCGAAGACCGACGGTATTCCGCCGGCGGCCGCCGCCGACCGGATCGCCGAGCAGCGCATGGCGGACGCGCGCGGACGCTGACCGTCCGCCGGGCCGCTCCGGGGGTTTCCTCCGGGGCGGCCCGCCGGGACCTCCGGGCGGGGCGGCCGCCCTCATGGGCGACCGGTACCCGGCACGGCGGTTAGAGACAACTCTCACTCTTGTCGGCGGGTCGTCGGGCAACAAGTGGTTAAAATCGCCATTGACCAGCGAGGACAGGGTTTCTCACAGGTCCTGTGCACACGCGCGTGCTGCGGGCGACGTACCGTATGGGCGCGGGCTCAGGTACCGTGGAAGCCCTACGGACGGTCTCTCCACGGAGAGCCCGTTCTAGATCATGAACGCGTCAAGACTCTGGGGCCGTCGAGCCCCGTCGTTGAGGGGGTCGAGCCATGGGGCGCGGCCGGGCCAAGGCCAAGCAGACGAAGGTCGCCCGCCAGCTGAAGTACAACAGCGGTGGGACGGATCTCTCACGCCTGGCCGAGGAGCTGGGCGCATCGACGTCGAACGTGCCGCCGAACGGCGACCACTTCGAGGACGATGAGCACGACGACGACCCGTACGCACGGTACGCCGAGCTGTACGGGGACGACGAGGACGACGAGGACGACCAGTCCTCGCATCGTCGCGGCGCTTGACCTTGCACTGACTTTCCGCCCGGTCCGTGGCCCACGCCACGGACCGGGTTGTGTGCTGTCCGCCGCCGGGCGGGCGAACCGGTGCTCACCGCTGCGTCCCGGGTGTCAGCCCGCGTAGTCCCCGACCAGAGCGGCGCCCGTGGTGTGCTCGCCCCGCTCGGTGATCTCGCCGGCGACCCAGGCCTCGACCCCGCGGTCGGCGAGCGTCGTCAGCGCGGCGTCCGCGGACTCCTGCGGCACGATCGCGATCATGCCGACGCCCATGTTGAGGGTCTTCTCCAGCTCCAGGCGCTCCACGTCGCCGGTCCGGCCGACGAGGTCGAAGATCGGAGCCGGGGTCCAGGTCGAGCGGTCGACGATCGCGTGCAGATCGTCGGGGATCACCCGGGCGAGGTTGGCCGCGAGGCCGCCGCCGGTGACGTGGCTGAAGGCGTGCACCTCGGTGGTGCGCATCAGGGCCAGGCAGTCCAGCGAGTAGATCTTGGTGGGCTCGAGCAGCTCCTCGCCGAGGGTGCGGCCGAGCTCCTCGATCCGCGCGTCCAGCGCCAGGCCCGCGCGCTCCAGCAGGACGTGCCGGACCAGCGAGTACCCGTTGGAGTGAAGGCCCGAGGCGGCCATGGCGATGACCGCGTCACCCGTACGGATACGATCCGCGCCGAGCAGCCGGTCGGCCTCCACGACGCCCGTACCGGCGCCGGCGACGTCGAAGTCGTCCGGACCCAGCAGACCCGGGTGTTCGGCCGTCTCGCCGCCTACCAGGGCGCACCCGGCGAGCACACAGCCCTCGGCGATGCCCTTCACGATGGCGGCGACGCGCTCGGGGTGGACCTTGCCGACGCAGATGTAGTCGGTCATGAACAGCGGCTCGGCGCCGCACACGACGATGTCGTCCATGACCATCGCGACGAGGTCGTGGCCGATGGTGTCGTACACGCCCAGCTGCCGGGCGATGTCGACCTTCGTGCCGACGCCGTCCGTGGCGGAGGCGAGCAGGGGGCGCTCGTAACGCTTGAGGGCGGAGGCGTCGAAGAGGCCGGCGAAGCCGCCGAGGCCGCCGAGGACCTCGGGGCGCTGCGTCTTCTTCACCCACTCCTTCATCAGTTCGACGGCGCGGTCACCCGCTTCGATGTCGACGCCCGCGGCCGCGTAGCTGGCACCAGTTGTCTCAGACATGACGATGAGAACTTTCGTGTCGTACGGCAGAAAACGGGCCGGCTACGGACGGCGGATCGCGTCGGCGGCGGCCGTGGCGGCGGGCCCGGCGGCCAGCTCGGTCTCCAGGAGCTGCTTGCCGAGCAGCTCGGGGTCCGGGAGCTCCATCGGGTACTCGCCGTCGAAACAGGCGCGGCAGAGGTTCGGCTTGGCGATGGTGGTCGCCTCGATCATGCCGTCGATGGAGATGTACGCCAGCGAATCGGCGCCGAGGGAGCGGCCGATCTCGTCGACCGACATGCCGTTGGCGATGAGCTCGGCGCGGGTGGCGAAGTCGATGCCGAAGAAGCAGGGCCACTTCACGGGCGGGGAGGAGATCCGGATGTGGACCTCGGCGGCGCCCGCCTCGCGCAGCATGCGGACCAGGGCGCGCTGGGTGTTGCCGCGGACGATCGAGTCGTCGACGACCACCAGGCGCTTGCCCTTGATGACTTCCTTCAGAGGGTTCAGCTTCAGGCGGATGCCCAGCTGGCGGATCGTCTGCGAGGGCTGGATGAACGTACGTCCGACGTAGGCGTTCTTCACCAGGCCGCTGCCGAACGGGATGCCGCTGGCCTCGGCGTAGCCGATCGCGGCCGGAGTGCCGGACTCCGGGGTGGCTATGACGAGGTCGGCCTCGGCGGGGGCCTCCGCGGCGAGGCGGCGGCCCATCTCGACGCGGGACAGGTAGACGTTCCGGCCGGCGATGTCGGTGTCCGGGCGGGCCAGGTACACATATTCGAAGACACAGCCCTTGGGCTTCGCTTCCGCGAAGCGCGAGGTACGCAGGCCGTTCTCGTCGATGGCGACGAACTCGCCCGGGTCGATCTCGCGGACGAAGCTGGCGCCGCAGATGTCGAGGGCGGCGGTCTCGGAGGCGACCACCCAGCCGCGCTCCAGCCGGCCGAGGACCAGCGGGCGGATGCCCTGCGGGTCGCGGGCGGCGTAGAGGGTGTGCTCGTCCATGAAGACGAGCGAGAAGGCGCCCTGGACCTGCGGGAGGACCTTGGCGGCCGCGTCCTCGATGCTGAGCGGCCTGCCTTCGTCGTCGACCTGGCCGGCCAGCAGCGCGGTGACCAGGTCGGTGTCGTTGGTCGCGGCGACCTGCGGGGTGCGGCCGTCCTGCTTGGGCAGGTCGGCGACCATCTCGGCGAGCTGGGCGGTGTTGACCAGGTTGCCGTTGTGGCCGAGCGCGATGGAGCCGCGGGCGGTGGCGCGGAACGTCGGCTGGGCGTTCTCCCAGACGGAGGCGCCGGTGGTGGAGTAGCGCGCGTGGCCTACGGCGATGTGGCCCTGGAGCGCGCCGAGCGAGGTTTCGTCGAAGACCTGGGATACGAGGCCCATGTCCTTGAAGACGAGGATCTGGGAGCCGTTGCTGACCGCGATACCCGCGGATTCCTGGCCCCGATGCTGGAGGGCGTAGAGCCCGAAGTACGTGAGCTTTGCGACCTCTTCGCCCGGCGCCCAGACTCCGAAGACGCCACACGCGTCCTGGGGGCCTTTCTCGCCGGGGAGCAGATCGTGATTGAGTCGACCGTCACCACGTGGCACGCCACCGAGTGTAGGCGAGATCGCGCACTGGTCCGAATCCGGTGATCTCGGATACCACGGCTGGGGCGGCCCTTTCCCACAGGTCTCACTCGTTGGCCACCGCACTGAAACCCTCGCCGTTTTCGCTGGTCAGCGTGATGGTGCGGTGATCGATCTCGTAGCTGACCTTGTTCTTGAAGAGATCGAGCAGGCTCTGCTCGGTCTCCATGAGTGAGCCGTCGCACATCGTGCGGGTGGTCTTCGGGGTGCCGAGGGTGATGTGACCGTCGCGTACCGTCGCGTCGCGCACGGTCGCCTTGGCGGAGACCTGGTTGCAGCCGAGGCTGCCGCTGACCGTGCCGGCCTCCCGGTCGAAGGTGAGCCAGGCCTTCCCCTTCGCCTCCTCGGGCAGCGAGTGGGCGGAGTCCCCGTCGAGGAGTGCGGTCACCTGCCACTTCGTGCCGTAGAGGCCGGCGGGCCGCTCCTCGCTCAGCCGGATCTTGTCCCCGTCGCCGGTGGTCAGGGTGAGTTCGCCGTCGTTCACACGGGCCGTGAGGGTGCCTCCGGTGAGGGTGCGGGCGAGGGACTCCTCGAACGACATCGGGACCTTCTCGCAGGCCATGGCGGTGGAGTCGGCCTGTTCGATGTCCACCCGGTCTCCCTCGACGGTCGCGGTGGCGCCGAAATCGTTGCAGCCGTAATTGCCCTGGGCCTCACCGTCCTCGTCGATCCGCAGGTAGGCGCCCTCGGGAGCCTCGCTGGTCCGGCCGTCCACGGTCAGGCTGTCGACGTTCCAGTGGACGCCGGTGACGGGCGCCGCGGAGCCCTGGCCGACGGAGCCGCTGCCCGCCTCGCTGCCACAGGCCACCAGGAGCGGGAACAGGGTCAGGGCGCTGAGCGCCAGTCGCTGCTTGTCCATGGCGGTGGGACGGGTGGGACGAAGGGCCGGTTCCCCGCGCGGGCAGGCCTCATTGCATGAGGGGCAGCAGGCCGTCCAGGTCGGCGCGCTCGCCGCTCGCGCTGACCCGTGCCTCCCGTACGGCCGTCTTCCAGTCCTCGCGTCCCGTGGCGAGCCGGATCCAGGTCAGCGGGTCGGTCTCGACGACGTTGGGCGGGGTGCCGCGGGTGTGCCGCGGCCCCTCGACGCACTGCACGACGGCGTACGGCGGCACGCGCACCTCCGTGGAGGCCCCGGGTGCCTTGACCGCGAGCGCGTCGGCGAGCAGCCGGGTGCAGGCGGCGAGGGCCTGGCGGTCGTAGGGGACGTCGAGGCCCGGCACGGCGGCGTTCAGGTCGTCGGTGTGGACGACGAGTTCGACGGTGCGGGTCACCAGGTAGTCGGCGAGGGACATGACGCCCGCCCGGGTTTCGACGAACCGGTCGCCGGGGGCTTCGGCGAACCGCTCGGCGAGCCACTCCTCGGTACGGGCGTACAGCGCTTCGAGGTCCGGATGCCGCTCGGCGAGCGCGTGGCTGCCCTCGGCGATGGAGTCGGCGTACCGGGCCGTCGCCGAGGGGTAGTCGAGCGCGGCGAGTCGCTGCTGCGGCGGCGGGGCGGGCATGTCCGGGCTCCGGCTGACGCTCTCCACGGCCAGGGTGATGTGTGCGGCCAGATCACGCACGGTCCAGTCGCCGAGACGGGTGGGCAGGGCGAGTTGCCCCTCGTCGAGCGTGCGCACGGCAGCGCGTACATGGCCGAACTGGGCCGACACCGCTGTGCGGATCCTGACGGGGTCGTAGCTGCGGGTGCGCTTCTTGGCCGGTGGCATGAGGGTCAGCCTATGCGCGGGCGGAGGCCTCGGCGGAGGTCTCGGCAGGGGCCTCGAACACCTCGCCGTTGCGGGGCACGCCGATGCCGTGCCAGCGGAAGGGGATGCCACGCGCGGTGTCCGGGTCGGGGCCGTCCATCAGCTGGAAGTGCAGGTGCGGCTCGCTGGAGTTGCCCGAGTTGCCGCAGCGGGCGAGCACCTGACCGGCACGCAGGCGGTCACCCTCGCGCACGATGAGGGAGCCGCGCCGGACGTGGGCGTAGGCCGCGTATACGCCGTTGCCGAGATCCAGGACCACGTGGTTGCCGAGGATGTTCCCGACGCCGCCCATCTCGCGTACCGCCCCCTCGACGAGCATCAGGTACAGCACCGCGGGCAGCGAGGTGCGGCTCAGGTGGTCGCGCCGGGTGTCGGTGGCCCGTACGACGGTGGCATCGGCCACCGCGAGGAGCGGGGCGCCGAAGGCGGGGAAGTCGCGGTTGCGGCGGACGATCGGCCACAGCCACCGGAAGGAGGGGCGGGCGCCCGGTTCGGGTTCGGCGACGAGGTCGATGGCGAACGTCTGGCCGTAGGCGTGCGTGCCATGGCTGGGAGCGCGGTCGGCGGGGCTGTTCAGCGCGGACCACCGGCCGGTGACCGGGGCGGAGACCTCGACCGGCTCGCGGGCCGCCGGCCTGCGGTCCGGGGTGCCGCCCCGCCGGTTCATCACGATGACGACGGTCCACGCCGGTACGAGCGGCAGGAGGTACCACCACCAGCGGTCGTCCGCCAGGCCGACCGAGAGGTCGGCCGCCATCAGCACGAACGGAGCCGTCAGCAGGCAGCGGAAGGCCCACAGGGCGAGTTTGCGATCGGACATCGTGTCCCCCTCTCCCCGTTCGGGTCTCGTCCCGGTCAGGGCCGGGCGGCCGACAGCGCCACCAGCAGCGGTACGACCCGACCCGGCGGTACTTCGTGGCGCCCCCGCCCCGTGGTGTGCAGCCAGCCGGCGCCCGTCAGTTGGCGCAGGTGGTGGTAGATCTGGCCGGTCGTGCCGACCTCGTCCAGCTCGGCGAGCGAGGCCGCGGTGCGCCGGCCGCCGAGGATCTCCCGGAGCAGCCGCAGCCGGACCGGGTGGCCGAGCGCCGCGAACGACTCGGCGGCCGCGGTCCAGTCGCCGTCCACCAGATCGCCGGTGAGGGCGCCGTGCTGCCAGTCGTACCGCTCACCGGTCGGCAGCCGTACGGCCCCGGTGAAGAGCACTCCTCCGTCGGTCGCGCCCAGCCCGGCGAATTGTTCCTTCAGCCCGTTCAGGGCCCAGAAGTCGCCTTCGTCCAGGGAGGGCGAGGAACGGCGGGCGTCCTCCTCCAGTGCCGCCAGCCGGCGTTCGAGCTCGGCGACGCGCTCTTCGAGATCCATGCCTACGAGATTACGGAACTACGTAATTGCGTGCAACCAGTTGTGCGAACCCGGCCAAAGCCGAAGCCCCCGTCCGGAGAACCGGGCGGGGGCTTCGTACTGGAAGAAAGGGCTTACGCCAGCAGCGCCGGGATCGTCCCCTCGTGCGCCGTGCGCAGCTCGTCCAGCGGGAGCGTGAACTCTCCCTGGACCTCCACCGCGTCACCGTCCACGACACCGATGCGGGTGGCCGGCAGGCCCCGGGCGCCGCACATGTCGTTGAAGCGGAGCTCCTCGGAGCGCGGCACGGCGACGACCGCGCGCCCCGCCGACTCGGAGAGGAGGAAGGTGAAGGCGTCCAGCCCGTCCGGTACGACCAGCCGCGCGCCCCTGCCGCCCAGCAGCGCCGACTCGACCACGGCCTGGATCAGACCGCCGTCGGACAGGTCGTGCGCGGAGTCGATCATGCCGTCGCGGGAGGCGGAGATCAGGATCTCGCCGAGCAGCCGCTCGCGCTCCAGGTCCACCTGCGGCGGCAGACCGCCCAGGTGGTCGTGGATGACCTGGGACCAGGCCGAGCCGCCGAACTCCTCGCGGGTTTCGCCGAGGAGGTAGAGCAGCTGGCCCTCCTCCTGGAAGGCGACCGGCGTACGGCGCGCCACGTCGTCGATGACGCCGAGGACGGCCACGACCGGGGTGGGGTGGATCGCCGCCTCGCCCGTCTGGTTGTAGAGCGAGACGTTGCCGCCGGTCACCGGGGTGCCGAGCTGCTGGCAGGCGTCGGCGAGCCCGCGCACCGCCTCCGCGAACTGCCACATCACCGCCGGGTCCTCGGGGGAGCCGAAGTTGAGGCAGTCGGAGACCGCGAGGGGCTTCGCGCCGGTGGTGGCGACGTTGCGGTACGCCTCCGCCAGGGCGAGCTGCGCGCCCGTGTACGGGTCGAGCTTCGCGTACCGGCCGTTGCCGTCGGTCGCGATGGCGACGCCGAGGCCGGACTCCTCGTCGATGCGGATCATGCCGGAGTCCTCGGGCTGGGCAAGGACCGTGTTGCCCTGCACGAAGCGGTCGTACTGGGAGGTGATCCAGGACTTGGAGGCCTGGTTCGGGGAGCTCACCAGCTTCAGGACCTGCTCGCGCAGCTCCTCGCTCGTCTCCGGGCGGGGGAGCTTGTTCGCGTCGTCCGCCTGGAGGGCGTCCTGCCAGTCCGGGCGGGCGTACGGACGCTCGTAGACCGGGCCGTCGTGCGCGACCGTGCGCGGGTCGACGTCGACGATCTTGCCGCCGTGCCAGAAGATCTCCAGCCGGTCGCCGTCCGTCACCTCGCCGATGACGGTGGCGATGACGTCCCACTTGTCGCAGATCGCGAGGAAACGGTCGACCTTGTCCGGCTCGACCACCGCGCACATGCGCTCCTGCGACTCGCTCATGAGGATCTCCTCGGGCGAGAGCGTGGAGTCGCGCAGGGGTACGTCGTCCAGGGTGACGCGCATGCCGCCGGAGCCGTTGGAGGCGAGCTCGGAGGTGGCGCAGGACAGGCCGGCCGCGCCGAGGTCCTGGATGCCGACGACGAGCTTCTCCTGGAAGGCCTCCAGGGTGCACTCGATGAGCAGCTTCTCCTGGAAGGGGTCGCCGACCTGGACGGCCGGGCGCTTGGACGGCTTGGCGTCGTCGAAGGTCTCACTCGCCAGGATCGACGCGCCGCCGATGCCGTCGCCGCCGGTCCGGGCGCCGTACAGGATGACCTTGTTGCCCGCGCCGGAGGCCTTGGCGAGGTGGATGTCCTCGTGCCGCATGACGCCGATGGCACCGGCGTTGACCAGCGGGTTGCCCTGGTAGCAGGCGTCGAAGACGACCTCGCCGCCGATGTTGGGCAGGCCGAGGCAGTTGCCGTAGCCGCCGATGCCGGCGACGACGCCCGGGAGGACGCGCTTGGTGTCGGGGTGGTCCGCGGCGCCGAAGCGTAGCGGGTCGACGACGGCGACCGGCCGCGCGCCCATCGCGATGATGTCGCGCACGATGCCGCCGACGCCCGTGGCCGCGCCCTGGTAGGGCTCCACATAGGAGGGGTGGTTGTGCGACTCCACCTTGAAGGTGACGGCGTAGCCCTGGCCGACGTCCACGACGCCCGCGTTCTCGCCTATCCCGACGAGCAGCGCGTCGGACTGGGGCGCCTTCTCGCCGAACTGGCGCAGGTGGACCTTGGAGGACTTGTACGAGCAGTGCTCGGACCACATGACCGAGTACATGGCGAGCTCGGCACCGGTCGGGCGGCGGCCGAGGATCGCAACGACCCGCTCGTACTCGTCCTTCTTCAGGCCGAGTTCGGCCCAGGGCAGCTCGACGTCCGGGGTCGCGGCCGCGTGCTCGACCGTGTCCAGAGGGGTCTTGCTCATGCGTTGACCAGCTTCTTGAGGATCGAGGTGAAGAAGGGGAGGCCGTCGGTGCGGCCGGTGCCGATGAGGGGCTCCGTGGCGTGCTCCGGGTGCGGCATCAGGCCCACGACGTTGCCGGCCTCGTTGGTGATGCCGGCGATGTCCCGCAGCGAACCGTTGGGGTTGAAGTCCAGGTAGCGGAAGGCGACCCGGCCCTCCGCCTCCAGCATGTCGAGCGTGCGCTCGTCGGCGACGTACCGCCCGTCCATGTTCTTCAGCGGGATGTGGATCTCCTGGCCGGCCTCGTAGTCGGTGGTCCAGGAGGTTTCCGCGTTCTCCACCCGCAGCTTCTGGTCGCGGCAGATGAAGTGCAGGTGGTTGTTGCCGAGCATGGCGCCGGGCAGCAGATGGGCCTCGGTGAGGATCTGGAAGCCGTTGCAGATGCCCAGGACCGGCATGCCCGCCTTCGCCTGCTCGATCAGGGTCTCCATCACCGGCGAGAAGCGGGCGATGGCGCCGGCCCGGAGATAGTCGCCGTAGGAGAAACCCCCGCACAGCACGACGGCGTCGACCTGCTTGAGGTCTTTGTCCTTGTGCCACAGCGCGACGGGCTCAGCTCCGGCGAGCCTGATCGCGCGCTGCGTGTCACGGTCGTCGAGGCTTCCCGGAAAAGTGACGACCCCAATACGAGCGGTCACTTTCCGGCCTCCGCCTTCTCTTCCTCCACCTTCACGGTGAAGTCCTCGATCACGGTGTTGGCGAGGAAGGATTCCGCCAGTTCATGGATGCGGGCGAGCGCGGCGTCGTCGACCGGTCCGTCCACTTCCAGTTCGAATCGCTTTCCCTGACGTACGTCGGAGACGCCTTCGAAACCGAGGCGCGGCAGCGCACGCTGCACCGCCTGGCCCTGGGGGTCGAGGATCTCCGGCTTGAGCATGACGTCGACTACGACGCGTGCCACTGGCACTCCCGGTGTGTGGTGCTGAGCAGGTTCCTTCAGACTACCCGCACAAAAAATCTACGCGAGTAGATTCGTAGGAAACTACGTGACGGTCATCACGATTCCACAACGGGCGGGCCAGGCGACGGAAAATCCGGTGAAAGATCCGCGATGCCTATTGCACCGTGACACGCTGACGGTTTTAGTCGGTCTGCACTTTTCAATGCCGTGCCCTGTACAAAGGAAAAGGCAATAGCCGATACTTTGCACCGGTCGCTCTTTGCGCCACCACCTCGGTGACGCATGAACGGCACATGAACGGCAAAAGCAGCCGGGCACTCGACAACAACCGGCGTCTGCGCGCTCATGCGGTACAGCGTCCCAGGATCATGGCGCGGAGCAGCGGAGATGTCGCACGAAAGGACCGATATTCGTGGCGCAGCGTGTCGTAGTCACTCTCTTCGACGACATCGACGGCTCGGAAGCGGCGGAAACGATCGCCTTCGGTCTGGACGGCAAGTCGTACGAGATCGACCTCAACCGGGCCAACGCCAGTCAACTCCGCGAGGCCCTCGCCCCGTACGTCGAGGCCGGCCGTAAGCGGGCGAAGTCCGGCAAGGCCTACAAGCAGACCGACGTGGCACCCGATCCGGCGACGGTCCGCGCCTGGGCCCAGTCGCACAAGATGGACGTCCCCGCGCGCGGGCGCATCCCGAAGAAGGTCTACGAGGCGTTCGCCGAGGCGCACTGAGGAAGGCCCCGGGGAGGACCGGGCGCGCGGGACACGTACGCCGGTGCCCCGCCGTCCGTCCTCCGGGCGGCGGCCGGCCCCGGCCGGCGACCTCCGGCCATCCACCGCCTTCGGCAACCGACTTGCGCAGCACCCCCGGTGATCAGCTAAAGTCTGGAGCACGCCGAGGGGCGAGGCCGAAAGGCCCGGCTCACGGAGTCACGCGGGTGTAGTTCAGTAGTAGAACATCCCCCTTCCAGGGGGAAGGCGCAGTGTGCAATTCCTGTCACCCGCTCTGCACCGCCGGAACGACCACTGTTGTCGATCAGGTAGGCTGGTGCACGCGCCGATCGGTGGGAGCCGGTCGGAGGCAATGCGGACGTAGCTCAGTTGGTAGAGCGCAACCTTGCCAAGGTTGAGGTCGCGAGTTCGAGCCTCGTCGTCCGCTCCAGAGAGAAAGGCCCCGGTCCTGAGGACCGGGGCCTTTCTCTTTTCCGCGCTGATACTCGTGTTGCCTGTGCTGACTGTGCTACCTGCGCTTGTGCCTGCGCTCGATGTGGACTCCGGTTCTGACATTTGTCATGGGGAGTGATGACAGCTCGCACTGCTGCCGGCACGTGACAGCGGGGACGCTGGAGGCATGAACACGAACGGGCACGAGCGCGTGATTGACGTCACGGACTTGCGGCGTGTGTACGGGGGCGGTTTCGAAGCCGTACGGGGGATCACGTTCTCCGTGGGCAAGGGGGAACTCTTCGCGCTCCTGGGCACGAACGGCGCGGGCAAGACATCGACGGTCGAGCTGCTGGAGGGACTCGCGGCACCGGCCGGCGGACGGGTGCGGATCCTCGGACACGACCCGTACCGGGAACGGGCCGCCGTACGGCCCCGCATCGGCGTGATGCTGCAGGAGGGCGGCTTCCCCGCCGAGCTGACCGTCGCGGAGACCATACGGATGTGGGCGGGCTGCACCAGCGGTGCGCGCCCCGTACAGGAGGCGCTGGAGCTCGTCGGCCTCGGCCGGCGGACCGGGGTACGGGTGAAGCAGCTGTCCGGCGGCGAGAAGCGGCGCCTGGACCTGGCGCTCGCGCTCCTCGGCCGTCCCGAGGTCCTCTTCCTCGACGAGCCGACGACCGGGCTCGACGCCGAGGGCCGCCAGGACACCTGGCGGCTGGTGCGCGAACTGCGCGACCAGGGCACGACGGTCCTGCTCACCACGCACTACCTCGAGGAGGCCGAGGACCTGGCCGACCGGCTGGCGATCCTCCACGAGGGACGTATCGCGGCGACCGGCACCCCGGCGGAGGTGACCTCGGCGCAGCCGTCCCGCATCAGCTTCGAGCTGCCCGAGGGGTACTTCCCGGGTGATCTGCCCCCGCTGACCGAACTCGGCGTGACCGGCCACGAGACGGCCGGCCGTACGGTACGGCTCCGTACGCACGAACTGCAGCGCACCGCCACCGGGCTGCTCGTGTGGGCCGAGCGCGCCGGGGTCGAGCTGCGCCGGCTCGATGTGCGGTCCGCCTCGCTGGAGGAGGCGTTCCTGCAGATAGCCCGCGAGGCCTCCGGGGCGTCCGGCGCGCCCGTCGATGACGGTGAGGCGGGGTTGGTGGCGGTGGCGTCCGAAACCATGGTGAACAAGGGGGCTGCGAAGTGACTGCTGTGACGAACGGGGGCGCGGCCACGACGGCCGGCACCACCACGCCCGTCGGCCGCATGGCCGCGCTGGCCCGGGCCGAGATGACCCTGCTGGGACGCACCAAGGCCACGCTGTTCGCGGCCCTGTTCGTGCCGCTGGTGCTGCCGTTCAGCCTGCGCTCGACGGTCGACCAGATGGACCTGGACGGCACCGGGCTGTCGGTCGGTTCCGTCATACTCCCCTCCGCCATCGGCTTCTCGCTGCTCTTCGCGGTCTACAGCTCGCTGGTCAGCGTGTACGCGGCCCGGCGCGAGGAGCTCGTGCTCAAGCGGCTGCGCACCGGGGAACTGCGGGACACGGAGATCCTCGCGGGCGCCGCGCTGCCGTCCGTCGCGATAGGGCTGGTCCAGAGCGTCGTCCTGAGCGTGGCGTGTATCGCGCTCCTGGACGCCGGCGCGCCCCGGGCACCGCACTACGCCGTCCTCGGCCTGCTGCTGGGCCTGGTCATGTGGCCCGCGCTCGCGGCGGTCACCTCCAGCTTCAGCAAGAGCGTGGAGGGCGCCCAGGTCGCGGCCATGCCGTTGGTGATCGTGTCGATGATCGGCTCGGGTTTCGTCCCGCTCGAGGTCATGCCCGACCGCCTCGCCTCCGTGGTCGAACTCCTGCCGCTCACTCCGGTGGTCACCCTGATCCGCGGCGGCTGGGCCGGCCACCTGTCCGCGTACGACGCCCTGGGAGCCGTCGCGACCGGAGTCGCCTGGACCGTGCTCGCGCTGTTCGCTGTGCGACGGTGGTTCCGGTGGGAACCACGGCGATGAGGGGAGCAGGCACATGCGGGGGCCGAGAACACGGTGGCGGGAGAAGAACACTCCGGCGAAGGTCGAGACGTACACCCGCTGGTCGTTCCACTTCTTCTCGCTGATCGAGATCACCATGATCGGGATGGCCCCCGCGGGCTCCCTGCCGGCGGCGTACGCGCGCTGGGTGATCGTGCTGGTCACCGCGCACGGTCTGCTGTGCTCGGTGACCGCGTCCCGGGCGCTCGACTGGACGCGCGGCCGACGGGAGCAGCCGATGCGGCTCCTCGTCGCGCTCGGTGTCGCGACCGGGGTGCTCGGGATCGCCGCACTGGCCCTGAAGACGTACGGCCCTGACGGTGTGGACGCCGGGACCGCGGCGGGCACGGTGTTCGTCGGCGTACTCGGCTTCGGTGCGGGCACCGTCGCGCTCGGTGTGCGCAAGCGGAAGCAGGTCCTCGCGTCGGTCGTGGGCTTCGCGGTCGGTGCCGGGCTGGGGTCGCTGCCGCTCGGCTTCCCCGGCCCCGCCGCGCTGGCCACCGCCGTCGCGGTGCTCGTGACCGCCGGTTTCCTCTCCTTCACCTCGGTGTTCTCGGTGTGGCTGCTCAACGCGGTGTACGAGCTGGACGAGGCGCGCGACACCCTGGCCCGGCTGGCCGTCGCCGAGGAACGGCTGCGCTTCGGGCGGGACCTGCACGACGTGATGGGGCGCAACCTCGCGGTGATCGCCCTGAAGAGCGAGCTGGCCGTGCAACTGGCCCGCCGGGAGCGGCCCGAGGCACTGGACCAGATGGTCGAGGTGCAGCGGATCGCCCAGGAGACGCAGAGCGAGGTACGCGCGGTGGTCCGCGGGTACCGCGCGGCCGACCTGACCGCCGAGCTCGCCGGCGCGCGCGGGGTGCTGACGGCGGCCGGCATCCAGTGCGCGGTCACGGGCTCGGCGAGCGGGCTGCCGCAGGAGATCCAGTCGGCACTCGGCTGGGTGGTCCGGGAGGCGACGACGAACGTGCTGCGGCACGGCAACGCGGTGCACTGTTCCGTGGAGCTGCGCCAGGACGCCGACCGGGTCGTGCTCACCGTCCAGAACGACGGGGCGCCCGAGGCCGCCCCCATGGGCCGCGGCCACGGCCTGGCCGGCCTGCGAGAACGGCTCTCCCAGGTGGACGGCACACTGCACGCCGCGCCCTGTGCCGAGGGCCTGTTCCGGGTGACGGCCGAGGTACCGCTGCCCGAGTCCCACCCGCACGGACACCGGGCGGCCACGGACGAGGGCTCGCCGCGCCGCGCGGCCGTGGACGGCGCCCGGCCGCTGATGAACAAGATCGCTACGAGTGAGGTCCCTTCATGACGTCGGCTGACTCCGTGCCGCCCGTGCGGCTGCTGCTCGCCGATGACGAGCATCTGATCCGGGGCGCCCTCGCCGCGCTGCTCGCGCTCGAGGACGACCTGGTCGTGGTGGCGGAGGCCGCGACCGGTCCGGAGGCGCTGGCGATGGCGCGGGCGCACCGGCCCGACGTGGCGGTGCTGGATCTGCAGATGCCGGGCGCGGACGGTGTGAAGGTGGCCACATCCCTGCGGACCGAACTGCCCGGCTGCCGGGTGCTGATCGTGACGAGCCATGGAAGACCGGGACATCTGAAGCGAGCGCTCGAGGCGGGCGTGCGCGGCTTCGTCCCCAAGACCGTCAGCGCACAGCGGCTCGCGGAGATCATCCGTACGGTGCACGCCGGGAACCGCTATGTGGACCCGGAGTTGGCGGCCGACGCGATCTCCGCCGGGGACTCGCCGCTGACCGAGCGGGAGACCGAGATCCTGGAATACGCGGCCGACGGGGCGCCCGTCGCGGAGATCGCCGAGCGGGCCGCGCTGTCCCAGGGCACCGTGCGGAACTACCTGTCGTCGGCCGTCTCCAAACTGGGGGCGGAGAACCGTCATGCGGCAGTGCGCCTCGCGCGGGAGCGAGGTTGGGTATAGTTGCACTCGCGCCACGGCGCAACGCGGACGTAGCTCAGTTGGTAGAGCGCAACCTTGCCAAGGTTGAGGTCGCGAGTTCGAGCCTCGTCGTCCGCTCCAGTGGCGAAGGCCCCGGTCCTCAGGACCGGGGCCTTCGTCGTGTGCGTACGGTGTGCGGTCACCGAGCCTCGGGCAGGCCATGACCTGCGTCGTGACCTACCGCGTGACCCTCGCGGCACCGAGCAGCGGATGGCGCCCGGTGCCGCGCGGTGCCGTCACGACCAGGGCGTGCCCGTCAGACGCTCGTACGCCTCGACGTACTTGGCGCGGGTCGCCGCCACGATCTCCTCGGGCAGCGGGGGCGGCGGCTGCTCGCCGGTGCGGTCCCAGCCGGACTCGGCGGAGGTGAGCCAGTCACGGACGAACTGCTTGTCGAAGGAGGACTGGGGGCGGCCCGGCTCCCACTGGTCGGCCGGCCAGAAGCGGGAGGAGTCGGGGGTGAGGACCTCGTCGGCGAGGACCAGGGAGTCGTTCTCGTAGCCGAACTCGAACTTCGTGTCCGCGAGGATGATGCCGCGGTCACGGGCGATGTCACGGGCCCGGCTGTAGACGGCGAGCGTGGCCTGCCGCAGCTGGGCGGCGGTCTCGGCGCCGACCCGGCGGGCGACCTCCTCGTAGGGGACGTTCTCGTCGTGCTCGCCGACCTCGGCCTTGGTGGCCGGGGTGAAGATCGGCGCGGGGAGCTCCGAGCCGTCGACGAGCCCCTCGGGGAGGGCCAGGCCGCACACGGTACGGGACTCGTTGTACTCGGCGAGCCCCGAACCCGTGAGATAGCCGCGAGCGACGCACTCCACCGGCACCATCCGCAGGGACTTGCAGAGCAGGGTGCGGCCCGCCCAGTCGGCGGGGGCGCCCGGCGGCAGCTCGGTGCTCAGCACGTGGTTCGGGACCAGATCGGCGAGCTGGTCGAACCACCACAAGGAGAGCTGCGTGAGGATGCGGCCCTTGTCGGGGATCTCGGTCGGCAGCACCCAGTCGTACGCGGACGTACGGTCGCTGGCGACCATCACGAGGTCGCCCGCCTCGTTCTGGTACAGCTCGCGCACCTTGCCGGTGTGCAGATGCACCAGGCCCGGAACCTCGATCGGTTCGGGCTTTTCGACGAATCCGGACACGGTTCCTCCCCGTGGTTCTGTCCAATGAGTCGATTCTCCCGTATACGGGGATCGAAGGGCGGCCGGGGTCCGGGGCGGGTCTCGGCCCGAGGGACGTTCGACCGGGTTTGCGGATGCAGCCGGAAGAGCGGCTGGAGCCTGCTGGTCACGGGGACCGACGTGGGCCGAACGGCCCGGCGGCGGGGACCGGGAGAACGTATCGGACGCTTTCGGATGCGAACAGTCCACGGTGTTGGCATCCGTGGCGGCGTAGGCGGTCCTGGTGGCGTAGGCGGTCGTGGTGGCGTAGGCGGTCGTGGTGGCGTAGGCGGTCGTGGTGGCGTAGGCGGTCCTGGCGGCTTAGGCGTCGGCACCGGCCGGGATTCCGGGGTCGGTCACACCAGGCGGACCGGCTTCTCCGGGCGGAGGCCCACGCGGCGGAACCAGTCGCGCAGAGGAGCTGGGTCGCCGTCCTCCACCAGGGCGAGGACACGGGGGGCCAGGTCGGCGGTGCGTTCGCCGTCGATCAGAAGGGACGGGCCGTCCAGCCAGTCGAGGCCCGGAGCGGCGCCGGCCGTGTCCATGGCGGCGCAGCAGACCATCGCGGTGACGTGGTCGCTGAGCAGTTCACGGCCGGTGCGCGGAGGTTGCAGAGGGAAGAGCGGCAACGCGCCCTCGTCCCACAGTCCCCGGTCCGGGCCCTGGACCTCCCCGCCGCCCGGCGGTACCGGCGCGCCCGTCGGCGCCGAAGCCTCCTCGCGGGCCACCTCCGTGCTCAGCCCGGCCGCCAGCGCGGCAGCCCGTTCGCCGCTCAGGCCGGTGTCCTGATCGGTGGGGTCGGGGGCGTCGGGGGTGCTGGTGGAATCGGGGGCGCTGGTGGAATCCGGGGCGCTGGCGGAGCCAGGGGCCGGGCGCCCGTCGCCCGTCGCCTCGGGCTCATGGTCCCGGAGTGTCGGGGGGTGCTGGTCCGTGGGCTGATCTCGCATCGTCAGGTGGTCGATCACCCGTGCCAAGGTCGCACCCCCGGGATCGGGGGCTGCCGGGTCCGCCGGGTGCCTGACGCCCAGCGCGTCCAGGACCCGCTGGAGCCTGGCCGCGTCCACCCGCCACTTGCGGTCGACGACCTCGTCCGGGTAGTCGCGCCAGTCCACCGGAGCCCAGTCGGGTCCGGACTCGGCAGGACCGCCGTGGAAGAGACGTGCGGCGAGCAGGGACGTGGCCTCGTCGACCACGCCGGGCTCCTCCAGCAGGTCACAGGCCGGGCGCTCGCCCAGTCGCGAGGCGTACCCCTCCGCCAGGCGGTCGCGCCGGGACAGCTCGGTCAGGGCGGCGACGACGCCCGCGTCCAGGCGGGAGGGCCAGCGGCCCATCCGCCAGGCGGGCAGCGCCACCCGGGTGAGCAGCCGGTCCCAGCCCGCGTACGCCAGTCCGACCTGTTCCTGGGCGACGATCCGCAGGCCGTAGTCCACAGCCTGTGCGCGCTCGGCGGCGGCGGCCGCCACACCCCGCTCCATCTCGGCCGCGTGTTCCCGGCAGCTGTGCAGGAGCAGCCGGGCCACCCAGCCCACCCCTGTGAGCAGGATCCGTGACACGGGGCCACGGGCGGACTTCCCCGTCACGGCCACGGCCGCGTCCAGGCCCCGTATGAAACGGCGGGCCGCCGCTATGTCCGGGTGCGCCGACGGTCCCGTACCCGCGACGACGGGTGCCAGGACGGCGCGCAGCTCGCCCACGCGCATCCACCACAGGAACGGCGAACCGATCACCAGCACGGGCGCGGCGGGCGCGGCGCGACGACCGGGCGGGGGCGACGTGCCGCCGTCGCGGCCACCACCCGTGTCCGGAAGACCGTCACGCGGGCCCGACGCACCGGAGGACTCTGCCGGAGAGCCCGGTGTGGAGATCGGCGGAAGGCCCGTCGCCTCGGCCTCCGGACCGTCGCCGCTGCTGCCGTTCCCCGTGGCCGGCGGTGGACCGTGGGCCGGGTGCGTACGGTCCTCCAGCCAGCTGTCGCAGTCGGGTGTGAGGGCTATCGCGGAGGGCGCCGGGACGTCGAGCCGGTCGGCCAGGTCCCGTACCAGACGGTAGAGGTCGGGCGCGCACTCCTCGCTGATGGGAACCGTGGGGCTCATCGCGGGGCGGGCGCGGGACACGACCAGCGCGATGCCCGTGGCGCAGAGGAGGACGACGGCCGCGAACACCGTCACGATCCAGCGCGTGACGGACCAGCCCTCGCCGGGGAAGTGGCCCGTCGCCCCGCCGACGAGCAGCACGACGGCGACGGCCGCGGGCAGCAGGGCGACGGCCAGTGCCCTGCTGCGTATGCGCAGCACGACGAGGGCCCGGGAGCGCGCGGCCCGCGCGCCCACCTCCACACCCATACCGGTCACGACCGGACGTCACCCCCAACTGTGCCGTACGACATTCCGCGCGGCGTACGCTGCGGCGCACCCCGCGACGACGGCCCGGCCTCGCGGTGTGCGCCGCCGGGTGGCATGGCGTTGCTCACTCCCCCACTGTGGCACCCGTCACTGACATCGCAATGCCGGTGGGCCAAGTGCCGGACTGCTTGCGCCGCACAGTAGTTGGGGCCCTGGCCTGCGTCAGCCGGATAGGGCATCGGTCACTCGATGGAATGGCTTTGGGGAGAGGTGGATGACATTGCGCAAGGATCGGGCCCCGGATCCATGACGAATACGGGGCCCGCGAGAAGCTGGTGAAGCGCCAGGTCAAGGGCGTGGATCAGCGCCGTCTTCCGGTTTCGGTGCGGTTCCGGCGCGGGGCCGCGACAGGGGCGGAGCCATGCGTGACACGACCGAAGAGTGTCCGAAAAGCGAGCTCGATGACTGCCGATGACTGTCGACGGCTGCCGACGTTCGGAGCGGCCCGCTTCCGGGTCGCTCCGCGTCACACGTTGCCGGGGCAGACGCTGCCGGCCCGCTTCCGGATCAGACGCTGCCGGACGCCGCCTTGGCCGCGATGTCGGTGCGGTGCTGGGAGCCGTCCAGCCGGATGCGTCCGACCGCCGTGTACGCCCGCTCGCGGGCCTCCGACAGATCGGTACCGGTCGCCGTCACGGACAGGACCCGGCCGCCCGCGCTCACCACCGCGTCGCCGTCGCGCTCGGTGCCGGCGTGCAGGACGTAGGCATGCGGGGCGTCCTCCGCGGCCACCTCGTCGAGGCCGGTGATCGGGTCGCCGGTGCGCGGGGTGCCGGGGTAGTTGTGGGAGGCGACGACCACGGTGACGGCCGCGTCGTCGCTCCAGCGGAGGGGTTCCAGGTCGGCGAGGGTGCCGTCGGCCGCGGCGAGCAGGACCCCGGCCAGCGGGGTCTTCAGCCGGGCGAGGACGACCTGCGTCTCGGGGTCGCCGAACCGGGCGTTGAACTCGATGACCCGTACTCCCCGGCTGGTGATCGCCAGACCGGCGTACAGCAGGCCGGAGAACGGGGTGCCACGGCGCCGCATCTCGTCGACGGTCGGCTGCAGCACGGTCTGCAGCACCTCGTCGACCAGCTTGGGCTCGGCCCAGGGAAGCGGGGAGTACGCGCCCATGCCGCCGGTGTTCGGGCCTTCGTCGCCGTCCAGGGCGCGCTTGAAGTCCTGGGCGGGCTGGAGCGGGAGAACGGTCTCGCCGTCGGTGATCGCGAAGAGCGAGACCTCGGGACCGTCGAGGAACTCCTCGATGACGACGCGGTCGCAGGCGTTCGCGTGCGCCTTCGCCTGGTCGAGGTCGCCGGTGACGACGACGCCCTTGCCGGCGGCGAGCCCGTCGTCCTTGACGACGTACGGGGCACCGAAGGCGTCGAGCGCCTCGTCGACCTCGGCGGGCGTCGTACAGACGTACGACCGCGCGGTCGGCACACCGGCCTCGGCCATCACGTCCTTGGCGAAGGCCTTGGAACCCTCCAGCTGGGCGGCCTCCCCGGAGGGGCCGAAGCAGGGGATGCCGGCCTCACGCACGGCGTCGGCGACACCGGCGACGAGCGGGGCCTCCGGGCCCACGACGACCAGTTCGGCGCCGAGGTCGGTGGCCAGGGCGGCCACGGCCTTGCCGTCGAGGGCGTCGACCTGGTGCAGCTCGGCGACCTCCCCGATGCCCGCGTTGCCGGGGGCACAGTGCAGGGCGGTGACGGCGGGGTCGAGGGACAGGGAACGGCACAGGGCGTGTTCGCGGGCGCCGCTACCGATGACGAGGACCTTCACGGGGCCAGCCTAACGGGCGGGGAGCGACGACTTTGTGGGGGCTGCCTAAAGGGAGACGAGGACGGATTCGTCGGATCCTCCGACAGGGCTGCCGGAACCGCCGTCGGAACTACTCGTTGGTGAGCTCCTCCACCACCGTCGCCCCCAGCTCGCGCACGATCAGTTCGTGCCCGGAGAGGGCGGACTCGTCGAGGTCGGGGTCGTCGTCCTCGGGGATGTCGTCCTCGGGCGAGACCGGCGGAGGTTCCGGAGCCGCCACGGGCGGTGTGGGCACCGGAGCGGCGGCAGCGGGAGCCGGCCCCTGGCCCGGAGCCGTTCCCGAGCCCGCCGGGGAGGCGGGACGCTGCGCGGGAGCAGACGGCTGGGACGCGGTGGACCGGGACGCCGCGGCCGGAGCCCCGCCGTACCCTCCGCCACCGCCGGCAGCACCGGCACCACCGCCACCGCCGAAGCCGCCGTAGCCTCCCGCGCCCGCGGCTCCCCCCGGGCCGGACGAACCGCCCTGCGGCGGGGCCGAGCCACCCGACGCGTCGACGATCGCCTCGATCTTCCAGTGCACGTTGAACTGCTCGGCCAGCGCCTGCCGCAGAACGTCCTCGCTGCCGCTGCTCGCGAAGTTGTCCCGCGCTCCGGCGTTGACGAAGCCGATCTGGAGGGTCGTACCGTCGAACCCGGCCACCTGCGCGTTCTGGCTGAGCAGGATCCAGGTGAACCGACGGCGGTTCTTCACCGCCTCCAGGACGTTCGGCCAGAGCACACGGGGGTCGAGCCCGCCGCCCGCCGGGCCGGAGGCAGACGGGGGCGGGGCGGCGGCGAGCCCGGAGGCACTCGTCGCGCGCGATCCGGCCGTTTGGGGGCCGGACGGGCCGGACGGGCCCGGGGACGCTGCGGGCGCCGAGCCCGCGGGCGCCGCGGTCGGCCACCCGCCCGGGCGTCGGCCACCCCCCGCGGGGGCGGCCGTCGGCCACGCACCCGGAGCGGGAGCCGCGGAAGCAGGAGCAGGTGAAGCCGCGGGCGCGGGCGCGGGCGCGGAGGCCGCCTCCGGGGCGGCAGCAGCGGCGGCAGGCGCAACGGAAGCAGCCGGAGCGGAAGTGGCCGGAGCGGCCGGCTGCCCCGGCACCGCCGCAGGACCGCCCGGACCGTCCGGAGCACCCGGAACACCCGCAGCACCCGCAGCATCCGGCGCTCCCGGACTCCCACCTGTGACAGCACCGCCTCCGGCGGTCCGCACCGCGGCGCGAGCCGCCGCGGCCCCGCCACCGGGCGGGACCGCGGCCGGGCCCGGCCCGCCGGCCGCCGCTCCCGCGTACCCGTGCGCCTCGGGCCCCGGCACGTACCCCATGGCGGGTCCGGCTCCGCCGCCGGAGAAGTTCACCCCGCGTTCCAGCCGGTCCAGCCGGGCCATGACGGACCGCTCGTCGCCGTACGCGGCGGGCAGCAGGACGCGTGCGCAGATCAGCTCGAGCTGGAGACGGGGCGAATTGGCGCCTCGCATCTCCGTCAGGCCTTCGTTGACGAGATCGGCGGCGCGGCTCAGCTCGGCGGCGCCGAAGACGCCCGCCTGTGCCTGCATGCGCTCGATCACGTCGGCGGGCGCGTCGATGAGTCCCTTCTCCACGGCGTCGGGCACGGCGGCCAGGATCACCAGGTCCCGCAGCCGCTCCAGCAGATCGGCGACGAACCGCCGCGGGTCGTTGCCCCCCTCGATGACCCGGTCGACGACCTCGAAGGCGGCCGCTCCGTCGCCCGCGGCGAACGCCTCGACGACGGAGTCGAGCAGCGAACCGTCCGTGTATCCCAGCAGCGACGTGGCCATGGCATACGTCACACCGTCGTCCGACGCTCCCGCCAGCAGCTGGTCCATGACGGACATCGAGTCACGCACGGATCCGGCCCCCGCCCGTACGACGAGCGGAAGCACGCCCTCGTCGACGGGGATCTTCTCCCGCCCGCACACCTCGGCGAGGTAGTCGCGCAGCGTCCCGGGCGGCACCAGCCGGAACGGATAGTGGTGCGTACGCGACCGGATGGTCCCGATGACCTTCTCGGGCTCGGTCGTCGCGAAGATGAACTTGAGATGCTCCGGCGGCTCCTCGACCACCTTCAGCAGCGCGTTGAAGCCCGCCGACGTGACCATGTGGGCCTCGTCGATGATGTAGATCTTGTAGCGGCTGCTCGCCGGCCCGAAGAAGGCCTTCTCGCGCAGTTCACGGGCGTCGTCCACGCCACCGTGCGAAGCGGCGTCGATCTCGATGACGTCGATCGAACCCGGCCCGTTGCGCGCCAGGTCCCGGCACGACTGGCACTCGCCGCACGGCGTGGGCGTCGGACCCTGCTCGCAGTTCAGACAGCGGGCGAGGATGCGCGCGCTGGTCGTCTTGCCGCAACCGCGCGGACCACTGAACAGGTACGCGTGATTGACCCGGTTGTTCCGCAGCGCCTGCTGCAGCGGGTCAGTGACATGCTCCTGCCCGATGACCTCGGCGAACGACTCCGGGCGATAGCGGCGGTACAGCGCGAGAGACGACACACATACGAGGTTATAGGCGCCCACTGACAACCGGGCCCGCCCGCGACCGGCCGCGGACCCGCCCCGGATCGAAGGATCATGACGGTCCCCCGCACCCACGCGGGCACGACGGCACGCACGCCACGTACGGCACACACAGGACCACGCACGGCACGCGCGGGGCGTGTCCAGGGCCACACACGACAAGACCCCTCACGCACCTGCCAGAGCCGACCTACCCTTGCTGCCTTCCGGCCCTGGGGGAGTTCAGTCAGATAGCACCGCGTGAGGGGCTGCCCCCAGCGTACCCGATCCGCCGACCGCTCCGCCGAGCCCCGAACGAGTTCGCAAGCACCCTCCGACGTCATGTAATGTTTCCGGCGGAGGATTCGCCTAGAGGCCTAGGGCGCACGCTTGGAAAGCGTGTTGGGGGCAACCCCTCACGAGTTCGAATCTCGTATCCTCCGCCAGTGCCTCACCGGGCACGATGTCGAAGGGCCCCACCGTTCGCGGTGGGGCCCTTCGACGTTGTCCGTCTCAGTTTCCGTCTCAGTCGGCTTCTGCGGAGTACCGACCAGGGGCACTTTCCTTGGTGACGACCGGCTCCGCCCAGGCCGCGGCCGCGAGGACGTCTCGCTTCACCATGTGCCCATCCACGACCTCGTAGAGCAGCCGCCGCACTCGTGGGCCGAGACGGATCACGTACCGAACACCCTCGACGTCCACCGCGCCGATTTCTCCCCGGTCACTGTCGGCGGTGAAGTCGCCAGCTTCTGCCACCTGCCACCCGGCCTTCGAGGCGAGACACACCCACGTACCGAAAGCCCGCTCGTGATCCGAGTAGGGCGTCACGCCACCCACCCGCGCGATGATCTCGACAGGGTCTGACCGCTTGTCCATGGTTCTTTCGACACTGGTCCGGTCTCATGCATGTACCTGGCCCGCATACGCTCCGCTCCCCCAGGCTCCCAACCCATGATCGCGTCGACCACGACATCCGGGACGCCGAGAAGCAGGAGCACGGTCGCAGCAGTGTGACGTGCGTCACGGGGGGCGCCGTTCGCGAGTGCCGGCCGAATGTGGCGAGCGCGGGGGAGCTCCCATCAAGCCCGAAGCGCATAGGTGCAGTCGAAGTGGGGGCGCCATGACCAATGGAGACTGGTACGACGACAGCGACTACGAAGGCGCAGTCGAACGGGCCGAGCGTATGACCCGGGTCGGCTCGAGACGCCATCGCCTTCGCGCCAGGAGGGGAAGCGTGTTCTAACCCATCGAAAGCGTGCGCAAAGGCCTACCGCTTTCAGGAGAGAGATCGACGAGATGCATCTGCGAGTCCTCTCCCTCTCCGGTGACCAGGCGTATCCGGTCGGGCTCCATCCACGAAGCCTCGACCAGGGCGTTGCTTGAGGCGTCACCGTTGAAGTAGCCGACCTCCCAGCGTCGCTTGGTCAGACCGGATCCTTCGTCGATGTAGACCCACCACAGGGGGTCGATCAGCGCTGCCCCTTCCACCACCACAAGATGCCGATCGGAGCGATTGGGCGCAGCTTCGTTCATCGTCATCTGATGCTCGGAACTGCCGAAAAGAAAGACCGGTACCGCGAGGAGCGTGACCAGGAGGGCCGCTGTCACTGACAGGGTTCGGACGGCGAGGCTTCGTACACCGATGAGGGCAGCAGCTGCCAAAGCCGTCAACGCCAACGCCCCGAAGAGCATGGGGTGATGGAAGACCTGCGCCACCACGAGCAATCCACCAGACCGACTGGACCACGAGCCCACCAGCTCGGCCACCGCAAGGGCCCCCGCTGCCCCTACCAGACTCAGCGCAGCCGTCCGACGCCGCCGGACCGTCATCTCCACCACGATCAGCCCTCACCCCATCAAGTACGGCCACAGGATATTGGCCCTCCCAGAGAGATGGACCCACCAGGCGTGATCACACTATGAACGTCATTCGCGCTCCACGAGAAACGGCGTCGAAGGCGGTGGTCAGCGGCCATGCTGTACAGCAGCGGAGTACAGCGACCGCGGTGGCCGTAGTCGGCCTTCAATGCCCCGCAGGAGTCAAGCGGCCAGCCCAGCAGACCTCAGCGACCATCCCGCCCGTAGTTCGCATCGAGGGAGCCGTGCCAGACCTGTGCCAGATCGGGCGGGGAACCACGGGGAACACCGGGGACCAAGACAGAGGCCGGCTACAGTTCGAGGCCGCTCCGCCCCAGGTCAGGCAAGCAATCGACCCTGGAGTACCCAAGCTTCCCTGGCCCAGAGCTCAGCCGAACGTCTGTTGACCTGTCGCCTCGCCACCGTTCAGTGCGTTACTGATCTCCAGGAGGCGGCCGGCGGGCAGAGCGAAGGTGTTGCCCGGGTTTCGATAAGAGTGCCCGCCGTCGTTGATGCAGACGCCGCCTGCGAGCCACCAGTGAGCAGAAGTCCACTGACCTTGATTGTCCAGGAGCATGCTCGCCACCTCGGCGGGCTCCTCGATCACGGTGAGGGCGGTAAGCGCGGTGGTGAGGGCAGTAGTCGCGTCGTCGGGAAGTAGCGCGTCGCCCAGTGTCGGGAAGAGCAGCAAGAGACGGGCGTCGGGGTCGGCAACGCCCCCTGTTGCCGGCTGTCGAGCAGCAGACAGCAACTCCGGCCAGGCCATGCCAGGTCCCATGAAGTGACCGTCATCCACGGCAAGTACTTCCGCCGTGGACCATGCCGGGTGATGTATCAGGTAGTCCACCCCATGCTCGCCCTCGATGTTGCGGTAGACGACATGGATGGTGAGCCCGGATGACAGAGGCACGCTGAACACCGGCCACTCGCTCTCGGCGGACAGCCTGCGGTACAGCTCCATGGCCGCGTCCCAGTCGGCACCGAACGCAGACCGCTGCGCGTCCTCCCCGCGCAAGCCTGTGCCTAGGTGGACGGGCCAGAACAACGGATCGTCGAGGTAGGCAGTGCCCTGTACCAGAGGGCCGTCCATGTATCCGGGGATCTTCAGCACGCCGGGATGATGGCATGAGGGACCGACAACGCCTCGGGGTTCGCGGCTCGGCCGCCTCGTCTCAGTTCCCGTCTCATTCACCACCGTCAGCTGACGTTCAGCCGAGACCACGAGGCCGCTCCCGTTCGCGGGTCAACCGCCCGTGAATCCAGGTGAACCTCCCGTACACAGCCCGCCAGCCCTCCAGCACAGTTGGGAAGCGTGTTGGGGGCAACCCCTCACGAGTTCACGGGTTCACGAGTTCGAATTTCGTATCCTCCGCCTCAGCCCACCAGGGCAGTCGAAGGCCCCGACCGGTTCGCCGGTCGGGGCCTTCGTCGTTCCGTGGTCGGGGTCGCGGTCGTGGTCGCGGTCGTGGCGCAGTCGCCCGATCTGGGACATACCTGTGAGTGATCACATCGCGTGCATATGCCATTGACATATCCCTTACAAGGAGTTGATCATTCACATCCCGGGCCCGACCAGCCCGGTTCGCCTCCCAGGACGGGAGGCTCGACTCTTCGGGGGTTCTCGTGAAGAAGACCAGCTTTGTCATGCTCACAATTGCCGGCCTGGCTCTGGCCGGTGCGTCTCCGGCTGCCGCCCAGCTGACGAAGTTCTCGCCGAACGACAAGGCGTTCGCCTACACGACCAAGTCCAACACTCTGGTGTCCGTGTGGCAGCAGAAGTCCGGATACTCGCACGCCGACTACTACCGCAAGGCCAGCTCGGGCACCCAGCGCCACCTGTGGAACAAGAGCGGCGTGAACACCACCGTCACGAGCGGCTCGGGCAGTGCCCTGTTCAAGATGCGGGTGTGCGAGTGGGTCAAGGACAACGACGACATCTGCTCCGGCTGGGACACCGAGTGACCGGCTGACCAGCACTGTCCGCACGACCAGCAGACCAGGGAACACAGTGGAACGGGGACACCACGGGCCGTCTCGGGACGTGTCCGTACTCAGCGTCCGGGGACTGACCCACAGCATCGGGGACCGGGTGCTGCTCCAGGGAGTCGGCCTCGACGTGGCAGCCGGGGAGTCCGTGGCCGTCACGGGACCCAGCGGCAGCGGCAAGAGCACACTGCTCGGCTGCGTACTCGGGCTGGTGCGGCCTGACGCCGGCGGCATCGAGGTGGCCGGGGCCGATCTGACGCGGATGCGCGGACGGACGCTCGAGCGGCACCGCAGCCGGAACATCGGTGTGGTGTTCCAGTTCGGCGAGCTGCTTCCCGAGCTGACTCCGGCCGAGAACGTGGCGCTCGCCGCGCTGCTCGCCGGGGTCGGCGCGGACGAGGCGTACCGGCGGGCCGGGGAACTGCTCGACGAGCTCAGGGTGCCCCACGGGCAGACCCCGACCGCGCATCTGTCCGGCGGCGAGCGGCAGCGCACGGCGGTCGCCAGGGCGCTCGTCAACGAGCCGAAGCTGCTGCTCGCCGACGAGCCGACCGGCGCGCTCGACGAGCGGACCCGCGACAGCGTCGCCGACCTGCTGTTCTCCGTGCCCGGACGCTGGGGGTGCGGGCTCGTCGTGGTGACGCACGACCTCACGGTGGCGGCCCGTGCCGACCGCCGCCTGGACCTGCGCGGCGGACGGCTCGTCACCGTGGGGGACGAGCCGGGGGTGACCGGGTGAGGCGTTCCTCGCTGCTCGTGCAGCTGCTGCGCATCGGGCGGGCCGCGGGGCGCAGGGCGGAGGGCGGACGGGTCCGCCGTACCGCGCTCCTGCTCGCCGCCGCCGCACTCGCCTTCGCGGGGACGGCCGAGGTCGCCGTGTACGCCAGTTATGACGGGATGGAGGAGCGGTCGGCCGAGCGCGCCCTGCAGCTGAAGGACGAGTTCCCCGGCCGTACCACCGTCGCGCACGCCGTCGACGGCTTCGACACCCTCGGCGGACGCCAGTACAGCGTCGTCTACATCAGGCCCGAGTCGCCCGACTCTCCGCTCCCGCCCGGCCTGAGCAGCTGGCCGGAGCCCGGGCAGGCATTTCTCTCACCGGCGCTGCGTACGGCGCTCACGGAGGCGGGTGAGCCACGTCGGTACGGCACCGTCGTCGGCACCATCGCCGGGGCCGGGCTGGCCGGTCCCGGGGAGCGGTACGCCTACGTCAACCCGACCGACCGGCAGTACGACGCGGACAAGACGTACGAGGTCGTCGGCTTCGGCAGCCGGTCACCCGGCTCCTCCGGGGACTGGATCTTCGTCGCGCCGCGCCAGCGCCTGCAGACCGCGCTGTATCTACTCCTGGTCCCCGCACTGGTCCTCACCGTGGTCGCGGCCCGGATGGGCTCGGCCGCGCGGGACCGCCGCACCGCACTCATCAGCGCACTCGGCGGCGGCTGGCCGCAGCGCCTGTGGCTCAACCTCGGTGAGTCGGCGGCGCCCGTACTGGCGGGTGCGCTGCTCGGCACGCTGCCCGCGGCCGCCGTCGCGCTGACCGGGGACGTCACACTGCCCTGGATCGGCTACCGGCTCTCCTCGGACGACCTGGCCCACTGGTGGCCCGGCCTCGCGGCGTCGGCGGCCGCGGCCGCGGGAGCGGTGCTGCTCCTGGTGTGTCTGCTGCACCGGGCCGCGAGCCGCGCCAAGGCCCGCTCCGTACGGCTCACCGCGCGCCGGGAGCAGATGGTGCGCTGGGGGGCCATGGCCTGCCCCCTGCTGGTGTTCGCCACGGTCTGGGTGCCCGGGCTGCTCGACGTGACCCGGCACTCCCAGCTGCGCTCCACTCTCTATCTCACGGGTGTGGCCCTGGTGATGGTCACTCTGCCCTGCGCGGTCGCCGTCGGCGCGGCGGCCGCGGGGTCGGCGCTCGCCCGCTCCGTGCGCCGCAACGGCAGCGCGGGCGCGCTGGTGGCCGGCCGGCACACCGCCGCGCATCCGGCGGTCACCGCGCGGCTGGTGGCGGGGGTCTGTATCGCCCTGGTACTGATCAGCCAGCTCCAGCTGAAGAACACCCAGTACGGTGCCACCGCCCAGGCCGCCGCCGCGACACTGCGCACCGTCGGCACCCGTGTCCTGGTCATGGATCTCAAGCAGGACCGGCTCACCCGCGAGCAGCTGGACAGCGCCCTCGGGAAACTCCCGGCCGGCACCCGGACGCTCGCCGTCTACCAGGACGGCGACCCGGAGAAGGGCGAACTGCCCACCACCCGTCTCCAGGGGTCCTGCGCCTCGCTGAAGACGCTGTCACTGCGCTGCGGCACCGGGACGCACAAGGTCTCCGGCCCCGTGGGCGACACCACGCTCAACACGGTGCTGGGCTGGGTCACGGTCGGCCCCGCGGACGCCGGATTCACGGTGCGGCAGGCCGATCCGCTGCCCGCCCGGCTGACCGAGCGGACCGCTCCCGAGTCGCTGCTCCTCCTCGCCCCGGGCCGGTCGGGCCTGGACCAGGCCGCGATCCAGCAGACGGTGCGGACCGAACTGCCCATCGGTTCGGCGCAGGTGGGCACGTTCGGCGAGACCTGGCTGCTCGGGGCCAATCTGTCGGCGGCGCACGGCCGCTGGGTCGTCTTCCTCGGTGTGCCGGGCGTGCTGCTGATCGCCCTCGCCGCGGCCCTGGCCAACCTCGCCGAGTTCCTGCGGCTGAGCCGCTCGGTCGCCCCGCTCAGTGTGCTGACCGGACGGCGCCGGGTCTTCTGGACCAGCGCGGCGTGGAGCCTGCTCGCACCTCTGCTGGCCGCGGTCGCCGCGGGCTGTGTGGCCGCCGTCTGGCTGGCCTCCCCCCAGGAGAACCCGGACCAGGGCATCTCCCTCTCCGGCTCGCTCCTGTGGGGCACGGCGGCGGGGCTGGCCGCCCTGTCCCTGGTCGCCTGGGCCTGGGGAGCACGCTCGGCCATCGCACAAGCCACCCGCTGGCGGCCGTACGGCGAATAGCCGCGCGGCCCGTCACGGGGTCGTGGGAACACGGTCGTTCCCGCATCACCGGCCGGGACCGTCCGGCCTCTCTCATCAACCAACCGACACGTCTCGGCACTTCGGCCTGCCCGAAAACGCCGGAACAGGAGAAGACATGCCCAGACTCAGGACATCGGCCGCGGCCGTGCTGGCCGCCGTCGCGCTGGCCGCCGCCTCGCCCGCCGCCCAGGCCCTGTCGAAGTACTCGCCGGACCACGAGGCGTACGCCTGGACCCAGCAGAGCGACAAGTTCGTCTCGGTCAAGACGTACACCTCCAACTCCGCGCACGCGGACTACTACCGCGCCGCGAGCAACACCACCCAGCGCCACCTGTGGAACAAGAGCGGCGCCGGCACCACCGCGACCAGCGGCGGCGGCAGCAAGATCTTCAAGCTGCGGACGTGCGAGTGGGTCAAGGACAACGACGACGACTGCTCCGGCTGGGACTACTGACCTCCCGGATCCTCCCGTCGCAGAGCGGGCCGGGGGCCCCGCCCGTTCGCCGGTCGGGGCCCCCGTCGTGTTCCGTCCCGCCGCCCGGCGCGGACCGCGGCGCTCAGTCCGAGGTCCGCTGCACGGGGATCCACAGCTCCGCCTCCGCCTCCGTGCCGTCGGCGGAGACCCGGGCCTGGAGGATCTCCGGGCCCGGCCTGCTGCGGTACGGGTTGGACGGGAACCACTGGGTGAACACGTCCCGCCACAGGTACTGGATGGTCTCCGGGAAGCGGCCCGAGGTCTCGAAGACCGCCCACGTGCCCGCGGGGGCCGTGACGGCGTCCATGTCCTCGGGGACGTCGGCCCCGGTCACCACCCCGTGGAAGTAGTCCAGCTCGGTGCCCTCCGCGCGGCTCTCGTCGAGATTGACGCTGACGTTGACGAAGCCGCGCGGCTCCTGGTCCGAGAGGGCTTCGATCCGGCGCAGGGTGTCCTGGCCGAGACTCCGTACGAAGTCGACGATCGCCGGGTTCATGCCCTCGTGGACGAGGGGGACGCGCGCCTTCCTGCCCACCACCCGGAACTCCTGCTTCTCCGCGATCCGGTATCGCATGTCCGTACTCCCTTCGACGATGAGGCGGAAGGACATCCGGGGCTGGGAGCGCAGCGCCGCTCCGTCGCGCCGGGCCTCGCCCGGGCCGACGCCGTGCATGGCGCGGAACGCGCGCGCGAACGCCTCCCCCGAGCCGTAGCCGTGGCGCACGGCGATCTCCAGCAGCGTCCGCCGGCCGTCGAGCACCTCGGCGCCGGCGACGGTCAGCCGACGGCGCCGGACGTACTCGGACAGCGGCATGCCCGCGAGTGCGGAGAACAGCCGCCGGAAGTGGTACTCCGACGTCACCGCGATCCGCGCGAGCTCGGCCACCTCGACCGTCCCGTCCAGGTGCTGCTCGATGTGCTCCATGGCCTGGTTCAGCCGCTCCAGCACCGGGCTCTCCCTCCTTCGACGATCACCACGCTAGGGAGGGCCCACCCTGCCGGACCCGACATCCTGTGCCCGCTTCGGTCAGGGGCCGATGCAGCGACTGCCACGGGGTCATTCATCAGGAACACACAAAGTCCGACGGCGTTATTGCTCGTGTTGTGTTCGGGTTCTAGGGTGAGGCTGCTTCGGAGGCGGGTGATTCCGGTGACTTCCATGGGATCCCTGTGACCTTCGTGCCCCCTGTGCATCTGGCGGTTCGGACAGTGACAGTGGAGGGGTGCCTTTGGGCTGTTGAGTTCCGTACGTCGTCGACCGCGTGAACAGCCGAGGAAGGCCGAGGTCATGTCGCACCCGCACGACTCCCAGGTGTCTCCCACGTCCGCCCCGACGTCCCGCCCCGCCGGGTCTCCCGCCACCCGGCCGCCCGTCAGTCGGCCGCCCGTCAGCCGCCGCCGCCTTCTGGAGGGCGGGGCCGCCCTCCTCGGCGCCCTCTCCCTGTCCGCCTCGCCCCTCGCGGCGTACGCGGCCGGGCGACCCGGAGCAGCGGGCACGGCCGATGCGGCCACCCCCGAGTGGAACGACGGCTTCGGCGTCTTCCAGGTGGGGACCGAACCGCCTCACACCACCCTCATGCCGTACGGGAGCGTCGAGCAGGCGCTGGCCGGTGACCGGACGCACTCGCCCTACCGGATCAGCCTCGACGGGAAGTGGAAGTTCGCGTACGCGGACCGTCCCGACGACCGTGACCGGGACTTCTACCGGACGGACGTCGACGACTCGTCCTGGGACACCGTTCCCGTGCCCTCCGCCTGGCAGCTGCACGGCTACGACTTCCCGATCTACGTCAACATCACGTACCCGTGGTGGGGTCCCAACGGGCTCGGGGAGGACGCGCAGCCGCCGGCCGCGCCGACCCGGTACAACCCCGTGGGGCAGTACAGACGGACCTTCACCGTGCCGGAGGGGTGGGCGGGGCGGCGGACGTTCCTGCACTTCGAAGGGGTGAAGTCCGCCCATTATGTGTGGATCAACGGGAAGTTGGCGGGGTACCACGAGGACTCCTACACCCCCGCCGAGTACGACATCACCCCGTATCTGAAGGCCGGGACCAACCAGATCGCGGTCGAGGTGTACCGGTACTCCGACGGGGACTGGCTCGAGGACCAGGACATGATCCGGCTGAGCGGGATCTTCCGGTCCGTGTACCTGTACTCCACGCCCTCCGTCCACCTGCGCGACTTCAAGCTGGACACCCCGCTCGGGGACGGGTACCGGGCCGCCGAGCTGTCCGTCACCGCGAGCGTGCGCGCCTACGGAGGGGAGGGGCGGGGGCGGTACGCCGTCGAGACCCAGCTCTACGACGCGCGCGGGCATGCCGTCTGGTCGCGGCCGCTGCGGCAGGACGTCGATCTCGGTGCCGCGGACGCCGGGGAGGACGTGACCGTACGGGCCGCCAGGGCCGTGCCCGCGCCCCGGCTGTGGTCGGCCGAGGACCCGTACCTGTACACCGCCGTGCTGCGGTTGCGCGACCCGGCGGGAAAGGTGATCGAGACCCTGTCGCACCGGGTCGGGCTGCGGGAGTTCGCTCTCAAGGACGGGCTGATGCGCATCAATGGGCAGCCCGTCTCCTTCCGCGGCACCAACCGGCACGAGATGCACCCCGACCGGGGCACCGCGCTCACGCGCGCGGACATGGTCCAGGACATCGAGATCATCAAGCGGCTGAACATCAACAGCGTCCGCACCTCGCACTACCCCGACAACCCGCTCTGGCTGGAGCTCGCCGACGAGTACGGCCTGTACATCGTCGACGAGACCAACCTGGAGACGCACGGCGTACGGGACGAGTACCCGGGCGACCACCCCGAGTGGAGCGCGGCCTGCGTCGCCCGCGCGCGGAACATGGTCCACCGCGACAAGAACCACGCCTCGGTCGTCATCTGGTCGCTCGGCAACGAGGCCGGCACCGGCAGCACGTTCGTCGCCATGCGGGACTGGATCCGCTCGTACGACCCGACCCGCGTCATCCAGTACGAGGGTGACGACCGGCCGGAGATCAGCGACATCCGCTCGAGGATGTACGAGAGCCCCGCGCGCGTGGAGGCCCGGGCGAAGGACACGGGCGACACCCGGCCGTACGTCATGATCGAGTACGCGCACGCGATGGGGAACTCGACCGGGAACTTCAAGAAGTACTGGGACGTCGTGCGCCGGTACGACGTGCTCCAGGGCGGCTGGATCTGGGACTTCGTCGACCAGTCGCTGACCTGGCCCACCCCGGCGCGCACCCTGTTCACCGAGACGGGGCCCGGCGGGCTGCGCGGCGAGATCGTCAACGCGAGCGGCTCCTTCGACCGGGAGAAGGGTGTCTCCGGCGGCACCGTCTTCGCCCGCGACGCGCGCCTCGACCTCACCGGCTCGCTGACGCTGGAGGCATGGGTCACCCCGCACGTGACCGGATTCCACCAGCCGATCCTCGCCAAGGGGGACACCCAGTACGCACTGAAGCAGACCGACGGCAGGCTCGAGTTCTTCCTGTACGGCGGTGGGCAGTGGATCACCGCGAGCTGGGCGCTGCCGGACGACTGGACCGGGCGCGAGCATCACATCGCGGGCGTCTACGACGCGGACGCGCGCACGCTCACCCTCCACGTCGACGGCCAGGTACGGGCGACCCGGTCCGCCGCCCGGCGGCCGGACGTCAACACCGCGCCGCTCTCGCTCGCCACCGACGTCGACAACCCGACCCGGGAGTTCAGCGGGACGATACGGCGGGCCCGCGTGTACGCGCGTGCCCTGACCACCGCCGAGCTGGCCGCCGGAGCCGCCGACAGCCGCGGTCCCGGTGACGAGGGCGTGCGGTTCTGGTTCGACGCGGCCACCGTCGAGGTCAGCAGGGAGCGGCCCCGCGAGCGCACCTTCTTCGCGTACGGCGGCGACTGGGGCGACAACCCGAACGACGGGGCCTTCGTCGCGGACGGCATCGTCCTCGCCGACCGTGGCCACACCGGCAAGGCGGCCGAGGTCAAGCAGGTCTACCAGGCCGTCCACGCGGCACCGGCCGCCGGCTCCGGCTCCCTCACTCCCGCGGCCCGCGCGGTCACCCTCACCAACGAACACCTTTTCACCAACCTGCGCGAGTTCGACGGGCGCTGGTCGCTCGTCGCCGACGGCGAGGTGGTGCGGCGCGGAAAGCTGACCCTCGCGCAGCTGGACGTGGAGCCGCTGTCCGGCAAGGAGATCACCGTGCCGTTCCGGCTGCCGGACGAGCCGGCGCCGGGCGCCGAGTACTTCCTGGTGCTGTCGTTCACCACCAAGGAGTCCACCCCGTGGGCGAAGGCCGGCTTCGAGGTGGCCCGGCAGCAGCTCGCCGTGGACGCGGGCAGCCCCGCCGTGACGCCCGTACCTCTGGCGGACGTCCCGGCGCTGCGGTACGAGGACGGGGACGCGGCCGTCACCGTCCGGGGCAGGGGATTCTCCGTCACCGTCGACAAGGGCACCGGCGTCATCACGTCGTACGAGGCCCGGGGCGCCCGGCTGATCGACAACGGGCCCGTGCCGAACTTCTGGCGCGCCCCGACCGACAACGACCGCGGCAACGGCCAGCACACCCGCAACCAGACCTGGCGCGACGCGGGCGCCCGCCGCGAGGTGACCGGCGTGCGTGTGCGCGCCCTGCGCGACCGGGCCGTCGAGATCGAGGTCAGCGGCACGCTGCCGACCACCGTGACCTCCTCGTACACCACCACGTACACGGTGTTCGGCAACGGGGAGATCAAGGTCGACAGCACCCTGCGGCCGGGCGCCGCGAGCCTGCCGTACATCCCCGAGGTCGGCACCCTGCTCTTCCTGCCGGGCCGCCTCGACCGGCTGCGCTGGTACGGGCGCGGCCCCGAGGAGAACCACTGGGACCGCAACACGGGTACCGACGTGGGGGTGTACTCCGGGACCGTCTCCGGGCAGTGGACCCCGTACATCCGCCCGCAGGAGAACGGCAACAAGACCGACGTGCGCTGGATCGCGCTGACCGGACGGGACGGCACGGGCCTGCTCGTCTCCGGTGACCCGCTCTCCGACGCGCCGCTGCTGGAGGTCAACGCCTCGCACTTCACCCCGGAGGACCTGTCGGCCGGGGTGCGGCACGACTACCAGCTCACCCCGCGCGAGGCGGTCGTCCTGCGCGTGAACCACCGGCAGATGGGCGTGGGCGGCGACAACAGCTGGGGCGCCCACACGCACGACGAGTTCAAGCTGTTCGCGAACCGCGACTACGCGTACAGCTACCGGTTGCGTCCGCTGACCGGCGTGGACGAGGCGATGGCCGCCTCGCGCCGGCCCACGGCTGCGGACTTCGCGGAGTAGGGCCCGCGGCCGGCTCCGGGGGACCGCACGACAGAGTGCCGTCCCCCGGGGTAACCGGCCCCCATGGGAGCAGACATCCGGGTCGGGGCGTGCTCGTGGACGGACCGTGAACTGGTCGGCAGCGGCTGGTACCCGCGCGGGCGGCGGGACGCCGAGGGGCGGCTGCGGCACTACGCCTCCCGCTTCCCCGTCGTCGAAGTGGACGCGTCGTACTACGCGTTGCCCAGCCGCCGCAACAGCCTGCTGTGGGTGGAGCGGACGCCCGAGGGGTTCCGGTTCGACGTGAAGGCGTTCTCCCTGCTGACGGGGCATCCCACGCGCGCGGAGGCGCTGCCCGCCGATCTGCGGTCGCGGCTCGGCGAGCAGGACCTCGCCTCCGTACGGCGCGGGCGCGGGCCGGAACGGCTGCTGGACGAGGTGTGGGAGCGGTTCGCCGGCGCCGTGGCACCGCTCCGGGCGGCCGGGCGGCTCGGAGCCGTGCTGTTCCAGTTCCCGCCGTGGTTCGCACCCGGCCCGCGCGCGGAGGGGACACTGCGGGAGTGCGCCGGGCGTACCTCCGGGTGGCCGATCTCGGTGGAGTTCCGGCACCCCGGATGGTGGGCCGCCGAACGGGACGACTCCACGCGCGCGTTGCTCGCCTCCCTCGGCGCGAGCGCTGTGGGCGTGGACATGGCCCAGGGCCTGCCCGGCTCCCTCCCGCCGCTCGTGCCCGTCACCCGCCCCGCCCTCGCCGTCGTACGGTTCCACGGCCGGAGCGCCGCCTGGGGGACCGGGAGCAAGGAGGACCGGTTCCGGTACGACTACTCCCCGGCCGAGCTGGGGGCGTGGGTGCCGCGGTTGCGGCGCACGGCCGAGCGGGCCGACGAGTTGCACGTGCTCTTCAACAACTGCTGCGGGGACGCCGCCGTACGGGCCGCCGAGACCATGCGGCGCTTGCTCAGCCCGGAACCGGCACCGGAACCGGCACCCGAATCGGAACCGGCACCGGCCTCCCCCTGGCCGACTAGCCGACCCGTACGTCCTTCTCCACCGTCACCTGGTCGACCTCCGTCGTCCGCACGGTGATCTTCATGGTCCAGGTGCCGGGCAGTGGGAGGCGGAGATCCTCCGTTCCCCAGTAACCGCCCTTGTTCTCCAGTCCGGCGTCGATCGGGCCCACGTCCTGGGCGCGCAGGGTGAAGGTGAGACGTACCTCCGGCACGGCCGAGATGCCTCCGTCGGGGCCGAAGACCACGGCCTGCACGGAGTTCGTGCCGACACGGCCGGGCGTGAGGCCGACCTGGACCTTGCCGCGCCCGTCCGGTGTGCCGACGTCGAAGGGGACGACGCTGCTGGAGGCGGTCGGTGCGCCGGCGACCGCGGCCCCGGACGCCGGGGCGGCCGCGGCCGACTCGGTCTCCGCCCGGCCGGGCAGGGTGCCGGTGAGCACCGTGGTGACGACGAGGACCGCCACGGCGATCGTGAACTCGCCGAGGACGGAACGGCGGAGGCCACCCCGGTGGCGGCCGTCCGCGCCCTCCTCCGCCCTCAGCCACCGCGCCGTCCACCGCCGGGAGAGCCCCGCGGCCACCAGGAGCAGCAGCACCGCGCCGAGCTTGGCGAGCAGCAGCCTGCCGTAGGCCGTCGACGTGAGCGCGTCCCAGGAGCCGAGGCCCCGCCACGACTGGTAGACACCGGTGACCACCAGCACGGTCACCGCGCCGAAGGCGAGCCGGGAGAAGCGGGCGACCCCGGTGACCGTGAGCTCCTCGGGGGCGCGGTACAGCACGGTGAGCAGGGCCGTGAGGCCGCCCAGCCAGACCGCCACGGCGAGCAGGTGCAGCACGGACGAGGTCATGGCCACGGGGACCTGGATACCGGCGGAGGCGTGCTCGGCGGCGGCCCAGGTGAGGGCCAGGCCGACGGACGAGGCGACACCGCCGACCACCACTGCGGGGCGTGTGACGACCGTCGTCCGCCGTACGAAGAAGTAGAGCCCCGCCAGGAGCCCCAGCCGGGCCAGCAGCGCGACGCCCGGCCTGCTCGTCACCGTGTCCGCCAGTGCCGACGGGTCCAGGGCGCCCGCGGGACCCGTGCCCCGCTCGTACGGTCCTCGCAGCAGGAGCAGGGCCGCCGTGGCGCCGGTCAGCGCCCACCAGCCGGCCGGGAGCAGCCCGCGGAGCGGCACGGTGGATCCGCCGGTCACCGCCGTGAAGACGGACACCCCGATGAGGAGCGTCAGACCGCCGTACGCGACATAGCGGGCCAGGTGGTGGAGCGTGGCGGTGGCCGGGTCCTCGGTGGGGGCGGCCGGCGACGCGACGGTGGCCGAGGGCTCGCCCACCGAGAAGAGCACGGCGCCCGCGATGGGATGGCTGTCCGCGGAGACGACCCGCCAGGCGATCGTGTACGTCCCCTTCGGGAGATCGGCGGGCAGGGTCGCGCGCACCGTGTCGGAGCGGCCGTCCGCGCGGCCCGCCTGCCCCGTGCGCACGGGCCGGTTGCCCGGGTCGACGACACGCAGGGAGTCGTCGAGGAGGCTCACCGACTCGGTGAAGGTGAGGGTGACGTGCCGGGGCGCGGCCTTCAGGACGGTGCCGTCCCGGGGGTCGCTGTGCTTCAGCGCGGCGTGCGCGGACGCCGGTCCCGGGGCGCCGAGGAGGATGAGGACCAGTACGGCGCCCAGCAGCACCAGGCGCCGGAGTCCTCGTGCTCCTCGTGCTCCTCGTCGTCCGCCATCGCGCCCCTCGTCCCTCGGTCGGCCCACGTCGCGTCTCCGGATCCGTACCCGTTCCTGGCCCCGTTCCTGGCTCTGGGACAGGTACGGGCGAGGAGTCCGCGCCGTTCACGACGGTGCGCGGGGTTTCACCAGGTGGGACGCGCGGACACCCCGCCGTCCACCACCAGGTCGTGGCCCGTGATCCAGGACGCCATGGGCGAGGCGAGGAACACGCAGGCGTCCCCGATGTCCCGGGGGCGCCCCAGCCGGCCGGTGGGCGTCGCCTCCCGCCATCTGCGCACCCCGTCCGGCCAGTCCTCCGCCAGGCCCTCCCGTGCGATCAGTCCGGGCGAGACGGTGTTCACACGGATCCCGTACGGCCCGTACTCCAGCGCCGCCGACCGGGCGTGCATCACGACGGCGGCCTTGGCGGCGCAGTAGTGGGCGTGCAGCGGAGCGGGGTGCGCGGCCTCGACGGAGGCGATGTGCGTGACGGACCCGCCACCGCCCTCACCACTTCCCGCCCCCATCACCTCGGCCGCCGCCTGCGTGCACGCGAACACGGACGACAGGTTCGTGTCCACGACCTCCCGCCACTGCGCGAGCGTCATCCCGGGCAGTGCCCGCGTCGGCTGCACCCCGGCGTTGTTGACCAGCGCCGTCAGCCGGCCGCCGCCCCACTCGGCCGCCTCGTGGACCAGCCGGGAGCACGCGTCCTCGTCCCGCAGGTCGGCCCGCAGCGCGATCGCGCGCCCGCCCGACGCGCGGACGCGGGCGACCACGTCGTCCACGCCCCGCGCGCGGTGGTGCAGCGCCACCGCCGCGCCCTCCTCGGCGAACCGCAGCGCGATCCCCCGCCCGATGCCGCCCCCGGCCCCCGTGACGAGCGCCACCTGGCCGGCGAGCAGTCCCTTCCCCGCTTCCCCGCCGCTCACGACCGGCACAGCCCCGCGATCCGGTCCGCCTCCGCCGGGTACCGCGCGGTCAGCTCGGCCGCGTCCCCGTGCTCGTACCCGCCGTACGTGAACCCCGGCGCCATGGTGCAGCCGAACAGCGTCCACGCGCCGCCCGCGACGACCCGCGCGCCCATCCACGTCCCGGCGGGCACGGTGCACTGCACGACCTGGCCGCCGAGGACGTCCGGCCCGAGCACGGCCGTGCGCGACGAGCCGTCGGGCGCCAGCAGCAGCAGTTCCAGCGGGTCGCCGAGGTAGAAGTGCCAGATCTCGTCCGAGGGCAGCCGGTGCAGCGCGGAGAAGTCGTCCGGTTCACCGGTGAGGAGGGCGACGATCGCGGTGCCCTCCGGACGGCCGTCGGGACGCTCGGGCCCGGCCCAGGTCTGCCGGAAACGGCCGCCTTCGCGGGGGATGGGCTCCAGCCCGTAGTGGGCGACGAGGTCTTCGGGAGTCACCGTCATCCGGGGCACGTTACCGGGGCGAAGGCCCGCTCCCTGGTGAGGAAGGCGAGCTGGGCGCGCTTTTCGGGCAGGTACACGTCGGGCAGATCGATCTCGGGCAGCACGACGCGCGGGCCGGCCTCGAAGCCCTGCCGGAGGAGCCGGGCGATGGCCTTCTCGTTGCGCTCGTCCGGGTCGACGACGATGCGCTGCCGGTCGAGGCCCAGCAGGACGTACGCCGTGAAGGCGGTCAGGAGCGCGGACGACCAGCCGTGGCGGCCGCCCTCCTGTCCGGGCGGCCCGAGCAGCACGTGCACGCCGATGTCGCCGGGCTGGACGTCGTAGCACTCGCTGACCCGGTCGGCCTCCGGCTCGTACGTCTGGAAGAGCGCGACGGGTACGCCGTCCCGCAGCGCGAGCAGGGCGTGGTGGGTGTCGAGCGTGTCCATGTGGGCGTAGATCTCCTGGACCTGCTCCTTGGTCAGCCCGTTCATGCCCCAGAAGGAGGCGCGTTCCTCGCTCACCCAGCGGTGGACCACATCGGTATCGGTCCGCGGGTCGAGCGGCAGGAAGCGGACGGTGCCGAAGCCGTCGACCACCTGCTCGTGGACGGCCTCACGGGCGGCGTACGGGTCGGGGAGTGCGGTGGATTCCGTGAGTTCGGTGGATTCGGTGGATTCAGAGGTCGTGGTCATGCTTCTCCTCGGTCAGCAGGTTCCAGTCGGTGACGACGGGGACGAGGTCCCCCTTCAGCCACAGGGGGAGCTGGTCGCGGTGGTGCGCGGAGCCCGGGACGCCCGAGGCGCCGAACGGCACCACCCACAGGCTGTCCTTCCGGCGGGCCAGGTCCCAGACGAACCGGGCGGCCGGCCCGCGCGCACTCAGATCGGTGACGCCGGGTACGGCCGAGGTGCACAGCACGCAGTCGTGGTCGCCCGACAGGCCCGGCGGCTCCTCGGCGGGAGCGTCGGAAGCTTCGGGGGCGTACTCCGTGCCGTCGAGCGCACGCCAGGCGGCGAGGCGGTGCGTGTCACCCCACGGGCCGAACTCGGTTCCGGCCGCGGCCAGTTCCTCGACCGCCTCGCGCACGATCGCGTCGCGGTCGATGCCGTACAGCTCCTTCGCGGTGAGGAGGTGTTCGAGGGCGTAGCCGACGCGGACGGTGAGCGACAGCCAGGGGAGGAAGACCTCCGGGTAAGCCGGCGGAGCGGCCAGCGCGGCGAAGGCCGGCTGGGCGGCCAGGCGCCGGACGACCGCGCTCCGGACCGCCGCGTACGCCGCCGCCTCGGTGCTGTCGGCCGCCATCCGGCGGTCCCAGCGCAGGAGCCGGTCGCGCAGCGCGCCCGCCGCCGGGCTCAGGCCGTCGAGGAGGGCCAGCGCGTCCAGCAGGGGGCCGGCGGAGGCGAGATGGGTGTCCATGTGGAGAGCGGGCATGTCGCCGGCCGTCCAGACGGGGCCGGGCCGGTCGTGGAGCAGTTCGCGGATGCGGTCGGCGCGGTGCGGCGGGGCGAACTCGATGCCGAGGGGGGTCGCCGGGCCGCGCTGGTTGGCCATGACCGCGATGCCGCCGTCGACGGGACCGCGGGGCATCGCGTGCCAGCCCCGCCACTCGTGGCCGGGTTCCCAGGCGGGGACGATCCGGAGGCGGTTGTCCTCGTGCCGGACGGGAACGCGGCCCGCCACGCGGTGCAGCAGTCCGCCCTCGGTGTCGGCGGCCTGGACCACGTTGACCGGTTCCGTCCACTGGTCGAACGCCCGGTCCACGTCGGCGGCCCGGCGGGCCCGCAGCAGCGGCAGCAGCGCGCCGAGGCCGAGGTCCTCGGTGACGCGGGGCGGGCAGCGGAGGCTCACGGGTTCCACCTCGCCGCCGTCGGGCCCGCCGATGACGACGGGGCCGCGCGCGGTCTCGATGATCTCCACGTGCACCGGCTCGCCGTCGCCCGCGGCCTCCACGGTCTCCGTGTGCCGCACGGCGGGCCTCCACTCCCCGTCCGGGTCCAGGGCCTCGACGCCGCCCGTGTCCGTGCGCCGCAGCCGTTCCCGGTACAGGTCCTGGTAGTCGGCCATGGCGTTGGTGATCGCCCACGCGACCGTCCCCGTGTGCCCGAAGTGCGCGATGCCGGGCATGCCGGGGACGGCGAGGCCGACGACGTCGAACTCGGGGCAGGTGAGCCGTATCTGCTGGTAGACGCCGGGGTCCTCGATGAAGCGGTGGGGGTCGCCCGCGACGATCGCCTGCCCGGAGGCGGTGCGCGTCCCGCCGACGAGCCAGCCGTTGCTGCCGGACGTGCCCGGCCCGTCGGTGGCGAACAGCCCGACGGCACCCGCGCCCAGGTGCCGTACGACCTCCTCGCGCCAGAGCTTGGCGGGGAACCCGGCGAACAGGATGTGCGTGCCGAGCCACACGCCGAGCGGGTGCCAGGGCTCCCAGTGCCCGGGGGCGAGCCCGGTGGCTGCGAACTCGGGGGCGCGTCGCGCCCCTTCGGCGAGCCCCTCGTTGACGCCCTCGACGTACGACCGCACCCAGTCGGCGGTCTCCGGGTCGCGTCTCTCCAGGGCGGTGAAGCAGCGTCGCGCGGTGTCGTCGATACGGGCCCGTCGCGCGAAGACGTCCCAGGCCACGGCCCCGGTGCCGGCGCCCAGGAAGGACGCCGAGGTGCCCTGGGAGCGGTGGCGCTCCACCTCCAGCTGCCAGGCGCGGTCGAGGGCGGTCACGAACCCCTGGGCGCGGGCGAGCCGGCGGGCGTCCCCGGCGCGCAGGTGGGGGATTCCCCACGCGTCGCGATAGATCTCGGTCTTCACCCTGTGTCACCCCTAGGTTCTAGGTTAGGCTCCCCTAACTCCACGCACTGTGGCGGAAGCGTACGCGAAAGGTGAAGACGCGATGGGCCAGGGTCACGGCTGGGAGGGCGCGGTACTGAAGCTGCTGCGCGCCAAGGACTTCGTGTTCACGGTGACCGGGGCCGAGGACGTCACCCCGCACTACCGCCGGGTGCACCTCACCGACGGCGGCATGCTCGCGGTGACCGGCATCCACCCGACGATGTGGGTGCGGCTGTGGTTCGACAGCGCCGGCAAGCCGCACCAGCGGGCGTACACACTGGTCGACCCCGATCCGGCCGCGGGCACCTTCAGCCTGGAGTTCGCGCTGCACGAGGGGCGCGCGAGCGACTGGGCACGGACCGCGCAGCCGGGTGCCACCGTCGAGGCGACCGTCCACGGCACGGGCTTCACCGACCCCGACCCGGCGCCGTCCCACGTCCTGGCCATCGGCGACCCGGCCTCGCTGCCCGCCCTCAACTCCCTTCTCGCCGCGCTGCCCACGGCCCCGGCGACGGTCTGGTTCGAGACCACGGACGGCACGGACGGCCTGCCCCTGAGCGTGGACCCGGACCGCCACGACCTCCGTCCGGTCCCCCGCCTCGACGGGGGCGCCCACCTGGTGGAACAGGTGCGGGCGGGCGCGCCGGACCTGCTGAGGGGCACCTCCGACCCGTACGTCTGGATCGCCTGCGACACGGTCACCACCCGCTCCCTGACGGCGTACTTCCGCAAGGAGCTGGCCCTGCCGAAGCAGCGGGTGAACGCGCTCGGGTACTGGCGCGCGACCTGAGCGACCGCGGGCGATGATCGGGGCATGGACGTCACGCTGCACCTCGCCCAGCGGCCCGAGGCCGACGAACTGCTCGGCCGCAGCCCGCTCGCCGCGCTCGTCGGCATGCTGCTCGACCAGCAGATCCCGATGGAGTGGGCGTTCGCGGGGCCGTACACGATCGCCGAGCGGCTCGGCTCCGACGACCTGGACGCGCACGAGATCGCCGGGTACGACCCGGAGGCCTTCACGGAACTGCTCTCCCGCAAACCGGCCGTGCACCGCTATCCGGGGTCGATGGCCATGGGGGTCCCCCCTGCTCCTTAAGAGCTTGGGGGAGCGTACAGCAGCTGTGCCAGTACCTGGTCGAGCACTACGACGGAGACGCGAGCAAGGTCTGGGCGGACGCCGGCAGCGGCCGGGAACTGCTGAAGCGGCTCCAGGACCTGCCCGGCTTCGGCAGGCAGAAGGCCCAGATCTTCCTCGCCCTGCTCGGCAAGCAGCTCGGCGTACGGCCCGAGGGCTGGCGGGAGGCCGCCGGCTCCTACGGCGAACCGAAGTCCTTCCGCTCGGTCGCCGACATCACCGGACCCGACTCCCTGGCGAAGGTCCGGGCGCACAAGCAGGAGATGAAGGCGGCGGCGAAGGCCGCGAAGAAGTAGCCGCTCACCGCGCCCCCGCCCGGCGGCGGCCGCCCGCCTCCGCCGGGTGGCCCACACCGGATGGGCCGAGCGGGCGGTTCTCCGCGCCGACGGGATGAGCCCGGCACCGCTCGGGGGAGAGCAGCTCCCATGAGCCCCGCCCCGCACGCCCCGCGCACCGTACGCCGGTGCGTCTGGCCGCGGGTGCTCCTCCTGCTGCTCGCCCTGCTCCTGCCGGCCGCCCACGCCGGGGCCGCCACGGCCCCCGCGGTCGCCGTCACCACGGAGACGGCCGACCAGGACGCCCTGGAGTCCACCGCCCGCTTCCCGGCCCGCCAGGTCTGCCGGGCCCACCGCCCGACGGCCGCCCGGCGCCCCGTACCGCCCGCTCCTCCGGCACATCCGCGCAGGCAGGACGCGGAGCGCGCTCCCCTTCTCCTCCCGCCGCCTGCCCCGTACGCCCTGCTCATCCGGCGCTCGGTGGTCCTGCGCTGCTGACGGCCGCCCGCCTCCGCCGGCAGCCGGACACCTCAGCACGCACCCAGGGAAGAGCCATGCCGAACGACCCCTACGCCGTCCTGCGCGCCCTCCTCCGCGCGGAGGCGGCCCGCCGCAGCGCCCGCAAGCCCTCTCCGGCCCCCGCACACCCACAGGCACAGCGGCCACCGAAGGCCCCCGCACACGACTGATGTCCGAGCCGACGCGCGGGGCCCCGTCGCCCCCGCGCGCGGCCGCCCGCTGTCCCCTTTCGGATGCACACCGAAAGGGGGCAGCGCAAGAAGGCCCCGCTTCCTTTCGGGCGAATCACCACGGGCTCCGCACCGGCCTGCGCGACAGCGCCCACGCCGGGCATCACACCGGCCTCCGCGCTCGGAACTCGTCGCTCCTGACTCGCCGCTCCGAACTCGCCGCCCACGTTCCGTGCCTGACTCGGGGGCAGACAGTGCGGCAGGGCCGCGCCATGGCCCATGTCGTGGGCCAGTGTCATGGGCCCATGTCATGGGCCGGTGCCGCCTCGGGCAACACTGCTGGATCTCCGTCGCCCGCCGGGACCCTGTTCCACGGTCCGGACACCCGGATCCGAGGTCCGGACGACCAAATGCCCCCGTCCGGCGTACGAAGATTGACCCGCTTCGCCCCTCTCTGCGGCACCTTTTCCGGCGTCGCACTCCGGCGCCATGGCTGCGCCCGGAACGTCTGGACCGGTAGGCTTTCCGTGTGATCTTCAAGCGCATCGGAAACGGCCGGCCGTACCCCGACCACGGCCGGGAAAGCACCCGGCAGTGGGCGGACGTCGCGCCGCGCCCGGTCCGCCTCGATCAGCTCGTGACCACGAAGCAGCAGCTCGACCTGGAGACACTCCTGGCCGAGGACTCGACGTTCTACGGCGACCTGTTCGCCCACGTCGTGAAGTGGCAGGGCGACCTGTACCTGGAGGACGGCCTGCACCGTGCCGTACGCGCCGCACTCCAGCAGCGCCAGGTGCTGCACGCGCGCGTCCTCGAACTCGACTGACCACCCGGACACCGAGCACCGGGCCCCCGGCCACCCCGGCCCCATGCGGTGCCAGGGGCCTTCCCGGTCATTGGCCCTTTCGGGTTGGCGTGCACACGCGCCAATGATCATCTAGTAGGCATCGCCGCCCCGGCGCACTACGCTGCGCCCATGAGCATGCTGACTCCTCCCGGCATGGGCGGCGAGTACCGGATCACGGGGGACAAGTACCCGCGGATGCGCCGGCCCAAGAGGCGCCCCCGGCTCGTGCTCGTGATCGTGGCGTCCGTGGTGGTGGCCGGACTCATCAGCTGGGGAACCCTGCAGCTCATCGACGTCTTCTCAGGCGGCGACAACAAGACGGTGACAAGCACGAAGCCGTCCTGCATGACGCGCCCGGCCACGCGCCCGTCCCCCACGCCGGCCGCGAAGTCCCTGCCGAAGCCGGCCCAGATCACGGTCAACGTGTTCAACGCGACCCCGCGCAGCGGCCTCGCCAAGGAGACCGCCGACGGCCTGAAGAAGCGCGGCTTCCGCATCGGCGAGGTGGCCAACGCCTCCAAGGAGTACGACAAGAAGGTCCCCGGCACGGCCGTCCTGCTCGGCGCGAAGTCCGCCACCGGCGCGGCACTGCCCGTACTGGGCACCCAGCTGCGGGGCGCCGACCTGAAGACCGACAGCCGTGCGAAGGCCACCGAGGTCGACTTCATCATCGGCAACCGTTTCAAGTCCCTGTCGACGAAGGCGGACGCCGACAAGGCCCTGGCCGCACTGACCGCGCCGCGGCCGACGCCCACGCCTTCCTGCTGAGCGGGGAGCCGGCTACTCGGCCGCCCCGTACATCCGGTCCCCCGCGTCGCCCAGGCCCGGCACGATGTATCCGTGCTCGTTGAGGCGCTCGTCCACGGACGCCGTCACGACGGTCACCGGCGTGCCCGCCAGATCGCGCTCCATGACCTCGACGCCCTCCGGAGAGGCGAGGAGCACCACCGCCGTCACATCGTCGGCGCCGCGCCCGATCAGCTCCTGGATCGCCGCGACCAGGGTGCCGCCCGTGGCGAGCATCGGGTCGAGGACGTACACCTGGCGTCCGGAGAGGTCGTCCGGCATCCGGGTGGCGTACGTGGACGCCTGGAGCGTCTCCTCGTTGCGCACCATGCCCAGGAAGCCCACCTCGGCGGTCGGCAGCAGCCGGACCATGCCGTCCAGCATGCCGAGACCGGCGCGCAGGATCGGCACCACCAGCGGGCGGGGGTGGGAGAGCTTGACGCCGGTGGTGCGGGCGACCGGCGTCTCGATGTCGACCTGCTCGGTGCGCACGTCCCGGGTGGCCTCGTAGGCGAGCAGGGTGACGAGCTCGTCGGCCAGCCGGCGGAAGGTCGGGGAGTCGGTGCGCTGGTCGCGCAGCGTGGTGAGCTTGTGAGCGACCAGGGGGTGGTCGACGACATGGAGACGCATGTCCCCCAGGGTATCCGGGCCGCCGGGGCCCACCGCCGCCGCGCCGGGCAAGGCCCCGCCGTGGGGATCACCCGCCCGCTGGCATCAAACCCCCCGTCGGAGGGAAAGTGGGAGGAACCTAAGTGGGGTGGTGTGCCTGTGCCGGACGTGGACGAGGGACCGCACGGCGGGTCCCCGGAGGAGCCGGAGACCGAGGCCGAGCGCAGAAGGCGCCGGGCCCAGTTCCTGCGGGAGCTGGCGGAGGCCAGGGAGCTGCGGGCCCGGGTCCAGCCACGCCGCGCCAAGACGGCACGGCTCCGCCGGGCGATGCGCATGCGCACCTTCCGCTGGTAGCCGCGAGCCCACCGCCCGGCACGCGTTTCCGTCGTCGTCCCGCCACTGCCGTCCCACCACCGCCGTCCTGTCACAGCCGTCCCGTCGGCGCGGCCCGCCGTCCCACTACGGCATCCGGCGGCAACGCACCGCCACGGACCGACCGCGTACTGATGCGGCGCCCGAGCCGCGTACGATCACCATCAGGCGGCGACGAGCGCGCGGCCGGCCCTTCCGGGAGCGGGTGACCGATCGAAAGGGGGAAGGGACACAGGGCGGCGAAGACGTCCCCTGAGCGCGCTGTTTCTGCCACGATTCCGAGTGGGCGGGGCTCGGAGCATGCACTCCCCGCCCACAACCTCCGCCGGGGGGACCCCCAACCGGCACACCTATGACCAGTGGGAGAGTCACGGTGTACTTCGCCGCACTGCTCGCGCGCACCGAAGACGGGTGGGAAGCGAGCGACACAGAGCTCGACGATGTGGAGACCCTGTCGGATCTGACCGACCTGGCCCGTGACGCCTCGGTCGACGAGGACACGGTGCTCGTACTCATCGAGCAGGAGGACGCGTGGTTCGGCGTCGTCCGCTTGGACGGCGAGGACGACCCTCGTATCTACGTCTCGGACGCCGCCGCGGCGGCCCGCAGCTCGTACGGCGAGATCCTCCTCACGGACGAGCTGCTCGGACGGGAGCCCGGCGACGACGGCGCCGACCTGGACTCCCTCGACCTCGACGGCACGGAGGACGGTGAGCCCGAGAGCGACGACGACGGCGCGGCCTCCGACACCGCGGTGCCGCACGGCCCGGTCGGCGACAGCGAGGTGCTCGACGACCTCGGCGTCGGCGAGAAGGAGCTGCGCTCCCTCGACGCGGACGACGCGCTCAGCTCGATCGCCGAGGCGCTGGGTGCCTCGGAGGTCCTGGAGACGGTCCGCTGAGGCCTGACGACCAGGACGCCCACCGCCGGGTCCACCGGGGCGGCGACCAGCCGCCCCCGGACCCGGTGCGCGACCGCTGGCGGGACGCGATGCGGCTCGCCCTGGACGAGGCCGGCCGCGCCGACGCGGGCGGAGACGTCCCGGTCGGCGCCGTCGTCCTGGCCGCGGACGGTACGACCGTGCTGTCCGCCGGGCACAACGAGCGTGAGGCCACCGGCGACCCCACGGCCCACGCGGAGGTACTGGCGATCCGCCGCGCCGCCGCGGCGCTGGGCGAGTGGCGGCTCACCGGCTGCACCCTCGTCGTCACCCTGGAACCGTGCACGATGTGCGCGGGCGCCCTCGTGCAGTCCCGGGTCGACCGGGTGGTCTACGGCGCCCGTGACGAGAAGGCCGGCGCGACGGGGTCCCTGTGGGACGTCGTACGGGACCGGCGTCTCAACCACCGGCCCGAGGTGATCGAGGGCGTGCTCGCCGACGAGTGCGCCCGGCTCCTCACCGGTTTCTTCCGCGCCCGCTGACCCGCGCCGGCTGCCGCGCGGGCCTCATCCCCAAACGATTTCAGAGCACGGCCCACCTTGGGGTAGGGTCTCCCTCGGTAGCGTGTCCGAGCGGCCGAAGGAGCTCGCCTCGAAAGCGAGTGTGGCGCAAGTCACCGAGGGTTCAAATCCCTCCGCTACCGCAGATGACGAAGGGTCCGGCTCGATGAGCCGGACCCTTCGCGCGTCTCCGTCGCCGGTTCCGTGCCGAGGTGCCGTGATCCCCCGGAAGGGGGAGCATGGAGGTCAGCGACGAAGGAGGGCCGTCATGGAACCCGAAGTCCCGGACAACGGCACCTGGTACTCGGACACGCCGTCGCAGGCCGAGGGCGAGCGCGACGACGCGGGCGAGCGGTCGGCCGAGCGGTCGGCGAGGAAGCAGCGCCCCGAGGTGCCCAGGACCGAGCCTTCCCAGGCGGAGGGCGAGCGGGGCGACGACGTACAGACCGGCGGCGAACGCGGCGATCGCCTGTGACGGGGTGACGTTCACCGGGCCCGGCCGGTCCGGAAGCCGGACTCCGGGCGCGTCCGGGAGCGGCGCCGCGATCCCGGCCATGTCATGCGTCCCGTCCCGAGGCCACCGGGTGAGGACATCGTGGGCGTACGCGATCATTCCGTTCCTGCGAACACATGACCGGGATACACTCGCCGCCGGGCAACAGCCGCCGGGCAACAGGGGCCCACGGGGCGAGGGAGACGGGGGATGCCGCGGTGACGGTGCAGGCCAAGAAGATCGCGCTGTACGTGCTCGTGGTCTTCGTCCTCTACGTGATCATCACGGACCCGGCCAAGGCGGCCGACTACGTCCAGATAGGGTTCGAGGGCATCTCCAGTGCCGCCCAGTCCGTCGGCGATTTCATGACGTGGGTCGCCAACGGGGGCGAGTGACCCCGAGAACCACCCGGTACACCGCACCGCCTCCTGGGAGCGCCCATGATCCGCCACCTGGTCCTCTTCAAGCTCAACGAGGGCGTCGAGCGCGACGACCCGCGCGTCGTGCAGGGCGTCGAGGCCTTCCGCGCCCTCGGCGGCCAGATCGACGAGCTGCGCTTCTGGGAGTGCGACTGGAACATCACCGACCGGCCCATCGCGTACGACTTCGCGATCAACTCGGCGGTCGACGACAAGGACGCCCTCCAGCGGTACATCGAGCACCCGGCGCACCAGGCGGGCGTCGCGCTGTGGCGCGAGTTCGCCACCTGGGTGATCGCCGACTACGAGTTCTAGACCGCGTTCACGCCCAGCCGGAGCACGGAGCCCCTCGCCGGAACGGCGGGGGGCTTTTGCGTCCCTCAACACGGAGTGATGCGGTGCTTGCGCACAGTGCGCATGTCTTGTGATGCTATGACCGCTTTTGAGGGATGAGTTACGGATGCGTTGACAGAGCAAGTTGACCGAGCAAGAGGTGGAGTTGACCGTGCCGGCCAGTACCGCCCCTCAGGCCCTGCCCCGCGTGGAGACCGAACCGCCCCCGGCGAACCCCGCACCCGCACATGCCCCACCCGCACCCTCACTCGCACCCTCATCCCCGCCCTCACCTCCGCCCTCACCCTCATTTCCGCCCTCGTCCTCATCCCCACTCGGGCCCTCGTCCCCGCCCGCGCCCCCGAAGCGCCGCGGTTCCGACACCCGGGCGCTGACCCAGGTCCTCTTCGCCGAGCTCAAGCAGCTGGAGCCCGGAACGCCGGAGCACGACCGGGTGCGCGGAGCGCTCATCGAGGCCAACCTCCCCCTCGTCCGGTACGCCGCCGCCCGCTTCCGCAGCCGCAACGAGCCGATGGAGGACGTCGTCCAGGTCGGCACGATCGGGCTGATCAACGCCATCGACCGGTTCGACCCGGACCGCGGGGTGCAGTTCCCGACCTTCGCCATGCCGACCGTGGTGGGCGAGATCAAGCGGTACTTCCGCGACAACGTCCGTACCGTCCACGTCCCGCGCCGCCTGCACGAACTGTGGGTGCAGGTGAACAGCGCCACCGAGGACCTCACCACCGCGCTGGGCCGCTCGCCCTCGACCGCCGAGATCGCCGAACGGCTGCGCATCACCGAGGACGAGGTCCTCTCGTGCATCGAGGCCGGCCGCTCGTACCACGCGACCTCGCTGGAGGCGGCCCAGGAGGGCGACGGACTGCCGGGGCTGCTGGACCGGCTCGGTTACGAGGACCCCGCCCTCGACGGCGTGGAACACCGGGACCTGGTCCGCCATCTCCTCGTCCAGCTCCCCGAACGCGAACAGCGAATCCTGCTCCTGCGTTACTACAGCAATCTCACCCAGTCGCAGATCAGCGCGGAGCTCGGCGTCTCCCAGATGCACGTGTCCCGGCTGCTCGCCCGTAGTTTCGCCCGATTGCGCTCGGCGAACAGAATCGAAGCCTGAGCCCGCACGGAACCCACCGGCCCGGCGGAATCCCGGACGCCTGTCCGGGCCGTGGCTCCCGCCCGCGGCCATTCGCACGTCCGGCCCGCCGCCATTCACCGCTCCGGCCGGCCGTCAAACGCCGCTCCGGTCCGCCGTCAATCACTGCTCCGGCCCTCCGTCATTCACCGCCCCGGCGTGCCGCCATTCACCGCCTCGGCCGGCGGCATTCGCATGTCCCGCCGGCAGCAGTGCGCGCATCCGGGCCCGCGGCCGCTCGTGCATCCGGGATTGCGACGGCCCGTGCACCCGGCGGGTGGGGCACGCGGGGCGCACAAGGGCAGATGGGGCGCACGGAAAGGGCCCTCGGAACAGCTTCCCAGGCCACGGCGTGCAACCGAATAGGAGCTCGACACGTCACCGGTGGGAGCGAATCGACTATCGGCGCTCTTTCCGACAGTTCTGCGCCGATATTCCGTCAGAACCCCTCTTTCCAGGGCCGATTCCCCCTGGTCATGTCGACATGTCACTACAGCGTGTTGCCGACATGTGACATTCTGCGGGAAGCGCGTTTGCCGCGGCCCCGCCTCCGGTATTCAGGTGGAGGCTGCGTTCCTCACGACGGGAGCGCTGCGACCGTCCGCGACCCAAAGGGGGTGGCATGTCCGCAGACCAGGGCAGCCCGAAGGTGCTCACGCTCGTGAAGAGCGAGCCCGCGCCCGACGCTCTCCAGGCCTCTCAGGACCTCAAGGACCCGCAGGACCTGCCCGGTCCCGAGCTCGTCCTCCCGGCCTCGGAGTCCATCGACACCCGCACCCTGTCCCGCTCCCTGTTCCTGCGGCTCGCCGCGCTCGACGAGAACAGCCCCGAGCGCGCCTACGTCCGGGACACCCTCATTGAACTCAACCTCCCGCTGGTGCGCTACGCCGCCGCTCGTTTCCGGTCGCGCAACGAACCCATGGAGGACATCGTCCAGGTCGGAACGATCGGTCTGATCAAGGCGATCGACCGTTTCGACTGCGAACGCGGTGTGGAGTTCCCGACGTTCGCGATGCCCACGGTCGTGGGCGAGATCAAGCGGTTCTTCCGCGACACGTCATGGTCGGTACGGGTGCCGCGTCGCCTCCAGGAGCTGCGCCTGGCGCTGACCAAGGCGAGCGACGAACTCTCCCAGAAACTCGACCGATCCCCGACGGTCACCGAACTGGCCGCCGTCCTGGGCGTGTCGGAGGAGGACGTGGTCGACGGCCTCGCGGTCGGCAACGCGTACACGGCCTCCTCGCTCGACTCCCCCGCCCCCGAGGACGACGGCGGCGAGGGCTCCCTGGCCGACCGCCTCGGCTACGAGGACACCGCCCTGGAGGGTGTGGAGTACCGGGAGTCCCTGAAGCCCCTGCTGGCCAAACTGCCGCCGCGGGAACGCCGGATCATCATGCTCCGGTTCTTCGCGAACATGACCCAGTCCCAGATCGGCGACGAGGTCGGCATCTCGCAGATGCACGTGTCCCGGCTGCTGACCCGGACACTGGCCCAGCTGCGCGAGGGCCTGATCTCGGACTGAGCCGGCCCGAGCGGGGCCTGCTGCTGCCCGCGCGCACGGTAACGGGTGCGGCCCGCCCGCTGTTTGACGTACCGAAAGCCACTACTGCAGACCGCACGGCCAACCGCCGGGCGCCACACGCGCGCCGGGCGGGACGGCATGACGACCACTGGCCGCCGGGGTGCCACGAACGGCACCTCGGCGGCTCTTTCGTGTGCGCGGTCGCGGAACGTCAACCGCTCTAGGGCCAGTTGACGTACGGGCGCGCGAACGGGCGCCGCCCGCACGGGAGATGGGGCGGCGAGGGGTCGACCGGGCCGAGCCGGCGGCGCCGTCAGGCGAGCGCGAGCCAGGCGACGGCGGCCACGACCACCACGGCCACGACGATGCCGACGATCAGGCCGACGCGCGGCCCCGCGGGCGCGGGTGCCTGCTGACGTCCCTGGGGACCCTCGTCGACGAAGGCACGGAACATCTGGGTGCTGCCGGCGGGGTCGTAGTTGCCCTGGGGGCCCTGGGTGTTAGCCATGCTCCCGGACATTAGCGAATCGACGGGGGACCGCCCAAGTGCGGGTGCCCCTGCTCGGGCTTCCGCACGGTAGGGGGACCGCCGCCCCCGCCGCTCCCGGCCGTGTACGGATCCCGGCCGCCCCGCACCGGGAACACCCTCCGCCCCGCCCGTCGTGCACCGCTCGTCCACTTCACCCCCTCCCACCTGCAAGTTTACGTTAGCCAATACTTGCCTTTGCCAACCTTTTATCCGCGAGCCCCCCATTTCACTTGCCTGTAGCAACCAATAATCCCTATGGTTGCCCTAAGCAACGAATGCTGGAGGCGCGATGGCGGAGAAAGCTCAGTACGAGGAGCTGGCCCGCCAGCTCACTGCCATCGGGGTCGTGAAGCGCGAGATGGGCCGGACACTGCCGTCCGACTGTCCCGGCGGCTCGGCCGGCGTACTGACACTGCTCGGCCGGCACGGCGACATGCGGATGAGTCGGCTCGCCGAGCTGCTCGCCGTGGACATGTCGGTCACCAGCCGTCATGTCGCCCACGTCGCCGAGCGCGGCTGGATCGAGCGGCTGCCCGACCCCGCCGACAAACGTTCGCGCATCCTCCGCCTGACGCCTGACGGCCTGGCCCAGCTCGACGAGCTGTACGACCGCACCACCCAGTTGCTCGCCGACCGGCTGAGCGACTGGCCGGAGGACGAGATCGGGCAGCTGGTCCGGCTCATGGCCCGGCTGCGGGAGAGCTTCGGCGACTGCCGGGCCACCCCGCGGGCCCACCAGGCCGCATCCGTCGCTGCAGACACCACCCGTACACCCGCATAAGCAGGAAGTAGAAAAGGAAGCCCATGGCAACGACCACACCAGCCGGTGTGCGGGCTCACGCCAAGCGAGGGGGCGCCGCCCCTGACGGCGCTCCGATGACGCACCGGCAGATCATGGAGGCGCTCTCCGGGCTGTTGCTCGGCATGTTCGCCGCCATCCTGTCCTCGACGATCGTCACCAACGCTCTCCCCGAGATCATCAACGATCTCGGTGGCGGCCAGAGCGCCTACACCTGGGTCGTCACCGCCTCGCTGCTGGCGATGACCGCCTCCACCCCCCTGTGGGGCAAGCTCGCGGACCTGGTCAGCAAGAAGGCCCTGGTCCAGATAGCCCTGATCGTCTACGTCGTCGGCTCCATCGTCGCGGGCCTCGCGCAGAACCCGGCGATGCTGATCAGTGCCCGTGTCATCCAGGGTCTGGGCGCCGGCGGTCTGTCCGCCCTGGCCCAGATCATCATGGCCGCGATGATCTCCCCGCGTGAGCGCGGCCGTTACTCCGGCTACCTGGGCGCGACCTTTGCCGTCGCGACCGTCGGCGGCCCGCTGCTCGGCGGTGTCATCACCGACACCAGCTGGCTCGGCTGGCGCTGGTGCCTCTACGTCGGCGTGCCGTTCGCGGTGATCGCCCTGATCGTGCTCCAGAAGACGCTGCACCTGCCGGTGGTCAAGCGCAAGGTCAAGGTCGACTGGATCGGTGCCTTCTTCGTCACCGCGGCCGTCTGCCTGCTGCTGATCTGGGTCACCTTCGCCGACGACAAGTACGACTGGATGTCCTGGCAGACCGGCGTCATGGTCGGCGGCGCGATCCTGCTCGCGCTGATCTTCTGCTTCGTCGAGACCAAGGCCAGCGAGCCGATCATCCCGCTGCGCCTGTTCAAGAACCGCACCATCACCCTGGCGTCGCTCGCCTCGCTGTTCGTCGGTACCGCGATGTTCGCGGGCACCGTCTACTTCAGCCAGTACTTCCAGCTCGCCCGGGACAAGTCGCCGACCATGTCCGGCGTCATGACCATCCCGATGATCGGCGGCCTGTTCGTCTCGTCCACGGTCTCCGGCCAGATCATCACCAAGACCGGTAAGTGGAAGGCGTGGCTGCTGGCCGGCGGCGTGCTGCTGACCGCGGGTCTCGGCCTGCTGTCGACCATGCGGTACGACACCCCGTACTGGCACATCGCGATCTTCATGGCGCTGATGGGCCTCGGCGTCGGCATGATGATGCAGAACCTTGTCCTCTGCACGCAGAACCAGGTGGCCCCGAACGACCTGGGTGCCGCGTCCTCCGTCGTCACCTTCTTCCGGTCCCTCGGCGGTGCGGTGGGCGTCTCGGTGCTCGGCTCCGTGATGTCCACCCGGATCAGCCACTACGCCTCGGACACCATCGGCTCGCTGAGCCCGCAGGAGCAGCAGGCCGCCGCGCAGGCCGCCGGCGGCAGCTCGATCCCGGACATGGACCTGCTGCCCCCGGGCATCCGCGAGTGGCTGGAGAGCGCCTACGGGCACGGCATCGCCGACATCTTCCTGTACGTCGCGCCGATCGCCTTCCTGGCCTTCATCGTGACGCTGTTCATCAAGGAGGTCCCGCTGCGCACCAGCGGCGCCCTGGCCCAGGCCGCCGAGGCCTCGGCCGAGACCGCTCCCGCGGCCGCCCCGGCTCCGGCCGAGGCCACCACGCAGGCCGGCACGGCTCCCGAGCCGGTTCCCGCCGGGGTGGCGGCCTCCGTCGCCGGGACCGGTCCCGAGGGCACGCAGCGGCTCGCCGCCGTCGCCACGGCGGCCCCGGCCGCCACGTTCGAGCAGCCGTCCTCCGGCGGTATCCCGGTGCGCGGCTTCGTCCGCGGCGCCGAGAGCGCGCCCGTCCCGCAGGCCGCCGTCACGCTGATCTCCCTCGCGGGCCGTCAGCTGGGCCGGTCGGTCGCGCAGGGCGACGGCTCGTACGGCATCGACGCGCCGAGCGCGGGATCGTACGTCCTGATCGCCTCCGCCGACGGCTACCAGCCGCAGGCCTCGACGATCGTCGTGAACGACGAGCCGGTGTCGTACGACATCCTGCTCAGCGGCACCAGCGGCCTCACCGGTCTGGTGCGGGCCGTGGAGACCGGGCTGCCGGTCAAGGACGCCATGGTCGTCGTGACCGATGTGCGCGGTGATCTGCTGGCCACCCAGGGCACCGGTGAGCAGGGTGACTTCTCCTTCGCCGAGCTGGTGCCGGGGACGGTGACCGTCGCGGTGAACGCCGCCGGGTACCGGCCGCGCGCCCTGCCCGTCGAGGTGGGCGGCACCGGTATCACCCGGGTCGAGGTCGACCTCGACTCCGGCGCCCAGGTCCAGGGCGTCGTGCGGGCGCCGCAGGGCCCGCTGGCCGACGCCCGCGTGACGCTCGTCGACGCGGCGGGCAACGTGGTCGGCACGGCCCGGACCGGCACGGACGGGGCGTACGCCTTCAGTGACCTGGACGGCGGCGAGTACACCGTCATCGCCACGGGTTACCCGCCGGTCGCGACGTCGCTGACGGTCAACGGCCGCGGCGTCGACGACCACGACATCGAACTCGCCCACCCCGGCGAGTGACCGACCCCGGCCCGTGGAGCGCGTGCAGAGCGGACGCGCGCTCCACGGGCCGGTTCCACTTCCGGCCTGTTCCCCGGCCACGTACCACCGTCCCGGCCCACTTCCGGGGCCACATCCCCGGCCCCGTTCCGGGCCCACATCCGGGCCCCCTTCGGCACCACGCACAAGGAGCTGCGCCACCATGTCTCTGACCGCGAAGATCCGTACCCGTGACGGATGGGCCGTGTCACACGCGGTCGTCACCCTGATCGACATGTCCGGCACCCAGGTGCTGCGGACCGAGGCCGACGAGGAGGGCGTCGTCCAGGACGCGCTGCCGCTGGCCCCCGGCCCCTACACCGCCATCGTGACCGCGGTCGGTTACGACCCCTCCGCCGTCACCGCCTTCGTCACGGCGAGCGGCCGCGCCGACATCGGCGCCGTCACCCTGACCCGCCAGGGCGGCACCGAGCTGCCCCCGCCCGGTCCCTGGACCATCGACCCGGTCCACTCCTCCGTCACGGCGGTCGCCCAGCACCTGGGCTTCGCCAGCATCCGCGGCCGCTTCGACGAGTTCGCCGGCCGGATCGAGATCGCCCCCGACGACGTGGCCAGGTCCCGCGTCGAGGCGGTCATCACCGCGTCCTCCATCGACACGGGCAACCGTATGCGCGACGACCACCTCCGGTCGGGCGACTTCCTCGACGCCGGGAACCACCCGCAGATCATCTACAGGTCCTCGGGTCTCACGGCGTCCGGCACCGACCGCTGGACCGTCCACGGCGAGCTGACCCTCAACGGCGTCGCCCGCCCCGTCGACCTCAGCCTGGCCTACCTCGGCACCGGCCCGGACTCCTACGGCGCCGTCCGCGCCGCCTTCCATGCCACCGCCGAGCTGCGCCGCGACGACTTCGCCATCAAGTACAACCAGGTCCTCCAGGCGGGCATCGCCGCCGTCGGTACGACCCTGAAGGTGGAGCTGGACATCCAGGCGGTCCAGGGCGAGTCGCTGCCGGCGGCCTGACAGCGCGCGACAGGGGGGAAATCCTCACGGTGACCCTCACAGGGACACCCTGACGGCCGCGACAGCCCGTAGCCTGCCCCCATGGCACCCCAGATCGCGACCAACACCCCCGTGTCCCTGTCGGAGCTGCTCGACTTCGTACGCCCCCGCCACCGCGCGATCCTCCTCACCCGCCGCGTCGACGGCAGCCCCCAGGGCTCGCCCCTGACCTGCGGCGTGGACGACTCCGGCCGCATCGTCGTCTCCACCTACCCGGAGCGCGCCAAGACCCGCAACGCCAAGCGCGACGACCGCGTAAGCCTGATCGTCCTCAGCGACGAGTGGAACGGCCCCTGGGTCCAGATCGACGGCACGGCCGAGGTCGTCGACTCCCCGGACTCCGTCGAACCGCTCGTCGAGTACTACCGCAACATCGCCGGTGAGCACCCGGACTGGGACGAGTACCGCGAGGCCATGCTCCGGCAGGGCAAGTCGATCATCCGTGTCACGCCCACGCGGTGGGGGCCGGTGGCGACGGGGGGATTCCCGGCGCGGCTGGCGTCACAGGACTGAGCGGGGTCGTACGAGCCGCATGAGTCGTACGGGCCGTATGGGTCGTACGAGTTGTGCGGCTCGTACGGCTCATGCCGGCCGGGCCACCATGGCCTCGATGCCGGCGATCAGGATGTCCAGCGCCATGGTGAAGTCCCGCTCGAACATCTCCGCCACCGTGTCGCCCCCGCGGGCCTCCATGAGGGTCTTCGACCCCTCGATCACGCCGGTGGCCAGCGGCGACCGCGTCACCGCCGTCATGGCGTCGCTGAAGTACTCGTCCTGACTCACCCCGGCCGCCGCACAGCGCTCGATGAAGTGGCCCTCGTTCGTGCCGAATCCGTACACGAACTGGAAGACCGCCGCCATCGCCCCGGCCTGCACGCTCGTCGGCAGCCCGGCCCGCCCGACCACCTGCTGCACGGCCGTCGAGAAGTGCAGCGCGTTCGGCCCGATGTTGAGGAACGTGCCCTGGAGCGGCGACACCCAGGGGTGGCGCACCAGTACGCCGCGGTACCGCGCCGCGAGCGCCCGCATCTCGTCCCGCCAGTCCTCGTCGGGCACCCTCTCCGGTTCCCCGATCTCGCCGAGCACCCGGTCCAGTGCCAGTTCCAGCAGGTCGTCCTTGGTGTCGACGTACCAGTAGACCGACATCGCGGTGACGCTCAGCTCGGCGGCCAGCCTCCGCATGGAGAACTTCGCCAGCCCCTCCGCGTCCAGCAGCCGTACCGCCGTCGCGGTGATCCGCTCCCGGTCGAGCCCCGACGGCTGCCCGCCGCGCTCGGCCCGCGCCTTGTCCGCCAGCCAGACGCTGGCCCGCGCCGGACGTTTCGCCCGGTCGGCTGCCCTCACCATGGCGCACCTTCCTCGGAACCACGACTCACCCCGTCGATGCTATGCGGGCCCCTACCCCGAAACGCCCACCGGAGAATCCGGGCCCGCGGCAGGGCCGTCGCCGGGGCGGCCGTCCCCGGCCCGTTCCGCCCGCCGCAGCAACGCCGCCGCCAGCAGCCCGCCCAGCAGCACGGCCGCCGCGCCCATCAGCTGACTCGTCTCCAGCCCGGAGGAGAACGCGTCCGTGACGCGCTCCCGCTCCTCCGCCGAGTCCGCCGCGGCCAGCGCCGCCGGCAGGGAGGTGGCCGCCACCGGGACCAGCGCCGCGAAACGGGAGGTGAGGACCGCGCCCAGCACGGCCACCCCCAGCCCGTTGCCGAACTCCGCGAGGGTGCCGTTGATCCCGGCGCCCACGCCCGCCTTCTCGCGCGGGATCGCGCTCATGATGGCGTGCGCCATGGCCGGATTGGCGATCGCGGCGCCCGCGCCGATGAGCAGCAGCCCGAGCAGCGTGCCGCCGTACCCGTGCTCCGTCAGTGACGCGATCGACACGAGTCCGCCGGACATCAGCACCATGCCCAGCGCGATGGAGCCCGGCATGCCCAGCCGGGCCAGCCACTTCGCCGACAGCCCCGAGAAGTTCAGCGCGACGACGACGAGTGCCAGCGGGGCCGTGCGCAGCCCGGCCTCCAGCGCGCCGTACCCGAGCACGAACTGCAGGTGCTGCGTCAGCAGGTACAGCGCACCGCTCATCCCGAAGGCGATCAGCACGGCGCCCGTGACCGCACCCGTGAACTTCCGGTTCCGGAAGAAATGCAGGTCGAGCATGGGGTACGGGGCCCGGCTCTCCCAGTACGCGAAGAGGGCCAGCACCGCGACGGCCACGGCCGCGGTCATGAGGACGCGCCCGGACGCCCACCCGTGCTCGGGCCCGGAGATGATCGCGAACACGAGCGCGGCCATGCCGATGGTCGACAGCAGCGCGCCGAGGAGGTCGGGGCGGTCGCCCTGGGGATTCTTCGTCTCGGGGACGAGCGAGACCACGGCGACCAGGCCCAGCGCCACCACCGGCAGATTGATCAGGAAGATCGCACCCCACCAGAAGTGGTCGATCATGAAACCGCCGATCAGGGGACCGGTGGCGAAGCCGAGCGCGTTGACCGCGCTCCAGATGCCGATGGCCTTGGGATGCTCGTCGGGCGTGAAGATCTGCATCGCCACCGCGAGGGTGGTGGTGAGCAGCAGCGCGCCGCCGATGCCCATACCCGCCCGCGCGGCGATCAACTGGCTAGTGGACCCGGCGAGCACGGCGACCAGGGAGCCGATGCCGAACAGGGCCAGGCCCGCGGCCAGCATCTTCTTGCGGCCGTACCGGTCGGCGGCCGAACCGGCGGTGAGCAGCAGACCGGACTGCACGAGCGAGTACGCGTTGATCATCCACTGGATGTCGGAGGTGGTCGCGTCCAGTTCCTCGGTGAGGGAGGGGATCGCCACGTTCAGCACGGTGTTGTCCAGCACCACCGTGAGCTGGGCGAGGCAGATGACTCCGAGGATCAGCCAGCGTCGGGGATGTCCCTGTGGGGCGGTCGGGGTGTCGGCGGTCGTCGTCGCCGTCATGGGGCGGCCTCCTGCCCTTGTACGGTGTATGGGACGGGCGCTATACACCGTAAGGGCACGCCTGTACGGCGTACAAGGGGCTCGTACCGGGCTCCTTGTACGCCGTACGGAAGGACAGTGGCGGGCTGCTCAGCTGTCGCTGTTGTTGTCGCTGCTCCCGTTCGTCGGCTGGGTCAGGTCGTAGAAGGTGGAACCGCCCACCGTGACCTCCTTGAAGTTCTCCTGGACCCACTCGCTGATCTGGGAGGAGGTGTTGCTGTCGCCTCCCATGCCCCCGCCGCCCATGCCGCCGGCGATGAAGTAGTGGATCCTGCCGTCCTCCACGTACTTCTTGAACTGGGCCAGCGTCGGGGACGGGTCGGTGCCGTTGAAGCCGCCGATCGCCATCACGGGCTCGCCGGTGGAGAGCTGGTAGCTGGCCGCGTTCTGGGCGCCGATGGCCGCGGCTGCCCAGGTGTAGTGCTCAGCATTCTTCTCCAGCAGTTCCTTGGCTTCGTCGCTGACGTCGGAGCCGTTGAGCAGGCCGCCCATGCCGCCGCCCATGCCGCCTTCGCCGGTCATGCCGCCGGGGCCGTTCTGCTGGCCCTGACCCTGCTGTCCCTGCTGGCCCTGACCCTGCTGGTTCTGGCCGCCGCCCGGGAAGCCGCCCGTCGGGGGCTGGCCCATCTGACCGTTCTGCTGCCCCTGCTGGCCCTGTCCACCACCGGGGAAGCCGCCACCACCGCCACCGCCGGGCCCGCCCCCGCCGCCGGGGCCGCCGCGGCCGCCCGAGACCGTCGGACCGGCCGTGACGATCGAGCCGCTGTGGCCCTCGTTCAGGGTGGTGAGGGTGTACGCCGTCGGGCCGGCGAGCGAGGCGACGACACCCAGCCCCGCGACGGCGAGGACCAGCCGGCGACCGAGCTTCGCGACGAAGATCAGGCCCAGCGCGGCGACCAGACCGCCGACCAGCACGGTCCACTTCACCCAGGGCACGTAGTCGGAGGACCGGTTGAGCAGGACGTAGCCCCAGACAGCGGTCGCCGTCACGGCACCGGCCAGCGTCAGCGGCACCCAGGCCCTGTCGCGCTCCCGCCACAGCAGGGCGGCGCCCATGCCGATCAGCGGTGCGATGTAGGGGGCGAGGGCCACGGTGTAGTACTCGTGGAAGATGCCCTGCATAAAGCTGAAGATCACCATGGTGATCAGCAGCGAGCCGCCCCAGAGCAGGAACCCGGCGCGGGCCGTGTCGGTCCGCCCGCACTTCCGCAGCAGCACCAGCGCGGCCACGAGCAGGATCAGCGCCGCCGGGATCAGCCAGGAGATCTGGCCGCCGATGCTGGAACCGAACATGCGGTCCCAGCCGGTCTCGCCCCAGCCGCCACCGCCGTTGCCGCCGCCACCGCCGACGCTGCCCGTCTCCTCGCCGTTGATGCGGCCGAGGCCGTTGTAGCCGAAGGTCAGCTCGAGGAAGGAGTTGTTCTGCGAGCCGCCGATGTAGGGGCGGGAGGACGCCGGCCACAGCTCGACGATCGCGACCCACCAGCCGCCCGCGACGACCATGGCGAGCCCGGCGAGCAGTACCTGACCGATGCGCTTCTTCAGCGTCGTCGGCGCGAGGACGACGTACACCAGGGCGAGGACCGGCAGGATCAGGAAGGCCTGGAGGGTCTTCACCAGGAAGGCGAGCCCGATCGCGGCACCCGCCCACACCAGCCACGTCGTCCGTGCCTTCTCCAGCGCGCGCAGCGTGCAGTACACCGCGGTCGCCATCAGCAGTGCGAGGGCGGCGTCCGGGTTGTTGAAGCGGAACATCAGCGCGGCGACCGGGGTCAGCGCGAAGGCCGCCAGGGTGAGGAAGCCGGCCCCCGCGCCGAACCGGCGCCGTACGGACGCCCAGAGCACGCCGGCCGTGGCGACGGCCATCAGGACCTGCGGGAACAGGATCGCGAAGGAGTTCAGGCCGAGCAGCCGGACCGACAGCGCCATCGGCCAGAGGGAGGCCGGCGGCTTGTCGACGGTGATGGCGCTGGCCGCGTCCAGCGAGCCGAAGAAGAACGCCTTCCAGGACTGGCTGCCGGCCTGCACGGCCGCGGAGTAGAAGGAGTTGGCGTACCCGGAGGCCGTGAGGTTCCAGGTGTAGAGGGCCCCGATCGCCAGCAGGGTCAGCAGGAACGCGGGGCGCACCCAGCTCGGGTCCTCGGGCCGACCCCGCCACAGGCGGCGCACGAAGGGCTGCTTCGGCTCACCGACGCCCGCTACGGGCGGGACGGGCGGGACGGGCGGTGGGCCCCAGGCGGGACTCGCACCCCCCTGGTGCGTCGCGTCGTACTGGGTCGTCATCGCGCGTTCCTCGGATCGTGGGAATCGTGGTCGTCGTGCGGACGCACCGGCCGCAGCCGAGTGGTGGCGTCCCCCCAGATGCGGTCCGCGACGTCACCGGCGCGGAACTGGGTCGTGGCGGTCGTGGTGGTCGTGGCGTACGGATTCGTGTCGTACGGGCCAGGGGTGTACGCATGCGTGTCGTACGGACCGGGGACGTACGGATGCGTGGCGCCGTCGTCACGCCGCTCCGGGAACACCCAGGCCCGGAAGAGCAGGAACCGCAGCACCGTCGCCGCGAGGTTGGCGGCGATGAGCACCGTCAGCTCCGTGGAGTGCGCGGGGCTGCTCGACGCCGCGTTCAGCGCGGCGAGCGAACCGCTGGTGAGCACCAGACCGATGCCGAACACCACCAGACCCTGCGCCTGGTGCCGTACGGCACGGTCCCGGCCGCGGACGCCGAAGGTGAGGCGCCGGTTGGCCGCCGTGTTCGCGACCGCCGAGACGAGCAGGGCGAGCGCGTTGGCCGGCTGCGACCCCGTGAACGTACGGAAGCCGGTGTAGAGCAGCAGGTAGAAGAGCGTCGACAGCACGCCGACGACACAGAAACCGACGAGCTGGCGGGCGAGGCCGCGCGGTACGTCCTTGATCTCGCGGTCGCGCGGGTCGTCCCCGAACGGCCGGGCGAGCCGGTCCAGCGGCAGCGAACCGGTGGCCAGGGCCTTGCCGACCCGCCACACGCCCTTGAGGTCGTCGGTCGCGGTCCTCACGATGTGCACGGTCGAGTCCGGGTCGTCGACCCAGTCCACCGGCACCTCGTGGATCCGCAGGCCGGCCCGCTCCGCGAGGACCAGCATCTCCGTGTCGAAGAACCAGCCGGTGTCCTCCACCAGCGGCAGCAGCACCTGGGCGACGTCCCGGCGTATCGCCTTGAAACCGCACTGGGCGTCGGAGAAGCGGGCCTGCAGCGAGCCCCGCAGGATCAGGTTGTACGTGCGGCTGATGAACTCACGCTTGGGGCCGCGCACCACACGGGACGTACGGGCGAGCCGGGAGCCGATCGCCAGGTCGGAGTGACCGGAGATCAGCGGCGCCACCAGCGGCAGCAGCGCGTTGAGGTCGGTGGACAGGTCCACGTCCATGTAGGCGAGGACGGGCGCGTCGGACGCGGACCACACCGTCCTGAGCGCCCGCCCGCGCCCCTTCTGCTCCAGCCGGAAGGAGGTGACCTCCGGGATCTCCGCCTCCAGCCGCGCGGCCACCTGGGGTGTGGTGTCCGTGGACGCGTTGTCCGCGATCGTGATGCGGAACGCGTACGGGAAGGTACGCGCGAGGTGCTCGTGCAGCCGGACGACGCACGGCCGGAGATCCTTCTCCTCGTTGTAGACGGGGATCACTACGTCCAGGACAGGCGTCGCGGCGTGTCCGGCCGGGAGGTGCTCCCGCGCCGGCAGAGAGCCGGGAGAAGAGTCGGTTCGCATGACAACGACTGTCGTCAGACCCGCTGTTGCGCCCTTGTGGTGACCCTGTGCTGTGCCTGTGAGTCCGATGGCCGGTTCGTTGCCGAGTCGAACGCGAGATGAACGGAGTGGGTCGGCAGCGCGGGCAGGTACACCGTGAACACCGTCCGTCCGGGCACGCTGTCGACGGTCACGGCACCGCCGTGCGCGGTGGCGACGGCCTGCACGATGGCCAGCCCGAGACCGGTCGACCCGGTGGCGCGGGAACGCGTGGAGTCGCCGCGCGCGAACCGTTCGAAGACGTGCGGGAGCAGCTCGGGCGGGATGCCCTGGCCGTTGTCCTCGACGTCCACGCACATCCAGGGCCCGCTCCGCCGCACCCGCGCGGTCACGGTCGTACCGGGGGGTGTGTGCGTGCGCGCGTTGGCGAGCAGATTGACGAGGACCTGTTGCAGCCGGGCCGCGTCGGCCGCGACCAGCGCGGGTTCGTCGGGCAGGTCCAGCCGCCAGCTGTGGTCGCGGCCGGCCGCCCGTGCGTCGCTGACGGTGTCCACGACGAGCGGGACGAGATCCGTGTGCTCGAACTGCAGGGGCCGCCCCGCGTCCAGCCGCGCGAGCAGCAGCAGGTCCTCCACCAGCAGCGTCATCCGTCCGGACTCGGACTCGATGCGGGTGAGCGCGTGCCGCGTGTCGGGGCCGATCACCTCCCGGCCGCGCCGGGTGAGCTCGGCGTAGCCGCGGATCGAGGCCAGCGGCGTACGCAGCTCATGGCTCGCGTCGGCGACGAACTGCCGTACCCGCATCTCGCTCTGCTGCCGCGCGTGCAGCGCCCCGTGCACATGGTCGAGCATGCGGTTGAGGGCCGCGCCGACCCGCCCGACCTCCGTGTGCGGATCGGTCTCGGACTCGGGGACACGCTCGTTGAGGGTGACCTCGCCGGAGTGCAGCGGCAGCTCGGAGACGCGGGTGGCGGTGGCGGCGACCCTGCGCAGGGGACGCGTGGCGACGCCGACGAGGATCCAGCCCGCGATACCGGCGGCGACGAGGCCGGCGCCGGTGACGCTCGCCTCGACGATGATGAGGGTGTTGATGGTGTTGCTGACGTCCGTGGTCGGGATGGCCACGTAGTAGTCGCCGTTGGGGCCGGCCGCGTACACGGCGCGGTACTCGCCGAGACCGGGGATGTCGACGGTGTGCTCCTGGAGGTCCCGGGGGACGGCGGCGAGCGCGGCGATCTGGGCGTCGCTGAGCGTCTTGGCGCTCATCTCGAAGAGGGCGGAGAGATCGGACTTCTTGCCGTACCGGGCGTCGGTGACGGCCCCGTCCTCCACCTTCGCCGCGATGGTGTAGCTGGGCTGCGGGCCGCGGGTGACGAACTCGGTGATGTCCACCGACTTGCCGTCGGGCTTCGGGCTCCCGTCCTCCGGCTTGCCTCCGGGCGGCGCGAACTGCCCGGACGCGCGCGTCGCGACCTCCCTCAGCTTCTCGTTCAGCTGCTCGTTCAGATGCGACTGCAGCGCGAGGGTCGTCACCGTACCGATCACCGCGCACACCACCGCGATCAGCGCGACGGACGCGACGACGAGCCGCGTCCGCAGCGTGCGCGGCTTAGCTGCTCGCTTCCTCTGCGTACGCGGCTGTCGTCGCCCGCTCATGAGACCGGGGCCACCGCGGGCTTGATCAGGTAACCGGCGCCGCGCCGGGTGTGGATCATCGGCTCCCGCCCCGCGTCGATCTTCCGCCGCAGATACGAGATATAGAGCTCGACCACATTGGCCTGCCCTCCGAAGTCGTACGACCACACACGGTCGAGGATCTGCGCCTTGCTCAGCACGCGCCGCGGATTACGCATCAGGAACCGCAGCAGCTCGAACTCGGTCGCGGTGAGGTGGATGTTGTCCCCGCCCCGCGACACCTCGTGGCTGTCCTCGTCGAGCATGAGGTCGCCGACGACCAGCACGGAGTCGGAGCGCCGGTCCGCGGCACCGGACCGGCGGATCAGCCCGCGCAGCCGCGCGACGACCTCCTCCAGGCTGAACGGCTTCGTCACGTAGTCGTCGCCGCCGGCCGTCAGGCCCGCGATACGGTCCTCGACCGCGTCCTTGGCGGTCAGGAAGAGCACGGGCACGTCGGGCAGCTCACGCCGCAGCCGGCCGAGGACGGTCAGCCCGTCCATGTCCGGCAGCATCATGTCGAGCACGACGGCGTCGGGCCGGAACTCGCGCGCCGTCTGGATCGCGCCCTGCCCGTCCCCCGCGCTGCGGATCTGCCAGCCCTCGTAACGGAGGGCCATGGACAGCAACTCGGTGATCGACAGCTCGTCGTCCACCACAAGCACTCGGACGGGGCTCCCGTCCGGCCTCAGCAGTTCGGTGCGCCCCTGGGGCGAGGTCGTGGTCATGGTGCCCACCCTGGCGCCCCCCTCTGAGAACGCTCTTTCCGGAACCTGTGATTTGCCTGAGAAACCCACAGGCGGCTCTCAGGCAACTCCTGGGAACGTCCCGCAACTCCTGGGAACGTCCCGCAACTCCTGGGAAGATCCCGCAACTCCTCTGGAACGTCCGGCCTCCGTCAGGTCCCCGGCAGCCCGAAGAGCCGTGCCCCGTTGTCGTGGCAGACCGCCCGCAGCCACTCGTCCCCCAGCCCGAGCCGCCGCCAGAACCGCCGCACACCTTCCGTGTCCCCGCCCTTGCCCTCCCCCGGGCTCACTCGGTCTCCCGGGCTCACTCGTTCCCCCGGACCCGCTCGAAGCTGTGGCTGCGCTCGACCCTGGCGACGTGCAGTGTGTAGCGCTCGTACCACTCGGCACGTCCCCGCCGCTGCGCCGCACGATGCTCGGCGTCGGCCCGCCACTTCTCGATCGCCTGCGCGTCCCGGAAGTACCCCACGGTGATGGACAGCCCACCCGGCGTCCGCGCGTGATCCATCCCCAGGAACCCGGGCACCTCCGCCACCAGCTCCTCCATCCGCTCGGAGGTCTCGCCGTACCCGCTCTGGTCAGACGTGCGCGTGGAGGTGAAGACGACGGCGTAGTACGGAGGTTCATAAGCGGGCACGGGAACGGGAACGGGCAGGGACACGGGCATGGGGGTGGCCGTGGCCTGCGGCTCGGCCGTGGGGTCGGCCGCGGGCTCGATCACGAGTTCGGCCGCGCCTTCCAGCTCCGTACTGCCGGCTTCGGCAGGGGCAATGAGGTGATCGCTCATGTCGCCCACTGTCTGCTCCACCTCGACCCAGCGTCCACCACCTTTCCGAACGGGATCCCAAAGGGATCGCTTTCTTTACTCACCCTCAGAAAAGCCCTTCCTGAACCCCTGGGCTTCCCTTCACCTCACGTACGGGCACGGTGAGTACTCCCTCGTCGCCCCGACCGGCCCCGCCGAGCGCGGTCAGTTCCCACCCGGTCATCAGCCGCGTGTCGAGAACGACGGCCCCGCGCGCGGTGGCCAGGTGCAGGTCGGGCCCGGCGACCGCGAGCACCTCGCCGCCCACGGCCCCGCCCGCGACCAGTTCGCTGACCACCCCGTCGACGCTCGGGAGGGCGGCCAGCCCGAACACCTCGGAGTGATCGACCAGTCGGCACGGCATCCGCTCCAACGACTCCGGCCAGCCGTCGAGCGCCACCGCCCGCGTATGCAGTCCGACCAGTTCCGCACCCCGCTCGCCAGGCCCCGGCAAGGCGGCCCGTACGGCCCGCTTGTCGGCGTACGGAATACGGTCCGGAACCCGCAGCGCGGCCCGCAGCACCTCCTCCGCCCGCCGCGCTGCCATCAGCGGCCCGCGCCCCAGCCAGCTGAAGCAGACGGCCCCCTGCTCCAGCAACCGGGCGGACCCGCGCCCGACCGCGGTGATCCCCACCTTCACCATCCCGGGCCCGAACCACGCGAGGTACACGTGATACGGCTGCGGATCGTCCGCGACGGTGTCAGCGGCCACCGAATGCGCCCGGTCCAGTCGCGCGCACTCGTCACATCGCGCGCCGGTGCTCCGACCCGACACCTCGGCCCGTGCCGGACAGCCGTGCCCCCGCGCACCGACACACGTCCGCGTCCCCTCCCTCAGCACCCCGAAGGCGACCCTCTTCCCCCGCGGCAGAGCGCTTCTCCGCCCCCCTTCCCACATCAGCACGGGCTCCGCGTCACCCCACCGCAGCCCCGCACATCTCCACGCCACCTGTGCCATCCCTCACGAGACTAGGCCCCACCACTGACAACGCAGCGTGACCAGCGAGAACACCGCTCGGCGGCCCACGGCCCCATGACCCGCGAACCGCCGGGCACGCGGCAGGCCGGACGCGCGGCGCATCAGGCCGCAGGAGCGACACGCCAAAGCGGCGCGTCGTACTGCTCCGGTCGGCTGTCGATCAGCAGGTCACGCAGCTCATGACGCCGGCGGTCATCGACGCCCAGTGCCTCGGTGAGGTGCCGGAACGTCGTATGGCTGACGCCGCGCGCCCCGGCCCCGGCCTCGTACCGGTCGAGCGCGGCCCCGACAGCCTCCGGGTCCAGCTCCGCGGCCGGCTGCCGTGCCCCCGGCCGCCGGCCGGTCCTCGCCGCCTTCTCGCGCTCGTGGTCGATCTCCGAACGACCGCAGATGGCCCGGCTGTGCGCCTCGACCTCGTCCAGAGTCGCGGTCGTCATGATCGCGCGAGCCAAGCGGTTGCGGCTCAGCGCCTCGTCGAGACCTACCTCGCACACCTTCGGGCCGTCGTCCGTGAGCGGTACCGGCAGGCCCGCGTCCCGTACCTCACAGGTGCCTCGTACACCTCGCGCCGTGGCCGCGAGCATCCCGGCGGCCTCGGACGGGTGCCACTCCAGCACCGGGGCGACGGGTTCCACGTCCTGCGGCGTGAAGGTGTGGACGACAGGTCCGAGCACCTCGCGCAGTTCGTCGAGCGAAAGCTCACCGTCCAGGCCCGGACCGGCCACCAGGAGCCGGACGGGCGCGTTCACCTGGCAGCACGCGGCCAGGGTGACGGCATCGGCGAGCGGACTCCGCAGGGCCGGCTCGTCGCCTCGGGCCAGGATGTCGCCGCCCACGTCCAGGACGTCGACCGAGACCGGCGCGAGTCGGGTCACCAGCTCCTCGACCTGACGCGTGACGCCCTCGACCCCGTGGTGCGGGTCGAGCAGGGCGAAGGTGTGCGGAAGTTCCGCCGCCAGCCGGGGCAGGGTCGAGCCCCCCGGCGGGACCGGCCGGGCGCCGGCCGGCACGGTCCGGACGGCCGGTGTGATCTGCTGCAGTCCGGTGAAGTCGTCCGCGGCTCGGGGGCCCACCGCCGGGTCGATCAGCAGCCGGTCCCACGCGTACGTGAGGATCACCGCCGGGCTCGCGTCGCGGTGGAGGGCGGTGTGCAGCATGGCTGAGGCGACGGCATCTCCCCCGCCTCCTGATGCGACGATCAACCGCGTCATACAACCAGCCTACGAGCCCATGTCCGGACATTCACCCCGTAGGACGGGGCACTGCCAGGACGCGAGGTGTGGTCACTCGGAGTGCTGCGCCTGCGAAGGCCACGGTCCGTCGGCGAACTGCGGGCCCCAGTAGTAGGGGTTCACCTCCGCGAGGGTGCGCGCCTCCCAACGGGTCGGGTCGTCCTCCCGCGGGACGGCGACCTCGACGGACGGCCCCAGAGCGCGAGCCTTTCCTGGCAGATGCCACAGGGCGGCAGGATCAGAACCCTGCCGCGCTCCATGTCACGGCAGACGCAGACGGAGGCGGTCACGGTTCGGTCCTGGGTGTAGGCCTGTATGAACGCCCCGGTCTCCTGGCAGAGCGTGACCGAGCCATGCATGTTGTCGAGGCCGACGCTGGTCAGGATGCCACCGTCGGCGAGCCGCACAGTGGCTGCCCCGCCAGGTTCACCCGTGGGCCAGCGCCGGTCCATGAGTTCCACTGCCGCGTCGACAAGCCCCTGGTCGAGTCTTATGCGCCGGAGTGTGTAACGAGCCCCGTACGCGGCATATCCCGGAAGGGCAGTGGCAAGTACGGCAGGCCTATCGATCCGGGCAGCACGACCCGCGTGTCCGCCCCGCGGGCCCGTCGCGCCGGACTCCGGGTGATCCCGTTCCGGAGGACCACCCAGGCACACATGCAACTCGCTCATGGTGGCGTTGAAGGTGCACCAGAGGTGACGCAGCGCATCGCTGCTGTCCGACCCGAAAGGCGAGAAGCCCCGGACCTCTCCGGGGCCTCTCGTCTGTGTGCACTCGGCAGGATTCGAACCTGCAACCTTCTGATCCGTAGCTCTATGTGGATCGGTCGCGAATGGTCGTACCGGCCGCGCCATGGCCACGGAGGGGCGCTACCGGACGGGGTCGGTTGCTGGGGTTGCTGTACTTCGCTGCTGTACCGCACACGGATGGATCAGAACGTCCTGTATGCCTCAGGGGCCGTATCGGGGGGCAGTGAGCGCGTGAAGAGCACGTACACAGGACCGTAAGGCGTCTCGGTCTGCAAGCTCTCCCACTGGTCGAGTTCGTGCGCGCAGTACCGGCGCAGCAACTCACGGAACTGGTCAAACTCCTGGTCAGACAGAGAGCCGTCATGCCCGGCGGGGGTGTCCATGGCATGCAGGCTAATGCGCGGCCGGTGGCGTCTTACTGACCGAGCCAAGCTGCGCACAATCTTGAAAACCGTCGTGGCGCGAGTCACCGTGGGTTCAAATCCCGCACCCACCGCGCACGTTGAAGGCCCCTGACCAGGAAGAACGGTCAGGGGCTTTCGTGCTGCGTGCTGTCCGTGAGTGCCCGTCGTTCCCCGGCGTTCCCCGCTCGATCGGGCACGACTGGGGCACGGCTGTTCCTACGGCAGGTCGGAAGCCATCGGCCTTCGGGGAGTGAGTGTCAGTGGCTGGTGGCAGACTCCGTTGGCATGAGTGGTCAGGTGCGTTTAAGGGACGTTGTACCGGCTGATCTGGAGGAGTTCTTCGCACAGGAGCATGATCCTGAGGCCGTGCAGCGGTCGAACTTCCCGCCCCGGGAACGGGAAGCCTTCATGACTCACTGGGCGACGAAGGTCCTTGGGGACCCTACTGTCTTTGTGCAGGCCGTCACCGTCGATGGGGAGCTGGCGGGTAATGCGGTGGCCTGGTGGGACGAGGGGCGGCGCTTCATCGGGTACTGGCTTGGCAGGCAGCACTGGGGGCGGGGGATCGGTACGCGGGCGCTGGCGCTGTTCCTGGAACGGGAGAAGGCCCGTCCCCTGTATGCCGATCCCTTTGTCGGGAACACCGGTTCGGTGCGCCTGCTAGAGAAGCATGGCTTCCGGCGTACCGAGACGGTCCGGTATGGAGAGCATGAGCACATCATGTTGGTGCTCGACGAGAACCCCACCTAAGCCCACCACTCACCCCAGCTCCCATCCCGTCCGCCGTCGACCCACACACCGTGGAGCGGGCGTGGTTCAGGGCGTCCAGGTGGAGCGCGCCACTGTACGTACGACCTGGACGCCCTGGGCCGCGTCTGCTCGGCTCTGCCTGGGTCGGCGGTGGACAGGATGGGAGCTCCCCGCGCACGCCACATCGTGCCCGCACTCGGCGACGGCGCCCCCTCCATCCCGGTGCCGGCCGATCCCCCGCCGGAGGCACCGTCTTTGACCGCGGCCGCGTTCGTGCGGTGCTCGCCTCATGGCCTTAAGGCCCTATCCACTCGTGGGCGCGCGTCGGCGCAGCCGGGGCTTGATGAGGTAGAGAAACTCGATGAGGTAGAGAAACTCGTAACAAGATCACTTGGCGCTGTCGACTTCGAGCGGGGCGAGCTGTACGTGGATCATCAGATCCAGCGCGCCGGGCGTCAGATCCTGCACCGGGAGACCAAGACCGAGGAGTCCGACGACTTCCTCCCCCTGCCGGCACTCTGCCTCAAGGCACTGCGGATGCGCCGTGCCCAGCAGATCGGGGACCGGAAGGCCGCCGGAGAGCTCTGGCAGAACAGCCACGACCTGGTGTTCACCACGAAGTACGGCACGCCGATCGAGCCGGGCAACATGACCCGCATGTTCGCCCTGCGGGCTCGTCGGGCCGGGCTCCGGGTGATCCCGCTCCGGACCACCCGGCACACGTGCAGCTCGCTCCTGGTGGCCTTGAAGGTGCATCCGAAGGTGGCACAGCGCATCCTGCGGCACTCGCAGATCGCCATGACATGGAGGTCTACGCCGAGGCGAGCGAGGAAGAGGTGCGGGCCGCGATCGGCAAGCTGTCGGACGCGATGGGCGGTACCGGCTGAGCAGCCCACAGCTCGCACTCACGTTAAGGGGCCCCGCACTCGGGGCCCCTTCGTGCTGCCGACCGCGGAAGGCCTAGGCTGCGTCCACTGTCAGGGTGTAGTCCACGCCGACCGAGAGGTCGCCCGACTCACCGCGAACCTTCAGCGTGTGCTCTCCGGCCTCCAGTGCGGGCAGTTGCACCCACAGCCCGCACCCGGTAGTGGTGAAGTACCCGTCCGTGCCTGTGACGGGGTTGTCGACACCGCTTCGGATCTCGATCCTCTCTGCTTGATGGGCGTCCGCGTCGACTTCCTTGCCGTCCAGCACGGCGGATCCCTTGGCTGCTCTCATGAAGTCCGCGCAGTCCGCCGATGAACCGATCCTGTTCACGAGCGGAAAGGCAAGGGGCACCCCGTCAGGGATGCTGCAAGCGCGCTCGACCTGAGTACCGAATGTGCCGGCCAGGAACCACACGTCCCGCGGCTGGTTCCGCTCGCATGCGCTGCCGTCCCGATCGGCGACCGGGTTCGTCAGCTCAGGTTCCGCTGATGCCCACGTCCACCACCGGCCCTGCAGCTCTTCGGATGAGAGTTGATCTTGTGTCGCTCGGGTCCCACATCCTGTGAGTACAGCCAGCACCAGGGCTGCAGCCCCCGCCCCGACGATCTTGCTTCTCATGAGTGCCCCTCCCGCATCGCACGGAAGCTTCGACCCCCCGGTCGTCGTGCGATATGCGCGGACACCCTATCCATGAGCCGGGCCAAAGCTCCGGCCTCGACCCGGTTGCTGTACTTCACTGCTGTACAGCCCTGAAACGCGAGAGGCCCCGGATCACTCCGGGGCCTCTCATCTGTGTGCACTCGGCAGGATTCGAACCTGCAACCTTCTGATCCGTAGTCAGATGCTCTATCCGTTAAGCTACGAGTGCTTGTGTGTTCTGTTGTCGTTGCTCTTCCTTCCCGGCTTTTCGGCCCGGTCGGCGTTGCGGGAACAACATTACATGACTGTCGCCGTGAGACGAAATCCGATTCCCACACCCCTCCTGACCTGCGGAAACGTGGAGGCGACGGATCTGTGGGCGAGCTGGAGGGGAGCGTCCGGGGCCGGCGGCACGGCCGCGAGATCCGGAACGGACGGCCGAAAAGGCCGGCCGGTCGTGGAGGAAGCGCCCGGCGGCCCGTGGAGGTCGAACACTCGCCCTTCCGACCGGGACGGAAGAGCCGACGGACAGCCGACGGACAGCCGACGGAACAGCCGACGGAACAGCCGGTGAAACGGCCGAAGCCCCGATCGAGAACGACCGGGGCTTCGGGATCGAGCGCGGAGGCGGAGGGATTTGAACCCTCGATGGGCTTTAAGGCCCAAACCGCATTAGCAGTGCGGCGCCATAGACCGGACTAGGCGACGCCTCCAGCACAACCTCCCGCGCGAGCGCGAGTGGTGCGTGCAGATGATGACACAGCCGAGCGGCGTGTCACCAATCGACCCCCACGGTACTAGGCGGAGAGCCCGCAGGGCAAAGCCGTATTCCGGGTCAGGGCATCCAGGAAAGCCGCCCGGCGGCGGTCCTCCGGATCCCCATGCGAGGAGGGCCCCGCGGAGACAGGGCGCAACCGCTTGCACGGCCTCACGTTAGTCAGGTCATGTTGAAGGTCTCTTGCCCGTCGCCGGTTCCGCTCTCCGCACCGGCTTCCTCCTCGCACCACCACTCCGTCGGCCCGCGTCCCCACGCCCCCCTCCGACGGCTCCTCCTCAGTGCCGCCGCCTCGCTGACCGTGGTCACCGCCCTGGTCTCGGCACCTCCGGCGGCCAGCGCCCAGGGCGGCGTCAGGGCGATGCCGTTGCCCATGCCCGTCACGGAGGACCGGCTGACCGTCACCGTCCAGGGCACGGGCGACGCCGACGGTACGTACGAGCTGGAGTGCCATCCCGCCGGTGGCACCCACCCGGACGGGCACGGTGCGTGCGCCCGGCTCGACCGGAACACCACCTGGGGCAGAAGCCCCTTCACGCCCGTACCGCCCGGAACCATGTGCACGATGCAGTACGGCGGGCCGGCCACCGCACACATCACCGGCACCTGGACCGGCCGCACCGTGGACGCCCACTTCGACCGCAGGGACGGGTGCGAGATCGCGCGCTGGGACGCACTCGTGCCCGTACTGCCCGCCGTCCACGGCTGAAGAGCCGGGAGGGGCAGAAAGGGCGCGGCAACCGACGGCCCCCCAGTCACCCACCCGTCCGGCACCGTCCCGCACCCATCACCCACGGGAGCCGCATCCCGCCCCCCGCACCTCAACCACCTGCGGTCCTCACAGCCTTCGGCGCCTCCCGCGGAGCGAAATGCGCGGTCACAGGGGCGGAGTCGTGGATTCACCTTCACCGGGACGTCGTATGACGTCCCGGGGACATCGCACGCCGGTCCCATCCGCGGAGAGATCCGCGTGCGACCTGCCTCTCATCCGGCGTCGCGAGCGCAACCACTGCCCGTAGACTCCCTCGCGTGACACGCTGCGGGCCGGTTGGCAAGATGGCCTAGCGGTCGGCAAGGTGCGGTAACAGGGAGGAAGCGTCTCGTGAGCAGCAGGCCATCCCGAGGCGCTGCTCGCCTCGCAGCCATACTCGACGCGCTTCCCGATGCGTTGGTTCTGGTCAACGCCAACGGGACCGTCGTCAACGCGAACACCATCGCCCTGGAGGCCTTCGAGGCCCCCGGGACCGCGTTGGTCGGGCGCGGGTTGCTCGATCTGCTGCCCGAGTTCGACTCGCGGCTCATCCCCGGCTCGATGCGGCGGCCGAACTCGATCGATCCGCGGGGGCGGACCAAGCCGACCCGCATGGTGGCCCGGCGCACCGACGGCAGTGAGTTCCCCGTCGAGGTCACAAGCGCGAATCTCGAGAACGGGCAGCAGGCGTACGACAGTTACGGCTACACCGGTGACGAGCTGCTCATGCTGGTCGTGCGCGACCTCTCGGGCACCGTGGACACCGAGGCGGAACTCGCGCGTTCGCAACGGCAGACGGAGATGATCCTGCGTGCCGCCTCCGAGGGCGTGGTGGGCACGGACACCGACGGGCGCATCGTGCTGGTCAACCCGGCCGCCGCCCAGATACTGGGCTACCGCGCCAGCGACCTCGGCGGCCGGGAGCTGCACACCCTCGTGCTGCACTCCCGGGACGACGGTTCTCCGTTCCCGTACGCGGAATCGCCCCTCGCCGACACCCTGCGCTCCGGGCGCAAGCACCGGGTGCGCGGGCAGGTGCTGTGGTCCAAGGGCGGCGACAAGGTGCCGGTCGACCTGACCACCGCGCCCGTGCGCGACGGTGACCAGCTCGTCGGCGCCGTCATGACCTTCACCGACCGGCGGCCGTTCGACACGCTCGTCGAGGAGAAGAAGGCCGAGGTCGACCGGCGCACCGAGGAGCTGGAGCGGGTCCGGGCAGAGCACGCCGAGGAGCTCGAGGAGCTGCGGAAGCAGCACGCCGCGGAGCTCGACGAGTTGCGTGAGCGGCACGCCGAGGAGCTCGCGGCGGGCGACGAGCGGTACGCGGCGCTCGGCGAGCGGGAGAAGGACCGTTACGAGGCGCTGGCCGCCCGGCACGAGCAGCTCTTCGCCGTGCTCGGGCACTCCCTGCGCGGCCCGCTCGAACAGCTCCGCGTCGAGCTCGGCAAGCTCGCCGCCGACGACGCGGGCCAGCTGTGGCCCGAGGCCAACCAGGTCCTGCACCACCTGGCCGCCGGCTACTCGCGCATCACCACGCTCGTCGACAACGTCCTCGGCTACCAGCGTCTCGACGTCGGCGAGGACGACCTCGTACGGACGGCAGTGATGCTCGACGCGGTCGTGGCGGCCGGTGTCGACGGGGCCGTCGAGCTGATCGGCCCGGGGCGGGTGCAGTTCGCCGTGCACGCCCCGCCCATCGAAGCCGTGGTCGACCAGCGACGGCTCGCGGCCGCGCTCGCCCATCTCATCGCCGACGTGGCGGGGGTCGACGCCACGGGCAACTCGCCCGTCTCGGTCGGCGGCTACATGGACAACACGGTCGTCGTGGCGGCCGCGCAGCGCGGCGAGGTCGTCCGCATCGAGGTACGCGGCCCGTACACCGGGGGAGACCCGGTGCACCAGCCGATCGTGCGCGGGATCGTACGGGCGCACGGTGGTGTGCTGCAGACGCACGAGGTGCCGGGGATGAGCGGCAGCGCGTACGTACTGGAGGTACCGCTCGGCGGCGGTGCCGGCACGGACGCCGGCCGGCGGCAGCCCTCGGCCGGTGTCGTCCCGGTCGCCGAGGGGAGCGCTGCCGAGGCCGGTACGGGAGTCCGTGCGGACGGTGGTGCCACCGGTGCGGTCGGTGCTGCTGGTGTGGTCGGTGCCGTCGGTGTGGTGGGTGCTGAGGGCGCTCTGCCCGAGCAGGTGCCGGGGCAGACCTCCGGTGGCGGGCGGCGACGGGCCCGGCGGTCGTCGGTGGACGCGTTCCTGGAGAGCGAGGTCGCGGGACCGGAGGGCGCCACCGCTGCGGCGGCCGCGGCGCCGACCGGGCGGCGCAGGCGGCGTGCGGAGTCGGCGGACGGGGAAGCGGCGCCGGTCGCGCCGGTTCCGCCAGGCACCGGGGGACCGGCGGGTCCGGTGGATCCGGCGAGTCCGGTGGATCCGGCAGGTCCGGTGGATCCGGCAGGTCCGGGCCGGGGCGAGGGCCCCGTTGCTGGTCTTTCTGGTACCGGTCAGGGTGGTGCCGACGACGGTGGTGTCGGTGCGGCCGGTGAGGGTGCTTCCAGCGGCTCCGGTGACGCCGGTGGTACGGGACGGCGCCGAGGGCGGCCGAGTCCTGTGGAGAGCGGCGCCCAGGGTGTCGCCGAGGGCGCGGTCGTCACCGCCGCCGAGCACGCGGCCGGAGCCCCGGCCAGCGGGCTGGGCGAGACGGTGCCTCCGCAGGGCGTGCCCGCGCCCGGTGGGCGGCGCGCGCGTCACGGTGGCGAGCAGCACGCGCTGCCGCCCGCCCTGCCCGCGCCGGCGAGCACGCCGGACGCCGCTGCCACGGCCTCCGCGACATCGCCCCAGCCGACCGGACGACGCCGCCGGGCCCTGGCCAACGCCGAGGAGCGCGCTGCCGCGCAGCAGGCGGCCGGCCGCACCGTTTTCGCGCTGCCGCCCGCGGAGGCCGATCGGACGGCCGACTCCCCGTACGAAGCCACGGACACGGGCACAGGCACGGACGCGGGAGTGCGGACGGCTGCCACCGGGCCGGTGGCAGGTGCAGTCACCGGGCCTGACGGCCCTGGTACGTCCGCCGTTCCGCCGGCCGCGCCGGCCGGCGGAACCGGCATGCCTCCGGCGGCTGCACCGGCGCATGCCGCCGCCACGGTACCGGGTGCCGTGATGGCTCCGGGCGCCGCCATGACCCCCGGGCTCGCCATGAGTCCTGCCGCTCCCGGCCAGGCCGTCGGCAGCGGGCCCGTGCCCGCGCATGCGGGTCCTGGGGCCGGCACAGCTGTCGGCTCGGGGACCAATACGGGTGCCGGTACGGGTGCCGGTACCAGCGCCAGTACGGGTGCCGGTACGGGTGCGACCGGGACCGGGGCCGGGCAGGCCGACGACGGCGGGCGCCATGACGCGGCCCTGCACGATCCGGCCGACGTCCACACGCCGCCGCAGCCGCACCCCGTATCCGCTGCGCCGGGTCGCCGCCGGGCCCGAGCTGCCGCGGAGCAGGACGAGGCGATGATGACGCCGGCCCGGGGAATCACGGCCCACGGCGCTCCCGCCCAGCCTGTGCAGGGCGCCGCGACGCACGCGACCGCGGCGCCGGGAGGCATGGCCCAGGTTCCCGCGGTTCCCGGTCAGGAGATCCCTGCTCCTGGTCCGGTTCCCGCCGGGCAACCCGTCCCGGCGCCGCAGCCCACGCCCGCGCCCGCGCAGGGAATGACCGAGGGCACTCAGCCCATGCCCGCACCGGCCGCTCCTGCCGGCAGCGCCCAGGTCGCCGGTGATCCGCCGGTCGACGTCCAGGCCCCGGACCACGCCGTACCGGCCACATCGACGACACCGGCCACATCGACGACACCGGTCACACCTCCCGTACCGGCGGACTCCCCGACCGCGACAGCGCCCCAGGACCAGGCCGGCCGACGCCGGACCGGCACCCCGCCGGCCGCACCCACCTCGCTGCCCTCGCCGGATCCGTCCGTCCCGCAGGTCTGGCCGGGTGCTCAGCACACGCCGGGCTCCGGCACCCCTCTGCCGCCCGAGCAACCCCAGCAGCCCCAGCAGCAGCCCGCGCAGGACCTACAGGTCACGTCCCCGCAGCAGCCCGCGCAGGCCCGAGTCGCGCAGCCGCTGCCAGCCGAGTCCGCCGTCCCCGCCGCCCCCGTCGACCCCAACTCGACCCAGGGGCGTGCGATCAGCGTGCGCACGCTCGGTCAGGGCGTGCCGTTCACACGTCAGCCGCAGCCGGGGGCCACGCCGCCGCCGCACCAGTCCGGCGGTTCCGGCCGGCGCCGCAAGCTGGGCACCCCGCCCGAGCCCACCGTGCGCCAAGACGCCACGGCGCGCCCGCACCCGCAGCGTGGACAGGTCCAGCCGGGCCCGCAGACCCCCGTTCCCGTTCCCGGTGCCGCCCCCACTCCCGCGCCCGGGTCCGCTCCCGTACCGGCGCAGCCGTCCCTCGCCGGCCAGGCACGTCCGGGCGTGGCCACCGAGGGTGCCGGCCGCTCGTACGCCATAGGAGCACCGGACGAGAACGCCGACGAGGGTCCTGAGCCGCTCGACGGTCCCGGTGGCGCCGTGGAGGTGTCCGACCAGCCGCAGCCTCAGCCGATGGACGACGAACTGCCCCCGGAGCCGTTGGACAATCCGCGGCGTCTGCTCGTCTGGCCCGCGCCCGACGTCACCACCCAGCAGGCGCTGAGCGATCGCGGCTATCGGCCCGTCATCGTCAACTCGCGCGAGGAGGTCGACGCGCAGATCGCCGCCTTCCCGGCCGCGCTCTTCGTCGACCCGCTCACCGGTCCGATCACGCGGACGGCACTGCAGTCCCTGCGCCAGGCGGCCGTCGCCGCCGAGGTTCCGGTGCTCGTCACGGCCGGCCTCGGGCAGGCCTCGCGGGACGCGGCGTACGGCGCCGATCCCGCCGTACTGCTGAAGGCCCTCGCGCCGCGTGACTCCGAGCAGCACCCGCCGCGCGTCCTGCTCATCGAGGAGCATGCGGAGATCGCGCTGGCCCTGACCGCGACCCTGGAACGGCGGGGCATGCAGGTGGCGCGAGCCGCCTCCGATGCGGACGCCGTCACGCTGGCCGCCCAGATGCGGCCGAACCTCGTGGTGATGGACCTGCTCCAGGTGCGCAGGCGCCGGGCCGGGATCGTCGACTGGCTGCGCGCCAACGGCCAGTTGAACCGGACCCCCCTCGTCGTCTACACCGCCGCCGTCGACGAGGCGGAGCTGCCACGTCTGGCCTCCGGCGAGACGGTCCTGTTCCTCGCGGAGCGCTCGACGAGCCCGGAGGTCCAGGCCCGCATCGTGGATCTGCTGGCGCGCATCGGCACGAACTGACCCATCGATGCCCACCGGCCCCGGCACGTCGGCACGGACTGATCGGGGCAGCCGTACGGCGTGCGGGGCGATGTTTCACGTGAAACATCGCCCCGCATGGCCGCCACCCTGATCCCTCGATTCCTGCGATGCGTGCCCTTCCTGCATCGGCCGCCGGGCGTCAGAGCCGCGTGATGTCCAGTTCACCCTCGGCGTACTGCCTGCGCAGCACCTTCTTGTCGAACTTGCCCACACTCGTCTTGGGCACCGACTCGATCACCGTCCAGCGCTCGGGGAGCTGCCACTTGGCGATGCCGCCTTCCTCGGCGAGGAAGGACCTGAGAGCGGTGAAGTCGGCGGTGGACCCCTCCTTCAGCACGACCGTGGCGAGCGGCCGCTCGCCCCACCTGTCGTCCGGTACGGCGACGACGGCGGCCTCCGACACGTCCGGGTGGGCCATGAGGGCGTTCTCCAGCTCGACGGACGAGATCCACTCGCCGCCCGACTTGATGACGTCCTTGGCGCGGTCGGTGAGGGTCAGATAGCCGTCGGCGCTGATGGTTCCCACGTCACCGGTCTTGAGCCAGCCGTCCTCGCTGAACTTGTCGGCCGGGCGCAGGACCTCGGCGCCCTCACCGCCGTAGTACGCGCCCGCGATCCACGGTCCGCGCACCTCCAGTTCGCCGGCCGACTCGCCGTCCCAGGGCAGCCGTTCGCCACCGGGACCGGTGAGCCGGGCCTCGACGCCCGCGGGGAAGCGGCCCTGCGTGGTGCGGTACGTGAACTCCTCCTCCGTACCGACGGCGTGGGCCGGGGGCCGGGCGACCGTGCCGAGCGGCGAGGTCTCGGTCATGCCCCAGGCGTGGCAGACGCGCATGCCCAGCTTGTCGAACGCCTCCATCAGCGACGGCGGGCAGGCCGCACCGCCGATGGTGACCTGCCCGAGCGAGCTGACGTCCCGGGAGTGGGCGCCCAGCTCGGCGAGCAGACCCTGCCAGATGGTGGGGACGGCCGCCGCGTGCGTGGGGCGCTCCTGCTCGATCATCTGTGCGAGCGGCACGGGCTGCAGGAAACGGTCCGGCATCAGCATGCTCACGCCGGTCATGAAGGTGGCGTGCGGCAGCCCCCAGGCGTTGACGTGGAACTGGGGCACCACGACGAGCGAGGTGTCCTGGTCGGTCAGGCCCATGGACTGGGTCAGGTTGACCTGCATGGAGTGCAGGTAGATCGACCGGTGGGAGTAGACGACGCCCTTGGGGTCACCGGTGGTGCCGGAGGTGTAGCACATGGCCGCCGCGGACCTCTCGTCCAGCTCCGGCCACTCGTACGCGGTCGGCTTGCCGGCGAGAAGCTCCTCGTACTCGTGCACACGCGCGCTCGCACCGCCGAGCAGCGACCGGTCGCCCGGACCGGAGACGACGACGTGCTCGACCGACGTCAGGTGCGGGAGCAGCGGAGCGAGGAGGGGAAGCAGCGAACCGTTGACGATGACGACCCGGTCGGCGGCGTGGTTGGCGATCCAGATGAGCTGCTCGGCGGGCAGGCGCAGGTTCAGCGTGTGCAGCACGGCACCCATGGAGGGGATGGCGAAGTACGCCTCGACATGCTCGGCGTTGTTCCACATGAGGGTCGCTACCCGATCGTCGCCCTCGACTCCCAGGTCCTCCCTCAGCGCATGCGCGAGCTGTGCCGACCGGGCCCCGATCTCGGCGTAGGAGCGGCGCGCCGGTTCTCCCTCGCCGGTCCATGTGGTCACCAGCGACGTCCCATGGATGGACGACCCATGGGCCAGGATCCTGGAGATCAGCAGCGGTACGTCCTGCATGGTGCTCAGCACGGCGTCCTCCCGGGGCGACTCTGCCTACGCGGTAGTAAGGGTTGCGCTGATTCTGCGCACATACCGCGTGGTATGTCACTACCTGCATGAATGATCGATCAGGAGGAGCGGGTGCTGAGAGGCGCTTCGCAAGCGGTTCGGCGGCCTGAGCGGACGGCGCCGACGAGCCGGAGGATCCTCCGTGCGAAGCCTGCGGCCGATCCGCCGTACGAGTGATCCCCCACGATTTGCCGCGCGAGAGCAGCACCACAAGGGCTCGGCGGTTTCCGTGCGGGCCTCGGGAGTCTCCGTTCCGCGAAGGACTCGACAGTTCCCGCAAGAGGCCCAGCGATCCCCACGGACGAGGCGCTCTACCGCACGAGCCCCAGCTCAGGGTCCTCGCGGAGCTTGCCCAGCGCCCGGGACACCGCCGACTTCACCGTGCCCACCGACACCCCGAGCACCTCGGCCGTCTGCACCTCGCTCAGGTCCTCGTAGTACCTGAGGACGACCATCGCCCGCTGCCGGGCCGGCAGCCGCATGATCGCCCGCCACATCGCGTCGTGCAGTGCCTGCTGCTCCGCGGGGTCGCCGACGGGCATCACCTCCGGCTCCGGCAGCTCGTCGCAGGTGAACTCGTCCACCCTGCGCTTGCGCCACTGGGACGTCCGCGTGTTCAGCAGGGCACGGCGCACATAGCCGTCGAGTGCCCGGTGGTCCTCGATCCGGTCCCAGGCGACGTACGTCTTGGTGAGCGCTGTCTGCAGCAGGTCCTCCGCGTCGCTCGGGTTCGCGGTCAGCGACCGGGCGGTACGCAACAGCACCGGCTGGCGAGCCCTCACGTACGACGAGAACGACGGGTACGAATGGGTCTGCCGCGCTGCCGTCGCGGCATTCGAAGCGCTGGTGCAGACGGGTGTGGTCATGACTCCACGCTATGAGTGACGCCGTTCCGGCGGATCGGCCGCAGGTGCCGAAGAAGACTCCCCCTCAGGTTGTAGGCGGGGTGCTGACCCCACCTCCTGAAGGTGGACGAGCGGCCCCCGGGTAGTGGGGGTGGGTTCTCAGGGTCGCCCGCCGCCGGCGCACGCGCACCGAGCACCGAGCACCCGCGCGGCGGTACCCAAGCACCGCCGCGCAGACGCCTCGTGCGCTGTTCGCTGTTCGCTGTTCGCCGTTCGCTGCGGGAGGCGCCCTCCTCGCCCTTACCGGACCTCAGGGGTGGTGGTGACCACCGTCCGCCGGCTTGCCGCAGGGGGTGAAGTCGACGGCGACGTTGCCCTTCGACTGGTCGATGACCGTGAACGTGGACTTGTTGATCTGGGTGGTGTCGTTCTGGTTCACGGCACCGGAGCCGACCGCCTGCTGCTGCACGGTGGACGAGTTGCCGCTGTTGTCCTTCCCGGCCCCGCCGACGGCGCTGGCCACGCCCGCGTTCGTCCCGCTCTTCGGTGGGACGCCGTGGTCCGCCGTGGCGGCGCCGGAGCAGAGGGCGACCGCGAGGGGCACCACCGCTACGGCGGCAAGGGCACGGGCGGTACGGATGCTTGCCATGTTCTTCTCCTCCAGGACCGAATACGCACCGGCTCCCCGGCCGACGCGTGGGTGAAGTACGGCTGGTTCCGGGGTGGTTGGCCGACCGCCTCGGAGCTGAGCTCGACGTCGCTTCTCCAGAATCACCCACGGAATCCTCACGTAACCACCCCGAAAGGTGCGATTCGCACCGAAGCGTGATGACCATGTCGATAAACCACTTCAGCCATCACGCACCTCGCGGCACGGCACACGCAACACACCTCACCCCCAAGGACCCCGCGCGCCCCAAGGGAAGAAGCGTTCCTGCACACCTCGACCCCCATCCGCCACGCCACCCGGACAGCCGAGCCCTTCCCCGACCCACCCCTTCCCTTCTTCGAACACTCGTACGAAAATAAAGCCATGGCCACCCCTGACCGGCAGGCCACGATCCTGGCCCTGGCGCACGCCCTGTCCGCGGCCGAACGCGGACTGGCGGTGATCCCCCTGTCCCGGAAGAAGCTCCCGGCCCTGCGCTCCCCACACCGCGACGACCCCTCACCCACCCAGTGCCACGGCGAGTGCGGACGCTTCGGGCACGGCGTGTACGACGCCTCGACCGACCCGCACCGCATTCGCGCACTCTTCGCCGCCGCACCACAGGCGACCGGTTACGGCATCGCCTGCGGCCTTCCCCCGCACCATCTGATCGGCGTCGACCTCGACACCAAGTCCGGTACGGACGCTCCGGCGGCCCTGCGCGAACTGGCACTGCGCCACCTCTTCACCATCCCCGAGACGGTCGTCGTACTGACTCCCAGCGGCGGCCGCCATCTGTGGCTGACCGGACCGCCTGACGTCGCCGTCCCCAACTCGGCGGGCCGACTGGCCCCGGGCATCGACATCAGGGGCGCCGGCGGCTACCTGGTCGGCCCCGGATCACGTACCGACCACGGCGTCTACAGCACCGCCCCGGGCACGTCCCACCTCGCGCCCGCTCCCTGCCCACCGGCCCTCCTGCGCCTGCTGCTGCCGCCGCCGCGCCCCCGCCGGCCCACCGCCTCGTCCGGCGGCCGGCAAGGCGAGGGCCTCGTCCAGTTCGTCCTCGCCGCCCACGAGGGCCAGCGCAACACCCGTCTCTTCTGGGCCGCCTGCCGCGCCTACGAGAACGGCATCGGCCCCGAACTCGCCCCTGCCCTCCTCGAAGCCGCCGTCCGCACAGGCCTGACGGAACGCGAGGCCCTCTCGACGATCGCCTCGGCGGCACGGATGACGGGGCGACAGCCGTAGAGCACCTACCGTCCGATCTCGCGCCGATCGCACAAGCTTCACGAGGCCGCAAGGTCAGATCTGGCGATATCGAGCAGCGCCGCCCTCCGGCGAGGTCCGCGTGTCTACGAAGACACACCGCGGCTCCTGACCGCGTGCACGGTCAGGGGCCGTGAGCTGAGCGGATCGATGGTCAGTCCGAAGGGACGCTCGAAGAGTCGCCACCATCGGTGCCCGATCCGCTGAGCCAGGTGTCCGCCCCGACCTGCGACAGGACCCGGTACGCCTGCCGTATCCGAGAGCGCTCAGCCCCCTGGTCCTCACCCCGCCGACCCACTCGGCGACCGTGTTCGGCCGGAGGCTGGACAGCTCTTTGTCACCGAGCTCGGGAACGATCAGCGAGTTGATCGGTGACCGGCACGTCGCCGGGTCCACAGACTGCCCGACGCGCCGGAAGCATACGGGGCCGTGATCACTCGCCCCGGAGCAGCTCGCGGCCAAAGTCCCCCCGCCGACCTCTCGTTGAAGCGGGGCGAGACGACCGATGAGAAGCTGACACAGTCCGTACGACCGGGAGCAGCGACCAGGCGGCCAGGTGGTCGCTGAGCAAGGAGGCGAACACGATGGCGCGGTACCTGATCTCGTTCGACGACGGATCGATGAACTTCCCCGAGGAGGACCTCCCGGCGGTCGGCGAGGCATCCCACCGGGTGGTCCAGGAGGCCAAGGACGCAGGTGTCTGGATCTTCGGCGCCGGAGTGGACCGTCAGCAGGCGAGCATCGTGGCCACCGACGGCACGGTCACGGACGGACCGTTCCCCGAGACCAAGGCGGTCGTCGGCGGCTTCTCGATCATCGAGGTCCCGTCACGCGAGGACGCGCTGATGTGGGCTGCGAAGATCGCCGAGGCGTGCCGCTGCGCACAGGAGGTGCGCGAGATCATGTACGACCCGGAGAGCTGAGCCACCGATCCCGAGCAGAAGGTCGTGCCCCATCCATGCCCGACCCGCCGGGGAACTGCGGTGGATACGGGTGCCGAGCGGGCACCTCGCAATACGACGGCCCCTGACCATTGCACCTGGTCAGGGGCCGTTGACGTGCGCGGTGGGTGGGGGATTCGACCCACGGTGACTCGCGCCACGACGGTTTCACTAGCCGACTCCTCACCACCGGTGAGCCTTCTAGCGCGATGTGCTCGTCATCGGTGATCACGAGGTCCTGCCCGAACTCGTCATCGGGGTCCAGCGGCGGAAACTCCAGGAGGTCGCAGAACTTTTCATCGCCAACGTCTTCCTGTACGTGCAGCGTGACCACGTACCCACGTCGGGTGGGCTCGATCCCGGCCCACTTGATGCCACGGCCCTGAGCTGTCGTCGCTGGCCCGAGGAACTGCTCAATCCCTTGGCCACGCCGCAGGGCGCCGATCGCGAACTGCTATGCCAGGTAGCGCATGGGCGGAGCATAGTCGTGCCCCTCGCGTGCCCGTTCGAGCGGGGAACCACGGGGAACACCGGTCGCTCACGGGGAGCGGACACAGCGACGGCCCCCGACCATGTCACCTGGTCAGAGGCCGTTCACCGCGCGGTGGGTGTGGGATTTGAACCCACGGTGACTCGCGCCACGACGGTTTTCAAGACCGGCCGTTGGTCGCCCCTGGAGCGCCCGTTGACCTCGCCTTTCTCGCGTACGCACGCATCCGAGTCCACCTTTCTGGCCGGAGGATGGCCAACTACCCCCATAGCCCCGACAGCGACGCCGGCGCCTGGATGACGAAGCCACCGAACGGTCTGACCGGGTCCGGTCGTCTGCTCGTGGGCCCTGAGCAGCCTTCACAGCCTCCCGTGCGTCGTGGGATGTCACGCGGCGGAGGCGGTGTGCCAGAGGACTGGCGGCGCTTCTCAAGGGGGAGCATCCTGCTTGGTTATGGGGGATGAAGCGCAAGCGAGGATTCCTACGGCCTCAGAGCGTCCGCAGCGAGATCGTAGCCGAGACCGTTGGATACGCCCCATCCTGGTGACGGCGTCACTTACGTCCATCTATGGGTTACTTTGGTGGGGTATCGGAAGTCGTCTCGAATCGGAGCATGCGTGGGCCTGGATAACGTTTGGCGTCCTGATCACGTTAGGTAACGCCGCAGTTTTTCTCGTATCTCCGAGAAGTAGAAGGCAGCTCGAACAGGGCCGTGAGCGCGTCCGGGATGCTGAGCGCGGGCTTGAGAATGCACTTATACAGACCGACGCTGCGGGTGCTGAGGCTCGAGACCGAGCGGATGATACTCGCGATCTCGCCTTGGCAAGCTTGTGGGCACTTACACATCGAAGGTTGGACTACTACCACGAAATAGTCACTCACCAGGCGAAACGATCGTTCGCCAGCGCGCAGATGGCCATGGTTACCGGATTCACTCTCTTGATCGCGTTCGTTATCTTGTCGATGAATGCAAGTACGACGGCCGGGGCGATCGTAGCGGGAGCACTCGGTGGGGTGTCGGCGGCCTTGGCTGGATTTGTGAGCAAGACTTTCGTGCGGTCTCAAGAAAGCGCAGCGGAGCACCTTGAGGCCTATTTCGATCAGCCACTGGAGTTCTCCCGGTATCTGGCCGCCGAACGGCTACTCGCACATGGCCGACTGAGTGAAGAGCAACAGGCTGAGGCAGTGACTGCGCTGGTTCAGGCCATCGCGGCCGGGCCGGCCGACACAGGGCAGATGGGTATGCAACCAAACGGCGTGGATTTGACGAGCATGCGGGCGTCCCGGCATCCGTGAACCGTTCACCGGACCTCCCCGCCACCTCTGGCAACTGCAGCACAGCTCTCGGCTCACCACGAACGCGCTGGCGCTGCCCACCAACTCTCCTATGAGAGGTTGCACCCAGCCCGCTTTCCAACTGTTCGCGTGGCCGTTCGGGGGCGTTCGTAAGGGTTCGCGGGGCAGGTCAGACGGGGTGGGTGTACGGCGGCGAACGGTGGCGGCCGTCAGTGCAGTGGACAGAGACCAGGACAAGGAGCGGCGCTGAGACGAGAGCGTGGAACCGCCCGATGGCATGCTGCTCGCCACCCTCAGGTAGTCAAACCTGTCCTTAGCCGTGCGGCGGGCGGAAGAGGGGCGCCCTGGACTTGGCTTGATTCGTCGAGGCGCTTCGGGATGCAAGCCAGCAACCAGGTCTCAACTTGGCTACGTAGCACTGTAATCAGCGGTAATAAAGCATCGCAAGTAGATACTGGGATACCCCAGAGGTCTACAGCGAGATGGTTCTGTCAATTCTTCAGAAGTGGCGACTGGTCCGAACTGAAGAGGTTGGGCAACAAGGAAATCCAATGGCTTCCATGATGGCCCTTAGTGACCCAACTAACTCGTGTTCGACTTCAAGGCGGTCCCGAACCGGGTGCTCTACCGACTGAGTACAGTCAGGTGACGGCTTGTCCACCATGGGACGGTTACTGTGCGCCGATTAGGCGGAGACCTGTGCACGGGTACGGCCGTTGCAGTAGCCGTCACTCGTTAAAGGGTCACCGATATCAGACGAGGTGCGCTTGATTCCATTCTCGCGGCGTGCGTCCAGTGCTTAAATGATGCATCGGGTCGAGCTTCTGGATGGACAGCAAGACGTTCCGGACCTAAATGCTCGCTCAGAAGGATTGAAGATCACGGGGGAATATAATGGTTGACGACTCGAGTGACGAAGGGTCGCCGCCTGGGAGCGGCAGCGGTATCTCTCGGCGGCGCATTCTGGAGATTGTCGGAGCGGCAGCAGCAGTCACCGGTGTCATTATCGGAGTGATCCAGATATGGCCGGAACCGTCATACACGATTCAGGATTGGGGCAAGGAGGCGAACGCCGTCTGCGCGAAGACACAAGGTGGCATAGAAAAATCCGAACGAGACAAGGATGATGCTCTAGAACGACTAGGCTTGGCGAACATGCAAGGAATTGCCACTCGAAGCGACTATATCTTCGCCGGTAACTCCTTCTATGACATGGCCGGGCTAGTTAATATGCAGGCGGCGGATCTCAGTGAAATTCGCACACCTAACTCTAGGGCCGATGAGACAAAAGAAGTTTCCGATGAACTATGGTCGCTGAGCCACAAAATATACAGGGTGGCTGAGGTGTTGCGCAGTGTTGACATGACGAGCCCGAATGACGCGCTGACCGAGTTCGATGCGCTGGCGAAGGAGGCAGATCGACAGTCGCAGAGAATCAATGAAAGCTTGAGAAAGTTGGGAGCCCGTAATTGCCTTCCGGCTCCGTGAGTCCTCGCAGTGATGACCGTAAGGGGCGTTACGGCGCGCGAGCGCGTAACCTGCCGTATTAAACCCCCGCTACATGAACCGCTGTGGGCAGTTTCGGGCGGGGGTGAGTGAGACGGAACGAGGCGGATCGACCGTCACTAACGAACGGGTATCACCACTGACAGAAGGCAACGGAGGCGTCGTCGCCGGATTTGTAGCGAGGCCACCGTCGCCCCGTCGGGTCTGTGGCCTCTACCTTCCGCACGGTATTGATCAGCTCGCGTGGTCCCCCAGTCCGGAGCATCGTAAAGACTTCGTGCCACGTCGCCATGGAGTACTCCGTGACGAGACGCGAGGTGCCGTCCGACAGGACTGCTGCGGAATGTACGTCTTCGGCGGGAGTACTGCCCACTAGCGCGTGCTCTGCCGCGTCCGGACGGGAGGCCGCCACCCAATATCCGGTCGGTGTGTTGCGGGTCTGCCGTTGCGCGGTCACGAATCGCCGCAGCGCTTTTTTGTGTTCTGGCGTGTGGGTCTCGTGTTGCTCGACTTCGGCGCGCAGATCGGGGAGAACGTCATCCACGCGTAGATCGGTGAGTACGGAGAAGCCTCCATGTCCTTCAAGGACGATGGGGGAGTCCGCCAAAACCAGGTGATCGAAGAATGCTTCCCGCTGCCGAAGGATCGCTACTGTTGCGGAGGGTGTTCCGGGGTTGTTCAGATCGCACTCGGAGTGCAGCGCCGCCACCTGTTCAAGGGCATCCGCCAAGCCTTCCGAGAGTGAGGCACTCGGGTTTGCCAGCGCAGCAACGAGTTGACTGCCGAGCTGGGTCACATACCACGGGACGCCGTGGCGGCATCCCGTGTCGAGACCCGCCGTGCTGAGTCCGTCCAGCACGATGGCGAGCGTCGGTGTGCCGGCCACCCAGTCTTCGTTAGGAGCGGCTCCGCCGGGTTGGGTGTCTATGGCGACGCGCATGCTCTCAGCCCTCGTGTCGGTATAGGGGAGTGACGCGTCGACTCTCCAGCACTTCGAGCGTCTCCGAGTTGTAACGGCAGGAGATTAGGGTCGAGAAGCGGCGGGTCCGTACCTCCCTGTAGAGGTCTGCCAGGTTGTTCTCCAGGTAGTGCACGACTCCGTTCGCCCCGATCGCATGGATGCCGGCGATGTAGAGGAACGTTCCTTTCCCGTCCAGGCGGGGGAGACGTCCCAGGTAGCCGACGTCACCGGCCGATCCGTCCTCGTCCATGGGTGACCGGTACTCCTTCCCGGCCACCTGATCCACCAGGTGCCACGCCCGGTCCTTGGCAAACCGAAGGTTGTCGTCACCTTCGAGCACCTGCGCCACGATCGGGGACAGGCGGGGACCACAGATGACGACGTGATTGTCCCGGTTGAGGTTGACGATGCCGGTTGTCGGGATCACCTCGTACTGAGCGTCCAGCTTCATGCCGCCCAGCATCTTGCGCAGGTGCTCGAAGTTGTTCAGGTCCTCGCGGGTGACTACTTCGCTGGGGTGCTGGTCGGGCCCCTTGCCTGCTTCGTACTTACCGCCGAGCGACACCGTCACCAGATCCGTGCCGAAGAACGCCCGCTCCGGCGGGGGGCCGGCGGATGCGAGTTGGCCGACCCGGCCGCGGCTGACGCCGAGGCGCTTCGCGATCTCGGCCTGGGTCAAGCCCGATGCCTGAGCCTCTTCGATCGCTTCCCGGCGGACGCGGGACAGCTCATTCACGTGCCTCTGGTAGCGCGCCATCAGGTCGATCGCCGATTTGGCGCGGTCAACGGGGTCCGTGATCCCGGAGACCTTTTCCATGTCGTCGTTCACGACTCTCCCATCGTTGCCTAGGGGCCCTATCGACTCTATCGCCAGAGGGGGTTGCGCGCAGCCATGGGTTTGCCTACGGCACCTATCAGGCAAGACGGCAAGCCCCCCTAGGCAAGACGAAGTCGGGTGAGCCGTGGCTGCTTGACCAGCACGAATGCGCCCGGAGGAAAGCCCCCGCAGGGGTGAGTACGAAGGAAGCGTCGGTCCTTTGACAACTGAATGGGGATCACGCCGCCTCTCCTCGGCCAAGTAGGCGGCCACGCGGGCTCACCCCGCGTGAGGTACAGCGCAACCCAACCTCCGCAGCGATGCTGCGGCCGGTTGCCTCCGCCGCTCGTCTCGTACGAGCGGCGCCGAGGGGAGCCGGATGTCCCGACTTCAACGGCGCGCGGCTCCCGGGTGGCACCCCGGGAGCCGCTGTTCGGGCCGTTTCACCTGCTAGGGAGACCACGACCCATGGACCACATCGTCACTGTTCAGGACGCCGTTACCGCGTTCGCCGACTACATGGAGCCGACGGACGCGGAGCTGGACGCGATCGAGCGGGAGATGCCCGCGATACTCGCGAATGTCGAGCTGCTGGACGCTCAGATCGCCACCCTGGACCGCACCCCGAACGAGGTGGACGCGCGCCGCATCCGCCGAGCCCGCCGCCGGGCGCTGGCCGCGCGGGTCGCACTGATCAACCGCACCACCGGCACGAGCCAGCGCGGGGGTGCTGCATGAGCGCCACCGACCGGGACCTGATGACCGCGCACGCCGAGGTGAAGGCAGAGATCGCGCGGACCGACACCAAGACCGGGCTGCTGCTGGCGTTCGTCGGCGCGGTGCTGGCGGGTGCCTGGACGGTCGCCAAGGACGCACCCTTGAACCTTCCCGCCTACATCGCGGGCGGGTGCGGGATGGCGCTGCTGGTCGCGGCGGCCGGGCTGCTGCTGCGGTCGGTGCGGCCGAACCTGCGCGGCCGGCACGGCTTCCCTCTGTGGGCCACCCTCACCGCCGAGGAGATCACCGACGCCATGGCCGGGAGCCTGGCCGCCGACATCGCCGGACTCTCCCGGCTCGCGGTAGCCAAGTTCACCACCCTGCGCCGCGCGGTCGATCTCACCTGCGCGGGCGGTGCCCTGCTCATCCTCGCGGTGCTGCTCGCGCTGGGAGGTGCGGCCTGATGGCGACCGAGTTCACCGCGCAGATGTCGATGCACCGCGGCCGGTGGCGCCTGTACGTGGTGCTGCTGAACACCGTCGATCCGTGGCCGGAGTACGACTTCGGCCGCACGGCGCCGGTGCCCACGTTCACGGAACGCGTGAACGCGCTCACCGCGCTCGACTTCGGCCCGGTGCCGGGCGCTCAGTGGGCGTGGACCGAGGACAGCGACATACCTGACGACCCTGCCTCGCCGGTCTGCCTGATCGCCGCCGTGCGGGTGCGTTCACGGGCGGAGGTGGACGCGTGAACACCGATCACGTCCGTTCAGCCGAGCGCGCCCTGTCGGCCGGCACCTGGCTGATCGTCGCGGGTGCGATGTTGTACTCGATCCTCACCGTCACCCCCCTCGCCGCCCGGCACACCCCGGACGAGTGGGACTGGACGGCGCCGATTCTGCCTCTCGTGGTTGATGCCGCGGTGGTCATCGTGGTCCGCCTGGACGCCGTCCTCGCCCGGCTCGGCGGGCACGGCGGGAAGTGGCCCATCGTGCTGCGGTGGATGACCGGCGGCATGACCCTGGCACTGAACGTCGCGGACTCCGCGCTGAAGAGTGACCTGGTGGGCGTGGCCGTGCACGCGGTCGCGCCGCTGCTGCTGATCGTCACCGCGGAGACCGGACTCGCCTACCGGCGCGCCATCGCCGCCGCCGTCACCGCCCTGGACGAACAGCGCAGAGCGGAGCGGGAGGCACGCGAGCGGGCCGCGGCCGAGGAGCGGGAAGCCGCGGAGCGGCGGGCCCAGGAGGAGCGCGAGCACGCCGCCGCGCTCGCCCGTGAACAGCGCGAGCACGAAGCCCGCCTGGCCCGTGAACAGACCGAGCGGGAAGAGGCCGCGCGACGCGAGGAACGCGCCCAACGCGAGGCGCGGGAGCGGGCCGAGCGGGAGACGCATGAACGCGCCGAACGCGAGCGTGAACAGGCCCGGCTGGAGCGTGAACGCCGTGAACGCGCAGAGGCCGAACGGCGCGAGCGGGAACGACGTGAGCGCATCGAGCGTGAACGCCGTGAACACGCCGAGCGGGAGGCACGGGCCGAGCGTGAACGCGCCGCCCTGCTGGCCGCCGGACCGGCGGCCGAGAAGTTCCCGGAGGTCCGGGCGCGCGCGACGGTGCGGGCCGCGTTCGATGCCGGGCTGCCGGTGCGGGCCGCGGCCGAGCTGTGCGGCTGGTCGGTCGGGTGGGTCTCCGCTCGCTACGCCGACTACCGAGGGCCCGACACCGGCGGCGCTGAGCTGGCCATCGCGGGCCGGTAATGGCTTCCATCCCGGTCTACTCCTGGCGACTTGCGCCGGAGGGCTTGGCCACCCGTCGGCAGCTCCGTGCCCGCGGGCTGCGGCCCGGCGGACAGGACGTCGCCGCGCAGATTGAGCGTCCGCGGCGCTGCCGCGGCCCGCTGGTCGCCTACCTCTACTCGATCGAGCAGGCCAAGCCCGTCCGGCCCATGACCCCCGCGAAGTGGGCGGCGCTGACCAAGGCGAACGCCGCCCGCCGCACCTGCCCCGCCTGCCGACGGGATGCCGGATACGTCATCCCCACCTCACTCGGCACATGCGTGGCCTGCACCTACCCCGAAGAACAGCGCGCTGCCTGACCTCTGTCGACAGGCCCGGCCGATCACCTTCCACAGCATCCGGCCGGGCCCTACTCCCCGAAGAGGAGTGCACTCAGCATGACGGAACTCAGCACCGAGCCGGTAGCCGTCGCGGCTGCCCCTCCCGTACCGCCCCCGCCGCCGCCCGCACCGGCCGTAAAGACCTCGCCCGCGGCCGAGGTGGACCACACCCCGGGTGGCTGGCCCATCGTCCCGCTCGCCCTATCCGGGGCGAACACGACCGTGGGCATGGTCGCCGCCGCCTCCCTCGTTGGCGGCCCCATCGGCGCCATGGTCGCCGCGACCGGGGCCGTGGTCCTGGGCACGGTCGCCGCCACCCGCACCCCCAACCCGCGCCGCGAGGCCCGCCGGGAGGCGGCCCGCGCCGCCGGCCGGAGTGCCGTCCGCACCACAGCCCAGCGCAGCACCGGGGCGGGAGGAAACCGGACCGGCGGCCGATCATCCGCCTCCCACGCCAACCGGGCCGGTGGCCGGTCGCTCGCCTCCCGCGCAGGGTCCGGGGGACGGCCGGGCGGCATGCCGGGCCAGCAGCGCCGCGGTACCGGCTCCACCACCGCCCGCCACGCCAGCACCGGCACGGCCGGGAAGACCGGCGGCAAGAACACCGGTCACGGCACGTCCAAGCACACACCCGCCAAGGGTGTCGGTGGTAAGGCCCCGGGCCGGGTCGGGCAGGTCAAGGCGCTGCGGGCCGCGCAGCAGGCCGCGGCCGGGTCGCGGGCCGGACAGCGGGCGCAAACCACCGCCGCCCGCCGCGCGGTCGCCGACGCCCGCCGCACCGCCAAGACCCCGAACAGCACCGCCGCCACTAGCCGCGCCGGACACCGCGCCACACACCACACCGGGAATCGGTCCGGACTGACGGGCCGGATGCTCGGAAGCGCCGTACGCAAGGCCCGGACCGCGCGGGACAAGGCGATCGGCAAGAACCGCGCCGCCCGCGACAACAAGGCCCGCGCCACGGTCGACTCGCAGCGGGCGCAGGTACGTAAGGCCCCGGCCCGCCGAGCGGCGCGACAGGCCCTGCGCAGGTCCGCGGCCCACTACCAGGGGCGCCGCCTGCTGGCCGTGGTGCTCGCTCTGCCGCTGGGCCTGCTCGGCTGCCTGACCACCTGGTTCGGACGCAAGTTCGATATCTCGTGGCTGATGTATCCCGGCCGCCGCCTGTTCTGGCGGCTGGTCCGCACGGCGGCCGAGCAGCGCGCCGAGCGGGATGCGGCGATCCGGGCGAAGCAGCGCGCGGACGAGGCCGCCGCCGATGCGGAGGCCGCCGAAGACGGCACGGAAGGTATCGCGGACGGCGTGGAACGGCCCGCGACGAAGGTTCCCAGCAACACAACATCCGAGGTGAGTGGAGGAGAGCACGTGTCCGGTTTCCGGTTCGAAGAGGCCGCCGCCGAGATGGAGCAGGCCGCCAGCCAGTACGACCCCGAGAACGCCATGGAGATCCTCGCCATGGTCGAAGGGCTCCCGGCCGCGCTGACCAGCGTGGCCAACGTGATGAAGATCCTCGCCGAGCGCTCCGACAGCGAGTTCCCGCTGGAGAAGGAGGTCGCGGACGGCTTCAACGACATCTTCGGCGCGCTGATGAGCGCGGTCGCGGTCGCCGAGGACATGGGCCCGCTGTTCCGGCAGGCCCACGAGCAGGACATCGCCCGGCACGAGGACCCCCGCAACGGCACTGAGGCCGAGAAGGGCTGGAACGTCTGAGATGAGCAGCACCGCCACGAAGCAGCAGCCCAGTGGCCCGGTGCTGGACTGGGCGGCCGGTCACGGACCCGTGACCGGCGCCCTGTCCGCCACCACCGGAGCCTTCGCCGTCGCCACCACCGGCGCCGCCACCGCCATGCCCGCAGGCTGGGCGCTCGCCGTCGGCGCCGCCGGGGCCCTCGGGCACACCGTGGCCGGGCTGCGGGTGCGCAACGCCGGCCGCACCCTCGCCACCCGCGCCGCCTCCTGGCTGGTTGGCGCCGGATGGACCACCTGGGCCATCACCCATGGCCCGCTGACCTGGGCCGCGCTCGGCTCGCTGGCCGCTATCGGCGTCGGCATGGGCGCCGCTGCCCGCTCCGTCGCGCTGTATGAGGAGGCGCGGGAGGAGGAGGCCATTGCCGCGGAGGAGCGGCAGATCGCGCGGGAGCTGTCCGCGGAGCGGCGGGCCATTGCCGCGGAGTGGGTGGACCGCATCCAGCGGGTCTGCAGCATCACCATCCGCGTGGTCGGGGTGGAGAAGTGGGAGACCGGGGCGGGCTACTCGCTCGATGCGGAGCTGCCGCCGGGCGGCGCCACCTGGAACAAGATCGCGGCCGAGTCGGCGCGGCTGTCCGCGGACGCTCGGCTGCCGCACGGCTGCACCGCCACCGCCTCCCCCGGCATCGACCAAGGCCGCGTCATCATCGACGTGACCACCGCCAACGTGCTGGCCGAGGAGCGCACCTACCCCACCGACTACGGGCCGCTGTCCCTGCACACCGGCATCCCCTGGGGCTACCGCACCAACGCCGAGGAGATCCGGGCCTATCTGCGGGAACAGTGCGCACTCATCGTCGGCCCCACCGGCTCCGGTAAGACGAACCTGGTCCACTCGATCCTGGCCGGGTTCGCCCGCGCCGAGGACATGCTGACCTGGGTCATCGACCTCAACGCCGGGTCCGCCGGGTTGCCCTGGGTCCTTCCGGCACTGAACGGCGAGATCAAGCGCGAGGACGGCCAACCCGTCCGGCCCGGCATCGACTGGCTCGCCGGAACCTTCGACGAGGCCATGACCATGCTGGACACCGCCGTGAAGGTGGCCAAGCAGCGCAAGATGGGCTACCAGGACGTACTGGCCAAGGCGAACACGGACCTGCTGCCGATCAGCGCGAAGATTCCGCAGATCATGCTGGTCATCGATGAGGGGGCGGAGATTCTGGCCAGCCCGGACCGGCAGGTCCGCAAGCTGGGGGACAAGATTCTGGAAGTGATCCGGATCGCCCGGGCCATGGGCATCCGCACCGTCCTCACCGCCCTGGGCGCCACCGGCAGCGTGCTGAGCAACCTGATGATCCGCCGGGAGGCCAAGGTCCGCGTCGCCCTGACCGGCGGGGAGACGGAGGGCATGGACCTGTCCAAGATGTTCCCCGGCTCCCGCGGGCTGCGCGTCGATCAGGCCCCGTACAAGGGCGCCGGGTTCATGGGCACCCCGGAATCCCCGGCCGCGCTGTTCAAGGCGTGGCGCATCCTGCCCAACCAGATCCGGGAGATCATCGCCGCCACCTCCGACCGCCACCCCCGGCTGGACGACATCTCCGCCAAGGCCGCCGGGCCCGCCTACGCCCGCCGCTGGGATGCCGACCGCACCGCCTGGATGCGCGACCGCGTCCCCGGCGACGGCACCGCGGATGCCGCCGCGTCCGGGGCCGGGCTGAACCTGTCCGCGCTACGCGGCGAGCGGGCGGCAGAGCAGGGCTCGCCGGAAGACGAGATGCTGCGCCGCTTCCGCGAGCAGATCGATGCCCAGTTCGGCACCGCCCCCGAGCCGCGCACTCCCGCGGCCGACGCGCCGCCGGCCGCGGCCGAGGGGCTGAACCTGTCCGCGCTGCGCGGCGAAAAGCGGGAGCCGGGTCCGGCGTGGCTACCCACGGCGTTGGAGGCGATCAAGGCGACCGGGGCGGAGGGCATGAAGCCGTCCGCGGTCGCCGATTTGGTTGGCAAGGACCGCAAGACCGTCCGCGCCACCCTGCAGGCCGCGGTCGACCGGGGCGAGCTGGTCTACCGGGATAACGGCCCGCACTCGGTCTACGTCCACCCCGACCACGCCTGAACGCGCCTACGCAGCGTTACTGAGTAGTGGGTAGTGAGGAACGCCTCACTACCCACTAGAGGCCGCTACTGGGGCGCACACGGGCTGCGAACAGGCATCCCCCACTAGACACCCCACTACCCACTACCCAGTACGCCCCACTAGATCAGTCACCCACCGTCACTATGGCCTGTGATCGAAGGGACTCCGTTGTGCCTCCCGACACCCCGTACGAGATCACCACCGCCGACCGGCCGGGCGGCGATCGGCTCGCCCATCTGTCCGGCTGGGACCGGCCGCGGATGCTGCCCGAGGAGATCCCGCCCGGCGTCCAGGTGGTCACCCTGCCCGGCGGCATCCGCACCCTCGCCTACACCCAGCCCCCCGCCGCACCGGCCCCGCCGCCTACTCCGGCCGCGCAGCCGATTCCGGCGTGGGCCAAGACCACCGCCCTGCTCGCCCCAACCGTCGGGGGTGGCATCGCGGCTGCCTCCGTCGGCCTCTACTACGCCGCCCCGGGACTGATCGCCATGAGCCACGCCCTGTGGTCCGCCGTCGCCCTCATCGCCGCCGGCGTCATCGCCATCCCGCTCGTCCTGCGGGCCGCACGCCGCCCGACCGCCCCCGCGCAGATCACCCAGAACATCACCGCCAACGGCCTCTTCGGCCGCGCCAACGGAACGATCAACCACCACCGCTAGCAACGCCAAGGGCGGCCCCCAACCTCACGCCAATGAAACCGGGGCCGCCCTGACCATCCAGCACGCTCAATCGAACTGGAGACATCCAGCATGACCCATGACGCCCGATCCGCGCTGCTGCTCGCAGCGCTGGACGCCGCAGAGCGCGGCTGGCACGTCATCCCCCTGCGCCCCGGCGACAAGCGGCCCGCCGGGCACGCCGAGAAGTACTGCCCCGGTACCGACCGCTGCGCCGACGGCCACCGGACGCCCGAGCAGCGCGCCACCACTGACACCGAGCTGCTCGCCGCCGCATGGGCATTGCGGCCGTACAACGTCGGCATCGCCACCGGCCCGTCCGGGCTGCTCGTCATCGACCTGGACACACCCAAGCCCGAAGAGCCGAAAGGAACGCCTGACGGCGTCGCCAACTTCTCTGCGCTCTGCGAGCGCGCCGGACAGCCCGTCCCCGCCACCCGCCGGGTGCGGACCGCGCGCGGCGGTGAGCACCTGTACTTCGCCCAGCCACCCGGTCTCCGGCTGCACTCCACCGCCGGACGGCTGGCCGAGAAGGTCGACACCCGCGGCTGGGGCGGCTACGTCGTCGCCCCCGGCAGCATCACGCGAGACGGCACTTACACCGTCCTGGACGACCACAAGCCGGTCCCGCTGCCCGACTGGCTCTGCCACATGCTCAACGGTCGGCCGAAACGCCCGCGCCGAGCCATGGCGACTTCCATGAAGTGCCGCAGCGGATATGCCGGAGCAGCGCTGCGGGGCGAGGTGGACAACGTGGCCACCGCCGCTGACGGCACCCGCAACGCCACCCTGCTGCGAGCCGCACGCGCCCTGGGGCGGCTGATCGCGTCCGGCGACCTCGACCGCGGGGAGGTCGAGGAGGCTCTTAGTAGGGCGGCAGCGGGCAACGCCACCCAGTCTCAGCGCTACTACGACGACGTGATCACACGCGGCCTGGACTGGTCCATCGCCCACAACCCGACGGCCGGCGGGCGGGCAGCATGACCACTCCCCCGCCTACTAAGAGCCTCCCCACGACCTCTGCCCAGCCGCACGCCGCCGAACGGGCTGCGGCACGAGCGACCGTGGGCGAGCCGACAGGCGCCGCCCGCGAGGGCGTCCCTTCTGTCCCTCGCACTGACCCGTGCGGTGACGGCCGGTACCCCGTGGCGTGGCTACACATCAGCGCGCCCAGCGGTGCCGTGCCCACCGCCACCTCGAGGTGCCTCTGTGGCCGGGACCGCAGCGCCGTCGGCCGCCGCAAGGTGCTCGCCCTGATCACCGACCACACCGCCCACCGGGACACCTGCCCGCTCAGCGCCACTCAGGAAGGGAGGGCCGCCGCATGACCCCAACGTCTCTTGACGGGGCCGCGCTGCTCGATGAGGTGGAAGCCTTCCACCGCCGCTTCAACGTCTTCCCCACCGAGGCCGCGTACGTCGCCGTCGCCCTCTGGGATGCGCACGCCCACCTGATCGACTGCTTCGAGACCACGCCCCGGATCGCGTTCCTGTCCCCGGAGCCGGGCTCGGGCAAGTCCCGCGCGTTGGAGATCGTCGAGACGCTCACGCCCCGCCCGGTCGCCACGGTGTCCGCCTCCGCGAACGCCCTGTACCGGCTGGTCGACTCCGCCGAGGGACTGCCCACCGTCCTGTTCGACGAGGTGGACACCATCTTCGGCCCCAAGGCCGGGGTCGATGAGGCGCTGCGCGGCTTCCTGAACGCCGGGTACCGGCGCATCGGCGGTGCCCTGCGCTGCGTCGGAGAGGGCTCCAACCAGAACGCGCAGGTGTTCGGCTCGTACTGCGCCGTCGCCATGGCCGGGCTCGGCTCTCTGCCAGACACCGTGCTGACCCGCTCGGTGATCATCCGGATGCGCAAGCGCGCCCCGAACGAGAAGGTGGAGCCCTACCGGCAGCGCATCCACGAGAAGCAGGGCCACGCCCTGCGGGACCGGCTCGCCCAGTGGGCCGACACCGTTCGCGACCAGGTCGCGGGCGCCTGGCCGGAGATGCCCGAGGGCGTCACCGACCGGCCGGCGGACGTGTGGGAACCGCTCCTCGCCGTCGCGGACGCAGTCGGCGGGGACTGGCCCTCCCGCGCTCGCGCCGCCTGCGTGGACCTGATCAGCGCCGCCCACGACAACGACGAAGCCTCGCTCGGTGTCCGGCTGCTGACCGACCTGCGGGACACGGTGTTCTGCGGCGCCGATCGGATGCCCACCGCCGCCATCATCGAGTGCCTGCTGCGCATGGATGACGCCCCCTGGGGCGACCTGGACGACAAGCCGATCAGCTCCCGCAGCCTCGCCCGGCTGCTCGGCCAGTACGTCACCCCGGCCAACAAGCCGATCAAGCCGCGCGGCATCCGTACCCCCTCGGGCTTCCCCAAGGGCTACTACGCGGAAGACCTTACGGACGCCTGGACCCGGTACTGCCCTCCACCCCCCGGAGAATCCGCCACGTCCGCCACATCCGCCACACCGCAGGTCAGCGGGGGTGAATCCGTGGCGGATACCGCCACACCCATCCGCCACACGACTGCGGCAACCGCCACACGACTCACCGTCGCCGGATAGCCGCACCGGCCTCCGCAGTGCCGCCACACCGTCCGGGTGTGGCGGCACCTATCCGCCACATAACCGCTATCCGCCACACGATCAAGGCCCTGACCTGGGATGTGGCGGCGTGGCGGACGTGGCGGATCCCTCAGAAGAGAGACCGAAGCAAGGAGTGGCACCGTGGCCCGCCCCCAGATGCTGAAGCTGTCCGAAGTCCTCACCGAGATCCAGATGAGCCGCGCCGCCTTCTACCGCATGCGCGCTCGCGGCCAGGCTCCCCGCCTCCAGAAGCTCCCCAACGGCCAGCTCCGCGTCAGCCGCGCTGACCTGGACCAGTGGTGGGAGCGCTGCGGGGAGCGCGCCGCCGCCTGACTCGTCCCGTCCGTCCAACACCAAGAGGGGCCGCTGTCGGCGGCCCCTCTCCCATGAGGTGATCAGTGAAGAGCTACAACGTCCGTATCTGGGGAATCAGGCGCCGCGACAGTAAGGCGGCTCCCTTCCAGGTGCGGTGGACGGTTGCGGGCAAGGTCCATCAACAGCCGTTCGCCACCAAGACGCTCGCGGACGCACGCCGGGCGAAGCTGCTCACCGCGGCCCGTGCCGGCGAGGCGTTCGACGTGGCCACGGGACTACCCGCCTCGGAGCTCCGCGAGTCGACATCGCCCACGTGGTACGAGCACGCGTGCGCGTACGCGCTGATGAAGTGGCCACACGCATCGGCCAAGCATCGGGCGAGCATCGCCGAAGCCCTGACGGCTCTGACCATTGCATTGGTGTCCACGTCTCGTGGTGGACCGGAGCCGAGCGTGCTGCGAGGCGCGCTGGGAGCGTGGGCGTTCCGAGTGACGCGCACAGACGACGGCGAGCACAAGGCGCTGAAGGACGCCGGGGGCGAAGTCCCCGGTGAGGTGCGCCGCGCCCTCGATTGGGTCGCGGGCGTCTCGCTCAAGATGATTGACGTAGCCGAGTCGGACAACCTGCGCCGGGCCCTGACCGCGCTGTCACGACGGCTCGACGGCAAGCCGGCCGCTACCAACACCGTGCGGCGCAAGCGCATGGTCCTCAGCAACGCTCTGCGATACGCCGTCGAGCGCGACGTACTGCCGGCCAACCCCCTCGGACGCGTCGACTGGGCCGCGCCCGACACCACGGACGAAGTCGACTTCCAGTACGTGCCCGGTCCGCAGCAGGCTCGCGCGCTGCTGAACGCCGTGCGCGACGCCAGCGCCCGCGGTCGCCACCTTCACGCCTTCTTCGGCTGCCTGTACTACGCCGCCATGCGGCCGTCCGAGGTGGCCTCCCTGGCACGCCGGAATTGCAAGCTACCGGCGCAGGGCTGGGGGGAGTTGGTACTCACGCAGAGCCGCCCCGAGGTCGGCTCCGGGTGGACCGACGACGGCCGTTCCTTCGAGGAGCGCGGGTTGAAGCGGCGAGCCCGCAAGGCGACCCGCCCCGTACCCATTCCTCCCGTGCTCGTCTCGATGCTGCGGGCGCACCTCGAGGAGTTCGGCACGGCAGAGGACGGACGACTCTTCAGGGCCGCTCGTGGTGGCCGTGTCCGATCCACCGAGTACGCCGAGCTGTGGCAGAAGGCCCGGGAAGCGGCGCTCACCCCAGAGGAGGCGGAGACGCCACTCGCCGAGGTGCCCTACTCACTGCGGCACGCCGGCGTCTCCCTCTGGATCAAAGCCGGGGTCGACCCGGTAGAGGTGGCACGGCGGGCCGGGCACAGTCCGGCCGTCCTGTGGCGCTTCTACGCGAAGATCCTCCGCGGGCACCAGTCGGTGTCCAACCAAATGATCGATGCCGCCCTCGCAGACGGCGGCTGACCAGCCGTTATGGCGCCCACCGTCTGGCCACAGACGCTGATCGACGGTGGGCCAACGCGGGGCAGAGTGAGAGAGGCTAAACCCAGAAGGGGGACCATCCACGGCAGGTCGCCCCGGCATCGCCACAGCCACTGGGCCGGGGAGCCGGTCAGGACGCCCACGACAACAGATCACGCCGGCCCGCAGCGGCTGCGCAGCAGTTCCACACCGTCGCCGTCGAGGTCGTCGCAGTACATCTCGCGTCCGGTCATGGCCATCACCAATGCCAAGGTGGGGCCGGACACACGCGGTCCGGAACCGGTCGTGAACGGACCGTCATCCGCGACGAGCTTTAGTCCACCGATACGTCCCTTGGCAACAACCACGAGATCCGAGCCCCGGTAATACTCGGCCACCAGCGTGACGACCTCGATCGGATAGTCACGACGGAGGCCCAGGGGGCGCCGGATGTCTTCTCCGTGCACGATCGTCTCGCCCAGCATGGCGATGGCAGGCAAGGGAGGCTTGGTCTCGCTCGGGACGATATGCCGGAACAGCTCAAGGGTCTCAGCCGGAGTAGTGCCCAGCTGCTCGGCCAGCCGCATGGCCACCTGCTTGTCGAAGTCGAACCGGCAGCGGATCACTCCCGCCAGCCAGCGCACGGTGTTCAGGCTCGCACCCGCGGTGAGATGCGCCAGCACCTCACGTACCGTCAAACCGGAGCACAACGACGGCGTCGCCCACTGCTCGGCCGTCAGATCTCCAACATCGGCCGCCAGCGCCGCTCGCTCAGTGCGGATCAAGGGCCAGACCGCGGCTCCACGGCTACGGTCAGCTGTCAGCTTCGGATCAGTCATACGGGCAGGTCTCCTGTTACAGATCGTGGCCTCTATCTCCCCGTGCCGGACCAGGTGGGCGTCCGGCACGGGCGATCATGAGGAAGACTCCTGCTCCGGAGCAAAGTCATCGCTTGTGAGCGATCTTTCCTCCAGCACCCAAAGCCGAATTGCACGGGCCCCGCTTCCACGGTTGGCGTGACGGGTTCTGCAGCGCCTCCGCGGACGACAGTCGGTGTCCAACCAGATGATTGACGCCGCCCTCGCAGACGGCGGCTGACCAGCCGTTATGGCGCCCACCGTCTGGCCACAGCTTGGCCACACACGCTGGTCGACGGTGGGACAACGCGGGTCAGGGTGAGACAGGTTGAACGCAGAAGGGGTGTCCCTTAACGGGGGACACCCCTTCTGACCTGCTCTCATGCTGAGCTGCGGCGGTGGGTGTGGGATTCGAACCCACGGTGACTCGCGCCACGACGGTTTTCAAGACCGTTCCCTTAGGCCGCTCGGGCAACCCACCCCGCACACCCCGCGATTGCGGGGCGCGCGGGACAAGACTAACCGTTAGCTGTCGCCCTCGCGCTGGCCCAGGGTGACCTCGGCCGTGCTCGTCTTGCCGTCGCGGGTGTAGGTGAGGGTCACCTTGTCGCCGGGCTCGTGGGTCCAGATCTGGCCGATGAGGGTGGGACCACTGTCGATCGGGGTGTCGTCGAGCTTGGTGATGACGTCGCCCGACTGCAGGCCCGCCTTGTCCGCGGGGCCGCCCGGAGTGATCGATTCTGCACCGCCCTCGCCCTGGTCGGTGATCTTCGCACCGCCCGTTCCCTCCTCGAGGGAGACAGAGGCTCCGATCACCGGGTAGACCGGCTCGCCCGTCCTGATCAGCTGCTGGGCGACGTTCTTCGCCTGGTTGATCGGGATGGCGAAGCCCAGGCCGATCGAGCCCGCCTGGCCGGTGCCGCCGAGGCCGTTGCTCGCGGACTGGATCGCGGAGTTGATGCCGATCACATTGCCCTGCGCGTCCAGGAGCGGGCCGCCGGAGTTGCCGGGGTTGATCGAGGCGTCCGTCTGCAGGGCGCTCATGTACGACGCCTTGCTGCTGGAGCTGCCGTCGCTGGAGGCCACCGGGCGGTTCTTCGCGCTGATGATGCCCGTGGTCACCGTGTTCGACAGGCCGAAGGGGGCGCCGATCGCGATCGTCGAGTCGCCGACGGCCACCTTGTCGGAGTCGCCGAGGGTCAGGGGCTTCAGATCCGACGGGGCGTTCTTCAGCTTGATGACCGCCACGTCGTAGCCCTGCGCGTTGCCGACGACCTCGGCCTCGTACTTCTTGCCGTCGGGGAAGGTGGCGCTGAGCTGGCCGCCGTCGACGGCGCCCGCCACCACGTGGTTGTTGGTGACGATGTGGCCCTGCTTGTCGAAGACGAAGCCGGTGCCGGTGCCGCCCTCGCCGCTGCTGCTCTCGGCCTCGATGGTGACCGTGCTGGGCAGCGCCTTGCCGGCCACGGCGGCGACCGTGCCGGAGGCGCGCTTGAGGTCGCCGCCGCTCTGGGAGGCGGAGACCGTGGTGGAACCGCCGGCGCCGTCGTTGCGGTCGGCCAGCGTGTAGCCGATGCCGCCGCCGACCCCGCCCGCGACGAGGGCGGCCACGAGGATCGCGGCGAGCAGGCCGCCGCGCTTGCCGCGGGGCTTCGGGGTGGACTGCTGAGCGGCGGCTCCCCAGCCCGCCCCCGCCCCGGAACCGCCGCCGTCCGCGTACGACGGGGTGGCGGGCGGCGGAGGCGGCCAGCCGGCGTGGGCGGACGAGCCGAATTCCCCGGACGGCGATGCCGGCGGCGGAGCGGTGGAGGCCTCCGGAGAGGGCGCGTAACCCTGACCGCTCCGGGCGGTCTGCCCGCTGTCCGTCGCCTGACCGAGCTGGGCACTCCGGTCGCCCGCCGCCTGCCGGTCATGGCCGTGGCCGGTCCCGCCCTGGTCCGCGGCGGACGCGTACGCCGGTGCCACGGCGGGGACGGCGTCCTGCTGGGGAGCCGGCGGGGGGTTCAGCGGCATCGTCGGGTACGGACCCGCCGGGGTGCCCTGCTCGGCCGCGGCCGGAGCGGGGGCGTCGGTCCCGTGTGCCTGAGCAGGCTCGGAGGCAGAGGGAGATTCCACCGGCACAGGGGGTGCGGACGGGGCGGGAGGTACCGCGGTGCCCTCGTTCTCGGTGCTCACAGCTCTTCTCCTCGATCCACGGCGGTTGTTCTCAGTCGCATCCGGTCATGCTCAATCATGCTTCGACGGTCCGCGCCATGAAGCTGGGCTCTGTGCATGCGTACGTCTTGTGCTTTTGTATGCCGTCAGCTTTTCCCATGCACCGTCAGAGCACCATAAGCAGTGGCTGTGGGTACAGGGTCACTCTTTATGTCTGACCTGTCCGACAAATCTGATATCTCTCCGGACTCTCGCCCCGCTGCGCAGCCCTTCCCGATGGCACCATGACGCGGTGACCCACGCACGACAGCACCCGATCCAGGTCGTCGCCCACCGCGGTGCCTCCGAGGAGGCGCCCGAACACACCCTGGCCGCTTACAAGAAGGCGATCGAGGACGGTGCGGACGCCCTCGAGTGCGATGTGCGGCTGACCGCGGACGGCCATCTCGTCTGTGTGCACGACCGCCGCGTCAATCGCACCTCCAACGGCCGCGGCGCGGTCTCCGCGCTGGAGCTCGCCGAACTGGCCGCCCTCGACTTCGGCTCCTGGAAGAACCGAGAGGAGGCGCCCGACTGGGAGCACCGGCCCGAGGACCGGCAGGACACCTCCGTCCTCACCCTGGAACGCCTTCTCGAACTGGTCGGCGACGCGGGCCGCCCGGTGGAGCTCGCCATCGAGACCAAGCATCCGACGCGCTGGGCGGGCCAGGTGGAGGAGCGGCTGCTGGTCCTGCTGAAGCGGTTCGGCCTGGACTCCCCGGAGTCGCCCGACCGGTCCCGGGTACGGATCATGAGCTTCTCGGCGCGTTCGCTGCACCGCGTCCGGGCCGCGTCGCCGACGCTGCCCACGGTCCACCTGTCGCAGTTCGTCTCCCCCCGGCTGCGCGACGGACGGCTGCCTGCGGGTGTCCGGATCGCGGGCCCCTCGATCCGGATCGTGCGCAACCATCCCGCGTACATCCAGCGCCTGAAACAAGCCGGTCACCAGGTGCACGTGTGGACCGTGAACGAGCCACAGGACGTCGGCCTCTGTGTCGACCTGGGGATCGACGCCATCATCACCAACCGCCCGCGCGCGGTGCTGCGCCAGCTGGGCCGCTGAGCCGCTGAGCCACGACGGCTTCCGGCCGCCGATTGATCACCCGCCGGTCGCTCACCGGTCGCCCGTCGATCACCGGCTCACCGGTATGTGACCGGTGAGCCGGTCACATCATTCGCTCGCCGTACGGCCGAACCGCGACTTCCCGGAAAGCCACCGAGAAGCACTGAGAGGTACCGAGAAGCCACCGAAAAGCCACTGAGAAGCCCGGCAAAGCGCCCGTGAAACAACACAACGGCTCGCACACCGGGCCACGTCATTACGGGGAGTGCACCGGCGCGTTCAGCCCGTATTTGATCGTTACGAGTGCGTCAGCGGTCGGCGACTGGCCGGTTTCCAGTCCAGTCCAATGGGGCATTCACACCGTGGCGTGGGGCGAAGGAGGTCTCGGGGGTGGCGTTGGTGGTGGCACAGGAGGTGCCCACGTCGTCGAGCATGGCCGTACCCCATGGCCCTGCGGGCGTGGGTAAGGCGAGACACCGGATGCGTGATCAATTGCGCACTGGCGGTGTGGCTGAAACGGTCATCGACGATGCCGTATTGATCCTTTCCGAACTACTCAGCAACGCCTGCAAACACGGCAGGCCACTGGGCAACGCGCTGGCGGGCGACGGGGACGTACGCGCCGCATGGCGTGTGGACAGATCGGGGCGTCTCACCGTCGAGGTGACGGACGGGGGTGGTCCGACGAGCCCGGTTCCGTCCACGCCCTCGGTCACCGCGCGCGGCGGCCGTGGGCTGAACATCATCACGACGCTGGCCGAGGACTGGGGCGTCCGGAACGACGTCTGTGGCGAGGTCACGGTGTGGGTGGTCGTCCATGACGACGCCTACCGCACGCGTGGCCGCGACGACTTCACCTCCCGCGTGATGGCCCCGTCGGTGCCCGCGCTGCCCGACCTGGATTTCGCAGACGCGTTCGAGGACCTGAATTAGCGCCTCGAAGAGCCTCTCAGGTCCGATCCGCGGACGCGACATCCGTTAAGGACACGGCTTCCCGGCCGAAAAGCATTCGGCGCCCCGCGTGCCCGCGGTCGGTACGGCCCCGCGCGAACCACCTGTTCCGGGACGACTCGGTGCGTTGTCCACAGGGTCCCGTCGGTCGTCGTACGAGCGGCTAGGCTCGCGCCCGTACGAGACGAGCCGTAACCGGGAGACCCCACGATGGCCAAGAAGCGACCCCAGACGAAGGCCAGGAAGCCTCAGCCCACGAACGGGGCCGGTGCCGCAGGCGCCGATGGGCAGATTCCGGTCGTCGGCGCGCGCGAACCCTGCCCCTGCGGCAGCGGCCGCCGGTACAAGGCATGCCACGGCCGGGCCGCCGCGCAGGCGGCGACCGAACTGGTGCAGCGTCCCTTCGAGGACCTGCCGGGCGAGGGCGACTGGGTCGCGCTGCGCGAGCTGGTGCCCGCCGCGACCGTGGAGCTGAAGCTGCGGGACCCGCTGCCCGAGGGCGTCCCCTCGGTCACGCTCGCCACGGTGCTGCCCATGGCGTGGCCCGCGCTGCGCCGCGAGGACGGCTCGGTGCTGATCGGTCTGCAGAACGACACGGCGTCCGGCGACCTCAGCCGCGACCTCGCCGACACGCTCCAGCGCGCGCTCACCGCGAAGCCCGGCACTCCGGTGCAGGGCCGCCGCGCCCCGGTGGACGGTCCGCGACTGCAGGATCTGCTCGACCCCGAAGGCGCGTTCGAGCCAGTTGTGCACTCGGGCTTCGAATTCTGGGTGCCGGACGCGGAGAACGCGGCGCCGGACGTCACCGCGTCCCTGGAACGCGCCAACGCCGCGGCCATCCCGACCGTGAAGCTCAAGGGTGTCGACGCCGCCTACTGGTGCGAGACACCGGAGAAGAACCATCTGCGCTGGGTCATGCCGCACGCCGAGGAGAAGCTTCTGGACGCCCTGGCGCGGCTGCACGCGGCCGGGCAGTCGAACCTCGGCGAGGGTACGCGCCTGGTGGGTTCGTTCCGCGCGCACGGCCTCACGGTGCCGGTCTGGGACCTGCCGAGCGGTGTCGGCGCGGAGGACGTCGAGAAGCCGGCCGCCGAGTTCGCGGAGCGCCTCACCACCGCGCTGGCCTCGGACGCGCCGCTCACCGCGGACGAGCGCCGGGCGCGCGGTGGGCTGACCAACCGGCAGGTCACGCTCAGCTGACACACAGGGCGGGCGCTCCGTGTGCTGACCGACGGGTCAGCACACGGAGCGCCCGCGGAACGGGTGACTCCTGTCACAACTCGTCGTCCGTGCAGGGAAATCGCTGTCCGAATAGCCGAGATCGAATTTGCGAACCGCCGATCTCTTGTTACCGTTCGAGTAGCCCGGTTGCTGGTGCATCCCCCGTCGCCAGCAACCGGGTCTTTCCATGTGCGGATCCGGAACGCGGCCCGCTGTACGGGAGCGCTCCGGACGTCAACCGGCGTCTGATGAGGGGGAGTTGCTCCCGGCGCGCAGAAGCAGCGGTCCCGGGTCGGCGCCCGTCTTCCCCGTTCCGCTCTCGGGCCCGCTCCCGGGTACGGCGGCGAACTCGGCGACCGCCGTGTACGCCTCCAGCTCGCCGTCCGTGCGCTGCCTGGGCGTCTCGCACACCCCGGGCTCGTCCTGCGCTCCCACGGCGCAGTGCATGCGCACCGTGCGCCCGTCGGGGCTCATGAGGCTGAGCACGGAGCTGAGCTGCTTGCCCGTGGCATTGCGGTAGTAGGCGCGCGCCCAGGTCTCCCCGTCCTGCCGCAGCACACAGGTCTGCGCCTCGATGCCGTCGGGGGAGGACAGTTCGGAACCGCACCGGGCGGTGGTGGTGAGCTCCAGACTCTCCAGGTCCTCCAGACCGAACAGCCCGGGAGCCCCCGGACCGGCCGACGCGTCCTCGGTGCCCGGTCCGCCACCGTCTGCCGCCGCGGGAGCCGGCCCACCGGCGCCGCCCTCACCGCCGGGCGCGCCGGCCTCGCGTACGCCGTCGCCGTGCGCCTCGCCGTCCCGCGCCTCGCCGTCCCGCGCGTCGGCGTCGCGCGTGGCGGCGTCCCGCGCGCCGTCACCTCGCGTCGTGCCCTCGTCGGACCCGGCCTTCCCGCCGGTGGGTCCGGACATCTGATCGGCCGTGTGTCCCGTGTCGCCGACGGGTCCCGCGGACGCCACGGCCAGGGGGAGGGCGGCGACGGCCACCACGACGGCGGTCAGCGCCGCCAAGCGGCGCCGTCGGGAGTCCGGCCCGCCGTGCGGCGGCCACGAGGCCCGATGTCGCCCAGAGTGAAGGTGCATGAGCGGAAGATAACGACCCACAACGGACGCCCGGTCCCCGCGCGCCGGACATCCCTACATCTCGGGTGCGCTCACACCCGTACGAGTGAGGGCGTCCACCACCGCGTCGACGACCGCCTCCACGTCGGGCACCCACGGCGCCGCCGAGCCGGGCAGTGGCGCCCGCTCCCAGCGGACTTCACCGAGACCGGTGACGGAGGGGGGCAGCGCCAGATAGCCGCCCTCGCCGTGAAAACGCAGCGAGCCCGGCACGAAGTCCTTGGCGTACAGCAGGTCGCCCAGCTGCTCCATGGAGTACGGCGCCACGAGGATCGACCAGCGCGCGGGCGTGGCGACGACCGGGCCGAGGCGCATGCCCTTCTTCTCCAGGGTGGCGAGCGCACGGGCGGCCGCGAGGGCCGGCAGGCTCACCGCGCAGGGCGCCCTGCCCCCGGTCGCCAGGACGATGGGCGCCGCGGGACGGTTGGTCCACCACCAGCGCACCATGCGCTCGTCGGTGGTGGCCGCGAGCAGACCGGGGTCGAAGGGATGGGCTCCGGGCACCGGGCACTCCGCGTCCGGGCACGCGCAACGGGACCGGCTCTGCGGGTCCGGCGCCACGCCCGGGAGTACGGGCCACTGCCATTCGGCCGCGAATGTCAGGGCCTGCCGCACCGTCTCAGGCTTCCCGCCGTTTCGCCGCCTGGACAGGAGCCTGCGTCGCCTTCCGAGGATCTCGCGCATGAGCGCTCGTTCCTTTCCGTTGCACGCCTGGCAACACTGTGGTCCACATCACTGCATGAGTCGATCACTTCACTGTGCGTACCCGCTGGCGCATCACACCCCTGTCTTGGACAAGGGGGACCCCTATGGGCGGAGCGTCGGCTGCGTCCGCGCCCATACTGCGTCTATCAAAAGCGTGGGCATGGCGTGGGGGTGGCGACGCCTGGCGTTTTGCCGTCCCGCTATTGCTCGTCGCCTCCGCCACGGGAGGATGGGGCACGGTCGTCGGTGGCTAAGACGCCCGGTTCGGGCACCAGGTTCCGGGCGATCCCCACCACCCTGGCCTTCACCGAGTACGTACCCATCACAACCGCTGTGACGCTCCGTCGAACAAGCCCAGTCGACCGCAATACGCCGTTCCCTCGGACAGTTTTCAGCCAACTTCACGAATAAGCAAGAGTCTCACCAAGCCCATGGACACCAGCATTCCCAGCAGGACAATGCTGGACATCCCCTCACAAGTCCGTGTACATGTGGAGACATCGCTAGCGGCGCAAAATGACATGGGGGTTTGCGATGCTATTGAGTAGAATGCACCCGTCCGAAAGCCGGACGCGATGAACGCCCCGCACCTTCCGAAAGTGGCCGGAATCGATTCAACCGTTCCGTCCCCCGCACACACTGCCGCGCCGACATGCGCCGCCACGGACACCCCGGTGGCCCCTCCCCGCATCGCCCCCGGAGCCGTGCTCCAGGACCGGCTGGCGGGCTGGGTGTCCGACCTCACGACCCTGCACGAACTGACCGAACGCCTCGCCCGCACGGCCGCACTCACCGACGCGCTGCACGAGGTGCTGCGGGCCGGAGCCGCCCTGGTGGGCGCCCGGCGCGGTCTCGTCGTCCTCGAACCCGGCGACGGACTCGGTCCGGACACGACCCTCGGCCTCGGGCTCGGGCGGTCCGATCTCGGCCACATCGAGACCGTCCCCCGGGCCGCCATGTCGTACGGCCGGATCCTCGACGGTCTGCCGGGCGGCGAGGCCGAGATCGCCCAGCCGGATCTGTTCGCCGAGGACGGGCTCGACCCCCGCCACCGCGAGGTGGCCGCCCGCCTCGGTTACGCCGCGAGCTACACGCTGCCGCTCGCCACGGAGGCGGCGGGCCGGCTCGGCGCGGCCGTCTGGCTGTACGACGAGCCCGCGGAACCGGTCGCGCGGCAGCGGCACCTGATCGGTCTCTATGCCCGTTACGCGGGCGAGCACCTGGCCCGGGTCGTGGAGATCGAGCGCACGCGCGCGTGCATGACGACGATCTCCGAGGAGCTGCTCCCCTCCCGGCTGCCCAGGATCGCCGGCGTCCAGCTCGCCGCCCGGCACCGCACCGGGCCGCGCGGCGGCGGCGACTGGTACGACGCCCTGCCGCTGCCCGACGCCGCGCTCGGCCTGGCCGTCGGCTCCGTCACCGGGTCCGGGCCGAGCGCCGTCGCCGCCATGGGCCGCCTGCGGGCGTCGCTGCGGGCGTACGCCGTGATGGAGGGCGAGGACCCCGTCGCCGTCCTGTCCGATCTGGAACTGCTGCTGAGGCTCACCGAGCCCGCCCGCTGCGCCACCGCCCTCTTCGCGTACTGCGAGCCAGCCCTGCGCAAGATCACGATGGCCGGCGCCGGGCACAGCCCGCCCCTGGTGATCGGCGAACGGCGCACGGAGTTCGTGGAGACGTCCCTGTCGGCCCCGCTGGGCATGCTCGCCTGCTGGGAGGCACCGAGCGTCGAACTGACCGTGGAACCGGGCGAGACCGTGCTCCTCTACACCGACGGACTGCTGCGCCGCACCGGCGACCCCGTCGACCGTGCCTTCACCCGGCTCCACGCGGCCGCCGCGAGCGCGCCGCGGGCGGTGCGCGCCGACCCGGGCGCGGTCGCCGACCACGTGCTGCGCGCCGTGCTGCCGGAGGACGGGCGGGGCGGGCCGGGCAAGGACCGCGGCAACGAGGACATCGTGCTGCTGGCGGCACGTTTCGAGTGAGCCGATGGGGCGCGTTCCGAGCGGGCCCGCCGCCCTTTCGGCATGAGCTCGTCGCAGGCGACCGCAGCCGCCGGTGTCAGGGGCTTTCCCCCATCTGGCTCCCGTACACACGACCGTACGATGGAGGAGGTCCAGTGCCGTAACAAGGAGGATGACCGTGGCGGACGAGCTCCCGGAGACCCCGGAGAACGAGCCGGAAGAGCCGATCAAGCAGCGCAAGAACGGCCTGTACCCGGGCGTGTCCGACGAGCTGGCCGAGAACATGAAGTCCGGCTGGGCCGACACCGAGCTGCGTGACCTGGAGCCGATCGCCCAGGCCGCCGAGACGGCCGCCCGCCGCGCCGCGCTGTCCGCCCGGTTCCCGGGTGAGCGCCTCGTCGTCCCCGCGGGCAACCTGAAGACCCGCTCAAACGACACCGAGTACCCCTTCCGCGCCTCCGTCGAGTACGCGTACCTCACCGGCAACCAGACCGAGGACGGCGTCCTGGTGCTGGAGCCGACGGCCGACGGGCACCAGGCGACGATCTACCTGCTGCCGCGCTCGGACCGCGAGAACGGCGAGTTCTGGCTGTCCGGCCAGGGCGAGCTGTGGGTCGGCCGCCGCCACTCCCTCACCGAGGCCGAGAAGCTGTACGGCATCCCCGCCTCGGACGTGCGCGAGCTGCCCGAGCAGCTCAGGGAGGCCACCGGCCCGGTCCGCGTCGTCCGCGGGTACGACGCCGGGATCGAGACGGCGCTGCACGACAAGGTGACCGCCGAGCGCGACGAGGAGCTGCGGGTCTTCCTCTCCGAGGCGCGGCTGGTCAAGGACGATTTCGAGATCGGTGAGCTGCAGAAGGCCGTCGACTCGACCGTGCGCGGCTTCGAGGACGTGGTGAAGGTCCTCGACAAGGCCGAGGCCACGTCGGAGCGGTACATCGAGGGCACGTTCTTCCTCCGCGCGCGTGTGGAGGGCAACGACGTGGGCTACGGCACCATCGCCGCCGCCGGCCCGCACGCCTGCACGCTGCACTGGGTCCGCAACGACGGCCCGGTCCGCTCCGGCGACCTGCTGCTGCTGGACGCCGGCGTGGAGACGCACACGTACTACACGGCCGACGTCACGCGCACGCTGCCCGTCAGCGGCACCTACAGCGACGTCCAGAAGAAGGTCTACGACGCCGTGTACGAGGCCCAGGAGGCCGGTATCGCGGCGGTGAAGCCGGGCGCCAAGTACCGCGACTTCCACGACGCCGCACAGCGCGTGCTGACCGAGAAGCTCGTCGAGTGGGGCCTGGTCGAGGGCCCGGTCGAGCGGGTCCTGGAGCTGGGCCTCCAGCGCCGCTGGACGCTGCACGGCACCGGGCACATGCTCGGCATGGACGTCCACGACTGCGCCGCCGCACGGACCGAGACGTACGTGGAGGGCACGCTGGAGCCCGGCATGGTGCTCACCGTCGAGCCGGGCCTGTACTTCCAGGCCGACGACCTGAGCGTGCCCGAGGAGTACCGCGGGATCGGCGTCCGCATCGAGGACGACATCCTGGTGACCGAGGACGGCAACCGGAACCTCTCGGCGGACCTGCCCCGGCGCTCCGACGAGGTCGAGGCGTGGATGGCGTCCCTCAAGGGATGACGTCCAAGGGATGACGCCGACGCCGTCATGGGAACGGTGCTGATTCCAGGCCCTATGGTGCGTTCCGCGCGCTGACATGACACTGGTGGCCGGGTGCCCTCCTGGGTACCCGGCCACTCGTGTACCCGGGGGAGGGACGTGTCCCCCTGGGTTTTTCATGCGCCTAGGGGGGCGATTCTCTGTGGTCAGGGGACCCGGTCACACCACGGACTTCTGGTCCGGTGTCGGAGCGGAGCTGCGCCGGGGTTCGGAGGCGGCCGCGGGACGCAGGGCGGGGCTGGAGCACGCGCTCAGGGATGCCGTGCGGGCAGGGCGACTCGCTCCGGGCACCCGGCTGCCCGCGACCCGGCGCCTCGCGACCGAACTGGGCATCTCCCGGGGCACGGCGAAGGCCGCGTACGACCAGCTGGTCGCGGAGGGGTACCTGACGGCACGTCAGGGATCGGGCACGGAGGTGGCGCCGCTGCCCTCGGACACCGTGTCGCCGGCCGTCGGGGACGCACGCGCGCGTGCACCCCGTTTCGACCTGCGGCCCGGCAGTCCCGACGTGGGCGCGTTCCCGGCGGCGGCCTGGCTGCGCTCGATGCGGCGCGCGATCGCGACGGCGCCCTCACTGGCGTACGACTACGGGGATCCGCGCGGCCGCATCGAGCTGCGGACGGCGCTGTCGGGCTATCTGGGACGGGCGCGCGGCGTGCTCGCCCCGCCGGAACGCATCGTCATCACCTCGGGCTATGTCCAGGGGCTGGCCCTGCTCACGCGCGTGCTGGACGGCGGAGCGGTCGCCATGGAGGACCCCGGAATGCCGTTCCACCGGGACGTCGTGCGGCGCAACGGCGGGACGGTCGTACCGGTACGGGTCGACGGACGAGGGGCCTGTGTCGAGGACCTGGTGGCTCCGGCGGCCGTCGTGGTCACTCCCGCCCACCAGTACCCGACCGGTGTCCCCCTGCACCCCGAGCGGCGGCGGGCGCTCACCGACTGGGCGCGCAGGCACGGCGGGCTGATCGTCGAGGACGACTACGACGGGGAGTTCCGCTACGACCGGCAGCCGCTGGGCGCTCTCCAGGGCATGGCCCCGAACCACGTCGTCTACCTGGGCACGGCCTCGAAGACGCTCGGTCCCGCACTGCGGCTGGGCTGGATGGTGCTGCCGCCGCACCTCGTCGACGCCGTCGCGGACGCCAAGCTGCACAGCGACCATCACACCGAGTCCATGGGTCAGTTGGCTCTCGCGGAGATGATCACCAGCCATGCGTACGACCGGCACGTCCGGGCCTGCCGGCTCCGTTACCGGCGCCGCCGGGACCAGTTGCTGGACCTGCTGGGTCCGGGGCGGGACGTGCGGGGCATCGCGGCGGGCCTCCACGCGCTGATCGAGGTACCGGACGAGGACGGGGTGCTGGCGCGTGCCGAGGCCGAGGGGCTCGCGGTCGGGCGGCTCGGGGACCACTGGCACGTACCGGGCGCACCGGGGGCGTCGTACGACGGCCGTCCGCAGGGGCTGGTGATCGGGTACGGCACGCCCCGCCAGCGGGCCTATCCCGAGACGCTGGAGGTGCTGGGGAAGGTGCTGGACGGGGCGGCCGGGGCGACCGGGGCGACCGGGGAGCGCTGAGCAAGGCCGCCCACCGCTAGGTGGCGGGCAGGTGCCGGGTGACCGGCACGGGCAGGTGGCCGACGACCGGCAGGGCGTCCGCGAACAGCGCTCCCGCGAGGAGCGATCCGCTGCCGCGCGGGCTCCACGCGCGCGCGTGCAGGTCGGCATCGAGAGCCGTGAGGGCATCCCGGCCGGAGTCCGAGGCGGTGCCCCCGGCGTCCAGTACCGCCCGGGCGCCCGCCTGGACGTGGCGCAGCCCGTGCGGGCCGGCCGTGTACAGGAGCTCCGTGTCCTGGAGGGTGGACATCACGGTGAGGAGGGCGTCGAGCCGGGCGTTCGGCTCGGGCGCCCCCGCCGCGCGGGCCCGGGCCAGCGCCTCCAGGGCCCGGCGCACATGTGGGAACCCGGCCCGTGCCTCACCGCGGGCCCCGGCAGCCCCGTACTTCGCGGAGACGGACGAGCCCCGGGACGGCCGTCGCGGCGCCCGCCGGTCGGGGTGGGCGGCGATCCGTTTCGCGGTGGCGGCGAGCCCGGCTCCCCGCACGCCAGGTTCCAGGGCCGCGGCGGCGACCAGGAACCCGAGCACCCAGAGGGCGCCCCGGTGGCCGCCGCCGGCCAGGTCCACCGAGTGCTCGGTGGACCGGCCGACGGCGCCCAGTTCGGCCCTCAGCCCGGGCGACGGAGCACCGGTACGGCGGGCGGCCGCCGCCATCGCCGTGAGGCCCGGCACCAGTGCCTCGGCCGACCAGCGCAGGGCGCGGTGGTCCTGCCGGGTGACGCGGGCGCGGAGGTCGCGCGGGTCGGGCAGGCCGGGCTTGGGGGCGAGCTCCAGCTGCCACGTCAGCGCGGCCACGGCGGCCCGGGCGAGCGCCTCGTCCTCAGGGCTGCCCACGCGCGCGTGTCCTGCGCGCTCCACGGCACTGCGGCTGTTCACGCGCGCGTGCCTTACGAGGAGGAAGCCGCGGAGGAGGACTGTTCCGACGGCGTGCCGCTCGGCGCTCCGCCCTTGGGAGGCGTGCCGCCCTCCGGAGGCGTCCCTCCGCCGCCCTCGCCACCGCCGCCCGCACCGGTGTTCTCGGCGTCCGGGTCGATGCCGAGCGTGATGTATCCCCTGTAGCCCTTGGACGGGTCGCCCTTGTGGACCGGCTTCAGGGTGAGCAGGCCGCTGGACGCGCCACCGCCGTCGTACACCATGTCGTCGTCGAGCTTCGTGTAGGTCCCGGTGTGCTTGCTGTAGGGCTCCAGCTCGAAAATCTGCTCGGCGACGTCGTCGTCGAAGAAGAGCTGGCCGGTGAAGTTGACCTTGCCACCCTCGTAGGTGCCGTCCTCCTTCTCGCCGCCCGTGTGTACCTTCACATGGATGTGGCAGGTCCGTGGCGTGTACCAACCGGGCATGATCGTCTCGAACTTGACGACTCCGTTGACGTTCGCGATCTGGTATCCGCGCAGATACGTCTGGTCGTCGGCGTCCGAGCCGTCCTCGCTCTCGGCGGGCGCGGAGCCGCCGGGGTTGGCCGTGGTGTAGCCGGAGTAGTAGCCCCAGGCGTCGCAGTGCCAGATCTCCACGGCCGCGCCCGCGGCCGGGGCGCAGGACTCGGTGGTGTCCTGGACGACGATGCGCAGCGTCAGCGGGACGCCGTCCTTGCCCTCCGTGATGTCCTTCCGCACGAGGGCGCCGTCCAGGTAGTACGGCCCCTCGGTGACGCTCGACATCAGTACGCACTGGCCGCTGCCCGCGGAGGACGCCGCCCCGGAGGCCGCCGCGGGCGTCGCGGCGGCCGTGGTGGCGGTGGTCGTCTCGCCGGCGAAGGCCGCCTGGTACCCGGCGACCGCGAGCCCGCCGGCCGCGACCGTCCCGCCGGTCACCGCGAGGGCGCGGCGCCTGGTGATCGATGAGTTCCCGTCGTTTCCCGTCATGGGCGGGACGGTAGGAAGGGCGTCCGTCAACGGGCTGAGGGGACGCTGTGCGCGGCCTGAGAACGCCGGCAACGATGCCGGAACATGCCAGGGGCGTATGCACCAAGTTCGGCAAGATGCCCGATTCCGGGTGGGTGGCCGCCGGCCGGCCGCACGTGTCGCGCCGCCCTCAGACCGCCATGAGCGGAGCGCCCTCGCGCCACTTGAGGATCTTGTCGAAGCTCACCACCGCGCCGTCCCGGCCCGGTTTGTTGCCGATGTGCACATGGTCGGCGAGCTCCTCGATGAGGCACAGACCACGGCCGTGCTCGGCGTCGGTCCGGGCCGGACGGATCGGCGGACGCCCCCGGTCGACGGGGAAACCGGGGCCGGAGTCGGCGACTTCGATACGGCACTTCTCACCGTCGAGGTAAGCGGTGACCCGGTACGCCTCGGACGGGCTGCCGGACGGGTCCCCACCGTGCTCGACGGCGTTGGCGCAGGCTTCGCTGAGGGCGACGGAGAGGTCGTAGGAGACGTCCGGGTCCACACCCGCGGTCTCCATCGTGCCGATCAGCAGCCTCCGGGCGAGCGGCACGCTGGCGGCTTCCCGCCGCAGATGGAGTGACCACCAGATGCTCATGCTCCAGCCTCCCGGCCGCGGCTCGACATACCGATACGTATTGCCCTGCCCATGGCTGTGTAAGCCCGTACATCGCGTGATGACGCCCATACGGCGGGTGTGCCGACCCCGTGAACCGGTGTATGCGGGGCCGCGCCACCGCGTGAACGGCCGCCGCCTCCGCACTCCCCGCAGGAGACGACCGACCGGTGACCGCGCGCTCCCGGTGACACCCCGTCAGGCGGCATTGCCCGGATTTCGCCCGGTATCCCCCTTGTCGCGCCGACAGCTGCTGGCCCCCACGCGCCTTCCGCTCCTGCCACTGCCTGTGTCCCCCCTCAGAACCCCAGCTCGGACAGCTCGTGCGGTGAGGAGATGAACGTACGCCCCTTGTCCGCCCGTACGTAACCGTGTGGACCTGCCCTATGGGGCGGTTAAGGCCAGTGCGATGATGAGCACGCCATGACTGCCCCCCACCAGCGCACGGCGCGCTCCGGAGCGCAGCTCCGGGTCCTGCGGGCCGCGGTGTTCGCCGCGGTCTGCGTCGTGCTGGCCGCGGGAGGTCATGCGCTGGCCTCCTGCGCCGCGATCCCGCTGTGGAGTCTGGCCGCGGGGTTCACCGCCGTCTTCGCGGTGGCCGCCCCGCTCGCCGGGCGGGAGCGCTCGCTGGCGGGCATCGCGGCGCTGCTGGCGCTCGGTCAGACGGCGCTGCACACGCTCTTCGGGTTCGGTCAGCACGGCACGGTCACGGCGGCGGGCACCACCGGCTCCATGGACGCCGCCCTCGTCGAACGCGCCGCACGCCTGGTGTGCGGGGCCGCCGCGGCGGCGATCAGCCCGGCCCAGGCCCAGCGCATCCTCACCGACGCGGGACTTTCCCCGTACCCGGTGCACGCCGGGCATCACCCGGCGGACGCCATGTCGACGGCCGCGGGCTCCTCGGCGTCCGTCCTGCCGTCCCTGCCCATGCTGCTCGGCCACATACTCGCGGCCGTCGCCGCCGGGTGGGTGCTGCGCCATGGGGACCTGGCGCTGCTGCGGATCGCGCGGCTCTCCGCGGACGCGGCGCTCGTACGGTCCCTGCGGGGTGCCCTCGCCCTGGCGCGGGCCCTGCGCTCCGGGCTGACGGGCACGACGGGTCCCGCGCCGCGTGCCGTGCGCACCACGCGCGAGGCACCGCCGACGCCACGGACGACCGCACTCCAGCACACGGTGATCCGGCGCGGCCCGCCCTTCCCCGGCACCGCCCTCGTCCTCGCCGCCTGACGCGCCACACCACTCCGCACGGAGGGGGTGCCGTGCGCCGTCGTGCGGCACGCGCGCGCGTGGCCGTCGTTCCCGGCGTTGCTCCTCGGCTCCGGCGTCCTTCCCGACGTCGCCGTGTCCGACGCCGTCTGCCCGGGATCGGCTTCTCCTGCGTCACCGCGCTCGCACGCGCGCGCCTTCCCACCGACCATCACTCATCGTGGAGTGTCAGCTGTCATGAAGGTTTCCCGTATCGCCGCCGCCGGTGCCGTCGCCGCCTCGGCCGTCGTCGTCCTGTCCTCCCCCGCGTTCGCGCACGTCAGCGTGCAGCCGGAGGGCACCGCCGCCCAGGGCGGGTACGCGACCGTCAACTTCAAGGTCCCCAACGAGCGCGACGACGCCTCGACCACGAAGCTCGAGGTGAGCTTCCCGACCGACCACCCGCTCGCCTCGGTGCAGCCGCAGGCCGTCGCCGGCTGGGACGTCGAGGTCACCAAGTCCAAGCTCGACAAGCCGGTCGAACTGCACGGCGAGAAGATCGACGAGGCCGTCTCCAAGGTCACGTGGACCGCCTCCGGCAAGGGCATCGAACCCGGCTTCTTCCAGAAGTTCCCGCTCTCCGTCGGCCAGCTCCCCGAGGACACCGACGAGCTCGTCTTCAAGGCCCTCCAGACGTACTCCAACAAGGAGGTCGTCCGCTGGATCGAGGTGGCGCAGGACGGGGCGGAGGAGCCCGACTACCCGGCGCCGGTGCTCGCGCTGTCCGCCGCGAGCGACGACGAGCACGGTTCGTCCGGCGCGGACGCCGGTGACGAGGCCGGTGACACCGAGGCCGCCTCCGCCGACAGCTCCGAGCAGGCCGCCGAGCCCGCCGACACCAGCGACACCACGGCCCGCGTCCTGGGCGTCGTCGGCATCGTCGTGGGCGCCGCGGGTGTGGCGTACGGCGTGCTGGCCGGCCGTCGGCGCGGCAACGCCTGAGGCCTTTCCCCGCTTCCGGCGCGCAGCAGGGGTCGTACGCCGTCCGTCCCGGCGGCGGCGTACGACCCCGGTGCGCGCCGGAGCCCGAACATCTGGGACATTTTCCTATGCGCACCAACAGCTCGAAGCGTACGAAGAGCACGAACACCAAGAAGACGTACGCGGCAGCGGCTCTGCTCACCGCTGCCGCCCTCGCTCTCTCCGGCTGCGGGGGTGGTGGCGACGACGACGCGAGCGCGCCCGTCGCCGAGGTCTCCGCGGAGTCCGCGTCGGCCAAGGCGGCGACCGTGCTCGACCAGCCGTTCGAGAAGCCGGACCTGGTCCTCACGGACACACACGGCGAGTCGTACGACCTCCGCGCCGAGACCAAGGGCAAGCCGACGCTGGTCTACTTCGGTTACACCAACTGCCCGGACGTCTGCCCGCTGACGATGAACAACATCGCCGTCGCCAAGAAGGAGGCGGCGAAGAAGCTGTCCGCCTCCCAGCTGGAACAGCTGCGCATCGTCTTCGTCACCACCGACCCGGAGCGCGACACCCCGAAGGCGCTCGGCGAGTGGCTCAAGGGCATCGACTCCGACATCGTCGGCCTGACCGGTGACTTCGACACGATCCAGGCCGGTGCCCGCACCCTCGGCATCTCCATCGAGCCGCCCACGAAGGACAAGGACGGCAAGGTCACCTCCATGCACGGCACCCAGGTCATCGCCTTCTCCCCGAAGACGGACGCGGGCTATGTCCTGTACGGGGAGGACGCGACCGTCGACGACTACACCCGGGACCTGCCGAAGCTCCTCGAGGGAGCCAAGCCGTGAGGCGACGCACGGCCTCCCTCGGCGCCCTGGTCCTCACGGCCGGGCTCGCCCTGACGGGCTGCGGGGGCGACGGCGCGAGCGACAGCGGTGACCGGGGCGACGGGCTGCGGGTGACCTCCGCCTACATGCCCCAGCCGGTCACCGACGCCATGGCGGCCGGCTACCTGGTCGTCGAGAACGACAGTGACCGGTCCGACACCCTCGAATCCGCCGGCAGCGACATCGCCGAGGACGTCACCATCCACCAGACGTCCGGACAGACGATGGGGATCGCCGACAGCGAGGACCGCGAGGTGCCCGCCCATGGCAGCCTCGTCCTCGAGAGCGGCGGAATGCACCTGATGTTCGAGAAGCTCAAGCGCAAGCCGGAGGAGGGCGAGACCGTGTCCGTGAAGCTGCGCTTCGCCGAGGCCGGCTCCGTCACGGTCGAGATGCCGGTGAAGTCCGCCACGTACCAGCCGGAGCCGAGTACCGAATCGGGCTCCGCGTCCGGTTCCGCGTCGGACTCCGGGTCGAGTAAGGCATCGTCCTCGTCGTCGTCATCCTCGTCGTCGCACCACCACTGAGGGAGGGAACACCGTTGAGGCCGTCGAGTCGCGTGCGGCAGACCGCCGCTTCCCGCGTCCGGGCGCTGTTGCTGCTGTTCGTCGCCGTGGCCGGCGTCCTCATCGCCGGTGCCCTGCCGGTCTCCGCGCACGCCGCGCTGACCGGCAGCGATCCGCAGCAGGGAACGGTCGTCGAGGAGGCGCCGTCACGGGTGTCGCTCACCTTCTCCGAGGCCGTCGCGATGTCCGACGGCTCGATACGGGTGTACGACCCCAAGGGCAAGCAGGTCGACACCGGCACGACGTCCGACCTGGGCGGCAACACCTACGCCGTGAAGCTGCACGCGGGGCTCCCCGACGGCACGTTCACCGTGACCTACCAGGTGGTCTCGGCCGACAGCCATCCCGTCTCGGGGGCCTTCACGTTCTCCGTGGGCGCGCCGTCCGAGACCACCGCCGCCGTGCCCGAGCAGCAGGCGGGCGGCGGCCTCGTCGGCGGGCTCTACGGCTTCACGCGCTACGCCGCGTACGCCGGTTTCACCCTCCTCGTCGGCGGTGCGGCCTTCGTGCTGGCCTGCTGGCCGCACGGTGCCGGGGTACGGCCCGTGCAGCGACTGGTGGTCTCCGGGTGGCTCACCCTGACCGCGGCCACCCTCGCGATGCTCCTCATGCGCGGCTCGTACACCGGCTCCGGGAACGTCGGCGACATCTTCGACCTGAGTCTGCTCGGTGACGTACTGCGGACCAAGACGGGCGCCGCTCTGGTCTCCCGACTGCTGCTGCTCGCGGCGGCGGCCCTGTTCATCGCGGTGCTCTTCGGGGCGTACGTACGGCGGGACGGGGACGAGGACGAGGACGCAAAGGGCGAGGACGAGAACGGGGCCGGGAGCGAGAAGCGGGACCTCACCTTCGGGCTAGCGCTCGGCGGAAGCGTCGTGGCGGCGGGCCTCGCCGCCAGCTGGGCCATGGCCGAGCACGCCTCGACCGGAATCCAGACGGGCATCGCGATGCCCGTCGACGTGCTCCACCTGCTGGCGGTCGCCGCCTGGCTGGGTGGACTGGCCGCGCTGCTCGTGGCCCTGTTCCGGGCACCCGCGGACGCGCCGGTCGAGGTACGGGCGGTGCGCCGGTTCTCGCGCGTCGCGTTCGGCAGCGTGCTCGTGCTGGCCGCGACCGGCCTCTACCAGTCGTGGCGGCAGGTCGGCTCCTGGTCGGCGCTGACCGGTACGTCGTACGGGCAGCTACTGCTCGTGAAGATCGGCCTCGTGGCGGTGCTCGTGGGCATCGGCTGGTTCTCACGCCGCTGGACCGCACGGCTCGCCGAGCTTCCCGCGACCACGGGGAAGGACAGGCAGACCGTCACCGCGGACAAAGCCGGCTCGGGGGGCACGGGGAAGGGCAAGCAGTCCGTCACCCCGAAGGGCCCGTCCACCGCATCCGCCACGGGTGACGCCCGGCGTGCCGCGCAGCTCGCCCGGCAGCAGGCCGCCGTGGCCGCCGCGCGGGAGAAGCGGATCAGGAACGCCGACCCGAGCCGTACGGGGCTGCGCCGGTCCGTGCTCGCCGAGGCGGGCGTGGCCGTCGCCCTGCTGGCCGTGACGACCGTCCTGACGACGACCGAACCCGGACGCACGGAGGAGGAGGCCAGGGCGGCCACGTCCTCGGCACAGCAGTCCGACGCGGCCGGACAGACCGGGGTCCTGTCCCTGGACATCCCGTTCGACACCGGAGGCGAGAACGGCAAGGGAGTCGTGCGCATCGACCTCGACCCCGCCCGCGTGGGCGGCAACGACCTGCACGTCTATGTGCAGCGCCCCGACGGCAAGGCCTTCGACATCCCCGAGGTGAAGATCGCCTTCACCCTCGAGGCGAAGGACATCGGCCCCCTGCCCGTGGTCCCCGACCACATCTCCACCGGACACTGGACGGCGAGCGGGGTGCAGATCCCGATGGCAGGTGACTGGGAGGTCGCGGTCACGGTACGGACGTCCGACATCGACCAGGTGACCGTCAAGAAGAACGCGAAGATCGGCTGAACCACACCATGCCTGACCGGTCCACACCCGAGGTGCCCGCCCCCGAGGCCGGCAACACTCAGAAGAACACGGCCGCCACCACTGCTCCTGCGGATGCCTCCCCACAGAGGGGCCCGGAGAAGGCCGGGGGCGCCTCCCCGAGCAGACTCGTCTCGCGGCGGCGGCTGCTCGGCACCGCCGGGGCGACCGGGCTCGCGCTCGGCGCGGCGGGCGGGGCCGCCGGGTACGCCGCCGCTCCCTCCCCCGAGAAGGTCGCGCCGCTCACCTCGCTCGGTACCGGCCGCGTGGCGTTTCACGTGAAACATCAGCCCGGTATCACCACCCCGCTTCAGGCCGCCGGGCACTTCGTCGCCTTCGACCTGACGGCGGGTTCGGGCCGCAAGGAGGCAGTCGCGCTTCTGCGACGCTGGTCGGACACCGCCCGCCGGCTGATGGCTGGTGAGGCCGCCGCACAGGACGACACGGACGTGGCCCGGGACGCGGGGCCGTCGTCCCTCACGGTCACCTTCGGCTTCGGGCACAGCTTCTTCGCGCGCACGGGCCTGGAGAAGCAGCGCCCGGACGCCCTCGATCCCCTGCCCGACTTCTCCTCCGACCACCTCGACAAGAAGCGCAGCAACGGCGACCTGTGGGTACAGATCGGCGCCCATGACGCCCTGGTCGCCTTCCACGCCCTGCGCGCGATCCAGAAGGACGCGGGCGACGCTGCGCGTGTGCGCTGGCAGATGAACGGCTTCAACCGCTCGCCGGGGGCCACCGCCCGCCCGATGACGGCACGCAACCTGATGGGCCAGCTCGACGGCACCCGTAATCCGAAGCCGTCCGACACCGACTTCGACGAGCGGATCTTCGTGCCCGCGTCCGGCGACCCCGCATGGATGGCGAACGGCTCCTACGTCGTCGTACGCCGCATCCGCATGCTCCTCGACGACTGGGAGAAGCTCTCGCTCAAGGAGCAGGAGGACGTCATGGGACGCAAGAAGTCGACCGGCGCACCCCTCACCGGCGGCGGCGAGACGACCGAACCGGACCTGGAGAAGACCGACGCCGACGGCAAGCTGATCATCCCGATCAACGCGCATTCCCGGATCACCCGCCCCGACCAGAACGGTGGCGCGGCGATGCTCCGCCGCTCGTTCTCCTTCCACGACGGTTTCGACGCGGACGGGGTCCCCGACGCGGGCCTCCTCTTCATCGCCTGGCAGGCCGACCCCCTGCGCGGTTTCGTGCCGGTACAGCGCAAGCTCGACCGGGGCGACGCCCTCTCGGCCTTCATCCGCCACGAGGCGAGCGGTCTCTTCGCGGTGCCGGGCGGTGCGGCGGAGGGGGAGTACGTGGGGCAGCAGTTGCTGGAGGGGTGAGGCTAAGGCCTCGTCCAGCCGGTACGGCCGGACCTCGGGGCGGTGGTGGGCTCGGAGGGGCGGTGGTGGGCTCGGAGGGGCGGTGAGCTGGGGTGGTGATCGACTCGGGGTGGTGGTGAAGGCGGGAAGCGTGCGCCGGGCTCCGGACGGCCCATTAGGGTGAGGCCATGCCAGCCAGCTACGTGTACCTCGGCCCCGAGGGCACCTTCACCGAGGTCGCCCTGCGCACGCTGCCGGAGACCGCGACCCGGGAGCTCGTTCCCGTGGTGTCCGTGCCCGCCGCGCTCGACGCCGTTCGCACCGGCGAGGCCGAAGCCGCGTTCGTACCGATCGAGAACTCCGTCGAGGGCGGCATCACCACCACGCTCGACGAGCTGGTCGCCGGCGCCCCGCTGATGATCTATCGGGAGGTGCTGCTCTCGATCACGTTCGCCCTGCTGGTGCGGCCCGGCACCGAGATGTCGGACATCAAGACGGTCACCGCCCACCCGGCGGCGCAGTCGCAGGTGCGCGACTGGATGAAGGCCAACCTGCCGCCCGACGTCGTCTGGGAGTCGGCCGCCTCGAACGCGGACGGTGCCCGGCTGGTGCAGGAGGGACGGTACGACGCGGCCTTCGCGGGCGAGTTCGCGGCGTCCCGGTACGGCCTGGAGGCCCTGCAGACGGGAATCCACGACGCAGAGAACGCCCAGACCCGGTTCGTGCTCGTCGGCCGCCCCGCCCGGCCCGCGGCGCCCACGGGCGCGGACAAGACCTCGGTGGTCATCTGGCAGCGCGACGACCACCCGGGCGGGCTGCGCGACCTGCTCGACGAGTTCGCCGTCCGGGGCGTCAACCTGATGCTGCTCCAGTCCCGCCCGACCGGAGAGGGCATCGGCAACTACTGCTTCGCGATCGACGCCGAGGGCCACATCTCCGACCGGCGCGTGGCGGAGGCGCTGATGGGACTCAAGCGGGTCTGCCTGGAGGTGCGTTACCTGGGCTCGTACCCGCGCGCGGACGCCACCGAGGAGGGGGTCCCGGCACCGCTGCCGGGCACCTCGGACGAGGCGTTCGTCACCGCGGCCGACTGGGTGGCCCGCTGCCAGGACGGCCGTTTCTGATCTCGCCGCTCGATCTCTCTGCTCTCTTCGTCCGGTCGTCGGCCGGACCGGTGGCTGATTTCCGGCCATCGTCGCCGGCGTCCCCGGCGGGCCTTCCCGGCCGTTCGGCTGTACACATCTTCGAGAGCCGGTCCTACCTGGCGATTTTCGTTTTCCACAGGGTTATCCACAGGTGGTCTTCTCGACCTGGGGACAAGTCGACAACAAAGCGCCACTCCATCGACAAATCACCCCGTGGGCCTCAACCACCCCCACAGGCCCGTTCATCACCCTACGTCCACTCGTTTCCCTTCGATAATCCTTTGGGGTGACCCAATTCCACTCGAAAGTGGACGCCGCGACAGCTTGAGCCGGAAATTCTCCCCTCCGTACCCCGCTTGAGAACGGTCACCTGTGAAGTCCACAGATCTTTCGCACAGCCTGTGGATAACTCCCCGGAACCGTGGACCCCTGTGGACAGACGAAGCCCAAGTCACGCTCTCCACAAGGCAGTCAGGTCAACACGAAGACCCAACACTGCCCCGTTCCAGGGAGCACCCCTCCTTCCCTTGACCTGACGGGATTCCGTCCATCGAGATCCACTTTTCCGGCAGAAGCCAGTAAAAGCGACGTATCGAGAATTCAAGTCGAGGGCCGGATCCGCGCACCGGTAGCCTTGAGGGGTGATTGACCTTCGCCTGCTCCGTGAGGACCCCGACCGTGTGCGCGCATCACAGCGCGCCCGTGGAGAGGACGTCGCGCTCGTCGACTCCCTCCTCTCTGCCGACGAGCGGCGCAGGTCGTCCGGCGTCCGCTTCGACGAGCTCCGCGCCGAGCAGAAGGCACTCGGCAAGCTCATCCCCAAGGCGTCGGGCGACGAGAAGGCCGAGCTGCTGAAGAAGGCGAGCCAGCTGGCCGCCGACGTGAAGGCGGCCGACACCGAGCGCGACGCGGCCGCAGCCGAGACCCAGGAGCTCCTCCTCCGGCTGGGCAACCTCGTCCACCCCGACGTGCCCGTCGGCGGTGAGGAGGACTTCGTCACGCTGGAGACGCACGGCGAGATCCGCGACTTCGCCGCCGAGGGCTTCGAGCCGAAGGACCACCTGGAGCTGGGCCACATCCTCGGCGCGATCGACGTCGAGCGCGGCGCCAAGGTCTCCGGCTCTCGCTTCTACTTCCTCACCGGCGTGGGCGCCCTGCTGGAGCTCGCCCTGGTGAACGCGGCGATCGCCCAGGCCACCGCGGCCGGCTTCACGCCGATGCTGACCCCGGCGCTCGTCCGGCCGCAGTCGATGGCCGGTACCGGCTTCCTCGGCCAGGCGGCGCAGGACGTCTACCACCTCGACAAGGACGACCTCTACCTGGTCGGTACGTCCGAGGTGCCCCTCGCCGCGTACCACATGGACGAGATCATCGATGCCGACCGCCTGCCGCTGCGCTACGCGGGCTTCTCGCCGTGCTTCCGCCGCGAGGCCGGCTCGCACGGCAAGGACACCAAGGGCATCTTCCGCGTCCACCAGTTCGACAAGGTCGAGATGTTCTCGTACGTCGACCCGGAGGACTCCCAGGCGGAGCACCAGCGTCTGCTGGACTGGGAGAAGCAGTGGCTGACGTCGCTGGAGCTGCCGTTCCGCGTGATCGACGTGGCGACCGGTGACCTGGGTGCCTCGGCCTCGCGCAAGTTCGACTGCGAGGCGTGGATCCCGACCCAGGGCAAGTACCGCGAGCTGACGTCGACGTCGGACTGCACGGAGTTCCAGTCGCGCCGTCTGCAGATCCGTATGCGTGACGGCAAGCAGGTCCGGCCGCTGGCGACGCTGAACGGCACGCTGTGCGCCGTACCGCGCACGATCGTCGCGATCCTGGAGAACCACCAGCAGGCCGACGGTTCCGTGCGGGTGCCCGAGGTGCTCCGCCCTTACCTGGGTGGCCGCGAGGTCCTGGAGCCGGTGGCCAAGTGACCGACGCCGCGACGGCGCCCCTCCCGTACCGACTGATCGCCACCGACCTCGACGGAACGCTTCTGCGCTCCGACGACACCGTCTCGGAGCGCACGCGTGCCGCGCTCGCCGCCGCCACGGCGGCGGGCGCCGCGCACATCGTCGTCACGGGGCGCGCGGCGCCCTGGACCAAGCCGATACTGAAGGACCTCGGTTACGAGGGCCTCGCGGTCTGCGCCCAGGGCGCACAGGTCTACCACGCCGGCGAGGACCGCCTGCTCACCTCGGTGACCCTGGACCGTCAGCTCGCGACGCTCGCCCTCGCCAAGATCGAGGCCGAGGTCGGCCCGCTGCTGCTGGCCGTGAGCCGCGACGGCCTGGACGGCGAGGTGCTGGTCGCTCCCGGCTACCGGGTCCACGACGGCCCGCTGCCGTACCAGCCGATCAGGGACGCGGCGGACATCTGGGCGGCGCCGCTGAACAAGGTGTACATCCAGCACCCGAGCCTCTCCGACGACGAGCTGGCCGAGGTGTCCCGCCAGGTCGCGGGCGGCCTCGTCGGCGTGGTGATGGCCGGCGAGGGCATAGTCGAGATCCTGCCGCTCGGTCTGACCAAGGCCACCGGCCTGTCCCTGGCCGCACGCCGCCTCGGCTGCCGCGCCTCGGACACCCTCGCCTTCGGCGACATGCCGAACGACATTCCCATGTTCGCCTGGGCCGCGTGCGGCGTAGCCATGGCCAACGCCCACCAGGACCTCAAGGACGTGGCCGACGAGGTGACCGCCTCCAACGAGAAGGACGGCATCGCGGTTGTACTGGAGCGGTTGCTGGCCGGGAAGGCTTAGGGCGGCTCAGGACGGCTTAGGGCAGCTCAAGGCGGCCGAGGTGGGACGGCTCAGGCCGATGATCCGTCTGCCGCGCCGCAACGTGGGCGGACAGACAGAGCGGAGACCGCAGCGGAGCGGCGGGCCGGAGACCGGCCCGCCGCTGCGGCAACGACCGGGTGGGCGGCCCGCGCGGGATCGCGCGCTCGAAGCGGCCGCCCCGGGCAGCTCCCCGTGCGAGGCGGGCTCGACGGAGGGGTAGTACTCCGGAGCCCGCCGCGGGCTGCCCTGCTGGGAGCCCGGCGAACAGAGACACCGGACCCCGCTCCCAGTTCGCGACACCGGCTCAAAACCGGCGTCCGGGGACAGATCCACTGTGCCCGGGCCCGGGATAAGGCGCCACCGAATAAATTCGCCTACCGCCGTTGGCCACCGGACCAACTGGGTGGGCCAGGGTCGACCGGCCGGGGCCGCAACTCGGAACCCCGTCGGGGCACCGGCCCGGTCAGGCACCCGCGCGCGGTGACCCGTCACCGCTGCCGGGCCCCCGTCACTCCTCCCCTGCCAAGGTCAGCCGCCTCAGCTTCTGGCCGGCGTACCAGGTCGCTCCCGCCGTGACCGCCGCCAGCAGGATCACCGCGGTCGGCAGGCCCACGTCCGAGGTGACCAGGTCACCGCCCGCGACCTTCTGGGCGACCGCGAGGGCCCACTGCTGGACGCTGAGGGTGCGGGCACCCTCGACGAGGGAACCGAAGAGCGCCTCCCAGACCAGCGCGTAGACCAGGCCGAAGACGACGGCGTGCCGGGTCACCGTGCCCAGGAACAGGAAGACCGCGGCGTACGCGATCGACGCGACCAGCGCTGCCACCGTGTAGGCGACCGCGACCTGTTGGCCGTTGCCGTTCAGGATGAGGCCCGCGACAAGCGTCGGGACCGCCGAGAACACCATGGTCACGGCGATCGCCACGATGAGCTTGGTGAAGATGATGGCCGGCCGCTTCACCGGCTTGGACAGCAGGTACACCACCGAGCCGTCGTCGATCTCGGGTCCGATCGCTCCGGTGCCCGCGATGACGCCGATGACGGGCACCATCGTGGCGAGCGCGAACCCGCCGAGTACATCGGCGGCCACCTGGTCGTCCGCCCCGCTGAAGCCGCGCACGGCCAGCGAGATCACGATCAGCAGCACGGGCAGCGCACCCAGGATGACGGCCCGGCGACGGCCGAGCAGGCCCCGGTAGGTGAGCCGGGCGACTGTGGGGTCGTACATCTCGGGCCTCCTACGCCGCGACCAGATACGAGAAGACGGACTCGAGGGACTCGTCCGACGGGGAGACCGTCAGCAGGCGGATGCCGTGGTCCCGGGCCACCCTCGGCAGCAGGGCCGTGAACCGGCCGAAGTCGACCGCCTGGATGTGCAGCGCGCCCTCGGTGACATCCACTTCGATGCCCGCCGTCGAGGGGTCCGCGATCAGTGCGGCGGCGAGCGCCCGGTCGTCGCTGGAGCGTACGAGGTAGCGGTGCGGGCGGTCGGTCATCAGCCGGCGGATGCGCCGGAAGTCACCGCTCGCCGCATGGCGTCCGGCGACGATCACCTCGATGTGGGAGGCCAACTGCTCGACCTCTTCGAGGATGTGGGACGAGAACAGCACCGTGCGGCCCTCGTCGCCCATGCGCCGCAGCAGGTCCATGAGCTGCATCCGCTGGCGCGGGTCCATGCCGTTGAAGGGCTCGTCGAGCAGCAGCAGGGATGGCTCGTGGACCAGCGCGGAAGCCATCTTCACGCGCTGCCGCATGCCCTTGGAGTACGTCGCCACCTTACGGTCCTGCGCGTACTCCATCTCGACCGTGGCGAGCGCCCTCTGTGCCTCCTTCTCCCCGAGGCCGTGCAGTTCGGCGTTGGCGAGGACGAACTCGCGGCCGGTGAGGAAGTCGTACATCGCCTCCCGCTCGGGGACGATGCCGATGTGCCGGTAGATCTGCTCGTTGCCCCAGACCGGTTGGCCGTCGAGCGTGACGGTGCCCGTGGAGGGCGCCAGGAAGCCGCCCATCATGTTGATCAGCGTGGACTTGCCGGCGCCGTTCGGGCCGAGCAGGCCGGTGACGCCGGGGCCGATGGTCATCGTGATGTCGTTGACGGCGACCACGTTGCCGAACCAGCGCGAGACGTGATCGATGGAAAGAGTGCTCATGGGCGCAGCCCATTCCGTGAAAGGGCGGTGGTGGGAGACGGAGAAAGAGTGCTCATGGGCGCAGCCCATTCCGTGGAAGGGCGGTGGTGGGAGACGGGCGGGCGGTCACAGTCCGGCCTTTCGGTAGCGGCGCATCAGCAGGCCGTAGCAGCCGGCGATGGCGCCCAGGGTGACGAGGGCGAAGACGACGCCCTGGCCGCTGGAGGGGCCGATTCCGCCGGGGAAGGCGGAGCTCGCGCCGAGGAACGCGGTCTGCACCCCGTCGATGAGCGTGATGGGCGAGAACAGGCCCAGCCAGGGGACGGCTCCGGTGCTGGACTGGTCGAATGCGATGGCCTGGAGGGTCGACACGGCCCCGTAGGAGATGGTCAGCGCGGCGATGACGGCCGCGACGCCGAAGCCTCGGCGCGGCGTGACCGCTGAGATCACCAGGCCGATACCGGAGAACAGGAGCGACAGCAGTGCCACGGAGACCAGTCCCTGTGCGAAACCCTTCGTCTGGTCGGTGAAGTCGAGCTTGGCCAGCAGCGCGCCCACGTACAGCACGAGCAGCGGCGCGGCGGTCAGGACGAACAGCGCGGAGGCCAGCGCCGCGTACTTGGCGCGTACGTAGTCGGCGGTCTCTATGGGGCGCGAGAAGTACAGCGGAATGGTCTTGAAGCGCAGGTCGAGCGAGACGGCCTGTGGGGCCTGCGCGGCGACGTACAGGCCGATGACGGCCTGCATGATGACCGCGTAGCGCGTGTAGTCGACGGGCAGGTCGTCCATCTTGGTGGCGACGGCGACCGCCACCATGATCGCGGCGGGCAGGCACATCACCACGAACAGGATCATGGGCAGCACCTTGGACTTCGCCGAGCGGCCCAGCCCGTACGCGCCGCGCAGGGACTGCGAGTAGAGGGAGCGGCGGGCGTAGGCGCGGCCCAGGCGCGGGCCGTCGTAATTGCGGTAGCCGATGTTGTGGATCCGGGTCTGCTCGCCCGCGCGCGGGACGGTCTGTCCGCCCGCGTGCGTGCCGGTCTGTGCCGGGGGATGCTCAACCGCCATGGCCGACCGCCTCCTTCCGTACGTCCGGGCCGTCCTGGCCGTCCTGGGTGGCCGCCTGCTGGTCGCCGTCCTTGAATACCTCGGCTATGTGGTGCCTGCGCTGCTCCATGCGGATCAGGCCGAGGCCGAGGTCGGCGACCGTGTCGCGCACCAGGTCGTACGTCTCCTCGCCCTGGGCGGTGAGCAGCAGGATGTGCCCGGCACCGGGCAGCCCGCCGCCCGTGTGGATCTCCAGCCCGCGCGCGTGGAGTGCGTCCCGCAGGGCGCGTGTGCCGTCGGGGTGCTCGTCGGTGTCGGTGACCTCGACGGCGAGGGTGGTCGTGGTCTGGGTGAAGTCCCTGGTGGAGCTGGAGCGCAGGAGCTTGCCGCCGTCGATGACGACCACGTGGTCGCAGGTGCGTTCCAGTTCGCCCAGGAGGTGCGAGGTGACCAGCACCGAGATGCCGAAGTCGGTGTGGATACGGCGGATCAGCCCGAGCATCTCGTCGCGGCCCACCGGGTCGAGGCCGTTGGTCGGCTCGTCGAGGAAGACCAGCTGCGGATCGTGGACGAGGGCCTGGGCCAGCTTGACCCGCTGCTTCATGCCGGTCGAGTAGCCGCCCATGGGGCGGTACCGCTCCTCGTACAGGCCGACATGGCGCAGTGTGTCCGCCGTGCGTTCACGGGCCGCGGTCGGCGGGAGCCCGGACATGCGCGCCATGTGCACAACGAACTCGGTGGCCGAGACGTCGGGCGGCAGGCAGTCGTGCTCGGGCATGTAACCGACCCGCTCACGAATGGTGCCGCCCTTGGTGGCGACGTCGAGTCCGAGCACCTCGGCCCGGCCCTCGGTGGCGGGGGACAGACCCAGCAGGATCTTGATGAGTGTGGACTTGCCGGCTCCGTTGGCACCGACGAGTCCGGTCACACCGGGCCCGACGTCCACGGAGAGCCGGTCGAGCGCGGTCACCCTCGGGAACCGCTTGCTCAGGCTTTCGGTCGCGATCACAGTCACGCCCTCGACGGTAGTGGCGCGGACCACAGCGGTCGTCACCCCGCAGAGCTGTCCGAGCATCAGCCTCGAGTATTACGGGCCCGTAGGGGTCCACCTCTAGGTGCAGGGGCCTCGGTCCGCACCTCACGGGACATCACCGACCCCTGAGTTGTTCCCAGGTCTCCGATACGGCTCTTGACGCAGTCGCTGACCGTTGCCACATTCGTTCCGGCGGAGTCGTGGGTGTGACGTTACGGACACGTAGCGCAGTCGGCGAACGGGGGGTCCCGCGAGTGAGCGAACAGCAACGGGCTGCGGGCGGGGAGGGGCGCGGCGCCGTACGAGAGCGCCGGGTGCGCGCGGACGGGGTCGAGCTGTGCGTCGCCGAGCTGGGCGATCCCGAACTGCCCACCGTCGTGCTCGTGCACGGCTACCCCGACTCCAAAGAGGTGTGGTCCGCGGTCGCCCACCGGCTCGCCGACCGCTTCCACGTCGTCCTGTACGACGTCCGCGGGCACGGCGGGTCGACGGCTCCGCGGCCGCTGCGCGGCGGGTTCACCCTGAAGAAGCTGACGGACGACTTCCTGGCGGTGGCGGACGCCGTCAGTCCGGGCCGGCCGGTGCACCTGGTGGGGCACGACTGGGGCTCGGTGCAGGGCTGGGAGTTCGTGACGGCCGCGCGCACCGAGGGCCGGATCGCGTCCTTCACCTCGATGTCCGGTCCGTCCCTCGACCACTTCGGGCACTGGATCAGACGCCGGCTGAGGCGGCCGACCCCGCGCGCGGCGGCGCAGCTCCTCGGCCAGGGCGCCAAGTCCTGGTACGTGTACCTGCTGCACACTCCGGTCCTGCCGGAGCTGGCCTGGCGCGGTCCCCTCGGCAGACGGTGGCCCGGAATCCTCCGGCGCACGGAGAAGATCGCCGCGGACGGTTACCCCACCTCGTCACTGCCCACGGACGCGGCACATGGCGCGTGGCTGTACCGGGACAACGTCCGGTCCCGGCTGTCGAACCCCCGCGAGGACGCGTACGCGCACGCGCCCGTACAGCTCATCACGCCCCTGGACGACGCGTTCCTCTCGGAGAGGCTGTACGACGGACTGGAGGCGTGGGTCCCGCGCCTGACCCGCCGGACACTCCCGGCCAAGCACTGGGTCCCGCGGACGCGTCCCGACCGACTTGCCGCCTGGATCACCGAGTTCGTGACGGCCACCGAGAGCGGACACCCCGCCCCGGTGGCCACCGGCCGGTACGCCGACCGGTTCGGCGGACAGCTCGTGCTGGTCACCGGTGCGGCCTCCGGTATCGGGCGGGCCACCGCGTTGGCGTTCGCGGAGGCCGGCGCGCGCGTGGTGGCCGTCGACCGGGACGCGGCGGGCGCGGCCCGCACGGCGGAGGCGGCCCGGCTGGCTGGCGCCCCCACGGCCTGGGCCGAGACGGCCGACGTCTCCGACGGGGAGGCCATGGAGAAACTCGCGGAAAGGGTCACCGCCGAGCACGGCGTCGTGGACGTCCTGGTCAACAACGCCGGGATCGCGCTGGCCGGCACCTTCCTCCACACCACGGCCGAGGACTGGAAGCGGATCCTCGACACGAATCTGTGGGGCGTGATCCACGGCTGTCGGCTCTTCGGCGGGCGGATGGCCCAGCGCGGCCAGGGCGGTCACATCGTCAACGTCGCCTCCGCGGCGGCGTATCTGCCGTCGAAGACCCTGACCGCCTACAGCACCTCCAAGGCGGCCGTCCTGATGCTCAGCGAGTGCCTGCGCGCGGAGTTCGCCGGGCAGGACATCGGTGTGTCGGCGATCTGTCCGGGCATCGTCACCACGGACATCACTGCGGCCGCGCGCTTCGCGGGCGTCGACGCCGACGAGGAGCAGCGTCTCCGGACGCGCGCCGCACGGCTGTACAGGCTCCGCAACTACCCGCCGGAGAAGGTGGCGGAGGCGATCCTGCGTGCGGTCGTACGCGACCAGGCCGTCGTCCCCGTCACCCCGGAGGCCCGCAGCGGCCGCTTCCTGTCGCGCCTCGCCCCGGGCGCGGTGCGCGCGATCGGACGCCTCGACCCACCCCTGTGAACATCCGTCCGACGGCTGAACCACCGGTCGGGCCCGGCTGGTTGTCCACAGTTTCGACAACTTGCCTGTGGAAAAACCCACTTGGCTGTGGACCAAACCTCGGGACGTAAATGACGTGCGTGATACACGTCTCTCCGGCACCCTGACGAAATGGAAGAACGGCGCATCGTGAAGGTGTCGAAGTATCTCGCGAAACACCTGCGGCACCAGCCCGGGCGCATCGGTCTCACGCTCGACGCGGGCGGCTGGGTGGACATCGGCGACCTCATCGAGGCGGCGGCCACGCACGGCTTCCGCTTCACCAGGGCGGAGCTCGACCACGTGGTCGCCACCAACGACAAGCGGCGCTTCGCCGTCGAGGGCACCCGAATCCGGGCCAGCCAGGGCCACACCGTCGAGGTCGACCTCGGCCTGTCCCCGGCGGTGCCGCCGCCGTACCTGTACCACGGGACGGTGGCTTCCTGCCTGGACGCCATCCGGGCGGAGGGACTGCGGCCGATGAGCCGCCACGACGTGCACCTGTCCCCCGACCGCGACACCGCCACCCGGGTCGGCGCCCGCCGCGGCCGCCCCGTCGTGCTCTCCGTGGACGCCGCCGCGATGCACCGCGACGGCCATGTGTTCCGGGTGAGCGACAACGGGGTGTGGCTGACGGAAGCCGTACCCCCTGGGTACGTGCGGTTCCCGGGGCCGCACTGACCGCGGGCAGGAGCACTCGCCGCCCCGTGCGGCGAGGAGCGACGCGCGCCCGCCGCGTGCCCCGTCGGGGCCGCCACCCACACCCGCTTAGGCTCAAAGGCATGAGTCTGCGTCTGAGCACCGTCATCCTCCCGTACGTCCGCTGGCACGAAGGCGGTCGCTCCGCGTGGGAGCGGGCCGAACAGCTCGGGTTCCATACGGCGTTCACGTACGACCACCTGTCGTGGCGCAGCTTCCGGGACGGTCCCTGGTTCGGGGCGGTGCCCACCCTCACGGCCGCCGCCGCCGTGACCGAGCGGCTGCGTCTGGGCACCCTCGTGACCTCGCCGAACTTCCGGCACCCGGTGACCCTCGCGAAGGAGCTGATCTCCCTCGACGACATCTCCGGCGGGCGTGTCACTCTGGGTGTCGGTGCCGGCGGCACCGGTTTCGACGCCACCGCGCTCGGCCAGGAACCGTGGACGCCACGCGAGCGGGCCGACCGCTTCGCCGAGTTCGTGCCGCTGCTCGACCGGCTGCTGACCGAGGACTCGGTGTCGTACGAGGGCGACTTCTACTCGGCGCACGAGGCGCGCAACATCCCGGGCTGTGTACAGCGCCCCAGGCTGCCCTTCGCGGTGGCCGCCACCGGACCACGCGGGCTCAAGCTGGCCGCCCGGTACGGACAGGCCTGGGTGACGACAGGCGATCCCCGGCTCTACGAGACGGGCACTCCCGAGGAGTCGGTGCGTGCCCTGCGCGGACAGGCCGAGAAGCTGGCTGAGGCGTGCGCCGTGCTCGGCCGTGACGTGACCGCGATGGAGAAGGTCCTGCTCACCGGCTTCACTCCGGACCGCGACCGTCCGTTCCAGTCGCTCGACGCGTTCGTGGACTTCGCCGGGAGTCATGCGGAGCTGGGGTTCACGCACCTCGTCATCCACTGGCCCGTCCCCGACTCGGTCTTCGCCGTGGACGAGAAGGTCTTCGAACGCATCGCCATGGAGGCGACCGCACAGCTGGGATGAGTACGGCCGCGGCAGGCCGCGAGAGGGCTGGTGGGAAGCCCGGCCATGCACTCGTGCACGCACTCGCACGCCCGTGCGGGCTTGTGCGGGAGAATGGGCTCGTGACCTCAGCGACGAGACAGCCCGAGTCCCCGGCCCCGACCGTCCCGCCACGGCTGATCGCCACGGACCTCGACGGCACTCTTCTGCGCGACGACAAGTCGGTGTCCCCGCGTACGGTCGCCGCCCTCGCGGCCGCCGAGGGGGCGGGCATCGAGGTCTTCTTCGTCACCGGCCGCCCGGCCCGCTGGATGGACGTGGTCAGCGACCACGTCCACGGGCACGGCCTGGCGATCTGCGGGAACGGCGCCGCCGTCGTCGACCTGCACGGCGGACCGGGCACCCACCGGTTCGTCAAGGTGCGCGAGCTGGCGCGGGAGAACGCGCTCGACACCGTACGCCTGCTGCGTGAGGCCGCGCCGGACACCGTGTACGCCGTCGAGCAGACGTACGGCTTCCACCAGGAGCCGGGGTATCCGAAGCTCCACGTGGAGATACCCGAGACCGTCGCGCCCGCGGAGAAGCTGCTGGCGCCGGACGGGGCCACCGCCGGTGAGCCGGTGCTCAAGATCCTGGCCTATCACCCTCGTATCGATCCCGACGCCTTCCTCACGACCGCCCGCCTCGCCGTCGGCGACCGCGCCACCATCACCCGCTCCAGCCCCAGCGCCCTGCTGGAGATCAGCGGCCCGGGCGTCTCCAAGGCCAGCACGCTCGCACTGTGCTGCGCCGAGCGCGGCATCTCCCACGAGGAGGTGGTCGCCTTCGGCGACATGCCGAACGATCTGGAGATGCTCACCTGGGCGGGCCGCTCGTACGCCATGGGCAACGCGCACCCCGATGTGCTCGCCGCCGCATCCGGCCGCACCGTCGCCAACAACGACGACGGGGTCGCGGTCGTGATCGAGCGCCTGGTCCATGAACGCCGGCAGCAGTCCGGACGGCTGTAGCGGTCAGGGCTCCGGCCCTTCGGCTCTCCGAGGCCCCGGGCCGCCGAGCGGGCACCTGCGTCCGGGAGTCCGCGCCTACAGCTCCACACCGTGTCTCAGCAGCCACGGCACCGGATCGATCCCCGAGCCGGGCTCCGGCGTGACCCGTACCTCGAAGTGCAGGTGAGGCCCGGTGGAGTTGCCCGTGGTGCCCGACTGGCCGATCCACTGCCCGGCGGACACCGGTTCCCCCTGTTCCACGGTGACGGCGGCGAGGTGGGCGTACTGCGTGCAGTAGCCGTCGGGGTGCCGGACCACGATCTCAATACCGAAGGGCCCGCCGCAGGACACCCGCACGACCCGTCCCGCGCCGACGGCCCGCACCGGCGTGCCGATGGGCACCGCGAAGTCCTGCCCGGTGTGCCGGTTCGCCCAACGTCCACCGCCGCTGCCGAAACCCGCCGAGAGTTCGTACGTCCTCACGGGCGCCACCCATGCGTGCGCGGCCACGGTCCCGGGCTGGTCGAGGCGTACGGCACCACGGCACGAGCCCGCCGCCGCCGACGTGTCCGCCTGCCCCTGCAGCGTCCACCGCGCCTCCTCGAGCTTCTTCTCGAGAGACCGTTTGGTCGTGGCGAGTGCGGCGGTGCGCCGGTCGAGTTCCTCCCACCGCTGCCGTGCCTTCGCCTCGTCGGCGGCGAGCCGCGCCTCCGCGTGACGGCTCCGGGCCACGGCGTTGTCGATCGTCTTCTCCGCCTGCCGGGCGGCCCGGTGTCCGCGGATCATTTCCTCGGGGTCTCCCGCGAGAAGCATCCGAGCGGCGTACGGCATCCCGCCGCCCTGGCGGTAGTGGGCGCGTGCCATCCGGCCGAGGTCCTCATGGAGAGCGGCGATCTGGGCCCGCTCCCTCGTCAGCAGCTCCTCCAGCCGAAGCGCCTCGGCGCGCTGCGCCTCCGCCTCCCGCCGCCCCAGTTCATACCGCTGGGTCGCGGCGGCCGCGTCCTCGTACAGCCGCGCCACCCGGGCACTGACCTCGGAGTCACCGGAGAGACCCGTGGCCCCGCCCTCGGCCGCCGTGGGCCGTGCCACGAGCACCGCGGAGGCGATCAGCAGCACGGAGACGGGCAGCGGATGACGGCGGCAACGTGAGCGCAGGCCAACGAGCAACCGGTGACGACGACGGGAGCACATGTCAGCGATCGTGTCGCGCACCCCCGTGCCCGGTCCTGTTCGAGTCGTACGGCCGGGCGACGAGGTGCCACGGACGGATCACCGCATTGCGCCGAACAGCGCCTCGGCGGCCGGGCGTTCGGCACTGGGGAGCAACCGTGCGGGCGCCTCCCCCCTCGCCTCGCGCACGGCCATGTCCCGCAGCGGTCCGTCCACGGCCGCCAGTTCCGCGTACGGCCCCCGCTGGACGATCCGTCCCCCGGCGAGGACCACGACCTCGTCGACGGCCTCCAGCCCGGCCAGTCTGTGGGTGATCAGCAGGGTCGTACGGCCCTCGGTCGCGGCCAGCAGATCCGCGGTCAGCGCGTCGGCGGTCGGCAGATCCAGGTGTTCCGCGGGCTCGTCGAGCACCAGGACCGGGAAGTCGGCGAGCAGCGCCCGGGCGAGGGCGAGCCGCTGGCGCTGACCGCCGGACAACCGGGCACCGTGCTCGCCGACGAGCGTGCCGAGCCCGTCGGGCAGCGCGTCGGCCCAGTCGAGGAGCCGCGCCCGCGCGAGCGCGTCCCGCAGATCCGCCTCGGTGGCGTCCCGCCGCGCCAGGAGCAGGTTCTCGCGTACGGAACTGTCGAAGATGTACGCGTCCTGGGCGCACAGCCCGACGAGCCGCCGTACGGCGTCACCGTCGAGCGCGTAAGTGTCCACGCCACCCAGCGTGTACGTCCCGCTGTGCGCGTCCAGGAACCGCAGCAGCACCTGCGCCAATGTCGTCTTCCCCGATCCCGAGTGACCGACGACGGCGATCCGGCGGCCTTCGTGGACGGTGAGATCCACCCCGGCGAGCGCGTCCCGGTCCTGCCCTTCGTAGCGGGCGGCCAGCCCCTTGAGAACGAGGGGGAAGGGCGACCGCGGCGCGGACCGCGGCTCCTCCGGTTCGCGTACGGGATCGGGGGCGTCCAGCACCTCGTACACGCGCTCCGCGCTCTTCCGTACCCGCTGCCGGAACTGCACGGCGAGCGGTAGCCCCATGACGGCCTCGAACGCGGCCAGCGGGGTGAGGACTACGACAGCCATCGCGAGCCCGCCGAGACGGCCGTCGGCCACCCCCTGGGCGCCCAGGAGCGCGGTGGCGGCGACCGTGAGCCCCGTGACGAGGGCGGTGAGCCCGTCGCCGAGCGCGGTCGCCGTGGCGGCGCGGGAGGCGATCCGGGTCAGTGCGCTGTCGGCCCGCCGCGTTCCGGCGATCCGCTCGGGCAGGGCGCCCGCCACGGTCAGCTCGGCGGTGCCGGTGAGCAGATCGGCGGTACGGACGGCCAGTTCGCCACGGGCGGGCGCCAGCCTCCGCTCGGCGCGCCGTGCCACCGCTCCGGTCAGCAGCGGTACGCCGGTTCCGGCGGCGAGCAGCCCGACGGCGAGGGCCGCGCCGGCTTCGGGCAGCAGCCACGCGGTGAACCCCACGGAGGCGGCCGAGACCGCGATCGCGGCGCCGGCGGGCAGCAGCCACCGCACCCAGTAGTCCTGCAACGCGTCCACGTCGGCGACGAGCCGCGAGAGCAGGTCACCGCGCCGGGCACGCCCCAGTCCCGCGGGGGCCAGCCGCTCCAGCCGCCGGTAGACGGCGACCCGGGTGTCGGCCAGCATCCGCAGCACCGCGTCGTGCGACACCAGCCGCTCCGCGTACCGGAACACGGCCCGTCCGATCCCGAACGCACGCGTGGCCGTCACGGCGACCATCAGGTACAGCACGGGCGGTTGCTGGGAGGCCCGCGAGATGAGCCACCCGGAGGTGGCCATGAGTCCCACCGCGCTGCCCAGGGCCAGGCTGCCGAGCAGCAGCGCGAGGGCGAGCCGACCCCGCCGGGGGGCCGCCATGGCACGGACCCGGGCCAGCACGGACCGCCCTCCGCTCAGCAGCGGCTCCTCCGCGGATGCCGCCGGGACGGGCCCCTGCCGGGTTTCCCGCTCCACCCGGTCCTGCGAATACTCCCCTTCCTGCCGGTTCTCCTGATCCGGCCGCGACTCCCCGACGCGCGAGGGACCGGACCCCGCAGCGGCGGACACCTCGGTCTCCAGCCGGACCACCCGGTCGGCCACCGCCAGCAGCGCCGGCCGGTGCACCACCAGCAGCACGGTCCGCCCGGCCGAGAGCCGCCGTACCGCGTCCACGACCTCCGCCTCGGTCTCCCCGTCCAGCGAGGCCGTCGGCTCGTCCAGCAGCAGCACGGGCCGGTCCGCGAGGAAGGCCCGCGCCAGGGCGATCCGCTGACGCTGCCCGGCCGACAGCCCGGTACCGTCCTCGCCCAGCAGCGTGTCGGGACCGTCGGGCAGCGCCTCGACGAACGCCAGCGCACCGGCGTCGGCCAGCGCCCGCCGTACGGCCCGCTCATCCGCGTCGGGCCGCGCCAGCCGTACGTTCTCGGCGATGGTCCCGGCGTACAGATGGGGCCGCTGCGGCACCCAGGCCACGCGTGAGTGCCACGCGTCGCGATCGAGGGAGGCGAGATCCGCGTCTTCGATCCGCACCCGTCCCGTGGCCGGCTCCGCGAACCCGAGCAGCACGTTGAGCAGCGTGGACTTGCCCGCCCCGCTCGGCCCCACGAGCGCCACCGTCTCCCCGGTGCGCACCTCGAAGGACACATCGCGGACGGCGTCGGCCGCACGTCCGGGGTACCGCACGGTCACACCCTCGAAGCGGAATCCCCCCTCGGGCGCGGGCTGCGAGCCGGAGACCGGCACCGGCGTCTCCAGCACCTCGAAGATCTCCTCGGCCGCCGCCAGCCCCTCGGCCGCGGCATGGAACTGGGCCCCCACCTGCCTGAGCGGCAGATACGCCTCGGGGGCGAGAACAAGGACGACCAGCCCGATGTACAGGTCCATGTCCCCGTGCACCAGCCGCATACCGATCGTCACCGCCACCAGCGCGACGGAGATCGTGGCGAGCAGCTCCAGCGCGAAGGACGACAGGAACGCGATCCGCAGCGTCCGCATCGTGGCCCGCCGGTACTCCCCGGTGATCCGCTTGATCGACTCGGCCTGCGCCTTGGCCCGGCCGAACACCTTCAGCGTCGGCAGCCCGGCGACCACGTCCAGGAAGTGACCGGACAACCGCGAAAGCAGCCGCCACTGCCGGTCCATCTGCGAACGCGTGGCCCAGCCGATGAGCACCATGAAGATCGGGATGAGCGGAAGTGTGCCGACGATGATGGCCGCGGAGACCCAGTCCTCCGTGACGATGCGGGCGAGCACCGCCACGGGCACGACCACGGCAAGGCCCAGCTGCGGCAGGTAGCGCGAGAAGTAGTCGTCGAGGGCGTCCACCCCGCGCGTGGCGAGGGCGATGAGGGAGCCCGTGCGCTGACCGCTCAGCCAGCCGGGGCCGAGCGCGGCGGCGCGTTCCAGCAGCCGTCCGCGCAGCTCTGACTTCACCGCCGCGCTCGCCCGGTGCGCGGCCAGTTCGGTGAGCCAGGAGACCAGCCCTCGACCACATGCCACCGCCACCAACAGCAGCAGGGGAGTGCCGAGTTCGCTGACCGACAGCCCGTGCTGGAAGGCGCCGACGACCACTTCGGCGATGAGCATCGCCTGCGCGATGACGAGCACCGCCCCGAGAGCACCCAGGCCGACGACCGCTCCCAGGAAGAGGCGGGTGGCCCGGGCGTAGCGCAGCAGACGCGGGTCGATCGGTTTCACGTGAAACACACCCTTTTCTCAGCAGGCGTGTTTCACGTGAAACACGCCTTGCGGCCCGGAGAGTCGCGTTTCACGTGAAACAACGGGTCACACGGCTCTCTGTCGGACTCAGTGCGCGGCCTCGGCGATGTGGTGCGTGCCGATCCGCTTGCGGAACACCCAGTAGGTCCACCCCTGGTAGAGCAGGACCACCGGAGTGGCGATCCCCGCACACCACGTCATGATCTTCAGGGTGTAGGGGGCCGACGAGGCGTTGGTCACCGTGAGACTCCACTCCTCGTTCAGCGACGACGGCATGACGTTCGGGAAGAGCGTGAGGAAGAGCATCGCGACCGCAGCCACGACCGTGAGCCCCGACAGGACGAACGCCCACCCCTCACGCCCCGTCTGGGCCACGCCCACCGCGGCGACGAGCGCGGCCACCGCCACGATCAGCGCGGCCAGCGATGCGCTGTTGCCCTTGTCGGCCTGCGTCCACAGCAGGAAGACCAGTGCCAGTACGGAGGTCACCAGACCCACCCGAAGCGCCAGCGTCCGCGCCCGGTCCCGGATCTCCCCCACGGTCTTGAGCCCGACGAACACCGTTCCGTGGAAGGTGAACAGCGACAGCATCACCAGACCGCCCAGCAGGGAGTACGGGTTGAGCAGGTCGACGATGCCGCCGACGTACTCGAGCTCGGAGTCGATCTTCACCCCGCGCACGATGTTGCCGAAGATCAGGCCCCACACGAACGCGGTGATCAGCGAGGTCCAGAAGATCGCCGCCTCCCAGTTGCGCTGCCACCTCTCCTCCGGCCGCTTCACCCGGTACTCGAAGGCGACCCCGCGCACGATGAGGCACACCAGGATGACCAGCAGCGGCAGGTAGAAGCCGGAGAAGAGCGTGGCGTACCACTCGGGGAAGGCGGCGAAGGTCGCACCGCCGGCCGTGACCAGCCACACCTCGTTCCCGTCCCAGACGGGTCCGATGGTGTTGATGAGCACCCGCTTCTCCGGCCGGTTGCGGGCCAGCAGCCTGGTGAGGACACCGACTCCGAAGTCGAACCCCTCCAGGAAGAAGTAACCGATCCACAGGAACGCGATGAGGACGAACCAGACGTCGTGAAGTTCCATGACTGTGCAGCTCCCTCGGCCTAGTACGAGAAGGCCATCGGCTTGTCGGCGTCACGGAGGTCGCCGCCGATCTTCTTGGGCGGATTGAGGTCGGCCTCGGTGAGCTCCGGCGGGCCGGCCTTGACGTACTTCACGAGCAGCTTGACCTCGACGACCGCGAGGATCGCGTACAGGGTGGTGAACACGATCATCGAGGTGATGACCTCGCCCTGCGAGACACCGGGGGAGACCGCGGCGCTGGTGCGGAGCACCCCGAAGACGACCCACGGCTGACGGCCCATCTCGGTGAAGATCCAGCCCCAGGCGTTGGCGATCAGCGGGAACCCCATGGTGAGGACCGCGACGCGCCAGAACCACTTGGTCAGCGTCGGTCCGAGCACCTTCCCGGGCAGCAGCGAGAGATGCGGCACCTCGTCCTCGCCCACCCTCAGGTGCTGCGGCAGCAGGAACTTCTTGCGCGTCAGCCAGAGGCCGAGCAGCCCGAGGCTGAAGGAGGCCATGCCGAAGCCGATCATCCAACGGAAGCCCCAGTAGGCGACGGGGATGTTGGGACGGTAGTCCCCGGGGCCGTACTTCTCCTGCATCTCCTTGTTGAGCTCGTTGATGCCGGGGACGTACGACTCGAAGTCGTTCTTCGCGAGGAAGGACAGCAGGCCCGGGATCTCGATGGCGACCTTGTTGTGTCCCTCGTCGACGTCACCGACGGCGAAGACCGAGAAGGGCGCGGGGCCCTCGCCGTCCCACAGCGCCTCGGCCGCGGCCATCTTCATCGGCTGCTGCTCGTACATGACCTTGCCGAGCGTGTCGCCGCTGATCGCGGTGAGCAGACCGCCGACGACCACGGTGACCAGGCCGAGCCGCAGGGACGTCTTCATCACCGGGACGTGCTTCTTGCGCATGAGGTGGAAGGCCGCGATGCCGACCATGAAGGCGCCGCCGGTGAGGAAAGCCGCCGTGAGGCTGTGGAAGACCTGGGTCAGGGCGGTGTCCTGGGTCAGCACCCGCCAGAAGTCGGTGAGTTCGGCACGCCCCTTCTCCTCGTTGATCCGGTAGCCGACGGGGTGCTGCATCCACGAGTTGGCCGCGAGGATGAAGTACGCCGACAGGATCGTGCCGATGGAGACCATCCAGATGCAGGCGAGGTGGATCTTCTGCGGCAGCTTGTCCCAGCCGAAGATCCACAGGCCGATGAAGGTCGACTCGAAGAAGAAGGCTATGAGCGCCTCGAAGGCCAGCGGGGCGCCGAAGACATCCCCGACGAAGCGGGAGTAGTCCGACCAGTTCATGCCGAACTGGAACTCCTGCACCAGGCCGGTGACGACACCCATCGCGATGTTGATCAGGAAGAGCTTGCCCCAGAACTTGGTGGCCTCGAGGTACTTCTCCTTGCCGGTACGGACCCAGGCGGTCTGCAGGCCGGCGGTGAGCGCGGCGAGCGAGATCGTCAGCGGGACGAAGAGGAAGTGGTAGACGGTGGTGATACCGAACTGCCATCGCGCCAGAGTCTCCGGCGCCAGAGCGATGTCCACGTCTTCTCCTTACATGCCGTGGTCATGGCGGCAGTTTGCTCAGGTTTGTCAGGCACAGCACAGGACGAACCGGGCAGGCTTGTGAACGCGTTCACATTCACAAGCAATTATGACGCACCCGTGCACGACACGGGGAGGGGGGTCCCCCTTGACGCCGGCCCCGTGCGCAAGGGCCCGACAGCCCCACGTCCGCAGGCCGCCCGGCAGACGGGGACAGGACGAAAGGGGGCGGGCCGGCATCTTGAGGTGAGCCCTCAAGATGCCGGCCCGCCCCGGCGGCCGCTCCGCTCAGCAGCCGATCTCAGCAATCGATCGACCAGGCCCCACGATGTGGCCGGGTGTCACGCGGCCTTGCGAAACGCCTCCGCCACCTTGAGGAAGATGTCGTTGGCCTCGCTCTCACCGATCGTCACGCGGACCCCCTCACCGGGGAACGGCCGCACGACGACACCGTGCTCCTCGCATGCGGCCGCGAAGTCCGCGGTGCGCTCCCCCAGCCGCAGCCACACGAAGTTCGCCTGGGTCTCGGGCACCGTCCAGCCCTGAGCACCCAGCTCTTCCACCACCCGCGTGCGCTCGCACACCAGTGCGCCGACCCGGCCCAGCAGTTCGTCCTCGGCGCGCAGGGAGGCGATCGCCGCCTCCTGCGCGAGCTGGCTCACCCCGAACGGCACGGCCGTCTTGCGCAGCGCCGCCGCCACCGGGTCGTGGGCGATCGCGAAGCCCACCCGGAGCCCGGCGAGACCGTACGCCTTGGAGAAGGTGCGCAGCACGCAGACGTTCGGCCGCTCGCGGTAGATCTCGACCCCGTCGGGGACCTCCGTGTCACGGATGAACTCGCGGTACGCCTCGTCCAGCACCACCAGCACATCGCCCGGCACCCGATCGAGGAAACGCTCCAGCTCGGCCCGGCGCACCACCGTTCCCGTCGGGTTGTTGGGGTTGCAGACAAAGATCAACCGCGTCCGGTCGGTGATCGCGTCCGCCATCGCGTCCAGGTCGTGCACGTCCCCCGGCGTCAGCGGCACCTCCACGGGCGTGGCTCCGCTGATCCGCGTGATGATCGGGTACGCCTCGAAGGACCGCCAGGCGTAGATCACCTCGTCACCCGGTCCGGAGGTCGCCTGGAGCAGCTGCTGGGCGACCCCGACCGAGCCCGTGCCCGTCGACAGGTGGGCCAGCGGTACTCCGAAGCGATCGGAGAGCTCACTCATCAGGCCCGTGCACGCCATGTCCGGGTACCGGTTGAAGGACGACACCGCCGAGGAGACGCTGTCCAGTACGCCGGGCAACGGCGGGTAGGGGTTCTCGTTGGAGGACAGCTTGTACGCCGTGGGCCCACCCGCCGCGGCGGGCTTACCGGGCTTGTAGGTCGGGATCCCCTCGAGCTCGGCTCGCAGCTTGGGGCTCGTCTCGCTCACCGCAGTCCTCCTCGTCGACACTCAATGATCCTCACTTTATGAGGATTCGGCTCCCCTGCGAATGGCCTGTGGACAACTCCGCGCATCCTCGCGGGCGCACCCCGTACGTCACACCCACCCCAGAGGCATCATGAGACGAAGGCGTAGGAAACAGGGGGCGCGCCACGCATAAATGCACGCGCCGGTGGCTCACGCCGTGGCGCGCATCCCCCGTGAAGGTGAGTTGAGACCTCTTCGCAACACGGGCCACGTATCGGACCCATGCGTGCAGGGGAGTCACGTATCGGTCTTGGATCGTTTAAGTCCCTCGCCTTCCCAGGCATTTGGCAATTCCTGACCTTGCAGAAACGTGCCTGTCAACGGACGCATATGCGTCCGCCCTACCCCACCGCATGAGCCCTACTATCGGCTCGCCATGACAGCAGCAGGGAAGCACCAGGTGAGCCGGGCGGAGACCCCCCGCCGAGGCAACCGGCCGGGCCGGGCGGGCATCAGAGACGTGGCCGCCGCCGCCGGTGTCTCCATCACGACCGTCTCCGACGCCCTCAACGGCAAGGGCCGGCTTCCGGACGCCACCCGACGCCATGTCCGAGAAGTCGCCGACCGACTGGGCTACCGCCCGTCGGCGGCGGCCCGAACCCTCCGTACCGGAAAGTCCGGACTGATCGGCCTGACCGTGACGACGTACGGGGATGAACCTTTCACCTTCACCGAATTCGCCTACTTCGCGGAAATGGCGCGGGCCGCCACCTCGGCCGCGCTCGCCCGGGGCTACGCCCTGGTCATCCTTCCCGCGACCTCGCGCCACGACGTCTGGTCGAATGTCGCTCTGGACGGCACCGTGGTCATCGACCCCTCCGACCATGATCCAGTGGTCAGCGAACTGGTCCGGCAAGGACTGCCGGTCGTCTCCGACGGCCGCCCGGCCGGCTCGCTCCCCGTCACCGCCTGGGTGGACAACGACCACGAGGCCGCCGTCCTCGGCATCCTCGACCACCTGGCCGACGCCGGCGCCCGCCGGATCGGCCTGCTGACGGGGACCACGACGGACACCTACACCCACCTGTCCACCACCGCGTACCTGCGCTGGTGCGAGCGGATCGGACAGGATCCGGTGTACGAGGCCTATCCGGCGCACGATCCCTGTGCCGGAGCCGTGGCCGCCGACCGGCTGCTGGCCCGGCCCGACCGTCCGGACGCCGTCTACGGGCTGTTCGACCCCAATGGCACCGATCTGCTGGCCGCGGCCCGGCGGTACGGCATGCGGGTGCCGGACGACCTGCTGCTGGTGTGCTGCAGCGAGTCCACCGTCTACGCCAACACCGAACCGCCCATCACGACTCTGTCCCTGAAACCGCGCCGGATCGGTACGGCGGTGGTCCAGCTCCTCATCGACGCCATCGAGGGCGTCGAGTCGGAGCAACCGGTCGAGCAGGTGATACCGACGGAGCTGATCGTGCGGACCTCGTCCGAGCGCCGACCGCCCCGTACGACGGTCAGCCCGCCGCGATCGCCCGAAGGGGACTGACCGGGCAGGGATCCATAGCGATCCCCGCCAGCAGCCGAGGACGAATTGGGCGGGTCAGTCCCGCCCAATTCGGGAGAAATCAGCGACGAACAGAGGCCCCGCGCCATTTCACCACCCCTGGGTCATCACATGGCGCGATCCGCATTCCTATGATGGGCGCACGACACCGCGGGCCGCTGCGACCAGGCAGTCCGATGCGGTGCAGAGGCGGCGCGATGGTGGTGGAGGGGTCGATGACTCAGGGGGCCGGTCAGGGACCCGAGGTGCGAACGCCGACGGGGCGTGACTTCCGCGTACCCGCGTACATCCACGAACCCGGTCCGTATGCCCACAGCACGCATCCCGGCGAGGTCGCCAGACCGCTCGACGGGACCGAGGGTTACCCGGAGGGATACACGCCCACCGAACGGGACCTGCCCGTGATCAACCGGGGCGACACCGTCCTGCTGTCGGTGGACCCCGAGGCCGTGCCGGCCGGTCAGCCCGCCACCGGCCCGGGCCCGCTGTACGTCGTCGGCGACGTCCACGGCTATCTCGACCAGCTGATCGCCGCGCTCCAAGAGAAGGGCCTGATCGACGCTGCGGGCAACTGGTCCGCGGGCACGTCGCGGCTGTGGTTCCTGGGCGACTTCACCGACCGTGGGCCGGACGGCATCGGCGTGATCGACCTGGTGATGCGGCTGTCCGCCGAAGCAGCGGCAGCCGGCGGCTACTGCAAGGCGCTCATGGGCAACCACGAGCTGCTGCTGCTCGGCGCCAAGCGTTTCGGCGACACACCCGTGAACTCGGGCGCGGGCACCGCCACCTTCCAGGCGGCCTGGCTGCTCAACGGCGGGCAGAAGACCGACATGGAGCGCCTGCAGGACCACCATCTGCAGTGGATGGCCCGGCTCGACGCCATGGAGCAGGTCGACGGCCATCTGCTGGTGCACTCCGACACCACCGCCTACCTCGACTACGGCGACTCCATCGAAGCCGTCAACGACACCGTCCGCGAGACCCTCACGCGCAACGACGCGGACGAGGTCTGGGACCTGTTCCGCAAGTTCACCAAGCGTTTCTCCTTCCGCGACGAGGGCGGTGCCGACGCCGTGCGCTCCCTGCTGGAGGTGTACGGCGGTGCACGCATCGTCCACGGCCACAGCCCAATTCCGTACCTTTTGGGCGAGGTCGGCTCGGAAGAAGGCGAGGACGGCACAGGTCCGGTGGTCGAAGGACCGCACATCTATGCGGACGGCCTGGCCATCGCGATGGACGGCGGAGTGACCATGGCCGGAAAGCTGCTGGTCCAGCAGCTTCCTCTGGCCCACTGACCGCTCCGCGGGCGGGCGTGTCCGGCACGGGACCGCGTCAAGCAATCGCTGCGGGCCGCGCCCAATTTCCGTAAACCCCCTGTCACCTCCCACCGTCGCCGCTCTACCATCGGCTTATCCGTAGCAGGCTCCCCTCCGTTTCTGCCCAACGGCTCGTCAGCATGCCGAGTCACAAGCCCTACGGAGCATCGGGGGATGCACATGAACAGCGTTCCGCAGCACCTGCTGAGCGAGGACCGACAGGAGTACGAGCGGATCCTCAGCGAGGCGCTGCGCTCCGCCCCGAACCGACCGGAACTCGCCGCTGTCGGCCAGCGGCTCAACCCGGAACAACTGCGCACGATGGCGCTCAACGCCACCGCCCTCATCACGGCCGCCGCGGCGGCCGAATACCAGCACTACGTGAAGGTCCGCGAGGAACTGCGCCGGCCGGCGCAGTCCACCCCGCCACCGTCCCGCGAGAGCACGTCCGGCTCGGCGGAGCCGGGCGGAACCGCGGTGGGGCTCGCGACCACCATGGGAGAGGTCACGGAGACGGCCGGGGCAGGTGCCGGTGCAGTCGTCGCCGTCCTTGCTCCCGTCCTCGCCGGGACCGCCGCGGCGATCTTCCTCCTCGTGGGGTACGTCCTGAAGATGGTCACCCCCGATCCGGGAGTCGCCCAGACCCTGCTCACCACCGGCTGGGTGTTCGGCGCGATCACCGCGGCCGCGATCCTCGTGGCCGCGGTCGGCCTCCTTCTCACCGCCCTGCGCAACGGCGCCGCCTCCCTGGACACAGGCCGTGGCGAGCTGGACAAGGAGGTGCAGCGGGCTCGGGAAGCCTGGCGTGAAGCGCTGCTGGAGCGCGGCATCATGCCCTTCCTCCGCGAGGCGCTCGCCGACCCGGGCACTGCCGCCGTGGGCCGCCCGGTCCCGTCGTCCCCGCCCGGCCGCATGCCGCAGCTCGGCTACCACCGCCCGGGCTTCAGCAGCCCGGAGGGCGGCCCGACCGCGGGTCCGCGACCCAGCTTCAGCAGTCCGGACTTCACCAGCCCTGACTTCGGGGGACCCGAGCACCAGCCGGAGTGACACGCCGGAGCGGGGCCGCCACCCTGCCGGAGCACCGCTCCGGCCCCGGCGGCCACCCCGGCGCCACTCCGTCCCGACGACCACATGGGCGCCCCTCCGTCCCGACGGACACGCAGGAGGTGCCACCCAGCCGACTTCGCGCCAGTGAGCGGCATGACGCTCTCGCCACCCCGGCAGCCGCAAGTCCCGTCACAGTGCCGCGCCTGCCCGACCTCCGCCGCCTTCGGCCGCCAGGCATATGACGGCAGCGCCCCACCTGGTCCCGGTTCGGTCCCTGGTTCGGTCCCCGGCTCGGTCCGCCGAGGACAGACAGGCCCGGTGTCTCCGTCCTCGGGTCAACGGTGGGCTTCTGCAATCGGGAACCACGGACGACTTCCTCGCCCACGCACCCGCCGTTACGGACTCTGGGCGTGCGACCGAGGCCGCTTGCACCGCCCTGCTGGCTCGTCACGACACGGCTTCCCGGCACTGATGCGCCGCCAGCCCGTGGACCGCGGTGAGGGTGCGAGTACGGTCCGAGACCGCGGGCAACGAGGTCTCGGGCCGTATCCGAAGCGGGCGGCTCAGTCCGCGATCGGCAGGTACACCCGGTTCCCTGCCTGCGCGAACTCCTTCGACTTCTGGAGCATTCCCTCAGCCACTTCCTCAGGCGACGCTCCCTCAGCCGCAGCACCGCCGAAACGCTCGGTGATGGATTGGCTGATCTTCATGGAGCAGAACTTCGGGCCGCACATGGAGCAGAAGTGGGCCGTCTTGGCGGGTTCCGCGGGGAGCGTCTCGTCGTGGAACTCACGGGCCGTGTCGGGATCCAGAGCCAGGTTGAACTGGTCCTCCCAGCGGAACTCGAAGCGGGCGTCCGACAGTGCGTCGTCCCACTCCTGTGCGCCCGGATGTCCCTTGGCGAGGTCCGCCGCATGGGCCGCGATCTTGTAGGTGATGACGCCCGTCTTGACGTCGTCACGGTTGGGCAGGCCCAAGTGCTCCTTGGGCGTGACGTAGCAGAGCATCGCCGTGCCCCACCACGCGATCATCGCGGCACCGATGCCCGAGGTGATGTGGTCGTACGCGGGAGCGACGTCAGTGGTCAGCGGGCCGAGCGTATAGAACGGAGCTTCATCGCAGATCTCCTGCTGAAGGTCGATGTTCTCCTTGATCTTGTGCATCGGGACATGTCCCGGGCCCTCGATCATGGTCTGTACGTTGAAACGCCTGGCGATCCGGTTGAGTTCCCCGAGCGTCCGCAGTTCCGCGAACTGCGCCTCGTCATTGGCGTCCGCGATCGAGCCGGGCCGCAGGCCGTCGCCGAGCGAGTACGTGACGTCGTACGAGGCGAGGATCTCGCACAGTTCCTCGAAGTTCTCGTACAGGAACGACTCCTTGTGGTGCGCCAGGCACCAGGCCGCCATGATGGAACCGCCGCGCGAGACGATGCCGGTCTTCCGGTTCGCGGTCAGCGGCACATACGGCAGGCGCACGCCCGCGTGAACCGTCATGTAGTCCACGCCCTGCTCGGCCTGCTCGATGACCGTGTCCTTGTAGATCTCCCAGGTGAGCTCCTCCGCCTTGCCGTCGACCTTCTCCAGTGCCTGGTACAGCGGCACGGTGCCGATCGGGACAGGGGAGTTGCGGAGCACCCATTCGCGGGTGGTGTGGATGTTACGGCCGGTGGACAGGTCCATGACCGTGTCGGCGCCCCAGCGGGTCGCCCAGGTCATCTTCTCGACCTCCTCCTCGATGGAGGAGGTGACGGCGGAGTTGCCGATGTTGGCGTTGACCTTCACCAGGAACCGCTTGCCGATGATCATCGGCTCGATCTCCGGGTGATTGACGTTCGCGGGGAGCACGGCCCGGCCGGCGGCGATCTCCTCCCGCACGACCTCGGGCGACACGTTCTCCCGGATGGCCACGAACTCCATCTCGGGCGTGATGTCCCCGCGTCGCGCGTAGGCGAGCTGGGTCACGGCCTCACCGTCACGGCTTCTGCGCGGCTGGCGCGGCCGCCCGGGGAACACCGCGTCGAGGTTGCGCAGGCCACCACGCGGTGAGGTGTGCTTGATACCGTCGTCCTCGGGGCGGACGGGGCGACCCGCGTACTCGTCCGTGTCGCCCCGGGCGATGATCCAGTTCTCGCGCAGAGGGCGGAGGCCCCTGCGTACGTCGGTGTCGACGGTCGGATCCGTGTACGGGCCGGAGGTGTCGTACAGGGTGACCGACTGTCCGTTGGTGAGATGCACCTGGCGGACCGGCACCTGCAGATCGGGGCGTGATCCCCCGACATACGCCTTGTGCCAGCCGATGGACTCTCCTGCCACGCCGTCCCGGGACGAGGGCGTCGGAGCCGGCGTCCCGGCGTCCTCAGCCCTCTCCGTCTGGTTGAGGGCAGGCGTGCTTGCGTCCTTGTTGGTCATGAAACCTACTCCCTACGCCGGCATTACCCGGTAACAGGTTCGGCGGTCGACGCAGCGGTTTCCGTCCGGCGATGTTCCACGTGAAACATCGCGTCTGCGGAGGTCAGCGCCCTCTCAGCCCGGTGCTCCGAGCTCCCGCGTGTGCAAAGGTGCCTCCACGCTAGCGGTATATATGGCGCGGTGAACAGTGGGCCCCTGCCGTTCTTGCGATGATCGGTCGGTGACGACGACGCAGCATCCCCCGTTCCCACCGTCGGAGCCCCCGCACGGACACGGCTCCGGAAACGGCCATGGATACGGATCCGGCCATGGCTCCGGACGTGGTGGCGGCGGAGGCCACGGTTCCGGAGGCGGGCACGGACCGGACGACGGACCGGACCCCGGCCCCTCGTCCGGTGGTGGCCATGGGCACTCGCACAGTCACGTCCACGGTCCCGCCGCCCCCGTCTCCCGGCATCTGCGCAAGGTGATCGCCGCCGTGCTGATCCCCTTCGCCACCGCGGTCCTGGTGGGGCTCGGCGTTCTCTGGCCCGGTGGCGCACCGCCGCACGAGCGCACCGGAGTGGGCTTCGACCGGCAGACAGAGCAGGCGACGGTCACCAAGGTCGTGAGGGTGGACTGCAAGTCGGTGAACGCCTCGGGGACTCCCCCCACCGGTGACACTTCGACCGCCGAGGGCTCCTCCGCCCAGCAGCAGGCGACCGGGGACTGCAAGAAGGCGACCATTCGGGTCGACACCGGCCAGGACAAGGGACGTACCTTCACGGAGATCGTCCAGCCCGACCAGTCACGGCAGTTGAGCCAGGACCAGAAGGTCGTCGTCGCCTACGAACCCTCCGCACCGGAGGATCTGCAGTACTCGGTGGCAGACGTGAACCGGAAGTTCCCCCTGATCCTGCTCGCCGGAATCTTCGCGGTGGCGGTCGTGGTGGTGGGCCGGATGCGCGGTGTCATGGCGCTGATCGCGCTGGCCGTGAGTTTCCTCGTGCTGACCTTCTTCATCCTGCCGGCCATCCTGCAGGGCTCGAATCCGCTGCTCGTGGCGGTTGTCGGGTCGAGCGCCATCATGCTGATCGCGCTCTATACGTGCCACGGCCTCTCGGCGCGTACATCGGTGGCCGTGCTCGGCACATTGATCTCGCTGCTGCTGATCGGCATCCTGGGCTCACTGTTCATCGGCTGGGCCGAGCTGACCGGCAACACGGACGACAACACCGGTCTGATCCATGGGCTGTACCCGTCGATCGACATGAGCGGCCTCCTGCTCGCGGGCGTCATCATCGGTTCGCTGGGTGTGCTCGACGATGTCACGGTGACGCAGACGTCGGCCGTCTGGGAGCTGCACCAGGCGAATCCGTCGACGGGCTGGCGTGGGTTGTACCGCGCGGGCATCCGCATCGGCCGCGACCACATCGCGTCGGTCGTCAACACCCTCGTGCTCGCCTACGCGGGTGCGGCCCTGCCGTTGCTGCTGCTCTTCTCGATCGCGCAGAGCAGCGTCGGCACCGTCGCCAACAGCGAGCTGATCGCCGAGGAGATCGTCCGCACCCTCGTCGGCTCGATCGGTCTGGTGGCCTCGGTTCCGGTGACCACGGCTCTGGCCGCGCTGGTGGTCTCGGCCGACCGGCCCGGTGCCCAAGTGGCGGCGGACGCCGTGCCGGCCCGCGGAGGAAGGGGCCGCCGCCGCAAGCGCTGAGAGCCCGCCGGCCCGTCCAGCATGCACGCAGAAGCGTTACGCCACCCCGTGTCCGCCGGGGGTCAGCCTGCGCTCTGCTCCTCGGCCAGGATGCGGTTCAGGGCCTCGTCCAGGTAGGTGTCGAAGTCAGCGAGGGAACGCTCCTGCCCGAGCGGGACCAGTTTGTCCGTGCGGTCGAGGAACGCCACCAGCGGCGCCGAGCCGGACCGGAACAGCGCTTGGTCACAGCCCACCTGGAGGCGGATCAGCACCTCGCCGAACCCGTCCGTGTCGGCGGGCGCGACGTGCACGTCTCCGTCACCGGACGGCCGGACCACGCCGTCGACCAGCAGTTCCCGCCCGAAGGCCCAGGTCACCGGGGCGTCACCGGGCAGGTGAAAGGTCATCCGCACGGCGTAGGGGTCACAGGTCTCGTACCGCAGCTCCACCGGGATGCGGAAGGAGAGCTCCTCCGACACGAGGAAGCTCATCATGACCTCTGCCTGTACTGACTCACGCATCGTCTACCCCAGTTGCCGTTGTCTGGCCAGGAAACAGCCATCTGACACTGCTGGAAGTTTGCTCAACGTACACGGGAGATCACAAGGAGTGATTTTTCAGATGCTGATAGAGAGGTCGAGCGCACCCGACAGCTGTCCCACCTCGTCCCGCAACTGCCGCACAGCGGGCAGCAGTCGGTCGGCCTGGTGGAGCGGCACGGAAACGGCCATGGTCGCGGCGATGGCCCCCAGCGTGACGGGGATGGCGGCGCAGACGGTCCCCGGCCCGCACTCCTGCCGCTGCCCGGCCGGTTCCGTTCGACCGATGTCGCTCAGACGCCGCGACGACGGTTGATCGTCACACACCGTGTTCGGAGTGATCGACTTCTTGGGATCCTGGTCCTGGCGGTCGCGCCGGTCGCCCTCGCCGAGCTGGGACAGCAGGCACTGCCCGATGGCGTGGGCGCGACCGGTCTCCAGGACATCGGCCCACTCGTCCGTCGTCGGCCGGTCCAAGGCGTCGGTGACGGGCATGATCTCGATCTCGCCCTCCCGGTACATCGCGAGGTGGACGGGGATGCCGATGGTGTCGCGCACCTGGGCCAGCGCCTCGACCACCGTGGTGCGACGTTTCTGCTTTGCGCTGCTCCGGCTCAGCCGCTCGACCGCCTCCCCCAGGAAGAACAGCCCCTTGCTGCGATGCAGATAGCCCTCGTGCGTCAGGGTGCGCAGCAGGTGGTACGCCGTGGGCAGAGCGAGTCCGGCGTCGCGGGCCAACTGCTTGGCCGGCGCACCGTGCTCCCGTTCGGCCACGGCCTCCAGCAACCGCATCGCCCGCTGCACGGAGCCGATCAGAGTGGTGGAAGGGGATTCCTGGGCTGCGGTTGCGGCGTCCTTCGCGTGCGGGACGCTCGCCGCCGAAGGCGCGGCCCGGCGGGGTCCGGGCTCCGTGGGCCCTGACGGCGCCTCTCCGGGCGTCGTATGGGGCTGTACCGGGGGAACCGGGACCCTGGAGGACGTCTTACCCGATGCATGCGGGTCTGCGGATGGGGTGTCAACCGTGGCCAAGGGTCACTCCGGAAGCGCGAGGAGGGCCACCCGTGCGGGGGAGCACGGGAGGGGTGTGCGCCGCCCGCGGGGTTGCCCCCGCGTCACGAGTTCCGGACTTTAACCGCCCGTCACCGCATGCCGACGGCACCGCCGGAAAACTTCCCTCTCCCGAGGGAACCTGCCGTTCCTGTTATCACGCCGACCGTTTGGAAGCTCGCCCACGGAAGAGCCATCGCGCGCCGTACGCTGACGCCTCACCAGTCAGTGCGTGACGATCCCGCCTTGACCTTCCTCACGACGTAGATCAGTCCGCCGACCAGCGCGACGAAGACCAGCACCTTGAAGAGCAGCGCCACCACGAAGTGCAGCACGCTCAATATCAGACTGCCGAACACGACCAGAGCGATGACCGGCACCGCGATCCACTTCACCCACCACGGCAACCCCGCGAAGATCTCCCGCATCGCCTCTGTCCTCACTGTCCTCACCCGTCGCCCCATGTCCGGGAGCCTGCTGCCGGGTTGCTTGCTGTCCTGGCTTCGTACCTGTCTTCGATGCTAGGGCGCCGAAGGGCGCGGCCGGAGGTATCGCATCCCTTGTCCGTCCCTGATCGTCCCCCTAGGGAACCCCGAGACGGGTCTCAGCTCTCCGGCGGAGAGAACACCACCAGCACCCGCAGATCCTCCGTGATGTGGTGGAACTTGTGGGCGACCCCGGCGGGCACGTACACCACGCTGCCGCGCGCGACCTGGGTGGTCTCCACGCCGACCGTGATCGCGGCACGTCCGCTGACGACGAAGTACACCTCGTCCTGCTCATGGGGTCTCTGCGGGTCGAGCGCGCCCGCGTCGAGCGCGTACAGGCCGACCGACATGTTCCGCTCCCGCAGGAACTGCAGGTAGGCACCATCGTTGGCGGCGCGTTCCGCCTCCAGTTCGTCCAGCCGGAATGCCTTCATCACCCTTGCCCGCCCTTGCCCCAGTGCTCGTGTCCGTTCGCTTCTGCCACGATCAGACACATGATGAATTTCGTAGTCAAGACGATCGCCAACGCGGGGGCCCTGGCGGTCGCCGTCTGGCTGCTCGACAAGATCACCCTGACCGGCGACAGCACCGGCCGGAAGGTCGGCACCCTGCTGCTGGTCGCCGTGGTCTTCGGCCTGGTGAACGCGGTGGTCAAGCCGATCGTGAAGATCCTCACGTTCCCCCTCTTCATCCTGACGCTCGGCCTGATCACTCTGGTGGTCAACGCCCTGATGCTGCTGCTCACCTCGTGGCTCGCCGACAAGCTCGACCTGAGCTTCCATGTGGAGGGCTTCTGGACCGCCGTACTGGGTGCCCTGATCATTTCGATCGTGTCCTGGGCGCTGTCCGTCGTCCTGCCCGACACCGACTGAGCGCGGACATGACCTACCGCGTCTGCTTCGTCTGCACCGGCAACATCTGCCGTTCCCCGATGGCCGAGTCCGTCTTCCGCGCGCGCGTCGAGGAGGCCGGGCTGGACGGCCTGGTCGAGATCGACAGTGCCGGCACGGACGGCTGGCACGAGGGGGAGGGAGCCGATCCGCGCACCGTCGCCGTCCTGGAGGCTCACGGCTACGCCGGAGACCACACCGCCCGGCAGTTCCGTCCCGCCTGGTTCGCCCGGCTCGATCTCGTGATCGCCCTCGACGCCGGCCACCTCAGGGCGCTGCGCCGCCTCGCACCCACCGCTGAGGATGCGGGGAAAGTGCGGCTCCTGCGCTCGTACGACCCGGCCGCGGGCGATGACCTCGACGTGCCGGACCCGTACTACGGGGGCACCGACGGTTTCGAGGAGTGTCTTGAGATGGTTGAGGCGGCGAGCAGGGGGCTGCTCACCGCAGTACATGAGCAAGTGAAGGGACAGGCGGCATGAGCGAGACGACCACCGACATCGGGGACGGCACCCGGGCCGTACGGGCCGGACTGCCCGAGCCCGTCAAGTACGAGCCGACCCTGCCGGGCCCGGTGTTCGCCGCTCACTTCCACCTGCCGGGCGAGCCCACGGGTCCCTACACCTACGGCCGCGACGAGAACCCCACCTGGACCCTTCTGGAGCGCGCGATCGGCGAGCTGGAGGCTCCGGGGAAGGACGACGTCGAGACGCTGGTCTTCCCCTCCGGCATGGCCGCCATCTCCGCCGTGCTCTTCTCGCAGCTGCGCACCGGTGACGTCGCAGTTCTGCCGAACGACGGCTACCAGGCGCTGCCGCTGGTGCGCCAGCAGCTGGAGGCGTACGGCGTCGAGGTGCGCACCGCGCCGACGGGTGGCGATGCCCAGTTGGAGGTCCTCGACGGGGCGAGCCTGCTGTGGATCGAGACTCCGTCGAACCCGGGCCTGGACGTGTGCGACGTGCGGCGGCTGGCCGACGAGGCACACGCGCGCGGGTGCCTCGTCGCCGTCGACAACACCCTGGCGACCCCGCTCGGACAGCGGCCCCTGGACCTCGGGGCCGACTTCGCCGTGGCCAGCGGTACCAAGCAGCTCACCGGGCACGGGGATGTCCTGCTGGGATACGTGACGTCCCGGAACGCCGCGCTGATGGCTTCGGTACGGCGCTGGCGCAAGATCGTCGGTGCCATCGCGGGGCCCATGGAGGCCTGGCTCGCCCACCGCTCGCTCGCCACACTGCAGCTGCGCGCCGAACGGCAGAACGCCAACGCGCTGGCCCTTGCCGAGGCTCTGAAGGGACGCCCGGAGGTGAGCGGGCTGCGCTATCCGGGGCTGCCCGACGACCCCTCGCACGAGATCGCCTCACGGCAGATGCGGCGCTTCGGGTGCGTGGTGTCCTTCTCGCTGCCCACGCGCGCGCGTGCCGACCGGTTCCTGGAGTCGCTGCGCCTCGTGGACGACGCGACCAGCTTCGGCGGGGTGCGGTCCACGGCCGAGCGGCGCGGACGGTGGGGCGGGGACGCGGTCGCGGAGGGCTTCGTCCGCTTCTCCTGCGGCGCCGAAGACACCGAGGACCTGGTGGCGGACGTCCTGCGCGCGCTCGACGAGTCGGCGGGCTGATCGCGCACGTCTCCTCCGGACGTCCCCGTCTCCGGTCCTTCCCGTACGACCGGCCCTCGCCGGACAGGATCGCGCCTGGTCGACGTGTTCTCACCGCGTGGTTTTCGGGTACGTACGACGGACGGTCCGAGCCTCCCCCCTCGTGGCTCGGACCGTCCCGGTCCCGGGCGCCAAGAACCGCGCCAACAAGGCTAGTTGACTCTGTGTCAGTGTCCAATCACAGTAGCGACAGAGACCTATCGACATATTTATAGTTGGGCGCTCGGAGGTGACAGGAGGGGAGGGAGACCATGGACTTGGCCCTGCTGCGCACTTTCGTGACCGTGCACCGGGCCGGCTCCTTCACCCGCGCCGCCGCGCTGCTGGGCCTGTCACAGCCGGCTGTGACCTCGCAGATACGGACCCTGGAGCGGCAACTGGGCCGCCCGCTGTTCCTGCGCCAGGCCCGTGGGGTGACCCCCACCTCGATAGGTGACGAACTCGCGCACAAGGCGGCGCCGCATCTCGACGCCCTGGTCGAGATCACCGAGACCGGGCTGGACGAGGACTTCTCCTTACGCACGCTGCACCTCGCCGGGCCTCCCGAGTTCACCGCGGAACGTGCGCTGCCCGCCCTCACCGAGCTGACCCGGGAGAACGGCCAGGGCTTCGCACTGCGTGCATCCTTCGGGAACGCCGAGGAGACGCTCGAGGGCCTCGCCGCCGGGCATCACGATCTGGCCATCACCACGGCCCGTCCACGCGGCGCCCTGCTCACCTCGACTCCGCTGTGCGACGAGGAGCACATCCTGGTGGCCGCTCCCTCCTGGGTCTCCCGGATCAATACGGTCAAACTGCGCCGCAGGGGTGCCCACGCTCTGGAGCGCCTCCCGCTCGTCGAGGTGCATGAGTCGCTTCCGTTCGCCACCCGCTACTGGGCTTCCGTCTTCGACTCCCGCCCCGCCGCCTCCGGCACCGTCATCGTCCCCGACCTCCGCGCGGTCCTCGCCTGCACAATCGCCGGCGCGGGTATCGCCGTACTGCCGCGCTATCTGTGCGTCTCCGCTCTGGACCGCGGCGACATCGTGGCGCTCCTCGAACCGGCGGTGCCTCCGCTGCGGACATACTTTCTGGCGGTTCGCACCGGCACCCTGGCCATGCCGCATATCGCGCGGGCTCACGACCGGCTGCTTCGGACGGCCGCGGGATGGTCGTGAAGGCCGCTGCGCCGCCGCCCGGCGCCGTGCACGCCGGTACCGGCAGCCCCACACTTCATCACAAGCGCCGTCCGCCCTTGCGGGGCTTCGCTGCGTTTCACGTGAAACCAGGAGGCAGGTTTCACGTGGAACCAGTCGGGCCACATTTCTCCCATGACCGACCGACCCGTGGTCAAGCGCACCGCCCGTGCCATCCTGCTCGACGGTGACGATCTCGTCCTGATCAAGCGGACCAAGCCCGGTGTCGATCCTTACTGGGTCACTCCCGGAGGCGGCGTCGAACCGGAGGACACGACTGTCGTCGACGCGCTCCACCGTGAGGTGCATGAGGAACTCGGCGCCAAGATCACCGATGTGGTGCCGTGCTTCGTGGACACCGTCGAGCACATCGGCGAGGACGGCGGCGCGACCGGTGTGAAGGTCCAGCACTTCTTCGTCTGCCGTCTGGAATCCATGGACACGTCCCAGCGGCACGGTCCGGAGGTCGACGAGCCGCACGGCGAGTACGAGATCGTCCGTGTGCCCTTCACCCGCGTCGGGATCGCCTCCGTGCATCTGGTCCCACTGTCCCTGCGTCACTACCTCGACGGGAACATCGAGGGCGTGCGGGCCATGCACGCTCCTGATCTGGGCTGAGAGATCACGCTCCTGACCGGGCCGGGAGAACCGAGGTCAGTACCCGGCGGCCACGAGTTCCTCAACCGAGTCGTGCCTGATGTGCTCTGACGGGACGCCAACGGCTCTCAAGGCGTTCACACCGCTCCGGATCATGCCGGGCGGGCCCGAAAGATACGCCTCGTACTCGTTCCACGGGCCGTACTCGCGGATGACGCCAGGAAGCTGGAGGCGCCCGTCCCGGTCCACGACCGGGCGGACGTCCAGCCACGAATGACGCTGCTGCATCCGCAGCAGGGTGTCGATGTCGTACAGGTCGACGTTGGTGCGGGCTCCGTAGAACACCTCGACCGGGCGACGCACGCCGTGCTCGGCGACGTCCTCCAGCAGGGCCTTGATCGGCGCTATGCCCGTGCCGCCGCCCAGGCACAGCAATCCGCTGTCAGTGGTGTGGTCGACCGTCATGAAGCCGGTCGGCGGCCCGAGCCGAATGACGTCACCGGGACGGGCGTGGTTCACCAGAGCGTTGGAGACCCAGCCCGCCGGGATGGCCTTCACGTGGAACGACAGCAGACCGTCGGCGCGGGGCGCCGACGCGAAGGAATAGTGCCGCCAGACTCGCGGCCACCACGGCGTCTCCAGCATCGCGTACTGCCCGGCGAGAAATGGGTAAGGCTGATCCGTGCGGAGGGTGAGAACGGCTACCTCTGGCGTTCTCAGCTCGTGCTCGACGATCTCGGCCATCCACCAGGGCGGAGAGTGCACCTCGTCCGCGGCCGCAGCGTCGATCATCACCTGGGAGATCGTCGTGTACGCCCGCACCCAGGCTGCCTCGGTGTCGTCGTTCCAGACCGATGCGGCGAATTTGTCCAGTGTCCCGATGAGGCTTTCGCCGACCGCCGGATAGTGCTCCGGGAGGGTGCCGTACTTGCGGTGTCCCCGGCCGAGACGCTGCAGGTAGTCGACGAGGACAGCGGTGTTGTCGATGTGCTCGGCCGCGGTGAGCAGCGCCTTGAGCAGACGGTCCCGCTGGGCGTCCATCGCCGGCGGGAAGAGCGATCGCAGCTCGGGGTGGCGCACAAAAAGCAGGGCGTAGAAGTACGAGGCCACCTTGTCGGCGATGGGCTCGATCGCCGACAGGGTCCGCCGGATGAGCACGGCGTCAGGCGAAGGCTGCGCTGCGGGCTCGGACGGCTGCGAGGGCAGGTGTTCCTCGATGTCGGGGTGGGGCGGCCCGATCGGCTCCGGCCCACTGAGCGGCGGTCGCTGCCCGGCCGGTCGGGTGACCTCGCGTTCCTGCTCCGTCGTCGGCATCGAATGCGGAGACGGGGGCGGCCAGCCGTCCGCGCCGGCGCCGCCGGGTAAGCCGTCGTCGGCCGTCATGGTGGCCGATGCGTTCATGGTGCGCCTCGCCTCGCACATCATTTGGTCGTTCTGCACCCTTCCCCCATCGGAAGTTGCCGATTTTCCGCAGACGGCTTCACTTTTCCCGTTCGCCCCCCGGTCGGCCAAGCGGCCACATTCAACCCAGATTCCCGCTCCGTACGGACAAGTAGGCGAAAGTATGAGATGTACCGCAGTAACCTAGCGCGGTCGATATGTCAATTATTCAACTACTGGCTGAAGAGCGCGGTCTCCATATGCCCCCGGCACGGGTCCCCGGCCGACGTTTCACGTGAAACATCTGTCCGCCTTCTGTGGATCGGTGCGCGACATGGCCAAAAGCCCGTACGTCTCCCTGCAAACCGGTGGACGTGAGACGCGCAGATCGGACAGCCTGGCTCCCGTGCCGACTCCTTCCCTCAACGCTCTTCCCATTCGCCGCTTGACGCTCCGGGATCTTTCCGCGTGCGCCGACTTGTCCGAGGACCGGGGCTGGCCCCGCGAGGAACACAAGTGGGGACTCCTGCTCACCGCCGGGAGGGGGTACGGCATCGACGATCCCGACGGCGGTCTCCTCTGCGCCTGCGTCGTGACGGAGTACGGTCCGACGGATCGCCCCGACCTCGGAGCGATCGGCATGGTGCTGGTGGCCGAGAGGCATGCCCGTCAGGGTGTCGGCCGCCGCCTGATGCGGCACATCGTGGGTGAGCTCGGGATGACGCCGCTCACCCTGCACGCGACGCCCTACGGTCGGCCGCTCTACGAAGAACTGGGGTTCAAGGTCACGGGTCGAGCCGAGATGGTCCTCGGGAATTTCGTGCCCGCCGAGAGGGAGCCCACGGTCACCACGCGCCCGGCCACCGCCGAGGACATGATCACCATCCTCCGGCTCGACGAGGACGTCTTCGGCACGGACCGCACTCATGTGATCACCCGCCTCCCCGCCTTCGCCGACCAGCTGCGTGTCGCCGAGGAGAACGGCCGGATCATCGGGTACGCGGCCGCCTGGCCGAACATGAATACGCACGTGGTGGGACCGCTGATCGCCCGTGACACGGAAACGGCGAAGGCGCTCATCACCTCGCTGGCCGCCCACACCGACCGCCCCCTGCGCACCGACATCGACGTGCGTCACGAGGAACTGCTGGAGTGGGTGAAGCAACGCGGTCTGGCCTCGGTGGCCTTCAACGCGGTGATGACCCACGGGACCCCGGAACTGCCGGGCGACTGGACCCGCCGGTTCGCTCCGCTGACGGTAGCCGCGGGCTGAGGGGCCTCGTACATCACACGTACGCCTGCGGCGCGGGACGTGTCTGGTCCCGCGCCGCTGTCCGGCCTTGCCGTTCCGGTCGCCGTCGCCGTTCGGCTCCCGTCGGCCTCCGTCGGCTTCCACAGCCCAAGTGAACGATCAATGGCGTCCAGCGGTGTGCACCTCGGTCTGCGCTGCGGCTGCCCCTCCGCCTGCGACGGTCCTGCCGGGAACGCTCTGCCGGCGCTCCAGTGCCGCCGAGGCGACGGCCAGAACCAGTGCGCCGGCAGCGAGGAGAGCGCCGACCCAGTTCGGAGCGGTGTAGCCGAGGCCCGCCGCGATGACGAGACCCCCGAGCCAGGCGGAGAGCGCGTTGCCGAGGTTGAAGGCGCCGATGTTCACAGCCGAAGCCAGAGTGGGAGCTCCGTGCGCCTGGTCGAGGACGCGCTTCTGCAGCGGCGGGACGGTCGCGAATCCGAGGGCGCCGATCAGCACGACGGTCACTGCCGCAGCGACCTTGTTGTGAGCGGTGAGCGTGAAGAGCGCGAGGACGGCGGCGAGCGAGCCCAGCGAGACGTACAGCAGGGGCATCAGCGCCCGATCGGCGAGCCTGCCGCCCACGAGGTTGCCTCCGACCATGCCCAGGCCGAAGAGGACGAGAAGCCAGGTAACGGAGGAGTCGGCGAAGCCCGCGGCATGCGTCATCATCGGCGCGATGTAGGTGACGGCTGCGAAGACACCACCGAAGCCCAGCACGGTCATCGCCATGGCGAGCAGGACCTGCACGTTCCTGAAGGCAGCCAGCTCATGGCCCAGGTGCACACCCTCCGGCTTGGGCAGGTCGGGGACGAGCCGGGCGATGCCCACGAGCCCGACCACACCCAGGGCGGCGACGACGGTGAAGGTGATGCGCCATCCGGCGGACTGCCCGATGAAGGTGCCGAGCGGGACGCCGACCACGTTGGCGACAGTGAGCCCGGTGAACATCATCGCGATGGCACCCGCTTTCTTCTCCGGCGCGACCAGGTCCGCCGCGACGACCGACCCGATACCGAAGAAAGCGCCGTGGGCGAGCGAGGCGACGACACGGCCGACGAGCATGAGGGCGAAGGCGGGGGCCACCGCGGAGAGCAGATTGCCGAGGACGAACAGCCCCATGAGCAGCATCAGCATCCGCTTGCGGGACACCCTCGTGCCCAGAACGGTCATGATCGGAGCGCCGATCATGACGCCGAGCGCGTAGCCGGTGACCAGCCAGCCGGCAAGGGGGATCGAGACGTCGAAGTCACGCGCGACCTCGGGCAACAGACCCATGATCACAAACTCGGTGGTTCCGATCCCGAAGGCCCCGATCGCGAGGGCCAGAAGCGCGAAAGGCATGGGGGTGACACCCTTCCCGGTGATTGTGGCAGCGCTTAACGTGCGTCTACATTAGTTGCATGCGCGGGCTATAAGCAAGTGCTGACTATTGCCGCAGTGCTCTACCCTTGAGGACAACCGCCCCGGGACGGAGGAACACGCATGACAGCGACGGATCCCGCGCTCACCGCCCTCTCCCAGGGCTGGTACGCCCTCTCCCTGCTGCACGGCAGGATCGAGGCCCATATCGAGCGCGCACTGCAGGCCAAGCACGACCTCAGCGTGCGCGAGTACTCCCTGCTCGACGTCCTCAGCCGGCAGCACGACGGCGACGGGGGCCATCTGCAGATGAAGCAGGTCGCCGACGCGGTCGTCCTCAGCCAGAGCGCCACCACCCGGCTGGTCACCCGGCTCGAGGACCGCGGACTCCTCGAGCGCTATCTGTGCCCCACCGACCGACGCGGCATCTACACGAACGTCACCGAGGCCGGTCTCGAGCTCCTGGAAGAGGCGCGCCCCACCAACGACACCGCGCTGCGCGAGGCACTCGACAGAGCGGCAGAGAACCCAGAGCTCACCCCCCTGGTCCGATCCGTGGAGTCACTGCACGCGCCCGCCTAGGGTGTCGCCATGACAGACCTCGAAATACGCCGGGCCGTCGCCGCCGACATATCCGCCATCGTCGCGATGCTCGCCGACGACCCGCTCGGCGCCCAGCGTGAGTCACCGGACGACCCGGCCCCGTACCTGGCAGCCTTCGAACGCCTCAGCGGCGACCCGAACCAGCAGCTGGTGGTCGCCGTACGCGACGGCCGCGTCGTCGGCACTCTCCACCTCACGATCATTCCCGGACTGTCCCGCAAGGGCGCGACGCGCTCGCTCGTCGAAGCCGTCCGCGTCCATGCCGACGAGCGCGGCAACGGCCTCGGCACACAGCTCATCGAGTGGGCGATCGACGAGTCGCGCCGCCAGAGCTGCCGGCTGGTCCAGCTGACGTCCGACGCCACCCGAACCGACGCCCACCGCTTCTACGAGCGACTGGGCTTCGAGGCCTCTCACGTGGGCTTCAAGCTGCCGCTCTGAGCAGGCGGGGCATCGCGGAAGTCGCTCATGCAGGGTGCTGTTTCACGTGAAACAGCACCCCGTGCACATCCATCACGCCCTGCCGGACGGACGTCCCGCACGGCCGGTCTTACGAGACGCCGCGCCACCCCTCGCGGTCCACCCCGCCCGGCACCTGCGCCGTCTCGTCGTACGGCTGCCGAGTGAACACGAACGATCCGAGGTCCAGATGGTCGACGCTCCCGTCCGACCTCCGTACGACCCGCAACGGCTCTCCGGCGAAGTAACCGTCGAGACCGGCCCATGTGCCGTCCCCTTGCGCCCGGAAGCGCGAGCGACGCCCGTTCCCCGACAGCGGTGCCAGCGAGACACCTCCCTCGGTCTCGAGCCGCAGTGCGAAGCCCTGCGTTCCCCAGTACCACTGTCCCGTCAAGTCCAGCACCGCTCGGTCGGCCCCGGGCAGCGGCCGCCACGGCTCGGGGATCCTGGGTTCGGCCTCCGCCACGATACGTACGAGGTCCGCGGCAACGGTCGACACCAACGGCCCCGAGGTGCAGTTGGCCAGCACGACGGCGGCCACGTCGTCCTCGACACCGATCGTGAGGTTGGCCAGGAAGCCCGGCACGGACCCCGAGTGCCCGACGAGGAACCGCCCGTCCCGGTGCTGCAGCTGCATGCCGAGTCCGTACGCCGAACCCTCCGCAACCTCCTCCGTTCCGGCCGGCGCGGCGGGCGTCCGCATCTCGAGGAGCGACTCCGCGCCCAGTACGCGGTCGTCCCCCTGGGCGAGGAACACCGCGAACCGCGCCAGGTCGCCGGTGGTGGACCAGAGCTGTCCGGCGGGCGCCATGCGTCCCAGGTCCTCTGCGGGCTCGGGAAGCAGCACGTCCGCCCAGGGATGCACGGCCCAGCCCCCCGCATGGGGCGCCTTCGGATGCACGCTCGTACGGTGCAAGCCCAGCGGACCCAGCACCTCGCGGCTGAGCACGTCCTCCCAGGGAGCGCCCCGCAGCTCTTCGACGAGCGCGCCCAGGAGCGTGTAACCGGGGTTGGAGTAGTGGAAACGGCGACCGATGGGATGCCGGTGCGGCTGGTCGCCCAGCACGTCGGCGAGCTCCGGGCGCAGCGAGCCAGGAGTGCGCTCCCACCAGGGCGCGGGTGCCTCCGCCGCCAGGCCGCCCGTGTGCGCGAGCAGCTCGGCGATCGTCGCCTCCCCGACCCCTGTACCCGGCAGGTGCTTGTCCAGCCGGTCGCCGAGGTCCAGCAGCCCTTCGTCCCGCAGGCGCAGCACGAGGACAGCGGTGAAAGTCTTGGTGATCGAGCCGATCCGGTACTGAACGTTCTCGTCCGGCACCTGCCCGTCCACCGAACTGCGCGCTCCGGTCCACACGGTCCCGCCGCCCCGCACGACCGCCGCGGCCAACGACGGCGCACGTCCCTCGGCCTGGGCCACGGCGATGCGATGCAGCAGGGCTCGGCGCGTGCCGGGAAGCAACTCTTCCTGAGGTGTCATCATGAGCCCAGTCCATCCGCCCACGGCACGGCGCGTCGAGCGAATTAGACCGTGCGCGGTTCCGATCGGCCCGTGCCCGGCTCCTGGAGGCCGTGCGCCGGCTCAGGTCTGTGCCATGTCCACGAAACGCGAGTAGTGACCCTGGAACGCGACCGTGATGGTGGCGGTCGGGCCGTTACGGTGCTTGCCCACGATGATGTCCGCCTCGCCCGCGCGTGGTGACTCCTTCTCGTACGCGTCCTCGCGGTGCAGCAGGATGACCATGTCCGCGTCCTGCTCGATCGATCCGGACTCACGCAGGTCGGAGACCATGGGCTTCTTGTCCGTACGCTGTTCGGGCCCGCGGTTGAGCTGGGACAGGGCGATCACCGGCAGCTCCAGCTCCTTGGCCAGCAGCTTCAGGTTCCGGGACATGTCGGAGACCTCCTGCTGCCGGCTCTCGGACCGCTTGGAGCCTCCGGACTGCATCAGCTGCAGATAGTCGATGACAACCAGCTTCAGGTCGTTGCGCTGCTTGAGGCGGCGGCACTTGGCGCGGATCTCCATCATCGACAGGTTCGGAGAGTCGTCGATGTAGAGCGGCGCGGCGGAGACGTCCGGCATACGGCGGGCGAGCCGGGTCCAGTCCTCGTCGGTCATCGTGCCGGACCGCATGTGGTGCAGGGCCACGCGGGCCTCGGCGGACAGCAGGCGCATCGCGATCTCGTTGCGGCCCATCTCGAGCGAGAAGATGACGCTCGGCAGGTTGTGCTTGATGGAGGCGGTGCGCGCGAAGTCCAGCGCGAGCGTGGACTTACCCATGGCGGGGCGGGCCGCGATGATGATCATCTGGCCCGGGTGCAGGCCGTTGGTGAGCTGGTCGAGGTCGGTGAAACCGGTCGGTACGCCGGTCATCTCCCCCGACCGGGAGCCGATCGCCTCGATCTCGTCGAGCGCGCCCTCCATGATGTCGCCGAGCGGAAGGTAGTCCTCGGTGGTGCGCTGCTCGGTGACCGCGTAGATCTCGGCCTGAGCTCTGTTGACGATCTCGTCGACGTCGTCGTCGCCCGCGTATCCCATCTGGGTGATGCGGGTGCCGGCCTCGACGAGCCGTCGCAGGACCGCTCGCTCATGGACGATCTCCGCGTAGTACTCGGCGTTCGCCGCCGTCGGGACCGTCTGGACGAGCGTGTGCAGATACGCGGCGCCGCCGACCTTGGTGATCTCGCCACGCTTGGTGAGCTCAGCGGCGATGGTGATGGGGTCGGCCGGTTCGCCCTTGGCGTAGACGTCGAGAATCGCCTGGAAGATCGTCTCGTGCGCCGGCTTGTAGAAGTCGTGGCCCTTGAGGACCTCGACCACGTCCGCGATGGCGTCCTTGGACAGGAGCATGCCGCCCAGCACGGACTGCTCGGCATTCAGATCCTGCGGCGGCATCCGCTCGAAGGACGAGCCGGCACTCTCCCATGCGCTGTCGTCCCGGCCACGGTCGTGCTGCTCGTCGCGGCCCCGTCCGCCATCGCTACGGCGACGGGAAGCGGGCAGCCGGTCGCTGGGTCCGCTGTCGGCCCACGGCTCGTCCAAGGGCTCGGAAATGCTCACCGGGCCACCTCCTCCCGTCCGCCGCGCGGACCTAGCCGTGCCTCTCTGTGATACGGCACGGCACTGACAAATAAGAGGCCCAACTCCGCTTCTGGTTCGTCGGTTTTTTGGGCGTTCCGATGGTGGAAAACGGGGCGGGCGCCGGACAACGGTAGGCGGCTCGGCAGCGTCAGCCAATCTGGTTATCCACAGGCCATGTGGACGACGGCCCCGATGCTGTGGAGAACCCCCCAAAACCTGTGCACGAGCCAGTGGACAGCCCTGTGAACAAGCTCCCTAAGCTTCGGAACAATCGCCGCTGACCTGCTGTTTTAGCATCCACGGGCTGTGCAGAAGAAAAACTTCTCCAGCAAGACCAAGATCCTCTCGAACGGCCCACCGCGACACGCCCGGGGATACGAATGGTAAGGATCCCTCATCGGTTGCATCCATTACCTGTGGAAGATTAGATTGGTGCTCATGACACAGGCCCCCGACGCGACCAGAGCCACCCGGCGCAGACACGACCGAGAGATCGTCGCGTTGGCGGTTCCGGCCTTCGGCGCGCTCGTCGCCGAGCCCCTCTTCCTGCTGGCCGACACCGCGATCGTCGGCCATCTCGGCACCGCGCAGCTCGCCGGTCTCGGCGTCGCCTCGGCCCTTCTGACCACCGCCGTGAGCATCTTCGTGTTTCTGGCGTACGCCACCACGGCCGCCGTCGCCCGCCGCGTCGGTGCCGGAGATCTTCGGGCCGCCATCCGCCAGGGCATGGACGGCATCTGGCTGGCGCTGCTGCTCGGAGCCGCCGTCATCGCCGTCGTCCTGCCCGCCGCGCCCGCGCTGGTGGACCTGTTCGGCGCATCGGAGACCGCCGCCCCGTATGCGACCACTTATCTGCGCATTTCCGCACTCGGCATCCCGGCGATGCTCGTCGTGCTCGCCTCCACCGGTGTGCTGCGCGGGCTCCAGGACACGAAGACACCGCTGTACGTCGCCGGCGCGGGTTTCGTGGCCAACGCCGCTCTGAACGCCCTCCTCGTCTACGGCGCCGATCTGGGTATCGCCGGCTCCGCCTGGGGCACCGTCATCGCCCAGTACGGGATGGTCACCGTCTACCTCTGGGTCGTGATCCGCGGAGCACGGCGGCACGGTGCCTCCCTGAAGCCCGACCTCGCCGGGATACGCGCCTCCGCCCAGGCCGGGGCACCACTGCTGGTGCGTACGCTGTCGTTGCGAGCGGTGTTGATGATCGCCACTGCCGTCGCCGCCCGGCTCGGGGACGCGGATGTCGCCGCCCACCAGATCATCCTGTCCCTCTGGAGCCTGCTGGCCTTCGCGCTCGACGCCATCGCCATCGCCGGGCAGGCCATCATCGGTCGTTACCTCGGAGCCGGAGACGCCCGGGGTGCCCGCGACGCCTGTCATCGCATGGTGCAGTGGGGTATCGCCACCGGATTCGTCCTCGGACTGCTCGTCGCCATCAGCCGCCCCGTGTTCGTCCCGCTCTTCACCAGTGACGCCCACGTCCAGGCCGCCGCGCTCCCCGCCCTTCTCATGGTGGCGGTCTGCCAGCCGATCTCCGGCGTCGTCTTCGTCCTCGACGGCGTTCTGATGGGTGCAGGAGACGGCCCCTACCTCGCCTGGGCCATGCTTCTGACACTGGCGGTCTTTACGCCCGTGGCCCTGCTCATGCCCGCTCTCGGTGGCGGTCTCACCGCCCTCTGGGCAGCGATGACGCTCATGATGGCGACACGCATGGTCACCTTGTGGCTGCGCTCCCGCTCGGGCCGCTGGATCGTCACTGGGGCAACCCGCTGAGCGAACTGCTCAGCGTCTCGAGTCCCTTCGAGCCCCGTTTCACGTGAAACATCGGTACGACATCCAGCCCCGTACACCTTCCCGCCGTGCCTTCCCCGCCAGCCCGCGCCGGACCCCTGGCACGTCATGCAGAAGGGCTGCACCCCGTCGGGGTGCAGCCCTTCTTTCAGCTCTGCCGAACGCGACGGTCAGGCCGCGACAACCTCGATGCTGACCTTGGCGGCCACCTCGGGGTGCAGACGCACGGACGTCTCGTGGGCGCCCAGCGTCTTGATCGGCGCGCCCAGCTCGATGCGGCGCTTGTCGACCTCGGGGCCACCGGAAGCCTTGATCGCCGAAGCGATGTCAGCCGGGGTGACGGAACCGAAGAGCCGACCGGCGTCGCCGGAGCGGACGGCCAGGCGAACCTTGACACCCTCGAGCTGGGCCTTGATCTGGTTGGCCTGCTCGATGGTCTGGATCTCGTGGATCTTGCGAGCGCGACGGATCTGCTCGACGTCCTTCTCGCCGCCCTTGGTCCAGCGGATAGCGAACTTCCGCGGGATCAGGTAGTTGCGAGCGTAACCGTCCTTGACGTCGACGACGTCGCCCGCGGCACCGAGGCCGGAAACCTCGTGGGTGAGGATGATCTTCATGAGTCGGTCACCCTTCCCTTAGCGCGCGGTGGACGTGTAGGGCAGCAGCGCCATCTCACGGCTGTTCTTCACGGCCGTGGCGACGTCACGCTGGTGCTGCGTGCAGTTGCCGGTCACGCGGCGGGCACGGATCTTGCCGCGGTCGGAAATGAACTTCCGCAGCATGTTCGTGTCCTTGTAGTCCACGTACGTGACCTTGTCCTTGCAGAAAGCGCAGACCTTCTTCTTCGGCTTGCGCACAGGCGGCTTCGCCATGGTGTTTCTCCTGTGTGATCAAGAAGTGTGGGTACGACCCGCCCTTGACCCGGACCGGCCCCGAAGGCCGGGCCCGAAGGCCTAGAAGGGGGGCTCGTCCGAGTAGCCGCCGCCACCGCCGCCGGAGTTTCCACCCCAGCCACCGCCGCCGCCCTGGTTGCCACCGGCGGGAGCGCCGGTCGCCCACGGGTCGTCGGCCGGAGCGCCGCCGCCCTGCTGGCCGCCGCCGGGGCCTCCGCCCCAGCCACCGCCACCCTGGCCGCCACCGCCGCCGTAACCGCCCTGGCCACCGCGAGCGCCACCGGCGGTCTTGGTGACCTTGGCCGTGGCGTTGCGCAGGCTCGCGCCGACCTCGTCGACGTCGAGCTCGTAGACCGTGCGCTTGACGCCCTCACGGTCCTCGTAGGACCGCTGCTTCAGCCGGCCCTGCACGATGACGCGCATGCCACGCTGGAGCGACTCCGCGACGTTCTCCGCCGCCTGGCGCCAGACCGAGCAGGTCAGAAAGAGGCTTTCGCCGTCCTTCCACTCGTTCGTCTGGCGGTCGAAGGTGCGGGGCGTGGACGCGACACGGAACTTCGCGACCGCCGCACCGGAAGGGGTGAAGCGCAGCTCGGGGTCATCGACAAGGTTGCCGACGACCGTGATGACGGTCTCGCCTGCCATGGGGGAACCTCTCGGCGGGTTTGCTGCTGGCTGCTTGTTGCTGCTACTCGAATCCCGGAATCAGCCGAGCTGGGGAGCTCAGTGGGTCTCGGGACGGAGGACCTTGGTCCGGAGGACCGACTCGTTCAGGTTCATCTGGCGGTCGAGCTCCTTGACGACCGCCGGCTCGGCCTGCAGGTCGATGACCGAGTAGATCCCCTCGGGCTTCTTCTTGATCTCGTACGCGAGACGACGACGGCCCCAGGTGTCGACCTTCTCCACCTTGCCGTTGCCCTCACGGACGACGGAGAGGAAGTTCTCGATCAGGGGGGCGACAGCGCGCTCCTCCAGATCGGGGTCGAGGATGACCATCACCTCGTAGTGACGCATGTGGAACCCACCTCCTTTGGACTCAGCGGCCACGGTCGTTCCGTGGCAGGAGGGTTGTTATGCGTGAGCAACGGTATCGGCCGCCACTGACAATCGGGGGTCCCGGCTGGGACTCCGGGCCATGGCCTGGGCAGACACCGGTGCAGAGGGTACAGAGTACCCGCACACCCGCTTCCGGTTGAAATCCGGCGACGATGACCGACAATCGGTACACATCGGGTGTGTACGGCGCTACGATGCTCCGCCTTCCGCAGGAGGTGCCCCATGGCACAGACAATGCGACCCCAGATGCCCGGATCCCTGTTCGCCACGGATCACCGGTCCCATCCGCTGCAGGACACCTTGATGGCCGTGACGCTCGTGCTCGGCGTGATCGCCCTCGTCACGGCCGGGTTCCACCATCTGCACCTGGTCAGTTCCTGGGCCGGGCTGGTCGGGATCCTCACCGGCGCCTACGGGCAGTTCGTCTCGGAGACGACCCGCGAGCGCTTCGGCCTGATCCTGGGACTCGGCGCATCGGGAATCGGGTTCTTCCTCGGCATGGCTCACGGAGGTCTCTTCGGAGGGGTCATCGGCTAACCCGGTCGTTCGGCAGGACGACGGATATCCGGCCGACGGTCAACCGCCCGGAGGGTCCGGACACACATTCGCAGGCCTCCTCCCAGCACCCCGGTCACCTATCGGCCGGGGCGCAGGTGGCCCTGGGCCAGTCGGGGGGCGCGCAGGGCGCAGTAGGCTTCGGCGCGAGAGCCGGAGCCCCTGTACCCATGGGGACACACCAGCCCGAGGAGCGCCCCGAATGAGCCTGACCCTGAGGACTATCAGCCGAGAGCAGCATCTGGCGTACATCCAGAGCCTGCCGGCGGCGAGCCACATGCAGGTTCCGGCCTGGGCAGACGTCAAGGCCGAGTGGCGTTCCGAGAGCCTCGGGTGGTTCGACGACAGGACCGGTGAGCTGGTCGGCGTGGGCCTCGTCCTCTACCGCCAGCTGCCCAAGATCAAGCGCTATCTCGCCTACCTGCCCGAGGGACCGGTCATCAACTGGTACGCGCCGAACCTCGTGGAATGGCTGGAACCGATGCTCGCGCACCTGAAGCAGCAGGGCGCCTTCTCGGTCAAGATGGGTCCGCCGGTGATCATCCGCCGCTGGGAGGCCACGTCCATCAAGAAGGGCATCCAGGACCCGGACGTGAAGCGCCTGCGCGACATCGAGGCCGACTTCATCGAGCCGCGCGCCTTCGAGGTGGCCGACAAGCTGCGCCGTATGGGCTGGCAGCAGGGCGAGGACGGCGGCGCCGGCTTCGGTGACGTACAGCCCCGTTACGTCTACCAGGTGCCGCTGGCGAACCGTTCCCTGGAAGAGGTCCACAAGAACTTCAACCAGCTGTGGCGCCGCAACATCAAGAAGGCGGAGAAGGCGGGCGTCGAGGTGGTCCAGGGCGGCTACCACGACCTGGAGGAATGGCAGCGACTGTATGAGATCACCGCCGTGCGCGACCGCTTCCGGCCCCGCCCGCTGTCGTACTTCCAGCGCATGTGGACGGCCCTCAACACCGAGGACCCCAACCGCATGCGGCTGTACTTCGCGCGGCACAACGGCGTGAACCTGTCGGCGGCCACGATGCTGGTGGTCGGCGGGCATGTTTGGTACTCGTACGGTGCCTCGGACAACATCGGGCGCGAGGTGCGGCCCTCGAACGCGATGCAGTGGCGGATGCTGCGTGACGCCTACGCCCTCGGCGCGACCGTCTACGACCTGCGTGGTATCTCCGACTCGCTGGACGAGTCGGACCACCTGTTCGGGCTGATCCAGTTCAAGGTGGGTACGGGCGGGCAGGCCGCCGAGTACCTCGGCGAGTGGGACTTCCCGCTGAACAAGCTGCTGCACAAGGCGCTCGACATCTACATGTCGCGTCGCTGATCCTGCGGCCCGGCCCCGCCGGTCCGGCGAATGCACCACAATTCCGTTTCACACCACTGACACACCGAAGCCACGAGAAAGGGTCCGGGACCGGCCATGGCGCTCACGCTCTACGTCGACACCGCGCGCTGGCGGGCACACCACAAGCACGTGCAGGAGCAGTTCCCGGGACTCGTCCCCGTCTGCAAGGGCAACGGCTACGGCTTCGGCCACGAGCGGCTGGCGGAGGAGGCCACGCGCCTCGGCTCGGACGTCCTCGCCGTGGGCACCACGTACGAGGCCGCCCGGATCAAGGACTGGTTCGGCGGTGACCTGCTGGTGCTGACGCCGTTCAGGAGGGGCGAGGAGCCCGTTCCGCTGCCCGACCGCGTCATCCGCTCCGTGTCGTCCATCGACGGCGTGTACGGCCTCGTGGGCGCCCGTGTGGTCATCGAGGTCATGTCCTCGATGAAGCGGCACGGCGTGAGCGAGCAGGACCTGCCCCAGCTCCACGCGGCCATAGAGAACGTCCGGCTGGAGGGCTTCGCCATCCACCTGCCGCTGGACCGCACCGACGGCTCGGACGCCGTCGAGGAGGTCATCGGCTGGATGGACCGGTTGCGCGCGGCCCGGCTGCCGCTGCACACCATGTTCGTGAGCCACCTCAAGGCCGAGGAGCTGGCCCGGCTGCAGCAGCAGTTCCCGCAGACCCGCTTCCGCGCCCGTATCGGCACCCGGCTGTGGCTCGGGGACCACGAGGCGACCGAGTACCGCGGGGCCGTCCTGGACGTCACCCGCGTCGCCAAGGGCGACCGCTTCGGCTACCGGCAGCAGAAGGCGGCCTCCGACGGCTTTCTGGTGGTCGTGGCGGGCGGTACGTCGCACGGGGTGGGCCTGGAGGCTCCCAAGGCGCTGCACGGCGTCATGCCGCGCGCCAAGGGCGTCGCCCGGGCGGGCCTCGCCACGGTGAACCGGAACCTCTCGCCGTTCGTGTGGGGCGGCAAGCAGCGCTGGTTCGCGGAGCCGCCGCACATGCAGGTGTCGATCCTGTTCGTGCCGTCTGACGCCCCGGAGCCGAAGGTGGGCGACGAACTGGTGGCCCACCTGCGGCACACCACGACGCAGTTCGACCGGATCGTCGACCGCTGACTGAGCCTCCACCGGGCCTCCACCGCCCGCTGAAGGCCTCGGGAGGCGTTCACCGGCGATGGGGCACCCAGCCGGCAGGCCGGGCGCGCAGAGGGCCGTACACGGATCTCAGTGTACGGCCCTCTGCGTTGCCGCACCGAGTCGGCGGTCACGCCCTTCGGGCGCGCCCCTCCGTGCCGCGTTCGCTCAGGGCGAACCGTCTGCCGGGCCCCTGCTGCCCCACTCGACGGACGGCCCGCCGACATACGCCGTCGAAGCCGGGGGCCGAGCGGCCCGGCCGAGCACGAAGACGTCCTCCGCGCCGTCCAGCACCCCACCTCCCGGATCGTCGTCGCCGGCCCGGCGCACCACGTCCCGCTCCGGCAGGTAGATGTCCCGTACGACGACCGCGCAGAGGTAGAGCGTCCCCAGGAGGTGGAGGACGATCGCGAGGTGGTACCCCTCGGGCGGCAGGCCCTTGTGGGCGTCGCCGCTGGTGGTGTACGCGAGGTACATCCAGATGCCGAGGAAGTACAGGACCTCGCACGCCTGCCAGATCAGGAAGTCCCGCCAGCGCGGCCGGGCCAGTGCGGCCAGCGGGACCAGCCACAGCACGTACTGCGGCGAGTAGACCTTGTTGGTGAGGATGAAGGCCGCCACGATCAGGAAGGCGAGCTGGGCGAAGCGCGGCCGGCGCGGGGCGGTGAAGGCCATGACGGCGATGCCCGCGCAGGCCAGCACCATCGCGATCATCGCGTAGGTGTTGGCCGTGTCCGCGGTGATCTGGATGTTGAACCTCTGGGAGATCACCAGGAAGACGGAACCGAAGTCGACGCCGCGCTCACGGCTGAAGCCGTAGAACTTCGCCCATCCCTCCGGTGCGAGCAGCATCACCGGGAGGTTCACGGTCAGCCAGGCCCCGACGGCACCCAGCAGCGCGGTTCCGAACTCCCGCCACCTGCCCGCCCGCCAGCACAGCACCAGCAGGGGACCGAGCACCAGGAACGGGTAGAACTTCGCCGCCGTGGCGAACCCGACGAGCACACCGAAGGCGAGGGGGCGCTCCCGCGACCACATCAGCAGCGCCGCGGCCAGGAGCGCCACGGCGAGCAGGTCCCAGTTGATGGTGGCCGTCAGCGCGAAGGCGGGCGCCAGGGCGACCAGAAGGCCGTCCCAGGGGCGTCGGCGCTGGGTGCGGACGGTGCAGACGGCGATGACCGCCGCGCAGACCATCAGCATTCCCGCGTTGACCATCCAGTACCACTGCTCCTGGTGCTGGATGCTGCCGCTGCCCGGCGTGAGCCAGGAGGCGACCTCCATGAAGACGCCGGTCAGTACCGGGTACTCCAGGTACTCCATGTCGCCGGGAAGCTTGTCGAAGTACGGCACGAGACCGTCGGCGAAGCCGCGTCCCTGGTACAGGTGCGGGATGTCCGAGTAGCAGGCGTGCGTGTACTGGGAACTGGCTCCGAAGAACCAGGCGCCGTCGTAGCAGGGCAGCTTCTGCACCATACCGAGGGCGAACATGCCGATCGCGACGAGCGCGACGACCCGTACGGGAGTCCACCAGGACGTCCCGAGCAGTGCGCGCCACCCGAGGGGACCGCCGATCAGCTCACTGCCGGCGGCCGCGACCTCGTCCTCCCTGGTGGGCCGCACGGGATCCGGCTCGTCCACGCTCACTCGCGTCGTGTCTGCACTGGGCATGCCGCACATCCTGCCGCACATGCCTGGGAATACGCCGAGGGCCGCCGCACCCGGTCGGGTGCGGCGGCCCTCGTTTCACGTGAAACGCCTCAGGATGGATGTTTCACGTGAAACGTCCGCGGCGGCGCTATTCGTCGTTCTCTCCGCCGCCGCCTCCGAAGAGGCCACCCCCGTTTTGGTTGCCTCTCGTGTCGTCCTCGCTCTCCGATGGAGAGCTGCTCACCTCGCCGCCCGGGCCTTGGATGTCGTTACCGGACGTGTCATTGCCTGCCGTGTCTCCGCAGGTGGGGTCGAACGGGTTGGTGCAGACGGTCTCGCTCGCCGACGGGCTCGGCTCGGTCTCCGTCTGGCTGGGCGACGGGGTGGGCTCGGGGCTCTCCTCCTCCACCGACTCGCTCACCGTCGGGGTCGGGGTCGGCTCCGGATCGTCGTTGACGATCTCGCCGATGGGCTTGGGCGTCGGGAACTTCTTGGCCGGCTGGCCCTTGAGCGCCTGCTCCATGTAGTCGTGCCAGATCTCCGACGGGAACGACGCACCGTGGATCGTCTTCTCGCCGCCCGTGCCGTACATCTCGAGGAACTCGCGGTTCTTCTTGGTCTCGTCGTCGTCCATGCGGTACATGCCGATGGCGGTCGACAGCTGCGGGGTGTAGCCGACGAACCAGGCGGACTTGTTGCCGTCGGTGGTACCGGTCTTGCCGGCCACCTCGCGGCCGGGCAGCTGGGCGTTGGTACCGGTGCCCTCCTCCACCACGGTCTTCAGGACGTCGGTGACGTTGTCGGCGACGTCGGAGCTGAAGGCCTCGGTCTTCTTGGCGACGCTGTCGTGCCGGAAGACCGTGCCGTCCTGGTCACTGACCTCCGACACGGAGTGGATGTCGTGCGCCGTCCCGCTGGCCGCGAAGGTGGCGTACGCGCCCGCCATCCGGATCGCGCTGGGGTCGGACGTACCGATCGAGAAGGACGGATAGTCGGCACTGGCGAGGCTGTTCGGGAGGATGCCGGCGCTCACGGCGGCATCCTTGACCTTGGACAGACCGACATCCATGCCGAGCTGGACGAAGGCGGAGTTGGCCGAGACCCTCATCGCCTCGCGGAGCGTGATGTCGTACTTGGGCGGATCGCCGTACGACTCATCGCCGTCGTTGACCTGCAGCCACTCCTTGCCCTCCTGGTCGTGCCAGACCGTCCTGTCGTAGTTGTTGATCTTCAGCTTGTTCTTGCCGCTGTACAGGCTTTCCGGGGAGGCGATGGTCCGGCCCCCGTCCTGCGCCTGCTCAGGGGGGCCGTCGGGATCGCGCACACCCCACGTCATGGCAGCCGCCAGGACGAACGGCTTGAACGTCGAGCCCACCTGCGCACCGGTCTGGTCCGCGTTGTTCGTGAAGTGCTCGGTCGCGTCCACGCCCCCGTAGATGGCCTTGATCGCGCCCGTTGCCGGATCGACCGAAGCGCCGCCGAACTCCACGTGGGTGTCCGTCTCCGGGCGCTTCTCGGGATCGATGTTCTCCTTGCGGACCTTGGTGACGGCGTCCTCGAGCTTCGTGACCATCTTCTTGTCGAAGGTGGTGTGGATCTCGTAGCCGCCCTGCTGCAGATCCTCCGGGGTGATGTCCGTGTTGTTGATGACGTAGGCCTTGGCCGTGTCGACGAGGTAGCCGATCTGACCGCTCAGCTGCGTGTTCGACCGCGGGTTCTCGATCTCGGGGAACTTCTTGTACTTGTCCCGCTCCGACTGCGGGATGCGGCCGTCCTTGACCATCTCGTCGAGGATCCACGCCCAGCGTTCCTTGGCACGCTCGCTGTTGGCCTCGGCGGTGGCAGCCGGATCGATCGACACGGCGCCGGCCGGGTCGTAGTACGTCGCTCCCTTGAGCACCGCCGCCAGGAAGGCGCACTGACTCGCGTCGAGCTCCTTGGCCTCCACGTCGAAGTAGGCGCGTGCCGCCGCCTGGATGCCGTAGGCGCCACGGCCGTAGTAGGCGGTGTTCAGGTAACCCGCCATGACCTTCTCCTTGGGCTCCTGGGCGCCCACCTTGATGGAGATGAAGAGCTCTTTGAACTTCCGCGACAGCGTCTGCGACTGGTCGTTCAGCATCGCGTTCTTCACGTACTGCTGGGTGATGGTCGAGCCACCCTGCGTCTGACCGCCCTTGGCCATGTTCACCAGGGCGCGCGCGATGCCCATCGGGTCGACGCCGCTGTCGTTCTCGAACGTCTTGTTCTCGGCCGACATGACGGCGTACCGCATCTCCGCGGGGATCTCCGCGTACGGGATGATCTGGCGGTTTATCTCACCGCCGGTGGCCACCATCTGACTGCCGTCGGCCCAGTAGTAGACGTTGTTCTGCGCCTGGGCCGCCTTCGCCGGGTCGGGCACCTCCACAACGGCATACCCGATGCCCGCAGCCGCCACCAGGCTCCCGAAGAAACCGATGAACAGTCCGGTCACGAGCCGCCACGACGGCACCCAGCGTGCGGCGCCGTACTTGCCCGCGCGTGGGTAGTCGACGAACCGTTTCCGGGTGGGCGGGGCAGCACGCCCTCTCCCGCGGACCGGCCCCTCGGGCGCTCTCCGGCGACTGCCGCCCTGACTTCTCTGCGCCGCCCGGCGGGCCTCGGCACGGCCGCCGTACGGGCGCTCCTCGCCTCCGGGGCCATAGGAGCCCGAAGGGGACCCGGTGGCGCCTCGCGGTGCCGCGCGGCGGCCGGAGGACGCCGATTGGCCGCGTCGGGCTGCGGCACGTCCGCCTCCCTGCGACGGCGGCGGTTTGCGACGGTGCTCGCTCATCGAACGATTACTCCTCGGGCAGGCGCGCCCCTGCGCGCCTGGAAACGGCAGCTGCTTTCCGGTCCCCCCGAAGTACGGATGCGGTCGGTACCACATTCACCCGTACTGCACCGGGGACGACGACGTCCTCGGACGTCACTTGGTTCCCGGTGGTGTGCATGGCGCACAGACTACGCATCGGCAAAACCAACCGAGCACCGAACTTCACCCCAAAACAGGCAAGTTGCATCCCACGAATCGGTGATGTGATCCCGTTCACCGTGCCCCCTCTTGTCGCAGCCAGAGGGGCGTTCTATCGTGCTGATGTATCGAGTCGATACATCAGCACGACATAAAGACGTCTCGGTGAAGCCGCGGCAGAGAGGAGGCGATCATGAGCCGGCGTTCCGGAATCCTTGAGTTCGCCGTACTCGGACTGCTTCGTGAGGCCCCGATGCACGGCTATGAGCTGCGCAAACGACTCAATACGTCACTGGGTGTGTTCCGCGCCTTCAGCTACGGGACGCTGTACCCCTGCCTCAAGACGCTGGTCGCGAACGGCTGGTTGATCGAGGAATCGGGAGGCTCCCAGCAGGACGCCCTCGCCGCTCCGCTCGCGGGGCGCCGAGCGAAGATCGTCTACCGGCTGACGGCGGAAGGTAAGGAGCACTTCGAGGAGCTGCTCTCGCAGACGGGGCCCGACGCGTACGAGGACGAGCACTTCGCCGCTCGCTTCGCCTTTTTCGGGCAGACCTCCCGCGATGTGCGCATGCGCGTCCTGGAGGGCCGCCGCAGCCGTCTGGAGGAGCGTCTGGAGAAGATGCGTGCCTCGCTGGCGCGCACCCGGGAGCGCCTCGACGACTACACCCTCGAGCTCCAGCGCCACGGGATGGAGTCCGTGGAGCGCGAAGTGCGCTGGCTGAACGAGCTCATCGAGAGCGAGCGGGCGGGACGGGACCTCAGGGGTTCCGCCACCGGGGAGACCGCTTCGCAGGACACGACAACTGGAGCATCGGGCGGCCTGCCCCGGCAGGGGGACGACTCCCGGCCGGATACGCCCGACGACACCGCCACGTGAGATCCGCTCAGGACCTCACTCGTACACACAGGGAGCAACCGGAATGGGTTCGGTTCGCGTAGCCATCGTCGGCGTGGGCAACTGCGCCGCGTCGCTGGTGCAGGGAGTCGAGTACTACAAGGACGCCGACCCGGCGTCCAAGGTGCCCGGCCTCATGCACGTGCAGTTCGGTGACTACCACGTCCGTGACGTCGAGTTCGTCGCCGCCTTCGATGTCGACGCGAAGAAGGTCGGCCTCGACCTCGCCGACGCCATCGGCGCCTCGGAGAACAACACCATCAAGATCTGCGACGTGCCGCGCACCGGTGTGACCGTCCAGCGCGGCCACACCCTCGACGGTCTCGGCAAGTACTACCGGGAAACCATCGAGGAGTCCGCCGAGGAGCCCGTCGACGTCGTCCAGGTCCTCAAGGACAAGCAGGTCGACGTCCTCGTCTGCTACCTGCCGGTCGGCTCCGAGGATGCGGCGAAGTTCTACGCCCAGTGCGCCATCGACGCCAAGGTCGCCTTCGTCAACGCCCTCCCGGTCTTCATCGCCGGCACCAAGGAGTGGGCGGACAAGTTCACCGAGGCGGGTGTCCCGATCGTCGGTGACGACATCAAGTCCCAGGTCGGCGCCACCATCACGCACCGTGTCATGGCGAAGCTGTTCGAGGACCGGGGCGTCATCCTGGACCGCACCATGCAGCTGAACGTCGGCGGCAACATGGACTTCAAGAACATGCTCGAGCGCGAGCGCCTGGAGTCCAAGAAGATCTCCAAGACGCAGGCCGTCACCTCGCAGATCCCCGACCGGGACCTCGGCGAGAAGAACGTCCACATCGGCCCGTCCGACTACGTCGCCTGGCTCGACGACCGCAAGTGGGCGTACGTCCGCCTCGAGGGCCGTGCCTTCGGTGACGTCCCGCTGAACCTGGAGTACAAGCTCGAGGTCTGGGACTCCCCGAACTCCGCCGGCGTCATCATCGACGCCCTGCGTGCCGCGAAGATCGCCAAGGACCGCGGCATCGGTGGCCCGATCCTCTCCGCGTCGAGCTACTTCATGAAGTCCCCGCCGGTCCAGTACTTCGACGACGAGGCCCGGGAGAACGTCGAGAAGTTCATCAAGGGCGAGGTCGACCGCTAACCGGCGAGCGACACGTACCGACTGCGCTCCTGCCAGGGGTTGTTGAGGGTCCCCGGGTCGTCTGCCCGGGGACCCTCCCCGTGTGTGAGGCTGGGCCCCATGTCCATCGTCCGTGACCTGCGCGTCCTGCTTCGCTTGCGGAACTTCCGGCGTCTGCTCGCCGTGCGGCTGCTCTCCCAGGGCGCCGACGGCGTGTACCAGGTCGCGCTCGCCACGTACGTCGTCTTCTCGCCGGAGAAGCAGACGTCCGCCGCCGCCATCGCATCGGCGATGGCGGTTCTGCTTCTCCCGTACTCGTTCGTCGGGCCCTTCGCGGGCGTCCTGCTCGACCGCTGGCGGCGCCGCCAGGTCTTCCTGTACGGCAACCTGCTGCGCGCCCTGCTGGCGGGTGTGACGGCCGTGCTGATGCTGAGCGGGGTGCCGGACTGGCTCTTCTACGCCTCCGCGCTCTGCGTCACGGCGGTCAACCGCTTCGTACTGGCGGGTCTCTCCGCAGCACTTCCGCGTGTGGTCGACGCCGACCGCCTGGTGATCGCGAACTCGCTGTCCCCGACCGCCGGCACGCTCGCCGCGACCGCGGGCGGCGGCCTCGCTGTCGCCGTACGGCTGGTCGTGTCGGACTCCGATGCCGCGGTGGTCCTCCTCGGGGCGGCCCTCTACCTGTGCTCCGCGCTCGCCTCCCTGAGCATGGCGCCGGCTCTGCTCGGCCCCGATCCAGAGCTGGTCCGGCCACGACTGGGGGCGGCGCTCGCCGGCATCGCACGTGGCCTGGTGGCAGGCGTACGCCATCTCACCGAGCCGGAGAGGCGGGAGGCCGCCTGGGCGCTGGCCTCGATGACGCTCATGCGGTTCTGTTACGGCGCTCTGACGGTCATGGTGCTGATGCTGTGCCGGTACGCATGGTCGTCCGACTCCGACGAAGGGCTGGCCCTTCTCGGTCTCGCCGTCGGCATCTCCGGCGCGGGGTTCTTCGTGGCGGCTGTGATGACTCCCTGGGCCGCCGGGCGACTGGGTCCCGGCCTGTGGATCGTCGCATGCGCCGCTTCCGCCGCCGTGCTGGTTCCGGCGCTCGGGCTCCCCTTCGCCCAGGTCCCCTGGCTGATCGCGGCATTCGTGCTGGGCGTCGTCACACAGGGAGCGAAGATCGCCACGGACACGCTCGTCCAGTCCTCGGTCGACGACGGTTTCCGCGGCCGGGTCTTCTCCGTCTATGACGTTCTGTTCAACGTCGCCTTCGTCAGCGCCGCCGGAGTGGCCGCCCTCATGCTGCCTCCTGACGGCCGCTCGGCCGCTCTGACGATCGCCATCTCCGTGATCTACGCGGCAGTCACTGCGACCATGACCGGCTTCTCTCGGCGACGTTTCACGTGAAACATCGCCCCGATCGCCACGGCGGCTGGGACGGACAGATGACAGCGGGGGCACGTTTCACGTGAAACATGCCCCCGCCCCCACAGGCACCGCAGGTCGGCGGCCTCAGCTCTGCTCGGCCCACCACTCCTTGAGCGCACTCACCGCCGCGTCGTGCTCCATCGGGCCGTTCTCCAGGCGCAGCTCCAGCAGGAACTTGTAGGCCTGACCGATGACCGGCCCGGGGCCCACGCCCAGGACATCCATGATCTGGTTGCCGTCGAGGTCCGGACGGATGGCGTCCAGCTCCTCCTGGTCCTTGAGCTGCGCGATGCGCTCTTCCAGGCCGTCGTACGCGCGGGACAGGGCATTCGCCTTGCGCTTGTTGCGCGTGGTGCAGTCGGAGCGGGTCAGTTTGTGGAGCCGGTCGAGCAGCGGACCCGCGTCCCGCACATACCGGCGGACCGCCGAGTCCGTCCACTCCCCGGTACCGTACCCGTGGAAGCGCAGGTGGAGCTCCACCAGGCGGGACACGTCCTTGATCAGCTCATTGGAGTACTTCAGCGCGGTCATCCGCTTCTTGGTCATCTTGGCGCCCACCACCTCGTGGTGGTGGAAGGAGACCCGCCCGTCGCTCTCGAAACGACGCGTCCTCGGCTTGCCGATGTCGTGCAGCAACGCGGCGAGCCGGAGGGTGAGGTCAGGACCGTCGTCCTCCAGCGCGATCGCCTGCTCCAGCACGATCAGGGTGTGGTCGTAAACGTCCTTGTGACGGTGGTGCTCGTCGCGTTCCAGACGCAGCGCGGGGAGCTCCGGCAGCACATGACCGGCAAGACCGGTCTCCACGAGCAGTGTCAGGCCCTTCCGCGGATACTTGGAAAGGACCAGTTTGTTCAGCTCGTCCCGCACCCGCTCCGCCGAGACGATCTCGATACGCCCGGCCATCCCGGTCATCGCCGCGACGACCTCCGGCGCCACCTCGAAGTCGAGCTGCGCGGCGAACCGCGCGGCCCGCATCATCCGCAGCGGATCGTCGGAGAAGGACTCCTCAGGGGTGCCGGGCGTGCGCAGTACCCGTGCCGCGAGATCCTCCAGCCCGCCGTGCGGATCGATGAATTCCTTGCCGGGCAGCGCCAGGGCCATCGCATTCACCGTGAAGTCACGCCGTACGAGATCCTCCTCGATGGAGTCGCCGTACGACACCTCGGGCTTGCGCGAGGTGCGGTCGTACGCCTCCGACCGATATGTCGTGATCTCGATCTGGTAGCCCTCCTTCTGGGCCCCGACCGTGCCGAAGGCGATCCCGACCTCCCACACGGCGTCCGCCCAGGGCCGCACGATCTTCAGGACGTCCTCCGGGCGGGCGTCCGTGGTGAAGTCCAGATCGTTGCCGAGCCGGCCGAGGAGCGCGTCCCGGACCGAGCCTCCGACCAGGGCGAGTGAGAACCCGGCCTCCTGGAATCGGCGGCCAAGATCGTCGGCGACGGGGAACACCCGCAGCAGCTCGCTCACCGCGTGGCGCTGCACCTGGCTGAGGGCGTGGGGACTGTCTTCGTTGGCGTTCGGCACAACAGAAAAGGGTACGTGCCCCCGGCGGCCACGGGCGCCTCCATGCGACGTGCACCAATGCCCCACATGATGGTGTACGGAAGCCGCATCCCGGCGGTTTCCTTAATACACGCGCATACGGGACACCTCGGCCTCGTTCGCCGATCTTGCGGAGCAGACCGCGGCACTTCCCTCAAGCGGGCATCGTTACCATGCGTGGACGCACATTCCAACGACCACTGACGACGAGGGACGGACGAGCGCGTGGCCGAGGCGGCAGACATCCAGGGGATGAGTTCCTCACCTGCCCGCCGGTGGCTCCGGCGCACCGGAGCACTGCTCGCGGGAGCCCCTCTGCTGGCCGGTCTGCTGCAGCTGTCCACCGCCCCGGGCGGACACGCCGCGGAGAAGACCTTCGTGACGGACGCCACCGGGTCGAGCACGGTGGACGTCTCCCTGAACTCACTGAGCCCCAGCGCGCCGACCGACGGCGACACCATCACCGTCTCCGGCACCGTCAGAAACAACGGCAGGCAGGCGGTCACCGACGCCCACGTGGGACTGCGTGTGGGCACGGCGCTGTCCGGGCGGGCGGCCATCGACGACGCCGCCAAGCGCACCGGCTTCAACGAGTACACCGACGGGGCGGAGATCGGCGGGAAGTACGTCGAGGAGTTCTCCAGGCTCGCCCCGGGTGTCGCACAGACCTTCAGCATCTCGGTGCCCGTCAAAGAGCTGGATCTCGGTTCCGACGGCGTCTACCAGCTCGGGGTCTCCCTCTCGGGCCGCACCCCGGCCGCGTCCTACGAGCAGGTGCTCGGCATCCAGCGCACCTTCCTGCCCTGGCAGCCGGACCCGACGGACACGCGGACCAGAACGACATACCTCTGGCCGCTCATCTCCACCACCCACCTGACGGCGGAGACGGGCCCCGGTGAGCAGCAGACGCCTGTCTTCCAGAACGACGACCTGACCAAGGAGATCTCCCCGGGCGGCCGCCTGGAGCGGATGCTGGCGCTGGGCAAGGATCTCGATGTCACCTGGGTGATCGACCCGGACCTGCTCGCCTCCGTCGACGCGATGACCCGCGCCTACCAGATCAAGACCGGCGACACGACCACCACGGCCGGCAAGGACCAGGCGATCGCCAAGCAGTGGCTGGCCGAGCTTCAGGAAGCGGTCGCGGACGAAGAGGTCATCGCCCTCCCCTTCGCCGACCCCGACCTGGCTTCCCTGGCACACAACGGCAGGACCGTCACCGGCTCCCTGAGCCACCTCAAGGACGCCACCGACGTGGCCGCCGACACCGTGGAGACCGTGCTCCACGTCGAACCGGACACGGACTTCGCCTGGCCCGTCGAGGGCGCCGTCGACCCGTCGATCGTGAAGGTCGCCACCTCCGCGGGCGCCGACAAGGTGATCGCCCGCAGCGACAGCCTGAAGGAGTCGACGAGCCTCACGTACACGCCGAACGCGGCACGCCCCATCGGAGGCGGTACGACGGCGGTCGTCGCGGACGCGCAGCTGTCGACGTCGTTCCAGGGCGACATGACGAAGGCCGGCAACTCCACCGTCGCGGTGCAGCGGTTCCTCGCCCACAGCTTGATGATCACCCTCCAGAACACGGGCAAGCAGCGCAACATCGTGATCGCACCGCAGCGCATGCCCTCCGTCAGCCAGGCCCAGACGATGGCCCAGGCGCTGACGGCCCTCCAGGACGGGAGCTGGGCGGAGTCCCAGGAGCTGGCGGAGACCGCGGCGGCCAAACCGGATCCCGCCGCGTCCACGAAGGTCCCGTCGGCATCGGCGTACCCCTCGTCCCTGCGCAAGCAGGAGCTGCCGACGCCCGCCTTCCAGGACACCCAGGACACCGAGAGCGACCTCGACCGCTTCAAGGTGATCCTCACCAACGAGTCGCGGGTCGTCACGCCGTTCGGGCGGACCTTCAACCGGGAGATGTCCGCGTCCTGGCGTGGCCGCACCACCGAAGCCCAGTCGTACCGCGAGGACGTGCAGTCGTATCTCGACAACCTCGCGGCCCAGGTGCGGCTGATCGAGAAATCGGAGACAAAGCTCTCGGGCCGCAGCGCCACGATCCCCGTGACGGTGCAGAACAACCTCGTACAGGGCGTCGACAAGCTGGTGCTGCGCCTCACCTCGAAACAGCCGAAACGCCTCGAGATCGGGGACAGCGCCTACTCGGAGCAGATCATCGAGGTCTCGGGCGGACACAGCCAGTCGGTGAAGTTCGACACCAACGCCAACGCCAACGGCGAGGTCGCGGTGGAGGCCCAGCTCTTCACGGAGGCCGGCGAGAAGTACGGTCCCCCGGTGACGTTCGACGTGAACGTAACCGAGATCACGCCCACGGTGATGCTGGTCATCGCCGGCGGTGTGCTGCTGCTCGTCCTCGCCGGGTTCCGGATGTACACACAGCGCAAGCGCGCAGCGGCCCGCCAGGCGCAGGAGGACGCTTCCGGGGAAACGGCCACCGGGGAGCCGGACGGCACGGAAGCCGTTCCCGCCGACGACTCCGCGGAGGAACCCCGTGTGCAAGGCGGCCCGAAGGAGCCGGAGCACCCGAGTGACCCGACTCCGGACACCGCACCGGAAAGCGCCGACCGGTCCGGGACGGGTGAGAGAGTGGACCGTTGAGCGATGTCGTGGCCGGTGGGCCAGGGGACGATGAGGTGGGGTAGACCATGAACGCGCCGTACGACGGTGACCGCGGCCAGGGAGCGGCCGGCCCGGGCCACCCCGGGGACGCGCAGCCCGAGCCGGGGCAGGAGCCGTCGCAGCCCCCCACGGACATGTACTTCCAGGACGCCTACGCTCAGGATCCGTACCGGACCCAGGACCTCTCGGCCCAGGACCCGGTCACCGAGGCGCTCTACGACCGGGCTGCCCACCCCCCGCCGCCGCCCGGCTTCTACCAGCCGCAGCAGCCGCTCTACGCCCAGCCGCCGACCTCCCCGTACGCTCCCGACCCGCACGTCTGGGCCCAGACGCCGCCGCCGGAGCCGGAGGGCCCCACACGGCACCTGCCGTACGGCGACGATGCCCGGACCACACAGTTCGTGGGCGTGGACGACCTGGTCACAGGCGCCGGTGAGCAGCACCACGAGCACGACGCGTTCGCCCATCTCTTCCGTGACCAGCAGCAGGGCGGGTACCCGGCCATGGAGCAGCCGTCCGTCCCCGGCCCGGCGCCCGCGCCGGCCGCGCAGGGGCCTGCCCAGGCACCGCCGCTCGTCGCGCCCGCCCCCGCCCCGGAGCCCGCTCCCGCGCCCCCCGCTCCGAAGAAGGGCGGCCGCGCCTCCGGCCTGCTGAAGTCGAGCGCGGTGATGGCCGCGGGCACCATGGTCTCCCGCCTCACCGGCTTCGTCCGTTCCGCGATGATCGTGTCGGCGCTGGGCCTCGGTCTTCTGGGCGAGTCCTTCCAGGTGGCCTACCAGCTACCGACGATGATCTACATCCTGACCGTCGGCGGCGGCCTCAACTCGGTCTTCGTACCGCAGCTCGTGCGCGCGATGAAGGAGGACGAGGACGGCGGCGAGGCGTACGCCAACCGTCTGCTGACCCTGGTCATGGTGGCCCTCGGTGTGCTCACAGCAGTCACCATGTTCGCGGCGCCGCTGCTGGTGCAGGCGCTGTCGAACCCCCTCGCCACGAACCCGGACGCCAACGAGGTCGCCGTCACCTTCACCCGCTACTTCCTGCCCTCGATCTTCTTCATGGGCATCCACGTGGTGATGGGGCAGATCCTCAACGCGCGCGGCAGGTTCGGCGCGATGATGTGGACGCCGGTCCTCAACAACATCGTCATCATCGTGACCCTCGGCATGTTCCTGTGGGTCTACGGCAGCGCCGCCGACTCCGGCATGACGGTCCAGAGCATCCCGCCGGAGGGCGAGCGGCTCCTCGGCGTCGGCGTTCTCCTGGGCCTCGTCGTCCAGGCCCTCGCGATGATCCCCTACCTGCGGGAGACCGGGTTCCGGCTGCGGCTGCGCTTCGACTGGAAGGGCCACGGCCTCGGCAAGGCCGCGATGCTCGCCAAGTGGACCATCCTGTTCGTCCTCGCCAACCAGGCGGGCGCCCTCGTCGTCACCCAGCTCGCCACCGCCGCGCTCTCCGAAACCAAGATCAACGGCACCGGCTTCACGGCCTACGCCAACGCACAGCTCATCTGGGGTCTGCCCCAAGCGATCATCACGGTCTCGCTGATGGCGGCCCTGCTGCCGCGGATCTCGCGCTCGGCCGCCGAGAACGACGCCGGTGCCGTCCGCGACGACATCTCCCAGGGCCTGCGCACCACCGCCGTGGCGATCGTGCCGATCTCCTTCGGCTTCGTCGCCCTCGGCATCCCGATGTGCACACTGATCTTCGGCTCGTCCGGCACCAGCGCGGCCACGAACATGGGCTACATGCTGATGGCCTTCGGCCTCGGTCTCATCCCGTACTCCGTGCAGTACGTCGTCCTGCGCGCTTTCTACGCCTACGAGGACACCCGCACCCCGTTCTACAACACGGTCATCGTGGCCGCCGTCAACGCCGGGGCCTCGGCCGTCTGCTTCTTCGTGCTGCCGGCCCGCTGGGCCGTGGTCGGCATGGCCGGCGTCTACGGTCTGGCGTACATGATCGGCGTCGGAGTGGCCTGGCGGCGGCTGCGCACGCGGCTGGGCGGCGACCTCGACGGGGCCAGGGTGCTGCGGACGTACGCACGGCTCTGCATCGCCTCGCTTCCTGCGGCGCTGCTCAGCGGTGCGGCCTGCTACGGGATCAGCCGCAGCCTGGGACAGGGCGTGGGCGGTTCGATGCTCGCTCTCGCCGGTGGCGGGATCGTTCTCCTCGGTGTCTTCTACGCCGCTGCGCGGCGGATGCGTATCGAGGAGCTCAACTCGATGGTCGGCATGGTCCGCGGACGCCTGGGGCGTTGAGGCGGGGGTAGGTGCACAACCATCGTCCGCCGTCGTATGTCGCTCATAGCGTCGGACTGTGGGCACAATTGGCTTTGGCGTCGGACAGCGCGCAACGGATGGGGAGGCAGGGACGACGGTGGCGGAACGGAGCACGGCTGCCGTCGACGTGGCAGACAACAGCGGTGACAAGCCGCTGACCGCCAAGGCGGACCAGTCCACGGCCGACGGGGTGGCCCAGAACCGGGAGCGGGAAACGGACAGCGCGGCGAGCGAAGAGACCCAGGGGAGCGGCGGGACCGTGGGCCCCGGCAGGACCATGCCACCCGAACTGCACAGCGGTCACAAGCTCGCCAGACGCTACCGACTCGAAGAGTGTGTCACCCGTCTGGACGGTTTCAGCAGTTGGCGTGCGGTGGACGAGAAGCTGCGCCGCGCGGTCGGTGTGCATGTCCTGCCCTCCGACCACGCACGGGCCCGCTCCGTGCTGGCGGCCGCCCGGTCCGCCGCCCTGCTGGGTGATCCCCGCTTCGTCCAGGTACTGGACGCGGTGGAGGAGAACGACCTCGTCTATGTGGTGCACGAGTGGCTCCCTGATGCCACGGAGCTGACGACGCTGCTCGCGTCCGGCCCGCTGGAGCCGCACGACGCCTACCAGATGGTCACCCAGGTGTCCCAGGCCATGGCCGCCGCACACCGCGAGGGCCTGTCGCATCTGCGGCTCAACCCCAGTGCCGTGCTCCGTGCCACCTCCGGCCAGTGGCGCATCCGCGGCCTCGCCGTGAACGCCGCCCTGCGCGGCATCACGTCCGAGACTCCGCAGCGCACCGACACGGAGGCGATCGGCGCCCTCTTGTACGCCTCGCTCACGCAGCGCTGGCCGTACGAGCAGGACGCGTACGGTCTCTCCGGGCTGCCCAAGGACGTCGGCCTCATCGCCCCCGACCAGGTACGCGCCGGCGTCCACCGGGGCCTGGCGGAACTCGCCATGCGAGCGCTCGCCAACGACGGGGCGACCGCCTCCCGCCACGAGTCGCCCTGCACGACACCGGAGGAACTGGTCAAGGCGATCGGCGAGATGCCCCGCATCCGCCCGCCGGAGCCGGCGTTCACCGCTCCGCCCGAGTACCAGCGCACGAGCTACCAGCAGGGCACGTACGGCCGTCAGGCCCCGCACCCCGGCGTCACCCAGCCGATCGTGACACCGCCGCCCCCGCTGCAGAGCCGCACCGGCAAGGCCCTCAAGTGGGCGGTGTCGGCCCTGCTCATCGCCGCACTCGGCCTCGGCAGCTGGCAGCTCGCGGACGCCCTCATCGATCAGGGGAACAAGCCCGAGGACACCAAACAGACGCAGACGACGGACGGGGACGACAAGGGCGGGGCCGAGAAGAAGGAGACGGTGAAGCCGCTCGGCGTCCAGGGCGCCGAGGAGTACGTCGTCAAGGGCGATGCCCAGCATCCGAACGACGTGGACCTGACGTACGACGGGGACGACTCGACGTACTGGCGGACATCGAGCTTCATAGACGGTCCCGAGCTGGCGCCCTACAAGCCTGGCGTGGGAATCGTCTACGACTTGGGCTCGGCCCAGGAGCTCTCGGCCGGGACGGTGAATCTCCACTACGGTGGCAGCCGGACGACCGTGGAGCTCTACGCGACGGACACGCTGAGCCCGTCTCCGTCGGCCCTGGACTCGATGCAGAAGCTCGGCACCGCCACGACGAACACGACGTCCGCGAAGGTGGAGGTCGCCGAGCCGGTGAAGACCCAGTACGTACTGGTGTGGCTCACCGCTCTGCCGTACGCGACCGGGGACGAGTTCAGTGGCGCCGGCTACAAGCAAGCCATCACCGACGTGACGTTCGAGGGCTGACAGCCCACCCAGGGGAGGGGGTCCGATGGCAGAAGGCGCCGGCTACGGCGAGACAAGCGATCAGGACCTCCTCGCCCGCCATGTGGAGGGCGACCCCGACGCCTTCGGCGAGCTGGTGCGACGGCACCGCGACCGGCTCTGGGCCGTCGCTCTGCGGACACTGGGGGACCGTGAGGAGGCGGCCGACGCGGTGCAGGACGCGCTCGTCTCCGCCTACCGGGCCGCCCACACCTTCCGCGGCCAGTCGGCCGTCACCACCTGGCTGCACCGCATCACCGTGAACGCCTGCCTGGACCGTGCGCGCAAGGCCGCCTCCCGGAAGACCTCGCCCGTCGACGACACCGAGCGTCTGGAGCAGCTCCTGGAGCCGCACGAGTCGGCGTCCGCTCCGGCCGAGCGCAATGACCTGCATCGCCAACTGCTGGAGGCCCTGGGAACCCTGCCCGCCGATCAGCGGGCCGCTCTCGTCCTGGTGGACATGCAGGGCTACCCAGTGGCGGAAGCGGCGCGCATCCTCGGCGTGCCGACCGGCACCGTGAAGAGCCGCTGCGCCCGCGGCAGGGCCAGGCTCCTCCCCCTGCTCACCCATCTGCGGTCGGACAGCAAGGACCAGGACGGCAAGAAGTCGTCGGAAAGAAGGAACCGGACCCAGGGGGCATCCGTCCCACCCGCAGCAGGACCACGCGATGCAGAACCACGTCGTGCGCAACCGCGTGACGCAGGACCGAGCGATTCAGCTGCCGTGAAGGGCGGAGGTGGGCGAGCGTGACATCCACGACCGACACGGCCGGGCACCCGGAGGTCACGGAGCTCTCCGACCTTGTGGAAGGTCTGCTGCCGCCGACCCGCAGCGCGGACGTGCGACGGCACCTGGACGAGTGCTCGCTCTGCACGGATGTCCATGACTCGCTCGAGGAGATTCGCGGTCTGCTCGGCACACTGGCGGGCCCCCCACAGATGCCCGCCGACGTAGCGAGCCGCATCGACGCGGCGCTGGCAGCCGAAGCCCTGCTGAACGCGTCCGCCCCCGCTGTCGACTCCACCAGGGCCGCGACATCAGCCAGCACAGCCCGTGCAGAGGCCGACGGAATCGACGGCGCCCATGTTTCACGTGAAACATCACCCGTGGCCGACCGTCCCGCAGGCCGCCCTCGGGCAGCCACAGGCCCCGGCCGGGCAGAACGCACACGTCGCCCGCGCCGCAGGACAGCCGTACTGGGCGCCGTTCTGACGGTTGCCACGCTGGGGCTCGGCACCGTGTTCATCCAGTCGATGGGGGACACGACCCCCGATGGACCGACGGCGGCACGCAGCGAGGACGCCTCGGAGCGCATTTTCTCCGGAGACACTCTGGAGAACCAGGTCACGAAGCTCCTCACCCAAAAGCAGCGCATGGAGTCCTTCGGTACGGCATCGAAGCCGGTCACGCCCGGATCGACCACCGAAGGCCCCAGCATTCTCGGCGCGATCGATGTCCCCGGCTGCGTCCGGGAAGGCATCGGGCGCAACGAGATGCCTCTCGGCGCACGGCAAGGGCGCTACCAGGGCACAGAGGCGTACCTGGTCGTCCTCTCCGACACGTCCGACACCGACGACCGTGTGACGGCGTACGTCGTCGATGCCGGCTGTGTGGGCAAGTCACCGGCGCCCCCTGGCGAGGTCCTGACACGGCAGACCTTCGACCGTCCCGTTACAGCGCCGTCGACCGGGCCCTGAGCGCCGGACCACCTCGCACGCGATTCCGTGGCACCACTGTGTGGTGCCACGTCTCCGTGTGCCCGGACACACCGGGAATGCACGCCCCGTAGGATCCGTTGGGTGGGGTGAGAGAAGTGAGTGAAGCTCCCACCGGCAGCAGTACACAGCAGTCTCAGAGACGAGGAATCAAGCCGTGAGCGACGTCCGTAACGTGATCATCATCGGCTCCGGGCCCGCCGGCTACACGGCGGCGCTCTACACCGCGCGCGCGTCGCTGAAGCCGCTGGTGTTCGAGGGCGCCGTCACCGCGGGCGGTGCGCTGATGAACACCACCGAGGTGGAGAACTTCCCCGGCTTCCAGGACGGCATCATGGGCCCCGAGCTCATGGACAACATGCGCGCCCAGGCCGAGCGTTTCGGTGCCGAGCTCGTCCCGGACGACGTGGTCGCCGTCGACCTCACGGGTGAGATCAAGACCGTTACGGACACCGCGGGTACTGTGCACCGAGCCAAGGCGGTCATCGTCACCACCGGATCGCAGCACCGCAAGCTCGGGCTGCCCAACGAGGACGCCCTGTCCGGGCGCGGTGTCTCCTGGTGCGCCACCTGCGACGGTTTCTTCTTCAAGGACCAGGACATCGCCGTGATCGGCGGCGGTGACACCGCCATGGAGGAGGCCACCTTCCTCTCCCGGTTCGCCAAGTCCGTGACCATCGTCCACCGTCGGGACACCCTGCGCGCCTCCAAGGCGATGCAGGAGCGCGCGTTCGCTGACCCGAAGATCAAGTTCGTCTGGGACAGCGAGGTCGCCGAGATCAAGGGTGACCAGAAGCTGGCCGGTCTGACGCTGCGCAACCTCAAGACGGGCGAGACCTCTGAGCTGCCGGTGACGGGTCTGTTCATCGCGATCGGACACGACCCGCGCACCGAACTCTTCAAGGGTCAGCTCGAACTGGACGAGGAGGGTTACCTCAAGGTCGACTCTCCCTCGACCCGTACCAACCTGACCGGCGTCTTCGGCGCGGGTGACGTCGTCGACCACACGTACCGACAGGCGATCACCGCGGCGGGCACCGGCTGCTCCGCCGCTCTCGACGCGGAGCGCTTCCTCGCCGCGCTGGCGGACACGGAGCAGACCGCCGAGCCCGAGAAGACCATCGCCTGACCCCCACCCCACCGCACCAACCAGTTAAGGAGCCCGCCGTGGCCGGCACCCTGAAGAACGTGACCGACGCTTCCTTCGAGGAGGACGTCCTCAAGAGCGACAAGCCCGTCCTGGTGGACTTCTGGGCCGCCTGGTGCGGTCCGTGCCGCCAGATCGCGCCGTCTCTCGAGGCGATCGCCGCCGAGTACGGCGAGAAGATCCAGGTCGTCAAGCTCAACATCGACGAGAACCCGGCCACGGCCGCCAAGTACGGCGTCATGTCCATCCCGACCCTGAACGTGTACCAGGGTGGCGAGGTCGCCAAGACCATCGTCGGTGCCAAGCCGAAGGCCGCGATCGTACGCGACCTCGAGGACTTCATCGCTGGCTGAGCCGGTTCCCGGCGCCGCCGTGTCGCGGCAGCGGCGATGTTTCACGTGAAACACGAATGGGCCAGCCCGGAAGGGCCGGCCCATTCGTGTGAGACGGCTCCGAGACGGATGCCGAAGCCACAGTGCAGCTGCAGCCATCCATCACAGTGGTCTCAGCGCAGGCTCCTTCTGCACGGCCCCCAGCAGCCGGTCCAGTGCCAGCTCGACGTCCTCCTTCCAGGAGAGCGTCGAGCGCAGCTCCAGCCGCAGCCGCGGATGTGCGGGGTGTGGGCGGACCGTCTTGAAACCCACCGCGGTCAGATGGTCAGCGGGCAGCAGACACGCCGGCTCTTTCCAGCGCGCGTCCCCGAACGCCTCGATCGCCTTGAACCCCCGGCGCAGCAGGTCCTTGGCAACCGTTTGCACCATCACTCTGCCGAGCCCCTGTCCCTGGTACCCCGGCATGATGAAGGCCGTCATCAGCTGTACGGCGTCGGGAGACAACGGGCTCGTGGGAAACGCCGTGGACCGTGGAACGTAGGCAGGCGGCGCGTACAGGACGAAGCCCACCGGTACGTCGTCCACGTAGACGATCCGGCCGCAGGATCCCCAGTCCAGCAGAACCGCGGAGATCCATGCCTCCTTCTCCAGGGCGGGGGTCCCTGCCTTTACCGCGGCCTCACCGCTGACCGGGTCCAGTTCCCAGAAGACGCACGAGCGACAGCGTTTGGGTAGGTCCTGGAGGTTGTCCAGCGTGAGCGGTACGAGCCGACGCCCCATGAAGGCTGTTCCTCGCTTCCTTCGCCCGCGGCGCGGGCGGCTGCCAGGGCACTCCGCTCCTTGAGCAGGCTGCCGACGAATCCTCCGACGGCTCCCAGGCCCAGGCCTGCGGTCACCAGTCCGGAACGGCTCACCGTTCGCATGAACTCCGCCTCCCGATGAAGGTACCGCCGGGTGGTTGCGCCACACCCACTCGCATCGTATCCACGATGCGATTCCATCGATACCGACCGAAAGTAAAGAGCGAGCCGCGTTCCGGCACACACCGGACACGGCTCGCTCCACTGTTGATTCCTGAGCTCTCAGGACGCTGATCGTCGTGGTGCTCAGGACTCCTGGTCGTCGGGGTCGTCGTTGAGCAGGCTCTTCTGGACGATGCCTCCTTCACCCGGAGCGAGGGTGCCGAGAATCCGCTGAAGGTCCTCCATCGAGGCGAACTCGACGGTGATCTTGCCCTTCTTCTGACCCAGGTCGACCTTCACCCGCGTCTCGAACCGGTCGGAGAGCCGGGTCGCGAGATCGTTCAGTGCCGGAGACACGCGGCTTCCGGCGCGCGGCCCCTTGGTACGGGGAGCACTCGTCGGCCGCGAACCCATCAGGCTGACGATCTCCTCAACCGCCCGTACCGAGAGCCCTTCCGCGACGATTCGGTGAGCCAGCCGGTCCTGTTCCTCCGAATCCTCCACGGAGAGCAGAGCACGGGCGTGTCCAGCGGAGAGGACACCGGCAGCGACACGACGCTGGACGGCAGGTGACAGCTTCAGCAGACGCAGCGTGTTGGACACCTGCGGACGAGAGCGCCCGATACGGTCGGCCAACTGGTCCTGCGTGCACTTGAAGTCCCTGAGGAGCTGCTCATAGGCGGCTGCCTCCTCCAGCGGGTTCAGCTGAGCACGGTGCAGGTTCTCCAGGAGAGCGTCCAGGAGGAGCTTCTCGTCATCCGTGGCCCGGACGATCGCAGGGATCGTTTCCAGGCCGGCCTCACGGCAGGCACGCCAGCGCCGCTCACCCATGATGAGCTCGTAGCGGGCGGGGCTCAGCTGCCGCACCACGACCGGCTGAAGCAGCCCGACCTCCTTGATGGAGGTCACGAGCTCCGTGAGCAGGTCCTCGTCGAACACCTCACGGGGTTGGCGCGGGTTCGGCGTGATGGCGTCCAGGGGCAGCTCAGCGTAGTGAGCGCCGAAGGGCACCGCGGGCGCCTGCCCGGCACTGCTCGCCGCCCGCTCCTCTGTTTCACGTGAAACATTCGGCAGCGTCGTCACCTTCGCGGCCGCCACACCGCGGTCGGGCGTGAGGGCTGGTACCGCTGCGGGGGACGTGGCCGCCCCGCCCGCAGCAAGCGGCACCGCCTTGTCTGCTGCTGGGGCAGCAGGGATCAGCGCGCCGAGACCGCGCCCCAACCCCCTCCGTCGCTCGCTCACTGCATCCCCTCCACCATGCTCGTATTGTTCTGTGCGCCCAGATGGGCGTGCGTCGGGTCGTAACCGACGTCGACACCCCTGAGTGCGATCTCGCGTGCCGCCTCAAGGTAGGAGAGGGCGCCACTCGATCCTGGATCGTAGGTCAGCACCGTCTGGCCGTAGCTCGGCGCCTCGGAGATACGGACCGAGCGGGGAATGCTCGTCCGCAGCACCTCATCACCGAAGTGGCTGCGCACCTCGTCCGCGACCTGTGAGGCGAGACGTGTCCGGCCGTCGTACATGGTGAGCAGGATGGTCGACACATGCAGAGCGGGGTTCAGATGACCTCGGACCAGATCGACATTGCGCAGCAGCTGTCCGAGGCCCTCCAGTGCGTAGTACTCGCACTGGATCGGGATCAGTACCTCTTGACCGGCGACGAGCGCGTTGACGGTCAGCAGACCGAGTGAGGGCGGGCAGTCGATGAGGATGTAGTCCAGCGGCTGCTCATAGGACTGGATCGCCCGCTGGAGCCGACTCTCGCGTGCCACAAGGGAGACCAGCTCGATCTCCGCGCCGGCCAGATCGATCGTGGCCGGGGCGCAGAAGAGACCCTCGACATCGGGTACGGGCTGGACGACTTCGGAGAGCGGCTTGCTGTCGATCAACACGTCGTAGATCGAAGGGACCTCGGCGTGGTGATCAATGCCCAGCGCGGTGGACGCATTGCCCTGCGGGTCGAGGTCGATCACCAGGACGCGCCCGCCATGGAGGGCCAACGAAGCAGCGAGGTTGACCGTCGTCGTGGTCTTGCCCACCCCGCCCTTCTGGTTGGCCACCACGATGATCCGGGTCTGATCGGGACGTGGCAGGCCCTCGCCGGCACGACCCAGAGCCTCTACTGCCAGTTGGGCAGCACGACCGATCGGGGTGTCGTCCATCGGGGGCGGTGTTTCACGTGAAACATCCTCTCCCCTCGACTCGGTACGGGGACCGGGGACCGGATCGGTCATCGGTCCCGCGATGTTGGCGTCGGACCGCAAGGATTCACTCTCCTCGACTTCAGGCTCGCGATGAACAGAGCCTCCCATGTCTCCGGGGTCGTGAACCAGTGAGGCCTGGTGTTCTGTGGAGAAATCCACCTCTGTGGACAACTCCGTGACCTCCACGGGTGGCTGGAGGCCGTCGGGCGCAGGGGTCACCGGGGGGAAGGCCGCAGACCCGCGCGGCTTCGATCCAGGAGACCTGCGGTCGCGGGGTTGGGCCGCAGCGCGGCCTCGGCTGATGATGCCGTGCAGCAGTGAGCGACGTTTCACGTGAAACACGATGCACAGCAGCGGTGACCGGGCCGCCTCGACACTCCGGCCTGCGCGGGTCCGGCAGCTTGGGTGGAGTACGTGTCGTCGTCAGGACGGATCAGTTGGCATGGGCGATCCGTGGCTGAGCACGCCCCTTCCCGCCCTTCTCCTCAGCGTCGCCGCCGGGCCCGACCCGTCCGCGCCGCCTTCGCGCGCTTCGCCGCGAAACGCACGCCACCAGGGCTCTCTCCGACCTCGACACGCACCACGGTGGACTGCGGATCCACGACGCCCTCACCGACATGAAGAATGGAGGTCTCCACGGCACCGAGCTTGCTCAAGGCCGTGGCCGCGCTCTTCAGCTCCTCCTCGGCGGTGTCGCCCTTGAGCGCGAGCATCTCTCCGTAAGGCCGCAGCAACGGAATGCCCCAGGTGGCGAGGCGGTCCAGCGGTGCCACAGCACGTGCCGTCACCACATGCACGGCCGGCAGCTTCCCCATGACCTCCTCCGCCCGGCCGCGAACGACCGTCACGTGATCGAGGCCGAGGAGTTCGACGACCTCGGTGAGGAAGTTGGTGCGCCGCAGCAGCGGCTCCAGCAGCGTGATCTTCAGATCGTCCCGAACCAGGGCCAGCGGGATACCCGGCAGCCCGGCGCCGGAGCCGACATCGCACACGGTCACACCCGCGGGCACCACCTCGGACAGCACCGCGCAGTTCAGCAGGTGCCGTTCCCACAGCCGGGGCACCTCGCGAGGGCCGATCAGCCCTCGCTGCACACCTGCCTCGGCCAGCAGTTCCGCGTACCGGACCGCATCTGCGAAGCGATCGCCGAATACCGCCCGGGCCTGTTCGGGAGCCGGGGGGAGCTCCGCTGCCTCCGTCACGGGGACCGTCCTTCCGTACCGCACAAGCGCGCTGGGCGCTGACCACCAGAGCTATCAGGGACACCGGCTGCCAGGCCTCCAGCAGCCGGCAGGGACCATCAGACTGACAGGTCAAGGACTATCAGGCTGACAAAGTTTCGGCCCCGCCTGCGCAACAGGCGGGGCCGGAGAAACGCATGCACCGCATCAGGCGGCGTACGCCTCACATACGCAGCACGCCTCAGGCGGGCAGTACGACGACGAAGCGCTGCGGCTCCTCGCCCTCGGACTCACTGCGCAGTCCCGCGGCCTTGACCGCGTCGTGCACGACCTTGCGCTCGAACGGCGTCATCGGCTTCATCTTCACGGGCTCACCGGAGCTCTTGGCCTCGGCCGCGGCCTTGGCACCCAGCTCGGAGAGCTCGGCACGCTTCTTGGCGCGGTAGCCGGCGATGTCCAGCATCAGACGGCTGCGGTCACCGGTCTCCCGGTGGACGGCCAGGCGCGTGAGCTCCTGCAGCGCCTCGAGCACCTCACCGTCCCGGCCAACCAGCTTCTGCAGGTCGCGGCTGCCCGTGTCACTGATGATCGAGACGGACGCACGGTCGGCCTCGACGTCCATGTCGATGTCGCCGTCGAGATCGGCGATGTCCAGCAGACCCTCGAGGTAGTCCGCCGCGATCTCCCCCTCCTGCTCCAGGCGGGTGAGGGTGTCGCCACCCTCGGTGGCGGCGGAGGTGGTGCCTTCCGTCACGGGATGGACTCCTTCTTACTTCTTGGACGGGGACTTGGGCCGCTGCTGGCCCTTGCGCTGACCGGACTGCGCCTTGCTGCGGGTGCCGTTGCCCGGCTTGGGCGTGGCCTTCTTGGCGGCGCCGGCCGGCTTGGCGTCCTGCGGCTCGTCCGACTTGCTGAGCGACGGGTCGGAGGACTGCGTCTCCTCGCCGGCGCCCGCGGCCTTGGGCCCGCCGGACTGGCGCTGGGACTTGGTCTGCCGCTTGGGCTGCTGGCGCTTCGGGACGTCCGTGGTCGGGGTGCCGTCCTCGGCGGCGGCCACGGCCGCGACCTCGCTCTTCGTCACAGTGCCGTCGGTCTGGGCGGCGAGACCGGCCTTGTTCAGGCCGTTGATGAACTTGCGCTCGAACTCGTTGCGGTCACGGCCCTTGGTGACGATGGCCTTGACGATGGCGCGCTCACGGCGGTTGCGGGTCCCGCCGCGGTTCACGACGTGCTTCTGCAGGCGCTCCAGGTAGGACGCCTGAGCCTTGGAACCCGGGGTCGGGTTGTTGTGGATGACGTACATCTGCTGGCCCATGGTCCACACGTTCGTGGTCAGCCAGTAGACGAGGACACCGACCGGGAAGTTGATGCCGAAGACGGCGAAGATGATCGGGAAGACGTACATCAGCATCTTCTGCTGCTGCATGAACGGCGTCTTCACCGTGGTGTCGACGTTCTTCGTCATCAGCTGGCGCTGCGTGTAGAACTGCGAGAACGACATCAGGACGATCATCAGCGCGGTGACGATGCGGACGTCCGTCAGCGAGGCGTTCAGGGCCTCGACCTTGTCCTCGCTGTCCATGAACTTGGCCGCGAGCGGGGCGCCGAAGATGTGCGCCTTCTGCGCGCTCCGCAGCAGGCTGTCATTGATCACGCCGATCGTGTCGTTCGACGCGATGCTGTTGAGCACGTGGTACAGGGCGAAGAAGAACGGCGACTGCGCCAGGATGGGAAGGCACGAGGAGAGCGGGTTGGTACCCGTCTCCTTGTACAGCTTCATCATCTCTTCGGACTGACGCTGCTTGTCGTTCTTGTAGCGCTCCTGGATCTTCTTCATCTCGGGCTGGAGCGTCTGCATCGCCCGGGTCGCCTTGATCTGCTTCACGAAGAGCGGGATCAGGCAGATACGGATCAGGATCACCAGGGACACGATGGACAGACCCCAGGCCCATCCCGTATCGGGGCCGAAGATCGCACCGTACAGCTTGTGGAACTGAACGATGATCCACGAGACGGGTGTGGTGATGAAGCTGAAGAAGCTGGCAATCGTGTCCACTAATCATGCTCCTTGGGCATGGGACGGGGTCTCTGCGGCCGGGCTCGAGGGGCGGTCGGTTACCCCATGCCTCTCGATGGCCGGGTCGGCGGCGGAGGGCCCGCCCTTGCGTGCGCGCCAAGCGCTGCGCAGCATTTCGTGCCACCGCGGACGCTTGCGCGGCGGGACGTGGTCCACGCCGCCGAGCGACCACGGATTGCAGCGGAGGATGCGCCAGGCGGTCAGTGCTGTTCCCTTGACCGCACCGTGCCGGTCGATGGCCTGGAAGCCGTAGTGGGAGCACGACGGGTAGTACTTGCACACCGGCCCGAGCAGCGGGCTGATGATCCACTGGTACAGCTTGATCAGCGCCAGCAGCGGGTACTTCATCGCGCGCCCCCTCCCCTCAGCCGCTGGAGGGCGGCATCCAGGTCTCGGGCCAGTTCTGCGTGGTCGGCGTCGCCCGCACCGGGCAGCGCTCGTACGACTACCAGGCTACCGGGGGGCAGCAGGGCCACTCGCTCACGCATCAGATGGCGAAGCCTTCGCTTCACCTTGTTGCGTATGACCGCTCCGCCCACGGCCTTGCTCACGACGAAACCCGCACGCGTCGAGGGAGCGCTCTCCCCAGGCGCGTGCGGGTCCGTGTTACCGCTGCGAAGGTGGACGACGAGGAGCGGGCGTCCGGCCCGGCGCCCTCGGCGTACCGCGGTCGCGAAGTCCTCGCGCCGCCTCAGCCGGTTCTCGGTGGGCAGCACGTCATGACCTGTACGCGATCAGGCGGACAGGCGGGCGCGACCCTTGCCACGGCGGGACGCGAGAATCGCGCGGCCGGCACGGGTGCGCATCCGCAGCCGGAAGCCGTGGGTCTTCGCGCGACGACGGTTGTTCGGCTGGAAGGTGCGCTTGCTCACTCGGGGGCTCCAGTAATGACTCGAAGGGTGGCGGGGTGTCGCCTGGCTGTCACCGTGCGCCCACGAGTAGCTCGCATTACGCCCGAGTGCACCGCTTCCCGATCACAGTTATGTGCCCTGGTGAGAGCACTGGTGCGTGATCTATGCCCATCGGAGGCAGGCGGCAGCAGCCATCGACAACTCGACCTGGTTACGGTACGCGCGACTACGCCATCCGGTCAAACCGGAGACCACTGGGGGACACTGTCCACAGGCTGGGGACAACAACTTGAACCGCACCGGTCGCCCTGACTACCGTGGCTGGACTCCGATTCGTTCCCTTCTCCCTGCCCCGGCTGTTTCGTTCCCGACCCGCCCACCCGACCCACATCCCGACCCGTCCCTTAACCACACGTTCGAGGGACCCCGTGAGAGAGCGTGCCCTGTGGCTGACGTACCTGCCGATCTTGCCGCAGTGTGGCCACGCGTACTGGAGCACCTTCTCGGTGAGGGCCGCGGTCAGGGCGTCGAGGCGAAGGACGAGCACTGGATCAGACGCTGCCAGCCGCTCGCGCTGGTCGCGGACACCGCGCTGCTGGCCGTGCCGAACGAGTTCGCCAAGGGCGTACTGGAGGGCCGCCTCGCACCGGCCGTCAGCGAGGGCCTGACCCGTGAGTGCGGCCGGCCGATCCGTATCGCGATCACCGTCGACAGTTCGATGGGCGAGCCCGCCTCCCCTCCGCCTGCCCCGTCGCGCTACGAGGAACCCGAGCTTCCTCCGCCGGGACAGCACCACGACGCGTACGACGGGCAGGGCCGCCAGCCGTACGACAGCTACGGCCGCCACCGCTCCGACGACCGCGCGCCCGGCCGCCCCGAACAGCACTCCGGCGGGCCCGGCGACCAGCTGCCGACCGCCCGTCCCGCGTACCCGGGCGACTACCAGCGCCCCGAGCCCGGCGCCTGGCCGCGGCCGGCGCAGGACGACTACGGCTGGCAACAGCAGCGGCTCGGTTTCCCCGAGCGCGACCTGTACGCGTCGCGCCCGCAGGACTACCGCCCGCAGTCGATGGAGCGGCCGCCGTACGAGCAGCAACGGCCGGAGTACGACTCCGCGCGCGCGGACTACGAGCAGGCGCGCGGTGACTACGAGCAGAGCCGTCCCGACTACGACCAGGGGCGTCCCGACTACGACCAGGGCCGCTCCGACCGCCGCGAGCTTCCCGATCCGCCTCCGGGCTCCGGCCACGTGCACCGCGGCGGCCCCGTCGGCTCGTCGCTGCCCGCCTCCAGCGGCGCGCCCGGCCCGCTGGCCGCGCAGCCCGCGCCGGCGACGGGCCCGGGCGAGCCCACGGCCCGTCTCAACCCGAAGTACCTCTTCGACACCTTCGTCATCGGGGCCTCCAACCGCTTCGCGCACGCGGCCGCCGTGGCGGTGGCCGAGGCGCCGGCGAAGGCGTACAACCCGCTGTTCATCTACGGGGAGTCGGGGCTCGGCAAGACGCACCTGCTGCACGCGATCGGGCACTACGCGCGCAGCCTGTACCCGGGTACGCGCGTGCGCTACGTGAGCTCGGAGGAGTTCACCAACGAGTTCATCAACTCGATCCGCGACGGCAAGGGCGACAGCTTCCGCAAGCGGTACCGGGAGATGGACATCCTGCTCGTCGACGACATCCAGTTCCTCGCGGACAAGGAGTCGACGCAGGAGGAGTTCTTCCACACGTTCAACACGCTCCACAACGCGAACAAGCAGATCGTGCTCTCCAGTGACCGGCCGCCCAAGCAGCTGGTCACGCTGGAGGACCGGTTGCGGAACCGTTTCGAGTGGGGCCTGATCACGGACGTCCAGCCGCCGGAGCTGGAGACGCGCATCGCGATCCTCCGTAAAAAGGCGGTGCAGGAACAGCTCAACGCCCCGCCGGAGGTGCTGGAGTTCATCGCCTCCCGCATCTCCCGCAACATCCGTGAGCTGGAGGGCGCGCTGATCCGGGTGACGGCGTTCGCGTCGCTCAACCGCCAGCCCGTGGACCTGGGCCTCACCGAGATCGTCCTCAAGGACCTGATCCCCGGTGGGGAGAACGCGGCGCCCGAGATCACGGCGACCGCCATCATGGCCGCGACCGCCGACTACTTCGGGCTGACGGTCGAGGACCTGTGCGGCACGTCCCGCGGCCGCGCCCTGGTGACGGCCCGGCAGATCGCCATGTACCTGTGCCGCGAGCTCACCGATCTGTCGCTGCCCAAGATCGGCGCACAGTTCGGCAACCGCGACCACACCACGGTGATGCACGCCGACCGGAAGATCCGCGCGCTCATGGCCGAGCGCCGCTCCATCTACAACCAGGTCACCGAGCTCACGAACCGCATCAAGAACGGCTGACGCGGGCCGTCTCACACCGGCACACGCCGTCGTCACGCCATGGGGCGCCTCCGGCAGGGATGCGGGGGCGCCCTTGCCTTCTCTCCCGCCCTGTCGTCCCTTGGCGGAAGCGCACTGCAGGGGCTCATGCCAGGCCTGGGTGGCCCGTGCAGGGGCTTAGGTTGCCCCACGCAGGGGCCTGGGGGCCCATGCGGCGTCCCTGGAACGGCCCATGCAGCGCTCCTCTGCGGCTCCGGCAGTGCCTTGCGCGGCCCCAGGAGTGGCCTCCGGTCGGCGTCTCAGCCCCAGCCCACTGCCCCTCCCCGCACCCCCTCGGCCCCTCTTGCGCCCCACCCTGTTCGATTACCTGCGGAGTTACGGCCGCTCTCCACAGATTTGGTCACTTTCCGGCGTCCACAACCTGGGGACTCGGGAGTTATACAGATCGTGTCCACAGGCGGACCTGTTGAGAGACCATCAGGGCAGGTCAGCTACTTGTGGATTGGTGGACGAACGATCTCCACAGCCTGTGGACAACCTCAGGATCCACAGGCTGTGCACGGAGTTGTCCACCGACTTCCCACAGGCTGCGGCCCGTTGTCCCCAGCGATCACCGGCTTCTCCACATGACTGTCCACTGTTCGGCAACACAGCGCCCGCCCTCACCGCGTCGAGTGAAAGGCGTCACATGAGGGTGCCGGGTTGGGCTGTGGGAAAGACGGGTAAATCTGGGGACGCCGCTGGGGAGAAGTGCCCCGAGGCTGTGCATGGGGTGTGCAGAACTTTCTGTTCTCCACAGAGACACCCGGTTGTCCACCGCCCGCACCCACAGGGCCCGTGGACAAAATCTCCTGTCTGACCTGCGCAAACGCGGTTATCCACGGTATCCACAGGCCCTACTACTACTCCCGACTAGAGAGAGCGGGGAATTCGTTTCGAAGAGGGCCCTGTGCACAACTCGCTCTTCGGCGTCCGACTGCCGCGGATCACGACTTGACCCGAGAGGCTCCTACTGTCAGTGCAGTGCGTCAGACTGTTCCCCGGTGTCCTTCCCTCCGCAGGGACCGACGACACCGAGTCAGACGACGAAGACCAAGCAGGGCGAGAAGCGCCGGCAACAGCAGGAGGCGGCTTACGGTGAAGATCCGGGTGGAACGCGACGTACTCGCGGAGGCAGTGGCCTGGGCGGCGCGCAGCCTCCCGGCCCGTCCGCCGGCGCCTGTCCTCGCCGGCCTCCTTCTGAAGGCCGAGGAAGGCCAGCTGAGCCTCTCGAGCTTCGACTACGAGGTCTCCGCGCGTGTGTCGGTGGAGGCGGAGGTCGAGGAGGAGGGCACCGTCCTCGTCTCCGGCCGCCTCCTCGCCGACATCTCCCGCGCCCTCCCCAACCGGCCGGTGGAGATCTCCACAGACGGTGTACGGGCGACCGTGGTCTGCGGCTCGTCCCGGTTCACCCTCCACACCCTGCCTGTGGAGGAGTACCCGGCGCTGCCGCAGATGCCGAACGCGACGGGCACGGTCCCGGGCGAGGTCTTCGCGGCCGCCGCCGCGCAGGTGGCCATCGCCGCCGGACGTGACGACACGCTGCCGGTGCTCACCGGTGTGCGCATCGAGATCGAGGGCGACACGGTCACGCTGGCGTCCACCGACCGCTACCGCTTCGCGGTCCGCGAGTTCCTGTGGAAGCCGGAGAACCCGGAGGCGTCCGCGGTCGCCCTGGTGCCCGCCAAGACGCTCCTGGACACCGCCAAGGCGCTCACCAGCGGCGACAGCGTCACCCTGGCGCTGTCCGGCTCGGGTGCGGGCGAGGGCCTGATCGGCTTCGAGGGCGCGGGCCGCCGTACGACGACGCGTCTGCTGGAGGGCGACCTCCCGAAGTACCGCACGCTGTTCCCGACGGAGTTCAACTCGGTCGCCGTGATCGAGACCGCCCCCTTCGTGGAGGCCGTCAAGCGTGTGGCCCTGGTCGCCGAGCGGAACACCCCGGTGCGGCTCAGCTTCGAGCAGGGCGTGCTGACCCTGGAGGCCGGCTCCAGCGACGACGCACAGGCTGTGGAAAGGGTCGAGGCGCAGCTGGAGGGCGACGACATCTCGATCGCCTTCAACCCGACCTTCCTGCTGGACGGCCTGAGCGCCATCGACTCCCCGGTCGCCCAGCTGTCCTTCACGACGTCCACGAAGCCGGCGCTGCTCAGCGGCAAGCCCGCGGTGGACGCCGAGGCGGACGAGTCGTACAAGTACCTGATCATGCCGGTGCGGCTCAGCGGCTGAGCCGTGCACTGCCGCCCGCCCTGTGGACGGCCCGGCGCACCGCTGGGCCGTCCACAGGGCGAAGCCGCAGGTAGGAGCCTACGTCTGAGCGCGTATGCCCACAGGTGTGCGTGACCGTCCGGGTTTAGGCTCGGACACGGGTACGAAGTGCCCTCATGCCACGTCGCAACCTAAGGAACGAACAACTGATGGAGCTCGGTCTCGTCGGCCTCGGCAAGATGGGCGGCAACATGCGCGAGCGGATCCGCCGCGCCGGCCACACCGTCATCGGATACGACCGCAACCCGGACCTCGCCGACGTCCACAGCCTGGAAGAGCTGGTGGGCAGCCTCAGCGGCCCGCGCGTGGTGTGGGTGATGGTGCCGGCCGGGGCCGCCACCCAGTCGACCATCGACGAGCTGGCCCAGCTGCTGGAGCCCGGCGACGTGGTCGTGGACGGCGGCAACTCGCGCTGGACGGACGACGAGAAGCACGCCGAGGAGCTGGCCGCCAAGGGCATCGGCTTCGTCGACTGCGGCGTCTCCGGCGGCGTGTGGGGCCTGGAGAACGGCTACGCGCTGATGTACGGCGGCGACGCCGAGAACATCGCCAAGGT
>NZ_BMVW01000010.1:237790-273332 GCF_014650915.1 Streptomyces poonensis | reverse complement strand
AACTTCTGCATCGTGCTCTCCTTCGGCGCGTCGTTTCTGACACCGGAAACGCTACGTTGCGTTCACGCATCAGGCAACCTATTTGTTGCGCGAGAACTGCATTAGTGCAGTTGAGAACAGGAAAATCGTTGCAACAACCTCGAAGCTAACGCAACAACGATCACCCCGTACGTTGCAATGATCTGAGAATGAACGCTATAGTCGAGGCACCCGAGGAACACAGAGGAGACCGCGATGCCAGGAGGCAGGCTCACCCAGCAGGAACGCCAGCAGATCGCGCTGGGACTGGCCGACGGCCTTGCCTACGCGCAGATCGCCAGAAGCCTCGACCGCCCGACCTCGACCATCACGCGCGAGGTCATGCGCAACGGCGGCCCCACCGCCTACCGCGCCGACCTGGCCCACCGCGCCACCGAACGCCGCGCCCACCGGCGCAGGCAGACCGCGCCCCGGGGGTCGGAGGCGCCCCCGCAGGCCCACGGACGCGACGCCGAGGCCGTGCGCGAGTACGAGGAGACGCTCACCACCGTCTTCATGGCCTCGGGCATGACCAAGATGACCGCCCGGGTGATGGCCTGCCTCTACACCACCGACTCCGGCAGCCTCACCGCCTCCGAACTCGTCCAGCGCCTCCAGGTCAGCCCGGCGACCGTCTCGAAGGCGATCGCGTTCCTCGAGAGCCAGGACCTCGTCCGCCGGGAACGCGACGAACGCCGCCGCGAGCGCTACATCGTCGACGACGGCATCTGGTACCAGTCGATGATCGCCAGCGCCCGGGCCCTCACCACTGTCGCCGAGACCGCACGGCAGGGCGTCGGCGTCCTCGGCCTCGGCACCCCGGCCGCCGTCCGCCTCGAGAACGCCGCCCGTTTCCTCGACTTCGTCAGCGAGAGCAGCGCCCGGGCCGCGGAGCAGGCCCGCGAGATCCTGCACACGAAGTCCGGAACGACCTCAGGAGGCCCCGCCACGCCAAGCCCGGACCGCGGATAGACAGCCGCCCACGAAGCGAAGCGGCCGGCCCCGGAGCGACGGGGCCGGCCGAGGCGCGACGGCTGCTTCCCACCCCGAGCCAGAAACAAGCGGGTCAGAAACAAGCGGGTCAGAAACAGGAGGGTCAGAAACAGGAGGGTCAGGAACAGGAGTCCGGGCCCAGATGCGTGGGCGCGAACATCCGCAGCACCGCCGGCAGCACGACCACGGACGGACCCGGCGTCGCGAGCGCCTTCGCCAGGTCCCCCTCCAGCGCCCCGGGGCTCGTCCGCACCCCCGGAACGCCGAAGGACTCGGCCAGCGCCACGAAGTCCGGGCGGGACAGTTCCGTCCCCGTCGCCTGCCCGAACGCGTCCGTCATGTACTCGCGCAGGATGCCGTAACCGCCGTCGTCGACGATCAGCCAGGTGACGTTCAGGTCGTACTGACGGGCCGTCGCCAGCTCGGCGACCGAGTACAGAGCGCCCCCGTCACCGGACACGGCCAGCACCGGATACGTCGGGTCGGCCGCCGCCGCGCCCAGGGCGGCCGGGAAGGCGTAGCCGAGGCCGCCCGCGCCCTGGGCCGAGTGCATGGTGTTCGGGTGGCGGGCGTCGAACGCGGACCAGGCCCAGTACGACAGGATCGTCATGTCCCAGAAGGAGGGCGCCCGGGGCGGGAGCGCCCTGCGGACGGACGCCAGCACGTCCTGCTCCAAGGTGAGTTCCTGGGCCGCGATCCGCTTCCCCACCCGGTCCAGCAGCTCCCGCACCCTCGCCGGCGCCGTGTCGTCCTCCCGCGTCCCCACCGTCTCCAGCAGTGCCTGGAGGGCGAGGCGGGCGTCCGCGTGGATGCCGAGGGCCGGGTGGTTGGACTCCAGCTTGCCCGCGTCGGCCTCGATCTGGATCACCCGGCCGCGGGGCTGGAAGGTGTGGTGGTTCGAGGAGAGTTCGCCCAGGCCCGAGCCGATCACCAGCAGGACGTCCGCGTCCTCCAGGAAGTCCGTGGTGTGGCGGTCCTCCAGCCAGGACCGCAGCGACAGCGGATGGTTCCAGGGGAACGCTCCCTTGCCGCCGAAGGTGGTGACCACCGGCACCGACAGCTTCTCCGCGAGCTGCCGCAGCTTGCGCGAGGCGTCCGCCCGTACGACCCCGCCGCCCGCGACGATCACCGGGCGGTCCGCCTTCATCAGCGCATCGGCCGCCACGGCCGTCAGCTCGGGGCGCGGCGGCAGCTCCTCCGGGGTGGCATCGACCCCCGTCACCACCGGGATGGACGTCTCCGCGAGCAGCACGTCCTGCGGGATCTCCACCCATACCGGGCCGTGCGGGGCGGTCAGCGCGGACTGCCAGGCCGCCGCGATCGCGGACGGGATCTGCGACTGGGTGCGGACCGTGTGGACGGACTTGACCACGCCCCGGAACGAGGACGCCTGGTCGGGAAGTTCGTGGAGGTAGCCGTGGCGGCCGCCGCCCAGACCCGCCACCGGGATCTGGCTGCTGATCGCCAGCACCGGCGCGCTCGCCGCCGCCGCCTCCTGCAGCGCCGCCAGCGACATCAGCGCGCCCGGGCCCGTGGACAGCAGCAGCGGGGCGGCCTCGCCCGTGATCCGGCCGTAGGCGTCCGCCGCGAAGCCCGCGTTGTTCTCGAGGCGCAGGCCCACGTACCGCAGGTCCGAGCCGCGCAGCGCGTCGAACATGCCGAGGGCGTGCTGGCCGGGCAGGCCGAAGACGGTCGTCGCGCCCAGCCCGGCCAGGGTCTCCACGACCAGGTCTCCGCCGTTGCGGCCGGGCGGCGGATTCAGGGCGGCCGTCATCTGCTCGTCGGTCGGGCGGAGCACCAGGTCGTGGTCGTGGGTCACTTCGCGCGTGCCTCTGCAATCCGTCGGGTCATGATCGTGGTCAGTTCGTAGGCGGTGTGGGAGGCGGCCACCGAGGTGATCTCGGCGTGGTCGTACGCGGGCGCCACCTCCACCACGTCCGCGGAGACCAGGTTGCACGACGCCAGCCCGCGCAGGATCTCCAGCAGCTCCCGGGAGGTCATGCCGCCGGCCTCCGGCGTGCCCGTGCCGGGGGCGTGGGCCGGGTCCAGGCAGTCGATGTCTATGGAGATGTAGAGGGGGCGGTCGCCGATGCGCTGGCGCAGCTGGTCGGCTATCTCGTCGGCGCCGCGGCGGTACACGTCCGCCGAGGTCACGATGCCGAAGCCCATCTTCGCGTCGTCGTCCAGGTCCTGCTTGCCGTACAGCGGGCCGCGCGTGCCCACGTGCGAGAGCGCCTCCGTGTCGAGGATGCCCTCCTCGACGGCCCGGCGAAACGGAGTGCCGTGCGTGTATTCGGCGCCGAAGTACGTGTCCCAGGTGTCGAGGTGCGCGTCGAAGTGGAGCAGCGCCACCGGGCCGTGCTTCCTGGCGACGGACCGCAGCAGCGGCAGCGCGATCGTGTGGTCTCCGCCCAGCGTCATCAGCCGGGCGCCGGTGCCGAGCAGGTCGTCGGCGGCCGCCTCGATGGTCTCCACGGCCTCGTTGATGTCGAACGGGTTGACGGCGATGTCGCCGCCGTCCGCGACCTGCGCGAGCGCGAAGGGCGAGGCGTCCTGCGCGGGGTTGTAGGGGCGCAGCAGCCGGGACGCCTCACGGATGGCGTTGCCGCCGAAGCGGGCGCCCGGCCGGTAGGAGACGCCGGAGTCGAACGGCACGCCCACGACGGCGACGTCGGCGGTGCCGACCTCGTCCAGGCGGGGCAGCCGGGCGAAGGTGGCGGGGCCGGCGTACCGCGGGACGCGGGAGGAGTCGACGGGGCCGCGGGGCGTCTCGGTGCTGCTCATGGGGGTCCTGCCTTCTTTCCTGCTGGTGGTCACCCCGACATTAGGTGGGCGGACGGTGACTGCGAAGTGTACGTTTCCTCCATTCGGAGGGGTACGTGACGGAGGAAACGCACACCATGCCGGCCATCATCGCCCCGACCGCCGCGGGCACCGACGCCACCCCCGCCGTACCGCCCACCCCGCCCGTCCCCCTCTCGGCCCTGCTGGCCCGCGAGGACCTGGCCCTGCGCCGGATCGCCGGGCCGGTGGACGAGGACACGGTGATCCATTGGGCGCAGACCTCGGAGATGGCGGACCCGTACCCGTATCTGCTGGGCGGGGAGCTGCTGCTGACGGCGGGCGTGCACATCCCGCAGGCGGACGGCAGCGAGGGGGGTGCCCCCGGCCGAGCCAAGCCGGGACTGGGGGACTACTTCGACGCCTACGTGGCGCGGATCGTGGAGGGGGGCGGCGCGGCCCTCGGGTTCGGGGTGGCGCCCGTGCACGACACGGTCCCCCGGGCGCTGGTCGCGGCCTGCGACAGGTACGGACTCCCCCTGCTGGAGGTCCCGCCGCGGACCACCTTCGCGTCCGTGGCCCGCGCGGTCTGGCAGCTGATGGCGCAGGCGCGCCACGCGGAGCTGCGTCGGGTGACGGAGGCGCAGGCGAGCCTGGCGGCGGCCGCGTCCCGCCCGGATCCGGTGCCGGCGGTGCTGCGGCAGCTTGCCCAGCGGGTGGGCGGCCGGGCGGTGCTGTACGGACCGGACGGGGAGCGGCTGGCGGGCTCGGGGCGGGAGTTCACCGAGTCCGTCACCGCCGGGCTCGGCCGGCTCGCGGCCGTGGTCCGGCCCGGCCCCCGTGCCACCGGTCCCGCACCCTCCTCCGCCACGGACACCTGCGAGGGCGTCCACCTCGCCGCCTACGCGCTCGGCGGCGGCAGCGGGGGAGGCGGGGTCGTGCTCGGTGTGGCCGCCCCGCGCCGCGAGCCCGGTGACCACACCATCGCGTCCGTCGCCGCCGTCCTGCTGTCGCTGCTCACCGGCGAGCACCGCGGCGGAGCGGGCGCCGCGCGGCGGACCGCGCTGGTCCGGCTGCTGCTCGGGGCGGCCCCCGAGGACGTGGCACCGCTGCTGGGCGCGGAGCGGTGGCTGGTGGTGCACGCGCGGCCCACCGGGGACGGCCCTCCGCCGGACGCCGTGGCCGCGTCCGCGCTCGGGGCGGCGCTGGGCTCGTCGCTGGTGGACGCGGGCGGTGACGGTGTCGTACGGGTCCTGGTTCCGCACGACCCGGACGTTCCGGACGGGCGGTCGCCCGCCCCGCAACCGGGCTGGACGTGCGGCGTCAGCGCGCCGGCCGACCCGCGCGCGTGGGCGGCGGCCGACGTCCAGGCCGCCCGTGCCCTGGCCCGCGCCCGCGCCACCCGCACGCCCCTGGTCCGGTACGCCGCGCGCCCCGCCCTCGCCGACCTGGTCCCCGCCGAGGACGCGGCGTTCCACGCCCGCACCCTGCTCGCGCCCGTCGCGGGCACCCCGGCGCTCACCGACACCCTGCGCACCTGGCTGTCGCTGCACGGCAGCTGGGACCGTACGGCGGTGGCCCTGTCGGTGCACCGCAACACCGTCCGGCAGCGGATCGCCCGGTGCGCGGCGCTGCTGGACCGGGACCTCGACGACCCGGACGTCCGCATGGAGCTGTGGTTCGCGCTGCGGCAGCCGTGACGAGGCGGCAGAGTCCTGGCCCGCCCGCGTGACGCGCGTCCCAGCGGACGGGACGCCGGGTTCGCGCACGGGCGTCTGCTCCACAATGGAGGGCATGCCGATACCCGGGACTCCCAGCCGCGCCGAGCTCGTCGACCACCTCGTCAGGACCCGCATCGCGGGCGACGTCGCCACTCCCCGCGAGAACAACCTCTCCCACTACCGCAAGCTCGCGAACGGCGACCGCCACTACTGGCTGGGCCTGGAGCTCGGTGACCGCTGGACCGACGAGCAGGACGTCCTCGCGGTGATGGCGGAGCGCGTCGGCGTGATCGACGACCCGGAGCACCGCCACGGCCAGGACACCATCGACCCGGAGCTGACCGTGGACGCGCTGGAGCGCATGGCGGCGCGGCTGCGCAAGGCGGCGGACGGCGAGCAGCGCGTCCTGTTCGCCACGGGCCACCCGGGCGGTCTGCTGGACGTGCACCGCGCCACGGCCGCCGCCCTGCGCGCGGCGGGCTGCGAGATCGTGGTGATCCCGGAGGGTCTCCAGACGGACGAGGGCTTCGTGATGCAGTTCGCGGACGTGGCCGTCCTGGAGCGCGGCGCCAGCCTCTGGCACACGCACTCCGGTGAGCCGATGCGGGCCATCCTCACCGGCCTGGAGCGGGCGGGCCGTCCGCTGCCCGACCTGGTGGTGGCCGACCACGGGTGGGCGGGGTACGCCGGGCAGCACGGCGTCGACTCCATCGGGTACGCCGACTGCAACGACCCGGCCCTCTTCCTCGCCGAGTCCGAGGGCACCGTGCAGGTGACGGTGCCCCTCGACGACCATGTGCTGAGCCCGCGGTACTACGACCCGATGACGGCGTACCTGCTGGACCAGGCGGGGCTCACCGGCTGAGCCGTCCGCTTCCCGAGGGGACGGGCCTCACCCCCAGGGACTGAGGCCCTCCTCGCGGCGCTGCGCGAACCCGGGCGTCGGGTCGAGGTAGACGCGGCGCACCGACGGGAAGCGCTCGCGCAGGCGCCGCGCGGCGTCCTCGCAGGCCCACTCGATCTGCGCGGCGGTCGCGGCGTCCCGGAAGTCGACCTTCGCGGCGACCAGCGCCTCGCGCGGGCCCTGCACGAGGGTCGTCAGTTCCAGCACGGCCTCGACGTGCGGCAGCCCGGCGAGCAGAGCGCGGATCTCCTCGCGCACGGGGGCGGGCAGCGGCCGCCCGATGAGCAGGTCGGCGTTGGACCGGCCGAGCACCCAGGCGACGTACAGCAGCAGCGCGCCGATGCACAGCGAGGCGACGCCGTCCCACACGCCCGATCCGGTGAGCTGCCCGCCGAGCAGTCCGCCGGCGGCGAGCACGAGGCCGAGCAGCGCGGCCGAGTCCTCCAGGACGACGGCCTTCACGGCGGTGTCGGGGGTACGGCGCAGATAGCGTCCGAGGCGCACCCCGAAGAGGGCCGCCTCGCCGCGCGCCTGCCTGAGCCCCGTCCGCAGCGAGAAGCCCTCCAGCAGCGCGGCGACCGCGAGGACGACGTACGACACCAGCGGATCGCCGAGTTCCTCACCGGTGACCAGGGTGTGGATGCCGTCGTACAGGGAGAAGACGGCGCCGCCCACGAAGGTGGCGACGGCGGCCAGCAGGGCCCAGATGTAGCGTTCGGGGCCGTGGCCGAGGGGGTGTTCCTCGTCGGCGGGCCGCCCGCTGCGCCGGAGCGCGGTGAGCAGCAGGATCTCGGTGACGGTGTCGGCGACCGAGTGCGCGGCCTCCGCCAGCATCGCGCTGGATCCGCTGATGACGCCGGCGACCGCCTTGGCCAGCGCGATCCCCAGATTGGCGAGGGCGGCGACGATCACCGTACCGGTGCTCTCGCCACCGCCCCGTTCCGCTCGTCCGGCTTCCTCGGGTCGGGCCATGAGGCCCAGTCTCACCGAGGAACGCGGACCACGCCTTCCTGGATCACCGATATCGCCAGTTGCCCGTCCTGCGTGTAGATACGGGCCTGCCCGAGTCCCCGGCCGCCGTACGCGGACGGGGACTCCTGGTCGTACAGGAGCCACTCGTCGGCGCGGAACGGGCGGTGGAACCACATGGCGTGGTCCAGCGAGGCCCCGACGACGTCCCCGACCGCCCAGCCGCCGCGCCCGTGCGCGAGCAGGATGGAGTCGAGCAGCGTCATGTCGGAGACGTACGTGGCGAGGACGACGTGCAGCAGCGGTTCATCGACGACACCGCTCTCTCCGCTCAGCTTGCCGTTGGTGCGGAACCAGACCTGGGAGTGCGGTTCGCGGGGCTCGCCGAACCGCCCGAACGGCGGCTCGTCGACGTGGCGCAGGTCGACCGCGGCCCGCGCCTCCAGGAACCGCTCCCTGACCTCCGGGTCGATGTGGTCGTACCCGCGCAGCCGGTCCTCGCCGGTGGGCAGCGTGGCGGGGTCGGGCGCGGCCGGCATCGGGGCCTGGTGGTCGAGGCCGTCCTCGTGCTTCTGGAAGGACGCCGACAGTGTGAAGATCGGTTTGCCGTGCTGGATCGCGACGACGCGGCGCGTGGTGAAGGAGCGGCCGTCGCGGAGGCGGTCCACGTCGTAGACGATGGGCGCGCCCGGGTCGCCGGGGCGCAGGAAGTACGCGTGGAGCGAGTGGGCGGGCCGGTCCGCGGGGACCGTGCGCCCGGCGGCGACGAGCGCCTGGGCGGCGACCTGCCCGCCGAAGACCCGCGGGACGACGGCGGACCGGGACCGGCCGCGGAAGATGTTCTCCTCGATCTGCTCCAGGTCGAGCAGATCGAGCAGATCCTGTAGTGCCTGACTCATGGGTCGAGTCTCCCAGCGGCGTGTTACGTCGCTGTTCAGAGCCCCATGTCCTTGGCGATGATCGTCTTCATGATCTCGCTGGTGCCGCCGTAGATGCGGTTGACGCGGTTGTCCGCGTACAGGCGGGCGATCGGGTACTCGTTCATGTAGCCGTAGCCGCCGTGCAGCTGGAGGCAGCGGTCGATGACGCGGTGCGCGACCTCGGTGCAGAACAGCTTGGCGCTGGCGGCCTCGGCCGGGGTCAGCTCGCCCGCGTCCAGGGCCTCCAGGGCGCGGTCGGCGACGGCCTCGGCGGCGTCCACCTCGGCCTGGCAGGCGGCCAGCTCGAACTTGGTGTTCTGGAAGCTGGCGACCGTCTTGCCGAACACGGTGCGGTCCTGCACGTACTGCTTGGCGAACCGGACGGCGGCCTTGGCCTGCGCGTAGGCGCCGTAGGCGATGCCCCAGCGCTCGGAGGGCAGGTTGGCGCCGAGGTAGTAGAAGCCCTTGTTCTCCTCGCCGAGAAGGTCCTCGACCGGGACCTTCACGTCGACGAACGCCAGCTCGGCGGTGTCGGAGGTCTTCAGGCCGAGCTTGTCCAGCTTGCGGCCGACGGAGTAGCCCTCGGACTTGGTGTCGACGGCGAAGAGGGAGATGCCGTAGCGGCGGTCCTCGGCGGTCGGCGCGGCGGTCCGGGCGCAGACGATCACCTTGTCGGCGTGGACGCCACCGGTGATGAAGGTCTTGGCGCCGTTGAGGACGTAGTGCGTGCCGTCCTCGCTCAGCTTGGCCGTGGTCTTCATGCCCGCGAGGTCGGAGCCGGTGCCCGGCTCGGTCATCGCGATGGCCCACATCTCCTCGCCGGAGACGAACTTCGGCAGGAACCGCTTCTTCTGCTCGTCGGTGGCGAGCATCTTGATGTACGGCAGGGCGAGCAGCACGTGCACGCCGGAGCCGCCGAAGGTGACGCCCGCGCGCGCGGTCTCCTCGTACTGGATCGCCTCGAACTTGTGCGACTCCAGGCCGGCGCCGCCGTACTCCTCGGGGACGTTGATCCCGAACAGGCCGAGCTCGGCGAGCTTGTAGTAGAACTCGCGCGGGGCCTGGCCGGCCGCGAACCACTCGTCGTAGACGGGGACGACCTCGGCCTCGATGAAGGCGCGCAGGGTCTCCCGGAACGCCTCGTGATCCTCGTTGAACACCGTGCGGCGCACGCGCCACCTCCACCTGCGTACGTTTGGGGAATGTCTAAGCGCTTGCTCAGAACCCCTACCGTACCGGCGAGTACGAAGACCCGTCCAGACCCGCCCGGACCAGTACTCCCGTAACCCTCGTCACGCACCGGCCGCCGCGAACGCCCCCTTCGCCATCCGGTGCAGCAGCTCCGCCGTCGCGCCGCGCCCCGGCAGGGTGCCCGCACGCCCCAGATGAGGCGTGGAGTTCAGCAGCCCGAACACCGAGTGCACCGCCGAGCGGGCGGCGGGCTCGGACAGCCCCGGGTACACCTCGCGGACCACCTCCACCCACAGCTCCACGTACTGCCGCTGCAGCTGGCGCACCAGCTTGCGGTCGCTGTCCCGGAGGCGGTCCAGCTCACGGTCGTGCAGAGTGATCAGGGGACGGTCGTCGAGCGCGAAGTCGATGTGCCCCTCGATGAGCGAGTCGAGGACCTTCTCCGGGTCCCCCTCCGATTCGGCGACCCGCCGCTTGCCCCCGGTCAGCAGCTGTCCGCTGATGCCGACCAGCAGCTCGGCGAGCATCGCGTCCTTGCCGGCGAAGTGCCGGTAGAGGCCGGGACCGCTGATCCCGACGGCCGCGCCTATCTCGTCGACGCCGACGCCGTGGAACCCGCGCTCGGCGAAGAGCCGCGCGGCCTCCTTGAGGATCTGCTCGCGTCGGGTGGGGGCGTCGGTTCTCGTGGCCATGAAAACAATTCTAGACAGCGAGGTTAGCGGTCGTTAACCTGAAGGGAATGCGTTAACGCTCATTAACAAGGTGAGGGGACCGCGGGATGGACCAGGCACCGGAGCTGACGACCGCGGCAGACCCCGCGGCGGAGGCCTTTCGGGCCAATGAGGCCGCGCATCGCGCGCTCGGCGAGACGCTGCGCGAGAAGCTGGCGGCCGCCCGGCTCGGCGGCGGCGAGAAGGCCCGGGAACGGCACACCGCACGCGGCAAGCTGCTTCCGCGCGACCGTGTGGACACGCTTCTCGACCCGGGCTCGCCATTCCTGGAGCTGGCCCCGCTGGCGGCCGACGGGATGTACGACGGGCAGGCGCCGGCCGCCGGAGTGATCGCGGGCATCGGGCGGGTCAGCGGGCGCGAGTGCGTGATCGTCGCCAATGACGCCACGGTCAAGGGCGGCACCTACTACCCGATGACGGTGAAGAAGCACCTGCGGGCCCAGGAGGTGGCGCTGGAGAACCGCCTCCCGTGCGTCTATCTGGTCGACTCCGGGGGCGCCTTCCTGCCCCTCCAGGACGAGGTGTTCCCGGACCGCGAGCACTTCGGGCGGATCTTCTACAACCAGGCGCGGATGTCGGGCGCCGGAATCCCCCAGATCGCGGCCGTGCTGGGCTCCTGCACGGCGGGCGGGGCGTACGTCCCGGCGATGAGCGACGAGGCCGTGATCGTGCGCGACCAGGGCACGATCTTCCTCGGCGGCCCACCCCTGGTGAAGGCAGCGACCGGCGAGGTCGTGACCGCCGAGGAGCTGGGCGGCGGCGAGGTCCACGCGCGCGTGTCGGGCGTCACGGACCACCTCGCGGAGGACGACGCCCACGCGCTGCGCATCGTGCGCACCATCGTCTCCACGCTCCCCGCGCGCGGGCCGCTGCCCTGGGCGGTGGAGCCGTCCGTGGAGCCGAAGGTGGACCCGTACGGGCTGTACGGGGCGGTGCCGGTGGACTCCCGCACCCCGTACGACGTGCGCGAGGTCATCGCGCGCGTGGTGGACGGCTCGCGCTTCGCGGAGTTCAAGTCGGAGTTCGGGCAGACACTGGTGACGGGCTTCGCGCGGATCCACGGCCACCCGGTCGGCATCGTCGCCAACAACGGCATCCTGTTCTCCGAGTCGGCCCAGAAGGGCGCCCACTTCATCGAGCTGTGCGACCAGCGCGGCATCCCGCTGCTGTTCCTGCAGAACGTCTCCGGGTTCATGGTGGGCCGCGACTACGAGGCCGGCGGCATCGCCAAGCACGGCGCCAAGATGGTGACGGCGGTGGCCTGCACGCGCGTGCCCAAGCTGACGGTGGTGATCGGCGGCTCGTACGGCGCGGGCAACTACTCGATGTGCGGCCGGGCGTACTCGCCGCGCTTCCTGTGGATGTGGCCCAACGCCAAGATCTCGGTCATGGGCGGCGAGCAGGCCGCGTCCGTCCTCGCCACGGTCAAGCGCGACCAGCTGGACGCGCGCGGGCAGGAGTGGACGGCCGAGGCGGAGGAGGAGTTCAAGGCTCCGGTCCGGGCCATGTACGAGCGCCAGGGGAACGCCTACTACGCGACCGCCCGCCTCTGGGACGACGGCGTGATCGACCCGTTGGAGACCCGGCAGGTGCTGGGCCTGGCCCTGACCGCGTGCGCCAACGCGCCGCTGGGCGAGCCCGGCTTCGGCGTCTTCCGGATGTGAGGGGGAGCGGAACGGATGCAGCAGACGATGACGATGTTCGAGACCGTGCTCGTCGCCAACCGGGGCGAGATCGCCGTACGGATCATCCGTACGCTCAGAGCGCTCGGCGTGCGGTCGGTGGCCGTGTACTCCGACGCCGACGCGGACGCCCGGCACGTCCGGGAGGCCGACACCGCGATACGGATCGGCCCGGCACCCGCGGCGGAGAGCTATCTCTCGGTGGAGCGGCTGCTGGAGGCCGCCGCCCGCTCGGGAGCGCAGGCGGTGCACCCGGGCTACGGGTTCCTCGCGGAGAACGCGGACTTCGCGCGCGCGTGCGCCGACGCCGGGCTGGTCTTCATCGGCCCGCCCGCGCAGGCGATCGCGCTGATGGGCGACAAGATCCGCGCCAAGGAGACGGTGCGGGAGGCCGGGGTACCGGTCGTCCCCGGCTCCAGCGGCAGCGGCCTCACGGACGAGGAACTGACGGCGGCCGCCCGGGAGATCGGCATGCCGGTGCTGCTGAAGCCCAGCGCGGGCGGCGGCGGCAAGGGCATGCGGCTGGTCCGCGACGCCGGCGCCCTGCCGGACGACATCGCCGCCGCCCGCCGTGAGGCACGCGCCTCCTTCGGGGACGACACGCTGCTCGTCGAGCGCTGGATCGACCGCCCCCGGCACATCGAGATCCAGATCCTGGCGGACGGCCACGGCAATGTGCTCCACCTCGGCGAGCGCGAGTGCTCGCTGCAGCGCCGCCACCAGAAGGTCGTCGAGGAGGCGCCGAGCGTGCTCCTCGACGACGCCACGCGCGCGGCGATGGGCGAGGCGGCGGTGCGGGCGGCCCGCTCCTGCGGTTACCGGGGCGCGGGCACGGTCGAGTTCATCGTGCCGGGCAAGGACCCGTCCTCGTACTACTTCATGGAGATGAACACCCGTCTCCAGGTCGAGCACCCGGTGACCGAGCTGGTCACGGGCCTGGACCTGGTGGAGTGGCAGCTACGGGTGGCGGCGGGCGAACGGCTGCCCTTCGGCCAGGAGGACGTGACGCTCACCGGGCACGCGGTCGAGGCGCGCCTGTGTGCCGAGGACCCCACGCGCGGGTTCCTGCCGTCCGGCGGAAGGGTGCTCGCCCTCGCCGAGCCCGAGCGGGAGGGCGTCCGCACGGACTCGGGCCTCAGCGAGGGCACCGAGGTGAGCAGCCTCTACGACCCGATGCTCGCCAAGGTGATCGCATACGGGCCGGACCGCGCGACCGCGCTGCGCAGGCTCCGGGCGGCCCTGGCGGAGACGGTCACGCTGGGGGTGCAGACGAACGCGGGCTTCCTGCGCCGGCTGCTGGCCCATCCGGCCGTGGTGGCGGGCGAGCTGGACACCGGGCTCGTCGAGCGGGAGGCCGGCTCGCTGGTGCCCGACGGGGTGCCCGAGGAGGTCTACGAGGCGGCGGCGGCCGTACGGCTGGACGCGCTGCGGCCGAAGGGCGGGAGCGGGGGCGCGGGCTGGACGGACCCGTTCTCGGTGCCGGACGGCTGGCGGCTGGGCGGTGCGCACAGGCCCGTCGCGTTCTGGCTGCGGGTGCCGGGGCTCGACCCCGTGCGGTGCACCCCGCGCGGCACCGCCACCGTCACGGACGACCGGGTGTCGGTGACTCTGGACGGCGTCCGGCACACCTTCCACCGGGCCGGCGACTGGCTGGGACGCGACGGTGACGCCTGGCAGGTGTGCGACCACGACCCCGTGGCCGCCTCGCTCAGCGGGGCGGGCGCGGGCGGCGCCGGCTCCCTGACCGCGCCCATGCCCGGCACGGTGACCGTCGTGAAGGTGGCCGTCGGCGACGAGGTGGCCGCCGGGCAGAGCCTGCTGGTGGTCGAGGCGATGAAGATGGAGCACGTCGTCTCCGCGCCGCACGCCGGCACCGTCACCGAGCTGGACGTCGCGCCGGGCGCGACCGTCGCCATGGACCAGGTGCTCGCGGTGATCGCGCCGCACGGGGAGGCGGGAGCATGACGACTCCGGAACTCCCCATGGCCGTACCGGCCGAGGGCCTGCCCGCCCGCGTCCGGATCCACGAGGTCGGCCCGCGGGACGGCCTGCAGAACGAGAAGAACGCCGTCCCCACGGAGGTCAAGGCGGAGTTCGTGCGCCGCCTGGCCGACGCGGGCCTGACGACGATCGAGGCGACCAGCTTCGTCCACCCGAAGTGGGTGCCGCAGCTCGCGGACGCGGAGCAACTGTTTCCGCTGGTCAGCGACCTTCCTGTCGCGCTCCCGGTCCTCGTCCCCAACGCACGCGGCCTGGACCGCGCCCTCGCGCTCGGCGCGCGGCGGATCGCCGTCTTCGCCAGCGCCACCGAGTCCTTCGCCAAGGCCAACCTCAACCGGACCGTCGACGAGGCGCTGGCGATGTTCGAGCCGGTGGTGGCCCGCGCGAAGGCGGAGGGCGGCCACGACGGCGACGGCGTGCACGTCCGCGGCTATCTCTCCATGTGTTTCGGCGATCCCTGGGAGGGCCCGGTACCGATCCCGCAGGTCGTACGGGTCTGCACCGCCCTCCTCGCCCTGGGCTGTGACGAACTGAGCCTCGGCGACACGATCGGCGTGGCGACGCCGGGCCACGTCCGGGCGCTGCTGACCGCGCTGAACGAGGCGGGCGTGCCCACGTCCGCCCTCGCCGTCCACTTCCACGACACGTACGGCCAGGCGCTCGCCAACACCCTCGCCGCGCTCCAGCACGGCGTGACCACCGTCGACGCCTCCGCGGGCGGCCTCGGCGGCTGCCCGTACGCCAGGTCCGCGACCGGAAATCTCGCCACCGAGGACCTCGTGTGGATGCTGCGGGGCCTCGGCGTCGACTCGGGGGTCGACCTCGGCCGTCTCACCGCGACGAGCGTGTGGATGGCCGGGCGGCTGGGCCGGCCCAGCGCGTCCCGCACCGTAAGAGCCCTCTCCCCCCACCAGGAGCCGTGAACAGCCATGGACCACAACCTCTCCGCAGAACTGAGGGAACTCCGCCGTACGGTCGAGGAGTTCGCCCACGACGTCATCGCCCCCAAGATCGGCGAGTACTACGAGCGGCACGAGTTCCCGTACGAGATCGTGCGCGAGATGGGCCGCATGGGCCTGTTCGGGCTGCCGTTCCCGGAGGAGTACGGCGGCATGGGCGGCGACTATCTGGCGCTGGGCATCGCGCTGGAGGAGCTGGCACGGGTGGACTCGTCGGTGGCGATCACCCTGGAGGCGGGGGTGTCGCTGGGCGCGATGCCGATCCACTGCTACGGCACGGAGGCGCAGAAACGCGAGTGGCTGCCCCGCCTCTGCGCGGGCGAGGTCCTGGGCGCGTTCGGCCTCACGGAACCCGACGGCGGTTCGGACGCGGGCGCCACCCGCACCACGGCCCGTCTGGACGAGTCCACGAACGAATGGGTGATCAACGGCACCAAGTGCTTCATCACCAACTCCGGCACCGACATCACGGGCCTGGTGACGGTGACGGCGGTGACGGGCCGCACCGCGGACGGCAAGCCGCGGATCTCCTCGATCATCGTCCCGTCCGGCACCCCCGGTTTCACGGTGGCGGCCCCTTACTCGAAGGTCGGCTGGAACGCCTCGGACACCCGCGAGCTCTCCTTCTCGGACGTCCGGGTCCCGGCGGAGAACCTGCTGGGCAAGGAGGGCCGGGGCTACGCGCAGTTCCTGCGCATCCTCGACGAGGGCCGTATAGCGATCTCGGCCCTCGCCACGGGCCTGGCCCAGGGCTGCGTGGACGAGTCGGTCCGGTACGCGAAGGAGCGGCACGCCTTCGGCCGCCCGATCGGCGCCAACCAGGCCATCCAGTTCAAGATCGCCGACATGGAGATGAAGGCCCACACGGCCCGCCTGGCGTGGCGGGACGCGGCCTCCCGCCTGGTCGCCGGCGAACCCTTCAAGAAGGAGGCGGCCCTCGCCAAGCTGTACTCGAGCACGGTCGCCGTGGACAACGCCCGCGACGCCACCCAGATCCACGGCGGCTACGGCTTCATGAACGAGTACCCGGTCGCCCGTATGTGGCGCGACAGCAAGATCCTGGAGATCGGCGAGGGCACGAGCGAGGTGCAGCGCATGCTGATCGCCCGGGAGCTGGGGCTGGCCAGCTGATCCGGTGGTCCGGACAGGGCCCGGGGGCGGCACCACGACGCCCCCGGGCTGTCACTCGAGGTTCCGGGACCTCGCCGCGCGCAGCCCCAGGAACACCAGCAGCCCGAAAGGCGACAGCAGGACGGTCAGGACCAGCAGGGGGCCCATCAGCAGCGGGGAGACCCCGAGTCGTCGGCCCTCCAGGTACATCCACTGCCCGACGAGGAGATCCCAGGCGATGACCTGCGCCCAGACGGCTCCCGCGCCGTCCGCCAGTGCCGTCAGTTCGCGGAAGGTCTCGAGGTCCGGGCTGCTGACCGCGGTCCAGAGTTCGGGGAACACCGGAACGGCGAGCCCGAGGTAGACGAGCAGGACGGGCACCACGGTCAGCGGTGACCGCGCGATACGGGCGGTCGGGCCCCACCCGGGAGCGAAGATCATGAGCAGCCAGACGGGAGCGGCCAGCCAGAAGGAGAGCTCGAAGAGGATCACGGTCACGGCAGCAGTCCCTTCGAGGCTCCGGCGGACACGGCGTCGGCGCCCCCGGCACGAGTCGCGTCCGGAGTGGACGCCGGGGCCCGCAGCGCCCCGTACGTCCCGACCACGGCGGCCACCAGGATCAGGCCGGCCGCCCCCAGCGTGACGCCGCTCGGGTGCACCAGCGGCTCACCCCGCAGCGCCTGCCGGAGGACCAGGCCGAAGGCCGCGGCGTACACCGCCGAGGCGAGCAGCACCAGACGCAGCCGTACGCGGTCGTCGGTGAGGCGGGCGAAGCGCGGTGCCAGGGCGGCCAGCACCATCACCAGCAGCGGCAGGAGCTGCAGCGCGTGCATGCCGACGAAGTGCGGGATCCGCAGATCGCCGCCGGTCGTCGACCATCCGGTCAGCGGCATCGAGGGGCCGCCGTCCGGCACGCCCACGCTGTGCGCGCCGACCACCTCGGAGACGCCCCGCCGCTGCCCCGGCGCGGGCCGCGTCATCAGGAACCCCACGGCGGCCCCGGCCAGTGCCAGGACGATGCCGGAGCGCATCGCCCAGGCGGACGCACGGTCGGCGACACGGGCCCGGACGAGCAGGACGGCGACGACGAGCGTGCCGAGCCACAGGACGGCCACCGTGACGCCCATCGCGTCGAACAGCGCCTCGTCCAAGGGCGTCGCCCGGTTGAAGTGGCTGCGCTTCCCGCGGATCACCTGCCCGACGATGATCACCATCTCGACGAGGCTCGCCAGCGCGACGACCGTGCCCGCCCACCGGCCCACGCTCCTGCCCCGGGGCAGGAGCGACAGCATCCAGGCCAGGGAGAGGCAGTACGCCACGAACGAGACCGAGAACTTGAACGGCTTGGACCAGATCGGCGCGCCCACGAGCACGCGGTCGTCGACGACGAGCCCCACGGCGGACACGACCGCCGTCACGGCCATCGCCGCCGAGAACAGCACCAGCGGGCGGTGCCAGGACCGCCAGGGCACCGACGGCCACCACGGTGACGCGGATCGCGAGGACTGAGGTAACGCGGACACAACTCCCCCTCATCACTAATCAATAGCAGCACTATCCGCTATCCGAAGTGCCACTATCTATCATGGGGAGCGGCGTCGGCAAGGGCCGGCGCGACGGGGTGGAGCGGAGGACAAGGAGCGAACCGGCTGTGCGCATCGGTGAGTTGAGCCGCAGGACCGGCGTGCCGGTACCGACGATCAAGTACTACGTCCGCGAAGGACTGCTGCCTCCGGGCGAGCTGACCAGCCCCAACCAGGCGGCATACGACGAGGGTCACGAACGCCGGCTGAGGCTGATCCGGGCCCTGCTCGACGTGGGCGGCATGAAGGTGGCCCAGATCGCGGACGTACTGGCCGCCATCGACGATCCGGCGCGTCCGCCGCACAAGGTGCTCGGCGCCGCCGCGGACCAGCTGGGCAGCGCGGACACGGACCCCGGCGACACCGAGTCGGCGGCCGCGCAGGCGGTCGTCGCCGACCTCGTCTCCCGGCGCGGCTGGCACACGCACGAGTCGAACCCCGCCGCGGCGGACCTGTCCAGGGCCCTGGCCGCCCTGACCCGGCTGGGCCACGGGGCGTACACCGAGGTGCTCGACGACTACGCCGACGCCGCCGAGCGGGTCGCCCGCGCCGACCTCGCGTACGTGGACCGGCGGGCGGGGGTCGAGGACCGGGTGGAGAGCGTGGTGATCGGGACCGTACTGGGCGAAGCGGTCTTCAGCGCACTACGCAGGCTGGCCCACGTGGACGCCTCGGCGAAGCTGTACGGCACGGACGGACCGCCGGAGCGCGGAACGGGCTGACGCTCCCTTCACACCCACCGTTCCAGCGTCAGCTCATCGCGCAACGGAATGCCGTACTCCCCCACCGGCGGAATGGACGGCTTCACCTTCCGCGCCTCGTCCACGGCGCCCGGAGCGACACCGACGATCCGCATCCCGCGCCGCTGGTAGAACCGCAGCGCGTCGAGGTTGTCGTTGGTGGTGATCAGCCAAACCCGCCGGGCACCCGCCTGCCGGGCCGTCCCGGCCGCCGCCGAAAGCAGGGCACCGCCCACTCCGGTGTACCGCTCCACGGCGTTCAGGGTGACGACCTCCAGCCCCTGGCCCGAGAGGGAGTAGGTGAGCAGGCCCACCACGTGGCCGTCCCGTTCGGCGAGCAGCGCGGGGAGGCCGGCCGCGTCGTAGGCCGTTCCGTGCCCCACGACGACCGTGCCGCCCCAGGACGCGGTGAGAAGGGCCGTGATCGTGTCGCGGTCGGCAGGCCCGGCGGTGCGGACAAGGAGGTCCCCCATGACGGAGACCCTAGCCCCGCCCCCGCTCCATGCCTTCGCGTGTGCGACGAAAACCTTGGGGCGAGTGCGCTGACGGCCTCTCAGGCACCCCTGTCGCCTGGCTTTCGCAGGTGCGCACCAAAACGCTCGCACGTCACCCGGGACGTCCCATTTCCCGGGGTCACCCTCTGGACAAGCGTGAAGGTTAGGCTAACCTACGTTCGAACTTGTCCGCGGGCAGTGCGCCCCGTTCGAAAGCAGAACAGACATGTCCAACGCCCGTGCCACCCACCTCACTCGCCGCGGCATCCTCGCGGCGGGCGGCGCCCTCGGACTCGGGGCCGTGCTGGCCGCCTGCGGTGACGACGACTCCACGAGCAGTGGCTCGGGCGACGAGACGGCCGCGGCGAAGTCCGGTCCCTGGTCGTTCAAGGACGACCGCGGCGAGACCGTGAAGCTGGACGAGGTACCCGCGAACATCGTCGCGTTCACCGGTGCCGCCGCCGCCCTGTACGACTACGGCGTCGAGGTGAAGGGCGTCTTCGGCCCCACCAAGACGCAGGACGGCAAGGCCGACGTCCAGGCCGGCGACATGGACATCAGCAAGGTGACGATCCTCGGCAACGCCTGGGACCAGTTCAACGTCGAGAAGTACGCGACGCTCGCGCCCGACGTCCTCGTCTCCACCACCTTCGACAACGTGGGCACCCTCTGGTACGTCCCCGAGGCGTCCAAGGACAAGATCGCCAAGCTCGCCCCGAGCGTCGCGATCTCCGTCTACGACCGGCAGCTGACGCAGCCGCTGGAGCGCATGTGGGAGCTGGCCGAGTCGCTCGGCGCCGACATGAAGGCCGAGAAGGTGACCGCGGCCAAGAAGCGCTTCGAGGACGCCGCCGCCCGGCTGCGCAAGGCCGCCAAGTCCAAGCCCGACATCAAGGTGCTGGTCGGTTCCGCGAGCCAGGACATCTTCTACGTCTCCGGCACGAACCTCTCCATCGACCTGGAGTACTTCAAGGCCCTCGGCGTGAACTTCATCGAGCCCCCGGAGAAGGCCAAGGCGGAGAGCGGCGGCTGGTTCGAGAACCTCAGCTGGGAGAACGTCGACAAGTACCCGGCCGACATCATCATGATGGACGACCGCACCTCGGCCATCCAGCCCGCCGACATCACCGAGGCGACCTGGAAGAAGCTGCCCGCCGTCGAGGCCGGCCAGGTCATCGCGCGCTCCGCCGAGCCGATCCTCTCCTACGACAAGTGCGCCCCGCTGCTCGAGAACCTCGCCGAGGCGATCGAGAACGCGAAGAAGGTCGCCTGATCAAGCAGCAGCGGCCGGCGCGCCCCCACGGCGCGCCGGTCCCTCCCCCACACCTCACCGTCCCCTGACGACGACTCAGGAGCACGCGCATGACCACGGCCGTAGCCGCCCCGTTCCGTTTCTTCTCCCTCCAGGTCGTACGGACGCGGCGGCTCGGCCCGTCCCTGGTCCGGATCACCTTCGCCGGTCCCGATCTGCTCGCCTTCCACTCCGACGGCCGGGACCAGTCCCTGTCGCTGTTCCTGCCGCACCCGGGTCAGCCCGAGCCCGTCGTCCCGCTGGAGTACGGCGACAACTGGTGGCACGCGTGGCGGGAGCTTCCCGATGACGTACGGGCGGTCATGCGCTCGTACACCCTGCGGGCCCTGCGCCGGGACGCGCACGGCGACACCGCCGAGATCGACATCGACTTCGTGCTGCACGGCGTGGAGCCGGGGGCGGCCGTGCCCGCCGGGCCCGCCTCCCGCTGGGCGTCCACGGCCGCCCCCGGTGACCGCGTGGCGCTGATCGGCCCGGCGATCGCCGACAACCGGGCGATCCGGTTCCGCCCGCCGGAGGGCACCGACCTGGTGGTGATGTGGGGCGACGAGACCGCCCTGCCCGCCGCCTCCGCGATTCTGGAGTCCCTGCCGTCCGGCCTGCGCGCCCGTGTGTGGCTGGAGGTCCAGCAGGCGGAGGACATCCAGGAGCTGACCACCGCGGCCGACGCGGAGATCACCTGGCTGGTGCGCTCCGCGGGCGCCCCCACGGCCGTCGAGGCGGTCCGGGACGCCCGACTCCCGCCCGCGGAGCAGCCGTACGCCTGGATCGCCGGCGAGTCCGGCCGGGTCAAGGAGCTGCGCCGGCATCTCGTGCGCGAGCGCTGCGTCGACAAGCGCGCCGTGACGTTCGTCGGGTACTGGCGTGAAGGCCTGACGGAGGAGCAGCTCCGCGCGCGAGGAGAGTGACAGCGGTCACGGGTGGGGCGCGTTTCAACAACGTTTAGTTAGGTTAGGCTTGCCTAAGTTGAAACGCGCGCGATTCCCCGCTCTCCCCGTCCCGCTCGGACTGTCCCCTCGGAGGACCCCCACCATGCGCTCGCACCTGCTCAATGACACGACCGCGGAGCAGTACCGCCGCTCCGTGACCGAAGGCGTGGAGCGGGTGGCGGCCAAACTCGCCACCGCCGACCGTCCGTTCACCGGCGTCACCGTGGACGCACTCGCGCCCCGTATCGAGCAGATCGACCTGGACCGGCCGCTGGGCGACACCACCGCGGTCCTGGACGAGCTCGAAGAGGTCTACCTCCGCGACGCGATCTACTTCCACCACCCCCGCTACCTCGCCCACCTCAACTGCCCGGTCGTCATCCCGGCGGTCGTCGGCGAGGCCATCCTCTCCGCCGTCAACTCCTCCCTGGACACCTGGGACCAGTCGGCCGGCGGCACGCTCATCGAGCGCAAGCTCATCGACTGGACCACCGAGCGCATCGGCCTCGGTCCGGCCGCCGACGGTGTGTTCACCTCCGGCGGCACCCAGTCCAACCTCCAGGCGCTGCTGCTGGCCCGTGAGGAGGCGAAAAGCGATGACCTCGCCAAACTGCGCATCTTCGCCTCCGAGGTCAGCCACTTCAGCGTGAAGAAGTCGGCGAAACTGCTGGGCCTGCCCGCCGATTCCGTGGTCTCGATCCCCGTCGACCACGACAAGCGCATGCAGACGGTGGCGCTCGCCCGCGAGCTGGAGCGCTGCCGCCACGACGGCCTCGTCCCCATGGCCGTCGTCGCCACCGCCGGCACCACCGACTTCGGCTCCATCGACCCGCTGCCCGAGATAGCCGAGCTGTGCGCGCAGTCCGGCGCGTGGATGCACGTGGACGCGGCCTACGGCTGCGGACTGCTCGCCTCGCTCGAGCGCCGCCACCTGCTCACCGGCATCGAGCGCGCCGACTCGGTCACCGTCGACTACCACAAGTCCTTCTTCCAGCCGGTGAGTTCCTCGGCCGTGCTGGTCCGCGACGCCGCCACGCTCCGCCACGCCACCTACCACGCGGAGTACCTCAACCCGCGCCGCATGGTGCAGGAGCGCATCCCCAACCAGGTCGACAAGTCACTGCAGACCACCCGCCGCTTCGACGCGCTCAAGCTGTGGGTGACGCTGCGCACGATGGGCGCCGACGGCATCGGCCGCCTCTTCGACGAGGTCTGCGACCTGGCGGCGGAGGGCTGGAAATTGCTCGCCGCCGACCCGCGCTTCGACGTGGTGGTCGAGCCGAGCCTGTCCACGCTGGTCTTCCGCTACATCCCGGAGGCCGTCACCGACCCCGCCGAGATCGACCGCGCCAACCTGTACGCCCGCAAGGCGCTGTTCGCCTCCGGTGACGCGGTGGTCGCGGGCACCAAGGTCGGCGGGCGCCACTATTTGAAGTTCACCCTGCTCAACCCCGAGACCACGACGGCCGACATCGCCGCCGTCCTCGACCTGATCGCCGGCCACGCCGAGCAGTACCTGGGAGAGTCCCTTGACCGCGCTTCCTGAAACCGTGAGCGAGACCTACGACTTCGTGGGCATCGGGCTCGGCCCCTTCAACCTCGGCCTCGCCTGCCTCACCGAGCCGATCGCCGAACTGAACGGCGTCTTCCTGGAGTCCAAGCCGGACTTCGAGTGGCACAAGGGCATGTTCCTGGACGGCGCCCACCTCCAGACGCCGTTCATGTCGGACCTGGTGACCCTCGCCGACCCGACATCCCCGTACTCCTTCCTGAACTACCTCAAGGAGCGCGGCCGGCTGTACTCGTTCTACATCCGCGAGAACTTCTACCCGCTGCGCGTCGAGTACGACGACTACTGCCGCTGGGCCGCCGCCAAACTGAGCAGCGTCCGCTTCGACACGACGGTCACCGAGGTCACGTACGAGGACGACAGCGAGCTCTACACCGTCCGTACGGAGACCGGCGACACGTACCGCGCCCGCCACCTCGTCCTCGGCACCGGCACGGTCCCGTACACCCCCGAGGCGTGCCGCGACCTCGACGGCGGCTTCTTCCACAACGCGCAGTACATGCAGCGCAAGGCGGAGCTCCAGGCGAAGAAGTCGATCACGATCGTCGGCAGCGGCCAGAGCGCCGCGGAGATCTACTACGAGCTCCTCGCCGAGATCGACGCGCACGGCTACCAGCTCAACTGGGTGACGCGCTCCCCGCGCTTCTTCCCCCTCGAGTACACCAAGCTGACGCTGGAGATGACGTCCCCGGACTACATCGACTACTTCCGCGCGCTGCCCGAGGAGACCCGCTACCGGCTGGAGAAGCAGCAGAAGGGCCTCTTCAAGGGCATCAACTCGGACCTGATCGACTCGATCTTCGACCTGCTCTACCAGAAGAACGTCGAGAGCGGCGGCCGCCCGGTCCCCACCCGCCTGCTCACCAACTCCTCCCTGAACACCGCCCGGTACGAGGACGGCGTCTACCGCCTGGGCTTCCACCAGGAGGAGCAGGACAAGGACTTCGAGATCACCACCGAGGGCCTGGTCCTCGCCACCGGCTACCACTACGAGCAGCCGGCCTTCCTGGAGCCCGTCCGGGACCGCCTCCGCTTCGACGGTCACGGCCGCTTCGACGTGGCCCGCAACTACGCCGTCGACACCACGGGCCGCGGGATCTTCCTCCAGAACGCGAGCGTCCACACCCACTCGATCACCTCGCCCGACCTGGGCATGGGCGCCTACCGCAACAGCTGCATCATCCGCGAGCTGCTCGGGAGGGAGTACTACCCCGTGGAGAAGACGATCGCCTTCCAGGAGTTCGCGGTATGAGCACCACCGGTATAGGGACGTTCTCGTTCCGCCCCCTCGACCCCACCACGGACGCCGAACTCCTGCACGACTGGGTGACCCACCCCAAGGCGGCGTTCTGGATGATGCAGAACGCGAAACTGGAGGACGTCGAGCGGGCCTACATGGAGATCGCGGCTGACGAGCACCACCACGCGTACCTCGGCCTGCACGACGGCGAGCCCGCCTTCCTGATGGAGAAGTACGACCCGGCCGAGCGCGAGCTGGTCGGCCTGTACGAGCCCGAGCCGGGCGACGTCGGCATGCACTTCCTGGTCGCCCCCACCGACCGGCCCGTGCACGGGTTCACCAAAGCCGTGATCACCGCGGTGATGGAGGAACTGTTCGCCGACCCGAGCACCCGGCGGGTCGTGGTCGAACCCGACGTACACAACAAGGCAGTGCACGCGCTCAACGAGGCCGTCGGCTTCGTGCCCGCGTGTGAGATCGACAAGCCGGAGAAGCGCGCGCTGCTGAGCTTCTGCACGCGCGAACGCTTCTTCGAGAGCAAGCGCAGCCTGGCTGCACGAGGAGTGGCTGTATGACCTTGTCCGACGCCGTGGCGCACCTGTCCCCCCACCGCTGGGCGCGGGCCAACCGTCTTCTCCTCCGCAAAGCACTCGCGGAGTTCTCGCACGAGCGGCTCATCACCCCCGAGCACCTCGACGGTGACCGGTACCTCGTCCGCAGCGACGACGGCTCGGCCACCTACACCTTCACCGCCGTCCTCCGCGCCCTCGACCACTGGCAGGTCGACGCGGACTCCATCACCCGGCACCGCGACGGCACGGAGGCCCCCCTCGCCGCGCTGGACTTCTTCATCGAGTTCAAGGGCGCGCTGGGCCTGAGCGACGACATCCTGCCCGTCTACCTGGAGGAGATCTCCTCCACCCTCTCGGGCACCTGCTACAAGCTCACCAAGCCCCAGGTCCCGGTCGCCGAGCTGGTCACGAGCGGCTTCCAGGCCATCGAGACCGGCATGACCGAGGGCCACCCGTGCTTCGTCGCCAACAACGGCCGGCTCGGCTTCGGCGTCCACGAGTACCTGTCGTACGCCCCCGAGACCGCGAGCCCGGTCCGGCTGATCTGGCTGGCCGCGCACCGCTCCCGGGCCGCGTTCACGGCGGGCGTGGGCATCGAGTACGAGGCGTTCCTCCGCGACGAGCTGGGCGAGGAGACCGTCGACCGCTTCCACGCCGTGCTCCGCGAGCAGGACCTGGACCCGGCGGACTACCTGTTCATCCCGGTTCACCCCTGGCAGTGGTGGAACAAGCTGACGGTCACCTTCGCCGCCGAGGTCGCCCAGCAGCACCTCGTCCTCCTGGGCGAGGGCGACGACGAGTACCTGGCCCAGCAGTCCATACGCACGTTCTTCAACACCTCGCACCCCGGGAAGCACTACGTCAAAACGGCGCTCTCGGTCCTCAACATGGGCTTCATGCGCGGACTGTCCGCCGCCTACATGGAGGCCACCCCGGCGATCAACGACTGGCTCGCCCAGCTGATCGACAACGACCCGGTGCTGAAGTCGACGGGCCTCACGATCATCCGCGAGCGCGCCGCCGTCGGCTACCGCCACCTGGAGTACGAGGCCGCCACCGACCGCTACTCCCCCTACCGCAAGATGCTGGCCGCGCTGTGGCGCGAGAGCCCGGTCCCGTCGCTCCAGGACGGCGAGTCGCTCGCCACGATGGCGTCCCTCCTCCACGTCGACCACGAGGGCCACTCCTTCGCGGCCGCGCTGATCGAGCGCTCCGGGCTCACCCCGGTCGAGTGGCTGTCGCGCTACCTGCGGGCGTACTTCGTCCCGCTGCTGCACAGCTTCTACGCGTACGACCTGGTCTACATGCCGCACGGCGAGAACGTCATCCTGGTGCTGAAGGACGGCGCCGTGCAGCGTGCGGTCTACAAGGACATCGCCGAGGAGATCGCGGTGATGGACCCGGACGCGGTGCTGCCGCCCGAGGTCGCCCGGATCCGCGTCGAGGTCCCCGACGACCAGAAACTGCTGTCGATCTTCACGGACGTCTTCGACTGCTTCTTCCGCTTCCTCGCCGCGAACCTCGCCGACGAGGGCGTCATGGAGGAGGACGACTTCTGGTGCACGGTCGCGGCGTCGGTCCGCGAGTACCAGGAGGCGACGCCGGAGCTGGCGGACAAGTTCGAGCAGTACGACATGTTCGCCCCGGAGTTCGCCCTGTCCTGCCTGAACCGGCTCCAGCTGCGCAACAACAAGCAGATGGTGGACCTGGCGGACCCGTCGGGCGCCCTTCAGCTCGTGGGCGACCTGAAGAACCCGATCGCGGGGCGGTAACCGCCTCCCCCCATACGGACGGGCACCTCGGAGTACGGTCCTCCGAGGTGCCCGTCATCGTGCGGAACGCCCCCCTACCGTACGGTCATCGGGCGGGCCAGGGCACCTCCGGCGCCCGGTGGTAGGCGATACCGAGCGCGTCCCAGCGCGGACCCTGCGCCGCGAGCCGCTTCCTGTAGGTGTCCCAGTCGTGCGTCGCGGCCGGTGACCAGCCGAGCTCGGCCACGCCCGGCAGCCTCGGGAACGCCATGCGCTCGAGGTGTCCGGAGTTCGCGAGGGTCTCGGTCCACAGCGGCGCCTCGACCCCCCGGACGGCCGGCGCCGGGACGCCCGGAAGGTAGCTGCCCGGGTCCCAGTCGTACGACCGCCGCACGTCCACGTAGCCGGCCCACTTCGTGCCGAGCGCGGTGTCCTTGTCGTACTTCATATCGAGATAGGCCCGGTCGGCGGGCGACAGGATCAGTCCCGTGCCGTTCCGCGCGGCCGCGGCGACCTGCTCCTTCTCCGCCGCGGGGGTACGGTCCAGCCCCCAGTACTGCGCGAGCGCGCCCTTGGCCGGCTCGGCCCCGGCCAGCTGGTGCCAGCCGATGACGGTCTTGCCGTACCGCGCGACGACCGGCTGGACCCGCTCCATGAACTTCACATAGTCCTCGTGGCTGGTGGAGTGCGCCTCGTCGCCGCCGATGTGGAGGTAGCGGCCCGGCGTGAGGGCGGCCAGCTCGCGGACCACGTCGTCCACGAAGTCGTACGTGCTCTCCTTGTTCACGCACAGCGAGCTGAAGCCGACCTCGGTGCCGGTGTAGCGCGGAGGCGCCACGCCGTCGCAGTTCAGTTCGGCGTAGGAGGCGAGGGCCGCGTTGGTGTGGCCGGGCATGTCGATCTCGGGCACGACCTCCAGATGGCGCGCGGCCGCGTACCGGACGATCTCCTTGTACTGGGCCTTGGTGTAGTGGCCGCCCGGGCCGCCGCCGACCTCACTGGCGCCGCCGTACGCGGCCAGCCGCGGCCAGGAGTCGATCGCGATCCGCCAGCCCTGGTCGTCGCTGAGGTGCAGATGCAGCTTGTTCACCTTGTACAGGGCGAGCTGGTCGACGTACCGCTTCACCTCGTTCACGGTGAAGAAGTGCCGTGAGACGTCCAGCATCGCGCCGCGCCAGGCGTAGCGCGGGGTGTCCTCGATCGTGCCGCCCGCGACGAGCCACGGGCCCGGCTGCCGGGAGTTCTTCTCGACGGCGGCGGGCAGCAGCTGCCGCAGGGTCTGCACGCCGTGGAACAGCCCGGCGGGCTCCCGGGCGGTGATCGTCACTCCGCGCCGGCCGCTGTCGAGACGGTAGCCCTCGCTGCCGAGGGCCTTCTCCCCGCTCTTCAGCGTCAGGCGGATGCCGCCGTGCCGGTCACGGCCGTCGCCCGTCACCGGCAGCCGGTAGCCGGTCGAGGGCCGCAGGACGCCCGCGAGATACGTGCCGATCCGGCGCACCTCCCGCGCGTCGTCGACGTGGATGCGCGTACCGCCGGTGATCCGGTACGGCGCGCCCCCCGGCTCGACCGACGCGGGGGCGGGGACCACCCGGCCCAGGGGGGCGGCGACCGCGCCGTCCGCCGCCGGTCCGGCCGGTGCCGCACCGGCGGAGAAGAGACCGGCCGCGGCCGCGAGCAGCAGCGATCCGAGAAGGCGAGTCGTTCTGTGAAGCTGTTTCACCTGCGCTCCCTTCCGTACGTCTGCCCATCGTGCCGATGGGTATAGACCACTCTCCCGCAGACCCGGTGGAAGAATCACCCCCATGGCGGAAATCATCCAGCGGGACGGCACCTGGACCTTCGACGGCGACGCGTTGCGGCTCATCCCGGGCCACGACAAGGGTGTCAGTCTGCTGCGCAGGACGCTGGGCGAACTGACCGTCCCCCTGGCCGCGTTGGCGGGCATCTCGTTCGAGCAGGGCAAGAAGTCGGGCCGGCTGCGGCTGCGGCTGCGTGACGGCGCCGATCCGCTGCTGCAGGCGACGGGGGGCCGCCTCGCCGAGGGCAACGACCCCTACCAGCTCGTCGTCGACGCGGACCGCTACGGGGTCGCCGAGTACGTGGTGGACGAGGTCCGGAGCGCCCTGTTCCTGGACCAGGTGCCCCCGGACGCCGTCGACCGCTACCTCCTCCCCGGGCCCGCCGTCCCGCTCTCCGTCTCCGCCGGGGACGGCACGGCGGGCTTCGACGGCGAGCACGTACGCCTGGAGTGGAACTGGAAGACGGAGGACGCGAAGGCCGCGGCCGGCGCCCGTACGCTCGCCCTCGCCGACATCGAGGCCGTGGAGTGGCATCCGGCGGCCGGCCTGGAGAACGGCTGCCTCCGCTTCACCGTGCGGAACGCGCCCACCAAGGCCCCGCCGAAGTACGACCCGAACTCCGTGGAGCTGTGGGGGTTCAAGAAGGACCCGCTGATGGCCCTGATCGCGGCGGCGGTCCAGGCGCGACTCCCGCACCCGGCGGCGTCCCCGGCGGCCGAGCCGCCGCAGGACCGGCCCCCCGCCGCGCTCCCGGCGCCCGCCCCGGCCCTGGAGGACGACCACGACGCCCTGCTGCGCCGACTGCGCGAACTGGGCGAACTGCACAAGTCCGGCGTTCTGACGGACGAGGAGTTCACCCTGGCCAAGCAGGCGATCCTCAAGCGGATGTGACTCCCCCGCTGCCCCTGCCACAGACAGCCGCACAACAGCCCCTCCCGGGCATTTCGACAGCCCCCTGCCCGATATCGGGCAGGATTCTTGCGAAACAGCCCCCCAGTACCTCAGGATCTTCGAGTGCACGACGAACTTGTTGATCATCTGACGCGGTCCACGCCCCTCAGCCGGGGCGAGGCGGCGCGCGTGATCCAGGACGTGCTCGCCTACTTCGACGAGACGACCGAGGAGTTCGTCCGTCGGCGCCATCGCGAGCTCCAGGCCCAGGGCCTGGTGAACGCGGCGATCTTCGAACGGATCGGGACGGACCTCACGTACCGCGCGGTCGCACCGCCGGAGCTCAGCCTCCGGCAGCTGCGCCGCATCGTCTACGGCTGAGGACCGGCCCCCACGGGGAGACAAGGAAAGAACCATATGTGCGGAATCGTCGGATACATCGGCAAGCGTGATGTGGCGCCGCTGCTGCTGGAGGGCCTGCAGCGACTGGAGTACCGCGGCTACGACTCCGCGGGCATCGTCGTCTCGAGCCCGAAGTCGGCCGGCCTGAAGATGGTCAAGGCCAAGGGCCGCGTCCGTGACCTCGAGGCCAAGGTCCCCGGGCGCTTCAAGGGCACCACCGGCATCGCCCACACCCGCTGGGCCACCCACGGCGCCCCCTCCGACGTGAACGCCCACCCGCACATGGACCCGGAGAACAAGGTCGCCGTCGTCCACAACGGCATCATCGACAACGCCTCCGAGCTGCGCAAGAAGCTCGAGGCGGAGGGCGTCGAGTTCCTCTCCGAGACCGACACCGAGGTCCTCACCCACCTCATCGCCCGCGCCCAGGCCGACAAGCTGGAGGACCGGGTCCGCGAGGCGCTGCGCCTGATCGAGGGCACGTACGGCATCGCGGTCATGCACGCCGACTTCCCGGACCGCATCGTGGTGGCCCGCAACGGCTCCCCGGTCGTCCTCGGCATCGGCGAGAAGGAGATGTTCGTCGCCTCGGACATCGCCGCCCTGGTCGCCCACACCCGGCAGATAGTGACCCTCGACGACGGCGAGATGGCCACCCTCAAGGCGGACGACTTCCGTACGTACACCACCGAGGGCACCCGCACCACGTCCGAGCCGACCACCGTGGAGTGGGAGGCGGCCTCGTACGACATGGGCGGCCACGACACCTACATGCACAAGGAGATCCACGAGCAGGCCGACGCCGTGGACCGCGTGCTGCGCGGCCGCATCGACGACCGCTTCTCCACCGTGCACCTGGGCGGCCTCAACCTGGACGCCCGCGAGGCGCGCCAGATCCGCCGGGTGAAGATCCTCGGCTGCGGCACCTCGTACCACGCGGGCATGATCGGCGCCCAGATGATCGAGGAGCTGGCGCGCATCCCCGCCGACGCCGAGCCGGCCTCCGAGTTCCGCTACCGCAACGCGGTCGTCGACCCCGACACCCTCTACATCGCGGTCTCCCAGTCCGGCGAGACGTACGACGTGCTGGCCGCCGTGCAGGAGCTGAAGCGCAAGGGCGCCCGGGTGCTGGGCGTCGTCAACGTGGTCGGCTCGGCGATCGCCCGCGAGGCCGACGGCGGCATGTACGTGCACGCCGGTCCCGAGGTCTGCGTCGTCTCCACCAAGTGCTTCACCAACACCACGGTCGCCTTCGCGCTGCTGGCGCTGCACCTCGGCCGCACCCGTGACCTGTCGGTCGCCGACGGCAAGCGGATCATCGAGGGCCTGCGCAAGCTGCCCGCGCAGATCGACGAGATGCTGAAGCAGGAGGAGCAGATCAAGGAGCTGGCGAAGCAGTTCGCCGACGCCCGCTCGATGCTCTTCATCGGCCGCGTCCGGGGCTACCCGGTGGCCCGCGAGGCCTCGCTGAAGCTGAAGGAGGTCTCGTACATCCACGCCGAGGCCTACCCGGCCTCCGAGCTGAAGCACGGCCCGCTGGCCCTGATCGAGCCCGCCCTGCCGACGGTGGCGATCGTCCCGGACGACGACCTGCTGGAGAAGAACCGCGCGGCGCTGGAGGAGATCAAGGCCCGCAGCGGCAAGATCCTCGCCGTCGCCCACCAGGAGCAGGAGAAGGCCGACCAGACGATCGTCGTGCCGAAGAACGAGGACGAGCTCGACCCGATCCTCATGGGCATCCCGCTCCAGCTCCTCGCTTACCACACGGCGCTGGCGCTCGGCCGGGACATCGACAAGCCGCGCAACCTCGCCAAGTCGGTGACGGTGGAGTAGGACCTCCACCCCGCGCCGCTCCGCGGCCGGACATGAACGACCCCCTGTGCGCCACCTGCACAGGGGGTCGTTCCCTGGGGACCGGGACCGCCCAATGTCCCGGCCCGCGGCTGCCTCAGCCGGTGGCCGTCACCCCCCGGCCGGCAGCGCGCCCGGACAGTGCGGCGGGCCAGTGGGCGAGGGCGGCCGTGGCCACGTACCAGGCCAGCAGGCCGCTCACCGCGGCGATCCAGCCGGCGATCTGCGCCAGACCCGCGCTGTCGCCGAACCGCGCGACGGCGAGCAGCAGCAGGGCCAGGAAGAGCAGGCCGTACACCCCCCGGGTGAGCGGGGAGGCGGCGGACGCACCGAGCGCCAGGCTGAGCGCGACCAGCGCGAACAGCACCAGGAACAGCCCCTCGGCGTCGGCGGACACCGTCTCGGTGCCGCCGACGCCCCAGGTGAACCAGAAGGCGCCCAGGGCCGAGAACGCCGTACCGGCGGACGTGTCATGGTCGCGGAGAGCCAGCAGGCCGACGACGAACAGCGCGATGCCGCCGACGTACACGGCGGGCGGGACGGCGTCCCCGGCCGTCACGCCGCCGATCACTTCGGTGTGACCGAGGCCGAAGGCCAACAGGGTTGTCGCGAGGAGGAGATGACCGACTGTGGTGGTGTTTCCCGCGGAGACGTCGTTGTCCACGGCGGGCTCCCTTCGTGCAGGTCGTGCGGGCGCGGGTGCGCGGCGACCGGTATATGCCCTTCACATACGCACAAACACCTCTACGCGTCGGTAGATTCATACGACTGTAGGCGGTGGCGGATCGCGTGACCTGCTCATCTCATCGGGGGGCAGGGCGAGTTACGGAACGGCAACGCCGGATGCGGGGGTCCCGCGCGTGCGACCCGCGGTCGGTGGTTCACGGCTCACGGCCGACGGCACGCCGACCGCCGCGCGCCGCATGCGCTCAGGAACTCACGGGCTCACGGACTCACGGACTCACGGAATGACGATCACGGGGCGCTGCGCGCGCTTGGCGAGCCGTCCGGCGACGGAGCCGAAGATACGGCCCACGATGCCGTGCGTGGAGCCGACGACGATCGCGTCCGCCTCGTACTCCCGCCCCACCTCTTCGAGTTCATGGCAGATGTCACCGCCGCGCTCGACCAGGATCCAGGGGACCTCGGCGAGATAGTCCGCGCAGGCCAGCTCCAGGCCGAGGACCTCGGTCCGATGGTCGGGCACATCGACGAAGACGGGCGGTTCGCAGCCTGCCCACACCGTGGTGGGCAGGCGGTTGGCCACATGCACGATGATCAGGCCGGAACCGGAGCGACTGGCCATGCCGATGGCGTAGGCGAGGGCGCGTTCACTGGACGTCGAACCGTCGAAGCCGACGACGACGCCGTGCTTGAAGGCGGGGTCGCACGCGGGGCGCGACTCCTCCGCAGCCAGGGGATCGGCCGCCGTCGGGTCGGCGACCGGCCGCTTGCGATCAGCGGGATCGAAGAATTCGTGACCGGCCATGGGTGTCTCGGCGTTCGGATCCTCGGTGGGTGGGACAACAGTGTGCGGCGGAGCTGTGTCCGGGAATCATCTTCCCAACCCCATACCCCCAAGGGTACGGCGGCACGCCTCCTCAGCCCAGACCCGCGCACGCCGCACGGGGTTCTCCGGAGCATGCATGAGTGGGCGCCCGTAACGCAATGGTTGCTGGCTCCTACAGGCGGTTCGCACAGCATTCACCGAGGACCGGCGCACCGCGTCCGAGAGGGCGGAGAGGTCCGCGGACGAAGGCCGGAAGGGCCCGTGCTGCGAAGCCGGAACGACTCCCACGAACGGAGTCGGCAGGGTCGGCAAACGGAGCATCGCCTCCCGCACGCGCCCCGCCCTCACGCCCTGGACGCGCCCGCACCCAGGACGCACCCCGGCCCGCCCGGCCGGGAGGGCGTACCCGGCTTCCCGCCTCCGGACACCGCCGGTCCCACACCCCCGGACGCCGCCGTTCCGACACCCCGGGAACCACCGTTCCGACACCCCGGGAGACGCCCACCCCCCACACCCCGAACGGGGCCCGCCGGGCCCGGGCACAGCCGACTTCCCGCCACGAACACGGCGGGCCGGAGACACCCCTCTTCACAGATGTGGACACTCCGCTCACGCCCATCCCCGGGCTCAACCAGCCACCCCCGCACGCGGCCGATTCGCCACTGCGGAAGCATTCGTCACTGAAGCACGAGGTGCCACTTCTGCATGCCCAAAAACATCCAGTCACAAGCAACACTTTCGCCACTCCGGTACCCGGACATCCCAGGCCTGCTCGGCCCCGCAAGCCCCGGCGGGGCCACTCCCCACGCCTCGGACACGCCCGATTCCGCGCCTCAGGAGTGACCGACCGGTCGAACACGCGTTGAACCCGGACAAGCCACCCGCACAGATGAGGACGCCGTGCCCGGACATCGGACCGCCTCCCGGACCGCCTCCCCCGCTCCCCGGCCCGGGGAGCACCCCACCGCCGACAGCGCGAGCGACGTCATCCGCTGGGCGGTGTTCAGCTGCGTTCTCGTGCCCGTGACCCTCGTCTGGTACGGCACGTCACTCGCGGGCGCGGCCGGGGCCGCCCTGGGCCTCGCGGCCGTGACCGGGGTCTGCCGGCTGCTGCTCCGCCAGTCGGAGCGGGGGGCGGTGCGGTCGGCAGCGGAAAGGAGCGTCCCGCACCGCGGCCGGCATGGCAGAAGCGGGGCCGGGGCACACAGAGGGGGGCGGCGTCCCGGGGGTCAGACTTCGGCCGACTGACCGGTTTACGCACACCCTTCCGCTTCTTTTCAGCCAACTTCGGCTCACCAGGCATGCCTTGCGGTAACACCCCCCTACCCCCTGTTCGACCTGCACTGAAAGGGGCCCGCTCGGCGCGCACACCCTACGGGGATTGGCCACTGCGACAAGGCGTACTTCCCTGCGGGGCTCGCGAGTGCAACGCTTCGTGATCGAATGCTTCACGCCAAGTTGCCATGTCGACAATGTGCCGGGGGGAGAACTGGTCACGCCGGTACGACGCGACACAGTAGATTCGATCATGACTGTCTTACGGCGGGGGACTCGTGCAGGACCGAGGGGAAACGTGCAGGAGCGACACAACCGAGGAGCCGCGACCACCGAGGGGGGCTTAGCAGCATGAGCCACGACTCCACTGCCGCGCCGGAAGTAGCGGCCCGGAAACTCTCCGGGCGACGTCGCAAGGAGATCGTCGCGGTGCTGCTGTTCAGCGGCGGCCCGATCTTCGAGAGTTCCATACCTCTGTCGGTGTTCGGCATCGATCGCCAGGACGCCGGGGTACCGCGCTACCGCCTTCTCGTGTGCGCAGGCGAAGAAGGACCGTTGCGCACCACGGGAGGGCTGGAACTCACCGCGCCCAATGGGCTGGAGGCGATCGCCCGCGCAGGCACCGTCGTGGTGCCCGCCTGGCGGTCGATCACCTCACCACCACCGGAGGAAGCGCTCGACGCACTGCGCCGGGCGCACGAGGAGGGTGCCCGCATCGTCGGGCTGTGCACCGGTGCCTTCGTACTGGCGGCGGCCGGCCTGCTGGACGGGCGCCCGGCCACCACGCACTGGATGTACGCGCCCACGCTGGCCAAGCGCTATCCGTCCGTCCACGTGGATCCACGTGAGCTGTTCGTGGACGACGGGGACGTCCTGACCTCCGCGGGGACGGCGGCCGGGATCGACCTCTGCCTCCACATCGTGCGCTCGGACCACGGAAGCGAGGCCGCGGGCGCGCTCGCCCGCCGGCTGGTGGTACCGCCGCGCCGCAGCGGCGGGCAGGAGCGCTACCTCGACAGGTCTTTACCCGAGGAGATCGGCGCCGACCCGCTCGCCGAGGTCGTCGCCTGGGCGCTGGAGCACCTCCACGAGCAGTTCGACGTGGAGACGCTCGCGGCCCGCGCGTACATGAGCCGGCGCACCTTCGACCGCCGGTTCCGTTCGCTGACGGGAAGCGCACCGCTGCAGTGGCTGATCACCCAGCGGGTGCTCCAGGCACAGCGGCTGCTGGAGACGTCGGACTACTCGGTGGACGAGGTCGCGGGCCGCTGCGGCTTCCGGTCGCCGGTGGCCCTGCGCGGCCACTTCCGCCGGCAGCTCGGCTCGTCGCCGGCGGCCTACCGGGCGGCGTACCGCGCACGGCGGCCGCAGGGTGACAAGCCCGATATCCCGGACAGCTCGCCAGGGCACTCCGGGCCGGGCGGTCCGCCACCGATGCCGCAGGAGCCCACGCCGGTCCCGTACCAGACCCGCCGTACGGCGGCGGCCGCGAGCGCCCTGGCCCCGGCCGCCTCGCTGTCCGCGGACGGCGCCAAGCCGGAGCTCTACGCGACGGGCCGGCTGCCCGGCCAGCGCACCGCTCCGTAAGGCCCGGAAGACCGCCGCCGGCCCGGCACCGGGCCGGCGCGGGCTCAGCGGCCCGG
>NZ_BMVW01000010.1:0-237781 GCF_014650915.1 Streptomyces poonensis | reverse complement strand
CACCCGGTCCCCCGGGTGCACGACCGGGCCGTACGGCTTGGCCGGGCCGTAAGGTGAGACACATGAACGATCGCATGGTGTGGATCGACTGCGAGATGACCGGGCTCTCGCTGTCCGACGACGCTCTCATCGAGGTGGCCGCGCTGGTCACCGACTCGGAGCTGAACGTGCTCGGCGAGGGTGTGGACATCGTGATCCGCCCCCCGGACTCGGCCCTTACGACGATGCCCGAGGTGGTGCGGCAGATGCACACCGCGTCGGGTCTGCTGGCGGAGCTGCCGAACGGCACGACGCTCGCGGACGCCGAGGAGCAGGTCCTCTCCTACATCCGGGAGCACGTCAAGGAACCGGGCAAGGCCCCGCTGTGCGGCAACTCGGTCGGTACGGACCGCGGCTTCCTGCTCCGTGACATGCCGACCCTGGAGGGCTACCTCCACTACCGGATCGTGGACGTCAGCTCGATCAAGGAGCTGGCCCGCCGCTGGTACCCGCGGGCGTACTTCAACAGTCCCGAGAAGAACGGCAACCACCGCGCGCTCGCCGACATCCGCGAGTCGATCGCGGAGCTGCGCTACTACCGCGAGGCCGTCTTCGTCCCCCAGCCCGGACCCGACTCGGACACCGCGCGGGCGATCGCCGCGAAACACGTTCTGCCCGCGCAGTAGCCCGGGCGGACGGCGCCCGGCCCGGCCTCGCACAAAGCCGGGCGCGAGCACCCCTTCGGACCCTGTACACTTTTTCTCGGCCGGTCGGTGAACCGCACGGAGAACCGCCGGTCATGGTGGGTGTAGCTCAGCTGGTAGAGCACCTGGTTGTGGTCCAGGATGTCGCGGGTTCAAGTCCCGTCACTCACCCTGAACGATGAAGGGCCGACCCGAGAGCGGGTCGGCCCTTCATCGTGTGTGTCACGCGACGACCGCGGCCCGGCCGACCGGGCGGGGCAGCAGATCCCGGCCGGTCGCCGGCCCTCAGGACGAAGCCCTCGTCATCAGTTGCGTGGGCAGCACCACCTGGCGCCGCTCCAGTCCCCGCGACACCGCGGGACGCTGGTCGGCGATCTCGTCCAGGAGGAGGCTGATCATGGCGTGGCCCATCTCCTCGATGGGCTGGCGGACGCTGGTCAGCGGCGGATCCATGTGCCGGGCGATCGCCGAGTCGTCGTATCCGACCAGGGCCACGTCATCCGGGATGCGGCGGCCGGCCTCGCGGAGCGCCTGGCGGGCGCCCGCCGCCATCACGTCCGACCCGGCGAACACCCCGTCCAGGCCGGGGCAGCTCGCGAGCAGCTCGGCCATCGCACGGCGGCCGCCCTCCTCCGTGAAGTCACCCGACGCGATCAGTCGCTCGTCCACCTCGTGGCCCGCGTCGAGCAGCGCGTCCCGGTAGCCGTCGATACGCCGCTGGGCGCCGTACACGTCGAGGCGGCCGGTGATCGTCGCGATCGTCGAGCAGCCGCGCTCGAGGAGGTGCTCCACGGCCGAGCGGCCCCCGCCGTAGTTGTCCGAGTCCACCGACGGGAGCGTCTCACGCTCCGAGCGCGGACCGCTGATCACCGCGGGGATCTCCAGCTGGCCCAGCAGGTCGGGCAGCGGGTCGTCGGCGTGCACGGAGACCAGCAGCACGCCGTCGACCCGGTGCGCCGCCAGGTACTGGGCCAGCCGGCGCCGCTCCCGGTCGCTGCCCGCGAAGATCAGCAGCAACTGCATCTCGGTGTCCGACAGTGCGGCGCCCACGCCCCGGAGCATGTCGGAGAAGTACGGCTCCGTGAAGAACCGCCTCTCCGGCTCGGGCACCACGAGGGCGATCGCGTCCGTGCGGTTCGCCGCGAGCGCACGGGCCGCCGTGTTCGGCACATAGCCGAGCTCGGCCACCGCCGCCTCGACCGCCGCGCGGGTCGCGTCACTGACCCGGGGCGAGCCGTTGATCACCCGGGAGACCGTGCCCCGGCCGACACCGGCCCGGGCGGCGACCTCCTCCAGGGTCGGCCTCCGGCCGCTCCGGCCTCGCCCTCCGTGGCCTGCCATGGTCGCCTCCTGTCACACCGCGCTGGCGTGGAATCTAACAGTCCCGACTTCCGTACGACGTGCGGGAGCGCCCCGGCGGCTCCACGGACCCGTCTGCGGACCGTCACCCCGCCACTCTTTGAACTCGCGGTGACTTTCCGGGGACTCCCCTGTTGCGCCGCGTGATGCCCCGGCCGATGCCCGCCCTCTTAGTTAACAGGCCGATAACCGAAGACAAGTCTCCGCGTCCATTCCCTTGACACCCCCGCACGAACCGGCCACCCTTCAACCAATCACTTGTGGGAGCGCTCCCACGGTACCTGACACATAAACATCCCGCACGTTCCCCGCCCGAGCCGCAGCATGAACAAACGGGTCCAACAACGCAGTTGGCCGGGGGGTCGGCACGTCAGGGCAACAGGAGGACGCAATGCGAGCACGTACCCTCCCCCACTCCGGGCTTCGTAAGGGCAGAGGCATCCCGGCCGTCCGCCGGGCGATGACGGTCGCGGCCGTGGTGTCGCTGGGCGCCGGGCTGCTGGCCGGCTGTGCCGACGACGGCGACGGGGGCTCCAACTCGTCGTCGGGCGACAGCGAGGGCAAGACCACGATCACCCTGGGCCTCTTCGGTACCCAGGGGTTCAAGGAGGCCGGTCTCTACGCCGAGTACGAGAAGCTGAACCCGGACATCAAGATCGCCGAGACCGTCGTCGAGCGGAACGAGAACTACTACCCGGCTCTCGTCAACCGCCTCACCTCCAACAGCGGCCTCCAGGACATCCAGGCCGTCGAGGTCGGCAACATCGCCGAGGTCGTGGAGACCCAGTCCTCGAAGCTGATGGACCTGTCCAAGGCGGAGGGCGTCGAGTCGGGCAACTGGCTGGACTGGAAGTGGAAGCAGGCCACCACCAAGGACGGGCAGACCATCGGTCTCGGCACCGACGTCGGCCCGATGGCCATCTGCTACCGCAAGGACCTCTTCGAGAAGGCCGGGCTGCCCACCGACCGCGAGGAAGTGAGCAAGCTCTGGGCGGGCAGCTGGGAGAAGCTCGTCGAGGTCGGCCGGGACTACCAGAAGAAGGCGCCCGAGGGCACCACCTTCCTGGACTCCCCCGGTGGTCTGATCAACGCCATCCTCAGCAGTGAGGAGGAGAAGTTCTACAACGCCTCCGGCGAGGTCACTTACAAGACGAACCCCAAGGTGAAGGACGCCTTCGACCTCACCGCCGAGGCCGCCGAGGACGGGCTGACCGGCAACCAGACGCAGTTCCAGCCCGCCTGGGACACGACGATCGCCAACAGCAAGTTCGCCGCGGTCTCCTGCCCGCCGTGGATGCTCGGCACCATCATGGGCAAGTCGAAGCCGGAGTCGTTCGGCAAGTGGGACGTGGCCTCCGCGCCCAAGCCCGGCAACTGGGGCGGCACCTTCCTCTCCGTGCCCAAGTCGGGCAAGAACACCGAGGAGGCGGCGAAGCTCGTCGCGTGGCTGACCGCCCCCGAGCAGCAGGCCAAGCTGTTCGCGAAGCAGGGCAGCTTCCCGAGCGCCCCGGGCGCGTACGAGCTGCCGCAGGTCACGGGCGCCAAGAACGAGCTGACCGGTGACGCCCCGATCGGCGAGTTCTTCGCCAAGGCCGCCGAGGACGTCCCGAACCAGCCCATCGGCCCGAAGGACCAGATCATCCAGCAGGGTCTGACGGACAACGGCGTGATCCTCGTGGCCCAGGGCAAGTCGCCCGAGGAGGCCTGGGAGACGGCCACGAAGACCATCGACAACAACCTGGACAAGTGACCGAGATGTCAACCAGGCATGACACCGCCGCGCCCCCCGTGAAGGAGGGGGGCGCGGCCCCTGGCCGCTCCTCGGCCGGCCCCGTCTCCGCGGAGGCGGCGAAGAAGCGCGCCCGGCTCTCCCGCCGCTGGCAGCGGGACATCAAATGGAGCCCGTACGCGTTTATCTCGCCGTTCTTCCTGCTGTTCGCGGCGTTCGGCCTGTTCCCGCTGATCTACACCGCCTGGGCCTCGCTGCACCAGGTGGAGCTGACCGCGCCGACCGACATGTCGTGGGTCGGCCTGCGCAACTACACGCGGATCTTCGACGACGAGTTCTTCTGGAACGCGGCGCAGAACACGCTGACCATCGGCATCATCTCCACGGTGCCGCAGCTGCTGATGGCGATGGGCCTGGCGCACATCCTCAACTACAAGCTGCGCGGCTCGACGTTCTACCGGGTCATCATGCTCGCCCCGTACGCGACGTCGATCGCCGCCGCGTCGCTGGTCTTCGTGCTGCTCTTCGGCCGTGACTACGGCATGATCAACTGGGCGCTGGGCTTCGTCGGCATCGACAACATCGACTGGCAGAACGACACCTGGGCCTCGCAGTTCGCCGTGTCGTCGATCGTCATCTGGCGCTGGACCGGCTACAACGCGCTGATCTACCTGGCGGCCATGCAGGCGATCCCGCAGGACCTGTACGAGTCGGCGGCCCTGGACGGCGCCAACCGCTGGCAGCAGTTCCTCCATGTCACGCTGCCCTCGCTGCGGCCGACGATCCTGTTCACCGTCGTCGTGTCGACCATCGGCGCCAGCCAGCTGTTCGGCGAGCCGCTGCTGTTCGACGCGAACAAGGGCGCGTCCGGCGGTTCGACGCACCAGTTCCAGACGCTCGGCCTGTACCTGTACGAGCAGGGCTGGGTCAACCAGCACCTGGGCCGTGCCTCGGCGATCGCCTGGACGATGTTCCTGATCCTCATCGTCATCGGGATCGCCAACTCCGTCATCTCGCGCCGGCTGCGCGCCAGTAGTTAAGGAGGACCGGCCGTGACGACGACGCTGACGAAGTCCCCGGTGGACACGCCGCCCGAGCCCAAAAAGCGCGGGCGCGGTCCCAAGTCCGCGCGCGCGGGCGGGCACATGCACGCGGGGCCCGTCGCCTACATCATCCTCGCCCTGTTCACCATCGGCTCGCTGTTCCCGCTGGTGTGGACGGCGATCGCCGCCTCGCGCGACAACCAGCGGCTGGCGCAGAACCCGCCGCCGTTCTGGTTCGGCTCCAACCTGTTCAACAACCTCGACCTGGCCTGGAACGACGCCAACCTCGGCGAGGCCTTCATCAACACCACGTTCGTGGCGGGCGTCTCCGCGGCGACCATCGTCTTCCTGTCGACGATCGCCGGGTTCGCCTTCGCCAAGCTCAAGTTCAAGGGCCGTGGCGCCGCGATGCTGATCGTGGTCGGCACGATGATGGTGCCGCCGCAGCTCAGCGTCATCCCGCTGTACATGATGGTGGCCAAGCTCGACTGGTCCGACCAGCTCCAGGCGGTCATCCTGCCGTCGCTGGTGAGCGCGTTCGGTGTGTTCTTCATGCGGCAGTACCTGCTGCAGGCGCTGCCGGACGAGATCATCGAGGCCGCCCGCATGGACGGCGCCAGCAGCTGGCGCGTGGTGTGGCACGTGGTGTTCCCCGCCGCGCGGCCCGCGATGGCCGTGCTCGGCATGCTGATGTTCGTGCAGACCTGGAACGACTTCCTGTGGCCGTTCCTGGTGCTGACGCAGCACGGCAGCCCGACCGTGCAGGTCGCGGTCGCGGGACTCGGCCGCGGCTACACCCCGGACCAGTCCCTGATCATGGCGGGTGCGCTGCTGGGCACGCTGCCGCTGCTGCTGGTCTTCGCGATCTTCGGCAAGCAGATCGTGGGCGGCATCATGCAGGGCGCGGTCAAGGGCTGACCCCCACGTGGGGCCGGGCCGCCGTGCTCCGGCCCCGCGCCGGCGGCCCCCTGCCGCGGCCCCCTGCCACCTTTTCATCCGCCGCCCGGTCCCCCTTCCACTTTTCCCCCTCCACCGTCCATCGGTCTCCCCGACCCCGTCCTGCCCTCATGGGAGCGCTTCCATGCCTGATTCCGTTAACCCGGTGACCCCGGTGACCTTCCCTCCCGCCTTCCTGTGGGGCGCGGCGACCTCGGCGTACCAGATCGAGGGCGCGGTACGGGAGGACGGCCGTACTCCCTCGATCTGGGACACCTTCAGCCATACGCCGGGCAAGACGGCGGGCGGCGACCACGGTGACATCGCTGTCGACCACTACCACCGCTACCGCGACGACGTGGCGCTCATGGCGGAGCTCGGGCTCAACGCGTACCGCTTCTCGGTGTCCTGGTCGCGGGTGCAGCCGACGGGCCGGGGTCCCGCCGTCCAGCGCGGCCTGGACTTCTACCGCCGGCTGGTGGACGAGCTGCTGGACAAGGGCATCAAGCCCGCCGTCACCCTCTACCACTGGGACCTGCCCCAGGAGCTGGAGGACGCCGGCGGCTGGCCGGAGCGCGACACGGCGATGCGCTTCGCCGAGTACGCGGGGATCGTCGGCGAGGCGCTGGGCGACCGCGTCGAGAACTGGATGACGCTCAACGAGCCGTGGTGCAGCGCGTTCCTCGGCTACGGGTCGGGCGTGCACGCGCCGGGCCGTACGGACCCGGTGGCCGCGCTGCGCGCCGCGCACCACCTGAACCTGGCGCACGGCCTCGGTACGTCGGCGCTGCGCGCGGTGATGCCTCCGCGCAACGCGATCGGGGTGAGCCTCAACACCCATGTGTTCCGGGCCCTTTCCGAGGACCCCGCGGACCAGGCGGCGCTGAAGAAGATCGACGACCTGGGCAACGGTGTCTTCCACGGCCCGATGCTGCACGGCGCGTACCCGGACAGCCTGTTCACGACGACGAAGGCGCTGACGGACTGGTCGTTCGTCGTGGAGGGCGACCTGACGCTGATCCACCAGCCGCTGGACGCGCTGGGCATCAACTACTACACCCCGACCCTGATCTCGGCCGGGGACGGCGACGCGGCGGGCCCGCGCGCGGACGGGCACGGGAACAGCCAGCACTCGCCCTGGCCGGGCGCCGACGACGTGCGGTTCCACCAGACTCCGGGCGAGCGCACGGTGATGGGCTGGACGATCGACCCGACGGGCCTGCACGAACTGCTGATGCGGTGGACGCGCGAGGTGCCGGGCCTGCCGCTGTACATCACGGAGAACGGCTGCGCCGCCGACGACAAGCCGGACGCGGAGGGCCGGGTCCACGACCCGGAGCGGATCGCCTATCTGCACGGCCATCTGCGGGCGGTGCGCCGCGCGATAGCCGAGGGCGCCGACGTCCGCGGCTACTACCAGTGGTCGCTGCTGGACAACTTCGAGTGGGCGTACGGGTACGAGAAGAGGTTCGGCGCGGTCTACGTCGACTACGCGACCCAGGCCCGTACGCCGAAGTCGAGCGCCCTCTGGTACGGCCGGCTGGCCCGCACCGGCGCGCTGCCGCCGCTGGAGACGTCGGAGTGAGACGGGCGGGGCCCTGCCGGATCCGGCGCGGCGGGGTCCCGTCGAGGGGTACGGGGCGCGGCACCACGAGGGGGGGTGCCGCGCCCCGGCCGTCCGGTCCCCACCCCCGCGGAGCGCCACAGGATGCCTGCCTACCCTGAGCCCATGAACGAGGACCATGAGGGCGGGCGTGGCGGCGGGACCGCTCCGGAGGGAATGTCTCCGGGTGGGACCACGCTGGGACGGATCGCCGGGGCGCTGGGGGCCGTGCTGGTGGCGGAGGGCACGGGGGAGATCACCGACGTGATCATCGCCGAGCCCGGCGACTCCGTCGTGGGCATGTCCGGGATGCTCGTCCTCGCGGTCGGTCTGCGCGGTGCCGCGGCGGCGGATCTGGTGACCGCGGCGGGCGCGGCGGGGGCCGCGGGCGTCGCCGTGCGGATCGACGACGGGGTGCCCGGCGAGGTACGGGCGGCCGCCCGGGCCGCGGGCGTCGCCGTGCTGGGCGTTCCCGCGGGGCTGCGCTGGGACAAGGTCGAGGCCGAGGCGCGCCGGGAGATGATCGTCCGGGGCGGCGGCGCCGACCGGCGGGGCGACCTGTACTCGCTGGCGCAGACCGTGGCCTCGCTCACCCACGGCCTGGTCAGTGTGGAGGACACGGCGCACCGGGTGATGGCGTACGCCGGGCCCGGGGAGGAGGCCGACGAGCTGCGGCGCCGTTCGATCCTCGGGCGCAACTGCCCGGAGCCCTATCTGGCGCTGCTCCGCGAGTGGGGCGTCTACCAGCGGGTGCGCCGGGGCGACGAGGTGGTCGAGGTCGAGGCGCGGCCCGAGGAGGGCATCCGGCGCAGACTGGTGGCCGGCATCAACGCGGGCACGCGGCCGCTGGGCACGATATGGCTCCAGGAGGGCGACCGGCCGCTGGCCCCGGGCGCGGAGCGGGCGCTGCGCGGCGCCGCCCGGCTCGCCGGTGCCCAGCTCGTCGACCACTACTACCGGGGCGACTCCGGTGCCCGGCTGAGGTCCCGCGAGGATCTCGCCCACGGGCTGCTCACCGGGCGGTTCAACACCGCGGCGCTCGCCGGGCACCTGGGGGTGGCCCCGGCGTCCGGCGCGTCCGTCGTCGCGGTCGACCTGCGGGACGACCGGGCGTGGGGGGACGGCACCGGACGGGACGCGCGGCTGGCGGAGGCGGCCTCGATCGTGGCGGTGCACGCGGCCGCCTACCGCAGGAACGCACTGGTCGCGCAGGCCTGCGGGCAGATCTACGCGATGCTGCCGGAGGCACCGGGCTCGGCGGGCTCGGCGGCGGGCGGTGACGCCTCCGAGAGCGCCCTCGTGCGCTGGGCGACGGAACTCGTCACCGCGCTGCGCCAGTACACGCGTACGCCCGTGCAGGCCGTCGTCGCCGGTACGGCGGCCCGGCTGGAGGACATCCCCGCGGTCAAGCTGCGCGGTCATCAGGGCCTGCAGATCCTGGCCGGCACGCCGGACCGCGCGGTCGGCACGCACAGCGGGCTCACCTCGTCGCTGCTGGTGCGCGAGGTCCTGGAGCTGCTGGCCGGCCACGGTACGGTCCGGCATCCCGGCCTGACGTCGCTGGTCGCCCACGACGCCGCCCACGGCACGGAGATGGCGCGCTCGCTGCGGCTGTACCTGGACGCGTTCGGCGACGTGGGATCCGTGGCCAAGGCTTTGAACGTGCACCCCAACACCCTGCGCTACCGCGTGCGCAAGGCCGTCGCGCTCTCCGGGATCGACCTGGACGATCCGGAGCACCGGCTGGCGGCCATGATCCAGCTCAGGCTCGTGGAGGGCGCGGAGGGCACGGAGGGACTGGGAAGGCCCTTCCCGGTGAACGCGGCCGACTGAGCCCAGGCCCCGCACCGCTCGGCGCCGTTCCGCACCGCTCGGCGCCGTTCCGCGCCGGGCGCGTCGTCCGCGCGGACAGCAAACTCCGGGAATCGCTGTCCGGGCGGACGAGATACGGCCACGGGACGTCGCCTTACATTCGCCTTCCGTTCCCGCTCTGGGACGGAACCCCCGTATCGAACCCCTGTATCCCGCGCGGCCCGCGGCCGACCCCGTGGTCGGCTCCGCAGCCATGTCCGGCCGTCCCCCGGCGGCCCCTCACCCAGCTTCCCGGAGCAGCTCATGAGCCCATCAGCCCCACGTGCCTCCGCATCGGCCCCGGCCGACGGCACCCAGCCCGCCGAGTCCCCGAAGGGCATGCGCAGGATCGCGACGGCCAGCTTCATCGGCACGGCCATCGAGTTCTACGACTACTACATCTACGGAACGGCCGCCGCCCTCGTCCTCAACGAGGCCTTCTTCCCCGACCTGTCCGAGACGGCGGGCACGCTCGCGACCCTGTCCACGTTCGCCGTCGGGTTCGCCGCCCGGCCGCTCGGCGCCGCGATCTTCGGCCACTACGGCGACCGCGTCGGACGCAAGGCCGTCCTGGTCGTCTCGCTGCTGATGATGGGCATCTCCACCGGTCTGATCGGCCTGCTCCCGGGGTACGACACGCTGGGCATCGCCGCTCCCATCCTGCTCGTGCTGCTCCGGGTGGTCCAGGGCCTGGGCCTGGGCGGTGAGTGGGGCGGGGCCGCGCTGCTCGCCGTGGAGCACGCGCCGAAGAAGAAGCGCGGACTGTACGCGGCCGCGCCCCAGCTCGGCTCCCCGGCCGGTTACTTCGCCGCCACCGTCACCTTCCTGCTGATGTCGGCCCTGCTCGACGACGACGCGTTCGAGAGCTGGGGCTGGCGCATCCCCTTCCTGATCTCCTTCGTCCTCGTCGCCGTCGGCCTGGTCATCCGGCTGCGGATCGCCGAGACGCCCGCCTTCGAGAAGGTCACCAAGGAGCGCGAGACGGCCAAGGCCCCGCTCGCCGAGGCGTTCCGCCGTCACCCCAAGGAGATGCTGCTCGGCGCCGGCATGATCACGGTCGTCTATGTGATGTTCTACACGGCGGCCACGTACTGCATGACGTACACGACCGACACGCTCGGCATCCCCAAGAACGACATGCTGGCCCTCACCCTGGTCGCCGTCGCCGTGCTCGCGATATCGACGTACCTGGTCGCCCGCTGGTCCGACCGCGTCGGCCGGCGCAAGCTGATCATCGGTGGCGCGGCCTTCGGCGTGGTGTGGGGCGCGGTCCTCTTCCCGCTCCTGGACACCGAGAACTACGTCCTCGTCGCCGTCGCGCTGAGCGGCGCCCTGCTCTGTATGGGCATCATCTACGGCCCGGCCGGCGCCTACATGCCGGAGCTGTTCGGGACCAAGATGCGCTACTCGGGCGCCGGGTTCTCGTACAACCTCGGCGGCGTGCTGGGCGGTGCGGCGGCGCCGCTGATCGTGACGGCGCTGGCGGAGAACTACAGCCCCTCGGTGGGCGGCTGGTTCATGAGCGCCATGGCGCTGCTGTCGCTGGTGTGCATCCTGGCGCTGCCGGAGACCAAGGAGCGGGAGCTGGACGAGGTCTGAGGTCGCTCGCCGTACGTGACGTGCCCCGGCCGGATGGGGAGATACCGGCCGGGGCGCTGGTGCACGCGATCAGAGACTGGTCACCGGCTACTTGTACGCGGCGAACGCCTTCGCGAACGCCCCGTCCTCCTGGACGATCGAGCTGCACGTCGCGTCCACCGCGGGCTTCGCACCGCCCGCGCACTGCTTGTCACGGGTCGCCGACCACATGGACAGCCAGCCGAGACCCTTGCTCTTGGCGAAGGCGACCAGCTGAGTGGCGTCCTCGACCTTGAAGATCTCCGTCGTCACGTCGTTGACGCCGATCATCGGGGTGACCGCGACCGCCTTCCAGGCCGCGCTGTCGGAGAGGCCGAGCACGCCCTTGACCTGCGCCTGGGTGGCGGTGGCGGCCTGCTCGGCGTACGTGCCCATGTCACCGCTGTACGCGGCCCCGTAATCCATCGCCATGATGTTGACGGTGTCGATGCCGACGCCGTTCGCCTTGGCGTCGGCCAGCAGGTTCACCCCGTCCTGGGTCAGGCCCTCGGGCATGACGGGGAGGGTGAAGGACACGTCCAGGTCGGGGTGGTCGGCCTGGAGCTTGGCTATCGCCTGCGCGCGGCGGGTGTTGGCCGCCGTGTTCGGCAGCGCGCCGCCCTCCACGTCGAAGTCGACCTTCGTGAGGCCGTACGCGCTGACGACCTTCTCGTACGCCGCCGCGAGCGCGTCCGCCGACGAGCAGTTCAGCGCCAGCTCCGAGCCCGCGGCACCGCCGAAGGACACCCGGACGTCGCCGCCCTGCGCCCTGAGGTCCCCGATCTGGGCCGCGACCGCGTCACTTCCGAGGTCGGTCACGCCGCCCCACTTGGGGGTGCAGCCGCCGCCGTCGGTGACGAAGGCCAGGTTGTACTCCTTCACGCCGGTCGCCCGCGCGCTCGCGAGGAGGTCGTACGCGGGGTAGAGGGAGGTGTCGACGTAGGGCGCGAAGCCGGCGCCGGTGGTGGTGCCTTCGCCCGGGTTCCCGGTGGGTTCCGCGGTGGGCTCCTCGGTGGGCTCCTCGGTGGGCGCGGCCGTCGGCTCGGTGCTCCCGGTCGGCTCCGGTGCCGGGTCCGTCGGGCGGCCGCTCGGCTCGGGCGTCGCCCCCTCGTCCACGGAGCAGCTCGCCCCGTCGATACGGCAGCCCGAGGGGTCTCCGGTGCCGTTCACCACGAAGCCGACGGTCACCGACTCGCCGGCCGCGAGCCCGTCCTTGTCCCAGGCGGGCGCCTGCACGGTGACGTGCTGCCCGCTCACGCTCGACTCGCCGTTCCACAGCGAGCTCAGCGTGGAGCCGGACGGCAGGTCGAACTCCAGCCTCCAGTCACCCTTCACCGCGTCACCGTCATTGGTGATCACGTACTGCGCGGTGTAGCCCGTCGACCAGTCACTGGTCCGCGTGTACGCCGCACCGACCCCCGCCGCCTGCGCGCTCCCGGTGAACGCGACGGCCGCGCCGCCCGCCACGACCGCGGCGACGAGCGTGCCGATCACCTTGTTCCTGCCACTGATCCTGCGCCGGTGCGTACTCATCGCGTGTCTGCCCGTCCTCGCCGTTGCCGCTGTTCCTGGGGATTGCGGCAGCACGCTAGCGATCCGGAACCGGGCAATTCGCTTGTTCCGGGCGGCCGTCGGTGATCTTAGGGCGCGCTTAAGGGAGGGATCGGAAGCGGTTAAAGCTGTCGGGCCAGGGCGCCGCTGCGACCACGCCGCCGCACCGCCCCCCGGTGCCCGCGCCGGCCCGGCGTCCCCGCCCGGCCGTCGAGCTGTATCCAGATCCGCACCTCCGTGCCGCCCAGCACCGAGGACCCGATCCGTACGTCACCGCCCGTCGACTCGGCGAGCCGCCGCACGATGTCGAGGCCCAGTCCGGTCGAGCCGTCGCTGCCCGAGCCGCGCCCGCGCGCCATGGCCGCCTCGGGGTCGGCTATCCCGGGGCCCGCGTCCGAGACCAGCACGATCACCGCGTCCTCCCCGTTGTGCACGTCCACGGCGAAGGCCGTGCCCTCGGGGGTGTGCCGGAAGACGTTGCCGAGCAGGGCGTCGAGCGCGGCGGCGAGATCGGCTCGGGCCACGGGTATGCGCACCGGCCGGTCCACACCGGCGACGCGCACCTTGCGGTCCTCGTCCTCCGCGAGCGCCGACCAGAACGCCATGCGCTCGCGGACGACCTCGGCCGCGTCGCAGCCGGCCCCGGGTCCGGGCGCCGCCGTCTGCGGCTTGGCCTCCCGCGCCGTACGGATGATGGTGTCGACCTCGCGCTCCAGCTGTTCGACGGCGGCCCGGGTCTGCTCGGCGGCCGGGCCCTCGCCCAGCGAGGCCGCGTTCAGCCGCAGCACCGTGAGCGGTGTCCGCAGCCGGTGCGACAGGTCGGCCGCCAGCTCCCGTTCGTTGGCGAGCAGCTGCACCACCTGGTCGGCCATGGAGTTGAACGAGACCGCGGCCAGCCGGAGTTCCTTGGGCCCCTCCTCGGGCACCCGTGACCCGAGCTTCCCCTCCCCCAGTTCGCGGGCGCCCTCGACCAGGCGCTGCGCGGGCCGCACCATGCGCACACCGAGCCGGTCGGCCACCGCGACGGAGCCGACGATCAGCCCGGCACCCACCGCGGCGAGCACCGCCCAGGCCGTGCCGACGCCATTGCTGACCTCGGACTCCGGGACGTAGACCTCGACGACCGCGATCTCCCCGGAGCTGAGCGCGGTCGGCTGGAGCAGCGTGGAACCGCCGGGCACCTCCGTGGTGGAGGCGCGCCCGAGTTCGCGCACGGTGGCTATGTCCTCGTCCGACGCGCGCTGCGGGCCGATGTCGAGGGCCTGCTGGCCGCCACCCTCCGGTATGTGCACGGCCATCCCCTCGTCCCCGTCCGAGCCCGCGGCGGCGACGACCCGCTCCAGCTCGTCCCGGTCGGTGGTGATGGAGAGCGCGGGGGCGACGGCGGCGGCCTCGCGCTCGGCGCCTGCGAAGGCACGGTCGCGCGCCATCTCCTTGATGACCAGCCCCAGCGGTACCGCGAACGCGACCACGACCATCGTCGTGACCGCCACGCACACCTTGACCAGCGCCCACCTCATGGCAGCGGCTCCGCTCTCGGCGGCTCCAGCTTCACGCCGACGCCCCGCAGGGTGTGCAGATAGCGCGGGCGCGCGGCCGTCTCGCCCAGCTTCCGCCGCAGCCAGGACAGATGGACGTCGATGGTCTGGTCGTCCCCGTACGACTGCCGCCACACCTCGGCGAGCAGCTCCCGGCGCGGGACGACCACACCGGGCCGCCCGGCGAGGAAGGCGAGCAGGTCGAACTCACGCCGGGTCAGGTCGAGTCGTACGCCGTCCAGTTCCGCCTCGCGGCGCAGCGGGTCGATGGCGAGACCGCCGACCCGTATCACCGTCGACGGGGGCGCTTCGCCGCCGCCCGCCCGGGCCCTGCGCAGCACGGCGGCCATGCGCGCGGACAGGTGCTCGACCGAGAACGGCTTGGTCAGATAGTCGTCCGCGCCCGCGTTGAGCAGCCGGACGATCTCCGTCTCGTCGTCCCGCGCGGTGGCGACGATCACCGGGACGTCGGTGATCCCGCGCAGCATCTTCAGCGCCTCCGACCCATCGAGATCGGGCAGCCCGAGGTCGAGGACGACCACGTCGAAGGAGAAGTGGGCGACCTCGCGCAGCGCTTCCAGGGCCGTGCCGACACTGCGCACGGTGTGCGAGGCGTCTGTCAGCTGCCGGATGAGCGCCGAGCGTACGAACTGGTCGTCCTCGACCACGAGCACACTTGCCATGGGCGGCACCGTACGCCATACGGGCGACACCGGTCGGAGCCTGTGGACAACTTCGGTACCTGCGGCGACCGGTGGGCGACGGAGGACACTGGTGTGACTCGTGAGGCAATATGGCCGCGATGCGCAGAGGATTCGTACACGTACTCGCCTGGCTGCTCGCCACGGGCGCGGCGGTCACGCTGTCGTGGTGGGGCGTCCACACGGTGATGTCCGGCACCGCGTACGACCCGCCGCGCGCCCTGCCCATCGCGGCGGGCGACGCGACGGCCCAGGACTCCGAACTGGGTACCGCGACGGCCAGTCCGGCGCCCTCGCCCAGCACGGAGAAACCCGCCCGGAACCGCGCGAGCACCCCGCCGCCGAGTTCGCCCTCCGCGCCGCCCCCTTCCCCGTCCTCGTCCTCGCCCGCGGCCGAGAAGCCCGCCCCCGCAGCCGCTCCGGCCGCGTCCGGCCAGGTCGAGGGCTACGACACCGAGGGCGGCCGGGTGGTCTTCTCGCTCGCCGGGACGTACGCGACCCTGGTCTCCGCCACTCCCGCCGCCGGCTGGTCGATGCAGGTGTGGAAGACGGAGACGTGGATCCGCGTGGAGTTCGTCTCGGGCGCGGACCGGGTGTCGGTGTTCTGCACCTGGCACGACACCGCGCCGCGCGTGGAGATCAACGACTACTGACGGCCACTGAGCCTCGAGGCCCCCGCAACCACCGCCGTCAGTGGAAGACGGACGGCGGCGGTGCCGGTGAGGCCACCGCGGCCGCGTCCGTCACGGGCACCGCCCCGCCCGCGAAGTCGGTGAGGGACCTACCGTGTTCCACGCGCGCGGGATACGGGTCGGAGGCGGACCGGCGGGTGAGTTCGGCGATCGGCAGCGGCCCGTCGGAGCTGACGAGAACGGCGTTGCCGAAACGTTTGCCCCGTAGCAGGGCCGCATCGGCGATCAGTGCCGACTCGGCGAAGAGGGCCGCGGCGGTGGCGATCTGGCCGCGCAGATGGGCGAGCGGCGGGCCGTCGGCGATGTTGGCCGCGTACACCCCGCCGGGCCGCATCGCGCGCCGTACCTCGGTGAGGAACTCCGTCGACGTCAGGTGCGCCGGCGTGCGCGCCCCGCTGAACACGTCCGCGAGGATCAGGTCGGCCCAGCCGTCCGGCACCTTGGCGAGCCCTTCACGGGCGTCGGTGGCCCGTACCCGGATGCGGGCGTTCGGGTCCAGCGGCAGTTCGCGGCGGACGAACCGCACGAGGGCGGCGTCGCGTTCGACGGCCTGCTGGGTGGAGCGGGGGCGGGTGGCGGCGACGTACCGGGCGAGCGTGAGGGCGCCCCCGCCGAGATGGACGGCGTGCACCGGCCGCCCGGGCGGGGCGGCGAGGTCGATGACGTGGCCGAGGCGGCGCTGGTACTCGAAGGAGAGGTACGCCGGGTCGTCGAGGTCGACGTGCGACTGCGGGGCGCCGTCGATCAGCAGGGTCCAGGCGCGCGCCCGGTCCCGGTCGGGTATCAGCTCGGCGAGTCCTCCGTCGACCGTCTCGACGACGGCCTCCGCGGCCGCCTGTCCGCGCCGCGCCCTGTGCCCCCTGCCCGTTCTGCCCATCTCGCCATTATCGGTCTCCGGCACGGGGACCGCGCCGCCGCGGCCCGCCGGGCCCGGCGTAGGCGGCGGGGGCGGCTACCGGCAGTTGTCCGCCGCCTCGATCAGCCGCGCCGCCTCACCGAGAGCGGCGCGCAGGACCGCCGGGTCGGTGGCGAGGTCGGCCTCGCCGGGTGGGAGCAGCCAGTCGGCGCCCTCCTGGGGGACGAGGACCGCGCCGCGTCCATCGGACTGGACGCAGGTGCTGCCGGGCACGTCCCACGCGTCGGCGGTACCGGGCGGGACGAGGAATCCGAGGGTGTCGCAGCCGTCGTCGTGCAGGACGGGTCCCACGGCCAGCGGATCGGCGCCCAGGGCGTCGACGGCGCCGCGGCGGAGGATGTCGACCGCCTCCAGCCCCTGCCGGACCGGAACCGTCACCAGATCACAGGCGGAGGCGGGCTGTGCGGACGACGAGCCGTACGCGGGGGCGGGCCAGGGGCGGGCGGCCGGCGTGACGGTACAGGAGGCCGGCATGCGCGGTTCGCTGCCCTTCGTGACGGACTCCACCAAACATCCCCTTCGTCCGGCTCATCCGGCTCGTCCGGCGAGCGGCGTCCGGGATTCCGGACGGTTCCCGGTGCACCCTGCCCAACGCGCCCCTGCGTCATCGGCTACGGCGGGATCGCTTTGCACAGGATGGCAGTTCATGGCAAATCGCGGATGAGATATCCGGTTTGTAGCCAAACCTCGCGTGGTGGCGCCGACGGGACGGGTACGTTCTTGCCTCGCCGGACACAGGGAACGAGCCGTGCTCCACACGGACAAACCCCCCACCTGACCGGCACCGTTCGACGGTACGTGAGAGAGGGCCCGCCCATGGCGTCGTCATCGGTGACCCCGTCCCAGTCCCCGCCGCCCCCGCGGCCGAACCTCGCCTTCCGGAAACTGCGCGGACAGCGTTCGCCGGCCGAGTTCGCCGCGGCGGTGCGACGGGCCGCGCGGGAGATCGGCGAGCGGGTCAGCTGCGACGCCCGGTACATCGGACGGGTGGAGTCGGGTGAGATCCGCTGTCCCAACTACGCCTACGAACGGGTGTTCCTGCACATGTTCCCCGGCTGCACGCTGACCGACCTGGGGTTCGTTCCTCGCTCGGCGGTGCGAGGCCGGGGCGCACGCACCACCGAGGAGGCGCTCCCCGCTCACACCGAGATCCACGCGCACACCCCAGAAGGGACGGACGGGGCGTGCGCGCCGTACGACACGCAAGAGATGTATCAGAACCACGAGGAGAGCGACGTGCGGCGTCGCGCATTCATGACCGGCGGTACCGCCACGATGGCGGCCGTCTCGCTGAGCCCCCTCGCGCTCGGCGGAACCGCTCAGGCGGCGGAGCGGACCGGCCACCGGCCTGGCATGTCGGAGGCGGGGGCGCTGGAGGAGGCCGTGCGCAAGATCCGGCTGCTCGACGACCGGCACGGGGCGGACGGGCTGTACCGGAGAGCGGCGGCGCCCCTGCGCACGGCGTACGCGCTGCTGGACGCGGGGGCGACCCGGCAGACGGCGACCGACCGGCTGTACTCGGGTGCGGGGGAGCTCGCCATCTCGGTGGGCTGGCTGGCGCACGACTCGGGGCGGTACGACGACGCGCGCTCGCACTACGCGGAGGCGCTCGCGACGGCCCGGATGACCTGCGACGCGGCGCTGGAGGCGCATGCGTTCTGCAACACGGCGTTCCTCGCGCGCGACGCGGGCCGGCCGCGCGAGGCCGTACGGACGGCGCAGGCGGCCCAGCGCGCGGCCCGGCCGCTGGGCTCGGCGCGGCTGATGTCGCTGCTCGCGCTGCGGGAGGCGGGCGGCTGGGCGGGACTCGCCGACCGCGCGGGCTGCGAACAGGCCCTGGCACGCGCGCAGGCCCTGTACGAACGCGGCTCCGCGGACGTCGACCCGGAGTGGATGACCTTCTACGGGGAGGCGGAGCTGGAGGGCCTGGAGGCGCAGTGCTGGTCGACACTGGGCGACTGGACGCGCGCGGCCCGGCACGCCCGGCGCGCCGCCGGTCTCCAGGATCCGCACTTCACCCGCAACATCGCCCTCTACAAGGCCGAGCTGGCCGACGACCTCGCGCGCGGGGGCTGTCCCGACGAGGCCGCCGCGACCGGCATGGAGGTGCTGGACCTGCTGAACGAGGTCCAGTCCTCCCGTATCCAGACGATGCTGGCGGGCACGGCGAGAGTGTTGCTGCCGCACCGCCGGGCGTCCGGGGTGTCGGCGTTCCTCGAGCGGCACGCCACACTCCCGCGCCCCGCCTGAGGGGGCCCGCGGACCGGTGCCTGCAGAGGCCGGCGCCTGCAGAGGCCGGCGCCTATAGGGGCAAGTGCTTATAGGGGCCGGCGCCCGCAGGGACGGGCATCGGGCACGTGCCTAAAGCGTCAGGTGCCCGGTGTCGTTCCAGGACTCGAAGGCGGGCTCCCCGTAGGCCCACCCGAGCACGGACAGCGACGTGGGGTTGAGGCGGACGCGGGCGGCGAAGCCGAGATCGAAGCCCAGCCAGCGGGCGGCTATGGACCGCAGGATGTGGCCGTGCGCGAAGACCAGCACGTCGCGGTCGGCGGAGCGGGCCCAGTCGACGACCTCGTCCGCGCGCACGGCGAGCTGCTCCAGGGTCTCGCCCTCGGGGACTCCGTCGCGCCACATGAGCCAGCCGGGCCGGATGTCCTGGATCTCCTTCGGCGTCAGGCCCTCGTACGCGCCGTAGTCGACCTCCATGAGCGCGTCCCAGGGGGTGGCGCGGTCGCCGAAGCCGGCGAGCTCGCACGTCTCCCGCGCGCGGGAGAGCGGGCTCGTACGGATCTCGGCGTCCGGGAGGCCGTCCAGGGGGGCCCGGTGCAGGCGCTCACCGAGCAGTTTGGCGCCGCGCCGCCCTTCGTCCAGGAGCGGGATGTCGGTCCTGCCGGTGTGCCTTCCGAGCAGGGACCACTCGGTCTGGCCGTGCCGGGCCAGCAGGATGCGCGGTGCCATGTGCGTGAGGAACCTTCCGGGAGAAGGGGAAAAACGGAGGCGGACCCTGCCATCATCGCGCACGCTTGCACAGGGCAACCCGGGGGGCGATCTCTGCGTCTTGGTCAACCGGGGCCGTCAGGTGGTGTCCGTGGGGAGACGGGACCACCGGGGCGGGTGCTCAGCCACACCGTGGAGGAGACGTGCCACCGGACGCCGTGGCGACGGGCCATGAGCCGCAAACGACTGGAGGGGGCTGGATGCCGCAGACGGAGACGCCGCGCACCGGGACGGCATCGCACACCCGGCTCCGCTGGTGGACCGAACTGCCGCTCGTCCTGGTGGTGTACGCCTTGTACTCGGCGGGCCGGCTCCTCGTCCGCGGCGACGTCACCGACGCCGTCGCGCACGGTCTCGCCATCCTGCGCGCCGAGCAGGCGCTGGGACTGAACGCCGAGCACCCGCTGAACCGTCTCTTCACCCGCGAGCCCTGGCTCGGCGTCCCCGCCGACTTCTGGTACGCGTCCCTGCACTACCTGGTCACGCCCGTGCTCCTGGTGTGGCTCTTCCAGCGCCGCGCCCACCTGTACCGGGCGGCCCGCACCTGGCTGATGACGTCCACCCTCGTCGGGCTGGTCGGCTTCACCTTCCTGCCGACCTGCCCGCCCCGTCTGCTGGCCGCGAGCCACGGCTTCGTGGACACGATGGCCCACTACAGCGCGTACGGCTGGTGGGCCGGCGAGGCCAGCGCGCCGCGCGGCCTGGGCGGCATGACGAACCAGTACGCGGCGATGCCGAGCCTGCACGTCGGCTGGGCGCTGTGGTGCGGGGTGATCCTCTGGCGGTACGGCGGCACGCGCGCGACCCGGATCGCGGGGGTCGCCTACCCGCTGATCACCACGGTCGTCGTGATGGGCACCGCGAACCACTACTTCCTCGACGCGGTGGCGGGCGCCGCCGTGATGGGCCTCGGACTGCTGCTGACCCCGCAGGTCATGCGGCTCGCGGACCGGTCCTGGGCGCTGCTGCGCACACGGCCCGAGGGGCGGGCCGGCGGCCCGGGCACTCCCGTCGCGGACGCCTCGCCGGACGCTCGGTCCCCGATTGTCAGTGGCGGATGCCAGACTTCCGCGGGTGAGCGAATTCCACGGCAGCGCGAGTCCACGGCCGAACCGGGTGCCGCCCCCGCGGACGCGGGAGACGACGTCGGCGCTCCGGCACCGGCTCGCTGAGCTGCGGGGTCCCGACGTCCCCGCGAAGGCGCTGGACGCCCGCGCCCTCGCGGCCCTCGCCGCCAACCCCGGGTGCAAGCGACGCGCGCTCCTGGACGGGGCGGGCGTGAACAAGACGGTGCTGGCGGACGCGCTCGGCTCGCCCTCCGCCTTCGGCCAGTCCCAGTTCGCCTTCATGCGGGGCAACGCCTTCGAGGCGCGGGTCAAGGCGGACGGCGGCGCCGAGCTGCTGCGGCTGGTGCACGAGAGACTGGACCCGTCCGCCGAGCCGCCGTCCGGCGCGGCCGTCCCCGACCTCGCCGCGATGGGCCCCGAGGGACGCGCGGCCCGTACGGCGCTGGCGCTGCGCGAGGCCACGGAGGGCGGCGGCTGGGCCCTGCTGGACCACCCGATGCTCGCGCTGGAGGTCGCCGGCTCCCCCGCCTTCCTGGAGCCGGACGCGGTGGTGGTGCACCCGGACGGCACGTGGACGGTCGTCGAGATCAAGTCCTTCCCGATGCTGGACGGCTCGGCCGACCCGGCGAAGGTGGGCGCCGCCGCCCGGCAGTCCGCGGTGTACGTGCTGGCACTGGAGGACGTGGCCGCCCGCCTCGACCAGGTGCCGCGGGTACGCCACCGGGTGCTGCTGGTGTGCCCCAAGGACTTCACCAACCTCCCGACGGCCGCCGTGGTCGACGTCCGCAAGCAGCGCGCGGTCACCCGCCGCCAGCTGACCCGGCTCACCCGCATCGAGGAGATCGCCGACGCGCTCCCCCCGGGCACCTGTTTCGCCCCGGACCTCCCCCCGGAACAGCTGACCGCCGCCGTCGAGCTCCTTCCGGCGACGTACGCCCCGGAGTGCCTCGCCGCCTGCGAGCTGGCCTTCCACTGCCGCGCCCGCGCCCGCCGCGAGGGCGCGGTGACATCGCTGGGCCGGTCGGCGCGGGCCGAGCTGGGCGGGCTGACGACGGTGGACGACGTGCTGGCGGCGGCCCACGGCACGGCCGGTGACCCGGACGACCCGGCGGTGGCGGCGCTGCGCAGGGCGGCGCGGCTGCGGGCGGAGGCCCTGTCGGCCGCCGGGTACGGCGCGGGTGCCGCGCTTCCCGACCGGGCCGGCGCCGTCCCGGAGGGGGCCCCGTGTCGCTGATCACCACCCTCGCCCGGCTGGAGGCCGTGAGCACCGGCCGCGCCCGGCCCACCGCCACCGTGCGCCACCGGCACCTGTCCGAGCGCCCGCTCGTGTTCGTGCCGCTCACCACCGCCGGTGAGGCGGGCGCGCCGCTCGGCGCCCTCGTGGGCACCGACCGGGACGCCCCCCGCCTGCTCGTCGTACCGCAGCCGCGCGACCGGGACCTGCGGTTCGCGTTCCTCGCCGAGCTGGCGGACGTCGTCCTGCCGTACGTGGAGGCGTACGCGGACGCCGTCGAGGCCGCCGAGCGCACCGAGACCGACCCGGAGACCGGAAAGCGGGTCAAGGTCGAGGTCGACCTGTGCGCGGACGCCCCGCAGCTGATCGTGCCGAGCCGCGCGGGTGCCGACTTCGTACGGCTGCTGGGACGCTCGATGCGGTTCCGGCGCACCGCCGAACAGGATCCCGGGACCCCCCATCCGGCGCCGCCGCGCGTCCCGCTGCTCGGCCGCTGGCTCACGCACTTCGGGGAGCGCGCCCGGGTACCGGGTTCCTCGCTGCTGCTCGCCCTCACCGATCTGCTGTCGCGGCACTGGGCCACTGGCCAGTCCGGTGTGGAGGACCAGCACCTCGGCTCGCTGCTCGCATGGATCGACCCGCCGGCGGGCGAGTCCGGCGACGCGGCCGCGCGCCGCGCGGAGCTGGCCCGGGACGCCGACGGCCAGCTGCTGTGCCCGCCCGCCGGACCCGCCACCGACCCCGCCTTCGACAACAAGCTCCTGGCCCCCGCGATCGAGGCGTACGACCGCGCGCGGACCGCGCTCGCCGCCGCCGAGGACGGCGCGGAGGCCGACGACCGGTTCGGTGCCCTCACCGCGGCCGAGCAGCGCATCCGCGACCTCGTGGAGAGCCGCACCCGGCCCACCTGGGACGCCGTCTGGCACGGGATCGACCTGCTGCGGGCCCTGCCCGAGGGTGCCCACGTGCCCGACCGGTGGACCCGCGACCGCTGGTCGTTCACCGCCCACCGGGACCGGATCACCGCCGGCGAGCCCCCGCAGCCGCGGGTCGACGACGCGGTCACCGCCGCCAACAAGCTCGCCGCGCGCGAGCGCGAGCAGGCCCGGCTGGACGCCCAGGAGGCCCTGGACGACCCGCTGGTCATGGCCGGCCGCCGCCTCGCCGGCGAGGCCTTCGCGGGCGAGGTCACCGATGTGGTGATGGCCTACAGCGAGGGCAGGCGCCCGAGCCCGCGCCCGCTCGTCACCGTGCGCACGGAGGACCTGCCGCACCTCGGGGAGCGCACGAAGGTCTACCGCTCGCTGGAGGGCAAGCCGCAGGCGGCCGAGTTCGTGGCGCAGGAGGGCGACGGGGACGGCGGCGCTCTCCTCGTGCTGCGCGTCCTGGACAAGATGGGCCGCGGCAAGGAGCCGGAGCCCGGCTCGGTGCCCGAGAAGGGCGACCGCGTCTGCTTCACGCTCTTCGAGCACGACCAGCGCGGCGGGCCGAAGCTGCCCGACCCCGAGGAGACCCCCTGGACCCACGGCGGCCCGCCGGGCGACCCGGACGCCGTACCGCAGCCGGATCCCCTGACGGAGGAGGACGTCCTGTGACAGCCGCGCTCGACCCGCACGCCGGAGGCGGGGTCCTCGACCCCGGTGCCGCCGCCGGCCGGGCCACCGACGCGATCCTGCGCGACACACTGCACGGCACGCACCGCGGTGTCGTGGTGGACTCCCCGCCGGGCGCCGGGAAGTCGACGCTCGTCGTCCGCGCCGCGCTGGAGCTCGCCGCCGCCGGACGCCCGCTGATGATCGTCGCGCAGACGAACGCACAGGTGGACGACCTGGTCCTGCGGCTCGCGGAGAAGGACGCCGAGCTGCCGGTCGGCCGTCTGCACAGCAGTGACACCGACCCGTACGACAAGGCCCTCGACGCCCGGCCGAACGTCCGCAAGTCGACGAAGGCCGCCGATCTCGCCGGTCTCGGCATCGTCGTCTCGACGGCAGCCAAGTGGGCGCACGTCAAGGTCGACGAGCCGTGGCGGCACGCGATCGTCGACGAGGCGTACCAGATGCGGTCGGACGCGCTGCTGGCCGTGGCGGGCCTGTTCGAGCGGGCGCTGTTCGTGGGCGATCCGGGCCAGCTGGACCCCTTCTCCATCGTGGGCGGCGAGCAGTGGGCGGGCCTGTCGTACGACCCGTCGGCCTCGGCGGTGACGACCCTGCTGGCCCACAACCCCGAGCTGCCGCAGCACCGGCTGCCCGTCTCCTGGCGGCTCCCGGCCTCCGCGGCGCCCCTGGTCTCGGGCGCCTTCTACCCGTACACGCCGTTCCGCAGCGGCACGGACCACGGCGACCGGCGGCTCTCCTTCGCGGTCCCGTCGGACGGTTCGGGCCCGGACCGGGTCATCGACGAGGCGGCCGGCGCGGGCTGGGGGCTGCTCGAACTCCCGCCCCGGCACACCCCCCGTACGGACCCGGAGGCCGTCCACGCGGTCGCGCAGGTCGTACGGCGGCTGCTGGAGCGGGGCGGCGCGGCGGTCTCGGAGCGGTCGGACGACCCCGTGCCGCTGACCGCCGACCGAATCGCCGTCGGCACGGCCCACCGCGACCAGGCGGCCTCGGTGCGGGCGGCGCTGGCCGGCTTCGGGATCACCGATGTGGTCGTGGACACCGCGAACCGGCTGCAGGGACGCGAGTACGACGTGACGGTGGTCCTGCACCCCCTCTCCGGCCGGCCGGACGCGACCGCGTTCCATCTGGAGACGGGCCGGCTGTGCGTGCTGGCGTCCCGGCACCGGCACGCGTGCATCGTGGTGTGCCGGGAAGGCGTGGCGGAGCTGCTGGACGACCATCCGTCGACGGAACCGGTGCAGCTGGGGGTCACGGTGAAGTTCCCGGACGGCTGGGAGGCCAACCACGCGGTGCTGGACCGGCTGTCCGAGCACCGGGTGGCGTGGCGGCCGTAGAGCGCGCGTCGCCGGGGGCGCGGTGGTGGGCACACGGTGGCGGGCGCACGGTGGCGGGGGTGTTCCGGGCGACACCGGTGCTCGGCGCAGCGCACAGGCGCACTGGGCACGTCGTGAGCGCCCTCGCCTGGCGCCCTCGGGCCCACTTGCGCGGGCGCGAGAGAATGGACGGTGGCCTGTTGTCAGGACAGAGAGCCATCGCACGTTCACGAGAGGGAGTAGACATGGCGGAGCCCACGCCGGGTCCGAACGAACCGCGGCGACGCCCCGCGCCCCTGCTTTTCGAGCCCGCCGAGGCGGCCGCCGACCCGGAGCACTTCTTCGACCTGGAATCGATCGACGACCCCCGGGCGCTGCTCTCCCGGGCGACCGAGCTGACCCACGCGTTCCGTGCGGCGGCCGACCGGGCGGTGGAGTACCAGGCCATCGCCGCGGCCCAGCTCGCCGACCCGCGCCGGTTCGACCGGCTCACCGCCGCGGACATCGCCGAGCGGGCCGAGTGGACCGAGGACTACGCACGCAAGATGGTCGAGTTCGGCCGCGATCTGATGCGGGGCCGCGACGGGCACGGGCCCGACCTGATCTGAGGGTCGACCGGGTCGAACACGTGGGCGATATTTTGCTCGAACAACCGTTGCATCACCCCCCGGCATATACCAATTTCGGAAAACAGTTCACACCAGCAACACCTGTCCCAGATTCCGGCAACCCACGGGAGCGGAGCACTCACGGGCGGTAAATGTAGGTGCCATGAGGCAGCAGACTTCTTCCGTGAGCACGCGCACCCACGACCGCTTCGACGCCCCCGACACCGCGGTCTCGGACGTCACCGCGGAGGGAGCCGCCTGGCTCGCCTCTGCGGGAACGTATCCGCGCGGCACTCTCGCCCTGTGGCGGGAGCAGCCCACCGCGCCCGTCGTCCTGCCCTGCGGCACGGCCTTCGACATCGTCAACGTTCCCGCGATCTTCGGGCGCCGGATGCTGGACCGGCTCTGGGCCGAGGGGCCGGGCTCCGGGCCCGTCGCCACGTACCGGGGCCGCATGCTGCTCTTCGCGGCCCCCGGCACCGCCCAGCGACTGCCCTCCCTCATGGAGTGGGAGGAGTGGGGCTCCCCCGGACGGACGGGCGCCGTCCCGCCGATCCTGTGCCACGGCACCGGGGACGCGGTGACCGTCCCGGCCCTGCGCTCCACGCCCGGCACCGACCCCTCCGGCCGATCGGCCTCACGCTGGCTCGTCGCCCCCGACACCCGGCAGCCGTGGCTGCCCGGACCTGAGGTTCTGCTCTGGGCCGCGGTCCGCGCGGCCCGCGCCGCCGCATCCGCCGCCGTACGAATATCGATTTCTCCTCCCGCCGATCAGGGTGCTAATGTCTACGACGTCAGCAGGCGCCGCTAGCTCAGTTGGTTAGAGCAGCTGACTCTTAATCAGCGGGTCCGGGGTTCGAGTCCCTGGCGGCGCACAGTGACGACGGCGGGGCAGAGACGCGGAACACGCGGATCTGCCCCGCCGTCGTTGTACTCCGGCGTATGCTCCCCGGCGCTCAGCCCGTGACGATCTTCACCGTCCAGGCCCCGGTCGGCGTACGGCCCTCCACCTCCACCCGCACCTTCTCCTCCGGCACCGTGAAGGTCTCTCCCAGTCCCACCGGCGCGTCGGCGAGCGGCGGATAGACCGAGTCGTCCCAGCAGGCCTCGGTGCGCGGATGGGCGTCCACGACCTCGATCGGTCCCTCACCGGACTCGGCCTCGCTGCGGATCCGGTAGACGAGGATGCCCTGGGAGCAGACGGAGGCGTCGTTGCCCACCGGGCCACGGGCCTCGAAGCCGAGCGCGCTGTCGGGGCCGGTGCGGACGACCGCCAGCTTCGTGCCGCCCCCGGCGCCGAAGGCCTGGGCCCCGCCCGCGGCACCGAAGGCCTGGCCTCCGCCCGCGGCGCCGCCACCGCCCACACCGCCCACACCTCCGTCACTGCCGTCCCGCCCGCTGTCCTCACCCGCGGACCAGTGCCCGCTCGCGCCCGTCGTCCAGTCCCCGCTCACACCCGTCGTCCAGTCCCTGCTCGCGTTCGCCGTCCAGTCCCTGCCCAGACCCGCCGTCCAGTCCGTGCCCGCGCCCCACTCCCTCCCCGCGCCCGCGCTCCAGGTCCCGCCTCCGGCCGCGTCCGCGCCCCCGCCCTGCTCCGCCTCCACCTCGTCCGGGCCTTCGCCCCGTCGTCCGGCGCCGGCCCCGCCCGGTGCCGGCGGCGCCGCCGGTCCCGCCCCCAGCGGCTCCAGCGTCAGACGGGTGGTCCCCGGGCCCCGTACGCAGGCCACCTGCCGCGTTTCCAGCCAGCCGAGCTTCCACTTGTGCCACCCGAACAGGTCCGGGGCCAGGCCGAACTGGCTGCCCATGAGGTCCCAGTCGCCGACGTACGTGTCCCAGTCGCCCTTGCCGTCGGCCGGGCGGTGGTACAGGTCGGGCAGGTCGAAGACGTGGCCGGTCTCGTGGGCCAGGACCAGGCGGTCCGGCGGGTGTTTCTCGAAGACGGTGACGACCCGGCGGACGGCCGTGCCGTCGGCCCGCAGGGGATGGTCCAGGTTCACCACCTTCGTCGCGTCCGAGTCGACGCCCGGCGCGTCCGGATCGGCGACGAAGTACACGATGTCGTACCGGGAGAAGTCGACGCGCGGGTCCGCCGCGGTCATCGCGTCCCGCAGGTAGGCGGCGCGGTGCGCGGCGTCCCAGTCGCGCTCTATGGCGTACGCCGTGGAGGGCCGCGGCATCTCGATCCACTCCGGCTGCGGATGCGCGCGCACCGTGAACCTCCCGTAGGAGGCGCGCTCGAAGAAGTCGCTGGTCGCCGGGAAGTGGTCGGAGGCCAGCTCGGCGGGGGTGGTCAGCGGGGCCGCGTCCGGGAACGACAGGAAGACCAGCACCGCGTCGAGGGGCCGGGTGGGCCGCGGATAGGAGCGGTTCCAGGTGTCGACGCCCTCGGAGTGGTGGGCCCCGGTCCGCTTCAGGACGCACGCGGCCGACAGCGGTACGGCGACCGACGGGGCCGCGACCAGGGAGGTGGCGGCCATGGCGGTCAGCGAGGTGAACACGGCGGCCGTGCCGCGCAGGGTCGGCACCCGGCCGTCGGCGAGGGGCCGCACGGCCCGGACGGAACCCTTCCACCCGGCTCCCTTCCGTGCGGAAACCTTCCGGGCGCGACCCTTCCTGGGCAGCGGGCGCGGCACATCGACCTCCGGACGCGGCTTCGGGGACACCGCACCCAGACTGTGTGAGCTTGTAGTACTTTGCCTCGTTAGTCTCCTCCGGACGAGTGAGACCACCCATGAGGCGACAGTCCGGCCATTCACGGAACGTCACAACTGGTCCTGCCAGGCAAGGAAGCCGACCAGGGAGTGGCAGAAACGATCTGTCAGGGACGGAGGTGGTTCAGGGACACTGGACAATGGCTGGAAGGGCCTGGGGCCAGCCTCTATGATCGGCACAATTTCCTGCACGGACACGGCTTGAGCGGTCGCCCGCCCCGGACTGCCGCTCCGACGAGACATCACGAGATCCGTACGAAGAACGAGTGCACTGCGGGAGCGAACGGTGAGCGGAATGTCCAAGGGGCCGGCGCCCGCGGTGGACCTCGTCCGGCCGGTCGTCACGGAGCGTGACATCGACAGTTCACGCCAGGTGTTGACGCCTCTCATGGCACCCACGGCGTCACGCGAGCCCCAGATGTACCAGGCCGCCTTCTCGGGCGCGCCCCTCGCCATGGCCGTGGTCGACCGGCAGGGGCGGATCGTCACTGCCAACGAGGCGATGGGCGCCCTGCTCGGGGGCGGCACGGAGAGGCTGGCCGGACGGGTCGCCGCCGAACTGGTGGATCTGGCGTCGGACGCCCGTACCTGGCACGCCTATCGCGAGGTTCTGCGCGGCCGGCAGGCGCGGCTGCGGTGCGCGCGCCGGCTCAAACATCCCGACGGGCGGTCCCTCTGGGTCCAGGTGATGGTGACGCCGCTGACCCCGACGGGTCCGCCGGGGCCCTCAGCTCCGCTGACTCCCACGGATGCATTGCCTCCCACGGCTTCCTTGCCTCCGACGGCTACGTTGCCTCCCACGGCTCCGTTGCCTCCCACGGCTCCGTTGGCCCCGTCGCCCGAAACACCCGGGGCAGAGGAGGCGATCGCGGGACCCGGCCCGACGGAGGAGCAGCTCACCGCGGCCCTGTCCCCCGAGGCCCTGGTCGACCTGAACGTGCCCGCGGACCACGACGCGGAGCCGGCCGTGCTGCTCTCCCTCCACGACATCAGCGCCCGCCGGGAGCTCCAGGCCCGGCTGCGGCACCTGCAGATGCACGACCCGGTGACCCGGCTGCCCAACCGCACGCTGTTCTTCGAGCGGCTGTCGGCCGCGCTGGAGGCGGAGTCGTACGACGAGGGCGGCACCGGCCGGATCGGGCTGTGCTACCTGGACCTGGACGGCTTCAAGGCGATCAACGACACGCTGGGGCACCGGGTCGGCGACCGGCTCCTCGCGGCCGTCGCCGCGAGGCTGACGCGCTGCGCCGACGAGGCCGGGTTCGGGAGAGCCGCCTCGCCCCTGGTGGCCCGGCTCGGCGGGGACGAGTTCGCGCTGCTCGTGGAGGACTCCACGGGCACCGAGCAGCTCGCGGACCTCGCGGAGGCCGTGCTGAAGGCCGTGCAGGCGCCCTTCGACCTGTCAGGCCAGCGGCTGTCGGTGTCGGCGTCGATCGGGGTCGTGGAGCGGCACGCGGCGAGCACGACCGCGACCGGGCTGATGCAGGCCGCCGACACCACGCTGTACTGGGCGAAGGCCGACGGCAAGGCCCGCTGGACGCTCTTCGACCCCGAGCGCAACGCCCACCGCATGACCCGCCAGGCCCTGTCCTCCACGCTCCGGCCGGCCGTGGAACGCGGTGAGTTCACCCTGGAGTACCAGCCGCTCGTCGACATGGAGGGCGGTGAGGTGCGCGGGGTCGAGGCGCTGGTGCGATGGAACCATCCTCAGTTCGGCACACTGACGCCGAATCGGTTCATCGGACTGGCGGAGGAGGACGGTTCGATCGTTCCGCTGGGGCGGTGGGCGCTGGCCACGGCCTGCCGGCAGGCCCGGCGGTGGCAGCTGGACCACCCGGACCGGGCCCCGCTGTTCGTCAGCGTGAATGTGGCGGTGCGCCAGGTGTGGGACTCCGACCTGGTCGCCGACGTGGCGGAGATCCTCAGCGAGACCGGCCTGGCCCCGCACCTGCTCCAGCTGGAGCTCACCGAGTCGGCCGTCATGGGCTCGGCGGGCCGTCCCCTCCAGGCCCTGCAGGCGCTGAGCGACATGGGCGTCCGCATCGCCATCGACGACTTCGGCACCGGCTACTCCAACCTCGCCTACCTCAGCCGGCTCCCGGTCTCCGTGCTGAAGCTGGACGGCGCCTTCGTCCGCGGCTTCCAGTACGACAACCGCGCGGAGACCGCGCCCGAGCCGAACCCCGCCGACGAGGTCATCGTCGAGGCGCTCGTCCAGCTCGCCCACCGGCTGGGCCTCACGGTCACCGCCGAGTGCGTGGAGACCACCGACCAGGCCACCCGGCTGCGCCGCATCGGCTGCGACACCGGCCAGGGGTGGCTGTACTCGCGGCCCGTGTCCCCCGACCGGATCGCCGAACTGCTGGCGGCGGCCCGCTCCCAGGGCGGAGCGGGTCACCACTCACCGGTCGGCGCCGACGAACCCTAGGCCCTCGGCAGCCCGTACGCGTCCGCGATCAGCTCGTACGAGCGCAGGCGCAGCTCGGCCCCGTGGGCATGGCTCGTGATCATCAGCTCGTCGGCGCCGGTGCGCTTCTGGAGGTCGTCCAGACCGGCCCGGACCTCGTCGGCGGTGCCGTGGATGACGTCGGAGTTCCAGGAGGCGATGAAGTCCTGCTCCGCCGGGCTGAAGTCGTACGCCTCGGCCTCCTCCGGGGTGGGCACCAGGCCGGGGCGGCCCGTGCGCAGCCGGAGCATGTTGAGCGCGGCGGCCATGATCTGGCGGCGGGCCTCCTTCTCGTCGTCCGTGGCGAGAGCGGAGACGCCGATGAGGGCGTACGGCTCGGACAGCACCTCCGAGGGGCGGAACGACTCGCGGTACAGGTCGAGCGCCGGGATGGTGTTGCGCGCCGAGAAGTGGTGGGCGAAGGCGAAGGGCAGGCCGAGTTCGGCGGCCAGGCGGGCGCTGAAGCCGGAGGAACCCAGCAGCCAGATCGGCGGCCGGTGCGGGGACTGGACGCCGCCGGGCGAGGTGCCCTGGACCGGCCCCGGCACGGCGTGGATGCGGCGGTAGGGGTGGCCGTCGGGGAAGCTGTCGTCCAGGAAGCGGATCAGCTCGACGAGCTGCTGGGGGAAGTCGTCCGCGCCCTCGTGCAGCCGTTCGGTGCGGCGCAGGGCCGCGGCGGTGGCGCCGTCCGTGCCGGGGGCGCGGCCGAGGCCGAGGTCGACGCGTTCGGGCGCCAGGGCCTCCAGGGTGCCGAACTGCTCCGCGATCACCAGGGGGGCGTGGTTGGGCAGCATCACGCCGCCCGAGCCGAGGCGGATGCGCTCGGTGTGGGCGGCGAGATGGGCGAGGATCACGGCGGGCGAGGAGGAGGCCACGCCCGGCATGGAGTGGTGCTCGGCGACCCAGTAGCGGTGGAAGCCGCGGGACTCCGCGAGGCGGGAGAGGTCCACGGCGGTGCGCAGCGCGTCGGTGGCGGTGCGGCCGGCGCCGACGGTGACCAGGTCCAGGACCGAGAGGGGTACGGGGGCGCTGCCCTGCGCTGTGCCTCGTATCTCGTCGGCCTTCTCGTCTGCCGCCACGGTGCCTCCTGTGTCTCGTTGCCGTGCTCGGCTTCGTCGAACAGGAGGCTGGCTCCGTTTATTCCCCGTCCCCCGGCGGCCCCGGGGGCGCCGGGGCCGTACTCCTCACACCTGCACCACCGGCTCCCGGGTGAACAGCGTGCCGAGCTGCGGCGCGTTCACCCGCCGGTCGGCCAGGCGCAGGGACTCCCAGACCGAGACCTGGTTGGCGGTGAGGACGGGCTTGCCGAGGGTGGACTCCAGGGTCTTGAGGTGGGAGACCGTGTGCAGGGCCGTGTTCGGGACCAGGAGCGCGTCCGCGTCGAGGTGGTCGCCCGCGCGGGCCAGGGCGAGGATCCGGTCGCCGTCCCAGGCCGCGGCCTCGGCCGCCGTGGTCACGCCGGCCGCGTGGACCGCCACCGGTTCCAGTCCGGCGTCCTTCAGGAACGCGGCGAACAGGGCCGCCACGTCGTCCGGGTACGTGGCCGCGATCGCGATCCGCCGGGCGCCGATCTCCCGCACCGCGTGGACGAAGGCGAACGAGGTCGAGGACGCGGGCAGGCCGGCCGTGCGGGCGAGGGTGCGGACCTGCTCGTGGGCGCCCTCCCAGCCGTACGCGAAGCTGCCGGACGTACAGGCCCAGACGACCGCCTCCGCGCCCGACAGGCGCAGTTCCTCCACTCCTGTGGCGAGGCGCCGGGGCGAGCCCAGCTCCCGCAGCGCGTCCTCGTGCTGCGCGTCCTCGCCGACGTCCGTGTGGACCAGGGGAAGGCGGATGTCGCTGCCCAGGAGCTGCTCCATGCGCGGGTAGTCGTCCTCGGCGAAGTGGCCCGGGTAGAGGAAACCGAGTGCTGTCATGTCCAGCCTTCCTGCTGCTCTGCTTGTGCTGTGTACCTGCTGTTCCTGCTGTTCCGTCTCCGGCGCCGCGGGGCCCGGGTGCGGCGTGTCGTGCGGCGGTGCCGGTAGGGGCCCGCTGCCCGTGTACCCAGGTGACGCGGTGCCGCCCACATCGTCACGTGACCGGCCCTGTTCAGGCCGTGTTGACGAAGGGGGGTTCGAGTGCGAGCGTGGGGGGATCCGCGCACTTCAGACAGCCCGGCCGACGTCTGCCAAGACGTTTGTCCCCCCTCACCTTTCCGGGGGAGCGGACGCGTACTGCGAGAGGGTTCACCCGACGATGCCCGGTACCACCACCCTGCTCGTCCTGGACGCCGAGCCGCCGCCCCGGCTGGGCCGGCTCACCGGGCGGGCACGGATCGTGCACACGGACGCGGCCTCGCTCGCCGCCCGGCTGCCGGACGCCGATGTGCTGCTCGTCTGGGACCTCGCCTCGCACGCGGTGCGCGAGGCCTGGCCGGGCCGGGGTCCGAGGCCGGCCTGGGTGCACACGGCGAGCGCGGGCGTGGACCATCTGCTGTGTCCCGAGCTGGCCGCCTCCGACACCCTGGTGACCAACGCGCGCGGGATCTTCGACCAGCCGGTCGCCGAGTACGTCGCCGCGCTCGTGCTGGCGATGGCGAAGGACCTGCCGCGCACGGTGCGGGCGCAGGAGGCGCGGGCGTGGCGGCACCGGGAGACGCTGCGGGTGGCGGGGACCCGGGCGTGCGTGGTCGGCTCCGGGCCCATCGGCCGGGCGGTCGCCACCACCCTGCGCACGCTGGGGATCACCGCGGCCGTGGTGGGCCGTGTCCCGGGCCCCGGCGTCCACGGCCCCGACGAGCTGGACCGGCTGCTGTCGCGCGCCGACTGGGTGGTCGCGGCGGCGCCGCTGACGGAGGCGACGGAGGGCATGTTCGACGCCCGGCGGTTCGGGATCATGCAGCCGTCGGCCCGGTTCATCAATGTCGGGCGCGGCCGGCTGGTCGTCGAGGAGGCGCTGGTGGAGGCGCTGTCGAAGCGGTGGATCGCGGGTGCGGCGGTGGACGTCCCCGAGCGCGAGCCGCTGCATCGGGAGGACCCGCTGTGGGAGGTCCCGAACCTGCTGGTGTCGCCCCACATGAGCGGGGACACGGTGGGCCGGCACGACGCGCTCGCCGCCCAGTTCGTACGGCTGTACGACCGGTGGGAGGCGGGCGAGCCCCTGCCGAACGTGGTCGACAAGAAGCTCGGATACGTACCCGGGCACTGAGCCGCGACGGCCCCGGGAAGGGGGAGGGCGGATGACCGGGCTCGCGGAGTTCACGGCCGTACGGCTCGTCGAGGGCTACCGCACGGGCGAGTTCGGCCCCGTGGAGGTCACCCGGGCGATCCTGGAACGGGCCGAGTACGCCCAGAGCACCGTGAACGCGTTCGTGCGGCTCGACGCGGACGGTGCCCTGGCCGGGGCGCGCGCGTCCGAGGAGCGGTGGCGGCGCGGGCGCCCTGCGGGTCTGCTCGACGGGGTGCCGGTGACGGTGAAGGACCTCCTGCTGATGAGGGGCGGGCCCACGCTCAAGGGCTCCCGCACGGTCTCCCCGGAGGGCCGCTGGGCGGAGGACGCGCCGTCCGTGGCCCGGCTGCGCGAGCACGGCGCGGTCCTCCTCGGCCGGACGACGACACCGGAGTACGGCTGGAAGGCCGTCACGGACTCGCCCCTGACCGGGGTGACGCGCAACCCGTACGACCCCTCCCGCACCGCGGGCGGCTCCAGCGGGGGCGCGGCGGCGGCCGTGGCCCTCGGTGCCGGGCCGCTGGCGCTCGGCACGGACGGGGGCGGCAGCGTGCGCGTCCCGGCCGCGTTCTGCGGGGTGTTCGGGCTGAAGCCGACGTACGGCCGCGTGCCCCTGTACCCCGCGAGCCCCTTCGGCAGCCTCTCCCATGTCGGGCCGCTGACACGGGACGCCGCCGATGCCGCGCTGCTGCTGGACGTGATCAGCGGGCCGGACGCCCGGGACTGGTCCGCGCTCCCTCCCCCGCCCGGGTCCTTCGTGGACGCGCTGGAGGGCGGGGTGCGCGGGCTGCGGGTGGCGTACTCGCCCTCGCTCGGCGGCCAGGTCGCCGTGCGGCCCGCGGTCGCGGCGGCGGTGCGGCGGGCCGTCACGGGGCTGGCCGCGCTCGGTGCGCACGTCTCCGAGACGGACCCCGACCTCACGGATCCGGTGGAGGCGTTCCACGTGCTGTGGTTCAGCGGGGCGGCCGGGGTGGTCCGGCGGCTCGGACCGCGCCGGCGGGAGCTGCTGGACCCGGGGCTTCGGGAGATCGCCGGCATCGGGGCGCGTCTGACGGCACTCGACCACCTGGCGGCCGTGGACGTCCGCGCGAACCTCGGGCGCCGCATGGGCCGCTTCCACGAGGCGTACGACGTGCTGGTGACGCCGACGCTGCCGCTCACCGCGTTCGAGGCGGGCGCCGAGGTGCCGAGGGGCGCGGGGCTCCGCCGCTGGACGGGGTGGACCCCGTTCACGTACCCGTTCAACATGACCCAGCAGCCGGCGGCGAGCGTCCCCGTCGGGGTGGACGGGGACGGGCTGCCGGTGGGACTGCAGGTGGTCGCCGCCCGGCACCGGGACGCTCTCGTGCTGCGGGTGGCGCACGCGCTGTACGAGGCGGGAGTGGCCGGAGTGGAGCCGTCGGCCGGAGCCCGGTGACCAGCGCGTGCCAAATCGTTATGCGGGCGCGCGGGGCGTGATCGCCCGGTAGTTCGACCACGGCGTGCGCGCCCTGCCTGACCAGCGAAGATCGCGATCGGGTGAGCGGTCGTGCGCCGCGTGGTCGCGCCACGGCCGGGAACGCCCCTTCGAAGAGGGCGAAAAAACGTCCGCATGGATGGCATGGAGTCGGGTAGCCGCGCGCCCATGGCTCCACCACATGGGAACGAAACAGACGCACGCGCGCCGATAAGACGCCCAAGTCGCCGGTCCTTGCTGGCCGGTGCGGCGGCATTCGGTGCGCTCGGCGCCACCGGATGCTCGCGGGTCGCCGCGAGCGCGTCCGGCGCGGAGGGCGGTGACCTTCTCGACCGGCTCCGGGCCCAGGGCGTGGTGCGGCTCGGTATCGCCGGCGAGATCCCCCACGGCTACATCGACAAGAACGGCGAGGTGACCGGCGAGGGCCCCGAACTCGCCAAGGTCATCTTCAAGCGGCTCGGCGTGCGGCGGGTGCAGCCCGTGCCCACCGAGTTCGGTTCCCTGATCCCGGGGCTCAACTCCCAGCAGTTCGACATCGTGTCCGCCGGGATGTACCTCACCCCGGAGCGCTGCGCGCAAGTCATCTTCTCCGACCCCGACTACCAGATGCTCGACGCGTTCGTCGTGCGGAAGGGGAATCCCAAGGGTCTGCACGACTACGAGGACATCGTCCGGAAGAAGGCGAAGTTCGCCACCGGAACGGGATACGCCCAGATCGACCACGCCGTGCGGGCGGGCTACCCGCGGGGCGACATCCTGATCGTGCCCGACCAGGTCGCCGGGCTGAACGCGGTGGAGTCGGGGCGCGCCGACGTCTTCGCCGGAACCGCGCTCACCGTGCGCGAGGTCGTCAGGAAGTCCCGTACCACCGAGGCCACCGATGCCTTCGCGACCGTCGTCGACGGCGAGAAGCAGGTGGACGGCGGCGGCTTCGCGTTCCGGTCGAACGAGACCAGGCTGCGGGACGCCTTCAACGCCGAGCTGCGGAAGATGAAGAAGAGCGGCGAGGTCCACCGCATCCTCAAACCCTTCGGTTTCACGGAGAACGAGATGACCGACCTCACCGCGAAGGAGCTGTGCGGCGGATGACCTCAGGACTGTGGGAACTCGTACTCCAGGGCGTCTGGGTCACGATCCAGCTCCTCGTGCTCAGCGCGCTGCTGGCGACGGCGGTGTCCTTCGTGGTCGGCGTCGCCCGCACCCACCGGCTGTGGATCGTCCGCTTCCTCGCGGGCTTCTACACCGAGGTGTTCCGGGGCACCTCCGCCCTGGTCATGATCTTCTGGGTCTTCTTCGTGCTGCCCCCCGCCTTCGGCTGGCAGCTGGTGCCGCTGTGGGCGGGCACGCTGGCGCTCGGGCTGACCTACGGGGCGTACGGCGCGGAGATCGTGCGCGGCGGCCTGAACGCGGTGAGCCCGGCGCAGCGCGAGGCGGGGATCGCGCTGAGCTTCACGCCCTGGCAGCGGCTGCGGTTGGTCCTGCTGCCGCAGGCGGTGCCGGAGATGATCCCGCCGTTCAGCAATCTGCTGGTCGAGCTGCTCAAGGGCACCGCGCTGGTGTCGGTCATGGGCATGGGCGACCTGGCGTTCAGCGGCAACCTGGTGCGCCTGGCGCTCCAGGAGAGCGCGGAGATCTACACGTACCTCCTGCTCATCTACTTCGTGATCGCCTTCCTGCTCACCCGGGTGATGCGGGGGCTGGAGAAGAAGCTGAAGGCGGGCGTCACCGGCAAGGCACCGGAGCGCGGGCCCGAGGCGGAGCTCGAACGGCCTGAGGTGGCCGGCGTGGGGGGTGCTGTCCGATGAAGTGGGACTGGAGCGCGGTCTCCGACTTCATGCCGCACTTCTGGGAGGGCCTGCTGGTCACCCTGCAGGTGCTGGTGATCGGCTCGCTGATCTCGTTCGTGCTGGGCCTGGTGTGGGCGCTGCTGATGCGGGTGCCGAGCCGGTGGATGACCTGGCCGGTCGGGGCGGTCACCGAGTTCGTGCGGAACACCCCGCTGCTGGTGCAGCTGTTCTTCCTGTTCTACGTGCTGCCCGAGTGGGGCCTGACCTTCTCGCCGCTGACCACGGGTGTGATCGGCATCGGGCTGCACTACTCGACGTACACGATGCAGGTCTACCGCGCCGGCATCGAGGCCGTGCCCGTCGGTCAGTGGGAGGCCGCGACGGCGCTGAACCTGCCGCTCGGGAGGACCTGGACGGCGGTGATCCTGCCGCAGGCGATCCGCCGGGTGGTGCCCGCCCTCGGCAACTACGTGATCTCCATGCTGAAGGACACTCCGCTGCTGATGGCGATCACCGTGCTGGAGATGCTCGGCGAGGCGCGGCTGTTCTCCCAAGCGAACTTCCAGTTCACCGAGCCCCTGACGGTGATCGGCGTCGCCTTCGTCGTCATCTCCTACCTGGCCTCCCTTCTCCTGCGAGCCCTGGAGCGTCGCCTTGTCCATTGAGACCCGACCCACCCCCGAGACGAACATCGAGAAGTCCGCCTCCGAACTGATCCGCCTGGAGGAGGTCACCAAACGGTTCGGCGGCAACACGGTCCTCGACCGGCTCAGCTTCTCCGTGGACGCGGGCAGACACGTCACGCTCATCGGCCCCTCGGGGTCGGGCAAGACGACGATCCTGCGGCTGCTGATGACGTTGATGAAGCCCGACGAGGGCACGATCACCGTCGGCGGGCGGCAGCTCTACCCGGCGAGCGAGAAGCAGGTCCGCGAGGTCCGCAAGAACATCGGGATGGTGTTCCAGCAGTTCAACCTGTTCCCGAACATGTCCGTGCTGCGCAACATCACCGAGGCGCCCGTCACCGTGCTCGGCATGTCCAAGGACGAGGCGGCGGAGCGGGCCAGGGAACTGCTGGACCTGGTGGGCCTGGCGGACAAGTGCGACGCCCGCCCCGCCCAGCTGTCCGGCGGCCAGCAGCAGCGGGTGGCGATCGCGCGGGCCCTGGCGATGCGGCCGCAGGTGCTGCTGCTGGACGAGGTGACCTCCGCGCTGGACCCGGAGCTCGTCGCGGGCGTGCTCGACGTGCTGCGCGACATCGCCCGCACCACCGACATCACGATGCTCTGCGTGACCCATGAGATGAACTTCGCCCGGGACATCTCCGACCAGGTGCTGATGTTCGATTCCGGCCGGGTGGTCGAGTCGGGTCCGCCCGAGAAGATCTTCAGCGACCCGGAGCAGGAGCGGACGCGGGAATTCCTCGGCGCGGTGCTCTGATCGCTCCGGTCCGCTCCCGAAACGCCCGAGGTGGACGCGTCGGCTCATGACGCAGGCATATGTCAGAGGGTTTTCGCCCCTGCTGGGGGCCCTGGTGACCCTCCGTGTTTCTTGCCGACACCCTCTCCCCGCATGCCTCTCGGCCCGTATGGTGGAGGACGGCAAGCTGTCCGAAAACGGCCAGAGAAGCGCAGGGGGAAACCGTGGCGCTGAAGCACGAGCCGACCGCGCCGTACCACTCGGCCCAGGACGCCCTGCGCGTCCTGGAGACGGTGGCACAGCGCTCCACCGGCATCACGGACGCCGAACTCCTCCGCCGGACCGGCATAGGCGGCGAGCGGCTGACCCCCCTCCTGCGGATGCTGCGGCGCGAGGGATACGTCGAGCAGACCGCCGAGGGCGCGTACGTCGCCGGGGAGATCCTCGACCGGCTCGGTTCCGCCCGCGACCGGGACCGTGCCCTGCGGGACGGGCTCCAGCACACCCTCGCCCGGCTGCGCGACTCGGTCGGGGCCGCCGTCTACCTCAGCCGCTACGTCGACGGTGAGATCAGCGTCACGAGCTGCGTCCAGAGCCCGGCGGCCCCGGCGGTCCACGAGTGGTTCGACTTCCGCTCGGCCGCCCACGCCAGCGCGATCGGCAAGAGCCTGCTGGGACAGCTGGACCTGAACGCCCGCCGCGACCACCTCTCCCGCCACCGGCCGGCCCGCCTCACCTCCCGCACGATCACCAGCGAGCGGCTCCTGCTCAACACACTGGACGCCCAGCGGCCCACGGTCCCGGTCCTCGATCTCCAGGAGTACGCGGTCGGCACGGTCTGCGCGGCCGTCCCCCTCACGGCCGGCTCCTCCGTCGGCTGCCTCGCCCTGTCCCTGCCGGTCGAGCACGCCCACCGGCTGCGCCAGGCCGCGGACACGCTGAACCGCGGGGCCGCGCCGGTCCTGCTGTCCCTGACGCTCTAGCCCGCCGCCCCTCCCCCGGGAGCCGATCGGGCGGTGGTCGGGAGCACCCCTCCGGACCAGGTAGTATTTCTTTTGTCGCCGAACGCGAGAGCGGGAAGCGAGAGTCATGCGCCGCTAGCTCAGTTGGTTAGAGCAGCTGACTCTTAATCAGCGGGTCCGGGGTTCGAGTCCCTGGCGGCGCACCTGAAGAAGGGCTCCTCACCTGAGTGAGGAGCCCTTCGCGCTTCTCTGTCAGAACGTGACGTCGGAGCAGGCGTAGAACGCGTTCGCCGTGTCCGCGACCGTCCACACCGCGAGGATCACGTGGTGACCGCTCTTGCCCGTGGGCAGCTTGCCGCTGTGCGAGAGCGTCGCCGGCGGCTGGCCGCTGTAGGGGACGGTGAGGAACGGCGTCAGCTCCAGGTCGGCGCGGGTGAGCGCGCGGTTCTGGTTCCAGCCGTTCTTGGTGACGTAGTACTTGAAGTCGCTCGTCGAGTGCCGCGCGGTGAACTGCCAGCGGAACGTGTAGCTCTGCCCGCCGGTCACCTTGGTCGTGGGCCAGGCGCCGCCATTGGGCGTGGTGGGCGAGTTGAGCTGGTTGAACTGGCCGTTCCCCGCGGAGCAGAGCTGGCCGTCGGCGGGGCCGGAGGCCGGGAAGCCCTTGGGGCCCTCCACGCTCTGCGGCTCCCACTGTATGGATCCGCAGTTGGTCACCGTGCCGTTCTGACAGAGCTTCTGCCGGCTGATGGGCAGGTCCGTGTAGCCGTGGCCGGTGGCACCACCGCTGGAGAGCACAAGGGCTCCCGTGGTGGCGAGGCCGACCGCGGCTGCGTACCACTTGGTCTTCTGACGCATGCTGCGCTCCTGAACATGTGGGGGTTGCCTGAGCCGTGCCTGCATCGCGATGCGGGGAGGGACGCATGGGCGTCCGTAGGTCTAGACCAAGGCTCACCGTATTACCGGCAGTTGAACATGTCCATACCAATCGTGGAACGCGGTTGCGTGGGTCGTGGAACCCCGCTGCACGGCCCCCGGCCGTCAGGAGGACGACTCCCTCCGCCCCGTCCAGAACGCCACCGTGAGGTCCTTCACCAGCGCCTTGCGTTCGTAGTCGTCCAGCTCCACCAGCCCCCGCATGGTGAGCCGGGTCACGGTGTCCTCCACCGAGTCGAGGACCGAGGTGAGCACGGTGTCCCGGTGCTGGGCGTCGAGCGCGGCGATCCGGCGCCGCTGCATGACGGCGGCCACCTCGGGCGCGTACGCGATCCGGGTCGGCTGCACGGAGAACACCTCCAGGCCGGCCGCGGCCGCGTCCGCCGCCACCAGCCGGGTCAGCCGCTCGCCGACCGCCTCCGTGTTGCGCAGGGTCACGTCCTTCACGAGGGCGGCCGGCGACACATCGGCCGGCAGCTGCGCGAGCACCCGGGACAGAGCGGCCTCCACACACTCGCGCAGATACCGCTCGTGGTCCTCGATCCCGAGCACGGCCCGCGCGGTGTCCCGCACCCGCCAGGCGACCAGTACGACGACCCGCAGCTCGACCCCGTTGGCGTCGACGGCCGGCATCGGCTCGCTGCGCCAGTGCCGCAGCCGTACGTCGACCCGGCGGCGCAGGACCAGCGGGTTCACCCACATCAGCCCCGTGCGCCGCACGGTCCCGCGGTACCGCCCGAACAGTCCGAGCACCCAGGCCCGGCCGGCCCGTCCCCGCGCCAGCCCGCCGAAGCCGAACAGGCCGAGCGCCCCGGACCCGGCGTACGCGGCCCACTGGACCGGCCCCAGCCCGGCACCCGGCTGCGCGGGCAGCCCGGCCGCCGCCACGGCGAGCCCCGGCAGCACCCCCGCCCACCAGGAGGTGAGCGCACATCCGGCCATTCCGCAGACACCTCCCAGCACTCCCGCCACACCCGGCAGCACCCGGGCCGGGCGCTCCACCAGATCCGGGTCGATCTCGGGCACGGGGCGCGCCGGCGCCGGCCCGGGCAGCCGGCGCCGGACGCGCGGCTGCTCGCCCGTGCCCCGCCGCCGCCCCACCACCGCAGGAGCGAGCGGCACGGACACCGGGTCGGGCTCGTCGCGGAAGAGCAGATGCAGGGGGATCTCGGTCGTCCCCTCGGTGTGGATGAGCCGTGCCGGGCGGGCGGCGCCCTCCGGCTCCGGCGTCTGCGCAGTCGTCGTACTCATCCGTGCCTCCATGCCTCCGCGCAAGAAGAAACGTGTCGTTGTTCGTGCCGTTATGCGGTTGAGAAACGGGAAGAAACATGACTTGCGGTGGGAGAAGAGAACGTCGGGCGAAGTGCGGAAGAAGCCGGTGCGGAAACGTGCCGTCACAAGAAGAGCCGCCGCCAGGTCTCCGGTCCCGGATAGCCGTCCGCCGCTCTGCCCCGCCACCCCTGCGCCCGCTGGAACGCCTCCACGCTCCGCCGGTCGGCCTCGGTCCAGCACGGCCCCGGACCCGAGGCGTAGTACGTGCCGAACCCCTTCTCGATCAGCCGCCTCCCCAGCCGGGTGACGTACTCGTTGTCCGCGCCCGGCCGGAACGTCCCGCGCCCCGGATAGCGGGGCAGGCGCCCCGGCGGGATGTCCCGGCCCGCGCCGCCGGCCAGATACGCCCACGTCACAGGGCCCGGCAGCCCGTCCGCCGCCGAGCCGGTCCACCCCTGGGCCCGCTGGAAGGCCTGGGTGGCCCTGCGGTCCGCGGCCGTCCAGCGCGGTCCCGGGCCGGTGGTGTAGAAGCGTGCCCCGCCCCGCTCGACGAGCATGCGCCCCAGTCTCGTCACATGACCGTTCCGCGCGCCGGAGCCGAAGGCCGAGACTCCCGGGAAGCGGGCGCCCCCCGCGCCCGCCCACTCCTGCGCTCCTTCCTCAGCACCCTCTGCGCCCCCTCCGGCATCCCCGGCCAGCCCCTTGTAGCGGTACGCCACATAACGCTCCGAATTGCTCCAGTACGCGTATGGGGTGGCCTGCTTCCGGGTGTGCGGACGTGTCTGTTCGTAGGCGATGTAATGCGTGTGCGTGTAGTCCGTCCAGCCGCCGAAAATGACGACGTGCGACCCTTCCAGGGGATCCTCCGGATTATGGAAGAGCAGAATGTCACCGGGCTGGAGTTCCTCCTTGGAAATCCTGTCCCCATAGGTGGCGAGGGACCCTGTCCATTCGTTCCGGCCGAGGTTCCAGGCCATCGACACATAACCCGAGCAGTCCTGCCGGTACCCGTCCGACCAGAACGCGGTCATGCTGTACGGGACCCGTGCGGCGACCCAGGTCTTGGCCCGGTTGATGATCTCCGCGCGGGTGGTGGCGGGCGGCGCGACCGGCGGCCGGAGCTCGGCACCGGAGGCCTGACGGCCGGCCGGACCGTGCAGCGGTGCCTCGCCCCCCTGAGGTGCATCAGGCTCCTCATCTGCGACAACGCCCGGTCTGACGGGAGCGTGCGCGGCCGCGGCGACGGTCCCGCAGGGGCCCGCGCCGAGCGCCGCACCCGCCGCCGCGGCCAGCACCAGGGCGCCCTGGGCCGCCGGACGGCCGGCTCCCCCGGACCCCGTGGACCGGGGCGGGAGGTGTGGCCGCCGCACACATCCGGGGCATTCGCAGTCATTCGGAGGATCGAATTCCTCGAATGCCGGAGTGTCCATGCGATTGCCCTCGTGTCCCGACTGTGTCCCCGAATGAGAATGTCCGCGCCTCTGCACGGTCGCCAGTTTCTCAACTGTGCGCAGATGTCGCATGCTGACGGTCCGAATGATGTAACCGAACCGTCGCGGCGGGTACGCGGCAGGTCGGCGCCGGCGGCCGCGCGGGGCCGCGGTCGAGAGCACCCTCCGACGTCAGGTAGAGTTTCTTCCGTCAGCAGGCGCCGCTAGCTCAGTTGGTTAGAGCAGCTGACTCTTAATCAGCGGGTCCGGGGTTCGAGTCCCTGGCGGCGCACGACACGGAGAGGCCCCCCGCGGGAGCGGGGGGCCTCTCCGCATTCATGGTTCGGCGCCAGAACAGGTGATCCCTTCGGATCCGAGCGGCGCGACCATTCGAGCGCACTCTTGTCCGAAAGTGCACGCTCCGGTACCCCAATGTGCGCGTATGACCGGTAAACACCTCGTATCCCACCTTGCGATCATGCTGAACGCCATAGAACCCTGGGCCGTAAGGGACTGTGGATGCTGCGCAGTTGGGGGGCTTGGGCCGGATCCGGTCACCGCGGGGAGCAGGGGATCCAGCCCATGAACGGATGCCTAGGGGGGCATCATGCAACCGGAAGGTCGCCGTCCTATGTCTCCATAAGTGATGACATGGCGACGCCGACCCGCCACTGATGCGCCCGGGGACGGTCTAGGGGGACCGCGCGGGCGACGACCGACGAACACGCACTCGCGTGCGTGCGGGGGGATGACTCATGACGTCGACGCCGTCAGGCGCCCGGCAGGACTTCGACCCGTCCGAAACCACCCAGCTCAGGATGATGTCACACCGGACGGGCAGCTTCCGCAGGATCAAGAGGACGCTGCCGAGATACGACTACGAGCACTACAGCCGGCTGGCCGGCCCGCTCACCCAGCCCGAACCCGGCCGGCCCTACACGGTGCAGTACCGCTCCCTGATCTCGCAGGAGCCGCACCGCGTCCGGGTCGCCCTGATGCTGGCCGCGGCCCCGGTGCTGTCCCTGGTGCTGCTGTTCTGGCTGCTCCAGCCGGAGCACTGGACCGAGCGCGACTACCCGGCGTACGACTTCCTGCCGGCCCTCGACGTCGTGATGCTGGTCTCGATCGGCCTGATCGAGTTCTTCCGCTGTATGAACGTGCTGTCCAACGCGCACGCCACGCTGGTCGCCCGTGACCCGGTCCCGGTGGTGCCCGAGACCGGCACCAGAGTCGCCTTCCTCACCTCCTTCGTGCCCGGCAAGGAGCCGCTGGAGATGGTGACGAAGACGCTGGAGGCCGCGGTGAAGATCCGCCACCGTGGCCTCATGCACGTCTGGCTGCTGGACGAGGGCGACGACCCGGAGGTCAAGACGGTCTGCGAGCGCCTCGGGGTGCACCACTTCTCCCGCAAGGGCGTCGCCAAGTGGAACCAGGCCAAGGGCCCGCACCGCGCCAAGACCAAGCACGGCAACTACAACGCCTGGCTGGACGCCCACGGCGACGCCTACGACTACTTCGCCTCCGTCGACACCGACCACGTGCCGCTGCCCAACTACCTGGAGCGGATGCTCGGCTTCTTCCGCGACCCGGACGTCGGCTTCGTCATCGGCCCGCAGGTCTACGGCAACTACGACAACCCGATCACCAAGGCCGCCGAGTCGCAGCAGTTCCTCTTCCACGCGCTGATCCAGCGCGCCGGCAACCGCTACGGCGCCCCGATGTTCGTCGGCACCTCCAACGCCGTACGGATCAAGGCGCTGAAGCAGATCGGCGGTCTGTACGACTCGATCACCGAGGACATGGCGACCGGGTTCGAGATCCACCGCCACAGGAACCCGATGACGGGGAAGAAGTGGAAGTCGGTCTACACCCCGGACGTGCTCGCCGTCGGAGAGGGCCCGAGCGCCTGGACGGACTTCTTCACCCAGCAGCTGCGCTGGTCGCGGGGGACGTACGAGACGATCCTCAAGCAGTACTGGAAGGGCTGGTACTCGCTGCCCCCGGGCAAGCTCTTCAACTACACGATGATGATCATCTTCTATCCGATGTCGGCCCTGAACTGGATCCTGGCGGCGCTCAGCTGTGCGCTCTTCCTGGGCATGGGCGCCTCGGGTGTGAACATCGACCCGACGGTGTGGCTGATGCTGTACGGCAACGCCTCGGCGCTGCAGATCGGCCTGTACGTCTGGAACCGCCGCCACAACGTCTCCCCGCACGAGCCCGAGGGCTCCGGCGGCGTGGCCGGCATGGTGATGTCGGCGCTGTCGGCACCGCTGTACGCGCGTGCCCTCATCGACTCCGTCCTGCGTCGCAAGAGCAAGTTCGTGGTCACGCCCAAGGGCGACTCGGCCAGCCCGGACACGCTGTTCGGGACCTTCCGGATCCACTGGTTCTTCATCGCGGTCTTCGTGGCGTCGATCGTCGCCGGGTTCGTGCTCGGCAACTCGCACCCCGCGATGATCACCTGGGCCACGTTCGCCACGCTGATCACGGCGTCCCCGATCTTCGCCTGGCGTCACATGATGCGGCAGGAGAAGAGGAAACCGGCGGCGCACGCGGCGGGCGCACGGCTCCCGCAGGACGCCGTGCCGACGACCCAGCCGCTGCCCGTCCAGCACGCGGGTGCCGCACCGCACGCACCGCACACCGGGCACGCGCCGCAGCAGAAACCGAGCTGGGCGTCCGCGGACGGAGGCACCGACCAGACCATGCAGATCGCCCTTGGGGGACGTAAGAAATGACCAACCGTGCAGGCCGCCGTCGTGCCCGTCGTCTGGCGATCGGCTCGGCGGTGGTCCTGGCGCTGGCCGGGATGAACGGACCGTGGCTGTACCGCTTCGGGACGGAGCAGTACCACCAGTACGCGATCAACAGGCCGGAGTACAAGGCCGAGAACGGGCACTGGGAGATCGTCGACTTCCCCGAGGAGTACCGGCAGAACACCATCCACGCGGCCCTGCTGCGCACGGGGAAGGTGCTGCTGATCGCGGGTTCGGGCAACAACCAGGACAACTTCGACGCGAAGCGGTTCGACACCCGGATCTGGGACCCGGTGAAGGGCACGGTCAAGAAGGTCCCGACACCCAAGGATCTGTTCTGCACCGGCCACACCCAGCTGGCGAACGGCAATCTGCTGATCGCGGGCGGCACCAAGCGGTACGAGAAGCTCAAGGGCGACGTCACCAAGGCCGGCGGCCTGATGATCGTCCACAACGAGAACCCGGACAGGCCCATCACGCTGCCCGCCGGCACGAAGTTCACCGGCAAGGAGAACGGCAAGACGTTCGTCTCCAAGGACCCGGTGCTGGTGCCGCGCGCCGAGAAGAAGTTCGACCCCGCGACCGGCAAGTTCCTCGGCAACGATCCGGGGCTGGGCCGTATCTACGTCGAGGCCGCGAAGAGCGGCGCGAAGTACGAGACCGGCACCGAGGACAACTACCGGATCCAGGGCCTGACGGGCGTCGACGCGCGCAACACGTACGGCATCGCGCAGAAGCTCGCCCTGGACAAGAAGGACTTCCAGGGGATCAGGGACGCCTTCGAGTTCGATCCGGTCGCCGAGAAGTACATCAAGGTCGACCCGATGAAGGAGGCGCGCTGGTACCCGACGCTGACCACGCTCTCCGACGGCAGGATCCTGTCGCTGTCCGGCCTCGACGAGATCGGGCAGCTGGTCCCGGGCAAGAACGAGGTGTACGACCCGGACACGAAAAGGTGGACGTACACCAAGGAGGTCCGGCAGTTCCCGACCTACCCGGCGATCTCCCTGATGCAGAACGGCGAGCTGTTCTACTCGGGCGCGAACGCCGGGTACGGCCCGGACGACGTGGGCCGGGACCCGGGCATCTGGGACCTGGACACCAACAGGTTCACCAAGATCCCCGGGATGAGCGACAAGGACCGGCTGGAGACCGCCGCCACGGTGCTGCTGCCGCCCGCGCAGGACGAGAAGTACATGGTGATCGGCGGCGGCGGGGTCGGCGAGTCCAGGAAGTCCAGTGCGAAGACCCGTCTCGTCGACCTGCTGGCGGACGACCCGCGGTTCGTGGACGGGCCGTCCCTGGACAAGGGCACGCGCTATCCGCAGGCCTCGATCCTCCCCGACGACACCGTGCTGATCTCGGGCGGCTCGGAGGACTACCGGGGGCGCGGCGACTCCAACATCCTCGAGGCACGGATCTACGACGCGAAGACCGACCGGATGAGCCGGGTGGCCGATCCGCTCGTGGGCCGCAACTACCACTCGGGATCCATCCTGCTGCCCGACGGCCGGGTGATGTTCTTCGGCTCGGACTCGCTGTACGCGGACAAGGCCAACACCAAGCCGGGGAAGTTCGAGCAGCGCATCGAGATCTACACCCCGCCGTACCTGTACCGCGACGCGCGTCCGTCCCTGTCGGGCGGTCCGAAGACGATCGAGCGGGGCGGGTCGGCGACGTTCGCAACGCAGCACGCCTCGTCCGTCGAGTCGGCCCGCCTGATCCGTCCGAGCGCCTCGACCCATGTCACCGACGTGGACCAGAAGTCCATCGCCCTGGCCCTGAAGACGACGAAGGACGGCATCACGGTCACGGTCCCGAAGAACCGCAATCTGGTCCAGTCGGGCTGGTACATGCTGTTCGTGACGGACGACCAGGGGACTCCGTCCGAGGCCCAGTGGGTGAAGGTGCCGTAGCACGAGGCGGGGCCCCCGCGCGGTGCACGGGGGCCCGTGCTCAGTTCTTGGAGGCCTGCGCCAGCTTCAGCGCGTACTCGGGCCACCACTGCCCCGCCTTCGGGCCCCCCTTGCACTCGCCGTCCGACTCACCCGGGCGCTTGACCCACAGATAGGCGTCGACCAGCGGGTCGGCGGTCTTGGTGGTCGGGGTCTCGCCGAGGGCGCGGCCCGGCGGGTTGCACCAGCGCTCGTCCGCGTCGCCGCCGGTGTACGGGCCGTTGCCGTTGCGGCTGGTGTCTATCACGAAGGGCTTGCCGCCGACCTTCGCCGAGAGCTCCTTGCCGTAGGTGATGGATTCCTCGGTGGTGTAGAAGTTCGACACGTTGACCGCGAAGCCGTCGGCCTGGTCGATGCCCGCCCGCCGCAACGGTTCGAAGATCTCCTCGGGGTGTCCCCAGCCCGCGTTGCCCGCGTCCAGGTACACCTTCGTGTTCTTCAGCGCGGCCAGCTTCTCGGTCGCGCCCTTCAGCAGGTCGTAGCGCTCCTCGTGGAACTCTTCCGGGGTGCAGCCGTCCACGAGGTGCAGCACCGCGTCCGGCTCCAGGATCACCGTGGCCGGCCGGTCACCGATGCCCCGGGCCACGCCGTCGACGAACTTCCGGTACGCGTCGCCGTCGGCGGCGCCGCCGCCCGAGTACTGGCCGCAGTCGCGGTGCGGGATGTTGTAGAGGACCAGAACGGCGTCCCGGTCCGCCTGCTGCGCGGCCTCGGTGTACCCTTCCGCCTCCTGCTCGGGGTTCTCCGTGCCGATCCACTGGGCCGTGGGCTGCTCGGCGATCTTGCGGATCTGCTCGGCGTCCGCGTCCTCGCCGGCCTTCTCGTACGCGGCGACCTGTGTCGCCGCGCTGCCGTCCGGGTTGACCCAGAACGGGTTGACGTTCCTGGGCTGCTGGGTGATCTCCGCGGCCGAGCCGTTGTCGTTCTTCTCGCCGCCCTCGTCGCCGTCGCCACCGGAACAGCCGATGAGCAGCAGTGCCGCCCCCGCCACCGCCACGGTCGCCCGCGCCGCCGCGGAAAGAGTCGTCGCCCCCCTACTGCCGTACATCCAACTCCCCCTTGGGTGCACTGTCGTAAGTCCCAATCCTGACATACGGCGCACTCGCTCACGAGGCCCTCCGGGGCTTGCCAGGAAGCTCTTACCGTGGCGTCCGCCGGGTGGCGAGCCTGGCGCGCGGTGGCTGGAAACCGTGCCCGGACCTGACGGGCGGCAGGCCGGGCGTCCGGCGGCGGACCGCCCGACGGGCCTCGCCGGAGCCCGTGAGCTGGACCGTCGAACGAACGCCCGAGTAGTTGTAGAACGTTCAATGTAACCGCTTTCACCTGCGGGTATCACCGACAGCCACCGCATGAGGACTTGGCGTCAAACAGCCTCTAGGCCGGAGCGGCCATCCGTTCTAGAGTTGCTTCGGACGGCCCCAGCCCCCGGTCGGACTCACCATCCGCGATGTCCGGATTGGCCCACAAGCCTCCCGCGCCGGCGCCGGGTTACTCCCGCGGCCCGAGCGCGCGCGGTCGAGGACCAGCCCGGTCGGCGGCTCCGGGGGGAGCGGGTCGCCGATCGGGCCAGGTGGACCCCGCCCGGGAACCGTTCGACCGGCCCGGCGGGCCCGGTCATCTGCCACGTGTCATGTTCATCTGCCGCGTGTCACGTCGTTCTCCCGGTGAGGTACGCGGAGACAATCACGTTCGCCGTGTAGCTGCGGCTCTTCCGGTCGTAGGTACCGCCGCACGTGACGAGCCGGAGCTCGGACCGTTCCGCGTCCCGGGCCCCGTACGCCTGCCGGGCGTCGAAGCGGTCCCGCCCGATCACCTGGACGTCGTCCACGGTGAACTCGGCGACCGTCCCGTCGTCGCGGACCACCCGGATCGTCTCGCCGATCCGCAGCGCGCTCAGCTTGTAGAAGACGGCGGGCCGGGTCTCGGTGTCGACATGCCCCACGAACAGCGCGGCGCCGGCCGCCCCCGGTCGCGTACCGGCCGCGTACCAGCCCACGGTTCCCGCCCGGTCGAAGGGCGGCGGGTCGATGGCCCCGTCGCCGTCCAGGCCGCGCGCGACGACCGGCGCCCGCACGCCCATGGACGGGATGTCGAGGCGCCGGGGTGCGGCCTCGCCCAACGGCTCGGCCGCAGAGGGCAGTTCGACGCCCGCGGGCCGCCCGACCGCCGCCACGTCACCCGTGGTCGGCGCGGACACGCCCCGCCGTACGTCGGTCACCTCGCGACCCCAGAGCCAGAGCCCGAGGATCAGTACGGCCCAGGCGACGCCCGCCGTGAGGCGGCCGGTGCCGCGCGTTCTGTGTTCCGGGTCGTCGGACATCGTGGTCACATCCTGTCGGTCACTCCGAGCCGCGGCCCCGGCGCGCGCCGCGCACCAGGACGGCCACCGCGGCGGCCCCCACCAGGACGATGCCGATCACGGCGTGCGGCAGCCCGGGACCGTTGTCCCGGGCTCTCGCGGCGAGGTGCGCGGTACCGCCGCCGCCCGCGCGTACGGGGGCGGCGGGGGACGCGGGCGCGGCGGGTGGAAGGGCGGAGTGCGAGTCGGAGTCCGAGCCGGAGTCCGAGCCGGAGTCCGAGTGCGAGTGCGAGTTCCGGTGCGCGTCCGGGTCCGGAGCCGGCTCGGGCGGCCGGGCCCCGCCCGCCTTCCTCGCGATCTCGATCGTCCCCCGGACCTTGCCCTCACGGCCGTCACAGGTGACCTGGACCTCGTAGCTGCCCGGCTTGAGCGCGGAGCGGACGCGGGTCTCCCCGACGAGCACACCGCCTCTGCCGTCGTGGGCGCCCCTGCCGTCGTGGCCGCCTCCGCCGTCGTGGCCGCCTCCGGTCAGCTGCGCGTCCGCGACGAAGGCGGCCGAGGCGGCGGTGCCCGTGTCGTCCCTGCACCCTTTGACGGCCAGCCGGATGTCGCTGCCGGGCTCCGGCGGTGACGGCGTCACCGAGACGGCCCCGGAGTCGCCCGCGTACGCCACCGGGACCAGCGGGTACGTCACCGGGGTCAGGATCCCGGCGACCACCGCACCCGCACCGAGTGTGAGCCGTAGAGAACGCATCGTGAACCTCCAGACATCTGGAGACTCCCCCTCCGGCCGCCGCGACGCATCCGGGGAGAGGCGGTACTACTCCGTACGGGTCGAGTGGATGGCTGCGTGTTTGAAGTGCGACACCCCTCAGATCGCGTCGACCAGGTCCGCGATGGAGTCGACGACCTGGGAGGGGCGGTAAGGGAAGTTCTCGATCTGGCCCGGCTGGGTCACGCCCGTGAGCACCAGGAAGGTCTGCATCCCGGCCTCTATGCCGGCGAGCACATCGGTGTCCATGCGGTCGCCGATCATCGCGCTGGTCTCGGAGTGGGCGCCGATCGTGTTCAGCCCGGTGCGCATCATCAGCGGGTTCGGCTTGCCCGCGAAGTACGGCTGCCGTCCGGTCGCCTTGGTGATCAGCGCGGCGACGGCCCCGGTGGCGGGCAGCGGGCCTTCCGTGGACGGGCCGGTCTCGTCCGGGTTGGTCGCGATGAACCGCGCACCGCCCTGGATCAGCCGCACCGCCTTCGTCATGGCCTCGAAGGAGTACGTGCGGGTCTCGCCGAGCACGACGTAGTCCGGGTCCTGGTCCGTCAGCACGTACCCGATGTCGTGCAGCGCGGTGGTCAGACCGGCCTCGCCGAGGACGTACGCCGTGCCGCCCGGCCGCTGGTCGTCGAGGAACTTCGCGGTGGCGAGGGCGGAGGTCCAGATGTTCTCGACGGGGACGTCCAGGCCCATGCGGGCCAGCCGGGCGTGCAGGTCGCGGGGCGTGTAGATGGAGTTGTTGGTGAGGACCAGGAAGGGCCTGCCGGACTCCCGCAGCTTCTTCAGGAACGCGTCGGCACCCGGGATCGGCACCCCCTCGTGGATCAGCACGCCGTCCATGTCGGTGAGCCACGACTCGATGGGCTTGCGCTCTGCCATGTGCGATCTCCTGCCGTACGTCCGCGGGATGTCAGGGGGCGCCGGACGTCTCTGTACCGACGGTCACCACCCTAGTGACGGGTGGCCCGGAACAGGAGGGGCTGATCATGACTCGTGTGGATCACTGGGGCCCGCGTCGCCGGAAGAGGACGATGAGCAGGGTGCCGGTGATGAGCAGCAGCGCCGTGACTCCGTGCGCCACCACGGTCGTTCCGGTAGCGGCCAGTTCGTCGGCGGGTGGGCGCTCTTCCTGCTGCTCGTACTCCTGGCGCTTCTCGCGGTTCTCGCGGTCCTCGTGGTTCTCATGGGTGCCGCTTGTGCCGGTGTCCCCGTTCTCTTCCCCTTGTTCGCTCTCTCCGCTCTGTTCGCTCTCTCCGCTCTCTCCGCTGTCGTCACTGTCGACGATCCGGAACCGGTAGTCGTTCGACTCGCCCACCCAGTCGCCGTCGTCGCCCCGCCGCTGGACGACAGCCGCGTTCGCCACGACGTCGTTCGGGGTGCGCGCCGCCGAGGTGACGGCGAGCCGGAGCCTGACGGTGCGCGTGCGGCCCGGGGCGACGGTGAACCCGGGGAAGCCCTTGTGGTCGAGGACCCCGACGAGTTCGTCCGCGTCGGTGCGGGTGAGGGCGACCGGGTGGGGGCGGTCGCCGTCGTAGTACTCCAGGAGCGGATCACCGGACCGCAGCGCGCGTTCCTCGTCGACGAGGACGATCACCGGGTGGATGTCGCGGCAGGGGCGGGCCGTGGTGTTGGTGAGGGCGAGGGACCAGGTGCGGAAACCGCCGCCGGCCTCGTAGCGGGCGGGGCCGCCGTGGATGCGGGCACGGAGGGGGAAGTCGCCGGCCTCGGTGCCGGCGCAGGTGGGGGCGGGGGCCGCGGTGGCGGGGGGCGGGAGGCCGCATGCGAGGGCGGCTGCGGTGACGACGGTGGCGGCAGCGGTGAGCGCCGGGGGCATGCGCAGTCTCAGTCGCGGGGACGATCGCGGGAACAGTCGCATGTACTCATGCCTGCCATCCGGCCGCCGCCGTCGGCCTCGCCACGCGCCACGTACCCCGTACGGCCGCCCAAGTGCCCTCGATCGGCCGAGCACCTCACCCGTCGGCCGCCCCTGAACTCACCCCGACCGGCCTGGACTATCCCTCACCCCGCCCGAACAACGGCGCCAGCAGCAGTTGGGCGGCTCCCTCCGCGACGGTGCGCGCCCCGCCGGGGGCGGCCCGTACGGGTACGGCCCGGTCGGCGCCCTCGCGCCGGGCGCGCTCGTCGAGGACGGCGCCCACCCCGCGGACGAAGGCCTCCTCGTGGGCGGCGACGGTACGGCCACCGAGCAGCACCTCGTCGATGTCGAGCAGCGCGACGAGGTTCCCGGCGGCGGCACCGAGCACCCGGGCCGCTCCGTCCACGTCGCCCCGGGCCACGGCCGCGAGGCACAGCGCCTCGACGCACCCCCGGTTCCCGCACTCGCACGGCGGCCCGTCCAGCTGGATGACCTGGTGGCCGAACTCCCCGGCCCCGGTCCGTGCGCCCCGGTGCACACCGCCCCCGATCACGAGCCCGGCCCCCAGCCCCGTACCGAGGTGCAGATACGCGAGACAGGCGGACGGGCCCGCGCCGCGCACCGCCACCTCCAGTGCGGCCGCGTTGGTGTCCTTGTCCACCACGACCGCTGTGCCCAGCCGCCGCGCCAGCACGTCCCGCAGCGGGAACCCGCTCCACTCGGGGAAGCCGGTGACCCGGTGCAGCACGCCCCGGGTGTGGTCCAGCGGACCGGGCAGGGCGACGCCGACGCCCAGCACCGGTGCGGGCTCGGGGCCGGAGAGCCCGGCCAGCAGCGCCTCCACCTCGACGGCCGCGCCCTCGACCACCGTGTCCGCCCCGGCGCCCAGGTCCAGCGGCGCCCGCCGTTCGGCCACGACGGTGCCGGTCAGATCGCACAGGACGGCGGTGAGCTCGTCGCGGTCCAGGTGCAGGCCGACCGCGTGCCCGGCCCCGGGCAGGAGGCGCAGCACGGTGCGCGGCTTGCCGCCCGTCGAGGTGCGGCGCCCGGCCTCCGCCGCGAGACCCTCCAGGCGGAGCCGCGCGATTATCTTGCTGACGGCCTGCGGGGTCAGCCCGGTCCGCTCGGCGAGCTCCAGCCGGCTGATCCCGGACGGGCCGGCCGTGCGCAGCAGATCGAGCACCAGCGCGGTGTTGTGGGTGCGCAGGGCGCCCAGGTTCACCCCCGCGCTCACGCCGTGCTGCCTGCCCGTCATTCCGATCCCACCACTGTTCGCGCTGCTCACCCTTCCATTGTCCGTGGCGCTTGCACTTTGGCAACAGCGTTGCTTAAGTGGAACGCATGACTGGCACAGCTCCCCTCCGTGTGGCCCTCGTCGGTTACGGCCTCGCGGGCTCCGTCTTCCACGCACCGCTGATCGCGGCCACCGAGGGCCTGGTCCTCGACACCGTGGTCACGTCCAGCCCCGAGCGGCGGGAGCAGGCCCGCGCCGAGTTCCCGGACGTGACGTTCGCCGACTCCCCCGACCAGCTCTGGGAGCGGGCGGGCGAGCTGGACCTGGTCGTCATCGCGTCGCCGAACAAGACGCACGTCCCCCTCGCGACGGCCGCGCTCGAGGCCGGCCTCGCGGTCGTGGTCGACAAGCCGATCGCCGGTACGGCGGCCGAGGCCCGCGAGCTGGCCCGCCTCGCCGACGAGCGCGGCCTGCTCCTCTCCGTCTTCCAGAACCGCCGCTGGGACAACGACTTCCTGACCGTCCGCAAGCTCGTCTCCGAGGGCGCGCTGGGCGACGTATGGCGCTTCGAGTCACGTTTCGAGCGGTGGCGGCCGAAGCCGAAGGGCGGCTGGCGCGAGTCCGGCGACCCGGCGGAGATCGGCGGTCTGCTGTACGACCTCGGCAGCCATGTCGTGGACCAGGCGCTGGTCCTGTTCGGCCCGGCCATCCAGGTGTACGCCGAGTCGGTCGTCCGCCGCGCCGGCGCCGAGGCGGACGACGACACGTTCGTCGCGATCACGCACGCCAACGGCGTCCGCTCCCACCTCTACGTCACCGCGACCACGGCCCAGCTCGGCCCGCGCTTCCGCGTCCTCGGCTCGCAGGCCGGCTACGTCAAGTACGGTCTCGACCCGCAGGAGGCGGCCCTGCGCGAGGGGTCGCGTCCCGGCCCGGACTGGGGCGTGGAGGACGAGTCGCTGTGGGGCCGCGTCGGCGCCGGCGAGTCCCCGCTGACCGGCGGCGGCGAGCCCGTACCGACCCTGCCCGGCGACTACCCCGCGTACTACGCGGCCGTGGCCGCCGCCCTGCGCGACGGCGCGCCCAACCCGGTGACGGCCCTGGAGGCCGCCGCGGCGCTCGACGTCCTGGAGGCGGCCCGGCGCTCGGCCCGCGACGGAGTGGTGGTGCAGCTCTGATGGGAAACGGAAGCATGGAAGCCCCCGACAACACCCCGCAGATCGTCCCGAGCATCGAGGAGCTGGAGGCCCAGCAGCGCCGTCTCGTCCTCCCCCGGTTCACCTACGAGGACGCGTGGGCGCTCGGCTCGCTGCTGGTGGAGCTGGCCCGGGAGCGGCAGGCGCCCGTGGCCGTCGACATCCACCGCGCCGGCCAGCAGCTCTTCCACGCGGCGCTGCCCGGCTCCAGCCCGGACAACGACGCCTGGATCGACCGCAAGCGCCGGGTCGTGGAGCGCTACGGCTCCGCCTCCTACCTGGTCGGCGCCCGCTTCCGCGCCAAGGGCACGACGTTCGAGGACTCCTCGCGCCTCGACCCCGACGTGTACGCGGCGCACGGCGGCTCGTTCCCGATCGACGTCGAGGGCGTGGGCGTCATCGGCGCGGTGACGGTGTCCGGGCTGCCGCAGCTCCAGGACCACGCGCTGGTGGTGGAGGCGCTGGAACGGCTGGTGGAGGGGATGCGGGACTAGCGGGACCGCGGAGCGGTCGGGGCGCCGTGGTGATCCGCGGCGCCCCGACCGCGCCCCTCAAGGGGCGCGGGGAACTGCGCGACCAGCCCCGACGAACCCGCAGTCAGACACCGCGCCCGAGCGGAGCGCTCACGCGTCCTTCAGCTGCTGCCGCTGCCGCCCCAGCCCTTCGATCTCCAGCTCGACCACGTCACCGGCCCGCAGATACGGCTTCGGCTCGGGCCGGCCCATGGCGACACCGGCGGGCGTACCGGTGTTGATGACGTCCCCGGGGTACAGGGTCATGAACTGGCTGACGTACCGCACCACTTCGGCGACCGGGAAGATCTGCTCGGCGGTCGTGCCGTCCTGCTTCAGCTCGTCGTTGACCCACAGTTTCAGGGAGAGGTCCTGCGGGTCGGGGACCTCGTCGGCGGTCACCAGCCACGGCCCCAGCGGGTTGAACGTCTCGCAGTTCTTGCCCTTGTCCCAGGTGCCGCCGCGCTCGATCTGGAACTCCCGCTCCGAGACGTCGTGCGCCACCGCGTACCCCGCGACATGCCCGAGCGCCTCCTCCGCCGAGCCGAGGTAGCGGGCCGTACGCCCGATGACGACGGCGAGCTCGACCTCCCAGTCGGTCTTGGCCGACCCGCGCGGCACGAGCACCGTGTCGTTCGGCCCGACCACCGTGTCCGCCGCCTTGAAGAAGATCACCGGCTCGGCGGGCGGCTCGGCGCCGGTCTCGCGCGCGTGGTCGTGGTAGTTGAGGCCGATGCAGACGATCTTGCCGATGCGGGCGAGGGGCGGGCCGATCCGCAGCCCCTCACCGTCGAGCACGGGCAGTTCACCGGAGTCCGCCGCCGCCCGGACCCGCCCGAGCGCGTCGTCGTCCGCGAGCAGCGCCCCGTCGATGTCCGGTACGACGCCCGACAGGTCCCGCAGGACCCCCTCGGCGTCGAGCAGCGCGGGCCGTTCCGAACCCGCCGTACCTACTCGCAGCAGCTTCATGATCCCCATCTCCCTCGACCTCGGCCTGGCGCGCCCTCGCGATCTTGGACGATCCTCCAAGGTCACGGTCCAGTCCGCAATACCCGGTTCACGTACTGGACCGTAACCATGCCCTCACGGACGACGGATCACGGATCACGGATCACGGGTTACGGGTTACGGATCACGGATACAGCAGCATCCTCTCCACCGCGCTCCACGTCGTGCTGGTCACCATGTACAGGGCGGCGGCGAGCGGTACGACGGCCACGGTGACGAGGGTCAGGAACGACATGAACGGCATGACCTTGGTGGCGGTGGCGAGGCCGGGCAGCTGGTCACCGCCGCCCGCCGGCGCGGTGGCTCCGGCGCTCGCGGTGAACGCCCGCTTCGTCCGCGTGTAGTTGAAGACGGCGACCACAGCGACGATCACGAACAGCCCGAGGTAGACGAGCCCGGCCGCGCCGAACACTCCCCCGTCGCCGAGCGCGTCGCCCCACCGGTCCCCCAGCGGCGCGGCGAACAGCGAGTGCGTCAGCAGATCGTTGCTCTCGCCGCCGATCGTGGAGCTGGAGAACAGGTGGTAGAGCAGGAAGAACGCCGGGATCTGGCAGAGGCTGGGCAGGATGCCGGCCAGCGGCGACACCTTCTCCTTCGCGTGCAGTTCGAGGAGTGCCGTGCGCAGTCGCTCCGGATTCCGCCCGTGCTTCTTCCTGAGCTCGGCGATCTTCGGCTGCAGGGCCGTCCGGACCCGCTGCCCGCGCGCGGCGGCCCGGGACAGCGGGAGGACGAGAAGCCGTACGAACGCGGTGAACAGGACGATCGCTGCGGCGGCCGCGGAGGCGTGGAAGAGCGGCTGGAGCAGCTCGGCGAGCTGTTCCACCAGGGTGGCGAAGGCGGACAGGAGAACGGACATGGGTGAGCCCTCCGGGGGTCTCGTCGTACCGGTGTGGTGAGTGGCGGTATGACGACCCGCGCGGAGTCAACCGGGGACACACCCAGGGACATGCGATGTGACGTGGTGGCGGATGCCCTACGCGGTGATCGTCCGGAGGGCGTGACCGGGCGCCCTGGGCCGGGTGCGGCCCTTGGCGTCGGGATCGCGTTGGGGCAGGAACGCCGTACGGCGCTCACGGTCCCGTATCGCCGTCCGTACGCGCGTGGGCGCCACGGCGGGCGCGCAGCGGGAGGCGATCAGCGCGCAGAGGGCGAGGGCCGAACCGGCCGCGGCGGTGGCGGCGAGGGCGACCGCGGCGGAGAAGGTCCCGGTTGCGGTGTCGAGCACACCGGCCTGGAGCAGTCCCTGGAGAAGGACTTGGAGGAGAACCTGGAAGAGAGCGTGGAAGAGCTGGTAGACGATCATTACTTGCCTTCCCCCCCCTTCCCGATTCGCTCACAACTGGACCTGTACGACTACCAGATATACCGGATGCCTTCCTCCGTCTGCACCATGCGGGTATGGCGCCGGAGCGTACTGCCGCACGGGCGCGAGGGGCCGTAGGGACCCGTGACGCATCGCGCGCGGGTCGAGGGGCGCGCACGGACACCGGCCCGGCGGGCACACGCATCCACCAGCCTGCGGATATCTCACCTCTGTCGGTCGGCGGCAGTACGGTGTCGGCATGCGCCCCGACACCTCCGCCGAGAACGTCGACCACAAAGCCGAAGCCGCCCGTCTGGAACGAACCGCCGGTCTGTACCCCGAGGACGCCGAACACCTCCTGCTCCAGGCCGCGGCCCATCTGGAGCTGTCCGGCGCCCGCGCCGACGCCTCCGCCCTCTACGACCGTCTGCTCTCCTCCCCCGACTCTCTGGACCACCCCCACCTCGTACGCGCCCTCAAGGCGTCCAACCTGTGGGAGTACGGCCATGAGGCGGAGGCGCGGGCGATCATCGACGGCATCCGCGTCTCGGCCCCGCGCGACCCGGCCCCCTGGGTGATCGCGGCGGAGGCCCTGGAGGCCCACGACGAACTGGAGGCGGCGCAGGAGACGTTCACGGAAGGGGCCACGCTCCTCCTCACCGACGTCGCCGAGCCCCCGTACTCCACCCATCCGCTGCTCTTCGGCCGCCACCGGGTCCGCCGGATGCTGGGCGCGCCGCACGACGAGTGGGACGCCCTGGCGGACACGCTCCACTCGGCGTCGGTGTCCCTGGACGAGCTCCACGACCCCAAGCGCGTCTGGTCCCTGGGCTCGGACAACCCGGCCGAACTGGAGGCGGAGATCAGCCGCCTGCGCGCGGAACTGGGCGCCTACCGCACGGCCCTCTCCCGCCCCTTCCCGGTGGCGGTCCTGCACTGGCCGGCGGACGAACTGGCGGAGCTGCTGGCGGACTACCCGTCCCTGTCGTCCGAGTACCCCTCCCACGAGGAGCACCTGGCGACCATAGAGCACAGCCTGCGCGAACTCGCCGCCTCCGGCACCCCGAACCTGGGCATCGTCTCGGGCACGGTCCCGTCCTACGAGGCGTTCGCGGCCTCGGAGGCGTCCTCCCCGTCGGACGTCACCCTGCTCCCCCAGTACGCGACGACGCTGGCCGCGCGGGGGCGGGCCGTGGAGTGGCCGCCGCAGCGGGGCACGGAGTGCTGGTGCGGGTCGGGGCGGGCGTACGAGGGGTGCCACGGGGTGCCGACGGCCTGACGCCCGTGCTGAAGCCCGTGCTGAAGCCCGTGCTGAAGCCGGTGCTGAAGCCGCTGCTGGTGGCGACCGGGTCGCCACCAGCCGGCCCTCTCGCCGGTCTTCTCGCTAGAAGACCCCCTTGTAGCCCTTCCAGCCGGTCGCGATCTTCGTGCGGGCGCCGAAGGAGCCCTTGCCGTTGCCGCTGCTGCGCCACAGGTTGCCCGAGGTGTCACGACTGACGAGGTCGGCCTTGCCGTCGCCGGTGAGGTCGCCCGCGCCGACGACCGCGTTGTAGGCCGAGCCCCAGTTGCCCGCGACCTTCACCCGGGCCTTGAACGGGCCCTTGCCGGTGCCGTCGTAGCGCCACAGTTCGTTGGACTTGTTCTGGACCAGCAGATCGCCGTGGCCGTCGCCGTTGAGGTCGCCGGCACCGACGATCTTCTTGTAGCCGTTCCAGTTCGCGTACAGCTTCACCCGCGAGGACAGCTTCCCGGAGCTGGTCCCCTTGTACAGGTACACCGCGCCCGTCTTGGAGTTGCGCGCGATGAGGTCCGCGCGCTTGTCGCCGGTGACGTCGCCGGGCGAGGTCAGGACGTTGTACTGCTGGAAGCCCGTGCCGAGCGTGGTGTACGCGGTCTTCGGCGTCACCGCCTTGCCGCAGCCGGGCCGGAACCCGCGCAGCGTGCCGCTGCTGTAGCGGACCAGCACGTCGTTGCAGCGGTCGCCGTCGAGGTCGCCGAACGGGGCGGCCGTGATCGAGGTGGGCCAGCCGGCCCCGGAGACCTTCCCGGAGAGGGCTCCCTTGCCGTTGCCCTGCTGAATGGTCAGGTCGCCCTTGGAGTTGAGGGTCAGGACGTCTCCGATGCCGTCCGAGCCGGCGTGGTCCCGGCGGACGGCCGCGGCCCCGGTCACCTTCACCGTGCCGGAGGACGACAGCGGGTCGCCGGCCCCGTCGGCCGGGACGGCGGTGAGCGTCCAGGTGTACGAGCCGTTGGTCACCAGCGCGCCGTCCGTCTGTGCCTTGCCGTCCCAGGAGACCGCGACCGAGCCGCGGGTCGCGCCGCCCGTCCAGGTGCGCACCACGGCCTTGGTGGTGGCGCTCTTGAGCGTCACCTTCCAGGAGGCCGCGGGCTTGGACAGCCACCACCGGCTGTTCCACCGGGCGGCACCGCCGTCGGCCGCGAAGGACGCCGGGACGGTGGAGTCGGGCACGGACAGCCGGGAGGGCAGCCCGATGCCCATGTACGCCCTGACGACGTGGACGGTGCCGTCCGCGCCCAGGTAGGCGACCTTGTTGGAGCGGGGGTCGATCGCCCAGGTGACCCCGCGGGTGTCGGCGGCCTCGGTGGGCGCGACGCCGGTGATCTCGTCGAGGGGGAGGTTGACGTCGTTGATGACCTCCCTCAGCTCGATCGACCCCTCGGCCGCGTTGTAGTAGCCGTAGAAGCCGTCACCGAGCAGTACGTCGCCGACGGGTGCGGAGTACGCCTGCCCCATCCCACCGAGGTTCTTGACGCCGGCCTTCTTCTGGGCGGCGCAGCTCCAGTACAGCAGCGTGCCGTTGGTGCGCAGGTCGTCAGGGACGCAGCCGGAGCCGATGTCGAGGGTGCGGACCGTCTTGCCGGTGCGCAGGCTGGTGGCGACGACCTTGCCGGCGGTGGTGGACGGGGTCCACAGGGTGGCGTGGTCGAGCGCGGCGGCCTTCGCGGCCTGCTCGCGGACGACGGTGCCGGCGGCGATGTCGACCACGTACTGCCGGCCCGTGCCGCCGTTCCCCGCGTAGAGCACGTACTGCGGGGACGCGTCGAGGATCCTGCCGTCGCTCCCCGGGAGCGTGATGGCGCCGTCCGGGTCGTCGGCGGTGGTCAGGACGTCCTTGCCGGTGGCCGGGTCGGTGGCCAGCTGGGCCAGGCCCTCGTCACCGCCGTCGGCGAAGCGGCCCGGGCCGGTGGTGGCGGAGGTGGCGGCGGAGGTCAGGGCGGCGCCGCCGGCCGGTGCCATGGCGGTACCGATGTCCTGGCTGTGCAGGGTCTGCGTGCCCCGGAGGGAGTTGAGCAGGCGTACGGTGCCGCGGTCCAGGTCCAGCGCGGTCACCGAGCCGTCGTGGTGGACGGGGGTCACCTCATGCTCCGCGAAGACGAAGAGGGCGCCGGTGCCGTCCGGATAGAGGTCGTACAGGGCACGCGGGCCACCGGCGACGGCCCGTCCGACCGCGGTCACGTTCTCCCCCGCCTGCGCCACCCGCTCGGCCTCGGCCACGGCGACCTTTGGCTCCCCGCCGCTCAACGGCTTGGTGTACAGCGGCGACCCGGGCCCCTCCCACCACAGCAGGTGGTCGCCCGTCATGAACGTGAGGACCTCGCTGTCCTCGGACGTCGTCGGCACCGCACGGATCCCGGGTGCGCCCCCCGCGCTGCTGCGCGCCCGGATCCGTATCCCGTCCTCGCCCTCGCGCGTGAACCACGTCACCCAGGAGTCGGTCAGCCGGAAACTGCTCGCCGCGCCGGTCGCCTGGAGCGGCTGGACGGCACCGCTGATCCCGTTGACGATCCCGTACGCGGCCTGGCCGTCCTTCTGGTAGCGGATGACGAGATCGTTGCCGTCGTGCGCCAGGACCTCCGGCGCGGCCTCGGCGGTCGCGCCCTCCGGCAACCGCACCAGGACGTCGTACGCGCCTCCCGTGCCGTTGCCCCTGAGCACCCGGTACTCGTACGAACCGTCCTCAAGCCGGTGCGAGACCACGACGAAACCGCTGCTCAACCGCGGGTTCTCGTAGCCGCTCGGCACGGTCATGGTCCGCTTGATCCCGTCGTTCAGCCAGTACCAGACGAAGGTGGTGCGACCGTCGGCCCCTGTCGTGCGGTAGGCGATCCGGTCGTACTCGTCGTGGGTGTCGACGATGTCCTCCGCCGGCACACCGTCCAGGGCCGGCACGACCTTGCCGGTCTGGCTCCACACATAGCCGTCGGTGCCCTCCTCCTGGTAGAGCACGCCGATACGGGTGCTCGCCAGCACGCTGATCCGCCGGTCGACGTCGGTGTCGGGCACGGGTATGGCGACGTCGTTGCCTACGGCGGTGGTGCCCGCGGTGGGAACGCCTTCGGTGGCGGTGCCCGCGGTGGCCTGCGCGGCTTGTGCTTCGTCGGAAGGCAGTGACAGTGCGGCGCCCGCCGTGAGCGCCAGCACGGACGAGACGGTGGCGACGGCGCTACCCAAGCGCGTCGGCCGACGGTGCCCTATTGGCATCGTCCCCCCCTTGTTCAGTTGGTGCGGCCGCCGAGCTCGGCGGCCCAACACGTCCCCCCTGGACGTGAGTTCGGTGAGCATACAGTCGCCTACTGGGGCAAGTTAAGCCTCGGGAGATGAAGGGGACGTCACTGATCAGCGACATCGCCGACGGGCGCGACACCGGCCTGGCAGATGGCAGCAGCCGAATTGACCCACGTTCACGGCAGCGGAATGACCCTGCTGCCGGGTCACCCGGATCCGTAGGGTCATGACCATGACGCAGACGACGACTCAGACGACGCCCGACGCATCCATGACCACGACGCCCGCCCAGGCGGTACTGACCCGCCATGCGGACGCGGAGACCTGCGCCGACCCGAGCAGCGTGATGACCCTGCTGGCCGACTCGGACACCCCCGGCAGTGGCTTCACGAGCTACCGGTCCACCTTCGCCAAGGGGGCCGTGGGAGCACCGGCCCACTTCCACACCAGGGCGACGGAGCTGTTCTTCGTGATCAGCGGCTCCCTCCAGGTGCTGGTGGGCGAGGAGGTGACCGTCCTGGAGGCGGGCGACTTCCTGGCCGTACCGCCGCACACCCCGCACGCCTTCGCGGCGGCGCCCGGCGCCGAGGCGGACGTCCTGTTCGTGTTCGCCCCGGGCCTGAACCGCTTCGACTACCTGCGCCTCCTCGGCCGGGTGATGCGCGGCGAGGCCGACCCGAAGGAGATCGCCGAGTCCGCGGAACGCTTCGACAACCACTACGTCGACAGTCCCGCATGGCGTGCGGCTCTGAAGATCTCGGCAGGCTCAGCAGACCGGGCGTGACCGATCGTCCAGGTGTCCCACCGCCCGGCGCGCAGACCGCACTCGGTGGTCGGCCTGCCTTCATGGCACGGCAACAGGTCGACGCGTACGGCCGTCTTCCGCGTCCCGTCCGACGCGTTCCTGACGCAGTACCAGAAGGATCAGCAGGAGGAAGGCAGCGAACGCGGCGCCGGTGCGGGCGTAGTTGAAAGCTTCCCAGCGAGCGAGGATCTCCGCGTGATCGGGGGGAGCCGAAGTCACGGCCCACTCCTTGATCCGGCCGTTGATGGGGACGTTGCCGAGCCTGGTGATCAGGAAGGACGACACCGCCAGCAGCGTCGCCCCGCCGGCGAGCCACCGCGCGGTGCCCCGGCTCATGACGGTGAGCATCAGGGCGCTCAGCGCGGACACTCCCATGGCTCCCTGCATGGTGATGCCGTTCATCTGCATCAGTTCCGTGTGGAAGGAGAGCCTTGTCTCCAACGGCACGGCACGAAAGGTGGGCACCAGATTGGCCGCTCCGTAGCCGAAGGCTCCCGCGAGGGCCCCGGTGGAGAACAGGGCGACTCCCCGGGCAAGTCGTATCCGCATCCGCGCTACTCCCCGTCCTGTGCTTCGGTTCGGTCGAGCGTCCGCGTGAGCTGATCGGCCCTTCGCATCAGGCCTTCGGCGGTGAACTCGGCGAACATGCACACCTGCGTGGTGACCGGCCCGCTCTTGCGCAGCCGGGCGTGAATCGTGAACCGGGCCGCGATCCTCTTGCCGTCCGCCAGCGCCTCATGCACCTCGAACCGGAAGTCGATCAGGTTCTTGCGTACAGGGCGCAGGTGGGCGGCGAGCCGGTCCCAGTCGAGTCGTACGCCGTCGGCGATCTGTACGACGTCCCGGGTGTAGAACCGCGCCATGAGGTCGACGGGGTCCTCCTCACCGCGGACGACGGCTTCGGTGAAGGAGGTGTAGAAGTCGGCGATGAACTGCTCGGGTGTCTTGCCTTCCAGCGCTTCCAGGGTTTCCGGGACTTTCGAGTCTTCCTGAGGTTGCATGACGCTCCGGCCGGGCAGGCAGGGCTGCGCCCCGCTACGATCCCAACGATCCCTTACAGAGCTGTAAGATATGCACCTCAGTTACGTCTGACAAGGTTGTAAGAGTTGTCTACTTCAGCTGCCTCCCCTTCAGAGGACACCTCGGCCGCTCGGCGTCGCCGTCGGGCCGACGCCGTACGCAGCCGGGAGGCCGTACTCGACGCCGCGGTCGGGCTGCTCGCCGAACGCCCTGACGCAGGTATGGCGGCCATCGCCGCAGCAGCCGGCGTGACCCGTCAGACCGTGTACGCGCACTTCGGCACCCGTAGCGCGCTGCTGGACGCCGTGGCCGACCGGGTCACGGAGGAGGCCATGGCGGCGATGGACGCCGCGGAAGCCGAGGGAGGACGTGCCCTGGACACACTTCTGCGACTGCAGGACATCGGGTGGCGGCTGTTCGAACGGCACCCCGTGCTGCTCCAGCTCGGCACGGCCCCCGTCCACGCCGAAGCCGACCGGGCACGGCACGAGCCCGTCGCCGCCCGACTGACACGGCTGGTGGAAAAGGGCCAGGCCGAGGGGGAGTTCGACCCCGGCCCGCCCGCCGCCTGGCTGGTCGCGGCGGTGACAGCCCTGGGGCACGCCGCGGGCAACGAGGTCGGAGCCGGCCGCATGACGGTGAGTGAGGCCGCGGCCCAGCTGCGTACGGCCACGCTCCGCGTGCTGGAAGCCGGGACTCAATAGGTTGCGGGGGCCACGCCCGGAGCGCTCCGGCCACGGAGCGCCCGCATGCCGGCCCCGATCCCGATCGGAGATCCACCCCCGCCCCCGCGCGCGAACAGCCGGATCAGCCTCCCGCCGGACGGATCACCCCGGCTCGGCCCTTCAGGCCTTCGGCTGGGTGAACCGGATGCGGTTCCCGAACGGATCACGGAGGCCGCAGTCGATTCCGTACGGCCGCTCCGTGGGCTCCTCGGTGAACTCGACGCCCCGCTCCAGCAGCGTCTCGTACGTCTTGTGGCAGTCCTCCGTGTTGAAGATGAGCCAGCCGCCCATCGCCCCCTTGGTCACCAGCTCGCGAACCTGCTCCGCCGTCTCCTCGGACATCGCCGGCGCACCCGGCTTCTCCAGCAGGACCTGACGCTCGGGGTGCCCGGGGACGCTGACGGTCAGCCAGCGCATGAAGCCCATGTCGACGTCGGCGGTGACCTCCAGGCCGAGCTTGCCGACGTAGAAGTCGAGGGCCTCGTCCTGGTCGAGGACGTATATCTGTGACTGCGTGATGGCGTTGAACATGAGGAAGACGCTAGTGGGCGGGCGCCACGAAAACTTATCCGAAACTGCTCAGCTGCCGGACGGCCTCACGGGCGGCGCGGATGTGCTCGCGGTCAAGCACTCGGCCGCGTCCACGCCATCGTGAAGCAGGTGGGCACCCCCGCGGCCACCGCCGCCTTGCGGTACTCCCTCGGCGACCGGCCCACGATCTCGCGGAACGTCCGGCTGAAGGTCCCCGTGCTGTTGAAGCCCACCTCGAAGCAGATGTCCGTCACGCTGTGGTCCGTCTCCCGCAACAGGAACATCGCCCGCTCGACGCGGCGCCGCTGCAGGTAGCGGTGCGGCGTCTCGCCGAACACGGCCCGGAAGGTCCGCGTGAAGTGCGCCTCCGACACGTGGGCGATCCGGGCCAGCGCGGGCACGTCGAGCGGCTGCGCGTAGGCGCGGTCCATGGCGTCGCGGGCTCGGAGCATGCGGCGGTTGGTGTCTTGTGTGGTGCGGGGCACGGGGGCATCACACCACGGTTCGACGCTGACTGAGTGAGGGCAAACGCAAGCAGCAGTCCCGCACCTGTCAGTTTTCCCGGATACGTCGCATCCTGCCTGAACAGCCCTGTGCCCCGCCGCCAGACACCGGAACCTGTCCATGAGACAGCCCCGACTGACCATCGTGCTGCTCATGGCGGCGGGATGGTTCGCATTTGGCGTCCACGTCATACGCCAGGCCGTACACGTACGCCGAGGCATGTCCCTGCTGGGCGCCCGCGCCTCCGTGCGGAGGGCGAGGTGCTCCGGAATCCGCGCCGCGAGGGCACGACGGTCCACCCACCCGAGATCCGCTACCAGGCCCCGCCTGTGAACAGCCCCGCGTCCACTTCCACCCAGCCTTACCGCCGGCCGCCCCACAACGCTTCGGACCACCACCTCTCTCACGGGCACTCAGCGATTCTTCGGTACGACGCACACCGCCAGCCCCGCCCTGAACAAGCCCAATCTTGGTCGCTAGCCTGAACCTGCTACCTCACTGATCCGCGCTAGCGCCTGTTCCCTTCTCCCACAGGTCGCGATGGTACTGAAGATATTCGGGATGCACTTTGTGTTCCCGGTGCATCTTAAGCTTCGGAAGAATTCTCTCACCAGGCACTGCCACACGCACAACGATTGACCAGTCGTCAGCTATAACAATGGCACCAATATCGAGTCGCACATGACAGTTGGGGCAAAGGCAAAGTATGTTTCGCTCAACATCAGGACCGCCGTGCGGCTTACCGAGAGGCTTTATATGCGCGCCCTCGCTGTACGGTTTTGCATCTGAACCAACTATTCGCAGACCACAAGCCTGACACTCATCGTTGTAGAGGTCCTTGATACGCCGCGCCGCGGCAGCGTCACGCACGATGCGCTGGACCCGTGTAGCGCGTATTTTAGGGAACTTCTCCCCTTCCAAGGCCGCACCCTGCTCGCCATTGGCATGCTTCAGCTCGTCACGTACAAAGCCTTCCTGCCGCTCCAGGACCTGGGCAGCAACGCGTTCCGCACTCGTCAACTCCTGTTCGGGGCTAGGGAGGCGTTCCAAATCGAACTGACATATCTTAATAGGCGAACCGTCTGGTGCAGCCGATCGAGATACAGCGGTCCTGACATCTGTGATCCGGTAGAGACCGTCGTATCTGTAGCGATCAGCCAGCGAGTACCGCCGGTCACCATTAGGTCCACGGATTATCCGTACAGGATAACCCCGCTCAAAGCTACGCTTCAGCGCAGCATTGTCCCGGTACTCCCAAGATTGGCTACGTATGAGCCTCTTACCATCCGGACTTTTATCCTTGTCGGGTGATGCCCCCGTGTATCGGATCGAAGTCCAGTCGTCTTCGTCGTCCTCATACCCCCCATTCAGTACGATGGCGTCTGCTACATCACTGCCATCTTCGTCCGCAAGCCATGAGATGCCTCGCATCGTGTCGCGGTGCAGATTGGCTCGCTTGACATCCACCCGGCGATGGAAGTCCGCACCGGGGACAATGCCCTCTATGTGACCTATCACTCGCTCTCCCACGAGGACATAGTGACCCCACTTGATCACTTATGTCACTACCAAGCCCCCCGAGGATCACTTGTTACTCGCATCCAACCAGCGCACGTACAGGCCTAGTTACGGACAACCTCGTCGAAATCACCCATGACGAGGCACCCCGTGAGGCGTGCAGTCGCTTGATCCGCTGACTAGTCTGGGGCAACAGGGAATGCCGGCTAGAGGGGGGCGGGCTCGTGGATCCGGAGTTGGCTGTGCTGGCGGGTACCGCAGGTACAACCCTGGTCACCTTGTTAACGACCGAAGCGTGGGAACGCGTCAGGGACGGTATTGCTTCGTTGTGGCGCCGTGTCGAGCCGGAGCGGGCTGAGGCAATTGCCGCCGAACTCGAGGTAGCTCGGAGAGACTTACTGGCTGCACAGGTCGACGGTGACCTCGAATCGCGCGGCGAACTGGGTGCAGAGTGGCAGGGCCGCATGCGGCGATTGCTCGTAGCGCATCCCGAGGAGACAGCAGCACTCCGGGCGCTGCTTGACGAACTGGCCCCGTACACCCCCGAAGCCCCGGCGGTGACGCAGCACGCCACCGCCTCCGGGCAGGCCCGGGTCTACCAGGCCGGCCGCGACCAGCACTTCGGCCAACGATGAGCGGCCGCAACGACGCCCGGGCCGATGGCCGGGGCCGTGTCTACCAAGCCTCCGGCGACCAGCACATCACCGAACACCACCACCACGCCCCCGACTGGTCAGGGCCGGACTCGGTTCGTCGACCCTCGGTCGGCCGCGTCCCCGTGGTGCTCCGCGACCGCGCCGGCGAGATGGACCGGCTGCGCGCCGCCGTCGAGCCCGGCGTCGGCAACGGCGTCTACGTTCTCCACGGCTTGGGCGGCTGCGGCAAGACCGCCGTGGCCTACACCCTCTTCCAGCACGCCACCGACCAAGCCGGCCGCATCGGGCTGTGGGTCAACGCCTCCGACCCTGCCTCCCTACGCGCCGGCATGCTGGCCGTGGCCGCCGACCGCGGCGCCAGTGACGGCGAACTGATGGGCGCCCGCAGCGGACTACGTCCCGCCGCCGACCTCGTCTGGCACTACCTCGACCGCTCCGACCAGCCCTGGCTGCTAGTCCTCGACAACGCCGATGCCCCGGCCATTCTCCGCGACGGCGGCTGGCTGCGCACCAGCCCCACCGGCACCGTCATCGTCACCACCCGGCAAGCAGCGGCGCACTGGTGGCCCGGAGCACAACTACTGCAATTCGGTGTCCTGCCCCGCGAGGACGCCGCACTCGTCCTCCAAGATCTCGCACCGCACGCCGGGTCACTCGAAGACGCCGCAGAGGTCGCCGACCGCCTCGGTCGCCTGCCCCTGGCACTCACCCTCGCCGGCGGATTCCTCGCCCACCAGGTGATCGACCCCTGGAGCCTGGCCGACTACGGTCACCGACTCGACGGCAGCGCAGGCCTGGACACCATCGAGCTCATCGAACAAGGCGCCACAGCCATCGGCGGCGACTCCCGGCACCTGCCCAGCCGCACCTGGCAACTCTCCCTCGACGCCCTCACCGCCCAAGGCCTTCCCGAGGCCGGCCACCTGCTGCGCCTCCTCGCCTGCTGGTCCAACGACCCCCTACCTCTGTCCGTCCTGCTCAGTGCCGAGATCGGCTCCGCACTCCCGGCCTCTCGCATTGAATCCGCTCTGCGCGGACTCCTTGATCACTCCCTCACCGAACTGGCATCCGGGGAGGTGCGCTGCTTACGCACCCACGGCGTGCTCCTCGACAGCGTGGCCCGGGCCACCCCCGCTGACCAACGCGACCAGCTCGCTGCCACAGCTGCCCGCCTCTGTCTTGCCGTGTTGCCGGAGGTACCTGACCGAGGGAAGCAGGATCCCCGTGTGAACCTGCTTGCACCGCATGTGGTCGCACTCGTGCGGAGAGCAGTGAGTTGGGCGACGGATGAATCGATACTGGAAGCCGCGGCAGAGTGCGTTCTGCGGCTCGTCATCGCTGTGCACAGGGCCGGCGACTACACCTCAGCTCTCAGCTTGGGCAGCGACGTCGTGGAGCTGCTGCAACCCAAGCTGGGTGAAGACAACATCTTCCTCCTTAGGCTGCGTCAACGTGTTGGGCGATCCCTGTTTCGGGTTGGGCACTTCGAGCAGTCAGAGGCCCTACTACAGCGTGTGCTAGAGGACTGCGAACGCACGCTGGGTTCAGACGCGCCGGATACATCAACGACGCGCAGGAGGCTGGCCAGTGCACTCGTCAATCTCAACCGAAGGTCAGAGGGCATCGCGCTGTTCCGGCAAGCAGCGGCGGAATACACGCGGGCACTCGGCCCTGTGCACCCTCTTACATTGAAAGCACGATGTGGCCTCCTGGAGGTGTCCACACAACTGACAGACCTTGCCGCGGGACCGGACTTGATCGTGGAATGCCGTCGGGAACTTGGGGACAACCACACCATCACACTTGACGCAGAACTGAACTATGCTTTCGCACTCAACCGCGCTGGGCAACCGGCCGAGGCCTTACCCTATATTCAGTCTGCCTTCGCGAAGTACATACAACGTTTCGGCCCTAATTACCCCATTACTTTGAATTGCCGGGAAACGCTAGGAAACGTTCTATACTCAATTGGCCACCATACTGAAGCGGTCGAGCACGCGACATACCTCGTGGAAGGACGGACTAGGGTGCTCGGTTCGAGTCATCCGTGGACACTTCACGCCAAGGATCTCCTGAATCACTTCCGAGGCTCGTAGGACGCACCGCTGCCTCACCAACAATCTGCGCGTCAAGCTTCGAATCAGCGCAAGCCATATTAGCTAGGGTACCCAAGAGTGAGATGGATGGCCTGAAGGTGTAGAGCGCGCTGAAAGGTGTAAATGTGCACGTTCCTGTAGCTGGTTAGATAGGCGGGCAGAGCAAGGAAGCGGCGAACTTTCGGAAGCCGCAGCCTGTATCGAATGCCCAGGTATGACAATCCTCAATATAACTACTACTCCGCCGCTAAAATCGGCGGCAGTTCCCATCCCTGCGGACACGTTAGGCGGACCGGTGGCACGCATTCCTGAAAACGAGAATGAGTTGTTCGATGATCAGGACGGTGAGGAGAACGATCCTGGAGCAGTTTCATCGGCAGACGTTCATCGCGCAGTTGTCACCGACACTGACTGGACGACAGAAACGATCCTCAGTCAACTTCGCCGCGGAAACATCCAGCTGAACCCGCACTTCCAGCGGCGAGATGCATGGGATAGAGCTCGGAAAAGTAAGTTCATCGAATCTCTTATCCTTGGGCTCCCCGTACCTCAGATTGTCCTTGCGGAGGACCGGAAGCAGCGGGGAAAGTTCATTGTACTCGATGGAAAGCAGCGTCTCCTTACACTGCGTCAGTTCGCTATCGGCTCCTCTTTGGACGTTGCAGGAGGAGACGAAGGATCAAAAGCGTTCGGACTGACCAACCTTGACGTTCGCGGAGACTTGCGCCTTAAGACCCTCGCGAAACTGGAAGAGGATGGCGCTTTTATCGACGATCTCAATGCTCTCCTGAACGAGACCATCCGAACCGTGGTGGTTCGGCGGTGGCCGAATGAGGAGTTCCTGAATCTGGTATTCCTTCGATTGAATACGGGCAGCGTCAGGCTGTCCCCTCAGGAACTGCGCCAGGCCCTACATCCCGGGAAGTTCACTGACTTCCTGGACGTGGCCACGTATGCGAGTTCGGAGATTCAGGCCGCTCTGCGCATCAAAAAGCCAGACTTTCGAATGCGTGACGTAGAAATCATGCTTCGATATTACGCAATGGTATACAGGCTCGGCGAATATAAGGGGAACCTGAAGAAGTTCCTTGATGACACAGTGAACGAACTCAATGCGGCGTGGGTTGATGATGAGGAGGAGATTAAGGAGACTGCCGATGAATGTAATCGAGCGATCCAGGCTACCTTCGACGTGTTCGGCGAAGATGCATTTTACAGGTGGTCGCGCGGCGATTATGAAGGGCGGTTCAACCGCGCAGTATTCGACATCATGACCTACTATTTCAGGGATCCAGTTCTGGCTAGCGCTGCCATCGAGAATAAGGGCGCAGTGGAGCAAGCGTTCAAAGCGCTATGTGACACAGATCCGGATTTCGTTGAGTCAATCCAGACCACGACTAAGACGCCCTTTGCCACGCACACACGTCTTTCCTTGTGGGGCGATGCGCTTGAGCGCGTAACTGGCGCAGAGGTCCCCATCCCCCGTTTCGAGAACAATCGACTCATACCGTAGGGGGATTCGGTGCCATCGCCGCGATACAAGGTCATGTCCCGAAGAATCACCGAACTGCGTCACAACTTGCTGCCGTCTTCTTTCAATCCTCTGGGGCTTTACTCGGATCGCGTGCATGAGCGCACTCGCGCCTTCCGAGTGTTGGCGCATGCGGAATTCGAGTCGTTCATCGAAGATCGTGCCCTTGAAGTGATTGTCAACGCACACGGGGAGTGGGAGCGTACTGGGCGGATTCGCCCAAGCCTTTTAAGTCTCATGTCGCACTGGGATTCGAACCCTAAAATACCAGAAAATCTCGCTGACTTGGGCGATAAATCAATAAAATACCCGACACTCACTGCGCGCATCGAAAGCGCTAAGAAGCACTACAGCACCTACATAAAGAAGCGCAATAATGGAATAAAGGAGAAAAATCTCCTACTCATCCTGCTCCCCTTGGGTGTAACGAAGGATGAAATCGATGCGGATTGGCTCGATGATACGGAGGGCTGGGCGACAGATAGGGGGACTGTTGCCCATACGTCCGCAAAAATGCAGGTGCAGTTGGATCCAAAGATCGAGCTAGCTACCGTAAGAAAGGTGCGAGACGGATTCCGGGATATCGACAGAATTCTGCTTCAAAAGTGACGAATCTGAGGGTGTGGTTTCACTCGCCGTACGCAAATTTCGGGTGAGATGCCGGTGCGTTGGCGCGGCAGACACCTACCTCCGATTTTCGTGATGGGGCCCCGACAGAGTGGGGCCCATTTCGTTGTCGGTGGCCGGGCGGGCAGGCCAAGGTCCCGAGCGTCGTCTCGGGTGGACGCCGAGTTTCACTGCTCCGGGCTGGCTCCTCTTCTCGTAGGGACATGGACCCGCTGGCCAGTCGAAACTCGGCTGGAGCGTGAGCCGGTCGAGAACGCCTGTGATTTCAACGGCCCATGGCCCATGGCGGGCCAGCCGAAGAAAGTGGATCCGGCCAGTGGTGATGGGCTGGCCGGCCGCGGAGAACCGGCGGAACCGCAGCCGGCGAGGTTTCCACAGGCTGGCGGTGCCGGTCAGTGCGAGCATCGGCATCCGGTCATTAGTATGTCCAAGGCGGTCTGGACGATCTCCAGCCAGCTCCGGTTCTGCTGGGTGTCGTAGAGGGGGAGGTTCCGCAGGCCAGCGGTGCGGGCGGCGCGGATGCGGATACGCTACTTCGCCTTAGAAGTGCTTATTTTCGCGGTATGACCCTGCGTTGTCCGACACGTTACATCGGTGCGAGTTAGGAACACCTCTAGCATTTGTGATCGACTTTCGGGCAGGCCAGCAACTGCAAGCCCAAGGTTCAGCGGGCTTGCAGTTGGTGCTAATCCGGAGCGAGGGTGAGCCCACTCGCATTGCGAGCATGTGGGTGCCACCGGACGCATGACGCATCCGATCTGTGTTGAGCCTGGCATCAGAGGTTTCGGGGCCCACAAAGCCTGGCCATGTGGGGCGGCGCCAGTACACCGCCCCATCTCTGCACGTCCGCGGTCCCCGACGGGGCATAAAGTCGTCCGTTCACTCTGACCGCCGAAGATTGGCGTCCGCCTCGAAGTGCGTCTGAGCCCGGTCTAGGAACTCATCGGCATCGCATCCATGAGCATGCAGCCAGTAAAGAATGTCGACGACGATATCGACAGCCGCCGCCTCTGCACAGGCCGAACTCAGGCGGTCCGACGCGACATGGGCCACGCGTAGTGGTTGATCAGTTGCATAGAGATCAAGGAGTCCTTGGGCTCGGCTCAATCGCGGGCTCTGACTAACCGAGAGGGCTGGCGCCTGCTCAGTCGCCAGTTCGCACCACGTCACCTTTCGTTCCGGTTGGAGCTGGACACCCCAGTGGTCGGCAATGACACCGACGAGGGCCATGCCTCGGCCGGTCTCGGAATCGGAACCCACGTCGCGCAGAGTGGGGAGTGCGCGCGTGTCGGGATCATGGACCTCGATCCGCAGATACGTGCCGTTCATGGCGACTGCGAGTGTGGCCGGTGTCCCGTCCCCGACATGGGTGATGACGTTGGACACGAGTTCACTCATGCAGAGCTGGGCGTCGTGGGTGATGTGCTGCAGACCCCAAATCCCCAAGTGGAGCCGCATGATGCGCCGCAGAGCGGCCACTTCTGCGGGCTCGGCCGAGAATGTCAGCTCCCACGGTTTGCGCGGCACACACGCTTCCTGGCTCACGAAGACCCCTCTCGTCGCAGTCGACAGACCCTGACAGCGGAGCGTCACTTGCACTCACGCTCAGTGCATCGACGTCTAGAGTGCTCGCCGCTTATCCCGTCGTGCAATGTGCACGGCGAGAATCCCACTTCTGAGTGATTGGCAGTCCCCACCCTTGGCGGGAGACTGAATGCCCGCTATTCGAGAAGGTGTTGAGATGCCCGGCTCCCCGACTGCGCGCCGTCGACGTCTGTCGATCGAGCTGAAGAAGCTTCGCGAGAGGAGCTCGCTCACCTGCGCACAGGTCGGCGAAGCCCTGGACTGGAGCGGCTCGAAGGTCAATCGCATGGAGACGGGGAGCGGCCGGGTGCAACCGTCCGACGTCGACGCCCTGTGTCGGTTCTACGAAACCAGCGATGAGCTGCGCGAGTTCCTCAAGTCGCTGGCCCGACAGGCAAAGGTACGCGGCTGGTGGCAGCAGCACGGCGCCGCCGTTCCGGAGTGGTTCAACATCTACATCGGCCTGGAGCAGGACGCTTCCACATTGCGCCAGTACCAATGCGAGGTGCTACCGGGGCTGATGCAGACCGAGGCCTATGCTTCCGAGCTGCACAAAGCCGGTGGGCACATGGCTGCTAAGGACATCGACAGAGCCGTACGCGTACGCATGGAGCGCCAGGCGATGCTGACGCGTGCAGACGCCCCCGACGCGTGGTTCATCGTGCACGAGAGTGCCCTTCGGAACGTCATCGGTGACCGCGCCCTGATGCGCGAACAGCTTGAAGCCGTCCTAGTCACTGCCGACATGCCGTCCGTGACGCTACAAGTCCTCCCCTTCGACTCGGGCACCTATCCAGCCACGGGCTCGTTCACCATGCTGGGATTCCCTGCGCAGGAAGACCCTGATCTTGTCTACCGGGACGGCATCACGGATGCGGTGTACCTGGAAGGCGAGCATCATGTCCGTGAGTACACCAGGGCTTTCGACGGCCTACGAGCCGCCGCCCTGAGTCCTCAACGCTCTGCCCAGTTGGTCACGTCGGTGCTAAAGGATTACGCAGGATGAGCTTCGCAGATGCCAGTGGCCCCGGCCGTCTGGTCTGGTTTACGTCGTCTTACAGCAACGGCGCTGGAGGAGAGTGCGTCGAGTGCGCGATGACCGAGCACGGTGCTTTCATACGTGACTCCAAGTGCCCTGAGATGTCCGTGCTCAGCGTAAGCAGGGATGCCTGGCGCCTCTTCCTCCAGGTCGTGCAGCATGGACAGCCGACGACCTGATGACGGATGAGCAGGCCACGTGGCGTGTCATGCGCCAAAGCTCCCTGATCGGCACGATCACCGTGGCGGAGAGCGACTTCCCCTGGCTGCGCGGCAGGTTCGTCGCCGAGCCTGGGTTCGCCGAAGTGAAACCGTGGTTCGACGAGGTTCTGGCCGTCATGGCAGCGGACGACTTCGAGCGGTTCGACGCGGTCTATGACCGCATTCCCCGGGTATTGACGCTGGTGTCGCCGTCAGGACCGGTGGCCGACTTCCTGCTGCACATCGACGGTGACGAGGCGTGGTTCCGGTGGAGCGACGAGGTGCTCGAAGGTCAGGGAGCGGGCTAGTCGCCGGTCGTCCCGTCCAGCATCTCCCGCAGAATGTCCAGGTGACCGTTGTGCCGGGCCGTCTCCTCCGTGAGGTGGAGGAGGATCCAGCGCAGGTCGACGTGGAGGCCGTTGCGGACGGCGCGCTTGGCCTTGGTGTCCAGGGCGTGCGCGGCGACCAGTTCCCGGTAGCGGGCGCTCTGTGCGGCGTACTCGTCGAGCAGCTGCGGAAGCGGGAAGTCGACGGCGATACGCATCTCGCGGTCGGGATCCTCGTCGGTCCAGGGGCCCTCGTCCTCCTCGCCGAGGAAGACCACCTGGAACCACCAGTACTCGACCCAGCGGAGGTGGTTGATCAGTCCGCTCAGGGTCATCAGCGGTGAGCCCGGCAGGAGCGCCTTGCGGGCGTTCTCCGCGGAGACGCCCTCGCACTTGGCTCGGGCGGTGTCACGGGCGTAGTCGAGGAATGTGGTGAGCTGGGTGCGCTCGTCCCACGCGGGAGGCGTGTCAGTGATTCTTGGCATCCCGCGCAGCATTCCCGGTCCCCGTGGCCTCTGTCGAGGCATTTATCGAGTATCGAGGCGGGCTCGGGTGAGGTACCCGACCTCGCGTACGCGACGGCCCCGCTTCGCGGGCCCAGCGGCTCGCCTAGGCTCTGACACCATGCTGCTCATCTACGACGGGGACACCTCCGCCGACGCACACGTGCCCCGTACCGGCGGCGTCCCACTCGTCCCGGACGGATTTGTCTGGCCCATGTGTCGCGAGTGCGGCGGGGCGATGCAGTTCCTCGCTCATCTGCCGCTGCAGCACGGTGTCGTCGCCGTCTTCTTCTGCCAGAACGATCCCGGGATGTGTGACGACTGGGACGCCGGCTCCGGTGCCAACAAGGCGTTCCTGTTCTCCGGCGCGCTTTCCCCGGCCGCTGTGCCCGCCGAGGGTGAGGCACGGCTCGGGGCGGTGACAGCGCTGCGTGCCCATCCTGGTGACACACCCGCCGACGAAGACGTACCGGTACTGGGGCGGTTGGGCGGCGAGGCGGACTGGCTCCAGGACGATGAGACGCCCACCTGTCCGTCCTGCGGCACCCGTATGACGTTCACGGCGTCGCTGGAGGAGGGCTACGACCACGCCACCTCGGCGAACTTCGGTGGCGGAGGCCGCGGTTACGTCTTCGGCTGCTCGCCCTGCGGCGAGGCCGCCTTCCTCTGGCAGCGCTGAGCCGCCACCGCGGGGTTCATTCCCGTCGTGATCGTGTGATCGTGTGATCGTGTGATCGCAGGAATGCGGGAAGCGGGGCCGGGTCCCTGACAGACACGGCCCCGCCGACCCGACGGGGCGTCAGCCCGCCCAGACCTCGGCCTCGTCGGCCGGGACGGTGGTGGCCAGGCCCAGTTCCTTGCGGGCGGCGACCGACATGTTCGGGTCGATGTCGGTGAACGCCGGGTCGTAGGCGATGTAGAACGCGTCGACGTCGGCGGCGTCCGCGGCCTTCTGCCAGTTCCCGGCCGCCTTCGTCAGCGTCGCGCGGAGCTTGCCGACCTCGGTGCCCTCGATGCCGTCCAGGCCCTTGACGTGTGCGTCGAGGGCGGCCGCGACGGCCTTGGCCTGCGCCTTGTAGCCGGCCAGGTCCTCCTCGACGGTTTCCTTCTCGGGCTGGTTCGTCCACAGGGCGTCGTAGACCGCGTTCGAGCCCTTGAGGTACGTGGCCTGCTCGGGCTTGAGGGACTTCGCGGTGTCCAGCGAGCCGCTGAACGTGCCGTTCTCCGCGGTGTAGGTGCAGCTCACCGCGCGGTCACCCGTCGCCCAGCTCTCCTTGGTCGGCGTGTAGTAGAAGAGGCCGACGCCCTTGGGGAGCGCCCAGGTGTCCGGGGCGTACTTCTGCGCCTCGACCGGGCAGCGGGTGTCCGCGATCGTCGAGACCCCGTCGTCGCCGGGGTACTCCTTGCCCTCGTCGTCGATCGCGAACTCGCCGACGACCTGGCCCTCGTGCGCCTCGTCGCAGGGCACGATCTCGACGGTGTACGCCGTCCCCTCGGCCTTGCCGTTCGGGTTGTAGCAGTCGCCGACGTCCAGCGAGAACACCGAGCGCTGACGAGCCACCTTCTTCGCGCTGTCCTTGGCGCTGTCGACGGCGTCGGTGACGTCAGAGCATCCCACCGCGCCGATCGCGAGCAGGGCGGCAACGGCGGATATGCCGCGAAGGGAGCGATACGGAGCGCGGATTGCCATGGCGTGTACATCCTCTTACGTGATCTTTATGAGGGTCGCGCGCATCGTATGCCATTCACGCCATTCCTGTGGCCCGGCTATGCGAAGGCCCTCACCTCATCGTGGTGTCTTTGACTCACGACGGGCCGCGAGGGTTGTGCCCGGTCAGCCCAGTCAGCCCGGTCAGCCGCTCACCCTGACAGGAGCGCTGCTGCGCCCGCGGTCCCGACCGCTGAGTTCGGCATCGAGTGTCTCCTGAGCCACGCGCATGTCCTCGGCGTACACGGGTTCCTGGAGCCGCTTCCACATCTCGGCCTCGGTCAGGTCCTCCACGAGGCTGACCACCCACCAGATGTTGCCGAACGGGTCCTTGACGCGCCCCCCGCGCTGGCCGAAGGCGTTGTCCGCGAGCGGAGTGACGACATGGCTGCCCGCTGCGACAGCCTGCGAGAACGCCTGGTCGGCGTCGGCGACGAACACGCGCAACAGGCTCGGCATGGCGGGCCAGTCCGCGCGTCGGTCGAAGGCCAGCACGACGGTGTTCCCGACCCGGATCTCACCGTGGCCGATCGAACCGTCCTCGGTCAGGACCCGGGCCAGTTCCTCTCCCCCGAACGCCTGGGAGACGAAGTCGAGGAAAGCCCCTGTGTCATCGGTGACGACCCAGGGCGCGACGGTGGTGTAGCCCGCCGGCGTGACGTCGGACTGCTCGGGCATGGTGATCCTCCTGCTGACTCGCTGATGGTGGCTGTTGACAGCGACGGTAGGCGGGGTTCAGGTCAGGTTCTGTCCTGAACTCAAGAGGGGATACGGGCGGGCCCCGCTTCTCGGCATCAAGGTCGGTCGATCAGGTCTCTGACCCCGGGAGGTAGCTCACCGTCGGCGTCGACAGCGACGAAGATGACATCCCTGGGGGCGTCCTCCACCGCGATGGCGATGCCGGGGTCCAGTCCCTCGATCGCATAGGCGGTCGTCGGCTCCTCCGCTTCTCCCTCGTCACCGTCGTCGGGTGTGTCGTCGCACGGCGGGAAGGTGGCCTCGCCGAGTTCCTTGCCGCGCGTGACGTCGACGTCGCCCACGTCGGAGTACATACGGTCCTTGTACTCGACCATCCACGCACAGATCGATTCGGTCTCGCCGCCGAGTGACGGCACGCAGGCGACGGAGACCGTGAGGGTGGCCGTCGCCACCAGCGCCCTCGCGAACGCGGTCCGGCCGACCGGGAGTACGGCTCTCATCGATACGTCTCTTTCTCTCCAGTCAGCCCGTCAGCCCGTCAGCGCGACACCGAACTGGTAGAGCGTAAACCCGAGTCCGCCGCCCGCGAAGCACACTCCGAGGACCGTGACCAGAGCCATCATGCACTGGAGGAAGACAGGTATACGGGTCGCGGCGCGGCCGGGGCGGCGAGGGTCGTAGCTGAGCTCCAGCCGCTGACCGCCGAGCGGGTCCCGGTAGAAGTGGGTCACGCCGTCGAGGTCGGTGTAGCGGTACACCTTCGTGTTGTGGGTGTGGTGATCGAGTTCGGCCATCACCGTGATGCCGTGCTTCGGGAGGCGCCGGCCGTAGTACAGGCCCTGTCCGGTCGCGATCACCATGACCAGTCCGGCGGCCGTGACGATGTGGACGAGCAGCAGCAGAGCCACGAACTCCCACTCCCTGCGCACTCCCACTGTCACATCCATGGCGGCGACGACGGCGATCACGGCGACGATGAGGACCGTACGCCGCGAGGGTCCCCGGTCCGTTCGCGCGGGGACGGTCGTGATCAGGCCCTCGCCCTCGGCCCGCGGCTCGTCGGGCGCCCGTTCGGGCAGTCGGGCACGTACGGCGGCAGTGAACGCGGCCACCGCGGCGGCGCTGACGTCATGGACCGCGTAGACGGCCGGGAGGCGATCGGCATCCGCCGTCGTCAGCACCAGCTCGATGGTCCGGCCGGAGCCACGGACCTCCTCGATGGCCTCCAGCGGGATCCGCGACATGCTCGCTGCCGTTTCCCACCGCACGTGGTCCGAGCCGTCCTCGAAGCGGGCGGTGGCACCGCTGCCGCGCAGTACGAGGGAAGGCAGCGAAGGTCTTGTCGTCACGCCCGTATGACAAGCGGGATCGGAGGAAGGTTGCGTGACGGCTGCGGGGTCGCCGTCGCTCTGGTCCGGGAGGAGAGGGACCGGCCGCAGCCTCACAGAGCCTTGACGCGCGGCGGCCCGGGGCGTTTACACCCCGGGCCGGCCGGTCGGGCTCAGCGGACTGAGGCTGCTCAGGGAGCCAGGCAGCTCACGCCCGGCACCTCAGCGGGCACTCCGGGCGCGGACGGGTCGACGACGGTGGTCAGGTCGCCGGCGCTCTGGGTGAGGCATTCCACGGCGGCGACGGGGTCGGGTACTGCTGAAGCGGTGGTCGTCGTGGCTGCGAGGAGCGTGACGGTGCCGAGGACGACGGCCGTGATGCGACGCATGGGCATTCCCTTCTGGGGCCGGACGGCGGGGAGTTGACCCGCCGGGTGGTGGAGACGGCCATCGGCTACCCAAGCGCCACACCCGATTACGCCTCGTGAGTGACCGTGTCACCCGTAAGGGACTGTGGGAACGTTTCAGCCACGTCCATGGGTGACACGCGGGGTGACGTGGGTGACGCGGGTGACGTGTGCGGCGTGGAAGGCGTGCATCGCCGCGTGCAGGGCCTGGGGGCGGTCCAGGTGTACGTCGTGTCCCGCCTCGTCGATCGTCGTGACATGGACCGACGGGCGGCGGTCGCGCATCTCCGCGGCCTCCGCCTCCGGGACCGTGCCCTTCGAGCCGCGGACCAGCAGAGCCGGGCAGGTGATCTCGTCCCAGTGGTCCCAGTAGGAGTGCGTGGCCAGTTCCGCCACCGCCGCGAGCGTCGTCGCGCGGTCCGCTCGTACGTGCCAGCCGTCGGCATGCTCCTCCAGGTTCCTCGACCATGCCTCGTGGCCGAAGAAGTCCGCCGCCGCCGACGGGGACGCGAAGGAGGCCGGCCAGGAGTCCAGCCAGCCCGCGATCTCGGCGGGGAGCTCCGGGTTCGGGCCGCCCGGGCCCGCCTCGATCAGGATCAGGGCCTCGACCGCGTCCGGGTGGGCGGCTGCGGTGAGCAGAGCCGTGTGACCGCCCAGGGACTGGCCCACGAGGATCACCGGGGCCAGGCCCAGTTCGCCGATGACCGTCAGGGCGTCCCGTACGGCTGCCGCGCGGGTCATGTCCGCCGGTCTGCGCGTACTCGCTCCATGGCCCCGGGCGTCGTACGTCACCACGCGGTGGCCGTCCGCCAGGAGGAGCGGCGTGACGTCGTCCCACTCGCCCATGTGGCCCGCCAGGCCGTGCAGGAGGAGGAGCGGGCGGGGCTCGGCCTGCTGTCCGGGGGGTGGGCGGTGGTCGCGGTACGCCAGGTCGGTGCCGTCCGGGGTGGTGAGGTGGCCGGTGGTGGGGATGGTCACGTCCTGGTCCTCTCCCGCGGGTTCCGTCGCGGTATCGGCCGCGGATCAGCCGCCGTACCGGCCTTGGAATATACGGGCGCGGGCGGGGCGTCGGGTACGTCGTGACGGTCGCCGACGCCCGCCCGCCCGCGGCAAGGAGAGGAGCGGGAGGGAGAGGAGCGGGAGGGAGAGGAGCCGCAGGAAGAGGTACCGCAGGAAGAGGTCAGGACGCCTGGATCAGCTGCGGGCGGCCGAACAGCAGGGCGTAGCCGGAGGGCAGTTCGGCCAGTACGCGGTCGATCAGGGTGTCGTCCACGAAGTGCGGCAGGGCGCTCAGGACGGAGCTGACGTCCCAGCGGGCCGTGGCCGGGGTGGCGCCCTCGATGCGGGTCGCGACCCTGTCCACGAACTGGGCCGCGGTCAGCGGCCGGTTCACCGGGATCTGGGACGCGATCAGCCGCGCCGCTTCCTCGGGCAGCCGCTGGGCCAGCTCGACGCGCTCGTCACCGACGACGTGGCCGCCCAGCGCGGCCAGGACGATGCGGGTGACGTGGGCCGCCTTCTCGTCGGTCGCGTACTGACCCGAGTCGCGTACCGCCTCGACGAGCCGGTCCCAGGTCGGCCGGGTGGTCGTGGCGGGGGCGGCCGGTGCGAGGGAGGTCGTCGGTACCGGGGGGAGTACGGGGGCGTCGAGGGCGCTCGGTGCGGCGGCGGTCATGGTGTTCTCGGTGCTCCGGGTGGTCTTCGCGTTCTGCGCTCTGGTGGCGGTCATGACGGGCAGGGCAGTCATCGTCGGGGGCTCCTCCGGTTCCGGTCCGGTTCCCCGGGGCGTCCGGGTACCGCGTGTCCGGGTACCGCGCATCCGGGGCACCCGGGTCCGCCGGTGTCCGGACCGGCGTCCACATGCGTGTTCCTGTGGCCTGGGGTACGTATGCCAGTGATCTGGGTCACACGCCCGCGCCCCCGGTCGGCGTACGCGCCCGAGGACGGCGGGGCGTACGCGCTCGCGAGGGCGCGGCGCGCTCGGGTGATCGACAGCTGATGGCCGACGGGCCGGTGGTCGGCGGGCCGATGACCGGCGGGCCGGTGGCCGGCAGCCGCCTGGCAGGCAGCCGGGTCAGCGGTCCAGCCGGGTCAGCGGTCGAGCCGCTTGGGGCCGCTGCCGCCGGCGATCTGGATGCGGCGCGGCTTGGCCTGCTCGGCGACCGGGATGCGCAGCGTGAGGACGCCGGCGTCGTACGAGGCGTCGACGTGCTCGGTGTCGAGGGTGTCGCCGAGGAAGAGCTGGCGGGTGAAGGTGCCGGTCGGACGTTCAGCCACGATCATCTCGGCGTTCTCGGGAGCCGGGCTGCGGCGTTCGGCGCGGACGTTCAGGACGTTGCGCTCGATGTCCAGGTCGATCGTCTCCGGGTCGATGCCGGGGAGGTCGAAGTGGATGATGAAGTCGTCGCCGGACCGGTAGGCGTCCATCTGCATGGCGGCCGGGCGGGCGGTACCGAAGACCTGCTGCGCCAGGCGGTCGAATTCGCGGAACGGGTCGGTTCGCATGAGCATCACAGGTCATCTCCTTCCGGGTCGGGTGCGTGCGCGATGCCCTTATGGGTTCTTATATAGCTCCGAGGTAGAAAATTGACAAGCTTCGGCTCAAGTCTGACCGGCCGGAGGGCGGCCCGGAGGGCTGGGAGTCCGGAGGGCCTCGTTAGTCTCGGCAGTGCAGAACCGGACAGAACAGAAGTTCAGGAGGCAGCGATGGCGAAGGTTCCGTCGGCGGCGGTGGCGGCGAGCGGGCTCATCGGGGGGTACGGCGTGGCCCGCTGGACCAGGAAGCGCCAGCTCGGCGGGGCCGTACTGGCCGTCGCCGGGGCCACGGCCGCCCAGCAGTGGCGGCGCGCGGCGGGGAACCGGGCCGCCGGGGCGCTGGGCGCCGCGTACGTCGCCGCCTTCGCCGGGTCGCACCCGCTGGCCAAGAAGGTGGGCGCCTGGCCCGCCGTGTTCGGGGTCGCCGGTGCCGTGGCGCTGGCGTCGTGGGCGGTGGCCGACCGGCGGGCGTAGGCCGGCCGGGCTCGGGGCGCCCGCCGCGGACCGCGGCAGGACGTCAGGGGCTCTCCTGGCGCAGGGTGCGGTGCGGGGGACAGCCGTAGGCCCTGCGATAGGCGGCGGCGAACTGGCCGGAGTGGAAGAAACCCCAGCGGCCGGCGACGGCGGTGACCGTGACCCCGGTGGTGGGGTCGGCGGCCAGGAGATCGCCGTGGGCCTGGGCGAGGCGGACCCGGCGCAGGTGACGCATGGGCGTGGTGTCCAGGTGCCGACGGAAGGCGTACTGCACGGTGCGGACGCTGATGCGGGCGGCGGCGGCGATGTCGGCGACGCTGATGTCCTCGTCGGCGTGGTCCTCGATGTAGGACAGGGCGCGGCGCAGGGTGGCCGGGTGGGCGTCGTTGCGGTCGTCGATGGTCGGCTCGGTGAGCACGGTGCTGGGGAAGACGGCCAGCACGGTCGCGGCCAGGAGCTGGGAGGCGGTGGAGGCGATCAGCGGCTCCTCGTACAGCCGCGGGTCGGCGTGGACGGCGTCGCGCAGGTAGGCGATGGTCTGTCGCAGGAAGCGGCCGCCGGCCGGCGCCACCGGAAGGCATCCGGTCAGCCGTATCGGCTGCGGGGTGCGTCCGGGGGCGGCGGCCGCCACCTTGTCGAGCAGAGCGGGGGGCAGGATGACGCAGTCGTGCGTCAAGTGATCGACCTGTCCGGCGGACGGCAGGCCGGGAGGAAAGCAGACCACCTGACCCGCGTCGACGCGGCCCTCGTAGCCGCCGAGCCTGAGCCGCGACAGGGCGCCCCGGGTCGCGCTGAGCAGGACGACGCCGGTCAGGGGGTCCATCACGAAGTCCACATCGCAGTGGTAGTCGAACCAGTGCAGCGTGACGGGCCCGATGCTGTCCTGTGTCAGCCTCACCCGGTGCCGCCCGTCCCGGTCGATGACCCTGACACGGGCGTACAGCCTGCTCACCGCCTCGCCGGTCACGTCGGGGTCGGTGCTGTCGAGGATGACGGGCATGGTCCTGGTTCCAAGGGCGCGGGTCGGCCGTGCGTGGTGCGGGTCGGCCGACCGGTTGCGGGTCAGCCGTACAGGGTGCGGCTCAGTCGTACAGGGTGCGGGACGGCGATCGTCCGAAGGCGACGCGGTATCCGGTTTCGAAACGGTCGGTGCAGCGAAAGCCCCAGCGGGTGGCGATCCCGGCTACGGTGGCGCCGGTTCCGGGATCCGCCGCACGGAGGTCCGTGTGGACACGGGCCAGGCGCACCCGGCGGACGTAACCGGCCGGAGTGGTGCCCAGGCGGCGGCGGAAGGCGGCGAGCAACTGCCCGGAACTCGTCCGGACCGCGGCCGCCGTCTCGGACAGCGTCAGCGGCCGGTCGGCGTGGGCGTGGATGAAGTCGACCGCCCGGCGCACGGTGGCGTCGCCGGCATGTCCGGGACCCGGCCGCAGCGGGTCGTGACAGGTGTAGGTGCTGGGGAAGGCGTCCAGGGCGACGGCGGCCAGCAGACGTACCGCCGCGTCCCGCATCAGGACGGTGGACACCGCCGCGCCCTTGTCCAGCAGGTGCCAGGCGTGGTCGCTGGTGGCCCGCCAGAGAGCGGCCCGTGCGGGCGCGGCCGGCGCGTACGACCGCAGCAGCCGCAGCGGTGCCCGGTGGTCGTCGTCCAGGCCCGCCACGTCCCGCAGCAGGGCCGGACTCAGCACGGTGACGCGCCCGGCGACGCCGTGCGCCTGGGAGAGGTAGGGCAGGCCCGGCTGGGCCAGCACCCAGACGTCGCCGGCGCTGAAACGGCCGCTGCCGTGGGCGTGGTCGACGCGGACGCGGCCGGTCGTGATGTCGGAGACCAGCAGAGAAGGCAGCGGCGGCACGTCGAAGGACACGCTCGTAGGCATGGCATGGAGATCCATGCACAACTCGCCTGCCAGCCGCCGCTCGTGGTACAGGGCCGTCCCGGCGCCCGCCCTGGATCCGGCCCTGGATCCGGGGAGGAGGCGCATCCGGATCCGGGTGCCGTACAGGGAGAACATGATCTCCTCGTACTGCTCCGCTGCCGAGGTGGAGAACACTGTACGCAGCACGTCATCGGGTAGAGGGCCATTCACCACGACCGCCTCGCCTTCCACGCCGCGGCGAACCCTCCGGGCTTCCCGGCGGCCCGGGTGGTCCGCCGCCGACGTTACTCGCCTGACGGAGAACCGGAAGCGGAACCGACCAGGTGTCAGGGAACCTCCTGGTGCAGGGTCTGGCGGGGAAGGCGTCCGTAGGCCTTGCGGTAGGCGATCGTGAAGCGGGTGTCGCAGCGGAAGCCCCAGCGGGCGGCGATCTCGGCGACGGTGACGCCGGTGGCCGGATCGGCCGCGCGGAGCTCCGCGTGGACGCGGGCCAGACGCACCCGGTGGACGTAGCCGGCCGGGGTGGTGCCCAGGCGGCGGCGGAAGGCGCCCAGCAGCGCCCGCGGACCGGTCCGTACCGCGGCCGCCACCTCGGACAGGCCGAGCGGCCGGTCGGCGTGGGCGTCGATGAAGTCGACCGCCCGGCTCACGGTCGCCTCGCCGACATGTCCGGGTGCCCGCCGCAGCGGGTCGTGGGACGTGTACGTGGTGGGGAACGCCGTCAGGGCGACGGCGGCCAGCAAGCGCGCCGCGGCGTCCCACATCAGCGCGGTGGCCATCCGTTCCTCCGGGTCCAGCAGGCGCCAGGCGTAGCCGGCGGTACCCCGCCACAGGAGCGCGTGCGCGGGCGCGGCCGGTCTGTACGGCCGCAGCAGCCGCAGCGGCACCCGGTGCTCGTGGTCCAGGCCCGCCACGTCGCGCAGCAGAGCCAGGTCCAGTACGGCGACGCGGTTGCTGTAGCCGTCCGAGTCGGTGGAGTAGGGCAGGCCGGGTGCGACGGGCACGAGCACGTCGCCCGCGGCGAACCGGCCGCTGTCGCCGGCGTGGTCGATACGGACGCGGCCGACGGTCGCCTCCGCGACCAGCAGGTGGTCCAGCGGCTCCGCGGCGAACGTCACTCTCATGGGGAGGGCATGGAAGTCCATGCACAACCTGTCCGCCGTGCGCCGCTCGTGACGGAAGACGGTCCCCGGCCCGGCGGGCAGGCCCATCCGTATCCGCATGCCGTACAACGAGATCAGGAACTGCTCGCCCTTCTCGGCGTCCGAGGTCGAGAGCACCTTGCGCGACACTCCACCGCGATGTTCGTCGTCCACCACGACCGCTCCCTTCCACGCGTCGCGTCGAAGAGCATCCTGCGCAGGACGTCCTGCCGGCCACCCACTGCCTGCTGCCCGCTGGCCGCTGCCTGCTGCCCGCTGGCTGCTGCCCGCTGGCCGCTGACTGCTGCCCGCTGGCTGCTGCCCGCTGGCTGCTGGCTGCTGGCTGCTGGCTGCTGCTCTGCGACGCTACGGGCAACCGGGCAGGCGAGCAAGCAACGGCCGAGCTGCGGCCTGCGGACCTACGCCCCCGCCATGCGCGCCTCCGGGCGCGGGCGCCGCCTGGTCCGGAACGCCCGCCGGTACGCCTGCGGGCTGATCCCCACCACCCGCTTGAACCGGTCCCGGAACGCCGTCGGGGAGCCGAAGCCCGCCTGGTGGGCGATGCGTTCGACCGGGTTATCGGTGTTCTCCAGCAGGTGCTGGGCGCGGCGGACGCGGGCCAGGTGCAGCCACTGGAGCGGTGTCGTACCCGTCTGCTCGCGGAAACGGCGGTTGAGCGTACGGCTGCTCGTGCCCGCGTGGGCCGCGATGTCGTCCAGGGTCAGGTCCCGTTCGGCGTTCTCCTCCATCCAGCGCAGCAGCGGTTCCATCGTGGTGCCGGCCGGGGTGGGCGGCTGCGGGTGGACGATGAACTGGGCCTGGCCGCCCTCCCGTTCCAGCGGCATGACGGACATCCGGGCCGTGTGGGCCGCGACCGCCGAACCGTAGTCCAGGCGGATCATGTGCAGGCACATGTCCATCGCCGCCGCGGCGCCCGCCGAGGTGAGGAACTGGCCGTTGTCGACGTACAGGACGTTCGGGTCCACCTCCACCTCCGGGTACATGGCCGCCAGGTCCCCGGCGGCGATCCAGTGGGTGGTCGCGCGGTGCCCGTTCAGCAGGCCGGTCGCGGCGAAGACGAACGCGCCCACGCAGACGGAGGCGATGCGCGTCCCGTTCGCGGCCGCCTCGCGCAGGGCCTCGGCCACGCCCGGCGGGAGCGGGAGCGTCGGGTCCTCGGTGCCCGGCAGGATGATCGTGTCCGCCTCGGCCAGCGCCTCCAGACCGTACGGCGCCCGCACGGTGAACGGGCCCGCGCCCACCTCCCCGGCCTGCCCGGCCGGCGAGCACACCCGCACGCGGTAGGGCGAGCGGCCGTCCGGGAGCCGGGCCCAGTTGAAGGCGTCGATGGGGGCGGAGAGGTCGAAGGGGATGACCCTGTCCAGTGCCAGTACGGCTACGGTGTGCATGGCGAGAGCGTACGGGTGCGCCGGGTTCTCGCCAAGGGACGGAGACCGAGCCCCGGCCGGTCCTGGACCCGTCCCGGCCGGTCCTGGACGCGTCTCGGCCGGTCCTGGACCCGTCCCGGCAGGTCCTGGACCCGTCCCGGCAGATCCTGGACCCGTCCCGGCAGATCCTGGACCCGTCCCGGCAGATCCTGGACCCGTCCCGGCAGATCCTGGGCCCGTCCCGGCAGGACCGGTTCCTCTCCGCAGGGGTGGCGAGAATCCGTTGGACTGTGGCGATCACGCCGGTTCCCGATGACTGAGCCGCCCCTTAGCGTCGCCGCGTGACCAAGTTCCTTCTCAGCCTTCACGTCCTCGCCGCGATCATCGCCATCGGGCCCGTCACCGTCGCGGCCAGCATGTTCCCGCCGAGTGCACGCCAGGCGCTGGCCGAGCCCGGCAGCGAGCGGGCCGTCTCGACCGTACGGCTGCTGCACCGCATCTGCCGGGTGTACGCGGGCATCGGCATCGCCGTCCCCGTGCTCGGGTTCGCCACGGCGAGCGCCATGGGCGTGATGGGCGATCCCTGGCTGATCGTGTCGGTCGTACTGACCGTGCTCGCGGCGATCGTGCTGGTGGTGTTGGTGCTGCCGCGGCAGGAAGCGGTCTTGGAGGGGCTGGGGACGGAGGGAGCCGACGTGGAGGGGGCGGCCGGCGGGACGGCCACCGTCACCGACCGCAAGGCCACCGTTCAGCTCGCCATGTTCACCGGGGTGTTCAACCTCCTGTGGACCGTGGTGACCGTGCTGATGATCGTGCGGCCCGGCTCCACCACGGGTGCCTGACGGACCGGCCGGTCACAACTGGTGCGCCCGTACGACCCATCCGTCGTCCGCCCGTTCCTCCCGGAAGCTCCGTGCCACCCCGGCCGCGACCAGGGCGCCCGCGCTGATCAGCAGGGCGAAGAAGGCCCAGGCCAGGGCCCAGGGGTCCGCGTCCGGGGCGTCCGCGTGGGTGCGGAAGGAGACGTACATCAGTGTCACGGGCGGTACCGCCACCACCAGCAGGGGCCAGGCCAGGGCGTCCCGGTGGCCGAAGTAGGCGGCCAGGGCGAGCAGGAGCACGGCGAGGACGATGACGCCCGGCCCGCTCACCGGGGTGGTCTCGATGATCGAACCGGGCGTGTCGGCGTGGTTGCGCAGGTCCCAGGGGAGACAGAGGCGGTACACGGCCGCGGCCAGGGCGGCGCCGAGCAGACGGGTCAGCCAGCGTTCCGGCCAGGGGCGCGTGCTCAGAGGACGGAGCAGCTTCTGCGGATTGAGCAGCTTCTCAGTCATGCGTACGAGGGTTCCGGAGCGGGCGGCGGCACGACAGAGTACGCGTACTCAGGTCCCCGTACTCAGACGTACTCAGGCACGGCCTCAGGCACTACTCGGTGGACGGGTGCGCCGCCGACAGCGGCCGGGCGATGTCCTCCAGGGAACGGCGCTCCGCCCGTACCGCCAGGAACGCCGCCACCAGGCCGGCCGCGCACATCAGGCCCGCGCCGATCTGGAAGGCGAGGACCGTGTCCGCGACGACACCCGACTCCGTCAGCTCGGCGAAGATCAGCGGGCCGCTGATACCGCCGGCCGCGGTGCCGATCGCGTAGAAGAAGGCGATGGCCATCGCGCGGGTCTCCATGGGGAAGATCTCCGAGACGGTCAGATACGCGCTGCTCGCGCCCGCCGACGCGAAGAACAGCACCACGCACCAGCAGGCCGTGAGGGTCGTCGCGTCCAGCGAGCCCCGGTCGAACAGCCAGGCGGTGCCGAACAGCAGCACACCGGAGAGCAGATACGTACCGGAGATCATCACCCGGCGGCCCACCGTGTCGAAGAGATGGCCGAGCAGGAGCGGGCCGAGGAAGTTGCCGGCCGCGATGAACGCGAAGTAGTAACCCGTGTTCGACGTCGGCACGTCGTAGAACGTCGTCAGGATCGCGCCGAAGCCGAAGGTGATCGCGTTGTAGAGGAACGCCTGCCCGATGAAGAGGGAGAAGCCGAGGACGGCGCGCCTCTTGTAGGTGGAGAAGACCGTACGGGCGATGTCTCCGAAGCCGATGCTCTTGCGCTGGTGGATGGTGATCTCCTGGGTGACCGGCGGCAGCTCGCGGCCGGTGTCGGCGGCGACCTGTTCCTCCACCTCGGACACCAGCCGCTCCGCCTCCTCCGTCCGGCCGTGGATCAGCAGCCAGCGCGGGCTCTCCGGGACGTGCCGCCGGACGAGCAGGATGACCAGGCCCAGGACGACGCCCAGGGCGAAGGTCAGCCGCCAGCCGATGTTCATGGGGAAGAAGTGCGTGTTCAGCGCGAAGATCGACAGCAGCGCGCCGCCGATGGCGCCCAGCCAGAAGCTGCCGTTGATGACGATGTCGACGCGGCCCCGGTACTGGGACGGGATCAGCTCGTCGATCGCGGAGTTGATGGCCGCGTACTCGCCCCCGATGCCGAAGCCGGTCAGGAAGCGGAACAGGAAGAACCACCAGGGTTCGAACGAGATGGCGGTCAGGGCGGTGGCCGCGAGGTAGACCGCCAGCGTCACCATGAACAGCTTCTTGCGGCCGAAGATGTCCGTGAGGCGGCCGAAGAAGAGTGCCCCCGCGCACGCGCCCGCCACGTACAGAGCCGCCGCAATCCCGGTGACCTGGGCGGAAGAGATCGGCAGACCGCTGCCCTCCTCGGAGAGGCGGCCCGCGATGTTGCCGACGACCGTGACCTCGAGACCGTCGAGGATCCAGACGGTACCGAGGCCGATCACGATCATCCAGTGCCAGCGCGACCAGGGCAGGCGGTCGAGCCTGGCGGGGATGGAGGTGGTGACGGTGCTGATGCCGGTACCTGAGCCGGTACCGGTACCGGCTACGGTGCCGGTGCTGATGCCGGTACCGGCATCAGCACCGTTGCTGTTGCTGTTGCTGTTGCTGTTGCTGTTGCTGTTGCTGCCACCTGTACCTGGTTGCGGTACGGAGACGGACATGGGCTCCCTCCTCGGGGTGTCCTCGGCTCGTCCTCGGGGTCTCCCCGAGGACATGTCACCGTGTCCCCGCGAAGCGGCCGATTACGCGCCGGCCCGCCCCGGTCACGCTCCGAGCGCCTGCGACACCGTGTAGATCAGCAGGCCGGCGAGGGAGCCGACGACCGTGCCGTTGATCCTGATGAACTGCAGGTCCCGGCCGATGTGCGCCTCGATCTTGCGGGTGGTGTGCTCCGCGTCCCAGCCGGCGACCGTGTCCGTGATCAGCGAGGTGATCTCCCCGCGGTACGTCGTGACGACGTACACCGCCGCGCCCTCGACCCAGCCGTCCACCTTGGACTGGATCTTCGGGTCGGTGGCCATCCGGGCACCCAGCGACAGCAGCGAGGCGCGGACGCGCAGCCGCAGCTCGCTGCGCTCGTCCTCGGCGGCGGCGACGATCATGGATCGTACGGCCGTCCACGCGGACGCGATCAGGTCCTGCACCTCTCCCCTGCCCAGCACCTCGCCCTTGAGGCGCTCCACGCGCGCGCGGGTCTCGGTGTCGGACTGGAGGTCGGAGGCGAAGTCGGAGAGGAAACGGTCGAGGGCGCCGCGGGCGGGGTGGGCGGGCGAGTCGCGCATCTCGGTGACGAAGCGGAGCAGCTCCTTGTAGACGCGCTCGCCGACCTTCTTGTCCACGAACCGCGGGGTCCAGCCGGGGGCGCCGCCCTGGACCGCCGCCATGACCTGCTCGTCGTGGCGGACCAGCCAGTCGTGGGCGCGGGCCACGACCAGATCGACGACCCGCCGGTGGCCGCCGTCCGCGACGACCTTCTCGAGCATCTTGCCTACGCCGGGGGCGATCTCCTGCGCGTCGGCACGGCGGGTGATGGCCTCGCCGACCACCGCCTGGACGTCGGAGTCGCGCAGCACGGTCAGGGCGCCGCGCAGCGCGGTCGCGAGCTCGGCGGTGACGCGGTCCGCGTGCTCCGGTACGGCGAGCCAGGCGCCGAGGCGGCTGCCTATGCCCACGGCGCGCAGGCGCTGCCGTACGACCTCCTGGGAGAGGAAGTTCTCCCCGACGAACTCGCCCAGGGAGACCCCGAGCTGGTCCTTCTTGGTGGGGATGATCGCGGTGTGCGGGATGGGCAGGCCGAGGGGGTGGCGGAACAGCGCGGTGACCGCGAACCAGTCGGCGAGCGCACCGACCATGCCCGCCTCGGCGGCCGCGGCGACGTACCCCGCCCAGGCGCCGGCGCCCCGGTGCTCGGCCCAGGTGGCGAGCGCGTACACGACCGCCACGAACACCAGCAGCCCGGTCGCGGTGAGCTTCATCCTGCGCACACCCCGCCGCTTCTCCTCGTCGGCGGGGCTGAAGGCACTCATGGAGCGAGGAGCGGCCGCGGGCACACCCCCGGCGTTCCCCACACCCGGCCGAGACCCGAGGCCCTCCATGCCCGGTCGACGGGGCCCGGGATCCTCCGCAACCGGCCGACGGGGCGCGAGATCCTCCGCAACCGGTCGAGGGGGCGAGAGATCCTCCGCAACCGGTCGAGGGGGCGAGAGATCCTCCGCAACCGGTCGAGGGGAGGCGGCGCCCTGCGTGTCCGGTCGACGGGACCCAAGGCCCTCCGCATCCGGGCCAGGCCCGACACCCTCCGCATCCGGCCGACGGGAGGCGGAACCCTCCATGCCCGGCCGAGACCCGAGGCCCTCCGTATCCGGCCGACGGGGCCCGAGGCCCTCCGTATCCGGCCGACGGGACCCGAGACCCTCCGCATCCGACCGACGGGACCCGAGACCCTCCGCGTCCGGCCTGACCGGTTCTTCCGGTTTCCTGTGATCCATTCACTCCACCCGTTCGCGTCCCCCGTGTCCCATTGTCGCTTCATCTGGCCGTATCGGCCCGGGTCAGCCCGCGTCAGCCCACCCCCTCCGCTCCCGGGCCGCGCATCCTCCCGGCCCCTCCCGGCCCCTCCCGGCCCCTCCCTGCACCCCCGCCGGCCTCTCGGCACCCGTATGTGATGTCTGTCCTGTCCTACTCCCGGAACGGAACAGGAGTTCCCGGCGTCTGTCCGGTCGGGGGAACCGGAGGGGGTCTCCGAGGCACCCCCCGACCTCATGACGCATCATGAGGTGATCACATCGGAGCCTCGGGCTCCCCGCGCCCGAGGAGACACGCACCGCATGACCAAGCGTCACGGTTATGCCTTGCTCGCCGCGATCTGTGCGTTGATCGTGGCCATCTCGGCGGCGATATACGCCGCCGGCGTCACCGTCGACGGCCGCGGCGGCGCACAGCCCCTCGCCGGCGGCCGCCCGCACAACCCGGCCGCCCCCGCCTCCACCGGCACCTGGGTCGGCGCCTGGTCCGCCTCCCCCGTGGGCGGTGAACCGGGCACCGAGAGGAACGGCCTCGCGGGCCGTTCGGTGCGCAACGTCGTCCACGCGGGCATCGGGGGGACGAGTGCCCGCGTCACGCTGTCCAATCTCTACGGACAGCAGCCGCTGACCGTCTCGCACGCCTCCATCGCCGTCGCCGCCACCGCGAACAGCCCGGTCGCCACGGCCGACAGCATGCGTCGCCTCACCTTCGGCGGCAGCACCTCCGTCGTCGTCCCGGCGGGCCGGCAGATCGTCAGCGACGTCGTACGGATCACGTTCCCGCGCGACGCCGACCTGCTCGTGACCACCTACTCCTCCACCCCCTCGGGCCCGGTCACCTACCACCCGCAGGCCCGGCAGATCTCGTACACGGCCGAGGGGAACCGCACGGAGGACGTCACCGGGAAGCCGTACACCACACAGACCCTGTACTGGCGCTATGTGACGGCGGTCGACGTGCTGAGCAACGAGGCGGACGGCACGGTCGTCGTCCTCGGCGACTCGATCACCGACGGCTCGACATCCACCGTGGGTACCAACCGGCGCTGGACGGACGCCCTCGCGGCCCGGCTGCGCGAGGCGGCGGGCTCCTCCGACGTGCCCCGCTACAGCGTCGTCAACCAGGGCATCAGCGGCAACCGGGTCCTCACCAGCGGCTCCGGCCGGCCCGCCGAGAACCCGAGCGGCCTCTCCCGCTTCCAGCGCGACGTGCTCGGCCGTACGGGGGTCAGGGCCGTCGTCATCGACCTCGGCGTGAACGACATCCTCCGCAACCCGGGCCAGGCCGACCCCGAGGCGATCCTGGACGGCCTGCGGCAGATGGTCGACCGGGCCCACGCGCGCGGGCTGCGCGTCATCGGTGCGACCCTCATGCCCTTCCAGGGCCACCGCGGCTACCGGGACGACCGCGAGGCCGTACGGCAGGCCGTCAACGCCGAGATCCGCGCGGGCCGGGTGTACGACGCGGTCGTCGACTTCGACGAGGCGCTCCGCGACCCGTACAACCCACGCCGGCTGCGGGCCCACTACGACTCGGGGGACCACCTTCACCCGAGCGACGCGGGATACGCGCGGATGGCGGAGGTCTTCGACCTGGAGGAACTGAAGGGGTCGGCTTCGGCGGAGCTGTGAGAGCCACCGAGCGGGCGGCCGCCGGCCTCGGCGTCAGCGGCAGCGGCAGCGGCAGCGGCAGCGCCGGGGGTATCGCTAGTACTCGCCGTCCCGCCGCCGCTCCCGCTCCTCCCGGCGCGCCTCACGGTGCTCCTCCATGGCCTCCCGGACGGTCTCCATCGCCTCGCGGTGGGCCTCGCGGTGCTGTTTCATGGCCTCGCGGTGGGTCTCCCGGACATCGTGCGCGTGAGCGCGGCTCGACGCGTGCAGTTCCCGGCGGGAGTCGTGGAGTTCCCTGCGCGCGGCCTTGCGTTCCAGCTTCTCCTGGCGGCGGGCCTCCTTCAGACGCTGCCGCTCGGCCTTGGGCAGCTTGCGGATGACGCCGACACCGCCCCAGAACGCGAAGCCGGTGATGACCACGCGCGGCGCGCCGGGCTCGCCCCGGACGCCCTCCTCACTGTGGTCGAAGCCGCCCATGATGCCCAGGCCGCGCACGACGACCTCGACACCGGGCGGGACGATCACGCTCATGCCGCCCATGACGGCCACGCAGTTGATGACGACCTCGCGCTCGGTGAAGTCCGCGTCGCGCAGATCGATGGTGCCGCCGCCCCAGAACGCGAAGCAGTTGAAGCGCGGCGGCACGATCCAGCGCCCCTTGCGCTCGAACCCCGACAGCACCGCGATGCCCCAGGTGGAGGAGCCCTCGCCCCCGACGACCCGGGCCGCCCAACTCCCGGCCGGCGCCGGCTCCTTGACCATCGACACCGGCGGCGGAGCCACCGCGCCCGGGCCCGGCAGATCACGGGTGATCGGGGTCAGCTCCCCGTAGGTACGGGCCTTGTACGTGGCGTCCAGGCGCTCCTCGAACTCCTCCATGTCGAGACGGCCCTCGGCCAGGGCGTCCCGCAACTGCTCGGCGACCCGTTCACGATCGGCGTCGGAGGCCCGTAGACCGTCCGGGGTCCGCGGGCCTTCCGAGGCGTACGGGCCTTCGGAGGACCGGAGTTCGGGGAGTTCGTCACTCATGGGACCAGCCTACGAGCAAGCGGCGCACCGGGCTACGAAACCATCCCCCCTGGCCGGCCCGCCCGGTCCGCGGTCGCCTTCCGGCGGTCCGCGGACATCTCCCGGCGGTCTGCGGACGTCTCCCGACCGCCTACGGACGTCTGCCGACCATCTACGGACGTCTGCCGACCGCCTACGGACGTCTCCCGACGGTCCGCGTACATCTTCGCGATCACCGTCTCGATGTCCGGTTCCCGTACGGACAGATCCACCAGGGGGTACGCCTCCGCGATCCGCGCCACCAGCGGGGCCGCCGACTCCGACGCCGGGAACGCCAGCCACTGCCGCGGCCCCTCCACCTTCACCACGCGCGCGGGCGCCACCTCGACCGGGGGCAGCTCCCGCTCCAGGTCCACCACCAGCGTCCGCTCGCTCTCGCCCGCCTCGTGCAGCCCGGCGAGCGGGCCGTCGTACATCAGGCGCCCGTGGTCGATGACCATGACCCGCCGGCAGACCTGCTCGATGTCCTGGAGGTCGTGCGTGGTGAGCAGCACGGTCGTGCCGCGCTCGGCGTTCAGGTCCCGCAGGAACTCCCGGACCCTCGCCTTGCTGATCACGTCCAGGCCGATGGTCGGCTCGTCCAGGTACAGCACGTCGGGGTCGTGCAGCAGCGCCGCCGCGATGTCGCCGCGCATCCGCTGGCCGAGGGAGAGCTGCCGTACGGGCACGTCCAGCAGGCCGCCCAGATCCAGCAGCTCGACGCAGCGGTCGAGGTTCTCGCGGTAACGGGCGTCAGGGATGCGGTACATGCGGTGCATCAGCCGGTACGAGTCGATCAGCGGCAGATCCCACCACAGGGTCGTCCGCTGGCCGAAGACGACGCCGATACGGTGCGCGAGCCGCGTACGCTCACGGGTGGGGTCGATGCCCGCGACACGCAGTCGGCCGCCGCTCGGGGTCAGGATGCCGGTGAGCATCTTGATGGTGGTGGACTTGCCGGCGCCGTTCGGGCCGATGTAGCCGACCATCTCGCCGCGCGCCACGGTGCAGGAGATCGAGTCGACGGCCCGCACCTCGCGCCGCTCACTGCGCAGGAACCCGGTCTTCCTGCGGACCTGGAAGACCTTCTCGACCCGGTCGAGCCGGATGAAGTCGCTCTCCACGTGCACGTGCCCTCAGCTCCCCTGACGTCCCGAATTCCTAGCTTCCCGTGCTCCGGTACGAACGCAGTCCCGCACGCCAGGCCAGACCCGCCAGCGCGCAGCAGCCCGCTCCCACCAGCGGCGACGCGAACGCCGCCCACACCGGCAGGTCGAGCGGATAGGGCCGCCCCAGCACGTACAGCGCGGGCAGCCAGTTGACGAAGGCGAGCGGCAGCACGAAGGTCACCCCGCGCAGCAGCTCCTGGGCGAACACGGTCGGCGGGTACTGCAGGAGGGTGTTGCCGCCGTCGGTGAAGGCGTGCTGCACCTCGGAGGCGTCCTGCGCCACGAACTGGAAGGCGCCGGCCGCCACGAACAGCGCCCCGAAGATCAGGCCACCGCTCAGCAGCGCCAGCGGCACCACCAGGACCTTGAGCGGGGTCCACTCGATGTCGAGCACGGCGACGGCGTACCCGAGGACCAGCAGTCCCTGCACGACCCGGCCGAGCCTGCGCAGCGCGAACCGGTCCGCGGCGACCTGTGCGAGCACGGGCGCGGGCCGCACCAGCAGCGTGTCCAGCGTGCCGTCGCGCACCCGCCGCCCGAGCCGGTCCATGGAACCGACCGTCACGTCGACGAGCCCGAAGGAGGTGCTGGTGAGGCCGTACAGGAAGGCGACCTCGGGCAGCGCGTAGCCGCCCAGTTCGTCGACCTGCGAGAACATCAGCATGATCGCGACGAAGTCGAGCACGGTGCCGGCGAAGTTGCCGAACGTCGTCATCGCGAAGGAGAGCCGGTAGGCCATGGTGGACCGGATCCACATCGCGGCGATCATCCGATAAGCGCGCAGCCCGTCACGCAGACGCCGGTACGGGCCGTACCGCGCGTACGGGTCATACGGGTCATACGGGCCATACAGGTGATACTGGCGATGCGAGCCATGCGGGCGATGCTGGTGATGCGAGTCACACGTGCCATACGGGGTGTGCCGGCTGTACGGGGAGCTATCCACCCTGGATCACCACCTTCCGTGTCGCCGCCGTCTGCAGCAGCCGTCCCGCCGCCAGCAGCACCATCGCCCACGCACCCTGGAAGGCGAACGTGCCCAGCGGGTCGGCCTCCCCCAGCAGGACGTCCGCGGGCTTCTGGAGCAGCGCCGACCACGGCAGCAGCCGCGCGATCTCGCCCAGCGCACCAGGGAACACGTTCAGCGGGAGCAGCATCCCGGAGAAGAAGATCCCGCACAGCCCCGCGAGCTGCGCCGCGCCCATGCCGTCCATGAGCCAGAACGCCCACAGCGCGACCAGATAGCGGATCGCGAAGCCGACGACGAGGCCGAGGAGGACCGCGCCCAGGAACACGAGCCAGACCAAGGCTTCGCCCGGGAGGGCCAGTTCGAAGAACAGCGCCCCGAACACCAGCGGCACCACACCTCGCCCCAGCAGCTGGAACGCGGCCCGCCCCAGCTCTCCGGCCAGCCACCACAGCTGGAGGTCGACGGGCCGGTACAGGTCGACGGCGACGTCACCGGTGCGGATCCGCTCGACCAGCTCGTTCTCGAAGCCACCGCCCAGGATGGACATCACGGCCAACAGCGCCTGGGCGACCCACACATAGGTGAGTGCCTGCGCCTGGTCGTAACCACCGAGATGAGGCTTCTCGTCCCAGAGGGCGATGTAGGTGTATGCAAGGATGAGCCCGAAGACGGTGTTGGTGAACACCCCTGCCGCGGTGGCCGCCCGATACGTCGCGTACCGCCTGAAGCCACCGGCGGCGACGGCGGCGTACAACCGCCCTGTCCCCACGAGGAACCTCCAACCGCCGCGAAGAGTTGTGCCGAGAGTCCCGAAAGTGCCGAGGGCGCCGAAAAGTCCGCCTCGCGGCCGGTTCGGGCCGAAGCGCAGGAGCCTAGTGCGCGGACGGAGGGACGTGCCACGTCTTTTTATGGACGCGGACGCGACACGTACCGGGATTCGGCGCAACGGTTCGGGCGGTGCAGCAGTCTTCAGGTGGGGGCGCAGAAGGCGTACGGCGACGTACGGCCACGTAGGACGCGAAACAGGAGCACGGCAGCTTGAAGAGCGACGAGCCGCAGCCGCAGCGGAAGAGCGAGGGCTGGGCACCCAGGGAACCCGAGCCGACCGCTCGACGCGCGGCCCCGGACCACGGCCCCGCCGAGGCCGCCGAGGCCACGGGGGGCGGCCCTGCCAAGGCCCCGGGCGAGCCGGGACCCGGCACCCCGGCCGGCCCCGGGCCCGGCACCTCGGCCGACAGCCGGGACTCCGGCTCGGACGGAGTCCGGGGCAGCAGCCAGGGTGACGACTCGGGCAGGGCCCGGGGCGATGAGCCGCACAGCGCCCGAGGCGATGAGCCGCGCAGGGCCCAGGACCCCGGCTCCGGGAGGAGACCGGGGCACGACTCGGGCAGGGCCACGGAGGGTGACTCGGGCGCGCTCCGGGACGGTCACCCGGACGGTGCTGGGCGAAGCGGGCCCACCAGGGCTGCGGGCGACGGATCCGGAAAGACCGCGGCAGGCGACCGGGAGAGCGCGGCCCGCACACCGGGCATGCGCCCGGACGAGGAGCCCACGAACACCCGCGGCACCGCCCACACCGGCCGCCCCGGCAAAGCCCCGGCCGGCGGTCCCGGCACGAACCCGACCGGCGGCCCCGGCACCAATCCGGCCACAAGCTCCACAGGCTCCGGCGCGAACCCGGTCCGTGGATCCGGTAGGCCCCGTTCCGGAGCTCCGGGCAGCGCCGCGGGCACCGGGGCCGGCCCGGGCGGCGCCAAGGGCTCGGCTGCGCGGAACACGGCGGGCACGCGCCCCGGCTCGGCCACGGGCAGCGGCGCCGCCCCGAGCGGTGGCCCCGCCAAGGGGGACGCACCCGGCAAGGTCCCCGGCCCCGCCAAGGCGGACCGTTCGGGGGCAGCCTCCGGCGGGGCGGCAGCGGCCTCCGGGGGCTCGGACAGCACCTCGACCGCACGAGGGGGCGACGGCGCGGACGTGGACACCCCCACGACCGTCCTCGCCGCCATCTCCTCCGACTCCGACTCCGGCTCCACCGACAGTGGCAGCGGCAGCGGCAGCGATCAGCCGGACACCCCGACCACCGTCCTCGCTGCCGTTTCCCCCGGCCCCGCCCCGGGCGACGGCGACGGCGACCGCAACCGCAACCGCAACCGCAACCAGCAAGACACCCCCACCACGGTCCTCGCCGCCGTCTCCCCCACCAAGACCCCAGCCGGTGCTCCAGCCGGTGCCCCCGCTGCCGGCGGCCCCACCGCCGGCAGCCCCGCCGACGGCACCCCACCCACCGACACCCCCGGCAAGAAACCCAAGAAACCCAAGGAATCCAAGCGCTCCAAGCGCACCGGCTGGCGCCGTCTGCTGCCCACCTGGCGCATGGTCCTCGGCGGGTTCCTGTTCGTCGCCCTGCTGCTGATCGGCGGGCTCGTGCTCGGGTACAACCTCGTGCAGATCCCCGCGGCGAACACGGCCGCGACCAAGCAGAGCAATGTGTACCTGTACGCGGACGGCAGCCAGCTCGCCCGCGACGGCGAGGTCAACCGCGAGAACGTGACGCTCGCCCAGATCTCCAAGGACGCCCAGCACGCGGTGCTGGCCGCCGAGGACCGGGACTTCTACTCGGAGTCGGCCGTCGACCCCAAGGCCATGATCCGCGCGGCCTGGAACACCGCGACCGGCAAGGGCAAGCAGTCCGGCTCGACGATCACCCAGCAGTACGTCAAGAACTACTACCTGGGCCAGGAGCAGACGGTCACCCGCAAGGCCAAGGAGTTCTTCATCTCGATCAAGCTGGACCGGGAGAAGAGCAAGGACGAGATCCTCGAGGGCTACCTCAACACCAGCTTCTTCGGCCGCAACGCGTACGGCATCCAGGCCGCCGCCCAGGCCTACTACGGCGTCGACGCCGACGAGCTGACGGCAGCCCAGGGCGCGTACCTCGCGTCCCTGCTGAACGCCCCCAGCATGTACGACGTGATCGCGCACCCGGAGGGCAAGGACGCCGCCGTGGCGCGCTGGAACTACGTCCTCGACGGCATGGTCAAGGAGGGCTGGCTCCCGCAGTCGGAGCGGGCGGGGATGAAGTTCCCGACGCCGAAGCAGACCGTCGTGTCGACCGGTATGTCCGGCCAGCGCGGCTACCTGGTCGAGGCCGTGAAGCAGTACCTGGACGAGAGCGGCATCGTCGACGAGGACACCCTCCGGACCGGCGGCTACCGCATCACGACCACCCTGGAGAAGGACAAGCAGGACGCCTTCATCGAGGCGGTCGACGACCAGGTCATGGACAAGCTCGACAAGGAGAACCGCAAGGTCGACAACTACGTCCGCGTCGGCGGCGTCTCCATCGACCCCAAGACCGGCAAGGTCGTCGCCATGTACGGCGGCATCGACTTCACGAAGCAGTACTACAACAACGCCACGCGCCGGGACTACCAGGTCGGTTCGACGTTCAAGCCGTTCGTGTTCACCTCGGCGGTCGAGAACGGCTCCCACACCCAGAGCGGCCAGACGATCACCCCGAACACGGTCTACGACGGCACCAGCCAGCGTCCCGTCCAGGGCTGGAGCGGGGGCCTCTACAACCCCGAGAACGAGGACCACGTCGACTACGGCAACATCACCGTCCGCCAGGCCACGGACAAGTCCGTGAACAGCGTGTACGCGCAGATGGCGGTCGACGTCGGCTCGGACGAGGTCGAGCAGACCGCGATCGACCTCGGTCTGCCGAAGGACACCCCGGACATGGAGCCGTACCCGTCCATCGCGCTCGGCACCGCCACCGCGAGCGTGCTGGACATGGCGGAGGCGTACGCGACCCTCGCCAACCACGGCAAGCACGGCCAGTACACCCTCGTCGCGGAGATCACCAAGAACGGTGAGGAGATCGAGCTCCCCGGACAGAACACCCGGCAGGCCGTGACCCGCGAGGCCGCCGACACGACGACGTCCGTGCTGCGGTCGGTCGTCGAGGGCGGTACGGCCACGGCGGCCCAGGCGGCGGGCCGCCCGGCGGCCGGCAAGACGGGTACCGCGGAGGAGGACAAGGCGGCCTGGTTCGCGGGCTACACGCCCGACCTCGCCACCGTGGTCGCCGTCATGGGCCAGGACCCGGACACCGGGGTGCAGCAGCCGCTGTACGGCGCGCTGGGCCAGGCCCGCATCAACGGCGGTGGCCCGCCCGCGCAGATCTGGGCCCAGTTCACGAAGGCGGCCCTGGAGGGCGAGCCCGTGCAGCAGTTCGACCTGGAGCTCCAGGACGGCGCGGACGTGATCCAGGCTCCGCCCTCCGCGTCCGCCGGCACGCCGAGCGAGCCCGGCACCGAGGACACCGGCGGCACCACCGACGGCGGGACCACCGGCAGCCAGACGCCCGGCGGGAGCACCGACGGGCAGAACGGCGGCACCCCGGGCACGGACGCCGGCACGTCCGCCGGCACCCCGGGCGCGGGCGGCAACCCGGGCACCGGCGACAGCACCTCCGGCGTGGGAGACGCCCCGGGCACCGGCGACAGCTCCGGCGTGGGCGGCGTTCCGGGCACCGGCGACAGCTCCGGCGGCGACGGGACCACGGAGGGCGGCGGCGTGCCCGGTACCGGGGACACGGCGGGCACGACAGCGGGCGCGTTCATGCGGATGCCCGAATGGGACTGACGCCCGGCAGGCACTGACCCACTCCGACCGCACAGCGAACGGCCCGCACCGGATCACCCGGTGCGGGCCGTTCACATAGCAGCCGGGACCGCGAAGGCCTCAGATTTCCGACCTCGGAGCCCCGGCCTCGGAGCCCCGGCCTCAGATCCCCAGATCCTTGATGATCTTCGCCACGTGCCCGGTGGCCTTCACGTTGTACAGCGCGCGCTCCACCTTGCCCTCCTCGTCCACGACGACCGTGGACCGGATGACACCGGTGACGACCTTCCCGTACAGCTTCTTCTCGCCAAAGGCGCCGTACGCCTCCAGGACCGCCTTCTCCGGGTCCGCGAGCAGCGTGACCTTGAGGTTCTCCGCCTCGCGGAACTTGGCGAGCTTCTCCGGCTTGTCCGGGGAGATGCCGATCACGTCGTACCCGGCGCCCGCCAGGACGTCCAGGTTGTCGGTGAAGTCGCAGGCCTGCTTGGTGCAGCCCGGGGTCAGCGCGGCCGGGTAGAAGTAGACGATCACCTTGCGGCCCTTGTAGCCGGCCAGCGAGACCTCGTTGCCGTCGGCGTCCGGCAGGGTGAAGGCGGGGGCGGTGTCGCCGGGCTGGAGTCGCTCGCTCACGGTCTGGTCTCCTCGTACGTGCGGAAAGGTGCCGTCCCTGAGCGTAATCGGGGTACCTGACAGTGCGGCGCCGCACAGAGCTGACAAACTGTGCGTCAACAGGCTTCGACGACGGACCACGGAGGCAGCGCGGTGGCGGACGCACCGGACACCAGAACCCCTGCTCAGATCGAGGCGGACATCAGGCGGCGCCGCGAGAAGCTGGCCGAGACGCTCGACGAGATCGGCGTCCGGGTCCACCCGAAGACCATCGTCGGCGACGCCAAGGCCAAGGTCGCCGCCAACATCGACCACACGCTCGGACGCGCCTACGTCGGGGTCAACCGGGCGGTGACGGACTTCAAGGGCCAGCTGGTGGGCGAGGACGGCGCACCCCGTCTCGAGCGCATCGTGCCCGTCGCCCTGGTCGTCGTCGGAGTCGTCGGGCTGCTCGCCCTCGGCACCCGGCGCCGCAAAGGCTGACCCTCCCGCGTACTGCATCTCACGGGAAGGCAGGTAAATTCAGGGCGTGAGCGAGAAGACCCACCACGACGACAAGCTGCCCATCCGGATGCTGCACGACCGCGTGCTCGTACGGCAGGACACCGCCGAGGGCGAGCGGCGCTCCGGCGGGGGCATCCTCATCCCGGCGACGGCGGCCGTCGGCCGGCGCCTCGCCTGGGCCGAGGTCGTCGCGGTCGGCCAGAACGTCCGTACGGTGGAGCCCGGCGACCGCGTGCTCTTCGACCCCGAGGACCGCGCGGAGGTCGAGGTGCGGGGCACGGCCTACGTCCTGATGCGCGAGCGCGACCTGCACGCGGTGGCGGCGGACCGCTTCGAGGGCTCGGAGGACTCGACGGGCCTGTACCTGTAGGCAGCCCCTGTAGGCAGCCTCCGGGAACAGTACGCGCAGCACCTGTACATCACAGCCGACAGAGGCCGGTGACCATGGTCACCGGCCTCTTGCCTGCTGCGCGCCCCACTTTGCTACGGTGGAACCACCCCGACGAGACGCGCCGTACCGGGACACAGGAAAAGACGACGCACCCCACGAGAAGCCCTTTTCACTGTTTCCCGGAGGTGCCCCATGGCCTGGGTCCTGCTGATCATCGCCGGTCTGCTCGAAGTCGGCTGGTCGATCGGAATGAAGTACACCGAAGGCTTCACCCGCCTCTGGCCGAGCCTCGCCACCGGCGCGGGCATCGTCGCCAGCATGCTCCTGCTCTCCTACGCCGCCCGCACCCTGCCCATCGGCACGGCGTACGGCGTCTGGGTCGGCATCGGCGCGGCCGGCGCGGCCGTCCTCGGCATGGTCGTCCTCGGCGAACCGGCCACCGCGGCCCGCATCTTCTTCGTGTGTCTGCTGGTGGTGGCGGTGGTGGGCCTGAAGCTGACGTCAGGTCACTGACGGTGACCGCTGGTCACCGACTTGGCGTAACCACGAACCCGCAGGGGAGGCCCCAACCGACGAACGACTCCCGGTACGATGACAGGCGGCTAGCGGCGGTGGCGCAACTGGTTGACGCAGCGGCCTTAGGAGCCGTGGCCCTTGACGGGCTTGAGGGTTCGAATCCCTTCCGCCGCACCGCAGCGGCCTGCGCGTCGAAGGATCGATGCGCAGGCCGCTTCGTGTAGCGACTCAGCCCAGCAGCTCCCGCACCACCGGCACCAACGCCCGGAACGCCTGCCCCCGATGACTGATCGCGTTCTTCTCCTCGGGGCTCAGTTCCGCGCACGTGCGCGTGTCGCCCTCGACCTGGAGGATCGGGTCGTAGCCGAAGCCGTTCGTGCCGGCGGGGGCGTGGCGCAGGGTGCCCGGCAGCTGTCCCTCCACCACCCGCTCCGTGCCGTCCGGCAGGGCGAGGGCCGCCGCGCAGGCGAAGTGGGCCGAGCGGTGTTCGTCGGCGATGTCCGACAGCTGGGCGAGGAGCAGGTCCAGATTCGCCTTGTCGTCGCCGTGGCGGCCGGCCCAGCGGGCGGAGAAGATGCCGGGGGCGCCGCCGAGGACGTCCACGCAGAGGCCGGAGTCGTCGGCGACGGCCGGGAGGCCGGTGGCCTGGGCCAGGGCGTGGGCCTTCAGCAGGGCGTTCTCGGCGAAGGTGACGCCGGTCTCCTTGACGTCGGGTACGTCGGGGAAGGCGTCCGCGCCGACGAGGTCGTGGGTGATGCCTGCGTCGGCGAGGATGGCCTGGAGTTCGGTGAGCTTTCCGGCGTTGCGGGTGGCGAGGATCAGGCGGGTCATGCCCCCAGTATCCCGGGCGTCACGGCAGGCCCCGCCCCGCCCTCGCCGCACGCTTCGCGTTACGGCGTGCAGACCTTCGTCAGTTCGCCTGCCGCGTCCGTGATCGGGCTGACGTCCGGGGTCGCGTCGCCCTTCTCGACGGACTCGCGGACGTTGGTCACGGCCTGCTGGAGGTCGTCGACGGCCTTGTTGACGTCGGCGTTGTCGGTCTTGTCGCCGAGCTCGTCGAGGTTCTTGTCGATGGAGTTCAGCGACTCCTCGAGCTGGGTCGGGTCGTTCGACGCGGCCTCGACGGCCTGCTGGAGCTCGTTGACGCTGGTGGCGACGGCATCGGCGGTCTGGACGCAGTCCAGGGCCTTGTCGACGGCGTCGCAGCCCGTGGCGAAGCCGGCCGTGAGCGCGGCTGCGGCTACCACTGCGGCGATGGTCGTACGGCGTCGGCGACGGCTCGCGGCCATGTGAACTGTCCTCCTGGGCTCTCCGGCCCGCACGGCCCCCGTGCGGTGCGCTCAGCACTGTGCTGTGCGGTTGTGTGGCCGGGCGTGCGGCGGTGTTCCGCACGCCCGTACCGGTAGGGACGCCGGGCGGTGCGCCGCGGTTGCTCGCGACGCCCGCCCTTTCTTGGTGCGTCCTTTACCTTTCGAGGACCGCGTCGAGCGCCTTGCGCTGTACGGCGGCCAGCTCGTCGCATCCGGCCACGGCCAGGTCGAGCAGCGCGTTGAGCTCCTCGCGGGCGAACGGCTCGGCCTCGGCGGTCCCCTGGACCTCGACGAAGCGGCCGTCGCCGGTGCAGACGACGTTCATGTCGGTCTCGGCCCGGACGTCCTCCTCGTAGCAGAGGTCGAGCAGCGGCACGCCGCCCACGATGCCGACGGAGACCGCGCTGACCGTGCCGGTCAGCGGCTGGCGGTTCGCCTTGATGAGCTTCTTGCCCTGGGCCCAGGCGACCGCGTCGGCCAGGGCCACGTACGCGCCGGTGATGGCCGCGGTACGGGTGCCGCCGTCGGCCTGGAGCACGTCGCAGTCGAGGACGACGGTGTTCTCGCCGAGGGCCTTGTAGTCGATGACGGCGCGCAGGGAGCGGCCGATGAGGCGGGAGATCTCGTGGGTGCGGCCGCCGATCCTGCCGCGGACGGACTCGCGGTCGCCGCGGGTGTTGGTGGCGCGCGGCAGCATGGCGTACTCGGCGGTGACCCAGCCCTCGCCGCTGCCCTTGCGCCAGCGGGGGACGCCTTCCGTGACGGAGGCGGTGCAGAGGACCTTCGTGTCACCGAAGGAAACGAGGACGGAGCCCTCGGCGTGCTTGCTCCAGCCGCGTTCGATGGTGACGGGGCGGAGCTGATCGGGCGTACGGCCGTCGATTCGAGACATGGCGCCGAGCCTATCCGTACATGTGGAAGGGGCCCCTCCCACGACGGGAAGGACCCCCGGCAGGGTGTCCGCTCCGGTTGCCCGGCGGCGGCTCACATCATGTCTTCGATCTCCGCGGCGATCGGGTCCGCGTCCGTGCCGATGACGACCTGGATCGCCGTGCCCATCTTGACGACGCCGTGGGCGCCGGCGGCCTTCAGCGCGGCGTCGTCGACCTTGGCGGGGTCCACGACCTCGGTGCGCAGGCGGGTGATGCAGCCCTCGACCTCTTCGATGTTGTCGATTCCGCCGAGCCCGGCGACGATCTTCTCAGCCTTGGTGGCCATGTCTTTCTCCCTGATCCGCCTGATCCGCACCGCTTGGTGACGCTTGACGCTTGACGCTAGATCGTACGCCAGCTGGTCTACACCACGTGACGGCCGGCCGCCAATCCACGCACGACGGCCCGACGGCGGCGACGGCTACGGTTCGTACCGGGCCGGTCGCGGAAGCGCGGGTTCCGATCTGGCTTCCCTCGTGCTAGAACAGGTCGACACCAGAGGTCTACACCACTGCTGATGTAGGCCGGCACGATGGAGGACGTATGAGCACCGCCACCACCGGGGCGGCTCCCGCGAAGAAGCGGGGATCCGGACTGTTCCAGGGGCTGCAGAAGGTCGGCCGCAGTTTGCAGCTCCCGATCGCCGTTCTGCCGGCGGCGGGCATCATGGTCCGGCTCGGACAGGATGACATCTTCGGCAAGGACGGCCTCGGCTGGGACCGGGTCGCCGCCGTGTTCAACAACGCGGGCGGTGCGCTGACCGGATCGCTGCCGATCCTGTTCTGCATCGGCGTGGCGATCGGCTTCGCCAAGAAGGCCGACGGCTCCACCGCGCTGGCCGCGGTGGTCGGCTTCCTCGTCTACAGCAAGGTCCTGCAGGCCTTCCCGGTCACCGAGGCGGTGGTCAAGAAGGGTGAGGACGTCGCCGCGACGTACAACGACCCCGGCGTGCTGGGCGGCATCATCATGGGTCTGCTCGCCGCCGTGCTGTGGCAGCGGTTCCACCGCACCAAGCTGGTGGACTGGCTCGGCTTCTTCAACGGGCGCCGCCTGGTGCCGATCATCATGGCGTTCGTCGGCATCGTCGTGGGTGTCTTCTTCGGCCTGGTCTGGGAGCCCATCGGCACCGGCATCTCGAACTTCGGCGAGTGGATGACCGGCCTCGGCTCGGGCGGCGCGGCCCTGTTCGGCGCCGTGAACCGGGCGCTGATCCCGATCGGCATGCACCAGTTCGTCAACACCGTGGCCTGGTTCCAGCTCGGCGACTTCACGAACGCCGCCGGCGACGTGGTGCACGGCGACATCACCCGGTTCCTGGCCGGTGACCCGTCGGCCGGTCTGTTCCAGTCCGGGTTCTTCCCGATCATGATGTTCGGTCTGCCGGCCGCGGCGCTGGCCATCGCGCACACCGCCCGCCCGGAGCGCCGCAAGGCCGTCACCGGCATGATGGTCTCGCTGGCCCTGACCTCGTTCGTCACCGGTGTCACCGAGCCGATCGAGTTCTCGTTCATGTTCATCGCGCCGCTCCTGTACGTGCTGCACGCGCTGCTGACCGCCGTGTCGATGGCGGTGACGTGGGGCCTGGGCGTGCACGCCGGCTTCAACTTCTCGGCCGGTGCCATCGACTACGCGCTCAACTGGCATCTGGCGACCAAGCCATGGCTGATCATCCCGATCGGCCTGGTCTTCGCGGCGATCTACTACGTCGTCTTCCGCTTCGCCATCGTCAAGTTCGACCTCAAGACCCCGGGCCGCGAGCCCGAGGAAGAGGTCGAGGACCTCACCAAGGCGTAAGCAGGTGAGCACCAAGGCGTGAGCGCCGGCACGTACGGCAGCTCACATGAAAGGCCCCCGGGACCAGGACAGGTGGTACCGGGGGCTTTCCAGCGTACGCGGACCCGGGCCCCGAGCGACAGCGGGGATCCGTGGGAGACACGTCACGGGACACGTGACGGGACACGTGACGAGACGCCTGCCTAATTGCGCGGCGGTCAGATCTCGTACGACGTCCGCGGCGCCGCCAGCTCCACCGGACCGTCGTACACGGCACGCGCGTCCGCGAGGTTGACCTGGGGGTCCGTCCACGGCGGGATGTGGGTGAGGACGAGGCGGCGGGCTCCGGCGCGGGCGGCCGTCTCGCCGGCCTCCCGGCCGTTGAGGTGGAGGTCCGGGATGTTCTCCTTGCCGTCCGTGAACGCGGCCTCGCACAGGAACAGGTCGGCGTCGCGGGCGAGTTCGTCCAGTGCCTCGGTGGTGCCCGTGTCCCCGGAGTACGTCAGGGTGCGGCCGCCGTGCTCGACGCGGATGCCGTACGCCTCCACGGGGTGGGCGACCCGTTCGGTGTGCACGGTGAAGGGGCCCACGTCGAAGGTGCCCGGCTTGACCGTGTGGAAGTCGAAGACCTCGCTCATGGAGGAGGCGGACGGGGTGTCGGCGTACGCGGTGGTCAGGCGCTGCTCGGTGCCCTCGGGACCGTAGACCGGTATGGGGGCGCAGCGGCCGCCGTCGTGCCGGTAGTAGCGCGCGACGAAGTACGCGCACATGTCGATGCAGTGATCGGCGTGCAGATGACTGAGGAAGATCGCGTCGAGGTCGTAGAGACCGCAGTGGCGCTGCAGCTCGCCGAGGGCGCCGTTGCCCATGTCGAGAAGCAGCCGGAAGCCGTCGGCCTCGACGAGGTAACTCGAGCAGGCCGATTCCGCGGACGGGAACGACCCCGAGCAGCCGACGACGGTGAGCTTCATGGAGCTGGAACCTCCGCGCTGGCAGATTGGCGACGGGAACGGGGGGTCGAGAAAGGGGGTCGTGCGGTCCGTCGAGCGTAAGGCGCAAAAGGACGGGTGGCTCCTCCGGCAGGGGCCGTTGTGGGCGAACTCACCTGTGGTGTCACCGGTTCGGCTGGAAGTGGGGCGCGAAAGGTCGGGAGGGGCGCGCGAAGAGCGCGAACGGCGTGCTGGAGGGCGTTGAGGGTGAGGTCACGGCAGGGCGCGGTGCGGAGTGCGCCGGTACCGTCGTGCGTATGGACACGTCCTGGTGGCCGGCGCTCGCGGCGGTGGTGCTGCTCGCCCTGGTCGCGACGCTGGTGGACGGCTGGGGCCGGCGGGGACGCCGCCCGGCCGGGCGGGCGCGTCGTACAGCGCGGCCGGCACGGCCTCAGGAGCCGGACGGCACGCCGGTGCGGGCCGGGGAACGGCCACGGCCGCGGCCCGCGGAGATCTGGTGGGCGCGGGTGCCGCACGACGACGGACCGGACGGGCCTGCCGAGCCTGACGGGCCGGACGCGCCGGGCGGTCCGGAGGCCGGGGACCGGCTGTGTGACCGGCCGTGTCTGGTGCTGTCCGTGCGCGGCGACCGGGCGCGGGTCGCCCGGATCACCATGAAGTTCCGCGAGGAGCGGGCGGGGGTGATCCCGCTGCCGCCGGGTTCCGTGGGCGACGCCCGCGGGCGCACCAGCTTCCTGGAGACGGACGAGCCTCGGGACGTCCCAGTACGGGACCTCCGGCGGCGGGTGGGTGTCGCGGATCCACTGGTGTGGGACCAGGTACGGCATCTGGCGGGCTGAGGAGGTCCGACGAGCTGGTGGCCAGGGAACCGTCACGCCCCTGACCACACTTGGCCGTCACTTCGTGGTCGTTATTTCATGGTCGTCCCCCTGGCCCGCGCCGCGGCTACGCCCAGAGCTGGCCGTGCAGCGTCTCGATCGCCTCTTCCGTCGTGGCCGCCGTGTAGACGCCCGTCGAGAGGTACTTCCAGCCGCCGTCGGCCACGACGAACACGATGTCGGCGGTCTCGCCCGCCTTCACGGCCTTGTTGCCCACGCCGATCGCGGCGTGCAGGGCCGCGCCGGTGGAGACGCCCGCGAAGATGCCCTCCTGCTGGAGCAGCTCGCGGGTACGGGTCACCGCGTCGGCCGAGCCGACCGAGAAGCGGGTGGTGAGGACGGAGGCGTCGTACAGCTCGGGGACGAAGCCCTCGTCGAGGTTGCGCAGGCCGTAGACCAGGTCGTCGTAGCGCGGCTCGGCGGCGACGATCTTCACGTCCGGCTTCTGCTCGCGCAGGTAGCGGCCCACGCCCATGAGAGTGCCGGTGGTGCCGAGGCCCGCGACGAAGTGGGTGACGGACGGGAGGTCGGCGAGGATCTCCGGGCCCGTGGTGGCGTAGTGGGCACCCGCGTTGTCCGGGTTGCCGTACTGGTAGAGCATCACCCAGTCGGGGTGCTCTGCGGCCAGTTCCTTGGCGACCCGTACGGCGGTGTTGGAGCCGCCCGCGGCCGGGGAGGAGATGATCTCCGCGCCCCACATGCCGAGCAGGTCGCGGCGCTCCTGCGAGGTGTTCTCGGGCATCACGCACACCATGCGGTAGCCCTTGAGCTTGGCCGCCATGGCCAGCGAGATGCCGGTGTTGCCGGAGGTGGGCTCCAGGATGGTGCAGCCCGGGGTCAGACGGCCGTCCTTCTCCGCCTGCTCGATCATGTGCAGGGCGGGGCGGTCCTTGACCGAACCCGTCGGGTTGCGGTCCTCGAGCTTGGCCCAGATACGGACGTCGGCGGACGGCGAGAGCCGCGGCAGGCACACCAGAGGGGTGTTGCCCACCGCGGCCAGCGGGGAGTCGTAGCGCATGGGGATCCGCGCGCCGATCAGGCCATGCCGCCGGCGACGGCCGGCAGGATCGTCACGTTGTCGCCGTCCGACAGCTTGGTGTTGATGCCGTCGAGAAAACGGACGTCCTCGTCGTTCAGGTACACGTTGACGAAGCGGCGGAGCTGGCCCCCGTCGACGATGCGGGCCTCGATACCGGAGTGCCGGCTCTCGAGGTCGGCGAAGAGCTCGGCGAGGGTGTCTCCCGTACCCTCCACCGCCTTCTCGCCGCCGGTGTACTGGCGGAGGATGGTCGGGATGCGGACCTCGATGGCCATGGTTGCGGGCTCCTGTCGAAAAGGGTCAGGGTCGGCTGTCGGCTCCCCGCTCGCCGCTCGGCGGGCCGAGTGCTCGAGGGGGAGGGCGCGCGCGGCGCCGGGCGTGTGCGGTGCACGGTGCGGGACGCCGCGGCTCACGGCCGTACGGCGGCAGGGACCGGCGTCAACAGATGGCGCTGGCGAGCCTGCACAGGTCGACGTGCAGCCGCGCCACGAGCAGCGTGCCCGGCGTCGTTTCGCTCACGTCGTGGAGAACCATGCGGTCATCGTAACGATTCCCGGTCCGGGTTCCGGAATGTGATCTCGCATAGTGGATGCACCGTGACCGAACTGCGGGATCGACAGGTGACCGGCGGTGCGTTCGGCGCTCAGTACGCCTCCACCACCTGCACCTCTTCCTCCGTGACCTCGCCGTCCACGATGCGGTACGAGCGGAACTGGAAGTCGCCGAGTCCGTCGGTGTCCGCGGTCGAGACGAGGACGTAGTGGGCGCCCGGCTCGTTGGCGTAGCTGATGTCCGTGCGGGAGGGGTAGGCCTCGGTGGCCGTGTGGGAGTGGTAGATCACGACGGGTTCCTCGTCGCGGTCGTCCATCTCGCGGTAGAGCTTGAGCAGGTCGCCGGAGTCGAACTCGTAGAACGTGGGCGAGCGGGCGGCGTTGAGCATGGGGATGAAGCGCTCGGGGCGGTCCGTGCCCGCGGGTCCCGCGACGACGCCGCACGCCTCGTCGGGGTGATCCTTGCGCGCGTGCTCGACGATCCGGTCGACGAGGTCCTGGGTGATGGTCAGCATGTCGGCCAGGATAAGCAGAGGAGCGGCCCCGTACCGAGGAGTGGTACGGGGCCGTCCGTATGCCGGACCGCCGGGAGCCGTGGGGCTCGCCGGGAACGGGGTCAGCCGGTCTTTTCGAGGCTCGCCTCGCGCCGCGTGGTGACCTCCGGGTTGCGCGACTTCAGCGCGAACCAGCCGACCGCCAGCGCGGCCGCCCAGCCCGCCATCACGTACAGGCAGATCCGGGCGTCGGCGTCAATCCCGATCATGACGGTGACGCCCAGCAGGAAGACGATGGCGATCCAGCTGCACACCGAGCCGCCCGGGGCCGGGAAGGAGGAGGCGGGCAGCCGGCCCGCGACGACCGCGCGGCGGTACAGGACATGGCTGATCAGGATCATCAGCCAGGTCCAGATGCCGGCGGCGGTGGCCACCGAGGTGACGTAGCCGAAGGCCTTCTCCGGCACGATGTAGTTCAGGATCACGCCGATGCCCATGAAGAGCACGGAGACGGTGATGCCGAGGGCGGGCGTCTTCGTGGCGGAGAGCCTGCTGAACACCTTGGGGGCCTCGCCGTTGTCCGCGAGGGTGCGCAGCATGCGGCCCGTGGAGTACATGCCCGAGTTGCAGGACGACAGGGCCGCGGTGAGGACCACGAAGTTGACGATGCCGGCGCCGGCCGGGATGCCGATCTGCGCGAACGCCTCGACGAAGGGGCTCACGCCCGGGGCGAACTCGGTCCACTTCACCACGCAGAGGATGACGGTGAGGGCGCCGACGTAGAACAGGGCGATGCGCCAGGGCAGGGTGTTGATCGCCTTGGGGAGGGTCTTCTCCGGGTTCTCCGACTCACCGGCCGTGACGCCGACCAGCTCGACCGCGAGGTAGGCGAACATGACGCCCTGCAGGGTCATCAGGGACGAGCCGACGCCCGTGGGGAAGATGCCGTCGAAGGCCCACAGGTTGGAGACGGACGCGGTGTCGCCGGCCGCGCTGAAGCCGAAGGTGAGCACGCCGAGGCCGATGACGATCATGCCGAGCAGCGCGGTGACCTTGATCATCGAGAACCAGAACTCGATCTCGCCGAAGAGCTTCACCGAGATCAGGTTGGCCGCGAACAGGACCACCAGGAAGACCAGCGCCGTGACCCACTGCGGGATCTGGGGCCACCAGTAGTTGACGTAGATCGCGGCGGCCGTGAGCTCGGCCATGCCGGTGACGATCCACATCAGCCAGTAGGTCCAGCCGGTGAAGTAGCCGAAGAACGGACCGAGGAACTCCCGCGAGTACTCCGCGAACGAGCCCGAGACCGGACGGTAGAGCAGGAGCTCGCCGAGCGCCCGCATGATGAAGAAGATGATCACGCCCGCGAGGGCGTACATCAGGATGAGGCTGGGACCGGCCTTGGCGATGTTCGCCCCGGCCCCGAGGAACAGGCCGACGCCGATGGCGCCGCCGATCGCGATCATCTGGACCTGACGGCTGTTGAGCCCGCGCTCGTACCCCTCTTCGGGTGCGTCGCCGCCCACGGCCCCGGTGCCGTCGTGAGTCTTACCGACCTGCGCTGAGGTCATGTGTGGTGCGCCTTTCTCCACGCCGACCCGGGCCTTCGGCGGCCGCGGATCGGGTTGCGATCCCCCCGGATGTGCTGGAGTCGTGCCTGGCCGGCGGTCTGCCGGCTCGGTGGCGCACCCGGCGGGACGAGGGTGGTGTCCCGTCGGGCGGTCGTGAAGATTTATCACGCCCGCAACAGTGATGACGGGCACGGTCAGTGGCGCACACCACAGAGAAAAGTGGACAAAGGGCACCGAGGTGGCCATAGCGGGCCATCTCGGTGACAGGATCGTTATTCGGATTTGAGTGTCCGTTGAGCGAACACCAACGGTCCGTCGGTGGACCGCCGGCGGACGCCTCAGGACATCAGCGTCTCGACGAGCGTCTCCTGGAGCCCGCCCAGCCACAGGTACGCCATCACCATCGGCTTGCGCGGGTCCTCGTCCGGCAGCCGGAAGAGGAGGTCGGTGTCCTCCTCGTCGGCGATGTCCAGCCGGGTGCCGATCGCGAGGCGCAGGTCGTTGAGGGTGCCGAGCCACCGCCGGGAGTCCTCCGGCGCCAGCTCCAGGACGGCGCCGCCGTCGGCCGCGGCGTCCAGCCGGTCCAGGGAGCGGATCACCGCGAGGGCGTTCTCGCGCTTGCCGGCCCGCAGGTCGTTCTCGGTGAAGCGGCGGAACTCCGCCGAGTACGCGCGCTGCTCCGCGGCCTCGTCCGGCGAGGCCTCCTCCGCGTCCGGGCCGCCGTAGGCGTCCGGGAGGAGGCGCAGGAGCACGGGGTCCTTGGGCGGTTCGCTCGGACCTTCGGCGAAGAGCTCGGCGAACGGGTCGTCCGGGGACTCTTCGGCGGGACCCGGGCCGATGAGCTCCAGGAGCTGCACGGCCAGCGAGCGGATGATGGAGATCTCGACCTCGTCGAGCGCGACGGCCGCGCCGCCGCCGGAGATCGGTTCGAAGTGTCCTGGCATGGAGTGGATTCGCTGCTTCCGGCCTGCTGGAGGGTGGTGCTCTGTCCGGTCCTGCTGGGGTGGCCCGCTACTTGCGGTCCTGCTGAAGGGTGGCCCACAGACCGTATCCGTGCATGGCCTGTACGTCGCGCTCCATCTCCTCGCGCGTCCCGCTGGAGACCACCGCGCGGCCCTTGTGGTGCACGTCCAGCATGAGCTTGGTGGCCTTGTCCTTGGGGTAGCCGAAGTACGTCTGGAAGACATACGTCACGTAGCTCATGAGATTGACCGGGTCGTTGTGCACGATCGTCACCCACGGCACATCGGGCTCCGGAACGGCGAAGGTCTCCTCCACCGACTCGGTCTGTTCGATCTCTAGGGGTGCGGGCGCCGTCACACGGCCCATGCTGCCACCACAACCGGGTACCCGCACAAACGGACCCCCTAAATCCCAGCGGACCCCATAAATCGTCAGACTGACGAAATCCGAGTACGATCGTCCTACAGGCCGTGTTCCGCCGCACCGGCGGGCGACGGCCGCAGCAGACCGCACCGTCAGAACGAGGAGAGCTTTGGTGGGCGTAGCGGATCTTGGGCTGCCGGTGGACGTGCCCTCGACGGCGCTCTTCACGGACCATTACGAGCTGACGATGCTCCAGGCCGCACTGGCGGCGGGCACCGCCGAGCGGCGCTCGGTGTTCGAGGTGTTCACCCGGCGGCTGCCCGAGGGGCGGCGCTACGGCGTCGTCGCGGGCACGGGACGCGTGCTGGACGCGGTGGAGAACTTCCGCTTCGACACGGACGTGCTCGGCTTCCTGCGCGAGCGCGGCGTCGTGAACGAGCCGACCCTCGAGTGGCTGGCCTCGTACCGCTTCGGCGGCGACGTCTGGGGCTATCCCGAGGGCGAGGTCTACTTCCCGGGCTCGCCGATCCTGCGCGTCGAGGGCAGCTTCGCGGAGTGCGTGCTGCTGGAGACCGTGATCCTGTCGATCCTCAACCACGACTCGGCGATCGCGGCGGCCGCCTCCCGGATGTCGTCGGCCGCCGGGGACCGGCCGCTGATCGAGATGGGCGCCCGGCGCACCCACGAGCTGGCGGCGGTGGCCGCGGCCCGCGCGGCGTACGTCGGCGGTTTCGCGACCACGTCGGACCTCGCGGCCGGCTTCCGCTACAACATCCCGACCGTGGGCACCTCCGCGCACGCCTTCACCCTGCTGCACGACACCGAGCGCGACGCCTTCCAGGCGCAGGTGAGCGTGCTGGGCCAGGGCACCACGCTGCTCGTGGACACCTACGACGTCGCCGAGGCGGTCCGTACGGCGGTGGAGGTCGCCGGGCCGAAGCTGGGCGCCGTCCGGATCGACTCCGGGGACCTGCTGCTGGTCGCGCACCGGGTGCGGCAGCAGCTGGACGAGCTGGGCGCGACGGAGACGAGGATCGTGGTGACGTCCGACCTCGACGAGTACGCGATCGCCTCGCTGCGCGCGGCGCCCGTGGACGCGTACGGGGTGGGCACCCAGCTGGTGACCGGGTCCGGTCATCCGACGGCCTCGATGGTGTACAAGCTGGTCGCCCGTGCCGAGTCGGCGGACCCGCAGGCGCCGCTGGTGCCGGTGGCGAAGAAGTCCAGCGGCGGCAAGACCTCCGTCGGCGGCCGGAAGTGGGCGGCCCGGCGGCTGGACGAGTACGGGGTGGCCGAGGCCGAGGTGATCGGCACCGGGAAGGTGCCGCAGGAGCTGACGGACCGGCTGCTGCAGGTGGAGCTGATAAAGGGCGGCCAGGTCGTCGCCCGCGAACCCCTGGACGTCGTACGGGACCGGCACGCGGCCGCGCGCGCGGGGCTGCCGCTCTCGGCGACACAGCTCTCACGTGGGGAGGCGGTCATTCCGACGGAGTACGTGTGAGCCCACGCCGGTGACGGCGTGCGGGGGCGCACACCGGCCGCCCGGCCCGCGCGGCCGTCCGACCGGTGCTCCCGTACCGCCGTGCAGGAACGGACGGCCGGGGGGAGGGCACCGGCGGCGCGGCCCGCGCACGAACCGGCCGCCGCATGCACCCTTCCCGCCCTGGCCGCAGCATCCCTAGGCTCGGTAGTTCGTGTCGTGTCGCCCGTCCGCGACCCGACGGCCGGGCCCCCGCCCCGCACCATCCCCAGTCTCAGCCGAAGGACACCGACCATGCGCCGCGCCTTGATCGTCGTAGACGTGCAGAACGACTTCTGCGAGGGGGGCAGCCTCGCGGTCACCGGGGGTGCCGACGTGGCCGCCGCGATCACCGAGCTGATCGGCCAGGCGACCGCCGGCTACCGCCATGTCGTGGCCACCCGTGACCGTCATATCGCGCCCGGCGGGCACTTCGCCGACAACCCCGACTACGTCCACTCCTGGCCCGCGCACTGCGTGGCGGGCACCGAGGGCGTGGGCTTCCACCCGAACTTCGCCCCGGCGGTCGCCTCCGGCGCCGTCGACGCCGTCTTCGACAAGGGCGCGTACGCGGCCGCGTACAGCGGCTTCGAGGGCGTCGACGAGAACGGCGAGTCCCTGGCCGACTGGCTGCGCGACCGCGAGGTCGACGAGGTGGACGTGGTGGGCATCGCCACGGACCACTGTGTCCGCGCCACCGCGCTGGACGCCGTACGGGAGGGCTTCCGCACCCAGGTGCTGCTGGACCTGACCGCGGGAGTCGCCGGGGAGACCACCGAACGGGCGCTCGTCGAACTGCAGGAGGCGGGCGTGGAACTCACGGGCAAGCCGGTCGTCTGAGAGCCGCGCGGCACCGCACCGCTACGCCTGTGCCGTGGGCCGTCCCAGGAGTGCCCTGATCGGGTGCCAGAGCTCCAGCACGGTCACCGTGTCCGGGGTGGGGGCCGTGCGCCATATGAGGCCGTCGGGGTGGTGCAGGACGGCGGTGACCTCGTCCGGGGTGGGCGGCGCCGCGTTGCCCCGGAGGTAGACGGCGCGCAGGCCGAGGTTGCGCAGCCGGGTCAGGGCCCGGGCGCGGTTGCGCGCGTGCACCAGCACGCGCACCCCGGCGGAGCCGTCGGCGGCCGGGCTGGGCAGGTTCAGCGCCACCACCACGCTGCCGCTGGGCAGCTTGCAGAAACCTCCTGCGGCCATGCAGTCACTTCCCTGTGCGCACCGGTGTCAATAAGAGCCTCACAGGACGCACCTAAGCACGATCGGCCGCGACCCGCCAAGGGGTCACGGCCGATACGCGTCTGACCTGCGGAGACGCGGTCTACTTCACCGCGGGTCCGACCTGGACCGAGATCGTGGAGCCGTCCTTGGCCTCCTTGACGATCCGGATCTTGGTGTTGGTGTCAGTGATCTTGACTCCGGCGGTCTTGTTGGACTCGTCGTAGTACGTGTTGCGGTGGTCGTCGAACGTCGACACGCCCGCCTTCGACGGGATCCGCGTCGCGACGCCCGCCTTGTGCAGCGTGATGCCGTCCGTGCGGTAGAGGCTGAACGGCGAGTCGTACGCCTGGACGCGGTTGCGCATCAGGGTGCCGTCGTTCCAGCGCAGGGCCTCCGGGTGGGCGTCCACCGGCAGCAGCAGTCCGGTACCCGGGTGCACGCTGGTGTTGTTGTCCTGCTGCGAGGTGTCCCACTTCCAGATCAGCAGGCCGTTCTGGTACGGGTAGTGCTCCACCCAGTCCGGACGCGTGGTCGACCAGCCGAAGTTGTACGGGCCGGTCTTCAGGACCTTGTCGTACGACACGTACTGACGGTTCTCGGCGATGTAGTACTGCGCGTAGTCGTCCGTGATGGACGCGCCGACGCGGGAGAAGCCCTTCGCCGTCCAGGCCGCGTCCGCGCTCTCCGCGTCGTCCGCGAAGACGGCGGAGCCGTCCGCGGTGACGGTGACGGAGTCGGCCGCGAAGCCCTTCTGCGCGACCCCGCCGTCCGTCTGGTAGCGGAAGCGCAGGTCGATCTTCTTGCCCGCGTACGCGTCGAGCGGGTACACGAGCTTCTTGTACGTGCCCGACGTGCCGTCCAGCGCCGGCTTGTCGCTGCCGTCACGGCTGATGGCCGCGCCGTCCGCGGTGCCGTCCAGGGCCGTCCAGTTGGCGCCGCCGTCGGTCGACACCTCGGTGTAGAGGTAGTCGTAGCCCGCCTCGATGTCCCACCAGCCGTCGAGGCTCAGGGCGGCGGAGGACTTGCCCGTGAGGTCCACGGAACGGGTCAGCGTGTTGGACAGGTCGTCGCCGCTGCCGCTCCACCACTGGGACGCGCCCTGGGCGGGCTCCACGACCTCGGTGGTGACCTCCTTCTCCGGCAGCTCGACCACCAGGGCCTGGGCGTCCTTGGTGTTGTACTCGGCGACGCCCAGCTTGTGGTCCGACTTGGTCGCGGCCTTGGCCGTCTCGTAGTCGAGCCAGCCCAGCTGGAGCTTGTCCCAGGCGGTCATGTCGCCCGGCAGGTCGCCGATCTCGCCCTCGCCCCGGCCGAGCCAGGAGCCGGAGGACATCAGGGTCCAGAAGCCGGTGGAGTTCTCGCCGCCGTTGGTGTCGTAGTGGTCCGGCAGACCGAGGTCGTGGCCGTACTCGTGGGCGAAGACGCCGAGTCCGCCGTTCTCCGGCTGGATGGTGTAGTCGCCGACCCAGATGCCGGTGTCGCCGACCTGGGTGCCGCCGAGCTTGTTGAAGCCGGGACCGGTGGCGCCGGCGTCGGTGCCGAACGCGTACCAGCGGTGGGCCCAGATGGCGTCCTCGCCCTGGGCGCCGCCGCCCGCGGACTCGTCCTCGCCGGCGTGCACGATCTGGAAGTGGTCGACGTAGCCGTCGGACTCGTTGAAGTCGCCGTCGCCGTCGTAGTCGTAGCGGTCCCACTGGTCGTACTGGGCCAGGTCCGCCTTGATGTCGGCGTCGGACTTGCCGGCCGCCTTCTGGTCGGCGACCCAGGCGGTCAGGCCGTCGCTGACCAGGTTCCAGACGCTGGAGCAGGTGGTGTCGCCACAGGCGTTGTTGCCGTAACGGGCCTCGTTGAAGGGGACCTTGACCCAGTCGCTGACCTCGCCCTCGACCGAGTAGCGGCCCGAGGACTGCTTCTCGTAGTACTTCTTCATCGACTCGACGTTCTTGCCGGTGCCGAAGTACAGGTCCTCGTAGTGCTCGCGGTCGTAGTCCGCCTGCCAGGCCGTGCTGTTGTCCTGCTTCGGGTCCGGCTGGGCTATCTCGTTGTGCAGCGGGCCGGCCGTGCCGCCGTAACGGCTGTCGACCTGGTCGCCGAACTCGACGAGGATCGTGAAGATCTTGTCGGTCTTCTCGCGGCCGAGCTCGACGTACTTGCTCTTGCCCTTCTCGCCCTTGCCCTTCAGCTGCACGACCTGCGAGCCGTCGCGCTTCTTCACCGCGGCGTCGCCGGATATGACCTGCTTCAGGGCCTCCTCGCGCTGGGCCTCCTGCGTCTTGCTCAGCGGCCCTTCGAGGTCGTGCTCGACGTGCTGGTGCGCCGCCGGGTCCTGCCGGTCCACCGCGGCCGGCGCCGTGCCTTCGTCGGCCTGCGCCACCGTGAAGGTCGAGAACGTGGCGGCGGTCGCCGCGAACGCGACGCCGATCGCTGCTGCCCTGAACATCCAGGGTCTACTGGTCACTTGAGGTCCTCCCCCGCGCCCGGCCGCGCGGAACGGGGGTCCTTGTGGAGGGAGTCCGCGCGCGGTATACGCGTGTAGTCAAGTGACGACATTCGACCGGACTTTCGAGATAAAAAACAGCCCTTGACTTGAGCAGGACAATTCACTATACGGAGCGGCAGTCCGCTATACGGACGTTCCCCCCTGTTTCGAACCGGCGCACGCTCCCGTCCAGCGGGTGGTCACGATGACTCCGTGCGCTCCCCTTGCACCGTCACCGTGAGGCAGGTCGCGCTTACCTCTGGTTCCCCTCGGGCACGCTGGCGAATAGAGTCGATTGGCAGAACTACCGGATGTCGGCATATTGCCAAGCCGACACCGTTGCCACACCTTTGATTCGTATCCGCCCGTATCCGCCCCCTCCCCACTGAGAGAGGCACGGGGAGATTCCCCCCGAGGACACGATTGCCATGCCTCGTCCGACGGCCGCACAGCTCGCCTACGGCTCCTGCACCGTGATTCTGTCCACCCTAGCCATGCTGCTGCTGTCCCAGACGAGTTCGGGCGCCGCGATCGTCGTGATAGCCGTCTCGGCGCTCGCGCTGGGCCTGCTCGTCGCCATGACCGTGCCCCAGCCGCGGACGCAGCGGAAACAGTCGCCGACGGTATCGGCGTCGGATGCGGGGCAGGAACAGCCCGCCCCGGCCCGGCGCGAGAAGGCGTCGGTGGCCGCGCCCCGGGCGGTCAACCGGTACTGACCACCACGGTACGGGCCGCCTTGTCGTGGAGGCCCTGCCGATAGGGCTTGTCGAAGAAGCTCCAGCCGCCCGCGATCACCGTCCAGAAGCAGGCGCAGCAGAAGGCGAACGGGATCCACAGCACGGCCGCGCGGAGCAGCGCGGTCTGCACGGAGGGCGTGGAGCCGTCGCCGAGGTTGGCCGTGCGGAGTTTCATCAGCCGCTTGCCGGGCGTCTGCCCGTTGCGGGCCGTGAAGAAGGTGTCGTACGCGAGGTAGAGGACGGCCGCGAGGATCTCGTGCCCGATGTTCCGGCCGTAGTCCACGTCGTCCGCGACGTCCGCGCCGATGCCGTAGACCGTGCTGCCGAAGATCGCCCAGCCCACCAGCACCACCACGATCCCGACGACGACCATGTCGATGACGCGGGCGAGCACCCGCTTGCCGGGGTCGGCGAGCGGCGGCATCCCGGCGAGCGGATCGCTCCCGTACGGGTCACCGCCGTACGGGCCGCCACCGTACGGACCACCGGGCCCACCGGGATACGCGCCGCCGGGCGCGTCCCCTCCGTACGGGCCGCCCGCGTACGGACCGCCGCCGGACTGCCCGTGCGGCGGCGGCGTGGACGGCGTGTCGTACGGGGAGCCGCCGCCCTCGGCGGGTGGGGGCTGCTTCCGTAGCGGATCGTCGTCCGGGAACTGACCGGACCCGGAGGGCGGCGGTTCGGTGCTCATGGCCCGAGTCGACCGCGATCCCTCCGGCTCCGCATCCGGCGCGAGGCCGTCCGGGGTACGGGCTTCCGTACGCTCCGTGCGCCCCCGGCGTACGCGTCCTACTGCTGCCCGGCTACGAACGTGTGCGCCGCCTTGTCGTGCCAGCACTGGCGCCAGGGCCGGTCGAACAGGCACCACAGGACGCCGACGACGCCGATGCCGAGCACGCCCGGCACGCTGTAGACCAGCCAGCGGCGCAGGGCGAGGGCGAAGGTCGGCGGCTCGTACCCCTCGATGTCGCGGACCTCCAGGCGCAGCAGCTTCTTGCCGAGCGTACGGCCCCACTTGGCGGTGGGCAGCGCCTCGTAGAGGGCGCCGAAGACGAGCAGTACGGCGAGCACGATGCCGAGGTAGACCGAGGTCGTGCCGTCGAGCAGCCAGACGGTCACCTGCTCGCCGGAGAGCTTGGCCGCGTCGATCTTGCCGCTGATGTGGTCGACGGCCTTGGCGCCGAGCGGCACGGCGGCCACGGCGGTGACGGCGCCGACGACGAGGGTGTCCAGCAGCCGGGCGGCCAGCCGCTTGCCGAGGCCCGCGGGCCGGGCGGCGGCCTGGTTCAGGACGGCGGCCGCGAACGGGTCCTGGGCCACCGGCTTCCACGGCGCGACGGGCTGGCTGCTGTTGTCGGCGGCGAGCTGGTGCACCTGCTGGGCCCAGGAGTGCTGACCGCCGCCGGGCCCGGAGGTCAGCGGCGTGGCGGGGCCGGCGGACTGCGGGGGAACGGGGGCGGGCTGCTGGGCGGGGGCCTGCTGGGCGGGCGCGGCCTGGGCCGCCGGAGCCGCGGTCTGCTGGGGCGCCTGCTGCTGCGGTACTTGCTGAGGTACCTGCTGCGGTCCGGCAGGCGCCGCGGAGGCCGCCGCGCTCGGGGTGCCCGGGTTGCCGCCCTGCTTCCGCGCGCCCGGGACGGGCCGCATCGTCATGGTGCTGTCGTGGCGGGCCGCGTTCGCGCCCTCGGGGGCCTGGGGGCGCGGGCCGGCCGCCGGGCGGCGGAGCACGGCGGTGCCCTCCTGGGCCTCCGCGCCCTGCGCGGGCGGAACGGCCGCCGTGCCGTGGGCGCCCGCCGTACGGGCGGCCTCCGCGTCGCCCTCCGGCCCGGCTGCGGCGGGGCCCGCGGCGGGCATCCGCGGGTCGGTGCCCTGGGGCGCGCCCCAGGAGACCCGGCGGTCCTGGTCGGCGCCGAGGCCGGTCTGGCGGGTGGGGTCCGCGCCCCAGGCGGACGCGGGCTCGGGTCTGCTGCCGTGCTGCTCCTGTGCCGCCTGTGCCGGGGCCGAGGCCGGGGCCTGCTCGCCGGGGCCTGCGGCGGAGGGCCGGGGGTCCTCGTCGAAGAAGTGCGGACCGGTCTCCTCCACCGGGGCCGGTTCCGCGGGCCGTGCGCCGGGCGGCGGGGAGAGCGATTCGCCGTCGGCGGGCGCCGGACGGCTCGTGCCCGGCACCCAGGAGGCGCCGTTCCAGTACCGGACATATCCAGGAATGGACGGGTCCGGGTAGTACCCTTCGCGGGGCCTGTCGTCGCCGGGGGCCGGAGTTGGGGCGCTCATGTCCGTCGTCCCGTATCTGCTCGGAGGTTGGTAGAGGTCACCACATCTACCAGACCGGCGCAGGAGTCACGTCGGCTCCCACCGGACCCGCCCCTTTTGATGAGACCTGTTGCACGCATTCGAATCAGAAGAGCTTGCCCGGGTTGAGGATGCCCAGCGGGTCGAAGACCGCCTTGACCGCCCGCTGCATCTCCATGCCGACCGGGCCGAGTTCCCGGGCCATCCACTCCTTCTTGAGGATGCCCACACCGTGCTCGCCGGTGATCGTGCCGCCGAGCTCCAGGCCCAGGCCCATGATCTCGTCGAAGGACTCGCGGGCGCGCCGGGACTCGTCGGGGTCGGCGGCGTCGAAACAGACGGTGGGGTGGGTGTTGCCGTCGCCGGCGTGGGCGCAGACGCCGATGGTGAGGCCGTACTTCGCGGCGATGCGCTCGACCCCCGCCAGCATCGCGCCCAGCTTCGAGCGGGGCACGCACACGTCGTCGATCATCGTCGTGCCCTTGACCGCCTCCAGCGCGGTGAGCGACAGGCGCCGCGCCTGGAGGAGGAGTTCGGACTCGGCCGCGTCCTCCGCCGGGACGACCTGGGTGGCGCCCGCGGCCTCGCACAGCGCGCCCACCGCGGCGAGGTCGGCGGCCGGGTCGGGGGTGTCGAAGGCGGCGAGCAGCAGTGCCTCGGTGGACTCGGGCAGCCCCATGCGGGCGAGGTCGTTGACGGCCTTGACGGTCGTACGGTCCATCAGTTCGAGGAGGGACGGCACGTGCCCGCCCTCCATGATCCGGCAGATGGCGTCGCAGGCGGCATCCGTGGAGGCGAACTCGGCGGCGAGGACGAGCTGCTGCGGAGGCTGGGGCCGCAGACCCAGGACGGCGCGGACGACAATGCCGAGCGAGCCCTCGGAGCCGACGAAGAGGCGGGTGAGGTCGTACCCGGCGACCCCCTTGGCCGTGCGGCGGCCGGTGGACATGAGCCGTCCGTCGGCGAGGACCACGTCCAGGCCGAGCACGTACTCGGCCGTCACCCCGTACTTGACGCAGCACAGCCCGCCGGAGGCCGTGCCGATGTTGCCGCCGATGGTGCACATCTCCCAGCTGGAGGGGTCCGGCGGGTAGTAGAGGCCGTGTTCGTTCACCGCGCGGGAGAGGGCGGCGTTGATGACGCCCGGTTCGACGACGGCGACGCGGTCGACCGGGTTGATCTCCAGGATGCGGTCCATCTTGACGAGCGAGAGCACGATGCAGCCGTCGGTGGCGTTGGCCCCGCCGGACAGGCCGGTGCGGGCGCCCTGCGGGACGACGGGGACGCGCAGCTCGGTGGCGGTGCGCAGCACGTGCTGGACCTGTTCGACGGTGCGGGGCAGGACGACGACGGCCGGGGCGCCCGCGTCGCAGAAGCTCGCCATGTCGTTCGCGTACGAGGCCGTGACGTCCGGGTCGGTGAGGACCGCCTCGGCGGGGAGGGCGCTCAGGAGTCGGTCGAGGAGGTTGCCGGTGGTTTCGTCGCGGGGCGCTTCGATACGGCTCATGATCAAAGAGTCGCACCGGGCGGCCATCGGTGTGAATACGTCGGCGGGGGCCTTTCGGTGCCGATGTGTGATCACCGCGTGGACGCACAGTGAGCTCATGCGAAGCGAAGCACGGCCATCCGGACGGATGGGACGGCGGGCGCTGATCGGCGCGGTGGCCGGGTGCGCCGTCGCGGGCGGGGCGCTGACGCTGCTGCCGGACGGGGACCGGAAGGCGGCCGGGCCCGCCGCAGGGCCCGAGGCGCGGGCCCGGGCCGCGGCCGCCGGCGGGATGCCGGCCGCGCTGCCCGATCTGGCCGCGCTGATCGCCGACCTCGAACCGTATCTGCGGGACCGGCCCAGTGACGGGCGGTCGTGGGCGGTGCTCGGCGCGGCGTACGCGGAGCGGGGCCGCCGTACGGGCGGGCTCGCGGACTATCCGCGGGCCGAACAGGCCCTGCGCACCTCGCTGCGGGTCCGCCCGCGCGCCAACGCCGAGGCGTGTGGCGGGATGGCCGCGCTGGCGGTCGCGCGCCGTGACTTCCGGGCGGCGCGCCGGTGGGCCGAGGAGGCCGTGCGCCTGGCACCGCGGCAGTGGACGGCGTACCCGCCGCTGATCGACGCCTGCGACGGCCTCGGCGACCACCGGGCCGCCCGCAGGGCCGTGGACCGGCTGCTCGGCCTGCGGACCGGATCCGCGGCGGCGCTGTCCGCGGCCCGCGTGTACGGGGACCGGCGCCGGTACGAGGACGCGGCGGCGGCGCTCTCGGACGCGGCCGCTCGCGCGGAGCACCCGGCCGAGCGGGCCGTCCACCTCCTCCTGGCGGGCGAGCTGGCGTGGGAGCGGGGCGAGCGGGCGCGGGCGCTGCGCTGCTGCACGGCCGCGCTGGACGCCGATCCCGGCGCGCACGCCGCTCTCGCCGCGCGGGCCCGCGCACTGGCGGCGCTGGGCCGCGCCGGGGACGCGGCGCGGGCGTACCGGGCGGCCCTGCGGCGGTACGCGGCGCCCCGGTACGCCGTGGAACTGGGCGAGCTGTACGAGTCGCGGGGGCGCCGGGACGCGGCCGCGGAGCAGTACCGGGCGGCCCGTGCGTCGGTGGCGCGGGAGGCGGCGGCCGGGGTGAACGGCGCGCTGCTCCTCGGCCTGCTGGAGGCGGACCACGGCGACCCGGAGCGGGCGGTCCGCCGGCTGCGTGCCGAGTGGGGACGGCAGCCGGGCCTCGCGGTGGCCGACGCGCTGGGCTGGGCGCTGCACCGGGCCGGCCGCGACGAGGAGGCGCTGACGTACGCGACGCGGGCGACCGACCGGACGCGCGGGGGCGAGGTGCGCGGCGCGCCGTACCTCTTCCACCGGGGCGCGATCGAGGACGCGCTGGGGCTGGACGGTCCGGCCCGCCGCCATCTCACCGAGGCCCTGCGCGTGAATCCGTACTTCTCGCCGCTGCACGTGCCTCAGGCGCGCGCGGTGCTGGCCCGGCTGGGCGAGCCGGCGGAGGAAGGGCCTGCGTGACGGCAGAGGGGCGTGTCTGTCGGCAGGAGAGCCTGTGTAGGCGCGCGGCCCCACGGCTGTCAGGTTCCGTGGGGTCGCGCGCCGGCCAGGGCTACAGGTTGCCCCGCTTGGCCTGTTCCCTCTCGATCGCCTCGAACAGCGCCTTGAAGTTGCCCTTGCCGAATCCCATCGAACCGTGCCGCTCGATGATCTCGAAGAAGACGGTCGGGCGGTCCTGGACCGGTTTGGTGAAGATCTGGAGGAGATAGCCGTCCTCGTCCCGGTCCGCGAGGATCTTCAGCTCGCGCAGGGTGTCGACCGGCACCCGGGTCTCGCCGACCCACTCCCCCAGCGTGTCGTAGTACGAGTCGGGCGTGTCCAGGAACTGGACACCGGCCGCCCGCATCGTACGGACGGTCCGCACGATGTCGTTGGTGTTGAGGGCGATGTGCTGGACGCCCGCGCCGCCGTAGAACTCCAGGTACTCGTCTATCTGGGACTTCTTCTTGGCGACGGCGGGCTCGTTGATCGGGAACTTGACCTTGAGCGTGCCGTCGGCGACGACCTTCGACATCAGCGCGCTGTACTCGGTGGCGATGTCGTCGCCCACGAACTCCTTCATGTTCGTGAAGCCCATGACCTTGTTGTAGAACCCGACCCACTCGTTCATGCGGCCGAGCTCGACGTTGCCGACGCAGTGGTCGACGGCCTGGAAGGTGCGGTGGGCGGGCGGCTCGACGATCGGGTCGGCGGCCACGTAGCCCGGCAGGTAGGGGCCGTCGTAGCCGGTGCGCTCGACGAGGGTGTGCCGGGTCTTGCCGTAGGTGGCGATCGCGGCCAGGACGACCGTGCCGTGCTCGTCCTTCAGCTCGTACGGCTCGGTGACCGGGCGGGCGCCGTGCTCGACCGCGTAGGCGAAGGCGGCCCGTGCGTCCGGGACCTCGATGGCGAGGTCGACGACGCCGTCGCCGTGCTCGGCCACGTGGTCCGCGAGGAAGCGGCCCCAGTCGCCGGCGGGCTTGATGACGGAGGTGAACACGAAACGTGCGGAGCCGTTCTCCAGCACGTACGAGGCGGTCTCGCGGCTGCCGTTCTCCGGTCCGGAGTAGGCCACGAGCCGCATGCCGAAGGCGGTGGAGTAGTAGTGGGCGGCTTGCTTGGCGTTGCCCACGGCGAAGACGACCGCGTCCATTCCCTTGACCGGGAAGGGATCTTCCTGCCGTGCGGTGCCGGGGGTCTGGTGTGTGGTCTGCGTCATATGCCCAGCCTCCGCCCCGCCTCACAAGGTGCGCAATAGTTCGCGTTTTCACTGGGCAACCTGTCCGGTGAAAGGCCCGTCGCAGCGGGCTTTCTGTACAGGATGACCACTCATGAGGGAGGCCACCGTGGGGATCGACCGTCTGGACGGGCGGATCATCGTGCTGCTGGCCCGGGAGCCGCGCATCGGGGTGCTGGAGATGTCCCGGAGGCTGGGGGTGGCCCGGGGCACGGTGCAGGCCCGGCTCGACCGGCTTCAGTCGAATGGCGTCGTCCGCGGATTCGGCCCGCAGGTCGATCCGGCGGCCCTCGGCTACCCGGTCACGGCGTTCGCGACGCTGGAGATCCGGCAGGGCCAAGGCCGCGACGTACGGGCGCACTTGGCGACCGTGCCGGAGGTGCTGGAGCTGCACACGACGACCGGCACCGGGGACATGCTGTGCCGGCTGGTGGCCCGGTCGAACGCGGATCTCCAGCGGGTGATCGACCGGGTCGTCGGCTTTGATGGCATCGTCCGGGCCGCCACGGCGATCGTCATGGAGAACCCCGTTCCGCTGCGGATCATCCCGTTGGTGGAGCAGGCGGCGCAGGACTCGGAGAAGACGCAGACGTAGCCGAGAGACCCGGACGCAGCCGAGAAACGCAGACGTGATCGGCCGGCCCGCACCGGAGGTGACCGCGTGAACTTCTGGGAGTACCTGGGCACCCGCCACGAGCAGCTGCTCATGGACGCGTACCAACACGCCAGCGCGGTCTTCCAGTGCATGGTGCTGGCGACCGTGATCGGGGTGCTGATCGGTGTCGCCGCCTACCGCAGCGGCTGGGCGTCGGGCCTCGCCACGACCGGTACGGCGACCATCCTCACCATTCCGTCCCTCGCCATGATCGGTCTGCTGATCCCGGTGGTGGGCCTGGGCGTGCCGCCGACCGTCGTCGCGCTCACCCTGTACGGGCTGCTGCCGATCGTGCGGAACTGCATCGTGGGCCTGCGCGGGGTGGACCCCTCGCTGGTGGACGCGGCGAAGGGCATCGGGATGTCACGGCTCGCCCGGCTGGTGCGGGTGGAGCTGCCGCTGGCCTGGCCGCCGATCCTCACCGGGATCCGGATCTCCACGCAGATGCTGATGGGCATCGCCGCCATCGCCGCGTACGCCTCCGGGCCCGGCCTCGGCAACGAGATCTTCCGCGGCCTGGGCTCGCTCGGCAGCAGCAACGCGCTCAACCAAGTGCTCGCCGGCACGCTCGGGATCATCGTGCTGGCGCTGCTGTTCGACGCCGCGTACGTGCTGATCGGGCGGCTGACCATTCCGAGGGGGATCCGTGTCTGACACGTCCTTGCCCGTCGCGCAGGGCTCCCCCGGATCCTTCGGGTCGTCCGGATCGTCCGAGGGGACGGCCTACCCCACCGGGGCCACCATCGAGCTGGAGAACCTCACCAAGCGGTATCCGGGGAGCGCGCAGCCGTCCGTCGACTGCGTGAACATGGAGATCCGGGCCGGTGAGACGGTGATCTTCGTCGGTCCGTCCGGCTGCGGGAAGTCCACCACCCTCAAGATGATCAACCGGCTGATCGAGCCGACGAGCGGCCGCATCCGCATCAACGGCGAGGACGTCACCGACATGGACCCGGTGCGGCTGCGCCGGAAGATCGGGTACGCCATCCAGTCGTCCGGGCTGTTCCCGCACATGACGGTCGCCCAGAACATCGCCCAGGTGCCGAAGATGCTCGGCTGGCAGAAGGCCCGTATGAAAAACCGGGTGGAGGAGATGCTGGACCTGGTCGGGCTGGACCCGGGAGAGTTCCACGGCCGCTATCCGCGTCAGCTCTCCGGCGGCCAGCAGCAGCGCGTGGGCGTGGCCCGGGCGCTCGCCGCCGATCCGCCGGTGCTGCTGATGGACGAGCCGTTCGGCGCGGTGGACCCGATCACCCGCGACCACCTCCAGGACGAGCTGATCCGGCTCCAGCGCGAGCTGCACAAGACGATCGTGTTCGTCACCCACGACTTCGACGAGGCGATCAAGCTGGGCGACCGGATCGCCGTCCTGCGGGAGCGCTCGCACATCGCGCAGTTCGACACCCCGGAGGCGATCCTCACCAACCCGGCGGACGACTTCGTGTCGGGCTTCGTGGGCGCGGGCGCCGCGCTGAAGCGGCTCAACCTCACCCGGGTCGGGGAGGTCGAGATCACCGACTATCCGACGGTGACCGTGGACGACCCGCTGCAGGACATCTTCAACGCGCTCCGTGGCAGCGGCTACAACGAGATCCTGCTGCTCGACAAGCGCGGACGCCCCTACAAGTGGCTCCGGCGCGGCGACCTCATGCGTGCCCGCGGGTCGCTCGCGCGCGCGGGCACGCTGGTCGTCGACACCGTGACCCGCGACGCCACGCTGCACGACGCGCTGGAGGCCGTGCTCACCGACGCCACGGGACGTGTCGCGGTGACCGGGCGGCGCGGCGAGTACACGGGCGTCGTCGACATGGAGACGCTGATGAACTCCGTGCACGAACTGCTGGAGGCCGACCGCCTCGACGCGCTGGAGCACCAGCACGACCTGGAGGAGGCACGGGCCCACCAGACGCACGAGGAGCAGGAGGGCACGACGGGCGGGAGCGGGGAGGCGAGGGCGTGAGCACCCCCAAAGCCCGGGACGTCGCACGGGAGGAGACCGAGGGCGAGGAAGCGGAGGCCCTGGACGCGGAGGAGGTCCCGGCCGGCCCGTCCCGGACCCGTCCGCCCCGGGTGAGCTGGCAGCAGCTGACCTTCCTGCCCGCACTGCTGGTGGCCCTGCTGCTCGTCACCTGGCTCTGGTTCCAGCAGGCCGAACTGGACGAGATCTCCAGCAACGCGCTGTCGGGCGGCAAGGTGGCCAAGGCGCTGGTCCAGCACATCGAACTGACCGTGATCTCCACCGTCTTCGTGCTGATCATCGCCATTCCGCTGGGCGTGCTGCTCACCCGCCCGGCCTTCCGCCGGGCCACCCCGGTGGCGATGGCGTTCGCCAACATGGGTCAGGCCGCCCCCGCGATCGGCCTGCTGTCGCTGCTCGTGATCTGGCTCGGCACGGGCCGGCTGGCCGCCCTGATCGGCATCATCGCGTACGCGGTGCTGCCGGTCCTCTCGAACACCATCGCCGGGCTGAAGGCCAACGACCCGACCCTGCTGGAGGCCGCCCGCGGCATCGGCATGTCCCCGTTCGGCGTGCTGACCCGGGTGGAACTCCCCCTGGCCGTCCCGCTGATCCTCGCGGGCGTCCGCACGGCACTCGTCCTCAACGTGGGCACGGCGACACTGGCCACCTTCGGCGGGGGCGGCGGCCTCGGCACACTGATCACCACCGGCATCACCAACCAGCGCATGCCCGTGCTGCTGCTCGGCTCGATCCTCACGGTCGCCCTCGCGCTGCTGGTGGACTGGCTGGCCTCGCTGGCCGAGGTGCTGCTGCGGCCGCGAGGTCTGGAGGTGGGCCCGTGAGGCGGAGGTGTGCGCTACTGGCCACCGCGTCGGCGGTGGTGGCGCTGGCGGCCGGGGGCGGCTGCGGGCTGCGGAGCGGCTCCCCGATGACGGACGACGTACGCCCGGGGACCGTCGGACGGGGCGAGCCCCTGGAGGGTGCCGATCTGACGGTGACGTCGAAGGCGTTCACCGAGAGCCTGGTCCTGGGCGCCATCATGGGCATCGCGTTCGAGGCGGCGGGCGCGGAGGTGCTCGACCGTACGGGCATCCAGGGGTCGATCGGCGCGCGGGAGGCCGTACGGACCGGGGACGCGGACGCCATGTACGAGTACACGGGCACGGCCTGGATCACGTACCTGGGCCACAGCGAGCCCATCACCGACCCGCGCCGGCAGTGGGAGGCGGTGCGCGACGCGGACACGAAGGAGGGCCTGGCCTGGCTCGCGCCCGCCGCGCTGAACAACACGTACGCGCTCGCCATGAACCGGTCCAACTTCGAGAAGTACGGCACGCGGACGCTCTCGGACGTGACCGCGCTCGCGAAGTCGGACCCCGGTGCCGTGACCCTGTGCGTGGAGGCCGAGTTCGCCAACCGCGCGGACGGACTGCCGGGTGTGCGGAAGACGTACGGGCTGGACCTGCCCGCCGGGAACGTCACGCAGATGGACGCCGGGATCGTCTACACCCAGGCGTCGAAGGGCAGTTGCACCTACGGGGAGGTCTACACGACGGACGGGCGCATCACCTCGATGGACCTGGTGGTGATGGAGGACGACAAGAAGTTCTTCCCCAACTACAACGCGGCGCCCATGGTCAACTCCGAGACGTACGAGCGGCACCCGGAGATCGCCGAAGTCCTGGCGCCCATCACGAAGAAGCTCGACAACGACGTGGCGCGGAAGCTGAACGCCAAGGTGGATGTGGACGGTGAGGATCCGCACCAGGTGGCGCTGGACTGGCTGGTGGAGGAGGGGTTCGTGGTCGAGGAGGACTAGCGGTGGTCGCCGCGGGGTCCGGTCAGCAGCTCGGTACCGAGCCCTTGCCCTTCTCCAGCGCCACCAGCGCGCTGACAGCGCCCTTCAGGGACGTCACCGGGATCAGGCGCATGCCCTCCGGAAGCTCGGACTGCGCGTCGGAGCACTCCGCCTTCGGCACCAGGAAGACGGTGGCGCCGTCGCGGTGGGCGGCCTGCGTCTTGAGGGCCACCCCGCCGACCGGGCCGACCTTCCCGGAGGCGTCGATCGTCCCCGTACCGGCGATGACGCGGCCGCCCGTGAGGTCGCCGCCGCTGCCGTCGCCGTCCAGCTTGTCGACGATGCCGAGCGAGAAGAGGAGGCCGGCGCTGGGACCGCCGATGTCGCCCGCCTCGAGGCCGACCTCGATGTCCTCGCCGTCCTTGCCCAGGTACGACAGCGCCGCCTGCGACGCCGTCTCCTGGGACTCCTTCATCTCCGCCTTGTTGTGCTTCTCGATCTCCTGGACGTCGCCGCCGCTCGGATAGACCGCGTCGCGCGGCATCACCGCCCGGTCCGTACGGAACCAGCCGTCGATCACGTCGCCGAGCTTCAGGCTCACGGCCGGGCCGGTCGCCACGATCGTCGTCATCCGCAGCTGACCGCTCGTCTCACGGGTCTTCGCGCCGCTGATCGTGATCACCGGGTCGCCCTTGCTCTCCCCGAGGACGTCCACCGTCCTGCCGGGCTGCGCCAGGGAGAACGGCAGCGGCGCGAACGCGGCCGCGGCGAGCAGGGCCACGACCGGCAGGGCGCAGACGGCGACGGCCTTGCGGCGGGGAAGCCGGGAGAGACGAGAGAGCACGGGATCAATCTAACGCGAGGGTGCCGGGGGCCACCCGGCGGCCGGTGGGTCCGGTCGGCGGTCAGCGGCTGGTGGGGGCGGTCAGCGGTTGGTGGGTCCGGTCAGTTCACGTCCACGTCCTCGAAAACCTCGAGCATCCGGGTCAGGACCCGTACACAGGTGTCCACGTCGGCGTCGGTCAGATCACCGCCGACCTCTCTGAGCAGCGCGCTCTCACGGGCGATCACCGTGTCGATGGCCGTGCGGCCGGCGTCGGTCAGCCGGATCAGGGAGGACCGCCGGTGCGCGGGGTTGGGGACGGCCTCCACCAGGCCGTGGGCCGTCGCGTCGTTCACCATCCGCTGCACGAACTGCCGGCTGATGGCCTGGGCGCGGCCCATCTGCGGGACGGTCATCGGCCCGTGGGCGCGCAGGAGGTCCAGTACGGCTCGTACGCCGGTGGAGAGGCCCTCGACCGGCTCGTTGAGCTCCACCTTGCGGCTCACGCGCCGGTACAGGGGGCCCAGTACGGAGAACACCTCGTACAGGCGGGGGGCGAGGTCGTCGGGCGGGAGGGGCTTGTCGGGGTCGCGGCTCACCGGGACAGCATGACACCTTGGTTGCCAAACCGCACGTTGAGTGACACCTTAGTTGTCATGACTGAGACCTACTCTCACTCCTTGATGCACACGTTCGCCTCCGACGACGGCCCCCTCGCCTACCGCGACACCGGCGAAGGCCCCCCGCTCGTACTGCTGCACAGCGGCTTCGTGGACCACCGCGTATGGGACGCGCAGATCCCCGTACTGGCCCGGGACTTCCGGGTGATCGCGCCGGACGCGCGCGGGCACGGCAGGTCCGCCAACGCGAGCGGGCCGTTCCGGGCGGCGGACGACCTCGCCGCACTGCTGCGCCACCTCGGCACCGGTCCCGCGGTGCTCGTCGGCGTGTCGATGGGCGCCGGCACAGCGGTCGACACCGCGCTGGAGCACCCCGGCCTCGTGCGCGCGCTCGCCGTCAGCGGCGCGGGGACCAGCGAGCCGGAGTACACGGACCCCTGGACGCTGGAGCTCGCCGCCGGCTACGGCCGTGCCTTGGCAGCCGGTGACATCGAGGGCTGGCTCGACCTGTTCGCGCGGTCCATAACCGGCCCCCACCGGACGCTCGACGACATCGACCCCGACGTCGTACGGCGCGTACGGGAGATGGCGCGCGGCACCATCACCAAGCACGCCCCCGGCGAAACCGACTGGACCGTCCCCGTGACCGACACCTGGGCGCGGGCCGCGGGCATCACGGCGCCGGTGCTGGCGATCCACGGCGGCCTCGACGCGCCGGACCTGATCGGCTTGGCCGACCGGCTCGCCGCCACGGTGGCGGGTGAGAGCCGTACGGTGACGATGGCGGACGCCGGCCACTACCCGCAGATGGAGCGGCCGGACGTCTTCAACAAGCTGCTGCTGGAGTGGCTGGCCTCACTCGGATGACCGGCACCCGGGTGACCGGCCGTGCAGAGGAGGCTCAGCGCAGCGCCTCGGCCACTTCCCGCGCCGCGTCGACCACGCGGGGGCCCACCCGCTCCGGTACCGCGTCCGCCAGCATGACCACGCCGACGCTGCCCTCGACGCCGCTCACTCCCAGCAGCGGGGCGGCAGCGCCGCACGCGCCCGCTTCCAGCTCGCCGTGTGTGAGCGTGTAGCCGGGGTGGTCGGCGACCGGGCGCCGCCGGGCCGCGAGGATGGCGCGGCCCGCGGCACCCCGGTCCAGGGAGTGCCGGAAGCCGGGGCGGTAGGCCACGTGGTAGTCGGTCCAGGTCGGCTCGACGACCGCGACGGCCAGCGCGTCGGCGCCGTCGACGAGGGTGAGGTGGGCGGTCGCGCCGATGTCCTCGGCGAGCGACCGCAGCGCCGGCAGCGCCGCCTCGCGGACGAGGGGGTGCACCTGGCGGCCCAGGCGCAGGACACCGAGTCCGACGCGGGCGCGGCCGCCCAGGTCACGGCGGACGAGGGCGTGCTGCTCCAGGGTCGCGAGCAATCGATAGACAACGGTCCGGTTCACGCCGAGCCTGTTGGAGAGCTCGGTGACGGTCAGCCCGTGGTCCGTGTCGGCGAGCAGTTTGAGGACGCGCAGTCCCCGGTCGAGGGTCTGGGAGGTCTCCGCGGTCACGACGCCCACTCCTTCTTGGTGAGGGCGGCGGCCCCCTCCGCGGCGGATGCGTCGCCGGTCCCGTCGGCGACGCGCTTCAGAGGCCGCCGGTCGGCTGATCCCGGAGCTGCTGGTGCTCCGGGCGGAGTCGCTTCACGGCTGCGCTCCGCGGCGGCGCTGCCACGGGGCGTATGCGTGTGGGGACAGTAGCGAGCCGGTCCGCTGAGCGGAAGCCTCCGTCCAGAATCCGGTACGTCACCGGCACCAACTACCGCTGTTTGCCCCGGTATACGGCGGCCGTTTCACAGGAAGCGGGAAGCCGACGGACCGGACGGCGACGGTGGGGCGAGGACGGGGGCGCACCCGGGACCGGGGCGCGCCCCTCACCGCATCCGGGTGGCCCACTCCTGCACCTTGGCGATCCGCTGGCGCAGCTGCCCCGCGGTGGCCTCCGCGCTCGGCGGTCCGCCGCACAGCCGGCGCACCTCGTTGTGGATGACGCCGTGCGGCTTGCCCGACTGGTGGGAGTACGCGCTGACCATGGTGTTGAGCTTCTTGCGCAGCTCCAGCAGTTCCTTGTGGGTGACGACGGGCCGCCGTTCGGCCGGCAGCTCCACCAGGTCGGCCTCGTGGTCGGGCTTCTTCTTGCTGTGGGCGATCTGCCGGGCCTGCCGCTTCTGCAGCAGCATCTGCACCTGGTCGGGCTCCAGCAGCCCCGGAATCCCGAGGTAGTCCTGCTCCTCCTCGCTGCCCGGGTGGGCCTGCATGCCGAACTCGGCGCCGTTGTACATCACCCGGTCGAAGACGGCGTCGGACTCGAGGGCCTCGAAGGGCAGCATGTCCTGCTCCCCGGTGTCCTCGTCCTTCTGCTGCTCGGCCTCCTTGAGGAGCTTGTCCTCCTCGGCGTACGGATCCTCCTCGCCGCCCTTCTTGGGCTTGTCGAGGACGTGATCGCGCTCGCGCTCCATCTCGTTGGCGAAGGAGAGGAGATCGGGCACGGTCGGCAGAAAGACGGACGCGGTCTCGCCCCGCCGCCGGGACCGTACGAAACGGCCGACGGCCTGCGCGAAGAACAGCGGCGTGGAGATGGTGGTGGCATACACCCCGACCGCGAGCCGCGGCACGTCGACACCCTCGGACACCATGCGGACGGCGACCATCCACCGGTCGTCGTTGTTGCTGAACTCGTCGATGCGGTTGGACGCACCGGCGTCGTCGGACAGGACGAGGGTCGCCTTCTGCCCGGTGATCTCCCGGATGAGCTTGGCGTAGGCGCGGGCCGAATCCTGATCGGAGGCGATCACGAGCGCGCCCGCGTCCGGGATGGCCTTCCGCACCTCGGTCAGCCGCTGGTCGGCGGCGCGCAGCACGCTGGGCATCCACTCGCCGCGCGGGTCGAGGGCGGTCCGCCAGGCCTGGCTGATGGCGTCCTTGGTCATCGGCTCGCCGAGCCGGGCCTCGATCTCGTCGCCCGCCTTGGTGCGCCAGCGCATGTTGCCGCTGTAGGACAGGAAGATCACGGGCCGGACGACGTTGTCGGCGAGGGCGGACCCGTATCCGTACGTGTAGTCGGCGGCGGACCGCCGGATCCCGTCGGACCCCTCCTCGTACGTCACGAAGGGGATGGGGTTGGTGTCGGACCGGAAGGGCGTACCGGTGAGGGCGAGCCGCCGGGTGGCGGGCTCGAAGGCTTCGAGACAGGCCTCACCCCACGACTTCGAGTCACCGGCGTGGTGGATCTCGTCGAGGATCACCAGGGTCTTGCGCTGCTCCACGCGGTTGCGGTGCAGCATGGGCCGCACGCCGACGCCCGCGTACGTCACGGCGACACCGTGGTACTCCTTGCCGAGCGGCCCCGCGCTGTACTCGGGGTCCAGCTTGATCCCGACCCGCGCGGCGGCCTCCGCCCACTGCTTCTTCAGGTGCTCGGTCGGCGCGACGACGGTCACCTGCTGCACGACGTGGTGGTGCAGCAGCCAGGACGCCAGCGTCAGCGCGAAGGTCGTCTTGCCGGCGCCGGGCGTGGCGACGGCGAGGAAGTCACGCGGCTGCTGCTGGATGTACCTCTCCATGGCCCCCTGCTGCCAGGCGCGCAGCTTGCTGGCGGTACCCCAGGGGGCACGGCCCGGGAAGGCGGGCGACAGGTGGTGGGAGGAGGAGTGCGAGGCGGTGGCGGCGGTGGTAGTCACGGTCTCCGGTCTATGGGGGTAGAGCGGGTAGAGCGGCTCGGTCGCGTATGACAACCGGGCCACCCTACCGGCGCCCAGGAGACGTCCTCCCGTGAACGGCACGGGGTCTCGCGCGGATGGGATTCAGCTCACACGTCACTGCCCGGCCCGCCCGGCCGGTTGTCGACCGTCCGCAGCCGCGTCGTCACCCAGGCCCCCACCAGCGCCACCGCAGCCATCGGCAGGAACACCGCCGCGAACGCCTCCGGGTGCGAGCCCGTCGTGGCGGTGGCCGTGGTGACCGCGTGACCCGCCGCGCCGCCGCCGAGGGCCGCGAAGGCGGCACCGCCCGCGGCGAGGAGCAGCACGTTGGACAGTCCGTCGGAGATCTGCAGCGCGGCGGAGTTCGCGCCGGCCTCCTCCGGCGCGGAGAGCTTGAGCAGCAGCACGCTGGTGGACGAGATCACCAGCCCCATCCCCAGGCAGCCGAAGCCCCACGCCACAGCCACGATCCACACCGGCACCGCCTCGATCAGCACGCTCGGCGCGGTCGCGATGGCGGCGGCGACCAGCACCATGCCGAGGGTCATCAGCCGCTCGCGGTACGGCTCCACGCGCGGCCGCGCCTGCACGTACGACCCGAGGGCCCAGGTGGCCCCGCCCGCCGCGAGCGACAGCCCAGCGAGAGTGGGCGACACCCCCCGCTGCGTGACCAGCATCAACGGTACGAAGGACTCGGCCGCGATGAAGGACCCGGCCGCCACCCCGCGCAGCAGCACCACGGAGGGCAGCCCGCGCGCGGCCCGCCAGGTGCCGTGGGGCAGCAGCCCGAGCACGGCCGGGACGAGCAGCGCGGCACCCGCGACGGCCGGGACGACGGACAGCCACCGCAGGTCCTGGGCGGCGTACTGGAGCAGACCGGCACCGAAGGAGATCGCGAGCGCGAGTCGGATCCGGCGCCGCTCGAAGGGGGCGGTGACGGCACCCTCGGGGGGTCCGCCCGCCCGCCGCCGTATCTGCGGCAGCGCGAGCGCGAGGGGGAGGAGAACCAGTACAGGTATCCCCAGGAACACCCACCGCCAGCCCAGATGCTCGGTCACCGCACCCGACGCCAGCGGCCCGATCACGGACGGGAGCACCCAGCACGCCGCGAACGCCGCCATGATCGCCGGGCGCAGCCGCTCCGGGTAGGCCCGCCCCACGAGCACGTACAGCGCGACGATCACCAGTCCGCCGCCCAGCCCCTGCACGGCTCGCCCGAGAATGAACAGCCACATCGTCGAGGCGGTCCCGGACAGCACCAGCCCCGCCGCGAAAGCGGCGATACCGGTCGCCAGCGACCCGAGCGGCCCACGCCGGTCGGACCACTGCCCGGCGAGCACCATCCCGAACAGGCTGGTCGTGAAGTACCCCGAGAACGCGAACGCGTACAGCGACACCCCGTCCAGCTCCCGCGCCGCCACCGGCATCGCCGTCCCCACGGCCGTCGCCTCGAAGGCGATCAGCAGCACGACGGAGACGATGCCGATACTGAGCGCGCGGTACGGGCGGCTCAGCACACCCCCGCGCCCGTCGTCGCCGGTCCCGGCATCCGCTGAGGGGGTGGGCTCGACCTTGTCGGCGACGCCTGTGTCGCGCGGTTCGGGGGTGTTCATGACCGCCAGGGTAAGGGGCGCGGGGGGTGCTGACTCCTGTCGAAAGTCGACGTCCTCCTCGGACCTTGGTCGTACGACTGCAGGACGCCGTTCAAGAACGGCGTCCTGCAGTCGTATCGCGCCGCGCCCCGAGTTTTCGAGCCACCGGACGGCTCGGCTCCGCCTCCGGCGCCTGACCGGACGAGCGGACGAGGCAGACGAGGCAGACGAGGCGGACGAGGCGGACGACAAGAGCGGCACCCGAACGGGGTGCCGCCGCGTTGTCCGTCCTTCTGTGTGATCGCAGGCCTCAGCCGCATCAGCTCGCGGCCGTAGGCTTCTCCGACTCGGCGGCACGGCGGTATTCGGCGTTCATGCGCTGGGCTTCTGCGAGCTGGTCCTCGAGGATGATGATGCGGCAGGCGGCCTCGATGGGGGTGCCTTGGTCGACGAGTTCCCGGGCGCGGGCGGCGATGCGCAACTGGTAGCGGGAGTAGCGGCGATGGCCGCCCTTGGACCGGAGCGGGGTGATGAGGCGAGCCTCGCCTATGGCGCGGAGGAAACCCGGGGTGGTGCCGATCATTTCGGCGGCCCGGCCCATCGTGTAGGCAGGGTAATCATCGTCATCAAGACGGTCGTACGAGTCATCTGCTGTCATTCGCACCTCTCTCTGAACGCGTGGAGGGGCCTTGGTGCCGTACGGCACCAAGGCCCCGAAGGAACTGCTAGACCATCTGCCGACCTCGGTACTGCGCCGGCTTCTTGTTTCCGCCGGCCCGACCGTACTTCTGTCGAGCCTGCGGGGATCGCGATTGCTTGACCGGAGACCACCTCACTATCGATGTCCTGCGGTACCCGGGCCCACGACTTCTGCCCGGGCGATCCTGATGGCGCGGGTTCCTCCGTTCTTCCCTCAGTGATCAACTACTTACCAAGCGGGGTACTGCCTACTGCTGGTGATGCGGTACTGCTCACGGCGGCCCCTGATCACTGCGGGCCGCCCGGTCCGGCCGTCAGCCCCGTCGCCGTCATGAAACAACCCTGGCTTCGGAACTCCACCACCGCACCGTCCTGCGCACTGCAACTGCGTCTACTACTTCCCGGCAGTTCGTCTCTGCCAGGCCTGCTATCTCCCTGGGGTACGCAACAAACCCTACTCGTGCCATCGCCCAATGTCTACTCCGGCCAACATAGATTTTCTCGGGTGCCCGGCGATGAGGTGGTCGTCTCCGGGTGGGCCACCCGTCCCGGGAGCGGTCGGCGCGGGTCCGTCCGTGGTCCCCATTCATGAACGGCGTGTGGCAGTCGCATTGCAGCGCGCACAAGGCTCTTGAGTCACCGCACGCGCCCCGCCTACGGTCGAGACATCGAGACGGAGCACACACCGCTCCTCACCTCGGCCGTGTGCCCGAGTGGTTCAGGGACTCGCCTGCAAAGCGAGTTACGCGGGTTCGATTCCCGCCACGGCCTCTGTCGCGACGACAGAAGGGCGGCCCCCATGCCGGGGTGCCGCCCTGCCGTTGGGTCCTCTCAGTTCTCCCCCAGTCGACCTCACCAAGTACGGATCGACCGCCGGACCCGAACGTCTCGCAGTGCTTTCGTCAGCGATCTCGACTGTTGTCTTGTCCGTAGGTCCGCGACTCCGCAAGATGGCGAACATCTCGGGAGTGGAGAACTCATGGCAAGGCTACCCGCACGACAACGCACGATCATGGCGTGGAGCGCGACAGGGGTGGTCATGGCCCTCGCCATAGTAATGACGCCTTTCTTGCTGCAATGGGCAGCGCCAGCGGAGGAAGACTGGGACAGGCTCAGCAAAATCAGTCAGGCTTACGGTGCCCTTTCCGTTCTATTCTCAGCGGCTGCTCTGCTGGGTGTGGTCGCATCGCTGGTGCATCAGTCGCATCAGACCGACATCGCGAACGAGGAGGCCCAGCGTGCGTCTCACCGCCAACTCCTTCTCGCTTCCCTCGACGACCCGGAGCTTGCACTCTGCTGGGAGCCACTTCCCGACCTCGTCTCGTTTCGAGAGAGAAAGCAAGTAGCCTTTGTCAATCTCATCGTCAGCAACTGGTGGGCCGACTACCGACTGAAGCGGACAAATGATGACGTGGTGCGGGTACTGACCGAACTCCACTTTCGAGGCGAAGCAGCCCGCCGACACTGGCATCTGACGTCGGCGTACTGGAATGCTTACGCCGTGGCGTTGGGAGATCGTCGATTCATTAAGTTCGTCGCTTTGATGGACGCAGCGTACGAACAAGCAGTCGCGACAGGTCCTCCACTTCCATCAGCTTCCCGCCATTCCACCGACGGCTAGCCCTTTACTCCCCCACGACGAACGACCCTTGTCCCAGCACGGTGTACAGCCGCCCCTCCTCACGAAGAGCGACCACAACCTTCTGAGCCGTGGACTGGCTCACCTGGAACTCGGCGGCGATGTCCACGGTGCCCAGGAAGCGTTCACCCGGCTCGTACCATCCCGCCCCCAGCCGTCGACGCAACTCGTCCGCCACCTGAGGCCATACAGGTACAGAGCGATCAAGGTTCATAACCTCGGCACCCGCCCCTACTTCTTCGCAATGAACGAGCTTTGAACGGTGTGGAGCTTGCCCTCTTCTCGCGGAACGGCCCGTCCGCTGCTGGGGCCCCACATCTTTATCACGGCGGCAGGACCTGCAGGTTTCGCGTATTCGCGCTATCGCGCTATCGCGGTATCGCGCTTTCGCGGTCGCATATCCCCGTGAATTCCGGGACGCTATGAGCCGACAACGCCCGGCGTCAGGGTCGACCACGCCCGCCTGGGTAAACAGCAAGGACCCCGGCGAGGTGGACTAGACCTCCCGGGGCACGGCCGATCACCTCAGGAGTGACCGACAAGTGCGAACTCTACTGACTGTCCTTCTCTCGTGGCTCATGCCCCCGAGCGGCAGGCACCGCGCGGAAAACCATCCGACGTCCCCCGCTCGGCGACACGCGCGCCACACCCCCGATCCTTCGCGCAGCCCTCTCCCGACCCCGCGCTCCCCGTACACCGTGCACGAAGTGATCCGCGCCGACGGATTCCCCGTCGTACGGCCCTACCTCCTTCGGCACGAAGAGGCGGTGGCAGCCGCGTGATGAACCACCGACCCCCTTCCCCCACACATCTCCGCCTCCTCCCCTGGACCGGCCCGGAGGGCAAACCCGCTCACCTCGTCACGGACGGCACGGCCACCCCGCTCGCCCTGCTGGCGGACGACGTGGAGGATCAGCAGATCGAGACGGCGGTCGTCATCCTGGGCCTGGCTCGCCCGATGCTCGACGAGGCGGCGAGCCTCACGACCGGGGAGCTGCGGTTCATCTCCCGCCGTCTGTCCGAGTCACTGACGGACGTGCTCAACATCGCTGAGGGCCGGGGGCGGCGCATCCCACCGTACGAGGAAGCCCCGTAACGGCAGCGGCAGCGGCACGCGGCGGTCCCGGCCGCCCCGTTCAGCAGGCCGGGATCGCCGGGGGCATCGTGGCCGTCAGGTACGTGTGGAAGGGCGTGAGGTCGTAGTCCGCGTCGAGCTTCCTCCGGCGCAGGACCAGCCGGACCGTGAAGGCGAGCGTGGAGAGGTCGGCGTTGAGGGGCCGCAGCGTGCGGTCGGGCTCGCTCCAGCACTGGACCGCTCCGGTGGCGCCGTCGACGACGAGGTGCGTGTCCTCCAGCAGGTGGCCGAGACGGATTAACCGGTCGGCGCCCAGCGGGAGTTCAGACGCAGCCGTCGCCAGGCAGTCGGGGCGCTCGTCCGCCCAGTACTCGTAGTACTCGGGCAGAGTCGGCAGGGGCACCTCGGAGTCCAGCTGGAACAGGAAGCCGTCCTCGGGGAGGCCGACCTCCCGCAGAAAGCGGCGCGTCGGCTCGTGCGTGAGCGTCGACGGGAAGTCGAGCTCCTCGAAGCGCACGGTTTCGCCGGCGGCGGGTCCCTCGCTGCGGAGGAAGGGGCGGATCAGCGTGGCGGCCCTCCAGTACGGTGCCAGGCCGGCATCCGGCTCCGAGGTGGTGGCCGCCGCGAGTCGCAACACGCCCTCCAGGGACGAGGACAGACCGCACATGGGTGGCGTCGAGGACCGGGCCGCCTCGCCTTCGCGGACTATCCGCTCCAGGTCCTTGTCCAGCTCGCGCAGCGACCCGAGCACCAGCTGGTCCCGCAGCTCCCGCGCCAGCTCCCCGGCGCGGGCCACCAGCTCGGCCGCCCGCCCCAGCCTGGCCTCCTCGCGCGGCGTGACCGGCGCTGAGCAGGTGAGCGTGAATGTGACCGTTCCACTGCCCGCCACCGTCGTACCCGTGCTCATGGCGCCCCCCGCGCATGTGGTTCCCGTGGTGCTTCCCCCGGTTGGGACACCACGGCATCGACGCGGTTGTCCCACTGACCGAAAACCTTACGCCGTCCCACTGACAACGCCGGGAATTTCCACGCCGTCCCCCGCGGTACGGCGGGGGACGTGCGTCACACCCCCGTCACCACCGCCGCCTGCGGCCGGATCGGCAGACGGTTGACCGGGCGGCCCGTCGCCGCGCGGACCGCGGAGGCGATGGCCGCGGGGGACGTCACCACCGGGACGGCGCTGACCGCCTTCGCGCCGAAGGGGGCGACCACGTCGCGTTCCTCGACGAGTTTGACGATGCGGATGTCGGGGGCGTCCAGGGCCGTCGGGAGGGAGTAGCCCGTGAGGTCCGGGTGGCGGATCAGGCCGCGGGGAGTGCGGAGGTTCTCCGTCAGCGCCACGCCGAGTCCCTGGGTCACGCCCGCCTCGATGCGCGCGGTGAGCTGGGCGGGGTTCAGGACGCGGCCCACGTCCTGGGCGACCGCCAGCTCCACGACCCGTACCGATCCCAGCTCGATGTCCACGTCCACCACCGCGCGGATCGCGCAGAACGCCATGCCCACGAACGCGTCGCCCTGGCCCGCCCCGTCGAGCGGTTCCGTCGGGTGGGGGCGGCACTGGGCGGTGGCCCACAGTTCCTTGCCCTCCAGCACCTCGGCGACGGTGGTGGACAGGACGCCGTCGTACGAGGTGATCTTACCGTCGGCGATCTGGAGCAGCTCCGTGGACAGGCCGAACTTGTGCGCCAGGGGCTGGAGGAGCTGGGTGCGGACCATCTTCGCCGCGCGTTCCACCGCGCCGCCCGAGACCCATGTGTGGCGGCCCCGGCAGCCCGCGCCCGCGGGGGGCTGGTCCGTGTCGACCGGTGCCACGTGGACCTCGTCGATGCCCAGGGTCTCCTGGACGATCTGCCGGGCCAGTGTCGAGAAGCCCTGGCCCGTCTCCACCGCAGCGCACAGCACCGTCGCGACGCCGTTCTGGACCTTCACCGTGGCCGTCGAGACCTCGTCCGCGCCCTCGGCGCCCAGCATGTGCACCATGCCGAGCCCGTAGCCCACGCCCCGGCGCACCGCGCCCGGTTCGCCCGCGCCCTCGAGGCCGCCCGGGAGCAGCCATTCGTCCTCGGGCGTGTCCTTGGGGAGGGCAGGGAGGGGGAAGTCCTGCACGGCCTGGAGGAGTTCCGCCACCGGGGCCGGGCACGTCACCGTCTGGCCGGTGGGGAGCACGTCGCCCGTGGACATGACGTTGCGCATGCGCAGCTCGGCCGGGTCCGCCCCCAGCTTCTTCGCCAGCTTGTCCATCTGGGCCTCGTAGGCCGCACAGACCTGCATCGCGCCCTCGCCGCGCACATGGCCGGAGGGCGGGTTGTTGGTGCGTACGGCCCAGCCCTCGATGAAGGCGTTGGGCACGACGTACGGGCCGCAGGCGAACGACACCGCGGCGGCCAGCGCGTCGGAGGACGTGTCCGCGTACGCGCCCGCGTCCAGCAAGATTTGCGCCTCGACCTTCACCAGCCGGCCCTCGGCGTCCGCGTGGTGGCGGTAGCGCAGCAGGGTCGGGTGCCGGTGGGCGTGGCCCAGGAAGGACTCCTCGCGCGTGGCGGTGAGTTTGACCGGGCAGCCCGTCTTCAGGGCGAGGAGGCCGAGCGGGATCTGGAAGCCCTGGTCCTCACGGTCGGCGGTGGCCCCGGGCACACCGGTGACCACGATCTTCACCTGCTCGGGCGCCAGGCCGTAGCAGGCGGCGGCCGCGTCCCGGTCGGTGTGCGGGTCGGTGGAGGCGAGGTAGAGCTCGACGCCGCCGTCGGGGCGGGGCACGGCGAGTCCGGCCTCGGCGCCGATCGGGGCGGGGTCCTGGCGGCCGATGCGGTACAGCCCCTCGACGACGATGTCGCCGGTCGCGCCGGGGTCGCCGTGGTGCAGCGGGATGTGGCGGATCAGATTGCCGTCGGGGTGCAGCGGCTCGGCCTCGAAGGCCTGCTCGGGGTCCGTGACCGGGTCGAGCACTTCGTACTCGACGATGACGGCGGCCGCGGCCATGCGCGCGGTGTCGGGATGGTCGGCGGCGACGGCCGCGATGGGCTCGCCGTGGTGCCGTACGACCTCGGAGGCGAAGACCGGCCGGTCGGCCTTGCCGCGGCCGTGCAGCGGGGCGCCCGGCACGTCCTCGTGGGTGACGACGGCCCGTACGCCGGGCATCTCACGCGCGTGGGAGGTGTCGATGGACAGCACGCGCGCGTGCGGGTGCGGGGAGCGCAGTACGGCGGCCCACAGCAGGCCCTCGGCCCACAGGTCGGCCGCGTAGGGGAAGGTCCCCTCGGCCTTGGCGCGGGCGTCCGCGGGCGGCAGGGAGGCACCGATCCCGTGCGGCAGCGGTTCGGGGGCCGGTGCGGCCTCCGCGGGGGTCGCGGTGGCTGCTTCGTTGCTCACGCCGGGCCTCCTCCGTCCGGGCCGTACGACTGGTCTTGCTGTGCCGGGGGCTGCGGGGACTGCGGAGGCTGCGAGGGCTGCGGGGGCTGTCCCTGCGGGCCGTATCCGGACGCGTCTTCGTACCCGGACGCGTCTTCGTACCCGGACGGGTTCTCGTACGCCGCCGGGTTGACGCCGCCCGCTCCCGGACCCGCCTGGTGCGGGATGCGTGCCTCGCCGCCGTCCTGCGCGGCCTCGGACTCGGCGGCGGCGTGTGCCTCGCGTTCGACGACGACCTCGCGCACGGCTTCCAGGACTCCCCGGTAACCGGAGCAGCGGCACAGGTTGCCGCACAGGGCCGCGCGGGTCTCCAGCTCGGTCGGCGCGGGGTTGCCCTCCAGCAGGTCGTGCACGGTCATCGCCATGCCCGGCACACAGAACCCGCACTGCACGGCTCCGCACCTGGCGAGAGCCCGCTGCACGTCGGAGGGCTGCCCGTGCTCGGCGAGCCCCTCGACGGTACGGACCTCGCTGCCGGCGGCGGTGACGGCGGGTACCAGGCAGGACGCCACGAGCCGGCCGTCGACCTGCACGTTGCAGGCGCCGCACTCGCCCTGCGAGCAGCCGTCCTTGGCGCCGGCGAGGCCGAGGCGCTCGCGCAGCACGTACAGCAGCGACTCGCCGATCCAGGCGTCGGCGACCGGGCGGTCCGTGCCGTTCACCCGCAGGACGTACGAGGCCAGGGGGTGGTCGTCGTGCGCGGGCGCGGGGGGTTCGGCCGACGGGTCCTCGTGGGTTTCGTGGGTCTCGGGGGTGTCGGTGGTCTCGGGGATGTCGGTGGTCTCGGGGGTTTCGACGGGCTGGGCGACCGGCTCGCCCAGTTCGTCGGATGCACCGGGAGCACCGGGAGCACCGGGAGTCTCGGGTACGGCGGGGTCGTCCACGGCGGCCGGTTCGCCCTCGGCGGCTTCGGTACCACCCGCGGTGTCCGCGACCTCCTGCTCCGCCTCCGGCTCCGGCTCCTGCTCCGTCTCCGGCTCAGACTCCGGCTCCGGTTCCGGCTTCGAAGGCAGCCGGATCTGCGGAAACGCCAGCGTCTCCGTGACTTGCGCGCCCTCCGGGAATGCCGGTGGCTCCGACGGCTCCGGTGATTCCGGGACGTCCGAGGGAGCCGCGGCCATCGGGCCGGGCGGCACCAGGGAGTCCTCAGCAGCCTCCTGACCGCCCCCGGGAGCCCCGCCCGGCATCTCGGCCGGTGCGTCCGCGTACGGCGCGGCAGACGGCTCCGCGGACCCTTCCCCGGGTGCTCCGGGCGCCTGCTCCCCGGTCCGCTCCGGCGGCGGGGCCGTCCACGCCGTACCGATCGTCTCCGTGGCCCAGGGCGCGGGCGCGCCGCCGGGCAGGGTCGCCGGAGGGGTGCCGCCCCACTGCTCGACCAGCGACGACCGGGTGAACTCGCCGGACTCGTCCGGCAGCTCGCCGCCCGCCACGGGGATCGACCACTGGCCGGTCACGTCGTGCCCGGGAGCCGCGGCGCCCTGCCGGCCGGTCTCCTCGTACCCGCTCTCCTCGTACCCGGCCTCCTCGTACCCGGCCTCCTCGTAGCCGGTGTCCCCGTAACCGGTGTCCCCGTAGGTCCACTGGCCGGCGGGGCTCGGCTGGTGCCCGTACTCGTGCCCGTGCTCCTGCTGCTGCCCGGTCCCGTAGGGCACCGCGTTCGGGTCCGGCCACTGGGCGCCCTCGGCCGGCACCGTCCAGGAGCCGGTGGCCGCCGGGTCCGTGCCGGCGGTCGTGGCGGGGGTGACCGTTATGGGCGGGGGCACGTAGCCGTGGCCGGGCGCGGCGAGCGGGCTGTTGGCGGCCAGCAGCGCGTCGATGCCCCCTTCGGGGAGCTGGACGAACGTGGTGGCGCCGTCGTCGTAGTCCCCTTGGGGCAGCCGCTCCCAGCCGCCGTGCGCGCCCTGCTGGGGCGTGCCCTCTCGGTGCTGGTCGTCGGTCACGACAGTGCCCTCCCCAGTGCTCGTCGGGCCAGTACGGCGACGGTACGCCGCAGTTGCAGTACGGCGGGCGGAAGCGGTGGTACGGAACCGTCCTCGGCGGGGGCCGGGTCGGGGATGCAGGCGGCGGCGACGTACTCGCCGAAGGCGTGCAGCGCCTCGGGCACGAGTGTGCGCCCGCCGTCCCAGTCGATCAGCTGGGCGACCCACGCCTCGGCGTCCAGGGGCCGCAGCGGCATGGGCGCTATGGCGCCGACGGCGCACCGCACCCCGCGCCGGGCGGGGTCGAGGACGAGCGCCACGGACGCGGTGGCCCGCCCGGGGCCGGTGCGTCCGGTGGCCTTCAGGAAGACCTGGGGGGCGTGCAGCAGCGGTACGCGCACGTAGCCGATGAGTTCGCCGGGACGCAGCATCTCCATGCCGGCCAGCAGGTGGGAGACGGGGATCTCGCGGCGGGCGCCACCCGGGCCCGCGATGATCAACGTGGCCTCCAGGGCGGCCAGTACGGGCAGCGCGTCGCCCGTGGGGGCGGCGGTCGCGATGTTGCCGCCGAGGGTGCCCGCGTTACGGATCTGGGGCGGGCCCGCGGCCCGTGCGGCGGCGGCGAGCGCGGGGATGAGGGCCGCGAAGTCGGGGCGCCCCATACGCGCGTGGGTGAGTCCGGCGCCCAGCAGGGCGTGGCCGTCCTGGTACTGCCAGCCGCGGATCTCGCTGATCCGGCCCAGTCCGACGAGCGCGGCGGGTCTGAGCTGCCCGGAGTTGACCGCGGCCATGAGGTCGGTGCCGCCCGCCACGGGGACGGCGGCGGGCATGGCCGCGAGGGCCGCCACGGCGTCGTCCAGAGAGGCGGGCAGCGTGACGGCCTGCGCCGCCTGCGGTGCGTGCGTGGTCAAAACCGGCTGCCCCTTCCCGCTGCCCCACCTGGTCCCACCTGTGTTGCCGTACGGTACGTGCTGACAGGGCGGACGTGGCAACTCTGGCACATTCTCGCGGGACCCGAACGCGGGGGTCCGCTAGGAGGTGTTCGCCCACTTCAGCCCGATGATGCTCCGTTTTCACACAACATCATGCGTGAGATCGGATTGGCACTCTTCGGTGATCTTTGGGCGTCTTTCCCCCTGCGGGGCGGTGAATTCTGACAAGCGCGGGGTACGGCCCGGCCCGGTTCACCGGGTCGGGGGCGGCCCTTCGAGCGGGCGTCCGAGCACGCCGGGACGACGCTGCCACGGCCGTGGCCCCGTGGGCGGCCGGTAGGCCACGCCGAGCGCGTCAAGTCGCCGGTAGTGGGCGGCCATCCGCTGTTCGAATCCGGTGAAGTCCCGGTCGGCGGGGGCGGGCAGCGCGCTCCAGGCGACCTCGGCGAAGGCCGCGAGACGCGGGTACGTCTGGTAGTCCACGCGCGCGGGGTCCTCCATGACCTCGGTCCACACGTTGGCCTGCGTGCCGAGGACGTGCCGCGCCTCCTCGGGGGTCAGCTCCGGCGGAACCGGCTCGAAGCGGTAGACGTCCTCCAGGGTGCGCACGAAGCCGATGGGCACCGGTTCGTCCGGACCCGCGTCCTGGCGGTGGTCCAGGTAGACCTGCTCTTCCGGGCACATGACGACGTCGTGGCCCGTGCGGGCCGCCGCGATCCCGCCGCCGTAGCCGCGCCAGGAGGCCACCGCGGCGCCCCGGGCGAGGCCGCCCTCCAGGATCTCGTCCCATCCGATCAGGCGACGCCCGCGCGCGGTGAGCCAGGTGTCGAAGTGCCGTACGAACCACGACTGCAACTCGTTCTCGTCCGCGAGCCCGAGTTCCTCCATGCGCGCCTGAACGGCGGGTGAGCGCCGCCACTGGTCCTTGGGGCACTCGTCACCGCCCACGTGCACGAACTCCGAGAATGCGGCCGCGTCCGCCGGGAACAGTTCCAGGACTTCCTCGAACACTCCCTCGTAGAAGCGCAGGGTGTTGTCAGTGGGGGCGAGTACGTTGTGGGAGATGCCCCAGGTGTCCCAGACGGTGAGGGAGGTCGTGTCGATGACGTCGGTGTTGCCCAGTTCCGGATACGCGGCGATGGCGGCCTGCGAGTGTCCCGGTATGTCGATCTCGGGGACGACGCTGATATGCCGCTCGGCCGCGTAGGCGACGATCTCGCGAATGTCGTCCTGCGTGTAGTGGCCCCCGTGCGGCTTCTCCTCCCACAGAGGTGAGGCGCGGTGGCCGAATTTCGTGCGCGGACGCCAGGAACCCGTCTCGGTGAGCTTCGGGTACCGCTTGATCTCGACGCGCCAGCCCTGGTCGTCGGTCAAGTGGAAGTGGAAGACGTTGAGTTTGTGCGCGGCCATCAGATCGAGATGGCGGAGCACTCCTTCCTTCGGGGTGAAGTGCCGTGCGACGTCGAGCATCATGCCGCGCCAGCGGAAGCGCGGGGCGTCCTCGACGACGACGGCGGGCACGTGCCACGTCCGCCGGGTGCTGACCGGAGCCCGCCGGAAGGCCTCGGGGCCGAGCAGCTGCCGGAGGGTCTGGGCGCCCCGGAACACGCCCGCCTCGCTCGCCCCCTCGATGGCCAGCAGCTGTTCGCCGGCGCGGAGACGGTACGCCTCCGCGCCGGCGGCAGCGGCGTCGGCCTCGGGGCCGGTGTCGACCGAGGTGCCGGGTGCACCACCGGTCTCCGCCGCGAGTCCGGGCACGATGCGCAGCGACAGGCGGTTCGTGCCGTCGCGGTGCGGGGCGAGGGGCAGCCCGGTCGCGGCGCCGACGGTCGTGCGCAGCCAGCGCGCGACGCGTTCGGTGCCGGGCCCGGCCTCGATCCCGGTGTCCTCGTCGAGCACGAACCCCGCGTCCTCTCCGGGCGGCGGAACCGCCACACGGCGCGGTGCCGGAATCAGTGCCACTTCACCTTCGGTCATGTCATCAGTCCTTTACCGCTCCGCCGAGACCGGAGACGAGTCGTCGCTGTACGAGTACGAAGAACACCAGCACCGGAATGGTCATCACCGTGGACGCCGCCATCACTCCGCCCCAGTCCGGCTCGTCCGGTTTGTAGAAGACGAGGAGCGCCATCGGCAGGGTCGACTGGGAGGTGTCGCTGATGATGAACGACTTGGCGAACAGGAAGTCGTTCCAGGCCGAGATGAACGAGAACACACTGGTGGCGACCAGTCCCGGGAAGACCAGGGGGAAAAGGATCTGCCACAGGAATCGCGCACGGCTCGCCCCGTCGAGGTACGCCGCCTCCTCCAGCGCCTCGGGCACCGCCTTCACGAATCCCCGCAGCATCCAGATCGCGAACGGCAGCGAGAACGCGATGTGCGGCAGGATCAGCGCGCCCAGGGTGTTGAGCTGGCCGAAGTCCCGCATGAGGAAGAAGAGGGGGATGGCGAGGGCCTCCACGGGCACCATCTGCGCCACCAAAAACATGATCAACAAGGTGGTGCGGAAACGGAAGCGGAACCGGGTCACCGCGGTCGCCGCGAGAAACGCGATCAGCGCGGAGGCGATCACCACGGTGCCCGCCACGAGGAGGCTGTTGAGGAAGTAGCGGCCGAATTCCTGCTGTCCGAGGACACGGCGGAACGAATCCAGCGTCGGCGACAGCGTCCAGGGCCGTGGCTCGGTCGACTCGATCTCCCCCGCCGGTTTCACCGCGCCGAGGACCATCCAGTACAGCGGGAACGCCACCACGACCGCGATGACCAGCGCGGACACCTCCGCGGCGAGCCGCCACGGACGCCGTACGAAACGCCTCCCGGAACGCGCTCCGGAACTCCCCCCGGAGCCGGTTCTGGAACTTCCTCCCCGGCGCTCTCCGGAACGGCGTACGACATCACGTACAAGTGCGTTGCTCACAGCTCCTCCCCCTGCCTGCGCAGCAGCCGCAAATAGCCGAGTGTGATCACCAGCAGAATCAGCAGCATCACCACGCCGATCGCCGAACCGAGGCTGTACTGCGAGGACGCGAAAGCCTTCTGGTAGGCGTACACGTTCAGCACGAGGTTCTGGCCGGCGATACCGCCGCCGTTCGTCATGACGTAGATCTGCGTGAAGACCTTGAAGTCCCAGATGACGGACTGGATGGTGACCACGACGAGGATGGGCCGGAGCATCGGCGCGAGCACCGAGCGCCAGATCCGCCACTGCGAGGCCCCGTCCAGCGCGGCGGCCTCCAGCACCTCGCCCGGTACGGCGCGGATGCCCGCGTACACCGTCACCATGACGAACGGGAAGGAGCACCACACCACTTCGAGCAGGACGAGCGCGAAGGCGCTGTACCGCCCGTACGTCCAGGAGTGGTCACCGAGCCCCAGCACCCGGTTGACCGGCCCGAAGTCGGGGTCGAAGAGGAACAGCCACACCGTCGAGCCGGTGATCGCCGGGGTCGCCCACGCGCCGAGCGCGGCCAGCATCAGGGCGAGGCGCGGCACGGCCCGTACGCGCGTGAGGAGGACGGCGAGCGCGCAGCCGACGGCCAGCGTGCTCACCACGCAGGCCGCCGCGAACACCACCGTCGCCAGCAGCACCTGCCAGAACTGGGTGTCCCCGAAGAGCTCCGCGTAGTTGCCGAGGCCCTGGAAGGTGGTCGGTTCACCGCCGCTGACCTGGGCCTGGGTGTACTCCAGGAAGGAGATCAGCCCAAGCTGGTAGATCGGGTACACGAGCAGCCCGGCGAGGACGACGAGGGCGGGCGCGAGGTAGAGCCACGGCGTCCAGCCGCCGTGCCCGCGCCGTGAGGTGCGCTTCACGCTCACTCCGGGGCTCATTCCGTGGCTCATTCCGTGGCTCACTCGGCGGAGCGGAACGCGTCGTTCATCTTCCGCGCCGCGTCCCCGGAGGCCGCCGCCACGTCCTTCTTGCCGGTGATGACCTCCTGGAACATCGTCGGCAGCACGAGCGAGGCGTCGATCTGGGCCCAGGCCGGGGAGGCGGGGACGAACTTGGCACCCGCGTCGAGCGTCTTCACGAACGGCTCGACGAACGGCTCCTGCTCGGCGACGTCCGCCCGCACATCGGTGAACGTCGGCAGGAAGCCCATGGCGTCGAACAGCTCGCCCTGCGTCTCCTTCGACGCGAGCCGCTTCATCAGGTCCACGGCGAGCGTGCGGTGCGAGGTGCTCCTCAGCACGCCGATGTTGTTGCCGCCCGCGAAGGCCGGGGCGATCTCGCCCTCCTTCAGCCCCGGCAGCGGTACGACCGCGTACTTGCCCTTGACCTTTCCGGCCTCGACCGCCGCGTGGCTGAAGTCGCCGCCGATCGCCATGCCCGCCTTGCCGGCGGCGAACGCCGTCACGGTGTCGTTGCCGGTCATGCCCGCGCACTTGGCGGCGGGACAGTTGTCGTCGCCGAAGAGGGAGGTGTACGCCTCGATGCCCTTCCGCGCGGCCGGGCTGTCGACGGCGGAGGAGAACGCCCCGCTCCCGCCCTCTCCCGCCGCTCCCTCGCTCTCGGCGAGTTCGCCGCCGTGCGCCCAGATGAACGGCATCGCACCGTACGTGTAGGCGCCGCCGACGGCGAGGCCGTACAGATCGGGCTCGGCCGCACGGATCTTCCGGGCCGTCCCGATCAGCTCGGCCTGCGTCCGGGGGACGTCGAGCCCCAGGTCGTCGAAGAGGTCCGTGCGGTAGTACAGGGCGCGGACGCCGACGAAGAGGGGGGCGCCGTACACGCGACCGTCGACCGTCACGGACTGCCTGGCCGTGGGGTCGGTGTCCGTCGCCTCGCGCCAGCCGGTGAACTCCTCGGTGATGTCGAGGAGTCCGCCGTCCTTCACATAGCCGGCGGTGTCCGTGTTGCCGTACTCGATGACGTCCGGGGCGCTCTTCGGGTCGTTGAAGGCGGCCTTGATGCGCTGGGCGCGGGTCTCGACGGGGATGTACTCGACCTCGACCGAGGCGCCGTCGTGCTCCTTCTCGAAGGCGGCGACCGCGTCCTCGACGACCTTCTCCTTCGGCTCGTTGCCGACCTCCTGGAAGAGCCAGACGCGCAGGGTGCCCGTCTTCTCGTCGCTGTCGGAAGAGGTGTCGGAGGTCTGGGGGGCGCAGGCGGTGGCGGTCAGCCCCGCGAGGACGAGGGCCGCGAGGGCAGCGGTCAGGCGCGCTCTCGTGCGGGTTCCACGGGTTCGGACAGCGAGCTTCATGCAGCTTCCTCCGAAGGTGTTGCAACATACGCAATGGCGGTTTTGCTCTGCACAACACGTCGGAGGCTAGGAGTCCGGGAACATACCCACAAGAGGTCTCAACCACTTCGTGACCGGGAGACCGGGAAAAGATCGGGAGACGACCGGGAGAGGAGCGGGAGAAGACCGGGAACCGGCCCCGGGCACAGCGAAGCCGCGGTCCCCGCTCAGCAGGGCCGCGGCCGTGTTCCGTCGTTCAGTTCAGTCGGCGCTCAGTTGCCGCGAGCGCGCGGCGGCGTCACTTCTTGTCGCCGCCCTTGCCGCCGTCGTCCCCGGAGCCCATGGACTCGTAGATCTCCTTGCACATGGGGCACACGGGGTACTTCTTGGGATCGCGGCCCGGAACCCACACCTTGCCGCAGAGGGCCACGACGGGCGTACCGTCGAGGGCGCTGGCCATGATCTTGTCCTTCTGGACATAGTGGGCGAAGCGCTCGTGGTCACCGTCGCCGTGCGACACCTGCGGCGTCGGCTCTACGAGGGTCCCCGTACCGGTGCCGCGCTCGGGCTCGAGAGTGCTCATAGCGCCAAGGGTACTGAAGCGCGCGGGCTTCAGTTGAGCGTAGGGTCGTCCGGATACGTCGCCACCATCGCGAGCTCGTTGCGCTGACGGCGCAGCACCTCGCGCCAGAGCCGCTCCGGGGCCGGCGAGGAGACGTCCCCCGGCTCGGACTCGACGACGTACCAGGCCCCCTCGACGAGTTCGTCCTCCAGCTGGCCCGGGCCCCAGCCCGCGTAACCGGCGAAGATCCGCAGGGAGCCCAGCGCCGAGGCGAGCAGCTCGGGCGGGGTCTCCAGGTCGACCAGCCCGATCGCGCCGTGCACCCGCCGCCAGCCCAGCGGGGCCCGCTCCGCGGTCGCCCCGCCCGGGATCACCGCCACGCCGAGCGCCGAGTCGAGGGAGACCGGTCCGCCCTGGAAGACGACACCGGGCTCGCCCGCGAGCTCCGCCCAGCCCTCCAGGATGTCGCCGACGTCCACCGGGGTCGGCCGGTTGAGGACGACGCCGAGCGAGCCCTTCTCGTCGTGGTCGAGAAGGAGCACCACCGCGCGGTCGAAGTTCGGGTCCGCCAGAGCGGGCGTGGCCACGAGCAGCCGCCCTGTGAGCGAGGACACCTCGGTCATGCCTGACATGATCCCGCATCTTTCCCGTGGGAGGGGAGTCAATCACCGTACCCGTGTACGGCGCGCCCGGCCGCGGAGAGAGGCCGGGCCGCACCCTCTTCGCGGGGCCGGTCCGGGCCGCGGACCGGGCCGTCACGGGTGTCACGGCGGTGACCTTGTGTGCCTGCTGTGGAACGGTTCGTGTTGTGGCAGATTCATGACGTTCGTCAGACCTCACGGGCTTACTTCGGGGGGCTGTGCGGCCATTACGCTTGCTGTTCGGCTCATTCCGCTTCGGCCCCGCACAACGGGCCGATCGGGTGCCCACCCCCCCTGCCCGACCCCACGGAACGCGAGATCCATGACCGTCAACGGCTCTGACGACGTACTGCTTGTCCACGGCGGAACCCCGCTGGAGGGCGAGATCCGGGTCCGCGGTGCGAAGAACCTCGTACCCAAGGCAATGGTCGCCGCGCTGCTCGGAAGCGCTCCGAGCCGGCTGCGCAATGTTCCCGACATCCGTGACGTCCGCGTCGTACGCGGCCTGCTGCAGCTGCACGGGGTGACGGTCCGCCCGGGAGAGGAACCGGGCGAGCTGGTGCTCGATCCGACCCACGTGGAGTCCGCCAATGTCGCCGACATCGACGCCCACGCCGGCTCCTCCCGCATCCCGATCCTCTTCTGCGGCCCGCTGCTGCACCGCCTCGGCCACGCGTTCATCCCGGGCCTCGGCGGCTGTGACATCGGCGGCCGGCCCATCGACTTCCACTTCGACGTGCTGCGGCAGTTCGGCGCGCGGATCGAGAAGCGGGCGGACGGCCAGTACCTGGAGGCCCCGCAGCGGCTGCGCGGCACCAAGATCCGGCTGCCGTACCCGTCGGTGGGCGCGACCGAGCAGGTGCTGCTGACGGCGGTGCTGGCGGAGGGTGTCACGGAGCTGTCCAACGCGGCCGTGGAGCCCGAGATCGAGGACCTCATCTGCGTCCTGCAGAAGATGGGCGCCATCATCGCGATGGACACCGACCGCACCATCCGCATCACGGGCGTCGACAGCCTCGGCGGTTACAACCACCAGGCGCTCCCGGACCGTCTGGAGGCCGCCTCCTGGGCGTCCGCCGCCCTGGCGACCGAGGGCAACATCTATGTCCGCGGCGCCCAGCAGCGCTCGATGATGACCTTCCTGAACACCTACCGGAAGGTCGGCGGCGCCTTCGAGATCGACGACGAGGGCATCCGCTTCTGGCACCCCGGCGGCCAGCTGAAGTCCATCGCGCTGGAGACGGACGTCCACCCCGGCTTCCAGACCGACTGGCAGCAGCCGCTGGTGGTGGCGCTCACGCAGGCCACGGGCCTGTCGATCATCCACGAGACGGTGTACGAGTCCCGGCTCGGCTTCACCTCGGCCCTGAACCAGATGGGCGCCCACATCCAGCTCTACCGCGAGTGCCTCGGCGGCTCCGACTGCCGCTTCGGCCAGCGGAACTTCCTGCATTCCGCGGTCGTCTCCGGGCCGACCCGGCTCCAGGGCGCCGACCTGGTCATCCCCGACCTGCGCGGCGGCTTCTCGTATCTGATCGCCGCGCTCGCGGCCCAGGGCACCTCCCGGGTCCACGGCATCGACCTGATCAACCGCGGCTACGAGAACTTCATGGAGAAGCTCGTGGAGCTGGGCGCGAAGGTGGAGCTGCCGGGCAAGGCCCTGGGCTGACCTTCAGCGCTTCGTACGCGCGTACGACGATGGGGCGGCCACCCGGCTCCGGGTGGCCGCCCCATTGGCGTCAAAGGGCGCCGTACGCCGTTACGGGGCGTACGAACGGCAAGGTCACTTGCCCTTGGCGGCTTCCTTGAGCTTGGAGCCCGCGGAGACCTTCACGCTGTAGCCGGCCGGGATCTGGATCGGGTCGCCGGTCTGCGGGTTGCGCGCGGTGCGAGCGGCACGGTGGGTGCGCTCGAAGGTCAGGAAACCAGGGATGGTGACCTTCTCGTCGCCCTTGGCGACGACCTCGCCGACAGTCTCGGCGAACGCGGCCAGCACGGCGTCGGCGTCCTTGCGGGTCACCTCGGCGCGGTCGGCCAGCGCGGCCACCAGCTCACTGCGGTTCATTTTGTTACTCCCGTGTTCTTCTTGCCGTTGAGGCGTGCCACGCGGCGGAGCCGCATGTAGGGCACGGCGAAGCCGATGCTGCCAGGGTCCTCGGTGGGCCCCCGGACCCGGGTCCGTCGTCAGACCCTCGCGCCCAGGGAGGCATCCTGCCCCCACCTGCGGCGGTAAAGCCAATCCGGCACCCCTGGGAGTCACACGAACACCCTTGGGAGTCACACGAAAAGCGCCACCGCCACGGAGGGGTGACACTCCGCTCGCTGTGGGTGGCCGAGCCGTACGTCCTGACAGCTCCGATCCGGCCGCAACCCTAAGGGACCGCCCGGCGCCGCACGCCTCGCGACGCGCCGGTACGGACCTCTGCCGTGGCGACGATCACAGCCGTGGCCGGACGGGGCACTCCGCCCCGGCCGCCGCCCGGGCCGGGTCCGGAGGCACTCCCCGGCCCGGTCCGGGCACCACAGTGCCCACACGTCGCCACCGTCATCGTCATCCGGGCCGAGCCCGGGACGGACCGACCGCTCAGTCCGACGCGGTCGCCCCCGCCGACTTCGCCGCCTCGCGGACCGCGCCGGCCACGGCGCCCGCGACCTTGTCGTTGAAGACGCTGGGGATGATGTAGTTCGGGTTGAGCTCGTCCTCGGTGACGACGTCCGCGAGGGCCGTGGCGGCGGCCAGCATCATGTCCGTGTTGACCGTGCGGGACTGGGCGTCCAGCAGACCGCGGAAGACGCCCGGGAAGACCAGCACGTTGTTGATCTGGTTCGGGAAGTCGGAGCGGCCCGTGGCCACGACCGCGGCCGTCTGGCGGGCGATCGCGGGGTCGACCTCGGGGTCCGGGTTCGCGAGCGCGAACACGATTGCGTCCTCGGCCATGGCGGCCACGTCGTCGCCGTCCAGCACGTTAGGAGCCGAGACGCCGATGAACACGTCGGCGCCGCGCACGGCCTCCTTCAGCGTCCCGGTGAGGTTCTCGGGGTTGGTGTTCTGGGCGATCCAGCGCAGCGCCGAGTCGGGGGCGGCGTCCACCAGGTCCTCGCGGTCGCAGTGCACGACACCGTGGATGTCGGCGACGACGGCGTTCTTCACGCCCGCGGCGAGCAGCAGCTTGAGGATGGCCGTGCCCGCGGCGCCGGCGCCCGACATGACGACACGGATGTCCCCGATCGCCTTGCCCGCCACCCGCAGCGCGTTGGTCAGGGCGGCAAGCACGACGATCGCGGTGCCGTGCTGGTCGTCGTGGAAGACGGGGATGTCGAGGGCCTCGCGCAGCCGGGCCTCGATCTCGAAGCAGCGGGGCGCGGAGATGTCCTCCAGGTTGATGCCCGCGAAGCCGGGGGCGATCGCCTTGACGATCTCCACGATCGCGTCGGTGTCCTGGGTGTCCAGGCAGATCGGCCAGGCGTCGATGCCGGCGAAGCGCTTGAACAGGGCCGCCTTGCCCTCCATCACGGGGAGGGCGGCCTTGGGGCCGATGTTGCCCAGGCCGAGCACGGCCGAGCCGTCCGTCACGACCGCAACGGAGTTGCGCTTGATGGTCAGCCGGCGCGCGTCCTCGGGGTTCTCCGCGATCGCCATGCACACGCGGGCCACACCCGGCGTGTAGACCATGGACAGGTCGTCACGGTTGCGGATGGGGTGCTTGGACGCCATCTCGATCTTGCCGCCGAGGTGCATCAGGAACGTACGGTCGGAGACCTTGCCGAGGGTCACGCCCTCGATGCCGCGGAGCTTCTCGACGATCTCGTCCGCGTGCGCGGTCGAGGTGGCGGCGATGGTGACGTCGATACGGAGCTTCTCGTGACCGGAGGCCGTGACGTCGAGGCCGGTCACCGAGCCTCCGGAGGACTCCACGGCGGTGGTGAGCTGCGAGACGGCCGTTCCGCTCGCGGGCACCTCCAGCCGGATGGTCATCGAGTAGGAGACGCTGGGCGCCGTTGCCATGGCCGACTTCCTCTGCTTTCACCGTGTACTGCTGTGTCGCGCCGGGCGCGATTGTGCCGTCCGATCGTCGCACCTACCGCTGAGTACGTGGTAGTCGCCCTTGAATTGCGAACGTTTTGTTCGTGTGGCACGCGTGTCGTACGGCACAGCCCCGGCGTTCTTTCGGAAAACAGTTTCCACCATACGAGAGAGCGGCCCCGCAGGGAAGAGCGGCCGGATGAACCCTCGGGACGGGAATTGCCTCGCGGGGATCGTTTGTTACCGTGGACGTGGCACCGGCCCGATCCAAGCCCCCGGGCCCAACCTTCGTCGCTACGAGCGACCACTTGCCGCGAGGCGAGCATGGCGGGTCGGTGTCACTGATCGAACGGAGGAGGCCCCCGCACCAGCAGGTGCGGGGGCCTCCTCCGTCTTCCTGTGAATCTCGCTGTGTCCCTCAGTCCCGCAGCAGGTCCGGCACTCCGGCCGCGTCCGGCTCGTCCCGCTCGCCCGAGACGACCGTCAGCTGCTGGGTGGCCCGCGTCAGCGCCACGTACAGCACCCGCAGCCCCGCCGGGGACTCGTCGGCGATCTCCGCGGGCGAGACGACGACCGTGGCGTCGTACTCCAGGCCCTTGGCCTCCAGGCTGCCGAGCGCCACCACACGGTCGCCGAGCCCGGCGAGCCAGCGGGCGGCCTCCTCGCGCCGGTTCATGGCGACGACGACGCCGACCGTGCCGTCCACCTGGTCCAGCAGCCGGGCGGCCTCCTCGCGGACCGTACGGGCCAGGGCCCGGTCGGTGCCGCCGCCCGTCGTCACGAAGCGCGGCCGTACGCCGGTGGAGCGCACCGCCGACGGGGCCTCGGAGCCGGGCATCGCCAGTGCCAGCACCCTGGCCGCCAGCTCGGCGATCTCGGACGGGTTTCGGTAGTTGACGGTGAGGGTGAAGCGGCGGCGGGGGCGGGTGCCGAGGGCCTCCTCGCGGGCCTCGGCGGCCTCGTCCGGGTCGGACCAGGACGACTGGGCGGGGTCGCCGACCACGGTCCAGGTGGCGTGCCGGCCCCGGCGGCCCACCATCCGCCACTGCATCGGCGTCAGGTCCTGCGCCTCGTCGACGATGACGTGCGCGTACTCGGTGCGCTCCCGGGCCAGGCGCTCCGCGCGCTCCCGCTGCGACTCCTCGCGGACCGGCATGAGCTCCTCCAGGCCGGTGAGCTGGTCCAGCGGGTCGAGTTCACGTTTCTTCTTCGGGCGGGCGGGCAGGCCGAGGATCGCCTGGAGCTCGTCGAGCAGGGCGACGTCGTGCACGGACAGCCCGTCCCGCTTCAGCGAGCGCGCGACCTTGCGGACCTCGCCGGGGTTGAGGACCCGCCTGGCCCAGCGGCCCAGCCGCTTCTCGTCGGCCATGGCCGTGAGGACGCCCTGCGGGGTGAGCTCGGGCCACCAGGCGTCGAGGAACGCGATGAAGTCGTCCTCGCTGGTCACGTCCTCGTCGAAGGAGGAGCGCAGTTCGGCGGCCAGCTCGGGGTCGGTGTGCCGGCCGGCCGCTCCGGACTTCGCCCACAGGGCGTCGAGGAGCAGCTTGCGGGCGCGCGGGCGGAGCAGGTTGACGGGTGCCGTGCCGGTGAGGGCGGTGCGGCGGACGCGGTCCAAATCGCCGGTCTCCAGTTCCAGCCGGCGGCCCATGACGACGACCCGCAGCCGGTCCGGCGCGTCGGATCCCTCCAGGGCTCCGCGGGCGGCCTTCCGCAGCACCTTCAGCATGCGGGAGGAACCCTTGGCGCGGGCCACCGCCGGGGAGTCGTACAGCGTGGCCTCGGCGCCGTCGGCCAGGGAGCCGAGGGCGCGGATGGCGACCTGCCCCTCCTCGCCCAGCGACGGCAGGACGCCCTCGGTGTAGGCGACCAGCAGCGGGGTCGGGGAGACGATGAGGATGCCGCCCGCGTACCGGCGGCGGTCCTGGTAGAGCAGGTAGGCGGCGCGGTGCAGGGCGACGGCCGTCTTGCCGGTGCCGGGGCCGCCCTCCACGTACGTCACCGAGGCGGCGGGCGCCCGGATGACCATGTCCTGCTCGGCCTGGATCGAGGAGACGATGTCCCGCATGGAGTGGCTGCGGGCCCGGCCGAGCGCGGCCATCAGGGCGCCGTCGCCGAGGACGGCCAGTTCGCGCCCGTCCAGGGATGCCTTCAGCTCGGGGCGCATCAGGTCGTCCTCGACGCCGAGCACCCGGCGCCCCTTGGAGCGGATGACCCGGCGCCGTACGACCCGGCCGGGGTCGACCGGGGTGGCCCGGTAGAAGGGGGCGGCCGCGGGCGCCCGCCAGTCGATGACCAGCGGCGTGTAGTCCTCGTCCAGGACCCCCAGGCGCCCGATGTGCAGGGTTTCCGCGATGTCGGCCGTACCGTCCTCGCGCACGGCGCCCTCGGCCGGCTCGACCGCCGTGTACGCGCCGTCCGGGCCCCTCTTGCCGTCCTTGCCGAGCAGCAGGTCGATACGGCCGAAGAGGAAGTCCTCGTACTCGTTGTTCAGCCGGTTGAGGTGGACGCCCGCCCGGAAGACCTGCGCGTCCCGTTCGGCGAGCGCGCCGGGTGTGCCGACCTGGCCGCGCCGGACGGCGTCGTGCATCAGGAACTCCGCCTCGTGGATCTTCTCCTCGAGACGCCGGTACACCTGGTCCAGGTGTTCCTGTTCGCTGCCGATCTCCCGCTCACGAACGGAGTCGTGAGCCGGTCCGAGCGCGGCCTCCTGTTGAACCTGAGCGGCCACCGGGCCCCCTTCTGACGTGCTGGGCAGCCGTCAACCGTACGCGAAGGGACCCCCGGGAGGCTATGTGTCGCCCGGGGGTGTGTCCACCGATCCGCCGCGCCGTGCCCGCGCCGCCGCTAGGCGCCGATCTCCACGAGCTTCTCCCCGTCGAAGGTCATGACCTCGAAGTGGTCGATCTCGTTCGGTTCCATGGCCACGCCGCCGTGCACGTAGAGCGGCTCCTTGGCCTGCTCGGTGGCGGCGCCCGGGATGCCGTAGCCCCAGGCCGGCACCGACCACGTGGTCGCCGTCTCCCGGTCGCCGTTCTTCCCGACGGCGATGAGGGAGCACTTCTCGGGGCCCTTGACGTTCTTCAGCTCCAGCACGGCACTGGTGCCCCAGTCCTTGGGCTCCATGGCGACGGTGGCGCCGACCCCGGTGGCGGCGTCGGTGGCCCGCACCTTGTCGTCCATGTTCATGAAGGCGTCCTCGGCGGGGGTGACGGCGCTCTTGGTCTCGCCCGCCCGGATGTCCTTCGAGCCCGCGTCGCCTCCCGTCACCGCGATCGCGGTCACCGGCCCGCCGACGATCAGCGCGGCCGCGGCGGCGACCATGTAGTAGTTGCGCCGACGTTTCTGCGCACGGCGCTCGGCGACCTCGTCGACGAGCCGCTCCGCCATCCGCGGTTCCGGCCTCGCGGCCAGCGACTCCCCGACGGCGGGGCTGCCCTGCGCGCCGGGCAGGTCCGCGAGCGCGGCCAGCATCGGCTCCATCCCGGCGAGTTCGTCGAGCTGCTGGGCGCACCACTCGCAGCCGGCCAGATGGGCCTCGAACCGCGTCGCCTCGGCGTCGTCCAGGATGCCGAGGGCGTAGGCGCCCACGGTCTCGTGGATGTCACCGGGCCCGTCGCCCGGCTGCACGCCCCGCAGCGGACCGGAACCGCCGCCGGTTCCCCGTCCCCCGTACATGTTCATGCCGTCACCCCGCGCTCCTCGAGAGCCAGCTTCATCGACCGCAGGGCGTAGAACACCCGTGAGCGGACCGTGCCGCTGGGGATGCCGAGCGTCTCGGCCGCCTCATTGACGGTACGCCCTTTGAAGTACGTCTCCACCAGGACCTCCCGGTGGGCAGGGGTCAGGTCGTCCAGTGCGTCCGAGAGTGTCATCAGCCACAACGCCTTGTCGATCTCGTCCTCCGCGGGGATGACCTCCAGCGGCGACGGGTCGACCTCCTGCGGCCGGGCCTGCCGGCTGCGGTGGCCGTCGATGACGATGCGCCGTGCGACCGTCACCAGCCAGGGGCGTACCGATCCGGTCGCTCTGTTGAGCTGACCGGCGTTCTTCCAGGCACGGATGAGCGTTTCCTGCACCACGTCCTCGGCCCGCTGCCGGTCTCCCGCGACCAGGCGCAGCACATAGGCGAGCAAGGGCCCCGCATGTTCACGGTAGAGCGCACGCATCAGCTCCTCATCGGGTCCCGAGGGCTGTGACGCTCGATGTCGGGCCCTGTGCGGGCGTTCATCGGCCACAGCGGAATCCTTGCGCACGGCTACCTCCGGTGTCCCCGATTCGACCGGGGTCCCCCAGTCGGTCGCTCATGACGAGGTACGTGAGCGACGAGCCGCGTGTTCAAAGGGAGCGCACAAATTTGTGACCGGGCCGAGACCTCAGGGAATCCCAGGGGCACGAGAAGGGGGACAAGAACACCCATTACTACCGGAAAACCCCTGCTTGACCTGGACGTTAGAGAGGGGACGGCTCCCCGCCCGGGAAACTCGGCACGGTTTTCCCTTTACGTCACAGAAGCACGCACCGCCCGGAACGAATGACCTTCGGCGGCTTTCCCCAATATCCCCAACCCGAGGCACAGCCAATCGCTTCACGCCCACAAAGGGGCACGGTCGGTCAATTCGCGGGCAAATTGGGTGCTGGAGGCCCTACGCCCGCGCCAGCGCCGCCCGCCTCCGGTGGCGGGCCACCCGCTCCCGGTTGCCGCAGGTCTCGCTGGAGCACCAGCGGCGCCGCCGCCCCCGGGACGTGTCGACGTACACGATGGGGCAGTTGTCGCCCGCGCACTGCCGCAGTCCCGCACAGGCCACGGGGTCGGTCAGCAGCTCCACGGCGTCCCGCGCGACCACGGCCAGCAGCGCGGCACAGTCCGGCGCCCCGTCCAGCGCCCGCACCAGGGAGCCCTCGTCCGTCCGTACGGCGCAGGGCGCGGGAGTCGCCGCGCGCGCCAGCTCGTTGATCCGGCCGAGCGCGATCTCGTACGGCCGTGAGTCCCGGCTCGCCTCTCCCCGCACCAACAGGCCGACGCAACCCCGCAGTTCGCGGAAGCTCGCCAGCCAGGAGGCGTCGGCGGCCGTCAGGGACGTCCCCGGCGGCACGATCCCCGCCCCGGTCATCCACGCCCGCAGCCGGTCCGGCGAGTGGAGCTGTTCCTCGGGGTGCGTGGTCGCGAGGAGGTCCAGACAGAGTCGCCCGCAGTCGATGCGCGGGCCGTACGGGGCTGTGGCCGGGGTGGGAGCCGGGGCCGGGGCTGTGGCCGGGGCCGGGGCTGTGGCCGTGGTCGAGGCCGTCGTCGTGGCCGTGCCGGGTGCCATGTGCCTGTCACCGCCTTGGGGTCGCCCCCGCGCGAGACTCGGCCGGGGGTCGGTGGGGTGCGTCGGTGAGGTACCGGTGGGAGCTGTCCGAGGGTTCTGCGAGGGTTCGTATCCCCTACAGTGCCCGCACGCACACCCGACCGGAAGGCCGCACACTCACTTGAGCCACGGTTCCGGGGGAGTCCCGAAGCGGCCCTACCCGTCCACCTCGTCCGCGTACTTCGCGTCCGAAGCCGGGTCCAGCGCCAGCCGGTACCCCCGCTTGACCACCGTCTGGATCAGCTTCGGCGTGCCGAGCGCGGTCCGCAGCCGGGCCATCGCCGTCTCCACGGCGTGCTCGTCCCGGCCCGCCCCCGGCAGCGCCCGCAGCAGCTCCGCCCGTGACACCACCCAGCCCGGCTGCCGGCACAGCGCCCGCAGCAGCGACATCCCGGCGGGCGGCACGGGCCGCAGCGCCCCGTCCACCAGCACCGCGTGGCCGCGGATCTCCATCCGGCGGCCGGCGACAGGCAGCGTACGGGCGCGTCCCGGCAGCTCCTGGCAGAGCAGCTGCACCAGCGGCCCGAGCCGGAACCGCTCGGGCTGCACCGTGTCGACGCCCCGGGCCTGGAGCGGCAGCGCGGTGACCGGGCCCACGCACGCGGGCAGCACGTCGTGGTGGAGGGCGGCGAGCAGCTCCGGCAGCAGCCCCCTGTCCTCGGCGCGGGACATCAGGGAGGCGGCGGCGGGCGCGCTCGTGAAGGTGACGGCGTCCAGGGAGCGGGCGACCGTCGCGTCCAGCAGCCGGTCGACGGGGCCGAGGTCCTCCGGCGGCATCCAGCGGTAGACGGGCACACCCACCACCTCCGCTCCCCCGGCCCGGAGCGACTCGACGAAGCCGGGCAGCGGCTCGCCGTGCAGCTGGACGGCGATGCGGCGGCCGTCGACACCCTGCTCCAGCAGCCGGTCGAGCACCTCCGCCATGGACTCCGACGAGGGCGACCACTCCTCCGTCAGCCCGGCGGCCCGGATGGCGCCCTTGACCTTGGGCCCCCGGGCGAGCAGTTCGACCTCACGGAGCCGGCCGAGCAGGGCCTCGCCGAGCCCCCAGCCGTCGGCGGCCGCCATCCAGCCGCGGAAGCCGATGGCCGTGGTCGCCACGACGATGTCCGGCGCCCGGTCGAGGAGGTCCTTGGTCGCGGCGAGCAGCTCGCTGTCGTCGGCGAGGGGCACGATGCGCAGGGCGGGGGCGTGAAGGACGGATGCGCCGCGCCGCTGGAGCAGTGCTCCGAGCTCGTCGGCCCGCCGGGCGGCCGTGACACCCACGGTGAACCCGGCCAGGGGCCCGTGGTCTGGTCGCTGCTGTTCGTCGTGCATGCCTCGTCCCGCGGTCGACTTCGTGCGCCTGCGTGCCGTTCGTTCGCCTGCGTTCTTCCGCCTGCGTGCTTCGCCTTCGTGCTTCGCCTGCGTGCCGAACGAGCCTGTCAACGGCGCGTGACAGACTCGGTTCGCCTTCATGTCGGCGGTGTTACCGATGCCGCCTCCTGTGAAAGAGCCGACCGCGATCTTCCGCCGCCGGCCCGTTCCAGTGTCTCTCGGTCAGGACCGAGATCTCTGCTACACCTCCGCGTAGCTCATCTGCGGCTTCGCCTCCGTGGCGGCCGTGGCCTGCGCCTGCGCACCCGCCGGACGGCGAAGGTATACGGCCCAGGTCACCGCGAAGCAGGCCGCGTAGAAGACCAGGAAGGAGACGAAGGCGCCGGTGCCGGAGCCCGCGGAGAGGAAGGACTGGCGGAAGGCGAGGTTGATGCCGACGCCGCCGAGCGCGCCCACCGCGCCGATGAGCCCCATGGAGGCACCGGAGAGCCGGCGGCCGTACGCCGCGGCCTCCTCACCCTGGAGCCCCTTGGCGAGGGCCTTGGCCTGGAAGATGCCGGGGATCATCTTGAACGTCGAGCCGTTGCCGAGCCCGGACAGCATGAACAGCACCACGAAGGCGGTGACGAACAGCGGCAGCAGCTCCTGCACGCCGGCCACGATCAGGACGGCGGTCGCGGCACCCATGCCGACGTAGTTGTAGAGGCTGATCCTCGCGCCGCCGTAGCGGTCGGCGAGCCAGCCGCCCACGGGCCGGATGAGGGAGCCGAGCAGCGGGCCGAGGAAGGTGAGGTAGGCGGCCTGGAGCGGGGTCCGCCCGAACTCGTTCTGGAGCACCATCCCGAAGGCGAAGCTGTACCCGATGAACGACCCGAAGGTGCCGACGTAGAGGAAGGACATGATCCAGGTGTGCGCGTCCCTCGCGGCGTCCTTGGCGGCGCCGGTGTCGTTCTTCACGGACGAGAGATTGTCCATGTAGACGGCGGAGAGGGCGGCGGCCACGAGGATCAGCGGGATGTAGATGCCGAGCAGCAGGCGCGGACCGCCGCCGGCCCCGATGATGGCGAGGGCGATCAGCTGGATGACGGGCACGCCGATGTTGCCGCCGCCGGCGTTGAGCCCCAGAGCCCAGCCCTTCCTCCGCAGCGGGAAGAAGGCGTTGATGTTGGTCATGGAGGAGGCGAAGTTGCCGCCGCCGATACCGGCCAGCAGACCGACCAGGAGGAAGGTGGAGAAAGAGGTGCCCGGCTCCATCACCACGAAGGCGGCGACGGTCGGGACGAGCAGCAGACTGGCGGAGATGATCGTCCAGTTCCGCCCGCCGAAGATGGCGACGGCGAAGGTGTAGGGCACCCGGACCACCGCGCCGACGAGCGTCACCATCGACGTCAGCAGGAACTTGTCGGCCGGGGTCAGCCCGTACTCCGGCCCCATGAAGAGCACCAGCACGGACCACATGGTCCAGACGGAGAACCCGATGTGCTCGGACAGGACGGAGAAGAAGAGGTTGCGGTTGGCGATCCTCTCACCGCCCTCCTTCCAGAACGTCTCGTCCTCCGGATCCCAGCGCTCGATCCAGCGGCCTCCCCTGCTGCTCGTTGCGGGGGCTTTGCTCGGGGCTGTCATGACGCCTCCACGGTTCGGTTCTCCGGTGCTCGCCTGTCGTACGCGGGGGGATCGGCGATGGGCTGCCGGAATCCGAAGGTAGGGAAGGCGCGTTTCCGCCCTGTGGCCATGAGTGACCGAAAGGGAACTTTGCTCTCACCGGGGCGGGGGCGGGGCGGTGAGGACGGAAGGGCGAGGCGTCATGTCATCGCTCCACGGCGGCGCTTCGCATGGGCTTCGGCGGTCATGCCGTCACACGCGGCCAGTTCGAGCACCTGATCGACATAAGCGAACTGCCTCATGTCACCGTACGCGTGATCCCCCTTCGGAACGAGCAACTCCCCGACCACAGGGCAGTCCTTCGACTACGTGGAAGGGCCGATCGCGCAGCTCGACACAGTCCAGTTGGACTCCCAGCATGGGGCCTGCGAGTTCCTCGACGCGGAAGCTCAGCTGAGCAAGTACCGCGCCGTAGTGGACCGCATGCAGTCCTGCGCCCTGAGCAGCGCCGAGTCACGCGACTTCTTGAGGCACTGCACCCAAGAGCTCTGAGAGGAACCGGCCGTGCAGCCCTTCCACTGGCGGAAGTCCACGTACAGCGGCGATGGCTCGAACTGCGTCGAGATAGCCACCACACCCACCACCGTCCACATACGCGACTCGAAGAAGGCGGGCGGCCGCAGGCTCACCGTCGCATCCTCCGCATGGAAGGCGTTCATCTCCTACGCAGCCGCTGGCACAGGCGGGGACGGCTGCACATGAGTACGCGTACTCATGCCCATCACGTCATCTGGCCCTGACGCGGCCGGTCTGTGCTCCCCACGATGAAGTGCCCCTGCGTCGAAAGAGGTACTCATGCATCGTGACGTACAGCTGCGCATTGCCACCCCGGAGGATTCCGACTGGATCCACGAACTGCGCCACCGCGTGTACGCGCAGGAGCTGGGCCAGCATGCGCCGGATCCGGCCGGGCGGCTGCGCGACGGGCTGGACGGCGACAACGTCTATCTGGTCGCGGCGCGCGGAGCGACCCGTATCGGCTTCGTCAGTGTGACTCCGCCCTGGGTGGGGCGGTACGCGCTGGACAAGTACCTGAGCCGCGACGAGCTGCCGCTGCCGGACGAGGACGATGTCTTCGAGGTGCGCATCCTCACCGTGGAGCCGCGCTGGCGGGCCACCCTGGCGGCGCCGTTGCTGATGTACGCGGCGCTGCGCTGGATCGCCGCACGGGGCGGCCGCCGGGTGGTGGCCATGGGGCGTACCGAGTTGCTCGGCATGTATCTGGCCGTCGGTCTGCGCCCGGTCGGCCGCACCGTCCGCAGTGGTGCGGTGACGTTCGAGGTGCTGACCGGCAGCGTGACCGAGCTGACGAAGGGCACGATGGGCCGTTACCGCGCCACGTTGGAGCGTCTGGGCTCCACAGTCGACTGGCAGTTGGACGTGGCCTTCGCGCCCCGGCCGGACGGCTGCGAACACGGTGGCGCCTCGTTCACCGCCATCGGCACGGACTTCCGCAGCCTGCACCGGCGGCATCAGGTCGTCGCCGCCGATGTGCTGGACGCCTGGTTCCCGCCGGCTCCCGGGGTGCGGGCGGCGCTCGTGGAAGACCCGGGCTGGGCCGCCCGCACATCGCCGCCGACCGGTGCCGAGGGCCTGCTGGCGGAGATCGCCGCCTCCCGGGAACTGCCGGCGGAGACGCTCGCGGTCGGCGCCGGTTCCTCCGACCTGATCTTCCGGGCGTTCGGCCGGTGGCTGACCCCGGACAGCAGGGTGCTTCTCCTGGACCCGGCTTACGGCGAGTACGCCCATGTCACGGAGCGGGTCATCGGCTGCCGGGTGGACCGGTTCCGGCTGCGCCGCGAGGACGGCTGGCGGATCGATCCGGCCCGGCTGTCCGCCGCCGTCGGCTCCGGCCGCTACGACCTCGTGGTGGTGGTCAACCCGAACAACCCGACCGGACGCCATGCGCCGGCCGCGGAGCTGCGCTCGGTCATCGCCGCCACGCCGGACCGCACCCGGTGGTGGATCGACGAGGCGTACCTGGGCTATGTCGGCCCGGCCGAATCGCTCGCCGGGCTCGCCGCGACGGACCCGCGGGTGGTGGTCTGCAGCTCACTGTCGAAGATGTACGCGCTGTCCGGTGTACGGGCCGCGTACCTGGTGGCCGAGCCGGCCACCGCGGCGCTGCTGCGCCGGTGGACACCGCCCTGGCCGGTCGGCCTCCCGGCGCAGCTGGCCGCGGTGGCGGCGTTGCGCGACCCGGCGTACTACCGCGACCGCTGGCAGCGCACCCACGCTCTGCGCCGGGAACTGGCCGCCGACCTGGCCGGGCTGGACGGGTCCCTGGTGGTCGAGGAGGCCGTGGCGAACTTCCTCACCGTGACCCTGCCGCCCGGCGGGCCGAGTGCCGCGCAGCTGGTGCACGAGTGCCGCCGCCACGACGTATATCTGCGCGACCTGTCACCGCTGTCGCCGCTGTACGAGGGACGCGCCGTGCGCATCGCGGTCAGGGACACCGCCGAGAACGCGCGCATCGTGGCCGCGTGCCGGACCGCCCTGGACGACCTGCGGACGGGTTCCGTCTCGTTCGTTCCGGAGCTTCCGGCTGTCACCGTCACCGGATCCGCTCGGTGATCACGGTTGCTTCGCTGGCCCCCTGGCTCGGTGGGGCGCTGGTGATGGGCGGTGTCGCGGTCGCGGCGTCCCGGCGCCGGGAGCTGCTGATCCGGTGGTGCGCCTGGGCGGTCGGAGTACCCCTGGTCACGGGTGCGTTCTGGCTGGGCCGCCCGGGCGCCGCGGCCCTCGCCGTCGCGGCCGGGGTGGTCGCGGTGCTCGAGTTCGGCGGGCTGATGCGGCTGGGCCGGGCGGACCGGGCCGTGCTGGCCACGGCGGTGACGGGCGTGGTGCTGGCCACCTGGCTGGCGCCCGGACAGGTGCTTCGGGTACTCGCGATCGGGGCACTCGCGGTGGCCGCGGTGCCGCTCCTGTCCGGCGACGCCGACCGTGGGGTGCACCGGCTCGGCGCCGGCCTGCTCGGGCTGGCCTGGCTGAGTGTGCTGGCCGCGCTCGTGCCGCTCGGGGCGAGCGCGCTCGCGCTGTTCATCGCGGTGTCGGTCGCCGACATCGCGGCGTACTTCGCCGGCCGGCGGCTGGGCGGGCCGCGGCTGTCGCCGCTGTCACCGGCCAAACGGTGGAGCGGGACCCTGGCCGGGGCCGCGGCCGGCCTCGGGGTGCTCGCCGTGCTGTCCGCGCTGAGCTGGCCGACGGCGGTTGCGGTGGCGGTCGGCGGTCCGGCCGGAGACCTCCTCGAATCCATGATCAAGCGAGGTGCTCAGGTCAAGGACGCGGGTCACTGGCTGCCCGGCTCGGGCGGCCTGCTGGACAGGATCGATTCGCTGCTCGTCGCGCTGGCGGTCCTGCTTCTCCTGCGCTGACTTCCGCGGCGAGGCAGGGGCGCAGGCAACGGCCGCCACACAGAAGCGGAAAGCATCGATTCCGTTTTGCGGGCGTGACTCCATGGACGCCGAGAGATCCCACGTGGACTCTGATGGGTTTTGCCGCCGCAACGGACAGCAGAAGCAGCACCATAAAACGGAGCCATTTGCTCCGCTCATGAAGTCCTTGCGGACGTGATCCAGGCCGCCCTAGGCTTCGAGCCGATCAAGCTGACCCGTCCATTTGGAGTGCCTGTGCACTACAGCACTCCCTGTCGCCGCTGCGGTCGGAATGAACCGCCCGCTTTTCCCTGCGGCTTCATGACGGATCACCCCAGTGCGGCATCCCCGGTGCGCGAAGACCGCACAGATACGCATGCCGCCATCCGGCCTTTCCTTACCGGAATTCTCCACTCACATCCCCGCATGCGTTGTCATGCCCTCTTAACCCGAGAGCGAGATGAAGAGACGGATATGGACGACGGTCGTCACCTCGGTGATGACCGTGACCCTCGGCGCGATCCCCGCCCACGCTGTGACCTCCCTGAGCACCACCGCGGCGACCGCGGCGGACGACGACCTGGCGGGCAGCGCGACGGAGGGCGACCCGATCGACCCGCCGCTGTACGACGACACCGCCGACGGCGGCACCGTGCGCGTCAACGTCGTCACCGAGAGGCGCTCGGACCTGGCCGACGCGGCGAGCACCGGTAAGACGGTGCAGGCCTTCTCGACCCTGCCGGTCGTCACGCTCCGGGTCGACCGGGCCGGCCTTACGGAACTGGCCGCCCAGGACGGCGTGATCAGCGTCAGCGAGGACGAGGCGGTCCCGCCCGCGCTGGACGGCAGCGTGCCGCTCATCGGCGGCGACCAGGCCATCGCGGCAGGTCTGACCGGCGAGGGCAGCGCGATCGCCATTCTGGACACCGGCGTCGCCACCAGCCACCCGTTCCTGGAGGGCCGGGTCGTCGCCGAGGCGTGCTTCTCGCCGATCGACGCCGTCTCCGGCGCCACCAGCCTGTGCCCCGACGGCACGGCCGAGCAGGAGGGCACCGGCGCCGCCGACTCCGGGAGCGGGCCGTGCGCGGCCATCGAGGGATGCGACCACGGAACCCACGTGGCCGGTATCGCCGCGGGCAACGGCGACGGCCTCTCCGGAGCCCCCGCGTCCGGTGTGGCCCCCGGCGCCGACATCATCGCCATCCAGGTCTTCAGCAGGTTCGACTCCCCGCAGTACTGCGAAGCCGTCGGCACCACACCCTGCATCCGCAGCTACACCAGCGCCCAGATCGCGGCCCTGGAGAAGGTGTACGAGTGGCAGCAGGCCGGAACCCCGGTCGTCGCGGCGAACCTCAGCCTGGGCTCGTCGATGTACTCCGAGGCCTGCACCGGCGACGCCCGCAGGCCGGTGATCGACAAGCTGCTCGGCGCCGGAGTCGCCACGGTGGTCGCGGCCGGCAACAACGGCTCCGAGGACGGGGTCAACGCCCCCGCCTGCGTGCCCTCCGCGATCGCCGTCGGCTCCACCACCGACAACGACGAGATCTCCTCGTTCAGCAACCGGGGCCCGCTGCTGGACGTCTTCGCCCCCGGCTCCGGCATCGTCTCCTCCGTGCTCAGCGGTTACGGCGCCAAGAGCGGCACCTCCATGGCCGCTCCGCACGTGGCCGGGGCCCTCGCCGTGCTTCGGCAGGCCTACCCGGGCAAGAGCGTCACGGACCTCGGGTCGCTGCTGAAGACGACCGGGACGACCGTCACCGACGAGGCGGGCGTCAGCATCCCCCGCATCGACATCGCCAAGGCGGCCGGAGTGGCGGAACCCGATCCCGAGCCGGAGCCGGAGCCGGAGCCGGGCGACAAGCCCCGCGCGGCCAGGATCATCAATGACACCGACTACGTCATTCCCGACCCCGGCACCGTGGAGTCGCCGATCACGGTCAGCGGAATGTCCGGCAACGCCCCCGTGGCGCTGCAGGTCTCGGTGAACCTCACGCACGAATGGCTCGGCGAGATCAAGATCGACCTGGTCGACCCGGACGGGAAGACGTACGCCCTCAAGGCGACGAACGCGACGGATCCGGGCGGCACGCTCAGCAAGACCTACACGGTCCCCGCCGGGGCCTCCCCGGCCGACGGCACCTGGAAGCTCCAGGTGCAGGACAGGTCCGCGGGCGCCGACGGCACCCTCGACAACTGGTCGCTCACGTTCCCCTCGCACGAGAACCGGACCGACCTCACGATCCCCGACCCCGGCACCGTGGAGTCTCCGATCACCGTCGGCGGACTCACCGGCAACGCCCCCAAGACGCTGCAGGTCTACGCGGACGTCACGCACGACTGGCTCGGTGACCTCAAGCTCAGCCTGGTCGCCCCGGGCGGTACGGCGTACGCGCTGAAGTCGACGTCCTCGACCGAGACCGGCGGCACCCTCCAGCAGCTCTACACCGTCGACGCGAGCGCCTCACCGGCGGCCGGCACCTGGAAGCTGCGCGTCGAGGACCTCTCGGAGGGCGCCACCGGCACCCTCAACGGCTGGTCACTGACGTTCCCCGCCTCGTACGAGAACCAGACCGGCCAGACCGTCCCCGACCCCGGCACCGTGGAATCGCCGATCACCGTCAGCGGCCTCACCGGCACCGCCTCCGGGACGACGCGGGTGTACGTCGACGCCACGCACGAGTGGCTCGGCGACCTGGAGATCACCCTGGTCGCCCCGGACGGCAGGACGTACGCGCTGAAGCCGTCGTCCGAGACGGAGGAGGGTGGCACCCTCCAGCAGCTCTACACCGCCGACGCGAGCGCCTCGCCGGCCAACGGCACGTGGAAGCTGCGCGTCGAGGACACCTCCGCGGGCGCCAACGGCACCCTCAACGGCTGGACACTGGCCTTCTGAGGCCACTGCTCCCGTGCACACAACGAAGACGCCCGGCCGGGGCTTCCCGGCCGGGCGTCTTTCGTATACGCGGCCGCCGTCAGGTGCGGTAGGCGTAGTACGACGCGTTCGGGTACGACGCGATGACGCTCGCCACCGACCGGCTGTAGGTGTTGGTGGAGTGGTACGTCAGATACGGCACGCCGTTGCTGCGGGACGTGACGATCATGGTGTGGTCCTTCGAGCCGTCCCGGTCGAAGTCGACCTGGAGCACATCGCCGACGTCCATCTGGTAGACGTTGGCGAGGCTCGTCGCCCGCTTCGAGTTCTGGGCGTACCAGGACCACTCGTTGACGCCGACGAACGAGTGCGACTGGATGTCGGCGTTGCCGAACCACTTGGTGTAGTCGTACACGTAGCCGGGCTCGTGCTTCCAACCGCCCGCCTTCAGCGCCTGGCTGACGAAGTTGGTGCAGTCGCCGCCCGCGCCCTGCCCGTTGAAGTCCGGGTAGTCCGCGTTGTAGTTGGACCAGTACTTCTTCGCGTAGGTGGCCATCGCCTGGTAGTTCAGGCCGCTGGCGGTGAAGTCCTTCTTGTTGGCCGGGGCGGGGTACGTGGTCGCCGCCTTGGGCGCCGCGGGCGTGGTCGTGGTGGCGGCCTTCGCGGCCTCCGTCTCGACGGCCGGCTTGGCCGTCTGGTTCACCGCGACGTCGCCCTCGTCGGTCGCCTCGATCCGGGTCAGCTGCCAGTTGCCCCGGCGGTCGGCGCTGAACGTCAGCTCGTGGTGGGCCTGGAACCCGGTGGTCCGCGGGTCGCTGCCGCGGGCCTCCGCGTAGGTGAGGGTCGTGGTCTCGGTGACCGCGACCTTGGCCTTGCGGCCCTTCACGTTCGTGGCGTCCAGGGTGACGGTCGTGCTGCCCTGGCTGTACGTCTCGCCCAGCTCGGCGAGCTCCTTCTTGCGCTGTCCCAGCTGGGAGAGCGCGCTGTCCTCACGGCTGGTCGTGCCGGAGGACATCCGGACGTGCCCGGAGAAACCGTGGGTCCGCTGCTTCTTCCGGTCACCCTGCCTGCTGTCGACCAGAGCGTTCGTACGGTCGGTGAAGACCGCGTCCGCGAGCCGCTGGAAGGTCGCCTTGGTCTTGGCGTCCACCGTGGGATCGTCGACGACCGCGGCGCCCGCGCTCCAGTTGGGCACCAGCGCCACTCCGGCGACGACCGAGGCGGCGGCCGCCCCGGCTATGGTGACGCGGCGTCGGGTGCGGTTGATTTTCCTTGACTTCACTGATGGTTCCCCTCTTGCCCCCGGCGACAGGATGCCGGGTAGGCGCATCCTTGCATGGCATGTGAGGCGCTTGTGAAGAGGGATGCGCCTGTGCACCGAGGCTGTTACGGGAACGTCACTGCACGACGGTCGACCAGTCCGGGGACTGCCCCGGGTCGAGGCTGCGCAGCCGCTGCAGCGTCTCGGGGTCCTGCACGTCCATCCAGTCGGCGAGCTCCTTGAAGGACACGCACTTGACGTCCTTCTTGGTACAGACGTCCTCGATGACCCGGTCCACGGCCCTCATGTAGATGCCGCCGTTCCACTCCTCGAAGTGGTTGCCGATGAAGAGGGGCGCCCGGCTGCCGTAGTACACGCGGTTGAAGCCGGCCATGTAGGTGTCGACGGTCTCCTCCTCCCACTGCGGGTACATCGCCGGGTCGCCGTCGGTCTCGCCGTCGGACTGGTTGTAGAGGAAGTTGAAGTCCATGGAGAGGCCCTGGTACTCGCCGCCCTCGTACGGGAGCATCTGCAGCGGGAAGTCCCAGATGCCGTTCTTCTTGCTGGGCCATATCTGGAAGTCGCCCGCGGAGCTGGCGTCGTAGCGGTAGCCGTAGTCCTTGATGGCCTTCAGCAGGTTCTTCTGGCCCTCCAGGCAGGGGGCGCGGCCGCCGACGACCTCCTTGGCGACGTCGAAGGGCAGCGGGTCCAGGTCCGTGTCACCGGTGTTGGTCTTCCAGTTCTGCACGAAGGAGTTGAACTGGTCGATCTCGCTCTTCCACTCCTCGACGCTCCAGTCGCCGCCGCCCTTCGTGCCGCAGAAGTGCCCGTTGAAGTGGGTGCCGATCTCGTTGCCCTCCTCCCACGCCTTGCCCAGCTGCTCCAGCGTGGTGCGGATGTGCTCGTCGGTGGGGTAGCTGATCGCCGCGGAGCCCTTGTCGTGCTGGGGAGGGTCGTAGAGCGACGCCTTGTCCTTCGGCAGCAGGTAGATGCCCGTGAGGAAGAACGTCATGTGGATGTCGTACTCCTCGGCCATCTCCCGGTAGTGGGAGAAGAGCATGTCGTCGCCCTGCAGCGCGCCGTCCCAGGAGAAGACGACGAACTGCGGCGGCTTCTCACCCGGCTTGAGCTTTTCGGGCTTCAACTGGTCTGTCTGCGGACCGGTGTAGGAAGTGGAGCCGTCCCCCAGGACCTTCGTCTTCCCGTCCCACTTCGGCTCCTCGGTGGGCGTCCCCGCCGTCTTCCGCGGTTCCCCCGAGGACGCGGTCGGCGTCGTGTTGTCCGTGCGGTTCAGCACCAGGTAGCCCGCCGTCAGCGAAGCGACGACGAGCAGCGCCGCCAGGGCCAGGAACCCCGGGCGGAAGGGAGCGGTGCGGCGCGGTGCCGGGGCCTTGCGGCGGCGGCCCGACGGTGGCTTCATGTGCGGCTCATTCTCCAGACGGTGGGGGACTGCGGTGCCCGGTCGGTGGTCAGCCGAGAGGGCTCGTGGCGCCGGACCAGATGCCGTAGGGAACGCTGTCGTCGGTGGTGCCGGCGATGCCCTTCAACGGCAGTGGTTCGAGACTCTTGGCGAGGTCCATGCGATAGACGACCACTGCGGTGGAGACAGAGTTGTACGTGCCGACGTACCAGGCGGCGGTGTCGTCCTCGGTCGTCCCGGCCTTCCCGGCCACCTCGGCGTCGGCGGGCGCGCCGTCGGGGTGGGCGGTGCGGAAGGAGTCCGTGAGCGCGGAGGTGACCTCCTCGGCCACGTCGGCGCCGACCGCCCGGCGTGCGTCGGGCAGCTTCAGGACGACCTTGGTGCCGTTGTGGGTGAGCTTGCGCACCGAGTAGGGCTCGGTGTGCTCGCCGGCCGCCGCGAAGGTGGAGTAGCCGCTGGCCATGCGGATGGCGCTGGGCGTGGAGCTGCCCTGCGTCAGCGCGGGCACCTGGGCACCGATGCTGGAGGGCAGCAGGCCGGAGGCCTCGGCGGTGGCGCGCACCTCCTCCAGGCCGGTGTCCATGCCGAGCTGCATGAACGGCGTGTTCACCGACAGCGCCAGCGCCTGGTGCAGGGAGATCTGCCCGTAGTCCACGTCCCCGTCGTTGCTGGCGGACACCTTGCGGCCGCTGCGGTCCCAGTACGGCCCCTCCGGCGTGGTCACCGGCACGTCGTCGTCACCGTTGTAGAGGGAGTCCCCGGTGACCGGGGTCCTCTCCTCGTCCCGGGTCTTGCGGACACCGTGCTCGAGACCGGCCGCGTACACGAACGGCATGAAGGCCGAACCGGCCGGGACGGTGGAGGCGTTGGACTCGTTGTAGCCCTGCTTACGGTGGTCGGGGCCACCGTAGACGGCGAGGATCCGGCCGTCCGCGGCCACCGAGGCCGCCCCGTAGTGCGCGGTCTTCGCGGTCTTGGGATCCTCCTCCAGTGCCTTCTTGCGCGCCTTGGTGACGGAGTCGGTGAGCTGCGCCTCCCGTTTCTTGTCGAAGGTCGTGTAGATCTGGTAGCCGCCGAGGTCGAAGTCCTTGTCGGAGATGTCCGCGGCGCTCTTGGCGTACTGGGAGGCGAGTTCGACCAGGTAGTCGCTCTGCTCACCGGTGTCGTACAGCGGGTTGCTCTTCAGCGGCTCCGGGAACTCCTTGTACTTCTCCCGCTCGGCCTTCGAGAGCTTGCCGATCTCGACCATCCGGTCGAGGGTCCAGGACCAGCGCTCCACGGCCCGCTCACGGTTGGCGCTGTTCAGGGTCGGGTCGTAGAGGCCGGCGCCCTTGAGCAGGGAGGCCAGGAACGCGGCCTCGCTGGCGTTGAGCTCGCTGACGTCCTTGCCGTAGTAGGCCTGGGCGGCGCGCTGGATGCCGTAGGTGCCGCGGCCGAACCAGCTGGTGTTGAGGTAGGCCTCGAGGATGTCGTCCTTGCTCATCTGGTTGTCGAGCTTGAGGGCGATCATCGCCTCGGTGAACTTGCGGCTGATCGTCTGGTCCTGGTTCAGGTAGACGTTCTTCACGTACTGCTGGGTGATGGTCGAGCCGCCCTGGGTGTCACCCTGGCCGACCGTGCGGAGCAGGGCACGGGTGATGCCGCTGAAGGAGATGCCGGGGTCGCTGTAGAAGCTCGCGTTCTCGGCGGCGAGCACCGCCCAGCGGACGTCCTCGGGAATGTCCTTGAGCGGCATCGCCTGCCGCTGCACCCAGCCGGTACGGGCCATGGGCGTCCCGTCGGCCCAGAAGTACACGTTGTCCTGCTGGGTGGCGTACGAGTTGAGGTTGTCCGGGATGTCGGTGGCCGCGTAGGCGACGACGAGGAAGAGGCCGGTGAACCCCACACCGGCGAGCGAGCCGCCGAGCCACTGCCGCCAGGAGGGCAGCCACCGGCGCCAGTCGGTTCGTCCGGGCCGGGGGTACTGCGGCCGCATACGGCGGGCGTAGGGCGCGAGGCGGGCGGTCAGCTCGGCGAGCGGACCCAGCAGGGGCGCCAGCCGGGGGACGGCGGCGAGGCGGGAACCGAGGGACGGGCGGGGTGCCTTGCGTCTGTTCCGGTTCCCGTTTCCGTCGCGCTTCGTCTGGTCGGCTGTGTCGCCGCCGCGTATTCGCTTCGACGTCGGCGAGTCCACCTCAGAGGCGGATATTCCGGATATCGCCTCTTCGCTCTCGGGGCCGGAAGTGCCCGGCGGCGGCACCCGCAACTGCACGGTCTCATCCGTTGTGAATGAGCCGGGCATTTTCAGCTGCATGGTGACGTCCCGCTCCTGAGGCTCCTCCCCGTCCCCCATCGGCGCCACGACATCCCCCTTCGCATTCGGCATCGATCGCGCGGGCGGATGTAGGTCGGTCCGACCCGCCTGCCGTCGATGCGGCTGCATACCGACTGCCGGCCTCGCAGATCGGTGCCCCCACAAATTACCAGCGACCTTCAACAACCCCTCACGCAACGGGGGTGTTCATAACGGAGCAGAGTCGTAGATGAGGGGACATCTCGGAGTGCGGGTGAGGGCACCCCGGCCGGGCCCGCCGGCATGCGCACTTCTTGCGCTGTGTGTGTGCTGTGTGCGTCAGGAGCGGCTCGTCATGACCTGTGCGTCCGCTGCCGGAAGCCATCCCTCCGCGGGCCGCCGCAGCCACCCCTCCTCGGCCGCGAGCTCGGCCGCGGCGCGCCTGAGCGCCTCGAGCCCCGGATGTGCCAGCCCCTTGCGCCACACCAGCGACAGGGGTGACAGCGGAACGGGTTCGACGAGCGGCCGGATCACCGTCTCCGGCATGGCCGGGAAGCCCATGACGGCGAGCACGGGACGCCTCGACTTGGCCATGATCCGCTGGAACTCCTCGACCCCGACGGCCAGGGGCGCGGGCGGCGCGATCCCGATGCCGCGCTCCTCGAGGAGAAGGCGGGCCAGGTCCGTCCACTCCGGCGTCCGGGGGTTCCCGGCACCCGCGTACACGGTCTCGCCGGCGAGCGCGGCCAGCGGTACCTCGTCCAGGGCTGCCAGCGGGTGGCCCTCGGGCAGGATCACCGCCATCGGCTCGTACCGTACGGGCTGCTGTTCCAGGCGGACGCGCACCGCCGGATCCAGCCCCGCGTACCGTCCGAACGACGCGTCGAGCCGGCCCGCGAGGATCTCCGCGGCGGCTCCGGTGAGCCCGCTCTCGTAGCGGGTCATCAGCTCCTCGTCGGGGGCGAGTGCGCGGGCGCGGGCGAGGATCCGCTCGCCGACCATCCCCGGGCTGTTGACGTCGACGAGCAGCGGCGGCCGCGGCACCCCGCCACCGGACCGCCCGAACGCCGCGAGCAGTTCCTCCTGCGCCTGGAGCACCCGGCGCGCGTACGGCAGCAGCCGCGCCCCGTCGGCCGTCAGGGACACCTGCCGGGTCGTCCGGACGAAGAGCTCGGCACCGAGCTCCCGTTCCAGCCGCCGGACATCGCGGCTGAGCGCCTGCTGGGCGATGTACAGCCGGGCCGCGGCCCGCGTGAAGTGCAGTTCCTCGGCGGTGGCGAGGAACGCTCGCAGGAGGCGGGGGTCCACGGTGGGCATCCGCCGAATTTACAACCCGGATGCGTCAATCACCACGGAGCAGGTGTTGGACGGCCGATCATGACCCGGGCGACCGTAAGACCATGCCGCAACCACCCGCGCGGACTCCCTCCGCGCCTCTGCTCACCGTCACCGCCGACAGCCTGGTGGCCGCCGACTTCGGCCCCCGGAGGGAGGACTCTCGCGCGGACCGCCCCGTCGGAACGACCCGATCGAGCCGCAGCCGCGGCCATGTCGGTATCCGTGGCCGTGGCGCGGGCCCGCTCGCCCTCTACCGCCACCTGTTCGCCCTCCCCGGGACCCGCGCCTTCACGTGCGGCAATCTCCTCGCCCGGCTGCCCATGGGCATGTTCAGCGTCAGCGCGGTGATCATGATCGCCGGGCAGCGCGGTTCGTACGCCCTGGCCGGTGCCGTCACCGCGACGGGACTGGTCGCGTCGGCCCTGGTGGCCCCGTGGACCGCACGGCTCGTCGACCGCCACGGCCAGGCCAGGGTGGCCGTGCCCGCCACCGCGGTCGCCGTACTGGGCTGCCTGTCGCTGCTGCTGTGCATGCGCTTCAACGCGCCCGACTGGACCCTGTTCGCCTCGTACGCCGCCACGGCGACCACCCCGAACACGGGCGGCATGTCCCGCGCCCGCTGGGCCCACCTGCTGCGCGACGACCCGGCGGCGCTGCACACCGCCAACTCCTTCGAGCAGGCCGCGGACGAGCTGTGCTTCATGGTCGGCCCGGTCCTCGCGGCCTTCCTGTGCACCTCCCTCTTCCCCGAGGCGGGCACGCTGACCGGCGCCGTGCTGCTGATGACGGGCGTGCTGCTGTTCGCCGCCCAGCGGTCGACGGAACCGCCCGCCCCCGGACGCGCGGCCCGTACGGCGGCCGCGCCCCGGTCCCCGCTCCGCACCCGCGGCATGCCTCCGCTGCTGGCCGTCTGCCTGGCCATGGGAGCGGTCTTCGGGACGATGGAGGTGGTCACGATCGCGTTCGCGGACGCCCGGGGACAGCAGTCGTCGGCGGGACTCGTCCTCGCACTGCAGGCCGCCGGTTCGTGCGCGGCGGGACTGCTGTTCGGCGCGCTGAGGCCGCCGGGCCCGGCCGCGCGGCGGCTGCCGTGGTGCGTCGCCGCGATGACGGTGCTCATGACCCTGCCCCTGCTCGCGGCCGCGCTGACCGGTTCGCTCGTCGTCCTCGCGGGCGCGCTCCTCGTCGCCGGCATGGCCACCGCGCCCACGATGATCACGACCATGGCCCTGGTCCAGCAGCGCACCCCGGAAGGCCGGCTGAACGAGGGCATGACCCTCGCGGTGACCGGCCTGCTGGGCGGCATCGCGTGCGGTTCGGCGGCCGGCGGCTGGCTGGCCGAGCACGCCTCGGCGACGGCCGGGTACGCGGCCCCGGCGACGGCGGCGGCCGTCGCCCTGCTCCTCGCCTGCGCGACGCGCACCGATTCCCGCGCACCCCATTGACGTGCCCACGCCCCGCCCTTACGTTCCTTCGTCGCGGAGTCGAAGCGCTTCGACGCGGTCTTGAGTCGATCGGATCGATGGATCAATGGATCGATGGACGGTGGAGGGACGGAATGCCGACGGCACACAGACGGACGACGGTCGCCCCGGCGGCTCCCGGCGCCCCCATCCCATGGTGAGCATCACCGATGTGGCGCGGCACGCCGGAGTCGCCCCGAGCACCGTCTCGTACGCCCTGAGCGGCAAGCGCCCCATCTCCGAGGAGACCCGGCGGCGCGTGCGGGCGGCCGTCCGCGAGCTCGGCTACCGTCCGCACACGGGCGCGGGGGCATGGACCGGCCGCGGGGCGAAGGTGCTCGCGCTGGTGGCACCGCTGCGGGCCGGCGACGCCCGGGCGCAGACGGTGATGGCCTACGCGTTGTCGGTGGTGGCCGCCGCCCGCGGGCACGACCACGACGTACTGCTGATCATGCGGGAGGAGAGCGAGGACGGGCTGCGACGGGTGGCGGACGGCGCGCCCGCGGACGCGCTGATCGTGCTGGGCGCGCCGCGGAACGCCCGGCCCCCCTTGCTGCGGAGCCTCGGCAGACCGTCGGTGCTGATCGGGTCCCCGGCCGACCCCACCGGGCTGACCTGCGTCGATCTCGACTCCGGCGCGGCGGGTGAACTGTGCGTGGAGCATCTGGCGGAGCTCGGGCACCGCACGGTCGCGCTCGTGGGGGCGCCGCCGGTCTCCCTGGGCGGGACGGTGCACGCGCAGCGGGTGCTCCGGGGCTTCGCCGCGGCGGCCGGCCGGCTCGGGCTGTCGTCCTCGGTGCACCCCTGCCCCGCGTCGCCCGCCGCGGCCCGCGCGGTGGCCGAGGGGCTGCTGCGGGAGCGGCCCGCTCCGACCGGGGTGGTGGTGCACGACGAGGGCGTCGTGAGGTTGCTGATCGACGCGTTCGAGACGCTCGGGCAACGGATACCGGACGATCTCTCGGTGGCGGCCGTCCGCCCCGCCGGGCTCCTGACGGACGCCCGGCTCCCCCTGTCGGTCACCTCCGCGGAGGTCCCGGCCGCGCAGCTGGGCGCCGCGGCCGTGGACCTGCTGATACGGAAGCTGAACGGCACCCACGTACCGGAGACGGCCCTGCTACCGCCCCGGCTGACCCACCGCGCGAGCACATCCGACCGCCCACGCTCCTGAGGCAAGCCCCCGGGCACCTCGCCCCCTCCGGCCCACCACGAACAAAGGGGGCCGCGGGTGGCGAAGCCCCCGCACCGCGCGGCGAAGCCGCGCAGAGACGACGAAGGCGACGCGGCCCGCGCAATCCGCGAACACACACCGCCCCTCACCTTCCCGGCGAACCCCCGGGCACCTCGCCCCCTCCGGCCCACCACGAACAAAGGGACGCCGCGGGTGGCGAAGCCCCCGCACCGCGCGGCGAAGCCGCGCAGAAACGACGAAGGCGACGCGGCCCGCGCATTCCGCGGGCACACGTCGCCTGTCGTCTTCGTGGAGATGGCGGGAATCGAACCCGCGTCCAACGGTGCGGAATCAGGGCTTCTCCGTGTGCAGTCCGCTGCGATTTTCTCGGCCCCGGAGATCACGCGGACAAGTCTCCGACGGGCTCAGTCACTGTTTGGTTTCCCTCTTCACCCCGTGACCGGGATCAAGGTTTAGTCCCCTAGTCGATGCCAGGATCCGGGTCGGGAACATCCCCGGGCTGACACTCCCTTTAGTAGGAGGCTCGCGATCGCTACCTGAGATCAGGCAGCGAGGGCGAAGGCCTGCTGGGAGGAATCGCGCTTGGTGTTGGCGATTATTTTTTTCGGCCTGTGGTTTACGAGATCATGGCCGCTTCCTCGACACGCTTCCCCTGCTTCGACAGCCGCTGTCGAAACCGATCATCCCCATGTTGATTTTTCAATGCGCACTTTCATGCCCACACCGGCGAACGGTGCTCGTGCCATCGTACGTGACCAACGCACGCCGGTGCCACTGTATTCCAGGCGGGCCCGGCGGAGCCGCTACGCCCGCTGCTGCCGCCGCACCGCCGAGATCGCACGCTCGGTCTCGCGCCGGTCCTGCTTCTCCCGGAGCGTCTGCCGCTTGTCGTACTCCTTCTTGCCCTTGGCCAACGCGATCTCGATCTTGGCCCGGCCGTCCTTGAAGTACAGCGCGAGGGGCACGATCGTGTGGCCCGTCTCCTGCGACTTCGCCTCCAGCTTGTCGATCTCCATGCGGTGCAGCAGCAGCTTCCGCTTGCGGCGGGCGCTGTGGTTGGTCCAGGTGCCCTGGCTGTACTCCGGCACGTGCACGTTGTGCAGCCACGCCTCGTGCCCGTCGAGCTGTACGAAGCCGTCGGCCAGCGAGGCCCGCCCCTGGCGCAGTGACTTCACCTCGGTGCCGGTGAGGACCAGGCCGGCCTCGTAGGTGTCGAGGATGTGGTAGTCGTGCCGCGCCTTCTTGTTCTGCGCGATCAGCTTGCGCCCTTTTTCCTTAGCCATAGTGCTGGCCATTTTGGCACTACGGGGGCCCCGCGGGGGAAGTCGATTACGCGGGCCGCCGGGCGGCGTGAGCCCGCTGCGACGACGTACCGCCAGGCAGCGCGGCCACGGACTACGAAGGAGCGCCCAGCCCGCTGAGGACCGTCCGTGCGCGCCGCAGGGCGTCCTCGCCGACCTCCAGGTCGGGGGTGATGCCGCGGCCGTCGACCCCTCGCCCCGACGGGGTGCGGTAGTGCCCGACGGTCAGCTCGGCGACGGAGCCGTCGGGGAGCGGGGCCGGCATCTGCACCGAGCCCTTGCCGAAGGTGCGGGAGCCCACCACGACCGCGCGGCCACGGTCCTGCAGGGCGCCGGTGAGGAGTTCGGCCGCGCTCATCGTGCCGCCGTCGACGAGCGCGACCAGGGGTCTGGTGGTGTCCCCGCCGGGATCGGCGTGCAGGGCGCGCTGGTCGCCGTCGACGTCGTACGTGGCGACGAGGCCGCCGTCGAGGAAGGCGGAGGCGGCGGCCCGGGCCTCCGCGACCAGCCCGCCGGAGTTGCCGCGCAGGTCGAGCACGATTCCGGCGTCCTGGGACGCCTGGTCCACGGCCTCCCGTACGAGATCGCCGGAACCCTTGGTGAAGGCGGAGACCTCGATGACGGTGACCCCGTCGGCGAGCTCGCGCACGGTCACGGAGTCCGTGGACAGCCGGGCCCGGCGCAGTGTCTCGCGCCACGCGCGCGTGCCCCGTTCCAGGCCGAGCGAGACGGTCGTACCGGCGTCCGCGTCCTCGGCGTCGCCGCGCAGTAAGGAGACGACCTCGGTGACGGGCCGGCCGTCGACGCTGCCGCCGTCCACGCTGCGCAGCCGGTCGCCCTTGCGGATGCCGGCCCGGTCGGCGGGCGAGCCCGGCCGTACCCGGGTGACCTCGATCCGGCCGTCGCGCTCACGCCGGGCCCACAGGCCCACACCGGTGTACGCGCCGTCCAGGGCCTCCTCGAACTCCTCGTACTCGCCCTGGGAGTACACCGCGCCCCAGCGGTCCCCGCTGCGGCTGACGGCGCGCTCGGCGGCCTCCGTGGCGGACTTGCCCTCCGCCATGGCCTCGGCGGCGGCCCGCGCGATGTCCTCGTGGTGGCCCGTGGGGGCGGAGCGGCCGACGGAGGCGGACCCGCCCGCGGCGCCGTCCGGGACCGCCGGCGCCCCGAACGAACCGGTGGCGGCACCCGCGGCGAGGACGCCCGCGAAGACGATCGTCAGGGCCGCTCCGCGGCGGACGCGGCGGGGCGGACAGAACATATCTCGGCCCGGCATGCCGGTGAGTCTAGGACAAGGCGAAGGGGCGCACGGCCGGTTGGCCGTACGCCCCTTCTTGGTGTGCGTCACACCTTCAGATACTTGCGCAAGGCGAAGAAAGCGGCCAGCGCGGGCATCAGGAAGCTCGCCGCGAGGATGAGCGGCAGCTTGGTGAACACGGCGTCCCAGCCGACGAAGGCGATGAGCGGCAGCTCCTGTGCCAAGGACACGCCGCCCTCGATCACGAACTGCTGGCCCAGGACCAGGGAGGCGCAGGCGATGGTGCCGCCGATCACACCGGCGACCGCCGCCTCCATGATGAACGGTGCCTGGATGTAGAACCCGGAGGCGCCCACCAGCCTCATGATCCCGGTCTCGCGGCGGCGGCTGAACGCGGAGACCCGCACCGTGTTGACGATCAGCAGCAACGCCACGAACAGCATCACCAGCATCACGCCGCGCGCCGCCCAGTTCAGATAGCCGAGCAGCCGGAAAAGGTTGTCCAGGATCTCCTTCTGGTCCTGCACCGACTGCACGCCCGCCCGGCCGTTGAAGGCGCTCGCGATGACCTGGTACTTCTCCGGGTCCTTGAGCTTGATGCGGTACGACTCCGGCATCTGGTCCGGGGTGATGGACGCGGCCAGCGGCGAGTCGCCGAACTGCTCCTTGTAGTGCTTGTACGCCTCGTCCTGCGACTCGTACAGCACCTCGTCCACGACCGACATCTTCTCCAGGTCGGCCTTGATCTGCTCCTTCTGCTGCGTGGTGACAGCACCCTGGGCGCAGGCGGGGTCGGACTTGGCGTCGCTCTTGTTGCAGAGGTAGATCGAGACGTTGACCTTGTCGTACCAGTAGCCCTTCATCTGGCTGACCTGGTCACTCATCAGGAGCGAGCCGCCGAACAGGGCCAGGGACAGGCCGACGGAGACGATCACCGCGAAGGTCATCGTCAGGTTGCGGCGGAGACCGACACCAATCTCCGAGAGAACGAACTGCGCGCGCATGGCGTCTTCTTCGGGCCTTTCGTGGACGGTGGATCAGTGCTGGTAGCCGTAGACGCCGCGCGCCTGGTCGCGGACGAGGCGGCCCTTCTCCAGCTCGATGACGCGCTTGCGCATCTGGTCCACGATGTTCTGGTCGTGGGTCGCCATCACCACGGTCGTACCGGTCCGGTTGATCCGGTCGAGCAGCTTCATGATGCCGACGGAGGTCTGCGGGTCGAGGTTGCCGGTCGGCTCGTCGGCGATCAGCAGCTTGGGCCGGTTGACGAAGGCCCGCGCGATGGCCACGCGCTGCTGCTCACCGCCGGACAGCTCGCCGGGCATGCGGTCCTCCTTGCCGCCCAGCCCGACCAGGTCGAGCACCTGGGGCACGGACTTGCGGATCTCGCCGCGCGACTTGCCGATCACCTCCTGCGCGAAGGCGACGTTCTCGCCGACCGTCTTGTTCGGCAGTAGACGGAAGTCCTGGAAGACCGTCCCCAGCTGGCGGCGCATCTGCGGCACCTTCCAGTTGGAGATGCGCGCGAGGTCCTTGCCCAGGACGTGCACCTGGCCCTGGCTGCACCGCTCCTCGCGGAGGATCAGCCGCAGGAAGGTGGACTTTCCGGAGCCAGAGGACCCCACGAGGAACACGAACTCGCCCTTCTCGACCTCCAGGGAGACATCCCTGAGGGCGGGGCGGGTCTGCTTGGGGTAGACCTTGGACACGTTGTCGAATCGGATCACGGATGCACCACGGGTCGCCGGGGGTAGATGAGCGTGACCATACGCGAACCGGGTGTGTGGGCGCAGGCGACGGTGGCTGTTGCGCGAGGGTTGTGCCTTTTGTGCTGGCTGGAAGGATGCCCTCCGGCGGGTACGCGGGGAACGACATGAGCGGCGGCGGCCCGCGCGCGGTGCCGGGGACGGCCCCGCACCGCCCCTCGGAAGCGATTCCGGCCGTCACCCCGGGCCGCGCCGAATTCCGCGGAACCTGGCACAGTGGAGAGGGGAACGGTGACGTTCCCCGATGCGTTGTTCATGGGCGTGAGGCCATTGCGAGGAGGGCGAGGCGCATGACGTACGACCGGTTGGTGTGCGCGAACTGCGCGGCGCCCGTGAACGAGGGCCGGTGCCCGGTCTGCCGGGCGAGCCGTGAGCGGCTGCAGCAGGAGAGCCCCTTCGCGGGCCTGAACCCGACGGCACTGATCGCGCTGCTCGCCGTGCTGATCGCGGCGGTGGCGCTGGTGGCGGCCCACCAGACCGCGTAACAGCACGGGGGCCGACCTGCGAGGACGGCGGCGGACAGACGAAAGGGCCCGGAGCGAGCGCTCGCTCCGGGCCCTTCCCGTGTCACCGTCCTACCGCACTCCCGTGGTTACCCTGGGTCAGCGCGGCGGGACGTCGTACGTTCCGCCTCAGGCAGCGGCGCCGCGGCCGGCCACCATGCGGGGCAGGAAGCGGAAGCCGATACCGCCGGCGATCATCGTGGCGGCACCGATCAGCAGGAACGTGGTCTCGGCGGCACCGGTCTCCGCGAGCTCCTTGCCGTCGCCCTGGGCCGAGGTGGCGTCGTCGCCGGTGTCGGTGAGGGCCGAGGAGCCCTTCTCCTGGGCCACGGGGTCGTTGCCGCCGCCGTTGACGTCGGTGTTGTCGTCCGCGCCCGGGTCGACCACGCCGCCGTTGTCGTCGCCGCCGTTGTCGTCGCCGCCGTTGTCGCCGCCGCCGTTGTCACCGCCGCCGTTGTCGTCACCGCCGCCGTTGTCACCGCCGCCGTTGTCGTCACCGCCGCCGTTGTCACCGCCGCCGTTGTCGTCACCGCCGCCGTTGTCACCGCCGCCGTTGTCGTCACCGCCGCCGTTGTCGCCGCCGCCGTTGTCACCGCCGCCGTTGTCGTCACACGCCGGGTCGTCGGGGGAGATCTCGCAGATGGGATTGTCGCTAGGGTCAGCCGAAGCCACACCCGCCACCATCAGCGAGGCACCCGCGGCGATCACCGCGCCGGCGGCCACCCGCGCAACGCGGATCCGCGTCTTCTTCGTCATATGTTGCTACCCCCAGTAGCTCATCGTCAGTGGAGCAGCGCCCGGGACAGACGGCGTCAGAGATAGCTCAATATGGTCAAGCCCCCCGCGTCACATGCGTCCCACAGACAGCGCATGCCACGGTTCACCCTCCCCACTTTTCACACCAGCGTCAAGCGCCTTGCGTACTGCATTGTCCGCTTCACCAGCTTTACGACAGGAAAGGAGATGTGAGCGTGACGTAAAACCTGGGCATGCCGGGCACAAAAGACAACTGCCGCCCGGTGGACGGCAGTTGTTATGTCGACAAAGAGCCGTGAACTGGCTACTTCTCCTGCTGCTTGCGCCAGCGGATGCCGGCCTCCAGGAACCCGTCGATCTCACCGTTGAACACGGCCTCGGGGTTGCCGACCTCGTGCTCGGTGCGCAGGTCCTTGACCATCTGGTAGGGGTGCAGCACGTACGAACGCATCTGGTTGCCCCAGGAGTTGCCGCCGTCGCCCTTGAGGGCGTCCATCTTGGCCCGCTCCTCCTGGCGGCGCCGCTCCAGGAGCTTGGCCTGGAGGACGTTCATCGCGGTCGCCTTGTTCTGGATCTGCGAGCGCTCGTTCTGGCAGGAGACGACGATGCCGGTGGGGAGGTGGGTGATGCGCACGGCCGAGTCGGTCGTGTTCACGCCCTGGCCGCCGGGCCCGGAGGACCGGTAGACGTCGATGCGCAGCTCGCTCTCGTCGATCTCGACGTGGTCGGACTGCTCGACGACGGGGAGGATCTCGACACCGGCGAAGGAGGTCTGGCGCCGCCCCTGGTTGTCGAACGGGGAGATGCGCACGAGGCGGTGGGTGCCCTGCTCGACGGAGAGGGTGCCGTAGGCGTACGGGGACTGGACGGCGAAGGTGGTGGACTTGATGCCCGCCTCCTCCGCGTACGACGTCTCGTAGACCTCGGTCTTGTAGCCGTGCTGCTCGGCCCAGCGCAGGTACATGCGCTGGAGCTTCTCGGCGAAGTCGGCGGCGTCCACACCACCGGCCTCGGCGCGGATGTTGACGAGGGCCTCGCGGGCGTCGTACTCGCCGCTGAGGAGGGTGCGGACCTCCATCTCGTCCAGCGCCTTCTTGACGGCGACGAGCTCGGTCTCCGCTTCCGCCCGGGTGTCCGGGTCGTTCTCCTCCTCGGCCATCTCGAAGAGCACGCCGAGGTCGTCGATACGACCCCGCAGCGCCTCGGCCTTGCGGACCTCGGCCTGGAGATGGCTCAGCTTGCTGGTGATCTTCTGCGCCTCGTCGGGGTTGTCCCACAGGGACGGCGCGGCCGCCTGCTCCTCGAGCACGGCGATGTCTGCCCTCATCTTCTCGAGGTCCAGGACGGCCTCGATCGACTCCATGGTCGAGGAGAGGGACTTCAGCTCTTCGGAAACATCGACGACTGCCACGCCTCCAGCCTAACGGCTGTGGCAACCGACCCGGGCGCGGCCTTCTCGGACACCGACGGGCCGGGCACGGGAGCGTACGGAGGGGACGCCCAACGCTGCGGTCCGCGGCGCGGACGGGAACGCCGGCCCGTCCGGCGGGCGGCGGGCGGCGGGGAGAACACGGCCCTTCCGGCGGACGGGCAGCGGCAGGAAGGTCAGGGTGCTTCCGGGGCGGAGTTCTCCGTGTCGTTCTTCGGGGAGCCGGCCGGGTCGTCGCCCGCACCCGCCATCCAGGTGCCGACACCCGCCGCGGCGACGAGGACGACGGCCGCCGCGCCCAGGGTGATCCGGCGGCGGCGGGCCGAGGCGCGGTTGCGGGCCGAGCCCGGGCGCGGGGTCCCCGCGGCGCGGGGCGCGCGGGCCGTGCCGCGGGCGCCGCCGGCCAGCTCGTCGGGCGCGGGCACCCGCATCGAGGTGTGCGTGTCCCGGTTGGAGTCGGGCTTGGCCCCGCGGACCAGGGGCACCGCGCCGCGCCGTACGCGCTCGCGGGGCGCCGGCTCCGCCGTGGGCTCCTCGTGCGGCTCGGCCGGCTCCGTGTCCGGCTCGTCGACGTCCAGCGGCGGGAGGCCCGCCAAGGAGGGCAGCTGCTCCCGCAGCCGGGACGCCAGCTCCGACGCCCGCAGCCGGGACGCGGGGGCCTTGGCCAGGCACTGCACGAGCAGCTGCCACAGCTCCTCCGGGATGCCGGGCAGCGGGACCACCGTCTCGGTCACATGCCGGCGCAGGACCGCGCCCGGATGTCCGCCGCCGAAGGGCGTGAACCCCGCGAGCAGCTCGTACAGCACCGTGGCCAGCGCGTAGATGTCCACCGCGGCCGTGGGCGGCAGGCCCTCCACGATCTCCGGGGCCAGGTAGTCCGGCGTACCGATGATCTTCGTCGCGCGGGTGCGGCGCGGGGTGTCGATCAGTTTCGCGACGCCGAAGTCCGTCAGCAGCGCCGGGTGCGCGCCGCCCGGGCCGAGGGGTCCCTGCATGTCCAGCAGGACGTTCTCCGGCTTGACGTCCCGGTGCACCACCCCGGACGCGTGCGCGGCGGCCAGCCCGTCGGCGATGTCCGCCGCGATCGCCACCGCCGCCTCGGGCGCCAACCGCCGCTCCCGGTCCAGCCGGGTGCGCAGGTCGGTGCCCCTCACCAGGTCCATGACCAGCGCCAGGTCGTTGCCGTCCACCACGAGGTCCCGCACGGACACCACGTTCGGATGGTCCAGCTTCAGCAGCGCCGCCCGCTCCTGGACGAAGCGCCCCACGAGCTCCTCGTCGGACGCGAGGTCCTCGCGCAGCAGCTTGATCGCGACGGGGCCTTCCGGTCCCTCGCCCAGCCACACCGTGCCGGCGCTGCCCCGCCCCAGAATCTGGTTCGCGGTGTACCGGCTCCCGATCTTCCGTGCCAAAACTGCTCCTACGGCCGCGTGTTGTCGCCAAAACTACGCGGCCGCGACGCCAACCTTCACCGCCGAGGCGGAAATCACCCATCGGATGTCGACAAATCCCCAGCCCTGGCTACGGATGTGGGGTACGGGCGCACGGGCGCACACCGTGCTCTGCCTACTGGCCCGAGCCGGAGGAGCCGCCGCCCAGGTCGCCGATCCAGTCGCTGATGTCGCCGACCCAGGTCGTCAGCTGGTCCCAGTAGCCCTTGCCGGTTCCGATCCACTCCTGGAGCGGGCTCAGCTCCCAGACCAGCCATCCGGCCACGAACAGGATGACGACGGTGAACAGGCATCCCTTCAGGCAGCCGAGCCCGGGGATCCGCATCGGGTTGGCGCTGCGCTGCCGCGGCGGACGGGGCTCGCGCTGCGGGCGCGGCGCGGGCGCCTGGGGCTGCTGCGGGGCGGGCGTCACGTACCGCGGGGGCTGGGGCCGAGGCTGGGGCGGCGGGGCGTACTGCTGAGGCTGGTGCTGCTGCTGTTGCGGATAGCCGTACCCCGGGCCCGGCTGCGGCTGCCGCTGCTGCGGGCGCCGGCCCTGTGGCGGCTGCTGCGGCTGCGGCTGCTGGGGCCGGGCGACCTGCCGCTGGGGACGGCGGCGCAGCGGATCCTCGCTGGGGTCGAGGTACTGGATCTGCGTCTGCTCGTTGCGGTCGCGGGCCGCGCGCAGCTGGTTCTGCCAGGGGTGCGGGTCGTCGCCCTGCCCCGGACCGCCCGGGCCGTTCGGGCCACCGGGTCCGCCGGGCTGGTGCTGCGGCACCGGCGGCATGACGGCGGTCGGATCGGCGGCCCCGCGGTTCGGCAGTACGGCGGTGGGGTCGGCCGCGCCCGCCGGGCCGGAGGTGTGCGGGAGCACGCTGGTCGCGGCGTTCGGGTCGTACGCCCCGGCGCCCGTTCCCGCACCCGCGCCCGTTCCCGCGCCGTGCGGCAGCACCTGCGTCGGGTCGGCGGCGCCGGCCGGTCCGGTCGTGCCGGGCACCGGCGCGGGCGCCGGGTCGGGCGCGAGCAGGGCGCCCACGCCCTCGGCGGCGGCGATCTGCGCGCCGTTCGCATGCACGCCCACGCCCTCGGCGACGACACGCAACGCGCGCGCGAGGTTCTCGGCGCTGGGCCTCTCGTCGGGGTTCTTGCGCAGGCAGCGCTCGATGACCGTCCACAGCGGGTCGGGGACGGTGGACGGGCGGCGCGGCTCGGCGCTCAGGTGCTGGTGCAGCACCTCGAGGGCGGACTGGCCGGCGAACGGCGGACGCCCGGTGACCAGCTCGTACAGCAGGATGCCGGCGCCGTAGATGTCGACGGCGGAGGTCTGCGGGCGGCCCTCGGCGGACTCGGGGGCGACGTACGCGGGCGTCCCGACGAACTCGCTGGTGCGGGTGAGGCCGGGCGAGTCGGCGAGGCGGGCGATGCCGAAGTCGGTCAGCAGCGGGTGCATCTCGCCGCCGTCCTGCTTCAGCAGGACGTTCGCGGGCTTCAGGTCGCGGTGGACCACGCCGTCGGCGTGGCTGGCGGCGAGGGCGTCGGCGATCTGGGCGGTGAGCAGGGCCGCGGCGACGGGCGTGAAGGGGCCGTTCTCGCGCAGGTAGCGGTGCAGGTCGGGGCCGTCGACCAGGTCCATGACCAGGGCCAGCAGCTCTCCCTCGACCACCAGGTCCCGCACCCGCACGATGTTCGGATGGGTGAGCCGGAGCAGCACGGACCGCTCCCGCAGGAACCGCATCACGATGTCCGGGTCGCTCGCCAGCTCCTCCTTGAGGACCTTGATGGCGACGGTCTCGCCGGGCTGGCCGGGCACCGCCGCCTCGGCCCCCGCGGTCTCCCTCTGGCGGGCGCGCCAGACCGTGCCCGTGGCGCCGCGTCCCAGCGGCTCCTCCAGGAGGTACTTGCTCCCTACCGGCCGCACGTCATGCGCTCCCTGTTGCTTGCTTGCCTGGTCCGTCCACCGGCCGTGGTCCGCGCCGGTGCCTCAGGTTCTCCGACTCATGTTCCGAACCACTGTAGTGCCGCCCTCTGTGGGAACGGAGGGTCCTGCGTTCCGGTGCCCGCGCGCGCACCCGCCGGGACGGCCGCACGCGCGCGGGACGCCATCCGTCGGATGCCTGCCATTACGTACGCCTTCCCCCGCGCGTTCGCCATCCTTTACATGCTCGGCGCCCTGCACACCTCGACGTGCGTCGCCTCGGGGGAAAGACCCCTGTTTGTTCGGGGAAAGACGCCGGACTCGGACGGTTGGTTGCCACTTACGGACGTGACCGATCTCAAGCGGACGTCTGTCGCGCACTGGTCAGGCACTTTTACGGGCAGAGCCGACCAATCAAGATCACTTGTCACCGGGAGGCGGGCGTGTTGTCAGCGGCAGGTGCGAGGATGCCTCCTGATACTGGCCGACGTGCCCGTGTGTGCGGTGGGGGGAAGGTCTGCGTGCGGTGGGGGACCGCGCGGGCCCGTCCTCGTCCCCGTCCCGGGCGCCCGCGCGGAAGGGACCGCTGACGGCGATGCAGATCCGGCTGACCGTCGTAGACCCGCTGGGGCCGCCCTCGGAGCCACGGGGACATGCCACGGCCTGCGATGTGCTGGTGACGGCACCGTCGGGGACGGCACTGGCCGCGGTGGCGCCGGGCCTCGCGTCGGCGGTCGGCGGAAGCGGGGGCGGCCACGGCGCCTCCCCGTCCGAGCGGGGCCGGGAGTCCGCGGGAGGGCCGGTCGTGCTGTACGCGGGCGCTGAGCGGCTGGACGCGCAGCGCTGCACCCTGGGTGAGCCCCCGCTGATCGACGGTGCCGTGCTGTCCCTGGGCGCCCCCGCGGAGCCCGCCTCGGAGGTGGACGAGTCCGCGCCCCGGCTGCACGTGGTGGCCGGTCCCGACGCGGGCGGCGTGCACTTCCTGCACGGCGGCAGGATCCGCGTCGGCCGCTCCGACGACGCGGACGTGCCCCTCGACGACCCGGACGTCTCCCGCCTCCACTGCACGGTGACCGTCGTCGACGACGGCCGCGTCTGGGTCGCCGACCTCGGCTCCACGAACGGCACGGCGCTGGACGGCACGCGCGTGGGCGACCGGCCGGTGCGCTTCCCTCCGGGGTCGCTGCTGCGGATCGGTGAGTCGGCGCTCCGGCTGGCTCCGCCCGGAGCGGCGCGGGCGCTGGAGACGACACCCGACGGGGAAGGGCAGGTACGGGTGGTGGCCCCGGGCAGGTCGCCGGGGGCGTCGGCGTCGCAGGGCTCGGCGGAGATCTTGTTGTCCGGGAACTTGTCCGGGCAGTCGTCCGGGCAGTCGTCCGAGAACTCCGTGGAGAGCTCGTCGGGAAGCCCGTCACGGACGACGCCGCGGACCGGGGCGCGGGCCGGGGCGGCCGGTCCCGGTGGCTCCGCGGCCGGGGCCGGTGCGGGCACGCATCCGGGTGCGGTGCCCCACGCGCGCGTCGGGGACGGCGACGAGGCCTACGGCAGCCGGGCGTCCGCGCCCGCCGAGGCGTGCGGGCACGCGTCCGGGAGCGCGACCTTCGGGCCGGACCACGGCGCGGACGTGACGGCCGCCGGCGGCGGCGAGCACGCGGCCGACGACGGCGTACCCGGTCCGGGCGGCACCCGGAAAGGGACGCCTGTCCGCGGCACGGACGTACCCCGTGTGTCCCGCAAACGCGGAGGGCTCTCGGCCTGGGCACGGCGGCTGACCGGCGGGCGCGCCGACCGGACGGCCGGCGGCCACGACCCGTACGACGTCGACGAGAACCTCTCACCGCGGCCCTCGGTCGCACCGGCGCAGAGCCCCGAGAGATGGCCGGACCCGGCGGCCCTGCTGCTCACGGCGCTCGGCCCGGGACAGCGCCTGTGGGAGCGGACGCCCGGACATCCGGAGCTGCTGACGGTACGGCTCGGCACGGCCGACCGCACGGCCCCCGACGGCTCGGGGCTGCTGCCCGCGGTGCCGGTGACCACCGGGCTGCGCGAGGTCGGCGCCCTGGGGCTCGCCGGGCCGCGGCCGCGGCTGGCGGGGCTGGCCCGCGCGGTCGTCGCACAGCTGGCCGCGCTGCACTCCCCCGACCTCCTGGAACTGGTGCTGATCAGCGCGGACCGTGCGCGTCCCGTGGCGGAGCGCACGGCCGAGTGGGCCTGGCTCGGCTGGCTCCCCCACGTCCGCCCCGGCCACGGCCAGGACTGCCGCCTGCTGCTGGCGTACGACCGCGACCAGGCCGCGGCCCGCATGGACGAGCTGCTGCGGCGCCTGGAGGACCACGCCACCGACACGGCAGCCGCCGACGGCACGCTCCCGGAGACGGCGGGTGTGCGGGGGATGCCTGTCGTTCCCGCCTCGACGGCGCCCGGTGAGGGCACGACCGGCTCGTACGGCTCGGCCGGGAACGGTTCCGCCGGAGACGCTCCCGGCGGACCCGCAAGCCGTCGGCCCTCCTGGCGCCGGGACGGCGGCCCGGCGGGCCACGGCTCCCCCGAGGCGTACACCGTCGTGCTGGTGGACGGGGATCCCGGGGGCGCCGATGTGCGGGAGTCCGTGACACGGCTGGCGCTGGAGGGGCCCTCGGCGGGCATCCACGTGATCTGTCTCGCCGAGACGGACGCCGCGTCGCCCGCGTCACCGGTGACGGAGACGTACGAGGCCGCGTGCGCGGTGTCGCCCGTGTTCCGCGCCTGCGGGGCCGTGGCTCTGCTCAGCGGTGACGTCGCCACGGCACTGCGGCTGATGCGGGCCGCGCCCGCCCGGCCCACGACGCGGCACACGGGCGGCATGGCTCCGTCCCGGCAGGCGACGTCCACCGGCCACACGCGCGCGGACAGCGACTCCCGCCCGGACAGCGGCCCCCGCCCGGTCAGCGACTCCCGCGGAACCGGCGGCTCCCACGAGCACCGCGAGGACCGGGCCGGTTCCGGCAGCGGCACCAAGCAGACGCACACGCACACGGGCGCAGGCCGCACGAGCCGTACTCACGTCGGCCTGGCGGCCCATCCGCCCGCCGGCGCGGCCGCCGGTGCACCCGCCGGGCCGCCCGACGACGACGCCCACCCGGGGACGCCGGTCACCTCCGGAACCGTCGCCGCCGTCGACGCGGTGTCCGCGGAGTGGGCTGAACGGTTCGCGCGAGCGCTCGCGCCGCTGCGCCCGGACGGCGCCTCCGGCGGGCAGCACCCGCGCGTGTCGGCGCCCCTGCCCCAGTCCGCGCGTCTGCTGGACGAGCTGGGGCTGGCGCGGGCCACCCCGGCGTCCCTGCTGGCGCGGTGGGCTGACGCGGCCGACGACACCTCGGCCGTCGGAGGGCGGGCCTGGGCCGTGCTCGGTGCCGGTCCGCGCGGACCCGTGTGCGCGGACCTCGGCGCCGACGGGCCGCATCTGCTGATCGAGGGCCCGCCCGGCAGCGGCCGTACGGAACTGCTGCGCTCCGTCGCCGCGTCGCTGGCCGCCGCCGAGCGCCCCGACCGGCTCGGCATCGTCCTGGTGGACGGCGAGGACGGCGGCGGCCACGGCCGGCATCCCGGCGACGGGCTGGGTGCCTGCACCGATCTCCCCCATGTGGCCACTCACCTCACCGCCAACGACCCCGTACGCATGCGGGAGTTCGCCCAGTCGCTGAGCGCCGAGCTCAAACGCCGCGCGGAGCTGCTCGGCCGCCTCGGCTTCACCGAGTGGCACACCAGCCGCGCGGTCACCGGTCGGCTCGTCGCCCAGCGCACGGCGGGCGTCTCCCGTGGCACGCCGTCCGGCGCCCCGGCCGCGGCGTCCGGCGCCGACGACCTCGACACGCCGCCGACCACCACCACGGTCCGCCTGCGCCCGGCCGCGGGGCGCGAGCGCCCGGAGCCCGGCCCGCCGCTGGCCCGCCTCGTCGTGATCGTCGACGACCTGGACGCGCTGCTCTCCCCTCCGCTGGGTTCCCCGGGCCGTCCGGCGGCCGGCTCCGTCGTACGCGCCCTGGAGGCCGCGGCCCGGGAGGGCGCCCAGCTCGGCGTGCACCTCGTCGCCTCCACTTCCGGGGGCACCCGTACGGCGGGGACGGACCTCGCGCGCGCCGCCACCCTCCGTGTCGTCCTGGAGACCCCGGCGACCGGACCGGACGAACCGGTCGCGGGCCGCGGGCAGTTGACGATCACGGACACGTCCCGCACGGCCTCGGTGCCCCTCGGTACAGCCCCCACGACCGCGCCCCCCACAACCGCGCCCCCCACCGGCCACCCGGACGGCTCCGCCACCGGTTCCGCAGCCGCCCCCGCCCGCACCACCCCCTTCCAGGCGGGCCGCGTCACCGGCCGTATCCCGCGCACGGCCACGCTCCGGCCCACGGTCGTACCCCTGGAGTGGGCCCGCATGGGCGACCCGCCGGCCCGCCGCCCGGTGCGCGAACTGGGCAACGGCCCGACGGACCTGGCCCTGCTCGCCAGCGCGCTGGACCGCGCGGCCCGTTCCGTCTCGGCCAAGGAGGTGCCCTCCCTTCTGTGAGCGCCCCGCCATGAGCGACCTGATGCGAAGCGGACCTTCGGTGAGCGACCGTCGGTGAGCACTCACCGACGGTCGCCCCCACCGCCGTTCCGCGCCCCGCCCGCCCCGCCCGCCCCACCTGACTCCGCGTCACACTCCACGTCACGAGGCGATTACGATCACCGCCCCGACACCGCAGGCGCCCTTGCCGCTGCCGGTGACGCGGCGTAGACCAGAGCGACGGGACAGCGCTCGTACGCTCGACGCGGAACGCAGAACGGGGCAGTGATGCGCAGCACTCTTCGTACACGCAAGTCACCCAGAACCACCCCCCGCACCACCGGAGCCAGAGCCGCGAAGGCCGTGGCGGTGCTCGCCGCCGGAGTGCTCACCCTCTCCCTCACCGCCTGCGGCGGGGACGACGGAGACGACGGGGGCCAGGCGAGCGACAACAGAGGCACCAAGGCCCCCACCGTGCAACTGCCCAAGCTGGACGGGCAGAAGCTCGAGGTCGCGGCCGTCTGGACGGGCGCGGAGCAGGAGAACTTCACCAAGGTCCTGGACGAGTTCGAGAAGCGCACCGGCGCCACGGTCAGCTTCGTGCCGACGGGCAACAACACCTCCACCTTCCTCGGTACCAAGATCCAGGGCGGTCAGCCGCCGGACGTGGCGTTCCTGCCCCAGGTCGGCGTGGTGCACCAGTTCGCCGAGAAGGGCTGGCTGAAGCCGATCGGCGCGGAGACCGAGGAGCAGCTGAAGAAGAACTTCTCCCAGGGCTGGCAGGACCTCGGGGCGGTCGACGGCAAGCAGGTCGGCGCGTATGTGAAGGCCGCGAACAAGTCGCTGGTCTGGTACAACACCGCGGCGTTCGAGGCCGCCGGCATCACCGAAGAGCCCAAGAGCTGGGACGAGTTCGTGCAGACCGCGCAGACACTGTCCGACGCGGGGTCCCCCGCCGTCTCGGTCGGCGGCGCGGACGGCTGGACGCTCACCGACTGGTTCGAGAACGTCTACCTCTCGCAGGCGGGCCCGGAGAAGTACGACCAGCTCGCCAAGCACGAGATCAAGTGGACGGACCCGTCCGTGAAGGACGCCCTGACCACGCTGGGCGAGCTGTGGGGCAAGGACGAGCTCCTCGCGGGTGGCCGCAAGGGCGCGCTGGGGACGGAGTTCCCGAAGTCGGTCACCCAGACGTTCAACGGTGACACCCCGGCGGGCATGGTCTTCGAGGGCGACTTCGTGACCGCGAACATCAACGCCGACACGGACGCGAAGGTCGGCACGGACGCCAAGGTCTTCCCGTTCCCGGCCGTCGGCGCCGACTCCCCGGTGGTCAGCGCCGGCGACGCGGCGGTGGCGCTGAAGGACAGCGAGGGCGCCAAGGCGCTGCTGACGTTCCTCGCCTCCACCGACGGGGCCGAGCTCTGGGCGGCACAGGGCGGCTTCATCTCCCCCAACAAGGAGATGGACATGGGCGCGTACAAGGACGACGTCACCCGGGACATCGCCGAGGCGCTGCTCGCGGCGGGCGACGACTTCCGCTTCGACCTGTCCGACCAGGCCCCGGCGGCCTTCGGCGGCACGCAGGGGGTCGGCATGTGGAAGGACCTGCAGGACTTCCTGCGTGACCCCCAGGACGTGGCGGGCGCCCAGCAGCAGCTGGAGGCCGACGCCGCGAAGGCCTACAAGAACGGCTGACGGTCCCGAGATGGCAGGTGCCGTAGCGAAGTCGACGGAGGGTGCGGGCGCACTGCCCACGCCCTCCGTCCCCCCGCGCAAGAGCGTGACGGGCACCCGGCTGTGGGTGGCGGTGCTGTTCCTGCTGCCCGCGCTGGTGCTGCTCGGCTCGCTCGTGGTCTACCCGATCGGGTACTCGGTCTGGCGCAGCCTGTACGACGCGGACGGTTCCGGTTTCGTCGGGCTCGGCAACTACGTCGACATCTTCACCGACGACGCCACGCTCACCGCCGTGCGCAACACGGCGGTCTGGGTCGCCGTCGCGCCCGCGCTCGTCACCGCGCTGGGCCTGATCTTCGCCGTGCTCACCGAACGGGTGCGCTGGGGCACGGCGTTCAAGCTGATCGTCTTCATGCCGATGGCGATCTCGATGCTCGCCGCGGGCATCATCTTCCGGCTGGTGTACGAGGCGGACCCCGACCGGGGCGTCGCGAACGCCGTCGTCACCTCCGTGCACGACACGTTCTCCGACGCCGCGGTCTATCCCAAGGCCCGGCCGAACGCCCAGGTCAGCGATCTCAAGGCGTCCGGCGGCGGTTCGTTCACGACGAGCGGCACCGTGCGGGCGGGCACACCGGTGCTGCTGCCGCTGGTCGGCATCGCCCCGAACAAGCTCCCCGGCGACCCCCAGGACGCGAAGGCCACCCCCACCGGAGGCGACCGGGTCACCGGCACCGTCTGGCTGGACTTCCGGCTGGGCGGCGGCGGTGAGAAGGGCGTGATCGACGCGCGCGAGAAGGCGCTGAAGGGCGTCGAGGTGGAGGCGGTCAAGGACGGGAAGGTCGTCGCCTCCACGACCAGCTCCGCCGACGGCACCTTCAGCCTCCCCGCCGAGGCCGACGGCGCACAGCTGCGACTGCCGGGGTCGAACTTCTCGGCCCCGTACAACGGCATCGACTGGCTGGGCCCGGCCCTCGTCACCCCGGCCATCATCGGCAGTTACGTGTGGATGTGGGCGGGCTTCGCGATGGTGCTGATCGCGGCGGGGCTCGCGGGCGTCGACCGCAACCTGCTGGAGGCGGCCCGCGTGGACGGCGCCAACGAGTGGCAGGTGTTCCGGAGAGTCACGGTGCCGCTGCTGGCACCGGTCCTGTCGGTCGTGCTGGTCACGCTGATGATCAACGTGATGAAGGTCTTCGACCTCGTCTACATCATCGCGCCGCAGCCCAGTCAGGACGAGGCGAACGTGCTCGCCCTCCAGCTGTTCCTGTCGTCGTTCGGCGGCGGGGGCAACTACGGTCTCGGCAGCGCGATCGGTGTGATCCTGCTGCTGCTCGTCCTGCCGGTGATGTGGATCAACATCCGGCGGCTGCGGAAGGAGCGCCAGCGGTGACCGCTCTCGACACTCCCGCGCGCGGGCCTTCGCGGCCCGCCGGTTCCTCCGTTCAGGACACCTCCGTACGTCCCCGGCGCTCCCTCGCCTCGCGGGTGGCGAGCGGGGCGGCGGGCGGGGTGCTGCGCGTCTTCCTGGTCCTGGTGGCCGTGTTCTGGCTGGTGCCCACTTTCGGGCTGCTGGTCTCGTCGTTCCGCGACCCGAAGGACATCGCCGAGTCGGGCTGGTGGACGGTGTTCAGCGCGCCCGCCGAACTGACCGCCGCCAGCTACGAGTCGCTGCTGAAGAACGACGCCGTCACCAGTTCCCTGTTCAACACCGTCTGGATCACGGTCCCGGCGACACTGCTGGTCATCCTCATCGGCGCGATGGCGGGGTACGCCTTCGCGTGGATGGACTTCAAGGGCCGCGACTGGTGGTTCATGGCCGTGGTGGCGCTGCTGGTGGTGCCGGTGCAGGTGGCGCTGATCCCGCTGTCCAGCCTTTTCGGCACCCTCGGGATCTTCGGCGACATCATCGGTGTCGTCCTCTTCCACGTCGGGTTCGGACTGCCGTTCGCGATCTTCCTGTTGCGCAACTTCTTCGCGGAGATCCCGCGGGAGCTGCTGGAGGCGGCGCGGCTGGACGGGGCCGGTGAGGCACGGCTGTTCCTGACCGTCGTCATGCCGCTCGCGGCTCCGGCGCTCGCGTCCCTGGGGATCTTCCAGTTCCTGTGGGTGTGGAACGACATGCTGGTCGCCCTGGTGTTCTCGGACTCCGGCTCCCAGCCGCTGACGGTCGCGCTCCAGCAGCAGGTCCGCCAGTTCGGCGCCAACATCGACGTGCTGGCGCCCGGCGCCTTCATCTCCATGGTGATCCCGCTGGTCGTGTTCTTCGCGTTCCAGCGGCAGTTCGTGTCCGGTGTGATGGCGGGCGCGGTGAAGTAGGGCCGGTCGACGGTCAGGGGGCGGGCCCGGAACCGGGTCCGCCCCCTGGTCCGTCCGCTCCCGTCCGCCCCGCGCTCCCCCGTCCCCCGTATGCCACACCGGGCGTAACCCGATCGCGCGACGGGTCGTTGCCGGGCACGACCGCCGCGCCGACCCATGGATGCCCTCTTGCCCAGGTTCAGTGTCATCGTCCCCGCCCACGGGGTGCAGGCCTATCTGCACGAGTGCCTGGATTCCGTGCTGACCCAGTCCTTCTCCGATCTCGAACTGATCGTCGTGGACGACTGCTCGCCGGACGCCTGCGGCGCGATCGCCGACGAGTACGCGGCCCGCGATCCGCGCGTACGGCCCGTGCACCTGCCCGCGAACGAGGGGCTCGGGCCGGCCCGCAACACGGGACTGGACCTCGCCGTCGGCGACTACGTGCTCTTCCTGGACGGTGACGACACCCTCACCCCGGACGCGCTGCGGGCGATCGCCGACCGCGTCAAGGAGACCGGCGACCCCGACGTCCTGGTCTACGACTACACGCGCGTCCTGTGGTCCGGCGAGACGGTGCGCCCCCAGCGGGCCACGCGGCTCACGGAGGAGGGCCCGGCGCCCTTCCGCCTCGACGACCGCCCCTCGCTGCTGTCGGCCCCGATGGCGGTGTGGAACAAGGCGTGCCGCCGGGAGTTCCTCGACCGGGAGGGCTTCACGTTCCCGCCCGGCTACTACGAGAACGTGCCGTGGACGTATCCGGTGCTGATGGCGGCCGGTTCGATCGCCACCCTGGACCGCTCCTGCGTGCACTACCGGCAGCTGCGCCGGGGCGGCATCCTCGGCACGACCAGCCGCCGCCACTTCGACGTCTTCGAGCAGTACGACCGGCTCTTCGCCTACGTCGACGCCCGGCCGTGGCTCGCCCACTGGCGCCCGGCGCTGTTCCGCCGCATGGTCGACCACTTGGTGACGGTGTTCTCCCGGCGCGTACGGCTGCCGCGCGGCACCCGCGCCGAGTTCCTGCGCCGGGCGCGCGTCCACTACGCCCGTTACCGGGTGCCCGGCGTCCCCGTCCGGGGTCACCGGCGGCTGCGGCATCTGCTCGTCCGGCTGGGCGCCCACCGCACGTACCGGGCGCTGTCGCTCGCGGCACGCGCGGGCAGACACGGCCTGGGTGTGCTCACGGCGGCGCTGCGCGCTGCCGGGCGGGGCGCGCTCCGGCTGCACTACCGCGTCCAGCGGCTGCTGCCGCTGCGCGCGGACCGCGCCCTGTTCTCCGCGTACGACGGCCGCGGTTACTGCTGCAACCCGGGCGCGCTGGAGGAGGCGTTCCGCACGTACGCCCCACACGTCCGGACCGCGTGGGCCGCCCGCCCCGAGCACCACCACACGCTTCCGACGGCGACCCGCCGGGTGGTGCCCGGCTCGGTCGGGTACTGGACGGCGCTGGCGCGTGCCAAGTACCTCGTCACCAACGCCGAGTTCGACACCCGGCTGGTCAAGCGTGCCGGGCAGGTCATGGTGCAGACGCAGGCCGGCACCCCGGTCAAGCGCATGGGCCTCGATCTCCGGGGCCGCCCGGCCGCCGCCCGCGGCACGGACACCGCGGGACTGCTGTGCGGCGCCGACCAGTGGGACTTCGTCCTGTCCGGCAACCGGCACTCCACGCTGGTGTGGGAGCGGGTCTTCCCCGCCGGGTACGAGACGCTGGAGTACGGCCTGCCGCGCAACGACGTGTTCCAGCGAGCGACCTCGATGGACGTGGACCGGCTGCGCGCCTCGCTCGGCGTCCCCGAGGGCGCGATCGCCGTCCTGTACGCGCCGACGTACCGCGACCACCGCAGCGGCCCACGCACGGCCCTGGACCTGGAGCGCGTGCTGCGCCGGCTCGGCCCGCGCTTCGTGCTGCTGGCACGGGCCCACCACGCCGACGGCGCCCCGCCCGACGCCCGGGCGTACGACGCCCCGGCGGTCCGCGCCGCCGGCGGACGGCTCCTCGACGTGACCGGCCACCCGAGCGTCGAGCACCTGTGCCTGGCGTCGGACGCGCTGATCACCGACTACTCGTCCCTGATGTTCGACTACGCGAACCTCGACCGCCCGATCGTGCTCCTGGACGACGACCGGGAGGCGTACGAGGCGGCCCGCGGTACCTACCGCGACTCCTCCACCTCGTCCGGCGCGTCGTCGTTCCCGCCGGGCGCGGTGGCGCGCGGTGAGGACGAGCTGATCGATATCTTCGCCACCGGCCACTGGCGCGGCTCGCGCTCGACCCAGCTGAGGGCGGCCTTCCGGGCGCGCTTCTGCCCGTACGACGACGGGCACGCCGCCGAGCGGGTGGTGCGCCGGGTGGTGCTGGGCGAGACCGAGATCCGGACCGGGACCAGGACCGGAGCCGGAGCTGCGGGGCTGCCGCCGGTGGTGCCGCTCGCCGAGCGGCGTCCGGTGCCCTCGCCGGCGGAGCGGCCGACGGCGTCCGTGCCCGGACCCGCGGGGTCGTTCCCGCCTGCGTTCCCGTCGGCGTTCCCGCCGGCGTTCCCGTCGTCGCCGGAGACCGTGACGGTGCCCGGCGGCCGGGTCGCCGTGCACGACGCCCTCTGACCGCTGCAGCGTCCTCCGGCCCGCGGGCCGGAGTCCCGGAACCGAAGCCCTGGAACCGCAGCCCCTAGCCGAAAGCAGCCGCATGACAGCGACGTCGCACCCCACGCCCACCCGGCCCCCGGCCCCCTGGCGTCCCACGGGGCGGCCGGGACGCTGACGGACGCCGGGCCGGACGCGGGGGCGTGTGCCCTACTCGATGACGAGGTCGACCGGGATGTTGCCGCGGGTGGCGTTGGAGTAGGGGCAGACCTGGTGGGCCTGCTCGACCAGCTTGCGGCCGGTCTCCTCGTCCACGGTGTCCGGCAGCTCCACGCGCAGCGTCACCTTCAGCGCGAAGCCCTCGCCCTGCTTGCCGATGCCGACCTCGCCGGTCACGGCGGCGTCGCTGACGTCGACCTTCGCCTGGCGGCCGACGACGCCGAGGGCGCTGGCGAAGCAGGCGGCGTACCCGGCGGCGAAGAGCTGCTCGGGGTTGGTGCCCTCGCCGTTGCCGCCCATCTCCACCGGGGGAGCCAGCTGGAGGTCGAGCTTGCCGTCGGAGGAGACGGCGCGTCCCGCGCGGCCGTGGGTGGCGGTGGCGACAGCGGTGTAGATCGCGTCCATGGATGACCATCCCTCTCGGAGTCAGTCGTTGCGGCGGCGCGTGCGGCCGCCTCACGGGACGAGTAGAGCACACAATTCAATTGTGCACAACTAAATGCCGTTCCGACGTACCCTTGTGTCATGACCACGAGCCGCGCCACCGCCGCATCCCGGGCCCCCGGGGCTCCCGGGGCTCCCGGGGCTCCCGAAGAAGGCGACCTGCTCCGCCTCGAGAAGCAGATCTGCTTCTCGCTGAGCGCTGCCTCGCGCGCCTTCAACGGCGTCTACCGGGTGCTCCTGAAGGATCTCGGCCTCACCTACCCGCAGTACCTGGTGATGCTGGTGCTGTGGGAGCACGGCGAGCTGCCCGTGAAGAAGGTCGGCGAGCGTCTGCGCCTCGACTCCGGCACCCTGTCGCCGCTGTTGAAGCGACTGGAGGCGGCGGGACTGGTGCGGCGCGAACGCAGTGCGCGCGACGAGCGGTCGGTGAACGTGCGGCCGACCGAGGAGGGTGTGGCCCTGCGGGAGAGAGCGCTCCAGGTACCGCGCCACATCGTGGCCGCGACCGGCTTCGACCTCGACGAACTGCTCGACCTGCGCACCCGGCTCGACCGCCTGACGACCACCCTGGACGCGGCGGCACTGGAGCAGACACCGGACTGCCTGTAGCCCGCGCGGGCGGTTCGTTCCGACTGGTCACCTATAGTCACCTTTTCCTGCTTCGACGGCGTATCACCGCGGTTACGGCGTACATGCCGCCTACGATCCCGGCTGATGAGACGCCGATCCCGCCTTCTCGCCCTTCTCCCCCTCCCTCCCCTCCTCCCGTCCCCCCTGCTCCCCCACCTCCGCGCCCGTCTGTTCTCCCTCGTCCGTTCCCGCCCGCTGCCCCTCGCCGCCGTCTGGCTGGCCACGCGCGCCCTGATGCTGTGGGTGCTCACCCATGACCATGCGCGCCTTCTGGGTGGCGGTGGCGTCGCCCGCGAGGTCCATCACCTGTACGCCCGGTGGTACGGCGTCCTGTCGCAGGGCGCCTATCCGGCGGGCGACCCGCTGTGGCAGTACCCGCCGGGCGCCGGGCCCGTGCTGCTGGCGCCCGGGGCGCTGCCCGGCCTGACGTACTTCCAGGCCTTCGTGACGCTGACCCTCGCCGCGGACGCCGTCATCGCGATCGCCCTCACGCGCGCGGGGACACGTTCCGGGCACAGCCTGCGCGGCGCCGCCCTGTGGACCGCGGCCCTGCCGCTGCTGCTGCACCTGCCGCTGGCGCGCTACGACGTGCAGGTCACCGCCTTCGCCGTCGTCGCCCTGCTGGCGATGACGGGGTCCCCGCGCGCGTGCGGTGCGCTGGCCGCCCTGGGCGCCCTGGTGAAGATCTGGCCCGCGCTGGCGGTGATCGGCACGCCCCGGGGCCGGACGACGAAGGAGACCTGGACGGCGGCCGTGGTCACCACGGGCGTACTGCTGGCCGCGCTCGCCGTCCTCTTCCCGCATCCGTTCGGCTTCCTGCGCCAGCAGGGCGGGCGGGGCGTGCAGATCGAGTCGCTGGGCGGCACGGCCCTGGCACTGGCCCGCCGGGCCGGCTGGGAGGGGACCGTGCGCTACCGGTACGGCGCGCTGGAGTACGTGGGCCCGTACGTGCCGCAGGCGGCCGCGGCCTCGCTCGCCCTGACCGCCGCCGCCCTCGGCGCCCTGCTGCTGTGGCGGCTGCGGGCCCGCCGCTGGTCACCGGCCACTCCGTACGACGCCGCGCTGTGCGCCGTCCTGCTCCTCACCGTCACCAGCAGGGTGATCAGCCCGCAGTACATGGTGTGGCTGCTGGGGCTCGCCGCCGTGTGCCTGACCTCGCGGCACACCGCTCAGCGCCCGGTCGCCGCGCTGCTCGTCGCGGCCACGGCGGTCACCGCGGTGATGTACCCCCCGCTCTACAAGGAGGTCATTCACGGCACCTGGACGGGCTGTGCGCTGCTGCTCCTGCGCAACGGCCTGCTGACGGCCGCGGCGGCGCTCTCCTTCGCCCGGCTGTGGCGCGGCACGGCCGGGCGCCACGGCCCTCCGCCGCCGGTCTTCCGTGCGGGACGCCGAGCACTCCGGCATCCCGCACGGACGCCTGTGTCGTTCTGACGCAACGGCCCCCTACAGCGAAGAGCGCGCCCCCTACAGCGCCTTGAGCGCCGCCGTCGTCGCCCTGGCCAGGCCCCGCAGATAGTCCTTCGGCAGCTTCTTCGGCGTACGGACCACCACCGCACGCCAGTAGAGCGGGCCGGAGATCAGGTCCAGGGCCAGGTCCTCGTCGACGTCCGCACGGATCTCGCCGCGCCCGGCCGCCGCCCGGACGATGCCGCTCGCGACGCCCTGCTGCCCCTCGCGCAGGGCCTTCTGCAGGGCCTCGGCGATCTCCGGGTTGCGGGCCGCCTCCGCCTGGAGATCGGGGATGACCTGGCCGGCCACCGGGTGGCGCAGGGCCCGGGAGGTCACCTCGTACAGCAGCCACAGATCCGTCTCGAGCGCTCCTGTGTCCGGCACCGGCAGGCCCTGCACCGCCACGGCCGAGACCAGATCCAGGACCAGGTGGAGCTTCGAGCGCCAGCGGCGGTAGACCGCCGTCTTGCCCACGCCCGCGCGGCGCGCGATGCCCTCGATGGACATCCGGGCGTAGCCGACGGCCGCGAGTTCCTCGAAGACCGCGGCGCGGATGGCCTCCGTCACGTCCTCGCGCAGCACGGCAGCCCCGGCGGGAGCCCGTCGGCGCGGCCTGCGCGGCGGCGCCCCGGAGGCGTCGGCGGCGTCGGCGTTCGCAGTCATGCCGACCAGCATAGGGGCGTTACGACGAAACGGTTGCGTTCCGACGTCGATCACCCCTACTCTCACGTTGCGACGATACGGTCCCGTCCCGACGTAACCCCGCACGAGAGCGGAGCGCGGGACGCCACCCCCCGAGCGAAAGCAGCGGATGTGAGCCAGGTCCTCCACACACCGCCCCCGACGACGGCCGGCTCCGCACCGGCCGCCGCCGAGTCCCCCGCGCAGCTCGCCGCGCGCCACGGCCTCAGCGTCAGCGGCGCCCGGCCCTCGCTGCCGCAGTACGTACGGCAGCTGTGGGCGCGCCGGCACTTCATCACCGCCTTCGCCACCGCCAAGCTCACCGCGCAGTACAGCCAAGCCAAGCTCGGCCAGCTCTGGCAGGTCGTGAACCCGCTGTTGAACGCCGCGGTCTACTACCTGATCTTCGGCGTCCTGATGGGCACCAAGCGGGGCGTGCCCGACTACGTGCCGTTCCTGGTGACCGGCGTCTTCGTGTGGACGTTCACGCAGAGCTCGATCATGGCGGGCACGAAGGCCGTCTCCGGCAGCCTCGGTCTCGTCCGCGCCCTGCACTTCCCACGGGCCTCGCTGCCCCTGTCGTACTGTCTGCAACAGCTCCAGCAGCTGCTGTTCTCGATGATCGTGCTGGTCGTCATCCTGCTCGCCTGCGGCGTCCCCGTCACCGCGTCCTGGCTGCTGATCGTGCCCGCGCTCGTACTGCAGTTCACGTTCAACGCGGGCGTGGCGATGGCCATGGCCCGCTTCGGGGCGAAGACGCCCGACGTCTCCCAGCTGATGCCGTTCGTGCTGCGCACCTGGATGTACGCGTCGGGCGTGATGTGGAGCCTCGACGTGGTCCTCGCCGACCGCGACCTCCCGTCCTGGGTGCACACCGTGCTGGAGTACAACCCGGCCGCCGTCTACATCGACCTCATGCGGTTCGCGCTGATCGACAGCTTCCAGGGGAGCCAGCTCCCCGACCACGTCTGGGCCGTCGCCCTGGGCTGGGCCCTGCTCGCCGGCATCGGCGGCTTCATCTACTTCTGGAAGGCTGAGGAGACGTACGGCCGTGGCTGACACCATCACCCGCCCCGCCGAGGGCCCGCGGAGCACGCACGGCACCGACACCGCCGAGCGCGTCCCCACCGTCATCGCCGACCGCGTCGACATCGTCTACCGCGTCAACGGCACCGGCGCCGGCCGTGGCACCGCCACCGCCGCGCTCAACCGCATCCTGCGCCGGAAGAAGACCGAGAAGGCGGCGGGCGTCCGCAGGGTGCACGCGGTGCGGAACGTGTCCTTCACCGCGTACCGCGGGGAGGCCATCGGACTGATCGGGACGAACGGCTCCGGCAAGTCCACCCTCCTCAAGGCCGTCGCCGGCCTGCTGCCCGTGGAGAACGGCCGCATCTACACCGACGGCCAGCCCTCCCTCCTCGGCGTCAACGCGGCCCTGATGAGTGACCTCACCGGCGAGCGCAACGTCTTCCTCGGCGGCCTCGCCATGGGCATGTCCCGCGACCAGGTCAGGGAGCGCTACCAGGAAATCGTCGACTTCTCCGGGATCAACGAGAAGGGCGACTTCATCACGCTGCCGATGCGCACGTACTCCTCCGGCATGGCCGCGCGGCTGCGGTTCTCCATCGCCGCCGCCAAGGACCACGACGTCCTCCTCGTCGACGAGGCCCTCGCCACCGGCGACCGCTCCTTCCAGAAGCGCTCCGAGGCCCGTATCCGCGAACTGCGCAAGCACGCGGGCACCGTCTTCCTGGTCAGCCACAACAACAAGTCGATCCGGGACACCTGCGACCGGGTGCTGTGGCTGGAGCGCGGCGAACTGCGCATGGACGGGCCGACGGCGGACGTGCTGAAGGAGTACGAGAAGTTCACGGGCGGGAAGAAGTAGCCCGGGCGAACACCCACGTCCGGTAGACGAGGAAGCGGAACGCCGAGGCGAGCCCGATCGACAGGGCCTTCGCCACATTGGAACCGACCGGTCCGCTCAGGCCCAGGCCGTCATGGGCGACGTAGAACAGCCCGCTCTCCATGAGGATGCCGAGGCAGCTGAAGACGAGGAACAGGGCGATCTGACGCCGGGCGCGCGCCGCCCGGTCGCGGTAGGCGAAGAAGCGGAAGCCCAGGTAGTTGGTGGCCATGGCGAGGCAGCTGGCGATCACCGTGGCCACCATGGGCGGCACGGCCCAGCCGTGCAGCAGGGCGTTGAAGACCAGGAGGTTGACGCCGACTCCGCTGCCGCCGACGATCCCGAACTTCACGACCTCGACGGCGAGACGACGGGTCCGTACACGCGCCGGAAAGGCACCGGTGCCCCGGGCGGGCCCGCGCACTCCGGCGAGGTTCACTGTCACGGGCCCGGGTCCTCCCTGTCGCCTGTCGGACAATCGGGGCAACGATAACCCGAACATCCTGTTTGCCCCGGAAAGGCACTCCCCGCGCGCCGAACGGGGGCGCCCCCGGACCCACCAGGGCCCGGGGGCGCCCCCGCCTTCGTTCGCCCTACTGGCTGCGCAGCAGCGTCCGCATCGTCCGCATCGCCACCGACAGGTTCGCCAGGTCGAAGGAGTCCGACCCGTGGATCTCCTCCAGCGTCGTGCGCGCCCGGCTCAGGATCGGCGCGTTCTTCTGCTCCCACACCTTGAAGCGCTGCTCGGGCGTCGACGTGCCGTTGCCCGCCGACAGGACGTCGGACGTGAGCGCCGCGTGGGCCGCGTACAGGTCCTCGCGGATCGCCGCGCGGGCCATGGACTGCCAGCGGTCGGCGCGGGGCAGCTCGATGATGCGGTCCATGAGCTGGGTGATCCGCAGCCGGTCCGCGAGGTCGTAGTAGACCTCGGCGACCTCCAGCGGGTCCCGGTCCACCCGGTGGGCCACCGTGACGATGTCGAGCGCCGGGAAGGCGGAGGAGAACCCGGCCACCCGTGTGGCGAGTTCCTCCGGGACGCCCGCGTCCGCCAGCTCGTCGTGGATCTTCTGGTACCACTCCAGGTCCGCGCCGCGCAGCAGCTTGGGCAGCTCGGCCCAGACCCGGCCCACGCCCTCCTCGAAGAACGCGATGGTCTCGGTGAGCTCCAGCGGCTGCGGCCGGTTGTTGAGCAGCCAGCGCGTACCGCGCTCGACCAGCCGGCGCGAGTGCAGCCGGATCCGGGTCTGCACCTCGGCCTCGACCTTGTTGTCCAGGGCCTCCACCGCGTCCCACACCGGCCCCGAGCGGAAGATCGCGCGGGCCGCGGTCTGCGCCCGGACGATCTCCTCCAGCGAGGCTCCGGTCTCCTCCCGCAGCCGGTGCAGATAGGTCGTACCGCCCGTGTTGACCGTGTCGTTGACCAGCACGGTCGTGGTGATCTCACGGCGCAGCGGGTGGCTGTCGATGTGCTCGGCGAACTGCTCGCGCAGCGCCGTCGGGAAGTACGCGTGCAGCAGGCCGCGCAGATACGGGTCGTCGGGCAGCGAGGTGTGCAGCAGCTCCTCGGCGACCGTGATCTTCGTGTAGGCCAGCAGCACGGCCGTCTCCGGGCCGGTCAGGCCGTGCCCGCCGGCGAGGCGCTCGCGGATCTGGCGGTCGGTGGGGAGGAACTCCAGCGCCCGGTCGAGCCGGCCCGCGCGCACCAGATGACGGATGAACCGCTGCTGGGCGTGGAGCATGTCCTTGGACTGGGCGAGGGCGTTGGCGAGCGCCGTGTTCTGCGCGTAGTTGTTGCGCAGCACCAGCGCGCCGACCTCGTCGGTCATCTCGGCGAGCAGCTTGTTGCGCTGCTTGACGGTCATGTCGCCGTCGGTGACCAGGCCGTTGAGCAGGATCTTGATGTTCACCTCGTGGTCGGAGGTGTCCACGCCCGCGCTGTTGTCGATGGCGTCGGTGTTGATCCGGCCGCCCTGCCGCGCGAACTCGATCCGGCCCAGCTGGGTCAGGCCCAGGTTGCCGCCCTCGCCGACGACCTTGGCCCGGAGGTCCTTGCCGTCGACGCGGATGGCGTCGTTGCCCTTGTCGCCGACGTCCGCGTGCGACTCGGCGGACGCCTTGACGTACGTACCGATGCCGCCGTTCCACAGCAGGTCGACCGGCGCCTGCAGGATCGCCTTCATCAGGTCGGCGGGGGTCATCTTGCCGACGCCCGCCTCGATGCCGAGGGCGTCCCGGATGTGCTTGTTGAGCGGGATCGCCTTGGCGGTCCGCTCGAACACGCCGCCGCCCGCCGACAGCAGCGCGGTGTCGTAGTCGGCCCACGAGGAGCGCGGCAGCTCGAACAGCCGGCGGCGCTCGGCGTACGAGGTGGCCGCGTCCGGGGTCGGGTCGATGAAGATGTGCCGGTGGTCGAAGGCGGCGACCAGGCGGATGTGCTCGCTCAGCAGCATGCCGTTGCCGAACACGTCACCGGACATGTCGCCGATGCCGACCACCGTGAAGTCCTCGGCCTGGGTGTCCACGCCCAGCTCGCGGAAGTGCCGCTTGACGGACTCCCAGGCACCGCGCGCGGTGATGCCCATCTTCTTGTGGTCGTAGCCCGCCGAGCCACCGGAGGCAAAGGCGTCGCCGAGCCAGAAGTTGTAGCTCTGCGCGACCTCGTTGGCGATGTCGGAGAAGGTCGCCGTGCCCTTGTCGGCCGCGACGACGAGGTACGTGTCGTCCTCGTCGTGCCGGACGACGTCGGCGGGCGGCACGACCTCGCCGGCCACCATGTTGTCGGTGATGTCGAGCAGGGCGGAGATGAACGTCCTGTAGCTGGCGACGCCCTCGGCCAGCCAGGCGTCACGGTCCACGCCCGGGTCCGGCAGCTGCTTGGCGACGAAGCCGCCCTTGGCGCCCACCGGCACGATGACGGTGTTCTTCACCATCTGCGCCTTGACCAGGCCGAGGATCTCGGTACGGAAGTCCTCGCGCCGGTCCGACCAGCGCAGACCACCGCGCGCGACCTTGCCGAACCTCAGGTGCACGCCCTCCACGCGCGGCGAGTACACCCAGATCTCGTACGCCGGGCGCGGCGCCGGGAGGTCCGGGATGGCCTGCGGGTCGAACTTCATGGAGACGTACTCGTGCGACCTGCCGCCCCGCGCCTCCTGGAAGAAGTTGGTCCGCAGGGTGGCCTTGATGACGGTCAGGAAGGACCGCAGGATCCGGTCCTCGTCGAGGCTCGCCACCTGGTCGAGGGCGCTGTCGAGTTCCTCCAGCAGCGCGTCGACGAGCTCGTGGCCGGCCTTCTGCCGGTCCGGCGACATCCGCGCCTCGAACAGCGACACGAGCAGGCGGGTGGTGTGGACGTTGTGCCGGAGGGTGTCCTCCATGTAGTCCTGGCTGAACGTGGAGCCCGCCTGCCGCAGGTACTTCGCGTACGCCCGCAGCACCATGGCCTGCCGCCAGGTCAGCCCGGCGCTGAGCACCAGCGCGTTGAACCCGTCGTTCTCGGCGCGCCCGGTCCAGGTCGCCGCGAAGGCCTCCTGGAACCGCTCGCGTCCGCCGTCGCCCAGGGAGTCCCCGTTGCCGTTCTCCGACTTGGGCATCCGCAGCCCGAAGTCGTAGATCCAGGCGGTCGTACGGTCCGCGCAGCGCAGCTCGTACGGCCGCTCGTCGACGACCTCGACACCGAGCCGGCTGAGCACGGGCAGGACCGCGGACAGGGAGACCGACCCGCCCTTGCGGTAGATCTTGAAGCGGCGCTCGCCGGGGCCCGCCCCCACGGGCTCGTACAGGCTGAGCGCGAAGTCCTCGCCGTCCTCCGCCGTGCCGAGCTCCTCGAGGCGGACGAGGTCCGCGACGGCGGAGCGCGGGGAGTGGTCGGCCTTGTAGCCCTCGGTGAAGGCGCCTCCGTACCGGCGCAGCAGCTCGGCCGCGCGCTCCTCGCCGAACTCGGCGTTCAGCGCCTCGCCGAAGCCGTCGGCCCAGGAGCGGGTGGCCTCCACCAGCCGCGTCTCGATGCGCTCCTTGTCGGCGTCGCTGAGGTGGGGCAGCTCGGTGCCCTGCGGGACACGGACCACGAAGTGCAGCCGGGAGAGCACCGACTCGGTGTTCCAGGCCGTGAAGTCGACGCTGATGCCGCCGAGTTCCTCCTTGAGGATCTCGATGATGCGCAGCCGCACCGCCGTGGTGTACCGGTCGCGCGGCAGGTAGACGAGGGCGGAGTAGTAGCGCCCGTACTCGTCCTGGCGCAGGTAGAGCCGGAGCCGGCGCCGCTCCTGGAGGTAGAGCACGGAGGTGACGATGGAGAGCAGTTCTCCGGCGGGCGTCTGGAAGAGCTCGTCGCGCGGGTACGTCTCCAGGATCTGCAGCAGGTCGCGTCCGTCGTGGCTGTTGGGCGAGAACCCGGCGCGCCGGAGCACCTCCTCCACCTTGCGGCGGACGACGGGCACCCGGCGCACGGACTCGGTGTACGCGGCGGACGAGAACAGCCCGAGGAACCGCCGCTCCCCGATCACGTTCCCCTCGGCGTCGAACTTCTTCACGCCCACGTAGTCGAGGTAGCTCGGCCGGTGCACGGTGGCGCGGCTGTTGGCCTTGGTGAGGACGAGCAGCCGGTGCTCGCGGGCCTTGGCGCGGGCGTCGGCCGGAAGGCGCTCGAAGGACGGGCTGACGGGGTGGTCGTCCTCGCCGTGGTGCTTGGGGTCGGCGCGCAGGATGCCGAGCCCGGTGCCGGCGACGGCGGCGAGCGAGTCGTCGTCCCGCAGGCGGTACTCCCGGTACCCGAGGAAGGTGAAGTGGTCGTCCGCCAGCCAGCGCAGCAGCTCGCGGGCCTCCTCGATCTCCTCGCGGCGCAGGTCGTCCGCGACGGGTTCGGCGGGCAGCTCGTCGGCGATACGGACCGCCGCGTCGCGCATCTTCTCCCAGTCCTCGACGGCCTCGCGCACGTCGGACAGCACCCGCAGCAGATCGGCGGTGATCTGCTTCAGGTCGGCGCGGTCGGTCTCACGGTCGATCTCGACGTGGATCCAGGACTCGACGTGGGCGTCGTGCGGCAGCTCGCCGGCGGCCGGGCTGTCGGTGCGGAGCTCGATCAGCCGTCCGGTGACATCGCGCCGGACGACGATCTGCGGGTGGATGACGACGTGGATGCCGCGTCCCTGACGGGACAGCTCGTTGGTGACGGAGTCGACGAGGAAGGGCATGTCGTCCGTGACGACCTCGACGACGGAGTGGCTGCACGTCCAGCCGTTCTCCTCGACGGTCGGGGTGTGCACCCGCACGCTGGCGGTGCCCTGCGGGCGGTTCTCGGCCAGCCGGTAGTGCGAGAAAGCGGCTCCGAGGACGTCGACCGGGTCGCGGTCGGTGAGGTCCTCCGGGGCGGTGTGCAGGTAGTAGCGCTGGAGGTAGGCGAGCACGGTGTCCCGGTCCGGGGCGCCCTCGCCTGTCGTCCCGGTCGGTAGGTGCCCCCCGACCGGACTGTTCTCAGCTACCCGAGCGGCCCGATCGAGCAGCTCGGCCTTGGCTTCGTCCAGCTTGGTCTGCATTGTCCTCTGGCTCCTGTCGCGCGCCGTTGCGTGACGTTGAAGGTGGTACGGGAAAACTGGGTGAAACGGGTAAACAGGGTGTACTGCCCTTCGACGCGACGCCGAGACACGGGGTGTCCGGTCTGTTCCGACGCTATGCCGCAGGGTGAGAGGGGCGAGGGGTTATCGGCCAATTTCGGCATCCCCGAAAGGTGTGATGCTGCTCTCGACGAGCCGCCTCGGGGAGTCTCCGGCGTCGTGGGAGCGCTTCCGGCTCCCTCCCGCCCGGACGGATCGGCGACCGCCGCCCGGCCACGGCTGTCGGCCGTGCTCACCGGGCGCAGGGCAGGGACGACGAGGCCCCCGCGAACTATCGCGCTGATCACCTCACAAGGCTATCGCTCCGGACGGGTGCCCCGTCATGAGCCGTATGTGTACAAAACCGGGGGTCGAAGTTTGACGTTCCGCACAGGGACAAGAGGCGGAAGGTGAGGTGATGACGTATTCGGGGTCGCATGGCGCAAGACGCACGCCCCCTTGGCAAGCCCTTCGCCGCGAGGCACGTTGCCCATGACGCCCAGCCGTGGCGCGTCCACCACATCGAGAGGAGCACAGCGACATGTCAGCCAAGGTCCTGATCGTCACCGGCGACGCCGCGGAGTCACTGGAGGTCCTGTACCCCTACCAGCGCCTGCGGGAGGAGGGTTACGAGGTCCACATCGCGGCCCCCGCCCGCAAGAAACTCCGGTTCGTCGTCCACGACTTCGAACCCGGCTTCGACACGTACACCGAGAAGCCCGGCTACACCTGGCCCGCCGACCTCGCCTTCTCGGAGGTCGACCCCGGCCAGTACGCCGCCCTGGTCGTCCCCGGCGGCCGGGCTCCGGAGTACCTCCGCAACGACCCCGAGCTCCGCAAGATCCTGAAGTCCTTCTTCGACACGGACAAGCCGGTGGCCCAGATCTGCCACGGCCCGCTGCTGACCGCCGCCGTCGGCGCCCTCCGCGGCCGCCGCGTCACGGCGTACCCGGCGCTGGAGCTGGACATGCAGGCCGCCGGCGCCACTTTCCAGGACGCCGAGGCGGTCGTCGACGGCACGCTCGTCTCGTCCCGCGCCTGGCCGGACCACTCCCGCTGGATGCGGGAGTTCCTCACGGTGCTGCGGGCGAAGGCGCCGGTGACCTGACGCCGCGGGCTCCTCCACCGCGGCCGCGGAGCCGCGGAAAACGCCTCACGCCACCAGCCGCTCCGCCTCCGTCACCGCCTCCTCCAGGGTGTCGACCACGGGCACGCCCACGGCCTCGAGGCTGGCGCGGCTGTGGGACCCCCCGGTGTAGAGCACGGCCTGGGCGCCGACGTGCCGCGCCGATATGGCGTCATCGGCCGCGTCCCCGATCACGACCACGCTCGAGGGGTCCGGACCGGCCAGCGCGGACAGGTGCCGCACCATGTGCTCGGCCTTGCTGCCGCCGGACGGTCCGGTCCGCCCGTCGACGCGTATGAAGTGCGGCTCGATCCCGAAGCCCCGGACCAGCGGGACCAGTTCCTCGTGCCCGTACATGCTCAGGATGGACTGGCTGCGCCCGGCCGACGCCCAGTCGGCGAGCAGCGCCGGCACGCCCTCGGTGAGCCCGCAGGCCGTGCGGTGCTCCGCGTAGTGCCGGTGGAAGATCGCGTCCATGACCTCCCACTCGTCGTCCGTCGGCAGCCGGCCGATCAGCCGCTCGTAGAACTTCGGCACCGGCACGCAGTACAGCGCCCGGTACCGCTCCAGCGTGATCTGCTCCAGGCCGAGCTCCGCGAAGGCGGCGTTCGTCGCTCCGATGATCGCGTCGTTGTCGTGGAACAGGGTGCCGTTCCAGTCCCAGACGATGTGCGCTGCTCCGTGCTTCCCCATACGAAGAAAGTACCCGCAGCCACTGACAACGGACCGTGACCGGCTACGCACGGTCGGCGGCCGGACGGTGGACGGGCAGCGGCCGGACGGCGGACGGGCAGCAGCCGGTCAGTCCGCCAGGCCCACCAGGTTGGGGATCTCCTGCGTCGCGTACCACAGCAGCTCGTGGTCCCCGGCCCCGTCCACGGTGAACTGGGCGTCGTCGTCGCCCTGGTCCGCCGCGCCCAGAGCGGCCGCGGCCGCCGAGACGTCGGCCTCGGCGTCGTCCGCGTCGACATGTACGGCGGCGGCCTTGGCCAGCGGCACGGGGCCGGACACCCGTACCTCGCCGAGCGCCGCGGGGTCGAGCCCTCGGTCCGGGTCGGCCACGGCCGCCCCGTCGGGTACGTCCGCGGCGACGACGACCCGCCGCCGGGCGGACCCGGGGTCCACCGCGAGGAGCCGGAGGGAGGCGAGGGCGGCGCGGTTGAGCGCGGCGTACTCCAGCTCCTCGATGTCGTCGGAGAGGTACCACTCGCGCAGTGCCGGCGTCACGGCGTACGCGACGAACGGTCCGTCTCCCAGCTCGCCGGTCTTGTACGCCTCGGCGAGACCGGGGAGGGTCAGAGGGACGTAGACGCGCATGGCGAGCCGCTTTCGTAGTCGGGACGGGCCACCGGCGGTACACGGAGGACGTCCGGGTCCTGTGGAACCCGTCCGGCGGCCCCGCGCCTCCGGAGAGTCACCAGGATACGTGTGGGGTCCCCCATCGGGCCCCCGCCCGCGCCCTCGGCGGCGTCCACCCGTCACCTCGCGGTTCACCCGGCACGCCCCGGGAACCCCACGTGCTCCACTCCGCCGCATCACCCTGATAGGTGAACGTTCCGGCCGCCCCGTGGCACCTCCGGGTTCCCTTGCGGCTGCCGCGCGGGGCCCCGTACAAGGTCTCCCACAAAGAGTTACCGACCAGTATCAACCGTCGGCACTGGTCACCACCTCACACAACGGGGACCCCATGAACAAGGTCATGACCAGGACCAGGTGCAGCACCCCTGGCACCCGCCCGCCCACTCGCCCGCCCAACCGCCACGAGACCCGTCGCCCCGGCGGCCCACCGGCCCGCACGCGCCGGGGCGACGGCCGCTCGACACCAGCATCGGCAGCTTCGGGATCCGTCCCTCTCCGGCCCTCCGTTCCGCAGCCCCGCCCCACCGATCACTTCGCCGAGCTGCTGCTCGCGGTACTGAGCGGGCAGCGCCCGGTACACAGCATGCTGCGGCACACCGTGGGCCGCGCCTATGACGAACTGGCCTGGCTCGCCGAGCGCAGCCCGCTGCGCACCCTGCGCGGCACACGCCCCGTCGTGCGCGACATCGGCTATGAGGTACCCCGGCCCGGGGCCATCGAGGCCTTCGCCCGCATCGGCGCCGGCGACCGGCTCCGCGCCATGGCCTTCCGGCTGGAGCACGGCCCCGGCAACCGCTGGCGCTGCGCGGCCGTGGAGCTGGGCGGCCCGAGAATGCCGCACTCGAAGGACGACTGAGGATCCCGGGGAGAGCCGGGACCTGGGATGCGAAGGGCCGAGGAGCACTCGGGGACGCCGAGGGCCGGGCACCCCTGGGGGTGCCCGGCCCTCACTCGGCTGTTCCGGCTGTCGCTCCAGCTGTCGCTCCAGCTGTTCTTCGCGGAGCGGTCCACGGACCGTTCCGCGGAGCGACCGTCACTTCTTGCGGCGCCGGCCACCCTTCGCCTGCTTGCGGCGCTCCGCGCGCGTGAGGCCGTCGGCCTCGGAGCGGACGGGCTCGTCGTCGGTGGCCAGGTCGCCCTCGACCACGCCGCCCTCGCCGTCCACGGTCGGCGCGGAGAAGTGCAGCCGCTCCCGGCGCTGCGGGGCCTCCAGGCCCTTGGCGCGGATCTCCGGGCGGGCGCCCGCCTGGGCCGGCACCGCGTCCTGCTTCTCCAGCGACGGAGCCGGCCCGGCGTCCTCGACGGGGACCTCCTCGACCTGCTGCTCGACCTGGACCTCCAGGTTGAACAGATAGCCGACGGACTCCTCCTTGATGCCGTCCATCATGGCGGTGAACATGTCGAAGCCCTCGCGCTGGTACTCGACCAGCGGGTCCTTCTGCGCCATCGCGCGCAGGCCGATGCCCTCCTGGAGGTAGTCCATCTCGTAGAGGTGCTCGCGCCACTTGCGGTCGAGGACCGACAGGACGACGCGGCGCTCCAGCTCACGCATGATGTCGGAGCCGAGCTGCTCCTCCCGCGACTCGTACTGCGCGTGGATGTCGTCCTTGACGGACTCGGCGATGAACTCCGCGGTCAGCCCGGCCCGGTCGCCGGCCGCCTCCTCCAGCTCCTCGACGGTGACCTTCACCGGGTAGAGCTGCTTGAACGCGCCCCACAGCCGGTCGAGGTCCCACTCCTCGGCGAAGCCCTCGGCGGTCTCGGCGGCGATGTACGCGTCGATCGTGTCGTCCATGAAGTGCAGGATCTGCTCGCGCAGGTCCTCGCCCTCCAGAACGCGGCGCCGCTCGCCGTAGATGACCTCGCGCTGACGGTTGAGGACCTCGTCGTACTTGAGGACGTTCTTGCGGGTCTCGAAGTTCTGCTGCTCGACCTGCGACTGGGCGGACGCGATCGCGCGCGTGACCATCTTGTTCTCGATCGGCACGTCGTCCGGCACGTTCGCCATGGACATCACGCGCTCGACCATCTGGGCCTTGAACAGGCGCATCAGGTCGTCGCCGAGGGACAGGTAGAAGCGGGACTCGCCCGGGTCGCCCTGACGGCCGGAGCGGCCGCGCAGCTGGTTGTCGATCCGGCGGGATTCGTGCCGCTCGGTACCGAGCACGTAGAGCCCGCCGAGCTCCTCGACCTCTTCCTTCTCCTCCTTGACGGCCTGCTCGGCCTTCTCCAGGGCGGCGGGCAGGGCCGCGGCCCACTCCTCGATGTGCTCCTCGGGGTCGAGGCCGCGCTGGCGCAGCTCCGCCTCGGCGAGGTCCTCGGGGTTGCCGCCGAGCTTGATGTCGGTACCGCGGCCCGCCATGTTGGTGGCCACGGTGACGGCGCCCTTGCGGCCGGCCTGGGCGACGATCGTCGCCTCTCTGTCGTGCTGCTTGGCGTTCAGCACCTCGTGCTGGATGCCCCGCTTGGCGAGCTGCTGCGACAGGTACTCGGACTTCTCGACCGAGGTGGTGCCGACGAGGATCGGCTGGCCCTTCTCGTGCTTCTCGGCGATGTCGTCGACGACCGCGTCGAACTTCGCGACCTCGGTGCGGTAGATCAGGTCCGACTGGTCCTTGCGGACCATCGGCTTGTTGGTCGGGATCGGGACGACGCCGAGCTTGTAGATCTGGTGGAACTCGGCGGCCTCGGTCATCGCCGTACCGGTCATGCCGGAGAGCTTGTTGTAGAGGCGGAAGAAGTTCTGCAGGGTGATCGTGGCGAGCGTCTGGTTCTCGTCCTTGATCGGCACCGCTTCCTTGGCCTCGATCGCCTGGTGCATGCCCTCGTTGTAGCGGCGGCCGGCGAGGATACGGCCGGTGTGCTCGTCGACGATCATGACCTCGTCGTCGATGACGACGTAGTCCTTGTCCTTCTTGAAGAGCTCCTTGGCCTTGATGGCGTTGTTCAGGTAGCCCACCAGCGGGGTGTTCACCGACTCGTAGAGGTTGTCGATGCCCAGCCAGTCCTCGACCTTGCTGACGCCGGACTCGTGGATGGCGACCGTGCGCTTCTTCTCGTCGACCTCGTAGTCGCCGGTCTCCTCGATGCCCTTGAGGGGGTTGCCGGCCTCACCGCGCTTGAGGCGCTTGACCAGCTTGGCGAAGTCGCCGTACCACTTGGTGGCCTGGTCCGCCGGGCCGGAGATGATCAGCGGCGTACGCGCCTCGTCGACGAGGATGGAGTCGACCTCGTCGACGATGGCGAAGTTGTGGCCGCGCTGGACGAGCTCGTCCTTGGACCACGCCATGTTGTCGCGGAGGTAGTCGAAGCCGAACTCGTTGTTCGTGCCGTACGTGATGTCGCAGCTGTACTGCTCGCGGCGCTGGGCCGGCGTCATGTTCGCGAGGATGCAGCCGACGCTCAGACCGAGGAACTTGTGGACGCGGCCCATCATCTCGGAGTCGCGCTCGGCCAGGTAGTCGTTGACCGTGATGAGGTGGACGCCCTCGCCGGACAGGGCGTTCAGGTACGCGGGCAGGGTGCCCACCAGCGTCTTGCCCTCACCGGTCTTCATCTCGGCCACGTAGCCCAGGTGCAGGGCGGCGCCGCCCATCAGCTGCACGTCGTAGTGGCGCTGGCCGAGGACGCGCTTGGCTGCCTCGCGGACGGTGGCGAACGCCTCGGGCAGCAGATCGTCCAGGCTCTCACCGTCCTGGTACCGCTGCTTGTACTCATCGGTGAGGGCCCGCAGCTCGGCGTCGGAGAGGTCGGTGAAGTCCTCTTCGATGGAGTTGACCTGGTCCGCGATGCGGTGCAGCTTGCGCAGGATCTTGCCTTCGCCTGCACGCATGATCTTCGAGAGGACGGACACGGGGGTTTGTCTCCTTGCCGGTCGGGCCTGGGACGGTCGGTTGTACTGACAGGGTCGATAGCAGCTTTGAGCAACGGCCATCGTAAGCGAGGACCCCGCCGCGCCGGGAGGTCTGGCCGTGACAACCAACCAGGACAACGGACGGGCGTGGCGGATGGTGCCGCGTCGGGTCCACGAAATGCGTGAATCGTAGTCGGGCGCTCACACGGTGCCGATCCGCGCCCGCACCCCCGCGCGACCGTCCCGTCCCCGTGCCGTCCTGTGCCGGAACCGGCCGAACACGGCCCTTCCCGTACCCGATCCACGCCGGATTCGCCTGAAAAGATTGGCGGCCTTTTCGCGCACCGCGCAGAATCGCCCGATGGACCCCGTCACTCTCACCACCGGCCGACTGCTCCTGCGCACGGTGGGCCCGCAGGACACCGACGCGGTGTACGCGGCCTGCCAGGACCCGGACATCCAGCGCTGGACCACCGTCCCGTCGCCGTATCTCCGGGAGCACGCGGAAGGGTTCGTCGGGCAGCTGACGCCCGGTGGCTGGGCGAACGACTCGATGTTCACGTTCGGCGCCTTCCTGCCCTCCGGGCAGCTGGCGGCCATGCTCGGGCTCACCCTGGTGCGTCCCCTCGGCACGGGTGAGATCGGCTTCTGGGCGACGAAGGAGCACCGCGGCAACGGTTACGTCACCGAGGCCGTCCTCGCCGTCTGCCGCTGGGTGTTCACCTCGGTCGGGCTGGACCGCGTGGAGTGGCGCGCGGAGGTGGGCAACCACGCCTCGCGCGCGGTCGCTGTGAAGGCGGGCTTCACCGTGGAGGGCGTCCTCCGGTCGGCCATCGACAACAAGGGCGTGCGCCGGGACTGCTGGGTGGGCTCGCTGCTGCCGTCGGACCTGGGGCTCCCGTCGACGGCTGCGTACCTGCCGGCGCCCTCGTGACGGCCGCGGGCGACCGCCCGCTCATCGGACCGGCCGTCACGGAGGGGCGCCCCACCGTCGGCCGGACCGTGACCTCGCAGCTCAGCCCCCGCTGTCAGTGGCACCGCCTATCGTGCGGGGCATGACGAGCCTGCCGCGTCCCACCGCCGAACTCTCCGCCGACGAGGCCCGCCGTATCGCCCTGCGCGCACAGGGCTTCCTGGGCGCCCCCGACCGCCGGGCGGGCGTCCGGGGGGTGCTGCGCCATCTGGGGGCGGTCCAGCTGGACACCATCTCGGTCCTGGCCCGTTCGCATGAGCTCGTGTCGTACGCCCGCCTCGGCGCCGTGGGCCGCAGGACCGTCGAGAGCGCCTACTGGGGCACCGCCCCGGGCACGGCCCCGGCGCGGCCCCACGCCTTCGAGTACTGGTCGCACGCGGCCTGCATCCTCCCCGTCGAGGAGTGGCCCCACTTCGCCTTCCGCCGCCGCGCCTACCGCGCCCGTCCACACTGGAACCACGCTCTTCCGGACGGTGCGTACGACCGAGTGATCAAGCAGCTGCGCGCCGAGGGCCCGCTCACGGCGACGGAGCTGGGCGGCGCGAAGCGGACCAGCGAGTGGTGGGACTGGTCCGGTGAGAAGGTCGCCGTGGAGCGTGCCCTGATGTACGGCGAGGTGGTCTGTGTGGAGCGCCGCGGCTGGAAGCGGGTGTACGACCTCGCCGAGCGGGCGATCCCGGACGACCTGCTGCACACCGAGCTGGACGACGCCGAGTGCCTGCGCCGTCTCGTGCGCCTCGCCGGCGAGGCCCTCGGCGTCGGCACGCGCGCGGACATCGCGGACTACCACCGCCTCAAGGGGGAGCAGGTCGACGCGGTGATCGCGGACTCGGGTCTGGTCCCGGTGACGGTCGAGGGCTGGGGCAGGCCCGCCTGGGCCGATCCGGCGGCCCTCGCGACACCGCCGCGCGGCCGCCACCGTACGACGCTCCTGTCCCCCTTCGACTCCCTGATCTGGGAGCGGGCCCGCACAGAACGCATCTTCGGCTTCACACACCGCCTGGAGGCGTATGTCCCCAAGCGCAAGCGCGTGTACGGCTACTTCGCGATGCCCGTCCTCGCGGGGGGCCGGATCGTCGGCCGCGTGGACCCCGCCCGCGACGGCCGCACCCTGGTGGCGAAGCAGGTGACCCTCCAGGACCGCAAGGCGGTTCCCGCCGTGGCCCAGGCCCTGCTGGAGGCCGCGACCTGGGTGGACTGCGCGGACATACGTGTGGAGCGCGTGGACGCCCCGGAGCTCGGCGAGCCGCTGGCCAGGGAACTGGCCCGCGCACTGGCGTGATGACAACCGGCCCGCGCCTTCGCCATTCGCCGGGCGCTCGGCGGATGCGCGGCGGAGTGACCGGCTCAGCGCCTGGCAGAGTGCCCGGCCGAGCGTCCGGCGAAGAGCTCAGCGGATTTCCAGGATCTTTTCCCTCATCGCGTAGACCACGGCTTCCATCCGGGAGTGCAGCTGGAGTTTCTCCAGGATGTTCCGTACGTGGTTCTTCACCGTGTTCTCGGAGATGAACAACTCCTTGGCGATGTCGCGGTTGTTCATTCCCGTGGCCACGAGCTTGAGGACCTCCAGCTCACGGTCGGTCAGACGCGGCGCCGGCACAAGACGCCGTTCGTCCGTGCGCTGGATCATCGACTTGAATTCCGTGAGCAGCTTCGACGCCATCGAGGGGCTGATCTGCGACTGCCCGTCGGCGACCGCGCGAATGGCCGTGGCCACCTCGTCCGTGGAGATCTCCTTGAGAAGATATCCGGTCGCGCCCGCCTTGATCGCGTCGTAGAGATCGGCCTCCTCGTCGCTGATCGTCAGCATGATGATTTTTGCGCTGGGGGCCACCTCCTTGATGGAGGTGCACGCCTCGATGCCACCGCGCTTGGGCATGCGCACGTCCATCAGGACGATGTCGGGCAGCAGGTCGGCCGCCTTGTCGACCGCCTCCGCCCCGTCACCGGCCTCGCCGACGACCTGGATGTCCTCCTCGGCCGCGAGCACGATCTCCAGACCGCGGCGGAAGAGCGCGTGGTCGTCCACGACGAGGACCCGGATGGGCTCCTTGCGTGGGGAGCCCGCCTCCGGGCCCATGCCGACGACGCCGCCGCCGGCATCCTCGGCACGCATCGGTCCGAAGCTGTCCGCCATCGTTCCTCCCCCTAGAAGGCCGTGGCCTGCGTTCCTGTGCCATCGCCAACCCAAGGCAACGGCCCACCGGTTGGGCCGGTCCGGCCATAATTTCACGTCCGGACGGCCGGGCGGTGACGGAGCGGGCAGCCGGACGGTCGCACAGGGGTGCCCCTGGGGGCGCACGCACCGTCCAGGGGCACCGGATGGCCCGTCATCCGGCAGGCGGGTCAGCCGCCGAGCGCACCACCCGCGGTGACCGGCTGCCCCTGGGTCACCATGGGATCCGTGCTGAGGTGGATGACGCCGTAGTCGTAGGCGTGCCGCCGGTAGACGACACTCGGTTCCTTCGTCTCGGAGTCGACGAACAGATAGAAGTCGTGCCCGACGAGCTCCATTTCGTACAGCGCCTGGTCGAGCGTCATGGGGGACGCGACGTGGGTCTTCTCGCGTACGACGAGAGGCCCTTCACCCCGCACTTCCAGCGAGCCCATCTTCTTGGTGGGCACATCGTCCGGCGCTTCCTCACGGACGGCTCCGCCGTTCCCGTTCAGCGTCGCCGCGCCGGGGACGTGGTCGGGCACCTCGGCCGCCGTGAGGCGTCGGGAACCGCGACGGGTGTGGCGCTTGTCGTGCTGCTTGCGCAGCCGGGCCTCGAGCTTGTCCGCCGCCAGGTCGAGCGCCGCGTACGGATCGCTGGCCGCTGCCTCCGCCCGGATCACCGGGCCGCGGGAGCGGAGTGTGATCTCCACTCGGTCGGAGCGGTCGGCCTGTCGGGGGTTGGGCTCCTTGGACACCTCGACGTCCAGGCTGATCACCTTGCCGTCGAGCTTCTGGATCTTGTCCAGCTTCAGCTTCTCGGCCACGTGCTTCCGGAACCGCTCAGGCACCTCGGTCTTGCGGCCCTTGACGACGATGTCCACGCAGAACTCCGTTCCCGGATCGCTCCGCTCCACCGGCGGAGCGTCTCCCTTGTGCACCAGGCTCCGGAGAATCCCGGAACCCCGGACTCGGTGACATCCACCTCCTCACCGTCGGCGGGACTTCCACCTGTCGACACGGGTTTTCGTGTAAGTCCCGCAAACCCGCGGCGCGGCCTTCGGATATACGAGGAACAGCTCGTGCCTTCCCTCACAACCGAACATATCCCGCCCGGCCGGACGGCGTCACCCTTTACTCCGACGTACCTCCGTTCAGGTGCCTTACCCCTCTTATTACCTGCAACGCTGTAAGTCCTCGGTCAGTTCCGGTTCAGAGCGAAAGCTTTCCGGCGAAGCAGCGACCACAGCGGCGCGCGGCACATCGCGCAGAACGTCCCCGGCGCCGCTCGTACCCGCCATTCCCAGTGCCCTTTCCGCCGGGTCCGCCTCCGCCCCTGTCGGGTGCTCCGGCTCCTCTCTCGTCACTGCTGCCACCCCCACGATCCGTTGCGCTGTTCCTTCCCAGGCCATGCCGCCGTACACGGCTGTTTCCCGCCGCGCCGCCTGCACGGCACGGGCCGCCTCCGCCAGCGACGCCCCGGTCGTCATCAGGTCGTCGACGAGCACGATCCGCCCACCGGCCAGCAGCCGCCCTCCTCCGGCGGCGACGGTCAGGGCGCCGGTGAGGTTGTCCAGCCGCTGCCGGGAGTCGAGGCCCGACTGGTCGGCCACCGCCCGGCGCTGCCGCAGCACACCGAGCACCCGGGCCGGCGTCCCCGTACGCCTCAGCTCTCCCGCGGCAGCCAAGGCGATCCGCCGTGCCGGGTCGTGCCCTCGCGCCCGTACCGCCTTGCGCGCCGACGGCACGGGAACGAGGAGTACGGGTTCCCGTACGGCCGGTTCCTCACGCATCCCGGACGAAACAGATGTCGCCGCACGCATCCCCACCGGCGTGCCCCCGTCGCCACGTACTTCCTCCGTCACACGCCTGCTCTCGCGCAGAACTGCCCGTACGGCCCCGGCCAAGGCCGTGCCGAGCGGTGCGGCCAGGGCCAGCGCACCGCGTTCCTTGTGGGCGAGGAGCAGGGCCCGCACCGCGTCACCGTACGGAGCCGCCGCGTACACCACGGGCAGCCCGGGCGGCTCCGGGACCGGCCGTACCCGTCGCGGTTCGGCGCCGGTCGCAGCGGCACGGCACTCCGGGCAGAGCACCGTGCGAGGCCTCCCGCAGCCTCCGCACTCGGCCGGCAGCACCAGGTCAGTGAGGTCCTGCCACCACCCCCGCATGCCCACCACTGTGCCAATGCCCGCGCCGCCCGGCCACCCCTGTGGACAACCGCCTGTGGACAACTCCCCACGGCCACGACCGCCCGTCCCCCACACAGGCGAACACCGGGCCGACGGAGCCCGCACGGCGCCAGGCGAGCGACCGCTGGAGCAACCGCTGAGACCTGGCCGGCCATGCGGAAGCCGCCGGCCGACGCGACCGCACCGCCACGGACAACCCCCGGCTATCCCGGACAGCCCCGCGCTATCCCGGACAGCCCCGCGCTACCCCGGATAGACGGGCGCAGACCCCTTCTCGACCACCTGCTGCCACTGCGAGCCCGAGGACAGCCGTACGATCCCGTCCTCCGAATGCGCCACCAGCGGCAGACTCTCGTCCTCGGATGCGGCGATCTCCTGCACTCCCGTGAGCGCCGCCAGTTCCGGGCCGTCCAGTGTGGAGCCGTCGACCTGGACGTACCGCATCAGCTGCACACCCCCGGACTCGCGCCCGACCACCACGAGCCGGCTGTCACCGGCCCACGACATGGCCCTGACCTCCTCCAGCTGAGGCGTCACCGAGCGCAGTCCGACGATCGACACGGTGGTCCGGCCGCTCCGGTCGTCGCCCCGCTCGATCCGGCCGATGAGCAGCGACCGCTTGTCGTCCTTCTCCACGATCAGCGCGATCCGCACCCCGTCCGCGGCCACCCGGACCGCCTCGATCCGGCCGTCGAGCTGCGGCGTCGCGACCTCGACCGGCTCACCGGCGCCGTCCTGCAGCATCAGCAGCCGGGGGTTCTGCGGGTCACGGTCGGCGACCCACAGGTCGTTCCTCCCGTCCCAGCTCGGTGTCGTCAGCCGGTCGCCCTCGGTGCTGCCCTCGCTGAGCACGACCGGGTCGCCGAGCGAACCTCCCGAGGCCAGCGACCCGACGTACAGCGCGCTTCCGTCCAGCAACACCCCTGCCGCCCGGTCCTCGTCCCGCGCGACGGCGGCCGAGCGGAGACTCTTGTCCCCGGCACCCAGCACACCGGGCACCGGCTCGGGGGACTCGACGCCGCCTCTGCTGGACATACGGACCAGCCGGTCGTCGCCGTCGATGAAGTACTCGAAGTCGGCGCCCTGCCCCGCTCCGTGCGCGGCGACGATGCCGGCGCGGTCCTCGTCGAGCTCACACAGCTGCGTGCCGTCCGACCGCTGCAGCTCCACCTCGTCCACCCCGGTGGGCGTCAGGTCCTGGAGGGTGAAGAGCAGCTGCGCCGCCATCTCACGGCACTTGCCCAGCTCGGCCCGATCGGCCCTGCCGTTCAGCGGGACGGTCAGCTTGTTCTGGTCGTCGGGCGTCAGCGACTCGACGCCCTTCTTGAGCGCCGTCCCCGGCGGGAAGCTGGTCCGGGCCACCGGCTCCAGCCAGCGGGTCGGGCCCTTCAGCAGCGAACGGACCATCTGCGTCACCGGGTCCACCTGCCGGCGGACGTAGACCGGGTCGGCGACGGTCCCCATCTGCCCCGGCTGCGTGGAGGACGTGAAGTAGTACTTGTTGACCGACACGTAGGTACGCCGGAAGTCCGACTTGCCCAGCACCACTCCCTGCGGCAGCCGGTCGATGCGCCACTGCTTGCTGTCCTCGAGCCGCGTGAGGTGCACCGTCTCGCTGTAGGACCCGTCGGCGGGTGCGTAGGCGTTCTGCGCGTCCACCCGGGCGACCCTGCGTCCGGTCAGACGGTACACGAGATCGCCGTCGTCCTCCCGGGTTCCCGAGGACTCGGGGGTGGCGTTCGGTCCCTCGGCGAGGATCGTCGTCGACGTGCTCGGCCGCCAGTCCTCGAGCGCCTGCCCGGCCAGGTACTTGCGTGCCGTCTCGTAATCGGTGTCGTCGCTGGTGAGAGCCTCAAGGAAGCCCTGCACTATCTCGGCGGGCCGGGCGTCGTCGCGCGGCGGCAGTGCGAAGACCCGGACCTGTGTGTCCTGGCGCGGCGTGGACTCGACGCCCCGCAGATCCCCGCTGTCCGGCATCGAGGCACACCCGGCCAGCAGTACGGCGGCACCGCCGGCGCACGCCGCCACGCGCACCCGGCGCCTGCGGCCGCGCCCCTCGCGGTCAGCGCCCACGGAAAGCCTCCCCCTGCTCGTACGGCTCCGAGCCGCCTTGTCCGTACGGCTCCGGGCCACTCTGCCCGTACCGTTCCGAGCCGTCCCGCTCGTACCGCTGCGAGTCGTCCCGCTCGTACCGCTGCGAGTCGTCCCGGGACGGCTTCTCCGTGGCGGCCGGCTCCTGCCCCCGCCGCCCGCCGCCCGCCGCGCCGTCCGTCGGGGCGTTCGCGCTTCCGGTGGGCCGGGGCACCACGCGCGCCCCGCTGCCGGGCAGCGCCGTCGGATCGGCGGTGGGTATCGCTCCTGCCGATCGCGTGCCTATGGGGGCCCTCCTGACAGCGTTCTCCCCCGAGGGCTGCACCGGGACGGTGGCGAGTTTGCCACCGGCCCCGGGGGGCAGGCCGGCGTCGCCGTGTCCGCGGTTGCTCCGCGAGTCCTTCGGCTCCAGGGGGATCGGGGACCCGCGCAACGGCTCGTCGGCGGTCCGCGGCAGCGTCAGCCGGAACTGCGACCCGCCGCCCGGCTCACCCCACGCCTGCAGCCAGCCGCCGTGCAGCCGCGCGTCCTCCAGGGCGATCGACAGCCCCAGGCCCGTACCGCCGGTGGTACGCGCGCGTGCCGGGTCCGCCCGCCAGAAACGGCTGAACACCCGGGTCGCCTCGCCCGGCTTGAGGCCCACGCCGTAGTCGCGCACCGCCACCGCGACCGCGCCGCCCGCCGCCGCCAGCTTCACCACGATGTCCTTGCCCTCACCGTGCTCCACGGCGTTGACGACGAGGTTGCGCAGCACCCGCTCCACCCGCCGGGCATCGGCCTCGGCCACGACGGGCTGCTGGTCGCCGACGACCCGTATCCGCGTTCCCTTGCGCTCGGCGAGCGGTTCGGCCCCGCTGACGACCCGCCGCACGACCTCCCTGAGGTCGATCGGCTCCGCCTCCAGGGCCGCCGCGCCCGCGTCGAACCGGCTGATCTCCAGCAGGTCCGCGAGCAGCGACTCGAACCGGTCCAGCTGGTCGGCGAGCAGTTCCGCCGAGCGCGCGGTCACCGGATCGAAGTCGACGCGCGCCTCGTGGATGACATCGGCCGCCATCCGGACCGTCGTCAGCGGCGTCCGCAGCTCGTGCGACACATCGGACACGAACCGCCGCTGCATCCGCGACAGGTCCTCCAGCTGCTGGATCTTCAGCTGCAGATTCTGCGCCATCTTGTTGAAGGCCTCGCCGAGCCGGGCGATGTCGTCCTCACCCGTGACCTTCATCCGCTCCTGCAGCCGCCCCGCGGACAGCCGCTCAGCGATGCCCGCCGCCATCCGCACGGGCGTGACGACCTGGCGCACCACCAGCCAGGCGATGGCCCCGAGGAGCACCACGACGAACAGCCCCGCCGTGGCCAGCGTCCCCTTGACCAGGCTCAGCGACTTCTCCTCCTGGGTGAGCGGGAAGAGGTAGTAGAGCTGGTACGGGTCGCCGTTGGGATCGTTGACCTGCTTGCCGATGATCAGCGCGGGCTGGGAGTCCCGGCCGTTGGTGTACGAGAGGCGCGTGTAGCTCTGCACCGCGCCTGTGCCGTCGTCGACGCGCTCCCGCAGATCCATCGGCACACTGCGGTCCCACTCGACGCCGCCCGAGGCACGCGGGCCGAACCCGCCGCTGCCGCTGCCCGCGGCGGCGGGGCTGAGCATCACGACGTCGTACGCGCCCTGTCCGCCGCTGGAGAGGGACGTGACGAGGTTGCTCATCCACTCGCCGACGTTCGTGACCGAGTCGCCGTCGGGGTCGCCGGAGTCGCTCCCGGCCGCGTTCGCGGCGTTGTCGGCTTCCTGGCCGGCGGCCGTGAACCCGCCCGTGGCCTGGCTCTGCGACGCCTTCACCTTGGCGTCGAGCAGCCCGTTGCGCACCTGCCCGATGACGACGAAGCCCAGCAGCAGGACCACGCCGAGCGACATCAGCAGGGTCGTGACGACGACTCTGAGCTGAATGTTGCGCCGCCACAGCCGCATCGTGGGCAGCAGCGGACGGCGCACCCAGCGCAGGAACAGCCGGAGGACCGGACTGCCCTGGACCCCGCCCTCCAGCAGCCCGCTCTCCAGCAGACGCGTCCAGCGGGATCCCCGGGACCCCGCGGTCTTCCGGCCGACAGGCCGCCCCGAGCCGTCCCCGGGCCTGCCGGGGGCCGAAGCGGCACTGTCCCCGGACATGTCAGCTCGGCCCGGCCTTGTAACCGACACCGCGGACGGTCACCACGATCTCCGGCCGCTCCGGGTCCTTCTCGACCTTCGAACGCAGCCGCTGCACATGAACATTGACCAGGCGGGTGTCCGCCGCGTGACGGTAGCCCCAGACCTGCTCCAGCAGCACCTCGCGCGTGAACACCTGCCACGGCTTGCGGGCCAGCGCCACCAGCAGATCGAACTCCAGCGGCGTCAGCGCGATCGACTGCCCCTCCCGCTTCACCGAGTGACCGGCCACGTCGATGACGAGGTCACCGATGGTGAGCTGCTCGGGAGCCGGCTCCTCCGACCTCCGCAGCCTCGCCCGGATCCGCGCGACGAGCTCCTTCGGCTTGAACGGCTTGACGATGTAGTCATCCGCTCCGGACTCCAGGCCGACCACCACGTCGACGGTGTCGCTCTTGGCCGTGAGCATCACGATCGGCACCCCGGACTCCGCCCTGATCAGGCGGCACACCTCGATGCCGTCCCGACCGGGCAGCATCAGGTCGAGCAGCACCAGATCGGGCTTGGTCTCCCGGAACACGGCGAGCGCCTTGTCGCCGTCGGCCACGAAAGACGGCTCGAAACCTTCACCACGCAGCACAATGCCGAGCATCTCGGCCAGTGCGGTGTCGTCGTCGACGACAAGGACTCGTCCCTTCATGAATGACATCATCCCATTAGCTAAATCGTTACCTGGCGTGACCTGTCACACAGAGCAGCGAGTGCCTCCGCCGTCACAGGCGACACGACGCCCTCCTCGGTGACGATGGCCGTCACCAGTTCCGGTGGTGTCACGTCGAAGGCCGGGTTGTACGCCTGGGTCCCCAGAGGGGCCACCGGAACCCCGCCCCCCGCTTCCACCCCGGCCCCCGGCACCTGAGGCGCCGCGATCTCCGTCACCTCGTGCCCGGCCCGCTGCTCCACCTCGATGGACGCGCCGTCCGGGGTGTCCGGGTCCACGGTCGTCACCGGCGCCACCACGATGAACGGCACATGGTGGTACCGGGCCAGCACGGCGAGGGGGTACGTCCCCACCTTGTTCGCCACCGAGCCGTCGGCCGCGATCCGGTCGGCCCCCACCAGCACCGCGTCCACCTCCCCCGCCGCGAACAGCGAGCCCGCCGCGTTGTCCGTGAGCAGGGTGTACGCCATCCCGTTGCGCGCCGCCTCGTACGCCGTCAGCCGGGCACCCTGCAGCAGCGGACGCGTCTCGTCGACCCAGAGCCTGCGCAGCCGTCCCGTGCGGTGCGCCGCCAGCGCCACCGCGAAGGCCGTGCCCTCCCCGCCGGACACCAGCGACCCCGTGTTGCAGTGCGTCAGCACCCGGTGCCCGCCGCCCGGCAACAGCTCGTCGAGCAGCGCCAGCCCGTGCTCCGCCATCCGCGCGCTCGCCTCGGCGTCCTCCCGGTGCAGCTCCCCTGCCGCGGCGAGCGCCGCCTCGGCGGCCTGCTTCTCGCCCTCGCCCGCGGCCAGCGCGGCCCGGTACGCCGCCCGGGCCCGGCGCACGCCCACGGCGAGGTTCACGGCGGTCGGCCGTGCCCCCTCCAGCCCGGCGGCGGCCTCTTCCACGTCGAAGCCGCGTGCGGCGGCGAGCGCGACACCGTACGCCCCGGCGATGCCGAGCAACGGCGCCCCGCGCACGGCCAGGTTGCGGATCGCGTCCACCAGCGCGGGCGCGTCCGTGCACACCAGCTCGACCTCTTCGGCCGGCAGCCTGGTCTGGTCGAGGAGGACCAGGACGGGGCCCTCCGGTGGTTCCTCCCAGCGGATCGCGGGGATCTCCGTCGGCCGGTTGCCGTCGCCGTATCGCGCGTACTGATCAGCCATCCGCCCAGTCTGCCCCGTACCCCGCTGACAATTGAAGGTGCACAGCCCATACCGCCCCCCGTCCCTTCCCGGGTACGCCATGGCACGATGGGCGCCAACCCGCCGCCGCGACCGCGGTCGGGCACCGTGAAGGAGCGACGATGAACGACACTCCGGGCTGGGCCTCGCCCGGATCCACCCCGTCGGACGGCCGGGAGCCGGCCGACTCCGGTGGCGCGCGGTCTCCGGAGCAGCCGCACCAGGGGGGCGCGCAGCAGCCGGAGCCGCCGTCGAAGTGGTCCAAGGAGCAGCCCCCGCCCGGCCAGTGGTCCGCTCCGGCCCCACACGGCCCCGGCCAGACACCGCCACCCCCACCGCCCGGACCGGGCTGGGGCGGCCACCACCCCGGCGGCCCGGGAGGCCACGGCGGCCAGGGCGGAGGCCACGGAGGCTGGGGCGCACCCGGCGGCTGGGGCACACCGTGGGGCGGTCCGCCTCCCGCGGCCAAGCCCGGCGTGATCCCGCTGCGCCCGCTCGGCGTCGGGGAGATCCTCGACGGTGCGGTCTCCACCATGCGCACCTACTGGCGCACGGTCCTCGGCATCTCGCTGACCGTCGCGGTCGTCACGGAGATCGCGGTCATCCTGCTCCAGGGTTTCGTCCTCGACGGCACCGCCGACACCGAAGCCCTCAACGACCCGAACGCCACGCTCGACGAACTGACCCAGGCCATGGGCACCGCGATGCTCGGCTCGGCCGTCGTCCTTCTCATCAGCCTGCTGGGCACCATCGTCGCGACGGCCCTGCTCACCTCCGTGACCAGCCGGGCGGTGCTCGGCAAGCCCGTGACGACGGCGGAAGCCTGGCGCGAGGCGCGGCCCCGGCTGCTGAAGCTGCTCGGCCTGACCCTCCTGCTGCCGCTCATCGCCGGCGCGATCGTCTTCGTGGGCGTTCTGCCCGGCCTGATCGTCGCCCTCATCGGTGAGGCGGAAGCAGGGGCCGGACTCGCCGTGCTCGGCGGACTCGCGGCGTTCATCGTGGCCATCTGGCTGATGATCCGCTTCTCGCTCGCCTCGCCGGCCCTGATGCTGGAGAAGCAGGGCGTCCTGAAGGCGATGAGCCGCTCCGTCAAGCTGGTGCGCGGCTCCTGGTGGCGAGTCCTCGGCATCCAGCTGCTCGCCGCGATCATCGCCAACATCGTGGCGTCGATCATCGTCATCCCGTTCACCTTCATCGCCGCCGCGCTCAGCGGAGACGGCATCTCCGGCTTCCTCAACAACACCACCGGCGACTACGGCTGGACGTTCCTCGTCGTCAGCGGCATCGGCTCGGTGATCGGGTCCATGCTCACGTTCCCCATCACCGCGGGCGTCACCGTGCTGCTCTACGTCGACCAGCGCATCCGCCGCGAGGCCCTCGACCTCGAGCTCGGCCGCGCCGCCGGCCTCCAGGGCTACGGCACCCACACGCCCGGCGCCACTCCGGGAGGCTGACGTCGTGCCGGGGGGAGTTCTCACGACGGTCCTGGCGTTGACACACACGGGCCCGCCGGCCGTACGGCCTCTGCTGGGCCTCGGCGGCAGCCTGTCCGCGCTGCCGGCGTCCGACGAGGAACCGCCACTCACCGTCCCGCGCGACCCCGCCCGCGAGGCGGCACGGCGGGAGCTGTCCAAGCGCATGTACCACGAGAACGACCCCAGCTGGTTACAGCGCGCCCTGAACGCCTTCTGGGACTGGGTCGACAAGCTGTTCAGCGCCGCCGCCTCCGCCACCCCGGGCGGAGCACTCGGCCTCGTCGTCATCGTCCTGACGGCACTCGCACTCCTGGGCGCCCTGTGGTGGCGTCTCGGCACCCCGCGCCGCCTCCCCACCTCGTCCGCCGCGCTCTTCGACGACCGCCCCCGCACCGCCGCCGAGCACCGGGCGGCGGCCGAGGCGCACGCGGCCCAGGGCCACTGGAACCAGGCCGTCCAGGAACGCATGCGCGCCGTCGTCCGCTCCCTGGAGGAACGCGCGCTGCTCGACGTACGCCCCGGCCGCACCGCCGACGAGGCGGCCTCCGACGCGGGCCGCGCGCTTCCCGCCCACGTCGACCGGCTGCGCGCGGCCGCCCGCGACTTCGACGACGTCACGTACGGCGGCAGGTCGTCGGACGAAGCGACGTACCGCCGCCTTGCCGCCCTCGACGACGACCTGGGGCGCACCAGACCCGTACTGGCGAGCAGCGCCCACAGCACGGCCCACAGCACCCGCCAGGGGGCCGCCGAATGACCACCGAGGCCACGCTCCCCCCGTCCACCTCGGCCTCGCCCACCGCCCGCCAGCTGTGGACCCGCGCGCGCGGTGTCGTGCTCGCGCTGGTGCTCCTGCTGGCGGCCGCCGTCGCGATCGCCTCGGTCCGGTCCACCTCCCAGCACGGCATGCTCGACCCGCGCTCGGCGGACCCGTACGGCAGCCGTGCCGTCGCCGAGCTCCTCGCCGACCGGGGGGTCTCCACGCGCGTGGTCACCACCCTCGACGAAGCACGTGCCGCAGCCGGACCCGACACCACCCTGCTGGTCGCCGTTCCCGACCTCCTGACGGACGGGCAGCAGAAGCGGCTGCGCGCGACGACCGAGACCTCCGGCGGCCGTACGGTCCTGCTCGCACCCGACACCCCGTCCGTCGGCACCCTCGCCCCCGGCGTCCGCGCGGACCCCGCGCCCAGCTTCGACTCGACGCTCTCCCCCGGCTGCGATCTGCCGACCGCCCGACGAGCGGGCACCGCCGAGACCGGAGGCGTCCGCTACCACGCGACCGCCCCGGACGCCGACGCCTGCTACCTCAGCGACGGACTCCCCAGCCTGGTACGCCTCCCGGCCTCCGGGGGCGGCGACACGATCGTGCTCGGCGCCGCCGACATCCTGTTCAACGACCGCCTCGACGAGCACGGCAACGCCTCGCTCGCCCTCCAACTGCTCGGTTCGCGCCCCCACCTGGTCTGGTACCTCCCCTCGCTGTCCGACGAAGCGCTCACCGACACCGGCGAACGCAGCTTCCTCGACCTGCTCCCCTCGGGCTGGCTCTGGGGCACCCTGCAGCTCTTCGTGGCCGCGGCCCTCGCCGCCCTCTGGCGGGCCCGCCGGCTCGGCCCCCTCGTGCCCGAACGGCTCCCCGTCGCGATCCGCGCCTCCGAAACCGTCGAAGGCCGCGCCCGCCTCTACCGCAAGGCCGGCGCCCGCGACCGTGCGGCCGCCGCCCTGCGCTCCACCACCCTCACTCGCCTCGCCCCCCTCGTAGGCGTCCCCCTCGCCCAGGCACACACGCCCGAGGCACTGCTCCCCGCCCTCTCCGCCCATCTGCGCCGGCACGGGGACGGGCAGGTCCTGCACACCCTCCTCTTCGGCCCGCCACCCGGCGACGACGCAGCCCTGATCGCCCTCGCCGACCAACTCGACGCCCTCGAAAGTGAGGTACGCCGTCCATGATGGACCCGACCACTGACAACGCCGGGCACACCGGGGATCCGGGCACCGCCCGGGCCTCCCTGGAAGCCCTGCGCGCCGAGATCGCCAAAGCCGTGGTCGGCCAGGACCCCGCAGTGACCGGCCTCGTCGTCGCCCTGCTCTGCCGCGGTCACGTCCTGCTGGAGGGAGTCCCCGGCGTCGCCAAGACACTCCTCGTACGCGCCCTCGCGGCCGCACTCGAACTCGACACCAAGCGCGTCCAGTTCACCCCCGACCTGATGCCGAGCGACGTCACCGGCTCACTCGTCTACGACACCCGCACCGCCGAGTTCTCGTTCCAGCCCGGCCCGGTCTTCACCAACCTCCTCCTCGCGGACGAGATCAACCGCACCCCGCCCAAGACCCAGTCGTCCCTCCTGGAAGCCATGGAGGAACGCCAGGTCACCGTCGACGGCACGCCGCGCCCCCTCCCCGACCCCTTCCTGGTCGCCGCGACCCAGAACCCGGTCGAGTACGAGGGCACGTACCCCCTCCCCGAAGCCCAGCTGGACCGCTTCCTCCTCAAACTCACCATCCCCCTGCCCTCCCGCCAGGACGAGATCGACGTCCTGACCCGCCATGCCGAAGGCTTCAACCCTCGCGACCTGCGCGCCGCCGGCGTACGCCCCGTAGCGACCGCCGCAGACCTGGAAGCCGCCCGCGCGGCCGTCGCGAAGACGACGGTCTCCCCCGAGATCACCGCCTACGTGGTCGACATCTGCCGCGCCACCCGCGAGTCCCCGTCCCTGACCCTCGGCGTCTCTCCGCGCGGCGCCACGGCCCTCCTCGCGACCTCCCGCGCCTGGGCCTGGCTCACCGGCCGCGACTACGTCATCCCCGACGACGTGAAGGCGCTCGCCCTTCCCACGCTCCGCCACCGTGTGCAGCTCCGCCCGGAGGCCGAGATGGAAGGTGTGACGGCCGACTCGGTCATCCACGCGATCCTCACCCACGTCCCCGTACCCCGCTGATGGCACCCACCGGACGAGCCGCCCTCCTGGCGGCCCTCGGCTCTCTCCCCGTCGGCATCTGGGAACCCAGTTGGACGGGCGTCCTCGCCGTGAACGCCCCGCTGGCGCTGGCCTGCGCCTGCGACTTCGCCCTGGCAGCGCCCGTACGCCGCCTCGGCCTCACCCGCTCCGGCGACACCTCGGCACGCCTCGGCCAAACGGCGGACGTCACCCTCACGGTCACCAACCCGTCCAACCGCCCCCTGCGCGCCCGCCTCCGCGACGCCTGGCCTCCGAGCAGCTGGCAGCCCGGCACCGAGGTCACGGCCTCCCGACACCGTCTCACGGTCCCCCCGGGCGAACGCCGGCGCGTCACGACCCGTCTGCGCCCCACACGTCGCGGCGACCGCCAGGCGGACCGCGTCACCATCCGCTCGTACGGCCCTCTCGGCCTGTTCACCCGGCAGGGAAGCCACCGGATCCCCTGGACGGTACGCGTCCTGCCCCCGTTCACCAGCCGCAAGCACCTGCCCTCCAAACTGGCCCGCCTGCGGGAACTGGACGGCCGCACCAGCGTGCTGACCAGAGGCGAGGGAACGGAGTTCGACAGCCTCCGTGAGTACGTCCCCGGAGACGACACCCGCTCGATCGACTGGCGCGCCACCGCCCGCCAGTCGGCGGTCGCCGTACGCACCTGGCGTCCCGAGCGCGACCGGCACATCCTCCTGGTCCTCGACACCGGACGCACTTCGGCAGGCCGGGTGGGCGATGCGCCCCGCCTGGACGCCTCCATGGATGCGGCACTGCTCCTCGCAGCCCTCGCATCCCGCGCCGGCGACCGCGTGGATCTCCTGGCCTACGACCGCCGCGTACGCGCCCTCGTCCAGGGCCGCGCCGCAGGTGACGTCCTACCCTCCTTGGTCAACGCGATGGCCACACTGGAGCCGGAGCTCATCGAAACGGATGCCCGCACCCTCACGGCGACCGCACTCCGCACGGCTCCCCGCCGCTCCCTGATCGTCCTGCTGACGAGTCTCGATGCGGCCCCTGTCGAAGAGGGCCTGCTTCCCGTGCTTCCTCAGCTCACCCAACGCCACACGGTCCTGGTGGCATCGGTGGCGGATCCGCACATCGCACGCATGGCGAAGGCCCGCGGAAACACGGAGGCTGTGTACGAGGCCGCCTCCGCGGCCCAGGCCCAGGCGGAACGCCATCGGACAGCCGAACAACTCCGCCGTCACGGCGTCACGGTCGTCGACTCCATCCCGGAAAACCTCGCACCAGAACTGGCGGACGCCTATCTGGCCCTCAAGGCAGCGGGTCGCCTCTGAATAACCTGCCCCCGAGGCCCGCCAAGGACTGAAGGAGGGTCCGGGAACGCAGAAAGGCCCCGAACCATAAGGTTCGGGGCCTTTCTCAAAAATTGTTCGGCGGCGTCCTACTCTCCCACAGGGTCCCCCCTGCAGTACCATCGGCGCTGTAAGGCTTAG
>NZ_BMVW01000009.1 GCF_014650915.1 Streptomyces poonensis | reverse complement strand
CTCGGGGTCCGGGACGCGGGCCTCCTCCGTGAAGTCGAAGCCGTTGACGGAGTCGCCGCGGTAGGGGCGCCGACGAAAACTCCTGTCCGGCTCCCGCGGAGCTCCGACGGGCGGTGGCCGGAGTCCTCGACCGCCTTCCACGCCGTCTCCAGCATGATCCGCTGTTGCGGATCCATCAGTTCGGCCTCCAGCGGGGTCATTCCGAAGAAGTCGGCGTCGAAGCGGTCGACGCCTTCGATGAAGGAGCCCCAGCGGCTGTTCACCTTGCCTTCGCTGCGGTGCGGATCGCCGAAGAACTCCCGCCAGTCGAAGCGTTCCGCCGGAATCTCCGACACCAGATGGACCCCGTCGCGCAGGTTCCGCCACCAGCTCGCCAGGTCCGGAGACTTGGCGAAGCGTCCCGCCATCCCCACGATGGCGACCGGATCGGTGGACGGGAAGGAGGGGTGCGGGGAGGATGCCGGCGCCACGGCCGGCTGCTCCGCCTGCGTCGTCCCCCTGTCCGGTCCGTTCGGTCCGCTCCTGGCGGGCTCCTCCTCCGGCTCCGTCTCCGGGCTCGGCACGGTCGCGTGCGCGACCAGGTAGTCCGCGAGGGAGTCGATCGACGTGTGCTCGTACAGCAGCACCTTGGGCAGCTTCCCGAACTCGGGTTCCAGGCTGCGCACCAGCTGGATGGCGCTGAGGGAGTCCATTCCGTAACCGTCGAAGGAGGCGCCGGTGTCCACGTCCTCCTCCGGGACGCCGAAGAACCGGGCGAAGACCGCACGCAGCCGTGCACGGACCCAGGTGACGTCGGCGGCGTCCGGGGAAGCCACGACGGTGGGTCGGGCACCGGCCGGCGGGTCCGCCTGCGGTGCGGTGACGGGGGCCGTGACCGCACCGGGAGACGTCTCCGCGGTGCCGTACGCCGTCATGGCCGGAGCCGCGATCGTTCCTCCGGGAGCGGGCCCTGACGGCACCTCACCGATCAGGACGGCGTTGTCGAACTCGCTCTCGTCGAGGTCGGGAGAGCCCAGCGCCCAGGTGCGCGCGAAGCCCTGCTCCGTCATGGCCCTGCGCCACCCGGCGACGTCCAGGAACGGTGAGTGCGGCAGCCGCACCTCCGGGTCGACGCTGGACCAGTAGCCGGGCAGGGGACCGATCATGGCCGTCATGCAGTCCCGGTTGCGGACCAGCTCCTCCAGGACCACGATCCCGCCCGGAGCGAGCAGGCGGCGGATGCGGGCCATGCTGTCGGCCATGCTCCGGGTCGCGTGCACCGAGTTGGCCGCGATCACGACGTCCGCGCTCGCCGGCTCGAATCCCTGCGCCTCGGGGTCCGCGTCCAGGTCGAGCACGCGGCACTCGAAGGAGACCGGCGTGTCCGCGAACCGGGCCCGGGCCGCGGGCAGGAAGGCCGGGGAGACGTCCGTGAACAGGTAGCGCACCGCACCGCCCTGATCGGCGAGCACGTCGAGCAGGCGCCGAGTCGTACCGCCGGTGCCGCCGCCGATCTCCAGGAGCCGGACCGGCTCTCCGGGCCGCCGCTCGCGCAGTGCCCTCACCTGGCCGGCCACGAGCCGGGCGACGATCTCGTTGTGGTGGTCGGCCACGTCGTTGCCGTCGTAGATCCGCAGCAGCAGGTCCGGGTTCTCCGCGGTGAAGAACACCTCAAGGGCGTCCGCCTCCCCGGCGAGAACCTCCGGCAGCCGGGGAACACACGCGGTCACCAGGTCGACCCAGGGCTTCAGTTCCGGGTGCTCTGCCGCGAGCGCGGCCGCGTCCGCGGCCAGCCGCCCCGCTTCCTCCGGTGCTCCGTACCAGCGATCCGGGTCGAACGGGGCCCGTCCGATCATGGGCGCCAGGGCGTCCGCCAGCCTCCCGTACCGTTCCTCGTCGGCGAGACGTGCCCGCAGGCGCGCCGCCGTGGGCAGGCCGCTGCCCGGCCCGTCGCTGAGCAGGTGCCGGCTCCAGCGCCGCAGGAGGTCGTCGAGGCGGTCCATGCCCCGGGACACCCGGCGCCCGGAGAATCCGCTGCGGGACACGAAGTCGCCGACGGCCTCCACCACGGGGGCGGCTCCGCCGTCCCGTCCCGCCGACGGTGCCCCGTCCGTGCCGGCCGGTGCCCGTACGGCGGACGGGGGAGCGAAAGCGGCCGGTGCGTCCTCGAACCAGTACCGCTCGCCACTGAACGGATACGTCGGCAGAGAGAGCCGGGGCAGCTCGTCCTCTCCCTGCATCGGGGGCAGAGCGGGCCCGCCGGCCGTCCACTGCCGCGCCGCCTCCACCAGTTCGGGGCTCTGGGCGCGAACGGGGTCGTCCCCGTAGAGGCGACGACTGGCGGTCTCCTCGCCCAGATAGACGTCCAGCTGGCGCAGCAGGCCGGGCAGCGAGTCCGCGAGCACGGCGATGCGGCAGGCCATCTCCTCGCGGCCGCGGCGCAGCGTGACGGCGACCCGGTCCGGTCGGGTGTCGGGCCGGTCGGCGAGGAAGTCGCGGTGCTTGCGGACAAGTTCGCGCAGGGTGTCCTCGTCGCGTGCCGAGAACGGGAACACCAGCGGTCGGGGCGTCCGAGCGGGAGCGGTCCTGGCGGGCGGCTCCTCGAGCACGGCGTGCGCGTAGGCACCGCCGAAGCCGAAGGAGCTCACCCCGGCCCGGCGGGACGCGCCGGGTGCCGGCTTCCATGCGAGGGGCTCGGTGTTGACGAACAGCGGGCTGCCCTCGAACGCGCAGTACGGGTTCGGTGTCTCGAAGGACGGCATGGCTGGGATGACGCCGTGGCGCATGGACAGCACGGTCTTCACCACGCCGACCAGTCCCGCAGCGGCCTCCGTATGGCCCAGGTGCGCCTTGGCAGAGCCGACCGCGCAGAATCCCGCCTTCCCCGTGTGCCGACGCAGTGCCGTCGAGGCGGCCTCCACCTCGATGGGGTCGCCGAGGCTGGTCCCGGTGCCGTGCGCCTCCAGGTAGGTAAGGGTCTCCGGCTCGATGCCGGCCTCGCGCCAGGCTCTGAGCAGCAGTTCCGACTGCCGGGCCGGGTTGGGAGCGGTGACGGATCCGGCTCGGCCGCCGTGGTTGACCGCCACAGCTCTGATCACCGCGTGCACGGGGTCGCCGTCCGCCAGCGCCCGGTCGAGCGGCTTGAGCAGCACGGCGGTGACCGCTTCTCCCGGCACGTACCCGTCGGCGCGCGCGTCGAACGTGTGACAGCGTCCTGACGGGGACAGCGCGCCCAGCGCCGAGCTGCGGAGGTAGTGCTGGGGACTGAGGATCAGGTTGGTCCCGGCGGCGTAGGCCATGTCGCACTCGCCGCGCCGCAGCGCGTTCACCGCGAGGTGCAGCGCGTACAGGGAGGACGAGCAGGCCGTGTCGACGACGATGCTGGGACCGGTGAGGTCGAAGGCGTAGGACGCCCGGTTGGCCGCCATGGAGACGGAGGTTCCGGTGACGTCGTGAGCTCCCGGCAGCCGGTCGCGGCTCGCCATCTCCTGCTCGTAGTCGCTGAAGCACCGGCCGACGAAGGTGCCGGTCGCCGAACCCCTCAGGGTCCCCGCGACCCCCGCGTCCTCCGCCGCCTCGTAGAGCACTTCCAGCAGGAGTCGGGCCTGCGGGTCCATGCCTTCCGCCTCCGCGCGGGGCACGCCGAAGAAGCGGGCGTCAAAGCGCGCCACGTCGTCGAGGAACGCGCCGTGGCCGCAGTCGGTGCCGGAGGGCCGGGTGCCCGTCGGGTCGTGGTGGAGCCGGTGGTCCCACCGGTCGCCGGGGACTTCGGTCACCAGGTCGCGGCCCTGGACGAGGTCGGTCCAGAACCCCGCGGTGTCCCGCGAGCCGGGGAAGCGTCCGGCCATGCCGATGATCGCGACGGGCTGCTCGGCCGGCCCTTGGGAGGGGCGCGTCGCGACGGGAGATCGTTCGGTCCCTGACCGGCGCTCCGCCGACTCCGCCGGTTTCACCGATTCCTTCGGCTCGGCCGTCGACCCGGACCCGGCTGCGAGAAGGGCGGCGACCGCCTCGCTGTGCTCGTCGACCAGATGAGCGGCGAGCCTGCGGACGTCGGCGTACCGGAACAGCACGGTCGGCTGGATGTCGACCGCGAGCCGGTCGGAGAGACGGCGCACCAGGTCGACGATCCGCACGGACGACAGGCCGAGTTCCATGAATCCCGTGTCGGCGACCGGTCCGCCGGGCCCCACCCCGCCGGTTTCGCGAAGCAGCCCGCCCACCAGGTCCTCCAGGTACGACAGTGCGGCCCCGAGCAGTTCCTCCCGCTCGGCTCCCCGCGTCGGCTCCGGCGCGTCCCGGGTCTCCGGAAGGACGCCCAGGTGGTGCTCCAGCAGGTCCCGCTCCCCGTGGACCACGACGACCTGGGTCTCGCCGGAAGCGAACGCGGTTTCCAGCGCCGCCAGTCCGTCCGCCGTCTCCAGCGGTCGTGATCCGGTACGGGCCAGTACCCGGTCCTGGACCGCCGCGTCCACGCGCATGCCTCCGTCACGCCACAGCGGCCAGTTGAGCGCGAGCGTGCGGCCCGAGCGCCGCCCGGCGGTCCGGCGCTCCTCGCGCCATGCGGCGAAGGAGTCGAGGTAGCGGTTGGCCGCGGCGTAGTCCGTGGCGCCCGCGTTGCCGAGGGCCGAGGCGACGGACGAGTAGAGGAGGAAGTAGTCGAGGTCCTGGCCGCTCGTCGCGGCGTCCAGGTGGGCGGTGCCCCGTACCTTGGGGGCGAGGACGTCCGTGAAGGATCCGATCGTCTTGTTGACGAGCAGGGCGTCGTCCACGATCCCGGCGGCGTGGACGACCCCGGTCAGGGGGCCGAGCCGGTCGACGACCGTGTGGACGGCCCGGAACGTGGCTTCCCGGTCGGTGAGGTCCGCGCTCAGGTAGACCGCGCGGGCGCCGAGCCCTTCGAGTTCGGCGACGGCGGCATCCGTGTCCGGCCCGGGCGCCGATCGTCCGATCAGCGCGAGGGAGACCTGTGCCGTCTTCGCGAGGAGTCGAGCGGTGTGGAGGCCGAGCGCGCCGGCGCCTCCACTGATCAGGTAGGTGCCGCCGGGTCGGGAGAGGGGCGGGCACTCCGTCCCTCCGCTCGGCACGGTCGGAGCGAGAGCGACGAAACCGAGGGTGGTACGGCCCGACTCCGTGTGACGTGCTTCAACGGCGTTTCCTGCCGGGGCGTCGGGCCTCTCGGTGAGCGCGTCGGCCGCCTCGGCCAGCAGGACGGCCGCACCGGCCCGGCCGGTGCCGAAGCCGACCGCCTTCAGCGCGAGCTTCGGCTGTTCCAGCCGGACGCTGCGCGCGAGGCCTCCGATCGCCGTGTGCGCGGGGCTCTCCTCCTCGCTCGCGTAGCCGTAGACGACGGCCAGCGGGGTGGTGCGGCCGAGCGCCCAGGCCCGGCAGAGCAGGAACGCGGAGAGCAGACCGCTGGTGTCCTCCAGGCGGGGGGATCCCGCCGCCAGGGCCCACAGGTGCAGGACCGCGGCCGGCTCGGCCCCTTCCTCCCGCAGGTCGGAGGCGAGGGCCCGGTAGTGCTCCTCGTCGCCCGGCTGCAGCTGGTAGGTGTCACGCGCCACGCGTGCGTACGACATGCCCGGTCGTACCTGCACCACGCGCCGGCACAGGGATCGCAGTTCGGCGACGCGTGTGTCGTCCGTGTCGAAGGCGAGGACCACATCCTCGCCGAAGGACCCGGTTCCGGCGGGCACGGGCAGCGGATCGTGCCGCCATCGGGGGGCGTACAGCATCGCACGGGCCGGAAGGGACGGCGTGCCGGAGGGAAGCTTCTCGGCCGGCGCCCCCGCGGGGGTGCCGGCACCGATCCAGTAGCGATCGCGGGCGAACGGGTAGGTCGGCAGAGCCGTGCGGCCGGCGCCGTCGATCACGGGCCAGGCCGTCGTGCTCCCGGCCGCCCACCGCTCGGCCAGCACGGTTTCGTCGGCCGTGTGCGACGCGAAGGAGGGGCCGTCCGCGCCGGGGCGCACCCGGCCGGTTCGTGCCGCTCCCCGCGGGTGTCGTCCTGCCGCGAAGTCCTCCAGGGCGTCCGCCAGTTCGCCCAGGGTCGACACGACGGCCACGAAGCGGTGCTCCATCGCCCGCCGCCCGGTCCGGAGCGTGTGGGCCACGTCATCCAGGCGGAGGTCCGGGTGGGCCCTCACATGGGCCGCGAGCCTCCCGGCCTGCTGCCGCGCCTGCTCCTCGGTCCGTGCCGACAGCGGTACGGCGCGAGGCCGCCGGGCGTCCGGCTCGCTCCGGGGCCGGGCCCGCTCGAACTCCTCGACGATGAGGTGCACGTTCGCCCCGCCCGCGCCGAAGGCGCTCAGCGCGGCACGCCGGGGCACGGCGGCACCGGTCGCCGGATCGACGGGAGCGTTCCAGGGTTCGTGGCGCTCCGGCAGGTAGAACGGGGACTCCTGGAACCGGATGTCCGGGTTCGGTTCACCGACGTCGGGGCCCGCGGGGATGGTCCGGTGGCGCAGGGCCGACAGCAGTTTGGCCAGGCCCGCCATGCCCGCGGCCGCCTCCAGATGGCCGATGCTGCCCTTCACCGAACCGATGGCGCAGGAGCCGGGCGCGACGCCGTGCTGCTGTCCGTACACGGACGTGAGCGCCTCGATCTCGATCTGGTCGCCCAGCGTGGTGCTGCTGGCGTGCGCTTCCACGTAGCCGATGGTGCTCGCCGGGACACCGGCGTCGGCGAGTGCCGCCGCCACCACACGGGCCTGGGCGTCCGGGCTGGGGACGGAGTATCCGCCGGTCCGGCCGCTGTGCCGCAGGGCGGATCCGCGGATCAGCCCGTGGACGTGGTCCCCGGAGGCGAGCGCGTCGGCGAGCGGGCGAACGAGGACGGCCCCCACTCCTTCGCCCGGCACATAGCCATCGGCGCCCTTGCCGAAGGGCCGGCATCGGCCGCTGCCGGAGAGCAGTCCGAGCTCACCGAGCCGGAGGTACTTGTACGGGTGGAGGGAGAGATTGACGCCCCCGACGACGGCCGCCCGGCACTCGCCCCGGCGGATGCTCTCGACGGCGAGGTGCAGGGCGGTGAGGGCCGCAGAGCAGGCGGTGTCCACCGTAAGGCTGGGGCCCTTGAAGTCGAAGGTGTACGAGACCCGGTTGGCGAGCGCGGAGGACCAGGATCCGGCGATCTCGGGGCCGCCTTCCCTGAGCCGGTCGAGCCCGTTGAGCTGGTAGTCGTTCCACATGGTCCCGGCGAACACCCCGATGGCGCCGTCGGTCTGTTCCACCAGCCCCTCCGGCGTGTGCCCGGCGTCTTCCAGCGCCTCCCAGGCGGTCTGGAGGAAGAGCCGCTCGTGCGGGTCCATCACCTCGGCCTGCCGCCCGGTGAGGTGGAAGAAGCCGGCGTCGAAGTCGGCGACGCCTTCGCAGAAGGCGCCCCATTTACCGTACGTACGTCCGGGCACCCCCCTCCGCTCGTCGAAGTAGGGCGTGTGGTCCCAGCGGTCGGCCGGGACCTCGGTGACGCGGTCCCGGCCGTCGCGGAGTACGTCCCAGAGGTCGCCGGCGGTGGCGGCCCCGGGGTAACGGCCGGCCAGGCCGATGATGGCCAGCGGCTCGCCGGCCACGGGACCGGTGGCCGCCGCGACGAAGGAGGCAGCGGCGCGCAGGTCCGGCGCCGCGGACCGACGGCCGGCCCCGGACGTGGCCGTGGCCGATCCGGCTTCCGGGTCTTCCGTGGTGACGGTCTCATGTCCCTGCTCCCGGAGGTGGTCCACGAGGGCACGGACCGTGGGGTACTCGAAAAGAAGGGTCGGGTAGAGCTGCGTCCCCAGCCCGTCCTCCAGGGAGCCCGCAATGTCCAGCAGGTCGAGCGAGGTCAGTCCCAGGTCGTAGAAGCCCGTTCCGGGATCGATGTCGTCCGCGTCGAGGTCGAGCTTCGCCGCGACGAGCGCGACGACGGCCTCGCGAAGGCCGGTCGTACGAGCGCCGTGGAAGGGGATCCCGGCGGCTGCCGGGACCATGACCTGCTCGGGCCGGGGCCGTGCCCCGTCGGCCGATCCGAGGAGGCCGGTGATCAGGTCGGCGGAACGGATCCGCTTGGCCCGGAAACCGCCCAGCCGGGCGACGACGACGCCGTCGGGCGAGCACACGTCGAGGTCGGCCTCGAACAGTTCCCCGTCGAGCCGCCCGCCCACCGGGCCCGGTACGTGGACGAGGTTCTCCGCGCCGACACCGCCCGTGGCGTGGAAGGAGTCGACGTAGATGGGGATGAAGGCGTGGTCGGCGGCGGACCGCTGCGTCTCCTGGAAGAGCAGCATCGGCACCAGCGTGGCGAAGTCGATGACCGCCGGGTGGGCGTGGAACCGTCCCAGGTACGGCTCCGCCTCGGCCGCGAGGCGCATCCGGGCCATCGCGTGGCTCTCCCCCACGTGCACGACCCCCGAGGCCTTCATAAAACCGCGGTGGTGGATGTCGAGTCCGCGCACGAAGCCGTAGAGCTCGTCGACGTCGACCACGCCGGTGGCGAGGGCCGTGAGGCGGTCGGGATCGATGCGCCGACCCAGCAGCGCCGGGGAGACGGGGTGGAGCTCCGCCCGGCAGTTGGTCTCCCAGTCCGCCTCGGCCGCGTCGAGGGGGCGGCTGCGAACGATGACGGGCAGGGCTTCACCGGCGTCCGCGTCCCCGAACCGGACCTCGACCCTGCGCCCGGCCTCGCTTCCGACGACGGGAGCCAGGAAGGTGATGCGACGCAGTTCGACATCGGCGGGGTCGACGCCCGCCTGGCGCACCAGGCGCAGCACCAGATCGAGGAGGAACACGCCGGGCAGCACGGGGACGGCGTGCACGAGGTGGTCCCGTACCGCGTCGTCCTCGGCGCGGACGGTCGTCGCCGCTCGTCGGCCGGCGAGGAAGAGCAGCATGTCCTCGGAACGCTCCGCACTTCGATTCTCCGCCATGGCTAGATCAGTTCCTCCAGCTCGAGCAAGGGACGGGGGTGCTGTTCGGTCCGGGGGCCCGCGGCCGCAGGCCGCTCGACCCAGTGGCGCTGCCGCCGGAAGACGGGGGCCGGCAGGGGCGTCCGTCGCGCCGTGTGCGCGTCGCGTTCGGCGTCCGTCAGGCCGCGGACGACGACGTGGCAATTGGTGCCGCCGAAGCCGAACGCGCTGATGCCCGCGCGGCGGACCCCGTGCCGGGGGCGCCACTCCCCCAGCTCCGTCTGGAGGCGGAACGGCGACGTGTCGAAGGCGAACCGGGGATTGGGCCGGTCGCAGTGGAGCGTCGGGGGCAGAGCCCCGTGCACAAGGGAGAGCACGACCTTGTGCAAGCTCGCCATCCCGGCCGCCATGAGGAGGTGCCCGACGTTCGACTTCACACTGCCGACGGAGCAGAACCCTCGCTCGCTCGTGAACTCGCCGAAGACTCCGGTGAGTGCTCTCAGTTCGATCGGGTCACCGATCATGGTTCCGGTGCCGTGCGCCTCCACGTACGAGACGCTCGCGGCACCCGCCCCCGCCTTGCGGAGCGCGTCGCGGACGACGGCCTGCTGTGCTTCCGGGTTCGGGGTGGTCAGGCCCATGGTGCGGCCGTCGTTGTTCATGGCCGTGGCCTCGATGACCGCGAGGATCCGGTCGCCGTCCGCCAGTGCTCGGTCCAGGGGTTTGACCAGCACCGCTCCGACCCCCTCACCCGGTACGAAGCCGTTGGCGCCGGCGTCGAAGACGCGGCAGGCCCCGTCCGGCGACAACGCACGCGCCGCGCTGAGCGACAGATAGGGGGTCTCGTCGAGGATCAGGTCGGCGCCACCCACGAGGGCCATCTCGCATTCGCCCAGTTGCAGGGACTGATGGGCCAGGTAGAGGCTGGTGAGGGAGGAGGAGCACGCGGTGTCGACCACGAGGTTGGGCCCCCGCAGGTCGCGGAAGTGTGCCAGGTGGGCGCCGATGAAGTTCTGGTTGAGCCCCGTGGCCGTGGCCCGGTGCGGGACCGCGATCCGGGTGCCGTACGTGCTCGTGCCCGAACCGACGAACACCCCGACCCGCCGACCGGCCAGCTCGTCGCCCCGGTAGCCGGCGTCCGCAAACGTCTGCTCGGCGGTCTCCAGGAACAGCCGCGTCAACGGGTCCACATGAGCGGCGTGGTCGCCCGGGATCCCGAAGTATCCGGGGTCGAAGTCCTCTATCCCCTCCAGGAACCCGCCCCACTTGCTGATGCTCCTGCCGTCCCGGTGTTCTGGCGAGTAGAGGGTCGCGACGTCCCAGCGTGAGCGGGGCACCTCCCGCACGCCGGAACGGCCCTGGCGCAGCAGTTCCCAGAACTCCGCCGTGCCGGCCGCGCCGGGGAACCGGCTCGCCATGCCGACGACCGCGAGGGGCATGGCCGTCGGGGTCGTGGTCGGGGCGCCGGGGGACGACGCGGCCGGGGTGGCGACGGGCGTGGCCGTACCGGCCCAGTGGGCGAGGCCTTCGGGGTACCGCTCGCAGAGGTGGTCGGCGAGCCGGGCGACGCTGGGGTGCTCAAGAATCACCGACGGATCCAGCGGCGCTCCGGTCAGCGGCTCCAGGGCGCCCACGATGCCGGCGATCAGAATGGAGTCGATGCCGAGATCGACGAAGGCGGCCTCGGGCCGGATCTTCCCACGGTCGAGCAACAGGGCTTCGGCGAGCACGTCGGTGATGTGGGCGACGCACCGCCGGACCAGGTCCTCGGAGCGCGCGGAGGGAATCCGTGTGCCCTGCGGCTCCTCCGCTCCGCCGACCCCGGGCGGGGCGGGCTCGGGCTCCCCGGACTCCAGCAACGTCCCGGCGACACCCGGGTGGCCCGTCACCGCGACAAGGCTGGTGTGTCCTGTCACCGACAACGCCGAGTCGAGCAGGGCGAGTCCCTGGTCACGGGTCAGCGCCGAGAGGCCGAGCTCGCGGTAGCGCGGGCTGGTGACCTCTCCCATGCCGGCCCCGGCCCAGCTGCCCCAGTCGATCGCGAGCCAGTGCGTGCGTGCCCCCCGCCCGGCGCCGTGACGCGCCGCATGGGCCGCGAGGGCGTCGAGGGCCGCGTTGGCGCTGGCGTAGTCGGTGAGTCCGACGGCCAGTCGGGGCACGACAGCGGAGAGCGACGAGTAGAGGACGACGAAGTCCGGCTCGTCCTCGGCGAGGGCGCGGGCCAGCTCCGCGGGCCCGGTCCCCTTCGGTTCCCAGCAGGCAAGGATCTCGTCCAGCCGTTTGCGGATGAAGGCCCGGGTGGGCGCGACCGCACCCGCGCAGTGCAGCACGCCGGCGGGCCGGCCGAACCGGACGCGCACGTCGGACAGGAACCGGGAGATTCCCGAGGGCTCGGTGAGCGAGCCGCTGTGGAGCATGACCTCGGCGCCCGCGGCCTCCAGGCGCTGGACGGCAGCGACCCGTTCCGCCCACCAGGCGTCCGGGGGGGCGTCCGGCCAGCGGTGGCGCGGGGGCAGTGCCCGCAGGCCGGCCAGGACCAGCTTCCGGGCGCCGCGTTCGACGAGCAGCTCGGCCGCGGCCAGACCGAGGCCCCCCGTGCCGCCCGTGATGACATAGGGCCTGTCCGCGGTGATCGCGAACGCGCCGAGGCGGCCGGCCCCGGCGGGCCGGGGAGCCTCGACCGGTGCGAGCCGAGCCACCTGGCGGGCGCCCTCGCGGTAGCGCACCTCGGGTTCCTCACCCACGGCGGCGACCTCGCGGAGGGCCAGGTCGAGCATGTCCACCAGGTCGTCGCGTGCGCCGTCGGTCTCCACCGTGACCGCGCGGACGGCACCGTACTCCGCTCCGATCGCCCTCACCAGGGCGGCGAACCGGGCCCCGTTCAGCGCAGCGTCCGATCCTTCCTCGGTCGTGTCCACCCGCCGCACGTGCACGAGGCGCAGCTCATCGGCACGACCGCCGGCGACGAGCGTCTGGAGCAACCCGATACGAGCGCGCTCCCGGTGCCGTACGGCTCCGCCCGAAGCGTCCACGAGGTCGATGACAGCGTGCAGAGGGCCGTGTCCCGAGAGGATCCGCTCCGCGATCCGCCGCCCGGCCTCGTAGTCGTCGAACTCCGTCTCGTACTGGTGGGGTGCCAGTGCCGGAAGCGGGGAGGGCTCACGGGCGACCACCCATCGCACGCTCTCGAAGCCCGCGAGCCCCTCCATGAAGGACACTCCCGCGTCCCGTCCCACGAGGAGGAGGCAGAGGGGCCGTCCGTCGAGCGGCACGACGGCCGCCGGGGCCGGTCGCCAGCGCCGTCCCATCAACTGGGGCACGTGCGCGGCTCCGTCCGCCTGCGCGGTGACCGGTGCGTCGTGTTCCATGTCGCCGCCCCCTTCCAGTACCGGCCCGTGGGATGTCGAGTGGTCGAAGGGATAGACCGGGAAGCGGACGCGACGCCGGGCCGGGTCCGCCGGCTCGGTGAGGGCCTCGCCGGCCACCCAGCGGATCGCCGCCCGGTGGAGCCCGGACGCGGCCGGGGGCTGCGAAGTGCCGTCCTCGCCGGTGTACAGGCCGTACGGCGCCTTTCCCGCGAGGTAACCGTCCAGTTGCGCGAGCAGCTGGTGCCGGTCGGAGGCCACGGCGGCGAGGCGCGTCGGAAGCGCACCGCGGGCGACCCTGGACGTGTACGCGAGATCGGCCAGCACGGGGGCCGTCTCCGCGACGGTCTCCCGCAGCCGCCTCGCGTACTCCCGCAGGCGGTCGGCGTCGGTCGCGGAGAGCACGATCAGTTGCTCGTCCTCCTGCGTCAGGACCGGTACCCGCCCGGCCTCGGACACGGGGGCCGCCGGCGGCTCCTCGACCACCACGTGGGCGTTGGCACCGCCGAATCCGAAGGCGCTCACTCCGGCCCGCAGCGGCAGGGGGGCGTCCGCGGCGTCCACCGGACGCCATTCCCGCGCCTCCAGAAGGACCTCGAACGGCCCGTCGGTCAGGTTCAGGTGCCGGTTGGGCCGGTCTCCCACGGCGTTGGGAGGCAGGGTCCGGTGACGGAGAGCCAGGAGGATCTTGAGCAGACCGGCCATGCCGGCCGCGGACTCCAGGTGGCCGATGTTGCCCTTCACCGCCCCCAGTTGGCACCACGGCGTGTCCCAGACCGCGCCGAGCCTGGCGAACGCCTTGGTCAACCCCGCCACTTCGATCGGATCGCCCAGTTTCGTACCGGTGCCATGGGTCTCGATGTACGACACGGTGCGGGGGGCGAAGTCGGCGCGGCGCAGCGCCGCGACGACCACGTCCGCCTGGGCGTCCGGGTTGGGAGCGGTCAGCGAGTGGGCCCGTCCTCCGTGGTTGACGGCACTGCCCCTGATGACCGCGCGTATGTCGTCGCCGTCACTGAGAGCCTGGTCCAGCGGCTTGAGGACGACGACGCCGACGCCTTCGCCCCGAACGAAGCCGTCGGCCCGCTCGTCGAAGGTCCAGCATCGGCCGGTGGCCGACAGCATGCCGGCCTTCTTCAGTGACGCGAACCAGTCCGGTGAGAAGAGGGCGTTGACGCCGCCGGCGACGGCGAGCTCGCACTCCCCCGTCTCGATGGCCCCCAGCGCGCGGTGGAGAGCGGTCAGCGAGCTGGAACAGGCGGTGTCGATCACCTCGCTGGGGCCGCGCAGGTCGAGCAGGTAGGAGAGGCGGTTGGCGATGACGCTCTGGACGTGGCCGGTGATGCTGTGGGGCGCCACCGCCTCTTCGCCGCGTGACAGCAGCTCCGTGTAGTCGGAGAGTGTCGCCCCCACGAACACCCCGGTCCGGCTGCCGCTCAGGGCCTGCGGGTCGTAGCCCGCGTCCTCCAGGGCGTGCCACGCCTCCTCCAGGAACAGCCTCTGCTGGGGGTCCATCAGCCGTGCCTCGCGCGGCGAGATCCCGAAGAAGGCCGCGTCGAAGGCGAGGATGCCCTCGAGGAAGCCTCCGGCGGGACGCGTGTCGCCGAACCGTCCCGCGGGCGCCTGGGTGACCAGGTCACGACCGGCCATGATGTGGTCCCAGTAGCTGTCGAGGTCGTGTGCGCCGGGGAAACGGCCGGCCATGCCGATCACCGCGATCGCCATGGGCCGCGGTCGGCCGGCCCCGGTCTCCGACTCCTCCCGGGATTCCGGGGCCTCGGTGCCGTCCGCCCGGTGGACGGTGGCCGTGGCCGTGGTCTCCGGCTCCGGCCCCGCGACGGCGGCGGCCGTCGCGAACGTCTCCCGGTGACGGTCGCACAGCTCCTTCGCCAGCGCGTCGACCGTGGGTGCTTCGTAGAAGACGACGGGCGTCAGGGTGAGTCGGAACTCCTCGTTGAGCCGGTTCGCGAAGTCGGTGAACAGCATGGAGTTGAACCCGTAGTCCCCGAACTCCACGGCGGTGTCCACCTGCGCGTACGGGATCCTGGCCAGGGCGGCGGCCTCCCGCCGCAACCAGTCGCGCAGCCAGACCCGTCGGTCCGCACCGTCGTCCGGCACCGCGCCGGCCGGGGCGGCGGCTCGCTCGTGGACCACGCCGGTGGTCGGCTCCAGGGCCGCCAACGCGGCGCTGATCCGCTGTGGGTCGCCGCAGCCGATCAACACGGTCGGCTGCCCGAGTCGGATGACGTCCTCCATGGCCCGCAGGGCCGCGTCCGTGTCGATCGCCGTCAGCCCCACGGTCGTCTCGATCAGCCGCCGGACGGCGGGAGGCATGGCCATGCCTCCGTGCTCCCACAGGGGCCACACCGCCGACACCGACCGGCCGCGCCGTTCCCCTTCCCTGGTGAGGGCCGTGCGGTGCTCGCAGAAGGCGTCGAGGAAGCGGTTGGCGGCGCAGTAGGCGGCCTGGCCCGCGTTGCCGAAGGTGCCGACGAACGAGGACATCACCAGGAAGAAGTCCAGATCGTCCCCTGCCGTCGCCTCGTCGAGCAGCACGGTGCCCATGAGCTTCGGCGCGAGCACGGCCGCGGTCTCGGCGTCGGTCCTGTCCCTCGCCGGCCCGTCGTGGAGGACGCCCGCCGCGTGGATCACGCCGTGCAGCGGTCCGTGGTGCGCACGGGCGGAAGCGAGGCAGTCCGCCAGCCCGGAGGCATCGGTCACATCGGCTCGCAGGTACAGCAGATCACCGCCGTGAGCGCGGACCGCGGCCCGCAGTCGCTCGATCCCGGGCGTTGCGGGCGAGCGTCCGGTCAGGGTCACCGACGCCCGGTACCGCTCGGCGAGATACATGGCCAGGAGGGTGCCGATACCACCACCGCCTCCTGTGACGAGGTAGTGGCCGCCTTCCCTGAAGGCGGGGGCCGATCCGGGCTCGGCCGCGATCGGCGCCCAGCGCCGGAGCTGTCGCTCCGCGCCGTGCAGCCGTACCTCCGTCGTTCCCTGCGGGACCTCCGCGAGCACCTGGGCGAGCATCGGATCAGCCGCGCCTTCGGCGACCTCTACGCGTATGGCCCTGAAGCGGGGGATCTCTCGTGCGAGCGCCCGTCCGAATCCGGGGACGACCGCGCTGAACGGGTCCTGTTCGCCGACGCGGGAGACGCAGGCGTACGTCACCTCGCGGCCCGCGTCGGCCAGGCGCGCCAGGGTGCGCACGGCCTCCGTCTCGCGAGCGGCCGACCGATCCGTTTGGGGACGCGGGGTGTCGATGCCGCGCCGGTCGATCACGACCAGGGCCCGATCGTCGAAGTCGGTCGGGCGGATGTCCGACACGTCGGCCACCATCCGGTCCGCGCCGGTGCCCCCATAGGGGTCGCCACCGATGACCACGACGGCGGGCCCGTCCGGAAGGGTGCCCTGAGCGGCAGGTTCCGTCACCCATCGCGGGGCGTAGTACGTGAGGGGGGAGGTGTCGGTCGTCGCCGGGGGCATCGGGGCTGCCGCAGTCGTCGTCGACGGCTCGCGCAGCCAGTGGCGCGTACGCCGGAAGGGGTAGCCGGGCATCGGAACCCGCTGCTGCCCCGCCCGGGGCAATACGGACGTCCAGTCGACGGCCGCTCCCTGGCACCACAGCCGACCGAGCCCTGCCAGATCGCCTCGGCTCGCGATACCGCACAGCACCTCGACCATGCCGGAACTGCCGTCGAAGACGTCGGCGAGTCCGGTGCCGGCAGCGGCCCGACCGTAGCTCACGCCGCCGCCGACGTCCCGCGCGGCTTCGGCGAGGGGGCCGCTCGTCCCTGCGAGACGGTCGAGGGCACCGAGGAACGCGCGACGGTCGCCGACCGACATCGCGAGGCGACTGGCGAACTCGGCGCGCCCCGTCCGCAGGGTGTACGCGACGTCCGCGAGCGATGCGCGCTCGCCCGGCCCGCGCAGCCAGGCGGCGAGGCGCCCGCACATCAGCCGCAGCTGTTCGTCGTCCCGTGCGGACAGCGCCATGAGATGGATCCCGCTGTCGGACGCGGTCTCGGTGGGCGTGGGGACGGGCGCCTCCTCCAGGACCATGTGGACGTTCACGCCGCCCGCGCCGAAGGAGCTGAGTGATGCCCGGCGTGGGGCTCCGTCCCGTCCGGCCCCCCAGTCCGTCGCCGCCCGCTGCACCAGGAACGGGGTGCGGTCGAAGTCGATGTGCGGATTGAGTTCGTCGGCGTGGAGCGACGGCACGAGCGTCTGGTGCTCAAACTGGAGCAGCACCTTGGTCAGTCCCGCGACCGCGGCGGCGGCCTCGGTGTGGCCGATGTTCCCCTTGATGCTTCCGACAGGGGTGGACATCGCCGGCAGGTGGGGGCCGAAGGCCGTGCTCAGGCCGCGGATCTCGATGGGGTCACCGAGGGGTGTGCCCGTGCCGTGGGCCTCCACGTAACCGATCGTCGCGGGATCCACTCCCGCCCGCCGGAGGGTGTCGCCGATGAGGGCGGCCTGGGCGTCGGGGCTGGGGACCGTGAACCCGTTGGTGCGACCGTCGCTGTTGGTGCCCACGGACCTGATGACACCGTAGACGTGGTCGCCGTCGGCCAGCGCGTCGCGGAGCGGCCGCAGCAGTACGGCGCCCACGCCCTCGCTCGTGACCATGCCGTCGGCACCTGCTCCGAAGGGCCGGCAACGACCGGTGCGGGACAGCATGCCCAGTTGCGCGTACTGGATGCGGCGCGCCGGGTGCAGGATCAGGTTGACGCCACCCGCGATCGCGGCGGACACGGTGCCCGCTCGGAGGGCGTCGCACGCGAGTTGCAGTGCGACACCGGAACCGGAGCAGGCCGTGTCGACGGCGATGCTCGGTCCGGTGAAGTCGAGGAAGTACGAGACCCTGTTGGCGATCTGGTACAGGTCGCTGTTGGGGTACCGGCTGAGGCCGTCGAGCGCGGCGTTCGCGCTGAGCACGGCGTAGTCGGGGCCCATGGAGGCCACGTAGACGCCGACGTTCCTGCCGAGGCTCGCAGCGGTGTGTCCGGCGTCCTCCAGGGCATGGTAGGCGACCTGGAGGAAGATTCGCTGCTGCGGATCCATGGTCTCCGCCTCGCTGGGCGCGATGTTGAAGAACAGGGCGTCGAACTCGTCGACGCCTTCGATCAGCCCGCCCGCGGACGTGTACGTCCTGTCGGGTCCGCCCTTGGGGTCCACGAGGTCGGACCGGCCCCAGCGTTCGGCCGCGTCCCCCAGCGATTCGGTGCCTGCCACGAGGTTGTGCCACAGTTGCGTGACGTCGGCCGCTCCGGGATAGCGTCCGGCGATCCCGACCACGGCGATGCGGTCGTCGCGGTCGGGATGCACCGTGTTCTCCGGTGTCCGCCGACCGGAGGGGCGAGGGGCCGGGGCGACGACCGACGCCGGCCTCGGGACGGTGGCGGTGGCCTGCCCGGAGACCGAGGGGGCGGGCGCGATCGCCGCTGCCAGTGCTCCCAGCGTGCGGTGCTCGAAGAAGAGAGTCTTCGGCAGTCGGCCGAACCGTTCCTCCAAAGCCACGGTGGCGTCGACGATCTGCAACGACTCCAGACGCAACGACTCGAGCGTCGTGTCATGGCGCAGTTCGGCGCGCGGCATCCTGAGCAGCCCGCTGAGCACGGCACGGACGGCGTCGAGGGTCTCCGCGCCCTCCTGGCCCGCCGGGTCGACGGTGGAGGCGGTGACAGGACCGAGGGCGCCGTTCACGGCGAGGTGGAGCGCCGTGGCGTCGGTGAGGTCGACGGTGAGCTCTGCCAGAGCCGCGACGCGCTCCTGCGCGCCGGCCTGGTCCGCGGCCTTCCCCTCCCCGGGAAGCGCCCGGGCGGTCGGGGACGCTCCGGTGTCCTGCGGGGCGTCCCGGGAGTCCTCGGCGCCGTCGGGGCGGAAGGCGAGCCGCGTGAGCTCCGTGAGGGCCGCTCGGTGGACGACCGCTCCTTCGCCAGAGGCCGGATGCGCCGTGCCCGGTCCCATCGCGACGTCGAAGAAGAGGCGGGCGGGGCGGTTCTTCGCCGTCGGTCGCTGTACCGCTTCCAGCGTGCCGGGACCGCCTTCCTCGGCCTCCTTCGAGGCGACGGCCGCGAGGAAGGCGTGCTCCACGCCACGGCCGAGCACCCGGCAGCTCATGAGGAAGGTGTCCAGAACCACGGCTTCGGTGTCCAGCCGGGTGATGGCCGCGCCGACCAGCCCGTACTCTCCGAACCGGTCGGCGACCTCGGCCACCCAGCACCGGGCCCCCTCGTCGAGCACGGTGCGGAGCTCGGATTCGGACCGGCGGACCGTGCTGAGGTTGAACTGGTTCGTGCGCTGGGTGAGCTGGGCGACTCGGGGCAGCTGCTCCGGGCGCGCTTCGTGGACGTCGATCCGCAGATCCAGCCCGGCGATGAACTCCGCCAGGGTCGTGGACGAGCCGCGCAGGGCCTCGCGGTCGCGCGCCGCCCGGTACATGGCGGTTCGCTGCCGGTCCTCGTCGGTGACGTCGGCGCGGTCGAAGGCCCACAGCCGGTCGAGGAACGCGGGCAGGTCCTTCTCGTCGCCGGGCACGGGCAATGCCAGGACTTCGGGGTGCGCGGCTCTGACCGCGGCGATCTCCACGGGGTTGTCGTCGAGGAAGACCATGCTGTCGAGGCCGAGGCCGAGTTCCCGGGCGAGTTCCGCGAGATTGTCGGGCTTCGGGTCCCAGTTCACCCGGCGGGCGGCGATGTGCTCGAGGCGCAGGGGCATGTCCGTCCGCTGCCGGAACACCTCGTCGACGTCCTCGTCCTCGTTCTTGCTGCACAGACAGAGCAGGACGCCGCGGTCGTGCAGCTCGACCGCCCACTCCTGGAGACGCCGCCGGCCGGGGCCGATCCCGACACCCCGAGAGCCGTCCTCGCCGCACACCCCGCTCCACAGGGTGTTGTCGCAGTCGAGCACCAGTACCTTGAAAGGCGGAGCGAGAAGGGAGTGGACCTTGCGCGCCAGCGCCGTTCCCAAGGCCGTGTAGGCGACCGGCGTGTACGGGATGTGAGCGTGTTCCTCGCGTGCGGCGTCGTGGTGCTCCGCGACGGGGTACGCGCCGCTCCACTCCCCACTGCCCAGGACGTGGAGGCCCGGCACCCCGTCGAGAGCCGTCCGGAGCCGGCTCTCCGCCTCCTCCAGTTCCGGCCCTCTGCGGGTCTCTGCTCCGGGAGAGGGCGGGCACAGCGCGACGAGGAGGGGCACCGGTCCGCGCCGTGCGGCCGCGGTGGCGGCTGCCGCGAACTCGTCCAAGGTGCGGTGCCCTTCGGTTCCGGCAGGCCAGTCCTCCAGCCGGACGAGGGCGATGTTGCAGCCGCGCCGGTTGCCGGCGAAGGTGCTCGCGGGGTCGAGGAGCTCCTGGAAGACCTGGTTGTAGGGCGTGAGCCGGACCTCGAGGTCGAGACCGAGCCGCTCGGTCCAGTGGGAGAGGATCGGGTGGAGGGGGTCGGTGGTGAACGTACCGGCCACGGCGAGAACCCCGGAAGGGCTCGTCGCGCCCCTGACCGCTTCGACGCGTTCGCTCACCTCCGGGGTGCCCGTCACCGCGGAGAAGTCCTCCATCACCTCCACGGTTCCCGGCTCGCCGCCGACGATCCGGCGCACGATCGACACCGCGACGGGTTCCACGGCCAGCGCGTCGTCCGCGCCGACGACACTGTCGGCGAAGGTGGTGGCGAGACGCGGTGGCCGGACGACCAGGACACCGGTCCCCGGGTACTCCGCGGCACTCGTCCGCACCAGGCCCTCGACCGCGTGCTTCGCGGCGACGTAGTGGGAGAGGCCGCGGCGGGGAGCCGATACGTACGCCGACGAGATCGCCACGACGCGGCCGCCGCGGGCGGCGATGCCTTCGGCGAAGGCGGTGAGGGGGGCCTGTGCCAGTTCCAGTCCGCGGCGGACGTGCTCCCCGGCCCGGGTCACGGCGTTCGTGTGGAGGTCCAACGGGTGCGCGGGGGGACCCGCGTTCAGGAAGAGCAGGTCCACGGGTCCGGTCTCGGCCTCGATCTCCGCCCGTGCGTCCGCGCACCAGGCGGCATCGGCCGCGTCGCCCTGGTGGAGACGGATGCGGGCACCGTCCGGTCCCAGGGCGGCCACCAGCGCTTCCGCCTCGTCCCTGCCGTGCCGGAACGCCGTGTGGACGGTGCACCCGGCGATCGCCAGGCTTTGGACCAGCGCGGCCCCCAGGCCCCGGCTGCCACCGGTGACGAACGCGGAGCGGCCGGCCAACGGCCGTTCGACCGCCCAGGCACCCAGCAGCCGGCGCACTTCCTCGGCGGACGGTGCCGCGGCCTCGCGCCGCGCGACGACGCGCAGGGTCACACGAGCTTCCAGACGGCCGGCGACGGCCTCCCCCGCGAGCCGGACGGTTCGGAATCGCTCGTCCACCGCGGCGATCTCGGCCTTCGCCGTGAAGCCTCGGCGTCCCGCGGTCTCACCGCACTCCATCTCGAAGCCGCTGATCATCGCCGCGCGTCCGGGCGCCTCCATCCCCGCGAGATGGCTGGCCCAGCCGAGCACGGCCACGTGCTCCGCTCCGACGCCGTGCTCGGACAGGGACAGTTCCGTCAGGAATGCCGCGAGGGCCTCCCAGTCGGGCCGGTAGGCCGTGCCGATGACCTGGCCCACCGAGAGGTCCTCCAGCGGAGTCACGGCGGCGGCAGCCGCCGCTTTCGGGCGCGCCGCCTTCGCGGGAGCGGTCCGGAGCTCTCCGACGACGAAGTCCGCCTCGGCCTCGATCAGTGTCCGCCGGCCGTCGAGTACCCGGAGGATCAGCCTGACGAAACCTTCCTCCCCTTCCACCGCCGTCTCCTCGGCCGTCCAGGCATAGTCCTGGCCGAGGAGCACCGGCCCCGAGAAGCGGGACCGTAACGCCGCCAGCTTCCGTCCGGCCAGCGGCGGGACTCCCGCGATCACCTTCAACAGACACAACAGTCCGTGCGCGACAGGTTCCCCGAAGGGTGTCCGCCGCGCGTACGACGCGTCCACATGCAGCGGACTGGCGTCGCCGGTGACCCTCGCGAAGGTGAGCACCTCGTCGGGGGTGACGTGCAGACTGCCGGTGGCGGACTTGGGGTCCATTCGCCGTTGTTCCTCTCCACAATGTCACGGGACCTCGGGAACCGGCCGGGTCTAGCCGGCGACGGCCGCTTCGCGCAGGGATGCCTGGATACGCTTCGTCAGCCCGGTCAGCACGTTGCCGGGGCCGATCTCGCGCAGCTCCGGATCGGGCAGGCCGAGCAGGTGGGTGACGGTCTCGGTCCAGCGGACGGAGGAGGTGAGCTGCCGGCACAGGGTGCCCGCGATGTCGTCGTCCCGATAGGGAAGGCCGGTGGCGTTCGCGATGACCGGAATCTTCGGCCGGGCGAGCACGTACCCCTTGAGGAACGGCTCGAACTCCCGGGCAGCGGGCTCCATGTAGCGGGAGTGGAAGGCCCCGCTCACCTTCAGGGGGATCACCGCGTCGGCGTGCTCGGCCATGAGCGCCGAGACCGCCTTGACACCGTCTTCCGGGCCGGAGACGACGATCTGGTCAGGAGCGTTGAGATTGGCGATGTCGACCGGAAGGCCGGACGAGTCGAGCAGGCCGCGGACCCTGTCCTCGTCGAGTCCGAGGACGGCGGACATCGCGCCGCGCCCGGCGTCGGCCATCAGCGCCGCACGTTTGGCGACGATCTCCAGACCCGTACGGAAGTCGAAGACGCCGGCCGCGAAGAGAGCGGCGTACTCTCCGAGGCTGTGCCCGGCCATCACCTCGGGTATCCGTCCGCCGGTGCGCACGGAGTCGACGTAGGCGAGCGCGTCCACCACGTAGACGGCGCACTGGGTGTAGCGGGTGTCGGAAAGGCGCTCGGCGGGGCCTTCCAAGCAGAGTTCGGCCACCGAGTACCCCAGGACGGAGTCCGCCTGCCGGACGAGGTTGGGGTATGCCTCCAGCAGCTCCCGGCCCATGCCGACCCGCTGGGATCCCTGGCCGGCGAAGAGATGGGCGAGTGTCACAGCAGTGGCCCCCGGCTCCGGTCCGACCACGCCGTCATGGCCCTCAGCCGCTCGGTCAGTATCTCCGCGGCACCCCTCATGAGCATCTCCCCCAGATCATCGACGTGGCGATCGCGCCAGTTCTCCCGGTGTGTTCCGCGCACGTAGGCGTTGAAGGCGCCGAGGGCCGGCCCACAGTTGACCTGGTAGTCGACCTGGTGTTCCTCGGATCCGCTCATGGCAAGGCGGATCGACTGCACGAAGTAGGCCTTGAACACCAGCAGCATCTTGTGCTTGGGATCGCGTTCGGCCAGGGCGAGGGCCTTCGGGTTGGCACGCTGGTAGTAGGCGCGCGTCTCTTTCCACACTTCCTCGAAGCTGCGCCTGAAGTAGCGCCGCTGGAGCTGGTCGGCGGTGCGCCTGTCCAGGTCCTCCAGCGAGTCGTGGCGGCGGTACAGCTCGTACAGCTTGTTCGCTCGCGCCGGGTAGAACAGGCCGCGGCGCAGTACCTGGGCACGCGCCCCTGTCTCCAGCATGTCGCCGGCGGGCACAATCGCCATGTCGTGCGCCTCTGCTTCCTGCAGCATGTCCTTGACGCGCTCGCTGGTTCCACACTCCGCTGTGCACTGGTTGATGCTCCCGGTGAGCACGAAGTCGGCGCCCAGCACGAACGCCGCCGCCACTGCCTCCGGGACGCCGATGCCGCCCGCGGCGCCGACCCGAACCCGGGCGGCGGCCGGGAACTCCCTGGCCACTCGGTCCCTCTGCCGGATGGTGTCCGGCAGCAGGATCACGAGCTGCCGTTGGTCCGTGTGACCGCCGGAGTCCGCTTCGGCGACGAGGTCGTCCGCCAGGGGCACCCGGCCGGCGAGGACGGCCTCTTCTGCCGTGATCAAGCCGTCGGCGGCCAAGGTGTCGACCAGGGCGCGGGGCGCGGGACGCAGGAAGTAATCCGCCACCTCCGGGCGGGACACCTTCGCCATCACGCGGTTGGGGACGTGCACCGAGCCGTCACGAGCGGTGCGGAGTCCGCTCAGCCGGTAGCGCACGAGGCTCGGTGTCGGACGGAGGAACGAGGCCGCCTCCACCCGGCGGACACGATGGCGGAGGAGCAGATCGACCTGCTCCTCCTCCTTCGCGGGGTTCTCCAGACTCGCGAGAAGGTTGAGGCCGTACGGGCCGTCACCGATGTCCCGCCGGAAGCGGTCGATCGCCGCGGCGATCCGGTCGGGCCGCAGGCCTCCCGTACCGAAGTACGACAGGAGTCCCGCGCGGCCCAACCTGACGACCATGTCCTCCGACGCGACCGCCTTGTACATCGAGCCGGCCACGTAGGCGTAGCGCACGTGGTGGTCCGCCAGGAAGTCCGCACTGCCCAGCGCCTCCGGGGCGATGTCGGGCGGCCCGCCTCGGGACTGTTCGGCGTGTGTGACCGCCACTGTCATCGTTGCCTCCTCGCCTTCGCCGGGTTAGCCCGTGGTGGGTCAGTTGCCGTCGCCGGCCTTGCGCTTCTCGTAGCGCTCGAGGATCGCGGGCATCTCGGCGCTGACGAAGCCGAGGAAGCGCTCCATGTTCACCAGGCGCCGCAGCCGCTCCTCGGAGGCGCCGTCGGCCTTGAGCTCCGCCAGTCCCTTCGCGGCGATCTGGTGGAAGTCGGGGAACTCGGAGAAGATGCCGCGCACCTTCGGCGCCCAGCTGTTCTCGCGCAGGCGGATCGTGTAGTTCTCGTCGAGGGCACCGTTGCGCTCGAAGACGCTCACCGGGTCGTTCTCCGGCGTGAGCTGGTCCACGATGCGGTCGATCGCGGCGCGCGGCACGGCGAGGGTCCGCGCGATGTCGTCCGCGGTCTGTACCGCCGGCTCGCAGATCATCATGTAGCCGACGACGCGGCCACGCTCGTGGGGCATGCCGTCGTTCTCGAAGTAGTACTGGGCGACCTTCTCCACGAAGGTCTTCTCGCCCTCCGTCAGCGTGGTGGGGGCGGCTTCCGTGGCCATGGCTGTCTCCTCGCTTCGCGGCTCGGATGGATGGGTGGTCAGGCGGAAACGCTCTGGCGGTATGCGTCCCAGCGCTTCGACATGTCGGCGAGGTCGCCGACGATGTGACCGAAGAGCTCCTCGATCTCGGCGATGCGCCGCCGGCGCTCCTCACCGGCGTCGGCGAGAACCTCCAGGCCGTACTGGAAGATGCGGCGGTACTCCGGCCAGCTCGCGAACGTGTCGGACACGGCCTTCGGGTAGCCGTCGTCGACGAGCCGGTAGCGGATCTCCTCGCCCGGCGTCTCGATGCGCTGGTACAGGCCGGCGAGCACCAGCTGCTCGATGAGCTGCTCGACCTGGTCGGTGGTGGCGCCGACGGCGGCGCAGATCTGGGGCAGGGTCTGCTCGACGGGATCGCTGATGATCATCCAGGCCATCACCCGGCCCTTCTCCCACGTCACCCCGTGCGCCTCGTGGTAGTGCCGGGCGACCTCGTCCACGAAGGAGCGCTCGGCTGCGGTCAGGGTGTCGTACCGCTTCTCGGCGGAGGTGCTCACTGATCCCACCTTTCCGTTGGGGCAGAGGATCCGTCCGCGGTGTTCCGTCGAGCGGCCCACCGCGGTGAACTGACGGCAAGCCTCGCCGAAGGGGTGGGCCGCCCGCCCCCGGAGGACCCCCAGCAGGGACCCCAGTCCATCGGTGACCGGGAAGGTGGTGGCGAGTTCAGGCGCTTTTGCGTTCGTCCTCGATACCGAAGCCGTCGTTCCCGCCGAGTGCCTGGGACAGTTCGGATCGCCGGCCGATGCCGAGCTTGGCGTAGGCCTGGCTCAGGTGCCACTCGACGGTCTTCACGGTGACGAACAGCGCCTGTGCTATCTCCCGGTTACTGAGCCCCTCCACCGCCTTCTGGGCCACGCGCTCCTCGGCCGGGGTGAGAGCCGCACACGCCCTGGCTCCGGTGCGTGCCAGCCGCACACCGGCGAGACGAAGCTCCGCACCGGCCTCGTGGTCGAGCACGGTCGCTCCGATGCCATGGGCGAGTTCCATCCCGGCGGTGAGCCGTCGGCGGGCCGCGTTCCGCTGTCCCGCGCGGCGAAGTGCCGATCCCAGCGCGATCAGCGTCCGGGCACGCTCCAGCGTGTCCGGACGCCCGGCCAGCAATCCGTCGGCCTCTTCCATGAGGGCCAGTCCCCCGGCGCCGCCTTCGAGTTCGCCGCAGGTGCGGAGGGCGACGGCCAGCGGGCGGCCCGCACCGTAGGCGCGCGCCCGTTCGAGCTCGTCGAGGGCGAACCGACGGGCGGCTCGCTCCCCTTCGACCTGATGCAGAGCACGGACGCCGTCCGGAAGGATCTCGCAGATCGCCGTGGGGTACGGCCACCCCGGCCCGGCCTCCAGTTCCCGGCAGGCGAGCATTTCATCAAGGCCGGTGTCACAGCGTTCGAGCCGGATCCACAGACGTGCCCTCGCGATGCGCAGAGGGGCGAAGAGGGCGGATTCCGGCAAGCGGTTCGCCAGGCCAGTCCGGTTCAGCAACTTCTCGGCCTCGTCCGGCCGGCCCCTCTCGATCAGGCAGTGCACGAACACAGCCGCTGCCAGCGGTACGCAAGCGGGGCGCAGCGAGGAGGCGTTCTGGTGCTCCAGTACGCCTCGTGCGGCAGTCTCCGCCTGTCGCAGCCGGCCGGTGTCGTAGAGCACCCGGGCCCGCAAGCTCTCGACGGTGGTCTTCGTGAGGAGGTGACCGGCCGATGCGGCCTGCCGCGCGGCGTCCGCCAGGACACGCTCCGCGTGGCCCAGATCGTCACACTGCGCGAGCGTCCACGCGGCGATGGAGGCGGGGGTCAGTCCCATGTCGTGAGCGGTTCCGGACGCTGTCGCCCTCAGGGCGGAAGCGGCGATCCGGCGGACGCGCCGGGCGGGTACTCCACGGCAAAGGGCCTCGACGGCGGCATGGCAGCGCAAGTCCCCCGCGAGGGGCGCGGGCAGAGGGCCGGCCGGCCCGTGGACGGGTTGCGGTGCAAGACGGGAGACGATCGCCGTGACCGTGCGGGCGGGGCCCGCGCTCACCCCGTCGGCGGACTCCGTCGTGGTGTCGCCCGGGTCCCGGTCGAGAGCCACGAGGGCCTCCTCGAAGCGCCCCGAGGCCGCCAGCGCCAAGCCCAGTTCGACACGGATCCGGCACCGCGAGCCCGGTTCGGCCGTCCGCCGCAGGGCCTCCTCCAGACTGGCCACGGCAGACGGGTCGTGGGCCCGCAGTTCCGCGGCTCCGAGGTCTGCCAACGCGGCCAGGTGCGAATCGGCCGACGGCGGCTCGGCAAGGGCACGCCGGAGATAGTGGATGGCCGTACGCGGGTCGCCCTCCTTCATAGCGTCCAGAGCGGCCGAGCTCAGCACGTCCGCGGCCCACGGGTCGGCTGCCGGGTCCGTCCGGAGCACATGCTCGGCCACCTCCGCGGCCAGGGCTCCTGCGGCCTGGAGCGAACGGGCGGACCGCCGATGTGCGGCGCTGCGGTCCCGCGCGGGCATCTGGGCGTACACCACTTGCCGCAAGACGGGCCGCTGGAACCTGTAGGGCACTCCGGCACGGAGGACCTCGGCGTCGCGCAGGCACCCCGCCGCCTCCGACGCCTCGGCCTCACCCAGGCCTGCCACGTGAGCACTGTGCTGGGGATCGGCACGGGCGTCCAGCACGGCTACGGCCCTGGCCAGCGCCACCGCGTTCGCGGGCAGTCGGCTCACTCTACGGCGTATCTCCCAGGTGACGCGGGCGGGCGTCAGCAGGGGGATGCCCGCCAGTGCCGATTCGTCGGGCTCCATGCCGCGCCCGCTCATCTCGTCCAACAGCTCCCTCAGGTGAAGGGGATTGCCTTCGGTGAGTTCGAAACAGGTGCGGATCACCCTGGCATGGGCGTCCCGGCCGAGGCGAGTGGTGATCATCCGCCGTACCCCGTCTTCGCTCAGGGGCGCCAGCCGTGTGAAGGTCGCGAGGGGGGAGGCGCAGGCGGCCATCAGCAGGTCCTGCGTGGCGTCGTGCTCCGCGTGGGTGTTCGCCAGCACGACCAGAATGCTGTTGCCTTCCAGCCGGTTCACGAGATAGCTGAGGAATCGCAGGGACGCGATGTCCGCCCACTGGGCGTCGTCGACGAGAAGGAGAAGCGGCTGCCCGGAAGACAGGGCCCTGCACAGCCGGTACAGACCATGCAGCACGGAGTGGAGCCCTTCACCCTCCTGTGGTGTCGGCACCGCCCACGCCCCGAGCGGCACGCGGTTCAGGAGGGCTGCGGCCATGTCGGCCGGTTCTGCCGTCGGCACCTCGTCCGTCAGGCGACCGACCGCCTCTCCGGGGCACCGGTCGAAAAGCTGGCGCACCACGGCCCAGGAGAACTCCCGCTCGAACTCGCTGCCCCGCGCACGGACCACGTGACAGTCCTGGGCTTCCGCCTCAGTGCGCAGGAACTCCAGCAGGCTCGATTTGCCGAGGCCCCGGGCGCCCTCGATCATCACCAGTCCGCCGTCACCGCTCCGCACGCGACTCAGCGCCGACCTGAGCAGGCCGATCTCGTGATCGCGTTCCAGCAGCGAGTGCTTCTGTATCATCCGCCACCCTCTTGAGGAGAAACCCGAGTCGAACCCGGCGCTTGAAAGACGAACGAACAGAGACACAGTCAAGACGTGGAATGACTGCTTCCGGACACCCTTTCCACAACGCTGCCGCTGGCATGGCACTTCTCTGCCGAAGTTCTGCGGCCCCTATCCGGCCTTTGCCGGGGAACTTGCCGTCACAACGGCGCCGCCCCGGGGAGGGCCCGGGGCGGCGGCGTCTGCGTGAAGGAATCAGGCGGGCCGCAGGGTCACGGGAAGCTTGTCGAACCCGACCATCTGCGGCGGGATGGCCCACGCGAGGTCACCGCCACGATCCACGCTGATCTCCTTGTAGCGGTCGAAGAGCACCCCCAGGACCAGGCGGGTCTCCAGGCGCCCCAGGGCGTTCCCGATGCAGTGGTGCGTGCCGAAGCCGAACCCGAAGTGCCGTCCCTCGCTGTTGCGGTGGATGTCGAACGCCTCAGGGTCGGGGAACTGCCGCTCGTCTCGGTTGGCCGAGCAGAAACTGGCCGCGACGTGCTGGTTGGCCGGGATGGTCACGCCCGCCAGCTCCACCTCCCGCGTGGAGGCCCGGAGTCCGGTGGTGATCGGCGGCCGGTGGCGGAGCACCTCCTCGACGGTCTGGCCGATCAGGTCACGGTTCGCCCGCACCTCGGCCTGCGCCTCCGGGTTCAGGTCCAGCAGGTCCACCGCGTTGGCGATCGTCATCGTCGTGCTGATGTGTCCGCCGGCGAACATCACGTTGGCGAAGTTGACCGTCTCGTCCTCGGTGAGCCGGTCACCGTCGAGCTCCGCGTTGGCGAGCCGAGTCAGCATGTCGTCGCCCGGCTTGTTCTTGCGTTCGCGCACACGCTCGCGCAGGTAGGAGATGGCCTCCTGCTGGAGCTCGCCGAGGGCTTCGAGGTACCCCTCCTGCGCCATCTCCTCAGGAGTGACGTTCATGACCTTCCGGGCCCAGTCGTAGAACAGGTGCCGGTCCTCGGCCGGCAGGCCGAGGATCTGCAGGATGACCGCGATGGGCACCGTGTACGCCAGGTCGGCCACGAGGTCGATCTGGTCCCGGCCCTCGAAGTCGTCGATTATCTCGTTGGTGATCCGTATGATCTCCGGCTCGTAAGCGGCGATCGAACTGGGCGTGAAGGTGGTGCCCAGGATCCGGCGGACCCGGGTGTGCCGGGGCGGGTCCATCTGCGGGAGGCTCTCGAGACCCGACTCGGGAAAGCCCATGCGGTGCATCTCCGACGAGTACGTCCCCGGGTTCGTCAGGACATGGCGGGCGTCGGTGTAGCGGTAGACCACCCACCAGCCCGTGGTCGGGTCCCGGTGCACGGGGTGCTCATTCCGCATCATGCGGTACCAGTCGTAGATGGCAGGGTCGTTCACGTTCGGCTGCGGCGGAATCTCACTGTCGAGGGTAGACACCCGATCACCTTTCTCACCTGACGAGTCGGCCGGTCGGCATTGCGCAGCCTGACCGCGGGCACCCCGGCAGCACACCGGGGTGCCCCCCAGCCTCGACCCCAGCACGGGGCTCGAAGGCCGGCGTCGGAGCGGTCAGCTGTTGACGTCTCGGTTGTTGAAGCGCACCACGCCGGCCACCACGAAGACCGCCGAGGCGATGACCAGCACGGCTCCGTCGCCCCACTGGAAGCCGTTCTTCAGCGGCTCGCCTCCGATGTAGTAGTGGAACGGCGAGAGGTAGGCGAGCCAGTCGGCCCCGATCTGGGTGGCGAAGGTGCTGGCCGTGTAGGCGAGGACTCCGGCGATCGCGCTGACCACCAGGACCACGGCGCGACGCCCCACCGCGGCGCCGATACCCAGGGCGAGCGCTCCGAAGGTGATCGCCAGGAGCGCCAGGTTCAGGCACTGGGCGAGGAGCTCGACCGGAGTGACGCTGGTCAGCTCGGCACTGCTGCGCACCGCCAGGACCGCGAGCCAGACGAGGGCCGCTATACCGAAGGCACCGGCCACCAGGGCACCGAAGCGCTGGAGGGCGAACCGGGTCCGGGTGATGGGGTGGGCGAGCAGCAGGTCGAGCTGCCCGGATTCCTCGTCGCTCGCGATGGCTCGGGACCCCATGGCCACGCCGTAGATCATCGCGAGGAGGGGGACGATCACGCCGAAGACGGTGGCCTGCAGGTAGCCCGCGGCGGTTCCGTCGACATGGAGGCTTTCGCGGAGCGCCTCGGGGATGCTTTCGGTGTTCTGCCGCTGCGAGGGGTAGGTGCTCGCGTACACCATGCCGACCAGGGCTGTGCCGACAGCCCAGCCGATCAGGCTTCGGCGGCTGTCGGACAGGGTTTTGGCGAAGACGGCGGCGCTCATCAGGGGTCCTTTCAGTGCCAGTGCGTAGCGTCGTGCGTGTACCGGGTCAGGCGATGCGTGCCGACTCGGTGCGCGGTGCGGCCTCGGCGCCCTCGTAGTACGAATGGAAGAGTTCCTCGAGCGCGGGCTCGGTGGCGCGCAGGCTTGTGACGGTGTAGCGGGAGAGCGCCTTGATGAGTGCGTCGGGGCTGCCGGCGACCTGGCCGCTGAGCGTCGTGCCGGTCTCGTCCAGGCTCAGTCGGCTCGCACCGGGCAGATCCGCGAACGCGGTCGCCGGCACGCTCGTCTCGAAGGTGACCTCGACGTCGCGGACCGTGCCCGTGCGGAGGTTCGCCACCGTGTCGAGGGCCACCAGCCGTCCGTCGCGGATGATGCCGACCCGGTGGGCGACGGCTTCGACCTCGCTCATGATGTGGCTGGACATGAAGACCGTCTGGCCGCCGGCGGCCGCCTCGGCCACCATGTCGAGGAAGGTCTGTTGGACCAGGGGGTCGAGTCCGGAAGTGGGCTCGTCGAGGATGAGCACTTCCGGCGTGTGCATGAAGGCCTGTACCAGGCCGACCTTCTGCCGGTTGCCCTTCGACAGCTTCTTGATCTTCGCCGTCTGGTCCAGTCCCAGCCGGTCGGCCAGGTCGTCGATCCGCGCCTCGGGGACGCCGCCGCGCAGCGCGGCCAGGAAGCGCAGGTAGCTGCGGACGTTCTGGCGACCGTCGCACACGAAGTCACCCGCGAGGTACCCCACCCTGCGACGCAGCTCGACGCCCTCGCCCCGCGGGTCCAGCCCCAGAACGGTGGCACTGCCCGCGGTGGGGCGGATGAGGTCGAGGAGCAGCCGGATGGTGGTGGACTTCCCCGCGCCGTTGGGACCGAGGAAGCCGAACACCTCGCCCCGGACCACGTCCAGGGTGAGGCCCGTCAGACCGCGACGGGTGCCGTACGTCTTGGTGAGCTCGCGGAGCTCGATCACGTTCTCCATGCCCGGAACATAGCTTACTTTCAGAGATCTATAAACACTCCGAGAACTGCGAGGTTTCTGTATGATAGAAATCTGCCATATGAGGAGGTCTGACATGGACGGCACGGACGACAAGGACGTGAGGCTGCGCGAGTCGGCGGAGAAGCTGGCCCTGACCCTGTCCCAGAGCGGCATGCAGAAGACCACCGCACGCGTCATGACCGCGCTCCTCTTCAGCCAGCAGGAGACGATGACCGCGGGCGATCTCTGTGAGGTGCTGAAAATCAGCTCGGGTGCGGTGTCGGGCGCGGTCAATCAGCTCATCCCCACCGGCATGATCGAGCGCGTCCCCGCCCCGGGCAGCCGCCGGGACCACTACCGCTTCCGAGAGCACGCCTGGGCCACGCTGATGGGGAACCAGAACACCCTGCTGGCCGGCATGTGGGACGCCGCTGCCGAAGGCATCAAGGTCGCGGGCAAGGAGAGCGTCGCCGGACGTCGGCTCGACGAGATGCAGGACTTCTACGGCTTCATGCAGCGGGAGATGGCCGCCCTGATCGACAAGTGGCGGGAGCAGTACGACTCCGACCGTGGCTGACGGGCCGGTGGTCCCGCCGGGTCCAACGGCTCGACGGGCACGGTGGTGCCCACGAACGGGAGTGACGTGTCCCTCTCACGACGGCCGGTTCTGTTCAGGGTGCCGCGCCGACCAGGGAGTCCTTCACGCGGTCCAGCCGGTGAGCCACCCGGAAAGGGTCTGGTCCGCAGACGGTCGCCACCGCGACACCGTCGGCGAAGGAGCGGGCTGCTGTCAGCACCTCTCCCGGTTTCCTCCTCAGCTTGAGATCGAGGAGCCACTCCGGCCGCGGGACGTGCTCCGACGACTGGAAGGGTCCCGGCTCGGGCGGGTAGATCACCGACCAGCCGGTCGCCCGTCGTTCCATGGGAGGACGGGCGGAAGCGGACGGCAGGGCAAGGCCGAGTTGGGACATGAGAACCGTCTGACGCAGATCCGTGCCGAAGCGGTGCCGGAAGGCGGGGACCACTCCGCCCCCTCCGGCCCGGCCTGCCACCTCACAGAACACCGGTTCGCCGCGGCGGTTGAGGAAGACCTCCAGGTGCGTGACGCCTGAGAACCATTCCAGTGCCGCGAGCACGCGCCGGTTGGCCTCCAGCAGCACCTCCCGTTCGGCTCCCTCGCCCAACGCGACGGAACGACAGTGTCCTCCCCAGGGAAAGACGTGGTTGGGGTCGAGATAGCGGGAGGCCATCACCGTCACGGGTCGTCCGTCACGGACCACGCTGTCGACGTGATGGAGGTCGCCCTCGACGAACTCCTCGGCCTCGTAGCGCCCTTCGTGGCCCAGCCCGGCTTCGTCCAGGCGTCGTAGCGACCTCTCGTCATCGACGATGTGGACTCCGATCGACCCAGCCGCGTCCACAGGCTTGAGGACGATCTTCCCGTACTCGGCGAGCAGGGGGGCCGCGTCCCAGGGACGGTCGATCTCGGCGAACGCCGGGACCCGGACTCCGTAGCGCGCGAAGTGCCGTTTCATCCTGGTCTTGTCGCGCAGGAGCAGAGTCTGTTCCTCGGTGAGCCCGGCCAAGCCGAGGGCCGTCCGGATACGAGCGGCCGGCAGGAGCAGCCGCTCGTTGAGCGCTACCACCCGGTGCACCTCCGGTCCTTGCTTCAGCAGCGGAATGAGGTCCGCGACGGCCTGCTCCTCCAGGAGAGGGGCCGTCACCACGCGAGACACCTCGTCGCGGTCGGGAAGGGACGCCGCTCCCGGTGGCACGACGAACGTCACCTCGTAGCGTGCGGGATCGAGGTACGGCCGGCCGTCCGCGGAGCGAAAGGCCCCGTACCCGGCTCGGCCGAGAGCGAGGACGTGCGGGCGCTTCATGTGTCGCGGTTCTCCTGTCCGATGATCTTGTCGGCGTTCGACGGTGTCATGGACGGGGCGCCGCCTTCTCGCCGGTACGGTTCGCGTCCGGTGCCACGGCGGCGGCTCGCCGCGCCTCGGCGGCACGCACGGGCTCCCTCAGCAACAGCACGGCGGCCCCGCCGAGGCCCGCGTAGAGCATCGCCATCCCGTACGGGCCGAGGAAGGCCCCGCCGACGACGCACAAGGAGGCGATCAGCATCGCTCCCCGTGTCCGCAGACCGAAGAGAGCCATGTAGGTGGCTCGCGCGGACGGGTCGATCAGGTCGGCCATGAGTGCCTGCCGCATGGGGACGTTCATCACTTCACCGATGGTGTAGACGACCCCGAGCGCCAGCAGCAGCCAGGCGTCGGCGGCGACCGCGAGTCCCATGAACCCGGCGACGAACAGGACGATCCCGATGTACATGCGCCGCGTGTCCGGCACCCGCCGCAGCGCCTTGTGCACGATCAGCGCCAACAGAACGACCAGGACGGTGTTGAGAACGCGCAGGATCCCCAGCATGCGCACCCCGTCGACATCAAGGTGCCACCCGGCGACGTCGAGCAGGACCTGCGGCCGGAACTCCTCGGCCATCGAGATGCCGATGTAATAGGTGAGTCAGAGGCAGGCGGTCCAGAACCACGACAGCGGACGGCACCATGTAGTCCGGCAGCACCCCCGCCACATGCCTCCGCAGCGCACCGGGGTCCGGTTCACCGCCAGGCGCGGGTGTCACGTAACCGACCAGCCGCCGGTCACCAGGACGGTCCTCCCGGACCACCACCGCGGCCTGCCCCACCCCCGGCCCCCCGGCCAGCACCGCACGGACCTCACCCAGCTCCACACGGAAACCACGCACCTTCACCTGGTCGTCCGCACGCCGTCGCACCAGATCACCCGACCGATGCATCCGCGCCCCCGCCGGCCCGGACGGGTCCGCCACCGACCCGGCCGACTCAGCACCCGTCAGAACCCCGAGATCCTGGATCCTCACGGCCGGATCGGCCACGGCCTGGACCAACACGCGGCTCAGTCGCTCCACCATCGACTCGACCAGAGCGCGGTCGAAGATATCCGTGGCGTACCTGACGTGGATCCGCAGCGGTCCACGACGCCCCTCTTCCCCGGCGTCGGCCCTGACGTTCAGGTTGAGGTCGAATTTCTCCGTCTCCAGGGAGGTGGACAGCCGCTCGACCGTCGCACCGGGCAGCACCAGCTCCGCCCCCTCGTCCGCACCGACCTGCAGCATCACCTGGAACAGCGGATGCCTCGCCGCATCCCGCGGAGGATTCAACGCCTCCACCACACGCTCGAACGGCACATCCTGATTCCCGTACGCCGCCAGGTTCGACTCCCTCACCCGCGACAACAGATCGAGGAAACCCGGATTCCCCGACGTATCCGTCCTCAGCACCACCGTGTTCACGAAACACCCGACGAGATCGTCCAACGCCTCGTCCGAACGCCCCGCCACCGGCGTCCCGACCGGAACGTCCGTCCCCACGCCCAACCCCGTCAACACCACCGCCAGAGCAGCCTGCACCACCATCAACAACGACGCACCCGACCGCCTCGCCAACCCCACCAACCCCTCATGCACCACCGCATCGAGTACGACGGTGAGGGATCCTCCGCGGTACGAGGCGACCGCGGGCCTGGGGCGGTCCGTCGGAAGGGCGAGCTCTGCGGGAAGCCCCGCGAGGGACTTCCTCCAGAATTCCAGTTGGGTGACGCGGACGGAGCTCTCGTCGTCGTCCGCTCCGAGCAGCTGCTGCTGCCAGAGCGCGTAGTCGGCGTACTGGACCGGCAAGGGGTTCCATCGGGGCGGCTGCCCCGCGAGGCGTGCGCCGTATGCAGCGGCCAGGTCACGGAGGAGCGGAGCCCGGGACCAGCCGTCGCCGGCGCTGTGGTGGGTGAGCAGCATCAGCACGTGGTCGTTCTCGCCGAGTGAGACGAGGCTCGCTCGAAAGGGCGGATCGGCCGACAGGTCGAAGGGATGACTGCCGATGCTCCGCAGGACCTGGGGCAGGGCCTCCTCGTCGGAGGTGTGCCGGTGCAGGGGAACCGGCCCGTCGGGCAGCACCACTTGCACGAGGTGGCCCTCCGCTTCGCCCAGTACGGTCCGGAGGCTTTCGTGCCGCTCGACGACGTCGCGCAGGGCCCGCTCCAGCGCGGCCGTGTCGAGCCGGCCGGTGATCCGCTGGGCGAAGGGCTGGTTGTACGTGACGCTCGGGCCCTCGAGCAGGTACTGGAACCAGAACCCCTGCTGCGCGTATGACATGGGCAGACGCACCGGACGTTCCGTCCTCCCCAGGACAGGGCGTCCTCGCCGGGAAGCCGCTGCGAGGGATCGCGCGATTCCGCCCGGGGTTCTGGCCTCGAACACGGTGCGGACCGACGCTCCGGCGCCCAGTACCGTACGGATGCGGTTGACCAGCCGGACGGCGAGGAGGGAATGGCCTCCCAGTTCGAAGAAGTCGCTGTCGCGGCCTACCCGGTCCAGCCCCAGCACCTCCGCGAACAGCGCGCAGAGCACCTCCTCCTGTGCGTCGCGCGGGCTCCGGTGCGCCTCCTCGCCCTGCAGGTTCGGTGTCGGTAGGGCCTTGTGGTCGAGTTTGCCGTTGGGCGTCAGAGGCAGGCGGTCCAGAACCACGACAGCGGACGGCACCATGTAGTCCGGCAGCACCCCCGCCACATGCCCCCGCAGCGCACCGGGGTCCGGTTCACCGCCAGGCGCGGGTGTCACGTAACCGACCAGCCGCCGGTCACCAGGACGGTCCTCCCGGACCACCACCGCGGCCTGCCCCACCCCCGGCCCCCCGGCCAGCACCGCACGGACCTCACCCAGCTCCACACGGAAACCACGCACCTTCACCTGGTCGTCCGCACGTCCCACGAACACCAGATTCCCGTCCGTCCGCCGACGCACCAGATCGCCCGACCGATACATCCGCGACCCCGCCGGCCCGAACGGATCCGCCACGAACCGCTCGCCCGTCAGCCCAGGACGACCCAGATAACCACGGGCCAAGCCCGGGCCGGCGATGTACAGCTCACCCGTCGCACCCGCCGGAACCGGACGCAACCACTCGTCCAGCACATACAACCGGGCATTCCCCTGAGGCCGCCCCACCGGCACCGGCCCCGGGCTCACCTCGTCCCACGGTGCCATCACGAACTCAGCGCAATTGACCGTCGCCTCCGTCGGCCCGTACACATTCCGCACCACCACATCCGGATGAGCCGCACGCCACCCCGCCAAGGCCTCACCCGACAGAGCCTCACCCCCCAACAGCAACTCGCCCGACGGCGAGAACTCCTCTGGCAGACCCTCCAGCAACGCCAGATGACTCGGCGTCGCCTTCATGAACGAGCACGGCACCTCCTGCAGCCGCCCCCGCCCCGGATCCTCTTCCGTCAGCTCCCCCAGATGAACACGACCCCCCACGGTCAACGGCGTGAACAGACCCGTCACCGTCAGATCGAAAGCCACCGAGGAATGCACCAGCGCCACCCCGCGCGCGCTCCCATACACCCCACCCGACCAGGCCAGGTAATCACTCAAAGACCGATGCTCGACCACCACGCCCTTCGGGCGCCCCGACGACCCCGACGTGAACACCACATACGCCGGATGCGACGACGACAACGCCCCCGACCGATCCGCGTCCCTCACGTCCGAATCAGCAAAACCACTCACATCGACCCGGTCCACCAACACAACCGGCACACGACCATCCGGCAACACCCCACACACCGAACTGTCCGACAGCACCAACACCGGACGCGCGTCCGCCAGCACACCCGCTATCCGCTCCTCCGGATAACCGGGATCCACCGGCACATACGCCCCACCCGCCTTCAACACCGCGAGCAACGAGACCACCAGATCGACCGACCGTGACACCGCCACCGCCACCAACCGCTCAGGCCCCACCCCCCGCTCCACAAGAAAACGAGCCAGCCGGTTCACCCGAGAGTTCAGAACCCCGTACGGCACCACCTCCCCACCACACGAAACCGCCACCGCACCCGGAACCCGCGCCGCCTGCGCCTCGAACAACGCCGGAAACGACCCCACCGGCCTCATCACCGGCCCCACCGACCCGACCGACTCGGCATCCGGGAGAAGGGGAACGGAGCTGATACGGGCGTCGGGGGCAGCCGCCATCGCGGCGATCACCCGGCTCAGTCGCTCCGCCAAGGCCTCGACCGATGCGCGGTCGAACAGCTCGGTCGCGTAGCGGACGTGACCGTGGATCCCGGCGGCGTCGCCGCCCTGGTCGACGTGCTCGGACATGTCGAAGGTGAGGTCGAATCGGACGTGCCCCGTCTGATGCGGCAGACGCTCGGTCCGGGTCCCCGCCAGGCGGAGTGATGCGACGTCGGAGTTCTGGAGCACCAGCATGGTCTGGAAGAGCGGGTGACTGCTGAGTGACCTGTTCGGGTTGAGCGCTTCGACGACGCGCTCGAAAGGCACGTCCTGGTGGGTGTAGGCCCCGAGAGCGGTGGCCCGCACCCGTTTCAGCAGCTCTCGGAAAATGGGATCGCCCGAGGTGTCGGTGCGCAGCACCACCGTGTTCACGAAGAAACCGACGAGGTCGTCCAACGCCTCGTCGGTACGCCCCGCCACCGGCGTCCCGATCGGAATGTCCGTCCCCGCTCCGTGGCGCGTCAGCAGAACGGCGAGGGCGGCCTGCAGCGCCATGAAGACGGTGACACCCTCCTGTCGCGCCATCGTGACGAGGGCTTGGTGCAGTTCCGGTGCCAGCCTCAGCGGAACCTGGTCACCCACATCGCTCGCGATGGCGGCTCGCGGGCGGTCCAGCGGCAGGTCCACCTGTTCCGGAAGCCCGCGCAGGGTCTCCTTCCAATAACTCAGCTGTCGCGAGATCAGGCTGGTCGGGTCGTCCTCGTCGCCGAGCAGTTCGCTCTGCCACTGTGCGTAGTCCCCGTACTGCACCGGCAGCTCGGTCCACGCGGGCGGCGCTCCGGCCGTCCGGCACCGATAGGCCTCCGACAGGTCCCTCAACAAGGGGTCCTGTGACCATCCGTCCGCCGCGCTGTGGTGCAGCAGCAGCACCAGCACCCACCTGTCCGCGTCCAACGAGAGCAGCGTGACACGCATCGGCGGTTCGGCCGCAAGGTCGAACGCGTAGGTTCCGAGCTCTTCGAGCGCGGCCGGCAGTTCGTCCTCGGTGCAGTCGTGCCGGTGCACCGTCACGGGCCCGGAAGGCAGCACCACCTGTACCGGCCGGCCCTCCACCTCACGCAGCACCGTCCGCAGACTCTCGTGCCGCCCGACCACATCACCCAACGCCAGCTCCAGCGCCACCACGTCGAGCCGCCCCGTGACCCGATACACCACAGGCAGGTTGTACGTGGCACTCGACCCCTCGAACTGCCCCAGGAACCACAACCGCCGCTGCGCGAACGACATCGGCACCTCAGCCGGACGCACCCCCGTGGTCAGCGCCGGGCGGGACGACGGTGCCGCGTCCACCACCTCGGCGAGCGAGGCTGGGGTGGGGGCGCTGAAGACGGCCGCGACGCCCAGGTCCACGTGGAGCGTCGCCCGGATCCGGCTGATCAGGCGGGTCGCTGAGAGCGAGTCACCTCCGTAGGCGAAGAAGTCGTCGTCGATGCCGACCTCGGCCAGGCCGAGAACGGTGGCGAACAGACGGCAGATCGACTCCTCGCCGGCGGTGCGCGGCGGCGTCGTGTGCCGAACCGTCGCGGGCGGGGCGGGCAGAGCCCGGTAGTCGATCTTGTTGTTGTGGGTGAGGGGAAGCCTGTCGATCGTGACGAAGGCGGACGGTACGGCGTAGCTGGGCAGTCGTCGCTCGAGGTTCCGCCGGATCGTGTCGAGGTCGACCCACTGCGGGCTCTCCGGTACGACATAGGCGACCAGTCTCTTGTCACCTTGCGTGACCTCGCGCAGGGTGACGACCGCCTGCCGAAGGCCGCGCTGGTCTGCCAGTGCGGCCTCTACCTCCCCCAGTTCGACGCGGAAGCCCCGGATCTTGACCTGCCCGTCCGTCCTGCCCACGAACTCGAGCAGGCCGTCCGCGTTCCAGCGGGCCATGTCGCCGGTCCGGTACATGCGCGATCCCGGGGGCCCGAACGGGTCGGCGGTGAATCGCTCCGCGGTGAGTCCGGGCCGCCTGAAGTAGCCCCGGGCGAGTCCGTCCCCCGCCAGGTAGAGTTCGCCGGCCTCGCCCGCGGCCACCACTCGGAGCCGGTCGTCCAGGACGTAGCCGCGCATTCCGTCGACGAGCCCGCCGATCGGCATCTGCGCGGGGACCGGCATCGACGCCGTCCACGCGGACTGCGAGGCCACCATCGTCGCCTCGGTCGGGCCGTAGGCGCAGCGGACGGTCGTCTCCCGGCAGGCGTCCAGGACGTTGCGCACGGCGGCCGGGGCGATGACGTCTCCTCCCGTGATGATCTCCCGCACCCCGGAGAAGCACGTGGGGTGCTCCTCGGCCATCACGCGGAAGAGTCCGGCCGTGATGGTGGTGCTGGTGACGCGTTGCTCACTGAAGAGACGGGCGAGTCGGTCCACCGTGACGTCGGACTCCGCGGCGACCACGACACTGCCGCCGTGCGTCAACGGGTGCCATATGCAGTGGACGGAGGGGTCGAAGGCGTACGAGGCGGTGAGCAGCACCCGCTCGTGGGCACCGGGCTGCCGGAACATGGAGTCATTGACGAGGTCGACGACGTTCTGCTGGGTGACGGCGACGCCCTTGGGCAGGCCGGTGGACCCCGACGTGTACATCACGTACGCGAGCTGGTCCGCATGCGCCCGGATCCCGGGATCGCCCCCGGGGAAGCCCGCGAACTCCTCCGCCCGGTCGCCCAGCACCGTCACCTCGGCGCGGGGGAGCCACCGGTCCCTCATCGTGGTGTCCGCCAGAAGGATCCGGGCCTCACAGTCCTCGGCCATCCACTGCAGCCTCTTCTGCGGAAGGCCGGTGTGCAGGGGCACGTAGAAGGAGCCTGCTTTGAGAACGGCGAGCAGGCCGACGATCAGCTCGATCGAACGGTCCATCAGCACCATCACAGGTCGTTCGGGGCCGGCTCCCTCCTTGATGAGACGATGAGCCAACCGGTTCGCTCGCTCGTCCAGCTCCTGGTACGTGAGACCACGCCCCGCGCACTCCACGGCCATCACATCCGGGGTCTTCGTCGCCTGGCCACGGAAGGCCTCGTGCACCGAGCCCACGATCATGGTCTGTCGCTCCGATCGGCTTCTTCTACGGTTGTGAGCGGTCGAGACGGTCCAGCCCCAGGGCCGCGCGCATGACACGCAACTTGAGGGCGGTCTCTCGGTACTCGTTGTCCGGGACGCTGCCCGCCACCACGCCACAGCCGGCGTACAGCGTCGCCCGGTCTCCCTGTACCAGGGCCGACCTGATGGTGACGGCGAACTCTCCGTCGTCCTCACGGTCCGTCCAACCGAGCGGCGCGGCGTACCAACCGCGGTCCAGCTTCTCGTGGGTGTCGAGCCAGTCGAGCGCCGCGGGACGGGGATGGCCACCAAGGGCGGGAGTGGGGTGCAAGGCGGCGACGAGCCCGAGGAGGCCCTTGGTGTCCCGGCCCCGACGCGTTCCGCGCAGCCTCGTCCGCAGGTGCTGGATCCTGGCGAACTTCGCCACCTGTGGTTCCGCTTCACCGTGGACGTCACGGCAGTGTTCGTCGAGGAAGGCGGTCAACGCGTCGGCGACGAGGCGGTGTTCGTGGCGCTCCTTGACGCTGCTCATGAGTTCCCGCGCAAGGGCACGGTCGCGAAGGGGACTGGAGTCCCGGCGTGCGGACCCGGCGAGCGCAAGGGTCTCTACGCGGGGGCCGTTCGCGGTGAGCAGGTACTCCGGTGTCGCCCCGATGAACCAGCTCCTTCCCACCTGCGCCCCGAAGACGGCGGTGCCGGGATCCTCCTGTTCGAGGAGGGACAGGGCTGCGGGTACGTCGAAGTCCTCGTCCGCCCGTATCTCTTCGGCCCTCGCCAGGACGACCTTCTCGAACGCCCCCGCTTCGATGGCTTCGGCCGCCTTCTTGACCAGGTCGTTCCAGTCTCCCTGTACCGGCAGGTCGACGGTCTCGATCGCACGCCGAGCAGGTGGCACACATCCGGTCCGGGCAGCGAGGTTCTTCCTCGCGTCACCGGCGAGAGCCATGAGCGCGTCGGCGACATCGGCTGGACTGCTCCGGGGAGTGACCAAGGAGGACACGACCGTCTCGGTGGCCCCGTCCCCGGCGGTGAGGAAGACCACCTGGGGCACCCACATCAACCCGTCAGGAAGGCCCTGCCGTTCGCCCGCGTCGCGCGGGGAGGGACGGAACGCGAAACCGCCGACGAGCAAGGGGCCGCGATCGGTTCCCGCGACGACGGCCTGCCCGGCCAGCGCCCGCCACTTCCCCTGTACGGAGTCGAACCGGCCGTCTCCCCGCCCGGTGAGGTCGATCGCGCTGCCCGACGCCACGATCCGCCGTCGGCTCCAGGGCGAGCGCCATAAGAAGCTCCGCTCCCCCGACGGGACACAGCTCGTGGCATTGAGCGCGGGGGCGGCACAGGTGCGCGCCCCTATGCTCACCAGGACGTCGTGCCCCGACCCCCTTGCCCGCGAAAGGGCCTGGGCACACGCCCGCATCACTTCGGCACGATCGAGGAGCGGTTCGGCAGGCACTTCCCTCGACACCGTCCTACGCGTCACGCTGTCCGTCGATCATGGGCAGGAGCCCCTCGACGACCACGGCGCGTACGGGCGCGGCCTCGGAGTCGGACACCTTGACCGGAAGGGCGAACAGCCAGGTGACCCGCTCACTGACCCGGTGGAGGCCGGCGAGGTTCTCCAACAGGGGTATGGAGGCACCGAGCACCCTGCGATGGACCGGGAACCGACGGTCGCCGGGTTCTTCCGTGACACAGTCCATGCCCACGAGGGCCGCTCGGTTGTCGACGATCCATTCCGCCGCCGACGGCGTCAGGAAGGGGGCGACGTCCCAGTAGTCGTCCTGGCCGAGGTGTCGCTCCGGGTGGCCGGTGCGTATGAGCAACCGGTCGCCGGGGGTCCAGACGTCCTGCAACGCTCCGGCCAGGTCGTCCGCCTCCACCGGCTCGAGGTCCTTCTTGTGGGACAGGTCGGCGACGCAGGCCCGCCCGGTGAAGGTCTCCAGCGGTACCTCGTCGATCTTCTCGCCGTCGGGGTAGAAGTGGAATCTTGACTCCACATGGCTTCCGTTGTGCGGGAACAGGTGCAGGGTCGAGAAGGTCCGGTCCACCCCGGCCGGGTCCGTCTGCGGGGACATGGCCCGCTCCAGCGAGAACTGCGGGTACCAGGAGGCGCCGAAGCTCGGCATGCCCTCGTACCACCCCTGGCTGATGTCGATCACGCGCATGTCCAACAAGCCGCCTGACTTCAGAGAACGCGCATCGGCCGATGCCGAGCGGAACTGGGAGAATCGGCCGGGACCGGCCGATGTCCGTGCCACTCGAGTGTCATTTTTTCTTGATCAACAGGTCAATCCACTTGCCTCACTCTTAGCGTTTCCCTGTCGCGCTCTTGTCGCGTACTTGTCGCACGCTTCAGGGGGCGACGACGACCTTTCCGTGTACCTCTCCGGCGGCCATGCGCAGGAACCCCTGGGTGACGACGTCCCTCAGTCCGATGACGCGGTCCGCTGTCCTGGAGGCGATGTGCGGATGTGCGGCGAGCATCGCGAGCGCCTCGGGAAGGTCCTCGTGGCAGACGTGGACCTTGGAGGTGGAAATCCGGATCTCGTCGAGGACGAGCCGGGTCAGGTCCAGGGGACTCGGGTCGCGGTGCAGGCCGACGAGCTGGACGTGTCCTCCGCGGCAGACGGCGTTCATGGCCAGCCCGAGCCCTTGCCGAGCACCGGACGCCTCGATGACGATGTCGGCGCCGTATCCCCTGGTGACCCGGCGGATCACCGCTGCGGCGTCCTCGCACGAAGCGTCGACGAGCAAGGATGCGCCGAGGCGCTCAGCGGTTTCGAGACGTGCTCGCGACACATCCACAGCGATCGTGCCGATGCCGCGGGCAGAGCAGGCGGCCACGATCAGGGCACCGATCCCGCCGAGCCCGATCACCACGACACGCGCGCCAGTTCTGGCGCCGGTGCCCCGCACGGCGTGCAACGCGACAGCGAGGGGCTGCGCCATGATCGCGACGTCCTCCGTCATGCTCCCCACCGGCCTGCAGATGCGCGCCGGCACGTTGACGCGCTCGGCGAGCCCACCGTCCACATGCAGTCCCACCGTGTAGTAACGCTCACACAGGTTGGTCCGTCCTTCCGCGCACCACCGGCACAGTCCGCAGGAGACGCCGGATCCGGGCACCACGACGTCGCCGGCGCCGAACTGATTGACATCTGTCCCTGCGGCCACCACCCGACCGACGATCTCATGGCCCAGAACCACCGGTCCCCGGCGTCCGCTGGCCGCATGCGGGCTGTTGAGGGGCACCAGATGGGGCCCTGAGACGAACTCGTCCACGTCCGTCCCGCACAGACTGGCCCGCAGGACCTGGAGCTGGACCTCTTCCGGTCCTGGTGGCAGAGGATCATCCCACTGCTGAACTCTGACATCGCGTTGTCCGTGGTAGACGGCGGCGAGCACGGTGTGCCTTCCCTTGTTCGTTACGGATGGATCGAGCGGACCATGGACGCGTTCGATGACGTCTTCCGGCCCGCGGCTCGCAAGGTGATCACCAAGGTCAGCCCCCCACCGGGGGTGTCCTCAGCGGTGAGCGTGCCGTGGAGCGCCTCCACGAACCCGCGTGCCACCGCGAGGCCCAGACCCACGCCCGCGCCGCGCGGGGCATCGCCGTAGCGCTGGAAGGGTGCGAAGATGTGCTCCTTCGCGTGATCGGGCACGCCAGGCCCTCTATCGACCACCCGCACCTCGATCCGGTCGCCCAGAACACTGGCCGACACGAGCACGGACGTCTCGGGCGGACTGTACTTCACGGCGTTCTCGACGACGTTGGCGACGACACGCTCAAGCAGACCCTTGTCGACGACGACCATCGGCAGCGTCTCCGGAATGTCCAGCTCGACGCTGCCCTCCGGAACGCCGGAGAGGGCCGTTGGGACGACTTCGTCCAGATCGATCTCTCGGATGAGCGGAACCACCGTGCCGGTCTGCAGCCGGGACATGTCGAGGAGATTGCCGATGAGATGGTCGAGGCGGTCCGCGCCCTCCTCGATGCCGGCGAGCAGCTCGGCCCGGTCGTCAACCGACCAGTCGACTTCGTCGGAGCGCAGGGAGCTCACTGACGCTTTGATACCGGCGAGCGGGGTGCGGAGGTCATGACTGACCGCGGCGAGGAGAGCGGTGCGGATGCGGTTGCCCTCCGCCAGTGCACGGGCCTGCTCGGCCTCCGACTGCAACCGCTGCCGGTCCAGCACCACGGCGGCCTGGGCCGCGAAGGCGACCAGGATCCGCCGGTCCTCCGCCGGGAGGACACGGCCCGAGAGTGCGAGCGCCAGGTGGTCGCCCACCGGTACGTCGACATCGGCGTGCTCCGGACGCTGGACGGGCGAGGCCGAGCCCACGCTGCCGGTGCACGTCCATGGATCGACGTCGCTCTCCCGTTCCAGCAGCGCCACGGATTCCATGCCGAAGGTCTCGCGTACCCGCTCCAGCAAGGCGTCCAGACTGTCCTCCCCCCGCAGCACGCTGCCGGCCAGGAAGGAGAGGACCTCCGACTCGGCGCGCAGTCGGGCCGCCTGGTGCGTACGACGGGCCGCGAGACCCACCACGGAGGCCACGGACACGGCCAGACCGACGAAGACGACCAGGGCGAAGATGTTCTCGGTGCCGTGGATCGACCATTGACGCAGAGGCGGTGTGAAGTAGTAGTTGAGCAGCAGGGACCCCAGGACCGCCGAGGCGACTGCGGGCCGCATCCCGCCCAACAATGCCGAGGCCACTGTCAGGGACAGGAACAGGAGCATGGTGTTGGTGAGGCCCAGGCCGTCGTCGACGCCTTCCACCAGCAGTGTGAGCAGGACCGGCCCTGCCACTCCGACCAGCCACCCCCACAGGACCCGGCGGCGGTCCAGCTGTGTTCGGCGGGCCTCCGGGAGGCCCCTTTCCCTGGCGCCCCGTTCGTGGGTGACGATGTGGACGTCCAGATCGGGGCCCGAGTTCACGGCCACCGTGGCGCTGACTCCACGGCCGAAGACGTACCGCCACGCTCTGCGACGGCTCGCGCCCAACACGATCTGGGTGGCGTTGACGCCCCTCGCGAACTCCAGCAAGGCCGAGGGGATGTCCTCGCCGATGACATGGTGGAACGTTCCGCCGAGATTCTCCACCAACGTTCGTTGAAGGGTAAGCTCCTCGGGCGAAGCCGAGGTGATCCCTCCGCTCCGTGAAATGTAGACGGCGAGCACTTCCCCGCCGGCGCCCTTCTCGGCCAGCCGCGCGGCACGGCGTATCAGGGTGCGGCCCTCGGGGCCACCGGCCAGACCGATCACGATCCGTTCCCGGGAACCCCAGATGGTGGAGACCTGATGTTCGCCTCGGTACTTGCGGAGGTGTTCATCGGCCCGGTCGGCCACCCATAACAAGGCCAGCTCGCGCAGAGCCATGAGGTTGCCGGGGCGGAAGCAGTGCGAGAGGGCGGCATCCACCTCGGCCGGGGCATAGATGTTGCCGTGGGCCATGCGACGCCGTAACGCCTCAGGCGACATGTCGACCAGCTCGATCTGATCAGCGCGCCGCACCACCTCGTCGGGAATGGTCTCTTGTTGCCGTATGCCGGTGATCGACTCGACGATGTCCTGAAGCGACTCCAGGTGCTGGATGTTGACAGTGGTCACCACGTCGACACCCGCCGCGAGGAGCTCCTCGACGTCCTGCCAACGCTTCGCGTTGCGGCTGCCGGGCACGTTGGTGTGGGCGAGTTCGTCGACGAGCGCGACGGTGGGCCGCCGTGCCAGGACCGCGTCCACGTCCATCTCGATGAACTTCCCGCCGTGGTGCTCCAGCTCCTTCTGCGGTACCTGCTCGATCCCGTCCAGCATCGCCTCCGTACGCGGCCGACCGTGATGCTCGACGTGAGCCGCGACGCAATCGGTTCCCCGCTCGATGCGGCGGTGCGCCTCGGACAGCATCGCGTACGTCTTTCCGGCACCGGGGGCGGCCCCGACATAGATTCGCAGCCTGCCGCGCTTCATCGGGTCGACTCCCTGCTCGTTCACCGTCAGCACAGCCCGGAGCCTGTCATATGCGAATGGTGACGACTGCTCCGTGGTTCGACCCTGGCGGGCTTACGACCACTTCCAGACGGCAGGGCGCAAACTCGCATCGTCAGTCGTCTGCCCTCGGCTGGGCTACGGGGATCAAGGAGGCCGCGTTGGCTTTGTTCACCGCGTCCAGTCGGGAGACGGCGCCCAACTTGTCATAAATGTTGCGCAGGTGTCGCTTGACAGTTCCCTCGGCGATATACAGCCGTTGAGCGATCTGGCTGTTGCTGAGGGCCTCGGCCGCCAGGGCCAAGACCTCACGCTCTCGCGCGGACAAGTTCTCGCTCGGAACCTGGTCGAATCGCTCGAGGCCCTGCTGGGACACCGACAGGACTACATGACCAGGGCCCCGGTCGACCACGACGCTGTGGATGGCCGAAATCAGTTCGTGGCGGGTCGACCCCTTCACGAGATAGGCGCTGGCGCCCAGGGACAGCAGCTCGCGGGCGAGCACGATGTCGTCATGCATGGTCAGGACCACCACCCGGGAACGCGGCGAGACGTCACGTAACTGCGTGATGGTCTCCCGGACGCTCTGTCCGGGCATCTCGACGTCGAGGACGATGACGTGGGGTCGCAGTTCAGCGGCCTTGTCGCAAGCCTCCTTGCCTCTCTGCGCCTCACCGACCACGGCGAGCCCCTCGGTGGCACCGAGGATCTCCCGCACCCCTTCGCGGAACAGCGTGTGGTCGTCGGCCAGCAGGATCGTGATCGTCTTAGGCGTGACGCCCACTTCTCTCCCCCTTGAGCAGCAACCGGATCAGGACACGACAACCACCGCCGGGCCAGGACTCCAGGACGACGCTGCCTCCGAGGAGCTCCGCCCGTTCCCGCATGGACAGCAAGCCTCCGTGACCTTGCGGAGGAGCCGGGCCGGGATCGAACCCGACTCCGTCGTCCTCGACCGAGGCGAGGATCCGGTCCGGTTCGATGCGCACCTCCACCTTGATGGCGCTGGCTCGGGCATGACGAACGGCGTTGCGCTGCGCCTCTCGGACGATGAGGTAGACCTCCTTCGCCACGCCCGCCGGCAGCCAGGACTCGTCACCGACAACGGAGACCCGCAGGTCCGGCGGATGCGCCCCGCCCATGGCCTCCAGATCCTTCGTGAGCGCGGTCCGCAGTGGCTCGGGGGAGAACAGAGGGCGCAGGCCGCTCATGACGTCGCGCAAGTTACCCAGCGACTGCACGATCGTGTCCCGCGCCGCGTCCAGTCGCTGTCGCGCCAGGTCAGGATGGCTGTCCCGGTACAGGTCGTGCAGATCCAGCAGGTTGAGGGCGGATCCCAGATACCCTGCCACTTCGTCGTGCAACTCCCGTGCGATGCGTCTGCGTTCCTCCGCCTTGGCTCTGCCCGCCTGTTCCAGGAGACTGTCGAGGTGCGCGCGGGAGACGGTCGATTGCCGTTCGACGATCCGGCGGTGAAGCAGAGAGAGAGCGCCTGTGATGTCTTCCGTGCTCTCCCTCCCTGTCTCTCCCGCCCCGCCCAGGAGGGTGTGTACCGCCGCGTCGAACAGTGCCGGGGTCCGGCTGAAGTCGCCGGCGCGTTCGTACGGAAGGCCGTCCGGCCGGAAGCGCGTGTGCACACTGTGTACCGCTGCTGTCGCACCCGTCGCATGGCGCATTTCCGAGACGACCCGTGCAAGAATGCCCCGCGCGTGGTCGAGGTGCCGCTGCACATCTGACTCATCCGCCGCCGACTCCATGTGGTCGCTGCGAAGGGACGCCTCGTAGGCCGCGAGGATCTCGTCCACGCGCGCTTCGAGCACCTCGGCGACACGGCTGCACGCTTCCCGCCTCTTGACCACTCCGACACTCCCCCTTGTGGTCAGGAAGGGGCCCTGACCTGTGCCAATGCCCTATCGGTGCCCGTCTCCGAGCGTACCCCGCACGCTTGAACGACCCACGTTAAAGGAGTGTCAAGATCAGCTGACTTGGGCAACGGTTCCCGGCGCGTGCACGTACCTCTAAAGGGCCATACGTCTCTACCCCTCTCGGCGCGGGCGGGATGTCCCGCGTTGAGCTCGCGCAGCCCTGCTTGATACACAGATGACCAAGAGATTGCTCGGCCAGGGACTGACGTTCGACACCCCATCAGCAGGGAGGAAACGGATCCTTGAACGTTCTGATCGTGGAGGACGACGACGGTATCGCCGAAGCATTGGAGCGGGTGTTGGAACGTCACGGATACCAGCCGCACAGAGTCGGCACCGGGACCGAGGCTCTCGAATGGTTCGAACAGGCCCACCTCGTCCTGCTCGACCTGGGCCTCCCCGATCTTGACGGTCAGGAGGTCTGCCGCCGCATCCGGGAATCGTCCTGTGTCCCGGTGATCACCCTCAGCGGCCGGACCGAGGAGCTCGACCGGGTGATGGCCCTTCATGTGGGGGCTGATGACTTCGTCATGAAGCCGTTCAGCCACTACGAGCTGGTGGCCCGCATCCAGGCGCTCCTGCGCAGGGCAGCGCGATGCGTCCTGCACGGAAGCGGGCCCGTCCGCGCCGGAGCCACCCCGGTCATCTCCCCCGCCGCCCCGTCGAACCCAGCACCCGCGCGAACCACCACGGCGACACGCCCGACCGCGGAGCAGGGGCAACCTGGTCCGGGTTCACTGCGGGCCGGCTCGTTGGAGGTGGATCCACGCACGCGCAAGGTCTTCCTGGACGGTCGCGAAGTCCGGATCACCCGCAAGGAGTTCGATCTCCTCCTCGTGCTGATGGAGGATCCCGGCTCCGTCCTGGAACGCCAGGACCTCATGTCGCGCGTGTGGGACGAGAACTGGTGCGGCTCCAGCCGCACCCTGGATGTCCACGTGGGCTCGCTGCGCAGCAAACTCGGCAGCCCGGCGTGGATCGAGACCGTACGTGGGGTCGGCTACCGCCTGACGGCCCCGGCCACAGCACCCGCCTGAGACAGGAATCCCCAGTGACGGTCGATCTGCCCGCCCCCCGCGTTTCCTCACCTCTCACGGGGGGCTCCCCTTCGCACGCCGCCGCAGCCGCGCATCAGGTGCGGGCACCGCTGACGTCCATTCGGTTACGTCTCGAGCTCTTGTGGGACGAACTACCCAACACGGTGGGGGCCTCAGTGAAGCGCGAGGTCGGCGGGGTCCTGAGCGAGGTGAAACGACTGTCTCAGGTGCTGGACCAGGTACTGACGTGGGGAGGAACGGATCACGGGTCGCCGGCCCCGCAGGAGACGGTCGACGCCTTCGCGGTGGCAGCGGCACGCGTCGAAGCCTGGTCGGCCCGGGCGGAATCCCGCGGTGTGCGCGTCTTCTTGGGGGGCGCCCCGGTCCGGGTGTCCCAGGTTCCCGGCGCCCTCGATCAGTCCCTGGACGTCTTGCTCGACAACGCGCTGCAGGCCACGCCCGACGGCAGCAGGATCGTCGTCGCCGTCCGCGTGTCAGACACCTACGTCCACGTGGAGGTGCGCGACCAGGGTCCCGGGATGACGAGCGAGGAGATCGCCCGCGCCTGCGAACCCTTCTGGCGCGGCGGACTCGGCCGCTCCCACCGTGGCACCGGCCTGGGGCTCACCATCGCGGCCGCTCTCCTTACCTCCTCCGGTGGCCGCCTCGAACTGGGCAACTCGCCGGACGGTGGTCTGCGAGCAGCGGCCGTACTCCCCAGAGTCCCTGCATGACTCTTCTGTAGCCGTCTCTCCGCTGACCGTCCCGGCGTTCCGGCACTCAGGTTTCGCAATGCCGCTGCCCGTCGGCAGGGGCCCCGGCGGACCTCAGAGGATCTCCGCCAGTCAGTGGTGACAGAGGTCAAACTCCTCGGAGAGGTCGCTGGAGCTGCTGGAGGCGGTAGTGACGACGCTCGCCGCGATGATGCCGCTTCGCCGGCGAGCACCTGTCCTCCCTCGCCAACTGCGCGGTGGGGCGCTGCCGGCGGAACCGCTCAGACATGCTTGGTGGGCCAGCCGAGCAGACGGGCCCCGATCACGGCGGTCCGGAGGGTGTAGCGGCTCACAGGGTCGGCAGGGTTGGTACCGGTCAGCCGGTGGATGCGAGTCAAGCGATAGGTGACAGCTCTCACGGACAGGTTCAGCTCTTGGGCCGTCCTCGTCGTCACGCATCCGCTGTCGAAGTAAGCGATCAGGGTGTCGAGGAGCGGTTCCGCGCCGCCCCTGGACGACCGCAGAGGACCAAGGGTGCTGCGGACGAGGTCCTCCATGGCCTGCCGGTCCCGGGTGAGGACCGGATAGACCAGGAGGTCGACGGCGTGCAGGACCGGCACGTCGAGTCCGAGACGGTCTGCGAGGTCGAGGGCGCCGAGCGCCTCCTCGTAGGAGTGCACGACACCTCGGGGCCCGGGTTACGGTCGGCCGATGGCCGCCTGGCCCTCGCCGATGGCGGCGAAGGCCTGCTGAGCGAAGTGGGCGAGGACCTGGGGCTGGTCGCCGGGGGCGATACAGACCATCCGGCCGCTCTTCGTGGTGAGCAGGACGTGCCGGCCGCCGAACCTTCCGATCAGGGCGCGCTCCACGTGCTGCGGTACCAGGTCGGCTTCGGTGTACGCCTGGGGTCCGCGGGCGACGGCAACCGTATGGGCCTGGGAAAGCCGCAGACCGAAGCCCTCGGCCCGTTCGGCGGTCCGGCCCAGGTCGCTGCGCCCGTACAGCAGGTCGTCGATGAACTCGCGGCGTTCGGCCCCTTCCTGCCGGACGGCGAGCCGCTGGGCCCGCTCGAATCCGGCCGAGAGAGCGTCCACGGACTGCTCGGCCGCCGTGAGCAGATCCAGGGTCGAGCGTCGGGTCAGCGACTGTTCGGGCCAGGCCGCCGGGACCACGGTCAGATGGTCGCCGATCAGTTCGCGCAGAGCGAGCCCCTCACGGGCCGCCTTCTCACCGGTCTCGCGACGCCGTTCGACCTCATCCCTGGTCAGGCGTCGGCCGGTGGTCGCGACGTCTGCGAACAACGACGTGCACTCGGGTGTTTGGTCGTTTTTCATGTTCCCGCCCAGCTTGCTTCAGGCCTCGCCGGTGCGAGCCGGCGAGGAAGTCGTGGAGGAGAAAAAGCCCGGCGACCGTCCCCACCAGCCCCGACCCGAGATAGGCGCACGTGGCACGCACGCCAGTGGGGCGCCGACCAGACGTGGGACCACGGTGATCAGCACGGCAGGAGGCGAGGGCGAACAGGGCAAGCACAATCAGGGTGAGGGGCACGGCCGGGCTCTTTCGGGGGAGGCGGACGGCAGTGCCGACCAGACTTCCCGGCTCACCAGCGCACGATCCTAGTTCAGGGCAGCTCGGTGAAGGCCTCCACCGCCCCGGTCTTGCCGGTGACGACGATGATGTCGCCCTTCGCGACGACCGTCTCGGCGGTCGCGTAGGTGAAGTCCTCGCCGGGGCGCTTGATGCCGACGACGGTCACGCCGTATCGGCTGCGCACCTGGGACTGCCCCAGGGGCCTGCCGGTCGCCACGCCCGGGGCGACCGTCTTGACGAGGGCGTAGTCGTCGTCGAACTCGATGAAGTCGAGCATGCGGCCGGTGACGAGGTGCGCGACGCGTTCACCCATCTCGTGTTCCGGCAGGACGACGTGGTGAACGCCGAGGCGTTCGAGGATCTGGCCGTGCTGGCGGCTGATCGCCTTGGCCCAGATGTTGGGGACGCCTGCTTCGAGGAGATTGGAGCTGATGAGGATGCTCGCCTCGATATCACTGCCGATGCCGACCACGGCGCTGGTGAACTCGTGGACACCGAGTTGCCCGAGCACAACGGGGTCGGTGGCGTCGGCGACGGCGGTGTGGGTGAGCTGGTCGCTGTACTTCTGAACGAGGCGGGTGTCTGCGTCGATACCGAGAACGTCCCAGCCCCGGCGCATCAGCTCGTTAGCGAGGGAGTTGCCGAAGCGACCGAGGCCGATGACGGCGACCCGCTGATCCGCATATGTTTTGTATTGCTGGGTGAGCCGCCCTCGGCGGCGCTTGCGCAGGCGGTGCAGAAAGTTATCCAATGACGGGTCGCTCCTCGGGGAGTTCGTAGCGTCGGGTGCGCTCGCGCAGGGCGAGTGCGGAGACCAGGGTGATCGGGCCGATGCGGCCGATGAACATCAGGGCGACGAGCACAAGCTGTGCGCTGCCGGGCAGGTCGGCGGTAATGCCGGTGGAGAGTCCCACGGTCGCGAAGGCGGAGACGACCTCGAACAGCACCGCTTCGAAGGGCGCCCTGCTCACCGAGAGCAGCGCCAGGGTGGCGGCCATGACCAGGCCGATGCCGAGCAGGGCGACGGTCAGGGCCTGGCGCAGCACGTGTGGGCCGAGGCGGCGGCCGAGGACGGCGGAGGTCGGCTCGCCGCGGACCTCGGCGAGCATCGCGGCGGCGAGGACGGCGAAGGTGGTGACCTTGATGCCGCCGGCGGTGCCCGCGCTGCCGCCGCCGACGAACATGAGCATGCAGGTCATCAGCAGGGTCGAGGCGTGCATGGCACCGATGTCGAGGGAGTTGAACCCGGCGGTGCGGCTCATCGCCGAGTGGAAGAAGCCGTTGAGCAGCTTGGCCCAGACGTCCTGGGCACCGAGGGTGGCGGGGTTCGTCCACTCCATCAGGCAGGTGAGGAGCGTTCCGGTGGCGAGCAGCGCGGCCGTGGTGATGAGGGTGAGCTTGGTGTGCAGTGTCCAGTTCTTCCGGCCGGTCGTCCGCGCCCGGTTGCGGTGGCGCAGCATCTCAAGGAGGACGGGGAAGCCGATGCCGCCGAGGATGACGGCGGCGGCGATGGGCAGGGTGACCCACGCGTCCTGTGCGTAGCGGGTGAGGCTGTCGGCGTGCAGGCCGAAGCCGGCGTTGTTGAAGGCGGACACCGCATGGAAGAACCCCAGGTACGCGGAGTCGCCGATGGAATGCCCGTACCCGAACCGGAAGCGGAGCGCCAGGAGCGCGCCGACGGCGAGCTCGACCATCACCGTGGTGCCGGCGACTCCGAGCAGGACCCGGCGTACGTCTCCGATGCCGAGGCTCTTGGTCTCGGCCTGGGCCGTCAGCTGCAGTCTCAGCCGCAGGCGGCCCGAGACCAGCAGGGCCAGCAGGGAGGCCAGGGTCATGATGCCGAAGCCACCGACCTGGACGAGGGCCAGGATGATCCCCTCGCCGAAGCCGCTCCAGTAGGTGCCGGTGTCCACGACGGCCAGGCCGGTGACGCAGACGGCGGAGGTCGAGGTGAACAGAGCGATCAGCACGTCGGTGGCACCGCCGTTCTCGGCGGCCGCCGGCAGCATCAGCAGTCCGGTGCCGATCATGACGGCGACGGCGAATGCCAGGACGACGGTCCGGGCGGGGTGGGCGGAGAAGGAGGAGTGAGCCCGTCCGCGCACGGTGGTCACCACGATGGCGGACTCCCTTTCTCGCGCCGTCCGCATGCGCCCGGCCTGCCGGTCGCGTGTCGGCCTCGTCTCAGCGCTGCGTCAAGAACGGCCGTAACCCTACCCACAGGTCTGTACCGGACCCAGCACCCTCCCTACGATGCGGCCATGCCCTCGTCGGTCTACCGCAGCCCCGCCGACCAGGCCCGTGTACGCGACTGGTGCGAGGAGCGCCTCGCAGCCTGGCCGCTCGTCCATGACCGCCGGGAGATCGAGACGCCGGCGGGCCGGACGAACTCGGTCCGCGTCGGTCCCCGTGGCGGGATTGGGGCGATGACGTTGGTTCTGGTCCCGGGAACGAACATGAGCGCGGCGGTGTCACTCCGCGCCGCAGAGGCGCTCGCCGAGGCCGCCCCGCTCGTCGTCCTGGACGTCCCCGGCCAGCCCGGCCTCAGTTCCGGACTCCGCCCGCGGCGGCACCGGATGGACTGGTACGGCAGATGGCTCGCCGGAACACTGGAGCAGATCACGGACGGACCCGTCGTGGTCGTGGGCCACTCGCTGGGCGCCGCGATCGCCCTCGCGTGCCCCTCGGAGCGCATCGCCGGCCGGGTCCTGGTCTCCCCCGGCGGACTCGTACGGCTCCGCGTCGGCGCGCCCGTCCTGGGCGCCACCCTCCCGTGGATGCTCCGCCCCTCACCCACACGGGCCGAACGGCTGCTGACGTTCATGACAGGCCCCGGGCATGCGGTGCCGCCCGAGCTCAGCACGTGGATGGATCTGGTGGGGAGCTCCTGTCGCAGCAGCCTCGCTCCCGCGCCCCTGCCGTCCGACGTACTCGGGCGAGCGAGATCCGCGCCCCTTCTGCCAGTAGCGGGGTCCTGCGACCCCTTTCTGCCCCCCGACCGCCTCGGCTCTGGCACGCGTCGCCGATTGGACGCCCCGCTCCGTGTGCTCCCGGATGTGGGCCACCTGCTGCCCGAGGAAGTCCCCGCCCGCTTGGCCGGCCTCGTCGCCGGGTTCCTTGACTCCGTACAGCCCCGGCAGTGAATTCGCCCCCAGATCACCGGAACTAGGCGGTCGACGCGGGTACCGGGCCATGACACGCTGCCCCGCACGAGGACGCTGCGGCCGACGGTGGGGGAGCATGAAGGGAAGGGAGATCGAACCGCACACCGAGGCCCCCCGAGCCGCGACAAGGCCGATGCGTCGGTAGTACGCCCAGAACGTGCTCCTCGTGTTGTGAACCTCATCCCCCCACTGGCCGGCGCCGCGCTCGTGATCGGCGTGCAGCCCTGGGGCGCGGCAGACGAGCATGCCTTTCCCCCGGCGCTCCCTGTCACAACAACTCGACAGACGACTGTCTCCCGCTGGACCTGAGCAAGGTCGGGGCCCGGGCTCTGGCCCGCCTGCGGGAGTACGGCGTTCCCGTGGTCTGCATCGAGCAGGACCCCGACGCCCGTGGCATGGCTCTCGCCCGCGACCCCGGCGTCCCCTTGATCCTCGGCGAAGGCACCGAGGACGGCGGCGTCCTGGACGCCGCCTGCGTCCAGCGGGCCGACGCCCTCGCGCTCACCAATTCCGACACCACGAACCTCGAAGCGGTCTCGCCGCACGGACCCTCCACAGCGATCTGCGCACTGTCCTGCGGATACACGACGACCACTACGCCACCGCCGTCTGCTGCACCCTGCGCCGGCGCCATGGTGGGCCGACAGGTCCTCGCCGCACACCCGGCCACCTGCCCGCAACCGACCCCCGGCTCCTCGGCAGCCCGGCCGACGCAAGGCTCCGCATCAGGCAGGCCGACGCCGGCGATGCCTCAACGGGCGCCTGAGGTACGCCGGACAGGAGGATCCGGGAACGAGGCCGGCCCGCTGCTGAGCGGGGAATGCCGGACGAGAGGCCCGGGTCGTACCTGCCCTCCCCGTCAAGTCATCACGTCGGTCGCCAGTTCGGCCACGGGCCTCGGTGCTCCGTTGACCATCCGCAGGCCGATGGTCATGGTCAGCCCGCCGCCAGGGGTGTCCTCCGCCGTCACCGTGCCGCCCATCGACTCCACGAAGCCGCGGGCGACCGCGAGGCCGAGGCCGACGCCCTCGCCTCGTGGGGCGTCGCCGTAGCGTTGGAAGGCGCCGAAGATGCGGTCCTTGGCCTCGTCGGGGACACCGGGACCGCGGTCGACGACGCGCAGCTCGACACGGTCGGTGACAGCGCTGGCCGCGACGAGGACGGGCTCTCCGGCCGGGCTGTACTTCACGGCGTTCTCGACGATGTTGGCGACGGCCCGCTCCAGCAGCCCGCGGTCGACGGCGACCATGGGGAGTGTCTCAGGGATGTCGAGGTCGACGCTGCCCTCCGGGACGCCGAGCAGCGCCATGGGGACGACCTCGTCGAGGTCGGTCTCCCTGATCACGGCGGTGACGGTGCCGGTCTCCAGACGGGACACGTCGAGGAGGTTGCCGACCAGGTGGTCGAGGCGGTCGGCGCCGGCCTCGATGCCCTCCAAAAGTTCGGCGCGGTCCTCCTCGGACCACTCGACGTCGTCGGAGCGGAGCGAGGAGACGGAGGCCTTGATGCCGGCGAGCGGGGTGCGCAGGTCGTGACTGACGGCCGCGAGGAGGGAGGTGCGGATCTTGTTGCCCTCGGCGAGCTTGCGGGCCTCCTCGGCCTCGCCGACGAGCCGCTGCCGGTCGAGGACCACGGCGGCCTGGGCGGCGAAGGCTCCGAGGACCCGGCGGTCCTCGGCGGGCAGCACCCGGCCGGTCAGGGCGAGCACCAAGTGGTCGTCGACCGGCATGTCCACGTCGGCGTCGTCCGGCCGTTCGCACGGGCGGTGGCCGACGACGGCGACGCCGACCCACGGCTCCGTCTCGTCGGCCCGTTCCAGGAGGGCGACGGACTCCATGGAGAAGGTCTCGCGGACCCGTTCGAGGAGGGCTTCGAGGGTCGTCTCGCCACGCAGCACGCTGCCGGCGAGGAAGGAAAGGGTTTCGGCTTCGGTGCGGAGCCGGGCGGCCTGGTGGGTGCGGCGGGCGGCGAGGTCGACAACGGAGGCGACGGAGATCGCCACCCCTACGAAGATGGTCAGGGCGACGATGTTGCGGGAGTCGGCGATGGTGATCTGATGGACCGGCGGCGTGAAGAACCAGTTGAGGAGGAGGGAGCCGACGGCTGCCGACGCCAGCGCCGGTCTGAGTCCGCCGAGCAGGGCCGCCGCGACGGTGAGGGTGAGGTAGAGCAGAACGTCGTTGGCCAGTCCCACCTCGGGCACGGCGGTGCTGAGCAGCAGGGTGAGCAGGGTGGGTCCCACGAGGCCGACGAGCCAGCCCCAGATGGTGCGGGAGCGGCCCAGGCGGGCGCCGCGGGCGACAGACAGTCCTCCGCCCTTGGCCGCCTCGTCATGGGTGACTATGTGGACGTCGAGGTCGGAGCCCGACTCGCGGGCGACCGTGGCGCTGACACCGGGGCCGAGGACGTACTGCCAGGAACGGCGACGGCTGACGCCGAGGACGATCTGCGTGGCGTTCACGCCCCGGGCGAAGTCCAGGAGGGCGTTCGGTATGTTGTCGCCGACGACGTGGTGGAAGGTGCCGCCGAGGTCCTCGACGAGGGTTCGCTGGACCGCCAGCTCCTTCGGCGAGGCCGCGATGAGGCCGTCGCTGCGGGAGATGTAAACGGCGAGAACCTCGCCGCCGGCGCCCTTCTCCGCGAGCCGGACTGCACGCCGTATCAGAGTCCGGCCCTCAGGACCGCCGGTGAGGCCGACGACGATCCGTTCGCGCGAGCCCCAGATCTTCGAGACCCGGTGTTCGTCGCGGTACTGGCGCAGGTACTCGTCGACCCGGTCGGCGGTCCACAGCAGGGCCAGCTCGCGCAGGGCGGTGAGGTTGCCGGGGCGGAAATAGTTGGAGAGGGCCGCGTCGACCTTGTCCGGCTTGTAGACGTTGCCGTGCGCCATGCGGCGGCGCAGCGCCTGGGGCGACATGTCGACCAGTTCGATCTGATCAGCGCGGCGGACGATCTCGTCGGGGACGGTCTCCTGCTGCCGGACCCCAGTGATCGCCTCGACGACGTCGCCGAGGGACTCCAGGTGCTGGACGTTGACGGTCGCGACGACGTCGATGCCGGCGACGAGCAGCTCCTCGACGTCCTGCCAGCGCTTGGGGTTCCGCGAGCCGGGGACGTTGGTGTGGGGCAGTTCGTCGACGAGCGCGACGGCGGGCCGGCGGGCGAGGACGGCGTCCACGTCCATCTCCGTGAAGGAGGTTCCCCGGTACTCGACGGTCCGGCGCGGAATCACCTCCAGACCGTGCAGCATGACCTCGGTGCGTGGCCGGCCGTGGTGCTCGACGAACGCGACGACGCAGTCCGTGCCGCGTTCGACCCGCCGGTGTCCTTCCGAGAGCATGGAGTACGTCTTGCCGACGCCCGGCGCCGCTCCGAGGTAGATGCGCAGCTTCCCGCGTCTCATGTTCCGCCTCTCTCCTACGGCTCGAACCGGTAGCCCATGCCGGGTTCGGTGATCAGGTAGCGGGGGTGTGCGGGGTCCATTTCCAGTTTGCGTCGCAGCTGGGCCATGTAGACCCGCAGGTAGTTGGTCTTGGTGCCGTGGCTCGGTCCCCAGATCTCCTTGAGCAGGTGGCGCTGGCTGATGAGCCGTCCGGGATTGCGGATGAGGATCTCCAGCAGATGCCATTCTGTGGGAGTGAGCCGCACCTCCCGGTCGGCTCGCCGGACCCGTTTCGCCACCAGGTCGACGGTGAAGGCGTCCGTGGTGATCCTGGCCTCCGTGACTGGCGCGGACAGCGGGGCCTCGGCCGCACGCCGGGTCGCGGCCCGCAAGCGGGCAAGGAGTTCGTCCATGCTGAACGGCTTGGTCATGTAGTCGTCCGCACCGGCGTCAAGGGCACGGATCTTGTCCTCAGAACCGTTGCGCGCCGAGAGGACGAGGACGGAGGCACGACTCCATCGCCGTAGGGCCTTGATGAGCTCGACGCCGTCCATGTCGGGCAGACCAAGATCCAGGATCAGGGCGTCCGGTGGAGCGGTGACGGAGAGGGCTAGTGCCGTAGCGCCGTCAGGCGCGGACTCCACCGTGTACTGACGGGCTTGCAGGTTAATCACCAGAGCTCGTGCGAGCTGTGCGTCGTCCTCGACCACCAGCACCCGCGTCATCGGCGTGCTGCCTTCCTGTTTGTCCGTGTCATTCGGGGCTTGTACGTGTCGTTCGATGTGCCACGAGGACCGACGGGCCCGAGGCGCTCTCGGGACCGTGGGCACCTCTGCCGTAGCGGTGAGGCCATCAGCCCCTGGTCATCCGTGCCTTGAGGGCGATGTTGAGCTTGAGGACGTTGACGCGGGATTCTCCGACGAAGTCGAGGATGCGGCCGTCGGTAGGGCTGGCGACCAGCTTCTCGACCTGGGTGACGTCGATCCTGTTGCGCTCCGCGACCCGGTGGACCCGCAGCCCGCTCACCGCGGAGAACGCGAGCATCCCGCGCGGATACGCCGGCCGACGCATCTCCACGCCCGGATTCGCGCCGATCGCCTTGCAGACCCACTTCTCGGACCTCAGGTGCTTCTCCCAGGCGTACGCCCTCGCCATGTGGTCACCCAGCGGCCGGTACGGCAGCCTCAGAGCGACGATCAGCGCCAGAAGCCGGCGGATCCCAGCGAGAACAGGAGTCATGCCCGTATTCAGCATCTCTCCGGCTCGACCAGCGCGAGGACAAGGTATCGCAGGGCGGCGGCGACGAGCAGACCGATCACGCTCTCGGCACTCACAGCTTCGCCACCCCCTTGGCGATGAACGCCACCAGCGCAAAGACCGCGACCGTGGTGACGACGAAGGCCACGTCGGCCATCGTGAACCCCCGGAAGAAGGAAGGGCGGACTCTCTGACCAGACGAGGAAACAGCCTCTTCGGCCACTCACCGCCGCCGTTGACGCCGTCCTGACGCCCCGGACGCCCCTCTTGACGCGTTCCCTACGCGGCATGCCGACCAGTCCGGCACCAGGACTCCGTACGGACCGCGCCACCCCGCGTCCGGGAGTGCGCGCGGCGCGACGTGACGACCATGGCCAGCCCCCCTCCCAGGGAGTGAGGAGGTCTCCCTCCGGGCCGTCCCTCGCTCCGGCGACCTCGCGCTCCCGGGCTTCCCGGACGCCGATGCCGTGTACGGTGCGGCGGTGCCTCGGCGTGCGGGCGCCCGCGGCCGTCCGGCGCCGGTCAGAACTTCTCCGGGGCGGGTCAGCGCGGCCAGCAGGTAACCGACGAGACTCGGGGCGACGACGAGACCGACCCTGTTCTCGATGCTCACGAACGATCAACTCCCCATGGGGTACGGGCGGATGCCGGCGGTACGGGCGGGCGCCGGAACGCGGTCGCCTACCGCTGCCGAAGCCCGCGCCAGGTCGCAGCCCGTCCACCTTGACGAAGTCCTGTCGGCCGTGCGACGGAAGCTGGTCTTGACGGTTCCCGTACGGGTGGTTCACGCGGCCGGGTGCGTACGCCCGCCTGACGCTGGAGGGCGGGAGCGGCGGTCGTACGAACGGGCTCGCCCGGCCCGCGGCCGCCCCCTGGCGCCGCACGTCGTCCGCTCGCCCTGCACGGCGTCCATACACGCGCTCTCGAACCCCTGTCATCGGCCACATCCCGCTTCCTCGTTCTTGAGGCAGCTCGGAGCGTGCGACCCACATCGCGTGGCTGATCATGGTCCGCGTCATGGCCACCGAACCCCGCGCTGGACCGAAGGACCACTTTCGCAGTGCTCCGGGATGCACTCCCTCTCCGCTCGTCAACGAGCCCGCGCGTCGCCATGACCGACACGTACGACCCGGGTACTACAGGCAGGCCGCATACTCGGTGATCGTTGTGCCGTCGGTGCGGTGCTGCCTGACCAGTGCGCGAGAGCGAGGAGATATTGATGGCGGACCGGAAAGACGCGAACGGGCCGACCGTGCCCGAGGTGGTGGACAGCCCCGCGCTGCGTCCGCAGCCCACCGGTCGCCTGGCCCGGTGGATGCTGCGCCACCAGGTGCAGCCCGTCGGACCGGCGGCCGGCGAAGGGCACGCCGTGCCACATGCCTGGTGGAAGGTGATGTGCCTGACTGGGGTCGACTATTTCTCCAGTCTCGCCTACGTGCCGGCCATCGCCGCACTCGCCGCTGGCGCGGTGTCTCCCCTGGCGACGTTGCTGATCGTGGCCCTTACCCTGCTGGGCATGCTGCCCATGTACCGGCGGGTGGCGAAGGAGAGCCCACACGGCGCCGGGTCGGTGGCGATGCTGGAGGACCTGCTGCCGTTCTGGCGGGGCAAGCTGTTCGTCCTGGTCCTGCTCGGCTTCGTCGCCACGTCCTGGATCATCACCATCACCCTGTCGACCGCGGACGCGTCGGTGCACGTGGTGGAGAACCCGTTCTTCCCCGAGGTTCTCCACGGCCACGAGGTGGCCCTCACCGTGGCTCTGCTGCTGGTGCTCGGCGAGGTGTTCCTGCTGGGCTTCAGCGAGGCCGTGAGCGTGGCCATCCCACTGGTCGCCGTCTTCCTCGCGCTCAACGCGGTGGTCATCGCCGTCGGCCTGGTCCACGTCTTCACCACCTCGGGCGCGTTCTCGGCCTGGACGGACGCGCTCGTCGAGGGCGGCACCGGCTTCGGCGATCTGATGACGCCGGCACTCCTCGCGTTCCCGCTGCTCGTGCTGTTCCACGGAGCCCCGGCGCTGGAGTTTGTGCTCGCCCGTGCCGGACACGCCGGTCCCGACGTACGCGAGGTCGTCGACCGCATTGTGGACGCACGCCTGCTCGCAGCACGGCGGCGGCAGTCCTCTGGGGCACTGCGGGCCTCGCGGAATGGGATCACATCCGGGGCCTGGCGGGACTGGGCGCGCTGCTCCTGACTCGCCCGGCGGCCTCGACCCGGCTGACGGACGTGCTGCTCTACCTCGTCTCCCTCTCCCAGCCGGTCTACTCCGAGGGGAAGAGGCTGCCCGGGTGGTGGTCCGCGGTGGGGCCCGGCGGCGAGGAGATGGCCGGCGGGCACAGCAACAACGGCATGGCGCACGGCATCGCCGGCCCCCTGTCGGTGCTCTCCCTCGCCGCCCGTCACGGCGTCCTCGTGCCGGGCCAGCACGAGGCGATCGAGGTCTTCGCCCGCTGGCTGGACCGGTACGGCGGCCATTACTGGACCACCCGCGCCCACCTGGACGCCGCCGAGCCGCCCGAGCCGGGGCCTGCCCGCCCGTCCTGGTGCTACGGCCGGCCCGGCATCGCCCGCGCCCAACAGCTCGCCGCGCTCGCCCTGGGCGACCGCGCCCGACGCCAGACAGCAGAAGACACCGTCGTACGCACGCTCACCGAGCCCGCTCACCTCGCCCGGATCACCGACGCCACGCTGTGCCACGGCTGGGCAGGTCTGGTGACCCTCGCCCGCGCCGTCGCCGCCGACAGCCCCGCCCCCGAACGCTTCGCTCCTCTGATCAACGACCTGCAGCAGCGCCTGGCCACCGACCTGGACCAACTGTCCAAGCCCGGCTTCATGGAGGGCCGCAGCGGTGCGCAGCTCGCCCTCGACGGCACGAACGCCACGAACTGGACCAGCGTGCTGCTGATCACCTGACCCCGCACCGCCCCGCTGACAAGGAACGCCCACGCCTATGACCTTCGACGACGAAAACCTACCGATCACACACGACACGACCTGGTGGCACGCCAGCGTCGCCTTCCCCGGCGGCGCAGTGAGCCCCGAGGCCGCCCAGGCCCTGTCGGCAGCCCTGCACGACCAGCACTTCCACTTCCTGCGCAAGGATGCAGGGCTGCGCCTGCGCACCGAACGCCCCTCCGCGGCCCTGCTGGACCGCCTCGTCGCCGAGCAGCAGATCACCGGCTGGATCCGCGGCATCTACGAGCCGGAGACCGAAGCCTTCGGCGGCCCCGAGGGCATGGACGTGGCGCACGACGTGTTCTGCGCCGACAGCCGCAGCGCCCTGCCCGAGACCGGCAGCCCCGGCACCCGCGAGCGCTGCGTGATGCTGCTGTCCGTCATGATCCGCGAAGCCGGCCTGGACCCCTTCGAAGCCGGAGACGTCTGGTCCCAGTTCGCCACCCTGCGCCCCTCCGTCGATCCGCCCGCCGGGCCCGCACTCGACCGCTCCGTGGCGGCCATGCGGCGCCTGGTGAACGCCGACGCCGCCCGGCGACCCGACGCCGAACCGGGCTGGACCGACCGCGTCGCCGCCTTCGCAGACGCCGGCCGGCGTCTGCGAAGGCTCGCCGCCGATGGACGACTGATACGCGGCCTGCGCGCTGTCCTCACCCATCACGCGATCTTCGCATGCAACCGATTCGGGAGTGACCGAAACACATCAGTTCGAAATCCCGGCCCGGTCGTTGAGCCTCATGACCACACCGGACGACTGTCCAGGGAGACCCCGCATTGACCTCGACCGCCACGAACGAGCAGCAGCACACCGCGCCGCCCCCGCCTCCTCCCGCAGAGATCACCTACAGCGGGCAGTACTCCGTCAATCCGCTCGCCGAGGTCTCCTTCCGGCGGATGTGCGCGCAGATCCCGGCCGTCCTGGGCCGGATCGCCCGGCTGTCGTGGCGCACCGACCGGCGGGCGGTGCAGCTCCTCCTCGGCTGCCAGGTGGCTACGGGCGCCTCGGCCGCCGTGCTGCTGGCCGCCACCGCCCACGCCATGGAACCCGTCCTCGGGGACGGCACCGCCGGCGACCGGCTGCGCGGCGCCCTGCCGGCACTGCTGGTCGTGGCGCTCGCCGCCGCGCTGGGCCGCGGCGCAGGGGCGGTGGCCACCTACGCCGAGCGGCGGATCACCCCCCGGCTGACCACTCAGACGGACACCGCTGTTGTCGAGGCGGTATGCCGGGTCGAGGCCGCCGCATACGCGGAGGACGGGTTCTCGGACCGGCATGAGGCGGCCGAGATGGGGGTGATCCGCACGCACGTGATGGTCACCGACGCCCAGCGCTTCCTGTCCGCGCTGATCCGCATGGTCACCGCCGGCGGAGTGCTGTCGGTGCTGAACCCGTTGATGCTGCCGCTGCTCCTGCTCGCCGTGCTGCCGGCCGGCGTCGGCGCCGTCCTGACCGCCCGGGTCGACTACGAGATCCACTACGCCAACATCGCCGACCGCAACGTGCGCGGCATGATGCGCTGGTGGGCGACCACACCGAAGTACGGCGACGAGGTCCGCGCCAACTCCATGACCGACTACCTCGTCTACTGGTACCGGGCCCTGTCCGACCGGTGTGACCGGCGCACCCTGGCCGCCGCGCCGCAAACCCTGCGGATCGCCCTGCTGTCCGCGCTGGCCGGCGGCGTCTTCCTGGTGGCGACCTGGGGCGCGTTGGCGTGGCTGGCGGTGTCGGGCCGGATCGAGCTCGCGGTGGCCGCGACGGCCGTCATCGCCGTGCAGACCACCCTCGCCGCGCTCTCCCAGGTCGTCATCAACGGTGCCGCGGTCTTCCACACCAGCCTGTACCTGGGCGACATGCAGTCCTTCCTCGACGAGGCCGCCGCCCGTGCCCCCCGGCGCGGCCCCCGCACCCACGCCGCGCCGACCGAGGAGATCCGGCTCGAGGAGGTCGTCTACCAGTACCCGGGCAAGGACAAGCCCGCCGTCGACGGGGTCTCCCTCACCCTGCGGCGCGGCCAGATCCTCGCCATCGTCGGGGCGAACGGCTCGGGCAAGTCCACCCTCACCCGGCTGCTGACCGGGATCTACCTGCCGGACAAGGGCAAGGTCACCTGGGACGGCACCGACCTCGCCGAGGTCGACCCCGCCACGGTGTGGGCGCACACCGGTCTGGTGCCGCAGATCTTCGCGCAGTGGCCGCTGCGGGTCCGCGAGAACGTCACCCTCGGCCAGCCCCGGACCCACGACGACGCCCCGGTGTGGGAGGCCATCGACGCGGTCGGACTGCGCGAAGCCGTCGACGACCTGCCCGCGGGCCTGGACACCCTCCTGTCCCGCGACGTCTTCGGCGGCTGTGAGCTCTCCGGCGGGCAGTGGCAGCGCGTCGCCTGCTCCCGGGCTCTGTACCGGCGCCCGGGGCTGCTGATCCTCGACGAGCCCACCTCCCAGATGGATCCGCGCGGCGAGCACCAGATCTTCGAGCAGATCAAGGCCATCGCCGCCGACCGCATCACCATCGTGGTCACCCACCGCCTGGAGAACACCAAGATCGCCGACCACATCGTCGTGATGGAGCACGGCCGGATCACCGAACAGGGCCGCTACGACGACCTCGTCCACAGCGGCGGAACCTTCGCCGAGCTGCTGGAGCTGTCCCAGGACCGCTGACCGCTTCCGCCCCACCCGTCCCCCGTCTGTCTCCCGCCCGTCCTGCCGCGCGACGGCACGGGCACCACCCAGGAGGAGCCATGCCCCCATCCCTCACCGCTGCCGATGGCCGCGTCCCCCGTTCCTTACGCACTTCACGCCCGAGCGCGAGGTGCGCGGCGTGAGGCAGACGAAATCCCTGCCCGCGACGGTGCGGCGCTGGGCGGAGCAGCGGAATCGGTCCCGTCGTGGCCGTACGCGACGCCTCGCACGACTGGGACCGCTCCCGGGTGTGGGAGCTACAGGGCGCAGGCGGCGCCCGCCGCTATGTGAAGGTCTCGCCCAGCGAGAAGTTCTTCACCCGCGAGACCCTGGCCTACCGCCACGTCGTCCCCGCGCTCGGCCACAGCCGGGCACCCCACCTCGTCGACAGCCGTGCGCAGGACCTGGCCCTGCTGCTCACCGCGGTGCCCGGCGCCCCGGCGCCGGGGCTCGGCCTAACCCCCGGCGTGTGGCGGGCCGTGCACCGGCAGGCCGTCGCGCTGTGCGCCCGCCTCCACGAAGCCGGTGACCTCGACCGCGCCGACCGGGCGGAGGCCGAAGCATCGCTTGAGGCCGCTGCCGACGGAGCGGAGAAGCACCTGGCCCGCGCCGGGGACCGGCTCACCGCGGACGAGCAGCAGATGATCCGCGACCATGCCGCCCTGCTCCGCCGCGTCGGCCAGGTGCCCGTCGGATACGTCCACGGCGACAACCAGCCGAGAAACTGGCTGTGGTCCCCGGCCGGGCTCGCGCTCGTCGACTTCGAACGCACCCGGCCGGCCGCCCGCGTCCAGGACCTCGTCATCCTCACCGTCACCGAGTGGCTCGACCACCCCGACCGCGAGCAGGCGTTCCTCCAGGCATACGGGCGCGCGCTCACCCCCGCCGAGCGGCACGCGCTGCGCTGCCTGACCGCACTGGACGCGGTCAATTGCCTGGCCTGGGGCCCGGACAACAACCAGCCAGAGGTCACCGCCCGGGGCCGACGGACCCTGGACCGGCTCATGAGGGTAAACAGGCTTTGAGCGACGTCCACCGGAGCATCGCCCACGTCATGGTGCTGCTCCAGCGTCCCGGTGACGGGCGGGTGCTCACGGTCCGACACCAGCAGCATTCATGGCACTCCCCCGGCCTGCTGACCATCATCGGCGGCCGACTCGAAGCCGGTGAGTTCCTCGACGAAGGCGCGGCGCGCGAGCTCGCCGAGGAAGTCGGCATCCGCATCACCCCCAACCGGCTCGACTTCTGCCAGCTCACCCACCTCCACGCCGCGGACGGAGAACGAGTGGTGGGCGCCGTGTTCCTCGCCCGAAGCTGGGAGGGCGAGCCGTACAACCGGGAACCGGGCACCCACACCGAGCTGGCCTGGATCGATCCCACCAGCCCGCCGGAGGACTGCCACCTCTTCACCCACGAGATCCTGCGCCACTTCGCCGCCGGGCACCGGTACGCCAATGTCGTCGCCCCGGAACTGGCGGCCGGGGGTGAGGCCCGGTGACGGTCGCCGTCCTGGCCCCGCGGGCTACCGCCCGGACGATCCCCGCCTACCGGTACCTGCTCGGCAGCGAGGCCGCGAGTGACCACCGGGGGTCGTACCCGTCGTCCTGCTACTGGCTTCCCCGTCCGCGCTCTGCGGGACACGCCCACTCCGCCCGCCCGCGCGGCCGCGCAACCGTGCCGCCCGCTCGTGAAGGAGCTTCATGACCACCGAGTCCCCCGCAGCCGCGGCCTACTGGGAGCGGCTCTGGGCCGACGGCCGCCGCTACCGGCAGCTCGACGACACCGAGATCCGGCTATTGGAGGATCATCTCCGCCCTGGCCGCGCCCGCCCCGCCCTCGACCTCGGCTGCGGCGACGGCGCTCTGGCCCGACGCCTGGAACAGCTCGGCTACCGCACGACCGGCATCGACTGCTCCCCCAGCGCCGTCGCGCTCGCCGCCGCCCAGGACAGCGGGCCCGGCCCGGTCTGGCGGTGCATGGACATCACCACCGATGACCTCAACGCCCTGCCGGACCGGGCGTACGCGGTCATCACCTGCCGCCTGGTCTACCGGTGGATCGACGACCAAGCGGCCTTCCTCGACCGCGTCCGCCGCCTCCTCGCACCAGGCGGGATCTTCTGGGTGGCCACCGAGATCTCCGGCCGCCGCGCCGACACCGACCCCCGGCAACACCTCGGAATCACCCCCGCCGAAGCCGAGATCCTCACCGCGGGCTGGTCCGTCGTCCACACCGTCGACCTCGACGTCCTCCGCTGCTACGCCCTGCGCCCCTGACCCCCGCCCCGGCCACCCGATGGAGAACCTGGTGAACACCGAGACGCACACCATCGAAACCTGGAACATCTACGGCGCCCACCAGCTGGCCCGGAAGCTACAGCTGCCGGAGCTGGACCGGTGGAACTGGGGCATCCCGGACACCGGCCCCGGCTTCGAAGCCCTCGGTGACGTGAAAGGGCTGCGCGTGCTCGACGTCGGCAGCGGCCTCGGCCGGCACGCCGCCCACCTGGCCGCCCTGGGCGCCGAGGTCACCGCCGTGGACGCCTCCCCCACCCAGCACCAGCGCGCCCTCGCCCGCTACCCGGACACCCCGGGCCTGCACCTGGTGTGCGCCGACGCCGTGGCCCACCTGCGCGATATCGACCCGTACGACCTGATCTACTCCATCGGCTCGATGCCGTACCTGAACCCGGACCGACTTCTGCCCGCCCTGGCCAACGGCCTCAAACCGGGCGGTCGGCTGGTCTTCACCGCGCTGCACACCAACTCCCACGGCACAGGACCCTCAACCGAGGTCACCCGGCGGCCCGAGATCCTGCGGCTGCCCGGCACCACCGAAGACCACCCGGTAGACATGTGGGTCCTTACGCCGCAACTGTGGGCGGGCCTCCTGCTCCAGCACGGCCTCACCATGGACTCGGTCACGGCGATCGACTCCCCGAAGCCGGACAACCACCTCTCCTACCGGCTGTACGCGGCCCGCCGCCCGCAGCACGTACCGAGCGGCCCCCGCATCAGCGCGCCGCCTCCGCCGAACACGGCGCTGGGATCGACGTGATCGTGCACGGCTCGGACGGAGTCCTGCTCGGGTGGCACCGTCACCGTATGTGGAAGCTCGCCGGCGGGACCGTCGAGCTGGGCAGGACCTTCGCCCAGGCCGCCATCCGCGAACTCCGGGAAAATACAGGTCTCGTGGCGAGCCCGGCGACGTACACGCTCCTGAACCGGGTGGGCGACGTCGTCCGGGTCACAGTGCCCGTCCTGGTCGCCCGATGGGCCGACGTCCCGACGCAGCGCGAGGAAGCCATCGGCTCCTGGCGCTTCTGGTCCCTGAACGCGCTGACCAACCTGCTGTTCGTACCGACGCCCAGTACCTGACCGCCTGAGACCCTCTGCCACTCGACCACCCGCCCGCCGACTTCCATGCCTACCGCTCCCCCGGCCGCGCCTAGCCCGGAGGCCACGCCCCACCGGATTCGACAGAAAGGCACCACCGCCGTGACCCCATCCCCTCCTGCTGCTCCCCGCCCGTCCCTTCTGGGCATCTTCGGCCACCCGGACGACGAATCCCTTCTGGCCGGCGGCGTACTCGCACAGCACGCCGCCGCCGACGCGGCAACCGCCGTGGTCACCACCACCTGGGCCCCCGACACCCACCGAGCCGGTGAACTCGCGGACGCGCTCGCCGTCCTGGGGGCCGGAAAACCCCGGATGCTCGGCTACGCCGACGCCCGCGTGCCCCAATCCGCTCCAGGGATGCCCCGCCTGTGCGATGCACCCCTCGATGACGTGGTTGAGCTGCTCGTCGGGCACATCCGCGAGCTACGGCCGGACGTCATCGTCACGCACGACGCGTACGGCCAGCTGACGGGACACCCTGACCACATCCATACACACCGCGTGACCCTGCTCGCTGTACACGCCGCCGGGCTCCCCCATCTCTACCCGCAGGCCGGCCCGCCCTGGCAGCCCAGCGCCCTGTACCTGACAACGCATCCGGAGTCGGGCGTCGGCGAACTCGGCAGCCTCCTCAGCCGTGTCGGCAAGGCGGTCCGCAGCGCCCCCGACGAGCAGGTGACCGCGACCGTCGACGTGAGCGCTTGGGCGGAGACGAAGTGGCGCGCCATCCTTGCCCACAGAAGCCAAGTCGAGGGCCAGCGCCCCCTGCCGGCTCTCCTGTCCGGCCTCACCGCCGACGCCCGGCACCGGATTCTCGCCACCGAGTGGTACACGCGACTGGACACCAAACCCGTGCTGGGCCCCCTGCGGAACCTGTCCCCTGATCCCCTCCCGCGGCCAACAACGGCCGGCACCTTCTTCGCTGACGTACCAAGGAGCGCACATTGAACACACACGCACCGGACCCACCGCTGTGGGACGTGATCGGCCAGCTCGCCAACCTCTTCACCAGCCTGGACTCGGAGCGCGGGATGCCCCTGGAACAGCAGTGGACGCTGCAGGTCCTCAAGCTCTCCGAGGAGGTCGGCGAGTCCGCGCAGGCCGTGGTCGGCGCCTGGGGCACCAACCCCAGAAAGGGCCAAAGTCACACATGGCGCGATGTTCAGGAGGAAGTCGCCGATACCGCGATCACCAGCTTGGTCGCCCTGCACCGGATGCTCGGCGACGAGGCGCCCGCTTTCCTGGCCGACGTACTCGCCCAGAAGTCCGCGAAGTTCCTCCCCCAGGGCTCCGTGGAAGAGGTGTGAGCGGCATGTGAATACCCACAGAGGAGCACGACTAGTACTCCAGTGGGACTTCACCATTCCCGCTGGTCAGGCGCGGTCTTTCGAGCCTAGCGAGCGGACGGTGCACCACGGGCCGGTTTCGGGGAGCCGCCTCAGCCGCGGGCGCGTCTGCGGTAGTGGCAGGCGCGGGCGATGGCCTGGTGGCGTCTGCGCCAGCGGGACCAGGTCAGTGCGCCGACACCGCGGTGCGCCGGCCGGGGCGGACAGCAGCCAGCAGCCGCCGGACCTCTGCCACGGTGAGCGGGGCCAGGCCGGTTGGGCTGTTTCGGCCGCCCCGTTTTTTGACCGCCGCCGCGGCCATGGCGGCGAGGAAGGCGTGCGCGAGCATGGCCAGGGTGATGTGCCGATACCAGCCCGGTAGCGGCGCACTTCGTACTGGTCCAGGCCGCACTGGCCCTTGGCGGCCTGGAAGGCCTTTCGATCGCCCAGCGGGAGCCGGCGACACCGACCAGCTGCTCAACGGCAGTGCACCCACGGGCGCGTAGGCCAGGTTGTAGGCGATCTCGTTGGGACGCTTGAGGCTGCGGCGGGCCAGCATCCACCGCTCGTGCGTGGGCGGATCAGGATCGAAGACGATATTGACGGGCAGCTTCGCCGCGGCCCAGTCGTAGACGCGCGGACCCTTGGCGCCGTCGCCGCAGGACAAGATCTGCCAGGCCTCGTCCGGCGCATCGGCAGTCAACTGGTCGATGCGCCAGATTCCGAACAGCGACTTGAGCTGCTGGGACTTGGGGACCGCGAGCACGTAGCCGACCTGGGCCTGCTCGAGCAGGTGACGAAAGCGCCACTCCTGCCCGTAGAGACTGTCGGCGGTCACCCAGGCGATCGGCAGCGACGAGGCCAGCGCGCAGGACCAGGGAGCGGGCCAGTTCCCCCTTGGTGGCGAAGCCGCGATCGGCCGGGATGCGAGCGGCCCGGCAGCGGCCCAGATCGTTCGTCCACGACTTGGGCAGATACAGCTCCCGGTCCACCAGCGCCCGCCCCCGACTGGAGGCGTAGGCGGCGAAAACGCCGATCTGGCAGTTCTCGGTCCGTCCGGGAGCTCGTTCATGAACAACTGTCAGAGTTGATCTGTGGGACGGTCGTCAGTGGGACGCTGTGACATGACCGTGCCTTCGCAAGTACGCGTTCCTGCTGCCGTGCTGCAGTACAAGTTCGAGCAGATCTTGCCGCATCTCGACGAGCGCCGTCGTCGGCTTTACCTCGCCAGCGAGGCCATATCGCTCGGGCATGGCGGAATCGCCCTGGTAGCCGACGTCTCCCGAACCAGTACCGCCACCATCTCGCGCGGGATCACCGAGCTGGAGGCGCACGCGGCGCCGACGCACCGTATCCGGGCTCCGGGAGGCGGGCGCAAGCCGTTGACGGCCACCGACACCGGCCTGCTGCCAGCTCTGGAGATGCTGATCGAGCCGCACACCCGTGGCGATCCCGTCTCCCCGCTCCGCTGGACCACCCTGTCGCTGCGAAGCCTGGCCAAGGCCCTGTCCGAGCAGGGGCATCCGGTCGGCGCTACGACCGTCAGACGTCTGCTGCACGCGATGGGCTACAGCCTGCAGGGCACGGCCAAAACCACAGAAGGCGCACGCCATCAGGACCGTGACGCCCAATTCGCGCACATCAACGCCACCGCCACCACGTTCCTGAACGGTGGCCAGCCAGTGATCAGCGTTGACACCAAGGCCAAGGAGTGGATCGGCAACCGCGACCGGCCCGGCCGTGTCTGGCGCCCCTGCAAGGATCCGATCAAGGTGGACTGTCACTCCCACCTCTTCGACGACGACCAGTCGGCGGCCATTCCCTACGGCATCTACGACCTGGCCACCAACACCGGCTGGGTCAACGTCGGGACCGATCATGACACCGCCGAGTTCGCGACGGAATCCATCCGCCGGTGGTGGCACCGCCACGGCCGAGCGGACCATCCGGACGCGGACCGACTGTTGATCACCGCGGATGCTGGCGGCTCGAACAATCCCCGCTACTGGACCTGGAGGAAACAGCTGCACACCTTCGCCTGGGAGAGCGGGCTGAAGATCACCGTATGCCATTTCCCGCCAGGCACTTCGAAGTGGAACAAGATCGAGCATCGGATGTTCTGCCACATCACCGCCAACTGGCGTGGACGGCCACTGACCAGCTACCAGGTCGTGCTCGAGACGATCGCCGCAACGACCACTGCGGCCGGACTGCGGATCGGCGCCGAACTGGACACCGGCGACTACCCTCTCGGCACCACCGTCACGGCCGCCGTTTTCCACGCCCTACCGATCACACCCGACGCATTCCACGGCGATGGGAACTACACCCTGGCCCCGGACCCTCCTGGCCTCTCCACGGAACCGGCTACTCGTCGGCCGATCGATCCCGCCGTGACGTCACTGCTTTCCGATCCGACGCTGACCGGCCTGGCACGGTCGGAGTTCGCGCATCTCGTGGCGGTCTCGGAGCCGTACTGGGACGCCCTGGCCGAGGCAGCCTTCCAGCGTCGCTTCCACCGACCCCGGAGCTACCTTCATCCGCAGACCAGCAGCCTGGACCACTTCCACCGCCTACTCGCCGCGCTCCTGCACCGCCGCAGGGCCGCGACCAGCACCCTGATGGCGCAGATGCTGAGCGTCACACGCACCAACCTGTCCAACCAGTTCCAAGACGGACACCGAATCCTCGACCTGCACGGCATCGCCGTCACACCGATACCTGGCTCACCTGCACGCACGCTCCAACAACTGCGAGCTCGTCTCGCGTCCGCAGAGGACACCCCTACAGATCAACTCTGACAGTTATTTATGAACGAGCCCCGGCCGTGCCGGAGTACTGCCGCTGCACCCCGGCCGAGACGGTGCCCTTCTTCATGAACCCGGTGTCGTCGACGATCAGGACGCCGTCCGCGGTGCCGAGCTTCTCGGCACCGTATCTCTGCACGTCATCGCGCAGCTCGTCGGGGTCCCACCGGCTCCACGACAGCAGGTGCTGCAGGCCGTAGGGGCCGTTGTGACCGGCGTACTCGGCGAGTTGCCAGCTGTTCTTGCGGCCGACCGGGCCCAGCAGGCCCCGGACGTAGTCCCGCATTCGACGCCGCACCTCGACCCGGCCGAACCTTCCGCTCACCCGCAAAAACAGGTCTTCGAGCTCGGCACTCCAGCGTCCCGTGACAAAGTCCGCCATCATGCCTTGAGCCTGCACGTCCCGGCCCGCCGTTCACGACGGCTCCCCGAAACCGGCCCGTGGTGCACCGTCCGCCCGCTAGGCTCGAAAAACCGCGCCTGACCAGCGGGAATGGTGAAGTCCCACTGGAGTACTAGGTCCGCACGGCTCTCCGGGCCGGGCCCATACGGGGCTCTTGTCCGCGGCCGGGTCGACGGGTGCCGGTTCGAGCATGGCCAGGGTGGTTTCGTAGGGGAGTCACGCCATGGGGTTGCCGCCGGCTCCGGGGGGCGACATCGCGGCCTGAAGGCTGGTGTTGCCCCGTTCCGACGGCAGCTGAGGGCTTATGGTGGGACGATCGGTGTGCTCGTCCTCTGGGGGCCCGGATGCGCATATCGGTGAGCACGGCCGAGTTGTACGCGGCGATCCGCCGTGATCATCGCGCCGGTTCAAAGACCGGCGCTGCGTTCTACCGGCACGCCCACGCCAAGGCTCTGGCCGAACGTGCCGCCAGGCAGGGGTGACCGAAATGAGCACCGACCCGAACCAGCGGGGCAGGGGCTTGCGGATGACCCTGGAACGCACCCCCATCATTCCTGACTACTTCATGACGCTGGCCCTGACCGGCGAGCTCGATACGGGCAGCATTCCCGCGCTCTGCGAACTCACCTCCAAGGTCCTGGCCGAGGGCAGCCGACACTTGACCATGGACCTGTCCGAGGTGACCCGTTGCGACGGCGCCAGCTTCTTCACGCTCCTCGGCATCCGCCAGGCCATCCACCACGCCGACGGCAGCCTCAGCCTGGCCAACCCCAGCCGATGCGTTCAGTTCGCACTGGCCCACACCGTCCTGCGGAACCGGCTGCCGCTCCACGACATCCTCGCCGAAGAGGCACCGCCCGACCGCGGCCGGCCCGACAGCTACCCGGACAGCCCGCAGTGACGCGCCCGGCGTCGATCAGGGCGTCAGCCCCGAGCACCTCCCGAAACCGGCGACCGCGCGGCCGAGACGCCGACGCGCAGGCGGTGTCCACGGCAGCGCACAATGTCCGGGCGGCCCATGTCCGCTTTGTGATGCCGGATGGGCGTAGTCTCAAAGTGCTTCCGTGGATGCCTCCACCGGTGTGAGACCCATTTCGATGCCGGCATTCGGCGGCCCCGTCGAGGGGAGGCCCCATGCCGCCAGCGGACATTCCCCCGGCCCTCTGCGACCGGTCGAGAGCCACACCGTGGGACGGCTCAGAATGCCGGACGGTCACCGACAGTCGTGGCAGGCGCCGATCAGAGCGTCCCGGAGCCCATCACGGTGTGCGCAGGGAGAAGGTCCCTTGTGCCCCCGCTGTACACCGACGCGCTGCTGCGGATCTGGCATACCGCCGATCCGCCTGGCCTGCGGCTCGCCGGCCAGGTCGACATGACCAACCAGTCCGCCCTGATGCACCATCTGCTCGCCGTGGACGCACCTCCCGATGACATCACGCTGGACCTGACCGAGGTGACGTTCTTCAGTTTCGCCTCACTGCACGCGCTGGCCGCCTTCGCCCAAGCGCTGGGACCCGTCCAGCGCCTGATCCTGCACACCAGGACCCCAGTCATCGCGGACATGCTGCTCGCTTGCGGCTGGAACCGGCCCGAGCTGCCGCTGACCCTCCTGGAGGAGATCCCCGATGACTGAGCCGCGCTTACCGTCCCCGCCGGGAGGAGCACCCCCCGCGCACCACCTGCTGCTGTACGGCAGCGACGAGCAGTTCCTGGCCGCCGCGGTGCCCTTCGCCCGCGACGGACTGACCGCCGGCGAACCCGTCTTCATCGCCACCACGCCGCACAACACCGCCCTGCTGCAAGACCATCTGGGAGCGCGGGCCGAGGAGGCCGCCTTCGCCCCCGCCCACTGGTACCGCACCCCCGCCCAGGCGCTGCTGGCCTTCCACGACCAGGCCCACGGCATCGCAGGTCCGACCAGGGTCCTGGGCGAGACGCCCTGGGCCGGACTCACCGGTGACCAGGCCCGCGAGTGGACCCGCTACGAGTCCCTGCTCACTCTCGCCCTGGCCTCGACCGGCGCCTGGCACCTGTGCCCCTACGACACCCGCGTCCTGCCCGCCGGAGTCCTCCGCACCGCCCAGCTCACCCACCCCACCCTGACCAGCGGCGCCGACCACCGGCCCAACCCGGCCCACGTCAGCCCAGAGGATTTCAGCGCGGCCTGCGACACCGTGCCGCTGCCCGAGCCGCCCCGACGCTGCAAGGAGTTCCGCTTCAGCGGCCCCGGACAGATCGCCGAGCTCCGTGCGTTCGCCGCCCGGCTCGCCCGCGGCGCGGGGCTGCCCGCAGACCGGATCGACCGCCTGCTGATCTGTGTGGACGAGGCCGCCGCCAACGCCATACGGCACGGCGGCGGAGCCGGCAGCTGCCGCATCTGGACCACCGCCGGCAAAGTGTTCTGCGAGATCACCGACCCGGAGGGCACCCAGAACACCGCCCTGGCCGGATACCTGCCACCCAACACCGCCGATCTCGACGGCCGGGGACTGTGGATCATCCGGCAGCTCAGCGACGCTGCCGACATGCGCACCACCCACCACGGCACGACCATCCGCATCAGCATCAGCACAAGCCGCTCGGCGCCCCCCGGCCCGTAGCCTGACGCCCGCCTGTCGACCGGCGGACAAGGCCCGGCCGGGGCCCGTAACAGATCGTGGCCGGGCTGGCTCACGGCAGGTGGTTCAGGCATGAGGTGAGGGCAGGCCGCCCGCGCACACCACCGCCTTCTCAGCGCTTGACGACACTGACATTGGCTTCCGGTCGGGATGGCACCGGCGGTGAATGCCGGAGACCGGAGCCCGCACCATGACCCCTGCCACCCTGCCCTGTTCGGTTCTGAGCCCCCCGTGACGGGCCCGCGGCCCAAGGCCGCGCAGCTGGCCGACCACCTGCTCCGCCATCACCACGGTCCCGGCTCCCTCGCCACCATCTGCCGGGCGGCGCTGCAAACGCCGTGCTCGGTCGGGCTGGCCCTGGCCGCGGACGCCGCCCTGGCCCGCCGAATCTCGCTGTGCGGCGACGGCCCGCTGGCCGACGCGGGCGAGACCCTGCAGATCAACCTGGGCGAGGGCCCGTGCGTGCAAGCCCTGCAGCAGCGAGCGACGGTTCTCGCCGACGACCTGGCCGATCCCGGCGTCGTACGGCTCTTTCCCCTCTTCGCCCACCAGGCCCGAGCCCGCGGCATCCGCGCGGTCCTCGCCCTACCCGCCCCGCCCCGCTCCCGCGCCCCGGAACGCGGAGGCCTCGTCCTGTGCCTCTACCGCGACCGGCCCGGCCCGCTGCCCCTCGCCGACCGGCACACCGCCGCCGATCACCTCGGTGCCGCGCTCCTGCTTCTGCAGGCCGCCTGCACTGCCGAGGGCCGCCCGCCGCCGGTCCGCCTCCCGGAGCCCCAGGCCCTCCTCCACCAAGCCGTCGGCGTCATCTGCTACCACCACGCCGTCTCTGTCGACCAGGCACTGGACCTGCTGCGCTCCCATGCCTTCAGCCACGGCATGGACCTCGGCGACCTCGCCCGCGCCGTCGTCCGCGACGACCTGCGGCTTCCCGGCGAGACCGGCACGGAACCGACACAACCGTGAGCCCTCGCCGCCGTTCCGGCGGACAGCAGCCACCCGCCTTGCGCCGTACGCCGCCGGGAGTCGGCGCCTGGCCGCGCGGCGGTCGTGCGCAACCTCTACATCCAGGACCGTGCCCGCTCGACCTCTCCGGCCACCTCGCCACCGCCGCGATGCACCGCATCACCCACTACGAGATCACCAACATCCTCGACCCCGCCCACGCCACACCCATTACCTGCGCCTCCGCCTCCCTCCTGTGGAACTTCAGGCAGTAGCGGGGCATCAGGTCGCCCTGCGAGGCGACGACCAGGTCGACCTTGCGGGTACCGGTCGCGGCGCGGACCCGGTCGACGTAGTCGTCGAGATGCCGGGCGGAGTCCTCGATCGGGCCCAGCCCGTGGATCAGGGGCGGCCCGGTCCGGCCGTACTCCAGGGCGAACACGCAGTAGCCGCGCCGCACCAGATGCGGGGCGAGCAGGCCCCAGTTGAGGACCGCACTGGAGCCGGTGCCGTGGACCAGGACCACCGGCCGCGGATGGGCGGTGGTCGGCCGGCAGGTGCAGTCGTTGGAGCCGCTGCTCGAGCGCGGCGGCGGGACGGCGCGGGCGGTACCGGTGGGACAGGCACCGGTGAGCAGGGCGGGGCCAGCGGTAAGCGCAGGGCGCGAAGGCAGGCGCGCGGGGTGCGACGGGTCATCCGACGTTCCTCGGCACGTGCGGCGTAGGGGTGGTGCGCCGCACGTCGGCCACAGGAAAACGGACCAGCGCGAGCGGTTGCGGCCTGTCCAACGGGTGTGCCGGGCCGCCGGTCACTGCCCTTGAGATCGATCCGTCCCCCGACCGGGGGACGGCAGACCGCAACTCACGTAAGCGACATGTCGTCCCCCAGGGGACGATCAGAGCCCTTCCTCGCCCGCTGATCCATGCACCACCGTGACGGCTCCGCACTGACCGCAGACAGGGCGCGCCTCGCCCTTGGGGCGGTCGTGTCCGTCGAGGCCAGGGTGCGGGTGGTGTCGATGAACTCACTCTTCGACGCCCTGTCCATCAGAAGCTTCATCGCAGGCTTGCCGACCGGCTTCCGGGTACGGCACGGCCGTACCCGCCCGCCCCTGAACGGGCTGTCAGCACCGGGGATCGGGCGGTAGGCTGCTGGTAGTCCGTGAACTGTCGGCCGTCCGTTGCTACGGCGCCGTGGTCCGGCGATCGCTCGGGGTCCAGGGAGTACCCCTACGTCAGCGGCTGTGTCTGCGGGATCTGAGCCCGCCATTTCGGCATCGCACGAGGAACCGCCGCGACTCGGCCCGCGAACTCCCCGACCGCCTCTGTTCCCCGGCGGTGCATAGCTTTGGGGACTCCAGCCATGTCCGACCACTTCATCGACGATCTCATGTTCATCACGCCCCTGGGCCACCCGCCGGGCATCAGGCTCGTCGGCCAGGTCATAGGCGTCCACAAGATCCCTCTGGCCCTGGCCCTAAGGTCCTGTCGCCGGCAGAACGGGGACGTGACCGTCGACCTCACCGGCGTCCACTGCCTCTCCCGAAGCTCCCTGGAGACCCTGGTCGACGCCGCCCGCACCCTGCCACCTCCCCTGCGTCTGATCCTGCGCGCACGCCCCGCACTCGGCCTCCAAGAACGGCTCGCAGCCCGCGGCTGGCACCAGCTGGAAAGCCTTCAGCTGAGCGAAGCCTGAGGGGCACCCGGCACTCCGAAGAGCGTTCGCACTGCCCTCAGGCGGCATCTTCGCCTCGTGGCCGGGCGGGTGCCGTCCGTTGGAGGTTCGGCAGGGCCATGCGGCAGATGCGGGCCCAGGTGGAGGCGTACTGCTTCAGCAGGGGGCCCGTGGTGTACGGGATGCCGTGGGCGGTGAGGACGTCGTGGACGCGGGGAGCGATCTCGGCGTAGCGGTTGCTGGGCAGGTCGGGGAAGAGGTGGTGTTCGATCTGGTGGCTGAGGTTGCCGGTGAGGACATGGAGGACGGTGCCGCCCTGGATGTTGGCCGAGGAGTTCCTCAACGGTGTCAGTCAGGGCTACCTGGCCGCTCTGGGAATCGAAGATATCCAGGCATGCACAGACAAGCCGGATGTCACGAACGAGTCGTGTCAAGCAATTGCTCTCGCTGCTGCCGCACCGCTCGGGCGTGCGAAGAAACTCAAGGACGCTATCGACGCGGTCGATAAAGCAGCTCAGGCATCAAAGGTTTTCCGTCCGGTTGTCACGTTCGGTGACGACTACGTGGAGTTCCTCAAAAAGCACCGAAGTGGCGGCGAACGCGTCGATGAATACAAGGGGATATTCGAAGGAAAGTACGTGAAGGGAGAGGCCAGGCTCCAGGCACGCCTCCAGGATGCGGTGAACAGAGGTACGCCACGGCGCAACTGGGGCACCAACCCGGATGGCTCGAAGCGTGACGGGTGGGTCTACGACTGGGACTTCGGCGAACCGAACTACGTAGGAAAGCTCTCGGAGTACGAGGTCAAAAAGTACGGACTAACCGGGGACCAAACTCGGACCACTATGCTGCGTGTCATCCTCAACGAGGACGGCAGTTTGCGAACGGCTCATCCGCTTCGTAAGATGGGAAGTGAAATCCTCCCTGAATAGGGGCACTTCGATATTCGATCTGCACTGCGGGGCGTCAATACTGCCCCGCAGTGCAGTTCATCAGCACAGGGAAGAAATGACAGACTTCAATAGCACTGGCTGGATTGCCCTCTTCGAGAATCACCAAGCCGATGTCGAGGGCTGGGACCTCGTAACACACGCAGCTCTCGTCGTTGACCCCGATCGTGGCGTAATGCGGCCGGTGACCGAGTATCCCGACTTCCGTCGACTGATCATGACCCGCAAAATCGCCGGGATGATGCCTTGTCGGGCGGGGTACCGTGCGTACTGGGAGAACAGGCCCGGAGATCCAATCATCGAGGAAATTGTTGGATGGATAGTGTCAGTGCGTGGCGACGTTATCCCATTCACTCCGGATGGCACAGCGCATGATGCCACAATCCTCGAGCCCGGCCAAGATTTGCCGCCCGCGACGTAATGCTACAAGCTACCGCGCTCCTCAGTCCTCCACGATTGGCCTCGATCTTTCGTGACGGTCCGCCGACGGAGTCGGCGGACCGTTTCGCTTTATGTGGCCGGTGACGAGTAGGTCGGAGTCCTAGTGTCACATTCGCCTGATTCCACGTTCCGGAAGCAGGCCGGTGCTCGCAGGGGTGGGGCAGGAACTGATCAGCAGGAATTCGGTGCACAACCGCCCGAACGGCCATGGCTTCTGCGGCCGTTCCCCCTACTCCCGCCTGAACGCCAAGACCGAAGACCCGAGCCGGGTACCGCACTCCGATCGCGAGCCGCCCCCTGTTACCGTCTTCGTTGGCTCCGCAATGGGGCCTCCGGCCTTCGGGTCCGGCATGACTTCCCCTCCGGTTGTTGATGATCCGGGGGGTGGTGTCACCGGGCCCTCCACCTTGATCGTGGACACCTCGACACTGGATCTTGAGTCCAGGGAGAGGAGTCCCAGGTGGGGACCTATAAAAGGCCCTAACAAAGCCGTTGCACGTGTCGGTGAGTGATGAGGCATACGGCAAGCCCGAGGAAGGCTTCGTGGATGTCGTCGCGTCGCTCCCAGCGGATGCGCAGGCGACGGAAGCCATGCAGCCAGGAGGTCGTGCGCTCGACGACATAGTGGAAGATGCCCAGGCCGGAGCCGTGTGGCTGGCCCCGCTCGGCGATCACGGGGCGGATACCGCGCTGCCAGAGCAGGCGGCGATAGCAGGCGTAGTCGTAGCCCCGGTCGGCCAGCAGCGCGTCGGGCCGGTGCCGGGGCCGGCCGACGAGCCCGGCAACTGCCGGAACCTTGTCCAGCAAGGGCAACAGCTGGGTGACGTCGTGGCGGTTGCCGCCGGTCAGCAACACCGCGAGCGGGATCCCCTGGCCGTCGGTGAGAACGTGGTGCTTGCTGCCCGGCCGTGCCCGGTCGACCGGGCTGGGCCCGCTTTTGGGCCCCGCCGCGCGGCCCGCACGTGCGAGGAGTCGATCACCGCCCGGGACCAGTCAAGCTGGTTCTTCGACCGCAGCTTCTCCAGCAGCACATGCAATTGGTCCCACACGCCCGCCTCGTTCCACGCGGCCAGGCGGCGCCAGCAGGTCATGCCCGAGCCGAAGCCCAGCTCCTGCGGCAGGTACTCCCACTGAATCCCGGTGTGCAGCACGAACAGGATCCCGCACAGGGCCTGCCGGTCCGGCACCCGCGGCCGCCCCTCCACCAGCTTCGGCGCCGGCTCGGGCAGCAACGGCTCGATCAACGCCCACAGTTCATCCGACACGACCCACGGCCGCGACTGACGTTTCCCCACGACCAGACCAACGAGCGATCAAGTACTCAGTCACATGATCAAAAGCTTTTGTTAGAGCCAGTAAGTACTCGGCGGAGTTCCGAGCCGACGCGGTGGCACTGGCCCGTTCGTCGGGCCGGCCCGTCTCGCGCGTTGCCGCCGAGCTGGGCGTGAACCACGAGACGCTGCGACAGTGGATCAAGACAGCGGAGCATGCCGAGCGGCCCGAGGCGGTCGCGCAGTCCACGAAGGACGCGGAGATCGCCGCCTTGCGCAAGCAGGTCCACGAGCTGGAGATGGAACGCGACATCCTGCGCCGGGCGGCCAAATATTTTGCGGGCCAGACGAACTGGTGAGCCGCTTCGAGTTCGTTGCCGACCACCGCGGCGCCTTCGGCATGAAGCGGCTGTGCACCGTGCTGAACCTGTCGAGGTCCGGGTTCTACCGGTGGCTGAGGACCGCCCCGGCCCGGGCCGCGAAGAAGGCCGCGGACGCCGCGCTCACCCGGCGGATACGCACGGTCCACACGGAGTCCGGGAAGACGTACGGAGCCAAGCGGATCACCGCCGAACTCCGCGCAGGCGGCGTGATGGTGAACCGCAAGTGCATCGAGCGGCTCATGTGCCAACACGGCATTCAGGGACGGAGGTTGAAACGGCGACACCGCACTACGATCCCGGGCCCCGCCGCCCAGGCGGTGCCCGATCTGCTGCGGCGGAACTTCACCGCACCCGTCCCCGACCGGGCCTCGGTCGGTGACATCACCTACCTGCCCCTCGCCGGCGGGAGATTCCTGTATCTGGCCACCGTCATCGACGTGTTCTCCCACCGCCTGCTGGGCTGGTCGATGGCCGATCACATGCGGGCCGAGCTCGTCACCGACGCGCTCAACGCGGCCATCCGCACCCGTGGCTTTATTCGGCAGTAGTAGTGGGATCAGGCACACATTTCGTGAGGACGATCACCGGGTTCTTCGATCGGTACCGCTGCGTCATCTGGGATCGTGGCGCGGTGTGACGAGCTGGTGAGCGTGCTGTTCCCGTACCTCGATCTCGTGCTCGTAGAGGCCATCTTTCCAGCGGACGACACGGTTCACGTTGTGGCCAGAACCCGGGATGTCATCGTCAGATGTCCCGATTGCGCGACGCCGTCCGAACGGGTGCACAGCACCTACGAGCGGCATCTGGCTGATGGTCCCGTGGGGGAACAACCAGTCCAGATCGATCTGTCCGTCCGGCGGTTGTACTGCGAGAACGCCGCGTGTCCACGTCGCACGTTCGCCGAGCAGGTCGACGGACTCACCGTACGGTACGCCCGGCGGACTCCGGCTTTCCACCGAGTGCTGGAAACCGTGGCTGTCGCTCTCGCGGGCCGGTCAGGGGCACGTTTCGCGAAGGCTCTGCACAGCTTCGTGAGCCGCATGACGCTGTTAAGGTTAGTGATGGCTATGCCTGATCCGGCCTGGGCTGTCCCGAGGGTGCTGGGCGTGGACGACTTCGCCACCCGCCGAGGGCAGCACTACGGCACCGTCCTCATCGACTGCGAGACCGGTCAGCCCCTGGACCTGCTGCCAGGCCGCGACGCCGGGACCCTGGCTGCCTGGCTGCGGGCCCATCCGGGCTCTGAGATCATTTGCAGGGACCGGGCCGGTTCCTACGCCGACGGCGCCCGCACCGGAGCACCCCAGGCGGTCCAGGTCGCAGACCCCTTCCACTTGTTGCAGAACCTCGGCACCGCAGTGGAACGCTGCGTCCGCCGGCATAACGCCTGCCTCAAACCGCCCGACGCCGACGCGAACGGCATCGTGCACATCTCCTCCGCCGACTTGGAGAACGCGACGAAGGAGATGTCGCCCATCGAGGCGCGGCTGCGGGAACGCCACGCGATCGTCCACTCTCTCCTTGACCAAGGACACGGCATCCGGGAGATCGCCCGGGAACTGCACATGGGCGGCAACACCGTCCGCCGGGCCGCATGCGCTCATACACCCGAGCAGATGCTCAACGGCCGTCACCAGCCCCGGCCCAGCCAACTCGACCCCTTCAAGCCACACCTGGACCGGCGCTGGGCAGAGGGCCACACCAACGCCATCCGCCTGCACGCCGAACTCACGGAACTCGGCTATCAGGGCAGTTACCAGATCATCAGCGACTACCTGCGGCCCCGCCGGCGTCAGCGCATTCGCATCGTCGGCCCGGCGCCGCCGGGCGTCCGCCAGGTGACCGGCTGGATGATGCGGCACCCAGACCATCTGCGGAACGCGGACCGGGAGCAATTCGCTGACATCCTCAGTCGCTGCCCCGAACTGGCCGCGGCCGAACAACTCGTCCGGGCCTTCGTCGAAATCCTCACCACCCGCTCCGGCCAGCACCTCAAGGACTGGGTCAGCGCTGCCCAGGCCGAGGACCTCCCCGCACTCCATACCTTCGCGAACGGCCTGGAGAAAGACTGGGACGCCGTGCTGAAGGGACTGACCACCCGCTGGAACTCCGGACCCGTCGAAGGCCGCGTCAACCACATCAAGATGATCAAGAGGCAGATGTTCGGGCGAGCGAAACTTCCCCTCCTCCGCAAGCGCATGCTCCTCACCGCTGCCCAGGGCCGTGCTGCTCGGCAGGACGCCGCCTTGATAGAACAGCGTCATGAGCTCGAACGAGGACCGGATCACGCAGGCTGAGCAGCACTTCGGAGTCCGGCTTCCCCAGGACTACCGGCACTTCCTGACCACACAGGGCAGCATGAGTCAGTTCGTCCTTCCGGCCGACGACTTCCTAATGATCAATGAGATCGCGGAGCTTATCGAGGTCAATAAGGCTGGCGAGTTCCAGGAACGATTCCCCGGGAGCCTCGTCATTGGTGGGGACGGGAGCCGCGAACTGCTCACCTATGACTTCCGGCAAGACCCGCCGCCTCTGGTTCTGCTCGACGTATCCGCACCGGACTGGTCATCCGCCATCCACCAGGCGTCTTCGCTCGCGTCCTTCATCCTTGAGGAATTCCCCCAGAGCGGCTGGAAGTGGGACGAGCCCGAACCTTGATCGCCCTCACGAAATGTGTGCCTGATCCCACTACACATCGACGAAGCCACACCCGCGGCGGACAGGTGAACGGCGTGATTTTTCACAGCGATCACGGGGCTCAGTACGGGTCGAAGGCGTTCGCCGACGCCTGCTACCGCGCCGGAATCCGCCGGTCCATGGGAGCGGTCGGCACCTCGGCGGACAACGCCGCCGCGGAGTCGTTCTTCGCCTCGCTCAAACGGGAAATCCTGCCCGGCCGGCGCGGCTGGCCGACCGCACGAGTCGCCCGGCTCGGCTTCTACAACCACCGGCGCAGGCACTCCACGATCGGCTACCTCGCACCGGTCGCCTTCGAACAGAGATCAACTACGCTGGCCATCGCTGCATGACAACCGGTGTCCACGATGAAAATGGAAGCCCTATCATCGCGCACCCCTGAATCAGCGACAGAGACCACGAAGTGGACCAGAGCCCTCAGACAGTGACACAGCCAGCACGAAGGACCACGACGGTGACCGCATTGCCGGGGTCGTCGTCGGTGTAGCTGTGCAGGAGGGCGAAGTTGTCCCCGTCGCTCCTGGGCCATTGCTCCAGCGCCCGGGTCGACTCGTCCGCCGGCGCGGTCCCCATGCCGGGCAGCAGGCCGATGGCGCCAGGAGGGCATCCGCGGTGGATGAGCCACGACTGCGCCATCGCGGGCAGGGGCAGTTCCGCGTGATCGAAACGGAACGTCTTGGTCGGGGGGTCGCGCCGCAGGTGGAGGGCGACGAACTGTGGCTCGCCGGGGATGCCCCAGGTGACGGCACCGTTGTGCAGCACGAAATAGCTGTGGAGTCCGTCTGGGGTGTGGTGTTCGGCGAGCACGGTGAGCATGTCCTGCTCGATCCCGATCGCGTGCCAGAACGCCTCGTCGGTTCGCTCGTCAGCGGCCTCGAAGCCGTGCAGGCGCAGGTCCATTTCGGGGGAAGGCATGGATCCCTTCGGTGGGCGGCAGGGTCAGCGGCGGGGCCGTGCGGCAGCGGGCCAGGCGCCGGGCCGAACGGTGGCCGGGGAGGCAGCCGTACTCGCCTGGCGGCTGCCGGTGAGGGCGGCACGGCCAACGTCGGTCAGGGCGACCGGCTGTCCGACGTGCAGCGGATGGCTGGTGTCCCGGGAGACGAGGCCGGAGGACTCGAGCTGCTGGAATCGTGCGTACGGGATCCGGGTGCCGGAGGCGGTGACCACCGACAGGCGTCCCGTCAGGAGGTGTTCATGCAGCTTGGCGCCGCCGGCGATGGCCAGCAGGGCGGCGTGGTCGGCGGGCGGCAGTGGCTTCCGTTGACCGTGGCGTGTGCTGCGGTTGGCTGTCTCGATCGGCTCCAGGGCCGTGATGACGCGGGCCGCGGCGGCGTCGCGTTCACCGGCGGCTTCCTGCATCTGGACGACGGTGCGGTCGATCCGCTCGAGCAGGGCCGCATCGGTGGGGAACTCGCCGCTGCTGAGCCGGTGCAGGAGGGTGCGGTAGAAGGTCACGCCGGTTTCGGCCCTGGCCAGCTCGCGGTGCAGGTCCACCAGGCGGGCGTGCGGCTCGTCGAGGACGCCTCGGTCCCGGTGCGCCCACAGCGTGTCGACATCGTGGCCGGTCGCCGCCTCGATGCGGTGGTCGAGATCCGAAACAGCTCGGCGAACGAGCGCCGGAACCGGATCAGAGGGCATAGGCAGGTGCTCCTTGTGTCAGCGAGCGTGGTGGTGTGCTGGGCTGTGGGCTGGTCGGGGCAGGCCCGGCATCGCGGAAGGCAGCGGTCCGGGCTTCGGCATCGGGCCGCGTGCCATGAGCTGCGGGGAGCGGGCGCGGGCGGCATGCGTGCGAGCGCTCAACGGTCGGCGGGTCATCCCCAAACGGCGGCCCACCTCGTCGTAGACGTCGTTGTTCGCCCGCGGCCGCATGGCGACCACGTGGATCTCCCGCTGATAGGCGGAGGTCTCGGGGGCTGGGCGCACGCCGTACACGACGCGCCAGTCTTTGCGGGCATCCACGAACAGCTTGCGGTAGCCCTCCAGGTCGCCGGTGAGTTTGATCCCGAACCGCTCCGCGTTCACCACTTCCTGCAGGCAGGCGAGGGTGAGGTCGCGGATGTCGCTCGGGGCCTGCAGGAGGTCGGTCAGAGCCCGGGGGTCGAAGCTGAGGCCGAAGGCCGGCTGCCCGGCGGAGTGGGCCCGTGACGAAGACCGCATCTTGTTGGGCCATGTCTGGGGCAACCACGACGGCACGGTCTCCATCTGGGGGACCGGTGTGGTGAACTGACCGTGCCGTGCCGACGGTAGCGCTACTCAAGGGTGATGCAACAGTCCGGGATCCAGCCGCCCACATACCCCTCCAGGAACGGTCCCAGATCCGCGGTGCCCATATCCGCGACACTCGCGGCGACTTGGGTGTGAGGGACCCAGGTCATAGGGGCGGCGATGTCGTCCGAGCCGCCTTCGCAGGTAAGGTGCCCGGTGAAGAGGCGGCGCTCGCCGGGTCGCTGGGCCGGGGTGTCCACGGCTGCGGGCCGGATCCGGCCGAGGCCAGCATGCGGGCCAGGCGCCGCACGGCCCGGCTGTGGGACTCGCCCTGGTGCCGCTGTACGGCCGACAGCGCCCACGGGTGGCCGGCGCCCGGCGGACCGGGCCGGACCAGGGCGATCCGATGCTAGCGCCGCGCGCGTCCAGGCGGGCAGACGTCGGCCGGAGGTTGCCAAGGGACGTCCATCACGGTTCCCGCCGGTCAGGGACACCGCCAGGGGTGTCCCGTTCCGGTCAGTGATCAGGTGGTGCTTGCTTCCCGGGCGGGCGCGGTCGACCGGCGAAGGTCCGGTGTGAGCCCCCCTTTGAGGGCCCGGACATGTGAGCCGTCGATCGCCGCGTCGTCCATCTCCAGCAGCCCCGCCTTGCGCAGATCGGCCGGCAAGACCTCGTGCAGACGGGGCCAGACTCCGGCTTCGGTCCAGTCGCGCAGCCGCCGCCAGGCCGTCACCCCGCTGCAGCCGACGCGTTCAGCCGGCACATCGGCCCAGCTCACCCCCTTGCCCAGCGCGTAGACGATTCCGCGAAGGGCGGCCCGGTCGTCAACCGGCAGCCGCCCCGGATACCGGCGACGACGCGGTGGACGAGGAGGGAGCAACGGCGCTACGCGCTCCCACAAGTCATCAGGCACAAGATCATCCGATACCCGCAGAAGTCTGCCGCCGGCCCCGCGCACAGCCAAGCCCTGCACCGAACTCATCTTGAAATGATCAATAAGGCCCGACGGCTATGAATCCTTCCAGTTGGGAGTCGACTCTCGGGTGAGCCTGCGACTCATCAGGTCGATCATCGCGAGGGGGATCATCGCTTCGGCTGGCCCGCGCCGCCGCCAAGTGGCACGAACAGCGCGACCACGAACAGCAGGCCGCAGCGGCCGAAGAAGCCTTCCGCCACCTCCAGGCGGGCTACCAGCAGGCCGCCACACCCGCCTTGGCGGACTTGGCCCGCCGCGCACCACGAGCCGCAACCGCCCGCCGCTACAAACAGGACGTTCGCGTGGCCCTCCCCGACCACGGTGACCGGATCCTCGCCGACCCCACTTGGACCCCGCCCTGACCACCACCCTCGCCCAGGCCGAGACCGCCGGCCACAATCCCCGACGTCTCCTGGCCGAGGTGAGCGCCCAGCGGGAGCTCGACAGCGCCGAGCACCCCGCCGAGGTCCTCAACTGGCGCATCGCCGCTCAACCGAACAGGCGGAAGCAAACGACTCGCAGCCGAAGCACCACCAGCGGCACCTCGGCCATGTCCGCCGCGCCACACCCTCCGGCCACGCCAGTGGCCACGGGGCCCGAAGAGCGCAGTCGACACCGCTGACGCCCCGCTCCGATGCTCGCCATGCGTCGTGGCGGGGCCACGGATCGGGTTCAACGGCACAGCTTCATGATCATGTCGTCGAAGTCAGCTCTTGTGTGACCTGCGCGATGATCGCTGCTGGTGGACCTGATTCGGTACCCGGCCGGCCCCAGGATGTGGGGCCGGCCGCGGGGTGCCGGGGATACCCGCGCACCTGTCACCTGGTCGGAGTCCGCGCCGTAGGGGTTGGCCGGTGCGAGCCTCCTGCCGGGGATCACCCGGACACCATGACGATGACAGGACGGCGGTCCCCAGGCGACAGGCCGGGCATCATCACGCACATGTTGAGCGTGGTTCACTCGATCTGTAAGGAGCAATGGAGCTTTTGGCGCGCGACTTATGCGTGGCGCGCATGATTCGGGGAGTTGGCCGTGGACACGATCGACCGCCACATACTGAACATCCTCCGCAAGGACGGGCGAGCGCCCGTGTCGGAGATCGCACGTGCTGTGGGACTCTCAGCGGCTCCGTGCGCCCGCCGCATAGAGCGCATGGAGAGGGCGGGTGTGATCCGCGGCTACACCGCGGTCATCGAGGACAGCCGGGCGGGCATGCTTCAGGCGTTCATCGAGATCCGCCTGCTCGGCGCGACCGACAGCGACGAGATCCAGGGCATCTCCGAGAGCATCCCGGAGATCGAGGAGAGCCACAGCATCGCCGGCACCTCCGACGCCCTGCTCAAGCTCCGGGTCCGGGACGTGCACCATCTTCAGCAGGTGATCAACGCCGTACGCCGGACCGGCAAGGTGGAGGGCACCAAGACCTTCATCATCATGAACACCTGGACCCGCGCGACCGAGCAAGCCGGTACCCCGTAACCCCGAAACGGCATCACGCCCGAGACTCGGGGGCCATCCGCCTGCCGGCGGCAGGCTTGTTCAGCCGAACAGGGTTCCGTCGCCCCGCCTCGGGTCCGGGGCGGAGTGGCAGGTCGCCCGGGCAGCTCTGTCAGTGTCGGCATGGCTTCAGGGACAGGTCGGCCGGCCAGGGGTTCTGCCACCGTCAAATGATCGACGCTGTCCGCTACACCGCCGACGACGGCGTCAAGTGGTTGAATCCGCTGAAGGACTTGCCGTCATGTCGGCGGGTGCACGGCTCTGCACGCCGCTGGCCGGTGACGGACGTGCGCCCGTGTCGGCGAGGGCATCAGCCTCAGGCGGCGCGGGCAGTGGGTAACCGCGAAGCCCACGTCGTGACTTCGGTCAGGTGCTCGGGCTGTAGACCGAGGTGTGGGTCGGGCTGAATGAGGAGGGTCGCCGTTCCTTTCGCAGTGCGCTCCGCCGCCCATTCATGATCGAGGCCGGGGAAGTCGTCGTCGATCCAGACGGCGGGAGCGTCGCCCAGCCAGGCGCCGACGTGGTCGCGCTTCCACAGGCAGCCGTTGGGGTGGCTGGTGGTGATCTGCGGACGCGGGAGATCGACGTACGACAGGGGCTGAAGGCCGAGGAGCGGGCCGATGAGGGTGCTGGCGTCCTGGCGCCAGATGGTGCACCAGACCGGGGTGACCAGGCCAGCGCGGATCACGTCCATGAGCAGACGGCCGTGGTCGGGGCGGAGCCAGACGGTGACTGGGTTGTCGGCGCTCCGGCCGATGGGGACGACGTCGTGGCGGGCGTGGGTGGCTGGGGTCGAGCCGTCCGCGGTGGGGAAGGGTATGAGGACCGTCGATGTCGAGGAGCAGGTAGGGCGGACGCATCGGTTCCTCCGGGGAAAAGCCGGGGCGAATGGCTGGTCAGAGCTTGCGGGCGCGGATCAGCAGGGTGGTGGGCCAGTGGCCCATGCGGGGGTCGTAGAACTCCTGGGCCGAGGTGAGCCAGAAGCCCGCCTGGCTGAGGTTCCCCTCCCAACGGTTGGTATCGAACTCCCATCGGGCGATGGGGAGCCGGGTGCGGTCGGGCAGGGTGACGTAGTCGCGGCGGGGCCGGTCGTCGCCGGAGGGGCTTCGGCCGCCGCGTTGCGGGTGGGGGATGGAGAAGGCCAGCACTCGCCCGGGCGTGAGGCCCTGGGCGATGGCCGGTAGCAGGAACTCGGGGGCGACGAGACCGACGGCTCCGAAGACGGAGTAGATCGCGTCGAACTGCTCGTCGGAGGCGTCCAGGTAGTGCAGGGCGTGGCCGGCGACGAAGGTGAGGTTGTTCAGCCGTCCGTACCTGATCTTGAACGTCGGAGCTGCTGGTCAGCTGATGAACAAGGGCGAGAGGACCTCAGGTCGGGTGGGACCATTCCTGTATGTGCCTGGTAACCGACGGAACCACGGCGACCTCGCGGTTGGTACTGGCGATCTCGCACCCTCCAGCGCCGCCGCTTTCACCGCACCGTTTTCGAAATGCGCAGCCCGGCCCGGCAGGCGACCTAGCGGCCGTGATGTAGTGCCCGGGGTGTGTGCCACGCCGACATGGCACAGACCCCGGCCCTGCCCAGCCCAAAAGAGGACGCAGAATAAATCGTGGATGCCCGTACCGGACGCTGGCGTGCCTGAAGGCAGTACGAGGCCAGATATACCAAGAAAGCACAGGGCCTGGGTGATCACAGGGCCCGGTGGCCGGCCGTGTGGTCGCTGGAGTCGCTGGAGTCGCTGGAGTCGCTGGAGTCGCTGGAGTCGCCGGAGTCGCCGGTGAGAAGTACCACAACAGTGATCCGCTGACCGACGGGTCCACGGCAGACCTCGGAACTGTCGCTGCGGGCTGTTACCACTTCCGAGCCCCCCGACACGTGCAGTCATGGAGTGGCGGGCAAGAGTTCTGACGATCCGTGGTGCAGGCCAGACGTCGTCGCCCGGTACACGACTGAACCCGGCGGCTACTGGAGCCGTACGGGCGGGTCACTCACGTGCTGGTGTGACGGTGTGCGCGAGTTGGAAGCGTGAGTGCAGGCCGAGTTTCCGGTAGACGCGGGTGAGGGTCGCTTCGACCGTTTTGACGCTGACGGTGAGGGTGGTGGCGATGTCGCGGTTACTCGCTCCGGCCGCGGCGAGTTCGGCGCAGCGTTGTTCGGCGGAGGTGAGGCGGGGGTGCGTGTGGCCGCCCGCGGGGACGGCTTCCAGCCGACTGAGCGTGTGCGCGGCGGTTTCCGCCCACGGGTGTGCCTGGTGGGCGGTGAAGAGGTCGGCGGCACTCTGCGCGGCGGCGCGGGCGCTGGCACGACGGCGCCCGCGCCGTTCGGTGTGGCTGAGCGCCAGCAGGGTCCTGCCGCGTTCGAGGGGGAGGCGGCGAAGGTGGTCGGCCGCTTCGGTGAGGCGCCGGGCCGCGGTGTCGTAGTCGCCACGGGCGGCATCCAGAAGCGCCTGGGTGCGTTCGAGCGGAGGAAGGACCGCGTCCCTGCCGAGGTCGGTCGCTGTGCGGCGGGTGTCGTCCAGGAGGCTCTGTGCCTGGTCGAGGTGGCCGAGGGCGACGAGGGTCTCGGCGAGTTCGGGATGCCAGCGCAGGACGGACGGGTCGTGGACCTGCTGGAGCTCCTCCAGTGCGCGGACCTCCTCCAGGGCCTCCAGGGCTTCCTTGAGGCGGCCGGTGGCCAGGAGGAGGTGACCGAGAGCGAAGAGGTTGCGGGAGAGGAAGATCTTGTTGTCTTCCTGCCGGGCGGTGTCGACTCCGCGGCGTGCGTGGACGAGGGCGAGGTCGGTGCGCCGGGCGGTGCCCTCGACGAGGGCGGAGGTGTAGCACGCCGGTGCGGGTGACAGAGCGGTTCCGTCGGTCAGCGCCTGGGCGCGGTGGGCGTGGTGGAGGGCTCTGGCGCACCGTCCGGCGCGGAGTTCGGCTTCGGCGAGGCTGCGCAGGATGTCCACGGTCGCCTCGGCGTCTCCGGTCCGCTCGGCTTCGACGAGCAGGGGAAGCAGCGCGGTGCGGGCCTCGTCCGGGTGGTCGTCGAAGAGGGCGTGCCGGGCGGCGAGGTGCTGGGGCGTGGCGTTGACCGGAAGGGGGGCGGTGCGTGGCAGGGACAGTGCGCGCTCGAGCGTGGTCTCGGCGCCGGGGTGACCGAGGACGCGTTGGAGGCGGGCCTGCATCGTGAGGGCCATGACGGCGGCGGTGGTGTCGCCGGCGGCTTCGGCGAGGGCGGTGGCCCGGCCGGCCAGGGCGCACGCCCGGTGGGGGTCGCCCTCGTTGACGTTGGCCCAGATGGATTGGCGGATGAGGATCTGCGCGGTGAGGTCGGGTCGTCCGGCCGCCGCGTGGAGTGCGGCGGCGAACAGCTCGTCCGCGCTGTGCAGGTGCTGGCCGCTCGCGTCGATCAGGGCGACGAGGGCGTCGACGCGTTGGGAGGGGGTGGTGTCGTGGCCCAGGACGAGGCGGGCGGCGGCCCGGCCGCGGGGGAGGTCGCCGTAGTGGGCGGCGTCGCGTACGGCGGTCAGGGCCCGTTCGGTGAGCAGTTCGCCGTCGTCGTGCGGGGTGCGCTGGGCGGCGAGGAGGGAGAGCTCTGCCGCGAGTGCGTGGTCGCCGCGCTGCCGGGCGCGGACGGCGGCGCGGGCGGCGCGGCGGGCCGTCCGCGGGTCGGCGCCATCGGCCGCCAGCGCGGTGTGCCGGTCGCGGCGGACGCTGTCACGGCTGGCCTCGGCCAGGCGTGCATGCAGGAGCCTGCGCGCGTGACCCGGCAGCCGGGCCACGAGTTCGGTGCCGATCGCGGAGGCGGTGAACCGTACGCTCCTGTCCGCCCGTCCGATGTCGAGCAGCCCCGCTGCCTCGGCCTGGGTGAGGAGGGCCTCGGCTGCCGGGCCGGCGAGGCGGCCGAGCAGTTCGAAGTCGGGCCGGTCGTCCAGTGCGGCGAACGTCAGCAGTTCCTGTACCTGGGCCGGTACCTCTTCCAGCCACTCGCCCACCAGTCGGCGGGCCGTCGGCGGCAGGGCCGACTCGCTTTCACCATCTAGGTCTGGGAGCGGGCGCGAGGCGTCGGCCAGCGCCAGGGCCAGTGCGGGGTTTCCTCCGCTGTGGGTGTGGATGCGCGTGACCTCGCGGGGGGCGAGCCGGTACGGGGACAGCAGCGTCGCGACCTGAGGGGCCGTCAGGGGTGGGATGCGCACCACGCATGTGTCCTCCCCGCACCAGTGGCCCGCGGCCCCCGGGCGCCAGGTGCGCTCGGCCGCGATGACGGGAAGGTCCGGGGTCAGGCGCAGTGCCCAGCCCAGGACGGCCGCGCTGGCCGGGTCCAGCCACTGGGCGTTGTCCACCACCAAAGTCATGGGTGGCGCCTCCCGCAGCACAGCGGCGGTCTGCCGGCGCAGCCGCAGGGCGGAACCGGCGCCGTCCGGCGAGCCCGGCCGGCCGGCGGCCTCGTCGAGTCGCGCCGTCAGCTCCCGCGCGGCAGGCAGCGCCGGGAGGGCCAGCGCGAGTTCGAGGAGCCCTGCGCAGGGAACCTGGGCGTCCTGCGGCCGCGGGGCCAGCCGCACGACGGGCGGCAGGCCCAGTCGTCGCCCCAGGGCCCCGGCCGCGGTGGTCTTGCCGCTTCCGGGCGGCCCGAACAGGACCACCCGGCGGGTGTCGTGCACGTCTTCCGGTACCACCGGCAGCACGGGACCGGCCTCGTGGGACGCGTTCATCCACATCGCAGAGTCTGGCATCGGGCCATGGTGCGCCCGCCGGTCCTCCCCGGTCCAGGTCAAGGGGTTGCCCTGATGTCGGCCGGGCCCCGCGTCCCTAGCCTCATGGCCACAGCCGAGCCAACCGCTGCTGAACGCCCCCCGCACCCCAGATGACGTTCTGCGGCCAACTCCCCGACAAGGCCCGGCGGAAGGATTGCGATGAACCGCAAGAACGCCCTGGCGGCCGGTGTCGCGGCAGCCCTCGCATTGGGCTCCGTGACCGTGGTGGTCACCCAGTCCACCGCGGCTTCCCGGCCCACCGCGGCCGCCGACACCTCTGCCGCCCGACCTGGCGCAGGGTTCCAGGCGATGACGGCCGACGCGCGCGGCGAGGCGATACGCACGGCCGGCCGGAACGCGGCCGCGACCGCCCGCGCGCTCGGCCTGGGCCCCGACGAGCGCCTGGTGGCCAAGGACGTGCTGATCGACGCCGACGGCACCCGGCACGTGCGCTACGACCGCACCTACAGAGGCCTGCCGGTGATCGGCGGCGACCTGGTGGTGCACCTCGCCGAAGACGGCACGATCACCGGCTCGGACCTGGCGCACCAGGGCGCGATCCGGATCCCCGGCACCACCCCGAAGCTGACGGCGGCCGACGCCTCTGCCAAGGCAGTGAAGCACGCCAAGCACGTGAAGCACGCCAAGGCCGGAAGCAAGGACAGCACCCTGGTGGTATACGCGGTCGGCAAGATCCCCGCCCTCGCCTACCGCTCGACCGTCACCGGCGAGGGCGAGACCGGCCCCGCCTCGCGGGAGGCGGTGATCGTCGACGCGACCAGCGGCGTGCCGCTGGACCAGTACGAACTGCACCAGAGCATCACGGGCACCGGCAACGGCGTCACCGTCGGCCAGGTCTCCATCGAGACCACCCAGACCGGCAGCGGCTACACCCTCACCGACGCCGCGCACGGCGGCACGATCGTCTACGACTCGTACAACAGCCCGCAGTCGAACCCGAAGCAGAACGCCCGGCCCTTCTCCAAGACCACCAACTCCTGGGGCAACGGCACCAACTCCAGCCGCGAGAGCGCCGCCGTGGACGCCTCCTACGGCCTGGCGAAGACCTGGGACTACTACAAGAACTCCTTCAACCGCTCCGGCATCCGCAATGACGGCCGCGGCGCCCCCGCCTACGTCCACGTCGACACCAGCCTGCTGAACGCCTTCTACGACGACAACTGCTTCTGCATGTACTTCGGCGACGGCTCCTCGCAGAACAGCAACACCCCGCTGGCCACGCTCGACGTCGCCGGCCACGAGATGAGCCACGGCGTCACCGCCGCCACCGCCAACCTCACCTACTCCGGCGAGTCCGGCGGCCTCAACGAGGCCACCAGCGACATCTTCGGCACCATGGTCGAGTTCTACGCCAACAACGCCGGCGACCCGGGCGACTACTACATCGGCGAGAAGCTCAACATGCCGGCCGGTTACATGCGCCGGATGGACAACCCCGCCGCCGACGGCAAATCGCTGTCCTGCTGGACCTCCAGCGCCGGCTCGGCGGACGTCCACTACTCCTCCGGCATCGGCAACCACTTCTTCTACCTGGCGGCCGAGGGCACCGGCGCGAAGACCATCGGCGGACGCTCGCACACCGGCACCACCTGCAACAACGACACTTTCGCGGGCATCGGCAAGGAGAAGGCCGCCGCCGTCTGGTACCGGGCACTGTCCACCTACATGACCTCCACCACCAACTACGCCGGCGCCCGCACCGCCACCCTGCAGGCCGCCGCCGACCTGTACGGCACCAACTCCCAGGAGCGGTACCTCGTCTCCAAGGCGTGGGCAGCCGTCAGCGTCGGCACCGCCCTGCCCGACCCCGGCACCGGCACCCCCACCCCCTCTCCGACCACGCCCCCCAGCGGGAACGCACTGACCAACGGCAGCTTCGAGCAGGGCACCAGCGGCTGGACCCAGAGCGACAGCATCATCACCAACTCGGCCCTGCAGGCCGCACGTGACGGGTCCTGGTACGCCTGGATGATGGGCTACGGCGCCGACGCCGTCGAGTCCCTGTCCCAGTCGAACATCGCGGTGCCCTCCACCGGCACCCCGAAGCTCACCTTCTGGCTGAAGGTCACCACCCAGGAGTCCGGCTCCGCGGCCTACGACACCCTCAAGGTCAAGGTCAACGGCACCGCACTGGCCACCTACTCCAACGCCAACGCGAGCTCCGGATACGTCCAGAAGACCGTCGACCTGTCCGCCTACAAGGGCCAGACGGTGAAGCTGGAGTTCGCCGGCACCGAAGACACCTACCTGTCGACCGTCTTCCTGGTCGACGGCATCGCCATCGGCTGACCGGTCCCGCTCACCACCAGTGCTCCTGCGGCCGGGGCCCCTGCTCGGGTGCTCCGGCCGCAGGAGCTGCCGCGCGCGTGCGGAGCCGGTAAAAGCGGCCCAGTCCTCACTCCGCGGGTTTCGCGATGTGTTCAACCGCCGTCCACTATTCAGTCGTGTACATGACAGTTTTGAACGTAAATATCTTCCCTATCAGGGCAAAACCCCTCATACAGCCCTTATCCGATCCGGCACCATCGCCTCATCAAGCGTCGGCCTGAGCACGGCCAGGACATCGATCGCCTCACGGATGTACCGGTACACGGTGGCGATCCCGATGCCGAATGCGGCCGCGAGCTGCGCGTACGTGTCGCCGCACCTCAGATGGGCCAGGACAAGCAGGGCCTGGCGTCCAGGAGTCAGCCGCCGCCACCGACTTCCTATCTCCCGGCGTTGTGCCGCCAACTCCCGGCTCAGGTGGCGCAGGTGCGCAGTGGACAGAGCAATCGCCGACGGGTAGACAAGCACACGGAGCTCCTGGAACGACGGTTGATCTTGGTCGACAATCCGTCTACCAGGAGCTTCGTCGTTCCGCAGATCCGTCCAACCCGCAGTCACCTTCGCGAGGTTGGAAGAACCTCGCTCGCTGCAACCGTGACCGGCCCCCACCCTACCTGGGCCGACGTATACGCCACGGCGGCGGTCGTCCTGGGCCCCGAGGCGTAGCGATGGATTGCCCAAATTCCGGGCTACAGCATGCTCACCGCTAGCTACGACAGCTGCGCTCCAGCAAGGCGAACAGCAAGGTCGGCCGGAGAGCGTTCACGGCAGCGTGCTGACTCCAGAGCCACTGAGCACATCGACGTGATTCCTGTTGTCGGCGAACCAGACTCTGCTGCAACCAGTAGCTCCTTTGGGCACGTGGCATGTCAACTTCCTCATTAATTGCTGACATGAATTGGGTCCTCGCGAGCCGAGTCGAAGAGCAAGCGAAGATGCTCTCGAAGGTGTCGCACCGGCTGACCCGCCGGTCAATCGACGTTTGCTCGCCCTGTTGACTTCGCCGGATCGGAGTAGCAGCCTTCTGCTTACGGCGTTGCTGCCCTTGATGACGAATGCGTAGTGACCTCTTAACCGCAGCGATAAATCTCACGTGCATAACTGCAAGTGACGAATCCGATGTGGCGCACAAAGAGAGGGCTGCTTCATGCCCGACAAGCTCGGCAAGCTGAGTGTGCTCAGCGTAAACGTCGCAGGTATCGGCGACACTCCACCCGGGATCTCCTGGGAAACTCGGGCAGATCGTATCGCCCGCTGGGCGCAGCAGCACACGCCCCCTGACATTGTCGCATTACAGGAAGTCTATGGATGGCTTTTCACGCCCCCCATTCGAAGCTGCGGGCGAGGATTCGGCGTCAGCGCGGGGGACTACGATCAGATTGACATCCTGCTTGCCGCATTCAGGAATGCTACGGGCGTCACCTATCGAGTCGCCTACCTCACCGGCAGCGAGCTTTCCTTCGGCGTGATCCCGTGTCAGATATATCACGCGCAGTCAGTTCTCTATAACCCAGGACGACTCGTGAACCGATCCGATGATGCAACCGGATCTTTCGCGCACGATGCAGACGTGCGCGGGCCGCACCGTCGTCGTAGTTTACCTCTCTGTAACCGCGGCACTCGACTCATGCCACTTGAGACATTGATTGATGGACCCTTGCAAACGGATAAGTGTGGACGGGGTACCCCCAGTGGCCCGGCTACAGTAGTAATTCCCGAAAATGGACACATCGCCGGATCGTTCGTCCGGCTTGCGTTCACCAGCGACCCGACTAAAGTGATCAACTTTTTCAATATTCACTTCAACGCCGGGAAAGCGGAAAGGGATCTGCCTGTCGTGAGGGAGCTGATCAGGCACGTAGGCCCGATCGGCCATGACGCTTCGTCGCTCTACTACCCGCCTTTGCTTGCGGGGGATCTGAATGAACTGAGTCTTGCGCAGGCATTTCCCGACTTCAAGATGGCGCACAAGCCTGAAGATCCTGAAGAGGTGGTCATGATCGGGATCGGTGCCACGGAGAGTGTGCCAGCAGCACGGTACCGCGCCCGCGTAACGCAGACCGCAACTATTCCGGACTTGCCGCAAGGTGTCTCATGCCCGGGGAAGCCGGAAACTCTGATAAGTGACCATTGTGGCGTATTCGTAGGCATTGCACGCTTCCCCGGTGAGACGGGAGTGGCTACTGCCATAAGTGCTATATCCGGGCTTCTGCGCTAGTTGCACCCGTCCGCCTCACTGAATCTCGAGACGAGATTATACAGTATTCACCGCCCCCTTCGAGATGGAGGTCTAATGGCGGAAAAGACGTACGACTGCCGAGTTAATGGGGCGGGTCCCCACAACGATACCGTAGCGATAAATCTGACAGATATGGCAGATTCGCCGGCATTCAAATTGACTTGGTTCCGGGCAGTTGCTGGTGCTGAGGATCGTCTCCTGGCGGCCGCGCTCGTTGCCATAACGTCAGACGCTACAGTGGCCACTACGATCGACTTGGATACGCAGGTAGTATCCAGGCTACTCGTCCTTCATTTCTAAGGTCACTTACTCCTCGCCGCCTGCTCCCCTTTCCCGCCAGCTGAGCATTGCCCGTCGCGGTCAGGGCGAGGCCGGGGTGGGCGAGGACCAGGCGGAGCGACCGGATCAGCGGTTGAGCTGCCGGTTGTTGTCGTCCGGAGCGGGGGCGTCGGGCTGAACGAGGACGGGGACGTACACCTGGGGCTGGACGGTGACCTGCGGGGCGCCGGTGTGGACGGAGGCGAAAACCCGCGGGCGCAGGTTGAGGCCGCGCAGGGCGAAGGCGGAGGCCATCGTCCAGGCGAGGGCGGTGGCGACGGTGCGCGCGGGGTCCGGGGCGGTCTGCTGGTGAAGAGGCGGTATTCGAGACGTGCGCTATTCGGCCGGGTGCGGGGCCCTGCATGGGGCGTGGCACACCAGGGAAACCTGATGGCGGTCATCGGTGGGCCGTTCGCCGGAGTCCCGCGAGTTTGAATGTCCAGCCGCCGTCTTCTCGCTACTGTCTGCAAGGACCGATGGCCGATGGGCGGACCATGAACCTTGTGCTTAGGCTGATCCTGCTCTTATACGGGCTGGTCTTGGGCGCATTTGCTGCCCTGGACCTCTTCCTTGCCGACGACTTAGATATCAAGTTGGCCGGGGCCTGGTTCGGGTTTGCCGCGCTGGTCATTGTCGTCGGATGCGGTGCCTCGTTCACGGCCCGCAGTGAAGCGCGGCCTCGGATCTACCTGCTCCTCGCCTCCGATGTCGCGACGGTTGTGGTAGGTCTCGCACTGGTACTGCGCATCCGGTCGAACTTCGTTCCGCAACCGCAGCTGTTGACGAGTCTCGTCGTTACTGCCATCGCCATCCTGGCCGCAGCCGCCCTGGGCCTACTGGACCTCAGGACAGCGCGCCGGGCCGCGCCCACCAACCGGGATCGGCAGTCGCCGGAGAGGGCGACCGTGGTCGGCGGGGTGCTAGGAGCCATGGGCGCACTCGTGGCCGCCAGCCTGGCCCTTCCCCAGTTCTGGTACACCACACGCTACGCGCCCTCAACCGATGTCCCGGTCGTCATGGTCAGCAACGACATCATGCAGGTCAGCAACCGTGACGGCCAGCTGGAGGTACGAGCGGCCGTCACCATCGAGAACACCGGAAAGACTGCGATCAGGGTCCTCACCTCCCTGTACGAGATCACTGGTACGGAAGTTGAGGTCACGCACTCTCCTGACTCGGGCGTGGACCGGAAGAAGGTGGGCGCTGCCCTGGAAGGCAACTACGGGCCGGCTGCCCGCTACAACACCTACGCCACCTATCACCCACCGCAGCAGATCCAGTTCGGTCCCATCACGGTGGATCAGGCGTGGCTGGGACCGGGCGAGAAAACCAGGGCGACCTTGGAGGCCCATGCTTTCCGGGGGAAGCTCAAACTGCTACGGCTCACTGCGGATGTCGCGGTCGCGCGGGCCGACCGGGTCAAAGTTGACGAGTCCCGGCCTCCCGTCAAGCGCCCCTTGATCGACTGCCCTGCCCCAACGCCGAGTTCCGCCAGCACGAAGATCATGGAAACCCGACGGCCGTTGAAGCACGCCGGCATGCTCGACTGGTTGACCGAGAGCAACCGGGAGTTGGTCACAATCTGGGCGGTCAGCGGAGCGCAGGGCGATGTTTCCCCTTGGTGGCCACCGTTCCCCTGGATCAATGCCTCCCTCCAGCACACCGGGCATGACTGCGAACGTGCTCTGAGAAGCGATGACGACGGTCTGGAACAGCGAGCCATGGTTGGTTGGGCAGGCACGGTGGCCGAGGCGCCCGTGCCCGATTCCTGAGCTTGCAGCGTTTTGACGTCAAGCAGCCACTGCGCGTGCGCCAACTTGTTCTGTGAACTGGTCAGTTGGTTCGACAGATAGGTGAAGCCCCTCGTAGACGGGTTCACGACCAAGATCACCCGGTACCCACCAGAGGCTTCGCGTGCTTGTTTACCCGTGCGGGCTGGACGTGTCCAGTCGGTCGCTGTCCTTCCTCGCCGCTCGCCTGCGCGAACGCCGCCGTCGGATCAAGAGCCGCTGGCGCCGGCTCCTGGTCGGGTGTCAAGCCCTGCTGGTGTTGGCGCATCTACGGAACAGAACCACATACGCCCAGCTCGCAGCGGGTTTCGGGATCGGAACGAGTACGGTCTACCGCTACATTAGCGAGGCCGTCGACCTCCTGGCCGCACTCGCGCCCACCCTCGAGGAGGCCGTCAAGGCCGCTTCGACGAAGGCATACGTCCTGCTCGACGGGACGCTCCTGCGCATCGACCGGATCGCCGCCGACCGGCCCTTCTACTCCGGGAAGCACAAGAAGCACGGCATGAACGTGCAGGTCATCACCGATCCGTTCGGCCGGCTGCTGTGGGCCTCGCCCGCACTGCCGGGGGCCGTTCACAACGTTCGCGCGGCCCGTGAACACGGCATCATCAACGCCCTCGGCCAGGCCCGAATACCTTGCTGGGCGGATTGGGCTACCAAGGTGCCCGTGGCACGGTCCGAGTTCCATTCCGCGGCCGGTAAGAAAGCTTTCCACAGGTCAGCAGGCCGTGAACCGATCCCAAACCAAGATCCGAGCCCTCGTCGAACAAGCCATGGCCACCCTCAAGAACTGGCGGCTCCTTCGCAAACTCCGCTGCTCGACCACCCGCATCACCGGCCTCGTCCAGGCCGTCCTCACCCTGCATCACGCCAGCTCAACCGAAGGTTGAAAAGGCCTCAGTGATCAATGGGTAGCTCAAGGGGCCTGGATGCTCTGTTGGACTTCGCGGGCCACTGGGCGGCGTCGGCACTGTCCGCCTAGGCTGTCGCCATCTCTGGTCCGCCACACACCAGGTCTGCCGGAGCCCAGTGGTTTCCGATCCGGCCGACGCCCGTACGGAACGGCGCGCTGGTCGTGTCGACGCCCTCGCAGCCGCCGCGCAGGTGCGGGAGGCCGGTGGACGGCGTGGTGGCTCGGGTGCTGGCGGCCGGGGCTGGATCAGCCATGGGACGGGCGTCCGCAGCAGGCGGGTGTCATCGGCGGTCGCGGGGAACAGGTGGCCGTACGCCGAGCCACTCATTCCATGGCATTCCTCGCTCGGCAGCAGCCGCGCCGTACCTGGTTGGCCAGGAGGCCGGTGAACGTCCCGTGCCGGCCATGAGGAGGTTGCCGCCATCCGACCTCGGCCGAAGCGTTCAGGTAAGACCCCACCGCTGTGAGCAGTGAAAGCGCCGCCGCACGGTGGGCGGAACGGTATCCCCATACCGACCGAGCCGCCCTGCGCTGCGGTACGGGGGCTGACGAACACCCGAGCCAGTGGCTCCAGGCGGCGCGTGGGCAGCGGGGGACGAGGCGCCCGTGAGTTTCTCCGGCAGCACCGGGAGCGGCGTCCCGCTCCCGGTCGGGCAGTCGACGTCAGGCCCGGTCCAGCCTGGTCACACCGTGATACGGCGCCCGGTGACCAGGTCGGGGTCGATACACACCCACATGTCCCGCTTCCCTCCGGCCCATGGCCTGCTGTACGCCTCCTCCTCGAGCCTGCGTACGGCATCCGGATCGGTCACGGCTCGGGCCCGTCCGCGCACGAGCACGCTCCAACCTTGACTGAGGGCGTCATCGATCCGGTCGACCTCGAAGGCGACCTGGTGGCCGGGGGCCTGGGCCGGTGCCGTGCCGGGAGCCGTCCGGAAGACGATCGCGTCCTCGACGACGCTGTAGTTGACCGGCACGACGACCAGGCCGGAGCAGGTGGACAGCGCCAGCCTGCCCACCCCGTGCGTCGCCAGCAGTTCCCAGCACTCCTTGGTGCCCACATCGGTGAACACCGGTCGGGGAGCGGCCTGTTCGGTGCCCGGCGGCAGGTCGGCGTCGCCCCCGGCGAGTTCCGACACGGTGGTCCCAAGGGCACCCGCCAGCCTGAGGAGGACGCCCTGGCCCGGCGCGGCCCCGGGATGCTCCTCCAGGTACCGCAGGTAGCCGGGGGCCATACCCGCGCGGAGGGCCGTCTCCTCCCGGGTCAGCCCGAGCTGCTTCCGCCGCCGGGCGATGCGGCGCCCCAGGTCGCCGCGCGGGGAGGCGCCGGCAGTGTTCTCCGTCGATGGCGGCGTCGGATCGGTCATGGCCGACGCTCCTTCCGTCACACTGCGCCCGCGGGGACGACCTCGTGCCGCTGCCCGCCGAGTACGACCTTGAGTGCGCCGGTATCGGCCGCCCGGGAGAAGACCTCGTAGGCCTCCTCCATACGCTCCAGCGGGAAGGTATGGGTGATCAGTTGTGGGGTCGGGAGCCGGCCGGCGGCGACCATCCGCAGCAGGGTCGGCGTGGAGTGGGTGTCCACCAAACCCGTGGTGATGGTGATGTTTCTGCTCCACAGGTCTTCCAGGTGCAGGGCCGCGGGCCTGCCGTGTACGCCCACGTTGGCCACGCGCCCGCCGGGCCGTACCATGCGCGTGCACAGCTCAAAGCTCTCCGGCACGCCGACCGCCTCGATCACGACGTCCGCGCCGAGGCCTCCGGTGAGGTCGCCGATCAGCTGCTCGGGTGCTTCCCGGGCATCGGCCACGGCGTCGGCGCCCAGCCGCCGGGCGGCTTCGAGACGTGGAGCGGCCAGGTCGACGGCGACGATCCGCTCCGGCGCGAACAGCCGGGCGGTGGCGATCGCCGCCAGGCCGATGGGGCCAGCCCCGACGACGGCGACGGTGTCCCCGGGGCGTACCCGCCCTTTGAGAACGCCCACCTCGTAGGCGGTCGGCAGGATGTCCGCCAGCAGCACGGCGTCCTCACTGCTGACCGTGCCGGGCAGCAGGTGCACGGACAAATCGGCGTACGGCACCCGGACGTACTCGGCCTGGGTACCGTCGATCAGGTGCCCGAGGATCCAGCCACCGCCGCCACGGCACTGCCCGTACATCCCCTCCCGGCAGTAGCGGCACCGGCCGCAGGCGCTGATGCAGGAGACCAGCACCCGGTCGCCGGGCCGTACGGTGCGCACGGCGCCACCGACCTCTACGACCTCACCGACCGCCTCGTGCCCCAGCACCCTGCCTGGGCGCACCTCGGGCACGTCACCCTGCAGGATGTGTAGATCCGTACCGCAGATGGTCACGGCACCGACCCGCACGATCGCGTCGGTGGCCTCCTGGACGCCCGGGTCAGGGACGTCCTCCCAGGCGGACCGCCCGGGTCCGTGGAAGACCAGACCCTTCATGACGGAACCCTCCTCCCTCGATCGCCGCGAGTCTCCGTCTTGGCGGTGCGCCGGGGGACCGACCGGACTGCGAGCCGGTGCGCTGCCCGGAGTCCCCACAGTTCCAGGGTGTCCCCTCTCGGCCTGCTCCGCATGGGCCGGTCGGCCCCTTCCGGGCGTATCGTCCGAAACAGTGAGGGCGGCACCACAGCGGCGCAGCTGCCGCCCGAGACATACGGCCCGCACTGGTGGCTGGCGCGTTCGCAGACGAAGTCGGTGGAACCCCGGAAATGGGTATTCCGTGACCCGCGCGATGGCGCCGCCCTTGTGCCGCGTCCCTGCATGTGAGTCCGCGCGTCACGCGGACCGTGACCTGCCCGGGCCGGCCGAGGCGCGAGTGCATCCGGCGGTACTTCCAACGGTCTGTCGAGCACCTGCCAGCGGAAGGAACGGCTTCGGCGCCGGCTGGACGACCCAGTGCGGCGCTCGAAACTGTCGCCTACGGTTCCGGTTCTGCCGTAGCAGGAGGTGGCGCCGCCCGTGCTGGACCCGCCGGAGCGCTCGCCGTCCACCGGCTGTCGGGTGCGGTCACTCGCGCTCGGGGACGACCGCGACCGGGCAGGCGGCCTGGTGCAGGATCGTGTGGGCGACCCGGCCAAGCTGCAGTCTGCATCGGTCCTTGGGGCGGCGGGCACCGACGATCAGCAGGTCGAAGTCGTGCGAGGCGGCCTGGAGCACCTCGCGGGCGGGGCCCCGGCGGTGCGGAGGTGCAGGTCCACGTCGGGCACTCCAGGCGCGGACGGCCGCTGAGGGCCCTCGTGCTCGCCGACGCCCAGCACGACGGGTCCGTGCCGCCCGGGCGTCGCCAGGGCGTTGTGGCCGCCACGGAGCACGATCACCGGCCAGTCGGCGTGAGCTGCCACAGTCAGGCTCACGGAACCGAGCAGCATCTCCGCGGTCCCGCTGCTCCCGCGCGAGGTGTCCTGGCTGGCCTGCTCACTGTCCATCATCGATGTTTCCTAGTGATATGTTCCGTCACCACGGGAACTTCCCCTGACAGGTGCGCATGCCCCCTGCCCATGCCGAACGGCAGCAGGGCCGATCGTTCCCTGTTTGGGCATGCCGTCCAGCAGGGTGATGCTGCCTACAGCCGCCGACATGGCCTTCACCACGTAGGAAATGTCTGAGCCCCGCGCAAGCCCATCCAGCAGTCCGCGTGTCTCACACGAGCAGTTCCGCGAGATCCCGTACGACGATGTCGGCACCGTGCCGCAGCAGCCTCTGCCCGGCGTCCGGACCCGGGTCGCGGGCCACGCCGACGACGAGGGCGAAGCCACCGTTCCGGCCCGCCTCCACGCCCGCCACCGCGTCCTCGACGACGGCAGCACGGTCGACCGGGACGTCCAGCCTGCGGGCCGCTTCGAGGAAGAGGTCGGGCCGCGGCTTGCCCGGCAGGCCCAGCTGCGCCGCCTCCACCCCGTCGACCAGCACGTCGAACAGGTCGAGGACCGCCGCCCGGTCGAGCAGCTCCCGGGCGTGGCGGGACGCGGACACCGCCGCACACCGGATGCCCGCCCGGCGCAGGGCGCGCACCAGCCGCACGGTGCCCGGATAGGCGTCCATGCCCTGCTCCCGCAGCCGCGCGGCGAACAGCCGCTCCTTGGCCTCGGCGACGGCCCGCACCGTCGCGGGCGGCGGGTGCAGGCCGCGCGAGGCGAGGAAGGCGGCGGCGCCGTCGAGCCGGGACCGGCCGTCCACGTACCGCAGGTAGTCCTCCCGGACGTCGAAGGGACGGCGCTGTCCGGGGGTCGGCGGCGGGTGCTCGGCCAGGTAGGCGTCGAAGGCGGTCTTCCACGCGGCGGCGTGCGCCCGGGCCGAGTCGGTGATCACCCCGTCGGTGTCGAACACGACGGCCCGCACGTCACCCAGCGTGGCAACGAGCCTTTGACGGGACTGAACTGTCATGAGCGCTCCTTCTGCAGACGGCGGCGATGCCCCTGCGGGACCGTGGGTACGTCCCTGCCGTTGAATGCCCGCCGATCGCACGATGAGATCGGGCCGAGTTCCACCATCACGGTGGCACCGGCGGGCCGACGGCAGAAGAGTCGCTTCGGCCCCTGTCCCGTCCATTCGGCCGGTGAGCTGCGCGCGCCGACCTCTGTGCGGTGAAGGGCGTGACAGGGAATGTGCACAGCTCGGCCCTCCTTACCGCCGCCGCCGACTGCCGCCCTCCCCGCCTCCGGAGGCGGCACGGCCCACCCGGTCCCGGACCGACGCCCGGCCGACGGCCTGGGAGTCACCGGCCCGGGTGGTGGCAAAGCCACGCCGCGAACGGTGCCGATCTTCGAAGTGCGATCCCCTCCGCCCGTGCCCTTGACCGGGACGGCCAGAGCGGTACCGTCGCCGCGAGCTGACCACGGCGGTGCTGCGACCGCAGCCGACCGGGGCCCGGTCGCCTCCCGTTCGGCCCCGTCCGGCCGGGAGGAGGCTTCAGTTCGGGCACAGCGGAGGCCGACGTGCCCGACATCCGGCTGTACGGAAGGCCGACGACATGAGGCCGGCGCACCTGGAACAACAGCGGGCCGAGGGCCGATCGGCCCTCGGCCGACCCGGACAGCCCAGGGGACGCGCGGGTACGGGGCATTCCTCCCACCATGACGGCCGCAGGGTGCAGTCGCTCGGTGGCCCGAAGACCTCGCCCGGCGTCAGGACAAGCAGCCGGTCCGCCACGACCCGTTGGCCGACGTGGCGGAGTTACCTGGGCGGGCACGCACGGGCCGAAGGCGCGCCTTGTCGACCCCGAACGGTCCAGACGACGCCTCGACCCGGCCTGATATTTCCAGCCAGGGCGATGGTGACGGGCATGGCGTCGTCCTTCTCGAGCGCGGCTCGGCTACAGGCCCCGGACCAGGAGGATGTCATGGGCCAAGCGGGCGGCGCGAACGGCACGGCCGCCATCGACCGGCCCGTTCCCGACCAGGCCTTCGAGGCCCTGGACGAGCGCTTGCACGGCAAGTGTCAGGGTATCCACCTGCTTCTCCAGGTTCCGCAGCCGCTGTCCCAACTCCTGCTCCACGTCCGTGCCGTGTCCGGTCGAGGCCGTGTCACCGATGTTCACGGCAGGCGCAGGCTCGTGCGGATACTGCATGGTTGCCTCCCGAAAGCCAGCAGCGCTCGGCTTCGTGGCCCGACCATACCGACGATTTCAGTGTCACCTTCGCCGAGCAGCGGAAGAAGGGCCGAAAGGGGCGCCACTGACAGCGTTCGGCCCTTGCCTGCCTCCAACTCTCGCCGAGACCGCTATGGAGTCACCCGCCGTGAATCGCGGAGCGCCAGGGCCCTAGGGAGGCTGAGTGGTCATCACCTCCGCTACCGGCGAACAGGAACTTACGCTCGACGGCGACGAGCGGTTCCGATCGCGCGGCATCAGCGGCCGCCGTACGGGCCGAGGCGAACAGCCGACTCGGTGCGGTCCGGTGTGGGATCGAGCAGGCGGGTGGTCACCGGCAGTCCTCTCTGGCGCGTTCGAGCCTTCAGGGCATCGCTCAAGGACCGCTTCACGAGGTCGAGAAAACGCCGGACTGAAGTCCCTCTTCGGTCCACTGAACCGGCGGTCCTGAGGCTGGTGGGGCATCGGCTCCATCACCGCGCGGGCATCCGGCGATCCCTCAGCAGGAACGCGAAGTGGCGCGAGACATGAATCAAGCACAGGCCCTTTGGTCCATTCCCCGAGTTCGGATGGCCCTGTCCTGCCCGGTCGGAGATGGAAACGATGTAAGTGGAGACTTCGGGTCGGCAGATGCAGCACGGCAGTAACCCTCGGCCGACTGCCGTGCGGGGTCATCTGCCGGGGCGGCCCGGTAGGGTCGGTGCTGCCGAGCCGTGGTCGGAAGTACGCGGGACTACGGCCGACCAGGTGTTCGCGCGCCGGGGCGGTCGCGCGCCGGGGCGGTCGCGCGAGCACCCCGTGAATGAACGGGTCACCGCAAACGGACGCCAGCGTCTGACAGATGCGGCTTGACCTGGCTGACGACACATCAATACGTCCGGTTCCGTCACTGTGGGCGAGCTACATCCGGGTAATCAGCGCCATCGCAGGAGCTGCGGTCGCAGGCGCCCCATTACGCCGAGCCGAGAACGTAGAAGCCAGCCAAGTCGGGCAAATCGCACGGTCGGGACGTCTTGTGCGCATTCTCTGGCGTCGGAGTCGAGCTTCTTGGGCCCACGAGCGCTCTGTCCGGCTTCTGCCGCTGTCTGCCTCTCGGTTGCGTGCGTCTCCGGACGGGCGAACTGCCTCCCCGGTAGGCTCACATCACGCGCGCCTGCCGCTTGGGCTCGGTGACCGTACAGTTCTCACCGGTGTTCACAGCGGTGCTCCGCTCGCTCGGATCCGAGGTGGCCGTACCGCCGCCTCATGGATGACGGTGCGTTCATCGTCGTCGAAGAAGAACCTCGCCTTGAGCAGGTCAACGAACCGCCCGTCCGCCATGACGCGCGTGGAAGGCACCGACGAGGTCCTGGACCCGGCCGACGGATCAGGCGGACCCGTGATGATGCGATCAGGCGGCGCGGGTCTTCGGTGAGGGCCTATTGGCCTCTGGCAGCGTGTCGAGTACGGCGCACCGTGGGAGGCATGGCAACGCGTGCGTGGATCGCCGTCGTCGGAGTCGGAAACGAGTTCCGGTGCTGGTGGGCGGCGAGGTGCCGGTCGGGGACGGCGGCATCAGTTACGGCCAGGCCGCGGTGGCCGCCGCCCGGCTGGCCGAGGAGGTGAGGCGTATGTGCCTGGGCATCCCCGGTGAGTCCTGGAGGTCCACGACGACGCCGGACTGCGCATGGCCACCGTCGACTTCGGTGGCGTACGGCGGGAGGTCTGCCTCGACTACACGCCCGGGGCCGACGTCGGGACGTACGTCGTCGTGCACGTCGGGTTCGCGATCACCGAGGTCGACGAGGCCGAGGCACAGCGCACCCTCGACGTCCTGCGGGCGATGGCGGACGCTGTCGGGACGGAACTGGGCGAACCATTGCCGTGACGGCCGGCTGCCCGGGCCGTCCGGCCCTGCGCCGTGCCCGGCCGGCCCCTCGGGGTCAAGGCTTCCGAAGCGGATGCTGACACTGTCAACCTGCCGACGAAAGGCACACGATGACCGCCAATCCCGCCCATCCCGTATCCGGCGGCGAGCGGGTACACGCCCTCCTCACCGACGGCACGACCGTGTGCATACGGCCCGCAGGCACGGGCGACCAGGAGGCCGTCCTCCGGCTGTACCGGCGGATGTCGGACGCGAACCTGCGCCTGCGGTTCTTCACCGTCAGCCGGCGCTCCGCGGAGCAGGCCGCCACCCGGATCGCCGGGCCCGCGAAGTCCGGCCACCGGGCGCTCGTCGCCACGCACGGCAGGGACCGGATCATCGGTATCGCCGAGTACGAGACGACCGCCCTGTGGCTGACGCCACATGCCGTCGACGTGGATGTGCACGAGGGCGTGGTGACGCTGACCGGCCGGCTGGAGCGGCGCAGCGACGTCACCGCGGCCGTGCACCTGTGCCGCGGGACGGACGGCGTGGTCGCGGTCGTCGACCACCTCACGTACCGCTTCGACGACTCCCGTCTGCGGCCCGAGGAACCGCACGTGCACGGCGTCACCGACGACTGGCTGCGCAAGCTGTGAGGAGGTGTGCCGGTCATGACGGGAACGGTCCTGGTCGCCTACGGGTCGAAGCACGGATCGACCGCGGACATCGCACGACGCATCGGGGAGGTCCTGGCGAAGGAGGGGTTGGCCGTGGACGTCCGCTCGGCGGCGGACGTCGGGGACGTGGGCCGGTACGACGTGGTGGTCCTCGGGGGCGGGCTGTACGCCGGCCGCTGGCACCGTGACACCCGCCGTTTCGCCCGCCGCAACCGCAGGGCCCTGACACGGCGTCCGGTCTGGCTGTTCAGCAGCGGCCCGCTGGACGCCTCCGCGTCCGAACGGGACATCCCTCCCGCACCCGGCGTGCGGCGCCTCGCCCGCCGCATCGCGGCGCGCGGCCATGCCACCTTCGGCGGTCGCCTGGAGGGATACGTCGAAGGGCGCGTGGCCCGAATGATCGTCGAATCCGGTAAGGGCGGCGACTTCCACGACTTCGAGCAGATCGCCGCCTGGGCGACGACGGTGGCCCGGGATCTGTCGAGCGAGTCTGACCGAAGTGATGAGCCACACCGTCATCGCCAGCAGCCGTAACACCCCCTTCGAAGCACAGTTGATCGACCGATGGGAACTGAGCGCCCTGCCAGTCATGGCGGGTGACGGCCGGGTGATCGGTGGGTGTCGGAGGCGGATCTCCTGCTGAAGGAGGAAGCACGGCACACCCACGACGGGACGGACGGAGGCACCGAGCCGTCCGAAGCGGGCGCGCTGACCGCGGGGAACCGATGACATCCCGGCCGTCACCGTGTACGTGGACGCGCGGACGCCACGATCGCCGAGGCGACCCGCATCATGGCGCGCCGTCGCGTCAAGCGGCTGTCGGTCGTCGATTCCGCGGGCCGCATCGAGCCGGCGTGCCTGTGACGCCGCACGAGGCGTCACGGGCGCACGCGATCCGCTGTGTCCGCCCACTGAGTGAGCAGAGCTGCGTCGGCCGATCGTCGGACGACCGTCGGTCGGTCAGTGTTTGGTCAGGCCGGAGCCGTTCCCGCGCAATACGGCCAAGCGCCGCTGGTACTCCTCCTCGTCGATCTCCCCGCGGGCGAACCGTTCGGCGAGCAACTGCTCGGGCGGCGTCGGGACCGAGGTGCGCGGTGCTCCGGACGCGCGGTTCAGGGTGCGGAAGATCAGAATTGCAATAGTGATGAGCAGAGCCCACAACACGACCGTACTGATCGACATCGTGAACCAGCCCCATCCGGTCATGCCATGGCCGTTCCAGTACATCGCGGGTCACTTCCTCGGAAGCTCAGATCTGCTGAGGCACGATCACCACCGGGCACCGAGCATGGTGCAGCAGCGTGTGTCCCACGCGGCCGAGCTGAAGGCCGTAGTGGCCGTGCCTGCGCCGGGCCCCGATGATCACAAGGTCCGCTGCGGCGGAGCGGTGCAGGAGCACCTTGCGCGTCGGCCCTTCGGCCGTGCTGCGATGGACCCGGACCTGCGGATGGTCGGCCACCGCGTCGCGGAGCAGGGCGTCGAGGTGGGCAGACGCCTGTTGTTCATGCTGGTGAGCAGGTTCTCCGGCCAGCAAGGGGTGATCGGCGGTCTCGTGCGCGGGACAGCGCCAGGCACGTACGACGTCGAGGGGGCACGCCCGCGTCTCGGCCTCGCGGAAGGCGAAGCGAACCGCGTCGCCGCTCGTCCCGGCCTCGCCCGCACCGAGCATGATCCGTTCATGTGTGCCGGCCAGGCCCGCCTCGTCGCCGCGGACCACGAACACCGGACAGCGGGCACGACCTGCCACGGCCAGGCCGACCGAACCGAGCAGCAGCCCCTTCAGCTCACCGCGGCCACGCGATCCCGTCACGAGAGCCGAGGCATTGCGGGCTTCGCGCAGCAGGGCGGACACCGCTTCCTCCGCCAGTACCTCGCCGGTCACCTTCACTTCCGGGTTGCGCCGTCGGGCGCGCTCCGTCGCGGCTCCGACGATGTTCTCCCTCATCACACGCTGAGGCGGACGCTCCACGCTGCCCGGCGACGACAGCCCTTCATAGCGTTCCCACCGCGAGGCGTACACCAGCCGCAGCGGCCATCCCCTCCGGGCGGCCTCGTCCACCGCCCAGTCGACCGCCACGAGGCTCGGTTCCGATCCGTCGACGCCCACGACCAGGGGCAGCTCCATCGTCCTCACCGCCTTCCGTCGGGCTGCTGCGACGACGCAGCCCGGGACTCCACTGTCACCGTCGCACCGTCGACCGGGCTGGGCGAGGGGCGATCAGGCCCTCGTGGGGGACGTTGGGCCCTGTCCGTCCGCACCGGGACGGCAGCAGACCGGTGGGGGCTTCGAACGTGGCGTCCTCGGAAGCCGCGGTGGCCGTGCCAGGGGCCGGCTGGCCCATGGCCACCGCGCCGGTTCGGGGCCGATGCTGGTATCAGTCGGCGGCGGGCCCGGTGCGGCCGGTGCCGCGCAGCCGTTGCGGTGCCGGGCCGCGCTCCCGTGATTGTGCCGTCCGCGAGGCCGAGAGCAGCTTCACTCGGGGTAGGGACGAAGCCTGCGGTTGGTACCGGAGCGGCTGATGTCCAGTTCCAGAAACGAAGTCAGCGGCGTCCCACTGTTCCAGAAGCCAAGCAGGTTGATGTCGATCAGGCACAGGCGGTGGCGCGCGGCGAAGTCACGGGCCGGTTTGGTGAAGACGCAGGAGGCGACGAAGAAGGGCACCTCGGCACCGTGTTCGGCGCGGGCCGTTCCGTTGAAGGTCTGGATGTCGCGGCTGCCGACCGTGCGGTGCTTGGCATAGCGCTTGCACTGGATGACGAACCGGCGGCCGTCCGGCAGCACTCCCGTCACGTCGGCTCCGAGGTCACCGGCGCCGCCCACACGTTCCACTTCGGTGCAGCCGTCCCGGCGGCACAGTTCGGCGACGAACATCTCGAACTGGCGATCGTCCATCGCCCACACCGTGTCCAGGGAGCGGCGGGCCTGTCGGCGGGCCTCCTCGGCCAGCCTCACCTTCTCCGCCTGCGCCTCGCGTCGGCCGGAACGCACCCGTCTCGCCGCAAATGCGCCGAGGACTATGACGGCCAGACCGACGAGCAGCACCGTACCCATGAGCTCAGTTCCCCCTTCTGCTGACGTGTCGTCCTGGTTTCTGCCCCGCGCTGCCGGCCCGTCCACCCGGCGCACATGGCTCGGTGCCTTACACCTCGCACTGCGAGGGGGGCGCGTGCGGCGGTCCGGCGTGTCCGGCCTTCTTCAGCTGGTTCTTGGTGGCCGAGCGGAGGCCCAATCTGCACGACCGTGACTTACCGCGTCTGGTGCCCGACCAGGATCGCGACAGTGACGCGTCCGCGGGCAAGGGTTCGCATGATCCCATCGCCCTCGCCGTACACCGCGCTGTACGCGAGCGGGTCGGCCAACGCGTCGACGAGGAGCAGGGCGACCTCCCGGCGGCCGTCCTCCGGCAGCGAGGCGAAGATCGCGTGGACAGCGGGATACAGGTGGAGCCGGTAGTTCACGCAGCGCCCCGGCGGGCCCTCCCGACGTCCGCGAGACTGTTCCGTCACGTCGATGCACGCGGCCTGGTAGTCGACGTGCAGCCGGCCGTGCTCCTTCACATACGCGCGCAACTGGTCGGCGTGCGGGGCGCCGACGTCCCACTCCTCGATGAAGCGAATCCAGGGGCGGACCTTGTCGGGCACCTGGTCGATGGGGATGGGGTAGACCTCCGCGAGGGACGTCTACCTGATCACGCGGGGGCGGGAAGGCGTGGGCGATGGCGTCGATGGTCCACTGCTACCCACTCATGATCTCCCTCCGCCCGGTCCCTCGTCCCCTGGTCCTGTCCGCCACGGCAGTGCAGCGGGTGATGGCGGGTGCGAGGCTTACTGAGGGCGCCTGTCCGGTGTGCAGGCGTGCTGATCAACTATGGGCGCTTTTCTTGGTACGAGCCAGCAGATCTGTCGGCGCGGGAATGCACGTTTGTCAACAAGACAGTGCCAGCACACGGATACGCGAAAACGCATCTCGGTTTTCACCGCCTGCTGCTACAACGTCGACATGAAGGATCTGTTGTACATTCTGGGTCTGTTCCTGGTCGGCATGGCCTTCGTAGCCATTCGCAGCGCCTGGCGGCACGACTATGACCCAATCGAACTGCTGACCGGTGCGGCGTTCTTCTGCGGCGCCATCGCCGCTTGGCGCAAGGCGGGTCGCATCATGAACAGTCAGAAGTCCTCGGCAAGCAGGCCGAAGACTTAAGGGCTTAGGTCTGCGAAGCTTGCCGCGCTCGGCGTGAACATCTCCCCTGTGTGGCCTCATGCAGGAACCAGGTCGTTGCGGAGGATTTCAGGGCATGCTTCGACCAACCGCTCGGGTGCTCCCGATGTCCGGCCGCTGGACGGCTGCTGGCTGACGCCCAGTTCGGCGGCAAGCAGAGGGCTGAGCGGTAACGATGCTGGTACAGGCAATAGCGGCCGGACCGAACGGTGCCGCGGCAGCGGCCCCACAGACTCTCGCGTCGTAGACCGCGCCTACCGGGCGCCCGGTGCCCGTCAGGGATGTCCTGCACAAATCTCGGTCAGGGCATGTCACGCGCTAGATCAAACCTCGTTCGTACAGGTCTCGTACGACACGGTCGCTGATATCGCGGATCTCCTCAGCTGTGATCCCCTTCGTCGTGGCGATGAGTACCAGCCGTACGACGTCACGCGCCTCCCCTTCGATGGCATCTCGTGAAACAGGCGACACCTGGGCGTTGAAGGACTCCGGGAATTTCGTCGACGCCGATCCAGGTATTGGGCTACGCCGCCGCCCGCTCTTTGTCGCCTGAAGACCCCTACCCCACTCCGCCGCAGTCGGGCGTCCTGCGTCCCGCGATCCACCATGACGGCCAGACGTCATCCAGTTCGCCGACCCGCACAAGGTACGGCACTTCGGCAGAACGGGACCGATGTCGCCGCTGCAACACTGCGTTCACGTGCGTGCGGGCACATGCTCTGGCTCATGTCTCATGCCGCTGCCGAATGCAGGGCACCTGTGATCGACCGCGGGTGACGGCAGTCAGGGCAGCAGGCGCATAGCCAGGACCGAGCCGTCCCGGTGTGTCGACATGAGTTCGCCCCAGTCTTCCTCCACAAGTGGCCGAAGAGATCGGCACAAACCTCGGAGAACGCCTGGCCGTTTGGGCGATAGCTGCGGTGAAGTGTTGGCTCCCCTGCCCGGTGGTGAGGTAGGGGCCAGTGGCGTCTCCGTCGCCGGCGAAGGCTGTCAGTCCAGCGGTGGCTGTGCGCGCGAGGCACCGCTGGAACCAGGCAGAGGCTTCCGGAGTCACGTGAATGCCGGGTTCGGCGGTCGGTCTCCGGTCCCCGACAGGAGATCAAGTCAAACCACCGCCTTCTGAGGCACCGATGGACCGCCTGATCATGAGGGCCGTATGCCGCCGCAACCTCGGCCACTCGGCCCTACTGCCACATCCGCCCCGGTGGCAATGTGACAACAGGCCAGTACAGGCCACCTCAAGCCTTCAGGAGGTCCTCGCCATGCCCCGTACCGTGACCGTCGGACTGGACGGCTCACCCGAAAGCCTGGCCGCGGCGGAATGGGCCGCAAGGGAAGCGGAACTCCGCGACCTGCCCCTGCACCTGGTGTACGCCTGGGACTGGCAGCCGTACATTCAGCCGGTGCCCTCTGATACGGCGCACCGGCAGTGGGGCGGGCGCGTGCTGCGCGAGGCGACCGAGCGACTGCACGACCGCCACCCCCGTCTGGACGTCACCTCGGAGCAGATACAGCGGCCTCCTGTGACGGCGCTGCTCACGGCGTCCGCCGAGGCCGACCCACTGGTCATCGGGTCCAGAAGGCTGAGCGCCGTTGCCGGGTTCCTGGCCGGTTCGGTGGGGCTTGCGGTCACGGCGCACACCGACCGGCCCGTCGTCCTCGTGCGCTCCGGGGCGAGTGCCGAGGACGAGCACCAGACGGACGCGGACGGCCGTCCGTCGACCGTCACGCCGTACCGGGATGTCGTCCTGGGCCTGGACCTCGAGCGCCCCAGCGACGCGGTCATCGCTTTCGCGTTCGAGGCCGCGGCACGTCGCGCGACCGGCCTTAGGGTCGTGCATGGCTGGAGCCTCCCGCCCGGCTCCGCCCACGGCCTCGCCGTGGATCAGGCACTCGACGACGAACTGGCCCGTCAGGAGACGAACGCGGTCAAGGAAGTCCTGGCACCATGGCGGGAGAAGTTCCCCGGCGTGGAGGTCGTCGACCAGATCGCCGTCGGGAACACCGGTGCCCACCTGGTGGACGCCGCGACCGACGCATCCCTGGTCGTTGTCGGACGACGCGTCCGGCATGCCCCGATCGGTGCCCGCATCGGGCACGTCGCGCATGCGGTGCTGCACCATGCCACGGCACCGGTCGCGGTGGTCCCGCACGACTGACCGGATACTCGGTCGACCGGAGGAGCCGGCGGGGCCGATGGCCCGCGGAGACAGTACCTCGATGCCCACCGCTGCGCTGCTTCACCCGCTGGTTCCCGCAGGCGCGTGGTACGACGCCATCTGTCTGCCGGTGCCGGGCGGGGAGGTGTCGCCCTCTAGTGAGCCTCGTTCCCGCGGCGCCGTGCGGCCCGGGAGACGGCCGCGCAGCGGCTGATGGGACGGAGACCGCCGGACAAGCGACGTGGCCATGTTCCGGGTACGGACGCATCCCTCGCACACGGTTGCCCTCGCCCGAGTGCGGCGGTCGCGGCTCGGCCGGAACCGACGTCCGGCCACCAGCCCCGGGAAGCGGCACGCGACGCCGCAGCGATGCCAGCTCCGTGGCTGCTGAGAGGGCGGGGCGTGAGCGGCACGAAGTCGAAGGGCGAACATCCTGCCCCGGCATGCCTTCCGCGGGTGGCGGGGCTCAGTTGTCCTGCTGGCGAAGCCGGTCCTGGGCCTGCGTGGCGATGACCGCGGCTTGGACGCGCCGCTCCACCCCGAGCTTGGCCAGCAGTCGGGAGATGTGGTTCTTCACCGTCTTCTCCGCGAGGTACAGGCGTTGGCCGATCTGCCGATTGGTCAGCCCTTCACCGATCAGGGCCAGGATTTCCCGCTCCCGGTCGGTCAGGCCGGGCAGTGCGTCCGGTTCTTCCTCCTTGTCCTGCTCGCTGCGCAGCCGGGCCATCAGCCTGGCGGTGGCGCTCGGGTCCAGCAGTGACTGGCCCTTGGCAACCGTGCGGACGGCCGACACCAGGTCTGAGCCCTGGATCTGCTTCAGGACATATCCGGAGGCACCCGCCATGATCGAGTCGAGCAGGGCCTCCTCGTCGTCGAACGACGTCAGCATCAGGCAGGCCAGCTCCGGCATCCGCGAACGCAGTTCCCGGCACACGGTGACCCCGTCGCCGTCCGGCAGGCGCACGTCCAGCACCGCGACCTGCGGACGCAGCGCGGGGACGCGTACCAGTGCCTGCTCCACGGTGCCCGCCTCACCGACCACGGTGATGTCCGGCTCGTCGTCGAGCAGGTCGTGCACCCCGCGCCGTACCACCTCGTGGTCGTCCAGCAGGAAGACCCGGATCGGGTCGCCGGGTCCGGGTCGTTCGCTGTCCGCCATCACATGTTCCTCCGCGTTCCGCGCTGCCTGCTCGTCCTCCGGCCCCACCCGCTGGGCGTAACCGGTCCTCTGCCTACCGGAGATCTTGGTCCATCACAGGCCGAAGCGCCAAGGCCCGGACATCGCGCTGCGCGACCGAGCTGCCTCTTCGGCGAGTCCAACTCCCGCCCCATGAAGAGTAGTTCGACCCGGGAAGGGCCGCACCGCATCGAACAGTCCCGTACTGCGCCACGCAGGGTGCCGACACTGTAGAAGCACTCGGTGACGGGGTGGCTGCTGGATGGCGGCCACGCCGAGAAGATGCTCGCTCCCGTCGACCTCGCCGCCCGGCCACCGGCAGGTTCGACCTCCGTGGCGGCGCTCCGCCGGTCTGCGCCGGCGTCACCACGTACAAGACGTCGGAGGTCACGGGCGTCCGGTCGGCGCGGCTCGTGGCGGTCTCCGGCATCGGCGGTCCTGGGCATCTCACCATGCGGCACGCCAAGGTCACCGGAGCCACCGTCGCCGCGGATGACGTCACCGACGACAAGCTGGGACTCGCCCGGAAGCTCGGCGCAGACCTACGGGTCGACGCCCGCAAGGAGCATCCGGCCAAGGTGCTCGAGCGGCACAGCGGCCCCCGTGCGGCAATCGCGGTGGCCTTCCACGAGCAGGCGTTCGCCGCCGTCCACGGCGCTCTGCGGCACTGCGGCAAGCCCGGTCATGGTGGCCCAGCCGACCGGCGGCACCATCCAGGTGCCCGTCCCGTCTGCGACCAAATTCCTTTCATGTCCGTGGACACCGGTGCGCAGTCGGCCCGCTCCTCGATGCGAACACCGACGGATCGGGCGCGGCTACGGGCCCTCGAAGGGATCAGTCGGCCGCCGCAAGAGCCGCGCTGCCGGCGGGCAGGGGCACTGTCCACTCCAGAAGGGTGCCGGTCGGGTCACGGCGGGCCAGCCGGAACGTGCCGCCGAGCTCCTCGGCGCGGCTGCGCTGGTTGGCCAGCCCGCTGCGGCGGGTGGCGGCCGGGTCGATACCGCGTCCGTTGTCCGTGACGGTCAGCCGCAGCGTCCGGTCGGCGGCTTCGACGGTGACGTCCACCGTGGTGGCCCGGGCGTGCCGGGCGGCGTTGGACAGGGCCTCGCGCAGGACGGCGAGGAGGTGGCCGGCGTGTGGGGCGGGCACGTCGGTGTCCAGCAGACCCGTCATACGCAGGGCCGGGGCGAAGCCGAGTGTCCGGGTGGCTTCGTCGGTCAGGGTCAGCAGGTCGGCGCGCAGTCCACCGGTCCGCTCCTGCCGGTCTCGGTACTGGAGGCCGAAGATGGTGGAGCGGATGATCTTTATGGTGTCGTCCAGGTCGTCCACGACCCGCTGGATGCGTTCGGCCGCTGTGGGCTGGTCGCGGACGCGGCCGAGTGCGGCCTGCAGGGTCAGCGCGTCGGCGAAGAGCCGCTGGATGACCTGGTCGTGCAGGTCGCGGGCGATACGGTCGCGGTCGCCGAGCAGGGCCAGCTGCTCGGCGTCCCTTCGGTGCTCGGCGATCTGAAGCGCCAGCGCGGCCTGGTCGGCGAAGGTGAGGACCATGTCGATGGCGGCGTCGGTGAACGGTGGCCTGCCGGGGGCATTGGCCACCTGCAACACTCCGCGTATCGCCTCGTTGTCGCCGACCGGTACGAAGAAGGCGGGCCCGAGCGGTACGACGGAGGCGCTGCCGCCCGAGGCACGGGGATCGGCGCTGAGGGCGTCGCTGGTGAGGGGTTCCCCGGTGGCGTACACCTTCGCGGCCAGGGTGGTGGCGGGCAGGGCGAGGCCCAGCACCTGGTCGGCCGCCTCACCGGCCGCGGCCTCCACGACCAGGTCGTCACCCTCGCCCAGCGGGCGGGCGAGGGTGACGAGGTCGCTGTCGGTCATCTCCCGGACGGTGTCGGCCAGCGACCGCAGGATCTCCTCCGGCGGCGCCCCCGACAGCAGGGCACGGGTCATCTCCGCGCTGGCCGCCAGGCGCCGCTCGCGGTGGCGGCTGTCGGCGTACAGGCGGGCGTTGTCGATCGCCACGCCCGCGGCGGTGGCCAGGCTGCGCAGCACCGCCTCGTCGTCGGCGTCGAAGGGCGTCCCACCGCGTTTGTCGGTCAGATAGAGATTGCCGAAGATCTTGTCCCGCACCTGTACGGGGGCGCCGAGGAACGTGCGCATGGGCGGGTGCCCCGGCGGAAAGCCCACCGCGTCCGGGTGCTCACCGAGCACCTCCAGGCGCAGGGGGTGCGGCTCGCGGACAACAGGCCCAGAATGCCGTGGCCTTCGGGATAGTGGCCGATCCGCCCGATCGTCCCCTGATCCATGCCGACCGTGATGAACTGCCGGATCGTACCCTCCTCCCCCAGCACGCCCAGCGCGCCGTACTCGGCGTCCACCAGGTCGACCGCGGACTGCACGATCCGTCGCAGCAGGTCCTCCAGATCGAGGTTGCTGCCGACCGCCAGCACCGCGTCCAGCAGCGTCTGCATGCGGTCCCGGCCGCCGCGCACCCGCTCGACATGCTCCTGCAGCTCGCTCAGCAGCGCATCCATCCGCAGCGGCGGGACCGGACCGGGACGCTGCGCTTCCGACCGGCCGTTCACCGCCGCGTTCTCGTCCTCCCGACTGACCATGTGATGCAGCATGCCCCAACGGCCCTACACGAGGACACCCCGGTCCTGCTACGGCAGGGCCCAGCCGCCGGCGCCTTGTCCACGCGTGAACGAGCACCACCCCTGGCATCGGCCGGCACCGAGCGGGACGGAAGTACGCTGCCCCTGCGGTGCGGTGACGATCCGAGTCGGGAGCTTGTGCCGCTGAACCGTGCGGCGAACCCTGCGGGCGGCGTACCCGCGAGTGGGAACGGGTCGTACGGGCACGGGCGTTCCGTGATCCCGGCGAGCCGCTCGGGGAAACGCAGCCGGTCCGCGGTCCGGGACCATCCACAGGATGCGGTCATGCAGGTCGACGCGGTGGCGTCTGCGGTACGGATCCGCTCAGCCCAGGGGGACGAAGCATCAGAGCGAAGTCGGTACAGCCGTCGCTCTCAAGCACGCTCCCGCACGGGAGCGTGTCGTCGCCGCTGCCGTCGTACTCGTCGCCGAGCGAGGTAAACGTCGGCACGCCGGTGCCGGAGCGGGACGGTCCGTCGATCGAGCAGAGCGATGCTGACGCCGCCGGAGTGCACGGCGGCCCCGGCGGCCCCATGGGCCGACCGGGGACGAGGGACGGCCGCTCGGCCCCGCCCCTGCCGATCGTCCCGCGTGTCCGCGCGGAAGTCGGCGGAAGTCCGTGCTCAGGACAGGTCGGGCACGACCGCGACCGGGCAGCCGGAGTGGTGCAGGACCGTGTGGGCGACCCGCCCGAGGTGGGGTCCGAGGTGCTGGGGGCGGCGCCGGCCGACGACCAGGAGGTCTGCCTCGTGCGAGACGGCGAGGAGCACCCGGCGGGCGGGGCCTTCGACGGTGCGCCGGTGCACCTTCACGTCGGGCGGGGTGTCCCGGAGGGCGGCCTCCAGTTCCCGTACGGCCCGTTCCTCGTGCAGTCGCTCCGGATGGCCCGCGAGCAGGGGGTGGTCGGCCGTGTCGTGCACGGGGCACCGCCAGGCCCGTACCGCCTCGAGCGGGACACCGCGCCGCCGCGCCTCCTCCTGGGCGAAGCGCACCGCCGCCGTCGGCGCGTCGCCGGCCACGCCGACGGCGATACGGCCGTGCCGTCCCGCCGCGGCCCGGTTGTCGTGGCTGCCGCGGAGTACGACGACCGGGCAGTGGGCGTGGGTGGCCACGGTCAGGCTGACGGAGCCCAGCAGCAGCTCGGTGAGGTCGCTGCGCCCGCGGTGGCCGACGATCACGGCGGTGGCGTTGCGGCTCTCGCGCATCAGGACGTATTCGGGTTCCTCGGGCACCACCGCGGTGGTCACGGACAGGTCGGTGTGGCGGCGCCGGGCCCGGCGGGCGGCGGCACCGAGGATGTCCTCGGCGGTCACGTGCCCAGATGGCTCGCCGATCTCCGGTGCGAGCGCGGCACCCTCGTACCGCTCCCACAGGGAGGCGTACACCACGCGCAGGGGCGCCCCGCGCAGGGCGGCCTCGTCTGCTGCCCAGTCGACGGCCCGCAGGCTGGGCTCGGAACCGTCGACGCCCACCACCAGGGGGAGGCTCACCATCGCCCTCACCGTCCTGTGCCGAGATCGAACACGATGCGGGCCTTGACCTGGCCGCGCAGCACCTCGTCGATCGACTCGTTGACGGCGGCCAGCGGACGGGTCTCGTGAACGACCCTCGTCCGGCCCGCCGCGTGCAGTCGGAAGACCTCGGCGAGGTCCTGTCGGGTACCGACGATCGAACCGACCACCGAGTTGCCGTTGAGTACGGTGTCGAAGATCGGGACCTGGATCGTGCCGTGTGCCGGCAGGGCCACCATGACCAGCTTGCCGCCGCGCCGCAGCCCGGAGTTGAGGGCTTCGAAGGCGGCCGGGTTCACGGCGAGCGCGAGGGCGGCGTGCGCGCCGCCGAGCCGCTTCAGCTCCGCGCCGACGTCCTGGGTGCGGGCGTCGATGACGAAGTCGGCACCGAGTTCCCGGGCGAGTTCCAGCTTGTCGTCGGTGACGTCGATGGCGGCCACCTGCGCCCCGGCGATCTTGGCGTACTGCACCGCGAGATGGCCGAGGCCGCCCACGCCGGAGACCGCGACGAGCTGCGTGGGCCGGACGCCGGCGACCTTGAGCGCCTTGTACGTCGTCACACCCGCGCAGGTCAACGGGGCGGCCTCGAGGGCGGAGATCCCTTCCGGCACGGTCTGGGCGAAGTCGGCCCAGGCCAGCATCTTCTCCGCGTACCCGCCGTCGCAGCCGTAGCCGGTGTTGATCTGCTGCTCGCACAGCGTCTCCCAGCCGGACAGGCAGTGCTCGCACCGCCCGCAGGCCCGGCCGAGCCACGGCACGGCGACCCGCCGACCCACGGTGAGATGGGTGACGCCCGCCCCGAGCTTCTCCACCAGGCCGACCCCCTCGTGCCCGGGTACGAACGGCGGGGTGGGCTTCACGGGCCAGTCGCCGTGCGCGGCGTGGATGTCGGTGTGGCACAGCCCGGACGCCTCCACGCGGATGCGGACCTGGCCGGGGCCGGGCTCGGGGTCGGGGCGCTCCTCGATGACCAAGGGCTCGCCGAACGCCCGTACGACCGCTGCCTTCATGACGGTTCCTCATTCCGTGGTCGACTTTCCGTGGTCGGCCGGGTCAGTCGTGCGCGACGACGGCGACGGGGGCGCTGGAGTGGTGCAGCACCGCGTGGGTGACCGAGCCGATGTGGACGCCGAAGGGGCTGCGGCGGATCCGCCGGCCGACCACGACGAGGGAGGCCTCGCGGGCGGCGTCGACGATGCGGGCGGCGGGACTGCCGGTGCGGGACACCTCCACGACCTCCACGTCCGGGTACTTCTGCCGCCAGGGCCGCAGTACGTCGGTCAGTTCGGCCGCCCACTGGCGGGCGGCCTCGGCGTGCAGGTCGACCCCGGCGGCCAGGCTGTAGACGGTGTACGGCGGCAGGTTCCAGACCTGGACGGCGTGCAGGGCGGTCCTGCGGCGCTGTGCCTCCTCGAAGGCGAAGGCGAGCACCGTGTCGTCGGGGTGGTCGGTGTCGAGGCCGAGGACGACGGGCCGGAACGCGGTGGCGGCCGACGGGATGCCGACGGGGTCCATGACGTGTTCCTCGGCGGCCTGTTCACCGGCGCGCACGAGGACCACCGGTGCCTCGGTGCGGGCGACCACGGCCTGTCCGACGGACCCGACCAGGAAGCCGCCGAGTCCGCTCAGCGCGCGGGAGCCGAGGACCAGCAGTTCCGCGTCGCGGGCGGCGTCCACCAGGACGTCGGCCGGCGTGCCCGGGCGCTGCTCGGTGCTCACCTCCACTCCGGGGTGACGCAGCCTCAGGCCCTCGGCGGCCTCCCGGGGGATGCGCTCGGTCCAGTGCTGGTGGGTCTCGGCGCCGAGGAGCGGGGCCTGGGCCATCGGCTCCGGCACCGGCTGCCACACGTGGACCAGCTTGACCGGCAGGTCGCGCAGCTTCGCCTCGCGGGCCGCCCACTCGGCGGCGGCCCGGCTCTCGGGCGAGCCGTCGAGTCCTACGGTGATGGTGCGGGGCATGGTGCCCTCCTCCTGTGTGGGGTGGTGCGGTGTCAGTGTCGTGTTCAGCGGGTTCGCGGGGCAGGGGCCGCTGGTCCCCGGCCGGGGCCGACCGGCCCCGTCGGCGGGCCGGTGCGGTGGGTCCGTCGGCGGGCCCACCGCACCGGTGCTGTTCAGCGGAGCCATCCGTTGCCGCGGACGAACGGGAGCCGGGCCCACAGCCGTCCGAGGCCGAGGGTGTCGCCGGCGGAGGCGACGGCGAGGGCGATGAGCACCATGGCGTAGACGAGGTGGTAGTCGGCGAACGGGTTCGTCGACATGCTCGGGGAGCCGTCCGACAGGTGCTGCGCCGGTGGCCACTCGGCCACCCACATAAGCGCCATCATCACGGTGCCCGCGACGGCCGCGAGGCGCAGGGCCACCCCGGCGGTCAGTGCCAGTCCGACGCCGAGCAGGCCCAGCATGAACAGCCAGTCCGCCCAGGCGGCGCCGGCCCACGCGTGGAAGGTGGACTCCATCGGCCCGACTGCGACGTGGCCGAGGAAGCCCTCGGTGGGCGAGCCGCCGTCGATCCAGCCCTTGCCGGACTGGGTGCTGTAGCCGAGGCCGAAGGTCTTGTCGAGGAAGGCCCACAGGAAGACGAAGCCCATCAGCAGGCGTGCCGAGGCGAAGACGTAGGCCCGTGCGGTGTGGGTGTCGCTGTGTGCCGACACGGCGGCGGACTCGGGGGCGGCGGCGGTCCGGTTCCTGCGGAAGAACGGCAGGTGGAGGTCCGCACTGCGGTGGGAGTGCTGGTGCACGGCCATGATGGTGATCCTTCGGGGTTGGTCCGGTCGGTCCGGTTGGTTTCTGACACCTTCACTGTGGCTGCTGGGGCCGGTCCCACGCCGGGTGCCGATGGGCGCAGACGCGAAGCCGAACAGCCCCTTCGCTGAGGGACCTTCGTCCTCACCCGGGGACCGACGCCGTCCGGAGTCCCGCAGGACCGCACGGTCACTCCCCCACCCGTCCGCCCAGGAAGGGTGAGGAGGGCATCCACCAGCCGTACCGGCCCCGAGCGTGGGGCGGGAAGGCGGTCTCCCCGAGCAGTGCCACGCTCGCCGCCCGGCGCTGGAGCACGCGGTCACCGCAGCCGTGACCGCGCCGTCCGCGCACCACACCCGGCCCTGGCGCTTCCGGTCCGATCCGCCGGCCCGCACCGTGCAGGCCCGGGTCACTGTGCACCGCGGGGCCGCGATCCGATGGGAAGCGCCGTCCACCTGTCCGTGGGCTGCGCGGTCCTCGGTCCGCGGGTGGCCGTGGCCGACTTCGACCGTCAACCGGTGAAGCCGCTGCTCGTCGGTCCGGCCCTGCAGCAGGACGTACCTGATCCGCATGCGCTTGCCCAGCCGGTCGAGACGGGTGGCGAGGTTCAAGGTGAGGCGAGTTGGCGGCCGGTCAGTCTCCGGTGGATCGTGACACCGAAGGGCTTGATGTCCAGCAGCACCATGTCGGTGTCGGCAAGAAGTCCGTCCGTGGCGCGGGCGCCGAGAATGCTCGGCTGGGTGGTGACCGGGCCTCGGCCCAGCCGACCGCAGCCGATTCGGCAGCAGGGAACTGCGTCCGAGCAGGGTGGGCTCAGTCGTGCGGGACCACGGCGACAGGGCAGCCGGCGTGGTGCAGGACGGCGTGGGCGACCGGACCCGTGTGAGCACCGATCCGGTGGCCGTTCGTGCGGCGGCCCACCACGAGGAGCCCGGCGTCCTGCGCCGCGTGCACCAGGGCGACGGAGGCACGGTCCTCGGTGACCGTCTCGGTCACGGGGACGGTCGGGTACCTCTCCCGCCAGGGGCGCAGCACCGCGCCCACCACGCCTTCCGCGTGCGCCTGCGCCTGTGCCCGTGCCTGCGGGTACAGGGCCGGGCCCTCGGAGGGGACGACCGGCGGGACGGTCACCGACGGTTCGGGCGCGGACCGGGACGGCGTCCGGAAGGCATGGACCACCCGCAGACCGGTACCGCGCCGCCGGGCGGCGTCGAAGGCGAACTCGATCAGCTCGTCGCAGGGATGGCCGACGTGCAGTCCCAGAACGACCTCGCGGTAGGGCGTCCCGGGGATCTCCTCCGGGGCGACGCCGTCCGCCGCCGGCAGGTGCTCGTCGGCGGCGCTCCGCCCCGCCCGCACCAGCACCACGGGGCGGGTCGACCGGGCGACGACGCGCTGGGACACGGATCCCGTGACGAAGCCGCTCACGAAACCCAGGCCGAGGGATCCCAGGACCAGCATGTCGGCGTCGGCGGCGGTGGCGACCAGGGCGTCGGCCGTCGCGTCGCACATGAGGCGCTCGGTGATCCGCAGACCGGGATGAGCCGTGCGGACGCTGCGTACGGCCTCTCGAAGGGTCTGCGCGGCCCAATCGTGCTCGGTGCGGTCGGAGGGAACGGACGACGCGGGGTGGACGTGACGGTGCCAGGCGTGCACCACGGTCAGTCCGGTTCCCCGCCGCTGGGCCTCCTGGGCCGCCCAGTGCGCGGCGGCGAGGCTCGCGGGTGAGCCGTCGACCCCCACGGCGATGTCGTGAAGCATGACGTGTCCCTTCCGGATCCGTGTTTCCTGCGGATGTCTCCGAGCCTCCTCCCGGCGGGAACGTGGGCCCAGGGGCCGTACAGCCCGGGTGGGGTCCCTTTGGGCCCTGCGGGGCCGAGCGGGTGCAGCCCCGGCAGGGATCCGCGCTCGGCCCTCTCGGCCCTGCGGGGCCGAGCGCGGGCACCGGGGCCGACCGGCCCCCGGGGGCAGGACCGCCGGCACCTCGCGGGAAGCGGTGCCACCGTCCGACGCTGGCATCACCACCCCCATAGCTGAGGAGCGCGGCGTCATGGTGCGTTATGTGTACGACTTCACGCAGGGCGGCCGTGACCTGGCCGGCCTGCTCGGCGGCAAGGGAGCGAACCTGGCCGAGATGACCCGGCTGGGGCTGCCCGTCCCGCCGGGGTTCGTCCTCACCACCGAGGCCTGCCGGGCCTTCCTCGCCACCGGTGGCGAGCCCGCGGGCTTGTGGCGGGAGGTCTCCGACCACCTGGCGGCCCTGGAGGCCGCCGCGGGCCGGCGACTGGGGCAGCCGGACGACCCGCTGCTGGTGTCGGTGCGCTCCGGCGCCCGGTTCTCCATGCCCGGCATGATGGAGACGATCCTCGACATCGGCCTGAACGACGACTCCGTCCTGGGCCTGGCCAAGGTCTCCGGCAGCGAACGCTTCGCCTGGGACTCCTACCGGCGCCTGCTCCAGATGTTCGGCAGCACGGTCATGGGCGTCGATGCCGCTCTGTTCGAGGGGGAACTCGCGCTGCTGAAGGACGTGCGCGGCATCCCGGACGACGTGCACCTGGGCGCCGCTGACCTCGCCCGGCTGGTGGAGATCTACAAGAACCTGATCCACGACGAGACCGGCGACTGGTTCCCGCAGTGCCCCGCCGAGCAGCTGCGCCGGGCGGTCCTCGCCGTCTTCGCGTCCTGGAACGGGCAGCGGGCCCGCCTGTACCGGCGGCGCGAGCACATCCCCGACGACCTGGGCACCGCCGTCACCGTACAGCGCATGGTCTTCGGCAACCTCGGCCCCGACTCCGGCAGCGGCGTCGCCTTCACCCGCGACCCGGCCACCGGACGCCCCGGCCCGTACGGCGACTACCTGGCCGACGCCCAGGGCGAGGACGTCGTCGCCGGCGTCCGCAACACCGTGCCCCTGACCGAGCTGGAACGTCTGGACCCCGGCTCGTACGCCCTCCTGCGCGAGCACCTGCGGACCTTGGAGCGGCACTACCGGGATCTGTGCGACATCGAGTTCACCATCGAACGCGGCACGCTGTGGATCCTGCAGACCCGGGTCGGCAAGCGCACCGCCGAGGCCGCCTTCGCCATCGCCGCGCAACTGGCCGACGAGCGAGTCATCACCCCGGACGAGGGCCTCGCCCGGGTGAGCGGCGAGGAGCTGGCCCGGCTGATGTTCCCACGCTTCGACGCCTCGGCGACCGGCGCTCCGCTCGCCCATGGAGTCCCGGCCTCCCCCGGTGCCGCGGTGGGTGCGGCGGTCTTCGACTCCGCCGAGGCCGTACGGCGCGCCGCGGCCGGCGAGCGGGTCGTCCTCGTCCGCCAGGAGACCACCCCCGACGACCTGCCCGGCATGATCGCCGCCCAGGCCGTGCTCACCAGCCGCGGCGGCAAGACCAGCCACGCCGCCGTGGTGGCCCGCGGCATGGGCAAGGTGTGCGTGTGCGGTGCCGAGGAGCTCTCCGTGGACGTCCGGGCGCGGCGCTTCACCACTCCGGACGGCACCGTCGTCGAGGAAGGCACGGTCCTGTCCGTGGACGGCAGCGCGGGAGCCGTGTATCCGGGCTCCGTGCCGCTGGTGGACTCGGCGGTCATGCGCTTCCTGGAGAGCGGTGACACCGACCGCTTCCTGGAGAACGGCGACACCGACGAGAGGGCGGTGGGGGTCGTCGACGCGGTGGCCCGCGCGCTGGCCCGGGCCGACGCCGTGCGACGGCTCGAGGTGCGGGCCAACGCCGACACTCCCGAGGACGCCGCCCGCGCCCGCCGGTTCGGCGCGCAGGGCATCGGCCTGTGCCGTACCGAGCACATGTTCCTCGGCGAGCGCCGCCAGCTGGTCGAGGACATGATCCTGGCCTCTTCGGACACCGAGCGCGAACGGGCCCTGGCGGCCCTCCTGCCGCTCCAGCGGCAGGATTTCACCGCCATCCTCAAGGCGATGGACGGCCTGCCCGTCACCATCCGGCTCCTCGACCCACCGCTGCACGAGTTCCTGCCCGACCGCACCGACCTCGCGGTACGCACCGCCGCCGCCGAGGCCCGCGGCGACCTGCCGGACCCGCACGACGCCGAACTGCTGGCCGCGGTGAACCGGATGCACGAGGAGAACCCGATGCTCGGGCTGCGGGGCGTGCGCCTCGGCCTGCTGGTGCCCGGTCTGGTCGCCATGCAGGTCCGGGCGATCGGCGAGGCCGTGGTGGAGCGGACACGGGCCGGCGGCACGCCCCGGGCAGAGATCATGGTCCCGCTCGTCGGGGACGTCCGCGAACTGCTCATCGTGCGCGAGGAGGTGGAACGCGTGCTGGCCGACGTCTCCGCCGCGGCCGGCGTCCCCGTCACCTGCCCGGTGGGGACCATGATCGAGCTGCCGCGGGCGGCGCTGACGGCGGGCCGGATCGCCGAGGAGGCGCAGTTCTTCTCCTTCGGCACCAACGACCTCACCCAGACGACCTGGGGCTTCTCCCGCGACGACGTCGAGGCGGAGTTCTTCTCCGCCTACCTCGACCGGGGCGTCTTCCCCGTATCCCCGTTCGAGACGCTCGACATCGACGGCGTGGGCCGCCTGGTCCGGATCGCCGTCGCCGAGGGCCGCGCGACCCGGCCGGACCTGACGATCGGCGTATGCGGCGAACACGGCGGCGACCCCGACTCGGTGCACTTCTTCCACACCGCCGGCCTGGACTACGTCTCCTGCTCGCCGTTCCGGGTTCCGGTGGCGCGGCTGGAGGCCGGTCGGGCCGCCCTGGAGGGCACCGAGATGAGCGACAGCAGGTGAGGCGGGACCGTCGGCCCCGGGCCCGGGGGTCTGCCGGCCCTGGGGCCGGGGCGCGGTGCGCAGCAGTCTTGAGGCTGCCGGAACGATCAAAAGGAGTGGACCACATGGCTGTCGAGGACATCGCCCTCGCCGACCGGCTGCAGGACCGGCTGCGCGGCCGCACGGAACGCGCCGCGCACCGCCGGGACGTGGCCCGCAGGACGGCCACGCCGCCTCCGTGGTGCGGCGGCCCGCGGCAGTGAAGGCGCCCGGCGTCCGCACCGGACGGCGGAGGAGCGGAGCCGGTCCGATGCCCGCTCCTCGCCGTTCTTGCGAAGGAGAACCGACGAACGCAAGCCGACCCGGCCGGGCCGGGCACCAGTCCCCCGGAGCCGGTCGGCCTCCACGTACCCCGGCCCGGCAAGTTCCGCTCGCTCCAGCGGCCGCGGCCGGTGCCTCTCGACCTACTGCGCCGTCTCGACTCCTCTCTGACGATGGCCATGGCGGCGGCCCGTGCTCCGCGGCAGCGCCTCGGCGAGTCGGCCCGGGCCGGTTCCGTTCCGGGTGGCTTCGCCGCCGGGCCGTGGTCAGCCCGCCGGCGGGGCCTGCGTCCCGCACACCGGGGCGTGCCATACGAGCCGGGTGCCTCCGCCCTCACGGTCGGCGAGTTGCATGTCCCCGTTGAGCTTCCTCGCCCGTTCCGCCATGTTGGCCAGGCCACTGCGGCGGCCCTCCGCCGGAATGCCCACGCCGTTGTCCGTGACCGTGAGGCGCACCTCGTTGCCGTCGGTCTCCAGCACCACCTCGGCGTGATCGGCATGAGCATGCCGGGCGATGTTGGTCAAGGACTCGGAGAGGACGGCCACGACGTGGTCGGCGATCTCCTTGGGGACATGTGTGTCGAGCAGCCCTTCCATGCGGACGCTGGGCGAGAAGCCCAGGACCGGTACGACCTCACCGACCACGCGTACCGCCCGGGACCGCAGACCGGGGGCCGCCTCGTCGTGCCGGGCGCGGAGGCCGAAGATCGTCGACCTGATGATTTTGATGGTCTCGTCGAGGTCGTCCACCGCCCTCAGCACACGCTGTGAAGCCTCCGTGTGCTCGATGAACCGGCCCGCGCTCTGCAGCGTCATGCCGGTGGCGAACAGCCGCTGGATGGCCAGGTCGTGCAGATCCCGGGCGATCCGGTCACGGTCCTCCAGCAGGGCGATGTGCTCGGCGTCCCGGCGTCGCTCGGCCAGTTCCATGGCGACGGCGGCCTGCGCGGCGAAGACCTGCAGCGGTTGCATCTCCTTCTCGGCGAACTCGCGCCCGCCCGCTTCCCGTACCAGAAGCACCACACCGCGCGCGCCCTCGCCCGAGCCGATGGGTACGGCCACCGCCGGGCCGAGACCGGCGAAGCGCGGCGCACCGGCCGCGATCCGCTCGTCGCGTCCGATGTCCGCGCTGGTCGCCGGGGCTCCCTCGGCGAAAGCCCGGCCGATGAGACTGCCCTCCGTCGGCAGCACCAGCCCCCGGTGCGCCTCCGCTTCATCGCCGATGGCCAGCTCCACCGCGAGGGAGTCGGTGCCCGTCATCGGTATCGCCACCACGGCAAGGGCCGCTCCGGTGATCTCCCGTGCTTGTTCGGCGACCAGTCCGAGGACATCGCCCTGGGCGTCACCGGACATCAGACGGTGGGTGATCGCAGCGCTGGCCTGCAGCCAGCGCTCGCGCAGCCGGGACTCCTCGTACAGCCGGGCGTTGTCGATGGCGACGCCGGCGGCCACCGCCAGCGTGGCGAGCACCGCTTCGTCCTCCTCGTCGAACTGCAGCCCGCCACGTTTCTCGGTCAGGTACAGATTGCCGAAGACCTGGTCGCGCACCCGAATGGGGACGCCGAGGAAGGAGTTCATCGGCGGGTGGTTCGCCGGGAAGCCGTAGGAGGCGGGATGTTCCGAGAGCCTCGCGAGGCGCAGCGGTTCGGGACGGCGGATCAGCTCACCGAGGATGCCGTGTCCCTCCGGGAACGGGCCGATGCGGGCGATCTGCTCGTCACTGACACCGACCGTGTGGAAGGCCGACAGCCGCCGCCCGTCCGGGCCGATCACGCCGAGCGCGGCGTACTCGGCGTCCACGAGAGCCGCCGCGGCCTCCACGATGCTGTGCAGCGCCTGTTCCAGATCGAGCTCCCGGCCGACCGACAGCACCGCCTCCAGCAGGCTGTGCACCCGGTCCCGGGTACCGCGGGCCGCGTCCAGGCGGGCCTGCAGCTCCTCCAGCAGTTCGTCCAGCCTCAGCTGGGGCAGCCGAATGCGGGCCTGATCACCCTCAGGGCTTCCCACCGCTGATCCTCCCGATCGTCATCTGCAGCCGACTGCCGAGCCGCTCCACTCTTCCTGCCGCTGTAGCGGCCAGCACCAGAGGAGGATACGGGAACGCTGCGCCGCCATGAGAAGCTCGCGAGGCGCTGATCAGCAGGGGGCCGTCCGAGCGGCGGCGTAGTCGGTGAGGTCGAGCAGCCGGCGGGTGCACCCCCACTCGTTGTCGTATCCGGCCGAAGGCCTTCACCCGCTCGCCGTGCGCGTGCGTCAGCGGCGCGTCCGGGAGGCACGAGGCCGGGTCGCCCACGGCGTCGCGGGAGACGATCGGGGCGTCGGGAACCCGGAGGACGCCCTTGAAGACGAATCCGGTGAGCAGGCGAAGACAGGCGAGGACGTAGGCCGACACGGACGCCGTCCCGGCCCCCGCTGACGCCGTGAACCGGGCGGCAGTCGTGGACCGATGCCCACGGAAGGACGGGCGTGGAACCGCGGAGAACGGACACCGGTACCCGCGAACCGGGCGGCACTGCCCGGCAATCGGGCTCGGTGACGCTCGTCGGTGACCGTGCCTCGTGGCTGAAGGACGGTGCACGGGCCCGGGCGGCGGCCGCGTGTGCTCGTGCCCCGGGTGACGCGGGTACGTCCGAGCGGGTCGTCATCCCCGGGGCGGCCGTCAGCCGACGGCCAGGTCCGGGCGGACGAGCGTTCCGGACCGGCCGTGGACCATCTCGTACGCCGCGTCCAGCGCGCCGATCGCGGCCAGGCCGCCCGTACGCTCCACGAACCGGGCGGCCGCCTCCGCCTTGGGGCCCATCGAGCCGTCGGGATAACCGCCGCGCCGCAGGTCGGCGGGGGTGGCGTCGAGGACGGGATGCTGACCGGGGGTGCCGTAGCCGTCGTAGACGCACGGCACGTCGGTGAGGATGAGCAGGAAGTCGGCCTTGAGGTCCTCGGCGAGCAGGGCGGCGGTCAGGTCCTTGTCGACGACCGCCTCCACTCCGGTCAGCGCGCCGGTGTCCTTGTCGGCGGTGACCGGGACGCCTCCGCCGCCGGCGCAGACGACCAGGGTGCCGCTGAGGAGGAGCTCGTGGACGGTCTCCGTCTCCACGATCCTCTCGGGCGCCGGTGAGGGGACGACACGGCGCCAGCCCGTGCCGTCCTTGGCGATGTGCCAGCCGTACCGGCGGGCGAGCGCTTCGGCCGGCTTCCGGAGGTACACCTGGCCCACGAACTTGGTGGGCCGCCCGAAGGCCGGATCGTCGGCCCGGACGAGGGTGTGGGTGACCAGCGCGGCGATCCGGCGTCCGGGCAGCGCGTTGCGCAGGGTGCGGGCGAGCAGGGAGCCGATCATGCCTTCGGTCTGTGCGCCGAGCAGGTCCAGCGGATACGGGGCGGTGAGGGCGGGGTCGGCGGCGCTCTCCATGGCGAGCAGGCCGATCTGGGGGCCGTTGCCGTGGGTGACGACGACCTCGTGCTCCTGGGCGAGGGCGGCGATCGCGGTGGCGACACGGTCGATGTTGGTCTGCTGGACGTCCGCGTCGGGGCGTTCCCCGCGGTGCAGCAGGGCGTTGCCGCCGAGGGCGACGACGATGCGCATGGCTCAGTCCTCCAGGGTGGCGACGAGTACGGCCTTGATGGTGTGCAGCCGGTTCTCCGCCTGGTCGAAGACGATCGAGGCGGGCGAGGCGAAGACGTCGTCGGAGTTCGCTCAGGTAGGAGCGGCCTCGCAGGTCGATGGTCATGACGGGTCCTTCCGGCGGTGCGCTCAGGCGACCGGGTCGCGTTCGATCGGGCAGCTCATGCATCGGGGGCCGCCCCGGCCGCGGCCGAGTTCGGCGCCGGCGACGGTGACGATCTCGATGCCCTGCTTGCGCAGGTACGTGTTGGTGGTGACGTTGCGCTCGTAGCCGACGACGACGCCCGGGGAGAGCGCGAGGAAGTTGCTGCCGTCGTCCCACTGCTCGCGCTCGGCGTTGCGGATGTCCTGCGGTGCGGACAGCATCCGCACCTTGTCCAGGTCGAGCGCCTCGGCGAGGGCGGTCGCCAGGTCGGAGCCTCGACATACCCGACCCAGGCCACCACGATCGCCGCGTTCCCGGCCCAGGCGGTGATCCGGTACGACCAGGCGTTGAGGAACCCGGCGAACTCGCCGAAGGCCTCCCGCGCGTAGACGTACGGCCCGCCGCTGGCCGGTACCCGCTTCGACAGGGAACCGAAGGTCACCGCCAGCGCCAGCGCGCCCAGCGTCACGAGGACGAACGCCACGAGCGAGATCGGCCCGTACGGCGCGAGGGCGGTCGGCAGGGCGAAGACTCCGGTACCGATGATGCTGCCGATCACCAGGGCGGACGCGGCAGGCAGGCCGAGTGCCGCCGTGGGAGCCGGAGCCGGTCTTGAACCGCTCCGTGGGGTGGTGGACATGAGCGCGCTCCTTGCTGGGCTCACTGCGGATCGGTCGATCCGGGAACGATCCTTCCGCGCCACCACGACCATGGTCATCGGCCACAAGGCCCGCACCTGGCCCATTGGTCCCGACAGCAGGTGTCCAGCAGGTCGCTGCCGCCCGAGCTGGAACGGCTGGGACATCCGGCCGAGCCCGGCGAGCCGGCTACGGCCCTGGACCGGTGCCCCGGGCGTATCGCGGACCGAGGCAGGAAGGTCGGTGAAGCAGCGTGCGGAACACGTCAGGAACTTGGTGCTGGTGACCGTGTCGATCTGTATCGCGGTCGCGCTGAGGGAGGCACTGGGCTTGTGGCGGCTGTCATCGCCGGGGTGCGAGCCGGCGTCCGTGCTGGGCGAGCGGCTGACCGAGTGGACGACGCCGCCGGAGCGAGCGGTGTTGCTGCGTGGCGCCCCCCGGGCAGCTCGGGCACCCGTTCGCATAGTGATCGGTCCGGCCGCATCCGGCTTCGCCTGCGGGGTGGGCCATGGGTCCCTACCGGCGGACGGACGTTCTCCGGGTGCGGACCCGGCCGTCCCTCCGCACAACCAGGTGCACCGGCTCACCGGCCCGGTCTCCGCGAAACAACGGCGGAACAACGGCCGCGATCGGCTGTCGCCGCGACCGCGAAGGGGCTAGGGCCGATCGGCCCTAGCCTTGTGCCCCAACCTGCGGAGACGATGGGCTGATGTCCAAGAACGACGCTTTTCGCGCACTCGATCGGCAGGAGTGCCTGCGCTTGCTCGCCAAGGTGCCGGTCGGCCGCGTGGTCTACACCCGGCAGGCACTGCCCGCGGTCCTTCCTGTCAACTTCTCCCTGGACACGGATTCCGCCGTCCTGCTGCGCACCTCGCCGGACTCGGACCTCGTCCGCGCCATCGACGGTGTCGTCGTCGCCTTCGAGGCGGACGAGTTCGACGCCGCGACCCGGTCCGGCTGGAGCGTCGTCGTCACCGGCCGGGCCACCGTGGTGACCGATCCCGCCGAGCACGAGCGGCTGTCGCAGGCCGGCCCCACGTCCTGGATGCCCCTGGAGGACCCGGTGATCGTACGGATCGAGTCGGAGATGGTCACCGGACGCGAACTCAGGGGACTGCGCGGCACCCCGTGAAGTGCGGCCCGCAGCAAGCCGCCGCTATCCGGAAGCGGGTGCGGGATCCGCGGACGCGCGGGGCATGCGGCCGCCTTCCGGGCCGTACCCAAAGCGGATCAGCAGCTGCGGGCAGCACCGCCGCCTCGATCCGGCCGTCGCCGCCCGCAGGTCCGGCCACTCCATCGCCTGGTGCAGCATCGACGTGCGCACGCCGCTCCGGGTCGCCGTGAGCAGCACGCGCTCCAGTGCCTGCCCCGCCCGCAGCCAGTCCTCCCGCCGGTCGTGGGACGTCCACAGCAAGGCCAGCTGAGCGTGACGTTCGAAACGCAGGGCGGGCAGGTGGGGGGCGGGCAGCCGGCCCGTGAAGTCCCGCACCGGCATCCGCCCGGACGCATCCCGCGGGCCCAGGGCTGTGAAGGGGATGCCGTAGGAGGCGTCCGTTCCCGGAGCGGTGATCCAGGTACGCGCCTCGGCCGCACGGGCCGGGTGGACGGCGTTGCGCGCTTCTGCCGCCTGGGTCAGGCGCAGCAGGCGCCGGGTCCCGATGATGTCGGGCACGTCCAAGTGGGCGCCCTCGGCCCGGGCCGAGCCGATCATCTCGGTCACGACCGGATCCGGAACGGGGCGCCCGGTGAACGGCATCCGGCTCGTGTGGCGACGCTCGACCGCCTCGTACAAGTGACTCAGGGGCAACCGCGCGTCCGCGGCGGGCCCGGCCAGTCGCACGGTGGCCAGCAGGTCCGGATCGTCTGCGGCGGGAAGCAGCCGGACGACGGGATCCCAGCCCAGATGCTCCGCGGCGACCCGGAGGTTGAAGACGGCCGCGCCCACCGACAGGTATTGGGCGCGCAGATCGGGGTCGGCCAACGGCAGTCGCCGCCGCCGGTCGGCACGGACCTCGATCGACCGGCTGTCCGGGTCCAGGCCGAACCGCCAGGGCTGCGTGTTGTGGATCGACGGTGCCGCCACCGCCGCGGCCAGCAGGGCCTGCAGGGCTGTGGCGTCGACTTCCCTGGTCTGCATCACGGCTCCTTCGGCCGAGCTGTCTCCCGTCCCTGTCAACCCTGCGCCGCGACTCCTACCTGGAGGAGGGTTGACCGGCCCCGAGCCGAGGGCCGTACGGCCTCATTCGCGGCCTGTACGACACCGAGAAGGCAGGCCACACGCACAACCTGCGCGCGTTGTCCGCGAGGCGCCCTCCTTCTCCTGGTGGCGATACCGAATGAGCGATGACCAGCCGTGGCCATGTGGCTTCGGACCCGCTCCAGACACTCCACCCAGCTGCCCAGGGGCTACGGCCTCGCCCCGGGCGGGTCACGGCCATCACGGCTGACGGCCGGTGCCCGGACCGGGAGCACGTCGCGCCTGAGTGAAGCGATGGATCCGGAGAGCACGACCCGGTTCGAGACGTCGAGCGTTCAGCCCGTTCGGCAGTCCGGCCCCGGCCGCCCTTCGCCACGGGGCCGACCGGCCCTCACAAGACGACCCCGTTGGTCTCTGCCGCCATGGATCGCCGATCCGTCACCGTAACGGTGTGGTGATCAGATCCGTCGCGCCCGGAGGGATGCGCACATGCTGAAACAGAGTGGCCGGGTGTGGTGCTGGCGCTGGCGGCGCAACCCGCTCAAGCGGCGTTCCGACGTCGCCGAAGCCTGGATCGGCGTCGCAACAGCGGTGCTCCTGCTGCTCACGGTGCCCGCGGTGGGCGTGGCGATGGCCGGCGTCGGCGAGCGCTCCGCTCTCGACCAGGCGCAGGGCCTGCACCGCGCCGCCGCACGCCTCGTCGAGGACGCTCCCGCGCCGCCGTCCCGGTTCGCCGGGTCGGCAGACGACCATGTGCGGGCGATCGTGCGGTGGACCACGCCCGAAGGCTCACCGAGAACCGGCGAGGCCCTGGTGGCATCGGGCAGCAAGGCGGGCGCGTCCACCACGGTGTGGCTCGACGACGCGGGCCGCCTTCATCCGGCCCCGCCCACCCCCGCCCAGGCCAGGTCCCAGGGAGCCGCCCTCGGCGCGGCGGCCGGGGCGGGTGTGTGCGTGCTGGTCGTGGGTGGCTGGTGGAGCGGCCGGGTACGGCTGGAAGTGCGTCGCGGGACGCAGTGGGACCGGGCCTGGGCGGAGTTCGACGCCCACCGGGGTCACCGGCACGCGTAGGTCTCCTTCGACAGCGGGCCCGCACACGTGTCAGTCCTGGGGCCCGCCCCGATTCCGCGAATACCGCGGACTGCGTTGCGTGTGCAGATCGAGAACCATGTCGCGCTCCGGGAAGGCAGCCTGCGGCTCGTGCGTGGCGCACCACCGGCGTAGCGCGCAGTGCGGATCACGCGCCTGGACCACGTGTTCACCGTGGTGGACGACCTGCCCGGTGCCGCGGCAGACCGTTCATCGGGACGGGCCCCGCCGACGTGAGCAGCCCCGCATGGCTTCTTGTCCCTTGCCCGGGAGAGGTGTCGGGGAACTGCCGGAGAACCGGCAGGCACCGTGGGCACCGGTGTGCCGGCGCCCACGGTGCGCGAGGTTCCCGAGCGGGTCGTGTGCCCGGGCCGACGGGCAGATGCCGCTCTCGGCCCCGCCCGGTTGATCAGGCCGGTCGGAGCGGGCGGGCGACGTACTCGGTGAGGTCGAGCAGCCGGTTGGTGTAGCCCCACTCGTTGTCGTACCAGCCGAAGACCTTCACCAGTTCGCCGTGCGCCTGCGTCAGCGGTGCGTCGAGCACGCACGAGGCGGGGTCGCCGACGACGTCGCGGGAGACGATCGGCGCGTCGGACACGCGCAGGATGCCCTTCAGGGGTCCGTCGGCGGCTTCCCGGAAGGCCGCGTTGACCTGGTCCGCGGTCACCGGCCGGTCCAGGACCACACTGAGGTCGGTCAGGGAACCGTCCTCGACGGGCACGCGCACAGCGATGCCGTCCAGGGTGCCGGACAGTTCCGGCAGGACCAGGCCGACCGCGCGGGCCGCGCCGGTACTGGTGGGGATGATGTTGACGGCGGCGCTGCGGCCGCGGCGCAGGTCCTTGTGCGGGCCGTCGAGGACGACCTGGTCGTTGGTGTAGCCGTGGATAGTGGTCATCAGGCCCTTGACGATGCCGAAGTGCTCGTCGAGCACCTTCACCATGGGCGCCACGCAGTTGGTGGTGCACGAGGCGTTGGAGAGGACATGGTCGCGCTCCGGGTCGTACGTGCCTTCGTTGACGCCCATCACGATCGTGGCATCGACGCCCTTGCCCGGCACGGACAGCAGCACCTTGCGCGCGCCCGCCTCCAGGTGCAGGCCGGCCTGCTCGCGGGTGCGGAAGCGGCCGGTCGACTCGATGACCAGGTCCACGCCGAGGTCACTCCAGTCCAGCTCGGCCGGGTCACGCTCGGCGGTCACCACGATGCGGTGGCCGTCGACGGTGATCGAGGTGTCGTCGTGTTCGACTGTGCGGCCGAGGCGGCCGTAGGTCGAGTCGTACGCCAGCAGATGCGCAAGTGCCTCCGGCGAGGTGAGGTCGTTGACCGCCACGACCTCGACCGGTGTGCCGGTACCGGCCTCCGCGCGCTCCAGCACGCAGCGCAGGTAATTGCGTCCGATGCGGCCGAAGCCGTTGATGGCCACGCGTACGGTCATGTCCGTCGTCCTCCCGATCAGCGCTGCCCGGCGGTGTCCGGGTGCGCCGCCAGCCTGCTGACCGGGGAGGGGTTCCGGCTTGGGTCGCACGGGGGTGGACTGAGGGACGTTCGGCCCCCCTGCGGGCTCGGGCTGCCTGTGGAGGCTCACTGTGCTTCGTGCCGCGGCCGGTCCTGGGTCTGCGTGGCGATGACCGCGGCCTGGATGCGCCGCTCGACGCCGAGCTCGGCGAGCAGGCGGGAGATGTGGTTCTTGACGGTCTTCCCGGCGAGGTGGCGCCGCCGGCCGATCTGACGGTTGGTCATGTCCTCGCCGATCAGGGCCAGGATCTCCTGCTTCCGGGCGGTGAGCCCCGGCAGGGCGTCCGGCTCGGGCTCCGGCTCCTGGTTCTGGCGCAGGCGGGCCATCAGCACCCGCAGGTCCCGGTCGCCCACACGGTCGAACTCGCCCGTCCGTCCGGAGTCGTACCGCGCGGCGCCGCCCACGCCGGACTCGTGGTGGTCGGTCGCCGCGTGCACCGCCCGGCGCTCGGTATGCGCATCGGGCCGGTGGCCCACCACGCCGTGCTGCACCGCACCGCCGCCCAGGTCGCCGTCGTGCCTCAGGGCTGAGGGGCCGGATGCCGCTCGGGGCGAGGCCGGGTGGCCCCACCGATGGGGACGTCCAGTACCTGCCGTCGCAGGGCGGTCGGTTCGACCCTGGAATCGCACCGACCAAGAGGAGCATCAAATGAAGGCAGCAGTCGTCCGGTCCTTCGGCGAGCCGCTGGTGATCGAGGACCGCCCGGACCCGGAGCCCGGCCCCGGCCAGGTCCGCATCCGCCTGGAGGCGTCCGGGCTGTGCCACACCGACATCCACGCCGCGCACGGCGACTGGCCCGTCAAGCCCACCCCGCCCTTCGTCCCCGGCCACGAGGGCGTCGGCATCGTCGAGGCGCTCGGCGAGGGGGTCACCCACCTGGAGGTCGGACAGCGGGTGGCCGTGCCCTGGCTGGGCTGGGCCTGCGGGCGGTGCGAGCACTGCCTGTCCGGCTGGGAGACCCTGTGCGAGCAGCAGCACAACACCGGCTACAGCGTGGACGGCGGCTACGCCGAGAAGATGCTCGCCCCCGCCGACTTCGCCGCTCCGGTCCCCGACGGCATCGACCCGCGCGACGCCGCCCCGCTGACCTGCGCAGGCGTGACCACGTACAAGGCCCTGAAGGTCGCCGGAGTCCGCCCGACCCAGCTGGTGGCGATCTCCGGTGTCGGCGGCCTCGGCCACCTCGCCGTGCAGTACGCCAAGATCGCCGGCGCCACCGTCGCCGCCATCGACGTCACCGACGACAAGCTGGAACTCGCCCGCGAGCTCGGCGCGGACATCCTCATCGACGCCCGCAAGGAGAACCCGGCCGAAGTGCTCAAGCAGCACGGCGGCGCCCACGCCGCGATCGCGCTGGCCGTCGACGAGCAGGCGTTCGCCGCCGCCTACGGCGGTCTGCGGCGCGGCGGCAAGCTGGTCATGGTCGCCCTGCCCGCCGGCGGCACCATCCAAGTTCCGATCTTCGACACCGTCCTCAACGGCACCTCTGTCATCGGCTCCATCGTCGGCACCCGCCAGGACCTGGACGAGGTGTTCCAGCTGCACGCCGCCGGACGCACCCGGGTCATCTACGAGACCCGGCCGCTGGACACCGTCAACGACTCCATCGCCGACGTCCTCGACGGGCGGATCAAGGCACGCATCGTCTTCGAGATGTGACCCGCCCCGAACCTGTCCGCCGTGCGTCGTCCGCCGACCGGCCACGACGCGCGGCGGACGCAACCCAGCCCCGTGACCTTCCCTGGCGAAGCAGGACGAAAGGGCACACCATCATGGTCCGTCACGTGTACGGCTTTTCCGCGGGCGGCCGTGACATGGCCGACCTGCTCGGCGGCGAGGGCGCCGACCTGGCCGAGATGTCCCGGAGGGCCTGCCGGTGCCGCCAGGCTTCACCGTCACCGCCGAAGCCTGGCGCGCCTTTCTCGCCACCGGCGCCGAACCGGCGCCGAGCCGAACGGCCTGGCCGCGAGATCTCCGGTCATCCGACGTGCTGGGCAAAGCCGCCGGACGGCGGGTGGGCAGCCGGATGATCCGCTTCTGCTGTCCGTCCGTTCCGGGGCCCGTTTCACCTGCCCGGCATGTCTGAATACGCCTTCGCGGGCTTCGAGGCTGCCCGGGGCGCGGCGGACGACTTGAACCTGGACACGGCCGACCTGGCTGGGCCCGGCGATATCTACAGGAAGCTGATCCGCCAGGAGACCCGGGAGTACTTCCCGCAGTCCCCGGCCGAGCAGCTGCGGCGAGCGGTCCTGGCCGTCTTCGCGTCCCGGAGCGGCGAGCGCGGCCGTCTCCACCGGTGGCGCGAGCACATCCCCGACGACCTGCCCGAGGTCTCCGTGGAAGTGCGGGGGCGTCGCTTCGTCGTGGGCGGCACCGTCGTCGAGGAGGACACGGTCATCTCGGTGAACGGCGCCGAAGGGCGGGCCATTCCGGAGCGGCTCCGCTGGTCGATCCCGCTGTGATGCGGCACTTCGAGAGCGGTAAGCAGGATGAGCGCTCGGGCGGGCTGGTCGACGCCGTGGCCGCGCGTCATGCGACGCCGCGTCCGGTGCAGCCGGCCCGATACGCCCGGGGCCCTCGGGCCACCCCAGGGGGCCACTCGGCCCTGTCGGGTTCCCCCTGGTACTCAGGACACTGATCACCAGCGCGCGGACCCGATATCTGCGGTACGAGGGCTCGAGCACACCGCGACGCCTGCCGAAGGCCTGTGCACGGCGGGCCTGGACCACGGCCCCGCGCGGGACATCCGGATGCGTGACGACGGGAAGTTCACATGGACATCAACGAGGTGCTGTTGCCCGGAGTGGGGCTGCGGTACGAGTTCGTCAACCACGAGGGCGACCGGATCGGGGTCGTCGCCCAGCGCTCGGGCGACTTCGAAGTGGTGGTGTATCCCGGTGACGACCCCGACGAGGCCCACCCGGTCGTCCGGCTCACCCGCGAGGAGGCCGACACCCTCGCCGAGATCCTCGGCGCCCCGCGCATCGCGGAACGGTTCGCCGACCTGACCCGCGAGGTGCCCGGCCTGAACGCGGGTCAGGTCGAGATACGTCCCGGCAGCCCGTTCGCCGACCGCCCCCTGGGAGACACCCGGGCCCGGACCCGCACCGGCGCCTCGATCGTGGCCGTCGTCCGCGGCGAGGACGTGATCGCCTCCCCGGGACCGGGCCGGACACTGCGGGCCGGAGACATCCTGGTGGTGATCGGCACCCGCGAGGGCATCGCCGGCGTCGAGCGCATCGTCCAGGGCTGAACCGTGCACACGCCCATCGCCCTGCTGCTGGAGCTGGGCGTCATCCTGGCCGCGCTGAGCCTGCTCGGCACGGTCGCACGGCGCTTCTCCCTCTCGCCCGTGCCGCTGTACCTGGTGGCCGGACTGGCCCTGGGCGACGGCGGGCTCGCCCCGGTTCCGGCCGCCCGGGACTTCGTCGACACGGGCGCCGCCATCGGTGTGGTCCTGCTGCTCCTGGTCCTCGGCCTGGACTTCACCGTCCAGGAGTTCACCGTCAGCCTCCGCCGCCACCGTTCCTCCGCCGCCGTCGACCTCGTCCTCAACGCCACTCCCGGCGCCGTGGCCGGCTGGCTGCTCGGCCTGGACTCCGGCGGCATTCTGGCGCTCGCGGGCGCCACGTACGTCTCCTCCTCCGGCATCGTCGCCCGCCTGCTCGGCGACCTGCGCCGACTGGGCAATCGGGAGACCCCCGCGGTGCTGTCCGTCCTGGTGGTGGAGGACTTCGTGATGGCCGCCTACCTGCCGCTGCTCGCCGTCGTCGCCTCCGGAGGCACCTGGTGGCAGGCGCTGCTCGCCGTCGCGGCCGCCATGACGGCCGTCGCCGCGGCCATAGCCGTGTCCTGGCGCTGGGGCCATCATGTCGGCCGGGTCCTGTCCCACCCCGACCCCGAGCAGGTACTGCTCCGCGTTCTCGGCATCACCCTGATCGTGGCCGCCCTGGCCGAGATGATCCACGTCTCGGCCGCCGTCGGTGCCTTCCTGATCGGCCTCGCCCTGACCGGGGCCTCCGCCGACCGGGCCCGGACCGTGCTGAGCCCGTTGCGCGACCTGTTCGCCGCGGTGTTCTTCCTGGCGCTCGGCCTGTCCGTCGATCCGGCTGACCTGCTGCCGATGCTGCCCGCCGCGACGGCGCTGGCCGTGGTCACGGCCGCCACCAAGGTGGCCTCCGGATGGTATGCCGCCGGGCGCGAGGGCGCGGGCAGCCGCGGCCGGCTGCGAGCCGGAACCGCGCTCATCGCCCGCGGCGAATTCTCCGTCGTCATCATCGGGCTGGCCGCCCCCGCGCAGGGCCACCTGGCAGCCCTGGTCACCACCTACGTGATGCTGCTCGCCGTCTGCGGTCCCGTCCTCGCCCGCTTCGCGCCCACCCGGCCGGCGGCCCCCCGCCCGCCCGCACGGCGGAACAGGGCCGCGGATCTCGTACCGGACCCCGTCAGTGATGCGCTTCCGCTCCCCGCGCCGGCGCGACCGGGCGGTGGGCGCGGTCCGGCAGGACCTGACTGACCTGACCGAGCCGAGCGGCAGCCCGGCGAAGCCACCTCCGCCCCGGGCACCGGCCACCACGAGTTGAGTGGACCGGCTCGCCTCGATCGGCGCCTCCCGCGTCCCGCCATGCACCACCCTGTGCTCCAGCACCACACCCGACTACCACCCCTGGCGGTCGGCGAGCGCCTCGGTCAGCAGGCGGTCCTCCCCGGCGGGTTCGCGTACGGCGTCGACGCGTCCCGCAGTCCGGGCATCGGCGCGTTGCATGTGATCCAGGCGCACAGCGCCGCCAACGGCGCATTCCGCAGCTCGGCCTTGATGATGGCGGGGTCCGACGCCTGCTCGCCCGCGGCCGATCCACCCCCTCGTCCTTGTGGCGGCGGCGCAGGAGAGCGGCTCGCCCTGACAGTACCGAGGCCGTCGGTCCCGCACCGATCACGGTGACCGTGCCGGTGCCGCACGGTGGGCGTGGCACAGCGCTCGGAGACTCGGCCGACAGGGCGAGGGCGGGAGCCGGCGTCCTCCGCGGGAGACGGCCGACCGGAGCTCCGAGCACCGCGGCGGTGAGGCGGCCCGCCTCCCTACGGGGCAGGCCGGTGATTCCACGGTCACTGGCTGGTGCTCTGGAATGCCGATCACCGCCGTCCCCACTGCTGCCTTCCGGGGACCAACCGTGCCCCGTACCTGAAGAGGGTCAACGCCCCGGTACTGCCCGTCGCTCGCACGAAAAGCGATGTCCTATGGGCCCTCCCGTACGCCGGGGCACTGCACTGTCACTGTCGCTCTTCGGCCTTGTGCACTTCGCTCTCGCCGTAAGGGGGTCCTCGTTCAGAGGGCCCGCAGGCCGTGTGCCCGGAACTGCTCACGTACCCGCTCGGTCAGGTCCGGGCCCGGGGTGGGTGTGTCACGCAGGGGGAAGGGAATCCTCAGCGCGTCGTACTTGTGGGCGCCGAGCTTGTGGAAGGGCAGGACGTCCACTCGGTCGACGTTGCCGAGCCCGGAGAGGAAGGTGCCGAGCCCGTCGACGGCCGCGGGGTCGTCGGTCCAGCCGGGCACGAGGACGTACCGGATCCATACCGGGACGCCGAGCCGGTCCAGGCGGGTGGCGAAGTTCAGGGTCGGGGAGAGGTCGCCTCCGGTCAGTTTCCGGTAGGTGGTGACGTCGAAGGACTTGATGTCCAGCAGCACCAGGTCGGTGTCGGCGAGGAGTCCGTCGGTGGCGCGGGCGCCGAGGAAGCCGGAGGTGTCGAGGGCCGTGTGCAGACCGAGTTCCTTGCAACGGCGGAAGATGCCGGCCGTGAAGGCGGGCTGCAGCAGGGCCTCACCACCGGTGAGCGTCACTCCCCCGCCGGCGGTGGTGAGGAAGGCCCGGTACTTCTCGATCTCGGCCATCACCTCGTCGACGGTGGCCCGCTTGCCGTCGCGCATGTGCCAGGTGTCCGGATTGGCGCAGTACAGGCAGCGCAGCGGGCAGCCGCTGACGAAGAGCACGAACCGGGTCCCGGGACCGTCCACTCCCGTGGACAGGTCCCAGGAGTGGATCCGGCCCGTCACCGGCTCGAGGACGGTGCTCACAGCGATCCGTGGAAGGTGCGGCTGATCACGTCGAGCTGCTGCTCACGGGTCAGGCGGACGAAGTTGACGGCGTACCCGGAGACCCGGACGGTCAGCTCCGGATACTTCTCCGGGTGTTCCATCGCGTCCTCGAGCGTCGCCCGGTCCAGGACATTCACGTTCATGTGGAAGCCGCCGGAGGCCATGTACGCGTCGAGGATGCCGGCCAGATGGCCCGCCCGCTCGGCCGGGTCGTGCCCCAGTCCTTCGGGCGTGATCGTGGTGGTCAGGGAGATGCCGTCACGGGCCTGCTCGTACGGCAGCTTGGCCACCGAGAGCGCCGAGGCGGCGACCCCGTGCCGGTCCCGGCCGTTCATCGGGTTGGCGCCCGGTGCGAAGGGCTGTCCGGCCCGTCGGCCGTCCGGGGTGTTGCCGGTGTGCTTGCCGTAGACGACGTTGGAGGTGATGGTCAGCACCGACTGGGTGTGTTCGGCGTCCCGGTAGGTGGGGTGCTTGCGCACCTTGGCCATGAACGACTCCACCAGGCCGGCGGCGAGGGCGTCGGCGCGGTCGTCGTTGTTGCCGTACGCCGGGAACTCGCCCTCGACCTCGTAGTCCACGGCCAGCCCGGTGTCGTCGCGCAGCACCTTCACCCGCGCGTGCTTGACGGCCGAGAGACTGTCGGCCGCCACCGAGAGGCCGGCGATGCCGCACGCCATGAAGCGGTGCACGGGGTAGTCGTGCAGGGCCATCTCGATGCGCTCGTAGGCGTACTTGTCGTGCATGTAGTGGATCACGTTGAGCGCGTCGACGTACGTCTCCGCCAGCCACTCCAGCATGCGGTCGTACGCCGCCGACAGCTCCTCGTAGTCCAGGTACTCCCCGGTCAGCGCAGGCACCGCGGGTGCGATCTGCTCGCCGGTCATCTCGTCCCGGCCGCCGTTGACCGCGTACAGCAGCGCCTTGGCCAGGTTGACCCGGGCACCGAAGAACTGCATCTGCTTGCCCACCGCCATGGCGGAGACGCAGCAGGCGATCGCGGTGTCGTCGCCGGTACGCGGGCGCATGAGGTCGTCGGACTCGTACTGGATGGCGCTGGTGTCGATGGAGACCTGCGCGCAGAACCGCTTGAAGCCCTCGGGCAGCCGGGGCGACCACAGCACGGTCAGGTTCGGCTCGGGGGCCGGTCCGAGGTTGTACAGGGTCTGCAGGAAGCGGAAGGAGGTGCGGGTGACCAGCGGGCGTCCGTCCCTGCCGATACCGCCGATGGACTCCGTCACCCAGGTCGGGTCGCCGGAGAAGAGGGCGTCGTACTCGGGTGTGCGCAGGAACCGTACGATCCGCAGCTTGATGACGAAGTCGTCGACCAGCTCCTGCGCGCGGGGCTCGTCGATGCGGCCTTCGTCCAGGTCGCGCTGGAGGTAGACGTCCAGGAAGGTGGAGGTGCGGCCGAGGGACATCGCGGCGCCGTTCTGCTCCTTCACCGCCGCCAGGAAGCCGAGGTACAGCCACTGCACGGCCTCGTGCGCGGTGGTGGCGGGGCGGGTGACGTCGCAGCCGTAGGAGGCGGCCATCTGCGCCAGTTCGCCCAGTGCCCTGATCTGCTCGGCCAGTTCCTCACGATCGCGGATGACGTCCGGGGTGGAGGGCCGTGCGTCCAGCAGGGCCCGCTCGGCGCGCTTGGCCGCGATCAGCCGGTCGGTGCCGTACAGGGCGACACGCCGGTAGTCGCCGATGATCCGGCCACGGCCGTAGGCGTCCGGCAGCCCGGTGATGATTCCGGCCTTGCGGGCGGCACGCATCTGGGGGGTGTAGGCGTCGAAGACGCCGTCGTTGTGGGTCTTGCGGTAGGTGCCGAAGACGCGCGTGACGAAGGGGTCGGCCTTGTAGCCGTACGCCTTCAGCCCGTTCTCCACCATCCGCAGCCCGCCGTTGGGCATGATCGCGCGCCTGAGCGGGGCGTCGGTCTGCAGGCCGACGATCAGCTCGCGGTCGCGGTCGATGAAGCCCGGCCGGTGCGAGGTGATGGTGGAGGGGGTGCCCGGGTCGACGTCCAGGATTCCCTTACGCCGTTCCTCGGGGAACAGACGAGCGACCTTGCCCCAGACTGCCAGCGTGCGCTCGGTCGGCCCGGCCAGGAACGAGGAGTCGCCCTCGTACGGCGTGTAGTTGGCCTGGATGAAGTCGCGTACGTCGACCCGGTCCCGCCAGTGCGAACCGGCGAAGCCTCGCCATGCCTCGGTCGTCGCCCGGGGTTCAACTGCCATCGTTGCCGTCATTGCCGGTCTCTCCCTCACTCCGCGCGCAGAATCTCTGCCCTTTCGATGCTCGTGGCCCGCGATGCCCTCGGGGAGGGCCTGCCGGCGTACCCGCGGCGCGCCATCCGTCCCCGCTGTGTCGGGCCGTTGGTCCCCGTCGCGCCGAGCCTGCCGCCAGTGGCCCCGGTCTGACGAGCGCGCGACCCTCGATTGAGCCAGTGGCTACGTCCGACGAAGGACAGCCATGTCCAAGCCCTGCCAGGCCCTGCCGGGCCCCGGGTGGCGCCGGCGTTCGCGGCCGCGCCGGCGATGAGGACGACGGCGTAGATGACGTGGTAGTCGGCGAACGGGCCGGGCGACGTGCTCGGCGAGCCGTCGGACAGGTGCCGGGCCGGCGGCCACTCGGCGATCCGCCCCGGTGGCGAGCAGCCGCGGCTTGACGTGCTCCGGGTACAGCGCAGCGGCTCAGCCGCCAGGGGTTTGGCCAGGAGGTGGATCCGACCGGCGGGCAGGTGACTCGCGGCGCGCCAGTGGCGTCCGGCGTCCTCGGTCCGTCGTCCGTGAGCGGGGCCGACGCCTGCTGCGTGACGACGGACATCATGGATCCCTCCCGGATCGGGCTTCGGCCGGAGGTGCATGCGGGTCCATGCCTCCCCCGCACTCCCCCGGCAGCCGGACACCTGCCAGGGGCCGGCCGGGCCGTCCCTGGCCTCGGTGCTCGTCATCAGGTCGTCGGCACCAGAACCACAGGGCAGTGGGAGTGATGGAACAGGACCTGCGCGACCGGGCCGAGTGGTGGTCCGAGCCGGCCCGCGCGCCGACGCGCGCCGATGACCACGACGCCGGCCTCGCGGGTACCCGCCAGCAGGGCGTGGGCCGGCCCGGTGCGGACCGTGCGGACGTCGACCTCGACCGCGGGGTACTCCTCCCGCAGCCGGGCGATGCCGAACCGCGGCACGGCTTCTTCCGCCCGGTCGTCCCGGGCCTGGCGCACCTGACCGGGGCTCGTCGCGGCTACCAGCGAGGGCAGCTCGGGCCTGGTGTGCCGGTGCGTCGCGGAGTGCAGGACACGCAGCGGGGCTCCGCGCCGTGCCGCCTCCCGGAAGGCGTAGGCGGCCGCGGTCTCGTCGGCGTCGCTCTCCAGACCGAGCAGCACCTCGCGCCCCTCGTCGCAGGGGTGGTCCCCGCGGGCGACCAGCAGCGGACCGTGCACCTGCGCGGCCAGGCGCCAGCTCACCGAGCCGGCCAGCAGGCCGGAGACACCGCCGAACCCCCGAGTGCCCACGACGGTGAGGACGGCGCTCTCGCTCTCCCGCGCCAACGCCTGCACCGCGCCGCTCTCCACGGCCGCGGTCTCCACAGGCAGGCCCGGATGACGCTGGTGGATCCGTGCGGCGGCCGAGGCCAGAACCGGCCCCGCCTCGTCGCGATCAGCCACGGCACAGACGATGCGCAACGCCGTGCCGCGGCGGACCGCCTCGACCGCGGCCCGGTCCAACGCGCGTACGGCGGCCACTGAACCGTCCACTCCGACGACCACATGACGGATGGTCATTGTCGTGTTCCCTTCTCTTCGAGCGCGAGGTGTACAGCCCTCGTGCAACCGAGGGTTGTGAGGGAGCTCGCCGCCGGCCGACCGGGCCTCTGTCCCACGGCGGCTCCACAGCGGATGTTCGTCGTCCATGGCCACTCCCGGGCAGAGCCCCCACAGAGCCCGTCGAAACGCCGTACGGCCCCCGTGCTGCCGGGCCGACCGGCCCCGGTCCCGGTCCCGGTCCCGGACGGACGAGAAGAACGGGAGGGAGGGAAAGAGGAAGCTCAGGCGGTGAGGTCCACCCCGTACAGGGTGCGTCCGCCGACGAGCTCACGCCCGGTGACCAGTTCCGGCTCGATACGGACGAAGACCTCCTGCGGTGAGGGCACCCAGGAGGGCGGAACGGTGCGGGCCAGGCCTGCGTGCTCGGCGGGGTCGGTCACCACCACGGCGGCGCCGGTGACGACGACGCTCCAGCCGGAATGCCGGACCGCGTCGACGTCGTCGGCCTCGAAGGCGACCACCGCGCCGTCGATCGCGCGGACCAGTTCCGAGGCCGCGGAAGTGCGCAGCACAACCGCGCCCTCGCCGTTCACATGGAAGTTCACCGGCAGCACGGCGGGCAGGGCCTGGCGCGTGTAGACGATGCGCCCGACGGGCACCTTGGTCAGCCGCCGCAGGCACTCCTGCCGCCCGAGTTCGTGGAAACCGTCGTTGGGATACATCAGCAAGCCCGTCTTTCACCCGATTACAGCGGATCTGCGTCTTCTCCATCCTGAGCCGGACGGGGTCCGGGAGTGAGGGGCCATCGGTCCCGGCCATGCCGGAGAACGACCCGTGTCGCACCGTGCTCGACGGGCCCGCCGGTCCGGGGGCGCGGGTGCCTCCGCGGGCGCGGGTGCCCGCTGGCCCGTCGGGAGCTTCGCGCCGCCGGACAGGACCGGCATACCAAGCGGAACCGAGCAGTAGGGTTCATCGGCCCCACCCGGCCTGGCCCTTCCTGTTGTCTCAGCCCTGTCCGCCCGGAGGTGAGCGGGCCGACCACCGTGGCCGCGCACGTCGATCCGACGTTCCATGACCCGGTGATCTCCGCCTCGCTCGTGCGCTACCCACGCGCTCGGCATGTCGGGGACACCGTCCGGCGCTTCGGGCATCCAGCGCGTCGTCCGTTGACGCCATGGGCCGTCCGAGACGTCTTCGGGCGGGTCAGGCCAGGGGCTGGGGCCACGGCACGGTACCGCTCCCCGGGCCGGGGAACCGTCCGGTCCAATGCGTTCCGGCGGCATCTCAGCCCACAGCCAGATCGGGGCGGACCAGGGTCCCCGACCTCCCGTGGACGATCTCGTACGCCGCGTCCAGCGCGCCGATCGCGGCCAGTCCGCCGGTGCGTTCGACGAACCGGGCGGCGGCCTCCGCCTTGGGGCCCATGGAGTCGGCGGGGAAGCCTGCGCGGCGCAGGTCGTCGGGAGCGGCGTCGAGGACGGGATGCCGGTCGGGAGTGCCGTAGCCGGTGTAGACGCACGGGACGTCGGTGAGGATGAGCAGGAAGTCGGCCTTGAGTTCCTCGGCGAGCAGGGCGGCGGTGAGGTCCTTGTCGACGACCGCGTCCACTCCGCGCAGCGCTCCGGTGTCGCTGTCGGCCGTGACGGGCACACCTCCGCCGCCGGCACAGATGACCAGCGTTCCGCAGGTGAGCAGGTCGTGAATGGTCTCGGTCTCGACGATTCCCACGGGCGTGGGTGAGGCGACGACCTGGCGCCACCCGGTGGCGTCCTTGGCGATGTGCCATCCGTGCCTTCGCGCGAGGGTGCGGGCGACGTCCCCGGGGTACACCGGGCCGACGCGCTTCGCGGGTCGTGCGAAGGCCGGGTCGTCGGCCCGGACGAGGGTGTGGGTGACGAGTGCGGCGATCTTGTGGCCGGGCAGCGTGTCGTGCAGGGCCCGGACCAGCAGCGAGCCGATCAGGCCCTCGGTCTGGGCGCCCAGCAGGTCCAGCGGATAGGGGGCGGTGAGGACGGGGTCGGCCGCGCTCTCCCTGGCGAGCAGGCCGATCTGCGGCTCGTTGCCGTGGGTGACGACGATCTCGTGTTCGAGAGCGAGAGCGGCGACGGCGGTGGTCACCCGGTCGATGTTCGCCTGCTGCACGGCGGCCTCGGGGCGCTCGCCCCGGTGCAGCAGGGCGTTGCCGCCGAGAGCGATGACGATACGCATGGTTCGGGTCCTCCAGGGGTCACGTGTACGGCCTCGATGGTGTGCAGCTGGTTCGTGCTCCACCCGGTCGGAGCCGGAGGAGGCTGGTGAGGGAGCACGTACCGCCGCTCCTCGGTCCGTTGCAGGCAGTGCGTGTCCGACGTCCGGGCTGCCGGTGGCGGCCGGTGCCCTGCCGTCGGCCTGGCCTGGCCTGGCATGTCGGCCAAAGGCTTCCCCGGCTCACTGATGTGCAGGGATCCGATCAGGACGGCGGGGCGTCGCCGTCGCCCTCACGACGGTCGGCTGGCGACGGATGCGGCGCCGCCGCGCCCGCAGCACCAGCGCGTCGAGCGTGGCGCTGAGCACAAAGCCGGCCGTGGTCGACATCCCCAAAAGGACGGCGGTCGGCCTCCGGAACTCCGGAGTCAGTGACGTACCCACCCTGCACACTCCGTTCCGCTTCCGTCCGGTCGGCTCTCGTCCCCATCGAACCTCCGGGCCCGTCCGGGCACAGGGTGCCGAAGGCCCCGGACGCGGTGCCGGGCGGACCGGTCATGGGGCCGGACGGCCCATCGCCCGCCACCGGACACGGCAGCACGCTGGACGTGGCAGGTCCGTAAGCCCTGACTGGAGGCACGCCATGTACGCTCCCGCCACGGCCACCATGCTGCAGGCACTCCCGGCCGAGCACCAGCAGCGGCTGATGCGCTTCGCCCAGGAGGTGTCCTTCCCGCAGGGCGCCCGCATCTTCGAGGAGGGCGGCCGCGCCGACCGGTTCTGGATCATCCGCACCGGCGCCGTCGACCTCGACATGCGTGTGCCCGGCCGCCGCGCCACCGTCATCGACACCCTCCGGCACAACGAACTCGTCGGCTGGTCCTGGCTGTTCGCCCCGCACACCTGGCACCTGGGTGCCGAGGCGGCCAGCCCGGTGCGCGCCTGGGAGTTCGACGCCACCGCGATCCGCTCGCTGTGCCAGGAGGACCCCGTGTTCGGCGCGAGCGTCGCCCTGTGGGTGGGCGGTGTCCTCGCCCACCGCCTGCGCTCGACCCGCACCCGGCTGCTGGACCTGTACGCCCCCTACGGCAGCGGCAGCCTCCTGTGACCGCCCACGACTCGCAGTACGACAGCCACCCGGGAGGGACGATGCACGGCAGCCCGCACGTCGTCGGTGACGTGATGACCCACACCGTCGCCGCCATCGGCCGCGATGCCACCTTCAAGGAGATCGTGCGGATGATGCACGACTGGAAGGTCAGCGCCCTGCCCGTCCTGGAGGGCGAGGGCCGCGTCGTCGGGGTCGTCTCCGAGGCCGACCTGCTCCCCAAGGAGGAGTTCCGCGACAGCGACCCCGACCGGCACACCCAGCTCCGGCGCCTGCCCGATCTCGCCAGGGCCGGTGCGGTGACCGCCGGGGAACTGATGACGTCTCCCGCCCTCACCGTCCAGGCCGACGCGACGCTCGCACAGGCCGCGCGGGCCATGGCACGCGCCAAGGTCAAGCGACTGCCGGTCGTCGATGACCTGGGCATGCTGCAGGGAATCGTGAGCCGCGCCGATCTGCTGAAGGTGTTCCTGCGCGACGACGAGGACATCGCCGAGGAGGTCCGTCGGGAGGTGGTGTCGTACCTCTTCCCCGCGCCGGCATCGGCCGTACGCGTGGCGGTGCGGGAGGGAGTCGTGAAGCTCGGCGGCCGCATGCGGGACACCTCCCTGGTCCCGGTGGCCGCACGGCTGGTCCGGGCCGTCGAGGGGGTCGTGGACGTGGAGTTCGACCTCTCCGGGCACGCCCATTCCTCCGAGCCGGCCACGGTTCCGTCGGCGCACGGCGGGGACACCTCGCCGTTGTGACCCGCCCCGCACTCCGCCGGTGAGATCTCGACAGTGGCAAGGTGCTCGCTGCGGCAGCGTGCGGGGTTCCACGGTGCCGGGGTGCACCTCGCTCCTGGTGGCTTCTCCTCGAGGGTCTCGGATCGTCAGTCGTGCGCGACGACGGCGACGGGGGCCGTGGCGTGGTGCAGCACGGCGTGCGTGACGGGGCCGATGTGGGCTCCGAGCGGGCTGCGGCGGATGCGGCGGCCGACGACGACCAGGGACGCCTCGCGGGAGGCGTCGACCAGGTGGACGGCGGCACTGCCGGAACGGGACTCTTCCATGACCTCGACGGCCGGGTACTTCTGCTTCCAACGGTGCAGCACCTCGGCCAGTGAGGCGGCTTCCTCCTTGCCCAGCAGGGCGTTGAGCTCGGGGTCGGCAGGCAGGCCGTAGGCGAAGTACGGCGGCAGGTTCCAGGCGTGGACGACCCGTAGGGGTGCGACACGGCGGGCGGCCGCCTCGAAGGCGAAGGTGAGCACCGTCTCGTCGGGGTGGTCGGTGTCGAGCCCGAGGACGACGGGCCCGCCGACGGCCTGCTCCGTGGCACGCACCAGAACCACAGGCCGCTCGGTGCGCGCCACGACGGCCTGGCCCACGGAGCCGACGAGGAATCCTCCGCGGCCGCTCAGTCCCCGGGAGCCCAGGACCAGCAGCGCGGCGTCCTTCGCCGCCTGAGTCAGCACCTCGGAGGGCCGGCCGGAGACCTGCTCCACCGACACGTCCAGTCCGGTGTGACGCAGCTTGAGGTCCTCGACCACCTCGCGCGGCATGCTCCCCCGGCCGGAGACCAGGGGGACCCCCGTCTCGCCTCGCTCGCTCCACCGCTGCTGCGTCTCGGCACCGAGGAACCGCGCCAGGGCCACGGGCTCGGGAACCGGCTCCACGACGTGAACGAGTGTGAGCGGCAGGAAGCGCCGCTTCGCCTCGCGGGCCGCCCACTCCGCCGCGGCACGGCTCTCGGCCGAGCCATCGACACCTACGACAACACTGCGGATCATGGTTTTCTGTCTCCTCGTCCGGGATTCGCGGGATTCGATGCCAGCGTGACGGAGCGGGGGACCGGTGACGCAGGGGCCGCAAGTCCCCGACCGGGGCCAGTGGGCCCTGCGGGCGGCGGCACGGAGTGGGCCAATGGCCCCCTTCGCAAGACCCGTTGGGCCAGTGGATTCTTGAGGCCACCCGTCAGAAGGAGGCTCATGTCCCGCAGTTCGGGCGACCGTGCTCCGCGAGGGAGCGGGCGGCGCCGTCCGACACCCGGGCTCCGCACGCTCCTCGGCTACCGGCGGTCGTGGCTGAAGGGCGACGTACTGGCCGGAGTGACGGTGGCCGCGTACCTCGTGCCCCAGGTGATGGCCTACGCGGGCGTGGCCGGGCTGCCGCCGGTCGCCGGGCTGTGGGCCATCCTGCCCGCGCTCGCCCTGTACGCCGTGCTCGGGTCCTCCCGCCTGCTCTCGGTGGGCCCGGAGTCGACGACCGCGCTCATCACGGCGACGGTGGTCGCTCCCCTCGCCGCCGGAGATCCGGCCCGGTACGCGGCGCTGGCGGCCACGCTCGCGATCACGGTGGGACTGCTGTGCGTGGTGGCCTGGGCCACGCGGCTCGGCTTCCTCGCGGATCTGCTGTCCCAGCCGGTGCTGATCGGCTACCTGACGGGCGTGGCGCTCATCATGATGGTGGACCAGCTGCCCAAGCTGACCGGCGTCGACACCACGGGTTCCGCGTTCTTCCCGCAGCTGTGGTCCTTCGTCCGGAACCTGCCGGACACCCATCCGGCCACGGTCGTCTTCGCCGCCGTCACTCTGACGCTCCTCTTCGCCGTCGCCCGGTACGTCCGCGCCGTCCCCGGCCCCCTGCTGGTGGTGGTACTGGGTACCGCGGCCGTGGCAGCGTTCGGGCTCGACGACCGGCACGGCATCGAGGTGATCGGTGACGTCCCCGCCGGCCTGCCCGGGCTCGCCGTGCCGGACCTGACCGAGCTGCCGCACCTGGTACTGCCCGCGCTGGGCGTCCTCCTCGTCGGCTACACCGACTTCATCCTCACCGCGCGGGCCTTCGCCGGCCGGGACCGGGGCGCGGACACGCTGGACGCCGACCGCGAGTTCCTCGCCCTGGGTGCCGTCAACCTCGGGGCGGGCGTGCTGCACGGCTTCCCGGTCAGCAGCAGCGCCGGCCGCACCGCGCTCGCCTCCTCGGCAGGCGCCCGCAGCCAGGCGTACTCGCTCGTCGCCGGCGCGGCCGTCCTGGCCGTGCTGCTCTTCCTCGGGCCGCTGCTGTCGCACACTCCGAAGGTCGTGCTGGGCGCCCTCGTCGTCCATGCGGCCCTCCGCATGATCGACCTGGTGGGCTTCCGGCGGCTGGCATCGTTCCGGCGCAGGGAGCTGCTGCTGGCACTCGGCTGCCTCGCCGGGGTCCTGGCCCTGGACATCCTGTACGGGGTACTGGTCGCCGTCGGCCTGTCCGTGGCCGAACTGCTGGCCAGGGTCGCCCGCCCGCACGACGCCGTCCAGGGCCTGGTCCCCGGCGTCGCCGGCATGCACGACATCGACGACTACCCCGAGGCCCGCACCATTCCCGGCCTGCTGGTCTACCGCTACGACTCCCCGCTGTTCTTCGCCAACGCGGAGGACTTCCGCCGCCGGGCCCTGACCGCGGTCGACGAACAGACCGGCCCGGTCCGTTGGTTCGTCCTCAACACCGAGGCCAACGTCGAGGTCGACATCACCGCCCTGGACGCCGTCGACGCGCTCCGCCGCGAACTCACCGACCGCGGCATCGTCTTCGCCCTCGCCCGCGTCAAGCAGGACCTGCTGGACGACCTGACGGCGTACGGTCTCGCGGACACCGTCGGCACCGAGCGGATCTTCCCCACCCTGCCGACGGCCATAGCCGCGTACCGGAAGTGGTGCCGCGACCAGTAGGCCGCCCGGCGACCCGTACTCAGCCACACGCTGCTCGTGAAGTGCCCGCGCACGCCGTCGTTGCCGGACGTATCGTCCGTATCGGATGCATTGGACCGCGGCAGCGGACAGGGCCGGCGGGAGGATGTCCTTGCACCATCCGGCCCCGGCCCCGGCGGGACCCGTGGGGCCGCCGTGCCCGAATCGACGGGGCCGTTCGGCCCCTCTTCGCCCAGCGCCGCCGAAACGCGGTCCGGTGCCTGCTACACAGAAGACGGCCGCCCTTCGGGCCGCGGCGCCTGTCCCACCTCACCCCACCTCGCCCGGGAGTCTTCATGCTGTCCGCAGAATCCGCCGCCGTGGTACGTGCCACCCTGCCCGCCGTGGCCGGAGCGCTCGACGAGATCACCACCCGCTTCTACGGCGCGATGTTCCGCGACCGGCCGGAACTGCTCGACGGGATGTTCAACCGCGGCAACCAGGCCAGCGGAGCCCAGCGCCGAGCCCTGGCCGGGTCGATCGCCGGGTTCGCGACCGCGCTGCTCGACGACCCGGACACCCGCCCGGACGCACTGCTGGACCGCATCGCGCACAAACACGCTGCCGTCGGGGTCACCGACGATCAGTACACGATCGTGCACAAGTACCTGTTCGCGGCGATAGCCGAGGTGCTGGGCGACGCGGTGACACCGGAAGTGGCGGCCGCGTGGGACGAGGTGTACTGGCTGATGGCCGGCGCCCTGATCGGCCGGGAGGCCCGCCTCTACCAGGACGCGGGCGTCGAGCCCGGACACATCTGGCGGCAGTGGACGGTCGTCGGGCGCCGCAGCGAAACCGACGACGTGGTGTCCTTCCTGCTCCGCCCGGCCGATGGCGGACCGGCACCGCGGGCGCGGGCGGGCCAGTACGTGAGCGTACGGGTGCGGATGGCCGACGGGGTGCACCAACTGCGCCAGTACAGCCTGTCGTCCGACCCGGGCGGGGATGTGCGGCGCATCACCGTCAAGCGGGTCGCGGGCACGTCCGGCGCGCCGGACGGCGAGGTGTCCAACCTACTGCACGACCAGGTCCGCGAAGGGGACGAACTGACGCTCTCCGCACCCTTCGGCGATGTCTTCCTCGATGACCGGGCCGACGCGACCACCCCGGTCGTCCTCGTCTCCGCGGGCATCGGCGGCACCCCCATGACGGGCATGCTGGCCCATCTGGCCGCCCTCGGTTCGCCCCGGCCGGTGCTGGTCCTGCACGCCGACCGCTCCCCCGCCGACCACGCCCTGCGGACCGAGACACGTGAGCTCGTCGGGCAGCTGCCGGGTGCCCGCGCGGTCTTCTGGTACGAGCAGCCCGGCGCGGAGGAACCCGACGCGCGGGAGGGCCGGATGAACCTCGACGGAATCGAAGTGCCCGACGACGCCACGGTGTTCCTGTGCGGCCCGCTGCCGTTCATGCGCGACGTCCGCGGACAGCTGCTGCGTGCCGGAGTCCCGGCACGGCGTATCCGCTACGAGGTCTTCGGACCCGACCTGTGGCTGCCCAGCCCGGCGGCCTGAGCGACCGTGCCCCGCCAGGAAGGCCTGAGCAGCCTTGCCCTCGCGTGGTGGGGAAGCACCATGACCAGCGACAAGGATGAGGCCACGCCCCCAGCGCGACTGCGTTACGACGCTCCGGTGGACAAGGACACTTTCGACCACGCCCGCACGGAGATCCACGCCGGCATGAGCCGGCCGGGGCTGTCCGCCGGCACCGGCGAGGAGGCCACCGGACCGGCAGTCGTCGACAAACTGGTGGACCGGCTGCGCCGCCGGACCGACGGGGCCGCCCATGCCCGGGACGACGGCCACCGGACGACGGCGCCGCCGTGGCGTGGCGGCCGGCGGTCCGCGTAGGGGTCCACGATGAGCACGGCCCGGTCGGTGACGGTCCACCGGCCGGGCCGTCGTCCGTCCCCGCCCGCCCCCGCGGCAGCCCTGTTCACGGGGCCGTCCGGACCAGGCGGGTGACCAACGGCCCACTGACGGCGCCCCCGGCACTGGAAACAGTGGGATGTGCGGTTTCCCGATCGACGGGCGAGAACGAGGAGTTGTGATGGCGAAGGCTTATCTGGTGGGCAGCGGCATCGCGGCGCTCGCCGCGGCCACGTTCCTGATCCGCGACGGCGGGTTCGACGGAGCGGACATCCACCTCTTCGAGGAGCAGCGGAACATCGGCGGCAGCCTGGACGCGGGCGGCACGGCCGACGCCGGCTACACCATGCACGGCGGGCGGATGTTCGAGGCCGAGTACCGCTGCACGTACGATCTGCTGTCCGGCATCCCCTCGCTCGACGACCCCTCGGTGTCCGTGAAGCAGGAGATCCTCGCCGGTCACGAGGACTTCGCCTGGGACGACGCCGCACGCCTCGTCGACGGCGACGGAAAGATCGTCGACGTGCGCTCCCTGGGGTTCTCCGAGCGCGACCGTCTGGACCTGGTCCGCTGCCTGGTGACCCCCGAGGGACACCTGGACGACAAGCGGATCACCGACTGCTTCACCGAGCACTTCTTCACCACGAACTTCTGGTTCCTGTGGTGCACCACGTTCGCCTTCCAGCCCTGGCACAGCGCCATCGAGTTCCGCCGTCACCTCCGGCGCTTCATCCACCTCTTCCCCGAGTTCTCCGCCCTGTCCGCCATCCGGCACACCCGCTACAACCAGTACGACTCACTGGTGCGGCCCGTGAGCTCCTGGCTCCGCGCTCGGGGCGTCACCGTCCACACCCGCTGTCACGTCACCGACCTCGGGTTCGCGCCCGGGTACCGGTCCACCACGGTCAAGCGCATCTACCTGACCCGGGAGGGCCGTGCCGAACAGATCGACGTGGCCCCCGACGACCTGGTCCTGGTCACCAATGGCTCCATGACCGACTCGACCAGCCTCGGCTCCCACTTCGCCGCTCCGCCACCCCCTCCCCGGAACTCGGACGCCTGGCTGCTCTGGCACCGGCTGTCCAGGGGACGCGACGACTTCGGCAACCCGGACGCCTTCGACAAGCACGTCGAGGAGTCCTGCTGGGAGTCGTTCACCGTCACCACCAAGGAGCCCGCCTTCCTGGACGCGCTCGCGGAGTTCAGCGGGCGGGAGACCGGCCGGGGCGGGCCGATGACGTTCACCGGCTCCAACTGGTTGCTCACCATCGTCGCCGACCGCCAACCCGTCTACCGCGACCAGCCCGAGGACGTCTCCGTCTGGTGGGGCTACGGCCTGTTCCCCGACCGCCCCGGCAACCACACCCCCAAGCCGATGACGATGTGCTCCGGCCGGGAGATCCTCGAAGAGGTCCTGCACCACCTGCCCCTCGACGATGCGGTGGCGGAGCGTGTGCTGGAGACCTCTGTCGTCGTGCCCTGTCTGATGCCGTACATCACCAGCCAGTTCCTGGTCCGCCACCGCGACGACCGCCCGAAGGTGGTGCCCGGGGACTCGGTCAACCTCGCCTTCATCGGCCAGTTCGCCGAGGTACCGGACGACGTCGTCTTCACCGTCGAGTACTCCGTACGCACGGCCTGGACAGCCGTGGCCCAGCTCCTCGGCCTCGACAGGAAACCGCCCGCGGTCTACAAGGGCCACCACGATCCCCATGTACTTGCCGCCGCTCTTGAAACCATGCACCGCCGGTGACCCGGAGCGCGATCAGGGAAGACGGTGAAGTCCTGCCAGGTAGACGGTGGCGCTCTTCTCGCAGCGGGTGCGGCACCGCGTCCCGCTTCAGGCGGTTGAGGGGGTAGCCACCCCGCCGCGTCACGCTGTCCCTGCGGCGAGTCCGCGCAGGATCCGCACGCCGGTGCTCCGGAATTCGTCGTGATCAGGACGACTTCCTGATCGTCCTCGGGCACGCACAGGACGTCGCGGTTCATCCGCGGTCTGCCCGCCACCGGGTGGCCGAGGGGCGTGACGCGGTGCCCGGGAGCATGGGCCGTACGCGTCTCTCAGGTCTGCCGAAACTCCTCGCCGCCGGACCGCATCTCGCCCGGCAGCGCGGCGAGCTGCGTGTCGCACGGGTAGCGGCTCGCGGCTGGCACGGCCCCGCCACCTCGATGCACCCCGCGCCCGAACTGAGCGCGTTGAGCCTTTTCGGCGCGGCCGCACGGCGCTTCGCCCTCTCCCCGTGCCGCTGTACATGGTGGCCGGACTGGCCGTCGGCGACGGCGGCCTCGCCAGCGCAGCGCCTCCTGGGCCGCCCAGTGCACGGCCGCGAGACGGGCGGGGATCCGTCCACTCCCGCGGCGACGCTGCGAAGCATGGCGCGTCCCTCCCGCACGATGGCGGCTTGCCTCGGCCCCGCCCCTCTCCCGGCCGGAAGCCGGTGCTAAGGGGCCGCACGGACCCGAAGCGGGTCCCTTCGGCCTCACAGGTGGAGCGACACCAGACGGCCGGGACCCTCGGCCCCGGACCGGGGTCGGGCGGCCCTGGGACCGGGGCGCGCAGCGCAGCAGTCTTGAAGCTGCCGCAACGATCACAAGGAGTTGAGCACATGACTGCCGAGGACTTTGCCACCCGTGACCTCACCGCCGCCGTACGGGTACGGGCCGAGGGCGACGTGGACGAGGAGTCCCTCGCCTATCTCCGGGAGAAGGTCGTCGCCGTGCTCGACCGTCCCGGGCTCCCGCCCGTCAGCGGCGAGGTGCGCGTCACCAGGGCCACGGCCCACCACGTCGCCCTGCCCTGGTCCGCCGGCGCCGAGATCCAGGTCGGCACCGACCTGGTGCTCGTCCACGCCCGCGAGGCGAGCGCCCATGAACTCGCCGACCGTCTGCAGGACCGGCTGCGCAGCCGCACGGTGCGCGCCGCGCACCGCCGGGACGCGATCCGCAGGACGGCCGCGCCGCCCCCGTGGCGCGGCGGTCCGCAGCGCTAGAAGGACCGGGGGCGGCCTGCCCCCGCGCCCGACGTGGTGGGGAGGGGATCCGGCTGGATGCCCCTCCCGCCCGCGTCGTGCTGATGAAGGAGAACTCACCGTGACATCCCACACTGTCGGTGAAGTGATGACCAGGGAGGTCGTCCAGGCCCGCCGAACGACACCGTTCAAGGAAGTCGTCCGGCTCCTGGATCACCACCGGATCAGCGGACTGCCCGTGGTGGACGACGACGACAAGGTGCTCGGCGTCGTCTCCGGGACCGACCTGGTGCGCGCCCAGGCGAACCGGGCGGGCCACAGCCCGGACCGTGCCGTGACAGCGGCGGACCTGATGTCGAGTCCCGCGGTCACCGTGCACCCGGAGCAGAGCGTCCCGGACGCGGCCCGGCTGATGGAGCGCCGTGGCGTGGAGCGGCTGCCCGTGGTCGACGAGGAGGACCGCCTCATCGGCATCGCCACCCGCCGCGACCTCCTCCGGGTCTTCCTCCGTGCGGACGACGACATCCGCCGCCAGGTGACCGAGGATGTCCTCGCCGGTGCCCTGGGGCTGCCGCCCGGCGCCGTCCGCGTCTCCGTCCGCGACGGGGTCGTCGCCCTCGACGGCCGCGTCGAACTGCGCAGCCAGGTCCCGGAGGCCGTGCACGTGGTGTGGCGGCTGGAGGGCGTCGTCGGCGTGGTGAACGGCCTGGCCTTCCGCGTCGACGACTGCGCCCCGCCCGCGGCGTCCGGTCGCACCGAGGCTGTGCCACCCACCCAGCAGGTGGACACGCGGGAACTCGCCGCGGTCCGGGCCGACCGGCCCTGCCGGCCCGGGTCGAACGGTCCCGGAAGGGGTCCTTCGGCGCCCGCGGCGGCGCCCGGTTCCGCGTGACAGTGAGATCAGGGAGCGGCGCCACCCCCGCGGTGGCGTCCTCCTTCTCAGCGCCGCCGTCCGTTCACGGCGGCCTCTGACAACGGAGGCGCACCACCATGACCCGACAGGACTCGCGGACCACGGCGACGACCGGCACCGAGGCCCCGTCCGACACCGCGGTCGCCGTGGACCGGCTGGTGACGGCCGCCCTGAAGGCGCTCGCCGACTACGAGACGCTCACCCAGGAACAGGTCGACCACATCGTCAAGAAGGCGTCGGTCGCCGCCCTGGACCAGCACACCGCGCTGGCCCGGCTGGCGGTGGAGGAGACCGGGCGCGGCCTGTTCGAGGACAAGGCGGCCAAGAACATGTTCGCCTGCGAGCACGTCACGCACAGCATGGGTCCCATGAAGACCGTCGGGGTCGTCGCCCGCGACGACATCGAAAACATGATCGAGATCGCGGAGCCGGTCGGCGTGGTGTGCGCCATCACCCCTGTCACCAACCCCACCTCGACCACGATCTTCAAGGCGCTGATGGCATTGAAGACCCGCAACCCGGTCGTGTTCGCCTTCCACCCCTCCGCCCAGCGATGCAGCGCCGAGGCCGCCCGCGTCGTGCGCGACGCCGCCGTGGCCGCGGGCGCGCCCGAGCACTGCGTCCAGTGGATCGAGACCCCCTCGGTGGAGGCGACCGGCACCCTCATGCGGCACCCCGGCGTCTCCCTCATCCTCGCCACCGGCGGCAACGCCATGGTCAAGGCCGCCTACTCGGCCGGCAAGCCCGCCCTGGGCGTCGGCGCCGGCAACGTCCCCGCCTACGTGCACAAGAGCGCCAAGCTGCGCCGGGCCGTCAACGACCTGGTGCTGTCCAAGTCCTTCGACCACGGCATGATCTGCGCCTCCGAGCAGGCCGTCATCCTGGACGACGCGATCTACGACGCGGCCCTGGCCGAGTTCCGCACCCTCCACGTCCACCTGGCCACCCCCGAGGAGAAGGCGAAGCTGGAGGCGTTCCTCTTCCCCGCCACCGGCGGCGCGGGCGCCGGCTGCGAGCCCAAGGTCAACGCGGCGGCCGTGGGGCAGAGTCCGGCGTGGATCGCCGAGCAGGCCGGCTTCACCGTGCCCGCCGACACCTCGCTCATCCTCGTCGAGGCCGAACGGGTCGGCCCCGACGAGCCGCTCACCCGCGAGAAGCTCTGCCCCGTCCTGGCCGTCCTGCGCGCCGGGGACGAGCAGCAGGGCTTCGCCCTGGCCGCGGACATGGTCGCCTTCCACGGCCAGGGCCACAGCGCCGTCATCCACACCGAGGACCCGGAGCTCGCGGAGGCCTACGGCAGGCACATGAAGACCGTACGGGTCATCGTCAACGCCCCTTCCTCGCAGGGCGCGATCGGCGGCATCTACAACAGCCTGCTGCCCTCGCTGACCCTCGGCTGCGGCTCCTGGGGCAGCACGTCGGTGTCGAACAACGTCTCCGCCGCCCAGCTGCTGAACGTCAAGCGGGTCTCCACCCGCCACAACAACCTGCAGTGGTTCAAGGTCCCGCCGAAGATCTACTTCGAGCCGCAGGCCATCCGCTACCTGACCTCCATGCCGGACGTCCACCGCGTCACCGTCGTCACCGACGCCACCATGACCCGCCTGGGTTACGTCGACCGCGTCACCCGGGTCCTGCAGCGCCGGCCGGAACCGGTGACCGTCCAGATCATCGACAACGTCGAACCCGAGCCGAGCATCGACTCCGTGCGACAGGGCGCCCGCCTCATGGGCGACTTCCGCCCGGACACGATCATCGCGCTCGGCGGCGGCTCCCCGATGGACGCGGCCAAGGTGATGTGGCTGCTGTACGAGCAGCAGGCCGCCGGACACGACATCGACTTCGCGGACATGCGGCAGAAGTTCTCCGACATCCGCAAGCGCGCCTTCCGCTTCCCGACCCTGGGCAAGCTGGCCCGCCTTGTCTGCATCCCCACCACGTCCGGCACCGGCGCCGAGGTCACCCCGTTCGCGGTCATCTCCGACCCCGCCACCGGCAAGAAGTACCCGCTGGCCGACTACGCGCTCACCCCAAGCGTGGCCATCGTCGACCCGCTGCTGACCACCGCGCTGCCCCCGGCGCTGGCCGCCGACAGCGGCTTCGACGCCCTCACCCACGCCATCGAGGCGTACGTCTCCGTCTACGCCAACGACTTCACCGACGGCCTCGCCCTGCACGCGATCCGCCTGGTCTTCGACCACCTCGAAGCGGCGGTGAACGACCGCGACCGTTCGCCCGAGGCACGGGAGAAGATGCACAACGCCGGCACCATCGCCGGCATGGCCTTCGGCAACGCCTTCCTCGGCATCGTCCACGCCATGTCCCACACCCTCGGCGCCACCTTCCACATCGCCCACGGCCGCACCAACGCCGTCCTGCTCCCCCACGTCATCCGCTACAACGGCACCGTTCCCGGCAAGCTCACCGGCTGGCCCAAGTACGAGGACTACCGCGCTCCGGAACGCTTCCAGGACATCGCCCGCACTCTGGGCCTGCCCGCCGCCACCCCGGCCGAGGGCGTGGAATCCCTCGCCTGGGCCGTCGAGCAGCTGCGCGACGCCGTGGGCATCGAGCCGACGTTCGGCGCGCTCGGGGTCGACGAGCGGACCTTCCTGGATGCCCTGCCCCAGCAGGCTCTCAACGCCTACGAGGACCAGTGCGCGCCCGCCAACCCCCGTATGCCGATGCTGGACGACATGCAGGAAATCATGCGCGCGGCCTACTACGGCTGAGCGCAGTCGGCCGACGGACACCGAAGCCGGCCGGGCAGGGGCTACGGAGCCCCTGCCCGGCCGGCGTGCAGGCACCACGGCCCGTTCACGGGCACACGGGCGACACAAGAGCCGGCCGCGCAGGGCGCCGGATCTCCTGCGCCCGCCCGTACCGGAGAACTCGCGGCTCCGGCCCCACCAGAGGTACACCCAGTGCCCGGACTTCGGCGACGGGCACCGACGAGCTGCTCCCTCGACGGTACGGCGGCGTGTTCTCAGCGTCCGGTGGTGTCTGCCCGGCGTTCGGCGGCCCGTCCTTCCATGTCGGCCCCGGCCTCCTATCTCTGACCCACGGTGCAAAGTAGCGGGGCGCTCATGCGCTGGTCGGTCTGTTGGGAACAGTAGGTCACGCCAGGCAGGTCGCTGCCGTCTGGCGTTTTGTACTGCTCGGGCGGTCAGGCGTCGCGGTCGACTTCGGGGTGCGTGAACCGCACGGGCTTGCCCAACGACCGGGCGTAGGCGATTTCGGCTCGGGTGCTGTCTCCGATGTAGTCGCCGACTACGAGCACCTCATCAGCGAGCCGGATCTTCGCTCGGTGCAGATCGTCGAGTCGAACCTTCAGCGCCTCGGCCTCGACAGGATCGGACCAGAATTCGTGCGGCGACTTCATGTCGCAACCCGGCTTGACGACAATCTTTCCGGCTTTGGTCTCCCGCAGATCGGCCTCGGTCATCTCGGTCATGAAACGGGTGGAGCCGCAGATCACGACGATACGCGGGAGGCTCAGCCGCTTCTTCGCGTCGGCGAGTTCCTCCTCGGGGTTCTGGGTCACTTGCTGGCCTCCAGCTGGTGGGGAACACCTGCGGCCCGTAGGTCGCGCAGGTCGGGGATGTGGTTGTAGAGGGTGCCCGGGGAGACGCCGAGGAGCTTGGCGATCGAGGTGATGGAGCGGCCGGGGTCGGGCAGCAGGTCCCGGGCGGCCCTGATGACTTCCTCGGTGGCGACGGTGGGGCGTCCGCCGACCCGGCCGCGGACGCGGGCGGCGGCCAGGCCCTCACGGGTGCCCTGCACGATGAGTTCGCGGATGAACTCCGCCAGGGCGGCGAAGACGTGGAAGATGAGTCGGCCGCCGGGGGTGGTCGTGTCGAGGTTCTCGTGCAGCGAGGTGAAGCCGATGCCGCGCTCGCGCAGTTCGGCGACCATGTTGATGAGGTCTTGGAGGCTGCGGCCGTAGCGGTCCAGGCTCGGGACGACGAGGGTGTCGCCGGCGTCGAGGAAGGCGTGGCACGCCTTCAGCTCCGGGCGCAGGTCGGTCTTGCCGGACTTCTTGTCCGCGAAGATCTTTCGGCACCCGGCGGCGGTGAGCGCATCGATCTGCCGTTCGAGCTTTTGGCCGCCGGTCGACACCCGCGCATACCCGATCTTGATTTCGGTACGGACGAGCGGTTCGGCGACGAGGAGTTCGGGACGGCCGGACGTCTCCGGAAGGTCACTCATGGCCCCGGATCATGTCAGAAAACGGCGGTCCAGAGTTCTTGAATGCCCCGGGTTTTGAAGGGTTTTTTGAAGATCACCGGGCCTCTTTCGGGGGCCAAGAACCCCGCTATCGGCCTTCCGGCGACCCGTGCCCCATGGGGTACTTCTCCCGGATCAGGGCCGCTAGTTCGTCACGAACCACGACCAAGTCGTGCATCGTCCCGAGTGCCTCCTGCGCCCACACACGCAGTGACTCGCGATCAACCGACTGGGCGGTCAGGGCCTCGCTCAACGCTACACGGTTGGCTACAACCCAGGCTCGACGCCGATCCGTCGCATTCTCAAATTCGGACAGGAGGTCTGGGCAGTACACACGCATCATGTTGCGGAGATTGCGCCGTGCGGCTTGTTGCCTCTGCCCAGGAGTCAACCTCTTGACGAAGGAGACCTTCGGAGCCAGCTGTTGGCTGACTTGTTGCGACATGCCCTCAACGACCCCGTAAGCGATATTGCTCGTGCCGCCGATCATGGTGACTGAGCCACCGAAATTGAACGGGCCCTTCCACCGTACTCGTCTCGGCGGACTGCTCATGCCGTTGAGCTTGTGCTGGATTAACGTTGCGCTCTCAGCGGCAGCGCCGACCCAAGCGTCGACAATCGCGTGCAATTCCAAGAGACTGGCGTGGAGAGCAGGCCATTGGGGCGAGGTCGTCGCCTGCCCCTTGACGCCCTGCACGATCGCGCCACCAGCGCGCGCGACGATGGTCGCTTCTGGGCCTGTGAGCATCCCTACTACCTCCTTGGTGCGGGCAGGCTCAGCATCCTGCCGCGCAGTGCCGACGACGGCTAGAGGAGCACACCTCCGGTGCACTCCAACTGGGTCGCTACCAGGTGCGCGAGGTGCTCTACGATCGCCACGCGGGCGCGTGTCACATAGGCGCGCGTCAGGTCGAGCGCCCGCCATGCCGCCTCGTTCATCCGGGGTCGGTGAGGTTCTGGAATTCCTTCATCGTGTCTCTGCGCTCGTTTGGGCGGAGGTGTTGGCCGGGGTGCGGGGGCGGGGCACGGCGGCCAACGCAAGGTCGAGCCGCTTGCTCATGTCCAGGCGGAAGGTGCCGTATGGGTTGATATTCGACCAGAACAGCGCGGTCAGACCGCGCCGGTCCTCGGCGCTCAGCTTCTTCGCCCACTTCGGCTCGGCCAGGACCTGCTGGAGCAGCAGCGTGTTGACGTGCACGAGCGTGGACTGGAGCAGGTGCAGCGCGAGCATGGACGTCTCGGCGTGCTCCTTGTCCGGTCAGCTTGGTGATCTCCGTCAGGAGCGATTCCAGGCCCACCGCACCCGGGTCCCGCTTCAGCGAGGCCAGCAGTGCGGTTCCTTCCTCGTTGCCGTCCGCCACCAGGCCCAGCAGGCGGAGGGCGCACGTCCCACCCAGGCGGGCGACGGTTTGCGCGCAGAAGACGCGGTCAGCCCGTGCCCGCGCAGCGGCCACGATCCGCTCGATGCGGCCCGGGGGCTCGACGCGGTCGCTGCGGCACTGCACGAGCAGGGCCTCTCGCAGTTGGTCCTCCACCAGCTCCACCGGGCAGACCTCATCGGCGAGCCAGGCGGTCAGGCGTTCCTCATCAGCGCGGGTCGCCGGGCGGAATCCGAGGGCTTCGCGGATCTGCGTACGGTGGCCCTTCGCGGAGCGGGACGACAGGTCGTCCTTCGCCAAGTCCTCGGCCGGCACCCTGACCACGTCGGCCACGTAGTCGACCGCGGCCGGTGGGAACTCCTCCACGAACTTGGGGAACCGGCCCTCCAGCTCGAAGAACTTGAGCATCAGCACAAATCCGAGCCTGGTCGGGCCGGACTTGTTCGCGACCAGGTCCCAGTCGCCGCCCACCGGCGTCCAGAACGCCACCACGTCCTCGGGCGACCACTCCCGGCGCATGAACGTTCCCACCCCTCCGTCGACTACTCGTTCGGCCTACTGATCTCTTCTGGCTGTTGTCGGGTGATCGGTCAATCCGAGGCCGATGCCGGTGAGGCAGCCGTCGATCAGGTCGGGGCGGTACTGGATGTGCCGCAGGCCGCGGCGGAGGGTGCGTTCGAGGTGGTCGTCGTCGGCGAAGGCGACGTTGGCCAGCGGGCCGCGCCGCAGCAGCGACCAGACCCCTTCTACCGGGTTGAGATCCGGTGCGTAGGAGGGCAGGTGGACGATGGTGAGCCAGTCGTGCTCGTCCGCGTACCGGCGCATTCCGGCGGTCCGGTGGGTGTTGAGGTTGTCCCAGATGAGGACGATGGGGGCCTTGCGCTGAATGTGGGCGCGGACGATGAGGTCGCGATAGTCGGTCCAGGCGAAGCTGTTGCGTCCGGTGCCGCGGTGCTTCCGGTGGCGGCGGGGCCGGTAGATCAGCCGGGACGGCTCGCCCGGCCGGTAGCAGCACAGGGCGGCGATGGAGCAGCGGCGCCAGGACCGGCCGCGCACCCGCACCACCGGCGTGTGCCCGCGCCGGCCCCGGGTGCGGGCCCGCGGCGGGGTCATGCCGAACCCCGCCTCGTCCTCGAAGACGAGGAAGGCCCCGAGCGCCGCCGCGGTCATTCCGCCCGCGGCCACACGTCCTTCTTCCACAGCTCGACGGCGTGCTCGTCGCGTTCCATGGCCCGGCGGGCGGGCGACTGCCAGGACCAGCCGTGCCGGTGCAGCAGCCGCCACACCGCCGCCGGCGAAACGTCCAGGTCGAACCGCCACAGGATCAGTGCCCGGATCCGGGCCAATGTCCAGCGCTGGTCCTCCCAGCCGTGCTCGGCCGGGCCTCTGGCCAGCTCCTGCTCGAGCTCGGCGAACCGGTCGTCGGACAGCTTGGGCAGCTTCGGCGGTCCGGCCGAGGCCAGGGCGGCACGGCCGCCCTCGCGCCAGGCCCGCCGCCAGCGCTCCACCGACCGCTCGCTCACCCTCAGTTCCTTCGCGATCACGGCATTTCTCTCGCCCCGCGCGAACCGCTCACCGGCCTCGAACCGAATCCGTTCCCGGAACTGCCGCCGCTCGGCGGTCAGCCCGCCGCCCTGCGCGTACCGCATACCACCGGCCTACCGCAGGGATCCCCACCCGTCACCCTCTCCGACAACGCCCCGAGGAGATCAGTAGGACGGGCTCAGTGCGTGGAGTGCGTCACATCGACCTCGGTTCGATCACCTGACCAGAGGGTGTGGAATGTGCCCTCCCTGTCCGTACGGCGATAGGTGTGGGCTCCGAAGAAGTCTCGCTGACCCTGGACGAGTGCGGCGGGAAGACGCTCCGCCGCAAGCGAGTCGTAGTAGCTGAGCGCGGAGCTGAAGCCGGGGACGGGGACGCCGGAGAGGGCGGCGGTGGCGACGATACGGCGCCAGGCATCCTCACCTTGGGTGACAGCCTGCGCGAAGTACGGCGCTTCCAGCAGCGTGGTGATGTCCGGGTTGTCGGTGTAGGCCTCAGCGATACGGTCGAGGAAGCGGGCACGAATGATGCAACCGCCGCGCCAGATCTTGGCGATGCGGTCCTTGTGGATGTCCCAGCCGTACTTCTCAGCACCGGCGAGGACGGCGTCGAAACCCTGGGCGTACGCGACGACTTTCGAGGCGTAGAGGGCCTTGGCCACGTCATCGGCGAAGCCAGCATCGGCCTTCTGTGGCTGCGGGCGGGAGGCAGCCGACCGCCGTACGGCGGCGCGCTGCGCCGGCTTGGCCGAGACGGCACGGGCGAACACGGCTTCCGCGATGCCGCCCACCGGGACACCGAGGTCGAGGGCGTTCTGCACGGTCCACACACCGGTGCCCTTCGAACCGGCCTGGTCGAGCACGATGTCGACGAAGGGCTTACCGGTGGCGGAGTCGACCTGCCGCAGAATCTCGGCAGTGATCTCGATCAGATACGACTCCAGGGAGCCCTTGTTCCACTCGGCGAAGACGTCCGCGATGGCGTGCGGCTCCAAGCCGCCCACGGTCCGCAGCAGATCGTACGCCTCGCCGATCAGCTGCATGTCGGCGTACTCGATGCCGTTGTGGATCATCTTGATGAAATGTCCGGCTCCGTCGGTGCCCACGTGCGTGACACAGGGTTCGCCTTTCGCGACCGCGGCGATCGAGGCGAGGATCGGTCCGAGGGTCTCGTACGATTCCGCCGATCCACCGGGCATGATCGACGGGCCGTTGAGCGCGCCTTCCTCACCACCGGAAATGCCGACGCCGACGAAATGAACGCCCGTCGGGGCGATCCGCTTCTCCCGCGCAATGGTGTCCTGGAAATTGGCGTTACCGCCGTCCACGATGATGTCGCCGGGTTCGAAACGCTCGGCGAGCTGGTCGATCACCGCGTCCGTGCCCGCCCCTGCCTTGACCATGATGATCGCGGTGCGCGGCCGGGCCAGTGACGCGACAAAGTCGTCGATCGTCCCGGCGGCGACGAATCCGGCCTCAGGATGAGCGGCGACGAGTTCCTCGGTGCGGGCGTGGGTGCGGTTGTATACGGCGACGGTGTTTCCCTCGCGGGAAGCGAGGTTGCGCGCGAGGTTCGATCCCATCACCGCCAGTCCGACGACGCCGATGTTGGCTGTTTCGTTGGTGCTCATGTCTGCCTCTTCCGGTTGTCGAGTGTCAGAACAGAACCGAGGAGCATCTTTCCCGAGCCGAAGGCGCCCAGCGCTTCGAAGTCTGGAAAATGTGGGCGAAGACCGGTCCGACGGCCAGGAATCTATCGGCAAGCGCCGCCGCGATCACCTTGTCGACCTCGTCGTTGCAGCGAAGCGCGCCGGCAAGGTGGAGTTTCCTGGCGATGGCATGCGCGATCGGCACGGGCTGGTCACCACTATCAGATGGCCCACCGGGCCGCCTCCGGCGTCGCCTCTGACGTCGAACACGAGGCCCCGGTGATTACCCGAGGACTTGATCACCACGTCCGCGCCACCGGTGGTCAGGAAGTCGTCCGCGTCGAGGGTGCGTATCGCTTTTCGTCGACTGCATTCTCCGCCTCATGGACCTTCGCCTGCGGATCGACCGGCGCGTTCTCTGCGGCGATGACCCGTGCGGCCACCACGACGGCGAGGGCACCGGCGGGACCACTTCGACGATGCGGAGGCGCCTACCGACAAAGGTCGCCCGCCTGCGAGACGGCGTGCCAGGCGACGGTTGCTGGCTCCGGCAGGGCCACGCCGCGCAGGTGCCCGAGGCACCAGCAGCGCATCTGACACTCCGTCATGGAAGTCAGCATTAAGTCAGCATCAGCACCGTCAGGGCCCGCCTGCGACCGCCACGAACCGTCAAGATCAAGCATGGCGTTAACCGCAGCTGACCAGCCAAAATGTAGGTCACAAGCACATCTGTTAGCCTTCCCCGAAAGTACCCGGGAAGATGGTGCACAACGGCATCGAATACGCCGACATGCAGCCGATCGGCGAGGCGTACCAGCTGCTGCGCGACGTCGCGGGCTACTCCCCCGCACAGATCGCGGAGATCTTCCGCACCTGGAACACCGGCCGCCTCGACTCCTACCTGATCGAGATCACGGCGGAGGTCCTCGCCCACGTGGACGCGGCGACCGGCGGGCCGTTCGTGGACGTGGTGCAGGACCGGGCCGAGCAGAAGGGCACGGGCCGCTGGACGGTGCAGATCGCGCTCGACCTGGGCGCGCCGGTGTCCGGCATCGCGGAGGCGGTGTTCGCTCGCTCCCTGTCGGGGCACGCGGCACTGCGCGAGGCGTCGCGCTCCCTCGCCGGCCCGAAGCCCACCGCGCTGGGCCAGGCGGAGGCGGCCGCGTTCGCGGACCGGGTGGAGCAGGCGCTGTACGCGTCGAAGATCGTGTCGTACACGCAGGGCTTCCACGAGATCGCCGCGGGCAGCGAGGAGTACGGCTGGGACATCGACCTGGGCGCGGTCGCCTCCATCTGGCGCGGCGGCTGCATCATCCGGGCGGCGTTCCTTGACCGTATCCGCGCCGCGTACGACGCCCGCCCGGACCTGCCGAGCCTGCTGTCCGACGAGACGTTCGCCCAGGAGATCGCGGCGGCCCAGGACGACTGGCGCGAGGTGCTGGCCACGGCCACCCGCCAGGGCGTGCCGACTCCCGGCTTCTCGGCGGCCCTCACCTACTACGACGCCCTGCGCGCCGAGCGGCTTCCCGCGGCCCTGATCCAGGGCCAGCGCGACTTCTTCGGAGCGCACACCTACCGGCGCGTCGACCGCGAGGGCTCGTTCCACACGCTCTGGGGCGGGGACCGGTCGGAGGTCGATGCCTGACCGGGCCGGCCGACCGGTCGATGCCTGACCGGGCCGGCCGGCCGGTGGCGTGGCGGTACCTGACCAGCTGCGGCCGGCCATGGGGCGCGGAACCGGACCGGCTGCCCGGCAGCCGGTCCGCGGCGCGCGGCTCACCCCGCTGCGGCCGATCGCGCGTCGCGACCCCCACCCCGCTGCGACCGGAAGTGACCGGCCCGACGGTGGCCGGACAATCCGAATGGTGGCCCCGGACGTGCCGGTGGCCGGACCTGCCGGTGGCCCGCCTGCGGCATCTTCCGCACCCGGGCCACCGCTCGTCGCCGCTCCGCGCCCTGCGCCGTGCGCCCTGCGCGCGTTCCGGCCCCACTCGGGACGGTGCGCCCGCTCAGGTCAGCGGCCCCGGCTGCGGGCCCGGCGGAACGGGGCCCGGCGGAATCGGATCCGGGCTCGGACCGGGCGGCACCGGGTCGGGGTCCGGGCCCGGCGGCACCGGATCCGGGTCGGGGGCGGGCGGGACCGGGTCCGGGCTCGGGCCCGGTGGGACAGGATCCGGGCTGGGGCCCGGCGGAGTCGGGTTCGGCGGCACGGGGTCCGGGCCCGGAGCGGGGTCCGGGCGTCCGGGGGGCGGGCCCGGCTTGGGGCCCGGCGTGGGCCCTGGTGTCGGTCCCGGCGGTACGGGGTCGGGGTACGGGTTGGTCATCGGTCCTCCAGCCATGCGGTACGTCGGCTCTGGACTTTTCCCCCGGTTACCCGTGCGCCGCGCCCGCACTCACCCCGTCGCGCGACAAGTGGGCGACCAGCCGGTCCTGTGCCGCGCACGCAGCGTCGGCCGCAGCCGTCAGCCGTCGCCCCCCGGCGAGCTCAGACCGAGGCCGTGACGGCCTGCGGGCTGCGCTCCTGGTCCGTGCCCGGCACCGGCTCGGAGGGGTCCGCACCCAGCGCCACGATGCGGTTGTCGGCGTCCACGTGCACGACTCGCGGCTTCAGCGCCCGCGCCTCGGCGTCGGATACCTGGGCGTAACTGATGATGATCACCAGGTCTCCGGGGTGGACGAGATGCGCGGCGGCCCCGTTGATACCGATGACCCCCGACCCCCGCTCGCCCTCGATGACGTACGTCTCCAGCCGGGCGCCGTTGTCGATGTCGACGATGTGCACGAGCTCACCGGGCAGCAGGTCGGCCGCGTCGAGGAGATCGGCGTCGATGGTCACCGATCCCACATAGTGCAGGTCGGCCTGGGTGACGGTGGCGCGGTGGATCTTGGACTTGAACATTGTACGCAGCATGGATGCACTCCTGCAAGTAGGCTCCCTGCCTGCGTTTTTGCAGGTCAAGGGCTGTTTCCATACCTTACAACCAGTCGCATGTTCGAGCAGCTTTCCCCGGGTTTTTCAGGACTCATGCTGACCGAATGCTGACTTTTCTGACGGTGCGTCAGACGTCGGTGAAGGGTGCTCCGGGGCGGACGCACCTCCTCGCGCCGCCCCTCACGGACGGGTCGCGGTCAGCGTACGCAACGGACCCCGAAGACCGTCATGACGCTCGCCACAGCGGGCCCGGCCACCTCGACCGTCCAAGCGAACAAGATTCCTAGTCTGGTCCGGCGGCGCGCAACATAACCGCTGATCACCGGTTACCCGAACCGGCGCTCCTTTTCGATCATTGTTTCGCCCTCGCGGTGTTGCTTGGCAGTGCCACGCGACGGGCTTCACCCAACCCACGAGTAATCGATGTCGGGCCGACTTCCCCATTGGGCTTCCGGCCGACGTCAAGGAGCGCTCCGACCTTGAAACCGCACCCGGACGAGAGTGCTCACCGGCGAGACCGCCGCCGCGCTCGGCGGCGTCATCGTGTTCACCACCGTCGCCGGCCTCGCCACCTGGACCCGGACACTGGCCGCCGACGCCGACCTCGGGCTCGCCGCCGCGCTGGCCGGGGCCTGGAACGTGCTGCCCATCGTGCTCCTTTGCCTGGGCGCAGGTGTACTCGCCCTGGGCTGGTCACCAGGCGCGGTAGCCGCCATCGGATCGCTTCCAGCCGCAGGCGGTTTCCTGCTGAAAGTCATCGCCGAAAGGTCCGGATTGCCTACATGGCTGGGCCAGCTGTCCCCGTTCGCGCACCTGGCCGCCGTACCCGCCGATCCCGTCAACTGGCCCGCCGCCTTCCTGATGATGGCCCTCGCCACGCTCACCGCAGCCGCAGGTACCGTCGGCTACCGGCTACGGGACTTGCGCAACTGAACCGTTCCGGGTTCGGTGGAGGGGCCGGTCTGTACCGAACCCGGAACGGTTCAGTGACGCAGGGATACCTTGCCCCTCCCGCCAAAATCCTTAGCAGCAGCCCGAGCCCGAAAACGCCAGTGGGGCTTCCCGCCCACAAGAACGAAAAGCCCCACTTGTCTGCTTGCGCCGGTCAACCGGCCATGGCCGCCACGACCAGCGCAACAGCCGCACCGCACAGCAGCACCACAAGCGGCCATGCCAGCCGGCCGCGCCCGGTACGCCTGCGCCACAGCACCAGCCACAGCGCAGACGCCGCCACGAACACGACCGTCACACCGCTCAGCTCGCCCTCCCGCCACGCCACCCGCACGGCGCCAGGGTTAGCACCCCATACAAGGAGCGCAACGAGGACGCCCATGGTCAGCGCACACACCGCTTCCAGCAGCCTGCTCATACGGCGCCCTTCTTCTCCGGCGTGTCCGTCAGGTCAGTGCGCGGGCGGAACGGACGGCATGACCTCGACGGTCTCCCTCTTGCGGCCTTCTGCGTCCGTGCTGGTGGATCGTTTCTTCCCGGCCCGGGGACCGGTCACGGACGCCTGGGGCGGATCGGACTGCGCGATCTCGACGCGCGTCTTGACCATGAGGGTCTTGCCGTTTGCGTCCTTGACCTCCTTGCCGTCCGCCCCGATCAGCGGCAGCTCTTCGGGTATCTTGGACTCGTCCACCGTGCCGTCGGGGTTGACCCACTCCGGGGTGGGCGGCGCCGACGGCACCGCGGCCTTCTCGGCCTGCCCGCTGTCGGCGGGGCGGGGCGCCTCATCGGCGGAGGCGTGCGCCGTCAGGGCGCCCAGCGGCAGCACCCCGGCCACCGCTCCCGCAGCAAGGGATACACGGGTCTTCTTCATGCGTGGTGTCTCCAGTCCTTGCAGGCTACGGCTCGATGAAGTGCTGTCCGGACCAGATGGGAACGTTGCCTCCGCACCAGGTGCCGCCGTAGTAGACGGTGGACCCGGCCTTGGTGGCGTAGTAGCCGCCGCAGGGAGGCGCGACCCAGAAGTCGTAGGCGAGTGTCATCCTGGAGGTCTCGGTGGTGTTGGCGTAGCCGCTCCAGGTGCCGTCGGGGTATTGGGTGCCCATGAGCTGTCGGCACACTCCCCACTTGGCGCCGTTCCAGTAGAAGTACTGCCATCCGGTCTTGAGGTTGCCCGGAGCCGGTTCCAGACCAGGATGCACGCCTGGGAGAAGGGAATGCCGGAGGAGGCCAGCCCGTAGGACTTGGCCAGCCGCCTCCGCTGCCGTGGGAGACCTCCGCGTAGGTGTACAGGCACTTGGAGGAATCGGTGTTGGATCACACCTCGTCGGACTGGTACACGACGTGCGTCTGGGTGGCGGTGGCGGTGGCGGACACCAGCATCAAGGATGCGCCGAAGGTGCTCAGGGCACCGAGCGGCCGGGTTAACCGGCGTCTTGCCCGTGACGCCGGATGTCGGGTGAGTTTCACAGGGCTCTCCTTTTCTCTTGTTCGTGCACGGCTGATGCGGGCCGGTGGTGCGGCCCCGCACACGTGTCTGACCTTATGGCATGTCCGCGCCCGATTGAAATGTTCGTTTGATTCCGGGGGCGTGGAGGGGGAGACCGAGCGTGCTATCCAGTCGGCGCGCAGTGCCAGCTTGAAGTCCGCCAGGTCAGGGTGGATGAGGGCGACGTCGTGGATGAGTTCGGAGAAGGAGGCGCGAAACATGGCTTCGCCATTGCGGGGGGGTGATGATGGGGCCGTGGTCGGGTTCGTTCAGTGGACCCACCAAGGCGACTCCAACCGGCCCGGTCGCAGATATCTCGTTGAGATCAGGCGTCGTGGGGTGGCTCCGGAGGTCGGTTTGATCCGGCCCCACCGGGAGATGTGCAAGCTGAAGTTGCGGGCGGGTGTGCGTGAGCATCGGGATACTCGTGCCGGTCGCTGGCAGGTGACTGTCCTGAAGATCGTCCGTCATCGGGCGACTTCGCGGTTCGTGAGGACCAGCAAGGCCCTGAACAGGGCGGTCACCCAGGCGGGGTCGATGCGCACCTTGCCAAGGACGCGCCAGTTCTCGAGGTGGGCAAAGCCGTGCTCGAGGGGTGCCCGGACGGCCGCCGGTGCCGTGTTGGACAGCTTCTGGCCTCGCGTCAGGGGCCGGTTCCGGGCGGCCTTGTAGCCGGTGATCACCGCCGGGTCGGCGTCGGGGCCGCCATTGTCGAGGCCGACGAATCCCTGGTCGGAGATGACTCCAAGCCCGGTTTCCCGCAGTTTCTGGGTGAGCTTGTCGCGCTGGCAAGCGGTGATCTCCGAGGTGCGCCCGGGGCGGGCTGCTGAAATCCACAGCAGCTGGCCCCGGTCGTCGGTGAGGGCGATCACGAGCAGGCCGTGGCATTTGTTCTTACCGGAGTAGTTCTTCCGGTTATCCTCCCGGTTCTGCGCCGAGTACACATCACCGACGATGCCGCCGCCCATTCGTGCGATCTTCTTCAGGGTTCGTCAGACAAGCAATCAACTGGCATGACCCGGGACGTAGGGATGCTGACCAGCACAGATGACCTGAGTCACCGAACCGGAACCAACACTGGCCCAATGTCGCTACTGGCCGTTCGGATCTTCCTAAGATGCCATCACCAGTGGAATGCCCGCCCCGGGCTGTTTCCGGAACGGGCATTCTCAGTGGAGGCGCTCTCACACCTCGACGGGGCCGGTCACCGGCTGGTGAACTTCACAGCGGCTCCCGCGATCAGGATCGCCAGTCCCAGCAGGAGCACGGGAAGGCCAGGGCCTGGAAGGACATACATCAGCGCGCCGATCACGGTGGCCACAGCGCCGACCGACATCAGTGCAACGCCGGCGGAGGACTTGGACACAGATCTCCTAAGTTGGTGTGTTCTGAATGGGTACTGGTGGCTGCCCGGTCCGGTGGGCCGGGCAGCCGGGGACAATAGCCCCAGTAGATTCTCGACTTGTAGACGTAGGTTCTGCGGTAGGTCGTTGTCCACCACGAGGTCTCACTGAACCTGAAGTTGGTGGACGTCTTACGGTAAGTGATCTTGTCCTGGTACTGGGTCGTGTAGACCGAGACCCACTCGGCGAGGACCTTCTCACGGCTCCAGGACAGTAGGGTGCAGCGGACACCACGCTGGGTGCGCCAGCCGGAGCGTCGGTCTGGCCCCACTTGGCCACATCGGCCGCGCCCATGGCCACCGGGGCCGTGGTGCCGGTCAGCGGCACGTTGTAGACGACGGCCGTGGTGGCCGTGCCGGTCGCCTGGTCCTTGCTGCCGGCCGCGAGCGTGGCGCGCTGGACCGACAGGAGCATGCCGTCGGAGGCTCCGGCCACCGAGGTGACCTTGCCGTAGTCGAACTTCCACGGCAGCTGCCCCGGCGGCGTCAGGGAGGTGACGCGTCCGGCCGAGTCATAGGTGTACTCGGTCTTCAGGGCCGGGCTGATGCGCGGGTCCCAGGTCTGCCGCAGCCGGCCCTGGTCGTCGTAGGCGTAGCGGGCGACCGTACGGGCGGTGGCGCTGGTGGCGCCGGGCTCCGTGGCCCACAGCTTCAGCTCGGACACCTGTCCGGCGATGTCGCCGAGGGCACTGCTGGTGGCGGTCGTCGAGGGCGCGTAGACGAAGTCCAGGACCTTGCAGCCACGTGTGGACGGGGTGGCCTCGCACGTGGTGGCGGTGGCGGCGCTGGTGGCTCCGATGATCCTCTTGGGCCGGCTCAGCTTCTTGCCGTCGACGGTGACCGCTTCGGAGACGACCAGGCTCTCATCGCCCTCGATGCCGGACTGGACCGAGCTGGACAGCTGCCAGGTGGTCGCGTCGGCGGCGGCCTTCTTGAACGTGGTGACCGCGCCGTCGTCCTCCTTCAACGTGAAGGAACCACCGGAGAACGTACCGGTGAGCGTGAGCTCTTCGAAGCCCGGCTCGGAGACCCAGCCGGTCTTGTCCTTGTTGGCGGTGAAGTAGACGGACGAGCCGTCGGCGGAGACCAGGTCGACCGAGGTGCCGGACGTCTGCTCGATGTGCGAGTAGCCCGAGTCCACCTCGGGGGCGACGGTTCCCGACACCCACTCCTTGCCGAAGATCGGGGCCTGACCCTCCTGCTTCGCGCCCTTGTCGGGCACCCGCGAGGACGCCGTACGGTTGACCGCCAGACCGAGAACCTCGGTGTCCGACGCGCTGATCGAGTAGTCGCCGTTCAGCAGGTTCACCGAACCGGGCCCCACCTGGGAACCGGCCGCGCCGTCCGCGTTGCGGTCGATCACCACGGCCAGAGGCTGGGTGCTGCCGGAGGCGGAATCGGGGCCGGTGAAGTCGGCCTTGATCTCGACGGCACCGTCGGGGTCGACGGTGGTGGTGGCGTTCCAGGTGAGGACCGCGTTCTTGCCGCCTGTCAGCGGCACCGGCCACGCGGTGAGCGGCTGCCCGTCCTTCAGGACATCCCCGGCCGGTATCTTCGCCCACGGGTCGGCTTCGGAGCGACGCCAGAGGAACGACACAGAGTCGTACTTGTCGGCGTCTGCCTCGGCGGCCAAGGGGAGCCGACGCGCGGTGCTCTGGCCCTCGCCGGGCTGGAGGAAGCCGCCGGGCCCGGCGTGGAAGATGTACTCGATTGCCTCGGACTTGTTGTCCGCCTTGTCGACGGCGCGGACCTGCAGGGTGTGGGTGCCGTCCTTGGGCGGGGTGATGCTGAGGACCTTGTTGGCACTGGCTCCTCCGGTGGCCGCCTTGGTCCAGGTCACACCGTCGAGCGACCACTCCAGCCAATTGTGGTCGGCGGCGGGCGGGGTGACGGTGAAGGACCCGGGCTGGCCCGCGCCCTTGACCCAGGCGTTCGCCGGGTAGTCCGTGGAGACGATCTTCGTCGGGGCGGCGGGGGCCTTGGTGTCGACGGTGAAGGTCTTCCAGGCCGACCAGCCGTTGTTGTAGTGCGTGCCGTCGTACGGTGACGTGCGGAACTTGTACGTCTTGCCGTCCGTCAGCACGCCGGAGGGGACGGTCACCGAGGCCGCCTGCCCGGAGGGCACGTACTTCGACACCAGGACGTTGCCGACCTGGGTGTTGGTGGCGTTGTCGTAGATCTGGAAGGTGCCGTTGACCTTGTCGCCGTCGGCGTCGACGAAGGTGTCACGCAGCGTGGGCGTGGTGGTGTTGACCACATAGGCGCCGCTGTAGGAGATGTACGGCGGGCCGGCCTCCTGCTTGGTTCCGGTGCGCGGCCGGTAGTTGTAGTTCACCACCAGCTTGGGCGGGTTGGAGGCGGCATTCGGGGAGTTGACACGCTCCCACTGCGCCACTACCGACTCGCCGGAGGCCTGGATGCCCATGTGGCCGCGGGTGGCCTTGGCCGAGGCCCACTCCTGCACCAGGGTCGTCACGTCGGCGTTGATCCAGCCGTCCGGCTGGGTGGAACACCCGCTGTTGCCGCGGGTCTCGGTGGAGGTCGCCTTCTTCGCCGTCATCGTCGGACGGTTGGTCCACCGTGACGAGGTGGAAGCCGCACCGGAGGACCACACCTCCCAGGGGTGGAGCTTGCAGTCGGTGTTGCCCGAGTGGAAGTTCCACAGGGAGAGCTTGGCGTCGAGCACCAGCGCGTCTTGGACCGGCGTGGTGTTCCAGGTGATGAAGGACTGTGCGGTGCGTGGGGTGCCGTCGGCGTTGGTGGTACCCGGGTTGCCGAAGTCCAGCTCGTCGTCGTTGGACCAGTCGACGGTCTCGCCCTGCTGGACGTAGGTGTCGAAGACGTTGGAGAGCGAGGACGTGGACGAGTCGACGGTGACCGGGTACTGGGTGTCGGGGTCGGCGAGGAACTCCGCGTCCGGGGTGACCACCAGGTCGACGTTGGAGCCCTTCTGGACGACCTTGAGGCCGACCTTCGCCTTGCGGGTGTGCTCGCCGGACCGTTTGTCGACGGTGGCGTCCCACAGCACCGGAGCGGGCATCACGGCCCGCTTCTTGTTCTTCTTGTCGGTGAACACCACGCTGCCGTCGGCCAGTTGCCTCGCTTTCAGCCCCTTGGCCTTCAGCGGCAGTGTGTAGGAGTAGTCGGTGCTCTCGGGCCGCTTCTTGATGTCGACGTACTGCTCGAAGCCCGGTACGGGTGGCCTATACGACCACGTCCGCGCCCGGCACCGCGTTGACGTACTCCGCGCGCGTCCCGTCCAGCTTCGGCTTGGGCAGCCCGCCCTTCCACTGGAGGGTGATCAGTTGGTCGCCGTCACCCAGCGTCACGTGGTCGGTGGCCTTGGCGGTCACGCGCGGCCTTCAGAGAAGCAGCGGGCTTCCCGGTCTTGCCGGCCAGCCGCAGTCCGCGCGGGTGCGCCCTGGACTCGACCGCCCCTCCGCCCTCCTGGACCAGGTCCAGGTCGACGTGGCGCCACTGCCCCGTGGCTTCGTCCCGGAACCGGACGGGCCCGGCGGTCAGTTCGGTGGTGAGTGAACCGTCCTTGTTCGCCCAGGTGGTGGAGGTCTCCGTACGCTCGGAGAGCGCCTCCACCCGCTTTCCTGACAGTCGTGCGGCGACTCGCGCGGACGGGATGTCCGCAGCCTGTGTGGCCGCCGCCCCCTTGGGCTCCGTGGGGCTTTGGGCGACTGGAGCAGCGGCAACATACGCGCTGTCCAGCAACGTGACGGCCAGGGCCAGGGCCAGGGCCAGGCTTCCCGCTGTCCAGCGAGTGCTTCCCTCGGGCCAGGGACGTCTGCGTCTTCGGACGCAGCCTCGTGAATCATCGTAGTTTTCCGGTCACTTCACTTGCCATCACAGGTGTGATGTCGCCGTGAAAGTACCTTGAGTAAAAAGGCAGTAATCAGCGGCAAGTGATCGCAAAGTGAAAGCTGTCCGTCCAGTCAGCGACAGAGATATGCGTCACATCGCGGTGGCGTACAGCCGCGCAACTCGCGCCGGTGCGCACATTCATGACGATCCGGGTGGACTGTCCCTGGGCCTGCTGCTGGGCGGCGTACTCGTCTGCGGCCAGGAGCCGCGGGGGCCGCCGGCCGGGAAGTGCTCCAGGACGATGCGCGTGCGCGGGTCGGACATCAGGACGCTTCCTGGTCGGTGAAGATCGTCAGTGGCGCGCCGGGCGGTCAGCCCGGCCAGGTCGGCGCGCACCCGGGTGTCCTTGTTGCGGAGGACGGCCGCCGGGTGGGCCTCGGCCCACGCGAGCAGCTGTCTTACCTACTCCATCGGGGTAACGGCAGCCGTCTCGGTGGTGGCCGGGGTGGTGCCAGCGGTCTCGTCCGCGTCGAGCTGGCGCTCCTCGGCGCCCACGGCACGGCCATGCTGCGGCGATGTTCGGCGGCCCGTTCCTGTTCTCCTTCCCGCGGGAGGACCGTTTGTGAACACCACCGGAATCTGCGGGCCGTTGTCCGCCGCGCCGCTCTTACTGAAGTTCGCTGAAGCGTTCGGTTGCTCGGGTGTGTCCGGCGACGATGATCGTGTCGTTCGCTTCTACGATGGTTTCAGGAGTGGCGTAGGTGAAACCTTCGCCGGGGCGTTTGATGGCGACGACGGTGATGCCATAGCGGGACCGGACGGCGCTGTTGGCCAGGGGGAGGCCGATGATGTCAGCGGGCGGAGTGGTTTTGACCATGGCGAAGTCGTCCTCGAATTCGATGTAGTCGAGCATACGGCCGCGCACCAGGTGGGCGACGCGCTGGCCCATGTCGTGTTCGGGGTAGACGACGTGGTGGACGCCGAGCTGGGTGAGGATGCGTCCGTGCGCTTCGCTGGTGGCCTTGGCCCAGACGTTCTCGATGCCGAAGGAGATCAGCAGGGAGGCAGTGAGGATGCTGGCTTCCAGGTCGGTCCCGATGGCTACGACGGCTCGTTCGAACTCGTGGACACCCAGCTGGCGCAGGGCGTCCTCCTTGGTGGAGTCGGCCCGCACTACATGGGTGAGGGAGCCGGAGAGGGCCTGGACGACTTCGGCGTTCTCGTCGATGCCGAGGACTTCGGTTTCCTCGTCGACGAGTTCCAGGGCCAGGGCTCGGCCGAAGCGGCCCAGGCCGATGACGACGACGGAGCTCTGCGGGCCGGTTCGCCGTTTCTTGGGGCTGGTCTTCCTAGCCAATGACAGGTCGCTCCTCTGGAAGGTCGTACAGGCGGACGCGCTGGCGCAGGGCGAGCGCGGAGGCGACGGTGATGGGGCCGAGCCGGCCGATGAACATCAACGCGATCAGCAGCAGCTGCAAGCCGGAAGGCAGGTCCGCGGTGATGCCGGTGGACAGTCCGACGGTGGCGAAGGCGGAGGTGACCTCGAACAGTGACTGGTCCAGGCTGTAGTCGGTGAACACCATGAAGACCACGGTGGAGACGGCGACGGCGGCCACGCTCAGGAGCACCACGGTCAGGGCCTGACGCTGGAGGTCACCGTGCAGGCGGCGGTGGAAGATGTTGACCGCGCCCTCGCCGCGGATCTCGGCGTGAATGACGAAGAACAGCACGGCGAAGGTGGTGACCTTGATACCGCCGGCGGTGCCGGCGCTGGCGCCGCCGATGAACATCAGCACGTCGGTGCCCAGCCAACTGGCGGGGTTCATCTGGGATGTGTCGATGCTGTTGAACCCGGCGGTACGCGGCATGACGCCCTGGAAGAAGCCGGCCAACAGCTTCCCGGGGACGTTCAGAGCGCCCAGGGTGGCGGGGTTGGACCACTCGATGCCCGTGATGAAGGCGCTGCCGCCGAGCAGGAAGATGCCGGAGGCCCACAGCACGATCTTGGTGTGGAGGGACCAGGCCCACGGCCGGTGCCAGCGGCGGCGCAGCTCGAACAGGACGGGGAAGCCCAGTCCGCCGGCGATGACCGCCAGCGCGATGGGCAGGCAGATCCATGGATCGGTGACGAAGCCGATCAGGCTGTCGGAGTAGAGGGCGAAACCGGCGTTGTTGAACGCCGAGACGGCGTGGAAGACGCCCAGCCACAGCGCCCGCGGCCAGGACTCGTCGTAGGCGGTGGCGAACCGCAGGGTGAGTACCAGTGCAGTGATCGCCTCCAGCAGCAGGCTGACCTTGGCCACACCGGTCACGACCGAGCGGACATCGCCCAGCTCCAGGGTCTTGGTCTCCGCGGCGGCCGTCAGGCGCGCTCTGAGGCCGATGCGGTTGGATACCAGCAGAACCAGCAGGGAGGCGAAGGTCATGATTCCGAAGCCGCCCACCTGGATGAGCGCCAGGATCACCGCCTGCCCGAATCCACTCCAGTAGCCGGGGGTGTCCACCACGGCGAGGCCGGTCACACACACCGCGGAGGTGGAGGTGAACAACGCCTCCAGCGCACCCGCAGCGCCCGGCCCCGCCTTGGCCGCCGGCAGCATCAGCAGACCGGTCCCGGCCACGACGGCCGTGGCGAAGCCGGCCACGACCGCTTGCGCCGGATGCCGAAGACGCGGCCACCGCCGACTCACCACAACACGTCCGCTTCACGGACAGGCACCACGATTGTTCGCACCGGGAGACCATAGACAACGGCCGAACCGTCCTCGGCATCGGACCCTGCCGACTGCCCTCTGCCGTGTCTGAGCTTGCGCCATGCGCCCTCGAGCACGCACCCGTCCGCGCGTCCTCGCCGCTCTTCGGCCGTTCTCCAGGGCTGGCGGCCTGGGCCTGAGTACCCGATGCCAAGAAGGTCAGCGGCGTGACCTCTCTGCTTGCCAGCGCTCCACCAGGGCAGGCAGCTCACGGAACATGAAGCCGTAGAAGTCACGCATCTCCGCCAGGCGCCGGGCGGCGGGGGTGTCGGCAACGGCGGCGGCGATGCCCTGGTCGGCGGCCTCGAACATGGCCTGCACCATGCCGTTCTGGGCCGACATCAAGATGGCCCAGGCGCCGTCGCGCAGCCGGTAGTGCTCGCGACGGCTGCCGGAAGCTGGCACCCTTTCGATCAGTCCGACGGTGGACAGCATCTTGATGGCCCCCGATACCGATCCGGAGCTGATGCCCAGCCCCTCAGCCAGCTCCGGAGCGGTGACACTGTCGGTGTCGGCGAACAACAGAGCCGCCAGCACCCGGGCGGTCGCCTTCTGCAGACCCCCCCTGGGCCAGCCACATCATGAGCGAGGTCGAGTCGGTCGCCGACCGCGTGGCCATCATCCGCGACGGCCGCCTGGTCACCACCGACACCGTCGCCGGACTGCGCACCCGCTCACTCCTGCAGGTGCGGATCGACTTCGCCGCACCGGTCACCGCCGAGGAGTTCGCCGCCCTGCCCGGCGTCACCGACCTCGCCGTGACCGGCACGGAGCACGGCGCCATGCTCACCTGCCGCCTGGACGGCAGCCCCGACGCACTGGTCAAGGCCGCCGCCCGGCACACCGTCACCGGGCTGCGCGCCGACAACCAGGACCTGGAAGAGCTGTTTCACGCGTACTACACCGGCGAGCACTTCACCGCCGACGCTCAAGCCGACCGCGTCGCCTGATCTCCTGCTCCCGCCACTCCTCCGAAGGACGTGACATGACGGCCGTTCGAGACAACGCCCTCTCCCGCGCCACCCTGCCCGGCACCTCCGGCCCCTCCCGCGCATTCAGCCGCTCGGCTTACACCAAGACCCTGTTCGACAACCGGCGCATCCTCGCCGTCTGGGCACTGGCCACCGGCCTGCTGGCGATGGCATACGCCGGCTTCTATCCACAGCTCACTGCGGATGCCTCCGACAGCGTGCCCGAGGCGATGCGCGGGTTCGGTTTCGATGACCTGACCTCGGCCGCCGGGTACCTGCAAGGCGCGGTGTTCGGGTTACTGGTGCCATTGCTGGTCACCTTCTACGGGGCCGCCACGGGCGCCCGGATGATCTCGGCCGATGAGGAGTCGGGCTACCTGGACCTGCTGCTGGCCCACCCGGTCAGCCGCACCCGGCTGCTCCTGCACCGCATCGCCGCGCTGGCGACCGGAGCCGTGCTGATCGCCGCCGTGGTGCTGGGCGCCCTGCTGGCCGTCCGCACCAGCGCGGAACTGGACTCGATCTCCGCGGCGGGCTTCACCGCCCAGGCCGTCAACCTGGCGCTCCTGGCGCTGGTGTTCGGGGCGCTGGCCACGGGAATCGGCGCGGCCACCGGCAAGGGCCGGGCCACCGTGTTCGGCGTCACTGCCGGAACAGGCGTACTGGCATACGCGTTCCATGGCTTCGCGCCGCAGATCGGTGCCGACTGGCTGCGCCATCTCACGCCGTTCCACTACTACATCGGCGGCGAACCGCTGAAAAACGGCTTCCAGCTCGCTGACGCGGGCGTTCTGACCGCCACCAGCGCCGTGCTCATCGGGCTGGGAGCCTGGCGATTCGACCGCCGCGACATCGGTCGCTGAAAAGCCGCTCTCCCCTGTCGGCTGGAGCACGCGTACGACCCCGCCGGCATGCATGCGGCCGCTCCAACTCATCGCCACACGCTTCACGCCACCGCCATCGGCGCCCACCTGCCGGACCGGCCCGCAAGAGCCTGCGAAATCGCCGTGCCACCATCGACGCCTGTCGCACAGCGAGAAGGTGTCCGATACACGGATCAAACCGTCCGGATAACGGTCTGATCTCGCTCGCTGGCGATTCCCGAAAACACTTACGGTTACGTGATCTGCGTCACTCATGAACCCGTGAAGATCGTGGTACAACAGCGCAACTCCGCAGGTGGCACCACCCCTCGCCGCACGGTGGAGCGTCGGCTCACAGGCCGGCAGTACGACCAGGGTGATCACGGTCCGAGTCCGCGGACCGCGCGCTCCCGGAGTCGCCGATCGGACAACGGCGTTCGCTCACGTACCGCACATTCTCCCGGCCCAGCCTTCCCTGCGCCGGTACCGCGCCATCGAGGTAACCATCGTGTCACTCGACTCCCTCACCACGTCCGTCGACGAAGCCGTCAGCGGATTCTTCGAGCCCATAGCCACCTGGCTCGGAGAAGTCGTCTTCTACGCCGTCCCGGTCGCCGGTACGGACCTGCCCCTCATCGTGGCGTGGCTGGTGGTCGCCGGTCTGGTCTTCACCGCCTGGTTCGGGCTGATCCAGGTCCGCAAGTTCAAGCTCGCCATCGACGTCGTGCGCGGGAAGTACGACGAGAAGGGGTCGGCCGGCGAGGTCAACCACTTCCAGGCCCTGACCGCCGCCGTCTCCGGCACGGTCGGCCTCGGCAACATCGCCGGTGTGGCCGTCGCCGTCTCCATCGGCGGCCCCGGTGCCACGTTCTGGATGATCCTGTGCGGCCTGCTCGGCATGGCCACCAAGTTCGTCGAGGTCACCCTCGGCGTGAAGTACCGCGAGGTGCACGCCGACGGCACCGTCTCCGGCGGCCCGATGCACTACCTGCCCAAGGGCCTGGCCGAGCGCTTCGGCAAGAACGGCAAGACCCTCGGCAAGGTGCTCGCGGTCCTCGCCTCCGCCATGGTGCTGTTCTTCGGCCTCTTCGGCGGCAACCTCTTCCAGGTCAACCAGTCCTACGCCCAGCTGGTCTCCGTCACCGGCGGCGAGGACGGCGCGATGGGCTCCTCCGCGGGCGCCCTGTTCTTCGGCATCCTGGTCGCGGCCCTCGTCGGCATCGTGCTGCTGGGCGGCATCCGCTCCATCGCCAACGTCACCAGCAGGCTCGTCCCGGCCATGGCGGGCATCTACATCGTCGCCTGCCTGGTCGTCATCCTGGTCAACGTCACGGCCGTCCCGGACGCCGTCGGCACCATCATCGAGGGCGCCTTCAACCCCGAGGGTGTCGCCGGCGGTGTGCTCGGCGCGCTGATCATCGGCTTCAAGCGGGCGGCGTTCTCCAACGAGGCCGGTCTGGGCTCCGCCCCGATCGCCCACTCCGCGGTGAAGACCAAGCACCCCGCGAGCGAGGGCCTGGTCGCCCTGCTGGAGCCGTTCATCGACACCGTCGTCATCTGCACGATGACCGCGCTGACCATCGTCATCGCCAACCCGGCCAGCTGGGCCGACGCCCGCGCGGGTGAGGACATCGGCGGCGTCACGATCACCTCCGACGCCTTCGAGACGGTCCTGCCCTGGTTCCCGTACATCCTCACCGTCGCGGTGCTGCTGTTCGCCCTCTCCACGGTGCTGACCTGGGGCTACTACGGCCTCAAGGCGTGGACGTACCTCTTCGGCCGCAGCCGGGCCAGCGAGCTGGCGTACAAGGTCGTCTACACCGTCTTCGCCGTCGCGGGCTCGCTGCTCACCCTGCAGACGCTGATCGACCTGGCCGACGCCGTGCTCTTCACGCTCGCCGTCATCAACATCATCGGTCTCTACCTCCTCGCCCCCGTCGTCAAGCGCGAACTGAACTCCTTCCTGGAGTTCGTCCGCGCCCGCAACGCCGGTGAGCTCAGCGAGGACGACGACCAGGAGTCGGTGAAGACCACCGTCTGACCGCGCCCCCGCGGCCCGGCTCCTGAGCGGGCCCGTACACACCTCGCGCCTTGGTGTGCACGGGCCCGCTCGTCATGCCCGCGTGTCGGCCGCCCGGTCAGCCGACGTCACCGGCCCAGAACAGCAGGCAGGGGTACAAGGCGGTGCCCACTACCTCCGCCAGGAACACCAGCACGGTGTGGGCGGCGAGACAGCCGGGCCGCCCGGACCCGAGGTAGGCGCGGGCCGCCCTGCTGACTCGGGGCAGCGGGCGCGATTCGTCCGCCACCTGCCGTTTGATCGCCCTCCGCACCATGCGCCGCCCGGCGGCGGAGGTGACACCGAGCTGCACCCCGTGCACGTCACGCACGAGGAGGGCACGCCGCATGTCGCCGTACGACTGCGTCGTCCACAGCCGGACGCTGGTGATGCTGTTCAGGTCGACGGAGCGAACGCCGGTCAGGGTCCGCGCGGTGATCCTGCTCAGCGAGTGGCGTGCGCGGCGACGCTCCAGGCACAGCTCACCGGACAGCACCAGGGCGGGGTAGCCGACCACCAGCCCCAGTGCCGTGCACACCGGACTCCAGCCGGTGATGCCGCCGACGGCGAAAGGGAGAACGGCCAGCCCCACCGCCGTCCCAATGCCCGCGCGTGCCCGTCGCCGGACCTTGGCCGCGCCGGGCTGCTTCCGGGGCAGCGGTGCCGAACGGGTGCAGCGCATCTCAACGGCTCTCGGATCCTGGGGCCGGGCGCGCCGCGAGGCGGGCCCGGGGAACCGCCGTCGTCCGGTGCCGAGGGTCGGCGGCCCGGTCGATCGCCGTCTCGACCGCCGCGATCCGGTCCGCGAGCAGGCCGAGTGCGGCGACCGCGCGGGTCAGGGGGTCGTTCTCGGGGCCGCCGAGGGTATGCATGCGGACGTGCGCCGCCTTCACCTCGGCCCAGCGTCGGGCCTGTTCGTCCGTCAGCGTGCCGCGCAGCTCGGCCAGCTTGAGCAGGTTGGCCTCGGCGTCGGTGGTGAGGGTCTGGGCCTCGGCCGAGTAGTGGTCGTCGACCAGCGCGGACAGTTCGGCGTCGTTCATGACCGGCTGGACGCGCTGGGCGATCTTGTTGAAGTTGCGGTACGAGCCCTGGAGCCGGAAGGGCGGTTCGGTGCGGGTCGTGTCCGACCGGGCCGCCGAGGCGATGTACGCCGCGTTCACCGCCAGGACCGTCTCCCGGGCGGTGAGCAGGTGGCGCAGGACGGACAGGATCCTCTCCAGCTCGACGAGGGCGTACGGGTGCGCCAGGCGGTCGGCGCGGGCCGTCGGGTCCTTCCGCGCGAGGCGGAGCAGCAGATCCAGGTCGGTGCGGTCGCGGCCGGCGAGCGGGGCGAGGACCGGGTTGGCCGTCAGGGCGTTCTCGATGAAGCTGACGGCGAAGGCCTCCTCCTTGCCGGTCAGGACGTCACCGAGGTTCCACACGTCGGCGCGGTTGGCGAGCATGTCCGGCACCTGGAAGCGGCTGCCGGACTCGGTGTAGGGGTTGCCGGCCATGCAGACGGCGAACCGCTTGCCACGCAGGTCGTACGTGCGCGGCTCGCCGTCCCGCACGCCCTCGATACGGCGCGTGGCGTCGCACAGCGGGATGAACTTCTGCAGCAGCTCGGGCGAGGTGTGCTGGATGTCGTCGAGGTAGAGGAGGGTGTTACTGCCCGCCTCCAGCGCGAAGTTGATCTTCTCGACCTCGTGGCGGGCGGTGGCGTTGGGGGCCTCCGCCGGGTCGAGCGAGGTGACGGCGTGCCCGAGCGCCGGGCCGTCCACCTTGACGAGGATGAGGCCGAGGCGGTGGGCGACGTACTCCATGAGCGTCGTCTTGCCGTACCCCGGCGGCGAGATGAGCAGCAGCAGTCCGCCGGTGGCGGTGGGCCGGGACTCCCCCGTGGTGCCGAGCTGCTTGGCGAGGCTGTCGCCGACCAGGGGGAGGTAGACCTCGTCGATGAGCCCGTTCCGTACGAAGGAGGACATCACCCGCGGCCGGTGGTCGTCCAGACGGAGGCGGGCGCGCTCGGCGGCCACCAATTCCGTACGGCGGCGCTGGTAGGCGCGGTGGGCGGGGACCTCGTGGACGCGGAAGTGCCGGGTGCGCGCGAGAAGTTCGTCGACGCGGACGGTGAGCTTGCGGCCGGTGATGCGCGGGTGGGAGCCGAGCAGCCCTTCCACCGTCTCGGACAGTTCCGCGTCCGACTCGTAGCGGACCAGCTCCGGGCAGAGGACGGCCGCCACCGCCTCGGCCAGGTCGTCGGGTGCGACGTCCGCGCCGGTCGAGGTGGCGTACGAGGTCAGCCACGCCTCGACGAGCTGCTTGCGGGCGGACAGGTCGTCGAGCGCGGCGAGGTCGTCGTCGTAGGCGGACGTGCCCACCGTGCGGCGGAACTTGTCGAGCAGCGTGCGGGTGGCCGCGCCGAGGACGAAGCCGTCGGGCGGGGTGGTCAGCTCCTCGAAGAGGTACGCGGCTGCGGTGTCCGCGTGGTCGCCGCCGATGGCCTCCGCGAGTTCCGTCCGCAGGTCGGCGATCGCGGGCGCGAGACCGAACGTGTCCCGCGCCCGTGCCAGCGACCGCGCACGTCGGGTCCAGCTCTCGCGCTTCTCTTCCGTCGTCCCGTGCGCCCAGAAAAGCTGGGCCGCGGCACGGGCTCCCGGCTCGTGCCGCAGCAGCCCCGCGCCCTCGTGCAGGCGCACCAGCGCCCGCAGGACGAGCACGGCGTCGTGGTCGTGGACCCCGCGTTCGTAGCCCTCGTCGTACGCCGCCTGTGCCGCCTCCCCGACGAGCGCGGGCAGGTCGGCCCCGGCGAGGGCGGCCGGACCGTGCTCCTCCAGCATCCGGGCGGCGAGGTGTTCGGCGCGGTAGACCTCCGGTGACTCCGAGGGCAGCGGGCGGTCCCAGTACGGGCGGGTGGCCGCGAAGCCGGGGTCCGTGACCGGAGAGCGGTAGTCGGTGCCGGTCAGGGCGAAGGCGAGGGTGTCGCCGCGCGGGACCAGGGTCAGGTCGAGGGGCTGGGTGTTGACGGCGAAGCGGTGGGTGCCCAGGCGCAGGGTGCGGCCGTCGTCGGCGTACAGGTCGGTGCGGTCGCGCAGGCCGCGCAGCGCCTCCTGGCGGGCCGACCTGAGCCGGCCGTCCAGCTCCTCGGCCCTGACCCGGTCGCCGAGTTCGCGCAGTTCGTCGGCGATGCGGCGGACCTTGGCCGGCATCGGGTCGGAGGTGAAGTAGGTGGTGACGGCGTCCGTGTCGGCGAGCGCGCCGGCGCGGCGGGTGACCGTCCGCAGCACCCGGTCCGCCGACTCGGCCAGGCGCTCCGTGCGGCGGGCGCGGGCGTCGGCGAGGGTCTGCTTGCGGGCGGAGAACGCCTCGTGGATCGTGTCGCGCCGGTCCGCGAGCTCCCCGAGGAAGTCGTCGAACTCGGCGAACCGTGACTCCAGGTTCTCCAGTTGTACGAGCATGCGGGCGAGTTGCTCGTCGCAGGCGTCCGGGCTGTCGGCGGCCGCGAGTGCCCCGGTGACGGCCTGCCCGAGCAGCGTGAGCTCGGCGGCGAACTCCGCGCGCCCCTCGCGGTCGAGGAGCTCGCGACGGCGGCCGTCCAGGGTGGCGCGGGCCCGGTTGACGCCGCCGAGGACCTCGGCGATCCGCTCCAGGACGGACGTACGGACCGTGGCGTCGCCGATGTCGAGCCCGGTGACGGCGTTGGTCACCGTGCGCAGTCCGTCGGCGAGTTCGTCGAGGCGGGCGGTGAGCGGCGCGGCCTCGGCGACCGTCGCGATCGCCCCGGCGTCGGCGACGAGCCGTTCGACGTCGGCCCGGTGGTCGGCGAAGGCGTCCTCGCGGGCCAGGTGGGCGACGGCCCGCTGCCCGAAGGAGGCGAGGTCGGTCTCGGTGGCGGCGGCCAGCTCGTCGATGCGGGCGGTGTCGGCGTACCGCAGGTCCTTGAGGGTGAGCAGATGGCCCTGGGCGTGCCGGAGTTCGGTGAGGCCGTCCACCCAGGCGGCGGCACCGCGCGGGGCCTCGCCGCGCAGCCGCCGGGTGACCGCCGCGACGCGCTCGGCGGCTTCGGTGAGGGCGTCGGCGGCCCGGCGGGTGAGGTCCTGGACCGTTTCGAACTCGGACAGCACCTGTTCGGCCGTGTCCCGTAGCTGTGTGAGCGGCTGGGCCAGGTCGCCGAGCTCCGGCTCGCCCAGCCAGTGGTGGGAGTCGGCGGTCCGGACGCAGGCGGCCGCCAGCTCCCGGTAGACCTCGCTCGTCGGGGTCGTCTCCGTGGCCGCGCGCGCGAGCGACAGGCAGTCGGAGATGCCGCGCACCAGGTCGGCGTTGCCCACGCGGGCCAGCGGCCCGGAGCCGACGGGTTGGGCGGCGGCATGCGTGTCGGAGACGTACGGGGAGTTCCACTGCTGGACCGGGTGCACGCGCCGGGGTTCGTCGCCTTCGGCGTGCAGGACCATGAGGGTGCCGTCGTCGAGGAGGGCCCAGCCCCGGCAGGACAGCGGGGTGGCCACCTCCTTGCGGATGACGTTGTACGGCAGCAGCAGGCTGCGGCCCTCCGCGCGCGCGTGGAAGGCGTACAGGACGTCCTCGCCGTTCGGGGAGCGGACCGTGCGCTCGTACTCCAGGTCCGCGGTGTCGACCCCGTCGAACGTCTTGTGCTCGCCGGTCGCGAGGCAGTAGCCGCCGGGGAAGACGATGCCCTGGTCCCCGGGCAGGCGGCGGCAAGCCCGGCCGATGCCGTCGAGGCGGACGACAGCCTTGGTGAGGGTGTTGAAGACCAGGTGGCGGTGGTCGTCCTCCTTGTAGGGGCGGACGCGCAGCAGAACGAGGGCACCCACGCGCGCGTACGCGATGTCCGCGTCGGCGAGGGACTGGAGCGGCTCGTCGACCGGCTCGGCGTGAATGCCCTCACCGGTCTCGGTGTCGTCCTCGGTCTTGACCGTCAGGGTTCCGCCGACCGTGCTGACGAAGACCTCGCCCCCGACGGAGACGTGCGGGTGACGGCCGAGCACGTGGTGCTCGCGGGTGGTCCGCGTCCACGCGAAGTCGTGGGACGGCGGGGGGACGAGGTCGCGGTCGCCCCGCGCGTCCAGGAAGACCACCTCACCGTCGTCGGCGACCGCCCAGCGCAGGACACGGATGTCGCCGGCCTTCTCGCCGGTCCGGAAGACGGCCAGCAGCTTGCCGTCGGTCCTGCGGAGCTCCAGCAGGCGGGCCTGGCGGTAGTAGCGGTGGAGGGCCGCGAACTCTCGGACGAAGGCCGGGTCGTCGAGCAGGCCGGGGACGGCGTCGTCGGGCAGCCGGTTCAGGTCGCGGTCGTGCAGCGCGAAGACGTCACCGACACTCGTCGCGGACTCGGGGCCGGGGTGGGCACTGTGCCCGAAGAGCAGCACGTCGCCGACGGCGACGAGATCGCGGGGCACGCAGGCGTGCTCGGTGTGCAGCCGCTCCGTGCCGGCGAGTTCGAGCCGGGCGGAGCCGAACTCCTCGGTGCGGCGGGCATTGAGCGCCTCCGCGCGGCGGGCGAGTTCGGCGGCCTGCGCGGTCAGGCGGTCGCGCAGCACCTCGTACGTGCCGGTGTCCAGGCCGGTGGTCATGGGTTCCCTTCCAGGAAGTGGGGCTGGACGCGGTCCGGACCCGCCGTCCCCTGTGCGGCAGGTCCGGACCGCGAGCCGGTCAGGACGTGGCGCTGCCGTTGAGCGAGGCCAGTGATGCGTCGGCCAGGCCCAGCTCGCCCGCTCTGTCGAGCAGTTGCTTCAGCTGCCCGGTGCTGGCGCCGCCGTTGTGCATCAGTTTCATCAGCAGCGCGGAGACGGTCAGGTTCTGCACGTCGGCCGTGGAGACCGAGCCGAGGATGCGGCCGAGGTCGTCGGTGAAGCTGGCGGTGCCGTCCAGCCAGGGCCCCGCGAGCGCCTGGGCCGTCTCGGAGTGCTGCACGAACCCGTCGACGCCCTTGCCGAGGGAGATCGAGGAAACCAGCCGGTCGAGGAAGACCGACTCGCCGCCGACGATGCTGATGTCGGCGCTCTCCAGGCCGGTGGCGAGCACCGTCGCCTGGGCCTCGGCGACCTGCCGCTGCACGTCGAGCCCGGCGAGTCGGATGTCCTTCTCGGCCGCCAGCCGCAGCCGGTACTCCTCGTGACCGCGGGACGCGTCGTCGAGCGCGGCCATCGCTGCGGCCTTCTCGGTGAGACCGGCGGCCTCCGCCTTGAGCTTCTCGCCGATGGCGTCCGCCTCGGCGCGTGCCTTGGCCTTTGCGCCCTCGGCCTCCGCCAGCATGCGCGCCCGGTTCGCCTCGGCCTCCGCGCGGCCGGCCTTCTCGATGACCTCGGCCTCCTTGTCGCGGACCTGGACCGCCGCGAGTCCCTCGGCGGCGCTCTCGGCCTGGATGCCCTCGGCGAGCCGCACCTTGGCCTGCGCGTCGAGGTCGGCGCTCTTCAACCGGGCCTCGGCGAGGGTGAGTTCCTCGGCGGCGCGGTGGACGGCGGCCTGCTCGGCGGCCTCGGCGGCCTTGATGTCCTTGACGAGCCTCTCCTGCGCCTCGGCCTCGGCGGCGATGACGACCGCCTGGCGCTCCCGCTCGGCCTCCTCCACGGCGCGCAGCTTCTTGATGGACTCCTCCTGCTCGGCGACCGTACGGTCCACGGCGACCCGTTCGCGGACGACCTCGGCGATCTCCCGCTTCTCCGCCTCCACTTCCTTCTCGGCGGCGATCCGCGTCAGCTGGGTCTCCCGGTCGCGGGCGATGACCTCCAGGAGGCGGTCCTTCTCGATGCGCTCGTTCTCGACGGCGATGACCCGCTCGCGGTTCTTCGCGGCGACGGCGACCTCACGGGCCTGGTTCTCGCGCTGCACGCCGAGCTGCTCCTCGGTCCGCAGGAACGCGGACTGGGCCCGCAGCCGCTCCTCCTCGACGACCCGCGCGGTCTCGGCCTCCTCCCGCGCCCGTACGGTCTCGATCTCCCGCCGCTGCTTGATCTCGGCGTCGGCCTGACGGCGCTCCAGCTCCAGGACGGCCTCGCGGGCGTCGACGTTCTGCCGCGTGATCTCCTTCTCCTCGGTGCGCTGCGCCTCGTTGGTCCGCACGTGCTCGATCGCCGTCAGCTCGGTGATCTTGCGGATGCCCTGGGCGTCGAGGACGTTGGCCGGGTCGAGCTGGGTGACCGGCGTCTGCTCCAGGTAGTCGATCGCCGCGTCCTCGAGGTGGTAGCCGTTGAGGTCGACGCCGATGACTTCGATGATCCGGTACCGCAGCTCCTCGCGCTTGGTGTACAGGTCGGTGAAGTCCAGCTGCTTGCCGACGGTCTTCAGCGCCTCGGAGAACTTCGCGTGGAACAGCTCCTGCAGCGTGTTCCGGTCGCTGGCCCGGGCCGTGCCGACGGCCTGGGCGACCTTGATGACGTCCTCGACGGTCTTGTTGACCTTCACGAAGAACGAGATCCGGATGTCCGCGCGGATGTTGTCCCGGCAGATCAGCCCCTCCTTGCCGGCCCGCGTGATCTCGATGGTCTTCACCGAGATGTCCATCACCTCGGCCTTGTGCAGCACCGGCAGCACGACCTGCCCGGTGAAGGTCACGTCGACCTTGCGCATCTTGGAGACGATCAGCGCCTTGCCCTGCTCCACCTTGCGGAACAACCGGGCGACGAGGAACACGGCAAGTACGGCGAGGAGGCAGGCAGCGACGAGCGCGCCGATGCCGACGATCATGGCATCCATGACATACGTCCTTCAGGCATGAGTGAGTTGAGCAAGAGGAGTCGAGCGACAGCAGGAGAGGCGGGTAGCGATACGCGGCACCGGCACGCGGCTCAGGCGGCGCGGTCCCACGGTTGATGCACGGCGTCGTGGGCATCCTGGCAGCCCACCCCCGGCAGCGCGGCGACGCCCGTGCGAGCCGCGCCTGGCGGCACGGACGGGCCGGGTTCGTCGGGGAAGAGGCGGTGCAGCGGCCGTACGATCAGGCCGGTCGCGCCCCAGGCCACGAACAGCGCCGCCACGGGTACGACCAGACGCAACAGCCCGGTGACGGGTCCCGCGGGGGCGAACACCGCGAGCAGGACCTCTGCCCCGACGCTCAGGGACCAGGCGAACACCGTCAGCAGGGACAGGGCGACCGCCACGGGCACCCCGCCCATGCGCCACGCCCGCAGATCCACATCCGCGTCGAAGTCGGCGACGCCGACCACGCCCACGGCGGCAAGAAGCCAGAAGCAGACGGCCACGACGAGGGCCGCGGTCAGCAGGATGGTGGGCAGCCCCGCGGCGGCCATGAGGAATGTCTGCATCTCCCGGTTCCCCCCTCTCCGGCTGCGGCGCGCAGCGGTCGTGTCCGGCGGGTGCACGGCTCTCCTCCGGGTCCTGGTGCGGACACCTGCCGGTGTCCGGCACCGGAACCATCCGCCGTGCTCCCCGCGAGCCATGCTGCACGACCAGATCCCGCCCCCGCATTGCCGGTTCCCGGCAGTGTTCTTTACTGTCTGCATGCCGGTGGCCGTTAAGAAAGCGTCAGCGGTACGTACAGACATGCAGGAAGGCGGGGGGACGACATGACGGACCGGGAGGGGCCCGAGCAGTATCTCGAGGGCTACGACCGCATCCTGGCCGAGGTCGCGGCCACCGGCCGGCGCCTGACCCGGGACGAGATCTCCTCCCGTCGTGCCCTCGGCGAGCAGGCCGCGGAGGCCGGTCACGCACTGCGTGCCCTGGTGAGCACGCACCTCACCGCCGCCTGCACGGCCTGGCCCGGCACCGCCGGCTCGGCCGCGGCCGCGCTGGCCGCCGTACAGCAGGTCATCGACGCCTTCGCCGAGGGCTTCGAGCGCGCCCAGCGCCTCGCCGTGCGTCAGGAGGAGGCCGCCCGCCGCGAGTTCATCGACGACCTCCTGTACGGCCGCAGCGATCTCGGCCGCCTCGCCGAACGCGCCGAACGCTTCGGCCTGCGACTCTCCCACGCACACGCCGTCGCCGTCGCCGAGGGCCCGACCGCCTACGACGAGGGCGCCCCGGTGCTCCGCCAGGTGGAACGGTCCCTCATAGCCAGATTCGGCGACCGCAGCATCCTGCTCACCACCAAGGACGGCCGTCTGCTGTGCATCGCCCCCGGCCACCAGGACGAGGTACTCACCTACTTCGCCAAGCAGGCGCACGCCGCCACCGACGGCGGCCGGGTCGCCATCGGCCGCCCCCAGCCCGGCCCCGGCGGTGTCGTCCAGTCCTACGAAGAGGCGCTCAACGCCCTCGACCTCGCCGAGCGCCTCGCCTTCGACGACCCCGTGCTGCGCGCCGCCGACCTGCTGGTCTACCCCGTCCTCACCCGCGACCGCCAAGCCATGGCCGACCTCGTCCGCGGCACTCTGGGCCCTCTCACGACGGCCCGCGGCGGTGCCCAACCCCTCCTCGACACCCTCGCCGCCTACTTCGACTCCGGCTGCGTCGCCGCCGAGGCCGCCCGCCGCCTGTCCCTCAGCGTGCGTGCCCTGACGTACCGCCTGGATCGCATCCACCAACTCACCGGCGCCCATCCCTCCGACCCGGCCCACCGCTACATGCTGCAGACGGCGGTCATCGGCGCGCGGCTTTTGGACTGGCCCGCCAAGGATGTCTGATCTTGTCCTGCCGTTCTGAGCGGGCGTATCTCGAAGTTCGATCGAGAAGACTGCGGCCGTACTGGCCGACTCTCTCGGCTGAACGCCCGTCCACATGCACCCTGACGGCGGGCCGGATCGCCGAAGAGGCGCAGTTCTTCTCCTTCGGCACCAATGACCTCACCCAGACCACCTGGGGCTTCTCCCGCGACGACGTCGAGGCGGAGTTCTTCTCCGCCTACCTCGACCGGGGTGTCTTCCCCGTCTCCCCGTTCGAGACGCTCGACATCGACGGCGTGGGCCGCCTGGTCCGGATCGCCGTCGCCGAGGGCCGCGCCGCCCGGCCGGACCTGACGATCGGCGTATGCGGCGAACACGGCGGCGACCCCGGCTCGGTGCACTTCTTCCACACCGCCAGCCTGGACTACATCTTACGATCCGCCACCGGAACGATGAGGAGGTGTGGCATGTGACTTTCAGGGACATCGATGCAGGGGGTGTCACCACGGCCGTACGGGTGCGAGCCGAGGACGACGTGGGCGAGGAATCGCATGCGTACCTATGGGGCTGATCGCAAGGGAGGAGCCCATGAGGCGGAAGGGACCACCCGCTTCTCGCAGGTCCCGATTGCGCGGTGCGTGATCGCCGATCACTTCTCCGCGTCTGTTCCGAGTCCCTTCCGTCCCATTCCATGGAAGCAGCGCAGGCGCGTTCCCGCGAGGTCCGAAGGGGGCTTGCAGCTCGTCCGTCCGGCCCCTTCCGGCTCCAGCCACACGTGGTCAAGTTCCGGGCTGAGAGCCAGATAGCCACGCACGTCCGGGGTCGCGGAGTCTTGAATCGAGAGCCTTGCCGTGGCGGGAAGCCGTTCCCGACGCACGGCCCGCCGACGCCGGTACTCGTCCCCTTCGACTCCGATCTCCCCGCCGGCGGACCGCTCGGCGAATGCCCGGGCGGCGGTCGATCGAGTGACAGGGCGGTGCTGAGACCGCAGAGTCCGAGAGGCACGGACCTCCTTGTGTCGGCGGGCCCTGCGGACGGGCAGTGCCCGGGGATCGCGCCGCCATCAGTCGTGCGGCACCAGCATGACCGGGCAGCGGACGTGATGGATCAGGGCGTGGGCGACCGGACCGGTGTGCGAGCCGACCGCCGCATGCCTCCTGCGACGGCCCACCACCAGCAGGCCCGCCCCGCCCGCCGCGCGGACCAGGACATGAGCCGGGCGGCCCTCGTGCAGGTGCTCCCGGACGAACACGGTGGGGAACTTCTGTCGCCAGGGCTCCAGGAGTGCCTCGAGCTCCTGTTCCGCCTGATGCCGGATCGGGGCCCGCTCCTCGGCACCGGGGATGCCGTGCATGACCGGCACATGCCAGGCGTGCACGGCGCGCAGCGGCGCATGGCGCAGCTGCGCGGCATGGAAGGCGGACTCCAGTACGTCGTCGCACGGTCCGCCGATGTCGACGGCGACCGCGACGTCACGGTAGGGGGTGTCTGTCGACGGCTTCCCCGTGCCGTCCGGCAGGTGCTCGTCCTCCGCGGTCTCGTGGGCCCGTACGAGGACGATCGGGCGCTCGGCATGGGCCACGGTTGCCATGGCCACCGACCCGGCGGCGAATCCGCCGAGCGAGCTGAGCCCCTGGCTGCCGACGACCAGCAGCTCGGCGTTCTCCGCCTCGGCCAGCAGCGCGGGTCCGGGCCGCCTGCGCACCTGTTCGGCGGCGATGTACAGCTGTGGATACCGTTCGCTGATCCGGTCGACCGTGTCGCGAAGTATCCGGCGTGCGTAGTACTGCGGCGCACGCAGCTCGGGCAGGTTCGTTGCGGTGCCGTCCTCGGGCAGGCCCTCCCAGGCATGCACGAGCCGGAGCGGCAGTCCTCGGCGCAGGGCTTCCCTGGCCGCCCAGTGAGCCGCCGCGCGACTCTCGCTCGAGCCGTCCAGGCCGGCCACGACTGGCCTCTGCATGAGGTCACCTCCTGCGGTTCCTCCGTGCTCTCGTCGGTCCGGGGGTCCGGCCGACGGGTGTGTGTCCGTCCGCGCTGGGCCGGTCCCGTTCAGAAGTGGGGTACGACGGCCACGGGGCAGTCGGCATGGTGGATCAGGGCGTGGGTGACGGGGCCCGTACGCTGCGGAACCGGTCGCCCGGCAAGCCGGTGACCGACGACCACGAGTCCGGCTCCGGTCGCCGCCCTCAGCAGGGCGTGGGAGGGTTTGTCCTCCACGACCGTCTCCGAGACCTCGACGTCGGGGTACTTGTCGCGCCACGGCCGCAGCACGGCGGAGAGGAAGTCCAGCCACTCCTCGGCCCGCTCCGGCTCGCTCATGAGGCCGGTCTCGCCGGGCCCCAGGGTGAGCGGGCCAGGCGCCTGCCAGGCGTGCACAACGCGCAACCGTGCCCGGCGCAGAAGGGCGCCTTCGAAAGCGAACTCGAGGACCTCGTCGCACGGGTCGTCGACGTCTACACCGAGCACCACGTCCCGGTAGCCGGTGGCCACCGAGGAATCACCGTCGTCCGCCGGCAGGTGTTCGTCCTCCGCTTCCTCGCCGGCCCGCACGAGGACAACGGGGCACGTGGCCTCCGTCACCACGCCGAGGGCGACCGAGCCCACGAGGAAACCGGTGAATCCGCTCAGTCCGCGTGAGCCCAGTACCAGCAGGCCGGCGTCCTCGGCGGCCTTCAGCAGGGCCGCGGTCGCCGGTCCCTCGGTCTGCTCGTCGTGCACATGAACGGCTGGGCAGGTCGCGCGGACGCGCACCTCCGCCTGTCGCAGGACGCGCCGGGCCGCGTCCGTGACCTCGCCGGCCTCCTGGCGCGGGTGCCGGTTCCCGGCATGCAGCAGCCGCAGCGGGCGCTCGCGGCGGACGGCCTCGCGCGCTGCCCACTCGGCGGCAGCCAGGCTTTCGGCGGAGCCGTCGACACCGGCGACAACAGGCGGGAGCATGGCGTACACCTCCGGAAACCGGGCCTTCTTCCCGGTCTCAGCGTCGCGCCGATGCCGACGCGTGGACAGGGGCCGACAGGCCCTCTCCGCAAGCCGTCCGGGCTCCTGTCCGCCAATCCGAGCTCTCCCCGGAACGGGGTACGGCAACGCGGGAAGCGAGGAGCCGTTGCCGCGAAACTCCGCCCACCGCCGTCCCCGGACGACGGTCGGCCCTGCGGCATGAGGCGGAAGAGACCCGGCCGGTCGTCGTCTTCGAAAGCCGGAACACGGCGGGCGAGGGCGGCACCGTCCGCCCAGGCGGTCCGTACCTCCTTCGGTCGGGGCCTTCCGGCCCCTGGCGCGCCTGGCCGGGGGCGGCCACCGTAGGAGGCATGCGGACGCATGCGCGGATCGCCGTCGTCGGTGTCGGGAACGAGTTCCGGCGGGACGACGGTGTGGGGTGGGCGGTCGTCGCCCGGCTCCGGCAGCGGGCCGAGAGCCGGCCCCTGCCGCCCGGTACCGTGCTGGCCACCTGCGACGGCGACCCCGGGCGTCTGATCGGGCTGTGGGAGGGGGCCGGTCTCGCCGTCGTCGTGGACGCGGCACATGCGCATCCCGGCAGTCCTGGCCGGGTCCATCGCATCGAGCTCGACGCCGAGCGTCTCGACCGGCCGCCGACGACCAGTTCGCACGGGCTCGGACTCGGTGAGGCCGTCGAACTCGCCCGCGTGCTGGGCCGTCTGCCCGGGCATCTTGTCATCTACGCGGTGGAGGGTGCCGACAGTTCTCTGGGCACCGGTCTCTCGCCCGCCGTCGCCGGCGTCGTGAACCCCCTCGCCGATTCGGTCGAGGAGGAGATCGTCCGGCACCGCGTCGCTGCGGCCCGGGGGGAGCGATGAGCGTACGGCGCTTCCAGGTGTACGGGACCGTGCAGGGCGTCGGTTTCCGGCCCTTCGTGTACCGCACCGCGAAGGCGCTCGGCCTGGACGGCTGGGTGGCGAACGTGGACGGACACGTGGAAGGTGAGGTGGCCGGTGACCCGGACGCCATCGACGAGTTCGCCGCCCGCCTCGCCACCGGGGGCCCAGTGCTGGCCCGGGTCCGGCGCGTCCGCCTGACCGAGGGACACTCCCCCATGGGCCAAGGCTTCTGCGTACGAGCCGGGCCGGCCCGCCTCACCAGAACAACACCCCGTGAGATTCCACCCGATGCCGCGATCTGCGCCACGTGTCTGCGAGAGCTGTACGACCCCGCGGACCGGCGCCATCGCTACCCGTTCATCAACTGCACCGACTGCGGGCCGCGCGCCACCATCATCGAGGACCACCATGCGCATGTGGCGGCGGTCGCGGCCGAGCACGCGGTGCGCGGCCCCTTCCTCGGCGTGGCGTACGACGGGCTGGGCCTCGGGGACGACGGCACCCTGTGGGGCGGGGAGATCCTCGTCGCCGATCTGTGCGGCTACCGCCGTGTGGGCAGGTTCGCGACCTCGCCCCTGCCCGGCGGCGACGCGGCGGTACGCCACCCCTCCCGCACGGCGCTCGGCCATCTCCTGGACTCCGAGCCACTGGGCGCACCGCGCCCCCGTCCCCGGCTGTATCAAGGCCTCACCAACCGCCTTGATCCGGCCGGGGTCCGTGCCGTGCGCGCGATGGTGGCCCGCGGGATCAACTGCCCGCGAGCCTCCAGCGCGGGACGGCTGTTCGACACGGTCGCCTCCCTGCTCGGCCTCGCGGACACCGTCTGCTACGAGGGCGAGGCGGCCGTGCTTCTGGAGGCCGCGGCGGGCACCGTGTCCGCGGTGCCCCTGGCCCACCGGATCGTGCGGACGGACGGTCTGTGGGTCTACGACTCGACGCCGACCGTGACCGATCTGCTGGACCGGCGGACGAGCGGCGAGTCCGTGGCGCAGCTGGCGGCCGCCTTCCACCTCGCGCTCGCCCGCGCCACCGCCGATCTCGTCGCACGAGCCGTCGAGGACGGCGCCCCGCGCACCGTCTGCCTGGGCGGCGGCTGCTTCGTCAACGCCCGTCTGCTGACGGAGGTACGGCGACTGCTGCGCGCCCAGGGGCTGCGAGTGCTGGTGGGCGGCGAGGCACCGGTCGGGGACGGCGGCATCAGTTACGGCCAGGCCGCGGTGGCCGCCGCCCGGCTGGCCGAGGAGGAGAGGTGACGCGTATGTGCCTGGGCATTCCCGGTGAGGTCCTGGAGGTCCACGACGACGCCGGACTGCGCATGGCCACCGTCGACTTCGGGGGCGTACGGCGGGAGGTCTGCCTCGACTACACGCCCGGGGCGGGCGTCGGGACGTACGTCGTCGTGCACGTCGGGTTCGCGATCACCGAGGTCGACGAGGCCGAGGCACAGCGCACGCTCGACGTCCTGCGGGCGATGGCGGACGCCGTCGAGACGGAACTGGGCGAACCACTGCCGTGAGGTCCGGCGTCGGGGCCGTCCGGCCCTGTGCCCTGCCCTACCGGCCTCTCGGGTCCGGAGCTCCCGAAGCGGATGCTGACACTGTCAACCTGCCGACAGCCGACGAAAGGCACGCGATGAGCGCCCTTCCTGCCTCCGGTGACGGCGAGCGGGTGCACGCCCTCCTCACCGACGGCACGACCATGTGCATACGGCCCGCAGGACCGGACGACCAGGAGGCCGTCCTCCGGCTGTACCGGGGTATGTCGGACGCGAACCTGCGCCTACGGTTCTTCACCGTCAGCCGGCGCTCCGGCGAGCAGGCCGCCGCCCGGATCGCCGAGCCCGCGCCCCCCGGCCACCGGGCGCTCGTCGCCACGCACGGCGGCCGGATCATCGGCATCACCGAGTACGAGACGTCCGGGGAGGGCGTCGGCACCGCGGAGATCGCCCTCGCGGTCGACGACGGCTGGCACCACCGCGGAGTGGGCACGCTGCTGCTGGAGCATCTGGTGTCCGCCGCCCGCGCGCACGGCATCAGGGCCTTCACGGCCGACGCGCTCGCCGAGAACCACGAGGTGCTCAAGGTCTTCGCCGACCTGGGCCTGCGGACCGCGCGCCACTTCGAGGGGCCGGAGGTCCACTGCACCATCCCGCTGGAGGAGACGGAGGACTACCTGACGTCCGTCGAAGGGCGCGGGCAGGCCGCGGACCTGGCCAGTCTGACACCGCTGTTGCGGCCCAGGTCCGCGGTCGTCGTCGGGGCGGGCCGCAGGCCGGGCTCGGTGGGCCGGGCGGTGCTGCGCAAGCTGTCCACCGGTGGGTTCACGGGCCGGCTCTTCGCGGTCAACCCGAACGTCTCGACGATCCTGGGCGTGCACGCCTACCCGTCCGTCGGCGCTCTGCCGCTGGTTCCCGATCTCGCGGTGATCGCCGTGCCGGCCGGCGACGTCCCGCAGGTCGCCGAGGAATGCGGGAAGCACGGCGTGCGGGCGCTGCTGGTGGTCTCCGCCGGACTCGATGCCCGGCAGGCCGCGGCTCTCCTGGCGGTCTGCCGCAGCCACGACATGCGGCTGGTCGGGCCCAACTGCCTGGGCCTGGCGAACACCGAGGAGACGGTGCGCCTGGACGCCACCTTCGCCGCCGCCCACCCCGAACCGGGCACCGCGGGAGTCGCCGTGCAGTCCGGCGGGGTCGGCATCGCCCTGCTCGGCGGGCTCGAGCGGCTCGGCATCGGCGTGTCCAGCTTCGTCTCGCTCGGCGACAAGTACGACGTCAGCGGCAACGACCTGCTGCAGTGGTGGGAGTCCGACGGCCGCACCGATCTGGCCCTGCTGCACCTGGAGTCCTTCGGCAACCCGCGCGCGTTCTCCCGTACGGCGCGCCGCGTCACCCGGCGCATGCCGATCCTGACCGTCGACGCCGGCCGCACCGAGGCGGGCCGGCGCGCCGCCGCCTCGCACACCGCGGCCGCCGCCACCACGACCATCACCCGGCGCGCACTGTTCGCCCAGGCCGGGATCACCGCCACGCGCACCGTCCCCGAACTTCTCGAAGCGGCGGCCCTGCTGCACTCCCAGCCGCTGCCCACGGGCGGTCGGGTCGCCGTGGTCACCAACGCCGGCGGTGTCGGCGTGCTCACGGCCGACGCCTGCGCGGAGGCCGGCCTCAGCCTTCCCCCGCTCGCTCCCGGCCTGGTCGACGACCTGCGCGGCGTGCTGCCGCCGGGCGCCTCGCCCGGCAACCCCGTCGACGCGACGGCCGCGGTCTCCGAGGAGCAGCTGCGCGCCTGTGTGGACCGCCTCGCGGCCCATGACGGCATCGACGCGGTACTGGTCACGCTGGTGCCGACCGCGGTCGCCGCGGCGACCGGCGACGTCCTGGTCACAGCCCTGACCCGTGCCCCCGGTCGTCGCTCCCGGACGGTCGCCGCGGTCCTCCTCGACCAGGAGGCGCCCGTACGGCTGCTGCCGTCGGACACCGGCCAGGTGCCCGCCTACGCGGATCCGCAGGCCGCCGCCCGCGCCCTCGGCCACGCCGTCGAGCGCGCCCGCCGGCTCGCCCGGCCGCCCGGCACCGTGCCCGATCTCGACGGCGTCGACACCCCGCGCGCCCATGCAGTCGTCGCCCGCTACCTGGAGCACACCCCGGACGGCGGCTGGCTCGATCCGCGCACCTGCGCCGAGCTCCTCGGCTGCTACGGCATTCCGCAACTGCCGTGGGTCTGGGCGCAGACGGAGGACGAGGCGGTGCTGGCCGCCCAGCGGCTGCGGGGACCCGGCGGGCTGGTCGTCCTCAAGGCGTACTGGCCCGGCCTGATCCACAAGACCATCGAGCACGCGATCCACCTCGACCTGCGCGGCGACGCGCAAGTGCGCGCCGCCTTCCGCGACTTCGACGTCCGCTTCGGCCACCTGATGACCGGTGCGGTGGTGCAGCCGCTCGCCCGGCGCGGCACCGAGTTGCTGGCCGGTGTGGTGCAGGACGAGGTGTTCGGGCCGCTGGTGCTGTTCGGGCTCGGCGGCACGGCCACCGAGGTCCTCGCGGACCAGGCCGCACGGCTGGCCCCACTCACCGACCACGACGTGCACGACCTGGTCACCTCCCCGCGCTGCGCCCCGCTGCTCTTCGGGGGCGACGGCACCGGTCCGGTGGATCTGCCAGGACTGGAGCAACTGCTGCTGCGTCTGTCCCAAATGGCGAGCGATCTGCCGCAGCTCGCGGAGGCCGACCTCAACCCGGTACTCGCCCGGCCCGAGAGCGTCACCACGCTCGACGCACGGGTCCGGCTGCTCCCTCGCCGGGCCCACGACCCCTATCTGCGCAGGCTCCGCTGAGCCCGCCCGGCTCCGCGTACTCCTGGCACTGCCGAGGAAAGGCAGAAGGCGATGAAACACAGCAAGGTCGGCACGGTCATGACGAGCGACGTCGTCCGCGTCGCCTACGGCACGCCGTTCAAGGAGGTGGCCCGGCTGCTCGCCGAGCACCGGATCAGCGGCCTGCCGGTGGTGGACGACGACGAGCAGGTCATCGGAGTGATCTCCGAGACCGACCTGATGGTCCGGCAGGCCGAGGCGGCCGGCCCTCCCGGGTCCCGTCGCCGCCTCCGCCGGCTGCGGATGACCTCGGATGCCCGGACCCGCCGTGCCAAGGCGCGGGCCCGGACGGCCGGACAGCTCATGTCCCACCCGGCCGTCACCGTCCACAGCGACGCGACCATCGCCGAGGCGGCCCGCGCCATGGCACACCACCGGGTGGAACGGCTGCCCGTCGTGGACGAGGAGGAGCGACTCGTCGGCATCGTCACCCGCCGTGACCTGCTCCAGGTCTTCCTGCGCCCCGACGCCGAGATCCGGAAGGCGATCGTGGACGAGGTGCTGGTACAGGCCCTGTGGCTGACGCCGCGGGCCGTCGGCGTGGACGTGCACGAAGGCGTGGTGACGCTGACCGGCCGGCTGGAGCGGCGCAGCGACGTCACCGCGGCCGTGCACATGTGCCGCGAGACGGACGGCGTGGTCGCGGTCGTCGACCACCTCACGTACCGCTTCGACGACTCCCGTCTGCGGCCCGAGGAACCGCACGTGCACGGCGTCACCGACGACTGGCTGCGCAAGCTGTGAGTGTGAGTGAGGAGGTGCGTCGGTCATGACGGGAACGGTCCTGATCGCCTACGGATCGAAGTACGGATCGACCGCGGACATCGCGCAACGCATCGCGGAAGTGCTGACCAAGGAGGGAATGACCGTGGACGTCCGCTCGGCGGCGGACGTCACCGACCTCGGCCGGTACGACGCGGTGGTCCTCGGAGCCGGTCTGTACGCCGGCCGCTGGCACCGCGACGCCCGCCGTTTCGCCCACCGGAACCGCCGAGCCCTGGCACGGCGTCCGGTGTGGCTTTTCAGCAGTGGGCCGCTGGACGCCTCCGCGTCCGAACGGGACATCCCGCCGGCACCCGGTGTCCGGCGCCTCGCCCGCCGCATCGGGGCGCGCGGCCATGTCACCTTCGGCGGACGCCTGGAGGGAGACGTCGAGGGGCGCGTGGCCCGCATGATCATCAAGTCCGGCAAGGGCGGCGACTTCCGTGACTTCGAGCAGATCGCCGCCTGGGCGACGACGGTGGCCCAGGACCTGATGAGCGACCCCTGACCGGTGCCCGACACACCCGCCCCCCCCCGAGACCCGCAGGTCGTCCATATACCTGGGGAGACCGTGATGCCTGACGCTCCGCGCATCGTGAGCGATGTGATGTCCCACAACGTCATCGCCGTCGGCCGTAACGCCCGCTTCAAGGAGATCGTGCAGCTGATCAACCAGTGGAAAGTGAGCGCTCTGCCGGTCCTGGCGGGCGAGGGCCGGGTGATCGGAGTGGTCTCGGAAGCGGATCTGCTGCTGAAGGAGGAACTACGGGACGCCGCAGGAGAGACGGACGGACGGACCGAACGGTCCAAGGCAGCCGCGTTGACCGCGGGGGAACTGATGAGCACTCCGGCCGTCACGGTGCATGCGGACGCCACGATCGCCGAGGCGGCCCGCATCATGGCGCGCCGCCGCGTCAAGCGGCTGCCGGTCGTCGACTCCGTGGGCATACTCGAAGGCGTGGTCAGCCGCAGTGATCTCCTCAAGGTGTTCCTGCGCCCGGACGAGGAGATCGCCGACGAGATCCGCCGCACCGTCGTCGCCCCGATACCGGCCGCCTCGCAGGTGACCGTCAGCGTGACCGAGGGAGTGGTGACCCTGGGCGGCGCGTTCCCCGACAGGACACTGGTGCCGTTGCTGGCACGGGCGGTGCGCGCGGTGGAGGGCGTCGTCGACACCCGCATCCGGCTGACACGCCCCTGACGTCCGGCGGGCCGCGCCGGGCCGCCCGGCACCCCTGGGACAGCACGGCCCGTGAGACTCAGATCCGTTGGGGCACGATCACCACCGGGCACTGGGCGTGGTGCAGCAGCGTGTGTCCCACGCGGCCCAGCTGAAGGCCGTAGTGGCGGTGCCTGCGCCGGGCCCCGATGATCACAAGGTCCGCTGCGGCGGTACGGTGCCGCAGCACCTTGCGCGCTGGTCCTTCGGCCGTGCTGCGATGCACTCGGACCTGGGGATGGTCGGCCACCGCGTCATGGAGCAGGATGTCGAGGTGGGCGGACGCCTGCTGTTCGTGCTGGTGAGCCGGTTCTCCGGCCAGCAGGGGGTGATCAGCGGTCTCGTGCGCGGGACAGCGCCAGGCGCGTACGACGTCGAGGGTGCACGCGCGCGCCTCGGCCTCGCGGAAGGCGAAGCGCACCGCGTCACCGCTCGTCTCGACCTCCCCCGCGCCGAGCGTGATGCGTTCATGCGTACCGGCCAGGCCGGCCTTGTCGCCACGGACCACGAACACCGGGCAGTGGGCACGGGCTGCCACGGCCAGGCCGACCGAGCCGAGCAGCAGCCCTTTCAGCTCTCCGCGGCCGCGGGATCCGGTGACCAGAGCCGAGGCGTTGTCGGCTTCGCGCAGCAGGGCGGAGACCGCTTCCTCCGCCAGTACCTCGCCGGTCACCTTCACCTCCGGATTGCACCGTCGGGCGCGCTCCGTCGCCGATCCGACGATGTTCTCCATCATCACGCGCTGAGGTGGACGCTCGAGGCTTCCTGGCGATGCGATTCCTTCATAGCGTTCCCACCTGGAGGCGTACACCAGCCGCAGCGGCCATCCCATCCCCTCCGGGCGGCCTCGTCCACCGCCCAGTCGACCGCCACGAGACTGGAATCCGATCCGTCGACGCCCACGACCAGGGGCAGCTCCATCGTCCCCACCGCCTTCCGTCGGGCTGCTGCGCGCCGCGCAGCGGAGGACTCCACCCTCACCGTCGCACCCCTCACCGGGCGGGACGAGGGTCGATCAGGCCCTCGTGGGTGACTTCCGGCCCATATTCGTCAGCACCGGAATCGATGGGCACCCGTGGGACGCCGAGCCGGGGCCTGATGGCCCATGGCCTCCGCGCCGGTGACAGCCGATGCTGGTATCAGCGCCCTCACGGCATGTGGAGGGAACCATGGCAGGAAGCACCGTGACCGCCGTCCTGGACCGGAACGGACTCGACGCACTGGTCGAGGAACTGACCGCACAGGGCCGTACGGTCGTCGGCCCGACCGTACGGGACGGTGCCGTGGTGCTGGCGGAGCTGGCCTCGGCCGACCAGTTGCCCTGGGGATGGCGGACCCGGGTGGAGGCCGGCCGCTACCGCCTCGTTCCCCGGGACAACGGCGCGGTCTTCGCCCACACCGCGGGCCCCCAGTCGTGGAAGGCGTTCCTGCACCCGCAGCGCGAGAAGCTCTGGAGCGCCGACCGCGGGCCCGACGGATCCCTGTCGATCGTCGAGGAGCGTGCCGATCCGGCCTCGTACGCCTTCCTCGGGGTGCGTCCCTGCGATCTGCGCGCCATCGCCGTACAGGACCGGGTCCTGACCGGCGGCCGTTTCGAGAACAGCGGTTACGCGGCGCGCCGCACGGGGGCCTTCCTGATCGCCGCCGAGTGCACCGAGCCGGGCGCGACCTGCTTCTGCGTGTCCATGGACAGCGGCCCGGCCGCCGACACGGGCTTCGACCTGGCGCTGACCGAGGTCGTGGACGATGCGGGTCACCGCTTCTTCGCCCGTGCCGGCAGCGCGGCCGGCACGAAGGTGCTGTCCGGTCTGCCGCACCGTCCGCCCGATCCGGGCACGGAGGCGGCGGCGCACGACGCGGTCGAGGCCGCCCGGGACCGTATGGGCCGCGCCATGCCACCGGTGAGCCTGCGCGACCTCATGGGCGAGAGCCTGGAGGCGAGCCGCTGGGACGATGTCGCCGCCCGCTGTCTGACCTGCGGCAACTGCACCATGGTGTGCCCCACCTGCTTCTGCACCACCACCGAGGACGTCACCGACCTCACCGGCGACCACGCCGAGCGGTGGCAGCGCTGGGACTCCTGCTTCGACCTCGACTTCTCGCACCTCCACGGCGGCCCGGTGCGCGCCACGCCGCGCAGCCGCTACCGGCAGTGGCTCACCCACAAGCTGTCCACCTGGTACGAGCAGTTCGGCAGCTCCGGCTGCGTGGGCTGCGGACGCTGCATCACCTGGTGCCCGGTCGGCATCGACATCACGGAGGAGGCCGCGGCCCTGCACGACGAACTGGCCGCCCGGCTGCGGCAGGACGAACAGAACGACGAGGGCGGCGGGGACGACCGGAAGGAGCCGGAGCGATGACCTCCACCACCACCCTGGCCGCGGCCCTCCCGGCGGAGCACCGGGCCCGGCTGATGCGGCAGGCCCGCGAGGTCTCCTTCCCGGCGGGCACCCGCCTGTTCGAGGAGGGCCGGCGCGCCGACCGGTTCTGGATCGTGCGGACCGGGACGGTCGTCCTCGACGTGCACGTCCCCGGCCGCCGGGCGCCCGTCGTCGAGTCCCTGGGCCACGGCGAACTCGTCGGCTGGTCCTGGCACTTCACGCCGTACGTGTGGCAGCTGGGCGCCGAGGCCACGAGTCCGGTTCGGGCCTGGGAGTTCGACGCGGCAGAGGTGCGGGACTTGTGCGCCGCCGACGCGGAGTTCGGCCGCGCCGTCGCCACCTGGGTCGGCCGCGTGGTCGCCCACCGGCTGCACGCGACCCGGATCCGGTTGCTCGACCTGTACGCTCCCTACGGCAGCGGCAGCTAGCCATGACCGATGTGCCCCTGCCGTACCGGGTGATCCGGGTGAACCGCGAGACGGCCGACACGGTGACCCTCGTCCTCGCGCCGACGGGCCCGGCGACGCTGGCGCCGTTCGCTCCCGGTCAGTTCGCCATGGTGTACGCCTTCGGGGTCGGTGAGATCCCCGTCTCGGTGTCCCGCATCGACCGCCACGCGCTCCGTCACACGATCCGCTCGGTCGGCGCGGTGTCGGCCGCGCTGTGCGCTCTCCGGCCGGGGAGCCGGGTCGGGCTGCGCGGGCCCTTCGGCACCGGCTGGGAGCTCGGCCGGGCGGCCGGGCAGGACCTCCTGGTCGTCGCGGGCGGCATCGGCCTGGCCCCGCTGCGGCCGTTGGTGCTGGACGCGCTCGCCGCCCGGCACCGCTACGGGCGGCTGAACCTGCTGGTCGGCGCCCGGTCCCCCGGCGACCTGCTCTACGCCCAGCAACTCCGCTTCTGGACGGCGCATCGCGGTCTGCGGCACTGCGCGGTGACCGTCGACCGCTCCGCCGACGGCTGGTGGGGCCACGTGGGCCTGGTCACCACGCTGCTGAACCACGCCGAATTCGCGCCGGACAGCACCACGGCGTATCTCTGCGGTCCCGAGGTGATGATCCGGGCGACCGCCCGCGACCTGGTGCACCGCGGACTGTCCGCACAGCACATCCGGGTCTCGCTGGAGCGCAACATGCGCTGCGCCACCGGCCACTGCGGCCACTGCCAGCTCGGCGGTGTCCTGCTGTGCCGCGACGGTCCGGTGATCGGCTGGGACCGGGCCGACCCCCTGTTGTCCGTGAGGGAGTTGTGACATGGACCGCCCCACGCTCGCGGTGTTCAAGCTGGCGTCCTGCGACGGCTGCCAGCTCACCCTGCTGGACTGCGAGGACGCGCTCCTGGCCCTCGCCGGACGGATCGAGATCGCCCACTTCATGGAGGCCTCCAGCACCGTCACGCCCGGCCCGTACGATCTCGCGCTCGTCGAGGGATCGGTCACCACACCGGCCGACGCGGAACGCGTCCGGGAGATCCGCGCGCAGTCCCGCTTCCTGGTCACCATCGGCGCCTGCGCCACCTCCGGGGGCACCGACCGCCGCCCGATGGCGGGTGCCGGTCGTGGTCACCGGGTTCGAGCCGCTCGACCTGCTGGAGGGCATCCTCATGGCGGTGACACAACTGGAGCGGGGCCGCTTCGAGGTCGAGAACCAGTACGTGCGCGCGGTACGCCGGCAGGGCAACACCGAGGCGCAGGACGCGGTCCGCACGGTCTTCCGGGTCACCGACCGGGCCTGGCGTGGTCTCGGGACGCTGCCCGCCGGCGGCCTGGAACTCACCGAAGCGTACGAGCGGTTCGACGCCGCGCACCGCTTCGACGTGGGCGGCCTGCGTCCCGCCGAGGACCCCGAGTGCATCGCCGGCGCCGTCCTCACCGGCGCCCGGCTGCCCACCGACTGCACGGCCTACGGCACCCGCTGCACCCCCCGCCGACCGCTCGGCGCGCCGATGGTCTCCGCCGAGGGCACCTGCGCCGCCTTCCATGCCGCCGGCCGCACGAAGGAGGCCTCACTGCCATGACGATGGAATGCCCGGCTCCTCATCACGAGGACGGGTGTCGTCCTCCTGGGCCACGGTGCCGGAGGGCGCCTGACCGCCGAACTCCTCGAGACCTTGGTCCTGCCGTCCCTGGCCGGCCAGGAGGGCCCACTGGAGGACGCCGCGCTGCTGCCCGGCCATCCCGACCTGGTGGTCAGCACCGACAGCTTCGTCGTCCACCCGCTGTTCTTCCCCGGCGGGGACATCGGCTCCCTGGCGGTGCACGGCACGGTCAACGACCTCGCGATGCGCGGCGCCTGGCCACTGGCCCTGTCCGTCGCCCTCATCGTCGAGGAGGGCCTGCCCCTGCCGGAACTCCGCTCGGTCCTCCAGTCTCTGGGCAAGGCCGCACGCGAGGCCGAAGTGCCCGTGATCACCGGTGACACCAAGGTCGTGGAGCGGGGCGCGGTGGACAAGGTGTTCGTCAACACCACGGGCATAGGGCGGCGGCACCCGGCGCTGCGTCTGTCCGCCGCCCTTGCCCGCCCGGGGGATGCCGTCCTGCTCTCCGGCCCGATCGGGCTGCACGGCATCACCGTGCTGTCCACGCGTGAGGGACTCGGCTTCAACACCGGCATCGCCTCCGACAGCCGTCCCCTGCACCGTCTCGTCCACGCCCTGGCCCCCTCGGCGCACACGTCCACACGTTGCGCGACCCGGCCCGTGGCGGCCTCACCGCGGCGCTCAACGAGATCGCCCGCGATGCGCGTACCGCCGTCGAGATCGACGAGAGCGCCCTGCCCGTGCCCGAGGCGGTCGCCTCCGCCTGCGACCTGCTCGGCCTCGATCCCCTGACCGTCGCCAACGAGGGCTGCCTGGTCGCCTTCGTCGGCTCCGCTGCGGCGGACCGGGCGCTGTCCGCCCTGCGCACGCTGCCCGAGGGACGGAGCGCGGCACGCATCGGAGAGGTACTGCCGCAGGGGCCCGGCGGCCGGGTGACCGTGCGCACCCTGGTCGGTGCCCGACGCGTGGTGGACATGCCGTTGGGGGAACAGCTTCCGCGTATCTGCTGATCCATCCGGCCGCTTCCGGTCACTTTCTCATTCGTGCTCACTCGGTCACTCGGTCACTCACTGTCGGCACATCATGCCGCTCTCAGACGGCACGCTCGGCGACGAGGCGGGCGCTGCCGTCGAGAGTGACGAGACGGGGATAGTCGTCCTCGTCCAGGCGGCAGCCGCCGAGTTCGGCGAGGGTCTCCACGAACTGCAGGAAGTCGAGTGAGTCGAGTTCCAGACGGTCGCGGAACTTGTCCGTCGGCCCGAGGGCCGTGAAGTCGGCGTCCGGCACGATCCGGGTGAGTGATGTCTTGACCAGGTCCAGTGCCTGTTCGTACGTCATAGCTCCTCCGGGTGCTGCAGCAGGCGGTTCAGCGTGGTGAGGTAGCGGGCGCCCACGGCGCCGTCCGAGGCGCGGTGGTCCGCGGCGAGGGTGGCGGTGACCATGGGGCGCACGCCCAGCAGGCCGTTCACCGCACACGGGCGGTCGGTGACCGCGCCGAACCCGACCAGGGCCACCTGAGGCGGATGGATCACCCCGAAGACCGTCTCGACGCCCTGCTCCCCGAGGCTGGTGACGGTGAGCGTGGCGCCGGTCAGCTCGCTGCCGCGCAGCCGTCCCGTGCGGGCACGGACCGCGAGGTCCTTCAGGGCCGCCATGAGCGCGGGAAGTCCGAGGGTGTCGGCACCGTGGAGCACCGGGGTGAGCAGACCGCCGCCGCGGAGGGAGACGGCCACCCCGAGGTGGACACCGTCGCCTGGCTCGAAGTGGCCGTCGGTCCAGAAGCCGTTCAGCTCGGGGACCTGGCGGGCGGCGAGGGCCGCGGCCTTCAGCAGCGGTGCCGCGGGCAGCAGGCGCTCGGCGACGGGGCAGGCGTTGTTGTGGGTGTGCAGCCAGGTCAGTGCCGTGTCCAGGTCGACGGTGGTGGAGAGGTAGTAGTGCGGGATCTCCCGCTTGGAGCGGGCCATCAGGGCGGCGATGGCCTTGCGCATGGCCGCGGTCCGGTCCTCGGCGGCAGATGTCGGGGACGCCGTCGCGGGCCGGGTGCGGAAGGGCTCCGGCCTCGGCAGCGCCGCGTGTGCCGCGGCGGCCGGTGCCCGGGTCGGCGAGGGCGGGGCCGCTGCCGCGGGTGGGCCGGGCGCGGGCAGGACCGTAGGACCGGTACGCGCAGCCGTGCGTACGTCCGCGGCGCGTACGGCGCCGAGTTCGCCGCTGCCTCGCACCTGGGCGAGGTCCACGTGCAGTTCGCCGGCCAGGCGGCGGGCGTACGGCGTGGCCCGTACCCGCGGGTGTGTCACGGTGGCCCGCTCGACGTCGCGGCGGGTGACGCGCCCGCCGCGTCCGGTGCCCCGTATCCCGGCCAGGTCGAGGTGCTTCTGTTCGGCGAGGTGCCGCACCAGCGGCCCGACCACGACGGCCTCGCGGGGCGGCGCGGTGCCCACGGGCAGCGGCCGGTGGGCGGGCGCCGGCTCGGCAGGCGGCTGCCGTCCGTCCGCCTCCGGTGCGCCGGAGACCCCCGCCTTCGTACCCGTCTCCGCCACCGCAACCGGTGCCGATGCCGGTGCCAGCGCCGGCGCGACGCCCGTCTCGATGACGGCGAGCGACGTCCCCACCGGCACCCGTGTGCCCGGCTCCACCAGGAGCCGGCCCACCGTCCCGTCCTCGAAGCACTCGACCTCGATGGCGGCCTTGTCCGTCTCGACGACGGCGATCGCATCCCCCTTGCGCACCTGATCGCCGACCGCCACGAGCCACTCCTGCAGCAGGCCCTCGTCCATGTCGGCGCCCAGGGACGGCATCGTGAACTCGGCCATCTCAGCTCACCCTCCCGTCACCGTCGCTCGGCGACCGGCCTCCGTCGGCGGCGCTCCACGTCGGCCCGGCCACTCGGCGTGCGGCCGCCACGATGCCGGCGGTCCCCGGCAGCGCGGCCTCCTCCAGCTGCCGGGCGTACGGAATGGGCACTTCCGCGCTGCACACCCGCTCGACGGGCGCGTCGAGGTCGTAGAAAGCCTGCTCGGTGATGCGGGCGGAGACCTCGGCGGCGAGGCTGCCGCTGCGCCAGGCCTCGTCGACCACGACCGCTCGATGGGTCCGGGCCACGGACTCCATGACCGTGGTGTCGTCGAGCGGGCGCAGGGTACGCAGGTCCACGACCTCCGCCGAGACGCCCGCCACGGCCAGTTCGTCCGCGGCGGCCAGTGTCTTCGGCAGTGAACCGCCGTACGTGATCAGTGTGATGTCCGTGCCGGCGCGGCGGACCACGGCCCGGTCCAGGCCCGGTATCCGGGCGTCCGGGTGGAGTTCGCCCGAGGCGTTGTACAGCGCTCCGTGCTCGAAGATCAGTACCGGGTCGGGGTCGGCGAGGGCGGCGGCCAGCATGTGGCGGGCGTCCTCGATGGTCGCCGGTGCCAGGACACGGATGCCGGGGATGTGCGCGTACCAGCCCTCCAGGCTGTGCGAGTGCTGGGCGGCGAGCTGCCGTCCGGCGCCCGTGGTCATGCGGATGACGAGCGGTACGGGCAGTTGCCCGCCGGACATGTGCAGCAGGGTGGCGGCGTTGTTCAGGATCTGGTCGAGGGCGAGCAGGCTGAAATTGACGGTCATGATCTCGACGATCGGCCGCATCCCGGCCAGCGCCGCCCCGATCCCCGCACCCACGAACGCGGACTCGGAGAGCGGGGTGTCACGGATGCGTTCCGGACCGAACTCCTCCAGCAGACCGAGACTGACGCCGAAGCAGCCCCCGTACCGGCCCACGTCCTCACCCATGAGGAACACGCGGTCGTCCGCGCGCAGGGCGTCCCGCAGGGCCTCGCGCAAGGCCTCCCGGTAGGTGGTCTTGTGCTCCGTGCCGTACTCCGTGCTCTGTTCCGTCTCGTGCTTCGCGGAGGCTTCGGCGGTCATGGCGTCCTCACTCCTTCGTCCCTCTCCTGCCGCGGCGGGTCGCTGGTGACGTGGTGCAGGAGGTGCTCGACGGGTTCGGCGGGAGCCCGGTCGGCGGCCTGGACCGCGTGCTCGATCTCCTCGGCGACACGGCCTTCCAGCTCCTCCCACCGCGCGTCGGACAGCTCCGCCGCCGCGCGCATCCGGTCGGCGAGGAGGCTGATCGGGTCCCGTTCCTTCCACCGTTCGATCTCCGCCTTGTCGCGGTAGCGGTCCGGGTCGTACATGGAGTGCGCGCGGAAGCGATAGGTCCGCATCTCCAGGAAGTGCGGCCCGGTACCGGCGCGGATGCCCTCGACCGCACGGCGTGCGGCGCTCTCCACCGCTTCGACGTCCATGCCGTCGACGGACCAGGCGACCATCCCGTACGAGGACGCGCGCATCGCCAGATCGGTCTGGGCCTGGGCCCGCTCCAGAGCGGTGCCCATCGCGTACAGGTTGTTCTCGCACACCAGCAGCAGCGGCAGCCCCCACAGGGCGGCCAGGTTGGCGGTCTCGTGGAACTCCCCCTCGGCGACCGCGCCGTCGCCGAAGAAGCAGCAGGTGACGCGGGAACGGCCGGTCATGCGGTCGGCGAGGGCGAGCCCGGCGGCGAGCGGCAGTCCGCCGCCGACGATCGCGTTGCCGCCGTAGAAGCGGCGCTCCGCGTCGAAGAGGTGCATGGAGCCGCCGCGGCCGTGGCTGCAGCCGGTGGCCTTGCCGAACATCTCGGCCATGACCGCGTCGGCGGGGATGCCGCGGGCGAGCGCGTGGCCGTGTTCGCGGTACGTCGACACGACCGCGTCCTCGTCGGTGAGCGCCTCGTTGACGCCGACGGCCACCGCCTCCTCGCCGATGTAGAGGTGGACGAAGCCCCGTATCCGCGCCGCGCTGTACAGCTCCACGCACCGCTCCTCGAACCGGCGGATGCGCAGCATGGCGTGGAGCAGGTCCTGGCGGTGCGCGGCCTGGCGGCCGGCTTTCGTCCTGCGGTCCGGCCCGTGCTGCCGGGCGGTGCGCGTGCTGCTCATGCCGGTCCCTCCAGAGTCGAGGTGTCGCCTTCGGGCAGGCCGAGTTCGCGGGCGCGCAGCAGCCTTCGCATGACCTTGCCGCTGCGGGTCTTGGGCAGGTGCTGGTCGAAGGTGATCTCGCGCGGGGCGACGGCGGGGCCGAGCCTGCGCCGGGCGAAGGCGATCAGTTCGCGCTTCAGTACGGGGCCGGGCTCGTGCCCGGGGTGCAGGGAGACGAAGGCCTTGATGATGGTGCCGGCGACGGGGTCCGGTTTGCCGATCACGCCGGCCTCCGCCACCGCCGGGTGCTCCATCAGCGCGCTCTCCACCTCGAACGGGCCGACGAGGTGGCCCGCCGACTTGATCACGTCGTCCGCGCGCCCCAGGAACCAGTACCAGCCGTCCGCGTCCCGGCGCACCACGTCACCGGTCAGGTACCAGCCACCGGCGAACGCCTCCGCGTAACGGGCCTTGTCGTGCAGATAGCCGCGGAACATCGACGGCCAGCCGGGCCGCAGCGCCAGCTCGCCCTCCGTGTCCGGCTCTTCCAGCACGTGCACGTGCCCGTCGGAGGTGACCTTCGCCCGGCCGTCCTCGCCCCGCTCCAGCACCGCCGCCGTCACCCCCGGCAGTGGGCGGCCCATCGAGCCGGGCCGGATCTCGCAGGCGGCGAAGTTCGCGATCATGATGGCGCCGGTCTCGGTCTGCCACCAGTTGTCGTGCACTGGCAGACCGAGCACCTCCTGCCCCCACACCACGGCCTCGGGGTTCAGCGGTTCACCGACCGAGGCGATGAACCGCAGGGCACTCAGGTCGTACTGGCGCGGCAGGTCGTGCGTGCCGCGGCGCGGGGTGGTGCGCATCAGCATGCGCAGCGCGGTGGGCGCGGTGTACCAGACGGTGACCCGCTGCTCCGCGAGGATGCGGTACCAGCGGCGCGCGTCGTAGTCGCCCTCGTCGACGACGACGGTCAGACCATGGGTGAGCGGCGCGATGATCCCGTACGACATGCCCGTGACCCAGCCCGGGTCGGCCGTGCACCAGAAGACGTCGCCGGGGTGCAGGTCGAGCGCGTACGCGGCGCTGACGTGGTGCGCCACGACGGCCTCGTGGACGTGGACCGCTCCCTTCGGCGTGGCGGTGGTCCCGCTGGTGAAGTGCAGCAGCGCCATGTCCTCGGGGGAGGTCGGCGGAATGGTGAACTCGTCGGACACCTCGGCCAGCAGCGCGGCACAGTCGTGGGTGCCGGGCAGGTCCGCCGCCCCCTCCCTCACGACAAGGACGTGCTCCAGGCCCGGCAGCTCCGCACGGTGCGGCGCCACCTTGCGGCGGTACAGCTCCGCCGTCGTGACCAGCACCCGGGCGTCACCGAGCCGCAGGCGCTGCCGCACGGGGTCGGGTCCGAAGGCCGGGAAGAGCGGGCACAGCACGCTCGTGTTCTTCAAGGTGCCCAGGACCACGGTGAACAGCTCGGGGCCGCGGCCGAGCAGGGTGAAGACCCGGTCGCCCCGGCCCACGCCCAGCGCCCGCAGCACGTTCGCGAACCGGGCCGTGCGGCGGGCCAGATCGGCGTACGTCACCGAGGTGACCCGCTCGTCACGGCCGACGCAGCGCAGGGCGACCGCGGCACCGTGCCCGTGGTCGACGTGCCGGTCCACGGCCTCGTACGCGATGTTCAGCCCCCGCCCGCCGGGCAGCCCCAGGAGCTGGCCACGGGCGTTCGACCAGGCGAACCACCGCTGCTCCCGTCCGTAGTCGGCCAGATTCGGCGGGACACGCGGTGCGGTGTCCTTGACGATGGTTTCCCACGGCATGACGCCTTCCTTCCGTCCGGTCCGCCCGGTCGTCCGGCTACTTCGACCATGCGCCCGCGCGCGGGGCGCGAGAAGGGGCCGGAAGACCCTTGCGGGAGGTCCGGCGGCACCTGCTCCCGTCCGCGGCCTGGCAGCGGCTGATGCGGCGGCGCCATGACCTCGATCACCGCGCGACCGTCTTCCTCCAGCTCGGCGCGGAGCCGGCGAACGCGCGTGCAACGCGGAGTGCGGTACTTGGGCGCGACCTTGCCGCCGCGGGTGCGCCAGGTATCTGAAACGGGGGGGCTGTGAAAACAGACTGCGGACCGCGCGCTGCTCGGGCCCGGGGCGATCAAGCCCGCCCGGGCCCGGAGTGGTGGTCGTGCCTGTGCATGGGCTCTCCCCTGCTCGAAGAGCTCGGGGAAGGGGCCTCGTCGTGATCCGCGGGGCGCAGGTCGTCGTGGCCGCCGTGCATGCCGCGCATCATGAAGAACATCATCAGCGGGCAGGCGGCAACGAGGGCGAGCCAGATGAGGCTGCCCAGCGGCGCGCCGACGGACAGGGCGCCGACGACGACGATCGCGGCGGCCAGTGCGTACATCCCGTGGTTGCGCTTGTCGTTCATCCTGTGCCTCCCTGCAGCGGAGGGCTGAGGCCGCGTTCGTGGACGGCCGACCGGTTTCAGGACTTGCTGAACGGACCGGCGTGCAGCGTGTTCAGGCGGCGCCGGTACTCGTCCTCGTCGATCTCCCCGCGGGCCAGCCGCCGGCGGAGGATGTCCTCCGGCGCAGGAGCGACGGGCGTGTGGGTGTGCTCCTGAGGGTGGTTGAGCGCGCGGACGAGCAGCACGACGGCTGCGATGATCACCACCCAGAACAGGATCATGCCGGCCGACATCGCGAACCAGCCCCATCCGCTGACGTCGTGGTCGTACCAGAACATCATCGCCACTCACCTGCTTCGACCGTTACCGGAGACCGGGATACGGACGGGCACCCGGGAGCTCTCGGCCTTGCATGTGCATCGTCCCGCTGCGGACCGTGACGGCAAGGGGTCCGGATGGGCCAGGACCGTGGGCCCTTCAGCCCTTACCCGGTAGGGGTCACCGGGCGCAGGCTGAAGGCTGGACCGACGAGGGAGGCGAGCGCTCATGGGCGCCCTCGATGTCGTGACCGTCCTGGCCGCCGTGCTGTTGGTCGCCGCGCTGAGCCGGTACTTCTTCGGCCCGCGCCGTGCCGGCGCCGCCCGGCTGGAGGGCGGGGTGCAGCGGGTGGAGGTGACGGTGCGGGGCGGCTACCGCCCCGATGTGATCAGGGTGCGTCAGGGCACGCCGGTGGAGCTGGTCTTCGACCGGCAGGAGGCCGGCGAGTGCACCTCCCGGGTGGTCTTCCCCGACCTGAAGGCCGGCGCGGGCCTGCCCGCCCACACCCGCACCACCGTGCGGCTGAACCCGGACCGGCCCGGCTCCTTCGGCTTCTCCTGCGGCATGAACATGGTCCACGGCACGCTGCTGGTCGAACCCGCGGACGGGTCCGCACCACCAGGCCCGGACGGCCACGCTGCCGCCGCACCTCCCGCCGCCCGCGCCCTGGCCGGCGGGCCGCCGCCGGGTGAGGAGCGGACGGCGGCCGAGGCGGAGGCCGCGGACGCCGCCGAGCGGCAGGCGGAGATCGAAGACCTGACCCGTCGGGTGCTGGTCGGCGCGGTGCTCACGGCGCCGGTGCTGTTCGCGGTGATGGCGCACGAGTTGTCCGGCGCCGCCTGGGTGCCGGCCTGGATGCTGAACCGCTGGCTGCAGCTGGCTTTGATCACGCCGGTGATGTTCTACACCGGGTGGCCGGTCCATGTGACGGGCTGGCTGACCTTGCGTCACCGGGCCGCCGACATGAACTCCCTGATCACCCTCGGCACGTCCGCCGCCTACGGCTACAGCCTGCTGGTCGTCCTCGCCCCCGGCCTGCTCCCCGAGGACGTGCGGGAGGTGTACTTCGAGGCCGTCGGCGTCATCCTGACCCTGATCCTGCTCGGGCGGCTGCTGGAGGCGAGGGCGAAAGCGGGCACCGGCGAGGCCATCCGTGCCCTGCTGGGCCTGCAGGCCCGCACCGCCCGCGTCGTACGGGACGGTACCGAGAGCGAGATCCCCCTTGGGGACGTCGTGGTCGGCGACGCGCTCGTCATCCGGCCGGGGGAGAAGATCCCTGTCGACGCCGAGGTTTTCTCCGGCTCCTCCGCGGTGGACGAGTCGATGGTCACCGGCGAGCCGATGCCCGTCGCCAAGCACACCGGGGACACGGTCATCGGGGCCACCGTCAACACCACCGGGTCGCTGCGGGTGCGGGCGGCCAGGGTCGGCGCGGACACGATGCTCGCCCAGATCATCCGCCTGGTGCAGCAGGCCCAGGCGTCCAAGGCCCCCATCCAGCGGCTCGCGGACGCGGTGTCGGCGTACTTCGTGCCCGCGGTCATCGCCGTCGCGATCGGCACCTTCGCCCTCTGGTTCACCCTGGGCCCGTCCCCCGCCCTCACCCTGGCGCTGGTCTCCGCGGTCGCGGTGCTGATCATCGCCTGCCCGTGTGCGCTGGGCCTGGCCACGCCGCTGTCGGTGATGGTCGGCACCGGCAAGGGCGCCCGTGCCGGCATCCTGATCCGCTCCGCGGAAGCCCTGGAGCGGGCGCACCAACTGGACACCGTGGTGCTGGACAAGACCGGCACCGTCACCGCGGGCAGGCCCGCTCTCACCGACGTCCGCCCGGTCGGCGGGGTCGACGAGACGGCGCTGCTGCGGCTGGTCGCCGGGGCCGAGGCCGACAGTGAACATCCGCTCGCGCGGGCCATCGTCGCCGGCGTCCGTGACCGCGGCCTTCGCCCTTCGACGGCGACGAGTTTCGGCTCGGTCACCGGCGCGGGCGTGCTGGCCACCGTGGACGGGCGTCCCGTCCTGGCCGGCACCGCCCGGCTGCTGGGCGACGCCGGTATCGACACCTCCGCCCTGGCCCCCGTCGCGGCCGCTCTGTCGGCCCAGGGCAAGACGCCCGTGATGGCCGCGGTGGACGGACATCCCGCCGGCGTGCTCGCCGTCGCCGACACCGTCAAGGACGACTCCGCCGCCGCCGTCGCCGCCCTGAAGCGGCTCGGCATCGACGTCGTCCTGCTCACCGGTGACAACGCCCGCACCGCCGCCGCGATCGCCGCCCAGGTGGGCATCGGCCGGGTGCTGGCCGAGGTGCTGCCCGAGCACAAGGCCGCCGAGATCCGCCGCCTGCAGGGCGGGGGCCGCACCGTCGGCATGGTCGGCGACGGCATCAACGACGCCCCCGCCCTGGCCGCCGCCGACGTGGGGTTTGCCATCGGCACCGGCACCGACGTGGCCATCGAGGCCGCCGACATCACCCTGATCTCCGGCTCGCTCGGCGGGGTCGTCACCGCGATCCGGCTGTCGCGGGCGACGATGCGCAACATCCGGCAGAACCTGTTCTTCGCCCTGGCCTACAACGCCGTCGGCGTCCCCCTCGCCGCCGGCGCCCTGTATCCCCTGTGGGGCATCCGGCTCAGTCCGGTCATCGCCGCCGCGGCCATGGCACTCAGCTCGCTGTCGGTCGTCACCAACGCCTCCCGGCTGCGCCACTGGCGCCCCCGGCCGCTGCCCGGCGCCGGGCCCGCCCCGGGGCGGGACGGTGGTCACCGACGGCGGCAGCACGGCCACCCCGGCGGGCCGGACACACCCCCACCCGGCCCCCAGGACGAGGGCGGCGCCACGGTGGTGGACCCGGTGTGCGGCATGCATGTGGACCAGGAGACCGCCGCTGAGCACCGGCACACCGAGAACGCCATCTACTCCTTCTGCTCCGCCCGCTGCGCCGCCGCCTTCGACACCGACCCCGACCGCTGCACCGGCCCCACGACCGGCGATCCGCCGCAGGGAGGCAAAGGGCGATGACCACCCCCACCATCCGACGCGACGCCCACAAGCCCGCCTCAGCATCCGGATACGCCGACCGCAAGGCCGACCACCTGGCCCGTCTGAGCAAGATCGATGGCCAGATCCGCGGGATTTCCCGCATGGTCACCGAGGACCGCTACTGCATCGACGTCCTCACCCAGATCAGCGCTGCCACCCGTGCCCTGCAGGAAGTCGCCGTCGGCCTCCTGGAGGACCACGTACGCGGCTGCGTCACCCGCGCCGCCCGCACCGGGCCCGTACACGCCGAGGAGAAGTTCACCGAACTCGCCGACACCCTGCGCCGCGTCCTGCGCCTGTGACCAGGCGTCAGGCGGCGGGGGTCACCGCGCCGGCCCGGCACGGCTGCCGCACCACCGGGCCCGCCCAGCGCGGCACCACGGCGCTTCCCGGGCGGGCCGGTGCGTTCTCCGGGGTTCGGTCAGGGCACCTGGCGGGCAGGGCGGGCGCCGGCGAGGCGCCCGCCCTTCCGGATGACGGCTACTTGCCGAGCATCTGGTTCATCTCGGTGATCTCGGCCGACTGCGAGCTGACGATCGACTTCGCCATCGTCATGCAGGGCCCGTAGGCGCCCTTGGCCTGCTCGGTGTGCGCCATCTCGATGGCGCCCTGGTGATGACGGATCATCATCTGCAGGAACGCCGTGTCGAAGGCCTCACCGGACAGGCCCATCATCTTCTGCATGTCGGCGTGCGACATCATGCCGGGCATCGCCAGGTGGTCCTTGCCCATGCCCGGCATGCCCTCCATGCCGGACGGGCTGTCGTCCGGGACCTGCTCGCCCCAGGACTCCAGCCAGCCGGACATGGTGGCGATCTCCGGCCCCTGCGCTTGCTTGATCTTTTCGGCCAGGTCCTTCACCTGCGGGGACTGTGCGCGCGACGCGGCCAGGTCGGCCATGGCCACGGCCTGCCGGTGGTGCGGGATCATCTGCTGGGTGAACGACACGTCCTGGGTGTTGTGGCTGCCGTGTGCGGCGGAGCCGGTGGCCGAGGGGTCGGCGGAGCCCATCGCCCCCGTGTCGTGGCCGGAGCGCCCCGACGAGGACGACGGAGACGGGGAGGAGGATTCGCTGCTACTGCCGCAGGCGGCCAGCGCCACCGCTGCGGTCGCGGCAGTGGCCAGCGCGGCGGCCCGGCGGATGAGGAAACGGCGAGATGCCATGAGACGTACAACTCCTTTGAGTACCCGCGCGGTGCGCGGGAGCGAATGCAGGCAGGCCGGAGCGCGCCACCCCTGGTGAAGGGGTGCCGTGTGGGCCTCTCTAGATCCGCAGAAGCTGCAACTCGGACAGGTCCGGCGGTGCCCGGCCGTCAGCCGTCCGGGCGGCCGGGCCGCGGCACGCGGCCGCCGCAGGCGCGACGTGGGCGACCAGGGCGGGCGGCAACGCGGGCGGGACGTAAGCGGTCGAGACTCCGCCCGCCGCGCACGTCCCGCCGGCATGATCCAGGACCATGCCATCGCTGCCCGCATCCGACAGGTGCCGGCAGTCCCCGCCGGCACCGGGGGCGAGCGTGGAGTGATGCCCTGCGGGCTCCACCGACATCATCACGTCGTGCCGACCCGCCGCCGGCATGCCGGCGGGTGACAGGGCATGCATCCCCAGCACCCCCGCCACCACGGCCAGGGCCAGCCACACCCAGCGCACAGCGCTCGTCTCCGAGCCGGTACGCGCGCGGGACATCATGGGCTCATCGTAGGGGGCCTGCCGCCCCCCGGGAGGGCAATTCCTGCCAAGTGCCCCATTCCGCACCGCCCCTCCTCCCCATCAGCGCGATCCCGTCGTCGGGCGCGTGGGCGATCGTGCTGCTGGACGGACCGCGCACGTCGGTCGTCGAGGCGATGGCAGGCTCGGTCACGCAGGGCAGGCAGGCAGGCCGCAACGAACTCCGTTCAGCTCGCGGCGGGGTCTCACCTGCTTACTTCGCCGCAGGGCCGCTGTGCGCATCGGTGAAATGGCATTCGACGCCGACCACGCCCTCGACGGCCCGTACCAGGCGCGCGGCCACCGGTGCCAGTGAGGTGTCCGGTATCTGTCCGGTGAGGGTGACGACGCCGTCCTCCACCTTCACCCTGATGGGCTCGATGGGCTCGGGGAAGAGATAGGCCACCACTTCACGCCGTACTTCCTCCTCGATGTCCTCGTCGGGTCGCAGGAAGACCTTCAGCAGGTCCACGCGGCTGACGACGCCCTGCAGAACGCCTTCCGCGTCGACGACCGGAAGCCGTTTGACATGGCTGCGTGCCATGACGCGGGCAGCCTGAGCGAGCGTGGCGTCGGCTCGGATGGTCACGGCCGGTGCAGTCATCAGTTCTCCGGCTGTGACAGCGCCCGCCTTGGCGAGGTCGGCCAGGCGGCGCAGTTGGGTGATGGGGGTCCCCCCGGTCGAGCGGAGCCGAGACTGGGAGAGGTCCGGATCGCTGTCGCGGAATTCTTCCTTGGGCAGCAGATCGGCCTCCGAGACGACTCCGACCACCCGCTTCTCCCCCTCCAGCACGGGCAGGGCGCTGACCTTCCACTGTTCGAGCGTCTTGACGATCTCCTTGAAGGTCGCCCCCCGCCGGACAGCGACGACGGTGCGCGTCATCACGTCACTGACGATGTGCGGACTGCTGTGCATGGCTTCCTCCTGGTCAGGACTGCCGCAGTCGGGTACGTGAACGAGCGCACGCAATGAGCCAGTCAACACCCGGCGCTGTTGCGCCCCTTTCCGCCGGCGGTGGATCGGCGTACGGGGAAGGCCGTGCTCCTTGCGCGAAGGGGGATCGGTGCCGCTGCACACGGTCGGTGGCCTGGTGCTGTCCATCAAGCACTCTCCGAAGGACACATGTCTTCACCACCATGCTCCGGCGACGGCGCGCACGCGACCATGGGCCTCCCGGCCTTTGCCGAGGACCGGGAGGCCCGACCAAGCGAAAGCAGGGACCGCCCCGGCAGCGCGACCGTGACAGCTGCCGACCAGTCACCGCCAGGACATGCTCTTGCGCGACCGCGCCGTTCGGCCGACCGCCACAAGTCAGCGTCCGGCATCGTGACAGGCGCTGCGTCTGGACGCCCAAGCCATGCGTCTCAGCGCTGACCGCGAAGTCAACCTCCGGTCGTTCGTCTTGGATATGACCATCCGAGAAACAGCCGACCGCAATAAATAGCCGACACTGATGACACCACCCGGGACAGTATCTTCGCCGAGAAGATCAGCGCCCGGGTGCGGTTCCGTCCGCAGTTCGAGACCGCGTTGGCCGTTGCCGGGGGCGGCCGGTTGCGTTCCCGCACACTCCCGGCCGCAGCCACGGTGCACCGACCCACCGTGGCCTCCCCGGCGGGCCGGTGCACCGTGACCGAACGGAGGGAGCCGCCACGGCGCCTCACCCGCCGTCCTGGGGCGGGGGCCTTCGTCCACTTCCATCGTCACGCCCCCATGGCATGACCGGGCCGGGCCGACCGGTCCACACACGGGGACGAAAGTACTGTTTACGGCACATCTTCCCTTTCGCCTGCTACTGCTCCCCGAGGGCGCTGAACCGACGCCGCCCCGCTCGCTTCGAAAGTCACCTGCCACAAGCCTCGGCATCGCCACCACACCGATGCCGCTTCGCGGCAACGCCTGTCCCGGTCGCGACAACGCCCGCTTCACCGGCGACGGTCTACAGGTCCGTGAGAAGAGCAACACTCGTTCGTACCAGGGCCGACTCCGCTCACTCCGAGGAGGCGCCGGTCAGCCGGCCCAACGGCCACGGCCCGGGCGCTTCCGGGCAACCGGACAATGTCAGCCCTCGAGGCTTCTCACGCGAGCAGTTCCGCGAGATCTCGTACGACGATGTCGGCACCGTGCCGCAGCAGTCGTTGCCCGGCTTCCGGACCCGGTTCGCGGGCCACGCCGACGACGAGGGCGAAGCCACCGTTCCGGCCCGCCTCCACGCCCGCGACCGCGTCCTCGACGACGGCGGCACGGCCGGCGGGCACGCCGAGCCTGCGGGCCGCATCGAGGAAGAGATCGGGCCGCGGCTTGCCCGGCAGGCCCAGCCGCGCCGCCTCCACCCCGTCGACCAGCACGTCGAAGAGGCCGAGGACGGCCGCCCGGTCGAGGAGTTCCCGGGCGTGGCGGGAGGCGGAGGCCGCCGCGCACCGGATGCCCGCCCGGCGCAGGGCGTGCACCAGCCGCACGGTGCCCGGATAGGCGTCCATGCCCTGCTCGCGCAGCCGCGCGGAGAAGAGCTCCTCCTTGGCCTCGGCGACGGCCCGCACCGTCTCGGGCGGTGGGTGCAGGCCGCGCGAGGCGAGGAAGGCGGCGGCGCCGTCGAGCCGGGACCGGCCGTCCACGTGCCGCAGGTAGTCGTCCCGGACGTCGAAGGGGCGGCGCTGTTCGGGTGCCGGGGGCGGATGCTCGGCCAGGTAGGAGTCGAAGGCGGTCTTCCACGCGGCGGCGTGCACCCGGGCCGAGTCCGTGATCACCCCGTCGGTGTCGAACACGACGGCCCGCAGGTTCCGCAGCACCGGAACGGGCATCGCGTCAGACCGGTCGTTCATGCGTGCTCTCCTCCGGCAGCAGACGGATGCGGCGGCCATTCCACTGGACTGCTGGGGCGTTCCCGCCGCCGACGCCTTCGTCCGTACGCACGGTGACTCCCCGCCGGGGCTCCACTTCCACGGTGTCACCGGCGGACCGCCGGCAGAAAGGCCTCTTCAGCCCTCGTCGGCCGCACCGCCGACGTCCGACCGCCCGCCCAGGGGCCGGACGGGAGCCGACGACGTGTCGTCCGGCTCTGGCTCGGGGGCCGCGCGGCCGCAAGTCTGGAGAGAGACGAGGGTTGGCACGCGCCCGGCCCCTTGCCGGGCCCCGCACTGCTGCCCCTGCTCAAGGGGAAGGCCACGGCCGGATCCGCCGCCGGGCCGCACTGCCCGGGCTCGGGCGACGGTCGCGTCGGAGGTGGAGGATGCCATGAACGGCGTCACCCGGAACGACCCGGTCCGCCGCAGGCCCGGCATGCGGGTCCCGTCGCCCGGACTGGAGCCGGCACTCTTGATCGTCACGGCGTCTGCCGTGGCCGTCGGCGGTGTCCTGTGGGCGGTGGGATCCGCCCGGTTCGCCGGCCTGTGCTGGGCCCTGGGTGCCCTCGCGGCCGTCGGTCCCGCGGTCGGCTGGGTGCTGGCCGCACTGCGCCGCGGGCAGGCGGGCGTGGACCTGATCGCTGTCCTGGCGCTGGTGGGGACACTGACGGTGCGCGAGTACCTGGCCGGAGCCCTCATCGCCCTGATGCTGGCCACCGGCCGCACCATCGAGGCCGCGGCACGGCGGCGGGCCTCGCACGACCTGACGGCGCTGCTGGAGCACGCACCGCGCACCGCCCGCCGACGCATCGGCACCGAAGTGCGCACGGTGCCGCTCGCCGAGGTGGCCGTCGGCGACCTGCTCGTCGTCGGAGCCGGCGAGGTCGTCCCGGTCGACGGCGAGGTGATCGGCGCCACCGCCGTTCTGGACGAATCTGTGCTCACCGGGGAGTCCGTGCCGGTGGAACGGGAGGACGGCCGACCGGTGCGCAGCGGTGTGGTCAACGCGGGCAGCTCCTTCGAGCTGCGGGCCACGGCGACCGAGCGGGACAGCACGTACGCCGGAATCGTACGGCTGGCCCGGCAGGCGGGCGCGGCGTCGGCGCCCGTCGTCCGGCTGGCCGACCGGTACGCGGCCTGGTTCCTGCCGCTGTCCGTCGCGGCCGCGGGGCTGGCCTGGCTGGTCAGCGGCTCGGCGGTGCGGGCGGTGGCGGTCCTCGTCGTCGCCACGCCGTGTCCGCTGCTGCTCGCGGCGCCAGTGGCGATCGTCTCCGGGCTGTCCCGGGCGTCCCGCCTGGGCGTGGTGGTCCGCGACGGCGGCGCCCTGGAAAACCTGGGCCGCGCCCGCACGCTGCTGCTCGACAAGACCGGCACCCTCACCGGCGGCCGCCCGCGCGTGCTGGAAGTGATCGCGGCCCCCGGCCGGCAGCCCGCCGAGGTACTGCGCCTGGCCGCCACCCTCGACCAGTACTCCCCGCACGTCCTGGCCCGGGCCATCGTCGACGCGGCCCGCGAGCGCGGCTCGAAGCCGTCCGCGGCCACGGACGTATCGGAGGAACCCGGCCGGGGAGCCCACGGCCTCGTGGCGGGCCACCGCATGACGATCGGCCGTCCGGACCCCGGCATGCCGATGCCCGACTGGGCCCGTGCGGCCGACAACCGTGCCGTGCTGGACGGTGCGGCCGTCGCCTGGCTCTGCGCCGACGGACGGCCCGTCGGCGCCGTGCTCCTGCGCGATCCGCTGCGTCAGGACGCTCCCCGGACCCTGCGCCGGCTGCGCGCGGCGGGCATCGAGCGGATCGTGATGCTCACCGGCGACCGGCCCGAGCCCGCCCGCGAGGTCGCCGCCGTCCTCGGAGTCGACGGGGTGTGCGCCGACCTCTCCCCCGCCGGCAAGGTGGCCGCCGTACGCGCGGAGCGGGACCGCGCGGTCACGGTGATGGTCGGCGACGGCGTCAACGACGCGCCCGCCCTCGCCGCCGCGGACGTCGGCGTGGCGATGGGAGCGCACGGTTCCACCGCCGCCTCCGAGGCCGCCGACATCGTCCTGACCACCGACCGGGTGGACCGCCTGGCCGACGCGGTGACCGTCGCCGTGCGCGCCCGGCGCATCGCCGTGCAGAGCGCGCTCGGCGGCATGCTGATGTCCCTGGTCGCCATGGCGGCGGCCGCGGTGGGGCTGCTGCCGCCGGCCGTCGGCGCCCTGCTGCAGGAAGCGATCGACGTCGCCGTCATCCTCAACGCGCTGCGCGCCCTGCGCACCGACCGGGCGGCCCGGCCGCCCCTGAAGCCCGCCGCCGAAGCCCTCGTCCACCGCTTCGCCGCCGAGCACGACGACCTGCAGGACGTCCTGGAAGCCATACGGGACGCCGCGGCCCGGCTGACCGAAGGTGCCGACGCGCAGGCCCTGGCGGCGGTACGCGAGGTGCACCGGCTGCTGGCCGAACGGCTGCTGCCACACGAGGACGCCGAGGAGCACCAGTTGTATCCGGCGCTGGCGTCCGCGCTCGGCGGCCCGGAGGCGACCGCCATGATGAGCCGCGCCCACGCCGAGATCGAACGGCTCGCCCGGCGGATCGCCACCCACCTGACGCTCGCCGGGGCCGGGGCCGAGGCCGACGGCGTGCCGGCGCCGGAACAGCTTGAGGACCTGCGGGCCTGCCTCTACGGGCTGCACACGGTACTGCGGCTGCACTTCACACAGGAGGAGGAGAGCTACTTCAGCCTGGCCCCGTGAGCTGGGGAGTTGCGAGAGGTCGCGGAGCGGGACGAGTGATGCCGTCCGAAGGGCCTCGCGCCGGATTCTCCAGCGGCGTCGCTGGGGACCGTTCGGCTCTGGCGCGGGCGCGGGGGTCGGGCGCAGGGTAAGGACGACGGACACATTCCCCGTACGCCCGTACGAAGGTGATCGCTATGGAAACCAAGCAGTGGACTGTGCAGATCTATCTCACCGAGGACGGGGACGAAACGCACGCACGTGCCGTACTCACCACCCGCGACACTTCGACCCTCACCGGCAGGGGCACGGCCCGGCGCAACCCCGTCGACCGGCCCATCCCCGAGATCGGCGACGAACTCGCCGCCAGCCGCGCACTGGAGGATCTCGCCATCCGGCTGCACGACGTGGCCGCCGACGACATCATCCAGCTGGCGGGGCCGGCCCGGACGTGACCGTACTGTTCCGCTCGTCCCATGGCGTAACGGGGTGTCGTCGCGGCCGGGCAGCCAGGGCGACCACATGTCCCGTCGGTCCGGCCCGGACCGACGGGCGGTGAGGACCGCTCGGCCCGCCCTCGTGTCCCGGTCAGCCCATGGGCCCGCGGGGCGGTCCACCCGATGCTGAAAACGAAGGCTTCTCGAAGGGAGGCCGCCGTGACCACCACTCAGGAACCGCCGGGACGGATCGTGTCGGACATCGGCACCGCCGTACGTATCCGGTGGGCCGGTCCCGGCGGCCATGACGGGGAGGAGCGCCTGTCACCGCCAGGAGATGTCCCGGCGGATCAGCGGCCGCGCTTCTTCTTCCTCAGCCGTCCGCCCTCCCGTCCGGCCTCCGGGTGCGGCTCGCGCCGCAGCATCCACACGGCCCGTGTCCGCGCGGACCGGGTCGGCCGGGTCTTCGTGCTCCGCACGGCACAGGGAAGGAGGCAGTCATGATTCCCATGATGCTGATCGGCGCGATAGTGCTGGGCGCCAGTCTGATATTCGGCTTCACCTCGTTCATCGTCGGCTTCATCCTCATGCTGGCGGGGGTCCTCGGACTCTTCGCCTTCATGGCCACGCCGGGCGCTGTGCTGCGTCCCGGTGAACGCGAGTTCGTCGAGGAACGGCACTACATGGGCAAGCACGACGACGAGGACTACCGCTACCACCGGTAGTGAACGTCACCCGACACCGACCGGAAGAACCAGCCGCATGAGTACACATGTGACCCTCGCGGCCCACCCACCCCGGGGTGGGCCGCTGCGCTCGGCCGACGCGTTCAGCGGGCCGACCGCCCGGCCAGGGCCACCTCGACGAGGAGGACGGTGGAGGCCACACCGAGGCACACGGCCCACTGCGACAGGTCGAGCGGCACGGTCCCGAAGACGGTCTGCGCCCAGGGAACCTGGACGGCGACGATCTGCACGGCCAGCACTCCGGCCAGGCACAGCCACAGAGTCCGATTGCGGAACTGGTACCGGCCCAGCGGAGGCCCGCCGTCCGCACGGGCGTTGAGCGCGTTGAAAAGCTGGAACAGCACGAAGGTGGTGAACGCCATTGTCACCGCGGTGTCCGTGCCGACGCGAGGCCGGGCCAGGGCCAGCAGGGTCAACGTACCGACGGCCATGACGGCGCCGGCCCGGCCGATGGCGAGCAGGCGGCGGGCGTTCAGGATGCGTTCGCCCGGATCGCGGGGCGGGCGGCGCATCACGTCGTCGCGGGCGGGATCGACGGCCAGGGCCATGGCGGGCGGCCCGTCCATGATGATGTTGATCCAGAGCAGCTGGGCCGCGGTGAGCGGAGCGGGCAGGCCGGCCAGTGAGGAGCCCAGCAGGGTCAGGATGGCGCCGGCGTTGGTGGCGAGCTGGAAGCGGACGAACTTGACGATGTTGCCGTAGATCGCGCGCCCTTCGCGCACCGCCCGGACGATGGTGGAGAAGTCGTCGTCGGTGAGGACCATGTCGGCGGCTTCCTTGGCCACGTCCGTGCCGGTGATGCCCATGGCCACGCCGATGTGGGCGGCCCGCAGCGCGGGGGCGTCGTTGACGCCGTCGCCGGTCATGGCGACGATGTGGCCCCGGCCCGACAGCGCCCGTACGATCGCGACCTTGTGCTCCGGAGCGACGCGCGCGAACACGCCTATCTCGTCGATGCGGGCGGCGAGCTGTTCCTCCGTCATACGGTCCAGCTCGGCACCGGCGACGACATCGCCCCGGATGCCTATTTCCCGTGCGACGGCCGCCGCGGTGTCCGCGTGGTCACCGGTGATCATCTTGACGGTCACCCCCGCCGTGCGGCACAGCGCCAGCGCCTGCCGGGCCTGCGGACGCGGCGGGTCGGCGAGCCCGGCGACCGCCGACAGCGTCAGTCCCGGCAGCGAGCCCGGTACGTACCCGGCCGGGGTGTCGTCCAGGTCGTCCAGGACGGCGGTGGCCGCGCCCAGGACCCGCAGGCCCGACCCGGCCAGGCGTCCGGTCACGGCGAGGACGTCGTTCCTGCCCCGGTCGTCGAGGCAGCGGACACCGTCCTCGGTGAGGACGTCGGCGCACAGGTCCAGCAGGACGTCCACCGCTCCCTTGACGTACACCCGGACCCGGCCGCCGGGTTCGCTGTGGAAGGTGGCCATGTACTTGGCGGCGGAATCGAAGGGGATCTCACCGACCCGGGGCCGCTCGGCCCGCAGCCGGTCCGCGTCCAGGCCGGCTTTGACCGCAAGCACCACCAGGGCGGCCTCGGTGGGATCTCCGACGAAGCCAATGTCGCCGCCGACACTTTGGTCGCCGTCATCGCCGCCGTTCAGGCGCGCGTCGTTGCACAGCGCGAAGGGCAGCAGCGCCTCCCGCAACGCACGATCGTCCCCAGCCTGCCGGGCTTCGACCGCACAGGACGCACGCGATGCACGGATGGCGCCCGTCGTCCCGTACCCCTCACCCGTCACGTCGTACAGCCGCCCGGCGACCCACACCGACCGCGCGGTCATCTGGTCCAGGGTGAGCGTGCCGGTCTTGTCGCTGCAGACGACCGTCGCCGAGCCGAGCGACTCCACCGCGGCCAGGCGTTTGACGACGGCTCCCCGGCGGGCCATGCGGTACACCCCGAGTGCCAGGGTCACGGCGAGCACGGCGGGCAGCCCCTCGGGGATCGCCGCCACGGCCAGGGCCACGGCCCGCAGCGCGATGTCCGGCAGCGACTCGCCGCGGACCAGCGCGACCAGGGCGTACGCCACGACCGCGATGCCACTCACCGCCGCCAGCCGCCGCCCCAGGCTGTCCAGCTGGATCTGGAGCGGGCTCGCCGGTTCCACCCCGGTACGCAGCGCCTCGGCGATGGTCCCGAGTTCGGTGCGCATGCCGGTGGCCGTGACGACCATCTCGGCACGGCCCCGGGTCAGGGCGGTGTTCATGAACAGCATGCTGGTGCGTTCGGCCAGCGGCACCGGGGCGGCCCCGTCGCGGTCGACCGGGGCCGTGCTCTTGGCGACGGGCTGGGACTCGCCCGTCAGCGCCGCCTCGGCCACCTCGACCGACTCCGCGACGACCAGCCGTCCGTCGGCCGGTACGCGGTCGCCCGCCTCCAGCAGCACCACGTCCCCCGGGACCAGAGCCTCCGCCTCGACGGCCTGCTCGACGCCGCCGCGGCGCACCCTCGTGGTGGGCACCAGCATCCGCCGCAGCGCCTCCAGGCTGCGTTCCGCCCGCCGCTCCTGCAGGTAGCCGAGGACGGCGTTGATCTGCAGCACCACGGTGATCACGACGGCGTCCTTGACATCGCCGAGCGCGCCCGCGACGACGGCGGCCAGCAGCAGGATGCCGATGAGCCAGTTACGGAACTGGTCCAAAAACTTCAGCCATTCCGGCCGCCGGGCCGGTTCGGCCATGCGGTTCGGTCCGTGGGCCGCGAGCCGTTCGGAGACCTGGCGCTCGGTCAGCCCGACGCCCGGGGCGACACCGAACCGGTCCGCCACGCGCTCCGGGGGCATCCGGCAGGCGTCGGGGAGCTCTACGGACCGCTGCCCCGCCGGCCGCTCCGTACGGGGACCCGTCGGCGCACCATCTGCCCCCCACAGGACCGGACCGCTCATGACGGCTCCTCTCCGGACACGTTCGGACGTACCGGCAGGTCCGCGGTGGGCGGCGGCGAGGCTCTCGGGCCGGTCGGTGGCAGAAGTCCTCGCGCGGCCGGACGCGCGGCCCGGCGGCCACGTCCCGCTCCTGCGGCCAGACTACGAGCCGGACGGGAACCGGCAAGGTGCCATCAGGCCCTTGCGCGCGCACGCCGGAACGGCCGAGGTTTCCTTCACCCGTCGAATCAGTGATGTGGACCTTCGGCGTCACGGGCACCCGGCCCGCCACCCTCCCGGCCTCCCCGTTCCGGACGGGACACCGGACGGTCACGCCATCGGCACTTGGGACTCCGTGTGCACGCACCGTCGGCCGCCGTCGCGGTGCTCCTGATGGTCCAGCAGATCGCGCGCAGCCGGTCGATCCCAGGGCGGCGTCCGGACCGCCACCGCCGTCCTTCACTGGAAGGCCGCATGAATTTCCTGCTCGCCGGCGCTGTGCGAGACGAGCAGAAGTTCGTCGCCCGGTTCCAGCCGCATCGACGGGTCGGGCACGGTGGGCGTGCCCGAACGTACGACCGTGGCCACGAGCGTGCCCTCGGGCAGTCCGATGTCGCCGAGCCGGCGGCCCGCCGCCTTCGACTGCTCGGTGATGGCGGTCTCGATGATGCCGACTCCGGCGGTGCTCAGCCGCAGCAGGGCGACGGTGTCCGTGGCCGATGTCGCCTCCTCGATGAGCGAGACGAGCGGGGCGGCCGCCGGGACGGCGACGTCCACACCCCAACGCCGGTCGAACAGCCAGGCGTTGTCGTCGTCGTTGACCCGCGCGACGACCCGCGGCACGGCGAAGCGCCGCTTGGCCAGGTAGCTGATGACCAGGTTGTCCTCGTCCCGGCCGGTGACCGCGACCAGCAGGTCGGCCCGGGCCGCGCCGGCCCGTTCCTGGACGGCGGCCTCCGCCGCGTCGCCCACGACGAGCCGGGCGTCGCACCGCCCGCGCAATGCGGCGAGACGCTCCTCGTCGGCGTCGACCAGGGTGACGTCGCTGCCCGAGGCCGCCAGTACGCGGGCGACCCGCGTGCCCAGCCTTCCCGCCCCGGCGATCAGCACGTTCACGTCCCCAGCTCCTTGTCCAGGAAGCCGCGCAGTGTGCGCAGCGCTGTGGCGGCGACGGCGAAGGTGACCATGTCGTCCGGTGCGGCGGTGGTGGTGTGCCGGGGCAGCAGGGACCGCCCGTGACGGGTCACCTCCACCACCCGTATCTCGCCCTCGACCTCGAACTCCGCCAGCTTCCGTCCGGCGAGCCAGCGGGGCAGGGCGGAGCGGACCAGCAGCGTCTCGCCGTTGCCGAAGCCGCCCTCGGACGCGAGGTCGCGGTGGAGCAGCAACTGGTGGATGCGGTGCACCGACCAGGTGACGGGGCAGACGGTCCGGATGCCGAGGCCCTCGTACAGGCTCGCGTGCCGTGGATCGTGCACGCCGGCGAGGACGATGGGAACGCGGAAGGTCTCCTTGGCGGTCCGGGCGATGACCAGGTTGCTGTTGTCACCGGACGTGACGGCGACCAGCGCGTCGCTGTGCGCGGTCCCCGCCTGTTCCAGCACGGTCCGGCTGAAGCCGTTGCCGACGCCGAACCGGCCGGTGAAGCCCGGCGGGAGGCGACGTCGGGCGGCCGGGGCGCGGTCGATCACCCGCACGTCGTGGCTCTCCCTCGCCAACTGGACGGCCAGGACGGAGCCGACCCGTCCGCATCCGGCGATGACGATCCTCATCGCACGTCTCCCTTCCCTCCCGGTCCCGATGCGCGCCGGCGCAGCCGCAGCTTGCGCGCCTCGTCGGCGGCCAGCGGCAGGACCCCGACGGCGGCGAGGAGCGCCCAGTCGCCGGCCGTCAGGGCGGCGGTGTTGAACACGCCCTGGAGCAGCGGGACGTAGCTGATCGCGGCCATCAGGGCGAGCCCGAAGAGCCCGGCGGCGATCAGCGGCGGATTGCCGAACAGGCCGACCGTGAGCACGCTTTCGCGCTCGGTGCGCACCGCCAGGGCGTTGAAGAACTGGCTGACCACGATGCCCGCCTGGACCAGCGTGATGGCCTCCCGATAGACAGGGTCGTCGGCGGTGAAGTCGGCGTACGGGATGCCCGAGGCGTGGATGTGCCAGAAGAACACCGCGCACACGCCCACCGCCTGGATGCCGCCGAGGAACAGGATCCGGCGCACCACGGCACGGGAGAAGAGGCGCTCGTGGCGGGGCCGCGGCGGCCGGTCCATGACACCGCTCTCGGGCGGCTCGGCTCCCAGGGCGAGGGCGGGCAGCACGTCCGAGCCCAGGTCGATCGCCAGGACCTGGACCGCGGTGATCGGGACCAGCGGGAACCCGGCGAAGGTGGCGGCGAGGATGGGCACCAGTTCCCCGATGTTGTGGCTGAACAGGTAGACGAGGAACTTGCGGATGTTCTGGTACACGGAACGGCCCAGCCGTACCGCCACGGCGACGGAGGCGAAGGAGTCGTCCAGCAGCACCATCTCCGCGGCCTCGCGCGCCACATCGGTGCCGGAGGCGCCCATGGCCACGCCGATGTCGGCGTGTTTGAGAGCCGGGGCGTCGTTGGCGCCGTCGCCCGTAACGGCGACGACCTCTCCCCGCCGCTGGAAGGCGGTGACGACCCGCATCTTGTGCTCGGGGCTGACACGGCACAGCAGCAGTTCCCCGGCGTCGGCGACGAGCCGGTCCAGCGCGGCGTCCGCCAGGGCGTCCAGCTTCGCTCCGGTCACCACCAGGGGCGTGGCCGTACGGACGATACCGACGCGACGGGCCACGGCCTCCGCCGTCAGGGGGTGGTCACCCGTGACCATGACGATGCGGATGCCCGCCCGCCGGCAGGCGTCGACGGCCGCGCGGACCTCCTGCCGGGGCGGGTCCATCATGCCGACGAGGCCGAGCAGCGTCAGGTCCGACTCGTCCCGGTCACGTTCGCCGGACGGTCCCGTCGCCTCCCGCCGGGCGACCGCGAGTACCCGCAAGCCCTGAGCGGCCATCCGGTCGGCCACAGCGCCGATCCGTGCACGCTGCGCCCCGCTCAGCTCCACGACCGCGCCCTCGCGCTCCAGCCGCAAGCAGCGGTCCAGCACCTCCATCGGCGCGCCCTTCACCCGCACCCGCCGGGTGCCGCCCTCCTCGTGCACCGTGCTCATCAGCTTGCGTACGGAGTCGAAGGGATGCTCTGCGACCCGGGGCGCCGCGGCCTCCTCCGCCGCCATGTCGAGGCCGGCCTTGACGGCGGCCACCAGCAGTGCCCCCTCGGTGGTGTCCCCCAGCACCCGCCACCGTCCACCGCCGGCGGGAGGCGGCAGGAGGCGCGCGTCGCAGCACAGCGCGGCCGAGCGGAGCAGCTCCCGGACCGGCTCCGGGTCACTGACCTGACCGGACGGTTCGTATCCCACTCCCGTGACGGTGTGCTCCTCGTCCCACCCCCAGATCCGTACGACCGTCATCTCGGCCTGGGTCAGCGTCCCGGTCTTGTCCGTGCACACGACCGTCGTCGACCCCAGCGCCTCGACGGCCACCAGTTTCTTGACCAGGGCCTGGTGACGGGCCATGCGCCGGACGCCCAGGGCCAGGGACACCGACAGGGTGGCCGGCAGGCCCTCGGGCACGAGCGCCACCATCACACCGAGCGCGAACACGAACGAGGACACGAAGCCCTGACCGGTGGGCAGCCGGACGGCGAACAGCACCAGGCCCACCGCCAGGGCGGTGCCTGCGACCCGGCGGGCCATCCACGCGACCTCGCGCTGCAGCGGGGTCTTCTGCCGGGGTGCCGCCGCCGTGAGGCGGAAGATCCGCCCGAACTCGGTGGCCTGGCCGGTGGCGAGAACGACCGCCCTCGTGGTCCCGGTGATCACGTCGGTGCCCATGAAGAGACGGTTGTGCGCCTGGAGGACTTCGCTCGTCGCGTCGGCCTCGGCCGTGCGGGGCACCGGCTCGCTCTCCCCGGTGACGGCCGCGTTGCTGACGGTCAGGTCGTGGGCCTCCACCACCCGGCAGTCCGCGGGCACGGTGTCCCCCGCCTCCAGCGCGACCACGTCGCCCGGCACCAGCTCACGGACCGGCACCTGATCGGGCCGTGCGTCGCGCAGCACCCGGCAGCGGTGCGGGACCATCGCCTGCAGGGTCTGGGCGGTGCGTTCCGCGGAGTACTCCTGGACGAAGCCGATGACGGCGTTCAGCACCACCACGCACACGATCGCCACGGCGAGCTGCGCGGTGCCCGGCTCGCGCGGGCGCTGCAGGGCGTAGGCGAGGAAGGTGATGCCCGAGGCCACGAGCAGGACGACCGCGAACAGGTCGGTGAACTGGGCCGCCAGTTGCCGCCACAGCGGCCGGCGGCGGACGGCGGGCAGTTCGTTGGGCCCCGCCACCGCCAGGCGGTCGCGGGCGGCGGCCGACGTCAATCCACGCGCAGAGGTGCGCAAGGCCGGGAAGACGTCCGCGGCGGCGAGGGCGTGCACCTCTGCCCCGGCGCCCGGCGGGGGCCGGCAGCCCGGCGACGGCGGACCAGGGGCGGCCCGCCCGGACGCGGATGCGGCCGGCCCCCGGCCGTCCGGTGACCGGAACGCCTTGACCGGCCCTGACGACTTCATGGTCGTGTCGCGTTCATTCTCGGCTCCCTGCGGTCGAACACGCCACGACGGCCGGGCACTGCCCAGTCCACCGTCGCCCCGCCGGTGGGCGTCCGGGGCCGAACGGCCCCATCCGGTGGCGAAGGTCCTCCGGTGACGCTGCGGGGAGGGCGACTGTGAAGGAACACAAGTCGTACTCCCGCGGCCGGGGCCCGTCACCGGGTACCGGCCGAACGGTCACGGGCACCAGAAACACCGAGCACCTCACGCCGCGCGCGGCCGGTGACGTGCCGCCACCGGCCCTGGGCCGGTCGGTCCGCCCACGGCAGACGGCAGTGCCCGAACGGCCCCTGCCGCGTCGGCCGCTACCGCCGGAAGGTGGAGATGACAGCCGGGAGGTGAGCACCATGCGGCCGAACTCACGCGTCCGGCGGTCGCTGTGGCGCTGGCGTCGCAACCCGCTGCGCCGCCGCGAGGACGTCGTCGAGGGCTGGCTCCTGCTGACCGCATGGCTCGTCGTCGCGGTGGGGGGCCCTTGGGCGGGCGCGATGGGCGCGCAGGCGACGCACGACATTCTCGACCGGCAGCGCGCCGAGCGGCAGTCGGTCACCGCCACCCTCGTCAGCGACGCGACCGACCGCGGCGGCGACCGCACAGGCCCGGCGGGCGACCGAGTCTTGGTCACCGTCCGCTGGACGGATTCGGACGGCGCCCGGCACACGGGCAGGGCCCGGGTCGACGCCGGAACGAAAGCCGGCGAGCGCGTCGTCGTGTGGACCGACCGGCAGGACCGGATCAAGCCCCGGCCGCTGACGCCTGCCCAGGCGGAGTTCCAGGCCGTCACCATGGGCGCCACAGCATCGCTCGTTCTTGTCGGAACGGCTGCCGGCGGATACCGCATGGCACGTGTCGTGCTCGACCGGCGCCGGCGCCGCGCATGGGATGCGGAATGGCAGGAGGTGCGATCGCAGTGGGGGCGGGCGGGCGGCTGACCTGAGGGCGGGTTGCCGGCTGACCCGGCCGGTTCGCCCCTCGCCGTCGGCTGCGAACGCCATCGACCCTGGTACGGGGTAACCAGTCGCGCGCCCGCACGGGGTGGTCCGGGCCGGCGTCGATGGCCCGGCGCACCGCACCGGGCCTGACACGGCCGGGACGGGTACCCCTCGCGGTCGCACGGCCGTGGCACGAGAGGAGGAGCCATGGGCACCATGAGCGGCTCGGTGGTCGTGGGAGTGGACGGCTCCGCATCGAGCCTGGACGCCGTGGCGTACGCGGCCCGCGAGGCCGCATGCCGGAAAGCCACCCTTCGGGTGGTGCACGCCCTCGCCCGGTCCTCGGCGCACCTGCCGCTGGGCGCCACGCTGCCGGAATCGACCCGGATGCGACTGCGCACGGTGGCGGGCCGTCTGGTGGAGGACGCGGTGCATGAGGCGCGGGCACTCGCGCCGGACGTCGACGTCTTCGGCACGGTGCTGCCGGGAGGACCGTTGTCCGTACTGGACGCCGAGTCGCGGACCGCCGCCCTCGTCGTCGTGGGCAGCAGGGGCCTGGGCGGGTTCGGGGCCCCGCTGCTGGGCTCGACCGCGACCGGACTGGCCGCCCACGGGCGGTGCCCCGTGCTGGTCGTGCGCGAGCGGACCACCCCCGCCGGGCCGATCGTGCTCGGCGTCGACGGATCCCCGGCCGGCGCCGCGGCCGTACGCTTCGCCCTGGACGAGGCCGCCCTGCACGGCGCCGATGTGGTGGCCGTGCACGCATGGACGACGTGGAACGCTCCCATGCCGCCTCCACAGGATCCGGCCCTGCCCTATGCGAACCGGCCCGGCGCGCTGGCCACCGCGGAGGAGCGGCTGCTGGCCGAGGCCCTGGCGGGCACCTGCGAGCGGTATCCGGACGTGAAGGTGGAGCACAAGGTCGTACACGGCCCCACGCGCCAAGCGCTGATCGAGGCGAGCAGGTCCGCCCGGCTCACCGTCGTGGGCTCCCGAGGGCACGGCGGGTTCACCGGGCTCCGGCTCGGGTCGGTCGGCCACGCCGTGCTGCACCACGCGCACAGCCCGGTGGCAGTGGTGCGGGGATGATAACGGCGTCACCGGCCCTCACTCCGTAACCGCTCCTGGACCTGGGTGGCGATGACGGCGGCCTGGATGCGCCGCTGCACGCCGAGCTTGGCGAGCAGGCGGGAGATGTGATTCTTCACGGTCTTCTCGGCCAGGTACAGCCGCTGCCCGATCTGACGGTTGGTCAGCCCCTCCCCGATCAGGACCAGGATCTCCCGCTCCCGCTCGGTCAGTCCGGGCAGGGTGTCGTTCTCCCCCTCCTGCCGCTGCCCTTCGTCCCGAAGCCGCGCCAGGAGCTTCGTGGTGGCGCTCGCATCCAGCAGCGACTGGCCGCGTGCCACGGTCCGCACCGCCGAGACCAGGTCGGAGCCCTGGATCTGCTTCAGGACGTATCCGGAGGCGCCCGCCATGATCGAGTCCAGTAGCGCCTCCTCGTCGTCGAACGAGGTCAGCATCAGGCAGGCCAGGTCCGGCATGCGCGAGCGCAGTTCCCGGCAGACGGTCACGCCGTCACCGTCCGGCAGCCGGACGTCCAGGACCGCCACGTCCGGCCACAGAGCGGGGACACGCGCCAGGGCCTGCTCGGCCGTGGCCGCCTCACCGACCACGGTGATGTCCGGTTCGTCATCCAGCAGGTCGTGCACCCCGCGTCGTACCACCTCGTGATCGTCCAGCAGAAAGACCCGGATCGAGGTGCCGCTGCCGGCCTGCGCGCTGTCCGCCATGGCTCGCTCCCGTGGTGAGTGCGGCTGCCACTTGGCATCTTCCCCGCGTCCGGCTCCTGGGGCCAGGGCCGAGCCGCCCCGCGCCAGCTCAACGCCGTCCGATGTCCTCATCGCATGGCGGAACGCCTCAGCCCCCTATGGGGGGTATCCGAGCTGGTGGTGCGCGCCGCAGTCGCAGGCAGTAGGCGGCGCTGCCTCCCGACCCGCCGGGCTCGTGCCAGGCATCCCCACCGCCAGCCCGGGTGAGAGCGCGGACGAGCCACAGGCCCAGCCCGGCGCCCTTCGCCTCCCGCGCGGCGCCGGACGCACGGCTGAAGCGCCGGCGAACACGGGGGATGAAGTCGGACGGTGCGCCGAGGCCGTGATCCCGCACTCAAATCTCGATGTGACCGCTCGACCACAATCGGCGTCACGGTATTCAGCTTCCGTGATCCCAAGCGCGGAACTATGTGCACGCTGATGGAGCTGTTGACGTGCTCGCCCGTGGAGTACTCGGTCATCCTTCGCTGCCGGGGCAGCCACTGCCGCGCATATTCCGCGATCGTCTGCTGACCCAACGCGCGTCGCGCTTCTGCAATGGACGGCGCCGTCCGCTTCTTCTCCGCATATATCTGCGTAAGGCGTTCGATCGCGGCGTCCTGAGTTCCGTAGCCGGCCTCCTCGCGCTGTTTTCCGAGCGCGTCCCTGAAACGGATCGTGTACGGGTGCGGGCACCGGGTCGGCCTGGCGCAGCCGCAGTCCTTATAGAACGACCCCATGCCGCGGGCGAGTTGTCGAGCCACGTAGCAAAACCTTCCGAGCGGGAGCCAGGCATCTGTGCCCAGGTCCCCCGCCGCGGCGGTCACCAGGTCAGCAAGCCGGGACGCCTCCGCGTCTCATGCTGACCTTTTGCTGACCCGAGCGGCTTAATCATGCCCCTGACCTGCGCCGATGCCCAAACAGTGGATCTTGGACTTGAACATGGTACGGAACACGGAGAAACTCCCGATCTGTCGGGCATGCAGAGAAGTCACCGCTGTCAATGATGTGTTCCAGGACACAGCTGCCCCGATGAGTGTCACGCAGCGCGCCTCCCCCACCTCCCTACGCCCGGTTCCTGCAGCCGCTCAGGACAGCACGCCCGCCTCACCCTCACCGCCCAGGACCCTGACCCTCGCCGGCCGAGTCACAGGCTTGACGATCTTCGCGTTGCCTGGGTGTCTCAGATGTCGATGCCGGTGGTGCGGAACTCCTCCGGTACGAGAAGACCCGCGCCCTTGATCTCCTTGGTGGCTTCGAGTACGTCCTTCACGGTGTCGATGCCACGCCAGTAGCCCGAGAGCCGGTAACCGATCAAGGCGCCCTCGGTGGCCAGCTGCGGGAACGTGCTGTCCTCATGGTCGCCCATGTCCGGCAAGAGCCCGACGACGTGGGGTTCGAAGACGTAGATGCCTGCGTTGATCCAGTAGGGCAGCCGCGGGGACTGGACGAAGCCGCGGATGCGGTCGTTGTCCAGGTCGGCCACTCCCCAGTTGGACCGGTACGGGGACAGGGCGACCGTGACGGCCCCACCCTGATGCGTGTGGTACCGACTCAGGTCCGCGAGGGAGTCGGTGCAGATGACGTCACCGTTGAGGACGAAGAAGGGGCCGTCTTCGGGCAGTCGCTCGGCCGCATACTTGAGACCGCCGCCACGGCCCAGAGGCTGGTCCTCGATGGCGTAGCCCACGGTGACGCCGAACCGGGACCCGTCACCCACGTAGTCCTGGATTATCTCGTGCTTGTAGCCGCCGCTGATCATGACGTGTTTGACGCCGTGCTCGGCGAGCCACAGCAGCTGGTAGCCGACGATCGGCGCACCCGCCACGGGAACCATGGCCTTCGGCGCGTCGTCCGTATACGGTCGCATCCTGGTCGCCTGGCCGCCGGCCAGAATCAGCGCTTGAGTTACTGGCATCACGTTCTCCGGAGTCATTGGCCTGCTTCTGCGGCGGATCGGTGATCGCGTGCTGATCACATGCTGTCGGACACGGCAGCTGTGGTTCCGGTCGTGGCTGCTGGTCCTGGACTACCTGTCGGCGCTGGTGACAGGCTTGCGTGACGGCTTGATGGCGGCGGCGCCAGGCCATCCGGTGCAGACGTGTTCCGTGTCCCGGACGGCCGGACAGGTGGTGCGGGAACGAAGAGCCGTAGAAGCCGGAGGAGTTCGAGGCAGGTCAGCGGGACGAGCCGGGCGCCGGCCGGTCGGGCAGATCCCGCTGTGGTCGTGGCAGCGGCTGTGGGTGCGAGGACGCGGCGGCGATCAGGGAGAGCCGTGACCGGCGCATCCAGGTGTCCCCAGCACGTCACTTGGCCCCCGACCAGGCCGATCATTGTCTTGCCGAGCTGGAAGGTCCCCTCGATCCGCCGTCGGCGGCGACCGGTCACGTTCACGAGCTGGGCGGAGGTGACGTCGCCGGACGGCCGGCAGGGGAAGAGGGAGAGGAGAGCTTGCCGGTGTGCCGGTGCCGGCGGACGACCAGGACGCCGGCGCCGTCCGGGTGTCCGCCGGGGACGTCGTCGGCCCGGACGCCGGGCCGGGCCCGGTCGTACCCGCGGGTGCCCTTCGTGCCGTGTCCGGACTGCATGCGCATGCAGTGCTGCGGCAGCACCTTGTCGATCATCCGGCGGGCCTGCCCTCCGCGACCCGCTCCGTCGGCCACCACGTCTCCATCCGCGTGCGGAGGCCGGGGCCGGACAACGTCCCGGTCACGGTGTCACCAGCTGTCGGCGGCCGCCAGCAGCTCGCCGTAGTCGCGCGTCCGCGATGCCTGCTGCAGGTCCGACTCGACCATCATCTGCATCAGTTCCTCGAACTTCACCGTGGGTGCCCAGTCCAGCGCGGCCCGGGCCATGCTGGAGTCGGCGCACAGCGTCTCCACTTCGGCCGGGCGGACCAGCGACGGGTCGATCACGACGTGGTCCTCCCAGTCGAGGCCCACGGCGTCGAAGGCGATCCGTACCGCGTCGCGGACCGAGTGCATCACGCCGGTCCCGATCACGTAGTCGCCCGGCTCGTCCTGCTGGAGCATCAGGTGCATCGCCTTGACGTAGTCACCGGCGAAGCCCCAGTCACGCACCGCATCGAGGTTGCCCAGCGCCAGTTTGTCCTGCAGTCCCAGCTTGATCTGCGCGACGGCCAGTGAGATCTTCCTGGTCACGAACTCGGCACCGCGGCGCGGGGACTCGTGGTTGAACAGGATCCCGGAGACGCCGTACATGTTGAACGACTCACGGTAGTTGCGCGTGATGAAGTGGCCATAGGCCTTGGCCACCCCGTACGGGCTACGGGGGTGGAACTGAGTCGACTCCCTCTGCGGAGTCTCCGCGACCTTGCCGAACATCTCCGAGGACGAAGCCTGGTAGAACCGGATCCCACCGGATCGGGTCGACCTGGACGTGTTCAGTCCACTCACCATTCGAATGGCCTCCAGCATGCGCAGCACGCCGGCGCCGTTGATCTCCGTCACCAGTTCCGGCTGCTGCCACGACATCGGCACGAACGAGATGGCACCGAGGTTGTACACCTCGTCGGGCTGGACGTGGTCCAGCGCCGAGACCAGGCTGGCCTGGTCCATGAGGTCACCGTCCACAAAGGACAGTTCAGATACGAGGCGGCTGATCCGTGACTTTCGCGGGTTGGCCTGCCCTCGCATCAGGCCCCATACCTGGTAGCCCTGCGCCAGCAGGTGTTCCGCGAGGTACGAGCCGTCCTGGCCGGTGACCCCAGTGATAAGAGCACGTTTGGACACGAAATCCCCTTACGCCGCCACGGGAGAAGACGACCGCTACGCCCAGTGAGTTTTTGCGGGAGCAGTCCTTGGAGGTGACATTCACAGCCGCAAGTCCGTGGTGTCAACGGAAGTCGGGGCACCCTAGTGCATCACTGGGAATCGGCACGGTTACTCATCGGGACTGGGGATTTTCCAGTCAGGAAGGGGACGTACTCGTCTCTGACGACTGCCCCGAGGAGACCTCATGCCCATGCCCGGCACCGACGCAGAGCGCTGGCTGCGCCGCTTCCGGCCCAACGCCAGTGCCCGCGTACGGCTCGTCTGCTTTCCGCATGCGGGCGGCTCCGCGAGCTTCTACCACCCCGTCGCACTGGCCCACGCCGCCGCCGCCGACGTCGTGGTCCTCCAGTACCCCGGCCGCCAGGACCGCAGACGTGAGCCGCTGGTGCGCAGCGTCGCAGAGTACGTCAGTCACATCGCGCCGCTCCTCGAGCAGGAAAGGCCCTTGCCGACTGTCTACTTCGGACACAGCATGGGCGCGGTGCTCGCGTTCGAGACGGCCCTCTCACTCGCTGACACACCGGCCGCGCCCCGAGCGATCGTGGCATCCGGCCGGCGCGCGCCGGCCACGCACCGGGACGAGCAGGTGCACCTGCGCGACGACAAGGGCCTGCTCGACGAGTTGCGGCAGCTCAACGGTACCCAGGCGGACCTACTGGGCGACGAAGAGATCCTGAGGATGACCATGCCGGCGGTGCGCAGCGACTACCGGGTCATCGAGACCTACCAGGCCGTGCCGAACCGCACAGTCGACTGCCCGATCACGGTGCTGGTGGGGGACGGCGACCCGAAGACAACCGTCGCGGAGGCCGACCGGTGGCGCGAGCACTCCACCGCCGCCTTCCGCATCCGCACGTTCCCCGGCGGCCACTTCTACCTGGCCGCGCACCAGGCCGAGGTGAACGCCGAGTTGGCGGCCACGCTGTCCGCCGCCTCCAAGGGGCCCGCCATCAGGTAGTCGCTGTGGTGCCGCTGCCGCACGTCGTGTGCGGCAGCGGCCCCGGTGTGTGCATGGTGGCCGGCCCACGTAACGCTGCGGCATGGCCACCGGCATGCCGGCCGTGCCGGAGCGCCGCGAGAAGCGGCTCGCGGAGCTGCGGGCCGCCCACGCGGATCGAGGCCGAGGCCGCCGACAAGGCGTGTGGCCACGCTCGCGCGGACGACGAAGGACGCCGCCGTCGGCGACGAGCGGACTGCCGTCAGGGCTTTGCCGCCGAGCCGAAGGCTCAGGCCGGCCCCGCCCGCCCCCGACTCCGGGTCACGAAGGACAGCGATGGCGCCTGCATCCAGGCGTACGACGCCCAAGCCGCTTCACGGCCTCGCGACGGCCTCGCGACGGCCTCGGAGCAGTAAACGGCGTCGACGAGCACCTGCTTTGGGGCGACAACCGGTGTTCGCGGCAAGCACCTGCTTGGGGCGACAACCGGTGTTCGCGGCGAACTGGTCGAGCATCTCGGAGAAGTCGAACGCCGGCTGGCTGCGGGCCCGGCACCTCCATGGCCACCGGCCGCCCGGCCACGACGAGCAGGCCCCGCCCTCACCCCGTGGACGCATGACAAGGACGCCACGTCGAGGGCGAGCACATGACCCGGAAGCTGCGGACCAAGCCCGGCAAAGCTGCAAGCTGCCTGCACCCGTCGGAAATCCGTCGTCGAGCCCGTCCTCGGACCCATGGTGATCTGCCAGAACGGCCACCGGCTTCGGCTACGGGGTCGGTACGGCCGCCGGCTCCCGCTGCGGGGACAGGACGGCGCCACGGCGCCCGCGGCGATGGCGGCCACCGGCCGCCTGACACAGCCTCCTCGAGGTCTTCCGGCACGACACACCGGAACAGCCGGCATCGCTGCCATGACCGGCTGAACAGCCGGGCGCACCCGTGCACCACGTCCCCACCGGGCCATGGACCGACGGGACGGGACGAATCCGAGCATTCGGCGGTGGGAGCCGGGCGTGATCGCCCGGCTCCCACCGCCGACGGCTGCCCGATCAGGCACCCGTCACCGAGACACGTTCCTAGTTCAGACCCAGCTCGTCGTCGAGCATGCGGAACATGTCATCGTCGGTGGCCGACTCGACATCGAAGCCGTCCTCTTCCTGCTGATCTGCCGCCCACCTGCTGCGGAGCACGTCCAGCCGGCCGGCGATCTGCCGATGCAGCCGCTCGTCGTCCACCGTGAGCTCGTCCAGCGCGCGCTCCAGCCGATCCAGGTCCGCCAGCAGCGCCGCCGGTCCGGTCGGTTCGTCGGCGACCAGCCTGGGCAGCAGATGGTCGACCAGCTCGGCCGGTGTCGGATAGTCGAACAGCAGTGCCGCGGGGAGCCGTTGACCGATGGCCTCACCGATGCGGTTGCGGAACTCGACAGCGATCAGCGAGTCGAACCCGAGGTCCTGGAACCGCCGGTGCGGTGAGAGCTCTGCCGCGTCACCGTGTCCGAGGACGGCGGCGGCGTGCCCGCGGATCAGCTCCAGCACCAGCTCCGGCCGGTCGGCGGGCGCGGCCGCGGCGAGTGCCGCGACGATCCCGCCGCCGTTCGGCGCGGTGGCCGCCGCACGGCGTACCGGGGTGCGGACGAGGTTGCGCAGGAGTGCCGGCACCTCGCCCGAGCCCCGCAGGCCGGCCGGGTCCAGCCTGACCGGCACCGCCGCCGGGCCGTCCGCGGCGTCGAACAGGGCCAGCCCCTCGGCCGCGGTCAGCGGCAGCACCCCCGCCCGCCGCATCCGCGCCAGATCCGCCCCGGCCAGCTCCCCGGTCATGCCCGCACCCGGCTCCCACGGCCCCCAGGCCAGCGACACCGCCGGCCGGCCCAGCGCCCGGCGGTGCACCGCCAGCGCATCCAGGAACGCATTGCCCGCCGCATAGTTGGCCTGCCCGGCCGCGCCCAGCACCCCCGCCACCGACGAGAACACCACGAAGTGCGCCGCCTCCCCGACCAGCTCGTGCAGGTGCCACGCCGCATCCACCTTCGGCCGCAGCACCCGCTCCAGCCGCTCCGGCGTCAGCGACTCCAGCACCCCGTCGTCCAGCACCCCGGCCGCATGCACCACTCCCGCCACCGACCGCCCGGCCAGCACCGCCGCCAGCGCCGTCCGGTCCGCCACATCACACGCCACCACCTCGGCCTCGGCGCCCAGCCCGGCCAGCTCCGCGACCAGCTCCGCCGCGCCCTCGGCGGCCGGGCCCCGCCGGCTCAGCAGCAGCAGCCGGCGCACCCCGTGCGCGGCCACCACATGCCGCGCCACCAGCGCCCCCAGGCCGCCCACCCCGCCGGTGATCAGCACCGTCCCGTCAGCGTTCCACGGCCGCGGCGCCGCCGCCTCGGCCCGCACCAGCCGCGCCCCGAACGCCGCGCCGCCGCGCACCACCACCTGGGGCTCGTCCGTGACCACCGGCTCCCCGCCGTCCTCCACGTCCACCAGGTGGAACCGGCCCGGCGCCTCGGTCTGCGCCGACCGCACCAGCCCCCACACCACCGCCGCCGCCGGATCCGCCCCGCTGACCACACCCCGGGTCACGAACACCACCCGCGCATCCGGCCCCCGCACCACCTCCAATGCCCGCACCGCCAGCGCATGCGCCGACGCCACCACATCCTCACCACCCACCAACTCCACGAACCGCACATCACCCGCATCCACCGCCGACACCGGCACCGACCACTCCACCCGATACAACGAGTCCACGCGGTCCAGGCGTTCGGGGGCTCGCAGGTGCAGCGTTCCGACCGTCGCGACGGGCCCGCCGGTGCCGTCGGCGACCGCGATCTCGATGCCGGCGGCCGCGGAGCCGCTCAGTCGCACCCGCACGGTGGCCGCGCCGCTCGCGTGCAGTCCCACGCCCGTCCACGCGTACGGCAGCAGCGTGCCGGGCTCGGCGGCCTCGAGGAACGCGGCCCCGTGGAGCACGGCGTCGAGCAGCGCGGGGTGGATGCCGAAGGCCGCCACGTCACGGACCCGCTCCGGCAGCGTGACCTCGGCGAACACGTCGTCGCCGACACGCCAGGCGGCAGTGACGCCCTGGAAGGTCGGTCCGTAGCCGGTTCCGTCGTAGAAGCCGGCGAGGTCGAGCGCGACGGCCCCGGCCGGCGGCCAGTGCCCCGCGTCCCAGACCGGCTCGACGGCCGCCGCACCGAGGACGCCGGTGGCGTGCCGGATCCACTCCTCCCCGTCGCCGGAGTCGCGGGAGAAGATGTCGAGTCCGGCGCGGCCGTTCGCGTCGGGGGCCGAGACCCGCACCTGCACGGCGACCGCACCGGTCTCGGGCAGTACGAGCGGGACGGCCAGCGTCATCTCCTCGATCTGCTGCAGGCCGATCTCGTCTCCGGCGCGCAGCGCCAGCTCCACGAACCCGGTGCCGGGGAACAGCACCCGGCCGTCCACCACATGATCCGCCAGCCACGGGTGCGTCCGCAGCGACAGCCGACCGGTGAGGATGACACCGCCGCCGTCCGGCAGCTCGACGGCAGCGCCGAGCAGCGGGTGCTCCACGGACTCGAGCCCGGCCCCGGACACGTCACCGGCCGACCCGTACGTCTCCGGCCAGTAGTAGGTGTGCTGGAAGGCGTACGTCGGCAGGTCCACCCGGCGGGCGCCCGTGCCGGCGAAGAACGCCGGCCAGTCCACCGTGACACCGTGGGCGTGCAGCACCGCCAGCGCCGTGACCGCAGCCGTCTCCTCGTCCCGGCCACGCCGCAGCACCGGCACGGTCGTCACCCCGGCGGACTCCTGGACCATCGTCGACAGCGTGCCGTCCGGCCCCAGCTCCAGGAACGTGCCCACACCACTGTCCACCATCGCCCGCACCGCGTCGGCGAACCGCACGGCCCCCCGCACATGCCGGACCCAGTACTCCGCACTCGTCGGATCACCCGACATCAGCCGGATCACCGGCTCATGGAACTCGATGCCATCGAGGGCGGCCGCGAACTCCTCCAGCATCGGATCCATCAACGGCGAATGGAACGCGTGCGACACCGACAACCGCTTGTGCTTCCAACCCAGCCCGGCCGCCTGCCGCGCGACACCCTCCACGGCGTCTTCCGCCCCCGCGACCACCACGGACGACGGCCCGTTCACCGCCGCAATGCACGCGCCCTCCGGCAACACGGCGACGACATCCGCCTCCGCCGCGGACACCGCGAGCATCGCCCCGCCCTCCGGCAGCCATCCATCAACCGGGCCCGCGCACGCACCAACCGGCACGCATCCCCCAGCGACAACACACCCGCCACATGCGCCGCGACGATCTCACCCAGCGAATGCCCGGCCACCACCTCCGGCCGCACACCCCACGACTCCACCAGCCGATACAACGCCACCTCCAGCGCGAACAACGCCGGCTGCGACCACCCGGTCCGGTTCAACGCGTCGGGATCCTCGCCCCACATCACCACCCGGACATCCGCACCCAACTCCGCGATCACCGCATCAAAAGCGCCCGCGAACACCGGGAACCGCGCATACAACGCACGCCCCATCCCCAACCGCTGCGAACCCTGACCCGTGAACACGACGCCCAGCCGACCGTCACCGGCTTCCCCTTCGGTGCCCGTCCAGGACGTCAGCTTCGCCGCCAGGTCGGCGCCGTCACGGCCGACGAACGCGGCCCGGTGCGCGAGGTGTGCTCGGCCGGTGGCCAGGGTGAGGCCGATGTCCGCCGGGTGCGCACCCGTGTCCAGCCGCAGTGCCAGCTGCTCCGCCTGTGCGCGCAACGCCGCCGGCGTGTGCCCGGACAGTACCCACGGCACGACTGCGTCGACCGGCGCTTCGGTGCGCGGCCCGGCGTCCGGCGCCTGCTCCAGGATGGTGTGCGCGTTGGTGCCGGAGATGCCGAACGACGACACCGCCGCCCGCCGCGGCCGGTCCACCGCCGGCCACGGGCTCGCCTCCGCCGCGAGTGTCACCGCACCCGCAGTCCAGTCGACATGGGACGACGGTGTGTCGGCGTGGAGCGACTTCGGCACGAGCCCGTGCCGCATCGCCATCACCATCTTGATCACGCCGGCGACACCCGCCGCCGCCTGCGTGTGCCCGATGTTCGACTTCACCGAACCGAGCAGGACCGGCGTCTCACGGTCACGGCCGTAGGTCGCCAGCAGCGCCTGTGCCTCGATCGGGTCGCCCAGCTCCGTGCCCGTGCCGTGCGCCTCGACGACGTCCACGTCGGACGCTGCCAGTCCGGCGCTGTCCAGTGCCAGCTTGATGACCCGTTGCTGCGACGGGCCGTTCGGGGCGGTGAGGCCGTTCGATGCGCCGTCCTGGTTCACCGCCGAGCCCCGCACCACCGCGAGCACCGGGTGGCCGAGCCGCTGTGCGTCCGACAGGCGCTCCAGCACGAGCATGCCCACGCCCTCGGCCCAGCCGGTGCCGTCGGCGGAGTCGGAGAACGCCTTGCAGCGGCCGTCCGCGGAGAGGGCGCGCTGGCGCGAGAACTCCACGAAGGTGCTGGGCGTGGACATCACCGTCACGCCGCCGGCCAGCGCCAGCGTGCAGTCGCCGTTGCGCAGCGCCTGCGCGGCCAGGTGCAGTGTCACCAGCGACGACGAGCACGCCGTGTCGACCGTGACCGCGGGCCCCTCCAGCCCCAGGGTGTAGGCCACGCGGCCCGAGGCGACGCTGGGCAGGCTGCCGTTGGTGCGGTAGCCCTCGAAGCCGTCGTCGGCGAGCAGTTCCCGGTAGTCGCTGTACATCACGCCCGCGTACACACCGGCGCGGCTGCCGCGCAGCGACACCGGGTCGATCCCCGCCCGTTCCAGCGCCTCCCACGACGTCTCCAGCAGCAGCCGCTGCTGCGCGTCCGTCGCCATGGCCTCCCGCGGGCTCATCCCGAAGAACTCGGCGTCGAAGTCGCCCGCGTCGTGGAGGAAGCCGCCGGCCCGCGAGTAGGACGTGCCCACGTGCCCGGGGTCGGCGTCGTAGAGGGTGTCGAGGTCCCAGCCGCGGTTCGCCGGGAACTCGGTGACCGCGTCGATCCCGTCCACGACCAGCTGCCAGAGGTCCTCCGGCGAGCGCACACCGCCCGGGTACCGGCACGCCATGCCGACGATCGCGATCGGCTCGCGTCCCTTCAGCTCCAGTTCCTCGATGCGCTGGCGGGCGGTGCGCAGGTCGACCGTGACGCGCCTCAGATACTCGACAACCTTGTCCTGCTGGCCGTGGTCATCCATCGCAGGTCCTCTTCTCCATCAACGAACGGGGGGCGGTGGGCGGGTTCAGTCCTGGGAGATGCCCAGCTCGCCATCGATGATCGTGAACAGCTCGTCGACCGAAGCCGAGTTGATCTTGTCGGCGTCGATCTCGTCGGCGTGTCCGGCCGCGTCCGTCTCCGCCTGCCGCAGCCGCCGGCCGAGCTGCTCGAGCCGGTCGGCCAGCGTCGCGTGGTCGGCCGTGGGGCCGGCGGCCGCGAGGGCCGCCTCCAGCCGGTCCAGCTCCTGAAGGGGCGTGCCGGTCCCGGTCGCCTCGGGCTCGGCGGCGGGCGCCAGTTCGTTCCGCAGGTACTCCGCGAGTGCCGACGGAGTCGGGTAGTCGAACAGCAGCGTGGACGGCAGCCGGCGGCCGGTGACCGTGTTGAGCCGGTTGCGCAGCTCGACGCCGGTGAGCGAGTCGAAGCCGAGCTGCCGGAACTCGCGGGACTGCTCGATCGCGGCCGGCGAGCCGTGGCCGAGGACAGCGGCGGCCTCGATCCGTACGGCGCCGAGCACCAGCCGGAGGCGTTCGTCGGGAGCCGCGCCGGCGAGCCGCGATGCCAGGGTGGCGACCTCCGCCGCCGCGGTGGAGGCGGCGGTACGGCGGCCGGTTCCGGCGAGACCGCGCAGCACGGCCGGTACGTCGCTCCTCGTGCGCATCCTGGACAGCTCCAGCCGCATCGGCACCAGCGCCGGGGCGTCGACGGCCAGCGCCGCGTCGAACAACGCCATGCCCTGCTCCGTCGACAGCGGGGCCATGCCGTCGCGGGCCATGCGCGCGAGGTCCACGTCGGACAGCGTCGCGGTCATGCCGGCGCCCGGCGCCCACGCGCCCCAGGCCAGTGAGACGGCCGGCAGGCCCGCCGAACGGCGGTGCGCGGCCAGCGCGTCGAGGAAGGCGTTGGCGGCGGCGTAGTTGGCCTGGCCGGCGCCGCCGATGACGCCCATGACCGAGGAGAACGTCACGAAGTGGGCGAGTCGCCGGTCCTTGGTCGCCTCGTGCAGGTTCCAGGCCGCGTCGGCCTTCGCCCGCAGCACGGTCGCCAGCCGCTGCGGTGTGAGCGAGCCGATCACGCCGTCGTCGAGCACGCCCGCGGTGTGCACGACCGTGGTGAGATCGGGGATGCTCGCGACCAGCTCGCGGGTGGCGTCAGCGTCCGCGATGTCGCAGGCGACCACCCGCACCTGGACACCCAGTCCCGCCAGTTCCTCGCGCAGCTCCGTCGCGCCGTCCGCCGCCGGGCCGCGGCGTGAGGCCAGCACCATCCGGGTCACGCCCTGTCCGGCCAGGTGCAGGGCGAGTTCGCTGCCGAGGCCGCCGGTGCCGCCGGTGACGAGGACCGTGCCGTCGGTGGCGGGCCCGGCCGACATCGTGAGGGTGATCTTGCCGATGTGCCTGGCCTGGCTCATGTACCGGAAGGCGTCGCCCGCACGCCGCACGTCCCACGAGCGCACCGGCAGCGGCGCCAGCGCCCCGGCCTCGAACAGCTCACCCAGTTCGGCGAGCATGCCGGCGATACGGTCCGGGTCCACCACCATCAGGTCGAACGGCAGGTAGCGCACGCCGGGCAGGTCGGCGGGGTCGCGCAGGTCCGTCTTGCCCATCTCCACGAAACGGCCGCCGTCGGCGAGCAGGCCCAGGGACGCGTCGATGAACTCCCCGGCCAGCGAGTTGAGCACGACGTCGATCCGCTGCTCGCCCAGCACCCCGCCGAACGTCCCGGCGAAGTCGGTCGTCCGGGAGGAGGCGATGTGGTCGTCCGCGACGCCGAGGGCGCGCAGCGTGTCCCACTTGCCCTCGCTCGCCGTGGCGAACACCTCGGCGCCCAGGTGCAGCGCCAGCTGGATGGCGGCCATGCCCACACCACCGGCACCGGCGTGGACGAGTACGCGCTCGCCGCGGCGCAGCCCCGCCAGGTCGACCAGGCCGTGGTACGCGGTGAGGAACACCAACGGGACGGCTGCGGCCACCTCGTCCGGCCAGGCCGCCGGCACGGGCGCGATCAACCGCTCGTCCACGACCGCCAGCGGGCCGAAGCCGCCCGTGATCATGCCCATGACGCGGTCGCCGACGCGCACGCCCGTCACCTCGGGACCGACCTCGACGACCTCGCCCATGCCCTCGGCGCCGGGCGCGCCCGGGTCGCCGGGGTACATGCCCAGGACGTTGAGGACGTCCCGGAAGTTCACGCCCGCCGCGCGCACCCGTACGCGCACGTGCCGGCCGGCCAGTTCGCGCTCGGCCTCGGGATACGGGACGAGTGCGATGTCGTCGATGCTGCCCCGCTTCGGGATGTCCAGCCGCCATCCGCTGCCGCCGGGCGGCAGCAGGCCCGCGTCCGCGCCGAGGCGCGCCAGCCGGGCGGCGTGCACGACGCCGTCCCGCACCCAGCCCTGCGGTTCGCCGGACGCCGCCAACGCGCCGTAAGCAGGCGGGAGTTCACCGCCTTCCGGCAGGTCCAGCAGCAGGAAGCGGCCGGGGTTCTCGGTCTGAGCGGTCCGTACCAGGCCCCACACGGCGGCCGAGGCCGGATCGTCGCCCGTGACCGCGCCGTGTGTCACGAACAGCAGCGGTTCCTCGCTGTCGCGGGACAGCCGCTCCTGCACGGCCTCGAGCGCCCTGGCCGCCGCCGCGTGCGCCGCCGCCGCCATGTCGCCGGTGGCCGGCGCGAACTCCAGCACCGCGGCCGGCTCGACCGCCTCGGCCGCCGGCAGCGGCGTCCAGTCCAGTGCGAACAGCGAGTCGTACGCGAGAGCCGCGGCGGGCGTGGCGGCCGCCCGCAGCGTCAGCGACTCGACGGCCGCGACCGGTTCACCGAGCACGTCCGCGGCCGTGATGGACACGCCCGGGCCGTTCGGGGCCAGGCGGACCCGCAGCGCCGCCGCGCCGGCGGCCGGCAGGGACACTCCCTCCCAGGCGAACGGCAGGGCACCGGGCGGCACGCCCAGGTCGCCGAGGAACGCCACCTGCACGGCGGCGTCGAGCAGCGCCGGGTGCAGTCCGAAGGCGCCCGCCCGGTCGGCGACCGTGTCGGGCAGCGCGACCTCCGCGAGCACCTCGGTGTCCCGCTGCCACACCGCGCGCACGCCCCGGAACGCCGGGCCGTAGTCGAGGTTCATCGCGGCCAGCCGCTCGTAACAGTCGTCCAGCGGCAGGGCCTGCGCGCCGGCCGGCGGCCACTGGTCCCGCGCGAACGCCGTGTCCGCCGCGGGAGCGTCCGCCGCGAGGTGTCCGGTGGCGTGCAGCGTCCAGGTGCCGTCGGCCCACGAGGACACCTTCACCGGGCGGCGGCCGTCCTCGGCCGCACCGACCGCGACCTGCACGGGGACCGAGCCGCGCGCGGGCAGCTCCAGCGGTACGGCCAGCGTCAGCTCGTCCAGCCGTCCGCAGCCGGCCTCGTCGCCGGCGCGCAGCGCCAGCTCCACGAATGCGGTGCCCGGGAACAGGATCCGGCCGCCGACCACGTGGTCCGCGAGCCAGGGTTGCGCGGTGGCGGACAGCCGGCCGGTGAGCAGCACGCCGTCGCCGTCCGCCAGTTGGACGACCGCACCGAGCAGCGGATGGCCTGCCTGTTCGAGGCCCGCGCCGACGACGTCACCGGTCTCGCCGTCGTCCGGCCAGAAGCGCTGATGGCGGAACGCATAGGTGGGGAGAGACACCGTGTGCGCTCCCGTGTCCGCGAGGAAGGCCGCCCAGTCCACCTCGGTGCCGCGCACGTACAGCTCCGTCAGCGCGGTGACGGCCCGGTCCTCCTCGGGCCGGTCACGGCGCAGCAGCGGAATCGCCCGCACGTCGGCGTCGCCGACGGCGTCGGGCACCAGGGCACTGAGCGTGCCGTCCGGTCCGAGTTCGAGCACGGTGCGGACACCGGCGTCGGCCATCGCCCGGACGGCGTCCGTGAACAGCACCGGTTGCCGTACGTGCTGCACCCAGTAGATTCCGCTGTCCGGCGCGTCGATCCGTCCGGTGAGCGCCGACACGAACGGGATGCGCGGCTCCTGGAACGTCAGCTCCTCCAGCGCCTCGCCGAACCCGGCCAGCATCGGGTCCATCAGCGGCGAGTGGTAGGCGTGGGAGACCGGCAGCGGCTTCGTGCGGCGGCCCTGCTCGGTGAAGATGTCGCGGATCTTCGCCACCACCTCGCCGACACCGGCCACCACGACCGACGTCGGCCCGTTCACGGCCGCGATGGACACTCCTTCCACCAGCAGCGGGCAGACCTCGCCCACGGTCGCCTCGACGGCGAGCATCGCCCCGCCCTCGGGCAGGGCCTGCATCAAGCCGGCCCGGGTGAGCACGAGCGTCGCGGCGTCGGCCAGCGACAGCACGCCGGCGACGTGCGCGGCGGCGATCTCGCCGACCGAGTGGCCGCCGACCATGTCCGCCTTGACGCCCCACGACTGAACGAGCCGGTACAGGGCGACCTCCAGCGCGAAGAGCGCGGGCTGCGTCCAGCGGGTGCGGTCGAGTTCCGTCGCGTCCTCGCCCCACATGACGTCCCGGACCTCGGTGCCCAGTGCCGCGACGACCTCGTCGTACGCCGTGGCGAACGCGGGGAACCGCTCGTACAGGCCGCGGCCCATGCCGAGGCGCTGCGAGCCCTGGCCGGTGAACAGCACGCCCAGTTTGCCCTGGACGGCCGAGCCCTGGACGGCGTGGGCCGGGCCGGCCAGCTTGGCCCGCAGGGTGTCGCCGTCCCGGCCGGTCACGGCGAGACGATGCGCGAAGTGGGTGCGGGTGCCGGCCAGGGACAGCGCCACGTCGGCCGCACCGCCGGACGCGGTCGCGACCCGCGCCGCCTGTGCGCGCAGCGCCTCCGGCGTCGGCGCCGACACCACCCACGGGACCAGGACACCGTTCGTCTCGGGCGCGGGCTCCGGCTGGGCGGCCTGCTCCAGGACGACGTGCGCGTTCGTGCCGGAGATGCCGAACGACGAGACCGCCGCGCGTCTCGGACGGTCCGTGTCGGGCCACGGTGTGGCCTCGGTGAGCAGGTCCACCGCACCCGCCGACCAGTCCACGTGCGAAGACGGCTGTTCGACGTGCAGGGTCTGCGGCAGCATGCCGTGCTGCATGGCCTGCACCATCTTGATGACGCCCGCGATCCCCGCGGCGGCCTGCGTGTGGCCGATGTTGGACTTCAGGGAGCCGAGCAGCAGCGGCGTCTCCCGGCCCTGGCCGTAGGCCGCCAGCAGGGCCTGGGCCTCGATCGGGTCGCCGAGCCTCGTACCGGTGCCGTGCGCCTCGACCGCGTCCACGTCGGACGGACGCAGGCCCGCGTCGGCCAGCGCGGCACGGATCACCCGCTGCTGCGAGGGCCCGTTCGGTGCGGTGAGGCCGTTGGAGGCGCCGTCCTGGTTGACGGCCGAGCCACGTACGACGGCGAGTACCCGGTGTCCGTTCGCGCGGGCGGCGGACAGCCGCTCCAGTACCAGCACGCCGACGCCCTCGGACCAGCCGGTGCCGTCGGCGGTGTCGGAGAACGACTTGCACCGGCCGTCGGCGGCCAGGCCGCCCTGCCGCGTGAACTCCACGAAGTTGTCGGGCGTGGACATGATGGTCACGCCGCCCGCCAGCGCGATCCCGCACTCCCCGGCCCGCAGTGCCTGTGCGGCCAGATGCAGCGCCACCAGCGACGACGAACACGCGGTGTCGACGGTCAGGGCCGGGCCCTCCAGGCCGAGCACGTACGCCGTCCGGCCCGACATGACACTCGGCGTCGTACCGGTCATGACGAAGCCGCGGGCGTCGTCACGCCGGCCGAGCAGCGATCCGTAGTCGCCGCCGAAGGTGCCGACGAACACGCCGGTCCGGGTGCCACGCAGGGAGGCCGGGTCGAGGCCGGCGCGCTCCAGCGCCTCCCACGTGGTCTCCAGCAGCTGGCGCTGCTGAGGGTCCATCGCCTTGGCCTCGCGCGGCGAGATACCGAAGAACTCGGCGTCGAAGCCCGCCGCGTCGGGGAGGAAGCCGCCCGAGCGGGTGGCGACGGCGGGTGTGCCGTCGGAGCCGGGGGCGAACAGCGCGTCCAGGTCCCAGCCGCGGTCGGCCGGGAAGTCGCCGACCACGCACCGTCCCTCGGCGGCGACCCGCCACAGGTCCTCGGGGCCGGCGATGCCGCCCGGGAACCGGCACGCCATGCCGACGATCGCGATCGGCTCGTCGGCGACGGCCGGGGTGACGGTGGCCTCCTCGGTTACGCCGGTGACGGAGGCGTGCAGGAAGTCGGCGAGCCGGTCGGGCGTCGGGTGGTCGTAGACGACGGACGTGGGCAGCGCGACGCCGAGTGCGGCGACGAGCCGCTCCCGGAGGTCGACGGCGGTGATCGAGTCGAAGCCGAGGGCGCGCCACTCACGGGAGGTGTCGATCGCGGCCGCGTCCGTGTGCCCCAGCACGGTGGCGGCCTGCGCCCGGACGGTGTCGAGGAGCGCCGTGCGATCGAGCGCCGGGACCTCGGCGACGGCGGCGGGCTCCGGTTCACGCACGGGCGCGGCCGTGGCACCGGGACCGGCCGTCCAGTACCGGCGGCGGTCGAACGCGTACGTGGGCAGGTCGATCCGGCGGCCGCCCTCGTACAGGCCGGCCCAGTCCACCGGCACACCCCGCACGAACGCCTCGGCGAACGACCCGTACACGCGGTCCAGGCCGTCCTCGCCACGGCGCAGCGTGCCCGTCACGACGGCCCGCACGCCGGCCGCTTCGATGGCCTCGGCGATACCGACGCGCAGCACGGGATGCGGGCTGCACTCGATGAACGCGCGGTGCCCCTCGTCGAGCAGCGCGGCGATCGCGGGCCCGAAGTTCACCGTGCTGCGCAGGTTCCGGTACCAGTAGCCGCCGTCCATCGTCGCGGTGTCCAGCCACTCGCCGGTCACCGTCGAATAGAACGGCACCTGAGCGGTGCGGGGCCGGACCGGTGCGAGCAGTTCGAGCAGTTCCTCCTGGATCTTCTCGACCTGCGCCGTGTGCGAGGCGTAGTCGACGTCGATACGCCGCACTCGCACACCGTCGGCGGTCAAGGTGTCGAACAGCGTCTCCAGCGCGGCGGGTGCACCGGCGACGACGACCGAGGCCGGCCCGTTGACGACCGCGATCTGCACGGACCCGTCCGCGGGCAGCAACGACTCGACGTGCTCCACCGGCAAGGGCACCGACATCATGACGCCCTCGCCCGCGATCCGGCGGGCGATGACCTGGCTGCGCAGCGCGACCACCCGCGCACCGTCCTCGAGGGACAGTGCTCCGGCGACGACGGCGGCGGCGATCTCACCCTGCGAATGGCCGACGACCGCGTCCGGACGCACACCCCGCGCATGCCACAAGGCCGCCAGCGACACCATCACCGCGAAGGACACCGGCTGCACCACGTCCACGCGATCGAGGCTCGGCGCACCCTCGGCCTGACGCAGCACGTCCACCAGCGACCAGTCGGTGAACTCCGACAGCGCCGCCGCGCACGCGCCGATCCGCTCCGCGAACACCGGTGACTCGTCCAGCAGCCGTGCGCCCATGCCGGCCCACTGGGCGCCCTGGCCGGGGAACACGAAAACGGTCCGGCCCTCGACGTCCGCCACACCGTGGACGACAGCGGGCGTCGCCTCGCCCCGGGCGAACGCCTCCAGCCCGTCACGGTCGACGACCACCGCCCGGTGCTCGAACAGCGAACGCGTCGTCACCAGCGCATGTCCGAGATCCCGTGGATCGGCCTCCAGCCCGACCAGGCCGGCGGCCTGACCGCGCAGCGCCGCGGCGGAGCGCGCCGACAGCACCAGCGGCAACGCGGCCGGGTCCGGCTCGGTCTCCCGTTCCGCCGGGGCGGGCGCGGGCGGGGCCTCCTCCAGCAGCGCGGCACCGTCGGGTGACAGCAGCTTCCGCAGCAGGCAGGTCACATGGCACTCGACGCCCTGCCGGCTGAAGCAGCCGGCGGCGATGCCCTCGATGACGCGCGCGTCCATCGCGGAGAGTCTTCTCGCGCTCGGGCAGCACACGTGCCCCCTCGCCGTCCCCGGCCATGGGCATGGGCATGGGCATCCTGACCGGTGTCGCGGTCCTGTCGGACAGGCCACCACGCACCGCCGACCTCGGTGAGGAAGACAGTGGAGGTGGACTTCTCGCCGGACCCCATGGCGGCGACGGGCACGACGAATCGCTGGTGCCTGCCTTGCAGTGATGCGGGGAATCGACACACCGACGGCTGCTGCACGCTCGGGTGCGGCACGTCGCGGAGATCACGGCCGTATATGTCCTCGGACGAACCGATGAAGTGCCGGAGACATTTCTGGTTTCCCTGCTGGACGGTCGGTGTAATATCGCGGCTTGCCATGCACAGGCCCGGAGCTGCAAGTGCTGGACTCAGCAAGAAAAGGCTCCCTGTCGGAAACGTGAGCGCGAGATCGATCCGAAGGCTGGTGAGCGGTCGTCGAGACCGTCAGCAGGGGCGTCATCGGCCCTGGACCAGCAGTATCTCCAGACGCCGGAACATCGTGCGCCACTTACCTTGCGGGGCCCTGGACGAGTCGCTGGCGGCCCCTTGCCGTCGCCCGCCGGCGTTTCACGGGCCACTTGCCGAAAACCCTGCCCCTTGCCTGCCGTCTGCTTGCCGATCGAGGGATCGCCTGCTCGGGAGGCACTTTCCCCATGCCACGAGAGATGTGGATCCGGCTCCGGCTTCGGGTTCAGATGATGGCTCGAAGGTGGTGCCGCATCGGAGTCGGTCCAAGGCGCCGTTGAGGCAGTCGGCGCAGACGTCGGCGGTACCGCACCTCGCGCCGTGCGGGCGGGTGTGTTCGGCCTGGCGGTGATTCCGGGGCCGCCCGGCGCGTCAGCCACCACCGGGCCACCGTCTCGCGCTGCACCCGCGCCCGGACCGCGGCCTCCCGTGCCTCCGGTTCCCCGACCGGCGAACCCCGGGTACCGCCGCGGTATCGGCTGGTTAGCGCCCATGCACGCGTAACGACCACCTGTTACGGACGCTGGGAACACCATTACGGTGCCATCATGATCAGTTCCACGCTGAACCCGCTCCTCCGCAACGCAGTCGGACCTCCCCTCACTCTCCGGAGGGGCGAAGCGCACTGGAGGGCCCGCCCCTCCCCGACCGGGCAACTGGACGTCCTTCCGCGTGGATCGACGGTGAGACCACCGACCGCCACCGGGTCCGAATGGACACCCGTCACCCGGGACAGGATCTTCCACGCCGGATCGACCCGCGATACGGCCTGAAGCAACAGCACCTCACCGCTCTCGACCGCTGGCTACAGCTCCGACCAAAGCTGATGACCGCTCGGCAGAACCCGACCCTTCCCAGCGGAAGAGCCGGGCCCACCGAAAGGACCGATGGGAACCGTCATGCCCGTACCTCCGACCGCGAACGGGTCACCCATGACCATTGGCCAGACCAAGCTTTTCCTGAGCGTTCTGGGACCCATGTCGGCGCAAGTCAACGGGCATGACCTCCCGCTCGGTCCGCCACGCCGGCGGACGCTGCTCGCCCTGCTGCTCATCCGTCTCGGCCGCGTGGTGCCCACCGAACTGCTCGTCGAGGAACTGTGGGGTGACGAGGTACCCCGTCACGCCGTCGCCACCCTGCAGAGCCATGTCTCCCATCTGCGCCGGGCCCTGCACACGGCGGCGAGAACGGGGCATCCCTCGGTGCTGCGTCACAGGACGCCCGGTTACGTCCTCGATCTCGATCCCGAGCACGTCGACGCCTGCCGCTTCGAGCGTCTGGTCACCGACGGACGGCGGCTGCTGGAGCAGAGCGATCCGCGTACCGCGCAGGCCCGGCTCACCGAGGCCCTCAGGCTGTGGCGCGGCTCGCCGTACGCGGAGTTCGACAGCAATCCGCCGCTCAGCGACGAGTGCGCCCGACTGGAACAGATCCGGCTCACCGCCGTGGAGTCCCGCGCCGAGGCGCGGCTGGCTCTCGGCGCGGCCGAAGAGGTCGCCGCCGATCTGGACGGGGAAGCACGCCGTCATCCCACACGGGAGCGACTGGTCGGCCACCTCATGACAGCACTGTCCCGACTCGGCCGGCAGGCCGAGGCGCTGGAGGTGTACGAGCGGACACGCAGCCATCTGGTCGAGGAGTTCGGTGTGGACACCGCGGCCGAACTGCGCCAGGTCAGAGACATGATCCTGCGCCAGGAGCCGGGAGCGGGCACCCCTTTCGAGAAGCTCGCGTCCATCGGCACATCACCTGTGCCACCCGTGACGAACGAGACCGCTGACGGCACGCCATCGGACTCCGCAGACTCCGACGGCTCGGACGGCTCCGGGGACGGCGGCACGGCCGTCACGGCTCGCGGGCACGGCACGGCGGCAACCGACGGCGCCCACGCGACAGCCGGCTCGGTCTCGACCATCGGCCGCGACGGGACCACGGGGACCGGCGTGCGCCCGAACGCGCGAGCCGATGTGCCGCCGGAGGCGCGGGCGGACAACGTTGGCACGCAGGACGGGACAGCCCGGTGGCGGGCATTACCCCGGCCGGCGCACGAGCCGGCGACCGCCCCGAGAGCCGACAGATCCCCGGAGACCGAGCCGGGGTGGACGGCTGCCCCTTCGCCGTTCACCGGCCGCGGCCAGGAACTCGACCGGCTGACGACCGCCGCCGCAGGCGCGGCCGTGGGCCACGGCCATGTGGCCGGCGTCCTCGGCCCCCCGGGAGTCGGGAAGACCCGCCTGCTGCTCGAACTCGCCGCACGCCTGGAGAGCATGGCGGCGCAGGAGAAGGACGCCGGGCCGGAAATCGTCTGGAGCCACTGCTTCCCCGGTGAGGGCGTTCCCGCCTACTGGTTGTGGACCCAGGTCCTGCGACGGCTGTCCGCCACCCGGCCGGATGCCTTTCGCGAGGCGACGCGGCCGTACGACGCCCTGCTCGGCCCGCTCATGCCCGAACGGTCGGCGGCCCGGACCGGCGGCCCGAGCTTGTCCTCCTACGGGTCCCAGGCCCGCTTCCTCGCCCATGACGCGGTCTGCGAGGTGCTGCTCGACCTGGCCGGACAACGCCCGCTCGTGCTGCTCCTCGAAGACCTGCAATGGGCGGACACCGCCTCCCTCGACCTGCTCAGACTGTTACGCACCCGGTGCCAGGGCCAGCCGCTCGGGATCGTCCTCACGGCCCGGGAGTGCGAGGCAGAGTCGGACGCGACGCTGCGCCGGATGGTCTCCGACGTGTTACGCGGCCCCAGGACCGAGACGCTGCGGCTGTGCGGACTCTCCCCGGACGCCGTCGCCGCTCTCGTCGAGGCACATGCGGGGCCCGGTGTGGACCCGAAGGTCGTCGAGGTGCTGCACCGGCGCAGCGCAGGCAACCCGTACTTCGTGATGCAGTTGCTCTCCCTCGTGGGCGATGCGCGCAGCCTCCGTCGCCCGGACGCGGCCGACGCGCTCCTGGTCCACATTCCCACCGGTATACGCGAGGCGCTGCACCAGCGGTTCGCCGCGCTGCCCGAGCCGGTGCTGCGGTTGCTCCGGCTGTGCGCCGTCATCGGCGCCGAGGTGGACACCGACCTGCTGTACCGGACCGCCACGCCCGACGAACCGGTCGTCGCCGGTCTCGAATCGGCCCTCCGTGCCGGTCTGCTCGAGGAGGACCCGCATGATCCGGGGCGGCTGCACTTCGCTCACGCCCTGGTCCGGGAGACGCTCGTCGACGAACTGCCGCGTGCGGACCGCCACCGCCTGCACGGCAGGATCGCCGACGCGCTGCGCGCACGCCGGCGCGGACAGATGGGCGACGAGGAGATCGAGCGGGTGGCGCATCACAGCTGGCACGCCAAGAGCGCACTGCCCGCCGCCCAGGTGCTGTCCCGGCTGCTGCTCGCCGCGGAACACGCCGAGCAGTCCATGGCGTACGAGCAGGTGGAGATGTGGCTGCGCCGTGCGCAGCACCTGATCGGCTTCCTGCCGCCGGACGATCCCGCCACGGTGCGGCTGGAGCAGAAGCTGCACATCCAGCTCGGCCAGGTACTCGCCATCACGCGCGGCTACGGCCACCGCGAGGCCGAGACGGCCCTGACACGCGGTCGCGCCCTGCGCACGGCCGCTCAGGACCCCGAGGACCCGTCGGTGCTCTGGGCGCTGTGCGCGGCGCACCTGGTCACCGGCCGCTACGACGCCTCGCGGCAGTTGTCCGGCCTGCTGCGGGACATCTCGCGCCGGACCCGGGAGCCCGTGGCGTCGCTCGGTGCGGCGTACGGCGAAGGCATCGTGCTGCATGTGCGCGGAATGCTGCCGCAGGCGCTCGCCGAACTGGAGCGCGGCGTCGGCATGGCGGACCGTCTGGCCGACGAGGGGCATGCGCTGGCACGTACCTTCCAGCACGACCCGCGCGTCTCCTGCCGCTCCTACGACACCTTCACCCACTGGCTCCTCGGAAACCGGCAGACCGCCGGTGCGCGCCGACGTGAGCTCCTGAGCATCACCGAGTACGGCAGCAGGCCGTCCGACCGCTCCTTCGCACTGTACGTGGACGGGGTCGTGGCGGCTTGGGAGGGTGACACCCGCACCGCGCTCGCCTCGGGCGACGAGGGTGTCCGCGTCGCGGGCGAGCACGGACTGCTCTACTGGAAGGCGATGCTGGGTGTCGTCAAGGGGTGGGGCCTGGCGCACGCGGGAGACCACGACGAGGGCCTCGCCCTCATGCACACCTCGCTGGCCGAACTGGTCCGGTCGGGGACGTACTTGCGCCACCCTCTCCACCTGGGTCTGCTGGGCCAGGCGCAGGTGCACAGCGGGCGGACCGAGGAGGCGAGGAGCACCTTCCGGACGATGCTGGCCGTTGTCGGACAACGCCGTGAGCGTGTGTACCTCCACCCGGCGCTGCCCGCGACCCCGCTGCTCCACGAACTGCTGGGCCAGGGTGCCGACGACTGGCCCGACCCGACTGGTTCCCCGTCCCCGTGAGACACCACCACGGTCGCGGACCCAGGTGACGGGCGTGTCCTGTACGAGGGTGCCGCGGCGCTCATGGGGCGCCGCGGCACTGTTCCGTCCTCGGGTCAGCCGGCGTGGGTGAAGGTCGGCTCCAGCGTCGCGTAGTCCTTGCCGCCGTTCTCCCCGTTCTTCAGGTGGACCGTGTGCGTCACGGACTCCCCGGCGGCGACTTGGAACCGCAGGTTGCTGTTCGGCGCGGACGCCCTCTTCTACGAGAGCGCCAACGAGACCGACACCGACCCGAGCGACTCAATCATGCCCCTGACCTGCACAGATGAATCAAGAAGTTGATCTTGGACTGGAACATGGTACGGAACACGGAGAAACTCCCGATTCGCCTGCTCCCTGCCTGCGCTTTTGCAGGTCAAGGGCTGTTTCCACACCTTACGACCAGTCGCATGTTCGAGCAGCTTTCCCCGGGTCTCTCAGGACTCATGCCGACCGAATGCCGACTTCTCTGACGGTCCATCAGGCCTAGGTGAAGGGGGTTCGGAGGCAAACGCACCTCCCCGGGTCGCCCCCTCGCGTGCGCGCGTCGGTCATCAGCGGCGCGATCGGGGGTGTCATCGGCGCGGTGATGAGCGCCCTGGTCAACTACCTGGTGGTCGGTGTTCCTGCCGGCGCCGGGGCGAACGCCGCCAACCACGCCGTGTCCGGGCTGATCAGCGGCTTCCTCGCCGGGTTCCTCGGGCTGCTGATGCACCAGCGGCGGCACGGCTCCGCGCCGCGGCCTGCCGCCGGCGACGCCCCACCGGCTCATGCCGTCTCGCCGCTGCCCGAGGTCTGACGATCACCGACAACACCCGGATGTGCAGCAGTTCACATTTCTTGGAGAGACCCGTTCCTTGGAGAGACCCGCCTGTGTGCCACGTTCTTGATCAAGCCCGCCAACAGTCCCTGCCCCCGATGGGTGCCGGTCGTCGCCACTTACTGAAGTCCATGGGTGCGGCCACGGCGGTCGGCGGACTGCTGACCCTGGGGTCGTCCGGCACGGCCGCCGCCGCACGCCGCCGCTGTCGAAACCGGTGGGCCGCCCGCCTCGGAAGCCTCGGTTCAGCCGGTGTCTGCGCTGGTCGACTCGTTCGGTGATGGTGTGGCCGATGCCGCCTCGTCGCAGGTAGCGGCGATTGTTCCGGGACCTGTAGGCCTTGTCGGCCAGGACATGGTCAGGTCGGGTGCGCGGCCGTCCCACTCCGGTGCGGGGCACGCAGATCTGCGCCAGTACGTGCTCGAGCTGGGGGCCGTCACCGTAGTGTCCAGGGGTCAGGAGGAGGGCGAGTGGTCGGCACCGTCCGTCGGCGGCGAAATGGATTTTGGTGGTGAAGCCGCCGCGGGAGCATCCCAGGCACTCGCCGAGCTGACCACCTCCGCCAGCCGGCCGGCCAGCGGCCGAAGTATCGGATCGGTCTGGTTCGTCCCCCCGGCCGACCCCGTTTTTGAGGAAGCGCGGCGGGCGGTGCTTGCCTCGCGCCGACGGCGTGCTGGTGAGCTCTCACCGCGGTGGAGTCCACCGACACGTCCCAGTCGACCCGGCCCGCCGCGTCCTCGGCGGCCTGGATCTTCGACAGCAGCATCTTCCACGTCCCGTCCGCTGACCAGCGGCGGTGCCGCTTGCAGACCGTCTCCCACGGCCCGAACCGCTCCGGCAGGTCCCGCCACTGCACACCTGTCCGCACCCGCTACAGCACCCCGTTGGTACTGGGCCAAGCCCGCGCAGCGCCTCGCGCCTTGAGGGCCATCCGGAAGGGGACCAACCAATCGGAGCACCTGCGTACCCGGTCCAGAGGTCCCTCGCCGACCTGCAACTTGTCCACGCCCTTGCGGATCGTGGTTTCCCTGACCTGGGCCGCCCGTGCGACCGCCCGGATACCACCGTGCCCAGGTTCCGGGCCTCGGCCCCATCATCCGCCGCCGCTGCCGCTCGTCGATATGCGGGAACAACACCGTGAACTCAGCGGCGAGTTGACCACGGACCTCATCAGAGACGCTCATAGCACAACAACGAGCCGAATCAGATCACGAGAAGTAACAGTTTGATTCTCTGCGAGCCCTTAGGATAGCTGGCAGTTGCAGTGGAGAAATGCCGCGTGTGGACTAACCTCGCAGTACTCGTCTACTGTAACGTCAATGCGCCCTTGACCATGCTTCGTCGCCACCGACCTCGCAGTTCTCGGTTCTTCACTATTGCCCCGTCATCAGGGGGTGGGGCGCATCCGGCCATCTGTGCTCAGCGGTGGTTCCGCGAGGTACGGAAGGTAGTGACGAAGGAACAGTTCGCCGGTGAACTCTCGACGGCTACGCACGCCGGCCTTATCGAATATCTTCCTCAAGTGGTCCTGCACCGTGTAGGAGGAAATGTGCAGCGCTGCCGCCACCTGAGAAGTGGAGCGCCCGATGAGGACCAGCTGGGCGATCTGTCGTTCCCGTACGGTCAGCCCGTATGCGTCCAGGACGATGGCAGTGAGTTCTCCGGGGTGGGAGGGGCCGATCGAGATGTAGGTCAGCGGTTCGTCCTGCGGGGTTTTGTTGTTCCGCTGTGCTGTGTCACAGTGCGTTCCCGTATGCCAGGCATGGCATGTCAGCCAGCATCCCGTACTGCTGTGAAGGCGCGAAGTGATCTGATGTCCGGAGGGCACACCGCGAACCCCTGCCGCGATAGCGCACACGGCCAGCGGTAAAGTCCGGGCAGAGGCGCCGTGGCGCTCCTGAATGGTGCCGAGCCAGTAGTCAGCCGTTGGACTGACGTAACGAAGCCGGCAGTCTTCATCAAGGATCACCAGGCCTGGAGCGTCCGGCACATCAGCCCGGTCTATGCCTGCGAGCAGGAACGAGCTGCGCAGCGACCGGGCAGCCGGAACACTGAGTGCTGCGGCCAGCCCCACATCCGCCGACGTGAACGGCGCGGAGCCGCGGGCACGACAGAGGACGAGCAGCCCTCGAGTGCGGCGGCCGTCGCGAAGCAGTACCCGCAGCTCATCAGTGAGCCCTTCAGGGCGCAATACATCCTGATAGTAAACGCTTGAATCGATCTGCCCTTCCATGGTCCGGCTCAGCAGGCTGGCAGGAGCAGAGCGGCGTGCGAGGGCACGGATATTGTCCGCACCGGCCTGCTCCGCGTGTTCAATTTCGAACAAACGCGGCATGACGCGTTCGGAGAACCCGTGCTCGTGCTGCCCTCCGGTATCCAGCATGGTTGCCGGGTCCAATAGCACCGCACACCAGACATCTGCCGGTACTGCTGTGATAAGGCACTGTGCAGCGGCGTCCAGAATGTCTAGCGACCGGAAGTCCTCAGATCTGTCCAGAGCACCCGTCCTGCGCTCGAAAGCCTCGGTGAGCAGCCGTCGGCGCGCGACGAGCGATCGCGCGCGGCCCGGAAGCTGAGGGTGGTCCAGGCGTTTCTCCATGCCGAAATGGTAGGGACAACCCCAGGAAGTTGGGATAGGCCGAACGGATATGCCGGCGATACGTTGGGCCACGTTTGAAGGTGCAACGCACAGCCAAGGGGCGTGTGTAAAGGAAGACGGGATCCCAAAAGGGATGACACCGGATCACCTGGGGTAAGCACGCCCAAAGCGCGACGAGATGAGGCCGCAATGAGCAGTGCTCCCAACCATGAGAACGCGTCTCAGTCCGAGTCCGACCTCGCTCCCGTATCGGATCTCGTGCCCGTAGTGTCCCCTGGCAATATGGGCGACGAGCCTGTAGTCACACCGGACAACGTGTTGTACCCCTGGGACGCCTCGGCCAGGGTCCCCGCTCCGCCCCCGGTCTTCCTGCGCCGGATGACCCGTTGGCAGGCGGACCTGCATCGGGAGGATCTGGCGAACCTCTACCTGACCGCCAATTCGTGCCAACGTGGCACCGCATACGACGACTACCAGCACTTCCTAGGTCGGCTGACCGAGCATATGAGGCTGGTCGGCTTCGACCTGGTAGTGGCCGAGAGCAGGGAAACTGTCGGCATGGCGTACGGAGCCCCGCTCGACCGGCCAGGAACTTTCTGGCGCCACTTCGTCGGTGATCTTCCGGGCACGATAGACAACCTCACCGCGCAAGGACAGGCTTTCGCCGTTCTGGAGCTCATGGTGCTGCCGGCCTACCGACGGCTGGGTATCGCTGGCCGCTTGCTGACCACGTTGCTCAACAGGAGCGGCTTGAAACTGGCGACCGCGCTGGTACCTCCTGACAACAGGATCGCTCACGCCGCCTACCGGGCCTGGGGCTGGGCGGGCATCGGCCGACTGCGCCTGCCCGATGGACCACCCGCCTACGACGTCCTGGCAATACGGATGCCCTGAAGTCCTCTGTCGGAGTTTCCGGGTCCGAAGGCACTCTGCGCCGGAACCTGCGGCCCATCCAATACCGCTTTGACCTGATCGACAGCTGCCTGACGGGAGCTGCACCTGCGCTGACCCACCATTCACATCGCGAGACGATCAGTGACGAAGTCCTGTTGCTACTGGCCTCACGAACCGCCGCAGCGCTGCCGCCAACCGGAGGTCAGCACTTCAACCCTTGACGTTTACAGTGTGTCGACGCGGACGGCGACCGAGGACGACTTTCCCGACCACCCATGGGTGGGTCAGAGCCGTGGGCGGTGACAGCATGTTGAGCACACGGATGAACTTCCTGTAGACCTCCGGCTCCGCGGGCACGACGCGCAGCAAGCTGCGCAGGTACCACAGCCCTGCTCTGAGCGGCAACGGTGGTGTGCGCTCGTGCCGTTGCCAGCCCCAGTCGGTGGAGGTCGCCAGCAGCCACGGCATCAAGGTCATCCGGGCCAGTCTCCGCTGGAACCGACGCGTCGTTCCCGGTGACAGGGTCGTACGACCCGCCTGGGCGGCGATGACATCCCGGAGCAGCACGGCTTCCAGTGCGGCTACGGTCATGCCCTGTCCGTAGACGGGGTTGAAGGCACAGACCGCGTCACCGACAACGACCAGTCCGTCCGGCCACCGCGGCAGACGGTGGTAGGCCAGGCGCCGGTTGCCGGTGAGCGCGTATGGCCGGGGCGAGGTGATCGGGCGCATCGCTTGCAGTACAGGTGCGAGGGGGACGCGAAGAGACCCGACGAAGTTCCTGAAGTCCGCATCGCCGCGCGGTGGACGGTCGTCCTCGATGCCCTGCAGGGTGACGAGGAGGCGCCCGTCCTCCACACGGGTGGCGAAGCAGCCCCGGCGGATCGACGGAGCCTGAAGGAACTCGGCCATGGCCACCCAGTCGGGCCACCGGTCGGTGGGGTTGTCGTACAGGCGGGACGCATAGCCTACGCGCGCGTCGAGCACCGTTTCACGGGGGTGCGGCAGCCCGATGTCGGCCAGCCAGGCGGGCAGATGCGCGGAACGGCCGCCGGCCACGACGACCAGGTCGGCCTTCAGCACGACGAGGGAGTCTGCTTCCCTGCCGCGGGTGACGACGCCGGTCACCCGGCCCTGGACCGTGTCCAGCCCCACGACCTGGCACTTGTCCTGCAGACCGACGCCCGGGAGCGCGACAACCCGGCGTCGCAGGCGGGACTCGAAGAGAGGGCGGGTGAACGACTGCACGCGCAAGCCGGTCGTGCCCAGTTGCGGTGCCCAGCCGTCGGCGAAAAGCATGGAGACCTTCTCGCCGAAGTCGAATGTGGGCGCCCCGGCACCTTGCAACTCGTCGCGGAAACCGGGGAACATCTCGTCGAGCAACTGGCCGCCACGGGCGGTCAGCACGTGGACGTGGTGCGCCTGCGGGACACCGGAGCGGTGGGCGTGGGCCGTGTCGAGAGCATCGCGTTCCAGGATCGTGACATGCTGGAAGCTGTCCGACAAAGCGCGAGCGGCGAGCAGGCCGGCAATACCGGCACCCACCACGAGCGCCTCCCCGAAGGGACGGACGTCCTCCAGGGGTACAGGCACGCTGCTCGACGCCGCGTGCTCGGGATGTCGACTCATGTGGCCGCCCCCTCCTGGCGTCGCCCCGCTGAAATCTCGCGGCAGCCGCCCCCTCCCCCGCTTCCCCGCTGGTCGCTCGGTCGCTCGGTCGCTCGGTCGCGGGAACGGTCGGTACAGTGTCGCTGCCTGCGGTCCAGAGGGTGGCACCGAACAAATACACCAGCCGATGTCGCCAGGCCGGAATACCGAATCATCCCTCCCGACGCCTGCCGAAACACACGCACAGGGCCTGGGCTCACAACCGCAAGCGTATTCCGATTCAGTGGGCGGACAAGCCTGAGGGCTATGGTCACCGGCGCAGTCAGCACCACAAGGTGAGATCTGTCGTGTTGCGCCCTGATGCGGCCGCTCAGTGACTGACTTGCCTACGCCACCTCATGGTCTGTCGACATCCGGCATACGCAGTCGGTGTTCTGCCGTCCGGCCCGCGACCGCGAGCCGTCGGCAGCAACGCTGATGGCCTTCCGGCGACGATCATTGCCCCTGTCAGCACCCTCGCCTTGGGGTACCTCACACCGCTTGGCGCGCATCAGTCACCGCTATGACCTGGGTACACCGTCGAGGTCGGTCAGGGCCGCCTCGGTCACTCCTGTCAGCGCCTCGCCGTACAGGTCAGCAGCCCGGCCGCCGACCCGCGGGAGCAGCACATGGCGCAGCAACGGGCCGTCGGACGAGACGCCGACGGCGGCCAAGACGCGGCTCAGTGCCGCGCACACGCCCTCGTGCGTGACCCGGCGTCGGTGACGGTGACACGCACCACGGCGACGGTACGGAGGTATGCACGGGCCGTCCCGCTGGGCGCAGTACCGCGTGACGGACGTACGGTGCCGTCACGCAGAACAGACCGGTGCGGATGGCCCGGTGCAGACCTACGGGCCCTTTCGCAGGACGTCCAGCCGCCGCCGGTACTCCTCCTCGTCGATGTCCCCGCGGGCGAACCTCTCGGCGAGCACGTGCTCGGGAGTGCTGGGAGTGACGCCCGTGTGCGTGTCCGCGTGGCCGCGGTTCAGGGCGCGGAAGAGCACGACGGCGGCGGCGATCAGAAGGGCCCAGAAGAGGACCGTGCCGAGCGACATGGCGAACCAGCCCCAGCCACTCATGTTGTTCCCGTTCCAGTACATCATCGCGGATCATTCCCTCGGCTGGCGGTGATCGGCGGAGGGCGCGTGCGGCCCCCGTCGCGGTCAGTCGTGCGGGACCAGCGCGACCGGGCTGTTCACGTGATGGATCAGCGCGTGCGCCACCGGGCCGGTGTGCGAGCCCACCGCGGCGCGGCGCCTGCGGCGGCCCAGCACCAGCAGGCCCGCTCCGCTCGCGGCCCGTACGAGGACGTGGGCCGGTCGTCCCTCGTGGAGCGTCGCGCACACGTACACCTCGGGGTACTTCGCGCGCCACGGCTGGAGCAAGGCCGTCAGTTCCCGTTCCACCTTCTGCCTGAAGAGCGCGCGCTCCTCGGCGTCCGGGAGGCCTTCGGTGAGCGGCACGTGCCAGGCGTGCACGGCCCGCAGCGGTGCCCGGCGCAGTGCGGCGGCGCGGAAGGCGAAGTCCAGGACCTCGTCGCAGGGTGCGCCGGTGTCGAGGGCGACGGCGACGTCACGGCAGCGGGTACGGGCCGACGGCCGCCCGGAGCCGTCCGGCAGGTGTTCGCTCTCCGGCGTGTCACCGGCCCGTACGAGGACCAGCGGCCGCTGGACATGAGCCGCGGTGGCCGTCGCCACCGAACCCGCCAGGAACCCGCCGACGCCGCCGAAGCCCTGGCTGCCGATGACCAGCATCTCGGCGTTCTCCGCGGCGGCGAGCAGCGCGGGGCCGGGCTGCATGCGCAGCTGCTCGGCGGCCACGTACAACTGCGGATACCGTTCGCCCAGCCGCTCGACCGCGGCGCGCAGCACCCGGCGTGCGTGGTACTGCGGCGCGCGCACCTCGGGCAGGGTCGCATCGGTGTCGTCGTCGGGCAGGCCCTCCCAGGCGTGGACCAGACGGAGCGGCAGGTCCCGGCGCAGGGCTTCCCTGGCCGCCCAGTCGGCTGCCGCGATGCTCTCGCGGGAACCGTCCAGCCCGGCCACCATCGGCCTCGTCATGGCTCTCACCTCCGTCGCCGCTGTCCTTCTGTGCCCGGTCTCCTGGTCGTCCCGGTGGTATCGGTGAGAGGCGCGTTCCGGTCGCGTCCCTCACTCATGCGGTACGACGGCCACGGGGCAGTCGGCGTGCAGGAGTGCGGCGTGCGTGACGGGCCCCGTACGCGCGCGGACGGGTCGTTCGGCCAGGCGTCGGCCGACGACGAGCAGGCTCGCTCCGGTCGCGGCCCGCAGCAGCGCGTTCGACGCCTTGTCCTCCACCGCGGTCGCCAGGGTCTGCACCTCGGGGTATTTGTCGCTCCATGGCTGGAGAACCGCGGACAGGAAGCCCTGCCACTCCTCCGCCCGCCGGGGCTCGTCGATCAACGCGATGTCACCGGCTCCCAGGCCGAGCGGGCCCGGTGCGTGGTAGGCGTGCACGGCCCGCAGCCTCGCGCGTCGGAGCCGTGCCGCCTCGAAGGCGAACTCCATGACGTCATCGCACGGATCGCCGACGTCGAGGCCGAGCACCACGTCCCGGTAGCCGGTGCGGGTGGAGGCACTTCCGTCACCCGCCGGAAGGTGTTCGTCCGCCTCGTCCTCCTCCGCCCGCACGAGGACGACGGGACGCCTGGCCCCCGCCACCACGCCGCGGGCCACCGAGCCGACGAGGAACCCGGCGAAGCCGGTCAGCCCGCGCGAGCCCAGCACCAGCAGTTCGGACCGCTCGGCCACCTCCACCAGGGCCGTGGTCGCCGGCCCCTCGACCTGCGCCAGGACCGGCTGAACGCCAGGGGCCGCTGTCCGGACCCGCGCTTCCGCCTGCCGCAGAACTCGTCGCGCGACGTTCTGCCGCATGGCGTATGCCACTTCGTCATTCTCTTCACGAGGATGCCAGTTCACCGCGTGCACCAGCATCAACGGCCACTCGCGGCGCACGGCCTCGCGGGCCGCCCACGCGGCGGCGGCCAGGCTCTCGGCGGATCCGTCGACCCCTGCGGCAACGGGCGACATCATGGCGCGCACCCCCATCGTCGGGTTCACCTGCCAGGACCAGCATCGCGCCGCGAGCGGCGGACGGGGAGAGGCCACCAGGCCCACTCCGAGGGCCGGCCGGCCCATGCTTCGCGCGGTGACGTGCGAGATGCGGCGCCACGGTCGCACATCAGGCTTCGGGCGGCTCCGGAGCAAGGCCGTACTCAGGGGCCTCGGGAGAAGGTGAACAGACAGCACCGCTGCCGGTACCCTGCCGGTGTTCTCGCCCTGCGGCAGGCGCGTGCGCCGGGCTGTCCGCCACAACAGCACGGCCACCAGAAGTACGGCTGCCGCCCACGGCAGCAGGGAGTCGCCCAGTCCGGTGTGACGTTCGACCAGCGGGTTCCTGGGGACACGTGGCTCCGGCCATTCCCCGGCGTGTGTGGTCAACGGCACCAGCACCAGGTCCACGACCCCCAGGACGGGCAGGGCGAGCCCCATCCGCCGAAGCCAGGCCGGTCAGGCAGCACCCGCGACCAGCAGCAGGCAGGTCAGCGGCAGCCGGACCACCACCGCGTGCGCCAGCGGTACGTGCGCGGGCAGTCCGTTGATTTCGACAGGCCCCATGACAGTCCTCCGGCCGTTCCGCGGCGCGCTCCGCACCGACTGCGGACAGCGGACCACCCTTGTCCCGGCGCACCTGGCCAAAGGGGCGAATGAAGGGACGCGCATGGTGAATCATTGACTCGGCCGGAAGCGCTCTTCACTCTCACTCCGGGAGTACCAGGTGGCAGGTCTCCCCCGGCTGGACGCTGACCGCACGGTCGGGCAGTCGGATGTCGATCGGGGAGCGGTCGGACGCCGGCACGGTGATCTCCAGTCGGCCGCGCTCCAGCCGCAGCCGTACCCCCCAGTGCCCCTGGTAGCGCAGGAAGACCTGGTACGAGGACAGCTCGGGCAGGGGCACGGGGTCGAGCCAGAGCGCGCCGTGCCTGGTCTCCAGGCCGGTCAGCCCGCGCTGGACCAGGTCGAGGGTGCCGGCCATGGCGCCCAGGTGGATGCCCTCGCCGGTGGTGCCGCCCTGTACGTCGGCGATGTCGCCGCGCAGTGCCTCCTGGCAGAACTTCCAGGCCTCGGCGCGCCGGGCCCGGGCCAGGACCCAGCCGTGGACCAGGCCGCTGAGGGTGGAGCCGTGGCTGGTGCGGGCCAGGTAGTGGTCGACGGTGCGCTGCCAGGTCTCCTCGTCCAGCCGGTAGCCCAGCCGGCCGAGCAGTCCGCGGAGTTCGGCCGGTGCGAAGAGGTAACCGAGCATCAGGACGTCGGCCTGCTTGGACGCCCGGTAGCGGTTGGGAGTGTCGCCCTCGGCCTCCAGGATCCGGTCCAGGCGCCGGATGTTCCCGTACTTCTTCCGGTAGCCGTCCCAGTCGAGTTCGGCCAGGTCGCCGTAGCCCTCGAACTGGCTGATCACGCCGGAGTGGAAGGGCACGTACAGGGTGCGGGAGACGGCGTCCCACCGGTCGAGCTCGGCGTTGTCGAGGCCGGTGCGCTCGGCGAGTTCGCGGCGGCGGGGCTCGGGCAGGGCGTCCAGCAGCTCCCGGGTGCGGCAGAGCACCCAGGCGGCGGTGACGTTGGTGTACGCGTTGTCGTCCAGGCCGGGCCGGTCCGCGTCCGGATAGGCGTCGTGGTACTCGTCCGGGCCGACGACTCCCCGGATGCGGTGCCGTCCCCGCTGCTCGTCCCAGGTGGCCGAGTCCGCCCAGAAGCGGGCGATCTCCAGCAGCGTCTCGGCACCCTTGGTGTGCAGGAACTCGGTGTCGCCGCTCGCCTCGCAGTACTGCCACACGTTGTACGCGATCGCCGACCCGACGTGGTGCTGGAGATGGGAGTGATCGGGCAGCCAGCGGCCCGAGCTCGGGTTGAGGTGCAGCCGCTGGGTCTCCTCGCGCCCGTCGCTGCCGCTCTGCCACGGGTACATCGCCCCCCGGCGGCCCGCGTGCCGTGCCGCGGTGCGGGCCCGGCCCAGGCGGCGGTGCCGGTAGTGGAGCAGTGCTCGGGACACCTCGGGGAAGTGCAGGTTGAGGTAGGGCAGGACGAACAGCTCGTCCCAGAAGACGTGGCCGCGGTAGGCCTCGCCGTGCAGTCCCCGGGCCGGCACGCCCACGTCCAGGTCGGCGGTGTGCGGGGAGAGGGTCTGCAGTACGTGGAAGAGGTGCAGCCGCAGGATGCCGCCCGCTTCCCCGGGCACGTCCAGCTCGGCCCGGCGCCACAACTGGTTCCAGGCCGTCCGGTGCGAGGCCAGCAACTCGTCGAAGCCGGGCGCAGCGTCGATCCGGTCCACGGCGGCCTGCAGGGGATCACCGATCGCCGGGTCGCGCGAGGTGTGCAGGGCCACGGTCTTGTCGACGGTGGCGGACCGGCCCGGGGTCAAGGAAAGCGTGACAAACTGGACGGCGCGCGCGAGTTCCTGCACATGTGTGACCGCTGCCCGGGCCGTCAACCGGGCGGCCATCCCGACCCTGATGTCCGAGGTGCGGGTCCGGCAGCGCAGCCACACCGTGCCGGGCACGGCGGTCCCCGTGTGCACATGGGTGAGGTGGCGGCCGTCCAGCTCGCGATAGCGCGGCACCCCGGCGTTGGTGACGCCTCCGTCCAGCGCGGCCTCGACCTCCAGCTCGCCCGCGAAGTTCTCGGCCGTGAATTCGGTACGCAGGGCGGCCAGGTTGGGGTCGGCCATGTGAACGAGACGCTGCTGGCGCACGGACAACACCAGACCCCCACCGAGCGCGTACCGGGTCCGGCGCTCCAGCAGTCCCACGTCCACATGAAGGGTCTGACGGTGATCGAGGACGGTCGCCGTCTCCGGCGTGAGCCACTCCCCGCCCGCGAGGCGGAAGCGCAGGGGCAGCCAGTTGGGGAGGTTGACCATGTCCTCGTTCTCGACCTGGCGGCCCGCCACCTCGGAGGTGAGCCGGTTGTAGCAGCCGGCCACGTACGTACCCGGGTAGTGCACATCGTCCGCGGCGCACTCGGGAAGGGCCCCGCGGGTGGCGAACCGGCCGTTGCCCAGCGTGCACAGCGACTCCCGCAGCCGCTCCTCCGCGGGACGGTACCCGTCGTACTCCCAGGTCAGGTCCGTCACCAGGCGGTCTCCTCCGTCGGGGCCCGGCGCGTGGATGGTCAGTGGCTTCCTGCCGTGCGGCCGCGTTCCCCGCACTCACTGTCACACACGCTGGGGGACGACGGCCACGGGACACTCGGCGTGGTGCAGGAGCGTGTGGGCGACCCGGCCGAGCTGGAGCCCTACGTGGCCGTGCCGGCGCCGCGCCCCGACGATCACGAGGTCGGCGGCGGCCGAACGATGCACCAGCACCTTGCGGGCCGGCCCCTCAACCGTCGTACGGCTCACCCGCACGCCGGGGTGATCGGTCACCGCTCCGCGGAGCAGCTCGTCCAGCTGGGTGCGGGCCTGCTCCTCGTGGTACCGGGCCGGTCCCTCGGCGAGCGCGGGAACGTCCGCGGCCGTCTCGTACGCGGGGCAGCGCCAGGCCCGGACCACGTCGAGGACGCACCCACGGACTTCGGCTTCACGGAAGGCGAACCGCGTCGCGTCCCCACCTGTGGCCGGCTCCCCGGCGCCGAGGAGGATCCGCTCGTGGCGGCCGGCCAGGCCGGCCGCGTCGCCGCGGACCACGATCACCGGGCAGTGCGCGCGGGCCGCGACGGCCAGGCCGACGGAGCCGAGCAGCAGTCCCTTCAGCTCGCCTCGGCCCCGTGACCCGGTGACCAGGGCGGTGGCGTTGTTGCCCGCCTCGAGGAGGGCGTCCGCCGCGGCGGCGGGGACGATGTCGGTGGACACCTTCACCTCGGGATTGCGCCGCCGGGCACGCTCCACGCCGGAGGCGACGATGTGCTCGGCCATCACCTGCTCGGACGGGCGTTCCAGACGGTACGACGGTGCCATGCCTTCATATCGCTCCCACAGGGAGGCATGAACCAGCCGTAGCGGAAGATGGCGTCGAGCGGCCTCGTCCACCGCCCAGTCGACCGCCTGCAAGCAGCCGTCCGAGCCGTCGACGCCCACGACCAAGGGCAGTACCAGCGTCATCGTTCCCACCGCCTCGTCGTCGGGCGATCCGTACGGTTTACTTCCACCGTCACCACCGGGTCGGCTCGGCACGAGGGGCTGTTCGGCCCTTCGTGCCGGGGACGTTCGGCCTCTGCCGCCTCACACCCGCGGAAGCCCAGGGTGAGCAGTCGGCCCCCGAGCGATGGAGCGGGAAGATGACCGGCGCCTTGCGGATCGTGATCATCGGAGTCGGGAACGAGTTCCGTCACGACGACGGCGTGGGCCGGGCTGTGACAGCGCGCCTCGAGGAGCGCACGGCCGTCCGGCCGCTGCCGCCCGGCACGGTCCTGGCGACCTGCGACGGCGACCCGGCGAGGCTGTTGGCGCTGTGGGAGAACGCCGGGCTCGCGGTCGTGGTCGATGCCGCGCACGCCGAGCCGCCCCACCCCGGCCGCGTCCACCGGCTCACCCTCGGCGATCCGCTGGACGGCCCGCCGGACGGCCCGCGACCGGAAGGGACGGCAACGGCGAGCTCCCATGCGCTGGGCCTGGGAGAGGCCGTCGAACTGTCCCGGGTCCTGGGCCGGTTACCGCGCCGACTGGTGGTGTACGCCGTCGAGGGCGCCGACCGGTCCCTGGGCAGAGGTCTGTCCGCTCCGGTCGCGGCTCGCGTGGACGCGCTGGTGCGCGCGGTGGAGGAAGACGTCGTACGGCATGTCGCGTACGAGGAGCGGTCATGAGGGATCGGCGAACTCAGCGCATCGAGGTCTTCGGCCGCGTCCAGGGCGTCGGGTTCCGGCCGTACGTGCACCGGACGGCGACCGAGCTGAGGCTCGACGGGTGGGTCCGTAACGTGAACGGCCATGTGGAACTCACCGTCTCGGGCGACCCCGATGCCCTGCACGAGCTGATCACGCGCCTCCGAGAGAACGCGCCGCCGCTGGCCGCCGTCCGCAGCGTCGACGTCACCGACGTCACCGACGTGACCGACGTGACCGATGCGAACGGCCATTCCGGCGACAAGGTGCCCGTCCACGCCGGTTTCACCGTCGTGTCGAGCCAGGCCGACCCATCCGCCACACCGCGCGAGGTCCCGCCGGACGCAGCCATCTGCGACGCATGTCTGGACGAGCTGTTCGACCCGGCCGACCGGCGCCACCGCTACCCGTTCATCAACTGCACCGACTGCGGCCCGCGGGCCACCATCGTCGAGGACCTGCCCTACGACCGCGAGCGCACCACCATGCGTCGCTTCCCCTTGTGTCCCGCCTGCGCGGCCGAGTACGCGGACCCGACCGACCGGCGCTTCCACGCCGAGCCGCTGGCCTGCCCGGTGTGCGGTCCCCGGCTCGCCTGGGACGACCTGGCCCGGGAGGATGCGCTGTCGGCGGCGGTGCGGACGATCGCGGGCGGCGGCATCGTCGCGGTGAAAGGGCTCGGTGGCTACCAACTGGTGTGCGACGCCACCGATGCGGCGGCGGTGGCCGCGCTGCGGCAGCGTAAGCGCAGGCCCGCCAAGCCATTCGCCGTCATGGTGCGCGACCTCGCAACAGCACGGCGGCTCGCGCACGTCAACCGCACGGAAGAGGCCGTGCTGGCGTCGTCGCAGCGGCCCGTCGTCCTCCTGTGTGCACGGCGCTGCGAGGGGCCGCTCGCCCGGCAGGTGCACCCGGGCACCGGTCGCGTGGGGCTCTTCCTGCCCACCACCGGGCTGCACCATCTCCTCCTGCGCGCGCTGGACCGGCCGCTGATCGTCACCAGCGGCAATCTCGCCGACGAGCCCATCGCCACGGACGACGCCGAGGCCCGCCGGGCGCTCGACGCGGTCGCGGACGGATATCTGACCCACGACCGGCCCATCCGCGCCCGCTACGACGACTCCGTCGTCCACACCGTGCACGGCGAAGTGCTCGTCCTGCGGCGGGCACGCGGATACGCCCCCGCACCCCTCATGCTGCCGGCCTCCGCCATACTCCCGCTGGTGGGGGCCGGTGCCCAGCTCAAGCACACCTTCGCCCTGGCCGAGCACGGCCGGGTCCACCTCGGGGCGCACACGGGAGACCTGGCGGACGCGGCGACGTACGACACCTTCGAGACCTGTTACGCGACCCTCACCCACCTGACCGGGATCGCCCCGCGGGTGGCCGCTCACGACCTCCACCCCGGCTATCTGTCCACGCAGTGGGCCCGCGCCGGGCCCTTCGAGCGCCGCATCCCCGTCCAGCACCATCACGCGCACGTGGCCGCCGTCGCCGCCGAACACGGCCTGACCGAGCCATTCGTCGGTGTCGCGTACGACGGGCTCGGCCTCGGCGACGACGGCACACTGTGGGGCGGCGAAGTGCTCGTCGCCGATCTGACGGGCTACCGCCGCGTGGGCCGCTTCGCGCGGGCACCGCTGCCCGGCGGGGAGGCCGCCGTCCGCCATCCGACGCGGATGGCACTCGGCTACCTCCACGGGTTGGAGCCACTGGGCCTGCCGGGGCCCGCACCCGCGCTCGCCCGTCCCTTCACGGACCGCCTCGACGCACGTGAGACCCGAATGGTCCGAACCTTGGTGGAGCGGCGGGTGAACTGCCCCCAGGCCTCCAGCGCCGGACGCCTCTTCGACGCCGTGGCGAGCCTGCTCGGCCTCGCGGACACGGTGTCGTACGAGGGTCAGGCAGCCGTCGCCCTGGAGAGCGCGGCGGGCGACCTGCGGGCCGGTCCCCTGCCGTGGCGGCTGGTCCGGGCGGACGGCCTGTGGGTGTACGACCCCGCCACGACGCTCACCGCCCTCCTCGAGGGCCTCATGGAAGGTACTCCGGTGTCCCGTCTCGCCGCCGCCTTCCACACGACCCTCGCCGAGGTCACGGCGGCACTGGTCGAGCGAGCGGTGGCCGAGGGCGCCCCGCCCACCGTGTGCCTGGGCGGCGGCTGCTTCCAGAACCGGCGCCTGCTGACCGACGTACACCGGCTGCTGCGCGCACAGGAGCTGCGCGTACTGACGGGCCGTGCGGTCCCGGTCAACGACGGCGGCATCAGCTACGGGCAGGCGGCGGTGGCGTCCGCCCTGCTCGCAGGGGAGGAGTGAGCGCGATGTGCCTGGGCATCCCCGGCCGGATCACCGACGTCCGCGACGACGCGGGCGTGCGGATGGGCACGGTCGACTTCGGCGGCGTACGCCGCGAGGTGTGCCTCGCCTACACGCCGCAGGCCGGGGCCGGAGCGTATGTCATCGTCCACGTCGGCTTCGCCATCACGCAGATCGACGAGGCCGAGGCCGAGCGCACGCTCGACGTGCTGCGGGCCATGGCGGACGCGGTCACCGGCGAACTGGGCGAGCCGCTGCCCGCCAGAAGGGAGGGTTCTGGATGACCGGGTCCCATCCTCAGCTGGAGAAGCGGCTGACCGCCGCGCACCGCGCGATCAGGATCCGCGAGAAGTGGGTGGAGTCCTTCCCGCTCCGTCATGCCGTCTCCCGGCCGGCCACGGCTTGTGCCGCTGCCACCCGGTGCCGCACGATCTCTTCCTCCACCTGCTCGGCCAGGACATCGACCTGCGCCGCCACGGACTCCGACAGCCCTTCGCCGAGCGAGGCGTCCGCGGTCTCGACGGCGTACGCCACCAGATGGCGGGGCAGCCGGTCCAGCTGCCGGCCGAGTTCGACGGCCGCGCCGAGTCCGCGCTGACGCATCGTGCCGGGTCGCCGGAGCCCGTCGCTGTCCAGCTCCAGCCGGTAGATGCGTCCGGGGTGGCTCGGGAGGGTGTGGGCGGGCTCCAGTACGACAGCGAGTTCTGCGTGGTCCCAGAGCTGGGGGAGTCGCCCCGGATCGTCGATGTCGCACTCCGCGAGAACCGTGCCCGGGGGCAGCGGACGGTCCGCCGTCCGTTCCCTCAGGCGGGACAGCACCGCCCGGCCGATGCCGTCGTCGTGCCGGTACCGGTCGCCGACGGCGACGATCGCGATGCGGGTGGGGACAGTCATGGTGCCTCTCCCTCCACTGCGTTCGTCTCCAGCATGCCGAGACAGGACACGGGCCGCTCGGGGCCGAACGGCCTCCGGTCGGGACCGGGCGGCCCGTAGTGCCCGGCGGCGGGCGGGCCCATGCTGGAGTCAGCAGCCCCACGGCCTCTCGGAGGGGACGATGTCGGAGCGTCGCACGACCGCCGTCCTGGACCGGACCGGACTGGACGCCCTGGTCCAGGTTCTGCGCGCACGGGGACGCACGGTCATCGGACCGACGGTGCGGGACGGTGCCGTCGTGCTGGCCGATCTCGCCACGGCCGAGGAGTTGCCCTTCGGCTGGGGCACCGAGGTGGAGGCGGGCCGTTACCGGCTGGTCCCCCGCGCGGACGGCGCCGCCTTCGCGCACACCACGGGGCCCCAGTCCTGGAAGGCGTTCCTGCACCCGGAGCGGGAGAAAGTGTGGGACGCCGACCGCACGGCCGACGGACGGCTGTCGGTCGCCGAGGCGCCTCGTGCGCGGCCCTCGTACGCCTTCCTGGGCGTACGCCCCTGCGACCTGCGCGCCGTGGCGATCCAGGACCGGGTGCTGGCCGGGGGCCGTTACCAGGATCGCGGCTATCGGGAGCGGCGTGCGGGAGCGTTCCTGATAGCCGCCGAGTGCACGGAGCCGGGCGCCACCTGCTTCTGCGTGTCCATGGGCAGTGGACCGGGGGCCGACGCGGGCTTCGATCTCGCGCTCACCGAGCTCGTGGACGAAACCGGTCACCGCTTCCACGTCCGGGCCGGCAGTGACGCCGGTGACGAGCTCCTCGCCGAGGTGCCCCACCGCCCGGCCGAGCCGGAGACGCAAGCTGCGGCCCGGGACGCGGTGGACGCCGCGCGGGAGCGGATGGGCCGGGCCATGCCACCCGTGGACCTGCGCACGCTGCTGGGCGACAGCCTGGAGGCGGACCGCTGGGACGACGTCGCCGCCCGCTGCCTCACCTGCGGCAACTGCACCATGGTGTGCCCCACCTGCTTCTGCACCACGACCGAGGAGATCACCGACCTCACCGGCGACCACGCCGAGCGGTGGCAGCGCTGGGACTCCTGCTTCGACCTGGACTTCTCCTATCTGCACGGCGGCCCGGTCCGCGCCTCGGCCCGCAGCCGCTACCGGCAGTGGCTCACCCACAAGCTGTCCACCTGGTACGAGCAGTTCGGCAGCTCCGGCTGCGTGGGCTGCGGACGCTGCATCACCTGGTGCCCGGTCGGCATCGACATCACGGAGGAAGCCTCCGCCCTGCATGACGAACTCGCCGCCCGGCTGCGACGACACGACCAGGAGGGCGAGAACGGCCGGAAGGAGTCCGAGCCATGACCTCCGCCACCACCCTGACCGCGGCCCTCCCGGCCGAGCACCGGGCCCGGCTGATGCGGCACGCCCGCGAGGTCTCCTTCCCGGCGGGCACCCGCCTGTTCGAGGAAGGCCGGCGCGCAGACCGCTTCTGGATCGTACGCACCGGGACGGTCGTCCTCGACGTGCACGTCCCCGGCCGGCGGGCCGCCGTCATCGAGTCGCTGGGCCACGGCGAACTGGTCGGCTGGTCCTGGCACATCCCGCCGTACGTGTGGCACCTGGGAGCGGAGGCGATGAGCCAGGTACGGGCGTGGGAGTTCGACGCGGAGGCCGTACGGGAGATGTGCGCCCGAGATCCCGGCTTCGGCCGGGCGATCGCGGTCTGGGTCGGCCACGTGGTCGCCGACCGGCTGCGCGCCGCCCGGATCCGGCTGCTCGACCTGTACGGCCCCTACGGCAGCGGGAGCCCGCCATGACCGATGTTCCCCTGCCGTACCGGGTGACCCGGGTGCGGCCCGAGACGGCCGACACCGTCAGCGTCACGCTGGCCCCGGCGGGCGCGGCGGCAGTCGCACCGTTCGTGCCGGGTCAGTTCGCGATGGTGTACGCCTTCGGCGTCGGGGAGATCCCCGTCTCGGTGTCCCGCATCGGCCACCGCGAGCTGGTCCACACCATCCGGGCGGTCGGCGCGGTGTCGGCGGCGCTGTGCGCGCTGCGGCCGGGGGAACAGGTCGGTCTGCGCGGACCGTTCGGCACCGGCTGGAGCCTGGGCCGGGCGATCGGCCAGGACCTGCTGGTCATGGCGGGCGGCATCGGTCTCGCCCCGCTGCGGCCCCTGGTCGCCGCCGCGCTCGCCGCCCCGCACGCGTACGGGCGGCTGAACCTCCTCGTCGGCGCCCGCACCCCCGACGACCTGCTGTACGCCGGCCGGCTCCGCGCCTGGACGGCAGCGCACGGACCGCCGCGCTGCGCGGTCGCCGTCGACCGCCCCTCCCCCGGCTGGTGGGGCCGCGTCGGGGTCGTCACCACCCTGCTGAACGGCGCCCGGTTCACCCCTCGGAACACCACGGCCTTCGTGTGCGGCCCTGAGGTGATGATCCGCGCGGCTGCTCGCGAACTGGTGCACCGCGGGCTCGCCCCGCACCGGATCCGGGTGTCGCTGGAGCGCAACATGCGCTGCGCCACCGGCCACTGCGGCCACTGCCAGCTGGGCGGCGTCCTGCTGTGCCGGGACGGGCCGGTGATCGGCTGGAACCGGGCCGAGGGCCTGCTGTCCGTGAGGGAGATGTGACATGAGCACCCCGTCGCCGGCCGTGCCCACGCTCGCGGTGTTCAAGCTGGCGTCCTGCGACGGCTGCCAGCTCACCCTCCTCGACTGCGAGGACGAGTTCCTCGCCCTCGCGGGCAGGGTGCGGATCGCCCACTTCCCGGAGGCTTCCAGCTCCGTCGACCCCGGACCGTACGATCTCGGGCTCGTCGAAGGGTCCGTCACCACACCGGACGACGCCCGGCGCATCCGGGAGATCCGCGCGCAGTGCCGGGTGCTCGTGACGATCGGCGCGTGCGCCACCGCCGGCGGCATCCAGGCCCTGCGGAACTTCGCCGACGTCGAAGAGTTCCGCCGCACGGTGTACGCCCGTCCCGACTACATCGAGACCCTGGCCACCTCCACGCCCGTGTCGGCCCATGTGGACGTGGACTTCGAGCTGCGCGGCTGCCCGATCGACCGTGGGCAGTTGCTGGAGGTGCTCACGGCGTTCCTGGCGGGCCGGAAGCCGGACGTGCCGAACCACAGTGTGTGCTTCGAGTGCAAGCGGCGCGGCACGGTCTGCGTCACCGTCGCCCACGGCACGCCCTGCCTGGGACCGGTCACGCATGCCGGGTGCGGGGCGATCTGCCCGGCGTACGGGCGCGGCTGTTACGGCTGCTTCGGGCCGTCCGGGTCGGTGAACCTGCCCGCGCTGATCCCGCTGCTGCACCGCGACGGGCTGGACGACCCTGCCACTGAGCGGTTCCTGCGCACCTTCAACGCCGCTGCCTTCGACACCTGCGACAACGAGTCCGGCAAGGAGGTGCGGCCGTGACCCACCGTGGTTCCCGCGTCCTGCGCGTCGGCTCGCTCGCCCGGGTCGAGGGCGAGGGAGCCTTGCTGCTGCGCGTGTCCGGCGACCGGGTCGAGGAGGTGCGGCTGCGGATCTACGAACCGCCCCGCTTCTTCGAGGCGTTCCTGCGCGGCCGGGCGTACACCGAGCCGCCCGACATCACCGCCCGGGTGTGCGGCATCTGCCCGGTGGCGTACCAGATGAGCGCCTGCGCCGCGATCGAGGACGCCTGCGGAGTCACCGTCGACCGGCCGATCCAGGACCTGCGCCGACTGCTGTACTGCGGCGAGTGGATCGAGAGCCACGCCCTGCACATCTACCTGCTGCATGCGCCCGACTTCCTCGGCTGTGACAGTGCGATCGACCTCGCCCGCGCCGAACGGGCCGCCGTGGAGCGGGGGCTGCGCCTCAAGCAGGCGGGCAACGCGCTCCTCGAAGTCCTCGGGGGCCGCGCGATCCACCCGGTCAACGTCCGTCTCGGCGGCTTCCACCGGGCACCCGCGCCCGCCGAACTGCGCCCGCTCGCCGAGCGGTTGAGCCGGGCCGCCGACGACGCCCGGGAGACCGTGCGCTGGGCAGCGGGCTTCGACTTCCCCGAGGCCGCCGTGGACGCCGACCTCCTGGCCCTGGGCTCCCCCGGTACGTATGCCATCGAGCGCGGCACCCCGACGGTCCTGCGGACCGACGGCGCCCGGACCGCATTCGACACGTCCGTCTTCCTCGACCACGTCCGCGAGGAGCAGGTGCCCCACTCCACCGCGCTGCACTCCCGGCTCGACGGGCGACGCCATCTCACCGGTCCCCTCGCCCGGTTCGCGATCAGTGGGAGCCTGCTGTCGCCCACCGCGCTCGAGGCGGCCCGCGAGGCCGGGCTCGGCGATCCAGCGGCAGGAGCCGTGTGCCGCAACCCGTACCGGTCGGTCCTCGTACGGGCCGTGGAGGTGGTGTACGCCGTGGACGAGGCGCTGCGCCTGATCGCCGCGTACGAGCCCCCGCCCCGCCCGTACGTCGAGGTACCACCCGTCGCCGGAGGTGGCCACGGCGCGACCGAGGCACCGCGCGGCCTGCTCTACCACCGCTACCGGCTGGACGGCGACGGCACGGTCACCGACGCCCGCATCGTGCCGCCCACCGCGCAGAACCAGGGCGCCGTCGAGAACGACCTCGCCCGGATCGCCCAGGCGGCCCTCGCCGGGGGCGACCCGAGCGACGAGGAGCTCACGCGGCTGTGCGAGCGGGCCATCCGCAACCACGACCCGTGCATCTCCTGCTCCGCCCACTTCCTCGACCTCACCGTCCTCCGCACCTGACAACAACCGGCATCACCGGAGGTGAACGACCATGCGTGGCAGCCCGCACATCGTGAGCGACGTCATGACGCACACCGTCGTGGCGGTCGGCCGTGAGGCCCCGTTCAAGGACATCGTCAGGCTCATGAGGCAGTGGAAGGTCAGCGCCCTGCCGGTGGTGGCCGGCGAGAGCCGGGTGATCGGGGTCGTCTCCGAGGCCGACCTGCTGCCCAAGGAGGAGTTCCGGGGCAGCGATCCGGACTGGTCCACCCAGCGGGAGAGGCTGTCGGACCTGGCCAAGGCGGGCGGGGTGACAGCGGGGGAGCTGATGAGCACCCCGGCCGTCACCGTCCACGCCCGCTCCACCCTCGCCCAGGCCGCGCGCATCATGGCCCACCGAAGGGTCAAGCGGCTGCCGGTCGTCAACGACGAGGGTGTGCTGGAGGGCATCGTCAGCCGGGGGGACCTGCTCAAGGTGTTCCTGCGGGCCGACGAGGAGCTCGCCGAGGAGGTCCGGCGCGAAGTCGTGGCGCACCTCTTCCCCCATCCCGTCGAGCCCATCGGTGTGGACGTGCACGACGGCGTCGTCACCCTCACCGGCCACGTCCCGGACACCTCCCTCGTGCCCGTCGCGGCCCGCCTGATCCGCGCCATCGAAGGCGTCGTGGACGTCCGGTTCGACCTCGCCGGAGGCTCGGCCCGGGGCGAGCCACGGTGAAGTACCTCGACGAGTACCGCGACCCGGAACTCGCCCGGCGGCTGCTCGACGAGCTGCGCCGCACCGCGACGGCGCCGTGGCGGATCATGGAGGTGTGCGGCGGCCAGACCCACACCCTGGTCCGCCAGGGCATCGACGAGCTGCTGCCGGCGGGCATCCGCATGATCCACGGCCCCGGCTGCCCTGTCTGCGTCACCCCCCTGGAGACCCTGGACCGGGCCATGGCCATCGCCGCCCGGCCCGGAGTGATCCTCACCAGCTTCGGGGACATGCTGCGGGTCCCGGGCACGGACACCGACCTGCTGTCCCTGCGGGCGCGCGGTGCGGACGTACGCGTCGTCTACACGCCGATGGACGCGGTACGTCTGGCCGCCGGACACCCGGACCGCGAGGTGGTGTCCCTCGCCGTCGGCTTCGAGACCACCGCGCCGGCCAACGCCATGGCCGTGCTGCACGCCGCCCGCCTGGGGCTGGCGAACTACTCGATGCTGGTCAGCCACGTCCTGGTGCCGCCCGCCATGACCGCGCTGCTGGACGACCCCGGCTGCGAGGTGCAGGCGTTCCTCGCGGCCGGGCACGTGTGCGCGGTGACGGGCTGGCGCGCGTACGAGCCGATCGCCGCCCGCCACCGCGTGCCGATCGTGGTGACCGGCTTCGAACCGCTGGACCTGCTGGAGGGCATCCTCATGGCCGTGCGGCAACTGGAGTCCGGCCGGCACTCGGTGGAGAACCAGTACGTACGGGCCGTACGCCGGTCCGGCAACACGGAGGCGCAGGAGGCGGTCCGCACGGTCTTCCGCGTCACCGACCGGGCCTGGCGCGGGATCGGGAAGCTGTCCGCCAGCGGGCTCGAACTCGCCGAGCCCTACGCGCGCTTCGACGCCGCCCGCCGTTTCGCCGTGGCCGGCCTGAGCCCGGCCGAGGACGCGGAGTGCATCGCGGGCCAGGTCCTCACCGGGGCCCGGCTGCCCACCGACTGCTCCGCCTACGGCACCCGCTGCACACCCCGCCGTCCGCTCGGCGCGCCGATGGTGTCCGCGGAGGGCACTTGTGCCGCCTTCCACGCGGCCGGCCGCACCAAGGACACCGAGGACGCCAAGGAAGGGTCGACGCCATGACCGCTGCCTGCCCCGCACCGCATCACGAGGACGAGGTGGTCCTGCTCGGTCACGGCGCCGGGGGCCGACTGACCGCCGAACTCCTGGACACCCTTGTGCTGCCCGCCCTCGACGGCCCGAGCGGCCCGCTGGAGGACGCGGCGCTGCTGCCCGGTCACCCCGACCTGGTGGTCAGCACGGACAGCTTCGTCGTCAGCCCGCTGTTCTTTCCCGGTGGCGACATCGGCTCCCTCGCGGTGCACGGCACGATCAACGACCTCGCCATGCGCGGCGCCCGGCCCATCGCCCTGTCCGTCGCCCTCGTCCTCGAAGAGGGACTGCCGCTGTCCGAACTCCGTCTCGTCGTCCAGTCGCTGGGCAAGGCGGCCCGGGATGCGGGGGTGCCCGTCGTCACCGGGGACACCAAGGTCGTGGGCCGCGGCGCCGCGGACCGGATCTTCGTCAACACCACCGGTGTCGGACAGCGCCGCCTCGGACTGCGCCCGTCCGCCGCACTCGCCCGCCCCGGCGACGCCGTACTGCTGTCCGGCCCGATCGGGCTGCACGGCACCACCGTGCTCTCCACCCGCGAAGGGCTCGGTTTCGACAGCGACATCGCCTCGGACAGCCGGCCACTGCACCACCTCGTGGCCGCTCTGGCACCGCTCGGCGCACACGTCCACACCCTGCGCGACCCGACCCGGGGCGGACTGGCCGCCGCCCTGAACGAGATCGCGCGTGCCTCGTCCGCCGCCGTCGAGATCGAGGAACGGACCGTCCCCGTGCCCGAGGCGGTCGCCGCCGCGTGCGACCTGCTCGGCCTCGACCCGTTCATCGTCGCCAACGAGGGCTGTCTTGTCGCCTTCGTCGACGCCGTCGCGGCCGAGGAGGCACTGACAGCCCTGCGCTCCCGTCCGGAAGGCGGACAGGCCGTACGCATCGGCGAGGTGCTTCCCCAAGGGCCGCGGGGCCGGGTGACGCTGCGCACCCTGGTGGGCGCCCGGCGGGTGCTGGACATGCCGCTCGGGGAGCAGCTGCCCCGTATCTGCTGAAGTCCATCGCTGTGTCGAAGCCCCACAGCTGCGCGGAGCAGGTCGTCCGGGGCGCCCCGGAACTCCTCCGGGCTGCTGCAGCAACCGCTCGCCGACCGGAGTCCCCGATCTGCTGACCGTCACCCGACATCGGCCCGGCCCGCCGTCCGCTCCGGCCTGCGTCCTCACGCTGGCCCGCGAAATACCCGACACCGACCGCCGGAGATCGTCATCGAACTGGCACCCGAGCCCAAGGAGGCCTGAGGCAACGGAGGCCGTGGCGGCCGCTGAGGGGCCTGTCCCCGGCCGTGCGCACTGCGTCCACCGACCAGCGCCCTGACGCCGACGGCTCGTGTCAGGCCGTGATCCGGCGCCCGGTGACGATGACCGGCTCGATGCGCAGCCACTGCTCGCGCCGGCCTCCCGCCCAGGGCGTGCTGTACGCCCGTGCCGCGAGCCGGGCCTTCTCGGCGGGGTCCGTCACGGCCCACGCGCGGCCGCGCACCAGCACGCTCCAGCCCTCGCTGAACGCCTCGTCGATGTGATCGACCTCGAAGCCGACCTGTCGGCCGACCGCCTGCGAGGGCGTGCTGCCGGGCGCGGTGCGCAGGACGATCGCGCCATCGACGACGCTGTAGTTGACGGGCACGATCACCGGTCCCGGAAGCGTGTACACGGCCAGGCGTCCCACCCCGTGCGTCGACAGCAGGGCGCGGCACTCCTCTTCCGTCAGCTCGGTGAATTCGGGAGTGCGGGCGGCCTGGCCGAGGCCGGGCGGCAGTTCGGTGTCTCCTCCGGTCAGGTGCTTCACCGTGGTTTCCAGCGCTCCGGCCAGCCGAAGAAGTACGGCTGCCTCCGGGGAAGCGGTCGGATGCTCCTCCAAGTGCTGGAGGTAGCCCGTTGCCATGCCTGCCCGGGCGGCGGTCTCCTCCCTCGTCACGCCGAGTTCCGTGCGGCACTGGGCGATCCGGCGCCCGAGATCGCCCACAGGTCGTCCCTCCGCGGCGTGCGACGGGACCTCTTCGGTCATGACCCATCACCTCTCTCTTTCGTCGGACCACCAGAGCCGGGGCGTACCGCTGCGGCCGTAACGCGGACAGCCTGATCCTCACCGAGCCCAGGGGGTGTCCGGCACCTCCCCGCCCCGTCGGATCGTCAGCCCGTCAGCTCATGGCCGATCCGCGCCGCCCATGCCCGTATCTGATCGAAGTCACGGAAGTCCCCGCCCTGTCCGCCACGGAGGATCATGCGGGCGATCCACCCGTGCGCGCCCTCCCGCAGGCAACCGCCGAAGGTGACGTGCTCCCGGACCTCGAGCCGGACCATGACCTTGTGCACATCGCGTACGGGCGGGATGTCCCGGGCGTACGCCAAGGCGTCGAGCGGACCGCTGCTGAAGAGCCACAGCGGGCGTTCGGCCAGGGCCTTGCGGTGGTACCGGACGAAACGGCGGGCGTCCTTGTGCCAGCGACCTGCGTAGAGCCCGCCGCCGACCACCACGGCGTCGTACGCCGCCGCAGTCGGGACGGACCGGGCGGGACGCGCCCTGGCCGTCAACCCGTCCTTTCGCAGGACTTCGGCGATGGTCTCGGCGATCTCCGCCGTCGATCCGTTCGTCGTTCCGTAGGCGACCAGCACGTTCGTCGGCATGACGGTCGGCCTCCTCTCACAGCCTGCGCAGCCGGTCGTCGGCGACGCCGTGCAGTGCCTCGCCGTCCGGCCGCAGACGTGCGTCATCCAGACGCCAGGTGAGTCGGTCGACGACCGCGACCACGCCGTCGATCTGCCGGGTCATGGAGACGGCGATCTCCGTCTCGCTCTTGCGTTCCAGCTGCCCGGCGAGCGTGACCACACCTTCCGTCACGGACACGCCGATGCTGCGCGGCGCCAGCCACAGCGTGCGCACCAACACCTCGTGGATCACCTCGTTGCGGATGTCGGCGTCCGGCCGCAGGAAGACCCGCAGTAGATCGCGCCGGGTGACGATGCCGACCAGCCGGTCCTCCTCATCGAGCACGGGCAGCCGCTCCACGTGCCGTCCGGCCATGATCCGCGCCGCCTCGACGATGGTGTCGTCGGCGTGCACGGTGACCGGCGGCGCGCTCATCAGCTGGCCGGCCGTGCCGGCCGTCGCCTTCGCGGCCCGCCACCGGGCGGCGGGCTTCAGCGCGGCGAACGGGAAGCGGCGGCCGGGCTCCCTCGCATCGGAGGGTTCGGCCTGGTGGGCCATCAGGTCGGTCTCGGAGACGACACCGACGACCTTCTCGTCCTCGTCCACCACGGGGAGTCCGCTGATCCGGTGGTCCACGAGCAACCGGGCCACCTCCTTGAACGGAGTCCCGTACACGGCCCGGACCACGTCCGTGGTCATCACGGAGCCGATCTTGTCGTGTTTCATGGTGCTTCCTCCTCAGCCGGCTCGGTCGGTCGCGGCGGCTCAGCGGAGCCGGCGCAGATAGGGGTCGTGGGCCCGGCGCGGCAGCAGGCGCACACGGGCGTCGAGCACGGTGACCGCGGCGGGCGTGGCCACGACCGGGTTGAAGTCGGCCTCGGCGAGCTGCGGCAGGTCGCTCGCCATGCGCGACAGGCGCAGCAGCAGCTGCTCCAGCCCTGGCAGATCGACGGGGCGGCTGCCGTGCGAACCGAACAGCAGCGGTGCGCAGCGCGGGGCCGTGATCAGGTCGTGCACGTCCGTGTCGGTGAGCGGGGCGAGCCGGGCGGCGTGGTCGGCGAGTACTTCCGTGGCTGTTCCGCCGAGCCCGAACAGCACCAGCGGTCCGAACACCTCGTCCTGGACCACACCGGCGAACAGTTCGGTGCCGCGCGCGGCGAGCGGCTGGACGATCACACTCCTGAGCAGGTGGCCGAAGCGGACGTCGAAGTCCCGGAAGGCGGCCTGTACCTGAGCGTCGCCCCGGAGGTCGAGGTGCACGGCATGCTCCTCGGTCTTGTGCACCAGGCCCGGCCAGTAGGCCTTCATGACCACCCGGCCGTCCGCACCGCGCAGCCGCCGGGCGGCGAGGACCGCGTCCTCCTCGGTCTCGGCCCAGGCCCACGGAATCTGCGGAATGCCGTAGCAGCCGAGGAGCTGGGCGCAGGTACGCGGGTCGAGCCAGCCGCCCTCCGGGTGGTACGCGAGGTAGGTGTCGGCGATCTCGTGGGCGCGGGCGGTGACGATGCCGTCCAGGTCCGGGACCGTGCCGAGAGGCCGGCTCAGCCAGGCCGCCCGGTGTGCCGCGTGAGCCAGCGCCCCGGCCGCGGCCTGCGGTTCGGCGTACGAGGGGATCGTGCTGCCGTAGGCCGCGGGCAGCAGCGTCACCGTTACGTCCTGCTCCAGGCGGACGACGGCGACCGGCCGGACCCGGCGGCCGGGCACCTGGGTGAGGGCCCGCACCAGGACGTCGCCGGTCGCCTCGGCCACTGCGGTGGGCACCAGCGCCACCAGCACCGCATCGACGCCGTCGTTCCGCATCAGCCGGTCCACGCAACGGCCGAGCTGTTCCTCCGTCACCGCGGCCGTGGCGTCCACCGGGTTACCGACAGCGGCACCGGCGGGCAGCATGTCCCGCAGGTCAGCGACCAGTTCGGGAGCGAGCGGCGGCAGCACCGACCCCGCTTCCACACAAGCGTCGGCGGACAGCACACCGGCGCCGCCCGCGTTGGTGACGACGGCGACGCGGGTGCCCTGCGGGAGCGGCTGGGAGTGCATCAGCGCGGCGGTCCCGAGCAGCTCGCCGATCGAGTGGGTGCTGGTGATCCCGGCCTGGGTGAACAGCGCCTCGCGGGTCATGGTGCGGGTGGCGGCCGCCGCGGTGTGCGAGGCGGCGGCACGGCGGCCCGCCGCGGTACGGCCGGCGTCCACGGTGAGCACGGGCATCCGGCGGGTCACGCGCCGGGCCGTACGGGAGAAGGCGCGCGGGTTGCCGAACGACTCCAGGTGCAGCAGGGCGAGGTCAGTGCGACCGTCGCTCTCCCACCACTGGAGCATGTCGTTGCCGCTGACGTCGTACTTGTCACCCAGGGACGCGAAGCTCGACACGCCGATGCCGAGGCGGGACAGCCCGTCGAGCAGCGCGATGCCGATGCCGCCGGACTGCACGGCGACGCCCGCCGTACCCGGGCTCGGATGGCCGGCGGCGAAGGTCGCGTGGAGGCGGACCTCCGGGTCGGAGTTGGAGACACCGAGGCAGTTGGGTCCGACGAGCCGCATGCCGTACGTGCGACAGGCGGTCATCAGCGCCCGGGCCTGGTCGGCGTCCAGCCCGGCGCTCACGGCCAAGAGGCCCCGTGCGCCTGCCTTGCCGCACTCCTCGGCAGTGGCGGGCACCGCGGCGGCGGGCACGGCGAGGACCGCGAGGTCGGGAACCTTGGGCAGGGCGGCGACCGACGGGTGGCAGGGCACACCGAGGATCGAGTGCGCGGCGGGGTTGACGGCGAACAGGCGCCGGGTGAAGCCGCCCGTCTTCAGGTGGTGCAGAATCGCCCGGCCCACCGACCCGGGCCTGCGTCCGGCGCCCACGATGGCGACCGTGTCCGGCCGGAAGAGGGGTCGCAGGCTGGCCACGTCGGCGGCCCGGCCCCGCTTCTCCACGGCCGACAGGTAGGCGTCGTCCTGGTCCAGCCGGATGGCCCAGCGCACCTCGGGCCCGTCGAAGTGCCGTGCCGTGCGCAGGCCGAGGTCGGCGAAGAGCCGGAGCACCTCGTGGTTCTCGCACAGCGCGTCGGCCTCGAACGTGGTGATGCCGTCCGCGCGGGCGGCGGAGACCAGGTGCTCGACGAGCAGGGTCCCCACACCGCGGTGGTGCAGACCGTCCGCGACCACCACGGAGATCTCGGCCGTGTCCCCCGGCCCGATCGCTTCCCCCGCCTCGGCCGTGTCCCCCTTCCCGCCGGTGTCGGACTCGGCGAGACCGACCACCCTGTCCCGTGTCTCGGCGAGCAGGGCCCGGTAGCCCGGCCGCTTGGGACCGCAGGCCCGGTCGGCGGCCATGGCCGCCGACCGACGGCTCACCGCGAAGAATCGCAGCCGCAGATTCTCCGGAGACATACCCTCGTACAGATCCTGCAGCCGCTGGTGGTCGTCGGGCCGGACGGGACGTATGCACACGGTGGTGCCGTCCGCGAGCAGCGCGTGGACCGGGGGGCGGTCGAGCACATCATGATCATGTGTCGTCATGGCGGTCTCCTCCGTGCCTTCCCACGTTTCGAGCGTCCAGCGGGCCGGGAGACGGTCCCATGGGCTGACCGGGGTCGGCCGGGGACCGTTCGGCCCTACGGCCCCGCCGGTCCGCTCCTCGTGACGGGTGCGCCTGGAGTGCGCGGCCGGCCGGCAGCGCGGGACCCGCCCTCCCGGGTCGCCGTCCGTCACTCCTCCGCGACGACGCCGGTGAGGTCGAGGAGCCGGTTGGAGTAACCCCACTCGTTGTCGTACCAGCCGAAGACCTTGGCCAGGGTGCCGCTCGTGTGGGTCAGGGCCGGGTCGAGGACGCACGAGGCCGGGTCGCCGATGACGTCGCGGGAGACGATCGGGGCTCGCGTGACGCGCAGGATGCCGTTCAGTGAGCCGTCGGCGGCCTCGGTGAACGCCGTGTTGATCTCCTCCGCCGTCGCCTCCCGCCGCAGCACCACGGCCAGGTCGGTGAGCGAGCCGTCCTCGACGGGCACGCGGACCGCGATGCCGTCCAGGGCACCGGCCAGTTCGGGCAGCACCAGGCCGACGGCGCGGGCGGCACCCGTGCTGGTCGGAATGATGCTCAGCGCTGCCGAACGGGCCCGGCGCAGGTCCTTGTGCGGCCCGTCCAGCAGTGCCTGGTCGTTGGTGTAGGCGTGGATCGTGGTCATCACGCCCCGCTCGACACCGAAGGCCTCATGGAGGACCTTCACCATCGGAGCGACGCAGTTGGTGGTGCAGGAGGCGGCGGAGACGACGCGGTGGCGGTCCCGGTCATAGGTGCGGTCGTTGACTCCCATGACGATGGTGGCGTCCACGCCCTTGCCGGGGGCCGACAGCAGCACCGTCCGCGCGCCGGCCTTGAGGTGCAGGGCGGCCGAGTCGCGGTCGCGGAAGCGACCGGTGGACTCGACGACGACGTCGACTGCGTGATCGGACCAGTGCAGGGCCGCCGGGTCTCGTTCGGCGGTGACGGCGATGCGGCGGCCGTCGACGGTGATCGAGTCGTCGTCGTGCCGGACGTCGCGGCCGATGCGCCCGAAGGCCGAGTCGAACTCCAGCAGATGGGCGAGGGTGGCGGGCGGTGCGATGTCATTGACCGCGACCACCTGGAGGTCCTGAGTGCCTGCTTCGGCGCGGTCGAGTGCCGCGCGCAGGTAGGTGCGGCCGACACGGCCGAAGCCGTTGATGGCGACGCGTACGGTCATGAGGCAACTTCCTCTCGGGAAGGTGTGGGCTCAGGCGTTCCAGCTCCAGTCGGCGACCTCCGGCAGATCGGTGCCGTGCTCACGGATCCAGGCGTGGTGGCGGGTGCGCGCGTCGGCCATGCGCTGACGTACGGCCGCGGCCCGGACGGCGAGCCCGGGCACACGGTCGATGACGTCCATCACCAGCCGGAAGCGGTCGAGGTCGTTGCGGACCACCATGTCGAACGGGGTGGTCGTCGTCCCCATCTCCTTGTAGCCGCGCACATGCAGATTCGGATGGCCGGTGCGGCGGTAGGCGAGGCGGTGGATCAGCCACGGATAGCCGTGGTACGCGAAGATCACCGGCTTGTCGGTGGTGAACAGGCCGTCGTACTCGAAGTCGCTCATCCCGTGGGGATGTTCCTCGTGCGGCAACAGCTTCGTCATGTCGACGACGTTCACGACCCGGACGGACAGCTCCGGCAGATGGCGGCGCAGCAGCTGGGCGGCGGCCAGCACCTCCTGGGTGGGCACGTCCC
>NZ_BMVW01000008.1:113850-338141 GCF_014650915.1 Streptomyces poonensis | reverse complement strand
ACCCCCCTGGCTCCCGCCCGCGCGACCCGGATCTCCCTCGCCGTACGCGACTCCTCCACCATGCTGCGCCGCAACCTGCTGCACGCCCGGCGCTACCCCTCCCTCACCCTGAACCTGCTGCTCAGCCCGGTCATGCTGCTCCTGCTCTTTGTCTACATCTTCGGCGACACCATGAGCGCGGGCATCGGCGGCGGCGACCGGTCCACGTATCTCGCGTATCTCTTCCCGGGCATCCTGCTGCTGACCATCGGCGGCACCACGATCGGCAGCGCGGTGTCCGTCGCCATGGATATGACCGAGGGCATCATCGCCCGCTTCCGCACCTTGGCGATCCACCGCGGGTCGGTGCTCATCGGGCATGTCGTCGGCAGCGTGCTGCAGTGCATGCTGAGCGTGGCGCTCGTCGGGGCCGTCGCGGTGGCGATCGGGTTCCGGTCCACGGATGCCACCGCCCTGGAGTGGCTCGCGGCGTTCGGACTGCTGGCGCTCGTCTCCCTGGCGCTGACCTGGATCGCGGTCGGAATGGGGCTGTCCAGCCCGAACGCCGAGGCGGCCAGCAACAACGCCATGCCGCTGATGGTCCTGCCGCTCCTGTCCAGCGCCTTCGTGCCGGTCGACGCGATGCCGGGCTGGTTCCAGCCGGTCGCCGAGTACCAGCCGTTCACCCCGGCCATCGAGACGCTGCGCGGGCTGCTGCTCGGCAACGAGATCGGCCACAACGGGTGGCTGGCCGTGGTCTGGTGCGTGGGGCTGGCCGTGCTCGGTTACGCCTGGTCCAAGTCGCTGTTCGACCGCGACCCGAAGTAAAGAAAGGCCGGCCGGCTGCCTGCCCTTCGGGGTTCAGGCAGCCGGCCGCCAGCCCAGCTCCGGCCCCAGATTCGTCGCGATGTCCGTCAGGATCTGGACGTAGTCCTCGTGGTCGAAGCTGAAGGGGAGGGCGAAGGCCACCTCGTCGATCTCGCGGAACGCGGCGTGGGCGTACAGCCGCTCCGCGATCTCCGCCGAGGTGCCGACGAGGTCCGGGGCGAACAGCAGGCGGGCCGGGCCCTGCGGGGACGTGGTGCGCGGCAGGCGCTGGGCCGCGTACGCCTCGTACTTCGCGCGCTGCTCCGTCGTCGCGCTGTCCGTGGGGATGACCACCAGGCCCTGGGAGACGCGGGCGGCGGCCCCGTCCGGGTGGTGGGCGCGGAACTCCCGTACGTGAGCGAGCTGGATGCCGGCGAAGTCGTGACCACCCGGCTCGGAGTCCGGCCCCTCCGCCTTCACCACACTGCTCGTCAGGAAGTTCATCCCGTTCTCGCCCGCCCAGCGCGCCGAGTTCAGGCTGCCTCCGCCGTACCACATGCGGTCGCGCAGGCCCGGCGAGTGCGGCTCGACGCGGTCGGAGAACACCTCGATGCCCTCGACCCCGCTGAAGTCCGTGGCCGGTTCGCCTCCGACGAAGTCCAGCAGGCGGCGCACCCGCTCGTAACCGAAGTTCTCCACCTCGGCCGAGTCCGGGTACAGCGCCTCCTTGACCTGGTCGTAGTGCATCGGCGGGCCGACGCTCACGCCCGGGTTGAGGCGCCCCCCGGAGAGAACGTCCACCGTCGCCAGGTCCTCGGCGAGGCGGAGCGGGTTCTCCCAGCCGAGGGGGATGACGGCGGTGCCGAGCTCGATGCGCGTCGTGCGCTGCGAGGCCGCCGCCAGGACGGCCACCGGGGACGAGATGCCGTACTGGAGGTGGCGGTGCCGTACCCAGGCGCTGTCGAAGCCGAGCCGCTCGCCCAGCTCGATGATCTCCAGGGTGGACTCGTGGCCCGGGCGGGGGTCCGCCCCGTCGAACAGCCCGATGGTCAGGAAGCCCAGCTTCCGCAACGGTTCCGAGGGCAGCGGCACGGGGCTTCTCCTCCGTCGTGCGAGTCCAGTCGTCCTGCCGATTGTCGCAGGTGCGCGCGGGCCGTTTCCGAACAGGACCCCTCGAAGTGAATTCCACAGGAACTGGAAGTTGCACTGGAATTAACGGGGAACCTCCTGATCAATGATGTGACGACCCCCGAAAAACACCTGCCGTAAATGACGCCTCACCAGTTACTCTTGCCGTCGCTTCGCCACGTGGCGAAGCGGCTGCCGTAGCGCCCGGGGAGGGGCGCTGACCGCAGTTGTCGGGGGGTGAAGAATTCATCGCGGGCCCATTGTCCCGACTCCGACTCCGACTCCGCCTCCGCCTTCCCGAAATTCTCCCGGATCCATCCGTATCCATCCGTGTCCGTCTGCCCGTCTGCCCATCTGTCCGTCTGCCCGTCTGTCCGTCCGCCTGACGAAAAGGTGAGGAATACCTGTGCGACGCATGACCTCCGCCCTTCTGTCCCTGAGCGCCCTCGTGGCGGCCACCGCGCTCGCCGCGCCCGCCGCCGAAGCCGCCCCCCGGGCCGACCGTCCGACCGCCGTGCCCGCCGGGTGGGAGGCCGTGGACGGTGCCGACCTGGCGCGGATCAACGCGGAGGCGGAGACCCGGCGGGCCCCGTCCGCCGAGCGTGACGGTGTCTCCGCCCTGGCCGCGGAGACCGATCTCGTGGCCATACAGTCGGTCAAGAACTCCCGGTTCGTCGCCACGGAGAAGAACTACGCCGCCCCGAACACCGGTGCCCTGCGGGCCCGCTCCGAGGCGTACGCCGGCGGCTGGGAGGGCTTCGCCTTCGAGTGGGACGAAGCCAACGAGACGTTCGCCATCAGATCCCTGGCCAACGACCTCTACGTGGCGGTCGAGAAGAACTTCACCGGCAAGTCGCAGAACCTGCTGCGCGCCCGCTCCGAGAGCGCGGGCGGCTGGGAGCGGTTCAACCTGTACTACAGCGAGACCCTGGACCGCTGGGCGATCCAGTCCACGCTGAACGGGCAGTTCGTCGCCATGGAGAACAGCTACACCGGGTCACTCCAGTACGCGCTGCGCGCCCGCTCCGCCGACATCAGCGGCTCCTGGGAGGAGTTCGTCATCTACACCCTCGAGGGCTGACGTCCGTCATTCCCGATGATCCCCGGTACCCGCGCGCTGCGCGGGTACCGGGGCCTTTTCTTCGGTCCGGCCCTTCACCCCGATCCTTCAGCCCGAGTACGGCCTCTTCTCCCTCGCCTCCCGCAGGGCCCGCGCCCACCACACCAGCTGGTCCAGCATCACCTTCGCCGCCGCCTCCGGCCCCGACGGGTCCTTCGGGCGGCCTTCGTCGTCGAAGGCCCCGTGCGCGTTGTGGAAGGACACCGTGTCGCGGATCGTGACCGCGTGGAGCTCCGCGAAGACCTGCCGCAGGTGTTCCACCGCGCGCAGGCCGCCCGCCAGACCGCCGTACGAGGCCAGGGCCACCGGTTTGGCCCGCCATTCCTGGTAGTGCCAGTCGATGAGGTTCTTCAGGGCCGCAGGGTACGAGTGGTTGTACTCGGGGGTCAGGACGACGAACGCGTCGGCGGCCGAGAGGAGCGGAGTGACCCGCGTGAGCGTCTCCGTCGCCTCGGGGGTCGGTGAGAGCGTCGTGGGCAGCGGGACGTCTGCCACGTCCACGACGTCCGCCTCGATGTCGTCGCGGGACCGGATCCGCTCCAGCAGCCAGTCGGCCACCACGGTGCCGAAGCGGCCCTCGCGGTTGCTGCCGACGACCAGGGCGACGCGGACGGGCGTCTCGGAGACAGGGATCTCAGAAGGGATCTCAGAAGGGATCTCGGAGACGGAGGTCTCAGAGACAGGAATGCCATCGGTTCCGTTGGTCCTCATGGCCACACAGCCTCGTACCTCAACCTTTCTTCAGGTCAAGCGCCGGGGCGGAATCGCCACCCGCCGGCACCACCGGCCGGCGTGGTCACCCGTTCACCGTCCGGTGCCCCGCTCTTCGCATTCTTTTCGGCGCCGGCCCGCCCGTACGCCCGTGACCTGCCGGAACATCACCGTCCCGGGACGGACGTCCGGCTGCCCTGACACCCGTTCACCTCGTATGTGACGGGCCATCAGCAAGCGCTCCGTCCCCTGTGCCACTTACCTCGGAAGCAGCCCGCAGGAAGAACCGCTGGAGGAAGAGGGAGCAAGCACCATGCGACGTACCGCCCGGCTGCTGACCGGTACCGTGCTCGCCGTCATCGCCGCGGGTCCGGCCGCCGCGCCCGCGTACGGCACGGTCCCCGGAGCGGACACGGACGGGGGCGCGGGGAAGGTCACGGTGTACCCGTCCGGCGTCGTCCCCGGCGCCGAGGTGACCGTGGGCACCGGGGCCTGCGGCCCGGACGGCACCGCCACGGGCGACGCCTCCGCGGTCGGCGCGGGCACCTTCGGCCTGGCGCCCCGCGCCCACGGCGAGCACGCGATCGGGCGCTTCACGGTGCCGCCGGGCGCCCAGCCGGGGACGTACGAGATCGTCGTACGGTGTGCGGGGGGCGACCGGGACACGACCGGGGAGGCCGCCGACGTCGAGGGGGCCGAGGAGGTCAAGGCGACCGGTGACCTCGTGGTCACGCTGACGCCCGGCCATGCGCAGGTGCATCCCAGAGGAAGCGTGAAGACGGGGGTCGGCGGCGCGCTCGGCCCCGACCCCGTGCAGACCGCGGCGGGCGTGGCGGCCCTCGCCGTCGCCGCCGCGGGCGGTACCTGGCTCCTGCATCGCCGGGCGAGAGGCGACGGGATCTGACGGGCACCCTCCGCTGTCCGTCCGCCGGTACCGCCGACTCCTCCCCTCCGGGCTCCGCGCCCCCCGCCCGGAGGGGAGGACACCACATCAGGAGGGCGGACCTCGTCGGGATCGCCAGGATCTTCGGGCCTCAGGAGGCCGCGTGCGCGTCAGCAACACGGTCATAGCCGGCGTCACCGTGCTCGCCCTCTGTTCCGGCGTCTGGCTGCTGCACGACCCCACCGTCTCCGGCGTCCCGCCCCAGCCGTCGGCGGCCGAGGCCCACGGCACCCGCGCGGCCACCACGGAACCGGACACTCCGACCCTGCCGCCCGCGCTGCCCGATCGCGTCCGTATCCCCTCGATCGGCGTGGACGCCCCGCTCATGGGCCTCGGCCTCCTCCCGTCGGGCAGCCTCGACGTACCGCCCGCCGCCGCGAAGAACCTCGCCGGCTGGTACGAGGCGGGCACCACGCCCGGCGAGACGGGCACCGCGGTCATGGCCGGGCATGTCGACAACCGCGACGGTCCCGCCGTCTTCTACTCCCTGGGCGCGCTGCACAAGGGCGCCCGCATCGACGTGGACCGCAGGGACGGCACCGTCGCCCGCTTCTCCGTGGACGCCGTCGAGGTGTACGACGCCCGGGACTTCCCCGACGAGAAGGTGTACGGCGCGGCCCGGCGCCCCGAGCTCCGGGTGATCACCTGCGGGGGCGGCTACTCGAAGCGGACGGGATACCAGGGGAACGTGGTGGTCTTCGCCCATCTGACGGACACCGGCTGACGGGCACCGGCGGAACGCCCCCCGGGCGAGCGCAACCGCTGTCTCACACCACCCGCCGCCCTCACGCCACCCACTGCTCGTACCCCATCTTCACCACCAGCGCGAACACCACCGTCAGCAGCACCACGCGCACGAACCCGCTCCCCCGCTTGAGCGCCGTCCGCGCCCCGACCGTCCCGCCGACCAGGTTGAACACCGCCATGAGCGCGGCCAGCTGCCAGTACACCGTGCCCTTCCAGGCGAACATCGCGAGGGCGCCCGCGTTGGTGCAGCAGTTGACGATCTTCGCGGTGGCGGAGGCGGTGACCAGGTCCAGGTGGAGCAGCGCGGTGAGGGCGAGCACGAGGAAGGTGCCCGTGCCGGGGCCGATCAGTCCGTCGTAGAAGCCGATACCGACGCCCGCGAGCCCGATCGCGGCGAGGACGCGGCGCGCGGAGACGGGCTCGGTCGAGGGAGCCGAGCCGAAGGCGGGGCGCAGGATCACGAACGCGCCGACCGCGAGCAGCACGACCATCACGACCGGCTTCAGCACCTCCGTGCTCAGCCCGGCCGCCACGAGCGCCCCCGCCGTCGACCCCGCGAGCGCCGCCAGCCCGATCCGTACGGCGATCCCCACGTCCACCCGCGTCTTGCGCGCGTACGTCACCGCCGCACCCGTGGTGCCGACGATCGCGACCGCCTTGTTGGTGCCGAGCGCGTACTGGGCCGCCGACGCGCCGTTCGGCAGGCCGAGCAGCAGGGCCGGGAGCAGCAGGAGACCTCCGCCGCCCACCACGGCGTCGATCCAGCCGGCCGCGAGGGCGGCGATGCAGAGGACGACGACGGAGGTCAGCGATATGTCGGGCATGATCGCGACCTTAGGACCGAGATGGGTGGACAGTCCATCGACCTGAGCGTCTTCTGAGGCTGCGGGGCCCTCGGCAGCACAACGGGTCCGCGGGTCCGGGCCCCTCGGCGGCGGAACAGGCCCGCGGGTCCGGGCCCCTCACAGTCGGGCCGCCCGCGGGCTGAGGGCAGCGTTCCCCACGGGAAACAACGGTGATGCGGCCGGGTAACACCGGCACCGCACGCTGCCGTACATGACCTCGAATACGCGTGTGGTGGTGATCGGCGCCGGCCTCGCGGGCGTACGGCTCGCCCGGCGGCTCGGTGAGCTCGGCACGCCCGCGCTGCTGATCGGCGAGGAGGAACACCGCCCGTACAACCGGGTCCTGCTCGCCGAGGTGCTGGCCGGCCGCTACAGCCCCGAGGTGATCGCGCTGCCCGCGCCCGCGGAGCTGACCCGTGCCCGGGTCACCGGCATCGACCGGGCCGCCCGGGAGGTCCGCTGCGCGGACGGCTCGGTGATCGCATACGACACGCTGGTCCTGGCGACCGGCTCCAACCCCGTGCTCCCGCCCCTGCGCGGCCTGTTCACCCCCGACCACGAGCTCCCCGAGGGCGTGCACGCCTTCCGCACCATGGACGACTGCCTGGGCCTGTCCAAGGCGGTACGGCCGGGGGTGCGGGCGGTCGTCATCGGCGGCGGGCTCCTCGGGGTGTCCGCGGCCCGCGCGCTGGCCGTGCGCGGCGCACAGGTCGTGCTCGCCCAGCAGTCCGAGCGGCTGATGGAGCGGCAGCTCGACCCGGCCGCCTCGCGGCTGGTCCACCGGCATCTGGGCGACCTGGGCGTGGAGGTGCACACCGAGTGCCGGGTGCGCGACGTGCGCTGCGTCGGCGGTGCGGTCCGCTCGGTGGAGATGGCCGACGGATACGCCCTCGACGCCGACCTCGTGGTGCTGGCCTGCGGGGCCCACCCGCGCGTGGGCCTCGCCCGGGCCGCCGGCCTGGAGATCCGCAAGGGCGTCGTCGTCGACGACGAGCTGCGCACCTCCGACCCGCACATCCACGCCGTCGGCGACTGCGCCCAGCACGACGGCACGCTGTACGGTCTCGCCGCCCCGGCCTTCGAACAGGCCGACGTCCTGGCCCGGCTGCTCGCCGGTGACGCGCACGCCCGCTACACCGGCACCCGTTCGCTGACCCGGCTCACCCTCACGGGGGACGGCAGTCCGTTCGACCTCGCCGCGTTCGGCGAGACCGAGGCGCGGCCGGGCGACGACGTCGTCCAGCTCACCGATGCCACCCGCGGCACCTACCGCAAGGTCGTCGTCCGCGACGACCGCCTGGTCGGCGGGGTCCTCGTCGGCGAACTCGGCACCGTCGGCGCGCTGGCGCGCGCCTGGGAGGGAGCAGAGCCGCTCCCGTCCGACGGCGGGCCCCTGCTCCATCTGCTCACCAATGACGGAGGCTCCTGATGTCCACGGCCACCCCGGAGAACAGCCCCACGATCGTGCTCGTCGGCCACGGCATGGTCGGCCAGCGCTTCCTCGAGGCGCTCGCCGAGCGCGGCCTGACCGCCACGCACCGCGTGGTGGTGCTGTGCGAGGAGCCTCGGCCGGCGTACGACCGGGTCCAGCTCACCTCGTACTTCTCGGGGAAGACCCCCGAGGACCTGTCCATGACGGACATGGCGTTCATCGAGGAGCACGGCATCGAGCTGCGCGTCGGTGACCCGGCGGAGAGCGTCGACCGCGAGGCGAAGAAGGTGACCGCCCGCTCCGGGCTCGTCGTCGACTACGACATCCTGGTGCTGGCCACCGGCTCCTACCCTTTCGTGCCGCCGGTGCCGAACAAGGACGCCACCGGCTGCTTCGTCTACCGCACCATCGAGGACCTCCTCGCGATCGAGGAGTACGCGCGGACCAGGGCGACGACCGGCGCGGTGGTCGGCGGCGGTCTGCTCGGCCTGGAGGCGGCGGGGGCGCTCAAGGGGCTCGGGCTGAACGCCCACATCGTGGAGTTCGCGCCGCGCCTGATGCCGGTGCAGGTCGACGAGGGCGGTGGCGCGGCACTGCTGCGCACCATCGAGGAGATGGGCCTGAGCGTCCACACCGGCGTGGGCACCCAGGAGATCGTCGTCGGCGAGGACGGCGCGGTCACCGGCATGAAGCTGTCCGACGGCTCGGAGCTCGCCACCGACATGGTGGTGTTCAGCGCCGGTGTCCGGCCCCGCGACCAGCTGGCCCGCGACTGCGGTCTGGCGGTCGGCGAGCGCGGCGGCATCAGTGTCGACGAGCAGTGCCGCACGGTCACCGACCCGCATGTGTTCGCGATCGGCGAGTGCGCGCTCGCGGTGGACGGGCGGGTGTACGGCCTGGTCGCGCCGGGCTACGAGCAGGCGCAGACGGCGGCGGCGACGATCGCCGCGGACGAGGCGGCCTTCACCGGGGCGGACCTGTCGACCAAGCTGAAGCTGCTCGGCGTGGACGTGGCCTCCTTCGGCGACGCGCACGGCACCGCCGAGGACTGCCTGGACGTCGTCTACTCCGACTCCCGCTCGGGCCTGTACAAGAAGCTGGTCATCGGCCGTGACGGCACCCTGCTGGGCGGCATCCTGGTCGGTGACGCGGAGGCGTACGGCACGCTGCGGGCGCTCACGGGATCGGTCCCGCCCATCGCGCCCGAGGCGCTGGTCCTGCCGGCCGGTGCCGGGGCCCCGGCGCAGCTCGGCCCGTCCGCGCTGCCGGACGAGGCGGTCATCTGCTCCTGCCACAACGTCACCAAGGGCGCCATCCGTGGCGCCGTCACCGAGCACAAGTGCACCACCGTGCCCGAGGTGAAGAAGTGCACCAAGGCGGGCACCGGCTGCGGCAGCTGCGTGAAGGTGCTCGGCCAGCTGGTGGACGCCGAGCTGGAGGCGAGCGGCATCGAGGTCGACAAGGGCCTGTGCGGCTGCTTCGCCCAGACCCGCGAGGAGCTGTACGAGATCGTCCTCGCCCTGCGCGTCACCTCGTACCAGGAGCTGCTGGACCGGCACGGCCGGGAGGCGGCGCGCGGCGGCGACGGCTGCGAGATCTGCAAGCCCACGGTCGGCTCGATCATCGCCTCCCTCGCGCCCACGATCGGCGCCGACGGCTACGTCCTGGAGGGCGAGCAGGCGGCGCTCCAGGACACCAACGACCACTTCCTCGCCAACCTCCAGAAGAACGGCTCGTACTCGGTCGTCCCCCGCATCCCCGGCGGCGAGATCGCTCCGGAGAAGCTGATCGTGATCGGCGAGATCGCCCGGGACTTCGGTCTCTACACGAAGATCACCGGCGGCCAGCGCATCGACATGTTCGGCGCCCGGGTCGAGCAGCTCCCCTCCATCTGGGCCCGGCTGGTCGACGCGGGCTTCGAGTCGGGGCACGCGTACGGCAAGTCGCTGCGCACGGTGAAGTCCTGCGTCGGGCAGACCTGGTGCCGCTACGGCGTCCAGGACTCGGTCCGCATGGCGATCGACCTGGAGCTGCGCTACCGGGGACTCAGGTCGCCCCACAAGCTCAAGTCGGCGGTCTCCGGGTGCGCCCGCGAGTGCGCCGAGGCCCAGTCGAAGGACTTCGGCGTGATCGCCACCTCCAACGGCTGGAACCTGTACGTCGGCGGCAACGGCGGCGCCACCCCGCGCCACGCCGACCTGCTGGCCCAGGACCTGTCCGACGCCGAACTGATCCGCCTGATCGACCGGTTCCTGATGTTCTACATCCGCACCGCCGACCGGCTGGAGCGCACCTCCACCTGGCTGGAGCGGATCCCCGGCGGCCTGGACCACGTACGGGACGTGGTGGTGCACGACTCGCTCGGCATCTGCGACGAGCTGGAGTCCCTGATGGCCGCCCATGTCTCCCACTACCGCGACGAGTGGGCGGAGACCATCAACGACCCGGAGAAGCTGGCCCGGTTCGTGTCCTTCGTGAACGCGCCCGACACCCCCGACCCGGTGGTCGCCTTCGTCCCCGAGCGCGACCAGATGAAGCCCGACCTGCCGCTGCTGTCCATCGGCCTGCGGCCCGCCGAGACCCTGGAAGACGTCCTGGAAGGAAGCGCCCAGCGATGACCCTGGCACCCGAGACGACCGACCTGAAGATCGAACTCCGGCTGAACGAAGACTGGTTCACGGTCTGCGACCTCAGCGCGCTGTTCCCGGGCCGCGGGGTGGCGGCCCTGCTCCCGGACGGTCGCCAGGTGGCCCTGTTCCGCGACCGGAACGGCCGGCTGTACGCGATCGACAACCGCGACCCGTTCACCGGTGCGGCGGTCCTCTCCCGCGGCCTGACCGGCACCCACCAGGGCCGCCCGTTCGTCGCCTCGCCGCTGCTGAAGCAGCGGTTCGACCTGGAGTCGGGGCAGTGCCTGGACGACGAGACGGTACGGATCGCCACGTACGAGGTACGGGCGCAGTGACATCCGGCGTACGGACGTAGGGGGACGAGTCCGTTCGCCATGGCCCGGAGCCGCGGTGCTCCGGGCCATGCCGTCCTGCTCAGCGTGGTGTTCAGCTGCCGTGCCAGAGCCTGCGGCCGAGGCCGGGACCGGCGGCGACGGTCCGCTGAGCTCGACGTGCCCGAGCTGCCCCGCCACGGGAAGTACGCGGGCAGGGTGCACCCCGTCTCGCGGCGGGCTAAGTTAACGGTGGTGACGCGAGGGCCAGTTGGTGAGCGGGGGACAGTGAGCGACAGGATCGAGCTTGCCGAGGTGGTCGGGGCCGTGCGCGACGGCCTGGTGGAGGCCGCGAGCCAGGGAGCCGGCAAGGGACTCCGCTTCGAACTCGGCGACATCCAGATGGAGTTCATGGTCGAGGTACGCCGCGACGCCCGGGCGAGAGGCGGCGTCAAGGCGTGGGTCGTCGACGCGGGCGCGGAGGCCGGCCTGTCCGCAGCCCGTACGCACAAGGTCTCGTTCACTCTGAAACCCAGGGACACGGCGACGGGCCAGGACTGGCTCATCGCCGACGACGACGAAGGCGATGTGAGCGGCTTCCCCGCCGCGGCCCGGGACTGATCGTGCTGCCCAGAGACCGGGGCGGCCCCGTCACGGAACGGCTGGTCGCGGTCCGCTGTGGGGGCCGCCGGGGCAGTGGCTATCTCCTCTCCCCGCGCATCGTCCTGACCGCCGCTCACGTCGTCGCGCAGGGCTCCGACCTCCGGGTCCACATGCCCGGAAGACATGAGCCGGTGCGGTGTGAGCGCGTCTGGCAGCGCGAGGACCCGTCCTGCGACGCCGCCCTGCTGCTGGCCGGCGAACCGCTCACCGACGACGACCCCGACCGTGCCTGGAACCGCTGGGGCAGGGTCAGCGGCATCGCTCCCCTGCCCGGCTGCGAGGCCATCGGCTATCCGTACGTCCAACGGGACGGCGCGGGCCACCTGGAGAGCGAGCACGTCACCGGCACCCTCAAGCGCGGCTCCGCGCTGATGAGACAGGTGTACGTGATCGACATCGACCAGGTGCCCGCGCCCCGCACCGGCGGCGGCTCGCCCTGGGCCGGATTCTCCGGTGCCGCCCTCTTCGCGCGGGGCCTGCTGGCCGGGGTGGTCACCGCTGACGCCGAGGGCTGGCGGCACAGTCGTATGAAGGCCACACCGGCCGGGGAGTTACTGGGCGACCCCTCCTTCGTGGGAATCCTGGCCGAGTTCGGCTGCCCCGTCCCGGACCTCCGCGATGTCTCCGGCCCGGCGCCCGACCCGGACGCGGAGTTCGAGGAGCGGTACGCCGCCTACGTCCGGGCCCGGCACAGTCGCCTGACGATCTACGGCGTAGATCTGAACCATGACCGGGAATGGCCGCTGGACGCCTCCTACCTGAGCCTGGAGGCCAGGTTGACGCAGCGCCGCCCCGGAACCTCCGGCTGGCCCGGCCGCACCGTCCCGTTACCGGCCGACCAGGCCCTGTCGAGCCGGGACCGCGTGCTGTTGCGCGGAGTCGCGGGGTCCGGCAAGACCACCCTCGTCCAGTGGCTGGCGGTCTCTGCCGCCGGTGGCCGGGCGAGGGGCGCCCTGGCCTACCTCGACGGGCGCGTACCGTTCGTCCTTCCCCTGCGCCACCTGGCCCGGGGCGGAGCCCAGCTGCCGCTGCCCGAGGGCTTCCTGACCGCCGTGGGCTGCCCCATCGCGGGGACCCAGCCGAGCCGCTGGACGGACCGTGTCCTGGCCGGCGGGCGCGGCCTGCTCCTCGTCGACGGCATCGACGAGATCCCGGAACCGGACCGCGAGCGCACCCGCCACTGGCTGCGCGACCTGATCGTCGCCTATCCGGACAACCTGTGGCTGGTCACGTCCCGGCCGTCCGCCGTGGGCCACGACTGGCTCGCTCCCGCCGGGTTCGCCGAACTGGCCCTCGCCCCGATGAAGCGCGACGCGGTCACGGAGTTCGTCGAACGCTGGCACACCGCCACGGGGGCCGGCACGTCCCTCGCCCGCAGGCTGCTCGCCGCCGTCCACACCAAGCAGGACCTGGCCGCTCTGGCCACCAACCCGCTGATGTGCGCCCTGATCTGCGCCCTGCACCGCGACCGTCAGGGCTATCTGCCGCACGGCCGCAAGGAGCTGTACGACGCCGCGCTGTCGATGCTGCTGGAACGCCGGGACCAGCAGAAGGGCCTCGCCGAGACCATCGGCGTCCAGCTGACGAAGGAGCCGCAGATCAAGCTGCTCCAGAAGCTGGCGTACTGGATGATCCGCAACCAGCACACCGAGCTCCATCGCAGCCGCGCCCATCAGATCGTCACAGCCGCCCTCCCCTCCGTACCCCAGGTGGCGCGACTCGGCGACGCACAGCAGGTTCTGGACCATCTGCTGCTGCGCAGCGGACTGCTGCGCGAGCCGGCGGTGGACGCGATCGACTTCGTCCACCGCACCTTCCAGGACTTCCTGGCCGCGCGGGCGGCCGTGGAGGAGGGCGACTTCGGCCTGCTGGCCGACAACGCGGACAAGACCCAGTGGGAGGACGTCATCCGGATGGCCGTCGCCCACGCTCGTCCCCGGGAGTGCGCCGCACTGCTCAAGAAGCTGGTCGAGCTCGGTGACCAGCGCGGCGACCGCCGTGTCCACCTGCTGGCCATGGCGTGCCTGGAGCACGCGGCGGAGCTGGACGAAAAGGTCCGCAGGTCGGTGGAGGACCGGGCGTCGCGCATCATCCCGCCCCGCACCATCGAGGAGGCGGACGCGCTGATCAAGGTCGGGCCGATGCTTCTGGAACTGCTGCCGGGCCCGGAAGGTCTCACCGAGTGGGAGGCCGGCTACGTGCTGGAGACCGCCGCGGGAATCGCCCACGACGCGGCTCTGCCCCTGCTCGCGCGGTTCTGCGCGGCACCATGGCCCCGGGTGCGGGAGCGGGTCGTGGACGCCTGGGGATCGTTCGACGCCGCCCGCTACGCACAGGAGGTGATCGCGCACCTCCCGGCCGACGACATCCTCACCGTCAGGACGCCCGGGCAGCTGGCGGCCCTGCGGGAGCTCGGCGGCCGACCGCGGATCCGGCTGCGCGGCGACTTCGACGAAGCCGCGCTCACCGCCGCGGGCCCGCACCCGCCCGGCAGCTCATACGAGCTGGTGGTCAGCAAGAACAGCTCCCTCACGGGCCTCGGCTTTCTCAGGGAGTGGGCAGGACTGCGCCGCCTCACCCTGTCGAACTGCCCGAACATCCGGTCCGTCGACGCTCTGGCGTGGCTGCCCGACCTGGAGCACCTCTCGGCGGCCGAACCGGGCCGGTTGCCCGTTCTTCAGGACATCGGGCGGTGGCCCGCGTTGCGGTCGCTCGTTCTCGGGACGGACAACAGCCCCTCGTGCGCGGCGGGCTGGGAGGCGGTCCAGCGTCACCCGGCGCTGGAGGACCTGACGATCTCGTCGCATGCGCTCGCCTGGCTCCCGCCGCGGCAGGCCGTCACCGGGCTCCGGCGGCTGGCCCTGGTCGGCTCCCTGCCCTACGGCCACCTCGCGGCGATGCCGGGGCAGTTCCCGAACGTGTCCGTCCTCGACCTGGGCGGCGGCATCCGCGCCGAGACGGCCGGGGTACGGCCCTTCCCCCGGTTCCCGGCACTGAAGCAGCTGATCGTCCGCGAAGGGACCGCACTGACCGGCCTGGACCGGCTCTCCGGCGTGGAGATCTTCGAAGTCCCGTAAGTCAACTCGCCCCTACGGAAGGACGGAAGAATAGTAGTCTTCCGCCACACGAGACCTGAGTGACGGGGAGGGGCTCATTGGCTGTGCAGCGCTACCAAGTCGACCTGGACGAAATGGACTTGGCACTCCGCCGGCTGTACGGCATCGTCCGTCGCATGGACGCCGCGGCATCGAAGGCCCGTTACGAAACCGGCCTGGCCCGTGAATCGCTCGGCACGGGATTCGACGAGGTGTACGAGTTCTACGCCGAACAGGCCGCGGTGAAGACGCACGTGGAGGATGTCACCACCCATCTCTGTGCTTTCGCCGAAGAACTCACCCGCAAATTGAAATGGACACGGGGCGCCTACGAAGACGCGGAGTATTAGGCACAGCCGCATGGCAGAGAAGGAGTACGACTACCTGCCGCCGGGCCGGCGCTATGCGAGCAGGCACTCCACCGCGTTCGCGGCCAAGAGCCTGCCGCAGATGAAGGCGATGGTCGTGCACGCCGACCCTGAGCAGGCCCGGACCGCCGGCCACGGCTGGGACGCGTTCCGCGCGGACCTCGTCGGAGGGGAGGACGGCGGTGTCCTCGGTATGCTCGACGCCGTTGTCGCCCGGCTCATGCAGTCCTGGCAGGGCGAAGCGGCCGAGGCGTTCCGCGGAGAGGCGGAGCGCTTCCGCCACAAGATCGCCGACACCGCCGAATACGCCGGGTACCTCTCCGTCGCCCTGCAAGGCGCCGCGAACGCGTTGCAGGAGTACAAGCCCCACATCGACGCGATGACCCCGGCCGACGACGCCCCGGACAGCCGGGCGCGGATCAGCGCGGACCGGACGAGCAGGGTGAACGCCGAGGATCTGCTGAACGCCGACCGGGGCGGGCTGTCCGCCGCCGAGCAGCGCGCTCTCGAAGCGGCCGTCGTGATGGAGCAGTTGGGCGCCGCGTACAACTCGCAGGTCGAGGCCATGGGGTCCTGGAGCCGGGACAGCTTGACCGCGCCGACCTGTCCAGGCCCGCCCGGCGGTACCCCACCGCTGGCGGAGGTGCGCCCGATCCCGTACTCCGTGTCGCCCCGCCATGCCCCGCTGCCCCCTCGCCCACGTCCCGCCGAGCCGCCGGGCCGGCCGGGGACGGGTGGCGTCTTCGGGGGCCGGAGGAGGAGCACCGACGCCGCCTCCGCCACCGGCCGACGGCCCGATGCCGTCCCAGGCGTCACGGGCGGCATCCTGCAGCAGGACTCCGCGCGCAGCAGGAACCGGACCGTACCGGTTGTCCTCCTCGGCGCCGCCCTTCCCATTCCGCGTCCCGGCCCGGCGGCCTCGCAGGGCGGCTCCGGACTCCACCGGGGCCGCGGCCAGGGCCGTTGACATCACACACCAAGATTTCTTGACTGATCGTTCTCGATTCCCCTAGCCTCCCGTACATGGCCAGGACCAAGGAGTTCGATCCGGACGCCGCGCTGCAGGCAGCCCTGGAGCTGTTCTGGCGGCGCGGCTACGAGGCGACGTCGATGTCCGACCTCGTCGAGCACCTCGGCATCGGACGCGCCAGCCTGTACGCGACCTTCGGCGGCAAGCGCGAGCTGTACCTGAAGGCTCTTGACCGCTATCAGCAGACGCGCGCCGAGCTGCTGCGGGAGCTGTCGCAGCCGGGCCCGGCCCTGCCCGCCGTACGCGCGGCCGTACGACGGTTCTGCGACGAGGCGGCGGCCGAGGAGAGCCGTCTGGCCGGCTGCTTCGTCACCAACACGGCCGCCGAACTGGCCCCGCACGACCCGGCCGCGGCCCGCCGGGTCGAGCACAGTTGGGACCGGACCGAGACCCTGTTGCACTCGGCCCTGGTCCGCGCCCAGGCACGGGGGGAACTGGGCGCGGACCGCGATCCGCTCGCCCTCGCCCGGATGCTGCTGGTGCTGATGCAGGGCCTGAGGGTGGTCGGCAAGGCGTCGGCGGACCCGGCGCGCGTCCGGGATGCGGCGGAGCAGGCACTGGCACTGCTCGACTGAACCGCACACACAGCGGGCGGCGCCTTTTTGTGCCCGCATACTGAACCGATCGGTCAAGAAAAGGGGAGATCATGACCATCAGGCATCGCTTCACCGGCCGAACCGCCCTCGTCACCGGCGCCGGCTCCGGCATCGGGCGGGCCGTCGCCCTGGCCTTCGCCGCCGAGGGGGCGAACGTCGTCGTCGCCGGGCGGCGGCGGGAGCCGCTCGACGAGACGGTGGACCTGATCGAGCGGGCGGGAGGCAAGGCACTGGCCGTCACCGCCGATGTCTCCGCCGCGGCCGACATCCAGGCCGCCGTCGACGCCGCCGTGGAACACTTCGGCTCGCTCGACGTGGCGGTCAACAACGCGGGCGTCTTCCGCGGCGGCGCTTCGCTCACCGATCTGCCCGAGGAGGACTGGCACACCCAGCTGGACATCAACCTCACCGGAGCGTTCCTCGCCCTCCGCGCCCAGGTCCGCCGGATGCGCACCCAGCCGTCCGGCGGCGCGATCGTCAACATCGCCTCCAACATCGGCGTGCACCGGCGCGCGCCCGGCATCGCCGCCTACGCCGCCACCAAGGCGGCGGTGTCGGTCCTCACCCGGGGAGCGGCCCTGGACCACATCGCGGACGGCGTGCGGATCAACGCGGTCAGCCCGGGCCCGGTCGACACGTCCATGTCGCTCAGGCCGGGCGAGACCGAGGCCGGGCGGGCGGAGCGGATGCGGACCGACGCGCCGCTCGGCCGGGTCTCCACGGTCGAGGAGGTGGCGGCGGCGGTGCTGTACCTGGCGTCGGACGACGCGGCCTCGACGGTGGGCACCGACCTGGTGGTGGACGGCGGCGCCACGGCCTGACCGCCGAGCGGCACGGTCGCCGATCGGCCCGACCGCCGGACAACCGTCATGACTTGTCCATGACCCGTCAACCCAGCTCCCCTAACGTCCTGGCCGCGCGACCCCGCCGCCGATCGGCGGCGGGCCCGGTCATGACACCTGGGAGCGAGAGTGGAACGTCGTCACCTCCTGCGTACGGCCGCCGTCCTCGGCGGATCGGCGGCCGTCTTCGGCGGCACCCTGTGGCGCGGCGCCGCGTACGCCGCGCCGGCCCAGCCCGGCACCGGCCCGTACGGCGCCCTCGGCTCGCCCGACGCCAACGGCATCCGGCTGCCCAGCGGCTTCACCAGCAGGGTGATCGCCCGCTCCGGGAAGACGGTGTCTGGCACCTCGTACACCTGGCACAACGCCCCGGACGGCGGCGCCTGCTACCCGGACGGCACGGGCTGGATCTACGTCTCCAACTCGGAGATCAACCCATCCGGCGGCGCGAGCGCGGTGAAGTTCTCGGCGGCGGGCACCGTCACGGGCGCGTACCGCATCCTCTCCGGCACCCGCCAGAACTGCGCGGGCGGCAAGACCCCGTGGAACACCTGGCTGTCCTGCGAGGAGGTGGACCGGGGCTACGTCTACGAGACCGACCCCTGGGGCACGAAGCCGGCCACGCGCCGCGACGCGATGGGCCGCTTCAAGCACGAGGCGGCCGCGGCCGACCCCGTCCGCAAGGTCATCTACATGACCGAGGACGTCACGGACGGCTGCTTCTACCGCTTCCGCCCGACGACCTGGGGCGACCTCTCCTCCGGCACGCTGGAGGTCCTGGTCGCGGGCACCGCCACGAGCGGCTCCGTCACCTGGTCCCGGGTCCCCGACCCGACCGGCGCCACCGCCACCCGCAACCAGGTCTCCGGCGCCAAGCGCTTCAACGGCGGCGAGGGCTGCTACTACGCGGACGACACCTGCTGGTTCACGACCAAGGGCGACAACCGCGTCTGGCAGTACAACGCGGCGGCCCAGACCATCGAACTCGCCTACGACGACTCGCTGGTGACGTCCGGCACCGCTCCCCTGACCGGCGTGGACAACGTCACGGGCACCGCATCCGGCGACCTCTTCGTCGCGGAGGACGGCGGCAACATGGAGATCTGCGTCATCACGCCGGACGACGTGATCGCCCCGTTCCTCCGCATCGACGGCCAGTCCGCGTCCGAGATCACGGGCCCGGCCTTCTCCCCGGACGGCACCCGCCTGTACTTCTCCAGCCAGCGCGGCACGACCGGGAGCTCGTCGGGCGGGATCACGTACGAGGTGCGGGGGCCGTTCCGGACCTGACGTCTCCTCGTGTTCCGTTCACGGGGCGTACCGGCTTCTCGTCGGCACGCCCCGTGAACGACGCAAGGACGGCTTCGCCCTGTCGGTGGGCGAGGCCGCCCACAGAGCGATGGCGATGAAGAGCATCTGCTCAGGGATCCTGAACCACAACGGCGTGGCCGGATCCCCGTTGAGCGGGATGCCCTCGATGGCGGCGTGGACGTTGGCCGGCAGCAGCAGTACGAAGAGCGCCGCCAGTCCGATTCCGGCCGTCGGGCGGGTGGCTGTCCGGACGAGTCCGGCGGCGCCGAGGAGTTCCAGTACACCGGTCGCGTAGACCAGCACGCGGGGGAACGGGGCGAAGGGCGGGACCATGGCCACCAAATCGTCGTGGCTGGGCATCACGCTGCCGCTCTGTGGGGTGAAGTGCGCGGTCGCGGTGGCCACGAGCATGACGGCGAGACCGTGTACCGAGCTGGCTCGCCAGGTGGCGAACCGGTTGATGCCCGACGTACCGAGGAGACGGAATGCCATCGTCGGGCCGACAAGAAGCATGAGGGTTCCGAACACGAGTGTCCTCCGACAGTGAGTGACAGGACGCGCGGGGTGAGGGGGACGGCGGCCGCGTTCAGCCGGCGGTGAAGAACAGGCCGGCTCCGTATGCGTGGCGAGCGGAGACGAAGAACCCGGCGCCGGTCGGCCGGGTCACCGTGCCGCCGCCCTCGACGACCTTCCGGGCGTCGTCGACGTCCTCGACGACGACGGTCATGGCGGCCAGGTACGAGGAAGCCGGGGCCGGTTCGCCGGGCAGCACCTCTTCGGCGTCCGAGGCACGGACGATACGCAACCGCGCAGCCGACGCGTCGAGCACGGTGAGGGGGCCTTCGCGCCCGGGGGCTGTCCGCAGAATGCGGCTGTACCGGTTCGTGACCGCGTCGCACTCGGCGTCGTCGGCCACGATCCATACGGCGCCGAGGCCGCGGGCACCGTTCGGGTGGCCGAGCCAGCGGGGCTGGTGCACATGACGGCGGGTGAGGTGCTGAGCCACTCCCACGTAGCCCTCCGGCGTCGTGCTCGGGTCGAGGTGCACGGCGCGGGCCCGGACCGTGCGCGGCCCTTCCTCGGTGTCGATGTCGCGCTCCAGGCCGAGCACGCCCGAGGTGCGCAGCCCGGCGTCGTCCAGTCGGCGGTGGGCGGCTTCGGCGTCGTCGGTGTCCAGGTTGAGCAGTCTGAAGCCCTCGTACTCGTCGGCCATCGCCCTGGTGTGCCAGGGGTCGGGTGCGGACTCGTCGACGATGCCCAGCAGTTCTATGTACGACCCGCCGAACAGTGCGCACCGGTTGGCGGTGCAGCCGGGCACCGGCGCCTGACCGGGCCGCCCGCCCAGGAGGTGCCGCGAGCGGGGACTGAGCGTGAACCCGAGGGAGAGGAAGGTCCGCTCCAGCCCGTCGAGGTCGCGGGTCAGGATGCCGGTGTGATGGATGCCGTGGATGTCACCTGTCATGGGATCGATACTTCATCGGACGCCCGGCCCGGCTCCCCGAATGCCGCCACCACGCCGCTATCCGACGCCGACTTACACTGACCCGGTGGATTCGGTCACGCTCGACCTAGTCGACCTGCGGCTCCTGCACGCCCTCCAGCTCGACGGACGTGCCGCCTTCAGCAGGATCGCCGACGTTCTCGGTGTCTCCGACCGCACCGTGGCCCGCCGCTTCGGCAGGCTCCGGGCCACGGGCGTCGCCCGCGTGGCCGGTGTGACCGACAGCCACCGCACCGGTCACGCCCAATGGCTGGTACGCCTGCGCGTCCTGCCGTCCGGCACCGCGCCGCTCGCCCGCGCGCTGGCCCGCCGCGAGGACACCGCCTGGGTGACCGTCGTCTCCAGCGGCACCGAGATCGTCTGCATCTTCCGCGTCGCCGGGGAAGGCCCGGCGCCTCTGGGCGCGTTGGGCCGTCTCCCCCAGGTCACGCAGGTCGATGCACACCGGCTGTTGCGTCCCGTGATGGACCACCGTTGGATCGGCCGGACCTCGGCGCTCACCGACGACCAGATCACCGCGTTGAGGCCGGCCGCCGCCGCGGACACCGATCCGGTGCACCTGACCGACCTCGACCGACGTCTGCTCCCCGCCCTCGCCGCAGACGGCCGTGCCGCCTGCCCGGATCTCGCCCGGCAGGTCGGCTGGTCGGAATCCGCCGTCCGTCGCCGCCTGGACGAACTCCGCCGGTCAGGCGTTCTCCTGCTCGACGTCGAGGTCGACTCCGGCCTGTTCGGCTTCTCCGTGCAGAGCCTGCTGTGGCTCACCGTCGCACCCGCCCGGCTCGGCAGCGTCGCCCGGACGCTGGCCGACGACCCCGAAGCGGCCTTCGTCGGCACCACGACCGGCCCTCACAACCTGGTCGCCATCGCCGTCTGCCGGGACGCCGGAGCTTTCCACACCTATCTGACCGACCGCATCGGCTCGCTCGACGGCGTCGCCCGAGTGGAGACCGCGCTGATCGCCTCCTACACCAAACGGGCCGCCTCGGCACGCTGAGAACAATGCGGTGGGCGACGCGGGCTACGGGCGCCACCTGGACCGGGACGGAGACGGGGTCGGCTGCGAGTGACGGCGGGCGGCAGGGAGCCGCACCGTCACGCTGGTCGGCGCCCGATCGCGAGCAGGTGGGAACTCGCCGCCAGCAGCTCCGGGTACGGTTCGGCCATCCGCGCCGCCGTCAGTGCGGACTCGAACAGGTCCGTGTCCCGGAACGACTCGCCGGTGTTCCGCTCCGCCGCCGCGAGCATGGACCAGGCCGGCCCTTCGACACCGAAGACCTGAGCGTCGGCGAATCCGGCCGCGGCGATCTCGTCGCGCAGTTCCTCGCCCCGGTGGAAGTAGGCGGCCGTGAAGGCCTTCTTCCCATCATGGATCTGCTTGGCCAGGATGTCGCCGATGCTCTGCCGCATGGATGCCTTGTGCAGATGAGCGAACGCCGTGTGCTCGAACAACGACGCGTACCGGTTGATGCCGGCCGCCGCCAGGAGGCCGCCCGGCTTGAGTGCGCGATACGCCTCGGCGAGGGCCTGGTCGCGGTCGGCCCGCTCGATCAGGTGGTAGAGCGGGCCGAGCATGAGCACGATGTCGTGAGAGGCATCCTCGGCCGAGAGCTGGCGCGCGTCTCCCAACTCAGTCGTGGCACCGGTCCGTTCAGCCTGCTCGACGTGGCGGGGAATCGGGTCGACCAGATGCACCGTGTAACCGTCCTGGACGAGCCAGCGCGCATGGGCGCCCGGGCCGCCTCCGACGTCCAGGACCCGGGCGGGCGGGGCGGGAAGGAAGCGGCGGAGCAACTCCTGGGTGCGCACCATTTCCAGGAGTCCGTCGGCCGTCGCGGTCAGGCGGTCCGCCTCGTCGATCGTCTCGGAGTAGAACCTGACGATCTCCGGCGCTACCTGTGGGCTCGTCATGCGTGCATTCTGGAGCTTCACAGGTGGACCAGTCCAGTGATCGGAAAGCGAGCCCCATGCCACTGCTGAAGTACGAGCAGATCGCCGAGGATCTGCGCACCCGGATCGCCAACGGCGAGTTCGGCGCCAACGACCTCCTGCCCTCGGGTCGTGACCTGGCCGAGCAGTGGGGTGTATCGCGGGCCACCGTCGTCAAGGCGTACGACGTGCTGCGTGGTGACGGACTGGTCGTGGCTCGCCAGGGCGCCGGTTTCACCGTGGCGGAGACGCCGCTCGCACGGCCGGCGGGCGGACGCCGGGCGGGCTCCGCCCGGGTTGCCGGTGGAGCTCCGTACCGGCGCCTCGGTGTCCCGAGCCGTACGGCACCACCGCCTCGCATCGCCGAGGCCTTGGGCCTTGGGGCTAGCGAGGAAGCCCTGCGGCGAGCCCGGCTGGTGCTGCTGGATGACGGCTCCCCGCACAGCCTCGTGACGGCCTGGTTCCCACCGTCGGTCGCGGACGCGGCTCCGCGTCTGAGTTCGAAAGGCCCGATTTCAGAGGGCACCACACACTACGTTCGCCGCGAGACGGGCCGCTTCCCCGTGGAGGGCACGGACATCACCACGGTGCGGCTGGCCGATGCCAGCGAGGCGCAGTTGCTGGAGGTGGAGCAGCCCGCCGCAGTGGCAGTCGTGTTGCACGTAGCGTTCGACCAGGAGCATCGACCCCTTGTATGCGAGGAGGGAGTGACCCCGTCGCACGTCTTCGAGCAGGCCGACAACTACCCGATGGGGTAGGCAATCCGACACACCTCTTGACTGGACCGGTCCACCGGTCCGGTTTCCTCGTAGCACTGTACAAGCCCCCCGCCTTCCAGTCGGGTCGGCCCTTGTCCGGCTGCCGCATGACGGGCCCCGGCGACCGCTCGCGACGGTCCCGGGGCGTGGCCAACGCTACGAAGGAGCGTCAACACCATGAACGCTACAACCCCGACGGATCCCGGGGTCAAGATGACCCTGCGCGTCTACACCGTGGATCTGCACGGCTCCATCAAGGAGGATCGCGGCACTGTACACATTCCGCGCAGCCGGGAGCTTCCCCCGCCGTCCCTGGAATACCTGCCGTGCACGTGTCCTCGCTGCCGGAAGCCGGAGCAGTCGGACGGCGCTCCGGCACAGCCCGTGGGTGCGGCCGGATCCGGCTCGCTCCTGGACATCGGGGCCATGCGCGCCGCCGCGCACGGCTTCCTCGCCTCTCCGGCCGTACCGCGCTACGAAGCCGTGCAGCGGGAGGCCCATCGGTTCTCCGGCGACCTGTCGAAGCTGATCGCCCACATCGAGCAACTCACCCACGCCAGCGAGAAGGCCGACGTTCCCGCACAGGTGGCGCTGGCTGGTGTGGCCGAGGCCCGCCGTCGCATCGGTCTGTTGGAGCGGCCCGGTCTGCTCGGTGAAGTCGAGCGCGTCAAGAAGCTCGCCCGGTCCGTGGTGTCGCTGTGCGATCACTACGACATCCTGCGCTGAGTCACCACCCAGCCCCTGGGTGAACGGGGCCCCGCGGCGACCGCGGGGTCAGGGTCGTACTCAAGGCACGGAAGAGGGCGGCACCCCCCGCACGGGATGCCGCCCTCTCTCGGTGGGCCGGAGTCGCCGTCGCGTCGGCGAGGGTCAGGAATGACGGGCGGCGACTCCGGTGGTCGGTGGTTCGTACGGGCTCCTACGGCCTCGCCGGTGGCCGCCGGAGGCTAGCGGTGGTCGCTGCCCTCCGACTGCGTCGCCGCCCGGCCCGCTTCCAGCCGCGCCACCGGGATGCGGAACGGAGAGCAGGAGACGTAGTCGAGCCCCACCTCGTGGAAGAAGTGGACCGACTCCGGGTCGCCGCCGTGCTCGCCGCAGACGCCGAGCTTGAGGTCGGGGCGGGTGGCGCGGCCGGCCCGGGCCGCGGACTGCACCAGGGAGCCGACGCCGTCCTTGTCGATGGTCTCGAACGGCGAGACTCCGAAGATGCCCTTCTCCAGGTACGCCGTGAAGAACGAAGCCTCCACGTCGTCGCGGCTGAAGCCCCAGACCGTCTGGGTCAGGTCGTTCGTGCCGAAGGAGAAGAACTCCGCGGCCTCAGCGATCTGGCCCGCCGTCAACGCGGCGCGCGGCAGCTCGATCATCGTGCCGATCGCCAGCTTCAGCTGCGTGCCCGTCGCCTCCTGGACCTCCGCGATGACCTGGTCGGCCTCCTCGCGGACGATCTCCAGCTCCTGGACGGTGCCCACGAGCGGGATCATGATCTCGGCGCGCGGGTCGCCCTTCGCGGCCTTCCGCTCGGCCGCCGCCTCGGCGATCGCCCGGACCTGCATGGTGAACAGACCCGGGATGACCAGGCCCAGGCGTACGCCCCGCAGGCCCAGCATCGGGTTCTGCTCGTGGAGCCGGTGGACCGCCTGGAGCAGGCGGAGTTCGTTCTCGTGGGGCTCCTGGCGGGACTCCGCCAGGGCGACACGGACGGAGAGTTCCGTGATGTCCGGGAGGAACTCGTGCAGCGGCGGGTCGAGCAGGCGGATGGTGACCGGGAGGCCGTCCATCGCCTCGAAGAGTTCGACGAAGTCCTGCTTCTGGAGCGGGAGGAGCTGCTTCAGGGACTCCTCGCGGTCCGTCTCCGTGTCCGCCAGGATCAGGCGTTCCACCAGCTCGCGGCGGTCGCCGAGGAACATGTGTTCCGTACGGCACAGGCCGATGCCCTGGGCGCCGAAGCGGCGGGCGCGCAGCGCGTCCTCGGCGTTGTCCGCGTTGGCGCGGACGCGCAGCCGGCGCTTGCGGTCGGCGAAGGCCATGATGCGGTGGACCGCCTCCACCAGCTCGTCGGCGTCGTCGGCGCCCGCGTGCATCCGGCCCTCGAAGTACTCGACCACCGGGGACGGGACGACCGGGACCTCGCCCAGGTAGACCTTGCCCGTCGAGCCGTCGATCGAGATGACGTCGCCCTCTTCGACGACGCGTCCGCCCGGCACCGTCATGCAGCGGCGCTTGGTGTCGACCTCCAGCTCCTCCGCGCCGCACACGCAGGTCTTGCCCATACCGCGGGCCACCACGGCCGCGTGGGAGGTCTTGCCGCCGCGCGAGGTGAGGATGCCCTCGGCGGCGATCATGCCGTCCAGGTCGTCGGGGTTGGTCTCCCGGCGGACCAGGATGACCTTCTCGCCGGAGCGGGACCACTTCACGGCGGTGTACGAGTCGAAGACCGCCTTGCCGACCGCCGCGCCCGGAGAGGCCGCGATGCCCCGGCCGACCTGTTCCGTCCTCGCCTCCTCGTCGAAGCGCGGGAACATCAGCTGGGCGAGCTGGGCGCCGTTGACGCGCTGGAGCGCCTCGGTCTCGTCGATCAGGCCCTGGTCCACGAGCTGCGTGGCGATGCGGAAGGCCGCACCCGCCGTGCGCTTGCCGACGCGGGTCTGGAGCATCCAGAGCTGCCCGCGCTCGATGGTGAACTCGATGTCGCAGAGATCCTTGTAGTGGTTCTCCAGGGTCTCCATGATCTGCATGAGCTGGTCGTACGACTTCTTGTCGATCGACTCCAGGTCCGCGAGCGGGACGGTGTTGCGGATGCCCGCCACCACGTCCTCGCCCTGCGCGTTCTGGAGGTAGTCGCCGTACACGCCCTGGTGGCCGGAGGCGGGGTCGCGGGTGAACGCCACGCCCGTGCCCGAGTCCGGGCCGAGGTTGCCGAAGACCATCGAGCAGACGTTGACGGCCGTGCCGAGGTCGTGCGGGATGCGTTCCTGGCGGCGGTAGAGCTTGGCACGGTCGCCGTTCCAGGAGTCGAAGACCGCCTTGATGGCGAGGTTCATCTGCTCGCGCGGGTCCTGCGGGAAGTCGCGCCCGGCCTCGGTCTTGACGATCTTCTTGAAGCGGGTGACCAGCTTCTTCAGGTCCGCGGCCTCCAGCTCGGTGTCGACCGTGACCTTCTTGGCCTCCTTGGCCTTCTCCAGCGCGTCCTCGAAGAGGTCGCCGTCGACGCCGAGGACGGTCTTGCCGAACATCTGGATGAGGCGGCGGTAGGAGTCCCACGCGAAGCGCTCGTCGCCGGCCTGCTGCGCGAGGCCCTGGACCGACTTGTCGGAGAGGCCGATGTTCAGGACGGTGTCCATCATGCCCGGCATGGAGAACTTCGCCCCGGAACGGACGGACACGAGGAGGGGGTTGTCCGCCTGGCCGAGCTTCTTGCCCATCCTCTCCTCGAGCGCGGTGAGGTGCTCGCTCACCTCGTCACGGAGTGCCACCGGCTCCTCGCCGCTGTCGAGGTAGACCTTGCAGGCCTCGGTGGTGATGGTGAAGCCGGGAGGGACCGGGAGGCCGAGGTTGGTCATCTCGGCGAGGTTGGCGCCCTTGCCACCGAGCAGGTCCTTGAGGTCTTTGTTGCCCTCGGTGAAGTCGTAAACGAACTTCACGTCCTCAACGCTCTGAGCCGTCCGGCCTACGAGAGGATCTTTGTTTTCCGACACGGGTCCCAACTCCTTGAGGACGCGGTGGCTGCCCTGACGGCGAGGAACATACCCAGATCGAAGGCACCTGGGTACGTCCACTTGTGCGTCATGCGCCCGTAACCCGTCGTCAGCCAGCAGATCGAAAGTCAAGGCTTGGCAAGGGGATGGGTCGTTGTGCGTTCAACTCTTGAACGAATCTACCCTCGTAGACCTCGGCGGATGCTCACATGAGCGTCAATTCACACGATTGAGTTCGGCCGATGAACAATCAAGGGGTGGCACTGAGTGCCACCCCTTGAAAACCCGGACATACCCAAGATCTGCTCATCTGAGCGCCACCCCTATCAGGGGTGGCGCAAATCACGCCGTCGAGAGGAGCCGGATTTCACCATGCGGACCAGGTGACAGCCCCTGACACAGAGCGAAACACGCCTGTCACAGGGGCGGGTCACAGGGACACCCGCACGGACACCCTTACTCAGACCCCCAGCGCCGCCAGCCGCTCCTCGGCCCGCTCCGGCCCGTACAGGTGCTCCACGACCAGCGCCCCCGCCCCCACCAGCGCCGCCCGCTCGCCCAGCCGCGCGGTCACCACCTCCAGGTGCGCGGTGGAACGGGGCAGCGCCCGCTGGTACAGCAACTCCCGTACGCCCGTGAGGAAGGGGGTTCCGGCCAAATCTCCGGCGATCATGAGCACGCCGGGGTTCAGGAGGGTCACCACCGTCGCGAGGACCTCCCCCACGCGGCGCCCGGCCTCCCGCGCCAGCGCCGCCGCCTCGGGATGGCCGGCCGTCAGCAGGTCGCGGACGTCCGAGCCGGAGGCCGCTGGCACCCCCGCCCCGGCCAGCCGGCGCGCCACGGCACCGCCGCTCGCGACGGCGGCCAGACAGCCGTACGCACCGCATCTGCACAGCGCGTCGGAGCCGTCCGGGACGCGGATGTGGCCTATGTCCCCGGCGCCCCCGTCGATCCCCCGGTAGATCGTCCCGCCGACGACGACGCCCGCCCCGATGCCGGTCGACACCTTGACCAGGGCGAAGGCCGTGCAGTCCGGGTATCCGGCGCGCTGCTCGCCGTACGCCATGAGGTTGGCGTCGTTGTCGACGAGGACGGGGGTGTCCGCGCTGCCGTCCGCGTGCTCGGCGAACGCGCGGGCCAGGCGCACCCTTATGTCGTAGCCGTCCCAGCCCGGCATGATCGGCGGCTGGACGACCCGGCCGGTGTCCGTGTCCACCGGGCCGGGCACGGCCAGCCCGATGCCGCACACCGCGTCGGCCCGCCGGCCCGTCTTCTCCAGCAGCGCGGCGAACCAGCGGCCGAGCCGGTCCAGTACGGCGTCGGGGCCGTCCTCGACGGCCAGCGGGCCCGAGTGCTCGGCCTGGATCTCGCCGGTGAGGGAGAGCACGGCGGCGCGGGCGTGCCGGGTGTCGAGGTCGGCGGCGAGGACGACGGCGTGGTCGTCGTCGAACTCGAGGGTGATCGAGGGGCGTCCGCCGAGCGGGGAGTCCACCGGTCCCCCGGCGCCCTCGCGCAGCCAGCCCGCCCGGAAGAGGCGGTCCAGGCGCTGGCCGACCGTGGCCCGGGACAGTCCCGTGGCCTGCTGGAGCGCACCGCGCGTGGTGGCCCGTCCACTGCGGACCAGGGCGAGCAGATCCCCGGCGCCGGCGTGTCCACCCGCCTTCGCGACCTTTCCGCTCATGTACACCCCCTTGCACTTCCCAACTCTGCATTACATATTGGGTTTTGCGTGTTAACTAGACGTAACTCTATGGTAGCCGCGACCGAACCGGCCGGATCGATGCCCTCGGGGAGCCCTGTGTGGACCGCACCACCCAGCTGACCGCCCGTCGTACGGCCCGCACGGGCCCCGCTCCCGCGGCCGACGTATACGAACCGGCCGAACCGGCCGAACCGGCCGAACCGACCGGACCGGCCGGATCGCTGCGCGCGAGAGCCGCCGGGGTCCTGGAGTCCAACTGGACGGGGACGTCCACGGTGCCGTCGCGCGGCCTGTACCCGCACCAGTGGTCCTGGGACTCGGCGTTCATCGCCATCGGGCTGCGCCGTCTGTCGCCGTCACGGGCGCAGACGGAGCTGGAGACGCTGCTCGCCGCGCAGTGGGGCGACGGCCGGATCCCGCACATCGTCTTCAACCCCTCCGTGCCGCTCGACGCCTACTTCCCGAGCCCCGACTTCTGGCGCTCCTCGGCCGCCGGACGCGCCGCGGGCGCCCCGCGCACCGTACAGACCTCGGGCATCGTGCAGCCACCGGTGCACGCGCTCGCCGCGTGGCTGGTCCACCGGGCCGATCCCGGCCTGTCGCGGGCGCGCGGCTTCCTGGCCCGGGTGTACCCGAAGCTGGCCGCCTGGCACCGCTATCTGCTGCACCGCCGCGACCTGGGCGGCGGCGGGCTCGCGTCCGTGGTGCACCCGTGGGAGCAGGGCATGGACAACTCCCCCTGCTGGGACGCCCCGCTGTCGCGCGTCGCCCCGGCCCCCGCCCGCTCCTTCCGCCGCGCCGACCTGGCCCACGGCGCCGCCGGGGACCGGCCGACCGATCTGGACTACCAGCGGTACGTGCGGCTGGCGGCGGAGTACCGGGACCGGTCGTACGGGGACGAGGCGAGCGGCGGCTTCGCCGTGGAGGACCCCGCCTTCAACGCCCTGCTGATCGCCTCCGAGCACGCGCTGGCCCGGATCGCGCGGGAGCTCGGCGCCACGGGCACGGCCCGCCGTACGCGTGCGGAGCGGCTGACGGCGGTGCTGGTGGACCGGCTGTGGGACCCGGCGGAGGGGATGTTCCTCTGCCGCGACGTGTACGGGGCGGGGCGGTCGGGCCGCCTCCTCCCCGAGCGGAGCGTCTCCGGGCTGGTCCCCCTCCTGCTGCCGGATCTGCCGCGCTCCGTCACCCGCGCCCTGGTCCGTACGGCGTGCGGGCCGCGTTTCGGACTCGGAGGGCCGGCGCGTCTCGTCCCCAGCTACGACCTCACCGGGGCCTCCTTCGACCGGCACCGTTACTGGCGGGGACCGGCCTGGTTCAACACGGCCTGGCTGCTGGAGCGCGGGCTGCGGCGGCACGGTGAGCGGGCGCGGGCCGACGCGCTGCGGGCCGACTTCCTGCGCACGGCCGCGGCGTCCGGGTTCGCGGAGTACGTGGACCCGTACACCGGCGCGGCCCGCGGGGCGGCCGGCTTCGGCTGGACCGCCGCGCTCACGCTCGACCTGCTGCACCACGACGGCAGTGACCACAGCACTCACCACAGCAGTGACAGGGGAGGGAACCGGGGATGACGGACCGGCATCATCTGCTCGTGCGCGGCGGAACGTTCCTGGCCGTGGGGGACCGCGGGGACATCAGCGGGGTGCACGGCGGCACCTCCCCGGACGGGCTGTTCGTCCGGGACGCCCGGCACCTCAGCCGCTGGCAGCTCACGGTGGACGGCGCCCTCCCGGAGGCGCTGACGCCGGTCACCGACGGCGACACCGCGCGCTGTGTGCTCGTGCCGCGCGGCGGCCGCCAGGAACCGCCCGCGTACACGCTCTTCCGGGAACAGGCCGTCGCGGACGGCGCGCTGGTGGAGTCGCTGCGGGTGACGAGCAACCGCCCGGTGCCCACGACAGTCCGGATCGCGCTGACCGCGGACGCCGACTTCGCGGACCAGTTCGAGCTCCGCTCCGACCACCGCACGTACACCAAGACCGGCGCCGTGCGGTCCCGCCGGGTCCTGGACGACGGTGTGGAGTTCGGCTACCGGCGCGGCGAGTGGCTGTCCCGTACGACCGTCACGGCCGATCCCGCGCCGGAGGGGGTGGAGGAGACGGGCACGGGCGCCCGGCGGCTCGTCTGGGCCCTGGACCTGGAGCCGCACGGATCGGCCGAGCTGTCCCTGCGGGTCGCCGCGCGGCCGCACGGCACGAGCGGCACCGCCGAAGGCCGCGCCGTGCCGACGTCACCGGCCGCCGCGCGCGAGCAACTGCTGGCACTCGAGGCGGAGTTCACCGACGGCGTGCCCTTCCCGACGGCGTGGCCGGAGCTCGCGGCGGCCTGTGCGCGCGGTCTCGCGGATCTTGCCGTGCTCCAGGTCCCCGCGACCGGCCCGGACGGCGAGGAACTGCGCGTCCCGGCAGCCGGAGCCCCCTGGTTCCTCACCCTGCTCGGCCGCGACGCGCTGCTGACCTCCCTCTTCGCGCTCCCCTACCGTCCGGACCTCGCGGCCGCCACACTCCCCGCCCTCGCCGCCACCCAGGCGACCGAGACCGGTACGGGCGTCGTGGCACAGCCGGGGAAGATCGTGCACGAGGTGCGCCACGGGGAGCTGGCCCACTTCGGGCAGGTGCCGTACGGGCGCTACTACGGCTCGGTGGACGCCACCCCGCTCTTCCTGGTCCTGCTCGGCGCGTACGTGGAGCACACCGGCGACGCGGCGCTGGCCCGCCGTCTCGAACCGCACGCGCGCGCGGCGATCGGCTGGATGCTGGACCACGGCGGCCTCACCTCGCGGGGCTACCTCGTCTACCGCGCGGACCGGGGCGGCCTCGCCAACCAGAACTGGAAGGACTCCCCGGGCGCCATCTGCTCGGCGGACGGCGCGCGCCCCACCGGGCCCGTGATGGCGGCGGGCGCCCAGGGCTACGCGTACGACGCGCTGCGCCGCACCGCCCAGCTGGCCCGCACGGTGTGGGCGGACGAGGTGTACGCGGCGCTGCTGGAGCAGGCCGCGGGCGATCTCCGCGACCGCTTCCAGCGGGACTTCTGGATGGCGGAGCAGTCGTTCCCCGCGCTGGCCCTGGACGGCGAGGGCCGTCCCGTGGACGCCCTCGCCTCCGACGCGGGCCATCTGCTGTGGTCGGGCCTGCTGGACAAGGAGTACGGGGAACTGGTCGGCCGGCGGCTGCTGGAGCCCGACTTCTTCTCCGGCTGGGGCGTGCGCACCCTGGCCGCCGGGCAGGCGGCGTACCACCCGCTGTCGTACCACCGCGGTTCGGTCTGGCCCCACGACAACGCGCTCATCGCGCTCGGCCTCGCCCGCTACGGCCTGCACGACGAGGCCCGCGCGGTCGCGCACGGCCTGGTGGACGCGGCGGCGGCGACGGGCCACCGGCTGCCGGAGGTGCTCGCCGGGTACGACCGGGCCGGGCATCCGGAGCCGGTGCCGTATCCGCACGCCTGCGTACGGGAGTCCCGGTCGGCGGCGGCTCCGCTGGCGCTGCTGACGGCCGTGGGAGGCGCCTGAGCGGCCGGGGAGCTCTCAGCCGCCGGAGGTGTCCAGCTCCGCGTCCTCGCTCACGCCCGCGCAGTCGTACGGGTCCTTCAGCCAGCCGTCCGGGAGGACCACCCGGTTGTTGCCGGAAGTGCGGCCGCGCGGGCCGTCGGCGCCCGTCGGCCAGGGCTGGTCGAGGTCCAGCTCGTCGAGGCCGGAGCGCAGCTCCTCCAGCGAGGACGTGATCGCGAGGCGCTTGCGCATCTCCGAGCCGACCGCGAAGCCCTTGAGGTACCAGGCCACGTGCTTGCGGAAGTCGATGACGCCGCGCGCCTCGTCGCCGATCCACTCGCCGAGGAGCGTGGCGTGGCGGACCATGACGTCGGCCACCTCGCGCAGCGTCGGGCGCGCGAACCCGTCGTGACGGCCCTCGAAGGCGGCAACCAGGTCCGCGAACAGCCACGGGCGGCCCAGGCAGCCGCGGCCCACGACCACACCGTCGCAGCCGGTCTCGCGGACCATGCGCAGGGCGTCCTCGGCCGACCAGATGTCGCCGTTGCCGAGGACGGGGATCTCCGGCACGTGCTCCTTCAGGCGGGCGATGGCGTCCCAGTCGGCCGTGCCGCCGTAGTGCTGGGCCGTCGTCCGGCCGTGCAGCGCGATGGCGGTCACGCCCTCCTCGACGGCGATCCGGCCGGCGTCGAGGTAGGTGAGGTGGTCGTCGTCGATGCCCTTGCGCATCTTCATGGTGACGGGCAGGTCACCGGCCCCGGACACGGCCTCGCGCAGGATCGCGCGGAGCAGGTTCCGCTTGTACGGGAGGGCCGAGCCGCCGCCCTTCCGCGTCACCTTGGGGACCGGGCAGCCGAAGTTCAGGTCGATGTGGTCGGCGAGGTCCTCGTCCACGATCATGCGGACGGCCTTGCCGACGGTCGCCGGGTCCACGCCGTACAGCTGGATCGAGCGCGGCTTCTCGCTCGCGTCGAACTTGATCAGCTGCATGGTCTTCTCGTTGCGCTCGACCAGCGCCCGGGTCGTGATCATCTCGCTCACGAACAGGCCCTTGCCCCCGCTGAACTCGCGGCACAGCGTGCGGAACGGCGCGTTCGTGATCCCGGCCATGGGGGCGAGCACGACGGGCGGCCGGACGGTGTGCGGGCCGATGCTGAGGGGGGAGAAGGACGTGGGCATTCCCCCATTGTCGCCCATGCCGACTGCTCGCACCGGTACCCGGTGTATTGGTCATTAGTTAGGCGCACTACTTAAGCTGGCCTACGATGGAACACATGCCCGAGCTCAGCCACCGCCGACGTCTGCTGGTGCTCGCGATCTGCTGCATGAGCCTGCTGATCGTGAGCCTCGACAACACCGTCCTGAACGTCGCCCTGCCGGCGATGGAGCGCGACCTGGACGCGAGCGTCTCGGGTCTGCAGTGGACGATCGACGCGTACACCCTCGTCCTCGCCTCGCTGCTGATGCTCGCGGGCTCGACGGCCGACCGGATCGGCCGCAAGCGCGTCTTCATGGCGGGCCTGGTGGTCTTCACGATCGGCTCGGTGCTCTGCTCCCTCGCCCCGGACCTGAACTGGCTCGTCGCCTTCCGCATGGTGCAGGCGGTCGGCGGCTCGATGCTGAACCCGGTCGCCATGTCGATCATCACCAACACCTTCACGGACCCGCGTGAGCGCGCCCGCGCGATCGGTGTGTGGGGCGCGGTGGTGGGCATCTCCATGGCGGCCGGCCCGCTGGTCGGCGGGCTGCTCGTGGAGTCCGTCGGCTGGCGCTCGATCTTCTGGATCAACCTGCCGGTGGGCCTGGCGGCGCTGCTGCTCACCCTGCGCTTCGTCCCCGAGTCCCGCGCACCGAAGGCCCGCCGCCCCGACCCCGTCGGGCAGCTCCTGGTGATCGTGCTGTTCGGCTCCCTGACGTACGCGATCATCGAGGCGCCGCACGCGGGCGCCGGCACGGTCCTGCCGTTCGGCGCGGTCGCCCTGGCCGCCCTGCTGGGCCTGCTGTGGTACGAGCGACGCCGCACCGAACCCCTCATCGACCTGCGCTTCTTCCGCTCGGCACCGTTCAGCGGGGCGACGGTGATCGCGGTCAGCGCGTTCGCGGCGCTCGGCGGCTTCCTCTTCATGTCCACCCTGTACCTGCAGAACGTGCGCGGCCTGAATGCCCTGGAGGCGGGCCTGTGGATGCTGCCGATGGCGTTCATGACCTTCGCCTGCGCGCCCCTTTCCGGCCGTCTCGTCGGCAGCCGGGGCCCGCGCCTCCCGCTGCTGGTCGCCGGGTGCGCGATGACGATGAGCGGGCTGCTGTTCGCGGTCTTCGAGGCCGAGACGCGGAACGCCACCCTCTTCATCGGGTACGTCCTGTTCGGCATCGGCTTCGGCTTCGTCAACGCCCCCATCACCAACACCGCCGTCTCCGGCATGCCCCGCGCGCAGTCCGGGGTCGCCGCCGCGGTCGCCTCCACCAGCCGCCAGCTCGGCCAGACGCTGGGCGTCGCGGTGATCGGCGCGGTGCTGGCGGCGGGGGTGAGCTCGTCGTCGTACGCGGACTCCTTCGTGTCCGCCGCCCGGCCCGGCTGGTGGATCCTCACCGGCTGCGGCCTCGCCGTACTGGCCGTGGGCGCGCTCACCACCGGCCCCTGGGCGCGCCGCACGGCCGAGCGGACGGCGGAGCGTCTGGAGAGCCCGGAGATCCGGAAAGCGGCGGGCGTACGGCGCTGAGCGGACGCGTAGACGGGATGTCGCAAAAGTACGCCTGATATTCAGGCAAACCGACCCTCTCCCTCTGGCGTGACGCATGGGGCCTGCGTCACGCTGTGGCATATGACGCAGGCATCTGATCGCATAACCGCATCCACCGACGCCGCATCCACCGACACCGCGCCCGCCGACGACGGCGCGAATCCGCTGCACCGGCTCTCCCTGGGCCAGTTGCGGCGCCGCACGAGCATGAAGTGGCGGACCTACCCGGAGGACGTCCTCCCCCTGTGGGTGGCCGAGATGGACGTCCCGCTGGCCGAGCCGGTCGCGCGGGCGATCACCGAGGCGGTCGCGCTGGGCGACACCGGCTACCCGGCCGGGACGGCGTACGCGGAGGCGCTCGCCGAGTTCGCCCGCAAGCGGTGGGACTGGGACGGCTTAACGGTGAGACGCACGGCGATCGTGCCCGATGTGATGCTGGGCGTGGTGGAGATGCTCAAGCTGGTCTCCGGGCCGGGCGATCCCGTCGTGGTCAACTCGCCTGTGTATCCACCCTTCTACCAGTTCGTCCGCCACATGGGACGTCCCGTGATCGAGGCCCCGCTGGACCCGAAGGGGCGGATCGACTTCATAGCGCTGGAGGGCGCCTTCATGCGGGCCGCCCGGGGCGCGAGCCGGAACACCGGCCGGCCGGCGTACCTGCTGTGCAGCCCGCACAACCCGACCGGGACCGTGCACACCGCCGACGAGCTGACCCGGGCCGCGCGGCTGGCGCGGGCGTACGGCCTGCGTGTCGTGGCGGACGAGATCCACGCCCCGCTGGTGTCGGAGAGCGCGTCGTTCGTGCCGTATCTGAGCGTGCCCGGCGGCGAGAACGGGCTGTCCCTGATGTCGGCGTCCAAGGGGTGGAACCTGGCCGGGCTGAAGGCCGCCGTCGCGATCGCCGGGCCCGCCGCGGCCGACGATCTGGCCCGGCTGCCCGAGGAGGTGGGCCACGGCCCCAGCCACCTCGGCGTGATCGCCCACACCGCGGCCCTGCGGGACGGCGGCGACTGGCTCGACGCCGTGCTCTCCGGCCTGGACGACAACCGCCGGCTGCTGGCCGGTCTCCTCGCCGAGTACCTCCCCGCGGTGCGCTACACCCCCGCGGAGGCCACCTACCTGGCGTGGCTCGACTGCCGGGAGCTCGGCCTCGGCGACGACCCGGCGGACGTCTTCCTCCGGCGCGGCCGGGTCGCCCTGAACTCCGGGCAGGACTTCGGCACGGGCGGGGCGGGGTTCGTCCGGCTGAACCTGGCGACGTCCCCGGACCTGATCACCGAGGCGGTCCTGCGGATGGCGGCCGCGGTCGCCAACGGGCCACACTGAGGAACCGTGCCACAGACGAACAGGAGCAAGGTCAGCCGCTGGGACCAGCACGGGCGCCTGCACACCGTCCACGTACGCCGCTCGGGAGTGCAGCGCACGCTCAGCTGCGACACGTGCGGCTGGCACCGGGGCGCGCAGTTCCTGCCGTGGCTGAAGGCGGAGGAACACCTCGCCGAGGCTCATCAGGCGACGGTTGACCCCACGGCGGCGTGACCGGTGGGCCGGCCCGGCGGCGTGACCGAGGGCCGGCCCGGCGGCGCAGAGCGCGGCGCGCGTCAGGCCGGCCCGTCGAGCGCGGCGGCGACCTGGTCCATCACCCGCTGCCAGTGGGCGCGTCGCCGCTCGCGTTCCGCTGCGCTCGCCAACCGCTCCTGGTGGAAACGGAGCCGGGTCCGGTCGCCCGGGGCGGCCCGGAGGGCGACCTGGACGGTGGTGGTGCCGTGAGTGACCCGGATGCGGTCTCCCGGACGGTAGCCGCGCACCTCGCCGCCCACGCCTCCGGCGGTCCCGTACGGCGCTCCGCGCTCCGGTTCGAGCACGGCGCCGGGTCCGAGCCAGAGAGCGAGGCCGTCCGCTCCGCTGATGAAGTCCCATACGGCGTCCGGCGGATGGGGCAGCGTACGGGAGACCCCGATCTGCCAGCCGGCGTCCTTGGTGAGTCCGGTGGTCACGACGGTCACCCTTCCCCTTCCTCGGGTTTCTCTTCGCTCCGGCGCGCACGCAGGGCCCGCACCTTGTGGCGGTTGCCGCAGTGCTCCATCGAGCACCATCGGCGGCGGCCGGGCCGGGAGACATCGGCATAGACGAGGTAACAGCGCTCGCCGGCGCACATGCGGACGCGTTCCGCGTACGGCCCGGTGAGCAGGTCGACGGCGTCGCGGGCGACGGTGGAGAGCAGCTGGGCCCCGGTCGCCGGCCCGGCCCAGGCCCGCTCCTCCGCCTCCCCGATCACGGGGACCAGGGGCGGCCGGGCGGCCGCTTCGTTGAGGACGTCGAGGTCCGCCCGGGTGCCGGCCGGCACCCCGAACTCGGGCAGTCCCCCGCACGTCCGCGCGACGACGGTACGGAACAGTGCGTCGCGCACCCGCCGGGCCAGGTCGACGTCCGGCTCGGTGAGCCGCAGCACGGGTGTGGGCGTGATCCTTGAGCGCTCGGCCCAGGCGGCCAGGTCCCCGGGCTCCTGGAGGATCTCGTACCGGCCGAAGGCGCCGGGTCCGCCCGTGGTGAGCAGTTCGAGACAGAGCGCCCCGGCATCGAAGTGATAGGCGTTGCCCGCTGCGGAGCGCATGACGATTCCCGGCACGACCACCACCCTGATTCCGCTGAACCCGTGGACGACGAACTCTTGTAACCAATATAACTGGTTACATGACGGCACTGAACTGGAAACTGGTCATCGACACCCGCGACGCCCTCGCCCTGGCGGACTTCTGGGCCGCCGCGCTGGAGTACGCGGTGGAGGACCAGACGGCACTGATCGACCACCTGCTCACGGCGGGCGACCTCCCCGAGGCGGCGGTCACCGAACACCACGGCCGCCGCGCCTTCCGCGGCTACGCGGCCGTCCGGCACCCCGAAGACCCGTACGACCCCTTCACCGGCATCGGCAAGGGCCGCCGCCTGCTCTTCCAGGACGTCCCCGAGCCGAAGACGGTGAAGAACCGCCTGCACATCGACGTCCACGCCGCCCCGGGCGAACGCGACAAGACGGTGGCCCGCCTGGAGACGCTCGGCGCCACCCGCGTGGAGGAGATGGACAAGGGACCGGCGGGCCACTGGTGGCTGATGCGGGACCCGGAGGGCAACGAGTTCTGCGTGTCCTAGGGACATCGGAATAGCCGTACCGGGCAAGGGAGTTGCTCCTGTCATGACTCAACGCCCGGGCCCCCGCGTCCTGTCCGACGAAGCCCTGTCCGCCCTCATCGGCGAGCAGCGCTTCGGCACCCTCGCCACGGTCAAGCGCAGTGGCCACCCCCACCTGACCACCATGCTCTACAGCTGGGACCCCGAGGCCCGCGTCGTGCGGTTCTTCACCACGGCGGACCGCGTCAAGGTCAAGCACCTGCGGCGCGAGCCGCGCGCGGCCCTCCACGTCCCCGGCGACGACGTGTGGTCCTTCGCCGTCGCCGAGGGCGAGGCCGAGATCTCCGGGATCACGACGGTCCCCGGTGACGAGGTCGGGCAGGAGGTGCTGGCGATGCTGCCGGAGGACATGCGCCCGGAGGACGAGAACGCGTTCCTGGAGCAGCTGGTCGCCGAACGCCGGGTGGTGATCCGGCTGAAGGTGGACCGGCTGTACGGGACGGCGCTCGACGTCGACGGTTAGACAGGCTCCTCCCGCTCGCGCCACCGCCCGCCTCAGCCGATGGTGACGACACGCGCCCAGGACGGCGGGGTGTCCGGAACGTAGTCGGGGTCCTCCTCGTCCACGGCACGGGCGGGGCGGGGGAAGAGACCGACGACGGTACGGCAGGGCGGCTGCGCGGAGGGCCACGGCGTCTGACCGTCCGTCAGGGCCACGATCACGTCCGGGCGGGGCCCGGAGCGGAGCGCCCGGGCGAAACCGGAGCGCAGGTCCGTTCCCCCGCCGCCGACCAGCTCGATGTTCTCGGCCCGGCAGAGCGGGACGGCGACCCCGGCCGCCGCGTCGCAGGAGATCACCGAGATCAGGTCACGCCGCCCGCCCACGGCCCGCGAGATCGCCGCCACCTCCAGCAGCGCACTGCCCAGCTCGGCGTCGCTCACCGACCCGGAGGTGTCGATCACGACGCAGACCCGGGGCGGCGTACGGCGCAGGCTCGGCAGCAGCACTCCCGGGACACCGGCCGAACGCCGGGACGGACGCCGGTAGCTGTGGTTCTCGCCCACCCCCGGCGCACCCGCCGCCGAGCGGACCGCCGCCCCCAGCAACTGCTTCCACGGCTGCGGCGGATGGAACGCCTCGTCCGCCCAACGGCGCCACCCCTCCGGCGCGTCGCCCGGCCGGCCCTTGATCCCCTCCGCGACCCGGAAGCGGACCGCGTCCCGCTGCTGCCGGCTCAGCCCGTGTGCCCGGTCGGGCCCCAGCTCCCACGGCCGGTGCTGTCCGTCGGCGCCGCTGCCGCAGTCCAGCCAGGCCAGGTCGGCGGTGAGCCCGGACATCGACGCCGTGCGCAGGTACTCCTCCATCAGGAGCCCCTCGGGCAGCCGCAGCAGCGAGGGCAGCACCGCCCCCGCGGGCAGGGGCAGGCCGTCACCGTAGATGTCGTCGTTGATCTCGAAGTCGGCGGCGATGTTCCGCCGCAGCCTCTCGCCCGGCCCGTGCTCCCCGTGCTCCCGCGCATACCGCTCGCCCCGCCCGTGGTGGTCCCGGAGCAGATGGGAGACCTCGTGCACCCAGACGCCCGCCAGTTCCTCCACCGGGGTGCGCGCCACGAAGCCGGGCGACACGTAGCAGCGCCAGTGCGCGTCCACCGCCATCGTCGGCACCGACCGGTCCTCCACCACGTGCAGCGCGAAGAGCGCGGCGGCCAGGTAGGGACGGACCTTCACCGCGTGCAGCCGGGCGGCCAGCAACTTCTCCAGGTCGAGCGGCAGTCCGGGTGGGCCGGTCGGCCCGCCGGAGCCGGCCGGCCCACCAGAGCCGACCGGCTCACCGGAGCCGGCCGGCGGCCCCGGCACGGTGGCCCGCACCGGGCGCGGCGGCGCGGGCCGGGACATCGGGCGCGGCACCGGATGCGGCAACGGGTGCGGCAACGGGTGCGGTCCCGGGCGTTTCGCGACCCCCGTCATCGGCGTCCCCCCGTCGCACGCCCGGCGTCGGCCGCCGCCGCGGCCCGCTCCGCCGACCGCTCCACCGACCGGTCCGCCCGCCGAGCCACCCCCACGACCCCGGCCAGCCGCTCCACCGCCTCCGGTACCTCCCAGTCGTCGCGCCGCAACCCGGCCAGCGCCGCCGCCGGGGCGACCAGCAGGTCCGGGGCGCCGGTCTCCAGTGCCCGGACCAGCACCGCCCAGCCCGCCTCCCACCGTGCGCGCTCCGGCCGCGCCCCCACGGCGGCCACCACCGCCTCCAGCGCCGCCTGCCGCAGATCGCCCCGCACCGGCAGCTCGGCGGTGGGCGGATCGGCCAGCAACGACTCCGGGTCCGGCAGGTCCATCCGGTCCAGGTGGGCGAGGAGTTCGAGCCCCGGTCCGTCCCCCACCGCGCCCCGCACCAGCAGCGCCAGCACCTCCCGGGAGACGTCGGCCGCCGTGCCGAAGGCCAGCAGGGTCAAGGCGGCCTCCCAGCTCCGGGGCGAGGGCCAGGCACCGCCGCGCCGCGTCTCGGTGCTCGGCAGCCGGTGGATCAGCGTCGGCCGGGCCTCCAGGAAGCCGCAGACCGCTCGCCGGGCGAAGGCCACCGCCTCCGCCAGCCGTTCCGGCTGCAGCCGGGGCAGTTCCGCCCGGGGCCAGACCCCGCCCAGCCCGCGCACCACTACCTCCCGGTCGTGCACCCAGTACAGATGCACGAACCGGTTGGCCAGCGGCGGGCTCAGCTCCCATCCGTCCGCCGCCGACGCGCGCGGATTGGCGGCGGCCACGATCCGTACCCCCGGGGGCAGGTGCAGCGCACCGACCTTCCGCTCCAGGACGACCCGGAGCAGCGCGGCCTGGACGGCCGGGGTGGCGGTGGAGAGCTCGTCCAGGAAGAGCAGCCCCCGCCCGGCCCGTACGAGCTCCACGGCCCATTGCGGCGGAGCCATCGGTACCCCCTGCACCGCCGGGTCGTCCCCCACGACGGGCAGCCCGGAGAAGTCGGACGGCTCATGGACGCTGGCGATCACGGTCGTCAGCGGCAGGTCGAGGGAGGCGGCGAGCTGTGTCAGGGCCGCGGTCTTTCCGATGCCCGGCTCGCCCCAGAGCAGCACGGGCAGGTCCGCCGCGACGGCAAGGGTGAGCGCTTCGAGCTGCTCGTCGGGGCGCGGCTCGGTGGTGGTCGTCCGCAGGAGGGTCAGGAGGTCGTCGGCGAGAGCGAGCCGGGTGCCGGTCACGGATGCGCCGGCGGGGGTGGGTGCGGGCTGGTCGGCGGCCGGGGCCGGGGAGGGGAGGAGGGTGCTGGAGGTCATGGGCATCACCTGGGGGTGGGAGAAGGGAGAGGACGGTCTGTCCGGATGTCGTGGGGCGTGCGGCGCCGACGCACAGCGCGGGAAGGGGACCGGGTACTCCGGCGGAGGCAGCCGGTCAGCCGGTCAGGAGGTCAGGAGGTCAGGAGGTCAAGCTGGTGCGGGGCCGGGCCCGGCTGCTCCGCTTGCGGCGGATCGAGGGAGGCGTACGGCGGTCGAGCCGGGGACGGTGGCCCGTCTCCGCCGGCCTCACGCCTGAGGCGTCCCCGCCCCCTGCGGCACCGGTCCTGGTACCGGCACCGGGGTGCACCGCGACCAGACCCGAGCGGAAGAGCCCGTGGTCGATGCGGCGGGCCGCGGCCGACTCCAGTTCCTCCCGGAGCGGTCCGTCACGCAGGACCGCGCCGGGCCCGAGCAGCCCCTCGACCACGGCCAGTGCCCCGGCGACGTCACCGTGGCCGAGCCGTTCCCGGACCGCGGGAAGTTCCGCCGGGTCGCGGTGCACCGCGTCGATCGCCCGCAGGCAGGGCAGCGCGGGACCGCCGAGCGCCACCAGCAGGTCCTCCCGCCGCAGCTCGGCCGGGTCGTGATCGATCGCCGTCAGCACCCCGTCCCGCAGCGCGATCCGGTGGACCTCGCCCCGGCACTCCACTCGGTGCGGATCGCCCGGACCGTGGGCGGGACCGGCCGCCATCGGTGCCGAGCCGGGCGCAGCCACCGGACCCGCGGCCGTCACCGATCCGGAGACCGCCACCGGTCCGAAGCCCGTCAGCGCCGCGGCGACGAGCGGATGCAGCCGCTCGGCCGTGACCAGCCCGGTCCGCAGCAGTTCCAGGTCCGGGAGGACCCGGGCCGCCGCCTCCGGCAGCACCGGAAGCGCCGCGACCTCCTGCGGCGGCAGCGCCTCCCGCAGCTGCCGATACGCCGGGACGTGACTGTCATCGGGCCCGACGAGTTCGAGCACTGCGCGGTTCCGCGCGCCGAGCCGCACGGTGAAGGCCCCGCGAGGGCGCCGTCCCTCGGCCCGCAGCAGCAACTCCGCCTCGGCGGCCCAACACGCCACTGCCCAGGGGGAGTCGTGGCGGGTGGGCCGGTCGGGCGGCGCCATGGACGGTGGGCCGCCGGCACCGCACCGCCGCGCCAGTTCGCCGCTCCGTCCGGCGTCCCAGAGATGCCGGTGCAGATCGAGCCGGAAACGCCGGTCGGGATGCGGATGCGGATGGCGTGCGGGAGCACGGTCCCCGGACCCGTCCCACAGGGCCAGGGACATCCGCTGCCCGGCGTCCGCCCAGGCCGGCGGTGTGCGCACCACCAGGTGCGCCGTCGTGGCGCCGTAATCCCGGTAACGGGCCAGGGAGACGGTGAGGCCGGGCCGGAGCCGCCCGTCCGGGGCGATCCGAGGCATGTGCCAGCGGAGCAGATCCGGTGCCAGTCGGCGCAGATCCGAGCGGATACGGGTGACGAGTTCGGTGCCGTGGCGGTCGCGCACGGCGCGCAGATCGAGATCGACGTCGATCCGGGCGGCGGCGCAGGCCCCCGCCCAGTCACCGGCCGCACGCCGTGCGGTCGCGGTCTCGATCATGGACGGTGGCACGGCGTACTCACGCACGCGCTGCCACATCAACAGATGGGCCGGAATCCGGTTCGCGAGGTGATACGCCATCAGCGCTCACCTTGCACGAACGATTCCCCCAATCCACACGAGGAGAAGTTCATCATCCCGCGCATCCTAACCAGCACGATGACGATCTGTCAGCCCGCCGTCCCGCGGGCTCAGGCCCGCAGCCCCCGCAGCACCAGCTCCACCACCGCGTCGAACTCCGTCTCGATCCCGGGCTGTTCCCAGTCGCGGGCGTAACACGGGTCGTGGAAGCGGCCGGTGGCGTCGAAGAGGGCGCGGGCCGTGGTCGCAGGGGCGGCGGAGGTGAAGACGCCACGCCCGACGCCGTCCTGGACGATCTCCGTCAGCTGGCCGGTCAGATCGGCGATGTGCCGGTCGACCACCGCGCTGTTCTCACCGATCAGCACCATGTACGTGGCGAAGAGCTCGGGATCGTCGCCCGCCTTGTGGCGCTTGGCCGTGAACAGGGCCGTGAACCAGTCCCGCAGCCGCGCCTCCGGGTCGCGGTCCCCGGCGGCGATGCCGGAGAGGGACGCCGACGTACGGTCCAGCCACCGTTCGGTGACGGCCTCCCGCAGCGCGGCCTTGGTCCGGAAGTGCCGGTACACGCTCCCGTGGCTGACCCCGAGCGCCCGGGCCACGTCCACGACGGTGGCCTTCGCCGGGCCGTGGCGGCGCAGCACCTCCTCGGTGGCCTCGAGGATGCGCGCGGCGGTGAGGGTCTCGGAGGTGGGTGCCATGGGCAAGACCGTACCCGGCCGGTTCCGGTCGCCGGCGGTCAGCGTTCGCTGTCCAGGTGGGCCATCTGCGCCTCCGGGTAGCGCTCGCCCGCCGCGGCACCCTCCGGGACCGCCTCCTCGATCGCCTTCAGCTCGGCCTCCTCCAGCGTGACGTCGAGCGCGCCCAGCGCCTCCGTCAGCCGGTCCCGGCGGCGGGCGCCCACCAGCGGCACGATGTCCTCGCCCCGGGACAGCACCCAGGCGATCGCGATCTGGGCCACCGTCACGCCCTTGTCGTCGGCGATCTTCCGCAGCGCCTCGACCAGGTTCAGGTTGTGCCGCAGGTTCTCGCCCTGGAAGCGGGGCGAGTGGGCGCGGAAGTCGCCCGCGGCCAGCTGCCGGTCGGCCGTGAAGTGGCCCGAGATCAGGCCGCGCGACAGCACGCCGTACGCGGTGATGCCGATGCCCAGCTCGCGCGTGGTCGGCAGGATGTCCCGCTCGATGCCGCGGGAGATGAGCGAGTACTCGATCTGGAGGTCGGAGACCGGTGCCGTGGCGGCCGCGCGCCGGACGGTCTCGGCCCCGGCCTCGCTCAGGCCGATGTGCCGTACGTACCCCTTCTCCACCAGCTCCGCGATGGCGCCGACGGTCTCCTCGATCGGCACATCGGGGTCGACGCGGGCGATCCGGTAGACGTCGATGTGGTCGACGCCGAGGCGCTGGAGCGAGTACGCGGCGAAGTTCCGCACCGCGGCCGGGCGGCCGTCGTACCCCGACCAGCCGCCGTCCGGGTCGCGCAGTGCGCCGAACTTCACGCTGACCAGCGCCTGCTCGCGCCGCGCCGCCGGGGCGGAGCGCAGCGCCTCGCCGATCAGCATCTCGTTGTGGCCCATGCCGTAGAAGTCGCCGGTGTCGAGCAGGGTCACGCCCGCTTCGAGCGCGGCGTGGATCGTGGCGACGGACTCGGCCCGGTCCGCCTCTCCGTACAGCGCGGACATACCCATGCAGCCGAGGCCGAGGGCGGAGACGCGGGGGCCGGTGTTGCCGAGGGAGACGGTGCGCATGCGGACTCCTTGGGTTGTCGTGATCCGTGGGGACGGGCCCCGCGGAGGACGTGTACCCAGCCTGGCATGACAGCTGACAGATTTCAATATCTGTCAGCTGTCACACGTTCATCCCCCGGAAGCGGAAACCGGGCCCCGGAAGCAGAGACCGGCAGCAAAAAACCGGGTGGGCCGGAAGGATCCGGCCCACCCGGTGGGCATGTACGCGTTCAGCGGAGCGTTCAGCAGCCGATCAGCCGGCTCGCCAGGTAGCCCTCGATCTGGTCCAGCGACACCCGCTCCTGCTTCATCGAGTCACGCTCGCGCACCGTCACCGCGTTGTCGTCCAGCGTGTCGAAGTCGACCGTCACGCAGAACGGCGTGCCGATCTCGTCCTGGCGGCGGTAGCGGCGGCCGATGGCGCCGGCGTCGTCGAACTCGACGTTCCAGTGCTGGCGCAGCGCCTGGGCGAGGCCCTTGGCCTTCGGGGACAGCTCCGCGTTGCGGGACAGCGGCAGCACCGCGACCTTCACCGGGGACAGGCGCGGGTCGAGGCGCAGGACCGTACGCTTCTCCATCTTGCCCTTGGCGTTGGGCGCCTCGTCCTCGACGTAGGCGTCGAGGAGGAAGGCCAGCAGGCTGCGGCCGACACCGGCCGCGGGCTCGATGACGTAGGGGGTCCAGTGCTCGCCGGCCTCCTGGTCGAAGTAGGAGAGGTCCTGGCCGGAGGCCTTGGAGTGGGCGCTCAGGTCGTAGTCGGTGCGGTTGGCGACGCCCTCGAGCTCGCCCCACTCACTGCCGCCGAACTGGAAGCGGTACTCGATGTCCGCGGTGCGCTTGGAGTAGTGGGAGAGCTTCTCCTTGGGGTGCTCGTACCAGCGCATGTTCTCTTCACGCAGACCCAGGCCGGTGTACCAGTTCCAGCGCTGCTCCATCCAGTACTCCTGCCACTTCTCGTCCTCGCCCGGCTTGACGAAGAACTCCATCTCCATCTGCTCGAACTCGCGGGTGCGGAAGATGAAGTTGCCGGGCGTGATCTCGTTGCGGAAGGACTTGCCCATCTGCGCGATGCCGAACGGGGGCTTCTTGCGCGCGGCGCCCTGCACCAGGGCGAAGTTGGTGAAGATGCCCTGCGCGGTCTCGGGACGCAGGTACGCGACGGAGCCGCTGTCCTGGGTCGGGCCGAGGTGCGTGGAGAGCAGGCCCGAGAACTGCTTGGGCTCGGTGAAGGTGCCCTTGTTGCCACAGTTGGGGCAGGCCAGGTCGGCGAGGCCGTTCTCCGGGGCGCGGCCCTTCTTCTCCTCGTACGCCTCCTCCAGGTGGTCCGCGCGGAACCGCTTGTGGCAGGAGGTGCACTCGGTCAGCGGGTCGGTGAAGGTGGCGACGTGACCGGAGGCGACCCACACCTCGGGGGCCAGGATCACGGACGAGTCGATACCGACGACGTCCTCGCGCGAGGTCACCATGTAGCGCCACCACTGGCGCTTGAGGTTCTCCTTGAGCTCGACACCCAGCGGTCCGTAGTCCCAGGCGGCGCGCTGACCGCCGTAGATCTCGCTGCACGGGAATACGAAGCCACGGCGCTTGCTCAGGCTGACGATGGTGTCGATCTTGTCGGCGGCCACGGTGCTCTCTTCATTACGACGACGGGCGACGAAGCGACCACTTCCGGGCGATCAGGGCGATCCGCGACGGTCGGAACCGCCGCTCCAGGCCGCCTCGGAGCGTTGCTTCAGAGCGAATGCTTCAGGTTACCGGCGGAGGCTCCCCTGCAATCAAATCGGTACCCGGGACGACTCTTTGTTGACAACGGTTTCCATATTTGTTGAAAATGGGTGTCATGAACGGCATACGACTTCGTCGACGACCCCTGATCACCGGCACCGCGGTCGCGGCGGCCACCGCCCTCGGCATCGGCGCCCTCTCGGCCTGCTCCTCCGACTCGAGCGCCGCACAGGGCAACACCGACAAGTTCGACGTCGTCGCGTCGTTCTACCCGCTCCAGTACCTCGCCGAGGAGATCGGCGGGGACCACGTGAACGTGACCACCCTGACCGAGCCCGGCCAGGAGCCGCACGACCTGGAGCTCAGCACCAAGCAGACCGCCGGGCTGGGCGAGGCGGACGCGGTGCTGTACCTCAAGAGCCTCCAGCCCGCCGTCGACGAGGCCGTCGCGCAGTCCGGCGTCAAGGACAAGATCGACGCGGCCACGCTGACCACGCTGGAGGACCACGGCGACGTCTCGCACGACCACGCGCACGAGGGCGAGGAGCACGCGGAGGAGGAGCACTCCGAGGAGGAGGAGAGCGGCCTCGACCCGCACGTCTGGCTCGACCCCGTGAAGTACGCCGAGATCGCCCAGGGCGTCGCCAAGGCCTTCGAGAAGGCCGACCCGGACAACGCCGCGGACTACAAGAAGAACGCCGAGGACCTGGCCGGCCGGCTCGACGCGCTGAACACCGCGTACGAGGACGGCCTGAAGAACACCGAGACCAAGGTCTTCTTCACCAACCACGCCTCCTTCACCTACCTCGCCGAGCGCTACGGCCTGACCGCGGAGGCCATCAACGGTCTCGACCCGGAGAGCGAGCCCAGCCCCGCCCGGATCAAGGAGCTCCAGGAGGAGGCCAAGGCGGACGGCGTGACCACGGTGTTCTACGAGACACTGGTATCGGACAAGACCGCGAAGACCCTCGCCAAGGACGCGGGCCTGAAGACCGACGTCCTCGACCCGCTCGAGGGCATCACCGACAAGTCCAAGGGCGAGAACTACATCGAGGTCATGGAGTCCAACCTCAAGGCGCTGCAGACCGCCCTCGGCGCCAAGTGAGCCGAACGACCGTTCTGGAGGCACCTGTGAGCGAGCCCGTCATATCCCTGCGCGGCGTCCGCGCCGAACTGGGCTCGCGCCCCGTCCTGCGCGGCATCGACCTCACCGTGAACCGCGGTGAGGTCGTCGCGCTGCTCGGCGCGAACGGCTCCGGCAAGTCGACGGCCGTACGCAGCGTCATCGGACAGGTACCGGTCGCCTCCGGCGAGATCGAGCTCTTCGGCACCCCCCGGGCCCGCTTCCGGGACTGGAAGCGCGTCGGGTACGTCCCCCAGCGCACGACGGCCGCGGGCGGCGTGCCCGCCACGGTGACGGAGGTCGTCTCCTCCGGCCGGCTCTCCCGCGCCCGCTTCGGCATGCTGCGCAAGGCCGACCACGAGGCCGTACGCCACGCCCTGGAGCTGGTCGGCATGGCGGACCGCGCCAAGGACTCGGTGAACGCCCTCTCCGGCGGCCAGCACCAGCGCGTCCTGATCGCCCGCGCCCTCGCCTCCGAACCCGACCTGCTGATCATGGACGAGCCCATGGCGGGCGTCGACCTGGCCAGCCAGGAGGTCCTCGCCGCGACCCTGCGCGAAGAGGTCGGCAAGGGCAGGACCGTGCTGCTCGTCCTGCACGAGCTGGGCCCGCTGGAGCCGCTCATCGACCGCGCGGTCGTGCTCCGCGACGGCTGCGTCGTCCACGACGGTCCTCCGCCGAAGGCCGTGGGCCAGCACGCGCTGCCCGGCCACGACCACGTCCACCCGCACGAGGCGGCCGACGCCGCCCCGATCCGCACCGGTCTGCTGAGCTGAGAAGGCACGCACCATGGAAATCCTGAACTACGCCTTCATGCAGCGGGCGCTGCTCGCCGCCGTCCTCGTCGGCATCACCGCGCCCGCGATCGGCATCTACCTCGTCCAGCGCCGCCAGGCCCTCATGGGCGACGGCATCGGCCATGTCGCGATGACGGGCGTCGGTCTCGGCTTCCTGCTGTCGTGGTCCCCCGTCTGGATGGCCACGCTCGTCTCCGTGCTCGGCGCGGTGCTGATGGAGCTGATCCGCTGGTACGGCCGCACGCGCGGCGACATCGCGCTGGCGATGCTCTTCTACGGCGGCATGGCGGGCGGTGTGATGTTCATCAACCTCTCGCCGGGCGGCTCCAACGCCAACCTCACCTCGTACCTCTTCGGCTCCCTGTCCACGGTCTCCGAGGAGGACGTGACGGCGATCTGCCTGCTGGCGGCCTTCGTGGTGCTGGTCACCCTGGGCCTTCGGCGGCAGCTGTTCGCCGTCAGCCAGGACGAGGAGTTCGCCCGGGTCACGGGCCTGCCGGTGCGCGCCCTGAACCTGCTCACCGCGGTCACGGCGGCGGTCACGGTGACCGTCGCGATGCGCGTCGTCGGCCTGCTGCTCGTCTCCGCGCTGATGGTGGTGCCCGTGGCGGCGGCCCAGCAGCTCAGCCGCAGCTTCGCGGCCACGTTCGCGATCGCGGTGGCCATCGGCGTCACCGTGACGCTCGGCGGCACCGTCACCTCGTACTACCAGGACGTGCCGCCCGGCGCGACGATCGTGCTGCTCACCATCGCCGCGTTCGTGCTGCTCACGGCGCTGGCGACGCCGCTGGCCAAGCGGCGCGCGAAGGCCGCGGGGCGGCCCGTGGGCGACCCGGCGGAGTGCGTGCTCACGGAGTCGGCGGAACAGACGGTTCCGGCCGGCCGCGGTGGCTGAAGGGGGCCCGGAGTCCGGGCGACGTCTGACCGGGCCGGGTCCGTGCTGGCACAATGGCCCGGCAAGGCGCACACCTGAGGAGGAGGCGACGGTGACGACCGCTGGACCCGTACGGGGCCGTTCCACCCGGCAGCGTGCAGCCGTGGCGGCGGCGCTCGACGAGGTCGACGAGTTCCGCAGCGCGCAGGAACTCCACGACATGCTCAAGCACAAGGGCGACTCGGTCGGGCTCACCACGGTCTACCGCACCCTGCAGTCCCTCGCCGAGGCCGGCGAGGTCGACGTCCTGCGCACCACCGAGGGCGAGTCGGTGTACCGCCGGTGCTCGACCGGCGACCACCACCATCACCTCGTCTGCCGCCTCTGCGGCAAGGCGGTCGAGGTGGAGGGCCCGGCCGTCGAGAAGTGGGCGGAGGCCGTCGCCGCCGAGCACGGCTTCGTGAACGTGGCGCACACGGTGGAGATCTTCGGCACGTGCGCGGAGTGCGCGAGCGCCTCCGGCGACTGACCGGGAACGGGTGGGGCGAGGGAACCGGTGACGGTTCCCTCGCCCCACCCGTGTGTTCAGCCCTGCTCCGGCCGCCCCCGCATCGCCCGCTCCATCGCGAGCAGCTCCTCGTTCGGGACGGCGCCGCCGAAGCGGCGGTCACGGGAGGCGAACTCGACACAGGCGCGCCACAGGTCGCGGCGGTCGAAGTCCGGCCACAGCACGTCCTGGAAGACCATCTCGGCGTAGGCGCTCTGCCAGATCAGGTAGTTCGACGTGCGCTGCTCGCCGCTCGGCCGCAGGAACAGGTCCACGTCCGGCATGTCCGGGTAGTACAGGTACTTCGCGAAGGTCTTCTCCGTGACCTTGGACGGGTCGAGCCGCCCCGCCTTCACGTCCTCCGCGAGGGCCAGCGCCGCGTCCGCGATCTCGGCCCGGCCGCCGTAGTTCATGCAGAAGTACAGCGTGAGCCGGTCGTTGTCCTTGGTCTGTTCCTGGGCGACCTGGAGCTCCTTGGCCACCGACTTCCACAGCTTGGGCATCCGCCCCACCCAGCGCACCCGCACCCCGAGCTCGTCGAGCTGGTCGCGCGTCTTGCGGATGAAGTCCCGGTTGAAGTTCATCAGGAAGCGCACCTCGTCCGGCGAACGCTTCCAGTTCTCCGTGGAGAAGGCGTACAGGGAGATGGCGCCCACGCCCATCTCGATCGCGCCCTGGAGCACGTCCATGACGCGCTCGGCGCCGACCTTGTGGCCCTCGGTGCGCGGCAGCCCCCGCTCCTTGGCCCAGCGGCCGTTCCCGTCCATGACGATCGCCACATGCTTCGGGACCAGCTCACCGGGGAGCTTGGGCGCGCGGGCACCGGACGGGTGCGGCTCCGGCGTCCTGTACTCGCGGCGCTGACGCCCCAGGAACCCGCGTACGGCCATGTGCTTCACGTCTCCTAGCGATGATTCGGTTCGGCCTGAGTGGCTACTTGGTGGCTACTTCTCCACGTAACGCAGCGAACGCAGCCCGCGTTCAAGATGCCAGTGCAGATACGCGGAGACGAGCCCGCTGCCCTCCCGCACGTACCGCGCCTCGCACGCGTCGGCCGTCGCCCAGTCTCCTCCGAGCAGCGCCCCGAGCAGCGCGAGGGCCTGGGGAGACGGTACGACACTGCCGGGCACCCGGCAGTCCACGCAGACGGAGCCGCCGGACGCCACCGAGAAGAACCGGTTCGGCCCTGGCATCCCGCACCGGGCGCAGTCGCCGAAGCTGGGCGCGTACCCGTTCACGGCGAGGGAGCGCAGCAGGAAGGCGTCGAGCACGAGGTGCGGTGCGTGCTCGCCACGGGAAAGAGTCCGCAGCGCCCCGACGAGCAGCAGGTACTGCTGCACCGCCGGCTCGCCCTCGTGATCGGTGAACCGCTCGGCCGTCTCCAGCATGGCCGTCCCGGCGGTGTAGCGGGCGTAGTCGGTGACGATCCCGCTCCCGTACGCCGCGATGGTCTCACTCTGTGTGCACAGCGGCAGCCCGCGCCCGACCAGCTCGCTGTTCCGCGCGAAGAACTGCACGTCCACGTGGGAGAACGGCTCCAGCCGGGCCCCGAACTTCGACTTGGTGCGCCGCACGCCGCGGGCCACGGCCCGTACCCGGCCGTGACCCCGCGTGAGCAGCGTGATGATCCGGTCCGCCTCACCCAGCTTCTGGGTGCGCAGCACGATGCCGTCGTCGCGGAACAGACTCATGCCGTCCATTCTCGCCCACGGCGCCGGCGCCTAGGGCACTTCCCCCCGGCTGCGGGCGTTCTCGTAGGAGGTGGCCGCGCGCAGCCGCTCCTGCGCCGTCGCGGCCCGTACGTCCGCGGGGTCGCAGTCCCACTCCCGCCCGCCGCCGACGGGCCGGAGCTGGACGTACGGCCCTTCATGTCCCATGACGCGGCCCACCTCCCCGGTGGTGATGTCGACGGCGTACGAGCCGACCGGCGGCGTCGGCCCGCTCCCCCGCGTGACACTCATCGCAGGGCCGCCGCGAGGCGCGCCGCGGCGTCCACGGAACAGCTGCCCAATTCCACCGGCGGACAGGGCGCCTTCCGGGCGAGAGCCTCCGGCTCGATCCGCAGTGCCGGCAACATAATTCCCGCGTCCGCGAGCGCCTGCCGCAATTCCTCCACCGTTTCCTCCGCCTCTTCGACGCAGCGCGCCGAGTGTCGTCCCCCGCCTGCTGCACATGCTTCCTTCACGGTGCTCCCCTGCGTTATTGAGTTTCATTCTTCGCACCTCCAGGATGACGCCGTATGCCTACACTCGGCACTCGTCCGCGCTCTACAAGTTCAGGGCAGTACTTGGGGGTTGGCCATGGCCAATGGTTCGCAGGGTTCTCGGCAGGCGGCGTGGGAGTTCTTCGGCGCGGAGCTGAAGAGGCGACGGGAGAACGCGGCGCTGACGCAGGTCGAGTTGGGCGCCCGGGTATTCGTTTCCGGCGGTTACATCGGTCAATTCGAACAGGCCATTCGGAAACCTCAGCCGGACGTGGCCCAGCGGATCGACGAGGTTCTACAAACCGACGGTTTTTTCGAGCGAACATGGCGAAAGCTGATTGATGACAAGCGATATGCGGATTATTTCGCGGCGGTCGTGGAGCTGGAGCGGACGGCGACGAAGATCTGCGAGTTCGCGCCGACGTTGGTGCCAGGGCTGCTGCAGACGGCTGCGTACACGCGGGCGGTGACGCTGGCGACGAGTCCCTTCGCCACCGACGCGTATGTGCACGACAAGGTGGCGGCCCGCACCGAGCGGGCGCACATCCTGGACGACGCCACGAGGCCTGAGTACTGGGCGATCCTGCACGAGAACGTGCTGCGCGTTCCGGTCGGCGGCCACGGAGTGATGGCCGACCAGCTTGCCCATCTGATCGCGACGGCACGTGCCCGGCGCGTTCTGATCACCGTCATCCCGTGCGCGGCGGGAGCGTTCGCCGCCATGGCCGGGATGATGACCTTGATGGAGTTCGACGACGCCCCGCCGACCGCCTATACAGAAGCCGTGTATTCGGGCACGTTGCTCGACGATCCGGCCCTGGTGAAGCGCATGCGCGGAACCTACGATCTGCTCAGGGTCGCCGCGCTGTCACCGGAGGCGTCCCTCGCCCTGATCGCATCGGCGGCTGAGGACTACAGACGATGTACGAGTACGACCTGAGCAAGGCTCGCTGGCGCAAGAGCAGCTACAGCGACGGCAACGGCGGCAGCTGCATCGAAGTCGCATACGACTTCCCCGGCGCCGCCCGCTGGCGCAAGAGCACCTACAGCGACGACAACGGCGGCAGCTGCGTCGAAGTCGCCGACGGAGTCCCCGGCCTCGTCCCCGTCCGCGACAGCAAGGTGCCGGACGGTCCCGTGCTGGTGGTGGGGGCGGCCGCCTGGACGGAGTTCGTCCGTACCGTGCGGTCAGCCCACCTTGCGTAGGTCCCCGTCGTCGAAGACGGCGACCATGACCAGGCTGCCGCCCAGCGCCTCGACGTACCGGGCGACCACGTCCGTTCCGGAGACGTGACCGCTCTCGATCTGAGAGATCCGCCCCTTGCTCACGCCCATGCGCTCGGCCACCTGCGCCTGGGTGAAGCCGCGCTCCTGCCTCATGTCCACCAACCGCCAGGCCTGGGCCTCGGCAAGCATGCGCCGGGCCCCCTCCAGGAACGCCTCCGGGCCACCAGCCAGCTCTTCGGCCCGCTCACGATGCCCACTGGCCGACCACCTGACGTTTCCGCTCACCTCTCCGACTCCTTCTTCCGATCGGCCACGTACTCCGCGTACCGGAGCTCGGCCAGCGGGATCGCTTCCTCGTACCAGGTACGCCAGCTACCGGACTTGTCACCGGCGATCAGCAGGATCGCCGAGCGCCACGGGTCGAAGACGAACAGGATGCGCACCTCGCTCCGCCTACTCGAACCGGGCCGGAGCTCCTTGAGATTGTGCAGGGTAGATCCCCTGATCCGGTCCACAAGCGGCCGGCCTTCGGCGGGCCCGTGGCAAGCGAGGATCCAGATCGCCTGATTGACGAGCACGTACGACTCCGGGTCGCTCTTCTCAAGGTCGTTCAACCACTGATCCACCTCGCTGGTCAGGTAAACGTCCCACTGCTCTGCCACCTTCGGCCCTTTCAGCGAGTTTAGCATTCACTAAACTCGATGAAAGGGCCGCACTGGGCAAGAACCCGGGAGCTTCACCCGTCCGGGGTGAACCTCCCGGTCAGACGAACCGCCGCACATACCTCCGCTGCCACGGCGTCTCCACCGCGCGCCGGTCGTAGTGCTCGCGCACGTACGCCACCGCCTCGCCCGGAGGCACCCCGTCCAGTACCGCCAGGCAGGCCAGGGCCGTGCCCGTGCGGCCGCGGCCCCCCTCGCAGGCGAGCTCGACGCGTTCGGTGAGGGTGCGGGACCAGGCGTCCCGGAGGACGCGCGACGCCTCCGCGTGGTCGGCCGGGAGGCGGAAGTCCGGCCAGGGGAGCCAGGTGGAGTCCCAGGGGACCTCGGGGGGCCGGCTGCCCAGGAGGTACACCCCGTACGTGGGGGCCGGGCCGTCCGTCGGGAGCGGGTGGCGCAGGCCGCGGCCGCGTACGAGGCGGCCGGAGGGGAGCTTCAGCACACCGGGGGCGGTCGGGGTCCAGAGGTCAGCCATCGGATCAGCGTACGAACAAGAGCCGGGTGGCGCCCCGGGTTTCAGCCCGCTTCCCGCGACTCCCGCGCCGCTCGTGCCTCGATGCCCCGGAAGTGGTCCGCCATCGCCCGCTGTGCCGCCTCCACGTCGCGGGCGCGCAGGGCCGTGACGATGGCGCGGTGGCGGGCGACCGTCAGGTCGGGGGCCGGGTCGTCCGTCCAGCCGCGGGCCCGCGCGACCCGGCGGAACACCGTCCAGAAGGCGCCCAGCAGCTGCGGCACGAGCGCGTTGCCGAGGGACGCGTACAGCAGCTCGTGGAACTCGCGGTCCAGTTCGGGGAAGGGCTCGCCCGCCCGGCCCGCCGCCTCCATGCGGTCGACCGCCGCTTCCAGGCGGTCCAGTTCCGCGTCCGTCAGCGTGGCCGCGACGCGGCGGATCAGGCCCTCCTCCAGTACCTCGCGGACCTGGAGGATCTCCGCCAGCGCACCCGTTCCGTCATCGGAGCGGGCGAGCGTGCGGAAGGTCAGGCCGTCGGCCAGCGGGGTCAGGGACGCCTGGCCGACGTACGTGCCGTAGCCGTGCCGGATGTCCACTATGTCGAGGGCCTGGAGCGCCTTGAGGGCCTCGCGGACGGAGTTGCGGCTGACGCCGAGGTCCTCCATCAGCTCCGTCTCGGTGGGCAGCGGGGCACCCGGGCCGAGCCCGCGGTCGAGGATCAGCTGCATCACGTCGCGCTGGATCCGCCCGCTCACCCGCCGCTCGGGCCGGTGCCGGTTCCCGGTGTGCTGAGACATGCGCCGCATCGTACGCCGAGGCGGACACGCCACCCCTGCGCGCTCCCTTGACCCTCCCCGGACCCCCTCCTATGGTCGCGTAGCCCCCTGTGACGTAGGACGTCGTATCTCCTCCCCCCACCTCTCGCTCCTCTCGCTGGAGGATCCGTGCGCGACGCGACCGACGACGATGACGTACCGGCGCCGCACCGCCGGGCGTTCCTGAGGTACTCCGGAGCCCTGGGCGCGGCCGCCGCGCTTCCCGCCTCGCTGTCGGGCTGCTCATGGGGGCCGGAGTCCACCATCGCCACCGGAGGCGGGGGCGGGGGTGGGAACGGCACGCTGACCGCCGTGATCGGTTACGGCAACGACGGCAGCTGGGACCCCGCGCAGACCGCGTCCGCCTTCTCCATGGCGGCCAACCACCACATCTACGAGGGCCTCCTCGACACCGACCCCATCTCGCGCGAGCCGTACGCGGCGCTCGCCACCGAGGTGCCGGGGGACGCGGACCTGCGCGGTACCTCCTGGAAGTTCACGCTGCGCTCCGGGGCCACCTTCCACGACGGGAAGCCCGTCACCGCCGACGACGTCGTCTTCGTCTTCGACCGCATCCTCGACCCGGGCACGCAGACCCTCGCCAAGGGCTTCTTCGCGAGCTGGCTGGAGGACGTGCGGAAGACGGGCGAGCGGAGCGTCGAGCTCGTACTGAAGTTCCCCTTCCCGGACGGTCTCGCCCGGCTCACCCTCGCGAAGATCATGCCGAGGCACGTGTACGGGCGGCCGGGCGGCTGGGAGGACGCCGTCGCGGGCAAGGCGGTCGGATCCGGGCCGTACCGGCAGACCGCGCACCACCCGAAGTCCAACACCACCTTCGAGGCCTTCGACGGCTACGACGGCCCGCGCCCGCCCGCCTTCAAGCGGATGAACTGGCTGACCGTCGTCGACGCCGCCCCGCGCGTCGCGAAGATCTCCGGCGGCAGCGCGGGCGCGCAGATCGCCGACAACATCCCGTACGCCAACATCGACCGGCTGGAGCGGAGCGGCCTGACCGTGGGGAGCGGCTTCGGGATGAACAACCTCTTCCTGATGTTCAACACGGAGCACAAGCCGTTCGACGACGTACGGGTGCGGCAGGCGCTGCACTACGCCATCGACACCGAGAAGATGGTGGAGGTCGCTCTCAAGGGGCACGGGAGGCCCGCGAGTTCCTTCCTGAACGAGGCCAATCCCGGCTACCGGCGGGCCAAGACCGTCTACGGCCACGACCCGGACCGGGCGAGGGCGCTGCTGAAGCAGGCCGGGGTCAGCAGGCTGAACGTCGAGATCCTCGCCGTCAACGTCAGCTGGATCGTGGACTGCCTGCCCACCATCAAGGCGTCCTGGGACGCGATCGGTGTCGAGACCACGCTGTCGCCGCAGGAGACCACGGCCGTCTTCACGAAGCTGGACCAGAGGCGGGACTACCAGGTGGTGGCAGCGGCGTCGAACCCCAACCAGTTCGGCCTCGACGCCGACCTGATCATGCACTACAACTACGGCCCCGGGAACCTGTGGATGGGGTACACCCGCTGGGCCGACGACCCCGTCGCGCAACAGTTGTTCCGGGACATGGAGCGGGCGACGCGCGAGCCCGACCCGCGGCGCAAGCGCGAGATGATCCAGGACTACATCGACGTCGTCGCCGAACAGGCCGTGCTCTACCCGGTCGTCCACAACGAGCTGATGACGGCGTGGGACCCGGCTCGGCTGTCGGGGATCAGAGCGCAGCCGTACCCGGGTATCAACCTGCTTCAGGCAAAGTGGGCGTGATCCCGTGACCGCCGTCCTGAGGATCCTGCTGCGCCGGATCGCCCTGCTGGTCCCGCTGATGCTCGGCATCGTGCTGTTCGTGTTCCTCGTCATGCGGTTCTCGGACGTGGACCCGGCGTCGGCGTTCTTCCAGGGCGCCAATCCGACGCCGGAGCAGCTGCACGCGTTCCGCGAGGAGCACGGCCTGCTGGACCCGCTGCCGGTGCGGTACGCCGCGTTCGTCGGCGATCTGCTCCACGGTGACATGGGCATCAGCGCGCTGACCCGCGAGCCGGTGGTCGACCAGGTCTTCACGGCCCTGCCGCTCACCCTCCAGCTCACCTTCCTGGGCCTGGGCATCGCGGTGGTCCTCGCGCTGCTCGGCGGGGTGACGGCCGCGATCCACCGCGACCGGCTGCCCGACCAGCTCATCCGCGTGGTGTCGCTGACCGGGGTCGCTGCGCCCGGATTCTGGCTGGCGCTGCTGATGATCCAGTACCTGGCGGTGGACCGGGGCTGGTTCCCGTCCGGCGGATACATCAACCCGGCCGACTCCTTCACCGGCTGGCTCAAGACCATGACGCTGCCCGCGCTCGCGCTGTCGCTGCCGGTGGCGGCCCAGCTCACCCGGATCGTGCGGACGGCGGTGGTGGAGGAGCTCGACAAGGACTACGTACGGACCGCGATCGGGAGCGGGCTGCCGCCGCGGGTCGTGGTCGGGCGGAACGTCCTGCGCAACGCCCTCGTCAACCCGCTCACGGTCCTCGGGCTGCGCGTGGGCTATCTGCTGGGCGGCGCGGTCGTCATCGAGACGATCTTCTCGCTGCCGGGGATGGGCAAGCTGATGATCGACGCCGTGAAGAACGGCGACCCGGCCGTCGTCCAGGGCGTGGTGCTGACCACGGCGGCCGGCTTCGTGGTCGTCAACCTCGTCATCGACATCCTCTATCTGCTGGTCAATCCGCGACTGCGGGAGGCGAACCGATGACCGGCCCGAAGACGACCGGCCCGAAGACGACCGGCTCGAAGACGTCCGCTCCGAAGCCGGCCGGAGCCCTCTTCACCCGCAGGCGCCTCACGGACGCGCTCTCCCGCCCCGGCATCCGGCTGCGCGGTCGGCGGCGGCTGCCCCTCCTGTCCCGGATCGCGGTCTGCTTTCTGGCCGTCGTGGTCCTGACGGCGCTCCTCGCGCCCCTCCTCGCCCCGCACGACCCGCTGGACCAGCTGCCGCTCGTCGACGGCACCGGGGCGCCGTCCGCCGGGCACTGGATGGGCCAGGACAGCCTCGGCCGGGACATCCTCAGCCGGCTGATGTACGGGGCCCGCTGGTCCCTCGCCATCGGGCTCGGCGCCACCGCGCTCGCCCTGGTCGCGGGCGCGCTGACCGGCGCGGTCGCCGCGACCTCGCGCAGGGCGGTGGACGAGACGCTGATGCGCTGCCTGGACGTGGTGATGGCGTTCCCGGGCATCGCGCTGGCGGCGGTCCTCGTCGCGGTGTTCGGCGGCGGGATCACCGTGCTGATCTGCGCGATCGCGTTCCTGTTCACCCCGCCCGTCGCACGCGTCGTACGGGCCAACATCCTCGACCAGTACGGCGAGGACTACGTGACCGCCGAGCGGGTCATCGGGGCACGCACCCCGCACATCGTCCTCCGGCACGTGGCCGTCAACTGCGCCGCACCGATCCTCGTGTTCTGCACGGTGCAGGTCGCGGAGGCCGTCGTCTTCGAGGCGTCGCTGTCGTTCATCGGGGCGGGGGTCAGGCCGCCGGACCCGTCGTGGGGCAGCGTGATGGCGGACGGCAAGAACATGGTGCTCACCGGCGGCTGGTGGGCGACCGTGTTCCCCGGGCTGCTGATGCTGGTCACCGTGCTGTCGCTGAACATCCTGTCGGAGGGGGTCTCCGACGCGTGGGCGGCGCCCGCGCCCCGCGAGGTCGAGCCGCGCGCCGCCGGACGGGACCGGCTGGAGACGCCCGAGCCCGGGACCGGGAGGGTGCTCGAACTCCCCGGGCTCCCGGATGCGGCGCGGCGGCTGCGCGCGAGGGCCCGGCCGCTGCCGGGCGCGGGCCCGGGCGGCGGGCAGCCGGTGCTCGCCGTCGAGAACCTCTCCATCGGCTTCCCGGAGCGGCACGGCGGCGTGGACATCGTGGACGGCATCGGCTTCGAGGTGCACCCCGGTGAAGTGGTCGGCCTGGTCGGCGAGTCGGGCTGCGGCAAGTCGCTGACCGCGCTGGCGGTGATGGGGCTGGAACCGAAGGGCGCCCGGGTGCGCGGCCACGTCCGGTTCGCGGGGCGGCAGCTCGTCGGCGAGCCGATGCGGGTACGGCGCCGGCTGCTCGGCCACGAGATGGCGATGATCTACCAGGACGCGCTGTCCTCCCTCAACCCGGCGATGACGATCCGCGCCCAGCTGAAGCAGGTCGTCCGGCGGGGCGGCTGGCGCACCCCCGCCGAGCTGCTGGAACTCGTCGGTCTCGACCCGGACCGCACCCTGCGCGCCTACCCGCACGAGCTGTCCGGCGGCCAGCGCCAGCGCGTCCTGATCGCGCTGGCCCTGTCCCGCGAGCCGAAGCTCATCGTCGCCGACGAACCGACGACGGCCCTGGACGTGACCGTGCAGGCGCAGATCATCGAGCTGCTGCTGCGGCTGCGCGAGGAGCTGGACTTCGCGCTGATCCTGGTCAGCCACGACCTGGCACTCGTCTCGGCCGTCACCGACCGGGTGATCGTGATGTACGGCGGGCGGATCGTGGAGACGGGCGTGACCGCCGACCTGGTCGAGTCCCCGGCCCACCACTACACGCGCGGCCTGCTCGGCAGCGTGCTGTCCCTGGAGTCGGGCGAGGAACGCATGACGCAGATCAGGGGCACGGTGCCCGCCCCCGCCGGATTCCCCGCGGGCTGCCGGTTCGCCGACCGATGTCCGCTGGCCACCGAGGTCTGCGTGACCACGCGTCCGGACCTCGCCGGCACCCCGCACCACGTGGCGGCCTGCCACCACCCGGCGGTCGAACTGGTCCCGGCCGACAGCGAGGCCCTGCGATGACGCCCTCCCCGTCCTCCACGTCCTCCACGGAGACCCCGCTCATCGCGCTGCACGGCGTGCACGTCGTCCACCGGGCCCGCAGCGGCGGCCTGTTCACCCGCGACCACGTGTACGCCCTCACCGGCGCCGACCTCACCGTCGCGCCCGGTGAGACGGTCGGCGTGGTCGGCGAGTCCGGCTGCGGCAAGTCGACGCTGGCGAAGGTGCTGGTGGGCGCGGAGCGGCCGGTCTCCGGCACCGTGCTCCTCCGGGGCCGTGACCTGTGGGCCATGAAGCCGGCCGAGCGGCGCGCGACGGTCGGCCGCGGCACCGGCATGGTCTTCCAGGACCCGTCCACGGCGCTCAACCGGCGCCTGCCCGTCCGGCGGATCCTGCGCGACCCCCTGGACGTGCACAGACACGGCACACCCACCGAACGCGAGGCACGCGTACGGGAGCTGATGTCCCTCGTCGGCCTCCCTCCGGCGCTCGCCGACGCGCTGCCCGGCCAGCTGTCGGGCGGCCAGCGCCAGCGCGTCGCCGTCGCCCGGGCGCTCGCGCTCGACCCGGACCTGGTGGTGGCTGACGAACCGACGAGCGCGCTGGACGTGTCGGTCCGCGCCCAGATCCTCAACCTCCTGCTGGACCTGAAGGAACGCCTCGGCCTGGCCCTGGTGTTCGTGTCGCACGACATCCAGACGGTACGGCGGATGAGCGACCGCGTGATCACCATGTATCTCGGCCGGATCGTCGAGGAGGCCCCGGCCGGCGAGGTCACCGACCGCGCCCGGCACCCCTACACCCGGGCGCTGTTCTCCGCCACGCCCGGCCTGCTGGACCCCGTCGACCCGATCCCGCTGACCGGGCCCGTGCCGTCGGCGACCCGCCCGCCGAGCGGTTGCCCGTTCCGTACGCGCTGCTGGAAGGCCACCGAGATGTGCGCCGACGCATTTCCGGACGCATCACCCGGAACCACCCCAGGACACCGCTTCCGGTGCCACCATCCGGTGGAGGAAGGCCGGCCCACGCGGGAACTCGTCGCCCAGGCCGCCGCGGTCACGGCCGGCCCGCACGGACCGACGAAGCCCCCGAGGGAGTCCCCATGACCTTTCCCGCCCCGCTGACCGGTGTCGTCCCGCCCGTCTGCACTCCGCTGACACCGGAACGCGAGGTGGACGTGGACTCCCTGGTCCGGCTGGTCGACCATCTGGTGGACGCGGGGGTGCACGGGCTGTTCGTCCTCGGCTCCTCGTCGGAGGCGGCGTATCTGACGGACCGGCAGCGCCGGCTGGTCGTGGAAACGGCCGTGGCCCGCGTGGCCGGCCGGCTCCCCGTGCTGGCCGGGGTGATCGACATGACGACCCCGCGGGTCCTGGACCAGGTGCGGTCCGTGACCGGGGCGGGCGCCGACGCGGTCGTGGCGACCGCCCCCTTCTACACCACCACCCACCCGGCCGAGATCGCCCGCCACTTCCGGCTGATCGCCGCCGGATCCCCGGTGCCGGTCGTCGCGTACGACATCCCGGTCGCCGTCCACACCGGGCTGGACGCCGATCTGGTCCTGGACCTGGCGGCGGAGGGCGTGCTGGCCGGGCTGAAGGACTCCAGCGGCGACCTGGCCGGCTTCCGGGCCGTGGTGACGGGGGCCAGGACCCGCCAGGACATCACCGGCTTCAGCGCCCTGACCGGCTCCGAGCTGCTCGTCGACACGGCGCTGGCGCTGGGCGCCGACGGCGCGGTGCCCGGCCTCGCCAACGTCGACCCCGCCGGCTACGTACGCCTGTACGACCTCTGCCGCGCGGGCGACATGGAGCGGGCCCGCGCCGAACAGGAGCGGCTGTGTGCCCTGTTCCGGATGGTCGGCGTCGGCGCGTCCGACGGCCGGATGGGCGGCAGCTCGTCCGCGCTCGGCGCCTTCAAGGCCGCGCTCCGGCTGCGGGGCGTCATCGCCTGCGAGGCCACGGCCGAACCACAGGTCCCGCTGTCGCCGGGCGAGGCGGAGCGGGTGGGCAAGTACCTGGCGGCGGCCGGTCTGCTGTGAGCCGCGGGGCTACAGGTCCACGACCCGCAGCCGCCGGAAGACGATCCGCTCGTACGGGCCCTTCTCACCGGTCTCGTACAGCACGCCCACGTGGCCGCGGCCGAGCGGGACCAGGTCGGAGTAGGCGGCCGGCTGCGAGGACAGGGTCAGGGCCTTGGTGAAGCTCTCGCCCCCGTCGTCGCTGCGCCAGACGGCCATCGACCGGCGCTCGGTCGGTACGGACGGGCCGGAGAAGAGCAGGGGCCCGTCCTGCATCTGGACGGTGCTGCCCTGGACCACCGGGACGTCGTTCAGGGTGGGCTGGACGGTGTACGGGCGGTCCAGGGTCTCGCCGCCGTCACTGGAGTACGCGTCGAGGCGGTTGCCCTCGCCGGTGCCGTTCTGGTCGCGGGCGCTGAAGTACAGGCGCCCGTCGGGGAGTTCGGCCGCGCTGCTCTCGTTGGAGTTGTCCGTGCCGTCGTACGAGTCGTCGACGAAGCCCAGGTCCCAGGTCAGGCCGCCGTCGTCGGAGTGGAGGGCGTGGGCGCCGTAGTACTTGGCCTCCTCGCCCGTGTCCGTGGAGCCGGCCGGGGGTGGGTCGGAGTGGTTCGCGGGGATCACCAGGCGGCCGTACAGCGACTCGCTGGTGAGGGCGACCCCGTGGCCGGGACCGGTCGCGTACCAGCGCCAGTTGCCGTGTCCCACCGAGTTGGTGATCTCGCGCGGGGCGCTGAAGCTGCGGCCGTCGTCGCGGCTCATCTGGACGAACACCCGGCGGCCCTGCTCCGAGGTGACCTCGCCGCGCATGATCTCCGCCTCGGTCACCTCACCGCTGTTGTAGCTGGTGACCAGCACGATCCGGCCGGTCCTCGGATCCACCACGGGCGCCGGGTTGCCGCGCGTGTCGCCCTCGCCCGCCGTCACCACCCGCTGCGGCCCCCAGGTGCAGCCGCCGTCGGTGGACCGCCTGAGCACCACGTCGATGTTCCCGGTGTCGCCCGCGCCGTCGCGCCGCCCCTCGGCGAAGGCGAGCACCGTGCCCGCCTCGGTCCTGACCACGGCCGGGATGCGGTACGAGGCGTAGCCGGAGCGGCCCGCCTCGTACGGCACGGAGGGCGGGCATCCGCGCGCGGACGCGTCCGCATCGGCCTTGACGGTGACGGTGAGGGCGGTGAGCAGTCCGGCGGCGACGATCGCGGCGACCGTACGGCTTCTGCCCGGCAGGGCGGGAAAGGCTGGCAAGGATGGTTCCCCGGAGGTGGGATGTCGGACGTCCCGGGAAACCTATTGCCTCTCACACGTCACGGCAACATCTCACGAAGGCGTCCGGGCCGCCGCCTGGAGCAGCCGGGTCACCTCGTCCGCCTCGATGGTGAGGGCGGCGCCCACCGTCGCCAGGACGTCGCGTTCGGCCGGGGTGTACGGGCCGTCGGCCAGGGCGATCCGGGCGCCCTGGAGCAGGATGGACTCGCGGCCGGCGGGGGCGAGGTGCGGGGCCAGCGGGTCCAGGGCCTCATGGAGCTCTATGGCCAGACCCGCCCCGCAGGGCTCGCCGAACACCCGGCCCGTGTCGGCGGCCAGCGCCTCGACGAGCGCGCCGAGCTGGCCCTCCGTGCAGTCGTCGAAGCCGGCGGAGCGCACCGCGCCCGCGGCGGTCGTGAGGGAGGAGGGGGCACAGGGGACGCAGGCCGCGAGGACGGCCAGCGCGACCGTGTGCACGGCGTCGCGCAGCATCGCCGAGAAACGGGTCGTCGTCGGGTGGTCCAGCGCGTCGGTGCCGTAGCGGCGGCGGCAGGCCGCGCACTCCACCGTCGGGCCGGTCTCCCCGCGCGGCACGAGGGGGATGCCGACGAGGGTGAAACGGCGCCGGCCCATGAGGCGCTGGTAGTTGCGGTCGCCCCCGCAGCCGGGGCAGAAGAACTCCCCGTCGCCGACGGCCGTCCACGCGGTGCGGACACCGAGGGCGCGGTTCAGCCGGAGCCTCACGATCGCGCGGCGCGCCGTGCCGGAGTGCGGTACCCGGCTCGCCGTGCCGTGGCCCGGCGTGCGCGGCGTACGGCCCTCGTGGTCGCCCCTGCCGTCCTGGCTGTCTCCTCCACGGGCTGGCAGCACGTCGCACCTCCGTCGCGGCCGCGGCATCATCGCCGCGCTTGGTGATGTTAGCCACATTGTTGAGGTGGAGTCAGCACTCCGGAAGAGACCCGTTCGTGATAGAGCGAACGCATGGCCGGTATTGGCCGGTGCACGACGCGGTCCCGCCCGCCGCGTACGGCAGGCGGGACCTCAAGAGCCCAGGCAGGACAGCCGGTCAGGCCGAACGGCGGCCGGCCCGGTTGACGGCCGACACGGCGGCCTTCAGCGATGCGCGTGTCGTGTTCGCATCGATGCCGATGCCCCACAGCACCTTGTCGTCGATGGCGAGCTCGATGTACGAGGCGGCCGACGCGGAGGCGCCCTCGCTCATCGTGTGCTCCTGGTAGTCCAGCAGCCGTGCGTCGACGCCGATGCCCTGCAGCGCGTGGAAGAACGCGGAGATCGGGCCGTTGCCGGTGCCGACCAGGGTGGTCTCCACGCCGTCCACCTCGGCGTCGACGGTGAGGGTGTCCACGCCGTCCTTGTCCGTGGTGGTCTGGCCGTTGCGGACCTGGATACGGCCCCAGGGGTTGTCCGGGTTCGGCAGGTACTCGTCCTGGAAGACCGCCCAGATGTCCTTCGGGGTGACCTCGCCGCCCTCGGCGTCCGTCTTCGCCTGGATGATCTTCGAGAACTCGATCTGCATCCGGCGCGGCAGGTCCAGCTTGTGGTCGTTCTTCAGGACGTACGCGATACCGCCCTTGCCGGACTGCGAGTTGACGCGGATCACGGCCTCGTAGGAGCGGCCGACGTCCTTGGGGTCGATGGGCAGGTACGGCACGGCCCACTCGATCTCGTCGACCGTCTTGTCCTGCGCCTTCGCGTCGGCCTCCATGGCGTCGAAGCCCTTCTTGATGGCGTCCTGGTGGGAGCCGGAGAAGGACGTGTAGACCAGGTCGCCCGCGTAGGGGTGGCGCGGGTGGACCTCCATCTGGTTGCAGTACTCGGCGGTGCGGCGGACCTCGTCGATGTCGGAGAAGTCGATCTGCGGGTCGACGCCCTGGGAGAACAGGTTCATGCCCAGGGTGACCAGGTCGACGTTGCCGGTGCGCTCGCCCTGCCCGAACAGGCAGCCCTCGACGCGGTCGGCGCCGGCCATCACGGCCAGCTCGGCGGCGGCGACGGCGGTGCCGCGGTCGTTGTGCGGGTGGGTCGACAGGCAGATGTACTCGCGGCGGGAGAGGTTGCGGCTCATCCACTCGAAGCGGTCCGCGTGCGTGGACGGCGTCGAACGCTCCACGGTGGCGGGCAGGTTGAGGATGATCTCGCGGTCCGGGCCGGGCTGCCAGACGTCCATCACCGACTCGCAGACCTCCAGCGCGAAGTCCAGCTCGGTGTCGGTGAAGATCTCGGGGCTGTACTGGTAGCCGAACTGCGTCTCCGGGCCCAGCAGTTTCTCCGCGTACTCCATCACCAGGCGGGTGCCGTCTATCGCGATCTGCTTGATGTCGTCCCTGGAGCCGCGGAAGACGACCCGGCGGAAGACGGGGGCGGTGGCGTTGTACAGGTGGACGGTGGCGCGGTGGGCGCCCTTCAGGGACTCCACGGTCCGCTCGATCAGGTCCTCACGGGCCTGGGTGAGTACGGAGATCGTGACGTCCTCGGGGATGGCGCCGGGCTCCTCGATGATCGAGCGCACGAAGTCGTAGTCGGTCTGCCCGGAGGCCGGGAAGCCGATCTCGATCTCCTTGTAGCCCATCTTGACCAGCAGGTCGAACATCGCGCGCTTGCGGGCGGGCGACATCGGGTCGATCAGGGCCTGGTTGCCGTCGCGCAGATCGGTGGAGAGCCAGCGCGGGGCCTTGGTGATCCGGTTGTCCGGCCACGTCCGGTCGGCGATGTCGACCTGGTCGTAGGGGCGGTACTTGTGGACCGGCATGGAGGTGGGCTGCTGGCGGTTCGCCATGGTGCGTAGGCTCCTCAGATGTCCGAAGGACGGCCGACGACGCGACGCCAAGCTCCGCGGGGAGGGAGTCGGCCTCGTCTACAGGCCCTCGCCGCGGCAGCTAAGGAGAAGCAGCCCGAAACGCATGATGCATCGCAGCCTAGCCGAGCCCCGCTCCGCCGGACGGCCCGTTTCAGTATGCGGGATGGCGGTGACATACGGGACCAAGAGCATGCGAAGTGACAGACGGTGCATGCGCGGCACCGCATCGGGAGCCGTACGGCCCGGCGTCACGGCACACGGACCGGCCCGACGCCGCGAAAGGACGCACCCCTAGCACAAGAAGCGGGGGGCGGACTGCCAGTTTCCCGGCATTTCCTCAATCGAGGTTGCGAGTAGTGACATTTCAGTCACTCAGTGCGACCGTACTGGTCATGACCGCACAACCGGGCTTCGAGCCCGTCTTCTGCACCATCGTGCCGCCCCATGTCCTCGACTCCCTGGCCCGGGCCGAGGACGCCGCGCTCGCCAGAGCCGCCCGCCGCACCCTGGAGCGCGACGCCTACGAGCGGACCCGCCGCCGGCTGACCACGGTGCTCGGCGCCCCGGCGCTCGCCCGGCCCGCCGGCACCCCCGAGGACCGCCCGAACCGCACGATCTACGACGCCGGACACCAGCAGGACCTGCCCGGCAGGAAGGTACGGAGCGAGGGCGACGAGCCCGGCAAGGACGCCACCGTCAACCGCGCCCACGCCGGACTCGGCGCCACCTTCGAGCTGTTCTCGAAGGCGTACGCGCGCAACTCGATCAACGGCGAGGGCCTGCCCCTCGACGCCACGGTGCACTTCGGCGAGGACTACAACAACGCCTTCTGGAACGGCGAGCAGATGGTGTTCGGCGACGGTGACGGCGAGATCTTCCTCGACTTCACCCTCCCCGTGGACGTCATCGGCCATGAACTCGCGCACGGCCTCACCCAGTACACGGCGAACCTCACCTACTTCGGCCAACCCGGCGCGCTCAACGAGTCGATGTCCGACGTCTTCGGCGCGCTGATCAAGCAGTACACGCTCGGCCAGACCGCCCAGGAGGCCGACTGGCTGATCGGCGCGGACCTGCTCGCCCCGCGCGTCACCGGCGTGGCCCTGCGCTCCATGAAAGCCCCGGGCACGGCGTACGACGACGACGTGCTCGGCAAGGACCCGCAGCCCGCGACGATGGACGACTATGTGCGCACCGGCCGCGACAACGGCGGCGTGCACATCAACTCCGGCATCCCCAACCACGCCTTCTACCTGGTCGCCACCGCGCTCGGCGGGCACGCCTGGGAGAAGGCCGGGCAGATCTGGTACGACGTGCTGACGGGCGGCGAGCTGACGGCGCAGGCCCTGTTCGCCGACTTCGCCGCGCTGACCGTCTCCGCCGCGCGCGCCCGCTACGGCGAGGCCGAGGAGCTCCAGGCGGTGCTGAAGGCGTGGGAACAGGTGAAGGTGCGTGTGCAGGAGACGCCGGAAAGGGCGCAGGCGTCGTAGCCGTACCGGAGCCGGCGTACTAGACAGGGACCCATGCGGATTCAAGTGAGGCGCACGGGCGGGTTCGCGGGGTTCGAGCGGTACGCGGAGGTGGACACCTCCGGCCGTCCCGACGCGGGTGAGTGGCGGATCCTGGCCGAGAAGGCGCTCGCCGCCGGCCGGGACACGCCGCCGATAGGGGTTCCGGACGGCTTCAGCTACCAGATCACCGTGGACGGGCGGACGGTGTACTGCGCGGATCCCCGGCTCACGGAGGAACAGCGGAAGCTGATCTCCAAGGTGCTCAAGGAGGGGGCGTGAGCGCGGCCGCGGCGAGAGGGCCGGTGCCTCGGTTCCCGTCCGGCTTCCTGTGGGGCGTGTCGACGTCCGCCCATCAGATCGAGGGTGCGGCGGACGAGCGCGAGCCTTCCGTGTGGGACGCGTTCGCGGCCGGACCGGGCCGGATCAAGGACGGCTCGACGGCGGACGTCGCCTGCGACCACTACCACCGCCACCGCGAGGACGTGGCCCTCCTCGCCCGTCTCGGCGTGGACGCGTACCGCTTCTCGATCTCCTGGCCCCGGGTGAACTCCCCCGGCGGCCTCGGCTTCTACGACCGTCTGGTCGACGAGCTGTGCGCGGCGGGGGTCCGGCCGGTGCCGACCCTCTACCACTGGGACCTCCCGCTGTCCGTCCAGGAGGCGGGCGGCTGGCTGCACCGGGACACGGCCGGGCGCTTCGCCGAGTACGTCGCCGTGGTCGCGGAGAGGCTCGGCGATCGCGTCAGCAAGTGGATCACCCTCAACGAGCCCGCCGAGCACACTCTGCTGGGCCACGCCCTCGGCACCCACGCGCCGGGCGGGCGGCTGCTGTTCGACGCGCTGCCCGCGGCCCACCACCAGCTGCTGGCCCACGGTCTGGCCGTACGGGCGCTGCACGCGGCCGGTGCCGGGGACATCGGGATCGCCAACTCCCACGGTCCGACGTGGCCGGCGTCACAGGAGGCGGCGGACGTGGCGGCGGCCGACTTCTACGACGTCCTGCTGAACCGTTTGTTCGCGGAGCCGGTCCTGCTGGGGCGCTACCCGGAGGGCATCGGCGAGCTGCTGCCGGGCGACGTCGAGGCCGACCTCAAGGTGATCGCCGAGCCGGTCGACTGGTACGGGATCAACTACTACGCACCGACGAGGGTGGGGGCGCCACACGGGGAGGAGATCGAGTTCGGCGGGGTGACGATGCCCGCCGAGCTGCCCTTCTCCGTGCGGGAGATCGAGGGCCGGCCGGTCACGGACTCCGGCTGGCCGGTGGTCCCCGAGGCCCTGACGGAGCTGCTCACCGGCTTCCGCGACCGCTACGGCGACCGTCTCCCGCCGGTCGTCATCACCGAGAACGGCTGCGCGTACGAGGGCGTCGACGACCAGGAGCGGATCGCCTACCTGGACGGCCACCTCCGCGCCCTGCACCGGGCCCTGGAGGCGGGCGTCGACGTCCGCGGGTACTTCGTGTGGTCGCTGCTGGACAACTTCGAGTGGGCGGAGGGGTACGCACGCCGCTTCGGCCTGGTCCACATCGACCACGGCACCTTGGAACGGACTCCCAAGGCGTCGTACGGCTGGCTGCGGGAGGTACTGCGGGCGCAGCGGTGAGCCGGGGCAGCGGGGCCCTGCCGGTCAGAAGCCCAGCCGGCGCAGCTGTTTCGGGTCCCGCTGCCAGTCCTTCGCGACCTTCACGTGCAGATCGAGGAAGACGGGCGTGCCGAGCAGCGCCTCGATCTGCTTGCGGGACTTGATGCCGACGTCCTTCAGGCGCTTGCCCTTGGGGCCGATGATGATGCCCTTCTGGCTGGGGCGCTCGATGTAGACGTTGGCGTGGATGTCGAGGAGCGGCTTGTCAGCGGGGCGGTCCTCGCGCGGCAGCATCTCCTCGACGACCACCGCGATGGAGTGCGGCAGCTCGTCCCGTACGCCCTCCAGCGCGGCCTCGCGGATCAGCTCCGCGACCATGACCTGCTCGGGCTCGTCGGTGAGGTCGCCCTCGGGGTAGAGCGGCGGGCTCTCGGGGAGCATCGGGATCAGCAGGTCGGCGAGCAGATCGACCTGCTTGTTCGCGGTCGCCGACACCGGGACGATCTCCGCCCAGGTGATGCCCAGCTCCTTGCCGAGCTGGTCGATGGCGATGAGCTGCTCGGCGAGCGCCTTGGAGTCGACGAGGTCCGTCTTGGTGACGATGGCGACCTTGGGGGTCTTCTTGATCCCCGCGAGCTCCTTGGCGATGAAACGGTCACCCGGACCGATCTTCTGGTCCGCGGGCAGGCAGAAGCCGATCACGTCGACCTCGGCCCAGGTGGTGCGGACCACGTCGTTCAGCCGCTCACCGAGCAGCGTGCGCGGCTTGTGCAGGCCCGGCGTGTCGACCAGGATCAGCTGGGCGTCCGACCGGTGCACGATGCCGCGCACGGTGTGCCGGGTCGTCTGCGGCCGGTTGGAGGTGATCGCCACCTTCTGCCCGACCAGAGCGTTCGTGAGGGTGGACTTGCCCGCGTTGGGACGGCCCACGAAACAGGCGAAGCCCGCCCGGTGAAGGGCCTCGGACGTTTCCGACGGCTCGGATGACTGACTGCGAACGCTCATGGCGCCCATTGTCCCTGATCCACGGGCCGCCGCCGCACCGCGCACGTATGCCCGCTGCCGGTGAGGCTCCGGAAACCCTCGCGCAACACGAAACGCCACGGAAACACAGCCGTACGCGACCGGAAATGCGGGGCGGTGACCCTCGGAGACCAGCCCCCACCACGAGGAGACCCGCCTGTGGAGTCCGTCACCCTGGCCGCCGGAAAGGCGTCCGCACTCGACACCGGCGACACCGCCTGGCTGCTCGCCGCCACCGCCCTGGTGCTGCTGATGACCCCGGGCCTGGCGCTGTTCTACGGCGGCATGGTCCGCACGAAGAGCGTGCTGAACATGCTGATGATGAGCTTCGTGTCGATCGCTCTCGTCACCGTGGTGTGGCTGGCGGCCGGCTACTCCCTCGCCTTCGGCGACGACGTCTTCGGCGGGCTGATCGGCGGCCTCGACCACGTGGGCATGCGGGGCCTGGGCCCGGACAGCGTCCAGGGCACCGTCCCCACGCTCCTCTTCGCCACCTTCCAGCTCACCTTCGCGATCATCACGGCGGCGCTGGTCAGCGGGGCGATCGCGGACCGCGCGAAGTTCGGGGCGTGGCTGGTCTTCGTGCCCGTCTGGGCCCTGCTCGTATACGTTCCCGTCACGCACTGGGTCTGGGGCCCGGGCGGCTGGATCCTGGACGAGCTGGGCGCGCTGGACTTCGCGGGCGGGCTGCCCGTCGAGATCACCTCCGGCGCCTCCGGGCTGGCGCTCTGCCTGGTCCTCGGCCCGCGGCTCGGCTTCAAGAGGGACGCGATGCGCCCGCACAACCTGCCGATGGTGGTGCTGGGCGCCGGTCTCCTCTGGTTCGGCTGGTTCGGCTTCAACGCCGGCTCCGCCCTCGGCGCCAACGGCATGGCCGCGGCGGTCTTCCTCAACACCCTCGCCGCCGGCTGCACCGGCCTGCTCGGCTGGCTCTTCGTGGAGCAGCGGCGCGACGGCCACCCGACCACGCTCGGCGCGGCCTCCGGCGCGGTCGCGGGCCTGGTCGCCATCACGCCGTCCTGCGGTTCGGTCTCCCTGCTCGGCGCGCTCGTCGTGGGCCTCGCCGCGGGTGCCGTCTGCTCCTGGGCGGTGAGCTGGAAGTTCAAGCTGAACTACGACGACTCGCTCGACGTCGTCGGCGTCCACCTGGTCGGCGGCGTCGTCGGCACCGTGCTGATCGGCGTCTTCGCCACGGCCACCATGACCGGCGGCGCCGAGGGCCTGCTGTACGGCGGCGGCCTCGCCCAGCTCGGCAAGCAGCTGGTCGCGGTGGCCGTGGTGGGTGCGTACGCCTTCGGCGTCACCTACGGCATCGGCAAGCTCATCGACCGCACGATGGGCTTCCGCGCCAGCGAGGAGCAGGAGCACACCGGCCTGGACCTTACGGTGCACGCCGAGACGGCCTACGATCACGGGGTCCTGGGCCACGGCGCCCCGGTCACCGCGTCCGTCCTCCCCACCGCCCAGAAGGGCAAGCCGTAAGCCATGAAGCTCATCACCGCGGTCGTCAAGCCGTACCGCCTCGACGACGTCAAGACCGCCCTGCAGGAGCTGGGCGTGCACGGCCTGACCGTGACCGAGGCCAGCGGCTACGGCCGCCAGCGCGGCCACACCGAGGTGTACCGCGGCGCGGAGTACCAGGTCGACCTCGTGCCCAAGGTCCGGATCGAGGTCGTCGTGGAGGACGCGGACGCCGACGCCGTCATCGACGCGATCGTCCGGGCGGCACGGACGGGAAAGATCGGCGACGGGAAGGTATGGGCGCTGCCCGTGGAGACGGTCGTCCGGGTCCGCACGGGTGAGCGCGGACCCGACGCGCTCTAGGAGCTGCCCGGCAGGTCAGCCCGCGGTCGGCGTGGCGCGGACCGTGCCGTCCGGGCCGGCCACCAGCACCGGGGTCTGCGGGCCGCCCAGGTCCCGTACGGCCGCCAGGTCCTCGGCCGACGCCGACTCGGCCTCCGTCACCAGGGCCGCCGCCTCCAGCGACTGCGCCCCGGACGCCACCGCCATCGCCACCGCCGTCCGCAGGGCGCTGAGCTTCAGCGAGTCCAGGGCGACGGTGCCGGCGACGTAGGTACGTCCGGTCTCGTCGCGTACGGCGGCACCCTCGGGCACACCGTTGCGGGCCCGCGCGGAACGGGCCAGGGTGACGATCTTGCGGTCCTCGGGGTCGAGCGCGCTGCTGTCGGTCATGGGCTGAGCATACGTAGCGCCGTACCGGTCAGCCCGCCACGGGGTACATCGCCCCGCGCCGTCCCTCCGGGGAGGCCAGCCACTCCAGCTTCGCCGCGCTGTTCGCCTCGTCCAGCGGCGTGTGCAGCACGATCGTCAGATCGGGCCGCGCGGGCACCTTCAGCGCCGTCGACTCCAGGCAGAGCAGGCCGACCAGCGGGTGCTCCAGTTCCTTGCGGAGCTGCCCGGCGTCCTCGATGTTCCGTTCCTCCCACAGCCGCCCGAACTCGTCGCTCGCCGCCCGCACCCGCGCCAGCACCTCCTGGAGTCCCTCGTCGCCGGGGTCGGCGGAGCAGGCGGCGCGGAACTGGGCGACGACCGTGCGGGCGTTGCGCTCCCAGCTCTCGGCACGCAGGCGGTAGAGCGGGTTGGTGAAGTAGTCGACGAGGCAGTTCCACGTGAGGTCGGGACGCATGCCGAGGACCATCGCGGCGGCGTCGTTGTACAGCACGCAGTTGTAGTAGCGGTCCATGATGTGCGCCGGGTACGGCATCCACGTGTCGATCAGCCGCCGCAGCCCGTCGCACATGTCCCGCTTCTCCGGGGCGACTTCGGGCGTGGGCGGGTTGAGCCCGGCGAGGACGTACAGGTGGCGCCGCTCGGCGTTGCTGAGCCGCAGTACGCGGGCGACGGCGTCCAGCACCTGCGGGGAGACGGAGATGTCCCGCCCCTGCTCCAGCCACTGGTACCAGGAGGCGCCCACCCCGGCGAGCACGGCGACCTCCTCGCGGCGCAGCCCCGGCGTCCGGCGCCGCGCCCCGCCGTCGGGCAGACCGGCCTCGGCCGGGGAGACCCGGGCCCGGCGGCTCATCAGGAACTCGCGCAGCTCACTGCGGCGGTGCGTCCTGCCCGCCCCCGTCACGGCCACGTCCGACACACATTCCCCCTGCTGGTGTGGGTCCGGCTGCTGGTGCCACCGCGGCCGCCGCGTCCGCCTCCGCCGCTGCCTGGTGGTGCCACCACCAGGACAACTGCCCGCTCCCCACGGCTATTCCGGCGCCGCCAGTCTCTTGCCCATGGCGATCGACACCTCCCTCACCACCTCCGCGCCACAGGCGCCCGGCCCCCGTCTCGCGGCCCGCGACCGGCTGGTCCTGTTCGTGCTGTGCGCGGCCCAGTTCATGGTCGCGCTGGACTTCTCCGTCCTGAACGTCGCCCTGCCGGTGCTCGGCACGGACCTGGGCATGAGCCAGTCCGCCCTGCAGTGGGCGGTGACGGCGTTCGCGCTGCCGTCCGGTGGCTTCCTGCTGCTCTTCGGCCGGATCGGCGACCTGTACGGCCGCCGGCTGCTCTTCCTGTCCGGGCTCGCCCTGTTCGGCGCGGCCTCGGTGCTGGCGACGTTCGCCTGGGACCCGGCCTCGTTCCTCGCCGGACGGGCGCTGCAGGGCCTGGGCGCGGCGGCCATCGTCCCGACCGGCATGTCGCTGCTGACGACGACGTTCCCGGAGGGGCCCGCCCGGGACCGCGCGCTCGGCATCTCGGGCACCCTGCTCTCCCTCGGCTTCACGGTCGGCATGGTGGCGGGCGGCGTCCTGACGGACGTGCTCGGCTGGCGCTCCACGATGGGCCTGCTCGCCCTGTTCGCGCTGGTCGTGCTGCCGCTCGCGCCCGGTCTGCTGCCCGAGTCGCGCACCCCCGAGCGCCCCCGCCTGGACGTGCCCGGCGCGGTCACCGTCACCGGCGGTCTGCTCTCCCTGATCTACGCCCTGTCGACCGCCGCCGACCACGGCTTCGGCCGTACGGACGTGGTCGTGACCCTGGTCGCGGGCGTGCTGCTGCTCACCGCGTTCGCCGTCGTGGAGACCCGTTCCGAGGCGCCCCTGGTCTCCCTGCCGATGCTGCGCCGCCGCACGGTGGCGTGGGGCAACCTGGGCGGCCTGGTCACCTTCTCGATGATGTCGACGGTCGTCTTCGCGCTGACCCTGTACCTCCAGGAGGTCCTGCGGCTGTCGGCCTTCGAGACGGGGCTGGTCTTCGGCGTCCAGGGCGTGCTGTCGGTGGTGGCGGGCGCGTACGCCCCGCGGGTCATCGGCCGCTTCGGCGCCCGCCGTACGCTGGCCGGCTCGCTCGCCGGCCAGGGCGCGCTGACCGCGGCGCTGCTGGCGCTCGGGGAGGGCGGCGGGTCCGTCTGGCTCGCCACGGCCGCCGTCTCGCTGGCGAGCATGTGCCACCTGGGCGCGATCATCTCGTACGGCCTCACCGTCACCTCCGGTGTGCCGGACGACGAGCAGGGCCTGGCCACCGGCCTGGTGACCTCGACCCAGCAGGTCGGCCTCACCGTCGGCATCCCGCTGCTGGGCGTGCTCGCCACGACGTCCGGGGAGCTGCTGTCCGGCGTCCGTACGGTGGTGGCGCTGGACGCGGCGATCGTGCTCGGGGCGGCGGTGCTGGTCGCTGTGGGGCTGCGCGGTCGCCGAGGGGCTTCAGGGACGGTCGAGGCGGAGGCGGTCGGCGCGCGGTAGACCGGCGACCACCAGGTCGTACGAGTCCTCCACCAGCTCCCGGACCAGGCGGTCCGGGAGCTCGCCGTCGGCGGTGACGGTGTTCCAGTGCCGCTTGTTCATGTGCCAGCCGGGGACGATCAGGCCGGGATGCTCCTCACGGAGCCGGACCGCGTCCTCCGGATCGCACTTCAGGTTGACCGTCAGGGGCCGCGCGTCCAGGTTCGTCAGGGCGAAGAGCTTGCCCAGCACCTTGAAGACCGAGGTCTCGGGGTTGAAGGGGAAGTCCTCCACGGTGGCGTTGAAGGACAGACAGAGGGCGCGCAGCTCCTGAGGGGTCACTACTCGTCACTCCGGTTTCGTCTCGTCCTCCTGCGGCGGGTCCGCCGGGCCCACCGGTTCCGCCAGCACGGTCACGATCTTGTTCCGGCGGCCGGCCGCGGCCTCCGCCGTCAGCCGCAGCTCGCGGCCGTCGGGCAGCTCGACCACCGAGGAGGCACCGGCGATCGGCACCCGGCCGAGCGCCTTGGCGAGCAGGCCGCCGACGGTCTCCACGTCCTCGTCGTCGAACGCCTCCAGGCCGTACAGCTCGCCCAGGTCGCCGATGTCGAGGCGGGCGGTGACCCGGTAGCGGTCCGCGCCGAGGACCTCCACCGGAGGCGTCTCACGGTCGTACTCGTCGGTGATCTCACCGACGATCTCCTCGAGGATGTCCTCGATGGTGACGATGCCGGCCGTGCCGCCGTACTCGTCGATGACGACGGCGACGTGGTTGCGCTCCTGCTGCATCTCGCGCAGCAGGTCGCCCGCGTTCTTGGTGTCGGGCACGAAGGTGGCGGGCCGCATCGCCGTGGACACCAGCTCCGACTCCGCGTCGCGGCTGATGTGTGTCTTGCGGGCGAGGTCCTTGAGGTAGACGATGCCGACGATGTCGTCCTCGCTGTCCCCGGTGACCGGTATGCGGGAGAAACCGGAGCGCAGCGCGAGGCTCAGCGCCTGGCGGATCGTCTTGAACCGCTCGATGACGACCAGGTCCGTGCGCGGCACCATCACCTCGCGCACGAGGGTGTCGCCGAGCTCGAACACCGAGTGCACCATGCGGCGCTCCTCGGCCTCGATCAGCGACTCCTTCTCCGCGAGGTCCACCAGCGCGCGCAGCTCCGCCTCGGAGGCGAAGGGGCCGCGGCGGAAGCCCTTGCCGGGGGTGAGGGCGTTGCCGATGAGGATCAGCAGCGACGGGATCGGGCCCATGATGCGGGCGAGCGGGACGAGGACGTACGCGGCCGCCGTCGCCGTGTTCAACGGGTGCTGGCGGCCGATGGTGCGCGGGGAGACACCGACCGCGACATAGCTGACGAGAACCATGACGCCTATCGCGACGGCCAGGGCCTCCCAGGTCACCGCGAACTCCCGCAGACAGCCGTAGGTGACGAGGGCGGCCGCCGCCATCTCACAGGCGACGCGGACCAGCAGCGCCACATTGAGGTAGCGGGTCGGGTCGGCGGCGACCTTGGCCAGCTTGGCGCTGCCGCGCCGCCCGGACCGTACCGCCTCCTCGGCGCGGAAGCTGGAGACGCGCGCCAGGCCCGCCTCCGCGCAGGCGGCGAGCCAGGCGACGACGATCAGTGCGACGGCGCCCGTGAGGAGTGCGGCGCTCATGAGACGGTCGGGGCCGGGGACGGGCCGGTCAGGCCCTTCTCCGCGCGCCAGCCGTCCACGATGGCGGCCTGCAGACCGAACATCTCGGCCTTCTCGTCGGGCTCCTCGTGGTCGTAGCCGAGGAGGTGCAGCACTCCGTGGACGGTGAGGAGCTGGAGCTCCTCGTCCATGGAGTGCCGCGTCGGCGCCTCCGCGCCCTGCTTGGCGGCGACCTCGGGGCAGAGCACGATGTCGCCGAGCAGGCCCTGCGGCGGCTCGTCGTCGTCCTTCGCCGGCGGCCGCAGCTCGTCCATCGGGAAGGACATGACATCCGTCGGACCGGGCAGGTCCATCCACTGGATGTGGAGCTGCTCCATGGCGTCGGCGTCCACGACGATCACAGAGAGCTCGGAGAGCGGGTGGATGCGCATCCGTGTGAGCGCGTAGCGGGCGATGTCGAGGATCGCCTGCTCGTCGACCTCGGTGCCGGACTCGTTGTTGACGTCGATCGACATGGTGCTGCTCGGTCTACTTCCCCTTGTGTTGCCCGGACCTGCCGCGGCTCTTGTGCGCGCCGTTCTCGGTGCCGTGCGTGGTGTCGTACTTGTCGTAGGCGTCGACAATACGGCCCACCAGCTTGTGCCGGACGACGTCCTGCGACGACAGGCGCGAGAAGTGGACGTCCTCGACGCCCTCCAGGATCTCCTGGACCTGACGCAGACCGGACTTGGTGCCGGACGGCAGGTCGACCTGGGTCACATCACCCGTGATCACGATCTTCGAGTCGAAGCCGAGGCGGGTGAGGAACATCTTCATCTGCTCGGGGCTCGTGTTCTGGGCCTCGTCCAGGATGATGAAGGCGTCGTTCAGCGTCCGGCCGCGCATATATGCGAGCGGCGCCACCTCGATCGTCCCCGCCGCCATCAGCCGCGGGATCGAGTCGGGGTCGAGCATGTCGTGCAGCGCGTCGTACAGCGGGCGCAGATACGGGTCGATCTTCTCGTAGAGGGTGCCGGGCAGGAAGCCCAGGCGCTCTCCCGCCTCCACCGCCGGGCGGGTCAGGATGATGCGGTTGACCTGCTTGGACTGGAGGGCCTGGACGGCCTTCGCCATGGCCAGGTAGGTCTTGCCGGTGCCGGCGGGTCCGATGCCGAAGACGATCGTGTGCTTGTCGATCGCGTCGACGTAGCGCTTCTGGTTGAGCGTCTTGGGGCGGATGGTGCGGCCGCGCGAGGACAGGATGTTCTGCGTGAGCACCTCGGCCGGGGTCTCCTGGCCGTCGCTCTCCCCGTTCTCGCTCGCCCTGAGCATGGCGATCGAGCGTTCCACTGCGTCCTCCGTCATCGGCTGTCCGGTGCGGAGCACCAGCATCATCTCGTCGAACAGGCGCTGGACGAGGGCCACTTCGGCGGCGTCGCCCACGGCGCTGATCTCATTGCCCCGGACATGTATGTCGACCGCCGGGAAGGCCTTCTCGATCACGCGCAGGAGGGAGTCCCCGGACCCCAGCACGGTCACCATGGGGTGCGCGGCCGGAACGGTGAACTGAGCTCTCGCCTGCCCCTGCGCGGAAGTGTGCGATGTGGGTGTCTGAGTCATGGGCCGGCTCGTAGGCCTTGCTCGTCCTCCTCGGTACGTCTCGCGCGCCCCTTGGGCGGCCTGGCGATTTCCAGGGTACGCCGGGTGGCTGACATCGCCGTAGGAGTTTTCGGCGCGAACCCGGCTGTGCGGCCGGGGCCGGGTTCGCGGCACGGAGCCGGGTTCGCGGCCCGATGGTCAGGCGGACCGGCGGAAGCCGATCGTCGGGACCGCTCTGCGCAGCGGCCACGGGGCGGTCCGCTGCTCCGGCAGCGAACGCAGCAGGTCCTCCAGGAACGCGTACCGGCGCAGCGCCGCCGGGTCCTGGGCGTCGAGGGACTGCACACGGCGCCACCAGGCCGCGATCTCGGCCCAGCCCGGCGCCGAGAGCGATCCGCCGAACTCCTGCACCGAGAGCGCGGCGGTCAGGCCCGCGAAGGCGAGCCGGTCCGCGAGCGGCCAGCCGGCCAGCGTGCCGGTGACGAAGCCCGCCACGAAGACGTCGCCCGCGCCCGTGGGGTCCAGCGCCTCGACGGCGATGGCGGGCACCTCTGCGGTCTCGCCGGTACGGGCGTCCACGGCGTACGCGCCCTCCGCGCCGAGGGTGACCACGGCGAGCGGTACGTGGTCGGTGAGGGCGTGGGCTGCGGTGCGGGGGCAGTCGGTGCGGGTGTAGCGCATGGCCTCCTCGGCGTTGGGGAGGAATGCCTCGCAGTGCTCCAGGTCGGCGAGGCCGGCCAGGTCCCAGCGGCCCGTCTCGTCCCAGCCGACGTCCGCGAAGATCCGGGTGCCGCTGCTCGCCGCCCGTGCGATCCAGTGCGCGCGCATGCCCGGCACCAGGGAGGCGACGGCGGCGCGGGCGTACGGCGCGCAGTCCGGGGCGGGCTCCTCCGGGGGCGGCTCGTGACCGTGGGAGACCATGGTGCGCTCACCCTCGTACGCCATGGAGACGGTGACCGGGGAGTGCCAGTGGGGGACGGTGCGGGACGGGGTGAGGTCGATGCCCTCGCCGTGTTCGAGTGCGTCCCAGCAGTACTCCCCGTAGTGGTCGTCGCCGAAGGCCGCGGCGAGGGAGGTCCGCAGGCCGAGCCGGGCCAGCGCCGTCGCCATGTTGGCGACGCCGCCGGGGCTGGAGCCCATGCCGCGGGCCCAGGTCTCGGTGCCGCGCACGGGGGCGCAGTCGAGGCCGGTGAAGACGATGTCGAGGAAGACCGTGCCCGTCAGGTAGACGTCCCAGGGCGGGTCGTCCGGGGCGCGCAGCGCGGCGAGGGGGTCTCCCCGGCGGAGCTGGTGGCTGGGGTGGAAGTCGGTCGGGGGCCGGTCGGTCCGGAGCCGGCCGCTCTCGGGCCGGCGCTGCGGTCGCTCTCCTTCGGGCGCGGTCACGGTGTGCTCCCTGGCCTGGTGTGGTGCGGGTCAGGCCAGTGTGCACCAAGGCCTGGGCGGGGTGACGCCGCCGGGCGCCACCACCGCGGTTCGTGGCGTCACCAGCGCGGCACGGACGGCGTGACCCACTCCGGGTCGGCGGCCCGCATGGCCGCCGCGTCGTCCCGGTCCCGCAGCGAGCCGTCGTCGTCCAGCCACCGCTCGTGCAGGAACCGCAGCCGGTCGCGGTCCAGTTCGACGCCGAGGCCGGGCGCGTCCGAGACGGTGACCTTGCCGCCGGTGAAGGCGATGCGCTCGGTGAGCACGTCCTCGGACTGCCAGGGGTAGTGGGAGTCACAGGCGTGGTGGAGGTTCGGAACGGTCGCCGCGACGTGGGTCATCGCGGCGAGGGAGATGCCGAGGTGGGTGTTGGAGTGCATGGACACCCCGACCCCGAAGGCGTCGCAGACGGCGGCGAGGCGCTGGGTGTTGCGCAGTCCGCCCCAGTAGTGGTGGTCGGAGCCCGCGCGGCATCCGGCGCGGAGCGGAAACACCCAGAAAAAGCCCCACCACTACCCAGCAGCCACCACACCAAACGACAAGTGATTCAGATCACACATCACGCGCTTCTTCTCCCAACTGCCTGCTTGATACAAATTGGCCGCGCGTTCCTGTCCGTCGACAGCCGCCCACCCCCCACCTCCCGTGCTCCCACGGCACCTTCGCACGCCCAGGAACGCCCGTGTCCCCCCGCTCCGCCCTGCCCTGGCCCCTCGTCGCCCTTTTCACGGCCGGGTACCTCGCCTCCTACCTCCTCCCCACCACCGTCGGCAGGCTCGACGCCTCCCTCCCCCTCACCGCCACCGAGGCGGGGGCCATCGGCAGCGCGCTGCTGCTGAGTTCGGCGTCGGCGGGCTTCCTGCTCGCGTCCCGGGGCGGCCGTTTCGCCCCCCGCGTCCTCGCCCGCACCGGCCTCGCCCTCGCCGTCACCGGCTACGGCGCGGCCGCCCTCACGGACACCGTGCCCGCCGTCGTCGCGGGCGCGATGCTCGGCGGTCTCGGGTCCGGCACCGCCACCGCCGTCGCCGCCACGGGCATCGCCGCCCAGCGGGACCCGCACCGCGTCACCACGCTGGGCCTGCTCGGCGTCTCGGCCCTCGCGGGTGCCCTGTACCTGACGGTCCCCCACCTGGGACCGGGCCACGGGCTGCCGCTCGCCGCCCTCGCGCTCACCGCGCTCGCGGTGTGGCCGACGACCGGACAGCTCCCCGCCACGGCGCCCCACCCGGTCCATGACGCCCGCGGCGGCGACGGCGCCGCCCTGCCCCGCCCCCGCGCCGGGCTCGCCCTCGCCGCCGCCATGCTCTGCTGGTCCCTCGCCCAGAACTCCCTCTGGGGCGTCAGCGGCCGCATCGGACTGCACCAGGCGGGCCTGTCCGAGGTCACCGTCGGCGTGGTCTTCGCCGTGGCGCTCGGCGGGGGGCTGCTCGGCGTCGTCGGCGCCGGGGCGCTCGGCCCCCGCCTCGGCCGGACCCTACCCATCGGTGCCGGTACGGCGCTCATCGCCGGGTGCATCGCGGTGAGCGCCGCCGCGACCGACCTCGTCACCTTCGCCGCCGGCGAGATCGCCTGGAACACGCTCTACCCGGTCGTGCTGTCGTACGTGATCGGGCTCGCCGCCTCGCTCGACGCGCGCGGCCGCTGGGCGGTCCTGGTGGGCGCCGCGTCCTCGCTCGGTACGGCGTGCGGCCCGCTCACCGGCAGCCTGCTGTCCGCGCACGCGGGCTACCCGGGCATGGGGCTGGTCCTGGCGGCGGGCCTGCTGGCGGTCGCCGTACCGATGACGGCCGTCGCCCTGCGCACCAGGACCGCGGACCACACCGCCGCCGCCCGGTCGGCGGCCCGCCCGGACACCGCCGCACGCTACGAACCGGCGGCCTGACGGTCCGGCCCCTCGGTCAGGCGAAGACGTACGCCTCCACCTCGGCGAGATACCGCGCCCGCCGCTCCTCGTCGTGCTCCAGGAAGGACGCGAGGAAGGAGTTGCGGGCCAGTTCCCGCAGCCGCTCCTCCCCGAGACCGAGGGTCTCCCGCACCGCCGCGAAGTTGTCCCCGGCGTACCCGCCGAAGTACGCCGGATCGTCGGAGTTCACCGTGCACAGCAGCCCGGCGTCGAGCATCGCGGGCAGCGGGTGCTCCGCCAGGGTGTCGACGGTCCGCAGCCGTACGTTGGACAGCGGGCACAGCGTCAGCGGCACCCGCTCGCGCACCAGCCGCTCCACCAGCGCGGGGTCCTCCATGCAGCGCAGCCCGTGGTCGACGCGCTCGACGCCGAGCACGTCCAGGGCCTCGGTGATGTACGCGGGCGGGCCCTCCTCGCCGGCGTGGGCGACGCGGCGCAGCCCCAGCCGGGCAGCCTCCTCGTACACCTCGCGGAACTTCACCGGCGGGTGCCCGACCTCTGCGGAGTCGAGTCCGACGCCGATGATCCGGTCGAGGTACGGCTTCGCGGCCTCGAGGGTCTCCCTCGCCGACTCGGCGGACTCGTCGCGCAGGAAGCACATGATCAGCTGGGTGGAGACGCCGTGGGTCTCCTCGCTGCGGCCGAGGGCACGCCACAGCCCCTCCACCACGGTCCCCATCCCGACGCCGCGCGCCATGTGGGCCTGCGGGTCGAAGAAGATCTCGGCGTGCCGGACGCCCTGCGCGGCGGCGCGGGCGAGGTAGGCGTCGGCCAGGTCGGCGAAGTCCTGCTCGGTGCGCAGCACGGCCATGAGCTCGTAGTACAGGTTCAGGAAGGACTGGAGGTCCTCGAACCGGTACGCCTCACGGAGCGCGTCCGTGTCGGCGTAGGGCAGCTCGACGCCGTTGCGCGCGGCGAGCGCGAAGGCGAGCTCGGGCTCCAGGGTGCCTTCGATGTGGAGGTGCAGTTCGGCTTTCGGTACGGGCATCAAAGCATCGTACGGCGGTCGACCCCCCACATCGAAAACGACGTGCCACCCGTGCCGCAGCTCACCGCCGCTTCGGCACCGGCACCCGCAGCAGGTCCTGCGCGACGGTCAGCTCTCCCTCGAATCCGGCCGCCCGCGCCTGCCGCTCGAACTCGTCCGGGTCGGTGTAGCGCTGGCTGAAGTGCGTCAGGACCAGGTGCCGTACGCCCGCGTCCCGGGCCACCCGCGCCGCCTGGCCGGCCGTGAGGTGACCGTGCTCGACGGCGAGGTCCTCGTCCTCGTCGAGGAAGGTCGACTCGATGACGAGCAGGTCGCAGCCCTCGGCGAGCGCGTGCACGCCCTCGCACAGCCGGGTGTCCATGACGAACGCGAACCGCTGCCCGCGCCGCACCTCGCTCACGTCGGTGAGCGAGACCCCGCCGAGGGAGCCCTCCCGCTGGATCCGCCCGACGTCCGGGCCCTTGATGCCGTGCGCGGCGAGCCGCTCCGGCAGCATCCGCCGCCCGTCCGGCTCGACCAGCCGGTAGCCGTACGACTCGACCGGGTGGGACAGCTTGCGCGCCTCCAGGGTGTACGAGGGAGCGGCGGCCAGCACCCCGTCCGCGGCGACCGGCGCCTCGGTCAGCTCCACGGTCTCGCGGTACGCGGTGGCGTACCGCAGCCGGTCGAAGAACCGCTGCCCGGAGCGCGGGTAGTGCGCGGTGACCTGGTGCGGGACACGGTCGAGGTTGATGCGCTGGATCACTCCGGCGAGGCCCAGCGAATGGTCCCCGTGGAAGTGCGTGACGCAGATGCGGTGCAGGTCGTGGGCGGCGACCCCGGCCCGCAGCATCTGCCGCTGCGTGCCCTCGCCGGGGTCGAACATGATGCCCTCGCCGTCCCAGCGCAGCATGTACCCGTTGTGGTTGCGGTGCCGGGTCGGGACCTGGCTGGCGGTGCCGAGGACCACCAGTTCACGTACGGACACGCCGGTCTACCCGGGAGGCCATTGCAGACCGCGCCCGCCCATGACGTGCGCGTGCGTGTGGAAGACGGTCTGGCCGGCGCCGCTGCCCGTGTTGAACACGATGCGGTAGCTCTCCAGCTGCTCGTCGTCCGCGACGGCCTGGGTCTCGCGCAGCACGTCCGCCGCGAGCGCCGGGTCGGCGGCGGCGAGGGCGGCCGCGTCCCTGTGGTGGGCCTTGGGGATCACCAGGACGTGGGTGGGCGCCTGCGGGTTGATGTCCCGGAACGCGAGGGTCGTCTCCGTCTCGCGGACGACCGTCGCCGGGATCTCCTTGGCCACGATCCTGCAGAACAGGCAGTCGTCCTGCGGTGCAGGGGCCTCCTGTGCCATGCGTGTGCCTCCTCACGCCGGTTGATCGTTACCCGGGCATCGTAGCGACCGCCCGCCCCGCCGCTACAGCTCCGGCACCCGCGGGGGCGTCTTCGCCGGGGACTCCGTCAGGGCCTCCAGCGCGATCCGGACCGCCTCGTCCAGCTGCGGGTCACGCCCGGCGGCGTGGTCCTGCGGCGTCTGCACGACCTCCACGTCGGGGTCGACGCCGCGGTTCTCCACGCCCCACTCGTACCCCTCCAGCCAGAACGCGTACTTGGGCTGGGTGACGAGGGTGCCGTCGACCAGCCGGTAGCGGCTGTCGATGCCGACGACGCCGCCCCAGGTGCGGGTGCCCACCACGGGCCCGAGCCCGAGCGCCTTGACCGCCGCGTTGACGATGTCCCCGTCGGAGCCGGAGAACTCGTTGGCGACGGCGACCACGGGGCCGCGCGGCGCGTCCTGCGGATAGCTGTACGGGCGCATCCCGCGCGGCCGGACCCAGCCCACGATGCGGCGCGCCAGCTTCTCGACCACCAGCTGGGAGGTGTGGCCGCCGCGGTTCTCGCGGACGTCTACGACCAGGCCCTCCCGGGCCACCTCGACGCGCAGATCGCGGTGGATCTGCGCCCAGCCGGGCGCCTGCATGTCGGGGACGTGGAGGTAGCCGAGCCGGCCGCCGGACCTCTCGTGCACGTAGGCGCGCCGGTCGGCGACCCAGGCGTGGTAGCGCAGCGGCTCCTCGTCGGCGACGGGCACGACGACCGTGTGCCGCGGATCGCCGCCGCCCGCGGGCAGGACCGTCAGCTCGACCGGATTGCCCGCCGTACCGACGAGCAGCGGTCCGGGCCCGGTGACCGGGTCCACCGGCTGCCCGCCCACCGCGACGATCGCGTCCCCGGCCCGTACGGCCACGCCGGGCGCGGCGAGCGGCGCCTGCGCGTCGGGGTCGGAGGTCTCCGACGGCAGGATCCGGTCGATGCGCCACTGGCCGTCCCCGTGCCGGGAGATGTCCGCGCCGAGCAGCCCCTGCCGCAGGTCTGACCGGCCGCCCCCGCCGGACGGGGTGACGTACGCGTGGGAGGTGCCGAGCTCCCCCTGCACCTCCCACAGCAGGTCGACCAGGTCGTCATGGGTGGCGATCCGGCCGAGCACCGGCCGATAACGGTCCAGCACGGCCTGCCAGTCGGTGCCGCCGAGGTCCGGGCGCCAGAAGTTGTCCCGCATGACACGGCCGGTCTCGTCGTACATCTGGCGCCACTCGGCGGCCGGGTCGACGGTCTGCCGGACCCGCGAGAGGTCGACGGTGATGTTGGTGTCGCTGTCCTCGTCGCCCGAGGCACGCCGGTCGCTGGGCACGACCTTGAGCCGGCCGTCGGTCCAGAGCAGCACCCGCTTGCCGTCGCCGCTGACCGAGAAGTGGTCCGCGTCGGAGGCGAGGTGCTCCGCACGCCGCTGGGCGAGGTCGTAGCGCTCCAGTGCCGTCTTGGGGTCGGGGTCGTCGGGGGTGGCCCGCGCATGGCCGAGCACGCCCCGCACCGGGTGCCGCAGCCACAGCACGCCGTCCTTGGCGGCCCGGAGGGTCGAGTAGCGGGCGGCCTCGACGGGGAACGGCACGATCCGGTCGGCGAGCCCTTCGAGGTCGACACGGGTCGCGGGGGCGCCCTCGCTGTCGGGGGTCTCGTCCTTGTCGGGCGCGTCGAAGGGGCGCCCGTGGCGCTGCGGCCCGAAGGGGGACGGGGTGGTCGCGGCGAGCGTGATCAGGTGAGGGCGGGAGCCGCCCACGAACGCCAGGTCGAAGACGTGCTCGTCGTAGACCGGGTCGAAGGACCGCGCCGACAGGAACGCCAGGTGCTTGCCGTCGAGCGTGAACGCGGGCGAGTAGTCCCGGAACCGCAGCGGGGTGGCCTCGGTGACCGACAGGTCGGCGGTGTTGGCGAGCTTCAGCTGGCGCAGCGGGCGCGGGCCGGGGTGCGACCAGGCGAGCCAGCCGGAGTCGGGCGAGAAGCACAGCCCGGAGACCTCGCCGTCCTCGCTGCGGTCGACCTCCCGCACCTCCCCGCTCTCCCGCTCGACGAGGAGGACGCGCCCGTCGTGGGAGGCGACGGCGGCCCGGCTGCCGTCCGGCGCCATGGCGAGCCCCAGCACGCGGCCCAGCCGCCCCGCGGCGAGCCGGCGCGGTGTGGCGCCGGGCGCGGTGCCGGTCGCCGGGGCGAACTCCAGCGCGTCGTCGCCCTCCGCGTCCGTCACCCACACGGCCCACTCCTCGCCCTCCGCGCGGAAGGTACGGGGCAGCCGGGCGCGTACGCCGTGCCGGGCGGCGAGGGCGCGGGCGGGTCCGGAGCGGTGGGTGACCCAGTGGACGGCGCCGCGCACACAGACGGCGCTGCCCCGGCCGGTGTGGTCGGTCGCGGCCGACCCGAACCACCGGCTCGCGTTCACGGGGTACGGCTGGAGGTCGACGCGCTGCCCGCCGAGCCGGATGTCCAGCCGCCGGGGCTCGGCGCCGTCGAGGTCGTCGAGGATCCACAGCTCGCCGGCCGACATGTACACGACCCGGGTGCCGTCGGTGGCGGCGTGCCGGGCATAGAAAGTGTCGAGCGGCGTGTGCCGGCGCAGGTCCGACCCGTCCGCGAGCGAGGAGTACAGGGCGCCCACGCCCTCGTGGTCGGACAGGAAAGCGATCCTCCCCCAAGTCCTCGGCTCCGCTCGAACCGGGGCTTCCCCTGTCCCGACCCAGAACGGGTACTCGATGTTCCCGTCCAGCCCTTCGTGCAGCCGTACGAACTCGCCGGCGCCCGCTGTGCTCTCTGTGCTCTCTGTGCTCTCTGCGCTTTCGACGGGGCGCTCGATCCACAGCTTGCCCGCCGTGCCGCCCCGGTAGCGCTTCCACCAGGCGGCCTCGCGCCCCATGGGAGCGGACAGCAGCACGGTGCGCGGCCCGTACGCGACGTCGCCGACGGGCCCGTACGGCAGGGTGGCCGCCGGCCCGCCGTCCAGCGGTACGGCCCGCGCCCAGCTGCGGCGCAGGCTCGCCTGTCCCTGGGCGCTGAGCACAAGAACCTCTCCGCCGGGCGTCCAGCCCCGCACCTGGGTCCGCAGGCTCCCCCAGTGGGTCAGCCGCCTGGACGGGCCGCCGTCGAGGGGCGCGATGTGGACCTCGGGCGCCCCGTCGCGGGTCGACGTCCAGGCGAGCGTGGTGCCGTCGGGCGAGATGCGCGGATGGTCGACCGGGACGTGGTCCGCGCTGACCCGCCAGGCACGGCCACCGTCGAGGGGCGCCACCCAGACGTCGTCCTCGGCGGTGAAGGCGACCCGGTCGCCGTGCAGATGCGGATACCGGAGATACGCGGAGGCCGGCGAGGACGGCGAGGAGGAGGTGGCTGCGGTGACTGCGGAGGCTGCGGTGTCTGCGGGCTGTGTCACCCGGTCACTCTAGGCAGCCTCCGCCGTTCCCGGGAGAGGGCGTCACGCGGTCGGTTCCCGCGGTGCCCGCACACCGGTCGCCGTCGTCACTTGTTCTCGCCCCAGCAGTCCTCGCGTTCCTTGCACCAGACGGTCTCGGTCGCGTCGGGGCAGTCGTCGCGGCTGTCCCCGTTGTCGTCACCCGGGTTGTCGTCACCCGGGTTGTCGTCACCCGGGTTGTCGTCACCCGGGTTGTCGTCACCGGGGTTGTCGTTGCCCGGGTTGTCGTTGCCCGGGTTGTCATTGGCGGGCGGGGTGTTCCAGCCGTCACCGCCCCTGGAGTCGCAGTCGCCCAGCACGTCCGCGCGGAACACCTGCCTGTCGTCGACCCTGGCCGTCAGGTCACCGCGCACGCACCTGCCGTCGATCTCGCGGGACACCGTGCCGTAGATACGGATGGGCTGGCCCTCGATGGTCTCGCCCTTGCAGTCGACCTCCTGGACGCTGCTGTTGTAGCGCGGCGCGTCGTCGTCCTGGTACCTCGCCTGGCTGCCGTACCGGTCACCGCTCGAGTACCTGTCCGTGTTCTGGTACTCGTTGCCGTCTCGGTTCGGGTCGTTGACCCTGTCGTACGACGACTTGCAGGTCATCCACCGCACGTCGTGCCCCTGCCGCTCCAGCGCCTGGGTCGCGGTGTCCTCCGTCGTGTAGGCCACGGCGGCGCTGTTCATCCCGTTGGGTTCGCACGCGGTGACAGCCGCGACGGCGCCCACCCCAAGACCGATCCCCAGCAGCAGGCGACGCCCGCCCAAGCGGTGCCATTTATGCCTCAATGCCCCCATGCCCATGCAAAGCAGCCTGCCACCGCACCGCCTCCCGGCGACAGACAGCATGCGGACACGCTCGGCCCTCCCGTACGGCCTCCCGCGCCCCCGCCGCCTCTCCCCGCCCCACGGCGTGCCGCGGCAGAGCGGAAGACGGCCGGTCAGCCACGCGGCGGCGACCGCTCCGGGAAATCGACCGAATCGTCCTCAGGACATCAGGACCAGCGGCCGGTGCGGCCCAGCAGCAACGCGGCCGCCGCCGTTCCGGCCGTCGAGGTGCGCAGCACGCTGGGCCCGAGCCGGTAGGCGTCCGCTCCCGCCTCCGTGAACAGCCCCAACTCCTCCGGAGACACGCCCCCTTCGGGGCCGACGACCAGCACGATGTCACCCTCGGCGGGAAGTTCGGCGGTGGCGAGCGGGGCGTCGCCGCTCTCGTGCAGGACGGCCGCGAAGTCCGCCGCGGCGAGAAGTGCCGCGACCTGCTTGGTCGTTGCCGCGTCCGCCACCTCCGGGAAGCACACCCGGCGAGACTGCTTCCCGGCCTCCCGTGCCGTCGTGCGCCACTTGGCGAGCGCCTTCGCCCCGCGCTCGCCCTTCCACTGCGTGATGCAGCGGGAAGCGGCCCAGGGGACGATCGCGTCCACGCCGACCTCGGTCATCGTCTCGACGGCCAACTCGCCCCGGTCGCCCTTGGGCAGCGCCTGGACGACCGTGATGCGGGGCGCCGCCGGGGCCTCCTCCCAGAGGGAGTTCAGGTCCATGACGACGAGGCGGTCCTTGCCCTCGGCCGCCTTGACCACGCCCTCGATCCAGCGCCCGCGCCCGTCCGTGAGGACCACGTCCTCACCGGGCCGCAGCCGCTTCACGGACACCGCGTGCCGCCCCTCGGGGCCGTCGAGCACGAACTCCGGTCCCACGCCGTCCAGTCGGTCCACCACGAACACCGGTGCGGTCATCGGGCGCCTCCTTCCACAGTGCCGTCCGCCCACCCCGGCAGCGCTGCCGCCGCCGTGGTCAGCTCGGACATCAGTACCTCCACCAGCTGCCCGGCCGGCACCTCGCGCGCCAGCCGGTGGCCCTGCCCCGCCCACAGCGCCATGCCCTGCGCGTCACCGGCCCGGGCCGCGGCCTTGCGCAGCCCGGCGGTGAGGTGGTGGACCTGGGGGTAGGCGGCGGGGGCGTACGGGCCGTGCTCACGCAGGAAGCGGTTGACCAGACCACGGGCGGGGCGCCCGGAGAAGGCGCGCGTCAGCTCCGTACGGACGAACAAGGGATCGGTCAGCGCCTGCTTGTGGAGTGCGTGAGCGCCCGACTCCGGGGTGGCGAGGAACGCCGTGCCCAGCTGGACGGCGCTCGCCCCGGCGGCGAGGACCGCTGCGATCTGGCTGCCCCGCATCAGGCCGCCGGCCGCGACGACGGGCAACGCCACCGCCTCGCGGACCTGGGCGAGCAGGGCGAGCAGCCCGATGCCGGCACCGTCCCGCTCGGGGTCGTCGCGGTGGGTGCCCTGATGCCCGCCGGCCTCGACGCCCTGGACGATCACCGCATGGGCGCCGGACCGCTCCACGGCCCGCGCCTCGTCGGCCGTGGTGGCGGTGACCATGGTGTACGTGCCCTTGGCGGCCAGGGACCGGATCACTTCCGGGGACGGGCAGCCGAAGTGGAAGGAGACGACCGGAACCGGGTCGTCGAGGAGCACGGCGAGCTTGGCGTCGTAGCCGTCGTCGCGTCCGCCGTCCGGGTCGCCCAGCTCCGTCTCGTACCAGGCCGCCTCGCCCGCGAGCTGCTCGGCGTACACCTCGACGGCGGCCGGGTCGGCCTGGTCCGCGGGCTGGGGCAGGAAGAGGTTCACGCCGAAGGGACGGCCGGTGAGCGCCCGCAGCTGCTTGATCTCCTGGTACATGCCGTCGGCGGTCTTGTACCCGGCGGCGAGGAACCCGAGCCCGCCCGCCTCGGACACGGCGGCGGCCAGCTGCGGCACGGAGACACCGCCCGCCATGGGCGCCTGCACGATCGGGTACGGGAGCAGATCCCTCAGTGCCACAGCCATGACGGCATGGTGTCACGTCCCCCGGCCAGGTCCGAATCCGGCCTTCCGCCCGGCATACGGGCGGGCCCGTGCCGGGCGCGGGTCCACGACCGGCACCCGGCACGGCAAGGGCTCAGCGCCCGTTGAACGCGTCCTTCAGCCGCGAGAACAGGCCCTGCTGACCGGGCTGGAACTGCCCCATGGGCCGCTCCTCGCCGCGCAGCTTCGCCAGTTCGCGCAGCAGGCGTTCCTGCTCGGGGTCGAGCTTGGTCGGCGTCGTCACCTCGACGTGCACGATGAGGTCGCCGCGGCCGCCGCCCCGCAGATGGGTGACGCCGCGCCCGTGCAGCGGGATCGACTGGCCGGACTGGGTGCCCGGGCGGATGTCGACCTCCTCCAGGCCGTCGAGCGTCTCCAGCGGGACCTTCGTCCCGAGGGCCGCCGCGGTCATCGGGATGGTGACCGTGCAGTGCAGATCGTCGCCGCGCCGCTGGAACACCGGGTGCGGCAGCTCGTGGATCTCGACGTAGAGGTCGCCGGCGGGGCCGCCGCCGGGGCCGACCTCGCCCTCGCCCGCGAGCTGGATCCGGGTGCCGTTGTCGACACCGGCCGGGATCTTCACGGTGAGGGTGCGGCGGGACCGTACCCGGCCGTCGCCCGCGCACTCGGGGCACGGGTTCGGGACGACGGTGCCGAAGCCCTGGCACTGCGGGCAGGGGCGGGACGTCATGACCTGGCCCAGGAAGGACCGGGTGACCTGGGACACCTCACCGCGGCCGCGGCACATGTCACAGGTCTGCGCGGACGTGCCCGGGGCCGCGCCCTCGCCGTTGCACGTGGCGCAGACGGTCGCGGTGTCGACCTGGATGTCCTTGGTGGTGCCGAAGGCCGCCTCGTCGAGCTCGACCTCCAGACGGATCATCGCGTCCTGGCCGCGCCGGGTGCGCGAGCGCGGGCCGCGCTGGGACGCCGTACCGAAGAAGGCGTCCATGATGTCCGAGAAGTTGCCGAAGCCGCCGGCGCCGAAGCCGCCCGCGCCACCCGCGCCGCCCGACTGGGACAGCGGGTCGCCGCCGAGGTCGTAGACCTGCTTCTTCTGCGGGTCCGAGAGCACCTCGTAGGCGGCGTTGATCTCCTTGAACCGCTCCTGGGTCTTCGGATCGGGGTTGACGTCCGGGTGCAGCTCGCGCGCGAGCCTCCGGAACGCCTTCTTGATCTCGTCCTGGGACGCGTCGCGGCGCACGCCGAGCACGGCGTAGTAGTCCGTGGCCACTTACGACTCCGCCAGGATCTGTCCGACGTAACGTGCCACCGCTCGTACTGCTCCCATCGTTCCCGGATAGTCCATGCGGGTCGGTCCGACCACGCCGAGTTTTGCTACTGCCTCGCCGCCCGAACCGTAGCCCACCGAGACCACGGACGTGGAGTTGAGTCCCTCGTGCGCGTTCTCGTGACCGATGCGCACGGTCATGCCCGAATCCTTCGCCTCGCCCAGCAGTTTGAGGAGGACGACCTGCTCCTCCAGCGCCTCCAGCACCGGCCGGATGGTGAGAGGGAAGTCATGCCCGAAGCGGGTCAGATTGGCGGTGCCGCCGATCATCAGCCGCTCCTCGGTCTCCTCGACGAGTGTCTCCAGCAGAGTGGAGAGCACGGTCGAGACCGTACCGCGGTCCTCGGCCTCGAAGGCCTCCGGCAGATCCTGCACCAATGGGGGCACATCCGCGAAACGGCGGCCCGCGACCCGGCTGTTGAGGCGGGCGCGCAGATCCGCGAGAGACGTTTCTCCGAACGGCGCCGGGCAGTCGATCATCCGCTGCTCCACCCGGCCCGTGTCCGTGATCAGCACCAGCATCACGCGAGCGGGGGCCAGCGACAGCAGTTCCACGTGCCGCACGGTGGACCGCGTGAGCGACGGGTACTGGACGACGGCGACCTGCCGGGTGAGCTGCGCGAGCAGCCGTACGGTCCGGCCGACCACGTCGTCCAGGTCGACGGCGCCCTCCAGGAAGTTCTGGATCGCGCGGCGCTCGGGAGAGCTGAGCGGCTTGACGGCGGCGAGCTTGTCGACGAAGAGGCGGTAACCCTTGTCGGTGGGGATGCGCCCGGCACTGGTGTGCGGCTGGGCGATGTAACCCTCCTCCTCGAGCGCCGCCATGTCGTTGCGGACGGTGGCCGGGGAGACACCGAGCCTGTGCCGCTCGGTGAGGGCCTTGGAGCCCACCGGCTCCTCGGTGCCGACGTAGTCCTGGACGATGGCGCGCAGCACTTCCAGCCTGCGTTCACTGAGCATCGCGCACACCTCCAGATCGTCCGTCCCGCGGCTCTTCCTCCTTGGCACTCACCCCGGGTGAGTGCCAGCGTTCCCCAGTGTACGGCGGTCGGGTACGACCCCGGCAAGGGCGGCCGCGCGATGTCGTGCCGACGTGTACCGACGTGTCCCGCCATGTCGTACCGCCGATGTCACGCACGCCTGCCGTTAGCGTCGGCGTATGACGGTCGCTTGGGAAGAGGCGGGGTGGGAGGAAGTCACCCCGCGCGTGGGACGCCGCAGACTTCCGGTCTGGGACTGCACGGCCGGACTGGTCGTGGGGGACGGTGCCGTCCTCCTGATCGACGCGGGTTCGAGCCTGCGGGAGGGCGCGCTGTTGCGCGAGGAGGCGCGGCGGCTGCTCGGTGACGACCGCCGTGTGACGCATCTCGCGCTGACCCATTCGCACTTCGACCACGTCTTCGGTGCGGCGGCCTTCGCCGAGGCCGAGGCCGAGGTGCTCGGCGCGGCGGGCCTGGACGTGGTCCTCTTCGCCGGGGGCGAGGAACTCCGCGCCGACGCGGTGCGCAACGGCCTGGACGAGCGCGAGGCGGCCGAGGCCGCCGCCCTGCTCTGCCGTCCCCTGCACCTGATCTCCGGGGAGCGGACGCTGGACCTGGGCGGCGGGCTGCGGGTGCTGCTGGCGAACGTGGGTCCGGGCCACACCGCCCACGACCTCGCCGTCCTCGTGCCCGGAGAACCCGGAGAACCCGGCGAACCCGGTGAGCCCGCGGTGGTGTTCTGTGGCGACCTGGTCGAGGAGTCCGGCGAACCCCAGGCGGGCCCGGACGCCGTCCCCGCGCGCTGGCCGGCCGCGCTGGACCGGCTGCTGGCGCTGGGCGGGGAGGAGGCGCGGTACGTGCCCGGGCACGGAGCGGTGGTGGACGCGGGGTTCGTACGGGCGCAGCGGGACGCACTGGCGGCCCGCTTCGGCGTGTCGTAGCCGGTCGGGCGCCACAGGGGGCGCTCTTTCTCCTATCGTCACTCGAATGCGCCAGTACTCCACCGACCTGACCCCGCCGTGGAAGAAGTCACAGCCCGCTCCCGAGGTACCGGCGGAGCCGGGGCTCGTGGTCGAGGAGCCCGGAACCGGTTTCTGCGGCGCGGTGATCCGCTGCGAGGCGGGCACGGTCACGCTGGAGGACCGCTTCGGCAAGCACCGGGTGTTCCCGCTGCAGCCGCGCGGGTTCCTGCTGGAGGGGCGGGTGGTGACCCTCGTGCGCCCCTCCGCCGCCCCGGTCCGCCCCTCGCGTACGGCATCCGGCTCCGTCGCGGTCCCGGGCGCCCGCGCGCGTGTGGCCCGTGCCGGGCGCATCTACGTGGAGGGCCGCCACGACGCCGAGCTGGTCGAGAAGGTATGGGGCGACGACCTGCGCATCGAGGGCGTCGTCGTCGAGTACCTGGAGGGCGTCGACGACCTGCCGTCGATCGTCGCCGACTTCGCGCCCGGCCCGGACGCGCGCCTCGGCGTGCTGGTCGACCACCTGGTCCCCGGCAGCAAGGAGTCCCGTATCGCCGAGTCGGTGACCAGCGAGTACGCCCTCGTGGTGGGCCACCCGTACATCGACGTCTGGGAGGCGGTGAAGCCGTCGTCCATGGGGATCGAGGCGTGGCCCCGCGTCCCGCGCGGCCAGGACTGGAAGGCGGGCGTGTGCCGGGCGCTGGGCTGGCCGGAGAACACGGGCGCGGCCTGGCAGCGCATCCTCGGCGCGGTGCGGAGCTACAAGGACCTGGAGCCCGCGCTCCTGGGCCGCGTCGAGGAGCTGATCGATTTCGTCACGGCTCCGGAGGCATGACGACGGGACCGGCCCGGGAACGGGAACGTTCCGCGGGCCTCAGTCCACCAGGTCCCTGACCACCGCGTCCGCCAGCAGCCGCCCTCGCAGGGTCAGCACGGCCCGCCCCTCCTCGTACGGCCCGGGCTCCAGCAAGCCGTCCGCGAGGGCCCGCCGGGACGCGGCCAGCCCCTCCTCGCGCAGGAGCGACAGCGGGCACCCGTCGCGCAGCCGCAGCTCCAGCAGGATCCGCTCCACCCGGCGGTCCTCGTCGGACAGCAGCTCGCGCCCGGCGCCCGGGGACTTCCCGGCCGCCAGCGCCGCCGCGTACGCGCCCGGGTGCTTCACGTTCCACCAGCGCACCCCGCCCACGTGGCTGTGGGCGCCGGGGCCGGCGCCCCACCAGTCGGCACCGCGCCAGTACAGCTCGTTGTGGAGGCAGCGGCCCGCCTCGGTGGTGGCCCAGTTGGAGACCTCGTACCAGTGGTAGCCGGCCGCCGCGAGCACCTCGTCGGCGATCAGATAGCGGTCCGCGTGGACGTCGTCGTCGGTCATCGGGACCTCGCCCCGGCGGATCCGGCGGGCGAGCTGCGTGCCCTCCTCGACGATCAGCGCGTACGCCGACACATGGTCCGGTCCCGCCCCGATCGCGGCGTCCAGCGAGGCCCGCCAGTCGTCGTCGGACTCGCCGGGGGTCCCGTAGATCAGGTCCAGGTTGACGTGCTCGAAGCCGGCCGCACGTGCCTCGGCGACGCAGGCCTCGGGGCGGCCGGGGGTGTGCGTGCGGTCGAGGACCTGGAGCACGTGGCGGCGGGCGCTCTGCATGCCGAACGAGATCCGGTTGAAGCCGCCCTCGCGGAGGGTGGCCAGATACGCCGGGTCCACCGACTCCGGGTTCGCCTCCGTGGTCACCTCGGCGTCGGCCGCGAGCCCGAACTCGTCCCGGACCGCCCCCAGCATCCGTACGAGGTCGTCCGCGGCGAGGAGCGTCGGCGTGCCGCCGCCGACGAAGACCGTGCGCACCGGGCGCGGGTCGTCGCCGAGGACCTTGCGGGCCAGCCGGACCTCCTCGACCAGGGTCTCCGCATAGTTGTCCCGCGAGGCGAGGACACCGCCGGTGCCGCGCAGCTCGGTGGCCGTGTAGGTGTTGAAGTCGCAGTAGCCGCAGCGGGTCGCGCAGTACGGGACGTGCAGGTAGAACCCGAGGGGCCGCTCAGCGGCACCGGCGAGGGCGTGCGCGGGCAGCGACCCGTCGTCGGGGACGGGCTCACCGTCGGGGAGTGCGGAAGGCATGCGTTCCATTGTCCCGTACACGGGCGGGAACGAAGACGGGCGCCCTACTCCGCCCGCAGCACCAGCAGCGCCAGGTCGTCCTCCGGCAGCCCCTCGCCGAACTCGTGCACCAGCCTCCTGACCCGCTCGGCGACGAGGTCCGCGCTGAGCCCGGCGCAGCCGGACAGGGCCGCCGCCAGCCCGTCCCCGTCGTCGAACATCTGCGCTCCGGAGCGGCGCTCGGTCACCCCGTCGGTCACGCACAGCAATGTGTCGCCGGAGTGCAGCTCGAAGCTCTCCGAGGTGTACGCGTTGTCCTCGATCACGCCGAGCAGGGTCTGCGGCTCGGCGGCGGTGCGGACGCCGCCGTCGGGGCCGAGGAGCAGCGGCAGGGGGTGGCCCGCGGAGGCGAGGGTGCAGCGGACTCCGCCGGCGAAGGGCACCAGCTCGCCGTAGAGCAGGGACAGGAAGCGGTTCTGCGGGCCCTCGTCGGCGCCGAGGACCGTACCGCCGGCCTTGACCAGGGCCCGCGCGGCCGCGTCCGCCGTCTCGGTCGCGTCGTCGAGGAGCAGCTGGTTGAGGCGGTCCAGGACCTCGCCGACCTGGTAGCCCTCGCGGGCGAGCAGCCGCAGCCAGGGCCGGGCGAGCCCGATGACGACGGCGGCCTCGGGCCCCTTGCCCTGGACGTCGCCGAGGGCGAAGCACCAGCGTCCGTCGCCCGCCGGGAACAGGTCGTAGAAGTCGCCGCTGGGGCCGCCCTGGTCGCAGGGCTCGTAGACGAGCGCGCTGTGCATGCCGGGGATCTCCGCGACCGCGCCGGGGAGCAGGCCCCGCTGGAGGACCCGGCTGATGGTGGCCTGCCGGGCGTACTGGCGGGCGGCGCCGATGGCGAGGGCCACCCGGCGGCTGAGGTCCTCGACGAGTCCGGTGACCTCGTCGGGGAACCGGGGGACGCCGGCCCGCCCGATGACCAGGGTGCCGAGCGGCCGGCCGCCCGCGATCAGCCGGTACGCGAACGCGGCCCCGGTGGCGTCCCGCTCGCTCAGGGCGCCGGCCGGCCAGGGCACGGGCACCGCGCGCGAGCGCACCGAGTCGGGCAGCCGCGGCGGGTCCTTCTCCAGCGCCCGGCGGAGCTGCTCGATGCGGTTCTCGCTGATGTGCCACACGCGCGCGAGCCGCGGTCCGCTGACGCTGACGCCCTCGGTGCCGCGCCAGCCCATGGCCTCGTCCTCGAGCCATACCGCGCACCAGTCGGCCAGCCGCGGGACCAGCAGCTGCCCGGTGAGCGCGGCGACCAGGTCCTCGTCGAGCTGCCCGGCGAGCAGGTCGGAGGCCTCCGCGAGGAAGGACAGGGCGCCGTGGTTGAGCCATCCCTGGTCCCGTTCCACGTTCCGTCCGGGCCACGGGGTGGGCATCTCGGTGAGGCCCTGCCCGTGGTCCGGGTGCGCGTCGCCGTACGCGTCGGTGCGCTCCTCGTCGGTCGGGGCCCGGTCGACCGGCAGCCGCGCCCAGACGGTCTTCACGCCGGTGCGGTAGGTGATGCCCCAGGCGTCGGAGAGCGCGGACACCAGCCGCAGTCCGCGCCCGTACTCCGCCCCGCCCTGCGGGCGGTCGTACGGCCGGAGGGCGCCCTCGTCCCGTACGGGGCGCGCGGGGTGGTGGTCGGAGACCTCGACGACGATCCCGGCGGGGGCGTCGGCGCAGTGTCCCGCTGGCTCCAGGCGGCACAGCAGCTCCACGTCCGTACCGGCGTGCACGATGGCGTTGGTGACCAGTTCGCTGACGACGACGAAGGTGTCGTGGACCAGGTTCTCACCGAGGGAGTCGGCGCCGGGCAGGCCGAGCCGCCTCCATTCGGCGACGCAGGCACGGGCGAAGCGGCGTGCGGCACCTGCCGCGAGTGGTCCTCCGGAGAGCAGCACATGTGCTTCCGCGCGTGTGTCCGCATCCTGCCGCGCAGGCGTATCAGGAGCACGGGACATCATGTCCCGTTGCGTCGGAATGGCCCCCACTGTACGGCTCCCTGAGCAGTTCGGACGAATAAGCCTCGGGTGGCACGGACAGAGTGACAGACTGGCCAGGCCCATATGCGCCGAGTTACCGAAGTGGGCCACCATGAGTGAGAACACTGCTACGCGCATGCTCGAAGACGGTCACAAAGACGAATGGATTCGGGCATCCGACCTTCGTCCCCTGCTCGCGGCAATGATCGCCGCCCGGGACGGCGACTACCGGAAGGCCCCGGAGACGGGACACGGGATACCGGCCGAACTCACCGCCGTCTTCAACCAGATCATGGATCGCACCACCCACTTCACCAGTGAAGTTCAGCGTGTCCGACGGGAGTTGGTGCGCTACGGCCGGCTCGACGAGCGGCTGTCGGCGAGCCCGGGGCAGGGCAGCTGGGCCTCCCGCGTCGACGATGTGAACCAGCTCCTGGACGCCCTGGCGGCCCCGGCGGCGAACGCCACGCGCGTGCTGGACGCCGTGGCCGGCGGCGACCTCACCCAGCGGGTCGACCTGCACGACGGCAACCGGCAGCTCCGCGGTGACCTGCGCCGGCTGGGCCGGGCCGTCAACAAGATGGTCGACCAGCTGTCCCTCTTCACGGGGGAGGTGACCCGGGTCGCGCGCGAGGTCGGCACCGAGGGACGGCTCGGCGGGCGCGCCAAGGTGCAGGGGCTGTCCGGCAGTTGGCGAAACGTGACCGAGGCGGTCAACACGATGGCGTCCCGGCTGACCGCGCAGGTGCGGGACATCGCCCTGGTGACCACGTCGGTGGCGCGCGGCGATCTGACCCGTACGGTGACCGTGGAGGCGACCGGTGAGCTGCTGGAGCTGAAGCTCACCGTGAACACGATGGTCGCGCAGCTCTCCGCCTTCGCCGACGAGGTCACCCGCGTCGCCCGCGAGGTCGGCACCGAGGGCCAGCTGGGCGGCCGGGCCCAGGTGCCGGGTGTGTCGGGCGTCTGGAAGGACCTCACCGACAACGTCAACTTCATGGCGTCGAACCTCACTTCGCAGGTCCGCAACATCGCCCAGGTCACCACGGCCGTGGCCAACGGCGACCTCAGCCAGAAGATCACGGTGGACGCGCAGGGCGAGATCCTGGAGCTGAAGTCGACCATCAACACCATGGTCGACCAGCTCTCCGCCTTCGCCGACGAGGTCACCCGCGTCGCCCGCGAGGTCGGCACCGAGGGCAACCTCGGCGGCCGGGCCCAGGTGCGGGGCGTGTCGGGCGTCTGGAAGGACCTCACCGACAACGTCAACTTCATGGCGGACAACCTCACCTCACAGGTGCGGAACATCGCGCTGGTGTCGACGGCCGTCGCCCAGGGCGATCTGGGCAAGAAGATCACGGTCGAGGCGAAGGGCGAGATCCTGGAGCTGAAGTCGACCATCAACACCATGGTCGACCAGCTCTCCGCCTTCGCCGACGAGGTCACCCGCGTCGCCCGCGAGGTCGGCACCGAGGGCAACCTCGGCGGTCAGGCGCAGGTGCGGGGCGTGTCCGGGGTGTGGAAGGACCTCACCGACAACGTCAACTTCATGGCGCTGAACCTGACGTCCCAGGTCCGCAACATCGCCCAGGTCACCACGGCGGTCGCGAACGGCGACCTGTCGAAGAAGATCACGGTGTCCGCGCGGGGCGAGATCCTGGAACTCAAGGACACCGTCAACACCATGGTGGAACAGCTGCGCGCCTTCGCCGACGAGGTGACGAGGGTGGCCCGCGAGGTCGGCACCGACGGGCGCCTCGGCGGCCGGGCCCAGGTGCAGGGCGTGTCCGGGGTGTGGCGGGACCTGACCGACAACGTCAACTACATGGCCGACAACCTCACCTCACAGGTGCGGAACATCGCCCAGGTCGCCACGGCGGTGGCCCAGGGAGACCTGTCCAAGAAGATCGACGTGGACGCGCGCGGCGAGATCCTGGAGCTGAAGACGACCATCAACACGATGGTGGACACGCTCTCCTCGTTCTCCTCCGAGGTCACGCGCGTGGCCCGGGAGGTCGGTTCGGAGGGGCAGCTCGGCGGCCAGGCCCGGGTCGAGGCCGTGTACGGCACCTGGAAGCGCCTGACGACCAGCGTGAACGAGCTGGCGTCCAATCTGACCACCCAGGTCCGTGCCATCGCCGAGGTGGCGTCGGCCGTGGCCCAGGGCGACATGTCGCGCTCGATCACGGTGGAGACGCGCGGCGAGGTCGCCGAGCTGAAGGACAACATCAACCTGATGGTGGCCAACCTGCGCGAGACCACCCGGGCGAAGGACTGGCTGGAGTCGAACCTGGCCCGGCTCGCGTCCCTGATGCAGGGCCACCGGGATCTGATGGAGGTCGCCGACCTGATCCTGCGCGAGCTGACGCCGCTGGTGAACGCGCAGTACGGAGCCTTCTACCTGGCGGATCCTGACCAGGACCGCGCGGCGCTGCGCACGGCCGCGTACCAGGAGGGGCTCAAGGGTCTCGCCTTCATCGCCGGGTACGGCGCGGCCCAGGGCGCGACCGTGGAGACCGGCGGGCTGCCGGTGCACGGGCTGGTGGCGCAGGCGGCCCGCGAGAAGAAGCGGATCCTCGTGGAGGAGGCGCCGCCGGACTATATGAAGATCAGCAGCGGGCTGGGCGAGGCGGCCCCGTCCACCATTGTGATCATTCCGATCATCTTCGAGGACAAGCTCCTCGGCGTGGTCGAGCTCGCCTCGTTCTCCCGCTTCTCGGATGTCCACCTGGCGTTCTTCGACCAGTTCGTGAACACCATCGGCGTCGCCATCAACACGATCATCGCCAACTCCCGTACGGAGGCGCTCCTCGGCGAGTCGCAGCGGCTGGCCATGCAGCTCCAGGACCGCTCGGACGAACTGCAGAAGCAGCAGGGCGAGTTGCAGCGCTCGAACGCCGAACTGGAGGAGAAGGCGGCCCTGCTGGCGACGTCCTCCCAGTACAAGTCCGAGTTCCTGGCGAACATGTCGCACGAGCTGCGCACCCCGCTGAACTCGCTGCTCATCCTGGCCCGGCTGCTCTCCGACAATCCGGACGGCCATCTCTCCGAGCAGGAGGTGCAGTTCGCGGCCACGATCCACCGTTCGGGCTCGGACCTGCTCCAGCTGATCAACGACATCCTCGACCTGTCGAAGATCGAGGCGGGCCGGATGGACGTACGCCCGAAGCGGCTGCCGCTGATCAAGCTGCTGGACTACGTCCACGCCACGTTTCGCCCGCTGACCCTCGACCGCGGCCTCGCCCTGGAGGTGTCGGTCGGCGAGGACGTGCCGCGCGAGATGTACTCGGACGAGCAGCGCCTCCAGCAGATCCTGCGCAACCTCCTCTCCAACGCGATCAAGTTCACCGCGAACGGCAAGGTCGAGCTGCGGGTCTGCCGGGTCGAGGACCCCACGAACCAGTACACCCGCGACGACACCGACGAGGTGATCGCCTTCGCGGTCTCCGACACCGGCATCGGTATCGCACCCGAGAAGCTCCCCGTCATCTTCGAGGCGTTCCAGCAGGCCGACGGCACGACGAACCGCAAGTACGGCGGCACCGGGCTCGGGCTGTCCATCAGCCGGGAGATCGCCGGGCTGCTGGGGGGCCGCATCGTGGCCGAGAGCGTCCCCGGCGTGGGCTCGACGTTCACTCTGTACGTCCCGGTCGTCAGCCCGGGGCACCAGGTCGCCGGGGCCGCCTCCACCGAGCGGGGCTTCCCCGTGCCCGAACAGCCGGCGGCCGAACCGTACACCGGGCACGAGGCGGACGAGAGCTGGCCGACGCCCACGAAGCTGGAGGCCTGGAGGTCGGGCCGGGCGGGGCGGGTGCTGCCGGGCCGGCGGGTGCTGATCGTCGACGACGACATCCGCAATGTCTTCGCGCTCACCCATGTGCTGGGCCGGGTCGGCATGCCCGTCCTGTACGCGGAGAACGGCCGCGAGGGCATAGAGACCCTGGAACGCACGCCGGACGTCGAGATCGTGCTGATGGACATCATGATGCCGGAGATGGACGGCTACGAGACGATCGCCGCCATCCGCCGCACCCCGCGCTGGGCGGGCCTGCCCATCGTCGCGCTGACCGCGAAGGCGATGCCGGGCGACCGCGAGAAGTCGATAGCACGGGGCGCCAACGACTACGTACCGAAACCAGTGGACGTCGACCAGCTGCTCACGGTCGTCTGCGCGCTCCTGGACCCGGAGGGCGAGGACGGCGACGAGCCGGACGGCTGCCCCGAGGCGGTCTCCGGCACGGGCATGGCGGAGCAGGCGGCGGCCCCCGCCGACGACTGAGTGAGGCAGTCCGTATGAGCACTGAGGCAACGGCCGGCGAGCGCGCCGGCATCCTCCTCGTGGACGACATGGAGGACAACCTGATCGCCCTGGAGGCCGTCCTGCGCTCGCTCAACGAGCCGCTGGTGCGGGCGCGTTCGGGCGAGGAGGCGATGAAGGCGCTGCTGCGCCGGCGCTTCGCCGTGGTCCTTCTGGACATCCGGATGCCGGGCATGGACGGCTTCGAGACGGCGGCGAACATCAAGCGGCTCGACCAGACCAAGGACGTCCCCATCATCTTCCTGACGGGCACGGACGCCGACGAGGGCTACGCCTTCCGCGGTTACGCCACCGGGGCCGCGGACTATCTCACCAAGCCCTTCGACCCCTGGGTACTGCGCGCCAAGGTCGCCGTCTTCCTCGATCTGCACCGCAAGAACCTGCAGCTGGAGCACATGCTGGCGCAGGAGCAGACCCATCTGGCGCAGGTCGGCGACCGTCTGACCACCCTCGACGGACGACTGACCGACGGGGATCCCCCGGACCTGCCGGCCCTGCGCGAGCAGGTGCGGGATCTCCAGCGCCTGGTGGAGACCTTCCGCCAGGGGCTGAGGATGTAGCCCTCGGCCGCCGGGTTCCGGTGACGGGCGCCGTGCGCGGCGCCCGTCACCGGAACCTGATGGCTACGCCTCGCGCGTCCCCGCGTACATCTCGTCGATCAGCGGCTTGAACGTGCGCTCCACGACCGGGCGCTTCAGCTTCAGGCTGGGCGTCAGCTCGCCGTGCTCGATGTCCAGGTCACGGGGCAGCACCCGGAACTTCTTGATCGTCTGCCAGCGCTGCAGGCCCTCGTTGAGCTGGTCCACATAGCCCTGCACCAGCTTCTGCACCTCCGGGGAGGCGACCACGTCGGCGTACTTCTTGCCGCCCAGCCCGTTCTGCTCCGCCCAGCCGAGGATGCTGGGTTCGTCCAGTGCGATCAGCGCGGTGCAGAAGTTCCGGTCGGCGCCGTGCACCAGGATGTTGGAGACGTACGGGCAGACCGCCTTGAACTGCCCCTCGACCTCGGCCGGCGCGATGTACTTGCCGCCCGAGGTCTTGATCAGGTCCTTCTTACGGTCGGTGATGCGCAGATAGCCGTCCGGGGACAGCTCGCCGATGTCCCCGGTGTGGAACCAGCCGTCCGGCTCCAGCACCTCCGCGGTCTTCTCCGGCAACCCGTGGTAGCTCTCCATGATGCCGGGGCCGCGCAGCAGGACCTCGCCGTCGTCCGCGATGCGCACCTCGGTGCCGGGCAGCGGCTTGCCGACCGTGCCCGTCCGGTACGCGTCGCCCGGGTTGACGAGGGAGGCGGCGCTGGACTCGGTCAGTCCGTAGCCCTCCAGGATGTGGATGCCGGCGCCGGAGAAGAAGTAGCCGATGTCGGGGGCGAGGGCGGCCGAGCCGGAGATGCAGGCCCGCAGCCGTCCGCCGAACGCCTCGCGGATCTTGGCGTAGACGAGGGTGTCGGCGACCTTGTGCTTGGCGGTCAGACCGAACGGTGCCGAGGCGGTGCCGGTGCGGCGGAAGTTGTCCTGGGTGACCTTGGCGTACTCACGGGCCACCTCGGCGGCCCACTGGAAGATCTTGTACTTGGCGCCGCCGCCCGCACGCGCCTTGGCCGCGACCCCGTTGTAGACCTTCTCGAAGATGCGCGGCACGGCCGCCATGTACGTCGGCTGCACGACCGGGAGATTGTCGATGATCTTTTCGACGCGGCCGTCGACCGCGGTGACGTGCCCGAGCTCGATCTGGCCGGAGGTGAGCACCTTGCCGAAGACGTGTGCGAGCGGCAGCCACAGGTACTGCACGTCGTCGGCGGTGCACAGGCCGGTCGCGGCGATGGCCTTCGCCATGTACGACCAGTTGTCGTGCGGGAGGCGGACCCCCTTGGGGCGGCCCGTGGTGCCCGAGGTGTAGATGAGGGTGGCCAGCTGGGTCGAGGTGATCGCGGCGACCTTCTTCTTGATCAGCTCGGGATTCTCCTCCAGGTACGCGGCACCGCGCTGCTCCAGCTCGGCGAGCGAGAGGACCCAGTCCTCGGAGAGATCGGCGCCGTCGGTGTCGACGACGACCACGTGGGTGAGGTCGGGCAGCTCGGCCCGCTTCTCCCGCGCCTTGGCGAGCTGTGCCGCGTTCTCCGCGATGAGCACCCGGCTCTCGGAGTCGGAGAGGATGTACGCGCTTTCGTCGGCGTTCGTCTGCGGGTAGACCGTCGTGGTGGCCGCGCCCGCGCACATGATGCCGAGGTCGACGAGGATCCACTCGATCCGGGTGGAGGAGGCGAGGGCGACGCGCTGCTCCGGCTGGACACCCAGTTCGATCAGCCCGGCCGCGATGGCGTGGACCCGGTCGGCGGCCTCCGCCCAGCTCAGCGACTTCCAGTCGTCCGGGCCCTGACCGGAGGGCGCGGGCACGGGGTAGCGGTAGGCCTCCGCGTCCGGCGTGGCCGCCACGCGCTCCAGGAAGAGGGCCGCCACCGACGGCGGACGGTTCTCGATCAGTGTCTGTGTGTCGCTCACGACGTCCTCCCGGGCCCGCGACGGTGCGGCTGGCTCATTGCGACTGCTGTTTAACTCGCGAGTAACCATCGAGTGGTGATCAGGGTAGAGCCCTGCCCGCCGGTGCGTAAGGGGCGGAAGACCGTCACTTCGTCCGAGGATGCCGCCGGTACGGCCCACGGGAGCCGTCGGCGAAGGACCCCGCGCATACGGACGGGCCCGCCGCGCCGAAGCGCGACGGGCCCGTGACCACGGCCCGGTGCCGGCCTTACGGGCCGGCCCTGGAGACCGGCTACTTCTTGCCCTTGCCGGAGCCCCCGGCGTCGTCGCTGGACAGAACGGCGATGAAGGCCTCCTGCGGAACCTCCACGGAGCCCACCATCTTCATCCGCTTCTTGCCCTCCTTCTGCTTCTCCAGCAGCTTCCGCTTACGGGAGATGTCACCGCCGTAGCACTTGGCGAGGACGTCCTTGCGGATGGCGCGGATGGTCTCGCGGGCGATGACGCGGGAGCCGATGGCCGCCTGGATGGGCACCTCGAAGGCCTGCCGCGGGATCAGCTCGCGCAGCTTGGCGACGAGCCGCACACCGTACGCGTACGCCGCGTCCTTGTGCGTGATCGCGGAGAACGCGTCCACCTTGTCGCCGTGCAGCAGGATGTCGACCTTGACCAGGCTGGAGGTCTGCTCGCCGGTGGGCTCGTAGTCGAGCGAGGCGTAGCCGCGGGTCTTGGACTTCAGCTGGTCGAAGAAGTCGAAGACGATCTCCGCGAGCGGCAGCGTGTAGCGGATCTCGACGCGGTCCTCGGAGAGGTAGTCCATGCCGAGCATGACGCCGCGCCGCGTCTGGCACAGCTCCATGATCGAGCCGATGAACTCGCTCGGCGCCAGGATCGTGGCGCGCACGACCGGCTCGTACACTTCGCCGATCTTGCCCTCGGGGAACTCGCTCGGGTTGGTGACCGTGTGCTCGCTGCCGTCCTCCATGACCACGCGGTAGACCACGTTCGGGGCGGTGGCGATCAGGTCGAGCCCGAACTCGCGCTCGAGGCGCTCGCGGATCACGTCCAGGTGCAGCAGGCCCAGGAAGCCGACGCGGAAGCCGAAGCCGAGGGCCGCGGAGGTCTCCGGCTCGTAGACCAGGGCGGCGTCGTTGAGCTGGAGCTTGTCGAGGGCGTCGCGCAGCTCCGGGTAGTCGGAGCCGTCCAGCGGGTACAGGCCGGAGAACACCATCGGCTTGGGGTCCTTGTAGCCGCCGAGCGCCTCCGTGGCCCCCTTGGTCTGCTGGGTGATCGTGTCGCCGACCTTCGACTGGCGGACGTCCTTCACACCGGTGATCAGGTAGCCCACCTCGCCGACGCCGAGGCCGTCCGCGCCGAGCATCTCGGGCGAGTTGGTCCCGATCTCCAGCAGCTCGTGCGTGGCGCCGGTGGACATCATCCGGATGCGCTCGCGCTTGTTGAGCTGCCCGTCGACGACACGGACGTACGTCACGACACCGCGGTACGAGTCGTACACCGAGTCGAAGATCATCGCGCGGGCCGGGGCGTCGGCGACACCGACCGGGGCGGGGATCTCGGCGACGACCTTGTCGAGCAGCGCCTCGACGCCGAGGCCGGTCTTGGCGGACACCTTCAGCACGTCGTCCGGGTCGCACCCGACGAGGTTGGCGAGCTCCTCGGCGAACTTCTCGGGCTGCGCGGCCGGCAGGTCGATCTTGTTCAGCACCGGGATGATCGTGAGGTCGTTCTCCATCGCCAGGTACAGGTTGGCGAGGGTCTGCGCCTCGATGCCCTGGGCGGCGTCCACGAGGAGGATGGTCCCCTCGCACGCGGCGAGCGACCGCGAGACCTCGTACGTGAAGTCGACGTGCCCCGGGGTGTCGATCATGTTGAGGATGTGCGTGTTGCCCTTGTCGTGCGTGGGCGCCCAGGGCAGACGCACGGCCTGGGACTTGATCGTGATGCCGCGCTCGCGCTCGATGTCCATGCGGTCGAGGTACTGAGCGCGCATCTGCCGCTGCTCGACCACACCGGTCAGCTGGAGCATCCGGTCGGCGAGCGTGGACTTGCCGTGGTCGATGTGCGCGATGATGCAGAAGTTGCGGATCAGCGCCGGGTCGGTACGGCTCGGCTCGGGCACATGGCTGGGGGTCGCGGGCACGCAGGGTCCTGATTCTTGAGGCGTCCGCAGTGTCTGCGGTCTCGGGCTCGGGTCGGATCGATACGTAGGCTCCATGGTCCCACGGACGCGGACCGGTGACCGGTTTGGGCCACTCAAAGGGCCGCTGGTAAGGTGGGGGGCTGTGTCTCATGCCCTCTCAGCACGAGGCACGTCTTCTGGAAAATCACCGGTACGGGACCCGTGCGGCCCCGTGCCTGAACCTGAAAAGGCTCATTCGTGGCGAACATCAAGTCCCAGATCAAGCGGATCAAGACCAACGAGAAGGCCCGGCTGCGCAACAAGGCCGTCAAGTCTTCCCTGAAGACCGCGATCCGCAAGACCCGTGAGGCCACGGCCGCGGGTGACGTGGAGAAGGCCACCGCCGCTCTGCGCGAGGCCACGCGCAAGCTGGACAAGGCCGTCTCCAAGGGCGTCATCCACAAGAACCAGGCTGCCAACAAGAAGTCGGCGCTGGCTTCCCAGGTCGCTTCCCTCAAGGGCTGAGTACCGAGTCGGAGTCGGCCGGGTCCACCGGACTCGTCCCCCTGACTCTCCTGACTTGACCGCCGGCTGGACCCAGAGCGGGCCCTCTCTCATCCGCTGCCGACCGGCATCCCGGACTCATACGCGGCCTGCGTTCGCCACGCGGGTATGAGTCCACGAGTTTCATCCGGAGCCCCGGTCGCCGTTCTTCCCCGGAACGGAGGCCGGGGCTTTCGGCTGTGCTGCGCCGGGGGTGCAGCGTGTGTGCGGCGACTGCGGGTGCGGCGTGCCCGGCGGGGCGGTCGTTCAAGCACGGTGCCTGGACCTGCCAGGCACCGTGGCGGGACCGCCGGCATCCGCCGGGTGCTCAGCCCCGTCGCGACCGCGCTGCCCGCGCGATCGCCACGACCGCCTTCTCCAGGGCGTACCCGGGGTCGTCCCCGCCGCCCTTCACCCCCGCGTCGGCCTCGGCCACCGCCCGCAGGGCGACCGCGACGCCGTCCGGTGTCCACCCGCGCATCTGCTGGCGCACCCGGTCGATCTTCCACGGCGGCATCCCCAGCTCCCGCGCCAGGTCGGCCGGACGGCCACCGCGCGCGGAGGACAGCTTGCCGATGGCCCGCACACCCTGGGCCAGCGCGCTGGTGATCAGCACGGGCGCCACCCCGGTCGACAGCGACCAGCGCAGCGCCTCCAGCGCTTCCGCCGCCCGCCCCTCGACGGCCCGGTCGGCCACCTCGAAGCTCGACGCCTCGGCCCGCCCGGTGTAGTACCGCCCGACCACGGCCGTGTCGATCGTCCCCTCGACGTCCGCGCACAACTGCGACACCGCGGACGCCAGCTCCCGCAGATCGCTGCCGATCGCGTCCAGCAGCGCCTGACAGGCCTCGGGAGCGGCGGACCGCCCCAGGGTGCGGAACTCCGCCCGCACGAAGCCCAGCCGGTCCGCCGGCTTCGTCATCTTCGGGCAGGCCACCTCACGGGCCCCCGCCTTGCGCGCCGCGTCCAGCAGCCCCTTCCCCTTGGCCCCGCCCGCGTGCAGCAGCACGAGGGTGATCTCCTCGGCGGGCGACCCGAGGTACGCCTTCACGTCCTTGACCGTGTCGGCCGACAGATCCTGCGCGTTGCGTACGATCACGACCTTGCGCTCGGCGAAGAGCGACGGACTGGTCAGCTCGGCAAGCGTGCCGGGCTGCAACTGGTCCGGGGTCAGGTCCCGTACGTCCGTGTCGGCGTCGGCGGCCTTCGCGGCGGCCACCACCTCCTGCACGGCACGGTCGAGCAGGAGGTCCTCCTGGCCCACGGCAAGCGTGACGGGGGCGAGAGGGTCGTCATTCGCAGTCTTCCTGGCCATCGCTCACAGCATCCCACGCGGCACTGACAACGCGGTCCGGGCGCGCTCCCGCCGGTGACCGCGCGGCGCCACTCCGGCACGCCCCGTCACGGCTCCTCCCGCCATCCGTCCCACTCCCCCGCGAACTCGTCCAGCTCCGCGGGGTCGAGCAGCTCCTCCTCGTCCCGCAGGACCACCAGCCACTGCGCGTCCTCGGCGTCGTCCTCCCCGGCCAGCGCCTCCCGTACGAGCTGGGGCTCCTCGCCCAGTCCGAAGCGGTCGGCCAGCGCCTCCGCCACCTCCTCCGCGGCATCGCGGTCGGGCAGCACCAGCACATGTCTCACATCGCTCACAGTGACATTGTCGGACACGCCCGGCGGAGAGCTGCCCACTGCCCGGATACCCGCCTCGCACCCGCCGGCTCACACCCGCCGCCTCATACCCACCTCGTCAGGCTCCCCGCACCTCCGGCACGCGTGCCAGCCGGAGTCCGAACCGTTCCGAGTACGTCGTCAGCACCTCCTTGTCCGTCACCAGCTCCGTCACCTCACGGCCGCCACCCGGGGCGGTGACGGTGAATCTGCGGCCGCTCAGGGTGATCCGTCCGCCGTCCTCCGTCTGCCGCGAGCAGACGAGCGACTGCCCGAAGTGCGACACCGGCGACGTACTGTGCCACCAGGCGCCGGTCACGAAGTCCCCGAGCTCCCGCGGCCGCACCTCCAGCCGGTACTGCGGCTTCCCGTCCCGCAGCACGTCCAGGTCCCCGTACTCCCCGGCCTCCTTCTCGCCGCCCGCCCGCAGTCCCGCCTCGACCACCTGGAACGTTCCAGCCGGATCTCTCTGCTCACCCCGCTCCGCGAGGGCCAGCGGGAAGTGGCTGTGCGCCCCGAACCCGACATCGGCCAGCCAGTCGCCCCCGTCCGCCGTCCGCACCCGCAGCGCGAGGTGGTCGTACGGGATCCCGAGTCGGCCGTCCTCCTTGAACACCCGCCCCGCCAACAGCGTCACCTCGAAGCCCAGCCTCCTCAGCAGCGCCGCGAAGGCCCCGTTCAACTCGTAACAGAAGCCTCCCCGGCGTGCCCCGACCACCTTGTCCAGCAGCCGCTCCTCCTCGAGCACTATCTCCTCGCCGAGGTGGATCGACAGGTTCTCGAACGGCACCGTGCACAGATGGCGCACATGCAGCTCGCTAAGCGCGTCGACGGTCGGTCCTGCGGGACGCTCGGCCCCGATACGGCGAAGGTAGGCATCGGCCTGTGCGGAGTTCATGGCGTCAGTCTGTCCCCACCCCCAGCCCGCCCGCCGTGCGGGTGACGGCGATCGCCCCGTCCTCGTCCGTGCGCAGCACCGTCGCACCGCCGGCCCGCAGCGCCGCCAGCGTGCTCGGCGCCGGATGCCCGTAGGGGTTGCCGGTGCCCACCGACACGAGCGCCAGCCGTGGGGCCACGGCACGTATCAGGTCCGGGTCCTGGTAGGCGGAGCCGTGGTGGGCGACCTTGAGGACGTCCACGGCTGTCAGCCCGGCGGCAGCGGGTGATCTCAGCAGTGCCCGCTGTGCCGGAGGCTCGAGATCGCCCAGCATCAGCAAGGTCGTCCCGGCCGACCGTACGAGCATGGTCACGCTGGCGTCGTTCGGTCCCTCCGGCGCGGGTGCCGTCGGCCTGCCCGGTATGCGCGGGCCGTCCGGTGGCGGCCAGAGCACCCGCCAGGCCAGGTCGCCCGTGCGCCGCTCCTCACCCGCCGCGGCCCGCGTCACCGGGACACGACGGGCCGCCGCCAGCCGGCGGACGAACTCGGCCTGGTCCACAGGTTCCCCGAACCCTGTCGTCTCGATCGCGCCCACCGCACGTCCCCGCAGCACACCCGGCAGCCCCGCCACATGATCGGCATGGAAGTGGGTCAGGACGACCAAGGGGATCCGCGTGATGCCGAGGGCGCTCAGACAGCGGTCGACGAGCGCCGGATCGGGTCCGGCGTCCACGACCACGCCCGTCCCCTCGCCCGCCGCGAGCACCGTCGCGTCGCCCTGCCCGACATCGCACATCGCGAACCGCCAACCCGGCGGTGGCCAGCCGGTGATCACCCTGGTCAGAGGCGGCGGCTGCACCACGACGAGCAGGAACGCCACGCAACACACACCGCAGAGCCAGGGGTGCCGCACCGCCCACCGCCCGCCGGCGGCCAGGGCGACCGTCACCAGGACGAGGAGGAGCGCACCCGTCCAGCTTCCCGGCCAGTCCACTCCGGCACCCGGCAGCGCGGCCCCCGTCCGCGCGATGCCGGCGATCCAGCCCGCGGGCCAACTCGCGCACCACGCGAACGCCTCGGCGACGGGCATCGCCACCGGTGCGGCCGCCAGCGCCGCGAACCCCAGTACCGTGGCCGGCGCCACCGCGAACTCCGCCAGCAGATTGCACGGCACCGCCACCAGGCTCACCTGGGCCGACAGCACCGCGACGACCGGCGCGCACACCGCCTGAGCGGCGCCGGCCGCGGCCAGTGCCTCGGCCACGCGCGGCCGCACCCGGCGCCGTCGGAGTGCGGTGCTCCACCGCGGGGCGAGGGTGAGCAGGGCACCGGTCGCCAGCACCGAGAGCAGGAAGCCGTAACTGCGGGCCAGCCACGGGTCGTAGAGCACGAGCAGCAGAACCGCCGTGGCCAGCGCGGGGATCAGGGATCTGCGGCGCCCGGTCGCGATGGCCAGCAGCGCGACCGACCCGCACGCCGCGGCCCGGACCACGCTCGGATCCGGCCGGCACACGATCACGAAGGCGAGGATCATCCCGCCTCCGGCCAGCGCGGTCGCCCGCAGGGGAATGCCGAGCCAGGATGCGAGGCCACGACGCTCCGCCCGCTGGGCGAGTCCGGGAGGCCCGAGGAACAGCGCAAGCATGATCGTGAAGTTGGCTCCGCTGACGGCCATGAGATGGGTGAGGTCGGTCGCCTTGAACGCCTCGTCCAGTTCGGCCGGCACCCGCGAGGTGTCCCCCACGACGAGCCCCGGCAGCAAGGCCCGCGCGTCCGTTCCCAGCCCGTCCGTCGCCTCCCGCAGCCCGCTGCGCAAACGCCCCGCGAACCGCTGTGTCGCGGAGGGTTCGCCCATCACGTCCGGCGGCCCTTCGCCGCTCACCCGCAGCACCGCCGCGATCCGGTCCCCACCGGCCGACGCCGGCGCGACCCGCGCGAAGACGCGCACACGGGTGGAGGGCAGGAGGGACAACCAGGCCCGGCGCCCGTACGACGTCGCATCAGCGATCACCAGGACCGGCGTACGCGTCCCGAGGACCGTCCCGTCCGTTTTCCTCACACGCCGGACCTCCGCCTCGAGCAGGACGGCAGCCGGGGCCGCGTGGTCGCCCCTGATCCGAGGGCGGCTGAGCCGCGGGTCGGCGGTGAGCTCGACGTCGGCCGTCACATGTGCGTACTGGCGGGCGAGCCCGGGAACGGGACCGCGCCGCAGGTCAGCCCCGTGCAGCCCGGCGGAGGCTGCGGACGCTGCGACGCAGAGGAGGACGGCGGCGACGGAGACGCGCTGCCAGGCCTTCCGGCTGTGCCCGCTCCGCCCGCCGTGCCCGCTGTGCCCGCTGTGCCCGCTGTGCCCGCTGTGCCCACGCTCCTCGCTCTGTTCGCCCCGTTCCTTCTGCCTGCTCTTCTCCCTCTGCCCGCTCCGCCCGCCCTCCTCGCTCTCCCGGACCCGCCCTCGCCGGGCCGCCCGCAGCAGGACGCAGCCGATGACCAGGCAGACCGTCATCACACCCACGACCCACTCGGCCGAGGCGTCGAGCATCAGCGCCGCCGTACCCCAGGCGGCCAGCGCGGGTGGCACCAGACGCAGATCCGCAGGTCCCTCCTGCCGGGGATGCGCAGCGCCGAGCCGACTCCCGGCGGCGGCGTGCACGGGGGCCCGGTCAGCGGAGTTCACCGGCGCGCTCATGGCCGTACGAGATCGCGCAGATCGGCGAAGCGGCGGTCTCCGATGCCGTTGACCTCGCGGAGTTCGTCGACCGAGCGGAAGCCGCCGTGCTGGGCGCGGTAGTCGATGATGTGCTGGGCCAGCACTGGGCCGACGCCGGGGAGTGTGTCGAGTTGGTCGGCGGTGGCCGTGTTGAGGGAAACCGGAGCCGCAGGAGCAGCGCCTGCTGTGCCTCCTCCCGTACCGGCCGCAGATCCTCCCGTACCGGCCGCGAGGCCTCCCGTGCCCGTCATGGCACCCGCTGCGGGCCCGGGAGCTCCGACGACCACCTGCTCCCCGTCGACGAGCAGCCGGGCCCGGTTGAGCCCTTCGACGCTCACGCCCGGACGTACCCCGCCGGCCGCGCGCAGCGCGTCGGCGACGCGGGACCCCGCGGGCAGCCGCCGGACTCCGGGGCTGCGCACCTTCCCGCCGACGTCCACCACGATGGCGGGCAGCGCGGCGGGCGCCGACGGCCCGGCCGATGCACCGAAGGTCAAGGCGTCCGGGACGTCCCGCTCGCTGTGGACTGCCGGCCGCACGACCTCGGGTGCGTCGACCGGCTGTGTCCTGCCCGCCCAGAAGTGCTGCCCGGCGAGGACCGCCGCGCCGCCCAGGACCACGCCGAGCGCGACGACGCTTCTCCGTTCGAGACCGCACCGCGCCTGCAACCACATCGGCATCCGCTCCCGCAGCGCCGGCCCGATCCGCTCCCGCCAGGCGGTGCCGTGTCCCCCGCGCACCGGAAGGTCGTCCTCAGCCTCCTCGACGACCCCGGCACCCGTACTCGCCGTCGGCCCACTCGGCATCCCGGGACCCGCCGACGCCTCGGGCCAGGCCGACGCCCCGGTCCCTGTCGACGCCTCGGGCCCGGCGGACGCCCCGGACTCCCCCGGCGGTCCGTTCCCCGACTCCCGCCGCTCCCGGAGCCGTTCGGCGAACAGGGCTTCCGCACGCCTGCGGAGAAGCTCTGCCGATGCCTGCCGTCGCGCCGCTCGGCTCCGGGGACGGGCTGGGCGGGCCGGTCCCCGGGCGCGGCTGGGGTGATGGCGTACGCGGCCGTCGGAGTGCGGGGAACGGCCGGGGCCGCTCGTGGCGGACGCTGCCGGTGAACGGTGTGAACGTGATCGAAGTGCCATGCGGCGAGGATCGGGCACTCCCGCCCTCTTGCGATGATCTTGCTCGATTCCCGTGGATCACCTGCCGGTTGTGGACAACTCCATCACCCACAGCACCCACAGCACCCACAGCACCCACACGGGCATCTGCCGCACCTCGCCGAGACGACACCTCACCGTGGCGAGACCACAGCCCCCAGCAGTCCCGGCCCCGTGTGCGCCCCGATCACCGCGCCGACCTCGCTCACATGCAGCTCGGTCAGTCCGGGCACCCGCTCCCGCAGCCGGTCCGCGAGCGACTGGGCGCGCTCGGGCGCGGCCAGGTGATGGACGGCGATGTCCACGGGCCCGCTCCCGGCGCGAGCGGCGACGATCTCCTCCAGCCGGGCGATCGCCCGGGACGCCGTACGCACCTTCTCCAGCAGCTCGATGCGGCCGTCGTCGAGTTGCAGCAGCGGCTTGACGGCGAGCGCGGAGCCGAGCAGGGCCTGTGCGGCTCCGATCCGGCCACCCCGGCGCAGATAGTCGAGGGTGTCGACGTAGAAGTGGGCGGACGTGCCCGCCGCCCGTTTCTCCGCCGCGGTGACCGCCTCGTCGGCCGTGCCTCCCGCCTCCGCGGTCTCCGCCGCGGCCAGCGCGCAGAACCCGAGTGCCATGGCGACCATCCCGGTGTCGACCACGCGCACGGGCACGGGCGCCTCGCGGGCCGCCAGCACGGCCGCGTCGTACGTGCCCGAGAACTCGGCGGACAGATGCAGGGAGACGATGCTCGATGCGCCCGACTCGGCGATCTGACGGTAGGTCTTCGCGAACTGCTCGGGGCTGGGGCGGGACGTGGTGACGGGCTGCCGCTTCTGGAGGGCCTGTGCCAGCGAGCGCGCCGAGATCTCGGTGCCCTCCTCCAGCGCCCGGTCGCCGAGCACCACGGTCAACGGCACCGCGGTGATGCCGTGGCGCTGCATCGTCCGCTGCGGCAGATAGGCCGTTGAATCGGTGACGATCGCGACATGGCGGGACATGAGCTGGAGGTTACCTGCCGGGACGCATGGAAGGCAGCCCGGGCCCTCCCACCTGCGGTCGGACGGTCGGTATCAAGTCGTGTCCCCGATGGTCGGAATCAAGTCGCGCTCCCGACAGTCGAAATCAGTCGTGCTCCCGACGACCGGAAGCACATCGTGCCTCCGTCAGAGCGGGATCGAGTCATGCCCCCGACGGCCGGAATCACGTCGTGCTCTCGGGGCGGGGCTTCTTCTGCCAGGGGTAGGTGGTCCGGGGGCCCGGCGGGTTGATCGCGGGCCGCGTCGGCTCCTCCGCCGTACGGGCCTCGGGGGTCTCGGGCCAGGTCTGCCCACCGGAGGCGGCGGCCTCGGGCGCCGGGGCCTCGGGCCACGGAGGCGGATCCACCGGGGCGGCGCCCCGGGCGTCCGTCGGGGAGGCAGGACCGGACGTCCAGTGCCGCAGCGCACCCGTCTCGACGTCGATCTGCGCACTGAGCGTGTCCAGGTCGTCGTCCGCGAAGCGCCGGGCCCGGTCGTGCGCCGCCCAGCGCAGGTCGTCCGCCGACTTGGTGATCCGCTCGGTGCGCTCGCGCAGGACGGGCAGCCGCTCGGTGAGCTTGGCGCGATCCGGCCCGGACTCCAGGCGCCTCAACTCGGCGTCCAGTTCGTGCCCGTGGGCGCTGAGCCGGGCGAAAAGGGCCAGCGTCTCCTTCAGGGACTCGTCCTCCGCCGCCACGCCCGCTTCCAGCGCGTCCTGGGTGGCCCGCATCGTGGTGCGCAGCCTGAGCCGGAGCTCGGCCAGCTCGCCCACGGGTCCGGGCTGGGCGAGGCTCTTGGCGCGCAGTGTGGTGTCCTCGACCGTCCGACGGGCCTGCGAGATCGTCCGGTCGACGCCCCGCTTGGCGGCTCCGACGACCTTGACGGTGGCGTACGCGCCCAGCGCCAGGAACAGCACGAAGATCAGGGCCATGACGGCGATGACGGTCTCCACGAGGCTCCTCCTCCGACACCCGGCGCACGACACATCCTGCGGCTCCGGCGGTGCCGCTCTTCCACGGTAAACGCAACGGGCAGGTCCGGAGTTCCAACAGGAACCCGGACCTGCCCGCTGGAAATCCCCTAGGGGATCCCCGAATGCCCTACGCCGGCACTCCGGAACCTACGCCGGCACGATGTTCACCAGCTTCGGCGCCCGCACGATGACCTTGCGGATGCCGGCGCCGCCCAGCGCGGCGACGACCTTCTCGTCGGCCAGCGCCACCTTCTCCAGCTCCTCGTCGGAGATGGCCGGCGACACCTCCAGCCGGGCCTTGACCTTGCCCTTCACCTGCACCACGCACGTCACCGTCTCGTCCACGACGTACGCGGGGTCGGCGACCGGGAAGTCCTGGTGGACGACCGAGTCCGTGTGACCCAGCTTGCGCCACAGCTCCTCGGCGACGTGCGGGGCCAGCGGCGCGACCAGCAGCACCAGAGCCTCGGCGACCGACCGGGACACCGGGCCGCCGGCCTTCGTCAGGTGGTTGTTCAGCTCGGTGACCTTGGCGATGGCGGTGTTGAACCGCATGCCCTCCAGGTCCTGGCGCATCCCGTCGACGGCCTTGTGCAGCGCCCGCAGGGTGTCCTCGTCGGGCTCCGCGTCGGTCACGGTGACCTCGCCGGTCGCCTCGTCGACGACGTTGCGCCACAGCCGCTGCAGCAGCCGGAACTGGCCCACCACCGCGCGCGTGTCCCACGGCCGCGACACGTCCAGGGGACCCATCGCCATCTCGTACAGGCGCAGCGTGTCCGCCCCGTACTCGGCGCAGATCTCGTCCGGGGTGACGGCGTTCTTCAGGGACTTGCCCATCTTGCCCAGCAGGCGGGAGACCTTCTCGCCCTGGTACCAGTACGCGCCGTCGCGCTCCTCCACCTCGGCGGCGGGGACGGCGATGCCCCGGCTGTCGCGGTAGACGTACGCCTGGATCATGCCCTGGTTGTACAGCTTGTGGAACGGCTCGGCCGACGAGATGTGCCCCAGGTCGAACAGCACCTTGGACCAGAAGCGCGCGTACAGCAGGTGCAGCACGGCGTGCTCCTGCCCGCCGATGTACAGGTCGACGCCGCCGTGCGGCTGGCCCGCGCGCGGGCCCATCCAGTACTGCTCGATCTCCGGGTCGACCAGCTTCTCGCTGTTGTGCGGGTCCAGGTAGCGCAGTTCGTACCAGCAGGAACCGGCCCAGTTGGGCATGGTGTTGGTCTCGCGGCGGTACTTCTTCGGGCCGTCGCCCAGGTCCAGCGTGACGTTGACCCAGTCCTCGTTGCGGGACAGCGGCGTCTCGGGCTCGGTGTCGGCGTCGTCCGGGTCGAAGGTGCGCGGCGAGTAGTCCTCGACCTCGGGCAGCTCCAGCGGCAGCATCGACTCGGGCAGCGCGTGGGCGATGCCGTCCTCGTCGTAGACGATCGGGAAGGGCTCGCCCCAGTAGCGCTGGCGGCTGAACAGCCAGTCACGCAGCCGGTAGTTGACGGTGCCCTCGCCGATGCCCTGGCGCTCCAGCCACTCGGTGATGCGCGCCTTGGCGTCGACGACGCCCAGCCCGTCCAGGGTGATGTCGTCACCGGCGGAGTTCACGATCTTCGCGTCGTACGAGGCGAAGGCGTCGTCCCAGGTGGTCGTGTCGGTGCCGCGGCCGTCGCTCGGCTCGACGACGCAGCGCATCGGCAGCTCGAAGGCGCGCGCGAAGGCGAAGTCACGCGTGTCGTGCGCCGGGACGGCCATGATGGCGCCGGTGCCGTAGCCCATCAGTACGTAGTCGGCGATGAAGACGGGGATGCGCTCGCCGTTGACCGGGTTGGTCGCGAAGGCGCCCGTGAAGACACCGGTCTTGTCCTTGGCCTCGGCCTGCCGCTCGACGTCGGACTTGGACGCGGCCTGCGCGCGGTACGCGGCGACGGCCTCGGCCGGGGTGGCGTGCCCGCCGGTCCACGCCTCGCGGGTGTCCTCCGGCCAGGCGGCCGGGGTGAACTTCTCGACCAGCGGGTGCTCGGGCGCCAGCACCATGTAGGTGGCGCCGAACAGGGTGTCCTGGCGCGTGGTGAAGATCGTGATCGCTTCGCCGTCGATCGGGAAGTCGACGCGGGCGCCCTCGGAGCGGCCGATCCAGTTGCGCTGCTGCAGCTTGATGGCCTCGGGCCAGTCCAGCCCGTCCAGGTCCTCCAGCAGCCGGTCGGCGTAGGCGGTGATGCGCATGTTCCACTGGCGCAGCTTGGCCTTGAAGACGGGGAAGTTGCCGCGCTCGGAGCGCCCGTCGGCGGTGACCTCCTCGTTGGCCAGCACGGTGCCCAGGCCGGGGCACCAGTTGACGGGCGCGTCGGAGGCGTACGCCAGGCGGTACTGGCCCAGGACGTCGGCGCGCTCGGCGGCGGTCAGCGCACCCCAGGAACGGCCGCCGGGAACCGCGCGCTCACCGCTCTCGAACTGGGCCACCAGCTCCGAGATCGGCCGGGCCTTGCGGGCCTCCTCGTCGTACCAGGAGTTGAAGATCTGCAGGAAGATCCACTGGGTCCACTTGTAGTACTCCGGGTCGATCGTGGCGAACGACCGGCGCTTGTCGTGGCCCAGACCCAGCCGGCGCAGCTGGCTCCGCATGTTCTCCATGTTGGCCTCGGTGGACACGCGCGGGTGCGTGCCGGTCTGCACCGCGTACTGCTCGGCGGGCAGGCCGAAGGCGTCGAAACCCAGGGTGTGCAGGACGTTGTGGCCGGTCATCCGCTGGAACCGGGCGAAGACGTCGGTGGCGATGTAGCCCAGGGGGTGACCGACGTGCAGACCCGCACCGGAGGGGTACGGGAACATGTCCATGACGAACTTCTTGGGCTTGGCGGCCAGCTCGGGGTCGCCCGCCAGGTCACCGGTGGGGTTCGGAGCCTCGTACGTACCCTCGGCGTCCCAGAAGTCCTGCCAGCGTGCCTCGATCTCCGCGGCCATGGCGGCCGTGTAGCGGTGCGGCGCGGCCACCTCGGCGGCGGCAGCGGGGTTCGTCTCGCTCATGATCCTCAAAGCTCCATCGATCGTCATCTGCCAGCGGCTGCGATTCCAAGAAACGAAAAATCCCCTCGCACAGGAGGGGACGCCGCGCTGACTCCGGCCACTCGGTTCTCCCGTGGCCGGGACTTATCAGCGCGGCTCGCTAAGCAGAAGGCGTACGGCACGCATGGCGCCAGGGTACCGCAGCCCCTGCGAACACCGCGACGAGCGTCCACGGACGCCTTGCCGCCGGTCTCCGCACCGGTCCCCGCACTGGTTGTCACACGGGTCGCCGCACGGAAGAACCGGCCGGAGAACTTGACAAAGATTCAAATTTTACTTCGCGTAACACCCGCTAAGGGGCATCACAGCTACCGCATCACCACTTGATAACAACGCAATAACTGAAACTCCCTACCGGCCGGTTAGGCACCACTTAGAGTGCGGCGGCGGGACCGCTTTCCCGAACTGTTCGGAGTTCTCCCCCATGAACCCTCGTCGCAGTAACAGCTCGCTTCCCCGGCCCGGCCGATCCGTCTACGGGGCGGTGACGTCCGCCGCCCTGCTGCTGATCCCCGTGATCGTGCTGCTGGGAGGTGACGGAGTCCGGGACTTCCTCGACTTCGGCGCCGGCGTGCTCTCGCTGGTCTCCCTCTCCTGCTCGGTCGTCTGGGGCCTGGTCGCGAGCGACCGGCTGTTCCTCAACGCACGGCAGCGCATCGTGGCGCAGGCCGTGCACCGCACGACCGCCATCGCCTCGGTGGCCTTCCTGCTGCTGCACGTCACGGTGAAGCTGGCGCTGGACCACACGACGTTCCTCGCCGCGCTGATCCCCTTCAGCCTCGGGGTGACGGGCACCGCCGGGCTCATCGGCTTCGGTTCGCTGGCCGCCCTGCTGATGATCACGACCGCCGTCACCGGCGCGCTCCGCAGCGCCTTCGCCTCGCCGGCCCCGGTCGCGGCGCGCTGGCGGGCGTTCCACATGCTGGCCTATCCGGCCTGGTGCTTCGCGCTCGTCCACGGACTCTACGCGGGTCGAGAGGCGAAGCCGGTGTTCGTGACGCTGTACTGCCTGTGCCTGGCCGGCGTCGCGGGCGCCCTCGCCCTGCGGTCGGCCCCGCGCCCCTTCAAGCGCAAGGTCGCCGACCGGATCATGGCGGTGCTCGGCACGGGATCACGGCCGGGCCGCGAGGACCTGGACGCGAGCCGCGCGCGGGTGGCCGGGTCCGGCTCCGCTCCGGCGGACGCCCTGCCGGGAGCGGGCTCCCGCGCGCGGGCCGGCGGCGCACCGCTGCCCGGTTACGGCGCACGCGGCGATTCCTTCGTAGGGGACCTGGGGGACCCGGGAGTCCTGGGAGACCCGGCGATCCCCTCGCAGCGGACGCCGTCCCCGGGACGCCACGGATCCGGCCGACGCGCCGACGCCCCCGGCTTCGCCGCCGCCTACCGCGCCGTATCGGCCTCCCCGCGCGTGGGGGACCCGTCGGCATCCGGCCCGGTTCCGTCCGCGCAGTTCCCGGCGGACACGCAGCCCGCCCAGGCCATGCCGTACGCCGACGAAGCCTCCACAGGCACCCGCTGGCCCGTCCCCTCCCCGCCGCCGGTCGGTGAGGCACCCCCGTCGGCGTACGACCCGATGTACGACACCCCCTACGCGGGCGCCTCCTATCAGGGACTCGCCGAAACTCCCTACGAAACGGCTGAGACGAACGCCCCCTACGGCACGTACAACACGAACGACACGTACGACAGCGGTCCCCCAACCGAAACGCTGCCCGGCGTCTCCTACGAGGCGCCGAGCTCCGGCGAACCCTGGAACACGCCTTCCGGAGGCTATAAGTGAACGAGGCCCTTCCCGACGTCCCCGAAGTCCGCGTGGTGGGGCTCCCCCAGCTCACCTCGGGCTTCGACCTCGTCGAGAGGCTCGATCTCCCCATGCACCTGAAGGTGCACGGTCCGCTGGAACCGATGGGCGGCGAGCAGCTCGCCCAGCTCGCCGAGCGGATCAACCTCAAGGGCCGGGGCGGCGCGGGCTTCCCGTTCCACAGGAAACTGCGGTCGGTCGCCGAGTCGGCGATCAAGCGCGGCATCCGGCCCGTGGTCGTCGTCAACGGCAGCGAGGACGAACCGGCCTGCCGCAAGGACACGGTGCTGATCAACCGTGCCCCCCACCTCATCCTGGACGGTGCCCTGCTGGTCGCGGAGGCCCTGGGCGCCCGCCAGCTGGTCGTCGGCGTGACCCGTGAGTCCACCCAGCGCTCGATGGAGGCGGCCCTCGCCGAGCGCGGCCTCGGCAACCGGCGGGGCGCGGCGATCCGCGCGCGCGTGCAGCGCAACCCGGTACGGATGGTCACCGGGGCGGCCGCCTCGCTGATCCGCTCCATCGACGGCGGCCCGGCGATCCCGCCCGGCCGCAAGACCAGCGCGTCCCAGAGCGGCGTCGGGGGCGCACCCACCCTCCTGTCGAACGCCGAGACGTTCGCCCAGCTGGCCGTCGCCGCCCGCATCGGAGCCGAGCGCTACGGCAACACCGGCCTGTACGACGAGCCGGGCACCGTACTGCTCACGGTCTCCGGCGCGGTCTCCCGCCCCATGGTGATCGAGGCCCCCACGGGCGTCCCGCTGCGTTACGTGCTGCAACTGGCCGGCGCGCCGCCGGTGCCGCAGGGTGTGCTGACCGGCGGCTACCACGGCAAGTGGATCGACGCGGCGACGGTGGACGAGGCGATCGTCTCGCGCAACTCGCTGGACGCGGTGGGCGGTTCGCTCGGCGCGGGCGCGATCCTCCCGATCAGCCAGGAGACCTGTCCGCTGGGCGAGGCGCTGCAGGTGGCGAAGTGGCTGGCGGAGGAGAGCGCGGGCCAGTGCGGCCCCTGCTACCTGGGACTGCCGGCCGCCGCACGCGGCATGGAGGACATCCTGAACGGCGGTGGACCGGCGGCCCTGGAGGCGCTCAAGCAGGTCGCCAAGAACGTGAAGCGGCGCGGGGCGTGCTCGCACCCGGACGGCTCGGCGATGTTCCTGGAGTCGACGATCAAGGCGTTCACGGACGACCTGGCCGTCCATGTCCTGGGCAACGGCTGCGGCCGGCCGGTGGAGGGCGTGCTGCCCCTGTTCGAGGGCGGCAGGGCGCCGACGGGCATCCCGGGCGGCGGCGGTCAGGAGGAGACCGGTCCCAGCCGGCAGAAGATCCACGTCGACTGGACGCTGTGCCGCGGGCACGGCCTCTGCGCGGACCTCCTCCCGGAGGTCTTCGAGCTGGGCGCGGACGGTTTCCCGACGGTCGCCCAGGCACCGGTGCCGCGCTACGCGGAGGCGAAGGCCCTGCGGGCGGTGCGCCGCTGCCCGGCGCTGGCCCTGCGCGTCGAGGAGGACACCCGTTCCTCCGCTCCGTCCCGCAGCAACCTTCCGGTCCTCTCCCAGGTCCGTGGCCGTCGGGCCCTCGGCAGCGGCCGCTGAGCACCCCCGGCCCCGCGGAGCGGGGACCGATGGCACACAACAAAGATCCCGTCCGATCGTTGCGATCGGACGGGATCTCATCTGTGGAGCTAAGGAGAATTGAACTCCTGACCTCCTGCATGCCATGCAGGCGCTCTACCAACTGAGCTATAGCCCCTTGCGGTGTTCTGCGTTCCGCCCGGTTTCCCCGGCGGCGACGCCAACATTACACGGTCACCGGGGTGTACTACCAAATCGTTTCCGCTCTGTGCCGATTTGCCCGGAACGTCAGCACCGGGCGACCGGGTCAGGCCGTCACGAACGAGTAGAACCGCTTGAGCGTGCAGTGCTCCTCCAGGAGCCGGCCGTAGATCGGCTCGCCCTCCAGCTCACGGTACGTCTCGATCGGGTCGCCTTTTATGATCAGCGCCCGGGCGCATTCCTCGCACCAGTACTGGTAGTCCTGGTGCACGGGCTCCATGTCGCGGACGATCGGCGTACCGCTGCCGCACCAGTCGCACTTCCTCCTGTGTGCACCCATCGATCAGCTCCAGATGTGGCCGCACGTCGTGCACACGAAAGAGATTCCCCCGTTGTCCCCGAGAACTTGGGCGACCTGGAGGGACCCGCAGGAAGGGCAGTCGAGGAGGGTGGCCGTCCCCGGTGTCACCACCGGTGCGAGAAGACGCTGGGCCTCCTCGCGGATGCTCCCGGGCATCGCCTCTCCCTCCCGTCGGGCCGCGCCCCCTTCCGGCCGTTTGATTCTGCCACGGCCGGACCAATACGGTCAGCGACGCCTTCGTACCAGTCCGGACACGGCATACGGCGATACCGCTCCGACCTGCGCGCACATACACGAGAGAAGGACGCCCGCACAGGTATACGAACCACGGAGCCGAGCGACTCAACCAGGGCACACGAAAAATCCCGCTCCCCTGGGGGGAACGGGATCCTCGTCACCGATCTGTCGATCTGTGGAGCTAAGGAGAATTGAACTCCTGACCTCCTGCATGCCATGCAGGCGCTCTACCAACTGAGCTATAGCCCCTTGCGTTCTTCCCGCTCGGCGGGGCGAACAAGAAGAACTTTAGCCTGCGACCTGCCGGAAAGTGAAATCCGGGTCCCGGCGGGCGCCCGGAGGCGGACCTCCGGCCGTCCCCGCGGCCCGCCCGGTGTCAGTCGTCGTCGCCCAGCACCGGCTCCGGGAGGGTGCCGGCGTTGTGCTCCAGCAGGCGCCAGCCGCGGGCGCCCTCGCCGAGGACGGACCAGCAGCAGTTGGAGAGGCCACCGAGGCTCTCCCAGTGACGGGAGTCGAGGCCCAGGAGGCGCCCGATGGTCGTGCGGATGGTGCCGCCGTGACTGACCACGACGAGAGTGCCGTCCGAGGGCAGCTTCTCGGCGTGCCGCAGCACCACGGGGGCGGCCCGGTCGGCGACCTCGGTCTCCAGTTCGCCCCCGCCGCGGCGGACCGGCTCACCCCGCTTCCAGGCGGCGTACTCGTCGCCGTAGCGCGCGATGATCTCGTCGTGCGTCAGCCCCTGCCAGACGCCCGCGTAGGTCTCGCGCAGGCCCTCGTCGTGCGTGACCTCCAGGCCGGTGAGCGCGGCGAGCTCGGCGGCCGTGGCGGCGGCGCGCCGCAGGTCCGAGGCGACGATGACGTCCGGCTTCAGGGAGGCGAGCAGCCGGGCGGCGCGCCGGGCCTGGGCGACGCCGGTCTCGGTGAGGTCGATGTCCGTGGTGCCCTGGAAGCGGCGCTCCACGTTCCAGGCGGTCTGGCCGTGCCGCCAGAGAATGACACGCCGGCCGCGCGAGGCGCGGCCGGCCGTGTCTATGCCGGGGGCGGCGCTCACCGCGGCTCCCCGCCGAGCTCGGCCGCCTCCTCGGCGGCCTGCAGCCGGGCGTGCTCCTCGCCCTTGCCGCGGGTGGCCTGCGCGTCGGCGGGCAGATCCAGCTCGGGGCAGTCCTTCCACAGCCGCTCGAGGGCGTAGAAGACACGCTCCTCGCTGTGCTGGACGTGCACCACGATGTCGACGTAGTCGAGCAGGACCCAGCGGGCCTCGCGGTCGCCCTCGCGGCGCACGGGCTTGGCGCCGAGCTCCTTGTTCAGCCGCTCCTCGATCTCGTCGACGATGGACTTGACCTGGCGGTCGTTGGGCGCGGACGCGAGCAGGAAGGCGTCCGTGATGGACAGGACGTCGCTGACGTCGTACGCGATGATGTCGTGCGCGAGCTTGTCGGCGGCCGCCTGGGCGGCGGTGTGGATGAGCTCGAGAGAGCGGTCAGTGGCGGTCACTACGTGGCTTTCGGTCGGCGGTCGGTTACGCCCTCACGGGCTACCTCAAGGGTCTCACGGACCGCCGGGACCACCCCAGGGATCGGCTCCCGTCCAGGGGATCATGCCGTGGAACAGGGGCTGCACCCGTACGGGGCCGCCCCGGAGCGCCCGTACGGGAGCGCTCCGGGGGCCGCCGATCACCCGCGGAAACCGGTCTTCCTCGGCAACCGGCCGTCCTCAGGAACCGGTCACCTCGTAGTCCTGGCCGAGGACGACCGAGACGTCGGCGTTGGACGTGGTGCTGCCCTTGGTCACGCTGCTGGTCGGCAGGCCCAGGGTCTTGGCGACCTCGACGGCCTCCTCCTTGCTCGCGGCGTCGGCGTACGTGACCCGGGAGGCGGCCTCGGCGGCGGAGGCGGTGCCCGCGTCGAGGAAGGTGTAGCCGCCGTTGAGCAGGACCACGCGGGCCTGTTCGGTGGCGTTCTTCTCGCCGGTGGCGTTCCTGATGCCGACCCGGACGGCGTCGCCCGCCTCGGGGCTCTTCGCGGTACCGCCGAGCAGCTTCTCGACCACGCTGCCGGAGGCCTCGGCGTCGAGCGTGCCGTCCTCCTGGACCGGCAGCAGGGCGGTCTCGTAGTCGCCGCCCTTGGCCCGGTCGGCGAGCTTGGCCAGGAAGGTCCCGAGGTCGCTGTCGGTCAGCGGCGGGTCGAGGATCTGCGCCAGCGTCTGCACGGTGACCGTGGCGGCCTCCGCGTCCGAGGACAGCTTGCGCAGGACGCCCTGCATCACCTGGCCGAACCGCTCCAGCTGCGCGTTCTCCGACTCGCCGGACGCCCGGTAGGTGGCGTACGCGACGGCCATCTTGCCGCTGAGGGTCTGGCCCTTGCCCTTGTTGACCAGCGGTGTTGCGCCCTTGTCCTTGGCGTCCGGGTCGGGCACGTCCGTGTTCGTGTCGACGTCGATGTTGCCGACGAGTTCGACGAGGTTGTTCAGGTACGGCGTGTCGAGGCGCCAGGTGCCCTCGATGTCGGTGCCGAGGACGGTGTGCAGCGCGTCACGGGTGCCGGAGGCCCCGTCGTCGTCGACGGACTTGGCGAGGGTGGTGGTGCTGCCCTCGTCGTCCGTCAGGGCGAGGGAGTCGGGCAGCAGGACGGTGGCGCCCCGCTCAGTGGTGGTGTTGTTCACGAGCAGTGCGGTGGAGGTGCCGCCCCCGGCGGTGTCGTGCAGATGGACGACGAGCACGTCGCGCTTCTGGGCGGCCGCCGAGGTCGTGGTGCCGTCCTTCCCCTCCGTGCCCGAGCCGGGCAGCTTGCCCGCGAACCAGAGGTAGCCGACGCCTCCGACCGCGACCAGGGCGAGGACCACCGCGAGGGCGATGAGCCGGAAGCGGGCCCGGCGCTTGGCCTCCTCACGGCGCTCGGTGCGGTTCTCGGTGAACTTCAGCCAGTCGATGACGTCCTCGGACTCGCCGTCGGGCTCCTCGACGAAGGCGAACTGCTCGGTGTGGTAGTCGCCCTCGCCGCCGCCCCCGTCCGGTCCTCCGGGCCGGTCGCCGTCGCCAGGTCTGTGGCCGGGTCCCGGACCGTCCTCCTGCCCGGTGTCCGCGGGCCCCGCCTGGTGCGGGATGTACGCGGTCTGCCCGGCGGTGTGGGGCTGCGGGGCGGCGGTGTACGTCTGCTGTCCGGGGCCCTGCCCGTAGGGGTCGTACCCGTCGTATCCGGCCCCGGCCGGTCCGCCCGCGGCGCCTCCCTGGCCGGTCCCGTACGGGTCGTGGAAGGCGGCCTGCGACGACGGGGCCTGCGCCGTGTCGTAGGGGGGCACGGGCTGCTGCCGGCCCGTGTCGTACGGCGCGGCGGGCTGCTGTGCGGCGGTCGCGTACGGGTCGTAGCCGTAGCCCTGGGGCTGCTGCGGGGGCTGCGCGCCGTAGGGGTCGTACCCCTGGGGGGCGGGCCGGTCGGGCACCTGCCGGTACACAGGCTGCCCGAACTCGTCGTAGCCGACGAGCTCGTACGGGGCGTCCCCGTAGCCGGCGTCGTATCGGTCGTTCACTGGTGCCCCTCTCGGCTCACTCGCCGCGGTACAGCTCACGCTTGTCGATGTAGCGCACCACACCGTCCGGCACCAGATACCAGACGGGGTCGCCCTTCGCGACTCTCGCACGGCAGTCCGTGGACGAGATGGCCAGGGCCGGGACCTCGACCAGCGAGACGCCTCCGGCGGGCAGACCCGGGTCGGCCAGGGTGTGGCCGGGGCGGGTGACGCCGACGAAGTGCGCGAGCGAGAACAACTCGTCCGTGTCCCGCCAGGTGAGGATCTGGGACAGCGCGTCGGCGCCGGTGATGAAGAAGAGGTCCGTGTCGGGGTTGAGCGCACACAGCTCGCGCAGGGTGTCCGTGGTGTACGTGGGTCCGCCGCGGTCGATGTCGATGCGGCTGACGGAGAACTGCGGGTTCTCGGCGGTCGCGATGACCGTCATCAGATAGCGGTCCTCGGCCGGGGAGACATGGCGGTGCGACTTCTGCCACGGCTGGCCGGTCGGCACGAACACGACCTCGTCGAGGTTGAACTGGGTGGCGGCCTCCTGGGCCGCGACGAGGTGACCGTTGTGGATCGGGTCAAACGTTCCGCCCATGACACCGAGACGGCGCCGGCGGCCCGGGTTCGCGGGGCCGGTGCCGGAACCGTGTCCGGGGCGGTCCGCCCGGCCGCTCGCCGTGATGTGCCGCGGGCCGGTAGGCATTTCCTGCTCTCCCATGCGTGCAGACCCTACCGGCCCGGCCGAAGCGCCCCGGTCGAACGTCTATTTGCGAGGATTCAGCGGTCCCGGTTGAACCGGGTGGTGATGAACAGCAGCACCATCAGGACGGCGAAGGCGCCGATGCCGGTGAGGTAGGGGCTGAGGCTCTCGTGGTTGCCGCCGTGATGCTCCTCGCCCTCGGCGGCGAGGGTGACCAACTGGGCAGCGGTGGCGTGGAAGCTCATCGTCGGCTGAACCTATCCGGGTGTGGGATCGGGGACTCGGTGCCCATCGTAAGCGGGCGCCTGCGCAGCGCTCACGCCGACTCCACCCTTGTGGCGGACGCGCCCTCAGTCGTCGTCACCGCGGTAGCCCCGCAGCAGCAGCCAGGCACCCAGCACACAGCCGACCAGCATCACGATCAGCACGACACGGAACAGGTGGCTGCTCACACCCTGCTCTCCGGCGGCGGCCGCGGCCTGGGGAAGCCAGGTGGCGAGGGTGTGCTCCATGGGATCGCTCCTTACGTGTGCTGCCCTGCCACCGTAACTCCGCCTAGGCTGAGAACCGCTTCGGGGGGCACACCGGGCCATCAGACACATGGGGGAACCACATGTCCGACGACAGCCACGAGCACAACGGGCGGGGCCAGGTGCCCAGCCGGCACCGCAGGCGCTTCGAGGGCATCTCCTCGCGCGCGTACGAGCATCCCGCGGACCGCTCGGCCCTGGTGGCCCTGCGCAAGCTCAGCGGCTTCGACACGGTCTTCAAGGCGCTCAGCGGTCTGCTGCCCGAGCGCAGTCTGCGCCTGCTGTTCCTGTCCGACTCCGTACGGGTCTCGGACGCGCAGTTCGCGCACCTCAACGACATGCTGCGGGACGCCTGCTACATCCTGGACCTGCAGAAGGTCCCGCCGATGTACGTCACCCAGGACCCGCAGCCGAACGCGATGTGCATCGGCCTGGACGAGCCGATCATCGTCGTCACCACGGGTCTCGTCGAGCTGCTCGACGAGGAGGAGATGCGGGCCGTCGTCGGCCACGAGGTGGGCCACGCGCTGTCCGGCCACTCCGTCTACCGCACGGTCCTGCTCTTCCTGACCAGCCTGGCCGTCCGGGTGGCGTGGATCCCGCTGGGCAATCTCGCGATCATGGCGATCGTGACCGCGCTGCGCGAGTGGTTCCGCAAGTCGGAGCTGTCGGCCGACCGGGCGGGTCTGCTGGTCGGGCAGGACCTCCAGGCCTCGATGCGCGGCCTGATGAAGATCGCGGGCGGCAACCACCTGCACGAGATGAACGTGGACGCGTTCCTCGCGCAGGCCGAGGAGTACGAGGCCGGGGGCGATCTGCGCGACTCCGTGCTGAAGATCATGAACGTGCTGCCCCGCTCCCACCCCTTCACCGCCGTGCGCGCGGCCGAACTGAAGAAGTGGGCCTCCTCCCGCGACTTCCAGCGGATCATGGACGGCCACTACCCGCGGCGCAGCGAGGACAAGGACACCTCGGTGACCGACTCCTTCCGGCAGTCGGCGGCCAGCTACGCCAGCGACGTCAGGAACTCCAAGGATCCGCTGATGAAGCTGGTCAGCGATATCGCGGGCGGGGCGGGCGACCTCGGCGGCCGGGTGCGGCGCGGCTTCGGCGGCTTCACCGGCGGCGGCAACGGTGGCGGCGCGTCCAAGGACCGGCCGCAGGGCGAGCGCCCCGGCGAGGAGTGACGCTTCCGGCCGCCGGCGTCACACCTTCGGCTGCGCGCTCTGTGCCAGCGAGCCGCACACGGCCGTGACGCCGCCCGTCGCGTACGGGTCCGTGCCGGCCGGGCCGCCCGCCGTCGCCGTCTGTCCCGCGAGCAGCGGGCGCAGGTGGCCCGCCGAGTCCTCGGCGCACGCGAGCGGCCCGGCCTGGACGGCCGAGACGACGGTCTCGGCCTGGTGCCTGCGCAGATCGTCGCGGTCGAAGCGGAAGTGCAGCTCACGCCGGACGGTGAACAGCGAGGCCGCGGCCTCCTCGCCCGCGCCGGCCGGCCGCAGCGCGTAGACGTAGGTGTGGTCGGCGACGACCTCGAGGGTGTCGGCGTCGTGCTCGGCGGCCTGCAGGGTGCCGTGGACGCGGATCCTGGAGTCGGCGAGTTCGGCGCGGGAGGAGTCGAAGCGGACCAGCCAGCCGGTGGGCGCGTGCTGCCCGTCGGCGGCGGGGTGGTCGAAGCTCTGGTCGAACTGGTCCAGCAGGTCCGGGTCGAGCAGGATGCGCGCGGGCCGTACGGTCGCGCCGCTGAGCACCTCGGGATCGAGCGCGGAGGCGACGAGGTAGTCCTTCGCCGTCGCCAGGGCGGTGACGACCTGGCTGTCCGAGAAGTTCGCCGTACGCCGGGTGGCGGGCATGGTGATGCCCTCGGCGCCGATGCGGAAATGCGCGGCGGGACTCTGTTCGTACAGCTGCTCGACGTCCGTGGAGCCCGGCACCGCCGCCTGGGGGGCGAGCGGGACGACGCTCATCCGCAGGGGCTCGGTGGGGCCGGCGGCCGGCGTCTCGTACGGGTGCCGCAGCCCCATGTAGACCGCGGTGCCGAAGGCGAGGGCGATCAGCACCACGAGGACCAGCGCCTGCCGGGACAGCCCGCGGCGCAGCGGGGCGCGACGGCGCACCGCGGGGGCGTGGTCGCCCAGGCGTTCCCGGGCGGAGAACTCCTGGAGCCGGGCAGCGCGGATGAACGACTCGTCGAAGACGACCGACCTGTACTCGTCCTCACCACCGGGAGCGCCCTCGGGTGTCCCCTCAGGTGGGTCTCCTGGTCCGCCCATACTCTCAGAGTAGGTCTCGCGGGGCTCCGGTAAACGCCCTGTCACGACAACTTCTGACAGGCGCTCACCAGGTGCGCGAGCGGCCGTGTGCGTCTCTCAGGGCGTACGGGGCACCGCCGGCACCGGCGGCTGGGAGTAGTCGGCCGAGGCGGACGGGGCCGTGTCGACGCCTTGTTCGAGACCGGTGGAGGCAGGGGGCGGGACCTGGTCCTCGTGGCTGCCCGAGGACGCGCCCCGGTACACCGCGCTGAAGGCGAGGGCGACCATGCCGATGCCCATCACGAGGGCGAGCACCCAGGCCACGGGCCGGTGCCAGCGGGTCTGCCTGCCGTAGGTGCCCGGAGCTCCGTAGCGGCCCTCCAGGAGCTCTGTGTCGTCGAGGTCGTCCGGGTCCCTGTCCGGGCCGTAGCCCGTGTCGTCAGGCCGGAAACCGTCGTCGTACCGCTCGTCGTCACCGCGCGGGTGTCTCGTGTGCGTGCGGCGCGCCTCGGCCTCCTGGGCGTCGGCGCGGGCCTGGGCGGCGGCCAGGAGTCTTTCGACGGCGGTCGGTTCGTGCACCACCGCGGCCCGTACGAAGTCCTCGTCGAAGACCACGGAGGCGAACTCTTCGTCCATACCCCCGCGGTCGCGGTCGTCGTCGGGCTCCCAGCCGTCCGGGAACGGCGTGCCCCCCACGTCCTCCGGCACGGATCCAGAGTAGACCTGGGGGGTCAATTTGGGCAGACGGTAAGGAAATTCATCGACTGTGCGATTCAGATCACAGAAACGGGACCGCACCCCCCGGACACCCCCGTGCGCCGGGCGCGCACAACGGTGCCGCGTGCGCGCCCGGCGCACGCGGCGACCGGACCGCTAGCGCCGCACGTGACCGTCGCCGGTCACGATGAACTTGGTGCTCGTCAGCTCCGGCAGCCCCATCGGGCCCCGGGCGTGCAGCTTCTGCGTGGAGATGCCGATCTCGGCGCCGAAGCCGAACTGGCCGCCGTCCGTGAAGCGGGTGGAGGCGTTCACCGCGACCGTCGTGGAGTCCACCAGCTGGGTGAAGCGGCGGGCGGCCTGCTGGGAGGTCGTCACGATGGCCTCGGTGTGGCCGGAGCTCCACAGCCGGATGTGCTCCACGGCCTTGTCGAGCGAGTCGACGACGGCGGCGGCGATGTCGTACGAGAGGTACTCGGTCTCCCAGTCCTCGGGGGTCGCCTCGACGACGGTCGCCCGGGTGTCCTTGGCGTGGGCCAGCACCCGCTCGTCGGCGTGCACGGTCACCCCGGCGTCGGCCAGCGCGTCCAGGGCCCGCGGCAGGAACTCGGCGGCGATGTCCTGGTGGACCAGGAGCGTCTCGGCGGCGTTGCACACGCTCACCCGGTGGGCCTTGGAGTTGACCAGGATCTCGACCGCCATGTCGAGGTCGGCCTGGGCGTCCACGTAGACGTGGCAGTTGCCGGTGCCGGTCTCGATGACCGGGACGGTGGACTCCTGGACGACGGTACGGATCAGGGAGGCGCCGCCGCGCGGGATCAGCACGTCGACGAGGCCGCGGGCGCGCATCAGCTCCCGTACGGACTCCCGGCTCTCGCCCGGGACGAGCTGCACGGCGTCGGCGGGCAGCCCGGCCCCGCCGACGGCGTCGCGGATCACCCGGACCAGCGCGGTGTTCGACTCGTACGCGGACGACGAGCCGCGCAGCAGGACCGCGTTGCCGGACTTCAGGCAGAGGGCGGCGGCGTCCACGGTCACGTTCGGCCGGGCCTCGTAGATGATGCCGACGACGCCGAGCGGGACGCGGACCTGGCGCAGGTCGATGCCGTTGGGGAGGGTGGAGCCGCGGACGACCTCGCCGACCGGGTCCGGGAGCGCCACGACGTCCCGTACGTCGGCGGCGATGGCGCGCACCCGCTGCGGCGTCAGGGTGAGCCGGTCGATGATCGCCTCACTGGTGCCGGCCTCGCGGGCCCGCTCGATGTCCTTGGCGTTGGCCTCGACGATCTCACTCGTACGGACCTCCAGAGCGTCCGCGATCGCGAGCAGCGCGTCGTCCTTGACGGCCCGCGGCAGCGGCGCGATCTGCGCGGCTGCGGCCTTGGCCCGGTAGGCGGCCTGGGTGACCGGGGACATGGAGTCGTACGGCGAGAGCGTGGTCATGAGGGAAGGGTAGTGCGCCGGGAGGGACCGTCCATGAGGCATCCCACTGCGCGAGACACGGCGCGGAACACGGTGCGGGGAGCAGCCCGGGGCACGGCGCGAAGACGGTCACGCGGGCCGGTCAAAAGGGATGAACCCCTACCGGTGCCGCCGGGAGCGGTCCGCAGCCCTCCGCGACGCGCTGGTGGTAGGTCTCGCGGTCGATGACCTCCAGGCCGACGATCTCCCAGGGCGGGAGCTGGGCGCTCTGCCGGTGCTCGCCCCACAGGCGCAGGGCGACGGCGGCCGCGTCGTGCAGGTCGCGGGCCTCCTCCCAGTAGCGGATCTCCGCGTGGTCGTTGGCATAGCGGCTGGTCAGCAGAAAGGGGTGGTCGTGGGCGAGCTGTTCGAGGCCGCGCCGCACCTCCTTCAAGGGGGCCTCGCCGCCCGAGACGCTGAGCGTCACATGCCACAGCCGGGAGGCCTCTTCCGGCTTCTCCCGCCCGGGCCCGGCCGCGGAGCGTTCCTCGAACGCCGCTCCGGCCGCGACGCTGGTGAGGGCGCGCTCCTCGCCGGCCGTACAGGAACCGCCACCGTTGCGGGACACCGCCGCCCCATGGCGTACTCGTCTCACGACGGCCTCCCTTTCGCGATGGTCGTACGGAATCTCCTTGCCACAAAGTTGAGCAGGCCGCACGGCTTCGCGGGGCGGTTTTACGGAACGTCCACCGCCGGGGGCCCGGGAATCGTATGTTTGCGGGCCCGAACAGTCATGGATTGAGCAGAACCAGGTCGTCCCGGTGTACGACCTCTCGTTCGTAGGCGGGGCCGAGCTCGCGTGCCAGTTCCCGCGTCGAGCGGCCGATCAGCCGGGGGATCTCCGTGGCGTCGAAGTTCACGAGCCCCCGCGCCACCGCGCGGCCCTCTCCGTCGCGCAGTTCCACGGGGTCGCCCGCGGTGAAGGCGCCGTCGACCGACGCGATGCCCGCCGGCAGCAGCGACTTGCGGCCCTGGACGACCGCGCGCACGGCCCCGTCGTCGAGGGTGAGCGAGCCCTGCGGGGTGGAGGCGTGCTGGAGCCACAGCAGCCGGTCGGCGGAGCGCTTGCCCGTGGGGTGGAAGTACGTGCCGGTGTCGCCGCCGGTGAGGGCGTCCGCCGCGTGGACCGCGCTGGTCAGCACCACGGGGATGCCCGCGGCCGCGGCGATCCCGGCCGCCTCGACCTTGGTGACCATGCCACCGGTGCCGACGCCGGCCTTGCCCGCGCTGCCGATCTCGACGTGCGCGAGGTCCTCGGGGCCGCGCACCTCGGCGATGCGCGAGGTGCCGGGCCTGCTGGGGTCTCCGTCGTACACGCCGTCCACGTCGGACAGCAGGACCAGCAGGTCGGCGTGGACCAGGTGGGCGACGAGCGCGGCGAGCCGGTCGTTGTCGCCGAAGCGGATCTCGTCCGTGGCGACGGTGTCGTTCTCGTTGACGACCGGCAGGGCACCCATCGCGAGGAGCTTGTCGAGGGTGCGCGAGGCGTTGCGGTGGTGGGCGCGGCGGCTCATGTCGTCGGAGGTGAGGAGCACCTGGCCGACGCGGACGCCGTAGCGGGCGAGGGAGGCGGTGTAGCGGGCCACCAGGAGGCCCTGGCCGACGCTCGCGGCCGCCTGCTGCCGGGCGAGGTCCCGGGGGCGCTTGCGCAGGCCGAGCGGCGCGAGTCCGGCGGCGATGGCGCCGGAGGAGACGAGCACGATCTCCTTCGCCCCTCCGTCGCGGACCTTGGCGAGGACGTCCACGAGGGCGTCCACCCGGTCCGCGTCGAGCCCTCCGGAGGCCGTGGTCAGGGACGAGGAGCCGACCTTGACGACGATCCTGTTCGCTTCCGCAACAGCTTGCCTTGCCGCTGACACGCGTGTCCCCGCTTTTCCCGTTCCGACCTGTCCCCTGTGCAATCTACGTCAGCACGGGCACCCGGTGCCGTGGCATTTCGCTGGGTGGACGGCTGCGTCACCTGCCGTACGGTTCGTACGCGCGCGCGGTCGCGCATTCCGCCATCCCGGCCGGGCACCGCGGCATCGCGCTCGCGCGGCCGGGCATGACGCTCAGGTGCTCCGCCGTCACCACCGCGACCGGTGTTACGTCTGAGAAAATCCTTTATCTGCTGAATAAACCCGCAGAAGATTGCTCGACGAGCGCCGAAGGTCATACGGTCGGGGATCGGCCTTCCTTGTCCAGGTGCCCCGGGTTGGAAGGCGCCGGGGGCGCGCACACGGAGGCGGGCCGCCCCCACTGCCTTTGCTCCACTTCCCCCCATCCAACCCCTCCGCAGGAGCCCCGCCCGTGCCCTCCGCAGGCCTCCCATACCGCCGCGTCGCGCAGCTTTCCGTGCTGCTGGCGATGTTCGCGTTCTATACGGCTCAGATCATCTCCGCGCTGCTGCCCAACGTCCCCGTGTTCGTCGCCGCGAGCGCCGCGGGCCTCGTCCTGGACACGCTGCTGCAGTACCGGAGCCCCGGTCTCCTCGTCATCCTGAGCAAGGTCCGTTTCGACACGATGGTCCGCCAGCTGCTGCGCGACATGCTGGTCCTCGTGGGGCTGCTGCGGATCGACGGTGTCGACCCGCTGGGCGAGCAGGCACCGCTGCTGGTCGGCCTGTGCGCCCTCTACGCGCTGCACTTCCTCTGCCAGGGCGTGAGCGTACTGGTGCGCCGCACCCGCACGCTGCCGATCGTCACGCGGAACATCGACGCGTCGGCGCTGCGCCTGACCGCCGCCCCGCCGCGCCTGCTGTCCCGCCGCCAGGCCCACCGCCTGCTCACCTTCTCGCTGCCCGCCACGGCCGGCCTGCTGGCCACCGCGGCCACCGGGGACGTGCTCTGGGGTGCCCTCGGCCTCGGCCTGGCCCTGGCGCTGATGCTCGGCGGTACGGCGTACCTGGCCGACTGGCTGCGGGCGAAGAAGCGGCCGAAGAACGAGCAGCAGGTCATCGAGTGGCTGGACCAGTGGCTGGCCGAGTACAGGCCCACCGTCGCGATGTACTTCTCGGGCGGCACCACGTCGGCGTACCAGGCCAACATGTGGCTCTCCTCGCTCTCCCAGCTCGACGGCAGGCCACTGATCGTGCTGCGCGAGCGCTTCATGGTGCAGAAGATCGACGCCACCGACGTGCCGATCATCTGCTTCCCCAAGGTCGCCACGATGTTCTCGCTGGAGAACTCGACGCTGAAGATGATGCTGCACCCGGCGAACGCCGCGAAGACCTCCCAGGTGCTGCGCATCCCCACGATCAAGCACGCGTTCATCAACCACGGCGAGAGCGACAAGCTGTCCTCCTGCAACCCCTACGCGAAGGCGTACGACGAGGTGTGGGTCGCCGGACCCGCGGCGCGCGAGCGGTACGCGCTCGCCGAGGTCGGCGTCGAGGACAAGGACATCGTCGAGGTCGGCCGCCCGCAGCTGGCCCCGATCCGCCCCTGGTCCGGCGCGCCGACGGGCACGTACACGACCGTCCTGTACGCCCCCACGTGGGAGGGCTGGGACGGCAACCCGGGCAACACCTCGGTGGTCCTGGCCGGCGAGAACATCGTGCGCGGGCTGCTCGCGGACGACGGCGTACGGCTGCTGTACAAGCCGCACCCGATGACCGGTTCCGTCGACCCGCGCGCGGGTGCCGCCAACGAGCGGATCAAGGCGATGATCCGCGAGGCCAACACCCGGCGCTCGGGTGCCCGCCCGGGCCCGGAGGCCGCCGCCGAGCTGGCCCGCCGCACCGCCGAGCTGGACGAGCTCACCTCGACGTCCTTCCGCGCCAGCGCGGACGAGGTGGAGCGGATGATGCTGCAGGGCGCGCCGAGCGGGAACCGGGAGGCGGCCATCGCGGAGGCCACGGCCGCCTGGGAGAAGGCGTACTGGGCGTCCTTCCCGGAGTGGGAGCACCAGATCATCACGGACGCGCGGCCCACGATCTTCACCTGCTTCAACCAGGCCGACCTGCTGATCAGCGATGTCTCGTCGGTGGTGTCCGACTGGCTGTCCAGCGAGAAGCCGTACGCGGTGGCGAACACCTCGGGCATGGACGAGGAGGCGTTCCGGACGGGCTTCCCGACCGTGTCGGCGGGCTTCGTCCTCACCCCGTCGGCCGAGGGCGTGCCGGCTCTGCTGGAGTCGGTCCGCCACCCGGAGAAGGACCGGCTCGCCGCGGCCCGCGCGGAGCTGAAGGTGCACCTGCTGGGCCCGTCCGACCCGCCGTCGCCGGTCCGCTTCGACAACGCGGTGCGGGCGCTGTGCGCGAAGGCCGACGAGCGGCGCGTCCGGATGCGGTCCCGGATGGCCTCCGAGGTCCCGGTCCGGCTCGAGGACAAGCTCGAGGACATGGCGGAGCCCGAGGCGCGCGACGACGCGGCGGACACCGATCCGACCGCCTCGGACACGGTCACCACGGCGTAGCGCGCCCGTACGGCACACGCGACCGGCCCCGGAGGCATGTCCTCCGGGGCCGGTCGCGCGTTCACCCGGACACCGGGGTCCGAGATGGCGCGGGAACCCTACCGCGGGTGCCGCAGCCGCCAGCCGGACCAGGCCGACTCGATCATCTCGTCCACCCCGTACCGCGCGGACCAGCCCAGCTCCGCACGGATGCGGTCGGCCGCGGCCACCACCCGGGCCGGGTCGCCGGGGCGGCGCGGGAAGGTCCCGGGGCGTACGTCCTGATGGCCGGTGATCTTGCAGATGCGGTCGATCATCTCGCTGACCGACACGCCCTCCCCGCGTCCGATGTTGAGGGTCAGCGCGGTGCCCTCGGGGTCGTCCGCGAGCCTGCGGGCGGCGGCGAGGTGGGCCGAGGCGATGTCCTCGACGTGGATGAAGTCGCGGACGCAGGTGCCGTCGGGCGTCGGGTAGTCGTCGCCGAAGACGCGCGGCGCCTCACCGGCCTCCAGCCGCTCGAAGACCATCGGCACGAGGTTGAAGACACCGCGGTCGGCCAGCTCCGCGCTCGCGGCGCCGGCGACGTTGAAGTAGCGCAGCGAGACACTGCCGATGCCGTGCGCCCGGCCGGCCGCCCGGACCAGCCACTCCCCGACGAGCTTGGTCTCGCCGTACGGGTTCATCGGCGCGCAGGGCGTCTCCTCGGTGACGAGATCGACGTCCGGCATGCCGTAGACGGCCGCGGAGGAGGAGAAGACGAACCGCTTCACCCCGGCGTCGGCCATGGCCGCGAGCACGGTCTCGAGCCCGGTGACGTTCTCCCGGTAGTAGTGCAGCGGCTGCTCGACGGACTCGGCCACCTGCTTCTTGGCCGCGATGTGCACCACGCCCGTCACCGCGTGCTCCCGGATGGCGGCGTCCAGGGCCGCGCGGTCGAGCACCGTGCCGACGACCAGCGGCACACCCTCCGGCACGCTGTCGGCGTCACCGGTCGACAGGTCGTCGAAGACCACGACCCGCTCACCGGCGGCCGTCATGGCGCGGACGACATGTGCGCCGATGTACCCGGCGCCTCCTGTGATCAGCCAGCTCATTGCCTCATCCCTTTCACTCGGCCGTCAGCTTCCCTCGGCCGTCAGCCGAGACGGTCCACGGCCTCGAAGACACGCGCACAGTTGGCCATGTCCCGGCGGGCGAAGAACTCGTCCACGCGATCGCTGTACGGGCTCTCGACCCTGAACTTCCGGTCGATCGCCGCGATGATCTCGTCGACGGCGTCCTCCACGGTCCGGCACACGGGCCCGAACCCGTCGTCGGTCAGATCGAAGTAGCCCCGCCGGTAGTGGCGGCCGTAGAAATCGTCCTCGTCGAAGGGGACGTAGACGACCGGCTTGCCCATGTAGGCCACGTCGAAGAAGACGGAGGAGTAGTCGGTGACGAGGAGCGAGCACTCCTTCATCGCCTGCTGGACACCGCGCTTCTTCGGGTCCGCGACACTGATGGACGGGTGGTCGACCCTGAAGTGGGACAGGTACGGGCGGATCTCGTAGTGCGGGAAGAACTCCAGGCGCACGCCGGACCGGCTCAGCGCGTCCCTCAGCCGCTCGTTCTCCAGGAGCCGTGAGAAGAAGCGGAAGTACTCCGACGCGGCGAACTGCACCTTCGGCCGGCGGCTGCGGTTGTACGAGGGCACCACGATGTCCCGCCGCCAGGTGGGCATCAGCAGGACGGTCGGCTCCGCCTCGACCGGCTGCAGCTTGTCGAAGCGGGGGAAGCCCAGCGCCTGGACCTCGTCGCGGCTGTACCCCATCTCCGACGCGATGTAGTCGGCCTCGTGCTCGGAGACCGCGACGAACAGATCCACGCTGGTGGACTGCCGGTGCGCGGACTGCGAGACGTCGTTGTACGTGACGCCGTGCTGCAGGAAGACCCGGCGGTAGCGCAGCAGGTCCCCGAACCGGCGCAGGTAGTCGACCTTGCTGACACCGGGAGGCGCGAGGTAGGCCTCCAGGTCGTACGGGGAGATCAGCCGGGTGGCGTTGAGCAGGTACAGCTTGTGCTTCAGCGATCCCAGGTCGATGACGTTGCCGAGGCCCGCGATCTTCTCGCGGTCGGCGGAGTCCCGGGTGATGACGTAGTACGCGTTGCGCTTGGGGTGGTTCTCCCGCATGTAGCGGAAGAAGTGGTGCCCGTTGTCCTGCGCGGTGTCCTGCCGCTCGCCGACGATCCAGATGTCACGGCGGGACAGTACGGGGCGGGTGAGCCAGTAGAGCAGCCTCAGGCGCCAGCCCGGCCGGCGCTTCAGCACCGCGGCCGTCTCCCCGGCGAACCTCCGGGCGGCGGCGGCGAACCGGGCCTTCCCCTTGCCGGAGGTCACCCGCAGGCCGACCCTGCCGTCGTCGGACACCGTCGCCTGGTAGCGGAATCCGCTCACCCGGTCCGGGGCCTTGAAGCGGTGCAGCGCGGGCCTGGCCGTCACCGGGATGTCGATGTGGCCGCGTTCGCCGTGCACCCGCACCGCGAGGGCGCACTCGCCCGCGAGGACGCCGCCGAGGTCGTCGGCGTGGAGGTCGGCGCGCCAGCCGGAGTGCAGGTCCCGCTGCCTGCGCACGTGCCAGCGGTCACGGCGGTAGATCTGCCGGACCGCCACGGAGCGCTCCTGGCCGGAGGGGGAGGTGAGCACCAGCTCCAGCCGGTTCTCCAGCTCCCGGTCCAGGTCGACCCCGCCGAGGACCAGGAACCCCTCGACGCGGAGGGCCCCGTCCACGGGCCGCACCGACTCCGCCATGGCCGAACGGTTCTCGACGCGCAGCAGCGTGGAGACCTCGACGTCTCCCACCGCTCTCCGGTAGAGGAGCGGTCCGTCGACGACCAGTTCGGGGAGGTACTCCGGCGGTTCCGTGGAGGAGCGGAACAGCTCGGCGTTGCCGGCCTTCACCGCGTGGTGGAGCAGCAGCGGCTTGTCGGCGGGCGCGTGCTCCCGCACCACGTCGTCCGGTATCTCGCGGTACAGCTCCCTGACCCGCGGATAGAGGTCCGTGAGCTCGTCGCGCCCCAGGATCCTGGGCAGGTCGCGCAGATAGGCGTCGAAGCTGCCCGCGGCGAAGCCGCGGACCAGGGCCTTCTCCTCCTCGCCGGCGGACGCGAAGTCGCCGGCCAGGGCGAGGTCGAGCTCCAGCATGCGGCGCGTCGCCGACAGCCGGTCCCCCACCGCCGTGCCGTCCTCGCCGGCGCCGGGGACGCCGTGGACGACGGAGTCGGCGAGTGCGATCCGGCGCGCCCGTACGAGCGCGGTGACGACCTCCCGGATGCCCGTGTCCGGTCCGGGACGGACACCGAGGTCGCTCAGGAACTCGCGGCGGAACACCTTGCCGCCGGGGAAGGCCGCGAAGAGCAGGCCGGGGGCGGCGGCGACTCCGTCCAGGACCCTGTCCCCGGCTCCGAAGCACGTGCGCCAGCGCTCCTCCACCGCGGCGAGCGCTCCGGACGTCTGCCAGGTGTTGCCGACCGCCACATCGGCGTCGTTGTTCCTCGCGGCGTCCAGCAGCCGCCGGAGGGCTCCCTCGGCGAGGACCGCGGAGCCGTCGAGGAAGGCCACGTGGGGCGCGGAGAGCCGGACCTCCGCAGCGGTGCCGCCCTCGCGGTCTCCGGCGTCCGCACCGGTACGCAGGACGGTGACGTTCTTGTACTGCTCGGCGAACTCGCCGACGACCGCCGGGCTCCCGTCGGCGCTGTCATCGACGGCCAGGACGACCTCGGTCCTGGGGAACACGTCCTGGCACGCCAGGGAGTTCAGGGCCGAGCGCAGGGACGCTTCCCCGGCCGCGCCGGTCACGACCACGGACAGTTCGGGATCCGCCGGAGCGGGGAGGCTGTCCGGCCGGCTCCGGCCCTCCCACCAGGTCCAGTCGGCCGTCTCCACGGCTCCCGCGGCGGCGCCCGCGCCGGAACCGGCGGGCCGCAGCACGAGGTTCCCGCTGGACGACTCGGAGGCCTCCAGTCCCGAACCGTCCAGAGCCCGGTTCACCGGACCGAGATCGAGGCCCCGGACGCACAGCGCGGTGGTGTGCTTCCGGCCCTCCCACCGGACCTGCAGCGACACGTTCACCGTCTCCTGGTCCGCGTACGGGGCGACCAGCGAGCGCAGGTCGGCCGACACGGCGTAGGACACCTGCTCCTCGGTCACGCGCACGTCCGCGACCTTGACGGCCTCCCGTCCGGGCACTCCCTTGGCGCGCACCAGGAGGACCAGCTCCGTCCGGTCACCGGGCTTGACGCGCTGGAACTGGTTGCCGATCTCACCGGCGATGTGCAGAGCCGCGCCCTCGAGCCGGAGCGACGTCACCCGGTTGTACAGCCGCGCGTTGTCGAACGGCTCGTCGTACAGCCGCAGTTCGGTGACGTCCAGGACCTCGGCGGCCCCCGGCAGCGACAGATGGCGGCCGGACCAGTACGTCCGCCCGTCCCGCTGGGTCAGGTCGCTCGACACCACGCTGCGCCGCTGCTCGAAGTCCGAGACGGTGAGCGCCTCGTCGGCGAGCTGGTGCCGCAGGAAGAAGGCGCGCACACGATCGAGCGGGCCGCACAGGGTGTACGCCTCTTCGTCGATCTCGGCCAGATAGCCGGAGACGGTACGGAGAAAGGCCGACCGGAACTCCTCGTCGGCGGACCGCAGCTCCTTCATGTACAGACGCACGTCGTGGCTCAGGAACCTGACGTCCTTGTGCACCTTGAGTTCCCGGGCTCCCACGGAGGCCAGGAAGGCGTCCGCCCGCCGGTGGACCTCGATCCGGTCGCTGATGCTGCGGATCTCGTGCCGCCTGTTCGTGATCGACCCGACGCCGGCGCCCCGGTCCTCCCAGATCCACCGGTACACCGGCTCGGCGAGGACGGTGATGCCCTTCGCGTGCGCGTACGCCATGGCCGAGAAGAGCGTGTCCTCGTAGAACAGGCCTTCCGGGAAGAGGATGTCGTGCTCGACCAGGAAATCGCGGCGGTAGAGCTTGGCCGCCGCGATGGGGTCGTTGACGAGTTCCGGCCAGGCGCCGGCCCCCGCCACGTGCCTCTCGGTCCCGTAGAGCGCCGGCTGCCACAGTCGCGACGTGGCCCTCTCGTAGTTCACCCGGTACGCCCGGCCCGCGGTGATGTCGGCGCCGCTCTCCCGCGCCGACCGCAGCAGTACCTCGCACGTCTTGGCGTACAGCTCGTCGTCGGCGTCGAGGAACATCACGAACTCGCCGCGGGCGGCCCGGATTCCGTCGTTGCGCGGGGCACCGACGCCCCCGCTGTTGGTGTCACGGGATATGACGCGCAGCCCGGGCAGGCGTTCGGCATAGCGCTCGGCCACCGCTCTCGTGCCGTCCTCGGAGGCGTCGTCGACGACCAGGACCTCGATGTCCCGGAACGTCTGGACCGCCAGCGAGTCGAGGGCCCTGCCCACGATTCCTGCGGCGTTGTAGGCGGGCACAACCACAGTAATAACGGGTGCAGTGTCCATGGACGTGGACATTACGCCTCCATCGCCGAGGTGATCTCCTGGGAGCGCTACTCCTGAATACCGGGACCCCTGGCCGCGGAAGCAGCGACGGGAACTCCGACCGTAGAGCCGCACACGGCGACGGGAACGTGTCGCCGGGGAAACTTCGGGTGACACAGGGACGTAGCCAGTCTCATGAGCAGGTTAACTCAGCCCTTCCCGCCCCCTTGCGGCCTCCATCGCGACGAAACAGGCATACGGGACTGTGGCCTCTACCACATAGATGCCTGCACAACCTTTGGCCTGACTATGCGTCTAGATACTGGCGGGGGGCCGCTTACTCCGCCGCCCCCGGCCCGGCCCCGCCGGCAAGCCGCACGAGCACCTTGTTACAACCTCCTTCTCCGGCTGCGAGCCGCCGAGGGAGCAGCCTGGAAGGCCTCCGCATGGAAATACCACCTCTCGCCGAGGTCCGCCGTCTCACCGAGAAAAGAAGAGACGCATGGTGGACCGTTCTCCTGGTCGACCCCGTGGCCACTCCCCTGGTCCGGCTGACGGCCAGGTGGCGTTGGATCACGCCGAACGGGATCACCTGGGCTGCTCTGGTCATGGGCCTGGCCGCGGCGGCCTGCTTCGCCCAGGGCGACCGGCAGTGGCTGGTCATCGGCGCGATCGTGTACCACATCAGCTTCATCTTCGACTGCATGGACGGGAAGCTCGCCCGTCTCACCGGCCGGGGCTCGGAGTTCGGTGCGTGGCTGGACTACGTCTTCGACCGCGTCAGGGTGCTGATCTGCGCCGTGGCCCTCATGGGCGGTCAGTACAACAGGACCGATGACGTCGCCTACGTGTGGCTGGCCCTCGCGGTCGTCTTCCTGGACATGCTGCGGTACATCGACGCCCTGCAGATCTTCAAGGTCCGTCAGGGCATGCGGCAGAAGCTCAAGCAGCGCGCGGAGGCCGTGAACGGCACCGTGCCGGCGCACCTGGCCGACACGTCCGACGTCGTCGACGAGGCAGCGTCCGAGGCCGAGGACGCCACCCCGCAGGACGCCGCGCCCGCGCCCTCCCTCATCGTGACCCAGCAGTCCTTCATCCGCCGGTTCACCAAGTACAACCGCATCCGTGACTTCCTGATCGCGCACCGTATCCGTACGCATCTGATCAGCGGTATCGAATTCCAGATGGCTGTCTTCATCATCGCCCCGCTCATCGGGGCGATCATGTGGACGACCGTTGCCGCGGGCGCGCTGCTGCTCCTCTTCGAGTTCGCCATCATCTACAAGCTCCTGCTGTCCACGAAGGACTTCGAGCGGGTCATGGCGTCCTACGACGACAAGCCCGTGGCACAGGAGGCCGAGGTCCAGCAGGGATCTCCCGCCATGAGCCGCTGACCCCGCGTTCCGCCGGGTCCGGGACGATCCCGGACCGCTCCGGGACTCGAGCAGCCGAGGGGCCGGTTCCCGTCCGACGACGGGAACCGGCCCGTTCCGTATCCTGCCTCCGTACCCCGTCCGGCCTTCACCGGACGGCCTTCACCGGACCGGTACGGAAAAGGCGGAAAAGAACGACGCACAGACTATGAAAGGGCGCTTCCTGAACCCCGAGTACGACATCACACTCATCGTGCCGTGCTTCAACGTGGCTCCTTACCTTCCGGCCTGCCTGGAGTCGATAGAGAGCCAGCGGGATTTCGACAGAACACAGGTCCTGCTGGTCGACGACGGCTCGGCGGACGGCACCCCGGGACTGCTGTCGGAATTCGCCCGCCGGCACCCCAACGCACGCGTCCTCACGCAGCCCAACGCGGGGCCGGGCGCGGCACGCAACCGCGCGCTGGACGAGGCGGAAGCCCGCTATCTCGCCTTCGCCGACGGGGACGACGTCCTGCGCGAGGACGGCCTCCGGTCCATGCTCACCTGCGCCCTGGAGAGCGGGGCCGATATGGTGGTCGCGGACTTCGTCAACGTTCCAGAACGCCCCTACGGCCGCTGGAAGCGGCATTTCGGCAAGGGCGATCAGCTGATCTCGGACATCACCCGGTATCCGGAACTGATTTTCTCCGGAAGCGTATGGAACAAGCTCTACTCGGCACGCTTCGTCCGCGATCACGGATTTCGTTTCGCGGACGGCCGGCTGTTCGAGGACGCCTGGTTCAGCATTCCGGCGATGCTTTCCGCGGGAAGTATCTATCTCCTCGACAAGCCGGTGTACGACTACCGGAAGCGCGCCGAGGGGAACTCCATCATGGACTCCCTCCGGACCAACCCCGCGAACTACTTCGACCACCTGGCACTGAACCTGCATCTGCTGCGGCTCGGCGACCGGTACTCCGGCGACATCAAGCGCATGCTGCAGCGGTACGCCGCGTTCACCTACCGCGGGTTCCTCAGGGGGCTGCGCCGGGCACCGGACGGTATCGACCATTCGGCACTGCTGCCCCTGATCACCGAGCACTACCGCCTCATCCCCGACGACGTCCTCCAGGAGTTCGCGGAGCACCCGGGGGACGACGAACTCCAGCAGGCGGCCAAGGACGGCACGCTGAGCGGCCTGCTCGGGGCCCGGGCGAACTGACGGGAGACGGTGCACCGCGAGGGGGCACGGTTTCGCGCCCCCTCGCGGTGCGGGATCCTCGGTTCCCTCAGTCGAACGGGTCGAAGCCCTCGTACGCCTGCTCCGCCTCGTCGCGCTCCGCCTGGCGGTCGCGGCGGCGCTGGGCCGCCGGGCGCGGGGCCTCGAAGCGGTGGTCCTCGCCGCGCCGGCCGAGCATCTCCGCACCGGCCATGACCGAGGGCTCCCAGTCGAAGACGACGGCGTTCTCCTCGGGACCGATGGCGACGCCGTCGCCGCCGCGGGCGCCCGCCTTCATCAGCTCCTCCTCGACGCCGAGGCGGTTCAGCCGGTCGGCGAGGTAGCCGACGGCCTCGTCGTTGTTGAAGTCGGTCTGGCGCACCCAGCGCTCCGGCTTCTCACCGCGTACGCGGAACAGGCCGTCGTCCTCGCGGACCACGGTGAAGCCGGCGTCGTCGACCGCCTTCGGGCGGAGGACGATCCGGGTCGCCTCCTCCTTCGGCCGGGCCGCACGGGCCTGGGCCACCAGGTCGGCGAGGGCGAAGGACAGCTCCTTCAGACCGGTGTGCGCGACCGCCGACACCTCGAAGACCCGGTAGCCCCGTGCCTCCAGGTCCGGCCGCACCATCTCGGCGAGGTCCTTGCCGTCCGGCACGTCGATCTTGTTGAGGACGACGATGCGCGGACGGTCGTCGAGGCCGCCGTAACTCTTGAGCTCCTCCTCGATGATGTCGAGGTCGGAGAGGGGGTCGCGGTCGGACTCCAGCGTCGCGGTGTCCAGGACGTGCACGAGCACGCTGCAGCGCTCCACGTGGCGCAGGAACTCCAGGCCGAGGCCGCGGCCCTGGCTGGCGCCCGGGATGAGGCCCGGCACGTCGGCGACCGTGTAGACGGTGGAGCCCGCGGTCACCACGCCCAGGTTGGGCACGAGCGTCGTGAACGGGTAGTCCGCGATCTTCGGCTTGGCGGCGGAGAGCACCGAGATGAGGGACGACTTGCCGGCGCTCGGGTAGCCGACGAGCGCCACGTCGGCGACGGTCTTCAGCTCCAGCACGACGTCCTGGAGGTCGCCCGGCACGCCGAGCAGCGCGAAGCCGGGGGCCTTGCGCCGGGCGGAGGCCAGCGCCGCGTTCCCGAGGCCGCCGCGGCCGCCCTGCGCGGCCACGTACGAGGTGCCGTGGCCGACGAGGTCCGCGAGGACGTTGCCCGCCTTGTCGAGCACGACGGTCCCGTCCGGCACGGGGAGGACCAGGTCCTGCCCGTCCTTGCCGGAACGGTTGCCGCCCTCGCCGGGCTTGCCGTTGGTGGCCTTGCGGTGCGGGGAGTGGTGGTAGTCGAGCAGCGTCGTGACGGACTGGTCGACGACCAGGATCACATCGCCGCCCCGGCCGCCGTTGCCCCCGTCGGGGCCGCCCAGCGGCTTGAACTTCTCACGGTGGACGGAGGCACAGCCGTGGCCTCCGTTACCCGCGGCGACGTGCAGTTCGACGCGGTCCACGAAGGTGGTCATGGTTCGGTGCCTCCAAAGACGTGCAGAAGACGTACAGCTAGTACTTGGCCCAAGCAATAACAAGCGAAAGGCGGACCCACTTCCCGGCCGGGAAGTGAGGTCCGCCTCGCGAGGTGTCCGATCAGGCGACCGGAACGATGTTCACGACCTTGCGGCCACGAGCGGTGCCGAACTGCACCGAACCGGCCTGCAGCGCGAACAGCGTGTCGTCGCCGCCGCGGCCGACGCCCGCACCCGGGTGGAAGTGGGTGCCGCGCTGGCGGACGAGGATCTCACCGGCGCTGACGACCTGACCGCCGAAGCGCTTCACGCCGAGCCGCTGAGCATTGGAGTCGCGACCGTTCCGGGTGGACGATGCGCCCTTCTTGTGTGCCATCTGTTCTCAGTCCCTTACTTCGCAGCCGAGGGGATCTCGGTGACCTTGATCGCCGTGTACTGCTGGCGGTGGCCCTGACGACGGCGGTAGCCGGTCTTGTTCTTGTAGCGCAGAATGTCGATCTTCTGGCCCTTGTGGTGGTCCACGACCTCGGCCTGGACCTTGATCCCGGCCAGCACCCACGGGTCGCTGGTCACGGAGTCGCCGTCGACAACGAGCAGGGTCGAGAGCTCGACCGTGTCGCCAACCTTGGCGGTGGAAATCTTGTCAACCTCAACGATGTCACCGACAGCAACCTTGTGCTGGCGGCCACCGCTGCGCACGATGGCGTACACGCGGATCTCACTCTCTCGCTCGGGAACGGCACCCCCGCAGTCCAGCCACCCGGCACGCGGGCGGCCTCTCCCGTGGCGCCCGGCGCCCGGGAGGAAGAGGTTTACGGGGATGTGGCATGTCAGTGGACACGCCGACGGTCAAGAGTACGGGGCCTGCGCCGAAAGGGTCAAACCGAGCCGGCCCGCTCCCGCCACAGCGGGCACGTCCCGTGAGCGAGCCCACCGGCGTACCGGCCGCCCCCGACGTGGGGGGCCGGTACGCCGGTGCCCCGGCCCGGCGGACGATCCGCCGGACCGGGGCACCGGTCACCAGCTCACAGACGCGGCCGCGAGGGTCAGCCCTCGTCGGTCGACGCCGGCTCCGACGCGGACGCCGTGACCGTGGGCGTCGTCTGCTGCGCCGCCGCGGTCTTCTTCGACGTCGCCTTCTTGGCGGTCGTCTTCTTCGTCGCCGCCTTCTTCGTCGTGGTCTTCTTCGCGGTCGTCGCCTTCTTGGCCGTCGTCGTCTTCTTGGCGGCGGCCTTCTTGGTCGTCGCCTTCTTCGCGGCGGTCTTCTTGGCGGCGGTCTTCCGCACGGTCTTCTTCACCGGCTCGACGTCCTCCGCCGGAGTGTCCGCCGACGCGTCCGCCGCTGCTCCTTCAGGAGCCTCGGCCGATGCGTCCGCCGGAGCCTCGGCGGATGCCGACGGCACCACCACGACGGCTGCCTCCTCCGGCGCGGTCGGCGCGGTCGCCTTGCGCACCGCACGCCGCCGGGGCCTGGCGGGAGCCGCGCTCTCCGCGGCCTCCGGCACGGCGACGGGTTCCGGCGCCGTCTCCGGCTCGGGGGCCGTCTCCGGCTCCGCGGGAGCCACCGACTCCACCACGGTCACCACGGCGTCCTCCGCCGCGGGCGCCCCGGCGGGTGCCGTCGCCTTGCGGGTCGCCCTGCGACGCGTACGGCCCTTCGGCGCGGCCTCGGCCCGGTCCTCGGCGGGGGCGGCCTCGGCGGGGGCGGCCTCGTCGCCCACCACGGACGGCGGCGTCTCCACCACGGGGTCCTCGACCGCGACGGGCTCCGCCTCGGCGGCCTCGCGCGACTTCGGCGCCCGCTCGTCGGTCCCCGCGGTCTCCGCGGTCTCCGCCGTGCGCGCCTCCGGCCTGCCCGGCCTGCCCTTGGCCCGGTCGGCCTTGGGCGCGCCCGCGGGCGCCGACACGCGTCGGCCGGACCGGCGCCGCGCACGGCCGCGCGTGGCCGCGGCCTCCGCCTCGGCGACGCTGCTGTACAGCTCCTCGTCCGGCGCGAAGGCGTCCATGAGCGGCTGCGTGGCGGGTGCCTCGGGAACACCGGCCGGCTCGGCGGCCGTCCCGGCCCCGCCGTCCTCGGCCTCCACGGCACCCGAAGGCTCCGTGGTCGCGGTCTCCGCCGCTGCGTCGTGCTCGTGCGTGTGGTCCGGCGTGTGCTCGTGCGTCTGCTCGGCACCTCCGCGCCCGCGCTTGCGGCGCTTGCCGCCACCGCCCGCGGAGGACGCCTGCTCCATGTGCACGATCACGCCGCGCCCGTTGCAGTGGACACAGGTCTCGGAGAAGGACTCCAGCAGGCCCTGGCCCACCCGCTTGCGGGTCATCTGCACGAGGCCCAGCGAGGTGACCTCGGCCACCTGGTGCTTCGTACGGTCACGGCCCAGGCACTCCAGCAGGCGCCGCAGCACCAGGTCCCGGTTGGACTCCAGCACCATGTCGATGAAGTCGATGACGATGATGCCGCCGAGGTCGCGCAGCCGCAGCTGGCGCACGATCTCCTCGGCCGCCTCCAGGTTGTTCCTGGTGACGGTCTCCTCGAGGTTGCCGCCCTGACCGGTGAACTTGCCGGTGTTGACGTCGACGACGACCATCGCCTCGGTCCGGTCGATCACCAGCGAGCCGCCGCTGGGCAGCCAGACCTTGCGGTCCAGCGCCTTGGCGAGCTGCTCGTCGATCCGGTACGTGGCGAAGACGTCGACCTCGCTCGTCCACTTGGACAGGCGGTCGGCCAGGTCGGGCGCCACGTGCGAGACGTACCCGTGGATGGTCTGCCACGCCTCGTCACCGCTGACGACGACCTTGGAGAAGTCCTCGTTGAAGATGTCGCGGACGACCCGGACGGTCATGTCCGGCTCGCCGTACAGCAGGGTCGGGGCGTTGCCGCTCTTCGCCTTCTTCTGGATGTCCTCCCACTGCGCCTGGAGCCGCTCGACGTCGCGGCGCAGCTCGTCCTCGCTCGCGCCCTCGGCGGCGGTGCGCACGATGACGCCCGCGTCCTCGGGGACGATCTTCTTGAGGATGGTCTTCAGCCGGGCGCGCTCGGTGTCGGGCAGCTTGCGGCTGATACCGGTCATCGAGCCCTCGGGGACGTACACGAGGTAGCGGCCCGGGAGGGAGACCTGGCTGGTCAGACGGGCGCCCTTGTGGCCGATGGGGTCCTTCGTCACCTGGACGAGGACGGACTGACCGGACTTCAGCGCGGACTCGATGCGCCGCGGGCCGTTGGCCATGCCCAGCGCCTCGAAGTTGACCTCACCGGCGTAGAGCACGGCGTTACGGCCCTTGCCGATGTCGATGAAGGCGGCCTCCATCGACGGCAGGACGTTCTGCACCTTGCCGAGGTACACGTTGCCGACGTACGAGGTCGACTGCTCCTTGTTGACGTAGTGCTCCACGAGCACGTTGTCCTCGAGGACGCCGATCTGCGTGCGGTCGCCGTTCTGGCGGACGACCATGACGCGCTCGACGGCCTCACGGCGGGCCAGGAACTCGGCCTCGGTGATGATCGGCACCCGGCGGCGGCCCTGCTCTCGGCCCTCGCGGCGGCGCTGCTTCTTGGCCTCCAGGCGGGTCGAGCCCTTGATGGACTGCACCTCGTCGGAGCTCGACGTGTGCTCGTCCTTCTTGCGCGGCTCGCGCACCTTGACGACCGTGCGCTCCGGGTCGCCCTCGCCGGGCTCGCTGTCGGCGCCCGTGTCACCCGCGCGACGGCGGCGGCGACGGCGGCGACGGCTGCTGCTGGAGCCGGCGGCGTGGTCGTCGGCGTGCTGGTCCTCGTCCGCCTCCTCGGCGTCCTCCTCGACCTGCTCGGCGGTGTCCTCGGCGTCCTGAGCGGCCTGCTCACCGGCGAGTTCCCCGGCGTCGCCGGACTCGCCCTCCGCCTCGGCGGACTCGCCCCGGCGACGGCGGCGGCCACCGCGACGGCGGCGCCGGCGGGAGCCGGTCTCCTCGGTGTCGTCGGTGTCGTCGGACTCGGCGTCGGCCTCTGAGGCGGCGTCCTCGGCCGTCTCCTCGGCGTCCTCCGCCTCCGCGGTCTCCTCCGCCTCGTCGGCGGTCACGGCCACGGCTTCCTCGGCGGCGCGCCGACGGCGGCGGCGGCGCGAGCCGGTGCTCTCCTCCTCCGGGACGTGCACGGCCTCGGCCTCGACCTCGGCCTTGACCTCGGGAGCCTCCTCGGCGGCCTCGGCGGCCTCGGCGGCAGCCGCGGCGGCGGCCCGCTCCGGCGTCTGGAACATAGGCTCGGCGAACACGGGCGCCTGGAACACGGCGACCGCCGGACGCGCCGGGCGGGGCGAGGTCTCGCCGTCCTCGGCGGCACGCCGTGTCGCGGGCTCCGAGAACCCACCGGCGGCCTTGCGCACGACTCGGCGGCGGCCCCGGCGCGGAGCGGCGTCCTCGGTGTCGGCGGCGGGAGCGGGCTTCTGCTCCGCGGCCGGAGCCGGGGCAGGGGTCTCGGCGGGCTTCTCTGCGGGCTTCTCTTCTGCCGTGGACGGCGTCTCGGCGGCTTCCGCCGTCGCCGACGCACCGGCGGGCGCGGACACGCGCCGCGTCGCCCGACGCCGCGTACGGGCCGGCGGGGCGGTCTCCTCGACGGCAGCCTCGGCCTCAGCGGCCGGAGCCTCGGCGGGCGCGGCCTCAGCCACCGGCTCGGCAGCAGCGGTCTCGGTCTCCGTCGTCTCGGCCGCGGCCGGCGCACCGGCAGGCGCCGACGCACGACGCGTGGCCCGGCGCCGCGTACGAGCCGGCGCAGCCGCCTCCTCCACAGCAGCCTCGGCCTCAGCGGCCGGAGCCTCGGCAGCGACCGGCTCGACAGCAGCGGTCTCAGAGGTCTCAGCCGCCGCCGCCGGCGCACCAGCAGGCGCCGACGCACGACGCGTCGCCCGACGCCGCGTACGAGCCGGCGCAGCCGCCTCCTCCACAGCAGCCTCGGCCTCAGCGGCCGGAGCCTCGGCAGCGACCGGCTCGACAGCAGCGGTCTCGGTCTCCGTCGTCTCAGCCACCGGCGCACCGGCAGGCGCCGACGCACGACGCGTCGCCCGACGCCGCGTACGAGCCGGCGCAGCCGCCTCCTCGACAGCGGCGACGGGCTCGGCGGCGGCCGACTCTGCGGTCTCGGCGGGGGTGTCCGCCGTCGTCGCGGGCACCACGGTCTCCGCAGACGCGGGCGCCCCGGTGGGCGCCGACGCACGGCGCGTCGCCCGGCGCCGCGTACGGGCGGGCGGAGCGGCCTCCTCGGCGGCAGGGGCCTCGGCGGCGGCCTCGGCCACCGCCTCCTCCTCGTTCACCAGGTCCTGGTCCTGCGTCTCGGCAGGCGGTACGGCCGGTGCGACGGTCTCCGCGGGCGTCTCCGTGCCGGCCGCGGGCGGGCCCGCGGGGCGGGACGCGGCACGGCGGCGCCGACGCGGCGGCAGGGTGTCGCTGGGGGTGTTGTGTTCGGAACCCTCGTTGGATTCGGTCGGCTCGAGCATGCGGGCGGTTCTCCCGTCAGGCTCCCGGGCGCCGCGCCTGGTCCGGCGGTGCCGGTGACGTCCGCGGCTCGCGCGGTGCGCGGTGCCGCCGTCCGGGGCGCGGGCGCCGCACGGGAGCTCTTCGTGTCCTGTCTCGCCGGTTCCGTACGCCTCTACGCACGGCCTGGCGAAAGTCTTCTGGTCGGTGCGCTGCCCGACCCAGGTGGCTCCCGAGTCCGAGGGCGGCGCTACGACGTCCGTCCCTACGCGGGACCTTCCACCGCCGGCACCGTCGCGGCGGCAGCGGCCGTTGTGAGGGCCGGCGCTGCCTCGCGGTCGGGCGCGAGCGGGTCGGTCACCGTGCCGGTCTCTTCATCGAACAGCCCCTGCGCCAGCCTGGTCACCGCTGCGGGGACCGGCGGCGCCAGGTCGGCCACGGCGCGGAGACCGGACAGGACGTCGTCGGGTCGTACGGCAGGCGTCACGTGCCGAACAACCAGCCGCAGTATCGCACAGGGCTGGTCGGTCGGCCTATCAGCCTCGGGGCTGTGCGCCTCCGGGCTCACGTCGAGGCTCACGACGGCGGGGCGGGCGTCGAAGGCCCGCATGCCCTTCTTGGTCTGGCGCTCGACCTCCACGGTCTCGGCCGCCTCGAAGGCCGCCACCGCGCGCCCGGCCTCCTCGGGGGTCACGCCGTCGAGGCGCAGCTCCCAGACGGAGGCGGTGAGCCGGTCGGCGAGGCCCGGGGTGCGGGCCTCCACCGCGTCGACGATGTCGAGCCCGGCGGGCAGCGACTCGTCGAGCAGCTCGCGCAGCGTGTCGGGATCGCGCGCCTCGGTGAGCGCGATCTCCAGGTACTCCGCCTCACTGCCCGTGCCGGTGGGTGCGGCATTGGCGTACGACACCTTCGGGTGCGGCGTGAACCCCGCCGAGTACGCCATCGGCACCTCGGCGCGGCGCAGCGCACGCTCGAAGGCGCGCTGGAAGTCGCGGTGGCTGGTGAACCGGAGGCGGCCGCGCTTGGTGTAGCGCAGTCGGATGCGCTGCACCGCGGGTGCGGGCGGCGGGCCTTCGGGCTGTCGCTTGCCCAGTGTCGCTCAGTCCTTCGTGAGTGCGGTCGTACTGCTACCTAGCGTACGTGTCTCTTGGTGTACGGGTTCCCCCCGGTCCACCCGCCGACGCGTCTCCGGCTGCTTCGGGGCGCCGAAGAGCATGCGGCGGACGTCGGCACGCGCCTGCCGGACGGAGGCGCGGGCGGAGGCCAGCATCTGCCGGGTGGCCCGGCCCACGGCGCGGGCGGCACCGGCCACGGGGCGCCAGACCACATCGCGCACCACGTGCCCGATCGGGGTGAGCACGGTCCGGTACGTCCAGCGCAGCGGCTCCACGAGGATCCACCGGAAGAGGGTGCCGAGGAACCGCCCGACGGCCCGCGACACGTACCCGGCGATCCGCCAGGCGTGCTTCAGCGCGTCCCACACCTCCCGCCCGATGACGGCGAGCACGCGTCCGACGGGTGCCAGCACCCACCGCCAGACGGCGAGCGCGGGGAGGACGAACAGGATGCGCGCCGTCCAGTACAGCGTGAACCCGACACCGGTGGCGATCATGCGGGCGAGCCAGGCGATGCCGCGCCCGACGGGTGCCAGGAGGTACCGGTACAGCCACTGGCAGGGCACGACGACGAGCAGGCGCCCCAGCCACGCCAGCGCGCTTCCCACGCCCCGGGCCAGCCACGCGATGCCCCGCCCCAGGGGCGTCAGCACATACCGGTACACCCATACGAACGGCACGACGACCAGGACGTGCCCGAGCCACCCGAGCGCCTTGCCCACGGGTACGACGACGTACCGCCACAGGGCCACGAACGGCCACACGAACAGGGCCTTGCAGAGCCACAGCAGTGCCCTGCCGACCGGCCGCAGCACGGTGTCCCGGAGTACCCGCCCGATCCAGACCAGTGCGTCCCAGAGCATCCGGACGGGCACGACGACCACGAGCGCGATGATCCGTACGGGCAGCCTGATCGCCGTGACCAGGCAGCCCTCGGCCGGAGCGGCCTGCCGCACGGCGGTCTCCCGCCGCACGGCGGTCTCCTGCCGTGCGGCCGGTTCTTTCTCGAGTTCCATGTCTGCCCGGACGCTCCGGGCTCCCCCCTTTGTTGCAACCTGTGGCGCCGAAGCCGTGCGCCGCGCCGGGTCAGCCGGTCGTCGCCGGCTTCTTCACCGTCAGCGGCAGCAGCTTCTTGCCCGTCGGGCCGATCTGGATGTTCGTGTCCATCGCGGGACACACACCGCAGTCGAAGCACGGCGTCCACCGGCAGTCCTCGACCTCGGTCTCGTCGAGGGCGTCCTGCCAGTCCTCCCAGAGCCAGTCCTTGTCGAGGCCGGAGTCCAGGTGGTCCCAGGGCAGGACCTCCTCGTAGGAGCGCTCGCGGGTGGTGTACCAGTCGACGTCCACGCCGAACGGGGCGAGGGCCTTGTCGGCGCAGTTCATCCAGCGGTCGTAGCTGAAGTGCTCGCGCCAGCCGTCGAAGCGGCCGCCGTCCTCGTACACCGCGCGGATGACGGCGCCGATACGGCGGTCGCCGCGGGAGAGCAGGCCCTCGACGATGCCCGGCTTGCCGTCGTGGTAGCGGAAGCCGATGGAGCGGCCGTACTTCTTGTCGCCGCGGATCTTGTCGCGGAGCTTCTCCAGGCGGGCGTCCGTCTCCTCGGCGGAGAGCTGCGGGGCCCACTGAAAGGGTGTGTGGGGCTTGGGGACGAAGCCGCCGATGGAGACCGTGCAGCGGATGTCGTTGGAGCCGGAGACCTCGCGGCCCTTGGCGATGACGCGGGTCGCCATGTCGGCGATCTGGAGGACGTCCTCGTCGGTCTCCGTGGGCAGGCCGCACATGAAGTACAGCTTCACCTGGCGCCAGCCGTTGCCGTAGGCGGTGGCGACCGTGCGGATCAGGTCGTCCTCCGAGACCATCTTGTTGATGACCTTGCGCATGCGCTCGGAGCCGCCCTCGGGGGCGAAGGTGAGGCCGGAGCGGCGGCCGTTGCGGGTGAGCTCGTTGGCCAGGTCGACGTTGAAGGCGTCGACGCGGGTGGACGGCAGCGAGAGGCCGATCTTGTCTTCCTCGTAGCGGTCCGCCAGGCCCTTGGCGATGTCGCCGATCTCGGAGTGGTCCGCCGAGGACAGCGAGAGCAGGCCGACCTCCTCGAAGCCCGTCGCCTTCAGGCCCTTCTCGACCATCTCGCCGATGCCCGTGATGGAGCGCTCGCGCACCGGGCGGGTGATCATGCCGGCCTGGCAGAAGCGGCAGCCGCGGGTGCAGCCGCGGAAGATCTCCACGGACATGCGCTCGTGGACCGTCTCGGCGAGCGGGACCAGGGGCTGCTTGGGGTACGGCCACTCGTCGAGGTCCATGACGGTGTGCTTGGACACGCGCCACGGCACGCCCGACTTGTTGGGGACCACGCGGCCGATCCGGCCGTCGGGGAGGTACTCGACGTCGTAGAACGCCGGGATGTACACGTTGCCCGTCTTCGCGAGGCGGAAGAGGACCTCCTCGCGGCCGCCCGGCCGGCCCTCCGCCTTCCACTCGCGGATGATCCGCGTCATGTCCAGCACGGCCTGCTCGCCGTCGCCGATGACCGCCGCGTCGATGAAGTCGGCGATCGGCTCGGGGTTGAAGGCCGCGTGGCCGCCGGCCAGGACGATCGGGTCGTCGAGCGTGCGGTCCTTGGACTCCAGCGGGATGCCCGCGAGGTCCAGCGCCGTCAGCATGTTCGTGTAGCCGAGCTCCGTGGAGAAGCTGAGGCCGAACACGTCGAAGGCCTTCACCGGGCGGTGGCTGTCCACGGTGAACTGCGGGACGCCGTGCTCCCGCATCAGCGCCTCCAGGTCCGGCCACACGCTGTAGGTGCGCTCGGCGAGGACGCCCTCCTGCTCGTTGAGGACCTCGTAGAGGATCATGACGCCCTGGTTGGGGAGGCCGACCTCGTAGGCGTCGGGGTACATGAGCGCCCAGCGGACGTCAGAGGAGTCCCACGGCTTGACGGTGGAGTTCAGCTCTCCGCCGACGTACTGGATCGGCTTCTGCACATGCGGGAGCAGAGCTTCGAGCTGCGGGAACACCGACGCAGCGACTTCGGCAGACATCTCGCGGACCTTCGTGAGGACGACAGAACTGACAGGGGTGACCATCAAGCCTAACGCGGCGCGCAGTACCGCTCGTACGCCTGTGGCAGCGCCGCCTCGGTCTCGGCGGCCCGCCGCTCCTCCCGGCCGTACAGCACGCCGTAGGTGAAGGAGCTCTCCCCCGCGGCGTGGGCCTGGGCCGCCACCTCGTGCAGGGACTGCCGGGCCATGACGCTGTCCTGGTGCTCGCCGAGGAGGGTCTGGAGGGCCTTCATGTCCCGGACCCGGTCCGCGAAGGCGCCCTTCGCCCCGTCCGGCCCGACGGCCGTCTCCGCCGCGTACCGGGCGCGCTTGGCCTTCTTGCGGGCCTCGTGCAGGGCCAGGTCGCGTTCGGTGCCCGGCGGGACGTCCAGGGCCGTGCGGACGAGCCGGGACACGCGCCCCACCTCCCGTTCCACGGTCCTGGTGAGCACCTTCTCCGGGGCGGCACCGGCGGCCTTGCGCAGCGGCGGGTCCGCGATCAGGGAGTCGAGCGCGCCGAGCAGGGCCAGATAGCGCTCGCCGTCCAGTACGGCGGTCACCCGGCGGCGGGATCCGGAGCGGCGGCTGTGGGACCAGGTGCGCAGCCGGGTGCGGACCGGGCCGGCGAGGAGGGGCCGCGGCAGCTCGTCCAGGGCGGCCGTGAGGCGTTCGCTCAGCACCTCCTGGTCGCGGCCCGCGCCCAGCTCCTCGGCCAGCCATTTGAGCTCGGCGCCGACGGGATCGGTGACGGCTCGGTCGAGCACCTTGGCGTACGAGCGGAAGGTGCTGCGCAGGCGGCGGGTGGCGACGCGCATGCCGTGCACGGAGTCGGGCAGGTCGCGGCGTACGGCGGGGTCGAGGGCGACGATCGCGTCGCGCTGGGCGCGCAGGTAGGCGATGACGTGGTCGGCGGTGGTGACGGGCCGCCCGGGGCGCTCGGGGGGCGGCCCGGAGGCCTCGCCTCCTGATGCCGTCTCCCGCAGGGCCCTCGCCAGCTTGGAAGGCGCCGCGGAGGGCTGTACGCCGGCTTTGCGCAGTTTCTTCTCCACCTTGTCGAGGAAGGCCGGATCCCCGCCGTCGGCCAGTTCGACCTCGATCTCGGACCACTGGGCGTCACGCCCGCCGCCGGTGAGCCGCTCGGCCCGTACGGAGTCGACGCTGACCTCGGCGAGCAGAGCGCCGTCCGCGTCGAGCAGGTCACGGACGTCGCGCGAGGAGCGGAGGCGGACGAGGGGGACCAGTTCGGCGTCGCGGACCCGGGAGCGCACGAGGCGGGCGAGGGAGCGCGGCAGGGTGCCGGAGAGCGGGGCGTGGATCTCGTCCCGTACGCCGGCGGAGACGGGGAACTTCAGGTGCCAGCCCGCGTCGTCGCCCCCGGTGCGGCGGCGCAGGGTGATCGCGGACGCGGCGAGGCGTTCGTCGGGGGTGTCGTAGTAGACGGCGTCCAGTTCGGCGACACCCTTGTCGACGACGGTGGCGACTCCGGCGACGCCCGTCAGGTCGGGCAGACCGCTCTCGTCGGACTCGTATTTCCGCTCGATCTCGCGCTTCGTGTCCGCCATGGACCGAATGTAGTGGCGCATCCGGCGGTTGGGCAGCCCATGTCCGGCCCGGGAAGGGAACGCGCGCGGTGCGGCCGGAAAGGGCGTGGGACCGTGTCCGGGGTTCCGCGCCCCGCCGGAGCCCCTACGCCGACATGGGCCGCTGCACCCGGATCGACTGCAGCAGCCCGACCGCCACCCAGACCGCGAACATCGACGATCCGCCGTACGAGACGAAGGGCAGCGGCAGACCGGCCACCGGCATGATGCCGAGCGTCATACCGATGTTCTCGAACGACTGGAACGCGAACCAGGCGATGATGCCGGCGGCGACGATCGTGCCGTACAGCTCGGTCGTCTCGCGCGCGATGCGGCACGCGCGCCACAGGACGATGCCGAGCAGCACGATGATCAGCGCCCCGCCGACGAAGCCGAGCTCCTCGCCCGCGACCGTGAAGACGAAGTCCGTCTGCTGCTCGGGCACGAACTGGCCGGTGGTCTGCGAGCCCTGGCCGAGCCCGGTGCCGAACAGTCCGCCGGAGCCGATCGCGATGCGGGCCTGGTTGGTGTTGTAGCCGACGCCGGCGGGGTCGAGCGAGGGGTTGGCGAAGGCGGCGAACCGGTTGATCTGGTACTCGTCGAGGATCTTCAGCTGCCAGACGGCGATCGCGCCGGCCACGCCCGTGCCGATCAGCCCGAAGATCCAGCGGTTGGACGCGCCGGAGGCGAGCAGCACGCCGAGCACCAGGACGACCATGACCATGACCGAGCCGAGGTCGGGCATGAGCAGCGTGATCGCTATCGGCACGGCGGCGAGGCCGAGGGACTGCAGGACGGTGCGGTGGTCGGGGTGCGGCCGGTCGCCCGCGTCGACCCGTGCCGCCAGCAGCATCGCCATGCCCAGGATGATCGTGACCTTCACGAACTCGGAGGGCTGGAGCGAGAAGCCGCCGGGGAGGCGGATCCACGCGTGCGCGCCGTTGATGGTCGCGCCGAGCGGGGTGAGCACCAGCAGCACCAGGAAGACCGAGACGCCGTACAGGACCGGCACGGCCGTGCGCAGGGTGCGGTGGCCGAGCCAGACCGTGCCGATCATCAGGGCGATGCCGATGCCGGTGTTGAGGAGGTGCCGGGTCAGGAAGTAGTACGGGTCGCCCTGGTTGAGCTCGGTGCGGTTGCGGGTGGCCGAGTAGACGAGGGCCGTGCCGATGAGCGACAGCGCGAGGGCGCTCAGCAGTATCGGCCAGTCGAGCCGGCGCGCGAGCGAGTCGCGGGCGAACAGCCGGGCAAAGCCGGACCGCTTGGGCCCGTAGGAGGAGACGGAGAAACTGTTCGCGCCGGTCATGGGGTGCTCCTGCGCCTGTTCCGGGCGCGGCCGCGGCGGGCCGAGCGCCTGCGGGCGTCGCGGTTGCCGCCCGCCGCCGGGGTGTTCACGGTGGCGGCCAGGCCGCCGGGCGCCGGATCATCGGGCGCCGGGTCGCCGAACACCACCGGCTGCGGGCTGGGCGAGGCCTTCTCCTTGTCCTTCGGCGAGGGGTACTTGTCGACCTTCGGCGCCTCGATCGAGCCGTCGGATCCGACCTTCGGCAGGCTCTTCTGCGGGGTGTACAGCAGCGCCTTCTTCTTGTCGATCTTTCCTTCCTCGGAGACGCCGTACAGCGCGTTGTAGAGCTTGCGCACGGCCGGGGCGGAGGCGCCGGAGCCCGTACCGCCCTGGGAGATCGTCATGACGATGGAGTAGTCCTCGGTGTACGTGGCGAACCACGAGGTGGTCTGCTTGCCGTAGACCTCCGCCGTACCCGTCTTGGCGTGCATCGGGATCTCGTCCTGCGGCCAGCCCTGGAACCGCCAGGCGGCGGTACCGCGGGTCGCGACGCCTTCGAGGGCTCCGTCTATGGCGTTGAGGGTCTTCTTGGTCATCGGCAGCTTGCCGTGCGCCGTGGGCTCGATCTCCTGCACGCTCTTGCCGTCGGCGCTGATGATCGCCTTGCCGACCGTGGGGTCGTAGAGCGTGCCGCCGTTGGCGATCGCCGCGTAGATGGTGGCCATCTGTATCGGCGTGACGAGGGTGTCGCCCTGTCCGATGGAGTAGTTGACGGAGTCACCGGCGCGCATCCGGTTGCCTTCGAGGCAGTTCTCGTAGGCGATCTTCTCGGCGTAGTCGCCGTCCTTCTTGCCGGTCTTGCACCAGGCGTCCTTGTTGGCCTTCCAGTAGTCGAGCTTCCACTGGCGGTCGGGGACCCGGCCGGTGACCTCGTTGGGCAGGTCGATGCCGGTCTCCTCGCCGAGGCCGAACTGGTGGGCGGTCTTGTAGAACCAGTCGTTGGCGTTCTTCTTCGGCTTGGTGCCGCCGTCCTTCTTCCACTCCTCGTGGGAGAGCCGGTAGAAGACGGTGTCGCAGGAGACCTCCAGGGCGCGGCCGAGGCTGATCGGGCCGTACCCCCGGGACTCGAAGTTCTTGAAGACCTGGCCGCCGATCGAGTAGGAGCTCGAGCATTGGTACGGGCCGTCGAAGGAGTAACCGGCCTGTATGGCGGCGGCCGTGGGGACGACCTTGAAGATGGAGCCGGGGGCCGACTGGCCCTGGATGGCCCGGTTCAGCAGCGGGTAGTTGGAGTCCTTGCCGGTGAGCTCCGTGTAGTCCTTGGCGGAGATGCCGCCGACCCAGGCGTTCGGGTCGTACGTCGGGTTGGACGCCATGGCGACCACGCGGCCGGTCTTCGCCTCCATCACGACGATGGCGCCGGAGTCGGCCTTGTAGTTGGTGCCGGTGTTCCTGTCGTGCTGCTTGCGGGCTTCCTTCATCGCCTCGTTGAGCTCGTACTCGGCGATGCGCTGGACGCGGGCGTCGATGCTGGTGACGAGGTTGTCACCGGGCTGCGTCGGGTCGTTCTCGGCCTCTCCTATGACCCGCCCGAGGTTGTCGACCTCGTAGCGGGTGACACCGGCCTTGCCGCGCAGCGCCTTGTCGTACTGGCGCTCCAGGCCGGAGCGGCCGACCTGGTCGGAGCGCAGATACGGCGAGTCGGTGTCCTGGGCCTGCTGGATCTCCTCGTCCGTGACGGGCGAGAGATAGCCGAGCACCTGGGCGGTGTTGGCGCCGCCGGGTGCCGGGTAGCGGCGCATGGCCTGCGGTTCGGCGGTGATGCCGGGGAAGTCCTCGGAGCGCTCGCGGATCTGCAGGGCCTGCTTGGGGGTGGCCTCGTCGGTGATGGGGATCGGCTGGTACGGGGAGCCGTTCCAGCACGGTTGCGGGGTCTCGGCGTCGCACAGCCGGACCTTGTCCATGACCTCCTTGGGGGTCATGCCGAGGACGCCGGCGAGCTTGGTGAGGACCGCCTCGCCGTCGTCCTTCATCTTCATCAGGTCGGTGCGGGAGGCGGAGACCACGAGGCGGGTCTCGTTGTCGGCGATGGGCACACCGCGGGCGTCCAGGATCGAACCGCGTACGGCGGGCTGGACGACCTGCTGCACATGGTTGCCGGAGGCTTCCTTGGCGTAGGTGTCGCCCTCGCGGATCTGGAGGTACCACAGGCGCCCGCCGAGGGTGGCGAGCAGGGACAGGACGAGGATCTGGATGACGACGAGCCGGATCTGGACCCGTGGGGTCCGTCCGGTCTCCGGGATGTTGGTCATGCGGTTCCCTCCCCTCGTGTCGCGCCGCCCGCCGTACTCGGCTGCCGTCCGTCCGCCGTACTCGACTGCCGTGCCGTCACAGCCGCTTGACCCCCTTGATGCGTCCGGCGCGGGCCGTGCGCGCCCTGGCCGTCTTGATGCGCCCGCCGCGCTGCTGGCCGATGCTCAGGCCGGTGCCGGAGGCGAGCCAGCCGGTGGAGACGTCAGCCGCCTTGGCGGAGTTCGCCTCGTCGAGCGGGTCGTTGTCGGCGCGCCGGGCCAGCGCCATGATCCCGGGGACGACGAAGGGGGCGAGCACCAGGTCGTACACCGTGGCCGTGAGCACCAGGCTCGGCAGGCCCACATGGCGGGCGGCGGTGTCGCCGACGAGGGCGCCGACGCCCGCGTACAGCAGGGTCGTGCCGATCGCGGCGGCGGCCACGACGGCCAGCGGGCCGGTCACGGACTTCAGCCGGCCGTTCTCCGGCTTCACCAGCCCGGCGAGGTAGCCGATGACGCACAGCACGAGCGCGTAGCGGCCGGCGGCGTGGTCGGCGGGCGGAGCGAGGTCGGAGAGCAGTCCCGCGCCGAAGCCGACGAGGGCGCCGCCGACGTGCCCGTACACGAGGGCCAGGCCGAGGACGGTGAGGAGCACCAGGTCCGGCACGGCGCCGGGGAGTTGGAGGCGGGCGAGGACGCTCACCTGGAGCACCAGGGCGACGATCACCAGGGTGGCGGAGAGCAGCATCCGGTTCAGGCGCATGGGGGTCAGCTCCTACTGCTCTTGCGGGTCTTGCGACTGGCCGTCGGTGGGCACCTCGGCGCCCGGGGACGGCGTGACCGTCACCGTCACGGTCGGCCGGGGCGTGGGCTTCGGCTTGGGCGGCAGGACGGTGTCCCGCGGGTCCTTGCGGGGCACCTCGACGACGACTCCGACGAGGTCGAGCTTGGTGAGTCCCGCGAACGGCTCGACGTACACCGTCCGGGTCAGGTCACCGCCGGAGGGGTCGACGCGCGAGACGACGCCGACGGGCACACCGGGTACGAACGGACGGTCCGCCTGGGAGCCGAAGGTGACCAGCCGGTCGCCCTTCTTCACCTTGGCCTTGCCGTTGAGGAGTTCCACGCGCAGCGGCCGGTCGCCCTGTCCGGAGGCGAAGCCCAGTTCGTCGGTGGACTCCATGCGGGTGCCGACCGTGAAGTCGGGGTCGTTGGCGAGGAGCACGGTGGAGGTGTTCGGCCCGACGGTGGTGACCCGGCCGACCAGGCCGTCCCCGTTCAGGACGGTCATGTCGCGCCTGATGCCGTCGTTCGACCCGATGTCGATGGTCACGGTCCAGGAGAAGCCCTGGGCGGCGCCTATGGCGATGACCTCGGCGCCCTTGATGCCGTACTGGCCGTTGGCGGCCGTCTTCAGCATCCTGTCGAGCTGTTTCACCCGGCTGCGGTAGCGGTCGTCGCTGCCGAGCTCCGCCTTCAGCTCCGCGTTCTCCTTCTCCAGCGCGGCGAGACGGTCGTGGCGGGTGCCGGAGTCGCGGACTGCGGAGATCGCGTTGCCGATCGGGTCGACCGCGGTGGCGATGCCGTCCTCCACGGGTCCGAAGACCGTGGCCGCGGCCTGGCGGGCACCGTCGACCGGTGAGTCCTCTCCGCCGCGGATGTCCACCGTGATCAGCGCGAACGCGATGGCGACCAGCAGCACCAGGAGCAGCCGGCTCTCTCGTGTGTCCCTCACGTGCGGCGGCCGTGCCTTCCTCGTCGAGATGGGTAACTCGGGTGACTCAGCTAACTGGGAACGGTTGACAGGGGCGCACCCCGGACGGGCGGGCTCGCGGTCGGTGCCGCGGGGAGCTCTCGGGGTGTCGGGGTGTCAGGGGTGTGTCAAGGGTGTCGAGCGGAAGCTTATGCCTCAATATCAACGATCCGCCGCACGAGAAGGGATCGTCTCGTACGGCGGAATCGAAGCGTTACGTCATCTGCGGGGCTGGGCGTCCAGCACCTGCTGGAGCGCCTCGAACTCCTCGACGCACTTGCCGGAGCCGAGCGCCACGCTGTCCAGCGGGTCCTCGGCGATGTGGATCGGCATGCCCGTCTCACGGCGCAGCCGCTCGTCCAGGCCGCGCAGCAGGGCGCCGCCGCCGGTGAGGACGATGCCGCGGTCCATGATGTCGCCGGAGAGCTCGGGCGGGCACTTGTCGAGGGTCGTCTTGACCGCGTCGACGATGGCGTTGACGGGCTCCTCGATGGCCTTGCGGACCTCGGCCGCGGAGATCACCACGGTCTTGGGCAGTCCGGAGACCAGGTCCCGGCCCCGGATCTCGGTGTGCTCGTCAGTGTCCAGGTCGTACGCCGAACCGATCGTGATCTTGATCTGCTCGGCCGTCCGCTCACCGAGGAGGAGCGAGTACTCCTTCTTGATGTGCTGGATGATCGCGTTGTCCAGCTCGTCACCCGCGACGCGGATGGACTGGGCGGTGACGATGCCGCCGAGCGAGATGACCGCGACCTCCGTGGTGCCGCCGCCGATGTCGACCACCATGTTGCCCGTGGCCTCGTGGACCGGCAGTCCGGAGCCGATGGCCGCGGCCATGGGCTCCTCGATGATGTGCACCTGGCGGGCGCCGGCCTGGGACGACGCCTCGATGACGGCGCGGCGCTCGACGCCGGTGATGCCGGACGGCACGCAGACGACGACGCGCGGCCGGGCGAGATACCTCCGCTTGTGGATCTTCAGGATGAAGTAGCGGAGCATCCGCTCGGTGATCTCGAAGTCGGCGATGACACCGTCCTTCAGAGGACGCACGGCGACGATGTTGCCGGGCGTCCGACCGATCATCTTCTTGGCTTCAGCGCCGACCGCAAGAATTCCACCGGTGTTCGTGTTGATCGCGACGACGGACGGCTCGTTGAGTACGATCCCGCGACCCCTGACGTACACCAGCGTGTTGGCGGTCCCGAGGTCGACAGCCATGTCACGGCCGATGAACGACATTGAGTTCCCCATCAGGATTCGTCTGGCCTTCCCGTATTGGAGCACTGACGGCTTTTCGGGACGGCGAAGTGGGTGCTGTGACGTGAAGGCTTACATCGTAGTCTCGCCCGCACGGACACTGCGCGAGGGTCTTCGCCATTGTCAGCAGATGACGTGTCGCCTCGCTTGTGGAGACGAGCGTTCGGGGGGTTGCGTTCCCCCGCACGCCACGCATATGCCAGAGAGATGGGGGGATTCGGAGGGGATGCGCTCACACAGGCGTGCGCCGGTCCCTCCGACGGCCCGTCAGCGCCGGGGCCGACCGCCCGTCGGGTGCTCTGCGGACGGCGACATGGCCGGTTCCTGACGGTGCCCTGCGGGTGGCCGCGCCGGGCAGGCCCCGGCCCCGTGGCACGGCCCTTCGACGCGGTCTCGGGTGGCGTGAAGTGACGGGGATCCGAACCCCGCGCGTCGACCGGGCCGGCACTACGCCCACCGGGCCGGAACCCGCCCTGTGCGCCGGCCGGCCGAGACCCCGGCCACGCTCGGCGGTGGCGGCCGGGTCACGCACGTCGGACGGGCCGGAGCCCCGCACGCACACCGGGTGGATCCCGGCCCGGTGGAGCGGGCCCCGGACCGGCACCGGTCAGGCGGGACCACCCGGCCCCGGTGAGGCGGGGTACCCGGGCCCGGCCTCAGGGAGGCGGAGGCCCCAGACCCGGCACCGCAGCGGAGCGCCTACGCGCGGCCGGGGAAGAAGATCTTCACCTCGCGCTCGGCGGACTCCTCCGAGTCGGACGCGTGGATGAGGTTCTCGCGGACGATGACACCGAAGTCACCGCGGATCGAGCCGGGGACGGCCGCGATCGGGTCGGTCGGTCCGGCGAGCGCGCGGACGCCCTCGACGACCCGCTCACCCTCCACGATCATCGCGACCACCGGGCCGGAGGACATGAACGCGACCAGCGGCTCGTAGAACGGCTTGCCCTTGTGCTCCCCGTAGTGCTGCTCCAGCGTCTCCTGGTCCAGCGTGCGCAGCTCCAGCGCGGTGATCTGCCATCCGGCCTTGCGCTCGATACGGCCGATGATCTCGCCGGTCAGCCCACGACGGACGGCGTCGGGCTTGAGGAGGACAAGGGTGCGCTGGCTCACGACGGTGGCTCCTTCATCTGACATCTGACAAAAGTCGATGCACGCTTGTGCGGAGCTCAGAGGCTACAGGGCGTGGCCAGGCGCCCGTCACGCAGCGTCAGCGCCGACGTCAGGAAGCCCCGCCCGCCGCCTCCTGCTGCTGCGCCTGCGCCGCGAAGCGGGCCTTCGCCTCGTCGATCTTGCGTCCGTAGTGGATCGACGCCCACCACAGGGCGGCGAACACCGCGCCCATGAAGAACATGACGGGGACGAAGAAGCCGGAGGCGACGAGGACGATCTGCAGCGCCCAGCCGAGCTGCACCCCGCCCGGCCGCGTGATCATTCCGCACAGCAGGACGGACAGCACCATCGCGACCCCGCAGACCGTCCACACCGTCGTCATGGACAGGTCCGGGTCCTTCATGGCGACCAGACCGGCGAAGCCGATGACGAAGAACTCGCCGATCAGCGTCGAAGCACAGAGGGTACGCACGGGTACGTCAGCCCCTTCCCAGCAGCAGTCGGGCCTCGCCGACGGTGATCACGGAACCGGTGACGAGGACCCCGCCGCCCGCGAACTCGCCCTCCTCCTCGGCGAGCGTGATCGCCTCCTCCAGTGCGTCGGGCAGCCGCGGCTCCACCTGGACCCGGTCCTCGCCGAACACCTCGACCGCGATCGCCGCCAGTTCGTCGGCGTCCATCGCGCGGTGGCTGGAATTCTGGGTGATCACGACCTCGGCGAAGATCGGCTCGAAGGCCTCGAGGAGTCCCCGTACGTTCTTGTCGCCGCTCGCGCCGACCACACCGATCAGCCGGCTGAAGTCGAACGCCTCGCTCACCGCCTCCGCCGTGGCCCGCGCCCCCGCGGGGTTGTGCGCGGCGTCCAGGACCACGGTGGGCGAGCGCCGTACGACCTCGAGACGGCCCGGCGAGGCCACCGACGCGAACGCCTTGCGGACGGTGTCGATGTCGAGCCGCTCGGGCCGCTGGGAGCCGACGCCGAAGAACGCCTCGACGGCGGCGAGCGCCACCGCCGCGTTGTGCGCCTGGTAGGGGCCGTGCAGCGGCAGGAAGACGTCCTCGTACTCCCCGCCGAGGCCGCGCAGCGTCACCATCTGCCCGCCGACGGCGAGCTGCCGCGAGACGACCCCGAACTCCAGGCCCTCGCGGGCCACGGTCGCGTCGACCTCGACGGCCTTCTTCAGCAGCACCTGCGCCGCGTCCACCGGCTGCTGCGCCAGGATCACGGTCGCGTCCTGCTTGACGATGCCCGCCTTCTCGCCGGCGATCTCGCCCGGGGTGTTGCCGAGGCGGTCGGTGTGGTCGAGGTCGATGGGCGTCACGACGGCCACGTCGGCGTCGATCACATTGGTGGCGTCCCAGCTGCCGCCCATACCCACCTCGACGACGGCCACGTCGACCGGCGCGTCCGCGAAGGCCGCGTACGCCATGCCGGTGAGCACCTCGAAGAAGGACAGCCGGTACTCCTGGGAGGCGTCCACCATCTCGACGTACGGCTTGATGTCCCGGTACGTCTCGATGAACCGCTCGGCGTCCATCGGCGCGCCGTCGAGGCTGATCCGCTCGGTGATCGACTGGACGTGCGGCGAGGTGTACCGGCCGGTGCGCAGGTCGAAGGCGCCGAGCAGCGCCTCGATCATGCGGGCGGTGGAGGTCTTGCCGTTGGTGCCGGTGATGTGGATCGAGGGGTACGACCGCTGCGGCTCCCCCAGCACGTCCATCAGCGCGGCGATCCGGCTGACCGACGGCTCCAGCTTGGTCTCGCCCCAGCGGGTGGCGAGCTCCGCCTCCACCTCGCGCAGCGCCTGGTCGACCTCGGGGTCGGCCGGGCGTGCGGGTACGTCGGCGCGCGGCGGTCCGCTCTGCGCCCGCAGGGTACGGCTGCCCGCCTCGATCACCGCCAGATCGGGGTCGCGGTTGGTCTCGGCCTCGATCATCTCGTCGAAGCTGTCGAGCGGGTCGGGCAGCGCGCTGTTGTCGTCCGGGGGGAGCTCACTCACGGGGCCAGTCTACGGAGGGGCGCTGACAAAGGCGTGAGGCGGCTCGCGCCCTACACGAGGGCCCCGGAACCGAACGGCTCCGGGGCCCTCATTCACGTCGACCGCCAGCCCCGCAGCGGCGGGGACAACCGGGCCTTGTCCTTGTCAGCAGCGGCCAGGTCCGGATCACCTCCGCGATAGCGGAGACAACTGGAAATCAGCCTACCGGCAGCTTCGCCAGCTGGTTCTCGATCCGAGTGATGTCCTCATCAGCCTTCGCCAGCCTGGTGCGGATCTTCTCCACGACGTGGTCGGGCGCCTTGGCCAGGAACGCCTCGTTACCCAGTTTGGCCTCAGCCTGCTGACGCTCCTTCTGCGCGGCGGCCAGGTCCTTGGCGAGGCGCTTGCGCTCCGCGGCGACGTCGATCGTGCCGGACAGGTCCAGCGCGACCTCGGCGCCCGCGACCGGCAGCGTGGCCGTGGCCGTGAAGCCCTCGCCCTCCGGCTGCAGGCGCAGGAGCTGGCGGATGGCGGCCTCGTGGGGCGCCAGCGCCGTGCCGTCGAGGGTCAGGCGGGCCGGGACGCGCTGGCCGGGCTGGAGGCCCTGGTCGGCGCGGAAGCGGCGGACCTCGGTGATGACCTGCTGAAGGGTCTCGATCTCCCGCTCGGCGTCGGCGTCACGGAAGCCGCTGTCCTTGGGCCAGTCGGCGATGACGACCGACTCGCCGCCCGTGAGCGTGGTCCAGAGGGTCTCGGTCACGAAGGGGACGATCGGGTGGAGCAGGCGGAGCGTGACGTCCAGGACCTCGCCCAGGACCCGGCCCGACACCTTCGCGGCCTCGCCGCCGCCCATGAACGTCGTCTTGGACAGCTCGACGTACCAGTCGAAGACCTCGTCCCAGGCGAAGTGGAACAGGGCGTCCGACAGCTTGGCGAACTGGTAGTCGTCGTAGAAGGCGTCGACCTCGGCGACCGTGGCGTTCAGCCGGGACAGGATCCAGCGGTCGGTCGCCGACATCTCGGACGGGTCCGGCAGCGGGCCCTCGACCGTCGCGCCGTTCATCAGCGCGAAGCGCGTGGCGTTCCAGATCTTGTTGGCGAAGTTGCGGGAGCCCTGGACCCAGTCCTCGCCGATCGGGACGTCGACGCCGGGGTTGGCACCGCGGGCGAGCGTGAACCGCAGCGCGTCCGAGCCGTACTTGTCCATCCAGTCCAGCGGGTTCACCGCGTTGCCGAAGGACTTCGACATCTTCTTGCCGAACTGGTCGCGGACCATGCCGTGCAGGGCGATGGTGTGGAACGGCGGGGTGCCGTCCATCGCGTACAGGCCGAACATCATCATCCGGGCGACCCAGAAGAAGAGGATGTCGTAGCCGGTGACCAGGACGGAGTTCGGGTAGAACTTCGCGAGGCTCTCGGTCTGCTCCGGCCAGCCGAGCGTGGAGAACGGCCACAGGCCGGACGAGAACCAGGTGTCGAGGACGTCGGTGTCCTGGTGCCAGCCCTCGCCGATCGGGGCCTCGTCGTCCGGGCCGACGCAGACGACCTCGCCGTTCGGGCCGTACCAGACGGGGATGCGGTGGCCCCACCAGAGCTGGCGCGAGATGCACCAGTCGTGGAGGTTGTCGACCCAGTCGAAGTACCGCTTCTCCATCTCCTGCGGGTGGATCTTGACCTTGCCGTCGCGGACCGCGTCACCGGCGGCCTTCGCGAGCGGGCCGACCTTGACCCACCACTGCATCGACAGCCGCGGCTCGATGGTGGTCTTGCAGCGCGAGCAGTGGCCGACCGAGTGGACGTACGGCCGCTTCTCGGCGACGATCCGGCCCTCGGCGCGCAGCGCGGCGACGATGGCGGAGCGGGCCTCGAGGCGGTCCAGGCCCTGGAAGGGGCCGGGGACCGTGATGACCGCGTGCTCGTCCATCACGGCGATGTTGGGCAGGTCGTGCCGCTGGCCGATCTCGAAGTCGTTCGGGTCGTGGGCCGGGGTGACCTTGACGGCACCCGTGCCGAACTCCGGGTCGACGTGGGCGTCGGCGACGACCGGGATGGAGCGGTCGGTGAGCGGCAGGCGGATCAGCTTGCCGACCAGGTGCTTGTACCGCTCGTCGTCGGGGTGGACGGCGACGGCCGTGTCCCCGAGCATCGTCTCGGCACGGGTGGTGGCGACGACGATCGTGTCGTCCCCCTCCCCGTACTTCATGGAGACCAGCTCGCCGTCGTCGTCCTGGTACTCGACCTCGATGTCCGAGATGGCGGTGAGACAGCGCGGGCACCAGTTGATGATGCGCTCGGCGCGGTAGATCAGCTCGTCGTCGTACAGCTTCTTGAAGATGGTCTGGACGGCCTGGGACAGGCCCTCGTCCATGGTGAAGCGCTCGCGCGACCAGGCGACGCCGTCGCCGAGGCGGCGCATCTGCCCGGAGATCTGCCCGCCGGACTCCGCCTTCCACTGCCAGACGCGCTCGACGAACGCCTCCCGGCCGAGGTCGTGGCGGGACTTGCCCTCCTTGCCCAGCTCCCGCTCGACGACGTTCTGCGTGGCGATGCCGGCGTGGTCCATGCCGGGCTGCCACAGCGTCTCGTAGCCCTGCATGCGCTTGCGGCGGGTCAGGGCGTCGATGATGGTGTGCTCGAAGGCGTGCCCGAGGTGCAGGCTGCCCGTGACGTTCGGCGGCGGGATGACGACGGTGTACGGCGGCTTGTCGCTCTTCGCGTCGGCCTCGAAGTAACCCCGCTCTACCCAGCGCTCGTACAGCTCCCCCTCTACGTCGGCCGGCGAGTACTGGGTCGGCAGGTCGGTGGTGGGCGCTGCGGGCTGCTGCTGAGGCTTCTCGGTCACGGGGCTCAGTTTAGAGGTGTCACGGGTCCGTCCCGAAACCAGAATCTTTGGTAACGGTGCGACCCCCGGTGCTCCCAGTGCGTGGCCCCTGCGTCAGGATGTCGGGAACGCATAAGGCATTGAGGGGGAACCCACAAATGAGTCAGAACCAGCCGGGCCCGTACGGCGGCCAGCCCCAGCAGCCCGGGCCGTACGGCCAGCCGGGCCCCTACGGCCAGCCGCCGCAGGCTCCCCCGCCCGGCGCCCCGCAGCCCCCTCAGCCCGGCTACGGTTACCCGCCCCAGGCTCCGGCCCCGCAGCCCGGCTACGGGTACCCCCAGCAGCCTCCGCAGGACGGTTCCCCGCAGCAGCCGGGACCGTACGGCCAGCCTCCGCAGCCCGGCCCGTACGGCCAGCCCCAGCAGCCCGGACCGTACGGTCAGCCCCCGCAGGGCCAGCCCCCGTACGGTCAGCAGCCCTACGGCCAGCAGCCGTACGGTTTCCCGGAGCCGCCCGCGCCGGGCGGCGGCAAGAAGAAGACGGGCCTGATCATCGGCGCGGTGGCCGTCGTGGCCGCGATCGCCGTGGGTGCGTACGTCGTCCTGGCCGGGGGCGGCGGCAGCGGCTCGGACATCCCGGACGACGGGGCGCACAAGCTGACGACGCCGGCGTCGGTGCTCGGCGGCGAGTACAAGAAGGCCGCGAGCGCCGCCACCGGCGGCTTCAGCGCGTCCGACCTCGAGGACGCCGAGAAGCACGGCGTGAAGAACGCCAAGAGCGTCAGCGGCGCCTACCAGTCCCAGGACGAGAGCAATCCGCTCGCCGGCGCCATGATCCAGTTCGTGGGCGTCCAGGGCGAGATCGACGACCCGGAGAACGTCGTCGACGAGATGTTCGCCGAGCTGGCGAAGAACGCCGGTGAGGACTCGGAGACCGGCGAACTGGTCGGCGACCCCAAGGCGTTCACGCCGAGCGCGCTCGACGGCGCGGTCCTCAAGTGCCAGGAGACCAAGATCAAGGGCGCCGGTCTGGGCAGTGGCTCCTCGTCCGACTCCTCGTCGATGAGCATGCCGGTCTGCATCTGGGGCGACCACAGCACGGTGGGTGTCTTCATCCACGTCGACATGGCGGACGCCCTGTCGGGCAAGGCCGCCGACCTGGGCGCCACGGCGGACCTGGCCGCCGACTTCCGCACGGAGGTCCGCGTCAAGGAGTGATCCGCCGCGCGGCGACGAGGAAGGGCCCCGGTCACTCGACCGGGGCCCTTCCTCGTACAGGTGGATGAGACGGATCAGGTGGATCGTCGTACGGCTACGCCGTCTTCTGCTCCCCCGAACCCCGCCCGCGGGCGTCCCGCGGGATGAGCGTCGGGTTCACGTTCGACAGGACGACGTCCGCCGTGATGACCACGCGGGCCACGTCCTTGCGGGACGGGACCTCGTACATCACCGCCTGGAGGACCTCCTCCATGATGGCGCGCAGCCCGCGGGCGCCGGTCTGGCGGAGGATGGCCTGGTCGGCGATGGCCTCCAGGGCCTCGCGCTCGAAGTCCAGCTCCACGCCGTCGAGTTCGAAGAGGCGCTGGTACTGCTTCACCAGCGCGTTGCGCGGCTCGACCAGGATCTGGAGCAGGGCCTTGCGGTCGAGGTTGTGGACCGAGGTGATGACCGGCAGACGGCCGATGAACTCGGGGATCATCCCGAACTTGACCAGGTCCTCGGGCATGACGTCCTCGAACTGGTCCTTGTTCTCCAGCTCGCGCTTGGAGCGGATCGTGGCGCCGAAGCCGATGCCCTTGGCGCCGGCCCGGGACTCGATGATCTTCTCCAGGCCCGCGAAGGCGCCGCCCACGATGAACAGGACGTTCGTCGTGTCGATCTGAATGAACTCCTGGTGGGGGTGCTTGCGCCCGCCCTGCGGCGGCACGGACGCGGTGGTGCCCTCCAGGATCTTCAGCAGCGCCTGCTGCACGCCCTCGCCGCTCACGTCACGCGTGATGGAGGGGTTCTCGCTCTTCCGGGCCACCTTGTCGATCTCGTCGATGTAGATGATCCCGGTCTCGGCCTTCTTGACGTCGTAGTCGGCCGCCTGGATGAGCTTGAGCAGGATGTTCTCGACGTCCTCGCCGACGTAGCCCGCCTCCGTCAGCGCGGTCGCGTCCGCGATGGCGAAGGGGACGTTCAGCATGCGCGCGAGCGTCTGCGCGAGCAGCGTCTTGCCGGAGCCCGTGGGGCCCAGCAGGAGGATGTTGGACTTCGCCAACTCGATGGCGTCGTCCCGTCCTTGGGCGCCGCCGTTCTCACCGGCCTGGACCCGCTTGTAGTGGTTGTACACCGCGACGGAGAGCGCCTTCTTCGCGGCCTCCTGGCCGACGACGTAGCCCTCGAGGAACTCGTAGATCTCGCGGGGCTTCGGGAGTTCCTCCCAGCGCACCTCGCTCGTCTCCGCGAGCTCCTCCTCGATGATCTCGTTGCAGAGATCGATGCACTCGTCGCAGATGTACACACCGGGGCCTGCGATGAGCTTCTTGACCTGCTTCTGGCTCTTGCCGCAGAACGAGCACTTGAGCAGATCGCCGCCGTCACCGATGCGTGCCACGGTGTGCTTCCCCTTCGCCTGGGAGACGCCTACGTCCAGCGGCTCCTGGTGCTGCCTTATGTCCGACGGTACCTTGCCGGGCCCCCCGTTCGGGCCCCCCTTGGCGCGGTTCACTTTGACGTGCACCGTGTCAAACCGTGCCAAGGGGCGGCAGACGATACAGCTTCCCCCTCGCTCCCGGCCAGGCGTGAGCTGGGGGGATCCCCTCCGTCAGCGGACGTCGGCGTTGTTCATCTTCCGGGTGGAGATGATCTGGTCGATCAGGCCGTACGACAGCGCGTCCTCGGCCGTCAGGATCTTGTCACGCTCGATGTCCTCGCGGATCCGCTCGATCGGCGTGGTGGAGTGCTTGGCCAGCATCTCCTCCAGCTGCGAGCGCATCCGGAGGATCTCGTTGGCGGCGATCTCCAGGTCGGAGACCTGACCGCGGCCGGTCTCGCTGTACGGCTGGTGGATCAGCACGCGCGCGTTCGGCAGCGCCATGCGCTTGCCGGGCGTGCCGGCGGCCAGCAGGATCGCGGCCGCGGAGGCGGCCTGGCCCATGCAGACCGTCTGGATGTCCGGCTTGACGAACTGCATCGTGTCGTAGATGGCCGTCAGCGCGGTGAAGGAGCCGCCGGGGCTGTTGATGTAGACCGAGATGTCACGGTCGGGGTCCATCGACTCCAGGCACAGCAGCTGCGCCATGACGTCGTTGGCGGAGGCGTCGTCGATCTGCACGCCGAGGAAGATCACGCGCTCCTCGAAGAGCTTCGCGTACGGGTCGTACTCGCGCACGCCCTGGGAGGTGCGCTCCACGAAGCGGGGGATGACATAGCGGGACTCGGCCTGCGGGCCGGTGTACTCGGCGCGCATACGGTCGTAGAGGCCGCTGCCGGGGAAGTCGTTCACTGTGGGTCTCCTGGGAGCCTTGAGAGGGGCTGAGGCGGTCGGCTGGGGCTGCAGGGGGCTTGCGGGGTCGGCGCCGGTCGTGTCGTACCGGCTGTGCGCCGGCGTACGGGGGCCGTACGCCGGATCGAACCCCGCCGCTGCCGTACGGCCGGACGGGACGGCGGTACCGGTCCCGGCCTGTCGTACGGCGTCACGCGCCGGAGCACGGCGCTCCGACTCGCGCCGGTGTGCGCCGGTTACGCCGCCCCGGTGCCGCCGCCGCCCGGCATGCTGGCGGCAGAGGTGATCACGTCGTCGATGAGGCCGTACTCCTTGGCCTCGTAGGCGTCGAACCACCGGTCGCGGTCGGAGTCGCGGGTGATCTGCTCGACCGTCTGGCCGGTGTGGTGGGCCGTGAGCTCGGCCATGCGCTTCTTGGTGTGCAGCAGCCGCTCCGCGTGGATCTTGATGTCGGAGGCCGAGCCGGCCAGGCCGGCGGAGGGCTGGTGGATCAGGATCTCGGCGTTCGGCAGCGCGAAGCGCTTGCCCGGCGTGCCCGCGCTCAGCAGGAACTGGCCCATCGAGGCGGCGAGGCCCATGGCGATGGTCACCACGTCGTTCTTGATGAACTGCATGGTGTCGTAGATCGCCATACCGGCCGTGATGGAGCCGCCGGGGCTGTTGATGTACAGGTTGATGTCCTTGTCCGGGTCGGCGGCAAGGAGCAGCAGCTGCGCGGTGATCTTGTTCGCGATGTCGTCGTCCACCGGCTGGCCGAGGAAGATGATCCGCTCGCCGAGCAGCCGGTTGTAGACCTGGTCGCCGAGGCCACCACCGATGGAGGGCTCGCCGGCGGCGGAGGGCATCAGATTCGTCACGTATCCACCTGCTCGTCTTACGACGGCGCCGGGCCGTCTCACGTGTTCTGCTGGGGCCTGGGACCCAGGGCGCGCCCCGTCCGGGCGGCTCCGGGGACTCCCCTGCCCTCGTATCAATGGACCCTAACGCGCAGGCAGGCGGGTGCCATCCCGGTTTCCCGGACTGTTCGCTGTCAGCGCATGCCGCTCCACCGGGAGGAGTCGGTAAACGGCCGTCACCCGGGCGGGCCAAGGGCGACGGGGTGGCACACGCCCGGCCGCTCGGTCCTCCGGGCTTCCCCGGGGCACATCGGCGTTCCCTGGGGTTCCTGCCGCCCCCCGGGGGCGCTGATGGCTCTTGCGGATTTCTGCGTTCCCGGCGTGCCGAGGCGCAGACGCCCCGGACCGGCGCGCTGCCGGGCGGGCCGACGGCGCCGGGCGGATCGGCGGCGCCGGCGGCGCCGGTGTCCTGGGAAGCCGGTGCTGCCGGGGACGCCGACGGCCCCGGGGGTTCCGCCCCGGGGCCGTCGTACTGCGTCAGAGATGTCGCGAGGATCAGCCCTCGGTCTTCTCCGCGGCCTTCTCCTCGGCCGGAGCCTCGGCGGCGGCCTCTGCCGTCTCCTCGGTCTCGCCCTCGGCCTCGTCCTCGTCGTCGCTCAGGTCGACGACCTCACCGTTGGTGTCCTTGACCGTGGCGGCCTCGACGACCACCGCGAGGGCCTTGCCGCGGGCGACCTCGCCGACGAGCAGCGGCACCTGGCCGCCCTCGACGACGGCCTGGGCGAACTGGTCGGGGGACATGCCGGAGGAGGCCGCACGCCGCATGAGGTGCTCGGTGAGCTCCTCCTGGTTGACGTTCAGCTTCTCCTGCTTGACGAGCTCGTCGAGGACGAACTGGGTCTTGATGCCCTTGACCGCCGCCTCGCGGGTCTCCTCGTCGAACTCCTCGGCCGTCTTGCCCTGGATCTCCAGGTACTTGTCGAGGGTCAGACCCATCTGGCCGAGCTGGTGGTGCTCCAGGTTGTGCTTGCGGGTGTTGATCTCGTCCTCGAGCAGCTTCTCGGGGACGGGCACCTCGACGAGCTCCAGCAGCTTCTCCAGGACGCGCTCCTGGGCCTGCGTGGCCTGGTCGTACTCCTTCATGTTCTCCAGGCGCTTGCGGCTGTCCGCCTTCAGCTCCTCGAGGGTGTCGAACTCGGAGGCGAGCTGGGCGAACTCGTCGTCCAGCTCCGGCAGCTCACGGGCGGCGACCTGGGTGACCTTGACGGTGACCTCGGCCTCCTTGCCCGCCGCCGAGCCGCCCTTCAGCTCGGAGGTGAAGGTGCCCTCGCCGCCGGCCTCCAGGCCCTTCACGGCGTCGTCGATGCCGTCCAGCAGCTCACCGGAGCCGATGGTGTAGGAGACGCCGCTGGCGATGCCGTCCTCCAGCACCTCGCCCTCGACCTTGGCCTCCAGGTCGATCGTCACGACGTCGCCGTCCTCGGCGGCACGCTCGACCGGGGTGGTGGAGGCGAAGCGCTCACGCAGCTGCTCCACCGACTTCTCGACGTCCTCGTCGGTGACCTCGACGGCGTCGACCTCGACCTCGATGCCGGAGTAGTCCGGGATCTCGATGGCCGGGCGGACGTCGACCTCGGCGGTGAAGGACAGCAGCTCGTTGTCCTTCAGCTCCGTGATGTCGACCTCGGGCTGGCCCAGGACGTTGAGCTCGGCCTCGTTGACCGCCTCGGTGTAGAACTTCGGAAGCGCGTCGTTGACCGCCTCCTCCAGGACCGCACCGCGGCCGAACCGCTGGTCGATGACGCGGGCCGGGATCTTGCCCTTGCGGAAGCCCTTCACCGTGACCTGCTGGTTGATCTTCTTGTACGCCGCGTCGAGGCTGTCCTTGAGCTCCTCGAAGGGCACCTCAACAGTGAGCCGAACCCGGGTCGGGTTCAGGGTCTCGACGGCGCTCTTCACGGTTCGGTCTCCTTGTGGCTGACTTCTTGGGGTTCTGCTGCGCGCCGCTGCCGGGTCTGGCGACCGGGCAGGGCCTCAGCGGATTCGCGGACCCTGAGAGACCTGACAGTGCAGACACACGGGCGCGCAGCTTGCATAGTAACCGGAGGCACTACACGCCCCAAAAGAAGATCTTGGAAATCCGGGGCGGCGGCGGAACCGTCTCGCCCGGTTCCGGCTGGTGGTCGGGGTGGCGGGATTTGAACCCACGGCCTTCCGCTCCCAAAGCGGACGCGCTACCAAGCTGCGCCACACCCCGTCGGTGCGACACGTAGGGTACATGCCCGCAGGCAGTGGGGCCGCCGCATTTCACGAGCGCCGGTGGTGCCGACCCCCGACCGCGCGGCCGTCCGTCCACGCGGCCCGCGAAGGGGGTGTGCGACGAGGGCGCACGACCCGCTACGATGCCTCCAGTGCCGCGTTCGCCGATCAGTTGCGAAACGCGGCGCGGCGTGTGCGGGCGTAGCTCAATGGTAGAGCCCTAGTCTTCCAAACTAGCTACGCGGGTTCGATTCCCGTCGCCCGCTCCATACGGCTCAGGGCCGGACGGAAGAGTCATCTCTCCCGCCCGGCCCTCGGTCTTTTCCGGTTGTGTCCCGCCGAGGTCCCCCAGCTGCCCCGCGGCTTTGACCGGCACTCCATGGGCACCGCCGGCCACCCTCTCAGCACTCCGCCCCGCCGGTCGCCGACGCCGTCGCCCCGGCACTCCGGCCCGGACGGCTCCGGCTAGAACTGGATGGAGTTGATGGTGTCGGCTATGGAGTTCAGGAACCGCTGTATGTCGTCGGCCACTCCGGTCGAGGCGAGGAAGAAGCCGAAGAGGATGGCGACGATCGCCGGCCCCGCCTTGAGCGACCCCTGGCGCAGCAAGATCACCAAGATGATGGCCAACAGCAGCACCACTGACAGCGAAATCGCCACAACTCATCACACCCTCGGTCGGTCCGCTCCCGGCCCGGGGATGCCGACCCCGCACACCCCCGCCAGAACCATCGTGCCACCAACGGGGCCTGCATATGCGGCCCGTGACGCAACGTCGGCCATCCCACACCCGGGACCTGCACGTCCACATCTGGGACATCCACGCCCCGTACGGCAATTCGACTGGCCACCCGACCCGGAATTAACAATGATCATTTCCGTGCGCACACATGGTGTTCGCAGGTAATTCGAATTGCCGCCACAGGCCCACCGGGAGCGGCTGAGAGTGACCGGAAACAGTCCAGCAAAATCTGACGCAACGGACATTTCTCCAGAGTCGCCCCCGACCGTTATGCACCGTTGAGTCAGGATAAATGAGGACAGATGCGGATCATTTGCAAGCCAATCCGAGTACGGAGTGTGAAGCCCTGGTGAATGCTCACATCCCCAAATCCCGGGTACCCGTAGCGCGGTAATACGCCTTTCAGGTCGAGGGTTTTACGGAATCCCACAGACAACGCTAGGGTGCCTCAGATGTTCACCGCTGCCCCGTCCCCCACACGCGCAGCGAGTGCGCGGACCGAATCGCCGACTTCCCGGTGAAGGAGGGTCTGTGACGAACTCGCTGCGACCGCACGGCCACCCCAGGGTGCCGCTCCCGCAGGCCGAACAGCCGACCGAACAACTGACCGAGCAGCCGACCGACGGCGTGCCCGCGCCCCGTTCCCCCCACATCCCGCCCCAGGACTCGCACTCCGCCACCGGAGCCACCGCGCCGGAGGCCGGACCGGTCAAACAGCGCGACGCATTCTTCGACAACGCCAAGTACCTGGCCATCGTGTTCGTCGCCATGGGCCACGTCTGGCAGCCGCTGACGGCCCACAGCCGCGCCGCCGAGGCGCTCTACATGGTCGTCTACACCTTCCACATGCCGGCCTTCATCCTCATCTCCGGCTACTTCTCACGCAGCTTCGACATGCGCCCGGACCGGCTCAGGCGGCTGATCACCGGCGTCGCCGTGCCGTATGTCGTCTTCGAGGTCACCTATTCCCTGTTCAGACGGTGGGCCGGTGACGACTCGACCCTTCCGATCAGCCTGCTCGACCCCTGGTACCTCACGTGGTTCCTGGCCGCCCTGTTCGTGTGGCGGATGACGACCCCGTTGTGGAAGGCCGTGCGCTGGCCGGTCCCCCTCGCACTGGGCATCGCCGTGCTCGCCTCCGTCTCCCCCGACATCGGCGACGACCTGGACCTGCAGCGCGTACTGCAGTTCCTGCCGTTCTTCGTCATCGGCCTGTTCATGAAGCCGGAGCACTTCCGCCGTATGCGGCACCGCGACGTGCGCATCCTGTCGGTACCGGCCTTCGCGGCCGCCCTGGCGGTGGCGTACTGGGCGGTACCGCGCATGAACTCGGCGTGGTTCTACCACCGCGACAGCGCACAGGAACTGGGCGCGCCCTGGTGGGCCGGCATCGTCATGACGCTCGCGCTCCTCGGCTGCTCCCTGGTGCTGACGGTCTGTTTCCTCGCCTGGGTGCCGGGCCGCAGGACGTGGTTCACGGTGCTGGGCGCGGGGACACTGTACGGCTATCTGCTGCACGGCTTCCTGATCCAGGGCTCCCGCTTCTGGGGCTGGTACGACGCCCACCCATGGGTGTACGAGCCCCTCGGCCAGGTCTTCCTCACCCTGCTCGCGGCGGCCGTCGTCACCGCGCTGTGCACACCGCCGGTGCAGCGGATGTTCCGGTTCGTGATGGAGCCGAAGATGGAGTGGGCGTTCCGGCGGGACACCGCCGAGCCGGCGCGCGAGCGCGGCGGCAGGGCCGACGCCAGGACCTGATCGGCCTGGTCCCCTCACACGGCCGCGGGGCCGGACGGAGAGAAGCGCCTCTCCGTCCGGCCCTTCGCTCTACCCTCGGCCGGCGCCGTCAGGCCGAGCAGGGCGCGCATATGCGCGTACTTCCGCTCCAGCCGGGCGCGGGTCGCGTCGTCGAGGACCGCCAGCCGGGCCGGGTCCGCGTTGTGCGCCAGGTCGGACTCCTTGACCAGGCGGGCGCCCGGGGTGGCGAGGATGCGCGCGGCGTACGCCTCCGGGGACTCGCCCGGCCGCTTGGTGAGCGCCCCGACGATCGCCTTCGTACGGTCCGTCAGCGCGGCCTCGCGCAGCCACTCCGCGGACAGCGCGTCGTCCTCCACCGCGTCGTGCAGCCAGGCCGCCGCGATCTGCTCCTGGTCGCCGCCCCGCGCGCGTACGCCCTCGGCCACGGCCTGCAGGTGCTCGGCATAGGGCCGCCCGGCCTTGTCGGTCTGGGCCGCGTGGGCCGCGCGGGCGAGGGTCTCGACTTCGGTGAGCGTGAGCGTCGGGTGGGTCACGGGACCAGTGTCCACGGACCCGCCGCCTCACGAACGCAATGCTTTGGTAAAGTAACTATTGACGCATCCTTGACGCTTCATTGACGCATCCTTTGCGTCCTCACGTCCGTGCGTCGTCGCAGCGGTACCCCTGACTCCGCGTTCTCGCGCACTCACGTACCCGTGCCCTCGTCGCACAAGCCGAACTGGAGGTAGGCCCATCGGACACGCAGACACCCTCATCGCCATGGGCGGGGCGTTCCTCGCCGCCGCCGTCCTCGCGCGCGTCGGCTCGCGCATCGGACTGCCCACCATTCCCCTGTTCATCCTGGCCGGCATCCTGCTCGGCCCCCACACGCCCGGTGTCGTGCTCCTGTCGGACCCGCACGACATGGAGATGCTCTCCGCGCTCGGCCTGGTGCTGCTGCTCTTCTACCTGGGGCTCGAGTTCCACCTCGACGACCTCAAGGCGGGCGGCCGCCGGATGGCGATCGCCGGAGGCGCGTATCTCGCGCTGAACGTCGGCGCGGGCCTGGGCTTCGGCTTCGCCCTGGGCTGGGGCACCTCCGAGGCCCTGGTCCTCGCCGGGGTGCTCGGCATCTCGTCGTCCGCCATCGTGACCAAGGTGCTCGTCGACACGGGCCGGCTGGGCAACCCGGAGACCAAGCCGATCCTCGGCATCATCGTGGTCGAGGACATCTTCCTCGCCCTGTACCTGGCGGCGCTCCAGCCGATCCTGTCCGGGGCGGACTCGCTGTCCTCGGCGGTGCTGGACGCGGGCAAGGCGTTCGGGTTCCTGCTGCTCCTGGCGCTGGCGGCACGGTTCGGGACACGGATCGTGGGCCGGCTCTTCGCCACCCGGGACGACGAGCTGCTCGTCATCTCCTTCCTCGGGGCGGCGGTGTTCGTCGCCGGCGTGTCGGAGTGGTTCGGCGTGGCGGACGCCATCGGTGCGTTCATGGTGGGTCTGATGCTGGGCAGCACCGCGTCCGGTGAGCGCATCCGCACGCTCGTGCACCCGCTGCGGGACGCCTTCGGCGCGATCTTCTTCTTCGCCTTCGGGCTCTCCATCGACCCGGGTGACCTGCCGATGGTGCTGTGGCCGGTACTGGCCGCCGTGGCACTGACCCTGGCGATGAACGTGCTGGCCGGGCTGGCGGCGGCGCGCGTGTACTCCTTCGGGCCGCAGCCGGCCGCGAACATCTCGACGACGCTGCTGGCGCGCGGTGAGTTCGCGCTGATCCTGGCCACGATGGCCGCGGCGGCCGGGCTGGACGAGAGGCTGTCGCCGTTCATCGCCGGATACGTCCTGCTGCTGGCGGTGCTCGGCCCGCTGGCCGCGAGCCGCTCCCCCTGGCTGGCCCGCGTCCTGCCGGGCCGTCTGCTGCCGGAGCGGCAGGAGACGAAGACCCCTGAGTTGGTGGGGTGACGTCTGCCTCAGGGGCCCCTGGAGCACGGTGAGCCGGGCTCACCGTGCCGTGGGGCCCTCGCGGCAGATCAGCAGCAGCGCCCGGTCGTCGTTGACGTCCTTGGCGACCGCCTCGATGAGGTGCCAGGCCGCGCCCCGGAAACCGCCGGCGACATAGCGGTCGGCCTCGCCCGTCAGCCGGTCGATGCCCTCGACGATGTCCCGGTCGGACGTCTCCACCAGGCCGTCCGTGAACAGCATCAGCACGTCACCGGGGCGCAGCGAGCCCTTGACCGGGTCGAACTGGGCGCCGTCGTACACGCCGAGCAGCGGGCCCTCCGCCGCCTTCTCCTCCCAGCGGCCGCTTCCGGCACTGAGCTGGAGGCCCGGCGGGTGGCCCGCGGAGAACAGTTCGTAGTCGCCCGAGTCCAGGTCCAGCACGAGGTGGATCGAGGTGGCGAAGCCCTCGTCCCAGTCCTGCCGCAGCAGATAGCCGTTGGCCGCGGGCAGGAAGGCGTGCGGCGGCAGCGAGCCGAGCAGGCCGCCGAACGCCCCGGACAGCAGCAGGGCCCGTGAGCCCGCGTCCATGCCCTTGCCGGAGACGTCCGTCAGGACGACCTCCAGCGTGCGGCCCCCGTTGGTGCGGGCCGCGACCACGAAGTCGCCGGAGAAGGACTGGCCGCCCGCCGGCCGCAGCGCCATCTCGCGGTGCCAGCCCACCGGCAGCTGCGGCAGCTTGCTCTGCACCCGGATGCGTTCCCGCAGGTCGAACAGCATCGTGCCGCCCCGCCGCCAGGGCACACCCACCCGGCTGCGGAACTGCGCGATCAGCAGACCGAAGAAGCCGCAGGCGGCGACGACGAGCACGACGCCCGGCGTGACCCGCGACGGGCCCTCCGTATAGGGGCCGAGCCGCACGGACTCGACGATGAGCGCGGTCGCGGCGGCCGCGTACAGCGCGAGCAGGCTGGCGGGGCGCAGCAGCAGTCCGCCCGCGACGATCGGCAGGACCAGCGCGGCCGGGGACACCCACACCGAGTTGACCATCGTGCAGGCGGCGATCACGGGGACCGTCAGCATCAGACCGGCGAGCGCGATCCAGTCGGAGCCGTCCCCGCGGAAGTAGTCCACGGCGGATTTGCGCAGGCCGGTGCGGACCCGGTGGATGCGCTTCTTCAACCGGGCCGTGAGCGTATCGGCCGCCGCGCGCCGCTCTCGTCCTTGTGCCATTGATTCGGGACCTTATCCAGCGGACCTGTTCTTGTGCACGGGAGGTCCCACTTGTCCCCCTTCCGAGGCCCCGTTCACGACGAATCTCACACACATCCCACACGACGGCGCACCGCGGAGCCCAGGGCCTGGTGGGAAAATCCCTCGCCCGCCCCGGACCGCCCTGGTAGGCATGGCACATGAAGACTGACGTGCGCGTGCTGCGGAAGGCCGACTGGAGCATCTGGTACGGCACGCTCGCCCGCGCCTTCGGCGGCGCGTTGGAGTCGTCCGTGGAGCGCGACCTGTGGGAAGCGCTCACGGAGCATGACCGGTCCCTCGGCCTCTGGGACGGCGACGAGTGCGTGGGCACGGCGGGCGCGTTCACCTTCCGGGTCACCGTGCCCGGCGGCGCCTCGGTGCCCGCCGCGGGCATCACCATGGTGAGCGTCGCCGCCACGCACCGGCGGCGCGGGCTCCTGCGGACCATGATGCGGCGGCAGCTGGACGACATCCGCGCCTGGGGCGAACCGCTCGCCGTACTGACCGCCTCCGAACCCGACATATACGGGCGGTTCGGCTACGGCATAGCCACCCAGGCGCTCAGCGCCGAGGTGGACACCAGCCGGGTCCGGCTGTCCGTGCCGCCCGGCACCGACGGCGTACGGCTGCGCTACGCCGCGCCCGGGGAGGTGCTCGACGCGTGCGAGGCCGTGTACGCGCAGCGGGTGCCCGAGCGGCCGGGCATGCTGGCGCGGCGGCCCGGCTGGGAGCGGCTCGGGCTGCTGGACCCGGAGAGCGAGCGGGGCGGGCAGTCGCCGCTGCAGTGTGTGGTGGCCGAACGGGGTGCGGACGTCGTGGGGTACGCCCGGTACCGGATCAAGCCCGACTGGGACCACCGGGGCTCCGACAGCGCCGTGCACCTGAGCGAACTGGAGGCCCTCGACCCGGCCGCGCACGCTGCGCTGTGGCGGTTCCTCTTCGACATCGACCTGACGACGATGATCGTGGCGCCCGGGCGGCCCGTCGACGAACCCTGGCTGCACATGGTCTCCGACATCCGCCGGTGCTCCGTGCGGCTGCGGGACGCGCTGCACGTCCGGCTGGTGGACGTGGGCGCGGCGCTGGAGGCGCGGACGTACCAGACGCCGGTGGACGTGGTGTTCGAGGTCGAGGACGCCTTCTGCCCCTGGAACGCGGGGCGTTGGCGGCTCACGGGGGACTCCAAGGGCGCGAGCTGCAAGCGCACCGACGAGGCCGCCGATCTCGCCCTGTCCGTACGGGAGTTGGGGGCGGCCTATCTGGGCGGGGTGAGCCTCGCGTCGCTGGCGGGCGCCGGACGGGTGCGCGAGCTGCGGCAGGGGGCGCTCACGGAGGCGTCGGTGGCCTTCGCGTCGGCCGTGGCGCCCTGGCTGCCGCACGGGTTCTAGGCCGGTCAGGTCCGCCTGCGAGGCGGGGTCAGGTCCGCTGGCAGGCCGGGCACCAGAAGAGGTTGCGGGCGGCGAGATCGGCGGTGCGGATCTCGCCGCCACAGATGTGGCAGGGGAGGTTCGCCCTGCGGTACACGTACACCTCGCCGCCGTGGTCGTCGACGCGGGGCGGGCGCCCCATGGCCTCCGGGGTGTGCTCGGGGCGGACGGTGTCGATGCGGTTGTTGCGCACGCCCTCGCGCATCAGCTCCACGAGGTCGGCCCAGATCGCGTCCCACTCGGCGGGGGTGATGTCCCGGCCCGCACGGTACGGGTCGATGCCGTGCCGGAAGAGGACCTCGGCGCGGTAGACGTTGCCGACGCCCGCGATGACCTTCTGGTCCATGAGCAGGGCGGCGACGGTCGTACGGCTGCGGGAGACGCGGCGGTACGCCTGGGCCGGGTCGGCGTCCGGGCGGAGGGGGTCCGGGCCGAGGCGGGCGTGTATCGCGTCCTTCTCGTCCTCGGTGATCAGCGCGCAGGCGGTGGGGCCGCGGAGGTCCACGTAGGACGTGTCGTTCGCGAGCCGGAGGCGCACCGTGTCGGTGGGCGCGGGGGCGGGCGCCGGGCCGAAGCCGACCTTGCCGAAGAGCCCGAGGTGGATGTGGACCCAGCTCTCGGCGTCCGCGGTGCCCTCGGCGCCGAAGCGGAGGAACAGGTGCTTGCCGTGGGCCTCCGCCGTACTGAGGGCCGTGCCGTCGAGCAGGGCCGCGGCGTCCGCGAACTTGCCCTGGGGGCTGGTGACACGGGCCGTCCGGCCGCCGAACGCCGCGAGGTAGTCCTGGGCCAGGCGGTGGATGGTGTGCCCTTCGGGCACGGGGGCCTCCGGTGGATGTGCGTGGGGGGGGCGGGTGCTGGCCAACGACTGTGGGCCAACGACTGTGGGCCAACAGCTGCAGGCCAACGACTGTAGGCCCACATGTGTGGGCCTACAGGGATCTGCCTGCTGTTGCCTGCCGCGAGGGGGCGTCCTACTCCTGCGGCGCCTGCGGGTGGTGGGCCGGGATGGGCGGGAGCGTGCCCGACGTCTCGTACTCGGCGAGCATCTCGATACGGCGGACGTGGCGCTCGTCGCCCGAGAACGGCGTGTTCAGGAAGGTCTCGACGAACTTCGTCGCCTCCTCCTGGGTGTGCATGCGGGCACCGACCGCGATGACGTTCGCGTTGTTGTGCTCGCGGCCCAGTGATGCGGTCTCCACGCTCCAGGCCAGGGCGGCTCGGACACCGGCGACCTTGTTGGCGGCGATCTGCTCGCCGTTGCCGGAGCCGCCGATCACGATGCCGAGGGAGCCGGGGTCGGCGGCCGTCCTCTCGGCGGCACGGAGGCAGAACGGCGGGTAGTCGTCCTGGGCGTCGTAGATGAGGGGCCCGCAGTCGACGGGCTCGTGGCCGGCGGCCCTGACCCACTCGACGAGGTGATTCTTCAGTTCGTAGCCGGCGTGATCCGAGCCGAGGTAGACGCGCATGCTCCGAGTGTGACACGCCTGTTTCGGCGTGGCCTGTCGGGGTGGCGGCCCCGAAAACCGTGCGTAACGCTGTAGAACCTCAGGGCAACGGCTGGTAACGATACGGAATCAGAGGTTCAGGAAATCCTTTGCCTCGGATTCACTGGACCGACTTGTTACCAGCCCAGGCACCACACGTGCCCGTGCGTCCAGTACAGCTGCACGAAGGGACCCCCCCCATGACCTCGCAGCCGACCCTGAAGGAACCCACCGGCGGCCCTGGCGATCCCAGTGGCTCCGGCGGCTCCGGTGGCCTCCAGGCCGGACTCAAGAGCCGTCACCTCTCCATGATCGCCATCGGTGGCGTCATCGGTGCCGGACTCTTCGTCGGGTCCAGCTCCGGCATCGCCACCGCCGGACCCGGCATCCTCCTGTCGTACACCCTAGTCGGCACGCTCGTGGTGCTGGTGATGCGGATGCTCGGGGAGATGTCGGCGGCGAACCCGACGTCGGGCTCGTTCTCCGCGCACGCGGACCGGGCGCTCGGACGCTGGGCCGGGTTCTCGATCGGCTGGCTGTACTGGTTCTTCTGGGTCGTGGTGCTGGCGGTGGAGGCCACCGCGGGCGCCGTGATCCTGGAGGGCTGGATCCCGGCCGTGCCGCAGTGGGGCTGGGCGCTGATCGTGATGGTCGTGCTGACCGCGACCAACCTGGTCTCCGTGGGCTCCTACGGCGAGTTCGAGTTCTGGTTCGCCGGGATCAAGGTCGTGGCGATCGCGGCGTTCATCGTCGTCGGCCTGCTCGCGATCTTCGGCGTGCTGCCGGGTGTCGACGCAGAGCAGGCGGGCCTCGCCAACCTCACCGACCACGGCGGCTTCCTGCCGAACGGGCCCGGCGCCATCCTGGTCGGCGTGCTGCTCGTCGTCTTCTCCTTCATGGGCAGCGAGATCGCGACGCTCGCGGCCGGCGAGACCGGCGACCCGGCCAAGGCCGTCACCAAGGCCACCAACAGCATCATCTGGCGCATCGCCGTCTTCTACCTCGGCTCGATCTTCGTGGTGGTGACGCTGCTGCCGTGGGACGCGAAGTCGATCGAGGAGGACGGCAGCTACGTCGCCGCGCTGGACTCCCTGGGCATCCCGCACGCGGGCCAGATCATGAACTTCATCGTGCTGACGTCCGTGCTGTCCTGCCTCAACTCGGGCCTCTACACGGCCTCCCGGATGGCGTTCTCGCTCGGCCGGCGCGGTGACGCGCCCAAGGCGTTCGCGCGGACCAACGCGCGCGGTGTGCCGATGCCGGCGATCCTGTCCTCGGTGGTCTTCGGGTTCGTGGCGGTCTTCCTCAACTACGCCTTCCCCGACTCGATCTTCCTCTTCCTGGTCAACTCCTCGGGTGCCGTCGCCCTGTTCGTGTGGCTGGTGATCTGCTTCTCGCAGCTGCGGCTGCGCAAGGTGATCGAGCGGGAGTCGCCGGAGAAGCTCGTCGTGCGGATGTGGCTGTACCCGTATCTGACCTGGGCGACGATCGGGCTGATCCTGTTCGTGCTGGGCTACATGCTCACCGACACCGAGCACGGCAACCGCGAGATCCTGCTGCTGTCGCTGCTGGTGGCGGCGGTCGTGGTCGGCCTCTCGCTGGTCAGGCAGAAGTTCGCAAAGGCGTGAATGTGTCCTTGACCCCTTCGTAGACGGGCAGCGCCCGCTCCTCGATGCCGGGGTGGTACCAGGTGTCGATCTCGTACGAGATGCCGCCGCTGCGGAAGCCGAGCAGGCGCACGTGCCAGGGCCGTTCGTCGGCCGTGACGGTGTACTCCCACACCACCGCGGGCGCGCCCCGGAACGTGGTCTCCTCCAGCCGGATCCTCCGGTAGTCCCTGCCCTTGCCGGTGGACCGCCGCTCGGTGTCCAGCCACTGGTCCAGCAGGTCGCCCCGGGCCGGAGCGGCATTGGCGATGATCTCCTGTGCGCGGTCGGGCGAGCTGTAGGAGATCTTGGCGTCGCTGCGCACGACCCGTTGCCAGCCCTCCGGCGGGACCCACGCGTACAGCCCGGCCTCGCGCCGCGCGCCCGCCGGGAGCTCCGGGGACTTCGACGCGGAGGGTGGGCGCGAGGTGCCGCCGACGGTGGGGGGTGGCGAGGAGGGTGTGCCGGCCGGGGCGGACGTGGTCGCCGACGGTGACGGGGAGGCCTCGTCACCGTCCGGTGAGCCGCCCAGCGCCGGGACGACGAGCCCGGCGACGGCTCCGGCGAGGGCCGCCCCCGCGACGGCCATGCCGATACGGCGCCTGGTGCGGTGCGGGTGTGGGTGGTGCGCTCCCTGGGAGGGGAGCTCGGGGGTGCCTTCGGACGGTGCCTCGGAGGAGGCGTTCTCGGCGTGGGCGTGACCTTCGGGGGCTTCGACATCGGGGGCGTGAGCTTCAGGGGCGTGAGCATCGGGGGCGTGAGCTTCAGGGGCATGAGCATCGGGGGCATGAGCATCGGGGGCGTGAGCATCGGGGGCCGGGAGCTCCTCCTCCGTCTCCGGTCCGGGCCCGGGCTCCATGAGAACCGTGACGATGCCCGCCGTCGTCAGCGGTTCGAGGACGGTGGCCACCGCCTCCAGGCCGGGCCGTACCGACGGCTCCTTCTCCAGCAGGGCGGTCAGGATGCCCCGTAACCCACCCGCCGCGGCGGGGATCTCCGGCTCCTCGTACAGCACCGCGTGCAGCGTCGCGAGGGTCGTGGAGCGGTAGAAGGGGGACCGGCCGCCGAGGGCCGCGCACAGGGTCGCCCCCAGGGACCACAGGTCCGAGGGCGGGCCCTGGGGCCGGCCGGAGACGCGCTCGGGGGCCATGTAGTCGGGCGAGCCGACGAGCATCCCGGCCATCGTGAGCGCCTCGGCGTCCTGGATCGCGGCGATGCCGAAGTCGGTGAGCACCACGCGGTGGCCGCCGCCGCGCTCGACGAGGACGTTGGCCGGCTTGATGTCCCGGTGCAGCACTCCCCCGGCGTGCACCTGCTCCAGGGCCGCCGCCAGCTGGAGGCCGATGCGGGCCGCCTCCCGCACGTCCAGCGGGCCGTCCTCGCGCAGGATGTCCTCCAGGGAGCGGCCGTCGACCAGTTCCATGACGATCCACAGCCGCTCGCCCTCGTCCACGACGTCGTACACCCGCACCACGTTGGGATGGTCGATGCGTGCCGTGGCGCGGGCCTCGCGCAGGGTGCGCTGCCGGCGGACCCGGCTGTCCTCCGGGTCGAGGCCGTCGATGCGCATTTCCTTGACGGCCACCTGCCGGTCGAGTATTTCGTCGGCGGCTCGCCACACCCGCCCCATTCCCCCTTGCCCAATACTTTCGACCAGCCGGTAACGGCTCGACACCAGTGTTCCCGGAACACCGCCGCTTGTTGTTTCCGGCACCCCCATGCCCCCTTCAACACCCATCCCAGAAGAACCGCAAAGTAGCGTATTGGTCACAACTTCATGCGACACCAGCATAGTCCGCAGAAATCTTGTGGTACCTCTTCAAGGACTGCGAATTCAGGGCGTTGTCAAGGGGGACGCAAGGGGGATGAACATGATTTCTCGTCGAACGACGGCCATCACGGGATCGCTGCTCACCGCATCTTGTTCGGCGGTCATGATCTTTGCCTTCACCGCAGTCGCGGATGACGAGGGAGGCATGAGCGGCAAGGGAGGAAAGGCGGTCGACGAGGCGCCGGCGGGTGTCGAGCTGACGACCATGCTCTCCGAGAGGATATCGGTCGACAACAGCTCGAAGGAAACGAAGATTACCGCCGCCGTGAAGAATGACGGAAGCAAGGAAAGCGGAGAAATACGACTGCTTGTGGTCGGTTTCGACGGCCTTTCGGTCAAGGACGTGGAAGGCTGCGCGAAAATCCCCAGGAATGACCTTCCCGACGGCTCGAACAGTGGCTTCAGCTGCACCCTCGGCGAACTCGCGGCCGGTGCGTCCACGTCGTACGCCGTGACCGCGACCTACGACATGTCGAAGCAGGGGAAGATCTGCCTGCCCGTCCAGGCCGCCGACGGCACGAAGACGTACTGGCAGCAGGGCCCGGTCCCGTTCGGCACGAACAACCCGTCGCCGAACGCCCCGGCCACCCCGCTGCTGCTCGGCACCGACAACCGTCCGGTCACCCCGGACGGCGACGAACTGCCCAGGACCGGCCCTGCCGAACAGGTCGTCGCCCTCGGCGCGGCCGGCGCGGCGCTGATCTCCGCGGGCGCGACCGGCGTGTGGTGGTCGCAGCGCCGGCCGGCGCGCAAGGCTGGGTGAGAGGCCGGGGCACCGTAGAAACCGTAAAAAGGGAAGGGGCCCCGCGGCATGATGCCGCGGGGCCCCTTCCGGTTACGGACTATCCATCACGGACTACTTGCGGGCGGCGAGCTTCCACGCCGTCGGGAGCACGCCCATCGCCAGCGCCGCCTTCAGCGCGTCGCCGATCAGGAACGGGGTCAGACCGGCCGCCACGGCCGCGGTCAGCGACATGCCGGTGGCGAAGGCCAGGTACGGCACACCGATCGCGTAGATGATCGCCTCGCCGAGCAGCATCGTGCCCGCCATGCGCGCCATCGAGCGGTCGCCGCCCCGGCGGGCCAGCGCGCCCACGACGGTGGCGGCCAGCATCATGCCGAGGACATAGCCGAAGGACGGGGCGGCCATGCCCGAGCCGCCCTCGGCGAACCAGGGCACGCCGGCCATGCCGACCAGCGCGTACAGGGCGAGGGAGAGGAACCCGCGGCCCGCGCCGAGGGCGGTGCCCACCAGCAGCGCGGCGAAGGTCTGCCCGGTCACCGGCACCGGGGAGCCCGGCACGGGCACCGCGATCTGGGCGGCGAGCCCGGTGAGCACGGCACCGCCGGCCACCAGCGCGATGTCACGGACGCGGGCGGAGGCACCGCCCCGCGCGAGCGAGGCCGAGAGCCTGGGGGACGGCAGCAGGTCGGCGAGGACCTCGCCCGGGCGGGCGGATGTGGCGGCGGTGCTCATGTTCGGCTCACTCCGGCGGTGGAGACGGTCGGGGACACCGTGACGCTATCCCAGGGCCGGTGAGCCGATCACCGTCATCGCCCGACAAAGGGCGAAGACACGGGTTGGTGGGCTCCGCACAAAGAACACCGCTTACACACGGCGGGGCGTGATACCGGTCACGGAGGCCGGGGCGTTCGCGGGGGCGCGGGTGGGGTGGGACCGGACTGTGGAGTCCCGCCAAAGACCGCCGCACCACCGCTGCACCACCGCTGCACCATCGCCGCACCACCGCCGCACCACAGCCCCGCCCGCAGGAACACCGGGTAGGCGGATGTGAACATTCCGTTACGTGGGCGTCCGGATGGTGGTCGGTTTCACCTTCCGGCCGGGAAGGCCCACCACACTGGTCGCGTTTTTGCCCTAGTACAAGCACCCGCAACGTAATGGACGCCCCACCCATGTCCTCGCGCACCACCCCCGAGGCCCCGCCGGAGACGCCGGCCGCGGACGCCTCCCTCTCGCACGGCCTGAAGCAGCGCCATCTGTCGATGATCGCCCTGGGCGGGGTGATCGGCGCGGGCCTGTTCGTGGGCTCCGGTGCGGGCATCGCCGCCGCCGGTCCGTCGATCGTCGTCGCGTACGCGCTGTCCGGCCTGCTCGTCATGCTGGTGATGCGGATGCTCGGCGAGATGTCGGCCGCGTACCCGTCGTCCGGCTCCTTCTCGGACCACGCGGAGCGGGCGATCGGACCGTGGGCCGGCTTCACCGTGGGCTGGGCCTTCTGGGTGCTGCTGTGCACCGCGGTCGGCCTGGAGGGCATCGGCGCCGCCCAGATCGTGACCGGCTGGCTGCCGGGGACGCCCGAGTGGATGTGGGTGGCGCTGTTCATGGTGGTGTTCGTCGGCACGAACCTGGCCGCCGTGAGGAACTTCGGCGAGTTCGAGTTCTGGTTCGCGGCACTGAAGGTCGGCGCGATCGTCCTGTTCCTCGTGCTCGGCGTGCTCGCGGTCACCGGTGTGCTGCCCGGCACGGACTCGCCCGGCCTGAGCAACCTCACCGGCCAGGGCGGCTTCCTGCCGAACGGCAGCGAGGGCCTGATCGTCGGCCTGCTCGCCTCGGTGTTCGCGTACGGCGGCCTGGAGACCGTGACGATCGCGGCGGCGGAGTCCGAGGACCCGGTGCGGGGCGTCGCGAGCGCGGTCCGTACGGCGATGTGGCGCATCGCGCTCTTCTACATCGGCTCGATGGCGGTCGTCGTCACGCTCGTCCCGTGGGACTCGAAGGCGGTCGTCGAGCAGGGCCCGTACGTCGCCGCCCTCGAACAGCTCGGCATTCCCGGCGCCGGCCAGCTGATGAACGTGGTCGTGCTGGTGGCACTGCTGTCGGCGATGAACGCCAACATTTACGGCTCCTCGCGCATCGCGTACTCGCTGGTGCAGCGCGGCCAGGGTCCGAAGGCGCTGGCCCGGGTCTCGGGCGGGGTGCCGCGCGTGGCCGTGGTCGTCTCCAGCGTGTTCGGGTTCGTCTGCGTCCTGCTGAGCTACTGGCGGCCGGACGACGTCTTCCCCTGGCTGCTGAACATGATCGGCGCGGTGATCCTCGTCGTGTGGATCTTCATCGCGGTCTCGCAGCTGCTGCTGCGCCGCCGGACGGAGCGCGAGGCACCGGAGAGGCTCGTCGTGCGGATGTGGGCGTTCCCGGTGCTCACCTGGGTGGCGCTGGCGGCGATGGTGGCGATGTTCGTACTGATGGCGCGGGAGCCGGACACGCGGGTGCAGCTGTACTCGACAGGCGGGATGACGCTGTTCCTGGCGGCCGTCGGATACGCGTGGCAGCGGGCGCGCGCCAGAAGCTGATCCACGGTTCCCCGCCTCCCGAAAGGGCCCTCGCACGCGACCGTGCGGGGGCCCTTTCGCGTGCACGGACGCGGATCTTCGCGCGCCCGGCCGCCCGGTTCCCCCTTCTTGCTGTTAGCGTGCAGTTGCACATAAGTTGCAACAAGAGGTCGGAGGGGACCTGGCATGGCCGTCTACACACTTCCTGAGCTGCCGTACGACTACTCCGCGCTCGCCCCCGTGATCAGCCCCGAGATCATCGAGCTGCACCACGACAAGCACCACGCGGCGTATGTGAAGGGCGCCAACGACACGCTGGAGCAGCTCGCGGAGGCGCGGGACAAGGAGACCTGGGGCTCGATCAACGGCCTGGAGAAGAACCTGGCCTTCCACCTCTCCGGCCACATCCTGCACTCCATCTACTGGCACAACATGACCGGCGACGGCGGCGGTGAGCCGCTGGCGGCCGACGGCGTGGGCGAGCTGGCCGACGCGATCGCCGAGTCCTTCGGTTCCTTCGCCGCTTTCAAGGCCCAGCTGTCCAAGGCGGCCGCCACCACCCAGGGCTCCGGCTGGGGCGTCCTGGCGTACGAGCCGCTGAGCGGGCGCCTCATCGTCGAGCAGGTCTACGACCACCAGGGCAACGTCGGCCAGGGATCGACGCCGATCCTCGTCTTCGACGCCTGGGAGCACGCTTTCTACCTGCAGTACAAGAACCAGAAGGTCGACTTCATCGAGGCCATGTGGCAGGTCGTCAACTGGCAGGACGTGGCACGGCGCTTCGAGGTGGCCAGGTCCCGCACGAACGCCCTGCTGCTGACTCCCTGAGGGAGCCCCGGGTCCGCCCTGCTCGTGATCGTCTTCTCACCGCTCACCGGGCAGGCGGAAAGAGGGAGAGCCCCGCGAGGTCGTGACTCGCGGGGCTCTCCCGTTCCCGTGATGCGGCAGGGGCACGGTTTCCCTCACGCGCCGATGCACGGTACTTCCGGTGGGCGCGGCTCCGGGGCACGGTCCTGACATGACCGGTCCGAGGAAGCTGTCCTGCCAGACGTGCGGCACCACGGAGACGCACGTTCCTCTCAGCGACGCTCAGAAGGCCTGGCTCCGCCAGGAGATCGGCGAGCCGTACGTGGAGGAGTACTTCCTGTGCGTCAGGACCCGTGCCGACGGCACCGGCTGCCGCAACCTCCGCACCTCCTGGGCCAAGAAGCGCTTCAGGCAGCCCAAGCGCATGCCGGACGACATCGAGTGACGCGTACCGCTCTCACCTCGTCGCCCAGAGGTCCCGTGCCTCAGAGGTCCCGTCCCTCAGAGGTTGCTGAAGTCCGGCCCCTTGGTGCGCGTGCGCTTGATCTCGTAGAAGCCGGGGATCGAGGCGACCATCAGGGTGCCGTCCCACAGCCTGGCGGCCTCCTCGCCCTTGGGCGCCGGGGTGACGACCGGGCCGAAGAAGGCGATCTGCTCGCCGTCGGCGCCGGGCACCGCGATGACCGGCGTGCCCACCTCCTGGCCGACCTTGTCGATGCCCTCCTTGTGGGAGGCGCGCAGTTCCTTCTCGTACGGGGTGGAGTCCCAGTGGTCCATCAGGGACGCGGGCAGACCGACGTCCTCCAGGGCCCGGGCGACGACCTCCTTCTCGATGCCCTCGCCCTGATTGTGCACGCGGGTGCCGAGCGCGGTGTAGAGGTCGCCGAGCACCTCGGGGCCGTGCTCCTGCTGGGCGGCGATGACGACCCGGACCGGTCCCCACGCCTTCTTCTCGAGCAGCTCCCGGTACTCCTGGGGGAGGTCGTCGAGCTTGTCCTCGTTCAGGACGGCGAGGCTCATCAGGTGCCAGCGGACCTCGATGTCGCGGACCTTCTCCACCTCCAGGACCCAGCGCGAGGTCATCCAGGCCCAGGGGCACAGGGGGTCGAACCAGAAGTCGACGGGGGTCTTGCCGGAGGTCGTCGTGGCGGTCGTCGCGGAGGACTGCTCGGACATGGCTCTCCTAGGAAGGCGGTCTTTTCCCGGGCAACACCGTCGCACGCCCCTGTCATTCCCGTACCGTTCCCCCGCCGCGGGCACACGTCGCGCGCACGCCCCCGCCCGCTGTCCGGCGTCAGGAGCGCATGGCAGGATCGGACCTGTCCATATGCTGAACACCAGCCGAGGGAGTGGCGCCGTGCCCGGTGAGAATCTGTCCCGCGACGAGGCCCGGGAGCGGGCCGCGCTGCTGTCCGTCGAGGGGTACGAGGTGTCGCTCGACCTGCGGTCCGCCGTGGGCGAGTCCGGATGGGGGTCCTCCCCGCTCGAGCGAAGCCGAGAGCTTGGCGGAGAGCCGCGCACCTTCCGCTCGGTGACCACCATCCGCTTCCGGTGCGCCGACCCGGGCGCCACCAGCTTCGCCGATCTGATCGCGCCGAGCGTCACCGCGGTCTCCCTCAACGGCAAGGACCTCGACCCGAGCGAGGTCTTCGACGGCGCGCGGATCCTGCTGGAGGACCTGGCCGCCGACAACGAGCTGGTCGTCGACGCCCAGTGCGCGTACTCCCGTACGGGCGAGGGCATGCACCGCTTCGTCGACCCCGAGGACGGCGAGGTCTACCTCTACACGCAGTACGAGCCGGCCGACTCCCGCCGGGTGTTCGCCAACTTCGAGCAGCCGGACCTGAAGGCTCCTTTCCGCTTCGAGGTGCGCGCCCCCGAGGGCTGGACGGTCTGGAGCAACGGCGTCGGCGAGCGGCACGACGGGGTGTGGCGGTTCGCGGAGACGAAGCCGATCTCCACGTACATCACGGCGGTCGTGGCGGGCCCGTACCACTACGTGACGGACACCTACGAGCGGGAGTTCGCGGACGGTACGCGGCTGGAGATCCCGCTCGGCGCGATGTGCCGCAAGGGCCTCGCACCGCACTTCGACGCCGACGACGTCTTCCTCGTCACCAAGCAGGGCCTGGACTTCTTCCACGACCACTTCGACTTCCCGTACCCGTTCGGGAAGTACGACCAGGCCTTCGTGCCCGAGTACAACCTCGGCGCCATGGAGAACCCCGGGATGGTCACCTTCCGCGAGGAGTTCGTCTTCCGCGGGAAGGTCACGAGCGCCTCGTACGAGCGCCGCGCGAACGTAATTCTGCACGAGATGGCGCACATGTGGTTCGGCGACCTGGTGACCATGGTGTGGTGGGACGACCTGTGGCTCAAGGAGTCCTTCGCCGATTTCATGGGCGTCTTCTCGATGGTCGGGGCGACCCGCTTCGAGAACGGCTGGATCACCTTCGCCAACAACCGCAAGGCCTGGGCGTACCGCGCCGACCAGCTGCCCTCCACACACCCGGTCACGGCCGACATCCGTGACCTGGAGGACGCCAAGCTCAACTTCGACGGCATCACCTACGCCAAGGGCGCCTCCGTGCTGAAGCAGCTGGTGGCGTACGTCGGCCGGGACGCCTTCCTGGAGGGCGCGCGGCGCTACTTCAAGCGGCACGCGTACGGCAACACGCGTCTCGGTGACCTGCTGTCGGTGCTGGAGGAGACCTCCGGGCGCGACATGTCGGCCTGGTCGCGGTCCTGGCTCCAGACGGCCGGCGTCAACTCCCTCACCCCGCAGGTGCTCCTCACCGCCGAGGGCCGGATCGACGAGCTGGCGGTCGTCCAGGAGGCCCCCGAGTCGCACCCCGAGCTGCGGCCCCACCGGGTCGCCGTGGGCCTGTACCGGCGGACGGCGAGCGGCTCCGTGGAGCGGTACGCGCGCGCGGAGGTCGACGTGCACGGGCCGCGCACGGTCGTGGGCGAGCTGGCGGGCGCCGAGGCCCCCGAGCTGGTGCTGGTCAACGACGACGACCTCACCTACTGCAAGATCCGCTTCGACGAGGCGTCGCTGGCGACGCTGCGCGAGCACCTCGGGGACATCACCGACCCCCTCGCGCGGGCGCTGTGCTGGTCGGCGCTGTGGAACCTGACGCGGGACGGGCTGCTGCCCGCGCGGGACTTCGCCGGCCTGGTGCTGCGGTTCGCCGGGCGCGAGTCCGACATCGGTGTGCTCCAGATGCTGCACGCCTGGACACGGTCGGCGCTGACGCACTACGCGACGCCGGAGTGGCGCGCGGAGGGCGGCCGGCTGCTGGCACAGGGCGCGCTGCGCGAGCTGCGCGCGGCGGCGCCCGGCAGCCAGCACCAGCTCACCTGGGCGCGCTTCTTCGCGTCGGTCGCGTCGGGCCCGGAGGACTTCCGGCTGCTGAAGGGCCTGCTGGAGGGCGCCGAGAAGATCGACGGACTGGACGTGGACCAGGAGCTGCGGTGGGCGTTCCTGGAGCCGCTGGCCGCGCACGGCGAGGCCGACGAGAAGGCCCTCGCCGCCGAGCTGGCCCGCGACGACACCGCCTCCGGCAAGCGGCACCAGGTGCGCTGCCTGGCCGCCCGGCCGTCGGCCGAGGTCAAGGCGCAGGCGTGGGCGCAGGTCGTGGAGTCGGACGCCCTGTCCAACGCCCTCGTCGAGGCGACGATCTCGGGCTTCGTGCAGCCGTCGCAGCGGGAGCTGATCGCACCGTACGCGGAGCGGTACTTCGCGGCGATCGAGCGGGTGTGGCGGGAACGGTCCATCCAGATCGGCATGGACGTGGTGCGGGGCCTGTTCCCGGCGCTCGCGGACTCCGGGGACACCCTCGCCGCCACGGACGCCTGGCTGTCGGCGCACGAGGACGCCCCGCCGGCCCTGCGCAGGCTGGTCCTGGAGGCCCGGGACGACCTGGCACGCACGCTCCAGGGGCAGGCGTGCGACGCGGCGGCGGCCCGGTAGCCACGCGTCCGGCCGCCGGGGAGGGACACCGGAAGTTGACCCGGTGCCCCTCCCCGGTGGTTACGAAATCCGGGTGTCCGGAGCCGTAACCTCCCCCCGCTCCGGCCCGGACCAGCGTCTCCCGCTCCCCGAACGCCCGTGCATGCGGGCGTCGTTGTCCGGATTCGACGACGAGCGTGTAACAGCGGTCAGGAAGTGGATCAGGCTCGGGAAACTCCGGGGTCATGAACCACGACGCCCCGCTCTCCTCCCGCTCCCCGCACCGGCTGACCGGCCTCCGCCGCCGGGTGCTGACCACCGCCCAGCTGCGCGCCCACGGCGTCACGCCCGCCGACACCAACGCGCGGTGCCGTCCCGGCGGCCCCTGGCAGCAGCTCCTGCCGGGCGTGTACCTGCTCCACCCGGGCCCGCCCACCCCGGAGGAGCGGCTGCACGCGGTGCTGCTGTACGCGGGACGCTGCCGGGACACCGGCGGGGTGCCGGCCCAGCCCCACGCCGATGAGCCGCGCCCTCCGGTCCGCTACACGGACGCCGTGGTGACGGGCCTGGCCGCCCTCGCCCTGCACGGGTTCACCTCCGCTCCCCCGCTGCTGTCCCTGGAGCGGATCGACGTCCTGGTGCCCCGGCTGCGCCGGCTCCGCTCCACTCGCTGCGCCCACGTCCTGCGCGAAGCCGCACTTCCCGCCCCCGTGCAGATCGGCGGCTTCCCCGTCGCCCCGGTCCCGCGCGCCCTGGCCGACGCGGTGGCCGAGCTCGACGACGCGCCCGCCGTCCGCCGCCTGCTGACGGAGGCGGTCCGCGCGGGCCACTGCGAGGCGGCCGCGGTGGTGCGGGAGCTGAACCGGGCCCGGCTGCTCACCCGCCCCCACGTGGTGGACGCGGTCGACTCGCTCCTCGCCGAGGGGCGGGCCCTCGCGGAGGACCGCCTCTACCGGATGGTCGACGAGCACGGCCTGCCGGACCCGGTGTGGAACGTGGACCTGAGGCTGCCGGGCGGCCCGGACCTGGGCGGTGTCGACGCCTACTGGCCGGAGCACGCGGTGGCCGTCGAGCTCGACACCCGGGCGCCGCGCCAGGACGACGACGACACCGAGTGGTCGGAGTACGCCCGCAAGCGCGAGCACCTGGAGCGCCTCGGCATCACCGTCGTCCACACCACCCCGAGGAAGCTCCGCGACTCCCTGGACCAGCAGGCCACGGTCGTCCGCACGGCCCTGATGGCCTCGACGGAGCGGGAGCCGGCGATGTACGTGGTGGTGCTCCCCAGGTAGCCGGGCGCGGGGTGGGGTGGGCCGCCGGGTTCCGGCGGCCCCGCGGTCGGCTGCTCGCCCCACGGTCGGCTACTTGCCGCAGAACTCCGCTTCGATCACCGCCTCGCTGTCGCCCGACCAGTCACCGTTGAAGTTGAAGGCGAGCGAGTGGCGGCCGTCCTCCGTCGTCACGGCCTCCGAGGACGAGCCGTGGATGCCGCCGCCGTGGCCCCAGACGGTGACGCCGCAGCTGAGTTCCCGCTCGATGAGGCCCAGCCCGTAGGCCGCGTTCGGCGCGATGTCGACCTCGACCGTCTTCTTCATCTCGGAGAGCTGCTCCGCCGGCAGCAGCCTGCCCTTCAGCAGGGCCGAGTAGAAGCGGTTGAGATCACCCGAGTCGGAGATCATCTCACCCGCCGCGTAAGCCAGCGAGGGGTTGAGCTCCGTGACGTCGTACGTCGGACCGGTGTCCGTCTCGGCCAGCTTGCCGTAGGCACGGCTGCTGGGGCGGGGCATCTTCGGGGAGGTGCCGGGGACGAGTGTGGCGCGCAGGTGCAGGGGCTCGATGATGCGGCGACGGATCTCGTCGCCGTACGGGTTGCCGGTGGCCTTCTCGATGACCAGGCCGGCCAGGACGTAGTTGGTGTTGGAGTAGTTCCAGGACGTGCCGGGGGCGAAGTCCGGCTTGTGCCGCATGGCGGTCCGTACGAGCTGCTGGGGGCTCAGCGTGTCGTAGCGGTGCTCGAGGAAGCCGTCCTCCAGGAAGTACGTGCGGCCGAAGGTGTCGTCGGCCGTGTAGTCATAGATGCCGCTCGTGTGGTTGAGGAGCTGCCGGAGGGTGATGGCGCGGCCGTCGTGGCCGTGGCCGCGGACCAGGCCCGGGAGCCACTTGTCCACCGTGTCGTCGAGGGACAGCCTGCCCTCCGCCTCCAGCTGGAGCAGGACCGTCGCGACGAACGTCTTGGTGATGCTGCCGACGCGGTAGCGGTCATCGGCCGAACGCGGGGCGTCCGTCTTGAGGTCGCCGACGCCCGAAGTGGCCTTCCAGGTGCCGCGCCGGTCCTTCGCCTGGGCCGCCACACCGGGTACGCCGTCCTTCACCGCCGCGTCCATGGCCGCCTGCGTGGCCGGGTGACCGGCTCTGGCCGGGGCCGGGGCGGGTGCCGCCACGGCGGGTGCGGCCAGGGCCGCCGTCACCGCCACCGCCACCGCCACCGCGACCGCCGCCACCCATCCTGTACGTGCTGACATGTCGTCCCCTTCGTCCGAGGAGCAGAGTCGTGAAGGGGGACCTCCGCCGCCTTGGCGAAGGTTGCCGGACTGTATGGCAGTTGAGCCGGTTTCGGCCTTTTCGCGGAACTGTCCGCTCGGTGCTTCTTATCAGCCTTTCCTGAGGACCAGCTCGGTGTTCCGGTCCTCCGGGCCGCCCGCCAGGGTCGTCCGGGCGCCCGGCGCGTTGAAGGCCAGCTCGCGGTAGAGGGCCGCCAGGCCCGTCTGGCTGAGGTCGGTGAAGTCCGTGGCGTACGGGGCCGCCGACTCGATCGCGGTGGTGAACAGGGAGACCGTGCCGTCCTCGTTGTCCACCAGCTCGATGACGCGGGCCAGCTGGGGGAAGTCGATGTGGGAGGCCGTGGAGATCTCCCAGAAGGAGCCGCCGGTCGGATACGGGTGCGGGGTGATCCGGTTGCGGTGGCTGTGGCCGTTGACCCAGGCGAGGACGTTGCGGTGGCGGCCGAGGACGGAGAGGACCTCCTCGCCGCCGTGCCGGCTCTCCTGCGGGCGGGCGGGGTCCGTGCGCAGGTTGCGCATGGTCCGGCTGGTGTGGTGGCTGAAGACGACCGCGTACGCGCCCTCGTTCTCCCCGAGCGTGCGGTCGAGCCACTTCAGCTGCGCCGTGCCGAGCGAGCCCTCGTAGTGGCCGCCCGGATCCGTCGAGTCGAGGCTGATGCCGATCACGTCGTCGGCGATCCGGAAGGCGTAGTACTGGGTGCCCTCGTCCACATTGGCCCGGGTGTAGCCGTGACCGGCCGGGCCGGGTCCGGTGTGGGCCGGGTCCAGGTGGGCCTCCAGGTACTCGCGCGGGGTGAAGGGTGCCCGGCGCTCGTCCGGGGTGACCGACCGCATGCTGCGCGCCTGGGACTTCAGCATCGCGCGGAAGTCGACGCCCCGGGGGTCGCCGCCCTGCTGGACGTTGTCCCAGATCGCCTCGCCCACCGCCTCGTCCAGGGTCATCAGCTTGCGCCCGCCGACCGCGAACTCCGCGAAGAGCGAGTCGCCGGGCGCATAGCAGCCGCCGGGCAGGGCGTCGTGGTTGCCGACGGTCGAGTACCAGGGGAGGTTCAGGCCGGGGCTGTTGACCTCGCGTATCGCCGCGTCCAGGAAGCCCTCGATGCGCGGGAAGCCGAGCTGCTTGTCGGCGTCGCGCAGCGCCGCGTCCGGCTGCCAGTAGAGCTTCAGCCCGCTGTCCTGGACGCCCTCGTAGTGGCGCGGGTCACCGGAGTTGGGCGTGACGCGGCCGCCGCTCATCACCGTCAGGAACCAGTCCAGTTCCGTGCGGGAGTTGTTGTCGGTGTTGTCGCCGGTGGTCATGACGAAGTGGAGCGGGGTTCCGGTGACGGGGGCGCCCCGCAGCGCGTTGACCCGCTCGACGAGCGAGACCGCGGCCGCCACCGACAGGGCCTCCTGGGGCCGCCAGGCGCTGACCGTCCGGGAGCGCAGATACTCGTACCGCAGCGGGTGCTGGACGTCCACCAGGTGCAGGTCGGTGAACTGCACGAACGACGCGAGCGCCGTCCGGCGGTCCGCCCGGCCCGCCCGCGGGGCCGCCAGGTCGCCGCGGACGACGCGCTGCCAGGCGGGCCCGTCGCCCAGCCGCCGGTAGCCCGTCCCGCCGCGGGGCGCCGCCACGGAGCCGAGCGTGGTGCCGCGCGTGTACGGGGCGAGGGGGGCGGCCGGCGCCCGCCGGGACGACAGGGCGACCGTCCGCTCCTCCGCGGCGGCGGCCGCCGGGGCGTCGGAGCCGGACCGCAGGGCGAGGCCGATGCCCGCCGACAGGGTGACCGCGCCGGCGGCGGCGAGGAAGGCGCGGCGGTCGGGGGCGGTGGCTGCGGAGACGGCAGAGCGTATGCGCGACATGGCGCCTTCCCTCCGGGTGCGGACACGGCGGCGGTGACCACGGACGGCCCGGTGCGCGAGAAGCCGCGCGAGAAGCGGCACGGGATGCCGCACGGCAGGTGTGCACGGGATGTCCGCTCGTTCTGGAGCGTTGGCATCCGGAATGTCCCCTGCGTGAACGGGGTGGCAACGGCCGGCACCGATCACCGTACGTGGATCTTGCGCCACCCTCAGCGTTCGCGGGCGACCGCGGACGGCTCCCCGGACCGCGGGGAGGCGGTCACGCCCCGTTCGTCCCCCGGGGCGGGGGCCGGGTCAGCGCCGTTCCGCCGTACGGCCGGTGGGCGGGCGGGTCCGCCACAGTGCGAGTGCCGCGTCCACCAGATCCACCCGGTCCAGGGCGGGCACGGCGTCGAGGGGGTGCCAGGCGGCCATGTCGGTGGTGCCGTCCGTCTCGTGGCGGAGCTCGCCGCCGGTGACGCGGGCCTCGTAGACGATCCGCAGGCCGTGGAAGTCGGCGACGGCACCGAAGCGGCGCGGGTAGTGGCGCGTCATGGAGTCGATGCCGAGGAGGGCGGTCGGCTCGGCCGTGTACCCGGTCTCCTCGGCGATCTCGCGGACGACCGTGTCGTACGGGTCCTCGCCGTGGTCCATGCCGCCGCCGGGCAGCGTCCACCGCCTGCTGCCGTCCCGGCCCACCAGTCGCGCCAGCAGCACCTGCCCGTCGCGTACGCAGATCGCGTACGCCGCCACCCTCAACTCCTCACGCATGCGCGCAGACCTTACACAGACGGCACGGGAGAGGGGGCGATCGATCAGCCGACATGTCCCTTGATCGACCGCTATGGACTGTCTGACGTATGGCGGGAACACGTCACCACTTTGTTAACGTCGCGATCACCCCCTCCCCAAACAACCGTTCCATGCGTAAGGCTGAGCGGTCGTCCGGTCCCGCATACCGGACCGCATGACGATCCGTCCCGTCGCTCGGATCGCCCACGATCGTTCCTTCACGCACAAGGGATGCCGATGACCCAGATCCCCCAGCGCACCCCCATACCGGGTGCCAGACGCGTGGCCCGTATCGCCGTGGCCGCGGGTCTGGTGGCCGCGCTGTCCGCCGCCGGGCCGATACCCCTGGCCCTCGCCGCGGACGACCCGGCCACCGTCGCTCCGTCCGAGGGCGAGCCCAAGTCGGCGCACGGAAAGCTCGGTTCGGCCGACGCCGAACTGCTCGCCGAGGCCAAGGCGGACGGCGAGAAGAACATCACCATGATGATCGCCACCGCTCCGGGCAGCACCGAGCAGGTCGCCGATCAGCTGGACGCGGTGGGCGGCGGCTCCGTGGGCCGCACCTACGACGAGCTCGGCTACGTCCGGGCCACCGTCCCCACCAAGAAGGCCGACGCGGCCATCGCGGCCGCCGCGAAGCTGTCCTCCGTGCAGGGCATCGACCTGCGGCAGGAGATCCGGATCGACGACCCGACGCCGAGCGCGGACACGGCCAAGGGTGCCAAGTCGTCGGCGACCGGGACGTATCCGGCTCCCAGCGGCAAGACCCCCGCGAAGAACCCGTACAACCCGTCCTTCGAGACGGGCGCCGTCGACTTCGTGAAGAAGAACCCGAAGGCGGACGGCCGGGGCGTCACCATCGGCGTCCTCGACACCGGTGTCGACCTCGCCCACCCGGCGCTGCAGAAGACCACCACCGGCGAGCGCAAGATCATCGACTGGGTGACGGCGACCGACCCGATCGTGGACGGCGACGGGACCTGGCGCCGGATGGACCAGGCGGTCTCCGGGCCGGAGTTCACCTGGGGCGGCGCCACCTGGAAGGCGCCCGCGGGCGACTACCGGATCCAGCGCTTCGCCGAGTCCGTCACGGCCGGCGGCGACGCGAACGGCGACGTCAACCGTGACGGCGACACCACCGACACCTGGGGCGTCCTCTACGACGCCGCGGCCGGCACGGTCCGCGTCGACCTGAACAACAACAACGACTTCACCGACGACACCCCGATGAAGCCGTACAAGGACGGCTACCAGATCGGGTACTTCGGCACGGACGACCCGTCGACCGAGATCGCCGAGCGCCAGCCGTTCGTCGTCGAGATCCGCAAGGACGTGCCGACCGACCCGTACGGCGGCAGCTGGGTCGGCAAGAAGGCCGACTTCGTCAGCATCGGCATCATCGAGTCCGAGCACGGCACGCACGTCGCGGGCATCACCGCCGCCAACTCCCTGTTCGGCGGCAAGATGAACGGCGCCGCCCCGGGCGCCGAAGTCGTCTCCTCCCGCGCCTGCATCTTCGGCGCCGGCTGCACCAACGTGGCGCTCACCGAGGGCATGATCGACCTCGTCGTGAACCGCGGCGTGGACATCGTCAACATGTCCATCGGCGGCCTGCCCACCATCAACGACGGCAGCAGCGCCCGCGCCCAGCTCTACAACCGGCTCATCGACACCTACGGCGTCCAGCTGGTGATCTCCGCGGGCAACTCCGGTCCCGGCGCCAACACCATCGGCGACCCGGGCCTCGCCGACAAGGTGATCTCGGTCGGCGCGTCCGTCTCCCGGGAGACGTGGGCCGCCAACTACGGGTCGCTGGTCGAGAAGAAGTACGACATGATGCCGTTCTCCTCGCGCGGTCCGCGTGAGGACGGCGGGTTCACGCCGACCCTGGCCGCGCCCGGCGCCGCGATCAACACGATCCAGACCTGGATGCCCGGCGCCCCGGTCGCCGAGGCCGGCTACGCGCTGCCCGCCGGGTACGGCATGCTCCAGGGCACCTCGATGGCGTCCCCGCAGGCGGCGGGCGCGATGGCGCTGCTGCTGTCGGCCGCCGAGCAGAAGCGCATCGACCTCACCCCGGCGAAGCTGCGCACCGCGGTCACCTCGACCGCCGACCACATCAGCGGCGTGCAGGCGTATGTGGAGGGCGCGGGCCTGCTCGACGTCGTCGACGCGTGGAAGGCGATCCGCGACGGCGCCACCGCCCACGAGTTCACGGTGAAGGCCCCGGTCGACACCGCGCTCGACCAGTCCCTCAAGACCCCGGGCTTCGGCACGGGCGTGTACGACCGCGAGGGCGGCCTGGAGGCCGGCAAGAGCCGGACGTACGACATCACCATCACCCGTACCACCGGTCCCGACCGCGCGGTCCGCCACGAGCTGGACCTGAAGAACAACAGCGGCGGCACGTTCCGCATCCTCGGCAGCGGCCACGTCTCGCTGCCGCTGAACGAGCCGGTCACCGTGAAGATCGCCGCCAAGCCGCGGTCGGCCGGGATCCAGAGCGCGATCCTGGAGGTCGACGACCCGCGCACCGAGGGCGTCGACAAGCAGATCATGAACACCGTGGTCGTCGCCGCGTCGCTGGAGGAGACCTTCAAGGCGTCGGGCTCGGTCCAGCGCAACGGCACCACGTCGTACTTCGTGACCGTCCCCGAGGGCGCGAAGACGCTGGAGGTCGCGATCGGCGGGCTGAAGGACGGCAGCCAGACCCGCTTCATCTCCCTGCACCCGTACGGCGTCCCGGTCGACAACACCTCGACGCCGTACTGCTACAACAACTACCTCGACGGCAACGGCTGCCGCCCCGACGTGCGCGCGTACGCGAACCCGCAGCCGGGCGTGTGGGAGGTCGAGGTCGAGTCGCGCCGTACGTCGCCGCTGCTCGACAACCCCTACCGGCTGGAGGTGTCCGTCCTCGGCGCGACCCTCGACCCGGAGGTCCTGACCATCCCCGAGGCGAAGGCCGGCGAGCCGGCCGCCGCCTCCTGGACGGCGACGAACGACTCCGGCCCGTTCGAGGCCAGGCTGGTGGGCGGCGCGCTGGGCTCCGCCCATGACGACCGGCCGACCATCGCCCAGGGCGCGCAGCAGGTTTCCACGGTCGAGGTCCCCGAGGGCGCGAAGTCGCTGGACGTGTCCATCGGCAACGTCTCCGACGCCGCCGCCGACCTGGACCTGTACGTGCTGGACGCCGCGGGCGCCGAGGTCGGCAAGTCCGCCGACGGCGACTCCGAGGAGTCCGTGTCCGTCGCCGCGCCCAAGGCCGGTACGTACCGCATCGTCGTCCTCGCCTACTCGGTCCCGGCGGGCACGACGGCGTACGACCACCACGACGTGTACTTCGCCCCCTCGCTGGGCGAGATCACGGTGGACAGCGCGCCGGTACAGCTCGGCACGGGTGACTCGGCGACGTTCTCCGGCTCGGTCGTCGCGGCGGCCGCGCCGCCGGAGGGCCGGGCGTTCATCGGCCGGGTCGAGCTGGTGAACCCGCGCGGCACGGCCGCGGGCGTCGGCAACGTGGTGATCGAGAAGGTCACTCCGTAGCGTGTCACGGTGAGTCCTCGGAGGCGGGCGTCCGGTCACCGGGCGCCCGCCCTTCGTCTCCCGCCCCTCTCACTCGCACCCGAGCGACTCCGACTCGGGCAGCGCGTCCAGGATCCGGGCGCGCTCGTCGGCGATGTCCTTCTCTCCGACGGTCCAGGTGTCGGGCGTGGCCTCGTCGCCCGAGATGCCGACCAGGACGTGGTCGCCCTCGCGGAGGCGCGGGTCGGCGTTCTCGTCCATGGGGAAGACGACCTCGTCCTCGCCCTCCTCCGGCTTGTAGTGCCGTTCGACGTCCAGGGTGATCCGGTCCTGCCCGGTCCCGGGCACCGGCTCGACGCGTACGACGGTGCCCTCGGCGATGAGCCGGGCGCAGGCGACGTACCCGGCGGCGGTCTGCGATCCGTCCCCGCCCTCCGTCTTCGCGCCCTGGTCGGCACTGCTCGTCCCGCTCCCCGAGTCCTCTCCGGCCCCGCCCTGGGCGATCAGCCAGCCGCCCATGCCGACCACCACGGTGGCGGCCGCGGCGGCGGCGAGGGTGCGCAGGGCGAGCGCGAACGGGCGCCGACGGCGGTTCGTGGTGGTGGCGGTACGGACGGGAAGGGGCCGCACCTCCGCCTCGGTGCGCGCCGGCGCGTCGGCGAGCGTCCCCCCGATCAGCCTCAGCTGCTCCCGCAGCAGCGCCACGTCGGCCAGCGCGGCCCGGTGCTCCGCCGCGACGTACGGATCGTCGAGGGCGCCCTCGGGCAGCGGCTCGTCCGTGATCGCGGCCATCAGCGCGTCCACGCCTTCGTACCGGTCGTCGTTCCGGGAGGCCACGTCACACCACCTCGTCCTCGTGCAGGCGGGACCGCAGGGCGCGGACCGCCGAGTGGAGCCTGCTCTTGACCGTGCCCTCGGGGATGCCCAGCTCCTCGGCGATCCCGCGCACGGGCAGATCGGCGTAGAACCGCAGCACGACGACCTGCCGCTGGGCGTCGGGCAGCTCGTCCAGGCCCCGGGCGACGGCCAGCGAGAGCACGCTGGACTCCTCGCCCGAGGGGTGCACCGGCTGCCGCAGCGCGGCGAGCCGCTCGCCGATCCGCTCCTGGCGGCGCTTGGCGCGGTGCCAGTCCATCGCCAGGTTCGAGGCGACGACCGCCGCCCACGCGGACACGTCGCGCGGAGCCTCGCGTCCGCTCGCGGCCCGCTCCAGGAGCCGCAGCCGGACCTGCTGCACCCCGTCCGGCAGGTCCGCCTGCGGCACCCCGCCGAGCGCGAGCACCGCCCGCACCCGTCGCTCCTGGGCCGCGTCCAGGGGGTCGTCCGCCTCCTGGACGCCCCCTCGGGCGGTCCCTCCGGCGGCCCCGTGGTCGCGCCGGGCCTTTCTGCGCAGCACAGACACCCCTCCCCTCGCCGCGTTTCCTCTACGACGCCGGAGGCACGGAGAACGTTCGGCCGGACCGGACCGCCACGTTGTGACGAAGGACACGCGTGACCTGACAGACGGCGGGCAGGGGCGCCGTACGGCTTCCCGTCCACCGCGTTCCGAGGGCGGAATTCTGCGGATCGGGGCCCTCGATCACGGCGAGCCTCCGGCCGGCGGGGCCCGGCACCGCAGCGTTCCGCCCCTGCCCGGAACGTCCCGGTCCCCGGACCTCCGGGGAAAGGATTGGACACGTGGGCCGGGGAGCCAAGCATGATGGAAAGGCCAGGCCCATGCCTTACGCACGTCAAGACGCAGGTCGAAGAGCCGTACGCACGCTAAAGGAGTCGCCGTGAGGGTCGGAATCGTCGGAGCCACCGGTCAGGTCGGCACGGTCATGCGCAGGATCCTCGCCGAGCGGGAGTTCCCGGTCACCGAGCTGCGCCTGTTCGCCTCGGCCCGCTCCGCCGGGACGGTGCTGGACGGTGTGACGGTGGAGGACGCGGCGACGGCCGACTACACCGGCCTCGACATCGTGCTGTTCTCCGCGGGCGGCTCGACCTCCAAGGCGCTGGCCGAGAAGGTGGCCTCCCAGGGCGCCGTCGTGATCGACAACTCCTCGGCCTGGCGCCGTGACCCCGAGGTGCCCCTGGTCGTCGCCGAGGTGAACCCGCACGCCGTGGCCGTACGCCCCAAGGGCATCATCGCCAACCCGAACTGCACCACGATGGCCGCCATGCCGGTGCTGCGCCCGCTGCACGCGGAGGCGGGCCTGGAGGCGCTGGTCGTCGCCACCTACCAGGCGGTGTCCGGGTCCGGGCTCGCGGGCGTCGCGGAGCTGCACGGGCAGGCCCAGAAGGTGATCGCGGACGCGGACAAGCTGACGCACGACGGCGCGGCGGTCGACTTCCCCGAGCCGCGCGTCTACAAGCGCCCCATCGCCTTCAACGTCGTCCCGCTGGCCGGCTCGATCGTCGACGACGGCCTGAACGAGACCGACGAGGAGCAGAAGCTCCGCCACGAGTCCCGCAAGATCCTGGAGATCGAGGACCTGAAGGTCTCCGGCACCTGCGTGCGCGTCCCGGTCTTCTCCGGCCACTCCCTCCAGGTGAACGCCCGCTTCGCCCGCCCGATCAGCGTCGAGCGCGCCACGGAGCTGCTCGGCGGCGCTCCCGGCGTGGCCCTCACCGACATCCCGACCCCGCTCCAGGCCGCGGGCCAGGACCCCTCCTACGTCGGCCGCATCCGCGTCGACGAGACGGTGGAGAACGGCCTCGCCCTGTTCATCTCCAACGACAACCTCCGCAAGGGCGCGGCCCTGAACGCGGTGCAGATCGCGGAGCTGGTGGCGGCTGAGCTGAAGGGCTGACACCGGCCGGTCATGTGAGTGAGGGCGCCCGCCGATTTGGGCGGGCGCCCTCACTACTCTCCGTGGCAGGATGGCGCAACCCACACATACCGAGGAGATGACCGCGTGCCTGGCACAAACCTGACCCGTGAAGAGGCGCAGCAGCGGGCGAAGCTGCTCACCGTTGACTCGTACGAGATCGATCTCGACCTCTCCGGCGCGCAGGAGGGGGGCACCTTCCGGTCCGTGACCACGGTGCGCTTCGAGGCCGCGGAGACGGGCGCGGAGTCCTTCATCGACCTGGTGGCCCCGACCGTCCACGAGGTCACCCTCAACGGCGACGCCCTCGACCCCGCCGAGGTCTTCGCGGACTCCCGCATCGCCCTGCCGGGGCTGCTGGAGGGGCGGAACATCCTCCGTGTCGTCGCCGACTGCGCGTACACCAACACCGGCGAGGGCCTGCACCGGTTCGTCGACCCGGTCGACGACCAGGCGTATCTGTACACGCAGTTCGAGGTCCCGGACGCCCGCCGGGTGTTCGCGAGCTTCGAGCAGCCCGACCTGAAGGCCACCTTCCAGTTCACCGTGAAGGCGCCGGAGGGCTGGACCGTCGTGTCCAACTCGCCGACCCCGGAGCCCAAGGACCACGTCTGGCACTTCGAGCCGACGCCGCGGATCTCCACGTACATCACCGCGCTGATCGCGGGCCCGTACCACTCGGTGCACAGTGTGTACGAGAAGGACGGGCAGAGCGTGCCGCTGGGCATCTACTGCCGTCCCTCGCTCGCCGAGTTCCTGGACGCGGACGCGATCTTCGAGGTCACCCGGCAGGGCTTCGACTGGTTCCAGGAGAAGTTCGACTACCCGTACCCGTTCGCCAAGTACGACCAGCTCTTCGTGCCGGAGTTCAACGCGGGCGCGATGGAGAACGCGGGCGCGGTCACCTTCCGCGACCAGTACGTGTTCCGGTCGAAGGTGACGGACGCGTCGTACGAGGCGCGCGCCGCGACGATCCTGCACGAGCTGGCCCACATGTGGTTCGGCGACCTGGTCACCATGGAGTGGTGGAACGACCTGTGGCTGAACGAGTCGTTCGCCACCTTCGCCGAGGTCGCCTGCCAGGCGTACGCGCCGGGCTCGAAGTGGCCGCACTCCTGGACCACCTTCGCCAACCAGATGAAGACGTGGGCCTACCGGCAGGACCAGCTCCCGTCGACGCACCCGATCATGGCGGAGATCAACGACCTGGACGACGTCCTCGTCAACTTCGACGGCATCACGTACGCCAAGGGCGCGTCCGTGCTGAAGCAGCTCGTCGCGTACGTCGGCATGGACGAGTTCTTCCGGGGCGTGCAGGCGTACTTCAAGCGCCACGCGTACGGCAACACGCGCCTGTCCGACCTGCTGGGCGCCCTGGAGGAGACCTCCGGGCGCGACCTGAAGACCTGGTCGAAGAAGTGGCTGGAGACGGCCGGCATCAACATCCTGCGCCCGGAGATCGAGACCGACGCGGAGGGTGTCATCACCTCCTTCGGCATCCGCCAGGAGGCCCCCGCCCTGCCCGCCGGCGCCAAGGGCGAGCCCACCCTGCGCCCGCACCGCATCGCGGTCGGCTTCTACGACCTCGACGAGGCGAGCGGCAAGCTGGTGCGCGGTGAGCGTGTCGAGCTGGACGTGGACGGTGAGCTGACCGCCGTACCGCAGCTGGTGGGGAAGGCCCGCCCGGCCGTGGTCCTGCTCAACGACGACGACCTGTCGTACGCCAAGGTCCGCCTCGACGAGGACTCCCTCGCCTTCGTCACCGAGCACCTCGGCGACTTCGAGTCGTCCCTCCCGCGCGCGCTGTGCTGGGCGTCTGCCTGGGACATGACCCGGGACGGCGAGCTCGCCACCCGCGACTACCTGTCCCTGGTGCTGTCCGGCATCGGCAAGGAGTCCGACATCGGTGTCGTGCAGTCGCTGCACCGGCAGGTCAAGCTGGCGGTCGACCTGTACGCCGACCCGGCGGCGCGCGAGGCGCTGCTGACCCGCTGGACGGACGCCACGCTGGCCCACCTGCGGGCGGCCGAGGCCGGCTCGGACCACCAGCTGGCCTGGGCGCGCGCCTTCGCGGCGACCGCGCGGACGCCGGAGCAGCTGGACCTGCTGGAGGCCCTGCTGGACGGTTCGGAGACCGTCGAGGGCCTGGCCGTCGACACCGAGCTGCGCTGGGCGTTCGTGCAGCGGCTCGCGGCCGTGGGCCGCTTCGACGAGGCGGAGATCGCGGGCGAGTACGAGCGGGACCGGACGGCGGCGGGCGAGCGGCACGCGGCCACGGCCCGCGCCGCGCGCCCGACCGAGGAGGCGAAGGCGGAGGCCTGGGCGTCGGTCGTGGCGTCCGACAAGCTCCCGAACGCCGTGCAGGAGGCCGTCATCGCGGGCTTCGTCCAGACCGACCAGCGTGAGCTGCTCGCCCCGTACGCGGAGAAGTACTTCGAGGCCGCCAAGGGCGTCTGGGACTCCCGTTCCCACGAGATGGCCCAGCAGATCGTCATCGGTCTGTACCCGTCGGTCCAGGTCTCGCCGGAGACCCTCGACCGCACGGACGCCTGGCTGGCCTCCGTCGACCCGACCCCGGCCCTGCGCCGGCTCGTCTCCGAGTCCCGCGCGGGCGTGGAGCGGGCGCTGAAGGCACAGGCGGCGGACGCGGCGGCGAAGTAGCGGGAGCGCCTTCACACGGCGGCGAAGCAGCAGGAGCGCCTCCACGCGGCGACGGGCGCCCGGTGGTTCACCGGGCGCCCTCTCTCGTGCCCGGGCCCAGGAGCAGGCCGGCGAGGCGCAGCATGGCGTGGGCGTGCAGCGCGGTCTGCCGGCGGACGGGCAGCCAGCGGGCCCCGAAGGAGGTCTCCAGCTCCCGGCACCACCGGCGCACCAGGTCGTCGAGCGCGCTCGCGGCCGCCGGGTCGGCGGGCGGGTCGCCGAGGGCCTGCCGCAGCATCGCCGCCGCGCGCAGGGGGATGCGCCGGGCCGCGATGTCGAGGGAGACGGAGTTGCCGACGGTGGTGGCGAGTCCGACCCCGCCGAGGCCGTCCGCGAGGTAGCTCTTCCAGGTGTGCACGATGGCGGGTCCGACGCCCAGCAGTTCGCGGCCGGCGGCGTCGTACGGGAGGAGCCCGTCGGGGACCCGGGGCCGGGGGGCGGTACCGAGGGCCGCCTCCACCTGTTCGCCGCGTTGCAGCAGGGTCCGGCTCACCCGGGCGATGTGCTCCTCGGGGGCGGCCGTGCGCCGGGGGTCGCCCACGGCGTCCGCCGCCCACATCGGGGCCTCGATCACGGCCGTCACGGTGCCGTGCCGCATGGCGTATGTCCAGGTCACCTCGGAGAGGAAGCCGGACGCGTCGCGCTCGTCGGAGGGTTCGGTGCCGGCTTCGGTGCCGGACAGCACGAGGACGCCGGGTCCCTCGACGAACCAGTCCACGCCGTCGAAGGGCCGGTGCTCCACCGGTATCCGCAGGTTCCCCGCCAGTTCGCGGAACGTCCGGGCGGCGCCGGAGACCTCGCGGGTCAACTGCAGGAAGGTTCCACCCACTTCGATGCCGTGCAGGGAGAACTGGACGGCGGGCCGCAGTTCGTCGAGGAGTCCCACGAGCACGTCGGACTCGGGCAGGGGTGCCCGCGCGCGGGTTCCGGTGGGCCGGAACTCCGGCTGGCAGGTGAACTCCTGCCGGTAGAAGTGCCGGTAGTACCGCTCGACGCGCCACCCCCGGAACGCCCGGCCGTGGCGCTCGGCCAGGCTCATGCCGTCGGGGTCCAGGCACAGCAGGAAGTGCCAGGTGCAGTCGAGGGCGTCGAGCTGCGCGGGATCGAGGGCGAACCGCTCGGCGAGCCGGATCGCGGAGGCGCCGCCGACGGGTTCGTTGGAATGCGCTCCGGCGACCGTGAGGACGTGGCGCCGCCCGTGCCCCGCGGACAGCAGCCACAAGGGGCGGCCCGCGCGCGAGGTGCCGACGGTGCTCAGCCGCAGCAGGCCGGGACGCGCCGCGGTCAAGGCCTCGGCATAACGGACCAGTTCGCCTGTCGTGGGGTAGATCCCCGCGGCCGTGAGGTGAGGGAGGGGAACGCCCGGCCCCGGTGCGGGGGTGGGAGCAGGGCTGGGAGCGGTGGGTTCACGTAAGGCGGTCGCGGGCGCGGGACCGGTAGCAGCCACGCCAACTCCTTCGCCGGAAACGGATGGTGGGGGAGTTCCGGTGTCGTCGTCCTGCGCTCAAGGTGGTCGCGCGCACGGAAGGCGTGCGCACGGGGGGCGGGCGCACACGGCGGACGTACGTCGTACGGTCGGCGCGCCGGTCAAGAGCGGGTTCTGCCCAAGGCTCGGCTGGCCGGTCGGGGAGTGTCAAGGCCATGTACGCGCGAATCCGGCCGATGACGGGTGCGGAGGCGGAGGCCGGCGCGGAGGCGGAGACGGGTGCGGGTTCCTGTGCGCGTGCGGGTACGGGGCTGGAGCTGCCCGAGGACCGTCGCCCCGAACGCCAGCGCCATCCCCGCCAGCTGGACCGGCGTCAGCGCCTCGCCGAGCGCGGCCCATCCGACGGCGGCCGCGGTGAGCGGGGAGAGCGGTCCGAGGAAGGTGACCTGGGTGGCGGTGAGCCGCCCGATGCCGCGGAACCACAGCCAGTACGCGACCGCCGTGTTCGCCAGCGCGAGGTAGAGGTACCCGCCGGCCGCCCGGCCGTCCAGCGCGGGCGGGGCGCCCTCGACCAGGAGGGCGAGGGGTGCGATGACCAGTCCTCCCGCGGTCAGCTGCCAGCCGGTGAGCGCGAGCGGGCCGATGCCCTCCGGTCGGCCCCAGCGCTTGGTGAGCACCGTGCCCGTCGACATGCAGGCGGTGGAGGCGAGCGCCGCGAGGACACCGACGGCGTCGAGCGCGTCCGCCGCCCTGAGCACGACGAGGCTCACCCCGAGCGCCGCGGCGACACCGGTGAGCAGCGTGCGCGCGGTCGGGCGTTCAGCCAGCAGTACGGCGGCCAGCCCGGCGACGAACAGCGGCCCCAACGAGCCGACGACCGCGGCCGTCCCGCCCGGCAGCCGGTACGCCGAGAGGAACAGCAGCGGAAAGAAGGCACCGATGTTCAGCGCGCCCAGGACCACCGACTTCCACCACCAGGCTCCCCGGGGCAGCACCCGCGCGAGGGCGAGCAGCAGCAGCCCGGCGGGCAGGGCCCGCATCAGCGCCGTGAACAGGGGGCGGTCCGCCGGGAGGAACTCGGTGGTGACGGCGTAGGTGGTGCCCCAGGAGACGGGGGCGAGGGCGGTGACGGCGATGAGTCCTGCGGGGGTGGGGCGGCGGTTCGCGGTCATGGGTGCGCCCTTCGCGAGGTCACGGCGGCATGGGGCCGCCAGTTGGCTTGCTCGCGATTAGCTTAGCGCTAAGCAACTTGCCTGCAAGTGACTTTCTTGCGGCAGAGCGGCGAACCGACGGATACTCCCCCCATGAACCACTCCGCCGGCACCGGCAAGGACCCCGTCGACGCGATCGTCGACCAGTGGGCGGCGGCCCGGCCCGACCTGGACACCACCGCCATGGAGGTCTTCGGCCGGGTCTCCCGGCTCTCACGGACGGTGGGCGACCGCATGGAGAAGGCGTACGCGCGATTCGGCATCTCGCGCGGGGAGTTCGACGTCCTGGCCACCCTGCGCCGCTCGGGCCCCCCGTACACCCTCTCCCCCAGGCAGCTGTCGGCGACGCTGATGCTCACCACGGGCGGCATGACCGGCCGCCTCGACAAACTGGAACGCGCGGACCTGCTCCGCCGCTCCCCCGACCCGCACGACCGGCGGGGACTCCAGGTGACCCTCACGGACGAGGGACTGCGGCTGGCCGACGAGGCGGTCGTCGCCGGACTGGCCGTCCAGACCGAGGCGCTCTCCCACCTGAACGAGGAACAGGCCGGCCAGCTGGCCGGCCTGCTGCGCGTACTGGTGCGGGGCACGGGCGCCTGATGCTCGCCACGGTGCCACTCCGTAAGCGGTCCCCCTGGGCCATGCATGGCGCTGGTACGAGAACCGGCGGAACAGGGCCCTGACGCTGCTGCGATGGTCAGAGCCTGCCGTTCCCCCTCCGTCACGGCGCTGCCATCGCGGATGAGTTCGACACCGTCTACACGGCCGTGACCGCTGGGCCGGCGGCCTCGTCAGCGCCCCAGGGCCGCAGCCAGGGCCGTCTTCACGGCCCGCGCGTCGGCCGCCCCCTCGTCGGCCGCCCAGGCCACGTACCCGTCGGGCCGCACCAGCACGGTCGTACGCCGGTCGCTCGCCCAGCTCTCCACCGCGAGACGGTCCTCGGCGGCGAGCTCCTTCGCCGGGTCCGACCCGGGCGACTGTCGCGGCGACTGCGGCGTGATGAGCACGAACCGGCCGCCGCGCAGGGCCTCGTACAGGCGGCCGCCCTTCAGGGCGACGTCCGGGGCCCGCAGGCCGACGAACCGGTGGGCGCCGCGCGGTGCCGCGTACTTGTAGCCGATGCCGCTGATCTGGCCGAGCACCCGGGCGCGGGCCGGGCCGACACGGCCGAGGAACGCGGTGAGCGCGGCCCGGAACGCCAGCGTCCACGGATACTTCGCCATCGCCATCCGTACGATCCCGCCGCTGCTGCGGAGCACGGACCGGCCGACGGGGTGGCGCTCGGCCTCGTAGGTGTCGAGCAGGGACGGGTCCGCGTGGCCGCCGAGGACCGCGGCCAGCTTCCAGCCGAGGTTGGCCGCGTCCTGGAGCCCGGTGTTCATGCCCTGGCCGCCGGCCGGGCTGTGGACGTGCGCGGCGTCCCCGGCGAGGAAGACGCGGCCCACCCGGTAGCTGGGGGCCTGGCGTTCGTCGCTGTGGAAGCGGGACATCCAGCGGGCGTCGCGCATGCCGTAGTCGCGGCCGAGGGCGCGCCGGACGACCTCCCTGACCTCGTCCAGCCCGACCGGCTCGCTGTCGGGGACGTCGCGGCGGCGGTCCCAGGCGACGATCCGGTGGTAACCGTCGCCGAAGGGCGCGATGAAGGCGAAGGCGTCACCGACGGCGTGCGCGGTCAGCAGGTCCTCGGGCGCCTCGTCCAGCCGTACGTCCGCGAGGAGGACGGACCGGATGACTGACTTGCCCGGGAAGGGCAGGCCGACCGCGTCCCGCACGGCGCTGCGGTGCCCGTCGGCCCCGACGACGTACGCGGCGGTCAGTGTCTCCGGCTCGCCGGCCGGCCCCTTGACGTCCACGGTCACGGTGTCGGCGCTCTGCCGCAGACCGGTGACCTCGGTCTCGTACCGGAACCGCACCCCGGCCTCGGCCGCCCGCCGCTCCAGCACCTTCTCCACCTCGTACTGCGGGATCACGAGCACGTGCCGGAAGCGTGAGGGCAGGGCGTCGAACCGGATGGTGAGCTGCCCGAAGAGCCGGGCCCGGTCCGCCGGCCGGCCCTTCGCCTCCAGCTCGTCGGCGAGCCCGCGGGCGTCGAGCTGCTCCAGGCTGCGGGCGTGCACGGCGAACGCGCGGGACAGATTGCTGATCTTGTGCGGGCGCTTCTCGACGAGCGTGACCCGGAGCCCGGCGGCGGCCAGGTCACCGGCCAGCAGCAGCCCGGTGGGGCCGGCTCCGACGACGATGACGTCGGACAGGGAGTCGGGCAGGGAGTCGGGCAGGGAGCGGGTGGTGGTGCTGTTCACGGCGACCTCCTGAGCGGGACGGACGGCCGTTGGTCAACGCTTGTTGGCCAACACCTGTTTGCCAACATACGGCGGCCCGACAGGAGCGTCAACACTTGTTGGCCTACATGTGTTGGCCTACGTTTGTGGGCATGACCGACACAGGCACACCGGCACCGCCGCGGCGCTCCGACGCCACGCGCACCGCGATCCTCACCGCGGCGCGGGAGCGGTTCGCCGCCGACGGCTACGAGCGGGCCACCATCCGCGCCATCGCGAGGGACGCGGGCATCGACCCGTCGATGGTGATGCGGTACTACGGCTCGAAGGAGGGCCTGTTCGCCGCGGTCCTCGATGTGAACCTGCAGCTGCCCGCACCGGAGGGACTCGACCCGCGGCGGATGGGCGAGATCCTCGTCGGCCACTTCCTCGACCTGTGGGAGGAGAACGAGGTCCTCACCGTGATGCTGCGCGTCGGAGTGACCAACCCCGCGGGCGGCGAGCGCCTGCGGGGCGTCTTCCGGGACCAGCTGGTGTCCCTGGCCCGCCATGTGTGCCCCGATCCGGAGCAGGCGCCGGCCCGGGCCGCGCTCGTCGCCTCACAGATACTGGGGATGGCGCTCACCCGCTACATCCTGCGCCTGCCGCCCACCGTCGCCCTGAGCCGCGAGGAGATCGTGGCGTGGCTGGGCCCGACAGTGCAGCGTTATCTCACGGCGCCGTATCCGGCGCCGTACCCCCGATGACGCAGGCCGTGCGGCGTACGCAGGCAAGACGTCGAGGGCACCCACCGCGCACACACGGTGCGGTGGATGCCCTCGACGTGAAGTTGTACGCGGCGTGCGGCCGCGGACCGCGGCGCGGCGGCCGTCAGGCCTTCGCCGCGGCCTTGCCCTTGGCCTTCGGCTCGCGGTCCGTCGACCGGTCCAGGACCATGACCAGGCCCGCGATCACCGCGAACAGGACGATCGGCGCCACGACGAACAGACCCAGCGTCTCGATCACGCTCAGGCCGGACCCCGGGTCGTCACCGTCGTCGCGCGTCAGCGCGAGCGCGGGGGACGACATGAGCAGCATCATCAGCGTCGTACCGGCAGCCAGGGCGCCGGCGCGCAGGGCGTTCTTCTTGTCCACGGTGCAAAACTAGCGAACGCCCGCGCGAACCGCGCGCCCGGGGGTGCCGTACGAAGCACCCCGGGCGCCGCGGGTCACGCCACCGCACGCCCTCACCGCCCCCGCAGCACGTCCACCAGCGCGTGCAGCCGGGGCGATCCCGCCAGGTCCTCCAGGGCGACCGGGCGGCCGGCGGCGTCGGCGATCGGGAGGCGCCAGTTGGGGTACTGGTCCCAGGTGCCCGGCAGGTTCTGCGGGCGCCGGTCGCCGACCGCGTCCGGCAGCCAGAGGCCGACCAGGCGGGCCGGGGTGCGCAGCAGGAAGCGGTGGACCGCCTGGATCTCGGCCTCCTCCGACGCGGAGCAGATGCCTCCGCTCGCCCCTCGCAGCAGCCCCAGCCGGGAGAGCACGGTCAGCCACTCCCGCGTGTCGGCGGCGGCGGCTGCGCGTTCCTCCTCCAGCGGGCGGGTGAGCAGGCCGAGGCGGTCGCGGAGTTCGACGTGGTCGCCCGTCAGCCGGGAGGCGGTGGACGGCAGATCGTGGGTGGTGGCCGTGGCCAGGCAGTTGGCCCGCCAGTGCTCGGGCGGCAGCGGCAGCCCGTCGCCCTCCCAGTCGCGTTCGAACCACAGCACCGACGTACCCAGGACGCCCCGGGCGTCGAGGGCCTCGCGCACGCCCGGCTCGACCGTCCCCAGGTCCTCGCCGATCACCAGGGTCCCGGTCCGGGACGCCTCCAGGACGAGTATCGCCAGCATGGCCTCGGCGTCGTAACGGACGTACGTGCCCTCGGTCGGCGCCTGGCCCTGGGGCACCCACCACAGCCGGAACAGTCCCATCACATGGTCGATGCGCAGGGCGCCCGCGCGCCGCAGCAGGGCCCGCAGCAGCCGGCGGTACGGGACGTAGCCGGAGGCGGCCAGGCGGTCGGGGCGCCAGGGCGGCAGGCCCCAGTCCTGGCCGCGGGCGTTGAAGGCGTCCGGGGGCGCGCCGACCGACATGCCGGCGGCGAAGTGGTCCTGCTGAGCCCAGGCGTCGGCCCCGTTCGGGTGGACGCCGACGGCCAGGTCGTGCACGAGCCCCACCGGCATCCCCGCGTCGCGCGCGGAGCGCTGCGCGGCGGCGAGCTGTTCGTCGGTGAGCCAGGCCAGCCGGCAGTGGAAGTCGACGCGGTCCATCAGCCCGGCCCGCGCGCGGGCGGTCTCGGGCGAGCGGGGGTCGCGCAGCCCGGCGGGCCAGCGCCGCCAGTCGGAACCGTGCACCTCGGCGAGCGCGCACCACGTGGCGTGGTCCTCCAGCGCCTCGCCCTCCTCGGCGAGGAAGTCGGCATAGGCGGCCCGCCGTCCGGGTCCGAGCGGTACGCCGTACACGAGTTCCAGGGCCTCGCGCTTGAGCTCCCACACGGCGTCGCGGTCGATCAGCCCGCCCCCGGGCTCTCCCTCGCCCGGCGCACCCGCGCCCGGCACACCAGCGCCAGGCCGTCCCTTGCCGAGCACGGAGTCGCGCAGCCGCGCGGCCCGGTCGAGCAGCGCCCGCACCCGTCCGCGGTCCTCGACGTACGCGTACTCGGGGACGTCCTCGACCCGCAGATGCACCGGGTCCGGGTAGCGGCGCGAGGACGGCCGGTACGGGGAGGGGTCGGTCGGGGCGCCGGGGACGGCCGCGTGCAGCGGGTTCACCTGTACGAACCCGGCGCCGAGCGCACGCCCGGCCCAGGCGGCCAGCTCGGCGAGGTCACCGAGGTCGCCCATGCCCCAACTGCGCCGGGAGAGCAGGGAGTAGAGCTGGACGAGGAGTCCGTACGCGCGTCCTGGCGGCGCGGGCAGCCTCGGCGGGGCGACGACGAGGTGGGCGTCGGCGGTGCGGCCGTCGGGGGCGGTGGCGTGCAGGGCGTGGACGCCGGGAGGCAGGTTCCCGGCGGCGGAGCGCAGTTCGCCCTGCTCGGTCTCGATACGCAGGCGGGTGCCGTCGGGGAGGCCGTCCAGGGCGGCGGGCGCCCGGCCGGCCCAGCACACCACCGTGGGCGGTAACAGCCGCTCGCGCAGCTCCTGTTCGCGTGCGGCGAGGGCGTCGCGCAATGCCTGCGGGGTGCGCGCGTCGACGTCCAGTGCGGCGAGGGCCGCGACGACGGCGCTGTCCGAGGCGGGGACCGTACGGCCCGGGGACGGGCTGTAGGAGGTGGCGACACCGTGCAGACGGGCGAGCCGGGCCAGCGGGGTCTCGTCCCCCATACCTTCCATCTACACCCCCGAGGGAGCGAAGTCCCAGTCGGCACCCGCGGGTGTCGGTTCGCTGGTCAGGGGCGCGGCGTCGGTGAGCGGCGGCTCGCTGGTGAGGGGTTCGGCGTCGGGCAGGGGAGGCTCGCTCGTCAGTGGGGTCTCCGTGCAGGCACCCTCCGCGCTGAAGACGCACACGTGGTGCCCGGGGTCGGCGGACGGCTCCGCCGCGGGTGCGGGGGGCGAGGGCTCCGCCACAGGTTTGGAGCGAGTCGGGAGCGGAACTTGTGCGGCCACGGGGGCCTCCTTGTCGTCGTACGGCTGTGGCGGGTAACCGCAGCCCTACCCCGTGGGCGCCGCCGCAGACGTGCGCGACCGGACAACGTGGCGCCGGTCACACACCCTCCGTCACACCACCGTCACCGGGTGTATCAAGTTGGGCAATTCTGGCACATCGGCCACACCCGTTGACACTCCGACCGCACGGATGGTGGGCTCGACGCCGCCCTGACGCGAGACGTGGACGTTCGGGCACACGCAGCGAGAAACGGGGGAGACAGCCGTGCGGCTTCGGTACGGAAAGAGAGCGACGGCTGTCGCGATCGCCGTCGTCGCCGGTGCGCTGGGAGCGGCGTCCGCCCTGACGGGCGGCCCGGGTCCGGCCGCACCGACGGCCGCCCCGGCCCGTGCGGACCGGCCCGCGCCGACGACGCCCCACGGCTCCCCGCACCCCACGCCCTCCCCCGAGCAGACCGCACCTTCCCTCGACCGGACCGCTCCCGCCGCCCGGAACACGTCCGCGCGGCAGGGCGCCCTCCCGTCGGTCTGGCCGCGTCCGCAGTCCCTGCACGCGCGCGGGTCCGGGGTCGCGGTCACGGACGAGGTGGCCCTGGCCGCGGACGCGGCGGCCGATCCGTACGCCCTCGACGCACTGCGCAAGCTGCTCCGGGAGGCCGGGGCGCGCACGGTCACGACGGTCCCCGAAGGGGACGCGCTGCCGTCCGGCGCCCTGGTGGTGCGCGCGGGCGAGGGGACGGTGGAGACGGCGGGCACGGCGGGCACGGCAGAGACGGTGGGCACGGCGCCGGACGCGCCCGGCGCCGCCCTGGAGAAGGCCCTCACCGCCCTGGGCGCCGCCCCCCGCGCCGATCTCCCCTCCGGCGGCTACCGCCTGGCCGTCGGCCGGGCCGCGGGCCGGGACACCGTCGCGCTGGAGGGCGTGGGGGAGGACGGCCTGTTCCACGCCGTACAGACGCTGCGGCAGCTGCTCACCGGGCGCACCGCGGAGCGCATCGCGGGCGTCGTCGTCCGCGACTGGCCCGGCACCTCCGTCCGCGGCACCTCCGAGGGCTTCTACGGCACCCCGTGGACCCACGAACAGCGCCTGTCGCAGCTGGACTTCATGGGCCGCACCAAGCAGAACCGTTACGTCTACGCCCCCGGGGACGACCTCCACCGCCAGGCACGCTGGCGGGAGCCGTACCCGGAGCGGCAGCGCACCGCGTTCCGGGAACTGGCGGAACGGGCGAGCCGCAACCACGTCACCCTGACCTGGGCGGTGGCGCCGGGACAGGCGATGTGCTTCTCGTCGGAGGACGACGTACGGGCGCTGACCCGGAAGCTGGACGCCATGTGGGAGCTGGGCTTCCGGGCGTTCCAGCTCCAGTTCCAGGACGTGAGCTACACCGAGTGGCACTGCCGGGCGGACGCGGAGACGTTCGGCTCGGGACCGGAGGCCGCGGCCCGCGCCCAGGCTCAGGTGGCCGACGCGGTCGCCCGGCACCTCGCCGAGCGGCACCCGGACGCGCCCGCGCCGACCGTGATGCCGACCGAGTACTACCAGGACGGCCCGACCGCCTACCGGCGCGCCCTGGCGTCCGCGCTGGACGACGGGATCGCGGTGGCGTGGACGGGCGTGGGCGTCGTCCCGCGGACCATCACCGGGGCCGAACTCGCCCGCACCCGCACGGCGTTCGCCGGGCATCCCCTGGTCACGGTCGACAACTACCCGGTCAACGACTACGCCCAGGACCGTCTCTTCCTGGGCCCCTACACCGGCCGCCAGCCCGCCGTCGCGAGCGGTTCGGCGGCGCTGCTGGCCACCGCGATGGAGCAGGCGGAGGCGTCCCGCATCCCGCTGTTCACGGTCGCGGACTACGCGTGGAACCCGCGCGCGTACCGCTCCGACGAGTCCTGGAGGGCCGCGATCGCCGACCTGGCGGGAGGCGACCCGGACCGTACGGAGGCCCTCACGGCGCTGGCGGGCAACGCCGCCTCGTCGGTGCTCGGCGGCGACGAGTCGGCGTATCTGCGTCCGCTCATCGAGGAGCTGTGGCGGGCGCGTACGGCGACGGAGACGGACCGCGCCGCGTGGGAGCGGGCGGCACGGCGGCTGCGTGCGGCGTTCACGGTGATGCGCGAGACCCCGGACCGCCTGGCCGGCTCCTCGCTCGCCGCCGAAGCGGCCCCCTGGACCGAACGGCTGGCGCGCTACGGCGAGGCGGGCGAGACGGCCGTCGCGATGCTGGACGCGCAGGCGCGCGGCGACGCCACGGCGGCCTGGACGGCGTACCGGACACTGGACCGCCTGCGCGCCGGGCTCGGCGAGAGCGGGGCGACGGTCGGCGAGGGCGTGCTGGACCCCTTCCTCACGCGGGCCCACACGGCGTACGGCTCATGGGCCGGGCTGGGCCGGCGGACGTCGTCCCCGGACGGCGGCCGCTTCGACCGGGTCCGCACGCTGGCCGGGGTGACGGTGCTCGCCGACCCCGATGAGGAAGGTGCGGCGGAAGGAACGGTCGAGGCGCACATACCGCACGAGGGCTGGCGGCCACTCGGCACGCTCGCGCGCGGGGGCGCCACGGAGCTCCGCCTCCGGGACGCCGTACGGGCGGACGCCCTGCGCGTGACCGGCGGCGCCACCGTGCGCCACCTCGTGCCCTGGTACGCGGACACCCCGGCCGCCTCCCTGGAGCTGTCGCGCCCGGAGACGGACGTGGAGATCGGCGGCGGGCCCGGCACGGTCACGGCCCGCCTGACCCCCCTGCGGCCGGCCGGCGTCCGCGGGCGGCTCACCGTACGGGCACCTGAGGGCATCGAGGTGAAGGCGCCGGCCCGGCCGGTCCTGCCGCGCGGCACGGAGGTGGCCGTACCGATCGAGGTGACGGTGCCCGCCGGGACTCCCTCGGGGACGTACGAGGTCTCGCTGTCCTTCGGCGACGGCGACAGCGCCCGCGCGGAACGCACGCTGACGGTGCGGGCCTTCCCGCGCACGGCGGGCCGCGACCTCGCGCGCGGGGCGACGGCGACGTCCTCGGCGGACGAGACGGCGGACTTCCCCGCGGCGGCGGCCACCGACGGCGATCCGGACACCCGTTGGTCGTCCCCGGCCGAGGACGGCGCCTGGTGGCAGACGGAGCTGCCCCGTCCGGTACGGCTCGGCCAGGTGGTGCTGCACTGGCAGGACGCGTACGCGGCGGAGTACCGCGTGCAGGTCTCGGCCGACGGCCGCACCTGGCGCACGGCGGCGACCGTACGGCACGGCGAGGGCGGCCGTGAGGCGGTCCGCATGGACGAGCGGGACGTGCGGTTCGTGCGGGTGCAGGGGGTCGAGCGGGCCACGCGGTACGGGTACTCGCTGTGGTCGGTGGAGGCGTACGCGGTGGCGGGAGGGGCTTCGGAGGACCGCTGACACTCCGGTGACACTCCCGCCCCGTTCCGCAAGGGCCGCACGGGTCGGCAGGTCGGGCGGGCCGGGCGGGCCGGACAGAACTTTTTCACCGCCAGCTATTCACTCAGTACATATACCGAGTACATACTGGTCGACATGAGCACCCGTCACATCCTGCTGGGGCTGCTCGCCGGAGGGCCGAGCCACGGCTACGACCTCAAGCGGCGGCATGACGAACGCTTCCCGCAGGCCCGCCCCCTGGCCTACGGGCAGGTCTACACGACCTTGCAACGGCTGGTCCGCGACGGGCTGGCCGAGGTCGAGGGCACGGACTCCGACGGGGGCCCGGAGCGCACGATGTACCGCGCGACGGACGAGGGAGGGCGTGAACTGGCCGGGTGGGCCGGGGAGATCGCCCCGCCCGCGCCGTTCGTGACGAACGAGATCTTCGCCAAGGTCGTCGTCTCGATCCTGGCCGGCGGCGACCCGGCCGCCTACCTCCAGGCGCAGCGCACCGCGCACATGGAGCGGATGCGGGAGCTCACTGCGGTGAAGACCGCCCGGAGCTCCGATCTCGCGACGGTGCTCTCGGCGGACTACGCCCTCAACCACCTCGACGCCGATCTCCGCTGGATGACCACCACCGCGGCCCGGCTGACGACACTGACCGCGGAGGTCGACGCCTCATGAACCATCAGACGGAGGTCCCGGTGCCGCTGCTGGCGGCCCGCGACCTGGCGAAGTCCCACGGCCGCACCCCGGCGCTGCGCGGCGCCTCGGTGGAGCTGCGGGAGGGCGAGATCCTCGCCGTCACCGGCCCGAGCGGCAGCGGCAAGTCGACACTGCTGCACTGCCTGGCGGGCATCGTCCGGCCGGACGGCGGCTCCGTGGCCTACAGCGGCGAGCGGCTGGACCGGCTGCCCGAGAAGCGGCTGAGCGAGCTGCGCCGTACGGAGTTCGGGGTGGTGTTCCAGTTCGGGCAGCTGATCCCCGAGCTGACGGCACTGGACAACGTGGCGCTGCCGCTGTTGCTGACGGGCACCCCGCGCGCGGAGGCGCGGGCGCGGGCGGGTGAGTGGCTGGAGCGGTTCGGTGTGCGCGGGCAGGAGGAGCTGCGACCGGGTGAGATGAGCGGCGGTCAGGCCCAGCGGGTGTCCCTGGCGCGGGCACTGGTGACAGGGCCGCGGGTCGTCTTCGCGGACGAGCCGACGGGCGCGCTGGACTCGCTGGCCGGTGAGCAGGTGATGTCGGCGCTCGTCCACACGGCCCGTGAGGCCGGTACGTCGGTGCTGCTGATCACGCACGACGCGCGGGTGGCGGCGTACGCGGACCGCGAGGTGCAGCTGCTGGACGGTGCGGTGGTTCCGCAGGGGGTGACGGTATGAGCGGCTCCCCGCAGAGACCCCCGCGCGGCTCCCTGCGCTCCGATCTGCGGCTGGCCTGGCTGCTGACCCGGGGCTCCGACCGGCGGGAGTGGTGGCGGGTGACGCTGACGGCGGTGGGGGCGGGGCTGGCGACGGGTTTCGCGCTCGCCGCGGCGGCCCTGGCCTCGCTGTCGGGGTACCACGCCGTCCCGTACGCCGACGGGCTGCTGGACGAGCCGGGCACCCGCGACGGTGTGGTGTTCGCCCTGCTCCTGCTGCTCGTACCGGTGCTCGGCTTCCTCGGCCAGTGCGCCCGGATCGGCGCGGTGCACCGTGACCGGCGACTGGCGGCGCTGCGGCTCGCGGGCGCCGCACCGTGGCAGGTGCGACGGATCGCCGCGCTGGAGTCGGGGCTGGCCTGTCTGCTGGGGTCGGCCGTGAGCACGGTCTTCTCCGTGCTGTTCCTGCTGCGGCTCGGGCGGGTCCCGGCCGTGGCATGGCTCGGGATCGCGCTGGTCGCGGTGGCCGTACCGGTACTCGGGGCCGCCGTGAGCGCCGTCTCGCTGCGGCGGGTGGTCGCGTCCCCGCTGGGCTGGGTGCGGCGGGTGCGTCCGGAGACGGACAAGGGGATGCGGGCGCTGCTTCTGGCCTCCGTGCTGCTGACCGGCGTCGCGGCCCTGCTGGTCGCGGTCGGTACGCGCGGCAGGTTCGCCGGACTCCCGCTCGTCGTCTTCGCGCTGGTGGTCCTCACCGGCATGGGAGCGGTCTGGGCGGCCGGTGCCTCCGCCCGGCTCACCGGACGGCTGCTGGCCGCCCGGACCCGGAGCGCGGCGGTGCTGATCGCCGCGGAACGGCTGCGGGACGACCCGTGGGCCGCGGCCCGCTCCCATGCCGCCGCGCTGCTGGTGGCGATCGTCGGTACCGGTTTCGTGGGCGTCCGGGAGGTACTGCTCGACGCCCTGGCCGCGAACGGCCACTACTCCCCCGACGGTCTCGCCTTCTACACCACGGGCATCGACCTCACGGCCGCGGCGATCCTCGTGGCCCTCGCCATCACCCTGGGCGGCCTCGCCGTCGGCGCCGCCGAGTCCCTGGCCACCCGCCGCCGGGGCCTGGCCGCGCAGGCCGCGGCGGGCGTGCCGCGCGAGGTACTCGGCAAGGCCCTGCTGCTGGAGACGGCGCTCCCGCTGGCCCCGGCCATGGTGATCGCGGGCATCGGCGGCATGGCCGTGTCGACCTGGTACGCCGTGCTGGCGGGCGGGGGCCGGTCGATCCCCCTGCTGCCGCTGCTGACGCCGTTCGCGATCTATGCCGCGTGCCTGCTGACGGCCGCCACCTCGCTCCCCCTGCTGCGCCGCACGGTGCGCCCGGCGGAGCTGCGGTACGTCTGACGGAGCTGCGGTACGCCTGACGGCCCCACGCGCACGGCGTTCCGGGAGGCACCGGGGGACCTCCCGGAATGCCGTCGCACGACAGAGAGGCGGG
>NZ_BMVW01000008.1:0-113844 GCF_014650915.1 Streptomyces poonensis | reverse complement strand
GGCGCGCCGGAGAACGATCCGGCGCGCCCCGCCTCTCCCCCGTCCCCGCCTCTCCCCTGTCGGCAGAGCCCTACTTCGTCGTCGGCACGATCGGCGACGCCGCCACGGACTGCGGCGACGTCGTGGAGGCGTACGCGGACGGGGCGGCCACCGCCGCTGTCGGGTCGGCGGGCGCCGTCTCCCCGTCCGCCTGGGCCGGCAGGCCGCCCACGATCTGGATGTCGGCCGCGTCGAAGGCGATCTTGATGCGCCAGCGCAGCTCGCGCTCGACCGACAGCGCCTTGCCGGGCATGGTCTTGGCCGAGACGCGGACCACCATCGAGTCGAGCAGCACGCTGTCCAGGCCGAGCACCTCGACCGGCCCCCACAGCCGCTCGTTCCAGGGCTCGTCCCGGCTCATGCCCTCGCCGACCTCCACCAGGACGCGGCGCACCTTCTCCAGGTCCTCGTCGGGGCGCACGGTGACGTCGACGCCGGCGGTGGCCCAGCCCTGGGAGAGGTTGCCGATGCGCTTGACCTCGCCGTTGCGGACGTACCAGATCTCGCCGTTGTCACCGCGCAGCTTGGTCACGCGCAGCCCGACCTCGATGACCTCACCGGAGGCCACCCCCGCGTCGATGGTGTCGCCCACCCCGTACTGATCCTCGAGGATCATGAAGACGCCGGACAGGAAGTCCGTCACCAGGTTCCGGGCACCGAAACCGATGGCCACGCCCGCGACACCGGCCGACGCCAGCAGCGGGGCGAGATTGATCTCGAAGGTGGCGAGCACCATCAGCGCGGCCGTCCCCAGGATCAGGAAGGACGCGACCGAGCGCAGCACCGAGCCGATCGCCTGCGACCGCTGACGGCGCCGCTCGACGTTCACCAGCAGACCGCCGAGGGCGGTGCCGTCGACCGCCTGGGCCGTGCGGTTCATACGGTCTATGAGCTTGGTGATGGCCCGGCGGATCACGACTCTCAGCGCCACCGCGACGACCACGATCAGCAGCACCCTGAGCCCGATCGCGAGCCAGGTGGACCAGTTCTCCTCGATCCAGCCGGCGGCGTTCGTCGCGCTCTCCTGGGCGTCCTGAAGCGTGGGCACAGCGGGCGTCGACGTCTCCGAGGGCGTCGGCGACGGCTCGGAACCGGCGGCCAGTAGGACGGCGGGCAAGGACACGGCAGGTACCTCCAGGTGCAGCGGTCCGCTCCGGCACGGCGACCGAGGTCATCTGAGGCCAAGGTCACCGGCGACCGAGGCCACGGTCGACCAAGGTCACGAAACGGTCACCGCGCGGGCGGACCCACCACACTATCGGGGCATCGCGGGCAGTTCGTCCCCATGTTCTAGGGATGGACTGTGCGCACCCCGGATGAACAGGAGGGATGAAGCACTCCTGTTCCGGGGGATGAATGAGGTGTGGTCGAAAACACTCCCAGCCCGTTACGGGCACATGGTGGCGCTTCCACCAGGCATGAGGGGAGACTGACTACGGATCGTCCCGGCGCGAGCCACGCGCCGCCGGCGTACAAGGAGGCATCCGTGCCGCATGTCCTGGTCCTCAACGCGTCGTACGAGCCACTCGGCGTCGTACCGCTCCGCCGCGCGCTCGTCCTCGTCCTCGAGAACAAGGCCGTCTGCCTCGAGGAATCCGGCGCCCATCTGCACAGCGCGACCATCACTCTCCCCGCGCCCAGCGTGGTCCGGCTGAAGAGGTTCGTGCGGGTCCCTTACCGGGGGCCCGTTCCACTGACCCGCCGAGCGCTGTTCGCGCGCGACGGCGGCCGGTGCATGTACTGCGGTGGCGTCGCAACCAGCGTCGACCACGTCATCCCGCGCAGCCGCGGGGGCAAGCACGTCTGGGACAACGTGGTCGCGTCCTGCCGCCGCTGCAACCACGTGAAGGCCGACCGCCACCTCACCGAGATCGGCTGGCGGCTGCGCCACAAACCCGCTCCGCCCACCGGCCTGGCCTGGCGCATCATCGGCACGGGCCATAGGGACCCGCGCTGGCTGCCATATCTGCAGCCGTACGGCGCGGACGACGCTCTGGCCCGGATCGACGGCATCTCCGCCTGATGGTCCGGGCTTTCGCATGTCCGGAGTTCATGCACGGGGGTGCGAGTGGTCTGCCCTGAGGCCTGTCCCGCGTCCGAGCGCGCCCACTGCAGACCGCGCGCCCCGCGGCCTCATGCCCGTCGCGGGGCCTTCCCCATGCCTGCGGTCAGCCGAACCAACTCACCTGTACCACCACGATCCGCTCGCCCCGCACGTCCGTCAGATACTCGAGCATGAGGAGACCGCGACTCTCGGTACGCACACCGGGCCCGGGTCCGGTGTAAGCGGCTCCTTCGAGGTAGACCATGGACTCACGCACAGCGATTTCGTTGGCCAGCCGCTCGGTCTCGGCGCGGGCCGCTTCCGGAAGCCCTTCCTGCAGATCGTCCTGGAACGGCTCCCAGCGCCAGTCAGCCACCGGCGACCTCGCGATGCGCCGCGCGCACGATCTCCCCGGCCTCACGAATGGCGCGCTCGCGCACAGCGGCGTCTGGGCTGCTGATGGCCTGCTCGGCCGCGTGCAGACGACGCGCGGTCTCGGGGTGGCGCTCGATCTCCACGACGACGGCCCACTGCCGGTAGAACATGCGGATCGGTACGACGCTGTCCTCGTCCCCGGCCCGCACGAACGCCTTCTGCAGATCCTCGAAGAACTCGGGCAGCCGCGACGGGACGACCGTGGCGACGGCCTGGCGCAGGGACGGCAGCGTCATCTCGGGCCGAGGGATCAGCGGACCGTCCTCGTCCGCGTACGGCATGGTCATCGGCCGTCCCTTCCGCTCGCCCAGCGCCCACTCGGCGCGTGCCCACGCTACCGCCATTCCCATCACCCCCTCGCGTCCATGAGAGGAAACGGGCTACACAGCGACGAGGTCACATAGGTCACATACGCACCTGCCGACTGTTGTCACGCCCAGGTCGGCGGCCGCGGCCAGGGAACGAGGGTCGACTTGATTCCGGAGAGACCGAAAAGCGGCAGCCGCAGAGTCAGGACGACGTTGAGCAGCAGTCGTCATCGACGGTGCGAAGCCTGGACCTGCGGGCGCCGGCAGCCGGGCTACCAGCCTTCTTCGGACGGCCCCACGACTTCGGCGCCGACCCGGGCCGCCAGCCAGGCGGCTCGGGCGTCATGTCCGGGTCGCGCGTGGACGAAGACGGTGTGCTCGGGTGCCCACTCACCACTGTGGATGGTGTGGCTGTTGCCCGCGATCTGCAGCTCGGCGTACTTGTACTCCTCGCCCAGTCCGAGCTCAGGTACCTCCGGCCACTTCAGGTTGTGCCAGAGGACGTAGCCCATGGTGATGTTCAGGCAGGTTCCGAGGGCGTCGCGGGCTTGCGGCACTGTCCCGAGCCCCAGATTCACGCTGACCGGCAGCCCGGTACGGCCCTGCCCGTCTCCGGTGCGGCCCTCCCCGTACGAAGTGGCCTCGGCCTCCGGGAAGGCCGCGGTCAGACGTCGCAGGTCACTCTCGGTGCGCGCCCAGGCATCCAGATAGCAGGCGTCCGGGTCGTACCAGGACGCGACCGACAGCAACCGTTCCGCGAGGCTCACCGCCTCGTCCAGGTCCGTGGTCCGCAGCACGGGCCATGCACATGTGTTCCCCATGCGCGCATCCTGACAGAGCGATCACTCCGGCTTCACGCGCATAAGGCCGTGAGGCCAGAGACGATGTCGCACCGCGGATCGCCCCGAGACGGCGACTGCCGGCCGTCCCGGGCGATCCGCGCAAGCCGGTGGGAGTGCCCTCAGCGCCCCAGAAGCTCCGTGACGCGGACGAATCCGTCCGTCCCGTGACCTCGTGCGATGACACGGCGGGCCCAGCCCTCAACAACCCGCATCACCCCAGCGTCGATGCCATGGGCCTCGGACGCGTGGATGATGTGCGCCATGGACGACGCCGCCGAGGTGATCGGGTTGATCTCGCCGGAGTAGCTTCCGCTGTCCACGTCCCCGGCGAACTCCTCGAAGAGCGGCGGCAGGATCGCGGCGATCCCCTGGGCGAACGGGGCCAGCTCCCCGGCGGTGACTCCCTCCGCCTTCGCCACCGCCAGGGCGTGCGCGTAGCCCGCCATCGCGGTCCAGAAGATGTCGAGCAGCGCGATGTCGTACGCGGCCGCCCGGCCGATGTCCTCACCGAGGTGGGTATGCGTACCGCCGAGCTTCTCGATGACGGGCCGGTGCTCCCGGTAGAGCTCCTCCGGGCCGCTGTGGATGAACACCGCGGCCGGTGTCCCGATGGTGGTGGCCGGCGTCATGATCGCACCGTCCAGGTAACGGACGCCGTGCTCGGCCGCCCACGTCGCGGTGTCCCGGGCCCGGCCCGGCGTGTCGGCGGTCAGGTTGACGACCGTGCGGCCCTTGAGCGCGGTGGTGACCGCCTCCCGCCGCAGAATGGCGTCCGCGGCGTCGTAGTTGACCACGCAGACCACGATCAGCTCGCTCACGGCGACGGCTTCCTCGGCCGACGGGGCGCTGACCGCACCCCGCTCGACCAGTTCACGGTCCCGGCCCGGCGTCCGGTTCCAGACCGTGGTGCGCAGGCCGCCGTCGAGGAAGGCGCTCGCCAGGGCCCGGCCCATCGGGCCCAGACCGAGGACGGTGACGGAAGAAGGTAACTGGTGCGACTGTTCGCTGTGCAGGGACATGACTCAACTCCGTGAACAAATCAACGAATTGTGACGAATGGGGTAGTGATGACGCGCAGCCGTGCCCTGGACCCGGATGTCTGTGGGGTGACCGCCGCGATCGCGGTGATCGACGGCAAATGGAAGACGGCCCTGCTCTGGCTGCTGGAATCGGGCCCGCACCGCCCCGGCGAACTGCGCCGGCAGCTGCCGGGCCTCAGCGAGAAGGTGCTGACTCAGGCGCTCCGCGAGATGGAGACCGATGGACTGGTGCACCGTGAGGTGCACGACGTGCTTCCACTCAAGACCGTGTACTCCTTGACCACGTTCGGTCGAGAACTCTCCGAGGCGCTGGCACCCCTCTCCGACTGGGGCCACCGCCGCCTGGACAAGCTTCGCGAGACCAGGTCGGCCTCCTGACCCCTCCGGGGCTCCGACCGCCCTTCATCAGGATCAACCCCTTGCCGGCAGCCGCCAAGTACCCACACAAAAGTGGGTACTCGGTGGCTACGCGGAGGAGTGAGCGCTCGACGGGCCACAAGAAGGTCGGATGCGCGCTCAGGTTGCCGGTCGGCGGCCGTGTCCGTCGTCGTCCGGCGGACACGGCCGTGCAGACGTGCTGGGCGCCGGTGGCGTCAGCCGGGCATTGCGGAAGGTCACCGGTCGGACGTCAAGGAAGCCTTGCGTCGGCGAACCACGTAGACCGCACCGACACCGGCGCTGACCGCGAGACCGCCGGCCAGGGCGATGGTGGGGAGGGCGGGACCGGCGCCGGTCTCAGCCAGGTGGCCGGTCGCCGTCGGCGCGTTGGTGGCTGTGGCGGTGGCGGTGGGCGTCAGCGGCTTCTCGTCCTTGTCGCCCTGGGGCTTGGTCCCGGGCGCGGTGCCGGGCTTGGTGCCGGGCTTGGTGTCGGGGTCGGTGCCGGGTTCCGTCTGCGGCGGCGTGCTCGGGGTCCAGCCGGCCGGTCGGATGTCGAACACGCCGGGGTGGTAGCCGTACCAATCCCATTCGCCGGAATAACAGGTACCGCCATACCCGTCGTCGTACTCGCCAAGGGTGAGGACCATGCCCAGCGCGGGCGAGGCCTCACTGGCCACGCTGATGCGCATGTCGATGTACAACGACTCCTGGGCCGCGACGTCGACGGTGGTGATGTGTCCGCCCGAGACGTCCGCCCACTGGCCGGTGGCCGGGTCCTTGTACTGGGCGGTGATGTACCTGCTCTCGTCTTCCCCGGTCCCCCAGACCTCCGAATCGAAGTCGATGCTGAGCCTGAGGGCCGTGAGGTCACGATCACTCTTGTTCCACACGTTGTAGCCGAAGTAGTGGAACCCGGCGCCGGCGACAACCGTCGGCAATTGGTTCGTGAAGGCGTTCAGCTTGCGGTTGATCTCGTACGGGTCACCGGGATTGCACCGGCCCATGACCGGTTCGGCCTCGCCCTTCGGGCCGTCCGAGCCAGGCTTGGCAGGGTCCGCTTCGGCGTCCTTCACCTCGCCACCGGTGTTGTTCTCACCGGACGGTCCGCCAGCGCCTTCGCCGCCGGTCGAGCCACCTTCCTCACCGTCGGCGGCCCCGTCCTCGTGACCGGCGGAGCCGGAGCCGGACTCACCCGGGCCGGTGCTGTCGTTCGCGTCGTCGAGCGGGTTCGTGTCCCCTGCGGACGGGGCCGAGTCCTCCTCGGTCGTCGTAGAGGCATCGTCCTGAGCAGCGACGGTGACACCCGACGTGTCCTCGGGCGAGGCACCGCCCGTCGCGTACGCGCCTGGAGCTGAGAAGAGTACGGCGGGAGCCATGGCGGCCGTCGCCGCCGCGAGAGTCAGAGAACGGCGCAACTTCATGTTCACCTTCACGGCATCTGTGATCAATGTTCAACGTGATGCCTCCATGACCACCCACCCCGTCAAAGGGTTGTGTGGCTACGCGGCACCCAGGACGCACCACACGTACTTGCCACGGCTGCCGTGTCTGGCCAGCGGCTGCCAGCCCCAGAGATCCGCGCAGGCACGGACGAGGTCGAGCCCGCGCCCTTCCTCACGATCGCCAGCGGGGAGGTGGGCCGCGGAGTACGGAGGGTCCGGCGGTTCCGGACTGGCGTCCCACGCACCGATACGGAGGACGCCGTCCGCCCAGAGCACACGGAGCGCGGCGGGGCCCTTGGTGTGGCGTACGGCGTTGGAGACCAGCTCGGTGGCCAGCAGTTCTGCCGTGTCGGTGAGGTGGGGGAGGTCGTGCATGGTCAGGATGAGGCGCAGGGTGCGGCGGCTGACGGTGACGGCGCGGGGGTCGTTGGGGATGTGGAGCCAGTACTCCCACGGTGCGGCCGGGGCGCTTTCGGGCATGGCGGTGCTCCGTTCTGCTGAGGGGTGGGTGAACTTCTCGCCGCGGGGTGGCGGGCGGTGGCATTGCCGCAGCCGTCATGGCAGGACGGAGTGGTGCGCTTCCGGATCCCCGGTGTTCCGCAACGTGTGCGTCGCGTCACCGACAGTAGGTCCCTAAATTAGGACCGGGCAAGTCGTTGCCGTAATCTCACCCCCGAACGAGTCACTGCCTCCCAGCAGTTGGGGGCGAGGAGGAAGCCATGCCACGCAGGCCGCACCCCACTGCACGCCAGGCTCGCCTGGGCGCTGAGCTGCGGAAGCTGCGCGAGGCCGCAGGCCTCAAGGCACGCGAAGCCGCTGTACTGCTCGACGCCGATTCGGTTCAGATGAGCCAGATCGAGTCCGGCATCGCGGGGGTGAGCGAAGCGCGCGTACGGCGCCTTGCTGCCCATTACGCGTGTGACGACGCGGACTTGATCGACGCCTTGGTGGCCATGGCCGTCGACCGGACCCGCGGCTGGTGGGACGAGTACCGAGGAGTCCTGCCGCAGGTGAATCTGGACGTCGCCGAGGCGGAACACCATGCGACGTTCTTGCGCGAGGTCGTCATCAATCACGTACCCGGGCTGCTTCAGACCCCTGATTACGCTCGCGCGGTCTTCACGTACATGCGCCCAGAGCTGCCCGAGGACGAACTGAAGCCCCGGGTGGAGCACCGGATGAGGCGACGGGCTGTCATCGAGGGCGACGATCCCACCCCGTACACGACGATCATTCACGAGTTCGCCTTGCGCATCCGGGTGGCCGACCGCCGGACCTCCCGCGCTCAACTTCGTTGGGTACTGGACAACATCGAGCACGGCAGCGTCTCTGTCCGCGTCATCCCTGTCGACCAGGACGGTTTCGGCGGAGCGGGTGCCTCGATGATGTACCTGGGTGGTCCGGTCCCCCAACTGGACACCTGCCTCAGGGACGCCCCCACCGGTATCGCGTGCATTGACGCGCGGCCCCAGCTGGAACGGCTCCGAACACTCTTCCGTAAGGTGGAGGCAGCGTCGCTGGACACCGTGGCGTCGCGGGACTTCGTCCACCGGTTGTCGAAGGAACTGTGAGGCGTTCCATGACTCAGGCCCTGCGCTGGCAGAAGTCCACCTTCTCCGACGGCGGCGAGGGCAACACCTGCGTCGAGCTCGCCACCGCCCCGGACGCCCTCCACCTCCGCGAAAGCGACACCCCCACCACCCTCCTCACCACGGCCCCCGCCCCCGTCGCCCACCTCCTCCACGGCATAAAAACCGGCAAGTTCGGCTGAACCCGGGCGCGTCCCGGAGGGAACCGAACCACCCCGCCCCGCGTATTCATGAGCAGGAGGTGGTACGGGAAAACTCGTGCGGTTCGGTGCACTGGTGGCCGGATCGGCCGGACGGTTCGGCCGGACGGTGATTCGAACAAGATCCGGGCAAGGCTGATGCGCGATGTCGGTCCCGGGGACGATACTTGCGGCCGGGCACCTCCGCTCGCGTGCCGAGCATCGGGCACCCGTGCGGCGCGACGCGCGGCACACGCACCACACGCACCTCGTACGGCACGGCGCAGGGAGGCGTCGGCCGCCGGGCCGGGGTGTGTGACGGATGACCATGGGGGAGGTCAAGTGACGTACACGCCCAAGGCCGGCGTGGGCAGTGCGGCACCGCCGACACAGGCGGGTCCGTCGGTCCCCGCGGTCCCGGCCGCCCCGTCCCGGGCTGTGCGGCCGTCATCCACGGTGTCCACCGTGTCCCCGGCGCCCTCGTCGCCCGGTGGCCCGGGCGAGCCGCCGCGTCGTACCGCTTTCGCGGAGGGACTCGACCAGCTGCGCGCCGCCGCGACGACCGAACCGGGGCGGCTGCGGATCATCGGTGCCGCCCTCGCCCTCCTGGTCGTCGCGTTCGGCGCCGTGGCCGCCTGGCAGATGGCGGACCGTTCCGCCGCCGCCGACGACGTCCTCGGCAGCAGTCAGCCCCTGAGCGTCGCCGCGGCTGACGTCTACCGCTCCCTCGCGGACGCCAACACCGCCGCTTCCAGCGGCTTCCTCGCCGGCGGCCAGGAGACCCCGCAGTCCCGCGACCGCTACGAGCGGAACATCAAGGAGGCCGCCGACGGGCTGGCCGAGGCCGCCGCCGCCTCCGAGCCGGGCTCCTCCTCCGCGCGGACCGTCGCCGAGCTCGGCAAGCTGCTGCCGGAGTACAAGGGTCTCGTCGAGCGGGCCCGCGCCAACAACCGCCTGGGCTATCCGCTCGGCGGCGCGTATCTGCGGTACGCGAACGACAAGATGCAGGACGAGATGCTCCCCCGGGCCGAGCGGCTCTACAAGAACGAGAACCAGCGGCTGCGGGACGACTACGACGCCGCGACTCCCTACCCATGGGCCGCGATCGGTCTCGGCCTGCTCGCCCTCGGCACTCTCGTCTGGGCGCAGCGGCGCAACTACCGGCGCACGAACCGCGTGCTGAACCACGGCCTCGTCGCCGCCACCGCCGCCTGTTCCGTGGTCCTGCTGTGGCTCGTCCTCGGCCACACCCTCGCCCGCTCGGGCCTCAACGACTCGTACGACCACGGGGTGCGCTCGCTCAACGTGCTCAACGACGCCCGTATCGCCTCCCTCAAGGCCCGCGGCAACGAGAACCTCACCCTGGTCAGCCGGGGCGCGGAGATCACCGGCGACGGCGAGGACAAGTTCGACGCCGCCTACCAGGACGAGATGAGGACGCTGTCGCGGTACCTGACCGCCGCCGCCGACATCGCCGACGACAAGGCAGGCGAGGCGCCCGTCGAGGCCGCCACGGGCAACATGGAGGTCTGGCAGGAACGGCACCGGGAGGCACGCGACGCCGACACCGGCGGCGACTACCAGACGGCTCTCGACAAGGTGATCGGCACTCCGGACAAGAAGCCGACGGGCGAGTGTTTCGACGCCGTCGACGACAACCTGAAGAAGGCGCTCACCCACGAGCAGAACGAGTTCCGGGAGGCGGCCCGGGACGGCAGGAGGGCGATGAGCGGGCTTCCCCCGGGGTCCGCCGCCCTCGCCGTGCTCGCCGCGGCGGGCGCCGTGCTCGGCATCGGACGCAGGCTTTCGGAGTACCGGTGACAAGGACGGTGGGGACGGGGAAAGGGGGAGCGGTGATGAGTGCGATACGACGTCTGAGGGCCAGTGCGAAGGGCTGGGGCGGCGTGGGCGCGATGGTGGTCGCCTGCGCCCTCACCGCCGTCCTGGCGCTGCTGCCGCTGCGCGACGCGCGCGGGAGCGGCGACGCGGGACTCGGCGGCCCCGGCGCCGCCCGGGTCACGTACGCGACCGCCGAGGACTGCACGGAACCCGAGAAGAAGAGCCCCGCCCCGTCCACCGACGAGAGCGGTGTGACGATCGAGAAGATCAAAGAGCGCGGTTACCTGATCGTGGGCGTCGACCAGAACAGCTACCGCTGGGGCTACCGCGACCCGAACAGCGCGAAGGCCGGCGGCGAGCTCGAGGGTTTCGACATCGATCTCGCGCATGAGATCGCCGACAGGATCCTCGGCAGCGGCCGACCGGACAACATCCGCTTCCGGGCCATTCCCACGAACCAGCGCATTCCGGCGATCCAGAAGGGGGAGGTGGACATGGTGGTCCGGACGATGACGATCAGCTGCACGCGCCTGGAGGAAGTCACCTTCTCCGCGCCCTACTTCAAGACCGGCCAGCAGGTGCTCGCACCGCGCTCCTCGCCCGTCGGGGGATACGACGAGACGCTGGCGGACCAGCGGATCTGCGCCGCCGAGGGCTCCATCGCGCTGGAGACGCTGCGGAACGACAAGGCGGACGGCGACCTCCCGCCCTCCGCCACCATCGCCGAGCCCGTCCCCAACCAGCTCGACTGTCTGGTGCGGCTCCAGCTCGGCGAGGTCGACGCCGTGGTCACCGACGGCGCCCTCGCCGCGAGCCAGGCCGCGCAGGACCCGACGGTCGAGCTCAAGGGCAGGCCCTTCACGACCGAGTACTACGGCGTGGCGATGCGGAAGGGCGCGGACGACCTGGTGCGCCGGGTCAACCGGATCCTGGAGGACTACCGCGAGAGCGGCTGGCAGGAGTCGTACGAGGACTGGCTGTCGCCGACGCTCGGCGACGACTGGTCGAAGTCGCTGCCGCCGCCCCCCGACTACCGCTGACCCGGACCCGGACCCGGGTACGGACCGGGTACGGCCAGGGCCCGGTACGGCGCGGACCCGGGACCGCATCCGGAACGAACAGAACCCCGAGCCGGACAACCGACCTGATACGACTGGAGAGTTGCCCGGGCGCCGATGACGCGCGGGGGACGGACGAGAGCGAGAGGTGATCGATGGGCGTCGCGGGATCCACCGGGCCGGTGATGGACCGGGACGAGGTGGACCGTGCGCTGGCGCGGCTCGGCGCGGAGCACGAGGCCATCGAGACCTCGCTCCTCGCGCTGCAGGACCACGCGGGCCGCCGACTCCTCGAAGGCGCCGAGCTCACGGGCGTGACCAAGGAACGCTGGACGGCCACCGAGGCCTCCATCGGCCTGCTGTGGGCGTACTTCGACGCGTACACCGACGCGCTGCGCACCGCCCGCGAGGTCCGCTCCCGCCGGCGCTGGTCGAGCCGTGAGGACCTGGTCGAGCTGACGGAGCTGCTGCGCGGCGAGAGCGTCACGGTGGCGGGCAGCACCACCGCCGCCGTCACGGCGCACGTACCGGAACAGGGCCTGGCCGGGGCGGGTGCCGGGAAGCTGAGCGAGCGGTTCACCCTGGCCTCGCTCGTGGACCGGATGAACGAGCTGTACGCGTCCTCACTGGACATGGTCGTCACCGCGGACGCGGTCTGGTCGGCGCTGCCCGCCCGTATCGATCTGCTGTCCGCCGAGTTGCGGCGCACCCGCCGGCTCGCGCACGACGTGGGCGTCCGCCCCGGCGAGCATCCGGCGGGCGACGACCTGGACCGGATCACCCACACCCTCAGCGCGCTGCGCGAGCAGGTGGTGTCCGACCCGCTGGCCTTCTGGGTCCGGGCGCCCGGGAGTTCCGCGCCGGGCGGCGGCCGGCCGGACACCTCGACGTACGACCGGGAGGCACGCGCCCTGGAGGACGTACGGCGGGAGATCGACGCCGTACTGACGGTGCGTCAGGACGCGGAGGCGCGGCTGATCAAGCTGCGGGACCTGCTGAGCCGCGCGGACCGTACGCTCGCCGAGGCGCGCAGTGCCCGCGGCGAGGTGCTCGCGAAGATCGCCGCGACCGAGGTGCCGAAGGTCAGCGGCCCGCCGACGGTGCTCCAGGAGCAGCTCGCGACGGCCGCCGAGTACCGCAGACGCGCGCAGTGGCACCGGCTGTCCCCCCTGCTGGAGGCCCTGGAGGAGAAGGCCGAGGACGAACTGCTGCGCGCCCGCGAGTCCCTGACGGCGGTCACCGCTCCCCTTGCGGTCCGCGCCGAGCTGCGCGGCCGTCTCGATGCGTACAAGGCCAAGGTCGCCCGGCACGGCCTGGCGGAGGACCCGGAGCTGGTCGAGCGGTACGAGAGGGCGCGCCGCATGCTGTGGAGCGCGCCCTGTGACCTGCGCGCCGCGGAGCACGCCGTGCTGCGCTACCAGCAGGCCGCCGCCGAGATGCTCGGTCCGCGGGTACCTGAGCAGGGCGGAACCGGCAGGGCGCAGGACGGGAGGGGGCCCGGAACGTGAGCGGCAGAGGTGGTGCGGCATGAGTGAGCAGCCTGAACAGCCGGAGCAGCCGGAGCAGCCGGAATCCTGCCAGCGGCCCGGCTGTGACGGGCAGTACGAGGACGTGGGCGGCGGCGAGCTGTACTGCGACACGTGCGGACTGGCGCCGGTGGTCTCCGTGCGGGGTGAGGTCGGCTCTCCGGCCACGGGCGTCACCATGGGCAGGAACTCCGACGGGTCGGGCAGCGGTTCCCGTCCTTCGTCGAGGTCGTCGTCCCGATCTTCACGGTCGTCGTCCCGTTCGTCGTCCCGTTCGTCGTCGCGGTCGTCGTCGCGGTCGTCGCAATCCCGGCGTTCCGTGTCCGGGCGGCTGTCGCGTTCACTGTCGGGGAAGTCGACGGGCCGCTCGGTGTCGGTCCGCAGCTCCGGCTCGGCCGCCAGTTCCTCGGGGCGCGCCCGGCTCGGCATGGGCCTGGTGCAGGTCCCGCAGGTGCCCCGGCCCGACCCGCGCGCGATGGTGCTGGAGAACCCGGAGGTACCCGAGCGGAAGCGGTTCTGCTCGCGCTCCGACTGCGGGGCGCCGGTCGGGCGGGCGCGCGGCGACCGGCCGGGGCGCACGGAAGGCTTCTGCACCAAGTGCGGCCACCCGTACTCGTTCGTCCCGAAGCTGAAGGCCGGCGACGTCGTGCACGGGCAGTACGAGGTCGCGGGCTGCCTGGCGCACGGCGGTCTCGGCTGGATCTACCTCGCCGTCGACCGCGCGGTGTCCGACCGCTGGGTGGTCCTGAAGGGCCTGCTGGACACCGGCGACCAGGACGCGATGGCCGCCGCGATCTCCGAGCGCCGCTTCCTCGCCGAGATCGAGCACGCCAACATCGTCCGCATCTACAACTTCGTCGAGCACCTCGACCAGCGCACCGGCTCGCTGGACGGGTACATCGTCATGGAGTACGTCGGCGGCAAGTCCCTCAAGGAGATCGCCAACTCCCGCCGCACCCCGGACGGCAGACGCGACCCGCTGCCGGTGGAGCAGGCGTGCGCGTACGGTATCGAGGCGCTGGAGGCGCTCGGCCACCTGCACAGCCGCAACCTGCTGTACTGCGACTTCAAGGTCGACAACGCCATACAGACCGAGGACCAGCTCAAGCTGATCGACATGGGCGCGGTGCGCCGGATGGACGACGACGAGTCCGCCATCTACGGCACGGTCGGCTACCAGGCGCCCGAGGTCGCCGAGGTCGGCCCGTCCGTGGCGAGCGACCTGTACACGGTGGCCCGCACCCTCGCCGTGCTCACCTTCGACTTCCAGGGCTACACGAACATCTACGTGGACTCCCTGCCCGATCCCGACCACATCGAGGTCTTCCGCCAGTACGAGTCGTTCTACCGGCTCCTGGTCCGCGCCACCGACCCCGACCCGGCCCGCCGCTTCGCCTCCGCGCAGGAGATGGCGGAGCAGCTCACCGGCGTGCTGCGGGAGGTCGTCTCCCTGCAGTCGGGCCGTGCGCGTCCGGCGCTGTCCACCCTGTTCGGTCCCGAACTGAGGGTCACGGACACGGAACTGTTCATGGAGCTCGACGGGGAGGTGTCCCGACTGGGGGCGCGATCCGTCCCCGTACGCCGCGGGAGCGGCAACGGCGGCACAAGCAGCACGGGCGGCACAGGCGGCACAGGCGACACAAACAGGGCAAGCGGCACCGGCGGCGGAAGCAACGCAAGCGGCACCGGCGGACGGACGGCCCTGACCGCCCGGGCCGCCCTGGTCGCACCGCTGGACACGGCCGCCGCCGCGCTCGCCCTGCCGGTTCCGCGTGTCGACCCGAACGATCCGAACGCCGGGTTCCTCGCCGGTCTCATCGCCTCCGCGCCCGCCGAGCTGATCGCCGTGCTGCACGCGGCGCCCTCCCCGTCGCTGGAGCTGCGACTGCGGGAGCAGCGGGCACGCCTGGAGATGGGCGAGTCCGCCGGTGCCCTCGGCACGCTGGAGGCCCTGGAGCGGGACCACGCCGACGACTGGCGGGTCGTCTGGTACCGGGGCGTGGCGGCGCTCGCGACCGGCGACCACGAGAGCGCGGCGCTGGCGTTCGACGCGATCTACGACGCGTTCCCCGGCGAGCCCGCCCCGAAGCTGGCCCTCGGCCTGTGCGCGGAGGTGCTCGGACAGCTGGACAACGCCGCCGAGTACTACCGCCTGGTGTGGTCGACCGACCCCAGCTATGTGAGTGCCGCGTTCGGCCTGGCCCGGGTACGGCTCGCGGCCGGGGACCGCGGTGGTGCCGTACGGACACTGGAGTCCGTGCCGGAGTCGTCGATCCACTACACCGCGGCCCGGGTCGCCGCGATACGGGCACGGCTGCGGCAGCGGACGGCCGAGGAGTCCGGCGCGTCGTTCCTGGATGACCTGGTCGCCGCCGCGGGCCAGGTGGAGGCGCTCGGCGGATACGGTCTGAGCCCGGTGCGCCGCGAGCAGTTGGCCACGGAGGTCCTCGGCTGCGCCCTGGACTGGGTACTCTCCGGTAGCCAGGGTTCAGCGCCTCCGGCGGGCGGCGGACGTGCGCTGCTCGGCAGCGAGCTGGACGAGCGCGGCCTCCGTTTCGGCCTCGAACGCTCGTACCGTGCGCTGGCCCGGCTCGCCCAGCGCGGCGAGGAAAGGATCGACCTGGTGGAACGTGCCAACCGTTACCGCCCCCGGACGTGGGTGTAGTTGATGTCGCAGATGCCCCAGCTGGCCGCCTGCCCGAGCTGTGAGTGGCCCCTCGAATCGGGCGACCGCTTCTGCGGTGCGTGCGGGTACGACCTGTCGGCGGTCCCGCCACCGCCGCGGGACACCCCGACGCTCACCATGAACGGGACGGCGTCGCCCCCGCCGTCCGAGGCCGCGTCGGTGGACTGGCCGTCGGCTCCCGCCGGTGGTCAGGGCACGCCGCCGCCGGTCCATCTGCCCGACGACATCCCGGGCACCGACTCGGGTGACGCCGAACCGCCGTCGCCGTCGTCCTCATCTCTGCCCTCGTCCTCATCCATGCCCTCGTCCTCATCCATGCCCTCGTCCTCATCCATGCCCTCGTCCTCCTCTCCGCTCTCCTCCGTGCCCGCGCCTCCGTCCGGGCCCGCGCCGGACGAGCCGACCGGGCCGGATGGGCCGGATGGGCCGGACGAGCCGGACCACTACCCGCTGGCCGCCCCGCAGCCCGTCGACCCGCGCACCGCCGACCTCGCCACTCCCCCGGCGGGCACCAAGACCTGCGTGGCCTGCCGCGCAGGCCGCGTCGACCGGGACGGCTACTGCGAGAACTGCGGTCACGCCCAGCCCCGCGAGCGCGACCACATGGAACAGGAACTGGACGCGGTGGCCGCGGTCAGCGACCGGGGGCTGCGCCATCACCGCAACGAGGACGCGTTCGCGGTCTCCGCCACCGCGCTGCCCGACGGTTCGCCCGCGGTGATCGCGATCGTCTGCGACGGCGTGTCGTCCGCGACCCGCCCCGACGACGCGTCACTCGCCGCCGCCCACACGGCCAACGAGACGCTGCTCGCGTCGCTGCCGCGGGGTGCGCATCCGCAGCAGGCCATGCACGACGCGATCGTCGCCGCCGCCGAGGCCGTCAACCTCCTGGCCGGGGAGCCCAGGACAGCTCAGCAGCAGGCCCCGCACCAGAACGCGCCCGCCTGCACGCTGGTCGGCGCCGTCGTGACCCCCACCCTGCTGGTCGTGGGCTGGGTCGGGGACAGCCGTGTCTACTGGATCCCCGCGGACCGCGGCGCGCCCCCCGCCCGGCTGACCGAGGACGACTCGTGGGCCGCGCAGATGGTCGCCGCGGGACTGATGAGCGAGGCCGAGGCCTACGCCGACGACCGCGCCCACGCCATCACCGGCTGGCTGGGCGCGGACGCGTACGAACTGGAGCCGCACACCGCTTCCTTCAAGCCGGATCGTCCGGGTGTAGTGGTGGTGTGCACCGACGGACTGTGGAACTACGCGGAGACGGCCGGGGAGATGGCCCGGGCCGTACCCCTCGACGCGGCGCGACGTCCCCTGCACACCGCTCAGGTACTGGTGGGCCACGCCCTGGACGGCGGGGGCCACGACAACGTAACAGTGGCCGTCCTGCCGTTCCCGGCCCCGCCGCAGGGGGCAGGATCGGCCTGAGGACGCCCCGCGCGGGCCCCTGGCCGGACGGGACCGGCCGCCAGGACACAGGGTGGGCGGCCGGGCCACGGACCCGGCCGTACGGCCGAGGGAGAACCGTCGGCGCAGGGCGTCGGCCGACGGACCGGAGGGGACGGACCGGAGGGGACGGACCGGAGGGGACGGACCGGAGGGGACGGACCGGAGGGGACCGGTCCGCTCACGCAGGCACAGTCATCGCCCCACGTCGCCGTGGGGGGCCTTGAGGGGGAGCGGAGAAGGCATGGCCAATTTCTCGAAGTCGAACGTGCCGCAGTTCTCGGTGGACGTCTACCAGAACGAGTACCTGCCGGAGGGGGGCCGCGAGGTCAACGCCATCGTGACGGTCAGCGCGACGGGCGGCGGCACGATCGGCAGCGCCGTCACCGCACCGCACCTGTACTCGCCGGGGCAGGGCCCGTCCGCGGCGGTCGCGATCATGGTCGACTGCTCGGGCTCGATGGACTATCCGCCGACGAAGATGCGCAACGCCCGCGACGCGACGGCCGCCGCGATCGACACCCTGCGCGACGGGGTGCACTTCGCGGTGGTCGGCGGTACGCACGTGGCCAAGGAGGTCTACCCGGGCGGCGGCCGGCTCGCCGTGGCGGACGCCACCACCCGCGGCCAGGCCAAGCAGGCGCTGCGCAGGCTGAGCGCGGGCGGCGGCACCGCGATCGGCACCTGGCTGAGGCTGGCCGACCGCCTGCTCTCCTCCGCGGACGTCGCCATCCGGCACGGCATCCTGCTCACCGACGGCCGTAACGAGCACGAGTCGCCGCAGGACCTCAAGACCACGCTCGACGCCTGCGCCGGCCGCTTCACCTGTGACGCGCGGGGCGTGGGCACCGACTGGGAGGTCAAGGAGGTCACCGGGATCGCCTCCGCGCTGCTCGGCACCGCCGACATCGTCGCCGACCCGGCGGGCCTGGCCACCGACTTCACGCAGATGATGGAGACGGCCATGGGCAAGGAGGTGGCGGACGTCGCGCTGCGGCTGTGGACACCGGTCGGCACGACGATCAAGTTCGTCAAGCAGGTGGCGCCCACGGTGGAGGAGCTGACCGGCCGCCGCACCGAGGCGGGCCCGCGTGCCGGGGACTATCCGACGGGTTCGTGGGGCGACGAGTCGCGCGACTACCACGTGTGCGTGGAGGTCCCGTCCGCCGGGATCGGCCAGGAAATGCTGGCCGCCCGTGTCTCGCTGGTGATCCCGCAGCCCGACGGGACCGTGCAGAACCTGGGCGCGCAAGGCCTCGTACGGGCCGTGTGGACCGACGACATGACCGCCTCGACCTCGATCAACCCGCAGGTCGCGCACTACACGGGTCAGGCCGAACTGGCACAGGCCATCCAACAAGGGCTGGACGCCCGCAAAGCGGGAGACATCGACGGCGCAACGGCCAAGCTGGGCCGGGCCGTTCAGCTCGCGAGCGTCTCGGGGAACGCCGATACTGCGAAACTGCTCGCGAAGGTGGTGGACGTCGTGGACGCCGCGGCAGGTACTGTGCGACTGAAAGCGAAGGTCGCGGAGGCCGACGAGATGACTCTCGAGACTCGGTCGACAAAGACTGTTCGCGTAAAGAAGTAGCGAGCCGAACCCCGACCGGGGATCGGACAAAACCGGTCACACTGGCCCACTTGTGGCCGAGAAACCCGGCCCGGACGGCCGGAGAGGAAAGGGGGACGCACCTCCATGCCGACCTGCCCGAACGGACACCAGTCGGGTTCCGACGACTGGTGCGAGGTCTGCGGTCACCGCATGTCCGGTGCCGTGCCCCCGCCACCTCCGCCGCCACCCCCGGCCCCCGGTTACGGCTACCCGCCGCCCGGCTCCGCTCCCCCGCCGCCCGGTGCGGCCGGGCGCCCTCCGCACCTGTCCGGTGCGCCCGACTACGAACCGGAGCTCTGCCCGCAGTGCCGTACGCCCCGTGAGGGCGGTGCGCCGTTCTGCGAGGAGTGCCGGTGGAACTTCCTGACGAACACGGCCACCACGTACACCCCGGCCGCACCCCGGCCCTCGGCGCCCGGTCCCGCAGGACCGGGCGGCCCGGGAGGACCTGGCGGGTTCGGCGGAGCGGGCGGTCCCGGCGGGCCCGGCCCGTCGGGTCCTCCCGGTGGGCCTGCGGGCCCCGGAGGCCCCGGAGGACCGAATCCGGCACTCCGGTTCCAGCAGCCGCCCGGACCTCCGTCCTTCGGCGGTGACGCGTACGAGTACCAGGGGTCACGGCCCTCCCAGGTGAACCGGCCGGCGGAGCCGATCCCGCCCGGCCCGCCGTTCGGCGAGCCGTCGGGTCCTGGCGGTCCGTCGGGTCCTGGTGGCCCCTCGGGCTTCGGCGACCCGTCGCGTCCGGTTCCGCCGCAGGCCGGGCCGACGCCCGGTGGGCCGGGTGGACCTGCCCGTGGCCCGGGTGGGCCCGGTGGTCCTGGCGGTCCTGGTGGACCTGCCGGTCCTGGTGGTCCTGCCGGTCCCGGTGGGCCCGGGATCCCCGGTCTGCCGCAGGCGTTCCAGCAGCCGGGGCCGCCCGCTCCCCCCGCGTTCCCGCAGGAGACGGGACACCCGGGGCCGGCCGGTCCCGGCGGTCCGGGTGCTCCCGGTGGCCCCGGCGGTCCCGGCGGTCCCGGCGGTGGTCCGCAGCGCGGTGGGCCGTCCTTCGGGGGCGGGAACGACGACTGGGTGATCTCGCCCCCGTCGTCCGGTCCCAGCGGTCCCGGCGGCCCGGGCAGCCACGGCGGCCCCGGCGGTCCGGCCGGCCCCGCCCAGGGCGGATACGGCTATCCGCAGCCCGGCGCCACCACGGCGCCACCCGGCCCCGGATACCCGCAGCAGCCCGCGACCTGGACGGCGACGATCGGCCCGGACCGCGAGTACTTCATGTCGATGATGCAGCGCTCGGGCCCCGAGGCCGCGGGGCTCAACCTGCCCGCGTACTCCCCCGAGCAGCAGCGCACCCTCAGCGGCAACCAGATCACCATCGGCCGCCGCCGCCACTCCACCGGTGACACCCCCGACATCGACCTGTCGGTGCCGCCGGAGGATCCGGGTGTCTCGCACCAGCACGCGGTCCTGGTCCAGCAGCAGGACGGCAGCTGGGCGGTCGTCGACCAGAACTCCACGAACGGAACCACGGTCAACAACTCCGAGGAGCCCATTCAGCCCTTCGTGCCGGTACCCCTGCAGGACGGGGACCGCGTGCACGTGGGCGCGTGGACGACGATCACCATCAGGCGCGGCTGAGGACGGCACGGGAGGGGAGTGCGCGGCTCACGGGAGGGGCCAGGAGTACGGCCCCTCCGGGTCGTCCAGCCACGCCCACGCGCGCTCGTCGCTCACGGTGATCCCGTACCGCTCCCGTACCGGCCGGCCCTCGCGGTCCCACAGGGCGAGGGCCTCGTGCGGATCGAGGTGGCCCGAGGCCAGGGTGAGCAGGAACCGGAAGAGTTCGTGCTCCCTGGCCCGCTGCGGCAGCCCGCCGAGGTACGGGCGGACCCGCTCGGACCCTCCCCCCGGTTCCCGGCCGCGCCCGGGCGGGAAGGCGCCCTCCGCGCCCCGCAACGGCACGAAGTACGCCGGCGTGGACAGGAACCGCCCCTCGGCGTACCCGGCGTCCTCTACCCGCAGCCTGACCAGGCCCGTGGCCAGCGGCGTCAGAATGCGGGCGCCGGGGGCGCACTGCGCCAGCCAGGCGCGCGGGATCGAGGGCAGCATGCAGGTCGCGATGATCCGGTCGTACGGCGCGCGTTCGGGCACCCCGCGCGCCCCGTCGCCGGTGACGACGGTGGGGTGGTAGCCGGCGGCGTCCAGATGTCTGCGCGCCCCCTCGGTGAGGTCGGGGTCGAGGTCCACCGTGGTGACCAGGTCGTCCCCGAGGCGGTGCGCCAGCAGAGCGGCGTTGTAGCCCGTGCCGGCGCCGATCTCCAGGACGCGGCTGCCGTTCTCCACCTCCAGTTCGGCCAGCATCCTCGCCATCAGCGAGGGCTGGCTGCTGGAGGAGATCAGCTCACCGTCGCGGACCCTGGTGGCGAGCGGGGCGTCGGCGTACGCGCCGCGCAGCCAGCGCTCTCGTCGGCGCGGATCGCGTTCCTCGCCCCACAGGCGCTCGTATCCGCCGAGGACGCCGATGAAGTAGTACGGCACGAAGAGGTGGCGGGGGACCGACGCGAACGCCTCCCGCCAGACCGGGTCGTCGTCCCAGACGCCGCTCGCCTCGATCTCGCGCACCAGGGCCGCACGGACCTCCGACGCGAGGTCCTCCAGGCCGTGGCCGAACGCGTGCGAGCCCATGTCTCCACTGTGCTGCGCGATCCGTCCCGAGGCGAGCACCACGGCCCGACGACCCGGAATCCCCTCCTCCTTCGGCCGCGGTCCTAAGCCTCGAGTCCTCGTCCCTTCCGTCTGAGACCATGGACGTGTGAGAGAGATACGGCGCGGCACACTGTCGGAGCAGACCTTCTACGAGCAGGTCGGCGGCGAGGAGACCTTCCGGCGCCTCGTGCGCCGTTTCTACGAGGGCGTCGCCGACGACCCGCTGCTGCGGCCCATGTACCCCGAGGAGGACCTGGGGCCGGCCGAGGAGCGTCTGGTGCTCTTCCTCATCCAGTACTGGGGCGGCCCCACCACGTACAGCGAGAACCGTGGCCACCCCCGTCTCCGTATGCGCCACGCCCCGTTCACCGTCGACCGCGCCGCCCACGACGCCTGGCTGAAGCACATGCGCGTGGCCGTCGACGAGCTCGGCCTCTCCGAGGAACACGAGCACACGCTGTGGAACTACCTGACGTACGCGGCGGCGTCGATGGTGAACACCCCCGACTGAGCTCTGCCCGCCCTGCTCCGGACCGGCCGGACGTCAGCGGCGCACGCTGACGTCCAGGGCGCCGAGTCCCGCCCTGCGTACGGCGATCGACCCGTAGGGCGTGCGCAGCCTCAGCCACGCTCCCGACGAGAACAGCCCCAACTCCCTCTCACCGGAGGTCTCGGCCTCGGGAGTGCCGGGCGCTCCGGGAGCATCTGTGGGGCGCGGGCGGAGGAAGCCCAGTGCCTGTGCCGCGTGCGCGGCCCGGACCGGGAGGCCGGTGCCGCCGATCGACCGGGACCAGATCTCCCGCCCGACGCGGTCGAGCTCGGCCCGCGTACGCCGCTCGGGCGCCAGCTCCCCCGTACGTGACCGGAACTCCGCCACCGCGGCGGCGACCGTCCTGCGTACGGCGTCCGGTGCCGGCAGCCCGGGCTCCGGCCGCCAGCCGCCGCGCGGGGGCAGCACCCCGGCCCACGGCGGCCCGGTGACCGCCGTCGGCACGACCGCCGTGGCGGCCTGCTCGTCGACGGACTCCAGGAGTTCACCGGCCGACACGGTCACGTCGAGGCCGACCTCGAGCCCGTTCTCGTACGGCTTCGCGAGCCGTGCCGTACGGATCGCGAGGACCTCGAACGACGGCGGGCGCCCGAACACCGCGAGCTTCGTCCCGGCCGCCTGCAGCCGCACCGCGGCCGCGCGGTCGTAGTGGATCAGCCGGCCGAGGAAGGCGGCCAGGTCGGCCGCCTCCCCGTCGTCGGCGAGGTGGAGCACCGTCATGCCGCGACGGCCTCGTCCCCGTGCTTCTCGGCGGCGGCGTCGGCGGCCGACCCGGACCTGTCGTCCCGGTACTCCTCCAGGAACTCCCGCTCCTCGGAGGTGATCCGGCGCGGCCGCTGCGCCTCGAAGTCGAACGGCACTATCACCGTCGAGGCCCGGACGTAGACCTGGTCCGGGTCCTTGACCTCGTAGGCGAGCGTGAACGACGCCGCCCTTATCTCGGTGACCCACAGCTCGATGTCCACCGGGGTGTGCCGGTGGACGAGCTGGCGCTTGTAGTCGATCTCATGGCGCGCCACCACGGAACCCTGCTGGAAATCCTTGTCCGGGCGGAACAGGAAGTCGATACGGGCTTCTTCCAGGTAGCGGAGGAACACCACGTTGTTGACGTGGCCGTACGCGTCCATGTCCGCCCAGCGCAGCGGGCAGCGGTAGAGATGCCGCAAGATCAGCCCCGGGTCAGCTTCTTGTAGGTGGCACGGTGCGGACGGGCCGCGTCCGCGCCGAGCCGCTCGATCTTGTTCTTCTCGTACGACTCGAAGTTGCCCTCGAACCAGAACCACTTGGACTCGCCCTCGTAGGCGAGGATGTGCGTCGCCACGCGGTCCAGGAACCAGCGGTCGTGGGAGACGACCACGGCGCAGCCCGGGAACTCCAGCAGCGCGTTCTCCAGCGAGGACAGGGTCTCCACGTCGAGGTCGTTGGTCGGCTCGTCGAGGAGCAGCAGGTTGCCGCCCTGCTTCAGGGTCAGCGCCAGGTTCAGGCGGTTGCGCTCACCGCCGGAGAGGACGCCGGCCGGCTTCTGCTGGTCCGGGCCCTTGAAGCCGAACGCGGAGACGTACGCGCGCGAGGGCATCTCGACCTGGCCGACGTTGATGTAGTCCAGCTCGTCGGAGACGACGGCCCACAGCGTCTTCTTGGGGTCGATGTTCTCGCGGGACTGGTCGACGTAGGAGATCTTGACGGTGTCGCCGACCTTGATGGTGCCGGAGTCCGGCTCCTCCAGGCCCTGGATCATCTTGAACAGGGTGGTCTTGCCGGCGCCGTTCGGGCCGATGACGCCCACGATGCCGTTGCGCGGCAGCGTGAAGGACAGGTCGTCGATCAGGACCTTGTCACCGAAGGCCTTGTGGAGGTTGCTGACCTCGACGACCACGTTGCCCAGGCGCGGGCCCGGCGGGATCTGGATCTCCTCGAAGTCCAGCTTCCGCATCTTCTCGGCCTCGGCGGCCATCTCCTCGTAGCGGGCCAGACGCGCCTTGGACTTGGCCTGCCGCCCCTTGGCGTTGGAGCGGACCCACTCCAGCTCTTCCTTGAGGCGCTTGGCGCGCTTGGCGTCCTTCTGGCCCTCGACCTTCAGACGGGTCTGCTTGGTCTCGAGGTACTTGGAGTAGTTGCCCTCGTAGCCGTGCAGGCGGCCGCGGTCCACCTCGCAGATCCACCCGGCGACGTTGTCCAGGAAGTACCGGTCGTGGGTGACCGCGACGATCGTGCCCTCGTACTTGGCGAGGTGCTGCTCCAGCCAGTTCACGGACTCGGCGTCGAGGTGGTTGGTGGGCTCGTCGAGGAGCAGCAGGTCGGGGGCCTCGAGGAGCAGCTTGCAGAGCGCGACGCGGCGCTTCTCACCACCGGAGAGGTTGACGACGGGCCAGTCGCCGGGCGGGCAGCCCAGGGCGTCCATGGCCTGCTCCAGCTGGGAGTCCAGGTCCCACGCGTTGGCGTGGTCGAGGTCCTCCTGGAGCTTGCCCATCTCCTCCATCAGCTCGTCGGTGTACTCGGTCGCCATCTGCTCGGCGATCTCGTTGAACCGGTCGAGCTTGCCCTTGATCTCGGCGACACCCTCCTGGACGTTCTCCAGGACGGTCTTCTCCTCGTTCAGCGGGGGCTCCTGGAGCAGGATGCCGACGCTGGCGCCGGGCGCCAGGAACGCGTCACCGTTCGAGGGCTGCTCGAGACCGGCCATGATCTTGAGGATGGTCGACTTGCCGGCGCCGTTCGGGCCGACCACACCGATCTTCGCGCCGGGCAGGAAGTTCAGCGAGACGTCGTCAAGGATCACCTTGTCGCCGTGCGCCTTGCGCGCCTTGCGCATGGTGTAGATGTACTCAGCCAAGAGAAACCGTCCGGCAGCTTGATATCTGGCAGTGGGCAGTACCACCCATCTTGCCGCACTGCCACCCCTCGACGGAAACCGGATCCCGGGGGTCCTCGGACGACCGCCGCGGACAGCCACCCACGAAGGCCGCGGCCCCGGCGCCTGGGGTGCGCACCGGGGCCGCGCCGCTCGCCCAGGTCACCGCGCGGTCACTCTCTGTTGAGTTGCCAAGGGGCAGTGCCGTAGGGCCTGGGTCCGGCCGCGCGCGGGCGTGTTGTCCTCGTCACTCCTGCGTGGGCGCCTTCTCCTGTGCGGCCGCCTTCTTCTTGCCGACCAGGAGCAGCGCGGCGCCGCCGATCACGACCAGGGCGATGGCCACGCCCCCGATCAGGACGGTCGCCCCGGAGCTGCCCGTCTCGGCGAGGTCGGTGCTCTCCTCGACGGAGGGGCCCGCCACCGTCGCCGGGCTGGGCTCACCGGCCATCTGGACCGCGTCGCCGCCCGCGGCGGCCGCGGTCTCGGTCGCACAGTCGAGGACGCCCTTGAACCGCTGCTCGAAGCCGTTCGGCCCCGTGATGGTGAAGTCGTACGCCTGGTCCTCCTGCAGCGGGACCGTCACGGTCTCCGTCGCACCCGCGGTGATGGTGTGCTCGGTTCCCATGAGCTCGAAGGTGAAGGGCTTGTCACCCTGGTTGACCGCCGTGATGTCCACGCCGCCCTCGGCGCAGTTCTTCTCGGCGGACAGCGCGGGTATCGCGCCCTCCTTCGCCCAGTTGACGGTGGCCGTCGCGGAGACCGTGGACTCGCTGGAACCCGCGAGTATCTGCGTCTGGCTGCGGGTCTCGGAGGCGAAGGCACGGCCGACGGGCACGGTGGTGGAGGCCTGCACGGTCACCGTGGCCGAACCGTCCGCGGCGTCCTCGGGCACGTCGAAGTACAGTCGGCTGCCGTTGCGCGCGGTGGTCACGGCCTTGCCGTCCTCGTCGACGAGGCGCACTCCGCCGGCCGCCGCGTCCGCGGACGGCGTCACCGTCGCGGAGTCCGCGTTGGTGCGGACCGTGACCGGGCCGAGGCGCTCGCCGACGCGGCCGGAGACCGCGGGCGGGTCGAGAGTGAGGGACGCCTTCGGCTCCGCCAGGTTCCGCGCGTTCTCCTCCAGGTAGTCCGCGAGCTTCTCGGCCTGCGGGTCCACGGCCTGTACGTCGGCGCCGTCCGAGTAGCGCCAGATGGCCACCTGGGTGCCGGCCGCCGCGTCCTGCTCGGTGAGGCCGGCCGCCCCGGCCTCCTCGGCGAGCGCCGCCAGATCGTTCACCTTCGGGTAGGAGTTCTGCAGGATCCAGCGGATCCTGCCCGCGTCCTTGTTGCCGTTCAGCGACGTGCCGCTCCAGGGTGTCTCCTGGTATCTGGCGTCCTGCTGCGTCGGGTTGTGCAGGTCGATGCAGTAGGTCTGCAGCATGCCGCCGCCCTCGACGGACATCTCGAACAGGCCGGCGGACACGTGCTGCTCCTCGCCGTCCTCACGGATGACGGCGTCCCCGTACGTCTTCAGGCCGTCCATCGTGGCGGTCGCGCCGCCGGGGCTCTGCGAGGTCTCCTCGGCGGCGGCCGGGCCCGCGGTGGCCACCGCACCCGCGACGACGATCCCGGACGCCAGCGTCACTGCGGCGAGGCGGGCGGCACCTCGCCCGCGCGCGGCCGACGCAGAGAGCGAAGAAAACACTGAACTTCCCTTCGAGCGAGACCTGTTGCCGCAGTGGTGTGGGTCATCACCGGCATCAACAGTCCCATGAGCCATGTCGGGCATCCTAGGGAGAGCCGCGCGCCGCTCCTCCCGGTCATGCGGCCCGACGGCCGATCCGAATCGGAATCGTTATCGCTCACACAGGCTGTTCACACATGCGGTGAGCTGCGCTTATCCAGAGCTACTTACGGAGTGTCCACAACGCTCTCCCCGATAAGCCGCAGTCCGGTCAGGCCGGTCGAACCGTCATCTGATGTCACGTCACACCGGCTGTTTCGCGGTGGTGTTGTGGGGCGTCGACCGACTGACTGGCCGATGCCGTATGCCAGTTGGGTTCGGACGCGGGCGGCGTGGCCGTCGCCGCGTTCGGTTCCGCCCTGGCGCCCCGGCGGAACGCCGATGTGCCGCGCGCGAGATCGTGGCCGATCGCCGTCGCGTCGATGTCCGCCCAGGTGCGGCTCTCGCCCTCCTCCGTCCGCTCGGTGCGCACCCTCAGCCGGCCCTGGACGATGACCGGGTCGCCCACCGACACCGAGGAGGTCACGTTCGCCGCGAGCGTGCGCCTGGACCACACCGTGAAGAAGTTGGTGTGCCCGTCCGTCCACTCGTTCTTCTCGCGGTCCCAGTACCGTGACGTCACCGCCAGCCTGAACCTGGCCGACGTGCCGAGGGCCGTCTCCTTGCACACCGGCCGGGTGGCCACGTTCCCCACCACGCACAGCGTCGTCTCGTTCATCGCGAATCCCCTCCTCCGCCCGGCACCCGGGCCTGGCGGACACGCGCACGGGCCCGTCCCGTACGGCTGCGTCCGACGCGGCGAACCGCGTCCGCCGCGGTCACCGCGAGATTCAGACTGCCTCTGCCGGGCCGACCCCGCTGAACCCTGTGCACAACCTCCGACCTGTGGAGAACTCCGCCACCCGAAAGAGCGAAGCACCGAGCGACAGCGATCGCGGCGAGCCTAGGCAACGAGCAAGGCCCCCCGGCTCACCGCACGACGGTGGTCATTCCCAGCACTCGTCCGTACTGCTCCCGTACCTCCTGGTACCGCAGCAGTTCCGCGGCCACCGGTTCCAGCACGCGCGTCCGACCGCAGCCGGCGGCCGCTTCCCTCAGTCGGTGTTCCGCCTCCAGCCCGTAGCGCCGGGCCGGGCCGCGCGCCGCCAGTCTGCTGCCCCACTCGACGACCGGTCCGCCGACGATGCCCATCGCCATGAGCAGGGCCGGCACCCCGAGGTTCGGTGGCAGGACCCCCGCGATCTGCGCCACCAGCCACAGCCCTCCGAGGACCTGCAGAAGCGTCATGCATGCCTGGGCGAGGACAGCCACCGGCCACCAGCCGGGGCGCGGCGGCCGCCCCTGTGGTCCGGTGGCCCGCGCAGCCAGCCCGTCCAGCGCCTCGGGCAGCCCCTGAGAACCGTGCAGGGCCGCTTCACGCACGGCCTGAGCCCAGGGATCGGGCAGGCCGGCGACGGCCCGTTCGGACAGCGTGCGCACGGCCTGCTCGACGCGCTGCCGGGCGGTGGCCTCCTCCTCCGCGGGTACCGGCAGGATCAGCCGCCCGGTGGAGGGCTCCCGGCGACTCTGGAGCCATCGCCACAACCGCAGCCAGGGCGTGCCGCACGCGCGGTTGGCGTTGCGCAGCCAGGCCCGTTCGGCCGCCTCGCCCGCCGCGCTCGCGCCGACGGCGTCCGCCAGCCGGGCGGCGAAGTCGTCGCGCGCCTCCTCACCGAGCCCGGAGCGCTCCCCGGTCGCGTACGCGGACCGCAGCCGCCAGGCCGCCGCGTCCAGGTCGGCGGCGACACGGCGGGCCGGGGCACCCTGCTCCGCCACGAACCGGCCGAGCGCCTCGCGCAGCTCTCCGACCCCGTCCCCGGTAAGCGCGGACAGGGCGAGCACGGTCGCGCCCGGTTCGCCGTACTCCCCCACCGCGATCCCGTCCTCGTCGAGCAGCCTCCGCAGATCGTCGAGGACCTGGTGGGCGGCTTCCCCGGGCAGCCGGTCCACCTGGTTGAGGACCACGAACATCACCTCCGCGTGCCCCGCCAGGGGCCGCAGATAGCGCTCGTGGAGGACGGCGTCGGCGTACTTCTCCGGGTCGACGACCCAGATGACCGCGTCCACCAGCGCCAGGATGCGGTCCACCTGCTCGCGGTGCTGCACCGCCGCGGAGTCGTGGTCCGGCAGGTCCACCAGGACCAGCCCGCGCAGCGCCGACTCCCCCTCCACGCCCTCCAGCGGGCGGCGGCGCAGCCGCCCCGGTACTCCCAGCCGGTCGATGAGACTGCCCGCGCCGTCGCTCCAGCTGCACACGATGGGCGTGGCGGTCGTGGGGCGGCGGAGGCCGGTGTCCGAGAGAGGGGCGCCCGCGAGCGCGTTGAAGAGCGTCGACTTGCCGCTGCCGGTCGCTCCCGCGAGGGCCACGACGGTGTGCTGCCCGGAGAGCCTGCGCCGCGCGGCTGCCTCGTCCAGGACACGTCCCGCCTCGGCGAGCGTCCCGCTGTCGAGACGCGCGCGGGAGACACCCACAAGCTCCCGAAACTCGTCCAGCCGCGACCGCAGCGGTACGTCGTAGGCGACGGGGAACACGATCTGCGTGCCGGTCGGCCCGGACTTCGCCAGGTCGCCCTGCGCCGCCTGGGCTGCCTGAGCCGTCTGTCCCGCCTGTTCGGCTTGCCCGGTCTGTGCGGTTTGCGTGGCCTGCTGGGCGGGCTCCTCGTCAGTCGCGCGTCGGGCGATCAGGCCGTCGTCCCACTGGCTCCCGTCCCGGGGTCTGCCCTCCGCGTCCGCGTGCGCATACGCGTCCACCTCGGCCTCGGTCTCGGTCCCGGCGTCGGCATCGGCATCGGCATCGGCATCGGCACCGGTCTGCGCAGGGGCGTCCCCGCGTGAGGCCGTGCCATCGGAGCGCGGGGGCGGGTCGTCGGGGCGCGAGGCCGGAGCATCGGGATGCACGCGCGCGCGGGCACCCTTTTCGCCCCCGTCGTGGTCCGTGCGGTCGGTGACGGCGGTCACGGCAGTCATCTCTCCTTCTGCAGTACGGACAGCGCGGCGATCAGTTCGACCTGGGGTTCGGGAGTCACGTCGAGTGCCTCGAGCGGGGCGAGCCGACGCTCACGCTCGACGCGCAGCGCCCTGCCGAGGTACTCGGTGAGCAGCCGCCCGCCCCGGTCGCGCAGCCGGAGGGCACCGTGCGCGCCGATCAGCTCGGCCAGCCGTTCCCCCGCGGACCGCACCCGGCGCCCGCCCAGGAGCGCGGTCGCGACCAGTGCCGCCAGGGCCTCGGGATCCGGCGTGGTGCTTCCGCCGAGGTCGCGCGCCTCCTCCTCGGCGTACTCCTCCAGGACGCGCCGCCAGCGTCGTACGGCCATCCCGATGCGGTGCTCGGCGCTCTCCAGCACCGGGTCGCGGCGCGTCAGTTCCGGGGCGCCCGCGGCCGGCTCCCGTCGCCAGGCGTCGTCGACGCACTGGTCGGCGGCGATGACGGCGCACAGCAGCAGCGCGGCGAGGCTCTCCACGAGCGCGTCGAGGAGTTCTCCGGCGGTGCAGTCCAGCGGGTAGCCGCGCCACCTCTTGAGCGCGTCCCCGGCGAGTACGGCCCCGCTCTGCAGACTCCTCTTCACGCGCGTGTGCTCCCGGTCGTACGCCGTGTCGACGGCCGCGGTGAGCCGCAGCGCGGCCGCGTACTGGGCGGCGGCAGCTCCGGCGAGCTCGGGCATCCGTGCCCTGAGCGAGTCGAGTACGCCGTGAGCGGTGCGTGCCATCGCCTGGTGCCGGGCCCCGGGGTCGGTCGCCTGGTGTGTCAGCCAGCTGCGCAGCGGCGCCACGGCCGTGGCCGGCAGCAGCCCGCCGCCCCAGGCGGATTCGGGCAGCTCGGGCACGGTGAACCGAGGCACCTCGCCGAGGCCGGCCTTGGCGAGCAGTGCCCCGTACTGCCGTGAGACCTCGGACACCACCTGGTGGGGCACCCGGTCGAGCACGGTGATCAGGGTCGCCCTGTGCTGCTTGGCCGTGCGCAGCAGATGCCAGGGCACGGCGTCGGCGTAACGGGCTGCTGTGGTGACCATCACCCAGATGTCGGCCGCGGAGATCAGTTCGGCGGCCAGGACGCGGTTCTCGGTGATGAGGGAGTCGACGTCGGGCGCGTCGAGGAGGGCCAGCCCGGGGGGCAGGCTGTCGGCGGTCTCGATCCGCAGGACGCGCCGACCGTCGCCGCCGTCCGGGAACGGCTCGCCACCGGGCTCCCGACGGGGCACCCACGCGCGCGTGAGATGGGGCAGCACGCGCATCCCGCTGAACCAGTGGTGATCCCCCGGGTGGCACACGAGCACCGGAGTGCGGGTGGTGGGGCGCAGCACCCCCGCCTCGCTGACCCTCCGGCCCACGAGGGAGTTGACGAGGGTCGACTTCCCGGCGCCTGTGGAACCGCCCACGACGGCGAGCAACGGCGCTTCGGGCTCTCTCAGCCGGGGCACCAGGTAGTCGTCGAGCTGTGCGAGCAGTTCGTCGCGGTTGGCTCGCGCGCGTGGGGCCCCCGCGAGGGGCAGCGGGTAGCGCACGGCGGCGACACGGTCGCGCAGGGCGGAGAGTGCGTCGAGGAGCTGAGGCCGTACGTCCAGAGTCACCACACGCGAAGAATGCCCAATTTTGATGGCATTTTGAAGCATATGAACACGTCAGCGCGCCGACAGAACACAAGGGACGGAAGGGACTACTGGGACTCAGGCATAACGAGTGCACAACACCCGGTGCGCGAGACGCGAAAAGCGATGCACGATTCGTACCTGCCTGCGATTATCAGGACCGCTTCACTGAACCTCCACATTGAGCCACGGAGGCGAAGCAACAGGGACACGGACGCGGGAGCCCTATCCTTGTCCCCGGCAACGTCACGGATCAGCCCACACCCGGGCACCACGACAGAGGCCACCACACCCGGCCCCCGTAGCTCAGTGGATAGAGCAGGCGCCTTCTAAGCGCTTGGCCGCAGGTTCGAGTCCTGCCGGGGGCGCCACCGGCCGTCCGACATCCAGCCCTCCCTCGGGAGGGCTTTTCCGCTGGCCGGATACCGCGAGCGCGCCCGCGCGCGGGCGCGGGGCAAGGTTGGCCGAAGGTGATCGTCGCACCCGCACATTCGCGCCGCCCCGCCCGTTCTCCGACCCGCCCCGCCGCGCTCCTCGTCCCACCATGGCCCGCCCTTCGTCCCGTCCCGGCCCATTCCCCGGCGCACGGGAAAAACCCTGTTCAAATGGGGTGATCCCTAACGAATGCCGTGACTCGCGGTGCGTGAGCGCGTTGAAGGAGAGTGCGGCCGCGTACGGGCGGCCGGCTCATCGAACGAAGGAGAACGCGATGTCTCGCATGGCGAAGGCTGCCGCCGTCGCGCTGGGCACGTCCGCCGTGATGCTCAGCGGGGCCGGCCTCGCGACGGCCGACTCGGGCACCCAGGGCTCGGCTCTCAACTCGCCCGGCATCATCTCGGGCAACGCAGCGCAGCTGCCTCTCGACGTGCCGATCAACCTCTGCGGCAACTCGATCAACATCATCGGCCTGCTGAACCCCGCGTTCGGCAACGTATGCGCCGATGTGGGCCGCAAGCACCACCACGGTCACCAGAACGGGCACAACAACGGCCACAACAACGGCCACAACAACGGGCCTCAGAACGGATCGCACAACGGGTCGCACCACGGGTCCCAGAACGGGTCCCACAACGGGTCCCACGGCTCCGGTGGCTACGGTCGCTGACATGCGAAGACGCCGACGGACGCGGTCGGCGGAGGAGAGCCCCGGTGGCGGGAGACCACCGGGGCTCTTCCGTGCGGTACGCACCGTCCTCGTATCCGTGCTGACAACCGCGTCTCGCCCGCGCCTGCACCCGCCCTTGCTTCCGCGTTTGCACCCGCCCCTGCTTCCGCGTTTGCACCCGCACCCGCGCCCGTTCACGCGTACCGGTAGATCTCCCCGACCTCCTCCATCCGGTCCGGAGTCGCCTCCCACGGCGGCAGGGGCTCGTGCCGCGCGACGACCCGGCCCCGCTGCGGGTCGTCCACATCGAGCGGCCGGGCCGGCAGGTACCGGGCCTCCGGGTGCCGCCGCCGCCAGCGCGTCCACTGGAGGTCCACGAAGGCGTGGTGCAGCCAGAAGACGGGATCGTTGACGGAGGCGGCGCCGACCATGTGGCCACCGACCCAGCGGTGCACCCGGTTGTGGATGCGCCAGGAGGCGCTGCCCCGCCCGGCCCCCCAGCCCTCCAGCTTGTTGCGGAAGCCCTTCCGGGAGGTCGAGTCCCAGGGCGCGGAGTCGTAGACGGGATCAGCCAGCGCCTCGTCGACTTCGCGGCGCGTGGGCAGGTCCACCGGTTGTCGGGTATGACCGAAGTCCCGGGTGAGGTACGCGACATCGGTGACCCCCACTGTGACCGTCCAGTCCCCGGTGGCGTAGGCGAACGGCCCGGTCATCACCCGGTGGTCCGTACGCCGCCCGTTGCCGCCGAGCAGATCCCCGGTCCAGGGCGCGGACGTCGTCGAACGATCGCGGGTCCAGTCCCAGTACGGAATCGTCACCGAGGGCTCCACGCGGCGCAGCGCCCGCTCGAACTCCAGCAGGTACGCGCGGTGCCAGGGCAGGAAGGAGGGCGCCATGTGGGCGGTGCGCAGTCCCCTCTCGCCGTCGGGCACGTAGTAGTCGATGTGCGTCCGTACGAACTCGTCGTACTCGCCCCGCCGTTTGAGCTCCAGCAGCGCGCCGACGAACCGGCGCCGCTCCGCGCGCGTCAGCGTGCTGACGTCCTTACGCACGTACGCCATGGCTGTTCTCCCTGTGCCTCTTCTCCCTCTGGTGGTTCTCCCTGTGGCCGTTCTCTCTCTCGTGGCTCTCCCTGTGGCCGTTCTTCCGGTGGCGTCCGCCCGGCACGGCGTCCGTGACCCGCAGACGCTGCGCGGGCCCCAGTTCGTCGACGGCGGCGCGCGTCGCCTCCAGGGCGGTGGGATACGACCGGTAATGGTCCACCATGCTCAGGTACGTGCCGTCCGCGCGCCGCATCAGATGCAGCGGGCGTCCGTCCACGGTGACCTGCCACCGCGCACCCATGGCCGTCGCGCGCTCCTCGGCGGCGATCCCGCCCCGGATCCGGCAGCCGCAGTACGTCTCGTCGAACGCCACGTCCACCTCGTCGAGAGCGATGCCGCCGGAGGGCGCGGTGTGGCCCGGGGGCAGCACCGTGCTGCCCGGATGGGCCGGGTGTCGGGAGTGCCGGTTCCGTGACGCGGTGACGACCGGGGCGAGTGCCAGGGCGGTCGCCACCGCGAACAGTCCCCGCATCACGTTCCGGCGCCGCACTCCGCTGACGAACAACACGCTCGCTCTTCTGACGAACAACACGCTCGCTCTCCTTACGAGCACGCTGACGACCGGCGTACGGGCCGTACTGGCCGTAGGGCCCGTGGAGGCCCTACGGGCCGCGTCGGCTCCGCGGCCCGTACCGGGTCGGCGTGTCGCTCCGCCGTGGCCACCGTCAGCTGCGGGGGCTACGGGCCGGCAAGAGGACGTGGGCGGCGCTGGACAGCGTCTCCGGGGCGCCCGCGAACGCGGCCAGCGCCTCGGGCTCGACGGACCTGCCGGGGGCCGCCTCGGGCCAGGGGCGGGTGGCGAAGACGAGATGGGCGTACCCGCGTTCGGTGACGGCGGCGAGCCACTCGTCCGGCGCGGGGCACCGGGCGGCGAAATGCGGCATGGCCACGACGGCCTGCCCGGCCTCGAGGACGAGGGTCACCGGCAGGTGGGGCAGGCCTGCGGCGTCGGTCTCCTCTCCGAGGGGAAGGCCGATATCGCGCAACAGCTGTCCTACGGCGGCCGAGGAGGCCTCCGGGCCGTTCTCGCCGTCCCCCAGGGGATAGGCGAGGAGATAGGGCATGTCACCGTCGGCAGTTCCGCCGCTCCAGGCCATGACGACGAGCGTGCCCAGGTCACCGGGACGGAAAGGGCGTGCTTCAGTGGGAGTTGAGGTCACCGCGGCACCCTAACCGCGCTCCCGGCCCGGTCATGCACCTTTCTCACCCGACTGGGCGATACGCCTCGATCGACCACACGAACGAGGGATGCGCGTCATCCGCACGCCGGAGTGTCGTCGAACGGCATACGGCGGACAATCCGCATCGCACAGTACGAACGGCCTGCTGCACTCCATATGTAATGCCGATATGCATTCCGATCGCGGATACCGAGTGCGAATATCGGATGCGGACCGGATGCGGACCGGATGCGGACCGGATGCGGACCGGATGCGGACCGGATGCAAACCGGATGCGGACCGGATGCGGACACCGATATGGAATGCCGATGCGGACTTGGTTCCAGCGCGGGGCCGGTGCAGGACCGGGAAGCGCTCACCGCCCGAGAGGCAGACCGCCCAGGAGCCGTAGCGGACTGCCGGCCGCATTGAGGGCCGTGGTGGCGCTCTTCACGCTGCTGAGCAGCGAGTCCTTGTTCTCGGTGTCGAGCATGTTCGACTGCTGCTTCAGCGGGGAGATGTCGATGGGCTCGCTCATGAGCTGGTTCCAGGCGCCGTTCAGACTCATGGGCGCCACCTCCGAGGGGTCGAACGCAGAGGCCGGTGTGGCGGCACCAGCCAGGACGACGGACCCGGTAACGACAGCGGCGGCCTTCAGCGACTTCATGGTGTTCCTTTCTTCGGCGACTTGCACCGCCGGGGAATTCTCACCGCCCGGGCAGGGAAAGACCCGGGCTCTCACTGCGCCCTGCCCAACGAGTCCCGGACGCCCCGGAAACCCCGTGTTCCGGAAATTCCTGGTCTCCTCGCAAGGAGACCGTCGTACTGGCCGGACAGAGGCCGGCACGACTGATTTCCCTGTGAAACGGCTTATACGAGGAGGTGATGAGCCGTTGCTCCCGGCGGGGGCTCAGAAGGGGAGCAGCGGAGCGGTGGGCGATTTCTGCGGCAGGATCGAGGCCGTGTCCGCCGGTGGTGCCTGCTCGGGTCTGCCGGCCGCGTCCGCAGCCGGCACTCCATTGCCGAGCAGGGCGGCCGCGACCACGTTGGCCAGGCCGGTCAGCACGCTGTCGGCGGCGGGCTCCACGTCGGCGGACTCACCGGAGGAGCCGGCGGCCAGCAGGGCGTCGACCGCCGCCTCGAGAGCGGTGATCGCATCACTCTTGGCCGCGGCAGGGTCGTCGACCCGCGACGCGTCCGCAGGGGTGTGGGGCGCGGCGGGAGACGAGGGCTCCGCGGGGTACGGCGGCTCGGCGGGGTACGGCGGCTCGGCGGGGAGTGACGGGCTCGCGGGCGCGGTGGGCCATTGCGGCAGCGCGGGGGAGACAGGACTCGCCGGACTCGTCGGCGCCGCGGGGCTCTGCGGCGCTACAGGGCTTTCCGGCGCCACGGGACTCTGGGGCACCGCGGGACTCTGCGGCTCCACGGGACTCTGCGGGAGCGTCGGCGCGACGAGAGCCAGCGAGTTCAACTTGGTGACCACCTGCTGGACGGCATCCCGGTACGCCGCCACTTGGCCGTCGGAGAACCTCTCGTCGTCGTCGGCTTCGAGTGCCGACTCGAGCAGGTCGGTCAGCGGCTCGAGCGCATCGTCGAGCCCGCTCAGCGCTCTCGTCCGCGCCAGGAGCGTTTCCGCGTCGGGGGCCGGTGCCGCCGTCTGGACGCGGTCGCGCGCCGGGTCGCTGCCGGCCGCAGACGCGCCGGGGGCGGCGATCCCTAGCAGGACCGTGGCGCAGAACGCGGACGACGCGAGATGTCGGACGGGCGGGAGACTCATGGGGGCTGTTCCCTTCGGTCGGTGCGACAGATCGTGTGATCACCGTGAAATCGGTCATCGCCGCCTGCAACCGATCGCCCGTGCCGCGCGGCGGCCCGTCGCTCGTGTCGTCCACGTCCTCGCTGGTGAGGCCCCATGCACGAGCCTGCCGCCCGCCAGCCCCCATTCGGGGCATCCCCGACCGGTCACCGCACAACGCGGTCCGGCCGTCCTCCCCGTACAGGGAGGACGGCCGGCCGTCGGGCGGTACGTCGTGATGTCAGTCGTTGACGCACTGATTGCCGAACGCAGGGTTCAGCAGACCGATGATGTCGATGGAGTTCCCGCAGAGGTTGACCGGAAGGTGGATCGGAATCTGGGCAGTGTTGCCCGAGATGACACCCGGGGAGTTGGAGGCGGCCCCCTGCGCGCCACTGTCGGCGACGGCGGCGCCGGCGGTGCCCGCCACGGCGGCGGCGGCAACGGAGGTCAGGGCCAGGCCCTTCGCGATACGCGACATGGAGAAGTGCTCCTTGGTGTTGACGCAGAACATCCGGGCAGTGCGCCCGACGCTGGCATCAACGCCCGGACGCGCGCGGGGTTGCGCGTCCGAAGGAGTGATCCACGCAAACGCCCATCTTGCCCATGGCGACACATTTTTCCTGTTTCACCGATAAGCGCGGATAGGGGGACAGCGGGATACGGTTGTGGTCCCTCCCGGGTCGCCGTCCGCCGTCCGCCGCACGCCGTCCGCCGCTCGCCTCCCGACACCCCGCCGCTCGCCTCCCGGCACCCGGCACCCGGCACCCGGCACCCGGCATCCGGGGTGACGCGGCGTCCCCGAGGCGGTCCCGCGCGTCACCTACGCGACAACCGAAAGAGCACTGCCGGTCATGCGTCACTCCCCGGACCGTCCGTCGCGCCGTCCTCCGCGCCGTCCGCCGCGCCGTGCGGCGCTGGACCTCCGCCGTGCCCTCTCCGCGTCCGCCCACCGGGTTCCAGGGATGCCCCTGACGGCCCCTGTGCCGCGTGGCCACCGGCGCTCATCACGTGTGCACGCCGGTGCGTGCTCCCGCGCTCGGACGTGGCCTCGCTGCCGCCGGTCCGGGCAATGGGCTCCGTCCCCGTGGTGACCAGTTGGTCTCCTCGCTCGTTTCGCAGCGCGGCGCCGCCCGGGCAGGGGCGCGCTTCGTCGTCGTCAACGCCCAGCAGTGACGCGCGCCCCCAGCGCCGTCCGCGAGCAAGGAACCCGCATGTGCCCGTCACCGCCCGACTCCTCGTTGCCCTCGTGGTCCCCCTTGCCCTCCCTGCCCCCGCTGCGGGTGCTGCACATCGCCCAGCCGGTCGGCGGCGGAGTGGCCCAGGTGGTCACGGACCTGGTACGGGCCCAGCTCGCCGACGGTCTGCGTGTCTCGGTAGCCTGCCCCGGCGGCTACGGCACTCCCGCCCGCGCGCTCCGGGCGCTCGGGGAGCTTCAGGCGCTCGGGGCGCTCCGGGCGCTCGGGGCCGACGTACGGCATTGGGATGCGACGCGTTCGCCCGGGCCGTCGCTGCTCGGGGAGGTGCGCCGGATCGCCCGGATCGTCGACGCGGTACGGCCCGATCTGGTGCACGCGCACAGCGCCAAGGCCGGGCTGGCCGGGCGGATCGCCGTACGCGGGCGGATCCCGACCGTGTTCCAGCCGCACGCCTGGTCCTTCGAGGCGGCCGGCGGGGTCACCGCAGCGCTCGCCCGGACGTGGGAGCGATGGGCGGTGCGGTGGGCCGACCGGGTCGTGTGCGTGAGCGAGGCCGAGCGGCTGACCGGGGTGCGGGCCGGGCTTCGGGCGCACTGGCGGGTGATTCCGAACGGAGTCGATACGGAGCGCTTCCGCCCCATGGCGGCGGCGAAGGCCCTACGAGCCGCGGTGACCACGAAGGCCGCAGAGACCGCAGAAACCGCGGAGACCGCAGAGACCTCGGAGATCGCAGAGATCGCAGAGGTCGCGAGGGTCGTGGAGGCTACAGAAGCCGCAGAGAGCGTACGGGCCCGGATTCCGCTGCTCGACGGGGTGCCAGCGCGGGCTCCGCTCGTGGTGTGCGTCGGGCGGCTGTGCCGGCAGAAGGGGCAGGATGTGCTGCTGGCGGCGTGGAGTTCGGTGGTGCTGCGGGTGCCGGAGGCGCGTCTCGTGCTCGTCGGTGACGGGCCGGACGCCGCGCGACTGCGCAAGCTCGCCGGCGCCGGTGGGGGCGTGCTGTTCGCGGGGGCGGCCGCCGACGCCGTGCCCTGGTACCGGGCCGCCGATCTCGTCGTCCTGCCGTCCCGCTGGGAGGGCATGGCGCTGGCACCGCTGGAGGCCATGGCGTGCGGACGGCCCGTCGTGCTCACGGATGTGGACGGCGCCCGCGAGAGCCTGCCGCCGGGCCGGAAACCGGTGCCTGTCGGCGACCCGGCCGCACTGGCCCGTGCGATCGTCCGGCTCCTCCTCGATCCGTCGCTGCGCGCCCTGCTCGGCCGCCAGGCGCGCCGCCACGTGCTGACCGCGCACGACGTACGGCACACGGCCGAGGCCGTCACGGGCGTGTACCGCGAGCTGCTGGGCACCGCAGAGGCCCACCGCGAACTGCCCGGCGGCGAAGCCATCGGATGCGGGGCCGAGCACAGGACCGAGTGCAGGGAGTCCACCCACACGTGACTGCGGAAAGCGCGGAAAGCACCGTCCCCTCCCCGGCCGGACCGGCCGACCCAGCAGAACCGGCCGAACCGGCCGAACCGGCCGAACCGGCCGAACCGGCCGAAGGAGCACGGGCCTACGGTGTCCCTTTCGTTTCCTCGCCCGGCTCCCCGTTCGGCTCCGTCCTCCTTCCACTCCGCGCCACCCCCGGTCCCGGCCCCGGGTTCTCGATCGGTGAGCGGTCCGTCGTACGAGTGCGGCTCTCGGTGCTGCCGCTGCTCGCCATGGACGCGGGGGCCGCGCTGCTCGCGGCCCTGGTGGTGGCGGGGAGCCGGGCGCCGGGGCAGCCGCTGCCGGCCGCCGGACTGCTGCTCACGGTCGTCTGCCTGAACGCGCGGGCCGGTCTGTACCGGCCGCCTGCCGTGCCCGCGGCGCTGGCCGAACTGCCCGCGCTGTGCGGCCGGGTCTCGGTGGGCTGGTGCGCGCTGGCGGCGGCCGTGGCCGCGTACGGTCCCGGCCACGCGCTGTCCGTACGGGCCCTGGTCCTCGGCTGCTTCCTGCAGACGGTGGCGAGCTGCACGGGCCGTGCCGCCGTGCACGGGTGGCGACGCCGGGTCCTCGTCCGCAGGCCCGGAGCGGCCCTGGTGGCCGGGCCCGCGGAGACGGCGCAGTGCGTGGCTGCCGCGTTTCTGCGGCAGCCGGGGTGCGGGCTGCGGCCCGTGGGCGTCGTCGCGGAGCGCCCCATCGGGGCTCCTGGAGTTCCCGGGGGCCCCGGGGGGCCCGGGGGGCCCGGGGGGCCCGGGGGGCCCGGGGGGCCCGGGGGGCCCGGGGGGCCCGGGGGGCCCGGGGGGCCCGGGGGGCCCGGGGGCCCCGGGACTCCCGAAGGCCTGGCGGTCTCTACGGACACGGACGCCAGGGGCTTCTACGAACCCAGGGACGGCCTTCTGCCGGTGCTGACCACCGGCGAGGAGGTGCGGCGGGCCGTCGTCCAGAACGGGGTACGGGCCGTCCTCGTCCTGGACGTGCGGCCCGAACGCGCGCCCCTGCTGCGGGCGCTGGCCGACTCGGGGTGCGTGCTGTGGCACGTGGATGCGGACTCGTCCGCGTACGACCGCGGGGGCGAGCGGCACGAGCGGCTTGAGCGGCTTGAACGGCTTGAGCGGCAGGAGCGGATCGCCGGGTTCGCGTGCCGGCGGCTGGGGACGGCGGAGCACCGTCACACGTGCGGCAAGCGACTGCTCGACGTGTCCCTGGCGGGGACGCTGCTCCTTCTCACCGGCCCGCTGCTGCTGGCCACCGCGGCGGCCCTGCGGTGGAGCGACGGGCCCGGCGTGGTGTTCCGCCAGGAGCGGATCGGCAAGGACGGGCTGCCGTTCACCCTGCTGAAGTTCCGCACCCACCGCCCGGCCGACGCCCACGAGGCGGCGACCCGCTGGAGCGTGGCGGACGCGCGGGAGATGAACCGGTTCTGCCGCTTTCTGCGCCGGACCTCGCTGGACGAGCTGCCCCAGCTGTGGAACGTCCTGCGCGGTGACATGAGCCTGGTCGGGCCGCGCCCCGAACGGCCGTACTTCGTCCGCAGGTTCCGTCACACGTACCCGGACTACGCGGCCCGGCACCGCGTGCGGACCGGTGTCACCGGCCTCGCCCAGGTCAACGGGCTGCGCGGCGACACCTCGATCGAGGACCGTGTCCGCTTCGACAACGCCTACATCGACGACTGGTCGCTGTGGCAGGACGTCTGCATCCTGCTGCGTACGGTGGCCGCGCTCGTCCGGCCGACGGGGAGCTGACCCGTGTCCCTCTCCGGCACTTCCGGCTCCCCGAGCGCAGGGGAACGCCCCTGCCGCGCCGTCCGGCCCGCTTCGCCCGTGCGATCCGTCCTGCCGGACGTGGCGGTCGTGCCAGTCGTGGCGGTCGTGCCGGTCGTGGCGGTCGTGCCGGTCGTGGCGGTCGTCGTCATGGTCGCGCTGCCCCTCGCCCCCGGCGGCGGAGGCGTGGGGGGAGCTGGAGTCGACGGCGGTGGGGGCGGGGGCGGGGCGACCGCAGCCGACGCCGTCTCCGGGCTTCTGGTGGTGTGGTGCGCGATCCGTCTCGTACGCGGGCGGCGGCGCCCGCTGTCCCGTACGGCCGCCGTGCTGCTCGGGCTGCCCGTGACGGGACTCGCGCTCGCCGCGGCGGGAGCGGTGTCGCCGGGGGCCGGGCTCACCGGGTTCGCCCGGTACCTGCAGGTGTTCGTGCTGGTGCCGGCGGCCGTGCTGCTGAGCGTGCCGGGCCGGGCCGGGTTCCGGGTGGTGGCCTGGTCGTTCGTGGGGTCGGCGCTGTTCCAGGGGGCCGTCGGGGTGCACCAGTACGCCACCGGGACCGGGGCCTCGTACGCGGGCGAGGAGGTCCGCGCGGTGGGGACCTTCGGGCCGGCGGACGTCATGGGGATGGCGACGGTCGTGTCGTTCGGGCTGGTGTGCGCGGTGGGGCTGGCCCTCGGGCCGGGCCGCCGGGCCGGGCAGCGCGCGGCGGCCGCGGGGTGCGCGGTGATGCTGCTGGTGCCTCTCGCGGTGTCGTTCAGCCGGGGGGCGTGGATCGCCACGGTGGTGGCGTGCGGACTTCAGCTGGTGCTGACGGGGCCCCGGCGGGCCGTCAGGGTGTGCGCGGCGCTGACCGCCGTGGGCGTGGTCCTCGTGGGCGGACCGGGGATCGGCACCGCGCCGTTGCGGGAGCGGCTCGGCAGCATCACACGGGTCACCGACGCCCCCGACCAGTCGGTCACCGACCGGTACACGATGTGGGCCGCGGCCGTCGGCATGTGGCGAGAGCGACCGCTGACCGGCGTGGGCCTGAAGGGTTTCCCCGAGTACCGCGACACGCACGCCTCCCTGGCCCTGTCGTCCGGCAGCGACATCGCGGGGGCCGGGACCGCCTTCCAGAAGCAGCCGCTGCTGTCCCCGCACAACATGTACCTGCTGGTGCTGAGCGAGCAGGGGCTCGTCGGTCTGTCGGCCCTGGCGGGGAGCTGGCTCGCCCTGCTGGTGTGCGCGCTGCGGACAGGCTTCGGGGCCAGGTCGGACTCCGGGTCGAAGTCCGGCTCCGGGGCGAGATCCGGCTCCGGGACCGGCCGTCCGGACTGCGCGCTCGTCGCCTGCGGGCTGCTCGTCTGGATCCTGGTCGACTTCGTGTACGCCGACATCGGCGGGCCCACGACCGTGCTGACGGCCGTGGCCCTCGGGCTCGCGGCGTGGTGGGCGCTGCCGGATCGGACGTCCGCCGCCGTATCGGGCGGGGCGGGGACGCGATGACCGTGGCACCGCCGCCGACGAACGGCCCGGACAGCCAGAGCAGTTCAAGCCGTGCGAGCGGCTCGAGCAGTACGAGCGCTTCGAGCAGTACGAGCAGTACGAGCGGCTCGAGCAGTTTGAGCAGTGCGAGCGGTTCGAAGAGCCCGCATGTGGTGAGCGGCGCGAAGGGCGCGGTACACGCCGTCAGGTCCGGCCCGCGCTACGTTCCGTGCCCCGCCTCCGAACCCGCACCTTCGCGCATCGCGGCGCCGACCGGACGGTTCCTCGCCCGCGCCACACTCGTCACAGCCGCGTTCACCGCCGCCGGGGCGTTGCTGGGCCTGGGCCGCGACCAGGTGCTGTCGTACCTGTTCGGCGCCGGTGCCGAGACGGACGCCTTCCTGGTGGCCTGGACGGTGCCGGAGTTCGCGGCGACGCTGCTGATCGAGGACGGGCTGGCGTACGTGCTCGTACCCATGTTCAGCGTGGCCGTGGCCCGTCGCGCGCGGGGCGCCCACCGGGATCCGGTGCGCTCGTTGGTCGCCACGACGCTGCCCCGGCTGGCGCCGGCGTTCATGGCGGTGGCCGCGCTGCTGGTCGTCGGGGCGCCCGGGCTCGTGGCGGTGCTCGCCCCCGGGCTGCCGAATCCCGGACCGGCCGTGGCCTGCACCCGACTCACGGCCACGTGTGTCCTCACCTTCGGGCTCGCCGGGTACTGCAGCGCGGCCCTGCGCGCACACCGCCGGTTCACCGCGCCCGCGGCGATCTACGTGGCGTACAACGCCGGGATCATCACGGCGATGTTCCTGTTCGGCGGGCGCTGGGGGGTGCGCTCGGCGGCGATCGGGGTGGCGGTGGGCGGCGGGCTCATGGTGCTCGCCCAGCTACCGTTCCTCGCGCGTGAGCTGTATGGAGCACAAACCGTCCGCGCCCTCGAGACACTCCGCAAGCCCGAACCCGAGCCCGAGGCCAAACCCGGGGCCGAACCCGAATCCAGACCCAAGGCAAATCCCAAGGCCGATCCCAAGGCCGAGTCCGAGCCCGAGGCCGAATCCAGACCCAAGGCCGAGCCCGAGGCCGAGGCCGAGTCCGAGCCCGAGCACCCGATGGACCTCCTCCTCGTCACCAGCGTCCTGCTCTTCGCGCTGTGCCGTCAGTCCCAGATCCTCGTCGAACGCTTCCTCGGCTCGACGCTGCCCGCCGGGGCCATCTCGCACCTCAACTACGCGCAGAAGATCGCCCAGATCCCGATGACCCTCTCGCTGATGCTGTGCACCGTCACCTTCCCGATCGTGGCCCAGGCACTCGCCGAGGGGGACACCGAGCGGGCCCGCCGCCGGGTGGAGAAGGATCTCGCGCTGGTCTCCTGCCTGGTGCTGTCCGGCGCGGCGGTGATCGTCGCCTGTGCTCCGCAGATCGTGGAACTCCTCCTCCAGCGCGGCGCGTTCACCGAGCGGGACACCGCGGCCACCGCCGCCGTGATGCGCGTCTACGCCCTCGGGCTGCTCGGTCACGCACTGGTGAGCGCCCTCGTCCGCTCGTACTTCTGCTCCCGGCGTCCCACCTGGTACCCACTCGCCTCGATGGTCGCCGGGCTCGTCACCACCGCCTCGATCGGCGCGCTCACCGTCGGCGCCTGGGGCGTGCTCGGGATCGCCGCCGCCAACGCCGTCGGCATCACCCTGACGGCCCTGCTCCTGCTGTACGGCATCGGCGGGCGCGGAGTGCCGATCCGCACCCGGCAGGTGGTGGACGGGATGGGCGGGCCGGTGCGGGCGGCCGTCGTCGCGAGCGGGCTGGGGCTGTTCTGCGCGGGCCACGTGGACTCGCCCGCGCTGGGGCTCGCCGTGGGCTGCGCCGTGGTGACCGCCGTATTCGTCCCGTCGGCCCGGGCGCTGAGGACCTCCGGCGCACGTGAAGACAACGAAGACCGCGAAGACCGCAGCAGCCGCAAAAACGCAAGGACCACAAGAGCCACAACAAGCACCAAACTCACACGAAGGCTTCCCCATGCCGGTAACCGCTGATCCCGCCGCCCCGACGACCACCCGCTCCAGACCCGCGACGGCCGCACCGCCATGGGTGGCGATGTACCACTCCGTGGGCGACTGCTCCGACGACCCGTACCGCATCACGGTCTCGCCCCGCCGTCTCGACCGGCAGCTCGGCTGGCTGCGCCGCCGGGGCCTGCGCGGAGTGAGCATGGCCGACCTGCTCGCCGCCCGCTCCCGAGGCGAGGGCCGAGGCCTCGTGGGGCTCACCTTCGACGACGGGTACGCCGATTTCGTCGACCACGCGCTGCCCGTACTGCGCCGCCACGGCTGCGGTGCCACCCTGTTCGTCCTGCCCGGACGACTGGACGGCGTCAACGCCTGGGACCCGATCGGCCCGCGCAAGCAGCTGCTCGGCAAGCGGGGCATCCGGGTGGCCGCCGCCACCGAGGGCATCGAGATCGGCTCGCACGGGCTGACCCACGTGGACCTGACGAAGGCGGACGACAGGACGTTGCGCGCCGAGGTCGCCGGGAGCAGGGCCGTCCTGTCGGAGCTGGTCGGCGCCCCCGTACAGGGCTTCTGCTATCCGTACGGGACCGTCGACCAGCGGGCCGTCCGCACCGTACGGGACGCAGGGTACGCGTACGCCTGCGCCGTCGACCTCGGCCCCCTCAGCGGCCCGTACGCGCTGCCCCGCGTGCACGTCGGCGAGCGGGACACCTCCTGGCGGCTGCACCTCAAGCACCGGCTGCACCGGCTGCGGCGCCGCCCGGTCGAGGGGGTGTGAGGTGAGAACCCCGACACCCCCGACACCCCCGACACCTCCGACTTCCCCGACTCCCCTAACTCCCCCAATGCCCTTGACGCCCCCAGTGCCCCCGACGATCCCCACGATCCCGACCACCCCGACCATCCCGGCGAAAGTCCTGCACATCATCACCGGCCTCGGCGTCGGCGGCGCGGAGCAGCAGTTGCGGCTGCTGCTGCAGCATCTGCCCGTCGAGTGCGACGTGGTGACGCTCACCGAGCCCGGCCCGGTCGCCGAGGGACTGGCCGACGACGGTGTGCGCGTCGTCCACCTCGGCATGGGTCACAACCGCGACCTCGCGGTCCTGCCCCGGCTGGTGCGGCTGATCCGCACGGGCGGCTACGACCTCGTCCACACCCATCTGTACCGGGCCTGCGTGTACGGCCGGATCGCCGCGCGCCTGGCCGGGGTCCGCGCGGTCGTCGCCACCGAGCACTCCCTCGGCGACTCGCAGCTGGAGGGCCGCAGACTGTCCCCCGGCGTCCGCGCGCTCTACCTCGCCAGTGAGCGGCTGGGCAGCGCCACGGTCGCCGTCTCCCCCACGGTGGCCGCACGCCTGCGCCACTGGGGCGTGCCCGCGCCGCGTATCGAGGTCGTCCCGAACGGCATCGACCTCGCCCGCTACCGCTTCGATCCGGCACTGCGCGCCCGCACCCGCACCCGGCTCGGGCTGCCCGAGGGGGCGTACGTCGTCGGGGGCGTCGGCCGGCTCACGGCGGGCAAGCGTTTCGACGTCGTCGTCCGCGCGCTGGCACAGCTGCCGGACGACTTCTGGCTGCTGCTGGTCGGCGGCGGCGCGGAGGAGAACGTGCTGCGCCGCACGGCCCAGCGGGCCGGGGTCGCCGACCGGGTGCTGTTCACCGGGGAGCGACCCGCCTCGGGCTGCCCGGGCGCCGATCTGCCGTCCCTGCTGCACGCCATGGACGTCCTCACCTCGCCGAGCGCCGAGGAGGCCTTCGGGCTGGCCGTCGTGGAGGCCCTGGCGGCGGGGCTGCCCGTGCTGTACGTGTCCTGTCCCGCGATCGAGGACCTGCCGCCCGGCACGGCGGCCGACGTCCGGCGGGTGCAGGGCACCGCGGACTCCTTCGTCCGCGCCCTGCCGGCGGTCCGCGCCGAGGGGAACCGCTCCCGCGCCGTGTCCGCCGCGGCCCACCACTACTGCATCACCCGCAGCGCCGCCCAGCTCATGGAGGTGTACACGGCCGCCGTGACGAGTACGCCGCCCATCGGCCCCCACCTGGGAGTTCCCTCCGCATGACCGACATGGCCCCCACGAACGCCTCCCATGCCCCGCACCCCACCACCACCGGACCCACCGGACCCACCGGAACTACTGGACCCATCGGAACTATTGGACCCACTGGACCAACTGGATTCATCCGCCTCAGAAGCCGGTCACGCCGCTCGGCGCTCGCGGCCGGGCTCCTGCTCGGCGGTCTGGCCGGCGGCGTGTACGGCATGGTCACGCCACCCACGTACACGGCCACGAGCTATGTGGTCGCCGTACCCGACGGGGAGTCGGACCCGCAGTCCGCGCTGGGCTTCGCGCAGGCGTACGGGCGGGTGGCGACCCAGCCGGCGATCCTCGCGGACGCCCGGACACGGGCCGGAGTACCGGTGCGGATCCTGCGGGCGAACGTGCGCACGGCGACCTCGCCGGACGCCCCGATGGTCGCCGTCTCGGCCACCTCCACGCGCCCCGGCCTAGCCGCCGACATGGCCAACGCCGTCTCCCGCGCCCTGACCCGGCACGCCGCGGACGCCGGACAGGCCACGCACGTCAGGCTGACGCGGTTCGCGCGGGCCACCGCACCGACCGAGGCGTCGTCGGCCCCGCCCGCCGTGACGGGCCTCGTCGGTGCCAGCGCGGGCGGGCTGCTCGGCGGACTGCTCCTGCTGGTGCGCCCGCGCGGCACCGCGCACGACGACGCCCCGGCACCGGCTCGGGTACCGGTCCCGGCCCCCGCCGTCGACGTGCACGCGCAACCGTGACCGGCACGCCGCTGCCCGTCCGGGCGCGGGAACGCGGCACACCGCGGGCCGAACTCTGCACGTCGGACGAGGAGTTCGCCCGCCTCACCGCGCCCTGGGACCGCCTGTACCGACGATGCGGCGCGGCCACGCCGTTCCAGAGCCACGCCTGGCTGCACTCGTGGTGGCTGTCGTACGGCCGGCGCGGCGGCCTGCGGCTGGTGCTGGTCCGCGGAGAGGGAGACGAACTTCTCGCGGTCGCTCCGCTGATGCTCGTACGGGGTCCGCTGCCCGCGCTCGTACCGCTGGGCGGCACGGTCTCCGACTACGCGGACGTGCTGATCGACGACGGGCACACGGAACGCGCGACCACGGCACTCACCGAGGGTCTGGCGGCCGCCGCCCGTACCGCGCTGATCGACTTCCGCGAGGTGCGGCCGGGCGCAGCGGTGGAACGGGTGTACGAGCGGTGGCGGGGACCGCGCCGGAGGGTGGCCGACTCGGTGTGTCTGGAGCTGCCCGCGCGGCCGTTGGAGAAGCTGCTCGAACGGCTGCCGCGGGCGCGGGCCCAGCGGGTACGGGCCAAGATCCGCAAGCTGGCGGACCTGGGTGTCGAGCACCGTTCCGTACGGCGGCCGGAGGAGGTCGAGACGGCCCTGCGGACCATGCTGGACCTGCACCGCCTCCAGTGGCAGGGCCGCGGGGTGACCGGCGAGCACCTCCGCCCGCGCTTCCTCGCGCACCTGGTCCGCTCGGTGGTCCCGATGGTGTGCTCCGGTGAGGCCCTGGTCACCGAGTTCCGGCTGGACGGGGAGGTGGTGGCGGTCGATGTCACCCTGTTGTCTCGACGGGTGGCGGGCGGCTATCTGTACGGCGCCCATCCGCGGCTGCGGGAGCGCAAGGCGGACGTGGCCACCATGCTGCTGCACGCCTCCGCCGGACAGCTGGGCGGCGGCGGGCACGAGGTGCTGAGCCTGCTGCGCGGGGCCGAGCCGTACAAGTACCGCTGGCGTCCGGACACCGTGGTCAACCAGCGGATCCTGCTCGCCCGGCGGCGCACGGCACCACTGCTGTCGGCGGTCGTGTGCGGCACGGCCCTGCTCGGCCTGGGCAAGAGGCTGCTGCGGCGGTGACACCGGCCGCGGCCGAACGGCCCCCGTTCGGCCCGCGTCACTGAGCGGGCGGCAACCAGTCGAAGCGCAGGCAGAGCTTCTCGCCGAGCCAGTACTCCATCCAGTCGCCCATCTCCAGTGGCGAGCACTGCGCCTGGCGCACCGGCGTGGTGGGGACGGACGTCGCGGGGACAGGAGTCGCCGCAGGAGTTGTCGGGACTGGAGTCGTCGGGGCAGGAGTCATCGGGGCAGGAGTCGTCGGGGATGACGAGGAAGGGGACGGCTCCGGCGGGGTGCCGGTGCGGCCGGCGAGCGTGGACCAGTAGATCTCGGACGCCTTCGGGTTCGCCGAGCACTGCCACACTCCGTGCGGGCAGTAGTCGGTGAGGGTGTTGTACAGCGGCTTGTGCTCGTCCATCCAGGCGAGCATGCCCTTCATGTACTCCGTGTTGTCCCCGTTGCGGAACAGTCCCCACTCCGGGTACGAGACCGGCTTGCCGTGGGCCTTCGCGAAGTCCACGTGCGCCTGGAGCCCGTACGGCTCCTCGACCTGTTCCCCGAAGGGCAGCCCGTGCGGCTGGTCGTAGGCGTCCATGCCGATGATGTCGACCGTGTCGTCCCCCGGGTAGCACTCGGTCCACGGAACGGCGTCCCGGCCGCGGCTCGGAGCCCAGTCGAACTTGAACTCCTGGCCCGGCACCGACCGCATGGCGGTGACGATCCGGTTCCAGTACTTCTTCCAGTTCTCCGGGTCCGGTCCGCAGCGGTGGGTGTACGTGGTGCCGTTCATCTCCCAGCCGAGCACGAGTACGGTGTCGGGCGCCCCGAGGCCGACCAGCCGCCCGGCGAGCTCGCGGAAGTGGTGGTCGAACTCGCCGGCGGCGCCGCGCCGCAGCAGTTCGCGGACCTCGTGGTCGGAAAGGCCCTCCTCGTTGCGCTCCAGCATCGGCACGTTGAGGACGAACATCCGGTCGTCGCGCTCCTGCCGCCACTCGGTCCACGGGTCGAGGAAGCCCGGCGGGCCCTCGATGTTGCTCCACCGGTCGCCGGGCAGATAGGTGTGCGCGACGCTCGGTTCGGCACCGGCCAGCCACGCGCCGAGCTCGGAGATCCGGGACACCCCCTGGGGGCCGTAGTCGAGGTAGGCACCGAACGCCGGGAACCGGGAGGCGGGGTACGACGGCGCGGACGGCATGACAGACACGGGGGGCGGGGACGGGGACGGGGGCACGGGCGGGGAGGGGGCCGGCGGCGGGGTCGGCGCCACGGGCCGGGCGGGGGCTGCCGACACCATGGGTGCGGTCGGAGCGGACGGCGCTGTGGGCGGGGACGGGGCCATGGGCGCGGTCGGTGCCGGGGCCGGTGCCGCGAGGCCCGGTGACGGAGCCGCAGGGCCGTCCACCTGCGATGCCGCGGACCCCACGGCGTATCCGGGTCCCGTGGCGAGGGCGAGCGACGCGACGACGCAGGCCGCGATGTACGCCTGTCGTGCCTTTTGGGGCCGCTGCTGCTGTGGGGCCATGAGTGCTCCTCTTCGACGTCCCGTACCGACACCCAGTCATATGAAGCGCTCACCCACCAACCGGAACTCCGGCCTTCGGGTGGTCCGATCGCCCGCGTGGGTGATCACGGATGGGCGGCGGCCTGCCCGGCGGCATCCACCGACGTCCGGCAACGGAGAAGCGGGCCGCTGCTGACGCAGCGACCCGCTGGTGGTGGTCGTGTGAGTTCACCGGGTGCCGGACGCGGGGGTCGTCCGGCACCCGGAAGGTCACCGGCCGGAGACGGCCCGGCTCCGTCGGTACAGAAGGGCTCCGCCCGCGATCAGCGCGGCACTGACGGCCGAGGCCGCGAACAGCCCCTCACCGCCGGTCTCCGCCAGGGTCGGCGGCAGATCGGACGCGGTTCCTGGCAGGGTTTCCGGCGTGGCGCCCGGAGGCGGCGCCGGCGAGGACGCCGGCGGGTCGTGGGGCGGCTCGCCCGGCGGCGGGGTGCGGGAGTCTTCGTCCGACGGGTCGCGGGGCGGGTCATGGGGCGGGTCATGGGGCGGGGCGTCAGCGTCCCCGCCAGGCGTCCGGTCATCATCGCCGGGCGTCTCGTCGTGACCGTAACCACCCGGCGCATCCCCGTGATCCCTCGGATCCCTCGGCTTCCCCGGATCCCTCGGATCCCTCGGATCCCTCGGATCCCTCGGCGGGGCGTCCCCGTCCTTCCTCGGCGACTCGTCATGTCCGGGACCGGGCGGCTGAGCAGCCTCACTGTTCGGAGATTTCCCGTCGTGTCCGTCCGACGGGGTCCCGTGCTCCTTCGGCGGCGCCTCGTGGTCCTTCGAGTCCCTTTCGTGGTCCTTCGAGTCCCTCTCGTGATCCTTCGAGGTTGTGCCGTGCTTCTTCGGAGGCTTCTCGTCCTGCTCCCCCGGCGGTGCTTCACGCCCCTTCGTGCGGCCCGGCCCGTGGTGCGCCGCATGGTCCGCCACCCCATTGACGCACTTACTGCCGAACGCCGGGTTCAGCAGCGCGATGACATCGACGGTGTTGCCGCACGCGTTCACCGGGAGGTCCACCGGCAGCTGCGCGGTGTTGCCGGTGAGAACGCCGGGTGAGCCCTCGGCAATCCCGTTGGCGCCCGAGTCCGCGGCAGCCGGGCTGCCGTACAGGGACAGGATGCTCGTCGCGGCCGCCGCCGCGACCACTCCCTTGTTGAGGGTCTGTCGCACTCTTGTGGTCTTCCTGGTCGAAGAAGTGGGAGGAAGCGGGAAAGGCCGGCCTCGGGACCCGTGCTGAGGGTCCAAGGCCGGCCATGACACAGCCGGTCGGCTGCTGCGCTACATCAGTCGTTGACGCACTTGTTGCCGAACGCGGGATTGAGCAGCCCGATGATGTCGATGGTGTTGCCGCACAGGTTGACGGGAACATGCACGGGAACCTCGACGACGTTGCCGGAGACGACACCGGGGGATTCGGTGGCGACACCCTGGGTGCCCGCGTCCGCGACGGCCGGGGCGGCCACGCCCATGGCCATGATCGCACCGGCGGCGACAGTAACGCTCTTCCTGAGCATCTCGTCTTTTCCCTTCTTAGCGGTCATGCCTCGATGACGGCCGAACCGAGCGAGCCCAGCTGGATAACTCGCACCATGACCTGCAGCCTGTAAACGAGGAATAGACAAATCAAGAAACTACGGAACGTGTGACGCGGGGCGATTCACTCGAATGCCGCGTACCACACTCGATCGACGCGTCGCCCCGAGGTGAGCGCGGTTTCCCTCGCTCACCTCGGGAGCACCGAGCCGGTGCGCGACAGCGCCACTGTTTCGAGGTGCCGGCCGCACGACCGGGCACCACTACGGAAGAGCCCGGGCGGGCCGCACGACAACGACGGACCGCCCGGACCGCTCCGGCGCCTCTCAGTCGTTCTCGTGGCTCGACGACAGGATGTCCAGGTCCGCCAGGACCTCCGACAGTGCAGCGTCGCGGTGCGCCGACGTGGTGTTCTCGGTGCACTGCATGTCGTCGTCGGTGGAGATGATCGGGATGTCCTGGATGAGGACGCCGATGTCCTGCAGACCCACGCACGGCTTGTTCAGCGTTCCCTGGATCAGCGACAGCTGAGGACTCATCTCGCCCTTGGTCACCGAGTTGCCGAACGACGTCGCGGCGCCGTTGCCGCTGGCCGATGCCGGGCCGGAGTCGTCGCTGATGGCAAGCGCCTGGGGGGCCGCCGCCACCGACATACCGATGACAGAAGCGGCGGCCGCTGCGGCGACCATTGCCTTCTTGAGCACTTCGCGTTCCTTTCCTCGTAGCGACGCATGTCCTACGGCCTCATCAACCCGGCGCTTCATGATTGGTTGCGGGGGTTCACCCAATCGGCCCGCACCACACCGGGAACGCGTGGGAATGGCCGTTCCCGACCGACGGGGAAGAATTGCTCCATCGGCCAACCGGGTGAACGGAAGAAACTAGGTTGCCCCCGTTCAGTTGATCAGAGCGATCCGGTGACGGGGTTTCTTTCAGAAAGGACTGGTCGATGATCAAGAAGGTTATGGCCACGGCGGCCCTGGCCGCCTCCGTCGTAGGGGCCTCTGCCGCCGCGGCTCCGCAGGCGATGGCGGTCGACTACGACATGGGACCGGCCAGCGGGAGCGGCAACGCCGCGATGCAGGCTTTCGGCAACTCCAGCACGTACGGCAACATGAGTCCACAGATCGCGCTTATTCAGGGCTCGTTCAACAAGCCGTGCATCGCGGTCACGGACGTGGGTGTGCTCCAGGATCTCCCGCTCCTCGCCAGCGACGACGACATGTCGTGCACCGAGAACTCCACGTCGGCGCACCGCGACGGCGCGCTGTCGAATGCCTTGAGCGACCTGGGCATCCTCGCCTACGAGGCCGAGAACAACCACTGATCCAGGCATACCGGCACATGACGGAGCGGGCCGCCCGGTCACCCGGCGGCCCGCTCCGCCGTGCCCGGCACGTCAGGACCGGCCCGGTGCTCAGCCCCCGTACAGTGCCTCGATCTCGGCCGCGTACGCCTCCGCCACCGCCTGTCGCTTGACCTTCAGGGACGGTGTGAGAAGCCCGTTCTCCTCCGTGAACTCGCCCTCCACCAGGCGGAACGCACGGATGGACTCGGCGCGGGAGACCACCTCGTTGGCGAAGTCCACGGCCTTCTGGACGTCGGCCCGCAGGCGGTCGTCGTTCACCAGCTCCGCGAGCGGCGTACCGGCGGGCAGGCCGCGTACGTGCAGCCAGTGGGCGACGTCCTCCGGGTCGAGGGTGATCAGGGCGGCGACGTAGGGGCGGTTGTCGCCGACGACGACGCACTGGCCCACGGGCGGGCGGCTTCGCAGCCGGTCCTCCAGGACGGCCGGCGAAACGTTCTTGCCGCCCGAGGTGACGAGGATGTCCTTCTTGCGGCCGGTGATGGTGAGGTAGCCGTCCTCGTCGAGGGAGCCCAGGTCTCCGGTGGCGAACCAGCCGTCGGTGAGGGCGGCGTCCGTGGCCCGCGGGTCGTTCCAGTAGGCGCCGAAGACGATGCCTCCCTTGACCAGCACCTCACCGTCGTCGGCGATACGGACCGCGGTGCCCGGCACAGGCCGGCCGACGGTGCCCGGGCGGGGACCCAGGGGCGGGACGACGGTGGCGGCCGCGGTGGTCTCCGTGAGGCCGTACCCCTCGTAGATCATGATTCCGGCCGCGTAGAAGAAGAGGTTGAGGTCGCGGTCGAGCGGGGAGCCGCCGCTGATCGCGTAGCGGGTGCGGCCGCCGAGCTCCTTGCGGACCCGGCGGTAGACCAGCAGGTCGTACAGGGCCCACGCGGCGTACAGCCGGGCGCCCGGGCCCTTGCCCCGGCCCAGGAACCGCTCCAGATGGGCGTGCCCGAAGCGGACCGCGATCCGGTGCGCGCGGTCGAAGGAGGCACCGCGGCCGAGGCGCTCGGCGGTGGCGCGGCCGGTGGCGTGGATCTTCTCGAAGAGGTACGGAACGCCGACGAGGAAGGTGGGCCGGAACTCCTTGAGCGCGGGCCGCAGTTCGGCCGGTTTGATGCTCGGCCAGTGGCCCAGCTCGATGCGGGCCATCAGGCAGGCTATCTGGATCGTCCGGCCGAGGATGTGCGCGAGCGGCAGGAAGAGCAGGGTCGAGGCGGCCTGGCCGGTGACCTCCTGGAACACGGGGTGGAGGAGCTCTACCGTGTTGGCGGCCTCCGCGTGCAGGTTGGCGTGGGTGAGCACACAGCCCTTCGGCCGGCCGGTGGTGCCGGAGGTGTAGCAGACGGTCGCGACGGAGTCGGGGGTGAGGGCACCGCGGCGCTTGGCGACCTCCTCGTCCGGGACGTCCCGGCCCAGGGCGGCGAGCGCGGACAGCGCGTCGCCGTCGGCTCCCTTGCCGCCGCTCCCACCGTCCTCACCGTCCCCGCCGCCCTCACCGTTCCCGCCGTCTTCGCCGTCCCCGCCGTCTTCGCCGTCCCCGCCGTCTTCGCCGTCCCCGCCGTCTTCGCCGTCCCCGCCGTCCAGCTGCCAGACGCGCGGCGGTTCGGCGTGCCCGGCCGTCCCGGTGCGGACGGCCGCCGCGTTCTGCGGGGTCTCCGCGAACACGAAGCGGGCCCCCGAGTCCCGGACGATCCATTCGATCTGCCCGGGTGAGGACGTCGGGTACACGGGGACGGTCTCGCCGCCCGCCGCCCAGACGGCGAAGTCGAGCAGGGCCCACTCGTAACGGGTGCGGGACATCACCGCGACGCGGCCGCCCGGTTCCAGGCCGGCCGCGATCAGGCCCTTGGCGGTGTCGGTGACCTCGCGGGCGAAGGCGGCCGCCGTGACGGGCTGCCAGGCGCCGCCCCGGTGGCGGCGCAGGACCACGGCGGCGGGGGCTTCGGCCGCGTTGGTGAAGGGCAGGTCGGCGATGCTGCCGGCCGCCGGTGCCGGGGCGAGGGCCGGGGTGCGGGCCTCGCGGACGGTGCCGTGCGGGTCCCTGACGACCTCGACGTCGACGCGGTCCGCCAGGTCACCACGCTGTCTCGCCTGCTTCAGATCCTTGCGTACGCCCATGACGGCTCCCGGTCGCGGCTCTGCTGGCGTGCTGCCGTAGGTGCTCGGCTGCGCTTCACTGTGCTTACGCGGGAGTCAACTTACCGGTAAGTAAGAAAAATTCAATGGGGTGGGCGATGCTCCCCCGTCCGTCCATCGCCCTAGGACACGACGTCCTTGCCGGCGAAATGACGGAAGGCCAGGGCGAACAGCACCAGCGCGTACGTCGTGGAGACGGCCGCGCCCTGGATCATCCCGTCCCATTCCAGTTGCGGCTGGACGGCGTCGGTCCAGGCGTACTGCCAGTGCGCGGGAACGAAGTCGCGCCAGTCGCCGAGGGCTGTCACCTCGTCGAGGACGTTTCCGATGATGGTCAGGCCCACCGCGCCGCCGACCGCGCCCAGCGGTGCGTCCGTCTTGGTGGAGAGCCAGAACGCGAGGCCCGCGGTGACCAGCTGGGACACGAAGATGTACGCCACGACGATCACGAGGCGCTGCGCGGCCGTGCCGGTGGGCAGCGTGCCGCCGACGGGGAGTTGCAGCGGGCCCCAGCCGTACGCCGCGGTGCCGACGGCCAGGGCGACGACCGGCAGCAGCACGAGCGCGGCCAGGCTGAGGCCGAGCGCGACGACGAGCTTGGACCACAGCAGGCGGGCGCGGGGCACGGGCGCCGCGAGCAGATAGCGCAGCGACGACCAGTTCGCCTCGGAGGCGACCGTGTCCCCGCAGAACAGCGCGACGGGGATGACGAGGAGGAAGCCCGCGGAGGCGAACAGGTTCACCGCCGCGAAGTTCGCCCCCGACGCCGTGGCCGTGTCCATGAGGTTCATGCGGTTGTTGCCCTGGCCGGGTTCGCCCCCGACCTGGAAGGCGACGAGGAGGACGACCGGCAGCGCGGCCAGGATCCCGAACATGACGAGCGTGCGCCGCCGCTTCAGCTGCCGTACGAGTTCGACGCGCACCGGCAGGGTGCGGCCCGCCCGGTAGCCGGAGGCCACCTCGTGCGACTCGGCGAGCGTGCTCATCCGGAACCTCCGATCAGCGTGAGGAAGGCGTCCTCCAGGCGGCGGTGGGGGCCGAGGGACGCGACGGGGATCTCCAGCCGTACGAGGTCGACGAGGAGCCGGGCGGCGGCGGCCGAGTGCGGCGCCTCGGTGCCGGTGACGGCGCCGTCGGTGACCGCGCCGTCGGCGGCCGCCCGGTGGCCGTCCTCGCCCGGTGCCAGCCGTACCAGCAGGCCGCCCTCCGTCCGTTCCGCCGACGCGACGCCCGGCAGGGCCGCCACCTTCTCCACCACCGGGTCCGCGATGCCGGCGGCCAGGCCGACGAGCAGGGCGTCGCCCGCGCCGGTGATCTCGTGCACGGCTCCGGCCCGGACCAGTCGGCCGCGCTCCATGACCACCAGGTGTGTGCAGGACTGCTCGACCTCGGACAGGAGGTGGCTGGAGACGATGACCGTGCGCCCGCCGGCCGCGTAACGGATCATCACCTCGCGCATCTCACGGATCTGGGGCGGGTCGAGGCCGTTGGTCGGCTCGTCCAGGATGAGGAGGTCGGGCAGGCCGAGCATGGCCTGGGCGATGGCGAGGCGCTGGCGCATGCCCTGGGAGTAGGTGCGGACCGCGCGGGACAGGGCGTCGCCGAGGCCCGCGATCTCCAGCGCCTCGTCCAGGTGGGCGTCCTCGGGCGGTCGGCCCGTGGCCTGCCAGTACAGCTCAAGGTTCGCGCGGCCCGAGAGGTGGGGCAGGAAGCCCGCGCCCTCCACGAAGGCGCCCACCCGGGACAGCACGGGGGCTCCGGGCCGGATCGCGTGGCCGAAGACGTGGATCTCCCCGTCGTCCGGCTTGATGAGGCCCATCAGCATGCGCAGGGTCGTCGTCTTGCCCGCGCCGTTCGGGCCGAGCAGGCCCAGCACCTGACCCCGTTCCACGCGGAAGGAGAGGTCCTTGACCGCGTACCGGTCCGTGGACTTCGCGTACCGCTTGCTCAGCCCGGTGATCTGGAGCGGAACGTCCGCCAGCGCCGGGTCGGGGGCGGGCGCGACGGTGCGGCGGCGGCCCGTCAGCAGCAGTCCGAGGGCCACCAGGGCACCGGCCGGCGGCAGCCACCAGACCCACGAGGGCAGCGGTGCGTCCGCCGTGTCCTCGCCCAGGGGCGACGGCACCCGCAGGTCGCCCTTCAGGGAGACCGTGTACTTGGCCGGGGCGGCCGGGGAGGCGTAGCCGAGGTCGGTGGAGGAGAGGACCAGCCGCAGCCGGTGGCCGTCGTCCACCTCGTGGTCGATCGCCGGGAGGGTGATCGTCACGTCCTTGCCGGCCTTGGCGCCCCGCACCCTGACGGGCTCGACCAGCTGCGCCGGCAGCACCGGCTGGGCACCGTCCGGCCCGACGTCGTAGACCTTCGCGAAGAGCACGGCGTCGTCACCGGTCGACCTCACATGGACCGTCACCGTCGGCGAGCCGGTGATCTGGAGGTCCTCCGCGACCGGCGCCGACTCGAACGCGGCGTACTGGCCCGGGAAGTCGAGGGAGAGGCTGAGGCCCAGCGAGGAGAGCTGGGAGAGGCCGCCGGTGCCGCCGACCCCCGGCAGGCCCGAGATGGAGGGCGGGTTGCCTCCGGCGGGGTTGTCGAAGGTCTGCGTCCGCTCGCGGCCGGTCAGGGCGACCGGGCGCATCCCGTCGCCCAGACCGGGGTACGTGTCCGCGTCCACGCCGGTCAGCGGCACGGTGCCGTCGCTGTCGGCCCGGCCGGCCTCGCGCGAGACACGGAAGGCGGGCCCGGTGCCGGTGCCCTCGTCGTCCTTGAGGTAGCGGTCGAACCATGCCGTCGTCCGGGCCTGAACCCGGTCGGCCTCCATGTCGCCGCCGTCGTGGCCGCCCGCGATCCAGTCGACGTCCACGGGGGCGCCGTTGGCGCGGATCGCCTCGGCCGCGGCGTCCGCCTGGCCCAGCGGGAAGAGGGAGTCGGTCTGTCCCTGCATCAGGAGCGTGGGCACCTCGATGCGGTCGCCGACGGCGGAGGGGCTGCGCTCCTGGAGCAGCTTCACCGCCTCGGCGTCCGGCGTCCCGGACGCGGCGACCCGCTCGTACATCGCGCAGAGCCGTGCCTCGAACGCGTCGCAGCCGCCGCCGCTGTTGATGAAGTAACCGGCCCACAGCTTCTTGAACACGCCGTTCGGGAACAGGGCGTCCGCCAGGTCCCAGTACGTGATCGCCGGCGCGATGGCGTCCACCCGCCGGTCGTGCCCGGCGGCCAGCAGGGCGATCGCCCCGCCGTACGAGGCACCGGCGACGCCCACGCGCGGGTCGCCGCTCTTGTCGAGCTCGACCTCGGGGCGCTCGGCCAGCCAGTCGATGAGCCGGGTGACGTCGGCGACCTCGCCCTCCGGGTCGTTGAGCCCGATCTTCCCGGTCGACTCGCCGAAGCCGCGTGCCGACCACGTCAGGACCGCGTACCCGTCTCTCGCCAGACTCTCCGCCTGCTCCCGTACGTCGGCCTTGCTGCCGCCGAAGCCGTGCGCCAGCAGGACGGCCGGGCGGCGGCCGGAGGCGCCGGAGGTGAAGTAGGACGTGTCCAGGCGTACCCCGTCTCTCACGGCCACGACCCGGTCGGCGCGGTGCACCGGGGGCGGGTCGTCGGAGGCGACGGCCGTCCACGTGCCGGCGCCGGCGAGCACGGCCACCGCGGCCACGGCGGCCGGCAGACGCCAGGGCCCCCGCAGCCGCAGCCGGTCCCGCAGTCCGGACAGTCGAAGATCCATGCGTCAACGGTACGGGCCCCCACCGACAGCCAGTGCGCCCAGGGGCTGAACTGCCGCACCTCCCGCAGAGGTACGGCAAGGCCGGCACGTACCGCAGCCGTGGTACGTGGCGGCGGGCCGGGGGTGTGTCCGGACGCGGTCAGGAATTGCGCTACGGCCCGGTTCGGGGAGGATTTTGTTCTGGGTTGGGAGCGTCTGCGGCACCCGCTGCCGACGTGATCCGCGCTGGCCGCCTCCGGCGCGCCTGCATCCGAGAGAGGTTGGCCATGCCTGTCTGCACGACTCGTGACGGCGTCGAGATCTTCTTCAAGGACTGGGGACAGGGCCGTCCCGTGGTGTTCATCCACGGCTGGCCGCTCAACGGCGACGCCTGGCACGACCAGCTCAAGGCGGTGGCCGACGCGGGATACCGCGGTATCGCCCACGACCGCCGCGGGCACGGCCGTTCCACCCCCGTCTGGGACGGCTACGACTTCGACACCTTCGCCGACGACCTCGAAGACCTTCTCACGCACCTGGAACTGACAGATGTCACGCTGGTCGCCCACTCCATGGGCGGTGGCGAGCTCGCCCGCCACATCGGCCGCCACGGCACCGGACGGATCCGTTCCGCGGTCCTCCTGTCCGCCGTCCCCCCGATCATGGCGAAGAGCGACACGAACCCGGAGGGTGTGCCGGGCGAGGTCCTCGACCAGATCAAGGCCGGCATCCTGCACGAGCGCTCGCAGTTCTGGAAGGACACCGCGGAGGGCTTCTTCTCCGCGAACCGGCCCGGCAACAAGGTCACCCAGGGCAACAAGGACGCCTTCTGGTACATGGCCATGGCGCAGACCATCCAGGGCGGTGTCGCCTGCGTGGACGCGTTCGGGTACACCGACTTCACCGAGGACCTGCGGAAGTTCGACGTGCCGACGCTGGTCGTGCACGGCGACGACGACCAGGTCGTGCCCATCGACGCCACCGGGCGCAAGTCGGCCGGGATCGTCCGGGACGCCGAGCTGAAGGTCTACGAGGGCGGCTCCCACGGCATCGCGATGGTCCCGGGTGACAAGGAGCGGTTCAACCGGGACCTGCTCGACTTCCTCGAGAAGTAGGGGGCCGACCGCCGCGTCAGTGGTTGCGCGGGAAGCCCAGGTCGACGCCCGCCGGGGCCTCCGACGGGTCGGGCCAGCGGGTGGTGACGACCTTGCCGCGGGTGTAGAAGTGCGTGCCGTCGTTGCCGTAGATGTGGTGGTCGCCGAAGAGGGAGTCCTTCCAGCCGCCGAAGGAGTGGTAGCCGACGGGGACCGGGATCGGCACGTTCACGCCGACCATGCCGGCCTCCACCTCCAGCTGGAAGCGGCGGGCGGCGCCGCCGTCCCGGGTGAAGATCGCGGTGCCGTTGCCGAACGGTGAGGCGTTGATGAGGTCCACGCCCTCCTCGTACGTGTCCACGCGCAGCACGCACAGCACCGGGCCGAAGATCTCGTCCTGGTACGCCTTCGCCGTGGTGGGCACCTTGTCGAGCAGCGAGATGCCGATCCAGTGGCCGTCCTCGTAGCCCTCGACCGTGAAGCCGGTGCCGTCCAGGACGACCTCGGCGCCCTCCGCCGCCGCGCCGCTCACGTACGACGCCACCTTGTCGCGGTGGGCCGCGGTGATGAGCGGGCCCATCTCGGAGGCGGGGTCGTCGCCCGGTCCGATCCTGATCTTCTCGGCGCGCTCGCGGATCTTGGCGACCAGCTCGTCGCCGATCGAACCGACCGCGACGACCGCCGAGATCGCCATGCAGCGCTCGCCCGCCGACCCGTAGGCCGCCGACACCGCCGCGTCCGCCGCCGCGTCGAGGTCGGCGTCCGGGAGGACCAGCATGTGGTTCTTGGCGCCGCCGAGGGCCTGGACGCGCTTGCCGTTCGCGGACGCGGTGGTGTGGATGTGGCGGGCGATCGGGGTGGAGCCCACGAAGGAGACGGCCGCCACGTCCGGGTGCTCCAGCAGCCGGTCCACGGCCGCCTTGTCGCCGTGCACGACGTTGAAGACGCCGTCCGGCAGGCCCGCCTCCGCGAGGAGTTCGGCGAGGCGGACGGAGGCCGACGGGTCCTTCTCGCTCGGCTTCAGCACGAACGTGTTGCCGCACGCGATGGCGATCGGGAACATCCACATCGGCACCATGGCCGGGAAGTTGAACGGGGTGATGCCCGCGACGACACCCAGCGGCTGCCGGATCGCGGCCACGTCCACGCGGTTCGCCACCTGCGTGGACAGCTCGCCCTTCAGCTGCACGCTGATCCCGCACGCCAGGTCGACGATCTCCAGGCCGCGCGCGACCTCACCGAGCGCGTCCGAGTGGACCTTGCCGTGCTCGGCGGTGATCAGCGCGGCGATCTCGTCGCGGTGCGCGTCGAGCAGGGCGCGGAACCGGAAGAGGACCGACGTGCGCTGGGCCAGCGAGGAGGTGCGCCAGGTCCGGTACGCCTCCTTGGCCGCCGCCACGGCCGCGTCCACCTCGTCCACGGAGGCGAAGGCGACGCGGGTGGTCACCGCGCCGGTCGCCGGGTCGGTGACCGGCCCGTACGTGCCCGACGCGCCCTCGACGGCCTTGCCGCCGATCCAGTGGTTGACGGTCTTCGTCATGCCCGAGAACTCCTTCGCAGATGGCGGCGCGGGGAAAGGTGCCGGTCGTGCCGGTCGCAGCGGTGGTGCCGGTCGTGGCGGTGGTGCGGCAGCGGGCGCGCGGGCCGCGTCCCGGCCATGGGGACCATCCCACCAGGCCCGCGGGGGCGGCGCGCCCGACAGAGTGTCTGCCGTTCCCGTCCTCGCGTAGACACATGTGAGGGTGCCGGGCCCCGGCCGCCCAGGGCGTGGACCTCCGGCGCGGGGCCGCAGCGGGCGGGGAGTCGTCGCTCGCGGTTCGCTCCTGCCAGGGCGAAGCGGCCTCCCGCGCCGGAGGCGATCGATGGGCACCGTACAGGCGTGCGGGTGCCGCCGCGGGCGTACCGCGAGGGCTCGACGGTGGTCCCGGAGTCCCTCGGAGCCGTACGGCCGGCCCCGGCCGTCCCCGGCTGTCTCGTCGTCATCCCGCCCTCACAGCAGTCCCGTTCACCAACGGTCTAGCGGCACTCCGGGACCCCTGTCAACATTTTGTCCAGACATTCGGACCACCTCTTGACACCCTTCCCCGGGCGCCCGCACGCTGGCGCCCATGACGTCGTTGTCGCCTCAGCCCTCGTCAACTCCCCCCTCCCTCTCCCGCATCCGGATCGGGTCGGCGCCCGACTCCTGGGGCGTGTGGTTCCCCGACGATTCGCGGCAGGTCCCCTGGCAGCGCTTCCTCGACGAGGTCGCCGCGTCCGGTTACGAGTGGATCGAACTGGGCCCGTACGGCTATCTGCCCTCCGACCCGGCCGTGCTGGCCGAGGAGACGGCGCGGCGCGGTCTGAAGGTCTCGGCGGGCACCGTCTTCACCGGCCTGCACCACGGCCCGGACGTCTGGGACGAGACCTGGGCGCACGTCGCCGACATCGCCGCGCTCACCCAGGCGATGGGCGCCTCCCACCTCGTCGTCATCCCCTCCTTCTGGCGGGACGACAAGACGGGCGACGTCCTGGAGCCCGACACGCTGACGGCCGCCCAGTGGCGGCACCTCACCGGACTGACCGAGCGGCTGGGCCACGAGGTGCGCGAGCGGTACGGACTGCGGATCGTCGTCCATCCGCACGCGGACACCCACATCGACAGCGAGGAGAACGTCGTCCGCTTCCTGGACGGCACCGACTCCGACCTCGTCTCCCTGTGCCTGGACACCGGCCACTACGCGTACTGCGGCGGCGACAGCGTCAAGCTGATCGAGACGTACGGGGAACGCATCGGCTACCTCCACCTCAAGCAGGTGGACCCGGAGATCCTCGCGGAGGTACGGGCCGACGGGACCCCCTTCGGGCCCGCGGTGGCCCAGGGCGTGATGTGCGAACCGCCCGCCGGCGTCCCGGCGCTGGAGCCCGTACTGGCGGCCGCGCAGCAGCTGGACGTCGACCTGTTCGCGATCGTCGAGCAGGACATGTACCCGTGCGAGCCGGACAGGCCGCTGCCGATCGCGCAGCGCACCCGGGCGTTCCTGAGGTCGTGCGGGGCGTAGCCACTCCGCGCGTCAATCACCCCCGTCCACACGTCACCCGCACCCATTCACCCCCTGTGTCACAAAGAGCACTCCTTCGTCACGCATGTCACGTCTGAGTGGCTCTTGGGTCACATCCGCTCCACAGCGGATTTCCCATGGTCACCGTGGGCCGTTGAGGGGAACAGCCTTTGTGATCGCCGACGCAGCGCCCCGGCTCCCCCGACGGCCGGCCCCGGCCGCCACCGCGGCGCGCGCGAGGAGGTGCCACTGATGACCAACAGTCTCTGGTCCTACAAGGAGATCGCCGCCCACATCCGGGTACAGACCGACACCGTGCGCTCCTATCGCAAGCACGGGCTCCTGCCCCCGCCCGACCACGTGGAGGGAGGCAGACCCTTCTGGTACGCGGACACCGTCCGGGCCTGGGTCGCCTCCCGCCCCGGGAACCGCGGGCGCAGAACCGATTGACCTGACCGGCGGCCGACGGCACGGGGACGGGACCCGTGCCGTCGGCCGTTGGCCGTCGGCTGTTGGCCGTCGGCTGTTGGCCGTTGGCCGTTGGCCGTTGGCCGTTGGCACACCATCGGCCGGTCACCTCGCCGAGGGCGACCGGTCAGCCCCACGGTTCGATGACCGTGACGCCCGCCCCGGGTGCCGTTCCCATCGCCTCCAGCGCGGCCGGGACCGCGTCCAGGCCGATGGTGGAGGTGACCAGGAGGTCGGGGCGCAGCACGCCGGTCCGTACCAGTTCCAGCATCGGCGGGTAGGCGTGGGCCGCCATGCCGTGGCTGCCCAGGAGTTCGAGTTCCAGGGCTATGGCGCGGGCCATGGGCACGGGGGTGGTGCCCGTCTCCGACGGCAGCAGGCCGACCTGGACGTGGCGGCCCCGGCGGCGCAGGCCGTTCACCGAGGCCGCGCAGGTGACGGGCGAGCCGAGCGCGTCCAGGGAGAGTTGGGCGCCGCCGCCCGTCAGGTCCCGTACGGCCGCGGCCGTGTCCGGTACGCGCGAGGCGTCCACGCACTCGGCCGCCCCGAAGGTCCGCGCCAGCTCCAGGGCGCGGGGCGAGACGTCGACCGCGACGACACGCGCGCCCGAGGCAGCCGCGATCATCACCGCGGACAGCCCGACCCCGCCACAGCCGTGCACGGCCACCCACTCCCCGGCCGCCACCCGCCCCTGCGTCACCACCGCGCGGAACGCCGTGGCGAACCGGCAGCCCAGCGAGGCCGCCGTGCCGTACGACAGCTCGTCCGGCACGGCCACCAGGTTCACGTCGGCGTGCTCCAGGGCGACGTACTCGGCGAACGACCCCCAGTGCGTGAACCCGGGCTGCGTCTGCCGCTCGCACACCTGCTGGTCGCCCGCCGCGCAGGAGGGGCAGGTGCCGCAGGCGCAGACGAAGGGCACCGTGACCCGGTCGCCGGGCCGCCAGCGCTCCACCCGGTCCCCCACCGCGGCCACCACTCCGGCCAGTTCGTGCCCGGGCACGTGCGGCAGCGTAACGTCCGGGTCGTGCCCCTGCCAGGCGTGCCAGTCGCTGCGGCACAGCCCCGTGGCCTCGACGCGCACCACGACGCCGTGCTCCGGGGGCGCCGGGTCGGCGACCTCCCGCACCTCGGCCGGCTCCCCGAACCGTTCGAACACCACCGCGCGCATTCGCCCTCGCCCTCGCCTTCCTCACGGATCCGGTGATCGCTTCGATCGCCACGATCGCCACGGTGGTCACCGTGGCCACCGTGGCGGACACCCTCCATGGGCCCTTCCTTGGCTTATACCCCCTAGGGGTATAGTCTGGAGATGTTGGAGGGGAACCCGGTTACCCCAGGGCCTCTCCCGCCCACACACCACCACACCCACGCCCTCCACGAGGAGAACGCCATGACCGGCCAGACCGACACCCCGGGCACCGTCACGACCGTCTACAAGGTGACCGGCATGACCTGCGGGCACTGCGAAGGAGCGGTGTCCGGTGAGATCTCCGAGCTCCCCGGCGTCAGCTCCGTGAAGGCCGTCGCCGCGACCGGCGAGGTCACCGTGGTCTCCGCCGCGGCCCTCGACGAGGAGGCCGTGCGCGCCGCCGTCGACGAGGCCGGCTACGAGCTCGTCGGCAGGGCCTGAGCGCCCGGCCGTCCGCCACGCCACCCGCACACGGGCCGTACGGGACCGGCCGGCCTCACCGCCGGTCCCGTACGGCCCGGCCCGTTCCCCAGGAGTACCGGAGCACCGGAGCAGCGATATGACCAGCCCTCTCACGGAGGCGCCCGCGGACGGGCCCCGCCATCAGGTCGAACTGACGATCGGCGGGATGACCTGCGCCTCCTGCGCGGCCCGCGTCGAGAAGAAGCTCAACCGCATGGACGGCGTCACCGCCACCGTCAACTACGCGACGGAGAAGGCCCGGGTCACGTACCCGGAGGGCGTCCAGGTCGCCGATCTGATCGCCACCGTGGTGAAGACCGGCTACACCGCCGAGGAACCTCCGCCGCCGGCTCCCCCGGCCCCGGAGGACGGCGCGCCCGCCACCACGGAGGACCCCGAGCTCGCCGCCCTGCGCGAGCGCCTCACGGTCTCCGCGCTCCTCTCGGTGCCGGTGGTCCTGCTCTCGATGGTCCCGGCCCTCCAGTTCGACAACTGGCAGTGGCTGTCGCTGACCCTCGCCGCGCCCGTCGTGGTGTGGGGCGGGTTCCCGTTCCACCGGGCCGCGTTCACCAATGTCCGGCACGGCGCCGCCACCATGGACACCCTGGTCTCGGTCGGCACGCTCGCCGCCTTCGGCTGGTCCCTGTGGGCGCTGTTCCTCGGCCACGCGGGCATGCCGGGCATGCGGCACGGCTTCGACCTCACCGTCTCGCGCACCGACGCCTCGTCGACCATCTACCTGGAGGTGGCCGCCGGGGTCGTCACCTTCATCCTCCTGGGCCGCTATCTGGAGGCCCGCTCCAAACGCCGCGCGGGTACGGCCCTCAGAGCGCTCCTCGAACTCGGCGCCAAGGACGTGGCCGTCCTGCGGGACGGGGACACGGGCGTCCGTGAGGTCCGTGTCCCGGTGGCGCAGCTGACTGTCGGCGACCGGTTCGTCGTACGGCCCGGCGAGAAGATCGCCACCGACGGCGTCGTCGTCGAGGGCTCCTCGGCCGTGGACGCGTCCATGCTGACCGGCGAGTCCGTGCCGGTCGACGTGACGGCCGGGGACACGGTCACGGGCGCCACCGTCAACGCGGGCGGCCGGCTCGTCGTCGAGGCCACCCGGATCGGCGCGGACACTCAGCTCGCGCGCATGGCCCGGCTGGTCGAGGAGGCGCAGAACGGCAAGGCCGAGGTGCAGCGGCTGGCCGACCGGGTCTCGGCCGTCTTCGTCCCGGTCGTCATGCTGATCGCCGTCGGCACGTTCGGCGGCCGGCTCGGTGTCACCGGGGACCTCGCCGCCGCCTTCACCGCGGCCGTCGCGGTCCTGATCATCGCCTGCCCGTGCGCGCTGGGCCTCGCCACACCGACCGCGCTGATGGTCGGCACGGGCCGCGGCGCCCAGCTCGGCATCCTCATCAAGGGCCCCGAGGTCCTGGAGTCCACCCGCCGCGTCGACACGGTCGTCCTGGACAAGACCGGCACGGTCACCACCGGCCGGATGACCCTCCAGGAGGTGTACGTCGCTCAGGACGCCGAGGACGCCAAGGGCTCCGGCGGCTCAGCAGGCTTCGACGAGAAGGACGTACTGCGCCTCGCGGGCGCCCTGGAGCACGCCTCCGAGCACCCGATCGCCCGGGCCGTCGCGGCGGGCGCGGAGGAGCGCACGGGTGCCCTGCCTCCGGTCGAGGGGTTCGAGAACGTGCCCGGGCGCGGCGTACGGGGCAGGGTCGGGGGCCGCGAGGTGATGGTGGGCCGGCTCGCCCCCGCACCGCTCCCCGCGGCGCTCGCACGGGCCGAGGAGGCCGCCGCGGCGGCGGGCCGTACGGCCGTCGTCGTCACCGTCGACGGGACCGCGGCCGGCGTCCTCACCGTCGCCGACTCGGTCAAGGAGACCAGCGCGGAGGCCGTACGGCGGCTGCGCGCCCTGGGGCTCACCCCGGTGCTGCTGACCGGGGACGACGAGCGGGTGGCCCGTGCGGTGGCCGATGCCGTCGGGATCGACGAGGTGATCGCCGAGGTGCTGCCGGAGGACAAGGTGGCCGTGGTCCGCCGGCTCCAGGGCGAGGGCCGCCGCGTGGCCATGGTCGGGGACGGGGTCAACGACGCCGCCGCGCTGGCCGCAGCCGACCTGGGGCTCGCCATGGGCACGGGCACCGACGCGGCGATCGAGGCGAGCGACCTGACGCTCGTGCGCGGCGATCTCAGGGTGGCCGCCGACGCGATCCGGCTGTCCCGCAGAACGCTCTCCACCATCAAGGGAAATCTGGTCTGGGCCTTCGGGTACAACGTGGCGGCGCTGCCGCTCGCCGCCGCCGGACTGCTGAACCCGATGATCGCGGGAGCGGCCATGGCCTTTTCGTCCGTATTCGTGGTGACGAACAGCCTGCGTCTGAGGGCATTCTCATGACGGCGGCGCAGGAGTCCCTCTGGAGTCCAACGGCAGCCTCACATAAGCTCTTCACAAGGCTCGCGCACCATCCTTACGCTGGGCCCTCGATCAACGTATCGGGGCTCTTGCGCACCTTCAGGACATATGCAAGAGACACAGATCACAGTGGCGTGAACGTAACCAGCGAAGGGGTTCGTGAGTCTAAGTTGGCGATGTCAGAAGCGTCTTGGGGGGCGTGACTGACATCTGGGGATGTCTTGGGGGACGTTCCCGGAGATTGCGTTGCCGGGGCACGTGCACCGGGGAGCTTTGAGCGGCCCTCCCGTCCGTACGTACCCCGGCAGACCGCAGCAGGGCGGGACAGGGGGTCCCATCCGATCTGCGACCAGCTCAGCGATTCAGGCGCTGGCCCACCAGACGCCCGGCCGGATCCCGTGGGGGGAATCCGCACCGGGACATGGGAAGGCGCCCTGCTCGCCGGCCCGTGGGGGGACCGGCGTGGCAGGGCGCCTTCTGTATTTTTTGTGGCTTACTCGCCTCCGGGGTGGCCCTGAGGGAACCCTCGGTCGGACATTTTGCGTCAGTTACCCGATCGCTGGGCGAACGCGACAGGGGCCGGTGTCATACACCGGCCCCTGCATACGCGAGAAGAAAAGCGTCAGCGCTCCTCGACCGGGACGAAGTCCCGCTCCACCACGCCCGTGTAGATCTGGCGCGGGCGGCCGATACGGGAGCCCGGCTCCTTGATCATCTCGTGCCACTGGGCGATCCAGCCCGGCAGGCGGCCGAGGGCGAAGAGGACCGTGAACATCTCGGTCGGGAAGCCCATGGCGCGGTAGATCAGGCCGGTGTAGAAGTCGACGTTCGGGTAGAGCTTGCGCTCGACGAAGTAGTCGTCGGAGAGCGCGTGCTCCTCCAGCTTCAGGGCGATGTCGAGGAGCTCGTCCGACTTGCCGAGGGCGGAGAGCACATCGTGCGCGGCGGCCTTGATGATCTTGGCGCGCGGGTCGAAGTTCTTGTAGACCCGGTGGCCGAAGCCCATCAGGCGGACGCCGTCCTCCTTGTTCTTCACCTTGCGGATGAAGGTGTCGACGTCGTTGCCGGAGTCGCGGATGCCCTCGAGCATCTCCAGCACCGACTGGTTGGCGCCGCCGTGCAGCGGGCCCCAGAGGGCGGAGATACCGGCCGAGATCGACGCGAACATGTTCGCCTGGGAGGAGCCGACCAGGCGGACCGTGGAGGTCGAGCAGTTCTGCTCGTGGTCCGCGTGCAGGATCAGCAGCTTGTCCAGGGCGGCGACGACCACCGGGTCGAGCTCGTAGTCCTGCGCGGGCACCGAGAAGGTCATGCGCAGGAAGTTCTCGACGTAGCCGAGGTCGTTGCGCGGGTAGACGAAGGGGTGGCCGACCGACTTCTTGTACGCGTACGCCGCGATCGTCGGAAGCTTGGCGAGCAGCCGGATCGTCGAGAGGTGGCGCTGCTTCTCGTCGAACGGGTTGTGGCTGTCCTGGTAGAACGTCGACAGGGCGCTGACCACGGACGACAGCATGGCCATCGGGTGGGCGTCGCGCGGGAAGCCGCGGTAGAAGTTCTTGACGTCCTCGTGCAGCAGCGTGTGCTGCGTGATGTCGCTCTTGAAGGCGGTCAGCTGGTCGACCGTCGGCAGCTCGCCGTTGATCAGCAGGTAGGCGACCTCCAGGAAGGTGGAGCGCTCGGCCAGCTGCTCGATCGGGTAGCCGCGGTACCGGAGGATGCCCTGCTCACCGTCGAGGTAGGTGATGGCGGATTTATAGGCGGCGGTGTTCCCGTAACCGCTGTCCAGGGTCACCAGACCGGTCTGGGCGCGGAGCTTCCCGATGTCGAAGCCCTTGTCACCGACGGTGCTGTCGATCACCGGGTAGGTGTACTCGCCGTCGCCGTACCGCAGTACTACAGAGTTGTCGCTCACGTCTTCCCTCACCGACATAGTGCCTCATCTTCGAGGTGCCCTGACTGTCTCTACCATCCCCCATTTGGCTCAGGAGAGTGCACTCGGGGTCGACCATTGGGCTCTTCGGCGGCACTCAGTGCCGCCAACTTGCCCATCCTGCCCCCTGCACCCCGCCGCGCGTAAGTGCTGTGTGACGTTTCCGACTCGTTTGATCGATCATTTTTCGCGCAACCTCGTGCGGGCGCCTCACCGCGACCGCCTCGGAGCGGTTTCCGGCCGAGTACCCGCGTCCGCGCCGCCCGTCTCAGCCGTCGAGCGGGCGGGGTGCGAGCCGGAAGTCGAGGGCCGTGCACCGCCGCCCGGCCGACACCGTGCGGACCGCCTGGCCGATCGCCTTCCGGGAGCCGACCAGGACGACGAGCTTCTTGGCCCGGGTCACCGCCGTGTAGAGCAGATTGCGCTGGAGCATCATCCACGCGCCCGTGGTGACCGGGACGACCACCGCCGGGTACTCGCTGCCCTGGGAGCGGTGGATGGTGACCGCGTACGCGTGCGCCAGCTCGTCCAGCTCGTCGAAGTCGTACGGCACCTCCTCGTCCTCGTCGGTCAGGACGGTGAGGCGCTGGTCGACCGGGTCGAGGGCGGTGACGACGCCGACGGTGCCGTTGAAGACGCCGTTCTCCCCCTTCTCGTAGTTGTTGCGGATCTGAGTGACCTTGTCGCCGACGCGGAAGACCCGGCCGCCGAACCGCTTCTCGGCGAGGTCCGGGCGGGCCGGGGTGATCGCCTGCTGGAGCAGGCCGTTGAGGGTGCCCGCGCCCGCGGGGCCCCGGTGCATGGGCGCCAGTACCTGGACGTCGCGGCGCGGGTCCAGGCCGAACTTCGCCGGGATCCGGCGGGCCGCCACGTCCACGGTGAGCTGGCCGGCCTCCTCCGTCTCGTCCTCCACGAAGAGGAAGAAGTCCTTCATGCCGTCGGTGACCGGGTGCTGCCCGGAGTTGATCCGGTGGGCGTTGGTGACCACCCCTGACTGCTGGGCCTGGCGGAACACGCGGGTGAGGCGGACTGCCGGGACCGGGCTGCCGTCGGCCAGCAGGTCGCGCAGCACCTCGCCGGCGCCGACGCTCGGCAGCTGGTCCACGTCGCCCACGAAGAGGAGGTGGGCACCCGGGGGCACCGCCTTGGCCAGCTTGTTGGCGAGGAGGAGGTCGAGCATGGACGCCTCGTCGACGACCACGAGGTCCGCGTCCAGGGGGCGGTCGCGGTCGTACGCCGCGTCGCCGCCCGGCTTGAGCTCCAGGAGGCGGTGGACGGTGGAGGCCTCGGCGCCCGTGAGCTCGGCGAGGCGCTTGGCGGCCCGGCCCGTGGGCGCGGCCAGCACCACCTTCGCCTTCTTCGCGCGGGCCAGCTCCACGATCGAGCGGACCGTGAAGGACTTGCCGCAACCGGGGCCGCCGGTGAGCACGGCGACCTTCTCGGTGAGCGCGAGCCGCACGGCCGCCTCCTGCTCGGGCGCCAGCTCCACGCCCGTACGCCCCTTCAGCCAGCCGAGCGCCTTGTCCCAGACGACGTCACGGAAGGCGGGCATGCGGTTCTCGTCGGTGCGCAGGAGGCGCAGCAGCTGGGCGGAGAGGGAGAGTTCGGCCCGGTGGAAGGGGACCAGGTAGACGGCCGTCACCGGGTCGCCGCCGTCGGGGCCGGGGACCTTCTCGCGGACGACGCCCGGGTCCTCGCCCTCCTCCGGGGGTGCGGCGAGTTCAGCGAGGCATTCGATGACCAGGCCCGTGTCCACCTGGAGCAGCTTCACGGCGTCGGCGATGAGCCGCTCCTCCGGGAGGTAGCAGTGGCCCTGGTCCGTGGACTGGGAGAGGGCGTACTGGAGCCCCGCCTTGACGCGCTCCGGGCTGTCGTGCGGGATACCGACGGACTGGGCGATCTTGTCGGCGGTGAGGAAGCCGATGCCCCAGACGTCGGCCGCGAGGCGGTACGGCTGGTTCTTGACCACCGAGATCGAGGCGTCGCCGTACTTCTTGTAGATGCGCACGGCGATGGAGGTGGAGACCTCGACGGTCTGGAGGAAGAGCATGACCTCCTTGATCGCCTTCTGTTCCTCCCAGGCGTCGGCGATCTTCTTGGTGCGCTTGGGGCCGAGGCCGGGCACCTCGATGAGCCGCTTCGGCTCCTCCTCGATGATCTGGAGCGTGTCCAGGCCGAAGTGCCGGGTGATGCGGTCGGCGAAGACCGGGCCGATGCCCTTGACCAGGCCGGAGCCCAGATAGCGGCGGATGCCCTGGACCGTGGCCGGGAGGACGGTGGTGTAGTTCTCCACCGTGAACTGCTTGCCGTACTGCGGGTGGGAGCCCCAGCGGCCCTCCATGCGCAGGGACTCGCCGACCTGGGCGCCGAGGAGCGCGCCGACGACCGTGAGGAGGTCGCCGGCGCCGCGGCCGGTGTCGACGCGGGCGACCGTGTAGCCGTTCTCCTCGTTGGCGTACGTGATGCGTTCCAGGACGCCTTCGAGGACGGCCAGGTGCCGCGTCCCGTTCCCGGCTCCGTTTCCGGCCTGATTGGACATGATCCGACGCTACCGCCCGGGTACGACATCGGGAGAAGACTGCGGACAACGGTCGCAGTCGGCAGACGGTCGTCATCGGCAATCCCTGAGGACTACTGCGGAGCGGGGCGGATAAAGCCGGATTGCCGCCAGGGTGATCCGGCAACACTCCCGACAATACGCCGGACGGTCACAAGCCAACGTGGTAGTTTGTGAGTCGTGCCAACCTATGAGAAGCGGGCTTTCAAGTACCGCTTCTATCCGACCGATGCGCAGGCAGCGGAGCTGTCGCGCACCTTCGGATGCGTGCGCAAGGTCTACAACCTGGCACTCGCCGCCCGCACGGAGGCATGGGTGCTGAGGGCTGAGCGGGTCAACTACAACGCCACGTCGGCGATGCTCACGGCGTGGAAGAAGACCGAGGAGCTCGCCTACCTCAATGACGTTTCCTCCGTCCCGCTCCAGCAGGCCCTGCGCCACCTGCAGACGGCGTTCACGAACTTCTTCGCCAAGCGGGCGAAGTACCCGCGCTTCAAGTCCCTGAAGAAGTCGCGGAAGTCCGCGGAGTACACCAGCAGCGCGTTCCGGTTCCGAGACGGGAAGCTGACGCTGGCAAAGATGACCGAGCCCCTCGCCGTCGTGTGGTCGCGCCCTCTGCCAGAGGGCGCGCAGCCGTCCACGGTGACCGTGTCCCAGGACGCGGCCGGACGCTGGTACGTGTCCCTGCTGGTGGAGGACCCCGCCGTCCAGCCGCTGCCGGCCGTCGGTACGGCGGTCGGGGTGGACGTCGGCCTGGACCACCTGCTGACCCTGTCGACCGGCGAGAAGATCGCTAATCCGAGGTATGAGCGGCGCGACCGTGCCCGGTTGGCCAAGGCCCAGCGGGAGCTGTCCCGCAAGGCCGAAGGCGACGGCACCAACCGAGGCAAGGCCCGCAAGAAGGTCGCCCGTATCCATGCCCGTATCGCCGACCGACGCAGCGACACCCTGCACAAGCTCACCACTCGGCTCGTTCGTGAAAACCAAACGATCGTGATCGAAGACCTCACCGTTCGCAACATGCTGAGGAACGGCAAGCTCGCCCGCGCCATCTCCGACGCGGCGTGGAGCGAGTTCCGCGGCCAACTGGAGTACAAGGCCCGGTGGTACGGCCGCGAAGTGATCGCGGTCGACCGCTGGTTCCCCTCCTCCAAGCTGTGCTCCAGCTGCGGCGTCATGCGGGACAAGATGCCGCTCAACGTCCGTACCTGGACGTGCGCCTGCGGCACGACCCACGACCGCGACGTGAACGCGGCGCAGAACCTTCTGGCCGCCGGGCTGGCGGTGTCGGCCTGTGGAGCCGGTGTAAGACCTCAACGGAGATCTCCGGGCGGGCAGTCGGCGACGAAGCAGGAAAACCCATGGCGCGAGCTGTAGGAATCTCCCTCATTCAGGAGGGGGAAGAGGTCAAGTACGACTACGACCTGCTGGTCGTGGGCTCGGCCAACGCCGACCTGGTGATCGGGGTCGAACAGCGGCCCGCGGCCGGAGAGACCGTGCTCGGCTCCGACCTGGCCGTCCACCCGGGCGGCAAGGGCGCCAACCAGGCGGTGGCCGCCGCCCGCCTCGGGGCCCGTACGGCCCTGCTGGCCCGGGTCGGCGACGACGCGCACGGGCGGCTGCTGCTCGACTCGCAGCGGGACGCGGGCGTCGACACGGCCGGCGTACTGGTCGGCGGGGCGCCCACCGGGGTCGCGCTGATCACGGTCGACCCGTCCGGGGACAACAGCATCGTGGTGTCGCTGGGCGCCAACGCCCGCCTCGCCCCGGAGGACGTCCGGGCGGCGGCCGGCCTGCTGGGCGCCTCCCGGGTGGTCTCGACCCAGCTGGAGATCCCGCTGGAGTCGGTCGTGGAGGTGGCGAAGGTCGTACGGGACCTGCCGGAGGGCACGACGCGGCTCGTGCTCAACCCCTCGCCGCCGCAGCCCCTGCCCGAGGAGGTCCTCGCGGCCTGCGACCCGCTGATCGTCAACGAGCACGAGGCGCGGGTGATCGCGGGCGATGACCTCGGGGACTCCCCGGAGGACTGGGCGCGGGCGCTGCTCGCGCTGGGCCCCCGCTCCGTGGTGGTCACCCTGGGCGCGGAGGGCGCGCTGGTGGCGTCGGCCGAGGGCTCCGTGCGGGTGCCGGCGGTCAAGGTGGAGGCCGTGGACACGACCGGCGCCGGGGACGCGTTCACCGCGGCGCTGGCGTGGAAGCTGGGTCAGGGCGAGTCACCTGCCGACGCCGCCGCGTACGCCGCCCGAGTCGGGGCCGTTGCCGTCACCCGGGCCGGCGCCCAGGCGTCGTTCCCCACCGCCGAGGAGGTCGCCGCGCTGTGAAGAGGACCGGAATCCTGAACCGCCACCTGTCCGGCGCCCTCGCCGAACTCGGCCACGGCCACGAGGTGCTGGTCTGCGACGCGGGCATGCCGATACCGGTGGGCCCCCGCGTGGTCGACCTCGCCTTCCGGGCCGGGGTGCCGTCCTTCGCCGAGGTGCTGGACGGGCTGCTCGACGAGCTGGTGGTCGAGGGCGCGACCGGCGCGCACGAGGTCCGGGACGCGAACCCGGAGGCGGCGGCCCTGCTGGAGGCCCGCCTGCCCGCGCTGGAGTTCGTCCCCCACGAGCGCCTCAAGGAAATGTCGGCGGGCGCGCGGCTCGTCGTACGCACCGGGGAGGCACGGCCGTACGCGAACGTGCTGCTGCGGTGCGGGGTGTTCTTTTAGACCTGCGCTGCCGTACGGCGTCAAGGGGCCCGGTCCGTGACCGGGCCCCTCGGCCTCTCCCCCACCGGAACCGCAGCGATCCCCCCAGATCCCCCCGTCAGAGCGGTCCCGATGCCCAGTACGACCCGCGAGGTGCCGCGAGGGTTGCACGGGTCGCCGAAGATTTCCTTGGGCCTGTTGCCGCCTGGGCCACGCGGGCGTGTGTCCGGACGGTGTGTCCGGACGGTGTGTCCGGACGGTGAAGAACAGGGCTCGGGACGGCTTCATCTCGTACGGGCGCCCGGACTGAGCCCCGGCCACCGCCCGCGAGCACTCCCGCGGGCGGTGGTGCCGACCGGGGCCTCAGGAGCCGTCGAGCAGTTCCTTGACCTCGGGGGGCAGACCCCCGTCCGCGTCGAGAGCGAAGAGGGACGCCTTCTCGGGTGTGTCCCCGACCGCGATGGCGACGTCGGTGTCGAGCCCTTCGACCGCGTAAGCGGTGGACTTGTCGGCCGGGGCGGGCTCGTCCTCCCCGTCGCTCGGCGTGTCGTCGCAGGACGGCTTGCCGACCGTGCCGAGCTTCTCGCCGACCTGGAAGTCAACGTTGCTGATGCTCCGGTAGTTGTGGCCCTCATACGTCCACCGGACCGCGCAGGACCCAGCCGCGTCGCCACCGCCGTCCCCGCTGCTGCCCGAGGACGTACAGCCGGCCGCCCCCACCATGGCGACGGCCGACACCAGCAGTATCCGTACGACTCCGGCCCGGCCGACCGGGAAAGCGACCCTCATCGGTTGGATCCCTATCTCTCGAAAACGTTCCGGAGCGTTCTTGCACACCCCGGTCGGTGAATGCCCGGAGACCGGGAACACCGCCCTCGCCGAACACCCTGGCCCGGACGTGTCCGACCTCAGGACTACGACGGAGCGGATGCCGTTTTCGTTCGCACGGGTGTCGGTGAACACGGTCCGGGCGGCCGGCCTCGACACGTCGGGCCCCCTTCACGGGAAGGGGGGCCCGACGCACATACGTCCGGAGCCGGTCGTGGAGGTCATGCGGGTCCTGCGGACTCCCTGGCGGGCGGCACGCGATCCGTGCTCAGCCCCTCGCCGCCGCGCCCTCTACCGGCCGCGTACGCCCTGCGTGTCCCTACCGGAGACGTTCTGGGGATGCTGCCGCGCAGCCCCGGTTCAGTAGATGCTCCGAAGACCGAGGACATCGCCCTTGCCGAGCGTCCTGGCCTTGGTCGCGCACGGATCCGAGTCCGTGAACATGGTCAGGTTGTCATGCCCCGACCCGACGTGCCCCATCCCGAAGACGTGTCCGGCCTCGTGCGTAGCGACGGAGCGGATGTCGTACTTGTACGAGCAGCTGGACGTCGGCTTGTTCGTGAAGTCGTAGTCCGTCGTGTTGAAGCGGACGTCGGCTTCCCGCAGGTCGTTCTTGACGCCCGGCGTGGGCCACGACCACCAGCAGGCGTAGGCGACGAAGCCGGACAGGTCCCCGGCGTCCCAGGTGCTCTTGCCGTCGCGGTCCGTGCACGCGTTGCTCTTGCTGATGTCCGCCTCGTAGGTCGTGGTGCCCTTGTAGCTGGCCGAGGCGTCGACCTGGTCCGTGTAGCCGCAGTTGTTGTAGCTGCCGGTGATGTTGTTGATGGCGTCGGCGAAGGCGTCCTTCGCGGCCGACCTCGACAGGCCGCCGGGCATGCCGCCGTCGCCGATGTACCAGTTGTAGGTGCCGTATTCCTTGAGGTCGTTGGTCTTGTACGCCCCGTCGCTGCACGCCCCCGCGGCGGACGCGTCGTCGAGGTCCTCGACCAGCGCGTCGTCGGGCAGGGCCGTGTCCAGCGCGTCCGCGTTGTCGTCCTCCGCCTCCTCCGTGACGTCGTCGGCCGTCTCCACCACGTCGCTCAGGTCGTCGGGTATGTCGACACCGTCGACGGACATGTCGACCGGCGGATCGGACAGGTCGTCGTCGTTGGTGTACGAGATGGTGCCGTCATCGGCGACCTCCAGCGAGAACCCGTGCACCTCACCGTCGGGCGTGAGGCCCTCGGCTCCGACGGCCGTACCGGGCCGCGGCACCGTGAGGGCGGCGCCCTCGTGGGCGACGACGCGCCCGACCGCGTCACACTCGATCACGGACGACCCTTCAGGCAGGTCCTCCATGCTCAGGACGCCCTTCTCCAGGACGCAGTCCTCCGGAGCCCCGACGGCCTGCGCACCGCCGGACAGCGCCGACAGCGACGCGAAGAGCGCCAAGGCCGCGACCGTCCCGACCGTGCCTCTTCGTATCCGCTCAGCCACTTCCCACCCCTGTTCTTCACCGTCCGGACACACCGTCCGACGGAAATCAACAAAGCCGGTCGAGAGTAGCTTTGCTTTTGTTCGACAACTACCGTCTTTCAGACGAAGATCACGCACTTCGTTGACCGGATTAACGCTTGTGCGGATCCGGTTGCTTAGTCGTGCGTCGACAAGATGTGCGTCGGGCCCCTTCCCGCGCGGGAAGGGGCCCGACGCACATCCGTCAGATCTCCGTTCGGCACTCTCGTCAGGCCGTGTGCTCCACGAACCGCGCCGCCGTCTCCGCCAGCAACTCCCGGCCGTCCCGGGCCCACAGCTCGTCGTTGAAGAGCTCGACCTCGATGGAGCCGGTGTAGCCCGCCGCCTCCACGTAGCCCTGCCACTCGCGCATGTCGACCGAGCCGTCGCCGACCTGGCCGCGGCCGTTCAGCACGCCTTCCGGCAGCGGGGTGATCCAGTCGGCGAGCTGGAAGGTGTGGATGCGGCCGGAGGCCCCGGCCCGGGCGATCTGCGCGGGCGCGTCCTCGTCCCACCAGATGTGGTACGTGTCCACCGTCACGCCCACCTGCTCCGCCGGGAACCGCTCCGCGATGTCCAGCGCCTGCTTCAGCGTCGACACCACGCAGCGGTCCGAGGCGAACATCGGGTGGAGGGGCTCGATGGCGAGGCGGACGCCATTGGACGCCGCGTACGGGCCCAGTTCCGCCAGCGCGTCCGCGATGCGCTCGCGCGCGCCGCGCAGGTCCTTCGAGCCCGCCGGGAGGCCGCCCGAGACGAGGACCAGGGTGTCCGTGCCCAGGGTGGCCGCCTCGTCGACCGCCCGGCGGTTGTCGTCCAGGGCCTTCGCGCGCGCGTCCGGGTCGATGGCCGTGAGGAAGCCGCCCCGGCAGAGCGTCGTGACCGCGAGGCCCGCGTCGCGGACCAGTTTCGCCGCCGCGTCCAGGCCGTACGACTGGACCGGCTCGCGCCAGAGGCCGACCGCCGGGACGCCCAGGTCGACGCATGCGTCCACCAGTTCCGGCAGCGACAGCTGCTTCACCGTCTGCTGGTTGATGGAGAAGCGGGTCAGGTCGAGACCGCTCGTGTCGCTCATCGTTCTTGCTCCACCCCGTACAGGCTCAGCAGGTTCTTCATGCGGGTCTCCGCCAGCGCCGGGTCCGGGAACAGGCCGAGGCCGTCGGCCAGTTCGTACGCCCGCGCGAAATGCGGCAGCGAGCGCGCCGACTGGAGGCCGCCCACCATCGTGAAGTGGGCCTGGTGGCCCGCCAGCCAGGCCAGGAACACCACGCCCGTCTTGTAGAAGCGGGTGGGGGTCTGGAAGAGGTGGCGGGACAGCTCGACCGTCGGGTCCAGCAGTTTGCGGAAGCCGGCCACGTCGCCCGTGTCCAGGACCCGTACCGCCTCCGCCGCCAGCGGGCCCAGCGGGTCGAAGATGCCGAGCAGGGCGTGGCTGAAGCCCTTGTCGTCGCCCGCGATCAGCTCGGGGTAGTTGAAGTCGTCGCCCGTGTAGCAGCGCACGCCCTGGGGGAGCCTGCGGCGGAGGTCGATCTCGCGCTGGGCGTCCAGCAGGGAGATCTTGATGCCGTCCACCTTGTCCGGGTGCGCCGCGATGACCTCCAGGAAGGTGTCCGTCGCCGCGTCCAGGTCGGACGAGCCCCAGTAACCCTCCAGCGCCGGGTCGAACATCGGGCCCAGCCAGTGCAGGACCACCGGTTCGGCGGCCTGGCGCAGCAGGTGGCCGTAGAGCTCCAGGTAGTCCTCGGGACCGGAGGCGGCTGCGGCCAGTGCTCGGGACGCCATGAGGATGGCCTGCGCGCCCGACTCCTCGACGACGGCGAGCTGTTCCTCGTAGGCCGCCCGGACCTCCGCTAGGGAGCCGGAGGCGATCTGGTCCGTGCCGACGCCGCACGCGATCCGGCCGCCGACCGCCTTCGCCTCGGCGGCGCTGCGGCGGATCAGCTCGGCCGCGCCCGCCCAGTCCAGGCCCATGCCGCGCTGGGCGGTGTCCATGGCCTCGGCGACGCCCAGGCCGTGCGACCACAGGTGGCGGCGGAAGGCGAGGGTGGCGTCCCAGTCGACGGCGGCGGGCGAGTCGGGGGACACGTCGGCGTACGGGTCGGCGACGACGTGGGCCGCGGAGAAGACCGTACGGGAGGTGAAGGGGGCGCCGGTGGTCACCGCCAGGGGTTCGGTGCGCGGGGTGTAGGTGCGGAGTCCACCGTCCGCGCCCGGGAGTCGGATCGTCACAGCTGGATCTCCGGGACGTCGAGGCGGCGGCCCTCGGCCGAGGACTTCAGGCCCAGCTCGGCGAGCTGGACGCCGCGGGCGCCGGCGAGGAGGTCCCAGTGGTAGGGCGTGCCGGTGTAGACGTGCTTGAGGAACAGCTCCCACTGGGCCTTGAAGCCGTTGTCGAACTCGTCGTTGTCGGGGACCTCCTGCCACTGGTCGCGGAAGGAGTAGGTGGCCGGGATGTCGGGGTTCCAGACCGGCTTGGGGGTGGCCGAGCGGTGCTGGACGCGGCAGTTGCGCAGGCCCGCGACCGCGGAGCCCTCGGTGCCGTCGACCTGGAACTCGACCAGCTCGTCGCGGTTGACGCGGACGGCCCAGGAGGAGTTGATCTGGGCGATGGCGCCGCCCTCGAGCTCGAAGATGCCGTAGGCCGCGTCGTCCGCCGTCGCGTCGTACGGCTTGTCCTGCTCGTCCCAGCGCTGCGGGATGTGGGTGGCGGTGAGGGCCTGGACCGACTTCACACGGCCGAAGAGCTCGTGGAGGACGTACTCCCAGTGCGGGAACATGTCGACGACGATGCCGCCGCCGTCCTCGGCGCGGTAGTTCCAGGAGGGGCGCTGGGCGGGCTGCCAGTCGCCCTCGAAGACCCAGTAGCCGAACTCGCCGCGGACGGAGAGGATGCGGCCGAAGAAGCCGCCGTCGATGAGCCGCTTGAGCTTCAGCAGGCCCGGCAGGAACAGCTTGTCCTGGACCACGCCGTGCTTGATGCCGGCGGCGTTCGCGAGACGGGCCAGCTCCAGGGCGCCGTCGAGGCCGGTCGCGGTGGGCTTCTCGGTGTAGATGTGCTTGCCCGCGGCGATCGCCTTCTTGATGGCCTCCTCTCGCGCGGAGGTGACCTGGGCGTCGAAGTAGATGTCGATCGTCTCGTCGGCGAGGACCGCGTCGACGTCGGTGGACCAGTGCTCGAGGCCGTGCTGCTCGGCGAGCGCCTTGAGGGCGTGCTCGCGGCGGCCGACGAGGACCGGCTCGGGCCACAGCACGGTGCCGTCGCCCAGGTCGAGGCCGCCCTGCTCGCGGATGGCCAGGATGGAACGGACGAGGTGCTGGCGGTAGCCCATGCGTCCCGTCACGCCGTTCATGGCGATGCGCACCGTCTTGCGTGTCACGTCATTCCCTTCGTTCGTGCGCCGCGAATCCGCTCCGCGTCGCGTCCGTACGTCGCCCTGCCGTTCGTGCGTCCGTACGCGTCCGGCGCCGCGTACGCCCACCGGATGAGCGTGACAGCAAGCGCTTTCTATGTGATGAGACGCTAGCCTCTGTGCGGCAGATCGGACAAGACCGCGCGGGGTGAGAGATGCGCGGTTTCGTGTACGACTTGACCGTGGCGCGGCGCACGGACCGACCGTGGGCGGCGCACGGGTCGGCTGTGGGTGGCGTACGGGTCGGCTGTCGGGCGGCGCGCGGGTGGCCGCCGGGTGGCACGCGGGTCAGCTCTCGGGTGGCACCCGGGTCGGCGCTCGGGTGGTGCGCGAGTCAGCGCTCGGGTGGCGCGCGAGCGCTGGCGCGCAGCGGTGCTCGCGCGCCGGTGTACGGCAACCGGCGTCGCCGTACGGGCGTCTGTACGGCTGATCACGCGGCCGTTCCGGTGCTCGTACGGCCCGGGCGACGACGAGACGACACCGACGCGGTGCCGAGCGGGCCCGAACGGGCCCGAATGGGCCACGGCCGGGCCTGAACGGGGCTACGAATGGACCCGAACGGACCCACGGATGGATCCGAACGGACCCGGACGGACCCGGAAAGGGCCCTGACGGATCCGAACGGACCCGGACGGACCCGGGAAGGGCCCTGATGGACCCGAACGGGCCCGGACGGACCCGAGCAGAACGCGGCAAGGACCGGAGGACGACGAACGATGGACGACAAACGATGACCGTGACCCTCGCGGACGTGGCGGCCCGCGCGCAGGTGTCCCCCGCGACCGTCTCCCGCGTGCTGAACGGGAACTACCCGGTGGCGGCCTCCACCCGGGAGCGGGTGCTGCGGGCGGTGGACGAGCTGGACTACGTGCTCAACGGCCCCGCGAGCGCGCTGGCGGCCGCCACCTCCGACCTGGTCGGCATCCTGGTGAACGACATCGCCGACCCCTTCTTCGGGATCATGGCGAGCGCTATCCAGTCCGAGATCGGCGGGCCGGGCGGGCGCGCGGGCGGGGAGCGGCTGGCCGTCGTGTGCAACACCGGCGGCTCCCCGGAGCGCGAACTGACCTACCTCACCCTCCTCCAGCGCCAGCGCGCCGCGGCGGTCGTTCTCACCGGCGGTGCCGTGGAGGACTCGGCGCACGCGAGCGCCGTCGGCAACAAGCTGCGGAAACTGGCGGACGCGGGCACCCGGGTGGTGCTGTGCGGGCGGCCGCCGGCCCCGGAGGCGATCGCCCTCACCTTCGACAACCGCGGCGGCGGGCAACGGCTCACCGAGCACCTCATCGGCCTCGGCCACCGCCGCCTCGGCTACATCGCCGGGCCCGAGGAGCGCACGACCACCCGCCACCGCCTGGAGGGCCACCGCGACGCGCTCGCCGCCGCCGGCATCGAGGACGACCCCCGGCGCACGGTGCACGGCCGCTACGATCGCCACGCCGGCTACGAGGCCACCCTCGAACTGCTGCACCGCGATCCGTCGATCACGGCCGTGGTCGCGGCCAACGACACGGTCGCCCTGGGCGCGTGCGCCGCGCTGCGGGACTCGGGGCTGCGCATCCCGGACGACGTGTCGGTGGCGGGCTTCGACGACCTGCCGTTCAGCATCGACGCGGTGCCCGCGCTGACCACGGTCCACCTCCCGCTGGCCGAGGCGGGCGCCCGCGCCGGCCGTATCGCGATGGGCCGCGAGGAGCCTCCGGCGAGCGGTATCGCGACGGTGCCCGGAGAGCTGGTGGTGCGGGGATCGACGGGGGCGCCGCGGGAGTGAGCCATGAGCCACGGCTTCCGCGGACGCGTAAGCGGACGTGGGTGCGGCGCGATCGTGGACGCACAGGCGGGCCGGACGTACGCTCGGAACGGATTGTCTCTGACTGAGTCAGCGATTCTCCATACCGGCGACGGACGAGGGCGATCGATCATGACCGGTAAGACCGTGCAGACCGTGCAGGCCGTGCAGGACATTCGCTCGTTCAACCGCTTCTACACGGGCGTCATCGGCGCGCTCGACTACGGCCGCCATCTCTACGCCCCGTACACGCTCACCGAGGCCCGCTTGCTGTGGGAGCTGGCGCACTCGTCGCACACGGACGCGGCGGACCTGCGCGCCGAACTGTTCCTGGACTCCGGGTACTTGAGCCGGCTGCTGACGAAGTTCGAGCAGGACGGGCTGGTCGAGCGGACGCGCTCGGCGCGCGACTCCCGGCGCCGCCGCGTCACCCTCACCGCGCGCGGGCGCGAGGCGGCCGGCCTGCTGAGCGAGCGGTCCGACGAGGCGGTGGGCGCGCTGCTGGCGCGCGTTCCCACCGCCGACCGCCCCCGGCTCACCGAGGCCATGCGCACCATCCGCGCGATCCTCACCGACGGCCACCCGTCCCGCCCGCCCCGCTCGCCTCGCTCACCCCGCCCGCCGGACGTCGTGCTGCGCGGCCCCGGCCCCGGCGACCTGGGCTGGATCGTGCAGCGCAACGCGGCGCTCTACGCGGCGGAGTACGGCTGGAACGCCGAGTACGAGGGCCTGGTCGCGCGGATCGTCGCCGACTTCGCCGGGGACCACGACCCGCGGCGGGAGCGGGTGTGGATCGCGGAGGTGGACGGGCGGCCCGCCGGGTGCGTGATGTGCGTACGCGGCGAGGCCCCGGACACCGCCCGCCTGCGGCTGCTGCTGGTCGAGCCGGACGCGCGGGGGCTCGGTATCGGCGACCGCCTGGTGCGCGCCTGCGTCGGCTTCGCGCGCGGGACCGGCTGCCGCGAACTGGTCCTGTGGACGAACGACTGCCTCACGGCGGCCCGCCGGCTCTACCGGCGCCACGGTTTCGTCCTCGTCGCCGAAGAGCCGCACCACTCCTTCGGCGTGGACCTGGTCGGGCAGGACTGGCGGCTGGACCTGCGCGGCGGGGCGTAGCACGCGGACGGCACCGCACGGCTCCCGGGAGGCGTGGCGATCACGTGGCTTGCGGGCGGTCCGGATCCCCGGTATCCGGGTAATCGGATACCGTCCGCCGCACCCTGCCGACACCCCCAGCGAGGTGGGATACGTGAAACTGGCCTTCTCGTCCCTCGGCGTCCCCGGTCTCCCCCTGCCCGATGTCATCCGCCTGGCCACCGAGTACGGGTACCACGGCGTCGAACTCCGCGCGCACCCCGAGGAACCCGTGCACACCGGGCTCACCGCCGGGCAACGGGCCGAGGCGGCCGCCGCGTTCGAGGCGGCGGGCGTCGAGGTCACCGGCCTCGCCGGGTACGCGCGCGTGGCGGCGCCGGGCGACGACGACCCTGTCCTCGCCGAGCTGCGCGAACTCCTCGACCTGGCCCGGGACCTGGGCGCCCCCTTCGTGCGCGTCTTCCCGGGCGGGAGCGAGGAGCAGGACGCCGCCGAGGCGGACGCGACAGCGGCCCGGCGGCTCGGTACGGCGGCGGAGTACGCCACCGACGCCGGGGTGCGCATCCTGCTGGAGACCCACGACTCGCACCGCACGGGCGCCGCCGCCATGCGTGTGCTCGGCCTGGTCGGGCACCGTCAGGTCGGTGCGCTCTGGGACGTCATGCACACCTGGCTGGGCGGCGAGCAGCCGGCGTCGACCTACGCCGCCCTCTCCCCGCACCTGGGATATGTGCAGGTCAAGGACATCGCCTCGGCCGACGACACCACGCCCGTGCCGCTCGGCGCGGGCGTGCTGCCGCTCACCGAGTGCGTGGAACTGCTCTCCCGGGAGGGCTGGGACGGCTGGTTGTGCTGGGAGTACGAGAAGCGGTGGTACGAAGCCGCCGCGCCGCTGCCCGGGCTGCTCGCGGCGGGGCGGGAGCATCTCGGGCGCCTGCTGAACGAGGCCGCCTGACGGGCGTACGCGCGGGGGTGTCACGCCGGGGCGGCTTCCCTGTCATGCAGGGGACCGTCGACGGCTTCAGTTATGGAGCGGTCACTCCCGTGGTCGCGTACGTCATGGCGTGCCTGGGAGGCGCGCTGGGACTGCGCTGCGTGGTCCGGTCGGTCCACACCGCGGGCTCCTGGAAGCCCGGCTGGCCGGCGCTCGGCGCCGCCTCGATCGGCTGCGGCATCTGGACGATGCACTTCATCGGCATGGTCGGCTTCCGGGTCGAGGAGACCCGGATGCGTTACGACGTCCCGCTGACGGTGCTGAGCCTGGTCGTGGCCATCGTCGTGGTCGCCATCGGGGTGTTCGCGGTGGGCTACCGAGGGGTCTCCCGCGCCACGCTGGGCATCGCGGGCACCATCACCGGTCTCGGTGTCGCCGCCATGCACTACATGGGCATGGCGGCCATCGAACTGAACGGCACCTTCCAGTACAACCCGGTCACCGTCGCGCTCTCCGTGCTGATCGCGATCGCGGCCGCGACCGCCGCGCTGTGGGCGGCCGTCTCGATCCGCGGCTTCCTGCCGAGTCTCGGCGCCAGCCTGGTGATGGGCCTGGCCGTCTCCGCCATGCACTACACGGGCATGGCCGCCGTCGACGTACACCTGCACACCGGGACCGACATGGTCTACACGGGCGAGTCGCCCACCTCGCTGCTGCTGCCCATGATGACCGGGCCGGGGATCTTCCTGATCGTGGCCGCGGCGGTGGTGATGTTCGACCCGCTGCTGGTGATGGGCGACATGGAGAACGGTCCGTCGTCGTCCGCGCGCCGGCAGCAGGTCACGGTCAGCGGACTGTCCGAGGGCCCGGCACCGCTGCCCGGCGACTCCCTCTTCCAGCCGTCGCCCGGCGCGAACGGCCGACCGCAGGGCCCGCAGGGGCGTACGGATTCACCGGGCGCCTATGAGTGGTGAACCGGCGCCGGATCCGGGCGCTGGGCCCGTCGCACCCGCTGCGGCCGCGGCCCGCTACTGCCCGCTGCCCGAGGGGGTCGTCGAGGTGCCGCCCGGCCCCGTGCCCGTACGCCGTCCGTACGCGCTCCGGCGCACGGGGGCGTCCCGCCGCCCGGCGATCGCGGAGACGGTGCGGACACTTCAGGAGCACTGGCTGAGGATGTCGGCGCGTGCGCCGCGGCCTCAGTCGCAACCACAACCGCAACCACAACCGCAACCGCAACAACAGACACACCAGACGGGCTGAACGCGCCGGGCGCGTTCGGCCCGCGCCGGGCGCCCGCGTCGAGCCGCGCTGAGGGCTTCGTGCACCCGGCTGGCCGGAAGTGCCCGCCGAATCCTGTTGCTTCACACGCGTACCGACTTCCCGGAATCCGCGAAAAGCGGGGAACCCGAAGTCGCCCGCCCCCGTCATAGCGGCATGCTGCCGGATGAGTCTCCGCAGAGCGGTGTCGGCCTCGCTGCTGGCTGCGATCGCTGACCACCCTCTCCGCCGCCTGCGGCCGGCAGCACGCCGTCACCGGTGCGCCCCCCTCCGACTGCGCCGGTGACGGCCCCTCCCGTCGACCGCTTCGCTGTGCGCTCCCTTGACTGGAAGAAACCTTCCGGCTATTCGTGACTCCTCGGAAGTTTCCTTCAGTGGGAAGGAGCGCACGTGCGCGACTCCAGCACGGGAAGCACCACCTCCACCACCGCCTCCAGAGCGGGAAACACCACCCGGCCGTCCAGACGGACCGTCCTCGCCGCGACCGCGGGCCTCACCGCCGCCCACTTCGCCCAGGCCGTCCCCGCCCACGCCGCCGGACGGTCCGGGTCCCGGTGGCCCGACGACAGGAAGCTCCGCGCCCTCATCTCCCGGATGACGCCGGAGGAGAAGGTGGGCCAGCTCTTCGTGATGCGCGTGTACGGTCACTCGGCGACCGCACCGGACCAGGCCGACATCGACGCCAACCTCGACGAGATCGGCGTACGGACGGCCGAAGAGCTGATCGCCAAGTACCGGGTGGGCGGCATCATCTACTTCGTATGGGCGCACAACACCCGTGACCCGCACCAGATCGCGAATCTCTCGAACGGCATCCAGAAGGCCTCGCTCGCCCTCCCCCGCGGGCTGCCCGTGCTGATCTCCACCGACCAGGAGCACGGCATAGTGGCGCGCGTCGGCAGACCCGCCACCCTGCTCCCCGGCGCCATGGCCCTCGCTGCCGGCGGCTCCCGCGGCGACGCCCGCCGGGCCGCCCGCATCTCGGGCACCGAACTGCGCGCGCTGGGCATCCGCCAGGACTACGCCCCGGTCGCCGACGTCAACGTGGATCCGGCCAACCCGGTCATCGGCGTCCGCTCCTTCGGTGCCGATCCACAGGCCGTGGCGGAGTTCGTGGCGGCGCAGGTGAAGGGGTACGAAGGCGCCGGGGTCGCGGCCGCGGCCAAGCACTTCCCGGGGCACGGCGACACCGAGACCGACAGCCACGTCGACTTCCCCGTCATCCACCACAGCCGCGACGAGTGGACGCGGCTCGACGCGCCGCCGTTCCGGGCCGCCGTCCGCGCGGGCGTCGACACGATCATGACGGGGCACATCGCCGTGCCGGCCCTCGACCCGTCCGGCGATCCGGCGACCCTCTCCCGGCCGATCCTCACCGGCATCCTGCGCGAGGAACTCGGCTACGACGGCGTCGTGATCACCGACTCCCTGGGCATGGAGGGCGTGCGGCAGAAGTACGGCGACGACCGGGTGCCGGTGCTCGCGCTGAAGGCGGGCGCCGACCAGCTCTGCAACCCCCCTTCCCTCGACATCGCCTGGAACGCGGTCCTCCAGGCGGTACGCGAGGGCGAGCTCACCGAGGCCCGCCTGGACGAGTCGGTCCTGCGGATCCTGCGGCTGAAGTCACGGCTGGGGCTGTTCGGGAACCCGTACGCCGACGTGACGGGCGTGGACCGGGTGGTGGGCACCCCGCGGCACCTCGCCGCCGCGGACCGTATCGCCGAACGCACGACGACCCTGCTGGTCAACGAGCGGCGCCTGCTGCCGCTGTCGCGCCGTACGCACCGGAACGTCCTGGTCGTCGGCGCCGACCCGGCCTCCCCCTCGGGCACCACGGGACCGCCCACCACCGTCCTCGCCGGCGCCCTGGCCGAACTCGGCTTCACGGCCACCGCGCTGTCCACCGGCACGGCGCCCTCGGCCGCGGTGGTCGACCGGGCGGTGGCGGCGGCGGAGGGCCGGGACGCGGTGGTCGTGACGACGTACAACGTCACGGCGTCCAGTGCGCAGAAGACGCTCGTGGAACGGCTCGTCGCCACCGGGGTGCCGGTCGTCGCGGTCGCCGTCCGCAACCCGTACGACGTGGCCCACCTGCCCGGCGTCGGCGCGCTGCTCGCCTCGTACTCCTGGACCGACGTCGAGGTGCGGGCCGCCGCGCGGGTGCTGACCGGGCGCGCGAAGCCGCGCGGCAGACTGCCGGTGCCGGTGCAGCGGGCGGACGACCCGGCGCAGGTGCTGTATCCGATCGGGTACGGCCTGACGTACTAGGCCTACGCCGCACACCGGACGAACCATCCCTCTCCATCGCAAAGCATCCCCTATGTCTGGCGTGGCGTGCCGCGCCGGGGCCAGGCTGGACCTGGGGGATGTCGGAGGGGGGTGATCCTCGTGCGAGGAAAGCGGAGGGTGCCGCGGGCCGTACCGGCGGCCGTCGTCGCGGCGGTGGCGGCGATGACGGCGGCGGTGACGGTGCTGGCCGGCTGCCAGCAGCCGTCAGGGGCGTCCGGGGTGTCCGGGGTGTCCGGGACCGGACTGGAACCCGGCAAGGCGGCGGCGACGGCGGCCCCGCCCCCCGCGTACGACTACGAGCCGGTGTTCCTCGGCGTCGACGAGTGCAGCTCCTTCGGCACGACCAGCTTCACGGAGGTGTCCTGCGCGAGCGAGCGGGCGGCGGCCCGGGTGGTGGCCCGGCACGACGGCAAGGTCTCCGAAGGGCCGCCCTGCCCGGCGACCACGGACTTCGTCCTCCACATCAGCGCGCCCGGCCCCACCCGCGACGAGGACGGCGACGGCCGGATCACCCAGGGCTACGCCTGTATGCGCAAGCTCCAGGAGCCGCACCCCGGCGACCCGGGCGGCGGGGGCGGCCCCCGCACGATCGTCGGCGACTGCGTCTACAGCGCGGGCGAGGGCGAGGTCCGCGAGACGGCCTGCGACGGGAAGGGCCGGCACGCCCCCGAGTACCGGGTGACGCAGGCCGTCAAGAAACGTTCCGGGTGCCCCGACGCGACGGTCCTGTACGTCGGGCTCGGCGGATCTGAGCCGGTGGGGTGCGCCCGGCCGGTCTGAGACCGCGGCGGGAAACGGCGGCGCGGCCCGGCAGTTCGCCGGACCGCGCCGTATCCATGACCGCTGTGGCCGCTGTGGCCGCTGTGGCCGCTATAAAGCTACGGCCGCAGCGCCGGCTCCCGCTCCGTGCCGTGCTTGTCGAGCTTCGCGTCATACCTGGCCAGCGGCTTCGCGGCCGCTGGGTCGGACTGGACCGTCGCCGGAGCGACACCCGCCCACTCCTGGATGCGGGCGGTCGCCAGGTCGCGCTCGGACTCGACCAGACCCGCCACGTTGGCACCGTGGTTGGCGCCGGGGGCCGTGAAGACGTACGAGTCGCGCGCCTTCCTGCCGAGGTGGAACGGTTCGGCGCCCCACGGGTCGTTCTCGCCGTACACGAAGAGCATCTGGCGGGCGTTGTTCCGCACCCAGGTGTCCACGTCACGCATCGCGTTCGGCTGGAACTTCATCTTGATGTCACGCGGCACGAAGTTCCGCGGCGGCTGGTAGCCGTAGCGGACGTACTTCTTCTCGATGTGCGGGAAGTGGATCGTGGGCGCGCCGAGCTGCGTACCCGCCTGGTAGTAGTACGGCGTGTACGTGCTCAGCCCCTGGTCCGTGTAGGCGGAGAAGCCGGAGATCGTGTCGACGGACGTCCAGATCTCGTCGTCGGTCGCGTTCTTCGCGTCGGCCGGGATGAGGTCGGTCTCGCAGTCCGCGAGCGTGCTGTACTGCCAGAAGCCCCACACGTAGTCGAGGACGACCGCCTCGTACGCCCGGTCCAGGCTGCCGATCGTGTCGAAGGTGTAGCCCTCGGCGGCCGCGTACTCCTCGTACTTCTTCGCAAGCGGTGCGCGGCGCACCAGTGCCTCGCGCTGCACCGCGTTCAGCCGGTCGCGGCACTCCTCGGTGCCGACCTTCGCGAAGAAGCGGTCGTACGCCGAGTCCTCCTTGTTCACCACGTCGTTCGGCGCGACGTACGCGACGACGCCGTCCATGTCGCGCGGGTAGAAGCGCTCGTAGTACGTGGCGGTCATGCCGCCCTTCGAACCGCCCGTCGAGATCCAGTTCTTGGAGTAGATCGGCTCCAGCGCCTGGAAGATGCGGTGCTGGTCGCTCGCCGCCTGCCAGATGTCGAGCTTGGACCAGTCGGCCGGGGCGGGCCGGGAGGGGGTGAAGAAGCGATACTCCATCGAGACCTGGTTGCCGTCCACGATCTGGGTGGGTTCGCGGCGGCTCGGGTTCGTGGAGACGTTGTAGCCGCCGGTGTAGAAGACCGTCGGACGGCTGGTGTCCTTGTGCAGCACGGTGATCCGCTGCTGGAACGTCCCCTTGGACGGGTGCCGGTGGTCGACCGGCTGGGTGTAGTTGAGGACGAAGAAGCGGTAACCGGTGTACGGCTTCTCCTCGACCAGGCTCATGCCTGGGATCGCGAGCAGCCGGTCCTTGATGTCGGTCTCCGGCTGGGCGGCAGCGGCCACTCCGGCCGTGCTCGGCATGCCTATGAGCACCGCGAGGGCCAGCAGCCATCTGAGCGCCTTGCGCATGGACTCTCCCCTGTGAAACAACTGTGCGCCGGAACCTAGCGGAGCCACCGGTGGGCACACCAGGGGGAGCGGCGCCAACCGGCGCAGTGGCAGGGGGAGCGTAGGGAAAACCCTGGGCGTGGTGGTGCGTTCGGGTGAGGCGCGCGGCGATCATCGGCGATCGGCGCCCGGCAGCCGCGGATCAGCAGAGGATCCGGCCGGAGGGTCAGCAGAGGATCCGGCCGGAGGGTCAGCAGAGGATCCAGCCCGAGCTGACGCTCCCGCGCCCCACCTCGCCCTCGACCCACACGCACCGCTGCCCGGCGTGCACGGTCACGGGGCCCGCGTGGTACTTGAACCGGCCCCGGTCCACCACCGGCCGGCCGCCGCGCGCCCGCACGCTGACGGACATCCACTGCGTCTTGCCCTGCTTCTTGGCGACGGTGACGGCACAGACGTATCCGCCGCGCTTGTGGACCTGGACGGACCCGGTGGAGAAGGGCAGCGTGCGCACCTTGCGGCCCGCGCAGGACGCGGCCGCCTCCGCGTCGGCCGGACCCGCCACCACGAGCAGGCCGGACGCGGTCAGCAGAGCCATCGCGAGCGCGGCGCGCCGACGTGGCGCACCGCGGGCACCTCTCACTCCCCTGATCACTTCCGCCCCTCCCACCACACAGAACGTACTGCTGTACGGACGCACGAGGAAGGCCGGATGGTTCCGCTCGCACGGCCGGACCCGCCCCGGTGTCGCCCGTGCTGCCGGTGACACCGGCGGCACGGGCGTCACCGGTGGTCCCGGTGGACCGGCGTCAACTCGTCGTCGTGACCGCCGGCTCCCCGACGAACGTCCGCCACAGCTGCGCGTACCGGCCGCCGCGCCGCAGCAGTTCGTCGTGCGTGCCGTCCTCCGCGACCCGGCCGTGGTCCATGACGACGACCCGGTCCGCGCGGGCGGCCGTCGTCAGCCGGTGGGCGACGACCAGGGTCGTACGGCGTCCCGCGAGGCGCTCGGTGGCCTGGTTGACCTGGGCCTCGGTGGCGAGGTCCAGGGCGGCGGTGGCCTCGTCGAGGAGCAGGACGTCGGGGTCGACGAGCTCGGCGCGGGCGAGCGCGATCAGCTGGCGCTGCCCGGCGGAGAGGTTGCGTCCGCGCTCGGCGACCTCGTGCAGATAGCCGCCGTCCAGCGTGGCGATCATGTCGTGGGCGCCGACGGCCCGGGCCGCGGCCTCCACCTCGGCGTCGGAGGCGTCGGGCCGGCCGTACGCGATGGCGTCCCGGACGGTGCCCGGGAACAGGTACGCCTCCTGCGGGACGACGCCGAGCCGGTGCCGGTACGAGGTGAGGTCGAGGTCGCGCAGATCCGTGCCGTCGGCCGTGACCCGGCCGCCCGTCGGGTCGTAGAAGCGGGCGACCAGCTTCACGACCGTCGACTTGCCGGCGCCCGTCTCGCCGACGAAGGCGACGGTCTGCCCGGCCGGGATCGTGAGGTTCACCCCGCTGAGGGCCTCCTCGTCATCCCCATAGGCGAAGTGGACGTTCTCGAAGGCGATGTCACCGCGCAGGGACGGCACGTCCAGCGGCTGCTCGGCGGCCCCGGTCGACGTGCGCTCCCGCAGCAGCTCCTGGATGCGGCCGAGGGAGACCGTCGCCTGCTGGTAGCCGTCGAAGACCTGGGAGAGCTGCTGCACGGGCGCGAAGAACAGGTCGATGTAGAGGAGATAGGCGACCAGCGCGCCGGTCGTGAGCGTCCCGGCGTCGACGCGGCCCGCGCCCACGATCAGCACGGCGGCCGCGGCCACGGACGACAGCAGCTGCACGAACGGGAAGTACACGGAGATCAGCCACTGCCCGCGGATACGGGCCTGCCGGTAGCTGTCGCTGCCCGCGGCGAACCGCTCCCCGCCGTCCCGCTCGCGCCGGAACGCCTGGAGGATACGCAGCCCGGCCACCGACTCCTGGAGGTCGGCGTTGACGCCGGACACGCGCTCACGGGCGAGTTCGTACGCCTTCACGCTCGCCCGGCGGAAGAAGAAGGTGCCGATGACCAGCGGCGGCAGCGTCGCGAAGACGACGAGCGCGAGCTCCACGTCGATCACGAGCAGCGCGACCATGATGCCGAAGAAGGTGACGACCGAGACGAACGCGGTGACCAGCCCGGTCTGCAGGAACGTCGACAACGCGTCCACGTCCGTCGTCATCCGGGTCATGATCCGCCCGGTCAGCTCCCGCTCGTAGTAGTCGAGCCCGAGCCGCTGCAGCTGGGCGAAGATCTTCAGCCGCAGCGCGTACAGGACCCTCTCCCCCGTACGCCCGGTCGTCCGGATCTCACCGGTCTGCGCGGCCCACTGCGCGAGCACGGCGAGCAGCCCCAGCCCGGCGGCGGTCCACACGGCACCGAGGGCCGTCTCGCTGACGCCCTGGTCGATGCCGTGCCGGATCAGTACGGGGAGCAGCAGCCCCATACCGGCGTCGACGGCGACGAGCAGCAGGCTGAGGAGGAGGGGAGTGCGGAAGCCGCGCAGCAGCTGCCGCAGCCCGTACGAGCCGCCGGGCTCCGGGAGCACCGCGCGGGTCTCGTCGATGTCGGGGGTGTCGGTGGCCGGGGGCAGGGCGTCGACCCGGGCGAGCAGCTCAGGGGTGGCGGGCGTGCCGGAGAGGGCGGTGTCGCGCGGCTCGCGGTCCCCGGTCCACAGCCGGGGCGTGATGCCCCGCTCGGCGTCGAACTCGGCGTCCAGCTCGTCCCGTACCGAGGTGTCCTCGACCGGGGGCACGGGCTGGACGTGGCCGGGCGAGACCCCGCCGAGCTCGTCGGGGTCGGTGAGCAGCCGCCGGTAGAGGGCGGACCGCTGTTCGAGTTCCGTGTGGGTGCCGATGTCGGCGAGCCGTCCGTCGTCGAGAACGGCGATGCGGTCGGCGAGGTTGAGGGTGGACCGCCGATGGGCGATCAGCAGGGTCGTACGCCCCTCCATGACCTGCTTGAGCGCCTCGTGGATCTCGTGCTCGACCCGGGCGTCCACGGCGGAGGTGGCGTCGTCGAGGACGAGCAGCCGGGGATCGGCGAGGATCGCCCGCGCCAGGGCGACGCGCTGCCGCTGGCCGCCGGAGAGGGTGAGCCCGTGCTCGCCGACCTTGGTGTCGTACCCCTCGGGCAGCTCGGCGATGAAACGATCCGCCTGGGCGGCGCGGGCAGCGGCCTCGACCTGCTCGTCGGTGACGTCGGGCCGCCCGTACGCGATGTTGGCGCGCACGGTGTCGGAGAAGAGGAACGAGTCCTCGGGCACCAGCCCGATCGCGGCGCGCAGGGAGTCGAGGGTCAGCTCGCGCACGTCGTGGCCGCCGATGAGGACGGCACCGCGCGAGACGTCGTAGAAGCGCGGCAGGAGCAGCGACACGGTCGACTTGCCGGACCCGGAGGCGCCGACGACGGCGAGGGTCTCCCCGGCCCGGATCTCGAAGGACAGCCCGTCGAGCACGGGCGGCTGATCGGCGTCGTACCCGAACGAGACGCCGTCGAACTCGACGGTGGCGGGCGCGTCGGCCGGCAGGACCTTGGTTCCGTCGGTCAGAACCGGCCGGGTGTCGATCAGCTCCAGCACCCGCTCGGTACCGGCGCGGGCCTGCTGCCCGACGGTGAGCACCATGGCGAGCATCCGCACGGGCGAGACCAGCTGGGCGAGGTAGCTGGAGAAGGCCACGAACGTACCGAGCGTGATGTGCCCGCGCACCGCGAGCCAGCCGCCGAGCGCCAGCATGGCCACCTGCCCGAGGGCGGGCACGGCCTGGAGGGCGGGGGTGTACTTGCTGTTCAGCCGGATGGTCCGCAGCCGCCCGGCGAAGAGCCTGCGCCCGACCTCCCGCAGCTTCCCGGTCTCCTGCTCCTCCTGCCCGAACCCCTTGACCACGCGTACGCCGCCGACGGCGCCGTCGACCACGCCCGCGACGGCGGCGGCCTGGGCCTGGGCGTACCAGGTGGAAGGGTGCAGCCGGGAGCGGCTGCGCCGGGCGATCCACCAGATGGCGGGCGCGACGGCGAGCGCCACGAGGGTGAGGGGCGGCGACAGCCACGCCATGATCACGAGGGAGATGAGGAAGAGCAGGACGTTGCCGATGGTCATCGGCAGCATGAAGAGGAGCCCCTGGATCAGCTGGAGATCGCTGGTGGCCCGCCCGACGACCTGCCCGGTGGACAGCTCGTCCTGCCGCCGCCCGTCGAGCCGGGTGACCGCCCCGTACATCTCGGTCCGCAGATCGTGCTGGACGTCGAGGGCGAGGCGGCCGCCGTAGTAGCGGCGGATGTAGGTGAGGACGTAGACGAGGACGGCGGCGCCGATGAGGAGGCCGGCCCAGGGGGCCATGTCCCGGGTGCCGCTCCCGATCACATCATCGATGATCACCTTGGTGATGAGCGGCACGAGCGCCATGACGGCCATACCGCCGAGGGAGGCGCCGAGGGCGAGGACGACGTCCTTGGGACGGCGCCAGGCGTAGGCGGCGAGGCGGCGGGCCCAGCCGGGACCTTTCTCCGCCCCGCTCTTACAGTGCTCGTCCCCCTGCTGCGCTGCCACGCGGGTGCCCCTCTCATCTGCTGCTCTGCCGGAAGGCACCAACGCGGGCGGGGCGGGATTTCATCCCGCCGCAACATTCCGGGCCGGACGTCGTGACGGCGCCTTGTGACGGCGCTCACCGGAAGTCGGCCACGTGGTCCGCCGCCCACTGGCCGAACGTGCGGGCCGGGACGCCGGTGACGTCCCGCACGGTCGTGGTGATCTCGGGCCGCGTACCCACCGACGCGGCGAACGCACCGAGCATCGCCTCCACGATCCCCTGCGGCATGTCGGCGTACAGCTCCGCCGCGGCCTCCCGCGCCGTGATCTCGGTGAACCGCAGTGACCGGCCGAGAGCCGCCCCTATGGCCTCGACCTGCTCGGCCGTCGTGATCGCCGCCGGTCCGGTGAGGCGGTACACGCGGCCGTGGTGTCCGTCGTCCAGCAGGGCACACGCGGCGACGGCGGCGATGTCGTCCTCATGGATGGGCGCCATGACCGCGTCGCCGTGCGGAGCCCGGACCAGGTCACCGGCGCGGATCTGCGGCGCGTAGTGGAGGGAGTTGGTGGCGAAGGCGTTGGGCCGCAGCATGACCCACTCGGCGGCGGTGGCCCGCACGGCCCGCTCGGCCGCGAGGTGCCACGCCGCGATGGCGCTCTGCTGTTCCGCGTCCTCGTCGAGGATCGCTCCCGAGGAGAGCATCACCACGCGCCGCACACCGGCCCGTTCGGCCGCCGCCAGGACGTCCTCGGTGGCGTTGCCGACGCCCGCCAGGTTGAGGAAGAGTTTCGTGGCTCCGGCGAAGAGCTGCTCCAGTTCGGCCGGCCCGCCCGAGCGCGGGAAATCCGCCCGGACGGGCTCCACACCGGCCGGCAGCTCCACCCGTGCCGGATCCCGGGTGAGCCCCCGCACGGCCTGCCCCTCGGCGACGAGCCGGGCCGCCAGAGCGCGCCCCACATGTCCCGTCACACCGGTAATGATGATCACAAGGTCTCCGTGGTTCTCGTGGTCTTCGGTCTGCCGTGGCTCCACACCCCCGGCACATGTCCACGCTGCAACCTCAAGCGCGCTTCAGGTCAACCCGGCGGCGCGACGCCCACCTCGAGCCGGACCGGGCGGGTAGCCGAATCACTCCTCCCTCACTCGTTCGAGCGGTGGGAAGGCACTCCTGCTCGATAGGCTGACGCGTGGGATCAGAATCGCGCCCATGGGAGTAGCCATGACCACCTCGGCCGCTGGGCGACCGCCGCTCATCCCCCAGCCCCCTGCCACGGTTGCCGCGCTGCGGCAGGCCATCAGCCAGATCGCCCCCGCGGCACTACCGGCCTTCACCCGGGAGCTGGACCAGGCCGCCGACCAGTCCCGGCAGGGGTCCGACCTGGCACCGCTCCAGCGGTTCATCGCCCAGTGGGCCGTCTATGTCCACATCCAGCGCCAGCCCGACCTGGCGGCGGACCTCCGCCGCTGGGAGGACAGCGCCGAGACGGGCGACGCCGCTCAGGCACGGCGGGCCGCCTCCGAGATCGGACGCATCCTGGACGAAGCCCACTCGGCCGTCGGCCTCCCGACCCGGTGAGCACGGACTGGCGCTGGGAGTACGACCCCGACCACGACCACGTGGCGGGCGGCGTCCCCTTTCACGTGGTGGCGGAAGTGGAACGTCTGGTCGGCCAACTGGTCGACCTCGCCAGTACTGGCATCGACGTCAGCGACCTCGGCAACGGCCCCAGACCGGGCGGCCTGCGCCGCATGGACGCTGCCGGCGGCTGGTTCTACTTCCTGGTGGCACCGCGCGATCCGCTGATCGTCATCGTCCGTATCGTGCCCCCGTTCGACGCCTTGTAGCCGCCCGCCCGGACTCCTGTCGGGTGTGGTCATCGGTACGTATGCTTCCCGGCATGTTGAGGCTGGAACGGCTCCGGGCCGACCACGCGGATGCCCTGCTGGCCTTCGAGCGGGAGAACCGCGAGTACTTCGCACGGTCGATTCCTGACCGCGGGGACGCGTACTTCGCCGAGTTCGCCGCCCGTCATCGTGCGCTGCTCGACGAGCAGGACGCCGGTGTGTGCCACTTCCATGTCGTCCTGGACGGGGACGGCGAGCTGACGGGCCGCGTCAATCTGGTGGACGTCGAGGCGGGGGCCGCCGAGCTCGGCTACCGGATCGGCGAGCGCGCGGCGGGCCGGGGGACGGCGACGGCGGCGGTACGGGAGGTCTGCCGTCTGGCCGCCACGGCGTACCGGCTGTCCGCACTCACCGCCATCACCACCCTGGACAACGGGGCTTCCCAGACCGTGCTTCTGCGCAACGGGTTCACCGCGGCGGAGGACATCAGCATCGGCGGGCGCCCCGGAGTGCGTTACCGGCGCCGGCTTGCCGCGACGCACTGACCGACCCCCATCGCGTCACTCAGCTCAGTCAGTGCGCTCCGCGCTGTCACTGCGCTCTGTTCGCTTGGCCCGCCGTCTGAATGCGCACAGTGGTGCGGACCGGTACGGGTACGGATACGGGTGTTGCCGTCCGGCTCGTCCGGCACGGTCTCGCAGGCGCGCTCTGCCGCCTGCCACCGCCTGCCGTCGGCGGACCACGCACACGGCAGGATTCTCGCCGGCATCCGCCAAAGGCCCATCCCGACGTATCACTCGTGCGGCGCCTGGGCATGACGTTCCGCGCGCCGCGCACCCGAGGTGGGCGTCCGGGGTCTGTGCCGGGCACCGACGGCATTCTGACCATCCTCGTCCTGTCGGCAGGCGGCGCGCGGCGGTTTCGCGCATCCCACCCGCCCCGTCATGCCGCCCGGCCAGGCTGGGCTCCCCTGGGGATGGGCGCCGTCGCTGATGCGCGGGCCGGCTGGGAGCCGAAGCGAAGGGGAGGCGGCCGGGGTGGAGTTCTACCGGACGGGCTGGCCGGCAGGTGATGTGCCGGAGGAGACCACGAGCTTCGTCGGCCGCCGGGCCGAGCTGATCGAGGCCGGCTGCGCGCTGGAGGAGGCCCGGCTGGTGACGCTGACCGGGGTGGGCGGGGTGGGCAAGACCCGGCTCGCGCTGCGCGCCGCCCGCGAGGCGCGGGCTGCCTTTCCCGACGGGGTGTGGCTGGTGGAGCTCTCTTCGCTGCCCCGCACCGAGCGGTGCGACAGCGAGTTGCTCGCTCTGACGGTCATGGAGGCGCTGCGGCTGGCGGACCAGACCACTCGCCCGGCCACCGAGGTGGTGTGCGAGTGGCTGGCCGACAAGCACCTGCTGCTCCTCCTGGACTGCTGCGAGCACCTCGCCCCCGCCTGCGCCCACCTGGTCGGAAATCTGCTGACCGCCGCGCCGGAGCTGCGCATCCTGGCCACCAGCCGGCAGCCGCTGGGCACCCGGGGCGAACACCTGGTGGCGGTGCCCCCGCTGCCCGTTGCCGGACAGGACCGCTGGCCGGCCGATGCGGAGGACGGGCAGGACGCGGTCGCGCTGTTCCTCCAGCGGGCCGCCGACACCGCGCCCGGCCGGGCCGCCGACACCGCGGCTCACGCGGTGGTGGCGGAGATCTGCGCCCGCTTGGAGGGCATCCCCCTGGCGGTCGAGCTGGCCGCGGCCCGGCTGCCCGAGCTGACCCTCACCCAGCTCCGCGCCCACCTGAAGGCCCGCTTCGAGGTGCTCGCCGCCGACCCCGACGCGTACGGCGACGGCGAGCCGCGGCACCAGGCGCTGCGCACCACCATCGGCTGGAGCCACGAGCTGTGTGCGCCGCTGGAGCGGCTGCTGTGGGCGCGGCTGGCGGTCTTCGCGGGCGGCTTCGACCAGGAGGCGGCGCGGGCGGTGTGCGCGGGCGGGCCGCTGGCCGCCGCGGACGTGCCGCGGCTGCTGGACAGTCTGGTGGGCAAGTCGCTGCTGCAGCGGCGGGCGTACATGACGGGGTTGGTGCGGTACACGGTGCTGGACACGGTGCGCGAGTTCGGCGGGCAGTGGCTGGCCGGGCTGGGCGAGGAGCAGGCCACCGCCCGCCGTCACCGCGACCACTTCCTGGATCTGGCCCGGCGGGCCGATGCCGCCTGGGGCGGCCCCGGTCAGGTGGCCTGGTACGTGCGCACGGTCGTCGAGCATGCCAACTTCCGCACCGCCCTGGACTTCTGCCTGACCGAGGACGAGGGGCAGGTCGCGCTGGAGCTGGGCGGGGCGCTGTGGTTCTTCTGGTACGCCTGCGGATACGCGCGGGAGGGCCGCCACTACCTGGACCAGATCCTGGCCCGGTGGCCGGAGCCGGGGCCGGCTCGCAGCAAGGCGGTGTGGGCATGCGGTGCGGCCGCCCTCGTCCAGGGCGACGACGACGCGGCCGCTCGGCTGGGGAAGGTGTTCCGCGCGGACGCCGAGGCGGCGGGCACCCCCGCCATGCTGACTGCCGCGGCCCACCTCGACGGCACCGTCCTGGTACTGCGCGGACAGCACACGGAGGCCGCCGCGGCGTATGACGCAGCGCCATTTCCCCAGGATCACGACGGAGAGTATGCCGGGGCACGCCTCGTGCTGCGGGCGGCCCGCGCGTTCGTCCACGCCTTGATGGGGGAGTTCGCGGACGCCGCCGCGGTGGCCGACGCCGTGCGCGCGGAGTGCGACCAACGGGGTGAGCGGTGGGCCAGGGCCTGGGCCGACTACGTCCACGGACTGGCGGCGCGCGGACTCGGCCGGCCGGAGGAGGCCGACGTGCACGCCCGAGCCGCCCTGGAGGGCAAGGCCCTGCTCCACGACAGCCTCGGCATCAGCATGGCCCTCGACCTGCTGGCCTCGGTGGCCGCGGACAGCGGCCACGGAGAACGGGCGGCCCGGCTGCTCGGCACGGCCCAGCAGGTCTGGAACACTCTTGGCCGCTCCCAGATTGGCGTGCCCGAACTCGTCGCCGCCCGCGCCGCCTGCGAGCACCAGGCGCGGGAAGCCATCGGGGACGGCGCGTACGAGGCGGCCTTCCGCAAGGGCCTTCAGACCAGCATCGCCGACGGCCTCACGTACGCCCTGCGCGAGCCCTGAGCCCAGCCGGACGCATGTCCACGGTGCGTCACCGGCCCGTCCGCACCCGCAGGGCGTAGAAGCGGGTGGTCTGGGCCGCGTTCTGGTTGTCGTCGCTGGCCAGGAGAACGTTCAGGCGGCCCTTCGTGCTGCCCGTGACCGTCATGGCCTCGATGTTGTCGAGGAGCGGGTTGGGCTGGGGCTGCTTGGCGGTGGCGCCCAGGGACGGGCAGTCCACGAGGTCTGCGAGGAGGCTCTTCCTGATCAGCCGTACGCCGCGCTGTCCGGTGAGGGTGTCGATGCCGCTGGTGTCCGTCGCGTGCTTCGGGTCGGCCAGGTAGAGGCGGACCGTGTTGCCGACGCCCGCGGTGAAGCCGCGCTCCAGGACGAGGAGGCGGCCGTCCGGGGTCGCCGTGACCTCGGGGACGCCGAGGCCGGGGTCGGTGCGGTAGGCGTACTGGGCGGAGAGCCGGAACTGTCCGCCGCGCTTCGTCCCCTGCCGCTGCCAGGTCTGGAAGCGGACGATGTCGCCGCTGTCACCGGAGAGCGCGTACTCCATCGAGGCCAGCAGGGTGCGTCCGCCGGGCAGCATGGTCAGGCCCTCGAAGGTGCCGTTCGGGGTGGCGCGCCCGGCCGGAGCCACCCGGAGCCCGTCCGGCACGGGCAGCTCGTCCAGGACGCGGCCGTCGCGGGCGTGACGACGTACGGCGGGCTTGGTCTCGTCGCTGATCAGCCGCGCACCGTCGCGGTCGACGACCAGGCCCTCCGAGTCCAGCGCGGCCCCGCCGCCGTCGGCGAGCGGGACGACGCCGGTGGGCCGGAGGGTCTGGCGGTCCAGCGTGAACAGGGCGGACCGGTCGGAGACCGCGACGAGGGAACCGTCGCGGTCCACGGCGAGACCGGAGAAGTTGCCGACGTACGTGCCGTCGTACGTCGTCTTGTCGAGGACGTCGGAGAAGCCGGCGATGGAGACGGCGGGTGAACAGGCCCTGGCAGTACGGGAGTCACCCGCGTGAGCGGGTACGGCGACCGTGAGCGTGGTGGCCGCCGTGAGGCCGGCGGTGAGGGTCGCGAGAAGGGTTCTCAGGCGCATGCCGTCACCGTAGGCCGGGCGAGGTGGTACGGGGGTGGACTTGCCGTGAACGCCCGGGACTTCACTTTCCGGGCGGCACCGGTACCGACGCCTCCTTCGGCTTGTCCGTGGGCACGTACCGTTTCGCGCTCGCGCCGGAGGTGACCGGTACGAGGTCCTTGTGGATGGCCCTGGCTATGCCCTGGATGGTGGCGACGCCGTAGTTCATGGTGCTGTTGCCGTGTGTCAGGACGGTGATCGTGTAGTCGTGCCCGGCGCCCTTGAAAGCGCCGATGCTGTGGACGCGCCAGCCGTACGTCGATCGGGACAGCCAGCCGTTCTTGACGTGCACCGAGACGTTGGAGGGCGCTCCGGCGGGGGTGCCCCAGCGCTGCGAGGCGACGACCTCGCCCATCAGCTCGAGGATGTACGCGCGGGAGTCGGAGCGCAGGACGGTGTTCGAGGCCGTGACCAGCGCGAGCAGCTTCTGCTCGTCCTGGACGGTGATCTGCGTGAGTCCCCAGTAGCCGTTCGCACCGGGCCTGGTCTGCGTCATTCCGGCGGCTTTCAGGAAGCCCTTGATCTTCGTCATCCCCAGCTGCCGCCACAGTGTGCTGGTGGCCGCGTTGTCCGACTTGGTGATCATGGCGGTGGCGAGCTGCTCCTCGCGCCGGGTGAGTTCACGGCCGTGGTTCTGCGCGTCCCACAGGAGCGCCGCGAGCACCGTCACCTTCACCACGCTGGCGGAGTCGAAGGGGGTGCTGCCGCGCAGGCTGCAGGTGGTGCCGGTCATCCGGTCGTACAGGCCGAGCGCGATGGTGCCCTTGCGGTGCGCGAGCGCGGCGGTGATGTCCCGGCGCAGCGTCGGGGCCAGGCCCGCCTGGCCGGACGTGCAGTACACCTGCGGCGCGGAGCCGCCTCCCCCGGGCGGCAGGGGCGACGCCGCCGCGGGCGCCGCGACGGCTACGGACGGTATGAGCAGCCCGGCGGCGACGGCCAGGCGTGTACGACCGGATGTGAATCTACGGTGAGTCATGAAGGTTCCCCCTCCCCAGGGACTGCCGGACCCGCAACCGGAACCGGCAGGAGCACGCTCCCGTCGTGCTCGCCTCCATCGACTCACAGCGGCGACCGGGAGTTGTACGCGAATTCCGCGCCGCATACGTCCCGAAGCGGAAACCGGTCAGTCTCCCGGGTCGGCGGCGACCACGAGCCGAGCTCCCCGGCTCTCCGCGATCCGGTGCACGTCGGTCAGCGCCTCGCGCATGCGCGCCAGCAGGTAGCGCAGCTGCGCGGGGGTCGCACGGCGGTCGGCGAGCATGTCGGCGGCGTGACCGAGGAGGTCGTCCGCCATCCCCAGCTGCACGGTCTCCATCGTGTCGGCCACCTGCGAGAGATGACCGGTTCCGTCGCTGATGAGGTAGCAGCGCCTGCCCTCCGGGCCGGCCCAGGGCAGCAGGCGCGGGCTCTCGACGCAGTCGTCGCTCACACCGTCACCTCCACTCCGTGGATGACGCGCGGCCCGATGTCGATCCCGTGCACGGCGAGCCACAGCGCACGGCGCCGGGCTCGCTGCCGCCGTGCTTCTTCGCGCCGCTCGTGCGCTACGAGGTAGGGCCGGACCAGGTGGTTGTCCTCGCCCCGAAGGGGGCGGGAGCCGGCCTGCCGGGTGGTCGGCAGGCCGGTCTGCCGGGCGAGGGGCGGGGTGGCCACTCGTCGGTGCCGTCCACGGCCGGGGAACAGAAGCCGTAGCAGCGGCTCGACGAGCCAGGCGATACGGTCACTCATGTCGTCAACTCCCTTGGATTCGTTGATGGCCATGCCCCCGGACCGGTCGCTCGGTCGCGGGGGTGTCGCTTTGTGTAGCGATCCACTCACAGAGTGATGTCGCTGTGGCTAGGCTCGCCAGAGGGATGTTGATACGGGGCGGTTGTAGCAAGGGGGTTGACGGGTTGGGCAACGTCTACGGCGACTGGCTCAAGGAGCGGCGCGAGGCAGCGGGACTGACGCAGCAACAACTGGCCGACGCCGCGATCATGAGTCGCTCACTCATCGGGCACATCGAGACGGGCCGCCGGATCCCGTCCAAGGAGGACGCGCAGCGGCTGGACACGGTCCTGAACACCGGGAACGTGCTGAGCAGCTTCCTCCCGCAGGAAAACACGGCAGTGGCCGACTACTTCGAGACGGCGCGGCAGCTCGAGCAACAGGCGGTGATGATCCAGGAGTTCGCTCCGTGTCTCGTCCCCGGCATCCTGCAGACGGAAAGGTACGCGCGTGCGATTCTGGGTACGACCTTCCCCCCTGTGAGTGAAGAGGAATGTGACAGGCGCCTTGTCACACGGCTTGAACGCGCGAAGATCCTCGACGATCCGGTCACTCCCGTAGTGTGGGCACTGCTCGACGAGGCAGTGCTACGCCGTCCAATCGGCGGGCCGCACGTCATGGCGGAGCAGATCGACCATCTCGTACACCTCGCGGAGAGCGGCAGGGTCCAGGTGTACGTGATGCCGTTCGCTCTGGGGTTCCACCCTCTCCTGAGCAACATGCTCACGCTGATGTGGTTCGAGGACCAGCCACCCGCGGTCTACGGCGAGGGCCTGTACATGGGGAAGGTTCACGACGCCCCATCCGTGGTCCAGGAACTCCAACATCGCTACGCCCTCGCTCTGGCGAACGCGCTGCCACACAAGGAAACATTGGCTCTACTCAGGGCGACAGCAAGGGATTACCAACGCCATGACTGACATACCGAACGCCGCGGCGCTGAAGGGCTGGCGAAAGTCCTCCCACAGCAACGACCAAGGTGGGAGTTGCCTGGAAGTTCTTGACGGCCACCTTTCCGGCGTCCCCGTTCGGGACTCAAAGCTTCCGGACGGCCCAGTGCTGCTCTTCGCCGCAGGGCCTTGGTCGTCCTTCGTTACTGCTGTCAAAAAGGGCGGTTTCCCTGCCTAGCCCGGACGGCGAGCAAGCTGAAGGGTCTCGCGCCATGCTGAAGGCGACAGTGAAGGAGTACGAGCGCCGTGACTAAACCCACCAGGTGGCGCAAGTCGTCGTACAGCGGCTCCGAAGGCGGCAGCTGCCTCGAAGTCCTGGACAGCCACCCCGCAGGGGTCCCCGTCCGGGACTCCAAGATCCCGGACGGCCCCGCCCTGCTCTTCACGGCAGCCCCTTGGTCGTCGTTCGTCGCCGCCCTCAAGAACGGCGACCTCCCCGACTAGGAGGCCTCGCGGCGGCGAGCCAGCAGCGTGGAGTCCTCGGCCTCGACCGGACCCCCTTCGCGCTGCAGCACCCGCTGCCGCTGCTCGGCCACGAGGACCTCGAAGTCGTCCGGCAGGCCGGGCAGCAGGTCCTCGGCGAGGAACATCGCCTTGCGGTGGGCCGCGGACATCCGGGTGAACTCCCCGGACGGCGCGTGGCCGACCACGAGCAGGTGACCGCCGGGGGCCACCGCATCGGTGAGCCGGCGGGTCACCTCCACCATTCCGCCGTCCGGCGCGTGCAGGTAGTGGCTGGTCACCAGGTCGTACGAGCGGCCGTCCGCCGCGAAGGCCCGGGCGTCGACCTGCCACCAGTCGACGCGGTCGGCGACCCCTGCCTCCTCGGCGTGCCGGGCGGCGCGGGCCAGGCCGTTGGCGGAGAAGTCGGCGCCGGTGACCGTCCAGCCCTGGCCCGCCAGCCAGATCACGTCACCGCCCTCGCCGCAGCCGACATCGAGCGCGGTACCAGGGGTCAGCCCGGAGGCCACGGCGACGAGCTGCGGATTGGGGTTGCCGCTCCAGAACCTCTCCTGGCCCGCATACCGCTCGTCCCAGGCCGGCGGCTCGAACATGGCGGCCGCCTCTTCTTCGCTGACACTGACATGGTCGTGGGTAGTCATGCCGCGATGGTGCACGCGCCCCGGAGGCGCCGTCACGAAAGATTGCCGGAACGGCAAAGCCAGGTGATCGTGATCAGCGGGCGGTCAGCGGTCTGCGTCGCCCGTACCGACCGCTTCTCCGGCGGGACCACTCGTCCCGGGAACGACGTCCTCCGGTCCGAGAGGGCGGCCCTCCCAGAGGAGCACCCGCCAGCCCCGATCGGGAGAGCCGTCGAGGACGACGACACCGGTGTTCCGCAATATGTGTGCGGCCGCGTACTCCGCGCTGACGTTCTCCGCCCGCGCGGCCACCCACATGCGTATCGCGGCGCCGTGGCTGACCATGGCCACCGTCTCCGCTCCGCTCTTCGCGGCCTCCTCGACGACGGCGTCGAAGCGGCCGAGGGCCTCCACGCCGTTCTCCCCGCCCGGCATACGGAGCTCGGTGTTCCCCGCGGACCAGGCCAAGGCGGTGGTGATGTACGTCTCACCGGCTTCGTCGTCGCCGCGCATCTCCAGATCACCGGCGGAGATCTCCCGGATCCCGTCACGGACGAGGACATCCAGCTGCTTCGCGGCGGCCAGCGGTGCGGCGGTGAGCTGCGTGCGCACCAGCGTCGACGCGTACAGGGCGTCGATCCTCTCCGCCGCCAGCGCCTGCGGCAGCGCGGCTGCCTGCTCCTGTCCCAGGGGGGTCAGCGCCGGGCCCGGCTCCGCGGTGTCCAGAAGGTGCTTGACGTTGGAAGGGGTCTGGCCGTGGCGGATGAGCAGCAGGCGCATGTAAGGGTCTACCTCCGAGGGGAGTGGTCACGTTCTTCCACTCTGCCACGTGCGCTTGCGTGTCCGGTGAGGGGAGACACCAGGGTGGGCGCACAGTCCGAGCGGCCGGCGCGCGGGCCCCGATGACCGGAAGTCGTACATACGCACGTCGTACTGGGATTCGAGACGGCTCGGGCCGGGCAGTGTGTTGAACGTTCACCGACGGCACGGGGGCAGGAGACGCCATGGCGGGCGACGGGCAGGACTCCGAGGCGTACACGTGCGGGCGGCTCTACTCGACGCTGCACGCGCTGCGGGTCATCGGCACGGGCAGCAGTGACCTGAAAGAGCATCAGCACATCAAGAAGGTGTACTCCACCCCGAGGGACGAGCTGCTCAGACACCTCCAGCAGGCGGGCGAGCACCTCCACAGGGCGGTGGCCCGCAAGGAGGACAAGCGGACGGCGGCGGCCACCAAGCTCTTCCAGGCGCTGCCCGGTGCCCTTCCGCCCGGCGGCATCCCCCGTGGGAACTTCGACAACAAGGCGACCGCGGACTTCCTCGACGGCTTCAGGAAGCAGTTGTCCGTGTTCGAGGAGGAGTTCCCCGCCCTCCTCGACTGACCGGTCTCCTCGACTGACCGGGGTCGGCGTGCCGGGCCCCGTCACCCGACCGTCCACTGCCGTTCACACAGCGCAGCACCCTTCCATGCCACCCTCCTCCCGTTGGCCGCTCATTCAACTCGCGTAGAACGGACACCCCATGCCCGACACGCACATACGCCCGGTGCACCGCCCCCACGGTGCCCGCGGCTGGAGAACGCCGGCACTCCTGACCTCCGCCCTGCTCGTCGGCCTCGCCCTGCCGATGACCACGGCCTCCCCCGCCTCCTCCGTCCCCTTCACCGCCCTCGTCCCGGCGGCGACCACCGCGTACGACGACACGTACTACGCGGACGCGACCGGCAAGACCGGTACGGCTCTCAAGGACTCCCTGCACGAGATCATCAGCGACCAGAAGAAGATCTCGTACTCGGCCGTCTGGGAGGCGCTGAAGGTCACCGACCAGGACCCGAACAACAGCAGCAACGTGAAGCTGCTGTACTCGGGCATCTCCCGCAGCAAGTCGCTGAACGGCGGCAACACCGGTAACTGGAACCGCGAGCACGTGTGGGCCAAGTCCCACGGCGACTTCGGGACGGCGACCGGCCCCGGCACCGACCTGCACCACCTGCGCGCGGAGGACGTCCAGGTCAACTCCATCCGCGGCAACAAGGATTTCGACAACGGCGGCAGCGCGGTCAGCAATGGCGGCGGCAGCCTCACCGACTCCGACTCCTTCGAGCCGCGCGACGCCGTCAAGGGCGACGTGGCCCGGATGATCCTGTACATGGCCGTCCGCTACGAGGGCGACGACAGCTGGCCCGACCTGGAGGCCAACGACAAGGTCGGCAACGGCAGCGCCCCGTACCTCGGGCGCCTCTCCGTCCTGAAGCAGTGGAACGACGAGGATCCGCCGGACGCCTGGGAGCAGCGCCGCAACGAGGTCATCCACAGCACCTACCAGGGCAACCGGAACCCGTTCATCGACCACCCGGAGTGGGTCGAGGCGATCTGGTAGGCAGAGATCTGGTAGGCAGAATCGTTTCCTCGGCCACGGCTCACGGCACGCTGGGACCGGTGATGCGCCGGCCGTTGCCGTCGTAGGGCCAGGCGTTGGGCTCGCAGCCCTTGAGGCCCTTGATCTGCTGCATCATCGCCGGAGCGGGCATGCCCGCTCCGGGGCAGGTCTCGTGGCCGTGGCCGAGGAAGTGCCCGACCTCGTGGTTGATGATCAGCGCCCGGTACTCCGGCACGTCGTCCGCGTAGTACTGGGTGGCCAGCAGCCACCGCTTGAGGTTGACCATGACGTCCTGGCCCACCCGGCAGTTCACCTCGCCGCCGGTGTCCAGGCCGTACTCGCCGCAGATCCGGTCCACCGTCTCCGCGGTGGCGAGCCGTACCCGGAAGTCGGACGTGCCGCCGGACGCCTGCCGGAAGCCGACCTTGCCGTCGGCCGTCCAGCCCCGGGGGTCGGCGAAGACCCGCTCGACCTCGTCCGCGACCTCGTCCGCCGGTATCCCGATGCCGTCCTCGACCTGGACCCGGTAGCTCAGCAGCCGCTCGGTCCCTCCGGTACGGGTGTCGTCGCCTTCGGCGGTGGTGAACGTCCCTGGACCCGAGGACGGGATCGAGGAGGGATCCACGTCCTTCCCCTTCCCCTTCCCCTTTTTATCCTTCTCGTCCTTCTCGTCCTTCTCACCCTTCTCGTCCTTCTCGGTCCCGTCCTTCCTCTTCTCGTCCTTCTCCTTCTCCGGGCCCTCGGCCTCCGCGGAGGGACTGGACGCGGGTTTCGCCTGTGCCGTGCGGGACGTCCCGTCGGCGCCGGCATCCGCGGGACGATCGGACGCGTCCGGCCGTCCCATCAGGGCAACCCCGCCCGCGAGCAGCAGTACGACGACGGCCGCCAGCCCGGACCGGAGAACCGGGGGCTTCCGGGCGCGGCGTCTCCGGTGACGGCGGCGACGATGGGCTCCGGAAGTGCCGGAGGCGTTGGTGGCCGGTGAGGACGTCGATCGGTGCACGCTCATGACCGGTCAGCGTGCTCCCGGCGTGTGCTCGTGCCTGGACCGCTGTTGGACCAATCTGTAACAGCCGCCACTCTGCCTGCCGACCGTCACACACGTCACCGCATACTGGCCTCCATGCCCCGTGTCCTGATCATCGAAGACGACCGCGCCGTCCGGGAGGGCCTGCGACTCGCCCTGCGGCGCCAAGGGCACGAGGTCGCCGCGGCCGCGACGGGCGAGGACGGACTGGAGCAGCTGCGGTCGTTCCGGCCCGACGCCGTGATCCTCGATCTGATGCTGCCGGGCATGCCCGGCCTGGAGGTGTGCCGCCGGATCCGCACCCACGAACAGGTGCCGATCATCATGGCCACCGCTCGCGGCGACGACGCGGACGTCGTCGTCGGGCTGGAGGCGGGGGCGGACGACTACGTGGTCAAGCCCGTCCGCGCCCGCGTACTGGACGCACGCGTCCGGGCGGTGCTGCGCCGCGCGGGCGGTCCGCCCGTCGGCCACGGCGCACCGCGGACCGAGCACTACGGTGACCTGGCCGTCGACCGCGCCGGCCTGACCGTCACCCACCGGGGAACGCCTGTCGCCCTCGCCCCCTCCGAACTCCGGCTGCTGCTCACCCTGTCCGCCTCACCCGGGCAGGTGTTCAGCCGCCAGCAGCTTCTGGAAGCGGTGTGGGAGCACAGCTACCACGGGGACGCCCGGCTCGTGGACGCCTGTGTCAAACGGCTCCGCGCCAAGCTCGGCGAGTCGTCGGAGCGGCCTCGGTACGTCCACACCGTGCGCGGCTTCGGCTACCGCTTCGGGGTCAGACACGAGACCCGGTCCGAGGTCCGGTGAGAACCCCGCGGCTGCCGCGCGCGCTGAGCGGGCTGCGCGTGCGGCTGGTGGTGGCCTTCGCCCTCGTCGCCGCCGTGGCCACCGTGACCACGGGCGCGCTGACCTTCCGCGAGGCACGGACCGGGATCCTGCAGCAGAGCCAGGACACGGTGATCGACGGCTTCCGTGACCGGGTCGACGCCCTCGTGCCCAACTACCGGTTTCCGCCCGCCCGTTCCGACCTCCAGTCGTTCGCCACCGACGTGGCGAGCGGCCGGCGGTCCCAGAACTGGCGTGTGCTGGCCGTCTACCGGGACCTGAGCGCGACGTCCGCCCCCGGGGACGCGTTCGAGGAGCTGTCCCCGGAGATGCGCGACTCCGTGCGCTCCCGCCGCGCCACGGTCTTCCAGCGGGTGTCGCGTGACGGCCGCTCCGCCCTCGTCGTCGGCATGCCCGTCACCTTCGCGGACGCCACCGCCACCTCGCGCGACGCGTCCGGACTCGAGGTCTACCTCACCGTGCCGCAGGGGGAGGAGCAGGGTTACGTCGACGCCCTGGTCACCGCCGCCCAACGCGCCACCGTGCCCGCCCTCGGCCTGGCCGTCCTCCTCGCCCTGCTGGCCGCGCGCCAGGTGCTGCGGCCCGTCAGGGCGCTGCGCCGGGCGACCCGGGACATCGCCGAGGGCCGCCTGGACACCCGGCTCACCGTCCGCGGCTCCGACGAACTAGCCGAGCTCTCCCGCAGCTTCAACGAGACCGCCGCCGCCCTGGAGGAGTCCGTGGCGGAACTGCGGCGCATGGAGGCCGGTGCCCGCCGCTTCGCCGCGGACGTCTCGCACGAGCTGCGCACCCCGCTCGCCGCGATGTCGGCGGTGACCGACGTGCTGGACGAGGACGCCGCCCGCCTGGACGGCGACACCGCCATGGCCGTACGCCTCATCAGCGAGGAGACCACGAAGCTGGCCGGCCTGGTGGACGACCTGATGGAGATCTCCCGGTTCGACGCGGGCGCCGCCGCCCTCCACCTGAACGACATCGACCTCGCCGAGTCCGTACGGCGCACCCTCGCGTCCCGCGGCTGGGCGGACACGGTGGAGACGCGCCTGCCGGAGCCCGGCGCCCTGCGCGGCCGGGCCGACCCGCGCCGCCTCGACGTCGTCGTCGCGAATCTCGTCGCGAACGCCTTCCGGCACGGCGCCCCGCCCGTACGTCTGCGCCTCCACGAACACGAACGGAACCCCACCGACGCGACGGGACGGCAGGCGGTCATCGAGGTCGCCGACAGCGGGAAGGGCATCCCCGACAGCGTCCTGCCGCATGTCTTCGACCGCTTCTACAAGTCGGACACCGCCCGGACCCGGAGCGAGGGCAGCGGTCTCGGACTGGCCATCACCGCGGAGAACGTACGCCTGCACGGCGGCACCGTGCGGGCGGCCAACCGTCCGGGCGGCGGTGCCGTCTTCACGGTCGTCCTCCCGCTGCGGCACGACGACGCGGAGGCGGAGCACGACGACGCGCACGCGGAACACGACCTCGCGAGGAAGGACCTGCCATGACGGAAGGACCTGCCGTGCCGGAAGGACCTGCCGTGACCCCGGCGGCACCGTGCGCCGCACCGGCCGTCCGGCGCACTCTCCCGTTCCTGCTGGCCACGGGCTTGGCGCTCGCCGCCTCCGCCTGCGGCATCCCCGCGACCGGCGTGGTCGAGGCGGGCGAACCCGCGACCGGTGTCCTGGAACCGGGCACGGCCGTCCCGGCGGAGGTCACGGGCCCCGCCGCGCACGCCGACACCGTCCTGGTCTACTTCCTCAGGAACGGTTCCCTGGTCCCGGTCACCCGCACCGTGGACAGCCCGGCCGATCCGGGGCCCGCCCTCCTCATGCTGTTCAAGGGCCCGGACGACCAGGAGCGCGAGGAGGGACTGGCCACCGAGCTGCGGCCGTTCACCGTGATGCCGACCGTACGGACCGATGGCGCGACGGTCGTGATCGAACTGCCCGAGGCCGTCGGGAAACTGAGCGACACCGCCACCGACCAGCTGGCCTGCACGGCAGCGGCCGCGCGGCTGCGCCAGGACCCGGATCTGGCAGCGGCGCAGGTGACCGTGACCGTGGAGCAGCCCGGCGGCCGGCTGGCCGGCCGGTCCAGCGACCACTGCCCCGGCGCGCCGACCGCCGCCGAGCCCACCGCCGCGGCTTCCGTCCCGGCGGTGCGCTGACGACCGCGACCTCGCGCTACTCCTCCCGGTCCGCACCTCCCGTACCGAAGCAGTACCGCTCCCCGCCCCGCACCAGACAGGCGCGCACCCGGTCCAGGTCACCGCGGCCGGCGGCGACCATGGGTGTGGTCAGGGAGCCCTCGGCGTCGTACTCGTCCTTCACCTCGGTCCGGCGCGGAGCCCGGTGCGGTACGCGGATCTCGACGCGGTCGCCCACGTTCCCGAGGTCGATACGGGCCCACACCGCACCGCAGACGGTGCCGTGACGGATCTTGATCACGGTCCGCCCGGGGAAGCCGTGCCGGCGCAGGGTGGTCGGCGGGGGCGCGGCCCCGCAGCCGTACTCCTCGGGGTTCTTGCCGGTACAGCTGCTGCCGTGGCAGCCCGTCGTCCGGACGGTGGGTGACGGGGGCCCGCCCCCGCCGGGAGCGCGGGTGCCGTCGGCGGAACCGGGGGTGAGGGCGCCGGTGACCAGCAGCGAGACGGCGATCCCGAGGGCGGCCGGCACGCCCGCCACCACGGCGATCAGCCGGCGTGGACCACCCGCGTCGCCCGGTGGCGGGGACGGTGCGACCGGTTCCGGTGGTGGAGCCGGTGGTGGCGTCCCGCCGGCCGCTCGGCCGCTCCATGCCGCGTCGGCCAGTTCCCACAGGGCGAGGGGCCGGGCGCGCGGCTCGCCCGCCAGTTCGCACAGGACCACGACGGCCTGCCTCGGCGGCAGCGCCTTGCCGTTGAGATAACGCTCCCAGGACGACTTGCTGTACGGCGTCTTGGCCGCCAGCGCGGCCATGCTCAGCCCCGTCCCCGCGCGCAGCTCCCGCAACGCCGCGGCCAGCCGCTCGCTCTCCACCGGCCGGTCCCCGGACGTCATCCGCGCAGCACCTCCCAGGTGTCCTCGCCGATCACCCCGTCGACGACGATGTCCGCCTTGTCCTGCAGCCGCTTCACCGCACGCTCGGTCCTGCTGCCGTAGGCCCCGTCGGCGATTCCCGGCGGAAACCCGTGGTGCCGCAGCAGGCACTGCGCCTCGACGACGGACCACTGCGTGGATCCCACGCCCAGCAGGGCCGTACGGGTTCTGCTGTAACCGGCCCGGAGCAGGCCGTTTCTGTCGCGGTCCACCTCGCAGGGGTAGTCCTTGCCGACCTGGAACACGAACGGGCCCCTGTCCGAGCCCTCCTCGTCGCCCGGACCCGCCGTCGGCCCCTCCGCCGCCGACACGGACCGTTCGTCACGCGCCCCGCCACCGTCGTCCCACACCTCGGCCACCAGCAGCGCGGTCAGCGCCACGACGGCCGTCACGGCCGCCACCACCGCGAGGACGAGCACCGGACGCCGCCGGTCACCGGGTCGCGCCGCCCCCTCGTCCCGCCCCGCCGTCCGCTCCGTTCCGGCGGCCGCCGGAACGGCCCCGCCACCGTCGCTCGCCTCCACGGCGACCTCGTGGAGGGCCAGCAGCCGGGCCGGGTCGATGTCGCAGGCGCGGGCGAACGCCTCCACCGCCCGCTGCGGAGGCAGTGCACGGCCGTTGAGATAGCGGTCCCACGAGGAGCGGCTGTAGCCGGTTCTGGAGGCCAGTGCCCGCAGGCCCAGGCCGCTGTGGTCCTTCGCTCTGCGAAGGTGCACGACCAGCTGCCGGACGCGCGGGTCCAGCGAGGTCGGCAGCTGCTTCCACCGAGACATGTTTCCCCCGTGTCCCTGCTCGGTTCAGTCTGCTCGGTTCAGTCTGCTCGAAGCCGTCCGCTCGAAGTCGTTCGCTCGAAGCCGTCCGCTCGAGGTCGTCTGCTCGAGGTCGTCTGCTCGAAGTTGTCACCGAGGATGCCGTACGCAGCCGCTCCGGTTCCCGCGCCCGGCCGCTCCATACCGCCCGAAAACACGTTTTCGGACACCGCTGACAGCGTCCCGCCGTCCCGCCGCTGCCTCGTCCCATGGCACGTCTCCGCAGGTCAGACAGTGGGACGTCCCGCGTGGACGGCATCCGTCCGACAGCCCTGGCACGGCACGGAAGTCGGCGGGCACTGTCGGTGGTGCCGACAGGCGGCGCACGCCGATCCACTCCGCGCCGCCCCCGGCCCAGCGGGTCCACCGCACCGAACCCGCACGAACCGACTCGGGATTCGGAATCCGGAGTTCGGAACCGGAAAAGGAACCGACCCAGAAACGGGGAGCCACTCATGGCCTTCATCACAACCCGCCAGTCCCTCGGCATCGGCATCGCGACCCTCGCCCTCCTGGGCGGCGCCGCCGGCGGTGTCGCCACCGCGAGCACCTCCGACACCGCGGGCACCGCCAGGGCCGCCACCGTCCACACCGGCTCGGGCGATGTCTCCACCGCGGCGGGCAAGAGCTGCTCGTACACCGAGATCGGCTGGTACTGCGGCTACTACAAGGGCAGCAAGACGGTCGGCTACGGCAGCAAGGGCCGTGCCGTCAAGGAGGTCCAGGCGCTGATCAACGAGACCACCGACTACAAGCCCAAGCTCTCGGTCGACGGCCACTTCGGCTCGAAGACCAAGAAGGCCGTGATCTGGTTCCAGAAGCAGTACGACGTCAAGCCGTACGACGGCATCGTCGGCCCGAAGACCTGGAAGGAGTTCCGGCTGAAGTAGGGCCGGAGACGCGGGCGGCCCGTCCTTCCGGGGGTGAAGGACGGGCCGCTCCCGCGCGCCGGCGGAGGGCGGCCGGGAACGCCGCCAGGGCGGCGTACGCCGACGCGGTGTCGGGGGTACGCCGCCCTGGGCGGGGTGGGGCGGAAGGGGGCGGGACGGGGTGTGGTGGGGGGCGGTTTCTGTCCTGCTGTCATGGGGGTTACTTCGGGTCGCGGTTGAACGTCGCGGTCGACCAGAAGTAGCCGAGTACCGCGAGACCCAGGCACCAGGCGGCGGCGAGCCACCCGTTGTGGCCGATCTCGGTGCCGAGGAGCAGGCCGCGGAGGGTTTCGATGGCGGGCGTGAAGGGCTGGTACTCGGCGATCGGTGCGAACCAGCCGGGCATGGAGTCGACCGGGACGAAGGCGCTGGACAGGAGCGGCAGCAGGATCAGCGGCAGCGCGTTGTTGCTGGCGGCCTCGGCGTTCGGGCTGACCAGGCCCATGCCGACCGCGATCCAGGTGAGCGCCAGGGCGAAGAGCACGAGCAGCCCGAACGCGGCCAGCCACTCCAGGGCGGTGGCATCGGTGGAGCGGAAGCCGATGGCCACGCCGACGGCACCGACGAGCACCACGCTCGCGATCGACTGGAGCACGCTGCCGACGACGTGTCCGACGAGCACGGACGGGCGGTGGATCGCCATCGTGCGGAACCGGGCGATGATGCCCTCGCTCATGTCGTTGGAGACGGAGACCGCGGTCCCGATCACGGTGGAGCCGATGGTCATCAGCAGCAGGCCCGGGACGATGTAGGCGATGTACGCGGAGCGGTCCGCGTCGCCGCCACCGATGCCCGCGCTCATCGTGTCGCCGAAGATGTAGACGAAGAGCAGGAGCAGCATGACCGGGGTGAGCAGCAGGTTCAGGGTGAGGGAGGGGTAGCGCCGGGCGTGCAGGAGATTCCGCCGGAGCATGGTGGAGGAGTCGCGTACGGCGAGGGAGATCCGGGTCGCGCGGGCGGGAGCCAGGGGGGT
>NZ_BMVW01000007.1 GCF_014650915.1 Streptomyces poonensis | reverse complement strand
GCTCTCGCGTTTCCCTTTCCGGCGGTTCCGACTCTATCAGATCCTTTCGGGCCTGATTCCCAGTCGGCGGGCTTTGCCTTTCGGCACGCTTCTCAGATCTACGCTTTCGCGTTTCTCTTTTCGGCGGTTCCGACTTTATCAGAACGTTTGGATCGGATTGACCGGTCGTCCGTTACTGAATCATCGGGGCTTCATCGTCATCGATTTATCGACGCTGCGAGAAGCGGATAGACACTCGCTGCTGCCAGCCGGGGAGGTCCCCTCTAGGCAACTGTTCGAATCTACCTCCCCACTCGGCCTGTGTCAACAGTCCTTGCGGGGCGAAGAAGAGGTTAACAGCTCGGCGCAGGTGCTTGCACATCCGGTGGTGGACGTGCGGCCGACGGTCAGTCGAACGTGCTCAGGCCGCCGTCGGGACGGCGGCGCTCCGCTCGGGTTCCTCGAGGTCGCCGATGCCGCCGGCCCGGGCCGCACGTCCGCCCAGGACGTAGACGTACGCGAGAAAGGCCAGCTCCGCTGCGATGCCGATGCCGATGCGTGCCCAGGTCGGCAGCCCGGAAGGGGTCACGAAGCCTTCGATCGCTCCGGAGATGAAGAGGATCAGGGCCAGGCCTATCGCCATGCCCAGCGCGGCTCTGCCTTCCTCGGCGAGCGCGGCACGGCGGGTACGAGGGCCCGGGTCGATGAGGGTCCAGCCGAGTCTCAGGCCCGTCCCGGCGGCCACGAAGACGGCGGTCAGTTCCAGAAGGCCGTGCGGAAGGATGAGCCCCAGGAAGACGTCGAGTCTGCCTGCCGAAGACATCAAGCCGATGCCCATACCCAGGTTCAGCATGTTGAGGAGAAGGATCCAGAGGACCGGGAGGCCGAGGAAGATGCCCAGCACCAGGCACATGGCCGCGGCCTGGGCGTTGTTCGTCCACACCTGCGCCGCGAAGGATGCGGCCGGGTGGCTGGAGTAGTACGTCTCGTACTCGCCGCCCGGGCGGGTCAGCTCACGCAGTTGCTCGGGGGCCGCTATCGAGGACTGGACCTCCGGGTGGGTGCCGATCCACCAGCCCAGGAGTACGGCAACCACCGTGGACAGGAGCGCGGTGGGTATCCACCAGTGGCGTGAGCGGTAGACGGCGGCAGGGAAGCCGTGGGCGAGGAAACGGGTCACATCGCGCCAGGAGGCGCGGCGGGTACCTGTCACTGCGCTGCGCGCGCGTGCCAGCAGTTGGCTGAGGCGCCCGGTGAGCTGCGGGTCCGGGGCGCTGGACTGGATCACGGAGAGATGCGTGGCGGTGCGCTGGTAGAGGGCGACGAGTTCGTCGACCTCTGCGCCGTTCAGCCGGCGCCGACGGCGCAGCAGGGCGTCGAGGCGGTCCCACTCCGCGCGGTGGGCGGACACGTAGACGTCGAGGTCCATGGGGTTTGCTGCTCCTCGTCCTCTCGTACTGCGTGTCAGCTTGTCGTACTGCGGCGCGATGTGCCCTCAGCTTGGCAGACTGGCCGTGCTCAGGGCAGGTCAGGGGAAGGGACGGGCACGTGAGTGAGCTAGTGACTGGCGAGGCGGTGGCGCTGGAGCTGCGCCCCGCGAAGCTGCCGAGCCGGGCGCTCGCCGTGGTGCTCGATCTGATCGTGGCCATGATCGGGTACCTCGTCGTGACCATGGTCCTGGTCGCGGCGACGGCCGGTCTGGACGAGGCGGCGCAGGTCGCGATATCGATCGCAACCTTCCTGTTGGTACTGGTGGGCGGACCGATCGCGGTGGAGACGCTCAGCCATGGGCGGTCCTTGGGGAAGCTGGCGTTCGGGCTGCGGGTGGTGCGGGACGACGGAGGGCCCATCCGGTTCCGGCACGCACTGGTACGCGGTGCTGTGGGGATCGTCGAAATCCTCATGACGTTCGGTGTCGTCGCGTGCATCGCCTCCCTTGTGTCGGCTCGGGGGCGCAGGCTGGGTGACGTGTTCGCGGGGACGCTGGTGGTACGGGAGCGGGTGCCGACCGGGCAGGGGAACTTTGTGCCTCCGCCGCCGTACTGGCTGGCGGGGCGGTTCTCCGCACTCGACCTGTCGGCGGTCCCGGACGGACTCTGGTTGGCCGTCCGCCAGTACCTGACACGCATGCAGCAACTGGATCCGCAGGTCGGGCAGGCGATGGCGGCCCGCCTCGCCTCCGACCTCGTCGCACGCACCGGGTCCCCGGCGCCGGAGGGGGTGCCGGCTGCTGCTTACTTGGCTGCCGTGCTCCACGAGCGGCAGGCGCGGGAGGCTCGGCGAGCATTCCGGGAGCACGGCACGAGCAGCGTGGTCGATGCGCAGGCTGGTACGTCGGCAGGTGGCCCGGTCTGGGGTGGCGCGGAGCGGGGTGGCGCCGCGATGCAGAGGCCAGAGCAGCCTGTGGACATGGGGGTGGCCGGTCCCGACCTCGCGAAGGGGCGTCCTGGAGCGGACTCTCAGGACGGGCCGGTGAGGAACGAGTCGGCCGAGCAGTCCGACCGTCCGGCCACGGGATTCGTACCGCCGGCGTGAAGCAGGGGTGCCAGGGCAGCGCTCTGCCTGCCCGTGCCTCTTGTCTCTTGCCGCTTCGGCTTCGGCTTCAGCGGAACGTTGAAGGCGGCGAGTCCAGGTCCTCCAGCTCGATGCCGGGTGCCGCCAGGACCACGTCGCCGGAAATGTGAACGGTGTGCTGCTCGCCTGTGTCCAGGGCTGTGACCTGGTATGCGTCCACGGTCAGGGGGCCGTTGTCAGTGGCGTGTGCTTCGCTGTCCAGCAAGGTCCAGGACTGGTCCACGGTGCGCGGGGCGAGGACCGGGTCCGTGAGGGCGACGAGGCGTACGCGGGTCGCGGAGGCGGGGACGGTGAGGCGCAGCAGACGAGCGGTGGCGATCAGGAACGCCGGAGACGTGCCGGTGAAGGCATGGGCGCGGACATTGCCTTCGGTGGCGTAGGTGCCGGTGGGGTCGGTGCGGACCCAGGTGACGCCGTCGAGTGCGGCGCCGCGGACCTGCCAGCTCGCGGCGTGGAGTTCGAGTCGGATGGGGCGGCCGAGGTCGTCGAGGGCGAGGTCGACGGAGCCGGCGTGGTCGCCGGAGGGGGTGGTCAGCTGGGAGACATAGCGCCAGCCCGAGGGGCCGGGTGCGCAGTGGAAGTGCTCGTCGGCGACAGGGGTGTGATCGTGGGGGTCGTGGAGCGAATATCGGCCGCGGGGCATGGGGGTCCTGGATTGTGAAGGGCTGGTCCGGCCCAGGCCGCAGGCTCGTCGGGCAGTGAGTGCCGGTACGGCATGCGCGGTCGGCCGATGGGACAGGCCCCCGGCACGGGGGTGCGGGGGCCTGTCCGGAGCTGCTGCTGAGTACGTCAGTGCACGGGCGCGCTCACCGGGTGCTCGCAATGGTGGCTGCGTAGCGTGCAGGCATCACTGCGATGGTGGGCGGTTTCGGCTCCGTAGCGCTGTTCAGTAGCGGTAGTGGTCGGGCTTGTACGGACCCTCGACCTCGACGCCGATGTACGCGGCCTGCTCCGGGCGCAGCGTCGTGAGCTTCACGCCGAGCGCGTCGAGGTGCAGGCGGGCGACCTTCTCGTCGAGGTGCTTGGGCAGCGTGTACACGCCGGTCGGGTACGCGTCGGGCTTGGTGAACAGCTCGATCTGGGCCAGGGTCTGGTCCGCGAACGAGTTGGACATCACGAACGACGGGTGACCGGTGGCGTTGCCCAGGTTCAGCAGGCGGCCCTCGGAGAGAACGATGATCACCTTGCCGTCGGGGAAGGTCCAGGTGTGGACCTGCGGCTTGACCTCGTCCTTGACGATGCCCGGGATCTTGGCGAGGCCGGCCATGTCGATCTCGTTGTCGAAGTGACCGATGTTGCCGACGATCGCCTGGTGCTTCATCTTGGCCATGTCCGAGGCCATGATGATGTCCTTGTTGCCCGTCGTGGTGACGAAGATGTCGGCCTTGTCGATCACCTCGTCGAGCGTGGTGACCTGGTAGCCGTCCATGGCCGCCTGGAGCGCGCAGATCGGGTCGATCTCGGTGACGATGACGCGGGCGCCCTGGCCACGCAGGGACTCCGCGCAGCCCTTGCCCACGTCGCCGTAGCCGCAGACGACCGCGGTCTTGCCGCCGATCAGGACATCGGTGGCGCGGTTGATGCCGTCGATCAGGGAGTGGCGGCAGCCGTACTTGTTGTCGAACTTCGACTTGGTGACGGCGTCGTTCACGTTGATCGCCGGGAACAGGAGCACGCCGTCGCGCTGCATCTCGTACAGGCGGTGGACGCCGGTCGTGGTCTCCTCGGTGACGCCGCGGATCTCGGACGCCAGCTGGGTCCACTTCTGCGAGCCGTCCGTGATGGTGCGGTGCAGGAGTTCGAGGATGACGCGGTGCTCGTCGGACTCGGCGGTCTCCAGGCCCGGGACCTTGCCGTCCTTCTCGTACTCGACGCCCTTGTGGACGAGGAGGGTGGCGTCGCCGCCGTCGTCGAGGATCATGTTCGGGCCGCCGGTGGGGCTGTCCGGCCAGGTCAGCGCCTGCTCCGTGCACCACCAGTACTCCTCCAGGGTCTCGCCCTTCCAGGCGAAGACCGGGACGCCCTGGGGGTTGTCCGGGGTGCCGTTCGGGCCGACGGCGATGGCGGCGGCCGCGTGGTCCTGGGTGGAGAAGATGTTGCAGGACGCCCAGCGCACCTGCGCGCCGAGGGCGGTCAGGGTCTCGATGAGGACGGCGGTCTGCACGGTCATGTGCAGGGAGCCGGTGACGCGGGCGCCCGCGAGGGGCTGCGCCTCGGCGTACTCCTTGCGGATCGCCATCAGGCCGGGCATCTCGTGCTCGGCGAGGGTGATCTCCTTGCGGCCGAACTCGGCCAGGGAGAGGTCGGCGACCTTGAAGTCCTGCCGGTTGTCGACAGTCGTCATTGCGAGCTGCTCCTCGGGGTTGGTCGAGGTGGGTAGGGCTGATCTGCGCGGCGGCGGACACAGGGGTGCCCCAGGAGGACACAGGCATGCCCGCGTACGCGCAGCGCAGTCCGTCGGAGGCCCTCTCTCCCTCGGCCGGCCCGTCGTGGGCCGCCCGACCGCCATCAGCAGCGACGTCTGGCTCCCTCCCAAGCTACACCGGCGGCCCCGGTCGTCCCCAGTCCGCCTGCCGACGCATCGGGCCGGGAACGGTGGGTGAGGCACGTCGGAGGCCGGCTCCCCGTCGGCGCGCCGGGTTGTCGGCGGTACGCGCTAGCCTTCGCCGCCGACAGACACGTAAGGGAAGGGACATGCCATGAGTGGGGGGCGCAAACTCGCGGTCGCAGCGTGGGTGCTGGGTCCGTTGGGGCTGCTGCTGGCGATCGGGGGCTTCTGGGGCGCACGGGCGGGGTATCAGGCGACCACGGTTTCGAGCGACAGCATGTCGCCCACCTACACCGCGGGAGACGTGGTGGTCTTCGAGGAGGGCGGCGGGGACGAGGTCGGCCGGGGTGACGTGGTGCTGTTCGAGGCGCCGGAACGCTACGGCCCCGGTGTGTACACCATGCAGCGCGTCATCGGGGTGGGTGGCGATCATGTCGTGTGCTGCACGGGCGAGGGCGCCGGAGAGCGCCTCACCGTCAATGACAGGCCGCTCGACGAGCCGTATGTGGCGGACGGTGTCGCCGACGGCGTGCGGCCGTACGACGTGACGGTGCCCGAGGGGCGGCTGTTCCTGCTCGGCGACCACCGGGTGAATTCGAGGGACTCGCGGTTCTTCGAGGAGGACCACGACGGGACGGTGCCCCTGAGCGCGGTACGGGGACGGGTGACGGACGACTGGTCGGTGCCCGTGGCTCTCTTCGTGTCCGCGCTGTTCGGCGTGGTCGTCGCGCTCACCGGGCTGGGCCTCGGTATCGCCGCGGCGGTGCTGCGGCGACGCAGGCGGGCTCCCGTGCCGCCGTGGCCGGTGCAGGCCTGACCACGGACGACGGGGCCCGCCGCATCGTGTGCGGCGGGCCCCGTGGGGTCGTACGTCAGTGGTCGGTCGTACGTCAGTGGTCGGCGGAGTGCTGCGCCGGTCCGCCGGGGGTGGCCTCACGGTCCGGGCCCTTCGCTGCGGCGGCCTCGCTGTAGATGTCCGGTTCGAGGTAGATCACGCGGGCGATCGGGACCGCCTCGCGGATGCGGGCCTCGGCGGCGTCGATGGCGGAGGCGACCTCGGCGGCCGTGTCGTCGTGCTTGACGGCGATCTTGGCGGCGATCAGGAGCTCCTCGGGGCCGAGGTGCAGCGTGCGCATGTGGATGATGCCGGTGACGGTGGCCCCGTCGACGACGGCGGCCTCGATCTTCTTGACCTCCTCGATGCCCGCGGCCTCGCCCAGCAGGAGCGACTTGGTCTCGACGGCCAGGACGATCGCGATCAGGATGAGCAGGACGCCGATGCAGAGGGTGCCGATGCCGTCCCAAACGCCGTTGCCGGTGGCCAGGGCGAGGCCGACGCCGCCGAGGGCGAGGACCAGGCCGACGAGGGCGCCGAGGTCCTCCAGGAGGACGACCGGCAGCTCGGGCGCCTTGGCGTGGCGGACGAAGTCCTTCCAGGACTTCTTGCCGCGGAGGTGGTTCGACTCCTTGATGGCGGTGCGGAAGGAGAAGGACTCCGCGATGATCGCGAAGACGAGGACGCCGACCGGCCAGTACCAGTGCTCGATCTCGTGCGGATCGTGGATCTTCTCGTAGCCCTCGTAGATGGCGAACATGCCGCCGACCGAGAACAGGACGATGGAGACGAGGAAGGCGTAGATGTAGCGCTCGCGGCCGTAGCCGAACGGGTGCTGCGGGGTCGCCTCGCGCTGGGCCTTCTTGCCGCCGAGGAGGAGCAGGAACTGGTTGCCGGAGTCGGCGAGCGAGTGCACCGACTCCGCGAGCATCGAGGACGACCCGCTGAAGAGGAACGCCACGAACTTGGATACCGCGATCGCGAGGTTGGCGGCGAGTGCCGCCACGATCGCCTTGGTGCCGCCTGACGCACTCATAAGTCCGTGATGTCCCTTCAGCTGTGCTTCTGTCCGTTGTAGGCCGGGCGTTGCCCGCCGTGTGCGAGGGGCATTGTTGCAGCCCGGCCTGACAATGGCGTCCCAGGTGGCCGATCAGGAGCTGTCAGATGTCGTGTCGCTCCATCAGGCCACCACCGTCGCGCGGAAGAACGTGCCGGTTCCGGTGACTTCGGCCTTTTCGCCCGCCGGGACGAAGACGGACTCGCCGGGGGCGAGGTCCTGCTCGCCGGTCCGTACGGAGCCCGCCGTGCACAGCAGGATCTGCGGGGTCGCGCGCGTGAGGTCGTGGGCGGGTGCGCCTTCGGCGCGGACGTAGCGGGAGAGACGGAACTCGTCCATGGGCGTCTCGTAGACCTCTTCGCCGTCGGGCGAGGCCTCCGGGCGCAGGACGCCGGGGTCGCCGGCCTCGAAGCGGACGATGCGCAGCAGTTCGGGGACGTCGACGTGCTTGGGGGTCAGGCCGCAGCGCAGGACGTTGTCCGAGTTGGCCATGATCTCGACACCCAGGCCGTCGAGATAGGCGTGCGGAACGCCCGCGCCGAGGAACAGGGCCTCGCCGGGCTGGAGCCGGACGTGGTTCAGCAGCATCGCGGCGATGACGCCGGGGTCACCGGGGTAGTGGCGGGCGATGCCGGCGTACGGGGCGTGGGCGCCGCCGAGGCGCTCGCAGGCGTCCGCCGCCTCGGCGACCGTACGGGCCATCTCCTCGGGGTCGGCGGACAGCACGGCCGTCAGCACCTCGCGCAGCGCCGCCTCCTCGGGGTGGGCCCGCAGCAGGTCCACGTACGGCTTGAGGGAGTCGACGTCGAGGGCGCCCAGCAGGGCGGCGGCCTCCTCGGGCCTCCGGAAGCCGCACAGGCCGTCGAACTCGGTGAGGGCGCAGATGAGTTCGGGCTTGTGGCTGGCGTCCTTGTAGTTGCGGTGGGGCGCGTCGACCGGGATGCCGCGGCGCTCCTCGTCCTCGTACCCCTCCTTGGCCTGGGCGAGGTCGGGGTGCACCTGGAGGGAGAGGGGGGCGCCGGCGGCGAGGATCTTGAGCAGGAAGGGGAGGCGGGGGCCGAACTTCGCGACCGTCCGGGAGCCCAGCTCATGTTCCGGGGCCTTGTCGATCACCTCGTCGAGGGGTCCGCGCGGCGTGCGCGAGGGAGCGCCCGGGTGGGCGCCCATCCACATCTCCGCCTGCGGCTCGCCGGTCGGCTCCACGCCGCGCAGGCGGGGGATCGCGGTGGTCGAGCCCCAGGCGTAGGGGCGGATCGTGTTCTCGAGGCGGTCCATGGTGTGTCTTTCTCGCTCTGTGGTCGGTGGGCCGCGGCGTCGTACGCGCCCTTGGGTTGGTGCGTCTGGTGCGACTGGTATGTCTGGTGCGTCGATCAGTGCGCGGCCAGTACGCGCGCCGGTCGTGTGCCTGACGCGGCCCGGTCGTGCGCCGCGGGTACCGACCGTGCGCCGCGCGTACCGACCGTGCGTCGGTCGGGCTCCGGACGTGCGCCGGTTCTGTCCGGCTCCGGGCCGGAGAGCCCGGGGCCGGGATACAGATCAGGCCCCGGAAGCGAGCGCCAGGTAAACGGCGGCGAAATCCGTGACGGCGATCAGTTCCGCGAGAGTCTCCAGGTGGCCGCCCTCCTCGGGTTCCAGTTCGCTGATCGCGGTGTCGTGGCCGAGGGCCAGTTCGCGGGCGGCCGGAGCCGCGCTGAGGCCGCCGGCGGGCCGGTCACGCAGCAGCACCACGCGCGCGTGGAGGGTGGCCGGGTCATCGACGCGGTCGCGGAAGAAGTCGTCGGGGTCGGCGCCCGCGGCCAGCGCGCCGGACAGCAGGACCATGTGCGAGGCGAGCGCCTCCGGCAGCTGGGCGTCGAGGGCGGGGCGGCCCGCCAGCTCGGCGAGCGCGGCGGCGAACCGGCGTCCCACGGGGCCCGCGGTGGGGCCCTCGGTCCAGATGAGGGGCAGGGCCTCGGCGAGTTCGGCGGCGAGGGTCTTGGCCGGGTTGCTGTACGTGGCGATGGCCGGGCCGCAGCGTTCGGCGACGAGGTCGAGGCGGTCGGCGACCTTCTGCAGGACGTCCGGGGGCGCGCTGATCAGGCCGGTGCGGTCGAGGAGCGCGAGCAGGGGGGTGAGCAGCGCCCACAGAACACCGGGCGCCGCGGCCGGTGCCGGCTCGTCCTGGTCGTACGGAGCGGTCGCCATGGGGACGCAGAGGCCGTGGGCGCCGTCCACCGCCTCGGTGACCGGGGTCCCGGCGGGGGCGACGGCGACGACCGTGCAGCCGCGGCGGTAGGCCTGTTCGGCGAGGAGCGTCAGGCCCGGCTCGGTGCCGTCGGACGTGGCGACCAGGAGCAGGTCGAGGGAGCCCGTCCAGCCGGGGAGCTCCCAGCGCAGGGCGCCCGCGGCGGGGGCGACACCGGTGGGGTGCAGCCGGGTCACGGGGGAGCCGGCGCCCACGAGCGAGCCGAGGAGGTCGGCGACGCCCGCGGAGGCGATGCCGGGGCCCGCGATGAGGACGGCGCGGGGACGGCCGTCGGGCTTGAGGTCGGGGATGCCGGCCTCGGCGGCGAGGCGGACGGCGGTACGGACCCGGGCGCCGGCCTCGGCGGCGCCGCGGAGCAGGCCGCGGCGGTCCGCCTCCGCCAGGGCGTCGGGGGTGTCGAGCAACGATTCGTCGAGCATGGACGGCAGCCTCCGTTCGCCGGGTGGCTCTAGTCGCCGGGGTTCCTCTTCGCGCGCCGGGTCCCCGCGTCTTCGTGTGCGTGCATGACACGTCGAGCCCGCGCGTCGTACGCACACGACCACGCCGTGCTTGCACGCCGTGCGTGACACGTCGTGGGTCTACACGTACCCCTTCACGCGCCCGCTCCTTCCCGTTTGCACGCGCGCCTCACTCGGGACGGCGGGCCTCGTCGACGAGCAGTACGGGGATGCCGTCCCGGACGGGGTAGGCGAGGCCGCAGTCCTGGCCCGTGCAGACCAGCTCGTTCTCCTCCTCCTTGAGGGGGGCGTGGCACGCCGGGCAGGCGAGGATCTCCAGGAGGCCGGCTTCGAGCGGCATGAGGTGTCCTTCCGAACTGTGGATGCGGCCTGGTCAGCGTACCGCCGCGGGGGTCGGGGCGCCGGAGCGGACAGGGGTACGGCGGGACCGGGACTCGTGGCTACGGATGGCTACGGCGGGACCCGCGGGTTCCGCCGTGGCCGCCTCCTCGTCCGCCCGGCGCCGGGGCAGGTCCTCAGCCCCGGCGCCCGGTCGGGCCATCAGCCCCGGATGACCGCCAGGGCCTCGTCCCGGATCTTGGCCATCGTCGCCTCGTCGCAAGCCTCCGCGTTCAGCCGCAGCAGGGGCTCGGTGTTGGACGGGCGCACGTTGAACCACCAGTCCGCCGAGGTCACCGTCAGACCGTCCAGTTCGTCCAGCTGGACGTCGTCGCGACCCTCGTACGCGGCCTTGAGCGCGGCGAGACGGGCCTTCTGGTCGTCGACCGTGGAGTTGATCTCGCCGGAGCCCGCGTAGCGGTCGTACTGGGCGACCAGGGCGGACAGGGGGCCTTCCTGCTCGCCGAGGGCCGCCAGGACGTGGAGGGCGGCCAGCATGCCCGTGTCGGCGTTCCAGAACTCACGGAAGTAGTAGTGCGCGGAGTGCTCCCCGCCGAAGATCGCGCCGGTCCGCGCCATCTCGGCCTTGATGAAGGAGTGGCCCACGCGCGTGCGGACCGGGTTGCCGCCGTTCTCGCGGACGACCTCGGGGACCGACCAGGACGTGATCAGGTTGTGGATGACCGTGCCGGAGCCGCCGTGCTTGGCCAGCTCGCGGGAGGCCACGAGCGCGGTGATCGCGGACGGCGAGACCGGGTCGCCCTTCTCGTCGACCACGAAGCAGCGGTCCGCGTCGCCGTCGAAGGCGATGCCGAGGTCGGCTCCCTCCTGGCGGACGTGCTCCTGGAGGTCGACGATGTTCGCCGGGTCGAGGGGGTTGGCCTCGTGGTTGGGGAACGTGCCGTCCAGCTCGAAGTACATCGGGACCAGGTCGAGGGGAAGGTCGACGAAGACCGTGGGCACGGTGTGCCCGCCCATGCCGTTGCCCGCGTCGACCACGACCTTCAGGGGCCGGATGGACGTCAGGTCGACCAGGGAGCGCAGGTGCTTGGCGTAGTCCTTCAGCGTGTCGCGCTGCGTGATGGTTCCCGGTGTGGCGGCCGGCTCCGGGGCGCCGGACCCGCTCCACCGCTCGGCCAGTTCGCGGATCTCGGCCAGGCCCGTGTCCTGGCCGACGGGCGCGGCGCCCGCGCGGCACATCTTGATGCCGTTGTACTGGGCGGGGTTGTGGGAGGCCGTGAACATGGCGCCGGGCAGGTTCAGCGCGCCCGACGCGTAGTAGAGCTGGTCGGTCGAGCACAGGCCGATCTCGGTGACGTCGACCCCGCGCGCCGCCGCCCCGCGCGCGAACGCCCGTGCCAGGCCGGGCGAGGAGGGCCGCATGTCGTACCCGATCACGATGGCGGCCGCCCCGGTCACCTGCGCGAAGGCCGCCCCGAACAGCTCGGCCAGCGGCTCGTCCCACTGGTCCGGGACCACCCCGCGCACGTCGTACGCCTTCACGATCGTCGACAGATCAGCAGACACGGCCAACCCTCCTGAAGTCCTCATCGGTCACCCCAAACTACCCGTCCGGGACGACAGTGGGCTGTGCCGCCACTGAGGACGTCGTCGCGGGGTGTGGCGGCGTTCGCCCAGGGCTCACGGAAGCATCCATTCCAGTACGGGTGTGCTCTGCCCCACCACGATCAGGCACATCACCAGCAACAGCCCGAGGCTCCACGGCAGCACCTTGCGCAGCAGGTCGCCCTCGCGGCCCGCGAGCCCCACGGCCGCCACCGCGATGGCCAGGTTCTGCGGCGAGATCATCTTGCCGAGTACACCGCCGGAGCTGTTCGCGGCGGCGAGCAGTTCGGGCGGCAGTCCGGACTGCTGTGCCGCGCTCACCTGGAGGGCACCGAAGAGGGCGTTGGCCGAGGTGTCCGAGCCCGTGACCGCGACGCCGAACCAGCCGAGGACCGGGGACAGGAAGGCCAGTCCGGCTCCGGCCGCGGCGACGAAGTGGCCGATCGTGGCGGCCTGTCCGGAGAGGTTCATGACGTAGGCGAGGGCGAGCACGGACGTCACGGTGAGGATCGCGAACCGCAGCTCGTGCACGGTCGCCGCCCACTCCTTGACCGCCACGCGCGCGTGGACCCCCAGGACGGCCGCCGTGCAGATGCCGGCGATGAGCACGAGCGTGCCGCCCGTCGACACGATCGGCCAGGTGAAGGCATTGGCGCCGACCGGGTCGCCGTCGGGGCCGGCGACATCCAGGAAAGGCCAGTCGAAGGTCCGGGTCGCCCCGGCCAGCCAGTCCTTCACGGCGGGGATCTGCGCGACCGAGAAGATCGCCACGATCAGCACGTACGGCGCGTAGGCCCGGACGACCTCGCGGCGCGGGTCCTCCTCGTCCAGGTCCTCGCTGCGCGCACCGGTCAGCACGGCGGCGCGTACGGGCTCGGAGGCGGGCCTGCGCGCGTGAGGCACGGCGACCAGGGCGGCGGCGCCCAGCAGGGCCGCGCCGATGTCGGCGAGCTGCGCGGAGACGTAGTTGGAGGCGACGAACTGGGCGACGGCGAAGGCGGTGCCGCACGCAAGGGCGGGCACCCAGGTCTCGCGCAGCCCGCGCCGCCCGTCGACCAGCCAGACGAGCACGAGGGGGACGACGAGGGCCAGCAGCGGCGTCTGGCGGCCCACCACGGACGCCACGGTGTCCAGGGGCAGTTCGGTGACCTGGGCGAGGGTGACGACGGGCGTGCCCATCGCGCCGAAGGCGACCGGCGCGGTGTTGGCGACCAGCGCGATGACGGCCGCGCGCACCGGTTCGAAGCCCAGGGCGACGAGCATCACCGCGGAGATGGCCACCGGGGCGCCGAAGCCCGCGAGGGCCTCCAGGAGCGCGCCGAAGCAGAAGGCGACGACGAGCGCTTGGATGCGCGGGTCGTCGGAGAGGCGCCCGAAGGAGCGGCGCAGGATGTCGAAGTGCCGGGTGCGGACGGTCATCCGGTACACCCACAGGGCGTTGACGACGATCCACATGATCGGGAACAGCCCGAAGACGGCCCCCTGGGCGGCGCCGGAGAGCGTCTGACCGAGGGGCATGCCGTAGGCGAGCCAGGCGACGAGCCCGGCCGCCAGGAGGCCGGTCAGGCCCGCGAGATGGGCCTTCATACGCACCACGCCCAGCAGGACGAGGACGATGACGAGGGGCAGGGTCGCGACGAGTGCGGACAGGCCGAGCGATCCGGCCACGGGTTCGAGTTCCTGGACGTACAACGGGTTGCCTCCCCGGTTCCGCCATGCGAAAGCGATTTCTCACGCGTACCGGAATGGTCGTGTCCGCGACAACGGCACGTCAATGCGTGTGCAGCGTCCGGGTGTTGTCGACGCGTGAGGAAACGCCATGGCCGATGCGTGAGGAAACGTCATGCCCGATGTGCGAGAGGCGCGGTTGCCTATGAGCGAGGAGGCGCCGCTCAGTTGTCCGGTGAGCGCAGAACTCGCAGATGCCCTCGTCGCGCGACCTCCATCGGGTCGGCGGAGCGGGCGTTGTCACCCGCCTCGGCGGCGCGCTGCTGCGGCTTGGCCGCCTCACGCACGGCGTTGGCGAGCGCTTCCAGGTCGTCACCACTGGGCTGGGCGGGGGCCGAGCCGTCGAGGAGCCGGACGACCTCCCAGCCGCGCGGCGCGGTGAGGCGCTCGGAGTGCTCGGCGCACAGGTCGTAGCAGTGGGGTTCGGCGTAGGTGGCGAGCGGACCGAGGACCGCGGTCGAGTCGGCGTAGACGTACGTCAGCGTCGCTACGGCGGGTCGGCCGCAAGCGGTGCGCGAACAGCGACGTACAGGGCTCACGACGTTGGACGGTACCGCACTCTTGAGCGGGCCGCGACGACTCTCCACCAGGTCACTCGACCGTGTCGCACTGTGAAGCGCCCCACACACCCCCTCCGGCGCGCCTTTCTGACCAGCACAGGGCCGCTTGTCCGAAATGCCGAACACCCTCCGGGCTGATCACTTTTCCTGGCAAACTCTGTCAATTGCCATGAGATCGACGGTCTTGGAGAGATGCGCAATCGAGCCCAACCTTGGCTGGAATGGTCATGGGGCGACATGCCGTACGGCCTCCCTGGGGAACCGCGTGGGCGCCCGGCGCGTGACGCGCGCGAGGACTACCCTTCACAGGTGATGGACAACGCCGTACCGCCTGGTCCCGCCGCGCCCGGACCCCGCCGCCGTGACCGGCACGGCAGGGGCATGCGCGGCCCTGTCGCACCGCCGCAGGTGCCCCTTTCGGCAAGCCGCGCCGAGGCGTTCGCGGATCTGGTGCAGGACTCCGTCGAGCGCCTGGAGCGGCGCTGGCCGCAACTGGCCGACATCGACTTCCTGGTCCTCGAAGTACCGCGCCTGGACGGCCCGGGCAGCAGTTGGAACGACGAGGCGGTGCCCCTCGGGGGCACCGTCCCGGCCCGGGACGGCCGCCGCGCGCGTGTCGTCGTCTACCGCCGCCCGGTCGAGATCCGCACCAAGGGCCGCGACGAGCGTGCCGCGCTGGTGCACGAGATCGTGGTGGAGCAGGTCGCCGAACTCCTGGGCCTCACACCGGAGACGGTGGATCCCCGCTACGGCGAGGACTGATCCTGATGCGGTCAGGGGTGGGCGTGAGCGGACTCGCGCCCACCCCTGACCGTTCCGTACAGAAGCGGACCCTTATCGAAGCAGTACCGACAGATCCTGCTCCGCCTCCGGCACAGCCACCGTTCCCCGGTCGTCCGGCAGCGTCTGCACGGTGAATCCGGTGCCCCCGTCGGTACCCGCCTCCAGCATGCGGGACGCGTAGACGGGTCCCCCGGAGACCGGCTCGACCGTCAGCGCGTACGTGCCCTTCAGGCCGCTCGGGACGGGTACGGCCACCTGCTGGCTGGTGCCGCCCTTGATCTTGTACGTCTTCGTCGCGGCCGTGCCGCCCTCGCTGCCCGCGGAGGCGGTGACCTTGACCTCGGCGGCGTCCTCGGGGGCGGTCACGGTGAGTGTGGTGCCCTTGGAGCGGTTGTCCGCGACCGACGCGCGCGTGTCCACCGGCCGGCTCGCCGGGACGAACGCCGTCTCCTGGCTGTCGCCCTTGCCGCGCACCACCCGCACGGCGGCGACCACGGGCACCGACGTGCCCGTCGGCGTCAGCACCAGTGACCCGGCCTCACCCCGTGTCACGTCACCCAGGTCGATCGCGGCCGTCATGCCGGCCTTCACGTGCAGCGTCTCGTTGCCCGCGGGAGTGATCAGACCCGAGGGCGAGGCGAGCCGCACCTGCAGGTCGGCGTCCGTGTCCCCCGGTACGAAGGCCACCAGCCGCACCTCCTTCGCGTCCGCGGGGACGCCCGGCAGGACCAGGCTGCCCGCCGGATCGGCCGACGGGGCCAGCCAGTCGCCGCCCAGCTTGTCGTCCAGGGCCTGGACGGCCGCCGCCACGCGTCCGCTGCGCACGCTGACGTGCACGGTCAGGTCCGTCTCCGCCGCGTCCGCGAGCGTGGACAGCAGGACCGGCTCGCTGGAGCGCGGCCGGACCGTGATGCCCTCCCCCGCGGTCGACTTCAGGGCCCCGTCCTTGCCGTACAGCTCGATGTCGACGACGGCGGCCGAGTCGTCCGGGTTGGTCAGGTGGACGTAGTCGGTGCGGTCCACGACCGTGCTGGCTCCGGGGAACCAGAAGTCGGTGTCCGGCGCGGAGCAGTTGACGCCGAGCAGACCGCGTCCCGTGCCCGCGTCGACCTCGGTGGTCTGCTGGACGGTCCATCCGGGCGCGTGCTTCCCCTCGGCGGTGCCGATGAGGGCGGGCGACTCGCCGTCCGCGGTGCCGGTGACCGGCTTGCCGGGCTCCTCGGCCGCCAGGAAGGGCTTCGCGGACTTCCCCTTCTTGCCGCTGCCGGATCCGTCTTCGTCCGCCGCCTCCTCGCCCGCGGCCACGAGTGAGGCCTGCCCGCCGTCCCCGGTGCCCTTCGTGACGGGCGTGAAGGACGTGTACGAGGTCTCCGCGACGTCCGAGGTGCTCGGCTGGGGGCAGAGGAGGCTCGTGCGTTCCACGGGCAGCTGGGCGGCCGCCTTGGCGGCGGGCTCACCGGAGCCGTTGGGCGCGGTGAGCGCGGCGAAGCCGGTGACGGCGGCGAGCGCGGTCGCGCCGGCGATCAGGGACAGGGTGGTGCGGTTCACTGCCGGCCTCCCTCGGGGCGCTCACTGTCGGTGCCGTGCGACGGGTCGTACGTGGCGTCGTAACCCTGGTGGTACGTCTCGCCGTACGAGCCGTTCGGGTCCCCGTAGGCGTACGGGTCGTACTGGCCGCCCTGGTAGGGGTCCGCCTGGTACGGCTGCTGGTAGCCGCCCGCCGGGTACTGCTGGGTCTGCTGCTGGTACGGGTCGTTCCCGTACGTGCCGTACTCGGTGCCCGGGTAACCCGGGGTGTCCCACCCGTCGTACGCCGGCTGCTGCGGGACGGCGGCCGGTACCGGGGCCTCCTCGGCCGGGGGCGGGGGTGTGTCGGCGGTCTGTCCGGTGCCGGTCTGCGCGGCCTCGGCCTGTTCGGCCTCGGCCTGGGCGCGCAGCCGGCGGGCACGGCGACCGTCACCGCTGATGTCCTGGGCGGGGACGACGGGCTCCTCGGGGAGGTCGTCGTCGACGTCCCGGCGGCGGCCCGGCAGGGCGAGCACCACCAGGACGACGGCGAGCGCGCCCTGGGCCCACAGCCAGCCGGTGTGGCTCACCGGGTCGTCGAAAGTGACGTCCAGCTTCCCGCCGCCCGACGGCAGCTTGAAGCCCTGGGCCCAGCCGTCGACCGTGACGCGGGTGAGCGGCTCGCCGTCGAGGGTGGCGGTCCAGCCCTCGTCCGCGGTGTCGGCGAGACGCAGGACGCGGCCCGCGTCGCCCTCGGGCAGGGTGGTGTGGATCTCGACGGGGCCGGCCGCCACGGGCTGCGGGTCGCCGGAGGCGGGGACGACGACGGCGCGGGCCACCTGCCGGTCCACGCGCCACAGGGCGCTGCCGTCCTGCTGGCTGAGCCGGCTCAGTCCGGGGGTGGCGTCCAGGACGCGGCTGACGTCGCGGGGCGCGCCCTTGTCGACGAGGACGTAGCGGACGGCGAAGCCGCCGAGTTCGTCGGCCTGGTCGGCGCCGGAGCCCGCCACGAGATTGGCGACGACCTTGTCGAGCCGCTCGTTCTCGCCGGCCGCCGCGGCGATCTCGGCGTCGCCGAGGCGGGCGCCGGAGCCGCGGACGAGGGTGTAGCCCACCTCGGCGGTGGAGTCGCTGTCGAGGACCAGGGTGCGGGGCTGGTCGCGGGTGCCGCTCTCCTCGGCGACGAACGCGGGCACCTGCACGGGCTCGCGCCGCTCCAGGGGCCCGTCCGCGCCGCGGACCATCCAGCCGGCGGCGGCCAGCAGCGGGCCGACGGCCGCGGCGAGCGCGATGAGGGCGGCCACCGGCTGGCGCCAGCCGAAGCTCTGCTCGGCCACGCGCGCGCGTGCCCCGTCGGCACCGAGCGTGGCGGCGGCCAGCAGGGCGAGGCCGTAGACGAGGGTGGCGGGTCCGGCCCAGGCGGAGCCGTTGGACAGGACCGCGAGGACGAGCGCCACGAGGGCGGCGACCCAGGCCGTGCGGACGGACAGCTGCCGTTCCGAGCGCAGCAGGGCGGCCAGCGCCGCCAGCACGATGCCGATGAGCAGCAGCCCGTCGACGGTGCCGGGGCCGCCCGGGGAGGTGCCGAGCAGGTCGGTGGCGGAGGCCGCGCCCGTGCCGTACTCCAGGCCGGCCTCCTGGAAGAAGCCCGACGGCAGCAGGGTCAGCGACCAGGGGGCGAGGACGAGGAGCGGGGTGCCGAGCTGGGCCAGGAAGCGCAGACCGTAGGCGGGGACGTCCCGGCGGCGCAGGACGAGTACGCCGAGGCCGAGGACCAGGGCTATCGGCCACACGACCGGGGTGAACGCGGTGGTGAGGGTCAGCAGCAGGGCGTACGCCCAGGTGGCGCGCCAGCTGCCGCGCGCGCCCGAGGAGTTCGCGAGCCCGGCGGCCGTGATGCCCGCGCGCGCGAGGAGCGGCAGCAGGACGGCGAGGACGGCGGTGCCGATGCGGCCGCCCGCGAGCGCACCGGTGACGGCGGGCAGGAAGGCGTACGCGACGGCCGCCCACGCGCGCAGCAGCCGCGAGCTGACGAGGGGCCGGGAGGCGAAGTACGCGGTGAAGCCGGCGAGCGGCACGGAGGCCACCAGCAGCGCGGTGACCGCGGCTCCGGTGGAGCCCAGCAGCAGCGACGCGAGCAGGGCGACGAGCGCGAGGTAGGGCGGCGCGGACTGCGTTCCGCCCGCGCCGACCGTGTGCCAGGAGTCGAGGTAGCGCGACCACAGTTCGCCGGAGTCGGCGGGCGCGGGCAGCAGCGCGCCGCCCGCCAGCGCGCCGCCGCCGAGCAGGTTGCGGCAGGCGACGAGCGAGACCAGCAGCAGGACGGCGAAGAGCACGGGCCCGGGCCGGCGGGCGAGGCGCTTGAGCCGGGCGAACTGCTCGACCTCCAGGAAGTCGGCGTCGTCGCCGCCGGGCCCGGACTCGACCGCGCCGCCGTGCCGTCCGGCTGCGGAGGACTCGGGATCGGAGCGGCCCACCAGGTTGCCGGCGACCTGCTCGACGGTGGCCCGTACGGTGGCGCCGGGCGGCGGGAACAGGGCGCGCAGTTCGCCCTTGTCGAGCTGCGGCCGGCCGCGCCTGCGGCGGCCCGCAAGGATGCGCTCCGGGCGCAGCAGGGTGCCCAGGAGGCCGCGGATCTCGTCGACGGCCTGTCCGGGGACCTTGCCGACGAGGTAGGCGAGAGTCCGCAGCAGGGTGCCGAGCACGAGCCGCACCAGGACCCACGGCAGCGCCGCCGCGCGCGTGTTGACGAGCAGGGTGTAGACGGCGCCCGCCTTGTCGACCATGTGCGGGGAGGCGGAGCTGCGGCCGACGCAGTCGACGGTGCGGCGCTCGCGGGAGGCCGCCTCGGCGTGCCGTACGACCGCCTCGGGGGCGACGAGGACGCGGTGCCCGGCGGCCGTGGCGCGCCAGCACAGGTCGATGTCGTCGCGCATCAGGGGCAGCCGCCGGTCGAAGCCGCCGAGTTCCTCGAAGACGTCGCGGCGGATCAGCATGCCCGCGGTGGACACGGCGAGCGTGGGCCGTACGTGGTCGTGCTGCCCCTGGTCCTGCTCACGGCGGTCCAGACCGGTCCAGCGGCGGCCGGAGTTGGCGATGGTGACGCCGACCTCCAGCAGCTGGCGGCGGTCGTACCAGCCGCGCAGCTTGGGGCCGACGACGGCCACGTCGTCCCGGCCGAGCTCGTGCTCGTTCTCGACGACCCTCAGCAGCTCGGCGAGCGCCTCCGGTTCGGGGGCGCAGTCGTCGTGCAGCAGCCACAGCCACTGCACGGGCTCGCCGTGCGGCAGCTCCGGCATGTCGTAGGCGTCGTCGCGCCAGGTGCGGGTGACGGGGTCCCAGCCGCTGGGGCGCTTGAGGTAGGGCAGTTCGTCCGGGGTGAGCACGCCCGCGTTGCGGTTGGCCTCGTCGACGGCCTGGCCGAAGCCGGTGCGCCGGGCGAGGTGCAGGACCCGGTCGTCGCCGAGGGCCTCGGTGAGCAGCCGGGCGGAGTCGTCCCCGCTGCCGGTGTCGGCCGCCACGGCGTTCTGCACCGGGCGCTCCTGGCCGAGCAGCCCGGCGAGCGCGTCGGGCAGCCAGCGGGCGCCGTCGTGGGCGACGAGCACCGCGGTGACCACGTGGCGCGGGAACTCGGGCGGGCGGGACGGGTCGGACAGCGCCTGGCTGGTCGGGCCGAACGCCGCCTGGCGGGTCGGGTCGAACACCCCTGTGGCAGCGTCGTGGTGGGCTGCCGTGTGACTGTGCACGGACATCGAGGTACGGGCCCCGGTTCGGTGGACTGCGGTGGACGTCCGCGTCCAGGGAGGACAGCGGGACGTCTCGGACGAGCGACCACACTAACGGCTGGGCAGCAAGCGGCCCGCCGCCTGTGGACTGCCCATGGGCGGCGGGCCGGTCGTTACGTAAGGGTGTGTGCTGTTTGGTCGGCGGCACGCGCGCGTGTGTGCTTGTCCGGTTCCCGGTGCTCCGCCCGTTGTCGTACGGCGGCTCCGGAGTCTCAGACGGCGGCCTTCTTGAGACGGCGGCGCTCACGCTCCGACAGGCCGCCCCAGATGCCGAACCGCTCGTCGTTGGCGAGCGCGTACTCCAGGCACTCCGAGCGGACCTCACAGGCGAGGCAGACCTTCTTGGCCTCCCTGGTGGAGCCGCCCTTCTCGGGGAAGAAGGACTCGGGATCGGTCTGGGCGCAGAGCGCGCGCTCCTGCCAGCCGAGTTCTTCGTCCGCGTCGTCGACCAGCAGTTGCTGCACGAGCTCGGTCATGTGCGCCCCTCGTCTGTCTTTCGCGTCCCCGTGGTGTTGCCGTACCGATTTCGGCTGAACGACACGAGTGAAATTACAAGTGTGCTGCTACGGGCGAGTCAAGCCGAGATCTGCTATTGAGCCCCTTATTCACTCTGCGGAACCAAGGCCGAGCGGAAAGTGTTCAAATCACCATAAACCCTGACAGCAGGCGGGGCCGTCGAGCGCACCTCCCCCACGTACGAGCAAGGACGCTCACAGGTTCGATCTCGTTGCGGCATGAACACCGAAGCGATCATGATCACGTTTGGACCGCCGTTCGCCTGGGGTTCTGTGCCCGGTGGACGCCATGTGTCCCGGGAACCCCGTGAGCAAACCTTTCATCTGACCGGTGGCCCGGATGAGGTGAAACACGGCCCGTCCACAGGAGGTCGAGTTGACAGCCGAGGTGTGAACCGCTGTCCTTGTGGGCATGCTCGCGAACTTGGCACTCACCCCGACCCGCCCCGCCGGGTCCCTCGGTGCTGCCCGCGCTCGCTGTAGCTGTTGCTGTTCCGGCTGTTGAGCTCACCGCTCCGGCCTTCCCGAACCCGAGGCTCCGGCCTCGTCCGGTCGTACACCCGGTCGCACACGGGGCGGACGCCCCGCTGACGTCCCGGCCGCTCGGCCGTACACGGCGCCCATGACCCGGGCCACGGCCGACGACGCCCCGCCTTCCCAGACTCCGCTCAGACTCTGCTGCCGAGGGACCACCTCACTCCATGAACAGCGACAGCGACCTCCAGATCGCCGGCGACATCCTCGAAGTCCCGCACCTCCTCCAGGCCCCGCGCGAGCACCCGGTCACCGTGGCCGAGTTCGCCGGGCTCGCCCGCTCCGTCGCGGCCGACCGCGCCCAGTGGGAGCACCTCGTCCGGTACGACGCGACCTCGCGCTGGTACCACCGGCTGCGCACGGGGCCCGGCTACGAGGTGTGGCTGCTGTCCTGGGTGCCCGGCCAGGGCAGCGGTCCCCACGACCACGGCCGCTCCTCCGGCGTACTGACCGTCCTCGACGGCGTCCTGACCGAGCGCACCGAGCGGGGCGTCCGCGTGCTGCGCGCCGGGGCGCAGCGGGTGTTCGCTCCGGGGTACGCGCACGAGGTCGTCAACGACGCCCTCGAACCGGCGGTCAGCCTGCACATCTACTACCCGGGGCTGACGGAGATGCCGATGCACCGGCCCGGATTCGCTTCGGCCGGCTCGGCCGGAAAGACACTTCTGTCCGCCGCCTGCTCGGCGCAGGCGCCCAAGGCCCCGGCGGACTCCCGGTGACCTGCTGACACCGGGGCGGCACCCCGGCCGCCCGGCCGTTCGGTGACCGTCCGGAGGCCATCGGGTACGGGTTTGTGCGGGTTGTGGCGGCGGCCTGCCGACGCGTTGTCGCACCCGCCTGCAAGACTGCTCCCATGCGCATTGTGGTTCTGGCAGGCGGCATCGGCGGTGCCCGGTTCCTGCGCGGTCTGAAGCTGGCCGCGCCGGACGCCGACATCACGGTCATCGGCAACACCGGCGACGACATCCATCTCTTCGGGCTGAAGGTCTGCCCGGACCTCGACACGGTGATGTACACGCTCGGCGGCGGCATCAACGAGGAGCAGGGCTGGGGCCGTGCGGAGGAGACCTTCCACGTCAAGGAAGAACTCGCGGCCTACGGGGTGGGGCCCGAGTGGTTCGGGCTCGGCGACCGGGACTTCGCCACCCACATCGTGCGCACCCAGATGCTGAACGCCGGCTTCCCGCTGAGCGCCGTCACCGAGGCGCTGTGCGACCGGTGGCAGCCCGGGGTGCGGCTCATCCCCATGTCGGACGACCGGGTCGAGACGCATGTCGCGGTCACGCTGCCCGACAGCGACAGCGACAGCGACGGCGGCAGCGGCTCCGGCGAGCGCAAGGCCATCCACTTCCAGGAGTACTGGGTGCGGCTGCGCGCCTCCGTGCCGGCCGAGGCGATCGTGCCGGTCGGCGCCGAGCAGGCGAAGCCCGCGCCGGGCGTCCTGGAGGCCGTCGCCGCGGCGGACGTGATCCTCTTCCCGCCGTCCAACCCCGTGGTCTCCATCGGCACCATCCTGGCCGTCCCCGGCATCCGCGAGGCGATCGCCGACGCCGGGGTGCCCGTCGTCGGCCTCTCCCCCATCGTCGGGGACGCGCCCGTGCGCGGCATGGCCGACAAGGTGCTCGCCGCCGTCGGCGTGGAGGCGACGGCCGCGGCGGTCGCCGAGCACTACGGGTCGGGGCTGCTGGACGGCTGGCTGGTCGACACGGTGGACGCGGACGCGGTGGAGCGCGTCGAGGCCGCCGGGATCCGGTGCCGGGCCGTTCCGCTGATGATGACGGACGCGGAGGCGACGGCGCGGATGGCGCAGGAGGCGCTGGCGCTGGCGGAGGAGGTGCGGGGCGCTTGAACAGCGACCTTTCCGGGAACGGCGGCGGCCTCTCCGGAGCCGGAGCCGAGGACCCCGTGTCCGCCGCGGCGGACGGTGACCCGACCCCGGGCTACCGCGTCTGGGCACCGGCCGGCCTCCCCGAGGTGCGGCCGGGCGACGACCTCGCCAAGCTGATCGCCGCGGCCGAGCCGGGCCTGGCCGACGGGGACGTGCTCCTCGTCACCTCCAAGATCGTGTCGAAGGCGGAGGGCCGGATCGTCGAGGCCGCCGACCGGGAGGACGCCATCGACGCCGAGACCGTACGGGTCGTGGCGCGCCGCGGGACGCTGCGGATCGTGGAGAACCGGCAGGGCCTGGTGATGGCCGCCGCCGGGGTCGACGCCTCCAACACCCCCGCCGGGACCGTGCTCCTCCTCCCCGAGGACCCGGACGCGTCCGCGCGGGCGATCCGGGAGGGACTGCGGGAGACGCTCGGGGTCGAGGTCGGGATCGTGATCACCGACACCTTCGGGCGGCCGTGGCGTTCGGGTCTGACGGATGTCGCGATCGGTGCCGCGGGCGTGCGCGTGCTCGACGATCTGCGCGGCGGGACGGACGCGTACGGCAATCCGCTCTCCGCGACCGTCGTCGCGACCGCCGACGAGCTGGCCGCGGCCGGTGACCTCGTGAAGGGGAAGGCCGGCGGGCGGCCCGTCGCCGTGGTGCGCGGGCTCGGGCACGTGATGGCGGAGGACGACGGCGAGGGGGCGCGGGCGATGGTGCGCGGCGCGCGGAACGACATGTTCCGGCTCGGCACCTCGGAGGCCGTACGGCTGGCGGTGACCCAGCGGCGTACGGTCCGGTCGTTCACCGACGAGTCCGTCGACCCCGGCGCCGTACGGCGTGCCGTGGCCGCGGCGGTGACCGCGCCGGCGCCGCATCACACCACACCGTGGCGGTTCGTGCTGCTGGAGTCCGAGGAGTCCCGGACCGGGCTGCTGGACGCCATGCGGGAGGCATGGATCGCGGATCTGCGGCGCGACGGCAAGAGCGAGGAGTCCATCGCCAAGCGGGTGCGCCGGGGCGACGTCCTGCGCAACGCGCCGTATCTGGTGGTGCCCTGTCTGGTCATGGACGGGTCCCACACGTACGGCGACGCGCGGCGGGACGGGGCCGAGCGGGAGATGTTCGTGGTCGCCGCCGGTGCCGGGGTGCAGAACTTCCTCGTGGCGCTCGCCGGTGAGGGCCTGGGGTCCGCGTGGGTGTCGTCGACGATGTTCTGCCGGGACGTCGTACGGCGCGTGCTGGCGCTGCCGGAGGGCTGGGACCCGATGGGCGCCGTGGCGGTGGGGCGCCCGGCGGAGGAGCCCCGGCCGCGGCCCGGGCGCGACGCCGACGCCTTCATCGAGGTGCGGTGAGGCATCCTGGAACGACCGTCTGAGGACCTCCCCCGTCTCCCCCGTCCCGTACGACTTCCAGGATCACCACTGTGGCAGGACGCTTCGCGCCCCGGCCCGCACGCACCGCGACGGTGCGCGGCGGGCTCTCCGGTGTGCCCGCGCCCGGTGGGGCGGGCCGGCCGGCCGCCGCGGCCGGGCTGCGGCGGACCTGGCGTCCCGAGGGGCCGCTCGACCTCGGACTGGTGCTCGGGCCGCTGCGGCGCGGGCCCCACGATCCGACGGTCCGGCTGACGCCCGACGGGTCCGTGTGGCGGGCCAGCCGCACCCCGGCGGGGCCGGGGACGCTGCGGGTCGCGCTGCGCGGCGAGGTGGCGGAGGCCGAGGCGTGGGGGCCGGGGGCCGGGTGGCTGCTGGAGCAGCTGCCCGGGATGCTCGGCGCGTTCGACGACCCGTCCGCCTTCGAGCCGCGGCACCGGCTCCTCGCACTGACCCGGCAGCGGCGTCCGGGGCTGCGGCTGACGCGGACCGGGCTGGTGCTGGAGTCACTGATCCCGTCGGTCCTGGAGCAGAAGGTCACGTCGCTCGAGGCGTACAGGTCCTGGCGGCTGCTCGTCCGGAGGTTCGGCGAGCCGGCGCCGGGCCCCGTGCCGGAGCCGATGCACGTGATGCCGGACGCCCGGACCTGGGCGCTGATCCCGTCATGGGAGTGGCACCGGGCCGGCGTCGACGCCAAACGGGCGTCGACAATCCTGCGGGCCGTACGGGTCGCCGCGCGGCTCGAGGAGGCCGTGACCATGCCGCCCGCCCAGGCGCAGGCGCGGCTGGAGGTCCTGCCGGGGATCGGGCCGTGGACTTCGGCGGAGACCGTGCAGCGCAGTCATGGCGCGGCGGACGCGGTGACGGTCGGGGACCTGCATCTGCCGGGCATCGTCGGCTACGCGCTGGCGGGTGACCGGAACGCCGACGACGAGGCGATGCTGTCGCTCCTCGAGCCGTACGCGGGGCAGCGGCACCGGGCGGCCCGGCTGATCCTGCTGTCCGGGCGGACGCCGCCGCGGCGGGGGCCGCGGATGTCGGTGGGGACCATCTGGCAGCACACGTAGGACTGCGGTCCGGCGGCACACGTGTGGCTCTGCCGGGTCCGGGTGGCCGTCGGGGCGACCGGTCGTCACCGCTCGCCCCGCTCGCTCGCCCCGCTCGCTCTCCACGCTCGCTCGCCCCGCTCGCTCTCCACGCTCGCTCGCCACGCCCGCTCGCCAGGCCGCCTCGCCGTACCGGTCATCGGTCACCATCACCGGTCACCGGTCGCGGCGAATCGTTCCGCTCACTGGTCCGACGAGAAGCGCACCGCCGCCGTCGGGATCCGCGCGTCGCACCACACCCGTACGCCGTCCCGGAGTTCGTTGTCCGCTCCGACGACCGCGCCGTCGCCGATGACCGCGCCGGTGAGGATCGAGCGCCGGCCGATGCGGGCCCGTGCGCCGATCAGGGAGTCCGTGATGACCGCGCCCGGTTCGACCACCGCGCCCGCCAGGACCGTACTGCCCGACAGCCGGGCGCCCTCGCCGACGAACGCGCCCTCGCCGACCACCGTGCCCCCGGTCAGCTTGGCGTCGCCCGCGACCATGGCCGTGGGCAGGACCAGGCGGTCGCCGCAGCGGCCGGGGACCGCCGGGGACGGGGCACGGCCGAGAACGAGGTCCGCGGAGCCCCGGACGAACGCCGCCGGGGTGCCGAGGTCGAGCCAGTAGGTGGAGTCGACCATGCCCTGCAGATGGGCGCCGGCCGCCAGCAGGTCCGGGAAGGTCTCCCGTTCGACCGAGACCGGACGGCCCGCCGGGATCGTGTCGATGACCGAGCGGCGGAAGACGTACGCGCCCGCGTTGATCTGGTCGGTGACGATCTCCTCGGGGGTCTGCGGTTTCTCCAGGAAGGCCGTGACCCGGCCCGTCGCGTCGGTGGGGACCAGGCCGTACGCGCGCGGGTCGGTGACCTTCGTCAGGTGCAGGGAGATGTCCGCGCCCGTCGACCGGTGGGTCGCCACGAGCGCCTCGATGTCCAGGCCCGTGAGGATGTCGCCGTTGAAGATCAGGACCGGGTCGTCGGGACCCGAGTGCAGACGCGACGCGACATTGCGGATGGCGCCGCCGGTGCCGAGGGGCTCCTCCTCGGTGACGTACTCCAGACGCAGCCCCAGTGACGAGCCGTCACCGAAGTACGGTTCGAAGACCTCGGCCAGATAGGAGGTGGCGAGCACGATGTGCTCGACACCCGCTGCCTTGGCCCGCGCCAGCTGGTGCGTGAGGAAGGGGACCCCGGCAGCCGGGACCATGGGCTTCGGGGTGTGCACCGTGAGCGGGCGCAGCCGGGTGCCTTTGCCGCCGACCAGGAGGATCGCTTCTGTCACCTGTCGTCTCTGCTTCCTGCCGGGACCGGCCGAAGTGTGGTTCGGCCGGCCAGTGTATGCAGACCGTTCGATGGGCCTTCGATGGCAGTGCGGGGGGTCCGTCGATGGCTCGGTGTGGAGTTGTCGTGGGTACGGCTGTGGAGTTGTCGGTGCGGAGGTGTGTCCGGGTGGCCGACCCGTGACAGCCGTGCACCGGCCTACCGGCCCTGGAAGTACGCCGCCGTGGAACGGGCCTTGCCGAGCTTGCCGTAAAGGCGGCGTCCCGGGCACTCCGTGACGAAGCCGTCCCGATGGCCGGAGATCACGTTCAGTCGTACCTTCCTACCTTTTCGGTAGAGATTGCCACCACCGGACGTCAGATATGTCTTGCCACGCGGGTTGACTCCGTAAAGGCCGAGTTTCCAGGCCGTGAGGCTGGCGATGGCGCGGACCGCCTTCGTGGGCGGCTTCGCGCTGCCGTAACTGCCGAGCACGGCGATGCCCATGCTGTTCGCGTTGAAACCGAGTGTGTGCGCGCCCATGACCGCTCTGGCCACGCCGCCCGCGCGCCCCTCGTAGATCTTTCCGCACTTGTCGACGAGGAAGTTGTAGCCGATGTCCCGCCAGCCGCTGCTCACGACGTGGTAGCGGTAGATACTGCGGATGAGCGAAGGGGACTGCGAGCAGCGGTACTTGTTGCCGGACGCCGTGTGATGCACGAAGGCCGCCTTAACCCGCTTGGTGTAGCGGAAGCCGCGCTCGCGCAGCTTCTCGTCGGCGCCCCAGCCGCGGCGCGTGATGATACGAGGGCGCGGACCGATGTACGGCTTGGCTCCGGGCCGCGCGCCCACGTACCGCTCCTCCGTCTCCCGGCGGGACAGCGCCGGGATCTCGGCCGCGCCCAGGGGGGTCAGTTCGGCGTTGGCGACGGACGCGGCGCTCGCCTCGGGGCCCAGCGCGCCGAAGCGCGAGGTGCCCGCGGGGGTGCCGCCGGGCGGGGGCTCCGCACCGGGATCGACGAGCTCCAGGCGCAGGCCCTCGGGGAGCGCCCGGTCGTCGGGGGGTGTTTGGGCGCCTCCGGGGGAGGTTCGGCCGTCGGGAGGGGCCTGGGCATCGGAGGGGATCTGAGTGTCGGAGGGGATCTGAGCGTCGGGCGGTGCCTGGGCGCCGGAACGGGGTTGGGCGTCGGAAGGGGTCTGGGCGTCGGGAGCTGCCTCGCCGTCTGGAGCTGTCCGGCCGCGGGGAGCGCCCTTGTCGACGAGGGATTCCTTGTCGTTGAGGGCTTCCTTGTCGACGAGGGCCGCCTGGCCACCGGGCTGCATGCGGCCGCCGAGGGCCGCCCGACTGCCGAGGACCGTCTGACCGCCAGGGGCCGCCCGACCGCCAGTTACCACCTGCCCACCGGCCGTGTCCGGGCCGTGATGCTGTGCCTCCGCGCGGATCCGTACCTCGACACCGTCGGAGTCACCCACCCACAACGGGGCCGTCGAGCCGCGTACCCGGCCGGAGGCGCGCTCGGCGGTGTCCGGGTCGGGGGCGTGCTCGTGGTTGTGCGTGTCGACGTCCTGCCAGCCGGACCACCGGGCGGTACCGGTGCCCCGGGTGCGGACCTGGACACTGCCGTGCAGTTCGGCGTCCGGGTCGTCCCAGACGACGCCGACCAGCGAGAACGGCCGTACGGTCCGGCGCACGGAACCCCGCTCGGCCGCGGCGGGCCCGGCCGCGCGGTCACTGCCGGGCCGGGTGAGCCGGCTCAGCGGGATCGACTGGGTGCTGCCGGGGACGGACTCCGCCCCCGCCGCGGGAGCCTGGGGCGCGGCCGAAGCGGTGAGGACCAGCGGCAGGGACAGGGCCGCCGCGCATGTGACGCCGATCGAGGATGACAGAAATCGTCGCATGCCACTGATCTTGGACATAATCAGACATTCATGTCCATCCGGGGTTTGACGGCTCGTTGGGCGCGTTCGGCCGAACCGGTGGCCCGGCGCCTCGGCCCGCGCCGCCGGCCGAGGTGCCCCCCGCGTACTCTTGCGCGCGTGAACGCCACCGACCGCACCCCTGCCGACCTGCTGCGATCCGCGCTCGCCGCGGACCCCGCACGCCCCCTGGTGACCTTCTACGACGACGCCACGGGCGAACGCGTCGAACTGTCCGTGGCCACCTTCGCCAATTGGGTGGCCAAGACCGCGAACCTGCTCCAGGACGGACTCTCCGCCGAGCCCGGCGACCGGGTCGCGCTGCTGCTGCCCGCACACTGGCAGACGGCGGTGTGGCTGCTGGCGTGTTCGTCGGTGGGCGTCCTCGCGGATGTCGCGGGCGACCCGGCCACGGCCGACATCGTCGTCAGCGGCCCCGACACGCTGGACACGGCCCGCGCCTGCTCCGGCGAGCGTGTCGCGCTGGCGCTGCGCCCGCTCGGCGGCCGCTTCCCGCAGCCGCCCGAGGGGTTCACCGACTACGCCGTCGAGGTGCCGGGCCAGGGCGACCGCTTCGTGCCGTACGCCCCGGTCGACCCCGAGGAGCCGGCGCTGATCGTCGCCGGGCGGGAGTTCAGCGGCGCGGAGGTGGTGGAGCGGGCCCGGGCGGAGGCACCGGCGCTCGGGCTGACGGGGCCCGCGTCCCGGCTGCTGTCCGGGCTGCCGTACGACACGTGGGAGGGCCTGAACGCCGGGCTCTACGCTCCGCTGGCCACCGGAGGTTCGGTGGTGCTGTGCCGGCATCTGGACCGGCTGGGCGAGGAGGGGCTGGCGCGGCGGATCGAGATGGAACGGGTGTCGGCGACCCGCTAGGCGCTGCGCCTGTGAGCGGGCGGCGCCCGGAGGTGCGGGCGCGGTCTCGGCCGTGGACACGGTCTCCGCCACAGGCACGGTGCGGCTGGGCGCCGCGCCCCCGCGCGCCCGGCCCGCCGCCTGAACAGTGCGGACCGTCCGTGCTCGACGTGCGCGCGATCACCGCACCCGACAGAACGAGTGCCCTTGCTCACCGCACTTCCGGAGGAAGAGGAACGCGCGAGGAGACTCCAGGGAATCGCGCACGAAGAGCCCGATTCCATAGAGGACCGCACCCGGCGAAACGCGCGTTACTCGCACAGGGAATCCACAGGACATACGTGCGATCACGGCGATTCAGCCGACTTCCGTAACCGCCCGGTCACACACCGCGAGCCGCACGGAAATCGACCCGCCGGGATCGCGAACACCGGGCACCCCGCCCCGGCTCCGGTTTTCCACGGATACGCGGACACCACGGGCGTCCGCAGGTAAACCGCACGTCAACAGTCGGAAGAAAAGCACCAAGAAATGGGCGGATTGCCCAGTTGTAGGGACGTGGAATTTGTCACCGACGTCGCTTGACACCTAATCGGGCGGATAGTGTGAGCGATCCGGTGTGTCAGGCCTCCTGGTCGCGCACCACTTGCACGAGACCCGAGCGCCTTTTGGAGGGGGAAGGCGCCGCGTGGCCCCGACGGAGGAATCGGACAACCGTGGACGCGCAAGGCCGTGGGCGGGCGGACGACATCGACCCCGCAGACCAGTGGGTGCTCAACCCGAACACCGGCGAATACGAATTGCGACTGGCCCCTTCCGCTCCGCAGTCGGCGGTGCCCGGGCCTCGGAGGACGGGGACCCGCGCCACCGGGGCGCGAGCCGGGGGAGGGCCCGGAGGGGGCGCGCAGCCGGTGGGAGCCCGTACGCGCTCCGCGACGGCCGCGGCGGCGCCGGACACCCGGGAGATCCCCCAGACGGTGCCGGGGCCCCGGCGCCGCCGCGGAGCGCCCGCCGAGCCGCCGCCGGGACGCCGCCGCACGAAGCAGAAGAAGTCCAAGGGCAAGAAGGTCCTGGTCTGGACGGGCGGCTCGCTGGCCTTCCTGCTGGTCGGGGTGAGCGCCGCGGGCTATCTGTACTACCAGCACCTCAACGACAACATCACGGCCGTCTCCGACGACGGCGCGAGCACCGGCGGCTTCAGCAAGGACCGGGCGATCAACATCCTGGTGATCGGCACCGACAAGCGCAGCGGTGCGGGGAACACGGGGTACGGCGACGCCGGCAGCGTCGGCCACGCGGACACCACCATCCTGCTGCACGTCTCCAAGGACCGGACGAACGCGACCGCGATGAGCATCCCGCGGGACATGATCGTGGACATCCCGGACTGTCCGACCGCCCAGGAGGACGGCTCCACGAAGAACATCCCGGGCACGGCGCACACCCGCTTCAACGAGAGCCTCGGCCAGGAGGGCCGTACGCCCAGTTGCACAGCGCGGACCGTAACGGAGCTGACCGGAATCAAGCCCGACCACTTCATGGTGGCGGACTTCAACGCGGTGAAGACGCTGTCGACCGCGGTGGGCGGCGTGAAGGTGTGCCTGGAGAAGGACATCAACGACTCGAAGTCCCATCTGAACCTGACCGCGGGCGAGCACACCATCATGGGCGACGACGCCCTGGCCTTCGTGCGGACCCGGTACTCGGTCGGCCTCGGCAGCGACCTGAGCCGGATCGAGCTCCAGCAGCAGTTCCTCAGCTCGCTGATGCGGCAGGTGAAGTCGGACGACACGCTCACCAACGCGCAGAAGCTGCTCGCGCTCGCCGAGGCCGGCACCAAGGCGCTGACGGTCGACTCGAAGATCGCGAACATCAAGAAGCTGGCCTCGCTCGCGCAGGAGATCGGCAAGGTCAACACCAAGAACCTGACGTTCACGACGGTGCCGGTGGTCGACAACCCCGACGACAAGGCGACCGTGCTGATGAGCGAGACCAAGGCCGAGAAGCTGTTCCGCACCGTCCGCGGTGACGTCTCGCTGACCGAGGTGAAGAAGAAGGAAGCGAAGGAGGCCAAGGAGAAGGAGGCCGCGAAGCTCAAGGGCACGCGCGCCGAGGCCTCCGAGGTCCGGGTGAACATCTACAACGGCGGCGCCGAGAGCGGCAGCGCGTCGGAGACCCTCACCTGGCTGCAGAACGAGGAGGGCGTCACCAAGTCCAGCCAGCTCGGCAACGCCGAGAAGGACCTGGCGAAGACGACCCTCGCGTACGACCCCGACCAGGCCGACCAGGCACGCGCGCTGGCCGACATCATGGGCCTGCCCGCGTCGGCGCTGAAGCCCGGTGAGGGCGGCAGCGAGACCAACTCCCAGGGGCTGCCCGCGATGGTGCTCACCCTGGGCGAGGACTTCAAGGGCGCCGGCGTCCCGCTGAGCGGATCGGCGGCGGCGACGGACCTGGACGTCCAGAAGAACACGGCGGACAAGCAGGTCTGCGCCAGCTGACGACCTGCGGCGACCCGACACGTCCAGCGCGCGTCTTCCCCTGTGCGGACGTGTCCCGGCCGGGCACGGCGGTACCCCCCGAGGGTGCACACGCGTGCCCGGCGCGGGCCTGCGCGCGCGTGCGAGGCGGGTGGACGACGCGCGTGCCCGGAGCCGGGCCGCACACAGGGCCGTACCGGACGCAAGAGGACATCCGGGCGGGCAGGGCGACAGGACGCGTCATCGGAATGGGGCCTATGACGCGTTCAACAGAGCACGAGTACATCCGAGTCGGGGTCTCGGGAGTCCAACAGGGCACGGGGGCTTCCTCGTTCGGCAGGCAGGGTGGGGAAGGGCAGGGAGATGGCGCGCAGCGGGGTACGGGGGGACCGGAGACAGTCGGAGGCCCCGGAGGCCGGTGAGGCCTGGAACGGCAGCCCGTCCGGCGGGCACGGTCCGTACGAGGGGAATGGCCCGTACGGACAGCGGAACGACGGACATGGTCCGTACGGACAGCGGAGCCCGGAAGCGGACGCGGGGGGCAGCGCCCCGCCCCCCGCTCCCCAGGGCCGTGGCAGACGTCGTCGCGCGCCCGAGGACGCCTCCGGGCGCCCGCGCCGCAGACGCCGCGTCCTGCGCTGGTCCGCCTCGGTTCTGGCGGTCCTGATACTCGGTACCGCGGGTGCCGGATATCTCTACTACCAGCACCTGAACGGCAACATAAAGAAGGACGACCTGAACCTCGGCGACACCGAGGTCGCCAAGCCGACGCCGAACGCGGCCGGCCAGACCCCGCTGAACATCCTGCTCATCGGCTCGGACGCGCGGGACTCCAAGGAGAACCAGAAGCTCGGCGGGGCGAAGGAGACCTTCGGCGGCACTCCCCTCGCGGACGTCCAGATGCTGCTGCACCTGTCCGCGGACCGCACCAACATGTCGGTGATCAGCATGCCCCGCGACACCCTGGTGCAGATCCCCAAGTGCACGGATCCCGACGACGGCGAGGTCTACCCGGCCTCCGACGTGCCGTTGATGACGAACCGGTCGCTCGGCCGCGGCGGCCCCGGCTGCACGGTCGCCACCTGGCAGGAGCTGACCGGGATCCACATCGACCACTTCATGATGGTCGACTTCGCGGGCGTGGTGTCGATGGCCGACGCCATAGGCGGCGTACCGGTGTGCGTGGACGCCAACATCTACTCCAAGGACAGCCAGGGCCACGGCTCCGGACTGAAGCTGGAGAAGGGCACCACGTACGTCCAGGGCGAGCAGGCCCTGCAGTGGCTGCGCACGCGGTACGGCTTCGAGGACGGCAGCGACATCGCCCGGGCCAAGGCGCAGCACCAGTACATGAACGCGATGGTGCGCGAGCTGCGCGAGAACGCCACGATCACCAACCCCAACAAGCTGCGGAAGCTGGCCGAGGAGGCGACCAAGGCGCTCACCGTCGACCAGTCGCTCGGCAGCGTGAAGGCGCTCTACGACCTCAGCACCGAGCTGCGGAAGGTCGAGCCGGAGCGGATCACGATGACGACGATGCCTTACACGTACGTGGGCGCGCGGGTGGTCCCCAAGGAGGGCGACGCCGAGCAGCTGTTCCGCCTGGTGCGCGAGGACATCGCGCTGGACGGCAAGGACGCGAAGAAGAAGGAGACGGAGGACAAGGTCTCCGACGACCCGGCCGCCCCGGACGACGAGATCGGCGTACTGGTGCAGAACGGCACCAGCACCTCCACGCAGGCCGCGGTCCAGGGACGGGCCGGCACGCTGAGCGGACTGCTCGTCGAGAAGGGCTTCACCAAGGCCACGGCCGACCGGTCGACGGTGTCGGCCGAGGAGAAGACCGTGGTGCGCTATCCGAGCGCCGAGCTCGAGGGCGACGCCCAGGCGGTCGCCGAGGCCCTCGGCATCCCGCTGAGCTCGGTGAAGCGCTCGACGGACGTCAGCGGGGTCACGCTCGTGGTCGGCGCCGACTGGCGCGAGGGGACGGCGTACGAGGTGAAGAAGGAGGACGACACCACGCCGAAGTCCGCGGACGCGCTGAACGGGGCGAACAAGACGGCCTGCATGAAGGTGGACCCGGACTTCACCTGGTGACGGCGGCCGGCGCCCTCCCCTCCCCCTCCCCCTGCTGCCCGCATGGCGCAGCCGTGCCGTCCGCCCGATGGCGCCGGGCGGACGGGAGGCGTACGACGGAAGGGCAGGGACCCGTCCGGGGTCCCGTACCCGAGGAGGAGCCATGCAGCCGACCCCGTCCATGACGCCGATGACCAGGGAGATGCAGGAGTGCGTCGAGGCGTGCATGTCCTGCCACACCCTCTGCGAGCAGGCCATGAGCTCCTGCATGCAGCTGGGCGGTCCGGCCCAGATGCAGATCATGCGCGCACTGATGGACTGCTCCGAGATGACCCGGATGTGCGCGGACATGATGATGCGCCGCTCGCCGCTGTCACCGCAGATGTGCGCGTTGTGCGCCCGCGCCTGTGACATGTGCGCCGAGGCGTGTATGTCCATGCCGGACGATCCGCAGCTGATGCGGTGCGCCGAGGCGTGCCGGCGCTGTTCGGAGATGTGCCGCGCCATGGCGGGTGCCACGGCGTGAGCCTGGCACCCCGGCAGCACTCAGGGGCACCCGGTGGGTGCCCCTGACCTTGTGCGGTGCTCGGCTCAGTTCCCCGAGACCGTGACCTTCTCGTCGTTCTTCAGCTCCTCCACCAGCTGCTTCACCTTCGCGGTGTCCCACTGGAGGTTGCCGTTGGCGGTATTGCCCGAGATCGGCATGTTCATGGACGTGCCCTCACCGCCGGTGACGCCCTTCATGGCCCAGAACATGCTCGCCAGGTTCCACAGGGACATGTCCTTGTCGACGATCAGGGTGTCGAGGCCCGCGCTCATCGTCGGGTAGAGCCTGAAGGGGTTCAGGACCGTGCCCGGGGTCGCCGCCTCGTTGGCCAGGGCCGCGAGGAACTTCTGCTGGTTCTTCGTGCGGTCCAGGTCGCTGCCCGCGAGGGCGTACCGGGTGCGGACGAAGGCGAGGGCCTGCTCGCCGTTGAGGGTCTGCTTGCCCGCCTCGAAGTCGGCGCCGGACTTCTTGTCCTTCATGCCGCCCTTCGGGATCTCGATCTCGACGCCGCCGACCGCGTCCACGATGTTGGCGAAGCCCGCGAAGCCGATCTCGACGTAGTGGTCGATGCGCAGGCCCGTGTTGGCCTCGACGGTGCGGACCAGCAGCTCGGGGCCGTCCTCCGCGTACGCGGCGTTCAGCTTCACCTGGCGGCCGGTGCTCTCGTAGCGCTTGCCGGACTCGGAGCCCACGAACGACGGGATGGTGACATTGGAGTCGCGGGGCAGCGAGACGAGCGTCGGGCCGTTCGACCCGGTGTGCAGGATCATCATCGAGTCCGTGCGCTTGCCCTCGGCGGACCCGGTGTGCAGCTTCTTCTTCTCCTCGTCGGACATGCCCTCGCGGCTGTCGGAGCCGACGATCAGGTAGTTCGTCCCCTCACCCGCCTCCGGACGGTCGATCACCTTGGACAGGTCGACCTCGCGGTTGAGCTTGGAGTCGGCCCAGAAGTACGTGCCGACGACGGTGACGATCAACACGGTGACCAGCGTGATCGCCGTCAGCTTGATGCGGCGGCGCCAGTCGGGCGCGGGCCGGCCGCCGCCGTACCCGCGGCCGCCGCCGTCGCCGGAACCACCGGAGCCGCCCGGCGTCCCGTACACCTGGCCGGTGTTGTAGCCGCTGTCGTACGGCTGCTGCGGGGCGCCCTGCCCGTCGTCGTACCGCTCGCCGTACCCGGCGTCGTACGACGGCTGCGGCGGCACCCCGCCCCGAGGGGGAGCCCCCGCCGGGCCGCGCCGCACCTGCCGCATCACGCGCGCGCCCTCAGGCTGTGCGTTCGCGCTGCCGCGGCCGTACCCGCCACCGCGGTTGCCGCCGTTCTGTCCCTCGGGCCACTCGTTCATGCGGACCAGTGTGCAGGTCCGTACTGTGTACTGGACAAGGGTCGGGGTGATTCCGGGGCGCGGCTGTTGCAGAGCTGATGCAGAGCCTGGCCCCGCGCGCCCCGGCATAAGGTGGACGGTATGACAGACCAGGCCGCAGCCCCGGAGTCCGACATCCCGGGCAAGCCCACCTCCGCCTCCCGTACCACCCTCAGCCACATCATGACCCACAACGACACCAACCTGCTGGGGACGGTGCACGGCGGCGTGATCATGAAGCTCGTCGACGACGCGGCGGGCGCGGTGGCCGGACGGCACTCCGGCGGACCGGCCGTCACCGCCTCCATGGACGAGATGGCCTTCCTGGAGCCCGTGCGGGTGGGCGACCTGGTGCATGTGAAGGCACAGGTGAACTGGACCGGGCGGACCTCGATGGAGGTGGGCGTCCGCGTGCTGGCCGAGCGGTGGAACGAGTCGGCGCCGCCCCAGCAGGTCGGCTCGGCCTATCTGGTCTTCGCCGCGGTGGACGCCGACGGCAAGCCCCGCCAGGTGCCCCCGGTGATACCGGAGACCGAGCGGGACAAGCGGCGCTACCAGGAGGCCCAGATCCGCCGCACCCACCGGCTGGCCCGGCGGCGGGCGATCATGGAGCTGCGCGAGCAGCGGGCGGCCGAGGGCTTCGAGGACTGAGAGTCACCGCCAGGGAGCCGGGGGTACGCCTCACCTGCAGGCCACCTCGTCCCCGCGCATCACCCCGGGCTCCGGGGGCGAGCCCGCTGCCCGCACCTTCCGCACCCGCTCGAAATCGGTCCCGGCGATCACCTTCAGCGTCGGCCCCTGGTTCGGCACGGCCCGCAGCTCGCTGCCCGGCAGGGCCGCCGCCAGGGAACGGGCCGAGCGGTCCCAGCGCGGGTCGTACGCGACGACCGTGCGCGTCACCCTTCGCTCCACCGAGTTCACGGGCGTCCGCGTGGTGCGGAACCCGGTGGCCGCGAGCGCGTCGTCGATCCGCCGGCCGAGCCCGGTGACCGTGGTGCCGTTCTCCACCTGGACGCGGATGTGCTGCGGGGCCACCTCGACGCGCAGCGGCCCGCGCCCCCGGCGCACCTTGTGCGGGGCGAGCGGACGGTCGGCGCGCAGGGCCGCGAAGAGGCCGGACGCCTTCTTGTCGTCCCACTTCAGCGTCGAGCCGATGCCCTTCACCTCGTAGCCCATCCGCCCGATGGGGACCGTGGTGAACTCGGAGGAGGCGGGCGAGAAGTTGCGCATCGCCCGCCCCAGGCCGAGCAGCTCCTCCGCGCCGAACTGCTTGTCCGCGCGCACCGAGCCCACCACGGCCTGGATGACGTCCTGGAACTTCATCGGGTTCAGCAGCACCCCGGAGGAGGTGGCCTGCGCGACGAGCGAGGCCATGAACCGCTGCTGGCGCTGCATCCGGCCGAGGTCGGAGGAGCCGTCCGCGTGCCGGGAGCGCACGTACTGCAGGGCCTGCCCGCCGTCCAGCCGGTGCGCGCCCGGCGGCAGCCTGAGACCGGTCACCGGGTCGTCGAGCGGCTGCGCGGTGCAGATCTCGACGCCGCCGAGCACGTCCACGGTCCGCATGAAGCTGATGAAGTCGATCTCCAGATAGTGGTCGACCTTGACCTTGGTCATGTGCTCGACCGTGCGCACGGTCAGCTCGGGGCCGCCCTCGGCGTACGCGGCGTTCAGCTTCACCGGGTGCGCGCGGTGCCGCCGGCCGGTGGTGGCGTCGATGTGCGGCGGCACCTCGGCGTACGAGTCGCGCGGCAGGCTCACCACGCTGGCGTGCTCCCGGTCCGCCGAGATGTGCACGATCATCATCGTGTCCGTGCAGCGGCAGGGGGTGCCGCCGAGCCGGTACTTCTCGCGCTCCTCGGCGCCGATCCTGTCGCGGCCGTCCGTGCCGACGACCAGGACGTTCATGCCGTGGCCGGCCTCGGGACGGTTCTTCATGTCCTTGAAGGGGTCGACCCGGGCGATGTCGTCGTCGAGGCCGGTGAGCACCGCGTGCCCGATACCGGCGGAGGCGAGCACCACCACCGACAGCGCGGTCACCGCCCGCAGGGCCCAGCCGGTTCGCCGCCGTCCGGGCGGCCGCCCCGGGCCGCCGTCCCCCTTCCGGCGCGGCGAGCCGTCGGAAGGCTGCGGGCGGGCGGGGCGGCGGGGTGGTGCGGGCACGGGGTGACACCTCCGCGAGGACGGGGCCGTGGGATCCGTGAGCACCGTAGGCCCGTACGATCTGCGGATGATGTTCCAGGCCGGACGGCGCGCGTCGGTGTCGCCCGTTCGCGGTAACGTGAGCGTCCTATGAACGCCATGCCCGACGTGCAGCTTCCCGCCGTGTCCGTCATCATGCCCGTCCTCAACGAGGAGCGGCATCTGCGCGGCGCCGTCCAAGCGATCCTCGCCCAGGAGTACGCCGGCGAGATGGAGGTCGTGATCGCCCTCGGTCCCTCCACGGACCGTACGGACGAGATCGCCGCCGAGCTGGTCCGGGAAGACCCGCGCGTGCACACCGTCCCCAACCCGACCGGCCGCACGCCCGCCGCGCTGAACGCCGCGATCAAGGCGTCCCGGCACCCCGTCGTCGTCCGCGTCGACGGCCACGGCATGCTCTCGCCGAACTACATCGCCACGGCCGTACGGCTGCTGGCGGAGACCGGCGCGCAGAACGTGGGCGGCATCATGCACGCCGAGGGCGAGAACGACTGGGAGCACGCGGTCGCCGCCGCCATGACGTCGAAGATCGGTGTGGGCAACGCGGCGTTCCACACGGGCGGCGCGGCGGGCGAGGCCGAGACCGTGTACCTGGGCGTGTTCCGGCGGGAGGCCCTGGAGCAGCAGGGCGGCTACAACGAGGAGTTCATCCGCGCCCAGGACTGGGAGCTGAACTTCCGTATCCGCGAGGCGGGCGGCCTGATCTGGTTCTCGCCCGAGCTCAGGGTGTCGTACCGGCCGCGCCCGAGCGTGAAGGCGCTGGCCAAGCAGTACAAGGACTACGGCCGCTGGCGGCACGTCGTCGCCCGCTACCACGAGGGCTCGATCAACCTGCGCTACCTCGCCCCGCCGACCGCGGTGTGCGCCATCGCGGCGGGCATCGTGGTGGGCGCGGTCCTCACGCCCTGGGGTTTCATCGTCCCCGGCGGCTACCTCGCGGCGATCGTGGCCGGCTCGCTGCCCGCGGGCAAGGGCCTGCCGCTGAAAGCCCGCCTGCAGATCCCCGTCGCCCTCGCCACGATGCACATGTCGTGGGGCTACGGCTTCCTGACCAGCCCCAGGTCGCTGGCGAAGAAGGTCATCGCGTCGCGGCGGCCGGCGGTGCTGACCAAGAACTGAGTGTCACGCGCGTGGGGCCCCCTTCCGGGTGGGGAAGGGGGCCCCACGCGCGTGTGTCTGGGTGCTTTACAGGTCATACGGCTCGGACCTGTGCGAACACCCCTCCTAGAGAGGGCCTCCGGCTCGGGGCAGGTTACGCGGTTTCCTGTTCCGTCAACCGTGATCGCTTGACCCATACGCCCCGCCCTCGGGAGCATCAACGCAGGTGCGGGGGTACTGGCAGCGGCATGGGAGAGGGGAACCCAGACCATGAAGGTCACCAAGCTGGTCAGCACATGCGACATCAAGGACTGCCCGACGATCTACGCAACGGATCGCGGCACCCTCCTGGTACAGGGTGAGACGCCGACAGACCACGGACTTCGGATTCCCGCTCACGAAACCCTGGTCGAAATCCCGATGGAACTGATCCAGAAGGCCATTCGTGACAACCTCATCTAAGACCCTCGGTGACCTATTCGACTCGTTCACGCGTGAGGCATTCCGCCTGGAGACCCTGGACGACTACAGCAAGTCCGGGAACGTCGACGCCTATCACGCCTTCCTGGCCGGGGAGCCGCAGCCGGACGACTACAACGAAGGCTGGGTGGAGGAACTTCGCTCACACACCGAAAAGGGAAAGCGGATCTACCGGGTGCACATTCTGTCGCGCCCACTCACGGAATACCTTTGCTTCGAACTGGGGTGGGGCTACCGGAAGAATATGACCGGGGGCGAAGAGTTCTTCATCCTCGACACCACCGACAAGCCCAACCCGTTGGAGAACGTCCCGGACTTCTGGTTCTTCGACTCCGAGTCCGTGGCCGTGATGAACTACGACGAGGCCGGGAAGTACCTCGGCTCTGAAGTACTGGGGCCGGAACAGACGAAAGAATTCACCAGGTTCCGTGACACGGCACTCGCGCACGCGGAACCGTTCACCGAATGGTGGGCAAAGTACGGGGCGTGAACAGGGCACAGCTTGGAGCCGCGCTGCGGGCGCTGCGAGTGGCATCCGACAAGGAAGCCAAGGCGGTGGCCCGCAGCGCCCTCATGTCTCCGTCCAAACTGTCCAAGATCGAGAATGCGAAGCTGGCGCCCAGTACGACGGACGTAGAGCGCATCCTGACCGCAATCGGCGTCTCGGACGAGGTCAAGGCGGAGTACACAGAGGCCGCACGCGCGTCGGCGACAGAAGCGACAGCATGGCGTCTGCTCAAGCGGATGGGGGTCCACAAGGGCCAGCAGGCCGCCAAGGCCCTGGAAGCCCAGATGTCGATGCTGCGGCTGTTTCAGCCCGCACTAGTTCCGGGACTTCTCCAGACTCCCGAGTACATCCGAGCTATTCTGCAACGCCATAATCTCAGTGAGGACGCACTCACGCAAACGATCAATGGTCGGCTTGAACGGCAAGCAGTTCTCTACGACAACACAAAGTCACTGCGGTTCGTCATCACGGAACCAGTTCTACGCTGGCGCATCGTGCCACCACAGATGATGGCTGCACAGCTTGACCGTATCGCTTCCATTTCGCGACTCTCTCATGTGGACATTCGTGTAGTTCCGCTAGAGATTCAGCAACACGATATTGCTAACCACGCGTTCGTAATCCGCGACGACCGCATGGCGACCGTGGAAACGGTACACGCTGAGGTCGTCGTCACTGACCCACGGGACGTGGATCTTTACGTTGAAAAGTTCGAAGGGTTCCAGCGGATAGCACTGACCGGTGAAGACATGCGGAATCTGATCGAAGACATCCGGAACAACTTCTTGCGGGAACAAGAAACAGGCTAGAAGTTCAGCCATGGCTCGCAGAATATAGGAGCCATGGTGAGTGACAGCAGGGCACATAGGACCGAAGCGGCTGATCACCTAGACAGTAATGAGGCCCGACAGTTCCTTTCCCGTCTCTCCGGAGCATTCGGCGGAGGCGGCGTGCTCAGGGTGCCGAAGAGCAGCCCTGGTCCGGAAGGTGCCGACCTCGCCCCTGGTTCGGCCCTGCGCTGGCCGAAATGTGAGTGCGGTAACCCGAGGTGTCCCGACTACGAGCCACCGGCTCAATCGTTGGCCGAGCGCCTGAGCGACAGGGTCGCCGAGATCAACAAGCGCAGCAAGGGCGGGGTGTGAGCCTCAGACGGCCCACCCCAGCGCACCCGTGAGTTCCCGCTCCCCGCTGGTTGGTGAGGCTCCCCAGCGGGGAGCGGGCCAAGCCCCGGCCGGTCGCGCCGTGAAGCTGAGTCGGCTTGCCGGGCCAGCAAGTGCAGTGCACCACTCCCAGCAGCAGGAGGAGACACAGCATGAGCACAGCAGTCCAGACGCGGACCCGCGATCCGCGCATCATCCTCAACGCAGTACAAGAGCGTGTTCCGCATCTGGTCGCGGACGTGGGCGTGACCGACCTGTGGGAGCGCGAGGTGGCACTTCTGCTCCGGGACAGCGTGGCCGTCCGCAGCCTGGCCGAACGCATCCTCGACCAGGGCATCGCCTACCTGATCACCGCCATGGAGAACCCCGGCGTGGACATGGGCGTGGGGTACACCGTGGACATCGGTGTCCATCAGCTCATCCTCGACACGCCGCTGTACTTCGCCCTGTGCGAGGAGTACAACGGCGGGCGGTACAAGCACCACTCTCCGCTGATCGAGCGTCGCCGGGACGGCACCGTGACGCGCACGGCCGAACTGCTGCGCAGGAACGGCTTCGCCGTGGATGACGAGCTGTGGGAGGTGGACGCCTCCGACTGCTCACCGTGTGACAACAAGGTCCCCGACAGCCACTGACACGGGACTGGCACGCCCCGCCCCGCCCCCGAGTCCGCAGGAGGGGCGGGGCACCCGCCGGCCCACTTCGACACAGAGGGAAGCCCCCCGTTGCCCGCACGACACAACATCGACAGTGAACGCGAACTCTGGGACACCTTCGCGGAGAGCACCAAAGACAAGGTGTTCGACTCCAGCCCCGTTTTCTGCTGGACGCAGTACGCCGGGCACGGGCCCGGACCCGAACTGCTGGGCGATCCGGCGACCGCGCTGGAACTCGGATGCGGCACGGGGCGGGCGCTCGCGTATCTCGTGCAGCAAGGAGTGAAGGCAACGGGCGTGGATCTCTCGCCCGTCATGATCGGGAATATCACGGAGCGATGGGGGCCGTTGGGCGCACGGTTCGTCTGCGCAGAAGTGCTGGAGCATCTGAGCACCGAGACAGAGACCTACGACGCCGTGTATTCGATCTTCGGGGCGGTGTGGTTCACCGACCCGGCGAAGCTACTTCCTTTGATTGCTGAGCGGTTGAATCCCGGTGGTGTGCTCGCGTTCTCTCAGCCCCCGGCCATCCCGGGTGCGTACGGCCCGCAGGGCATGTACAAGGGTGGGTTCGCGGGCAAGGCCATGTATACGTACCGGTACAGCCACACGCCACGGAAGTGGGAAAGCCTCCTGCTCAAGGCCGGGTTCGAGGAAGCGAACGTACAGGTCCTGGAGGCTCCGGAGCACGACCACATCGGCACTTTGATCGCCCGTGCGGTGGTGTCCTGACAGACCACGGGGAGACGAGTCCTGCCGCGGACACCTCGCTGATCACTTCACCGGCCGCACTACGCGCAGCAGTGCGTGCAAGCTGCTCGGGGATACGCGGAGAACAGTGGTGGGTGAGTCGGACTCGCGCAGCAGCAGAGCAAGTCCGTCCACCGCGCCGGCGACTTCCACACAGTCCCGGCTCGCGTCGTCACCGGAGAAGCTGGACTTCTGCCACACGGGGTCGGACACCTGTACCTCGCTCAGACTCGGAGCCCCTCGGCCACGTCCCGTATGAGCTTCAGCGACGGTCCCGGACCGAGGGCGACCGCCCTCAACTGGTCGAACATAAGCTTATAGGCCGCCACTTGAGCATGGTCCTGCACGTACAGGGAGGACAGCGCAGTCTCCGCACGCACCACGTCCATGCCGGTGTCGGGCATGCCTACGATGCCGAAAGGACCGTTCACTCCTCGATGGGAGTCGGTCGTGTACGGCAGCACCTGCAACGTCACATGGTCGTGCTGCGCCATCCGGGTCAGGTGCAACAGTTGTTCCCGCATCACGCCCAGGCCGCCGAACCTGGCGTGAAGCACGGCCTCGTACAGCACGAACCACAGGTCTGGCGTCGCATCACCGCCATGCATGACGTGCTGGCGGTGCATCCGTCCACGTACATGAGCCTCCACCTCGTCCTCGGGTGGCTCAATCCGGCCGCGTCGGAACAGGACCCGCATGTAGTCAGGCGTCTGCAGGAGGCCGGGGACGAGAACCGTCTCCCAGGAGTGCAGGCTGAGGGCCTTCGCCTCCAACTCGGCAAGGTCGGCGAAACCCGGCGGCAGCACACTTTCGTACTGGTTCCACCAGTTGCGACGACGGCCTTCACGTGCCATCTCCGTCAGCGCTTCGACAAGCTCGCTGTCGTCGACGTCGTACGCCTGTAGCAGGGCCTTCAGCTCCGCTGCGCGGATCCCGCTCATGCCTGTCTCAATGCGGCTGATCTTTCCTTTGCTGCACTCGAGGATCTCGGCAGCCTGTTCTCCGGAAAGGCCTGCGGCCTCCCGCAGTCTGCGCAGCTCTGCCCCCAGACGCTTCTGACGGACGGTGGGGTATCTCCTGGGCGGCATGCGGACTCCCTGACTGATAGCGCTAGTTGAGTCTCACGCCAGGCCCTGCATAGGTCTAGTCACACGGTCGGGTGAAGCCACCGCAGAATGTTGCACCTCAGAACTTCCCGCTTCTACCGTCGAAGACAGAGCGCTCCCCCACGTCCCTCACGACTCCGGAAGAGCACCGCCTCCGCACCCCATGCGGCAGGCGACGGCGCCACCACGTGAGCAGGCGTGCCCCATCCCGACAGCCGCAAGGGAGTTCCACGATGAGTGAGCCTCATCCCCGACCACCGGACGACTCCTGGGAGTACCACCTCACCCTCCCCCACCACGTCCTTGGCCCCGGCGTCGCCCGCAGCACCGTGCGCTCGATCCTCACCCGCCACTCGCTGCCCGGTCTTGTCGACACCACGGAGTTGTTGACCAGTGAGCTGTGCGGGAACGCGTACCGCTACGCCGCCGGTCCCGCGACCGTGCGCGTGCAGTGGGGCAACGGCACGCTGCGCGTCAGCGTGTGCGATGAGAGCGATGTCTTGCCGCGTCCGACATCCAGCGGGGCCACCCTTGAGGGAGGACGTGGCTTGTTACTGGTGAACCAGTGCGCCCAGGCGTGGGGCAGTCGGGCAGCAGCGATCGGAACGGGCAAGGTCACCTGGTTCGAGCTGCACGGGTGACAACGAGAACGGCCTTGGCGGACCGCGCCGCCAAGGCCGTGTCGTCACCCGAACCCAAACCGGCGGGTTACGGCAGGTTCCGCGCCATCACGATGCGCTGGACCTGGTTCGTGCCCTCGTAGATCTGGGTGATCTTGGCGTCTCGCATCATGCGCTCCACCGGATAGTCCCGCGTGTAGCCGTAGCCGCCCAGCAGCTGCACCGCGTCCGTCGTGACCTCCATCGCCACGTCCGAGGCGAAGCACTTGGCGGCGGCGCCCTGGTAGGTGAGGTCGGCGTCGCCGCGCTCGGAGGCGGCGGCGGCCTGGTAGGTCAGGGCGCGGGCGGCCGAGATCTTCATGGCCATGTCGGCGAGCATGAACTGGATGCCCTGGAAGTCGGCGATCGGCTTGCCGAACTGCTTGCGCTCCTTGACGTAGCCCTTGGCGTAGTCGAGGGCGCCCTGGGCGATGCCGAGGGCCTGGGCGGCGATGGTGATGCGGGTGTGGTCCAGGGTCTTCATCGCCGTGGCGAAGCCGGTGCCCTCCTCGCCGATCATGCGGTCGGCGGGGATGCGGACGTTGTCGAAGTAGACCTCGCGGGTCGGGGAACCCTTGATGCCGAGCTTCTTCTCCGGGGCGCCGAAGGACACGCCCTCGTCGCCCTTCTCGACGACGAACGCGCTGATGCCCTTGGAGCGCTTCTCGGGGTCCGTCACGGCCATGACCGTGTAGTAGTCGCTGACGCCGGCGTTGGTGATCCAGCGCTTGACGCCGTTGAGGACGTAGAAGTCCCCGTCCCGTACGGCGCGGGTCTTCATGCCGGCCGCGTCGGAACCCGCGTCCGGCTCGGAGAGGCAGTACGAGAACATCGCGTCGCCCTTGGCGAGCGGGGTCATGTACTTCTTCTTCAGTTCCTCCGAGCCGGAGAGGATCACCGGCAGGGAGCCCAGCTTGTTCACCGCCGGGATCAGGGAGGAGGAGGCACAGACGCGCGCGACCTCCTCGATGACGATCACCGTGGCGAGCGCGTCCGCGCCGGCGCCGCCGTATTCCTCCGGCACGTGGACCGCGTGCAGGTCGTTGGCGACGAGCGCGTCGAGCGCCTCCTGCGGGAAGCGGGCCTCCTCGTCCACGGCGGCGGCGTACGGCGCGATCTTCGCCTCGGCGAGGGAACGGATCGCGTCACGGAGCATGTCGTGCTCCTCGGACGGGCGGTACAGGTCGAAGTCAGCCGATCCGGCCAAGGTCTCACGCTCCCAGAACACTGTGGTGCTGACGCTAATTACCGTTAAGTAACACGAATTTTAGAGGCCGGCTCACGCGACAGGTACGTGAGCTTGGCGACAAGGGGAAAACTGCCCCGTGAGGTGGCTGAGCACGCCCCGGTTATGCTCAGGCACCGCACGTGCAAGCCGTTTCTCCCAGGAGCACTTAATGGCCCTCAAGATCACTGTGATCGGCACCGGCTACCTCGGGGCCACGCACGCCGCGGCCATGGCCGAGCTCGGCTTCGAGGTGCTCGGGCTCGATGTCGTGCCGGAGAAGATCGACATGCTCCGGCGGGGCGAGGTCCCCATGTACGAGCCGGGACTCGAGGAGCTGCTGCGCAAGCACGTGGCCGGTATCGAGGGGTCGACCGGGCGGCTGCGGTTCACCACCGACTACGCCGAGCTGGCGGAGTTCGGCGACATCCACTTCATCTGCGTCAACACCCCGCAGCGGCGCGGCGAGTACGCCTGCGACATGAGTTACGTCGATGCCGCGGTCAGCGCGCTCGCACCGCACCTGCGGGGCCCCGCCCTGGTCGTCGGCAAGTCCACGGTGCCCGTCGGCTCGGCGGACCGGCTGGCCGCGTACCTCGCCGAGCACGCGCCCGCCGGGGAGGACGCCGAGCTGGCCTGGAACCCCGAGTTCCTGCGGGAGGGCTTCGCCGTCGAGGACACGCTGCACCCGGACCGGATCGTGGTGGGCGTGCGCAGCGAGCGGGCGGAGAAGCTGCTGCGCGAGGTGTACGCGACGCCGGTCGGCGAGGGCTCGCCGTTCGTGGTGACCGACTTCCCGACCGCCGAACTGGTGAAGACCGCGGCGAACTCCTTCCTCGCCACGAAGATCTCCTTCATCAACGCGATGGCGGAGGTGTGCGAGGCCGCGGACGGCGACGTCGCCAAGCTCGCGGAGGCCATCGGGTACGACGACCGGATCGGCAAGAAGTTTCTGCGGGCCGGCATCGGCTTCGGCGGCGGCTGTCTGCCGAAGGACATCCGGGCGTTCATGGCGCGCGCCGGCGAGCTGGGCGCCGACCAGGCGCTGACGTTCCTCCGCGAGATCGACTCCATCAACATGCGCCAGCGCGGCCAGATGGTGGAGCTGGCCCGGCGGGCGCTCGGCGGCGGGCCGTTCCTCGGCAAGCGGGTCGCGGTGCTCGGCGCCACGTTCAAGCCCGACTCCGACGACGTACGGGACTCCCCGGCGCTGAACGTGGCCGGGCAGATCCACCTCCAGGGCGGCCAGGTCACGGTGTACGACCCGAAGGGCATGGAGAACGCCCGGCGGGTGTTCCCGACGCTCGGGTACGCCGAGTCCGCGCTGGAGGCGGTGCGGGGCGCCGACATCGTGCTGCACCTGACGGAGTGGCGGGAGTTCCGCGAGCTGGACCCGGAGGAGCTGGGCGAGGTGGCGGCGCAGCGCCTGGTCCTCGACGGCCGCAACGCGCTGGACCCGGAGCTGTGGCGCCGCGCGGGGTGGACGTACCGGGCGATGGGGCGGCCCACCGCCTGATCCCGGGAGACCGCAACCGGAAGACCGCAGGACGCGTGGAAGGACGCCGGTCCGGCCGAGGCTCAGTCGGCAGGACCGGCGTCTGTCGCATTCTGCACCACTTGCCTGTGCTTCCTTGCCGCCTTTTGTCGCATCCGGCTACTTGGCCCGGTAACGGCGCATCTTCGCGCGGGCCCCGCACACCTGCATCGAGCACCAGCGGCCGCGTCCGGCCGGGCTGCGGTCGTAGTACGCCCAGAGACAGTCGGCGGCCTCGCACGCCTTGAGCCGCAGCCAGGTGCCGGCGACCAGCGCCTCGGCGACGGCGGCGGCGACCCGGGAGAGCAGGGAATGCCCGTCGGCGGGGACGAGGGCCGCCGAGCCGTCCTCCGTGCCGACCGTGACCAGCAGCGGGGCCCCGGACAGCAGCTCGCCCAGCGGGGTCACCGCGCGGTGCGGCGGGTGGCCGGCGTGGGCGAGCAGGGCCGCGCGGAGCGACTCGCGCAGTTCGCGGGCGCCCGGCAGGTCGTCCGCCGTCAGCCCGAAGGGCGCCCGGCCCTCGGCCGTGTCGAGCGAGTCGGCGCCCGTCTCGACGTCCAGCGTGTTCACCAGGGACTGGACCAGAGCCAGGCCCCCCGGCGCGGGCGATCGCTCACTCATGCTTGCGACGTTACCCCCGATACGGCAGCATGCAGTAACCGTTACCGGTTACCCGACTCTTCGGGTAACCGTTCCCCGACTTCGAGGAGGAAGTCATGGCCGTCGCCGAACTGGGCGTCGTCGTCCTGGACTGCCCCGACCCCCGCGCGCTCGCCCGCTTCTACGCCGAGCTGCTCGGCGGAACCGTCGAGGGCGCGGGCGAGGGCGACTGGGTGGACCTGAAGCTGCCCGGCGGGCGGGCGCTGGCGTTCCAGGCCGCGCCGGGGTACGTACCGCCGCAGTGGCCGGCGCCCGGCCACTCGCAGCAGTTCCACCTGGATCTGAACGTGCCGGACCTCGACGCGGCCGAGGAGGCCGTGCTGGGGCTCGGGGCGAAGCCGCTGGACACGGAGGACCGGTCGCGGAACTGGCGGGTTTACGCGGACCCCGCTGGGCACCCGTTCTGTCTCTGCGCCTGCTGAGCCGGGAGGGCTTATGACAGCTGTGGCACGTCTCCGTTCCGTCGTCGTCGACTGCCCCGATCCGCACTCCCTCGCCGACTTCTACGCCCGGGTCGGCGGCGGCACCCCGCGTGCGGAGGACGACGACTGGGTCGTCCTGCAGATTCCGGACGGGCCACGGCTCGCCTTCCAGCGGGCGCCCGGGTACACCCCGCCGGAGTGGCCGCGCGCCGACCTCAACTCGCAGCAGTTCCACCTGGACTTCGACGCGGGGAGCACCTGGGAGGAGGTCGACGCGGCGCACGCGAAGGTGCTGGCGCTGGGCGCCCGGCCGCTGGACCTGGAGGACGACGTGAAGAAGGACTTCCGGGTGTACGCCGACCCGGCGGGGCATCCGTTCTGCCTGTGCCGGATCGAGTCGGAGTGACCACGCCGAAGTGACCACGCGCGCGGGCGGCTACCCGTCCAGCTCCGTGATCCGCGCCGTGGACGGCTGCTTGCGCTGCTGGACGGCCCGGGCCGCGAAGTCCGCGCCGCGCAGCACGCGCTGGACGTTGCCCCAGGTGAGCCGGGTCAGGTGGTCCTCGGGCCAGCCCCGCAGGAGGAGTTCGGCGATGAGGTGCGGGTAGCAGGAGGCGTCGGCTAGGTCCTGCGGATGGGTGGTCCCGGAGTCGTACGTCCCCGACAGGCCGACGCACTCCGGGCCCGCCAGCGCGCGTACGTGGTCGAGGTGGTCGGCGACGTCCCGGACGGACGGGCCGGTCTGCTCGGCGGTGAGCGGCACCAGGCACAGGCCCCGGGCGACGCCCAGCCGCCGGAGCAGGTCGTCGGGCAGGTTCGCCGGGTGCGGCCGCAGCGCGCGGGCCCCCGACCTGGCGCACACCACCGGGGCCCGGGACACCGTGAGCACCCGGGCGGCCGTGGCGTCCGAGGCACCGGAGAGATCGGCGAGCACGCCGAGGCGGTTCATCTCCCGCACCATCTCCTCGCCGAACGCGGTCGGCCCGGCCTCGCCCGCCCAGGAGACGCCGGACAGCGTGAGCACCTTCAGGCCGAGCGCGTGCAGACAGCGCAGGATGCCGGGCGAGTCCCCGAGCGCGACGGCACTCGCGGGCCCGAGGAGGACGGCGGTCCGGCCGCAGTTGCGCGCGTCGGCGGTCTGCCCGGCGCCCTGGGCGAGCCGCAGCGCCTCCGGGTGGGCGCGCACCGCCGTCCGGACCACGTCCATCTGCTCCAGGGTGGCGCTGACGGCCCGCTCGCCGCTCAGCCCGTCCGGCAGGTGCAGCGCGCAGAACAGCGCCCCCACGTGCCCCCTGCGCAGCCGCGGCACATCGGTGTCCACGGCGCCCTCGCCGAGCTCCAGGTCGTACCAGTGCAGCCGGCGCAGCGCCCGGGGCAGCCCGCTGTAGCCGTCGGCGACGGGGTGCGCGGCGAGGAGGGCGTGGGCCCGTGTCAGGAGGTCGGGCAGCAGGTCGGCGGGGATGTCGGAGGTGCCGGTGGCGGATGCGGCGGGAGCTCCGGGCGGACTCTGTCCGGGGTGCCGCCCGGGCCGGGCGGCGGGCGGGTCGAGCTCACCGACCTCCGTTGGCTCGCGCAGTTCGTCGTGCAGGTCGGCCATGACGGGACTCCGTGGGTGAGCGGTACGTCTCGGTACCGTCACCGTGGCACGGAAGGCCGGGAGGCTTCCTGGTGGGTGGAGCGTTCGGGGGTACGGCCGCGCGGGGCGCCCGGCACACCGGGGGCCCCGCGCGCGTGCGTCAGCCGGCCGGCCGCTCGATGCCGTCCAGCTGTTCGATCGTGGCGTTCGACGGGGCCGTACGGGAGCGCAGGTCCCGTGCCACGTCCTCGGCCGCGCCCAGCACCCGGACCGCGTTCTGCCAGGTCAGCTTGGCGAGGTCGGTGCGCGACCAGCCGCGGTCCAGCAGTTCGGCGATCAGGTTCGGATAGCCGGAGACGTCGTCGAGGCCGTCCGGGGTGAAGGCCGTGCCGTCGTAGTCGCCGTCGATGCCGAGGTGGTCGATGCCGGCCACCTCGCGCATGTGGTCCAGGTGGTCGGCGACCGTGGACACCGTGGCGACCGGGCGCGGGCGGGTCTCCTCGAAGGCGCGGTGCACCTGCATCGCCTCGGCGGTGGTGTCGAGGTGGTGGAAGCCGTGGGCGCGCATGTTCTCGTCGGCGGCCCTCGTCCACTCCACCGCCGCCTGGAGCACGAACTTCGGCACGAACGTCACCATCGCCACTCCCCCGTTGGCGGGCAGCCGCTCCAGCACGTCGTCCGGGACGTTGCGCGGGTGGTCGCACACCGCGCGCGCGGAGGAGTGGGAGAAGATCACCGGCGCGACGGACGTGTCGAGCGCGGCCCGCATGGTGGTGGCGGCCACGTGGGAGAGGTCGACCAGCATGCCGAGCCGGTTCATCTCCTTGACGACCTCGCGGCCGAAGGCCGACAGACCGCCCACGCCCGGCTCGTCGGTCGCCGAGTCCGCCCACGCGTTGTTGTCGTTGTGGGTGAGCGTCATGTAGCGCACGCCCAGCTCGTACAGCTGCCGCAGCGTGGCGAGGGAGTTGTCGATGGAGTGGCCGCCCTCGGCGCCCATCAGGGACGCGATACGGCCCTCAGCGCGCGCCGCTTCCATGTCGGCGGCGGTCAGCGCGGCCCGCAGATCGCCGGGGTGGCGGTCGATCAGCTGCCGTACGCAGTCGATCTGTTCGAGGGTCGCGGTGACCGGTCCGGGCAGGTCCGAGCGGACGTACACGGACCAGAACTGCGCCCCGACCCCGCCCGCGCGCAGCCGCGCCAGGTCCGTGTGCAGGTGGGTGCTCTGGTCGGTGGCGATGTCGCGGGCGGCCAGGTCGTAGCGGACCTGCTGGCGCAGGGCCCAGGGCAGGTCGTTGTGGCCGTCGGCGACGGGGAACTCCCGGAGCAGTTCCCGGGCGCGCTCCAGCGCGCCCGGGGAGGAGGCCACGGCGCTCACTTGCCCGCGCCGAAGCCGAAACCGCCCGAGCCCTCCACCTTGGCGCGCAGGCGCTTGCCCTTCTCGGTGGCCTGGTCGTTCAGCTCCTGCTGGAACACGCGCATCCGGGCGAGGAGCTCCTCGTCGTGGGCGGCGAGCATCCGGGCGGCCAGCAGTCCGGCGTTGCGGGCGCCGCCGACGGAGACCGTGGCCACCGGAACCCCGGCCGGCATCTGCACGATCGACAGCAGCGAGTCCATGCCGTCCAGGTACTTCAGCGGCACGGGCACACCGATGACCGGCAGCGGGGTGACCGAGGCCAGCATGCCGGGCAGGTGGGCGGCGCCCCCGGCGCCCGCGACGATCACCTTCAGACCGCGCCCGGCGGCCTCCTCGCCGTACGCGATCATCTCGCGCGGCATCCGGTGCGCGGAGACGACGTCGACCTCGTACGCGATCCCGAACTCGTCGAGGGCCTGCGCGGCCGCCTCCATGACGGGCCAGTCGGAGTCGGACCCCATGACGATGCCGACGACAGGGCTCGGGCTCATTCGGTGATCGTCCCCTTCAGGTAGTCGGCCGCGTGCCGGGCGCGCTCCAGCACGTCGTCCAGATCGTCGCCGTAGGTGTTGACGTGCCCCACCTTGCGGCCGGGCTTCACGTCCTTGCCATACATATGGATCTTGAGCTGGGGGTCGCGGGCCATGCAGTGCAGATACGCGGAGTACATGTCCGGGTAGTCGCCGCCCAGGACGTTGGCCATGACCGTCCACCGCGCGCGCGGGCGCGGATCGCCGAGCGGGAGGTCGAGGACGGCCCGGACGTGGTTGGCGAACTGGGAGGTGATCGCGCCGTCCATGGTCCAGTGGCCGGAGTTGTGCGGGCGCATGGCCAGCTCGTTGACGAGGACGCGGCCGTCGCGGGTCTCGAAGAGCTCCACGGCGAGGTGGCCGACGACGTCCAGTTCCTTGGCGATGCGCAGGGCCAGTTCCTCGGCCTTGAGGGCGAGCTCCTCGTCGAGGTCCGGCGCCGGGGCGATCACCGTGTCGCACACGCCGTCGACCTGGCGGGACTCCACCACCGGGTACGCGACCGCCTGTCCGTGCGGCGAGCGGACCACGTTGGCGGCGAGCTCGCGGACGAAGTCGACCTTCTCCTCGGCGAGCACGGGGACGCCCGCGCGGAACGGCTCGGCGGCCTCCGCGACGGACCGTACGACCCACACGCCCTTGCCGTCGTAGCCGCCGCGCACGGTCTTCAGGACGACGGGGAATCCCCCACTCCCGCCGTCCTCGGAGCCGCCCTCCGCGGCGAACGCGGCCACATCGTCCGGATCGGTCACGATGCGGTGGCGCGGACACGGCACGCCGAGCGCGGCCAGCCGGGCGCGCATGACGCCCTTGTCCTGGGCGTGCTGCAGCGCGTCCGGCCCGGGGCGCACGGGAATGCCGTCCGCCTCCAGGGCACGCAGATGCTCGGTGGGCACATGCTCGTGATCGAAAGTGATCACGTCACAGCCCCGCGCGAACGCGCGCAGCGTGTCGAGGTCGCGATAGTCGCCGATGACGACGTCGCTCACGACCTGAGCCGCGGAATCCTGAGGAGTGTCACTGAGGAGCTTGAATCTGATGCCCAACGGGATGCCCGCCTCGTGTGTCATACGAGCGAGCTGGCCCCCGCCGACCATACCGACTACCGGGAACGTCACACCCCCAGGGTATCGGCCACCGCCGGCCGCTCCCGGGCGGCCGATTTGCACGCCTTTGACAATGCCTGTGCGGCCGTGCACAGGATTCCCCCAGGGGCGCTGGTTAGCATGACGGGGTCGGCGGCACTCGACCGGTGGGGCCGACGGCGGACGGAGGCCGTCGCGGACCGAGGCCATGGTGGACCGAGGCCGTTGCGGACCGATGACGGACCGACGCCCGTGATGTCCGACCGACGCACGTGACCGACGCACGCGACCGCTGTGTGCGACCGATGCATTCGACCGACGGGGGCCGGCACACGATGGGCAGTACCACCTCGGGGCCGCGGACGAGACCGGCCGGCGGTGCCCTGCGCCACAGGGTCGAGCGGCTCGCCCGGGAGGTCGCCAAGTTCGGCGCGGTCGGCGGGGCGGGACTGCTGGTCAACCTCGCCGTGTTCAACCTGGTGCGGCATCTCACCGATCTCCAGGTGGTGCGCGCCAGCGTGATAGCGACCGTCGTCGCGATCGCGTTCAACTACGTCGGCTTCCGCTACTTCACCTACCGCGACCGCGACAAGAGCGGCCGGACGAAGGAGCTGACGCTCTTCCTGCTGTTCAGCGTGGCCGGCCTGGTCATCGAGAACGGCGTGCTGTACGCGGCGACGTACGGGTTCGGCTGGGACAGCCCGCTGCAGAGCAACGTCTTCAAGTTCCTCGGCATCGGCATCGCGACCCTGTTCCGCTTCTGGTCGTACCGGACGTGGGTGTTCCGCGCGCTGCCGGCCCGGGAGGCGGTGGCGAGCGCCGAATCGTTCCTGGAGGCGGGTGCGTCCGCGTCGCCCGCGGTGTCGGCGGTGTCGCGCGGACAGGGCCGCAGGAGCTAGGACTCGGGGGACTCGACCCGGGGCTGAGCAGCCGGCCGGTCTTGCGCCGCCCGCCGGGCTACCGGACCGTCCGCTGCTCCTCGGCGGCGGCCTCGGACGGCTTGGTCGGCGTACGGGACAGGAAGAGCCCGAACACCGGCGGCTTCAGCTGGAGCATCTCCAGGCGCCCGCCGTCGGCCTCGGCGAGATCGCGGGCGACCGCCAGTCCGATGCCCGTGGAGTTGTGTCCGCTGATGGCGCGCTCGAAGATCCGCGCGCCCAGCTCCGGCGGAATGCCGGGGCCCTCGTCGGTGACCTCGATGACCGTCTGGTTGCCGGTGACGCGGGTACGGAGCGCCACGGTGCCGCCGCCGTGCATGAGGGAGTTCTCGATCAGCGCGGCCAGCACCTGCGCGACCGCGCCCGGGGTGCCGACGGCCTCGAGGTGCCGCTTGCCGGAGCTGACGATCGCGCGGCCCGCGCTGCGATAGGCCGGGCGCCACTCCTCCAGCTGTTGCTTGATCACCTCGTCGAGGTCGAAGGAGACGGCCGAGCCGGTCCGCGGGTCGCGCGAGTTGGTCAGCAGCCGCTCCACCACGTCGGTCAGCCGCTCCACCTGCGCCAGTGCGATGACGGCCTCCTCCTTCACCGTGTCCGGGTCGTCGGTGAGGGCGATCTCCTCCAGCCGCATGGACAGCGCGGTCAGCGGCGTACGGAGCTGGTGGGAGGCGTCGGCGGCCAGGCGCCGCTCGGCGGTGAGCATCCGGCCGATGCGTTCGGCGGAGGAGTCGAGGACGTCGGCGACCCGGTCCAGCTCGGGGACGCCGTACCGCTTGTGACGCGGCCGCGGGTCGCCCGAGCCGAGGCGCTCCGCGGTCTCCGCGAGGTCGGTGAGCGGGGAGGCGAGGCGGTTGGCCTGTCGTACGGCGAGGAGGACGGCCGCGACGACCGCGAGCAGGGCGACCGCGGCGATGATCAGCAGCGTACGGCCGACCTCCCGGGTCACGGACGAGCGCGGCTCCTCGACCGTGACCGTCTCGCCCTCCTCGCCCTGGGCCTCGGCGTGGATGACATCGTCGGCGGGACGCTCGCCGATCTCGATCGGCGCCCTGCCGGGAATGTCGATACGGGCGTACCGGTCGGCGTCGACCTGGTCCCGGAGCACGTCCGCGCTGACCCGCTCGTCCCCGAGGATGCGGCTGTCCACGATGCTCGCGAGGCGCATCGCCTCGGAGTCGACGCGTTCCTGGGCGGTGCTGCTGATCGTCCGGGTTTCGACGATCACGAGGGAGACGCCGAAGACGGCGATCACGACGAGAACCACGGCAAGCGTGGACTGAATGAGACGGCGACGCACGGGGCCCTCCGGGCGGGTGGCTTACGAGAACCAGTGTGCCCGCACGAGCCGGAGGCGCTCGGCTCGGACTCGGCTGGGCCCGGGCTCGGCCCGGTCCGGGCTCAACCAGGGCCGGGCTCAGCCAGGCCCGGGCTCAGCTCTTCTCGAAGCGGAACCCGACACCCCGCACCGTGGCGATGTACCGCGGATTCGCCGCGTCGTCGCCGAGCTTCTTGCGCAGCCACGAGATGTGCATGTCGAGGGTCTTCGTGGAGGACCACCAGGTGGTGTCCCAGACCTCGCGCATCAGCTGGTCCCGGGTGACGACCCGCCCGGCGTCCCGGACGAGCACCCGCAGCAGATCGAACTCCTTCGCCGTGAGCTGGAGCTCCTCGTCGCCCATCCAGGCCCGGTGCGACTCGACGTCGATACGGACGCCGTGCGTGGCCGGCGGCTGCTGGGGCTCGGCGGCACCGCGCCGCAGCAGGGCCCGCACCCGGGCGAGCAGTTCGGCCAGCCGGAACGGCTTGGTGACGTAGTCGTCGGCGCCCGCGTCGAGGCCGACGACGGTGTCCACCTCGTCGGCGCGGGCGGTGAGGATGAGGATCGGAACGGCGTGCCCCTCGGCACGCATCCTGCGCGCCACTTCCAGGCCGTCCATGCCGGGCAGCCCCAGGTCCAGGACGACCAGGTCGACGCCACCCTGCATCCCGGCGTCCAGCGCGGCCGGTCCGTCCTGGCGGACCTCCACCTCGTAGCCCTCGCGGCGCAGCGCGCGGGCCAGCGGTTCCGAGATGGACGCGTCGTCCTCGGCGAGCAGTACTCGGGTCATGGGGTGATGGTAGTCCGCTTGCGACAGCACCAGGAGGGTGATCGGCAAGCGTGGTGCACGCCTTCCGGCGAGGCGACTTCCCCCCGCGCGACACCGTGGACACCCTCCCGCGCGCGTGTGCGGTGGCAAAGCCGCGTTCCCTGCGGGCCGCAGGGAAGGTAGGGGCGGTCTCCAGGCCTCTTCGTACGCCCTCCGCACCCCCATAACGCCCTCCGAACGGCCCGAAACGGTGACACGCCGTTACGTTCCGTGATGCGGGCCCTGGAACTCTGGGATGCGATCATGCTTACGACCTTTGAAAGGGTGTCTGTGGTTCCTCTCCCACCTGTGATCCATCTCTCAAGCTCTTCCATATCCGTAACCGCTCTGACGTATGGTGATTGAACGCCTGTAGCACCACCGGGGACCTTTGGCGCTTCTTTACGCTGAAGGTCTCTTTTGTGTGCGGGTCAGCCCACGAGCTGGCCTTGAAAGGAATGACCTGTGGCCGGGCCTCAAACGCAAAGATGCGCGGAGAGGCGTGGATCCCGGTGGTCGCCGTCCATCGCTCCGTGATCCGGAGCGGACTCCCCGTGGGCGTGGGGTGGGCCGGCGGTCCCGCCGGTGCCGGCCGACCCACCGGGCGCGCACCCGTCCCCGAGCCCGTCCAAGGGCAGGGGCTGCGGGCTGGACCCCCACGCGCGCGTCCTGACCAGCAAGGAACGACCATGGCGTCCAGCCTGACGAAGGACTCGGCCACCCCGGGCACCCCCGGTAACGGCACCGAGAAGACCTTCTTCGGCCACCCCCGCGGCCTGGCCACTCTGTTCATGACCGAGATGTGGGAGCGCTTTTCCTGGTACGGAATGCGCGGACTTCTCACGCTCTATCTGATCGCGGGCGTTCTCGACGGTCCTCTCGAGGACCGTGAGGCCCTCGCGGCCGCGATCTACGGCGTCTACAACGCCCTCGTCTACATGCTGGCCATGCCGGGCGGCTGGGTCGCCGACCGGCTCTGGGGCGCCCGCAAGGCGGTGCTGGTCGGTGGCATCGTCATCGCCGCCGGCCACTTCGTGCTCGCCATACCGGCCGACGCCGCGTTCTTCTTCGGTCTGCTGCTGATCGCGATCGGTACGGGTCTGCTGAAGCCGAACATCTCCGCGATGGTCGGTGACCTCTACAAGCAGAGCGAGAGCGCCCGCCGCGACGCCGGCTTCACGCTCTTCTACATGGCGATCAACATCGGCGGCTTCGCGGCCCCGCTGATCGTCGGCACCGTCGGCGAGAAGGTCGACTGGCACCTGGGCTTCGCCCTCGCCGGTATCGGTATGGCGCTCGCCGTCGTCCAGTACGTCCTCGGCGGCCGTCACCTCGGCGACATCGGCAAGGTGGCGCCCACCCCGGCGTCCCCGGAGGAGAAGCGCGCCGTCGGCCGCAAGGTCGCCCTCTGGGCCCTGGTCGCGGTCGTCGCCCTCGTCGTCGACCTGCTGCTCGGCACCTTCCACGTCGACCACGTCGTCAACGTGATGGCCGTCCTCGGTGTGGTCGTGCCGATCGTCTACTTCGCGGTGATGTTCCGCAGCCCGGCGCTGGGCCGCTCGGAGCGGCCGAAGGTCGTCGCCTTCATGTGGTTCTTCATCACGGCCGTGCTGTTCTGGATGATCTACGACCAGTCCGGCTCGCTGCTGACGATCTTCGCCGACGGCAAGACGGACCGCATGATCGGCGGCTGGGAGTTCCCGGCCAGCTGGTTCCAGTCGGTGAACCCGGCGTACATCATCATCCTCGCGCCGCTGTTCGCCTCGCTCTGGACCTGGCTCGCCAAGCGGAACAAGGAGCCCAACACCGTCACGAAGTTCGCCCTGGCGATGCTGCTGATCGCCGGCTCCTTCGGGATCATGGGTCTGGCCGGCGCGGCCGCCGCGAACAGCGAGACCGGCAAGGTCACCGTCTTCTGGCTGCTGGCCGTCTACCTGGTCCAGACCCTCGGTGAGATGTGCCTGTCCCCGGTGGGCCTGTCGCTCTCCACCAAGCTGGCCCCGGCGCAGTTCGTCAGCCAGATCATGGGTCTGTGGTTCCTGGCCACCTCGACCGGCAACGCCCTCAACGGCTGGGTCACCAAGCTCAACTCCGTGCTGGGCGACACCGTGTACTACACCATGTGGGCGATCATCGCCGCCGTGGCCGGTGTCTGCTTCATGCTGGCCTCGCGCAGGATCCGCGCGCTGATGGGCGATGTGAAGTAGCCAAGGGCGCACGGCGTCATCAGTACGCCTGCGCACCCTGCGGACATACGTCGGAAGGGCCCGCACCGTTCGGTGCGGGCCCTTCCGACGTATGTCCTTAGCCGTACGGGCGCGGTCCGCAGCCCTGCCGGGCGGCGGATCAGGCCGGTGCGCCCACTTCCGCCCACACCGTCTTGCCCGCGAGCCCGGGCGTCCGAACGACTCCCCAGTCCAGGCAGAGCCGCTGCACGATGAACATCCCGTGGCCGCCCGGCCGGCCGGCGCGGTGCGGGGTGCGCGGGGCGGGCTGGCCCGCGCCGCGGTCGGTGACCTCGATACGGAGCACCTTGTTGTCGCAGGAGATCGTGAGCTCGTCCGGACCCTCGGCGTGCAGGCAGGCGTTGGTGACGAGCTCGGAGACGACCAGCAGCACGTCCTCGGCGGCCGCCCGCTGGTCGGCGGTCGCGGCGGGCAGCCAGCCCCACGCGTACAGCGCCTGGCGGGTGAAGTCACGGGCGAGCGGCACGACACCGCTCTCCCCGTCGAAGCTCAGCCGGCGGACCTGCCGCGGAGCACGCGCGGGCGAGCCCTCGGCTCCCCCGGCGCTCCCGTTCACGGCCGATACGGTCGGCCCCTGCGCCGGTGCGGCCGCAGCCCGGCTCTCCGCGTCCGGGTCCGGATGCGCGCCTCCCGCGCGCGTATCCCCCGTATGCGCGTCCATCGCACGTGCGGCCGCGTGCGCGCTCCGCGCGTGCGCGGTAGCGGGCGCCGTCGCGTCTTCGGCTCGTCCGGCGGCGGGCGCGGATGCACCTTCCGCGAGCAAGCCCTCTGCGCGGGCTTCCTCTCCGGGCACCGCGGAAGCGCCGCCGGCGCCCGACTCCGGGCCGCGGTCGCCCGGCGAGTAAGGCCGGGTGGTGCTCATCAGCGCTTCACCTCACCGATTCACCAGTTCACGTTTCAAGACTCAGTACGTGGATCCAGGGACCCGGCGGGATCCCCACGGCGCGCCCGCCGTGCCGTCGCCGACATGTTCAGGATGTCTTCTGCCCGACCGGACCGCCGGGACACCCACTTGTTCCGTGGGGAAACCGTGACGGATGTAACGGAACGCCCACACGTGGACGATCGAGGCACCCCGTTGTATGTCATTCGGACATCCCGGCCGATCGGGCTCCGCACGGTCCGGTCGCCCGGGCCTAGTCGCCCAGCGCCGCTTCGAGCGTCTCGTGGACGGTGAAGACGGCGTCCGCCCCGGTGATCTCGAAGACCCTCGCCACCACCGGCTGCATTCCCACGAGATGGACCCCGCCACCGGCGCCCTCCGCCTTCAGCCGCGCGCTCAGCAGGACGTTCAGCCCCGTCGAGTCGCAGAACTCCAGACGCGAGCAGTCCACGACCAGACGTGCGAACCCCTTGTCGAGACACTCGTCGAGTGGTTCACGCAACAGGTCGGCCGTGTGGTGGTCCAACTCACCCGCGGGGATCACGACGGCGCTGGCGCCCTCTTCCCGCACTTCGACCAATAGCCGGCCCGACTGTGCGCTGCCGACCGTCCCGCGGTCCATGCCGTCTCTCTCCCGACCATCGTGGCTGATGACTCGCCACCATCGTGGCTGATGACTCGCCCTCGAACACTACGCCTTCCTCACGCACTCCGACAGCCGAACAATCGCCAGTAAACGGACATTGCGCAACAGAACGCACTTGCGGCGGTCTCAGGAAAGCGGGTAGGGCTAGTAAAGACACCCGACTACACGGCCGGCTTTGGAGGCGCCGCACACCGCAGTGCACGTATTGGCATCGGCGGCCATATGCCGAGAACGATGGAGGACATCATGTCACCCCGGCTCGACGCATCGCATACCCAGAGGGCGACGTCGACACCCGCTCCGGAAGAAGTCCACGACGCATTCGAACTCGCCGCGCTCGAAGGACTCCCGGAGATCCCCCCGTACGACGAGGTGGGGCCGCTGGACGCACGGGCCCTGTCCAAGACACTCTTCGAGCGGCTGGAGTCCCTCGAGGAGGGCACCCATGAGTACGCCTACGTACGCAACACCCTGGTCGAACTCAATCTCGCGCTCGTGAAGTTCGCCGCCTCCCGCTTCCGCTCCCGCAGCGAGCCGATGGAGGACATCATCCAGGTCGGCACGATCGGCCTGATCAAGGCGATCGACCGCTTCGAGCTGAGCCGCGGCGTCGAGTTCCCCACCTTCGCGATGCCGACGATCGTCGGCGAGATCAAGCGCTTCTTCCGCGACACCAGCTGGTCGGTACGGGTACCGCGCAGGCTGCAGGAACTGCGCCTGGACCTGGCCAAGGCCGGTGACGAACTCGCCCAACAGCTCGACCGGGCACCGACGGTGTCGGAGCTCGCGCAGCGCCTGGGCCTCTCCAACGAAGAGGTCGTCGAGGGCATGGCGGCGTCGAACGCCTATACGGCCAGCTCCCTCGACGCCCAGCCGGAGGAGGACGACTCCGAGGGCGCCCTGGCGGACCGCATCGGTTACGAGGACCACGGGCTCGAAGGCATCGAGTACATCGAGTCGCTGAAGCCGCTGATCGCCGAACTGCCCTCGCGCGACCGGAAGATCCTGTCGCTGCGCTTCGTCGCCAACATGACGCAGTCGGAGATCGGCGAGGAACTGGGCATCTCCCAGATGCACGTCTCCCGTCTGCTGGCGCGCACGCTGGTACGTCTGCGCAAGGGCCTGACGGTCGAGGAGTGACACACGCCGACGGCCGGGCACGGGACATGTCTCATCACCGTCCCGCTGCCCGGCCGGCGCGTGTCCTGTGAGCGCCCGCGCGCGTGGGCCGCGCCGTCAGACGACCCTCACGCCTCGGCGCCAGACCGCGCTGACCAGAGGCACTCCCGGCCGGTAGGCGAGATGGACGTGGCTCGGAGCGTCGAGCAGCACGAGGTCGGCGTACGCGCCCGGGACGATACGGCCGATGTCGGTGCGCCTCAGGGCCGCCGCCCCGCCCGCCGTCGCCGACCACACCGCCTCGTCGGGGGTCATCCCCATGTCCCGCACCGCCAGCGCCACGCAGAACGGCACCGAGGACGTGAACGACGAGCCGGGGTTGCAGTCGGTGGAAAGGGCGACCGTCACTCCCGCGTCGAGGAGGCGGCGGGCGTCCGGCCACGCCGCCCGGGTGGAGAACTCGGCGCCGGGCAGCAGCGTGGCGACGGTCCGGCTGTTCGCCAGCGCGTCCACGTCCGCGTCCGTGAGGTGGGTGCAGTGGTCGGCGCTGGCGGCGTCCAGTTCGACGGCCAGCCGGACACCCGGGCCGTACGACAGCTGGTTGGCGTGGACACGCGGGTGCAGGCCCTTCTCCCGGCCCGCGGAGAGGACGGCCCGCGCCTGGTCGCCGTCGAAGGCGCCCTCCTCGCAGAACACGTCGATCCAGCGGGCGTACGGGGCGCAGGCGTCGAGCATCGGGCCGGTGACGAGCTCGACGTACGCCGCCGGGTCGTCGGCGTACTCGGGCGGAACGACGTGGGCGCCCAGGTACGTGACCTCGTCGGTGTGCCGGGCGGCGAGGCGCAGCGCCCGCGCCTCGTCCTCGGCGCTGAGCCCGTAGCCGGACTTGGTCTCCATCGTGGTCGTGCCTTGGCGGAGGGCCTCGGCGAGGTGACGGACGAGGGTGCGTTCCAGGTCGGTGTCGCTCGCGGCGCGGGTGGCCGCGACCGTTGTGCGGATGCCGCCCGCCGAGTAACTCCGGCCGGACATGCGGGCGTTGAACTCCTCCGTGCGGTCGCCCGCGAAGAGGAGGTGGGAGTGGGAGTCGACGAAGCCCGGGAGCACCGCCCGGCCGTCGGCCTCGACCCGATTGTCAGTGGCGGGTGCTTTGCTTGTTTCACCGGTCCAGACGACGCGGTCGCCTTCGATGACGACTGCCGCGTCCCGGATCAGGCCGACGGGGGAGTCGTCACCGAGGGAGGGGTCGTTGGTGACCAGAGCGGCGATGTTGGTGATGACGGTACTGGCCGTGCTGGCCGACTCCGCCGGGCTGGCGGTGCTGGGGCTGCTCATGGCGTCCTTGGTGGCCTGGTCTGCGGTGGGGGCAGGGGTCGGAGAGGCCCGCACGGAACTGCGGGCGGGGGATCGCGTGCGCCTGTGGGCGGGAAGACGCCGCGTACGGATGCGGGCGGAAGCCCTCCGCGTGCGGGTGACGCGGCCCGGGGTCAGCCGCGCAGGGCTGCGACGGCGCTCGCCAGGGCCCGCGGCACATCCGGTACGAGGGAGTGCGCCCCGTCCCGTACGACATGCCGGCCGCCCACGACCGTATGGCGCACATCCGCTGCCGACGCGGCGAATACGGCCGTCTCGGCGCCGAGTCGCGGAAGCGGCCCGGCCGTTCTGACCGAGTCGAGGGCGATCGTCGTGAAGTCGGCGAGCGCGCCGGGCTCCAGGGTGCCCGCGTCGTCCCAGCCGAGGGCCGCGTGGCCGTCGACCGTGGCCGCCCGCAGCAGGGCCGCCGCCGTCCAGTGACCGCGCGTGCGGGTGCGCAGGCGCTCGTTCAGTTCCATGGCGCGTGCCTCCTCGAACAAGTCGATGACGGCGTGGCTGTCGGAGCCGAGGGAGAGTGGCGAGCCGGCGTGCTGGAGCCGGGCGGCCGGACCGGTGCCGTCGGCTAGGTCCCGCTCGGTGGTCGGGCACATGCAGGTGCCGGCGGAGGCGGCGCCGATCAGTTCGATGTCCTCGTCGGTGAGATGGGTGTTGTGGACGCCGGTCGTGCGCGGCCCGAGGACGCCGTGGTCGGCGAGCAGTCGGGCGGGCGTGCATCCGTGGGCCGCACGGCAGGCATCGTTCTCCGCCGGCTGCTCGGACAGGTGCACATGCAGGGGTGCCCGCCGCTCCTCCGCCCAGCGCGCCACGGTCGCCAGCTGACCGGCGGGCACGGCCCGTACGGAGTGGACGGCGGCACCGATCCGTGCGTGATCCCGCTCCTTGAGAAATGAACAGCGTGTCGCCCAGGCCTCCGCGGTGCCGTCGGAGAAGCGGAGCTGGTGGGCCTGGGGCGGCTGCCCGAAGCCGGAGGAGAGATAGGCGGTGTCGAGGAGGGTGATCCGGATGCCGGCCTCGGCGGCCGCCGCGACCAGGGCCTCGCCCATGGCGTTGGGGTCGGCGTACGGGGTGCCACCGGGAGCGTGGTGCACGTAGTGGAACTCGCCGACGCAGGTGATGCCCGCCAGCGCCATCTCGGCGTACGTGGCCCGGGCGAGCGCGTGGTAGGTGTCGGGGGTCAGCCGGTCGGCCACCGCGTACATGACCTCGCGCCAGGTCCAGAAGGTGCCGGAGCCGATCTGGACGGTCGAGCGCAGGGCCCGGTGGAAGGCGTGGGAGTGCGCGTTCGCGAGGCCGGGGAGGGTGAGGCCGCGCAGCACCTCGGCGCCGGGCGGGGGGCCGCCGGTGCCCGCGCCGTCCCCACTGCGGGTGCTGTCCTCACTGCGGGTGCTGTCCCCACTGCGGGTGCTGTCCGTGCTGTCCATGTGCAGGGCGGTGATGCGCCCGTCGGTCACCTCGACGGTCACGCCGGGTTCGACATGGGTGCCGAGCCAGGCGTGTTCGAGCCAGTAGGTCTTCCGCGTCACCTGCAGGCCAGTCCTTCCAGTACGTCGGCGAGGGCGGTCACCCCGGCCACGCAGTCGTCCTCGGTGGCGTACTCGGCAGGGGAGTGCGAGACGCCCGTGGGGTTGCGCACGAACAGCATGGCGGTCGGAACGGTTCCCGAGAGGATTCCGGCGTCGTGTCCGGCGCCCGTGCCGAGGACGGGCACCGTGAGCTCGGCGGTCCCGCCGCCCAGGATCCGGGCGAGCTCGTCCCGCAGGGCGTGGTCGAACTCGACGACGGGTGTGAAGGACTCGCGGACGACGTCGAGCCGGACGCCGTGCGCCTCGGCGTACGCGCGGGCGGCCTCCTCGACGCCGGTCACGACCGTGTCGAGGGTGGCCTGGTCGGCGGCGCGGGAGTCGAGCCAGCCGCGCACGAGGGACGGGACGGCGTTCACCCCGTTGGGCTCGACGGAGATCTTGCCGAAGGTGGCGACGGCGCCGGCCAGCCGGGCCCGCTGCCGGGCGGCGAGCACGGTCTCCGCGTACGACAGCATGGGGTCCCGCCGGTCGGCGAGCCGGGTCGTACCGGCGTGGTTGGCCTCGCCCCGGAAGTCGAACCGCCATCTTCCGTGCGGCCAGATGGCGCTGGCCACGCCCAGCCGGTCGCCCGTGAGGTCGAGGGCGCGCCCCTGCTCGACGTGCAGTTCGACGAAGGCCCCGATCCGCCCGAGCCGTTCCGGGTCCGGCCCGATGGCGTCGGGGTCGTACCCGGCGGCCTCCATGGCGCGGGGCAGGGTGACACCGTCGGCCCCGGTCAGCCGGTGGGCCTGCGCGGCAGTGAGCTGCCCCGCGCTCAGTCTGGAGCCCACACAGGCGAGCCCGAACCGGGCTCCCTCCTCGTCACCGAAGTTGACGATGCCGACGGGCTTGGTGAACCGGGCTCCCCGCGCGCGGAGTTCGTCGAGCGCAGCGAAGGCCGACACGACGCCGAGAGGCCCGTCGAAGGCGCCGCCGTCGGGGACGGAGTCGAGGTGCGAGCCGGTGACGACGGCGTCGCCCTGCGCCGGGTCCCCGAGCCAGGCCCACTGGTTGCCGTTCCTGTCGACCTCGTGGACGAGCCCCCGCCGCCGGGCCTGCTCCGCGAACCAGGCCCGGCACTCGGCGTCGGCCCCGGTCCAGGCGAAGCGGCGATAACCGCCGGTGCCGGAGTACCGCCCCACGGGCCGGAGCTCACGCCACATGGTGGGGAAGTCCGGCGGGGTCGTCGTGAGCTCCGTGGACGGCGCCGGGATGCCGCCTCCCACCACGGATCCGGAGCCACCGCCCACCACGGAGCCGGAGCCGCCGCCCAGTTCCTCCGGCCTCACGCCTCCTCACCCTCGCGCATGGGCACCCGGACACCGCGCTCGGCGGCGACCTCGTCCGCGCGCTCGTACCCGGCGTCCACGTGACGGATGACGCCCATGCCGGGATCGTTGGTCAGGACGCGGCGGATCTTCTCGCCGCCGAGCTCGGTGCCGTCGGCCACGGTGACCTGCCCGGCGTGGAGGGAGCGGCCCATGCCGACGCCCCCGCCATGGTGGACGGAGACCCAGGACGCGCCCGAGGCCACGTTCACCATGGCGTTGAGCAGCGGCCAGTCGGCGATCGCGTCGGAGCCGTCACGCATGGCCTCCGTCTCCCGGTACGGCGAGGCGACCGACCCGCAGTCGAGATGGTCGCGCCCGATGACCAGCGGGGCCGCCAGCTCGCCGCTCGCGACCATGTCGTTGAAGCGTTCGCCGACCCGGTCCCGCTCCCCGTAACCGAGCCAGCAGATGCGCGCGGGCAGCCCCTGGAAGCGCACCCGCTCCCCGGCCATCCGGATCCAGCGGGCCAGGGACTCGTTCTCCGGGAAGAGGTCCAGGATCGCCCGGTCGGTCTTCGCGATGTCCGAGGCCTCGCCCGAGAGCGCCGCCCACCGGAAGGGCCCCTTGCCCTCGCAGAACAGCGGCCGGATGTAGGCGGGCACGAACCCGGGGAAGGCGAACGCTCGCTCGTACCCGGCGAGTTTCGCCTCGCCGCGGATCGAGTTGCCGTAGTCGAAGACCTCGGCACCCGCGTCCATGAAGCCGACCATGGCCTCGACGTGCCGGGCCATGGACTCGCGCGCGCGGGTGGTGAACCCGGCGGGGTCCTTGGCCGCGTACGAGGCCATGTCGTCGAAGTCGACGCCGAGCGGCAGGTACGACAGCGGGTCGTGGGCCGAGGTCTGGTCGGTGACGATGTCGACGGGCGCGCCCTCGGCGAGCATGCGCGGCAGCAGTTCCGCCGCGTTGCCGAGCAGGCCGATGGAGAGCGGCCGGCGGGCGTCGCGGGCCTCCACGGCGAGACGCAGGGCGTGTTCGAGGGAGTCGGCGCGGACGTCCAGGTACCGGTGCTCGATGCGGCGTTCGATCGCGCGCGGGTCGCAGTCGATGCAGAGGGCGACGCCGTCGTTCATGGTGACGGCGAGCGGCTGAGCGCCGCCCATGCCGCCGAGCCCGGCCGTCAGGGTGATGGTCCCGGCGAGGGATCCGCCGAACCGCTTGGCGGCGACCGCGGCGAACGTCTCGTACGTGCCCTGGAGGATGCCCTGGGTGCCGATGTAGATCCACGAACCGGCGGTCATCTGCCCGTACATGGTGAGCCCGAGGTGTTCGAGCCGCCGGAACTCCTCCCAGTTCGCCCAGTCGCCCACCAGGTTGGAGTTGGCGATCAGGACGCGCGGCGCCCACTCGTGCGTCTGCATGACGCCGACGGGGCGGCCGGACTGCACGAGCATGGTCTCGTCCTGCTTCAGCGTCCGCAGCGTCCGCACCATCGCGTCGAACGAACGCCAGTCCCGGGCCGCCTTCCCCGTGCCGCCGTAGACGACGAGTCGGTCGGGGTGCTCGGCCACCTCGGGGTCGAGGTTGTTCTGCAGCATGCGCAGGGCGGCTTCCTGCGGCCATCCCGGCGTGCTCAGCTCCGTGCCGCGCGGGGCTCGTACGGGGCGGGGTCCTGACACGTCTGCCTCCTGACGGGACGGGCGGGCGGTACACCTGTTGCACTCCCTATTCACATCCTGAAGACATGAATAGAACTAGTCAATACACACGTCGCCCGCCCGGACGCACCCCGGATGTTTGGCTGGACGCACTCGGCACAGGATTCCGGCGGCGAGAACCGTGAGAACGGCGCACACGACAACGGGGGGCCGACATGAATGACACGGGGTTCGGCATGAACGACACGGCGTTCGGCAGTGCGGGTGACAGCGACCGGCGGCGCGCGGCCCGGCGGGACGACGCGGTGCGCGCCGCCGTGGAGCAGGGCCTGCTGGGGCCGGGCGCGCCCATCGTCGGACTGCTGGACGTCACCGGCATCCGGGACTCGGCGGCGGCGCTGCGGGCGGCCTTCGACGCGGTGACGGCACCCGGCACACCCGTGCTGCACGCCTTCGCCGTCAAGGCCACCCCGCTCGTGCCCGTACTGCGCCTGCTGCGCGAGGCGGGCATCGGCGCCGAGGTGGCGAGCCCCGGCGAACTGGCGCTCGCCCGCGCGGCCGGGATCACCCCGGACCGTACGGTGCTCGACTCGCCCGCCAAGACGCCGGCGGAACTGCGGGAGGCGCTGGCCCTGGGCATCGCGGTCAACGCGGACAACCCCCAGGAACTGGACCGCGTCGACGCCCTGGTCCGCTCGGCACCCACCCGCTCGCCGCTCGGCATCCGGGTCAACCCCCAGGTGGGCGGCGGTTCCATCGGCGCGACGTCCACCGCCACGGCCACCTCGAAGTTCGGTGTGGCCCTGCGCGACGAGGGCGCCCGGGAGTGGGTCGTCCAGGCGTACACGGAGCGTCCCTGGCTCACCCGTCTGCACGCCCACACCGGCTCCCAGGGCATTCCGCTGTCCCTGATGGTGCGGGGCGTGGCGGAGACGTACGCCCTGGCCGAGGAGATCAACCGGCGCGTCGGCCGCCGGCAGGTCGACACCGTCGACATCGGCGGCGGCCTGCCGGTCAACTTCACCTCCGACGAGACGACCCCGACCTACGCCCGGTACGCGCGTCTGCTGGCCGAGGCGGTACCGGGCCTCTTCGACGGACGGTACGGGCTGGTCACCGAGTTCGGCCGCTCGCTGCTGGCCAAGCACGGCACCGTGGTCGCCCGCGTCGAGTACACCAAGCGGTCGGGCGGCCGCCCCATCGCGGTCACCCACGCCGGCGTCCAGGTCGCGACCCGCACCGTCTACGCACCGGACTCCTGGCCCCTGCGCATCGCCGCGTACGACGCGAAGGGGCACCCGAAGTCCGGTCCGGCGACCGTCCAGGACATCGCCGGCCCCGCCTGTTTCTCGGGCGACCTCCTCGCCGAGGGCCGCACTCTCCCCCTTCTCGAACAGGACGACTACGTGGCCGCCCTGGACACCGGCGCGTACTACTTCGCCCACCACTACGCGTACAACTCCCTGCTCCGCCCCGGGATCTACGGCTTCGCCCCCGCCTCCGTGCCCGCATCCGCATCCGCGTCCGCATCCGGGGGAGTCCGCTTCACGCCGGTACGAACTCCTCAGGGCCTGGACGAGATCGTCGGGGAATCGGGCGGGGAACACGCGAGCGGTCTTCTGCATCTGTAGGGGGATGCCGGGGCAGGGGCGCGCACCTGCCCGGATACCGCACAACCGGCGCACGCCGCATCTCGCGCTTCAACTCGACGGCCGTCGGCGCCGGATTGACGCACCATGACCGCTCCGGCCCCGGCACCCGCTCCCGCGACGCCCCAGCTGAGCGCAGTCCAGCGCGGACCCGTACCCGACTCCGCGGCCGCCCGGACAACCGATCCAGCGTAGTCGCGCCGGGCACAGCCGACCGGAAAACGCCTGGAACCCTCACCCCTCTCGCACACGGTGCATAGCTTCGGCGTCACTCAGCCGTACCCGAGGCGGGAGGGGAGCCACGGTGCCCGGAATAGACGAGTGTCTGCTGGAAGCCATGCGGCTGCCCGGAGCCCTGGGCGCCGCGGTGGTCGACTGGACCAGCGGTCTGGCCCTGGGCACGGTCGGGGACGCGCCGGGTGGTGACCACGAGACGACCGCGGCCGAGGCGGCGGAACTCGCCCGGCTCGCGGCCGAGCACCGCGCCTTCGCACCGGACGAGGAGGAGGGAACCGGCTGGGACGGCCAGGACCCTCCGGTCGAGGATCTGATCGTCAGCAACCGCGACACGTACCACCTGCTGCGGTTCGTACGGACGACCTTCGACAGCAGTGTCTTCCTGCACCTGTGGCTCACCCGCACCGACGGCAACCTCGCTCTGGCCCGCATCCGGCTCGGCGAGATGGCAGGACGGCTGGTGCTGGGATGACCGCGATCGGCACGCCTCCGCCCCCGCTGCCCGTACGCCGCAAACCGAACGGCGGCGCGCAGGCCCCCGCGGACCTCACATCTCCCGCGGACCTCACATCTCCTGCGGACCTCACGTCCCCCACGGACCTCACGTCCTCCGCCGGCCGTCCGGAACCCGCCGCTCCCGTCGGCGCCGTCACCCCCGCACCTTCCCCGGCCGTCCCTCCCGGCCTGTCGCCGATGCTGAACCGCCTCGCCGCCGAACGCGCCACCGGCGTCCTGCTGCGCGAGCACGGCAGGCTGTACCTCGTCGACGGCCGGATCATGCACGCCGAGAGCCCGGAGACCCCGGGTCTCGACGTCCTGCTCACCATGGGCGGCCTCCTGGACACCGAGTTCTGGCGGGAGGCCGTCGCGCAGGCCGGCGCCCGGCGGCGGGTCGGCCGGTTCCTGGTCGACAGCGGCCGGGTCTCCGAGGGGGCCCTGGAGCTGTGTCACGTGGGCGCGCTGTTCGACGCGGCGTACTTCGTGCTCGGTCCGTCCAGCGCTCCCGCCCGGTTCCGGTACGGGGCCGTGCACTGGCTCGGACCCGTACGCCCGGTGCCGGTGGCCGCGCTGGAGCGCGAGACGCTGCGCCGTCGCGCGCTGCTGCACCGCATCTGGCCCGACCCGGCGACGGACAGCGCCCCGCTGGTCCGGGCCGACGCCCCCGCCGAACCACCGGTACCGGCCCGCCAGGGAGCCGTGCTCGGCCAGGTGAACGGGGCCCGGACGGCCGCGGACATCTCGCGCGCGCTCGGCCGCCCGGCGTTCCACACCCTGGTCGACCTGCGCAGGCTGGCCGCCGCCGGACTGGTGAGAACGGCACCGGCGGCCGCACCACCGCAGACGTCACCGCGACGGCCATCGATCGCCCACGGCCCCGACGGCCTCGACGGCCCCGACGGCCCCGACGCCTCTGTGTCCGCACTGCTCACCGAGCCTTCGGCGGACCCCGACGTCTCCCTGCTGCGCCGGCTCCGAGACGCCCTGGAGGCCCTGTGATCCGCGCGCTTCGACAGCGTGCCGAGAGGAGACTGCTGATGGCGGCGGAGGCCGAGGTCCTCGACGAGCTGCACCGGCTGCGAGCCCGTGTGCCCCAGCTGACCGGTGCGCTCGCGGCCAGTGTCGACGGCCTGCTGCTGGCCCAGGACACGTCCGGTGTGGAGCCGGAGGGCGTGGCCGCCCTCACGGCCTCGGTACTGGGCGTGGCCGTACGGATGGCGGACGCCACCGGGCAGGGCGGCTTCCGCGAGCTGCTCGTCCGCGGGGCGAACGGCTATGTGGCGACGTACGCGGCGGGCTCGGCCGCCGTGCTGACGCTCCTGGCGGAAGACCGGATCAACGTGGGCCGGCTGCACCTGGAGGGCCGCCGGGCCGGTATCCGCATCGGCGAACTGGTCGACGCCGCCGCGGCCCGCGCCGATCCGCCCACGCGGACCGCCGGGGCAGGGACCCGCGCCGGGGCCCGTACCGGAACCCGCACCGGAAGCCGTACCGGAACGGGCACCAGGGCCGCCATCGCAGACGGGACAGCAGACGCGACAGCAGACGGAACCGGGGCCGGAGCCGGAGCCGGTACCAGGGCGACCCCGGCCAGGACGAAGGCGGGGAGCCCGACCGCCGGGACCGCCGGGACCGCCGCAACCGCCCCGGCCACGCCCGCCCCCAACCCCTCCCCCACCGACCCGCCCACCCCCGCGAAGACCAGCACGACCAACACGACCAACACGACCGACACCAGATCCGCCACCCCGCGGACCCGGCCCGCGCGCACCACCACGCACGCGAGTCCGAAGAAGACCCCGACCACTCCCACACCGAGCGAGAGTTGAAAGGACGCACCCCACCATGGCCAACACGGAAACCGCACTGAAAGAAGCGCTCGCCTCCATCGAGGGCGCGACCGGCGCCGCGCTGGTCGACTACACCAGCGGCATGGCACTGGGCACGATCGGCGGCAGCAAGAGCTTCGACCTGAACGTCGCGGCGGCCGGCAACACCGACGTCGTCCGCGCCAAGCTGCGCACGATGGAGCATCTGGGCCTGAAGGGCGAGATCGAGGACATCCTGATCACCCTGAGCGACCAGTACCACCTGATCCGCCTGCTCACCGGCCGTGGCGGCAACGGCCTCTTCCTCTACCTGGTGCTGGACCTTAAGCGGTCCAACCTGGCCATGGCCCGGCACCAGCTGAAGAAGATCGAGGCGGAACTGGAGGTCTGACCGGCCCCGGGGACCGGAGACTCCACGGCACCGGAGGCACCACAGGGCGGCGCACCCACCGGGGGCGCCGCCTGCCGCATGCCACCCTGCCCGGCCGCCCCGGAACGTCCCCCGAGGGCTCGCCGGACCGGCCGTACGCACCCCTTCTCTTCCGCGAGCCGTGTCGTGCTCCATGAACCTCTCGTGAACCTCTGAGAATCGGCGCGGTACGCATCCATGTCCCGCCGCCGGGCAGAACCACCCGGACGGTTCACCGACCGGGGGAGGCACTCTTGTCCACCACCGAAGCGACCACCGGAGCACCGGAACCCACCGAGGAGCCAGGCCTCAAGCGCGTTCTGGGTCCCAAGCTGCTGATCCTCTTCGTCATCGGCGACATTCTGGGGACCGGCATCTACGCGACCACCGGCAAGGTCGCCGGGAAGGTGGGCGGCGCGCTGTGGCTGCCGTTCGTCATCGGCTTCGTCGTGGCGATCCTGACGGCGGCGTCGTACGTGGAACTGGTCGGTAAGTACCCCAAGGCGGCCGGCGCGGCGCTCTACACCCAGAAGGCCTTCAAGGTGCCGTTCCTGACGTTCATCGTGGCGTTCATGGTGATGTGCTCGGGCCTGTCGTCCGCCAGTGCCGCGGCCCGCGCGTTCAGCGGGGACTACCTGGGCGAGCTGACGAACGACGTGCTGCCGCCCACCCTGATCGCCATCCTGTTCATCGTCCTGCTCGCCGCGCTGAACCTGCGCGGCGTCTCCGAGTCGGTCAAGACCAACGTGGTCCTGACGCTCGTCGAGCTCACCGGCCTGCTGATCATCCTCGCGATCGGTGCGTGGGCGGTCCTGAACGGCGACGGCGAGCCGGCCCGCCTCACCGAGTTCCAGGCGAGCGGCACGGGATACGCCCTGATCACGAGCGTGCTGGGCGCCACGGCCCTGGGCTTCTTCGCCTTCGTGGGCTTCGAGGACTCGGTGAACATGGCGGAGGAGACCAAGGACCCGGTCAGGACGTTCCCACGGGCGATCTTCATCGGGGTGGCGGTCACCGGCACGATCTACGTCCTGGTGGCCCTGGTCTCGTCCCTCCTCGTCGACCACACCACCCTGGCGGGATCGAGCGGCCCGCTCCTGGAGGTCGTCAAGGCGGGCGGAGTGGACTTCCCGCACAAGCTGTTCGCGCTGATCGCCCTCTTCGCGGTAACCAACTCGGCTTTGATCAACATCATGATGGCCTCCCGCCTCTGCTACGGCATGGCCAACGAGCGCATCCTCCCGCGCGCCATGGGCCGCGTACTGCCGCGCCGCCGCACCCCGATCGCGGGCATCGTCTTCGTCACGATCCTGGCCGTCGGCCTGGTGTCCACGGGCGAGATCGAAGGGCTCGGCGACACGACGGCGTTCCTGCTCCTGTGCGTGTTCGCCGTGGTCAACATCGCGGTGCTGGTCCTCCGCCGCGACCGCGTGGACCACCCCCACTTCCGCACCCCTACGGTCCTCCCCGTCCTCGGCGCCCTCACGGCCCTGATCCTGGCCAGCCCCCTGGCCGACCGGCCGGCCGAGGTCTACGTCCGGGCCGGTGTCCTCGTGGCCATCGGCGTCGCCCTGTGGGCCGTGAACAAGCTGATCCTCCGTGTACGCGGGGAGGACCGAGGGGTCCTCGACACGTGAGGGCCCCGGTTCCGTCCGGCTTCAGGACCGTGCGGCGACCGCGACCCGGCGCCCGCCTCCGGGCGCCGCGTCCCCCGCGGCCACGCCGGTGGTCCGGTATCCCTTCACCCGCTTGCCGGCGGGCGTACCGCCCCGCCGCGAGAGCCAGTCGACCCGCACCCACAGCAGCGCGTCCCCGTCCCGTTCCACGCGCCCGATCCACCCGGCCTTGAGCCACAGTCCGGCGCCCGCCCCGGCGAGCAGCAGCCCGCCGGCCGCCGGCACGGCGAACCCGCTGCCCAGCGCGGCCAGGAAGGCGAGCAGCAGCCACCACCGGTGCCCGCGCCGCCAGTTCCGTACGGTCACCCGCCGGTCCTGGAGCACATCGTGCTTGCCCGCCCGCGCGGCGGCTGCCGCCGGCGTCCGGTACCGCTTGCGCCGTGCACCGGCCACCACGGCCGCGGCGACGAGGAACAGCGCGACGCCGGCCAGGAGGCCGATCCGCCGCCCGGTCAGCCCCGGCACCAGCACACTGATGCCGGCCGCGAACACTCCGAGCCACCACAGGGGCGCGGCTCCCGCCCTCACGACGACGGCCACCCGCGCCAGTCCCAGTCCTCCGCGTGCCACGTCCCGCCTCCTCGACCGCTCAGGTCCTCAGGTCTCACTCCGGCGCCGGGCAGGCTAGCCAGCGAACCTGAGACCTGTCTGAGAAGCGGCGCCGACCTGACGGCCGGTCAGGTGTCACTCCACGAACAGCCCCTTCGCGGCCGCCCGCGCGTCGAACGCCTCCAGCCGCGTCTGCGCTCCCGGCAGGCCGTCGCACATCACCTCCAGCAGCGCCCGGCCCAGCAGCATCGGCGCGCACGCCGTGTCGAAGGCGAGCTGCGTGCCGACGGCGGCCGGCAGCAGCAGGTCCGAGAGCCCGGCCACGGGGGCGAAGGCCGAGTCGGCCACCGTCACCACGGTCAGCCCGGCCTCCTTGGCGTACGCGAGTGCCTCCACGGTCTCCTTCGGATGCCGGGGCAGCGCGAAGCACAGCAGGGTGCTCGCCCCGGCCGTCACCGCCGCGTCGATCCGGTCGTGCAGCATCGTGCCGCCCTCGTTCAGCAGCCGGACGTCCGGATGGACCTTGGCGGCGAAGTACGCGAAGCCGTACGCCTGGGCGGCGGCCGCGCGCAGCCCGAGCACCGGCAGGGGGCGCGAGGCGGCCAGCAGCCGGCCCGCCCGCTCCACCGGTGCCGGGTCGGCGAGGACCTCCGCGAGGTGCCGCAGGTTCTCGATCTCCGCCTCGACGGCCTGCTGGTACTCGTTGTACGAGGCCGTGTCCGCGGCCGCGGCCGGCTCGGCGGGCGCGACCTCGCGCAGGTGCCGGCGCAGCGCCGGGTAACCGTCGAAACCGAGGGCGACCGCGAACCGGGTCACGGACGGCTGGCTGACCCCGGCGAGTTCGGCGAGCTCCACGCTCGACAGGAACGGCACGTCCGCGGCCCGCCGCACCATGCTGTGCGCGATGCGCCGCTGGGTCGGCGTCAGCCGGTGCCCCTCGAAGAGCGCCTGCAGCCGCGCGGCAGGGTTGTCGGTCGTGCTCATGGCGTGCTTCCCTCCAGTGGCTGGTGGCCCAGTGGTCGGTAACCGCCGGTACGGCCCCGCGGGCGCCAGTGTATTCAGGCGCCGGAAAGCCTGCATGGCCCTATGCAGAGGGGGGCGGCACCCGCCCGGCCCTGGGGCGCGGCCCAGCCCGAACAGGGGGGCTAACCCCAGTGCCCCGGGCCCCGCGTCCCGCCTACCGTAAGCGGCATGACCGGTAATCAGGCCCGTGACGCCGACCTCAAGAAGGAGCTCTCCGCCACCCTGCAGGCCCGCAGGGAACTGGGCGAGGAGTACGAGTCGGCGCTGGTCGACTCGTTCCTGGAGAAGGTCGAGCAGCGCGTCGACGGCGCGGTGGACCGCCGGGTGCGGCGCCAGCTCGCCGAACAGCAGATGTCCGTGGCGCGCGGCGCCCGTTCGCCGCAGTCGGCCACCGACTCCTGGGGCGAGCGGTTCGGCTTCGGGATCGTCTCCCTGGTCCTCGCGATACCCCTCTCCGCCATCGGCGGCGGCGTCGCGGACCTCCCGGGCCTGCTGGTCGCCTGGGCGGGCATCCTCGGCGTCAACGTCGCCTGGTCCCTGCGCACCAGCCCCCGCTTCGGCCGCCGGGACGAGTCGCCGGACGCGGACTGGGACGAGTAGCCCTCCGCGAAGGACGGAGAAGGCGGCAAGGAGTGAGCGCGGGGACCGCCGCACCCCCGTGACCGGGGGGCGGGACGACGGCGGTCCCCGCGAGGGACGCGGGCCGGGTCGGGCCAGGCCTTGCGCGTCCTGGCGTCCAGGAGGTCCGGGAGCCGCTCCGGAGGTCCTTGGCGCCGTTCGCTGCCGGCCCGGGTGGGTCGCCTCCCCCAGTGCTCAACCCCTGGGAGGTACCCCACCGCCTGCCGACACCCACTAATGTGCCGGGCGCGTGTTAAGCGGGTGCTGCGCGGACGTGACGTGCTCGTACCGCTTCCGCGAAGTTCGTCCCGCCGGGACCGGCCGGAGACCGGAGGATCCACCCGCATCACGACAGTACGGACGGATCCCCCGCCCCTGGTGTCACTGCTTCCCGTTCCCCTTGGCGAGGAAGGCGAGCAGGTCCTGCCGGCTCACCACACCGGTCGGCTTGCCCTCGACCAGCACGATCGCCGCGTCCGCGGTGCCCAGCACGCTCATCAGGTCCGCCAGCGGCTCACCGGAACCGACCTGCGGCAGCGGCGCCGACACGTGCTTCTCCAGCGGGTCGTCGAGCGAGGCCCGCTTGGCGAACAGCGCGTCCAGCAGCTCCCGTTCGACGACCGACCCGACGACCTCGGCGGCCATCACGTCCGGGTGCCCGGCGCCCGGCTTCACGATCGGCATCTGCGAGACGCCGTACTCGCGCAGTACGTCGATCGCCTGACCCACCGTCTCGTCGGGGTGCATGTGGACGAGCGAGGGGATGGAGCCGCCCTCCTTGTCGTGCAGTACGTCGCCGACGCGGGCGCTCGTCCCCTCGTCCTCCAGGAAGCCGTAGCTCGCGAGCCATTCGTCGTTGAAGATCTTGCTGAGGTACCCGCGGCCGCCGTCCGGGAGCAGGACGACCACCACGTCGTCCGGCCCCAGCCGCTCCGCGACCCGCAGCGCGGCCACGACGGCCATGCCGCAGGAGCCGCCCACCAGCAGGCCCTCCTCCTTGGCGAGGCGCCGGGTCATCTGGAAGGAGTCCTTGTCGGAGACGGCGACGATCTCGTCGGCGACGGTCCGGTCGTACGCGGTCGGCCAGAAGTCCTCGCCGACGCCCTCCACCAGGTACGGCCGCCCGGACCCGCCCGAGTACACCGACCCCTCGGGGTCGGCGCCGATGACCTTGACCTTCCCGTCACTGGCCTCCTTGAGGTACCGGCCGGTGCCCGAGATCGTGCCGCCGGTGCCCACGCCCGCGACGAAGTGCGTGATCCTCCCCTCCGTCTGCTCCCACAGCTCGGGGCCGGTGGAGTGGTAGTGCGAGAGGGGGTTGTGCGGGTTGGAGTACTGGTCCGGCTTCCAGGCGCCGGGCGTCTCACGCACCAGCCGGTCGGAGACGTTGTAGTACGAGTCGGGGTGCTCCGGGGCCACGGCGGTGGGGCAGACCACGACCTCGGCCCCGTAGGCGCGCAACGTGTTGATCTTGTCGGTGCTCACCTTGTCGGGGCACACGAAGATGCACTTGTAGCCCTTCTGCTGGGCCACGATCGCCAGGCCCACACCGGTGTTGCCACTGGTCGGCTCGACGATGGTGCCGCCCGGCTTGAGCTCGCCGCTCTGCTCGGCCGCCTCGATCATGCGCAGGGCGATGCGGTCCTTCACGGATCCGCCCGGGTTGAAGTACTCGACCTTCGCGAGGACGGTCGCCTGGATACCCGCGGTCACGCTGTTGAGCCTCACCAGCGGGGTGTTGCCGACGAGGTCGATCATCGAGTCGTGGATGTGCACCGTTGTCTCCGGAGCTGCAAAAAGGAATGGTCTTGATGGTCCGCCCGACACCCTATGCCCCGCTCCGTGCCTTCACGCCCTGTTGCGATTGGCCGACGCCCCTGACGGGGCAAGGAGTGGTTGTACGGCTACGGAGAGGTGGCGGCGACCCATGACGAGCATGTCCAGGGCGCGGGTGGCCCGGCGCATCGCCGCGGGTGCGGCGTACGGCGGCGGCGGGATCGGCCTGATCGGCGCGGCGGCGGCGGGTCTGCTGCTCGCCGAGGTGCAGCTGGCCAAGCGACACGTGGGCAACGGACACAGCCCGCATCCACCGAGCGCGGAGGGCGTGTACGGGCGGGCGTACGACGATCCGGGCGACCCTCCGCTGCGGCTGACCATGCTCGGCGACTCCACGGCGGCCGGGCAGGGCGTGCACCGGGCGCGCCAGACCCCGGGCGCGCTGCTGGCCTCGGGGCTCGCGGCGGTGGCGGAGCGTCCGGTGCGGCTGCGGAACGTGGCCGTGCCGGGCGCCCAGTCCGACGACCTGGACCGCCAGGTGTCCCTGGTCCTCGCCGAGCCGGACGAGGTCCCGGACGTCTGCGTCATCATGATCGGCGCGAACGACGTCACCCACCGTATGCCGCCCACCCGCTCGGTCCGCCATCTCTCGGCGGCCGTCCGCAGGCTGCGCACCGCGGGCGCGGAGGTGGTCGTGGGCACCTGTCCCGACCTGGGCACGATCGAGCCGGTCCAGCAGCCCCTGCGCTGGCTGGCCCGCCGGGCGTCCCGGCAGCTGGCGGCGGCGCAGACGATCGGCACGGTGGAGCAGGGCGGCCGAACCGTTTCTGTGGGCGACCTCCTGGGCCCGGAGTTCGAGGCGAACCCGCGTGAGCTGTTCGGCCCGGACAACTACCACCCGTCGGCCGAGGGGTACGCCACGGCGGCCATGGCGGTCCTGCCCTCGGTCTGCGCGGCGCTCGGCCTCTGGCCGGCCGAGGAGGAGCGCCCGGACCTCACCCGCCGGGAGGGCTTCCTGCCGGTGGCCCGGGCCGCCGCGGAGGCCGCGTCCGAGGCGGGTACGGAGGTCGCGGCGGCCCTGCCCACGGGCCCGCGCGGCCCCTGGGCCCTCCTCAAGCGGCGTCGCCGCCGCCGCGTCCCGGCCTCCGACCCGGCCCCGGCGGCGACGGCCGACCGGCCGACCTGACCGGGCATCGGGGAAGAATCAGGGACAGAAAGGGGCAACGGAAAAAGCAAGCGCTTAGAAAAGTGCGGCCGGAGTCACACCGCGACACCCGTGACCTCGACCATACGTACGGGTAACTTCCCTCACAGTTCCGCGGAGTCCGCCGACATCTCGCCGACGTCCCGTACCGCCAACGTCAACGCCAATGGAGCCGTGATGCCCGAAGCCGTCATCGTCTCAGCCGCCCGCTCCCCCATCGGCCGCGCTTTCAAGGGCTCCCTGAAGGACCTGCGCCCCGACGACCTGACCGCCACGATCATCCAGGCGGCGCTGGCGAAGGTCCCGGAGCTGGACCCGAAGGACATCGACGACCTGATGCTCGGCTGCGGTCTGCCCGGCGGCGAGCAGGGCCACAACCTGGGCCGCGTCGTCGCCGTGCAGATGGGCATGGACCACCTGCCGGGCTGCACGGTCACCCGTTACTGCTCCTCGTCGCTGCAGACGTCGCGCATGGCCCTGCACGCCATCAAGGCCGGTGAGGGCGACGTGTTCATCTCGGCCGGTGTCGAGATGGTCAGCCGCAGCGTGAAGGGCACCTCGGACGGCCTGCCCGACACGCACAACCCGCTCTTCGCGGACGCCGAGGCCCGTACCGCCGCCGTGGCCGAGACCGAGGGCGCCGACTGGCACGACCCGCGCGAGGACGGCCTGCTGCCCGACCCGTACATCGCGATGGGCCAGACCGCGGAGAACCTCGCCCGGCTCAAGGGCGTGACCCGCGAGGAGATGGACGAGTTCGGCGTCCGCTCGCAGAACCTCGCCGAGGAGGCCATCAAGAAGGGCTTCTGGGAGCGCGAGATCACCCCGGTGACACTGCCCGACGGCACGGTCGTCAGCAAGGACGACGGTCCGCGCCCCGGCGTGACGGTGGAGGGCGTCGCCGGACTGCGGCCCGTCTTCCGTCCCGACGGCCGCGTCACCGCCGGCAACTGCTGCCCGCTGAACGACGGCGCCGCCGCCCTCGTGATCATGTCCGACACGAAGGCGCGCGAGCTCGGCCTCACCCCGCTCGCCCGGATCGTCTCCACGGGCGTCTCGGGCCTGTCCCCCGAGATCATGGGCTACGGCCCGGTCGAGGCCAGCAAGCAGGCGCTGAAGCGGGCCGGGCTGACCATCGGCGACATCGACCTGGTCGAGATCAACGAGGCGTTCGCCGCCCAGGTGATCCCCTCCTACCGCGACCTGGACATCCCGCTCGACAAGCTGAACGTCAACGGCGGTGCCATCGCCGTCGGCCACCCCTTCGGCATGACCGGCGCCCGTATCACCGGCACGCTGATCAACTCGCTGCAGTTCCACGACAAGCAGTTCGGACTGGAGACGATGTGCGTCGGCGGCGGCCAGGGCATGGCGATGGTCATCGAGCGCCTCAGCTGACCCGCTCCCGTGCCCGTCAGTCACCCTTGTTGAACCGGCCGTGAGGCTTTGGCCCGGGACCCCGGAAGCACCGGGGTTCCGGGCCGTTTCGTGATCCAATCTCCCCCAGGATGTGACCTACCTCCCTCGTCAGAGGGAGATGCGCAGGTCAGAGCTGTTTCGCCGGGAAACGCCGACCAAAGGGCCCGCCCCTTTCGTGACAGCACGCACTGACAGCTGGTTAGTCCACCCTTCAAGCTGATGTAGGAAGTCGGGGGACGACTGTGAACCGGGAGTACGTCAGTGAGCGCCATGCCGATTGCTCTGCTGCTCACCACGGCCGCCGCGGCGGCCGTGGGCGTCGCCGTCCTGCGCGCCCTGCGGACGCTGCGCCGACAGGTCGCTGCGCTGCGGACGGAGCTCGCCGAGAGCCGTGCCACGCACGCACGCGCCGTCGTCCCCGCCGCCCGCCCGGCCGCCGGCACGGACGAGATACGTGCCGCCGTGGCCGAGGCGCTCGCCGAGGAGCGCGAGCGCGAACTGGCCGAGGCGCGGGCGTTCTGGGCCGCGCAGGAGGCGCGTGACATCCCCGACGCGCCGACCCTGCTGGGTCTGGCCGACAGCGAGCCGTATCTGCCGCGCCAGTCGGACTTCGCGGGCCTGGACCATCTGGAGGCGATGACCGAGGCGGGCCTGGAGGGCGAGGAGTCCTCCGGGGAGTGCCCGGAGCTGGCCGCGGCCCGCCGCCGGCACCCGTCCCACCCGGACTTCGTGCCGGTGCCGTCCCCGGCCGTGAGCGACCACGAGCGCACGGTGGCCTGTCTGGAGGAGCTCGCCCGCTCGGGCACCGAGCTGGCGGACGTCCGCCCCGGCCCGCTGGGCACCCTGGACGTGTACGTGTTCGCCGACGGTACGACCCTGTGCATGACCCCGGGGCACCGGGAGACCGCGGAGCGGCTGGCCGCGGCACTGCGCGCCGGCCGGAGCCCGGTCCTGCTGGGCGGTTCGGGCGTGTCGGGCGCGTACACGCTGACGTTCCGATGCGGTGAGGAGAACCTCTACATCCTGGCGGACCGGGTCATCGCATCGCTGTAGCCGGGCGGGCGGCCACCACCCGCCGTCCGCCTACACCCCGGCGCGCTTCTGGGCTTCCTCCACCAGCGCCACCGCGGCCGCCAGTTCGCCCTCGTCCGTGAGGGCGAGCGCCAGATCGTGCCCGGCGACGGTGATCTGGTCGGCGGCGGCGAACATACCCGCGTCGGGCATCTCCCGGGGCCGCGTCCCCGGCTCCTCCAGCTGCTGGGCACGCCGTGCCAGCTCCCTGGCCAGGCCCAACGCCTCGGTGGCCGCACCCCGTTGGAGCCGGCTCTGCGGGGCGGCTCTGAGCCGGTCGGCGAAGTGGTCCACAGCGCGGGTCAGCGGCGTCGTATCAAGCACCCCGCGAGATTACGCGGCATCACGGGACTGTTGCCAACACGCCTCCACTCAGGCACGGTGACGTGAAGGACCGGCTAACATCCCAGCGTCCGGAGGCGCCGATGTCCCAAGTCTTCTCCGCAGAGACCCACCGCAACCTGCTCGCCCGCATCCCGCACTGCACCGGTCGTGAAGTATCCGACTGGTTGCGCACCGTCGACGAGGGCCCGGCTCTCTTCCGCTTCGAGGAGAAGGTCAGCTGGCTCCGGCACGAGCACAATCTGGCGTACGGCCACGCCAAAGCGATCGTTCACGAGTACGACCTGAGGAGGGCCGCGCGCAAACTGCTCTGAGCGCGCCCCTCCGGCACTTTCGAGCAGGACAACGGGGAAGGGCCCCGGGAGCACGGCTCCCGGGGCCCTTCGTCTCGCTGTTCACCGCCTCGTGGCGGTGTCCGCCTCAGGTGGTGCGAGCTCAGTCGCTGCTGTTGAAGATGGCGACCAGCCGCAGCATCTCGACGTAGATCCAGACCAGGGTCATGGTCAGACCGAACGCGGCCAGCCAGGCCTCTTCCTTCGGGGCGCCGTAGGTGACACCGTCCTCGATCTGCTTGAAGTCGAGGGTCAGGAAGAAGGCGCCGAGCAGGATCGCCAGGATGCCGACGATCGCGCCGAGCGGGCCCATGCTCCGCAGGCCGCCGTCCTCGGCGACACCGAAGACGACCAGCAGCAGGTTGACCGCCATGACCAGCACGAACGCGATGGCGATGGTCAGACCGATGCGCGCGTAGCGCGCGGTGACGCGGATCCAGCCCGCCTTGTAGACGAGCAGCGTGGCACCGCTGACCGCCATCGTGCCGAGCACCGCCTGGAAGGGGGCACCCGACCAGGCCGTGTTGAACATCTCACTGATCACGCCGAGGAAGACACCCTCGAAGGCGGCGTACGCCAGGATCAGCGCGGGCGAGGCCTTGCGCTTGAAGCTCTGGATCAGGCCGAGGACCATCGCGACGAGCGCGGCGCCGACGGCCAGGCCGTAGCTGGTCGACGAGACCGGCAGCAGCGCCCACGCGAGGACGGCGCCGATGACGACCGTGCCGAGCGTCATGGCCGAGCGCACGACGACGTCGTCCATCGTCATACGGCCGGTGGAGACCGGGGCCTGCGGCGGAGCGCCGTACTGCTGGGCCTGCTGGGCGTAAGGGTTCGTCGCGTACGGGTTGCCGCCCTGCTGGGCGTAGGGGTCACCCTGCGCGTAGGGGTTGCCCTGCGTGCCGACAGCTGCTCCCCCGGCCTGCGGCGCGGTGTTGAAGCCCGCGTAGCCGTTGTCGCGGCTGAACCCCCGTCGCGAGAAGACCGGGTTGCTGCTCCTCATTTCACTCCTCCACGGCCACCCTGCGTGGCCTTGGCTCAAGAGTAATAGATAGGCAAAGGATCGACCCTAGTGCTTGAGGAGGATCTTTCCCTCGTCGTGACGCTGAACACGCTACGCGTCTGCGTGATTCCCCACATCGGTCTCGATCACCCATGACCGACCCGGTACCCGTCCGGAACCGTCCGGAGACCAACCGGCGACCCGCGGGGCGGGGCCGCCCCCGCTGCGCGGGAGTGATCGATCCGGACGACGGCACCGCCGTCCTCCACGACCGTCGCGGAGACGCGGGAAGCCGGATCCGGGACTCGGGACGCGGGAGTCGGGACGCGGGACTCTGGAAACGAGAACGGCACCCACCCGCCGTACGACAGGTCGAGCGCCGTGTGGTCGGAGGTGCCCGGAACCGGACTCGAACCGGTACGCCCGCGAGGGGCAGCGAGGTTTAAGCTCGCCGTGTCTGCATTCCACCATCCGGGCAGGCCTTGGGCTCCGCGTCGAGGATCGAGCCTATCGGGACCCATCCCCCGAACAGCGGAAGAGCGGACCGATGTTGTCTTATTTTATTGACGCCTGAGGGTGCATCAGCACTCCGTGCGCGCCATCCGCACATGCCAATAGCCTTGCGCAGAGCCGGGCCGCTCGTGTGCGGAATGACGGGATTTCACCGCCCGAACGAGCGGCCTCCACAGCCTCCCCCCAGTGAGGCCCTCACTCCGCTTCTGTTTCACCACCGTCGGACGCCTCACGTACGCCCGTCGCACTCCCTGCGGTACGTCCGCCGTGCGCCCTGCCGTGCGCCCGTGACCGCGCCCTCAGGGACCCCTGTCATCCCCAGGTATGACATGGCCGCGCTCGGTCCGCCCGAAGTCGCCCTCCAGAACCGGAACAGCGGCTGACTCCGGGCCGTCCGGCGGCCCGGACGATGGAACACGTCCTCGATGCCGTCCCGACAGGAGCACCTCTCCGTGACCACCACATCCATCGCCGGCCGGGCCACCGCCGTGGCCGCTCGCGCCACGGACCTGTCCAAGGTCTACGGACAGGGCGAGACCCGGGTGATCGCCCTGGACCGGGTCAGCGTCGACTTCGGGCAGGCCGAGTTCACCGCGATCATGGGTCCCTCGGGCTCCGGCAAGTCCACGCTGATGCACTGCGTGGCCGGTCTGGACTCCTTCTCCTCCGGCTCCGTGCGCATCGGCGACACCGAGCTGGGGTCCCTGAAGGACAAGCAGCTCACCAAGCTCCGCCGGGACAAGATCGGGTTCATCTTCCAGGCGTTCAACCTGCTGCCCACCCTGACCGCCCTGGAGAACATCACGCTCCCCATGGACATAGCGGGCCGCAAGCCGGACAAGCAGTGGCTCGACACCGTGATCGAGATGGTCGGTCTGTCCGGCCGGCTCGGTCACCGTCCCTCCCAGCTCTCCGGCGGCCAGCAGCAGCGTGTCGCGGTCGCCCGCGCCCTCGCCTCGAAGCCGGAGATCATCTTCGGCGACGAGCCGACCGGCAACCTGGACTCCCGTTCCGGCGCCGAGGTCCTGGGCTTCCTGCGCAACTCCGTGCGCGAGCTCGGCCAGACCGTCGTCATGGTCACCCACGACCCGGTCGCCGCCGCCTACGCCGACCGCGTGGTCTTCCTCGCCGACGGCCGCATCGTCGACGAGCTCCGCGCCCCCACGGCCGACTCGGTCCTGGACCGCATGAAGCGCTTCGACGCCAAGGGACGCACCAGCTAGGGCACCGCCCCGCGCGGGTAACCCCCGGGCGCTCACCCACCCACCCGAACCGACCCCACCGGACTGAGAAACCCCATGTTCCGTACCGCCCTGCGCAACGTGCTCGCGCACAAGGCCAGGCTGCTCATGACCGTGCTCGCCGTCATGCTCGGCGTGGCGTTCGTGTCCGGCACCCTCGTCTTCACGAACACCATCTCGGAGGCCCAGCAGAAGAGCTCCGCCAAGGGCTTCGACCAGGTCGACGTCGCCGTCCGGCCGACGTGGGAGGAGGATCGGGGCGATTCCCTGGGCAAGGAGAACGAGCTGACCCAGGACGTCCTGGAGCGGGCCGAGAGCGCCGAGGGCGCCGCCTCCGCCATCGGCGTCGTCACCGGCTTCACCGCCATCGCCGACCAGGACGGCGACCTGATCGGCGGCGGCTTCCAGTCGCAGGGCGGCAACTACTGGGGCACCGACGACCCCCGCTACCCGATCACCGAGGGCCATGCTCCGAAGGGCGACGACGAGATCGCCCTCGACGCGAAGACCGCGGAGCGGGCCGGCTACGAGGTCGGCGACACGGTCCGCCTCTCCGTCGACGGCCCGGTCCTCACGCCCACCGTCACCGCGATCTTCACCACGGACGACGGCAACGTCGCCGCGGGCGGCAGCCTCGCCCTGTTCGACACGGCCACCGCGCAGCGACTGTTCGGCAAGACGGGTACGTACGACGAGATCGACGTCAAGGCGGAGGCGGGCGTCAGCCAGACCGCTCTGAAGGCCGCCCTCGACAAGGCCCTGCCGAAGGACGCCACCGAGACGACGACCGGCAAGGAACTCGCCGACGACCAGGCCGAGATGATCGCCTCGTCGATGAGCGCCATGAAGCAGGCCCTGCTGGTCTTCGCCGGCATCGCCCTCTTCGTCGGCACGTTCATCATCGCCAACACCTTCACCATGCTGGTCGCCCAGCGCACCAAGGAGCTGGCGCTGCTGCGCGCCGTCGGCGCCTCCCGCCGCCAGGTCACCCGGTCCGTTCTGATCGAGGCGCTCGTCGTCGGCACGGTCGCCGCGGTCACCGGTCTCGTCGCCGGCATCGGCATCGGCGCCGGGCTGCGCTCCCTGATGGGATCGCTCGGCACGACCATGCCGGACGGCCCGCTCGTCGTCACGCCGGGCACCGTCGTGGCCGCGCTCGCCGTCGGCGTCCTCGTCACCATGCTGGCCGCGTGGCTGCCCGGCCGCCGCGCCGCGAAGATCCCGCCGGTGGCCGCGATGAGCAGCGTGCACGCCACCGCGACCACCAGGTCGCTGGTGCTGCGCAACACGATCGGCTCGCTGTTCACGGCGGCGGGCGCCGCGGTCGTCCTGGCCGCGACGACGATGGACGACACCACGAGCGCCCAGGCGCCCATGGGGCTCGGCGCGGTCCTGATCGTCATCGGTGTCTTCGTGCTCACCCCGCTGCTGTCCCGGCCGCTGATCGCCGCCGCGGCGCCGGTGCTGCGTGTCTTCGGCATCTCCGGCAAGCTGGCCCGCCAGAACGCGGTCCGTAATCCGCGCCGTACGGCGGCGACGGCCTCCGCCCTGATGATCGGCCTCACCCTCATCACGGGCATGACGGTGATGGCGAACAGCCTGCAGTCCGCCATCGACAAGATGGCGGCATCCTCGATCAAGGCCGACTACGTGGTGTCGATGGCGAACGGGAACGATCTCTCCCCGGACGTCGAGAAGAAGCTCGCCGTAGCCGAGGGCGTCACCGCCACCAGCCCGCTGCGCAACGCCCCGGCGCGCATCGACGGCGACACCGAGTACCTGACGGGCGTCACGGGCTCCGCGCTCGGCAAGCTGACCGATCTCCCGGTCGAGGACGGCGCGTTCGAGGTCGGCGGTACCCGGGTCGTCGTCGACGACACCACCGCGAAGTCGCACGGCTGGCAGGCCGGCTCGGACTTCACCGTCGCCTACGAGGACGGCGGGAAGCAGGAGCTGACGGTCGCCGGGGTCTACCAGGGCAACGACATGTTCAGCGGGATCATGCTCGACCTCGCCACGCTCGCCCCGCACCAGAGCGACCCGGCCGACATGGTGGTGCTGGTCAAGACGTCCGCCGAGGCGTCCGACGCGGCGAAGGACGGCCTGGAGAAGGTCCTCGGCGACAACCCGGCCATCAAGGTGCAGGACAAGCAGGACCTCTCCAACGAGATCGCCCAGATGTTCACCATGATGCTGAACATGCTGTACGGCCTGCTGGCCATGGCGGTGATCGTGGCGGTCCTCGGCGTCGTCAACACCCTGGCCATGTCGGTGTTCGAGCGCTCCCAGGAGATCGGCATGCTCCGGGCCATCGGCCTGGACCGCGTAGGGATCAAGCGGATGGTCCGCCTGGAGTCGCTGGTCATCTCCCTCTTCGGCGCGGTGCTGGGCATCGGCCTGGGCGTGTTCTTCGGCTGGGCCGCGGGCGAGCTGCTGGGCACGAAGATGGCGACGTACGAACTGGTGCTGCCGTGGGACCGGATCGGAATCTTCCTGCTGCTGGCCGCCGCGGTCGGCGTGCTGGCGGCCCTGTGGCCGGCCCGGCGCGCGGCCCGGCTGAACATGCTGGCCGCCATCAAGTCGGAGTAACGGCGGTACGCGCGTGAAAAGGGGCCCCTTCCCGCGGAGGAAGGGGCCCCTCGCGATGCCGGGGATGCCGCGCCGTCAGTTCCAGGTGCGGGAGCGCAGCGGCATCCCGGAGGCGCCGGACTCCGGGGTCTTCACGGCGAGGACCTGGTTGACGCCGATGCGGTTGCGTTCGAAGGAGAGCGCGGAGGCCGCCATGTACAGGCGCCAGACGCGGGCGCGGCCGGGGCTGGTGAGTGCGACGGCGCGGGCCCGGCCGGCCTCCAGGTTGGCGACCCAGCGGCGCAGCGTGAGCGCGTAGTGCTCGCGGATCGACTCCACGTCCCGCACCTCGAATCCGGCACGCTCCAGCTGGGTGACGGTGGTGCCGAGCGGGGCGAGTTCGCCGTCGGGGAAGACGTAGGAGTCGATGAACTCGTCGACGGTGTAGGCCGACTCGTCCCGCTGCGGCCGGCGGGCGATCTGGTGGTTGAGGAGCCGTCCGCCCGGTGCGAGGAGTCGGAAGAGATCGGTGGCGTACTCCAAGTACCGCGCGGCGCCGACGTGTTCCGCCATGCCGATGGAGGAGATCGCGTCGTACGGCCCGTCGGTGACGTCCCGGTAGTCCTGGACGCGGATCTCCACCTTGTCCGTGCGTCCCTCCTCGGCGACGCGCTTGCGGGCGTACGCGGCCTGCTCCTGCGAGAGGGTGATGCCGACGACGTACACGCCGTGCTCGCGGGCCGCGTGGATCGCCATGGAGCCCCAGCCGCAGCCGACGTCGAGGAGGCGCTGACCGGGCCTCAGGTCGAGCTTGCGGGCGACCAGTTCGAGCTTGTCGTGCTGCGCCTGCTCCAGGGTGCTGTCGGGCGCCGGCCAGTAGGCGCAGGAGTACACCATCGAGGGACCGAGGAAGAGTTCGTAGAAGTCGTTGCCGACGTCGTAGTGGTGGCTGACGGCCCGCCTGTCGGTGCGTTTGGTGTGCAGGTGGCGGCGGGGCCTGCGGATCTCCTCGCGGGGCGGGGCGGGCGGCAGCGGGGGACCGGCGAGCTTGACCAGGCCGCGTACGGCGGCCCGGAACTCGGGGTCGCGCAGGGCGTCAACCAGGCCGCGGGCGTCCTCTCCGCGCTCCCAGATCAGCCCGGCGAGGAGGTCGAGGGCGGTGTACAGATCTCCCTCGACGTCCAGGTCACCGGCCACCCAGCCGCGGGCCAGGCCCAGTTCGCCCGGTTTGAACAGCAGGCGGCGCAGCGCCCTGCGGTTGCGTACGACCAGCGTCGGCGCGCCCGGCGGGCCCGCCTGCGAACCGTCCCAGGCGCGGATGCGCACCGGGAGCGGTGCCCCCACCAGTTGTTCGACGAGGCCCTGCAGCCGCAGCGCGGCATCAGCCATGGCGTACCTCCATGACGAGCGATCCCGGAAATGTCCAACACCACGTAAACACTTGCGGGCCCGCCTTACAGTCCTCGGCGCGCGTCACGACCGGGCAAAATACCTGCACACGCCACGGATATTTTGGTCCGGAGACGGAACACCGAAGGGGCCGCCCGCACCACGGATGGCAGGCGGCCCCTTCGGGCGGTCGAGGTGACCCTCGGGTCAGGAGGCCTTGGCCTTCTCCTCGGACTTGCTGGCGGCGGGGGCCGGAGCCGGCTTGGCGGCCTCGTAGAACTCCTCGCGGGGGTTCTCCATGGCGCCGAGCGAGACGACCTCGCGCTTGAGGAACATACCGAGCGTCCAGTCGGCGAAGACCCGGATCTTGCGGTTCCAGGTCGGCATCGCCATGCCGTGGTAGCCACGGTGCATGTACCAGGCGAGACGGCCCTTGAGCTTGATCTTCATCTTGCCCATGACGATCATCGCCACGCCCTTGTGGAGGCCGAGACCGGCCACCGCACCCTTGTTGGAGTGCTTGTACTCCTTCTGCGGGAAGCCCCGCATGCCGGAGACCACGTTGTCGCCGAGGACCTTGGCCTGGCGCAGCGCGTGCTGGGCGTTCGGCGGGCACCAGGCGTTCTCGACACCGGCGGCGCGGGCGGCGAGGTCCGGGACCTGGGCGTTGTCGCCCGCGGCCCAGATGTAGTCGGTGCCCTGGACCTGGAGGGTCGGGGCGGTGTCCACGTGGCCGCGCGGGCCGAGCGGCAGGCCGAAGCGGGAGAGGACCGGGTTCGGCTTGACGCCGGCGGTCCACACGATGGTGTTGGAGTCGACCTCCAGCCCGTTCTTCAGCACGACGTGGCCGTCGATGCAGGAGTCCATGGAGGTGGAGAGGTAGACCTCGACCCCACGGCTCTCCAGGTGCTCCTTGCCGTACTGGCCGAGCTTGGGGCCGACCTCCGGGAGGATCTTGTCGGCGGCGTCGACGAGGACGAAGCGCATGTCCTCGCGGGACACGTTGGTGTAGTACTTGGCCGCGTCCCGGGCCATGTCCTCGACCTCGCCGATGGTCTCGGCGCCGGCGAAGCCACCACCGATGAAGACGAAGGTGAGCGCCTTGCGGCGGATCTCCTCGTCGGTGGTGGAGTCGGCCTTGTCGAGCTGCTCCAGCACGTGGTTGCGCAGGCCGATGGACTCCTCGATGCCCTTCATGCCGATGCCCTGCTCGGCGAGGCCGGGGATCGGGAAGGTGCGGGAGACCGCGCCCATCGCGATGACCAGGTAGTCGAAGGGCACCTCGTACGCCTCGCCGACGAGCGGGGCGACGGTGGCGACCTTGCGGTCCTGGTCGATGGTGGTGACGCGGCCGGTGAGGACCTCCGCCTTGCGCAGTACGCGTCGCAGCGGGACGACGACGTGCCGCGGGGAGATGCTGCCGGCTGCGGCTTCGGGGAGGAAGGGCTGGTAGGTCATGTACGACCGGGGGTCGACGACCGTGACGGTCGCCTCGCCGTAGCGCATCTTCTTCAGGATGCGCCGTGCGGCGTACAGGCCTACGTACCCACCGCCTACTACGAGGATCCTGGGACGCTCCGTGGTGCTCATGCCATCGAGTATCCACCCGCCGGCGAAGGGATGCTCGTGCGCCCCTTCACAAGGTCTGGCGGGCCCTCTGCTACACTGCGCGGCTCGCGTGACGCAGGTCATGCGCCGACGGGGGAACCGCCGCACCGGTCGGACCGTTGTCAATGCCCCGTGAACTGCCCTCCCGTCTTTCCTGAGCTCCTGGACCACTCACCGGCGGGCCGGGGCCACAGCCGCGGGGCAGCCCCGAACAAGGGGCCGTTGGTCCCGCGAGATACCCCGGACGACCCCTTCACAGGGGGTTCCTCGCCGATCTCGGCGGAATTCCTTGTGAAGAACTTCACGAAGTTTTCCGACGGTACGTCGGTGAGGGGCTCGACGCGCCCCTCACCCGTGCTCATACGCTAGCGAACCCGCTCAGCCGAGACTACCCATCGGTAGGTAAGAGTCGCCCGTCAGCCGGTCACGGAACCGGCCATCGGCCACCCGACGGGCCACCGGCCACCGGCCACCCCACCGGCCCCCGGTCGGGCGACGGACCAGGCGAAACCGCCGAGGAACGCTCGCGAACGCGACTCCCCGAACCAGGGCACGTGTACACGCGAATGCGTACACAAATCTCATGGCCGAGAACACCGTGACCGTACGGGAAGCCCGCGCGCACCTCGCCGACCACATCAACCGGGCTGAGGAAGGCGTTCCGACCGTCATCACGCGCAACGGCGCTCCGGTGGCAGCCGTAGTCCCGATCGCGGACTTCGAAGCGCTGGAGGAAGCGGCCGACGTCATGCTGGCGCGCGCAGCCGAAGCGGTCCCGACCGAGGGCGGCCCCACAGTGACGATGGCGGAACTGCTGGCAGACCTGTTCACCGAGCAGGACGGCGAGTCGGCGTGAAGTACGCCCTCAGGTTCACCACGGCGGCACAGCGGCAGCTCCGGGCCATCAGCCGGCCCGACGCCATGCGCATCCTGACCGCGCTGACCGCGCTCGGTGACGAGCCGTACCGCGAGGACGCCGACGTCAAGGAACTCACCGGCCCGTCCGGGCTCTACCGGCTCCGGGTCGGAAGCTACAGGGTCGCCTACCAGATCAACGACGGTGAACTCGTCGTCCTCGTCGTCAAGGTGGGCGACCGGCGGGACGTCTACCGCAGCCTGTAGGCGGTCAGGCCAAAGACCATCCGATCCCGTCGAGAATGTCGTGCTCGCTGACCACGACCTCGTCCGCACCGGTCCGCTCCATGACCGTGAGCAGTACGAGCGCGCCGGCGGCGATGACGTCCACCCGGCCCGGGTGCATGGAGGGCACGGCGGCACGCTCGGCGTGCGTGGAGGCGAGCAGCCACCCGGTGATCTCCCGCACCCGCTCGTAGGAGATCCGGGAGTGGTGGATGGCCGCGGAGTCGTACTCCGGCAGCTCCTGGGCGATCGCCGACACGGTGGTCACCGACCCGGCGAGCCCGACGAGCGTACGGGCCTCGCGCAGCGGCACCGTCTGCTCCGCCAGGTCCAGCGCGGCCACGATGTCGGCCCGCATGGCCTCGATCTGCGCAGGCTCGGGCGGGTCGACGACAGCGCCGTCCCGCACCAGGTGCCGCTCGGTCATCCGGACGCACCCGACGTCCACGGACCGCGCCGCGCGCACGTGGTCGTCGCCGACCACGAACTCCGTGGACCCGCCGCCGATGTCGACGACGAGGTAGGGCCGGTCGAGGTCCGTACGACCGGTGAGCTCCTTGGTGGCGCCGGTGAAGGAGAACTCGGCCTCCTGGTCGCCGGTGATGACCTCGGGCTCGACCCCGAGGATGTCGATGACCCCCCGGACGAACTCGTCCCGGTTCTCCGCGTCCCGGGAGGCGGAGGTGGCCACGAAGCGCAGCCGCTCCGCGCCGAGCTCCTTGATGACCGCCGCGTACTCCCGGCAGGCCGCGAACGTCCGTTCCAGTGCCTCCGGTGCCAGCCGCCCGGTGCGGTCGACACCCTGACCGAGCCGCACGATCGTCATGCGCCGGTCCAGGTCGGTCAGTTCACCGGTGGCGGGGTCCGCGTCCGCGACGAGGAGGCGGATCGAGTTGGTACCGCAGTCGATGGCGGCCACACGGGTCACTTGTCGTCCTCCTCGGAAGCCCCGGCGACCGTCACGCACGGCCCCTTGCGCCACCACTCCGGCAGCATGGCGATGGCCTCGTCGCCCAGCGGGTTCACCCCGGGGCCGGCGACCAGCGAGTGCGCTACCAGGACGTGCAGGCACTTCACCCGGTCGGGCATGCCGCCCGCGCTGGGGAAGTTCTCCAGCACCTCGATGGCGTCACGCCGGGCGATGTAGTCCTCGTGGGCGGCCCGGTAGGCGGCGGCCAGCTCGGGGTCCTGGCCCAGCCGCTCCGTCATCTCCTTCATGACGCCGTTCGCCTCCAGCGTGCCGATCGCGGAGGCCGCCCGGGGGCACGTCAGGTAGTACGTCGTCGGGAACGGCGTGCCGTCCGGCAGCCGCGGCGCCGTCTCGACCACGTCGGGCTGTCCGCACGGGCAGCGGTGCGCGATCGCGCGCAGTCCGCGCGGGGGCCGCCCGAGCTGCTGCTGGAAAGCCTCGACGTCGGCGTCGGTGGGTTCGGTGCGCTCGGTGGGCGGCAATTCGAACAGTGTCAGCGCGGAGCGCTGTCCTTGAGGGGTGGTGGCCGGGCGACGGGCGGGCGTTTGCATGGCTGTCTGAGACTGTCTTTCTGTCGGTTCGGTGGGGCGGGCGGGTGTCAGCGCTCGGCGTCCGCCTTGTCGACGCCGTCCCACAGGTTCGCGTACCAGGGCCGGGCGGCCGTCCCCTGCGTCGTGCGCGGCTGCTTCACCGCCGCCGGGTCGACCACGATGAAGCCGGTCTCGCCGGGCATCACGTAGTGCAGCCGCTCGCGGATCTGCTGTTCGGCGTACGCGTCGTCCTGCCAGCGCTCCTTGAGGTCGCGCAGTTCCTCGACCCGCGCGCGGGCCTCCTCGCGCTCCCGCTCCAGCTCGGCGATCTCGGCGCGCTGGGAGAAGTACTGCCGGGTCGGGTACGCCAGCGCCACGATCATCGAGCACAGGACGAGCGCGAGGAGCGCGGCCCGGCCGGTCAGCCGGGAACGGCGGGCCTGGCGTTTGGTCTGGGAACGGTAGACACGGGCCGCGGTCTGCTCACCGAGCACCCTGAGCCTGGTCGCGGTGGAGAACCGGTCCCGGTCCTTCACGGCCATGTTCCCGCCTCCCGTTCGCCGGCCACGCGCGCACGCGCGTACGTCCCCGCACACGGTACGGGACCGCGTACGGGGACGTACGTACGACTGGCTGAGCCTCGGCTCAGGAGCTGTCAGCCCTTGAAGCGCGGGAAGGCGCTGCGGCCGGCGTACACCGCGGCGTCGTCGAGGATCTCCTCGATGCGCAGGAGCTGGTTGTACTTGGCGACGCGCTCGGAACGGGCCGGGGCGCCGGTCTTGATCTGGCCGCAGTTGGTGGCGACGGCCAGGTCGGCGATGGTGACGTCCTCGGTCTCGCCGGAGCGGTGGGACATCATGCACTTGAAGCCGTTGCGCTGGGCCAGCTCGACGGCGTCCAGCGTCTCGGTCAGCGAGCCGATCTGGTTGACCTTCACCAGCAGGGCGTTGGCGGCGCCCTCCTCGATGCCGCGGGCCAGGCGCTCCGGGTTGGTGACGAACAGGTCGTCGCCGACGAGCTGGACCTTGTCACCGAGCTTCTCGGTGATGGTCTTCCAGCCCTCCCAGTCGTCCTCGAACAGCGGGTCCTCGATGGAGACGAGCGGGTACGCCTCGACGAGCTCGGCGTAGTACTCGGTCATCTCGGCGGCCGAGCGCTCCTTGCCCTCGAACGTGTAGACGCCGTCCTTGTAGAACTCGGAGGCGGCGACGTCGAGCGCCAGGGCGATCTGCTCGCCGGGGGTGTAGCCGGCCTCCTTGATGGCCTCGAGGATGAGGTCGAGGGCCTCGCGGTTGGAGCCGAGGTTCGGGGCGAAGCCGCCCTCGTCGCCGAGGCCGGTGGCCAGGCCCTTGCTCTTCAGGACCTTCTTGAGGGTGTGGTAGACCTCGGTGCCCCAGCGCAGCGCCTCGGAGAAGGTCTCCGCGCCGATCGGGGCGATCATGAACTCCTGGATGTCCACGTTGGAGTCGGCGTGCGAGCCGCCGTTCAGGATGTTCATCATCGGCACCGGCAGCAGGTGCGCGTTCGGGCCGCCCAGGTAGCGGAAGAGCGGGAGGTCGGACGCCTCGGAGGCGGCGTGCGCGACGGCGAGCGAGACGCCGAGGATGGCGTTGGCGCCGAGGGAGCCCTTGTTGTCGGTGGCGTCCAGGTCGAACATCGCCTGGTCGATCAGGCGCTGCTCGGTGGCGTCGTAGCCGACCAGCTCCGGGCCGATCTGCTCGATGACGGCGAGGACGGCCTTCTCCACGCCCTTGCCGAGGTAGCGGTTCGAGTCGCCGTCGCGGAGCTCGATGGCCTCGAAGGCGCCCGTGGAGGCACCGGACGGAACGGCGGCACGACCCGTGCTGCCGTCGTCGAGGCCGACCTCGACCTCGACCGTGGGGTTGCCTCGGGAGTCCAGGATTTCCCGGGCTACGACGACGTCGATGGACGGCACGAGCATCTCCTTCTGGGATGTGACGCGGGTACGAGGGCAGTGGCCCTGCGGGATGAGCCTAACCGCCCCGGGGGGATCGGCCAGCCTGCCGGTCACCCCGTGGGCGAAACCGAGAGTAAATTGTTTCTGAACGGAACAAACGCGGTTCCGGTGAAGTCGGCGCTCTCCCGGCGCCCTCCGGCGCTCTCCCGGCGCTCTTTCACCGCTCCCCCGACGCCCTCGCGACGCTCTCCGGCCGCGGTTCACGGCCGCTCACGCGAAAAGCCCCGCCCCGGTGCGTACGGGGGAACACGCACCGGGGCGGGGAGCCCGTGGGGTCGGGGGGTGGCCCTCACGAGGCCTCCAGTGTGGAGGACCCGGATATGAGGGCGCTGTGTTCGGGCTGGGAGCCGACTGGGCGATCGGCCGGGAACCGGCGGGCGGTCCGGCCGTCACCGGTTCGGCCGTCGTCAGCTCAGGTGCAGCTGCTGGCCCGGGTAGATGACATCGGCGTTCTCGACGATGTCCTTGTTCAGCTCGTAGAGCTTCTCCCAGCCGCCCGCGACGTTCTTCTCCTCGGCGATGCCGCTCAGGGTGTCACCCTTGACGACCTTGTACTCGCCGTCGCCCTTCTTGACCTTCTCACCGGTCGGCGTCTCGACGGTGGCCCGCTCCGAGGAACGCGAGGCCCGCTGCTCCTGGGTGCTCTCGCTCTGGGCGCTCTCGCTCGGCGCGCTCTGCTCGGTGGAGGCGGAGCCGGAGTCCGGGGTGGACGGGGCGGCCGCGGCGCCGTCGTACGCGGCGCTGGACAGGCCCGTGCCGCAGACCGGCCAGGCGCCCTTGCCCTGGCCCGCGAGGACCTTCTCGGCTATCTGGATCTGCTGGGTCTTGGAAGCCTGGTCGGCGGTGGCGGCGTACTGGGTGCCGCCGTACGCGGCCCAGGTGGAGGCCGAGAACTGCAGACCGCCGTAGTAGCCGTTGCCGGTGTTGATCGACCAGTCGCCGCCGGACTCGCACTGGGCGACGGCGTCCCACTCGGAGGAAGTGGCGGCGGAGGCGGAGCCGGCCGCCAGCAGCGGGGCGGCGATGGCGGCACCGGTGACCCCGGCGAACGCGACGACCTGGGCGGCCCTGGACGGACGGCGGTGCTTGCCCTTGGTGCTCTCGGTGCCCTTGTTGCAGGAACGCAGCATGAAGTTGATCCCCTCACCGACGCCTGCGAGGTGAGCTGTCGGGTTCGGGCCGGTTGAGTTGCCCGGCCGCGCGTCCTCGTCCTGCGACGCGCGGCTTCACCCCAAGCCGTTCCCGGTGTCTCTCGACTCCCGGGTCCGGCGCCTACCTTGGTTCCCCCGCTCCTGCCCACGGCGCTTACGCGTCGACTGTCCCGTACGGCCGTTGGCAGGATTCGGCGTGACGACCGCAGGGGCCCGCTGTGGCGAGCGATCACGACGGTAGACACGTGTTGCGCCGGATTTCAAAGACGATCAGGGCTTCTGTGACTCATCTCCCATGGAGATCAAATCGGGCATTCAGCGCTAATACGTACCTGAACTACCGCCGGTCCGGGCGCCTTTCGGAGGCTCGTCGCCTCCTCTTCACTCACCGGACCGCTCGTCGACCTCCAGCGTCTGACCGGGGAGGATGCGATCCGGGTCGGCACCGATCGTCTCCTTGTTCCCGGCGTACAGCTCGGTCCATCCGCCGTCCACGCCGAGGGAGTCGGCGATGGACCACAGATTGTCGCCGGAGCGGACGGTGTACGAGCCGTCCGCCGCACCCCGGGAGGCGGTGCCGGACGAGTCACCGTCACGGGAGGCGTGCCGTCCGGCGGAGTCGGCGGATCCGTCCGCGAGGGCGTCGGCCGGGTCCTCGTCGGCGCTGTCGCCGCGGTGGCGTCCGGTACCCGCGGCCGCTTCCCCGGAGCCCGTGGCGGAACCGGCGGCGAGGTCCTCGTCGGTGCCGCTCGCGCCGCTCGAAGAGCCGCTGTTCTTCGTCGGGTTGCCCGCGGCGTCCGAGTCGTCGTCCTGCGCAGCACTGCCCGACTTGTCACTCTTGGTCGTGTTGTCCGTGTCGTCGGCGCCAGTGCCGGACTTCCGGCTGCCGCTGCCGCCGCCCCGGGAGGCGTCCTCGTCGGAGTCGGCGGAGTCCTTGCCGGCGGAACCGGTCTTCCCGGTGTCCGCCTTGGTGGACCCTTCGGCATCCGAGGAGTCCGAGGAGTCCGAGGAGGAGTCCGAGGAGCCGGACCCGTCGGCCGATCCGGAGGAGTCGGCCGCCACGCCGGTGTCGACGCCCGCCGCCTGCTCGTCGTCCCCGAGTCCGGAGAGGAGCCCGCAGGTGGGCCAGGCACCGGCACCCTGGTCGGCGAGGATGTTCTCGGCCACGGCTATCTGCTGGGAGCGGCTCGCCTGGTCGGCGCTGGGCGCGTAATCGAGACCGCCGTACGCCTCCCAGTCGTCCTGGGACAGCTGAAGCCCGCCGTAGTAGCCGTTGCCGGTGTCGGCGCTCCAGGAGCCGCCGCTCTCGCACTCCGCCACCTGGTCCCAGGTCGATCCGCTGGCCGCGCTCGCCCCGGTGGCGCCGAGCAGCGGGATCGCGATGGCGGATCCGGTGACTCCCGCCGCGACGAGCAGGGCCGGAGCCTGGCGGGGGCGACGGTGACGACCGTTCCCGGAGAGCATGCGGTTGCCTTTCACACGACAGCAGGGAGCAGCGTGACGGACGCGACATCGAGGCGCCGATCACGCTGATGCGTGAACGTAGCCGCAGTGGATCACTTGTCACAAGTCAATGCAGCACAGATCACGTGCAGATCACAGAGTTGAGAAAGTGTCACTTTTTTGTGTGGTCCGTGGTCCCGGGAAGCGTGTCTGACGTGCACTTCCGGCGTGTCTGCCGAACCGGTGTGAACTCCACGGGAAGCGTGCGCAATCCCCGCATAATGAGCCCGCCGCGCCAGCGCAAATCGGCCGGATCCGTCGCAAGTTCCAGGTCGGGGAGACGGGTGAGGAGCGTCGCGAGCGCGGTCTGTCCCTCCAGCCGGGCGAGGGGGGCACCCAGGCAGTAGTGGATGCCGTGCCCGTATCCGAGGTGTTGGTTGTCACGGCGGGAGAGGTCGAGGACATCGGGGTCGGCGAACCGCTCCGGGTCGCGGTCGGCCGCCGCGAGCACGACGAGCACGGGGTCCCCGGCGGCGATGTCCTGGCCGCCGATGGTGAGCGGCTGGGTGGCGAAGCGCCAGGTGGCGAGCTCCACGGGGCCGTCGTAACGCAGCAGCTCCTCGACCCCGGTAGCGAGCAGTCCGCGTTCGCCGGCGGCCAGGGACCGCTGGAGCCTCTCCCGCTGGCCGGGGTGGGTGAGGAGGGCGTACGTGCCGTTCCCGATCAGGTTGACGGTGGTCTCGAACCCGGCGAACAGCAGGATGAACGCCATCGCCGCCGCCTCGTTCTCGGTGAGGTGCTCGCCGTGGTCGGAGGCGCGGATGAGCCCGGAGATGAGGTCCTCGCCGGGGGCGGGGGTGTCGGGGAGGGCCTCGCGCTTGCGGTGGATGAGGTCGGCGAGGTAGCCGCGCATCTTCTTCACGGACCGGGCGACGCCGCCCCGCGGCCCCCCGCCGTGCCGGATCATCATGCCCGCCCAGTCCCGGAAGTCGTCCTGGTCCTCGCGGGGGACACCGAGCAGGTCGCAGATCGCGTAGATGGGGAGCGGGAAGGCGAACTCGTGGATGAGGTCGGCGCTGCCGCGCTCGGCGAACCCGTCGATGAGCTGATCGGTGAGTTCCTGGACGCGGGGGGCGAACTCGGCGACGCGCCGCGGGGTGAACGCCTTGGAGACCAGCCGCCGCAGCCGGGTGTGGTCCGGGGGGTCGATGTTGAGCAGGTGAGTCATCAGGTCCGCCTTGCGCTCGCCGGGGATGCCGGTCTTCCCCTTGGCGTGGGCGGGCTCGTCGTGGTGCGCCGGGTTCTTGCTGAGCCGCGGGTCGGCGAGGGTCTGCCGGGCGTCGGCGTAGCGGGTGACCAGCCAGGCCTCCACCCCGCTGGGCAGCCGGGTCCGGTGCACGGGCGCGTGCTCGCGCAGCCAGGCGTAGGCGGGGTAGGGGTCGGTGGCGAACTCCCAGGTGAAGAGGTCGGGAGCGGGGTCGGGAGCGGGGTCGGCGGGCTGAGGCTGGTGGGTCACCTTTCGACGGTATCCGGCAGGCCGCGGACGCAGGATGTCAGCCCTCGTCGGTCCTCCCGGTCCGCGCCCTCGTCAGCTGTCGTCGGCCTCGCCCGCGTTCCCGGTCAGCCCGCGTTCCCGGTCAGCCCTCGTCCTCGCCGCCCACGCCCTCCACGGCCCGTATCGCGTCCCGGTACACACGGGCCGCCGCCCGCAGGGCCGCCTCGGGGTCGACGCCCGCGGCTTCGGCGCGTGCGGCCAGGGCCAGCAGCTCGTATCCGATGCCCTCGCCCGGGTCCTCGCCGTCCCCCTCGGGAAGCGGGACGTCCAGTCCCGCGGTCCGCACGCGCGACGCCAGCTTCGCCGCCAGGGCCAGGCCCGGCTGGCCCAGGGGGATGCCCTCGGTGACCGACGTCCGCTGCTTCTCCACCGCCTTGGTGCGCAGCCAGTGCTCCTTGACCTCCTCGGGCGTCGTTGCGGTCTCGTCGCCGAAGACGTGCGGGTGGCGGTGGATCAGCTTGGCGACGATGCCGCCGGCCACGTCGTCGACGGAGAAGGGCGCCTCGGGGTCCTCCTCGGCGATACGGGAGTGGAAGACCACCTGGAGCAGGACGTCGCCCAGCTCCTCGCGGAGCTCCTCCCGGTCGCCCTCCTCGATCGCCTCGACGAGCTCGTACGCCTCCTCGATGCCGTACTTCGCCAGGCCCTTGTGGGTCTGCCGGGAGGACCAGGGGCACTCCACCCGGATGCGGTCCATGACCTGGACGAGGTCGAGGAGACGGGCGCCCGGGAGGTCGTAGGAGGCGGGGAGCAGCTCCAGCTCCGGCATCCGGACGCGGCCCGAGCCCGCGAGGCGTGCCAGGCCGTCGGTGAGCCGCGGCTCGCCCTCACCCGTCGCGACGACCACGACCGTACGGCCGCCGGAGCAGGCGTCGACCAGCTCCTCGGCGGTGGGGGTCCCCTCGTCCACCGCCGTGCCCGCCTCGCGCAGGTACGGCAGCTGGGGATGGGCGCTGTCGGCGCACAGCACGCGGTCGGCCTCGCGCAGCGCCTGCCAGGCCGGCCAGGACAGCAGTCCGGGCGCGACGCGGTGGCTGGTGGTGAGCAGGACGATACGGCCGGGGCCGGGGACATCGGGGATCGCGTTCACCCTTCGAACGTAACCCACGTCACCCACGGCACCGGAAGTTGTCCACAGGCTGTGCGCGGAGCCCGGCCTTCCCTACGCCGGCTGCTGCGCCGCCGCCGTCACCTCACGGATCCAGGGCGTCTTCGCGTCCGCCCGGCCGCTCCGCTCGACGTCCCAGGTGCCGTAGCGCGGGTTGAGGTCCACGTCGAGCTCGCCGGACGCCTCCGACAGGGTCCGCCAGAACGCGGCCTTGCCCTGCTCGGTGTTCATGTCGACGCCGAGCGCGGCGGCCAGCTTCTGGGCCTGGACCTCGGTGCGGAGGTTGTCGTCGAGGTGCCGGGGCGCGACGCCGTACTGCTGCAGCCAGGCCGTCTCCAGAGCCTGCGCACCACCGGCCTGACCCTCCAGGGAGGCGCGGAAGTCCTGGACCTCCTTGCGGGTGACGTCCACCCCGGCGTCCGCGGCCGCGCGGTCCAGGACCCGGTCCAGGACCATGCCCTGCAGGGTGCTGCGGGTGAGACCGCCGGTTCCGGCGACGGCCTGCTCGTACTGGGCGTCGTCGGGGGCGGCGGCCCGCTGGGCGGCACGTACCTCGTTGACCCGGTTCTCCAGCTGCGCGACCGTGATCCGCTGACCGCCGACGACGGCCGCCGCGCCGGGATGCGCCTCGCCTCCGCAGGCGGTGAGGAGGGGGGCCGCGGCGGCGATCGCGGCGGAGAGGAGGAGCGCGGTGCGACGACGACGACGGCGGTGCAAGGTGGCCTCCCGAGGAGATTGTGCGGCGGTGCACAAGGTCTTGCGGTGATCGATGGTAGGCAGTGGCCCCGCTCTCGGCCAGCCATTCGACCAACGATTCACCGTCACTTCGGGCACCGCGCACCACCGCGCACCGTCGTGCGCGGTGTCAGCCGACGATGGCGACCGGCGCGTCCCACGCGTTGCGGTCCACGGTGATCGTGTAGCCGCCGCGCGTCTCCTTGCTGTTGACCATGTACTGGTGGCCGCGGCTGTGGTCGGTGTACAGCGACGGCTTCCAGGGCCAGTCCGCGGTGGTGGTGTTCTTCCCGTTCCACAGCGCGTACCAGAGGTTGCCCGGCAGGTCCGTCCTGTCCTTGGCCGTGGCGACGGCCGCGGCGCTGGAGCTGGAGAAGCCGTAGAGGCCGGCGCGGTAGGTCTTGGCGCGCAGCGTCTTGGAGAAGGAACGGACGTACTTCAGCGTGGCGTCGTTGCACGCCTTGTCCTCGATGTCGTACGACTCCATGTTGAGGTAGATCGGGCTGCCCTTCTTCATGCCGAGCGCCGCCGCCTTGGCCACCGCGTCGTTCGCGTTCTTCGCGCCGACGGACGCGGCGGTGGAGGCGGTGAACCTCTCCGGGTTCCTGCTCTTCTGGCAGGGCGGCTGGGCGCCGACGTAGAGCGGGATGAGCTTCCAGCCGCCCGCGTTGACCGACTTCACCCAGGAGGCGGTGAGGTTGGGCTGGGCGCAGCCGCGGTTCTTGCCGCCGATGTAGACGGCGGCGGCGCCGTAGAAGCCGTTCTTCTTCCACGCCTTCATGGCGTTCAGCGACGGCGCGGTGCAGGTGTCGAACGCACGGCCGGTGTACGTCTTCTGGGCGGGCCAGGTGGTGGCCGCCATGGAGGTCTGCGCGTAGACACCGCCCCCCGCCACGACGACCGCGCCGGCCGCGGCCCACGTGATGTATCTGCGCTTCCTCGACTGCCGGTGCTCGGCCATTCCCCACCCCTGTGTCATGTGTACGTCCCACCCGCCCGTCCGGCGCGCGGGGCGGATCGCACGCTAATCGAACGGCATCCTGCGACGCTAGCCGCGCACCTGTCCCAGCCACTGCAGCGTCCGCCGTACGTCCGCCGCCAGCGGGTGCCCGGGTCCCCGCAGCCGCTCCACGTCGTGCAGCAGGCGGACCAGGGTGTCGTGGGCGGCGGGGCGATCGCCGAGGGCCAGCAGGAGGTGGCCGATGCGGCGGCGCACGTCGAGGGAGAGTTCGGGGTCGCCGGCCACGTACTGGTTCTCGTAGTACGGCAGCAGGGCGCGGTACTCGGCGAGCGCGGCGGCCGGTTCGCCGAGCTGTTCGAGGCACTGGGCGGCGTCGTAGCGGAAGCGCAGGGCCTGCGGGTCGGCCTGGCCCGCCTCGGTGGCCCGCTCGTCGGCGAGGCGGCGCAGCTCGGGCAGGGCGCGCCGGTACTGGCCGTCGTCCATGAGGGTGGCCGCGTACTGCTTGCGCAGGGTCCGTACGACGGGTGAGTGCTCGCCGTGCTGGGCGGCCGCGGCCGGGAGGATCGCGCCGAGGATGTCGACGGCCTGCGTGATGCGGCCCTCGCCGAGCAGCCGCTTGACCTCGTCGACGGCGCCCGCGACATCGGGCTTGTCCGCGGCCGCGGCGGGCGCGGCCTGCGGCTGCGGCCCGGGCGCGGGGATGCGGGCGCGGTCCGGCCAGGGGGCGTGCGGCCGCAGGAACGGCCGGGTCGGGTCGAGGGGGGCGCCGGTCGGCATCCCGCGCGCGGGCAGCAGCGGGAGCAGCTGCTCGTACGTCTCCTGCGCCGACGCCGGACGGTGCTGCGGGTCCTTGGCGAGCAGGCGCAGCACCAGCGCCTCCAGGCGTTCGGGCACCTCGGGGCGGAGCCGGCGGACCGGGACCGGCGGCTCGTAGAGGTGGCGGTGCAGGACACCGAGGGCTGTGGAGCCCGCGAAGGGGACGTTGCCGCTGAGCAGTTCGTGTATCAGCACGCCCAGCGCGTACAGGTCGGTGTACGGGCCGACCGCGCCGCCCATCGCCTGCTCGGGGGCCATGTAGGCGGGGCTGCCGATCGGGGAGCCGGTGTGCGTGAGGCGGGTGGTGTCCGTGTCCATCACGGAGGCCACGCCCAGGTCGAGCACGGTGACCGTGCCGTCCTGCTTGACCATGACGTTGCGCGGCTTGAGGTCGCGGTGGACGATCGGCACCGCGTGCACGGCGGACAGCACCGCGCACAGCTGGGCGGCGACCGCGACGGTCCACTGCCAGGGGTACGGATCGTGCTCGGCGAGGTGGTCGGAGAGGTCGGCGCCGTCGACGTACTGCATGACGAGGAACAGCTCCTCGCCCTCGCTGCCCGCGTCGTGGACCGTGACGAGGCCGGGGTGGTCGACCTGCGCGGTGACCCGGCACTCCCGTATGAAGCGGCGGCGCAGCTCGTCGGCCTCCTGGCCCGCGACCTTGTCGGGGCGCAGCAGCTTGACGGCCACCCGGCGGTCGAGACGCTGGTCGTACGCCGTCCAGACCTGGCCCATGCCGCCCTGGCCGATGAGCGTGGACAGTTCGTAGCGTCCGGTGATCAGGCGCCCGCTGCCCTGGGTCCTCCCCTGGGTCACCGGGTCACCTGTCTCCCTCGTGCTTGCGCAGGTAGTCGCTGAGTTCGTCGAGCTCGGCGCGCACCTGGTCGATGCGCGCGGGCGCCGGGCGCTGCGACTGGGGCTGAGATCGCGGCTGGACGGGCGGCTGCGCCGGCGGGGCGGGCGCGTAGGGCGGCTGCGGCTGCGGCTGTGGGGCCTGCGGCTGGGGCTGCGGGGCCTGCGGCTGCGGGGCCTGCGGCTGGGGTGCCGGGTAGCCGTAACCGGCCTGCTGCCGGCCGAAGAGGGTGGTCGCGGTGTGCGGGTGGGTGTGCGCGTGCACGTTCCCGTACGGCGCGAGGGCGGGTCTGCTGAAGTGGCGTATGTCCGCGTACAGGTAGTACGCCACGGTCACCAGCATGCCGGTGAGCAGCAGTGACATGCCGACGTCGCCGCGCCAGGTGGTGAACTCCTCCTCGCCCGGGTCGGTGATCAGGATCAGGAAGCACAGGGCGACGTGCGCGACGGAGGCCGTGAACAGGATCCAGTCGATCCTCCTGCGGGTCACGACGGCGAGTCGCAGCATGCTGGCCCATGCCAGGAATCCGCAGCTGAGGACGGCCAGCACCACGAAGAGCACCCGCAGGGTGATCAGCGCGCCCGGCGAGGGGCGGTGAGGCGGTGGCGGCGCGTAGCCGGGGCCGTGCATGACTGCTCCTGAGGCCTGACGAGGGCGGACGTGCGATGTTCGTATTGAGCGTATAGGCCGATGACCACAAGCCGTTAAGGGTTGTGGACAACCGTTGCCGCACCGATTCGCACGCCGGTGGCGGAGGGCCCCGGTCCGGTACGCGCCTCAGTCCGGTGCGACCGTGCCGTCGGTCAGGCCGTCGTGCATACCCCGCACGAGCTGTTCGCCGAGGCGGCCGGCGAGCCGGAGCGCGTCCTCGAACCCGGCGAGCGCGCGGAAGCGTTCGCCGTAGCGGCGCTGCTCGTCCAGCGGGAGCCGGGGCAGTTGGAGGCGGCGCACGTCGAGCCGGGTGGCGGTGGAGGCGTAGCTGCTGGCGCGGCGGCTGCCCGCGGTGCCGCGCAGGAAGCCGGCGAGGAACCACGGGTCCAGTGCCGCCGGATCGGGGCGCAGCAGCGTCAGATTGCGGCCGAGGGCCGCGCCGGCCGTCTCCTCGTCGACCACACGCGCGACGCCGCCCCCGCCGAGGACGGGGACGACGACGTCGCCCGCCGTCACGAGGACGGGGACCTCGCCCGTGTCGGGCAGCGTCCCCGAGGGTGCCGTACCGGCCAGGACGTCGTGATCCGTGAGCACGCGCGCGTGGGCACCGTTCCCGCCCGTACGCAGCGACAGGGCGCCCGCGCGCGCGAGTTCGCCGACCGTGGTGAGCGGCCAGCGCGCGGGCCGGCCGGTGCTCCCGGGGGCGTTCCCGGGCTCCCCCGGCTCCCGCTCCGACGCCGGAACAGGGGGGCTGGGCGCGAGGTCGGCGGTCAGCCGCAGGGTCGCACCGAGGCGTTCCCGGACGGCCGCCAGCTCCTCGGCGCCGCCGCCGACGGCCGGGGGCGGCAGATGGCGGGCGGGCGTCACGTCCACGTCGTCGTCGAGCAGGTCGATGACGGGCAGGGCACGGCTCAGCCCCGGACGCTCCACCGTGCCGCCCGGGTGTTCCGCCGCCGTGCCCGTGCGTTCGAAGGCCCGCCAGATGTCCAGGACGGCGGCGCGCACGGCGGCCCAGTCGAGGCCGCGGCCGCTTGCGGCCGTCTCCCGGCCGGGAGCGGCCGGTGCCGTCCCGCCGTCGGCGAGCCGGCCGGTGTCCACAAGCAGCAGTTCGGGCCGCGCGGGCACCTGGCCGGGCCGCCGCAGCACCCACAGGTGCAGCGGGATGCCGTGCGGGGGCGCCGCGCCGGCCGGCAGGGCGATCACCGCGCGCAGGGCGCCCCGGCGCAGGAGGTCGGCGCGGATCCGGCGGCCTGAGCGGCGGCCGGCCGCGGCGGGCGGCATCAGCAGCACGGCGGTGCCGCCGTCCCTGAGGCGCGCAAGCGCGTGCTGCGCCCAGGCGAGCTCGGACTCCGTGCGGGCCGGGAAGCCGTACTCCCAGCGGGGGTCGTAGGCGAGTTCGTCGTGCCCCCAGTTGCGCTCGTTGAACGGCGGGTGGCACAGGACGGCATCGGCGCGGACCGTGCCGTACGCGTCCGCGCGCAGGCTGTCCCCGGCCGCCGTGCGGATCGCGGCCCGAGTGTGCAGGGCGAGGCGGAGCGCGGTGAGGGCGGCCGCCTCGGGGGCGCCGTCCTGCCCGTACAGCTCCTGATCCGGCCGGGACTCGACGGCGCGCAGCAGGGCGCCGGTGCCGCAGGCCGGGTCGTGCACCGTGCGCGCGGGACCGGCGAGGTCGGCCATCAGCCGGGCGAGGGCGTCCGGGGTCGGTGTGTACTGCCGCGAGCCGGTGTCGAGGTGCCGGCCGAGCAGGAACTCGAAGGTGCTCCGCGCGCCGAGATCGGCCGCGAGCTCGGCGGCACCACGCAGCAACGGCACGGAGGGCAGCAGCGCCCCGGCCGCCGGGACGGTGAGCGCGGGCGGGCGGTCCGTGCCGAGGCGCGAGGCGAGCACCTGTTCCAGGGCGTCGGTCAGCAGGCCGGCGAGCCGCTCGTCGGAGCCCGCGCTCGCCTCCAGCCAAACCGGGTGACGCTCATGCAGGAGCAGCAGGACGCAGCCGGTGTGCACCAGGGCCGTGGCGGGTCCCGCCGGATGGCCCGCCACCTGCTGCCAGACGCGTTCACGCAGCGGCACCTCGCCGAGCTTCCCCTGTTCTCGCAGCCATCGCTCGACCTCGGGCAGCGAGAACGCCGGGCTGGTCTCCGTACCACCGACGGGCTTGGGGAAGTCGGGGTGCCTGCGGCGCCAGTTGCTGACGGCTGCCCGCCCCACCCCGGCGAGCCTGGCGATCCCGGCCGCGGTCACTTCGCTTGCGTGGTCCGGCACTTGGCTGGTCTCCCGTCTCCGTGGGCGTCCCCGCACTGCTGTGCAGACACCATACCCACGCGTCCAGTGAACAGGCATTCACAGCGTGAATCAGACCAACCCGCGGAAACCTGTTGACCGAGTTCACAAGACATGCTGTGATTACCTCAACACTCACGCAGTTCGTCGTCAGTCCCGGAAAGGGGCCCACCCATGTCTCATCAGGTCTACGGCCAGACGCCGCCTCCCGCGGGCCCCTACGGCCAGCCGCCCGTCCCGCAGCAGGCGGCGCGCAACGGCCTCGGCGTCGCCGCGCTGGTCCTGGGCGTCATCGGCGCCCTCTCCGGCCTCATCCCGCTCTTCTTCTGGCTGGCCGGCATCCTGGGCGTCCTCGCTCTGATCTTCGGCCTGGTGGGCCGCGGCCGGGCCAAGCGGGGACAGGCCACCAACAAGGGCATCGCCACCACCGGCGCGGTCCTCGGCCTGGTCTCGCTCATCCTCTCCGTGGTCGGCCTGGTCATCACCGTCAACGCGGTCGACGACGCGGTCGACGAGATCGACAAGGCCCTGCAGGAGACTCCCGCCGAGAAGAAGGCCGACACGGGTGCGGCCGACGACAAGGGCGCGGGCACGGACACGGAGAAGAAGTCCGAGACCTTTGCCGCCGGTGACACCGCCGTGTACGACGGCGACATCGAGGTGACGGTCTCGAAGCCGACCGCCTACACCCCCAACGAGTACGCCGTCGGCCACAGCGCCGGGAACAAGGCCTACAAGGTCACCGTGCGCATCCAGAACAAGGGCGCGGAGAAGTACAGCGCCGACCTCTTCACGATCGAGGCCCGTGCGGGCGAGAGCGGCACGAACGCCGAGGAGATCTTCGACGGCGACACGCTCGGCAACGGCTTCTCCGGCTCCGTCCTCCCCGGCAAGACCGCCACCGCCGAGTACGCCTTCGACGCCCCGGCCGACGCGAAGAACCTCGACGTCGAGGTCTCCCCGGGCTTCGACTTCGAGGACAACACCTGGGAGCTCGAGCTCTGACGAGCTCCCACTCCGACCCGGGCCGGTCCTGGGGCGGGACCCGCACACGGAGGGGGTGTGCGGATCCCGCCCCGGGGCCGGCCTTTTCGTACGACCGCCGGTGTCAGCCGCCGCACTGCGCGAGCATCGTCTGTTTGTCCGGCGCGGTCACCGGCATCTCGTACTTCTCGGCGACCTGTGCGAACCGCACCGCGTACGCGCACCGGATCCGCTTGCTCGGCGGCAGCCAGGAGGCGGGCCCGGAGTCGCTCTTCGCCGAGTTGGCGCGGCCCTCGACCGGGAGCAGGTTGAGCGGGTCGTTGGCGAGCTGCTCGCGCTTGGCCTCCGGCCAGCGCGACGCGCCCATCTGCCAGGCGTACGACAGCGGCACCACATGGTCGATCTGCACCTCGGCGGCGTCCTGCTTGCGCCACTCGATCGCCTTGCCGGTGTACGGGTCGTCCAGCGTCATGCTGATGACCACGCAGTCCGAGCCCTCCCGGAACCGCACGTCCTCCCCGTCGCGTCGCAGCAGGTCGTTGCGCGTGTCGCAGCCGTTCCGCGCGAGCGGCACCCCGTCGGCGGTGTCCATCCAGGCGTAGCCGAACTCGTCGCGCTCGTAGCCCGTCCGGGGTCCCCGGCCCTTCGTGGCGAGGGACTCGATGAGCTCGCGGGCCTCGGCCGTGTCACCGGCCGCGGTCACGGGCGCGAGCCCGGGCTTCGTACCGTCGGCGTTCTCCAGGGGGCCGGCCGCTCGCCCCTCCGGCGCGGCCGAACCCGGTCCGGACCCGTCCAGCGCGCCGGGCGAGCAGCCGGCGGCGACAAGGACGGCCAGCGTGGCGGCAGCGATGCAGCGGACACGTATCACGAGTTCTTCCAGCCCCGTCCGGTTCGGGAAACCGACCCGTGCAGCGTAACGAGTCGGGCGTCACCGTTCCGGGAAGGGCCCCAGGATCTCGATGCCGTACTTCCCTGCGATGTCGGCCACCTGCGCCAGAGACCCCTCGGCGGGCCGGATGTCCGCCACGTCCCGGGCGAAGTGCTCGAAGCCGGAGGGCACGCAGAACGCCATGACCCGCGCCGACTCCGAGACCACCTTCAGGCCGTGCGGCACCGCACGCGGCAGATGGACGAAGCCGCCGGGCCCGGTCTCCCAGCGCTCCTCGCCGCACACCACCGCGAGTTCGCCGTCCAGGACGTAGAGCGCCTCGTCCTCGTTGCGGTGCACATGCAGCGGGGTGCTGAAGTCCCGCTCGTGGAGCAGCTCCACCACAGTGAACGCACCGTCGCTGTCCCCGCCGTCCACCAGCATGCGCATCGGGGCCCGCAGCATGCGGCGCTCCCCGCCCCTGCTCTGTCCCGGCGGGACCAGGAATCCGTCACCGGCCATGGTTCCTCCCCGAACGGAGTGACCGGGCGGCCGGAGAGGCCGCCCCGCCGCCCAGTATCCGCCGCGGAGGCCCTCCTCACAGGACGGTAAGCGGCCACCGGCGGCCCCGGACCGGGGCCGCCGGCAGGAGACACCCGTCAGGACCCGAGGACCGACGTCAGGAACTCCCCGACCCACCCGAGCAGTTCCCGCCCGACGAGCGGCTTCCCGCCCACCTTCGCGGTCTTCGGGCGCGGCACCAGCACCTGGTGCGCCGCCGCCTTGATCACGGTTCCCGGGTACAGGCGCTTCAGGCGCAGCTCCTGCGACTCCCGCAACTCCACCGGCGCGAACCGGATGTTGGTGCCCTGGAGCACGATCTCCCCGACGCCGCACGCGCGCGCGAGCATGCGCAGTCCGGCGACCAGCAGCAGGTTCTCCACCGGTTCCGGCAACTTGCCGTAGCGGTCGACGAGTTCCTCGCGTACGGACTTGATGTCCTCCTCCGTGTTGACGGAGGCGATCGCCCGGTACGCCTGGAGGCGCAGCCGCTCGCCGGGGGCGTAGTCGTGCGGGACGTGCGCGTCGACCGGGAGCTCGATCTTGACCTCCAGCGGCGGCTCCTCCTCCACGCCGCCCTCCAGGGAGGCCCGGTAGTCCGCGACCGCCTCGCCGACCATGCGGACGTACAGGTCGAAGCCGACGCCCGCGATGTGGCCCGACTGCTCGCCGCCCAGCAGGTTGCCCGCGCCGCGGATCTCCAGGTCCTTCATGGCGACGTACATGCCGGCGCCCATCTCCGTGTGCTGGGCGATCGTGGCGAGACGCTCGTGCGCGGTCTCGGTCAGCGGCTTCTCCGGCGGATACAGGAAGTACGCGTATCCGCGCTCCCGGCCACGGCCCACGCGCCCGCGCAGCTGGTGCAGCTGGGACAGGCCGAAGTTGTCGCCGCGCTCCACGATCAGCGTGTTGGCGTTGGAGATGTCGATGCCGGACTCGACGATCGTCGTCGAGACGAGCACGTCGAACTTCTTCTCCCAGAAGTCGACGACGACCTGCTCCAGCGCCTGCTCCGACATCTGGCCGTGCGCCGTGGCGATCCGCGCCTCGGGCACGATCTCGCGCAGCCGCGCCGCCGCCCGGTCGATCGACTCGACGCGGTTGTGGATGTAGAAGACCTGGCCCTCGCGGAGCAGTTCGCGCCGCACGGCGGCGCCGATCTGCTTCTCCTCGTACGGCCCGACGAACGTCAGGACCGGGTGCCGCTCCTCCGGCGGGGTGGTGATCGTGGACATCTCCCGGATGCCCGTCACCGCCATCTCCAGCGTCCTCGGGATCGGCGTCGCGGACATGGTCAGCACATCGACGTTCGCCCGCAGCTTCTTCAGCTGCTCCTTGTGCTCGACACCGAACCGCTGCTCCTCGTCGACGATGACCAGACCCAGGTCCTTGAACTTGGTCTCCGACGAGAACAGCCGGTGCGTGCCGATGACGACGTCCACCGAGCCGTCCTTCAGCCCCTCCAGGACCGCCTTCGCCTCGGTGTCGGTCTGGAACCGGGACAGCGCCCGCACGTTCACGGGGAACTGCGCGTACCGCTCGCTGAACGTCCCGAAGTGCTGCTGCACCAGCAGCGTCGTCGGCACCAGCACCGCGACCTGCTTGCCGTCCTGCACCGCCTTGAACGCGGCCCGCACCGCGATCTCGGTCTTGCCGTAACCGACGTCGCCGCAGATCAGCCGGTCCATCGGGACCGTCTTTTCCATGTCCTCCTTGACCTCGGCGATCGTCGTCAGCTGGTCGGGCGTCTCCGCGTAGGGGAAGGCGTCCTCCAGTTCGCGCTGCCAGGGCGTGTCCGGGCCGAACGCATGGCCGGGTGCCGCCATCCGCGCGCTGTACAGCTTGATCAGGTCGGCCGCGATCTCCTTGACGGCCTTCTTCGCCCGCGCCTTGGTCTTCGTCCAGTCGGCGCCGCCGAGCCGGTGCAGGGTCGGGGCCTCGCCGCCCACGTACTTGGTGATCTGCTCCAGCTGGTCGGTGGGGATGTAGAGCCGGTCGCCGGGCTGGCCGCGCTTCGCGGGCGCGTACTCGACCACCAGGTACTCGCGGGTCGCGCCCTGCACGGTCCGCTGCGCCATCTCGATGTAGCGGCCGACGCCGTGCTGCTCGTGGACGATGTAGTCGCCCGCCTCCAGGGTCAGCGGGTCGATGGTCTTCCGGCGGCGGGCGGGCATCCGCGTGCCGTCCCGGCCGGCCGCCTTCTGCCCGGTCAGGTCGGTCTCGGTGAGCACGGCCAGCTTCAGCGCCGGGTCGACGAAGCCGTTGTCGATGCAGCCGCAGGAGACATGGACGACGGAGGGGGAGATCTCCGCGAGGTCCGCGTCCAGCCGGGCGGCGATGCCCTCGCCGCCCAGTACCTCGACCGTGCGGGAGGCCGGTCCGTGCCCCTCCGTCACGAAGACCGTGCGCCAGCCCTCGGCGAGCCACCCCTTGGTGTCGGCGAGGGCCTTGGCGGTGTCGCCCCGGTAGGTGTCCGGGGCGTGCATGCCCAGCTTGAGGGTGTCGGCGTCCGTCTCGACGTCCGCCGCGAACGGCGACACCGACCACCACATCATGTCCAGTTCTCTGGCCCGGTCGCGGACGTCCGCAATGGACCACAGCGAGGCGGCGCCGACGTCGATGGGCGCCTCTCCCCCGCCCGCGGTGGCCGCCCAGGACGCCTGCAGGAACTCCTGGCTGGTGGCCACGAGGTCGGCGGCCCGGGTGCGCACCCGCTCGGGGTCGCACACCACGGCCATCGACCCCTTGGGCAGCACGTCGAGCAGCAGCTCCATGTCGTCGACGAGGACCGGCGCCAGGGACTCCATGCCCTCGACCGCGATCCCCTCGGCGATCTTGCCGAGCAGTTCGCCCAGCTCGGGGTGGTCCTCGGCGAGCGCGGCGGCCCGCTGCCGCACCTCGGCCGTCAGCAGCAGCTCCCGGCACGGAGGCGCCCACAGACCGTGCTCGGCGACCTCGAGGGATCTCTGGTCCGCGACCTTGAAGTAACGGATCTCCTCGACATCGTCGCCCCAGAACTCCACCCGCAGCGGATGCTCCTCGGTGGGCGGGAAGACATCGAGGATCCCACCCCGCACGGCGAACTCACCGCGCTTCTCGACCAGCTCCACCCGCGCGTACGCGGCCGCCGCCAGCGCCTCCACCACATCGTTCAGATCAGCGCTCTGCCCGGTCCGCAGCGCCACGGGCTCCAGCTCGCCCAGCCCCTTGACCTGCGGCTGCAGCACTGACCGCACGGGCGCGACGACCACGGCCACCGGCCCGGTGGCGGGATCGTCGGAACTCGGGTGCGCCAGCCGCCGCAGGACGGCGAGCCGCCGCCCCACGGTGTCGCTGCGCGGGCTCAGCCGCTCGTGCGGCAGGGTCTCCCACGACGGGTACTCCGCCACCGCGTCCTCCGGCAGCAGCGACCGCAGCGCCGCCGCGAGGTCCTCGGCCTCCCGGCCGGTGGCGGTCACCGCCAGTACGGGACGGCCGGCGTCCCGGGCCAGCGCGGCCACGGCGAAGGGGCGGGCCGCCGGAGGACCGACGATGTCGACGTGCATACGGTTGCCGTCGCCGGCGGCGCTCACCGCCTCCGCGAGGGCGGCGTCCTGGACGACGACGTCGAGCAGACCGTGCAGGCTCATGAAGGACTTCCATCCCGGGGAGTGGGCAACGCGAGCGACCCGACACGTCACACGGGCCGGGGCCCTCAAGACTACGCCGGGCCACCGCACCGACCGGGCCGAAGCCGACGGGTACCCCCGCACCGCGAGAGCACCCATCCGCCGGCAGCCGCGTACGGCGGGGCGGGCCGACCCACCACGGGCCGACCCACCGCGGCCGAACCCGGCACCACCAGCCGAAGCCACTCGATGCGGGACGGCTGGGGTGTGGGGTGCCGCCCGGCACCCCACACCCCCGGCACCCCCGCCCGCCGCCGGAACTACTCCGTGGCGATCGCGTTCAGCACGTTCATCCGGCCCGCGCGGAACGCCGGTATCAGCGCCGCGAACAGCCCCACGAACGCCGACCCGATGAACACCCCGACGATCGTCGGCCACGGGATCTCCAGGACGGTCAGCCCTTCCAGCGCCAGCAGCTGCTGCGCCGTCGCACCCCAGCCCATGCCCAGCCCGAGCCCCAGCAGCGCGCCGAACAGGGCGATCACCACCGACTCCAGCCGGATCATCCGCCGCAGCTGCCGCCGCGACAGCCCGATCGCCCGCATCAGGCCGATCTCCCGGGTGCGCTCCACCACCGACAGGGCCAGCGTGTTCACCACACCCAGCACCGCCACGATGATCGCCAGCGCCAGCAGCCCGTAGATCATGTTCAGGAGCTGGCCGATCTGGCTCTGCAGGGCGTCCTTGTAGTCGGCCTGGTTGCGCACGGTGTACTGCGGATAGTCGTCCAGCGCCGACTTCAGCGCCGTGTACGCGGCCTCCTCCTGGCCGTCCTTCGCCGCGGCGAAGACCAGCATGTCCAGCGGCATCTTCTCCGCGGGCACGTACTTCGCGAGCGTGTCGATCGACGTGTACATCGCGCCGGCGTCGATGACGACATCGCTGCTGGTGATCGCCCGGACCGTCAGCTCGGCCGTACGGCCGCCCTCGAAGGCCACCGAGATCTTCGACCCGATGCGGACGCCGTGGTCCTCGGCGAACTTCTCGTGGACGGACATCGAGTCCGGACGGTAGGCGTCCGCCAGCTTCCCGGCGACCGTCTCGGTGCGCATGTCCGTCGCGTAGGTCGGGTCGGCAGCCGTGATCGCCGTCTTCTCGAGCTTCTTGCCGTCGGGAGTGGTGAAGTCGGCCTCCATCCACTTGTACTCGGTGACCCGCTCCACCCCCTCCGCGGACCGCACCGCCTGCACCGCCTGCGGCGTGATGAGCTGCCCGCTGTCCGACTGCACGATGAAGTCCGTGCCGACCGACTTGTCGAGCTGTTCCGTCGCCGAGGCCACCATCGACGACCCGACCACCGACAGGCACGCCACCAGCGCCAGCCCGATCATCAGCGCGGCGCCCGTGGCACCGGTACGACGCGGGTTGCGCAGCGCGTTGCGCTCGGCCATCCGCCCGACCGGCCCGAACACCCGCAGCAGCACGGCACCGAGCACCCGCACCACACCGCCGGCGAGCACCGGCCCGACCACGACGAACCCGATCAGCGACAGCACCACACCGAGACCCAGCCACAGCGAGCCCTCGCTCGCCTTGTCCGCGGCGGCCGCGAGGAAGAGCGACCCCACTCCGGCACCCGTCAGCACCAGGCCCAGCACGGCCCGTACGACACCGGCCTTGGCGTCGGCCGGGGCACCGGCGTCGCGCAGTGCGGCCATCGGGGAGACCTTGCCGGCCCGCCGCGCGGGCAGGTACGCGGCGAGCACGGTGACCACGACGCCGAGGACCAGTCCGGCCACCGGGGTGGTCCAGGCGACGGTCAGATCGTCGGTGGACAGCTCCATGCCCATGGAGCCCATGAGCTCCATCAGCCCGATCGCCAGGCCGACGCCCGCGGCGACACCGAGCACCGAGCCGACGAGCCCGAGCAGCAGCGCCTCGACGAGCACGGAGCGGTTGACCTGCTTGCGCGAGGACCCGATGGCCCGCATCAGGCCGATCTCACGGGTGCGCTGGGCGACCAGCATCGAGAACGTGTTGATGATCAGGAAGACGCCGACGAGGAACGCGATCCCGGCGAAGCCGAGCATCGCGTACTTGATGACGCCCATGAACTCCTCGACGTCGGCGGCGTTGGCGTCGGCGACCTCCTTGGCCGTCTGCACCTTGTACGCGCCGCCGAGCCCGGCCGAGACGTTCTTCTTCAGCTCCGCGTCGCTGATCCCGGCCGCCGCCGTGACGTTGATGTTCGTGTAGACGCCGCTCGCGCCGACCAGGGTCTTCTGGGCCGTCTCCGTGTCGAGGTAGAACATCGCGGCACCCGGGTTGGTGACCGTGAACTCGACGATGCCGGAGATCTTCGCCCGGTGCGTGCCGACGACGCTGATGACGCCGATCTCGTCGCCCAGCTTCAGACCGTGCTTGTCGGCGGTGTCCGCGTCGACCATGACCTGGTCCGGTCCGCGCGGCGCCTGCCCGGAGGAGAGCTTCATGGTGCGGGCGTCATTGGCGTTCCAGTTGCCGACGATGGTCGGGCCGCCGCTCGTGGGCGACAAGCTGTCCTTGTCGGCGTCGACGACGGTCACCGAGGTGGAGAAGACGGTGCCCTCGGCCGACTTCACCCCGTCCGCCGCCCGCACGTCCTCCAGCACGGAGGCGGGCATGACGGGCGGCTTGCCGGTGTCGGAGGTGGTCTCACCGGTGTCCGAGGAGTCCTTCGTGCTGACCGTGACATCGGACGCGGTCGCCGCGAACAGCTTGTCGAACGTCGTGCTCATCGTGTCCGTGAAGACGAGCGTCCCGCAGACGAACGCCACCGACAGCAGCACCGCCACCGCGGACAGCGCCATCCGCCCCTTGTGCGCGACGAAGTTGCGCATCGAGGTCTTGAGGACGGTCATGACGTACGCCCCCGCGCGTCGAAGTCCTTCATGCGGTCGAGCACGCCCTCGGCGGTCGGCTGGTGCATCTCGTCGACGATCCGGCCGTCCGCGAGGTAGAGCACCCGGTCCGCGTACGAGGCGGCCACCGGGTCATGGGTGACCATGACGATGGTCTGGCCCAGCTCGTCGACCGACCTGCGCAGGAAGCCGAGCACCTCGGCGCCGGCCCGGGAGTCGAGGTTGCCGGTCGGCTCGTCCCCGAAGATGATCTCGGGCCGGGCCGCCAGCGCCCGCGCCACCGCGACACGCTGCTGCTGGCCGCCGGAGAGCTGGGTGGGCCGGTGCTTGAGCCGCCCGGCGAGCCCGACGGTCTCCACGACCCGGTCCAGCCACGCCTTGTCCGGCTTGCGGCCCGCGATGTCCATGGGCAGCGTGATGTTCTCCAGCGCGTTCAGCGTCGGCAGCAGGTTGAACGCCTGGAAGATGAACCCGATCCGGTCCCGCCGCAGCCGGGTGAGCTTCTTGTCCTTGAGCCTGGTTATCTCGGTCTCGTCCAGGTAGATCTCACCGCTGGTGACGGTGTCGAGCCCGGCCAGGCAGTGCATCAGCGTCGACTTGCCGGACCCGGACGGACCCATGATCGCGGTGAACCGCCCCCGGTCGATGTCCACGTCGACGTGGTCGAGGGCGACCACCCGGGTCTCCCCGGACCCGTACGCCTTCACGACCTGCCGCGCCCGCGCGGCAACGGCCGTAGGCCCTCCAGTGCCCCCGGTCCTGGGAATGCTTACAGCCGTTGTCACGGTATGTCTCCTAAGTCGGTCAGTGACGGATACGAGAAGTCGTCACTTCGGTATGGATGCGAAGCAAGGAAGCGGTCCCACGCAGGACGTCGGACGTGGCGTGCTCGGTACATCGACGAGTCTGGCGTCCGAGGACGGTCCGCCGCGCTGGTGCCGGACCCCGTCTTCTGCTGGGGATAACCCCACCCCCCGACCTGCGGTCCGTACGACCCCCGTACGTGCCGACCGCTCCCCAGCGACGTAAGGACAGGCTAAGGACGATGTCGCCCCCGGCTCGTCCTCCGGCGGGACGAACCCTCCCCGGTCCGTAGTACGGAGATACCCCTAAGGGTCTCCACCGACAGGTGGAGCGGATCTCAGGGTTCCCTCCGCCCACCGGCCCACCCAGCGTCCACCCTCCCCCTGCGGGAGGCTCAAGTGGCAAGCTGTCGGCGGCCGATGAGTGCAGGGGGAAAGGATTCCGGTGGGCGACACGAGACCGGCGACACGCGACACCGCACAGCGCACCGGGACCGCCAGACGCGGGGCCGTGGTCGCCGCGCTCATGCTCGCCATGGCCCTGGCCGCGCTGGACGGCACGATCGTCTCGACCGCCGTCCCGCAGATCGTCGCCGACCTCGGCGGCTTCTCGATCTTCTCCTGGCTGTTCTCCGGCTATCTGCTGGCCGTGACGGTCACCCTGCCCGTCTACGGCAAGCTCTCCGACACCTTCGGCCGCAAACCGGTGCTGATCGCGGGCGCCGCACTGTTCCTGCTCGGCTCCCTGCTCTGCGCCCTCGCCTGGAACATGGCCTCGCTGATCGCCTTCCGCATCGTCCAGGGCCTGGGCGGCGGCGCCCTGCAGGGCACGGTCCAGACCCTGGCGGCCGACCTCTACCCGCTGAAGGAACGCCCCAGGATCCAGGCCAGGCTCTCCACGGTGTGGGCCACGTCGGCGGTCGCCGGCCCCGCGGTCGGCGGACTGCTGGCGGCGTACGCGGACTGGCGCTGGATCTTCCTCATCAACCTCCCGGTAGGAGCGGTGGCGCTCTGGCTCCTCGCCCGCCACCTGCACGAACCCCAGCGCAGGACAGCGGCCCCGCGTCCCCGCATCGACTGGGCGGGCGCTCTCGCGGTCTTCCTCTGCGGCAGCGTGCTGCTGACGGCGCTGGTACAGGGCGGGGTCGCCTGGGACTGGCTGTCGGGCCCGTCACTCGCGCTCTTCGGTACGGGCCTGGCCCTGGCCGCCGCGGTCGTGGTGATCGAACGCAGGGCCGCCGAACCGATCATCCCCGGCTGGGTGTGGCACCGCCGTACGATCGCCGCGGTCAACCTGGCCCTCGGCGCCCTCGGCCTGATGATGGTGGCCCCGACGGTCTTCCTCCCCACCTACGCGCAAGCGGTCCTGGACCTGGACCCCATCACGGCCGGATTCGTCCTCTCCGTCTGGACCCTGAGCTGGCCGATATCGGCGGCGCTCAGCCAGCACGTCTACCGCCGGATCGGCTTCCGCGACACGGCGATCCTGGGCATGGGCACCGCCGCCCTCCTGCTCCTGGCCTTCCCCTTCCTCCCCTACCCCGGCGAGGCCTGGCAGCCGGCCCTGCTGATGCTGCTCCTCGGCGCGGCCCTCGGCCTCTTCCAGCTCCCACTCATCGTGGGCGTGCAGTCGACGGTCGACTGGGCGGAACGCGGCACCGCCACCGCCTCGATCCTCTTCTGCCGCCAGACCGGCCAGACGGTCGGCGCGGCGGTCTTCGGCGCCGTCGCCAACGGAGTGCTGGCCGCGCGGCTCGGCGGTTCCCACGACCTCGACTCGGTGACGCAGGGGCTGGACGCGGGCACGGCCACGGAACCCGTACGGCGGGCGGTCGCCGACGCGGTCCACGCGGTCTACCTGGGCGCGGCGGGCGCGGCGGCGCTGGCGTTCCTGGTCCTGCTGACGCTGGCGCCGCGCCGCTTCCCGGTCCTGAAGGACTGAGCACCGCGCAGTACGGCCAGAAGCAGCAGGCCCCCGGCGCCACCGGACCTCCCGTTCGCCGGCAGACCGGCGGACTTCGTCACCTCTCCCGTTCGAACCAGTCCCTGGCCTCCGGGAGGAACAGCAGCACCACTGCCGGCAGCCCGAGTGCGACCCGCAACGCCGCGTCCACGAACGCGGCGGGATCCTCCGCGCCGAAGACCTGGTCGAGCGATCCGACGACGACGAACACCATCAGCACGATGGTCGTCATACGGACCCCGCCCCGCGCCCTGCCGTCGTACGTGACAGCGAGCAGCGCGCACACCCACACGAGGAGCCAGGGCGCCAGCAGTTCACCCATCCCGTGATACGTGAGCCCGTCCTGCAGGGCGAGCAGGACCACCACCCCGACGAACGCCAGGGAAAGCAGAAGCAGTTGAGCCGCGCGCACCTGCCGAGGCGGAACAGCCTCACGTATCTCACTCATCGCCGTCCGCCCTCACACCCGGGTCACATCCGCCTCACAGACATGATGACGCACCACGCCTCCCACAGGCACCCGGTGCCCGGCCGACCGGTACGGAGCCGGCAACCCCGTCACTCCACCGGCGCGTTCCCCGTCAGAGACGTCAGACTCGCCCGGATGTGATCCATGTGAGCACGCACGTTGTCCTCCCGCTCGCCGTGCTCGCGCAGTACCCGGTCCGTCTCCCGGGCGATCCGGTCCTCCCGGACCCGGGCCCCGGCGACCAGCTCCGCCGCCCGGGCCTCGGCCTCGGCCTGGAGCTGCGCGGCGGACTCCTCCGCGTCGGCGAAAGCACGCCTGGCCTCGGCGAAGGCGGCCTCCGCACGCTCCACGAGCTCCGTGTGACGGGCCTCCAGCGCGGCGGCCCGTTCGGCCTCCTCGCGCTCCGCCCGCGCCCACCGCTCCGCGTGCTCCGCCTCCTGCTCGCCGAGCAGCTCCTCCGTGCGCTCCCGCACCTCCCGCAACCTGGCCAGCGCCTCGCCCCGGTTCTCCTTCACCTCGCGCCGCGCCGCGATCCGTACGTCGTCCGCCTCGGCCCGCGCCGCGAGCAGCACCTGACGCGCCCAGTCGTCCGCCTCCGCGCGCACCCCGTCGGCGTACGCCCGCGCGGCCTCCCGCACCCGGTTCCCCTCCGCCTCCGCCTCCTCGGCGGCCCCCTCGGACTCCCGGCGGGCGTCCGCCCGCACCGCCCCGGCCTGCTCCACACCCAGCTCGAAGATCTCCCGGGCCCGCCCGCCGAGCGCCTCGTACGTCTGCGGGGCCAGCCGCGCCACGGTCTCCCGCAGCCGGACCGCGTCCTCCTCCATCTCCCTGGCCAGCACGGTCAGCCGCGCGGCCCGCTCCCACGCCGCGTCCCGCTCCGCGGAGAGGGCCGCCTCGTACGCGTCGACCTGCTCGGGACGGTAACCGCGCCGTACGACCCCGAAGCCGTACCGCGCCAACGGCTCGCCGCTCATCCCTGGACCCCTCTCCGCCGTACCCACACCACATGACGACCATGACGACCGCGACCCGCTGAACAACGACAAGTCGCGCACATCTTGGTGGATCAGACGGAAGTGTCCATAACGCGACACTCCGCCTGCGGGTAACGGCGGACGGGCACACACGAAGGGGGTACACGGCTAGGGGCACAACGCCGAAGGGCCGGGCCGGTCGTATGACCGGCCCGGCCCCCTAACGGGTGAGGAACGGATGCGGCACGGGGAGCCCCTCAGCGCTCCGCGTCAGCGCTCCGCCGCAGCGCTCCGCGTCAGAACGGCGCGACAGAATGACGCGTCGGAGCGACGCATCACAGCAGCCCGTCCCACATCTGCTCCAGCAGCACCGACCACCAGCTCTCCGGCGAACCGAGCGCCGCCGGGTCCAGCGCGGCCAGCTGCGCCTGGAAGTCGACGGTCCAGCGGCCCGCCTGCTCCTGGTTCAGCCCGTACCGCAGCCGCCACATCCGGCCCAGCAACGCCAGACAGCGCTGGAACTCGGGCAGCCCCGTGTTCACGAACTGCGGCGGCACCGGAGCACCGCCCGGCCCGGCCTCCACGGGCACGGCCACGATGTGCGCCGTCCCGTACTGCACACAGAGCGCCTTGCCGAAGTCACTGCCCACGACCAGGTACGAGCCCGCGTCCGGAGCCGGCTGGACACCCCGCTCCTGCGCCAGCTCCGCCAGCGTCGGCACCGGCCGCCCCGGCTGCGCCTGCGCCCAGAAGAACGGACCCATGTCGACGGGCAGTCCGGCCACCACCAGCGTGTGCGCCACGATCGGCGGCACACCCTGCCTGGCCACGGCCTGCTGGTCGAACCGGAAGATCCCCGGACCGAACGCCGCACCCAGCTCCTGCGCGACGCCCTCCGGCGGGACCAGCGGCGCGGGCTGCACCGGCGGCAGCGGCGCCCGCACCGGCGCCGGCCGCGCCGGGCCGTCGGCCACCTCGTGCAACTCCCCCTGGTGCGCCAGCAGCTGGGCCATGCCCTGCTGCCGCGAGGCGTGATCGGTGCCGTACGGCGCGATGGACGTGATGCGCGCGTTCGGCCACTGCTCACGGATCATCCGCGCACAGTAGGCGCCCGGCAGCTCGCACGACTCCAGCTCCGTGTGCAGCTCCAGAACCGCCTCCGGCGGGACGTTCAGACCGCGCAGCTCATGGAAGATCTGCCACTCCGGATGCGGCATGCCCGGCGCGGACCGCCGGATCACCTGCTGCTCGGAGCCGTCCGGCGCGCGGAACCGCAGCACCGCCTGGTAACCCGGACCGACGGTCGGCTGCCCGGCGGGCTGCTGCGGATAGCCGTACGCCGGGGCTGAGACCGGAGCGGAGATCGGGGCGGAGACCGGAGCAGCGGCCGGGGGCTGCCCGGGCACGGCCTGCGGCGGCACGCCCGGAGGCATACCAGGCATACCGGGCGCGCCGGGAGAGGCAGGCGGGACAGGGGGACCGGAAGAAGCGGGCGGACCGGGCGGACCGGGCGGGCCGGGCGGGCCGGGCGGCTGCGGGACGCCGGGCGCATGCGGGCCGGCGACCGGGGGGCCGGCCAGCACGGTCTCGGCCTGGTGGACGGACCCGGGAGTGCCCGGCGCACCGGGCACACCGGGGGCACCCGGTGGCTGATGCGCGCCCGGGTGGCCGACCGGGGGACCCGCCAGCATCGTCGGCGCATGGTGCACACCACCCGCAGGCGTACCGGTCGGAGGCGCCGGAGGCCCCGGAGGTCCCGGAGGCTGCGGAACGCCCGGCGGGCCGGGAGGCGCCGGAGGCTGCTGCGGCGCATTCAGGACCGCGGGGCCGCCGTTCGTGCCCTCGGGATCCTGCGGACCGAGCTGGGAGACGAGCTGCGTCGGCACGTACCCGCCCGCCGGAGTGCCCGGAGCACCCGGGCCGGACGGCGGAGGCATACTGCCCGGCCGCGCCGACGTGCCCTGCGGCTCACCGGGAGCGGACGTACCGAAAAAGGGAGTTCCCGGAGCGGGAGTCCCCGGAGCGGGCGTACCCGCAGCGGGAGTCCCCGGCGCAGGCGCACCCGCAGCGGCGCCCGCACCCCCCAGGGAAGCACCGGTGGCGGCATCCGGCATCGCCCCGGGCGGAGTAAGTCCCTCGTCAGGGGCCAGGCCCTGGACCGGGGCCGGGGCCTGGACCGGGGCCTGGACCGGGGCCGGATCCACAACCGGAACCGCGTCCGAGACCAGCTCCGGCGCCGGTCCCTGCTCCGGCTCCGACCCCGACTCCGGCCCCGACTCGCTCAACTGCGACGCGAACACGGTCTCCGGCAGGGGCACCGAACGGTCCTCCTCGGCACCGGCGTTCGTGTCCGTCCCCGCCCACGGCGTCGCCCCGGCGGGCACCCCCGGCAGGCTGTCCCCTGGCGACCCCGCCTGCGGCGTCCCGGCCGGCGGAGACCCGGCCTGAGGAGACCCGGCCTGCGACGACGCATCCCGCGACGATGCGTCTCCCTGGGGCGACGCATCCCGCGGAACCGCACCCTGCGGAACCGCATCCCGCAGAACCGCATCCCGCAGAACCGCGTCCTGCGGCGAACCGTCCCGCGGAACCGCGTCCCGCACCTCGCCGGTCCCGCCCGCGGCGGGCCACCGCGTGGCGTCGCCCGGCCCGCCGCCCCCACCCTCGGACGCACCCGCCCGGCGATCCGGAATTCCCAGCTTGTCGGCCGCCTCCTGCAACCACTCCGGCGGAGTCAGCAGGAACGACGTCTGGTTCAGATCCACCCGGGCAGGAGGCTTCGGTGCCGCCGGCGCCGGGACGGCGTCCGTACGGCCGTACTCCTCCTCGTACCGCCGGATCACCTCACCCACCGGCAGCCCCGGCCACAGTGTGGCCTCACCGCTGTCCCGGGCGATCACCAGCCGCTGCGCACCGCCCTCCGACCGCGGACCGTCCGCCCGGTCCTCGGCCCACACCACGAACCCCAGCTCGAACTCCCGCACCCGCACCTCACGGTGCTGGTAACCAGGCACGTCCCCGTTGATCCACTCTTCCGCACGCTCCTGCGCCTGCGCGAAGGTCACCATCGCGACGCTCACTCCCCCATCGAAGAGACGGGCACGGCACGCGCGAAGCCACCGTCCACCATCAGGTTCGCCACGGTCTCCAGCTCCGGCGGATTGCCCGCGAGCCGAGCCAGGAAGGCGTCGAAGTCGTCACCGCACGGCAGCAGCAGCCGCTCCACCCGCTCGGCCGGCGTCCACGAGGCATCCACGTCACGGGCGTCGTCGTACGCGCAGAACCACACCGACCCCGCCCGGTCGCCCCGCACCTTCACGGTCAGCAGACCGCCCTGTACGAAGGCCACACCCAGGTAGTCCTTCGTCAGATGGTCCCGCAGACACTTGTTGACGTACACGAGGTCGTTGACCGCCGCCTCGTCCCGCACCGTGAAGAACGGCTGGTCCACCAGCAGCCCCAGCTCGGCGTCCAGGGCGACCCCCACCGGAGCGCACCCGCCCGCCGCCTTCAGGAACGACCGGTACGCCCCCGGAAGCCGGTACCCCAGGTCCTCCTCCACGGCCAGCACCTGCTGCTCCGTCACCGACACCAGCGACTTCGGCAGCCCGAAGTGCGCCGGCCGGGTGTCCTGCAACGGCCGCGTACCCCGCTTGCCCTGATCGACCGCCGCCGTCGCCACCCCACCGTGGTGCCGCAGCAACGCCTTCACCTCGACCGGGACCAGCTCCAGCCGCCGGCTCCCCACGACGTGGTGCCAGGTCCAGCCGTGCGGAGTCGCCACCGACGGGATCGTGTCCCACAGTTCATGACCGGACGCCGCCAGCGCGGCGTTCGCCGACACATAATCCGTCAACCTCAACTCGTCGACCCCGAACCCTTCCGGGGGATCGGCGATCTCCGCGGCGGCACGCGCGTACGGCGAGAAATCCGGGAAACCATGCGCGTCAACACGCACACCCCTCGGATGACGCGCGGCCCGGACCGGATCCGGGAACTGCACGACCTGCCCGGCGTAGGCCGCGTTCGGCGGCGCGGCTCGCTGCCCGAGCCGACCTGTCGTCATGGCGGTTGCCCCCTGCGGCATTCTGTACGGCTGTGGTGGATCGCTGGATCGATCGCGGTTGCCGACAGCCTAAGCGGTACGGCGACACCGGTCACCGGAGCTCCGCTTCCGTGACCAGCCGTCACCTCGCGGTGACGGAGTGGCCAAGCCCGGGCGTGTCGAACGGACCCAGCTTCCGCTTCAGCCACGGCGTTTGGCAGTCTGTGTCCGCTGTCGTGGGGATGACAGGGAGGGGATGACAACCATGAACGCAACACAGACGAACGCACTTGGCGACCCCCGGGTCGGCTGGAGCGCCGCCGAGGCACCACACGCTCCCGCCCTCCTTCACCGCCGCGACGGCATACTTCCCACCGTCGCCGCCGCCCTCTCCGTACGCGGCGCCACCCTCACCGGCACCGCCGCCCGCAGCGACACGCCGCCCTCCCTCCACCCCCTCGTCCAGGACTTCCTGGACTCCCTCGCCGCCGACCGGCGCGACCGTTTCACCGGCCGCTGCGCCGAGGCCATCCTCATCTCCCGCCACATCACGGCCGTCGACGCCACCCGCAGCAAACGCGCCTCCCGCAGGCCCATGACCAACGGCGAGGCCCGCAAAGCACTCAAACACGCCAAACTCACCGCCCGCCGCATCCGCGAGGACGGCGACCCCCTGCACGGCAGCTTCGCCGCCCCCTGCCGCGCCTGCGAAGCCCTCAGCGCCCACTTCGGCGTACGCATCGTCGACCCGGCCCAGAAACCCTGACCCGCACCACGACACCTCCTGAACACAACGCACACCACGCACCACGGCGGAAGCCGCCACCGGCGCCCGCCCAGCCCCACCCCTCGACGAACGAAGGGCAGATGCAAGCCGACCGCTCCTCCTCCCCCAAGCTCTCGACGCCTCCCCCACTCTCGGCTTCGCTCGAGCGGGGGGACCCCCATGAGCCGGGGGGACGCCCGTCCCGCTTCGCCGTCCCCGTGGAGGCCGCCCTCCGCGCCGCCGGCTGGCAGCCCGGCCGCTGGGACATACGGCAGGCCGAGATCTGGGCCGACGCCCTGCGCGACCACGTCTCACCGGCCGGCCACCGCCACGCCGTCTTCCCCGCCGCGGTCGAGGCCTGGGCCGAGTTCGGCGGCCTCCGCATCACCTCACAGGAACCGGGCCGCCAACTGGCCCCCGCCACCCTCCACCTGGACCCCCTGCACGGCCTCCACATGGCCCGCACCCTCGGCGACCTCGGCCGCGCCCTCGGCACCGAGGTCGCCCCCCTCGGCCGGGAGCCCGACACCCACACCCTCCTCGCCATCGACGCCGCGGGCCGCGCCTACGCCGTCGACCACACCGGCGACTGGTACCTGGGCCCCACCATCGACCAGGCCCTCACGACCCTCGTCACGGGCATCCCCCCGGTACGGCTGACAGCGGGCTGACACGCAGCACCCCCCACACACCCCCCCACGCACCACCCCCCACGCACCACCCCCCACGCATCAGCCCTCAGGCATCAGCCCTCAGGCCGGGCGCCGCGTACGGCAGCAAAGTCACCCCCCGGACGGGATGACCGCCGACACCCGGAAACCCCCCGCGTCCGTCGGCCCCGACACGAACACCCCGCCCAGCGCCGCGACCCGCTCCTTCATCCCGAGCAACCCGTTCCCCCCGGACGGCAGCCCCGCCGACGACGCGGCCCCCGGCTCCGGCGGCGGCTCGTTCTCCACCTGCATGGCGATCTCCGCGTCCCGATGCGCCAACCGCACATGCGTCCTCGCCCCCGCCGCATGCTTGTGCACGTTGGTCAGCGCCTCCTGCACCACCCGGTACGCGGTCTGCTCCACCTCACGGGCGTACGCCCGCACCTCCCCCATCACCGACAGCTGTACGACCATCCCCGCGGCCGCCGACTGCCCGACCAGCTCCTCCAGCTCCGCCAGACACGGCCCTTCACCGGCCTCCACCACCCCCCGAGACCCGGCAGAACCGGCAGACCCGACAGAACCGGGAGACCCGGCGGATCCGGCAGGCCCATACGACCCGGCCGACGCACTGGCGGCAGCCGCAGCCGCCGCGACCCCCACCGCGGCCAGCGGCACCGACCCGGACTCCGACTCCGGAACCCGCCCCGCCCGCTCCACCCGCTCCGCCCGCCGCGGCGCCACCTGCCCGTCCCCCGACCGCAGCACCCCGAGCATCTCCCGCAGCTCCGTCAGCGCCTGCCGCCCCATGTCCCCCACGAGCGCCGCGTTCCTCACGGCCTTCTCCGGGTCCTTACGGGCCACCGCCTGCAACGCCGCCGCGTGCACCACCATCAACGACACCCGGTGCGCCACCACGTCGTGCATCTCCCGGGCGATCCGCCGGCGCTCCTCGCCCCGCGCCCACTCCGCCCGCTCCTCGGCCCGCTCCGCCAGCAACTGCAGCTCCCGCTCCAGCGAGTCCGCCCGCTCCCGCAGGCTCTCCATCAGCCGCCGCCGCGCACCCACGTACAGCCCCAGCAGCACCGACGGCGCCGTCAGCCCTATCGCCATCGTCAGCGCCACGAACGGCGGGAACCACTCCGCGCCCAGTTCAGGGGTGTCCCGCACACTCCGCGTCGTCTGCACGAACGCGACGATGAAGACCCCCACGAAGGACATCCCCGACAATGCGGCGATGATCCGCCGAGGCGCCTCCGACGCGGCCAGCGTGTACAGACCGACGATGCTCAGCAGATAGCCCATCTCGGCCGGCGTGATCGCGACCGCCACCAGCACCACGGCGACCGGCCACATCCGCCGCACCACGAGCACGGAGCCGGCCACCAGCCCGAACAGCACCCCCACGGCCACGGGCAGCCCCGCGTCCCGCGCGAAGCCCACACCTTCCGCCGCGCACTCCAGCGCGGACACCAGGGCGAGCCCCACGTCCAGCACCGCGCTGCGCCTCTGCCCCCACCACCACGGACCCGCCCTGGTCCCGGCCCCGTGGTGGTCTTCCCCCGTCGTGGTCATGCCTCCAGCCTACGGTCGCCCCGTGCGGCTTTTCCGGCGAGTTTCCCGGACTGGCCTACACCACACTCCGTGACCGGACGGAAGCGAAACCGACCGATATACCTCGAACTGCTGAATCGCTCATCGTTCGACCCCGGAAGGGATCATTCCCCCCGGACGGTGAGCGCATGACACGCACCACCACCGGCAAGTACGCCGACTTCGAGGCGCTGCGGGAACAGGCGGTCGCGCTGCGGCGCAGCGGCCACAGCCTCCGGCAGATCCGCGACGAGCTGAAGATCTACAACAACGACATCCTCAACCAGCTCGTGAAGGGCGAGCCCCCACCCGAGTGGACAAAGCGCCCCCGCGCCAAGGACGACCTCCGCGCGAAGGCCCGCGAACTGCGCCTCCAGGGCTGGACGTACGACCAGATCGAGGTGGAGCTGGGCTGCTCACGGAGCTCGGTCTCGCTGTGGGTGCGGGACCTGCCGAAGCCCACACCGCGCTACACACCCGAGGAACAGCGGGCCCTCATGAACGATGGACTGGCCCGGCTGCGTGCGACACGGAATCAGGAGCTCGAAAACGCCAAGACCGCAGCCCAGCGGGACATCGGCGAGCTCACGGACCGCGAGCTGTTCACGCTCGGGGTCGCGCTGTACTGGGCAGAGGGCGCCAAGAGTAAGCCGTACGACCGCCGCGAACGTGCCGTCTTCGTCAACAGCGATCCCGGCGTGATCCTCACCTACCTTGCGTGGCTGGACCTGCTCGAGGTGGATCGGGACCGCCTTGGCTACCGAGTACTCATTCACGAGTCGGCGGACATCGAAGCGGCGCACAGGCACTGGGCAGATCTCGCCGACGTGGACACGACCGTCTTCGCGAAGCCAACGCTCAAGAAGCACAACCCCAAGACCGTCCGCAAGAACACCGCCGACGACTACCACGGCTGCCTGGTCATCACCGTGGCGAGGAGCGCTGATCTGTACAACCGCATCGAGGGTTGGTGGAACGGAATCGTGGCCCAAGCGAGAGAACGTCTCCGGTAAGGTCTGATGTGCTGTCCCCCGTGGTGTAACTGGCAGCACACTAGGTTTTGGTCCTAGCAGGACAAGGTTCGAATCCTTGCGGGGGAGCTCACAGCACACACCACCTCAGTTCGGGTCCTGACCCCAGTCAGGACCCGTTCACATTTCCCCCCACCTACGCCCCGGTATCCTGCGGATGTCCACACCCCACCCATCCAAAGCCGAAGGGCACACCCCGTGAGCGCCAACCGCCCGGCAGCCGTCGTCGTACTCGCAGCGGGTGAGGGCACCCGTATGAAGTCGGCCACCCCCAAGGTCCTGCACAGCATCTGTGGCCGTTCTCTCGTCGGCCACGTCCTCGCCGCCGCCCGCGAGTTGGAGCCGGAGAACCTGGTCGTCGTCGTGGGTCACGCCCGCGAGCAGGTCTCCGCGCACCTCTCCGAGATCGACCCGCACGTCCGTACCGCCGTACAGGCCGAGCAGAACGGCACCGGGCACGCGGTCCGCATGGCCCTGGAGGAGCTCGGCGGGACCATCGACGGCACGGTCGTCGTCGTGTGCGGTGACACCCCGCTGCTCACCGGCGGGACGCTGACGCAGCTCGCCGCCACCCACTCCGCCGACGGCAACGCTGTCACGGTCCTCACCGCCGAGGTCCCGGACGCGACCGGCTACGGCCGTATCGTCCGCGACGGCGCCTCCGGTGCCGTGACGGCGATCGTGGAGCACAAGGACGCCTCCGAGTCGCAGCGGGCGATCCGGGAGATCAACTCGGGTGTGTTCGCGTTCGACGGGCAGCTGCTCGCGGACGCGCTGGGCAAGGTCCGTACGGACAACAGCCAGGGCGAGGAGTACCTGACGGACGTCCTCGGCATCCTGCGTGAGGCCGGTCACCGCGTGGGCGCCTCCGTCGCGGCCGACCACCGTGAGATCGCCGGGATCAACAACCGTGTGCAGCTGGCCGAGGCGCGCCGCACGCTCAACGACCGGCTGCTGACCGACGCCATGCTCGCCGGCGTGACCGTGGTCGACCCGGCGACGACCTGGGTGGACGTGACGGTGACGTTCGAGCAGGACGCGGTGGTGCACCCGGGCACGCAGCTGCTGGGGGCGACGCATGTCGCCTCGGGTGCCGAGGTCGGGCCGAACACCCGGCTCAAGGACACCAGGGTCGGCGCGGGTGCCCGCGTCGACAACACGGTCTCCGACAGCGCGGAGATCGGCCCGCAGGCGTCCGTCGGGCCGTACGCGTACCTGCGGCCGGGCACGCGGCTCGGGCTGAAGTCGAAGGTCGGGACGTACGTCGAGACGAAGAACGCGTCGATCGGTGAGGGCACGAAGGTGCCGCACCTGTCGTATGTGGGGGACGCCACGATCGGTGAGTACTCGAACATCGGCGCGGCGAGTGTCTTCGTGAACTACGACGGTGAGGCGAAGCACCACACCACGGTCGGGTCGCACTGCAAGACGGGCTCGGACAACATGTTTGTGGCACCTGTCACGATCGGGGACGGTGCCTACACGGCCGCGGGGTCCGTGATCACGAAGGATGTGCCGCCCGGTTCGCTGGCCGTGGCCCGCGGTCAGCAGCGGAATATCGAGGGTTGGGTGGCTCGTAAGCGTCCGGGGAGCGCGGCGGCGAAGGCGGCCGAGGAGGCTCGCCGGGAGGCGGCCGGCGAAAGCTGACCGGAAACGGGTACGTCCGGGACGGCGTACCGTGATAGGTGCAATCACCCCCCAGCTGAGACGTTCTCTCATGCCCAGCTGAGACCTCTGAGGAGACTGTGCTGTGACCGGGATCAAGACGACCGGCGAGAAGAAGATGATGTTCTTCTCCGGCCGCGCCCACCCCGAGCTTGCCGAGGAGGTCGCCCAGCAGCTGGGTGTCGGGGTCGTCCCGACGAAGGCCTTCGACTTCGCCAACGGTGAGATCTACATCCGCTACCAGGAGTCGGCGCGTGGTGCGGACTGCTTCCTGATCCAGAGCCACACGGCTCCCATCAACAAGTGGATCATGGAACAGCTGATCATGATCGACGCTCTGAAGCGGGCCTCCGCGAGAAGCATCACGGTGATCGTGCCGTTCTACGGTTACGCGCGGCAGGACAAGAAGCACCGTGGGCGTGAACCGATCTCGGCGCGTCTGATCGCGGACCTGATGAAGACGGCGGGTGCGGACCGGATCCTCACCGTCGACCTGCACACGGACCAGATCCAGGGCTTCTTCGACGGTCCGGTGGACCACCTGTTCGCGCTGCCGCTGCTGGCGGACTACGTGGGCAAGAAGGTGGACCGCGACAAGCTCACGGTGGTGTCCCCGGACGCGGGCCGGGTGCGGGTGGCGGACCGCTGGTGCGACCGGCTGGGCGCGCCGCTGGCGATCGTGCACAAGCGGCGTGACAAGGACGTCGCGAACCAGGTGACGGTGCACGAGGTCGTCGGTGATGTGAAGGGCCGGGTGTGTGTCCTGGTCGACGACATGATCGACACGGGTGGCACCATCTGCGCCGCCGCGGACGCGCTGTTCGCGCACGGTGCGGAGGACGTCATCGTGACGGCGACGCACGGTGTGCTGTCGGGTCCGGCGGCGGACCGGCTGAAGAACTCGCGGGTGAGCGAGTTCGTGTTCACCAACACGCTGCCGACGCCGGCCGAGCTGGGCCGTGACCTGGACAAGATCTCGGTGCTGTCGATCGCGCCGACGATCGCGAGCGCGGTGCGTGAGGTGTTCGAGGACGGTTCGGTGACGAGCCTGTTCGACGAGCAGTAGGACGCTCGGCGGGGCCGGCCGCGAGGCGGCCCCGGTTGATCGATTTTTCTGCGGCCTCCCTGGCCGAGTACCCTGTTGAGGTTGCTCGGCGAGGGAGGCCGTTTCCGTTCCGCGGAAATCGGCGGTCCGTTATCGACGCGCTCTTCGTAGCAGGCCGTTCGTGGCCGGGTGACTGACCACGACCTTTCTCTCGTGTTCCCACGAGTCCTGATTACGAGGAGTGAACATGTCCGAGGTGAAGATCGCCGCCGAGACGCGCACCGAGTTCGGCAAGGGCGCCGCCCGTCGTATCCGCCGTGACAACAAGGTTCCGGGTGTGCTGTACGGCCACGGTTCCGAGCCGCTGCACCTGACGCTGCCGGGTCACGAGCTGCTGCTGGCGCTGCGTACGCCGAACGTCCTGATCGCGCTGGACATCGACGGCAAGGGCAACGAGCTGGCGATCCCGAAGGCCGTGCAGCGCGACCCGCTGAAGGGCTTCCTGGAGCACGTCGACCTGCTGCTGGTGAAGCGCGGCGAGAAGGTCAACGTCGAGATCCCGGTCCACACCGAGGGTGAGCTGGCCGCCGGCGGCAATCTGCTGGAGCACGTGCTGAACGCGCTGCCGGTCGAGGCCGAGGCCACGCACATCCCCGAGTCCGTGACCGTCTCCGTCGAGGGCCTGGAGGCCGGTGCCTCCGTCCTCGCCAAGGACATCACCCTGCCCAAGGGTGTCTCGCTGGCCGTCGAGGCGGACACGGTGGTCCTCCAGGTGCTGGCCGCCCAGGCGGAGGAGCCGTCGGCCGAGGGCGCCGAGGGCGTCGAGGGCACGGAGGCCTGATCTCCGTAAGGGATTCCCCTCAGGGGTCCTGAAGGCTCCGGGGCAGAATCTTCGTCAGCCGCCGGGCCCGCGCCGCGAGCGCGGGTCCGGCGGCTGACGTGTATGAACGAGATGCGAGCGACGGCGCGAGACGGCGGCTGACCGCTTGGGTGAGGAGACATGGACGTGACGACCGACGCGGGCGCTCCCTGGCTCGTCGTGGGCCTGGGCAATCCGGGTCCGGGGTATGCCATGAACCGGCACAACGTGGGGTTCATGGTGGTGGATCTGCTGGCGGAGCGGATCGGCGGGAAGTTCAAGCGGGCCCAGAAGGCGCAGGCGCAGGTGGTCGAGGGGCGGGTCGGTCCGCCGGGGCCGGGCAGCCGACGGGTGGTGCTGGTCAAGCCGATGTCGTACATGAATCTGTCGGGCGGTCCGGTGAACGCGCTGCGTGAGTTCTACAAGGTGCCGGTGGCGAACATCGTGGCGGTCCATGACGAGCTGGACATCGACTACGGCACGCTGCGGCTGAAGCTGGGGGGCGGCGACAACGGTCACAACGGGCTGAAGTCGATGACGAAGGCGATGGGTGCGGACTATCACCGGGTGCGGTTCGGGATCGGGCGTCCGCCGGGCCGGATGCAGGTGGCGGACTTCGTGCTGAAGGACTTCTCGGCGGCGGAGCGCAAGGAGCTGGACTGGTTCGTGGACCGTGCGGCCGACTCGGTGGAGTCGCTGCTCACGGAGGGGCTGGAGCGGGCGCAGAGCGCGTACAACTCCTGAGAGGCGGGCGTGCCGGGTGGGGGCGGGTCGATGTACGTGGACAACTGCGGACTTGTCCTCCGCTTTTTCCCCGCTCCTCTCCTCAGGAGTTGACCGGCCGCAGTGTCATGGCCAATGATCCCGGCCATGCCTGCCAGCTCCGCGTCCCGTAAGACCCGCCAGGGCACCCAGGCCGTACTGCGCTTCGGACGTCTCGCGGCGATGGGTGCGGTGACGGCGCTGATCCTGATCGCGGGCGTGTGGGCGTCCTGGGGCACGGCCCAGCACGTGCTGCTCACCAAGGGGCGCGAGCGCGGCACGGTCGAGGTGACGCGGTGCGACGAGGGCATGTGCAGGGGGCCGTACACGCCGGTGTCCGAGGGGTCGAAGGCCCGGGAGAGCGTCGAGATCGAGGATTCGGTCGCCGTGGCGGAGGGGCGGACGTACGCGGTCGTGCTGAAGCCGAGCAGCGGTGAGGCGGTGCGCTCGGGGGCGGGCGGCATGCTGTACGCGTGGGTCCCGCTGAGCGGGGCGCTGCTGCTGGCGTCGGTGGTGGTCGCGGGCGGGCTGCGGCGGACGCGGGCCGCGTGGGTGATGGCCGTCTCCGGGATCGTGCTGCTGACGGCGGCGTTCGTGGCGGTCTGAGGCCGGATGTGACAGTGCCCCCGTGCTCATGGCGAGCACGGGGGCACTGTGCTGAGTACGTGCTGTGCCTCAGCCGGTGTTGCGCAGTCCGGCCGCCACGCCGTTGACGGTCAGCAGCAGGGCGCGGGCGAGCAGCGGGTCGGGGTCGGTGCCCGCGGCGGCCGCGTCGCGCTGGCGCTTGAGGAGCGCGACCTGGAGGTAGGAGATCGGGTCCAGGTAGGCGTCGCGGATGGCGAAGGTCTGCTGGAGGACGGGCTGGTTGTCGAGCAGCTTCTCCTCGCCGGTGACGCGCAGGACCTCGCGGACGGTGAGCTCGTGCTCGGCCTCGATGGTGGCGAAGACGTGCTGGAGCTCCTCGGGGACGAGGGTCTCGACGTAGTGGCGGGCGATCCTGAGGTCGGTCTTGGCAAGCGTCATCTCGACGTTGGAGATGAAGTTGCGGAAGAAGTGCCACTGTTCGTGCATCTCTTCGAGCACGCTGTCGAGGCCGGCCTCGCGCAGGGCCTTCAGTCCGGAGCCGACGCCGAACCAGCCGGGGACGATCTGCCGGGACTGGGTCCAGCCGAACACCCAGGGGATGGCGCGCAGGCCGTCGAGCGAGACGCCCGAGCCGGGCCGGCGGGAGGGCCGCGAGCCCAGGTGCAGGTCGGCGAGCTGGTCCACGGGCGTCGACGCGAGGAAGTACGTCGGCAGGTCGGGGTCCTCGACCAGCTTGCGGTAGGCGGCGTGGGCGGCGTCGGAGACGACGTCCATGGCGGCGTCCCAGCGGGCGAGGGCCTCGTCGGACTGGCGGGGCGCGGTGTGCAGGGCGGAGGCCTGGAGGGTGGCCGCGACGGTCAGTTCGAGGTTCTCGCGGGCCAGGGACGGCACGAGGTACTTGTCGGAGATGACCTCGCCCTGTTCGGTGACCTTGATCTCGCCTTCGAGGGTGCCCCAGGGCTGGGCGAGGATCGCGTCGTGGGAGGGGCCGCCGCCGCGACCGACGGTTCCCCCGCGGCCGTGGAAGAGGCGCAGGCGTACGCCGTAGCGGTGGGCGACGTCGCGGAGCCGGCGCTGGGCGCGGTGGATCTCCCACTGCGAGGTGGTGATGCCGCCGAACTTGGAGGAGTCGGAGTAGCCGAGCATGACCTCCTGGACGTCTCCGCGGAGCGCGACGAGCCGCCGGTAGGAGGGGTCGGAGAGCATGTCCTCGAGGATGGTGTCGGCGGCCTTGAGCTCGTCGGTGGTCTCGAGGAGGGGCACGATGCCGATCTTGGCCCAGCCGGCGTGGAGGTCGATGAGTCCGGCCTCGCGGGCGAGGACGGCGGCGGCGAAGACGTCGTCGGCGCCCTGGCACATGGAGATGATGTACGACTCGATGACCTCGGGTCCGAAGACGTCGAGGGCCCGCTTGACGGTCTCGAACACGCCGAGGGTCTTCTGCCCGGCCGCGTCCAGCGGGGCGGGGGTCGGCGCGAGGGGCCGCCTGGAGCGCAGCTCCTTGGCGAGCAGCTTGTGGCGGTACTCGCGGGGCATGTCCTCGTAGCGCCAGGACTCCTCGCCGAGGCGGTCGAAGAGCTGGCCGAGGGCGTGGTGGTGGGCGTCGGCGTGTTCGCGGACGTCCATGGTGGCGAGCTGGAGGCCGAAGGCGGCGAGGGTGCGGATGGTGCGGTTCATCCGGCCGTCGGCGAAGAGGCCGCCGCGGTGCTCGCGCAGGGAGGTCTGGACGAGGGTGAGGTCGGCGAGGAGTTCGCTGGTGCCGAGGTAGTCGCGGCCGGGCTGGTGGGGGGTGCCCTTGGCGAGGCGCTCCTTGGTGTTCTCCAGCTTCTGCCGGATGGCGGTGGCCTTGAGCCGGTAGGGCTCCTCGGCGTTGAGGCGCTTGTAGCGGGGGCTGATCTCGGGGAGGGCCTCGAGGTCGGCGTTGAGCGAGGCGAGCAGCTCTTCGGTGGCGCCGGTGTAGCGGATGGAGTTGGAGAGGAATCCGCGGAGTTCGTCGATGAGGTCGAGGGCGTCGTTGATGCCGTGTTCGTGCTGGAGGATCAGCACGTCCCAGGTGACCTCGGGGGTGACGTTGGGGTTGCCGTCGCGGTCGCCGCCGATCCAGGTGCCGAAGGTCAGCGGGCGGGTGTCGTCCGGGAGGGTGACGCCCACGCGTTCGAGTTCGGCGGTGAGGTCCTCGAGGACGTCGCCGACGGCGCCGGCGTGGAGCTCGTCGAGGTAGTAGATGGCGTTGCGTGCCTCGTCGGCCGGTTCCGGGCGGACGACGCGCAGCTCGTCGGTCTGCCAGACGAGGTCGATGTTCTCGGCCAGCCGGGTGTCGTGGCGGCGCCGGTCGGAGGCGATGACCGGGGTCTCCAGGAGGGCGGCGATACGGCGCAGCTTGTTGAGGACGGAGCGCCGGGCGGCCTCGGTGGGGTGGGCGGTGAAGACGGGCCTGACGTTGAGGTTCTTGACCGTCTCGCGCAGGTGTTCGGGATCGGCGTCCTTGAGGCGGTCGGCCGTACGGGCGAGGAGGCCGCCCTCGGCGGAGCGCTTGGCGCGCAGTTCGCGGCCGCGGTGGACCTGTTCGGTGACGTTGGCGAGGTGGAAGTAGGTGGAGAAGGCGCGGACCAGCTTGGCCGCGGTCTCCAGTTCGGTGCCGCGCAGCAGCTCGGCGGCGGCTTCGCCGTCCTCTCGGGTGAGGTGGCGGACTCGTTCGACGAGTTCGAGGAGCTCGGGGCCCTCCTGCCGGACGAGGGTCTCGCCCAGCAGGTCGCCGAGGCGGCGGATGTCGGCACGCAGCTCACTGCTGACCGTCGTGGTCTGGTCGTCGGCACTGCTCACAGGTGCGGCTCCTTGCAGGTGCAGTGTTGAAGCTCGTCTGGAGGGAACCCGGGTACCAGGCCGGGCGGCTGAGCCGCGTGCGGCCGGGCATCCGGGCAGGAAATCACAGCGGACCGCGCTGTCCGACCGATCACAAGGATAGGTGTCCATGGGGACGCGCAGGTTCACGGGCTCTTGCCGCCGGGCGCCGCGCTGCCATACTTACGTTGCCGTAGGTTACGGAACCGTAGGGAACGCCTCCGTGCCCCACAGGCCGTTGCCACAAGCACCTGCCTCGACCCTCGACCCCACAGGGGACGCCCCATGACCACAAGCTCCGATGTGATCGAAGACGCCCCGGAGGCGAACGATCCCAAAGGAACCAAGGCATCCAAGGCATCCGGGACGACCAAGGGATCCGGGGGCGCCACGGGCCCCGAGGGTTCCGCGGCCGCCTCGACGACCGACGACGCCGCAATGCCCTCGGCCACGCTGGGCGGCGAGCGGAAGCGTTCGATCGAGCAGATCACGCTGCTGCTGTTCATCACCGTCCCGTTCCTCGCGCTGATCGCGGCGGTGCCGCTGGCCTGGGGCTGGGGCGTGAGCTGGCTGGACCTCGGCCTGCTCGTGTTCTTCTACTACCTGGGCTGCCACGGCATCACGATCGGTTTCCACCGGCACTTCACGCACGGTTCGTTCAAGGCGAAGCGTCCGCTGAAGGTCGCGCTGGCGATCGCGGGCTCGATGGCGGTCGAGGGGCCGCTGGTGCGCTGGGTGGCGGACCACCGCAAGCACCACAAGTTCTCCGACGCCGAGGGCGACCCCCACTCGCCCTGGCGCTACGGGGAGACGGTCCCGGCGCTGCTGAAGGGCCTGTGGTGGGCGCACGTCGGCTGGATGTTCGACGAGGAGCAGACCTCGCAGGAGAAGTACGCACCGGACCTGATCAAGGACCGGACGCTCCGTACGATCTCCCGCCAGTTCGTCCTGTGGACGACGGCGTCCCTCGCCCTCCCCGCGCTGATCGGCGGCCTGGTGACGATGTCGTGGTGGGGCGCGTTCACGGCGTTCTTCTGGGGCTCCCTGGTCCGGGTGGCCCTCCTCCACCACGTCACCTGGTCGATCAACTCGATCTGCCACGCGGTCGGCAAGCGCCCGTTCAAGTCGCGTGACCGCTCCGGCAACGTGTGGTGGCTGGCGGTCCTGTCCTGCGGCGAGTCCTGGCACAACCTGCACCACGCCGACCCGACCTCCGCGCGGCACGGTGTGGAGCGCGGCCAGCTGGATTCCTCGGCCCGGCTGATCCGCTGGTTCGAGCAGTTCGGCTGGGCGTACGACGTGCGCTGGCCGTCACGCTCGCGTATCGATTCGCGGCGCAACACGGACCGGGACGGCTCCCGGCGCAAGAGGGAGGCCGTCAAGGCGGCATGATGGGCGGGTGGCGACCGACTCGAGCAATACCTCCAGCAGCGACAAGCAGCGGCGCACCCGCCGCACCCGGATGACGGGCGCCGAGAGACGCCAGCAGCTGTTGGAGATCGGTCGGACCCTTTTCGCCGCCAAGGGTTTCGAGGGCACGTCGGTGGAGGAGATCGCGGCGAAGGCCGGGGTCTCCAAGCCGGTGGTGTACGAGCACTTCGGCGGCAAGGAAGGCCTGTACGCGGTGGTGGTGGACCGCGAGATGCGCCGCCTCCTCGACATGGTGACCAGCTCCCTCACGGCCGGCCATCCCCGTGAGCTGTGCGAGCAGGCGGCCTTCGCGCTCCTGGACTACATCGAGGAGTACACGGACGGCTTCCGCATCCTGGTCCGCGACTCCCCGATCCCCCAGTCCACGGGTTCCTTCGCGTCGCTCATCTCGGACATCGCCACGCAGGTGGAGGACATCCTGGGCCGCGAGTTCAAGAGCCGCGGCTTCGATCCGAAGCTGGCCCCGCTGTACGCGCAGGCGCTGGTCGGCATGGTCGCGCTGACGGGCCAGTGGTGGCTGGACGTCCGCCGCCCGAAGAAGGCCGAGGTGGCGGCGCACCTGGTGAACCTGGCGTGGCACGGGCTGGACGGGCTGGAGCAGAAGCCGCGGCTGATAGGGCACCGGAAGAACTGACAACGCCGAGCATCTGATCACTCTTTGTGATGACCACTCGCTGGTTCCGGCGGCTACGGTGGTGGCGAAGGCCCAGTATCCCGTCCATGGGAGGGATCACCATGACTGCCGAGCCGATCGCCGAGCCGACCCCCGAGCCCGCCGACGAACGGTCCGGCACCCGCTGGCCCGTGCCGCCGCCCGAGGGTTACACGGTGGACGACCTGTTCACGCTGCCCGACCTCCCGCCGCACACCGAGTTGATCGACGGGAGCCTGGTCTTCGTGAGTCCGCAGCGACGTTTCCACAACAAGATGATGGAACTGCTGGTCAATGGCCTGCGGCCGACGCTGCCGGGTAGCTTGAGCATCGAGCGCGAGATGACCGTAGTGCTGGACCGCCGCAACGGCCCGGAGCCGGATGTCAGCATCGTCCGTTCGGAAGCCGTCACCGACTTCACGCAAACCCGGTTCCAGGCCCGGGACGTGCTGCTCGCTGTAGAAGTCGTCTCCCCGGACTCCGAGGCCCGCGACCACAACACCAAGCCCGCCAAATACGCCGCCGCGGGCATCCCGCACTTCTGGTTGGTCGAGATGACCGAGCCGAATCAGCACCCGGTGATCAAGACCTACGAGATCGACCCGGTGAACAAGACGTATGCACTGACCGGCATCCACCACGATCGGCTCAAGCTGGACGTCCCGTACACCATCGACATCGACATCACACTCGACGCCCTCAAGAAGCTGTAGCCCCCACCCGCCCCACCACGAACACCCGCCGGAACGGAAACACCGTCCCGTGCGCCCCCGCCGGATACGCCTCCCGCAGCAGCTCCCGGTACTCCTCGACGAACGGCTCCGCCTCCTCACCCAGCGCGGTGAGCACCGGCCTGAGCCCCGTCCCCTTCACCCAGTCCAGCACCGCGTCCTCCCCCTGGAGGATCTGCTGGTACGTCGTCTCCCAGACGTCCACCTCGCAGCCGAGCCCGGCCAGCGCCTCCAGATAGACGGCAGGGCTGTGCACCGCGTCCTCGTGGCGGAGCACCCCGCCGAGCCGGTCCTTCCAGCGCGCCGAGCCCGCCAGCTCGCGCATCAGCCGGTGGCTCGGCGCGTCGAAGTTGCTCGGCACCTGGAAGGCGAGGACGCCACCGGGCGCGAGGGCGTCCACCAGTACGGGGAAGTGGCCGAGATGCCCGGGCACCCACTGCAGGGCGGCATTGCTGACGATCAGGTCGTACGGCTGTGGGGGCGCCCACGTCAGGACGTCGGCGGACGCGAAGTCGAGGCGGCCGCCGCCCGGGGTGGGGCCGGCCAGGGGCTGTGCCTCGGCGAGCATCTCCGGCGAGTTGTCCAGGCCGGTGATGTGCGCGGTGGGCCAGCGGTCGGTGAGCAGGCGGGTGACGTTGCCGGGGCCGCAGCCGAGGTCGGCGATGCGGGGGCGTTCGGCGGGCAGGTCCGGTACGTGGGCCAGCAGGTCGAGGAAGGCGCGGGCGCGGTGGCCCGAGTGGCGGAGGTACTGGTGCGGGTCCCAGACGGGCGTGGTGGCGGGCACGGCGCGACTCCTCATGAGATGAGTGATCTCCTCGGTCACTCCCACTGTCCACCGCACTAATCTCGCCGTCAAGATACTTGACGCCAAGAGACTTCACGTCGACAAAACCACTACACTGATCTCCATGGAGGACGAGGTCGATCGACTGGTCGCAGCGTGGCGCCGCGAGCGCCCGGACCTCGATGTGGAGCCGCTGGAAGTACTCAGCCGGGTGAGCAGGCTGGCCCGGCACCTGGACCGCGCACGCCGGCTGGCGTTCTCCGAGCACAACCTGGAGCCGTGGGAGTTCGACGTCCTGACCGCGCTCCGGCGCGCCGGGTCCCCGTACCAGCTCTCGCCCGGTCAGCTGCTCACCCAGACCCTTGTCACCTCGGGCACGATGACGAACCGTATCGACCGGCTGGCCAAGAAGGGCCTGGTGGAGCGGCTGCCCGACCCCAGTGACCGGCGAGGCGTGCTGGTGCGGCTCACGGACGAGGGCCGGGACCGGGCGGACCAGGCCCTCGCGGGACTGCTGGAGCAGGAGCGGGCGATCCTCGCCGAGCTGTCGCGCGCCCAGCGGGGTGAACTGGCCGGGCTGCTACGCCAGCTGACCGCCCCGTTCGACAACATCCCCGGCTAGGTCGACGGGCCCGACCCCGGCGCGCCGGGCGAGGGCCACGGCGGCGAGGGTGGAGTGGACGCCCAGCTTCCCGAGGACGTTCTGCATATGGGTGCGGACGGTGTGCGGGGAGAGGAACAGCCGCTCGGCGACGGCCTTGCGCCCCAGTCCCGCCACCATGCAGCGCAGCACCTCGCGCTCGCGCGGGGTGAGGGACTCCACCAGCCGCTCGCTCTCGGTGCGGTGCTTGCGCGCGGCGGTGAGCTCGCGGAGCACGCCGGTGAGCAGCGCGGGCGGCAGATGCGTCTCGTCGCGCAGTACGCCGCGGATGACGGTGAGCAGCCGGGACAGCGAGCAGTCCTTGGCGACCCAGCCGGAGGCGCCGGCCTGCAGGGCGAGGGCGGCACGCCGCGGATCGTCCTTCTCCGCCAGCACGACGGTGCGTACGGCCGGCTGCCCGGAGCGCACTCCGGCGACGAGCGAGATGCCGTCGACGAGCCCGTCCTCGTTGCCCTCCTGCACGGGCACGGCGGGGCGTGACCCGGGGACGTTGCCCCCCAGGTCGGCGTCGACGAGCATGACGTCGAACTTGCGCCCCTCCGCCGCCGCGCGCTCCAGGGAGCGCAGCGCGGCGGGGCCGCTGCCGGCCGCGGAGACCTCGACGTCGGGCTCGGCGGCGAGGGCCGCGGCGAGCGACTCGGCGAAGATGCGGTGGTCGTCGACGACCAGGACTCGGATGCGAACCACGAAACCCCCTTCCCCAAGCTCCTTCAAGAGCAGGGGAGACCGAAAAGGTCGGTCGGAGGACGGCCGACGCAGGGTACGGCGCCCGGGGTTCTCCCGGAAGCTCTGTCTCCGCCCCGGGAACGGGGGTGCCGCAGCCGACACGGCCGCCGCCGTGTGCTGGAACTGCCGCCCCCCACCCGGGCGTCGTACCCGACTCTTTCGCCCCCTGATCGGCACCGGCCCCCACCGGTGCTGTTCATCAGGGTAAGGCCGGGCGCGGGGAGTGGAAGGTAATTTGCAGAACTGATTGGCCGATCCGTTTATGGTGAGCCGCATGTTTCGTATCGAGACAGAAGTCGACAAACAGCGCACCCAGTTGCTGCGTTCCCGGCTCAGGGACACCAACACGGCGGCGTCCCCGGTCCTTCGCGCACTGCGCGGTACGCCGGGCGAACGAGAGGTTCCGCTCCAGGTCTGGGCGCTGGACGAGGCCGGGGAGATGGCGGGCGGCCTGGTCGGTCACACCTGGGCGGCCTGGCTCCACGTGTCGTATCTGTGGGTCGACGAACCGCGTCGCGGTGCGGGTCTGGGGGCGCGGATATTGTCCGAGACGGAGCGCATCGCGCACGAGGAGCGCGACTGTGTCGGCTCCCGTCTGGAGACCTGGGGCTTCCAGGCCCCCGGTTTCTACCGGAAGCAGGGGTACGAGGTGGTGTGCGTGATCCCCGACTATCCGCCGGGGATCACGGAGTACACACTGACGAAGCGGCTCGGGTGACCCGGGCCGGTCAGCGGCCCGGGGGCACCGCCGCGCTCACCGCCCGGCCGCCAGCCCGTCCCGCACCGCCGCGTACGCCGGCTTCCGTCCGAACTCCTCGTCCATGAGCGTCGCCGCGCCCTCCTCCGGGAAGACGTCCGGCACCCACGAGTACTTGTCGGTGAAGCCCCAGACGGTGAACGACTTGCAGCTGCGAGCGTTCAGACAGGCGTCCAGCAAACCCCGGAAGTACGTCGCCTGGGTGGCGAGCTTCGCCTCGTCCGCGGGCATGAGCACGCGGACGTCGACCTCCGTGAAGGCGGTCTGCATCCCGAGGGCCCCGAAGCGGGCGAGGTTCTCCGCGACCTGTCCCGGGAAGCCGTACTGGGTCGCCAGGTGCCCCTGGATGCCGAAGCCCTGGACCGGGACGCCCTCGGCGAGCAACTGCTTCGCCAGGTCGTAGTAGGCGGTGGACTTCGCGTTGACGCCCTCGACGTTGTAGTCGTTCATGAAGAGCTTCGCCTTGGGGTCGGCCGCGTGGGCCCAGCGGAAGGCGTCGGCGATGTAGGACGGGCCGAGCTGCTGGAGCCAGATCGAGTTGCGGTAGCTGCCGTCCTCCTCGAAGACCTCGTTGACCACGTCCCACTGCTGGATGCGGCCCTTGTAGCGCTTGACCTCCGTGGTGATGTGGTTCCGCAGGATCGACCGGAGTTCCGCCTTGCCGATCGATCCGTCCGCGACGCCCGCCGTCAGCCAGGCCGGGAGCTGGCTGTGCCAGACGAGGGTGTGGCCGCGCACCACCTGGCCGTTGCGGTGGGCGAAGCGGACCAGCTCGTCCGCCTGCGTCCAGTCGTACTCGCCGCGCTCCGGCTCGACCGACTCCCACTTCATGGCGTTCTCGGCGGTCACCGAGTTGAACTCGCGGGCGGTGATACGGCGGTACGTCGCGTCCTCGGCCAGTGCCGTCCCGTCCACGGCGGTGCCGATCTTCACGTGGGCCCGGTCGGCGAGCGCGCGCAGCGTGGCCGGGGAGTGCGCGCGGTCGGGGGTGGCCGAGGCCGGCTGGACGGCGGCGCCCGTGACCAGGAGCGTGCCGCTCAGCAGGGCGAGCGCGGGGAGGCGGAAGCGGCGGGTCCGTCGGTTCCGTCGGTTCATGTGCGGGTGGTCCCTTCTCATCATGTACTGGGGTGTTCGGATCGGTCAGCTGATGCGGTGGCTCTCCAGGGGGCCGAGGTAGGTCGGCGTGAGCCCGCCCGTGTCGATCACCAGCCGTTGCAGCACGACCGTGGGGTCGACCATCCAGAACTTCAGCCGGTGGACCCCGGCGCGGGCGATCGTGTGCCGTGTGCCCGTCACGTTGACGTTGTCGGAGGTGTGGCGTGCCCACTGCTTGTTCATCAGGCCGTCGTCGGCGCCCGTGGACGCGATGACGTCGACGGTCTGCGGGGTGTCGTCGCCGAAGGAGACCGCGTAGCGCAGTCCGCTCGTCGGCAGGACGGGGTTGCGCGGGGAGAGGTGGGCGTAGACCGTCACCTCGCCCGCCGCCAGCAGGCTCACCTCGTACTCCAGGCGCGGGCCGGACCCGCCGGGGGTCTGCCGGGCCGCCGTGACCGGCCACGGGGTCATGCCCGCGCCCGTACGGCCGATGCGGTCGACGCGCCGCCAGCTCACCCCGCGCGCGCCGACCGCCCGCACGTGGTGCTCGGCGTCGACGGCCACGTATCCGCCGGCCTCCACGAAGCCCCGCAGCCCGCGCCGGGACGGCTTCTCGGCGACGGCATGGACGGTCACCGAGGCACCGGCCCCGTGCACGGTCACCGAGCCCTCCGCGCCGTCCTGTGGCACCCGCGCCCAGTCGACGCTCAGCTCCACCCGGACCTGCTGCTCGACCCGGCCCCGCGGGCGGTCGGCGCGCAGCCACGGCACCGACGGCTCGATCCGGTACTCGAAGGGCGTACGGCCCCGGTTGAAGACCTCGATGTACTGCTGGGGCCTGGACTGGTACGGGCTGAAGACGGGCAGCAAGGGCGCCTCCGACGCCCCGCCCGGCCACCACAGCCCCGAGTCGTCCGCGCCGTCGACGGCCACGCCCAGCTCGGCGGCCTCGGGCACCTCGATGCGCTCGACCGCGGGGAAGATCTCGTCCGGCAGCGCCACGTTGTCCTTCTCCGGCTGCTGCCAGCCCGCGTTCGGACCGTAGCGCTCCACGTCGCCGTACCCGATGTGCGGCTGCGTCTGGAAGCCGTTCCACTTGCCGTCCGCGACCTGGGTGTTGAAGCGGTCGGCGAGGGCGAGGTCGCGCTCCAGGCCGGCCTCCGCCTCCGCCGCCCGGTCGTTGGCCGCCGCCCTGCCCTGCGCGGCGTACAGCAGGTTCTGGAACTCGGCTTCGCGCAGTCCGTACAGATTGGCCGTGGCCTGCACCTGGTACCCGACCAGCTCGAACCACGCGTCCTGGGACCGCCGCGGCAGCCGGCGCCCGACCCGGTCCGCAGCCTTCGCCAGGTGCCGCCACTCGTCCGTCACCCGCTCCAGCTCGCGGTGCGCGAAGAAGAAGGGCGTCTCCTCGTCGTCGTAGACGATCGCGCTCTCGTCGCGCGTCGGATCCTTCGCCGGGTTCAGCGTGATGCGGCGGTTGAGGAGTTCCGGTTTGCGGCGGGCCTGGAGCTGCCCGTACGTGGACAGGATCTCCGCGATGGCCTCCGCGTGGGCCGCGCCGAAGTTCTGGCGCGCATAGCGGCGCTCCCACTCCTCAAGGTCCTCCTGCCCCCACCGCTCGGGGTTCCAGGCGTAGTCGAGGAAGAACTCGGTGGGCAGTTCGTTGCCCTTGAGGTCGCCCACGTTCGTCACCCACAGGCCGTGGTTGCCGTACGCGTGCGCCTGGTGGAGCTGCTCCCAGAGGTTGGCGAGGTTGGCGGTGTCGACCCACTTGTAGTTGCGGCCGACGCCCACGTAGTCGAAGTGGTAGTAGAGGCCGTAGCCGCCGGGGCGGGACTCCTTCGGGTCCGGGTGTTTGCGGATGTTGCCCCAGTTGTCGTCGGTCAGGACGACCGTCACGTCGTCCGGGGCGCGCAGGCCGCGGTCCCAGTAGCGCTGGACCTCCTTGTAGAGCGTCCAGACCTGCGGCACCTCGGCGAGGTCGCGGCCGGTCTCCTCGGCGATGATCTGCCGCTGGGTCGCGATGATCTCCTGCATCAGCTCGATGCCGTCGCCGTCGGGCAGGCTGGTGTCGCCGTTGCCGCGCATACCGAGGGTGACGACTCCCTCGAAGTCCTCGTCGACCATGCGCCGGATGCCGTCGCGCCAGTACTTCTTGATGGCCTCGGCGTTGCGGCGGAACGACCACTCCCCCGTACCGCCGTACGGGTCACGTCCGGGCGTCACGACGGCCCCCGAGGAGTCCCGGACCGCGGGGACGGCGTGCCGGTTCCACTCCTCGATGCCGCGCATCATGGGCGCCTCATGGGACGTGCCCATGACAATGCCGTATTCCTTGGCGCGGGCGTGGTTCTCCGGGTCGTCCTCGGCGAAGGCCCGCCCCCAGACCGCCGGCCACAGGTAGTTGCCCTTCAGCCGGAGCAGCACCTCGAAGACCTTGGCGTAGAAGTCCGCGGTGAAACCGCCGGGGTGGCCGGGTGCCTTGCCGTGGCCGAAGTACTCCGGTGCCCAGGTGCCGAGCGCCGGGTTCTCGTCGTTGATGAAGACGCCCCGGTACTTCACCGCCGGGGTGCCCTGGGTGAACCGTCCCGGCAGCACGTACAGCGCGTCCCGGTGCACCGGCTCCACGTCGTCCCACCAGTACCAGGGCGAGACCCCGATGCCGTACGAGAGGTCGTACACCCCGAAGATCGTGCCGCGCGGGTCGCTGCCGGCGATGACGAGGGCGCGCTCCACCCCGGGCATCGGCCGCTCGACGACCGTCTGCAGCGAGGTCTCCCACGCGCCGCGCACGCCGGTCACGTCGAGCTTGCCCGACGCCACGAGCCCGTCGATCAGCGGGCTGCGGCCGATCGTCCCGACGAGTACCGCCGTCCGGGCGATCGTGCCCCCCGGCCGGGCACCGGTGACCCGCTCGATGTCGTCGCGGAGGTCCCCCGCGGCCCGTACGGCTCCGGGGTGGTCGGCGTCGCTGACCACGACGGGCGCGCCGACGAGCGGGAAGGCCCCGGGCCGCGGCGCGAAGGAGACGTACGCCCCGGGGTCGGTCACCGTGAGGCCGGCGCTCCCTTTCCCTTCCGCCCGTGCCACGCCCGGCAGCGCGGGCAGCGCCGCCAGGCCGGCCCCCGTACCGAGCACGGCCCTGCGGCTGACGTGTCCAGACATGCCACACCCCTCGCACCTGTCGTCCTGCTGACGCCGAATTTGCTCAGCGGCATGACAAATAGTGGAGGGAGTGACGCGCGGGGGGAACGGGTCGTACGCGCCGAATAGTTTCGGTACGGGTCCGGTCGGGCCCGGGGATGCGAAAAGGCCCGTACGACCGAAGTCGTACGGGCCTTTTCAGGTCAGGCGACCCTCAAGCGAGCGGGACTCACTTGGTGATCTTGGTGACCTGGCCGGCGCCCACGGTGCGGCCACCCTCACGGATGGCGAACTTGAGGCCCTCCTCCATGGCGACGGGCTGGATGAGCTCCACCTTCATCTCGGTGTTGTCACCCGGCATGACCATCTCGGTGCCCTCGGGGAGGGTCACGACGCCGGTCACGTCCGTCGTACGGAAGTAGAACTGCGGGCGGTAGTTGTTGAAGAACGGGGTGTGGCGGCCACCCTCGTCCTTCGACAGGATGTAGGCCTGGGCCTCGAACTCGGTGTGCGGGGTGACCGAGCCCGGCTTGATGATGACCTGGCCGCGCTCGACGTCCTCGCGCTTGATGCCGCGGAGCAGCAGACCGACGTTCTCACCGGCCTGGCCCTCGTCGAGCAGCTTGCGGAACATCTCGATACCGGTGACGGTGGTCGAGGTCTTCTCCTGCTTGATGCCGATGATGTCGACGGTCTCGTTGACCTTCAGGACACCACGCTCGATACGGCCGGTGACGACCGTACCGCGACCGGTGATCGTGAAGACGTCCTCGATCGGCATGAGGAACGGCTTGTCGACGTCGCGCTCCGGCTGCGGGATCGCGGTGTCGACGGCGTTCATCAGGTTGAGAACGGAGTCGACCCACTCCTTCTCGCCCTCGAGCGCCTTGAGCGCCGAGACCTTGACGACCGGAACGTCGTCGCCCGGGAACTCGTACTCGGAGAGGAGCTCACGGACCTCGAGCTCGACGAGCTCCAGGATCTCCTCGTCGTCCACCATGTCGGCCTTGTTCAGGGCGACGACGATGTACGGAACGCCGACCTGGCGGGCCAGGAGCACGTGCTCCTTGGTCTGCGGCATCGGGCCGTCGGTGGCGGCGACCACCAGGATGGCGCCGTCCATCTGGGCGGCACCGGTGATCATGTTCTTGATGTAGTCCGCGTGACCCGGGCAGTCGACGTGGGCGTAGTGACGCTCCTCCGTCTGGTACTCGACGTGCGCGATGGAGATGGTGATACCGCGCTGACGCTCCTCGGGAGCCTTGTCGATGTTGTCGAACGGGGTGGCCTCGTTCAGGTCCGGGTACGCGTCGTGCAGCACCTTGGTAATGGCCGCCGTGAGGGTGGTCTTACCGTGGTCGATGTGACCGATGGTGCCGATGTTGACGTGCGGCTTAGTCCGCTCGAACTTCGCCTTCGCCACTGGGGTCCTCCTGTGGAGTGGTTCTGTACGCCTTACTTCATCGGCGCCAGGTGATCTTTGCTGTTAAATCCCGGGCCCGGGGGCATTCCTCCGCGTTCGCAGGCTTTCGCCCGCGTATCGGCGGAATGCCCCGTGAGGCTCCGGAGTCAAGCCTACGGCGTGGGAACGCTGTGCGTTACTCGCCCTTGGCCTTCGCGATGATCTCCTCGGCGACGTTCCGCGGAACCTCGGCGTAGGAGTCGAACTGCATCGAGTAGCTCGCGCGACCCGACGTCTTGCTGCGGAGGTCGCCGACGTAGCCGAACATCTCCGACAGCGGAACCAGGCCCTTCACGACGCGGGCACCGGCACGCTCCTCCATGGCCTGGATCTGGCCACGGCGGGAGTTGATGTCGCCGATGACCTCACCCATGTAGTCCTCGGGCGTGGTGACCTCGACGGCCATCATCGGCTCGAGCAGCACGGGGCTGGCCTTGCGCGCGGCCTCCTTGAAGGCCTGCGAACCGGCGATCTTGAAGGCGAGCTCGGAGGAGTCGACCTCGTGGTAGGCACCGTCGAGAAGCGTGACGCGCACGCCGGTCATCTCGTAACCGGCGAGGATGCCGAACTGCATGGCCTCCTGGCAGCCGGCGTCCACCGAAGGGATGTACTCCTTCGGGATACGGCCACCGGTGACCTTGTTCACGAACTCGTACGAGGCGTCGCCGCCCTCGATCGGCTCGATCGCGATCTGCACCTTGGCGAACTGACCGGTACCACCGGTCTGCTTCTTGTGCGTGTAGTCGACGCGCTCGACGGCCTTGCGGATCGTCTCGCGGTAGGCGACCTGCGGCTTGCCGACGTTCGCCTCGACCTTGAACTCGCGCTTCATGCGGTCGACGAGCACCTCGAGGTGAAGCTCGCCCATACCGCCGATGACGGTCTGGCCGGTCTCCTCGTTGGTGTGCACCTGGAAGGAGGGGTCCTCCTCCGCGAGACGCTGGATGGCGACACCCAGCTTCTCCTGGTCACCCTTGGACTTGGGCTCGATGGCGACCTCGATGACCGGCGCCGGGAAGTCCATGGACTCCAGGATCACCGGGTTCTTCTCGTCGCTCAGCGTCTCACCGGTGGTGGTCTGCTTCAGGCCCATGACGGCGACGATGTCGCCGGCGCCCACCGACTCGATCTCCTCACGCTTGTTGGCGTGCATGCGGTAGATCTTGCCGATGCGCTCCTTCTTGCCCTTGACCGAGTTCAGCACCGAGGTGCCGGACTCCAGGCGGCCCGAGTAGACCCGGACGAAGGTGAGCTTGCCCAGGTGCGGGTCGCTCATGATCTTGAACGCCAGGGCCGCCAGCGGCTCGTCCTCGGACGGCTTCCGCTTGATGACGACCTCGGGGTCCTTGACGTCCTGGCCCTCGATGGCCTCGACGTCGAGCGGGGTCGGCAGGTAGCGCACAACGGCGTCGAGCAGGGGCTGGACGCCCTTGTTCTTGAACGCGGTGCCACAGAACACCGGGGTGACCGTGGTGCCCTCGCTCTTGCCGGACGCGATGGTGATACGACGGATCGCGGCGTACAGCTGCTCCTCGGTGGGCTCCTCGCCCTCCAGGTACAGCTCCATGATCTCTTCGTCGTTCTCCGCGACGGCCTCGACCAGCTTGCCGCGGTACTCCTCGGCAGCCTCGGTGTGCGTGGCCGGGATGTCGACGACGTCGTACATCTCGCCCTTGGCGGCCTCGGCGGACCACACGAGCGCCTTCATGCGGACCAGGTCCACGACGCCCTTGAAGTCGGCCTCGGCACCGATCGGGAGCTGCATGACGAGCGGCTGGGCGCCCAGGCGGTCCGAGATCATGTCCACGCAGCGGTGGAACTCGGCGCCGGTACGGTCCAGCTTGTTCACGAAGCAGATGCGCGGCACGCCGTAACGGTCGGCCTGACGCCACACCGTCTCGGACTGCGGCTCGACACCGGCGACACCGTCGAACACCGTGACAGCACCGTCGAGCACGCGCAGGGAGCGCTCCACCTCGACGGTGAAGTCGACGTGACCCGGGGTGTCGATGATGTTGATGGTGTAGTCGTTGTCCTCGAGCGGCCAGTGACAGGTGGTCGCAGCAGACGTGATCGTGATGCCACGCTCCTGCTCCTGCTCCATCCAGTCCATGGTGGCAGCGCCGTCGTGGACCTCACCGATCTTGTACGAGACGCCGGTGTAGAACAGGATCCGCTCGGTGGTGGTCGTCTTGCCCGCGTCGATGTGGGCCATGATCCCGATGTTGCGGACCTTGGCCAGGTCAAGTGAAGTGGTAGCCATAAGGCTTCAGTCTTCTCTCGGTCTCGATGTGGGTAGCGACTACCAGCGGTAGTGCGCGAAGGCCTTGTTGGACTCGGCCATCTTGTGGGTGTCCTCGCGCTTCTTCACAGCGGCGCCGAGGCCGTTGGAGGCGTCGAGGAGCTCGTTGAGCAGACGCTCGGTCATCGTCTTCTCGCGACGGGCGCGGGAGTAACCGACGAGCCAGCGCAGCGCCAGGGTGTTGGCGCGGCCGGGCTTGACCTCGACCGGCACCTGGTAGGTGGCGCCACCGACACGGCGGGACTTGACCTCGAGGGTCGGCTTGATGTTCTCGAGAGCGCGCTTCAGCGTGATGACCGGGTCGTTGCCGGTCTTCTCGCGCAGGCCCTCCATGGCGCCGTAGACGATGCGCTCGGCGGTGGAGCGCTTGCCGTTCAGCAGCACCTTGTTGATCAGGGAGGTCACCAGAGGAGAACCGTAGACCGGGTCGATGATGACCGGGCGCTTCGGGGCGGGGCCCTTACGAGGCATTCTTACTTCTCCTTCTTGGCGCCGTAGCGGCTGCGGGCCTGCTTGCGGTTCTTGACACCCTGGGTGTCCAGCGAGCCGCGGATGATCTTGTAGCGAACACCCGGCAGGTCCTTCACACGGCCACCACGCACGAGCACGATGGAGTGCTCCTGCAGGTTGTGTCCCTCACCCGGAATGTAAGCGGTGACTTCGATCCCGCTGGTCAGACGCACACGCGCGACCTTGCGCAGGGCCGAGTTCGGCTTCTTCGGGGTGGTCGTGAACACACGCGTGCAGACGCCGCGGCGCTGAGGGGAACCCTCGAGTGCGGGCGTCTTGTTCTTCTCGACCTTGTCCTGCCGGCCCTTACGGACCAGCTGCTGGATCGTAGGCACTACTTCTCCGGTTTCTGTGTGCCGATGGGTGAAGCTAACCTGGAACGTCGCCGACCCACGCGGTCGGGTGTGTCGAATCCCGCAGACTCCCACCGCAAGGCAGAAAGGGCGCGAATTTCGGTGGCCGCTTACGGCTCCCTTTGCGGTCGAAGGCACGCTCGAGAGCCAGGGCACACCCCAGGCACAAGGTCTGAGCGTACCTACCGCACTGACTCCGGTCAAAACAAAAGCGACGCGACCGACACGCCGGGCGTTCCGGCCGGAGCGGTGTAGGGTCGCCCGCTCCATTATCACAGGTGCCGGGCGCCTCGGCCGGTCGGCCCGGTCGAAGCGCCCGGCGTCCCCGCTCACTCCCGCGGTCCCCGGTCCCGTCCCTGGGCCTGGACGGGGGCGGACGTGATCTGCGTGTTCGGGGGGTCCGGAGCGTTCGGGGCCCTGGGGGCCGGGTCCGCGGCCGTGTCGTGGCCGACGAAGTACGTCGGCCGGTTCTGCACGGCCGTGTAGATCCGCGCGATGTACTCGCCGAGCAGGCCCACGCAGATCAGCTGGACGGCGCCGATGAACAGGACCCCGGTGAACAGGGAGGTCCAGCCGGGCACGGTCCGCTCCCAGAGGTGGGCGCTCAGCGTGTAGACCATCAGCCCGAGGCAGACGAGGAAGGCGAGGCCGCCCAGCCAGGTGGCCAGGCGCAGCGGCGCCGCGGAGAAGCCGGTGACGCTGTCGACCGCGAGCCGGATCATCCGGCCCAAGGGGTACTTGCTGCGGCCCGCGGCACGGGACTCCCGCTCGTAGGTGACCTGCCCGCTGGGGAAGCCCAGCCACGGGACCAGGAGGCGATAGACCCGCTGCTGGTCCGGCAGGGCCTTGAGGGCATCCACGGCGGCACGGCTGAGCAGCCGGAAGTCACCGCCCTGTGCGGGGACCGAGGATCCCGCCAGCCGGCGCACGAGCCGGTAGTAGAGGTGCGCGGTCCACCGCTTGAACCCGGTGTCGCTCGTCCGGTCGGCGCGGATGCCGTAGACGATGTCGAGTCCCTCGGCCCGGGCCCGGGCGAGCATCTCGGGGATCTTCTCGGGCGGGTCCTGGAGGTCCGCGTCCAGGCTCACCACATAGGCGCCGGCCGCCCGGTCCAGGCCCGCGGTGAGGGCGGCCTGGTGACCGGAGTTGCGGCGCAGGCCGATCACGCGCAGTTCCGGCCAGCCCAGCCGCAGCGCGGCGAGCAGCTCGCCGGTGCGGTCGGTGCTGCCGTCGTCCACGGCGACGAACTCGTAGGGCACGCCGAGGTCCGCGAGGACCGGACGCAGCCGGCGGACCAGCGCGGGCAGGACCTCTTCCTCGTTGTACATGGGGACGACGACCGACAGGACGGTCGTCTCCTCCGTTCCTCCGGTCAGCTCGTCCCTCCCCCGCCGTCGCGCGTGCGCGACTCCGCATGTGATCTTATGATGGCCGGTTTGCGATCAGCCGGGCGGAGGGGGCCCGTGGTCCGGCGATCGGTCGAGAGTCGAGGGTCGAGGGGGGACAACAGGCATGAGCACCACATCCGCAGGCCCGGCGACGGCGGGCACTCCGGCATCCGGAGGACAGGGGGACGGATCCCGGTGGACCGGCCGTCTGTCCCTGGGCCGCCTGTCCCTGGGCCGGCTGCCCCTCCCGCCCGCTGTCCGGCCGTACCTGGCCCCGCTCCTCCTGTACGGCGTCACCAAGCTGGTCGGTCTCACCGTCTTCGCCGTTCTGCTGGACCGTTCCGGCGACTACCGCGGGAAGCAGCCGCGCTTCGGCGGCGGTGAACACTGGTGGGACGTCCTCGGCACCTGGGACGGCTGGTGGTACCTCCAGGTCGCCGAGAAGGGGTACGACCCGCACCCTCTGCAGCCGCTCGCCCCGGGCGGCGTGTTCACCGTCAAACAGGACTCGGTCGCCTTCTTCCCGCTCTACCCGGCCCTGATCAGGATGGTGTCCCAGGTCACCGGCCTGGGTCTGTACGGGTCCGGGATCCTGGTCTCGGTCCTCGCGTCGTTCGTCGCGGCCGCCGGGATCTACGCGGTGATCTCCCTGCTCGCGGGCGTCCGGGCGGGCACGATCGCCGCCGGTCTGTGGGCGGTGGCACCGGGTGCGGGCGTCGAGTGGGCGGTGTACTCGGAGTCCGTGTTCGTGGCGATCGCCGCCTGGTGCTGCCACTGCGTGATGAAGCACCACTGGAAGGCGGCCGGGGTACTCGCCTTCGTCGCCGGGCTCAACCGGCCCACCTCCGCCGTGCTCATCGGCGCCGTGGGGCTCGCCGCACTCGTCACGCTGGCGCGGCGGGACAGCAGACGCGAGCACGGGGTGGCCGGTCCGGTGTTCGCCATGGTGACCGCGCCGCTCGGACTGCTCGGCTACGTGGCCTGGGTGGGCCTGCGCATGGGCGATCTCACGGCGTACTTCACGCTCCAGCGCGAGGGGTGGGCGCACTTCTTCGACTACGGCGCCCACACGCTCGACGTCCTGGGCAACACGGCGGTCGGCAGACGCGACTACCTCTTCGCCTTCTCCGTACCGGACCTCATCGGCGTACAGCTGGTGCTGGCGCTGCCCTTCCTGCTGACGCTGATGCTGCGCAAGCGGCCGCCGCTGGTGCTGACCGCGTACACCCTGGCGACCGTGGTGACGGTGCTCGGCACCCAGCAGATGTTCGCCAACACCTCGCGCTACCTGCTGCCCGCCTTCCCGCTGCTGCTGGCCCCGGCGGCGGCGATGAGCCGGCTGAGGCTGCCGAGCCTGATCGTGTTCTTCACGACGGCGGCGGTGGCGTCGGGGTGGTACGCGCATTACGTGATCTTCGAGTTGGGGATTCCGTAGACCGGTCGGTCGTCGATCCGGTCGGTCCGGTCGGTTCGGTTGGTCCGGTCGGTCCGGTCGGTCCGGTCGGTCGTCGGTCCGGTCGGTCTACGTCCTCCGGCCGGAAGCGCCGGACCCGCCCTCAGGAGCGGTCGCGGCGGCGCGAGGGCAGGCGGGGGATGGTGGGCACCCTGGATTTGCGGCTCTTGGCGTCGAGTACCGGTCTGGGCGGTTCGGCGCCGTGGCCGTCGCCGGCCCGGTCGTGCCGGTCACCGTCCCGGTCGTCCTGGGGGAACGGGATGACCGCGGCCTGGCCCGGTGTGCGGCCGACCAGACGCAGGCGCCTCACCTGCTGAGATGGTCCGCAGGTGTGCGCGGTTGTCCACTGCTGTCCATCGGCGTTTTCACGCAGTCAGACGCCTCACCAACCTCGTCTTCTACGTGCCGGGATACGTGGGTGGCACGCTCAGCACCAGGTCCTGCGCCGGCCTCCACACGGACACCGGCACCCGGGTCGGCCTCACCGCCCCGTTGAACGGTCTGCTGACCGCGACCGAGGGCAAGACCTTCGTGCTCCCGCTGACCACCGCGTACCAGGCCGCCGCCGGGAACCACTGGGTGGCGCTGCTGGTCAGCGGCCCGACGACGAAGCAGAACGGTCCCGCGGTCATGGTGGGCTCCGCCAAGGGCGAGGCCCCGGGCAGCAGCGCCCGGATGCCGGGCGCGTTCATCCGCCACGGGCGGCTGTCGGCCACCGGCCAGACCTCCCTGCCGACCTCGTTCCCCGTCTCGTCGGTCTCGTCGGTGGTCGCGGACTCCAACGCCATCTGGGCCGCCGTCTCCTGACCCCGGCGGCCCCGCACTCCCTGCCCCGCCCCGTATCCGCCCCGGGTACGGGGCGGGCCCGTCCTGGAAGGCATCCTCCATGGCCACTCCCCTCACCGCCGACCGGCTCGTCTCCGCCCTGCGCGCCGAAGGCGTCACCGTCGTGGAACACACCGGCTGGCGCACCAACAACCGCAAGCACAAGGGAAGCTGGGGCCCGGTCAACGGCGTGATGATCCATCACACCGTCACCTCCGGCACCACCTCCACCGTCAACCTGTGCTTCAACGGCCACTCCGGCCTCCCCGGCCCGCTCTGCCACGGCGTCATCGCCAAGGACGGCACGGTCCACCTGGTCGGCCACGGCCGCGCCAACCACGCGGGCACCGGCGACCCCGACGTCCTGTCCGCCGTCGTCGCCGAGCGCACCGCCCTGCCGTCCCCCCACCAGCGCACGGCCGACGGCAACACCCGCTTCTACGGCTTCGAGTGCGTCAACCTCGGCGACGGCGAGGACCCGTGGCCCGAGGCCCAGCTCGACGCCATCGCCCGTGCCTCCGCCGCGCTGTGCCGGGCGCACGGCTGGAGCGCCGCGTCCGTGATCGGCCACAAGGAGTGGACCAGCGCCAAGATCGACCCGCGCGGCTTCGCCATGGCGGACCTGCGCGCCCGTATCGCCGAGCGCCTGACCGGCCGCCCCTCCGCGCAGCCCGGCAGCACCGCCCCGGCCACCCCTCGGTACCAGCCCTTCCCCGGCGCCGACTGGTTCCGCAGACAGCCGAAGTCGCCCGTCGTCACCGCCCTCGGCAGACGCCTGGTCGCCGTCGGCTGTTCCGCCTACGCGTCGGGCCCCGGCCCGCAGTGGACCGAGGCCGACCGCCGCAGCTACGCCAAGTGGCAGCGCAAGCTCGGCTACACCGGTACGGACGCCGACGGCTGGCCGGGTGCGAAGTCCTGGGCGGCCCTGAAGGTGCCGTACACCTCCGGGGCGTGAAGCGCATGGGGAGGAGCAAGGAAAAGAGCACCACGTGCACGATCCGCTCCCCCTCCGCGTCCCCCCTCTCCGACCCGGCCGTGGTGGCCGTCGAGCTGGAGCGGTCGCGCGGCACCGTCGAGGCCGGCTTCGCCCGCGTCGACGGATCGCTCGCGCTGCTCGTCCAGTGCAGCGACCAGACCGACCAACAGCTCGCCGACCACGAGCCTCGCCGACCACGAGCAGCGGCTGCACGCCCTGGAGCGCTCCCGCCGGCCGCTCACCGGCATCGGCGCCCTGCCCGCGGTGGCGACGGTGGTCGTCCCCACCCTGGAGCTGACCGCCCGCTGACCCACGCTCCACCGAGACACGCTCCACGAGACACGCACCGCCGAGACACGCCGAAGGGCGGTCACCCCGGACAAACCCGGAGTGACCGCCCTTCAGTGCGTCAGACGCTCAGACGTACGCCTTCGCCTTACTGGTTGTACGGACCGTAGTCGTAGTCCTCCAGCGGAACGGCCTGGCCGGAGCCCGTGCCGAACGGCGAGTAGTCGATGTCGTCGTAGCCGACGGCCGAGTACATGGCGGCCTTGGCCTCCTCGGTCGGCTCGACCCGGATGTTGCGGTAGCGGGACAGACCCGTACCGGCCGGGATGAGCTTACCGATGATGACGTTCTCCTTGAGGCCGATCAGGGAGTCGGACTTGGCGTTGATCGCCGCGTCCGTGAGGACCCTGGTCGTCTCCTGGAAGGACGCCGCCGACAGCCACGACTCGGTCGCCAGCGAGGCCTTGGTGATACCCATCAGCTGCGGACGGCCGGAGGCCGGGTGGCCGCCTTCCTGGACCACACGACGGTTCTCGGTCTCGAACTTCGACCGCTCGACCAGCTCGCCGGGCAGCAGCTCGGCGTCGCCGGACTCGATGATCGTCACACGGCGCAGCATCTGCCGGATGATGATCTCGATGTGCTTGTCGTGGATCGACACACCCTGCGAGTTGTACACCTTCTGGACCTCGCCGACCAGGTGGACCTGGACGGCACGCTGACCCAGGATGCGCAGCACGTCGTGCGGGTTGGTGGCACCCACGGTGAGCTGCTGGCCCACCTCGACGTGGTCGCCCTCGCGGACCAGGAGCTTGGCGCGCTTCGAGATCGGGTACGCCGTCTCGTCGCTGCCGTCGTCCGGGGTGACGACGATCTTCTTCGTCTTCTCGGTCTCCTCGATCCGCACGCGGCCGGCGGCCTCGGAGATCGGGGCGACACCCTTCGGGGTACGGGCCTCGAAGAGCTCGACGACACGCGGCAGACCCTGGGTGATGTCGTCACCGGCCACACCACCGGTGTGGAAGGTACGCATCGTCAGCTGGGTACCGGGCTCACCGATGGACTGGGCGGCGATGATGCCGACCGCCTCACCGATGTCGACCAGCTTGCCGGTGGCCAGCGAGCGGCCGTAGCACATGGCGCAGGTGCCGACGGCGGACTCACAGGTCAGGACCGAGCGGGTCTTGACCTCCGAGACGCCGTTGCGGACCAGCTCGTCGATGAGCACGTCACCGAGGTCGGTGCCGGCCGGGGCCAGCACACGGCCGTCGACGACGATGTCCTCGGCGAGGCAGCGCGCGTACACGGACGTCTCGACGTTCGTGGCCTTGCGCAGCACGCCCTCGGCGTCCCGCTCCGCGATCTCCAGGCGCAGACCGCGGTCGGTGCCGCAGTCCTCCTCGCGGATGATGACGTCCTGGGAGACGTCGACCAGACGACGGGTGAGGTAACCCGAGTCGGCGGTACGCAGAGCGGTGTCCGCCAGACCCTTACGGGCACCGTGGGTGGCGATGAAGTACTCCAGAACGGTCAGACCGTCGCGGTACGACGCCTTGATCGGCCGCGGGATCGTCTCGTTCTTGGCGTTCGACACCAGACCACGCATACCGGCGATCTGACGCAGCTGCATCATGTTTCCTCGCGCGCCCGACTCGATCATGATGAAGATCGGGTTGGTGCGCGGGAAGTTCGCCTGCATCGCCTCGGCGACCTCGCTGGAGGCCTTGTTCCAGATGACGATCAGTTCCTGCGTGCGCTCTTCCTTGGTGACGAGACCACGCTCGAACTGCTTCTGGATCTTGAGGGCCTGCTCCTCGTAGTTCTCGAGGATCGACGGCTTCTCCGGCGGACCGACGATGTCGGAGAACGCGACGGTGACGCCGGAGCGGGTGGCCCAGAAGAAGCCGGACGCCTTCAGGTTGTCGAGCGTCGCCGCCACGATGACCTTCGGGTAGCGCTCGGCGAGGTCGTTGACGATCTCCGAGAGCTGCTTCTTGCCGACCTCGTAGTCGACGAACGGGTAGTCCTCGGGCAGCAGCTCGTTGAAGAGCGCGCGGCCCAGCGTGGTGCGCAGCGTGAAGCTGTCACCCTGCTGCCACTCCGGCTCACCCTCCTCGCGCGCCGGCGGCGTCCATCCGCGCGGCGGGATGGTGCCCACCGGGAAGCGGATGTCGACCTTCGACTGGAGCGACAGCTCGCCCGCGTCGAACGCCATGATCGCCTCGGCGACGGACGCGAACGCCCGGCCCTCGCCCTTGACGTCGCGCATCTCGCCGTCGGTCGTCAGGAAGAACAGACCGAGGACCATGTCCTGGGTCGGCATCGTCACCGGACGGCCGTCGGCGGGCTTGAGGATGTTGTTCGAGGACAGCATCAGGATGCGGGCCTCGGCCTGCGCCTCCGCGGAGAGCGGCAGGTGGACGGCCATCTGGTCACCGTCGAAGTCCGCGTTGAACGCGGTGCAGACGAGCGGGTGGATCTGGATGGCCTTACCCTCGACCAGCTGCGGCTCGAAGGCCTGGATGCCGAGGCGGTGCAGGGTGGGGGCACGGTTCAGCAGAACCGGGTGCTCCGCGATGACCTCTTCCAGCACGTCGTACACGACCGTGCGGCCGCGCTCGACCATGCGCTTGGCGCTCTTGATGTTCTGCGCGTGGTTCAGGTCGACCAGGCGCTTCATCACGAACGGCTTGAAGAGCTCCAGCGCCATGGCCTTGGGCAGACCGCACTGGTGCAGCTTGAGCTGCGGGCCGACGACGATGACGGAACGCGCCGAGTAGTCGACTCGCTTGCCGAGCAGGTTCTGACGGAAACGACCCTGCTTACCCTTCAGCATGTCGCTGAGGGACTTCAGCGGACGGTTGCCCGGACCGGTGACCGGCCGGCCACGACGGCCGTTGTCGAAGAGGGCGTCGACCGCCTCCTGGAGCATGCGCTTCTCGTTGTTCACGATGATCTCGGGCGCGCCGAGGTCGAGAAGCCGCTTCAGACGGTTGTTGCGGTTGATCACACGGCGGTACAGGTCGTTCAGGTCGGAGGTCGCGAAGCGGCCACCGTCCAGCTGCACCATCGGACGCAGGTCCGGCGGGATGACCGGCACGCAGTCGAGCACCATGCCCTTGGGGCTGTTGCTGGTCTGCAGGAACGCGGAGACGACCTTGAGGCGCTTGAGCGCACGGGTCTTCTTCTGGCCCTTGCCGGTACGGATGATCTCGCGGAGCTTCTCGGCCTCCTCCTCGAGGTCGAAGGACTCCAGGCGCTTCTGCAGCGCCGCGGCACCCATCGAGCCGTCGAAGTACGTGCCGAAGCGGTCCCGCAGCTCGCGGTAGAGGAGCTCGTCGCCCTCGAGGTCCTGGACCTTGAGGTTCTTGAACCGGGTCCACACCTCGTCGAGGCGGTCGATCTCGCGCTGCGCACGGTCGCGCAGCTGCTTCATCTCACGCTCGGCACCCTCGCGCACCTTGCGGCGCACATCGGCCTTGGCGCCCTCGGCCTCGAGCTCGGCCAGGTCGGTCTCGAGCTTCTTGGCGCGGGCCTCGAGGTCGGCGTCCCGGCGGTTCTCGACCTGCTGGCGCTCGACGGAGACGTGGGCCTCCAGCGAGGGCAGGTCGCGGGTACGGCGCTCCTCGTCGACGTACGTGATCATGTACGCCGCGAAGTAGATGACCTTCTCCAGGTCCTTCGGGGCGAGGTCGAGCAGGTAGCCGAGGCGCGACGGAACGCCCTTGAAGTACCAGATGTGGGTGACGGGAGCGGCCAGCTCGATGTGGCCCATCCGCTCACGGCGCACCTTGGCGCGCGTGACCTCGACGCCACAGCGCTCACAGATGATGCCCTTGAAGCGGACACGCTTGTACTTGCCGCAGTAGCACTCCCAGTCCCGGGTCGGACCGAAGATCTTCTCGCAGAAGAGTCCGTCCTTCTCGGGCTTGAGCGTGCGGTAGTTGATGGTCTCGGGCTTCTTGACCTCGCCGTGGCTCCACTGCCGGATGTCGTCAGCGGTGGCCAGGCCGATCCGGAGCTCGTCGAAGAAGTTGACGTCGAGCACTATGCGTCAATCCCTCTCAGGGTTGTAAGTCTTTGGGTCTGAAACGGGGTCCCGGGGTCGGCGGGCCTTCCTAGAGGGAAGGCCCGCCGGACTCCGTCAGACCTCTTCGACGCTGCTCGGCTCGCGCCGGGACAGGTCGATGCCGAGCTCCTCCGCGGCGCGGAAGACGTCCTCGTCGGTGTCACGCATCTCGATGGACATACCGTCGCTGGACAGCACCTCCACGTTGAGGCACAGGGACTGCATCTCCTTGATGAGCACCTTGAAGGACTCGGGGATGCCGGGCTCGGGGATGTTCTCGCCCTTGACGATGGCCTCGTAGACCTTCACGCGGCCGGTCACGTCGTCGGACTTGATGGTCAGCAGCTCCTGGAGGGCGTAGGCCGCTCCGTACGCCTCGAGTGCCCACACCTCCATCTCGCCGAAACGCTGGCCACCGAACTGGGCCTTACCACCCAGCGGCTGCTGGGTGATCATGGAGTACGGACCGGTCGAACGGGCGTGCAGCTTGTCGTCGACCAGGTGGTGCAGCTTGAGGATGTACATGTACCCGACCGAGATCGGGTCCGGGAACGGCTCACCGGAGCGGCCGTCGAACAGCCGCGCCTTGCCGGACGGGAGCACCATGCGGTTTCCGTCGCGGTTGGGCAGGGTGTTCTCCAGCAGACCGGTCAGCTCGTCCTCACGGGCACCGTCGAAGACCGGGGTCGCGACGTTGGTCCGCGGGGCGACCTGGTCGGCGCCGATGACCTGGAGGCGCTGCGCCCACTCGTCGGCGAGACCGGAGACGTCCCAGCCCTGGCTGGCGAGCCAGCCGAGGTGGATCTCCAGAACCTGTCCCGGGTTCATTCGGGACGGCACACCGAGCGGGTTGAGGATGATGTCGACCGGAGTTCCGTCCTCGAGGAACGGCATGTCCTCGATCGGAAGGATCTTCGAGATGACACCCTTGTTGCCGTGGCGGCCGGCGAGCTTGTCACCATCGGTGATCTTGCGCTTCTGCGCGACGTAGACGCGGACCAGCTGGTTCACGCCCGGCGGCAGCTCGTCGCCCTCCTCGCGGTCGAAGACGCGGACGCCGATGACCTTGCCGGTCTCGCCGTGCGGCACCTTCAGCGAGGTGTCACGGACCTCACGGGCCTTCTCACCGAAGATCGCGCGCAGCAGGCGCTCCTCCGGCGTCAGCTCGGTCTCACCCTTCGGGGTCACCTTGCCGACGAGGATGTCGCCGGCGATGACCTCGGCACCGATGCGGATGATGCCGCGCTCGTCGAGGTCGGCGAGGACCTCCTCGGAGACGTTCGGGATGTCCCGGGTGATCTCCTCGGGGCCGAGCTTGGTGTCACGGGCGTCGACCTCGTGCTCCTCGATGTGGATCGAGGAGAGGACGTCGTCCTGCACGAGGCGCTGCGACAGGATGATCGCGTCCTCGTAGTTGTGACCCTCCCACGGCATGAACGCGACCAGCAGGTTCTTGCCGAGCGCCATCTCGCCGTTCTCGGTGGCCGGACCGTCGGCGAGGACCTGGCCCACGATGACGCGGTCGCCCTCGTTGACGACGACCTTCTGGTTGACCGAGGTGCCCTGGTTGGAGCGGGCGAACTTGGCCAGGCGGTACGTGATGTACGTGCCGTCGTCGTTGGCGGTGGTGATGTAGTCCGCGGAGACCTCCTGGACCACACCGTCCTTCTCGGCCTTGACCACGTCACCGGCGTCGACGGCGGAGCGGTACTCCATGCCGGTGCCGACGAGCGGGGCCTCGGACTTAATCAGCGGCACGGCCTGACGCATCATGTTCGCGCCCATGAGGGCGCGGTTGGCGTCGTCGTGCTCGAGGAACGGGATCATGGCGGTCGCGACCGACACCATCTGGCGCGGCGAGACGTCCATGTAGTGGACCTCGTCACCCGGCACGTAGTCGACCTCGCCGCCGCGGCGGCGGACCAGGACGCGCTCGGTGAAGCGCATGTCCGCGTCCAGCGGCGCGTTGGCCTGGGCGATGACGAACCGGTCCTCCTCGTCGGCGGTCAGGTAGTCCACCTCGTCGGTGACCTGGCCGTCGACGACCTTGCGGTACGGGGTCTCGACGAAACCGAACGCGTTGACCCGGCCGTACGAGGCGAGCGAGCCGATCAGACCGATGTTCGGGCCTTCGGGCGTCTCGATCGGGCACATGCGGCCGTAGTGCGAGGGGTGCACGTCACGGACCTCGAAGCCGGCCCGCTCACGGGAGAGACCACCCGGGCCGAGCGCGGACAGACGACGCTTGTGCGTCAGCCCGGACAGCGGGTTGTTCTGGTCCATGAACTGGGACAGCTGGCTGGTGCCGAAGAACTCCTTGATGGAGGCGACGACCGGCCGGATGTTGATCAGGGTCTGCGGCGTGATCGCCTCGACGTCCTGCGTGGTCATGCGCTCGCGGACGACACGCTCCATACGCGCCAGACCCGTACGGACCTGGTTCTGGATGAGCTCGCCGACGCTGCGCAGACGACGGTTGCCGAAGTGGTCGATGTCGTCGGTCTCGACGACGATCGTGTCGCCGTTGTCGGCGACCGTCTCGGTCTCGCCGGCGTGCAGCTGCACCAGGTACTTGATCGTCGAGATGATGTCCTCGACGGTCAGGACACCCGCGTCCAGCGGCGCGTCCGCACCCAGCTTCTTGTTGACCTTGTAGCGGCCGACCTTGGCGAGGTCGTAGCGCTTGGGGTTGAAGTACAGGTTCTCCAGCAGCGTCTGCGCGGCCTCACGCGTGGGGGGCTCGCCCGGACGCAGCTTGCGGTAGATGTCGAGCAGCGCGTCGTCCTGACCCTGGGTGTGGTCCTTCTCCAGGGTGGCGCGCATGGACTCGTACTCGCCGAACTCCTCGAGGATCTGCTCGGTGCTCCAGCCGAGCGCCTTCAGGAGGACGGTGACGGACTGCTTGCGCTTGCGGTCGATACGGACACCGACCATGTCGCGCTTGTCGATCTCCATCTCCAGCCAGGCACCCCGGGACGGGATGATCTTGGCGGAGAAGATGTCCTTGTCGGAGGTCTTGTCGATGGAGGAGTCGAAGTAGACACCTGGCGAACGGACCAGCTGCGACACGACGACACGCTCGGTGCCGTTGATGACGAAGGTGCCCTTGTTCGTCATGAGCGGGAAGTCGCCCATGAAGACCGTCTGGGACTTGATCTCGCCGGTCTCGTTGTTGGTGAACTCCGCCGTGACGAAGAGCGGCGCGGCGTACGTGAAGTCGCGCTCCTTGCACTCGTCGATGGAGTTCTTCGGCGGCTCGAAGCGGTGGTCACGGAAGGTCAGCGACATCGACCCGGAGAAGTCCTCGATCGGGGAGATCTCCTCGAAGATCTCCTCGAGGCCGGACTTGGTGGGGACGTCCTGACCGTTCTCCAGAGCCTCCTCGACCCGACTCTGCCAAGCGGTGTTGCCGAGCAGCCAGTCGAAGCTCTCGGTCTGCAGCGCGAGCAGGTTGGGAACCTCGAGAGGCTCCTTGATCTTTGCAAAGGAGATGCGCAGCGGGGCGGTGCTGGCGGCGTTGTTCGTATTCGCGGTCGAGGCAGTGCGCGAGGCGGCCAAGAGGGGTCCTTCCGAGGGCTCGGACTCACTACGCGCGTACCGGCCCCCCGACCGGGCACAGGAGTGGAAGTCCCAGGTCAAGGACGGTTCCATCGTCGGTGCTCGAGCGAGGGCATGCCCCTGGTGACGGGCAGGAGGCAGCTAACAGGCAGCGCAAAGGGTCAGTGTAGCCAGTTGGCCCACTGATGTCCAGTTCGGGTTTGCGGAACCTCGGAAACCCTCGTTGTTTCTCAACACCTGCGGCAAGCCACGCCCTCGATGCACATCGATCCTGCCCTCTTCGCCGTCGATCCATGCCTCGGATGCGGATCGTTGTGACGACGCGTCCTGAGAATTGCGCGCTGCGTGCAGTTCGTCAAGGCCCCCATGCCCGAAGCACATGCCGCGATCGTCACTCGCGACAGGACACCGGGGGTGCTCGGGAGGCACGACGAAGATCACCATACTCGCCGCGGCCGACAGTGCAAGGCGACCGTCCCCGGAGGTCCGGGAACGCCGAAGGGCGACCACCCACTTGGGTGATCGCCCTTCAGTACGTCTGCGTTACAGCTCCACGGAAAGAACTGCGCGGCGAGCGTGAGTCCCTGCGGACCCGTGAGGTCTTACTTGACCTCGACGGAGGCGCCGGCGCCCTCGAGGGCCTCCTTGGCCTTGTCCGCGGCCTCCTTGTTGACCTTCTCCAGGACCGGCTTCGGGGTGCCGTCGACGAGGTCCTTGGCCTCCTTCAGACCCAGGGAGGTCAGCTCACGCACGACCTTGATGACCTGGATCTTCTTGTCGCCGGCGCCGGTGAGGACGACGTCGAACTCGTCCTTCTCCTCCTCGGCGGCGGCGGCCGGGGCACCCGGGACGCCGGCGGCGGCAACGGCGACCGGGGCGGCGGCGGTGACGTCGAACTTCTCCTCGAAGGCCTTCACGAACTCGGAGAGCTCGATGAGGGTCATCTCCTCGAACTGCGCGAGCAGGTCTTCCTGGCTGAGCTTCGCCATGATGGGCGATCCTTCCACTAATTCGGCTGGTGCCGGATGTACATGTGAGGCGGGCGTACGTGCGGCCCGCTACGGCCTGTGCCTAGGCGGCACGGCCATGACGAGCCGAGTTACTCGGCACCGCCCTGCTCGTCCTGCTTGGCGCGCAGCGCGTCCACGGTGCGGACGAGCTTCGACGGCAGTGCCTGGAAGACGGCAGCAGCCTGGGACTGCTTCGCCTTGAAGGCACCGGCCAGCTTGGAGAGCAGAACCTCGCGGGACTCGAGGTCCGCAAGCTTCTTGATCTCGTCGGCGGACAGCGCCTTGCCGTCAAGGACACCGCCCTTGATGACGAGATTCGGGTTGTCCTTGGCGAAGTCACGAAGACCCTTCGCCGACTCCACCGGGTCACCGGTGACGAAGGCGACCGCCGTCGGACCGTTGAACAGGTCGTCGAGCGTCGTGATCCCGGCCTCGTTGGCCGCAATCTTGGTCAGCGTGTTCTTCACCACGGCGTACTGGGCGTTCTCACCGAGCGAACGACGCAGCGTCTTGAGCTGCGCCACGGTGAGACCCCGGTACTCGGTCAGCACAGCGGCGTTCGAGCTGCGGAACTGCTCCGTCAGCTCGGCTACCGCGGCAGCCTTGTCGGGCCTTGCCATAGAGCGTCGGCCTCCTTCCGGGTGATGGGACCGCTCGGAAGGGGCTGGGGTAAACGAAACGCCCCGGCGCAGGCGCACGGGGCGTAGCTCGACCGAACGGATTCCGTAAGGACAGGAACCGGTCCAGGAGCTCTTCCACAGTCACCTGCGCGGGTCGTCCGCTGTTCAGCGGATCCTTCGGCCACCGTGCCCTCTCGCGAGCGCACGGCAACGACCAGCGGTCTTTGGCTTCTCAAGGAAGGTACCTGACCGGTTCGCCGTCAAGCAAATCCGGTCAGCGAACCGTCGTCGCGGCAGGAGCCGCCGCTGCATCGCGGCCCGGCGGGGCCGCCACCGCTCAGACGCCGGAGCCGGACTCCAGCGACTCCAGCTCGGACTCCAGCGACTTGAGGTCGGACTCCAGCGACTCCAGCTCGGCCAGCTCCTCGTCGAGGGCGTCCTCGTCGAGGGAGCCCGCGTCGTCGGCCATCCCGCCCAGCCCCTGGAGCATCTCGAACAGGTCGAGCGTGTCGTCGGCCGGCGGTACCTCGACCTCGGTCTTGGCGCCGTAGTCCGAGAGCTTCATGCTCATGTCGATGTCGCCCTCGGGGGACTCGATCGTGACGTCCATGCGGACCGGCAGGTCGTCCTCGTTGACCCAGACCTCGGTGTCGTAGCCCTTGATGCCCGCCTTCTCGATGCTCTCGAAGAGCTGCTCGCGCTCCTTGGGCTTCAGGACGTCCAGGCTGTCGTTGCTCTCCATCATCTCCTTGACGGTGAGCGTGCCCTTGTAATGCTCGGCCTCGACGCCGTCGATCTTCTCGCTGCCGAGGTGCTTGAGGTTGGGCGACTCCAGGAGCATGGCGAGCTGCTCGGTCGGGTCCTGGTTCATGTTCTGCAGCTCGGACGTCATCTGCTTGGCCAGTTCCTCGTCACCGGAGGCCTCCGCGGCGGCCGCCAGGTCGACCTTCATCCAGCGCTTGCCGTCCATCTCCTTGGCGGACGCGGCCCCCATGTCCATGTACATGACGTCGTCCTGCCAGATCATCCGGGTCTGCTCCGGGGCATCCGCGCCGGCACCGAGCATCGATCCCTTCATGGTCAGGTCCATGACGGTCGGGTCCCAGCCCATGACGCCGCTCATGGTCATGTCACCGCCGCCGTCCATCGCGGCCGGCGTCGACATGGTCATCTCGACCTTGGCCGACTTCGCCTCGGCCGTTCTCTCGAAGGCCGCGGTCAGCACCTGCTGAACGGTCCGTTCGGAGCCGTCCCCGGTGCCGCATCCGACGGCCCCTCCGGCCACGACCAGTGCCGCGATCCCCGCGAGCTGCGCCCCGCCCCGCTTACGTACGGAAAGCCCCATTGTTCCCCCCAGGAACACAAGAAAGAGTTTGCCAAGTACATGAAAACTCTTTGAGCTTAGCCCAGTGAGCGCTATGACTCCGCTGAATATCCGCTGTGCCACCCGCCTCACCGCAAGCGGCGGGACGGCACGCTCGCGGGGCCGCGGGCACGCCGCTGTCGCCCCGGCCGTCGGCGCCGGGGCGGTGCGAGCATCTCCCGCCGGCTACGCCGACGGCTGGGTCTGGACCAGCTCCTTGAAGTCCACCGTGTCGTCCGCCGGGGGCTCCTCGGCCGAGACCTCGACGCCGTAGTCGGTGTAGAACGCCGTCTGGGACAGCGTGCCAGAGGTCATCTCGCCCTTTTCGACCTTCTTGACCAGCAGGTCGTCCTCGTTGATCCAGATGTCGATGGTCTCCGTGGTGATGCCGGCCTGCTCCAGCTGCTTCTTCAGGTCGGCCAGCTGGCTCGCCGTGAGGCCGGAGCTCTTGGAGGCGAGGTCCGCGACCTCGACCGCGCCGGAGTAGTGCGTCGTCCTCTGGCCGCGCACGGTCTCCTCGCCCACCTTCTGCACATCACCGGAGGCGAGCAGGAGCTTCACCGACTGGTTGGGCGTCGTGTTCTGCATCTGGTCCTTCATGTACGCGCCCGAGCCGCCGGCCATGTCCGCCAGGGCGTCGTAGTCGTACTTGATCCACTGCTTGCCGCCCGTCTGGCGGGCGAACGCGTCGCCCATGTTCGCGTAGTAGGCGTCCGGCAGATAGCGGGCCTCCATCGAGGTGCTGCCCAGCTGGCGCATCTGGTCGGCCATCGCGCCGCCCGTGTACTCGATGGTCATCGTGCCGGTGTAGCCGTCGGCCCAGTCGAGGACGCCGTCGGCCTTCATGGACATCATCGTGCCCATCGTGGTCGTGGACTCCACCCGCGCGGAGTCGGCCCCGCTCGTGGACTTGTCCGCCAGGCGCAGGGCGGCGACGGGGCTGAGTGCCGACCCGCCCTTCGCCTCCTTGTCGCCGGACCCCCCGGAGCCGCAGGCCGCCACCCCGGTCAGCGCGGTCACCGCAGCGATCGAAACGGCCATCCGGCGCACGTTCGTGCTCGTCATCGTCCCTACCCCCAAGCCTCTCCAGTGCCCCGCACGTTAGCGGAGGCCACTGACACTGGTATCCGGTTCACGGCTCGGGGAACGCGGTCGGGAGCGGTCCGCTAACCTTGCGCGGCCGTCTCCGAAGCATCCCCACAGGAACGGGGACGGGCCCCGCACCTCGAAAGGTTGCGGGGCCCGTCCTGGTGCGCGTGCGCGACGCGGCTACCGGTGAGCGTGGGCTCAGACGGCGGCCGGGTCCTCCTCGACGAGGAGGTTGCGGGTGCGGTTCGGGTCGACCGGAATGCCGGGGCCCATCGTGGTGGTGATGGCGGCCTTCTTGATGTAGCGACCCTTGGCGGCGGACGGCTTCAGACGGAGGATCTCCTCCAGCGCGGCGCCGTAGTTCTCCACCAGCTTGGTGTCGTCGAAGGACGACTTGCCGATGATGAAGTGCAGGTTCGAGTGCTTGTCGACGCGGAACTCGATCTTGCCGCCCTTGATCTCGGTGACGGCCTTGGCCACGTCGGGGGTGACGGTGCCGGTCTTCGGGTTCGGCATCAGACCACGCGGGCCGAGGACGCGGCCGAGGCGGCCGACCTTGCCCATGAGGTCCGGGGTGGCGACGACGGCGTCGAAGTCCAGACGGCCCTTCGACACCTCGTCGATGAGCTCGTCGGCGCCGACGATGTCGGCGCCCGCGGCACGAGCGGCCTCGGCACGGTCACCGGTCGCGAAGACCAGGACCCGGGCGGTCTTACCGGTGCCGTGCGGGAGGTTCACGGTGCCACGGACCATCTGGTCGGCCTTGCGCGGGTCGACGCCCAGACGGAAGGCGACCTCGACGGTGCCGTCGAACTTGGTCGTGGAGGTCTCCTTGGCGAGACGGACGGCCTCGAGCGGGGCGTACAGCTTGTCCCGGTCGATCTTGGCGTCCGCAGCGCGGAGAGCCTTGCTGCGCTTGCTCACAACTGCTCCTGTGGGTTCTGAAAGGAGGCGTGGTACGGGCCGAGCAGGCCCTGCCACGTGCGGCTGCTCGTACGGCAGCTGCATGTTTCTACGAAGGTGAGGGTCAGCCCTCGACCGTGACGCCCATGGAACGGGCGGTGCCGGCGATGATCTTCGCGGCAGCGTCCAGGTCGTTGGCGTTGAGGTCGGGCAGCTTGGTCTGGGCGATCTCGCGGACCTGCGCCTCGGTGATCTTGGCGACCTTGGTCTTGTGCGGCTCGCCGGAGCCCTTCTCGACACCAGCGGCCTTGAGGATCATCTTGGCGGCCGGGGGGGTCTTGGTGATGAAGGTGAAGGAACGGTCCTCGTAGACCGTGATCTCCACCGGGATGACCCAACCGCGCTGCGACTCGGTCGCGGCGTTGTAGGCCTTGCAGAACTCCATGATGTTGACGCCGTGCTGACCCAGCGCGGGGCCGACCGGCGGAGCCGGGTTGGCGGCGCCGGCCTGGATCTGGAGCTTGATGAGCCCCGTGACCTTCTTCTTCTTGGGAGGCATTGCTCTCTCCGGGTCCTAGTGAGAGTTTTCAGCCCGCTCATCCGAATCCATCCGGATGGAGGCATACCGCACAACGATAACGGGTATCCATGCGCGGCTAAAAACCGAGCAGGTCAGACCGGCTGTGGCAGCCGCTCTGACCTGGTCGGAGGCATGTGGTCCAGAGGTACCGAGGACGGCTCAGTTCTTCTGGATCTGGTCGAAGCTCAGCTCGACCGGGGTCTCGCGACCGAAGATCTCGACGAGGCCCTTGACCTTCTTCGAGTCGGCGTTGATCTCGTTGATGGTCGCCTGGAGCGTGGCGAACGGGCCGTCGGTGACGGTGACCGAGTCGCCGACCTCGAAGTCCAGCACCTGGACCTCGACCTTGCGCTGCGGCGCCGGCTTGCCCTCGGCCTCGGCGGCCTCGCGGGCGGCCTTCTCCTCGGCCTCCGGAGCGAGCATCTTGACGATCTCGTCGAGGGAGAGCGGGTACGGGTCGTAGGCGTTGCCCACGAAGCCGGTGACGCCGGGCGTGTTGCGGACGACGCCCCAGGACTCGTTCGTCAGATCCATGCGGACGAGCACGTAACCGGGCAGCTTGTTCTGCCGGACGGTCTTGCGCTCACCGTTCTTGATCTGGACGATCTCCTCCTCGGGGACCTCCGCCTGGTAGATGAAGTCCTCGACGTTCAGGGAGACGGCGCGCTGCTCCAGGTTTGCCTTCACGCGCTTCTCGTAGCCGGCGTACGTGTGGATGACGTACCACTCGCCGGGCAGCGTGCGCAGCTCCTCGCGCAGGGCGGCGACAGGGTCGACGGGCTCGGACGGCTCCTCGGCCTCGGCCTCGGTCTCCGCCTCGTCGTCCTCGACCTCGTCCTCGTCCACGACGTTCACGGCAGCCTCTTCGGCGGGCTCCCCGGCGGCGTCGTCCGCAGCCTCGGCCTCGTCGACCACGTCCGCGCCCTCGAGGATGTCGAGCTCGTCGTCCACGGACTCGACATCGTCCCCGCGAGGCTCCATGGCGTCGTTCACGTTGGGGTCAGACACGGTGGCTGCTTCTTCCTCGATACATGGGGGTGGAACACGCGAAAGGGGCGCCGGGTAGGGCGCCCTTCGCTTTCGGCTCAGCCGAAGACGTACTTGGCGGCCTTGTCGAGTCCGAAGTCAATCACAGTCACCAGACCGATCATGATGACCACGAAGATGATGACTACCGTCGTGTACGTCGTCAGCTGCGAACGGGTCGGCCAGACGACCTTGCGGAGCTCCGCGACGATCTGGCGGTAGAACAGCGCCAGACGCTTCAGCGGGCCCTTCTTGGCGCGCTTGCCGCCCTTGCGGGTCTTCTTCTTGGACTCCGGCGCCTCGTCCTCGGCATCAGGCATGTCGATGGAGCCCACGGCGTCCGTCACTCGTCCTCACCTGATTCCGGGTCGTGGCCGTGCCGCGCCCGGTCTGAGCCGCACGGCGGTGCATTGCTGTACGTACATGCGCACACATCCTGGCGAAGGTGTGTGTAGCAGGGCCGGAGGGACTTGAACCCCCAACCGCTGGTTTTGGAGACCAGTGCTCTACCAATTGAGCTACGACCCTTTGGTTCCCCCAACGTACCGCATCCACCCGGATGCTCGGTGTGCACCCGACGAGTGCGGCCGGTGAGAGGCCAACGAGGTGAGAGTGTACGTGTTCCGGGGCCGGTCGTCGAACAGAAAATGGCGGTACCGGCGTCGTCCGCCGAAGATCGGCCGGTGGCGGGCCGCGGTCCGGCCGGTGGTCCGGCAGGTGTTCAGTCCGTGAAACCCGTGTGCCGGGGGCATTTCGGGTCTGAAACGATGGGTGCCATGAGCGCTGCAACCCCTCCCACCGAGCGCCGGGTCTCCGCCCGAGTCGGCGCGATCTCCGAGTCCGCCACCCTCGCCGTGGACGCCAAGGCCAAGGCCCTGAAGGCCGCCGGGCGTCCGGTGATCGGCTTCGGCGCGGGTGAGCCCGACTTCCCGACCCCGGACTACATCGTCGAGGCCGCGATCGAGGCCTGCAGGAACCCGAAGTACCACCGCTACACGCCGGCGGGCGGCCTGCCCGAGCTGAAGGCCGCGATCGCCGCGAAGACGCTGCGGGACTCCGGCTACGAGGTCGAGGCCTCCCAGGTCCTGGTCACCAACGGCGGCAAGCAGGCCATCTACGAGGCCTTCGCCGCGATCCTCGACCCGGGCGACGAGGTCATCGTCCCCGCGCCGTACTGGACGACGTACCCGGAGTCGATCCGCCTCGCCGGCGGTGTCCCGGTGGAGGTCGTCGCCGACGAGACCACCGGCTACCGGGTATCGGTCGAGCAGCTGGAGGCCGCGCGCACCGAGAAGACCAAGGTCGTCCTCTTCGTGTCCCCCTCCAACCCGACCGGCGCCGTCTACAGCGCCGAGGAGACCGAGGCGATCGGCCGCTGGGCCGTCGAGCACGGTCTGTGGGTGCTGACGGACGAGATCTACGAGCACCTGGTGTACGGGGACGCGAAGTTCACCTCGCTGCCCGCGATCCTGCCGGAGCTGCGGGACAAGTGCATCGTGGTCAACGGCGTCGCCAAGACGTACGCCATGACGGGCTGGCGCGTGGGCTGGATCATCGGCCCGAAGGACGTCGTCAAGGCCGCGACGAACCTCCAGTCGCACGCCACGTCCAACGTGTCGAACGTCGCCCAGGCGGCCGCGATCGCCGCCGTCTCCGGTGATCTGACGGCCGTCGCCGAGATGCGCGAGGCCTTCGACCGCCGCCGCAGGACGATCGTGCGGATGCTGAACGAGATCGACGGCGTGGTCTGCCCGGAGCCCGAGGGCGCCTTCTACGCGTACCCCTCGGTCAAGGCGCTCATCGGCAAGGAGATCCGCGGCAAGCGCCCGCAGAACTCGGTCGAGCTGGCCGCCCTGATCCTGGACGAGGTCGAGGTCGCGGTCGTCCCGGGCGAGGCCTTCGGCACGCCGGGGTACCTGCGGCTGTCGTACGCGCTCGGTGACGAGGACCTCGTCGAGGGCGTGAGCCGGATCCAGAAGCTGCTGGCGGAGGCGCGCGACTGACGCGTCTTCGGCGTTCTCGCGTCTCCACGCGCGCGTGCGGGCCTCGATCTGCTCCTGATAGCAGATCGAGGCCCGCTTCGTCGTTTCCTCGGGTCTTTGTGCGAACAAGAGCACGATCGGGGAAAGCGCTACCGGCGCGACCGCGACGTGCGGCAGGATCACGGAATGGAGCACGTACGTGATGTCTCTGAGCTGCCCAAGGCCCATCTCCACCTGCACTTCACCGGTTCCATGCGGCCTTCCACCCTCCTCGACCTCGCGGACAAGTACGGTGTACGGCTGCCCGACACGCTGACCGACGCCCTCGCCGGCGGGGAGCCGCCGCGGCTGCGGGCGACGGACGAGCGGGGCTGGTTCCGCTTCCAGCGGATGTACGACGCGGCGCGGTCCTGCCTGAGAGAGCCCGAGGACATCCAGCGGCTGGTGCGTGAGGCGGCCGAGGAGGATGTCCGGGACGGCTCCGGCTGGCTGGAGATCCAGGTCGACCCGACGTCTTACGCTCCCCGGCTGGGCGGGCTCATCCCGGCCCTGGAGATCATCCTGGACGCGGTGGACACGGCGTCGCGCGAGACGGGTCTCGGGATGCGCGTCCTGGTCGCCGCCAACCGTATGAAGCACCCGCTGGACGCGCGCACGCTGGCCCGGCTGGCCGTGCGCTACAGGGACCGCGGCATCGTCGGCTTCGGGCTCTCCAACGACGAGCGGCGGGGCATGGCTCGGGATTTCGACCGGGCCTTCCACATCGCCCGGGAGGGCGGGCTGATGTCCGCGCCGCACGGCGGTGAGCTGACCGGCCCGTCGTCGGTCCGCGACTGCCTGGACGACCTGCACGCGTCGCGGATCGGGCACGGGGTGCGGGCGGCGGAGGACCCGCGTCTCCTCCAGCGGCTGGCCGACCGGCAGATCACGTGCGAGGTGTGCCCGGCGTCGAACGTCGCCCTCGGGGTCTACGAGAAGCCGGAGGACGTGCCCTTGAGGACGCTGTTCGAGGCCGGGGTGCCGATGGCGCTCGGTGCGGACGACCCGTTGCTGTTCGGCTCGCGGCTGGCGGCCCAGTACGAGATCGCCCGTCGGCACCACGCCTTCACGGACGCGGAGCTCGCCGAACTCGCGCGCCAGTCGGTACGGGGCTCGGCGGCTCCGGACGACGTCAAGCGAAAGCTGCTGGCCGGGGTCGACGACTGGCTGACCGCTCCCGGAGCCGAGGACGGGCTCAGAGGCTGACGCCCACCGTCACCGGCTCGTTGACGAGGGTGATCCCGAAGGCGTCCCGGACCCCGGCGACGACCTCGCGCGCGAGGGTGAGCAGGTCCTCGGTGGTGGCGCCGCCCCGGTTGGTGAGGGCGAGGGTGTGCTTGGTGGAGATACGGGCGGGGCCGGTGCCGTACCCCTTGGTGAAGCCCGCCTTGTCGATCAGCCAGGCCGCGGAGGTCTTGGTGTGCCCGTCGCCCGTGGAATAGGCGGGCGGCACGACGTCGTCGCCCAGACGCTCCCGCACGCGCGCGTGGAACGCCGTGAACTCCTCGTCCGTGAGGATCGGGTTGGTGAAGAACGATCCGGCCGACCAGGTGTCATGGTCCTCGGGATCGAGGACCATGCCCTTCCCCGCGCGCAGCTTCAGCACCGTCTCTCGGGCGTCGGCGAGGGGCACCCGGTCACCGACCTCGACGCCCAGTGTGCGGGCCGTCTCCGCGTACCGGACGGGCGCGGACAGGCCGCCCGCGTCCTCCAGCTCGAACCGCACCCGCAGTACGACGTACCGCCCGGGATCGGCCTTGAAGCGGCTGTGGCGGTACGAGAACGCGCACTCGGCGTTCGGGAGGGTGACCGTCCGGCGGTCGACGCGGTCGTAGGCGACCACCTCGGTGACCGTGGACGCGACCTCCTGGCCGTACGCGCCGACGTTCTGGATCGGTGTCGCGCCCGCGGAGCCGGGGATCCCGGCGAGGCACTCGATGCCCGCGAGCCCGGCCTCAACGGCGCGGGCCACCGCGTCGGTCCACACCTCGCCGGCGGCCAGTTCCAGCCGGGTGCCGTCGAGCGAGAAGCCCTCGGTCGCGACGACGAGCGCGGTTCCCGCGAAGCCCTTGTCGCCGATGACCAGGTTCGATCCGCCGCCGATGAGCAGCAGCGGCGTACCGGAGTCGTCGGCCTCCCGGACCGCGGCGATCACTTCGGCGTCGGTCGTCGCGGTGATCAGCCGGTCCGCGGGACCGCCGAGCCGGAAGGTGGTCAGCGGGGCGAGCGGGGCATCGTGGAGTTCCTGCACGGGCACAAGGGTACGAGACGGTGTCGGGCCACCATGTCGTGCCGGGGAAGCCTCACTGGCGTAGTGGGTAAGGCCCCCCATTGGTGCCAGGTAAGGGGCGCCCCGCCATGGAGGGCGCCCCTTACCTGTGCGTCTCTCTCAGGCCAGCCGTACGACGGCCCGGGACATCCCGAGAACCTTCTGGCCGGCGCTCCTCGCCAGGAGGTCGACGCGGACGGTGTTGTCGTCCAGCTTGGCCGCGACCTTGCCGCTGACCTCGATGGACGCGCCCTGGTCGTCGTTCGGGACGACGACCGGCTTGGTGAAGCGGACGCCGTACTCGACGACCGCTCCGGGGTCGCCCACCCAGTCGGTGACCACCCGGATCGCCTCGGCCATGGTGAACATGCCGTGCGCGATGACGTCCGGCAGTCCGACCTCCTTGGCGAACTTCTCGTTCCAGTGGATCGGGTTGAAGTCCCCGGACGCGCCCGCGTACCGGACGAGAGTGGCGCGGGTCACCGGGAAGGACTGGGCGGGCAGCTCGGTGCCGACCTCGACGTCCTCGTACTGAACCTTGGCCGTCATCCGCTCAGGCCTCCTCGTCCTCGCCGCGGGCCACCAGCTTGGTCCACGCGGTCACCACGTGCTCGCCCGCCTCGTCGTGGACCTCGCCACGGACGTCCAGGATGTCGTGGCCGGCCATGGTCTTGATCGCCTCGATGGTGGAGGTGACCGTGAGCCGGTCACCGGCGCGCACGGGGCGCCGGTAGGCGAACTTCTGGTCGCCGTGCACCACACGGTCGTAGTCGAGGCCCAGCTGGGGGTCGTCTATGACCTGTCCCGCGGCCTTGAACGTGAGGGCGAACACAAAAGTCGGAGGGGCGATCACATCGGGGTGCCCGAGCGCCTTGGCGGCCTCGGGGTCGGTGTACGCCGGGTTGGGGTCCCCCACCGCCTCAGCGAACTCCCGGATCTTCTCCCGGCCGACCTCGTAGGGGTCGGTGGGCGGGTAGGTCCGCCCCACGAAGGACTGGTCGAGCGGCATGAGCTCGGCACCTCCTGTGTTGTTCGGTACTGGCCGGTATCGGCTCGGGAACGACACGAGGCCGCCCCCCTTCAACGGGGGCGGCCTCGTGTACGAGCCTGAATCAGCGCGTCTCGCGGTGCGCGGTGTGCGCGTTGCAACGCGGGCAGTGCTTCTTCATTTCAAGACGGTCCGGGTCGTTGCGCCGGTTCTTCTTGGTGATGTAGTTCCGCTCCTTGCACTCCACGCAGGCCAGCGTGATCTTCGGGCGGACGTCGGTGGCAGCCACGTGAGTGCTCCTTGACGAACGGATGGGCTTGATTAACGCAAAAAGAGTAGCCGATCGAAGGACCGACCCCGCAATCGGCTACTGTGAGTAGCGGTGACCGGACTTGAACCGGTGACACAGCGATTATGAGCCGCTTGCTCTACCGACTGAGCTACACCGCTGCGATGCGATCGGTCCCCGCCTGACGGCGGGTACCTTTCACACCAGAGCCCCAAAACGGAATCGAACCGTTGACCTTCTCCTTACCATGGAGACGCTCTGCCGACTGAGCTATTGGGGCGAGCGATGAAGACATTACACGTCCCACCGCCGTTCCCCCAAATCCGTTCCGCGGGCCCTGCCCGGACCCGATCCCGTAAGCGCTCTGTCGGCCTCTCCCACCTCACAGGCCACAACCACGCAGGGAGTGCCCGCCGGAGCCGGCCCAGGTGAGCGATCGATGCCGGAACGATTGCGCACTGGAAGCCGGGGCGGACACGTGATGCGGGGTGCCGCGTGCGGGCCCCTGAGGAATGCGCGATGCGAAGCCGGGACGGGCGGCAGGCGCGGGTGCGCGACGGCTGCGACCGGAACAGCAACTTCCGCCCAGTACGGGTTCCCGGCACACCTGTACCGCCAGGAACCACACCGGTACGACTATTGCGCTCCTCCCCGACGCCAGGGACTCACCGTCCTAGGCTCGTCTCACGCTGCGTGATCAGGCGTCCTCTCCCCGCAGCAGCCCTACCCCAGGAGTGCGATGCCCGACAGCCAGCCGCAGCCTTCCCACTCCCCGTCAGACCCCTCGCCGGAACAGGCCGCGGGTTCCGCGCTGCTGCTGTGCGGGGCGCGGCTCACCGACGGCCGGACCGTGGACGTGCGGCTGGGTGGCGGGCGCATCGAGGCGGTCGGCACCGCGGGGAGCCTCACGGCGGGCGGCACCGGGCACCGGGGCACGTCCACCGCACGCGTGGACCTCAGCGGCTACCTGCTCCTGCCGGCCCCCGCCGAGCCGCACGCCCACAGCGACACGGCGCTGTCGGCCGACGCCGCCGGACCGGTCTCGTACGACCCCCTCGAGGTGCAGCGGCGCGCCACCGAGGCGGCTCTGCTGCAGCTCGGGCACGGGGTGACGGCACTGCGATCACACGTCCATGTCGGTGACGTACAAGGGCTGGGCGCACTCGCGGCGGTACTCAAAGCGCAACGGTCACTGCGCGGGCTGGTGGAGCTGACGACGGTGGCGATGCCCCGTGTCCTGACCGGGATCGCGGGGGCGGACGGGCTGGCGATGCTGCGGGACGCGATGAAGATGGGCGCCTCCGTGGTGGGCGGCTGCCCGGACGCGGATCCGGACCCCACGGGGTACGTGGAGACCGTCCTCAAGATCGCCTCCGAATACGGCCGTCCGGTCGACCTGCATGTCGACGGCTCCGATCCCGCCCGGCTCGGCCGCCTCGCGACGATGGCCGGAGGCCTGCGGCCGGGCGTGGCCCTCGGACCCTGTGGGGGACTTGAGGGTCTGTCCCAGGATGCGGCGGCGCGTGCCGCGGACCAGCTGGCCGCGGCCGGGGTGACCGTCGTGTGTCTGCCGCAGGGCGGCTGCGGGGGCGTGGACGGGCACGGCACGGCTCCCGTACGGCTGCTGCGGGCGGCCGGCATCCCGGTGGCTGCGGGCAGCGGGGCGCTGCGCGACGTGTCGAACCCCGTGGGCCGCGGGGATCCGCTGGAGGCCGCGTACCTGCTGGCCTCGCGGTACGGGCTGCGCCCCGAGGAGGCCTACGACGCGGTCAGCGCGTCCGCGCGGAAGGCGCTCGGGCTGCCCGAAGTCCGGGTGGAGGCCGGCTTCCCCGCCGAACTTCTCGCCGTTCGGGCCGACCGGCTGGCGGGGGCGCTGTCCCTGGGGTACAGCCGGATCGTGGTGCACCAGGGGCGCGTGGTGGCACGGACCAGCGCGGTCCGGGAGTACTGCCACTCACCGGCGGTCGCGGCGCTGGATCTGCCGCGGCAGGGACGGGGAGAGCTGTCGTAGTGGTCCTGGCCGTCGGCCGATCGGCCGGCTGAGTGGCTGACCGCTCGGCCGGTCGGCCTGTCGGCCATACGACCGCACGGCGGTTGCGCGGTCGTTCGGCGGATGGGCCCGTGCGGGCGTACGGTCGAAGACATGCGCATTGTCATCGCTGGAGGTCATGGTCAGATCGCGCTGCGGCTGGAGCGACTGCTCGCCGCGCGCGGCGACGAGGCGGTGGGGCTCGTCCGCCGTGCCGAGCAGGGCGACGATCTGCGGCAGGCCGGTGCCGAACCGGTGCTGTGCGACCTGGAGTCGGCCTCTGTCGAGGAAGTCTCGGAACATCTGCGGGGCGCGGACGTGGCTGTCTTCGCGGCGGGCGCGGGGCCGGGCAGTGGTGCGGCCCGCAAGGAGACGGTGGACCGGGCGGCAGCGGTGCTGTTCGCGGACGCCGCGGTACGCGCGGGCGTGCGCCGCCACATCGTCGTGTCGTCGATGAACGCCGACCCGAAGCACCCGGGCGACGAGGTCTTCGACGTCTACCTGCGCGCCAAGGGCGAGGCCGACGAGTACATCCGGAGCCTGGACGCCCTGGACTGGACGATCCTGCGTCCCGGCATGCTCACGAACGACGCCGGCACCGGTCTGGTCCGGCTGGAGGCCCACACCGGCCGCGGCCCGATCCCTCGGGACGATGTCGCCGCGGTCCTCGCGGAGTTGGTCGACACGCCTGCCACGGCCGGCCTGACCCTGGAAGCCATCAGCGGCTCGGCTCCCGTCTCGGTGGCGGTGAAGTCGGTGGCCGGCAACTGACGGCGGGAAAGATACTGACGGCTCAGGACGCTCGGCCAGCACACTCGATCAAAACGCGCGATCAGAACAACGGCAGCTGACCGGGGAACTCGGGCACGACATACCCGTCCAACGTCGGCTGGGCGGCCCCCAACTGCGCCGACGTGCGCGACCCGGGGCACGACACGAGCTCACCGCTCGCCCCGGGCGGATCGTGACGCGCGAACCGCCCGGCGACCACGGCGATCTCCCGGCGGCACACGGGGCAACTCCTGCGACGCGATGACATGGAGCCAGTGTGCCCCGTGCACGAAGGGCCGCATCGAACACGTCGACGAAAATCGACCCGCCCGACGGTTGCCCGCCTGGAACCTGCATGGCCGACAGTCGCCCACGCGAGCATGGATTGCCCGGCAGGGGGTATTACGGCACGGTTAGTCCTTCCGAGGGGGAGATCCGACGGGGAGGCTCAGGATGACCACACCACCCGGAGAGTGCGTCGTACTCGACATCCCGCAAGGACTGCGGCTGGACCTGCTGGGCCTCGTGGTCGAAGTCGGCCAGGTCCGCATCGTCGCCGACCGGGCAGGCCTGCTCGGCGGCCTCATCGCCTCCCTGACGTGCGGTGGGGGCGCAGCCGCAGCTCAGAGCCTCGAGGCGATGGCACAGATGCTCCGGTCCCAGGAACAGGCCGGAGGAGTCGATCAACGGCCGTAAGGACGGACGACGGCCATAGGGAACGAAGAAACCCCCTCCGATCTGCGTTTCCGCAGATCGGAGGGGGTTTTCCCCAGTGTGGCGGCGCCAGGATTCGAACCTGGGAAGGCTGAGCCACACCGCCGGGGTCGCTGCCTCTTCGAACCGCTTTTCGGCGGTGCTCCGTGGCAACGACGTAAACGATACCTGATGCACAGGGGTGCTTCGCCACTCGATTGATCGGCGCTCGGCGGGAAGCGGATGGCTAGGCTTATGCGGATGCGGCCCGGGACCTACACCGGGCTCGGCGGCCTCCCTCACGCACGCCGATCCGCACCCGATATTCACCCGATACAAGGAGCCACAGGACATGGCCGACTCCAGTTTCGACATCGTCTCGAAGGTCGAGCGGCAGGAGGTCGACAACGCCCTCAACCAGGCCGGCAAGGAGATCTCGCAGCGCTACGACTTCAAGGGCGTGGGCGCCTCCATCTCGTGGTCCGGCGACAAGATCCTGATGGAGGCGAACTCCGAGGACCGGGTCAAGGCGATCCTCGACGTCTTCCAGTCCAAGCTGATCAAGCGCGGGATCTCGCTGAAGGCGCTGGACGCGGGCGAGCCCCAGCTGTCCGGCAAGGAGTACAAGATCTTCGCCTCGATCCAGGAGGGCATCTCCCAGGAGAACGCCAAGAAGGTGGCGAAGATCATTCGCGACGAGGGGCCGAAGGGCGTCAAGGCCCAGGTGCAGGGTGACGAGCTCCGCGTCAGCTCCAAGAGCCGGGACGACCTGCAGGCCGTGATCGCCCTCCTGAAGGGCAAGGACTTCGACTTCGCCCTGCAGTTCGTGAACTACCGGTGATCGAGCCGGCGTCACTGCCGGAGGATCCGGTCTGAGTGGCCGGTCTCCCACCGGGCGGCCTTGTCCGCTTCACCGACAACGGCACGGGTCGGTCCGGCACCCCCTGGGGCGTCGGACCGGCCCGCGTCGTCTCACCTGCTGGCCACGGGTTCGAGGCACCTGATCAGCGGCGCGAGTGACCGAAGAGGATGCGGTAGGCGATCAGCAGGACGAGGGAGCCGCCGATGGCCGCCAGCCAGGTGGCACCGTCGTAGAAACTCTCGTTGATCGGGTGCTCGAGCCAGCGGGCGGAGATCCAGCCGCCGATGAACGCTCCGGCTATGCCGATGAGGGTCGTCCCGATGAGGCCGCCCGGGTCGCGGCCCGGCAGCAGGAATTTGGCGATGGCCCCGGCCAACAGTCCCAGAATGATCCAGCCGATGATGCCCATGCCGTGAACCTGCCCTTTCGTTCTCTGCTTGTGCTGTGCTCCTGCCCCGGCCGGGCTGTGCCCGAACGGTCCGTCCGTGTGTGACACAGAGGCCGCTCGGCTACCGGAGAGTCACAGCGGTCGCGCGCCGTCCCCCGCACCGTGCCGTCGCCGACTCGTTTGTCGAGGTCTTGTTCGTTCGTTGATGTCCTGTTATCGGTGAGGACGCCTGCACGGTGTCTTCCGGTTGCGCAGATCAGTAGGGTGCGGCGCATGACACAGCCAGGTGGGGAGCTCGGACTGCGGCGCACCCTCGGAGTCGGGGACGCGGTGGTCATCGGTCTCGGCTCAATGATCGGCGCGGGTATCTTCGCTGCTCTGGGGCCCGCCGCCCATGCGGCCGGTTCCGGACTGTTCCTCGGTCTGGGGTTGGCCGCCGTGGTCGCCTACTGCAACGCCATGTCCTCGGCACGGCTGGCCGCCGTCCACCCCGAGTCGGGCGGCGCGTATGTGTATGGGCGCGAGCGGCTCGGTGAGTTCTGGGGCTGTCTGGCGGGCTGGTCGTTCGTGGTGGGCAAGACGGCCTCCTGCGCGGCCATGGCGCTCACCGTCGGCGCGTACGTCTGGCCGGACCATGCGCACGGTGTCGCCGTCGCGGCCGTCGTGGCGCTGACCGCGGTGAACTACGGCGGTGTCCAGAAGTCGGCCTGGCTGACGCGGGTGATCGTGGCCCTGGTCCTGGCGGTCCTCGCTTCCGTTGTGGTCGTGTGCCTTACGTCCGCCGAGTCCGACGCCGGGCAGCTGGACATCGGGATGCCGTCGGGGGCCGACGGGGTGCTGCAAGCCGCTGGTCTGCTGTTCTTCGCGTTCGCCGGCTACGCGCGGATCGCGACTCTCGGCGGCGAAGTGCGTGATCCGGCACGGACCGTTCCGCGCGCGATCCCGCTGGCGCTGGGCATCGCGCTGGTGGTGTACGTCGCTGTGGCTGTCGCTGTCCTCTCCGTGCTGGGGCCGGGCGGGCTCGCGGGCGCCACCGCCCCGCTGGCCGACGCCGTACGGGCCGCCGGCGCCCCCGAACTCACTCCTGTGGTGCGGTTCGGTGCCGCCGTGGCCGCGCTGGGGTCGCTGCTGGCGCTCATTCTCGGTGTTTCGCGGACGACCCTGGCCATGGCCCGGAACCGGAATCTGCCCGGTGTCCTGGCCGCTGTGCACCCTCGCTACCGAGTGCCGCACAGGGCGGAACTGATCGTCGGCGCGGTGGTCGCCCTGCTGGCCGCCACCACGGACGTGCGGGGCGCGATCGGCTTTTCCTCCTTCGGTGTCCTCGCGTACTACGCCATCGCCAACGCGTCGGCCTGGACGCTGAGCCCTGCACCGGCGGCACGCATAGTGCCGGTTGCCGGACTCATCGGCTGCGTGACGCTGGCATTCGCGCTGCCGGGCGTGTCGGTGGCCGTGGGCGCCGCCGTCCTCGGCGCGGGTGCGGTCGCGTACGGGGCTAGGCGGTGGTGGGCATCGCGAAGACGGGCAGCGGCAGGCTGAGTTCTTGTGGCGGCCCTGTTCCTGTGATGGCTCTGTTTCCCATGAGGCTTGCGCGGCTCCCGTGGGCGCAGTTCCGTCACAGAGAACGCACGGCTCCCGTGCGTATGCGGAACTCGGTCCACGGTGCCATGTCCGTCCCGGCGTCGGGCTCGTCGTACCAGCCGTTGCCGTTGATCCAGACGTGCAGCCAGTCCGCCAGAGTGGGCGCATCCACGTACCAGGCGTCAGCGGCCCGGCCGGCGTTCGGCTCGTAGAGCAGGACCGTGCCGTCGGGGGTGCTGCAGTCCACGCACGCGTACATTCCGCAGCCCCAGTGGGATATCGGCAGGACTCGGTCGGGCCAGGGCCAGTCGGGGTCCTCTTGACCGCTTCTCAGGTTGGCGAGGTACTGGGTGACTGCGGCCGGCTCGGCCGCGGGCGGACTGTCGAGGAGGGGCAGCAGTCCGTATTCAGGGCCAAAACCCCCGTCGCCTATCCGCAGGTAGAGGGCGGCGAGCAGCGGCGGCAGGGGGAAGCCCAGGACCGACTCGGCTCGGGCGAGCGTGTCCGCGTCCGCGGGGTCGGGAAGTGCGGGCCAGCCCCATGGTCGGGTGGTACGGGCCTTTCCCGCCACCTTCCCCAGCAACTGCTCGGTCTCGGTCATGGATTCATCATGCCGCCCGGCACTGACAATCGAGCGGCCTGTGGATAAGTGAGCGTGCGCTCAGGCGAGTTGCTCCCCGGCGGCGCGCTCCTCTCCGCGCCGAGCGGGCGCCCTGCTACCAGCGCTGGCCGAACGCCTGGTCCGTGCGCACGATCTCGCGCCCCAGGGGCAGCAGCGAGACCGGGATCAGCTTGAAGTTGGCGATGCCCAAGGGGATACCGATGATCGTGACGCACAGGGCCAGCCCCGTGACGATGTGCCCGAGCGCCAGCCACCAGCCCGCGAGGACCAGCCACAGCACGTTGCCGATACAGGAGGGGGCACCCGCGTCACGGCGCTCGACCGCGGTGTATCCGAAGGGCCACAGGGCGTAGACCCCGATGCGGAAGGCAGCGATGCCGAACGGGATTCCGATGATCGTGACGCACAACAGCAGACCGGCGACCATGTAGGCGAGGAACAGCCAGAAGCCGCTCAGGAACAGCCAGATGATGTTCAGGATTGTCTTCACTGGTGACGACCTGCCATCTGCTCGAGCCGGGCGATGCGCTCCGCCATCGGCGGGTGGGTGGAGAACATCTTGGACAGTCCCTGGCCCGGGCGGAAGGGATTGGCGATCATCATGTGGCTCGCGGTCTCGATGCGCGGCTCGGGCGGCAGCGGAAGCTGTTTGGTACCCGCTTCGAGCTTGCGCAGGGCGCTCGCGAGGGCCAGGGGGTCGCCGGTCAGCTGGGCGCCCGAGGCGTCCGCCTCGTACTCCCTGGAACGGCTGATGGCGAGCTGGATGACGCTTGCGGCGAGCGGACCCAGGATCATGATCAGCAGCATGCCGAGGAGCCCGGGCCCGTCGTCGTCGTTCGAGCGGCCCACGGGGATCAGCCAGGCGAAGTTCACCAGGAACATGATCACCGAGGCCAGGGCACCGGCGACCGAGGAGATCAGGATGTCGCGGTTGTAGACATGACTGAGTTCGTGGCCGATCACGCCGCGCAGTTCACGCTCGTCCAGGATCCGCAGGATGCCGTCGGTGCAGCACACGGCGGCGTTGCGCGGGTTGCGGCCCGTCGCGAACGCGTTCGGCGCGTCGGTCGGGGAGATGTACAGGCGGGGCATCGGCTGGCGCGCCTGGGTGGAGAGTTCACGGACCATGCGGTACAGGGCGGGGGCCTCGAACTCGCTGACAGGCCGGGCGCGCATCGCGCGTAGAGCCAGCTTGTCGCTGTTCCAGTAGGCGTACGCGTTCGTGCCGATCGCCACGAGGAGCGCGACGACGAGGCCGGTACGCCCGAAGAAGCTGCCGATGACGATGATGAGTGCGGACAGCCCACCGAGGAGTACGGCGGTCTTGAGCCCGTTGTGCCGGCGGTGCACGGTACGCCCTCCAAGTCGTGCGGCAGGGGAACCCTTGCTTGCTGATGCTGTCGATGCCACTTCTCAGTGGACTCTTCCCTCCTGGTCAACGGCGGGGAGGAGGGACTAGTTCCCTTGTGCGCACTGGGGCGCCCCCTCCGCCTTCGGATGACCGGGCAGACGCCGCACGCGCGCGTGAGGGTCCGGGTTCCCTGCACGCGCGCGTGAATGCGGTCCGTGGCTCAGAAGAGGCCGGTGTCGGCGAAGCGCAGGACGAGCTGCGGTGCTCCGGAGAGGGCGATGCCCAGAATCCCGGTGAGGGCGATGGCTGCCGTCAGCGGGGCCGTGGCGCGGTACTTCTCGGGTGTGCCCTCGGGGGCCCGGAACAGCAGGGCCGTCCACTGGAGGTAGTAGAAGAGGGCGATCACCACGTTGACGGCCATGACCACGGCGAGCCAGCCGAGGCCCGCGTCGACGGCGGCCGAGAAGACGGTCACCTTGGCGAAGAGCCCGATGATGCCCGGGGGCAGCCCTGCGAGGCAGAGCAGGAAGAAGCCCAGGAGCAGGGCGGTGAGCGGACTGGCGGCGTACAGGCCCCGGTAGTCGCTGACGCGGTTCAGCGGCTTGGTTCGGGCGACCAGGGCCGCCACCGCGAAGGCGCCGAGGTTCACGGCGGCGTACATCAGCGCGTAGGCGACGGTGGAGCCGATCGGCTGCTGGGCGTCGTCGGAGTACGCGGCCGCCGCGATCGGCACGAGGAGATAGCCTGCCTGGCCGACTGAGGACCAGGCGAGGAGCCGTACCGCGCTGTACGCGCGCGTGACCTGCTGGCGAAGGGCACCGACGTTGCCGACGGTCATGGTGAGGGCCGCCAGAGCGGCGAGCGCCGGGCCCCAGACGTCCGCGTACGACGGGAGCGCGACGACGGTGACGAGGATCAGCCCCGAGAAGCCGACCGCCTTGCCGACGACCGACAGGTAGGCGGCCACGGGGATCGGCGCGCCCACATAGGTGTCGGGCACCCAGAAGTGGAACGGCACCGCGGCCGTCTTGAAGGCGAAACCGACGAGGGTCAGGACGACGCCGGCCTGGGCGAGCGTCTGAAGCTGTCCGTCGACGTTCTGGATGCCGTCGGCGATCTCGGTGAGGTACAGAGTGCCCGTGACCGCGTACACGAAGCTGATGCCCATCAGACTGACAGCGGTCGCGGTGACCGAGGACAGGAAGAACTTCAGGGCCGCTTCGGAGGAGCGTCGGTCGCCGTACCGGAGGCCGACGAGGGCGAAGGCCGGCAGGGAGGCGATCTCCAGCGCGACGATGAGGGTCGCGAGGTCGCGGGAAGCGGGCAGGAGCGCGGCGCCCGCGGCGGACGACAGCAGCAGGAACCAGAACTCCCCTTCGGGGAGTTCTCTGCGCGCGTCCTTCAGAGCCGTCATCGACAGCAGGGCGGCCAGGAGAGCGCCGCCGAGCACCAGGAACTGGATGACGAGCGCGAACCGGTCGGCGGTGTAGCTGCAGACGCCGGCGTCGCGAGCGAGGCAGAAGGTGGAGCGGTCGCCGTCCAGCAGAGGCAGCAGGGCCAGCACCGAGACGGCAAGGCCCGCGACCGACACCCAGCCGAGCAGGGCCTTCCTGTGGTCGCCCACGAACAGGTCGGCGACGAGCACGACCAGTCCGACGACCGCGGCGATGGTGGGCGGGGCGATCGTGAGCCAGTCGACGGACTGGACCACGGACTGGGCCAGGGAGCTCATCGGGTGCCTCCTGCGAGGAGCTGCTGCACGGCCGGGTCGGTCAGGCCGAGGAGCGCCGCGGGCCAGAGGCCGGCGACGACGGTGAGGACGACGAGCGGGGTCCAGGCCGCGAACTCGTACGTCTGGACGTCGGTGAGCTCCGGGCGGCTCCGGTCCTCGTGCGGCAGCGCGCCCATGCAGACGCGGCGTACGACGACGAGCAGGTACGCGGCAGTGAGGAGGGTGCCGAACGCGGCGATCGCCATGAACGTGAGGAAGGCCGGGCGGCTGAGACCGTCGGCGGGCCGGAACGCGCCGAACAGCGCCAGCATCTCGCCCCAGAACCCGGCGAGGCCCGGCAGCCCGAGCGAGGCCACGGCTGCGAAGGCGAGGAGGCCGCCCAAGCGCGGTGCCCGGCCGTAGAGAGCGGCGCCGGTCTCCTGGGCGAGGGTGTCGAGGTCGGTCGTGCCGGTGCGGTCCTTCAACGCGCCGACCAGGAAGAACAGCAGGCCGGTGATGAGGCCGTGGGCGATGTTCGCGAAGAGGGCGCCGTTCACTCCGGTCGGGGTCATCGTGGCGATGCCGAGCAGGACGAAGCCCATGTGGCCGACGGAGGAGTACGCGATGAGGCGCTTGAGGTCGCCCTTCGCGCCCTGCCGGGCGAGAGCGAGGCAGGCCAGGGAACCGTAGATGATGCCGACGACCGCGAAGGCCGCGAGGTACGGGGCGAAGGTGCGGAAGCCGTCGGGTGCGACCGGCAGCAGGATCCGGACGAAACCGTACGTACCCATCTTGAGCAGGACACCGGCCAGCAGGACGGAACCGACGGTCGGCGCGGCGGTGTGGGCGTCCGGGAGCCAGCTGTGCAACGGCCACATCGGCGTCTTGACCGCGAGCCCTACACCGATCGCCAGAACGGCGATGACCTGCACGGATGTGGTGAGCGACCGGCCGTTGTCAGTGGCGAGTGCCACCATGTCGAACGTGTCCGCCTTGAGTCCGATCAGGAGCAGGCCCAGCAGCATGAGCACGGAACCGAGCAGTGTGTAGAGGATGAACTTCCAGGCGGCCCGGGTCCGCTCCGCACCGCCCCAGCGGGCGATGAGGAAGTACATCGGGATGAGCACCGTCTCGAACGCCAGGAAGAACAGCAGCAGGTCGAGGACGGCGAAGGTCGCGAGGGTGCCGGACTCGAGGACGAGCAGCAGCGCCACGAAGGCCTTCGGTGCCGGGCCCGCGGGCGGCTTGAAGTACGAGTACAGCGCGCAGAGGAAGGTCAGCAGCGCGGTCAGGACCAGGAGGGGGAGGGAAATGCCGTCGACGCCCAGGTGGATGCGCACGTCGAGTGCGGGGATCCAGCTGATGTCCGTGCTGGCCTGCATCCTCGACGGGTGGTCGTGGTCGAAGCCGAGCGCGAGCACGACCATGGCGATGAGGATCGCGCCGGTCACGGTCACGCCGTGGCGTAGCACGGCCTGCTCCGGTGACTTCCCCTTCAGCCCGGGCGGGGCCGGCAGGAGGGCGGCGACCGCTCCGAGGAGCGGGCCGACGACGATCAATGCCAGAAGGAACTGCATCACGGACTCGCTGATATCGATCACGCCTGCTCACGCTCCCGTGGCGACGAGGAGGGCGGCGACCACCAGGACGACGGTGCCGGCGAGCAGCGCGCTCACATAGGTCTGCACATTGCCGGTCTGGGCACGCCGGACGGCCGCGCCGAGCAGGCGGGGTACGGCACTCGCGCCGCGTACGTAGGTGTCGACGACCTCGCGGTCGAGGAAGCGGACGAGACGCGCCGCGGCCTGGACCGGGCGGACGAAGAGGGCCGCGTACACGGCGTCGAGGTGGAAACCGGCGGCCGCGGGCCGGTGCAGCGGGCCGAGCAGCAGCCGGCCCGGGTCGGCCGGATCGGCTGCGGAGGCCACATCCCCGTAGGCGGGCGTGTGGCTCGCGATCGCCTCGGCCTCCACCTTGCCCGCGTCGGCCTCCGGGTGGGCGGCGACCGCACCCAGCGGGACGCTGCCCGCGAGGGCGGTGGTGTGCCGCCAGGTGCCGTACGTGACGAGTCCGCCGACCAGGGCGAGACCCGTACCGAGGACGGACGTGGTCAGGGTCGGGGTCAGGTCACGGCCGTCGAACCAGTCGGGCAGCACCCCGGTGGCCAGGCCGAACGCGATCGATGGCACCGCGAGGAGCCAGAGCACGGCGTTCATGGCGACCGGCTGCCTGCCGTGGTCAGGGGCTTCGGCCCCGCGGCCCCGGAAGGCGAGCAGCCACAGGCGGGTGGCGTAGGCGGCGGTGAGCAGGGCCGTGAGCAGGCCGGCGACGAGCACGATCCAGCCGACGGCGCCGGGGACGTGCTCGGCATGGCCGGTGGCCGCGTGCTCGGCGGCTCCGAGGACGGCTTCCTTGGAGAAGAAGCCGCTGAAGGGCGGGATCGCGGCGAGGGCGAGGAGTGCCACGGTCATCGTCCAGTAGGCGTCCGGGACGCGGGTGCGCAGGTCCTTCATACGGGACATGGCGGCCAGCGAGTTGGTGCCGGCGGCGTGGATGATCACGCCGGCCGCGAGGAACAGCAGCGCCTTGAAGGCGCCGTGCGACAGGAGGTGGAAGACGGCGGCACCGCGATCACCGACGGCGAGGGCGCCCGTCATGTAGCCGAGCTGGCCGATCGTCGAGTACGCGAGGACGCGCTTGATGTCGTCCTGGGCGAGCGCGGCGAGCGCCGAGCCGGCCATCGTGACCGCGGCCATGACGGCGAGGACGAGCAGGGCCGCCGAGGATGCGGCGAACACCGGGAGGAGCCGGGCGATGAAGTAGACACCGGCGGCGACCATCGTCGCTGCGTGGATCAGCGCGGAGACGGGCGTGGGGCCCGCCATCGCGTCGGGGAGCCAGGTGTGCAGCGGGAACTGTGCCGACTTGCCCGCCACACCGGCGAGGAGCAGCAGGGCGATGAGCGTCGGATGGTCGAGCCCGCCGCTCGCGACCGTGCCCAGGACGGTCGTGATGCGGAAGGACCCGGCGTCCACGGCGAGCGCGAACAGACCGATGAGGAACGGGACGTCGCCGAGCTTGGTGACGAGGAAGGCCTTGATCGAGGCGGCGCGGGCCTCGGGGGTCTCCCAGTAGTGGCCGACGAGGAAGTAGGAGCAGATGCCCATGATCTCCCAGCCGACCAGCAGCACCATCAGGTCGCCCGAGTAGACGACGAGCAGCATCGCGGAGGTGAAGAGGGAGACGAGAGCGGCGTACGAGGGGTAGCGCGGGTCGTCGCGCAGATAGCCCGTCGAGTAGATCTGCACGCAGGTGGCGACCAGGCCGACCAGAACGGCGACGAGCGCGGCGAAGCCGTCGATGTGCAGGGCGAGCTCGATGGGGATCGAGCCGGTGGGCGTGAGTTCCGTGGCGGCGTCCACGGCCCGGCCGCCACCCTGGCGCACGGCGACCAGCACGGCGAGGGCGAGGGCCGCGAGGGCCGGCAGGACGGCGAGGGGACGGACGAAGCCGGGGGCCGTGCGGCCCAGGAGCAGGCCTGCGGCGGCGCCCAGGAACGGAAGGAGGGGGACGAGGACGGCGAGGGTGGTGGTGGTCACGCGGTGGCCTCGGCCTTCTCGGCGGCCGTCCCGGTCGCGGAGGTCGCGGGGGCGTCGCTGTCGGAACCGTCGCTGCTGGGGCCGTCGTGCTCGTGGCCCTCGGCGGTGTCGCGGAGCTTGTCGATGTCCGCGGTGCCGCGGTTGCGGTGGACGGCGAGGACGATCGCCAGGCCGATGCCGATCTCGGCGGCGGCGATGGCGATGGTGAAGAGGGTGAGTGCCTGGCCGGAGTGCAGGGTCTCCTGGGCGGCCTTGCTGAGCCAGACGTCGAAGGCGACGAGGTTCAGATTGACGGCGTTGAGCATGAGCTCGACCGACATCAGGACCAGAATCGCGTTGCGGCGGGCGAGGACTCCGTACAGGCCCGTGCAGAAGAGGAGGGCGGAAAGCACGGCGGGGTAGGCGAGGTGCATCAGCGGGCCCCTTCCTGGGGCGAGGGCTGCCCGTTGGAAGCGGAGGAGCGCCCGTCGGAGGCTGAGGAGCGCCCACCGGGGGCGGGCGAGGGACCGTCGGAGGTCCCGCGGCTCGGGGTGGCTGCTCCGGTGGGGGTGCGCGTCGTGGTGCCGTTGCCGGGGGTGGGGCCGGTCGGAGTGGCGTCGGCAGAGGCGGCGCTGGTGGGGGTGGCCTTCGCCTTGCGGGACAGGACGATGGCGCCGACGAGAGCGGCGAGGAGGAGAACGGAGAGAGCCTCGAACGGGAGGACCCAGTTCTGGAAGAGGGCTTCGCCGGTCACCTCGGTGGAGCCCGCGGCGCGCCCGTCCAGATCGATCCAGGTCGTACGGAAGGCGTCGACGACGACCCAGACCAGAGCGGCAGCCGAGGCGACGGCCACGGCGAGGGCGGCCCAGCGGTTGCCGGAGTCGGCGTCCGGTGAGCGTCCGATGGGGGCTTTGGTGAGCATCAGACCGAACAGAAGGAGGACGACGACGGAACCGACGTAGATGAGGACCTGCACCCAGGCGATGAACTCGGCTGTGAGCAGGAGGTACTCGACGGCGAGGCCACCGAGGGCCACCACGAGCCACAGTGCGGCGTGCACCAGCTGCCGGGTGGTGACGGTGACGACGGCGGCGCCGAAGGTGACCAGGCCGACGAGGAGGAAGGCGATCTCCACGCCGGTCGGCGAGAGGAAACCTTGAGTGTGGGAAAGGCCGGCGGCCGCTGCGAGGGTCATTCCCGGTCCTCCTGCCGCGGCTGGTCCGTCTGCTGCTGGGAACCGCCCATCGGCCGGGTCGGCCGTTCGGCGGCTCGGGCCTGCTCGTCCGCGTGCGGCTCCGTCCCGGTCGGGGAGGTGGCCGAGGGCGGGGAGGGGGCGACGGGCTGAGCAGCCGCGGTCTCCTGCTGGGCGGCCAGCTTCTCGGCAGCCTTGCGAGCGGCGGCGATCTCCTTCGGCTCCTCCGCACCGGGGTCGAGGGCGGGCGGGGCCGGCACCGTCCACATCCACTCGCGGAGCTTGTCGCGCTCGTGGGTGAGGTCGCGGATGTCGGTCTCGGCGTACTCGAACTCCGGGGACCAGAAGAGGGCGTCGAAGGGACACACCTCGATGCAGATACCGCAGTACATGCAGAGGGAGAAGTCGATGGCGAAGCGGTCGAGGACATTACGGCTGCGCTCGCGGCCGCCCGGGGCGGCAGGCGGGACCGTCTCCTTGTGGGAGTCGATATAGATGCACCAGTCCGGGCACTCGCGGGCGCACAGCATGCAGACCGTGCAGTTCTCCTCGAAGAGACCGATGACTCCGCGGGTGCGGGGCGGGAGGTCGGGCTGCACCTCCGGATACTGCTCGGTGACGGTCTTCTTCATCATCGTGCGCAGGGTGACGGCCAGACCCTTGGCCAGGCCGGACCCGGGAATCGGCCGACGGGACCGCTCGGCAGACGTCGGCGAGGTGTGGTGGTCGGACAGCGGGCGGGACATCGTTACTGGATCACCACCTTGACGACGCCGGTGAGGGCGATCTGGGCGAGGGCGAGCGGGACCAGGAGGGTCCAGGAGAGCTTCTGCAGCTGGTCCTCGCGGAGCCGGGGGTAGGTGACGCGCAGCCAGATGACGACGAAGGCGAGGATGGCGGTCTTCAGCAGGGTCCAGACCCAGCCGAGGCCGTCAGCGCCCCAGGGTCCGTGCCAGCCACCCAGGAAGAGGACGGTGGTCAGGCCGCACAGGACGACGATCCCGGCGTACTCGGCGAGGAGGAAGAGAGCGAAGCGCAGGCCGGTGTACTCGGTGTACGCACCGAAGATGATCTCCGAGTCGGCGACCGGCATGTCGAACGGCGGGCGCTGCAGCTCGGCGAGGCCGGCGACGAAGAAGACGATCGCGCCGACGATCTGCCACGGCAGCCACCACCACTGAAAGGCGTCGACGATGCCGGGGAGGGAGACGGTGCCGGCCGCCATGGCGACGGAGGCGGCGGCGAGCAGCATCGGGAGTTCGTAGGCGAGGAGCTGAGCGGCGGTGCGGAGGCCACCGAGGAGGGAGAACTTGTTGGCGGAGGCCCATCCGGCCATGAGGGAGCCGAGGACGCCCACGCCCATCACGGCGAGGACGAAGAAGATACCCGCGTCGACGGCCTGACCGACCGCGCCCTCGCCCGGACCGATGGGGATGGCGAGGAGCACCAGGAGGTACGGCAGGAGGGCTACGGCGGGGGCGAGCTGGAAGATACGGCGGTCCGCTCCTGCGGGGACGACGTCTTCCTTCTGGGCGAACTTGACTCCGTCGGCGACGAGCTGGGCCCAGCCGTGGAAGCCACCGGCGTACATGGGGCCGAGGCGGCCCTGCATGTGGGCCATGACCTTGTGCTCGGTCTGACCCACGATCAGAGGAAAGGCGAGGAAGACGACGAAGACGACGAGGAGTCGCAGAGCGACGTCGAGAGCGTCGTTCACTGCGTGCCTCCTGCGGGGGCGTCGGGGGTCGGGGGGGCGGGGTCGGACGGCTCCGATGGTGCGTGTGGCGCTGGCGCTGGCGCTGGCGCTGACGTCGGCGTCGACGCCGAGGGGGTCTGAGGCGGGGTCGACTCGGTAGCGTGGTCCTGCCTTGGCTCGGGGTTCGGCTCGGGTTTCGGCTCCGGCTTCAGCTCGGGCTCGGGCTTCGGTTCCAACTTCAGCTCGGACTCGGGCTTCGGCTTTGGCACCGGCTTCGCCTCGGGCTTCGGCTCGGGCTTCGGCTCGGGCTTCGGCTCGGGCTTCGGCTCGGGCTTCGGCTTCGGCTCGGGTTCATCGAAAGTAGGGCGGGCATGGTGCCAAGGCGCGTCCGCGCTGCGGGGTGCCGTGGGGGCCTGCGGGCCGGGGCGCTCGGTGCGGGGCGAGGGCTCACCCGGACCGGAGGCCGGGCGCTGGCTCGCCGAGCCCTCGGAGGCACGGCGAGCACGTCGCGGCCCAGCGGCCGGGGATGCCGGATCGGTCGGCGGCGCAGGCTCGGCCGAGGGCGTCGCTTCCGGTGCAGCTGCGCTCCGGGCGCGCTGGCTGGCCGAGCCCTCGCTCGCGCTGCGCGAACGACGTTGACCAGCGGGAGGCGGCGTCGGCTCGGAGACAGCCGCCGCTTCCGGCGCAGCTGCGTCCTGAACGCGCTGGCTGGCCGACCCCTCACTCGCGGTGCGGGCGCGGCGTACCGGGCGGTCACCAGCGGCGCGAGCAGGTCGGGCAGGACGGTCGCCGGCCGCGCGGGAGGGGCGGTCACGGGTGGGGCGGGCCGGGGCTGGGGGAAGCTGGCCCTTCAAGGGGCCCCACTCGTTGGGGTCCGGCACACCTGGAGGCAGCATCTGACGGCGCTTGGGGCCGCCGTGGTCCGATTCGCCCGGCTCCTTGGCGCCCGGCCATGCTTTCGCGACCCGCGCAGCCAGGACGAAGTCTTTGCGCAGCGGGTGCCCCTCGAAGTTCTCGGGCAGGAGGAGCGGGTCGAGTCCGGGGTGGCCGTCGAAGGTCACGCCGAACATCTCGTGGGTCTCGCGTTCGTGCCAGGCCGCGCCCGCGTAGACGTCGACGGCCGAAGCAAGGACGGGAGCGCCGTGCGGAACCGTCGTGCGCAGGAGCAGGCGGCGCACCGGGGACAGGGCCACCACATGAGCCGATACGTGGAAGCCGGTGCCGGGCTCGTCGACCGCACTGAGCCAGTCGAAGTACGTGCAGCCCAGGCGTGAGTGGGCCGTTCGCAGTGCGTCCGTCCAGGATGCGGACGGGACGTCCACGGTGAGGACGCCGTAGGACTCCTCGGCTGCGGCGTCCGGGCCGAAGAGTTCCTCGACGGGGGCGGGGAGCCAGCCGGTCACCGGTCTCCCTCCCCTTCCGCGAAATCGGCGGACGCGGAGTCGGCGGACGCGGACGCGGAGTCGGAAGCGGCAGCGGATGAGGAAGGGGCAGCGGATGAGGAAGCGGAGATGGTGGCAGCGGAGGTGGTGGCAGCGGCCGTGGCGTCCGCCCCTCCCGGCATCGGCGACGGCGGGCGCACGAGCCCGCTCTGGAGAGCGGCCGTCGAGGGACGCACGCCGGTGCCGTTGCCGTACCGCTCCCCCAGGGATTCGCGTGCGATCTTCTCCTGAAGCTTCAGAATGCCCTGGAGCAGAGCCTCCGGACGCGGCGGACAGCCGGGGACGTACACGTCGACGGGGATGATCTGGTCGACGCCCTTGGTCACGGAGTACGAGTCCCAGTAGGGGCCGCCGCAGTTGCTGCACGCGCCGAACGAGATGACGTACTTCGGCTCCGGCATCTGCTCGTACAGACGCTTCACGGCCGGCGCCATCTTGTCCGTGACGGTGCCGGAGACGACCATCAGGTCGGCCTGGCGCGGGCCCGGCGCGAACGGGATCACACCGAGGCGGATGAAGTCGTGGCGGGACATCGACGCGGCGATGAACTCGATGGCGCAGCACGCGAGGCCGAAGTTGAAGACCCAAAGCGAGTAGCGGCGGCCCCAGTTCAAGACCACTTTCATCGGCTCGGGAGCGAGGCGGGCGAGTGCGCCCAGGCGCTTCGGCTCCGGTAGCAGCACTGGCCGAGAGGTCTCGGAGGCACTGGAGTCGCCGGAGATTCCGGAGGTGCCAGAGGTACCAGAGGTACCAGAGGTACCAGAGGTACCAGAGGTGCAGGTCGAGTGGGTCACGTCCATGCCAGGACGCCCTTCTTGTATGCGTACAGCAGGCCCACGGCGAGGAAGCCCAGGAAGACGAACATCTCCACCAGAGTCGTCGCGCCGTAGTCGCGGTCGGCGAAGACCGTCGCCCAGGGGAACAGGAAGATCGAGTCGACGGCGAAGATCACGTACAGGAACGCGTAGACGTAGTAGCGGACCTGAGTGTGGGCCCAGCCCTCGCCGACGGGGTCGACCCCGCACTCGTACGTCATGAGCTTCTCAGGCGTGGGCACGACCGGGCGCAGCAGGCGGCCCGCGGCGAAGGCGACAGCCACGAACAGCACGCCGACGACAGCAAGCAGTCCGACAACCGAATAGGACTGGAAGTAGTCCGACGCGATCACTGTTCCACGCTCCGCGACAGCGGCGACACCCGTCGGTTCCGGCACGTCCGTCCCTCGCTCCCTGACCTCGCCGACCTGGTAGACCTCGTACACCTGGTGCGACACGGCGAAACCGGGCTTCCGGCCTCTTCGGTCACTCCGGTCTCGCTCCTTGATACGCCATGTTCGACGATCTGTACGCACGGGAGTCTAGGCCCTGCTAAAGAGACGGTAAGCAGCCTGTCACGGCCCGGCATGCGGACGTTGTTCCGACGGGCTTGTGCCCAGCCGTACGGGACGCCTGTGAAGGGCGGGTTTCCCGCATTGGGGGAAGGGTTCCGCGGAGGGTGGGGTTTTCCCCAGGGTGTCCGGGCGGTCCACCTCATGGCGCGGCCCTGGTACCGACGGGCACGCTGGTGCCATGACCGCTCGCATCTCCGCCGATCCCGCACAGCCCAACGGCCCACAGGGGCGACCACCCTCCGGGGACGCTCCGCGGGACGAGCAGTCCCCGCCGCAGAGCCGACCCGCTTCGCAGGATCGGACTTCGCCACAAGAGCGAACCTCGCCGCGAGCGCAGACCTCGCCGCAGGAGCGGACCTCTGTGTACGGGCAAGGCCCGGTGCACGGACAGGGCTCGACGCACGGACAGGGCTCGACGCACGGACAGGGCTTGGCATACGGGCGTCGGGGTTCTTCCAGCGCACCGGTGTCCCCTCCGCTGCCGCCGGCCCGGTTCGCGTTCGGGGCGCAGACCTGGAAGGAGATCGCCCATCTTCTGGCCAATCTGCCGGTGACACTGATCGGTTTCACGTACGTCGTGAGCGTGCTGTTCACCAGCGCGCTCCTGACGGTGACCGTGATCGGTTTCCCGCTGCTCGCGGCCGCGCTGACAGGTGTCCGGCAGTTGGGGAAGCTGGAGCGGGCGCGGGCTCGGGTGCTGCTGGGAATACAGGTGGACGAGCCGAGCCGGCTGCCCTTGCGCAGGGGCGAGGGCGCTCTCGCGCAGTTGTGGATGGCCGTGAAGGATCCGGTGGGCTGGCGCACGATGCTGTACGAGCTCACACGGCTGCCCTGGAGTGTCGTGACGTTCACGGTCACTCTTGTGTCGCTGTTCGTGCTGTGGCCGGTGCTGCCGTTCATCGCACGCGGTCTGACACACGTGGACCGAGCCATGGTGCGCGGCCTGCTGTCCCCCTCGGAGCAGTTGGAGCGCCGTATAGCGGAGCTGGAGTCGGACCGGGGTGTCGTCGTCGACACTGCCGCCGCCGATCTACGGCGCATCGAGCGCGATCTGCATGACGGTGCGCAGGCCCGGCTGGTGAACCTCGCCATGGGCCTCGGGCTCGCCAAGGAGAAACTCCTGGAGGACCCCGACTCCGCGGCGGCGATGGTCGAGGAGGCGCACGGCGAGGTGAAGCTGGCGCTCCAGGAACTGCGGGACCTGGCACGCGGCATCCACCCCGCGGTGCTGACCGACCGGGGACTCGACGCGGCGCTGTCGGCGGTGGCGTCCCGCTGCACGGCGTCCGTGAAGGTGAGCGTGGACCTGGATACGCGGCCTGCCGCCGCCATCGAAGGCATCGCGTACTTCACGGTCTCCGAGCTCCTGCAGAACGTCAGCAAGCACAGTGGGGCCCGGTCCGCCTCCGTGGACGTGTGGCGGGCGGACGACCGGCTGCTCATCCAGGTCTGGGACGACGGCCGTGGCGGTGCCCGGCTGGACGGCGGTACGGGCATGGCGGGGCTCGCGGACCGGCTGGGCGCGGTGGACGGCCTGTTCGTCATCGAGTCACCGGTGGGCGGCCCGACCACGGTGACAGCGGAGCTGCCGTGGCGGGACCGAGGGGACGAGGGGACACGGCGAGCGTCCGCGAAGCCCTGAGGTGAAGGCAGTGAAGGCACAGAAAGCGGAGAAGGCGGAGAAGGCGGAGAAGACAGAGAAGAAAACGCGGGGCGAAGACCTGAGGCGAAGACCCGAGGCGAAGACCTGAGGCGAAGACCCGAGGCGAAGACCTGAGGCGAAGACCCGAGGCGAAGACCCGAGGCGAAGACCCGAGGCGAAGACCCGAGGTGAAGAGCTGAGGTAGGGAAAACCCCCCTTCCAAGACGCCGACGGCCTCCATGGTCCGTTTACCGCAACCCGAGCAGTGTGGAGCCAGGACGGAAACCCGGCGGATACCCGGCCGAAGAACAGCGGGACTCCGACGGAATGACGACATCCCAGGTGGGGGATCCCACTGCGGATCGCAGGAGAAACGGACGGCGGCGATGGCCACGGAGTACAGGTATGGGTATGGGCACGGGCACGGTAGCTGGGATGACGAGGTGTCCGAGGAGCGGCGACACCGGCTCCCGGCGGGGCTACGGGCACCGTTCGAGGCACGCAGCTGGCGGGAGCTCGCCTATGTGCTGCTGAGCCTGCCGGTCGCGGTGGTCATGTTCACGTACGCCGTGACCATGACGTCGCTCGGCGCGGGCCTGCTGATCACCTTCCTCGGTGTGCCGGTACTGGCCGCCGCGCTGGCGGGCTGCCGGGGGTTCGGGGCGCTGGAGCGGGCGCGGGCGCGCGGGCTGCTCGGTGTGACGGTGTCCGAGCCCGAGCCGCTGCGGACGAAGCGGGCGGGGATCACGGCCTGGATGGGTGCCGTTCTCAAGAGCGGGACCTCGTGGCGGCATCTGCTCTACGCGATCGTGCAGTTCCCGTGGGCCGTGTTCTCGTTCTCGGTGGCGCTGAGCCTGTGGACGTACGGGTGGGCGTTGCTGACGTATCCCTTGTGGTTCTGGGTCTTCCCGATGTGGGCGGGACAGGACGGTCTGCAGCTGTACGGCGACGAGACGCACAGCGTGTACCTGGACAATCCCTTCGAGATAACCGTGACCGCCGCGATCGGACTGCTGTTCACCCTGGCCACACCCTGGATCGTGCGGGCCCTGACGCTGGTGGACCGGTTGATGGTGCAGGGCCTGCTGGGGCCGTCCCGGCTGGTGACGCGCGTGGTGGAACTGGAGTGGGACCGGGGAACCGTCGTGGATACCGCCGCGGCCGACCTGCGGCGCATCGAGCGCGATCTGCATGACGGTGCGCAGGCCCGGCTGGTGGCGCTGGCCATGGATCTGGGGCTGGCGAAGGAGAAGCTGACGGACGATCCGGAGGCTGCGGCGCGCATGGTGGACGAGGCGCACGGCGAGGTGAAGACGGCGCTGCAGGAGCTGCGGGACCTGGCACGCGGCATCCACCCTGCGGTGCTGACCGACCGGGGACTCGACGCGGCGCTGTCGGCGGTGGCGTCGCGGTGTGCGGTGCCGGTGCAGGTGGACGTGGATCTACCGGCCCGGCCGGTGCCGGCGATCGAGGGAATCGCGTACTTCACGGTGTCGGAGCTGCTGCAGAACATCAGCAAGCATGCGCGGGCCACCCGGGCGAGCGTGGATGTGTGGAAGGTGGACGACCGGCTGATGTTGCAGGTCGTGGACGACGGGGTGGGCGGCGCCGAGGTGTCTGGGGGATCCGGGCTGGCGGGGCTGGCCGAGCGGTTGGATGCGGTCGACGGCATCCTGGTGGTGAACTCTCCGGTAGGCGGGCCCACTCGGGTGACGGCGGAGCTGCCCTGGCGCAACATGTAGGCATCTCGGAGGCGGGGGCGGCCGTGAGCACGCCCATTGCCTGCTTGAAAGCCTGCTCGCATGTACACCTCTTGCCCGGCCCGGCCCGCTCCTCGCTGCACCACCGCTCTTCTGCGCACCATCCGTCCTCCGGCGTCTCCCGCACTGGTCTCCAGCCTTCGTTCTGCGATGCGATGTCTCTTCTGCGCCCTCTGCCCCGCCGTTCCTACGGGCAGAGGGCGGTGCCGTGTGGCGGCCGTTCGCCTCAGTCGGCGAGGCAGTCGGCGAGTTATCCACAGGCCCCGTGGGAGACGGCGGATCGCGGGATACTGATGTGCCGAGGGGCATCGGACACACAGGGCTCGGGGGGCCGGAACGTGGAGGACAGGGTGCGGGTGGTCATCGCCGAGGACTCGGTACTGCTCAGAGAGGGGCTGACCCGGCTGCTGACCGACCGCGGGCACGAGGTCGTGGCGGGTGTCGGGGACGGGGACGCGCTGATCAAGACGATCACCGACCTGGCGGCGCAGGGCGAGTTGCCCGACGTGGTGGTCGCGGACGTCCGGATGCCCCCGACGCACACGGACGAAGGCGTCAGAGCCGCGGTGCAGTTGCGTCGACACCATGCCGAGCTGGGCGTACTCGTGCTGTCACAGTACGTGGAGGAGCAGTACGCCACCGAGCTGCTGGCCGGTTCCAGTCACGGGGTCGGCTATCTGCTGAAGGACCGGGTAGCCGACGTGCGTGAGTTCGTCGACGCGGTCGTGCGGGTGGCCCGAGGGGGCACCGCGCTGGACCCGGAGGTGGTCGCGCAGTTGCTCGGGCGCAGCCGGAAGCAGGACGTGCTCGCGGGACTCACCCCGAGAGAGCGGGAAGTGCTCAGCCTCATGGCCGAGGGGCGGACCAACTCGGCCATCGCCCGCCAGCTCGTGGTGAGCGACGGAGCCGTCGAGAAGCACGTCAGCAACATCTTCCTCAAGCTCGGCCTGTCGCAGAGCGACGGCGACCACCGGCGTGTCCTGGCGGTCCTGACGTATCTGAACTCGTGACGGGCTGACACCACGTCAGCTCTTGTCGATTGTTGAATGCGTCTGCCATCAGGGAATGGTCAGGACCAGGACCAGAACCAGGAGACGAGCGCGGAGCGTCTTCAGAGAAGCACCGGGGGGCGGGTAAATGGTGACAAGTCCGGGCACCAAGCGGTCTCAGATTGGTGTCCACTATGCGAACATCCAGGGGAAGTCGACCCTTACAGACGTAGGGTTGGCCGTGGGAAGGCCGGCGGGAGGGCAGCTCCCGGGCAGCCGCCTCGAAGGAGGTCCAGTTCAGTGACCAGCCAGGTCAGCAGTCCAGAGGAGCAGCCAGGAGAGCGGGTCGACGGACCCGGCGCGGGAGAGCAGCGCAATCCGGCAGGTGTGAAGGATGTCCGCCGGCTGGACCGGGTGATCATTCGTTTTGCGGGTGACTCGGGTGACGGTATGCAGCTGACGGGTGACCGGTTCACCTCGGAGACGGCGTCCTTCGGCAACGACCTGTCGACGCTGCCGAACTTCCCCGCCGAGATCCGGGCCCCCGCGGGCACCCTGCCCGGTGTCTCCTCCTTCCAGCTGCACTTCGCCGACCACGACATCCTCACCCCGGGGGACGCGCCGGACGTGCTGGTGGCGATGAACCCGGCGGCGCTGCGGGCGAACCTGGCCGACCTGCCGCCCGGCGCGGAGATCATCGTCAACACCGACGAGTTCACCCGGCGGGCACTGCAGAAGGTGGGCTATGCCGTCTCGCCGCTGGAGGACGGCTCACTGGCCGGCTACCGACTGCATCCGGTGCCGCTGACCACGCTGACCGTGGAGGCGCTGCAGGAGTTCGAGCTGAGCCGCAAGGAGGCCGAGCGCAGCAAGAACATGTTCGCACTGGGGCTGCTGTCCTGGATGTATCACCGGCCGACCGCGGGCACCGAGGAGTTCTTGCAGAAGAAGTTCGCGCGGCGGCCGGTGATCGCGGCGGCGAACCTGGCGGCTTTCCGGGCGGGGTGGAACTTCGGGGAGACCACCGAGGACTTCGCGGTCTCCTATGAGGTGGCGCCGGCCGGGGCGGCGTTCCCGCCGGGCACCTACCGCAATATCTCCGGCAATCTGGCGCTGGCCTACGGGTTGATCGCCGCGTCCCGGCAGGCGGATCTGCCGCTGTATCTGGGCTCGTATCCGATCACGCCGGCCTCGGACATCCTGCACGAGCTGTCCCGGCACAAGAACTTCGGGGTGCGGACCTTCCAGGCCGAGGACGAGATCGCCGGGATCGGCGCGGCGCTGGGCGCGGCGTTCGGCGGTGCGCTGGCGGTGACCACCACCTCCGGGCCCGGGGTGGCGCTGAAGTCGGAGACCATCGGGCTGGCGGTGTCGCTGGAGCTGCCGCTGCTGGTGGTGGACATCCAGCGCGGCGGGCCGTCCACGGGGCTGCCCACCAAGACCGAGCAGGCGGACCTGCTGCAGGCGATGTTCGGGCGCAACGGCGAGGCTCCGGTCCCGGTGATCGCCCCGCGCACGGCGGCCGACTGCTTCGACGTGGCTCTGGAGGCGGCGCGGATCGCGCTGGCCTACCGGACCCCGGTACTGCTGCTGTCCGACGGCTATCTGGCCAACGGCTCCGAGCCGTGGCGGATCCCGGAGCCGGAGGAACTGCCCGACCTGCGGGTGCAGTTCGCGCAGGGCCCCAACCACACCCTGGACGACGGCACCGAGGTGTTCTGGCCCTACAAGCGCGACCCGCACACCCTGGCCCGGCCGTGGGCGGTGCCGGGCACGCCGGGCCTGGAGCACCGTATCGGCGGCATCGAGAAGCAGGACGGCACCGGCCACATCTCCTACGACCCGGCCAACCACGACTTCATGGTCCGCACCCGGCAGGCCAAGATCGACGGAATCGAGGTGCCGGACCTGGCCGTCGACGATCCGCACGGGGCGCGCACGCTGGTGCTCGGCTGGGGCTCGACATACGGGCCGATCACGGCGGCGGTGCGGCGACTGCGGGCGGCCGGCACCGCCATCGCCCAGGCTCATCTGCGCCACCTCAACCCCTTCCCGAGGAATCTCGGAGAGGTTCTGGGGCGTTACGACAAGGTGGTCGTGCCCGAGATGAACCTCGGTCAGCTCGCCACGCTGATCCGGGCCAAGTACCTGGTCGACGCCCGCTCCTACACCCAGGTCAACGGCATGCCGTTCAAGGCCGAGCAGCTCGCCACGGCTTTCAAGGAGGCCATCGATGGCTGAGACGTCCGCGGAAGGCACCGGCACCCTCGAGGCGCTCTCGCTGGTGCCCAAGGCCGAGGCCAGGCAGTCCATGAAGGACTTCAAGTCCGACCAGGAGGTGCGCTGGTGCCCCGGCTGCGGCGACTACGCGATCCTCGCCGCCGTCCAGGGCTTCCTGCCCGAACTCGGCCTGGCGAAGGAGAACATCGTCTTCGTCTCCGGGATCGGCTGCTCGTCCCGCTTCCCGTACTACATGAACACCTACGGGATGCACTCCATCCACGGCCGCGCCCCGGCCATCGCCACCGGCCTGGCCACCTCCCGCCGCGACCTGAGCGTGTGGGTGGTCACCGGGGACGGTGACGCCCTGTCCATCGGCGGCAACCACCTCATCCACGCCCTGCGCCGCAACGTCAACCTCAAGATCCTGCTCTTCAACAACCGGATCTACGGCCTGACCAAGGGCCAGTACTCGCCCACCTCCGAGGTCGGCAAGATCACCAAGTCGACCCCGATGGGCTCCCTCGACGCGCCGTTCAACCCGGTGTCCCTGGCCCTCGGCGCGGAGGCGTCGTTCGTCGCGCGGACCGTGGACTCCGACCGCAAGCACCTGACCGAGGTGCTGCGGCAGGCCGCCGCGCACCCCGGCACCGCACTGGTGGAGATCTACCAGAACTGCAACATCTTCAACGACGGCGCCTTCGAGGTACTCAAGGACAAACAGCAGGCCGAGGAGGCCGTGATCCGGCTGGAACACGGGCAGCCGATCCGCTTCGGCACAGACCTGGCCAAGGGCGTCGTGCGGGACCCTGCCACCGGTGACCTGAAGGCCGTGACCGTCACCCCGCGGAACGAGGCGGAGGTCCTGGTCCACGACGCCCACGCCGCCTCCCCGACCACCGCCTTCGCCCTGTCCCGCCTGGCCGACCCGGACACCCTGCACCACACCCCGATCGGGGTCTTCCGCTCCGTCGACCGGCCCGTCTACGACACCCAGATGGCCGACCAGCTCGACGCCGCCATCGAGCAGAACGGCAAGGGAGACCTGGCCGCCCTCCTCACCGGGCACGACACCTGGACGGTTGTGGGCTGAGGGGGAGGACGGGGAGAAGTCGAGGGCGAGCCTCAGGTGAGCTGAAGGCGAGCTGTCGGTTGGCACGGCCGGGGCGTACGGGCATTCCGTACGCCCCGGTTCTGTTGTGCGTGACCGTCCGCGGTTCTGCCCAGCGTGCCCGGCACGCTCCGGCATGTGCACGATTCGCTCCGGCACGTGCATGACTCGCTCCCGCCTTGTTCACCGTCGTTCTCTCGCCGCGTCGTACGCCTCCCGTGCCTTCTGCACCTGGCCCATGCGGTCCTGTGTCCAGTTCGCGAGGGTGCGCACCTGCTCGGCCGCCTCACGTCCCAGCTCGGTCAGGGAGTAGTCCACCCTCGGCGGGATCACCGGCTTGGCGTCGCGGTGGACCAGGCCGTCGCGTTCGAGGGTCTGCAGCGTCTGCGTGAGCATCTTCTCGCTGACCCTGCCGATCGCCCGGCGCAGTTCACTGAAACGGTGCGGGCGGTCCAGCAGCGCGATCAGGACCAGTACGCCCCAGCGGCTCGTCACGTGCTCGAGGACCAGGCGGTACGGGCACATCGCCTCGCCGTCGGTGACCGACTTACGGGGCGAGGCCTCCGTCGAGGTACTTACTCCCATATCAGTACCTTACTTCAAAGTTGGTACTTTCGAATAGTTAGTGCTGGACATATGGTGAGCGTCAGAGCCACACACAAGGAGTCTGACCATGAGCATCGTCGTCACCGGAGCCACGGGAAACCTCGGCCGTTTCGTCGTCGAGGGACTGCTGGAGAAGGTCCCGGCCGAGCAGATCACCGCCGTCGTACGGAACCGGGAGAAGGCCGCCGGCCTCGCCGCCCGCGGGGTCCGGGTCGCGGTCGCGAACTACGACGACCCCACGTCCTTCGAGGGTGTCGTCTCGGCCGGCGACAAGGTGCTGCTCGTCTCGGGCAGCGAGGCCGACAAGGACCGCGTCGCCCAGCACCGCACCGTGATCGGCGCCGCCAAGGCGGCCGGTGCCGCGCTCCTCGCCTACACCAGTGCCCCCGGCGCCCTCAGGGCCGCCCTCGCCGACGACCACCGGGGCACCGAGGAGGCGCTCGTGGCGTCCGGACTGCCTTACGTCCTGCTGCGCAACGGCTGGTACAACGAGAACTACACCGAGCAGCTCGCCCCGGTCCTGGAGCACGGCGCCGTCACCCAGGCGGCCGGCGAGGGCCGGGTCGCCTCCGCCGCGCGCGCCGACTACGCGGCCGCGGCCGTCGCCGTCCTGACCGGCGAGGGACACGAGGGCAAGACGTACGAGCTGGCCGGTGACACCGCCTGGAGCTTCGCCGAGTACGCCGCCGAGCTGAGCAGGCAGACCGGCAAGGAGATCACGTACAACCCGGTGCCCGAGGAGACCTATGTCGGCATCCTCACCGGCGCGGGGCTGCCCGAGCCGTTCGCCCGGATCCTGGCGGGTGTGGACGCCTCCATCGCGAAGGGCGAGCTGGCCGGTACCAGCGGCGACCTGTCCCGGCTGACCGGCCGCCCGACCACTCCGATCGCCGACTCCATCGCGGCGGCGCTCAAGGGCTGACTCGTTCTTCCGAGGTCTTCCACACCTGCCTGTCATGACTGTATCGCGATACGGACATGACAGGCGGGGGTCGTCGGCGCTACCTTCATCAGGGTCGTGCGCGTCTACGCGGCTCACGGCGGCCCGCAAGAAGGAGGAACCGTTGACCGCGCAGTCGAAGCGAGAGCACCGGACAGGTCTGCTGAACGGTTTCGCGGCGTACGGGATGTGGGGGCTCGTTCCCCTCTTCTGGCCCTTGCTGAAACCCTCCGGTGCCGCCGAGATCCTCGCTCACCGGATGGTCTGGTCCCTCGTCCTCGTCGGCGTCGCGCTGCTGGTGCTGCGGCGTTGGGCCTGGGCCGGTGAGCTGCTGCGGCAGCCGCGCAAGCTGGGCCTGGTGACGATCGCGGCCGCGGTGATCACCGTCAACTGGGGCGTCTACATCTGGGCCGTCAACGCCGGGCACGTGGTCGAGGCGTCCCTCGGGTACTTCATCAATCCGCTGGTGACCATCGCTCTCGGCGTGCTGGTGCTGAAGGAACGGCTGCGGCCCGTGCAGTGGGCCGCGGTCGGTGTCGGCTTCGCCGCCGTCCTGGTCCTCGCCTTCGGTTACGGGCAGCCGCCGTGGATCTCCCTCTGCCTGGCCTTCTCCTTCGCCACGTACGGCCTGGTGAAGAAGAAGGTCAACCTCGGCGGGGTCGAGTCGCTGGCCGCCGAGACGGCCGTCCAGTTCCTGCCCGCGCTGGCGTACCTGCTGTGGCTGGGCTCGCAGGGCCGGTCCACCTTCGGCACCGAGGGCGCCGGGCACGCCGCTCTGCTCGCCGCGACCGGTGTCGTGACCGCGCTGCCGCTCGTCTGCTTCGGAGCCGCCGCGATCCGGGTGCCGTTGTCCACGTTGGGGCTGCTGCAGTACCTGGCGCCCGTCTTCCAGTTCCTGCTGGGCATCCTCTACTTCCACGAGGCCATGCCGCCGGAGCGCTGGGCCGGCTTCTCTCTGGTCTGGCTCGCGCTGGCCCTGCTGACCTGGGACGCGTTGCGCACCGCGCGGCGAGCTGCCCGGGCACTCGGCACGGCCGCCGACGCGGCGGGCAGTACCGGTGGTGCGGTCGGGGAGACGGGGAGCGCTGGAGGCGGAAGCGCCGGAGCCGGGAGCACCGGGTCAGCGCACGTCCGGGCAGAGAATGTCGAGTCCGTGATCGCCGCGGCTCCCGGCTCGGCGGACGCCAAGTCGTAGACCGGCCGCCCCGCCACCCGGCCGCCCCGCCGGCCGACCGCCCCGCCACCCTGCTCCCCCACCACCGGTCCGACGCGGGCCTGGGCGTGCGAGCGGCCCGCTCGGGCTCAGGGGGTGCCGTGGAGGGCGCGGGCGCGTTCGGCCAGTCGGCCCATGCGGGCATGTGCCGACTGCAGCTGTTCGATGTCGTCGGCCGCGGGGCCCTCGTCCGCCGCGATCTCGGCCCACACTCCGAGCAGCTCACGGCCGAGGCGCAGACCCTGCAGCGGATCGCGGACGGCACGCCAGGCCGCGGCGGCGCTCTGTACGTGCCCGTACGCGGCGAGCGGGTCGCGGAGGCGGTGGCGGAGCCGGGCGAGGGCGAGCGACAGCCGGCAGGACCTGAGCGGGTCACCGGCCAGGTAAGCGATGTAGGCCGTCAGTTCGCGCAGCCGGAGCACCCCCGGGTGCTCCTCTCCGAACATCGGCGCCGCCTGGTCCGTGGCCGTCTCGGCCAGCTCGGCGGCCTCCGCGATCCGGCCCGCCCTGATGGCCTCGTTGATCCGGGTGATCGGCTCCGCGAGCGGTGAGAGCACTGCCGCACCGTCCGCCTCGCCGCCTTCCACCACGGTCTCGGCGACCGCGAACTCCCGCACGGGTGCAGGCCTGTGCCCGGGGTCCGCTTCGGAGGCGAGCGCAAGGAGATGGAGGTGGCTCAGTACGGCGGTCTGCGCGCCCGGCTCCGGGTGCGGGTGGCCCGCCCCCTGAGGTTCCCTCTTGTGTTCCCGGTGCCCCATGCCGTCCCTCCTCCTGCCCCCTGCCAGTCGAGTCTCTCCGCTCACCCCGGCTCTGTGCGTCACCACCGCGTCACAAGCTCGTCCCAGGAGTTCACCCGCTGCTATCGATGAACGTACGTACGACTACGCCTGCGAACCGGGGAGAACCGTGGAAGCACACGACATCGCCGCCCGTTCCGCCGAGGAGATCGCCGACGCCGTACGGGCGCGCCGGGCGAGCGCCGTCGAGGTCGTCGAGGCCGCGCTCGCGCGGATCGCCGAGGTGGAACCGGTGCTCTGTGCGTTCACCGAAGTGTGGCACGCGGACGCGCTGCGACGGGCACGTGCGGTCGACGCCCGGATCGGCGCGGGCGAGTGGCTGCCGCTCGCAGGCGTACCCATCGGTGTCAAGGGACGGCGTGGACTGCGCACGGCGGAGGCCCTCGTCGCCGCCGGATGCGTGCCCGTGGGTGCGACCTCCGTACCGGGTCCCGGAACCGCCTGGCAGACATGGGGAGCGGGCGCGGGAGGACGTACGGTCAACCCGTGGCGGGCCGACCGCACGCCGGGCGGCTCGTCGGCAGGTTCGGCGGCGGCCGTGGCGGCCGGCCTCGTGCCGCTGGCCACCGGCACCGACGGGGCGGGCTCGGTGCGCATTCCGGCCGCGTGGTGCGGGGTGTTCGGCCTGAAGTCGACGAACGGGCGTCTGCCGGCCGCGGACCGTACGGCCCTGGCCGCGGTCGGCGCCTTCGCTCGTCGTGCCCCGGACTTGGCGGCGTACTGGCGGTGCGTGGCCGGCGTGAACGGTCAGGACAGCGAGGACTGCGAGGGCGGAGAGGGCGAAGAGGGCAGTGAGGGCGGAGAGGGCAGTGAGGGCGGTGGCGGGCTTCCGGTATCCCCCTCGGCCGCCCCTCCGACCGGCCCTCCGACCGGCCCTTCGACCGCTCCTCCAGCCGCTCCTCCGACCTGCCCTCCGACCGCCGTCTGGTCCGACGATCTCGGCTTCGCCCGCCCCGATCCCGAGCCCGCCCGCGTGGCCCGCGGCGCCGCGCTGCGGCTCGCCGCCGCCGGAGTCGTACGGTTGTCAACGGCACAGCGGGCGCCCTTTCGGCTCGCCGATCCCGGGCCCGCCTGGCTGGCCCTGCGTACCCCGGGTGCGGACACGGCGGACGCGGAGCGGCTGCGGGCGGCCAACGACGCTCGGCTCGCTGCCCTCTTCGGCGACGTCGACCTGCTGCTGACCCCGGCCACACCCAACGCGCCGCACGGCCACGAGGGGCCTGGCGATCGTTACTCCACGGCGTTGACCTGGGCGTTCAATCTGAGCGGGCATCCTGCGGCGAACATCCCGGCGGGCTTCGGTTCCGATGGCTGTCCGCTCGGGCTGCACGTCGTGGCCCGCCCGGGAGCCGAGGATCTGCTGCTGTGGGTCATGGTGGCGGCGGAGGCACGCGCCGGTCTGTGCGCACGGGTACCGGTTCCCGGCTGACGGCTGGCCTGTCGGCTCACGGCTCCCCCCTCACGGCCTTGAGGCACAAGGCCCGGACACCCCTGGCAGAACTACATGCACGCGCATATGATGCATGTGCAAGCAGCGCCTGTCGGCGCCGCCACGCCACCGCCGTGCCGCGACAACCACCTGGGGGACACCATGGCCCGCGACTTCCTGTTCGTACTCGGCAGCAGCCGTGCCGACGGCAACACCGAGATGCTCGCCCACAAGGCGGCGGAGCAGTTGCCCGCCGGGGTCGGGCAGCGGTGGATCAGCCTCGCCGAGCATCCGCTGCCCGACTTCGAGGACCTGCGTCATGACAGCGATCACGTGCGGCCGGAGGGCGACGCCGCGGCGCTGCTGCTGGACGCCACGCTGGCCGCGACGGATCTGGTGATCGCCTCACCGCTGTACTGGTACTCGGTCTCCGCGCACGTCAAGCGCTATCTGGACCACTGGTCGGGCTGGCTGCGCACGCCGGGCCTCGACTTCAAGCGGAGGATGGCCGGCCGCACCCTGTGGGGCGTCACCGCACTCGCCCACGAGGAGGAGGAGGTCGCCGATCCGCTCGTCACCACCCTCAACCACTCGGCCGCCTACCTGGGCATGCGCTTCGGCGGGGTCCTCCTCGGCAACGGCAGCAAGCCCGGCGACGTCCTGAACGACACGGCCGCCCTCGCCCGCGCCAAGACGTTCTTCGCGCAGGAACCGCCGCTCGCCCGCTACCCGTACGAGACGGCGGCCTGAGCCCGTCGGGCCGTCCTCACGCCGTGATGTCCCTCGTCGTGAACCGCGCCCACGCCGCCGAGCCGAACACCGCCGCGTAGAGAGCCTGGAGCTCCAGGTTGCGCAGCAGGTCGTCCCAGTGGACGGGGTCCCGCATCAGGTCCGCGAACGACAGCCAGTAGTGCGAGAAGAAGTACGGCTGAAGAGCGGACAGTTGCGGGATCTGGTCGAGGATCTGCACGGTGATCAGCAATCCGACCGTGGTGGCCATCGCCGCGATGCCGCTGTTGGTCAGGGTGGACACGAACAGGCCGAGGGCGGCCAGCCCGAGCAGGGACGCGGCCACCATCAGGGCGATCAGCACCGCCCTGCCGAGGCCCTCCGCCAGGCCGATCCTCGTTCCGGAGATCGTCGTGACCTCGCCGAGCGGGAACAGCAGGGCACCCACCGCGAGCGCCGAGGCCGCCACCACCAACGTGGCCACCAGGCAGAACACCATCGTGGTCGCGTACTTGACGAGCAGCAGCCGGACGCGGCCTGCGGGGGAGACCAACAGATAACGCAGCGTTCCCGCGTTCGCCTCGCCCGCGATCGCGTCCCCGGCGATCACCCCGACCGCCATCGGGAGGAAGAACGGCAGCGTCGCGGCCAGTGCCGTGAACACCAGGAAAAGCCCGTTGCTCGTGATCTGGGCGATGAATACCGGGCCCCCGCCACCCCCGCCGCCTCCACCGTCGATCGACGAACCGTCGCTCGTCTCGATCTCCACCGCCACGCCCACCATGACCGGCACGGCCGCGAGCACGGCGAGCAGCGCGAGCGTGCGCCAACGGCGGAAGGTGACACCCAGTTCGCTGCGCAGCAGCCCGAAGGTCCACAAAGGGCTCGGCGTTTTCGGTGCACCGGGCTTACCGGGCGTACTTGTCGTGCTCGGCACACCCGCACCCGCGTACGTACCGTCGGCAGGCCCCACGGCGAGCGCCTCACCTCCAGAAGGCGCCTCGCTCCCGGCAGACGCCTTGCCCTCAGCCCGCGACATCGAAGCCCTCCCCCGTCAGCGCCACGAACGCGTCCTCAAGGGATGCCCGTTCCAGTCCGAAACCGCGTACGCGCACCCCGGCAGCCACCAACGCGGCGGTGATGTCCGCCAGTTCGCGGCCCGGCGGCTCGCCGGTCACCCGGTTCTCTTCCACCACGACATCGGTGATGCCCTGTTCCTTGAGCACCCGGGCCGCGTCCCCGACGTCCGGCGTGGTCACGACCAGCCGCCCGCGTGCCCCTGCCGCGAGTTCGGCCACCGCGCCCTGGGCGATCAGCCGTCCCTGCGCCATCACGGCGGCGTGGGTGCACACCTGCTCGATCTCGTCCAGCAGGTGGGAGGAGAGGAAGACGGTGGTCCCCTCGGACGCCACCTCCCTGATCAGGGCCCGGATCTCCCGCATGCCCTGCGGGTCCAGCCCGTTGGTCGGCTCGTCCAGCACCAGGAGCCTGCGCGGCTGGAGCAGCGCCGCCGCGAGACCGAGACGCTGCTTCATGCCCAGCGAGTACGCCTTCGCCTTCTTCCCCGCGGCAGGTGTCAGGCCCACCCGGTCCAGCGCGGCCGCGACTCGCGTACGCCGGGTCCGCGGGTCGGCGGTGGGGTCGGCGGCGTCGTACCGCATGAGGTTGTCCCGCCCGGACAGGAAGCCGTACAGCGCCGGTCCCTCGATGAGGGCGCCCACGTGCGGCAGTACGGCCCGGGAGGCGCCCGGCATCGGACGGCCGAGCACCCGGGCCGTACCCGAGGTGGGCTCGATCAGGCCCATCAGCATGCGAATGGTGGTGGTCTTCCCGGAGCCGTTCGGCCCGAGGAAGCCGAAGACGCTGCCCGCCGGTACGGCGAGATCGAGTCGGTCGACGGCGAGCTGCCCACCGCGGTAGCGCTTGGTGAGCGCGCTGGTGGCGATGACGCTTTCACCCGAATCCGGGGCTACCGGAACCGTGACCGGTGCCGGAACCGGCTCCGGCTCCGGCACCGGCACCGGGACTGACCCCGGGGTCGGGGCCGGGGCCGATATCGACACCGGGACCGGGGCCGGGGCCGGATCCGCGGCAGGCAGCTCCTCCACTTACGACCTCGATTCGCTGACTCTCGGTTCGCTCTCTGCCGGTGGCCGCCGGCCCGGCCTCACCGGTCCGCGTTCGCGGCCTTCACCAGCGCGTCCTTGGTGACCGCGCCGGCGTACCCCTTGCCGTCGTCCGTGATCAGCACGTTCACCAGACGTGTCGAGAAGACCGTGCCGGAGCCGAACTTGCCGCTCACCTCGTCGCCGAAGGAGCCCAGGAGGCCGTCGAGGTCGCCGTTGCCGGAGGTCTCCGTCGGCAGGCCCTCGGCGCCGGTGTCGAACGCGGCGATGGAGCTCCAGCCCTCGCCGATCGCCTTCATGCCCTCCAGTCCTCCGCCGAACTCCTCGTCCGGCTCGGACTGCCGCCCGTCGCCGTGGGCCTTGCCGTACCCCGCCTCGATGTCGTCCGCCTCGGTCACCTTCGCGCCCTTGGGGGGCGTGAAGTCGAAGGTGGCGGCGCTCGGCGCGGAGAAGTCGACCTCGGTGAAGCCCGCGTCGACGACGGCCGCGCCGCCACCCGCCGGGGTGAGGGTGAACTTCAGCGGCAGCCCCGTCTCCGCGTCGACGGCGACCGATATCGCGCCGACCGTCGAGTCGGCCTGCTTCGGCTCGATGAGCAGCTTGTACGCGTCGCGCCCGGCGACCTGCGCGGTCCCGTCCACGGTGACGGAGGTCGTGTCGTCGACCGCCTTCAGCGCCTCCTCGGCCAGTTCCTCGGGCGTGGCCGGTACATTCTCGGGCACGGTCCCGGACTTCCGGTCCGCGCCGTCCTCCGCCTCCGCGCCGGTCTCCACGCGGTCCTTCGCGCTGTCTTCCGTGCCGTCCGCCGCACCGGTCGCGTGGAACACCTCGTTCGACCCGCTGTCGTACGCCCACACGTCGTCACCGTTGTGGATCACGCTGTACTCGGCGGCCTCGTCCAGCAGCGACAGCTTCTGCTTGTCGGGCCCGTCGGCCGCGACCCGCAGCGTGTGCGTGCCACTGGCGAGTTCGGTCAGCCGGGCGGACGGATCGGCGGAGGACCCGCCCTCGCCGCCGGTTGCGCCGCCCACCCCGAGGCCGCTCGCCAGGCCGTCCAGGTCCGGCAGTCCCAGATCGGTGCTGATCTTCACCGTGCCGGAGAGCTGCTGGACGTCCGAAGCGGCGATCTTCTCGATGAGCTCCTGGGCGCTGACCGACGGCAGGTCCGGGTCGCCGGATCCGGCGAACGCCGGGACGAGGCCTATGGTCGCGGCCGCCACGCCCACCACCGTGACCGGAACGACGTACCGCGCGGCCTTGCGCCGTCCACCGCGCGCCTTCTCTCCGGCCTCTCCGGTCCCTCCGGCCTCTCCGGTCGTCGCGTTCTCGTCGGATTTGAACGGTGCCATGTGTGCCTTACCTCCGTAGTAGGCGGCGGCCAGGTCGTCGCATTCGCACTCGTCGTCCACGCGTCGTCGCCCACGCGTCGTCGTCCACCCCGAGCCGCCATTCTCACCTGAACCGGTGAGGGGTGGCGTTCTCCATCTGACCAAATCGGCCAGCCGGACGCGTCAGACCGCGGGATCAATTCCACGTACTGCTGAGGGATGACACAGGCAAGCGGCGCCCTCCCCGCCCCGTAGGGGTCGCGGGGAGGACGCCGCGTACGCCGTTCTGGTGGGCATGTCGTAGGCCACGCCCCGTTTCTGCCGTCCGCTCCGGCAGACGTTCTTGACTGTCTGTTCCGAACCGCCTCTTCCGGCCGACCCTCCGGCCGACCCTTCCGCGTGCCTCTTCCGATCAGCGGTCCGGTCAGCGGTCCGGTCAGCGGTCCGGTCAGCGGTCCGGTCAGCGGTCCGGACCCTAACCGGCGCGGTGCACCACCGCGTCGCACAGCTGCACGAGCGCGCCCTTGGCCTCGCAGTCCGGCAGCGGCGCCAGCGTGGCCCGCGCCTCCTCCGCGTACCGCACGGTGTCCTGGCGGGCCTGATCGAGCGCGGGGTGCACCCGCAGCCGGGCCAGCACCTCGGCGTGGCGCTCGTCGTCGGACAGATCGCCGTCCAGCAGCTCGCACAGCTCGACGTCCTCGGCCGCCCCCAGCCGCGCGGCCCGCTCCCGCAGCCGCAGCACCGGCATCGTGGGGACGCCCTCCCGCAGATCGGTGCCCGGGGTCTTCCCGGACTCGTGCGAGTCGGAGGAGATGTCCAGTACGTCGTCCGCCAGCTGGAACGCGATGCCCAACCGTTCCCCGTACTGCGTCAGCACGTCCACGACCGTCTCGTCGGCGCCGGACATCATCGCCCCGAACCGCCCGGAGACGGCCACCAGCGAACCGGTCTTCCCGCCGAGGACGTCCAGGTAGTGCTCGATCGGGTCCCGTCCGTCGCGCGGGCCGGCGGTCTCCAGGATCTGCCCGGTGACCAGCCGCTCGAACGCCTCCGCCTGGACCCGGACCGCCTCGGGCCCCAGGTCGGCCAGGATGTGCGAGGCCCGGGCGAACAGGAAGTCCCCGGTCAGTACGGCGATGGAGTTGCCCCAGCGGGCGTTGGCGCTGGGCACCCCGCGCCGTACGTCGGCCTCGTCCATCACATCGTCGTGGTACAACGTGGCCAGATGGGTCAGCTCGACCACCACGGCGGACGGCACGACACCCGGCGCGTGCGGGTCACCGAACTGCGCCGCGAGCATTACGAGCAGTGGCCGGAACCGCTTCCCGCCCGCCCGCAGCAGGTGCTGCGCGGCCTCCTGAATGAAGGGGACCTCGCTCTTCGTGGCTTCGAGCAAACCTTCCTCGACAGCCGCCAACCCGGCCTGGACATCGGCTTCCAGAGCCTGGTCCCGCACGCTCAGCCCGAACGGCTCGACGACGGTCACGAGGGGTCTCCTGTCTGCTGACGTCTACTGACGGTCACACGGTCGGTCACGGTCTCAAGGTCGATGACATAGTTTGTCGATCTGTCGCTGCCATCACCCGAGTCAGCGTATCCGGTCACCTTTCGATCACCGCGAGCGCCCACCGGTCCACACCGGTCCCCGCCGGGCGGTATCGGGACGGACCCACCATGTTCCTGATCAGCTGATACGTGCGGACATTCCTCGGCCCGCGGGTAGCCGCCCCGCCCACGCCGACCGGACCCGGGTGACCGCCGCCTACCCACCGGGGAGACGGATGAGGAACCCGATTGAGGACCGGACAAGGACGAGATAAGGACCGGACGAGGTACCGGATACGGGTACCCGGCCCGACTCGGGGATCACATCTCTCTCCATTCCCCGTCATCTTCGTCCGGAATTCGCCGCTGAAGCGTTCGCGCGAAACGCATCGAAGGTCATCCGTGAGCCGCACCGCGAAATGCTTCTCGCAGAATGCGCCATGGAATGCCCGCGAGAGATCCAATGCACGAAATCCAGAAGGCAGTACTCACGCAGACGCCACAGGAATCACTGCGCTCATTCGCCTCACCAGCATCAGTCACCGCATGTGAGTCACCGGCATCGGCATCCCTTGATCATTAGTTGCCCGAAATGCCCAATTGGTGTCCATAATTCCCTTCACCCCATACACGCCGTGAAATACGTCACACGACTCCACTCCCGGCCGCTCCCCTCACTGCCGCCATTTCCCCTTTGCGGACGGCAAGTTGAAGGCGCCTGCCCACTTATTCCGACGCCGCACTGCCCCTGAATCACTGCGTCGAACGGACGTCCACCCCGCATTCGGCCTTGTTCCCGGCATGTGCTCTCGCATACGTTCGCGTCGATCCGGACGGAACGCCGAATCCTGCCGCCGACCGGAATCACCATCGACCGACCCACCCATGCAGGCAGGAGCGGGGGACCCAGGTAAGCCGCCGGTCCGCATTACGGACCGGCTCGGGGTGAAGCCGCGTACAGCACTCGTCACTCGTCGTTCATCACTCGTCGAGCGGTGCCATGCACGGCCGGGCACCTTTCCGCCCGAACCCGACAGCTCACCTCGCAGGCGTCGGAGAGGAAATACACCATGCCTGCACGTGGCAAGCACCGCCGCCCCAGAACCAATCCGCTCACCCGAGGCGTCGTCGCCGCCGGAACCGGCACGGCCGCTCTCGCCCTCCCGATCGTGGGCGCGACGAGCGCGAGCGCCGCACAGCCGGCCCAGGCCGCCACCCAGGCCGCGTCCCAGGTCAAGGCCCTCACGTACACCGTGGTCACGGGTGACACGCTCGCCGGGATCGCGGACGAGTACGACACCAGCGGCGGCTGGCGTCAGCTCTACGAGGACAACCGCGAGGCGGTCGGGAACGACCCGGGGCTGATCCGCCCGGGCCTGAAACTCACCGTCACCGCGCCGGAGACTGCGGGAACGAAGACGCAGACAGCGGAGACGGCGACGGCGGAGACGGGAACGGCGGTGACGGAGACGGAGACGGCAGACGCGGCGGCCGAAACGGCCACGCAGCCGTCGGACCAGTCCGCGGCCTCCTCGAGCTCCTCCACCCCCGCTTCCGGTAGCCCCGCTTCCAGTAGCCCCGCTTCCGCCACCGCCGCCTCCGTCACCACATACGCCGACAACCTCGACGGCTGGATCCGCGAAGCCCTGGACATCATGGGACAGAACGGAATTCCGGGGACGTACGACGGCATTCACCGCAACATCATGCGTGAGTCGTCCGGCAACCCGCAGGCCGTCAACAACTGGGACTCCAACGCCGCGGCGGGCACCCCGTCCAAGGGCCTGCTCCAGGTCATCGACCCGACCTTCGCCGCGTACCACGTGCCGGGCACGGCGTACGACCCGTACGACCCGGTCGCGAACATCGTGGCGGCCTGCAACTACGCGGCCGCGCGGTACGGCTCGATCGACAACGTCTTCGGCGCGTACTGATCGCCCTGAACCCCCTGATCGTCCTGATCGTCCGCTGACTGTCGTCCGGCCGGACCGATCGCCAGGAGCGGCGCTCGGCCGACGCTCACCCCGGGAACAGCCTCTCCAGCACCACGGCGATCCCGTCCTCCTCGTTGGACAGGGTCACCTCGTCGGCGACGGCCCTGAGCTCGGAGTGGGCGTTGGCCATGGCCACCCCGTACGCGGACCAGGCGAACATGGGTATGTCGTTCGGCATGTCACCGAAGGCGATGGTCTGCGCCGGGCTCAGTCCGAGCCGCTGCGCGGCCATGTCAAGGCCTGTCGCCTTCGTGACGCCATATGGCTGAAGTTCGACGGTTCCGGGCCCCGACATGGTGACTGTCGCCAGGGAACCGACCACGCGGCGGGCCGCCGCCGCCAACTCGTCGTCGGAGAGCCTGGCGTGGCGGAGCAGCACCTTGCTGATGGGTTCGCGCCACAGGTCGTCGCGTCCCCGCACCGGTACCGAGGGAAGGTGCGGGTGCGGCATCCGGTAGCCCGGCTCTATGAGGGTGCGGCCGTCCACCCCGTCCTGGTCGACGGCCGCGTACACCTGCCCGACCTCCGCTTCTATCTTCTCCAGCGCGGTCCCCGCGAGGTCCCTGTCCAGGGTGACGGACCAGAGCAGCCGGTCCGCGCCGATGTCGTACAGCTGTGCGCCCTGCCCGCACACCGCGAGCCCCGTGCTGCCGAGTGTGCGCAGCAGGGGGCGTACGCGGGGCGCGGGCCGGCCGGTCACGACCAGGTGCCGTGCGCCGGAGGCCATGGCGTCCGCCAGGGCCGAGCGCGTCCTGCCGGAGAGTGAGTCGTCGCCGCGGAGCAGCGTCCCGTCCAGGTCAGTGGCGATGAGGGCGTACACGGTGCGCGGCGTCATGATCAGAGAATACGGACCGGTAGGGCTCAACCGTCCGGCGTGAACCAGACGACGTCGGCCGCCCCGGACACGCCAACGCCCGCGCGCGGGGAGGGCAGTTGTCGTGTCGCCCTCCGTACGTGCCGCCCCTCGTACGTGCCGCCCCTCGTACGTGTCGCCCCTCGTACGTGTCGCCCCTCGTACGTGTCGATCACCCGTGGGCCGCCGCCAGGTGCCCGACCAGCCGCCGCGAGGCGAACTCCGTACCGCACACGAAGCGCATCACCGGCCCGTACGACGCCGCCGCAGGCAGCCCGGTGAAGTACAGCCCGGGTACCGATGAGCGGTACCCGGCCCCGAGCTTCGGCGTCCCCCGGCTCACCGCCAGCTCCGTACGCAGCTCATGGCCGAGGAAGCCCATCGCCGCGAGGTCCACCCGGTAGCCCGTGGCGGCGATCACGTGGTCGGCCGCCAGTTCCTCCGTACGGCCCTCGTGGGTGCGCACCGCCAGCACGGGCCGCCCGTCGATGGCGCCCGCGCGGACGATCCGCTCCACCTCCCGGACCTCCACCATTCCCTCGAAGCGCTCGCGCAGCCACCAGGCGCCGAGCGGCCCGAGCACCCGGCGCACCAGGAAGTGACGGGCGCCGGCGGGCAGCCGGCGGTAGGGGTGCGGGTAGTAGCTGAGCGCCCACAGCGACCAGGCCCGGCCGAACGGCGACTCGGGCCGGAGCCGGGGCTGCCGCCACGGCGGCGCGCCGAAGGCCACCTTGCCGTGCCCGCGCGCCACCACCCGTACCCGCGCCCCGGCCTCCGCCGCCAGCACCGCCGTCTCCAGCGCGGACTGCCCGGCACCGACGACGAGCAGCTCCTTGCCCGCGAATTGGGACAGGTCGTGGTGCTGGGAGCTGTGCGAGAGCGGACCGGTGGGGGTGGGCCCGTCGGGCACCGCGCCCGCGAGTTCGGGCGGAAGGTGGGCGAGTCCGGACAGACCGGTCGCCACGACGACGGCCCGCGCCGTGAACGACTCCCCGGAGTCCAGTTTGAGTTCGAATCCCGCGCCGTCCGCCCCTTTGCCGCCCGCTCCCTTGCCACCCGCCCGCCGGTCCACGGACACGACCCGCACCCGCTCCAGCCCGGGCACCAGCCGCTGCTGGAACCACAGGCCGTAGTCGATGAACGTCTCCACGGGAATGATGTCCTCGTCCGTGACCAGCCGCGCCATGCCCGCCGCGTCGCAGTAGTCGGCGAGGGTGTGGCCGCCCTGCGGCGCGTCGATGCTGGAGGCGGCGGGCGTGGATTTGAGGAGCATTCCGGCGGGCATGTGGTCCCGCCAGCTCACCATGGGTTCACCGAAGACACGGGCCGGAATGCCGCGCCCCCGCAGATGGGCGGCGGTGGACAGCCCGAACGGCCCGGCGCCGATCACTGCAACCGGATGAATCACGAAGTCCCTCCCCGGAACACGATGTACCTACTTCGTGGTCGTACTGTGCTGTTGCTACTGGCGGCCCCGCCCCCGCTTGCCCGCCCCCGCTTCCCCGGTGGCCTTCCCTCTGCCCGCTGACGCGGCTTCGCCCTTTCCCCGACGCGGCCTCGCCCTCTTCCCGACGCGGCCTCGCCCTCTTCCTGACGCGGCCTCGCCTCACGGTGCCGCGGCTTCGCCCTACCGCTGGCGCGACTTCGCCCTCTCGCTAACGCGGCTTCGCGGTCGCGCCACGGCGGTTGGTCCGCCACAGCTGGTACAGATGCTTCACCCCCGGCCGTACGAAGCGCACGAGCATCATGAGGAACGGCCACAGATCGTCCCGCGCGAACCAGGCCAGTTCCGTACCGCTCGCACGAGCCGGAGCGTGCGGTGTCGTGTAGCCGCTGCGCCGGTAGGCGAGCAGCGCGGGCAGATCGATGTTCTCCACGACGTACCGGCGGCCGGTGAGCTGCTCCCCCTCCGGAACCGGCCGGCCGGTCAGATCGAGGTGCAGCGCACGGATGACGTCGATCCCCGACTCGTTCTCGAACAGCCGGAACTGCGCGCCCATCCGCGGATTGAAGTCGAGGAGCTTGTACTGCCCGTCCCTGCGGTCGAACCGCAGGTCGAGATCGACTACCCCGCTGAAGCCGATCTCCTTGATGAACCGCGTCGCGAGGTCCGCGAGTTCCGGATTGTCGACGATGTACGCGTTGGCGGTCATCCCCGCGTGCGGCGGCCACGACCGCACCTTGACCCCGGTGAACATGGCCAGCGGCGCCGACTCCGCGTCGAAGTACGCGTGCACGACCCAGTCCTCGGCGTCCTCCCGCGGCAGATACTCCTGGAGGATCACGCCGGGCCGCTCGCCCCACTCCCGCGCCAGCCGGAGCAGCCCCTCCCGGCACTCGATCCGGGTGGTGCCGTTCACCGCGGGACGCTTCCGCCGTACGAAGGCCTCCCGGTTCTTGGCCACCACCGGGAATCTCGCGGTCGCGGCGAACCGCTCGACATCCTCGTACGCTCTGGGGAAGAAGGCCGCGGGGCTGGCGATGCCGTGTTTCACGCACAGATCGTGCAGTCCCTCCTTGCTGGCGAGGCGGCGCGGCAGTCCGGGTTCCACCCGCGGGAAGAGGAACTGCCCCTCCAGTTCCGCCTGGTGCTCGGCGATGAGCACGGCGGCCTCCTCGTCGGTCGGGATGAGCACCGTCGGGCGCCCGATTCTCCGCCCGATCCGCAGCAGTCCCGCCACCAGCCGTTCGGGCGCCTCCGTGCCGGTGGTCGGCCAGACGAAGGCGCGTTTCAGGTACCGGGAGACGGCGGCGGGCGTCCAGCGGTCCTCGGTGATGGCGTACACCGGCACGCCGAGCCGCCCGAGGCTGCGGATGGCGCCCACTCCGCCGTGGTGCAGCGGATAGTTCCCGAACTTCACGATCAGTCCGGGCACGCCCCGGTCGACGTCGAACGACACACTTGAACCACGCCCACGCACGGGTCCCCCCTACTTGGCCCCCTGAGCCCCCTGACAGACCCGGACCCGCCCCGTCCGCGTCCCCCCAAAGGACGCTAAGCCGGAACTTCCCGTTCCGACCAAGCCGTATTAGGACATTGCGAACTCTTTAGACAATGCATGTCCACCCTGGCTGCCCACCTCCCATGCGTCTCGCCCGCCCCTGCCCGGATCCGTCCCCTCGCCGTAACGTGTGCCGCGACCACCACGGCCACACGGACAGCACGGAAAGCGAGGCACCACCCGATGCCCCCCTTCGATGTCCCCGAGGGCGATCCCTTCGGTCCGCACAATCTCCCGTACGGCGTGTTCTCCCTGCCCGGATCCGGCTCGGAGTCGGGCTCCGGCTCCGAGTCGGGCTCTGACCCCGATTCCAGCTTCGAGTCGGGCTCTGACCTCGATCCCGGCTCCGGCTCCAGCTCCGGCTCCGGCTCCAGCTCCAGCTCCAGCTCCAGCTCCAGCTCCAGCTCCCGGAGGATCGGCGTCCGCTTGGGCGACCACGTACTCGACGCGGGCGCCGCGGCCCGCGCCCTCGCCTCCCCCTACGCCCCTCTCCTCTCCCGGCCCACCCTCAACCCCCTCCTCGCCGCCGGCCGCACCACCTGGTCCGACGTCCGCCGTGCCCTCACCACCTGGGTGACGGTCCCCTCCCACCAGGAGACGATCGCGCCCTTCCTGCACCCGCTGTCCTCCGTGACCCTCCACCTCCCCTTCGAGGTGGCGGACTACGTCGACTTCTACGCATCCGAGAATCACGCCCGGAACGTCGGCCAGATCTTCCGCCCGGACTCCGCCGACCCCCTCACCCCCAACTGGAAGCACCTTCCGATCGGTTACCACGGCCGGTCCGGCACGGTGGTGGTCTCCGGCACGGACGTCGTACGTCCCTCGGGCCAGCGCAAGGCCCCCACCGACCCGGCCCCCGTCTTCGGCCCCTCCGTCCGCCTGGACATCGAGGCGGAGGTCGGCTTCGTGGTCGGCGCCCCCTCCCCCATGGGCACCCCGGTCCCCCTCTCCTCCTTCCGCGACCACGTCTTCGGCCTGTGCCTGCTGAACGACTGGTCGGCGCGGGACATCCAGGCCTGGGAGTACGTCCCCCTCGGCCCCTTCCTCGGCAAGTCCTTCGCCACCTCCGTATCGGCGTGGATCACTCCCCTGGACGCCCTGGAGGACGCCCGGGTCCGCCCGCCGGAGCGCACCCATCCCCTCCTCCCCTATCTGGACGACTCCGCCGAGGACGAGGACCCGTACGGCTACGACCTGCGCATCTCGGTGGCGGTCAACGGCCACGTCGTCTCCGAGCCGCCGTTCTCCACGATGTACTGGACGGCCGCGCAGCAGCTCGCCCACATGACGGTCAACGGCGCCTCCCTGCGTACGGGCGACCTGTACGGCTCCGGCACCGTCAGCGGCCCGTCGGAACGGGAGCGTGGCTCCCTCCTGGAACTCACCTGGAACGGCCGCGACCCCCTGGAGCTCCCCGACGGCAAGCGCTCCTTCCTGGAGGACGGCGACGAGGTGACCCTCACCGCGTGGGCGCCGGGACCGCACGGCACCCGCGTGGGACTGGGCGAGGTGCGGGGGAGGGTGCTCACGGGAGCTTGACCGCACTGGCACGCACTGTCACTCACCGGCGGGCGCAGGCATTCACCGGCGGGCACGGGCACTCATCGGCGGGCACGGGCACTCACCGGCGGGCACTGGCACATCTAGCCCCTCGTACCGGGGAAACCGCAGGTCAGCGACATAGCTGACGACGCGGCAGGTGGCGCAACACTTCGGCAACACACCATTCCCTACCGCATCGGTATGGTTCCGGGCATGCCTTCCGAACGCATCCGAGAACACGCCGGACAGGGCGCGACCACCGTCGCCGCCCACCGGCGGCGGCTGCGCGCGGACCGGGCCAGGCAGCTCGCCGACCTCCTGCGCCACCAGCTGCTGACCGGCGGCTTCCCGGACGGCGCCCTCCCCCACGAGGCGGCCATCGGGGCCGACTACGGCGCCTCCCGCAACACCGTCCGCCAGGCCCTCGACCTGCTGCGCGCCGAGGGCCTGGTGGAGCGCCAGCCCGGCGTCGGCACGGTCGTCGTCGCCCGGAAGTATCCCCACGGCCTCGACCGCCTGATGGGGCTCGCGGAGACCCTGCACGAGCACGGCCGGGTCACCAACGAGGTCCGCACGATGGGCCCCGTGCCCGCCCCCGTACCGGTGGCCGACCGCCTCCGGCTCCCGGTCGGCTCCGACGTCCTCTACATCGAACGCCTGCGCCGCCTGAACGGCCTCCCCCTGTCCCTGGACCTCACCTACATCCCTCTCGACATCGGCACCGCGCTCCTGGAGGCCGACCTGGAGAGCACCGACGTCTTCCGCCTCCTGGAGGCCACCACCGGGCAGGCCCTCGGGCACGCGGAGATCACCCTGGAGGCCGTGAACGCGGACGCACACTCCGCCGCCGTCCTCCAGGCCCCGCGAGGAGCGGCCGTCCTGATGCTGGAACGGCTCACCCATCTCGCCGACGGCCGCCCCGTGGACCTCGAGTTCATCCGCTTCCGCGGCGACCGCATCACGATGAGCGGCCTGCTGCGCCGCCGTTCGCTGTAGCCACCAGCCCTCGCTCCCGCACGAGTTCTCGATCTCGCCCCAGCCCTCACTCCCGCCCCAGTTCTCGCCCTCGCCCTCACCCTCGCCCTCGCCTGCGCACCTTCCTGGAGACAGTCATGCCCTTGGCGCCCCAGCGGGCCGACGTGCCCGTGACCATCGACGAGTCGAAGTGCATCGACGGCTGCACGCTCTGTGTGGACATGTGCCCGCTGGACTCCCTCGCCATCGACGAGAGCAACGGCAAGGCGTACATGCACGTCGACGAGTGCTGGTACTGCGGCCCGTGCGCGGCCCGCTGTCCCACCGGAGCCGTCACGGTCAACATGCCCTATCTGCTCCGGTGAGAGGCCTCGACGATCATGAAACGCACCGCAGTCGCCGTGTCCGCCGTCGCTCTGCTCCTGCCGCTGGCGGGCTGCGGCGGCAGCGCCGAGGCCGGTGACGGCTCCACCGTCACCGTCACCGTCGGCTATCAGTCGAAGACCATCAACACCGTCACGGCAGGCACCCTGCTCCGCTCCCTCGGCTCCTTCGAGAAGCAGCTGAACGCCCTCGACGACGGCATCACCTACAAGGTGAACTGGCAGGACTACGCCACCGGCGCCCCCATCACCGCCCAGATGACCGCCGGGAAGATCGACATCGGCTCGATGGGCGACTTCCCGCTCCTGCTCAACGCGGCCCGTGGCAAGCAGCTCAACCAGCCCACGCGCCTGGTCTCGGTCACCGGCTACAACCTGCGCGGCGGCCTCAACACCATCGTCACCGCCCCGGACTCGGCCCTCGCCGACCTCGAGGACCTGCGCGGCAAGAAGGTCTCCACGAGCGTCGGCTCGGCGGCCGACGGCACCCTCGTACGGGCTCTCCAGCGCGCCGGCCTGGACCCGGAGAAGGACATCGAGAAGCTGAACCAGCAGCCCGCGGTGGGTGCTTCGGCGCTCTCGGCGGGCAGCGCGGACGCGCTCTCGCAGTTCGTCGCGTGGCCCGGACTGCTCGCGTACCAGGGCAAGGCGAAGGCGCTGTACGACGGCGCGGAGCTGGACCTGCCGACGTTCCACGGCGTCACGGTGCGCGAGGACTTCGCGAAGCGGCGCCCGGCCGTGCTCGACGCCTTCCTGAAGGCCCAGGCGGAGGCCACCGACTACCTCGGCGAGCACCCCGTGGCCGCCGCCGAGAGGGTCGCCGACGCCACCGGCCTGCCCTCCGAGGTGGTCTACCTCTACAACGGCGCCCACGGCATCGCCACCTTCGACCCGGCCGTCAAACCGCAGCTCGTCGCCGCCCTGAAGGAGGACGTCCCGATCCTGAAGGCGGCGAAGCTGACCGGGGACGTCGACGTGGACGCCTTCGTCGACGACCAGTACGTGAAGAAGGCCCTGGGCGCGGAGTACGCCGAGCGCCTCTCCTCGGCCCCGCCGACGGCCGCGAGCGAGGTCTGGCCGAAGGGCGCCGACGAGACCCGTACGTTCAAGACGCCCGCCGAGCTCCTGACGTACGTCGCGCGGCACAAGGACGGCGTCCGCGCCGCCTACGTCCCCGACGCCACCACCGGCACCCTCTGGTTCGCCGACAAGGCGGTGTGGGTGGCGGACGGTGAACAGCTCCTCCCCTTCCTCACGACGGCGACCGCCGAGGCGTACGTCGCCGGGCACGGCGGCGCCCGGGTCATCACGTACGACGAGGCGCTGGAGCGCGCGTCATGAACCGCCGGAGCGTCATGAGCCGGTACGCGCTGCGGGTCACCTCGATCGCGGCCGCCCTCGGCCTCTGGCAGTTGCTGACCAGCGCGAACGTGGACCTGTGGCTGCGCTTCTCGCAGTTCCCGACCGTCACCGACGTGGCCCGCGCCTTCGCCGGCCGCCTGGCCGGCGACGACTACTGGACGGACCTCACCGACAGCCTGACCCGCATCCTCACGGGCTTCCTGCTGGCGGCGGTGCTGGGCGTGGCCACGGGTGTGCTGGTGGCCCGCTCCCGCCTCGCCGAGGACCTCCTCGGCACGGTCCTGGAGGTCGTCCGCCCGATCCCGGCCATCGCCCTAGTCCCCGTGGCGATCCTCCTCTTCCCCGACAACGAACAGGGCATCGTCTTCATCACCTGCACCGCCGCGTTCTTCCCGGTGCTGGTCTCCACCCGGCACGCGGTCCGGGCGCTGACCCCGGTGTGGGAGGAGGCGGTGCGGACCATGGGCGGCGGCCGGTGGCGGATCCTCGGCTCGGTCGTGCTGCCGGGCGCGCTGCCGGGCATCTTCGGCGGCCTGTCCGTCGGCATCGGCGTCTCGTGGATCTGTGTGATCTCCGCCGAGATGATCTCCGGCCAGTACGGCGTCGGCTACCGCACCTGGCAGGACTACACGGTCGTCGACTACCCGGGCGTCTTCGTCGGCATGGTGACGATCGGGGTACTGGGCTGGCTGACGTCCACCGCCGTGGAACTGGCCGGACGCAGGCTGACCCGCTGGCTGCCGCGCACGTCGTACGTCGCCGGGGTGCGGCCGCCACGGGGGGAGCGCGGCGCCGCCGCTCGCACCCCCGTACCGGCAGGCTCCCGGGCCGAGGAGGAGGTACCGAAGACCCATGACCAGTTCGTCTGACGTTCGATCACTGTCCCGATCGGGTGCCGGTCTCGCCCTGCGCGGCGTCACTCTCGGGCGCCCGGGCGCGCCGGTGCTGGACGGAGTGGACCTCGACGTGGCTCCCGGCGAGATCATCACCGTCGTCGGCCCCTCCGGGTGCGGCAAGTCGACCCTGCTGCGCACGCTGGCCGGGCTGCTGACTCCCCTCGGCGGGGAGGTCATCGAGGACGGTCGCCCCCTGGCGGGTCCCGCCGCCGACCGCGCCCTGATCTTCCAGGAGGACGCCCTCCTGCCCTGGCGCACCCTGCGCGCCAACGTCGAACTCCCGCTGGCCATCCGTGGCGTGCCGCGCTCCGAACGCCGTGCACAGGCCGAGGAATGGCTGGCCCGCGTCGGCCTCGCCGAACACGCCCGCCACCTGCCGCACCGCGTCTCCGGGGGACAGCGCCAGCGCGCGCAACTGGCCCGCGCTCTCGCCGCACGCCCCCGCGCGGTCCTGATGGACGAACCCTTCGGCGCCCTCGACGCCCAGACCCGCGCCGGCATGCAGGACCTGCTGGTGCAGGTGTTGCGGGGCACCGGGGCGACGGTCGTCTTCGTCACCCACGACGTGGACGAGGCCCTGTTCCTCGGCGACCGAGTGGCCCTCCTCGGTGACGGCCACCTCCTCGCCGTACGCGACGTGCCCCGCCCACGCGACCGCACGGCACACGACGACCCGGCGCGCGTGACGCTGCGCCGCGCCGTCCTCGCATCCCTCGGCACCTGATCCTCCCTCGGCACCTGACCCTCCAACGGCACCTGACCCTCCATCGGCACCTGAAAGGCACCCCGGTGACCACCCCTGTGCAGATCCCCGCCCTCAGCGACGCCGAGGAACTCACCTGCGACGTCCTCGTCATCGGCGGCGGCACCGCCGGCACGATGGCGGCACTGACCGCCGCCGAGCACGGCGCGAACGTGCTCCTGCTGGAGAAGGCCCACGTCCGCCACTCCGGCGCGCTCGCCATGGGCATGGACGGCGTCAACAACGCGGTCATCCCCGGCCGTGCCGAACCCGACGACTACGTCGCCGAGATCACCCGCGCCAACGACGGCATCGTCGACCAGTCCACCGTCCGCCAGACCGCGACCCGCGGCTTCGCCATGGTGCAGCGGCTGGAGTCGTACGGCGTGAAGTTCGAGAAGGACGAGCACGGCGAGTACGCGGTGCGCCAGGTGCACCGTTCCGGCTCCTACGTGCTGCCGATGCCGGAGGGCAAGGACGTCAAGAAGGTCCTGTACCGGCAGCTGCGGCGCCGGGAGATGCGAGAGCGGATCCGCATCGAGAACCGGGTGATGCCGGTGCGCGTGCTGACGACGGAGGGCCGTGCCGTGGGGGCGGCGGGCCTCAACACCCGCACGGGACAGTTCGTCCAGGTCCGCGCGGGCGCGGTGATCCTGGCGACCGGCGCCTGCGGCCGCCTCGGCCTGCCCGCGTCGGGCTACCTCTACGGCACGTACGAGAACCCGACCAACGCGGGCGACGGCTACGCGATGGCCTACCACGCGGGCGCCGAACTGACCGGCATCGAATGCTTCCAGATCAACCCGCTGATCAAGGACTACAACGGTCCGGCCTGCGCCTACGTCGCCAACCCCTTCGGCGGCTACCAGGTCAACCGGCACGGTGAACGCTTCGTCGACTCCGACTACTGGTCGGGCCAGATGATGGCGGAGTTCGCGGCGGAGGTGGCGAGCGACCGGGGCCCGGTCTACCTGAAACTGAGCCACCTCCCCGAGGAGTCGATCTCGGCCCTGGAGTCGATCCTGCACTCCACGGAGCGCCCGACCCGCGGCACCTTCCACTCCGGCCGCGGTCACGACTACCGCACCCATGACATCGAGATGCACATCTCCGAGATCGGCCTCTGCGGCGGCCACTCGGCCTCGGGCGTCCGGGTCGACGACCACGCCCGCACGACCGTCCCCCGCCTGTACGCCGCCGGCGACCTGGCCTGCGTACCGCACAACTACATGATCGGCGCCTTCGTCTTCGGCGACCTGGCGGGCGCGGACGCGGCCCAGTACCGGGCGTACGAGGGCGAGTTGCCCCATGACCAGCTCCGGGACGCCCACGACCTGATCTACCGCCCCCTGCGCAACCCCGACGGCCCCCCGCAGCCCCAGGTCGAGTACAAACTCCGCCGCTTCGTGAACGACTACGTGGCCCCGCCGAAGTCCGGCGCCCGCCTCTCCCTGGCGCTGGAGCACTTCGAGCGGATGCGGGACGAGATCGCGGGCATGGGCGCCCGCACCCCGCACGAACTGATGCGCTGTGCCGAGGTCACCTTCATCCGCGACTGCGCCGAATTGGCGGCCCGCTCCTCCCTCACCCGCACGGAGTCCCGCTGGGGCCTCTACCACGACCGCGTCGACCACCCCCACCGCGACGACACCACCTGGTTCCACCACCTCGACCTCCGCAAGTCCCCGTCCGGCGCGATGGAGTTCACGGCCCGCCCCGTCGCTCCGTACCTGGTCCCGGTCGAGGGCTTCGCCCCGGTCGGCGGGCTGTCCCGTCCCCTTGGCGAGATCCACGCGGAGGACGTGGCGACGGCGGGGAGGCGGGAGGTGGCTCCGGTGGCGGAGCGGTTGGTGGGGGCGGGGAGTGCGGTGGGGGCAGGAAGTGCGGTGGGCGCGGGGAGCGCGGTGGGCACGGGGAGGGGGAGCGACGGCTCGGGGAGGGGGCCCCTCCCCCTCCCCGACCCCACCCCTGAGCCTTCCGCCGAGAACCTCTCGGCCCGCCTCCTCGAACTCGTCGCCCTCGCCGAGGAGCAGCCCGGCCTCGACGCACTGCAGCCCTACTTGACCGACCCCGCGCCCACCGTCCGGCGCGAAGCCGTCGCCGTTCTCACGGAGACCCTGCCGACCGGCACGGGCCCCGCCCTGGCCGCCGCGCTCCGCGACCCCCAGGGCGACGTGCGTGCCGCCGCCGCGGCCTCCCTGCGCGAACTGGTCGAGACGCTGCCGCCCGACACGGCCCTGCGCGATGGCCTCGCCGATGCCTTGTCGGAGGCCGATCCCGTGGTCCGCGCCGCCGCGCTGGACGTGCTGCGCGCCCTGCGCCTGGGCGATGCCGACCTGTTCGCCTGCTCCCTCACCGACCCCGACATCACCGTCCGTATCGAGGCGGTGCGTGCCCTTGTCTCGGTCGACGCGGCCCAACAGCTGGCGCGTGCGGCGGACGACCCGTCCCGCGAGGTCCGCGTCACGGTGGCGAAGGCCCTGGCCACGGTCGCCTCCGGGGCTGCCGAGCGGACCGCGCTGCACCGGCTCACCGAGGACACCGACCCCTTGGTGCGCGGTGCCGCGTTCGGGGCGCTGGCCACCACCGGTTGCCCGGAGCCGCTGAGCGCTCAGGCCGTCGCCGCGCTGGACGATCCGGCCTGGCAGGTCCGTGCGGGCGCCGCCACCGCACTGTCCGCCGCCAGGAAGGAGAGTGCCGTACCCGCCCTCACCAAGGCCCTCACCGACGCCAACGCCGACGTCCGCAAGGCAGCCGTCCTGGCCCTGACCCGGCACGCCGCCGACGCGGACGCCCGCACGGCCCTCACCACGGCCACCAAGGACTCCGACGCGGACGTCAGGGCCTATGCGACACGTGCCCTATGACCACGGCCTGACCACGCGACCCCCTACGCCCAGTCGTCCGGCTCGGGTTCCGGCTCCGTGTCCGGCCAGTCGAAGCCGACGTCCGCCCCGACGTCCGCGCCGACGTCCGCGCCGCTCGCCGAACCGTCGGAGCCGGCCGGGGCGGGAGTCCCGCCCAGGTCCGGAGACCCACCCAAGGAGGCAAGCACCCCCAGCACCCCCTCCCCGTACGTCGCCAGCTTCTTCTCGCCGACTCCGGTGATGCTCCCCAGCTCGGCCACGGATGTGGGCCGTATGGTCGCGATCTCGCGGAGCGTCGCGTCGTGGAAGATGACGTACGCGGGAACGCCCTGTTCCCGGGCCCGCTCACCCCGCCACGAGCGCAGTGCCTCGAACACCGGCACGAGCTCGGGCGCCAGCTCGGCCGCCACCGCGCCCTTCGCCTTCCGCTCGCCGCCCCGGCCGGCCGAGGACGACTTCGCGGCGGCGACCCGCTTGGCCGGCTCCTTCCGCAGCGGCACCTCGCGCTCCCGCCGCAGGACCGTCCCGCTCTCCTCGGTGAGCACCAGCGTCCCGTACTCGCCCTCGACGGCGAGCAGCCCCTGTGCCAGTAGCTGCCGGGCGACGCCCCGCCACTCGGCCTCCGACAGCTCCTCGCCGATGCCGAACACGGACAGCTGGTCGTGGTCGAACTGGATCACCTTGGCGGTGCGCCGGCCGAGCAGGATGTCGACGATCTGCCCGGCACCGAACTTCTGGCCCCGCTCCCGCTTCAGCCGCACCACCGTGGACAGCAGCTTCTGGGCGGCGACCGTGCCGTCCCAGGTCTCCGGCGGGGTCAGGCACGTGTCGCAGTTGCCGCAGCCGCCGGCGCCCGGCTCCTGGCCGAAGTAGGCGAGAAGCTGCCCGCGACGGCACTGGGCCGTCTCGCACAGCGCCAGCATCGCGTCCAGGTGAGCGGCGGCCCGGCGGCGGAACGCCTCGTCGCCCTCGCCCGTCTGGATCATCTTCCGCTGTTGGACCACGTCCTGCAGCCCGTACGCCATCCATGCCGTCGACGGCAGCCCGTCCCGGCCCGCGCGGCCCGTCTCCTGGTAGTAGCCCTCCACCGACTTCGGCAGGTCGAGGTGGGCGACGAACCGTACGTCCGGCTTGTCGATGCCCATGCCGAAGGCGATGGTCGCCACGACGACCAGGCCCTCCTCGCGCAGGAACCGCGACTGGTGGGCCGCGCGCGTTCCCGCGTCCAGGCCCGCGTGGTACGGCACCGCCTCGATGCCGTTGCGGGTGAGGAACTCGGCCGTCTTCTCCACCGAGTTCCGCGACAGGCAGTACACGATGCCCGCGTCGCCCGCGTGCTCCTCGCGCAGAAAGGAGAGGAGCTGCTTCTTGGGATCGGCCTTCGGAACTATCCGGTACTGGATGTTGGGCCGGTCGAAGCTCGCCTCGAAGTGGCGGGCCTGCGGCATGCCCAGCCGCTCGGTGATCTCCCGGTGGGTGGTGCGCGTGGCGGTGGCGGTGAGCGCGATCCGCGGTACGTCCGGCCAGCGCTCGCCCAGCAGCGACAGTGCCAGGTAGTCGGGGCGGAAGTCGTGGCCCCACTGCGACACGCAGTGCGCCTCGTCGATCGCGAAGACGGAGATCTTGCCGCGCGCGAGCAGGTCGAGCGTGCCTTCCAGGCGCAGCCGCTCCGGCGCCAGGTACAGCAGGTCCAGCTCGCCCGCCAGGAACTGGGCCTCCACCACGCGCCGCTCGTCGAAGTCCTGCGTGGAGTTGATGAAGCCGGCGCTCACACCCAGCGCCCGCAGCGCGTCCACCTGGTCCTGCATGAGCGCGATGAGCGGGGAGACCACGATGCCCGTACCCGGTCTGACGAGCGCCGGGATCTGGTAGCAGAGCGACTTCCCGCCGCCGGTCGGCATGAGCACGACGGCGTCGCCGCCGGCCACCACATGCTCGATGATCTCTTCCTGCTGGCCGCGGAACGCCTGGTACCCGAAGACACGGTGCAGCGTGGCGAGTGCCTCGCTGTCGCCGTGGTCCGGCATCCCGCCAGCCACGCCCGCTCCGGCCGGTTCCGCCGTCGCGTCGATTCCGGTCATCACACCTAGTCCGCTCATAGTCCCGTCCCCCGTACGTCGTGGTCGTTCGTGGCTCCTCGACCACTGCATCCACGATAGGGGCCCGGACTGACAGGCAAGGAGTTATCCACAGGCTGGCCGCCGTGGAACCGGAGCACCTCGTCAAAGACCCGGCACTCGTTCACACGTACGCGCGAGACCTGCCCGTTTCCGGCCGATAGTCTGAAGTGACCGGCGAGACTCCGTCCCATGGGAGCACTCATGAGCGTCGAACCCAAGACGTCCACACCCACCTGGCCAAGCCCACCGGAGGGCGGCTGGACCGCCGACGACCTGGATCAGCTTCCGAATCTGCCTCCGCACACGGAACTGATCGACGGGAGCCTGGTCTTCGTGAGTCCGCAGACTCTTTTCCACTCACGCGCTGTCACCTTCTTCGAGTGGCAGCTCGAATCGCTGGCCCCCGAGGAGTTCGAGGTCATCCGCGAATTCACCATCGACATCGACCGGCAGAACCGGCCCGAGCCGGATGTGGTCGTGGTGCGTGGTGACGTGGTGGACGATCCGGAGCAGACCCGCTTCCCGGCCGAAGCCGTCCTGCTCGCCGTCGAGGTCGTCTCCCCGGACTCCGTCTCGCGGGACCGGGAGACCAAGCCGCACAAGTACGCGCGAGCAGGCATTCCCCACTACTGGCGGGTCGAGAACGAGAAGGGCCTCGCCGTGGTGCACGCTTTCGAGCTGGAACCGACCACCGGCGCCTACACCAGCGTCGGAATCTTCCGGGAGCGCATGAAGGTCGCTGCCCCGTTCCCCGTCGACCTCGACCTCACCGGCATCAGGACACGGCGCGAGCGCAGCCAGTAGTTCTCGATGGCCCGCAGACAGCCGACGGCCCGGCCCCCTCTCCCAAGGGACCGGGCCGTCGTTCCCCCCACGAAGGGGGCGTCAGCGGACGAAAACGCCCGCCTGGCTCGCGAGGTCCAGGAAGTACTGCGGCGCCACGCCCAGCACCACCGTGACCGCGACACCGACGGCGATCGCCGTCGTGGTCAGCGGCGACGGCACGGCGACCGTCGGGCCCTCGGGCCGCGGCTCGCTGAAGAACATGAGCACGATCACGCGGATGTAGAAGAACGCCGCGATGGCCGACGAGATCACACCGATCACGACGATCGCGCCCGCGCCGCCCTCGGCCGCCGCCTTGAACACGGCGAACTTCCCGGCGAACCCGGACGTCAGCGGAATGCCCGCGAAGGCCAGCAGGAAAACGGCGAACACCGCCGCCACCAGCGGTGACCTGCGCCCCAGCCCCGCCCACTTCGACAGGTGCGTCGCCTCCCCGCCCGCGTCCCGCACCAGCGTGACCACCGCGAAGGCGCCGATCGTCACGAACGAGTACGCGCCCAGATAGAACAGCACCGAAGACACACCCTCCGGCGAGGCCGCGATCACACCGGCGAGGATGAAGCCCGCGTGCGCGATCGACGAGTACGCCAGCAGCCGCTTGATGTCGGTCTGGGTGATCGCGACGATCGCGCCGGCCAGCATCGTGACGATCGCCACGGCCCACATCACCGGCCGCCAGTCCCAGCGCAGACCCGGCAGGACCACGTACAGCACACGCAGCAGCGCGCCGAACGCCGCCACCTTCGTCGCCGCCGCCATGAAGCCGGTGACCGGGGTCGGCGCGCCCTGGTACACATCCGGCGTCCACATGTGGAACGGCACCGCGCCCACCTTGAACAGCAGGCCCATCACCAGCATCGCGGTGCCGACGAGCAGCAGCGCGTCGTTGCCCATGGTGTCGGCGAGCGCCGGGGTCACGTTCTGCACGGTGCCGTCGACGACCTGGGCGATCGTCGCGTACGACACGGAGCCCGCGTACCCGTACAGCAGCGCGATACCGAACAGGGTGAACGCGGAGGCGAAGGCGCCCAGCAGGAAGTACTTGACCGCGGCCTCCTGCGACACGAGCCGCTTGCGGCGGGCCAGGGCGCACAGCAGATACAGCGGGAGTGAGAGCACTTCCAGGGCGATGAACAAGGTCAGCAGGTCATTGGCCGCTGGGAAGATCAGCATGCCGCCGATCGCGAAGAGCAGCAGCGGGAACACCTCGGTGGTGGTGAACCCGGCCTTGACCGCGGCCTTCTCGCTGTCGCTGCCCGGCACGGAGGCTGCCTGCGCGGCGAACGAGTCGACCCGGTTGCCGTGGGCCACCGGGTCGAGCCGCCGCTCGGCGAAGGTGAACACGCCGAGCAGTCCGGCGAGGAGAATGGTGCCCTGCAGGAACAGGGCCGGTCCGTCGACGGCGATCGCGCCCATCGCCGCGATGCCCGCCTTCGTGGTGGCGTAGCCGCCGGCCGCGAGGCCGACGACCGCGGCGAAGGCGGCGGCCAGGGCGACGGCGGACAGGAACACCTGGGCGTAGTAGCGGGACCTGCGCGGCACGAAGGCCTCGATCAGGATTCCGAGGATCGCCGCGCCGATGACGATCAGGGTGGGCGACAGCTGCCCGTACTCGATCTTCGGCGCGTCGATCTTCTCGATCGGGTCGGCCGCCATTGTCCACAGGCTGTGGACGGCTGATGCGCTCACTTGGCCGCCTCCACCTCGGGCTGGGGGTCCTTCTTCTGGACGTCGGACATGGTCTGCTTCACCGCGGGGTTGACGATGTCGGTGACCGGCTTCGGGTAGACGCCCAGGAGAATCAGCAGGGCGATCAGCGGGGCGACGACGACGAGCTCCCGGATTCGCAGGTCCGGCATCTTTGCCACCTCGGGCTTCACCGGACCCGTCATCGTCCTCTGGTAGAGAACGAGGACGTACAGCGCGGCGAGCACGATGCCGAAGGTGGCGATGATCCCGACCGCCGGATAGCGCGCGAACGTGCCGACCAGGACCAGGAACTCACTCACGAACGGCGCGAGCCCCGGCAGCGACAGCGTCGCCAGGCCGCCGATCAGGAAGGTGCCGGCGAGCACCGGGGCCACCTTCTGCACGCCCCCGTAGTCGGCGATGAGCCGGGAGCCGCGCCGCGAGATCAGAAAGCCCGCCACCAGCATCAGGGCGGCCGTCGAGATCCCGTGGTTGACCATGTAGAGCGTGGCGCCCGACTGGCCCTGGCTGGTCATCGCGAAGATGCCGAGGATGATGAAGCCGAAGTGCGAGATCGACGCGTACGCCACCAGCCGCTTGATGTCACGCTGGCCGACGGCGAGCAGTGCCCCGTAGATGATGCTGATCAGTGCGAGGACGAGGATCGCGGGCGTCGCCCACTTCGACGCCTCCGGGAACAGCCCGAGGCAGAAGCGCAGCATGGCGAACGTGCCCACCTTGTCGACGACCGCCGTGATCAGCACGGCGACCGGGGCTGTGGCTTCCCCCATGGCGTTGGGCAGCCAGGTGTGCAGCGGCCATAGGGGCGCCTTCACCGCGAAGGCGAAGAAGAAGCCGAGGAACAGCCAGCGCTCGGTGTTGGTCGCCATGTCGAGGGAGCCGTTGGCGCGGGCCTCGGCGATCTCGGTGAGGGAGAAGTTGCCCGCGACCACGTACAGGCCGATGACCGCGGCCAGCATGATGAGTCCGCCGGCGAGGTTGTAGAGCAGGAACTTCACGGCCGCGTACGACCGCTGCGTGGCCGCCGTCTCCTCGCCGTGCTCGTGGGCACGGTCCCCGAAGCCGCCGATGAGGAAGTACATCGGGATGAGCATGGCTTCGAAGAAGATGTAGAAGAGGAAGACGTCGGTGGCCTCGAAGGAGATGATCACCATCGCCTCGACGGCCAGGATCAGGGCGAAGAAGCCCTGCGTCGGCCGCCAGCGCTTGTGCCCCGTCTCCAGGGGGTCGGCGTCGTGCCAGCCCGCGAGGATGATGAACGGGATCAGCAGCGCGGTGAGCGCGATCAGCGCCACCGCGATGCCGTCCACGCCCAGCTCGTACCGCACCCCGAAGTCCGCGATCCAGGAGTGCGACTCGGTGAGCTGGTAGCGGTCGCCGTCCGGGTCGTAGCGCACGAGCACGGTCACCGCGAGCGCGAGCGTGCCCAGCGAGACGAGCAGCGCCAGCCACTTGGCGGCGGTGCGCCGCGCGGCCGGTACGGCGGCCGTGGCGATCGCCCCGAGGGCCGGGAGCACCGCCGTCGCTGTCAGGAGGGGAAAGGACATCGGTATCAGACCGCCCTCATCAGCAGGGTCGCGGCGATGAGGACCGCCGCACCGCCGAACATCGAGACCGCGTAACTGCGCGCGTAGCCGTTCTGCAGCTTGCGCAGCCGTCCGGAGAGGCCGCCGACCGAGGCCGCCGTGCCATTGACGACGCCGTCGACCAGGGTGTGGTCGACGTACACCAGGGAGCGCGTCAGGTGCTCGCCGCCGCGGACCAGGACGACGTGGTTGAAGTCGTCCTGGAGGAGGTCGCGCCGGGCCGCCCGGGTGAGCAGCGATCCGCGCGGGGCGACGGCGGGAACGGGACGGCGCCCGTAGTGGAGGTAGGCGAGCCCCGCGCCGAGGACGAGCACCGCCACCGTGGAGAGAGTGATCGTCAGCGCGCTGACCGGGGGGTGCCCGTGCTTGTGCCCGGTGACGGGCTCCAGCCAGTGCACGAACCGGTCACCGATGCCGAAGAACGCGCCCGCGAACACCGACCCGAAGGCCAGCACGATCATGGGGATCGTCATGGACCTGGGCGACTCGTGCGGGTGGGGCTCGGCGTGGGCACCCTGGTGCTCGGCGGCGGGCTCCACGTCCGGCTGGTCCGGGGAGGCCGTGGGCCGGCTCCGCCAGCGCTCCTCCCCGAAGAAGGTCATCAGCATCACGCGCGTCATGTAGTACGCCGTGATGGCCGCGCCCAGCAGGGCCACGCCGCCGAGGATCCAGCCCTCGGTGCCGCCCTTGGCGAAGGCCGCCTCGATGATCTTGTCCTTGGAGAAGAAGCCGGACAGGCCGGGGAAGCCGATGATGGCGAGGTAGCCGAGACCGAAGGTGACGAAGGTGACCGGCATGTACTTGCGCAGGCCGCCGTACTTGCGCATGTCGACCTCGTCGTTCATGCCGTGCATGACCGATCCGGCGCCGAGGAACAGCCCGGCCTTGAAGAAGCCGTGCGTCACCAGGTGCATGATCGCGAAGACGTAGCCGATGGGGCCGAGGCCCGCGGCCAGCACCATGTAGCCGATCTGCGACATGGTCGATCCGGCGAGGGCCTTCTTGATGTCGTCCTTCGCACAACCGACGATCGCACCGAAGAGGAGTGTGACCGCGCCGACCACGGTGGTGACCAGTTGTGCGTCCGGGGCGAGGTTGAAGATGTCCGCGGAGCGGACGATCAGGTAGACGCCCGCGGTCACCATGGTCGCGGCGTGGATGAGGGCCGAGACCGGGGTCGGGCCCTCCATCGCGTCACCGAGCCAGGACTGCAGCGGCACCTGGGCCGACTTGCCGCAGGCGGCGAGCAGCAGCATCAGGGCGATGGCGGTCAGCTTGCCCTCGCTCGTCTCCCCGGCGCTCTCCAGCACCGGCCCGAAGGCGAAGGTGCCGAAGGTGGTGAACATCAGCATGATCGCGATGGACAGGCCCATGTCGCCGACGCGGTTGACCAGGAAGGCCTTCTTCGCGGCGGTCGCGGCGCTGGGCTTGTGCTGCCAGAAGCCGATGAGCAGGTACGAGGCGAGACCGACGCCCTCCCAGCCGACGTACAGAAGCAGGTAGTTGTCGGCGAGGACGAGCAGCAGCATCGCCGCCAGGAACAGGTTGAGATAGCCGAAGAAGCGGCGCCGGCGCTCGTCGTGCTCCATGTACCCGATCGAGTACAGGTGGATGAGCGTGCCGACGCCGGTGATGAGCAGGACGAACGTCATCGACAGCTGGTCGAGCTGGAAAGCGATGTCCGCCTGGAAGCCCTCGACGGGAATCCAGCTGAACAGGTGCTGCCCGATCTCGCGGGCCTCCGCGTCCTTGCCGAGCATGTCGGCGAAGAGGACGGCGCCGATGACGAAGGAGACGGCGGCGAGGACCGTGCCGATCCAGTGCCCGACGGCGTCCAGCCGCCGGCCGCCGCACAGCAGGACGGCCGCTCCGAGCAGGGGCGCCGCCACCAGCAGCGCAATCAGGTTCTCCACGATTCTTCCGACCCCTTACAGCTTCATCAGGCTGGCGTCGTCGACCGAGGCCGAGTGGCGGGAACGGAACAGCGACACGATGATCGCGAGCCCGACCACGACCTCCGCCGCGGCGACGACCATCACGAAGAAGGCGATGATCTGGCCGTCGAGGTTGCCGTGCATCCGGGAGAAGGCGACGAGCGCGAGGTTGCAGGCGTTGAGCATCAGCTCGACGCACATGAACAGCACGATCGCGTTCCGCCTGATCAGTACGCCGGTGGCGCCGATCGTGAACAGCAGGGCGGCGAGATAGAGGTAGTTCACGGGATTCACTTCGACGCCTCCCCGCTCCTCGTGCGCTCCAGGCGTGCTGCGGAGCGCTGTTCCAGGGCCTTGAGGTCGTTCAGCGCCTCGGCCGACACGTCCCGGATCTGCCCGCGCTCCCGCAGCGTCCTGTTGACGGTGAGCTCGGACGGGGTGCCGTCCGGCAGCAGGCCCGCGATGTCCACCGCGTTGTGCCGGGCGTACACACCGGGCGCGGGCAGCGGCGGCAGGTGCTTGCCCTCGCGGACGCGCTGCTCGGCCAGTTCGCGCTGGGTCTTCGCGCGTTCGGTGCGCTCGCGGTGGGTGAGCACCATGGCGCCGACCGAGGCCGTGATGAGCAGGGCGCCGGTGAGTTCGAAGGCGAAGACGTACTTGGTGAAGAGGAGCTGGGCGAGTCCCTCGACGTTGCCGCCCGCGTTGGCCTGGCCGAGGCCGCTGAACTCGGTCAGCGAGGCGTTGCCGATACCGGCGACCAGCAGGATGCCGAAGCCGAGTCCGCACAGCAGGGCCAGCCAGCGCTGGCCCTTGATGGTCTCCTTCAGGGAGTCCGCCGCGGTGACGCCGACGAGCATCACCACGAACAGGAACAGCATCATGATCGCGCCGGTGTAGACGACGATCTGCACGACGCCCAGGAAGTAGGCCCCGTTGGCGAGGTAGAAGACCGCCAGGATGATCATGGTTCCGGCGAGGCAGAGCGCGCTGTGCACGGCCTTCTTCATGAAGACGGTGCACAGGGCGCCGATCACGGCGACCGTGCCGAGCACCCAGAACTGCACGGCCTCGCCCGTGGAGGTGGTGTAGGCGGCGAGCTGAGTCGTCGCCTCCACCGAAGTCGTCGGCGTCATCGGCGGATCACCTTCTCCGACGCGGGCTCGTCCTCGCCGAAGGTGGAGGCGGCCTCCTGCGGGACCTCGCCCTTGGAGAGGGCCACCTGGCGCTCCGTGCCCTCCGCCGCCTGCGTGACCAGTCCCCGGTAGTAGTCCTGCTCGTCCGTGCCGGGGTAGATGGCGTGCGGCGTGTCGACCATGCCCTCGTCGAGGCCGGCGAGCAGCTGCTCCTTGGTGTAGATGAGGTTGGCTCGGCTGGAGTCCGCCAGCTCGAACTCGTTGGTCATCGTCAGCGCGCGCGTGGGGCACGCCTCGATGCACAGGCCGCACAGGATGCAGCGGGCGTAGTTGATCTGGTAGACGCGGCCGTACCGCTCGCCCGGCGAGTAGCGCTCCTCGTCCGTGTTGTCCGCGCCCTCCACGTAGATGGCGTCCGCGGGGCACGCCCAGGCGCACAGCTCGCAGCCGACGCACTTCTCCAGGCCGTCCGGATGGCGGTTGAGCTGGTGCCGGCCGTGGAACCGGGGAGCGGTGGTCTTCTGCTGCTCCGGGTACTGCTCGGTCAGCCGCTTCTTGAACATGGCCTTGAAGGTCACGCCGAAGCCGGCGACGGGGTTCTGGAAACCCGGCTTGGTCTCCTTGGGCTCATCAGCCATCGGACGCCTCCCTCCCCTTCGAGATTCCGTCACTGTCAGTATCGGACCCACCACTGACAATCAGCTCCCGCTCCCGGCGCGGCCGCCTGCGCGGCACCGGCGGCAGGGTCTGCCCGGGCAGTGGCGGTACGGGGAATCCACCGGCCATGGGGTCGAAGGCGGCGGGCCCGGCAGGCTCGTCCGCCGCTTCGCCCCGGCCGCGGAACATGTCCGCCACGAACGAGAGCAGCAGCAGGGCGAGGACACCCGCGCCGACGTACAGGGCGATGTCGGTGAAGTCGTAGTTCTCGTTGCGCAGGGTCCGGACGGTCGCCACGAGCATCAGCCAGACCACGGAGACCGGAATGAGGACCTTCCAGCCGAGCTTCATCAGCTGGTCGTAGCGCACGCGCGGAAGCGTGCCGCGCAGCCAGATGAAGAAGAACAGCAGCAGCTGCACCTTGACCGTGAACCAGAGCATCGGCCACCAGCCCTGGTTGGCGCCCTCCCAGAAGGTGCTGACCGGCCACGGGGCCCGCCAGCCCCCCAGGAAGAGCGTCACCGACACGGCCGAGACCGTCACCATGTTCACGTACTCGGCGAGCATGAACATCGCGAACTTGATGGACGAGTACTCGGTGTTGAAGCCGCCGACCAGGTCGCCCTCGGACTCCGGCATGTCGAAGGGGGCGCGGTTGGTCTCGCCCACCATGGTCACGATGTAGATCAGGAAGGAGAGCGGCAGCAGGACGATGTACCAGCGGTCCGCCTGCGCCTCGACGATCGCCGACGTCGACATCGACCCCGAGTAGAGGAAGACGGAGGCGAAGGCGGCACCCATGGCGATCTCGTACGAGATCATCTGCGCGCAGGAGCGCAGACCACCGAGCAGCGGGTACGTCGATCCGGAGCTCCAGCCGGCCAGCACGATGCCGTAGATGCCGACCGAGGCGACCGCGAGGATGTACAGCATCGCGATCGGCAGGTCGGTGAGCTGCATCGTGGTGCGCGTGCCGAAGATCGAGACCTGGTTGTCGGCCGGTCCGAAGGGGATCACCGCGATCGCCATGAAGGCCGGGATGGCCGCGACGATCGGCGCGAGGACGTAGACCACCTTGTCCGCGCGCTTGACGATGACGTCTTCCTTGAGCATCAGCTTGATGCCGTCGGCGAGCGACTGGAGCATGCCCCAGGGGCCGTGCCGGTTGGGGCCGATGCGCAGCTGCATCCAGGCGACGACCTTGCGCTCCCACACGATGGAGAACAGCACGGTCACCATCAGGAAGGCGAAGCAGAACACCGCCTTGATCGCGACCAGCCACCAAGGGTCGCGGCCGAACATGGAGAGGTCTTCGGCGGCGAGGTACGGGCTCATGTCCTCGAGGTACGGGCTCATGCCTCCACCTCCTGGGGGGCCTCGGGGGCGAGGGCCGCCGGGCCGATGCGGACGAGTGCGCCGGGCAGCGCCCCGGTGTCGGAGGCGACGCCTGTCCCGGCGGAGTTCAGCGGCAGCCAGACCACACGGTCGGGCATGTCCGTGATCTGCAAGGGGAGTGCGACCGACCCTCCTGGGCCGCTCACCGCCAGGACGTCGCCGTCCTTGACGCCCGCCTCGGCGGCCGTGGCGGCGGACACGCGCGCGCGTGCCGCGTGCCGTGTCCCCGCGAGCGCCTCGTCACCGTCCTGGAGCCGGCCCTGGTCGAGCAGCAACCGGTGCCCGGCCAGGACGGCCTCCCCGGCCGCCGGACGCGGCAACTGTCCGGCGGACTCCATGGGTTCGGTGGCCCGCGGCCCGTCCCATGTCCCGAGCCGGTCCAGCTCCGCGCGCGTGGTGCGCAGGTCGGGCAGTCCGAGGTGGACGTCCATGGCGTCGGCCAGCATCTGCAGGACCCGCCCGTCGGTGGGCGCGAGGCGGCGCGTCATCTGGTCGGGCTTGAGCGCGGCCTCGAAGGAACGCGCGCGGCCCTCCCAGTTCAGGAAGGTGCCCGCCTTCTCGGCGGCCGCGGCGACCGGCAGGATCACGTCGGCGTGCTCGGTGACCTCGCTGGGCCGCAGCTCCAGCGACACCAGGAAGCCGACCTCGGAGAGTGCCGCACGCGCGCGTGCCGGGTCGGGCAGGTCGGCGACCTCCACGCCCGCCACCAGCAGGGCCCGCAGCTCACCGCCCGCGGCGGCCTCGACGATCTCGCCGGTGTCCCTGCCGTAGCGGTGCGGGAGACCGGCGACGCCCCAGGCGGCGGCGACCTCGTCCCGCGCGCGCGGGTCGGTGGCCGGACGGCCGCCCGGCAGCAGGGCCGGCAGCGCGCCCGCCTCGACGGCGCCGCGTTCCCCGGCCCTGCGGGGGATCCACACCAGCTGGGCGCCGGTCGCGGCCGCGGCCCGTACGGCGGCGGTCAGTCCGCCCGCCACAGCCGCCAGCCGCTCACCGACGACGATCACCGCGCCCTCGGCGCGCAGCGCCTCGGCGGCCTTCGCCCCGTCCTCGTCCAGTCCGAACCGGCTCGCGAGGGCGTCCAGCCACTCCGGCTCGGTACCGGGCGCGGCGGGCAGCAGCGTGCCGCCGGCCTTCTCAAGGCCCCGGGTCGCGTACGTGGCCAGCGAGTACACCCTCTGTCCGTGCTTGCGCCAGGCCTTGCGCAGCCGCAGGAAGACGCCGGGCGCCTCCTCCTCGGCCTCGAAGCCGGCCAGCAGGACGGCGGGCGCCTGCTCCAGAGCGGTGTACGTGACGCCCGTACCGTCGAGGTCACGTCCGCGTCCGGCGACCTTCGCCGCCAGGAACTCGGCCTCCTCGGCGCTGTGCACGCGCGCGCGGAAGTCGATGTCGTTGGTGTCGAGCGCCACGCGCGCGAACTTGCTGTACGCGTAGGCGTCCTCGACGGTCAGGCGGCCGCCGGTCAGCACACCCGCGCGGCCACGGGCGGCCAGCAGCCCCTGGGCCGCGGCCTCCAGTGCCTCCGGCCAGGAGGCGGGCCGCAGGACGCCTTCGTCGTCACGTACGAGGGGAGTCGTCAGCCGGTCGGGGCGCTGCGCGTACCGGAACGCGAAGCGTCCCTTGTCGCAGATCCACTCCTCGTTGACCTCGGGGTCGTCGGCGGCGAGCCGCCGCATGACCTTGCCGCGCCGGTGGTCCGTACGCGTCGCACAGCCTCCCGAGCAGTGCTCGCACACCGACGGCGACGAGACGAGGTCGAAGGGGCGGGAGCGAAAGCGGTACGCCGCCGAGGTCAGCGCGCCGACCGGGCAGATCTGGATGGTGTTGCCGGAGAAATAGGACTCGAAGGGATCGCCCTCACCGGTGCCGACCTGCTGGAGCGCGCCCCGCTCGATCAGCTCGATCATCGGGTCGCCCGCGACCTGGTTGGAGAAGCGGGTGCAGCGGGCGCACAGCACGCACCGCTCACGGTCGAGCAGCACCTGTGCGGAGATCGGCACCGGCTTCTCGTAGGTCCGCTTCTTGCCCTCGAAGCGCGACTCGGCGTTGCCGTGCGACATCGCCTGGTTCTGCAGCGGGCACTCGCCGCCCTTGTCGCAGACGGGGCAGTCCAGCGGGTGGTTGATGAGCAGCAGCTCCATCACACCGTGCTGGGCCTTCTCCGCGACGGGAGAGGTGAGGTGCGTCTTGACGACCATCCCGTCCGTGCAGGTGATCGTGCAGGACGCCATGGGCTTGCGCTGGCCCTCCACCTCGACGATGCACTGCCGGCAGGCGCCGGCCGGGTCGAGGAGGGGGTGGTCGCAGAAGCGGGGGATCTCGATGCCGAGCTGTTCGGCGGCCCGGATGACCAGGGTGCCCTTGGGCACGCTGATCTCGACGCCGTCGATGGTCAGTGTGACGAGATCCTCCGGCGGGACCGCCGCCTGACCGCCCCCGGAGGGAGCGCTCGTCGTCACAGTCATGCGTTCACCTCCGTACGGTGGTCGGCCCAGGCTGTCGACCTGGCCGGGTCGAAGGGGCAGCCGCGGCCCGTGATGTGCTCCTCGTACTCCTCGCGGAAGTACTTCAGGGAGGAGAAGATCGGCGAGGCCGCGCCGTCGCCGAGGGCGCAGAAGGACTTGCCGTTGATGTTGTCGGCGATGTCGTTGAGCTTGTCGAGGTCGCTCATGGCGCCCTTGCCGGCCTCGATGTCGCGCAGCAACTGGACCAGCCAGTAGGTGCCTTCCCGGCAGGGTGTGCACTTGCCGCAGGACTCGTGGGCGTAGAACTCGGTCCAGCGCGTCACCGCCCGCACCACGCAAGTGGTCTCGTCGAAGCACTGCAGGGCCTTGGTGCCGAGCATGGAGCCCGCGGCGCCGACGCCCTCGTAGTCGAGGGGCACGTCGAGGTGCTCGTCGGTGAACATGGGCGTCGAGGAGCCGCCGGGCGTCCAGAACTTCAGGCGGTGGCCGGGCCGCATGCCGCCGCTCATGTCGAGGAGCTGGCGCAGCGTGATGCCGAGCGGGGCCTCGTACTGGCCGGGACTGGCGACGTGGCCGCTGAGCGAGTACAGCGTGAAGCCCGGGGACTTCTCGCTGCCCATCGACCTGAACCATTCCTTGCCGTTTTTCAGGATGGCGGGAACCGACGCGATCGACTCGACGTTGTTCACCACAGTCGGGCACGCGTAGAGGCCCGCGACGGCAGGGAAAGGGGGACGGAGCCGCGGTTGACCACGGCGGCCTTCGAGCGAGTCCAGCAGCGCGGTCTCCTCACCGCAGATGTACGCGCCCGCGCCCGCGTGCACGGTGAGTTCGAGGTCGAGTCCGCTGCCCAGGATGTTCTTGCCGAGGTAGCCCGCCGCGTAGGCCTCACGGACGGCCGAGTGCAACCGCCGCAGCACGGGCACGACTTCACCGCGCAGATAGATGAAGGCATGCGAAGACCTGATGGCATAGCAGGCGATGACGATGCCCTCGATGAGGCTATGCGGGTTCGCGAAGAGGAGCGGAATGTCCTTGCACGTTCCGGGCTCCGATTCGTCGGCGTTGACAACTAGATAGTGCGGTTTTCCATCCCCCTGGGGAATGAACTGCCACTTCATTCCCGTGGGGAAGCCGGCGCCGCCGCGGCCGCGCAGCCCGGAGTCCTTGACGTACGCGATGAGGTCGTCCGGAGTCATCGCGAGCGCCTTGCGGAGGCCCTCGTACCCCTCGTGCCTCTGATAGACATCCAGCGTCCAGGACCTGTCCTCGTCCCAGAAGGCCGACAGCACGGGTGCGAGCAGCTTCTCCGGGCTGGGGTCCTTGATCTCGGTCGCCACGGTCATCACTCCCCCTCCTCGGCGGTCGGTCCGGCGGGGTGGGCCGGGTCGGAGGCCGATGTGTCCTGCGGCGCGTCGTGCGAGCTCAGGTGCTCGGACGGCGACGGGTCGTGCGGTGCCGTGTCCCTCGGCGCCGCGCCGCCCTGTGCCCCGTCGTGCGCCTCGTCGTGGGGTCCGCCGTCGCGCGGATGCACCACGCGCGCGGCCTCGCCCTTGGCGAGCCGGAGGCCGATCAGGGAAGCGGGTCCCGCGCTCCCGGATGCCTCCACCGCCCCCTCGCGCTCGTCGGGGAAGCCCGCCAGGATCCGGGCGGTCTCCTTGAACGTGCACAGGGGGGCGCCGCGGGTGGGCTCGACCGGCACACCCGCGCGCAGGTCGTCGACGAGCTGCTTGGCGCTCCGCACGGTCTGGTTGTCGAAGAACTCCCAGTTGACCATCACGACCGGCGCGAAGTCGCAGGCCGCGTTGCACTCGATGTGCTCCAGGGTGACCTTGCCGTCGTCGGTGGTCCCGCCGTTGCCGACGCCCAGGTGGTCCTGGAGCGCCTCGAAGATGGCGTCGCCGCCCATCACCGCGCACAGGGTGTTGGTGCAGACGCCCACCTGGTAGTCGCCGGAGGGCCCCCGGCGGTACATGGTGTAGAAGGTCGCGACCGCGGTGACCTCGGCCGTGGTCAGGCCGAGCACGTCGGCACAGAACTGCATGCCGGTGCGGGTGACATGGCCCTCCTCCGACTGCACGAGGTGCAGCAGCGGGAGCAGGGCCGAGCGGGAGTCGGGGTAACGGGCGACGATCTCGCGCGCGTCCTGCTCCAGCCGCGCTCGGACGTCGTCCGGGTAGTCGGGCGCGGGCAGCTGGGGCATGCCCAGACTGACACCTTCGGGGGTGGTGGTCACCGGTCGACGCCTCCCATCACGGGGTCGATGGACGCGACGGCGACGATGACGTCGGCGACCTGGCCGCCCTCGCACATCGCCGCCATGGTCTGCAGGTTGGTGAAGGACGGGTCGCGGAAGTGGACCCGGAAGGGGCGGGTGCCTCCGTCGGACACGACGTGCACCCCGAGCTCGCCCTTGGGCGACTCGACCGCCGCGTACACCTGTCCCGGCGGGACGCGGAAGCCCTCGGTCACCAGCTTGAAGTGGTGGATCAGGGCCTCCATGGAGGTGCCCATGATGGTCTTGATGTGGTCCAGGGAGTTGCCCAGTCCGTCCGGTCCCAGGGCGAGCTGGGCGGGCCAGGCGATCTTCTTGTCGGCGACCATGACCGGGCCGGGGGCGAGCCGGTCCAGGCACTGCTCGATGATCCTGAGCGACTGGCGCATCTCCTCCAGGCGGATCAGGAAGCGACCGTACGCGTCACAGGTGTCTGCGGTCGGGACGTCGAAGTCGTACGTCTCGTAGCCGCAGTACGGCTGCGCCTTGCGCAGGTCGTGCGGGAGACCGGCCGAGCGGAGGATGGGGCCGGTGGCGCCCAGCGCCATGCAGCCGGCCAGGTCTAGGTAGCCGATGTCCTGCATACGGCCCTTGAAGATGGGGTTCCCGGTCGCGAGCTTGTCGTACTCGGGCAGGTTCTTCTTCATCTTCTTCACGAACTCGCGGATCTGGTCCACCGCGCCGGGCGGCAGGTCCTGGGCGAGTCCGCCGGGCCGGACGAACGCGTGGTTCATTCGCAGGCCGGTGATCAGCTCGAAGACGTCGAGAACGAGTTCACGATCGCGGAAGCCGTAGATCATGATCGTGGTGGCGCCCAGCTCCATACCGCCGGTGGCGACGCACACCAGGTGGGAGGAGAGCCGGTTCAGCTCCATCAGCAGGACACGGATGACGCTGGCCCGGTCCGGCACCTGGTCCTCGATGCCGAGGAGCCGCTCGACGGCGAGGCAGTACGCCGTCTCGTTGAAAAACGGCGTCAGGTAGTCCATGCGGGTCACGAAGGTGGTGCCCTGGGTCCAGGTGCGGTACTCGAGGTTCTTCTCGATGCCGGTGTGGAGGTAGCCGATGCCGCAGCGGGCCTCGGTGACCGTCTCGCCCTCGATCTCCAGGATGAGGCGGAGCACGCCGTGCGTGGACGGGTGCTGCGGGCCCATGTTGACGATCAGGCGCTCGTCGTCGGCCTTCGCCGCGGACTCGACGACCTCGTCCCAGTCGCCGCCGGTGACCGTGTAGACGGTGCCTTCGGTGGTCTCGCGGGTTCCCGCCGCGGAAGAAGCGGACGAAGGGGTCTGCGTGCTCATGAGTACGACCTCCGCTGGTCCGGAGCCGGGATCTGGGCGCCCTTGTACTCGACGGGGATGCCGCCGAGGGGGTAGTCCTTGCGCTGCGGGAAGCCCTGCCAGTCGTCCGGCATCATGATCCGCGTCAGCGCCGGGTGACCGTCGAAGACGATGCCGAAGAAGTCGTACGTCTCGCGCTCGTGCCAGTCGTTCGTCGGGTAGACGGGGACGAGCGACGGGATGTGCGGGTCGGCGTCGGGGGCGGAGACTTCGAGCCGGATCAGCCGGTTGTGGGTGATCGAGCGCAGGTGGTACACGGCGTGCAGCTCGCGGCCCTTGTCGCCGGGGTAGTGGACGCCGCTCACCCCCGTGCAGAGCTCGAAGCGCAGCGCCGGGTCGTCGCGGAGGGTCCGGGCCACGCGGACCAGGTGCTCGCGTTCGATGTGGAAGGTGATCTCGCCACGGTCGACGACCGTCTTGTCGATGGCGTTCTCCGGGACGAGTCCCTGTTCCTCCAGGGCGCCCTCGAGTTCGTCGGCGACCTCGTCGAACCAGCCGCCGTAGGGGCGGGAGGACGGGCCGGGGAGCCGGATGGAGCGGACCAGGCCGCCGTAGCCGGAGGTGTCGCCGCCGTTGTTCGCGCCGAACATGCCGCGCTGGACACGGATCTCCTCGCCCTGGTCGCCGCGCTGGCCGGGGAGGTTGGCCGCGCCCAGGTCCTTCTCCGGGTTGGCCCCCTCGTCGGAGCCGCTCCTGCCGCTCTTGCCGCCGTTGCCGTTCGCGTCGCTCACCGCAGCAGCCCCTTCATCTCGATGGTGGGGAGCGCCTTGAGCGCGGCCTCCTCGGCCTCGCGGGCCGCTTCCTCGGCGTTCACGCCGAGCTTGGAGTTCTGGATCTTGTGGTGCAGCTTGAGGATGGCGTCCATCAGCATCTCGGGCCGCGGGGGGCAGCCGGGGAGGTAGATGTCGACGGGGACGATGTGGTCGACGCCCTGGACGATGGCGTAGTTGTTGAACATGCCGCCCGAGGACGCGCAGACCCCCATGGAGATCACCCACTTGGGGTTCGGCATCTGGTCGTAGACCTGCCGCAGCACCGGCGCCATCTTCTGGCTGACCCGGCCGGCGACGATCATGAGGTCCGCCTGGCGCGGTGAGCCGCGGAAGACCTCCATGCCGAAGCGGGCCAGGTCGTAGCGTCCCGCGCCCGTGGTCATCATCTCGATGGCACAGCAGGCGAGGCCGAAGGTGGCGGGGAACACGGACGCCTTGCGCACCCAGCCCGCGGCCTGCTCGACGGTGGTCAGCAGGAATCCGCTCGGCAGCTTTTCTTCGAGTCCCATGTCCTAAAGGCCCCTCAGTCCCATTCCAGGCCGCCGCGCCGCCATACGTACGCGTACGCGACGAAGACGGTGAGCACGAAGAGCAGCATCTCCACGAGCCCGAAAACACCCAGGGCGTCGAAGGAGACGGCCCAGGGGTAGAGGAAGACGATCTCGATGTCGAAGACGATGAAGAGCATCGCCGTCAGGTAGTACTTGATGGGGAAGCGCCCGCCACCGGCCGGCGTGGGGGTCGGCTCGATACCGCACTCGTAGGCCTCGACCTTGGCCCGGTTGTAGCGCTTCGGGCCGATCAGCGTGGCCATGATCACGGAGAAGATCGCAAAGCCTGCCCCGAGGGCTCCCAGTACGAGGATGGGCGCATACGCGTTCACCGCTCCTCGCTCCTCTCAGTCGGCACTGACTGCTGGCGGAAGGTTGAACCCGCCCACCCGCCCCGGCCGTCCCTCGACCCCCGTGTGTACCGGCGAAGATCGCGAACATGTGAAGCAGGTCACAAGCCCAACTGCCCCGCATCTTATGCCTGCGGGTCTGTGATCTGCGACACGGGGTACGCCAACGACTTTGTGATCTCCACCACCTGACGAAGGATCATGAAGTCGGATGAGCGGTGAGGTTCGCACGTGAAGCATCCGAATGATCACCAGCCGTGATATTCCGGCCTGTCGTGGCTGGTCATCGACGGTTGGAGGGGTGCGTCTCAATATCAAGAAGGTTCCGCTGCATGCAAATTCGCGCTGGACGGCGCGGGCTGATAGTGCGCGGTGTTCACACCGTGGGGAGAGTACGGGAGCGGATGTGAATGCGTGCGCGCGTTCACGAGCGCCGAAACTCGTGATTCCGCGCGGGGACGCGCCCCTGGCGGTAACCGTTCCGTGACCTACACCACACCGTCGGCCGCGCCCCGGAAACCGGGCTTGGCCACACGGCGCAAGCAGTGGTAAGCGCAGAGCAATTCGGGCGTAATGATGAAAACCCATGATCACAGGCTTGATCACTCGTGTCCGCAATGCCCGTTAGAGCGTCAATGAGGGGCGACACGCCCGGGGTTCGACGACCGTTTGAACAACTGTGGCGGACCACACGTTTCTTGAAGGTATGGAGGAGCCCCTGGTACCGCTTGTACCCATGTCCCACACCGCTCACATACGCAGCCACCGGAAGCCCCGCCGTGGCGCGTCGAAGATGGCGATGCGCGCCGGGGTCGCCGGTGGCATCCTCGGCACCGTGGCAGTGGCCGGAGCGTCCGCGTCGGCGAACGCCGCGGAGCCCGTGACCCAGACGCTCGAACTTCCCACGCTCACGGCGGACCTGGCGGCGCAGGTCGCCGAGTCCGCGGAGGCCACGCAGCAGGCCGCGGCCACCTATGAGCTGCAGGCCGAACGTGACGCGGCCGCCGCCGCGGCCGCCAAGCAGGCCAAGGCCGACCTCGCGGAGGCCAAGCAGAAGGCCGAGGCCAAGAAGAAGGCCGAGGCAGAGGCAGAGCGGAAGGCGGCCGCGGAGCGTGCCGCACGCTCCGCGGAGCGGACCGAGCTCACCTCGGCCTCGGCTTCCGCCTCGACCGAGGCCTCCGCGCCGGCCGGCGGCAGCGTGGCGACCGTCATCGGCTTCCTCAAGGCACAGCTCGGCGACGCCTACGTGATGGGCGCCTCCGGCCCCAACGCCTGGGACTGCTCCAGCCTCGTGCAGGCCGCCTTCCGGGAGGCCGGCGTGGACCTCCCCCGGGTCTCGCAGGACCAGTCGATGATGGGCACCGATGTCTCGCTGTCCAGCCTGGCGGTCGGCGACATCCTCTACTGGGGCGGCAAGGGCTCCGCGTACCACGTGGGCGTCTACATCGGGAACGGCCAGTACCTCGACGCCGCGAACCCGTCCAAGGGCGTCGTCATCCAGGACCTGTCCGGCTACCCGGCCTCGGGTGCGGTGCGGGTGCTCTGACAGCGCGCCTCAGACGGCCCCGACGGCCCCCTGTGACAACGGCTCGTGGCCGCCGCCCCGCGGGGCGGCGGCCACGAGCCGTCTCGGCCGGTTCCGTCCCGGCCGTCCGCGTCAGGCCTTCGGGGCCACCTTGCTCAGGCCGTTGATGATGCGGTCCATCGCGTCGCCGCCCGTGGGGTCCGTCAGGTTCGCGAGCATCTTCAGCGTGAACTTCATCAGCAGGGGGTGGGTGAGGCCCCGTTCGGTCGCGATCTTCATGATCTTCGGGTTGCCGATGAGCTTCACGAAGGCGCGGCCCAGGGTGTAGTAGCCGCCGTAGGTGTCCTTCAGGACGCGGGGGTAGCGCTGGAGGGCCATCTCGCGCTGGGCGGGGGTGGCCCGGGCGTGGGCCTGGACGATGACGTCCGCGGCGATCTGGCCGGACTCCATGGCGTAGGCGATGCCCTCACCGTTGAAGGGGTTGACCAGGCCGCCCGCGTCGCCGACCAGCAGCAGTCCCTTGGTGTAGTGCGGCTGGCGGTTGAAGGCCATGGGCAGGGCCGCGCCGCGGATCGGCATCGTCATGTTCTCCGGGGTGTACCCCCAGTCCTCCGGCATGGACGCGCACCAGGCCTTGAGGACCTCGCGCCAGTCCAGTTCCTTGAAGGAGGCGGAGGTGTTGAGCACGCCGAGGCCGACGTTCGAGGTGCCGTCGCCCATGCCGAACACCCAGCCGTAGCCGGGCAGCAGGCGGTCCTCGCCCGGCCCGCGGCGGTCCCACAGCTCCAGCCAGGACTCCAGGTAGTCGTCGTCGTGGCGGGGGGACGTGAAGTACGTACGGACCGCGACGCCCATGGGGCGGTCCTCGCGGCGGTGCAGGCCCATCGCCAGGGACAGGCGCGAGGAGTTGCCGTCCGCGGCCACCACCAGCGGCGCGTGGAAGGTGACCTCCCGCTTCTCACCGGACTCGGCGTCGCCGAGCTTGGCGTGGACGCCCGTGATGCGGCCGGTGCGGTCGTCGACGATCGGGGCGCCGACATTGCACCGCTCGTACAGCCGGGCGCCCGCCTTCTGCGCCTGCCGGGCCAGCTGCTCGTCGAAGTCGTCGCGCTTGCGGACCAGCCCGTAGTCCGGGAAGGAGGCGAGATCCGGCCAGTCGAGCTGGAGGCGGACACCGCCGGCGATGATGCGGAGGCCCTTGTTGCGGAGCCAGCCCGCCTCCTCGGAGATGTCGATGCCCATGGCCACGAGCTGTTTGGTGGCGCGGGGCGTCAGGCCGTCACCGCAGACCTTCTCGCGCGGGAAGGCGGTCTTCTCCAGCAGCAGGACGTCCAGTCCGGCCTTGGCCAGGTAGTACGCGGTGGTGGAACCGGCTGGCCCGGCCCCGACGACGATCACATCGGCGGTGTGTTCGGTAAGGGGCTGGGGCTCGGTCACGGCGGCATCTCCCCAAGACTAGAAATGTGGGTGCCGGGGGGCACGGGACATGGGCAGTCTATGCAGCGGTATTGATCACCCCGCCGAAGGGCTGTCCCTGTGAACCGAGATCTCCCCGGTGTACGTCTGCGTGTCCCCACCGACGAGGACGCCGTGGCCTGGCACCGGATCTTCGACCACCCCGAGGTCATGGAGTTCCACGGCGGCCGGTCCGCCGAGCTGTCCGTCTACGAGGAGCTGACCGCCCGCCAGCGCCGCCACGACGCCGAGCACGGCTTCTGCTTCTGGAGCATGCTCGACGAGGAGGGCCGGGTCATCGGCTTCACCGGTGCCCAGCCGTGGCCGCACGACTGGGGCGCGCAGGGCGAGATAGAGATCGGCTGGCGGCTCGCCCGGCCGTACTGGGGCAAGGGGTACGTCACCGCCGCCGCCCTCGAGACGCTGGACCGGCTGCGCGGGGCGGGAGTTCCGAGCGTCATCGCCATGGTCCTCGCCGACAACGAGCGCTCGATCGCCGTGACGCGTCGTCTCGGCATGGAGCTGGAGGAGGTCTTCACGACGCCCGCCTCCCGGCGGACGGGGCACCGCTACCGACTCGTCCTGTGACACTCGGTGACTGTCGGCCGAGAATGAACACGCACCGCTTCCGGCATCCGCCCCCACACGGTTACCCTGCCAGTACCGCTGGGGGTGACATCTGTGCGTATACCACCCAATACACCCGAAGTGCGTGTACCGCGGCTCGTCGGTCTGATGGCCATGGACGCACGCGCGACGGCCGAGGCACGAGGGGTACGGCTGGCCGCGCCCGACCGGCCCGACTTCCCCTCGGCCACCGTCGAGACCGCCGTCGACTACGTCGTACGCCAGTACCCGCGGCCGGGGACCGAGATCCCGCGCGGGGCGGTGGTCACCGTGTGGTTCGAGCACGGCGAGGGTGAGGGCGGCGGGGGCGCGGGGGTGCGCGAACCGCGCCGCACCGGTCCGCCGCCGGGCGGGCTCCGCCGCGAACTGGACGAACCGGGCGATGCGTTCCCCGTCTCGCCTGTCTTGCGCTAGCAGGCAGCCTCAGCGGGCGGCTGGGCCGCCTTGAAGCCCCGGTGCAGCGCCACCACGCCGCCCGTGAGGTTCCGCCAGGCCACCTTCTCCCAGCCGGCCGCACGCAGCCGCCCGGCCAGGGCGGGCTGGTCGGGCCAGTCGCGGATCGACTCGGCGAGGTAGACGTACGCGTCGGGGTTGGACGACACCGCCCGCGCCACCGGGGGCAGCGCACGCATCAGGTACTCGGTGTAGACGGTGCGGAACGGCGTCCACGTCGGGTGTGAGAACTCGCAGATCACGACCCGTCCGCCGGGCCTGGTCACCCGGAGCATCTCGCGCAGCGCGGCATCCGTGTCCTGCACGTTCCGCAGCCCGAAGGAGATGGTCACCGCGTCGAAGGTGTCGTCCCTGAACGGCAGCCGCGTCGCGTCGCCCGCCGTGAACGGCAGCCAGGACTCGCGCTGCTTGCCCACCCGGAGCATGCCGAGGGAGAAGTCGCACGGGACGACGTACGCGCCCGACCGGGCGAAGGGCAGCGACGAGGTCCCCGTACCGGCGGCGAGGTCCAGCACCTTCTGCGCGGGCCGCGCGTCGACCGCCCGCGCGACCTCCTTGCGCCATCTGCGGTCCTGGCCGAGGGAGAGCACGTCGTTGGTGAGGTCGTACCGTTCCGCCACGTGGTCGAACATCGAGGCGACTTCGTGCGGCTGCTTGTTCAGGGAGGCGCGGGTCACCGGCCCATTGTGGCAGTCCGGGATACGGCGGTACGGGCCGGGCACACCCGAAGCGCCCGGCCCGTACGGCACCCGCGGTGATCCGGAGGTGACCGTGGCAGCGGCCGTCACGGCGGCCGTCACGGCAACAGCCTCGGTCTCCGCTTCGCCGCCACGTCCTCCACCCATCCGCACAGCAGCACGAAGGCCCCGATCAGCACCCAGCCGACGCCGAACATGAACCACTGGCTGCCCAGCGGCAGGTACTTCTCGAACGCGGGCACCTTCCAGAACTGGTCGATCAGCGGGACGGCCAGGATCAGCGCGATCTCGTGCCACAGGTAGACCGTCACCGCGCGCGCGTTGAAGACCGTCACGATCCGGTCGAGCCTCCGGAAGCGGGCCAGCCACGCGAAGTCGACCGAGAACCGCTCCTTGGCGTACATCAGCAGCGTCACGAACCCGGCCGAGAAGAACGCCTGGGCGAGCGGGACCTCGTCGAGGTCGTACGTACCGAACTCGGCCTGGTGCGAGAAGGCGAACCAGGAGCCGAACACCAGCGCCGCGAGCGAGCCGACGACCACCGGGCCGGGCCTGAGCCGGCGCAGGACCCCGTCGCGGTGGGCGAAGCCCAGGACCCAGCAGAACAGGAAGATCGCCAGGTCGGTGAGCGTGGAGCCGAACCGGTCGTCCGGCGGTGCCCACAGGAAGTGGAAGACCGTGACCGGCACGAGGGACAGCAGCAGCACCGGCACGGGGGCCAGCCGGAACAGCTTCAGCAGCAGCGGCGAGAGCAGGACGAACCACAGGTACGTGCGCAGGTACCAGACGACCTCCCAGGCCTGCTCGCCCCACGCGTTGCCCGGCGGGTCGCCGAGCGGCACCACCCAGTAGACGATCTGCCAGCCCGGCATCCAGTCGTGGACCAGCATGGCGACGACCACGAAGACGCCCCAGAACCAGAACGGGGGCAGCAGCCGCCGCACCCGGCTGCGCAGCACCTTGGCCGCGGGACGCTCCAGGGACTTGGCCATCAGGGTGCCGGCCAGGGCGAACATGATCCCCATGGAGGGGAAGACCATGCCCGCCCAGGCCCAGCCGAAGGTGTGGTACGTGACGACGCGGACGAGGGCGACGGCGCGCAGCGCGTCGAAGTAGCGGTCGCGTCCGCCGGCCCGCCCACCCCGCGAAGGCGGTGCGCCGCCGTCCGGCACCACGCGCGGAAGCCGAGCGGTGTCGGCGACGTCGCCGGGCGGTCGGGGCACCTGGGGCCGGCCACCGACAGCGGCCCCCCTGCGATGCGACCCCATCAGCTCGCCCCCGCCGGCGTACCGACCTCACCCGTGCGCTTCAGCTTCTGCCAGCGCAGCCGGCCGCCGGTCAGGGCCGTGACGCAGGAGTGGATCAGGACCAGGTACATCATCTGCCGGTAGGCGAGCTGCTGGAGCGGCAGCATCAGCAGGTACCGGTACTTCTCCTTGTCCAGCTTGAACGCGTAGCCGGCGCAGACGAGCTGGACACCGAGCACCGCCAGCCAGGCGAGCAGCGACGCCTTGAAGTCGACGAAGATCATGGCGTACGCCGTGAAGACGTCGATCAGCGGGGCGCAGACCGGCGTGACGATCTGGAAGATCACCACCAGCGGCATGCCGACGCGGCCGAAGCGTCCCGAGGGGCCCTTGTCCGTGAGGGACTTCCGGTGCTTCCACAGCGCCTGCATGGTCCCGTACGACCAGCGGTAGCGCTGCGACCAGAGCTGCTTGAGCGAGCCGGGCGCCTCCGTCCAGGCGCGGGCGTGCTCCTGGTAGACGACCCGCCAGCCCTCGCGGTGCATGGCGATGGTGATGTCGGTGTCCTCGGCGAGGGTGTCCTCGCTCATGCCGCCGACCTGGAGCACCGCGTCCCGGCGGAACGCGCCGATCGCGCCCGGGATGGTGGGCATGCAGCGCAGCAGGTCGTACATCCGGCGGTCGAGGTTGAAGCCCATCACGTACTCGATGTGCTGCCAGGCGCCGATCATGGTGTTGCGGTTGCCGACCTTGGCGTTGCCCGCGACCGCGCCGACCCCGGGGTCGGCGAAGGGCTGCACGAGCTGGCGTACGGTGTCGGGCTCGAAGACCGTGTCGCCGTCCATCATCACGACGATGTCGTGGCTGGCGTTGCGGACGCCGTTGTTGAGGGCGGCGGGCTTGCCCGCGTTCTCCTGGCGGATGACCCGGACGTTCGTCAGGCCGAGCGAGTCGGCCGCGGCTCGCGCGATCTCGGAGGTGCCGTCCGACGAGCCGTCGTCCACGACGATGATCTCGATCGAATGGGTGCTCTTCGCCAGCGACTCGAGGGTGTTGGCGATGCACTCCTTCTCGTTGTACGCGGGCACGATCACCGTCACCGGGCGGGTGACCGGCGGTCCCCAGCTGAACCGGCGTTTGTTGCGCTTGCGGTAGTGGCGGCGGGCGAGGACCAGCATCATCCCGAAGCGGCCGATGACGGCGACACCCACGACGACGAGCCCGGCCGAGAGCGCCGGTACGACCCGCTCGGCGACCCATACGGCGGCGACGAGGGCCTTGCCCTCGTAGAGGGTGGTGCCGGTGGCGGTGCGGTGGGCGGCCTGAAGGGCGGAGGTGCTGTTCTGGCCACTGCTCTGTTCACCGCTCTGGCCGCCGCTCTGGCCGCCGCTCTGGCCGCCGCTCTGCTGCGCCGGAGCAGCGGGCTGCTGCCCCGCCGATGCTCCACCGGCCGCCTGCTGTCCCTGCTGCTGCCCCTGCTGTTCGCTGCTCTCCTCCATCGCACCGCTGATGGTGGTGAAGGTGTAGCCCTTCGCCCGCATCTTCTCGATGTACGTGCCGAGCGCCTTCACGGTCTGCGAGCGGTCGCCGCCCGCGTCGTGCATGAGGACCGACGCGCCCTCGCCGTCCTCGGGAGTGGCCCACTTGATGATCTTCGAGACGCCGGGCTTCTTCCAGTCGTCGCTGTCGGTGTCGATGAAGACGCTGGTGTAGCCCTCCTCGCCGAGCTTCTGGTAGACGGGCCAGCTGTAGTTGTCGATGGCGTCCATCTCGGAGGAGTACGGCGCGCGGAACAGCGTGGTCGTGATGCCGGCCGCGCCCGCGAGCGCGAGCTGCGTCTGCTCTATCTCACGGGTGATGCGGGCGTCGCTCTGGTACGACAGGTCCACGTGCGTGAAGGTGTGGATGCCGATCTCGTGGCCCTGGTCGACCATGTCGTCCACGATGTCGGGGTAGCGCGAGACCATCGAGCCGACCAGGAAGAAGGTCGCCGGGACGTCGTACTTCTCCAGGACCTTGAGGATCTCGGGCGTCCAGGTCGGGTTGGGGCCGTCGTCGAAGGTGAGCGCGATCGTCTTGTCGGGCACGGACTGGGTCACCGCCTGCCCGCCGCGGAAGCTCAGGATGGGGCCGCCCTCGAGGACGTCGTCGGGTACGTCACTGGAGCTGGCCCCGGAGCGGACGCGCTGGTCGCCGCCGACCTCGGCGCGCAGATAGCCGTCGAGGAGCATCACGCTGGTCAGCGCGAGCAGAAGCAGCAGGGCGAGGATGACTCGGGGTTTCTGCAGCGCCGCCGCCTTGCCGCGGGCCCGCTCGATCTTGGAGGGGGCGCGCCGGCGGCGGCGTGGAGGCGTCGTCGTGGTCATGTGTGTGGCTGCGTTCCGGTCAGTCGGCGTCGGCAAAAGCGGAGACGGATGCGGATGCGGATGCGGAAGGGGACGGAACAGCGGGGGCGCCCGAGGGCGGAGTACCGTTCGGGGCTCCGGAGGGCGCACCCGACGGGGCTCCGGAGGGGGCTCCGGAGGGGGCGACGCCGCCCTGCGGCTGCGCGCCGCCCGGCGCTCCGGCCTGCCCTCCGCCGTCACCGAAGGGGAACAGCTCGGACGGGGACGAGGAGATGCCCCAGCCCATGAAGGCCAGGCCGAGCACGACGGCGTAGCCGACGCAGACGAGACCCATGAGCATGCCGATCCGGCGCAGCCACTTGGCCCTGCGCCCGGAGTTGTCGACGAACACAGGGCCCTCCGCGGACCCGGCGGCCCGGCCGCGTTTACGGCGTCGGCCGCGCACCGGCGCGGCGGCGGAGGCGGCCTCGGGTGCGTGGTTTTCGATGACGGACTCGGATTGCATTCCCCGGATGTTAGAGATCCTTTATGTGGCCGAATCCCGGAATTACTTGTGAGTCATCCGTGAGGAACTCCGCAGCCTGTCTCTTTCCTTAGAGATTCAAAGATTGCAGGTGAGCGCCCCGCCTCGCCCGAACGCCCGGTATCTTCCGCTTCCCGTGGCGGAGTTGTCCGTTTGATGCCGGCTTTCCCATGAGAATGCTGTGCGCATCCGATCTTCGTTTGGCACAGCCGGGTGTGGTTCATTTCGGCTGCGGAAACGAACTTTGTTTCCTTCCTGAGACAGAAATCACGAGCGATCGCAGCAATGAGATCGATCACGAGAGCGGGTGCATGCGCAATGAGGAGTTTCCTGAAGCCGGCCGCCGGGCTCGTCTGCCTGGTGGCGCTGGCCTGCGCGGGCTGCTCCGCGGACACGGACGGCGACGGCTCCTCCTCCGGCTCGTCGACCGCACAGGCCCAGCCGGACCCCGGCGGTACGGGCAGCACCGGCACCCCCGAGTCGTCGTCGACGGCGTACGCGCCCTATGTGAGCGCCACGACGGCCTACGACCTGGACTCGGCGGGCTCGGCGTCCGCGTACAACCTGGCCTTCGTGATCGCGGACGGCGACGACTGCACGCCCACCTGGGGCGGTACGGCGGCGATCGACGACTCGGCCGTGACGTCCCGGATCTCGGCGCTCACGGATTCGGGGGCGACGGTGCGGGTGTCGTTCGGCGGGGCGTCGGGGACGGAGCTCGCCGAGGCCTGCGGCAGCGCGTCGGAGCTCGCCGAGGCGTACGGGCAGGCGCTGGACGCGGCCGGGGCGAGCGCGGCGGACTTCGACGTCGAGGGCGACGCGCTGACGGACTCCGACTCGATCGACCTGCGCTCGGAGGCGATAGCGCTGCTCCAGGAGGAACGGTCCGACCTCTCGGTGTCGTTCACCCTCCCCGTCATGCCCTCCGGCCTGGACGACGACAGCGTGGCCCTGCTGGAGTCCGCGAACAACCACTCCGTGCAGGTCTCCACGGTCAACATCATGACCATGAACTACGGCAGCACGTACGACGGTGACATGGGCGACTACGCGGAGACGTCCGCCCGGGCCGCCCACGACCAGCTCGCGGACGTCTTCGGGCTGTCGGACGAGGGCGCCTGGCACGGTCTGGCCCTCACCTCGATGATCGGCGAGAACGACGTGGACAACGAGACGTTCACGCTTCAGGACGCCGCGCAGGTACGGCAGTTCGCCGAAAAGAAGGGCATCGCCTGGGTGTCGATGTGGGCGTCCTTCCGCGACCGGCAGTGCGACAGCGACTCCGCCACGGACGACGCGTCCACCGACTGCAGCGGGGTGGAGCAGGAGGACGGGGCGTTCGCGGAGGCGTTCTCCGGCTGAGGCAGCCGCATCCGGGACGGAGGCGGCTCACCGCCTCCGGTGCACCAGCCGTCCCGCGCACACCGTGGCGAGACAGGCACCGGCCGCGTCGAACACGGCGAGATCGGCGCGCCCGCCCGGGACGACGGCCGTGGGCCGCGCCCGCCGGAGGACCACCACGTCGTTCCGCTCGGCGGCCGCCCGCAGTTCGGGCGTGCCCGCGTACTCCTCCAGCACCGCGACGGCACCCGACTTGAGCACCGCGTGAATGCGTTCACGCGGTGTCGGCGCGTCCGGGAGCGGGCCGTCGTGGACGCGGGCGGGCCCCAGGGTGCCCGGCCAGCGCCGTACGCGGGCGCTCGGGTAGAGCTTCAGCAGCTCGGCCAGCGTGCCCACGGCGGCCACCTGGCCGCCCTCCACGGCGACGGCGCCCTCCTTGAGGGGCTTGTCGTCGTCCCAGGCGTGCCGCAGCTCGTCCGCGGCATGGATCGTCAGCACGTCTCTAGTGAGCGTCCAGTAAGCGATACGGCGCGCTAGTTGGTGGCGATCAGCTTCAGCTCGGGGTGGGCCGTGCCGCCCTCGATGGCCGTGGACGAGATGTGGGAGACCACGCGGTCGTCGACGGGGTCGTTCGCCGGGTCGTCGTGGACGACGAGGTGCTCGTACGTCGTGGACCGCTGGGCGGGGACGCGCCCGGCCTTGCGGATCAGGTCGATGAGCTCCAGCCGGTTGGAGCGGTGCTTGGCGCCGGCGGAGGACACGACGTTCTCCTCCAGCATGACCGAGCCGAGGTCGTCCGCGCCGTAGTGCATGGAGAGCTGGCCGATCTCCTTGCCGGTGGTCAGCCAGGAGCCCTGGATGTGCGCCACGTTGTCCAGGAAGATCCGGGCGATGGCGATCATGCGCAGGTACTCGAAGATGGTGGCCTGCGTACGGCCCTTGAGGTGGTTGTTCTCGGGCTGGTACGTGTACGGGATGAAGGCGCGGAAGCCGCCCGTCCGGTCCTGTACGTCGCGGATCATGCGCAGGTGCTCGATGCGCTCGGCGTTGGTCTCGCCGGTGCCCATGAGCATGGTGGAGGTGGACTCCACGCCCAGGTTGTGCGCGGTCTCCATGATCTCCAGCCAGCGCTCGCCGCTCTCCTTCAGCGGGGCGATCGCCTTGCGCGGCCGCTCGGGCAGCAGCTCGGCGCCGGCGCCGGCGAAGGAGTCGAGGCCGGCCGCGTGGATGCGCTGGATCGCCTCCTCCACGCTCACCTTGGAGATCCGGGCCATGTGCTCGACCTCGGAGGCGCCGAGGGAGTGGATGACCAGCTGCGGGAAGGCCTGCTTGATGGCGGAGAAGTGCTGCTCGTAGTACTCGACGCCGAAGTCCGGGTGGTGCCCGCCCTGGAACATGATCTGCGTACCGCCGAGCTCGACGGTCTCCGCGCAGCGGCGCAGGATGTCCTCCAGGTCCCGCGTCCAGCCCTTCTTGGTGTCCTTGGGCGCGGCGTAGAAGGCGCAGAACTTGCACGCCGTCACGCAGACGTTCGTGTAGTTGATGTTCCGCTCGATGATGTACGTGGCGATGTGCTCGGTGCCCGCGTACTTCCGCCTCCGTACGGCGTCGGCGGCGGCGCCCAGCGCGTGCAGCGGGGCGTCGCGGTACAGGTCGAGGGCCTCTTCTGGGGTGATCCGCCCACCGGCGGCGGCGCGGTCGAGGACGGACTGGAGGTCGGCCTTCTCGGTCACCGGGGTCCCTTTCAGGTGGGTGTGGGCGGTCCAGGCCAGCGTACGCCAGCACCTCGAACCACCCGACGCCAGCCTGCGGAGGACACCGCACCTGTGGACGACACCGGCCGCCCCGCACGTCAGGCCGCGTACGCCCCGAGCAGCATCGCCACGTACGCGCCCGCGATCAGGGACGGCCCGAGCGGGTACGCCGTCCTCCGGCCGATCCTGCGCGCGACGACGAGCGCCAGCCCGTACAGCCCGCCGAAGAGGAACCCCGCCAACGTCCCCAGCGCCACGGTTCCCCACCCGTACCACCCGAGCACGGCACCGAGCCCGAGTGCGAGCTTCACGTCGCCGAAACCCAGGCCGTTGGGGTCGACGAGGAAGAACAGGAAGTACGCACCGCCGAGCACCACCGCCCCGAGCACCGCCGTGAGCCACTCCCCCGCGTGCCCGGGGACGAGGGCCGCCCCTCCCAGCAGCACCACCGCGGCCCCGGCCAGCGGCAGCGTCAGCACGTCCGGCAGCCGGTGCACCCGCAGGTCGACGAGGCCCAGCAGGACGGCGACCGGCGCGAGCGCCAGCCAGACGGCCAGCTCGGGGCGGGGGCCGGTGGCGGCGGCGAGAGTGGCGCATATCAGCGCGGTCACGAGGGCCACGGCGGCCGTGCTCGGCCCGTAGCGGGTGCCGTCCGCGCACCGGGCCGGTCCGAGCCAGCCGCCCGCGGGGCCGGTGATCGGATGCCCGGCGGGGCACGTGTCCCGCCAGCTCTCCTCCGGCTCGACCGCGAAGCGGTGGGCGGGCCGTGGCACGAGCACGCCCGCCGCACCGCCCCAGAGGGCGGCGACGGCGGTCAGCAGCGGCTCGTTCATCCGCGTCACAGTACCGATCGTCGTGCTCTCACGTCCCGTCCCAGCGCCACTCCGTTCGCCGGGGCAGCCCGGGGAGGGCGGTGCGGCCCGTGCTCCACAACAGGGTGTCGGACGGTCCGTGCCCCACGGGAGCGTCCGGGAAAAGGCGTGTCAGGACGGCCGCGGCGAGAGCGTCGGGCGGTGACCAGGCCGGACCGAGGGCGCGGGTGATGTCGTAGGTGTGGAGGGTCAGTTCGGTGATTCCCATGGCGGCGAACCCGGCGGCGTCGGAGTGACCCCACGGGTGCCAGGCACGTACCTCGGCGGCCGTGTCCCGGACCGTGGAGGTGAGGAGGGCGGCGGCGATACGCAGTCCCTCCAGGCAGTCCGGTACGGGGGCCTGAGGGTCGAGCGAGGCGAAGAGGGTGATGTAACGGTCGGTCGGGCGGGCGATGAGCAGGCCGGCGTAGCCCGTCAGCCCGAGGGCGAGATGGTCGAGGGTCTGGCGGCACGTCCAGTCGAGGCCGTGGGCGCGGCGCGACCAGTCCCGGTCGTCGGCCCCCTCGGCTGCCTCCAGAAGAGCGGCCAGACAGTCGTCGGTGGCGGCCCTCAGCAGGTCCGTCCAGGACACGGTGGGCGAGGAGGGCGGCGGGACCGGCGCGAGGCGGGCGTGGCCGGCCGGCGTCGCGGTCACTTGTCCTCCGCCGGGCTCTTCAGGACCTCGATCAGGCTGGCGTAACTGTCGGAGCCGTGGCCCGCGGCCCGCGCCCGCAGCATGGCGGCCTTCAAAAGTTCGGGCAGCGCGTTGTCGACGCCCCGGGCCGCCGCGGCGTGGATGAGATGCTCGATGGCCGCGATCTGTACGTCCACGGTGGCGTCGTCGCCCGGGTAGCGGCCGGCGTCCACCTGGGCCGCGTACCTGGTCAGGAACCCCGTCACGGCGGCGGTCAGCCAGCGGATCGCGACCGGCGTGAACTCCGTGGCGGGCGTCTTCTCCGCGCCGACCAGCGCGGTGCCGTGCAGCCAGCCGGTCATGGTGGACCACATCAGGCCGAGGAGCGCGGTGTCGTAGAGGGAGGCCAGACCGGGGTCGGTGCCCAGGTACAGGGGGTCGCCCAGCGCCGCGAGCGTCGGGCGGTGGGCGTCGAAGACGCTCCGCGAGCCGCTGTACAGGAACATCATCTCGGGGCTGCCGACGCCGGGCGGGGTGGTCATGACGGCGCCGTCGAGGTAGTCGGCGCCGTGCGACCGGGCCCACGCGGCGGCCTCGTGCGCCTGTTCCGGGGAGCCCGAGGTCAGGTTGACCAGGGTCCTGCCCGCCAGGGCGTCGGCGACGGGGTCGAGGACGGTGTGCAGGGCGTCGTAATCCAGTACGCAGGCGATGACGAGCGGGCTCGCCTCGATCGCCTCGCGGGGCGTCGCGGCCGGGCGGGCGCCCTGGTCGACCAGCGGCCCGGCCTTGCCCGCGGAACGGTTCCACACCGTCACCGGATGGCCCCGGTCCAGCAGCGCGGCGGCCAGCGCCGAGCCCATCGAGCCCAGTCCGACGACGGTGACGGCCTGCTGTTCTGCGTTCATGCCACATCTCCTTCCGCACGCCCGCACTTGACGGGTGATCACGTACCGCCCACGCTCGCAGCGCGCGGCGGACGGGAGAAGTGACACCGGTGACGGCCTCCACCAAATTCCTGCCATACCCTTCGGGGCATGAGCGCCGGTTCCGTGGCCGTGGTCGTGACCGAGGAGATGATCGGGGTCCCCTCCTGGGACCTGTACGAACTGAGCATCCCGTGCACCGTCTTCGGCAAGCCGCAGCCCGATCTGGCCGACCCCTGGTACGACCTGCGGCTGTGCGGGACCGGCGAGCGGGCGCCGGACGGTACGGCGGCGAACACCGGGCTCGTGCTCCGGACCCCCTACGGGCTCGACGATCTCGTCGGCGCCGACACGGTCATCGTGCCCTCGGTGCCCGACGCGTGCGTGGACGAGGGACAGCCGCTGCCGCCGGAACTGATCACGGCCCTGCGCCGCGCCTACGACGCGGGCGCCCGCATGGTCTCCCTGTGCACCGGCGCCTTCGCCCTCGCCGAGGCGGGCCTGCTCGACGGACGCCGCGCCACCGCCCACTGGATGCACACCGCCCAACTGGCCGAGCGTTACCCGAAGGTGCAGGTCGACGCGTCCGTCCTGTACGTCGACGACGGCGACGTGCTCACCAGCGCCGGACTGACCGCCGGCCTCGACCTGTGCCTGCACCTGGTACGCCGCGACCTCGGCGCGCACGTCGCCAACCAGCTGGCCCGCCGGATGGTGGTGCCCGCCCACCGGCCGGGCGGCCAGGCCCAGTTCATCGAGTCGTCCGTGCCCGCCAGGGACGACGAGGGCCTGGCTCCCGTACTCGACTGGGCCCGGGCCCGCCTGGACCGTCCGCTGACGATCGCGGACCTGGCGGGGCGGGCCGCGATGAGCCCGCGCACGTTCTACCGCCGGCTCCAGGCGGCCACCGGCACGACGCCCCTCCGGTGGCTCCTGGAGCAGCGCCTGGCACTGGCCCGGGAGCTGCTGGAGTCGACGGATCTCCCGGTGGAGAAGATCGGGGAGCTCAGCGGTCTCGGCACGGCGAACAACGTCCGCCATCACTTCCTGAAGCACATCGGGGTGTCGCCGAGCGACTACCGACGGGCCTTTCCTACCGCTCCTTGACGAAGGAGCCCATCCCGCGCGTGGTGATGATGAGGCCCTCTTCGCGGAGGGCGGCGGTGGCTTTGCGGACGGTCTCGCGGGCCACGCCGAACTCTGACTCGAGCTTCACCTCGGAGATCAGTCCGCGCACCGGGTATTCACCGCTGGCGATTCGCTGCCGAACCACTTCGGCGATCTGCTGCCACTTGGGCCTGGTCGGATCGAATTCGAACACAGGTGAACTGTACGTACGGCCCAGCAGGAAGTCATAGAGGCCCACCTCCCCCTGTCTCCCCCCATATGGGTAGACAGGGCCGGACACGCGGCTCTACGGTTCTCATGACAGACCCCGGCGACGGATTGCGGCCGTCCCGGGGCGTGGCCAACGCTGCTCAAGGAGCGCCGACATGCCGGACCTTATCGTCCAACTCCTGACCTGGGTACTGAACCTCTGCCTGCCTCGCCCGCGCGGACGGCACCGCGCCGGACACCTGCCCGCCCCGCCTGCGTTCCTCGTCCCGCCCCCGCCGCCCCGTTTCACCGAGCGACTCGACGGGAGCGCGTCCGCCCTCGTGCGCCCCTACGTCCTCACCGTGGATGCCTGGGCATGACCCGCCGCCCCCTGCGCATGTGCGTCCGCTGCGGCTGCACCACCGACAGCCCCGTCCTGGTCCACGAGGTCCACGCCGCCACCGGCCCCGGCTTCAACGTCTACGCCTGTCCCGAGTGCGCTCCGCACTACCCGCCCCAGCAGGATCCGCTGGAGTCATTCGACCTTTGACATCCGCGCCTCCGGATCCCCCGCCTCCGCGTTGTCCGACACGTACGTCAGGTCGTCGCCGACGGGGGTGAAGGTCACCGTGTGCTCGCCGTCGGTGCACACGGAGCGGTCGTTCTCGCTGCCGACGCCGGACGCGACGAGCCGCCGCTCCGTGACCTTCTTCAGGATCAGTACGTCCTCGCAGACGCCGCCGATGGGGTCGGTCTGCCGCAGCGTCCCGACCTCCTCCCCCACGGCGACCTGGCCGAGCGTGACGCGGAAGGTGCCCATGGGCAGCGTGCCGGACAGGGCGAAGCCCTTGCCCTCCCAGGTCCCGAGGTACCGCTCCGGTACCGCGCCCGCGGAAGGGCTCGCCGTCGGGGCGCTCGCGGTCGGAGCGGTCGCCGCAGGAGGGTTCGCCTGATCGCTGCCGCCACCTGCCCCGTCGTCGTCGCTGCCGCCCCGCAGAAGGCCGGGCACGAAGGCCAGGCCCAAGGTCACTGCGGCACACGCCCCCGCGACCGCGAGGGCGACCGTGCAGCTCACCTTGCGCCCGCGTCCGTTCGCCCCCGGGACGGACGTGGCCGCCACGCTGACCGAGACCTTGCCCGCACCCTGCTCCCGCGGTTCCGGCGACATGACCGGCGGCGGCCCGAACACCCCGGCGGCCATGGGAGACCCGCCCTCCACCGACACCCTGCTGAACTCCACCGGCCCCGACCCCCGCGTCTCCACGGCCTCCAGGTTCAGCAGCTGTACGGCGCTCCGGCCCATCCGCTCCACCAGCGGGCCCGGCAGCCACCCGGCCGACACCGCGCGGGCCGCGCCCTCGGGGGCCAGCAGCCGGGCGACCTCACCGGGGCCGGGTCTCTCCCCCGGCTCCTTCCGCAGGCACCGTTCCACCAGCTCCCGTAACCCGCCCTCCAGCGAGCCGAGCTCCGGCTCCTCGTGCACCACCTTGTACAGCAGCGCGGCCGACGAGTCCCCCGGGAAGGGCGGCTCGCCCGTCGCCGCGTACGCCAGGACCGCGCCGAGGGAGAACACGTCCGCCGCGCCGGTGACGCCCTTGCCGAGGATCTGCTCGGGGGACATGTAGCCGGGCGAGCCGATCGAGACGCCCGTCGAGGTGAGGGACGCGGTGCCGTCCGTGGCCCGGGCGATCCCGAAGTCGATCAGCACCGGGCCGTCCACGGTCAGCAGGACGTTCGACGGCTTCACGTCCCGGTGCACCAGCCCCAGCGCGTGCACCGCCGAGAGCGCCTCCGCGAGGCCCGCCCCCAGGACGCGTACCGAGTGGGGCGGGAGCGGTCCGTGGTCCGCCACCGCGCTCGTCAGCGAGGGGCCGGCCGCGTACGCCGTCGCCACCCAGGGCACCGGCGCCTCCGGGTCCGCGTCCAGCACGGGCGCCGTCCACGCGCCGCCCACCCGGCGCGCGGCCTCGACCTCACGTCTGAAACGCGCCCGGAACTCGTCGTCCAGCGCGAAATGCGGATGGACGATCTTCACGGCGACGGTACGGCCGCCCGCGCTGCGCCCCAGGTACACGCGGCCCATCCCGCCCGAGCCGAGCCGGCCGAGCAGCCGGTAGGACCCCACGACCGTGGGTTCGCCGGCCTCCAAAGGCTGCATGGCGCCCACCCCTCCCCCGTCCGTCCGGACACCAGGACTGCCAGCAGGGTAGTGCGGGGCCGAATTCCGTCGCTCCGGAACAGCAGGCGAACAGCGGGGCGGGAGCACGCGGAATTCGGGGAGAATTCAGCATTCCGCCATGGACGCGGCCGCTACGGCCGCAGCAGCTCCACCTTCACGTCCGCCGGGAAACCGGTCGTCGGGCCCACCCGGCGCGCGAACTCGCTCACCGCGTCCAGCTGCGGCGGCCCGAAACGGAAATCGAGGGTGGTGAAGTACCGCTCCAGGACGGTCTCGTCGAAGGCCTCCCAGCGGGCGGCCTGCTCCGCGACCTTGTCGACCTCCACCAGGGACAGGTCGCGCGAGGCCAGGAACGCCTCGTGCACCTTCCTGGTGACCTCCGGCTCCCGCTCGGCGTACTCCCGGCGGGCCGCCCAGACGGCGAAGACGAACGGCAGGCCCGTCCACTCCTTCCACAAGGCGCCCAGGTCGTGCACCTGGAGGCCGTACTTCGGTCCGTCGATCATGTTGGCGCGCAGTGCCGCGTCACCGATGAGGACGGCGGCCTCGGCCTCCTGCATCATCAGCGCGAGGTCCGGCGGGCAGGTGTAGTACGACGGGCTGACGCCGATGTGCTCCGCGAGCAGCAGCTGCGCGAGCCGTACGGACGTGCGCGAGGTCGAGCCGAGGGCGACGCGGGCGCCGTCGAGCTGGTCCAGGGGCACCTTGGAGACGATCACGCAGGACATCACCGGGCCGTCGCAGCCGACCGCGATGTCCGGGAAGGCGACCAGATCGTCCGCGTGCCTGAGGAACTCGACGAGCGTGATCGGCCCGATGTCGAGGTCGCCCTGCACCAGCTTCTCGCTGAGCTTCTCCGGGGTGTCCTTCGTGAGCTCGAAGTCGAGGAGCGTTCCGGTACGCGCGAGCCCCCAGTACAGGGGCATGCAGTTCAGGAACTGGATGTGGCCGACGCGCGGCCGGGTGCGAGAATTGTCCACATCGCGAGGCTAGCCCCCATGGGGTACGGTGCACTTTGCAGGGTGGCTTTGGTGGCGCAAACCGGTGATTTTGCGGCGTGGCACCGCCTCCTTGCCGGTCACGGTCGCTATGGCACACGCCGTCACGAAGAGATCGACACGGGAGATCACCGTGTCAATCCAGCCTCGGAGACGTTCAAACGTCCGGGTGACGTGATCTTGACCTCTATTGCTTTCGGGTGCCCGCGTGCTAGGCTCGCCGCAAGTTGCAGTTTGGTTTCCCTTGCAGTACAGAGCCTGCGGAGCATGTGACCGCGGGCTCTCGTCGTTTTCAGACGCCGCACGTTTTTACGCTTGCAGGTTCTGGAGCAGGGCAACCCTTTGGGCCCAAGGAGGGCTTATGGCTACCGGAACCGTGAAGTGGTTCAACGCCGAAAAGGGCTTTGGTTTCATCGCCCAGGAAGGCGGCGGCCCCGACGTCTTCGTCCACTACTCCGCGATCAACGCGAGCGGCTTCCGCTCCCTCGAGGAGAACCAGCAGGTGACCTTCGACGTGACGCAGGGCCCGAAGGGCCCGCAGGCGGAGAACGTCACTCCCGTCTGAGCCTTCGCGGACCGCAGCCTCGCGCTGTGAGCCCCGTGCTCTGATCCGGAACCGATAGCAGTACCCAAGGAGCCCCGCGCCGTCCGGCAGCGGGGCTCCTGCCTGCTCTCGTCCCGCGCGAGGCGGTGTCGTCCGCCGCCGCCTCGCGCGGGACGCGCGCAGCGGCTCACCCTCGACGGCCGGGCACCCCCAAGCCGTGCCCAGGTACCCGGGTGCCGAGCGCCAGCGCCTCCAGGACCCGGCGCGTCAGCGGCTTCGGGGCGAGATCCGGTTCGAGGCCCTGGCCGCGCAGGAGGACCGTCAGTGAGGCCTGGACGACCTCGGCGCCCTCGGGTGCCACCCGTTCGGACACCTCGAACCACTCCATCGGCTCACTCCCCCGCAGCGACCAGCGTTCCAGCCGCACCCTGTGGTGATCCAGCCGTACGCCGCTCCAGCGCTGGGTGAGCACCGGTCCGAGGACGGCGAGGTCGCCCGGGCCGACGCGTACGTCGGCGCACTCGGCGAGGAAGGCCCGCTGCCGGCCGGAGAACGCCGTGGCCGGCGGTGCGCCGCCGGAGGTGACCGCCTCCACCGCCGTACGGCCGCAGTCACAGGCGAAGGAGGCCGCGAGGACGCGGTTCTCCCCCGACCAGTCGCCGCCCAGGCGCAGCGAGTCCGGGCCCTGCGCCCGGAAACCCAGCCAGTGTTCGGTGATGCGGGAGGTACGGCACGGCCGCAGCACGGCCGTGGCGTCCCCTCCCCCGCCTCGCCCACTCCCCACCCGGAGCCGCAGTGTCACCCCCGCGTCCATCAGCGGCAGTCCGGGCGTGGTCCGGGAGTGGGCGAGGGTCCCTGGGGTGTACGGGAAGTGCGTGACCGCCTCGCAGAAGTAGACGCGGCGCCGCGCTCCCCCGTGGTCCGGCGCCAGCGTCCTGAGCGCGGCGGCCGCGTCCGTGCCCGAGAACGTCACCCGGATCTCGACCGAGTCGAGCCGTGGCCGGTTCCCCGGGTCCGCGAACATCTGCCGTCCCCCTCGTCCGCCGCGATCTGCTTCTTCCCGTACACCGTGCCTCGTGCACCGGTGCCGTTCCACCGGTCCGCCGGTCGCTTCCCCCGGTTCCGCCGTCTCCCGCTGCCGCCGGATCCGCCGGTCCCTCACGACCTCCGAGGCATCCATGGAAGCCCCCCGGGGGTGGGGGGCGCTTCGGGGAAATCCCTATACCTGGGGACGGCCGGCGGCCCCGCGCCCGGCCGTCCGTACCGCCCCGGGCCGCCCGATTCCGTCCGTGTGCGCGCTTCTTGCCCGCTGCGGCGAGGGGCATGATGGGGAGCGGGCGGGTCGGCGCCAGGGGGTGACACATGCTGGAGCGAACTCCCGGAGCGGGCGACGGAACGGAACCCGGCAAGGGCGGGGGGACCGGCGGAACCGGCCGCTGCGGTGCGGGCCGGTGCGGCTCCGGGGGGCTCGTCGGCCGGGACCGCGAACGGCGGCTGATGGACGACCTGCTGGTCGCGGGCGGTGCGGGCGGGGCCGCGCTGCTGCTGTGGGGAGAGCCCGGCATCGGCAAGACGGCACTGCTGGACTACGCGGCGGGGCAGGCGGCCGGCCGCGGGGACCGCACCGTGCTGCGGGTCCGCGGCATCGAGACGGAGACCGTCCTGCCGTTCGCCACGCTGGGCGACCTCCTCACGCCCTTTTCGTCCCGTTTCAGGGATCTCCCGGGGGCGCAGCGGGCCGCCCTGGAGTCCTCCCTCGCGCTCGGCGGCGGCACCGACGACCCGCCCGGCAACCCGTACGCGGTCTGCATGGGCGCCCTGAACGCGCTCGCGGCCCTGGGCGACGAACGGCCCGTGGTGGTCCTCGTCGACGACCTGCACTGGGTGGACCCGTCCTCCCAGCGGGTCCTGCTGTTCGTCGCGCGCCGGCTGTCCAGCGAGCGGGTCGCCCTGGCCCTGAGCTCCCGCGAGGACCACGGCGAGTCGGGCACCCGCCGCAGCATCCCGGCGGTGGAGATCGGCGGGCTGGCCCCCGAGGACTGCGCGGCCCTGGTGCGCCTCGTGGACCGCGAGGTCAGCCCGGACGTGCTAGCCGAACTCTGCCGGATCAGCGGCGGCAACCCGCTGGCCCTGCGCCAGCTCGCCGCCGGTCTGTCGGAGGAGCAGGCACGCGGCGAGGAGCCGCTGCTCGACCCGCCGTCCCTCGGCCGCCACCTGGAGCGCGCCTGGGCGGCCCGGATCGACGGACTCCCCGAGACCGCCCGCCGCGCCCTGGTCGTGCTGGCCGCCAGCCGCTCCAAGGCCACCGGACCGCTGCGCAAGGCGCTGGAGGCGGCCGGGCTCTCCCTCGACGCGTTCTCGGCCGCCGAGGAGGACGGCCTGATCACGGCCGTGCCCGAGGGCCTGGACTTCCACCACCCGGTCCTGCGCCCGCTGGTCCTCGGCCGGGCCCCGCTCGCCCACCGCCTCGCCGCGTTCCAGGCGCTCGCCGAGGTCAGTACGGGCCCGCTGCACGCCTGGTACCGGGCGTCGGCGAGCGCGGGCCCCGACGAGCAGGCGGCGACGGCCCTCGCCGAGGCGGCACAGGAGGCCAGGCGGCGCAGCGCGTTCGCCGAGGCGGCGCTGGCCTGGCGCCGGGCCGCCGACCTCACCCCCGATCCCGCCTGCCGCGCCTGCCGCCTGCACCGCGCCGCCTCGGACGCGCTGCTCAGCGGGCTGCCGTCCGGCCCGCAGTGGTGCGAGGAGGCCCTGCGCATCACCACCGATCCGGTGATGCGGGCGGACATCCAGGGCCTGCTGGGCCGGATGTGCATGTGGAAGGGCGAGCCCGGCAGGGCGTACGGCCTGCTGCTGGACGCGGCGGAGGCCGTCCGCGGCGACGACCCCGTCCGCGCCTGCATGCTGCTCGCCGAGGCGACGGGTCCGGCCCGCCTCCTCGACGGCCATGTCCCGGCGGCGGTGCGCGTGGCCGAGGAGGCCCTGGCCCTGGCCCCGCCGGACGGCCCCGGACACTGGCACAGCCTCTCCGTCCTCGGTGCGGCGCTCATCCTGGAGGGCCGCACGGCGCAGGGCAGGGCGATGCTGGAGGCCGCCGACCGGCACGGCTCGGGCGACCCGGTGCGCGACCAGCAGGTGTACGCGCTGGCGGGCCAGGCGTGGAGCCGGGTGGAGGAGTTCGCCCGCGGACGCCGCCTGCTGACCACGGCCGTGGAGTCGGCCCGGCGGCAGAGCGCGGTGGGCGTGCTGAGCCACACGCTCGCCGTGCGGGGCGAGCTGGAGACCCGTATCGGCCAGTGGGCCTCCGCCGCCGGTGACCTCACCGAGGCCCTGCGCTGGGCGGAGGAGCTGGGCCAGCTGACGACCGTGAGCTACACGCTCTACGGCCTGGGACGGCTGGCGGCGCTGCGCGGCGACCGGGTCGCGTGCGAGGACCACGTGGCCCGCGCGCGCCGGGAGTGCGGGGCGTACGGCATCGGCTGCCAGGAGTTCCATCTGACGGCGGTGCTCGGCCTGTCGGCCCTCGCGTACGGGGAGCACGAGGCGGCCGCGGACCAGCTGGAGCAGACCCTCGCGCTCGCCCTGGAGCAGGGCGTCGGCAACCCGGAGGCCGTGCCGTTCGCCGCGGACCTGGCGGAGGCGCACATCCGCGCCGGTCATGACGCTCGGGCCGCGCAGGTGGTGGCCTGGCTGGAGGAGCGGGCCCGGGAGACGGACCTGGCCTCGGCCCATGCGGCCGCGGCGCGCTGCCGTGGCCTGATCGCCCCGGATCCCGAGGAGGCGGAGGCCTGTTTCGCCGCGGCCCTCGACGCCCACCAGCGCACGACGGGCCCCTTCGAGCTGGCGCGCACACTGCTGTGCGAGGCGGAGGTGCTGCGCCGGCACCGCCGTCCGGGAGCCGCCCGGGCCCCGCTCGTCTCCGCCCTGGCCGGCTTCGAGCGGCTCGGCGCGATGCCGTGGGCGCGGCGCGCGGCGAGCGAGCTGGCGGCCGCGGGCGGCATACCGGCGGCCCGGACGGCACCGGATCCGGGCGGGGCGCTGGACCGGCTCACCCCGCAGGAGTTCCAGGTGTCCCGGGCGGTGGCCCGGGGCCTGAACAACACGGAGGCCGCGGCCTCGCTCTTCGTCTCCCGCAAGACGGTGGAGGCGCATCTGACCCGTATCTACCGCAAGCTCCAGGTGCGGTCCCGGACGGACCTGACCCGGCTGCTGACGGCGGCGGACCTGCTGGACTGAGCCGGGGCCCGGTCGGTGGGACGCCCGGGACAGGGTGGAAAGGGGTGGATCGGTCAGGACACGGCGGAAACGCTCACGGGCGGGGACGGAGCAGGATCGGGGGAATGTCCCCCCGGACGACGTCGGCGGCGAGCTCGCCCAGTCTGCGCTGCCGGCTGCGGGCATGGCGGCGCAGCCGGTCGAACGCCTCGTCGAGGGGTATCCGCGCGCATGCCGACAGGACTCCCTTGGCCTGTTCGATCACGACCCGGCTGTCCAGCGCGGACCGCAGCTGGACGATGAGGGCGGACTGGTCCCACAGCAGCTTGCGGTGCAGCAGGCCGATCGTGGCGGCCGTGGCGAGCAGCTGCGCGCACCGTATGCCCTGCGCTCCGGGCGTTCCGTGCACTCCATTCACTTCATTCGCTCCGCCCGCTCCGTCCACTCCGTCCACTCCGTCCACTCCGTTCGAACAGCCCGAGCCATCCGAACCCTCCGTACGTCGGTCCGGCGGAACGGTGGTCATCAGGTCGAGGGTGCCGATCATCCGGTCGTCCCACCGCATGGGCACGGCGGCGACGGCGGTGAAGCCGGCGCGGACCGCGAGCGATGCGAAACGGGGCCAGCGGACGGCTCCTTCGGCCAGGTCGGTGAACCCGACGGGGGACCTGCCGCCGGCGCAGTCCGGACCGGGTCCCTCCTGCCAGTCGAGCTGGGCCTGCTCCAGTGCCTCGGTGACCCGGTCGGACGCGGTGGCCACGGCCGCCCGTCCCCGGCCGTCCAGCAGGGTGACACCAGCCGCCCTGACGGGCAGCAGCTCGCAGACCCGGTCGGTGAGGTGGCGCAGGAACTTGACGGTGTCGAAATCCTCCAGCGGCGGAGCGGTCAGGCCGAGGACGGTTTCGGCGACCTTCAGGTCGCGTTCGGTGATGGCCATGGCTGCGGACTCGTCCATCGAATGACGGAGGTGGCGTGTCGTCGTACGGACCGGCATCTACTCGCACATGCTCCCGGCACTCCACCCTTCGTGCGGCCATCAAGGTCGTCCATCGGGCAGACAATAGGCCCCAACTCGTACGCGCATGAGCCGCTGAGCACCCGCGGTGAGCCGAAAAACGCGATGGATCCCGCGCGGGGCACCATCGAGGACTACGGTCGACTCGACGCTTCGACCCACGGCCCCCACCCGGCCCCCTGGGCTTTCCGGGCTTCCTGCGGGCCAGCCCGCACTTCCCGCGGGCCTTCTCATCGGCACACCGGCAAGAGAACGACATGACACAGGCATCGGCTCTCCGTGCCCGGTCCGCCCGGCCGGTCCTCTTCCGCACCATGGAGCTGGAGGAGGTCAGGTCCACGATCGAGCAGAACTTCTACTCCCTCACCGTCGACCGGCTGCAGCCGGCGACCGAGATCAATGGCAGCATCGCGGTCACCAGCCTGGGCGGGGTCACGGTCGGCGCCTTCTCCTTCGGCGCGGATCTGCTCATGCGGTTCGGCGAACTGCCGGCCTACCACGTCGACGTACCGCTGAGCGGAACGCTGGACTGGCACCAGGGGCGCCACGACCCGCTGCGGGCCACCGCGGACCGGGCCGCGGTCTTCCAGCCGAGCCGTGACACGACGCTGGACCGCTGGAGCGGCGACTGCCGTCTCCTGGCGGTCAAGATCGAGCGAGTCACCCTGGAGGCCCAGCTGGAACAGCTGCTGGACGTGCCGGTCCGGACTCCCCTGGAGCTCGCTCCCACCATGGACATCTCCCGCGGTCCGGGGCTCACCTGGCTGCGACTGGCCACGCTGCTGGCCGGTGACGCGCACACGCCCGGCGGGCTGGCCCAGCAGGAGCTGGTCGCCGGCCGACTGCACGACGCTCTGGTGACCGGGCTGCTGCTGGCGGCGGACCACCCCTACCGGGAGACGCTGGCGCGGCCGGTCCCGCCCTGCCGCCCGGCCCCGGTCAAGCGCGCGGTCGACGCCATGGAGGCGCACCCGGAACGCCCGTACACCGCGTCGTCGCTCGCCGCGGTCTCGGGTGTCAGCGTCCGGCGGCTGCAGGAGGGTTTCCGGCAGCATCTGGGGATGTCGCCGATGAGTTATCTGCGCCGGGTACGGCTGATCCGCGCCCACGAGGAGCTGCGCTGGAGCGAGCCCGGCCGGGTCACCGTCTCCGATGTCGCCTACCGCTGGGGCTTCACCCACCGGAGCCGGTTCGCCGCCGCCTACCGGCGGCGCTACGGCGTCCCGCCCTCCACCACGCTCCTCCACGCCCCCTGAGCGCCCCAGGCCGGGCCGGGACGAGCCGGATGCCTACCGCGCGTACAGGCCCTCGATCACGTCCGCGAAGTCGCGTGCGACGGCGGCGCGGCGGATCTTCATGGACGGGGTCAGATGGCCCGACTCCTCCGTGAGGTCGGCGGGGAGGACGGCGAACCTGCGGATCGACTCCGGGCGGGACACCAGCTTGTTCGCCTCGTCGACCGCGCGCTGGAGCACGGCCAGCAGCTCCTCGTCGTCCGCGACGAGCTCCGGCGGCACCGGGTGCTTGCCGTTCATCCGGCGCCAGTGGTTGACGCCCTCGGCGTCGAGGGTGAACAGACAGCCGATGTACGGGCGGCCGTCGCCGACGACCATGCACTGGGAGATCAGCGGATGGGCGCGCAGCCAGTTCTCCAGGGGTGCCGGGGCCACACTCTTGCCGCCCGCCGTGATCAGCATCTCCTTCTTGCGGCCGGTGATGGTGAGGTAGCCCTCGTCGTCCAGATGCCCGAGGTCCCCGGTCGGGAGCCAGCCGTCACGGGTCGCCGGGACCATGCCGCCGGCCTGCGGGTCCCAGTAGCCGCGCAGCACCTGCCCGCCGGACACCAGGATCTCGCCGTCCGCCGCGAGCCGTATCCGGGTGCCGGGCAGGGGCCAGCCCACCGTGCCGAGGCGCGGCGCGAGCGGGGGTGTGACCGTGGCGGCGGCGGTGCACTCGGTGAGGCCGTAGCCCTCGTAGATGTCGATGCCGGCCCCGGCGTAGAAGGCGGCGAGGCGCCGGCCCAGCGGGGAGCCGCCGGAGACGATGTGGCGGAGCCGGCCGCCCATGGCGCCCCGGATGCGGCGGTAGACGAGCGAGTCGTAGAAGGTGCGGGCCGTCTTCAGACCGGCGTTCGGGCCGTCGCCGGTGCCCAGCCGGCGCGCCTCCACGGCCTCGCCGTAGCGCCGGGCCACGCCCGCCGCCCGGTCGAACGCCGTGGTCCGGCGGGCCGCCTCGGCCTTGGCGCGGGCGACGTTGTACACCTTTTCCAGCATGTACGGGATGGCCAGCAGGGCCGTCGGCCGGAAGCTCGCCAGGTCCGCCATGAGGTCCTCGGCGGTCAGGCTCGGCGCGTGGCCGAGCCGTACCCGCGCCCGGACGCAGGCGATGGCCACCATGCGGCCGAAGACGTGGGACAGGGGCAGGAAGAGGAGGATCGCCGCCTCCTCCTTCGTCCGCGCCTTGAACACCGGGTAGAGCAGCTCGATGGCGTTGTCGACCTCGGCGAAGAAGTTGCCGTGCGTGAGGGCGCAGCCCCGGGGGCGGCCGGTGGTGCCGGAGGTGTAGATGACGGTGGCGAGCGAGTCGGGGCCGAGCACACCGCGCCGTACGTCCACCTCCTGGTCGGGCACGTGCGTGCCGGCCTCGGCAAGGGCGTCCACATGGTTCTTCTCGATCACCCATACATGCCGCAGGTCGGGCAGGCGCGGCAGTTCCGGGCCGATGGCGGCGGCCTGCGCGGCGGTCTCGGTGACGAGGACGACCGCGCCGGTGTCCTGGAGGATCCAGCGGATCTGGAAGACGGAGGACGTCGGATAGACGGGCACGGTCACCAGGCCGGCCGCCCACGCGGCGAAGTCCAGCAGCGTCCACTCGTACGTCGTACGGGCCAGGACGGCGATCCGGTCGCCCGGCGTCAGCCCTTCCGCGATCAGCCCCTTGGCGACCGCCAGCACCTGGGCCGCGAACTCGGCGGCCGTCACGTCCGTCCAGCGGCCGTCGTCCCCCCGGCGGCTGAGGACGGCCCTGCCGGGCTCGGCCCCCGCGTTCTCGAAGGGCAGGTCGGCGAGCGAGCCGTGCGTGACCGGCGCGGCCAGGGGCGGCACGTACGCCTCCCGCACCACGCCGTCCAGCCGCCGGAGCTCGGGCGCCACGAGAACCGGTGCGGAGTCGTCGTACATGGCCGAGGTGACCGGCGGGACGGAGGACTGGACGGGCGACGGTCCGGAGGACGGATACGCGGAGGAAGAGGACGAAGGCATGAGGGACACGAGCGACTCCTGTGGCGTGCGGTGACGCGGTGCTCTTCCGCACGGCGTACGGGCCTTGGGGTGCGGGCCGCTGCGCCGGCGGGGTCCGGCGGCGGCCGCCGCACTCGGGGCGGGGGGATCATCACCGGTCAGGACCGGATCGTACGGCTGCCTCGTGAGGGTGCTGTGGGTGTTCGGCGGGGTTACGGCACCGGAGGTGTGCAAGATCGGCGGCCGCTGCGGCCGGAATCGCCGCCGGTGGCGGTATGGTGAACGATTCTCAGCTTCGCCGGGCTTCCGGCGGTCGTGCGGGACCCTCGCGCCCCACGGGGCCCCGCACAACCCTCTCGCGCCGTCACGGTCCGTGCGCCCTCCCGACGACGGGGACCGTGCGCCGGGTCTCCGGGTACCCCCTGCCTACGCGTCAAAACCGGGCCCGCACGCGGCAGTTCACGGCCGTTCCAGGATCGCCGTCACACCCTGCCCTCCGGCCGCACAGACCGAGATCAGTCCGCGGCCCGGCGCGTCCCGTTCGGCCAGCAGCCCGGCCAGGGTCGCGACGATACGGGCGCCCGTCGCCGCGAAGGGGTGCCCGGTGGCGAGGGAGGACCCCGCCACGTTGAGGCGGGCGCGGTCCACGGGGGCGAGGCCGCGCTGCTCCCAGGCCGCGAGGGTGGCGAGCACCTGGGACGCGAACGCCTCGTGGATCTCGACGAGGTCGAAGTCCTCGATGCCGAGTCCCGCCCGCTCCAGCATGCGCGGAACGGCGTACGCCGGTGCCATCAGCAGGCCGTCCGCACCACCCGCGACATCACCGCCCGGGCCCGCGAAGTCGACCGCGGCCGTCTCGTACGCGGTCAGGAAGGCGAGCGGCGCAAGGCCCCGCGCCTCGGCCCACTCCTCGCTCGCCAGCAGCACGGTCGCCGCGCCGTCCGTCAGGGGCGTCGAGTTGCCCGCCGTCATGGTCGGCCCGGGACCATCCAGCCCGAACACCGGCTTCAGCGCGGCGAGTTTCCGCACGGTCGAGTCCGGCCGCAGGTTCTGGTCCCGGTCGAGGCCGCGGAAGGGCACGACCAGGTGCCGGAGGAAGCCGCGTTCGTACGCCGCCGCCAGCCGCTGGTGGCTGGCGGCGGCGAGCTCGTCCTGCGCCTCGCGGGTGATGCCCCACGCCCGCGCCGTGACGGCCGCGTGCTCGCCCATCGACAGGCCGGTGCGGGGCTCGGCGTTGCGCGGGATGTCGGGGACCAGGTGGGAGGGGCGGATCCGCGCCAGCGCCTTCAGCCGGGCGCCGGTCGTCCTGGCCCGCCGGGCCTCCAGGAGGATGCGGCGCAGCCGGTCGTTGACGCCGAGGGGCGCGTCGCTCGCCGTGTCGGCGCCGCCCGCGACGGCCGACTCGGTCTGCCCGAGAGCGATCTTGTTGGCGGCGGCGATCACGGCCTGGAGCCCGGTGCCGCAGGCCTGCTGGACGTCGTACGCGGCGGTGCGCGGATCGAGCTTCGAGCCGAGGACGGTCTCGCGGGCGAGGTTGAAGTCCCGGCTGTGCTTCAGCACCGCCCCGGCCACGAACTCGCCGACCGCGCCCGGCTCTCCGAGCCCGTACCGCTCGGCCAGGCCGTCCAGCGCCGCGGTCAGCATCTCCTGGTTGGACGCGGTGGCGTACGGCCCGTCGGAGCGGGCGAAGGGGATACGGACGCCGCCGATCACCGCGACGCGGCGGGTGGTCAGTGCGGCGGGGCTGACCGGCTTCCGTGAACTCATCTCGACCTTCTCCTGCCCGGCGACTACTCGGCGACGTAGGATTACCTCGGGTAACCTTACTTCGGAGTAATGTACCGACCGAGCCGGGAGCAGCACCATGGCCGACCGCTACTTGCGTTTCACGGGCACCGCGCCCGGCCGTTTCCTGGCCCGCCGGCTCGGGCTCCCCCAGCCCGCCGCGCTGCACCGCTGGTCACCGGAACGGCCGGTGCTGGACGGGCCGTTGCTGCACCTGACGGCGGGCGAGCCGGGGCTGCGCGGCCTGGCCGGCGTCCTCGCGGGCACGGGACTCAAGGTGCTCGACGCGGCCGGGTCCGCGAGCCGTCCCGCCGCCGTCGTCCTCGACGCCACCGGTGTCACCACCGTCGAGGCCCTCGCCGAGGTGCACGCGGCCCTCCACCCCGTCGTACGGTCCGTCGCCGACAGCGGCCGCGTGGTCGTGCTGGGCACCCGGCCCGACCCGGACGACCACCGGCAGGCGGCCGTCCAGCAGGCGCTGGAGGGCTTCGTGCGGTCCCTCGGCAAGGAGATCGGCCGCGGGCGCACCGTCACCCTCGTCCGGACGGCGGGCGTCGGAACGGCGGGCGTCCGCACGGCGGGAGGCGCAGCCTCCGCCGTCGCCGCCGAATCGACCCTGCGCTTCCTGCTCTCGCCCAGGTCGGCGTACGTCAGCGGCCAGGTCGTCGACGTCGGGCAGGCCGACGTCACGGCGCCCGACGACTGGGAGCGCCCCCTCGCCGGGCGCACCGCCCTGGTCACCGGCGCGGCCCGCGGCATCGGCGCGGCGGTGGCGGAGACGCTGGCGCGGGACGGCGCGCGGGTGGTGTGCCTGGACGTCCCCGCGGCCGAGACCGACCTCGCCGCCGTGGCCGGGCAGTTGGACGGTACGGCCCTCGCCCTCGACATCACCGCCCCCGACGCGGGCGAGCGCATCGTCGCCGCCGTCCCCGGCGGGCTGGACGTCCTCGTCCACAACGCGGGCATCACCCGCGACCGCCGGCTCGCCAACATGGCCGCGGACCGGTGGAGTTCCGTCCTCGACGTCAACCTGGCGAGCGTGCTGCGCACGACCGACGCGCTGCTCGCCGCCAAGGCCCTGAACTCCGGCGGCCGGATCGTCGCCACCGCCTCGATCGCCGGGATCGCGGGCAACACCGGCCAGACCAACTACGCGGCCAGCAAGGCGGGCATCGTCGGCCTGGTCCGCTCGCTCGCCCCGCGCGCCCTCGCCGAGCACGGTGTCACCGTCAACGCGGTCGCGCCCGGCTTCATCGAGACGAAGATGACGGCGGCCGTCCCGCTGTTCATCCGGGAGGCGGGCCGCCGGATGAACTCCCTGGGCCAGGGCGGCCTGCCCGTCGACGTGGCGGAGACGACGGCCTGGCTCGCGCACCCGGCGTCGGGCGCGGTCAACGGCCAGGTCGTACGGGTGTGCGGCCAGAGTCTGCTGGGGGCGTGAGCGATGACCGTCCCCACCGATGCCACGGTGCTCGCCTCCTCCCCCGCGCTCGCGCCGCTGCTCGCGCGCGGGGCCCTGCTCTCCCCCTTCAGGCGCCCCCGCCCCGACGCCGGCTTCCCGCGCGCCCGGCTGGTCCTGCCCGGCGTACGCGCCGACCGGGCGCGCCTCGCCGCGTACGAGCGGGTGTGCGGGTTCCCGGCCGGGGACGGCACGCTGCCGGTCACGTACCCGCACGTCCTGGGCTTCCCGCCGGCCATGGCGCTGATGAGCCGCCGGGACTTCCCGCTCCCCCTGCTCGGCCTGGTCCACACGTCCATCGAGATCGAGCGGCACCGTTCCCTGGCGGCCTCCGGGACGTACGAGCTCACCGTGCACATCGCCGGACTGGTGCCGCACCGGCGCGGCACCGAGGCGACGGTGGTGACCGAGGTACGGGCGGACGGCGGCCTCGTCTGGGAGTCGCGCAGCACGTATCTGGCCCGCCACCGGACCACCGCTCCCCCGCCCGGGCGGAGCACGCCCCCGTCCCCCGGCCTGCCGCCCGCCGTCACGGAGTGGCGGCTGCCCGGCGGCCTCGGGCGGCGCTACGGCGCGGCCTCCGGTGACCGCAACCCCATCCACCTGCACCCGCTCACGGCCCGCCTCTTCGGATTCCCCCGGGCCATCGCGCACGGCATGTGGACGGTGGCGCGCTGTCTCGCCGAGCACGGCACTCCGGAGGCGGCGTTCGTCCGCGCGGAGTTCCGGGCACCGGTACCGCTGCCGGCGACGGTGACGTACGCGGCGGACGGCACGCGCTTCGCGCTGCTCGGCGGCGGCGAGCGGCAGCGGCTGCACGTCCTCGGAGAAGTACGCCGGCTGAACGGCTGAACGGCTGAACGGCGAGGGTCTACCCGGCCGGTACGGCCTCCGCCCCGCTCGGCGCCGCCCAGGGACGGCCCCCCATCAGCTCGCCGAGACCGGCCCACGCGAAGTTCATCAGCGTCGCCGCCGCCTGCCGGGCCGTGACGCCCGGGGTGGCGTTGGCCCAGGCGGCCAGCGACTCGGCGGCGCCGACGAGGGCCTCGGCGAGCCCGGCGACCTCGCGCTCCGGCAGGGACGGATCGCGGCGGGCCTCCCGCGCGGCGACCACGATCACCTCGGTGACGAACGCGACCATGTCCGCCCGCAGCGCGGCCACCTCGGCCGCGAACGGCTCACCGTGCGTACGGGCCTGGAGGTGCAGCACCGTCCATCCGTCGGGGTGCTGCGCGGTGTGCGTGAAGAAGGCCGTGAGCCCTTCCCAGAGCTGGCGGTCGGCGGGCAGCCCGGGGTGCACCCCCGCCCGTACGGCCGTGGTCAGCGCCTTGGCCTCGCGGCGGATGCAGGCGATGAAGAGGTCTTCCTTCGAGTTCAGGTACAGATACACCAACGGCTTGGACACGCCCGCCAGTTCGGCGATCTCGTCCATCGACGCGGCTCGGTACCCGCGCTGCCCGAAGGTCCGCACGGCCGCGTCCAGCATCTGCTGCTCCCGCACGGCCCGCGGCATCCGTTTGCTCTTCACGGCACCCATGGGGACAGATTACGAGCACACGGAGGCGTGGGACGGACTCCGCTCACACCGGAGCGGCTGAAAGCAGCCGTCGGCAGTCGCCGGAGACCGTCGGCCGGCTACGAGGCCTGACCCTGAGCCGCCTGGCCCGTCGACCGGGCGGCGTCGTCCGCCACGTCCTCCTGGCTGCGGTTGGCCTCGAGGTTGGCCTTGGCCCGGTCGACGCGCTGGACGATCTGCACGGAGGCCCGGTCACGCTCCTTGCGCAGCACCACGAAGCTGATCGGCGCGGAGAGCACCAGGGCCAGCAGGAGCATCCAGACGCCGTTGGAGGCGCCGAGTCCGCGGGGGACGACACCGGCGTAGACGAGACCCCAGACGACCACGAAGCAGCCCACGAAGATACCGAGGCGCATCAGTGTGTAGCGGAGCATCTCAATCCACTCTTCCGTTCGGAACCTGGCCAAAGGGGCACTGTCCAGTGAACCACGGCGCCCCCGCGATCTCTCAGGGGGGCTGGCCGAGGGCCGACCCGGGGGCTGGCCGAGGGCCGACCCGGGGCTAGCCGAGGGGCAGCAGCATGAAGATGTCGTCGCGGTCGTCCCCCGGCGCGACCCGGATCGCCCCGGGCACCCGCCCGACCTCCTTGTACCCGCAGGACCCGTAGAACCGCTCCAGCCCCAGCCCGCCCCGGCAGGTGAGCCGGATGGCCTCGATCCCCTCGAAGCCCCGCGCGGCGTCCGCGGCGGCCGCGAGCAGGTCCCGCCCGTATCCCTTGCCCTGGTGCGCGGGGTGCACCATCACGGTGTACAGCCACACCCAGTGCGTCATCAGGCGGTGCGTGTTGAAGGTGAAGAACGCGGTGGCGGCCACGTTCCCGTCCGCGTCGAACCCGACGAGCAGCCGGGCACGCCCCTCGGCCATCGCCACGAAGTGCTTCACCAGCTCGGGCCGGATCACCTCCGGGTCGACCGGCGGCACGAATCCCACAGCGCCCCCGGCGTTGGACACATCGGCCCACAGCCGGAGGATGCCGTCGCGCAGTGCGGGTGTGACGGGCGGGTCCAACTGAAACGTAAGGGACATAAAACGACCGTACGCATTACACAGGACCCGCCACAAATCAAGCCCACGGATCGGACAGAACCGGTCTCACACGCGCATCGGCTGCGGCGACTCCCGGCGGGCAGGGTCCGGACCGTCGTACTCGCGGATGATCTCGTACCGGGTGTTCCGCTCCACCGGCCGGAACCCGGCGTCGCGGATCAGCTCCAGCAGGTCCTCGCGGGTCAGCTTGTTGGGCGTGCCGTAGTTGTCCGCGTCGTGCGTGATCTTGTACTCGACGACCGAGCCGTCCATGTCGTCGGCGCCGTGCTGCAGCGCGAGCTGCGCGGTCTGGACACCGTGCATGACCCAGAAGACCTTCACGTGCGGCACGTTGTCGAACAGCAGCCGCGACACGGCGAAGGTCTTCAGCGCCTCGGCCCCGGTCGCCATCTGCGTCCGCGCCTGCAGCCGGTTCCGGACCTTCCCGTCCTTCATGTCCACGAAGTCGTGCTGGTAGCGCAGCGGGATGAAGACCTGGAAACCGCCGGTCTCGTCCTGGAGCTCACGCAGCCGCAGCACGTGGTCCACGCGGTGGCGGGGCTCCTCGATGTGGCCGTACAGCATCGTGCACGGGGTCTTCAGCCCCTTCTCGTGCGCGAGGCGGTGGATCCGGGACCAGTCCTCCCAGTGGGTGCGGTGGTCCACGATGTGCTGCCGGACCTCCCAGTCGAAGATCTCGGCACCACCGCCGGTGAGGGATTCCAGACCCGCGTCGATGAGCTCGTCGAGGATCTCGGAGGCGCTCATCCCGGAGATCGTCTCGAAATGGTGGATCTCCGTCGCCGTGAACGCCTTCAGCGAGACGTCCGGCAGGGCGGCCTTCAGCTCGCGCAGCGACCGCGGGTAGTAACGCCACGGCAGGTTCGGGTGCAGCCCGTTGACGATGTGGAGCTCGGTGAGGTTCTCGCCCTCCATCGCCTTGGCGAGCCGGACCGCCTCCTCGATGCGCATCGTGTAGGCGTCCTTCTCCCCCGGCTTGCGCTGGAAGGAGCAGTACGCGCACGAGGCCGTGCACACATTGGTCATGTTCAGATGCCGGTTGACATTGAAATGAACGACGTCGCCGTTCTTCCGCGTCCGCACCTCGTGGGCGAGGCCGCCGAGCCAGGCCAGGTCGTCCGACTCGTACAGCGCGATGCCGTCCTCGCGGGTCAGCCGCTCACCGGCCCGGACCTTGTCCTCCAGCTCGCGCTTGAGCCCGACGTCCATGCTCACACCTTTCTCCGAACAGACTTCCCCACCGTACTCCCCGCCTGCCGACTGCTTGCTTACTGCACCTCTTCGGGCAGCTCCCCCACCCGGTTCTCCCACTTGGTGGAGAGCACGACGGTGGTGCGGGTCCGCGACACCCCCTTCGTGCCGGACAGCCGCCGGATGGTCTTCTCCAGCCCGTCCACGTCCGACACCCGCACCTTGAGCATGAACGAGTCGTCGCCCGCGATGAACCAGCAGTCCTCGATCTCGTTGAGGTCCTTCAGCCGGGCGGCCACGTCCTCGTGGTCGGCGGCGTCGGAGAGCGAGATGCCGATGAGGGCGGTCACGCCGAGGCCGAGCGAGGCGGCGTCGACGGTGGCGCGATAGCCGGTGATGACGCCGGCGGCCTCCAGCCGGTTGATGCGGTCGGTGACGCTGGGCCCGGAGAGGCCGACGAGGCGGCCGAGCTCCGCGTAGGAGGCGCGGCCGTTCTCCCTGAGGGCCTGGATGAGCTGCCTGTCCACCGCGTCCATTGCGATCGGTTGCCTTCCGCTGAAGAGGTTCGAAGTCTTACGAAGTCCTGCGAGGTGTTTCGAATGTTGCCGGAGTGGGTCGGGGAGCTCGGGAGCTCGGGAGCTCGGAAATTATGGAGGGGCCGGCAACTCAGCTCGTACGGGAGCCCCCGCCCAGCTCCCCCCGCCACCGCCGGTACAGGCCGTGCTCGACGCCCGCCGCGTCCAGCACCCGCCCGGCGACGAAGTCCACCAGGTCCTGGATGTGGGTGGCGCCCGCGTAGAACGCGGGCGAGGCTGGCAGCACCACGGCCCCGGCCTCGTCGAGGGCGACGAGCTGCTTGAGCGTCTGCCCGTTCAGCGGAGTCTCCCGAACGGCGACGACCAGCGGGCGGCGCTCCTTGAGGGTGACGCTCGCGGCGCGCTGCAGCAGGTCCTTGCTGAGCCCGAGGGCGACCCCGGCGACACAGGCGGTGGAGGCGGGCACGATCAGCATGCCCTTGGCGGGGTACGACCCGGAGGACGGGCCGGCGGCGAGATCCCCGGCGCTCCAGTGCCGTACGTCGTCGATACGCAGGTCATGGAAGGCGTCCGGCTTCCCGTCGGCCCCGCGCGCGAGCCACTCCCGCAGATCGTCCCGCCAGTGCGCGTCCCGGAACGAGATCCCCGTCTCGTCGAGCAGCGTGAGCCGCGAGGCCCGGCTGACGACCAGATCGACGCTCTCCCCGGCATCCAGCAGCCCACGCAGCACCGCAGCGGCATACGGCGTACCGGACGCGCCGGAAACCCCCACGATCCAAGGCCGACGCTGCGATTCCCCTGCGTTCACGTACTCGAGCCTACCGGCGTGCTGTGGCGGGCTCAGGACCGGTGGGGCGCCTTCGGGTCCACGGGCAGTGAGCCGGTGTCCAGCCGGAGCTTGCCGAGCGGGGAGTCGACGGTGAGGTCGGCGCCTCGGCTTCGACGGCGTTCCTGAGGAGGTGAGCTGTTCTGCCGTGGTGCGGCGTGACCGGACTCGGCCAGGATGTCCCCTTCGGCCATTTCCGCCCGGAAGCCGGGCAGTGTCCCGTCGAGGCGGGCGAGGTGGGTGTGCAGGCGTCGACTCATGGGCGTGGACCGTGGGCAGACCCGTCGGGCCCCGTACGAGCGAGTCCCACAGGCCCACTCGTACGGGGTACTGCCGATACAACCGTTGACGCCGGGATCATCCGGCTCGCTACTCCACATCCGTTGTGCGACAACGCAGGCGGAGATACTCCACGACGCCGGCCGATCAGGTTCCGGTGGAAGATGACGTGGTGGGCGAGAACGCGGCCCGCTCGGCGGCGAGGTGACGAGGTGACGAGCTTCGGCCCCCGCGCTGCTGTGCGGCGCGGGGGCCGCAGGGGTGCCGCTCCCACACAGGTCACTGGATTCCGGTGGCTCCGGTCACCATGCGTGGATGACCGGCGCGTCGGATCCGTGCCGCCGCCATGCCTCGTTGAGGCGCGCGAGCCGGCCCGCGGCGGCGATGCCGCACAGGGACGCGACCCTGCCGTCGCTCACCTCGAACGCCACGGCGCCCACGACCCGTTCCTCGATCACGGCGACGACGGCCGGGGAGCCGTTGACCAGCGCGATGTGGAACACGGGCGAGCCACCGGCCAGCCGCCGCTTCGCCGGAGTGGGCTTGAAGCCGGCCCGCACGTAGGAGGCGACCCGCTCGCGCGTCGTGTACCGCAGCAGCCGCCTGCCCAGTCCGGCGCCGTCCGAGACCGCCGTCACGTCGTCGGTGAGCAGCGCCACCAGCCGTTCGGTGCGCCCCGACACGGCGGCGGCGAGGAACTCCTCGACGACCCGGCGCGCGGACGCGGGGTCCACCTCGCCGCCGCGGCGGCGCTCGGCGGCGACCCGGATCCGGGCCCGGTGGACATGCTGCTGGCTCGCGGACTCGGTGATGTCGAGGATCTGGGCGATCTCTGCGTGGCTGTACGAGAAGGCCTCACGCAGGACGTAGACGGCCCGCTCGACCGGCGAGAGGCGCTCCAGGAGGGTCAGTACGGCCAAGGACACCGATTCGCGCTGCTCGAAGGTGTCGGCCGGGCCGAGCATCGGGTCGCCTTCCAGGAGCGGCTCGGGCAGCCAGGCACCGGCCGCTCGCTCGTGGCGCGCCTGCGCCGAGCGGAGCCGGTCGAGGCAGAGATGGGTGACGACCTTGGTCAGCCACGCTTCCGGCACCTCGATGCGTTCGCGGTCCGCGGCCTGCCAGCGCAGGAACGTGTCCTGCACGGCGTCCTCGGCGTCGGCGGCCGAGCCGAGCAGCCGGTACGCCAGCGAGGCCAGCCGGCCCCGGCTGGCCTCGAACCGATCGATGGCTGCACCGTCCATACGGAGCAGCCTATGCGGCGGCCCTCACACCGGCCCGGTCGGGCGCGGTGGCCAGGCGGCGCCGGCGCTTCGGCATGCCGAAGGTCGGGTGGGCGATGCCCCACCCGGCCCCCTTGAGCACGCCCGACTTGATCCCCGCGGCGGGCCGGCCGCCCAGGTACCAGGACTTCGACCGGGCGTCCCCGTCCACCATCTGGATGATCGCGTCCCGCCGCCCGAGGCTGATGTGGTTGCCGAAGTACGTCAGCCCGGTGGTCGGGACCGTGCTGCCCGTCAGGCGCGCGATGATCGCGGCGGTCGCCTGCATGTTGGTGACGCCGGCCGAGGCGCAGGACATCGGCAGCGGCCGGCCGTTGTCGCCGATCGCGTAGGCGCAGTCACCGGCGGCGTAGACGTCCGGGTGCGAGACCGAGCGCATGGTGCGGTCGACGGCGATCTGGCCGGTCCCGGCGACCTCCAGGCCGCTGGCGGCCGCGATGGGGTGCACGGCGAACCCGGCCGACCACACGGTCACGTCGGCCGGGATGGACGTACCGTCGGCGGCGATCGCCCGGGTCGGCTCGACGGCTTCGACGGCGGTGTGCTCGTGGACGGTGATGCCGAGGCGGTCGAAGGCCTGGCGCAGGTGGCGGCGGGCCTTCGGGGAGAGCCAGGCGCCCGGCTCCCCGCGGGCGGCGAGCGCGACCGAGAGGTCGGGCCGGGCCTCGGCGAACTCGGTAGCGGTCTCGATGCCGGTCAGCCCCTCACCGACGACCAGTACGGTGCCGCCCTCGCCCAGGCCGGCCAGGCGCTCGCGCAGCCGCAGCGCCGAGGACCGGCCGGTCACGTCGAAGGCGTACTCGGCCACGCCGGGGACGCCATGGTGGGCGACGGAGCTGCCGAGCGCGTAGAGAAGCGTGTCGTACGCGAGCTCGCCGTCGCCGTCCTCACCGGTCACCGCGACAGCCCTGCGCTCGGGGTCGACGCCGGTGACGCGCGCCAGGCGCAGCCGCACCCCGGTGCCCGCGAAGACGTCGGCGAGCTTGCGCGAGGGGAGGTCCTGACCGATCGCGAGCTGATGGAGCCGCATCCGCTCGACGAAGTCCGGCTCGGCGTTGACGACGGTGATCTCGGTGTCGGCGGGGGAGAGCCGGCGGGCCAGGTTCCCGGCGGCGAAAGCCCCGGCGTATCCGGCGCCGAGGACGACGATGCGGTGCTTCATGGCGATGCTCCTGTCTCGTTCGCTTGCCCCTTGAACGGGACGGCGCACCGATTGCTGACAGGAACCGGGTGTGACGCGGGTCACCACGCCGAGGCGAGCGGCTGAGCGCCTCCGACAGGCGCTTGGGCCTGCCTTGGCCGGGAAGCCGAAACGGGGCGTCGGCCGATCACGGATCGTCGGCTTCCGGCAGATCCGAACGCGCGCTCGTGCTCGCTGAGGTCAGCCGGTGCGGCGGGAGCGGGCCAGCGCCAGCCACCCGAGGACCGCGGCGATCAGCCCCAGGAGCAGGGCCGCAGCGCCTGCGACCACTCCGTTCCCGGTGCCGGGACCACCGTCGGCGACGGCCAGATCCAGCGCGCCACCGACCACGGCGATCAGCCCCGCCACCAGGGCCGTGATCGCCCCCTTCGTCCCACCGTCGCCGCTACGGCGGACCGAGCGGGCCAGAGCCAGCCGGCCGATGACCACGCCGGCCAGCGCCAGCAGCGCGGCCGCGGTTGCCCAGAATCGCGCGGCGGTCAGGGAGTACGCACCGGCCTCGGACGACTGGGTAAAGACGTGCGCGGCCGCCGGTGCGGCAAGGCCGAGGCCTCCGAGCAGGGCGGCTGCGGCTGCGGCTCCGGCTGCGGCAAGCAGACGACGGACAGACATCGGGATGCTCCTTCTCTTCCTGCGACTGGATGCCGCCTGAGCATGTCTGCCGGACCCACCCCCAGTCGTCCGGCGAACGGAGACACTTCGCGCTGCCGCCGATGCCGCATCCGGCTGCCACGGACGCCGCAGGCGCCGCGAAGGTACTGCGTGCGCAGTAGCCGGCCGCTCGTCCACGAGGGGGGTCCGCGCGCGGCGGCAGCCAGCTAGGGTGCGCGCATGAGTGCAGGTGAGGCCGGTGTCCGGGACCGCGCCGGAGACTGGGTCATCGCTGTCGGCGTGGCGACGGCGCTGCTGGTCACCGGGCTGTCCGAGCAGCACTCCGCCACGAGCCTCGACCTGCTCGGCTACGCGCTGCTGGCGGCCGGCGGCCTGGTGCTGGCTGCGCGCCGCCGGGCTCCGGTCGCCGTACTGGCCGTCGCCGGGCTGTGCGCGGTGGGTTACCAGGCGGCCGGTTTCGACGTGCCTGCTGTCGCCTACCTGTTCGCGGTGTACGCAGCCGTACGGGCGGGACACCGCACCATCACGGTGGCAGCGAGCGTGACCATGCTGGCGGCTCTCCCCCTCGCAGCCCTGGCCTCGGGCCTGCACGACACGGGTGAGGCGTTCGCGCGAGCCCGAGGCGCCCTCGAGATCGCCTGGCTGATCGCGGCGGGCGCCGCGGGGGAAGCGCTGCGGCAGGCCGAGCGGCGGGCGGACGAGGCCGAGCGCACCAGGGAGGAGACCGCGCGGCGCCGCGCCGACGAGGAGCGGCTGCGCATCGCGCGGGAGCTGCACGATTCCCTCACTCACCAGATCTCGGTCATCAAGGTGCAGTCCGAGGTCGCCGTCCACGTGGCCCGCAGGCGTGGCGAACGGGTGCCCGAGGCCCTGCTGGCGATCCAGGAGGCCGGACGTGAGGCGACCCGGGAACTGCGCGCGACCCTGGAGGCGCTCCGCGACGACGACACGACGCCGCCGCGCGGGCTCGACCACGTCCCGGAACTGGTGGAACGAGCGAGTAAGACCGGCCTGGAGGCGACGCTGACGATCGAGGGACGGCGGCACGACGTGCCGACCGCGGTGGGACGGACCGTCTACCGGATCGTCCAGGAGTCGCTGACCAACATCGCCCGGCACGCGGAGGCCGGCACGGCGTCGGTCCGGATCGACTGCCGTCCGGACGTTCTCGCGGTACGCATCGACGACGACGGCAAGGCGACGCCGGACACTGCGCCGGAGCCCGGCGTCGGGCTGCTGGGCATGCGCGAACGCGTCACCGCCCTCGGCGGCCGACTGCGGGCGGAACCGCGCGGCGAGGGCGGCTTCACCGTCCAGGCCGAACTCCCCCTGGACCGCACGTCATGATCCGTGTCCTGCTGGTCGACGACCAGCCGCTCATTCGCAGCGGATTCCGCGCGCTCCTCGACCTCGAGGACGACATCGAGGTGGTGGCCGAGGCCGCCGACGGCAGCGAGGGCCTGGAGCTCGCCAGAGAGCACCTGCCCGACGTCGCGCTCGTCGACATCCAGATGCCGGTCGTCGACGGCATCGACCTGACCCGGCGCATCGCCGCGGACCCGGCGCTGGCCGGGGTACACGTCGTCATCCTGACCAACTACGGCCTGGACGCGTACGTCTTCGACGCGCTACGCGCCGGCGCCGCCGGGTTCCTGGTGAAGGACGTCGTGCCGGAAGACTTTCTGCACGCCGTACGCGTCGCCGCGCGCGGCGACGCCCTGCTCGCACCGTCGATCACCCGCAAGCTGATCAACCAGTACGTCGCCCAGCCGCTCCCCACCGGCACCGGCACCGGCACGGGGCTGGAAGAGCTGACCAGCCGCGAACGCGAGGCCGTCGTGCTGGTCGCGCAAGGCCTGTCCAACGAGGAGATCGCGGGCCGTCTGGTGATCAGCCCGCTGACCGCGAAAACCCACATCAACCGAGCCATGACCAAGCTCCATGCCCGTGACCGCGCCCAACTCGTGGTCGTCGCCTACGAATCCGGCCTGGTGACCCCACGCAACGCCTGATGTCTCCGTATGCCGAAGTGCGGTACGCCGCGTAGCCGTCAACACCATCCGCCGGGCCGTCCGGGAACTCCGCGACCGGGAACTCGTCATAACGGTCCCGGTCAAGGGCACCTTCATCCGCGCCGAACAGCCGCCCACGGACACACCGGAGAACGAGAGCGCCGACTGACGGCTCCGGATGGTTCGTTCCACCGCGCCTCACCTCTGCGGTGCGCCACCATGGCGAGGTGAGCGATCTGCCTCGCTACGCATACGTGAAGCTTGCGGACGCCATCGCCGACGACATCCAGTCCGGGAAGCCGGCGCAAGGAGCTGCTCTCCCGGGTGATCATGCCGCCCGAGGGCATCTGCGAGGGTCGCAGCCATATGCCCGTTTCGATCAGCTCGCGTCGCGGATGATCGGGGCTGCCGGAGCCGCGACTGTGCCGAGGGCCAGCGTCGCGGTGGCTGTCAGAGCGGCGGACAGGTGGTCCGGGGGCATGAGGATGACCGACCACGGCTGGGCCTGACCGTTGCCGCCCGAGTTGCCGATGAGCATCATCGTGATCACCCATGCGACGGGGGTGATGGCGGCCGCCTGATGACCCGCTATCCGGCGGGCGCACAGCATCAGTCCGACCAGGAACGCGGTGTTGCGGCCGGCGGTGTTCGCCGTCGGGGTGTCGAGGAGCACGGTGACGGCGTACGCCACGGCCACCGCGGCAAAGGCGGTGATCAGGATCAGTGCCTGGTCGAACCGGGGGACGGGACGACTGCCCGAGGCCTCGGCGGCGGGAAGCCTGCTGCTGAGGGAGAACGCGAGCCCTATGCAGGTCAGGAGCGGGGCGAAGAGAACCAGAGGCCGGGCGGTGTCGCTGCCCAGGGAAGGGAGATCGACCAGCGTGTCCCCGGCCGCCGCGGTCAGCGTGGCGTACGCCACGAGAGCCGCGGCAAGGACCGGGATCCGTCGCGTTGTCAGCCACAGGCGCATCGGATCACCCTTCCGTCCCGGAGGCGGCCGGCATGGTCTCCGGAGCGGGCTTGCACTGCTGGAGCAACGTGACGTTTCGCGTGTACCAGGACAACTGCTTGTCGGGCGAAAGCTTCGTTTCCCTGTTCACCACGGACATCACCCGGGGGTCGGCGGCCAGCTTCTGGCTGTACTGGCTTCCGATCTCCTCGGCGCTCATACCGGCCTTGACCATGAGCCAGGCCGCGAGCGTTCCCGCATGACCGGTGCGGGCGTCGGACTTGGTGGGACACGGCGGGATCATCGGCAGCGCCGACGCGGCGATGCTCGCCCGCACATCCACGTCGCTCATGTCCCGATGGAGGAACAGCCGCCACGTCCGCGCATCGGTGTCGGCCGCCTCGGAGACGAACGCGAGCTCCTCCGGCGGCTCCAGGCCCGCGTCGACGAGGCGCGGCACGATCTCCCTCGCGGAGGCGTCCAGCTGGTCCAGGCTGCCGGCCGCTTCCTTGGGGACGCAGATTCTGGGGGAGTCGCCGGCGCACACGGGCGGATCGGTACGGGCGCGCAGCGGCGGGTCACCGTCCCAGTCACGCACGGGATAGACGGCCGAGACGGTGAACACGCTCAGGCAGATCAGGGACGCGGCAGCCGCGGCGCCGACGCGCACGAGGCGGGTGCGACGCCACCGGGCGATCTCCGCGCTGACCAGGACAGCCGCCAGGAAACCCGTGGCCAGCACCATCGGTACGGCGAGCGCCACCGGGTGCATGGTGATGGTGACGTCTCCGTACGGGGCGGCGAGCCATCCGGTGAGTTCCCGCAGCCACATCGGGTCGACGACCGTGACCGGCATCACCAGGCACAGATAGTCGACCACCAGGATCAGCGGTGTGGCCAGGATCCGTGGCAGCAGCATCCCGAGCCCGTAACCGAGGACCGTGTGGACGGTGATGAGGTACCCGGCCATGGCCAGCACGCCCAGGTGCGGCCAGTCATGTGCGGCGCCGGTCTCCATACGTACGGTCAGCAGGCACACCGCGACCCCCGCCACCCCCAGCAGAACCACGGGCCACAGCGTGCCGATCGCGATCGCGTACCGGCCGCGCACGGGCGCCAGCCGGTGGACACCCGCCCTTCTCATGCGCCCGGCCTCCCAGGCCGCGAAGGCGGCGCAGGCGGGAGCGTAGAAGGGGAGGGTGTGCCCGACCAGAGCGGTGTTGCCGGCCCAGTAGGCCGGCTCGTTCGCCGCCTCGTGGCTGGTGACCAGCCACACCCACGCAAGGACCAGAGGAGCGATCCACACGACGCTGGTGGTGCGCAGGGCTGTCCCTATGCGCATGCCGCATCCTCCTGGACGGTGGCGTAGTAGGCGGCCTCCGCGATGCGGCCCGGCGCGGTGCCCGACGGGGCCAGGGCGAGGAAGTCGCGTACCGCACCGGCATAGCGGATGACCCCGCCGTTCAGGACGACGACGTGGTCGTAGGTGTCCTCCAGGTCCGCGACGTCGTGGGTGGAGAGCAGCACGTGCTGGTCGAGGCCGCCGAGGATCTCGTGGAAGACGCGTCGCTGGCGCGGGTCCATGCCGGCGGTCGGCTCGTCGAGCAGCAGGACTTCGGCCTGGTGCACCAGGGACTGGGCGACGCCGACCCGGCGCTGCTGCCCGCCGGACATCCGGCGTACCTTCTGGTCGGCCATGTCGGCGAGTTCGACGCGCTCGAGAGCTCCGAGCGAGGCGTCCCAGGCGTCCCGGCGGTTCATGCCTTTCAGCCAGCCGACATAGGCCACTTGTTCGCGGGCGGTCAGCCGGGGAACCGATTCGATGTGCTGGGGCAGCCATGCGATACGCCGGCGGTACTCGGCGAGGTCGCCGCGCCGGTCGGTCCTGCGTCTGCCGTAGGCGACGGTGCCGGTCTGCGGCCTCAGCACGGAGGCGGCCAGGGACAGGACCGTCGACTTGCCGGCGCCGTTGGGGCCGAGGAACACGGTCCGGCCGGGCGGGAAGGCGAAGGTGAGGTCCCGGATGACCGGACTGCGGCGACGATAGCCGAACGCGGCCGCGTGGAAGCCGATGGGCATGGTGCGCGCTCTCTGACGGTGGGGGAAGCCCGCACCGGTTCGGTGCGGGCCCTGATCTGCTTCAGATCACCACATGTGCACGCGGGTGACGCTGAGCGTCGGACCGCTGCCGGCACCGTTCGTGCTCCCGTTGACCGACTTGATCTTGAAGAAGAGGTCGTCGCCCTTCTTCCCGGTCCACTCTCCGTGGGACTGGCCTCCGTCGAAGCAGGCGGTGAAGGTCTTCGTGTCCCAGTACTCGTTCGGACTGGTGTAGTTGAAGTTGATCAGCTGAACCGAGGTCGACTCATCGACGTACCCGTGATCCGGGGTTCTGCAGTTGTAGAAGTCGATGATCGTGGGGGCCGACGCGATGTCGGTCATGCTGGACTCAAAGCCGGGCCGCACGCCCGAGAGGTAGCTGTCGATGGCCCGAACCGAGAACCCTTCCTGCTTACCCCCCAAGGCATCCTCGGCGAACGCCGTAGGCGCGGCGACGAGCGGCAGCAGGGAGGCACATGCCGCAACCGCCGCAGCCTTGGGCATACTGAGAGAAGAACGCATGGATCACTCCTGATGTGAAGGCGTTCGCGAGGCCGGATCGGCCTCGCCGTCCCCTTCGGGATTACGGCCCGGAGGGGACGGTCAAGCTTCACGTGCGGTCCAGACCACGTGGAAGATCATCCTGTTGAACGTGATCGTTCCGTGACCAACTCCAGGCAAAGAACGCGTGATTGTGCAGTTTCGTAACAGGAAATTTTCGATCAAGCGTCGAGCCTGCAGGTGCCCTGGTGCTGAGCTTGGTGGACGCGTCGGCACTCCTGTTCGAGACGGAATGCACAGTAAGGCATCGGTTTCGCCCTTGCCGTAGTGCAGGCGCGGGACTTGAGAATGGCTTCAGCTCCGGCAAGGCCGCCCGCTCCGCTCGGGCATCGGTGATGTCGAGGCGGCGGCCGATGAGGCCGCGGCCGGCTACGGCCGGGCGGGGCGGGGCCGCTGAGCCTCGCGGCTTGGGCAAGCGGTGGCCCGGGCTTGAGCACGGGCCGAGGGTGAACTGGTGAGAAGTCGCTTGAGCCGGGTGTACCGAACCAGCGCCACCTCGTCGGCCTCGCCGAGCAGGACCGCCCCCTCCAACGGCGACCAGTTCGGCCCGCAACGCCTCCGCCTTCTCGGAGTACGGGCTGTCGAGCCCGAACAGCTCCGCCAGCGCGGCGTCGTCCCCGCTGCCGTACACGCCACCCGGCATAAGAACCGTCCGGCCGCGTGAGGTCGAGCGGGGCGTCCCGAGCACCGTGGAACGACGAACTCCATGTGCGCGACCCGCCCGCGTGCCCGGAGTACGAACCCTCTAGACCGTCAGCCCCCGCACCAGCAGATCCAGCAGCGCACACACGAACAGCGCGATCCCGATGAACCCGTTGACGCTGAAGAACGCCCGGTTCAGCCGCGACAGGTCGTTCGAGCGCACGATGCTGTGCTCGTACACGAACGCGCCCGCGACGATCAGCAGGCCCAGCCAGAAGAACACGCCCGCGTCCGTCGCCAGCGCGAACCACACGAACAGCGCCGTGGTGACGGCGTGGCAGACGCGGGCGCCCCAGATGGCGGCCGGGATGCCGAAGCGGGCCGGGACGGACTTCACGCCGATCTCGCGGTCGGTCTCGACGTCCTGGCAGGCGTAGATCAGGTCGAAGCCGCCGATCCAGACGCCGACCGCGAGGCCGAGGATCACGGCCTCCCAGGACCACTCGCCGGTGATGGCGAGCCAGCCGCCGATCGGGCCCATGGCCTGGGCGAGGCCGAGGATGGCCTGGGGGAAGTTCGTGAACCGCTTGCCGTAGGGGTAGACCACCATCGGGATCACCGCGACGGGGGCCAGGGCCAGGCAGAGCGGGTTGAGGAGCGCGGCGGCGGCCAGGAAGACGACGACCGCGACCAGCGCGCCCGTCCAGGCGTGCCGGACCGACATCGCGCCCGTGACCAGCTCACGGTGAGCCGTACGCGGGTTCCTCGCGTCGATCTCGCGGTCGATGATCCGGTTGGCCGCCATCGCGAACGTGCGCAGGCCGACCATCGCGACGGTGACGAGGAGCAGGTCCAGCCAGTGGATGCTCTCGTCCACCGTGAACATGGCCGTCAGCGCCGCGATGTACGCGAACGGCAGCGCGAACACCGAGTGCTCGATCATCACCAGGCGCAGGAACGCCTTGGTGCGGCCCGGCTGGGGGATGGCGGCGGATGCCGAGGTCACAGGCCGTACTCCTTCCAGCGGCGGTCGACCAGCGCCGCCGTCTCCGGGTCGGACAGCACCATCTCGGGCCAGCCGCCGTCGCGCGTGTAGCCCTCCTCGGGCCATTTGCGCGTGGCGTCGATGCCCGCCTTGCCGCCCCAGAACTGCTGGTACGAGGCGTGGTCCAGGTGGTCGACCGGGCCCTCGACCACGGTCAGGTCACGGGCGTAGTCGGTGTTGCCGAGCGCCCGCCAGGCCACCTCGTGCAGGTCGTGGACGTCGCAGTCGGAGTCCACGACCACGATGAGCTTGGTGAGGGACATCATGTGGGCGCCCCAGATGGCGTGCATCACCTTCTGGGCGTGCTTGGGGTACTTCTTGTCGATCGAGACGATCGCGCAGTTGTGGAAGCCGCCGGCCTCGGGGAGGTGGTAGTCCACGATGTCCGGCACGATGATCTTGAGGAGCGGGAGGAAGAAGCGCTCCGTCGCCCGGCCCAGCGGGCCGTCCTCCGTCGGCGGCCGGCCGACCACGATCGACTGGAGCAGCGGGCGCTTCCGCATCGTCACGCAGTCGATCTTCAGGGCCGGGAAGGGCTCCTGCGGGGTGTAGAAGCCCGTGTGGTCGCCGAAGGGGCCTTCCGGGAGCATCTCCCCCGGCTCCAGCCAGCCCTCCAGGACCACCTCCGCGTTGGCCGGGACCTGGAGCGGGACCGTCTTGCAGTCCACCATCTCGATCCGCTTGCCCGCGAGGAAGCCCGCGAAGAGGTACTCGTCGATGTCGCCGGGGAGGGGGGCCGTGGAGGCGTACGTCACGGCGGGCGGGCAGCCGAAGGCGATCGCGACCGGGAGGCGCTCACCGCGCCGCGCGGCGACCTGGTAGTGGTTCCGGCTGTCCTTGTGGATCTGCCAGTGCATACCGATGGTGCGCTTGTCGTGGCGCTGGAGGCGGTAGAGGCCCAGGTTGCGGATGCCCGACTCGGGGTCCTTGGTGTGGGTCAGGCCCAGGTTGAAGAAGGAGCCGCCGTCCTCGGGCCAGGTGAAGAGCGCGGGCAGCGCCTCCAGGTCCACGTCGTCGCCCTGGAGGACCACCTCCTGCACGGGCGCGTTCTCCGCCTTGACCTTCTTCGGCGGTACGTGGGTCATCGAGCCGAGCTTCCCGAAGGCCTCGCGGACGCCGACGAACCCGTGCGGCAGCTCCGGCTTGAGCAGGCCGCCGATCCTGTCGGTGATGTCCGCGTACGACTTCAGGCCGAGCGCCTTCAGCAGGCGCCGGTCGGTGCCGTAGACGTTCATGGCCAGCGGCATCGACGAGCCCTTCACGTTCTCGAAGAGCAACGCGGGGCCGCCGGCCTTGTTGACCCGGTCGGTGATCTCGCCGACCTCCAGATGGGGATCGACCTCCGCCTTGACGCGCTTGAGGTCGCCTTCCCGATCGAGAGCCCGGAGGAACGAGCGAAGATCGTCATAAGCCATGCGTTCCAGTATCCGATACGCACTACTCTGGACCTGTCACCGGGGGGCCGGACCGCCGCCCGCCCCGGTCCTTACGACCGTGACTGTGCAAGGGGACCGACACATGCTCCGGGTGCTGATGATCCTGGTGCCGCTGGCACTGAGCATCTACGCGTTCATCGACTGCATCACCACCCAGGAGAAGGATGTCCGGCACATCCCCAAGCCCCTGTGGGCCATCCTCATCCTGCTGTTCCCGCTCGTCGGCTCGATCTCCTGGCTGATCGTGGGCCGCGACCGCGCCAGTGCCTCCGGCCGTATCGGCGGCGGGGGCGCCCGCAGGTCCGGCGGCGGCTGGGTCGCCCCGGACGACAACCCCGACTTCCTCAAGTCCCTCGAGGACGAGCGCAAGAAAGACGGGGACAGCAGGGACGAGGACAGGGACGGAGACAAGAAGGACGATCCCAAGGACTGACCCGCGCGCGTGAGGTGTGCGAGCTCACGCCCGCCGCGCGCGCAGATCCTCGAGCCGGTTCAGGTCGTCCCGTACCGACTCCCGGTCCTCGTCCGTCAGCCGGTCGACGGTGGCAGCGCGGCCTCGGCGAGCGCAGACGCCTTCCCCTCGTCATCACCCAGGCGGTCGGCAACGTCCGCCCGCAGCGCGAAGAGGCGGAACAGCTGCACGGCCTTGGGCCGCTCGTCCTCCAGCCGCAGCACCCGGTCGGGCACCCTCGCCGCCGCCTTCGGGTCGTCCTTCGAGTCCGCGAAGAGGGCCGCCTGGTGCAGGGCCCGGGCGAAGGTCCCCTCGGGCGCGGGCCGGTGGTCGTGGTGGTCGCTGACGGGCTGCCCGTCCCGGATGCAGTTGCCCCCCGGGTCGGTCATCAGGAACTGGCGCACGCCGTGCGAGGTGTCCTTGAGCGCGCCCAGCCGGGGCAGACCGCGGGTCGGGACCTTCCCGTACGCCTCCTTGAGGCCGGCCCGGAACGCCGCGTACAGCGCGTCGACGACGTCGGTGCGGACGTAGCAGGTGCTGTACGACTCCGTCGGGGAGCCGGACGGCCGTACGCGGGACTGATTTCTCCGGGGTCCACGTGGACAAGGCGCATACCCATCACCATGCCGATGCGGTCGCTGGGGTAGATGTGCGTGCCGGTGTGCAAGGCGCGCAGGATGCCCAGGACCTCTTCGCCACCGATCAGGCCCTGCGGGTCGTCTGTGGCACGGAGCGGGATCTCCCAGACGGTCAGCTCGTCCGGTGTGCCGGCGCTTTCCGTACCGGTGACGATGCGGATTGCCTCGGTGGGGGGCGGCGGGGGCAGTACACCCCGGATGAACGCGTCACCGGGGAGCGGGGCATGGATGTGGTGGAGCAGCAAGCGGGTGATCTCCGCTTGCTGCTCCGCGATGTCTTCACGGGCGAGGGTCACTGCTCACTACCGACCCAGGTCGCTGTTGCCGACACAGGTGGGAATCATCCTGCCGTCCCAGTCCTCCTGCTACCGATGGAAACCTCCCCCTGGCACGGGGCGGGGAAGCCGCACGCGTACCTCACGCGTGCGGCGGCGTAGCGCGTCCGCCGCCGTCGCGGCTCCGTGCGCCGTTGCCCCGGCCCACCCCGCCGAGCACAGTGGGGGCATGGATCAGGCAGAGGACCGGCTCCGGCTCGCCACCGCTCTCGCCGAGGCCCGTGCCGGGCTCGCCGAGGGCGGTGTCCCGATCGGTGCGGCCCTCTACGACGCGGACGGTGCTCTCCTCGGGCGCGGCCGCAACCGCCGCGTCCAGGACGGTGATCCGTCCCTGCACGCCGAGACGGCCGCGTTCCGTGCGGCGGGCCGCCGGCGCACGTACCACGGCACGACCATGGTCACCACCCTCTCGCCGTGCTGGTACTGCTCCGGGCTCGTCCGGCAGTTCGGCATCTCCCGCGTGGTGATCGGCGAGGCGGCCACCTTCCGCGGCGGGCACGAGTGGCTCGCCGAGCACAGCGTCGAGGTCGTCGTCCTGGACGATCCCGGATGCACCGCCCTGATGCGCGACTTCGTCATCACCCACCCGGACCTGTGGAACGAGGACATCGGTGCCATCGATGAATAGCTCGAACAGCCACCGCATACCCACCATCGACCTCACCCCCTGGCTGGCCGGCGACGCCCGGACCCGCGCGGACATCGCCCGCACCGTCGACGAGGCCCTCCGGACCGCCGGGTTCCTCCTGGTCAGCGGCCACGGCGTGGACCCGTCCCTGCGCACCCGTATCCGTACGGCCGCCCGCGCCTTCTTCACCCTGCCCGCCGAGGTCAAGCAGGCGTACGCGGCGAAGGTCGGCGGGCGCGGATGGCTCGGGCCGGGCGCCGAGGCGAACGGCTACGCGGAGGGCACCGAGACCCCGCCGGACCTCAAGGAGTCGCTGACCTTCGCGACGCACGAGCCGTTCGACGACCCGGCCGTCGACGCCGAGTGGTACGCGCCCAACGTCTGGCCCTCCGAGACCCCCGGGCTCCGGCCGCTCTGCGAGGAGTACCTGGCCCGCATGGCCGAACTGGAGAACCACCTGCTCTCCCTGCTCGGCGAGGCACTGGGCCTGGAGCCCGACTTCTTCACCCGCCACATGAGCCACCCGACGTACGGCTTCAACATCAACTGGTATCCGGGGCGGGACGTGATCGGCGAGCCGCAGCCGGGGCAGTACCGCATCGGCCCGCACACCGATTTCGGCACGCTCACGATCCTCGACCGGCAGAGCGGCAGGGGCGGCCTCCAGGTATTCACCGACGAGGGCGGCTGGGACGACGCCCCGTACGACCCGGACGCCTTCACCGTCAACGTCGGTGACCTGCTGGCCCGGTGGACCGGTGACCGGTGGCAGTCCGGACGCCACCGGGTCCTGCCCCCGCCGGCCGACGCACCCGCCGAAGAGCTGATGTCGCTGGTCTACTTCGGCGAGTGCACCCCCGGCACGCTCGTCGAGTCCGTGCCCGCGCCGGTCGGCCGGGTCGCGTACGAGCCGGTGGACTCGCATGTGTACCTGCGCGGGAAGCTGGACTCGATCACGGTCCACTGACAGCGGGCCGGAGCGCCGGCGGCCGGTACGCGCTACTGGGCGCCGAGCAGCTGGAGGATGTGGTTGACCGCGTCGAGGACCGGCTGGCCGATCGCGCCGACCGTCGCCGCGATCCCGGCGACGGCCATCAGGGCGCGGTGCCGGTCCTGCGGCGGGACGGTGGCGTCGGCGGTGACGGCGGGGAGGGAGTCGTCGAGGGCCTGGGCGCTGGCGGACGGGAGCCGGCCGCGGAGGTCGTCGATCAGCCGGCGGAGCTCCTGGACGGCCTCCTGGAGCTCCGGGGACGCGGCCGCGGTGTCCGCGGCCGCCCACTGGTTCTTGACGATGCCGGTGTTGTGCGTGCCGCCGTGCATGTTCACGTTGTCGCCGAAGTAGTAGGTGTCGCCGCTCATCGGTTCGCCACTCCCACGTTGCCCGTGCCGCCGTACATGTTGACGTTGTCCCCGTAGTAGTAGTGCCTGGGGTTGAGCGTGATGCTCTCCACCTTCACCTGGAACTCCGCCTCGGGGTGCTCTATCGCGTGGGTGATGGTGCCGACCAGCCGGTCCAGGTGACGCGGGTCGCTGCTGGTGACCATCGCGATGGACGGGCCAGACGTCTCGACGGCCAGGACGTACTGGGACTGCGCCGTGAGCACGGCCATCAGCTCGACGAGGGAGAGGATCAGCGCGGCTATGGCGCCGACCCACACGAACGAGACGATGTTGCTCGCCGTGTCCTGGTCGGCGAGGGCCGTCATACCGCCGATGACCGTCAGGGCCAGGGCCACCGACAGGACGATGGCCACGTTCTTGAGGAAGCGGATCGTGGCGTCCTTGCGCCGGGGGTGCAGGGTGAAGGTGTACACCCGCGCGATGTTGTGCAGCGGATAGGCGGCCGTGCCCACCCACAGCAGCCGTTTGCTGACCTTCAGCTCGACGGTGCTCCCGGACAGCGGCGGGGACGGGGGCGCGGCAGGCAGCGGCGGAACGCCCTGCGCCGGAGCGGGCGGGGCGCCGGACGGTGGGCCCCACGCCGCGCCCTGGTTCTCTCTCTGCGGGTCGCCCGCCGGTTCCGTCGACTGCATCCGCATCCCCCGAGATGTACGTGTTCATGTCATTACTGTGTGACACCCATTAGTGCGGGAACAGGGTGCGAGCGCAAGCGCTATTCGTCCCTCGGCCCCCGATCGGCTCTGCCGGGCGCTCACAGACCTGGCCCGGAGCGAGCCCCCGTTCCTACACTGCTGTCGACGCACCACACCAGCCGGGACAGGAGCGCGGGCCCGCCGGGCGCGGCGACGAGCGCGGTCCCGGCCGCTCCGGGAGGAGGCGTGGTGGGCACAGGCCTGCACGGCCGAGGGGCGTTGTTCGACACCGAGCCGCCGGGGCTCGCCGCGCGGCTCACCGGTCTGCGGCCGTACCAGCACATCTCCTCGCCGTTCGAGCACCCGCGGGAACCCCCGTTCGTGGTGTTCGCCGGCGTCCGGGGCATCGGGAAGAGCGCGGTGCTCCAGGAGCTGCGGGCCGCGTACAAGGGGCACACACCCGTCGCGCTGATCGACGGTGAGGAGGCCCAGTTCGACCGGCCGCCCCCGCACCGGCCCGCGCACGAGTGGGCGCCGGTGTCGCAGGCCGTGCTGACGATCGCCGAGCAGCTCGCGGAGCCGGTGACGGGTGCCGGGCGGATCCACTTCCCCCGGCTGGCCTCGGGACTGATCGCCGTCGCGGCCGGGGACTGGAGCGACCGGGACCTGCCGCGGATCCGGGAGGAGGCCGAGCGGATCCTGCTGCTGAACGGCACCGGATCGGGAGTCGCCGGATTCGCGGGGCGGTGGGTCGGCAAGGTGGTGGCCAAGATGGTCTCCGCCACCTCGACGGGCACCGGTTCCGTGGTCGAGCCGGTCATCGAGGCGACCTGGGAGGCGGTCGGCGAGGGCCTGTCGGCGACGCACCGGCGGCTGCGCCGGGGCGCGAGCTGGTACCAGGGCTACCCGAACGCGGGCGGCAACCCGAAGCTGGGCCTCATCCTGCTCTCCGGCCACTCCCGGTCGGGCGGCGACCCGCGCACGCACGCCGAGCGGTATCTCGTACGGGCCCTGCTGGCCGACCTCCAGGACGCGTACGCGGGCGTCGTACGGCGCACGCGCCGCCTCGGGCGGCCTGTGGTCCTGATCGACAACGTGCAGGAGCCCGCCGTGTGCCGGCTGATGGAGTCGGTGCTGCGGGATCGTGCCGGGGGCAGGGCCGACCAGGTGGTCTTCTTCGCCGCGCTGCGCCGCCACCGGCACCCCGCGCTGCGCCACGCCGTACGCCGGACGCTGCCCGAGGTGGCCGGGAACAGCGGCTGGCAGCCGGCCGCCACCCCGTCCACCCGGGCCCTGCTGGTCGCGCTGCCGCCGCTCACCGCCGACAACACGCTGCACCTGGTGGACGCCGCCTGCCCGGGGCTGCCCCTGCCGCCCCACCTCCCTCGCGCCATCCAACGGCTGACCGGCGGCAACCCCCTCGGCGTCACGCTGACCGCCGCCTCGGCCCGGCAGAACCTGCCCCGGGGGAGCACCTCGCTCGGCGCGCTGCTCACGGCCGACGTCCAGCTGCGCGAGGACCACGACCAGCGCCCCGCCTACCGGGAGATACTCGACCGGCTGGTCCCCGGTGACCGGCTGGACGAGCTGACCGTGCTCGCCGCGGCCCACGACCGCGACTCCGCGTTCACCCTCGCCAAAGCGCTGCTGCCGGCGGACTTCGGCGCGCCGGACGTGCTCGGCCTGCAGGCGCGGCTCGCCGAGGAGGGGCACCCGGCGGCGCCCGGCCACTTCGTCGGCGACCCGTTCGTACGGACCCTGCTGCTGCTCCGGCTGCACCACCAGGACCCCGGCCACCGGACGTGGCGGGCGGCCCACCGCACGCTGATCGACCACTACGGCGACGCCGAGGACCACGTCCGCTACCGCGTGTACCACGAACTCTCGCTGGGCGACGTGGACCTGGCGGTCTCCCGGCTGCGCGACGCCTTCCACCGGCTGCACACCCGCAGCTGGCTGTCGGCGCTGGTCTACGTCGCGTCCGCGCCGTACCACCCCGCGCACGCCCCCGGGGGCCGGTCCGCCGGCGACCCGTCGTACGACGACCGGGCCGCTGTCGCCCTCGGCCACACCGACGCCGCCCAGCTCCCGCCGCAGGGCGTGGACGCGGCACTGCATCTGCGGGTGCGGCGGCTGCTGTACGCGGTCTGGCAGCTGACCGATCCGCTGGTACTGCCGGACGCGAAGGTCACCGAGCGGCTGCGGTGGGAGCTGGAGCAGCTGTCCGACCAGCGGTCCGCGGGCACCGAACTGCTCTGGCACGCCTCCCGCGACTGGCCCGAGGACGCGCTCGCGGGACGCCCGCTGCGCGTGCCGGGCGGCGACGCGGGGGGCGCCTGACGGCGCGGGCCTGCACCGCGGCCGTGAGCACCGGAACACCGGAACACCGGAAGCACCGGAAGCACCGGAAGCACCGGAAGCACCGGGCGAGGACAAGATCGGGGGCACAGGATGCCGAGTCGGGTGGTGTGGCTGCGGGAGCACGTCTGGGAGATCCGGTTCCGCCGGTACCTCGCGCTGGTGGCCGCCCTCGCCCTGGTGGCGGCGGGCGTCTGGGCGGGGACGATCCTGACGGAGGAGGACCGGTCGTGCGCGGCGGGGGTCGTCCTGCCCGAGGGCGGCGACGAGTGCGTGGGCGTGGCGACGGAGAGGTACGCCTTCGGGCAGCGGGCGTTCACCGGGATCGCAGACGCCATCGACCGGGAGAACCGTGCACTGGGGACGGGCGCGCAGGTCACCGTGGCGGTTCTCGAGCCCTTCACCGCGCGCGACCGCGAGACCGTGGGGGACGTCCTGCACGAACTGCAGGGCGCCTACCTGGCCCAGCGCCAGGCCAACGACGGGCCCTACAAGCCCCGCGTCCGTGTGCTGCTCGCCAACACCGGCGCGAACGGCGCGTACTGGCGGTACACGGTCGACCGGCTGGCGGGCATGACCGGGGCGCCCCACCACCTGCGGGCGGTGACCGGCATCGGGAGCAGCACCGACGCCAACAAGGCCGCCGTCAAGGCGCTGACCGCGCGGGGCATCCCGGTCGTCGGCACCGCCATCACCGCCGACGACCTCGCCAACGGCCGGCCCGGCGCGGCGGACGAGGAGCCCTACCCCGGGCTCGCCCGGGTCGCCCCCACCAACACGGACCTGGCCCGTGCCCTCACCTCGTTCACGCAGGTCCCGCCGGAGCGGGCGTACCTGGTGTACGACAAGCCGGGCGACCCCTACACCCGCACGCTCCAGACCTCGTTCGAGGAGCTGATCTCGGGGTCGCCGTACGCGCCGGCGACGTTCACGCCCCCCGCGGACCGCGCCCAGGAGGGTCTCACGGCCAACACCTTCCGGCAGATCAGCTACACGCTCTGCGGGACGCGGCCGGCCACGGACACCATTCTGTTCGCGGGTCGGCGCACCCAGCTGCGTCAGTTCATCAACGCGCTGGGCCAGCACTGCGGAGGCCGTACGTTCACTCTGCTCACCGGGGACGAGGGCGCGTACCTCACCAGCGATCCCCAGCTGGACGCCACCGCGCTGGACAACCTGACCGTGCGCTACACGGCGCTCGCCCACCCCGACGCGTGGACCACGGTCGGCGCGCCCGGCCGGGGCGGCTCGCCGTCGGCCGCGCGGGAACTGGAGGAGGCGGTGGCGGCGGAGGAGGAGCTGTTCGGCGAGGACGCCCTGGACGACGGCCAGCTGACCGTCGCGTACGACGCCATGACCCTGGCCGTCCACGGCATCCGCGAGGCCACACCGGAGAACAGCGGGATCCCGCCGCTCGCACAGGTGCGGACCGTGTGGCCGCACCTCAACGGGCCGCGGCTGCGGGTGAACGGCGCGAGCGGCTGGATCTGCCTGGACAACCACGGCAACCCGTACGACAAGGCCGTACCGGTCGTGGAACTCACCGAGCGGCGCGGCACCCGCTTCCTGGGCATCGCCTGGCCCGAGGGACGGCCCCCGGAGAAGGAGTGCGTGCCGTCACCGGACGACTCCTGAGCTCCTGAGCGCCGGGGGCCGCCGCTCTCCGGGAACCGCCCGCCCTACGGGCGCTGCCCCGCCTCGTCGACGACGGCCCGGTGCAGGACGGCCGTGTTGCTGGTGACGGTGCCTTCCTTCACGTCCGAGTAGTCCTCGGTGGCCACGCTGCGCTCGCCGAGGAACTCATGGGTCTCCTTGTCGAAGATCCACTCGTCGCGGGTGGGGTTGTCGGGGTCGTCACGGGTGATCGCGACTCCCTTGCGGCCGGCCGCGTCGACCGCGTTCTCGACGACGGTCACGCCCGGAATCCGCGCGACGGCCCGGTAGAGCGCCGCGCTCTGCTCAGGCGGCACGATCGCGTCCCGGATCAGATCGTTGACCAGCACGAACATGGCCTGGTTGGTCTCCTGGCCGCTGTACTTCGGAGCGGTCTCGCGCAGCCAGTCGTACATCTCGTCGGGGTCGGTGGGCAGCGTGGCCAGGTGCCGGTAGTTGGTGCTGACCTCGTAGCCGGCCTGTCCGGGCCGCGGATCGGTCTCCGTCTTCCACTGGCCGCGCCCCGTCTCCCGGACCAGTCCCACGCGGGTGCCGTCGACCGAGTGCCAGGTCTCCAGCCGGTGCAACGGCGGGATCTTCGTCTTCTCGCCCTCCTCGTACTGGGCCCAGGAGACCTTGCTGTCCACGTAGACGAACTGGTCGTCGCGGATGTCGCCGTAACCGTCCTGGTGCTCGGCCGCCAGCGCGATGTCCTCCAGCAGCGCGACCGTCGCCCGGCTGGGCGGCCGGGTGCTCGTGCCGCCGTCGCCGGAGGACGGCAGGAGGACGACGGTGACGACGGCCGCCGTCGCGACGGCGGCCGCGGCGAGCGCGGGCCGCAGCCACTTGCCGCGGGTGGCGGGGGCGGGCGCGGAGTCGTCCTGCCGGATCTCTGACATCAGATGCTCCTTGAGCAGTCGGTGACGGCCCGGCGGAAGTTCTTCCTCGGGGAGTTCCGGGAGTTCCGGGAGATCCGGAAGCTCCGGGAGTTCCGGGGAGCGGTTCATCGGTTTCCCTCCCTCAGGGGCCTGACCGCGGTGGTGCGGTCACCTCTGCTCTGTCCGCGCCCGGCGGACGGTTCCATATGTTTCGCGAGCTTTGCCCGTGCGCGCGAGAGCCGGGACCGTACGGTGCCCACGGGCACCCCGAGCGCCTCCGCCGCCGCCGCGTAGCCGAGCCCGGACCACACGCACAGGGCCAGCACCTCGCGCTCGGCGCGCCGCAGCCTCGCCAGCGCGGTCCGTACGAGGGCGAGCTGCGCCGCGTCGTCCAGGCGGCCGGCGATCTCGTCGGCGAAGTCGTGCACGGCCTCGTCGCGCGGGAGACGCGCCATCGCGGCCGCGTGTCTGCGGGCCGCGCGCCGGGTGTTGCGGGAGACGTTGGTGGCGATGCCGAGCAGCCAGGGCCGCAGCGAGCCGCCCTCCTCGTCGACCCGGCCGCGCAGCCGCCAGGCGTCCAGGAAGGTCAGCGAGACGACGTCCTCGGCGGCCGACCGGTCCCCCGTCAGGCGGAAGGCATGGTTGTAGACGGAGCGCGCGTACGCGTCGAAGAGCTCGCCGAAGGCGTCGTGGTCCCCCGTGCGCACGCGTCTCCGCAGATTCGTGTCCACGCCCGGTATCTGTCCGTACGGCGAAGGCCGGTTCCCGGGACGTGACTCAGGTCACGCGGGAACCGGCCTTCGCCGAGGAACTCCGGACGGTCAGACGTCCGCGTACGAGTGCTTGCCGGAGACGAAGATGTTGACGCCGTAGTAGTTGAACAGCCAGCAGCCGAAGGCGATCAGCGCGATGTACGCCGCCTTGCGGCCCTTCCAGCCTGCCGTGGCGCGGGCGTGCAGATAGCCGGCGTAGGCGACCCAGGTGATGAAGGACCAGACCTCCTTGGGGTCCCAGCCCCAGTAGCGGCCCCAGGCGTCGCCCGCCCAGATGGCACCCGCGATGATCGTGAACGTCCACAGCGGGAAGACCGCGGCGTTGACGCGGTAGGAGAACTTGTCGAGGGAGGCCGCGGCGGGCAGCCGCTCCAGCACGGACGTGGCGAAGCGGCCCGGCGTGCCGCCGCTCATCAGCTTGTTCTCGTAGGAGTCCTTGAACAGGTACAGGACCGTGGTCATGGCGCCCACGTAGAACACGGCACCGCAGAAGATGGCGGTGGAGACGTGGATGTACAGCCAGTACGAGTGGAGCGCGGGGACCAGCTGGTCGCTCTCGGTGTACAGGACGGTGACGGCGAGACCGAGGTCGAGCAGGACCGTGGTGATCAGGATGAGGCCGAGCCAGCGGACGTTCTTCTTCAGGGCCAGCAGCGTCAGGTACACACCGACGGCGACCGTGGAGAAGGTGATGTTGAACTCGTACATGTTGCCCCACGGCGCCCGCTGCACCGACAGGGCGCGCGCGAGCACACCGGCGAACTCGACGAGGAAGGCCAGCACGGTGAGGGACACGGCGATCCGGCCGTAGAGGTCGCCCTTCTCGTCACCGCCGTGCGCACCGGGGCCGTCCGGCACGTCCCGGGCGCCGGTCGCGGACCGGACGACGACCTGCGGCCGCTCCAGTACGGCGGTGCCGCCGGCCTGCTTGACGGTGATCGCGGGCGCGTCCGCCTTCTTCCCGGCGCCGGCGGTCAGCGCGGCGGCCGTACGGCCGACCTTGCTGCGGCTGCCGAAGAGCCACTCGGCGATGTACGCGAAGAAGGCCAGCGTGTAGACGACCATCGCGGAGTGGATCAGCACGTCGCTGTACTTGGCGAGCTGCTCGTTGGTCGCGGCGGCCAGCTCGGTCACGCCGGACAGATCTGTCACGGCGGCCAGCTCGGTTGCGGCGGCAAGGGTCACTGCTTGTCAGCCCCTTCGGCGGAGACGACTTGAGGGTCGGGGGTGGAGGTGTCGGCGCTCGGCTCCTCGGTGGGCTGGGCGTCGGACGGGTCGGGGTCCTGGTCCTGTGTGCGTTCCGGCGGGGCGTCGGGTGCGGTCGGTGCCGCGTCGTACACCACCGCCGCGAGCCGGCCCAGCTCCTCCGGCACCTTGGCGGACTCGCTGCGGCCGAGGCCCGCCATCTCGACGACCGTCACCCCGTCGGCGCCGCGGACGGCCCGCACCCAGACCCGGCGGCGCTGGATGAACAGGGAGCCGGCGAGACCGCCGATGGCCGCTATGGCGCCGAGGAGCGCCCAGCCGCTGCCGGGCTGCTCGGTGACCTGGAAGCCGGCCCACTCCTTGATCTCCTTCTCGAAGGTGATCGAGCCGGCGCCGTCCGGGAGCTGCATGGTCTCACCGGGCGCGAGCCGCTCGGTGAGCAGCTCGCCGTCGGAGTCCTCGAACTTCTCCAGCTTCCTGGTGTCGAGCTGGTAGACGTTCTGCGCGATGCCCGAGTCCACGCCGACGTCCCCGTGGTACGCGCTCAGCGCCAGCCGCGGATTCAGGAGCGCGGGGAACTGGGACAGCATCGTGCCCTGGCCCTCGCCCGCGAAGGACGGTACGAAGAAGGCGTTGAAGCCGAGCTGCTCCCGCTCGCCGTCGGCGTTCCGGTAGCCGTCCAGGACCTTGATCGCTCCGGAGGAGGTCACGTTGCTGTCCTGGGGCAGCAGCGGCACGGCGCCCTTGTAGACGACCTTCCCCTTGCCGTCCCGCACGGTGACGACGGGCGCGTACCCGTGGCTGACCAGGTAGACCTTCGAGTCGCCGATCTTCAGCGGCTCGTTCACCTTGATGGTGGTCCTCTTCTCCTCGCCGTCGGCGCCCACGCTGTAGGTCACGTCCGCCTCGTAGGTGCGCGGGGTGCCCTTGTTGGGACCGGAGACCTCGTAGGTGCCCTTGAACTCCTTCAGGTCGAAGCTGAAGGGCTCCAGGTCGTGGTCGATCGAGAAGAGGCTGCCGGACTTGAAGTCGTCGTACTGGGTGATCGTGTTGGCGAAGCCGTCGCCCTCGACCACGAGCTTGTTGCCCTCGGACTTGTAGAGCTGGCCCCAGGCGAAGGCGACCAGCATCACGATCAGGGCGATGTGGAAGAGGAGGTTGCCCGCCTCGCGCAGATAGCCCTTCTCGGCCGCCACGGCGTCGCCCGCGACATGGGCCCGGAAGCGATGCTGCTTCAGCACCCTCAGCGCGACCTCGCGGACCTGCTCCGGCTCGGCCCCGGTGCGCCAGGTGGTGTACGCGGGCAGCCGGGTCAGCCGCTTCGGGGCGCCCGGCGGACGGCCCCGCAGCTGGCCCACGAACTGCCAGGTGCGCGGCACGATGCAGCCGATGAGAGAGACGAACAGCAGGATGTAGATCGCCGAGAACCACACCGAGCTGTACACGTGGAACAGCCCGAGCTTCTCGTAGATCGGCCCGAGGGTCTCGTGCCGGTCCATGAAGTCGGCGACCTTGGTCGCGTCCGTGCCCGACTGCGGGATCAGCGAGCCCGGGATCGCCCCGAGCGACAGCAGGAAGAGCAGGAGCAGCGCGACCCGCATCGAGGTCAGCTGCCGCCAGAACCAGCGGGCCCAGCCGATGACGCCCAGCGAGGGCAGGTTCGGCGCCTCCTCGCGGGGCGCGGTGGAGAGCTGGGAGCCGGCGGCGCCGAGGTCGTCGGCGCTTTCCTTCTCCGTGCCCTTGGTGTCAGTGGTACTCATGGATCAGATCCCCACCGAGAAGCCGTTCGACCAGACCTGCATCTCCTGCACGAGGCGGTCCCACGCCCCGGTCAGCAGCAGCAGTCCGGTCACGATCATCATGACGCCCCCGATGCGCAGCACCCATACGTAATGCCGCTTGACCCAGCCGAAGGCACCGAGCGCCTTGCGCAGGGCGACCGCGGTGAGGACGAAGGGCACACCCAGGCCCAGACAGTACGCGACCGTGAGCAGCGCGCCACGACCGGCACTCGCCTCGCTGGAGGAGAGCGCCAGCACGGAGGCGAGGGTCGGGCCGATGCAGGGCGTCCAGCCGATGCCGAACAGCGCGCCCAGCAGCGGGGCGCCGACCAGGCCGGTCGCGGGCTTCCGGTGGAAGCGGAACTCCCGCTGGGTGAGCCAGGGCATCAGCCCCATGAAGAAGACACCCATGAGGATCATGAGCACCCCGAGCGTCTTCGACAGGACGGACTGGTGCTCCTGGAGCGTCGCGCCGAAGTAGCCGAACAGCGCCCCGCTGGAGACGAACACGGCGGTGAAGCCGAGCACGAAGAGGGACGCGCCCATGACCATCCGCCCGCGCCGGGCCTCGGCCAGGTCGGTGCCGGTGACCCCGGTGACGTACGACAGATAGCCGGGCACGAGCGGCAGGACGCACGGGGAGAAGAACGAGACGAGGCCGCCGAGCAGGGCGATCGGCAGGGCGAGCAGCAGGGCGCCGCTCATCACCGTCTCGTTCTGGCCCGTGAGCGACGCGGCCAGCGTGGACACCGCTGTCACGTCACTTCTCCGCCAGGACCGGGTCGATCATCTTGCGCAGCTTCTCCTCGGTCAGTGCCTGGAGGGAGCGCGCGGCGACCTTGCCGTCCCGGTCGATGACGAGCGTGGAGGGGATCGCCTTCGGGTTGAGCGTGCCCTTCTCGAAGCGCAGCATCAGCTTGCCGGTCGGGTCGTACAGGCTCGGGAAAGTGACCCCGTAGTCCTTCTCGAAGGCCTTGGCCGGGCTGGTGCTGGTGTCGCGGGTGTTGATGCCGACGAACTGCACGCCCTGGTCGGCGAGGTCCTTCGAGACGGTGACGAGGTTGGGCGCCTCGGCGCGGCACGGCGCGCACCAGGAGCCCCACACGTTCAGGACGACGACCTTGCCCTTGTACTCCGAGAAGACGTCGAGCTTCTCGCCCTCCAGGGTCTCGCCGGAGAGGTCGGGGGCGGCGGTGCGCTCCGACTTCTTCACGGTGGCGATGCCCTCGGAACTGGTGATGAAGCCGGTGCCGCCGCCTCCGCCGGAGGTCCCCGAACCGCACGCGGACACGGCGAGCGCGAGCACGGCGGCCCCGGCCGCGAGCAGTGCGGTGCGGCTGCGGCGGCTGCGGCTCGTACGGGCCTGGCGGGTGCGGTTCGCGCGCTGGGGAGCGCGGGCACGGCTGGCGGCACTCATGTGAAAAGTTTCGCATGCCCGTTTAGGGAATCTTCCGCACCCCCCTGAAGGGCACGGAAGCCCATTTCAGGCCGCCTCCCCCGGGTTCCGGTCCGCGCGGCTCCCCGACCGCTGTCCGGTGGCCTCCGCGAGGAACCGCTTCCAGCCCCCGGCCGGGCTCTCCCCCACTCCCAGCGACCGCAGCCGCTCCAGCACGTCCGGCCGCTGTACGTCGAGCCAGTCCGTGAACTGCCGGAACGACACCAGCCGCACGTCACCGCCCTTCTCCCGCTCCCGGGCCATGTGCTTCAGGGCCTCCTCCACGGCGTCCATGTAGATGCCGCCGTTCCACTCCTCGAAGTGATTGCCGACGAAGAAGGGCGCCCGGTTCGTCTCGTACGCCCGCCGGAAGCCGGCGATGTAGGCCTCGGTGGCCTGCCGGCGCCAGGCCGGGTAGTTGGCGGGCGGGGCCTGGGTGGAGTTCAGGGACTGGTTGGCGAGCATGTTGTAGTCCATCGAGAGCACCTCGAAGGAGCGCCCGGGAAAGGGGACGGCCTGCAACGGCAGGTCCCAGATCCCCTGCTTCCTGTCCGGCCACACCTGGAGCCCGCCGGGCGAGGAGGCGTCGTACCGCCAGCCCAGCTCGCGCGCGGTGGGCAGCAGGTTGTCCTGGCCGAGCAGGCACGGCGTCCGGCCGCCGACGAGTTCCTTGTCGTAGTCGAAGGGCAGCGGATCGAGGTCGTCGAAGCCCGTGTTGGTCCGCCACTCCTTCACGAAGGACTTGGCCTGGTCTATCTCGCTGCGCCACTGCTTCGGCGTCCAGTGGGCGACCGAGCCGTGTCCGTCGCCGCAGAAGTGGCCGTTGAAGTGGGTGCCTATCTCGTGGCCGTCGAGCCAGGCCCGGCGCAGGTTGGTGAGCGTCGTCCTGATGTGGGCGTCGGTGAGGTAGCCGATGTCGGAGGCGCCGGGCGCGTTGTTCGGCGGGAGGTACGCGCGCTTCTTCGACTCGGGCAGCAGATACAGCCCCGACAGGAAGAACGTCATGTGGGCGCCGTGGTCCTCGGCCGCCTTCAGGAAGCGCGGGAAGAGACCGTTGCCGACGTCTCCGGCGCCGTCCCAGGAGAACACCACGAACTGCGGCGGGGTCTCGCCGGGCTCCAGCGGCCGGGGCTTCTCGGGCTGGCGGGGCTGGGGTCCGGTGTCGGCGGTGGACCCGTCCCCGAGCGGCTTGGCCCGGACGGGCTCACGGCCGCTCCCGTTCTTCGCTCCCCCGTTCCCGGACCCGCTCCGCTCCTGCTGCCGGTCCCGCACACCGGTACCGCAGCCGGCGAGCCCCAGAGCGGTGACAGCCCCGGCGCCGAGCCCGAGCATTCCCCTTCTGCTGATGTGGCTGCTGGTGTGACGCATTGCATCCCCCTTGGTCGTACGCCGTCCCCCGTGGCCGAAAGGACACCAATGGAGAGGGCGCCACGAGGGACGAAGTTCCGCCAGTGCGGGGATTATTTCCCGACCTTTACAGAGAAACGCTTAGATGCCGCTTGTGTACGCTTTGTAACGAGGCGTACGCCGGGGGCGCGGCCGTAGACACGCCCAAAGGGGGCGATGCGCCCGGTAAGGGGCGCATGCCCGGTAAGGGGGCGCAGCCCCTTAGGGGCGCGGGGAACTGCGCGAGCAACCACAACAAACCCGCAGCCGCCCTACAACATCAACCCGGCACCCCTACCGCGCCCCCACCCGACCCAGCGGAGCGCTCACGCTCCGAAGGCCTTGTCCTTCCCCTTCACCGGCTTCGCCCCCGCCAGCAGATGCGCCGGCACCAGATCACGGGCGGGCTCGCTGTACCCCACGGACACGATCTTGTCGTCCTGGTACGTGAACGTGGTCAGCGACGCGAGCGTGCACTGCCGCCTGCGCGGGTCGTGCCACAGCCGCCGGCGCTCGACGTGCGACCGCACGATCCAGATCGGCAGCTGGTGGCTGACCACGACGGCCTCGTGCCCCCGGGCCGCGTCCTTCGCCGCGTCCAGCGCGGCCATCATCCGTATGACCTGGTCGGCGTAGGGCTCGCCCCAGGACGGGCGGAACGGGTTGGTCAGGTGCTTCCAGTTCCCGGGCCGCCGCAGCGCGCCGTCGCCGACGCCGAAGGTCTTGCCCTGGAAGACGTTGTCGGCCTCGATCAGCCGCTCGTCGGTCGCGAGGTCGAGACCGTGCGCCTTGGCGATCGGGGTCGCCGTCTCCTGGGCTCGCTCCAGCGGGGACGCCGCGACGTATGTGACGTCCCGGGAGGACAGGTGCTCGGCGACCCGGTCGGCCATACGGCGACCGAGGTCGGAGAGGTGGTAGCCGGGCAGGCGGCCGTAGAGGATGCCGTCGGGGTTGGCGACCTCTCCGTGCCGCATCAGGTGGACGACGGTGACGTCACTCATGCTGCCGTGGCCTCCGCCGCTGCCCGCGCCGCCGCCGGGAGGGCGTCGGCGATCCGCTGGACCGCGCGCTCGTCGTGCGCGGTGGACACGAACCACACCTCGAACGACGACGGCGGCAGGTAGACGCCCTGCGACAGCATCGAGTGGAAGAAGGCGTTGAAGCGGAAGGTGTCCTGCGCCTTGGCGTCGTCGTAGTTGCGCACCGGGCGGTCGGTGAAGAAGACGGAGAACATGTTGGAGGCCGTCTGCAGCGTGTGCGCCACGCCCTCCTTGGTGAGCGCCTCCGAGACCAGCGCCTGGATCTGCTGGGAGACGGCGTCGAGCTTGGTGTACGCCGCGTCGTCCAGCAGCCGCAGCTGGGTGAGGCCGGCGGCGGTCGCGACCGGGTTCCCGGAGAGCGTGCCGGCCTGGTAGACGGGACCGGCGGGCGCGAGGTGGGCCATCACGTCGGCACGGCCGCCGAAGGCCGCGGCCGGGAAGCCGCCGCCCATCACCTTGCCGAAGGTCATCAGGTCGGGGCGCACCCCGTCGACCCCGAACCACCCGGCGCGGCTGGTCCGGAAGCCCGTCATGACCTCGTCGGAGATGTAGAGCGCGCCGTTCGCGGCGCAGGCGTCCTTCAGCCCCTGGTTGAAGCCGGGCAGCGGCGGTACGACGCCCATGTTGCCGGGCGAGGCCTCGGTGATGACGCAGGCGATCTCGCCGGGGTGGGCGGCGAAGGCGGCGTGCACGGCGTCGAGGTCGTTGTACGGCAGCACGATGGTGTCGCCGGCCTGGGCACCGGTGACGCCCGGGGTGTCGGGCAGCGCGAAGGTCGCGACCCCGCTGCCGGCCGACGCGAGCAGCGCGTCGACGTGCCCGTGGTAGCACCCGGCGAACTTGATCACCTTGGACCGCCGGGTGAACCCGCGGGCCAGCCGGATGGCGGACATGGTGGCCTCGGTACCGCTCGAAACGAGCCGCACCCGGTCGAGGGGCTCGACGCGGGCGACCATCTCCTCGGCGAGCGCGACCTCGCCCTCGGCGGGCGTACCGAAGGAGGTGCCGCGTGCGACGGCCTCCTGCACGGCCGCGACGACCTCCGGGTGGGTGTGCCCGAGGATCATGGGTCCCCACGAGCACACGAGGTCGACGTACTCGCGGCCGTCGGCGTCGGTCAGATAGGGACCGGTACCGGACACCATGAACCGGGGCGTACCGCCCACGGCGCCGAAGGCGCGCACCGGAGAGTTCACGCCGCCGGGCGTCACGGCCGCCGCGCGCTCGAAGAGATTCTGCGAAACTGGGGCATCGAACGGATAGCTCACACAAGCCATGGTGTCAGAGGCTTGGGGAATCCCGCGGACTGGTGTTTCCACGCACGTTTCGGCGCGTGACCGCGGGGGAGGTCAACTGACACGATGATCGGGTTGCGCAGCGGGGGCCACGCCTCCTAGAAAAGCAGTCGGGTGGAGATATGCATCGCGGTGGCGGACTGGGCGAGGGGACCGATGACCTCGGTCCGCGGCGTGCCCGGCGGGGAAGGCACCGGCGCGAGGCGGAGGAATCGACCGAGACACGGGGCGAGGCGCGGCAGAAATCGCCGGGTCCGCAGACATCCCCCGGTCCTCAGGCATCGCCCGGATCGCCCGGTCCTCAGGCATCGCCGGGCCCTCAGACATCGTCAGGTCCCCTCCCCTCGTCAGGTTCCCAGGGCGCACCGTTCCCCCAGGGCCCCGTGGCCCCGCAGGGCTCCGTGGCTCCGCAGGGCCCCGTGGCCCCGCAGGGCTCCTCGGTACCGTCGGGTCCCGTGCCTCCGGCACCGCCGCATCCCGCCGCTCCGCAGCAGGGCGGCACTGATCCTGAGCGAATCGACCTTGCGGGCCGTATGGACGGTATGGACCGTATGGATCAGACCGGCAGGACCAACCGCGCGGGCCGGAAGGGACGGGCGGACCGGAGGGGCCGAGCGGACCGTGTCGACCGCATCGACCCGGCGGACCGCATCGCCGACCGGCTCCGGGCAGGGAGCAGGAATGGTGGTCGGGTGGGGGTGACGTACAAGTACTTCGGCGCGCCGGACGGCGCGACGGCGGCCCGCGTCCCGATCTCGATGCGGCCCGAGGAACTCGGCGGCGACGAGCTCGGCATGAACGGCATGTTCACCAAGATCAAGCCGGAGACGATGGCGGCCATGGTGCTGACCGGCATCGAAGGCGTGCCGCTGCACAAGGTGCCCCCGCTGGAACTGGTGGTCCTCCACCCCGACTACGCGGTCGTGAAGCTCCCCATGACGGTCGTCGACCCGCTCCGCGGCATCGGCGAGGAGGCGGTCGGCGCGGCGGCCTTCATCTGGTCCACGGTCCCGGACCGCGGCGGCCCCCGCGACGCGTTCAACGTGTACCAACTGCTCCACGAGTGGCAGGACTTCAGTCACCGGCTGCACGAGGCGGGGCATCAGCCGTACTGCCTGGTGTGGCCCTGACCTGGCTCCCGACGTCCCCGCCCGCTCTCGCCCGCTGCCGTCACTGACCTATCTTGGCGCGCATGCAGTCATACACGATCGGCCAGGCGGCACGGCTGCTCGGCGTGAGTCCGGACACCGCGCGGCGGTGGGCGGACGCGGGCCGGGTGGCCACCCATCGCGACGAGGGCGGGAGGCGGCTCATCGACGGGAAGGACCTGGCCGCCTTCTCCGTGGAGCTCGCCAAGGGCGGGAGCGGTGAGGAGGACGTCTCTTACACGTCGGTCCGCAACGCCTTCCCCGGCATCGTCATCGCGGTCAAGCTCGGCGATGTCGCCGCACAGGTGGAGATCCAGGCCGGCCCGCACCGGCTGGTGTCGCTGCTCACGCGGGAGGCCGTGGAGGAACTGGGACTGGAGGTCGGCATGGAGGCCACCGCCCGGGTGAAGTCGACGAACGTGCACATCGACCGCGTGTGAGCGGAGCCGCCTCCACGGTCGTTCCCTCCCGTGCGAACGCACATGCCAAGACGCGGAGCGGAACAGCACGCTGATGCGATGATCCAGGAGACTTTTCCCTCGCAGTTGCGTCAGAATCATCGACGTGTGCACTCGTAGCGCCAGAGGGAGCCAACCCGTGATGACCCGTTCCGCGCGTCGGACCCGCCGGACGCTTCAGGTGACCGGTGCGGGCGCCGCCGCGCTGCTGGCCCTGAGCGCCTGTTCCTCCTCCGGCTCCGACGACTCCTCGTCCGGCTCCTCGTCCGGCTCGTCGTCCGGCTCCTCGGACGAGCTGTCCGGCGAGGTGACCGTCTTCGCCGCCGCCTCGCTGAAGGAGAGCTTCACGACGCTGGGCGAGGAGTTCGAGAAGGCCCACCCGGGTACGAAGGTCACCTTCAGCTTCGGCGGCAGCGACACCCTCGCCGCGAGCATCACCGGTGGCGCGCCGGCCGATGTGTTCGCCTCGGCCAGCCCCGGGACGATGCAGGTCGTCACCGACGCGGGGGACGCCGCCGGCACGCCCGCCACCTTCGTGCGCAACCAGCTGGAGATCGCCACCCTGCCGGGCAACCCGGACGGCATCTCCTCCCTGAAGGACCTCACCGAGTCCGGTCTGAAGGTCGTGCTGTGCGCCGAGGAGGTGCCGTGCGGTGCCGCCGCTCGGAAGGCCCTCGAGGCCGGCGGCATCGAGCTCACACCGGTCTCCTACGAGCAGGACGTCAAGTCCGCCCTCAACAAGGTGGTGCTGAAGGAGGCCGACGCCGCGGTCGTCTACAAGACCGATGTGGAGGCGGCGGGTGACAAGGTGGAGGGCGTGGACTTCCCCGAGGCCGCCGACGCCGTCAACGACTACCCCATCGCCCTGCTGAAGGACGCGCGGAACGCCGACGCGGCGAAGGCGTTCGTCGAACTGGTGCGGTCCGCCGAAGGCCAGGAGGTCCTCACCGAGGCCGGGTTCCGCAAGCCGTGACGTCCCCGCCGCCGGGCAGGACCGACCCCCGTACGGGCTCCCGCGCGGGCCTTCGTACGGGCTCCCGCACGGGCCTTCGCGCGCGTGGGGACCGGCGACACCGCGTCCGCGGCGGTGCCCCGCTCCCCCTCCTCCTGCCCGCGCTGGTCGCCCTGGCGTTCCTGGTCCTCCCGCTCGTCGCCCTGCTGGTCCGGGCCCCCTGGCGCAGCATGCCCGACCTGCTGACCAGTGCCGAGGTCTGGCAGGCGCTGCGGCTGTCCCTGGTCTGCGCGACGGCGGCGACCGCGGTGAGTCTGGTGCTCGGGGTGCCGCTGGCCTGGCTGCTGGCCCGGGTCGAGTTCCCGGGGCGCGGCCTGGTCCGGGCGCTGGTCACCCTGCCGCTGGTGCTGCCCCCGGTGGTCGGCGGCGTGGCCCTGCTGATGGCGCTGGGCCGCAACGGGGTCGTCGGGCAGTGGCTGGACTCCTGGTTCGGGATCACGCTGCCGTTCACCATGACCGGAGTCGTGATCGCCGAGACGTTCGTGGCGATGCCGTTCCTGGTCATCAGCGTGGAGGGCACGCTGCGCGCGGCCGACCGCCGTTACGAGGAGGCGGCCACGACGCTGGGCGCCTCCCGCTTCACCGCGTTCCGCCGGGTCACCCTGCCGCTCATCGCCCCCGGCATCGCGGCCGGTGCCGTACTGGCGTGGGCGCGGGCGCTCGGCGAGTTCGGCGCGACGATCACCTTCGCCGGCAACTTCCCCGGCCGTACCCAGACCATGCCCCTCGCCGTCTACCTCGCCCTCCAGAACGACCCGGAGACCGCCATCGCCCTCGGCCTGGTCCTGCTGGCCGTGTCGATCGCGGTGCTGGCCGGGCTGCGCGACCGCTGGATGACCGCCTCGTGAACGACGCCGGGAAGTCCACGCGGAACAGAGCCGGTGCCCCCGCCCCGACCGGTGAGGGGCTCGACGCACGGCTGGTCGTCGAGCGCGGCGCCTTCCGCCTCGACGTGGCCCTGACCGCGGCGCCGGGTGACGTCGTGGCGCTCCTCGGCCCCAACGGCGCCGGCAAGACGACCGCCCTGCGCGCCCTCGCCGGACTCGTCCCGCTCACCGACGGCCATCTCCGCCTCGACGGCGCGGAGCTGGACCGTACGCCGCCGGAGTCCCGCCCGGTCGGCGTCGTCTTCCAGGACTACCTGCTCTTCCCCCATCTGTCCGCTCTGGACAACGTCGCCTTCGGCCCCCGCTGCCACGGCGCGACCAAGGCGGAGGCGCGTGCCCAGGCCGCCGCGTGGCTGGAGCGCATGGGACTCACCGACCACGCCGGCGCCAAGCCCCGCCGCCTCTCCGGCGGCCAGGCCCAGCGCGTCGCCCTCGCCCGCGCCCTGGCCACCCACCCGCGCCTGCTCCTCCTCGACGAGCCGCTGGCCGCCCTGGACGCCCGGACCCGCCTCGACGTCCGCGCCCAGCTCCGCCACCACCTGGCCGAGTTCGAGGCGGTCGCCGTCCTCGTCACACACGACCCGCTGGACGCCATGGTGCTGGCCGACCGTCTCGTCGTCGTCGAGAACGGCCGCGCCGTCCAGGAGGGCACCCCCTCCGACATCGCCCGCCGCCCCCGCACCGACTACATCGCCCACCTGGTCGGCCTCAACCTGTACCGGGGCCGGGCCGAGGGCCACACGGTCCACGTCGACGGCGGCGCCTCGATCACGACGAGCGAGGACCTCACCGGCCCGGTCTTCGTCGCCTTCCCGCCCGGCGCGGTCACCCTCCACCGGGACCGCCCCACCGGGTCCAGCGCCCGCAACCTCTGGCGCTGCGAGGTCACCGGCCTGGAGACCCACGGCGACCAGATCCGCACCGCGCTGACCGGCGACCTGCCCCTGGCCGCCGATCTGACCACGGTCGCCGCGGCCGAACTGGGTCTCCGCCCCGGAGCGACCGTCTGGGCCACGGTCAAGGCCGCCCAGACGCACGCTTACCCCGCCTGACGTCGTTTCCGCGCCGGAAGCGGGGGTACTCGGCGGCGGCCCTGACCACGTCGGCCCCGCCCGGCCGGTACCGCCCCGCCGACCGCCTTGGAGTCCTCGATGCCCCCCTCACCCCCTGGTGCCGGCGGACCGCTGAGCGGCCGTTCGCTGGTCGGCGGTCTGCTGGTCGGGCTCGGGGTGGCGGCGTTCGTGGACGAGACCGTCTTCCACCAGCTGCTGCACTGGCATCACTTCTACGACAGGTCGACCTCCGACGTGGGCCTGGTCTCGGACGGCTTCTTCCACGCGGGCAGCTGGCTGGCGACGGTGGCGGGACTGTTCCTCTACGCCGACCTGCGGCGCCGCGGCGGTCTGCTGCGGCCGGCCTGGTGGTCGGGCGTGTGCCTCGGCATCGGCGGCTTCCAGCTGTACGACGGGACGATCCAGCACAAGGTGCTGCGCCTGCACCAGATCCGTTACGGCGTCGATCCGGCGCCGTACGACTGGACCTGGAACGTAATCGCCGTACTGTTCCTGGCCGCCGGGGCGGCACTGTGGCTGCGGGCGCGCCGCGCCCGGGCGAAAGCCCACGCGGGCGGCGCCCGGCCATGACCGCCGCCGTCGCCGCCGTCGCCGTCTCCGCCGCCCTGTGCTGCGCGCTGTACACGTACGCCGCCGGCCTGCTGCGGCGGCGCGGTGACACGTGGGCACGGGGCCGGGACGCCGTCTGCTGGCTGGGCGGGGCCGTGCTGGTCTGCTCGGTCGCGGTGCCCTGGGGGTCGTACCTGCCCCCGTTCACCGCGCACACGGTCGCGCACCTCGGCGCGGGCATGGTGGCCCCGCTCCTGGTCGTGCTGGCCCGGCCGGTCACACTGGCCCTGCGGACCGTACCCGTCGCGGTGCGGCGCGGGCTGGTGGCGCTGACGGGCACGGGGGCGGTGCGCTTCCTCGTCCTCCCGCCGGTCGCGGCCGTCATCGACGTCGGCGGGCTGTGGCTGCTGTACCGGGCCCCGCTGCCGGCCGGCGTGCACCACAGTCCGTTGCTGTACGCGCACCTCTTCACCGCCGGGACGCTGTTCGCGTTCTCGGTGCTGGCCCTGGACCCGCTGCGGCACCGCCCCGGGCTCCCGCTGCGCGCCGGGACCCTCCTCGCCGCCGCCGCGGCCCACTCCGTACTCGCCAGGAGTCTGTGGGCCGCCGGTCCGCCCGGCACGGCGTACACGGCGGCGGACCTGCACCTGGCGTCGCAGCTCATGTACTACGGCGGGGACCTGGTCGAGATCGCGGCGGCGGTGGTGATGGCGCACCAGTGGTACCGGGCCGAGGGGCGCGCCCTGTACCGGTACCGGCGCAGAACACCGTCCCCGGTCACGGCCCCGGTCACGGCCCCGGTCCCACCGCCTCCGCCCGCACCGTGAACCCGATGATCGCTCCCCCTCCGTCGCGCCGCTCGGCGAAGGGCGCGCCCCCGTGCGCCTCGGCGACCTCCCGCACGATCGACAGGCCCAGGCCCGAACCGGGCAGGCTGCGGGCGGTGGTGGCGCGGTAGAAACGGTCGAAGACACGGGTCAGGTCATCCTCGGCGAGGCCGGGACCCCGGTCGCGCACCTCGACGCGGACGGTCGCGGTCCCCGTTCCGGCCCCTGTCCCGGTCCCGCTTCCGGTGCCACTGCTGTCATTCGGCGGGCCGTCCGCGATGCCCGTCACCGGCCCAGCCCCTGCCCCCTCCCTCGCTCCCGCTCCCGTTCCCACCCCCGTCACCACGATCTCTATCGTCCCGGACCCCCCGCGATCGAACTTCGCCGCGTTCTCCACCAGGTTCGACACCGCCCGCTGCAGCGCGCCCGCCCGGCCCCGCACCGTGGTGTCCCCGGACGCCCGCAGCACGATCTCCCGGCCGGTCCGGCGGCGGGCGTGGGCCGCCACGTCCACCGCCAGATCGGCGAGGTCGACCCGCTGCACGGGCTCGGTGCCGGACTGGCCGGCCGCCAGGTCCACCAGCTCGTTCACCAGGTCGGTCAGTTCGCGGGCCTCCTCGGCCAGGTCGGCGACCAGTTCCTCGCGGACGGAGGCGGGGAACCGGTCGATGCGGCGCAGCAGCGAGATGTTGGTGCGCAGGGAGGTGAGCGGGGTGCGCAGTTCGTGGCCCGCGTCCTGGACCAGCCGGCGCTGGTCCTCCTCCGACCGGGCGAGGCGGAGCAGCATCCGGTCGAAGGAGCGGCCGAGGCGGGCCACCTCGTCGCGGCCGGTGACGGGCACCTGGATGGCGAGCTGCCCGGTGCGGGCGACGTCCTCCGCCGCACCGGCGAGCCGCACCAGGCGCCGGGTGAGGCGACGGCCCAGCCACCAGCCGAACAGTCCGGCCGACACGACGACCGCCGAGACCAGGAGCACGGTGCGCTGCTGGAGCTCCCTCAGCAGGTCCTCCGTGTCGCTGAACTCCTGCGCCACCTGGACGGCCCCCCGCCCGTCGCCGAGGGACACGGTGGCCACCCGGTAGAGATCGTCGCCGTGGGCCACCTCGTCGTGCTGGGCCACCCGGCCCGCGACCACGGCGACGGACGTACGGCGGTCCATGGAGCGCACGGGCAGGGCCGGGCTGCCCTCCTCGACGACCTCACCGCCGGGGCCGAGCACCTGGACGACCGTACGGCCCGTGCCCATCAGCTCGTCACGTGGTCCGCCCAGGTCGGAGGAGGTGTAGTCGGCGGGGCCGAGCTCCTCCTCCCGTACCTGCCGGCGCAGGTCGTGCACCACACCGGCGAACACGGTCTGCTCGTCGACCCGGACCAGGCGGGCCGCCGCGCTGTAGCCGATGGAGCCGACGAGCACGGTCACGACGGCCGCGACGGCGGCGAAGGACACCGTGAAGGTGGCCCGGAGGGAGGAGATCCGGGGCCGCCGGCCCAGCCGCACTCAGTCCTCCCTCAGCACGTACCCCACGCCGCGCACCGTGTGGATCAGCGCCGGTGCCCCCGGCTCATCGAGCTTGCGCCGCAGATAGCCCACGTAGACGGCGAGGTTCTTGGATCCGGGGCCGAAGTCGTAGCCCCAGATCCGGTCATAGATCGTGGTGTGGTCGAGGACGATCCCGGCATGGCGGACGAGCAGTTCGAGGAGGTCGAACTCGGTCCGGGTCAGCTCCAGTTCCCGCGTCCCGCGCCAGGCCCGCCGGGCGTGGGTGTCCATGCGCACTCCCGCCGCGGTGAGGAGGCCGCCCCCGCCCGCGTCACCGGGCGACCGCCGGGGCACGTCACCCGAAGACCGCCGGGACACCTCACCCGACGGCGGCCGGGGCGCGTCACCGGAGGGCCAGGGGGCGTCCGGGTTGCCCGTTCGGCGCAGCAGAGCCCTCAGACGGGCGAACACCTCCTCCACGTCGAACGGCTTGACCACGTAGTCGTCCGCTCCGGCGTCCAGACCGGCGATCCGGTCGGCCGTCTCCACGAGCGCGGTGAGCATCAGGATCGGTGTCCGGTTTCCTTCGGCCCGCAGGGCGCGGCATACCTGGAGCCCGTCGATGCCCGGCATCATCACATCCAGGACGAGCACGTCGGGCGGCGTCCGGTGGGCCCGGGCGAGCGCCTCCACACCGTCGGCCACGGCCGTGACCTCGTAACCCTCCAAGGTCAACGCGCGTTCCAGGGCATGTCGGATGGCGCGGTCGTCCTCGGCGAGCAGCACAGTCTGGGGCACCTCACCAGTCTGCCAAGACGCCGGCCCCGAACCACTTGGCGGAGACGGGCGGGAGCGGGCTTCTTACCCCTCTCTCACCGGTTCCGGGCGAGGTGCTCACCCCGCCGCGCCACCGTGTCCGGTATGCCGGGTCGTACGGCCGAGCGATCGTACGGCCGGGCGGCCGGGACCGAGGTTACGCCGGAAGGCCGAAGGGGTCGTATGAAGCGCAGGCACTGGAGCGGGCAGGACGGGTACGCGACCCGTATGCAGCCCGAGGAGCCGACGAACGGCGCACCGCACGACGACGAGCCGGAGCGGACCACCGCCTCACCGCGTACGACCCCACCGCATACGACCCCACCGCATACGAGCCCACCGCATACGACGCACCACCCGAGGACCGGCCCGACCGACGGTCGGCGTGCCCCGGCGAAGGCCCGGCGCATGAGGATCGTGTTCCTGCTGCACAACGCGTACGCCATCGGCGGCACCGTCCGCACCACGCTCAACCTGGCGTCGGCGCTGGCGGACCGGCACGACGTGGAGATCGTGTCGATGGCGCGGCACCGGGACGTGCCGCGCTTCGCCGTCGACCCGCGGATCGGGCTCGTCCCCATGGTGGATCTGCGGCCGGGCAGCGCGGACACGGCCGATCCCGCGTACGGCCGGCCGGCCGTCGACTTCCCCGCCGAGGACAAGCGCCACCACCAGTACAGCCGCCTCACCGACCTGCGGGTCCGCGCCTATCTGTCCGCCTGCCGCGCGGACGTCGTCATCGGCACCCGGCCCGGCCTCAACGTGTACGTCGCCCGCTTCGCGCCCCGCCGCGCGCTGCGCATCGGCCAGGAGCACCTGCGCCACGACGCGCACGACGAGCGGCTGCGCAAGGTGCTCGCCCGGCACTACCGCGCCCTGGACGCGGTGGTGACGACGACCGAGGCGGACGCCCGGGTGTACCGGGCGCGGATGACGCTGCCGGGGGTACGGGTGCTGTCGGTGCCGAACATCGTGCCCGCGGTCGGCGTGCCCCCGTCCGGCCTCACCGCCCCCGTGATCGCCGCGGCCGGCCGGCTGGCCCGCGGCAAGCGTTTCGACCTGCTGCTGGAGGCGTTCGCCCGGGTCGCGGCGAAGGAGCCGGACTGGGAGCTGCGCATCTACGGCGGCGGCAGGCAGAAGGAACGCCTGGAGGGCCTGATCGAGGGCATGGGCCTGACCGGCCGGGCCCGCCTGATGGGGCCGCGCACCCCGATCGAGACGGAGTTCGCTCAGGCGTCGCTGGTGGTCAGCGCCTCGGACGCGGAGTCGTTCGGGATGACGCTGGTGGAGGCGATGCGCTGCGGGGTGCCCGTCGTCAGCACGGACTGCCCGCTCGGGCCCGCCGAGATCATCACGGACGGCGTCGACGGCCGTCTCGTCCCCGTCGGCGACGCCGGCGCCCTCGCCGACGCGATGCTGGAGCTGATCGCGGACGGCGGGACCCGGCGGGCGATGGGCGAGGCGGCCCTGCGGAGCACCCACCGCTACGACCCCGCCCCGATCCTCGCCCGCTACGAACTGCTCTTCGCGGAGCTGCGCGCCACCCGCCGCCGCCGGGGGTGGGTGCGCGAGAGGGCCCGTGCGAGGGCCTGGCTCCGGCGCCGCACCCGGCTGGTACGGCGCCGGGTGCGGGCGTGGCGCGGCGGCGCCGCGAGCCGGCCGGTCTGAACCGTCACGGCCTCAGCGCCGCGAGCTGCTGCTCGAAGGGGACCACGGGCGGAAGGCCCGACCCGTGAGCGGACGCTGCTCCCGGCCCGGGCGCCGGCGCTATGTCGTCCCCGTACCCGGGCGTGGCCGGCGTCTCCGGCTCGTGCGGGGTCCCGGCCGCGGGCCCCGCCTCGGACACGGACGCGCCCCGGTGGCCGCCCAGCAGCCCCGCGAGCTCCCCGGCCGCCCGTTCGATCCGCTCGGCGAGCCCCTCCGCGCCCCAGTCCTCCGAGGCCGCGTAGACGGCTGTGGGGACGGTCGTCGCCCGCAGGTACGCGAACAGCGGGCGCAGCGCGTGCTCCAGGACCAGCGAGTGCCGGGCGGAGCCGCCGGTGGCCGCGAGGAGCACCGGCTTGCCGATCAGGGCGTCCTTGTCGAGCACGTCGAAGAACGACTTGAACAGCCCGCTGTAGGAGGCGGAGAACACCGGCGTGACCACGATCAGACCGTCCGCCGCCCGCACGGCGTCCAGCGCGGGGGCCAGGTTCGGGCCCGGGAAGCCGTTGGTGAAGTTGTGTGCGATCTCGACGGCCAGGTCGCGCAGTTCCACGACCTGGAGGCCGGCGTCGGCGGGGACGCGTGCGGTGGTCGCGGCGGCCAGCCGGTCGGCCAGCAGCCGGGTGGACGAGGGCACGCTCAGCCCCGCCGAGACGACGACGAGCTTCATGCGGTACGCACCTCCCGGCCCGAGTCCGTGGTCTCCTTCTCCCTGGCCGCGGCGACCCGCGACCCGTGCGTGGGCGCGTCCGGCACGTTCGCCGGGCGCCCCTTCGCGAACTCCTCGCGCAGCACCGGCACGACCTCCTCGCCGAGGATGTCGAGCTGCTCCAGCACGGTCTTCAGCGGCAGGCCCGCGTGGTCCATCAGGAACAGCTGGCGCTGGTAGTCACCGGCGTACTCGCGGAAGCTCAGCGTCTTCTCGATGACCTGCTGCGGCGAGCCGACCGTCAGCGGGGTCTGCGCGGTGAACTCCTCCAGCGACGGCCCGTGCCCGTACACCGGCGCGACGTCGAAGTAGGGCCGGAACTCGCGCACCGCGTCCTGCGAGTTCTTCCGCATGAACACCTGGCCGCCGAGCCCGACGATCGCCTGCTCGGGCGTGCCGTGGCCGTAGTGCGCGTACCGGGTGCGGTACAGCTCGACCATCCGCTTGGTGTGGTCGGCCGGCCAGAAGATGTTGTTGTGGAAGAAGCCGTCGCCGTAGTACGCGGCCTGTTCGGCGATCTCCGGGGAGCGGATCGAGCCGTGCCAGACGAACGGCGGGACGCCGTCCATCGGGGCGGGCGTGGCGGTGAAGCCCTGGAGCGGGGAGCGGAACCTGCCCTCCCAGTTCACCACCTTCTCGGTCCACAGCCGGCGCAGCAGGGCGTAGTTCTCGATGGCGAGGTTGATGCCCTGCCGGATGTCCTGCCCGAACCACGGATAGACCGGGCCCGTGTTGCCGCGCCCCATCGTCAGGTCGACGCGCCCGTCGGCCAGGTGCTGGAGCATCGCGTAGTCCTCGGCGATCTTCACCGGGTCGTTGGTGGTGATCAGCGTGGTCGCGGTGGACAGGATCAGCCGCTCGGTGCGGGCGGCTATGTAGCCGAGCATCGTGGTCGGGGAGGACGGCACGAACGGCGGGTTGTGGTGCTCACCGGTCGCGAAGACGTCCAGGCCGACCTCCTCGGCCTTCAGCGCGATCGCGACCATCGCCTTGATGCGCTCGCGCTCGGTCGGCGTCCGGCCCGTGGTCGGGTCGGGCGTGACGTCCCCGACGCTGAAGATCCCGAACTGCATCATGGCTGCCACCCTCCAGGTTGTTTACGATTCAACTATACCCCTGAACGGCTGCTCCGCCCTCGCTATTCCGTCCCCCGCTGTTCCGCTCCTGCTGTTCCGCTCCCCGCTGCTCGCCGCCCGCTACTCGGCCCCCGTGCCTACGCTTCCCCCATGGCCGCCCCACGCCGTGACACCCGAGGCATCGTCGACGCCGCGGAGCTCTTCGCCCGGGTCCGCTTCCACCGCCGTGAACCGGCCGAGCCGCTGCGCCCGTACCTGGAGCACTACTGGCTGATCGACTGGGACCTCACGGAGCCGTACGTCTCCCACGTCGTCCCCCACCCGTCCGTGAACATCGTCTTCCAGCGGTACGGGGACCGGAATCTCGCGGAGGTCACCGGGATCGGCCTCGGCCTGTTCGCCCAGAAACTGGAGGGGCGCGGCCGGGTGTGCGGCATCCAGTTCCGCCCCGGCGGCTTCCGGCCCTTCGCACCGGACCGACCGGTCTCGGACTGGACGGGCCGGCGCGTACCGCTGTCCCGGACGGCGCTCGCCGTGACCTCGGCTGCCCTCTCCGAGACCTCGGCTGCCCGGGCCCTCCTCGACCCCGAGGACGAGGACGCGCGCGTGGCCGCCCTCGACACCTTCCTGCTGGGACTCGGCCCGCGGCCCGACCCGCAGGCCGACCTCGCCATGGCCCTCGTGGACCGCATCCGCACCGACCGCGCCATCCGCCGCGTCGGCGACTTCGCCCGCGAGCAGGGACTGTCGGCGCGGGCCCTCCAGCGCCTCTTCGCCGAGTACGTCGGCGTGGGCCCCAAGTGGGTGATCCTGCGGTACCGCATCCACGAGGCCCTGGAGCGCGCCGAGACCGACCGCGCCGTGGACTGGGCCGCCCTCGCCGTCGACCTCGGCTACGCGGACCAGGCCCACCTGGTCCGCGACTTCACCGCCACCGTGGGGGTGCCGCCGACGGCGTACGCCCAGGCCGTGCGCTGATACCGCCGGGGGTTCAGAGCTCCCGGTGCACCTTGGTGTTCGACGCCTGCGCGCGCGGGCGGACGACGAGCAGGTCCACGTTGACGTGGCTGGGCCGGGTGACCGCCCAGGTGATGGTGTCCGCCACGTCGTCCGCGCTCAGCGGCTCGGCGACCCCCTCGTAGACCTTGGCGGCCCGCTCCTCGTCCCCGCGGAACCGGGTCAGCGAGAACTCCTCCGTCTTCACCATGCCCGGCGCGATCTCGATGACGCGGACCGGCTGCCCCACGATCTCCAGCCGCAGCGTCTCGGCGAGGACGTGCTCCGCGTGCTTGGCGGCGACGTACCCCGCGCCGCCCTCGTACGTGCCGTGGCCCGCCGTGGAGGACACCACGACCACCGTGCCGTCGCCGCTCGCGGTGAGCGCCGGGAGCAGTGCCTGGGTGAGGTTGAGGGTGCCGATGACGTTGGTCTCGTACATCGTGCGCCAGTCCTGCGGGTCGCCCGTCGCGACCGGGTCGGTGCCGAGCGCGCCGCCCGCGTTGTTCACCAGCACGCCGATCGTCCGGAACGCCGTGGCGAACTCGTCGACCGCCGCGCGGTCCGTCACGTCCAGGGCGTACGCCGCGGCCGAGTGGCCCGCCGCATCGATCTCCTCCGCCAGTGCCTCGATGCGGTCCTTGCGGCGGGCGGTCAGCACGACGCGGTAGCCGGCCGCGGCCAGCTGCCGGGCCGTCGCGGCACCGATGCCACTGCTCGCGCCGGTGACGACGGCGATGCGGGAGGCGGCGGAGGGGGTGGCGGGGGCGGTCATGGACGTAACTCCTCGGTGCCGTACTGGATTGCCGTAGCCGTACTGGATTGCCGTACTGGTGCGGCGCGCTGCCGCTGTGCCGGGGTCCCGCCAGGATAGGTGCGCCTCAGTTGCCGCCGCGGGGCGCGTACATGATCAGCGCCATCCCCGCCAGGCAGATCAGCGCGCCGGTCACGTCCCAGCGGTCGGGCCGGTAGCCGTCCGCGACCATGCCCCAGACCAGTGATCCCGCGACGAACACACCGCCGTACGCGGCGAGGATGCGCCCGAAGTTCGCGTCGGGCTGGAACGTCGCCACGAACCCGTACGCGCCGAGCGCGAGCACACCCGCGCCGATCCACAGCCAGCCTCGGTGCTCCCGCACGCCCTGCCACACCAGCCAGGCCCCGCCGATCTCGAACAGCGCGGCGAGGACGAACAGGACGACGGAACGGACGATCACCATACGGGCAGCCTGCCACGCTCCCCCGCCGCCCGTCCGGCGCCCGGCCTCACCTGATGGGCGGCGCCTGGGCCCCACCGCCGGGTGGCATGTATGGCGATGCACTCAGGCACTGCGGCAAGGAGTCGGCGTCATGCGCATCCTCGGCGCGCTCACGGCGGGCGCGGTACTCATGGGCGGCGCGACCGCCCTCGCGGCGGACAGGCCCGCGCCCGACGCCGATCTCGCCCACCACGGCCACGTCGTCCTGCACGCGGGCCGCGCCGACGTACGGCTCGCCGTACGTAACCACGGCCCGTCCTCCGTCGACGACGCCACCGTACGGCTGCGCTGGTCGGAGCCCCTGGCCGACCGGCAGGCGCTGCCGCGCCGCTGCGCGCGTTCGGACGCGTGGACGGTGGTGTGCGGGACGGGCGCACTCGCGGCGGACGGGCTCGACGAGGTGATCCGCCTGCGGGTACGGCTGAAGGGCGCGCCTTCCGAGGTCCTGCTGGAGATCGGCACGGCCTGGGCCGGCGGCGCGATCGACCGCAACCATCGGAACGATCACCAGCACGTCCTGGCGCTGGACACGGGGGACACGTACCGCTTCTGACCGGCGCAGGCACCGGCGCCGGTGCCTGCGCCGGTGCCTGCGCCGACGTCAGCCCTTCACACAGATGACCTGCTTCAGCCTGGCCACCACCTGGACCAGATCCCGCTGCTGGTCGATGACCTGCTCGATCGGCTTGTACGCGCCGGGGATCTCGTCCACGACGCCGGAGTCCTTGCGGCACTCCACGCCCCGCGTCTGCTCCTCCAGGTCCTTCGTCGAGAAGCGGCGCTTGGCGGCGTTGCGGCTCATGCGGCGGCCCGCCCCGTGCGAGGCGGAGTTGAAGGACTTCTCGTTGCCGAGGCCCTTGACGATGTACGAGCCGGTGCCCATCGAGCCCGGGATGATGCCGTACTCCCCGGCCTTGGCGCTGATCGCCCCCTTGCGCGTGACGAGCAGGTCCATGCCCTCGTAACGCTCACGGCTCACGTAGTTGTGGTGGCAGCTCACCTCGGGCTCGAAGGTGACCCGGGCCTTCTTGAACTCCTTGCGGACCACGTCCTTGAAGAGCGCCATCATGATCGACCGGTTGTGCCGCGCGTACTCCTGCGCCCAGTAGAGGTCGTTCTCGTACGCGGCCATCTGCGGCGTGTCCGCGACGAAGACCGCCAGGTCGCGGTCGATCAGCCCCTGGTTGTGCGGGAGCTTCTGGGCGACACCGATGTGATGCTCGGCCAGCTCCTTGCCGATGTTCCGGGAACCGGAGTGCAGCATGAGCCAGACGGAACCGGTCTCGTCCAGGCAGAACTCGACGAAGTGGTTTCCGCTTCCGAGCGTTCCCATCTGCTTCTCCGCCCGGTCGTGACGGAATCTGACCGCTTTGGCGACCCCGTCGAACCGGCCCCAGAAGTCGTCCCACCCCGCCGTGGCGAACCCGTGCAGCCGGCCCGGGTCGACCGGGGAGTCGTGCATGCCCCGGCCCACCGGGATCACCTGCTCGATCTTCGAGCGCAGCCGGGAGAGGTCACCCGGCAGGTCGTTCGCGGTCAGGGACGTCTTCACCGCCGACATCCCGCACCCGATGTCCACGCCCACCGCCGCCGGGCAGACCGCTCCCCGCATCGCGATGACGGAACCCACCGTGGCGCCCTTCCCGTAATGGACGTCCGGCATGACGGCCAGGCCCTTGATCCACGGAAGCGTCGCCACATTCCGCAGCTGCTGCATCGCGACGTCCTCGACCGACGCCGGGTCGGTCCACATCCGAATCGGCACCTGCGCGCCCGGCACCTCGACGTACGACATATCGCCCTCGTTCCCCCGAAAAAGCAACAGAAGCGGTAATGCGCAAAACCGGCGCCAAGGTCGACGAAAGGGATAGGGGACCGGCGTCCACGGCAGTGCGTGCGATACACATTGTGTTCAGCGACCGCGCTGGTGCGGCAAGCGAATAAACCCCAGGAGACCCAGGAGACCGCCTCCACCGGGACCGCGCCGCGGCCCGTCAGGCGGCCTGTCGAGAGGAGCCCCAGTGCAGCCGAAGGCGTACGTACCCGGTGTCGCCGTGCTCCTCGCGGCGCTGCTGGCCGGCTGCACCGGCACGGACGACCCGGGCGGCGCCACCGACAACCGCCCCGGCGACACCGGCACCGCCGCGGCCGCCGCCGAGCCGGGCCGCTACCGCACCCTCCCGGAAGCCTGCGGCGCCGTGAGCCACGACTCCCTCGACGCGCTCCTGCCGGGCATCCAGCAGATCCCGGACGTGGAGCAGCGCGAGACGGCGTACGAGGGCGAGGCGACGCTCACGTACGACACCGACCGCCGGGTGGGCTGCCGGTGGAAGGTGGAGTCGAGAAGCGCGACGGACCGCCTCCTCGTCGACTTCGAGCGTGTGGTGTCGTACGACAACACGGTCAGCGACGACACCGAGGCCGAGACGATCTACACGGACAGGGTCGAGGCGGCCGACCTCCCGGAGCCCTCGGCGACGGGGAGCGGGAGCGAGGAGGCCGACGAGAGCGCGGAGGGCACGGAGGGCACGGAGAGCGCGGACGCCCAGGACGGCACGGACAACACGGACGACGAGAAGAGCTCGTCCGACGCGGAGCCCGAGCAGAGCGGGAAGAGCGGGGACGACGGGTCCTCGGACGACACGACGACCCCCTCCAGCTCCTCCTCGCAGTCCGCCTCGGGGTCCGCCGAGGCGACCGCGACCCCGTCCGACCTCCAGCCGCGCATCCTCGACGACCTCGCCGACGACGCCTTCCTGAACGACGAGCTGGGCACGGCCCGGCAGCGCACCGTGACTGTGGTGTTCCGCACGTCCAACGTCATCGTCACGATCGAGTACGCGGAGCAGCCGACGACCACGACGGACGTCCCGGACAGCGAGGAAATGCAGGACAGCGCACGGAAACTGGCGGAACGGCTGGCGGATTCGCTCGACGACTGACCGCCTCCGGCGGTCGTCGTCACCGCCCGGCGAACCATACGAACCACAGCCGCTCTCCTTCCCCAACGCGTACCGTGGCCCCTCGGACCCGCCCCGGTCCGACAGTCGGACCGTCCGACAGCAGGAACCGCGAACGTTCATGAGCGTCATGAGTGAAGGAACCATGCACCGATCAGCACAGCGCAACCAGCACCAGCAGCGAGCCGGACAGGCCGGTGGAAGCGGGCGTGGACGCCGTCTCCTCGTGGGTGCAGCCGCCGTCCCCGTGCTGCTCATGGCCGCCGCCTGCTCCTCGGACTCCGACTCCGCCTCCGGATCCGGCGGTGACGCGACGCAGCAGCAGAAGCCGGGCGCCTCGGCGTCGGCGTCCGCCTCGCCGTCGGAGAGCGCCGTGCGGGCCGCCGCGTACGCCGAACTGCCCGACGCCTGCTCGGTGTTCTCGAAGGAGACCCTCAAGGACCTGGTCCCGGAGGGCACGAAGTCGGGGAAGGCCATCAACGACGGCGAGGCGAACGTCAGCGGCGACTGCCGTTGGACGAGCCTCGACAACAACGGGGTGAAGGGCTCTCAGTACCGCTGGCTGAGCGTCTCGTTGCTGCTGCTGCAGTCGGACCAGGCGCGCGGTGCGGGCGACGAGCGGGCCCATGAGCAGTACGAGAAGAAGGTCGCCGAGGCCAAGGCGGCCGACGGCGCGAAGAACGTCGAGTCGGAGCCGGTGACGGGGACGGGCGACGAGGCGACGCTGGTGCGCTACGACCTGAAGAAGGACGAGGGTTCCTTCAAGCAGCAGACGGTCGTCGCGCGGGTCGAGAACGTGGTCGTCACCCTCGACTACAACGGCGCGGGCCTGGCGGGCGACAAGACGCCGGACGCCGACGACCTGGTGAAGGACGCCAAGTCCGCGGCCAAGGAGGCCGTCGCGGCGGTGACCGAGGCGAACGAGGGCAAGAAGGCCGGCTCCAGCGCGAGCGCGAGCGCAAGCGCCGGCTCGAGCTCGGCCAAGACCAAGGCCGCGGTTTCGAACTCGGATGCGGACTCGGACTCGGATGCGGACTCGGACTCGGATGCGGACTCGGACTCCAACCCGGTCAAGAAGTCGAGCTCGTCGAGCAGGAAGAGCTGACGCGAGGACGGTCCTGATGGTGGCCTGACGACAACCCGCACACCACACAACCGCACACTTGTGCCACTCTGTTGCGCGCAACAACACGCTTCACGAGGGGAGTAGGGGTGGCCGCGCCACTGCAGCTGACACGGATGCACCGGGTTCTCATCGGTGTGGTGGTGGCCGGTGCGGTCGTCATCGCCGGTATCGGCTTCGCGGGTTCGTACGCGGCTGTCCGTGAACTCGCCGTCGAGAAGGGCTTCGGGAACTTCTCCTACGTCCTCCCGATCGGCATCGACGCGGGCATCTGTGTCCTGCTCGCCCTCGACCTCCTCCTCACCTGGATCCGCATCCCGTTCCCGCTGCTGCGGCAGACGGCGTGGCTGCTGACCGCGGCGACGATCGCGTTCAACGGCGCGGCCGCCTGGCCGGACCCGCTGGGCGTGGGCATGCACAGCGTCATCCCGGTGCTGTTCGTGGTGACGGTCGAGGCGGCTCGGCACGCGGTCGGCCGCATCGCCGACATCACGGCGGACAAACACATGGAGGGCGTCCGCCTCACCCGCTGGCTGCTCTCCCCCGTCCCCACCTTCCTCCTCTGGCGCCGGATGAAGCTGTGGGAGCTGCGCAGCTACGACGAGGTGATCAAACTGGAGCAGGAACGCCTCGTCTACCAGGCGCGCATGCGCTCCCGCTTCGGCCGGGCCTGGCGCCGCAAGGCCCCGGTGGAGTCACTGATGCCGCTGCGGCTGGCCCGCTACGGCGTCCCCCTGGCGGAGACGGCTCCCGCCGGCCTGGCCGCGGCCGGCATCGAGCCGGCGCTGCTGCCCCCGGCCCCGAGGCCGGAGCTGGAACGGGACGCGACCGCCCAGGCACCCGTCGCCGTCGCCCAGGGACCTGCCGCCCGGAGCCCGCACCCCGACGGCGGACCGCACGCTCCCCGGTACGCGTCGCGGGAGACACCGGAGGACCAGAGCCCGTGGTTCAAGGCCGCGGCTCCGCAGGGCACCGCCTACCAGGGCGGCTACGACCCGTCGTACGACCCCGAGGCGCCGTACGACCAGTGGTACGAGGAGCAGGAGGAGCAGGAGCCGGAGCCGGAGCAGTATCTGCCCGCCTCGCCGGCGGAGGAGACGGGCAGCTTCCCGATCCCGTCGGGCCCCGGCCGTACGCGCCAGCTCGGCGAGGGCGGCGTACAGCAGACGCAGCCCCAGCACCAGCCACAGCCCCAGCCCCAGCCCCAGCCCCAGGCAGGGCAGCTGCCCATCCCCCACCCCCGTGAGGAGTCGGTCCCGGCCCCGGCCCCCGCCCCGGCCCCGGCCGCCGTCCCGGACGAGAAGGCCGAGGAGGAGGCGTACTACCAGGTCTTCCGCCAGTCGATAGACGGCAGCTTCCCCACGCCCAAGGAGCTCGGTGACGACATCGAGGCGACGTACGGCACGAAGCTGAGCCCGAGCGCCCTGAAGGCCCTCTCGGACCGCTTCCAGGCCCGCTTCAACGCGGAGCTGGAGGAGGACCACATCGCCTAGAGCGGTACGTACGACGATGGGGGCGCCCGGAGTTCACCGGGCGCCCCCATCGTCGTAGGCGCTGCTGGCAGGCGCTGTGCAGCGGCCGCGAACGTCAGTCCCCGAGCAGCGTGCGCACCCGCTCCTGGCCCACGGCGAGCAGCAGCGTGGGCAGACGCGGACCGGTGTCCCGGCCCACCAGCAGGTGGTAGAGAAGCGCGAAGAACTTCCGCTGGTCGCCCTTGATCTCCGGCGGCAGCTCCTTGGGCGTGGCGTCGGCGGAGAACCCGGCCTGGACCTTGGGCACGCCGTACACGAGGTGTGTGAGCCCGTCCAGGGACCAGTGCTCGTCGAGTCCGTCGAGCAGCAGCCGCAGGGAGCCGCGGGCCTGCTCGTCGAGGGACTTCAGCAGCTCGGCGTCGGGCTCGTCGCGGACGATGGTGCGCTGGTCGGCGGGCACGTGGGTGTTGATCCACGCCTCGGCCTTGTCGTACCGGGGCCGCGCCTCGTCGAGCGAGCCGAGCGGGTTCGCCGGGTCGAGCTCGCTGAGGATGCGCAGCGCCTGGTCCTCGTGGCCGGCGGTGATGTCGGCGACGGAGGCCAGGGTGCGGTACGGCAGCGGCCGGGGCGTCCTCGGCAGCTCACCGGCGGCCGTGCGCACCGCGCGCGCGTGGGCGGCGACGTCGGCCGGGAGGGCGGTGCCCTCGGTGACCTTGGCGTCGAGCTTGTCCCACTCGTCGTAGAGCCGCTGGATCTCCTGGTCGAAGGCGATCTTGAAGGACTGGTTGGGCTTGCGGCGGGCGTACAGCCAGCGCAGCAGCTGCGGCTCCATGATCTTCAGCGCGTCGCCGGGCGTGGGCACCCCGCCGCGCGACGACGACATCTTGGCCATGCCGCTGATGCCGACGAACGCGTACATGGGCCCGATGGGCTGCTTGCCGCCGAAGATGCCGACGATCTGCCCGCCGACCTGGAACGACGACCCGGGAGAGGAGTGGTCCACCCCGCTGGGCTCGAAGACGACACCCTCGTACGCCCACCGCATGGGCCAGTCGACCTTCCACACCAGCTTGCCGCGGTTGAACTCGCTCAGCCGCACCGTCTCGCCGAAACCGCAGGCGGTGCAGGTGTATGACAGCTCGGTGGTGTCGTCGTCGTACGCGGTGACGGTGGTGAGGTCCTTCTCGCAGTTGCCGCAGTACGGCTTGTACGGGAAGTAGCCGGCGGAGCCGGAGCTGCCGTCGTCCTCACCGGCGGCGCCGGAGCCCTCGGCGGCCTCGAGCTCGGCCTCGTCGACCGGCTTCTGCTTCGCCTGCTGCTTCTTCTGGTCGGCGGGCTTCGGCTTGGTCCGGTACTGGGCGAGGATCGCGTCGATGTCGGCCCGGTGCTTCATCGCGTGCAGGATCTGCTCGCGGTAGACGCCGGAGGTGTACTGCTCGGTCTGGCTGATGCCGTCGAACTCCACGCCCATCTCGGCCAGCGACTCGACCATCGCGGCCTTGAAGTGCTCGGCCCAGTTCGGGTACGCCGATCCCTTGGGCGCCGGGACGGAGGTCAGCGGCTTGCCGATGTGCTCGGCCCACGACTCGTCCACACCGGTGACACCGGCCGGCACCTTGCGGTACCGGTCGTAGTCGTCCCAGGAGATCAGGTGGCGCACCTGGTGGCCCCGCCGCCGGATCTCGTCGGCCACGAGGTGCGGGGTCATGACCTCGCGGAGGTTGCCCAGGTGGATGGGGCCGGAGGGGGACAGACCGGACGCGACGACTACGGGTTTGCCCGGGGCCCGGCGCTCCGACTCCTCGATGACCTCATCCGCGAAACGGGAGACCCAGTCGGTGGTCTCGGTGCTCTGAGCCACGATCGGCACGTCCTTCTTTCCTCATCCGCAGCCGGTACGGTCGCACGGCTGACCGCTCCATTCTCCCAGCTGTGGCCACAACCACGAAAACGGCTTTTCACAGCCGTGCGCGAGACCCGCCCCGGTCCGGCACCACGTGGCGCGGCCCGGCGGGAACCACCCCGCTCGCCAGAGAAAACCGCTTTACCCCCCGTGGGATACTGGCCACATCCACCCGTACCCACGAGGAGAACGGCACCCACTCCATGGCCTCGGTCCAGTCCCTCACCGCCTCCGTCCACCAGCGCCTCGCGAACGCCCTCTCGGCAGCCCTGCCGGAGGCCGCCGACGCGGACCCGCTGCTGCGACGAAGCGACCGGGCGGACTACCAGGCGAACGGCATCCTCGCCCTCGCCAAGAAGGCCAAGGCCAACCCCCGCGAGCTGGCGGCCCAGGTCGTCGCCCGGGTCGAGTCGGGTGACGTGATCAAGGACGTGGAGGTGTCGGGCCCCGGCTTCCTCAACGTCACGATCACCGACGGCGCGATCACGGAGAACCTGGCCGCGCGGTACGCGGACCCGGACGGCCGCCTCGGTGTGCCGTACGCGGAGAACCCGGGCACGACGGTCATCGACTACGCCCAGCCGAACGTGGCCAAGGAGATGCACGTCGGCCACCTGCGCTCCGCCGTGATCGGCGACGCGGTCGTCCAGATCCTGGAGTTCGTGGGCGAGAAGGTGGTCCGCCGGCACCACATCGGCGACTGGGGCACCCAGTTCGGCATGCTCATCCAGTACCTGATCGAGCACCCGCACGAGCTGGACCACAAGGAGGGCGAGGTCTCCGGCGAGGAGGCCATGTCCAACCTGAACCGGCTCTACAAGGCGTCCCGCGCGCTGTTCGACTCCGACGAGGAGTTCAAGACGCGGGCCCGGCGCCGGGTGGTCGACCTCCAGGCGGGCGAGCCGGAGACCCTCGCGCTCTGGCAGAAGTTCGTGGACGAGTCGAAGATCTACTTCTACTCGGTCTTCGACAAGCTGGACATGGAGATCCGCGACCCCGACGTCGTCGGCGAGTCCGGCTACAACGACATGCTGGACGAGACCTGCCGCCTCCTCGAGGAGTCCGGCGTGGCCGTCGACTCCGAGGGCGCGCTGTGCGTCTTCTTCGACGACATCAAGGGCCCGGACGGCAACCCGGTCCCGCTGATCGTCCGCAAGTCCGACGGCGGCTACGGCTACGCGGCGACGGACCTCTCGGCGATCCGCGACCGCGTCTTCAACCTCAAGGCGAACACCCTCCTGTACGTGGTCGACGCCCGCCAGTCCCTGCACTTCAGGATGGTCTTCGAGACCGCGCGCCGGGCCGGCTGGCTGAACGAGGACGTGACGGCCGAGCAGCTGGCCTTCGGCACGGTCCTCGGCAAGGACGGCAAGCCGTTCAAGACCCGTGAGGGCGAGACGGTCCGCCTGGTCGACCTCCTCGACGAGGCCATCGACCGCGCCACCGCCGTGGTGCGCGAGAAGGCCGGGAAGGTCGGCCTGACCGAGGAGGAGATCGTCGAGAACGGCCGGTACGTCGGCATCGGCGCCGTGAAGTACGCGGACCTGTCGACGTCTGCGGTCCGGGACTACAAGTTCGACCTGGACCAGATGGTCTCGCTCAACGGCGACACCTCCGTGTACCTCCAGTACGCGTACGCCCGTATCCAGTCCATCCTCCGCAAGTCCGGCGACGCCCGCCCGGCCGCCCACCCGGAGCTGGCGCTGGCCCCGGCGGAGCGGGCCCTCGGTCTGCACCTGGACCAGTTCGGCGAGCTGCTGCTGGAGGTGGCGCAGGGGCACGAGCCGCACAAGCTGGCCGCGTACCTGTACCAGCTGGCGTCGCACCTGACCACGTTCTACGACCAGTGCCAGGTCCTGAGCGACGACAACCCGCGGGAGGTCGTGGAGAACCGCCTGTTCCTCGTCGACCTGACGGCGCGCACGCTGCACCAGGGCATGGCGCTGCTGGGGATCAGGACGCCCGAGCGGCTCTGACGCACCGACGTACTGACGCCGACGGGCGCGGTACGGCAGGGCCGTCGCCTGCCGTACCGCGCCCGTCGCGCCGTTCAGGCGTAGTGGCGGACCGTGACGGCGCCGGAGCCGTCAGGGACCAGCGTGTCGATCGCCAGTGTCCCGGTGCCCTCGTTGCAGCCGCTCCCGTTGCCGTGGACGTCGAACCCGGCCTGCCCTCGGAGGCGGAGCGCTCACCGGTCTCCCTGGTGTGCCGGTACTCGGTCACGGCCACCGGAGCCCCGGGGCCGCCGAGCCGGGCCGGCCAGGGCCGCGGTGAGGCCGCACTCCGTGACGAGGCTCGCCGGCGTGCCGGTGAGCACACGTCTCCGTCCTGCGCGGGTACGCACGGACGCTGCCCCTCCGTATGCGGACACCTCAACAGGCGCCCGGATGTGTGGTGTTGCGACCGTCACCCGCGCACCCGGGAAACCGTCACACGAACCACCGGGCTCGCACCCGTCCCGGCACCCGGGCCGGCCGCGTTGTCAGTGGCGGCCCCTACAGTCACCTCCATGGCGACTCTCCCCAACCCGCTGCCCCGGCTGGCAGCCGACCCGAGCGGCCGTTCGCTCGGGCTCGCGCTTCCCCTCGGGCGACTGATCGACGCGACGGCCGAGGGCCCGTGGCACGAGCCGTTGCTGTGGCACGGCGCGTACGACGCCGCCCCGGGCGCCTGGACGGCCCTGGGCTCGCCGGCGGCGCGGGTGGGGCTGCTCCCCGTGCTGGTACAGACGGGGGACTGTCAGGACGCCCTGGACAAGTGGGGGCTGAGGCCCGCCCTGATGTCGTACCCCGGGGACCACGACGCCGAGGAGGTGCTGGCGGAGTTCTGGGAGGGCGAGGAGATCGCGGAGTGGGACACCGCGGGGGACGTGCTGGCGCCCTTCGGACCGGACTGGCCCGGGCCCGCCCCCGCCGGGACACTCACCGCCGACCCCGCCGTCCGCGCCGCCGAGGTCGCCGACTCCCTGCTGGCCGACGGCTCCCTGCCGACCCACGGCTCCTACCTCGAGGAGATGCGTCTCGCGCTGGTCCCCGCCCGCCGGTCCGCCGACATACCGGCGGCGATCGGCTGGACGGGCCCGCTGAACCACGAGAACGACGTGGCCCGGCTCGGCGCGGTGCTCCGCTCCTGGGAGGACCGCTTCGGGATACGGGTCGTCGCGCTCACCCCCGACCAGCTGGTGGTCTCGGTCGCGGCACCGCCCACGACCACCTCCGACGCCGAGGCCCTGGCCGCCGAGCACTTCGCGTTCTGCCCGGACAACATCACGCAGGGGGAGCACGACACCCTGCGCACGTACGCGGCCGAGGAGGTGCTCGGGCAGCGGATGTGGTCCTTCTGGTGGGACTGACGCCCCACACCCGCGCCCGCGCCTGCCTCCGGCCGCGACCGGACTACCCGGCCAGCCCCTTCGCCAGCCGCCGCAGCCCCTCCTCGATCTCCTCCGGCGTCTGCGTGACGTAGCACAGCCGCAGGGTCGTCCGGGCCGCTCCGTCCGGCTCCCCGGGGTGGAAGGGCGCCCCCGGCACGTACGCCACGTCGTGCTCGACGACCCGGCGCAGCAGGGCCGTGGTGTCGTACGGCTCCGGCAGGCGGACCCAGAGGAACATGCCGCCTTCCGGGCGGGTCCAGGCCGAGCCCTGCGGAAGGGCCTCGGGCAGCCCGGCGAGCATGGCGTCCCGGCGCTCCCGGTAGACCGCCGCCACCCGCGCCACATGGGCGTCCAGGTCACGGTCGGCCAGATAGCGGGCCGCGGCGAGCTGGTTGACCGTCGGTGTGTGGAGGTCGGCGGCCTGCTTGGCGATCGCACAGGCCCGGCGCAGCACCGCGGGCGCCCGCAGCCAGCCGAGCCGCATGCCGGGCGCCATCACCTTGGAGAAGGAGCCCAGCAGCACCGTACGGTCCTCGGCACCCGGGTAGGTGGCGATCCACGGCACCCGCTCGCCCTCGAAGCGCAGCTCGCCGTACGGGTCGTCCTCGACGATCCACACGCCGTGCCGGGCCGCCACGGAGGCGACGGCCGCCCGGCGCCCGGCGGACAGGGTGCGGCCGGTCGGGTTCTGGAAGGTGGGGACGGTGTACAGGAGCTTGGGCCGCTCGCGCACGACGAGCTCGGCGAGCGCGTCGGGGTCCATGCCCTCGTCGTCGCCCGGCACGGCCACGATCCGCGCGCCTGCGAGGCCGAAGGCCTGCAGGGCGGCCAGATAGCAGGGGCGCTCGACGAGGACGGTGTCGCCGGGTTCCAGCAGGGCGGTGGCGAGCAGCGACAGCGCCTGCTGCGAGCCGGTGGTCACCAGCAGGTCGTCCGCCGTGGTGGGCAGCCCGCGCACGGTGTACCGGGCCGCGAGCGCCGCTCTCAGCGCGGGGTCGCCCTCCGTCGTCGCGTACTGGAGCGCACGTTCCGGTAGGTGCGCCAGTACATCGCGGTAGGCGGCCGCTATGCCCTCGGTGTCGAAGAGTTCGGGCGCCGGCAGCCCGCCCGCGAAGTTGATGACCTCGGGCCGCTCGGTCACCGCGAGGATGTCCCGTACGGGCGACCCACCGACTGCGGCGACCCGGGCGGCGAGCTGAGGCACAGGAGAAGTGGTGGTCACGGCGGCTCCTTGGACGGTGCTGTCGACGATGGCGTCAAACGACGGCGTCAAGCGATGACTTCGCGCGTCATGACTCCGGGCGATGGCAAAGGTGGCGAAGCCTACCCTAAAGAAATACATGCTCTCTACACCCGTACATTCCGTCATACGGACGTCCCGGGGAGCCCCTAGGCTGCGCCCATGCTGCCCAGGGTGGACACGGTCGACGAACTGGACGAGGTCGTGCGGGACGAGGCGCTGCTGCGCCCGGCGGTCCAGGATCTCTGTGCTCAACTCGGCATCGAGAGAGCCAGAGTGCTGCGGTTCGAGGAGGGATCGCTGCCGGTGTACTCGGTCGGCGACGCGCTCGTACTGAAGCTGTTCCCCGGGTTCGAGGCCGACGAAGCCGTCCGGGAGGCACGGGTGCTGACCCACCTCGACGGCCGGCTCCCGGTGCCCACGCCCCAGGTACGGGCGGCGGAGCTGTACAAGAACGGCTGGCGCTACGTCCTGATGACCCGGCTCGTCGGCGACGGCCTCGCCCGGGCCTGGGCGCGCGTCCCGGCCGCCGCCCGGGACCGGATCGTCACCGAGGCGGCCGAGACGCTCGCCGCGCTGCACGCGCTGGACCCGGCGCCGCTGGCCGACGTCGTCGGACCGGCGGACTGGAACCGGTTCGTGGCCGTGAGGCGCGCGAACGCGCTCGCCCACCACCACGCCACCGGACTGCCACGTCCCTGGCTGGAGCAGATCCCGGACTTCCTGCGCTCCGTACCCCTCGTCCCGCCGCCGCGGCGCGTGCTGCTGCACACCGAGTTCATCCGCGAGCACCTGACCGTCGACCCGCACGACGACTGGCGCCTCACCGGCCTGTTCGACTTCGAGCCGGCCATGATCGGCGACCCGGCGTACGACCTCGCGGGCGCCGCCCTGTTCATCACCGGCGCCGACCCCCGGCAGCTCCGCCGCTTCTACGCCGCGTACGGCCGCGCTCCCCACCCGCCGCGCGAACTGCTCGCGTACACACTGCTGCACGTCTACGGCGACCTGACCGGAAACCTCCGCGACCTGCCCGCACCGCCGCGGCCACGCCTCGAGGACCTGGCGGAGGCGTGGTTCGGGACGGCGGGCTGATTCGCCGTCAGCCCTTCTCAGCTCACGTCAGCCTCGCTGCCGGATTCCATCTCCTTGAGCGTCGTTCCCTCCTCGACCCACCCGGAGCCGTCGATCGGGTACTCGTACGCGGGACGGCCGTTGTTGCCGCTCGTACGGAACGGCTGCCCCTGATCATCGATGACGACCGTCCCCTGCCGCGAGCCGCTGGACCAGTTCAGCACCAGGTACCAGCTCACGTCGTACGCGGAGGCGTCGGCCCAGATGTAGTAGACCTCCGGGTCCGACTCGCTCACCTTGTACGGGAAGTCGTCACTGCCCGCCTCGGGCTCGACGGCGGGGCGCACGGCGTCCAGCGCCACGTTGAAGGTGCGGGTCTGGACACCGCCGCCGCAGCCGACACTGGGGTACGCCATGGCGTAGTCGTTCCACTTCAAGGGCGACCGCTTGGCGGCGATACGGACCGACAGGTCGTCGATGACCACCGTCTCGTCACCGGTCCCCTGGACGGTGAGGGTGACGAACTGCTGGCCCGACGGGACGGCGTCCATCGACCGCACCCAGGCGGACGCGTCCTGGCTGTTCGGCGGCGGCGGGGACACCTTGGACGGCGGCCGGTCGACCAGGTAATGCGCGTCGCAGGCGCTCGGCCAGGTGTGCGGCTTGGTGATCACGGTCAGCGGCGGGCCGGACGCGGTGTCACCGCCGTCGTCCCCACCGTCGCTGTCACCACCACCGCCGCCGCTCGGTGCGTCGGCCCCGGCGGAGCCGGAGGCACCGGCCTCCCCTGGCTTCTTCTCCTCCTTCGTGGCGGAGACGGAGGGCGAGGCCTTGGACGGTGACGGCGAGGCCTTCTCGCCGTCCTCCTCGGTCGTGGCGTCGACGGACGCGGATCCGACGTGGCTGGAAGGCCGTCCGTCCTCCCCGCCGGAGGGCAGGTTCGCGAGGAAGGTCACGGTGCCGAGAACGGCGGCGACGGCGATCGCGGCGACGAGCGCCGTACGCGTACGGCGCCGCTTGCCGCCGCCCGGCCCGGCCGGCACCGAGGACGCGGGTCTGATCAACTCGTCCACGCCGTCCGGTTGCTCGGGGGACGCCGACGGCCCGCCGGACGTCGCGTCAGCCGCAGACTCGTCCGGCTGCTCCGGCTGCTCCGGCTGCTCCGGCTGCACCGGCTGCACCGGCTGCACCGGCTGCACCGGTTGCTGCGGCCGCTCCGGCTGCACCGGTTCCTGCGGCTGCTCCGGCTGCTTCACTGCCCCCGGCTCGTCCGGCTGCTTCAGCTCTTCCGACTCGTCCGGCCGCTTCGGCTTCTCCGACTCGTCCGTCTGCTTCGGCTCTCCCGCTTCCCCGGGCTCGTCCGGCCGCTTCGGCTCTCCCGCTTCCTCGGGCTCCGACGCGGCCGTCACCTCCCCGGCCGCCTTGCGCCCCCGGTTCGCATCGGCCAGCACCCACCGCCGGTGCAACTGGACCAGTTCCTCGGGCGACGCCTTGCAGAGCCGGGCGAGCCGTTCCACAGGTGCGTAGTCCGTGGGTACGGCGTCCCCGTTGCAGTACCGGTGCAGCGTGGACGTGCTCATGTGGAGCCGCTTGGCGAGCGCCCCGTAACTGAGTCCGGAGCGCTCCTTCAAATCCCGCAGCATCGCCGCGAAAGCGGCCCCCGCATCGACCCCCGACACCATTCCTCCATCCCCCCGTATTCCATTCCAGTGTTCCAGGGAAGGGTCATTCCCGCAGCTCAGAGCCTATTTCAGCGTTCCAGTGTCCCTGATGGCCCGCCAAGTGTGGCGGCCGGGACGGATCGCCCCCCAAGCTGTGGTCATCCAAGCACGCCGCTCCCGGCAGCCGGTCGAGCGGTCCGCTTCAACCCACCCACTCAGCAAGGGAATCAGCCATGCGCGCTTTCCGTACCTCCGTCCTCGCCGCCGCCACCGCCGCGCTCGCCGCCCTCTCCCTCACGGCGTGCCAGAACGGAACGGGCGTACAGGACGAGGGCGCCTCCCAGCCCGCGGCGACGGTGGCGGCGACCGCCGAGCCGAAGGGTGACACCGAGGGCGCCAAGGACACCACGGACGGCGGGACGACCGAGGCGGGCTCCGGCTCGGCCGGCAACGCGTCCCAGGCGAAGGACTCCGGGACGAACACGAAGACGAACGCAGGCTCCTCCAACGCGAAGTCGGGTTCCGGCTCCTCGTCCTCCTCCGGCGCGAACGCGAACACGGACACGGACGCCCCCGCGAACCGCGCCATCTGCAACGGCTCCAACACCACCGTCAGCGTCCAGGAGGTCAGCCGCCCCCTGAACCACATGCTGATCACCGTCACGAACACGGGCAGCAAGCCCTGCGACCTCCCGTACTACCCGTACGTCCGCTTCGACCAGACGCAGTGGGCCCCGCAGGTCGCGGAGAGCACCAAGCCCCAGGCCGTGGTGACGCTGGCCCCCGGTGAGTCCGGCTACGCGGGTGTCATGCTCGCTTCCGCCGACGGCAGCGGGGAGAACGGCGAGACGGCCAAGAAGGTCACGATCGGCTTCCAGGGCCTGAACCCCGGCAGCAGCGGCGGCACCTCCACGACGGTGAACCTGCCGGGCGGCGGCGTGTACTTCGACAGCACGCTGCGCGTGACGTACTGGCAGCAGTCGATGGAGGACGCGCTGTACTGACCGGCAGCGGCAACGGCAGCAGGAACTTACAAAGCTCGAAGAGGGCCCCGCACCAGGCGGGGCCCTCTTCGTTCAGGCCTTCGTTCAGGCCTTCGTTCCGTTCCTCGTTCCGGCGCACACCCCGTGGACCGGCTCATATCAGTAGTACGAATGATCACCGCGGGATAGCGTGACCCGTTGGGTATCCCGCTCACCCCAGGGCAGCCCTCGGCCACCGGACGGGCGTCCTCACCGCACGCGCGCAGAAAGCGAGCAGACAGATGCAGCCAACGTTCGTCCTGGTGCACGGAGCCTTCTCGAACTCCTTCGCCTTCGCACCGCTCCAGGCCGAACTCGGCCTCCTGGGACACCGTTCGGTCGCCGTCGACCTGCCCGGCCACGGTTTCGGGGCGACCTACACGCACGCCTACCAGGCACCGCAGGATCTCGACGAGCTCGCCACGGCGCCCGGCTCGATCAAGGGCGTCACGCTCGCCGACAATGTCGCGCACCTGATCGGTGTCCTCGAGCGGGCCAGGCGGAACGGGCCGGTGATCCTCGTCTCCCACAGCCGTGGCGGCGTCACGGCCACCGCGGCGGCCAACGCACGCCCGGACCTGATCGACCGCATCGTCTACGTCGCGGCCTGGTGCCCTGTCGATCTCGAAGCCGGCGCCTACTACGCCGAGCCCGAGATGGCCACGGCCGACGCCGCTTCCCTGGCTTCGGCGCTGGTCGGAAACCCTGCCGAACTCGGCCTTCTCCGCACCAACTTCCGCACGGCTGACCCGGGCGTCCTCGCGGCGTTCAAGGCGGCCTTCCTCGCCGACGGCACCGACGAGGAGTTCCTGACCTTCCTGAACACCTTCCAGCCCGACGAGAACCTCGACTTCGGCACCTCCGCCGACCGGGCGCAGGCCGCGACCTGGGGCCGGATCCCGAAGACCTACGTCCGGCTGGCGAGCGACGCCAGCCTGCCGCTCGCCCTGCAGGACCGGCTGATCCGCGAGGGCGACACGCTGACGCCGGACAACCCGTACGACGTGCGCACGCTCGAGAGCAGCCACCTGAAGTGGCTGGTCGACCCGGCACCGGCGGCCCGGGTCCTGGGCGAACTGGCCGCGCTGGTGTGATGACCGCGCACCCGGCGAAGGTACGCGGTCGACGCACTAGCGCAGCTTCTGGGCGACCTCGGTGGCCCAGTACGTGAGGATGTTCCGCGCCCCGGCCCGCTTGATCCCGAGCAGCGACTCCATGATGGCGCCGTCCCGGTCGATCCAGCCCTTCTCGGCGGCGGCCTCGATCATCGAGTACTCGCCGGAGATCTGGTACGCGGCGACCGGCACGTCCACGGCGTCCGAGACCCGGGCGAGGATGTCGAGGTAGGGTCCGGCCGGCTTGACCATCACCATGTCGGCGCCCTCCTCCAGGTCGAGCGCCAGCTCCCGCATCGACTCGCGGATGTTCGCGCCGTCCTGCTGGTACGTCTTGCGGTCGCCCTTCAGCGAGGACCCGACGGCCTCCCGGAACGGCCCGTAGAAGGAGGACGCGTACTTGGCGGTGTACGCAAGAATCGCGACATCCTCGCGCCCGATCTGATCGAGGGCCTCCCGGACGACCCCGATCTGCCCGTCCATCATCCCGCTCGGCCCGACGACATGCGCTCCCGCGTCGGCCTGCACCTGGGCCATCTCGGCGTACCGCTCCAGGGTGGCGTCGTTGTCGACGCGCCCTTCGTCGTCCAGCACACCGCAGTGCCCGTGGTCGGTGAACTCGTCGAGGCACAGATCGGACATCACGAGCAGGTCGTCCCCGACCTCCGCCCGCACGTCACGCAGCGCGACCTGGAGGATCCCGTCGGGGTCGGTCCCGGCCGTCCCGAGGGCGTCCTTCTTCGCCTCCTCCGGCACGCCGAACAGCATGATCCCGGAGATCCCGGCCTCCACCGCCTCCAGGGCCGCCTTCTTCAGGCTGTCGCGCGTGTGCTGCACGACCCCCGGCATCGCCGCGATGGGCACGGGCTCGCTCGCGCCCTCCCGCACGAAGGCGGGCAGGATGAAGTCGGCGGGGTGCAGCCTGGTCTCGGCGACCATCCGACGCATCGCGGGGGTGGTCCGCAGCCGCCGGGGCCGCGTGCCGGGGAAGGATCCGTACGTCGTCATGCCTTCTACGCTACGCCCGTCACAGATGCACCTTTGCCGACGCGGCGTCGGCCCAGGGCCACGCCGATCGTTGTCCACCCCGAGGGGTATGTTCCCGTCCTGATCGGCAAGGACTGCGCGGGAGAGCTCACGTACACCGCTGACATGCGGGTGCCTACGGTGAAGCTCCCGGACGATGGTTCGCATACTGGGCCGGTCCCGGACCTCCGCGGGAGTGACGCGGAAGGCATTCAGCAGAGACTGTGCCGTCTGCTCCGGCTTGCCCCACTGCCACCAGGCACGGGCCATGTCGGTGTGCAGGCGCGCCTTTCGCTCGGCAGTGGAGAACTGGTCTTGGTGCAACTGCTGACCTGCCCTGATTGCGGCCCCGGCATCACCGAGCGCCCAGTGGACCCCCACCTCATAAAGGCGCACCGACGCAGGAGTGATGGAGAAAAGGCGATCCGCCGGTGCCACGGCGGGCAGGCCGCGGGCGGCCCGCGCAGCTTCGTCGATCATCGTACGAGCTTGGTCCTGGTCGCCCGCCCGAGCCGCGGTGTACGCGGTGGTGCACAGCATCTGGGCGTACGCCGCCGCCTGCGGATGGGTGTTGAGTCCAGTGGCTTCGATCTTCGACGCGGCGCTGATAACGAGACGCTGTGCCGCTTCCGGCTGTTCCTGGTGGCGCAGGACGATGCTCAGCTCGCGAGCAGCCGCAGCGGAGGTCAGCGGGGAGCCGGACAGGTCCGCGTACAGGCTTGCCCGATCAGCGGTAAGTCGAGCCTGGTCGTACCGCCCGATCTTCACCAGGACCTGGGCCGCCACTGTGTAACAAGCGGACAGTCGCGCGTAGTCGATCTCGGCACGATCCCGGATCCGGGCGTGAGCCGTGGCGAGGAGGTCCGGGAGCGCCTTGATGAGTTCGCCGTACCTGCCGGTGTCGAATAGCTAGCGAGCGCTCGCCAGACGCACGTCCAAGGGAACCGGGGATCCTGACGGCGGAGGCATCTCGGCGAGAGCCGATTCCACGCCGAGCAGAAGTGATGCAGGGACGGCCAGCCCTGCCGCTCCGAGCAGAGTGCGTCGTCGCATCCGGTCCTCCTCGGTGTGGCGTGGACCATTCGGCGCAACTTTAGTGGCATGCGACTCGACGAGGCCGAGTGCCGCTCCCAGGACGTCCACCGGCACCCCGACTTCGTGCGCGGCTCTCTGCAGAAGGCGCAGATCGGCGACACGACCGGGCCGCTCCAGACGAGAGATCGTCGATGCCGAGCAGCCGAGTCTGCGGCCGAGATCGGCTTGCCGCCACCCGCGCCAGCCTCTGCCCAGCTTGATCAGGCCTCCTGGGTCGCGCTGCGCCATGAGTAAGCGGACTCGCGACGAGTTCCACAACGGGTCGATGGTGCGCTGCATCGCGCCTCCCCCATGGCAGGAGCAGGACCGTCTGCCCACGGTAAACGCCGAGGGACGGCACGCCTATGGCATGTGCATCTTCTGCACACCACGTGCGCAGCCCGCGAGCTGGAGACGGCGGAGGCCGACCGTGTGGTGCCGTGGCAATGCGACCCGCCAACAGGGGATGGGTTCGCCGCACCGGAAGGAGACCCACTGTGACGACAGCGGTTGAGAGCGTTCCGGACACGACTCCCGCGACGCGGGACCCCAGGGAGTACGTCAGGCCGGAGGTCTGGGAGCGAGAGGTCCAGCTCCTGATGCGCGACCACCCGTTCGACGAGGTGATGGCCGAGCGACTGTTCAGCGCGGCCGTGTCCTACCTGATCACGGCAATGGAGAAGTGGGGTCAGGGGCTGGAGATGTGCTGCGGCCGGGTGGTCGACATCGCCGTCCATGTCTTCATCCTGGACACCAAGAACTACCGGGAGTTCTGCGCCCAGCACTTCGGCGGCAGGTTCCTGGAGCACATCCCGGAGATCGAGTTCAAGTACGACGGCTCAGTCGAACGCACGGCGCACATCATCGCCGAGAACGGCTTCCCCGTGGACTGGAAGCTGTGGGAACGCGACTTCGCCAAGTGTGGTCCGTGCAGGCCGGGCGAGAACTGCCACTGACCGGTCACGCCTGAACGGGTCGGGGCCTCCCTCCGCGGATGCCCCGACCCGTTCAGGTCTGCAGGGCGTGTCGTGGATGTGTTCCGGATACGGTGCGGCGCCAGCACCGTTCCGCACCCGCGTGAGGAAGCACATGCCCCACACGTCACATGACCCCGTCCTCTTCTGGGACCGCTACAAACCGGACCGCGACGGACCGTCTCCGGCCCCCGACGTGACCGCTTTCGAGTGGACGCAGTACGAGGGTCATGGACCTGGTGCCGAGCTGCTGGGGCGACCAGGTACCGCTCTGGAGCTGGGAGCAGCCGAGGGCCGGGAAGCGTCCTGGCTGGCCGGTCAAGGAGTACGCGTCACGGCGGTGGACCTCTCCCCCGTTCAGATCGAGCGGGCCCGTCGGTGGTGGAAGGACGTCCCCGGGCTGACATTTGTGGAAGCGGAAGCCTGCTCGTACCTAAGGGAGACCGACGAGACGTACGACGCGGTGTTCTCCATCTGGGGCGCCGTGTGGTTCACGGACCCCGAGGAACTGTTCCCGCTCGTCGCCAAGCGGCTGACAGCTGGCGGCCTGTTCGCCTTCTCGCACGGCGAGACCGCCGCTCACCTACATGGCCGCCAGCTGATGTACGGGAAGGGGCCCGGGGGCACGGAGATGACCGTCGACCGCTGGTGCTATTCCCCTGCGGCATGGGCCGAGCTGGCGCGTCGCCACGGCTTCACGGACGTGCGGGCGACATGCCTTCCGGCACCGGGTGACCAGGGGATGGGGACAATCGTGGTTACAGCGCGATCGCCCTACTGACCTCGGTACAGACCAGGTCCGGATCAGGGGCAGCCGTCCGGGCGGCACGACAGTCTCGGCACATTCGCTCCGGTCCCGAGCTGTGGATGACGCACCCGCAGTCGCCTTCGCAGTCCCGCCAAAGCTCCTGTCGAGGCAGCGGAGCGGCATCCCTGTCCTCCCGTGAGACCACGATGGTGTCCGCCGTGGACGGCAACGACGGTGGCAGCCACTCCCTCAGACGGTGGGCGACCAGCGCGGCCGGATTGTGCACCTCGGGCGGCAGCCGATCGCTCAGCACTTGCATCAGGGCTACCCGACCGACCCCACGGGCGATCCATTCGGCGGCGGCCGGCGCGAGACGCTGCACGTCCCGTTCAGAAAGCATGATCCGCTTGTCGAGCTTGCGTGCCCGCGTGAGCGCGACGACGGCCTCTTCGTGGTGAGGCCCGGGTGCCGCATCCTCGGCGGGTGGCTCCGACGGCTCGGGGGCCGATACGGGCTCTGCTTCGCCAGGAGGAGGAGCCTCCCGCTCGGGCTCGTCTCCGGGCACGGTCACGGGCTCCAGTTCGACGACCCGGCCGGGCTCCGGCTCCGGCACCTGCTCGCGCACCGGCTCACGGACTGCCGAATCCCGGACCACCGGCTCAGTCGTCCGAGTCGTACGCCCCGGAACGTGATGCGCGTACGTACGCGTCACCACCTGCCCCGCGCCTGTGCGCTCCCGCACCCGCTCGAAGTACCCGTGCGCCTCCAGCTCTCGCAGCGCGAACGCGATCCGGTCGCGTCCTTCGGGAAAGCGGCTGGTCAGAGTACGGATGTCGACGGCCGCGCCGTCGGGCAACGACAGGATGTGCAGGGCCAGCCCCATGGCGACGAGGGACAACTCGCGGTGTTGGGCGAGGTGGTTGCCGATGATCGTGTACCGCTCCGGCTGGTACGCCTTGAGCTGGATGACACCCGAAGGGCTGCCGGATCGCGCAACAGCGGGATGCGGACGTACGGCAGCGTTAGTCTTGCGCACAGCCATGAGGGAAGGCCTGTCTTCCTTGGTGGTCAGGCCCTCGCCCGGGAGTGCAAGTCCCGGCGGGGGCCGTCGCATGTCTGCGGATTGTCTGAAGTTCGGTCTCGTGAAGCTCTCCGGGCCGAGCCTGCCCGGCCGCTCCGCCGACGCGCCAGCCAGATCGTCCGACTTCACCCCCGTGGGTGACGTACGAGAGGTTTGGCTGGTTGGGAGGGTCCTTTCCCCACGTTCTTTACTCCTTGACCGCCCGCCGCCCCGGCCGCCGCACCACCGGCTCCCGTGTTTCCGGGCTCCGGACGCGAGGGCTCCCGCGAGGCGGAGACTCCAAGATCGAGTTCGGCCCATACGGTCTTCAGCGGTACCGGCCCGGCCTGAACGCCCCATCGGTCCGCCAACTCCTCGACGAGAAGCAGGCCGCGCCCTCCCTCGGGAAGTCCTTCGCGACCTGACGACGACAGCACCGGCAACTGATCGCCGCGAGTGTCGGCCACCTCGATACGCAGCGTGCCGGACTCCAGGACGGAAAGGGTGAGGCGGAAGCTGCGGCCGAGGACGCGGCCGTGCAGTACGGCGTTCGCGGCGAGCTCCGCGACGACGAGCCGGGCCGGGTCGGGCCGCAGCCCCAGTCCAGCAGTCGCTCGGTCGCAAGCAGCCGGGCGAGGCGCGCGCCACGACGCGTGGCGGAGAGCGGCACGGTGAACCGGTGCAGCGGGGACGGGACATCAGGCATGGCGCTTTGCACATTCACATCACTCAGCGTGTTCACACCTGCGTAACCTGTGAAGAAGGTGCCCCCGTGCGACGGATGGCTGTCCGGGTAGCACCCGAATCCGTCCGGGCGGTACGGCATGACCGGCTGCGGGCGCGCGCGTTGGACAGAGAACGGCTCGGCGGGAGAGGGCGGCGGACATGAACGACTGGGATGCGGAGCTGGAGGACGACGAGGCCGGGGCCGTGGTGCGGACGGTCGCGCGGCAGCTGAAGCTGTGGCGCGAGGCGGCCGGCCTCACACAGGCGGAGTTCGGAGCGGCGATCGGGTACGGGGAGGAACAGGTCTCGTCGGTGGAGCGTGGACGGCGCATCCCCCGGCCCGAGTACTTGGACCAGGCGGACGAGGCACTCGCGGCGAGCGGCAGGATCGCGGCGCTGAAGGAGGACGTGGCGGAGGTCCGGTACCCGAAGAAGGTGCGGGACGTGAAACGCCTGGAGGCGGGGGCCGTCGAGATCTGCTCGTACAACAACTCGGTCGTGGACGGCCTGCTCCAGACCGAGGACTACGCACGAGCCGTCTTCACCTCTCGCCGCCCGCCGTTCCCGGAGGAGGAGCTGGAACGGCGGGTCACCGCGCGTCTGGCCCGGCAAGAGGCCCTGAAAGCTGAGCCCTTGTTCAGCTTCGTGCTGTGCGAGGCGACGCTTCGCCGCTCGATCGGGGGCAGGATGGTGATGCGCGCCCAACTCGAACGCCTGTTGGCGGCGGCCCGGTCACGCAATGTCGATCTCCAGGTCCTGCCCCTCAGCCGCGAGGAGAACGCTGGCATCGACGGCTCGTTCCGACTGCTCAAGCTCAAGACCGGGACGGCTGTCGGCCTGTACGAAGTGCAACTCACCAACCGTGTGATCACCGACCCGAAAGAAACCACGGTGCTCGACATGCGCTACGGGATTATCCGGGCGCAGGCTCTCGCGCCACGGGAGTCACTGGCCTTCATCGAGAAAGTGCTGGGAGAGTCATGACCGTCAAGCCCTCTGCCGGAACCGGTACCGGCACCGAGCTGAAGTGGATAAAGAGCAGCTACAGCACAGCTGACGGCCCGTCCTGCGTAGAAGTGGCAGCACCCCCCGCCCACATCCTCGTCCGCGACTCCAAGAACCCCCGAGGCCCCCGCCTCACCCTCACCCCCACCGCCTGGGCGGCGTTCCTGCCCTACGCCTCCGAACGCTGACCCAGCACCCGCGCCGTGAAGTCGGCCAGCTGGCTCCGCAACCGCTCCCGCTCCACCCCCCGCACCCCCACCAAGTGCTCCACCAGGTCGGCCCGTACGGCGGCCAGCAACGCATGCGCGGCGAAGTCACCGGAGCCGTCGCCGCCACCGAACCCGGGCACCTGCTCCAGCGCGCCCCTCAGCAGGGCGTGCCACCGGTCGTAGTGGTCCGCGTCGTAGGGACTGTCGCTGCCCGTCGCCTCCAGCGCCAGCGCGAGGTGACGGTTGTCGATCTTGAGGCACAGCAGGGCGTCCAGCACAGCGGGTACGCGCTCCAGCGGCGGGGTGTCAGGTCCCAGCGGTGGCGGTCCCGTGGTCACGGCCTCCTCGACCGGCTCCAGCCGCGCCGCGTACAGCGCACGGATCAGCCCCGTGCGGTCACCGAACGCGCGGAACAACGTCCCCTTGCCGACCCCCGCCGCCGCCGCGACGTCGGACATGGTCACGTCCTCGGGGCGTGCGCGGCTCGCGAAGAGCTCCTCTGCGGCGGCGAGCAGGGAGGCCCGGTTGCGGGCGGCGTCCTTGCGCGGCTTGCGATCGGCCATGTGGTTCCTTTCCAGCGGCGAGGGGCGGGGTTGCAATCCGGACCGGCGGTCCGTATCTTCGTCTCCACGTTAACCGGACCGCCGGTCCGCATCGTACGCCATGGAGACAGCCATGCCCTCGAACGCGACGAGCACCTCCACCCACGCCCCCACCACACCCGCCGATCTCTTCCGTCACGGTCTGCGCCTGCTACTGGAGAAGGACATCGACGCCTGGCTCGGCCTGTGGGCCGAGGACGGCGTCATGGAGTTCCCGTTCGCCCCGGAGGGCTGGCCGCGCCGGCTGGAGGGGCGGGCGGCCGTCGCGGCGTACATGCGCGACTACCCGGACCACATCGACCTGCACGACTTCCCCGACGTGACGATCCACCAGACCACCGACCCGGGAACCATCGTGGTCGAGATGCGCGCGGTCGGCCGCCTGGTGCAGACGGACAGTCCGTACGACATGACGTACGTCGCCGTCGTGACCGTCCGGGACGACCGCATCACCGCCTACCGCGACTACTGGAACCCCCTCGCCGTGCAGGACCCGGCCGCCGACTTCGTCGGGAGCGCCCGATGACCGCCACCGGCACCACTCTCGTCATCGGCGCGACGGGCACCACCGGCAGCCGTACCGCCGCACAACTCCTCGCTGCCGGGCACCGCGTGAAGGCCGCCTCCCGGCGCGCCACCCCGGTCCCGGGCGCCGAAGCCGTCCGCTTCGACTGGTACGCCCCCGCCACCTTCGACGACGCCCTCGCCGAAGCCGACCGCGTCTACCTCGTCCCGCCGGTGGGCGACCCCGACCCGGCCACCGTCATGCTGCCGTTTCTGAAGCAGGCCCGCGCCGGCGGAGTGCGCCGCGCGGTGCTGCTCAGCTCCTCGGCCGTCCCGGCCGGAGGCCCGGCCGTCGGAGCCGTGCACCAGGTCCTGCCCGGCCTGTTCGAGGAATGGGCCGTGCTCCGGCCCTCGTGGTTCATGCAGAACTTCACCGGGGACCACGCCCACGCCACCACCCTCCGTGAGAACGGCACCGTCCTGACGGCGACCGGCGACGGTCGTGTCGGCTTCGTCGACGCGGACGACATCGCGGCCGTCGCCGTTCACGCCCTCACCGATGCGACCGCCCCCGGCACTGACCTGGTCCTGACCGGCCCCGAGGCACTGAGCTACGACGACGTCGCCGCGGTCTACGCCGACGTCACCGGCCGACCCGTGGCCCACCAGCGGCTGACGTACGAGGGGATGCGCGACCACCTGACGCGCGCCGCAGGCATCCCCGCGGAGTTCGCCGCGATGCTGGCCGCCATGGACCAGGCCATCGCCGAGGGCTCCGAGGACCGCACCACGGACACCGTCGAGCGACTTACCGGCCGTCCTCCGCACGACCTGCGCACCGTCCTCCTTCGGGAGGGCGTCGGGCGCGAGCAGCCGACAGGGTGAGGCGCGGAGCACTTTCCCACTCCTGGTGGCGAGGCGTGAGCGATGTGGCCGAACTCCTGCGGACGGGCTCAGCCTGCTGCTAGCACCGAGCCACACACGGCGGTTGAGGAACCGCGGCGGGATCGGGAAGGGGCCGTAGCGTGGCGGCGGAGCGGCGGTTGGGCAACCTGCCCAAGGAGACGAACCAGCTGGTAGGACGGCGGTCGGAGCTGGACCAGGTGGCCCGGCTGTGTGGGCGGTCGCGGCTGGTGACGGTGACGGGCGTGGGCGGGGTGGGCAAGACCCGGCTGGCCCGGCGGGTCGCGGGCGAGCTGCAACCGGGCTTCGCGGACGGGGCGTGGTGGGTGGAGCTGTCCCCGCTCAGCGCGGGCATGGAGGCGCTGCCGTACGCCATCGCCGAGACGCTGCCGCTGGCCGACCAGACCACCCGGCCCATGCTGGAGGTGGTCGCCGAGTACCTGGCCGGGCGGCAGGCGCTGCTGGTGTGGGACACCTGCGAACACCTGGCGGAGGACTGCCGGGAGATGGCGGCAACGCTGCTGACCGTCGCCCCGGGCCTGCGGATCCTGGCCACCAGCCGCTGCCCGCTCGACCTGGCCTGCGAGGAGATGCTCGCCCTCGACCCGCTCCCGGTCCCCGGGGCCGACGACGACGAGGCGGCGGACTCGGTACTGCTGCTGGCCGACCGGGCCGCACAGGCCGTGCCCGGCTTCACCGTCACCGACGCCAACCGCGCCGAGCTGGCCGCCCTGTGCCGCCGCCTGGAAGGGCTGCCCCTCGCCCTGGAGCTGGCCGCGGCCCGCCTGCGCGAGATACCACTGCCCGAGCTGAACCGGCGCCTGGACGACCGCTACGCGATCCTCGGCACCACCGACGGCCCGGACTACGACGCCGACCCGCCCTGGCACCAGGCCCTGCGCACCGCGATCGGCTGGAGCCACCAGCTGTGCACCCCCGCCGAGCGGTTGCTGTGGGCGAGGCTGTCCGTGTTCGCCGACACCTTCGACGCCGAGGCCGCCCGGCAGGTCTGCGCCGACGCGCAGCTGCCCGGGGAAGAGGTGCCGGCGCTGCTGGCCGCGCTGGTGGAGAAGTCGATCCTGACCTGGGTGCCCACCGGGGGCGGCGAGCGGTACCGGATGCTGGACACCATCCGCGAGTTCGGCGCCTTCTGGCTGCGGGGCCTGGGCGAGGAACAGGCGGCGCGCCGCCGCCACCGTGACCACTACCTGACCCTGGCCCACGAGGCGGATGCCGCCTGGTCCGGGCCCGGCCAGACGGCCTCGAAGGACCGGATGAGCGCCGAATACGCCAACCTGCGTGCCGCGCTGGACTTCTGCCTCGCCGAGAAGGACGGGCGCACCGCACTGGAGATGGGCGGTGCGCTGGGGTTCCTCTGGTACGCCTGCGGCTTCGCCCGGGACGGCCGCCACTACCTGGAGCAGGCCCTGGCCCTGGAGCAGGCTTCGAGCCCCGCGCGTGCCAAGGCGCTGTGGGCCGCGAGCCTCGTCGCTCTCGTCCAGGGCGACACTGAGGCCGGCAGCCGTCTCGCCACCGCGTTCCAGCAGGCCGTGGCCGAGGAAGCCGACGCAACCACCGCGGTTGCCGTCCTCACTCTGGAAGGCGCCAGCCTGACGGTGAGCGGCCGGCACACGCAGGCGGCCAAGGTGCTTGCCGATCTGCCGCCCGCCCCGCCGGCCGACGGCCGATACCACGCGGCCTGGGTCATGGCACGCAACACGCAAGCCCTCGTCCACAACCACCTCGGACAGTTCACCGACGCCCTGGCCACCGCCGACGACCTGTGCGCCGAGTGCGCCCGGCGCGGAGAGACCTGGTCCCGCGCCTGGGGCGACTACATGCGCGCCCTTGCCGCACTCGGACTGGGACGCGCGTCGGAGGCCGCAGCCCATGCCCGTACCGCCCTCGCCGGCAAGCAGCGCCTCCACGACGACATGGGCATCGCCATGACCACCGACCTGCTCGCCTCCGCCGCCATCGCCTCTGGCCGGACCGAACAGGCGGCCCGCCTCCTCGGCCTCGCCGAGCAGGTCTGGCACACCGTCGGCACCCCCCAGGCGGGCATCCCCGAACTCGTCGCCGCCCGCACCGCATGCGAGAAGCAGGCCCGCCACCTCATCGGCGACGCCACCTACCAGACCGCCTTCGACGCCGGCTACGACACCGACCTCGACACCGGCATCGCTGAAGCCCTCACCCCGCCCGGGCCCTCGCCGCACGCCCCTCTCCGGCCCGGCCCCACTGGCTGATCAGGACCGCCGCACGCCCTGCCCACCGGCCTCCTCCGGGAAGGCGTCCGGCTCGGGCAGCCGACGGGGTGAACCGTCAGGGCGGTGGAAGGGGGGTGTCGGGGGCCGGTTGAAGGAGCATCAGGGTGAGGTCGTCGGCCGGGACGGCGTCTCCGGTGTGCCGGTGGAGGAGGCCCAGGATGCGGTCGAGGGCCTGGTCGAGGGTGGGGGCGCGCAGGGCGGCGAGGGCGCGCCGGTCGAGGGGGAAGAAGGTGCCGTCGGCGGCGCGGGCGTCGGTGAGGCCGTCGGTGTGGAGCAGCAGGCGCTGGTGGGGGAGGACCTGGGCGCGCTGGACCTGGGGTTCCGGGTCCAGGCCCAGGGGTGGGGAGGGCAGGGGCGGGGGGAGGCGGGCGAGGCGGTGGTCGATGCGCAGGGGCGGTGGGTGGCCGCAGTTGACCAGGCGGACCTCGTCGGGAAGGAGGTCGGCGAGGAGGAGGGTGACGAAGTCCTCCTCGCCCAGGTGGGGGCGGATGCTGGCATCGAGGGTGCGGGCGAGGCGGACGGGATCCTCCTCGGCGGTCGCGGTGTCCCGGAAGGCGGCCAGGACGGCGGCCGCCAGCGGAGCGGCGGCGGGACCGTGGCCCCTGACGTCACCGAGGATCAGACGGGGTCCGGCCGGGGTGAGCACGGCGTCGTGCAGGTCGCCGCCGAGCCGCGCGCCGTCGGCGGGGCGGGAGCGGACGGCCAGGGCGAGGGATGCCTCGGCGATCAGTGCCGGCAGCGGCCGGGCACGGTCCGCGTGCACCACACCCCTCCTTGAGCTCACCACGACTCGCCCCGGCCCTGCGGGCAGGAAGGCGTAGCGCAATTTCTCACCTCTGGCGGCGGACCGCGGGCAAAGCGGCCGAAGTGCTGCGGACGGGCCCGGCGTGCTGCTAGCACCGAATCACCCGCGGACAAAAGCCGCGTCAGGGTCAGGAGGAGTTCAAGGTGGCGGAAGAGCGGCGGGTGGGGAACCTGCCCATGGAGACGGGCCGTCTGGTGGGGCGGCGGGCGGAGCTGGCCCAGGTGCGGCAGACGGTCCGGCGGTCGCGGCTGGTGACGGTGACGGGCGTGGGCGGGGTGGGCAAGACCCGGCTGGCCCGGCGGGTGGCGGGCGAGCTGCAGCCGTCCTTCGCGGACGGGGCGTGGTGGGTGGAGCTGTCCCCGCTCAGCGCGGGCAGGAAGGCGCTGCCGTACGCCATCGCCGAGGCACTGCCGCTGGCCGACCAGACCACCCGCCCGATGCTGGAGGTGGTCGCCGAGTACCTGGCCGGGCGGCAGGCGCTGCTGGTGTGGGACACCTGCGAACACCTGGTGGAGGACTGCCAGGAGGTGGCGGCGACGCTGCTGACCAGGGCCCCGGGCCTGCGCATCCTGGCCACCAGCCGCCGCCCGCTCGGCCTGTCCGCCGAGGAGGTGGTCGCCCTGGAGCCGCTGCCGGTGCCCGAGGCCGACGATGCGGCGGCCGAGGACAACGACGCGGTGATGCTGCTGACCGAGCGGGCGGCCGAGGCGGTCCCCGGCTTCACGGTCACCGACGCCAACCGCGCCGAGCTGGCAGCGCTGTGCCGCCGCCTGGAGGGGCTGCCCCTGGCCCTGGAGCTGGCCGCGGCCCGGCTGCGCGAGATGTCGGTGGCCGAGCTGAACCAGCGCCTGGCCGACCGCTACGCGATCCTCGGCGACACCGAGGGCGAGGACTACGACGCCGGCCCGTCCCCACGCTCTCGGCCTGGCTCGAGCGAGGAGGTACCGCCACGGCACCAGGCACTGCGCACCGCGATCGGCTGGAGCCACCAGCTGTGCACCCCGGCCGAACGGCTCGCCTGGGCGCGGCTGTCGGTGTTCGCCGGTTCCTTCGACCTGGAGGCGGCCCGCCGGGTACTGGCCGACGAGCGCCTGCCCATCGCCCAGGTCCCGTACCTCGTCGCGGCGCTGGTGCAGGACTCGATCCTGGAGTGGACGCCCACCGGGGCCGGGGAGCGGTACCGGATGCTGGACACCCTCCGTGAGTACGGCGCCTTCTGGCTGCACGAGCTGGGCGAGGAGCGGACCGTGCGCCGTCGGCACCGCGACCACTACCTGGCCCTGGCCCGCGCCGCCGACGCCGCCTGGATCGGACCCGGCCAGGCGGCCCTGTACGACGGGATGACCGCCGAGCACGCCAACCTGCGCGCCGCGCTGGACTTCTGCCTCGCCGAGGGCGACGGAGGGACCGCGCTGGAGATGGGAGGCGCGCTGTGGTTCTTCTGGTTCGCCTGCGGCTTCGCCCGGGATGGCCGCCACTACCTGGACCGGGCCCTGGCCCTGGACCCGGCCCCCGGGCCGACTCGGGCCAAGGCCCTGTGGGCCTGCGGCATCGCTGCCATCGCCCAGGGCGACACGGAGACCAGCAGCCGTTTCGCCACCGCCTTCCGATCCGCCGTGGCCGACGACACCGACCGTACCGCCCCTCTCGCCGCCGCCTATCTGGAGGGCGGCAGTCTCACCGTCAGCGGTCACCAGACGCGGGCCGCCAAGGTACTCGACATATCGGCGCATACCCGGCCGTGCCGCGGCCGCTACGACGCGGCGTGGTTCCTGGCACGCGCCGCACGGGCCTTCGTCCACGTCCACCTCGGGCAGTTCGCCGACGCCGCGGCCGTCGCCGACGATCTGTGCGCCGAATGCGGTCGGCGCGGTGAGACCTGGGCCCGCGCCTGGGGCGACTACATGCGCGCCCTCGCCGCGCTGGGACTGGGTCGGGCCGAGGAGGCCGCCATCCATGCCCGCACCGCCCTCGACGGCAAGCGCCGCCTCCGCGACAGTCTCGGCATCGCCATGGCCATCGACTTGCTCGCCTCCGCGGCCGTCGCGACCCGGAACGCCGCACAGGCCGCCCGGTTCCTCGGCGTCGCCGAGCAGATCTGGCGCACCCTCGGCACCCCTCAGATGGGCATGCCCGAACTCGTCGCGGCCCGGCGCGCGTGCGAGGCGGAAGCCCGCCGCCTCATCGGGGACGACGCCTACAAGGCCGCCTTCCACGGCGGCTACCACACCGACCCCGACGCCGGCATCGCCGAAGCCCTGCGCCCGCCCGGCCCCTCGCAGCACGCCCCCGCACAGCCCGGCTCCACCGGCTGACCCAGTCCGGGCCCACGGCGACGTACCGCGGCCTCTCCGGCTGACCCGGGCCCGCCCGGAACGTCCCGCACCGCCGAGCGAGGGCCCGGCCTCGCGGTGAAGCCGGCTCCAGCCCGTCGAGGAGGCCGTGACCGCGAGGCCACCCCTGCCGACGTGAACCGTCAGGGCGGGGAGAGGTCGGTGGCGCGGGCCGGCTGAAGAAGCATCAGGGTGAGGTCGTCGGCCGGGACGGCGCCTCCGGTGTGCCGGCGGAGGAGGTCCAGGACACGGTCGAGGGCCTGATCGAGGGTGGGCGCGAGCAGGGCGGCGAGGGCGTGCTCGTCGAGGGGGAAGAAGGTGCCGTCGGCGGCGCGGGCGTCGGTGAGGCCGTCGGTGTGGAGCAGCAGGCGCTGGTGGGGGAGGACTCGGGCGCGCTGGACCCGGGGTTCCGGGTCCAGGCCCAGGGGCGGACAGGGGTGGGGCGGAGGGAGGGGGACGAAGCTCTCGTCGATGCGCAGGGGCGGTGGGTGACCGCAGTTGACCAGGCGGACCTCGTGGGGGTGGACGTCGGCGAGGAGGAGGGTGACGAAGTCCTCCTGACCGAGGTGGGGGCGGACGCGGGCGTCGAGGGTGCGGGCGAGGAGGACGGGATCCTCCTCGGTGGCCGCGGTGTCCCGGAAGGCGGCCCGGACGACGGCGGCCAGCGGAGCGGCGCCGGGGCCGTGGCCCCTGACGTCGCCGATGAGGAGCCGTGGTCCGGCCGGCGTCATGACGGCGTCGTGCACATCGCCTCCCACCCGGGCGCCGTCGGCGGGGCGGACGCGGACAGCCAGGGCGAGACGAGCCTCGGCCATCAGCATCGGCAGCGACCGGGTGCCGTCCGCGTGCACCACACCCCTCCCCGAAATGAACACGGCTCGCCCCCAGGCTTGTGTGCAAGAAGGCGCGCAGCACTATCTCACTCGCGGGGGCGGGCCGTGGGCGAAGCGGCCGAAATGCTGCGGGCGGGTCCGGCGCGCTGCTAGCACCGAGTCACCACGCGCGAGGAAGCGCGGACGGAAGCGGGAAAGGGGACGGTCGCGGTGGTGGCGGAGCGGCGGGTGGGCAACCTGCCGGAGGAGAGCAATCGTCTGGTGGGACGGCGGGCGGAGCTGGCGCAGGTGACACGGGCGTGCGGACGGCACCGGCTGGTGACGGTGACCGGAGTGGGCGGGGTGGGCAAGACCCGGCTGGCCCGGCGGGCGGCGGACGAGCTGCAGCCGTCCTTCGCGGACGGAGCGTGGTGGATGGAGCTGTCCCCGCTCAGTCCGGGCATGGAGGCGCTGCCGTACGCGGTCGCCGAGGCGCTGCCGCTGGCCGATCAGACCACCCGGCCGATGTGGGAGGTGATCGCCGAGTACCTGGCCGGGCGGAAGACCCTGCTGGTGTGGAACACCTGTGAGCACCTGGTCGAGGAGTGCCGGCAACTGGCGGGGACGCTGCTGTCGATGGCCCCGGGCCTGCGGATCCTGGCCACCAGCCGCCGCCCGCTCGGCCTGCCCGCCGAGGAGGTGCTCATCCTCGACCCGCTCCCGGTGCCCGTGACCGACGAGGACGACACGACGGACGCGATGCTGCTGCTGGCCGACCGGGCCGCGCAGGCCGTGCCCGGCTTCACCGTCACCGACGCCGACCGCGCCCAACTGGCCGCCCTCTGCCGCCGCCTGGAAGGGCTGCCCCTCGCCCTGGAACTGGCCGCGGCCCGCCTGCGCGAGATGCCGGTCGCCGAACTGAACCAGCGGCTCGACGACCGGTACGCCGTCCTCGGCGACACCGACGGTGGGAACTACGGAGTCCGTCCGCGCTGGCACCAGGCGCTGCGTACCGCGATCGGCTGGAGTCACGAGCTGTGCACCCCGGCCGAGCGGTTGCTGTGGGCGCGGCTGTCGGTGTTCGCCGGCAGCTTCGACTCGGAGGCGGCCCGGCAGGTCTGTGCCGACGCGCAACTGCCCGGGGAAGAGGTGCCGTCGCTACTGGGCGCCCTGGTGGAGAAGTCGATCCTGACCTGGGTGCCCACCGGGGGCGGCGAGCGGTACCGGACGCTGGACACCATCCGCGAATTCGGCACCTTCTGGCTGCACGAGCTGGGCGAGGAGGAGGCTCTGCGGTGCCGGCACCGGGCGTACTTCCTCGCGCTGGCCCGCGCGGGGGACGCCGCCTGGCTGGGGCCGCACCAGTTCACCTGGTACGACCGCATGGCCGACGAGCACGACAACCTGCGCGCCGCGCTGGAGTTCTGCCTGGCCGAGCCGGACGGGCATGCCGCGCTGGAACTGGCCGGCGCCCTGTGGTTCTTCTGGTACGCCTGTGGGTTCGCCCGGGAGGGCCGGCACTACCTGGACCGCGCCCTGGCCGCGGACACCGCACCGAGCGGGGCGCGCACCCAGGCCCTGTGGGCCGCGGGGCTCGCCGCGGTCGGCCTCGGCGACGCCGAGTCCGCCGCCGCCCGCAGCGAGGAAGGCCTGGCCGCGGCCGAACAGCAAGGCGACGACGCGCTCGACCCCGCCCTCGGGGCCTTCGTGTGCGCCGTTTCCCTGCGGGGTGACCTGGCGGCCATGGAGGCCGTGACCGACCGCATCTTCGCCCTGCCGCAGAAGGACGACGTACTCACCCTGGCCCCGCTCTTCGGCCTGCAGGTCCGTAGCCACGTTCTCATCTCCGCGGGCGAGCCGGCGAAGGCGCTGACCCACCTCGAGCGGCTGCGCACGCTGTGCGACCGGCACGGCGAGCGATGGACACGCGCGTTCTGCGACTACTTCCAGGCTCAGGCCGAACTGGCGCTCGGCCGGCCCGACGCGGCACAGCACCACGCCCGGGAGGCGTTGCGGATCAAGCACCGGCTCCACGACCGCATGGCGATCGGTCTGCTCATGGACACGCTCGCCGTGGCCACCGGCGCCGCCGGGCAGGCCGAGCGCGCGGCCTGGCTGCTCGGCCTGGCCCATCAGGTCTGGGACACCCTCGGGGCGCCGCAGATGGGCCAGCCCCAGTGGGTGGCCGCCCGCCAGGCGTGCGAACGCCAGGCCCGCGCCGCCCTCGGCGACCACGGCTACCAGCTCGCGTTCGACACCGGCCACGCCACCGACCTGGACACCGGAATCGCCGAGGCCCTCATCCCGGCTGACCCGGCACCCCGCTCCCCCGCACAGCCCGGCGCCACCGGCTGATCAGGCCGGAACCCACGGCGATACACCGCTGTCCCCGCCGATCAGGTCGTCGACCGCCTGCGCCGAGCGTGAAGACGCAGGGCACTCTCCCACTTCCGGTGGCGGGCCGTCGGCGAAGCGGCCGAAGTGCTGCGGGCGGGTCCGGCGCGCTGCTAGCACCGAGTCACCACGCGCGAGGAAGCGCGGGCGGGAGCGGGAAAGGGGACGGTCACGATGGTGGCGGAGCGGCGGGTGGGCAACCTGCCGGAGGAGAGCAATCGTCTGGTGGGACGGCGGGCGGAGCTGGCGCAGGTGACACGGGCCTGCGGACGGCACCGGCTGGTGACCGTGACCGGAGTGGGCGGGGTGGGCAAGACCCGGCTGGCCCGGCGGGTCGCGGACAAGCTGCAGCCGGGCTTTGCGGACGGGGCGTGGTGGGTGGAGCTGTCCCCGCTCAGCGCGGGCAGGAAGGCGCTGCCGTACGCGATCGCCGAGGCACTGCCGCTGGCCGACCAGAGCACCCGGCCCATGCTGGAAGTGGTCGCCGAGTACCTGGCCGGGCGGGAGGCGCTGCTGGTGTGGAACACCTGCGAGCATCTCGTCGAGGACTGCCGGGAGGTGGCGGCAACGCTGCTGACGGTCGCCCCGGGCCTGCGGATCCTGGCCACCAGCCGCCGCCCGCTCGGCCTGCCCGCCGACGAAGAGGTGCTCACCCTGGCCCCGCTGCCGGTGCCCGGGACCGACGAGGACGAGGCGGCGGACGCGGTGGTGCTGCTGGCCGAGCGGGCGGCCGAGGCGGTCCCCGGCTTCACGGTCACCGACGCCAACCGCGCCGAGCTGGCGGCGCTGTGCCGCCGCCTGGAAGGGCTGCCCCTCGCCCTGGAGCTGGCCGCGGCCCGCCTGCGCGAGATGCCACTGCCCGAGCTGAACCGGCGGCTGGACGACCGCTACGCGATCCTCGGCGACACCGACGGCCCGGACTACGACGCCGACCCTCCCTGGCACCAGGCGCTGCGCACCGCGATCGGCTGGAGCCACCAGCTGTGCACCCCGGCCGAACGGCTCGCCTGGGCGCGGCTGTCGGTGTTCGCCGGCACCTTCGACGCGGAGGCGGCCCGGCAGGTGTGCGCTGACAAGCTGCTGCCCGGCCAGGAGGTACCGGCCCTGCTCGGGGCGCTCGTGGAGAAGTCGATCCTGGTCTGGGAGCCGACCGGGGCCCAGGAGCGGTACCGGATGCTCGACACCATCCGCGAGTACGGCGCCCACTGGCTGCGCGGCCTGGACGAGGAGCGGGTGGTCCGCCTTCGCCACCGTGCCCACTTCCTGCACCTGTCCCGCACCGCCGACGCCGCCTGGTCCGGGCCCGGCCAGGTCGTCTGGCGCGACCGGACGGTCGAGGAGTTCGCCAACCTGCGGGCCGCACTCGACTGCTGCCTCGCCGAGGAAGACGGGTACGCCGCGCAGGAGCTGGGCGGGGCGCTGTGGTTCTTCTGGTACGCCTGTGGTTTCTCCAATGAGGGCCGTCACTATCTGGACCTGGCCCTGGCCCTGGCCCCGGGCTCCGGGCCGGCCCGCGCCAAGGCCCTGCTGGCCCGCGGTCTGGTCGCCGTCATCCAGGGCGACGGACCGGCCTGCATCCGTCTCGCCGCCGAGTTCCGCGAGGCCGTGGCCGGGGACACCGACGACACCGCCGTGTTCGCCGCCGCCTTCCTGGAAGGCGTCGGTCATGCGGAGTGCGGCCGGCACGCGCAGGCGGCCGAGGCGTACGACGCGACGCCGCGCACTCGGCCCGGCACCGGGCGGTACGCCGCGATGTGGTTCCAGTTGCAGGCCAGCTCGGCCTTCGTCCGCGTCAACCTCGGACAGTTCGCCGACGCCGAGGTGATCGCCACCGAACTGCGCGCCGAGTGCGCCCGGCGCGGCGAGGTCCATGTACGCGCCTGGAGCGACTACATCCGTGCCCTCGCCACGCTGGCCCTGGGACGGGCGCAAGAGGCCGTGATCCATGCCCGCACCGCCCTGGACGGCAAACGCCGCCTGCATGACAGCCTCGGCATCGCCCTGACCATCGAGCTGCTCGCCTCCGCCGCCTGCACCGCCGGGGACGCCGCACAGACCGCACGGCTCCTCGGCCTCGCCGACCAGATCTGGGACACCCTCGGCACCCCTCAGGCGGGCATTCCCGAACTCATCGCCACCCGGCAGGCGTGCGAGGCGCGCACCCGCCACCTCCTCGGTGACGACGCCTATCGGACCGCCTTCCGCACCGGCTACGACACCCACCTCGACACCGGCATCACCGAAGCCCTGCGCCCACCCGACCCCTCGTACCAGGCCCCCGCACAACCCGACCCCACCGGCTGACCGGGCCGGCACCCACAACGACGGCTCAGGGGCGCCCCGAACACCGGGGCACCCCTGAGCCGTCGTTCCAGCCGGCAGCGAACGCGTGACCGATCAGGTCGTCGTCGACCGCCTCCGCCGCGACCCCGGCCGCCGCTCGCTCGGCCGCGTCACCGGGTCCCCGGCCTCCAGCGCGGCAGCGCGCCGCCGCAGCCCGAAGTCGGCCAGCGCCTCCGCCAGCTTGTGCACGGACGGCTCGGGGGCCATGACGTCGACGCGCAGCCCGTGCTCCTCGGCGGTCTTGGCCGTCGCGGGACCGATACACGCGATGACGGTCACGTTGTGCGGCTTGCCGGCGATGCCCACCAGGTTCCGCACCGTGCTCGACGACGTGAACAGCACCGCGTCGAAGCCACCGCCCTTGATGGCCTCCCGCGTCTCGGCCGGCGGCGGCGACGCCCGCACGGTGCGGTACGCCGTGACGTCGTCGACCTCCCAGCCCAGCTCGATCAGCCCGGCGACCAGGGTCTCCGTGGCGATGTCGGCACGCGGCAGGAACACCCGGTCGATCGGGTCGAAGACCGGGTCGTACGGCGGCCAGTCCTCCAGCAGGCCGGCGGCCGACTGCTCGCCGCTCGGCACCAGGTCCGGCTTCACACCGAAGGAGATCAGGGCCTTCGCCGTCTGCTCGCCCACCGCCGCGACCTTGATGCCCGCGAAGGCACGCGCGTCGAGCCCGTACTCCTCGAACTTCTCCCGTACGGCCTTGACCGCGTTCACCGAGGTGAAGGCGATCCACTCGTACCGGCCCGTCACCAGGCCCTTGACCGCGCGCTCCATCTGCTGGGGCGTGCGCGGGGGCTCGACGGCGATCGTCGGGACCTCGTGCGGGACGGCCCCGTAGGACCTCAGCTGGTCGGAGAGCGACGCCGCCTGCTCCTTCGTCCGCGGGACGAGCACCTTCCAGCCGAACAGCGGCTTGGACTCGAACCACGAGAGCTGGTCGCGCTGCGCGGCGGAGGACCGCTCACCGACCACGGCTATCACCGGGCGCCCGCCGTCCGGCGAGGGCAGCACCTTCGCCTGCTTCAGCGTCTGCGCGATGGAGCCGAGGGTCGCGGTCCAGGTGCGCTGCCGGGTCGTCGTACCGCCGATCGTGACCGTGAGGGGGGTGTCCGGCTTGCGGCCCGCCGACACCAGCTCGCCGGCCGCGGCCGCGACGGAGTCCAGCGTCGTCGAGACGACGACCGTGCCGTCCGAGGCGCCCACCTCCGTCCAGCAGCGGTCGGAGGCGGTGCGGGCGTCCACGAACCGTACGTCGGCGCCCTGCGCGTCCCGCAGCGGCACACCCGCGTACGCGGGCACGCCCACGGCGGACGCGATGCCGGGCACCACCTCGAACGGCACGCCCGCGGCGGCGCACGCGAGCATCTCCCCGGCCGCGTAGGTGTCGAGTCCGGGGTCCCCGGTCACCGCACGGACGACCCGCTTGCCGCCCCGCGCGGCCTCCATGACAAGATTGGCCGCGTCCCTCGACGCGGGGACACCAGCGGTTTTTGACGAGCCGTCAACTACCGCCAGCTGAGGCGTGCCCGTGCCCGGGAACAGATCCGAAGAGTTCCCGGCGGCGGTGTCAAGGACGGCAACGCCTGCCCGGGCGTGCGCGCGGACGACGTCGAGCACCTCGTGCTCGCCGACGAGGACGTCCGCGCTGGCCAGCGCCTCTACGGCGCGCAGTGTGAGCAGTCCCGGATCCCCGGGTCCGGCACCGAGGAAGGTGACGTGACCGTGGTCCGGACCGGCGGGAAGGGTGGTGGGGCTCAATGTGCTCGCTCCCCCATCAGACCGGCCGCGCCCTTGGCGAGCATCTCGGCCGCGAGTTCGCGGCCGAGCGCCATCGCCTGGTCGTGCGTCTCGGGCACGGGACCGGTGGTGGACAGCTGCACCAGCGTCGAGCCGTCGGTGGTACCGACGACGCCGCGCAGGCGCATTTCCTTGGCAATCTGCCCGTCGGCCTGGAGGTCGGCGAGCGCGCCCACGGGTGCGCTGCAGCCGGCCTCCAAGGCGGCGAGAAGAGACCGCTCGGCGGTCACGGCGGCCCGCGTGAACGGGTCGTCGAGCTCGGCGAGCGCGGCGACGAGGTCTGCGTTGTCCGCAGCGCACTCGACCGCCAGGGCCCCCTGGCCGGGGGCGGGCAAAACTGTGTCGACCGACAGGAAGTCGGTCACCTCGTCGATCCGGTCGATCCGGTTCAGTCCGGCGGCGGCGAGGACGACGGCGTCCAGCTCGCCGCTCTGGACGTATCCGACGCGGGTGTCGATGTTCCCGCGGATCGGCACGGTCTCGATGGTGCGGCCGTGGCTGCGGGCGTACGCGTTGAGCTGGGCCATGCGGCGCGGCGAGCCGGTGCCGACGCGCGCGCCCTCGGGCAGCTCGTCGAAGCGCAGCCCGTCGCGGGCGACGAGGACGTCACGCGCGTCCTCGCGCACCGGCACCGCGGCCAGCACCAGGTCGGGGTGCTGTGCGGTGGGCAGGTCCTTCAGGGAGTGCACGGCGAAGTCGACCTCGCCGCGCAGCAGCGCGTCGCGCAGCGCCGCGACGAAGACGCCGGTGCCGCCGATCTGCGCGAGGTGCTCGCGGGAGGTGTCGCCGTACGTCGTGATCTCCACGAGCTCGACGGGCCGCCCGGTCACCCGGCGCACCGCCTCCGCCACGTGACCGGACTGGGCCATGGCGAGCTTGCTCCGCCTGGTCCCGAGCCTCAGTGCCGGTGCCTGCTGCTCACTCATGCTCGCCCTCGGTTCTCGGCGTGTCGGTCGTTCTCGGTCTCGGTGTCGGCCCGCGAGACGGCGGCGACCGTCTCCTGATCCAGGTCGAACAGGGTGCGCAGCGCGTCGGCGTACCCGGCGCCACCGGGTTCGGCGGCGAGCTGCTTGACCCGTACGGTCGGCGCGTGCAGCAGTTTGTCGACCACGCGCCGTACGGTCTGCGTGATCTCGCTGCGGTGCTTGTCGTCGAGGCCCGGCAGGCGGCCCTCCAGCCGCGCCATCTCGCCCGCGACGACGTCGGCGGCCATGGTGCGCAGCGCCACGACGGTGGGCGTGATGTGCGCGGCCCGCTGGGCGGCGCCGAAGGCGGCCACCTCGTCGGAGACGATGCGCCGCACCTGGTCGACGTCGGAGGCCATCGGCGCGTCGGCGGAGGCCTCGGCCAGCGACTCGATGTCGACCAGCCGCACCCCGGCCAGCCGGTGCACGGCCGCGTCGATGTCGCGGGGCATCGCCAGGTCCAGGAGCGCGAGCACGGGCTCGGGCCGGGGCAGCACGGCGACGGGCTCGGGCCGGCGCCGCTCGGGCACCCGGCCGGTGACGGAGGCGGTGGCGGCGAGCGCGGTGATCAGCTCGGCGTCGGCGCCGGACACCGTACGGCTCTCGCGCCGGTCGACCGTCCCGTTGTCCACCCAGGCCGCGTGCTGCTCCAGCGTGGCCGCGTCCATACCGGCCACCGCGTCCTCGCCGAGCAGGGAGAAACCGCCCTGCGCGGCCGGCAGGTCGAGCGGGCAGCCGTCCTCGGTCCCGACCGAGGTGGGCGGCAGCGGCGTCTCCTCGCGCGCGGTGCGCTGGGGAGCCGGGACCGTACGCGCGGACGCGGCGTCCGGGGCCGACGGCTCGGCGGAGACCTCCGCGACCCGGCCCTCGACCGCCGCCGCGACCGCCTCGGCCGTCAGGACCAGGCCCGTGGCGCCCGTGCAGGACACCGCGACGTCGGCACGTGTCAGTTCGTCCGCAACCGCGTCCATCCGTACCGCACGGGCGACGACGTCCGTTCCGTCCTGCTCCGTGAGGATCTGGGCGAGGCGCTCGGCGCGGTCGTACGTCCGGTTGGCGATGACGATCTCGGCCACACCCGCGCGCGCGAGCGTCGCCGCGGCCAGCGAGGACATGGAGCCCGCGCCGATCACGAGGGCGCGCTTGCCGCGGGCCCAGGCCTCGACGTCGCCGCCGTCCGCGAGCTGCTCCAGGCCGAAGGTGACCAGGGACTGGCCCGCGCGGTCGATGCCGGTCTCGGAGTGGGCGCGCTTGCCGACTCTGAGGCCCTGCTGGAACAGATCGTTCAGCAGCCGCCCGGCCGTGTGCAGGTTCTGCGCCTTGGCGAGGCTGTCCTTGAGCTGGCCGAGGATCTGGCCCTCGCCGACCACCATCGAGTCCAGGCCGCAGGCCACGGAGAACAGGTGGTGGACCGCGCGGTCCTCGTAGTGCACGTACAGGTAGGGGGTGAGCTCGTCCAGCCCGACCCCGCTGTGCTGGGCGAGCAGCGTGGACAGCTCGGCGACACCGGCGTGGAACTTGTCCACGTCGGCGTAGAGCTCGATGCGGTTGCAGGTGGCGAGCAGCGTGGCCTCGGTGGCCGGCTCGGCGGCGACCGTGTCCTGAAGCAACTTGATCTGGGTGTCCTGGGACAGCGCGGCCCGCTCCAGCACGCTGACCGGGGCACTGCGGTGGCTCAGTCCGACGACGAGGAGACTCATGCCGGCATCACGGCGGGGACGTCCCCGTCGGGTCCCTTTCCGGACTCCTTGCGCGCCTGGAGGACGGCACCGGGCTCCCCGGCGGCCTCCTCACCGGCCTTGCGCTGCTCGTGGAAGGCGAGGATCTGCAGCTCGATGGAGAGGTCGACCTTGCGCACGTCGACGCCGTCCGGTACGGACAGCACGGTCGGCGCGAAGTTCAGGATGGAGGTGACCCCGGCGGCCACGAGCCGGTCGCAGACCTGCTGGGCGGCGCCGGCGGGCGTGGCGATGACACCGATCGAGACACCGTTCTCGGCGATGATCGATTCCAGGTCGTCCGTGTGCTGGACGGGAATGCCCGCGACGGGCTTGCCGGACATCGCCGGATCCGCGTCGATCAGCGCCGCGACACGGAAACCACGGGACGCGAACCCGCCGTAGTTGGCGAGCGCGGCGCCGAGGTTGCCGATACCGACGATCACAACCGGCCAGTCCTGGGTGAGGCCCAGTTCACGGGAGATCTGGTACACGAGATACTCGACGTCGTAACCGACCCCACGTGTCCCGTAGGAGCCCAGGTACGAGAAGTCCTTGCGCAGCTTCGCGGAGTTGACCCCGGCCGCGGCCGCGAGCTCCTCGGAGGAGACGGTGGGCACCGAGCGCTCCGAGAGCGCGGTCAGGGCGCGGAGGTACAGCGGAAGCCGGGCGACGGTGGCCTCGGGAATCCCTCGGCTGCGGGTCGCCGGTCGGTGAGTTCGGCCAGTTGCCACGGTGCTCCTGCGGGTAGAGCGGGGCTGCAGGCGGTCATACGTCCCCAGACCGCCCCGTCGACAGCAGGCTATGTCTTTGTGAACGCGTGCACAAAGATGGTGTCCGATTTGCCCGCCCAACGTGACCGGGCTCACGCACTCCCGGCGCGTTTTCAGGGAACCGAAGCGTGCGCGCCGTCGTTCCTCAGTTACTGGGGGCAAAACCGCACACTTCCCTCAACGATCCACGCCCCCGAGACCAATCCGCCGTCGATCCTAAGCGACCTGCCGGTTCTCTTTGGACTACTGAGTCAGTGCCGCGCGCAGCCGCTCCTCGTTCACACGCCAGAACGTGTGCTGCTTGCCGTTCACCAGGACGACCGGAATCTGTTCCCAGTACGCCCGGTGCAGCTCCTCGTCCTGAGTGATGTCCTTGCCCTCCCAGGGGACTCCGAGCTCCCCGCAGACCTTCTCGACCACGGCCTGGGCGTCCTCGCACAGGTGGCATCCGGGCTTCCCGATCAGGGTGACGAGCTGCCCGGCCTCCCGGGCTCCGTGTGACTCTCGCAACTCAAGAGCCTCCTGAGGTGCGGTTTTCTGCTCCGTGCTACGGCGGTCGGCGCGCCGGAAGATGGGACTCATGTCGGCCATTCTCGCGCCGCGGCATCCACAGGGAACCCCCGCGCCCCGGCTCGCGCCCGAGCCCGCAACCTGCCGTCTCCGTGCGCCCGCGCACCGAGCGGCTCACTTCCTCGACGACTCGGCCGCGGAGTGTTCACAGCCTCGGAACCTCTCCGCTCCGGAAGCACCGAACGGACTGGCTATGCTCACCGTCATGGCCGCTCTCGGATGGCTCACCCCCCGTAGGCGCTCCGCCACGGCGCGGAGCGTATTGGCAGGCGAGGCCTCGGCGGAGGCAGCCCGGAAGACCTCGCAGGACCAGGAACTGACCGGCGATCTCGAGCCGCAGTTCCCCGTCCACGGCGACGACAAGGCCGCCGCCTTCTTCGACCTCGACAACACCGTCATGCAGGGTGCCGCGCTGTTCCACTTCGGCCGGGGCCTGTACAAGCGGAAGTTCTTCGAGACCCGCGACCTCGCCCGGTTCGCCTGGCAGCAGGCGTGGTTCCGGCTGGCCGGGGTCGAGGACCCCGAGCACATGCAGGACGCGCGCGACTCCGCCCTGTCGATCGTCAAGGGCCACCGGGTGGCCGAGCTGATGACGATCGGCGAGGAGATCTACGACGAGTACATGGCCGAGCGCATCTGGCCGGGAACCCGCGCGCTGGCCCAGGCGCACCTCGACGCGGGCCAGAAGGTGTGGCTCGTCACGGCGGCCCCCGTGGAGATCGCCACGGTGATCGCCCGCCGTCTCGGCCTGACGGGCGCCCTGGGCACCGTCGCGGAGTCGGTCGACGGCGTCTACACGGGCAAGCTGGTCGGCGAGCCGCTGCACGGACCGGCCAAGGCGGAGGCGGTCCGCGCGCTGGCGTCGGCGGAGGGCCTGGACCTGACGCGCTGCGCGGCGTACAGCGACTCCCACAACGACATCCCGATGCTGTCCCTGGTCGGCCACCCCTACGCGATCAACCCGGACAGCAAGCTGCGCAAGCACGCGCGCGAGTTCGACTGGCGGCTGCGCGACTACCGTACGGCCCGCAAGGCGGCCAAGGTCGGCCTGCCGGCGGCGGCCGGGGTGGGTGCGGTGGCGGGCGGCACCGCGGCGGCGATCGCCCTGCACCGCCGTCGCCGCTGACCCGTCCGCGAGCCCTCACACCGTCCCTCCGGACACACATGCGTCACTCCCCGCGCCCGACGTGCCCACCCCCGTCGCGCTCTCCGCACCCGGGCACAACACGCCTTTGAGCGATGCCCAACGTGGACTTATCCGAGCAACAAGTGGACACCAACCGGCACTTGAACGTGCGTCAATCGATAACAGACGCGACGTAATCGACGATTTAGGCAACTGGGTGTAGCAGGGCCTGCACGAAGCGTTATTCTCCTCAGACGCAATCCGGTACCCCTCCGTCGCCACGACGGGTGAACGGTCCCGTACTGCACGTGATGCAAGCTCTGCCTCTGGGAGTCCCGTGTACCCACACGTCGGGGTTGACGCCTCGGGCCTGGCTACGCTGCGCGCAACGGTCCTGGGATTGTTGCGCGACTTCGTCCCCACCGCGTACGCCGTCCCCGCACTCGCCGCGCCCGCTGCCCCCGTCCGCCCGTGCTACGCGCTCGCCGACGGTATCGAACAGGGAGCCCGCAGCGCCGCCGTCGCGGGGCGGAGGTCGGGTGACGTCACCAGACGCGGCCGCGGCGGCTCGGCCGCCACCGCTCGCCGCCCTGCCGCGGACAGCGACAGCGCCCGGATGATGGACCTCGTGGAGCGCGCCCAGGCCGGCGAGGCGGACGCGTTCGGGCGGCTGTACGACCAGTACAGCGACACCGTGTACCGCTACATCTATTACCGGGTGGGAGGCAAGGCGACCGCCGAGGACCTCACCAGCGAGACCTTTCTGCGGGCCCTGCGCCGCATCGGGACGTTCACCTGGCAAGGGCGCGACTTCGGCGCCTGGCTGGTCACCATCGCCCGCAATCTGGTCGCCGACCACTTCAAGTCGAGCCGCTTCCGGCTCGAGGTCACCACCGGCGAGATGCTCGACGCCAACGAGGTCGAGCGCTCCCCCGAGGACTCCGTGCTGGAGTCCCTCTCCAACGCCGCGCTCCTCGACGCCGTCCGGCGCCTCAACCCCCAGCAGCAGGAGTGCGTCACCCTCCGCTTCCTGCAGGGCCTCTCCGTCGCCGAGACGGCCCGCGTGATGGGCAAGAACGAGGGCGCGATCAAAACTCTCCAGTACCGCGCCGTGCGCACTCTCGCCCGGCTGCTGCCCGAAGACGCCCGCTGAACGTCGCCGCTCCACCGCTCTCCCCGCCTTCCGCACACCGAGCCGGCGAACCGTCTCACCGCGCATCGCCCCCGCAGCACCGGGACCTGTTCACGCACACGGTCAGCGACGCGTAACTCACTTTGCGTTAACGCATGTTGACTCCCCAGTTCCGTCATTCGTCGTCCGTAACCCAAGTGCCGCGCCGCTCGTTGTGCGGGATGCAGGCTCCCTATGGTCACACCTTGGCCGACATCGATCACTCGATCGTGTGGAAGTGGTCGGGGGTGTGCAACCCTCAGGAACCCCTGGGGAGTCGACCGTCACGACGAGAGGAGGTGCCGCCAGTGATCGCGAACGTATCGGCGCACCGGCGGGCGAACGCCTTCGCCCAGGCTCTGGAGGAGCTGTCCGACCGGGACACGGTGGCCGAGCAGCCCGACGTCCCGGCCCCGGCGGCTGCGGAACGGACCGAGCAGGGCCGTCTGCTGGCCCTCGCGACGGGCCTGGGCGGGCTGCCCAAGCCGGAGCTCGACCCCGAAGTGAAGGTCGTCCAGCGAGCCCGGCTCGTGGCCGCGATGGAGGCCATGCTCCAGGAGGGCACCGCGGGCCAGGAGGCGGCGGACCCTTCGGTTCCCCCGCAGAAGGGGAGCCATCGGGCGCGGGGCACGCGCCGGGCGAGCCCGTTGGGAAAGCTGCGCCCCCGTTCCCGGCTGAGCAAGGGGCTCGCCGCGGGCGGGCTCAGCGTCGGTGTGGCGGCGGGAGCCTTCGGCGGTGTCGCCGCCGCCAGCTCCGACGCCCTCCCCGGTGACTCGCTGTACGGCCTCAAGCGCGGCATCGAGGACTTCAAACTGACCATGGCCGACGACAGCACGGACCGCGGCCGGCTCTACCTCGACCAGGCGTCCACCCGGCTCGGCGAGGCCCGCCGGCTCATGGAGCGCGACCGCGCGCGCGACCTCGACCACGAGGACCTCGGCGAGATCCGCCGCGCCCTGAACGGCATGCGCCACGACGCGGAGGAGGGCCACCGCCTGCTCCGCGAGGCCTACGAGCACGACCCGGACTCCTTGGACCCCATCCAGGCCCTCTCCGCCTTCTCCAGCTCCCACCGCGGCACCTGGGGGGCACTGCGCGACAGGCTCCCCGTGCAGCTCGGGGACGTCAGTCAGCAGGTGTCGTCGGTGTTCGACGCCATAGACGACGAGGTGGCCCCGCTCCAGTCGCTGCTGCCCCAGGCCCCGGCCCAGAGCGGTGACGGACGGCAGCGCGGCACGGGCCCCGGTTCCACCAGTTCCACGGAGACCGGCGACCGCCCGGCCCCCAGCGACGGCGACTCCCCCGAAAGCGGCCACCACAGCGGCGGCGACACCCCGCAGCCGTCCGCCTCACAGTCCGGCGGCGACAGCGACAGCGAAGGGCTGCTCGGTGGCACCACGGGCGGCCTGCTGGACCCGCCGAAGGAGGACGCCACCAGTTCCTCCCCGTCGGCGGGCAAGAGCACCCCGTCCGAGGAGCCGGACGTCACCCTGCCGCCGATCCTCCCGGGCCTGCTGCCCGACCTCGGCATCGACGGCCAGGACACCGAGTAGCTCCCTGCGTACGGCGGTGGGGGCGCCCCTTCGGCGAGGGGCGCCCCCACCGCCGTACGCGAGGACCTCGACGACGCGGCGAGGCCACGACGAGGTCAGAAGAACACCGACCGCCGCTGCACCAGCAGCTTGTACAGCGTGTGCTGGATCTGCTCCCTGACCTGGTCCGTCAGATTGAACATCAGCATCGGGTCGTCGGCGGCCTCCGGCGGATAGCCGTCCGTGGGGATCGGCTCACCGAACTGGATCGTCCACTTCGTCGGCAGCGGCACCGCCCCCAGCGGACCCAGCCACGGGAACGTCGGCGTGATCGGGAAATACGGGAAGCCCAGCAGCCGCGCCAGCGTCTTGGCGTTGCCGAGCATCGGGTAGATCTCCTCGGCGCCCACGATCGAGCACGGGACGATCGGCGTGCCCTGCCGCAGCGCGGTCGACACGAAGCCGCCCCGCCCGAACCGCTGGAGCTTGTACCGCTCGCTGAACGGCTTGCCGATGCCCTTGAACCCTTCCGGCATCACCCCGACCAGTTCTCCCCGCACCAGCAGCCGTTCGGCGTCCTCCGCACAGGCGAGGGTGTTCCCGAACTTGCGGGCCAGCTCGTTCACCACCGGCAGCACGAACACCAGATCGGCTGCCAGCAGCCGCAGATGCCGGCCCGCCGGGTGGTGGTCGTGCACGGCGACCTGCATCATCAGGCCGTCCAGCGGCAGCGTCCCGGAGTGGTTGGCGACGATCAGCGCCCCGCCCTCGGACGGAACGTTCTCGATGCCCTTCACCTCGACCCGGAAGTACTTGTCGAACAGCGGTCGCAGCAGGGACATCAGGACCTGGTCGGTGAGCTCGGCGTCGTAACCGAAGTCGTCGACCTCGTAGTCGCCCGTGAGGCGCTTGCGCAGGAAGGCCAGCCCGCCGGCGATACGGCGCTCCAGGCCGCCCTCCTGGGCCCGGTCGGGCCGCTGCGGCGGCTCCGGCTGCTCATGCGTCACAGGGACATCATCCTGCCCGGGCAACCGCTTGGGCAGGGGCTCGACCTCACGGACGACCGCGGGCTCGCCCTTGCGCCGGCTCCCCGCGGTCCGGCGGCGCGGCGGGCGCTGTACGGCACCGGCGCGCGACCGGTCGTCGTCGAACGGAATGACCTTGGCATCCGCCATTGTTGATGCGCTCCTCAGTTGGCGCTCTGCGTCGGGGGGTGGCCTCCGCCCAGGGCGGGCAGTGCGGCGAGGCGGTCGACGGCCCTGGTGAGGGTCTCCGGCGGCAGCAGCCCGGGGCCGCGGCTGCGGGCGTAGTCCGCGAACGTCTCCGCCGTCGTGTACTTCGGCCGGTAGCCCAGCGTCTCCCGCATCTGGTTCGTCGCCACGACCCGTCCATGGGTCAGCAACCTCAACTGCTCCGGCGAGAAGTCCGTCACGCCCAGCGTACGCACGGCCGACCCCAGCCAGCTGACGGCCGGCATCAGCAACGGCACCGTGGGCCGGCCGAGCCGCCGGGCGCACTGCGACAGCAGCAGCACGCCGTCCCCCGCGACGTTGAACGTCCCGCTGTTGAGCGTGCCGCGCTCGGGCTCGTGCGAGGCGATCCGCAGCACCTCGATCACGTCGTCCTCGTGCACGAACTGCAGCCGCGGGTCGTAGCCCAGCACGGTCGGCAGCACCGGCAGCGAGAAGTACGAGGCGAGCGGCGAGTCCGCGCTCGGCCCGAGGATGTTCGCGAACCTCAGCACGCACACGGACACGTCGGGCCGGCGGCGCGCGAACCCGCGGACGTACCCCTCGACCTCGACGGTGTCCTTGGCGAAACCTCCGCTGGGCAGGGACTTGGGCGGAGTGGTCTCGGTGAACACGGCCGGGTCGCGCGGCGCCGACCCGTAGACGTTCGTGCTGGACTTGACCACCAGCCGCTTGACGGCCGGGGACTTCTGGCAGGCCCCCAGCAGCTGCATGGTGCCGATGACGTTGGTCTCCTTGACCGAGGTCCGGCTGCCGCTGCCCAGCGGGGTGCCCGTGACGTCCATGTGCACGACGGTGTCCACGTCGTGCTCGGCCAGCACCCGCCCGATCGTGGGCTGCCTTATGTCGGCCTGTACGAAGTCCGCGCCGCCCAGGTGGTGCTCCGGCGGCATCGCGTCCACGGCGATCACCCGCTCGACCTGGGGGTCACGCTGGATCCGTCGTACGAACCGGCCCCCCAGCTGACGGGCCACCCCGGTCACGAGTACGACCTTGCCCAAGATCAGCGCCTCACTTCCAGACGTCGATACAGCGTGGATAGCGTGGATGCAGCACTGAGTGCCGCTGCCCGTACTCTGCCGCGTTCCCCGTGTGCGGCCACGTTAGCGGGTTGTTGTTGCGCTGTGATGACTGCCAGATGCATGAAGTGACGGCGGGACCGCACGTCCGATCGGACCCGGCCACTCGCTGGCCGGTCGTGCGCCCCGCCGCCGCCACGCGCGCCGCGGCGGCCGAGTACGACCGTGGCCCCCACGGGTACGACTGTGGCCCCCCACCAGAGCTGGTGGGGGGCCACAGAGCGCGCTGTTCGCGGCGCTCGCCAAGAGTCGCAAGGCACACTTTCCGGAGGTCAGACCCCCGGTGCGGGCCTTACTTCTTGTTGCGACGCTGAACGCGGGTGCGCTTGAGCAGCTTGCGGTGCTTCTTCTTGGCCATCCGCTTGCGCCGCTTCTTGATAACAGAGCCCACGACTACCCTCGCTCACTTCTCATCACTCGGTGCTGGGCGCCATGGGCCCACACGACCTACGAGGGGCTAGCCTACCCGCCCGAGCGCTGAGCTCGTAATCGAGGGGGGCCGAGGATGATCCGGGCGTCCCGCGGGACCTCCGGAGAGCCCCGGCCCCTCGAAGACCGTCAGGCCGTCTCCACCCCCACATAGCTCTCGCGGAGGTACTCGTGAACCGCTTGCTCCGGAACCCGGAATGACCTCCCCACCCGGATCGCCGGCAGATGACCGCTGTGCACCAGCCGGTACACGGTCATCTTCGACACTCGCATCACCGAGGCGACTTCCGCCACGGTCAGGAACTGAACCTCGTTCAGAGGCCTCTCGCCAGCTGCAGCCATGACACACCTGAACCTTCCGCACTCGACGGCCACCGGCTTCCCCTTCCGGTGACTCTTCGTCGTTGCGCGCTCACTCCCCAGATTAGGGGCGGGTGATGCGAGTGGGGAAGAGGGGATGGCATCGGCGGCTTACTGTGACAGACACGCCCGATTGAGTACGTAGCGGGTCAGCGGTCGGTAGTAATCAGATCGCACAGCGTCATCTACCGGAACGACGACGGACACCCGCCCCTCTGCCTGTCCGACGAAGAGCGCGGGGTCGTCCGTATCCCCCAGGCCAATGGCCTCGCACCCCAGCTGACCTGCGCCGCAGACCCATCCGTGGTCCCCGATGACCAGCTCCGGCAGCGGTCCGCCCCGTCTCGCGGCAGCGTCCAGAACCGTACGTACGGGGAGCGGTGAATGTGTGTGCGCGCCCGTTCCGCAACCCGTGCTCCGAGCGCCGGGTTCGCGTACCAGCGCGACTCTTCGTACGTAGTCGAGGTTGTACGTACGTAGACCGAACCGGGTCGTTATGTCGACACGTTCACCCATCGCAGGGGTGAGAACCTCACATCCCGCCGCCGACAAGGCGTCTGCGAGCGCGCCGTAGAAGCCGAGCAGTCGGTGCGGATGCCCGGTGCCGAGGAGCACCGGCGCCCCGCGCCGGACGGCGTCCGCGAGCCGTTCCGCGAAGGCGTGCAGCCCGCTCAGCGTCCGCTCCGGATCGATCACATCCAGCCCAGAAGTGACGCTGGGATCGTCCGAAACTCCACACTTCTCCGCCATCAACCGGATCAGATCCGTCTGACCCCACTGATGTTCGGGGTTGATACCGATCAGTACCCGCGGATCCCGGGCCGCGAACAGCCGATAGCTGCGCAGGCTTTTCTCACGTGTGGTGGCGACGGTCCCCGCAAGCCGTACGGCCAGCAGATGGGCCCGCAGCGCTCCGGTGCTCAACACAGGGCCGATGGTGACGTACGGCCCCGGGCATCACCTCGGAATCGGGGAAACACCGCACGGTCGGCCTAGCACCCGGTCGTCTCGCGGCCGCCTCCCGCCACCCCCCGGTCGTCTCCCGGTCCCGCAGTCCGGCTAGGCCAGCAGGCCCCGCAGCGGGAACACCGACCGCCGTGCCGCCAGCACGGCCTGGTCCAGCCGGTCCGCGGGGTCGTACCCGAGCTCCCAGTCCGCCCAGGACACCGGCCACCGGCCGTCGGTCATCCGCGCGGGCGCCAACTGACGGGTGCGGGCGAAGACTTCCTGCCGCCATGCCTCGGGGATCACCGTCGTCGGCTCGACCGGCCGGCCCGCCGCGATCGCCACGAGATGCGTCCACGACCGCGGTACGACGTCCACCACCGCGTATCCGCCGCCGCCCAGGGCGATCCACCGGCCGTCGGCGTGCTCGTGCGCCAGGTCGTGGCAGGCCAGCTGTACGGCCCGCTGCGCGTCCAGCGACACCGCGAGGTGCGCCAGCGGGTCCTCGAAGTGCGTGTCGGCGCCGTGCTGGGTGACCAGTACCTGTGGCCGGAAGTCGGCGAGCAGTTCGGGCACGACGGCGTGGAACGCCCGCAGCCATCCGGCGTCGCCGGTGCCCGCGGGCAGGGCCACGTTGACCGCCGAGCCCTCGGCGTGGTCCGCTCCCGTCTCCTCCGGCCATCCGGTCTGCGGGAACAGCGTCCGCGGGTGCTCGTGCAGGGAGATCGTGAGGACCCGCGGGTCCTCCCAGAACGCCGCCTGGACCCCGTCCCCGTGGTGGACGTCGACATCCACGTACGCCACGCGATCGGCGCCGAGTTCCAGCAGCCGCGCGATGGCCAGCGACGCGTCGTTGTACACACAGAACCCGGAGGCGCCGCCCGGCATCGCGTGGTGCAGCCCGCCCGCGAAGTTCACCGCGTGCAGCGCGTCGCCCCGCCACACCGCCTCGGCGGCCCCCACCGACTGCCCCGCGATGAGCGCGGACGCCTCGTGCATACCGGCGAAGGCGGGGTCGTCCAGGGTGCCCAAACCGTACGACCCGTCGGCCGACCCGGGATCGGCGGAGGCGGCCTTGACCGCCGCCACGTAGTCCTCACGGTGCACGAGCCGCAGGGTCGACTCCCCGGCGGGCTTCGCCGCGACGAGCTCCATCTCCCGGTCGAGCCCGAGGGCGCCGACCAGGCTCCGGGTCAGGGCGAGCCGGACCGGGTCCATCGGGTGCTGCGGGCCGAAGTCATAGCCCGTTACTGCCTCGTCCCACATCAGCTGTGCGCGGCCGCTCATGCCCGCCACCGTACCGGTCGGTCTGGGACGCGAACGAGCGGGCGTACACCAGCGTCACCAGCACCAGAGCCATCGGTACGAGCATGGCGCCGCGGTAGCTCCACGCGTCCCCCAACGCTCCCACCAACGGCGAACCGATCAGAAAACCCACATAGTTGAAGACGTTCAGCCGCGCCACGGCCGTGTCGGACGCCCCCGGGAACAGCCGCCCCGCCGCCGCGAACGTCTGCGGCACCAGTACGCACAGCCCCAGACCCAGCAGCGTGAACCCGAGCATCCCCACCCAGGCCCCCGGCGCCCCGGCCACCACCGCGAACCCGAGCGCGGCCACCAACGCCCCCGCCCGCACGACCGCCACGGCCCCGAACCGCCGTACCCCGATGTCCCCGACGGCCCGCCCCAGCAGCGTGGTCACCATGTACACGTTGTACGGGACCGTCGCCAGCTGCTCCGAACCCCCCAGCGCGTCCTGCACGTACTTCGCGCTCCAGTTGGAGACCGTCGAGTCACCGATGTACGCGAAGGTCATCACCAGGCAGAGGGGCAGCAGCAGCTTGAAGACCACCGGCCCCGATTCTGCGGCGGTCTGAGGCTCCCCGGTGGTCTGAGGCTCTCCGGTGGTCTGAGACTCTCCGGTGGTCTGAGACTCTCCGGTGGTCTGCGTCCCCGGGTCCGTCCGGTCCGTCCGGTCCGTCCGGTCCATCCGGTCCGTCTCTCCGTCGACGTACCACCGGCTGCCCACCAGCGCCGCCGGCAGCAGCACCAGCACGACCGGCAGGTACGACACCCACAGCGCCAGCTCCCAGTGCGCGCCCGCCCAGGCCAGCGAGGCTCCCACGATCCCGCCCAGGCTGTAGGCCGCGTGGAAGCCGAGCATGATGCTGCGCCCGTACGTCCGCTGCAGACTCACCCCGAGCATGTTCATCGACGCGTCCAGCGCACCGACGGCCAGGCCGAACGCGGCGAGCGCGACAGCCAGGGCGGCCATCCGGTCACCCGCCCCCACGCCCAGCAGCGCCAGCAGCACCACGGGCTGGGACCAGCGCAGCAGCCGGCTGGGACGTACCCGCCGTACCAGCCGCTCGGTGACGACGCTGCCCACGCCGGCCAGCACCGGCACGGCGGCCAGGAAGGCGGGCAGCAGCGCGTCGGACACCCCGTACCGGTCCTGAATGGCCGGAATCCGCGTCACCAGCAACGCGAACGCGACACCCTGAGCGAAGAAGCCGAACGCGAGCGAGGCCCGGCCGCGCCGCAGCACATGCGTCATGGCGGGACAGAGTAGAGCCCGGGTGCGTGCGGAGACAGGGGGAGAGCGGGAGAAAGTTGAGGGTCCCTCAACTCGCCAGGTCAGTTGATCGACAACTGATCAGCAAGCGATCAGGCTGACGAGTTCCCGCATGTCCGTGAAGTGCCCGGTGGCCCGGGCGAGTCTGTCGGCGGGCGTCATGGCCGTGAACCCGTACACGTCCATCCCGGCCGCGACGGCCGCCTGGACCCCGAGCGGGCTGTCCTCGACGACCACACACCGCTCGGCCGGCACTCCCATGGTCCTGGCCGCGTACAGGAAGAGATCCGGTGCCGGCTTGCCCCGTCCGACGTCCTCCGAGCTGAAGACGCGCCCCTCGCCGAACCATCCGTCCAGCCCGGTTTTCCTGTGCCCCACCCGGATCCGCTCATGACTTCCCGAGGAGGCCACGCAGTACGGCACTCCGTCCGCGGCCAGCTTCTCCAGGACGTCCACGACGCCGTCCACCGGCTGCAGCTCCCGCTCGAAGGCGGCGAACACCCGTCGGTGGAAGACCGTGTCGAAGTCCTCCGGCAGCCGCTGCCCCGTGCGCTCGAGCAGGAGATCGTGGACGCGGTGCATGGCGGACCCCATGTAGTCGCGGATGGAGTCCTCGTATGTCGTGGGGTGGCCCAGTTCCGTGAGGTAGGCCGCCAGGAGCCGGTTGGAGAGGGGCTCGCTGTCGACGAGGACGCCGTCGTTGTCGAAGATAACCAGGTCGTAGCGCATACCTCGACAGTAAACCGACGACAAACGCAGAAAACCCCGCACCGTGAGGTGCGGGGTTTTCTCAAGAATTGTTCGGCGGCGTCCTACTCTCCCACAGGGTCCCCCCTGCAGTACCATCGGCGCTGTAAGGCTT